>NZ_CP174284.1:0-668613 GCF_045343905.1 Streptomyces sp. AHU1 | reverse complement strand
GCGCGCTACATAGAGCGCGAATTGCGCAAGCGCAATTAAATTCCCGCGCAAGCGCGGGAATGGAATTCCGCGAGCGGAATTCGGAGAAGGGAAATTCGCGCAAGCGCGAATTGAGGCACCCGCGCAAGCGCGGGTGCGGGGCGTCCGCTGCGCTCCCGCCCCACCGGCTTCGCCGGGCTGGCGAGTGATTGGGGGTGTGGCGGCAGAGTTGACCCTGCATCAGTCCTGTTTGCGTCTCGCGGCCCGATTGGCGGCCAGCAGTGAGCTGAACAGGAGGGTCAGGCCGGCCGCCGTCACGATGCGGACCGCGCTGGCGCTGTTGACTACCTGCCACACCAGCAAAGTGACACTCCAGCAGAGCAGGGGCCAGAAGACCCATGGTGTCCACCGGTTGCCTGGCATGGCCCATGATGGCGGCGTACGCGGACTGGAGTGCTGCCTCATACGGTCTCTCCCTCCTGTCTCCTGTCTATCGGCTGCCCTCGACTGCCGCCTTGCAACATCCGGACCAGGTAATGAAGTTGGGTGTTTCCCTGAGGAGACGGAGATGGGGCATCTGGCCAAGATCACTCGTCCTTCACCGTGACCTCGAGTGAATCGAGTGGTCCGGGGTGATGCCCCGGCGTGCCGTCCCGAGGTCATGCGCGGGCTGGTAAAGATGCTGCATCATAGAGATGTGCTGTGTAGAATTTGGAGTCATGCATCACACCCCCGGGCCAGTAGCCATCACGTGGGGAGTCCTTTCATGATTAGCACGCTGCATTCTCCGGAAAAAAAGGGGGATCGATAAATGCCTGTGAAGCTACGTGACCATCAGATCGAGGCCGTGAGTTGCATCGTGCGCGGTCTCGATGTTCCGCCGGGCGGCATTCCGGCCGATGGCCTGCGTGGCCAGGTGCACGCCGCGTGCGGAACAGGAAAGACCATCATCGCGGCGGCATCGGCGAAATGCCTCGTGCCCAAGGGGCGTGTTCTGGTGCTGGTGCCGACGCTGGACCTTCTGACCCAGACCGTTAAGGCGTGGCGCGGGGTTGGGCATGGGGGGCCGGCGGTTGCGGTGTGCTCGCTGCAGGACGACCCGGAGCTGTGGAGCCTTCGAGTGCGCTCCACGACGAACCCGATCCAGCTGGCGCTGTGGCACGGTTCGGGGCCGGTGACCGTCTTCGGGACGTACGCCTCGCTGGGAGTCCTGGCGGAGGCGTTCGAGGGCGCCTACGGGCAGCAGCTGGCCCCGATGGACCTCACGGTCGTGGATGAGGCGCACCGGACGTCGGGGTCGATGGGCAAGGCGTGGGCCGACGTCCACGACCAGGGCGTCATCCCCTCGCGTCGGCGGTTGTATCTGACGGCGACGCCGCGGATCTGGGAGGAACGGCTGAACCGCGAGGTCGCCGAGGGGGTGCGGGACCCGCTGCCGCGCGAGATGGCGGCTTCCATGGACGACGAGGCCGTGTTCGGGCCGGTGCTCTACAAGCTCTCGCTGGCGTCGGCCGTGTCGCGTGGGCTGCTGGCGCGGTATCAGATCATCGTGCTGGAGCTGAAGGACCCCATCGTCACCCCGGAGCGGCTGATGGGCGAGGAGCGGGGTTCGGAAGAGGTGCGCGGGCAGCGTCTCGGGGCGCTGCAGGCCGCGCTCCTGCACACCATGGCGCAGCATGATCTGTCGACCTGCATCACCTTCCACCACCGGACCATAGAGGCCCAGGCGTACGCGGAGGGCCTGGAGGCGGTGGCGGCCAAGCTGCACGCCGACCAGCCCGAGAAGCACCCGTCGAAGGTGTGGGCCAACTGGCTGTGCGGGGAGCATGCCCCCGAGCACCGGCGGACGGTGCTGGGCGGCTTCGAGACCACCGCGCGGCGGGCCGTGCTCTCGAACTGTCGGGTCCTGGGCGAGGGGGTGGACATCCGCGCGGTGGACAGCGTGGCCCTGCTCGACCCCAAGGGTGCACCCCACGACATCGTCCAGGCCATCGGCCGCGCACTGCGGCAAAAACCGGGGCAAGGCAAGCTCGCCTCTTTGATCGTGCCCGTCTTTCTCCAGCCCGGGGAAAAGCCCGAGGACATGTTCACCTCGGGATCGTACCGGCCCTTGGTGAAGGTATTGGAGGGTCTGCGGGCTCACGATGAGGAGGCCGTGGAATTGCTCGCGATTCCTCAGGAGCCTCAGAAGGACGTCGCGCAGCCGTCCGTGAGAATCGGTGTGGCACCCGATGAAGGCGAGGAAGAAAGCCGCCTGCTGCTTCGATTTTCCGCACCCAGAGACCCGGTGATGGTCGCCAACTGGGTTTCCTTCAACGTGATCGACACCGAACGCCAGGACTGGGCCCGCGGCTGGGCGAAGCTCAAGGCGTACGTCGAACGGGTCGGGAACGCGAGAGTGCCCTACGGCCACCGCGAGGGAGCAACACCCCTTGGGCAGTGGGTCGCGGAGCAGCGACGGGCGTACGGAGCGGGGCAGATGAGCGGCCTGCGCGCCCGCAGGCTGGAACAGCTGGGCATGGTCTGGTCGCCTGCGGACGAGCGGTTCCAGGAGAACCTGGAAGCCGCCAAGGCCTACCACGAACAGCACTGGACCCTCTGTGCTCCAAGGTCCGCCGTGGCCATGGACAAGCCGGTAGGACAGTGGTTGAGCAACCTGCGCCGCCCCGGTGCCCTGGACGGCCACCCCGAGTGGAAGACCGCGCTTGAGGAGATCGACCCGGACTGGAATCCCTCGTGGCCGGCCGACTGGCAACGCCACTGGGCCGCACTCCGCGAACTCCTCGCCGACGAAGAAGACCAGGCCCGCGGAGTGGAGGTTCTGCCCGGGTTCACGATCCACGGCATGGACATCGGCAAATGGCTCGCCCGACAGCAGACGCCCAAGGTCTGGGAGGCGCTGACCGACGGGCAGCGCGAGCGCCTGGAAGGCATCGGCATCGTCCCCCCAGCCCCGGAACCGGAGAAGCCCGCGAAGCCGTCCATGGCGCCCGTGAGCACCTTCGAGCGCGGTGTTGCGGCCCTGGCGCAGTACAAGACCCGCACCGGTTCCCTGACCGTACCCAGAGGCCATGTAGAGGCGTTGCCGGACGGGACGGAGGTAAAGCTCGGAGTGTTCCTGTCCAACGCCAAGAGCCGTCGGGCCAAGCTGACCGCCGACAAACTCGCCGCGCTCGCCGAACTCGGACTCGACTGGGCAACGAGCTGACTTCGCGGACGGCCCCCGGGCGCTGCGTGCGCCCCGGGGCGCATTGCGCGACCCGGGGCCGGGCCCTGTCCCGGGCCTGCGGCATCGCGCTGGAGTGCGTGCAGGACCTGGCATCTCGGGGCCTTTCCCAGAGCCAGTGCTGAAATGCCCCCGCTCCAGTGATCAGAAGTTGAAAGAGGCGTCGACCTCGTCGTGATCAAGGAACTCTTCGACTACGCCCACATTGGTGTCACCGTCGGCGTCTACATCCGACTCCGCTTCCACGCCAAGCCATCGATACCCTCAGCAACGCACTCAGCCCCACGGGTAACGACCCCGACACCCCACCCGCCATAGCCATCGTCCGCTGACGTTGCCGTCAAACGACCCGAGGGTCCCCTCCGCGCAGAAGCGCGGAGGGGACCCTCGCATTTGCCTGGCTACCGAATTCTCCATGATCAGATGACGTGACGAAGTCACGACTCACGCCTTCATGACCCTTCATTCGGTCATTTTAGATAGCTACCTTGAAGGCATCACCAAAGACCTTCCTGGATGGATTCACCCTCATGCGCAGCTCGCCTAACCCCCCGTTGCCCTTGCTCTTGCCCTTCGGGGTCTGGAGCAGAGAAGGAAGTCTCTGCAGTACTCTCTCTGTCAAGCACCGCCTTCAGCCTTCGGAGCATTGCAAGCCATTCAACGCCTTCCTCCTCTACGCTCCAGTCGTCCCGCAAGTCATTGCTTGTGGCGAGTAGGCGAGAAATCGCTTCGAGCGCCAGGGGTATCAACCCCTTCGGAATCTGCGGAATTTCACCATTCGGTCCCCACGTCGCAGATTGAAATTCATCGCCGCCCTCAACCTCTCGGACTGTCAACGCAGCAGCAGCGATTGCCAGTTCTGCTCTACCGCCATCGATATGCTGGCTTCCGTCGCCTGCCACCGAGGCGAGAGCCTCTTGGATCACCTGAATCCGCCTAGGCAGCGGAGTGGCATCCAAATCGCCAGCAAAGTCAGCGGCGCCATCGTTATCGAATGGCCCGTATCCCCATTTTCCCATATCACCCTACTCGAACGGTAGCTCAGGCTGAGTAGCCTGCCGCTTGTTATAGAGGTTTCGACCATACCCCTCAATGCCGCTGCTGAGCTGAAAGCCCATTTTTTCGAACTGAACCTTCATGATGTGCTCTCGGATTCTGAGAGCCGTGTCGTCTCCGCACACATGGATGCAAATGACAGGCCCATCCTTGTCTCGCCTACCCAGGTCTGCATGCTTGTTCAGTCGAACGTTAAAGTTGTTGGTCTTACCGATATACACGTGGCCAGGCTTCGATTTATCGTCGAATACGTAGACGCCTTGATTTTTGTTGCAATTGTGAACGAGTACCGGCGTAGCCCCCGCCAGGACATAATACGTGTGCAGGTCACTGACGGTCAGGTCGTACATGTCAGCTCGACCTGCACGGGGTATCACCGCAATGATGACAACCTGGCTGTTGTCTGCAGATTTTACGACGTGGCCCGCTATCAGCAGACCTGCTGGCTCCCAGGCCTTCGCCGTGTCGTCCCAGATTCGGTGACGAGATGTTGCATGCAGGGTCTGCAGATGTCCGTGGTGGTCTCGGACTTCCACATCGACAAGGTCGTCATCGTGGTTTATGTGGGTGGCCGTCACCTCCCTGGTGCCGCGATGACGCCCGGTGTCCGGATCCGCTACTTCGACTTGGTCTCCGGGTTCGACCTTGCTGATGGGTTTACTCTTGCCGTCCTCCAGAAGCACCAGCGTGGAGGGACTGAAACTGCATCCACCCCTTTCAACAGCCCTGCTGAACGCGGAATGCATTTCCTGGGCTGCTGTCCCCATTCCCATCGAGAGGGCGATGGGGAACGTTTCTGCAGCGTCTTTCATCGAGTCGTAGGCGCCTTGATCGACGCCGCAGCGCTGGGCGTTTTCGATGCAGTAGGTAGCGGCAATCTTCCTCGCCTTGGCGAGATCGCCGGTTTCCTTGTATACCCTAAACGCCTCGCTGCATGCTGCCCGGCCCCAGCACGCTAGGGCTGTTCTGTCTCCGTCCCCTATAGGGGCATCCCAGTAGCCTGCGCCGTTTCTGGTTTGCCCATAGTTAACCCAGGCTTGCACAAGGCGTTCTTGGGCTTCAGGGCTTTGATCCTGCGGCAGAAGGGCCGTTAGGACGCCGCCAATTCCTCCTCCAGAGTTGTTGCCTCCTGCGGAGTTGCTGTTGCCGCCAGCATCGAACGTTGGGCTCGCGTTGCTGTCAGCGATCTCCCGGCTCTCCTCGGGGGTGTAGTCATTGCCTCCTGGGTCGTACTGCTTGGTCAGTCCTGTGGGGTCGGAGTAGTTGATGGGGTCGTTTCCGCTGTAGCTGTAGGCGGAGAGGTTTTGTGGGTCGTAGGGGATGCTCAGGGGGTCTGGGCTGAGGAAGCGGCCCAGGTTCGGGTCGTAGGCGCGGGCGCCGAGGAGGGAGAGGCCGGTGCTGGTGTCTTCGGTCTTGCCCAGGAAACCGTTGCTGGTGCCGGCGGGGAGGCTGCCGCTGCGTTCGTCGCCGAAGGGGGTGTAGCGGCGGCGGGTTGCGGTGCCTGTGGCGGCGTCGACGGTGAGCTGGGTGGAGGCCTGGTTGTCGGCCATCAGGTAGGTGACTTTGCCACCGGGGGTGGTGTTGTCGGTAGTGGTGCGCATGGCGACAGCGGCTCCGCCGCTGGTGTAGTACCGGGTGGCGCTGATCTTGTTGTTGGCGTTGCGCAGTTCCATGCCGCCGATGTAGGCGACGGTTTCCGTGGGGGTGGTGCGGACGGCGAGGTTGCCGTCGGCGTCGTAGACGTAGCGGGTCAGGTCGCTGCCGCCCGTTTTGGTGGTCTTGACGGTGGAGAGCTGGCCCAGTTTGGTCCAGGTGTAGTCGGTGGTGGCGCCTGGTTCGATGCGTTGTTGCATCGTGCCGTCGTAGTTGTATTTGAAGGTGTCGGTGCTGGTGGTGCTGCCGCCGACGATGTGGTTGATCTTGCGGACGCCGTGCGGCTGGTCAGCGTTGGCGGTGGTCCAGGTGCCGGTGTCGTCGTATCCCGGGTACAGGTAGTCCCGGATGGTCTTGCTGCTCGTCTGGCCGGTGTCGGTGACGGACTGAAGGTTGCCGAGGCTGTCGTAGGAGTACGAGGTCTGGTACGGGGAGGTGCCGGCGAAGTCCGAGGCCGTCGTTCCCGCGCAGGTGCCGGCGTGGGTGTAGGCCAGGGTGAGGCGGGCTTGGTTGTCGTAGGTGAAGCACTGCGACTGGGAGCTTTGCCCGCCGGAGTTCTCGCTCAGCTGAGTGATGTTGCCGGCGAGGTCGTAGCTGTAGGTGTCCTTCTGGCTCTCGATGACGAGCTGGTTGGCGGTGGTGGTGGTGGAGATGCCCTGCAGCCAGCGGGTGCCGGTGTCGTCCTGGTAGCTGTACGAGCGCTGGGCGGTGACAGCGTCACCGGAACCCGAGGTGGCCGGTTTGCCGTAGAAGCGGTCGGTCAGGCGGCTGTACGCGTCGTAGACCGTGGAGCTGACGTAGGTCTGCAGGCCGGAGGCGACGCTGTCGGCCTGTCCGAAGTCGTTGTATCCGGTGGTGACGGTCTCCTCGGGCAGGCCGGTCGGGCCGCCCGCTGCCGGGTACTTCACCGTGGTGACGTGGTCAGCGGCGTCGTAGGTGAATTCTGTTTTATAGTCGCCGGCCAGGCCGGTGACGTTGGCCGGAATGGTGACGGTTACGTCCTTGGGGCGGCCGCGGCTGTCGAAGCTGCCGATCTTGGTGGTGTAGCTGTTGCCGCTGGTGTCGCGGCTGACGGACGAGGTGATCTGGCCCTTGCCGCCGGGAATGCTCGGGTCGTCCCAGTTCCATGCGGCCAGTTCATCGGCCCCACTGATCACGGACGTCTTGCGGCCCAGGTTGTCGTAGGCGTAGGAGAGAACGGTCTTTGCGGAGCCGGTGGCCGGGTCGAAGTTGCTGCTGACCTTGCTGACCTGACCGTTCTCGTCGTACTCGGTCTTGGACAAGCCGGCGTCCGGATCGTCGATGGTGAGGCGCTGGCCAGCCCAGTTGTAGGTGTAGACGGTGTTGTTGCCGCGCCAGTCGCTGATCTGCTTGAGCTGGCCGGTGTCCGTGTAGGTGTACTGCGTGGTGAAGGTCGAGCTGTCTTTGTGTTCGACGACCTTCGAGGTGTTCCCGTACACGTCGGTGTAGGTGTCCGTGGCGCCGTACACCGCCGGGGTGACAGTGGTGTAGTCGCCGTGGTAGACGGCCGAGCTCGATCCGTACGCCGAGGTGGTGGCCGTGGTGCCGTTGCCCACCAGGATGTGGGTGGAGGTGGTCCGCCCGGCCCAATCGAGGGTGAGGTCGGTGTAGGAAGGCAGGTCCTTCACCTCGGGGCTGGCCGGCCCGTTGATGCCCATGACACCGGGGTTGCGGAAGACCGCGGACGTGCCGGTGACATTGCCTGCCGTGTCGTAGCGGGTGACGGCGACCTGCCGGTAGAAGCCCAGGCTGTGAGGAAGCGGTGCCTGGGTCTCCCGGGTACGGCCCAGCGCGTCGGTGTAGGTGTGCGTGGACAGGTAGGTGCTTCCGGACTGGAGGGTCTGGGTGCCCACGCCGGGATAGCCGTCGACGGAGTCCGGCACGCCGCCGATGGTGGAGGCGGGGATGCTGTAGCTGAACTTCAGCGAGGGTGAGCTGCCGGTCTCGGTGGGCTTCCACACCTCGGTGGTGCGTCCCGCGGCGTCCAGCGTGACCGTGGTGATCTTCCCGTTGGCGTCCTCGTTCTTGTACGGCACGCCCCAGAAACGGGACAGCCAGACCGTGGAGGTCAGCGGGACGAGCGAGTTGGGCAAACCCGCGGGGTTGGGACGAGGGGTGGTGGTGGTGATGCCCCCCGTCGGCCAGTTGTCGTTCGGGGTGTAGGTGGTGGTGGTGCGGTTTTTCTTGCCGTCCTCGGTCCACACCACCCGGCCGGCGTTGTCGTAGTCGTGCTTCGTCCGCAGGAAGTCGGTTGACCCGGCGGAGGCGTAGGTACGCAGTTCGGTCGGGTTGCCGTCGACGGGGTGGTTGGCGGCAACAGAGGTGGCGTTGTCGTAGAGCGTTTCGACGAAGCCGTCCTGGTTGGCGCCCGTGGTGCCGGCTGCCTTGCGTCCGTCGCATCCGGAGCCGGCTGTGTTGTAGTGCCGGGTCTCGTCGACGACGACCATCCAGCGCTGGATGCTGCTGCCGTCGAGGAGGTCGGTGTTGTAGGAGCGGCCGAAGGTGGTGCAGCGGTTGTCCGCGACGCCCTGTTCGCCCTGGTCGTCGACGCGGGAGGGCAGGCCGTACTTGTTGGCGGCGTCCACGGTTTCGTCGAATTCGTTCTGGACGACGTGATCACGCCAGCGGGTGGAGATCTGGGTGGAGGTGGTGGTTTCGGTCTCGCGGACGAAGCGGGCGTCGGGCAGCCCGGTGTAGGTCGCGGTGGTGTGGACCCAGTACTTGTGGAAGACCCGTTCGTGCGAGTAGCCGGCGTCGTCCCGTTGCGAGGTCTCGATCGTTTTGCCCTGCAGCCAGGGCGAGTCGGTGTAGGAGACGGGAGGAGTCTGACCGTCGGTGACGCTGACCGAGCGGGTCTTGGAGGGGTCGGACTTGTCGGTGCGGTCGCCGTCCAGGCCGCGGTAGAGCCAGTGGACCGTGGAGTGCTTGACCGCGCCGGTGCCGGTGGTGACCTCCACGTTCTGGTAGCCGCGCCAGTCCGACCAGGTCTCGTCGTCGTCCTTGGTGAGGGGGTCGTTGGTGAAGCGCCAACCGGCCCCGCCCCCGTAGTCGTAGGTGGTCGTCATCTCCGGCGCGCCGTCCTGGTTGCTGGTCACCGTCGGGTCGACGGTGACCTTGGTGACCAGGAACTTCTTGAACCAGCCGGTGGTGGAGTCAGAGGCGCCCTCGGGAGTCCATTTCTGCCAGTAGCAGTCCTTGGTGTTCGACGACTGAGTGGGATAAGGGGTGGAGCTGCACGGGTTGGGTGAGCCGTAGGTGACGGTGGTGGTCGCGCCGAGGTCGCCGTGAATCGTCTCGATGCGCCGGAAGTTCAGTTTCTCGTCACCGACCTGGTTATCGAGGTCGATGCCGTTGAAGTTGATGACCGGCAGGACGATATCCGTGCCCGACCCGTACGTCTTGCGCTGCACGTAGTCCAGCCACAGCGTCTTGCCTACCGCACCATCCGGGTTGGGCAGGCCGTGCTTGGTCTGATACTGCTGCACCAGATCCCACCCATTGGCGGTGGTGTTCAGCACGTAGGTCTTGATGTCCCACAGCATGTCCTTGGAGAAGAACGTGGGGTAATACGTGTGGCCCTCGCAGTAGTAGTCGGCCGAGGTGCCATCACACATCAGATCGACCGGCACGTCCGGATACGACGAGGGACTCGAGGAGATCGACGGGCAGGCACCCGGCTCGCTGCGCAGCGGGTCGCTGTCGGACATCCGCTCCACGCAGCGGCCGACATGGGAGAGGACCACCTTGCCGGTCGGGATGGAGCCGGAGATCTGGGAGGCCCAGCCGTACTGGATCTCGTTCAGGTAACCGGCCGAGGTGTACGCGCGGGGCTTGTCGACGTTCTCGGCGACAGACCGGTAGTAGTTGGTCTCCTTGTCGTAGAAGTAGACCGACTCGACCTCGTTGGCGTCCACGACCCGGTCCAGGTTCCACCGCCAGGCCTGCGTGCACGGCTCGGGGAACTGGCTAAAACACGGCTCGCCCGGGTTGTTGCCGACCACCGGAACGGTGAAGACGGATGCGGTCGCTGCCTGGGTACGCTCGGAGCGGCCCCAGCCGAAGTAGTAGCGGTGACCGTCCTGGGAGGAGATCACCCAGTACTCATCGTCCGCGCCGTGCCCGTTGAACAGGTGCTGGACCCGCCAACCCGGATCATCCTGCACGTGATAGTCACCGGTGCCGGTGCCGTCCTGGACCAGCTGTGAAGAGACGCCGTTGAGGTTGATGACGTAGACGGCGCCGTCCGGCTCCTTGTCGGTGTTCGGCGAGTCCCAGCACAGGTCGCCGATGTCCACGCCGTCCTGGGTGCAGCCACGGTAGCGGCGCTCGATGAACCCGACGCTCAGGTCCCAGCCCATACCGACCCAGGAAGCCTGGTTGTTGGTGGCCGAGGTACGGCCGTCCACCGACTGCGAGTTGTAGCTCATCGCCAGCGCTGGCGCCGACCCCATGGCCGGCTTGGGCAGCTGCACCGGCAGGCTGTAGGTGAAGGCCCCCGATCCGGTGGCAACCTCCCAGGACCCGGTCGGCGACAGCGTCGAGGCCCGGTAGTCACCCTGATCCGAAGAGGAGCTGCTGGTGACCGCGTACACGCTGACACCCGCACCGCTGCCCAGCTGCGAGGACAGTCCGCTCTCATCCGGCTCCGCGACCACGGTCGCGGTCAGCGTGCCCTTGGCCGTGTCGTTGTCGACGGGCACGAATTCACGGCTGGTACAGCCCTCGGCGTCGGGAGTCTCCAGCGCACAAGCGGGCACCTTCACCAGCCGCAGCCGGGAGGCGAACTCACCGCCGTAGGCGTACTTGAAACCGGAGTAGTCGATGCTGACCTGCACCTGACCCGGCTCGGCCACTCCGTCGGAGCGCGTGACCTGCAAACCGAGCCCGACCCCTCCGGCCGGCGCGACGGCTTCGCGGTCCAGCACCCGCACGTCGACCTGGTCGGGAGACACCGGATCGTCAGCAGGCTCGACCGAAGCCGACGCCGAAGGTGATACCGAAGGGGAGGCGGAAGCGGAGTCGGAAGACTGCGGTTCCGCAGTCGCACTCGCCTCGGGCGCGGGTGACGCGCCCGCCGCATCCGGGCTGTCCGAAGGGCTGGAGCTCGTGGAGGGCGACGCGTCGTCCTCCGTGAGGTGTGCCGATCCCAGCTGGGAGACAGTCCCCTCCCCCTCGGGTGCGGGGGCCACCTCGACGACGTCCGCGACCTTGGTCGCATCCTGGTCCTGTGACGAAGACGCCGACGGACTCGGCGTCACCTCGCCAGGATCACCGGGCGCCGTCTGCGACAGATCCACCGTCGCCTCAGCCGCGCTCGGCCAGTCCGGCTTGGGCAGGGCCTTGCCCACCTCTTCCGCCTGCTGTGCGGGCACCGTGCCCAGCGACTGCGACGGCACGACCGGTGTCGTATCCTCCGCAGCCGCCGCCTGACCCGGCGACACCACCGACATCGTCGACAGCAAGCCGGCCATCACAGCGCCGGCTATCCCAACTGATAGGTATCTCGCGCGCCTTGCGGCCACCCGAACCCCCTCACTCGTGCCTCTTGCAGCACGTGCAAGGGCAACCCAACGAAACGACTGCCGCCCTCCGCGCACGCCAAAGAGGCCCACCAGCACGGTGGAGCCGACGCGACCTGGAATTTGATCAGTGAAGCGCGACAGTAGTTCGTGTGAATAGGGTGTGAACAGAGGAATCGATCATGGACCGCATAAAGATTCTGTGAAGTTTTCCACATGCGACAGGCTGGTCGTACAGGTCTCTGACCTGCACATTTCGCTACAGAGGCCGTCTTTCCGCGCCGCAAACAAGGCCAAGCAGGGGCACGTCGGCACCGGTAGGAGGAACCGGATGGGAACCGTTCACCTCGGGAAGGCACCAGTTCGCACGCATCGAACATCCGAGCCTCGAGCGTCCTGCCACGGCTTGAGCCCTCCGGCCGGACGGCGTTCGTGGGCGGAGGTCAGGACCTGGTCGAGGTCGGTGTCGCGGAAGCGCCGGACGGTTTTGCGGTCGAGGTGGAGACGACGGGCGCTGGCGCTGACGGTCCAGTCTGCCGCGACGAGTTTGTGCACGTCGGCGTGGCGGTGCCGGGTCCGTTCGATGATCTGCGTCCGCGGCAGTCCGTGGAGCGGGAGTTGCATCAGCGGTGGGGACTCAAATATGCAGGCGCTCTCTCCGTCGGCGCGTTTGCGCAGGCAGGCACGGTGCTGGTGACAGGTCTTCTCCATTGCGGTGGCGAGGTTCTGCAGCACGTGCCAGCGGTCGGCTACTTCCACCGCGTCAGAGACGGCTTCCCTGATTGCGCGGGTGAGGCCGTGGCTCGGTCGCGGCAGATGATCTCGGCGCCGGGTTGCTCGCGCAGCCAGGCAGCGAGGTCTCCAAAGTGCGGTCGGGCATGACGTCCATCACCCGGCCGGCCTCGACGTCGACCAGGAGGGTGCCGTAGATGCGGCCCTTGCGGAAGGCGAACTCATCGACACCAAGCACACGCGGCGATCGTTCCGGCGTTAAAGGGGTTTCCAGCAGTTCCAGCAGGCGCGTGCGTCCTGCGACAAGGTCGCATACGGCGGCACACCCGTTCGCTAGCACGGCCGCGACCTGATGGAGCCAGCCTTCAGACCGAGGCTGGAGCGGCATACCGCTCGCTCAGCCTGCTGACCTGCTCGACAAACGTCCGTCGCCGACACGTGGTCCGGTAACAGAAGAACCGCTGAAACAAGCCGTCACGAGCCCGCAGCCAATGGGGCACCCGCGCCAGGTAATCCGCAACCAGGCATGCCTCTCTCTGATCTGTGGCGCGGCAACAGCCATCGGCGGCTTGATCGTGACCTACGGGGCCGTGTGGGTCCAGGCCCGATGAAGCCTGCGATCCGCAGGAATCCTCAGGTTCAACAGCCGCAAGGCCATCAGCATGCCGCCGACACCAGGCGTGGCATCCCAGGAACTCCCGAACTGACCGATGGTGATCACGGTGGACGGTGACGGTGCCGACCTGGCCCCCCCAGTCCTCCCCTGTACGACCGCTGTACCCGGCACGCAGCCCGGCGGCGAGAGCAGCTTCGTATCTGCGAACCCTGGGTGTCGTTGAACGGTTCAGCGCGCGCAAGGGAATCCCCGCCCGATGCGCCCCGCCCAGAGGGTCCTGCTCCTGCCGGCGATAACAGGAGCAGGACCCTCACCTCTGCTGCCCCGGTCTAGAGTTCTCAACTGCAGCCCGGCCCTGTTAACGCTCTGGCGGGACCGGGCTGTCTGCCTCGTCAGCTGCTACCGCGGACCATGAGGACCCGGACTGCACCCGCCGTCTAAGCCTTGGGTACGGCCCACTCAACAGGGTCGAGACCGTCGGGTCCGTAGACGATGCGTTCGGGCTGCTTACTGCTGGGAACGGGGAAGGCGATCAGCCCAGCCGCGCATCTGCCGGGCTTGAGGAGCTTGTCCATCGGGTACTCGGGCTTGGGCATGTCGCCGCCGGACGAACCGGTCACGTCGATGCTCGTACCGTCCGCGTAGGAGAGCGACCACGGAAATTGGTCCACGTTGATGTCGACGCCACGGATGTTGCAGACCTTGACGTTGACGGTGGCCCAGATGTCGCCGCCTTGGAAGTCCTGGGGCTTTTGCGGCTGCGGCCCCTTGTACGGCTGCTGGTACTCCAGCGCCTCGACCGTGGCGTGCATGTTGTTCTCGGTGTTGTCGATGGTCTTCTTGGTGCCCATCTTGAGGGCGCCGTCGGCTGTGGCTGCGGCCTCTTCGGCCGGCCCTGCGGTGACGGTCTGCGTGACGGTGACGCGGATCGTCTCGGGCTCTCCGCTGCTGCATGCGGTTGCTGTAGCTGCGAGCAGCAGGACGGCCGTGGCCGCCGTGATCGTGCGGGTGCGCATGGACTCCCCTGGACTTCTGATCTGAACCGTCATCATGCGCAGAGAAGAGAGGGGCGCATGTCCGTGGTGTCCGTGTTGTGACATCGGATCAGGCCCATGCCGGGCCAGCCAGAAGCCCCCGCTCGAACATTACGGCCGGGCGAGGGCAACGGCGTCCGTGTCAGCCATCTGAATCACAGGGGTCCCAGGGAGACGCCAGCGGAGTGCCAGCCGCGCAGCCACCGGGGTACGCGGTCAGCCAGTCGTCTTCTTCGGTGTCAGGCACCACGGCCATCGACGGCTCCAAAGGGACAGCAGGAGTAGTCGACGGAGCCGGCCCCGTCGTCCAATGGTCGAGGTAGCCATGTTCCTTTCCGCACTGGTTCCACGGCGGTGCAAGGACCGTGCCGTCCCTGCAGACCGCGGTGTAACCATGGCTCGACTCGGGATCATCGGGGCCGACAACCAGCGTGTACGCGAAGCTGATGGCCAGCACGACGACGAACAGCACAAGACCGACAACCTTCAACGCGACGACGGCCTTGACAACAGTCTCCATGGATCATCGTCCCGTTCAGCGGATGCCGGCGTCATGCGTTCAGCGCCACACGTCGTGCGCCCGCCGGTCGATGCGGTCACTGACCGTCACGGCCCTGCCGCAACTCCGGCTTCTTCAGAACACGGCACGTCGACCAGAGCGCCTCGCCGCGAAGCTTCTGCTCCTTCCGCCAGACCGAGAAACCTCAGCCCGGGGCGTGACGGTGTCGTCCCGTCGTCGTTGAACAGCACGACTCCATACACCGGGCCCCGGGGATGTCTTCACTCCCCGGGGTCCGTGGTGTGTCCGGGCGTGGGTCAGATCTCCCCGGCCGCCGTGGTGGTGAGCCAGTCGGCGGCTTCGGCGTCGGTCATCGCTGGAATGGTGATCGTCCGTCGAGGGATTGCGCCGAGGGCGGGAGGGCCAGACCGAGGAGGGCTTTGAGGGTTTGGCGATCGAGGCCGCTGTCGAGGTGGAGGGAGCGTCGTAGAAGGTCTCCGACGTCCTTGGGGTCGAGTCCGAAGCGCACACGAGCGTCCAGGCAGATCTCGCCGAAGAGTGCGGGGGCGAGTCGGGGCTCTCGCAGGATGTACCAGTCGATGAGGTGCACGACATCGCCCCGGATGTCGCCCAGGAAGACGTCCTTGGAATGGTCGAGGTCTTCGGCGTCCCGGGCGAGTCCCCCGAGGACCGCTTCGATGATGGTGGTGCGCACGGCGTCGAGGGGGATGAAGCCGTCGGTGCCGTCGTTGATGGCGACGGCGGGCCACCAGGCCAGGTGCGCGGCCTGCTCCTCGCGCCTCGTACTGCTGCCCCGGGTGAGGAGGCGGTTCTTCTTGGATTCCTCAGCGTCCTCGAGGCTGTCGGCAATGATCTTCGTGAGACGGTTGTGGTCCTCGACCAAGCCCCGGGGCTGCTCGGTGCCGAATGCCGTCGTGGCGGACAACAGCTTCTCCGGGCCGTGGGTCCGGCGGTACTGCTCGGTTCAGTCACGGGCGACCGGTCGCGACCACCGTGGTCCCTCGGCCGTCTCGGCCTGGGGCGGGGGCAGGTCTTTGCGCCCGTGCTTCGGATGCGGCAGGTCCTCCAGCTTCAGTTCGGCGATCTGCGCCAGGCCCGCGCGGTCGACGAGACGGGCCGGGTCGAGTTCCGGTGCCTGGAGATCGACGGTGCACTGATCGATCGGCCTGGAGCCGGGCGTGCGGTGGGAGGCCCACAGGGCGAGATGCTCTCGCCAGTGCGGCAGCGGTCCCTCCGGGGCCCTGAAGTCGGCGATCTTCACAACTCGCGCGGTGTGTGACGTCGCCGGGCGGGCCAGGACGTCGATGGCCGTGACGGTGACGGCGTCCGCCACCGGCCGCGCGTCGTACCCCTCGTAGGCGCGGTCCACGACCTGCTGGGGCCGGTACCAGCAGGCCCCGTCCCACCAGTAGCCGCCATGCCGGTACAGGAACCCGTTGTTCCCATACATCCACTCGTGGTGCAGGCCGCTCATGTCTTTGTCGCGGATCAGGAGAACGGTTCGTCCATGCTCGGGGTGCTGATGGACCGCCCAGGCGTAGTCACGGTTCTTCGTCTCGGTGGTGAACGCCACCCATCCCCCACCGCGCAGTCGGTCCGTGCGCCCCCACAGCCCCTCACCCTGATTACGGCCCGTCCGCTCGATCGCGTCAGGCTTGTAGGGGCAGCCGCTCGTCGTTGATGAACGGCAGGCCGGGAACCGGGTGATCGGTGCGTAACCCGTTGGCAACCGGTTGGATCATGCTCACGAAAGTGCCTTCCTTCTGCAACTCTCGGGCCACCAGGGCGGATCGCACCCCGGCACGCCTGCTCCACCCCGCGGCATCGACCTTTGCCCTCAGCACCACCCGTATCGCCGTCGGAATGCCGCTGGTAGAGGGCCGCGCCGCCTGCTGATCCAATTCTGACGGCACCACCCGAGCGCGTCCGATGAATCACCGAACCCGCGCACGTGGACCGGAGCTATCCGGCCGCAGTGGTGGTGAGCCAGTCGGCGGCTTCAACGTCGGTCATCAGGAACACCTGAGCGGGTTGAGCGTCGCCGTCCTGGACGACGTGGCTGCCCGGGGAGCGTCGGCCTTCGGGATAGGTGCCGGCGAAGGTGCGCGAGGGGCGGGGCCCGGCCCGGGGCGTGCTGCACGCGCCGGACTAGGAAGAGGCTCCGCGGGGTGCACCGCTGCTCGATGTGGAGCACGCGTTGAACGTCGCGGAGAACCCGAGGACGCGGCTGTGCACGCTGTGCAGGTGCGCTCAGGAGCTGACGCCGATGCCGAGCGGGTTCGACCACATCACCAACTCCTGACCTGCCGTGATCGGTTCTGTGGTCGGGGCGGCCGGTGCCGTGGTCGGGCCTGTGGTCAGGGTGTGTCGCCAGCGTAGTAGAAGCGGCAGCTCACACCCGGGCCGGGCGTGCGGGGTTCACCGGGGTGCGGGTCGTACAGGGCGCGGCCGCCGGGCCACCGCGACAACTCGGTGGACAGGGCGACACCGTCGTCGACCTCCTCGGTCCGCCACCCGTGGATGTCCAGCAACAGACCGTCCAGCGGTCCGCCGACCAGTTCGGCGTAGGTCCGGTGTGGGAGCGGGCCGGGGTTGGGGTCGTCGTGTTCCGCGCCGTAGACCCGTCCGTTCAGCAGCTGCTCATCGCCGTTCATCCGATCAGCGTTGCATCCACCACCGACAACACAGGCCCGCCCCAGAACAACTTCCGGCGCAGTGGGCGGGCAGCTGCGGCGAAGGCGATCCCGCCGTCTGCCTCTTGAAGGTGACTGGGACAGGCGATGTGAGGTGCGGCGGGACGGTTTGCAGGCGGCCGCCCTGGACGCGGAGAGGCGGCCGCCTGGCCCGGCCGTAGCTACACCCTCACGGCAGACAGCCGCCCTCGCACGAGGAGCGACGTGACACCTGATCGTCCCCCAGCCGTCAGCCCGCCAGGACAGCGACTCGCCCGCAGGCAGTCGCCACCGGGCGAGAACCCACCCGTCTGCCCGAGAGAAGGGCCGGTGCATCGTGTCGTACCCGACGTCGCATCGTGGAGCGGACCGGCGTGCGGGACATCAAGCCCTGGGACCATGCGCCAATCGAGGGCCCGAAGCACTGGGGAGCCCGCTTCGGGCCCTCACCCCGTGCTACACCCGGGCGGCGCCGGCCCTCTCATCGGTGCAGGCTGGCGTTGCGGCCCGGCGCCGACTCACCCTCCGGTACCGGTCCGCCTCACCAGAGCAGGCGGGTGGGGTGAGCGTGATGGTCAAGCGTCACTGGGTGACGCTTACCGCAGCGGCCGCTCGGATCCGTCACCAGCCGCACCGACAGCCTCCCGGCGGAGCCGCCAGGCCCGGGTGCGGCACCTCGGGGAGCAGTACACCGAGTCGGTCCGTTTGCGCAGCGACACCGAGACGCCGCAGACCGGGCACAATCCCTGTGCCCACAGGTACTCGCCCCGGATCACCTGCAGGCCTTCCAGGACGGCGCGCTGGTAGATCTCTTCATGGCGCTGAACGCGCCGCCAGTGGCGGCCGCGGCACGCCGTGTCGCAGTACCGCCGGTTCGGCCCCGCGTCCCGGGGCAGCAGTTTCCCGCACTGCGCACAGCGGCGCACCGGTCTCCTCGCCACCCTATAAGGATCTCCCTCCAGGCCAGGGAGGCAAAAGGACGCCCGGCCGCGCCGCGCGTGCCGGGAGCCGCGCCGCCCGACCGGAGCAGTCCCGGCGCTGGACGAACGAAGGCCCAATCCGGTGACACGCGTCTTCGCACCGGGAGCTTGAGCGCATTCGTCCGGGCATGACCTTCCAGGCCCACCGGCTCACGTTGTCCTTACCGGGCGACCGGCCGGCGAGGACGACCAGGCCGACGCCGGCAAGGGTTCAGACGGACCGGCGAAATGTCTTGGAAATGTCCTGATATTGCAACGTGGGATGGCGTACGCGCCGTCGCGGCCGGCCGGCATCGAGGCTGTGGTTCCCGGCAGCAGCCGGGAACCGCACACCGCCTGCCCGGTGGCCGCTTGACCGGCCGCCGGCGGGCTCGTACCTCACGGGAGCACTGTCCATGTCTTCTCGTTCGATCGCCCGTATCACCGCCGCAACGCTGGCAGCCACAGCCGCGCTGGGAGTGGCCGCGCTGCCGGCCTCCGCCCAGTCCACCCCCCACCACGCCGCCGCCTACCGTACGGGCGTGGTGATCAGTGATGTGCAGTACGACTCCCCGGGCTTCGACGACCGCAGCAACCGTTCCCTGAACCGGGAGTGGATCGAGGTCACCAACACCTTCCGCCGCAGCGTGAACCTCGACGGCTGGACCCTGTCCGACGAGGACGGCCACACCTACACCTTCGACCACTACCGCCTGGCCGGACGCTCCACCGTCCGCGTCCACACCGGCTACGGACGCGACACCTACCGCGACGTCTACCAGGACCGCCGCAACTACGTATGGGACAACTACTCCGACACCGCCACACTCCGCAACGACGACGGCCGCCTCGTCGACGAAGTCTCCTGGGGAGACAACGACCGAGACGGCCGGCGCTGGGGCAGTGACCGCGACGGATGGCGCTGGGGCAACCACGGCCACCACCACCGCCACGACGGCGAACGCTGGGGCGACCGCCACAACGGCGAACACCGAAACGGACAGGGCCAGGGCAGCCGGCACTGACGCCGCCTCAGGGGTGACCTAAGAACTCGTCACCCGCCACAGACTGCTCGACGGCGCGCAGCAGAGCACCTGCGCCCACTGCACGCCTCCAAGCGGGACGATTGACGTTCTTGAGACTGTGCGCCCATTCGAGGGCCCGAAGCGCTGAGGGAGCCGCTTCGGGCCCTCACCCCTGTGCCAGATCCACGCTGCGCTGGCGCTCTCGCTGATGCAGGGTGGCGTTGCGGCCCGGTGCCGACTCATCCTCCGATGCCGAGCCGCCTCACCATCTGATCAGCGTTACAGCCGCCTCAGGGGCGGAAGCGGGAGAACCAGCCGCCGGCCTTCTGCGCGGCGGTCTGTTCCTCCGCCTCCAGGCGCAGGCGCTCCTGCTCCTGGTGCTCGCGTTCGTCGGCTTCGGCCCGCTGCTCGGCTGCGATGGCTCGGTCCTGGCAGTCCTCGCACAGATGCGGGTGTGACTGGTGGCTGCTCCAGTCCCGGTGGGGGCCGACCGCCTCCCACCGGTCGTCGCTGAACTTCCCTCCGCAGTCCGCGCACACCAGCCGCCGCGCCTCCCGCTCCGCGGCCTCCCGCTCTGCACGGCGCCGCTGCTCCTGACGGGCAGCCTGGCGGCGGCGAGCGAGGTAGGCGTCCTGGCGGGGATTGCCGATCGCTTCCACCAGCGGCTGGCGGTGCCCGCGCCCGAAGCGCCAGAACGCGGGCCCGGCCGGACCGTGTTCACGCAGCAACTCCAGCGTGGTCGCCACGATCGGGATGCACCCGTTGTAGGAGTGGTAGCCCCCTTCGGGGTGCAACCGTCCCTGCCAGTGGTGGCGGGTGAGGCCAGCGACCCGGGCCATCTGGCTCTTGGAGGAGTGTCGGCCGATCTGGTGGAAGACGAGCAGGACCGGCGGATGCACCCGCTCGAATGCCGCATCGTGCTCGGGTGCGGACCAGCGGGTGCGCCACAACGGCTTCTCGATACCGTCGGTGTCCTTCTCCTGGCGCAGGAAGAACCGCTTGTACTTGTCGAACTTCGCCGCGACCAGCGGGGCTTCCTCGGTGCAGTTGTCCACCTCGATGAACAGCAGCGCCACCCCCGCCTGCGGAGCGGTCAGGACGATGTCGGCGCGGGGGCTGCCGATCGCCGGGTTCTTCCAGGTGCCCTTCACCGGCAGCGCGACCTCGGTCGCATAGGCAGGCAGGGTGCCGATCCCGCCCGGTGCACGGGCGGCGGCCTGCGCGGCGGCGACCACTGCGGCCGGCTCCCCGGCAAGCAGGCCGAGGTCGGGCTTGGGGCAGATCAGCGCGATCACCGTCTCGTTCACCGTCATCGCGTGCAAGGCACCCGAGCGACCCCCGCTCCTGGGCATGGCGCCCATCTCCTCCGGTGCACGGTCCAGATCGATCGCCGCGGCGGCCAGCCCGGCGGCGGTCAGGAGGCGGACCTCCTCACCGCCGCGGGTGCGGCCGCCGTCGACCACCAGGCCGTTCCTGCGCAGGTCGTTCGCCGCAGCCCGGTGGGAGGCCGTGCGGGCCTCCTTCCGCTTCGCTGGCGTCGGCTTGGCGGTGTGCCGGTAGGTCAGGTGCGGCAAGGACAGCCGCTGGATCTGATCGGCGGTCGCCACCTTCAACACCCCAAGGACGCCATCTGCGAGCCGCCGTACCCGGCTTGTGCACCCGAGACGACAGCGTCCCGCACGCCGGACACACGGCCCGCTGCGTAACCGCCCGGGCCCGAACGGCAACCAACTCGCCGTTAGGCACGACGTTTTCGATCACGACACCTTGGACCTGGTGGACCACAGGTTCTGGAGAAGGACATCACCCACGATCGTTCATGATCGCGGTTTCGGGACCCTCCGTGGCCCCAGCGCTGAAAGTGATCCAGAACCAGCATTCAAGCGTCGCCGACACTCAACGATCAAAAGGGGCCCTGCACGTGCGTATTGCGAGCGATGATGTCCACAGAGTGACTGAGCTGATCGGGGGGATCTGCCATGCATCTGAGCCGTGTTGCGGTGAGCGGCCTGCGCGCGAGCGCAGAGACTCCAATGAGCTGCATCTTTCCCGGCCGATTCAGTGTGCTGATCGGAGCGAACGGCGCCGGAAAGACGACGCTCACAGACGCGCTCTACCTCGCGCACCCTGGAAGCCGGTTCCCTGTGCTGCCGCGGCCGACTTCAGCTGTACTCGCACCACCTGACGCAGGCGTGGAGCGCAGCATCGGCATCACCTATGCGCTGGGAGAAGCCCTTGAAGCGGAAGGGCGGCTTGGCCGCGAGCTTCACACCACGGGCCACCGACGCCTCGGTGGAGACGCTGAATCCTGGAGTGTCTCCCTGTACCAACAACTGGGAACGGTCGCCTCCCGGCTGGCCAGCAACCACGGAGTTGCCCCGAAGCTGGACAAGTTCAAACTGATCTATCTGCCCGCCTGGCGCAATCCGCTGGACGAACTCGCCCGACGCGAGGCACGCATCCTGGTCGAGCTGCTGCGGGCGCGACAGCAAGAACTCCATGGCAGCCGCAACCTGGCGGCTCTACGGGCTCGTGCTTCCCGGCTGCTCGAGGACCTCGCCAAAGACAGCCTGATCGACGCTGTAGAAGCACGAATCGGCGAGCACTTGGGCAGGCTGTCCGCCGGAGTGAGTCCGCAGTGGTCCTACATCCGTGGTCAAGTCATCGATGACGCCTACCTTGCGCGCGTCCTGGAAGTCATGCTCGCGGTCGTCGAGAGCCGTTCCGAGGCCCTTCCCCTGGAGGTCTCCGGACTGGGGTATGTGAACCTGCTGCACATCGCGGTGACCTTGGCAGCGATACCCGATTCCACCGAAACACCCATCGAAACGAGGGATTCACTGGAGAGGCTCGGAGACGAGGAGCCCCTCTCTGAGGAGGAGCAGGCCCGGCAAGCCTTCGAGAACCTGGTCCAAGCCCAAGCCGAGGCAGCATCGGAGGAGGACTCTTTCTTCTCCACGGCTCCCTTCCATGCAACGGTCGTCATCGAGGAGCCTGAGGCGCACCTTCACCCCCAGCTGCAGCACTCGCTGGTCCGCTATCTGCGCAGGACCGTCAAGTCGCGACCTGAGCTGCAGGTGATCCTCTCCAGCCATGCGACCGACGTCATCACCGCCTGCGACCCGGAGGAACTCGTCGTCGTGCGGCGCACAGAGCGGGGAAGCATCAGTCGCTGTGTGAAGGACGTCATCCCGGACCAGCATCGCGAGGCCACGCTGCGAATGACCCGGCTGCACCTCGACGCAAGCCGTTCATCAGCACTCTTCGCTGAACGCCTGCTTCTGGTCGAGGGGGTGACAGAAGGCGCCGTGGTACGAGAGTTCGGCCGGGCCTGGGCCGCAGACGATGATGCGAAGCAAGCCTTTATTGATGCCCTGAGCATCGTCCCCATGGGCACCAAGGTCGGCCAATGGGCTGTCCGCCTCCTGGCTACACACGGGGCAGAGCTGTGCACGAAGCTTGCCATCCTCCGCGACAGCGACAGCGACTCGCCCTTCGACAGCGCACGGGACTCACCCAAGTGGCTTGCCGAGCACGATCCGTCGATCGTCCAAGCCTTTATCAGCCACCCCACACTCGAACCGGCGATCACTCCGGGCAACGAGCATCTCATCGCAGCAGCCCAGCAATCTGTCGACCCGGAGCACCCGCTGGCCGAAGTCACCGTCGAAAGTGTCCGCGCCTACTTCGGGAGCCGGCGAGCGGGCAAGAACGGAGATGAAGGAGTCAAGGAAGGGCGAGGCGCACGGCGAAAGGCTGAGTTCGCCCTGACGCTCGCTGCCCTGCTGCGCGACGCGACCGACTCCGACCATAGGTCGGCTGACGGCATCAGCATCACGCCCGTCCGCGTGCCCGACCACCTCAGGAATCTCTTCGACTTCCTCTACCCCGCTACCCCGGAGTCCGCCGCCACCGATCCTGCAGCCGACGAGGACGTCACGGAACCGCCCGCCTGGCTTGCGCCAGACAACATCTGGGATGAGATCCCAGACCATAACGACTGGGACGACCTCTACGAACCGGCGTTCTGGCAGGAGCACGAACCCGACCCGGAGACGGCTGAGTCCGAGCCAGCCATCGTCGATGCGGCGGAGGCAGCGCGCTGGGACGATCTGCTCCTCACACGCCCGGCGCAACAGAACCACGCGGTGGACCGCGGTCCTGGGGGCTGGCCTACCGCACGAGTACCGATACCCGGGCAATGGCCGGGAACACAGGGCAATGCCTAAGCCCAGCGCGGGGATCAAAAGCCTGACGCCACGACAGCTCATGGCCAGCGGCAGTCCGCACGGCCGCGTGTACGTGGAGGCGGCGCCCGGCTCGGGAAAGACCACAGTGTCAGCATTGCGGTTCGGACTGCACCGCTTCGCCACCACCACCGACCGGCGGGCAGTCGTGGCCGTGAGCTTCACACGGTCCGCCACCGAGGAACTACGAAACCGCGTCATCCGCCACTGGGGCCCGTCCGCAGTGACATGGCCGCACCGCATCGTGACCCTGGACAGCCTGCTGTGCGACCTTCTCTTCCACCTTCTCCAAAACGGCGTCCTCCACTGGCCAGGCGGTCACACCGACCTCGAGGTCCTGGACACATGGCGAACGGCCCTCCCCGCGAAACGCGGGCGGATAAGGCCCGTTCTGAGTGTCGACAGCAGGCAGGTCGTCATCAGAACCGTTGACGAATCTCAGGCCTCAAACCATCCCTCCGCCACGGACTTCAGGAAAGCGATCTCTGAGGGCAGGTGCACGCACGACAACGTACGGGAGGCCCTGCAAGGAGCCCTCGCAACCGACGAGGCAAGGAAAGCACTGACCTCCTACTTCGAAACCACCATACGATCATTGACGGTGGACGAGGTATTCGACGCCAACGACCTGGACAGGGACATCTTCTCGCTGGCGGCGTCAGGGTGCAGGTCGCTCGCTCTGGTCGGGGACCCCTGGCAAGCTCTCTACCAGTTCAGAGGGGCACGTCCCGCGGCAATGACGAAATACATCAGCGAGAACAGCTTCGCCACATACCGCCTGGACGAATCATTCCGGTGGGGAAGCGAAAAGCAGGCATCACTCACGAGGCAGCTGCGCCGGCGGATTCCAGTGCAACTGCCCCCGGGGCTCGCTCAGGACGCCGATGTAGTCATTGCACACAAATGGCAGGAACTCTGGGACGCCGATCCACACGTACTCCCCCTTGCCATCAAGCCTGGCGTAGGACAGGTCCAGGAGGCGATATGCACACTGCTCCTCAACGAGATCACCCAGCATGCGCTCGGCTTGCAGGCAGTATTTCTGCACGACGCTCTTACCACGCTGGGCCTGGAGAAGGAGGAGCGGGCGACGACTCTCCACCCCTGCCTGCAAGATGCCGTCTCCCACCTGAGAGACGGCGCCCCGTCTCTGCAGGTATGGCAAAGCCTTTCAAACAGGCTGGCCGATCTCATGCCGGCGCTACCTGCACAGCGCTACGCGCGCACGCCCCTCCGCGCTCTGACCCGTCTACAGCTACGGCTCGGAGATGACCAGCTGGTGGTCCCTGGCCTCACATGCCACCAGTCCAAAGGCCGAGAATGGAACACGGTAGCCATAAAACTGAACACGGCAGACACCTCGGCCCTGGCGCGCGGCCTCGACCCCACGGAAGCAGACCATCGGTCCCTCTACGTGGCACTCACGCGTGCGCGCCTCAACACGCTAGCCCTTACCTAAAGCGCTCTCGGACAGTTCCAAAGCCAAGACTGGCTTGCTTTCTACCTCGGCGCCGGAGTAACGACCCACCGCTGAAGCAGACCCGTCCTTCCCGCAAAGGCGACGTGGCGTGGCCGGACGAGACGCAGGATTCCAGATCAGTCAGCGGATTCGAGTGAGGATTCCTGCGACTGCTACCGGCTCTTCACCAGCGCGACCAACCTTCCATCTGCTGTGCCACGTAGCTCACATGGCTCCGCAGCTCTGCCGTGAAGGATGCGAAGTCTTCCCCGAAGTAGGCCTCCACCAGACCGAAAAGGGAGGCATCGAGGGTCAGATGATCTAGCACTCCCCGTTCCGGCCGGTAGTGGACGAGCGTATTGCGGAAGTGCCGGTGCGCCTGTGTAACCTTCAGACTCATCGGCGCGGTGAGCATGTCCGCCAGTGCCTCTCGTGCAGAGGGCTGAAGCCGCGATCCGTACTGCTCGGCCAGTTTGCCCAGACTCGAGAGAATGTGGTGCAGCGTGATATAGCGCAGCTTTGTGACGGTGGCGGCAGAGTTGCTATTGGCGTCATCGGTCAGGAGCACGTCCACCACGTTGAGCGCGCAGGTGAAGGCTGTCAGAGCTGCTTTGATCTCCTCAGAGAAGGCTGGGTCAAAGGCTCTCTGATAGATCTTCTTTGCGCGCACGTCTTTGGCGGTCAGGTCCGTCTTCATCATCGTGTCCATGAATGACGTTCCTTCCCACGCCAGCTCTCCTGTCACTGCGGCCGTGTACCGGGCCAGTTCGGAGGCGATGTTATGGAGTTCGCTCCCGAGGCTGGGAGCGTCTCGGATCTGGTCGGGCGGGAAGGCCATGAAGAAGTTCGCGACGTGCGAGGTCGAGATGACTCGGCCCCGGTAGCGCCACAGGGCGAGGTCCGTCTCCAGGGGGCGGGCCAACGGGAGCCAGGTGTTGCCCAGAAACTCTGCACGGTGAGCTTTGATGATCCTGTCGAAGTCCGTTCCGATATCGGACAGTTTCTTTTTCGTGTCGTCGAAGAGCTTCACCGAGTGGCGTGCGCGTTCGATGGCATCGGCGCCTTCATAAGCAAGGAGTTGGGCGAGGTCCGGCTCAATCGCCCGCAACGCACGGTGGGACTCGTGAACGATGAGACAGCTGTAGTTGTACATACAAAACATGGGAACGGCGGCTTGGTCCCCGGCGTCTATGACGCCCTGCATGAAGCGTCGCAAGAACATGAGGTCTTGTGTGATCAGACCGAGAGCGATGTCGTTGCCAGGTGAGGTACTCGTGGTCATGGCCTGCTTTTCTCGTGCTTTGCAGTGCTAGCGCTGGTACAGGTTTGATCCAGCATCTCAGGGCGCCGCGCGTCAGCCCACTGGATTTCGGCACAGCCTCGTCGGTCCGATGAGCAGATGGAGGTCAGTGCTGAGGGCGTCCTCCACAGTCATCGTCCCCGGCACAGCCGTGAGGAACCGCGTCAGAAGAGCGGGAAGCGGGGTGGGATGCCAGAGCGGCTGATGAGATCACGCAGCCGATCCGGTCAGCGGCATGTCACCCACTGGCTTGCCGTGGGGTGCGGGGGCGCTTTGGACGTATCGCTGCAGGCGTCGAGCGGCAGCTGACACAGAGTTGGGTGGCTCCATAGGTGCCCGGGTCGTGCAGGGCGCGCCCGCCGGGCCGCTGTGTCAGCTCGGCGATCAAAGCGACGCCTTGTCCGTGTTCACGATTTCTCTTCGACTCAATAGTCCAGATCCAGGTAGTCGATGTCGTTGATCTCGACATCCGAGAGCCCCAGAGCGCGTGCTCCGCCGTCCTGGAAATAGATTTCTTTGAATCCTTCGGCGATGATTTGGCGCATCTGCTGGTCGCTGGCCCTGTCGTTGCGGGCGTCGAACAGGCGTTGCGCGTAGGCCGGGGGCAGGTGGACGGTGAGGCGGCGGAAGCGTCCGTCGTCGGTGCTGCCGACGGCCGCGGTGTAGCCGAAGCGGGCGCGGGTCTCGACGGTGATGCCGCCGGTGGTGGCGGCTTGGCGGTGCCGGCGCTTGCGGACCAGCGGCTGCCAGCGTTGCTTCACCGCCTCGTCGATCTTTGCGGCGACATCAGGGCGGGCGTGCTTGCGGGCTCCGCGCCGGTAGCGGTTCACGCTGTCGGCGGTGACACCGATCTCCTGCGCGACGGCCTTCGCGCTGCCGAACTGCCTGATGAGGAAGCCGATGCGGCCCTTGAGGGTCTTCGGGGGTTCCTTGGTGAAGGCTTCCCGGTCGGCGCGCTCGATCGCGTCTTCGATCTCCCCCACCGTGCTACTCCCCTTCGTCCAGGACGGCGTCGCCGCCCTTGATGTGACGGGCCGGGTTGAAACCTTGCTCCATCAGGTCGACCGCCCACAGCATCGACTGCACACCTTCCAGCTTCGCCAGGCCCGGAGTGGGGCCGAGGCGGAAGCCGCCCGGCTGCGGCTTGCCGGAGGCCGCGTACGGGAGGAAGTCGAGGGGGCTCTCCCCCGGGCTCGGGTAGACAACGCAGTCGGACAGCACCGCGAGCGGGTACAGGCCGGTCATCTTTGCCATGTTGTTCAGCTTGCGGTGCATGTTGACCCGGGCCTTGGAGATGACCGCGGCGCGGATGTCCGGGCGCCAGGTCGGGCGTTGCAGGGCCGGCCATCGTTCTCCCTGCTTGTAGGACTTGCCCTGCGGGCGTTCACGCAGCTTGCCCACGCCGCCCTTCACCGTGGCCTTGATCGCGGCCAGGACGGCGGCCATCGCGGGGTCGGTCTGCTTGTGCCGTTCCATCGCCGCCAGGAACTGGGGGTCCGAGAGGTCCTTGGTGACGCCGAGGTCGGCGAGCGTGTCGGCGTAGGCCGTCTTCAGCCGGTCGTGCCACGGGTCCAGGTACGCGCCGGTCTCCCGGCGCAGATACGCCTCCAGCGGGGCCACGTTGAAGCCGAGCTCCTGGGCGTAGGCGATGGTGTGGGTCTGGTACCAGGCAGGTCCCGTCGGGCGGGTGCCGTCCGGGGTGAAGGGTGAGGGAAGGCGGGGGTCCAGCTCGATGTGGGAGAGGTCGACCAGCCAGGAGCCGGGGATCTTCGGGTTGAACGTCGGGGCGTGGAAGTGGTCCGGGGCGGACAGTCCCACGGTGAGGCGGGCTGCGGCGGCGAGGAAGGCGGTGTTGAGGTCCAGGCCGACCGCGAAGGGCAGCATGCACTCGTCATCGCTCAGCAGGTCGACCGCGCGCACCCACTGGTAGGCCTCCTCGTTCAGGAATCCGCCCGTCCAGCCGGAGTCGACGACCACGGGATGCTCAGGGGTGGCTTCCGGCGGGGCCGGGTCCACCGGCTCCCTTCCGAGGCTGCCGGGATTGTGCCCGGAGACCCAGGTCCCGCTCGCGGGGTCCTGCACGGCACGGGTGGGCGGGCGCAGTGCTGTCATCAACTCCAGTCCCGACACGGCCGTCGACCCGCGTGGGGTGATGACCCGCGTGGCGTAGGCGGCGAGGACGCGGGCGATGTCGGCGGGCTCCATCTCAGCAACGCCGGGCCAGGACCGCTCATCGAGGGCGTCCCAGGACAGGATCGCCACCTGCACGCACTGGCGCTCGCGGCCCTGTGCCTTGCGGTAGATCCGCGCCCATGGGCCGAAGCCGCGCTGGGTGAGCTGCCACTTCGCCTTGCCGATCTGCTTGACGGCCGGGTGGTCGCCCGGGAGGCGCAGGGAGCGGCGCTGCTCGTGGCCTTCCAGGCGTTCGGGGAGGCCGAGCTTCACGGCGGCCGCTGCGGTGAGGACGATGAGGGGGTCGGAGTCCTTGCCGTGCCGGTTCAGCTTCGCGGCACCTAGGCCGGACTCGCGCAGCGTCCACTCCACCAACTCCACGATCGTGGTGGCCGGGCAGTCGAGCACGATGCCGTCGATGCCGTAGGCGCAGCCGTCACCGTCCAGGACGGCGAGCGGACCGTGCGGGAACTGCGGATCGGTGCCGACGGGCGCGGCGGCCCGCCTCTTCACCGGCCGGCGCGACGATGCGCCCGGGCGACCGGCCGGCCGGCCAGCCGGGTCCGGTGACTGCGGAACGCTCCGGGCCGCGGGCGCCTGCTCGGACTCGGCCGGCTCGATCTCCGGCACCGCGGGCAGGCTGGAGAAAGCCTGCGGGACCGTAGGCGGTGTGCGGGCTGAAGACGCCTGCGGCTTCGTCGATTCCGGGGGGCAGGATGCCGCGTGCGGGCCGACTGCTTCGCGCCCGGGGGGTGTGGCGGGTGCGGGGTAGCGGTGGGCGAGGCCCTCCAGGAGGCGTCGGTAGGCCTCCAGGCGCTCGCCCCTGGGTTCGGCGCGGCCGGCCTCCCACGCGGTGATGCTCGGCACCCTCACGCCCAAGGCCTGGGCGACAGCAGCGGGGGTCAGGCCCGCTGCCTCCCGCAGCCGGACCCGCTCGGCGGGCACGGGGAGGACTGTGCCCTCGTCGACGGCGGCCAGCAGGGAGTCGATCGCGTCGAACAACTGCGGTGGCTGGTTCGTCATCTGCCGTTCGTTCTCGCTCATCGGACGCCCTGACGGATCTCTTCGAGCCGTGTCATCAGCCGCTGATAACGCTGCGAGGCGGCCTGGGAGGAATTCAGGCCCTGATGGGCGGCGATCTGCCGCCAGTCCATACCGCGGCGCCTCGCCTCGATGACCACCTGGGTCTCCAGCCGGTCCAGCTGCTCGCGCAGACCCTCGAACAGGCCCAGAGCGGCACCCACATCGTCCGGGCCCACGCCCGGTTCCTGGCCGTGATCGTTCTGTTCGCCGGCGGCTGCCAGCAGTCGCCCCACCAGTGATGCGTCCTGCTCGACACGACGCGCGGCCGTGGTGTCGTCACCAGGGGCGGGAGCCAGTACGGACAGACGGTTACGGGCCTGCTGACGGAGATCACGCGGCATACCGCCACCCTACCGCACGGAAGCAATGAAACAACGATTCGTTGTCTGATTGATGATACGGGAGAAGCTGCCGCCTCGGGACGGCGTCGGGCGGCGGCACAACCTCGGCAGGACCGCCGCCCGGCACGGGACCGCACCCCGGCGCTGCCGGTCACCGACGCCGTCCATCCACCCAGGACTCCCCCGACGTCTGCGCCGGCGGATGCAGCGCCCGCACGCCGGCATGAGTGGTGAGGACGCGGTGGTCGCAGTGGCGCAGCAGATGCGCCAGGTCTGCGGACAGTTCGGCGTGGTGCACGACGGTCACGTCCGTGCCGGTGGTGCGGTGCAGGGCCACCAGCTCCGCCCAGACGCCGCATCCGAAACGGTGCGCGCGCAAGACGGTCAGCTGACGTACGGCTGCGGCCCTGAGGGCGGCGCGTACCGAGCGCTCCTGTGCGGGTGCGGTGCCGCGGGCGGCGCAGGCGGGGGCGCGCAGGGGCCGGCCGTCGGCCACGGCGTGCAGGATGTCGTGCCACAGCAGCTGGCCGCCGCCGCTGACGGTGGGGTGGACGACGACCCGTCCCGCCGCCGGGTGGTGGGCGGCCAGCACCGTGCGGGTGAAGCGCACATCGTCTTCGCGGTCCACGACCGCGGTGAAGGGCGGACGACCCGCCGTGCGCAGCGTCGTGCGGGGCGGGCAGCGCCCGGAGGCGGCCCGACCGCACGCCAGCACGTCCACGGCGATCTCACCGAGCGCATTGACCGGATCCAGCAGACCCACAGCGGTCCATCTCCTTGCTTTTCCCGCCCGGCACTGTCTGGTACGGGCGATGACCCGCGAGCCGCATACAAGCGGGCATCAGGCAGAGCTGCCCAGTCGGCCGAACGCCCAGCGCAGCACCTCCCGGTCCACCCGCGGCCGGCCCGTACGCGACAGTGCCAGGCGCACGTGGGCCGTGAGGCGGGCCCAGTCACGGAAATTGCCGTGGGCGGCATGCCGGTCGGCGAAGGTGATGTCGTCGCCGTCGGCGTCGGCCCACACCGGGTGGAACAGCGGGATCGTCTCAGCGACCTCGCCGGGGGTGAGGCGGGTGAAGTGCTGCCAGATGAAGATGCGGGAGGACAGCATCGGTTCGCGGCGCAGTACGGTGTGGCAGCCCTCGCCGCCGACGAAGATGACCGCGAGGCGGGTCGAGAGGTCATCCCACAGGTAGCGGAAGTACTCGAACGCCTCCCCGTTGAGCCACTGGGCCTCGTCCACGAGGAAGGTACGGGGGCGCTCGGCCAGGGCCCTCTTCAGCAGCCGGTCGAACTCACTGGGATGGCGCGGCGGTGCCCCGGGCAGGTCGAGCGCGGTGAACAGTTCGTAGCGCACCGCGCGGGCGGTGGGCCGGGCACGGAAAGCGAGCCGGCGGACATCCTCGGCAGGTTCGAGTTCGTGCAGGCACATGTTGACGGCCAGGGTCTTGCCGAAGCCGGCCCCGCCGTGGATACACATCATCGCGCGGGCCGCGACCGTGTCGGTGATGTTCTCCCGGGCGGTGAGCAGGGCGCGGGTGGTGACCACGGACGCGTCGGGCAGGTCGACGTACTGGTAGGAGGCCGCGGTCACAGAGTGTCTCCTGCGGGTCGGGAGTCGGGTTCCGGCACAACGTCCGCCGACGGGTTGGCTGGAGCGGAGGCGGGCGGGGGCGGCGCTGTGCCGGCCGCAAGGGCGGGCGGGGTACGCCAGTACGCCGGAGGCGGGGCGGGCGGGATCAGGTCGGGCAGTGCCAGCCGTGCAACGTCGGTGTAGCTGGCGGCGGCGAGTTCACGCTCGGCCTGGGCGGCCGTGACGGCTCCCAGCCGCTGGGCGGGCTCCGCGCTAGTGGCGGGGGCGAATCGCTGGCGGCGCAGGCGTTCGGCGGCCTTCGCGTCGGCGCGCAGGCGCCGGGCGCGCTCCGCGCGTGCCTCACGCAGCGCCTGCAACTGCTCGGGGGTGGCCGCGTCCGCGAGGTGCGCCGGGCCGAGGTGGCGGCCACGGGCGTCGCAGACCTCGATCTCGTGGTCGTGGTGCGGCATGTAGCGCACGCGGACCTGGCGGCCAGCCTCGCCGGTCATCCACGCGGCGGTGTAGGTGCGGCCGCGCCAGCTCACGCCGTGGCTGGTCAGCTTCCGCGGCCAGCCGTCGTCCTCAAGGGTGAAGGCCCACAGGTCAGCGGCGGGGATGTCGATGACAGGGGTCGGATCGGCCTGCCACGCCTCCAGCGGGGTACGGCCCGACAAGGCTTTCGGGCGGTGCGCGGTGTTCCACCAGTTCGTCCACGCCAGGATCTCCATAGTGAAGTCCTGGAACGACAGGGCGGACACCGCCCCCGCGGTACGTCCGCGCCGCTCCGAGCGCGGCCCGGTGGGAGCGGCGGTGTAGCCGGGCAAGGCGGCGAACAGCATCCGGTCCGCAGCCCGGTTGAGGCTTTCCACCGTGCCCTTCAGATGCGGGCTGTAAGCGGGCAGGTCCTTGACCGTCACGCCCATCGCGCCGAGCGCGGTGGTGACCGCGGCCGACAGGAAGTCCTTGCCCCGGTCCATCCTCACCAGCTCCGGCACTCCCCCGGCCGGGCCGTAGGGCTCATCCCGCACCACTGCGGCGCGCAAGGCGGCCAGTACCGACGCGCGGGAAGGATGGCCCGGGGTGACAGCAGTACCGGTGATGACCTTGGTGGCGGTGTCGATGAACCAGGTGATCCACGGGCGCACCAAGTCTCCGTCGGCGTCGACCAGCAGCGGGGCCCGGACATGGTCGGTCTCCCAGGCGTAGTTGCGCCAAGACGCCGGCCGCTTGCCGAACACGTCATGGGCGCGCGCTGCCTCCGGTCCGATGGCGAGACCGGCACGCTCCCCCGCCGTCAGATCACGGCGCAGCGCACGCAGGAACGTCGACAGGGACGGGGCCGGATCCAGCAGCGGCACCTGCGACAGAGCTGCCCCGCCCGGAACAGCCACAAGGCCGGGCGGGACGGACACGGCAGCGCCGGACGTCTGCGCGCCTACGCCCCCGGCCTCAGCTGCAGCTGCGGCGCGCTCCATGAGCTGGCGGTGGACTGCAGAGGCGTTGCCGTGCCAGTACTCCAGCAGCACCCGGATCTCCGCGGTGATCTCGAACCTGCCGGTGCGACGGGCTCCGGGGTGCGCAGCCGCCGCCGGGCTCTGGGATGCCTCGGCCAGCCACCGCCACACCGTGCGCTCCGATGCCCCCAGACACTCCCCCGCCAGCCGCACGTGCTGCCGCGAAAGACCGCCCCGGGCCCGCAGCGCCAGCAGGCGGCGCACCGCAGGCGCCCGCAGCGCAACCAGCGACTGCTTCCCGAGCACACCGGCTGGATTCCCTGGCGGTGGCAACCGCTGTCCTCCCGCGTCAACGTCATGACCGCCGTTGGTGTCCTGCAGGCTGCTGTCCGTCATCGCGCCGTTTCCCTCCTCGCCGAACGGGGTGCGGTTCTCTGCCGTCGGAACCGGTGTGCCGGGGCACGTGAGAGGGGCCGTCATGAGTACGGACCGAGCCGGGCGCAGGCCTGGTCGATCGCGTCCCGATCCGCACCCGCACCGGGGTCGCGGCCCTGGGCTGCACAGACATGCGAGGTGATCTTCGCCCAGGTACGGAAGTTGCCGCGGGCGGTCTGCTCATCCGCCCGCCCCAGGTCGGCCGGATCAGCGTCCTCCCACACCGGGTGGAACAGACCCAGCGTCCGCGGCACGTCCTCCATGTCGAGGCGGCTGACCTGATGCCAGGTCAGGACCCGAGAACGCATCGCCGCTGCCCGGGCGAGCGCCCGCTCGCTGCCCGCCCCGCACAAGACCAGGGCAGCCGCACAGCCCGGCGAGTCCCACAGCTGCCGCAGATAGTCCAGCACCGGCGGCGACAGACGCTGCGCGTCGTCGAGGAACAGGACACCCGGCTCGGCCAGCGCCTCTGCCAGCGCCTGGTCGGCCGGTCCGGCACGGTGGGTCAAGGACCCCGACGGCAGCCCCAACGCCTCGCACAACGCGGCCCGCACCTGCGGCAGCCCGGGCCTGACCCCCACCACCGCCCGCCACACCGGCACCCGGCCGGGCAGCAGGTGCAGAGCCTGCTCGACCGCGACTGTCTTCCCCAACCCCGTGTCCCCGTACACACAACCGATCCCCCGCGCGGCGACCGTGTGCCCCACCGCCTCCACCACCCCAGCCACCTGCCGCGTGGACACCAACCGTGCCCCCGGCGCGTACGGGCGCACCCTACCGGACACCCGGGTACGCGAAGCGGTCTTCACCGCGCCGGGCCGTCCCTCACCACCCGTACCGGACGGCTCGGCAACCGGGCCGTCCACGACCGGCGGACCGTTCGCACCATCTGCGAAGCCGAGTTCGGCCAGTGCCCGGTCGTACCGGCTCGGCTCCACCCGGCCCGACGCCGCGCGGGCGACCTGAAGTACCCGGCCCGCCCGCAGCTCGTCCTTCACCGCACGGTGCAGCGTCGCCAAGGACGGCACAAACTCCGCCCCCCAGTGTTCCAGCACGCCCTCGTCCTGTGCCCGGAGCATCCTTCGGCGCAGCTCGGCGACGTTCCCGCCGACCTGGGTGAGCACCTCCCACAAGGCGTCGCCCACCACAAACCCGCCCTGCCGCGGCCGCGCCTCCACCCGACCCTCGCGTCCCTCGGCCAGCCACCGCCACACCGTCCGCTCCGTCACCCTCGCCAAACCAGCCGCGATCCGCACGTGCAACGACGACAGACCGCCCTCACCCCGGTCCACCGCCAGCAGCCGCCGCACCACCACCGCCCGCTCCACCCGCCCCGGCCACCCACCCGTACAGAAACAGGCAAACCCGACACAGTTGGACCGCGACCTGCTAGCCACACCGTGACAGCCACCCGGTCACCCCGTGACAGCAGTCGACGGGCGTCTCATCTCCGCCCCCATTCAGGCAGCAGCACAGGTGCACAGTCGGGCACGATGGGCCGATGACCGGGGAAAGATTCTTCAACGACGATCCTGTCGACGGGAGCGCCGACGCTCCTGACCTTCTGGGGCGCCAGCAGTACGCCCAGCACGCTGTCGCACTCCTCCACCAGGTGCGCGAGCAGAGCGAGTCCGGAGTCCTCGCGCTCATCGGGCCCTGGGGCTCCGGTAAATCGTCCGTCCTGCAGATGACGATCCAGCGCCTCAAGAACGCGGCTGGCGCCACCGACACCAACCCGTGGTCGGTCGCTGAACTGAACCCGTGGATGTACTCGGACCTCGAGTCGCTGACGCTGGCCCTGTTCAGCGAGATCCGCGCCGCCCTCCCCGACGGGAACCAGTGGTCCGAGTTGCGAAGGAAGATCGGGGCGTTCGGCCAGTCGATCAGTCCGCTGGGCAAGCTCACGGGGCTGCTTGGCCTGGACTCCTCGGAGCTGATCAACCACGTAGCCGACCGGATAGCCGGAGATACCAGCGCCTCGGCCGCCAAACGCACCGCCGAAGCGGCCCTGCGCCAGGCGGCCTTGCCGGTCCTGATGGTCATGGACGACCTGGACCGGCTCACCCCTGAGGAACTGCTGGTCGTCTTCAAGCTCATCCGCCTGGTCGGCCACCTGCCGAACGTGTACTACCTGATCAGCTTCGACGAACAGACCCTGCTGGACGTCCTGCAACGGACCGACCTGGTCGGCTCGAACGACCAGCGCGCCCAGGAATTCCTGGAGAAGCTCATCCAGGTCCGGCTCGACCTCCCGGCCTTCCGCGACCGCGACATCGCCGCCATGACCACACGCCTCCTGAACGCACTACTGGACTCCCACGGGGTGTCCATGACTGCGGACCAGGAGCAGCGTTTCTCCGAGGCGTACTTCCGGCACCTCCAGGACCGGCTAAGGACCCCGCGGTCCATCAAGCGCTACTTCGGCCAGGCCGGCGCGACGCTCGGCTCACTGGCCGGGGAGGTCGACATCGTCGACTTCCTGATCGTCACCTTCCTGCGGACCAGCGAGCCCGGCGCCTACCGGATGCTGGGACGCCACCGCGCCGAACTGACCGGCACCAGCATCGACCCGGCGCTGCAGCGCGACTCCAGCCCCGGTGAACGCGCCGCGCGATGGAAGCAACGCCTACGCCAGGCCGGTGTCGCCCAGGACAACATTGACGGGATGCTCGGGCTGCTTGGCCTGCTGTTCCCCGCAGTCCAGCAGGCCGTCGGCAACGGCGGCGACCCCCGTGCCGCGGCGCGCCGACGCGGGATCGGCAGCCAGGACTACTTCGACCGGTACGTCGTCTTCACCGTCCCCGAAGACGACCTCCCTGAAGCCGTCTTCCGGCAGGCCCTCGCCCAACTGGCATCAGGAGCTGAGGGTGATGAGGCCGCACAGCTGCTGCTCCGGCTCAGAGAAGACACCCACCGCATCGTCCGGCGCATCGACCAACTGCGCGCCGACGGTCTCCCGGTACCAGCGGCCGCGCTGCTCCAGGCCATGGCCGACAACTACGGCCAACTGACGGCGCAGCCCGAAGCGATGGGCCTGCTGGGCGCCGACCGGCGGGTGCGCTCCTTCACCCCGAGCCTCCTTCTCGACCTGCCTCCTGAAGAGCGCCCTTCCGTCGTGGCCGCCATGGCCGCCACCCCTGACGGAGCAGTCCTGGCCACCCGGACCCTCCACAGCGCCACCAACCCCGACGACACCGCCTCCGAACACACGACGACCACCGAACCATGGGCCGCCCAAGCCCGCGACGCCCTCATCGGGCGTCTGGCCGAACACCTCGCACCGGCCGCCGGACGGCCCTCCTCTGACATCACCGAGCAGGACGAAACCCTGATCTGGATGTGGCGCCACACCGACCCCGCCACCATCCGCACCTGGCTACGCGACCGCCTCGACCACGGATGGGAACTCCTCCCGCTCCTGGCCGCACTCATCACGCCCCAGCAGTTCCCCTTCCCCCTCATCGACAACGACACCTGGGCCGGCCTCGACGCCCTGTTCACCCACGACGACCTCTACACCCGCCTCACACCCCACCTCAACAACTCCCCCGACGCCCCAACCCCCACCGACCAACACCAAACCAACATCCTCCAAGCACTCCGCGACCGCCGACCCGACCAACACCAAGCCACCCCCGACACCCCGTGATGGTCCGACCCTGCCCTTCGCGTCCACCCATAAGGGCAGCCACCCCCACAACAGCCAACCCGCCCAGCCCCAGCCGCCAAATGGCAGCCACTTGGTCACCTCATGACAGCAGATCAACCCGCGCCCACAGCGCATGACCAGGCAATCAACAACTGAACACGGCTGACGCACAACCGCTGCCACCAACACGCCCACTCACAGGACGGGACCCGGAAGTGATGCAGCAGTGGATCTTCGCCGCGCGGAGCCCCGTGTCCGCGCGGGCCGCAGATCGTTGGACCAGAGTCGCGTACGTGGGAGTGGACCTGATGCGCGAGCGTTGAGGGCTCTGGGCGCCGCTGCCCGGTCCAGGGCTTTCAGCCGTGGCCCGTCCCGTGCCCGCGCTCTGGCAGGGCCGGGCCACACCCCCCAGAGCGGTCCCTCAATCTGCGCGCCTTGATTTCAGCTGCCCGATCAGGAGGGGTCATCTCTACGCTCCGGCTGCGGTCGGGGCGGAGTGCTCGGTCTCCGGGACGGCGAGCGCGGCTGGTACGGGGGTCGCCGCGGTGGGGTTGAGGCGCCAGGCTGTGGTGAAGGGAAACTCGTTGTTCACCCACAGCACGCCGGCCAGCTCGGGAGGCATGTTCCAGCGCGGCGGATTGGACGGGTCGATCTCGACCGGGTGGTGGATGAACGAGTCGCCGAAGTTGAACTGCATGCTCAGCGTGGATGCGCCGCGCAGCAGGTCGTCGAGGTGCTGGAGCTCGAGGCCGGTGAACTTGTCCGCGCCTGCCGCAATGATCAGCGGGAGACCCGTCTCCTCGGCCAGGGCACGGTATTTGCTGATCTTCTTTTCGATCCCTGTGGCAACCGGCTGGGCGGAGACGACGCCGGCGATATTGCTCGGGGGGAGCAGAATCGTACGCATCCCGGGAGCGCGCATGGTCTGGCCCGTGCTCGGATCGGCCTGGAGCAGGAAGGTGTAGCCCTGGCTCCGGAAGGCGCTCTGGTGCAAAGGGGACAGCAGTACCCGCCGCAGATCCTGGGCGATCCTCTTCGCGGTACCCGCATCGGGAGCCTGGAGCGGGCCCGAGGGGTCACCGGCCACGGTGAGCACGACAGGGACCGGGATCTCCTTCAACCGCTCGACCAGGGCGTGCCACGCTTTGATCTTCGCGGATGTTCCCTTCCGCGGGCTGTGGGTGAGGACCTCGACCAGGGCAAGCGGCGTACCGTCGTCGTCGATGACGGTCCAGTCCGGTGTCAGGTTCCCCCACCGCCGCTCAAATTCGACACCGAAGCCTCCTCGGCGCAGCGCTGCGCCGGCGGCGAGCTCGATGACGTCCGGCCAGAAGTTCTGGTCGCGCCACAGGTTCGCGGCGAAGGTCTTCGCGGTGTTCTGCGGGAGGAGATCGAGTTGCTCGTCCATCCAGATGCGCCAGGGCTCGTACTCGTCCAGAACTGCCAGGTCGTAGGAGAGCATCCGGTTCTCCGGCGGGCGCTTGCTATAGCGCTTCTGCTGCTCGAGGACGAATTGAGGACCAAAGCGCCGAAGAGGCTGCTGGGTGTTCATGGGCTTGGTTCCTCTGCTTTCTTATCGCAGGTACATCGGCAGGACGGTACGCATGAGCTGTTCGCCGCAGGTAGTGATGGCCTCGAAGTCTCTGCGGTTCATGACGGCGGAGTTGGGCGGGTAGTAGGCGACTGCGCTGCGCGGGACGAGGTCGGCGGGTGAGCCTTCCCCGAGACCCTCGCCCTGCGGCTGCCGACGGCACTCGTGGATCAGGTGCGTGCCGGCTGCTGGACCGCTTCCGAGGGGTGCGTCCGCAGGCTCCGGCAATGGCGTGACAACCAAACGGTGACCGTGCTGCGGTCGCAGAGCGCCGTGCCGCAGGAGCACGCCGCAGCAGCGGAGTACCGTCGCCTGGTCGCCGGTATCACCGAGCCGGGAGAGGTCTACCGGGCCGGAATCCTGCGGGGGCGGCACTCAGCCCTGCGTGGTTGTGAAGCCCCCGCCGCAGATCACGGCCCTTGCTCCTGCGCCGCGTTGACGGGCCGGTACGCCAGCGCCTGCAGCGCGTCCTGGAAGGCCGGGAAATCATGGATCGGATCGAGGGGCTCCTCGTCGAGGGTGAAGTCGCGACGCAGGGCACGGAGCTGGCTTCTGAGGTCCTCGGCGTCCACGGAGTTGTCGAGCGATGCGTCGATCTCCTCGAGTAGGAGGGCGGCCTGCTCGCGTGTCGCGGTGACGGGGTGGTCGAGGAGGAAGGACGCCCTGAGCCGCTTGATCTTGGATGTGGTGCGCTCGGTGGAGATCTCGCGCAGCGCCTTGCGCTGTCGGGTGCCCAAGGCGTGGAACAGAGCACGGAAGTTGCGGTCCAGGTCCGCTACGGCGCCGGGGTCGATGTCCTGGTCGTTGGCGAGGACGTCGAGGATGTTGCGTGCCAGTCCCACTTTGTCGAGGTGGAAGCTGTCCAGGAGGCGGATGGCGGCGTTCTCCAGCGCATCGTGCGTTCCTTCGTCGCCGTCGAACACCACGTCGCCGACGGCCAAGCCGTCCAGTTGCTTGGCCTCGGCGGAGGTGAGGAAGGCTGAGGCATAGCGCTTAACCGCGGCAACGCCGATCTCCAGTGGGATGAGGTCCTCGATAGCCAGCACGCCCTTCGGGCGGGGGCTCGTAACCTCCTCGGCCCGGAGGTCTGTGAGCTGGAGGACGAAGGCGTCGTCGATCAGGGGTTTGCCGAGGGGGCCACGGCGGAGCTTCTTGCGTGCTTCGTTGCCGGCGCGGTCGCCGTCGAGCAGAACAATGACAGCTGGCCGGTCGACGTCTCGGCCTTGGGCCAGGTAGACGAGGTAGGGGACGTGTGCTGCGGATCCAGCCGGAACGAGAGTGAGCGCGTTGAGGTCGAGGTGTTCGAGTGAGGAGACCTTCTGGCGGCGCAAACGGGCCGACATGCCGGCGAGGAGAATCTGGTCGGACATGCCTTCGAGCATGAGGTTGCAGTTGCTGATGAACGTCGTCTCGCCGACGAAGCTGCCGAAGGCTGACCGCAGGGGTTCGTAGTGGTTGCGGGCAGCGTTACGGACGACTCGGGTGCCTTCGTCCTCTTCACCTTTCTCGAGGACTCTGATGCGTTCGCTGTGGTTCTTGTCGATGAGGAAGGGCGAATGCGTCACGTAGATGACCTGGCGGGCGGGGCGGGCGGGGTCCGACGGATAGGCGAAGTCCTCGAAGATGCGCAGCAGGTCCTGCTGGCCGCTGCCGGAGAGGTAGGCGTCGGGTTCATCCATCAGGAGCACTTCACGCTGGCCGGACGCGGGCGGTTCGTGCGCCAGGTACTGAATGAAGTAGCTGAGGAAGTACTTCAGTCCGCTGCTGCGCTCGTTGGCGGAATACTGGGTGCCGGTCCGGTCTTTGATGGTGAAGACCAGATCCTGGTCGCGCAGGGTCATCTGCAGCTGGAACTGGTTGTCCTGGGTCCACCAGCGGGGGAAGTTCAGGGACTGAGCCAGTTGCTGGTTCATCTTTTCGACGATGCCGTTGGCGAAGCCCTCTTTGCCTCTGTCGACGGCGGTGAGGAGTTCCTGGAAGGCAGTCCTGTCGATCTTCGCGACCTTCAGAAGAAGCTGGTCGGCCAGGACAAGCTGCTTGTCATGCTCGACGTCGGGTTCGTTCACCGTAGAGAAGGCGGTCACCAGGCTCGGTGCAGCAGCGTTCAGCTTCTCGGTGGAGCGGAAGAACTCGGCGTTGTCCATGATCGTCTGGACCAGGGAGCGCCGAGTGTTGCGGGAACTGGTGCGCAGCGTGGACTGTTTGCCAGCGAGGTATTCGACGGGCACGCTATGCGGCAGCGCGGTGTGCGCGTCGATCTCGAACCAGCGGGGCAGGATGCGGCCGAGCGGTTCGGCGTCCTGGAGTGGGTGCTTGCTCCAGCCTGTGCCGTCGCGCAGGTAGATAACCGGCTCTTGTCCGCCGATGCGGAACATCAGGAAGGTGTCGCACTCGTCTGCGATGTCGATGCCGCAGGCGTTCGCCAGTGCTTCGCGGTCTCTGGGCTGCAGATCGGCGAACTGGAGGCCGAAGTCGGGGTAGGCCATGGCCTTGTGGACGGCGAAGAACTGGGAGTAGCGGCAGAAGTCGCCGCGTTCGATGTTCCGCCCGGTCAGTGCCCTCTGGATGGCGGCCAGTAGCTGGCTTTTCCCTGATTCGTTGGCGCCGACGACGGTGGTGACGCCCTCCTCCAGGGGCACTTTGACGAACGGGTACTTCATGCCGCCGTCGTCCAGCACGTCCCAGGGGTGCGGGGTGAAGCTATCGCTGGCCTTGCGGAGGTAGTCGTAGTTGAACGAGCGGAAGAAGCGGATGTATACGGCGGAAATGAACATTCAGGCCTCGTTCCGGCTCGCGGTGCTCAACGGGCGCAATGCTACGACCAGGGACTGACAACAGGGGGAGAGCAGCTGTGGTCGGACAGTGCGCGGTCGGTCCCCTATGGCCCCGCGCACTGGTGCGTGGGTGTGCCGTGGAGGGTGGCGCCTACCGCCCCTTCAAGGGGTTGGGCCTGCACCAGGCACCGGGCATCTTCCGACTGCAGCCCGGTGTAAGTACTGAGCAAGGCGCATCTCCAACGCCGCTAGAAGAGACGATCAGGGGACAGCGGCATCTCCAGCCGTGGGTGGTGGGAGGCAGATGCTGATGGCTCCATCGCGTGGGTCTCCTGCAGCCAGCACCACAATTGAGGGGCTGACCCATGAAGGATGCGCTGCGCGCCGTGCGGTGCCCGGACATCCCCCAAGGCAGACGAAGCGGGCAGGACCGCGGCCACCGCCGGGGCGGACGGCCCGCCCCGAAGGTCCACAGAGGGCCGGTTCTGCCCAAAAGTGATGGTCAGGGCACTGGTGGTGTGCGGGGTGGGTGGGCGGCGTCCTGGTAGGGCCAGGTGTAGCGGGTGACGGCGTTGTGGGTGAGGCCAAACAGTTCGCACAGGGTGCGCGGGTCGGTGTCCGCCTGGACCTCGTCGACGATTCGGTCGTCGCGCAGGAGCAGGCTGGAGGAGGGGTACTGCAGCCACAGCCAGGGCCGGCTGACGGGCCGGGTGGTCAGGGCGGTGCGGAAGTTGACGAGGAAATAGGGGTTGGCGGTGTGGGGCCAGCGGCGATGGCGGTGGGCGAGGTAAGCGGCCAGACGTGCGCGGACCGGCTCGGCAAGAAGGACGGGCAGCTGCTGTGTGCGCTCCCATCCCTGGCGGCTCATGCACACGACCGGGCCGCCACCAGCGGCCGCGCTCTCCTGGTTCACTTTGTCCCAGTGGTTCCCGGCATGGTGCTTTCGAACTCGACGAGGACGGCGGCTTGGTCCTCGGAGGAAGGGGGCTCGTGCAGGGCGCGGGCGAGGCAGCGTCGTGCCACCTCGGGCATTCCGGCCCGCATGGCCTCGCGGGCGGCCTGGCGGAGCTGGTCGACGACCCAGGGGTCACCGTCGGGGCGGGTCTCCACCAGATGACGGGCGGCTGCGGAGGGCCCGAGCCCGGCGTCGATGATTGCCTGAGCAGCAACACCGTGCAGAACCAAGCGTACGGCGTCGGGCATCGCCCGGTAGACGGCAGTGGCGATGACCGGATGGACAAACTCCAGCACATCGCTGCCGGTGAGGATGCGGGTTTCGCGGAGTCGGTCGGTGGCGTTGGCGGCTTCCTCGGCGCTGAGGCCCGCCACGGTCGCGGCGATGGCCGGGGAGATGGAAGTGCCGAGGACGGCGGCGGCCCACGCCATCCGGACTGTGAAGGAGTCCAGGCGCTCCAGGCGGGTGATGAACGCCCTGCCTCTGCCTGCGGCAGTTTGGTTGCGCAGATTCTCGGATTGCACGCCCTGGACGAGCTTAGAGGTGAGTTCGATGATTTGGGCGGGTCCTGTCCACAGCCACTCGTGCTCCCCGTGCTTTTGCAGCAGGGACTGCAGGTCTTGAATGACGTTCTCAGCGGCGACGATTACCTCGACCTTGGCAGGATCGTCGCCGGTCACGGTTCGGCACCCGTCCCAGGACCCGGGCCGCTGGTGCTGGCCGAAGTGCGAGGCCGCAGGTGCGGCCTCCCCCGTGTCGGGCAGCGAGACCCGCTGCAGAGAGGTGGCGCCCAGGACGCAGGCGAGTGCCAGCGCGGAGCTCTCCTGGGGCGCGCTGCTGTGCAGGCGGCTGACTTCCTCGCGCGCGTCGGCGAGGGTACGGTCGGCTTCCCGGCCATTGGCGGCTAGCAACTCGTCGGCTTCTTTGCGGGTCGCGGCCTTGATCTGCGGCGCCACGTCGTCCTTTGCCGACGTGCCGAGTTCCGAGGCGTCCTGGCATAGCGCCGCAGCCGAGTCCGGCGCCGAGAAGTCGTTCGACGCGGACCTCATGCTGGCATCGAGATTCACGACGTGGCGCCAGTCCGTGTCGCTGTCGGCGCGCAGTTCTGCGTGGTCCAGTGTCTCCTGGGCGCCGGGCACCTGATAGCGGGCAGCAGTGAGCAGCCACTGCTTCGCGGCGGGCAGGTCGCCGCGGTCCAGGTGCTCCAGGCCCCGCAGGTAGGCATCGTGGCCGAGGACGGCACGATCGGCCTCCCGGTCCAGGTCAGCGGCTTCCTGAGGACTGAGGTGATCCAGGCTGTCCATGACCGCAGCGAAGCCTGTGGCCAGTTCGTCTTCGGTGACCTCGAGGTGCTGGTCCTTGTCGGGAGTCACTGGCGCACCTCCTGCGGCACAGTTGCGGGTCGGTAGGAGTCCATGGAAGGCATGGTTCGCAGCATGGCCATTGCCCTCTTCAGCAGCTTCTTCACCGTATTGACACTGATGCCCATCTCGGCGGCGGTCGTAGGGACGGTCAGGTCCTCAAGGTGATGTAGGCGCAGCGCCTGCCGCTGCCGCTCTGGGAGACCGGCCAGCGCTTTTTCCAGGTCCAGGCGTAAAGGGTCTGTTATGTCGGCGAGCAGGGGCCGTACGGCCTCGACCAACCCGGCCAGGTCCTCGTGCTCCACCACGAGCTCCTGCCTTCCCGGCCGCTTCTTCCAGAAGTCGGCGATGCAGGTCCGGGCGATGGCGTACAGGGCCTGACTTGGGTCGTCGTATTCGGTAAGGAACTTCTCGAACTTTCTGAAGAACAGCCGCCAGATGTCCTGGCACACATCTTCTGCTCCTGCCCGTTCCCCGACCCTTCGCATTGCATGCCGTAGCAGCCGCGGGTGCTGAGCTCGATAGAAGGCCTCCATGGCCGTGCGGCGTTCGCTGCCGTCGACCAGACGGCCTGGGCCACCCTCCGCCGAACTCACCGGCGCTGTTCCTCGCCTGCCGATTCGATATTCCGGGTCTCCCCCGCGAACCTGGCGGGCGCGCCGAGATCAAGCGACCATTCCCCGCCCCCGCAGCGATGCCTCGCTCGCACCGCCCGGCCGTCCCCAGCCAGCACACCGGCTACCTCCGCCATTGCCCGACGCTGCTCCCGGGCCAGTTTGACCCGGCTACGGAGCACCACGCTGACCAAGCCACCCAGGCCGGCGATCGCCCCCCAGACGGCCTCGGCACCCACCGAGTGGAGCACCTCGGACCTCCCACCCTTGCTTTCCTGAAACCCTGACACCCCCTATACCGGTCCCAGACCCCATAACCGGGTACCCCGCCCGGAAAAATTCTCTGCGGCGGCAGTGGGATCGCGCTGACGCGCCCCGGCCGTCGACGACGGTCCCGGACCTGCCCGGTCTGACGTCGCATGGCTCCCGCCTTTGCCGGGGCGACTGACGCAGCCGGTACCGGACTCCGGGGACACGCCGGGAGCCGGAGGCCGGGAACGGGAATGGCCTGCGTGGTCCTGGTGCGTGCGAGCAGCAGGAAGTTCAGCAATTGGCCCTGAACAGCGCACAAGCCGGAACCCGGCGCTGCGCCCCAGCCTGCTCACTCTCTGGGCATCCCGGCCCAGGATCGATGGTGCGATGCCACGTGCAGTCCGCACGCCAAAGGCCGCACAGAACCCAGACGCGCATGAGGAACGATTTCCCCAGCCACTGCGGACGAGCACGCTGCGGTCGAGTGACACTGACTGGCACATCCGGCCGGAGCAAAACTGGCGACAAGTGCGACCAGCGCTGGGCGCCACGATCCGTAGGGCAGCCGCGGGTACGCCTTGCTCACGCTTGGCCCCTGTCATCAGGGTAGCCGCGCGGGCCACAAGCCTCGCTAGCGGCGCTGACCTCGTCCTCATTTCGGGTGGTGTCTCGGCGAACGATCTCGAAGCCGCCCTCTCCAGGACAATGACCGAGGCAAACCAGAAAAAGTCGTCCTCGTGGCCAGCACCGTCCGCTATGCAGGGCTGCGCCCGCCAGGAGATCCTGGCGGGCACAGCCCTGCATAGCGGACGGTCAACGCCGTTGCAGCCCGTGCCAATAGCGAACCGCTCGGTGGACGGCTACCGCAAAGCTGATGCCTGCCGCGCCCAGTTTCAACGCGAGGGCAGCTTCGGGGAGCCAGTCCCGAGCGGTATCGGCGTGGGTGAGGATGATGGTCAAAATCGTCGTCAGCATAATCGCTCCTGGGTCGATTCGAGGGACTGGACCGACCGTGCCGCGCTGCCCGTCCAACGTGGTCCAAGATGGAAACTGGACATCTGCGAGCAGGGGAGAGCGAGTTGCAGGAGGGAGAGTTGGCTCCGTCACCGGAATCCTGGAACACGGTCCTCTTCGAGCTGTACAAGCTGGTCGAACGTCCTGGAGTCAGGGCTGTTCAGGATCACGCAGACCGGGCTGGCGCTGGGGGAACGCTGTCGAAGGCCACAGTGGGCAATCTCCTCAACGCGACCACGAATCCCCGTCGTTCCTCGGTCGAGGCCTTCGTCGCCGGGTGCCTGCACTACGCGCGTTCCAGGAAGCCCCCCATCGATCTGCCCGGCGAAAGGGACACGCAGAACTATTGGATGAGGCGTTACGACCGCGCTGCCGAAGGGCGGGTCGGCGCGCGGGGTGCAAGAGCGTCGGCTGTCAGGTCGGCCTACCACGAACTGGTGCTGTGCATCGCGCCTCCCGAACTTCTTGGGCGAAGCGCAGAATTGGCTGCGCTTGCCGAGTTCTGCACTGACCCGGACGGCCGGTCCCATCTGTGGTGGAGGTCGCAGGCCTGGGCGGGCAAGTCAGCGCTGCTGTCCTGGTTCGTGCTCAACCCACCTCCTCGGATCCGTGTCGTCTCGTTCTTCATCACCGCCCGCTTCGCTGGCCAGAGCGACTGGCTCGCGTTCACCGATGTCGTGATGGAGCAGATCGCGGAAGTCCTGCGCCAGCCGCTGCCCGCGTACCTGCCCTACGCCACCCGGGCGGCACACCTGCGGCGCATGCTTGCCGAGGCCGCGCTGTACTGCCGCGAGCGGGGCGAGCGGCTGGTGCTGGTGGTCGACGGCCTGGACGAGGACCGGGGGGTGACCGCCGACCCCGACTCGTACAGCATTGCCGGGCTGCTGCCAGCCGAGCCACCGCACGGCATGCGCGTCGTGGTTTCGGGCCGGCTGAACCCGCCGTTGCCCCGCGACGTTGCAGCCGACCATCCCCTACACGACGTGGGGTCTGTGAGAACGCTGCGGCCTTCCGAACACGCCCGTGTCGCCCGCAACGACATGGAACGTGACCTCAAACGGTTACTCAACGGCACCTTGCTGGAACAGAGCCTCCTCGGGCTGATCACTTCCGCCGGTGGCGGCCTTACCGGCGCCGACCTGTCCGCGTTGACTGGTGAACCCGTCTGGAGGATCAAGGATCACCTGCACGCGATGGCCGGACGAAGCTTCGTAGCCCAGGCCAGCGGCTGGCGACCGGGCACCGAATCCCTCGCATACGTCCTCGGACACGAAGAGATCCAGGAGTCGGCACGCCAGCACCTGGAGGACGCGGGGATGGCACGCTACCGGCAGCGCCTGCTCGCCTGGGCGGATCGCCACCGTTCCGAAGGCTGGCCTACCGGCACGCCCGAGTACCTGCTGCGCGGCTACTTCAGCATGTTGCGCGAGACCAAAGACCTGCGCCGGCTGGTGGCATGCGCGACCGATCGCCGCCGCCACGACCGCCTCGCGGATGTCACCGGTGGGGACACAGCGGCACTCAACGAGGTCAACTCCGCCTACGAAGCACTGCTGGCGCACGACCCCGACAATCTGACCACCCTGGCGGGGCTGGCCCTGTACCGGAGCGGGATCGAGCGGCGGAACGCCAACGTTCCCGTCGGCCTGCCTTCGGTGCGGACGGTGCTCGGCCAGTCACTCCGGGCGCTGGCGTCGGCCCAGTCGATCCCCGACCCGGAGCGGCGTATGCAGGCGCTTCTGGGGATGGCCGAACCCCTCACCGCCGCGGGCAACATGGAGCACGTGGAAGCGCTGGTTGACTCGGTGGAAGACGCCGAGTCGCAACTGCAGTTGCTCTTCTGCGTGATCGCGTGCTTCGGCAAAATGGGCCAGCAGGCCGCAGTCCGGTCCATGTTGGACCGGGCCGCATCACTCATCACGTCGTTCAATGACGTGGAACGTCAGCTCACCTCACTGGTGACGCTGGTGGAAAAGGCCACGGACGCGGGCGAGGACGGTGAGGCGCTCCGATGGGCCGAACATGCTGTCCGCGTGTGCCAGGGCTGCTTGCGGCAGGAGGCGCACCGGGCCGCGTACGCACGTGCGTCGGCGTACGCCGGAGACTGGCACGCCGCCGAAGCGGCGGCGCGGTCGATCGACGATGAGAACGAGCAGGGCACTGTCTTTGTCGCGCTCGTGACCGCCGCAGTCCGGCAGGGCGACATCCCGAAAGCGGAAAGACTCAGCCACGCCGTACAGGTCGAACCAGGGCGGTCCGCTGCGCGTAGCGAGGTCGTGCGCGCCCTGATCGCGAGGGGCGACCTCGTACGCGCGACGCGGGCATGCCAGGCGATCTTCAGGCCTGAGAGGCTGGCGGATTCACTCATCGGCGTGGCCGGGGCGTGGCAGCGGGCCGGCCACACCGATCGAGCGCTGTCGGCCGCCGATGAAGCGCTGGCCGCCGCACGTCAATGCACCGACCGGGCCCAGGTGGTGGGGCTGAACGGTGTCGTGCCGCTCTACACCGAAACCGGCGCGCACGAGCAGGCGCGCGCCGTGTGCGACGAAGCAAGGGCAGTCGCGGAGTCGATCCGGCCCGACGATAACCGGCACGGGGCCATGTCGTCGATCGTGGCAGCCGGTGTCCTCGTCGAAGGAGAAGAGGCAGTCGAGTCATGGTGCAGGACCCGGGCGGAGCCCAGTGAACGTTTGGTGTTGATGACGGCTCTGGCCCGGGAGCTGGCCTCGGCGGGTGAATTCACACGGGCGGGGAAGCTGGCCGACGAGATCGAACGCGACGCACGTGCGGTGTCGGATCCCAGGTCGTCGGCGCTGAGTCTTAGCAGGCTGTCCTGGTGGACCTCAGAGGCTGGCGATCTGCACGCTGCCTGCGCCGTGGCCGAGGAAGCTGCAGCGCAGGCGGTGCGGATCACGGACCCCATCCGCAGAGAGAGCGCACTCAGCGGGGCGATCCAGTGCCTGGCCCGAGCAGGGGCGACCCGACGTGCCGAGTCGCTCGCACGCTCGGCCCCTGGAGGACACACGGCTGTCCCGTTGGCGAGGGGGCTGATTCGGGGAGGCGAGGTGGAACGCGGAGAGTCGGTCGTGCGCATGATCGACGATCCTTGGAAGCTCGCCGACGGGTTGGGCAGGATTGCGTCCGCGCTCGCCGACGTGGGCGAGTACGAGCGTGCCGAGCGCATGGCCAGGTCGGTGGGGGACCGTTTCCTATGTGCCACTGCACTGGTCAGAACGGCATCCGCGCTGGCATTTGCCGGAGAAGAAGGCAGGGCCCGCAGCCTGATCGATGAAGCCGAGGCGGCGATCCGGGTGATGGGGCACAACCTCGGCATGGTCGAGCACTTCAAGATCTTGGCAGGAGCAGCGGTCCGGGTCGGGGATCGGGACCGTGCGCTGGCCATGGCCGACGAGGCCTTGAGAATCATGCCGAAGATCATCAGCGCGGACCGAAGATGCGCCGGGTGGTCATGGATCGCCGAAATCTTCGGTCTCGCGGGAGACCCGTCGGGTGTGGAGCAGGTGGGCACAATGATCGCCGAGGACGACCACACCGAGGAGGTGGAAGACGACGAACTGGCCGGGTACCTGGCGATCGCCCTCGCCCGGGCAAACAAGCCGGATCGCGCGGAGGGCGTGGCCCGGTCGATTGCCGACCGGCTGCAGCGCGCGAAGGCGCTCACCAAGGTGGCCATCCTCTTCGCGCGGGCTGGCTACGTCAACCGAGCGGAATCGCTGGCCGCCTCCATCGAAGACCGGCAGCAGCAGTCCATCGCGCTGACGGCGCTGGCGGAGGTGACCGCACCGGCTGTCGCAAGGCGGCTTCTCGCAACGGCGCTGCGCTCGATGCCCTGGGACGACGGCCTGCACGTGTTGGCCCGGCTGGCTCCCGAAGCCGTGCACGCCCTCGCTCGTGAGGTGTTGCGGGACCACGCCCGCGACGTACAGACACCCGCAGCTGACGAGTAGTCGGTGCCGTTTGTACTCAACGTTCCTCGCGCCCTTTTGCGCGCTCTAGCCATCCTTCTTCGGGATACTTCGCGTGGGCCGCTGCTCCGGAGCCTGTCCCAGCACTCACCTCTTCCCGGCTCGACCTACGCCGAAGCCACCTTGGCGACAAGGCGCCTGCGCCACTTCTCCAGGCGCTTCACGGTCCGATACAGGCCCATCGGTTATGGCGATCACTGCTGGGGAGAGGCAGGATCGAGTGAGTCGAGCGCTCCGCGGCTGGCGGGCACCGAAACCTGCAGCAGGACGGGGCAAGGGCACATTGGCCGTGCGTATCCACTCCAGATAGCAGACCAAGTGGATCCGGCGCAGGTGCCGCTCGCTGTGGGGTGGGCCGTGAGCGGGCTACGCGGGGCGGCCCCGCAGGTGTGCGCGTAGTGCCGCACGCAATGGGGGCAGCGGGGTCCGGGCACCGAGCATGGTGAGGAACTCCGGGACCGTCCAGCGGATGAGGGCGCCTTGGCGGGAGAGGTAGAAGCCGACGTCGTGGATGGCGTAGCGGTCGTCGTAGTCGAGGAGGAGGTATCCGGCGAGTTGCTGTACCTCGTCGCGTCCGACGCGGTGGGGCCGGGTGAGGGCTTTGCAGTCGATGAGGAGGCCGTTGGCGATGAAGTCGGCGTCGGCCTTGACGTCGGCGCTTCCGGCGAAGGTCGGCCCGCATACGCGCTGCTGGGCCGGCAGGCTCCGCAGGGGGGCGAAGGGCTTGTCTGCGAGTTTCATCTGCTCGTCGATATCGTCGAGGACGTAGCTGGGGACGGCACTGGTGACGCCCTTGACAGTGGTGTGCTCGTCGACCTGGGCGAGGAGGTTGCGCTTGCGGGGGAAGGAGCCGTTTCGGTAGACGGCTTCGAAGAAGCCGGTGACGAAACAAAGCCTGGTCAGTTCGTCGTCGTCGAGTCGTCGGGACGTGTCTGTCAGGTGGGCGTGGAGGCGGCCCAGGACGCTGGTTCCGATCGTGTGGAGGTTGGCGCGCACTGCGGGGGCGGGTGCTCCGTCGATGGGCAGGTCGCTGCCGATCAGTTCGACGCCGGCGATCGCTGCGGGTCCTGGGTCGGAGCCGAGGCTCAGGCGCAGCCGGTAGTCGATGGTGTGGCCGAGGGCGGCGTAGTCGGGGCGGCGTTCGTTCATCGGCTGGACGGGGTGGGGCAGGCCGCGGATGTGCTGGAGGTAGGAGGCAATGACGCGTTCGGGGTGGGGAAGGTGCCTGGCCAGGAACGTGGACATCGGGGAGCGCGGGTATTTCAGCTGTCCGGTCAGTGGCAGCCGGGCCAGCGCGATGCCGTCGGGGGTGGCGTCTGCTGTCGCGGCGGCGGCGTGCGTCTGGAGCCGTTTGATGCCGGTGATGTCGAGGTGGGTGCGGGCTCGGGTGACGGCGACGTAGATGAGGCGGGCGGCGGCCGGGTGGACGTTGCGCGGTAAATCGTCGTCGGGTGGGGTGAAGCCTGCTCCGATCCGTACCCGGTTCCACTCACGGCCCTTGGCCTTGTGCACGGTGGACACGACGACGCGGGCCTGTGCCTCGTCGCTCATCCGCTGGACTGTGCGGATAATCTGTTGGGGGCCGTAGGTGTCCACGAGGTCCACGATGGCTTTGAGGTCGGCGGCGGCAGAGTCCTGCTCGGCGTACTCCTGCACCTCGCCCCAGGAGGAGAACAGCGCGAGGTCGTGGTGGGAGGTGCGCCGTCCGGCCTGCAGGTCGATCGCCGCTTTCGCGATGTTTAGCAGGGGCTTCCCGCCGCCGACCAGGGCGACAGGCACGCCCCGGTCCAGGAAGCGCAGGACCTCGGCGAGGGCGTCGGCATTGCCCCGGCACAGCACCGCGTCGGGGACGTCCACCTCGGTCACCTCGGACGATTCGGCGCCGTGGCCGGTGAGCTGCATCGTGGATGTGGCCGCGCGGAGCCAGTGGTTGGCCACCTGAGCGATGGCCGGCCCGAACCGGAAGGACTGGGTGAGCTCCATCTGCGCGCCGGGAAACCCGCTCATGATGTCCTTGGCGTGACGCCATTCGTAGATCTGCTGGGAGGGATCGCCGACGCAGACGCGCTGGGCGTCCTGCGCGAGGAAGATCTCCTCGAGGACCGGGTTCGTGTCCTGTGCCTCGTCCAGCAGGATGTAGTCGGCGCGCAGCCGGGGCCGGGTGAGCGCCCACATCTTGAGGTAGTGGTCGTGCTTGAACGGCAGCGTGCCGCTGGGTGAGCAGATGTCGTCCCAGGCCCACCGGGCCCGGGGCAGCAGGAGTTTCGCGAGGTATTGCTGGCCGTGGTCGTCGAGGCCGTGGACGGTGCCCAGATGACGTGCTGCGACCTGCTCTTCGGTGGAGTAGCAGACGTGCTTGACCATCTCCATCACCAGGTGAGCGAGCGTCGTCACCTTCAGCCGGCGCCCGCCGACGGCGAGGTCGCGGTCGATGCCCAGGAGCTGCGCGGTGCGCCACAGGGGCATGTGCTGCGTAGCGTCCAAGCGGGCCTTGAATCGGCTCCCGAGCGCCCGGTAGGCCAGCCCGTGGGACGTGCTGCAGTGCACGCTACTGCCGAAGCGGGTCCTGGCCTCTTGCGCGATGGGCCTGTTGAAGGCGATGTACATGCCGCGGCGAGAGGTTGCGGCACCCATCATCACCAGCGTCGAGGTCTTTCCCGTACCGGCACCTGCCACCAAGGCAAGATCATGGCCGGCAGCGAAGCTGTCCCGTGCTGCCGCCTGTTCCTCAGTCGCCTTCACTGCCACCCCGTCGTCCCCTTATCCCCAAGTCTGCTGCTTGCTACGGCTGCCAGTAGGCCTCGGCCGGACCGGCTTTCGGCTGGTGGGCAGCATGGCAGCGTGCACTGACACCTTGTCAGCGTGAAGGGCACAGAAGTTTGGGGTTTCGAAGAGGCGACCGGAAAGTACGGTGTCTTCGGCTTCGCCATGCGCATTCCCGGTTGCCTGCGTCGAACGGAGTACCCGTGCCCCAAGGCATCACCATCGGTGCGACCCGCTACCCCACCAAGGAAGCCGTCCGCAACGTCTGCCGCGGCATCGTCCAGCGATACGGCGCAGGTTGTGACATCACCGACCCCGACGACGATGCCTTCTGCCGCGACCTGCTCGAACGCCACCCCGAATACGACCTCAAGCGCGGAGTAGGCATAGCCCACTTCCGCGTCATCGCCCACACCGACCACGGCCGCAGAAGCGTCGGGATCGCCCTCGTGCGGCTCGACGGCGAAGTGGCCGACTTCTCGTGGAACGCCTGCCTGACGCCGTTCAGCCAGCGCACCCAGGTGCTGGCCGCCCTGCGCCACGCGGTTGCCGAACAGGTGACCAACGCACGGAACGCGGCACTCAACTCCGGACAACCACTGGTCTGCTCCGTCACCGGAAAACCGATCCCGTCCGCAACCGAGCTGCAGGGTGGGCCTTGTCCCATGGTGAGGTTGCCGACGCTTCAGTCCCAGTTCCCAGAGCTCGCTATGACTGCCGGACGCGAGCAGATGTCATACCTCGGCTTCCTCTCCTAACTCCTCCTCGCCGAGGGCGACGTCCGGGGCCGGAGCCGCTCGGAATACCGCTGACCAGCCCTGCGGGTACAGATTGAGCAGTGGGAACTCGCGTCAAGGCTTGGTCTCTGCGAGGGACATTGAGATCCGGTAACGGGATACGGAAGAGGCTCGGTCACCAGGCAGTATGGCCAAGCCTGTCCGCGTACCGACCCGGGAGCTCCACCAATGCGCCGCGTTCTCGTTGCTTCCGCCCTAGCGGGGATTGTCGTCACGGTTGCGGCGGTATCCGGCTGCTCCTCCGCCGCGTCCACCTCGGGGCAGAACGCCAGTGCGGACGTGAGGGTAGGCGTGTGCGTGATGGCCGAACCCTCCGATCTACAGGGCCATCAGATCAATTCGGCATCCTGCGCCATCACGGTCAGCAATCGGGCTGCGTCCATGCGGGCCTACACGATCGATCTCACCTGTACCAGCTCGGAGAGGACGACTCCCTTCGCTGCGGGCTCGATGCTGTACTACGTGCCGGCCGGACAGCACACGATCTCCAGTACTGGCATAGCAACGAGCGGCAGCGACCAGGACATGACCTGCCAGACGCGGTCGGCCAAGGTGCGCGACCTGGCATCCGACGACGGGAGTCCAGAGCCGTGGCCGTCGCCCTCGGGTGCTCTGGCTGACGCTCTGGATGCGACTGGCCCGGATGCCACGTCTACGCCCAAGGACCCTGCAGCAGACGCGGCCGCATCCGCACAAGCCGAAGCATCCCAGTCCGCTGCCGCCGAGGCGTCGGCCTCGGGCAGTGCGGCTCGCGCCACTCTCCAGCACCGGGCGTTGGCCCGTACCTACACGCTTGTCGACTACGCAGTGAAGCTCACCAACGTCGACCCCTCCGGGTACGACGTTGACGACCAGCAGATGTACATCGCCGGCACGGTGACCTCCCACTCCTCCGATACCGGCACAATGAAGCAGTTCGGCCTCGTAGTCACCCTGCTGCGCGCGAACGGCTCCGTCGACACCAGAGGGACACTGTGTGTCGAGCTGATGGGCGGCACCTCCGACATGGTTGACACCACCACAGACGGCGGCACACCCGACTGGTCCTCGATCCGTATCACGCGCAGCCCGTCGACGCCGTGCTGACGAAGCCAGCGGTTGTTGGCATTCGTCCGGCCCTTGGGAGTGTCGAGACGAAGGCCGCAAACCGCAGCGATCTATCACGCACGCTGTAGGTGAACCGGAGCATGGGCACCGCGCATCGCCTTCCTCGACGCGGTCAAGAACGTCACACGGGCCACACTGTCGCCCGATTCAATGCGTTCTCGTACGCCGTCAAGTTCGTGCTGGTCCCTATCTGGATCGCGCCGTCCCGTACGCCGCGCTGAGGGGGAGGCACCCGGGCTCGGGCCCGCCTCCTTCACCAAGTTCCTCTACCTCACCGTCCTCGCGCTGGAGCCCGTCACGGCGTACGGCATCGAGTAGGCTCTCAGCCCGCAAACGGCGGCATTACACAGTGAGGTGCGACCGCTGGAGCAGCGGTACCCGCCGCTATGATCCGCGTCGTACCGAATGCCAGGTGGCGACCCCGCTTTCATCCCCCACAGAAACCGGCCGAACAGCGCCTGCCGCAGTCACCTCGCTGAATGTGAAAGGCAGCCATGACCCGCTGGTTCCGTCCTGCCATAGCCCTCTGCGCAGCCGCGCTCCTCGCCGCCGGCTGCAGCAGCCGAGCCCCTCAGCCTGCTGCAGCAGCCCCCACGGTCACGGTCACCCAGACCATCACGACCACCCCCACATCGATGCCAGCACCTGAAGCCAGCCACACTTCGGCCACCCCCACGCCGACCGTCTCCTCGACGCCCGCGGCAGCCCCGGCCCCCACTCCGCAGGGATCGGTCGCCCTGACCGAATGGCACGACGGCGACGCGACGAACAAATGCGTCAACGTCATGACCGCCTACGAGAACCGCTCCGACACCGCAGTCATCTCCATCACCCAGAAGTTCCAGACCCTATACACGCCCAAGCACGTTGACGGCGAGTACCCCGACGACGTGGACGGCCCGGTCAAAACACTCACCCAGGACGCGGGCATCCCCCCATACGGAACCCGGACCCTGTACTGGCAGGTGTGCGCGCCCGAACTGGCTTCCAAACAGAACCCCGTTCCGCCGGACGGCACCGACTCTTTCATGTCTGAGATCGGCGCCCAGCCTCGCGCCACCGCCTGGGACTGGGCGCAGTAGATCGCCCCGGTCGCGGCTAACGATGGAATTCCACCCCTTCACCGATCGCGCTCTTTCGGGCTTGGAGGAGACCCAGCCGTCCGTCCTCAATTTCGAAGCAGTCGGATGCGGGCACCGCCGGCCTGCTCGGTCTTCTCCTCGAATACGGATGGAAGGTTCCACGCCCCAGCCCTCAGTCGCGCTGCAACCGGCCAGCCCTCCGGCCCCTTCCCCTGGGAGATGATCACCGCCCGCCTCGAAGGGCGCGGACGCACCTGGATGCCCGACAGCACCTTGACCGTCGATGACCAACGTTCCATCCGCACGAAGGCCGGGGTAAGACCGTGTCCTATGTGGTGAGGCGGACGAGTCGTTTGTAGCAGCAGAGGGCGGCGGCGAGGCCGAGGAATGCCAGGTAGTTGCGGGGATTGCGTTCGTAGCGAGGACTCAGGCGTCGGTAGCCGGAGAGCCAGGACATGGTTCGCTCGATGACCCAGCGACGGCGCCCTAATCGTTCGCTGGACTCGATGCCTTTGCGTGCGATCCGGACTCCGATGCGTTTGCCGCGTAACCATTTCCGCAGGTCGGCGCGGTCGTAGGCTTTGTCGGCGTGCAGGCGTTGAGGCTTGAAGTGGCGGCCGTTGCGGGGGTCGTGTCTCCTTACGTTGTTCCTGAGGGTTGATTCCGGTCACTCGTAGGATCGGAAGGCCCAGGGATGCTGGGTGTGGCTGCGTGTCTCCAGCCCGGTGGTGGCTTCAAACGATTGGCCGCCCGGCATCCCGTGACGACTCGGCCACTCATTGGGATGCGCGGCAAAAGATCGCTTGGTAAGGACACGCTGGCGAGGTCGTCTGCTGGGACGGATTAAGGAACGACTTCGGAGGCGGCCGTGCCCCAACTGTGGGCTGGTGTGGATGCAGGCAAGGCCGAGCACCACTGCGTGGTCCTCGGTGCTGACGGCAGGCGGAAGCTGTCGCAGCGTGTGGTCAACGACGAGAATGCATTGCTCAAACTGATCAGCGATGTGCTCGAGTTGAGCGATGGTGAGGCGGTGACGTGGGCGATCGACCTCAACGCCGGCGGAGCTGCGCTGATGATCGCGCTGCTCACCGACAACGGGCAAAAGGTCCTCTACATCCCCGGCCGCACCGTCCATCACGCTTCTGGCTCCTACCGGGGCGATGGGAAGACGGACGCGAAGGATGCCTTCGTCATTGCAGATCAGGCGCGCATGCGCTGTGACCTTCAACCAGTACACCGCGGTGACGACATCGCGGTCGACCTGCGATTTCTCACCTCGCGTCGCTTGGATCTGGCTGCGGACCGCACGAGAGCCATCAACCGGCTGCGGGCCCAGATGCTGGAGTACTTCCCAGCTCTGGAGCGAGCCTTCGACTACAAGGAGTCGAAGGCGTCCTTGGTGCTGTTGACGGCCTACCAGACTCCGGCTGTCCTTCGGCGGATAGGGAAGAACCGGCTCGCGACCTGGTTGAAGAACCGCAAGGTCCGCAATTCCCAGCTGATTGCTGCCACCGCGGTCGAGGCCGCCGAGGCCCAGCACACCGCCGTGGCTGGAGAGAAGGTGGCCGCCGCGGTGGTGGCCAAGCTCGCGCGGGAGGTGATGGCCCTCGATACAGAGATTGCCGAGACCGACGCCCTGATCGAGAGCCGGTTCCGCGACCACCCACACGCCGAGGCCCTCTTGAGCATGCCCGGCATCGGATCCGTCCTGGGCGCCGAATTCATCGCCCACACCGGCGGAGACATGAGTGTCTTCGGGAGTCCCGACCGCCTCGCCGGTGTCGCCGGCCGGCGCTGTCACGTTGTTGGGTGTGTGGGTGTCTGACGGTGTGTCGGGGCATGGTGGGCCTGCTGTCCAGGCGGTGTTCAGGCCGTGGTGGGTCGGCTGGCAGCGCCGGTGATCTGGTCCCAGACAGCGAAGCGGATGGTCATTTCGGCGCGGTGCTGGGTGGCGGTCATCAGGTGGCGGCGGGGCCGGAAGTGGGGTGAGATGCCGCTGAAGGCGGACAGGAAGCGCTGGGCCGCGCCGACGCTGCGGAAGCCTTTCATCGCGTGTTCCCTCTGGCGGGTGGGCTGGTGGCTGTTCTCCGCCCGGTTGTTCAGGTACTTCGACTGCCGGTGCTCGACCGAGGACATGACCTCGCGGTGGGCGGCGCCCTAGGAGCGGAGCTTGTCCGTGACGACCACCCGGGGCACCGTACGGGCCTTCTTCATCAGGCGGCGGAAGAACCGCCTGGCCGCGGCAGTATTCCGGCGGTCCTGCACGAGGATGTCCAGGACGTTGCCGTCCTGGTCGACAGCCCGCCACAGGTACTTCAACTCGCCATTGATCTTGATGAAGACCTCGTCCAAGTGCCATTTGTCACCGGGCTGGGGCCAGCGGCGGCGCAGTCCATTCGCGTAGGCCTGGCCGAACTTGGCGCACCAGCGGCGCACGGTCTCGTAGGAGACGAGGACACCGCGCTCCAGCATCAGCTCCTCGACCTCGCGGAAGCTGAGCGGGAACCGGAAGTACAGCCACACGCAGTGGGAGATCACCTGGACCGGGTACCGGTGCCCCCTGTACGACGGCGACGCACTCATCACGGATGCCCCCTCCCAGCATGACCAACCACAAGATCATCCCACCCAGTCAGACAACGTGACAGCGCCGACGAATGACCCATGGTCGAAAGATGCGCGCTTGCCGACTGCCTGAACGTGGGCTAGCTTGCATCCAAACGTTTAGACAGAGCGGTGAGCGCGCCGTTCCCCGTAAGAACACGGCGGCAGCGCACTCACCTCGACCCTGGCGTGGCAGCCCTCATCACCTTGGGGCGGCTTCTCAGGGACGGGGGGTCGGCAGCCCCCTGGGGGCTGCGTGCCTTCCATCGGAAAGGGGCAATGTCGGCAAAGTGCACTCTTTTACAACTGGTGGACGCTCCTCCGCGGAACGAGGTTCATGGGGACGACGTGGCTGGCGTTTTCCTCGGTGGATGCGGCGGAAGGTTCTTGGCCAAGGAGAAGTCGTACCGCCAGCTCGCCGAGCATGGCGAAGTCCTCCTGCACCACGGTAAGAGGTGGGGCCGTCAGCTGGGTCTGTTCCGTTCCGTCGATCGAGATCAGAGAGAGATCGGTGCCGATGCGCCGGCCGCGTTCGAAGGAGGCTCTCATGACACCTAGGGCGAGTTCGTCGGTGACAGCGCAGATTGCTGTCACGTCGGGGTGCTCGGTCAGGAGCCGGGAGGCTTGTTCATATGCCTGCTGCCGTAGATCACGGTCGCTACATCGCACCGGCGGGATCCACTGTGGCGCGCCCTCGGCAGCGAGGGCGTCGAGGAAGCCACGGGTTCGTGTCTCGATGGGACCTTCGTCCTCGCGCGGGCCGCTCAGGCAGGCAATGCGTGAATGCCCTTTGGACAACAGATGCTCTGCCGCCAGGCGCCCGCCGGCGGCGTCGTCCGCGACGACTGCAGGGATGTTGAGGTCGATCTTCCGGTGGACGGAGGTGACTGGCATGCCTGTTTCAAAAGCATGCCGGAGCCCTTCAGGTACCTGATGGTCGATGGGGACCAGCAAGATGCCTTCGACTTGCAACTGGAGGTAAGTGTCTACGTACGCGGCCTGCCGGGCGTGGTCGAAGTGGGAGCTGCCGACGAGTACTCTGAGATCACGTTTGTATGCGGCGTCTTCGATGGCTCGCGCCATTTCGGAAAAGAAGGGGCGGGCTAGGTCCGGGAGGACAATACCGAGAGTTGACGTCTGCTGGGTCTTAAGTGCTTGCGCGAGGGCATTTTTTCGGTAACCTAGGGTTTTCATGGCTTCGAGAACGCGTTTTCGTGTTTCCGGTGCCACCGGCCTTGGGCCATCGTTGACCACATAACTGACGACCGTCCAGGATGTGCCCGCGAGTTTCGCGACTTCCTTCATGGTCGGACGTCGACGCCGCGGTGCTGATTCAGGTTTTTCGACTGTCACCGGGAAAATTTCCCCCTTCCTCTATTGACTGCTTCAAGTTCACACTATCACACTCATCTAAACGTTTAGATAAGGAAGGAGGGCGTCAGATGAGAAACCGTCTTAGGCTGATACAGCTGGCGTCGGTCGGAGTCGCGGCAGTGGTCGTGACAGGGTGCGGCACAAAGCCTGCGGAGCAGCACAGCAGGGCGAGCGATGCCACATCGGCGGCGTACCAGGCGTGTCTGGTGACGGACACCGGCGGCATCGACGACAAGGGCTTCAACGCCTCGGCCTGGGCCGGCATGCAGGAAGCCCAGAACGCAGGCGCCGCCAAGGTCAAGTACGTCACCTCCCAGTCGGAGGACGACTACGTGCCGAATCTGGCAAATCTCGTCGCGCAGAAGTGTGATCTCATCACCACCGTCGGAGGGCTGATGGCGCAGGCGACGGCAGATTCCTCTAAGGGAAATCCGTCACAGAAATACGCCATTGTGGACTCTGCAGGAAACGGGAAGAATATTCGAGGTCTGCAGTTCAATGCAGCCCAGAGCAGCTTCCTGGGCGGCTACCTGGCAGCCTCCTACTCGAAGTCTGAAAAGGTGGCGACCTACGGCGGCATGAATGTCGGTCCGGTCACTACCTTCATGGATGGATTCTGGGAAGGGGTGCAGTACTACAACAAGCGGAAGCATGCCGACGTCCAGGTGCTGGGCTGGAACGAGAAGACCCGGCGCGGTGTCTTCGCAGGTGGCTTCAACGACCAGACGAAGGGGCAGCAGCTGGCGACGAACTTCGCCCAGCAAGGCGCCGATGTCGTCTTCCCTGTTGCTGGCGCGACAGGCCTGGGCACGGCTGCCGCCGCGAAGTCGAGCAACGGCAAGTACTCCGTTCTGTGGGTAGACGTGGACGGCTGCAAAGCCGTTCCGCAGTACTGCAGCGTGTTCCTGTCCACCGTCTTCCGCGACGTGACAGCAGCCGTACGTAAGGCCGTGGTCGACGGATCCAAGGGGCAGGCGACGTCCCGTGACTTCGTCGGCACGCTCGCCAACAAGGGGACCGGTCTGTCTCCGTTCCACGACTTCGAGTCCAAGGTGGACGCGAAGGTCAAGGCGGAGCTCAACCAGATCCGTGCGAGCATCATCGACGGCTCCATCAAGATCACTTCACCGTCGCAGCCGAAGTGACCCGGCGGGAGCTCTGATCACGATGGCAACCACCATTCCCCGTCTGGAATTGCGGGGTATCACCAAGCGATTTGGGGCGCTGGTCGCCAACGACCAGATCGACCTGACCGTGATGCCCGGTGAGGTCCACGTGCTGCTCGGTGAGAACGGTGCGGGCAAATCCACGCTCATGAACACCCTTTTCGGTCTGTATACGCCAGACAGCGGCCAGATCGTCGTGAACGGCCAGGTACAGCAATTCGCCAGTCCCCGCGACGCGATCGCGGTAGGTATCGGCATGGTGCACCAGCACTTCATGCTCATCCCCGTCTTCACCGTCGCGGAGAACATGATGCTCGGCCGCGAATGGACGAGCGGCCCCCTCGGGCATCTCTCCCTCAGCGAGGCACGCCGCCGAATACGTGAGCTATCAGACTCCTATGGTCTGTCAGTGGATCCCGACGCCGTCGTCGGTGACCTGCCCGTGGGCATGCAGCAGAGGGTGGAGATCCTCAAAGCACTTATGGGCGGGGCCGAAGTGCTCATCCTTGATGAGCCGACCGCGGTACTCACTCCGCAAGAGATCGACGAGCTGATCCGGGTCATGCGCCAGCTACGTGAAGCCGGCACTGCTGTCCTCTTCATCTCCCACAAACTGCGCGAGATCAAAGCGGTAGCCGACCGCATCACTGTCCTGCGCCGCGGGCGGATCGTCGGCCAAGCCAGCCCGGGCGATTCCGAACAGCATCTCGCCTCCCTGATGGTGGGCAGGGAGGTGTCCCTTTTGGTCGACCGGCCAACCGCCGATCCCAAGGACCCCGTCCTTACCGTTTCCGGCCTCGAGATCGACAGCACTCTTGGCACCCCAGCTGTCGCCGGGGTGGACTTGACGGTACGGGCTGGAGAAATCGTGGCCCTCGCAGGTGTGCAGGGCAACGGCCAGGAAGAGTTGGTCGAAGCACTGCTGGGGCTGCGTCCGGTCCGCGCGGGCAGTATCGAGGTGAGCGGCTCGCCGCCCCTGGTTCTGCGCGGGGCCGCGGACGATCCGACCACAGATGACCTGCTGCGGGCCGGTGTCGGCTACGTCCCCGAAGACCGTCAGCACGACGGTCTGGTGGGCTCGTTCAGTGTCGCCGAGAACCTCGTTCTTGATCTGCACGACCAGAGCCCCTACTCCGGGCGATTTCTGATACGTCCGGCCGAAGTCGAGGCCAACGCGGCAGCACGGATCGACGAGTTCGACATCCGTACCGGCTCCGCGTCTGCGGCGGTCACCACGCTGTCCGGGGGAAACCAGCAAAAGGTGGTCCTCGCCCGCGAAATGTCCCGCCCGCTGCGCCTGTTGGTCGTGTCCCAGCCCACACGTGGCGTCGACGTGGGAGCACAGGAATTCATCCACCGGCGACTGGTCGCGGAACGGGACCGCGGGAGCGCGGTACTGCTGGTGTCCACGGAACTGGACGAAATCCTCGCCCTCGCGGACCGCACCGTCGTCCTTTACCGCGGCCGCGTGATCGGCGAATGCCCAAGCGGCGCTACCCGCGACGAGGTGGGGCTAATGATGGCTGGCGGATACCGGGCCCAGCCCCGCGCCGAAGCCTCCGCGCGCGCGACGCACCTGTCCGGGGCCGACGGCGCCTCGGCTCCCACGGGCGCATCTCCCCGCGACCCTCTCCAGGAAAGCTCCCGATCATGAGCACGATCTTTGCGACGCCCACCCGGAAGCCGGATCCCAGCACCTCCCAGCCCAGGCCGTCCCGCCTCGCGGGCTTGGCAGTTCCCGTGCTCGCAACGGTGCTCGCCCTGGCGATCGGAGCCGTCATCATCGCGGCGGCTGACGAACGCGTACGCGGTGCGCTGGGCTACTTCACCAACGCACCCTCCGACACCTTGGCCTATGCGTGGTCCGCAGTCAGCGACGCCTATGCGGCCCTCATCCACGGAGCGATCTACGACCCGTCCCGATCCGCCACCCTCACCGAAGCCCTCAGCCCGATCACCCAGACCCTGACCCAGGCAACGCCCCTGGTACTCGCCGGACTCGGTGTGTCCGTCGCGTTCCGCAGCGGCCTATTCAACATCGGAGGCCAAGGCCAGACAATCGCCGGCGCGATGGCCGCCGGCTACGTGGGCTTCGCCGTCGACCTCCCGATCGTCATCCACCTCCTGGCCGCACTCGCTGCAGGCCTGGCCTTCGGTGCGCTATGGGGCCTTCTCGCTGGGGTACTGAAGGCACGGGCCGGCGTGAACGAGATCATCACCACGATCATGCTCAACTACGTGGCGCTGTACGTGCTGCGCTACCTGCTCAGCCTCGGCGCAGTGATCCAAGCCCCTGGCGCTCAGGCCAGCCGTACCGTGGACACCAGCGCCCGCCTGCCCCACCTCTTCGGCGCCGGCTTCCCCCTCACGGCAGGCACACTCCTCGCACTGGCCGCCGCCTACGTCACCCGCATGCTGTTCACCCGCACCACGCTGGGTTTCAAACTCCGCGCGGTGGGCGCGAACCCGGCCGCTGCCCGCACCGCCGGCATCCCTGTCGACCGGCTGACGATGACAGCCATGGCGCTGTCGGGAGCGCTGGCCGGACTCGCCGGAGCCACCCTGGTCCTGGGCGGCAGCACCTCCTACCAGATCACTCCAAACATCGACTCCGGTATCGGCTTCGTCGCCATCACTGTGGCCCTGCTGGGACGGCTCAACACCGGCGGCATCCTGCTGTCCGGACTGCTGCTCAGCGCACTCAACGTGGGCGGCGCCTACATGCAGTCCGTCACCAATGTTCCCGCCGACATCGTCACCATCATCCAGGCCCTGATCATTACCTTCATCGCAGCACCCCGACTGATCAGCGCAGTCTCACGGCTCAAGCTGCGCGACAGCGACCTGCTGGCCTCGGCAACCAGCCCTGCCGTCGCAGTAATGCGCCAGCGCAGCGAACGCATCCCCCGCCACGTCACCGTAGGCGCGTTGCAAATCGCAGCCGCTGTCGCAGCAGCCGTTGTCTTGTTCACCAGCAGCCGAACCGCACGGCCCGCCCCCGTCTCCTTCTCCCTCGCCGACAGCACCTTGAAGACACACCCGTGGTTGATCCCCACTCGCGAAACCGTCCTCGTGCTGTGTGCCCTTGCCCTCTTGGCCGGCATCGGCCGCCTCACCCGGCGACTGCCCGCTCTTATCTGCGCCCTTGGCAGCATCCTCCCACTGATCATGGGCGTCATCCTGTGGTCGATCGCCGGTACGACTCAGGGCATCAACATGGTTTCTCTTCTTCAGGGAAGCCTCTTCCCCGCCGCGATCCCACTCATCTTCGGCACACTCGCCGGAGTGATCGGAGAACGTGCGGGATTGGTCAACGTCGCCCTCGAAGGCCAGTTGCTCCTGTCAGCCTTCGGCGCCGCCGTCGCTGGCTCCCTCATCGGAACCTGGGCCGGTCTCGCGGCAGGCATATTCTCCGGTGCCTGCATGGCAGCCCTCCTCGGGCTACTCGCCATCCGCTACCTCGTCGACCAGGTCATCGCAGGTGTCGCCCTGAACCTTCTGGCCCTCGGACTGACCAGCTTCCTCTACCTCTCGGCGCTGAGCCTGCACGCCAGCACGCTCAACTCCCCTGCCTACTTCGGCGTATGGAGCATCCCGGGACTGAGCGCTATCCCCGTCGTAGGCCCCGTGCTCTTCAGCGGAACCATCTTCCTGTACCTCGCCTACACCGCCGTCGCAGCCTGCGCCTACGCCCTGTTCCGTACCAAGTGGGGGCTGCGGGTCCGTGCCGTCGGAGAGCACCCGCGCGCCGCTGACACCGTCGGTATCAACGTCCGCCGCACTCGCTGGCATGCTCTTCTGATCGCCGGTGCCCTTGCCGGCCTCGGCGGCGCATTCCTGACCATCGGCACCGGATCCGCCGGAACTTTCCAGATCAGCATGTCCGCCGGCAAGGGTTACATCACCCTGGCCGCCGTCATCTTCGGCCGCTGGCGGCCTCTCGGCGCTGTCGGCGCCGCCTTGCTGTTCGGCTTCGCCGACCAGCTGCAGAGCCTGCTGTCCCAGGCCGGAGCCCCCATAAATTCCAACCTGCTCCTGGCCCTGCCCTACGCGGCAACCCTGCTGGCCGTAGCCGGCTTCGTAGGACACGTCCAGGGGCCCGCCGCCGGCGGACAACCCTATGCCGGTCGGTGAACCGCCGCCTCTCCCGAAGCCCGGCTTCCCACCACCAAGGCACCCCCAGAGCCGCACACACCTGGCCTGACGCGCCACCACACCACCCGAACGAAGGGACAACTCTCCATGACAGAACCACCCCTGACACCAGCGGTTCGCGACCTGCTCGACCTCACAGACCGTGCGGTCCTGGTGACGGGAGCCAGCGGCGGCATCGGAGCTGCCACGGCCGTACGGCTCGCTGAAGCCGGAGCCGTCGTGGTCGCCCATGCCCATGCCAACCCTGCGCGCCTGGACGACGTGCTCGCCGCCTGCCGCAGATGGGGCAATGAAGCACACGCCGTCACCGGCGACCTCTCCACCCCCGAAGGCGTCGAGCACGTGGTCGATGAAACGGTACGCGCCGCCGGGGTCGTCCACGGAGTGGTGAACAACGCGGCACTACAACCACTGTCACCGCTGGCTGACATGAGCGTCGCCGAGTTCGACGACGTCTTCGCGGTGAATGTACGCGCCGTAGCGCTCCTGACCCAGTACTTCGCGAACCACGCGGCCATAGCGGGCCAGCCTCTGAGCATCGTCAACATCTCCTCGATCGAAGGAGAAATCCCTGCACCCCTGCACAGCCACTACGCGGCATCCAAAGCGGCGGTCATCATGCACACCCGTGCCGCCGCCCTCGAACTCGGCACCTCGGGCATCCGCGTGAACACGATCTTGCCCGGCCTGATCCACCGCCCGGGCATCGAGGAAGCATGGCCTGACGGCGTCGCACGCTGGCACCGCGCGGCCCCCCTCACCCGGCTGGGCACAGGGACCGATGTCGCGGACGCCTGCCTGTTCCTGCTGTCCGAAGCCTCTCGCTGGATCACTGCCGCGACACTTCGCGTCGACGGTGGCGTCAACGCCAACCAGCCCTTCTGAACACCCACCCGCAGGAGAAGACCATGCTGCAGAACCGAGTCGTCGTCGTCACCGGAGCCGGTGGAGGCATCGGCGCCGGAACCGCCGAGATCCTTGCCGAAAAGGGAGCCAAACTCGTCCTCGCCGACTTCAACCGGGATGCCCTGGATGCCGTGACCGCACGGCTCTCCGCATACCCGGTAATCACCGTCGACGGCGACATCACTGACATCGACCACATCGACCAGCTCGTGCACACCGCGGTCGACAAGTACGGCCGCATAGACGGCTGGGTCAACAACGCCGGAATGATCAACCTGTCCTCCGCGTTCGACCTCAGCTCCGACGAAGCCCGCCGTGAACTGAACGTCAACGTCGTTGCAACCCTCGAGTGCGCCAAGGCTGCAGCACGCCAATTCATCGCCCAGGGCGGCGGTGGTCGCATCGTCAACGTCGCCTCCAACGCAGGCAAGGCCGGCTACCCCAACATGGTCATGTACAACGCGAGCAAGGCCGCCGTCATCAGCCTGACCCGCACCCTGGCTGCCGAATGGGCACCGGACGGGATAAATGTCAACGCCGTCTGCCCCGGCGGCGTCAACACCCCGATGCTGCGCCGCGTCGCCGAGTCCATCGCCACCCGCACGCACGAGGACGTGGAACAACTCCTGAGCACCATGCATCCCAGCCAGCTTGGACGCCACATCACCACCAGCGAGATCGGCGCGACTATCGCCTTCCTCTTGAGTGACGCAGCTGCCATCATCCGCGGCCAGTCCATCAACGTCGACGGCGGCGACACCCCCTACTAACCAGCACCGCACACCACGCCACGGGGAGCGGCCAAGTGCCGCTCCCCTCCGAGACACGACTCTCACACACCAGGCCGCACACCCGAACCGCAGCGCATTCACAACCCCAGGAAGGCCACCCATAATGCTCCCTCCCGCCCTCTCCGCCGCCACGCGCCTGCGTGAGCTGACGGGCGCCGAGACCCACGACGTCGCCCTCGTGATGGGCTCCGGCTGGGCTCCCGCCGTGGACGCCCTCGGCACCCCCGAGGCCGACTTCCCGGTCACCGAGCTGCCCGGCTTCCCGGCACCGGCCGTCGAGGGGCACGGCGGCAGGATCCGCTCGTACCGGATCGGCGACAAGCGCGCCCTGGTCTTCCTCGGCCGCACCCACTACTACGAGGGCCGCGGTGTCGCCGCCGTCGCGCACGGCGTCCGTACCGCCGTCGCCGCCGGCTGCAAGACCATCGTCCTCACCAACGGCTGCGGCGGTCTGCGCGAGGGCATGCGCCCCGGTCAGCCCGTGCTGATCAGCGACCACATCAACCTGACGGCCACCTCGCCGATCGTCGGCGCGAACTTCGTCGACCTCACCGACCTGTACTCGCCGCGGCTGCGCGCGCTGTGCAAGGAGGTCGACCCCACGCTGGAGGAGGGCGTCTACGCCCAGTTCCCCGGCCCGCACTACGAGACCCCCGCCGAGATCCGGATGGCCCGTGTCATCGGCGCCGACCTGGTGGGCATGTCGACGACCCTCGAGGCCATCGCCGCGCGCGAGGCGGGCGCCGAGGTGCTCGGCATCTCCCTCGTCACCAACCTCGCCGCCGGCATGACGGGCGAGCCCCTCAACCACGAGGAGGTTCTGCAGGCTGGACAGGACTCAGTGACAGAGATGGGCTACCTGCTGGCGCAAATACTGGACAGGTTGTAGAAGAGGCAGATCGTCGTACCCCTACACGTGTCCATTACCCAGACTTCGTCCGCCACCAGATATACCCGAAATCTGACTGCTCAGGAGTTACCGAGGATCGGCTGGGCCCTCCTGCGTGACGACAGGCCCTTCACCCTCCGCCCACCCGTCGTCCAAGCCGCTGACCAGGGCGAGGCTGATCTCGGTCCAGACCCGAAGCAGGCTGACCCGGTGATGCTCTGACGCTCCGCTCGGGGACTGCGGCGACGTCATTCTCGCCGACGGCCGGGGCCAGCCGCCTGCGAGGTCTTCGCTCGACGGGTCGGCGAAGCCGGGTCCGGCGGGCCGCCAGCGTCATACCGACCAGGTAGCGTCGCTCACCGAACCAAGATCTACAGGAGCACCGCACCAATGGCATAGCACGACTGCATACCGGCCGACGCGATATCGAAGTACCCGCAGCTCAGGAGCCTGACGAAGGCCGAGGAGAGAAGTACCTGCAAGAGCGGCGGGCCGCCTGGACCAGCTATGAGCGGATGAAGGTTGATCAGCGCTTCGCCCAGATCGCGCACCTGAAGCGTCGCTGGCGCTGTCGAGTGATGCTTCGCTGATTAGCTCGTAGTGTGAGTGATAGCCCGCAATCCATATCTCAGGAGATCACAATCATGCAGAAGCTTTCCCTCGAAGCCGAGGCTCGTGAACAGATGGAACGTGCTGCAGAGGCTTCTACTGGCCGCAGCGCCAGGACTGTTTACGGAGGGCATGAACACACGCTGCGCCAGACTGTTCTCGCTTTGACCGCTGGGACCGAGTTGGCGGAGCACGAAAACCCTGGCGAAGCGACCTTGTTGGTGCTGCATGGACGTGTACGGCTTGTCAGCGGTGACACTTCATGGGACGGGCGTACTGGAGACCTCATCGTCATCCCTGTGGCCCGCCACAGTCTTCAGGCACTTGACGATGCGGCCGTACTGCTCACTGTCGCGAAGCGGGCCTGACTGTTGATCGTGAAGATAGAGCTGATGTCCTCCGAGCCCTGCAGGGCCCGGAGGACATCAAAAATGGGTCTGCTGCAGGTTTGGGTGACAGGTTGACCTGCCCCAGGTCCTGGGTTCCAGTTCTGGTGGCTGACTGACAGTCCTTCACAAAAGGCCGGCAGTCATGCTTCGTCCCTGTCTTCCGGAGTTCCGGGCGCGTGCTATCGCGCTGGTCCGCGCCGACAAGCAGGCCAAGCAGACTTCGGTCGGGCTCGGAATCCATCCGGTCACGTTGTCGAAGTAGTTGCGCCAGGACGGCATTGACAACGGGCAACGACCGGGAACGCCGTCGAGCGAGTCCGCTGAGCTGCGGGCCGCTCGCCAGCGGATCCGTGAGCTGGAAACCGAGCTGGGAATCGTCCGGCAGACAGCGAAAGGACTCTGTCTGCAGTTCCGTGAGCCCGGTTCAGCAGGACCGGTAAATCCCCTCGGGATCATCGTGAGCCCATGCGGCGTACTCCTCGAAGCCGAGGTTGCCGATGCTCAGGTTTGCGTGGACGTCGTGGACCCCTGCGGGGACGGTGCGGAACTCACGGCCGAGCTCGGTGAGCTGCTCGTAGTCCTCGTCGTCCACGCACTCCTCCCGCGTCAGCGTGTTGACCGCCAGCAGCGGGTGGCTCTCGACCTGCATGGTTGTCCGGTCGGCGAGGAAGACGACGGCCAGGTTCTCATCGGCGCAGACCGCGTTCAGCGCCTCATCAACGGTCGCTTCCGCCCAGGCCAAGTCGTCTATGAAGTGGACGTGTGCGTCGTACTGCCTGTCCCCCCCCCCCCAGGGCTTCATCAGCACCGCCGTCACGTTCTGCCACGCTTGGTCGTCGTGGTATCCGGTCCTGACGACCAGGACGTCGAACTCATCACGGCCGGTGACAGCGGGCAACGCTCTCATTGATCCTTCTCCTCGGTGACGGTCGGTGAGCCGTGCCCGACTGTCTCAGAGGTCGTTTTCTCCCGTTGTTTCATCCCGGAATCTGGTGTTTGGTCTTTGGTGTCGGGACGCGCCAGGAGATGGTGTTCTCACTGGTGAGGCGGCGGGCCATGAGGTCGGTCATGGCTATGTGGATCATGGCTTCGGAGCGGACGGGCAGGGTTTCGTAGTCGCGGGCCAGTCGGCGGTGGAGCATGAGCCAGCCGTAGGTCCGCTCGACCACCCACCGCTTCGCAATCGGGGTGAATCCCCTGGTCCCAGGCCTGCGTTGAGTGATTTCCATCTCGATGCCGAGGCCGGCGGCGTGCTCGACGAGGTGGTGGCGGTAACCGCCGTCGACCCACACCTTGCGGATGCGGGGGTGTTCGGCGGCTACCTGGTCCAGGAGTCGGGTGCCGGCGACGGAGTCCTGCACGCTAGCCGCGGTGACCAGCACGGCAAGGAGAAGGCCGATCGTGTCGGTGACGATGCTCCGCTTCCGCCCGACGATCTTCTTCCCGGCGTCGATGCCCTGGCTGGAGGCGGGCGCGCTGGTGGAGGTTTTCACGCTCTGCGCGTCGATCACGCAGGCCGACGGTTCGGCCTCCCGTCCCTCCTTCTGCCGCAAGAGCTGCCTGAGCAGGCCGTTGAGCTGGGTGAACACGCCTTCTTGCTGCCAGCGGGCGAAGTAGCCGTAGACCGTGTTCCAGTGGGGGAAGTCGTGCGGGAGGTAGCGCCACTGGACGCCGGTGCGGTCCACGTACAAGATCGCGTCCATGATGTCGCGCAGGCCGTGCTCGGGCGGCCGGCCGAAGTCCAGAGCTCTGCCGCGGCGCTCGAAACGCCAGGCCGCCAGGACCGGCTCGATCAACTCCCAGCGGGCATCGGACAGATCACTCGGATACGGGCGTCGCTTGGCCATGCTTCCGGGGTACTGCCCCGACCCGAGTGCGCCCAGTCGCGCCGAATCGGCGCTCGAAGCACACAACCTCGAGGACCGGGCATCCTGGGATGAGACAGGATTGCGGCCCTTTCCGCCCCATCAGCAACATCCCCTGACCCACAGGTATCGACGGCCTCCAAGACCTCGCCTGCACCATCATCCATCGCCCAGAGAATCGCCTGATAACCAGGCAAGACAGGTGAAAACGACCTCTCACAGGCCGTTTTCGAGTATGCGAGTCCGTAGCAGTTCGAACGAGACTCGGCCGTACATTGCCCTCTTGAGTGTTTTCACCCGGTTCACGTGGCCTTCAACGGCGCCGGAGCTCCAGGGGAGGGAGAGACCGGCGGTGACGGCGTCGAGGTCCTAGCGGAGGAAGCAGGTGAAGCCCTTCATGGGCTTGGGTGCGTCCTGTTCGGCCTGCCGGATTCACTCCAGCATGAGGTATCCGCGCTAGTGACGGACCAGGCCGGCGAAGGCACAGGCGAGGTCGCAGGCCCGGGTGAGGTCCGGGCAGGCGAGCCGGACCTGAATGAGGCGCTCGTTCTGGCTGTCGGTGAGGGTCTCGCGGGGCCTCATGATCCAGGAGGTGATCTTGCGGGGGCTGGGGATGTCGGCCCGGACCGGTTCGGCGGTGCCCGCGCGCAGGGCAGCAAGGTGTTTGCGGACGACCTGGCAGCAACTGCTCATCGCTGTTCATCTGATCAGCGTTGCAGCCACCACCAACAAAACGGGCCCACCCGGAACATCTTCCGACGTAGCGGTCAGGCAGCTCCGGCGAAGGCGATCCCGCTGTCTGTGTCCTCGGAGGTGGCTGGGACAGGCGATATGGAGTGCGACGAAACGGTTTGCAGGCGGCCGCCGTGTAGAGAGGCGACCGCCTGGTCCTGCCGTGGCTGACCATCACGGCAGAGAGCCGCCCTTACCGGAACAGAGAGTGAGAGGCGACGTGACACCTGATCGTCCCGCAATCTTTTGCCCCCAAGGCAACGACTCGCCCGGAGGCAGTCGCCACCGACGAAAACCCACTCGTCTGCACGCAGGAAGGCCGGTGCATCGTGTCGTACCCGACGTTGCGTCGTTGAGCCGATCGGCGCGTGTGACATCAACGCCTTTGAAGCTGTGCGCCGTTTGAGGGCCCAAAACCTCGTAAGAATCGCGCTCAAGGCTAAGGAGGCAAAAGGGTGCACGGCCACCAGCCGCACACCCTGCGCTCCGGCATCCGGCCGACGCCCGGGAAGCGATGTGTCCGCTCTCCAGGACAAACATTCAGGGGCAAGGGCGCTCCGCGCCTGTGCGCGGGCTTGCGGTCATCGCTGGGCACGGCACGAGGTCCTCACTCCTGCGCCCCGCTGACGTGGCGAGGTCCCCAACCCGCTAACAATGAGGAGCAGCGGCAGCCTGGACCGACTCCTCCTCCTCAAAATCCCCAGGCCACTCTTGATGCCCCGATGGTGTCCTGCTGCATGTGAGTGATGATCTATCTGGCCAGCGAACAGGGGCATCCGTAGTCTTAAGTACAGTCCGACCCTGCCACTGCTCTGGCAGGGCCGGACCACCCGGTGAGACCGTGGCAGCATGACCTCGCAAGCAGAGGCGCTGTCGCGTTGTTGGGTGCGTGGGTGCCTGATGGTGTGGCGGGGCCCGGGTGAGCTCCGCCGCGAGGGTGACGCCGTTGACCGTGGGACCATCCCCTCGCGTGTGGGGAGCAGGAGGGCCGTGACGGCGCCCGCGCCCACTACGGGGGATCATCACCGCTCGCGGGGATGATCCCACGCCCAGCGCGCTCGCGATGACCTGGCCGTCCTGCTCTCCGCGCCTACGGGGATGTTTGTCGGTGACGGCTGGAAAGTGGACCAGTTGCGGCGCCTGGGTTCTGACACTTGTCGCAACGTTCCTTGATCATGAGGGGTGTGTTGATGGCGAGGCGGGGACGCAAGCGCAGGCTGGAATTCGAGGCCGCGTACGGGCGGCTTCTGGCGGCTGGAGTGGGCAGTGTCGAGGCCTGCAGGCGCCTTGGGACCGGGCGTAAGGCGGGCTACCGGTGGCGGGCGGAGAACGGTGGCGTGCAGCCGGACCACCTGCCCGAAGCCTCGCGTTCGGGCAGGTGCTTGTCGCTGCTGAAGCGTCGCAGGATCACCTCGCTGCGTGCTCGTGGTCTGGGCGTTCGGGAGATAGCGGCCTGCTCGGACGGTCGCCGTCGACGGTCAGCCGTGGGCTGCGGCGCAACAGCCGGCCGCACGAATACGGCAGGTACGACGCCGATCTGGCCCGCCACCGCGGCCGTGAACGGGCCGCACGTCCCCGACGCTCCAAACTCTCCACCGATCCCGGCCTCAGCGCCGAGGGACAGGCCGGACTCGACCTGGAATAAAGCCCCGAGCAGAACGCCACCCATCTCAGGAACCGCCGGCCTGACCGTCCCGAGCGGCACCTTTGCCACGAGACCATCTACCGAGCCCTCTGCCAAGGCGCCAGGGACGGTTTGAGCAGGACGTTGACCAGGAAGCTTCGCACCGGCCGGCCGTTGAAGAAGAAGCGTCGCCGTGCTGACCAGCGCATGCCCCGATTCGTCGCCTCCGCCGTCCTCATCGACCGCTGGCCCCAATCGTCGAGCTGCGCAAGCGTCTCGGCGACCGGGAAGGCGACCTGATCGTGGGCGTCCGCAGCCAGTGCGCGGTCGCCACGATCATCGACCGACGAACCCGCTGTCACAGCCTCATTCCGCTGCCGGACGAACACTCCGCCGGCCAGGTGCGCGGCGCCCTCGTCGCCGCCCTGAACGCACTGCCGGAACGGGCACGCCGGAGCCTGACCTGGGATCAGGGCTCCGAGATGATCCGCCATCACGAACTCGCGCCCTGCTTCACCGACGGGATCTTCTTCGCAAGACCCGTCAGCCCCTGGGAGAGAGGCATGAACGAGAATGCCGACGGCCTGGTCCGGCAGTGCCTGCTCAAGCGCACGAACCTGTCTCTCCACACTCCTGACGATCTCCGTGCGGTCGAGCAGCGGCTCAACAACCGACCCGGCAACATTCTGAGCTGGCAGACTCTGGCCCAAGCGTTCACCGAGGTTCTGGCACTCTGAGCTTGCAATGTTGCGACGACCATACGAATCCGCCGCGAGCCAGTCGGCGCCGTCCCGGGTCGTGGCAACTCAGGCGATGAGCTGGTCGACGTAGGCAGAATCAGCCCGAACCTGGATAAAATGATAGGCCCTTCGTGTCCACTGCTACGTGTCTCTTCCGCCCGTTAATCAACTTTGCGGGATTGCAGCCGCGGGCCGTCAGGCTCACCGTGGACGCGCCCATGACCGACTGCGAATCGATGATCACTTTGACCGGTTCATTGATTCCTAATGCGGTCTGTCAAGCCGCGAGGGTGGTGGGTAGTACGGGTTCGTAGGTTCGTCCGTCGCGTAGGAGGGCCCAACCAGCCTGATACCTGAGGCCGCTTCGGGGAGAGCTTGACGGGCTTTGACCCAAGGCCCGACCGCGTTCTCGGATCCGAGAACTCAGATCGGTGTCTCTGGATCTCGCCGAACTCAACGTCTGTCATGGAGGACGCAAAAGATCGGATCGCCGCAGGAGGCACCATGATCAGCGTTCCCGCCAATTTCGACGAGATCCGGGCCCCACGTGGCTCCACCCTGAACTGTCTTGGTTGGCAGCAGGAGGGCGCCCTGCGGATGCTCATGAACAATCTTGACCCCGAGGTCGCTGAGCATCCAGAACACCTGGTCGTCTATGGCGGCACCGGCAAGGCTGCCCGCAACTGGGCCGCCTACAACGCCATCGTTCGCACCCTCAAGACGCTGAAGAACGACGAGACCCTTCTGGTGCAGTCAGGCAAGCCGGTTGGCGTCATGCGTACCCATGAGTGGGCGCCACGGGTACTCCTGGCCAACTCCAACCTTGTAGGAGACTGGGCTAACTGGGAGGAGTTCCGGTCTCTGGAGGCCCAGGGCCTGACAATGTACGGGCAGATGACCGCCGGCTCCTGGATCTACATCGGCAGTCAAGGCATCCTTCAAGGCACGTACGAGACCTTCGGTGCGGTTGCGCGCAAGAAGTTTGACGGAACCCTGGCCGGGACCATCACCCTGACCGCCGGTCTTGGTGGCATGGGCGGTGCTCAGCCGCTCGCTGTGACGATGAACGGCGGGGTCGCGATTTGCGTTGACTGTGACCCGTCACGTATCGAACGCCGCATCGCCCACCGCTACCTCGACATCGCTGCGAACTCCCTCGAGCACGCGCTTCAGCTCGCCGTTGAGGCCAGGGACGCCCGCAAACCGCTGTCCATCGGTCTCATCGGAAACGCCGCAGAAGTGTTTCCCAGGCTGCTGGAGGTTGGCGCGCCTATCGACATCGTGACCGATCAGACCTCGGCGCACGACCCTCTGTCCTACCTCCCCCTGGGTGTGACAGTGGAAGAGTGGCACGAACAGGCCGGCAAAGACCCTGCCCACTTCACCGAGCGCTCCCGGGCGTCCATGGCCAAGCATGTCGAAGCCATGGTCGGTTTTCTCGACAAGGGCGCCGAGGTCTTTGACTACGGGAACTCCATCCGCGATGAGGCCCGCAAGGCGGGCTATCAGCGTGCGTTCGACTTCCCTGGCTTCGTGCCGGCCCACATCCGCCCGCTATTCGAAGAGGGCCTTGGCCCATTTCGCTGGGCTGCGCTGTCCGGAGACCCGAAGGACATCGAGGCCACGGACAGGGCGGTTCTAGAGTTGTTCCCGGACAACGAGCACCTGCATCGCTGGATCAAGATGGCCGGTGAACGCGTGGCCTTCGAGGGCCTGCCAGCCCGTATCTGCTGGCTTGGCTACAACGAGCGTCATCGCGCGGGTCTTCGGTTCAACGAGATGGTTGCTTCTGGCGAGGTCTCCGCTCCTCTCGCTATCGGCCGTGACCACCTGGACTCCGGTTCCGTCGCCTCGCCCTACCGCGAAACCGAGTCGATGCTGGACGGTTCCGACGCAATAGCCGACTGGCCACTGCTCAACGCCCTTGTGAACACCTCCTCAGGGGCGTCCTGGGTTTCCGTCCACCACGGCGGCGGCGTGGGTATGGGCCGCTCCATCCACGCGGGTCAGGTGTGCATCGCGGACGGCACCGAACTCGCCGCGCAGAAACTGGCCCGCGTCCTCACCAACGACCCTGCTATGGGCGTCATCCGTCACGTGGACGCCGGTTACGAGCACGCCACCCTCGTTGCGCAGCAGCGAGGCGTGCGCATCCCGATGGCGGAGGTGGGAGGGAAGTGAGTATGGATCACACCGTGACCGTGGCTGCAGACGCGGCCCCAAAGTCCTGGTCGGGCCGGGACGACGGCCCGGGAAAGGACAATCTGCGATGGCACCATGTAGTAGGCACAGACGCTCAGCATGCCGAACCATGCGACGCAGCGCTTGTCGGCTTCCGCAGTGATGAGGGAGTGCGGCGGAACAAGGGCCGTCAGGGTGCGCGGAACGGCCCGCGCGCGCTGCGCGACGCCCTCTCCTCCCTGGCGCTACCAGCAGCGATGCGGATACTCGACGTCGGCGACATCGAGGTAGGTGACGGCAACCTGGAAGGCGGACATCAACGCCTAGGCGCAGTGATCACCCCGCTTCTCGACCGACGCCACCCCGTCCTGGTGCTGGGGGGCGGCCACGAGGTGGCCTACGGCAGCTACCTCGGACTCGCCCACAGCCGCGCGCTGCGTGAAGGCAGCCGTCTTGGAGTACTGAACCTCGACGCCCACTTCGACCTTCGCGACGATGCACAGGCCAGCTCCGGGACACCATTCCTGCAGATGTCGCGGAACGAGACACAGCACGGACGGCAGCTCAACTATTGGGTGCTCGGTGTGAGCCAGCCAAGCAACACGCAGCGGCTATTCGACACCGCGGATGCGTTGGGCGTGCACTATCTCCAGGACGTCGAGTGCCGCCTGCTCGATCTGCCTCGTGTAGACGGGTTTCTTGATGAGTTCCTCGACAGCTGTGACGTCGTGCACCTCAGTATCGATCTCGATGTGCTGCCCGCCGCTGTTGCTCCGGGTGTCAGTGCCCCAGCTGCCTACGGCGTACAGATGGAAGTCATCGAGCACGCATGCGCCAAGGTGGCAGCGAGTGGCAAGCTGGCCGTCTGCGACATCGCCGAACTGAACCCGGATCTCGACATCGACAATCGCACGGCGCGAACCGGTGCCCGCCTGATCCACCGCATCCTGACATCGAAAAGTGCGCCGACTCTGCAGGAGTGAACAAGGCGAGGCCCAAGGGCGGGTCGGGAGCGCACCAGTGCCTGCATCCGTCGCCACCAAGTAATTTGCCAGGCTGCGAAAGGACAGCCGCAGCCTGGCAATCCGCCTTTGCCGCCAACGTTCCCAAGCCCTGGCCGTAGGAGAGATGGCAAGACACTGGGCGAGGCTCTGTGGCCCGTGACGGCCGACAGCGCGCAGCACTGTTGCAGGTGGGACGTCGGCCGCCTCACGCCCACAGCGCGAGCCGCCCTAAGCCTTGAGCTTGTCCGTGCATCTCGTCTCCTGCCCCGACGTGTCGTCGGCCCTGGCGGTCAGGCGGGCCATGACACCCTCCGTGCGCACGAGCATGTTTCCGAAGCAGTGCTCTGTACCACTCATTCCACCTTCGTCGGCCTCGCCTCATGGGCGGCTGCTGCACGACGTCGTGTGAAGGGACCATTTAGATGGACGATCGTGCCCCTCAGACAGAAATCCCCACTCCCCTGACCGCCAGCGTCTACAACAGTGTCGGCCAGATGCGCGCTGACGCATGGAGTTCGCTCGAGGAACTCGCACGCCGCTGGGCAGAGGGCCCTAGCATCGGCATCTTCGCGCAGCAAACTGCCCAGCAGCTGGAGGAACTGTTCGAACTCCTGACTTCGATCGAGAACTGCTGGGCCTTCCCTGGCAAGACAGGGTTCATCGAGCTTCGCCGGCTGTACGAACTCGGTGACCGCCAGCGATTGGCCCAGCGTGTGATGGAGTTGAACCGGGCACTGGGGACCGATGCCTACCGAAGCGCCTCACCCACCCGTGCTGGCCTGGAGGATGCAGTCGGCGAAGAACCTCACATAGGCCCGACAAAACCGTACTTTGAGGTTCTCGTGGTCGGTGATCTCGATGACACGGAAGCGGAAAAACTGCGCAAAAGGCTGTTCCACCTACGTCGCGAGGAGGACGAGTTCATCTACAGCCTCATCATGGCGTCCAGCTTCGAGGACGCGGTGATCGCGACACTGGTGAACTCCAGCGTGCAGGCCGTGGTGATAAAACATCGATTCGCCAATCGGTCCCAGCACAACTTGCAGGTGGTGCGGCGCTTCTTCGACGACCCCGTCACAGAGGACATCCTGCAGGGGCAGTCCTTCGAGCAGCGCGCACAGCTACTTGGCGACCGTCTCCATGCCGTGCGGCCGGAGTTGGATCTCTATCTCATGACGGAAGCGTCGGTGGAGAGGACCGCGGGCACGCTCAGCCAACATTTCGCGCGGGTTTTTCACGCACGAGAAGGACTGCTTGACCTGCATCTTTCGATCCTGCACGGTATTGGCGAGCGGTACAGGACGCCATTCTTCACCGCCCTACGGGCGCACAGCCAGAGGCCAACCGGCGTGTTCCATGCTCTGCCCATCTCCCATGGAACCTCAGTGATCAACTCTCACTGGATCCCAGAGATGGCCCGTTTTTACGGCCTTAACACCTTTCTCGCCGAGACGTCTGCTACCTCTGGCGGGCTAGACTCGCTGCTGGAACCCACCGGGCCGCTGAAGGAAGCCCAAAACCTCGCAGCCCAGGCGTTCGGCGCCCGGCAAACGTACTTCGTCACCAATGGCACATCCACCGCCAACAAGATAGTTGTGCAGACTTTGGTCCGTCCCGGCGACATCGTGTTGGTGGACCGGAACTGTCACAAGTCACACCACTACGGGCTGATGCTCGCCGGCGCCCACGTGGTTTACCTCGACGCCTATCCGCTCGATCATTACGGCATGTATGGAGCTGTGCCGATAAAGGAGATCAAGCGAAAGCTGCTGATGTTGCGGCGAGAGGGTATCCTGCACCGCGTTAAACTGCTCCTGCTCACCAACTGCACTTTCGACGGGATCGTCTACAACCCGACGCGAGTGATGGAGGAATGCCTGGCAATTAAGCCAGACCTTGCATTCCTGTGGGACGAGGCATGGTTCGCTTTCGCGCGCTTCCACCCGGTGTACCGCCGACGCACTGCGATGGCCGGCGCACAGGATTTGATCGATCGCTTCCGCGACGCGCGCTACGCCGACGAGTACGCCGCACACAGGCAGCAACTCGGCGACAACCCGGATGACGAGTGCCTGCTCGACCAACGCCTCATGCCTGACCCCGACACCGCCCGCGTCCGAGTGTACGCCACCCAGTCAACGCACAAGACCCTGACCTCGCTGCGCCAGGGGTCCATGATCCACGTTTTCGACCAGGACTTCAGGCACAAAGTGGCGGAAACATTCCGCGAGGCGTACATGACGCATACGTCGACCTCTCCCAGCTATCAGATCCTTGCCTCCCTTGACCTCGGGCGGCGTCAAGCCTCACTGGAAGGCTTCGAATTGGTGCAGAAGCAACTCGAGCAGGCGGGAGTTCTCAGAGACGCAATTGACCAGCACCCACTTCTCAGCCGATACCTGAGATTCCTTACCACCCCCGAACTCATACCGGCACAGTTCCGATTGTCCGGTATCGATCAACCACTGAGGACCGGACTGTCGAGAATGGCAGCGGCTTGGGAAGAGGACGAGTTCGTCCTCGACCCCGCCCGGGCAACACTGCACGTGGGGCTCACCGGGATTGACGGAGACACTTTCAAGCATGAATATCTAATGGACCGCTATGGTGTTCAGGTCAATAAGACTACACGGAACACCCTGCTCTTCATGACCAACATCGGAACAACCCGCAGCGCCGTCGCCTATCTCATCGAAGTGCTCGTCAAAATCATTGAGGAGTTGGAGGGGCGAATCGATGAGATGAGCCCTTCAGAGCGCACCCTGCACCATCGACAGGTATGTTCGCTCAGCGATCCGTCCGCCGGCCTGCCCGACTTCAGCGCATTTCATGCAAGATTCCGCCCCGCCATTCATACTTCCGTGGGGGACCTGCGCGAGGCCTTCTTCCTCGCGTACGACGCCAGCCAATGCGAGTACATGACGTCCGAGCAAGCCTCCGAAGCCATCGCAGACGGCCGTGAAATTGTTTCGGCAACCTTCGTCACACCATACCCCCCAGGATTTCCCGCGCTGGTCCCGGGCCAGCTGATCAGCGAGAAAGTACTGGCCTACATGCAGGCACTGGACACCCGAGAAATACATGGATACCGCCCGGAGGCGGGCTACCGCATCTTCACCGAATCCGCACTGAAACGAATAATGCCCGAAGAAGGAGTTGACAATGGAGATCTTTAGGTCGAATGAGCGCACAACTGCGGCGTGGAAAAACGGGGGAGGCATCACCCGGGAGGTTGCCGTAGGGCCACCGGGGGCTGGAATAGACAATTTCACCTGGCGTGTCAGTCTGGCCGACGTTTCACGCAGCGGCCCGTTCTCCATTTTTAATGGTATCGACCGGACCATCACTTTGGTCGACGGGCCGGGGATGAAACTCGTGGTGGACGGCGTACCGCACGAAATATACCCCTACGAACCCTTCACCTTCTCTGGCGATGCAGTCGCTGAATGCATACTTCCTGGCAGCCCGATTGTCGACTTCAACGTCATGGTCAGGCGCAGCAGGGCGACGGCGCAGGTAAGGATGGTGCGCGACCGAGTGCCTATACAACCCTCTTACGGTGACTGTGTGCTTGCCATTCCGCTCACTGGTTCAGCCGTCCTCCAGCAGGCCGATGTCACCCTCCAACGACTCGACGCGGCGCTGCTCTTGGACGGAAGCCAAGACACCATCGACGTCACAGGAGTGACGGCTGTCGTCACGCTCACTGCCGCGCCGACCAGCCCGACCTTCGACTGACAGCCGCGACACGAGGCGAACTGGTAGGCCCCCTCGATGCGGGCCAGGCACTCGCGCTTCCACATCGACTCGGTACTGGAGAGACTCAGGCCCGCTCGCCCCAAAAGCCCCAGCCAGCAGACGCCATAGCATACCCGTGCGTTGACCGGCCCATGTGCAAGTCTGGCTTGAGGGGCGGGCGATCTGCGACGAGCACCTATCACGGACGGCTGGCGCAGGCACTATCGCCTAAAGCGCAGGCGGATCCAACCGTTGACACGGGGCGCACACCAGCGTGGATGGCCGAGGTCTCTCCCCGTGAAGCTTGACGACCTCTACAGTGGCGAAGTGGTGACAGCTCGCGGCCCACCGGCTGTGCGCAGTTTGGCGACTGTGACGATCGCGAAGGTCATGGTCAGCCCGATGGACAACAATGCCTACCTGCTGCGCTGCCGGACTACCGGTCAGCAACTGCTGATCGATGCCGCGCATGACGCCTCCACGCTTCTGCGTCTGGTCGGCGACCGCGACCTCTCCGCAGTGGTCACCACACACCGGCACCATGATTAACCGAAGCCGACGTCCGGCCCCGCCTTCACGACTGCACGAAGCGGGCACTGGTCGAGACGGAGGTCGCACAGCCCCCTCTTCACGAGGTTCATCTGCGCGCATCAGTCGCTGGCCCTCCTTGGGGGGCGGCCGGAGACTGCGGCCGTCAGCTGCGTTGCACCCCGTTGCAGGACTTCCCACACATAGTCCGCATCGTGTCGGCGGTAATGCCGATGCCATGTGCTGCTGAGCGCTGCTATGGGCCGTGCGTTGTGGTCGAATGCTGCCACGCCCATCGAGCGGAATCCTTTGGAGACCAGCTCGACCTCCTCCGACCAGCCGCGTTCACGATCGCGGGAGAGCAGGCTCAGTAGTTCAGTCAGCGAACGCGGGCCCTTGCCGGTGCGAGTGATGAGGTTCCCCGGCGGTGGGAAGAGCGCACCGATCTGCGCGTCGGTGGAATGGGCCAGGATGGCGCGGCCGTTGGCCGTCAGGTGCGCCGGCAGTCGAACGCCGATATCGGTTATGAGGCTGGGTTCCTTCTCGTCGGAGCGGACCCTGGCCGGGCGTTCCTTGAGGAGGTAGACCGTCTCCGCGCCGTGGAGGATACCCAAGTGAACCGTTTGACCAAGCCGTTTGGACAGGCTCTGGAGGATGGGTCGTGCGAGTCGTTCCAGAGGTTCGTGCCGCAGGTAGGCGGAGCCAATTTCGAAGGATGCGACACCGAGGCCGTACGCCTGCTCCGTGGCGACATAGGTGACGAAGCCGCGGTCCTCCAGGACTCTGAGGATGTGATAGGCGGAGGACGGTGGGATGCCGAGGTCCCGGGCCAGCGCCGCAACCCGGACCAGACCGGAATGGCCTGCGAGGTACAGAAGGATGTCCAGCGCGCGGCCCACGGCCGGCGACGTGCTGGATGACGTTCCGCGTTCACTCACCCTTTCACCTCTTGGCAAGACATGTACGACAGTGGATATTGCCGGTGTTTCTTCGCGCTGAGTCGTTGATGGCGGCCACTACTGACGGGTGACCGCCTCCGCGCAGACCTCAAGGAACCAGCGCACAGCGTTCGCGCCTTCGCGATTGCAGCTCAGCGAGCGGACTCCTCAGTACCGCTGGACCTGCCGTCCTGTCCCGACCTCACGCACCCGGAACCACGGCGTTGCATCACCGAGATGAGGACCATAGCTCAGGGCAGTGGGCGCGCTGGCCTCGCACCTGACGACCTCGAGCTACCTGCACTGTGTCCGCGAGGGAGGCTACAAGTGAAGATTCCTATTCACCTATTGTTTACATGCTTAACTTCATGCATGCTGACGCCCATCGCGCATCAAGAGCTGCCAGGAGGCGTTCATGGCAACAGGCACGGAGGCGGAGGGGCACCGCATCGCGGCCGCTCCGTCGGGCACCGTCCCGAAGGAGCCGCTCAAGGGCTTCCACCTTCGGGTGACAGCAACAACGTTCGGAGCAAACTTCTCCGACGGCTACGCTCTCGGCATCATCGGCGCGGTCCTACCAGCGCTCACTGCAACCATGCACCTGTCTGGCGTCTGGCAGGGACTCCTCGGTGCGTCCGCGCTCATTGGGCTGTTCTTCGGCAGCATCTTCCTCGGCCGGGTGGCGGACATCATCGGACGCCAAAAGCTCTACCTGTACAACTTCGTGCTGATCAGCATCGCGTCCGCAGCCCAGTTCTGGGCACACACTCCCCTGCTCCTTTTCCTGCTGCGGCTCGTGATCGGCTTCGGCCTGGGCGCGGACTACGCCGTCGGTCCGACCCTGCTGTCCGAGTTCGCCCCCCGCCGGCTGCGCGGCGTCCTGCTGGGCTCGCTCACCGTGCTATGGACCGTCGGATACGTGCTCGCCAACATCCTGGGCACCTACCTCCCGATCAGCGACACTGCCGCACACTGGCTGCTGGCGAGTGGAGCACTCCCCGCCCTCCTCGTACTACTCCTGCGAATCGGAATCCCGGAGTCTCCGAGCTGGCTTGCCGCCCGCGGCCGTACCGCTGAAGCCACGGAGATTCGCCGCAAGTACCTCGGACAATACGAAGCCACCGCCGAGGACGTGCCGGCCTCGGCCGCCGAACAATCGCCTCCCGCCCGCTACCGCGAGCTCTTCGCCCGCGGCCAGGCGACCAAGACCTGGTTCGGTGTCATCTTCTACAGCGCCCAGGTGCTTCCGTACTTCGCGATCTATACGTTCATGTCACAAATCCTTGAAGCCATGAATATCTCTGATGTCGACACCCAGAACCTGACACTCAACCTGGCCCTACTTTTGGGTGGCATCATCGGTCTGTGGCCGGTGCAGCGGATGGGCCGCCGCCCGTTCACCATCGGCACTTTCGCGATCCTCACGGTCTGTCTGGCAGCCATGGCCGTCTTCAACGGCACCTCCGGATGGGTGCTGATGACCCCGTTCCTCATCTACACCTTTGTCATGGCTGGCGCATCCAACATCACTCAGATCTACCCCGCCGAACTGTTCCCCACCTCGCTGCGCGCCTCCGGAGTCGGATTCCTCAACGGCACCAGCCGGATCGCCTCAGCAGTGGGCACCTTTGTCCTACCGATCAGCCTGAACCTGCTCGGTGAAGGCTGGTCCATGGGCTGTATGGCGCTGGTGCTACTCATCGGCACGCTGGTCAGCCTCGTCTGGGCACCTGAGACCCGCGACACTCTGACCGCCGAGGACTGGCACCACTGATGACACACAGCCAAATCATTCTCGACGGGCGCTCACTCAGCGCCGCCCAGGTCTCCGCCCTCGCCCGAGGCCACGCCCAGCTTCTGCTCGACACGAAGGCCCGCGAGCAGGTACGGGAGGCTCGGCAGATCGCCGAACGGATCACAGGGCGCCGCCGGGTCTACGGCTATACCACCGGTGTGGGCGCCAATCGGACGGCCAGCGTTCCGGACTCCACGGTAGACACTTTCGGAATGCGGCTGCTACGCAGCCACAGTGGCGGTATCGGACCGGTGGTCCCGGACGAACAAACCCGGGCGATGCTGACAGTCCGACTGAACCAGCTTCTGCGTGGCGGGGCAGCGGTCGACGTCGCCGTGCTGGACCGCATCTCAGAAGCACTCAGTCGAGGTTACCTGCCCACTGTGCATGCCCTGGGCGCGATCGGGACCGGGGATCTCTCCGCCCTTGGTGAACTCGGTCTTACCCTGGCCGGAGAGCTGCCATGGCGGGGAGGCTCCGGACCTGCTCCCGAACCCCTGACGCTGACCCGCTGGGACGCCCTGCCCTTGATGTCCAGTGGCGCTCTGACCATAGGCCAGTCCGCCCTCGCCGCAACTGATCTGGGTCTCCTGCTGGATCAGGTGCCGCTCGTCGCCGCGCTGACCCTAACCGCACTGCATGGCTCTACCGAGCCGTACGCCGAGTATGTCCACGAGCTGCGTCCACATGCCGGCGCGCAACGGCTTGCGGCGCGGATGCGTGAGTTGCTGGCCCCTGCGGCCTGGGATTCCCCTCTGGTGCAAGACCCCTTCGGGCTGCGCTGTCTGCCACAGGTGCACGGGGCAGCGCTGGACGCTTGGTCCGCGCTGGACCACGTGCTCACGGTGGAGATCAATGCTGGCGTAGAGAATCCATTGCTCAACGTCGATGCTGAGGACTATCACCACCACGGTGGTTTTCACCTGGCCCAGCTAGGGTTGGCCCTTGACCAGTTGCGACTGGCGCTGCTGAGCACGGCAGCACTGTCAACGACCCGCCTCGGCATCCTCCTTGAACCAGCCTTCACGACACTGCCGCCCTTCCTCGCTGATGCTGATCACGGCAGCAGCGGGCTGATGATCACCGAGTACGTTGCACAGTCAGCGTTGGCTGAACTGCGTGGCGCGGCGCAGCCAGCGTCACTTGGCCATGCAGTGATATCGCGCGGAGTCGAGGAGCATGCGAGTTTCGCCTCCACCGGTGCCCGGCGATTGCTGGAGTCAGTGGAGCACTTCAAACTCGTACTGGCCTGTGAACTGGTCGCTGCTGTCCGCGCGCTGCGGATGCGCGGCTTGTTTCCCGCGGGCGATGGCGAATTGCGCGGGTTCTACGACCGGGCTGCGCAGCTGCTGGACCCGTCCGTCGCCGACCGCAACCTCACTGCGGACGTCGAGACGGCGGCGGCGATGTTGGCTGCGCCTCGAGAACTGCACTGGACAGTGAAAGCCCCACAAAAAGCATCCGAGTATTGACGACGCCGCAGGAGACGGCTCGGCGGCCGATCACTGACTTCGGCTTGTCAGGGTGAACTTTGTTGAAATCTCTGATGAGTCTGGGGCGGTGGCCCTATCACGTGCTGTGTGAGATACACGGATCGGGGCGAGCTGAGGGCTGCAGGACGCAACCGTCGGCAGACTGTGCGGATGCAGGCGGCCGAGCTGTTCGAGCAGAAGGTCAAACCATCAGAGGTCGCGCAGCAACTGCATGTGAGTTAGAAGCCGGCTTACCAGTGGCACCAGCTGTGGCGGGACGGTGGTGTGCAGGCTCTGGCCTCCCGCGGCCTGAGCGGTTCGCGGTGCCGTCTGTCCTCGCGCTGTCTGGAGAAACTGGCCGTGTATCTGGAGCAGGGCCTCGCCGCGCACGGCTGAATGGAGGACAAGGTGTGGACCGCGGCGTGGGTGGCGACGCTGATCAGCAGGAAGTTCCACGTCTCCTAGAGCGTCTTGGGGGCCACTCGGTTGATGCACCGGCTTAGCTCCAGCCCGCAGGTCCTTGCACGCGGGTCGCCGAGCGCGACGAGCAGGCCGTCACCGCGTGGAAGGAGGAGACCTGGGACGAGGTAGAAGAGCCCGGGCAGCCTGCGGCGGCTACATCTGCTTCGAGGACGAGGCAGGCTTCACCCGCCGGCCGCCCAGTGAACGCACGTGGGGGGGGCGGCGCGGCCGCACCTCTCAAGTGACGGTAAGCGGCCGACGCTCGGGACACCTGTCCGTGGCCGGGCGGATCGTCATGTGCCCCGGTTCCCGGACCCGGCTGCGCCACCGCCTGCGCACCCACCGAGCGGGCAAAGACAACTGTCGCAGCATGGGTGAGCGTGACTTCATCGAGCTGGTCGATGGTCCACCAACTCGTCAAGGCTCCGGTCGTGCTGGTACAGGACCGTCTGAACACCCACGTCTCCCGCGCCATGGGCGAGCTGATCGCCGAGCGTGAGTGGCTGACGGTGTTCCTGCTCCCCACGTACTCACCCGACCTCAACCCGGTCGAGTGGGTATGGGCACACGTCAAGCGCAGCCTGACCAACCTCGCCGTCGTCGCCCTCGACCGGCTCGAAGCACTCGTACGCAACCGACTGAAGCACCTTCAGTGCCGGTCCAAAACCCTCGACGGCTTCATAGCCGGCACCCCCGGCATGACCCTCGACGAACCAGCATCACTTTGACGAGCCGAAGTTATTAGCTTATGGACTGATTCCGAGGGGATGGAGTGACGGTGTCGAAGAGGTGCCAGGTGTGACTGCGGTTGGCAGGTCTAGAGGGGGGCGGGTGGGGCGGGATGCTGCTCGTTCCTGTCTCATCCCAGGATGCCCGGCTTTCAGGGCCGCGCACTTCCGTCGTCGTAGCTGTGCGCCTGGGCGCACTCGGTCCGCGGCGGTACATCACGAGCATGGCGAAGCGGCGTCCGTATCCGAGTGATCTGTCCGATGCCCGCTGGGAGTTGATCGAGCCCGTGCTCTCGGCCTGGCGCTTCGAGCGCCGCGGCAGGGCCCTGGACTTCGGCCGGCCGCCCGAGCACGACCTGCGCGACATCATGGACGCGATCTTGCACGTGGACCGGGCCGGCGTCCGATGACGCTACCTCCCGCACGACTTTCCGCACGGGAACACGGTCTGCGGCTACTTCGCCAAATGGGCGAACGAGGGAGCGTTCGCGCAGCTCAACGGCTTGCTCCGGCAGCTCCTACGGGAGAAGGAGGGGCGGACGGCCGAGCCGTCGGCCCGCGTGATCGACACGCAGAGCGCCAAAACCTCCACCAGCGCCCCCCTCTCCGGCCAGGGCATCGACGCGGGGAAGAAGATCGTGGGCAGGAAGCGGAACATCGTCACCGACACCCTCGGGATCCTGCTTGCCGTGCTGGTCACCGCGGCGAGCGTGCAGGACTCCGTCGCCGGCACCCACCTCCTGGACCAGGTCGCCGCCGAACATCCCGGCATCCGCAAGGTATGGGTCGACGACGGCTGTCGCCAGCACCTCATCGGGCACGCAGCCACCCTCGGCATCGACATGGAAATCACTCAACGCAAGCCCGGGACCAGGGGATTCACCCCCATCCCGAAACACTGGGCGGTCGAGCGGACCTACGGCGGGCTCATGCTCCACCGCCGCCTGGCCCGCGACCACGAAACCCTGCCCGCCCGCTCCGAAGCCATGATCCACATCGCCATGACCAACCTCATGGCCCGCCGCCTCACCAGCGAGAACACCATCTCCTGGCGCGATCCGACACCATAAACCAAACACCAGATTCCGGGATGAAACAACGAGAGAAAACGACCTCTGAGTGTGGACGACGAGGTCCGGCTGGGGCCTTTCACCCGGGTTCCAATGCCGATGCCTGTGAAGCATCCGCTCTGCCGCGCTCTTGCCGCCGACCGGGCCAATCCGGGCAGCAAGATCGGGGTATCGCCGGATAGGGCCAAGAACTTTGAGGCCACTGCAGGGCTTTCCCGCAGGGACAGACTCAAAGGCGAAAGCACAGTCGGGTTCCGGGCAGTGCGGAGAGGGTGGGCGGATCCTCCCGGACGTTCGTGCGCGCCTTGGGAAAGAACACTTTCGTGCGTGCATCACCCGTGGCGGCATCCAGTGTCCTGATTCCATGCGAGTCGGGCGAAGAGGCAACTTCGGGTCAAGGCGAGGGGCGTCAGTTGGCCGGGGCCAACTCGGCCATCAGGCTCCATCCACCTTGCTCGGGAAGGTTCGCATGAATGAGTTCGGGTGTCCGGGCGATCGCGTCGGCCATCGCGGCAAGCCCTGCCCTGAAGTGGTCGGACTGCACGTGGACAGCGCCTGCCGTGTCATCCACGAAGCCTTCAAGCAGCGTGAAGGTGTGCGGATCGTCAACGTCACGGGACCAGCGAAAGAAGAGGTTGCCCGGCTCCGCGCGGGTGGCCTGCGTGAACGGGCTGACCAGGGACAGCCAGTCGTCAGTGCGTTCGTGACGGACGGTGAAGCGTACGGCTATGAAGATCATGGTGTTCAGCATGGCCCGCACGTTGATCGGTTACGAGCGGCACCGCCTGTCATTCCGGCGCTGCCGGAAAGGGGAACGAGGCTGCGGCATGAACGAGGAGTGAGCTGATCTGGCCACTGCGGGTTCGGAAATCCCGTAGGGGGAGTGCGACGGAGAGTGCGCGGTCCGCACGATGAGGCAGCGGTACGGCGATGCAGGTGTGGGCGGGGTCGACCTCGCCGATGGAGACTGCGACGCCCCGGCGTCGGATGCCGGCGGCCTCAGCCTCGAAGCGTTCCTCGTCGGTGATGGTGCGATCGGTGAGACGGTCCATGCCATGGCCGGTGAGGTAGCGGCGGCGGGCGGCCCGAGACAGTGATGCCAGCAGCATTTTGCCGTGTGCGGTGGCGTGGGCTTTGGTCTCTGGTCCCACTGTCCAGGGGCTGTCCTCTGCGGTGAGACGTTCGCTGGTGTCGACGACGGTGATCTGGCCGTCGTGGTAGGCGGTGAAGTACGCCTCGGCTCCAGTGATCCGCGCTACCAGCGTCAGCAGCATGCCAATTGCGTGATCATCGGCCCCGAGATGCCGTCGGAAGGAACGGTGCAGCGCAGGAGTGCGCGGGCCGGGGCTGTACCCCTGAGGTCCCCGGGCCAGGTAGCCGTGCGCGATCAGCGGCCCCAGCAGGTGGTAGGTCGTTGACAGGGAGCAGTCGGCGAGGCGGGCGAGTGCTTTCGCGCTGAGGGGCTGTGGCGCGTCGATGACGGCATTCATCAGGGTCAGCGCGCGGTCAACAGACTGTGGGCTGGTCATGGCTGTCATTCCCTTCGGGCCGTGCTGAGCTTCGAGGGCATGGCCCCCTTCTGCTGGCTCTGTCCGGCCGACATCGGCTGCCCGACGGGTTCGCATCGGGCCGTGCTGGGGCCCGCTGAGCGTCGCGGGCGCCTCATCTCAGCGACCGCCTGTAGCAGCCGAGGGGGTGCCTTCCGCCTGCTCACGTTGTGGACCTGTTTCGGTGACCGGTGGCTAGCGCTGTGTGAAGGCGTCTGGCGCTGCGGACAGTGCTGCCAGTTCAGCGAGTGAGCCGAGCGTCGGTCTTCTTCGTCTGCTGGTGCGCTTGCAGGAGGAGGTGTGCTGCCTCGCGTGCCTGGCGCGCGGGCTCGGGAGTGCCGGTGATGGCGGATGTGGTGATGGCCCCTTCGGCTAGCAGGTTGAGCTGGTCGGCGAGCTCTTCCGGTCGACCGGCGGCCGCGACAAGGCTGGCGAGGTAGTCGCGGAAGGCTTGTTTGTGGTGCCGTGCCTGATCGGCGACGTCGGGTGAGGTTCCGCCGAGCTCGCCGAAAGAGTTGATGAAGGCACACCCGCGGTAGCCGGGTTCCGAGAACCACTGGTGCAGCCAGTCGTACACGGCGAGGACCTGCTCGTCCGGTGTGGCGTGCGTGTCAACGTAGCGGGCGAGGGCCTGGCGCCACGAGGTGTCCCGCCGCTGCAAGAACCGCAGCACGAGTGCTTCTTTGGAGGGAAACAGCTGATAGAGGCGCTTGAGCGAGACGCCGGAGGCGCTGCGGACCGCATCCATGCCCACAGCCTGGATGCCCTGGGCGTAGAAGAGCTCCTCGGCTGCCTTCAGTACCTGTTCCTGCGCTGTCTCACGGTCCAGCATGTCCACCCCTTGCGCGGAGAACCATCGTTCTCTACTCTACAGGACAGGGAGAGAACGATCGTTCTTCCGTTGAGGTGGGACTCCTCCGCCTCATCTACGAGTCCGTATCGAGGAGCCGACATGACCGACACGACCCGCCCGCCGGTACCGCCGTTCACGCGGGAAAGCGCGATCGAGAAGGTCCGCCTGGCCGAGGACGCGTGGAACTCCCGCGACCCGCAGAAGGTGTCGCTGGGCTACACCGCCGACTCTCGCTGGCGCAACCGCTCGGAGTTCGCCACCGGCCGGGAAGAGATCGTCGCGCTGCTGAAGCGCAAATGGAACACCGAACACGAGTACCGCCTGATCAAGGAACTGTGGGCCTATGACGGCAACCGCATCGCGGTGCGCTTCGCGTACGAGCACCGCGACGACGCCGGCAACTGGTACCGCTCCTACGGCAACGAGAACTGGGAGTTCGACGAGCACGGGCTGATGCACACCCGCCACGCATCCATCAACACCCTGCCGATCGACGAGTCGGAGCGCCAGTACTTCTGGCCACTGGGCCGGCGCCCCGACGACCACCCCAGCCTCAGCGACCTCGGCTTCTGACCTGCGCTTTCGCGCCTTTACGTCTGCCGCCCGAGGCAGACACTGCGCACCGCACGCAGGTTCCCATACAGGGCTGCCGGTGAAAGGTACCCCCTCACGCGGCAGTTGGGAGGTGAACGGGCGGGAGGCCCAGCGCAGTCATCATGGTCTCAGCCTCGCCGCCTTTCCGCTCACTGCCCCAACTTCCGGAAGGCCTGGCCGACCAGGAACCGCCCAGCGGCTGCCCGCCGCAGCCACAAAGCAGCTACGTCGTCGGCGGATACCGAGAGCGGAGGGCAGGCACCCGCCCACGCGTTGCATCCCCGTGCGCGCTGGCCGCTCGCAAACCGCAGTGCAGCCCGCGTATCAAAGCCGTCCTCCTCTCCCCCGGGCCGGGATCCGTCCACCTCACAGGGAACATCACCATCACATACGGTCTTCAAGGGTGTGATGCGTGTCTTCGTGCACCTGGCTTTGTTCACGAGTTTGGGTTCTGACTCGCTTTCCGGGTTCTGGCTCACTTTCCGGGCTCTGTCGCTGATTTTTTGGGGTGGGGTGACGATCATGAGCAGGCGGGCATCACCTGTGCGTGGGGGATGTGGTTCACCTCGCTGACCTCCTTCTTCAGGTGGCCGGAGTCGAGGTACAAGAGGTTGTTCTTGGGGACGCTGAGGTCCGTCTTGCCGTGCGGTCCACGATGGAGTCCGGCCGTCTGCCCGGGATGTGGATGAAGATCCTCGCGAGTGCACTGCTACTACCAGCTATGTCTGGTGAACCGTCCCGTTGCTGGTCGGCAGGTGCGACTGGACCTGCAGGCACGTCGTCTCCTGTGCAGCAACATCAGTTGCGGACGTCGAACCTTCGCCGAGCAGATCCCGGACCTAACGCGTCGACACGCACGCCGCACGAATACCCTCACCACTCAGCTCACCGACATCGCCCTGTTCCTGGGCGGACGCGCCGGCGCTAGTCTCTGCGGGCGCCTGACCGTCACCTTCAGCCGACTGCTCAGCCGCGCCCGGCTGGTGATCACCGACTCCGGCGGAATCCAGGAAGAAGCAGCCGCCTTCGGACTGCCCGTCCTCGTCACACGAGAGAACACCGAACGAATCGAAGAACTACAGCAACGGGTGGCCCGGCTGGTCGAAACCCGCGAAACAGACATCGTGGCAGCAGCGAAAGACGAACTCGCCCACGACCACCACGACCCCGGTGATGACGACCAGCCCCGGCCATACCCGAACCCCTACGGAGACGGCCGCGCCGGCGAACGCTGCGCCGCCGCGTGCGGATGGCTGCTCGGCCACACCGACCGGCCCGCGGAATGGCAGCCCGCAAAATTCGCTGACGCTCACGCATGATCCGGCTGCCGTGCTCACGCCGGGCAGCTTCGCCGCCAATGCCGTCGTCGCCAACGACAGCCACGGCGAACATGCGACCCTTCATCGATCTCCAGGACGGAGACGTCGAGACCGTCCGCGCCCGACTCGAAGACCAGCAGCGTCCCGGAGGTGAGCCAGAGCCGTTCGTTTGGCAAACCCGGACATGAGCCCTTGCTGGTGTTGGTTCCGGTCGCGGGACGGGGCTGCGGGGCATCTCAGGCCAGTGGCACGGCCAGTTCCTCGTCCGGGCACTCTGCCGCGGCCTGTTGCAGCGCCTGCAGCTCTGCGGCATCCACACTGAGCTGCCAGCGCGTTTTGACGCTCACCCAGTCGGCCACGTAGTGACACAGGGCATCGGCAGCCGGCGGCATCCAGGTACTGGGGTCCTGATCGGCCTTCTGCCGGTTCGTCCGGGCCGTCACCGCCACCAGGGAACGGGACCACCCCAGATCATTGGCGTAGGCCTGCCTGCGCTCGGGCGTCCAGTCATAGGCACCGGAGTCCCAGCTCTCCGCCAGCGGCACCATGTGATCGATGTCCAGGCCGGACGCCCCGCTCACGAGGACATCGTCGTAATAGCTGAACCACTGGCCGCCGCTGAGGGCGCAGTTGACGCCCTGGGTCGGCGCCTCGACCGCCTCGTCCTTCAGCACCTCCATGCGGGTGTTGCAGCCGTCCTTGTCGGCGTCGATCCAATGACGGAACTTGCTGCGCTCGTAGCCGGTCCTGACCTCCTCCGCCACAGGGAGCTCAGCGATCAACTCGCGCACACTCCCCACCCGGGCCGGTTCCTGGACCTGTGCCGCAGCCGCAGCCGCAGGCAGGCCACCGGCCAGCGCCACCGCGGCCAGCGCGCAGATCAGCGTCCTCTTCTTGATCGTCATGCGGCATGACTACCGAAGCAGAAACGATCACCCCGCGACGGCGCCACCACCACTCACCCGAATGCGGCAAACCACCACCCCGTGCAGCACAGCTCCGCCCTGCCCCTTGCAGCTCACCCTCGTGCGTGGTCCGGGCCGGTCATCCCCTCTCGCCAACGCCGTCGCTGAGCGGGATGCCCGGCAGAACGGCACGGACCTGTCCTCTGCGATCACCGTTGACCAGAGCTTCGCCTCGCACATGGTCGGCCGACATCGCGGGACGGCTACCAAAGGCAGATGTAGCGAGCCGGTGCCAGTCAGCGGGCCAGCGGCGGGTCGGCCGGTCGTGGCCGGGGCGGCAGCAAGGGTGTGGCTGCGGTCAGGGTGTATCGCCGGAGTAGTAGAAACGGCACGTCACACCCGGGCCAGGCATGCGGGATTCGCTGAGGTGCGGGTCGTACAGGGCACGGCCTCCGGGCCACCGACCGAGTTCGGTGGGCAGGGCCACGCCGTCGTCGACCTCCTCGCTCCGCCATCCGTGGATGTCCAGCAGCAGGCCGTCCAGCGGTCCGCCGATCAATGCGGCGTAGGACCGGCACGGGAGCGGGCCAGGATTGGGGTCCTCATGGTCAGCACCGTAGACCCGACCGTTCAGCATCTGCTCATTGCCGTTCATCTGATCAGCGTTGCAGCCGCCACCGACAACGCGAGCTCCCCCAGCACCTCGAGTCTGCTCGCATGGCCGATCGTTGCACCTTGCCATGGACCGGATCAGGTGCGCCGGTGTCCGGACCAGCCGCCGACCTTCTTCGCAGCCTGCCAGGCTTCCGTCTCCCGACGGTGACCTGCTTGGTCCTCGCGTTCGCCGGCTTCAGGCTGCTGTTCAGCAGCGGCAGCCTGATTCTGGCAGTTCTCGCACCAGTGCGGGTGCACCTCGCGCGCCGTGCTGCAATCCCGTACAACGGCCCACCGGCCGTCACCGAACTTGCTCCCGCAGTTCCGGACAGGACGGTGGGACGGGCCGCAGGTGACCTGCCCGGCCCACCCCGGCTTCACCGCCGCTCGCCCGGCGAGGAGCGGACCGGGCGAACGGCGATGGTTCAGGTCCGGTCAGTGGTGGAAGTGGCGGCGGCCCCAGGAGAAGGCGTCGATGAAGCGGCCGTGGTCGTTGCGCAGGATGGCCCGGTCACGGTCGTTGTTCCACACGTAGGCGCGGCGGTCCTGGAACAGGTCGGTGCGGCTGTCGCGGCCGATGCCGGTGTGGACGCGGACGGTGGAGCGGCGGCCGAGTCGGTAGTGATCGAAGGTGTAGGTGTGGCCGTCCGTGTCCTCCAGGGTCCAGCCGTCCAGGTTCACGCTGTGGCGGCTGTTGTTGGTGATCTCCACCCATTCCTGGTTCAGGGAACGGTTGGAGCGGTCGTCACGGCCCGGGGAGTCGTACTGCACCTGGCTGATCTCCACCGCCTGGCGGTAGGGGCGGGGGTCGGCGGCAGATGCCGGGACCGTGATCGCGGCGGTGACGGCCGCAGCACTCAGTGCGGCGGCGGTGAGGCGGCGGGCAGACGTGGATACGGTCATCGGGAATCCCCCTGCATCGTGCGGGCACAACCTCAAAACGCCATGTTGGGTGCCAGGTTGTGCGGTGTGTGGGTGGCGGCCGGCCGGCCGCGCATTCACACCCTGCCCGTAGGGCTGCTGGAAAGTGAACGCGATCCGCGGGGCGTTACCGATCAACCGCGCCACCGTGACACTTGAATGCAATAGCCATTCATTTTGCCGGTGCACGAAGTTGACGCAGGTCGGGCTTCAACAGACCTGCAGCGCTTGGCCATCCGGCCCTGCCGCCTGACACTGCCACCCCATCGAATGCCCAGCTGTCACCCGAAAGTGAGTAACAGCCCCTTTGTCCGGCCTGTGGCTCGAGGCGACGAAAAAGACCCTGCCCCGCGGAACGGGACAGGGTCTTCACAGAGCGCCGGGCAGGCCTTGCACCTGCATCTCCCCGCAGGAAGCGGGACGTCTTTCCTTGGACCACCAACGCATCACCCACCGGTGCGACTTCCGCCGACCAGCTCAAGATCAATCGCAGCGTATGCCCAGATCAGTGCAGCAGGCCAGTGCCACGCACGCGCGCACCCCCGTTACCGTTTTCGTGGCTCCGCAATGGGGCTTCCGGCCTTCGGGTCCGGCATGACTCCCCCCTCCTGTTGTTGATGATCCGGGGGTGGTGTCACCGGGCTCGGAGGCATCGACGAATCGCTGATGAGGGGCTTGAGCGTCGGCTTCACCCGAGCCGGAAAAGCTCTCCGTAACGTGGGTGTGGTACCTCGGTGTCGTGGCAGGCCGGACGAAAGCGTGATGGAGGGGCCTGCACGTGATCGATACCGGCGACATCGACGTCTTTTTCGGCCTGGACGTCGGCAAGGGCGAACACCACGCCACCGCCGTCACCCCGGCCGGGATGAAGGCCTTCGACAAGCGTCTTCCCAACACCAAGCCAAAGCTGCGCGAACTGTTCGCGAAGCTGAAGGCCAAGCACGGGACGGTGCTGGTCGTGGTCGACCAGCCGGCCTCGATCGGGGCCCTCCCGCTGGCGGTCGCCCGGGACATGGGCTGCCCGGTCGCCTACCTCCCGGGCTGACGATGCGGCGGATCGCCGACCTCTACCCGGGCGAGGCCAAAACCGACGCGAAGGACGCGTTCATCATCGCGGACGCAGCCCGAGCGATGCCGCACACGCTGCGAGCGATCGACGGCGAGGACGAGACGATCGTCGAGCTGGAGATGATCGTCGGGTTCGACGACGACCTGGCCGGCGAGGCCACCAGGGTCGCGAACCGGCTCCACGGCCTGCTCACGCAGATCCATCCGTCGTTGGAGCGGGTTTTGGGGTCGCGGTTGCAGCACCCAGCTGTCCTGATGCTGCTGGAGCGGTTCGGGTCACCGGCTAAGATCCGCAAGGCTGGGCGGCGACGGCTCGTCACGCTGTTACGACCGAAGGCCCCCAGGATGGCCGAGCGCCTGGTCGGGGACATCTTCATCGCGCTGGACGAGCAGACCGTCACGGTTGCGGGGACCGAGGCGGCCGCGCTGATCGTCCCGAGCCTGGCTGGCTCTCTGACGGCCGTGATTGACCAGCGCAAACTGCTGGCCGGGCGGATCGAGGAACTCCTGGAGACCCACCCTCTTTCGAAGGTCCTGACGTCGATGCCAGGAGTCAGCGTCAGGACCGAAGCTCGGATCCTGATCGAGGTCGGTGACGGCAGCACCTTCCCGACCGCGGGCCACCTCGCTGCCTACGCCGGTCTCGCCCCCGCGACCCGCAGTTCCGTGTCCTTGATCCGTGGCGAACAGCCCTCACGGAGAGGAAACAAGCAGCTCAAGCGAGCTTTCTTCCTCTCCGTGTTCGCGGCCTTGGGCGACCCGGCATCGCGGGCCTACTGCGACAAGAAAATAGCCCAGAGAAAGCACCACACCCAGGCCCTGCTCTGCCTCGCAAGACGCCGGGCCGACGTCCTGTTCGCCATGCTCAGCGACGGAACCTTCTATGATCCTCAACCCGCCAGATCAGCTTGAATTGCCGAGAACCTGGCGGGCCTCGGTCCACACCCGCTCGAACTCCTCCGCAGAGATCTCGGCCGCTCCGGGCTGGTCCTGCCAGCTGTCCATCGGACCTTCAGCGAGGACCCCGAACTGCCGTTCATAGCTGAACATGGCGGCGAGATCGGCATGATCACGCAAGTGCAGCACCTCTTCCAGAGAGGCCGCCGTCACCGGACGCGACTCCTGCCTGCGGACTTCAACCTGCCGTGCTGCCCGACCTTCACCATCGGCCTCGAAATACAGCCACAGATCTTCGTCCTCGTAGTAGGTGCGGAACCAGGTCGTCATGCCGCCATCCTGGCTCAGCACCTTGACCAAAGAGATAGGGGCACCCCCGCAGCACCTGACCTCAACCCGGTTGAGGGCATCTGGTCGGTCCTGCGACGCACCACCCCGGCCAACCGCGCGTTCACCGACCCCAAAGGCCTGACTACCGCTGTCCGGCGCGGCTTACACCACCTCCAATACCGCCATGCCGTGCTGCGGCGTAGCCGCGCCGGACGGTGATCTGCTCCAACAGCCGGCCATCGCAGCGCAGGTGCCAGGCGATCGGACCGTCTTCGAGAGTGACGCTGTCGGGGTGCCACGCGACGTGACGTTGCGAGACCCGCTCCAGGAGGAACTCCAACTGTGTGCGGATTAACGTCAACCGCTCGCCGTTTGGCACGGTGGAGAAGTACACACAGTCGGGCACCGCCCTACGAATCACCATGTTTGCGACTTGCACCTGACGCAGGTGATGCCATCTGCGCAAGGAGACTGCAGGTTCCGGGAGACTGACGAGATTACCGTCCCAGGTCAGGCACGGTAGTAGCGACTTCGGACGGCGCCAGCGTGCCTTTTTCTGTTCCTGCATCAGCTGGGCGGCGGCCGCGCTCGCGCTGTCGGCGAGTGTGCGGGCCGCCATCCACGTCTGTGTTCCGGAGTGGTTGCTGTAGGCGAAAAGCCTGAGCGTCCGGGTGTCGATCATGACGTGGTATCGGCCGATACGCCGAGGCAGGGCAAGCCGCATCAGTTCCTCGGCGGGCTTGGTCTGGACGTCGCCGTGGAACGCTGCTTCTTCGACCAGCTGGAGCATCTGGTGGATAGCCAAGGCTTCGCTGACATCGTGGTCGGTGAGGTAGGCCTTGATCGCGCTGGGTATCACCTGGACCTTGTTACGCAGCGCGCGTGCCTCGTAAGCGGAGAGGTTTTGCTCGCGAGTCCACATGAGCTTTTCTGAGTGCGAGTTCACGCCTGCTCTCCCTTCACGCGCTGTGGGAGCTGTTTCGTCACGGAGCGCGCCAGTGCCAGGGAGGTGGTCGCGGCTCGCGGTGGGGGTGTGGCCAGAGTGCTTGGATCGTGCCACAGCATCTGCCACTCGATCAGGTCAGGCAGGACCACGAGTCCTGTTAGACCGTGCGCGGTGAGTGCTGATGCAGTGTCACTGAGCTGGCCCGCGTCTACGTCATGAGGGGCGCGGTTCAGTACGCCGAGGACCGGCATTGGCGGCAGTTCGCGGATCTGGCTGGCCAGGTCGTGCGCGATGGCCGTTCCCTTTCGGGGGGTTTCCTCGTACTCGATGAGGTCCTTGAATGGTTCGAGTAGATCGTCGTCATGGATGAACGCGATTGCCCAGCGCGATCGGTGCTTCTCCCATGGAGCGAGTCCCCACTCCTTTACGGCGTTGGTTTCAGTGTCCGCGAGGAACGCCTTGAGGATCGCCGACCATTCGTCCTCGGTCTGTTCTCCAGGTGCGAGGCCTGCCTCGAGGCGCTCGCGGTGCCGCTTGGCCCATCCGGCCGTGGCGCGCGCCCAATGGTCCGGATGCCGGGCAAGCCCCTCAGCATGCAAGAACTGCAGAAAGTCGGTTCGCCAGGCGTCCAAGACGCCGCCCTCCTGGGGCACATGCTCCCCGACCGGCCAGCCTACGGTCTCATCCTCATCGTGGTCGTCGTGATGCGAGGAGCCCATTCTCGTGCGGGCGGAGAGGTTGAACTGAATCTGCTCCCAGTCGCTCCACCATTCCTCGATGCCCTCGAGGTCGGAAGCGTCGTAGACAGCCGCGTTGCCGTCCTCGGCACGCGCGGTGACGTACAGGGCGAACATCCTGTCGAGGAAGGACATCGAAACTGTGACGGGATCTGGTTCCGGTGCCCTCCACTGGACGTACGCGTCGTCGAGCCACTGCCACATCCGCACGTACTCTGGGCGCCCGTCCACGACCTTCGTGTCAGTCCAGAGTGATCTGCCGCCGGAAAGACGGTCGGTCAGCACGGCCAAAACGAGATCACTGTCGCCGACCAGATACCGATGCTGCCATCCGGCATCGACAACGACAATGTCGTACTGCAAGTCCCGGGAGCGAGAGACCATGTTCCGGGCTTCTTCGGGATCGGATGGCACCAGGCCCGTGGTCAGTGATCCAGCGCCGGTAAACGTGGGCGGCTGCTGGTCTCCGAACAGCTGTATGGCGCTACTGGGATCGTCGCTGCCGAGCAGCAGCACCCGGCTTCCCAAGCGCGCCAGCCCTCCCGCGAGGGCCAGAGCGGTCGTCGTACTGCCGGACCCGCCACGGCCGTTGGCCGCCGTCACGGCAACCACGCTGCCGCCCGACGTCCGGGCTGGACCCACCGCCCGTGGTGCGATGCGTGCCGGGCTCGGTCCTTCGAGCTTTTCCACCGATGGCGGCAACGATCGCGCATCGAGCCGGTGCTGAACGAACAAGCCGGGCCTTCGCAGCGTGCGGCTCCACCGCGTGGCCTCGCCGAGAGCAAATGGACGGCTCAGCAGTTCGAGTGGGCTTCCCTCCACGGGCTGGGGGAGTGGCGTGGTCCACAACGGGGTCCCGCCCACCGTCCTAATCAACGCATGGGCCTGCTCCAGGGCCTCGCGTCCGGCCCTGTACGCCCGGACCCGCGCAGTACGTCCCTCCCCCACCACATGCTTGACCCGCACCGTAATTCGCGCGTTTTGGCCGATCAGCCCGAGCACGAGGTCCTCATCCGGCTTCAACCACGGGCGCAGCCACGGCACACCCGACACCGTCAGGCCCACCTGAGACGGCAGGACGCGGGCAAGAATGAGAGGGACGTCGGCCTCCTCCAGCCACAAGGTCAGAGCATCTACGCTCGGCGACGCCGCGGCAACACCGAACAGCGTGTCGGCCGACACCTCTTTGCCAGGGTCGAAAGTGGGGCGGGACAGGGCTTGAAGTACTCCCCCCTCCAGCAGCTCCTGTACCCAGTCCGCAGCATCTGGGACCAGGCCCTGATGCAGCCCGTGAGCCCTATACCACTCTAGCGCCACGGCCCGGCCCTCGCCCGTGTACTTCTGCCTCAGCCGGGCAATATCGCGTTCCGCTGCCACGCCCATCCAATCTGCAGCGCGACTGCCCGGACCGGCGCGCCGACAGACGCCAGCAAACACCTATCAACTGACGTCGCGATTCGCGTCTTTCCGCCGAGAACGCACTCGCGGGTCCGGGCCGCGTCGTGCAGGCAGGGGCAGCAGTGTCTGCCAACCCGCACTCTACCGATCCACGCAGACCGACCCAAGAACTCGTACAAGAGATGCTTCTTGCTGATCGGTACGAAGGATCGCCCTTCGGCTGCGGCGTGACGTCCGATCGGCAAGGAATCAGCTCTGCCAGGAGCACGGTCCGCCATCCTGAGAAGAAGCTGCCCGCACGGCCAGGCACCTGCTGGTCAGCCTGGTCGACGAGGAGTGGGGGCGCCGCTACGGCCCTCCGCTCCGCCTGGGCAAAACCTTCACCCGCCCCAGGACCAGGATACTTACCGCCGGCAACGACGCCTGCCGCCTGCTGGAACGCCTCCACCAGCGCGAAGCGGGCTACCGGCTGGGCCTGCAGGCTGAGGTGCTGAGGCAGATCGTCGTGCAGAACTACTACTGCGACGCGGCAGGCTGCCTGCGCTAGCGCGCCGCTGACGACGACAGGCTGCCGTCCTCTTCCTCGGCAATCGTCTCTCCTTACAACACCGCGGCGCGCTGTATTCGCCATGGGCACATCATCAACTGGAAGGGGTTCGCTGCGCATGTCACTGAGACGTCTGCCTCCGGCAGCGTGAACGTGATCACGGACGTGGCCACCACCTCGGCGGCCACGAACGATGGCGAGGCTTTGCCCGGCATCTACACCCGCCTGGCTGCCGAACGGCGTTGCTTCTTCTGACCGCCGGGCAGGCCGCCAACAGCCCCAGTTCGTCCCGGTGCTGAGCAAGGTGCGGGTCCGTCTGCCCGTCGGACGCCCGCGCACCCGGCCCGCCGCGGTGGCCGGCGATAAGGCCTGCCTCTCCCGCGCCAACCGTGCCCACCTGCGCAAACGCCGCATCAAGGCGGTCATCCCGGAGAAGAAGGACCAGGCCGCCAACCGCAGGAAGAAGGGCAGCTGGGGTGGCAGGCCCGTCACTCACGACGCCGATCTCTATCGCGATCGCAACACGGTCGAGCGGGCCATCAACAGGATGAAGGACTGGCGAGGCATCGCGATCCGCTACGACGAAACGCCCGAGAGCTACCTCGCCGGACTCCATCTCCGCGCAGCGACCATCTGGATCAGCAGCATCCTGAAGCCCATTGATCACAACTGAAGACAGGCCCTGGAACTGTCCGCGCCGACCATCGCCATGACACGCACCCTGCTGAACATCGACGCCGCTACCTGCTCCCACCACGACGGCGACACCGAGCAGATGTGCCGCCATACCGTCGCCATCTTGACTGGACTGCCCGCCGACTGCCTTACCGGCCTGGTCCGATGCCGCGCCCTAGACCTGTACAAAGCCATCCCCGCCCAGCACCACCACGAACGCGCCGTCCAGGAGCTGCGGGAGATCCTGGCGGCCTGAAACGCCGGATCCCCGCCCCAACCGGAGAGTTCCCCACGACGGAGTCATTTACGGCCATCTCTGCAACGGCGTAGACGAACGACAGGCGGAACGAGCCCTCGCGACCGTAGTCACGGACGAAGAATGCATGCAGTACATCGGTACCCTCAACACCGGCACCCTCAGCATCGCTGCCCAGCGACGATTCACCCCTGAGCATCACATCCGCAGCCCCCGCCTCACCCGCGACGAAGAGGGCGGCCTCTTCTGATTCCGCTTCAAAGCCGCAGACAGGTCATAACGCCCACCCGATCGCATAACGCGCGTCCGACCACCCGGCTCACCTAGTAATCGCGCCGGTCCTGTGCTGCGGCTCGGTACTACGCCGCACGGCTGGTGAACGAACTTGACCGCTGTCGCGCGTAGGCTGCCGGGCATGGGTGCGACAAAGCAGCAAATGGAGCTGGAGTTCGGGCAGGGCTGGTCTTCTCGGAGTGACCATGTGTGTGCAGGATGCCTTAGGGACCCGGTGCTCATGAAAATGATCTCGAATTCCGCCTTGGACGACAAGGAGTGCAGCTTCTGTGGCGAGAGTCCTGCCGCGGAACTGGACATTCTCACCGAAGCGTTCGTCGAGGGGTTGAAAACCGAGTACGGCAACGCCGACGACGAAGGGGTCCCTTACGACAGCGGGGAGGGTGGCTACCACGTCGCCACTACCTGGGACACCTGGGATCTGGTAAACGAGTACTACGACGCCTTCGCCAATGATGCAGTCAGGGAGGCCGTCTGCGAAGCAATCGGCGACCAGACGTGGACCGAGACTAACTGGCAGCTCCTGCGCTACAACGACCAGCTCACCTCCAGCTGGCAGAGCTTCTGCGAACAGATCCAATACAAAACCAGGTATGTCTTCTGGCTCCGCCGCGACGATGCCGACCAGGAAGAGGAACGCTGGGGGGAGATCCCTGCGGGACGCATCCTTGACCAGATCGGTCAGCACATCCTGGACTTGGACTTGGTACGGAAAATCCCCGCAGGCACCAAGCTGTGGCGCGCTCGCGAGGTACAGGACAGCGAGGTGACGACAGCAACTGGTTGGTGCGCCGCCGACCTCGGCACCGCGCCCCGCAAGTTCGCACGAACCTCCAACAGAATGAGCCCCGCCGGAATCCCGATGTTCTACGGCGCATTCGATCAGGACACCGCCGTGCAGGAGGTGACGCGCGGCGAGCAGCTACGGCTGGCAATAGGAACCTTCGAGCTTTCCCGCAGTTGCACGGTGGTCGACTTCACCCGGCTTCCAAGCATTCCGTCGATCTTCGACGCTGAGTACAGCTACCAGCGGCGCACCCTGCTGTTTCTGCGTCAGTTCGTTGCCCAGATGGCCCAGCCGGTTCGGGACGGCTACGACCAGATCGACTACGTACCGACTCAGGTGGTCGCGGAGTTCCTCCTCAAGGTCTTCAACCCGGACGACCCCATTCAGGGGCTGGTCTACACCTCATCGTTGAACCAACAACCTTGTGCGGTGTTTGACCTCGACAACAGCCGTTGCGTGGAACAGACGACAGGATGGGACACCCAGCCGAAGCCCCACCTCGGGCTCGTCCCCGGATCCGTTCGAATGGTCGAAGCCAACAGCTGACCACACGACATCCGAGGCAGAAGAAACTGCTCACCCACCGCACACCACGTCAGCGATAAGGCGGTCGCCGGCAGGCTCTACGCCACAGCAGCTCGGCGCGGAAGAAGGCTGCCCACTGGTGAAAAAGGTGGCGGCTGGCCTTCGCATGGCCGCAGGCTTGTTGCAGCGTCTCCAGGGCGATGCCGTGCTTCGCGCTGTAGGCGTCCAGAAGCTTGTGAACGTAATGCGGCCTCATGGGTTGCCTGGTCGGACGGAGTCACGTCGGCAGGTGGGCACGGCTTGAACGGTGCGGGAAGCACCTCACCAAGTGAGGGGTCAGTGCTGCGTATCCAGCCAAGGCCAGATGAGTGCAAAGCTTGCCGTTGGACTGCGCTCCCCCCGCACTGCTGATCTACGGCGGTCTGGCTCTGTCGATCCGCATGCCGCTTTCGCGGGTAGCTGTCCCAGTCCGCGTCCAAGATCACATTGCATGCGAGATCCCTGCCGACGAGGACTGAGCTAAGGGAGTACGTCGACACCAGGGGGTCTACCTGGCGTTCTAGGGTCCGTCTTCAAACGGATCTTGCCCGGAGCAGGAGTGACGCGAGGCTGACTGCTGCTTCGTAGGAGGTGGCGGTCTTGTCGTATCTGATGGCGATGGCGCGGAAGCTCTTGAGGCGGTTGAAGCAGCGCTCTGCGAGGTTGCGTCGGCGGCAGATCTGCCGGTCGAATACCGGTGGCCGCGGTTGTGGTGGTGTCGCTGCTGGTCGGTCTCTTCCGGGATGGTGTGTGATGCCGCGTCGGCACAGGTAGGCACGGTATTCACGCGAGCTGTAGGTCTTATCCGCGATGACCTGACGGGCCTGCAACGCGGCCGGCCGAGGCCGGTGCGGGGGATCCGGATCCCCTTTCTGGAGGGGGCGTACGCAGACGCTGTCGTTGCGTTGACCGGGTGCCAGCAGGACCGTGAGAGGTCGTCTGCGGCCGTCGCAGACGAGGTGGATCTTTGTGGTCACGCTTCCCCGTGATCGGCCAAGGGCGTGATCATCCGGTTCGTTCGGCCGGTGAGTCCCCTTTTTTGGCTGGTGGCGGCCGCGTGCTGGTGGGCGCGGACGACGGTGGAGTCGATCTGGACGAGCCAGTCGATATCGTCAGCCGCGTCGGCATGTGCCTGGACCTGTTGCAATGTCCAGGTGAACACGCCCTCCAGGGCGTAGCGGCGAAAGCAAGTGCAGACCGTCTTCCACGGTCCGTAGTGCTCCGGCAGGTCGCGCCAGGAGATCCCGGGCCGAATCTTGTAGACCATCCCGCTCCCATGACGACGTGGAGGTGAACGAAGCCGTTGCGAATCTCGCCTGAGGCTGTCAGGCAGGCGGTCAGCGCACTTCGACGGAGTACGAGGCGCCGGGGAACTCCCATCCGTCGGTGCCTTCGCCGATGTCTTCCACGATGATGTCGTCGATGAAGTGATCCTCGAACTTGTCGTCGGTGAGTTCGCCGGCGAGCCAGAGTTCCTCGATCACCTCCCAGTTGCCCCGGCTGCCGTCGATCCGCAGGGGCGCAGCGTCCACGGTGCCGCGGGTGCGTTCGTCGTCCCCGGTTTTCACGACTCCGCTGATCTCGTACTGGCCCTGCTTGATGTGGTCGGGGATCGGGTCGGCGGGGACTATGGCGACGTTCTCGTAGGCGGTGTGGATGAGGGCGCGGTAGCTGCGCCGGACGTTGTATTCGGGATCGGACAGCCAGTTGAGAAGGGTCTTGGCGGTCACGTCGAGGCCGGCTGTTTCCAGGGCCTGGTAGCCGCGGTGGGTTCTGGTGAGCTGGCTGAGCTGGGCGTGCCAGTGCTTGGCGTTGTACGACGAGAGCTGGTGGCGGGGGGTGACTTGAGCGCGCAGGAGGTCGGTGAGGGCGGCTCCGAGGGAGTTGCCGTATCCGGTGGGGCCGGCCATCAGTCGTCACCTTCGGGGATGATCTCGCCGGCTTGGACGAATTTGGCCTTCACTTCGCCGAAGCCGGTCCCGATCCGGTATGTCGCGGGCGGGGTGGTGTCGGGTGTCCAGAAGATGGCCGCGTCGACGTTGCGCAGCGCGACGAGCGTGTGGCCTTCCTGTACGGCCTTGAACGCGACGGTCCAGTGGCGGACCGAGGCCTCGGCGACCATGCTCATGCGCCAGTCCGGCCGCCAGAATGGCGACTTTTGTTCCGTGCGCTTGGGCCACAGCAGACGCAGTGCGATCGACAGCCGCGTCTTGTACGTCTTGTACGGCTGACCGCCGACCTGGACGAGCTCGATACGCGCTTTCCGGGACGCCTCGTAGAAGGGCTTGAACAGGGACTCGTTAGCCTTGCCCGTCCAGGAGTCGTGGATGGCCGGCATCGCCGGGAGGTGGCCTTCGCGGACGAGCTTCGCGAGCTGCCTGATGTGTGGGGTGGTGACCCAGACGCGGCCCTGCTCGTCGGGCCGGTCGATGGCCCGTCCCAGCGGGTGCGGCGTGTCAGTGCGGTTCCACTCCGGGATATCGATGAGGTAGATCCCGGCACTGGCCTTGTCGTACGCCTCAAGGGGGCCGGTGTGCAGGAGCTTGTTCGGGGCGAGCGGGACGGCCGAACACGCGGACGGGAAGCTGCCGTTGCGGTCGATCAGGCACAGCACGCCCGCGCCGAACGAGTCGGGCACATCGAGCTGATCACGCCGGACACGCTTCCCGTTCTCCCGGATGTAGGGCACGCGCGTGCTGGTGACGTCGGGATGGACCCAGCGCGGCTCACCGTCCATATGCTCACTGATCAGCGGCCACGGACCGCTGTCCCGGTCTTCGGTGCGGATGACCGGGATCGGGTGCATCTTCGAACGCTTCACCGCGTCTTTGAGGAGCTTCAGCGCGGGGAAGGGCGCGCCTTCCGGCTCGTCCTCCTCATCGCCCGGCTGAAGCTCCACTTCTGCTTCTGTGTCGTCTTCGTCGTCCGGGACGTGCGCGCTGCCTGCTGCGGGCTGGGCAGCGGCGGGCGGCCCGGGAGCGCCGACGGACACCGCGGTGCTGTAGGCGTTCAGCGCGGCGGCGAGGCGGCGTCCCTCGGCGTCGTCCGGCAGCCGTTGCGGCGCCGTAGCCGTCTCGGCCAGGGACGGCCCGAGTTCGGCAAGGGCTTTCTGGTCGCCGCTTGCCAGCGCAGTGCGCAGCGCGGCCAGGACATGCGTGACCGAAGCTGGCAGCCCTTGCCGGGCGCCGGAGGTGTAGGGGAGTGCTGCTTCGGCCAATTCGTGCTCCACTGTGCTGCCCAGACTCTGGGCCTGGCCTTCGCCGCTCGTACTGGGGACGGGGGCGGGGCTGGCGTCGAGGAAACGGGCGTGCAGTAGGTCGGGGCACAGGTACGCCGAGCCGATCACTCCGAAGTCCCGTTCTGACACCGTTACCTGGACTTTGCCGGGGTCTGTGGTCGCGGTAAGCGTCAGCAGGACGTCGGCGTCCAGGAGGCCGAGCAGCGTGGGGTCGTCGCTGTCCACGATGGCGAGGACCGGGACGTGCAGGGTGCGCGCGAGGGAGGCCAGGACCTGGGAGGCGTCGGGGAGATGCTTCCCGGACAGCGGCAGGCGCGGGCTGTGGCTGGCCTGAAGGCGGTCCACGACCACGAGGGCCAAGCCCTCCATGTGCGGGGCAGTCTCCGCGATGTCCTCGGCAGTCAGGTTGCTGCCGTCATCGATCATCAGCAGATCGCCCGCCTGGACCAGCTGATGGGCTACCTGCTGCTCGTGCCCGGTGAGACGGCCCTGTTTCAGGCGCGGGTAGTCTCCCCCGGTCTCCGCGGAGAGGATCCGGCGGAAGACGTCGTCCCGGTTCGGTCCCGACGCCGCGTACAGGACGGTACGGTGCTCGACGAGCGCGGTCGTGCGTGCGGCGGCCAGGCCCAGGAGGCTTCCGCCGACGTTCGGGGCGGCCGCGACGAGGGTCAGCCGCCCCGGCTGTAGGCTGCCAATTGCGGTGTCCAGTCCGGACAGCCCGAATGTGGGGCCGACGACCGGTCCGGAGCTGAGCACGGAACCGATGGTGTCGCCCAGCGTGGCGAGCCTGCGCGGCACGCTGCCGCGACTCTGAGTTCCCTGGCTGTTCACCGCACCTCCTGCGGGACCTGCGCTGGCGTGCGCGGTCTTATCGGACGAGGGAGCACCTGACGGGGTGTCGACGGGGAGTAGCACAGCGACTGGGGTACGGCTGCGCCGGAGCACCTGCGGTTGCCCCTGGGCGGCAAGCGTGATGAGTTCACCGAAGTCCTTTTGTGCCGCGCTCAGCACGTGGGACGGGAACGCGTCGGCTTTGCGGGCTACGGGAAGCCGGTCCAGGGGCGCCAGTAGAGCACGGTCACCGTGCTTGTGGATCAATGTGGTGCGCCCTTCCTGCTCGGCGTACTTCACAAGGGTGTAGAGCGCGTTGCGGGCCTCGGTCGCATTCATCGCGGTCTCGTCGTACTGCCGACTCACTCACCCTCCCAGGGTGCTCAACTCTCTTATAAAGATACCAGAATCCACCTCTCCAATTGATTGAAGTCACACATTTTCCTGAGGAATTAACTCACTGGTGAAGGCCATCGGTGTGAGTTGACGGTTCGGCCCCGGGAGACATCGGTACAGCGGGTGGCACTAAAAAACGATCATGGTCAGGGTGTAAGTGCGCTGACTCGGTTCTCGTACTCGCGGCGGGCCTTGCACTGGGCCGGGACCGCGGGGACACCCTGGGCACCGTCGAGCGGCTGGCAGCGGGCGAGGAGTTGGGGGTGGCACCGCGGGGGCGATGGTCACGCACAGGATGTAGCCCTGGCCGCGCCGCACGGTCGCCCTGGTCGAGTGTGGCCCGCTCGGCGGGCTCCAGCTCGGCTAAGCGGAGGAAGTCGGCGACCTTGCCCGGCATGTCGAGGGCAACCGGAATTTTCGGAGCCGGAACGTCCTCCTCGAAACCGGCTCATCTACGTGGCTCTGACGGTCACCGCCGAGGACCGGCGGAAGATCCTGGGGCTGTGGGCCGGCGACGGCAGAGAGGGCACCAAGCACCGGCCGCGCATCCTCACAGAATTCAAGAACCGCAGCGTGAGCAATGTGCTGATGCTGGTCTGCGACGGACTCAAGGGCCTGCCCGAGGCAGTGGAGACGGTTGGCCACGGACGATCGTGCAGACTGCGTGGTCCACCTGCTGCGGAACTCCTTCCGCTATGCGGCTCGCCAGGACCGGGACAAGACTGCCAGGCTCCTCAAGCCCGTCCACACCGCGCTGGCCGAGGGAGCCGCCTTCGAGCGGTCGCATCATCTGCACCACCAACGGCGATTGAGTCGGTCAACGCCTGCATCCGCCGTCAAGGCCCACGGACACTTCCCCAACGAACAGGCTGCCCTGAAGTACGTCTACACGGCCGTCATGTCCTTTGACCCACCGGCAAGGGCAAGGCCTTGAAGCATGCGCTGGAAGACCGCGCTGAACACCTTCGACGTCACCTTCAACGGCCGCCTCTACACGGCACGCCAGTACCCTCCGGCTACACCACTCGTTTGACAGACCTAGCTCAGATGACGTAACCACGGCACCTTCCACACCGGCTCGAGGGAGCGGACTCGGTCGCGTGGTTCATGTCGCCCGCTTGGCCCCAGCCTGCGCGTGTGCTCAGTCGACGGCGAACCAGCCGCGAGCCAGCGCCAGTACGTATGCGCGGCGATCGATGGATCGCCGTTCGACTCTCAAACCTCGTCCGAGTTCTCCTCTGCATACAGGCGCGCGTCAAGCTCGGCTGCCCAGGCGAGGGCCCAGGCGCGCAGGTCGGTCAGTTGGCCGGGATTAAGACCGTAGTCGGTGAAATCCTCGTCATCCCACCATTCGGCACCATTGAGCCGGTCGCGCAGATCCTCGAGGCTGAACTCATAGCGCGCGTGGCGACGGCCGAGCATTTCGAGGTCAGCGGCGGTGCGGTGCTGGGAAGCGGCGTGGACGTCGATGAGGTCGCGGACCGCGCCGCGGTCCGCGAGCGCGCGCACCTTGGTGCCAATCACGTCGTCGAGGGCCAGCACCGGTCCATACTCGGTCTCAACGGGTGCCGTCCAGAATGCCTCCTTGAGGACATCCACCTCGCATTCCTCTCCGGATTTAGGGTCCGCTGCGATGAGACGACCGGAGAGGGCGCCCGTCTCGATCTGGCGGATGCGCCAGCCGCGGGTGGTGAGTCCCTCACTGACCACAGCGACGATCTCGGCGATCGAGGCGGGATTCTCGGTGGCTACGTCGAGATCCTGGCTGAGGCGGTCGACCAGGCCGTGGGCTTGGACGGCATATCCCCCTGTGATCACCAAGGGATACGAGGTGCCGATCGCGAGTACGTCGGCAAGGAGCCGGCGGTGCAGGTCGGTCAGATTCACGCGGCCGGTACGCTCCGGACCGCGGCTAGCTCGGGAAAGGCGGCTTCCCATGCCTCCCGCAGCGGCCTGCTGATCAGGGTGCACAGCACCGGCCACTGGCTGACCAGCAGATCCTGGTTCAGAAAGGCGACTAGGTCTTGGCGCTGCCCCTCGGCCAGGACGGTGCGGTAGAGGCTCATCCGCGAGCGCGGCTGCTCCACGTCGTAGGAGCGGCGTCCTGACCAGGCCACATGCAGCGGCAGGTCGACCGACCCGTGGGTGGGGCCGGTCAGGTCCTGAAGGCGCGCGGGCAGCCGCTTGGCGTACTGCTCGCGAAGCAGCTCGAACGCGTTCGGCACCGGGAAACGAGAGGAGCTGAAAGCCATGCCCCGATTATCGCCTGCCAGGCCGGGTGGGACACGGCCGACGCCCGAACCGGCGCACCCGACAGCCAGATCCTGGCTACAGCGGCGGCATGCCAAGGCAACATCGGGGCTGGCCCGCCATCACGCCAGAAGCCGGTCCACGCCGTCGATGGCTGACATCAGCCGCTGGCGCGGTCCGCTGCCCCTAGCTTCTTTCCACACCGCATGTGGATTGGATACCAGTCCCCGGCCGCCAGCGCGAATTCGACGTAAGCCCTTCCCAATGCGTCGAGACGTACCCAGGAGCGATCGGGGCAGGAGGTTCGGTCACTTCGGACAACCGCCGGACCATGAACAGACCGATCTCAGCCGTACAGTGGGTAGCTACGGCGGCAAATAGATCTTCCTGATCGAAGAAGTGCCGATAATCAGCGTTGCGCAAGACGCCAATCTTCTTGCTCACTGAGCGCAGCACAACCGAACCGGGACTGTTGATGCGCGCCAGCCAAAATGCTGCTTCCGTGAGGCCTCACGCAGGTTTCCGTGATGGTATCCCGCCCCTTCATCTGCCCTCCGGAATCGAGGCTTCGATTTGAACGATTTTATCCGACACCGATTTCCGCATTCATGTGCAACTGCCGTCAACGCCCATAGTAGTCGCCCAGCCTGGCACTGCGGTTTCGATGCTAAATCGGTGCAGGTTGCTATCGGGTGAAAGGGCGCAAGCCTTGTAGGAGAAAACTGATTCTCGGCCTGAAGCGCAAGGAGCTGGCAATGACAACCCAGGAAGCTACCCTTCACGCCTATCTGAGCTACGCGGACGCCTCCAGAGCCATCGCCTGGCTGGAGGCACTCGGCTTTGTCTCGGCTGCGCGTCAGGACGGGGAGGGCGGCCAGGTCGTCCACGCTGAGCTGCGTCTCGGAACGGCCGTTGTCATGATTGCAAGTGCGGACGCATCCTACGACGTCCCCACGTTGAATGGCTTGTCGACTGGCGCTGGCCTGTACCTGGCGACACCCGACGTCGATGACCTCTTCAGCCGCGCCGTGGAAGCGGGCGGGCAGTCGGTGTTGCCTCCGGAGGACACGGAGTGGGGCAGCCGACGTGCTCGGGTTCTCGATCTGGAGGGTCGCGAGTGGAGCTTTGGAAGTTACCGGCCTGGTCATCCATAGGCACTGCCCCATCAACACAACAGGCGGTATGTTCCCTGCGGGGATCTAGAGTTCAAGATCGTGATCCTTTTCCAACCTGTGCTGGCGGCGATGCAGGGTAACAATCGCCGGGTTGTTCCAGGGCTCAACTGCTCTCGGAGTCCAGCCGCTCGGCGGCTTGGAGCAGGTATTCGGGGAGCTTCGACGTGGCGGCTAGGACCTCCATGCCGATGAGGCGGCCCTGCTCGTCGAAGTCGAGGTTGATCATGCCGTCGACGTCGATCGGATCGCAGGGATAGGTATGTGCCGATCTCACGCTGGCCTGCGGGTCGGTGAAGTATATGTACGCCGCGTTCACGGTCTTGTCGTAGGTGACTTTGACGTCGGGCACGATGCTGTGGTCCTTTCTGTGTTGTTGGTTCCGGTCTCGTCGGTGCGCTGCGAGTTGCAGGGCGAGGACGGCCTTGACGATGGTGGTGACGCGGGTCTTACTGCAACGGAATTTGTGTAGGAGGCGCCACGTTTTGCGGGCGGCCATGGCCTGCTCGCCCAGCGCGCGGATCTTGACGTAGGAGGCGTTGACGGTTCGCTGGCCTGTGGAGAGTTTGTCCCAGTGGCTGCGGTAGGGGATGCGGACGGTGCCGCCTGCCCCCTGGTACGCCTTGTCTGCCCAGCAGCGGACACCCACTTTGATGGGGCTATTTGGATTTGGCTCTGACCGCAGTTCCGTGAATCCGCTGGTCAGCGAAGTGAGCGAGGGATCGTTTCGGCAGAGTATGTCCCGGCATGGCGAGCAGAACGCACCGAAACCCATGAAGGGCTTCGCCAGCTTCCTCCGCCAGGACCTCGACGCCGTCACCGCCGGTCTCTCCCTCCCCTGGAGCTCCGAAGTTGTCGAAGGACACGCGAACCGGTCGAAAACGCTCAGTAAGCTGGACCATGAAGCCTGCGCCCACATCTCAAGCGCATATCTCGCATACCACCCGCAGGCGGACTGCGCACTCTCTCCGGAACAAGTCGAGGCCCTCGACTTTGAGGACGCCCAGGTGCTCGACCTCGTCGACCATGGGGATCCACACGGTGGCGCCGTCCTGCCTCAGGTGTGTGCGCTCCATTCGGTAAGCCAGTCCGGCCAGTGAAACAACAATGTCCAGTCTGGGCTCCCTGACGGGTACAGGCTGGGCAGGGCGATAAGCCGCCCCTGCTGCAGGTCGGTGACGTACACGCTGGTGGCCGTCAGCCCCATCCTCTTGCCGGTGTCGAAGACCAGACTGGAGGGTCTCGCAGGCTGACCTGGAAGGGGTGGGCTGGATAATCCGTGCGTACAAGTTCCTCATGCGGCCCACCGTGGGCCAGGCCGCCGCGCTCGGCGAGATGCTGCGCGATCATTGCTCGCTCTACAACGGGGCCTTGCAGGAACGCCGGGACGCCTACCGTCATGCCTCGAAGGCGACGATCCGGTACGGGCAGCAGTCTGTGCAGCTCAAGGACATCCGGGCCGTCGACCCGGAGGGCCAGGGCCGCTGGTCGTTCTCCAGCCAGCAAGCGACCCTGCGCCGGCTGGACAAGGCGTTCGCGGCGTTCTTCCGGCGCGTGAGGCCGCAGACAAGCCGGGGTATCCGCGTTTTCGCTCGGGTAAGCGGTTTTCGACACCGTGGACTTCCCCAAGGACGGCGACGGCTGCCGCTGGAACTCCACCCCGCACGACCCCACCACCCGCGTCCGCCTCCAAGGCGTCGGACACGTCAAGGTGCACCAGCACCGGCCCGTGGTCGGCAAGGTCAAGACGATCAGTGTGAAGCGCGAAGAGCGCCGCTGGTACGTCATCCTGACCGCCGAACAGGCCCGGCCCGAACCCCTGCCGCAGACCGGTTCCGTAGTCGGCATCGACATGGGCATAGCCAACTTCCTCGCCGATTCGGGCGGTGAGTTCGTACCCAACCCCCGCTACGGGGCAAAGGCCGCCGCGAAACTCGAAGCCGCACACAGCAGGCCCTCGGCCGCCGCAAGCGCGGCAGCAAGCGACGTCGCAAGGCCGTGGAGACGGTTGCCCGGCTGCACCGCAAGGTCCGCCGTCAGCGTCTGGACCACGCACACAAGACCGCGCTCGGTCTCGTCCGTGAGCACGACTTCGTCGCGCATGAAGACCTCAAGATCCGCAATATGAGCAAGGCCCCCGCGCCCAAGCCGGACCCCGGACAGCCGGGCAGCTTCCTGCCCAACGGGGCCGCAGCGAAGGCGGGACTCAACCGCTCGATCGCCGATGCCGGATGGGGGGTGTTCCTCGCGATCCTGGCCGCCAAGGCGGAAGGAGCCGGACGGCAAGTGATAGCGGTGGACCCCCGCAACACCTCCCGGCGGTGCCCCGAATGCGGGCACACCGCCAAGGAGAACCGGCCCACCCAGGAAAAGTTCCACTGTCAGGCGTGCGGCCACAACGCGCACGCTGACACTGTGGGTGCGATCAACGTTCTACGGGCCGGGCTGGTCCGTCGCGACGCCAACCCGGCATAGCGAGAAGCCCCCCTCATCCATGAGGGGGAGGAATCACGAAAAGGCCTCTCTTCATAGTGGGAGCGGGTGAACGCGGCGCCGGGACCGAGCTTCTGCCCAGGGGCAGCCGACACGGAAAGTGTTGACCGCAGACGGTGTGCCAGGCGAACGCTGACACCAGTGAGGGGCGGCGCATGCAGCCCGAGAACACCTTGCGGTAGGACCGGGCATGCGGTGGACATACCCCTGCACCGCTTCGTCCCTCCGCAGTCACGTCGGCACCGTCATACCACCCTCGCTGCTCATCAGACACGGCGCACAACCGGTTGATCCATTGGAATGAACGCGCGACACCACGTTCCTGCGTGCGGTCGGCGCCCATTATTGAATGTTAACTTGCCGGAAAATCAATATATTTACCCCTAAATCAGCAGGGCCGAGTACTACACCCCTGGAACCGACCCTCACCCTCAGAGGAATTCCTATGCGCACACGATGCTTGAGCTGGGCCGCCGCCACGACAGCCAGCCTGCTCGGCCTACTGACGTTCTCCCTCGCCCCTTCAGCCTCCGCGGAGCAGAGCGGCCAGTCACGCCCGAAACCAACGGTCGTCCTGGTCCACGGCGCCTTCGCCGATGCATCGGGCTGGAACAGAGTCGTGAAGGGCCTCCAAAAGGACGGCTACAAGGTGGTGGCTCCAGCCAATCCGCTGCGCGGTCTGCCGCAGGATGCCACCTACATCGCTGGCGTCTTGAACAACATCAAGGGTCCTGTGGTGCTGGTCGGGCATTCCTACGGGGGCGCCGTAATCACCCAGGCCGCGGCCGGTGACCCCGACGTCAAGGCTCTCGTGTACATCGCCGCCTTCATGCCCGACCGGGGCGAGGCTCTCGGCCAACTCGCCGCCATGTCCCACGACTCGCAACTCCAGCCGGCCCTGCGCCCCGCACCGTTCTCCAACGCCAATGGCTCCACCGGCATCGAACTCACCATTGACCCGGCCCAGTTCCACAAAGTGTTCGCCGCCGATCTGCCCAAGTCCCAGACCCGGATCATGGCCGTTGAGCAGCGTCCCATCAGCGCATCCGCCTTCGAGGACGCCCCCACTGCCGCCGCCTGGCGCACCATCCCCTCCTGGGCCCTGGTCGCCAAGCAGGACAAGGCCATCGGTGCCGACCTGGAACGCTTCGAAGCCCGCCGCGCCAGCTCTCACACGGTGCAGGTCGACGGCTCCCACGTCGTGATGATCTCCCGCCCCGCGGTGGTGACCCGCCTCGTCGAAACCGCCGCGAAGGCCACCGCTTCATAGCCTCGTCTCAAGCTTTCTGCGAGCCGTCCACGCGAGCCGACGCCTGGCCAGGGTGCCCCTCTGGTCAGGCGTTGCCAGTCGTTGGAACGGAAAGCCAAGAGTGCAAGCGGCTGGGAGCCCTCACCCGAACGACCGCCTGCCATCGCCGATCGCTCGGCCCGATCAGGCGACACGATAAGGGTGGAGTCTTAATGACCGAGTCAAGTAGGTCGTGCGAGTGCAGGGGATCTAGGGGTGGCTGGAAGCTACTCCTGGGGCTGCAGGACTACGTCGGCAGCGTGCGCGTACCGATCGGGATCGTCGACTGAGACGCGGACCCGCCATTGCTGCGGGCCCCCGATGTACTTGACGAACCGGCTCTCGCCCATGACGTCACCGATTGCGAAGCGCCGATCCGCCAAGTAGAGGGTGCCGTCGAACACGGTGGTGAACGATGAGTCGCACGCGGTGCCCGTTCCGTGGTCACGGAACAGCCGCACCTTGATCAGGGTGGTTTGTGCCTGTACTCGCACGATGATGTGAGTGTCGGAGGACACGGCGGAGCGCTCGCCCAGTTCGAGATCGTCCGGTATCCAGTCCGGTGATCCCAAGGCCATGAGCGGGTGGTTGACGTATAGGTCGACTCCACCGATCTGCATGATTCACGCCCTCTCGCCGTCTCGACGAGCCGGACGCTAGCAGCCTGTGCCGACACACCGTTCCCCGAGGCCAGTGAGTTCTCATGGCTTGGTCAGACTGCGGTGGCGGCGACTGTGACTGTTTGTGTGGGCGGGGCGGTGGTGAAGGGGCGGTTGTCGCGGAGCAGGGCCCATAGGACGTCGACGCGTCGGCGGGCAAGGGCGATGACCGCAGGGATGTGCTTGTGGCCTTCGGCTCGCTTCTTGAGGTAGTAGGTGCGGTTGGGGCCGTCGCGGATGATGCTGGCCTGCGCGGAGAGGTAGAAGACTCGGCGCAGGCGGCGGCTGTAGCGCTGGGGTCGGCGGAGGTTACCGGTGCGGCGTCCGGAGTCTTTGGCGACGGGGACGAGGCCCGCCGCTGAGGCGAGGTGGCCGGCGTCCGGGTAGGCGGCCAGGTCGCCTGCCGCGACGAGGAATTCGGCGCCCAGGATGGGGCCGATGCCGGGCATCGACTCGATGACGGTGGCCTGCGGGTGGGTGTGGAAGGCGTCGCTGATCCGCCGGTTGAGCTGCTTGAGCCGTTCGTCCAGGGCCAGTATCTGTGCGGCGAGGTCTGCGGTGATGCCCGCGGCCGTGTCCTGTCCGGGCAGCTGGATGTGCTGGGCGTGCGCGGCGGTGAGGACGGTGGCGGCGACCGTCTCGGGGTTGCGCACGCCTCGGGCGGTGAGCCAGCGGGTCAGGCGGGTCTGCCCGCAGCGGCGGAGGGCGGCGAGGGTCTGGTAGCCCGTGAGCAGGACCAGGGCGCCCTTGTGGTCGGCGTAGTCGAAGGCCGCTTCCAGGGCGGGGCTGATGCCGGTGAGCACATCGTGGAGGCGGTTGAGTAAACGGACCCGGTCTGCGATCAGATCGGAGCGATGGGCCGTGAGCAGGGCCAGGTCAGCGGACAGGTCTGTGGGGACGTCGATGGGGGCGAAGTCCCGTCGCAGGCGGGCGGTGTCGGCGATGACGTAGGCGTCGCGGGCGTCGGTCTTGGCCTCGCCCCGGTAGGCGGCGGACATGCGGTTGACCGTCCGGCCGGGCACGTAGACGACCGGCTGGCCATGGTCGGCGAGCAGGGCCAGCAGCAGGGCGAGTGCGGTGCCCGTGAGGTCCACTGCCCATCGGACCTCGCTGGCCAGTGCGAGGATCTCGCTGAGGCCGGCCAGGATGACGGCCTCGTCGTTGCTGACTTTCCGGCTCCAGACGGTGGTGCCCATGTCATCGATGGCGACCCACCAGTGGTGGGCCTTGCTGGCATCGATACCGACCCATAAACGGGGCCTCTGTATCGTCATATTGGGTCTCCTCGGGCTGCGGACAGCGTGCCGTTGGTCCGAGGACACCCCGCCGTCAGCTCCGTAAACAGCGACCGATTCGCACATCTCAATCAGCGGCCTGGGTGCCCAGAAGAGCAGGGCGGCCACTCCACCGGAGCCACCGGGGGCAAGCGACTTTAGAGCCACACCCCACTCTTCCGGACCGCCAAACAACTTACGGAGCGGCTTTCATCTTCCACGCGCGGGCCGCTTCCGTTCCCGTTCAGTGCTCCGCCCGGATTGCTGGCCGGAGCGCTGAACAGAGCGTCGCGCACCGGTTGATGTACGCACGGTAAGGAGCCTGGCAGCCGACTCCGGGCCCCTCGCATCATCTCTCAGGACCCAGTTGTCGTCGGTCGCGGAGCGGCCGACCATGGCTGGCTACGAATTGTCCCGGACCAGCACGATCTGGCCGCCGGGCTGCTGGTGTGCAGTCTGGATCAGGTTGTGGTGGTCCTTCCAGGAGAAGCTTTTGCGTCCATCGGGCCGGGCTTCCGGGCAGGGCCGATAGATCAGCCGGGATCGCTCGCCGGTCTTATAGCAGGCCAGGGCTGCCACCGACAAGCGGCGGTGCGAGCGGCCCTGGACGCGGACCGCGGGGTGACTGTGGCGGGATCAGGTGTGGTCGTATGGCGGCGTTATCGAGCCGTCCGGCTTCGTCCTCGAAGACGAGCCAGGCGTCGAGCGCCGCCACGGTCCTTCCACCTGGGGCCAGGCCTCCTTCACCCAGCCAGCCACAGCACTCTCGCCCCGCTCGATCGCACGCCGGGCCGGCACCTGGCAGGTCCGACCGTGCCGCCTGAGCAAAGCGGCCACTCCCTGCACGGTGTAGCTCTGGTGGAACCGGCGTCCGATCAGCGTCTTGATCCGTGACAGGGTCCAGGTCTAGTCCGGCCAGCCGTGTGCCGGCGGTCTCTTGGCCAGCTCACGCTCCAGCACGGCGAACAGCTCATCGCTGCGCAGCGGCAGCGATGCCGGACCCTTCGAGGCCGGAACTCTCGACCCGTTCTGCGACCAGGCCCTGCGCCAAAGCGTTGTACCGACCGGGCACTTCCCCGCAGGTCGTGAGCGATAGCCGCATTCTCATCGTCCTGCCTGAACCGCTCAGCCGCTTCCAGACGCAACTTCTCGCGAAAGGACCGCCGTTCGTCGGTCAGCCCGCCCCCTTGCGCATACCTCATGCTGTCGGCATACCGCAGGGATCACGAGGCATCGGCCTCTGCCAAACCACGCTTTGAAGATCAGTAACCAGCATGGCAAGCCTCACCGACGACATCGGTCGCAAGTTCAATTGACGGGGAAAGAAACGAGGCGTTCGGGCACGGAGGCTGCTTCCTGGGGTATGGCCAGAGCATGCTGGGCACAGTAAAATGATCTCGCTTCACCAGCAGGTAGCACGTGACCGGTACGCACACAGGGCATGAGTCATCTGGTCCCTGGCCTATGATCACAGATCTCTCGGGCCGGGGGTGAAGCGCCAGGGAGTGTGGCGGAACGGGCAGACGCGCCGGATTCAAGTCCCGGTGCCCTTGCGGGCGTGAGGGTTCGACTCCCTCCACTCTCACCAAAGCTCCGGACGGGGTGGGAAGGCGGTCGCCCCGACGAGGGAACGAAAAGGCGACCGCCAGCCTGCTCCTGTCAGCAGCAGGAAACCGCTCTCCACGAATGGAGAAGCAGCTCACTCTGAACTATGCCCCACAGCCAAAAGTGATCATGACGCGTACTTGCTAGAAATACACGGACGAGTGATCGCTCTGTCTGATCTGGTCGATATGGCCATCAGGGCGTGGCGTCACCGGCAAGCCGTCCAAACGGGCGCTGTTACGCATCAGTCATGATCAGCGGATTCAATACCTGGATGCCCAGCCCCAGGCCACCTGGCGCAGGGGGCACGGCGGGCAATGCCGGTTCCGCGCGGCGCGCAGCTAAGGTCTGTCCCGTAATCGATCTTGGGTGCGTGGCTGGGTAGGGGCTCGAGACTGCGGCTACGCGCCTTGGACAAGGTTGTGGAGGCGGGCGATGCCGAGCATGGCGTGGTGGACCCCGTCGCCCTTCAGCCGACAGTCGCGGAGGATCTTCCAGGTCTTCATGCGCGCGAACACGTGCTCAATGCGGGCCCGGACTTGCTTGTGAGAACGGTTGTGCTTGACCTGCCACTCGGTGAGCTCGCCGCCCTTGGGCCGACGGTGTGGGATGACCAGCCCGGTTCCCGGATAGCCGCCGTCGGCGATGGTGATGGTCTTGCCAACGGCAGCCTTCGCCCCGGATTCCTCCCAAGCCTTGCAGTCGTTGCGGTTGCCCGGGACGGGCCTGCCGACCCCTACAACGAGGCGTGTGTCGGCATCGATCACCACTTGGTGGTTCGTGGAGTACCGGTAGTTCTAATAGCTCATCGGTGAGCTCGAGCACGGCAGTGCAAGGGCCCCGATGCGAGGTGGAAGCCTGCCGCCGTTCTGGGGCTTTGATCCCTGTGTTCAGACCGGCTCTGCCTCGCCCGTGCCCTGCCGGGCGGAGACCTTCGGTAGTTCCGGGACCTTGATCTCTCGTCAAAGACCGGTCCTGCCCGGCAGAGCTCGGATCCAGGTTTCATGTCCTCAGCCCGCCGACAGGGGCCACCTCTCAGCAGTTCGCGAGCCATGAGCTCTCCAGCAGACCGAGGTCCCTGTCGGTCGCTGGAGACACGAACGGCTCGTGAGATGGCGTGCCTTGAGCACTTCTATTAGAGCGCCGCGTGCTCCGCACAGGTCCAACCTGCAGATTCATACGGAGGCACAGGGTTGAACAAGATCTTCTGCGGCATTGACTGGGCGGAAGGGCATCACGACATAGCCCTGGTCGACCAGGACGGAACCCAGCTTGCAAAGCTACGGATCAGCGACGACAGCGTCGGCTTCCACGCATTGATGGAACTTCTGGCTCAGCACGGTGACAGCGCAGCAGAACCGATCCCGGTCGCCATCGAGACGCCCCGCGGGCTTCTCATCGCCGCCTTGCGGGCCACCGGCCGTCAGATCTACGCAATCAATCCATTGGCCGCGGGCCGATATCGCGACCGCGCCAGCGTCTCCCGAGCCAAGTCCGACGCAGCGGACGCCCGGGTTCTGGCCAACATCCTCCGGACCGACCGGCATGCCCACCGGCCTCTGCCCGACGACAGCGAAGCGGGGCAGGCCGTCGCCGTCCTGGCCCGCGCTCACCAGGACGCCATCTGGGACCGGCAACAGATGATCAACCGGCTTCGGTCACACCTGCGCGAGTACTTTCCAGCCGCCCTCGCTGCCTTTCACGGCGCTGGAAAGCCCGGACTCGACTCGCCGCGCGCCCGCGTGATCTTGACTGCCGCACCCACGCCGGCCGACGCCGCCAAGCTCACCCGCAGCCAGCTGCGCGCGTTGCTCAAGCACGGTGAGCGTCCACGTTGTGGGATCGAAGCCGAGGTCGAGCGACTTCGGGCAATCTTCCGCGCGGACTCCCTACGGCAGCTGCCGCAGGTCGAACAGGCTCTGGGACAGCAGGCAGTGGCACTCATCCGGCAGGTCGACGCCGCCTGTGTCAGCGTGGCCCAGTTGGCGGTGGCGACAGAAGAGGCATTCCTCGCGCACCCGGATGCCGAGATCATCACCAGTTTCCCAGGGCTCTCCGTGCTCTCTGGAGCACGCGTTCTCGCCGAGATCGGAGATGACCGCGAACGCTTCGCGGACGCCAGAGCCATGAAGGCATACGCCGGCGCGGCTCCTGTCACACGGGCCTCCGGCCGCAGCCACGTGGTTGTGGCCCGGACCGTCAAGAACCAGCGACTGGCATCAGCCGGGCACATGTGGGCCTTCGCAGCCCTGCGCACACAGGCTCCACGCGCCCACTATGACCGACGGCGTGCTGGTGGAGAACGGCATACCGCAGCCCTCAGGAACCTGTTCAACAAGCTGCTCGGCTGCCTCTTCCACTGCCTACAGCACCGCACGCTGTTCGACCTCGACCGTGCCTTCGCACCACCTGTGAATCTTGCTGCCTGAGCGCCTACTTGACCCGCCAGCAACATGAGATGTCTTCGACTTATCCGCGATGGTGTGGTCACGGGTCGGGACAAGGGTGCCATCGACGATCAGCACGGCGTCCGGGCGGAATCTCTGCCGGGGCTTGATCGCAAGCAGCGGCCCGATGTGGGCGATGATCCGGTCGGCGGCGGACTTGGAGATCCCGAACAAGGGGGCAAGCCGGCGGAGGGTCAGGTTCGTTCGCCAGTATGTGGTCACCAGGAGCACTCGATCCTCCAGCGGCAGACTCCACGGCCGTCCTCGTCGCACCTCGGCCGCGCCCTCACGCCGCAACGCTGTGATCAGCCTGCCGAAGCGGCGAGGGCTCAGCCCCGTGAAGAGGGCTATCCAGGACGGCTGCGAAGCGGTGATCATGCTATTCACGGCAGGATCGTCCCAGGACGGCCTGAATCAGGGAGCCAATGCTGTTGTCACTCGGGCGAGGCGGTCCACTGGCAGGGCGAAGCCGTTGGTGGGATTGCGGAACGAGTAGCGGCCGTCGTTGATCCGTAGACCGTCCCCTTGTGTGGTCCAGTGCGTAGGGCCACAGGGGCCTTGATCTTCCAGCAGAGCGGCCGCAAGTTGTTCGGGGTCTTCGACGGCGGTTCGGGCGCGTAGCGCTGCCACCAGACGTTCGGCGGCTTCGGCGGGTATGGCTGTGTCTCCGAATGCAGGCAGCAGGAGTAGCAGGCGACTGTCTGGGTCGGTGGTGGAACCGCCGGCCAAGCCGTTGTCCGCAGCCGCTGTCAACTCGGGCCAGGCCAGGCCAGGGCCCATGAAGTGGCCGTCGTCGTTGGCGAGCAGTTCGGCGCGGTCCCAGTCGGGGTGGTGCAGGAGGTAGTCGGTGCCTGCGTCTCCCTCAAGGTTGCGGTAGACAATGTGCAGGCGGCCAGCGGTGACCGGGATCGAGAAGGTGGGCCAGTCCGCGCGTCCGGTCATCCGGCGGTGGAAGTCCTCCGCAGCGTCGTAATCGGCACCGAACAGGAGCTCCTCGGCCTCCTCGCTCTGCACACAGGAGTGGAGGTGCCCGAGCCAGAACAGGGGCTCGTCGAGAAGCTCAGGAAGGTGGGCCAGAGGGCCGCCGTCGTAGCCCGGGATCTGGTCCGGGTGCATGCCTGCGCTGTTCGTCATGACGCTCATCATGCCGCTGACCTCTGTCATCGCCGCAGGAGGCTGCGGCCGACGTGATTGCCGGAGCGCAATCGCGGCTGCACCTGACCTTTACGGGACAAGCCTTACGAGCTCGTGCACGGTAGGCGGTGAGACGTCGAGCCTGGATGGTTGATCATGGTCGGGTGGTGGGGAACTCGACGCGCGCGGTGATCATCAACAATCGGCGGATCACGGGGCTGGCTGCCGGAGTGATTGCTGAACTGGTCGAGGAGATCGGACCGTTGTGGCATGAGCGTCATCAAGCGCGGCTTGCCGCTCGCCCGCGGCAGAGGGTTGTGGGCGCCGGTGCGAAGTACCGGCTGGTGTTCGTCGACCGGCTGCTGGCCACGCTGGTCCATCTTCGTCACGGGGTCACCCATGATGTGCTGGCGTGCTGGTTCGGCGTGGACCGCTCCACCATCACCCGGGCCATCAGTGAGGTGCGGCCCCTGCTCGCCGAGCGGGGTTGCACCGTCAGCCCCGACGTGCGGCTGCGGTCTCTGGCTGAGGTTGTCGACCATCTCGGCGCGAGCGGGACGACCGGCATCATCGACGGCACCGAGATCCGGGTCCGTCGGCCCGCCGCCGGACGCAAGGACCGCGACAAGTTCATCTCCGGCAAGAACAAGCAGAACGCCGTCAAGTCCATGGTGGTCACGGACGGCGAAGGCCGTGTGCTGTGGTGCAGCCCGGCCCGTCCCGCAAGCTGCGCGGACATCACCCACGCCCGCCAGTTAGGGCTGGTCAAGCTCTTGGCCGACGGGCCTGCAGTCGAGATCCTGGCTGATGCCGGCTACCAGGGACTGGGCGCCCAGACCGGTGGCCGGGTGGTGACACCACCGCACCGCAAGTTCAAGAAGAACGCCCCGGACTGGTACGAGGAGATGCACGAGCGCCAGCGCAAAGCGCACTCATCACGACGTATCCGTATCGAGCACGGCATCGCCCATCTGAAGAACTGGCGGGCCCTGGCCCGCCACCTCGGCCGCCGCGAGCACATGAGCGACACCGTCCAAGCCATCGCCGGCCTGCTGTCCCGCCAGCAGACCGCGGACCTGAACCCGAAATGGCAGATGTGAAACCGGGTCGCACCGAAGCTCGCGATGTCTCAGCGCCTACCGTGCACGAGCTCGTTAGGGGGTGGGCTTCGTATCTGTGGACTCTGAACGTCGTTGAACGATGTAGCGCGCTCAGGGTCCCCCGCCCTATGCGTTTGCCCTGAAGGCCCTGCTCCTGTCGGCGATAACAGGAGCAGGGCCCTCGCCTCTGCGCTGTCGAGAGCGCCACTGCTTCGGGGGAAGTCCGGCCGGGCCAGACCGGTGCACACGGGGTTCAGACGTGCGACGGAGGGCCTTTGGTCCTCAAGAGCCTTTTCAGTGCCGTATCTACTGACGGCGTGTTTCGTTTTCCTAGTGATCGCGTACGCCAGGCTTGAACCTGGAGCACGTGTGCTGAGGACTCCGGCTTTCGCTGCCCAGCTAGGGTTCTCAACTGCAGCCCGGCTCTGTTAACGCTCTGGCCGGGCCGGGCTGCCCCTTTTGCGCTACCGAGGGCGAGAGCAGCCGCTGCGGTCTTTGGCGTCGTCATCTCGGTGTGGCGACGGTGACGCGGATCATGACGCCGCACGGCCCCTCGGGTGTGTACTCGAGTTCGCCGTACATGCCGCCGTCAGCAGAGGGGAGCAGGTCGATGCCGAGGTAGTTGGCCCAGATGCGTAGCCGTTCCACCCGCTGCGTGTAGGTGACCCCTTCGGCGCGCGGGAGTTCGCCATGCAGATGTCCCATTGTGTCTACGGCCCACGCGAGTGGTACGTATGCGGGGGTGGAGTTTTCGAAGCTGGCGTCGTAGATGTCTCCGGCCCACAAGCTCAGCAACTGCGCGGCCGCACGCTGTCGGTGACGGTCAAGTCCGCTCATAGTGGCGACACTACCGAGTGGAGAATCCGCTCCGGTTGAAGACACCGGCTTCCGAGCGTGGCATGTCTAGACCCTCTACCATCCTGCAGACATGACCCGGGCCTGGAACCATCCTGAGCTGGTCTCATCAACAGCGGGACAGCGTAGCCCGCCCGCGCGTCAGGACCGGCCACAACCGTGACCAGGGCCTGCATCCTATGTTGCCTGGTATCGCCTGATGGCAGGCTTCCTGTTCATCAACTGTAGGCCGTATCGGACCCGCTGGTCACATCGTTTACACCATGCGCGTCGGTCTAGCTCGCCCGCCGTGGCTGGCGCGCAACACAGCTGAGGGTCCTACTTTCGCCATGGGTGCGGTCCCTCACGCGCGGCCAGGGCGGGAAGTCGGCGGGCATCGCCTGCCGCTTGATGCCGTTGTTGACGATGTAGCGCACCGCATCGATTATCTGCCGGTGGCAGTAGCCCTCTGGTCAGCCTCCCTGGCCCGCCAGCCAGTCCGGAACCGGCAGCAGATTCTTCACCAGAGCCCATTCGGAGTCGCTCGTGTCCGAGCCGTACCAGGGCTGACGATCCGGCTGGTCGGCCGCGTTCCCGAACCTGTGGGCGAGGCAGTCACACCTACGGGTGGACGAACTGGACTGGGTGACCACGACCAAGCGGCACTTCAACAACAGGGCCTTTTGATTCTCGCTGGACTCGACATCGGCGAGCTACCAAGAGGCCCTTTTTCCATGCACCCGCACCAGACAACTCACCCGAACCAGGGCCCCGTTCGAAGCCGTACGACCACGCGAGCGAATAGAGAACAGTCAGTTAGGCTTGCCAGGTTTGTCCATGCTCAGCACCAACGACGCGCTCATGTTCCAATCGGGCGGCTTCGAGGAGGCGGCGCCAGGACGTGACCAGGGGGCGACGGCGCAAAAGAGCCCGTCGTTCGCGTTCAGTCATACCACCCCAGATCCCGTACTCGATACGGTGATCGAGTGCATGGGCAAGGCACTCGGTGCGCACAGGACACCGGCTGCAGATGACTTTGGCTCTGTTCTGCGCTGCACCCTCAGCGAACAGCTCCTCCGGAGCAGCAGTACGGCACGACGCTCGCGCACCCCAGGCTTCCTGATCGTCCCCGACCACCCCGACACCGTCCTCTCCTGTTCCGACCAGCCGCCGTCGTTTGGGCAGTCGTAGTCCGCAAACCGTACGGCAACTGCGTGCGCCATTGGTGATCGTCTTATGGCCGCTATTCGGCCAGTGGCTCAGTAGCCGACTATCGCCGAATGGATGCGGACCGAGAAACGCCGGGGGTCCGGGTCTGTCCGCCTCGCTGACCCGCACGGGCGATGGCCTCGAGGTGGTTGGGACAGAGCCCGGTTCAGGCGCCCTCTTCTTCGCCCTTTGCACGGCGTGCGGGACCAGACCGAAGACCACGCTGTCAACGATCACCCGCACGGTGACAAAGTGGAACATCCGCGTACTCGAGACGTGAAAGAACGCCGAGCGTTCCTGCCGACAGTTCCTCGCCTAGGCCCCGCATAGGGTTGTTCCCATGCAGATGCCGATGTTGCTGTGTCCGTTTTTCAGCAGCTAGACGTCCGGGTGGACGTGCAATGCTTCAGCGCTGAACGGATGGAGCACTACAGGAAAGCGCTTTCGATCCTCCCTCTGTGGCAATGGCTGAGTGCCGCCGACGGAGTCTGGTGGCCTCGGAGATGCGCACTTCGGCCCGTGCGGGTCCCAGAGAAGGTGCGTTTGACTCCTCGCGGACTCGACCCGCAACTGCAATAGCGGCTGTTGTGAGTCGGATTGTGGTAGAGGTGGTCCGCAGCCGGAGTGTTCGCAAGCTTTACGGCTCTACGGGCACCAGAGGCCAGTCCTCTGTTTACGCCGGCCCCGTTCCATGGGCGTGAGCAGGAACGCGACCTCGCACTTCTGTCCATCTCTGGGCGGCCGGCGTGCTCCCCGCGCGATCAGGATTGCCGCGCCAGGAGCATTCCGACGCCCGGCCTGGCACCCGACACTGGTGCATCAGTGCTGGCCCGATCACCCGCATAGGGCGGCGGTGTCCATGTCTGCGCCGCCAGGTCCGGCTCGATGAGGGACGGCTCACCATTGATGGCTTAGAGCGCTTGGTGGGGTGACAACCGTCCCTCATGCAGTCTGCATTGCAGGAAGTTCTGGCCCAGTTTCGCCATCCTTGAGGTCTGAGAGTGACGTCCTCCGCACTGGGTCGCGGTGCTGTCGGCACATTCGTAGCCGCGTGCCCGTCTCAGCTCTGCTGCTGGGCGCTCCAGAGCTGCCACACCGTCGTTCGCACCGAGCGGGGCTGCTCGAGAACTACACGCACCGCGTGAGCGACGTCGTCGGAACGCAGGTATGCGTCGAGTTCGGGAGAACCCTCCTCACGGCCGGCGCCGATGGCGAATTCGGTCGCGGTGCCGGCCGGGCAGATCAAGGTCACCCGGGTGCCTTCAGCGCGCAGTTCGCGGTCGAGGGCACCGGCGAGGCCGACCTGCGCAAACTTTGTGCCCGCGTAGACTGCCTCGTCGGCTCCTCCCCGGAAGCCGGCCACCGAGCTGACGATCACGATGTCGCCGCCGTCGCCTTGGGCGCGGAAGCGGCGCACCGCGGAGCGCACCGTCCACACGGTGGCCAGGTAGTTGGTCTCCACCATCTCGCGCAGGTGGTCGTCCTCGAGGTCCAGGATGCCGCCGTAGGCGCCTATTCCCGCGTTGGCGACTACGGTGTCGATCCGGCCCCACCGATCCACTGCTTCGGCGACCAGGGTCTCGTTGAATCCAGGGTCTCGAACGTCCCCTGCTACCGCGACAACGTTTTCCTCACCCAGTTCGTCGACGAGCTCATCGAGCCGCTCCTTGCGGCGCGCGCCCAGCACGACCCGGGCTCCGGCATCGACCAGGGTACGAGCGGTTGCCGCACCGATGCCGGCGCTAGCTCCGGTGATCACGGCGACAGTCTTGTCGATCGCTCGCGTGGCGCTGTAAGTCATGTGGTCTCCCAGTGATGGAAGCAGGAATGTCTACTCCCGGTCGGCTTGATGCTTTGATCGCCGCTCATCGGCGTCTCGCCAGCGTAGATGCTCCATCTCGGCACAACAGGGGTGAGGACGGCCGAGGGCAGGACGCCGTTCGAGGCGAGTGCCAGAACATGGCAGGCAGCGATTCGATCCGAACATGACATGTCGCATACAGAACCCCTGGTTCGGACCTTCGGGCGAGTGTTTGGCCGACGCCAGGTCAACTGGCAGCGGCTGCCAGGGGATCGACATGGGCCTGATCCGGCGTCACGGCTGCCGAGGTTCAGCTCATCGGGCCGCGTCCAGGGCGGCCGTCCGTCACCGGACTGTCCTGCGAGATACGCGCCGATGCCTCATCGCTGCTATGTCGACACGAAGAGTAACGAGAAGATGGCCCTTTCGGGCAAGAGGAGAGAGTCTTTAGGGCGCGCCTTCAATTTTGCAGTGCTGCTTCTTTCACCACAGAAGATGCGTGATCCGGCGTGCAGCCGGACCGCCGACTGCGTGACGGGTCCGTCCCTCTGCCGGGGCCGAACGGGTCCCTATGCTGAGGGTGCCCGGCGTGGCGCCCTAGATGCCCACCCCGTCGCTGACCGGTCCGCACATGCGTTAAGCAATCGGCCAGTTGTGGAGATCTGCGGGGCTGGCCTCCGCACCTGTCCGCGCATCCTGCAAGCCAGCGGCACGCCAGGAGGTGATCGCGTCCCGAAGGCCTGTCGGTCACAGGATGACCGCGCGCCCCTCGGCTGATAGACCGAGCGCAAGTAGGCGGCTCTCCTCCAGGTCCACTGGTTCTCGTCAGCCCCAGCGCCGGGCGTTCGGCCGTGCAGGGGATGCCGACATCGTTGGATCACCGTCAGTGTTCGGCGGGAGAGAACAATCGGCACGGAGTCGAGCCCTCTCCCGATCGTCAACGTCCCACTCCGCGGGTACAGGACCAATGCCTGCGCTCAACACCAGCCCGGCCGCAGGCGGTGTGAGGAATTGAGGCCTCCACTCATGCCCGGGCGGTTCAACGAGCTGCTCAACTCGGCGCACTGACGGGCACCTCAGCGGCCGTGCAGGCTCTGCCTCTTGGAATCCAGGGCCGTCCCCTGAAGGTCAGTGATGTTCCGTTGCAAGTGCCGTGACCACGAACCGGACCAGCCGGCAACGACTCGATCCGGTTCCGCACATCAGGCCAGTGACCACTCCTCGGAAAGGCATATCCGAGCAACTGACCTGGCCGCTCAGTCAGTATTCGGCGCCGTCTACCCACGGAGCCGGGCTGTTGGGCCAAAGATCGGCACTGGACGCATCGTAGGGGGGCCAGTCCTCGCTGCGCGAAGAGGAGCCCACGACGCGCTGATCAGACACCTGCCCGGTCATCGATACAGGGTAGGTGGCAGACGAGTGCCGCTTTCGGTTACGTCCGGGCTCGGCAAATACGGAAGATCGGTCAGCTTTCGCACGCTTGGCCGGACCTTCGCCAAAACCCTCACCCGAAATGAAGAGCGGGTCAAACATGACCATCACCGCGGCAAGCAGCAGGAAGAGGAGAGGACCGAGAAGCATCGGGATCAGTACCTTGCCCAGTGGTGAACCCAAGTCGGGAGTGTCCTGTTCGTGCAGGTGCACGGTCAGACCCATCATCGCGGTGTAGTGCATACCGCTGACCGCTACCCCCATGACGAGACTGGCGCCGAGGCTGGGCAGGAATCCTCGGATGGTAACAGCGGCCCAGAGTGCGGCAGTTGCGGCCGCCACTGCAATGACCACTGAAGCGGTAACGACGAGAGGCTGGTACTGAAGAGTGCCATGGAATCTCATGCTGGCCATGCCGATGTAGTGCATGCCAGCCACGCCGAGGCCCATGGTGACTCCCGCCAGGCCGAGGCTGATACGCCCTGCGCCGAGGTACCCGACGATGAACACGCCCAGACTTACCACCGCAATGGCTACAGCCAGGCTGAGCAGTGTCAGCGGTACATCGTAGTTGATGGACACCTCCTCGACGTGGAAGCCGATCATCGCGATGAAGTGCATCGCCCAGATCCCGCATCCGAGCGCTACTGCACCCAGCGCGAGCCAGCCAGCCTTGAAGGATCGTTCCACCAAGAGGGAACGGGTGACACAGCGCAGCGCCAGGGCACCGCCCAGGCACGCCATGATGTAAGCCGATATGGGTGTGATCAACCCGTAGCTGAATCCGTTGACCGTGCCGTACATGACACCCCTTCGTGAAGATTAAGTGGAGACAGAGCTACAGGCATCCTCATGTTGTTGCAAGTTCAACAATTGAAGGGACTGCAAGCGGTGCACCATTGGCGTTGCCGCTCAACTTGATAGCACGAACACGGCAAGCAATAGATTTCCAGCATCGATGCCCAACCAGGCATGAAATTTTCCCGAATGTGCATCAATACCGAATCCTCGTCGCTTATTTTCAGCCAGTCGCCCTACAGTCACCCACCTGCGGCGACACGTGGGTTTCGCGACAGATAAAACACGTGACGCAGCTCACTGTTGACCATTTGGCGAATGTGAAATTAATGTCGGCGGAACTGAATTATTAAGTACCGGCAGAGCTAGGGAAAGCTGCTCCTCTCTGCAATCTGCGCCAACAGTCAACGGAGTTTCGTTAAGTGATGGCGACATCGAAAATTCCCTGTGCGGCGACGCAGGGCTCGCATAGGCATAGATCCCTGACCTGTTGTCGGCTTCCGAACGCCTCGCCACAATTGGACTAGGCAAGGTTTTCCAGTGACCCTGCTCTGTCGGCTTGTCCGCAGGTGCGGCCCGTTCGAGGGCTCTCCGCGAAACGAGCAGCCCACACCCTCTGAGCCGGAAAGCCGGGGCGAACCACCCGTCTAGGGAAACGGTGACGCGCCCCTGCCTGAAATTCCAAACTCTCCGGCATTGCGAAACAAAAAAATCCCGTTTCCCGCATATCCTTTTCTCGTGAAGGTCAATCCGTGCCTACCCCCCGAACAACAGCCGTCCGTCACTTGCGCACCGGAGTATTTCTGAAGTACCTGGAGTCCGTACAGGACCGGCTATGGGGCGTGGTGCAGACGGACGCAGACGCTGATGCGGCATACAACGTGCCGACGCCCGAGCGTGGGCGGGAACTGTTGAATCGGGGCGTACTAATCCGGTGCCTCCAGCTGCTTGCAGCTTCGAATCTCTTCGGCCTGCAGGAGGCGTAATGGAACCCCGCACCCACATGTCCCCGGACGGACTGCTCCAAGCCTCGGTCACTTCGACCGGCCTCGCTCTGGAGATACACCGGCAGGCTCTGCGCACACCGGGGGCAACTGCCCTCATCGACGGCGGCGTGCGCATGGACTACGCACAGCTCCAGACCGCGGCGGATGTCGTGGCCGAGACTCTGCGCCGCGAGGGAGTGACCGCCGGGCAGGCAGTGGCTGTGGCGCTGCCGCGTTCGTGGCAGTTGGTCTGTGTGATGCTGGGCATTCTGCGGATGGGTGCCCAGGTGGTGCCCGTGGATACGCAGAGCCCCGCTGATCGCCGCCGTTTCATACTGAAGGACTCCGCGGCAGCCGTCCTGGTGCATGCTGGCGTCGATACCGCACTGGAGCTTCCGCAGGGTTTGAAGGCACTCACCGTTGAGAGCGTGCTGGCCGAGGTCCCGGATGTCGGGATTCCGGTGCAGGCGCCATCCTCCGCGGGCAAGGCGTCCTTCCTGTTCTACACCTCCGGAACAACCGGACGTCCCAAGGGAGTCGAGGTACGTGACGCCGGCATCCTGCGGCTGGCCCGGCCCGGCTATATCCGCACCGAGCCCGCGCTGCGCTATGCCTGCCTGGCAAACCCGGCGTTTGACGCGCTGAGCTTCGAGGTCTGGGTTCCCCTGCTGACCGGTGGCTGTTGTGTGATCCTGCGAGAGGGGGACGTGGCGACGCCCGAGGGGTTCGCTGCGACGCTGCGGCGCGAGCAAGTGGACAGCCTCTTCATCACAACAGCACTGTTCAACGCAATGGTGTCGGCAGTACCTGACTGCTTCGCGTCGGTCGGTGAGGTCCTCGTGGGCGGTGAGCAGCTCAATGCTCGGGTGATTCGCCGCTGGTACCGGGACAATCCAGACAGTGACACTCGTTTGATCAACGTCTACGGGCCGACGGAGTCCAGCACCTTCGCCCTGTGCCACGTGATTCCACGGGACTTCGACGCCGACGTGGTCCCAATCGGCCGTCCCCTGCCAGGGACTGGTGCCGTCCTGGTGGTGCCGGGCCAGGAACGCGTCGCCGCGCCCGGCGAGGTCGCCGAACTTCTGCTGAGCGGTGACGGACTGGCGGCTGGGTACCGCAACCTGCCCGAGGAGACAGAGCGGCGTTTCGTACGACTCACGTGGCTCGACGGCGGTGCAGAGCAGTTCTACTGCACTGGTGATCTTGTGCGCGCAGACGATGAGGGTCGGGTGGAGTACATCGGACGCACCGACCGCCAGGTGAAGGTCCGCGGCTTCCGGATCGAGCCTGGCGAGGTGGAACGGCACGTCGTGGCCCACCCGGCGGTCCGACAGGCCTATGTGTGCACCCGGCGCGCTGGCCAGGAGGGGCCCAACGAACTGCTGGCGTTCCTCGTTCTGCGCCAGGAGCTGTCCTACGACGAATTCAGCAGCCACCTCACAGCGCACTTGCCCGCCTACATGCGCCCTCATCAGATTCACCTCGTCGAGGAACTGCCTCTCAACGCCAACGGCAAGGTCGACCAGGCCGCACTGGTGCAGCAGGCCGGCCAGCCCTGGCGGCCGGACGCTTCCGAGGCTGCGACCGCAACCGAAACCGAGCGCGAGGTCCTTCAGCTGGCCGAGGGCATTCTGGGGGCGACGGGCCTGACCCTTGCCGACCAGTGGATCGCCAGCGGCGGCGACTCGCTCAAAGCCCTGAAGTTCTCCTTCGCCGTCCGGCAGCGGTGGGGCTGTGACGTGACCCAGTCAGCCGTTCTGCACGGAGACCTGGCCGGCATCGTCCGGATTGTCACCGCAGGCCGCCCCGCAGAGGAAGGTGCGTACCCGGTGGCCAAGGTCACCGGAGCCCTCTCGGGCCCCGTAACGAGCGAGCAGGAGCGTCTGTGGCTTCTGCAGCGCCGCGCGCCCGGCTCCCGGGCGTACTCTGTCCACCAAGCTTTCCGCATAGACGGCCCCGTCGACGCCACCGCGCTGCGGCAGTCGCTGCGGACGGTGGTCGCACGTCATGCGGCCTTGCGGACAGGTTTCGTTCTGGGGCAGGAAGGCCTTCGGCAGCAGGTCGGCGCAGCCTACGACCCTTGGCATGATCCAGGCACACAGCGGCATTGGACCGAGCAAGAAGCGCACGCATACGCCGACGTCTTCTTCGCCGAATCGTTCGACCTGGCCGTGCCGCGCATGCTGCGTGCCTGCTGGCTGCCCGACGGTGACGGCGGAACACTGCTGCTGCATCTTCACCACATCGCCGTCGACGGCTGGTCGCTGAGCGTTCTGTTGCAGGACCTGTCCGCTGGATACGCCGACACTGCGCAGACCAGCGCAGGCCCAGATACGGCAACGGCTCCGAGCCCTCTCGACTTCGCCGCCTGGCAGAGCGAGTGGTTCGCGAAAGCGGCCTATGAGACACAGCGCAAGGAACTCCTGGCGCACTACCGCAGCCTGGAAGAGCCCCAGGACCCACTGCCCGTCCATGACAGCCGGCCGGCGCCCCGGGCGCGACTGCTGCACACTTCTCTCGACGTCGTACGCCGGGCTCAGGTGGACCAGGTCTGCGCCGAACTCGGCCTGACCCGTTTCCAGGTTCTGCTGGGCATATTCTCCTGGAGCCTGTACGGCGTCACCGGCCTGGTGCGCCCCCGCATCGCTGCACCAGTGGCCAACCGCCTGGTCCGCGAGTTCGAACACAGCGTGGGCATGATGGCGAACACCGTGCTGCTGCCCGTGGCAGTCGCGCCCAGCGAAGAGCTGCGTGCCCAGCTCATCCGCATGGGAGCCGAGAGCGGACGAGTGCTGCAACGTCAGGACGTGGCCCTCACGGACGTGCTGACCGGCGGGGAGGCCGTCGGCCACGAGACCCCATTCGACATCCTTTTTGTCCTGGAGAACACTGACTTCGAGGCACTGCGGCTGCCCGGCTGCACACAGAAGCCCCTGTGGTGGGCGGCGCCGGAGGCCAAGTGCCCGATGACGGTCTCCGTCCTCGAACACCCCGATGGGTTCGATCTGCTGTGGGAGTATGCCGAGGGCTTCTTCACCGATGAGTCCGTCGAAGCGATGGCTCAGCTGTTCCGTCGGGGTGTGGATGCTCTCGCCTCGGGAGGCCGCTCCACCGCACGGGAACTGGTCGCCCCCTTCCGCCGTTCCCTGCCCGCCCACGGACGCGGTCCCGCCCCGGAAGCAGGCTTCACCACCGTCGCCGAAGGTTTCGCACGTCAGGTTGCCCGTACCCCCCACTCCCCTGCCATCGTCACGGCCGACGGAAGTACCCTCAGCTACGCCACGCTCGACGCCCATGCCGCAGCTCTTGCTGCGGATCTCAAGACCCGCTACCCGATCCCCGCAGACGACAGTCCCTGCCGGGCAGCTCTGTACCTGGACCCGTCCGTCGAGCATGTAGTGGCCTTGCTGGCGCTGGCCCGCCTGAACATCACCGCCGTCCCCCTCGACCCGTCCTACCCGGCTGAAGTACTGCGTCATGTCCTGCAGCGACTCGACCCGCTGTGCGTACTGGTCACACCGTCCAGCACACCAGCGTTGGATGCCCTGCTCGCGGACGGCGTGGTCCGTTATCCCATCAGCCTCAGCAGCCTGGCACCCCAGCCGGGCCGTGGTGTGACGAGCTTGGACGACGAGTCCGCACGCTCAGGGAACCGGCCGCTGTACACACTCTTCACGTCCGGTTCCACTGGCGTCCCCAAGGGCGTGCAGATCTCCGACCGCACGCTGTGCAACCTGATCCAGTGGCAGTCCGGTCCTGGCGGATTGACGGCCCCGGCCGCCACACAGCAGTTCTCCATGCTGTCGTTCGACGTCTCTTTCCAGGAGATCTTCGGAACGCTGTGCACCGGCGGCAGCCTTCAGCTCATCCATCCCGCGTGGCGCCAGGACGCCCCCGCGCTCCTGGAACGGCTGGAGTCCGCCGGCACCGAGCGGATCTTCATGCCCTACGTGGCCCTGCAGCTACTCGCCGAGTACGGCGTTCGCACAGGCAGCTACCCCTCCCGACTCCGCGAAGTGGTGACTGCGGGCGAACAGTTGGTGTGTACCGACACCATCCGCCGGTGGTTCACCCAGCTGCCCGGCGCCCGTCTCTTCAACCACTACGGACCGACTGAGACCCATGTGGTCAGCTCACTGTGTCTGGAGGGCGACCCCCATCAGTGGCCTGAGCGGCCGGCCATTGGCCAGCCGGTGGCCGGTGCCGATCTGCGGGTGGTGGACTCCCACGGCGACCCGGTCCCGCCCGGCTGCACCGGCGAACTGTTGCTCGGCGGCACCATGACCACACGCTGCTACCTCGACGAACCCGGCCTTAACGACGAACGCTTCGTCGAGCTGCCAGGCGAAGGCCTGTTCTACCGCAGCGGCGACATGGCCTGGTTTGACCGTAACGGCCTGCTCCACTACGCAGGCCGCGACGACCAGCAGATCAAATTGAGCGGACACCGGCTGGAACTCGGATCTGTCGAGGCGGCGCTGCTGCGTCATCCTGCGGTGGTCAACGCCGTCGTCGCCGCAGACGGCGGCCGGCTGACGGCCTGCCTGGAGCTGCGTGGCGACACCCCGCAGACCGACGACCTGGCCTCCCATCTCTCGGCACTGCTGCCTTCCTACGTCCGCGTGGACCGTTTCCGCAGACTGCAGACACTGCCGCGCACTCCCAGCGGCAAGCTGGACCGCAAGGCGGCCCTGATTGCGCCGGGTGAGGAAATACGCCGTTCGGCAAGCGTTCGCTTCGGCCTCTCAGCGCAGGAGGCTCAGCTCACCGCTGTCTTCGAGACGGTGACCGGATCGCCGATCGAACCGGACCAGACCTTCTTCGAGGCAGGCGCCACCAGCCTCACCCTCATGCGCTTTCACCTGCGCTGCACCACAGAACTCGGCCTGCGTTTCAGCATCGCCGAGTTGTTCGAGCACGTCACCGTCCGTGCTCTGGCCCGCCATCTCGCTGGCGGGGACAGCCTCCCCAGCGGCGCTTCACCCACCGTCTCGGCCCCGCAGAGCAGCGCGCCCCTGGCGTCGGACGAGCCGATCGCGATTGTCGGCATGGCTGTGCGCGTACCCGGCGCTGCGGATCTGGCCGCCTTCTGGGACCTGGTCGTCTCGGGCGGCACCGGCATCCGGCGTTTCGACGCCCCGGACGGTGTCATCGGCGCGCACAGCACACTCGACGGGATGCTCGACTTCGATCCCGGTCACTTCGGCATCAGCCCACAAGAAGCACGCTTGATGGACCCCCAGCAACGTCACCTGCTGATGGCCTGTGTCCAGGCGTTGGCACACGCCGGCATCGCGGACACATCAAACACACGTGTAGGCCTAGTGGCCGGTGCCGGGGAGAACACCTACTTCCAGGACCTGCTGCGCGAGGCAGACCCTGCCCGGCTGCCCGACGGCTTCCAGCTTGCCCTGCACCACGAGAAGGACTTCCTGACTACCAAGGTGGCCTACCACCTCGGACTGACCGGGCCCGCCTTCAGCGCACAGACGGCCTGCTCCAGCTCTCTGGTCGCCGTGCACCTTGCGGCTGGCCTGCTCCGCCAGGCCGACGCCGACGTGATGCTCGCCGCAGGGGTACTCATCGATACGGGGCTGACCCGCGGCTACCGCTACCGCCCGCAGCACATCTTCTCCGCAGACGGGGACTGCAGGCCTTTCAGCGACGACGCCACTGGGACGGTCGGCGCGAGCGGGGTCGGGGTTGTAGTCCTCAAACCGCTACGGCAAGCGCTGCGTGACGGTGACACTGTCTATGCCCTCATCTCCGGGTCAGCGGTCAACAACGATGGTGCGGGCAAGATGAGTTACACAGCACCGTCGCTGGCCGGACAGCGTGAGGTGATCCAGGCTGCCCTGGCCCGCGCCGGACGCACCGGCAGGGACCTCGCCTACGTCGAAGCACATGGAACCGGAACCCGGTTGGGCGACCCCATCGAGGTAAGCGCGCTGCGCCAGGCGTTCGCTGTCCGCGAGTCCGGTGGCTGTGCACTCACCTCCGTCAAGAGCCAGCTCGGCCACATGGGCGCCGCTGCGGGCGTGGTAGGTCTCGTGCGCACCGTCCTGTCCCTGCACCATGACACCATCCCGCCCAACATCAACTTCCGCGCCTTCAACCCGGAGATCGGCACCGACCCCACCCCCTTCCACGTCCCCGTCCAGGCCGCCCCCTGGCCCGAAGGACGCGAACGGGTTGCCGCGGTCAGCAGTTTCGGTATCGGCGGCACCAACGCTCACGTCATCCTGGAAAAGGGCACCGGGAGCCGATCCGCCGCATCCGGCACGACATCGCAGTGCCTGGTCCTGTCCGCCTCTAGTACGGACGCCCTGACCGTCGACGCAGCCCGAATTGCCGACTACCTGCAGCAGCGGCCAGAGCAGTACGAGGCGGTGCTGCGCCACCTCCAGGCCGGGCGTCCGGCCCGGCGACTGCGAGCCGCGGCGCCTGTGGTAGACGCCGCTTCCGCGGTCCGCTGGCTGCGTTCGGTGGCCTCGGGGAACGTCGCACCTGGCGTCGAGGACCCGGACACTGCCCCGATTGCCGTTCACGGGCGTACAGCACACGACCTCGCCGAGGCATGGACGGCTGGCGGGGCGATCGACTGGCAGACCGGCCTCGTGCCGGCACCCTGGGACTTTCCTCCTCCGTCCTTCGCGCTCGCGGAGTACAACTTCGACCGCACGCCCAAGGCCGTCGCCGGGCGCCCCGAACGGCTGCCCCAGAACAACTGGCTGCACCAGCCGAGCTGGGTCCGCCTACGGCGGGCCGCCGGCATCAGACCCAACCCGGCAGCCGACCGCGCATCCCTCGTGGTGATCGTGGCGCCCGCCAGCACGCCGCTGGAAGCCTTCGCCCCCTTCGATTCCATCGCATCACGCGTGGTACGGGTGCACCCCTCCGACACGTTCAGCCGCACCGAGAAGGACGTCTTCGAGGCCGACCTCGCCGATCCCGCGTCTTTGCGCCTGCTGCTCGACGCGTTGTCCGAGGAAAGCGGCGAGGATCGCTTGACCGGCATGGAATGGGTGCACGCGCTGCCCCTGGATGTAGCCGGGCCCGTCGGGCCAGCCACGCTGGCACATGCCCGGCACGTGTGCCTGGACACAACCGCGTCCTTGGCCCAGGCATTCTCCGGCCGCAGCAGGTCGCCGCGCGTGTGGTGGCTGTCCTACAGCGCCCGTCCCGTGACCGGGCCGGTGGAGCGGCCCGAACTGGCGCTGCTGGCGGGACCGGTGGAGGTTGCCCATCAGGAGAGTGCACTGGCCGGCCACTGGCTGGACCTGCCCGACAACGACCTCACCCGCTGGGCCTCATCCGTGGCCACGATCATCGACGAAGCGCGCCGGGTGCCCCACGACCCGCCAGGCCCGGGCCTGCCCAGGCAGTTGGCGCTGCGGCAGGGCTACTGGTGGCGCGCGAGCACAATACCCATGGCCTTGCCGTCCGCCGCCGAGGTCGCCGTGCCTTCCGGTGACAACTCGGTTCACCTGGTTCTTGGCGGCACGGGTGGCATCGGCCGCGCCATCGCAGCCTGGCTGCTGGAGCACACCCGTGGCCAAGTGCTGCTGCTGTCACGAAATCCGCACGTGCCCGAAGACCTGACCCGCTGGGCCGATCGCATCAGGCTGGTCGCGGCGGACTTGGCGACCACTCCCGTGGACGAGGTGGCCGCGGCAGTCGCCGCGCTTACGCCGCGGCTGGATAGTGTGATCCATGCTGCTGGGCTGGGATTCGGCAGCCTGCTCGTACGACGCGACGCCACCGAGATGCGCGAGGCCGCCGCGGCCCGAGACAACGGCGCACTCGTCGTGGAGCACTTGATCAAGGCCTTCCATCCTGAGGTCGCGGTGTACTGCTCCTCGATGTCCGCCCTGCTCGGGGGTGTGGGCCAGAGCGATTACGCAGGCGGCGCAAGCCTTCTCGACGCGCTCACTCACCACCGCGCCGACGACAAGGACACCACGATCCGTATAGGAATCAACTGGGATATCTGGCGTGATACGGGAATGGCGACTCAGGTCCTGGCCTCGAACAGCCGCCATCAGGCCCATCTTGAGGTCGGTCTCACCGTTGAGGAGGGCAAAGCCGTATTCGCCCATGCCCTGGCCCTGCAACTGCCGCAACTTCTTGTCTCCACGACCGACATCGAAGCATCCCGCGTCTTCTACTCCCCAGCAGCGGAAGACCGCACGCAACCGTCTGCCGCTGTCGCTACACCGGCGCAGCGTGCGGGTGGCGCGTCGGGCACCGTGGCCGCAAGCAGCGCCGATCAACGAGCTCGCGCCATGGCCGAGGTGATCCAGGAGCTGCTGGGCGTGGACGAGCTGGACCCGGACGACTCGCTGTACAACCTTGGTGCGGATTCACTGACCTTGCTCACCCTGATCGCGCAGATCGAGGACGACTTCGGCGTCGAATTCGACCTGGCATCCTTCAGTCATCGGGTCAGCCTCAGCGAGGTCCTCAAGCACCTCGAGGAGTCTCTCGCACCCGCCGAGCCCACACCTATGGCAACCGAAGACATCGCTACTCCGGTGGCTTTGGACATCTGGCAGGAAGGAACCGGCTCGGCTGTCCTGTGCCTGGTGCACCCTGTGGGCGGCGACATCCAGGCCTACCGATCGCTGGTGGCCTCGCTCGGGCCCGAGCCCACCGTGTGTCTCATCGCAGACCCGGCACTCCGTAATGCAGATATGCCTGCATGGTCGGTGGCCGAACGCGCGCGCCGTTACGACGCCGCGCTCGGTGAACGTTTTAAGGGTGTCGACCGTCAACTGCACTTGGCCGGCTGGTCCTTCGGGGCCCGGGTAGCCATGGAGATGGCCAGCATCGCAGAGGTGCGCGGACGAGCGGTACAAGGGCTCTACCTGCTCGACCCGCCCCCGCCTCAGGCCGACGTCTTGGTCGCCTCATACGACGAGAGCCACCTTGAGACTGTGTTCGCCGCCGAACTCGGCAGCGGAGCATCCGCGTTGTCGAGCAACCACGCACAGGCCTACGCCGAACGACTGGCCCGCTGCTGCCGGGCAAATCTGCAGAGCCTGGGCGAGCACCAGGTGAAACCGCTCACCTATACCCCCACTGTTCTGTGGATGGCCGAACAGCCCACAGCGGGCGTACCCGCTCCCGGTGACCCGCAGGAGGCGAGCAGCCAGTGGGGTGCCCTCCTTCCCCGCTCCGCCGTGCGGCAGTCCCTGGCTACCGACCACTACGGAATCGTCGCGGCCCCGCACGTGCACGCCGTCGCCGAGGCCATCGTCTCTGCACTGGCGAAGTCGTCCACCAGTCACCAGCCCCATCGCGAGCCATAGAAGGAGAGCGCCCAGTGAACCCCTACCAGGGCCTGCCGGCCCGGTCGTTCTGGCGGCCTGCGGTCGCGGAGCCGGACCCGCTGGACATCGAACACGTCTGGACTCCCAAGTTCGCCATCGGCCAGGACGACCCGGTGATCACCACCGGCTCCTGCTTCGCTGCACGGATCGGCCCGGCACTGCTGGACTCCGGTATGGACTGGTTCGACGCCGAACCTGCCCCGCCCGGCCTGACCCGGCAGCAACGGCAGGAGCGCGGCTACGGTGCCTTCTCCTTTCGCACCGGCAACATCTACACCCCCGCGGTCCTACGTCAGTGGCTGTCCTGGGCCCTCGGCCAGGTGCAGCCGCCCCGCGACGCTTGGCCCGACGGCAACCGCTTCGTCGACCCCTACCGTCCGGCAATCGAACCGGATGGCTTCGCCTCCCCAACCGAGATGCTCCAGGCACGCCAGGTCACGCTGGACGCCATCGGCACCGCTGTCAGTTCAGCGAAGTGCCTGATCTTCACCATGGGACTCACGGAGGCCTGGCGCGACACCCTGGCGGAGACCGTGCTCCCCACCTGCCCCGGCACTGTGCGCGGCACCTTCGACGCCGAGCGGTACACCCTGCACAACTTCACCTTCGCCGAAGTGCACCGGGACATGAGCCAGGCAATTGCTACGGCGCGCCAGGTCAACCCAGGCCTACGTGTCCTGCTGACAGTCTCACCGGTTCCCCTGACCGCCACTGCAACCGGCGGCCACGTGCTGCCTGCCAACAGCTACAGCAAGTCGGTACTGCGTGCAGTTGCCGGACAGCTGGCCATGGAAGACCCGGACGTCGACTATTTCCCCTCCTACGAGCTCATCACCAGCCCCGTGTTCGCCAGCAGGTTCTTCGGCCCCAACCAGCGCACGGTGACGGCCGAAGGGGTCAATTTTGTGATGCGGCACTTCACGGCCGGGCTCCGCGGCAGTCCCGCGCTGGCGCAGCCCGCCCCCGACGGAGCGATGCTTTCAGCAGATGCCGCCTGTGAGGACGCCATCCTTGACTACTACAGCCCCCGCTAGGTTTCTGCTGCTCGGCGACTCCCACGCGGGACCCATCGGGCATGCCGCTCAGAGGGCCGGTATCCCGTTCCGGGGCGGCCCCATAGGCCCCGGACGCGACTTCACCGACAGCTTCTTCACCACCCGCGACACCCCCGCCGGAAGTGACGTCGTCTTCCGCTCGGTGGAGGCCGAGGAGCACTACCGCCGCGTCCTCGGCGAACTCGGCATCGCCGCACTGGCGGGCCTGAGCATCCCGCTGGTTGCGACGTTCGGTTTCTGTGCACATTTCGTCGCACTGCGCGAGAACTGGGATCTGTACCGAGACCGCTCGGGCCTTATCCCGCCCGCATTCCTCTCCAGCTCCTTGTTCGACGACATCGTGCGCGCCATCGTGCGTGACGCCCTCGCGTTCTACACCCATGCGGTGGGCCTTGGACTGCACGTCCTCGCCGTAATGCCGCCCCAACGGGTCCCCGGCCAGGCTGATCCCGTGGTGTTCATGGCTGCCCAAGAACGCATCCGGCTGGCCGTCACAGAAATCGGCGCCGACGTCGTGGACCTGCGCCAGCGAACAACTGGCCCTGACGGGCTGCAACGCCCCGAACTTTGTGAAGCCGACGACGAAGTCCACGGCAACCTCGCGTTCGGCCGCATCATCCTCGCCGAACTCCTCGAACGAGGCCTATAAACCCACTCGCCTTTCTGGAGGCCAATCATGGAGCCATACGAAAGCGAAGCACTGGCGGCGGTGACCACCCGTCCCGTGCATCCTTACCGCACTCTCACGGTCGAGCGGATCACTCCCGTTCTGGGCGCCGAGGTCTCAGGGGTGGATCTTTCAACGGAAATACCGGCTGCTCAACTGGATGAAATACGCACCGCGTTCCGTGATCACCACGTTCTCGTCTTCCGCCACCAGACCATTACGGCCGAAGACCACAAGCGCTTCGCCGCCGCCTTCGGCGAACTGCGTCCTGTCAACCCGCCGCCGCCCAAGGGCGATCCCTACATCCTGGAAATCCGCACCGCGTCCGCTGCAGTTGACGTGGACGGCAACGGCTGGCACGCCGACGGCACTGCCGACGCCGAACCGTCGCTGGGGTCGATGCTTTACATCACCGAAGTCCCCGAGCCAGGCTGCGGAGGCGACACCATGTTCGCCAACATGCACCTGGCGTACGAGATGCTCTCACCGGCCATGCGTTCGCTGCTGGATCCGCTCACCGCTGTCCACGACGGCGCCCAGGCCTTTGAAGGCTCCACGCCGCCCGCGGATTACGTGATTCCCAGAACCGAGCACCCGATCGTCGCCCGCCACCCCGAGACCGACCGCAAGCTTCTCTACGTCAACAAGGCCTACACCAGTCGCATCCCGCAACTCTCCGCGCCGGAAAGCCGTGCCCTGCTCGGCATGCTCTTCGACACCATCGCCGGCAGGCCCATCCTGCACTGCCGTGTCTCCTGGACCCCGGGAACCCTCGTCTTTTGGGACAACCGATGCGTCCAGCATCACGCTCTGTACGACTACTACCCCTACACCCGCTATGGTCAGCGCGTTGCCATCAACGGTGGTCCCGTCAAGGGCTAGCACGACGGTGGTGGCGTGAACAGAACTTTCGTTCTGTTCACGCCACAACCGTGCGGTATAGGACGCTGTATGTGATCGCAGCGGCGAAACGCACGCTCACGTAATCGTCCGAGCACGTGTCACTGCCTCCGAAAGACCGTCGCGCAGTCGCTTGCGGGCCTCGTCCGCGGCTGGCCCCTTGATGCCGTCCGAACCTGCGTAGGCAGCGATCCAAGCCCTTACGAGGGCATAGGGCCAGGCGCGGGCGTAGTCGTCCCCGTGGCCGGCAGAAAAGGCCCGGGCATAGGCGGCGGCGTTCGCGATGGCATTCGACTCGGCGTACACCCGTTCACCTGTCTCCGTGTTCATTCGCGCATAGGCCTCGCCGTACTGCTGGGCCTCGTCGGGGGACCAGCCGCGCGAGCGCGCGTAAGAGGCCGCAGCCGACGAACCCCGGGCGTGTACGCCTTCACGGGGATAGCCCAGCAAGTACACCTCGCGCAGGGCCGGTTCCAATACCGTGTGCCAGTCGCTTTTGCTGATGGATTCGCCAGTTGCCGCGCGGGCGTGCATCGTACGTACAGCCTCGTGCGGGATCGGGTCCCTGCCCTGCAGTGTGGCCGCCTCCCCGATGAGGTCGGCCACCGCACCGGCATGCCAGTGGTGGACCGCGACGAATGGCGCCTCAGCAGTAGCCTCCAGCGGTCTCCAGGTGGTACCTGCCTGATCGGCGAGCACCTCGCAAATCTGGTCCAGCCACCCCGGTATGGGTGCTGGCTGAAGGAGTTCCGGTGAGACAGGCGGTTCGATGGTGATCACAGCCTCTCGGATGTTCTGAGGTCGAAAGTGCATGGGCTGAGTGACAGGTGACGGCCACCGGGGGCCGGGGTATCCGTTTCAGGCGCGATAGCGTGACATGTCGGCGACGCGCCCGTCGTGAAACGGTTCCGCGGGGAACGGTGGCCCCTACTGCATCTGCTGACGCTGGTCATCCCCCTGTGTGAGCGCGGGAACCTGTCCGAGATCACGACCGCCGATACATCGACAGTCGCCTTACAACGAGATCGCCTCGGTGCCGGGCAGGGGGTCGGTCATCGCAACGGCCGGTGTCGTCGCTAAAGGCATCGGCCGAGACTGAAGGGTTGGTGCTGATGACCATCGCCAAGGAACATTCGTGGTGCCTCAGGGACGAACTGGCTTGCGACCTCAAGGTTCGAAGCTCTGCCGCCCACGCTCAGCACACCATTGATCATGCCGAAGATCTGTGGCGGGTGACCAGGGACCTCTCCTCGATCTCCGTCGTATCCGCGGGTGCCCGACTCATGCAACCAGCTGTTCTGAGGGTGGCCGCCGCAATGGCCGCACATCGGACCGGTGGGGTCTGGTGACAGACTTAACTGAGGCTAGGGCCGCAAGCCTGGAAGTTCACCTTCCAGCCGAGCCTGGGCCGACGCCGTGCGGGGCCACGCTTCAATGCAGCTGTTGCAGCCGCCGACGCGGATTACCGCCAAGGAAGGAGTCCTGTGCGTTCCAGCGACCCGCTTCGGCGGCCTGCAGCGCTCCAGATTTTCAGCGCGGGGGGACACAAGCAAACCTGGAACGCTGCAGGTGGCTGATCCGAACCAATCAACCGTTCCGCCTACCTGTCCGAAGCACTTTCGCTTCGTTGCCGGTCGGGCAGGCACTGTCAGACCGGTCGTACAGGCACTGTCAGAATGGCAACGGACATCTGCGACGGGCAAGGGCAGCAGAGCCTTCTTGCCCTCAAGGGCTTTTTCCCTGACTTGGTAGGCATTTATTGTGCTGTGAGTGGCCGTATGCAAGGCCGGTTCGAGGCCTTAGTGGTCGGCTCCGGAAGTTCTTCGGAAGTTGATCATGCGGCGAAGTGGAACGAGGATTCTTCCTGATGACCGGCGGCGTGCCGGTCGAGTCTGGCCAGCGGACTGTCCAGGTCGGAGGTGGTGAACTTCCCCGATGCGGCTGGGCTTCCACACACGCTTGCGGACATCGGGCCACTGGCCGCGTTCAGGCCGAGCCGCGTCGATCCTCCCCGTGCATCTCGCACGCGCTCTGATCATCCGGACGACGTGACACACTGGGGCTCAGGCAGCGGTGAACGGGGGTGATCCGGTTGGGTCTGGAGATCGAGAGCCGACCATCGGAGCTGCCGTACATCGAGCGGGTGTGGCGCAGCCGCAGCGACAACGTGGGCCGGATGACGTCGATCGCGACATCGCACTGGGAGCTCGTCTTCTGGGAGCAGCACGGTCAGGTCCAGGCGGTCGTACTGGGCCCGGAGCCCAAGGCGTGCCTGGCCCCCGTCCCCAAGGACGCCACGTTCTTCGGCATCACCTTTGCCCTCGGCACCTCGATGCCTCACATACCGATCAGCCGTCTCGTGGGCAGTAGCGCGGAGATACCCGACGTGACGCGGCGCTCCGTCTGGCTGAAGGGCTCCGCTTGGCGCCCGCCTGATTACGACAACGCGGAGGCGTTCGTACGGCGCATGGTGCGTGAGGGCATCGTGGACTGCGACCCGATCGTGCCCGCCGTGCTCGACGGCGCCACCCCCGAGGTCTCCGAGCGCACCCTCCAGCGGCGCTTTGTCTCGGCGACGGGCCTCACCCGGGGCGCCATCCGGCAGATCCACCGCGCCCGTGAGGCGGCGGTGATGATCCAGGAGGGTGCGCCGGCCCAGGACGTCGTGCACAGGCTGGGCTACTTCGACCAGCCGCATCTGGTGCGGTCCTTGACCCGGTACATAGGCCGGACCGCCACTCGGCTGAGCGCTCCGGACAGGACGGAACCCCTGTCGCTTCTGTACAAGACCTCACCCTCGATGCCCGCATAGTCTTCCTGGCGTAGCCGACGGGGTCGGCTCGTCCTGGTCAAAGGACCGCTCCGGGCCTGAACCGGGCATACGACTCCGAACTCATAACGGAGGAAACATGCGCAAGGTCGTTTCGGGCCTGTTCGTCTCGCTCGACGGTGTCGCCCAGTCGCCGAACGAGTGGCAGTTCGCTTTCGACGAGGAGATGGGCGCGGTGCTGGGGGAGACGCTGGAGACGGCCGACACGATTCTGCTGGGCCGGGTGACCTTCACCGAGTGGGCCGGGTACTGGCCGACGGTGAACAGTGGCGAGGACGCCGGTTTCGCCAAGTGGATCAACGATTCGCCCAAGTACGTCGTCTCCTCCACGCTGGACAGTGTCCAGGACTGGGCGAACAGCACGCTCATCAAAGGCGATCTGGCGGCCGCGATCGAGGAGCTCAAAGCGGGCATGGGCAAGGACATCACCGTCGCGGGCAGCCCGACGCTGGTGCGTTCGTTGCTGGAGCAGGATCTTCTGGACGAACTGGTATTGCTGATCCACCCGGTAGTGGCCGGCGAGGGCCGCAAGAAGCTGTTTGCCGATGACGCCGCCCTGAAGAAGTTGCAGCTGGTGAGCGCCCGGCCGACCAGCAGCGGAGTGATCATCGCGATCTACCGTCCGACGCGCTGAGCGCTGCTCGGCGCGGGCGTAAGCCCACGAGACGCTCCAGCAGCAGGAAACGGCAGGCCCAAACCCAGTGCGGCAGGCTTCGGCCTGCCTGCCTTGCCCGTTGCCACCGTCTGTCCGATAGTCTTGCGCGCCTCCGAGCGCGAGCGGCTGAAGAAGATGGCCTATGGTCACAAGTCCGAGTACCGGCTGCGGATGCGTACGCAGGTGGTGCTGCACGCGGCCAGGGGACGCTCTAACGCGCGGATCGTCCGCGAGACGGGGTTGCATCTGGACACGGTCCGCTGCTGGCGCGACCGGTTCGCCGGGCACGATCTGGCCGGTCTGTCTAACCGCGAGCGGTCAGGGCGGCCACCCTCGTTCACTGAGTTGCAAGTGGCCCAGGTAAAGGCCCTGGGCTGTCGGTTGCCTGCCGAGAGCGGTGGGCCGCTGGCGCGCTGGTTATGCCCGGAACTGGCCCGCGAGGTCGTCGCCCGGGCGATCACCGGCTTCACCGTGCGCCGCTGGCTGGCCGACGACGCGCTCAAGCCCTGGCAGTACAGGTCCTGGATCTTCATCACCGATCCCGACTTCAGGATCAAGGCCGAGCGGGTGCTCGACTTGTACGCCCGCATCTGGCAGGGCATTCCGCTCGGCGAGGACGAGTACGTCATCAGCGCGGACGAGAAGACCTCCATCCAGACCCGCTGCCGGCTGCCACCCCACCCTCGCCCCCGGCCAGGCAAGAGCGAGCACGCCCACCACATCTACGGCCGCGTGGCGGCGCCCTGGCCTACCTCACCGCCTACGACGTCCACACCACAAAAGTGTTCGGCCGCACCGAGCCACGCACCGGCGTCGACCCGTTCATGAACCTAGTCGCCCAGCTCGTGAGCACCGAACCCTACGCCGGAGCGAAAACGCGTGTTCTGGATCGTGGACAACGGCTCCTCCCACCGCGGTCAGAAAGCCGCAGACCGCCTGACCGCCGCCTTCCCGAACGCGGTGATGGTCCGCACCCCCGTGCACGCCTCGTGACTGAACGAGGTGGAGATCTACTTCTCCGTCGTGCAGCGCAGGTCGTCTCGCCCAACGACTTCACTGGCCTCGCCCAGGTCGCCGAACGGCTCCGAGTCTTCGAACACCGCTACAACGCCACAGCACAGCCGTTCCGGTGGAAGTTCACCGCCTCCGACCTGGACGATCTGCTGCTCAGGCTCGACCGGCACACCACCAATCACCACGAAGAATCATCTGCCGGGCCAGCTACATGATCAACCCCGAAGAACTTCCGATGGCACCCAGCGAACACTGAGCGTGCGCAAGGTTCAGTGTTGTTGGTTCCCTGTTACTCCGATAGAGATACCAGTGGCGCCCGCGGGTTTCTCCCGCGGCTGCTGCACGTTCTGGATGCTCGCTCATTCTTCACGCGTCGCGTGCCGGGCCCCCCAGTCACCCAGCGCTTCCAGAACCGGTGAAAGATCTTCGCCGATCGCAGTGAGCACGTACTCGTGGCGTCTGGGAGAAAGAGAATACTGACGGCGCTCGATGACCCCGTGCTTCTCGAGTTTCCTCATCCGTTCGGACAGCGTTGCAGCGGGAGCACCTGTATTCGCCTGGATCTCGCTGAACCTGTGCGTACCGAAAACGAGCTCCCTGATGATAAGCAGGCTCCACCTGTCTCCGACGACCGCAAGGGCATCCGCGATGGAGGAAACTCGGGGTTTTGGACCGTTCGCCAATTTCCTCTTCTATCTCACTTTTTCCGAGTCCCGCTTCACCCTGCAGCGCGGGAGGCAGAGACCAGCTGATGCTATCCGGCAGGAATGATTCCGATTCAAGAGCTAAAGTTGAGATGTGCACTGTGGGCCGTACGTGAGTGTCCGATGGGGCCAGTCAGTGGGTGGAGCGAGCTCTTTTCCTTCGTGATCAAGAAGCGGATCTGGCAGCACCAAGCGCTCTACGAGAGCAGAGGCTGAGCGTTCGGTGAGCGGTCGCCCTGCACCACCACGATTTGTATGCTGCGCGGACAGGCACATGAAGGACGTATACCGGCACGCAGGCCCCTCCCCCGGCCAACCGCCAACGAGAGCGCGGTCAGAAGGTTCGGGCACGACTTCCCAACACCGGGCAGGAACGTGAAAGCCACGGAGCGGGCACTGCGCTCAATCAGCTGGCAGCACTATTCCGAGCGCGACCATGGCGGGGGATGCCGGGCCGCCCTCGGATCGCTCAGTCTTGTAGCCCTTGACCTTCGGAGCGACCGTGCGTGGATCAATCGCCTCTGACGGAGCTCCCGTCTCATACAGCCCAGCAGGCTGCTGATCACGATCATGCGGCAGAAGCCAAAACACGCGGCGCCTGAAAGTACCTGAGGCGCGTGATGGCTTCGCGTCCTTGCCCAGGATGGCGTAGCCGACCATGCGACCGTCGCGGTGATAGGCAGGCTTCCCCCGGCGCGAGTGCAACCGGTCCAGAGACTGGCGCACGTAGTCAAGCGGCGTCGGGTCCTCGAGCCACACGAGTTCGGTTTCGTGGGCGATCTCTTCGGGGTCGATCAACGCGCTCACGGCTGCCGCTCCTCGGTATCCGGGTCGGTAACCAGGCCGATGCCCGGATAGTACTTGCGTGAATTGGACAGAACCATGTCCTTCGGTGAGGCCATACCCAACGCCTCGCGCACCCTGGCAGCAAACGCGCGGGCTGAGACGGGATTGGCGCCTTCAAAACCGCACCAGCGAGTGTACGCGCCGTACAACTGAGCCTGCTCGGCTCTGACCGAGTCCTCCATCTTGCAGGACTCGGTCAGGAACCTGCCGACGTGGTCCTCCGTTTCGGCGTAGGCAGTCGTTGCGACCTGGACCCTTACAGGTCCTGCCAGGTCCTTCTCACCGGCGAAGTAACGGCGGGCACCGTCCACCAGCCAGGCAAGGATCCCTGGGCCCTCCTCGCGCACGAGGACGCTGGCAAGGTTGTCGATCTTGCGTTCCTCAGGAACCACCCGTTCGAAGGGAATCAGCCTCATCCGGCGCCAGAAGGCGAAACCTCCTGTGTTGACTTCGGGCCTGTGGTTGCCCAGCAGCCAGAGTTTGTGTGTCGGGTGGAAGGAGAAGAAGTCCTGTCGCATCCTGCGGGCTTTGAGCTTGTCACCACCCGTCAGGAGCTTGACCCGGGCCTCATCGAAGCGGTCGCCGGGCTTGAGTTCCGAGCAGACGATGATGCGACGTCCGTGCAACTCGGCAAGGTCCGTGGGGTGGCCCTCAAACACCTTGGCCATCAGGAAACCGGGCGGGGCCGCGTCGGCATAGTCGCCCATGAGCTGCAGCATCACGTCCAAGAGCACACTCTTTCCGTTCTTGCCCTGTCCGTACAGGAACGGCATCACCTGGGCGCCGACGTCTCCAGAGATGGAATACCCCAGAAGGAGGTGCAGGAAATCCGCGGTGCGGCGACCTTCAGCGTCAGTACCGAACGTGTCATCGAGGAAACGTTGCCAGCGCGGGGTGGGCATAGCGTGGGGGGCAACGGTGGTGGACCGGGAGTGGTGCTGTGTGGCTGGGTCAGGAGGCAGCAGCGCTCCACTGCGCAGGTCCACGACACCTTCGGGGGTGCACAGGGCATAGGGATCGGCGTCAAGGAGTGACGCATTCATCACCATTCCGGGAGAAGCTTTGGCCTGCATCAGAAGCGCGTTCATACCTGACGTGGATAGCGCGCGTCGGCGATGTCGGCGCAGTTCGGGGGTGGTGTAGGTGCCTGTCGGATCGGCGGTGGCAATGGCCTCGGCCATCTCACCCACTGCCCACAGGACGGTCTCCTCCTCATCAAGCTGCCAGCGGTGCCCGGCCCAGCGATACCACCCCAATCCAGGAATGTGACGGTAGTCACGACCGTAAAGCTGCACGAACAACTTGGCGTTTCCCCGGTCGCTCAGGGAGTCCGGCAGTAGCCCTTCAGGAGTAGCTGCCTGGTGGGGGGCCACTGGAGCCACGGCCTGAGGGGGAACACCAGGAATCACCAGGGCTTGCTGGATGGGTCCTTGAAGGATCTGTTGCGCTGCGGCCGCCGGGTCGAAAGCGCCCGGACCGCGTCGGGTCGGGGTCATGCAAGGTGTCCTTCAATGTGAAGCGGCCGCCGGGTCCCAGCATCGAGCCCGCTTCGGATGATCTGGGTCGAACGCTTTCCCTGGCCGGGGCGGGCATAGTCGGCGGCGCTCTTGAGGATGCGCTCCACGTCGGCAATGGTGGCGTAACCGCTGGCCACTAGCCCGCCGGCTGTGAAAGCGGCGCGGTTGAGCTTGTCGGAGAATCCTGCCCCTTCAGGAGCCGCCACGCAGGCAATCACCTCGCGGAGCGCAGCCTCCAAGATCTGCGCGGCGCGGCTGCGACCCCCGCCCGCCGCAATCACGGCTTGCCGGGCGCGCTGGGGCAAGACTCGCAGACGGGGAGATGAAGCCTGCTGAGGCATGTCCAGATGCCCGGTGCGTGTCAGTTCCACCGCCAGCCACTCGGGGAGCCTTCTGGGGGCTCTCACGGTGCCGATCGGAAGGTAGGTACCAGCGCTGGTCGTGGTACCAGGAGCAACGATGTAGCCACCGTTGGCCCGGACGTCGACCTGCCACGCCAGCGCACGGCCCGTGCTGGAGCCTGTGGAGCACTTGAACCGCCGCCTGTCATCAGCGCGATACCAGATGTGCAGGCCGCCCGACGGGGTCCGCACCCTGAACGTTTCTTCGTCCTCTGCCGGGTCTTCCTTTCCTCGCAGCGCGGCAAGCAGAGCAAGCGTGTGGAATCCGTGCTCGAGGCCTTCGAGATCAACGAGGTCATGAATCGGGATACCTGGCAGAATCCTGTCTCTGCTGGGTAGCAACTTGGCGTGGGCATCGATGTCCAGGACTACAAGACCTGCCGGGGCGCAGGCGATCCCGACACCGAAAAAGGGGTTACTGGTCCACCAGGCGTCGATGCGGTCCGCGTCTGTCGTCGCAGCATGGAAGCCGTGGCACCAGCGCCCTGCGGCGATACATGGACAGTTCACATGACTGTGGCTGTTCTCTCGGCACTGAGGGCAGTTGCCCGCAGGGGTTTTACGGCCTGGGGCAAGCGGGAGCACCGGCCAACCCTGCGCGGCACACCAGCGGGCGACGCTCAGCATGTCGAATCGCCATTCTGCGCGCCGGTTGTCATCGGCCATGCGCGGAGCACCTCCCCTCGTTCGGTCGCTCTTTCTTCGAACCCGACTGATGATCCATACCGAGGAAAAAGTCCTGGTCAGTAAGTCGTTGTTTGCATCGGAGCGACCGAAGCGACTCAACACTCAAACGGGGTCAACATAACGTAGCCGAGGACCCATCCGGATTGCTTCAAACACGTGAGTCTGGCGAGCCGCAGCGATCAAGCATGGCTTCAGCGACTCGCCGCTCTTGAGTAGCTCGACGCTCTGCGTAGAAAAACCCAAGGTCAGATGGCATTCGACACCTAGATGAGCGACTCAAGCGACTGTAGGTCCAATGTATGACGCGCACACGTGCACACAGGAACGACGACATATATGCGACCTTCGGTCGCTTGGGTCGCTGTTTCGCTTTCCGTGACCCCTCTGACCTGCACCTTTTTGTAGCGACTGGCGACCAGCGACTCAAGAGACCGGCATGAGTCCCCCCTCCTCCCGGAGCACTCCTTGCCCCATCGGGCAGATGCGACGCCTGACCAGGCAGGCCCCCCAAGCCAACCTCCTCCACCTTTTTGCATACTTTTGACACAGCTACTCAAGCGACCCAAGCGACCCAAGCTAGAAGTAGCCTCGACCAGTGCAGAGGAAAAAGTGATGAGCTGCGCTCTGTCCTCGTCGAGGGCCGCGAAACTCTTGAGCTATTCGCAGGAATACCCCTATAGGACCTCGGAATGATGTTTTTCAGAGCGACAACAGCGCTCCTGAAGCGCTAGGGTCCGTCTTCAAAGATCATCGGATGGTGGATCGTGGTGGGGTGATACGCCGTCATGAACTCACCGATCAGGAGTGGGAGTTACTCGCTCCGCTGATACCGAGGGCCGCCACCGGCCGGCCCGTGTGTCGGACCGGCAGGTCGTCAACGGGATGGTCTACAAGATCCGGACCGGGATCTCCCGGCGCGACCTGCCGGAACGCTACGGACCGTGGAAGATGGTCTGCACCCGCTCCGTCGCTACGCCCTGAACGGCGTGTTCACCCGGGCACTGCAGCAGGTCCAGGCACGTGCGGACGCGGCCGGCGACATCGACTGGCCGGTCCAGATCGACTCCACCATCGTCCGCACCTACCAGCATGCCGCCGGAGCCCGAAAAAAGGTGCCTCTATGGCTTTCATCAAGCTGTAGCAGGTGTGGGAGGCTGGTAGAAGATGCCGTCTCTGAGCATGGCGAAGAGGATGTCGATGCGGCGGCGGGCCAGTGCGATGTGGTGCTTTCCCTCGCGTGGTTTGCGGTCGTGGTAGGCGCGTGAGTCAGGCTGGGAGAGCGAGGCGAACGCGGCGAGGTAGAAAGCCCGCTTCAGTTGTTTGTTGCCGCGTTTGGAGGGGTGTTCGCCGCGGATGGAAGCGCCGGAACTGCGGGTTACGAGTGCGAGGCCGGCGTAGGCGGGGAGGTGTCCCGCGGAAGCGAAGCTGTCGCCGACGTCGATGAGGATGCGGGCCGCGGTCCTGGTTCCGATGCCGGGCATCGAAATCAGGACCTGGGAAAGAGGGTGGGCGTCCAGGAGCTTTTCGATCCGGGCGGCGAGGAGTTTGCGGTGGTTGAGCACTGCCTGGAGTGAGTTTGCGAGGCTGGGCGCGATCAGCGTGACCGCGTCGGTGCCGGGGACGACGACGGTCTGCTCGTCGAGTGCGGCGAAGATGTCGTCGGCCAGTCGCTCGGCCAGGCGGGGTGTCTTCGGCCGTATCAGTGTGACCAGACGTCGTTTTCCTGCCTTGCGGATCCGGGCCGGGGAGCCGAACTGGTCCAGCAGTCGGAGCACAGCCGGATGCTGGATTCGCGGGCCCAGGACTCGTTCCGGGGACGGATGGATCTGGGTCAGCAGGCCACGGAGCCGGTTGGCGATTCGGGTGGACTCGCCCGCCAGGTCGTCGTCGAAGCCCGTGATCATGGCCAGTTCCGCGACTGTCTCGTCGGCGAGGTCGAGGGTCCGTAGGGTGTGGGCATCGCTCGGGCGGCATCGGCGATGATGAATGCGTCACGGGCGTCCGTCTTGGCCTCGCCGGGGTATAGATCGGCGATCCGTCGCATCGTCAGGCCGGGTAAGTAGGCCACTGGGCAGCCCACATCGCGGGCAACTGCCAGGGGAAGAGCCCCGACAGAAGCCGGCTGGTCGACGACCACCAGCACCGTCCCGTGCCTGGCCTGCGGCTCGACCTGACCACGCACATCCCGGTCGGAAAACCATAACGATGGGGAACGTTTTCTCGCTGGGGGTTCCCCACGAGCCCAAGTCGGAACACTTTCTGCACTCGCAGCGGCAGCCTCAACCCTTGATGCACTGGTCAGTGCCGAATGCTTAGCGGTCTCCTTGGCGCGGTCGTCAAGACGTCGACACGACACCAGTCGTCCCCCAAGCGCACCGGACGCGCCACAGGTGGCGGGATGCGTTTTCGCGTGTCGGAAGTTGAGTCCCGTCAGTCCCTCTATTGAGCCCGCGTCGGTCGCGGACGGCGGGGCAACCTTGGATCGAGCCTTCAGTCCCGTTTGAGTCCCGCGTTAAAAAACAGCAGGTCAAAGCACGTGCAAGATCGGTTCACGGGACTGACGGGACTGATCCTTGAAGTTATCAGTGCAGGGTGCTGCTGTGTTCTGTATGTTCTCGCGGGCGCATGCGTGCGCGTTTTGACCATAACCCCGAAGGTGGGTCCCGTAAGTCCCGCAGCCTGTCGGAAAGTAGCTCTGACCTGCACTTTTACCTAGCGGGACTGAACGCAACCGTTGGTAGCCGTCAGCCACCTCATCACTCTGCTGTATCCGGACATGACGGTCCCGTCGGTCCCGTGAGCCGCTGCTCGGGATATTCAGAACGTCAGAGGGAGCGATGCAAGAGGACACTCATCGCTCTTATGACTGGGATGCCCCCGAACCACTTTGAGATACTGAACGTTTTCAGGGTGGCCACTGATTGAGTGACGGGGCGGTGTGAAGGGTGGGGCGCGCAAGAGACAGGGCTCCTGTGCCGTTGAGGGAGGTGTTCGACGTCTCGACTCAGCAGCACAGGAGCCCATTGGTTCCGTATGCTGCCGCATTCGACCTGCCCCACGCCCTGGTCGAGTGGGTCACGATGCTCGTCGTCACTCGTGAGGGTGACCGACGGTGCAAACTCCCGCCGTGCGCTGGTGGCTCTCGTGTACCTGCGTCGCCACGAAATCCTCGCTCGTATCGCCGCGGGCTTCGGGATGTCCGTCGGCACCGCCCACGCCTACGTCAGCGCAGTCAGGGGTCTGTTCGCCGGGCGGGCGCCGGGTCTGCTGAAGGGCTGCGCACATACGACCCGGACTTCGTCCTCTTGGACGGCATGCTCGCATAGTGCAACCGCGTCGGCGACGGCAGGGCCGACTGCTCCTCGAAGCACAAGCGGCACGGGGTGAATGTGCAGGTCGTCACGGACCCGGCCGACGAGATTCTGTGGCTGTCGCCGGCCCTGCCAGCCGGGACCCACGACCTGACGGCCGCCCATACACACAAGATCCTCCGGATCTGCGCATCCTGATCCTCGCCGACATGGCCTACATCGGTACGGGCGACTGGGTCCCCCCGCCAGGCGCCGCCCGTCAGGCGGTGAACTCATCCTCACTGACCAGCCCCAGAACCGGGCCCTGTCCGCGGCCCGGCACCTGTCGAACGAGGCATGGCACGGCTGAAGTCCTGGCAGATCCTCCGCAAATCCCGCATCAGCCCCAACCGCATGAGCGTCATCACCAAAGCCGTCCTCACCCTGGAGAAGCAACGCTGAAGCGGCGATCCTTCTCGTAGCGGCGCCGCCCTGTGCAGGCGCATATGACTAACCGTCGGTGGCAAGTGCCTCAGGGCCCGCGCGCTGTCACTGGCGAGTCAGGACACCATGCAAAGATCAACTCATGTGCCCGGCGTCAACGAACGGAGCTCCAGCAGGATGACGACCTCTGCAATCAACAGTGCAGGCCTCCATCCTGCCCAGATACCGGGCTATGACAGTGCCCCCCTCCGAGCCGAAGCCGCGCTCCTTCACGAACCTCTCTTCTGGCTGGGGCACCTCTACTCGTGCGCCCAGAGCGAGAATGCCGAAAAACTCTTGCTGGGTACACACCACGATGCTGCCGATGACTTCCAGTGCCGGCTGTGGGAACGCGCTGAATGGCCGACGTTCACCATCCCGCTTGCTGCAGGCCACAGTCTTCACATTGTGCACCGAACCTTTGTAGACGACGCAAGGACCGACTACCTTCTCCACCACCCCGATTGGGACCAAGCTGAGCTTCTTGCACAGGACGATGGCCACTTCATGGGGCCGGGCCTGTCGTGGCCTGAGCTTGTAGCCGTCGCGGACAATGGCCTGCCTGGAGGCAGCACTGACGATCCCCATGCTCGTCTGTTGCTCCTGCTGCCGGCGTTTGGTGATACGGCGACATCCGATGACGCTTTTGTTCGCCTGACTGCTGCACTGCGAGCTAGAACCGCTGTAGAAGAACCCGATGTCCTTGCCTCAGAGCTCATGAAGGATCAAGGAGTTGCGGGTCCCGTACATTGGACGTTCGATGAGCACGGCTTCTACATCAACGGTGGTGAGTACTCCTTCCGCAACCCTGCCAACAGGTTTGCACTGCGAGCCGATTCTTTGGCTCGGGTGGCCAGCGCGCTGGCACCGCCCCTCATGGATGCTGCTCTGCTGACCTCGTAGGAGAGACGTCGCTCTGATGACTCCGGCTAGCTCTGGCTGCTGTAGGGATCCCTTCAGTAGCCGTCTGTCGGGAGCAAGGGATCGTTTGTTAAGAAAAGGTCCCCCAGGCCGCCATGGCACCGGGAAAAGTCCGCGATCGCGCACCTGACCAAGCCGAGAGATGATTCCCTTTGTCCTGTCTGACCGGGACAGCCTGGCATGCTCCCCGGCATTTTGGTCACGGCAGCATCCTGACAGGGTTGGCTTGAGCACCGATGCAGTCCTTTAGCCGATGAGATCTACTCCTGGGTACCGCGGTCGGTGCTGAGGACTTTTACTGCGTGGCTCCTGTACCAAGCCGGTTCGGACATTGTCATCTCCGCGATGTTGGCCGCGGCAATGCCAGCGAGGCCTCTCCATGAGGTAGACGTGATAGCGGGTGGGTAGTAGCGCTGTCAGGCATTCTGGCGGGGGCTGGGTCTGCCGCACGATCGGGTGACGCCAGGCGTGGCTGTAGCGGTGCAGGGTGACGCTGATGGACAGACCTTCCTGTTCCAGGTTGATGATGTGGCTGTAGGAGCTGCGCTCCTACAGCCACATCCGAACCGGCGATGACGAGCGCACCGATGAGAACCCGGTGCGCTCGTACCCCCGCTCAGATGCGTCACGGAATCAGCGGTCATGCCCGCTCCGCCACAACACCGTCGTTACTGAAGACCATCGAAACTGCCTGTTTTTGGTGGTTAAGCGGTCTTCAGCGAATCCACGTCGCGAGTGGAACCTGATCAACGTGCCGTTTCCGTAGCGAGTGTTGTCAGGATCTCTGCGTACTTTTCAGGGTCACGCTCCTGCCCGAGCTGGTTCAGGGCACGCAGCATCTCGAAGAACGCGGGCAGTTCCATTTTCCGCACCAAGTGCATTGCGATGAACATTGGATCGTCGTACGGCAGCTGACGTGGTGGCTGGTCCTCACTGACGGAATCACCCTTCAATGAGGGTTCACCCACGCCGCGTGGCTTCGGCACGGCCTGTTCGACTTCCGGCTCGCTGTCGGGACCAGACTCAAGTCCTGGTGCCGGAGCCACGCTGGCTGTGTCGGTGATTGCGCCGTGGTCATCCGGAGCCTCCGCAGGCTTGTCCGGCACCGCTTCCACCGGTTGCGGTGGTTCTTGAGGCTGAGCGGATGATGCCTTCATCGTTCCGGTAGGGGCTGGTTCTGCTGGCGTCGGCATCGCAGGTCGAGGCTGAGGAGCCCGGTTCGCGTTCTCCTTGCGGGTCCTTTCAGCCTTGAGTTCTTCCAGCGCCTCTTTTTGCTGGTCGGCAGGCTTGTTACCCACAGCCCGCAGCAGGTCGATGGGTTCTTCGCCGATCCGATGCTGAAGCTCAGGGGTGAGATTGAGGAGTGCCAGGCGCTGCGACACCCACCCTTGCGAACGATGCAGGCGTTTGGCCAGCTCCCGCTGACTTCCGTGTATCTGCAGGAGCCGTTGGAGTGCGCGTGCTTCGTCCAGTTCATCGAGATCCTGGCGGTGAATGTTAGCGACGAGGGCGGATTCGAGAAGCTCCTCGGAAGTACCTCCCTGCTCGTCACTGACCATGACCTTGATTGTGGTGAGCCCGGCTTCGCGGGCAGCAGCAAGCCGGCTGCTGCCGTCGATGACGACGTGAGTAGTGTCCGGTTCGAGGTCGCCTTCGCGCTCCGGATTGGCCTTCACGTATGCGTCGCGGTTCATGACCGTGATCGCCACTTTCTGACCATGGGTGGCGAGGCTACCGGAGAGGTCGGTCAGATCGCCGAGTCTGGAACGCGGATTGTCGGGGTTCGGGCTGATGCGGTGTACAGGGAGCTCTCCGGGCGGGGCGACCCCTTCCGTCGGGACGCCTGTTGCGGCGGCGACAGCCTGGCGGCGGGCGCTGACCGTGCGCACTCCCCCACCGAAACGACCGTTGCCGAGCTGGTCGGCCTTGCTCACAGAACCTCCCTGGCGAGGGCACGCATGCCGACCGCCTGCTGCGACTTCGGTGCGTAGGACAACAACGGCTTCTTCACACGGACGGCTTCCTTTTGTTCCTTGAGGTCGCCGATGAGACCCACAACCCGCGGATCCTTTATATCGACCCAGCCCTGAAGGGAGGATGTGGCGATATAACCGCGGCGGGAGTCGTACAGGTTGACGACGATGCCCAGGTAGTCGATGTCGATCTGCAGGTCACTGCGTAGGTCGTCGACCTGGGTGGTGAGGAGTTCATACGCGTCAGCTGAACTGTCCTCTGCCTGAACGACGACGAGAGCTCCGGACTGTCCGGGCTTCTCGCCATCACGACGCCGGCCGTAGTAGGCAGCGGCGTCCATGCTGAGTCCGAGGCTGGGCGGGCAGTCGACGATGATTACGTCGTAATCACTCTCGAGTGGAGCAAGGGCCCGCTCGAGAGCCGCTTCCCGAGCACGGACCGCGGAGAGCCGCACGTCGAGAAGGAATGCGTCGTTGCAGGCGGGCAGCAGGTGAAGCCGGCCGTCAAAAGCGTCGTCATCCACAGAAACCACGAGATCGCGAAGTTCTCCCTTGGGATCTCCGGCCATGTGGTTGGTGAGGCTGTCCCCATTTAGCGGCAGGGGATTGGCACCGAGCTGGTTCGTGAGGTGGCACTGCGGGTCGAAGTCGACGAGCAGCACGCGCAACCCGGGCCCCGGCAGGTTCTCGATGTCGAGCGGGTCGTCCTCTGATTCCGTGTGGGCTGCATGAGTTTCACTTGCGCGCAGGGCTTTGGTGAGGGCCTTGGCAACACGCACGGAATGCAGTGAGTTGGAATCCTCGGCGAGTGCTTCACCCAGCCCCGCAGTGATGGCGGTTTTGCCGACACCGCCCTTCTGGTTGCACACGACGATGCGTCGCGTGATTGCGGGCCGCTGGATGTCGGGCGCCGGATTGGTATCGAGCCAGAGCTGAACCGACTGCGCGAGACCCTGGATAAGGGAGACGCGTCGGTCAGTGGTGATCTGACGGAACTCTTCCCACTGGCCGGGGGGCAGGAATGTGGAGAAGGAATCGGCTCCCGAGGTGTCGAGCGCAGCGGGGGTGGAGGCGAGGCTGCACCATTCGCGGATGCCTTGCTCGACGGCGGCCTGGATGTCGACGCCGTGCTGGGCGGCTCTGATTTTGAGGTTCTGTCGGAGCCATCCCGGCAGCTTCGAGACGACCTTCTCGCGGTCGCTGGAGGCGGTTGTCGAACTCATGGAGACACCATACTAACGTCCTTGATCCTTAGTGTGATTGACACGTTAGTTAGGCCAAGTTGGTGCCCAGATGGGAAGCTGTATGCAAAAATATGTCCTGTATGATCATGTTTGAGAATCGCAGGGAGTCCACGGCAATACTCCGTGCCGGTTGGTGGTTCCCTCCTCTATGCATCGTCAACAAGCAGCAGCAGGCTGGCCACGCATGATGAACCGGTGATCTGAGAGGCCTGACGCTGTCCCGGAAGCGATATGACTCCGGCACGCGATCAGCGCCCTAGGGTGCGTATCGAGTCGTGATCAATTGGTGGTTCGGGTGAGGTCTTTGATCCAGATCATCGAGGCTCGGAGGTGGAGGCCGGCCAGGTAGCTGTCCGGGGTCTTGTCGTATCGGGTGGCGATGCCTCGCCAGGCCTTGAGCTTGTTGATCAGGCGCTCGACGGTGTTCCTCTCCTTGTAGAGGGCGGCGTCGTGGCTGACGGGCCGACCGCCCCTGGACCCCTTCTTCTTCCGGTTGGCGGCCTGGTCCCTCTTCTCCGGGATCACTGCCTTGATGCCGCGTTCGCGCAGGTGGGCCCGGTTGCCGCGGGACGAATAGGCCTTGTCCCCGGCAACCGCGTCCGGCCGGGTGCGGGGGCGGCCGGCGGGGCCGCGGACCCGTAACTTCCTGAGCACCGGGATGAACTGTGGACTGTCCGCAGCCTGGCCCGCGGTCAGCACGAACGCCAGCGGGCGGCACTTGCGGTCGGCGGCCAGATGGACCTTGCTGGTCTGCCCGCCCCTGGAACGTCCCAGGAGAGCGGCCTTCAGGCGGACTCTTCGCCGACGCCGGACGCGTCGCCGCTCCTGCCTTTCGGGATCGGCGTCCTGCCCGCTTTGTTCTTCGAGGCTGCCCCCTTTGACCTGGCCTTCTCCTCCTCGGCAGCCGCCTTCTCCAGGGCGGTGACGACGTCCTTGTCCAGGTGCATCCCGGCGGCATCGTGGTGTCCCCGCACGGTGGTGGAGTCGATACTGACCAGGGACAGGTCCACCTCGCCCCGCTTCGCCGCTTCCGCGATCAGGCCCTCCAGCAGAGCCTCGAAGACGCCGGCGTCACGCCACTGCCGGAAGCGATTGTGCACGGTCGACCAGGCACCGAACTCCCGCGGCATCTCACGCCACTGCCCGCTGGTCCGAAACCGCCAGATCACACCCTCGAACTGCTGCCGCAGCCGCTCGGGGTACGGGCCGTACTCGCCGACCGGCAGGTACGGCTCGATGAACTCCCAGTCTGCATCAGTCAGTTGCCCTCGCGTCACGCAAGAAGGTCTACCGGACCAGACCCCACCGCGAGAGCGAATCCCGCAGATTGATCACAACTCAATACGCGCCCTAGTACTCCAGCAGCACTTTGACGTTTTCCCTGTTCAGGGGCGGTTTGGGTGAGTGTAGAGAGCTGGCTGCCGACCTGTGTTCTCTTTCCCGGCCCGCCCCTCGATCGTGTGCAGCCGACGCTGATAGTGGCAGCGGTGCGGGCAGTCTCCCGGCGTGATCGACGAGCGTGCAGTTGAGATCTGGAACGACGAGCTCGAGGAACTGTTTCTGCGCACCGGCCACCGTTTCCGGCGTGTCGAGCCTCGTCGCAGGATGCGTGACTACATCCGTGGACTGCTGGGCCTGGTCGGCCGCAAGAACGGCTGGCAGCTGGCCGAATACGCTGGACACCGGACCCCCGACCGCCTCCAGCGACTCCTCAACGGCGCCCGCTGGGACGCCGATGAACTCCGCGATGACCTGCAGCACTACGTAGTCGAACGGCTCGGCGAGCCCGACGGGATCCTCGTCCTCGACGACACCGGCTTCCTCAAGAAGGGCACCACCTCGGCCAGCGTGCAACGCCAATACTCCGGTACCGCCGGCCGCACCGAAAATTGCCAGATCGGCGTGTTCGCCGCTTACGCCACCACTCGCGGACGCGCCCTGGTGGACCGGGAGTTGTATCTGCCCAAGTCCTGGACCGACGATCGCGACCGCTGCCGCGCCGCCCACATCCCTGACGAGCGAACCTTCGCCACCAAGCCCGACCTGGCCAAGGCCATGGTGCTGCGGGCGATCGCCTCACCGCTGCCGATCACCTGGGTCACCGTAGACTCGGCCTACGGGCAGGAGCTGCGGCTGCGTCGCATGCACGAGGAAACCGGCATGGGATATGTGCTCGCAGTCCCCAAGTCCCAGCAGGTGCCGCATTTCGGACGCATCGATCACCTCTTCTCCCAGGCTCCTGCCGAAGCGTAGGAGAGACGTTCGTGCGGTGACGGCGCGAAGGGCCCGCACATCTACCATTGGGCCGCCCTGCAGATCACCGCCGTCGAGGACTTCGACGGCTAGATGCCCACCCACCAGAGGTGGGCACTGGCCCGCCGCAGCCTCAGCAAGCCCGAGGAGATCGCCTACTACCTCGGCTACGTACCGCTGGGCACCACGGTCGAGCAGCTGGTCCGCGTCGCCGGGATGCGCTGGGCCATCGAGGAAGCCTTCCAGGCCGCGAAGAACGAATGCGGCCTCGACCAGTACGAAGTCCGTCGCTACACCGGTTGGATGCGGCACATCACCCTGGCCATGCTGGCGCACGCCTTCCTGGCCGTCATGGCCGCCGACGCCGCGCTAAAAGGGGCGGCAGAAACGGTTCCTGCAGGACGTCCACCTCGCACGTCTCGCGAGTTTTGGAGCGAGTGTCGGTGACGTTGAGGCGTGCGGAGAGCGGGGCTACTTCGATCACCTCAAGGTGCCAGCCACGTTCAGTGAGCCCGTCGGTAAGGGTGCGGACGATCTCGTCCATCGGTGCGGGATTCTCGGTGGCGACGTCGAGGTCCTGGCTCGGGCGTGAAAGGAGATGGTGGGCCTGGACGGCGTATCCGCCGGTAAGTACCAGCGGGTAGGGGGAGCCGATGGCCAGGACGTCCGCCAGGAGGCGGGCGTGCAGGTCGGGCAGTCTCACGCGGCCGCCGGACCCTCATGGGTGCGCCGGGCCGGGGGCTGGGCGGGAGGTACGTCGGCCAGCGCCCGTAGCTCCGCGAACCGGTCCTCCCACACACCCCGGACCGTGGTCGAGACCAGGATCCGCAGAGTAGGCCATGACCGCAGGAGAATGGCGTGGTTCAGGAGAGCAGTCAGGTCCTTGTGCATGCCCTCGGCCAACACGGTGCGGTACAGACTCATCCGCTGGCGTTCATTGCCCAGGTCGAAGGCACGCAGCCCGGACCAGACCACGGTGATGGGCGGCTGCACGACCCCTTCCGCCGGCCCATGCAGCTCCTCCAGCGAATCCGGCAGCCGTCGCCGGAACTTCTCCCGGTACAGCTCCAGATCCGTACCGCCGGAGCCCGCCTTTACAACGGCACCCGCAGGGGGCGGTGCGGGAGCTGGGTGCTGCGGCGTGACGGGCATGCCTCCAATTATGACGGCTGCTACCCGGGACGGGGCGGCAACAGCACGTACCCGCTCACCACATCCTCCGGACCCGACACCGCGTGACGAGCGGCCGCGCTACTGCACACCATCGTGCACCTCGAACCACTCCCCCACCGCAACGTCCTCTTCGCCGCCTTCGTCACCGCGCAGTACATGGGCCAGTCCGGGAACGGGATCGGCCTTCCCTACGGAGCTCTGTGCGGAAAAGTCCGCGAAACCCTGCTGAGCATCTACCCCGTCGGTGACGTGCTCGGCCGGGGGCCGGGCGGTTCAGGGTGCCCGCCGCTGTGATGGTTGGGCACGGTGTCGGGTGGTGTTCAGGATCGGGAGGCAACTATCTCCGTAGTGCCCTGGGATCGGGCGGTTTTCTGTCCGACTTTGCCTACGGCGACGGTGCGGGGGTCGACTGCTTCGAGGGGGGCGCCGACGTTGTAGGGGCAGTCGGCGTCGCCGGGGCGGTTGGGGCGGTCGTGGGGCAGCAGGTAGAAGGTGCGGCGGGCGAAGAGTCCGCTGTCGGCGCTGCGGGGTGCTTTGGGTTCGAGGTTGCTGTAGCCGATGAGGCGGCCGTCGCGTTCGTAGCGGGGTTTTCCCTTGCGGGTGTTGACCTTGTCGAGGGCCTGGCGGACGTAGTCGAGGTCGGTGGGGTCTTCGAGCCAGACGATCTCGGCCTCCTGGGCGAGATCGCCTTCCTGCGGCATCGCGCTCATCGGGCCTCCTGTGTGCGGGCGGCCGGGGTTGGGCCGGTCGTTGTGCTGTTCTCCTGGCTGCGCCGCGGTCGGCGGGTGTGGTGCGTGGGGGTGGAGCCAGGTCCATCGTACGGTCGGTCGGCGGCCGCTCCCAGTACGCGTGTGCTCATGTGCTCTTCGTTTCGTCCGGTTCGGCGTCGTCGGGGAGCAGGCCCAGGCCGGGGTAGAGCTTGGTTGCATTGTTTTTGATCATGTCGGCGGGTGAGGCGAGGCCGAGTTCCTGGCGGATGCGGCTGGCGAAGGCGCGGGGCGTGGAGGAGCGGATGCCTTCGTCGGAGCACCAGCGGCCATAAGCCTCGTAGAGGAGTTTTTGTTCGACGCGCAGGTCGGGGTCGGGCCGGCCGTCGGGGCCCTTGGTGCAGCGTTCGGTGATGAAGCGGCCGATGTGGTCTTCGGTGGTCTCATACGCGGCGGTGGCGATGCGTACGGAGGGCGGGCCGGTGAGAGGGTCGCGGGTGGCGAGGTACTGGCGGGCTCCGTCAATGAGCCACTGGAGGATGCCGGGGCCTTCCTCGGCGACGAGTTCGGCGGCCAGATTGTCGATCTTGCGTTCGTCGGGGACGCGGCGCTCGAAGGGGATGATGCGCATGCGGCGCCAGAAGGCGTGGCCGCCGGTGCCGACTTCGGGGCGGTGGTTGCCGAGCAGCCATAGTTTGTGGGTGGGGGTGAAGTTGAAAAAGTCCTGCCTCATACGGCGGGCGGTAATGGTGTCACCGCCGGTGAGGAGTTTGACGCGGGCTTCGTTGAACTTGTCGTTCGGCTTGAGTTCGCTGCACACGACGATGCGCCGGCCGTGGAGCTCGGTGAGTTCAGTGGAGTGCTCGGTGAACTTGCCTTTCTCCATGAGGAATCCGGGAGGGGCGGCGTTGGCGTAGTCGCCGAGGATCTGCATGGTGACTTCGAGCAGCACTGATTTGCCGTTGGCACCGGAGCCGTAGAGGAACGGCATGACCTGGGCGCCGACGTCACCGGTGACGGAGTAGCCGAGCAGCAGGTGCAGGAACCGGATGGTCTCCAACCCCTTGTCGTCGTCGCCGAAGGTGTCGCGCAGGAAGCTCTCGAAGCGCGGGATCGGCATCTTGTGGGGGGCGACGGTGGTGGCGCGGGAGTGCATGTCGGTGAGCGGGTTGGGCTTACGCAGCTCGCCGGTGCGCAGGTCGACGACGCCGCAGGGGGTGCACAGGGCGTAGCGATCGCCGTCGAGGACGTCGGGGTCCAGGCGCAGGCCGGGGGCGGCCTGCGCCTGGTAGAGCAGGGCTTTGACTCCGGAGGAGGACTCCGAGTGGTTACGGTGGGCTTTGAGCTGGCGGTCGGTGAACTTGCCGCGGGGGTCGTGGTCAGGGATCTGCTCGGCGAGTTCGCCCGCGGCCCAGCGGGCGGCTTCGTCGCCACCGGTGAGCTTCCAGCGGTAGGTGTCCCAGGAGTGCCAGCCCATGCCGATGACGTAGCGAAACCGGTCGCTGAAGTGGCGGGCGAAGAGCTTGGCGTTTCCGCGGTCGGTAAGGGAGTCGGGCATGAACGGCAGAGGCAGTTCCGTCACGCGCGCGGGCTGGGCTTCGATCCCTTGTGCTGGCAGGCTCGCTCCGGGGGATTCGGGCATGACGAGGTCGAGGGCCTGCTGCTGGTTGATCTGGGCGGCGGCGGCTTCGGCGTCGAAGCGGCGGGCGGGTTCGGCGCTCATGAACGTCCCTGAGGGTGAAGCGGGCGCTGCGCGCCGGCGGACAGAGCGGACTCGATGATCGTGGTGTTACGGCGTTCATGCTGCGGGCGGGCGGCATGTGCCACGTCCTGCAGGAGCGTGCGGGCGTCAGCTTCGGTGAGGTGTCCGCCTGCGGTCAGGCCGCCTGCGGTGTAGGCGGCCCGGTTGAGCTTCTCGGTGAAACTCGCGCCTTGGGGGATTGCTGCGCAGGCCGCGACCTCATCGAGGAGCGGCTGCAGCATCCGTTCGGCGGCTTTTCCTGCACGGCGAGAGCGCGGGGCTACAGCCTGGCGCGGGGCGTGGGGCTGGCTCGCAGGGGTATGTCCGGTGCGGACGAGTTCGGCTGCGATCCAATCGGGGAGCGGGGCGGGCTGTCGGCAGGTGCCTATCCGGCGGTAGGTCCCGGCGGGGGTACGGGTAGTGGGCGCGACGATGTAGCCGTTGTCGGCGCGCACGTCGACCTGCCAGGCAAGGGCTGTCCGGGGGCTGGAGCCGGTCGAGGAACGGTAGCGGATCTGCGGGGCGGGGTTGCGGTACCAGATGTGCAGTCCGCCGGAGGGGGTCTGGACGCGCAGCGTCGTGTCGTCCTTGGTGGGGTCCGGCTGACGCCGCAGTGCGGCCAGCAGCGCGAGAGTGTCGAAGCCGGTGGCTAGCCCGTCGAGGTTGACCTGGGGGCCGATCACGATGCCAGGCAGGAGGCGGGAGCGGTCGGGAACCTGGGAGGCGTGCGCGTCAACGTCCAAGACGATGAGATTCGCGGGCCCGCAAGAGACTCCGACACCGAAGCCGGGCTGCTCCTGCCACCATGCGTCGATACGGCCGGGTGCGGTGGTGGCAGCGTGGAATCCGTGGCACCAGCGGCCTCGTACATGGCACGGGCATTCGGCGGCCGGGTGCCCGTGCTCGCGGCATTCGGCACAGTTCGCCGCCGGCACCTTCTGTCCCGGCGCCAGCGGGTGAACCGGCCAGCCCTGCTGCGCGCACCAGCGGGCGACCTTATGGCTTGGACCTACCCCGCTAGGGACCGCGGGTGTGATCGCGGACTGGCTGGCCAATGAATCGTCCTTGCGGATCTGAGCTTCGGTTCTGGGGCCCCGTCAGACCGGCCCCCCTACTGGTTTAACGGGGCTGAAGGGACTGACGTTTCGGGTTTGCCCGACAGGAGCGTAGCCCAGCCGGGGGGCAGCTGGAGGGCAAGGGCGTGCGTGTCCCGAAAGTTTGGTCCCGTCAGTCCCGCGGTCCCGTTCCGCTGGGCGAGACGGGGCGCGCCGTTTCAGTCCCGTGAGCGTCGGTCCCGTTCAGGCCCGTCACATATCTTGGCAGGTCAGGCGGCTTTCGCTACAGGCTACGGGACTGACGGGACCAAGATCTACAGTTATCACACGCTGAAGCGGAAAGAGATCACGTGCGCGCGTACGTGACGTCATTACTCCAAGCCGGTGATAACTGCCAACCTGAGTCCCGTCAGCCCCGTCCCCCGGGAAAGAAACCCGCTGACCAGCACGTTTCCCTGCGGGACCAAACACGGGACTGACTCTCCCGAACCCCTCAGCCCCGCCACCGCCGAGTCTCTACTGATCGTTCTGGAGCGACGTGCGGAGTCGCTGGAGCCAGATGATGTTGTAGGCGAGTTTTAGGAAGCCCTGCTGGAGGTTGAGAACGGTGTTCGTAGCGGGTCCGGAGTCGTTTGAACTGGTGTAGCCGGGCGAAAGCGCGCTCGACGCCCCAAGGGGCTTTGCTCAGGACGATCCGTGGGCGATGCTGCATCGGACGATGAGCGCCTCGATACCAAGTTGCCGCAGCAGTCAGCGGTACTCGTTGTAACTGCGGTCGGCAAACAGCGCAGAGGGCTGAGGACATCGACTGGACCGTGTCGGTGGACTCCCCTGTCTGCCGGGCTCACCAGCGTTCCGCCGGTGCCAGGAAAAAGAGGCTCCAGACCTGGCCGAAACGACGACCACTCGCTGGGCTGCTTCCGTGGCAGCCTGAGTCGGCGGTTGACCTCGCCAGTGACGCCCGTGCATGCCCCCTGGCCCTCCGCGTCACCGCAGGCCAGACGGCGAGGCACCAGCCTTCGAGACCGTCATAGCAGCCATCGGCGTTCCGCGAAGCGGCCCCGGAAGATCGAGGACCCGCCCTGGTGCCGTCTTGGCGGAGCGCGCGTATTCCTCCCGCGCGATTCGGCAGCATCTACGCCGACGCGGAATCCGCGCTGCTGTCATTCCCCAGCCCTGCGACCAGATCGGCCACCGTCTGTGACAAGGTCGCGTCGGCGGCCGACCGCCTGCCTTCGACGCCGAGGCATACAAGCAGCGCAACTCAGTCGAACGCCGCATCAACCGGCCTAAGCAATGGCGCGGCCTGGCCATGCGGACCGACGAGCTCGCCATCGCCTACCAGGCTGCACTCCACCTCGCCGCCGTCCTCATCCGGGCACGGCCATAACCCGCTCAGTGATCGACCACCCAACGCGCGTCCGCAGGCCAAGAGTCCGTGCCAACGATGTGCTCCACGAGCCTGAACGCCTCACGGATGGAGACGGTGTCCTCATCCCGATACTCGTCGCTCTGCCCGTTGGAGAGGACGAATCCGAAGCCCAACCCCTCAGCTCCGGGGTCCACGGCATGCTCGCCGGGATCACCCTCGTCTTCGAGCAGCATCACCATTGCTCGCTCAGCATTCGTCACGAAGGCCAGCGACCGTCCGGACGAACTCGTCAGCCACGTCTCAAGCTGCCCGCTGTCGATCCTCGACCGAAGAGCCTCCAACACCACCGCCGACGACACAGGGACAGAGCTGTCGTCATTGATCACCCAAGACTCGATCACGAGCACGACAATCTCACGGACGGATCCAAGAGACAGGCCCGAGCCTTGACTCCACTTTCTGATCCTCCCAGGCTTCAGCTGCGATAGGGCCGGTTGCCGGCCGCTGAGCTTGCCATTGCGAGCTGCGGTGTCGAACTTCTTCAGTGTCGACCTCAGAAAACCGCACGTCCTGCAACAGGACGTACGTGTCCCGAAAGTTTGGTCCCGTCAGTCCCGCGGTCCCGTTCCGCTGGGCGAGACGGGGCGCGCCGTTTCAGTCCCGTGAGCGTCGGTCCCGTTCAGGCCCGTCACATATCTTGGCAGGTCAGGCGGCTTTCGCTACAGGCTACGGGACTGACGGGACCAAGATCTACAGTTATCACACGCTGAAGCGGAAAGAGATCACGTGCGCGCGTACGTGACGTCATTACTCCAAGCCGGTGATAACTGCCAACCTGAGTCCCGTCAGCCCCGTCCCCCGGGAAAGAAACCCGCTGACCAGCACGTTTCCCTGCGGGACCAAACACGGGACTGACTCTCCCGAACCCCTCAGCCCCGCCACGCCGCAGACCAGGGGAGCTGGCACCCGCCGTTCCTCTACCAGTGGTAGAGGAACGGGGTAGAACCGGGTTATGGGTGAGCGCGGCCGCGCGGGACCGGCTTGCCCAGCTGGCGGCCGAGCACGGCACGAGCATCCGCAGCCTGGTCGAGGAACTGGCGCAGAGCACGCCGACGCAGGCCGAGTATGCCGAGCGTGCCGAGCTGGCCCGCGCCGAGCTTGCCTCCGCTCTTGGTAGCGTGCCGAGTCCGGAGGCCGAGGCGGAGGCCCGGGCTCTGCTGGAGCGTCTGGGCGCCTCTCAGCACGGGCCGCGGGCGGCCGCGTAGTGGCGGCGATCGCGGTCGTTTTGGACCACACCGCCGCTGGGGCTCTGTACGACCCGAAGGACCCGTTCAACGAGGCGGTCGCCGCGTTCTACGTCCAGGCCTCCGGCGGGCTCGGTGATCTGTGTGCGCCGGTGCTGTCGCTGACAGCCGGTGACACGGAGCGGCCCGGGCTGCTCGGCTACATCAAGGGGCTGCGGTTCATCCGGATCGAGGCGTTCGACACCGACGCCGCGGTCACCGCGACCGAACTGCTGCACCGCCTTCACCGACCCCGACCACCTCGTGAGCACGCTTCGACGCGGTCTCCGCCAGATCCAGTACTGCAGCAACCTCATCGACGGATGCCTCGCCGAAACCGGCCTCACCTTGACGACATCACAGCAACAACGTCAGTAGCAGCCCGGCAGGCCAGTGCGTAGGCGGCCTACTCCCCCGGCGGATGCCCTTGCCGTTCCTCGTAGCCCACCATGAGGACATACAGGGCGTCCTCAATTTGCTGGCGGCAGGCTGACTGCCAGCAGATGAGCCACTGGTCGATCCCGGTGATCCCCAGAGCAGGTCGATGGCCGAATATCACCTCACGAGGCTCCCAGACCCACCCGGGCCGGATAGACACCTGCCCATGAAATACAGGGTGCAGAGGGTGTCGGCGGCGACGATGTGGGCCAACACGAGTCCGCAGACAGGTTGCCCCACGTTCCCTTGCTATCCGGCCGCCAGGCGCGAATCAAGACCACAGCATGATCGTGCAGCAGCGGTCTCGACTGGGCAGCTCTCGACTCGTAGTGCCCGAACACCGCGACGATCAATCCGTCCCGAATCGGCTTGCGGTGCTTGCCGCCACTCCCCCACCGGATTTGTGCGACCTCATCCTCCAGCCACGCCAGCACCTTGTCCCGGGAGATGTCCTGGCACAGCTCCAGCACCAGGCAGGTCTCGTCATCGCCGAGCGCCCACGCGATGGTTCTGTTCACGAGAACGGGCTCTGGCGCAACTTCTGTGGAGTGGCGCCGGTGAGTGCTTCTATATGAGCCGGGTCACGCGATTGATCTGCCAGTCCTCGTGTTCGGGGTACCTGGTACGCCGGGCGTTGGCCGATCCACACAGAAGTTGAGCCAGAACCCGAGAATGGGCAGCAGATGTTCACTACTTCGGGAGGGTGGCAGGTGCCATTCCCGCAGCGGATGAGAAGCATGTTGGCCGCCCGCCGGTGAGCTGCGAGGATGCGTCTGTTTCCCAACCGGAGGAAGTTTGTTCGTTTTCGTGTGTGCGGGATGCGGCGCCGAGCTGACCGTCCCGCTGTCCCAGGTCTCACTACCGGTCCATGCCCGTCAGCAGTACGGGAACGGAGCCCAGCTTCCGGTGCTCATGGAGTCGGGGACGTTTGCCGTGGACCCGGATCCCTGGGGAGGGCCGTGGCAGCTGTGGGACGAGATTGATCCGGGCGAGGCTGAGGCGCGCGGCATCTACGCGCCGGTCCATGCCTTGTCCGACGGCGTGCCCGGGGCAAGTGTCATTGCGCCCGGTGATATCCGTGGAACCCGGCTGCTTCCTGAGAAGCGTGGTGGTGCCTGCTGTGGCCTCGACGGGGCCGACGGGCCCAACATGGCCTGCGAGGCATGCGACCTCCCCGTGGCGACCAGGGTCGACGACTGCTCGCTCTGGCAGATGGTGCGACTCGGCTCGGATGCCGTGCACCGCGTCCCCGTCGACGGTATCCACGCCGCGCTCTTCTCCTGGGCGGAGCTGGCAAAGAAGGGGGAGAAAACGCCCCCGTTCGAGCCGATCGCCACGTGGGGAGGACGGCTGGGGCCGAACCACTACTGGTCCTGGAGTCCGCAGTGGGAGGCGGCAGCCGGCCAGGCGCTCGCCCACCTGCTGACTGCCTCCGAGGGGCAGCCGGTGACGGTCCCGGACGGCCTGACCGCGGACGTGTTTCAACGCGCGCTCGACGCCTTGCTGCCGACAGGCACCCTGAAGCGGCGCGCCGTCCTGGCCGGACCGGGACAGCCCTCCCCAGACGCGGGCGTCGACATCCTCCTCGTCCCCGTCCACCCCCAGACGGGCCGGACCTGGGCCCCCGCCGACCCGACCACACCGGCATATCTGGTGCCCCTGCCGCTGGGGGTGTGGCTGTGGCTAACCTCTCCCGAACCGAACTTGCCGGTTCCCGCGTCGGGCCGCATAGCCCAAGACGTCCTCCGCGACGACCCGCTTCCGCTGCTCCCCAACCACCTGTTCCGGGCCGACCGGGGAACGTTCCAACACACCTTGGTCCGGCTACCAGCCGTGCGCAGCCCGTGGCTGCGCACGATCCTCGAGAACCTCACGCAGAACACCTCGGCTGGCCTCTTCTAGGCCTCCGGCAATCGAACAGCACCAGACCCTCGTGCCTCCCAAAGTGGTCGACATCTGCTGTCCAATCTCGGGCTCTGGTCCACTTCCTGGGCTCTGTCGCTGATTTGGGGGTGGTGGCTGGTTGATCAAGGTGACAGGAGGATTCGGCGTCGCAGGAGGTCGAAGTTGGCCCGGCCGTACATCTGTCTCTTCAGCAGCTTGATTCTGGTGACATTGCCCTCGACCGCTCCCGAGGTGAAGGTGGTGGTCAGGGCGGCAAGTACGGCTGCTCGGTCGCGCCGTATGCCGGCGGCCAGGGTGCGTAGTTCCCGTTATCCGTCGAGGCGGACATCGGCGAGCCAGACGTCGAGGGCCAGGTGCTCGCTGCGGCGCTCGCGCACCATCAAGGCCAGGCGCCGGGCGTACTGGGTGGTCGTGGCCAGGGCAGGGCTGCGTTCGCACAGCTCGTCGAGGCACTTGCGCTCGGTGTCGGTGAGGTGTTCGGGTCGCCGCATGATCCAGTCGGTGACCCTGCGGACGATCAGATGGGGCAGCGGGGTATCCGCCGGGATCGTCCCGGTGCGGTAGGGCCGCAGGTGACGGCGGACGGTGTTGACATCTCCGCGGTAGCCCAGCTGCTGGATCTCCCGGGTGAGCGCGGCAGCGTTGGTGCAGCCCTCCATCCAGCGGTGATGCAGGTAGAGGCGGTAGTCGTCGATCATGCTCGGCCTGTGGGTCGCCGCGACGAGAAGCTGTTCGACATCGGCGGCCCGGGCGAAGCGCAGGACGGTGCCGCGGCTGAGGCGGAGCTCCCGGGCGATGGCCCGCAGGCTGTCGCCGCGTTCGATGCGTTCGTGAATCTGCTGGTGGCGCTCGCGGGTGCGGGCGACCAGCGGGCGCGGCCGTCCGTGCACGTCCAACTCGTCCGAGGCGGTGGGGTGGACGCTTGCGGGTGGACGGATCCCGTCCTGATCGGGCCGGGCAGTAAGGGGTTCCCGCAGATCAGCGCGGTGTCGTCCGACGACGCGCTCGACGGCCTCAGCGAGGTTGTGCAGCAGGTGCCAGGCATCGGCCACTTGCCGGGCCTGTGGCGCACCGGCCTGGGCACCATCGCGGAAGGAGCCGGCACGGTCGCGGCAGACAACCCTGACCTCAGGGTGTTCGCGCAGCCAGGCCGCGAAGGTGTGCGCGGTGCGGTCCGCGAGAACGTCGACGGGGCGCCGGGTGTTCATGTCGACGAGGATCGTCGCGTAGGTACGGCAGCGGCGCACGGCGAACTCGTCAACACCCAGATGGGGGACAGATTCGGGAGCCGGGACAGGCAGTGCGCGAAGGAGGCGGAGCAGAGTGTCCTTGCCGGTGGCCACGGCCAGGCGTCCGCACAGATTGGCTCCCGCACGTCCGCCCAGAAACAAGGCGATGTCTGTGAGCTGAGTGGTGAGGGCATTCGTGCGGCGGGCATGTCGACGCGTCAAGCCCGGTATCTGCTCGGCGAATGTCCGACGTTCGCAGCTGCCGTTGCCGCATACGAGACGGCGTGCCCGCAGATCGAGGCGCACCTGACGGCCTGCGACGGGACGGTCCGCCAGACACCGCTGGTAGTAGCAGTGCACACGCGAGGATCTCCATCCGCATCCCGGGCATGCGGCCGATCCCACCATGGACCGCACAGTCAGCCGGACCTCAGTGTCCCCAAGAACCATTCCTCCTACCGCCACCCCAACCCCCGGGAGAAGAAGGTCGGCGAGGCGAACCACATCCCCCACTCCGAGGTGATGCCCACCTGCTCTTGATGGTCACCACCCCCAAATCAGCGACAGAGCCCAAGATCTGTGCCAGAACCGAAACTCGTGAACAGAGCCACACGCGATATGCGCCGTCGGCGGCGTCCGGAACACCGAGTCCACGGCCAGCCAGGACGTCCGCTCTTTGGCCTTCTCGGTTTTCGGCGAGTGATTGTGCTCGATGGGCCTGCCCAGCACGGTCGCCCGCCGTCCTGTCGCCGGATCATCGCCCGCTTCCAGGCGCTCGCGCTCGATCCGGTCGGCATCTGGGTGCCGACCTTCCCTCAAGAGCAGTTCGGCATGCCGCACGGTCACCACACCCCTGGCCGTAAGACCGACTGCAGCCAGGCCCTGCCCCTTCCAGACGCCGGGTGGGACACCGGCTTCGTCCTGGCCGCCGCGCAGCGGCGTACCCGCGGCGCGCCGGCCATCTCCGACCATTACGCCGCAGAAGAGCAGCGCCACCCGTTCCTACGCCCCTATGCACGCCAGATGGCAGAGAAGTGTTCAGAGCTGTCGGTTCTGGCGGCAGTATCTGATCAGCCTTGCCGCGCGCCGATTACTGGATGCTGCGAGCTTTGGGATCAACGCGGTGGGACCGCTGAACAACGTCACGGCCACTGAAGGCAGCGGGTCTCGACGAAGGCTCCGCTTATGCGAAGGTCCCCCTACGGTGAACGGCAGGGGGACCTTCGCATCTACGTAAGCAGGTCAGTTGCGGGGGCGGCTGTCGACCGCGTCCCGGTTTCTGTGGTGCTCGTTGAGCGTGTACAGCATCTTGTCGAACTCGCTGGCGTTCATCTTGCGGATGAGGTGCATGGCGATGAAGACGCCATCGTCGTAAGGGAGCTGCTTGGGTGACATCGTCCCGGGAGTCTCAGCGGCATCGGAGACTGTGGGCCGTCTGTCGCTTCGCGGTTCGGGAACGGTCTCCGCGGGAGAGGTAACGACTGTCTGAGCGGATGGTTTCAGAGCACTCTGCTCCCCCGGCTCGCGGCTCTCGGCGATTACGTCGTCATCACCAGTGCCAGCCTCTGGATTGGTTCGCGAGGCCACGACTTCGGTGATTACGCCGTAATCACCGGCCTGTGGGTCCTGCCCGGTCTTCTTGGGTTCTTCGGTTCTGTCGGGTGTTCGTGCCTGCTTCTTCTCATCCTTGCGGAGCCGCTCTGCCTTCAGCTCTTCGAGGGCTGCCTCCTGCTGGTCAGCGGGCTTGTTGCCGACTGCGCGCAGCAGGTCTATGGGTTCCTGGCCGACACGCGCCTGGAGTTCGGGGGTGAGGTTGAGGAGGGCGAGGCGCTGAGATACCCAGCCTTGGGAGCGGTGGAGTCGCTTGGCGAGGGCTCGCTGGCTGCCGTGGATGGCCAGGAGGCGTTCGAGGGCGCGGGCCTCGTCGAGCTCCTCGAGGTCTTGGCGGTGGATGTTGGCGACGAGGGCTGATTCGAGGAGTTCTTCGGAGGTGGTGCCCTGGTCGTCGCTGACCATGATCTTGATGGTGTCGAGGCCGGCTTCGCGGGCGGCGGCGAGGCGGCTGCTGCCGTCGACGACGACGTGGGTGGTGTCCGGCTCGAGGTCGGCTTCGCGTTCGGGGTTGGCGCGGATGTAGGCGTCGCGGTTCATGACCGTGATCGCCTGCTTCTGCCCGTGGGTCTTGAGACTTCCCGCGAGATCGGTGAGGTCGCCGAGCTTGGAGCGGGGGTTGTCGGGGTTGGGGCTGATCCGGTGGAGGGGCAGCTTGGAGGGTGCGGCGACACCTTCGGTGGGGACGCCGGTGGCTGCGGCGACGGCTTGGCGGCGTGCGCTGACGGGGCGTACTCCCCCGCCGAAGCGTCCGGAGCCCAGCTGGTCGGCCTTGCTCACAGCACCTCCCTGGCCATCGCGCGCATGCCGACGGCCTGCTGCGATTTGGGGGCGTAGGAGAGCAGGGGCTTCTTCACTCGGACTGCTTCCTTCTGTTCCTTGAGGTCGCCGATGAGGCCGACGACGCGTGGATCCTTTATGTCGACCCACCCCTGGAGGGAGGAGGTGGCGATGTATCCGCGGCGGGAGTCGTACAGGTTGACGACGATGCCCAGGTAGTCGATGTCGACCTGGAGGTCGCCGCGCAGGTCGTCGATCTGTGTCGTGAGGAGTTCGTAGGCGTCGGCCGAGGAGTCTTCTGCCTGGACGACGATCAGGGCGCCGGACTGGCCGGGCTTTTCGCCGTCGCGTCGGCGGCCGTAGTAGGCGGCGGCGTCCATGCTGAGGCCGAGGCTGGGCGGGCAGTCGACGATGATTACGTCGTAATCAGCTTCGAGTGGGGCGAGTGCGCGTTCCAGTGCGGCTTCGCGGGCGCGGACGGCGGAGAGGCGTACGTCGAGCAGGAATGCGTCGTTGCAGGCGGGGAGCAGGTGGAGTTGTCCGTGGAATGCGTCGTCGTCGATGGAGACGATGAGGTCGCGGAGTTCGCCCTTCGGGTCGCCTGCCATGTGGTTGGTGAGGCTGTCGCCGTTCATCGGCAGGGGAGTGGCGCCGAGTTGGTTGGTGAGGTGGCACTGGGGGTCGAAGTCGACGAGGAGGACCCGCTGTCCGGGGCCGGGCAGGTTCTCGATGTCGAGTGGGTCGTCGCCCTGGTCGTCGGTGTTGTGGGTCTCGCTGTCGCGCAGTGCCTTGGTGAGGGCTTTGGCGACGCGTACGGGGTGGAGGGTGTTGGGGTCTTCGGCGAGTGCTTCGCCCAGGCCGGCGGTGATGGCGGTCTTGCCGACTCCGCCTTTCTGGTTGCAGACGACGATGCGGCGCGTGATCTCGGGGCGTTCGATGTCGGGTGCCGGGTTGGTGTCGAGCCAGAGGTTCACGGACTGGGCGAGGCCCTGGATGAGGGAGACCTTGCGGTCGGCGGCGATCTGACGGAACTTTTCCCACTGGCCCGGGGGCAGGAAGGTGGAGAAGGAGTCGGCGCTGGCGGTGTCGACGGTCGCGGTGGCCGAGGCGAGGCCGCACCAGTCCCTGATGCCTTGCTCGACTGCGGTCTGGATGTCGATGCCGTGCTGCGCGGCTCTGATTTTGAGGTTCTGCCGGAGCCATCCCGGCAGTTTGGAGACGACCTTCTCGCGGTCGCTGGAGGTGGCTGGCGAACTCATGAGGGACACCATACTAACGTTCATGATCAAAAGCAGCTTCGACACGTTACCTAGACCAAGTTGATAGCTGCCGAACGGTCAGCCGGGTGATTACGCCGTAATCACCCGGCTCCCCAACAGCTGTCTCTGGGCAGTGATTACGGCGTAATCACTGCGGCACCCGCATCAGCGTCCGGAGCCGAACTTGAGCCCGCAGAGCGAGGCAGCGCGGGTTGTTACTCGCTGGAGGGGATGTGCGAGAAGAGGTACGGGCCCGGGCAGCCGCGGGTTGACCGGGCCGCGAGCCTTGATCACTACCGAGCCTGTTGATTAGCTGGCCTGCATGACTGAGTTAGGACCCGCCGTCTGGCCACCTGCCCCGATCAGGGCAGAAAGGCTCGTCCTCCGTGAGTCCGAGGCACGAGACCGTGCGGCGGCCATCGAGCTGTCCGCCTCGCCGGAGGTGGGTACCTACATCGGTGGCGCGCGACCGCGTGACGAACTCGAGCGCACGATGCCTGAGGTGCCCGGGCAACGTCCTGGCGTCTTCGTGGTCGAGCTCGACGGGGCGATGATCGGTTTCGTCGAACTCAACCGACGCGACGCGGAACATCGAAGTCAGGTCCGTCCGGATGCCGGGGAGACCGAGCTCGGCTACATGTTCCTGCCGCAGGTGTGGGGATACGGGTACGCCACCGAGGCATGCGCGGAGGCACTCGACTGGTTCACCGGCTCGCATCCTGGCGAGCCGGTGGTGCTCACCACCCAGACCGCCAACGTCCGCTCGATGCGCCTCGCGGCGAAGCTCGGGTTCACCGAGATGCAACGGTATGAGGAGTGGGGTGCCGAGCAGTGGTTCGGCAGGTGGTGCCCGGTCGCACTGTCTGGCGGAGGTCGTGCTTGGCAATCCCCGCGCTCATCGCGATGAAGCCGGGTGAGCGCGAGAAGATCAATCAAGGTTCAAAACGGGACGGGACGACACGTCAGCTGTGAGAGCGGCGCGCCGTCGAGCCGGTGCCGGTCTCGATTACCCAGTAGCCCGCGGCTGAGCTTGGACGCCGGATACGACTACAGCATGGTTGACCAGAGCCTTCCGACGAGAGGGGGTCATCGGACGGATCGCCAAGCGCGGCGCGAAGACTCCCATCCAGGCCAGCAGGCGCTGAGTGGTTGAACGCACGAACTCATGGATGAACAACTTCGGCAAGCTCCGCCGCTGCGCCGAGCGACGAAGAGCTCCGCTCGAGTTCTTCACCGTCCAGGCCAGCACCATCGTCACCGTCCGGTGCCTTATCCGACACGCTTGGTCCTTCTGCTGCTGGGGGCACCCGCCCTCGAAGCCCCCGTATCCGATGACCCGCTGGTGGACGCTTTGCCCTGCTAGATTGCTGGTCATCAGGTGAGCCTTCTCGGCGCGGATTCCGATCTGCCGGGGAGGCTTTTTTCATACCTGGGGCCCGCTTGCTTCGGTACTGGTGGACCCGCTTCAAGGTCCTCGCCGTGTCGGGTGTCCCGGACGCGCCGCGCCCCACTCATCGCTTCCTTGTTTCTAGTCGCAAGAGGAGATCCATGTCATGAGCCCACGGACGATCACCGCATCTGTCATTGGAACTTGGCAACTCGGTGACCTGACCGTCAACCGCATCGGGTTCGGTGCGATGCGGTTGACGGGTACCGCGCCCTTCGACCACGGCGTGCCGTGCGACCGCGAGCAGTCGATCGGCGTGCTCCGGCAGGCGGTCGAACTCGGCGTGAACCACATCGATACCGCCGCGTTCTACTTTTCCGCGACACGCTCCGCCAACGAGCTGATCAACCGGGCCCTGGCGCCGTACCCGGAGGATCTGGTCATCACCACCAAGGTCTGGCCGGGCCGCGATCCCTCGGGCGCGTGGTGGTGGGCCGCTCCGGAGCAGTTGCGCGGCCAGGTCGAGGAGAACCTCCGCCAGCTGGGCCGCGATCACCTGGATGTGGTGAATCTGCGCGTGCCACCGAGCCGGCGGACCGGCCCGATCAGCGAGCACTTCGGAGCATTGGCCGAGTTACGTGACGCCGGTCTGATCCGCCACCTCGGTATCTCCAACGTCACGTCCGAGCAACTGACCGAGGCCCAAGCCATCGCCTCAGTAGTCTGCGTGCAGAACCCCTACGGGATCGGTGCGTCGAGCGAGGACCGGGCACTCCTGCGGCTCTGCGGTGAACTCGGCCTTGCTTTTGTTCCGTTCTTCGCGATCGCTGGTTTCGGGCGCGAGGCGGGGCCGGCTGCCAGAGACCACGAGGCGGTACGCGCCATCGCCCGCGCGCACGGTGTGTCCGTCGCGCAAGTCCGGCTGGCCTGGACCTTGCAGCAGGGGCCGCATGTGCTGGCGATCCCGGGGACCGGTGACCCAGACCATCTCGCGCAGAACGTGTCGGCCGGAGCGCTGCGGCTCTCGGAAGACGAGATGGCACGCCTCACCTCGCTGCGTCCGGACGAGCTGGCAGGAATCCATTCCACCGACCACCGCTCCCGCTGAAAGGGCCCGCCAGCGTCCTACTGGCGAACCCTCCAAGACGGGACAGCGGTGTCCTGTCTCAACGAAGTTAGTCGTCCGCATGACGGTGACCTGCGTGGACTGAGTTGGACGAGACAGGTCTACTCGGTTCGTTGAGACGAAAGACCGGAGCTGGCCCGTGGGGACTCACAGGACACCTCAGTGGGGCCTCGCTCACACGAGGCCCCGCGACGGGATCAGACGGTGAGGACGAGCTTGCCCTGGAGGTGACCGCCGTCGAGCAGCCGGTGCGCGTCGGCGACGCGCTCAAACGGGAACGTCTCCTGCACGTGGACCCGGAGCTTGCCCTGGTGGACGAGTTCGACGAGACCCCGCAGAGCGACCGGATCGGGTTCGACCGCGATGCCGCTGAAGCGCATGCCAGCCGCCTCGTACTTGGCGATGAGCTCCGAATCCTCCTCGGCGACCGCCGTCACCAGGTGACCGCCCGGGTGGAACACGTCGAGCGACCGCTCGACGGTGTCGCCGCCGATCGTGTCGAGCACGACGTCGATGTTGCGGACCGCTCGGTGAAGTCGACCGCCGTGTAGTCGATCACCTCGTCGGCGCCGAGTTCCTTGACAAACTTCCGCTTGCTTCCGCTGGCGGTGGTGATCACGTGCGCGCCGAGCGCTTTCGCGATCTGGATCGCGACGTGGCCGACCCCGCCGCCACCGCCGTGGACCAGGACGCGGTCCCCGTCGGTCACGCCGCCGAGGTCGACGAGGCCCTGCCACGCCGTCAGACCGATGATCGGCAGCGCCGACGCCTCGACGTGCGAGAGCGATGCCGGCTTGCGTGCCAGGTGCAACGCCGGCGCCGACACGACCTCGGCGTACGCGCTCGCCGCCCGCGGGAACAGCGGCATCCCGAACGCCTCGTCGCCAGGCCTGAACCGCTACGTCCCCGGGGCCTTCTCGACCACGCCGCTGACATCCCAGCCCAGAATGAACGGCGGCTGGCCGATCAGTGGGAACTCGCCGGCGCGCAGACGCGCCTCCAGCGGGTTCAGCCCGATCGCCTTGACGCGGACAAGAACCTCGGTCGGAAGAAGCTGAGGCTCGGGCGCGTCCACGACGGTGAGCACCTCGGGACCGCCGAGCGTCTGCTGGGTGATGACTCGCATGACTCTCCTGGCTTTTGGATTGGGGGAGAGAAGCCAGGCTAGGTTTCCGATAGGAACCAGCAGGTATCTTCGGCGCAGGTGCTTTTGGCGCCATGAGCGGTTTCGGTCCCGGTGATCTCTTTCTCTCCGACTGCCCGGCGCGGCTAGCAGTCGAGCTCATCGCCGACAAGTGGACGGTGGTCGTGCTCTACGGCCTCAGCAAGGGCCCGGTGCGCCATGGCGAACTGATCGAGCTGATCGGCGGCATCTCCCGCAAGATGCTCACCCAGACGCTTCGACGGCTCGAGGCGCACGGACTCATCCGCCGCCACGCCTACGCCGAGGTGCCGCCCCGCGTCGAGTACGAGCTCACCCCGCTCAGGGCGACACTGATCGATCCGATCCACATGCTGACCGAGTGGGCGAGGGCGAACGGCGACACAGTGCTTGATGCGCTCGACCCCGACCCCGACCCCGAGCCGGTCGCTCGTAGCGACTGAGGCCCCCGCTCGGGGCGGGCCTTCCAGATCCACCCCAGCCGGTACAGCCATCCAGCACCCTCAGCGCACTCAGCCGCGCGACTCGGTTTGCTGAGACAGAAGGACGAACGACTCGGTTCGTTGAGAAAGCGACTCGATTGAGTGAGACGGGACAACCGTCCACCTTGCTCAGGCCATAGATCACTTGAGGGCGTGCGGGTGATTACGCCGTAATCACCCGCACGCCCTCAGCGCAGCACTTCCACTGATTACGGCGTAATCAGCTTCCAGTCCGTCGGGTATCGGTCAGCAGCGACGTTTCGTCCTCCCCTCATGCGGAGGGGAACTCTTCTCCCCCCGGGCAGCATCCCTAGGAGTGAGCGAGGCGACCTCTTCTTGGAGCGGCTGATGGCAGGCAGTGGACTATCCCCGCAGGAACAGGTTCTCTGGGACGCCTTCCCTACGGGGCGAGTCGTTGATCTGGGTGCTGGCCCCGCTTCGTCTTCCGCTGGCCAGGTAGTCGTACGTGCCAGTGTGATTTCGCGGTTGCTGTTGGGGGAGCGAGAACCGCGGCCGGGCTTCGTGGCAGCGGTGCGGCTGCGCGGTGCCGCGGTGACGGGGCTGCTGGACTTATCAGAGTGCGATGTGCTGTACGGCTTGGCTCTCACCGCATGTTCCTTCGAAGAGGCCCCGCGGTTGGAAGCTGCAACCACGAGGCTGGTCGATCTCAGCGGCTCCCGGTTTCCCGGCCTGTATATGGGAGGTGCACGCGTCGATGGGCCTCTCCGGCTTGTGTGGTGCCGTAGCAGCCAGCAGATTCTGCTCAGCCAGGCCACCGTGACGGGAACGGCAGACTTTACTGGCCTGCGCGTCTTGGGGGAGCCGGCCCTGTTGGCTGACAGCTTGACGGAGGAGCGGGACCTGCTTCTCAAAGATGCCGACATCACGGGGGAGGTCCTCATGTGGAGCGCGCGCATCGGCGGAACCCTCGTACTCAACGGCGCCCGCGTCGCCAACCCTATGGGAGTGACCCTGAACGGCGACGGGCTCGTCGTTGACGGCGGCTTCTTCGCCGACACAGCGGACCGCCCGTTCATCTCCCACGGCGAACTCAGGCTGAAGGACGCCAGGATCTCGCGCAGCTGCACCCTGGCCGGGGCACAGTTGCGCAATGATCATGGCATCGCGTTGAACGCGGATCATCTCCATGTCGATGGCCCGCTCGCCCTGAACGATCGATTCGCTGCCGATGGATCTGTGGTGCTGACCGGTGCCCGGCTGCAGGGCCAACTACTACTGCACACTTCAACTATCAACAACCCTGGCGGTCTTGCCCTGGACGCTTCCCTCGCCCGGATAGGCGGCGACCTGAATGCTTCCAGCCTGTCCATCACGGGGCAGATGCGTCTGGAAGAAGCACATATCGATGGCTCAGCCGATCTCACCGGGGCCCAACTCGACCACCCTGGAGGCGAGAGCTTTTCCGCCCGTCGCCTGCGCCTACAGGGCCGTCTATACGGCTCCGGCCTTACCTCGTCAGGAGACATCGTCCTGACTGATGCGCACATCGGTGCCAGCGTCGAACTTCCCCTAGCCCAGTTGACCAACTCAGATGGGAACACCCTGACAGCTTGGGGGATGACGGTCGGAGGCACGGTCGACTGCTGCGACGGCTTTGTCTCAGAAGGCCCGGTCTCCTTCACCAACGCCACCATCGCCAGCACCCTGTGCTTCATGAACGCGACGATCACGAAGGACCTGTCCCTCAAGAGCGTCCGTGTCGGCACACTCAAGACGAATGGGGCCACCGCGCTCCGCGGCGAAGTCGATCTACGACACGCACAGATCGGAATCCTGGCAGACACGCCTGCCAGCTGGCCCGACAGAATCCATCTGGACGGGCTCACCTACACACATCTGGAAACAGCCCCTCTCCAGGAACGTCTCGTCTGGCTTCGCCGGCAGACCACCAGATTCCTGCCGCAGCCATACGAGCAGCTCGCAGCCGCCTACACGCGCCAGGGCAACGACCAGGCAGCACGCACCGTACTCCTGGCCAAGTGCCGCCATCACCGTTCCGTTCAATCCGCGGGACTGCGCTTGTGGGGGTGCCTCCAGGACTGGACCGTCGGCTACGGGTACCGGCCGATACGTGCCGCGGCCTGGATGCTGCTCCTGCTCGCCATCTCCACCATTGCCTTCACCTCCCACCATCCATCCCCTGCGAAGGTGTCGGAAGCCCCACCGTTTAACCCTCTGCTCTACTCCCTCGATCTGCTGCTGCCCGTCGTGGACTTCGGACAACAGCAAGCCTTCAACCCCCTGGGCTGGCAGCAATGGCTCGCCGCCAGCCTCATCGCTGCTGGTTGGATCCTCGCCACCACCATTGCCGCAGCCCTCGCCCGAACTCTTTCCCGGCGGTAAGCCCACGGCACTGCGCCAGAAACTGGTGATCGGAGGCAGTCAGCCGCTTGTGACGAGTTGGCCCGCAGCAGCAATCGCCGAACGCGCGTTCTCGCTCAAGACAGCCAAGCGCTCCGCATAGCTGCTCTTACGAACTTCTCGCACCAGGGCTTCCACATAAATGCCCAGACTGACGAACTGGGTAGGTGTCTCACAGTGGGGGAGTACCGCTTCGATCTGGTCCAGCCAGAACTCGACGTCGTCATCGTCGTCAAGCTCGGCGCGATGCTTGAGCAGACGGCTGGCCGCAGGTTCCAGTAGCGCGTGCCGTCGTGCCGCTTCCTCCCCGGCCCGCCGCTCGGCTGCGGCTTTGGCCGCAGCCTGCTGTTCTGCCAGCAGGACTGCCTCGGGAGTTCTGCGCAGGGGCCGTTCGGGATCTGCCGGATTGGAAAGAACCGCAGCACGCAGCCTCAACGCTTTGTTGTATGCGGCGCTGGGAGCCCTGACGGCCAGCGCTGGTGCCAGCTCGGCCCACTCCGCGTTCGCTGCCCTTGCATCGTCCACCGCCCGGACTTGATGAATGTCTGCCTGCTGACGCAAGTACTCCCAGAGCCGGACACGTTCTACTGCGGCGGTACGCCGCGCTTCCGTGCTCTTCAACGCCCGGGCGCGCCCTTCGAGATACAGCAAGGCCCCGAACAACTCCTCATCGGCCGGCATACGGTCCACTTCCACGTCCTCTGCCTGTTCGTGTAGATGCCGCAGCTGGCCAATGAGCGCTGCGGCATCGAGGTTACTGAATCGAACAGGCGCTCTGAGCAGGGGTTTTGTGGCAGGGGACTGTCTTCGAGTTGAACGAACCATGCACGAGAGTCTGCCTCATTCCAGCGATTCACATTCTGTGAAACAGCATCGCCAGATGCTGCCCCTTCTTGTGGTGTAGCCGATCAATGAGTGGTCGTGTTAGTGGTGTTGGGTGGCGAGAGGGCTCGTTCGAGGAGTTTGGAGGGCTCGCGCACCGCAGCATCTGCGGCGTTGAGAAGGTCTAGAGCGGTGCTTTGCCGCAGGTGCGGCTTGCCAGGCCAGCTCAGGCCCGCGAAGGTGATCACCTCAGGAAGGGGCGATCATGCAGGTGGTTACGCGATGAGCTTCGATCTCTATGTCTGGCATGAGCCGACGCCAATCACGGTCGAGCGGGCACTGTTTGTCTGCCAGAGCCTGGCAGACGGCGATGACAGCGTCGTTCAGCCTGACCCCCGCAATCTCGCCCTCCTGGATGATCTGCTGGTCGGATTCCCCGATCCCGATGACCCGGATGACGATGAGATCGACGACATCGTCTGGAGCGTGAGCCCGGACGCGAACGAACACCGGCTGATCCTTGCCGTCGGCTGGTCGCGAGCAGAGGGCTTCTCTCGCGCGGTCTTCGCTCTTGCGCGAAAGCACGGCCTGATCTGCTTTGACCCCCAGCGCAACGAGGTCCACAACCCGTCGACCCTCTGAGGGAGCACGTCGATCAATTGGACCTTGCGTCGGTGGTGTCGGGCAGCGCGGAGGCATGTCCGGGGAGCTCGGGGTAGAGCTGGTCCATGCTGCCCTCGGGCAGGTAGCGGCGCGGGAAGGCGATCCACTCGTCGTGCAGCTCGAAGAGCACGGCGGTGACCAGCCGCAGCAGCGCATCGTCGTTCGGGAAGACCTGGACGACGTCGGTGCGGCGCTTGACCTCGCGGTTGATCCGCTCCAGCGGGTTGGTCGACTGGATCTTCTTCCCATGCCGCTCCGGGAAAGCAGCGAACGCGATCAGATCGTCCTCGCCAAACACGTGCGGACCTTCGCCCATATGGTCACGGACCTGCAGGGCGACCAGCTGCCAGAGTGGATCAAATCAGCCAGAGCAGCTACTGGCCTGCCCAGTCTCAGCCGGTTCGCCCACCACCTCGAACGCGACCTTGACGCCGTTGTCGCTGCCCTCTCCCAACCGTGGAACTCCGGTGTCGTCGAGGGCGATGTCAATCGGATCAAGATGCTCGAGCGTCAGATGTTCGGCCGCGCAGGATTCGAGCTCCTGCGCAAGCGCGTCCTGCTCGCCAAATGACCATGTCAGGAGCCTGATCCGGCTGCCTGGGATCGTCATCGATCCGGCAGGGCATCACGCCGAGGATCAGATTTTCGAGGGCGTGTGGCATTGGCCCGAAGCTGGCGACCCAGGTTTCGACAAGGTAGATCTCACTGCCCTCATCGATACCGAGAAAGAATCGGCCGTGATCGAGTTCGCCGAGCGGGAAGAGACGTCTCCCCAAGGAGTTGCTCCACTCGGAGAACCGGTCATCCTCTCCCCAAGCCAGCTCCGGGTCCAGCTCAAATGGTTCCCGGGCGCAGTTGATTCCCGGGCCGCTGATGCTCACGATCAGCCCTCCGAACTCCTGGAGAAACTTCTCGGCAGCGTCGTGCATGACGATCCCGACCGCTTCGAACCTGGACCGCCAGCCGGTCGTGTCGACCCGCCTGCCCGCCGTCCATCCCGAAGCCTCCAGGACCTCCAGCACCTCCGGTGACCACTCACTCATGACAGGCCCAACTCCCCGGCTTGGAACATGAGGCGATCATCCCAGCAGGCGACCCGAGAGAACAGCGTGTGACCGCACCACAAGAAGTGGATCAGAGCCCGTTTCACCTACGAAGCCAGATGATCCGGGCCACCTCGCACAGAACGTGGCAGCCAGCGCGCTGTGGCTCTCGGGAGATGAGATGGCGCGCCTCGCCTCGCTGCGTCCGGACGAGCCGACCGGACCATTCCACCGACCAACGCTCACGCTGAAAGGGCCCGCCAGCGTCCTACTGGCGGGCCCTCCAAGACAGGGCAGCGTCTCGAGAACCGGTACTTTCGCGAGGCCTGCACGCGCCGGGTGATTACGACGTAATCACCGCGGCACAGCTCATGCGGACGCATGAGCTTCTGGAGACGCGGAAGGGACCGGGGGAGCGCTGCCAGCTGTGCGCCGGTGCCCTCGGACTTTCGGATGTGAGCCCCGGGAAGGGCGACCAGAGCCCTGGCTTGGGCTGCGTCAGCATCAGCGCTCTGGCTTCTCGGCCGTCCAGATGACGTGCCGGGACTCATCCTGGGCAGGCGGAATGAAGGGGTACCGCGGGCCAGGCTCAGGAGTGGGGGAGGGGTATTTCGTGTTCGAGGAGTTCGCCACCAGGACGGTGCGCACCGGTGAGGCTTCCGTCTTCGTTCGGTACGGGGGCGAGGGCCCGCCTCTGCTGTTGTTGCATGGTCACCCGCGCACGTCGGCGACCTGGCACCGGGTCGCGCCCGTGCTGGTGCGGCGCGGGTTCACCGTTGTCTGCCCCGACCTGCGTGGTTACGGGCGCTCCCGCGGTCCGGCGCCCGCTTCTGATCATGTCCCGCATTCCAAGCGTGCCGTGGCCAAGGACATGGTTGAGGTCATGCAGGCGCTCGGGCACCGCCGCTTTGGGCTCGTCGGCCATGATCGTGGGGCCGCCGTGGCGCTCCGGCTGGTGCTGGATCACCCCACTGTGGTGGACCGGGTGGCGTTCCTGGACGGCCTGCCGCTGAGCGAGCACCTGAACCGTGCGGATGCCCGGTTCGCCACCGCGTGGTGGCACTGGTTCTTCTTCGCCCAGCCGGAGATTCCCGAACGCGTCATCAACGCCGATCCCGACGCCTGGTACCGCGGCGACCCCGAGAGCATGGGACAGGAGAACTACGACGAATGGCGGGCCGCTACCAGGAACCCGGACGTCGTCCGCGCCATGCTGGAGGACTACCGCGCCGGACTCACGGTGGACCGCCGGCACGAGGAGGCGGACCGCGCCCGGGGTGCACGGATCGACTGCCCCGTCCTGGTGCTGTGGTCGTTGCGGGACGACCTGGAGGACCTGTACGGCGACCCGCGCGCCATCTGGCGCGATTGGGCCAATGATGTCCGGGGCCACGGTATCGATGCCGGTCACCATGTGGCCGAGGAAGCCCCCGGCCCGCTCTCCGCCGCCCTGGGCGACTTCTTCGCCCGCTGACTACCCCGGTCCGCTGTTGAAACGGCATGCGCCCCCATGGCCGAGGTGGCGTCCAAGGAACCTCATGGCCGACGGCAGGTGCTGAGTACCGCAGTTGGCGAAAGCCGCCAACTGCGGTGTTCAGCCACAGCGGAGCAAGTCACTCAAAAGGCGTTTTTGTTAAAAATCAACACAGAAAGCGAGCCTCAGAATGGGGGTCAGGAGCGGCGTTCACGGCTCCCCTGGTGTGATCGGGCCTTGGGTGACGCGTTCGGCCGCCAGCGGGCCGCAGAGCGCTTTTGGGTGTTGCTGTACCCGCCGATCGGGCCGAAGCTGACGACGCGAGAGGGCGTTAAGTCCGATCTTCCTCGGTTCGTGATCGCTCGCTCGTGGTGGTGATCATCGCGATCTGGCAAGGTGGCCGCATGACAGCGCAGGCGGCCCTCAAGGCGGCGCTTCGGGAGATTGTCGGGCCTGCGGCGCGCACCGCAGGGTTTAAGGGTTCGGGGTCAACCTGGCGATTGACGAACTCGCAGGGCGACTGGGCGGTCGTGAACGTGCAATCGTCCTCGTCGGGTACGGCTCGGTCCGCGCGCTGCGTCATTAACCTGGCTGTGGCGCCGGCCCCGTGGCTGGACTGGAAGCGTGAGTCGCTCGGGTCGCTACCGAAGTCGATCAATGAATCGCTTGGGCTGTACCGCGCACGGCTTCATCCAAATGGCACGCCCGCGGGACGCGACTGGTGGTGGGAGATCAGTAGCGAACGGGATGCCCGTGCCGCAGCGGTTGACATGGTCGTGCAGCTTGCCGATCACGGCTGGCCAACGCTTACACGGTTGCTGGACCGGCAAGCACTACTTGGCTCGATCCGCGCGGGCGATCTTGGGTACCTGAAGTCCGGGCACTTCGACGTGTTCTTCGCGCGAGCCGAAGCTCTGCTTATCGCCGAGGACGGCCCGAGTGCCCGGTTGGACGAGCTCCTGGATCGCGCGACAACGAACGCCATCCCGGCTCAGAAGGCAAACGCTGAGAAGTTCGCGGCATGGGCCCGCTCTCGTGCCGCGCAGGCAAGTTGACTTCTGCGGCGGCAAACCAGACCAGACCAGCTAAGTCCGTTTCTGTTAGCAGCCTCGTCCGGGTTGGGTGAGGAAGCCTTGGCGGGTGAGGCGTCCGAGGCGGCTGCGGGTGACATTATGGCTGACAGGCAGCGTCCAGCCTGAGGGGTACAGCCCAAAGCGCGGCGTCGACTTCCCCCCCAACGCGCGAGCAGGACGCGACCGCGGCAGGTTCGACCAGGCTGCGCGACCCGGCATGGGCCAGGGTCCCTCAAGCGGGGCGCGACCGATGTCGATGTCGAAGAGCGCCCCTGGTGTCCGCCTGCTCTTTGGTGCATTCAGACGAGTACGCGGACACCCGTCAGATCACGCGCCCGACCATGGATTTCTAGACGACTGGTCTACTCCGATGCTACGGTTCTTCCATGCCAGTCGCCACGGACACCCGTCGGATCATCCTCGATACCGCCCAGAGGATCATCGCCCGCAAGGGTTATTCGGCTGTGGGTATCAATGAGGTGCTCGTGGAGGCCGGCGTGCCGAAGGGGTCCTTCTATCACTACTTCGCCTCGAAGGACGCCTTCGGTGAGGCGATCCTGAAGAGCTACTTCGCGGACTACCTCACGGACATGGACGGTATTCTCGCTCGCTCCGGCCAGTCGGCAGCCGAGCGGCTGATGGCCTACTGGCAGCAGTGGCGGGAGACGCAGAGCATTGAGGACTGCCAGGGCAAGTGCCTGGCCGTAAAACTCGGCGCCGAGGTCGCGGACTTGTCCGAGTCGATGCGCTTGGCCCTGAAGGAAGGCACGAGCGTCATCGTCGACCGTATAGAGCGGACGATCGCCAGCGGCCTGGAGGACGGCTCTCTCTCGATCGACGGTGAAGCCCGCGAGGTCGCACAGGCCCTGTACGACATGTGGCTGGGCGCCAGCATCATGGCCAAGATCCACCGTAGTCTGACCCCGCTCGACAGCGTCACAGCGACAACCCGCAGGCTCCTGCACCTGTAGAAGGCCTGCACCTCATGCCCGGTCCGGTCATAGGGAACCCGGTTTCAGCATTACTAGTAGACTGGTCTACTCATACAAGGAGTGTGTCATGAAGGTTCTGATTGTCCTCACCTCGCACGACGAGCTGGGAAACACCGGCCACAAGACCGGGTTCTGGCTGGAGGAGCTGGCGGCGCCGTACTACCGCTTCAAGGAGGCCGGCTGGGAGATCACCCTCGCTTCCCCGAAGGGCGGGCAGCCGCCGCTGGACCCCAAGAGCAACGAATCCGGCTTCCAGACCGACGACACCCGGCGCTTCGAGGCCGACCCCGAGGCGACCAACGCACTGGCCAACACCGTGCGCCTCGACGCGGTCGCGGCCAGCGACTTCGACACGGTCTTCTACCCCGGTGGGCACGGACCGCTGTGGGATTTGGCCGAGGACACCGTCTCCGCGCGGCTGATCGAAACCACCCTCCGCTCCGGCAAGCCGGTGGCACTCGTGTGCCACGCTCCCGGCGTCCTGCGCCACACCGTCAACGAGGACGGCACCCCCCTCGTCTCGGGCAAGAAGGTCACCGGATTCGCCAACTCAGAGGAGGAAGCCGTCCAGCTCACCGACGTCGTCCCCTTCCTGGTCGAGGACGAACTCACCAAACTCGGTGGCCTCTACTCCAAGACCGGCGACTGGCAGCCCTACGTCCTGCAGGACGGTCTGCTGATCACCGGACAGAACCCGGCTTCCTCGGCTCCCGCAGCCGACGCCCTGATCGAACTGGTCACCAAGAGCGGTGTGTGAGCGTCTACGTGGGCATGCTCCGCAAGCGTGTGACCAACCCGGCCGAGCTGGCTCTTTGCGCTAGCTCGGTCCGGGCGGCCCGGACAGGCCACAAGGTGACACCCCTCGTCGGGTACAGGGCGATCGAAACCCTGGAGGGTGCGCCGTTCGACGGTGTCCTGATCCATTGCTTCCCGGGCTCCGCCAGGACGGCTGGTGGTTGGACGACATCATGGCCCAGGGCGGGATACTGCTTGGCCTCGGCCGAGAGGCCTCCTGTTCTTTGCATGGGAGAGCCCCAGCACTGAGCTACGCCACCGCGCGACCATGTTCGAGCTGATCGGAGCCGCGTGGCCGGGCTGGAAGGTCTTGCTGGCGGTACGAGGGACCGACCGGACTGCGCCAGTACGTCGGATTGGACCCGGAGTACGTCCGCCGCCGCGATTCGGACCCCTCTTTGGCCCCGCTGCTTGTTCCTGACGATGAGGACTTGGCCGGCCCGACCCGGACGGTGTGGTGATCATGGTCAGCACCGGTCGCTGTCACGCCGCTTCTGACGCCTTCGACCACGCTGTCCGCGAGGACGCCGCCCTGCTCGACCGCCTGACAGACGCCCTCGGGCACGGCGCCAGTCACCTGCACGTCAACTCCGGCATCCGGCATCCACCTCGATCCGGAACGCCGCAGTCTGGGCCGGTGGTCCCTCTACTCCTCGCCACAGGCTTACCAAGTACCGGAGTTGTGGCCGAACTGGACGGTGGAGTTCTGACAGAACGACTGGGGACGGCACGTCAGGCCCAGCGACCGGTTTTCTCCGACGCCGTTCAATGCCAAAGCGGAAACCAGAGCCGCAGTACTCGCTGAGGCCATGGAGCGCCGGGCTGGCAGGGGCCGCAATTGCGCCCAGGTCATCCGTCTACCGACCGCACCGGCTCGATGCCAGGATCGATGACACCGGCGCGTCCGCGCGCATCGAGCACACCTCGCCCATATGAAGAACTGGAAGATCCTGCGCGACTGCCGTCAGAAGGGAGAGAGCCTTCATCACGCCGTCCAGGCCGTCGACACCATGCACAACCTCGCCCTCACCGGGTGCAAACACCAGGCCAAACACCACTGAGGCCTGCCAGCGAAGGACCTTCTGTAACACCCTTTAGACGTCGTTTCTTATGGCGTGATCGTTCGTTGAGCCGCGCATGACGGATTTGGTCGAGCGGCTAGTGCCGGACGAGTTGTGGATGCTGTTTCGGCGGGTGGTACCGCCGACTGAGGTCATACGCCCCCAGGGCGGCGGCCGACGTCGGGCGGGTGACCGTGAAGCATTGGCCGCGATCATATTCGTGGCCACCTCGGGCTGTACCTGGCGGCAGCTCCCGCCGGTGTTCGGTGCGCGCTGGCAGACGGTCTACTGACGCTTCGCCCAGTGGAGCCGGGCCCGGGTCTGGGCTCGGCTCCACCGCGTCATCCTCGACGAACTCGGCGCCCGCGGGGAACTGGACTGGTCGCGCTGCGCGATCGACTCCGTCAGCATGCGGGCTGCAAAAGGGGGCCTCTGACGGGACCGAATCCGACCGACCGTGGCAAGCCTGGATCGAAAATCCACCTGATCACCGACCGGAACGGACTGCCGCTCTCACTGGGCATCTCGGGTGCGAACATGCACGACAGCCTCGGTCTTGAACCGCTCGTGCGGGGCATCCCGCCGATCCGGTCCCGACGCGGACCCCGTCGACGGCGCCCCCACAAGCTCCACGGAGACAAGGGCTATGACTACGACCACCTGCGTCGATGGCTCCGCGGACGCGGCATCCGCCATCGCATCGCACGCAAGGGCATCGAGTCCTCACAACGTCTCGGCCGCCACCGGTGGGTGGTCGAACGGACTGTGTCCTGGCTCGCCGGCTGTCGTCGGCTCCACCGACGATACGAGCGCAAGGCCGAGCACTTCCTCGCCTTTGTCGGCATAGCCGCAGCCCTCATCGGCTATCGCCGGTTGGCGACCCGCCTCAAGGCCTGAGCCGGTCCTGCTGCACGTCGAAACAGACCAGACCCATGGACTCTGCCACGGCTGCCGCGTAGGCCGACGCCTCCTCGGCCATGCTCCACCGCATGGCGAAGTAGATCAACGGACCGCTGGCCTCATCGATCAACGGACCGGTGGACCAGGGCGAGGTGTCATCCTCGTCCTTGGTGATGTCACACCACCGTTCAAGCAGCGCAGCCGCGTATGCCGCAATGCGTTCGGACGGAGGCTCTTCCACCTCGCCGTCGATGTAGCGGTCGTACAGGTTGCTGAAGACCCGGCCAGCAGACTTGTCATCCGCCGGCCTCTCGCCTTCCCACACAGCCAAGTCGTAGCTCATGCCCGGAGGCTCTCACAGAGCACTGACACACATCGTCGCTGGCCAACAGCACGGACTTCAGCCAAAGGAAACGACGTCTTAACCCAGATGCCGGGCCAGCGCCTTCTCAATTTCCGTCGTGTCCGCGTCCTTTGCCGCCCAGGCCGCGTATCCGTCGGGCCGTACCAGGACGGTCGTCCGGCGGTCGCTCACCCAGCGCTCCACGGTCAGCCACCCCTTATGGACACCAAGGCCTTCGTACGTCTGGGACGTGATGAGTACGAACCGGCCGCCGCGCAGCGCCTCGTAGAGCCGGCCCTTCTTCAGGGCGACGTCGGGGACACGGGTGCCGGTGAGACGGTGGGCGCCACGGGGGGCGGGGTAGGCGTACCCGATCCCGGTGATCTGAGCCAGGGCCTTGCGCTGGACGGGCGGGGCCATGCCCGCGAATGCGGAGACCAGGGCGCGGGCGGCACGCAGCAGCGGATTTCGCGCGCGGGCCAGCCGGACCAGTCCGCCACTACTGCGCAGCACCGCCCTGCCGACCGGGTGGCGCTCGGCCTCGTAGCTGTCGAGGAGCCCTTCGGGCGCCCGGCCCTGGACGGCCGCGGCGAGCTTCCAGCTCAGGTTGGCGGCGTCCTGGAGCCCGGTGTTCATGCCCTGCCCGCCGGCCGGGGAGTGGATGTGCGCGGCGTCCCCGGCGAGGAAGACCCGCCCGGCCCGGTAGTGCGGTGCCTGGCGCTCGTCACTGTGGAAACGGGAGAGCCAGCGGGCGTCGTGCATGCCGTAGTCGGTTCCCAGGGCGCGGCGGGTGATCTCTTTGACCTCGTCGAGGTCGAGCGGGGCGTCGTCGGAGACCTCGTTGCGGCGGTTCCAGCCCATGACCCGGTACCAGCCGTCGCCGAAGGAGGCGATCATTGCGAAGGCGTCGCCGCGGCCGTTGACGGTAAGGACGTCCTCGGACTTCTCGGCCAGCCGGACATCGGCCAGGATCAACGACTTGATGACGGAGACACCGGGGAAGTCCAGGCCGATCGCCTCCCGCACGGCGCTTTGGTGGCCGTCGGCGCCGACGACATAGGCTGCCCGTCGGGTGACGACCGCCCCGTCTGCGTTACGCACGTCGAGGTCGACCCCCTCGTCGTCCTGCCGCAGCCCCACGACCTCGCTCTCGTACGCGAACTCGACCCCGGCCTCTCGGGCCCGCCGCTCCAAGAGCCGTTCGACCTCGTACTGCGGGGTGATGAGCATGAAGGGGAAACGCGAGGGCAGCGTGCTCAGATCGAGGGAGAGGCGGCGGAAGAGCCGCAGACCGGTGATGGTGTCGCCGGTGGTGAGGAGTTCGTCGGCGAGGCCGCGGGCGTCGAGCTGCTCCAGGGTGCGGGCGTGCACCCCAAAAGCGCGGGAGAGGTTGCTGGTCTTGCGGGGCCGCTTCTCGACGAGGGTCACGGTGACGCCGGCTGTGGCGAGGTCACCGGCGAGGAGGAGGCCGGTGGGGCCGGAGCCGACGACGATCACGGTGCGGTCGGTGGAGGTGCCGTTCATGGTGGCCTCCTGCTGCCAGAGCCTGCTTCCCGGCGCCCGTTTGCCAACAAGTGTTGGCCAACGCTCGTTGATGACGATAATGGGGTGCCGGGAGGAATGTCAACAGCTGTTGGCAAACGGTTGTTGACCTACGCTTGTTGGCATGAACGGTAGCGACAGCACCTCCACGATTCCCGGCTCCGGCGCCCCCCGCCGCTCCGACGCCACCCGCGGCGCGATCCTCGCGGCGGCCCGCGAACGCTTCGCGAACGACGGCTACGAGCGAGCCACCATCCGCGCCATCGCCAAGGACGCGAACATCGATCCGTCGATGGTGATGCGTTACTACCGCAGCAAGGAAGGTCTCTTCGCAGCGGCCGTCGCCATCGACCTGCGACTGCCGGACATGAGCGGGGCGGACGGCCAGCAGGATGCGGGGCAGATCCTCGTCGAACACTTCCTCGATATGTGGGAGAACAATGAGGTCCTCACTGCCCTGCTGCGGGTCGGCGTGACAAACCAGGCCGGGGCCGAGCGCATGCAGGACATCCTGCAGGACCAGCTCCTGCCGGTCGCCCGACAGGTATGCCCCGACCCCGAACAGATCCCGGCACGATCGGCACTCATGGCGTCGCAGCTGCTGGGGCTCGCGCTCACACGGTACGTGCTGCGGATGCCGCCGGCGGCGGGGCTGGCGCGGAAGGAGATCGTGGCATGGCTGGCACCGACGATCCAGCGGTACCTGACCGCGCCAAGCCCCTGAGGCGTGCCGGGCACTCGTATCCGCCGGGGCCACGGGACCTACAGGTGCTGGCTGATGACGATTCGTGAAAACGGCTACGGTCGCAGTTCCGTGAACCCACGAAGGACGCGTGCAGAGAGGCGGTGCGTGAAGCTCAGAGAGCCCCGGGGTGTTACCCAGGCCCAGGCCGCTGCTCAGGATACTGCCGGTTAACGATCTCGGTAGCGGTTTCCGGCCGAGCCCCTCCCCACAGGCGGTTTGATGAAATGAAGTGGCGTCGCTGGTGCCCTGTTGCTCGGATGCCCGGCGTGACTTCTGCTGCTTTGACGATCATCCTGAGCGGGCATTGCTGGACCGGCTCGAGGAGTACCACGACGCGGTCCCGCGCCACGGCGCCCGAGTCGAGGACCACGGACCGCTGACCCTCTTCGTGCGGGAGGGCCAGGGCTGACCGTTCTACGCACGTCCCGCACGGGGACGGACCGGACCGCTTGAGACCACCGACGTGCAGAAGGTCCGTGCCCGCCAGCGGGAACTGGGGATCCCGGAGAGTTTCGAATGGGTCGCCGAGACCACGCCCATGCTGCGGGCAGCAGTCGAGGAGTCAGGGCTCGTGGTCCACGAGCATCCGCTGATGGCGCTCGATCCCGGTACTCCCGCAACTCCACTGGAGGAGTTGTCCGGCAACATATCCGTGCGAATCGTAGGCACGGACGATCCGATACTGCCCAGCGCACTGGCCGTTCCTCACCTCGCCTTCGCCGAGCCTGGAACCCACATCGGTCTCGCGGGAACACCGCATCTGGCGGAAGCAATCGACGCCCGCGTCACCGACGGATCGGTGGAACGCATGATCGTGCGTATCCGGGCAGGTCTGACGGCGGTCGCCGCAGCTGTCGAGCATGGGTCAGTGCTGTCCGCAGGCCGGCACCAACCGCTCGCAGAAGTCAGCGAGATCGTCGGCGTCGGAACGCTCCCCGTGCCTTGTCAGCGGCGGGTCGGTTGCAGGCGCTCGATGCGGTCAAGGTCGTCGGCGAGAAGGCTCCGGTGGCTGATAGTGAAGTCTCCGTTGAGCAGGGTCCGCCCTTCGCCGTAGTACCGGCCCACAACGGCGGTAGGAAGGAAGGCGCGCAGGCTGTGGCGCATGTTCCTGGGGTAGTCGACGGGTTCACCCCAGCCGGTAGGGGCTTGGTCGGTGGAGAGCAGGACCCAGTGGTCCACGGTCACGGCGGCGTCGAGGTTCGGTGCCGCTCCGGTGTGGCTGTCCAAGGCCGGCACGGTCAACTGGTCGGGGTCGAGCGGCGGGTACCACAGCAGCAAGGGCTTGGCGCGTTGCGCGTCGGCGTTGATGCCCCTATGGATGTCAAGCGGCGTCCCGGGCTGTGGCCGTGCGGTCTGTCAGGGGGGTTTGGGGGACGATGATTCGGTAGATCTCTCGTGCGACGTACCGTTTGAGGCAGCGGATGATCTCGCGGCGCGTCCTGCCCTCGGCAAGGCGTCGGCGCATGTAGTCCTGGGTGCGGTTTTCCCAGCGCAGGCGGCTGAGGATGATCCGGAAGAGGGCGGCATTGGCCTGGCGGTCGCCGCCTCGGTTGAGCCTGCGGCGCTGGGTCTTGCCGGAGGAAGCCTCGACCGGGCTGGTGCCGCACAAGGCGGCGAAGGATGCCTCGTTGCCAAGGCGTTCGGGGTTGTCCCCGGCAGCGATGAGCAGGGCCGCGGCGCTGTCCGGGCCGACGCCGTTCACCTCGAGCAGTCCAGGAGTGTTCGCCGTGATCGCTTCGGTTATCCGTCCGGTGAGGTCGTTGATCTCCTCGGTCAGGCTCTGGATGCGGCGCGCCAGCAGTCTCAAGGTGTGCCGCGCGGCCCCTGCCGGCCCGGAGATGCCCGGCTGCGCGAGTGCGGCGCACTGCTGGAACAGTTTCGGGTTGCTCAGCCCGGCCAGGGACTCGCGAAGTTCGGCGTCCGCGCAGACCAGGACACTCTTGAGCTGGTTGATGGCCTGGGTGCGGGACTTGATCGCGGACCCTTTTGCCAGTTTGAACAGCCGCAGCATCTCCACCGGGCCGTCGCTCGTCTTCGCTGTGGCCGTGGCCCGGCCGGACAGCACGGCGCGGGCGGCGGCTTCGGCATCGATGGCGTCGGTCTTGCCGTGGCGCCGTCGGGCCGCCTTGTCGGGCTGGTTGACCTCGGTCACCTCGATGCCTTCGGTGCGCAGGTGCCGTGTCAGAGCGGCTCCGTAGGAGCCGGTGCACTCGATGCCAGCCCGTCGCAGCAAGCCGAACGAGCGTGCCCAGGAAACGAGTTGGCGATAGCCCTCAGCAGTCGCCGGGAAGCTCCGGCCGTCCAGGCTGGCGCCGAGCGTGGTGATGACGGCCGCAGCATGGACGTCCTTGTGGGTATCGACGCCGAGCAGGACTTCCCCGGCTGCGTCGGCCGGGATGTGACACGGGGCAGCGGACTGCGTGATGCTGGGCAAGGTCGCCTGTCTCCTGATCGCCTCGGGTGCGGGTGGCCGTCGCCGGGCCGGGGCGGTCAAGACTGTGACGGTGCCTGTCGCGAAGGCCCCTATCGGGACACATCCCCTGCCCGGCGGCAGCGAGTACCGCTCCAGGCAGTGGCCGACAGATCAACGCAAAGGCAACAACGCCAGTCGAAGCACGGGTCAGGCCACCGCCCGAAGCGGCACCTGATCATCCTCACAGTCGAAGCAGCACACGGCGATGGTGTGGTCAGGAAAGTGGTCGGCGTAAAAGCGCAGGAGGTCCGGGTCGAGGTCTGGGCGGCGGTGCAGCGGCACTTGCCACAGCGCGGTGGGCACCGCGGTGGGGTCGGTAGCCAGGAGCACCGTGTAGATGTCGTGGTCGAAGACCTGGACGGGCTGCGGTTCCGCGCTCATCCACGCGATGTCGTGTCCGGCGGCGACGGGTTCGACAGCGGCGACCATGCGGCGCAGGACGTCGCCGGTGCGCCCAGCGGAGAGGAAGTGCCTGGGGGTGAGCTGCCTGGTAGGCAGGTGCAGCAGCATGGCGTTCGGCCCGTCCGTCAAATTGACAGCGGTGTTCTGGTAGCCCAGGACGTGGATCAGGCCATGCACCGGATGATGCTGCCTTCCGCAGTACACGATCGTGCCGGAGAACGCGGCCTCATCTGTCGAGATGCACATGGCGGCAAGGTACCGCTCAACCGTCCGGGATGAGTTCGGCGGTAGCGCGGCAGACGTCGACCAGGTCGGGGCGGTACTGGATCTGCTTGAGCCCGCGCTTCACGGCCCGGGTGATCTGCCCGAGATCGGCGGCGGCGAGATTGCCGAGCTCCCGTTCAACGAGCGACCGGACACCCTCATGCGGATTCAGGGCGGGCGCTTAGGAGGGCAGATGGAAGACGGTGAGCCAGTGGGCGTTCCCGTCGATGAACTCACGCATTCCGGCGGTCAGGGGAAGATGTCGGTGAACTGGGCGCGGAGCCGGTTCACGGCGCGGGTGCGGTCGGCGACCAGGTCCGTGCGTCGGCCGGTGAGGATCTTGAGGCCGGTGACCGTCTCGTCGCCGGAGCGTAAAGGGTGCAGATCGCGGCGGATGCATGTCTGGCCGGCGATGATAGAGAAGGAGGACGCATAGATTCTGATGAGCTGATGTACGAATTTCGGCGCGATGTCACGCGGCCCGCGGATCGCCCGAACCTTCTGGACGTGACAGGGGCGAAGGGACTGGCCCAAGCCGTCGGCATAGCGAGCTTGTGGATCCGCAAGGGGATCGCCGACCGCGTTGAAGTGCTCGGCCGGCAACGACTGGTCCTTGCCGTCTCATGGTCCGATGTTCGCATGCTCGATGATCCCCATCAGCAGGACACCTACCATGTCCGGACGCTGGACGATTAGCATGCCTGGACGCGCGTTGGCCGTGCAGCCCATCTGCGAGACGCGTTGGCCGTGGCCGATGACCACTTGTCGTCTGGAAGCGCGTCTGCTGCGGTCGAGATTCGTCGAGGCTGCTTCAGAGTCGTCCTCCTGATGTGGGCGGACCTGGGCCGGGTGTGGCCCGGCAAGCCCAAGAGGCACGTCGAAGCCGGACCGGCTCGGTGAGCAGCGGCCACGGGAACTTCACCGCGTGGCTGGCCATCGACTGCGGAGCGGAAGATCATTCACGGAATCACGGTCAGAACCAGATTCAAAGAGCGCCATCATTGCTTCGCTGCTTCCGCGATCAGGTCCTCCAGCAGGGCCTCGAAGACGCCCGCGTCACGCCACTGCCGGAAGCGGTTGTACACAGTGGACCAGGCGCCGAACTCCTTCGGTATCTCTCGCCACTGCCCGCCGGTCTTGAACCACCAGATCACGCCCTCGAACTGCTGCCGCAGCCGCTCGGGATACGGGCTGTACTCGCCGATCGGCAGGTACCGCCCGATGAACTCCCATTCCTCGTCAATCAGTTGCATGCGGATCACGCAAGAAGATCTGGCATCCCCGGGTGAGACACTGCTTACGGCGAACGGGCCTGGGGGTCTTGAATGGCCCTCGGAGCGGGGCGGGGCCCGCTGCCAGAGAGGGGAACGGTGAGCCAGGGCCCGGGGTGTGGGCCGTCGTCCGTGTGAGGGCGTCTGCAGCCTTCAGTTTGCTGGCGTGTGTGCCGTGCCCTTGGTGCGGATGTGCTGACGGAGAAAGAGAGCGGCGCGCTCCAGTGCCTCGTCGGCTTCGTCCAGGACGCCAGCGAACGCCTGGAAGACATGTGGAACATCAGCGGTGACGTCCAGGATGACGTCCACTCCGACTTCCCTCCCGCGCGTGGCCATGCGTGTGGAGTCGTCCAGGAGCATTTCGTTGGTGCCCGCCTGCAGAAGTATCGGGGGAAAAAACCGGTCAGGTCGGCGCGGATGGCGGGGCTGAGCATGGGCGGTTCTGGCTCAGCTTTTGGGCTCTGGCTCACTTTCGGTGGTAACGCCGAATAAGTTCGGGTGCGCAGAGTAGTAGCTGCTGGTCAAATCGCGATATGCGCTGTCGGGGCCTCTGAGATGCAGCTCCCAGAGCGTGACCCCGACGGTCGGGAGCGTCTCCCTCAAGCTGCGGCGGAGGCCTTCAGGGGCGACCTCCGCGGCATGACGCTCCGTTACCACCGAAAGTGAGCCAGAGCCCACAACCTGAGCCAGAACCCAATCTCGTGAACAAAGCCAGGCCGGTGTGGGGACGTCGCCGTGGATCGTGTCGGATGAGCTGTCTGGGAATCTTGCGATCTGCACAGCATCGAGGACGTCGAGCCGCACGAAAACTATGGCCCATCCCCAGGCCGGGGGAGGCGTGTGGGGATGGGCCATAGCGTGCCCGTCGGTGCTGAGGACACCAGACCGGACGTTTCGTGGGGTATTGCCGGGCTCAGGCCGCTGTGAAGCCGGTCTTGAGGGCGGTCGTGATGTGGACGATGCGCTCTGCCTGGATCCGGGCGGCCTCGCGCGTCGTGTCGTTGACCGGGTTGTTGCCCTGGGCGTCGACGTGGGAGGTGCCGTAGGGGTTGCCGTCAGCAAACTTCGCGGCGTCGGTGTAACCGGGGGCGACGACGATACCGCCGAAGTGGTGGAAAGAGGTGTAGAGGGCGAGGAGCGTGGACTCCTGGCCTCCGTGAGTTGTGGCGGAGGAGGTGAAACCGCTGTAGACCTTGTTCGCGAGCTTGCCCTGAGCCCACAGGCCCCCGAGGGTGTCGATGAACTGCTTCAGCTGAGAGGCGATGTTGCCGAAGCGAGTCGGGGAACCGAAGATCACGGCGTCGGCCCACTCGATGTCGTCGGGCGTGGCGTGCGGGATCTCGGCGGTGGCAGCTGCGTTGGCGGCCCAGGCAGCGTTGGAGTCGATCGCTTCCCGGGGGGCCAGTTCGGCGGCCTTGAGCAGGCGGACTTCGGCGCCTGCCTTTTCCGCGTACTGGGCGATCTCCTTGCTGACCTCGGCGATGGTGCCGGTGGAGGAGTAGTAGACGACAGCTACCTTGATCGGGACGCTCACGGTTCGGGCTCCGTTTTCTCGAGGAAGTTCGTTCAATGTTGAACAATACCTCGTTGAATCTTAAACGATGCCCAAAGTGGGGCAGGTCACACCAAGGGGAATCGTGCGACTGCGGGCGGTTGAGATGTCCGGACCGCAGGCTCCCGTTGCCCGTTCTTCGGGAAATTCCGACCCGCGATGCGTGCGCCCTGCAGCTCCGGCTCCTCAGTGAAGCCTCACGAGGTGATCCTGTGAACCCTCCAGAGCTACCGAGCCCGGACTGCTTTACTCAGGGTGTTGACCCCGGCTGCGGTGGTGACTGCCCTTTTGGGTAATCGACTATGGCCTTCGGAGCACGCCGATCGAATCAGGCTTGTTGTGCAGTCGCGAGAACTGCCAGGCTGGCGAAGCAATCCGGTCCGAGTAACTCTCTAGATCGGAGGGCGGGCGAAGCAGTCTGGTCGAGTTCGAACAACTGCGTGCGGGACCCAGGTACGTGTAATGGATCAGGGGAGACCTGGGGCGAAGCAATACGCCTTATGCGCGAGAGCCAGGGCCTTGCTACTGAGTTGGCCCTGGCGCTCAAGTTCCACCAGCCGTGTCCCGGCGATGGTGGGATGCAGGTGGTCACTTCAAGGTTGTGGGAGGTGACCACCCGCACGCTCTCGCGCATCCTGTTAGCTGTGGGGGCAACAGGGCCCGCACGGTGGAGCCCGGCTCACGCTTCCCTGATTGAGGGTCGGGCTTCGCCCTTCAGGTACCTGCTCCTAAACTCCACAGGAGCAGCCAGGGGACACGTTGCAACAACCCTCCACCGCCCCTGGAGTTGTGACGTGTCCCCTACGTACCCGCGTTGCGGCTGCCTGCCCGTCGCTTGCTCTGGCAGGGAGCAGGTCGTACACGACCTCGCAGCTGTCGCTGGTGCGTCCCGTCCGCCGCGCCGGCATGCCGCCTGACCCCGGCTGCCATCGCGGCCCTCGGTGGGCTCTGCCTCATGCGTCCCCCCGTCAGAGGCAGAGCCCCCATTAGTGTGAGAAACCTGTTTGGTTTCGGGAGTGACCGGTAGCGCCCGTGGATCGACGCACCGCTGTCCATGACCGACCAGTAGCGGTGATTCGAAGTAACACGCAAGATATGCGACGGTCCGTTGTCCTTGAAAATTCTCCGGGCATTAAATGCGCTGTGCGATGTCTTCGAGCTCATGTCGGTAGAGGAGACAAACCCTCGATGTGAGGACAGACGGGTGCCGATCAGCAGCTTTCAAACGCTGTTGCGCTGAAAGACATGGCCGGTCACCGGATCACTCTCGAAGCCTTGGTCGTGCTCCTGACATAGTCCTGGCCGGATCAAAGCGGAACTTGTGCCCCGCGACGGTGCCACCCGTGCTCATCAACTGCCCGAGTAGGGCCGATACGCCGCCGACTGGGGGCGTGTCAATTTAAGCGCTGATCTTGATTGTTGGGATTCAGTTTTTCGCTGGGTGAGCCGCCCTTCGAAGGCGATCTGGAAGGCATTCAAGGGCGCCTTTCTCTTGCGGCTTTTCCCCGGTCCCATTCCTGGCGGGAGGCGTATCGGAACGAGTTCCGCAGCAGGTGCACCACACATCTGGACAGTCGTGCGAGGCCAGACGGTCTCCATGGCTTTTGGAAGACCCTTCAGCCCGTCGCAGACCAGCATCAGCACGTCCTCCAGGCCGCGTTTTTAGCTCGGTGAACACATGCAGCCAGTGCTTCGCGCCGTCGCAACCGGCCCAGATGCCGCCGCTCTCGGCCATCTGGGTCCAGGTTCCAGGAAGCCTCCCCTGGGCCAGATGCGTCAGTACGCCGAGCACCGGGCCGCCGGGTGCAGCGATCATCGCGCTGCGCCCGGCGATGTCAGCTGTTGCTTCGACCAGGTTGCCTGACCTGAACTCGTTGTCGCCTCTACCTCAATGTGGAGCTGTTGTCAATGGAGTCGCACTCGGGTCATGTACTTCGGCGTGCATGGTTCTGGTGTGACGCGGAGATCACACAACGGTGATACATATCTGTCCTCAGGCAGGATCTGCGGCGAGGCTGCTCAGCGAGCCGCGTCCCGCTGCAGGCGGTCGCGCACCTCCGCCGCCTTTGGATGGCGCAGGGTTTCCAGGAGGGTGAGTGCTTTTTGGAAGGTGGTTCGCGCGGTATCACGGTTGCCTGACTGCAGGTACGCCGTGCCGAGGTCTTCGAGCGTGAGGGCTTCCTGCAGGCGGTGGCCCGCCTGCTGAAAGAACATCAACGCTTGTTGGAAGGACGAGACAGCCTCTTCCGTGTGACCATGCCGATGATGCGCCAGGCCCAGGTCTCGCCAGACCCGCCCACGGTCCTGGGGGTCCGTGAGGAGATCGACACTTTCAAGAGCTTGCAGTGAGCTGGCCAGTGCCTCCGTGAGCTCCATCCGTCCCCTATGCGCGGCGCTGAGACGGCTGAGGAAGAGAGCGAGGGCTGTTTGGTTGTCCGACGTGCGATAGAGGGCCACTGCTCGCCTGACCTGATGGAGGGTGGCGTCCAGGTCACCTGTTTCCTCGGAGAGATAACTCGCGTTGTACAGGGTGCGGGCCAGTTCCAGGGGATCGTCGAGTTGCTCGAAGAGTCGGTGAGCCTGGTCGAAGTGGTCCTTCGACTCGATGAAGCGGTGTAGTTGGGCGTAGGCATTGCCCAGGCCGCGGTGGAAGTAGGCCTGTAGGCGGGGATCCTCCATGCGCTGTGCCGCAGCCAGGCCGATCGCGTAGGCCTTTGCGTAGTCATGCACCTGGTCGATGGTCTGCAGGTACGCCATTGCCCATGCCAGCTGGCAGGCATGCTGGTCGAAGTTCTGCTGGGCGGCGCGTTTCAGCAAAGAGAGGAGAACTGTCCTTTCCGCGGCGAACCATCGACCGGCGTGCGCGACATCCCGCAGAGCGGGGCCACGGGCGTGCCGGCTGCACGCGTCATTGACTGAGACCGGATCTCGAGCGGGCAGCAGCAGCCGATCGGCCGAGCACGCGGTGACGGTGTAGTGATCCAGAAGGAAATGGAAGGCGTCACGGCGCTTGCTGCCGGCGTCGTGTTCCTGGGAAAGCTCGGAGGCGTAGGCGCGCAGTAGGTCATGCAGTGTGTAGCGTCCGGGGAGCCGTTCGGTGACGAGACGTGCGCAGACCAGTTCACTGAGCAAGTCCCGGGTATCGGGAATCTCGCGTTGTATAAGTGCGGCAGCTGCTGCGGTTGTGACATCCGGTCCCGGATGGACGGCGAGGAGCCGGAACAACTCGGCTGCGCCGTCACTCAATGCGCGGTAGGACCAGGAGAAGACAGTCCTGGCATCCAATGTGGGTTCCGGGTCGCTGAAAGCGTCGAGGGTGCCTTTGCTTTCCTGCAGCTGGTCGGCGATGGCCGCCAACGGCCAATCGGGGTGAGCGCTGGCGCGGGCCGCCATGACAGCCAGAGCCAGCGGCAGGCGATCGCAGAGCATGATGATTTCCTGTGCTGCCTCCGGCTCGCTGTCCACGCGGTGCGCTCCGAGGCGTCGGACGAGGAGTTCGTGTGCTTCTTCGTCCGACAGTACGTCCAGCCGGATCATCTCCGCCCCAGTGAGGGCTGCGAGAGCAGGCAGTGGCCGCCGACTGGCGACGATGGCCATGCATCCGGCCGAAACGGGCAAGAGGGGCAGTACTTGGTCTGCATCGAGAGCATTGTCGAGGACGACCATGACGCGGCGCTGTGCCAGCACACTGCGGTACAGGGCGGCACGCTCGTTGGTGCCGTGTGGAACGTGTTGTCCCGGTACGCCCAGCGATTCCAGGAAGAACCGGAGGGCGTCTTCTGCAGGCAAGGCGGATTCCCCGGCAGAGAACCCCCGCAGGTCAACGTGGAGTTGGCCGTCGGGGAAGTGTTCGGCCAGTTGGTGGGCCAGGTGTATAGCAAGCGTGGTCTTCCCGATTCCTGCCATACCGCTGAGTGTCATGACACGCGCCGCCGACACATGACTTCCGGGTGTCTCGAACGGCTCCAGAGCATGTCGCAGTTCGTTGTGACGACCGGCGAAGGTGGCTTGGTCACGGGGGAGTTGTGCGGGAGTGACGGAAAACATCGGTGCCCGGTCGGGAGCCGCTTGGTTTGACGAGGTCGAAGAAAGGTCGTGAACCGGAACATCCGAACGCAACACTTCGAGATAGGCCTCGCGCAGTTCGGTGCCGGGGTCTATGCCGAGTTCTTCGCGGAGTCTGAGACGCGTGGTCTGGTAGACGGCGAGCGCCTGGGCGGAATTGCCTGATGCGGCGAGCAGTCGGATAAGAGAGGCATGCAGTGGTTCGTGGTGGATGTTCACCACTATGGCTGCCTGGACCGCCTCCAGTGCGAGTTTGGGCTTCCCTGTGCGCAGAGCCCATTCGGCTGCATCTGTGGCGGCAGCCGCCTGTTCTCGGTCGAGAACCTCGAAGGCAGGATGTGAACGAGCGTCCGGAACGATTCCTTGTGCTGCCTGACCGTGCCAGAGATTGAGTCCTTCCATCAGGAGAGTGAGGGCGGACTCATAGTCATGTTCTTGCCCGGCTCGACGGGCCTGGTCCCAAAACTCGCGGAACTGTAGGACGTCGAGGTCGATTGCTTCCTTGCGCAGCTGGTATCCGCCTGCCGCGCGATGGATCCACTGTCCTTCGGCGCGTGAGGGCAGGTTGGGTTCCAGGAGTCGTCGTATCGCGCTGACATGCCGATGAACGATGTTTGTAGCTGTCTTGGGTGGATTGTCTCCCCACAAGACGCTGCAGATCTCGGCTGCGACCACCGGATGACCGCACCTCGCTGCGAGGAGGGAGAGGAGTGTCCGCTGTTGGGCGGAGCCCGGGTCCACCTCGAGGTTGCCACGCCAGACGCGAACCGGACCGAGTATCTCGATCCTCGGACCTGGCGTCATGATCTTGCCTCATTCCTCGAAATTCACCCGTGTGCTCCGGCGGGTCAGACCCCTGGAGGCCGGATGCCATGTCAGGTCAGCGTGATCGTTGACATCCTTGTCTCAGCGCTGACCAGCTGATCGGCATGAGGCCAGTGGGCGTGTCTGGCCCGATGTGTAGCGGGTTACCTCCAGGCATTGAGGATACCTATTCAGCCGAACGCTATCTAGTTGTACACAATATAGTGATGCACGTCATTTTTTGCCATTCAGAGGAGCGGCGGACTTTCCGAGAGCGCTCGTGCTGGCTCGTCAAGCGGCCACCCGATCCAGTCCGGCAAGCTCCGCGTCCCCGTATCTGCCTGCTGCTTTGCGACCCACGAGGCCGAGCACAGTCTGCGGTGGCTCCACCGACGCGGTCGATCGATGGCGTGTGGAGCAGGCGCGGCAAAGAACGGGCCTGCACCTGAGAGCGATCGGCCACCAAAACCCAGTCACGGGAATGAGCAGCGGTTCTGTGCAGGGCCCAGCCGGCCGGGATCCGCGAGATGGTACGGCAGGCAGTCCTCGGCGCTGGCGCGGACAGATCCGAAGATCGCCGCGCACGATTTTCCTGCGTCGACCGGCTGGCGCATCGCTGTGCCAGCCCCGGCCGGGCTACGGCATCGCCTGGATCTACTCTCGGCCAGGCCAGATCCTTCTAGGCCACTCCGGTGGGTGGGCAGCCTGCTCCTCGGCTCGTGCACCCATCATGGGGTGCTGCCAGCGGTAAGAGGACGCCAGCAGTCACCGCCAGTAGTTGTTGGCGGCTGCGACCGTCTGAAAGTTCATGGCCACGACCTGCGAGGACGCGATGAGACTGTCTGCATCCTCCGCGTAGACGGAACGCAGCCGGGTGCGCACCTCGTCCGACGGCTGCGTCGCCTTAACCCCCATTCGGGACAGCTTTACCGCCAGGTTCCACCCGTCTTCCGGGGTCTCCGTCTGCAGGGTAGCCAACCACGTACCGGACATTGCATTCTCCAATTCTTGATCTCATTAGCCTGCCGCCTGGATGAACGCCTGCGATGGGACACGGCCGCGCACTGACTGGCGACCCCTCGACGCGTTTGCGAGTGCGGCACAGCCGTCTTGGACACTCGCCGCGCGACAGCGTCAGGTGTTTCCTGGCGCATCCGCGTGCGATCTCAGCACCGTCGAAGCGGTACCTCCCGCCCCATACGTGGCCGGCTGAGAAGACTCTCCGGGGTCCGAGAGCCGCCGTTCGTGTTCTTGCGACGCCACGTGCCGCCTGGCGCCCGACATCCCACAGGCTCCGGACCATGTACGGGGTGGGCATGATCCGGAGCATGCTGGGCGGTTTTCGGATCACCGATCCGGCCCCTGGATCCGCTGATCACAAACATCGGATGCGAGCAGCCGAACAGGATCGTCAGGCCCCTCGCTCCGCTCGTCTGCGAGGCGGAATCATCTAGATCAGATATGCCCCTTGCATCCGGGCGCAAGGAGTGACGGGAGGTGATGCCCGAAAAGGCACTCAAGCTACGCGAACGGCACTAAGGGCCCCAGCCTTGCACGCGGTCGAGCGAGAATGCAGACCAGTCGAACTCCAGGACACTGAGTCAGAAATGTGTGAAGGGCCCATGACACCAGGGACGCCGGTACCGGGGACCCTGGCAGCGTGATCGATAGGCCAGAGCCGAAGCCTCCACGAAACGTCGGGTCAACGCATACTCCGAGGCGCAGCGGCGATCGGACGCGGCACGATGATGGATCGCCGACGCTCTGACTCTGATCGAGTCGCGTCAGCCTGTCAGTGTCTGCTCAGAGTTTGATTCCTCCGGCGTACCTACTGTCGTCTCCCATCGAGAATCAGCGCTGTGCGCGGTAGGAGGCCCACGTGCCGGGCGGTGAACGTCAAGCGCATCCAGTAAGTGTCGTAGTGCGAGCCGGGGACCCCGTGACAAGGGATGGCGTGTACGCCTACTTGGCCTCGTGCCCGAATGTCGTCGTCCTTCCACCCGATCTTGAGCAGCGTGCCGATGTCCTGCTCAGCGTGACGCACGAGGTGGACGATGAGCTCATTGGGTGGATGGCCCAGCTGGCTGCGGGGCGGGAGGAGAACCTTCCGCGCCACATCCTGGTGTCCACTGCTCTGAGCGAGAAGCAGGCGATCCGGGCGGTGAGCCACGGCTTGGTGGCGTTCATGCCTCGAGACTGCGCCACTCTGCCCGAAGTTGTGCGTGCCCTCACGGCGGCAGTGTCCGGTCATGCGCATATGCCCACGGAGCTGATTCGGAGTCTGACAGAGGAGATCCGACGGCTGGAGTCGGGGAAGCCGACTGACCTCGCTTCGGGTTTCTCGGAACGCGAGATCGACGTTTTGCGATTGTTCGCGGAGGGGTTCGACACGGCCGACGTGGCCTCAAAGTTGTGTTATTCCGAACGCACCATCAAAAATGTCGTGCACCATCTGACGAAGCGGCTCGGTTTGCGCAATCGCACCCATGCCGTGGCCTACGGCGTGCGGCTTGGGGTGCTGTGATCGCCGTGGCGCAGCCGGGCGGTCCGAACGAGAAGTGAACGGATGCGGTGCGGGGCACTGCCGGTTCAGTGTCCAGGCTTGACCACCTGTTGTCTGATGTGGTGACAAGACCTGCGCCCTGGTTTGTCTGGGCCCGTCGATGCGCCCGCAGCATGAAGCCGCCGCACTGTACGGGCACGGTGTCGATGCGCTTGTCTTGGAGTGCTCCGCCACTGCTTTCCGCCGAGCGTTTCATGCGTCGAAAAGGGCCGCGGCGGTGTACAGCCGCGCATCGTGCGCGTTCAAAGCCTGGCGTCGTGCCTCTGCCACACTGCACAGAACCAGCTCAGCAAGGGCTTGAGCTGTATGCTCCTGAAGCGCTTCTGAGGTGATGTGCAACCTGCGCAGCCACCCAAAACCATTGACTTCTGTGATCACGTGACCGTTCCCGCTGCTGCCCGTGAACACTGAATGATCGGCTCGCTGCAGGATGCTGCCCAAGCGCTCCTTGGCCTCTGCAGTCTCGTGGAGGAATTGGTCGACAAGTGCGTGGGTACTCGACAGAGCCATTGTTACCAGTCCTCCTTCACGATTTTGGAACGGCAACACCATTGCTTCGGCATGAGGAGTTGTGCAAGTCCGATACGCTGCCTAGTGGAAAATTTTCACCGGATATAGTCGAGCTGATCGCGACCCTCGGCCAAAAGCCCGTTTAGTGATCCGTTATGGCTTCGTGTTGATTCCGCACTGGCCCGCATGCTTTAGATGCACGGTACTTCCGAAACCGACAGATATCACGGGCCGCCGAATTTCTTACGAGGATAGTCCCTCGGGATCTCATCCGATCTTGTCCTTTCGTGCAGAAATCAGGTACCAACGGGCAGGAACATGCCCGGGCTCCTCCTTGTGTCCTATCCGTGTAGGGATTGCAGCGCCAGCCCGGCATGATGGGTCCGTGGTGTACGGCACCGAGTTCCGCGCTTCGTTCGGTGCCCCGAGAAGGAGGTTCTGCGTGTCACGCCAGGTACTCACGGTCTGTCCGGAACGGTCGGACAGCTATCGGACGATCGGCGAGGCACTGGCGAATGCACGCACCGGGGCGGTCATCAGCGTCATGCCCGGACAGTACGAAGAAAATCTCGTGGTCACCACACGCGTCACCATCGTGGCCCAGCAGTCCCGCGGAACGGTCGAGATATGCCCGAGAAGCGGGAGTGCCGTCGTACTTCAGTCAGACTCGATGATGCTGACCGACCTCGTCCTGCGCGGCCGGGACGAGGAAGTGCCCACCATAGACTCGTTCCGAGGGCAGATCGCCATGGACGGGTGCATGATATCCGGCGCCGCGTGGACTGCCGTTCTTGCCCGTGGAACAGGCTCGCTGGCCATGCGCGACTGCCGGGTGACGAATGTGGCGGGTGCCGGCATCGTCGTTACCTCCTCCGTCGAAAGCTTCGTGGAGTCCTGCACCGTCGAACATCTTGGAACCACCGGTGTGGTGGTCAGCGAACGAGGACGGGTAACCGTCAGAGGAAGCACCGTTCGCGATGCGCGAGGCAACGGCCTCCTCGCCAACGGCGACGCCCACACCGTGATCGAGGACTGCGACATCGCCTCGACCGACAAGCCGGCGATCGCTCTTGAAGGGGACAGCACCACCCGTGTGCTGCGTACGGTCATCCACGACGGTGAGATCGGCGTCAGCCTGGCCAGTGCCTCACGAACCCATCTGGAAGAGGTACGGGTCACCGGAACGTCGGGCCCTGGGATCATCCTCTCGGGCAGAACCGATCCAGTCGTACGACGCTGCCGCACGGCACGGACCAAGGGCAACGGCATCGTGGTCACAGACCGTTCCCGTGGCACCTTTGAAGACTGCTGGCTGGAAGACTCTGAGGCGGCTGCCCTTCGTGTGGCGGGCTCATCCTCCCCTGTTTTCACCGGCCTTGTTGTACGTGACTGCAAAGGGACGGGCGTGCTCTTCGAAGAGGACAGCGCCGCCGAGCTCGATCGTCTGGAAGTTCTCAACGCCGCGGGGGCCGGGGTCACCGTACGGACCGGCGCCAACCCGCTGCTGCGCAGGGCCCATGTGGGCTCCTGCGGAGGTGACGGCGTCGTCGTCCTGAACGGAGGGCGTGGACGCCTGGAAGATTGTCTTATTCAGCAGCCCAGCGGCGCAGGCATCTCCGTTCAGGACGGTGCCAATGTCTACGTGGGGGGCGGCGGTGTGGAGGAGGCCGTTGCTGCAGGCATCGTCGTCGGATCAGAAAGCCGCGTCACCGCACGGGACTTCCGCATCACATCCCCGGGCAAGGAAGGCGTAATCGTGGAGGCGGGAGGCGACCTCACCGCCACGAGGATCACGGTCCACGCGAGCAACGCCAGCAGTGTGCTCGTCGCCGCAGGCGGCCGCGCATCCCTGAACGCAGCCACGGCAGCCAGCAGCGCCGGGGACGCCTTCCGCATCGAGTCTGCAGAACCTACCTCCCTGGTCAACTGCGTTGCTCGCGACAACGAGGGCGCAGGCCTCATTCACACGGTCGAGGGCAGCCGCCTGGCAGTCGAGAACCTCGTCAGCGTCGGAAACAATCGCGAAGACTCCTGGGGTGCCGAACGCAGCCAGACCGCCCCGGCCACCGGCGCGACGCAGGCCATCTCCGGCCCGCTGGCCGAGCTCGATGCCCTCATCGGCCTGGACAACGTCAAACATCAGGTGCGTACCCTCGTCAACCTCACCCAGCTCGCACAACGGCGGGCCCAACTGGGCATGTCTGCACCACCGATGAGCCGGCACCTTGTCTTTGCAGGCCCTCCCGGCACGGGCAAGACCTCGGTGGCCCGTCTCTACGGCGCGATCCTGGCCGAACTGGGCACACTGCGCTCTGGGCATCTCGTCGAGGTGTCCAGAGCCGACCTGGTGGCACAGGTAATCGGCGGCACAGCTATCAAGACCACCGAAGCTTTCCAGCGCGCCCTAGGCGGAGTCCTCTTCATCGACGAGGCGTACACGCTGACAGCCGACGGCCGCAACTCCGGCGCCGACTTCGGCCGAGAGGCTGTAGACACGCTGCTGAAACTGATGGAGGACCATCGCGACGACATCGTCGTCGTGGCGGCCGGCTACTCCAAGGAGATGGATGGTTTCCTCTCCTCCAACCCAGGACTCGCCTCCCGGTTCTCCCGCACCATCGAATTCGAGAACTACAGCGTGCCCGAGCTCGTCGACATCATGCAGAGCATGTGCGAGCGCCACCAGTACCAACTGGGTGACGGTGCCCGTGAAGCACTTGCCCAGCACTTCCAGCGCATGCCTCGTGACGCCACGTTCGGCAACGGCCGCGCGGCGCGCCAGGTCTTCGAAGAGATGGTCGACCGTCAGGCTCACCGGCTGGCATCCGTTCAGGACGTCAGCAGCCATGACCTCTCTCTCCTGATGCCTGAAGACGTCGCGTCATCTGCCGGGGGTGCCGCAGCGGGCAAAGCCGACGGTGGTGAGGAGGAAGACGCCCTGGCTCGCCTGCACGACATGGTCGGACTCGGAGCGGTCAAACGTGACGTCACGGCGATGGTCAATTTGCTGGCCACTGCGCGACAGCGCGAGGCGGCGGGCCTTCCTGTGCCTCGGATCAGCCACCACCTCGTCTTCACTGGGCCTCCTGGCACCGGTAAGACGACGGTGGCCCGACTCTATGGCGAACTCCTCGTCTCCCTTGGCGTCCTTCCTCAGGGACAGCTGGTCGAGGTGTCCCGGGCAGACCTGGTCGGAAGGTATGTGGGCCACACGGCGCAACTCACCGCCGAGGTATTTCGACGTGCCCTGGGCGGAGTGCTCTTCATCGACGAGGCGTACACCCTCACTCCGGAAGGCGGATCCGCCGGCGCCGACTTCGGCCGCGAGGCTGTGGACACCCTCCTCAAACTCATGGAAGACCACCGGGACGAGGTGGTGGTCATCGTCGCCGGATACACCCGTGAGATGGAACGCTTCCTCTCATCCAACCCGGGACTGGCATCGCGTTTCTCCCGGAGGGTGGAGTTCGAGGACTACTCGTCTGATGAACTTGTCACCATCGTGCGCCATCATGCTGTCACCAGCGGCTATGAGTGTGGACCCGGCACCTCGGTGGCACTCCGCGAGCACTTCGAAGCGATCCCTCGAGACCGCTCGTTCGGTAACGCACGTCTGGCGCGGCGCGTCCTTGAAACCATGATCACACGTCAGGCCGGTCGGCTCAGCACCATGACAACGCCACCCGCGCTGGATGACCTCCGGCTGCTCATGCCGCAGGACCTCGCCGACCACGGAGCTGTCCCACGATGAGGAACGGAACCCGGAGCTCCTTCCTGCGGAAGTCTGCGTGCAAACCCGTCCCGGAGCAGGCGGATCACCAGCCTCGGTCGACAACAGCTACGCGGTCGCACCGACTTCTCACACTGTTCCTGACTTGCGGGGCTGCGATGGTCATGCTCATACCGCAGGCCGCTGCCCGCCCCGGGGAGAAAGCCGTGCGCCTGCCCGTCATGTACGCCCAGGTGTCAAAAGGACAAGACTGCACAAAATCGTCGCCCCGGAAAGTCACGGTTCTCCCCTGGCAGCAGCGCCCGCTGACCTCGATAAGAAGCCTCACGCAGGGCTTTGGCGTCACCGTCGCAGTCGTTGACACAGGAGTCTCCTCCGATGCCTCCGCTCTCGCAGGGCGTGTAACCGCGGTTGGTTCAGCTGCACGGGACTGCGTCGGGCACGGTACCTTCATGGCCGGTATCGTCGCCGCAGGCCCCACTCGGGGCACGCAGATTCTTGGCGCGGCTCCCCAGGCACGGATTCTCGCGGTGCGCGGCACCGACGAGCTGGGCGTGGCGACAGCTGCTTCCGCCGCGACGGGGATCCGCGAGGCGACGGAAGCAGGAGTCCAGATCATTGTCGTCTCGGCAGCGCTGCCGAGATCCTCCTCCGAACTCACCGCAGCCGTTCAGGATGCCGAAGCCCACGACATCCTCATTGTTGCGCCCGCGGTCCCCGACACCGCCGCCTCACCCCAAGGCAGCAGCGAGTCGCAGCCGCTCAAAGCCTGGCCTGCCGTACAGGCCGGCGTCCTGTCCGTACTGGATGTCGGGCAGAACGGACTTCGACCGCAAAATGCCCCGCAGCCGGTGGGCGCCGACCTGGCCGCCCCGGGCGACGGGGTAGTGGGCATCGGTCCGCACGGCTCCGGGCATTTCATCGGTACCGGCTCGTCGTTCGCCACCGCCTATGTTGGGGGAGTAGCTGCGCTCGTGCGCTCATCGCACCCTGACTGGTCGGCAGCCCAGACCGCACGGTGCCTCGTCGCCACCGCGTATCCCGCCGACGTGCCCAGACTCGACCCGTACGCGGCCCTCACCTTGGCATTGCCAACTGACAGCAAACCTGCTGCAGCCCAAGACAAATCCGCTGTGCACTTGACGTTCCCTCCGTCTCAGGGACCTGTGCTGCATCGAGCCCTTCTGATCAGTGGCCTGGGATTTTCGTTGGGGCTCCTGGTGATTTGGGCAGCAGTGATTGTTCCCCGTGGCCAGCGCCGCCGCTGGAGTCCACCCGAGGAAGACGGCATGAACGCGGGCTGAGTCCGCGTGCCGGGCAGGATCCCTTCCCGCTCGAGATCTGATTTGTCCTTCGATATGGCAGATGGGTTCAGCACTCTGTGGAGGCTTACAGCTGCCCGGAACTGTTCTGGATGGCGGCCCGTGGGTTCGGAGTGCGCGGTTACCACGCAGTCTGTTGAAGCGCTCGTAGGCCGCGCTCACGGCGTTGTCCTGGGCTGCCGCACTGCCCCGGATGTTCGTCGGAAATGACAGGCGCCGGCCGGCCAGGGTTTGTACCCTGACCGCCGACGTGTGTTGACTTCGGGCGAGGTCTACTGCCACGCGTCGGATCTGGCAGGCGCGAGCAGTCGAGAAGCCGTCGTGGTGTCTGATCCCTAGCCCACACCTACATGAGCCCGTCCTGACCAGCTGAATCTTCATCCAAAACCGCCAGTTGGATGAGCGACGCCTTGCGGCGCACCACATGCTGGGCGCGTCCGGCGGGAAGTTCACGGGCTTTGACGCCGCCGAACAGGAGCCCTTCCGAGGGCGGGCAGGACAGCAGCAGACCGGGCGTGTTGACTTCGTCCATCCGCCGCAGGAGTGCATCGTTCAACCCGCGTCCGGATCCGGTGGCGCTGCGGGAGACGATCAGATGCAGGCCGATCTCATGCCCCAGGGCCAGGTATTCCATGAACGGCGCGAACGGGTGGTCGTGCATCATGCCGTTGCTGACCATGTCGTAGTCGTCAATAAGTACGAACAGGCGGGGGCCCGTCCACCAGTCGGCGGCGCGCATGCGTGAGGGAGAGATCTCCGGTCCGGGCATACGGGCTTTCATCGCCCGGGCCGAACCATCGACGAGTTCCCGCAGAGCGTCGCCAGACACTGCGTGTCCCAGCCGGTAGGCATCGGGTACCTCTTCGGCAAGGGTTCGCCTGTAGTCGACCAGGAGAATGCGTGCCTCGTCGGGAGAGTGCTTGTCCATGACCGCTTTCGCGACCAGACGCAGCAGGTTCGTCTTGCCGCTTTCGCTGTCGCCGACCGCCACAAGGTGCGGGGTGCGGCTGAAGTCGTGCCAGACAGGTTCCAGCCGTTCTTCGTCGATGCCAAGAGCGATACGCAGGTTGGCGTCGCGTGTGGCGACCGGGAGCTCGGTGGCCGGGAGCCGAGCAGGCAGCATGCGGACGCTGGGGGCTCTGTCTCCTTGCCAGTAGCCGTTCACGAGGCTGACCAGGCCGGTGACTCCGTCTGCGAGATCCTCGGTGGTCTGGATGCCGTCGAAGCGGGGGAGGGCACCCAGGAAGTGCAGCTTTTCTTCGGTCAGGCCGCGGCCGCCGGTACGCGGCACCGTGTCGGCTTTGCGGATGTCGATCAATGAGTCCATGTTGTCACCGAGCCGCAGTTCCAGCTTGGTGGCGGCCTGGTCACGGACCTGGGCGGACAGTTCCACCCAGCGGGTTGTGGTGACGATGAGGTGGATACCGTAGTTCAGCCCGCGTGCGGCGAACTGGTTGAAGGTGGGGATGTAGGCGTCGAAGTCCTGCCGGACAGTCGACCATCCGTCGATCACCAGGAAGACGTCTCCGTGGGGTTGGTCGGCGAAGCGCCCTTGTGTGCGCAGGCGGCGATAGGTCGCCATAGAGTCGATCTCGTGGTCCAGGAAGAATTGCTCCCGGTCGTTGAGGATGGCGTTGACCTCGGCCACGGTGCGGCTGATGCGGTCACGGTCCAGGCGGCCCGCCACTCCGCCGACGTGCGGCAGTCCGGTCAGCGCCGAAAGTGCGCCACCACCGAAGTCCAGACAGTAGAACTGCACTTCGGCGGGCGAGTGGGTGAGAGCCAGGGCTGTGATCAGTGTGCGGACCATAGTGGATTTGCCGCTCTGGGATCCACCTGCCACCGCGACGTGTCCCCCGGCCGCCGACAGATCGACAATCATCGGGTCGCGACGCTGCTCGAAGGGCTTGTCGACGATGCCCAGCGGGATACGGAGGTGACCCGTTCCGGGCCAGCCCGCAGGGCTCATTCCGCGGCGGGCATCTGGCTGCAGCGCGGGTAGCAGCTGGTCCAGGGAGGGAGGCATGTCCAGGGGCGGGAGCCACACTTCGTGGGCCGGCGGCCCGGCGTCGCGGAGTCTGTCGAGGGCTACGGACAGCAGTGTTTCGCTCTTGCCATCGGCCATCTCATCGTCATTGCTGGGTTCGTCCGGGACCGGGGTGACAGGAGCCCGGGGCACTACATAGCCGGCCGTCCAGGGGACGACCTGGCTGGCGACCTTGGCCTGCGCCACGGCACCGCGGCGCCGGAGGTAGGTGCCGGAAACATACGCTGCGCGGAAACGGATCAGTTCCTCGACGCCGCTCTTGAGGAAGCCGCTGCCCGGCTGCGAGGGAAGTTCGTAGGCATCCGGAACGCCAAGCACACCGCGGCTCTCCATCGCGGAGAAGGTCCGCAAGCCGATGCGATAGGACAGATGTCCTTCGAGCTGGTGCATGCGGCCCTCGTCGAGGCGCTGTGAGGCCAGCAGCAGGTGTACACCCAGGGACCGGCCCAGGCGGCCGATCATGACGAACAGTTCCATGAATTCGCGGTGGGCGGAGAGAAGTTCACTGAACTCATCGACCACCACGAAAAGGCTGGGCATGGGGGTCAGCGGTGTGCCTGAGGCGCGTGCCTTCTCGTAGTCCAGGGCTGATGTGTAGTTTCCGGCCTTGCGCAGGAGTTCTTGTCTGCGGATCAGTTCGCCGTGCAGGGCATCCTGCATACGGGCCACGAGGGCGACTTCGTCCGCAAGGTTGGTGATGACGGCAGAGGTGTGGGGCAGTTCGTCGAGTCCCAGGAAGGTGGCGCCTCCCTTGAAGTCGACGAGGACAAAGTTCAGTGTCTCCGATGAGTTGGTGAGCGCCAGGGCGAGGACCAGGGTGCGCAGGAGCTCGCTCTTGCCGGAGCCGGTGGCGCCGATGAGCATGCCGTGCGGTCCCATGCCGCCGAGCGCGGACTCCTTGATGTCCAGGTCGACGGGGGTGCCGTCGGCCCCCACTGCGATGGGTACGCGCAGCCGAGAGGAGCCGACGGCTTTGTGCCACAGGGTGGCGGGTGTGTGCTCGTGCAGGTCGCGGATGCCGAGCAGGGTGGTCAACTGCACATCGGCTGAAAGGGGCTCTGCGATGTCGGTGTTGAGGCTCATCCGGTATGGCGCCACCAACCGTGCCAGCGCCTCGGCGCCCACAGATCCAAGGGCGTCAGGGACGCCGAGATCCGTGACCTCCTCTTTACGGTTGCGGTCGGTGCGGACCAGTTGCACGTTGTCGGGGTGCACCTCGAGTCGCAGGGTGGTGCGGCCTGGCTTCCACTGCAGGGCTCCGCCGAGGTCGAGGACGACAGTGTTCCTGAAGCCTTGGGTGTTGATGCGGTGCCCGGCGGGGATCACTGCACCGTCCAGGACCAGAACCGTGAAGGGCTCGTCCCGGCTGGACATCGCCTCCGGGTCGAAGGCCGGACGCTCGGAGAACTCCGGTCCGAGGAGATCCTCGAGCACCGTCAGCGACCCTGCGATCATCCGTGCGGGACCTGCCCCGTCCTGTTCCTGAGGGTGCAAGGTGTGCGGGAGCCACTTCGTCCACTCCCATTCGGCCCGCCGTTCGTCGGCGGCGCACACTGCGATCCACACGTCGTCGGGCGCGTGGAAGACGGCTACCTGGGCCAGCATCGCGCGGACTGCAGATCTGATGGCGTCGTCATCGCCACGGAAGAGGACTCGTGACCAGGCGCGCAGGTAGACGGCGATAGGCTGGTCGGGGACGGTGGTGTAGGCCCGAAGCATGCGGCGCAGGGCATGGGCGCACAGGGGCTCGAGATCTTCTACCGGCTTCGTCGCCAGGGGATTGAGGCGCAGTTCCAGCTGTTGTGCGCCGACGGCCAGACGGACTTCTGCGAAATCCTCGTCGGTGGCCCTGCGCTCCCACAGCCTGCTGGTGCGCACCATGGACCGCAGCGTGTCCGGTGCAGGGTGGCGCCAGGCGAGAGCCACCTGTTGCTGTGCCACTGCTTTGCGCACCTTCTGGCGGATTTGGTCCAGATAACGCAGGTAGTCACGTCTTTCGCCACGCAAGCGCTGTTTGCGCTCACTGCTCTTGCGGACCGTCTGCCCGACCAGCATGGCCGCAGAGGCGACGACCATGACGCCCAGTGCGACGTAGCTGAAGACTCCGGCTGCGCCCCGGCCGGGAACGACGAACATCAACATCATCGAGACCGACATCATCGATGTCGGCAGGTAGGTCCATATTGCCGAGGTATCGGAGACGACTTCGGGCAAGGAGGGCGGCTCTTGGAGGTTGATCTCTCCCTCGGGCATCTCCGGTCCCCTGCGGCGGGCCGGCCTGCGGAACAGCACCACGGTCAACGGACATTCTCCTTCAGGCGGCCATGATCGCGGGCACGGCGACAGGTGCCCGGCTTCTTCTGCCTGCGGGGTGCGCACGATGCGGCGCTGACTTCTCCCGGCTGGCACACGCGCTCGAGCGAAGGCGCGCGAGAGCGAAAAACGTACCTCGTGCGGTGAGTTCTTCCGAAGCTAGGAATCAGGACGAAGACTTTCCCTTGCCCGAAAGTTCACGGATCAGAGCCGTTGTGCCCTCAGCCCCGGCCAACCCGTTCGGCCGTCAGTAGGGTGCACTCGATCGGCGGCGTGTCAAAGCCGCTTACCCCATTCACTCCACGGAGAAGCGGTTTCTTCGATGACCGACTCCTCGGCCGCAGCCCTGTGCCGGCTGACCGTCCGCACACCCGGCCGCAGCATTGATCTGGCCGTTCCTTCCGATGTGCCGGTCGCGGACCTCCTGCCGGCATTGCTGCGCTATGCGGGCGACGAAACAGAGGAGAAGGGGCTCGAGCACGACGGCTGGATACTGCAGCGCCTGGGCAGCGCACCTTTCGACGAAGAGGCGAGTCTTGAGGCAGCCGGGCTCTCGGATGGAGATGTCCTGTATCTGCGCCCGCGCACTGAAGCGATGCCCGAGGTCCAGCTCGACGATCTCATCGACGGCATCGCGACGACCATGCACGAGCGTCACCACGGCTGGAGTACCGAGGCGAGCCGCCGGCTGCTGTACGGGGTGACCGGTGCGCTCCTGGCAGCGGTCCTTGTCGTGCTTGGATGGCCGGGGGAGCCCGCAGGCTCCAGCGCAGCTGCCGCAGCCGTTATCGGTCTGGTGCTCCTTGCGGGCTCGGCGTCCGCCAGCCGAGCCATGGCCGACGCCACGGCAGCGGCCGTGCTCGGATTCGCAGCGACGCCGTACCTGGCTTTCGCCGGGTGGCTCATGCCTGGGGTCGGCATGCATGGCAATGCCGTACCGGCGTTGGGAGCTCGCCTCCTGGCAGCCGGGTCCGCGGCGGCGGGAAGCGCGGTCCTCGCCCTGGCTGTCGGCGGTGTGTTCACTCCCTGGTTCGTCGCCCTGGCTTTGGTTGGCGCCGTCACCACAGCAGCCGGTTTGGTCATGGGCTTCATGGGGCTGGGCTTGGCGTCTACAGCCTCCCTTGTTGCGGCCACCGCCGTAGTCCTGGGCGGCACTGTTCCATCGGTCGCCTTCCGGATGTCCGGTATGCGGATGCCGCCCATGCCCACCAACCCCCAACAGCTGCAAGAAGGCATCGAACCTCACTCCATGAGCGATGTTGCGACACGTACGGAAATTGCCAGCACGTGGATGACCGCTCTGTACGCGGCTACGGGAGTTCTTTGCACGGTGTCCGTGCTCGTGCTCGCCAGCAGCCCGAAACTCCCCTTCGACCTGACTTCGTGCACCTTGTCCTTGCTGCTTCTGCTGCACGGCCGCAGCCTGGTCAACGTCGCTCAGCGTCTTGTTCTGGTCATCCCCGGAGTTATCGGCTTCGCGGGATTCGCTCTCACGTGTGCCGAGAGTCTCGCGCCGACGAGCCGACTGGTTCTCGTAGCGGCTCTCATAAGCCTGACCGCCGTCGTCACCATCGCGGCGTGGACCGTGCCCGGGCGCCGCCTGGCCCCGTACTGGGGCAGAGCCACCGAACTCATCCACTCGGCTGCGGCCATCAGCCTGCTTCCGCTCATCTTGTGGTCCACCGGTCTCCTCGCCGTGCTGCGCGGACTCAGCAGCTGATACGGGACATCCACATGCAATCCAAACGCGATCAGGTCCAGGCGCACATGTTCGTCATGGAACGCCTCTCCTCCGGCATGCTCGTGGCCAACCCCGATGCGCCCGAAAGCCCGCTCTCACGCACCGGCAGGGGAGCCGTCGTCGGGATCGTGCTGGCCGTACTCGTGGCTGCGGGCGCCTACGTCTTCGGATTCTTCTCACCCGGCCAGGACAACAGCTGGCGTGCCCCAGGCACTCTGGTGATCAACAGCGACACCGGCGCCCGTTACCTCTACAGCAACGGGCGGCTGCACCCGGTCCTCAACTACGCGTCAGCCCTGCTGCTTGCCGGAAAGGACCTCAAGACCACAACCGCGCATTCCGGCACGCTGTCCGGGGCCCCGATCGGATTGCCCGTCGGCATCCCGGACGCCCCCGACTCGGTGCCCGCCGCGTCGTCCCTGGACACCAGTTCCTGGAAGGTATGCGTCGCCACCAGCGCTGCAGGACGGACCTCCACCACCCTGGTTGCAGGCGCACCGATTGGAGAAGTACCCGCGAAGGCTGACGAAGCTCTGCTCGTCAGCGGGCCGGACAAGAGCAAATACCTGGTGTGGCGCGGGAGTCGTCTCGAGCTTGACAAGTCCACCCATGCAGCGGAGTCGTTGGGTTTCGCCGCCGTGGAACCACGGCACGTCTCGGCTGCGTTTCTCGGTGCGTTGTCGCAAGGACCGGCTCTGAAGGCGCCCACGGTCGCCGGCCGCGGACAGCGCGGACCTCGTGTCGGCGGCATTGACACAAGGGTCGGACAGATCCTGAGTGTCATCGTCCCTGGCTCGAGTGCCACGCAGGCATACCTGGTGACCCGGCAGGGACTTCTGCCTCTCACACCGACGGGCGCGGCTTTGATTCTGGGAGACCCCGCGACGCGGACCCTGGCATACCAGAATGCCAACCCCGTTGCGGCCCAGGTGGGCTCCGCCGCAGTGAGCCAGTACCTGGCGCCGAGCGGTTCACGCCTGCTTCCCACCACCCTGCCTGAGACCCCGCCGTACCCCATGTCCGTACCCGATGACACAGCGGCCTGCGCCGTGCAGCATCCCAGCCGGGCCGGCGTGCAGATCTCCCTTGGCCTGGTCCGGGCCGAGACTCTTGGCCCCCGTGCACAACAGCCGACGAGCACGGTGAAGCCGGGATGTCTGCCTGTCGACGCCGTCGTCGTACGTCCAGGCCACGCAGTGCTCGTCAACGCCCTGGCGGGAGACGGCAGCGCGATTGGTGACACCACCTACCTGGTCACAGAGACTGGGGTCAAGTACCGGATCCCTAGCACTGATTCCCTCACCGCTTTGGGCTTTGGGGATACGGACGCCGAGCGTCTGCCAGCCCCGTTGCTGTCCATGCTTCCCAGCGGACCAGATCTGGGTACGGACGCTGCCGCCGGTAGTGCTCAGGTCCGCATAACAGCTCCTGATTGCGGTGGCCCGCTTCAGAGGCAGTAGGCCGATCCTTCGGGTTGCCCGATAAGGCAGCAGACCCTGCCCGTATTTGTATTGATTCCCGATCACCAGCGATCGAGGATTGCCGGGCTATCTCTTTGGCCGCGGCCGCCCTGTGACGGTTGGTGAATCGTCGGCCGTGCTCTGTGCAGCCCAGCCGGCCGCCATACACATGACTGTTCGAAGGAGAACCGCTCATGGCATCCAACGCCCAGATTTCTGACGAGGCGGCCACCCGCAACGGCATCCATGCGCTGGACCAGGCATACAAGGCCATCAGCAAGTGCAAGGGCGATGTGGACAGTACGGCCGGCAATCTCGCCAACAGCTACAAGGGCGCGGACGGCGCCGCCTACACCCAGTTGCTGCAGTCCTGGGATGCACAGGCCAACGTCATCCTGAAGAACCTCAGCGAGATGATGGATGCGCTGGACCAGAGCCTGAAGCAGCACGGTAAGACCGTGGAGGCGCACAGCAACTGGATCTCCTCGGCCTCCTCGAATCAGGCTTACAACTTGCTTACCCCGTGACAGCGCCCCTCTGTTCCCCCTGTAACGGCCCTTAGCGCGAGGAGACGAAGTCGCCATGCCAGACAACCTGACCGACGGCAGCATTTACGTCGACTACAACCACGTCGACAATGCGGCGGAAGACATGGTCATGCAGACCAAGGCGATCGCCAACACCATCTCCCACTTGGAAATGGAGCTGAACGCGCTCGTGAAGTCCTGGTACGGCGAGGATGCCTCGGCCTACCACGACCGGCAGCGCGCCTGGGACCAGGCCGTGCGCAACATGGAAACGATGCTCAACTCGCATGCGAACCTCCTGAACGAAATCTCAGGCAGCTACAAGTTCAGCGAAAACGGCCTGGCTGACATGTGGTCGCAGATCAAGATCGGTTCGTGAGCAGGCTGCCGGCGCATCCGCCGTTTCTCGGGACAGACATATGACGAACCTGACGCATCTCGATGCGAAGACACTGCAATCGTTCATGGACCACGATCTCAGTGACTTCATCACTGCTTTGAAGAACATTCGGCTCGACCAGCCGTTCGGTGCTCGCGCCCTGAAGAGCCTGCTCGAGGGAATCGGCACGCCGGATACGCTTCAGGAGAACACGATCCTTGGCATCGGCCTCATGGCTGCGGACGGAGCTTCGGTCAAGGGATCAGCCCTCATCAAGGCTGTGACCAATGGAGCACAGTCCATTGACACTGTCCTGGAGCGGCAGGGCAAGGTTTTCAACGAGATCCACAATGATCTGATCGAGACCATCTCCACTTTGCTGAAGACGCAAGGCACATCGCTCGACTCACTTGAAGACAGCAAGTTCCTTGATGTCTTTTCCGACGTGAACCGGGATCTGGGCCCGGGCACGGGAGCAGGCACCGGTACCGGTACGAAGCCTGCCTGATCACCGGAGCCTGACCGCCGTCACCCTCCACGCCGCGCCTCGGAGCCAGCCATGCCCGCCACCTATTCCCCTGATGACTACTGGGGGGCCATCACCACCCTGTTCACCGGATACTCCATGCCAGACCGGGCCAAGCTTTTCGAAAAGCTCGTCGACACGCACGGCGTGCCTCTTATGCGTGTCGAGATCGATGACATGCGCTACGACAACGGCGGTGGTGCGAACGCCGGATGGCTGCCCATCGATGGTGATCAGGACTACAACCTCTTCTTCGCCCCCAAGGACGGAGTCCAGAATCAGATCGCCCCCTTTCAGGTGAGGATCTGGCTCATGGGTGCCAGCCACGGAACCAATCGATTTGGGTTCAGTGTCGGAAAGATCGCAGGTGGCGGCGGCCTGGGAGTTGGTGGCGGGTCGGGGAAGATCGGTGAAACCGACTATTCCGCCGCTGACCTCTTCAAGTGGGTGGGCGGCAGCCGCTCGGCGCTGCTCACTCTGCAGACCAATCACACCACCCGCGGCTTTCAGTACGATGGTGTCACCGTGGCTGACGCCGATGCGGTCGACCTTCGGTCCTTCGACATCACAGCGCTCGCCTTCGATCGGTCTCACGGTTTTTTTGCGCAGCAGGCCGACGTCCTTGCAGCATGGGAGAAGAGCCTCGGCGGCGAACACTCTTCGTGGCATGGAAAAGCAGCAGGTGTTTTCTGGAACTTGGTCCACCATCTGCACACCAACTACGAGAGTTACGTAACCCAGCAGGGCGGGCGCAACTACAAGGGCACCAATACCACGGTCTTGGGCTATGTGCCCCGGTCCAAGTTTGCTGATGCCGTCGCGGGTGCGCAGAAGCACCTGGCAGAGTCGGTCGACAAGATGAACAATGCATGGACGTCCTGGGCGAGTGAGGGCAAGCACGACCCCTACTGGTGGGCCTTGAACTACCTCGACCAGATCGCTGCCTGGTCCAGCGCCCACAACATCGGCAAGCTTATTCCGGCAGTGCGGTTGGTCGACGGGCAGCTCACGGTGGAACTGCAGCCTGCCGAAGGTTTTGAGGCCACCAATCCCATGTTCGGGGATCCCAAGTCTTACGACTTTTGGAAGGCGCTTGGGCAGCGGGCTCTCAGCGACTGGAACAATCACACCGATACAGAACTTGCGAATCCTGCAAAAGTTACCTTGTCGGGCCTGGCGTCCACGTGGTTGGCGGATGCCGGCAACTTTGACTTCGGCCTGGAGGACAAGGACACCAGTCCCCTTTCCTCGGGGAGTAGCAAGGACGGCGGCGACGGCGGCCTCGACGACCTCAAGAAGAAGATGGGCCAGGGCTTCAAAGGGCTCGGTAACGGTCTGAACGGGCTTGGGAACGGTCTGAACGGGCTTGGGAACGGTCTGAACGGGCTCGGGAACAACTTCAAGGGGCTTGGCAACAACCTCAACACCGGGTTGAACAACCTCGGAAACGGCTTTAAGAACAACTTCAATAACCTGGGATTGGGCCTCGGTAACGGCCTCAACCAACTCGGTACCGGACTCAAGGGTCTGGGTGACGGCTTCAACTCCAGCTTCACCAACCTCGGAGCGGGCCTGGGCAACGGCTTCAACCAACTCGGGTCTGGCCTCAATGGCCTCGGCAGCAATCTTGGCGGCATCGGCGGGATCCTGGGCGGCCTGGGGGGAGGAACAGGCGGGAACTCCCTCCTCGGAAACAACGATCTCGGCGGAGCTCTCACCCCCGGTGGCGGGCGCACCCACCTGAATCCTGACGGCACGATCAGCACTACCTTCCCCGACGGCACGGTCCAGACCATCGACCCCAAGACCGGCAAGGTGACCACCAAGGCGCCCGACGGCACGATCAAGACGTCCCAGCTCCACGACAGCCAGATCCTGCACAACCCCGACGGAAGCACGACGGTGCTCAATCCCGACGGCACCCTCACCACGTCGTACCGGGACGGAACGACCACCACACTCGACCCGACGACAGGCCACCTCACTACCACCAACCCCGACGGCACGAAGACCACCCAGGACCTCCTGCACCCCGCCCAGAGCGGAAGCGGCAGCGCCGGAAATTTCCACCTCACGCTGCCCAAGGGATTCGGGAGCACCTCCGGACTCCTGAGCGGACACTCCAACAACTTCGCTGGCACGGGCGGTTCAAGCGGCGCCGGACAAAGCTATGAGGAGTACGACAGCAGCCCGCTCGGAGGCGGAGCGCTGGGCGCCCCCGGTGTCGGCGCCGGCATGGGAGCCCTGTCCTCGTCCGGTGGCATGGGAGGTATGCCTATGGGGGGTATGCCCATGAGCGGGCCTGCCGGCGGCGCAGGGGGCGGAGGTGGGAACTCCGGCGAACGCCTCCGCAACGTCCTGACTGACTCTTCAGGACCCACCAACCGCCGCGGTACCAAATCTCGAACGTCCTCCACCGGTGACGACGAGAACGACCTGGTCGTCAACAAATCCAGGACCCCAACCACCAGCGGCGCCTCTCCAACGGATCGGTCGAAGGACTCGCGAAAGTCCGGCCGATCGGTACAGAGCGTGGGGCCAGCGCGCGTGAACTGGGACACAGAGGACGACGATGTCTGGGGCGCGGAAGAGGGCGGCGCACCTGCAGTCCTTGGGCGCTGAACCCAGTACACAGACGCATTTCTGAAAGAGGCGATACGGCGTGGATGAAATTGGTGAAAAGCTTGTAAAAGCTATGGAGCAGCTTGAATCAACCCAAAAAGCTGTTCAGCGGGCGGAGAAAGAGTTGAAGACCTCGTCGGTCACCATCAGGTCCAAGGACCTGGCCGTCGAGGTCACCGTAGGGGCGCAGGGCGATCTGACCGGGCTGCGCTTCCTTGGAGACAAGTATCGGTCTATGTCAGGCTCGCAACTGTCGTCCTCCATTCTCGACGCCGCGCTTGAGGGCCGCCAGATAATGGCACGTAAGGTCGTTTCCACGTTCTCCGAGATTGCTGAGAGTGAGCGGACCTTGGAGGAGTTTGGGTTGATGGATTTTCAGTGGGAGAGGGTTTTCGGTCCGGAGGTCTTGGAGGGCGGGGAGTCGATGTCTGGGGGGCGTTCGGGCGGTCGTGTTTATCGGGATGAGATTATTGAGGATGGGGAGGGGTGAGTGGGGTGTCGGGTGGTGGTGCGTACGACGCGAATCCTGCGCAGGTTCATGCTGCGTCGCTCGAGGTGGGGTCTCTGTCGAAGGATTTGATCGAGACTTTCGGTAATCTGCTTGATGGGATTCATTCTCTGGGTGCGTGGTACGGGGAGGATCCGCATGATTCATACGCGCAGAAATTGAAGGAGAGGACGGGCAAGGAGAACAAGTCGCTGATCGAGACGGCGTCGGCTATCGGGAAGGCTTTTGAGCTGACGGTAGACGGTACGATCGCGAGTGTGAAGAATATTCTTGGGACGCAGTCGGGCATTGTGGATGCGATCCACGAGTCGGGTTCCGGGCGTCACTAAATGTACGATCTTCATTTTACCGACGAGCAGATTGGGGTTTTTGTTCTCCTGATTGGTGAGCGCCCGCCTAGCGCCGATGTGGTGAAGGCTTTGCTGAGCGGGCAGGGTTTGCTGGGTCATGCAGATAATGTTGACAAGCTGGTCGACCATTTGGAGAAATCCGTCCGGTCGGCGGGTGGGGCGTTGCCGGGGTCGGCGGGGCGTGCGTATGTGTCGATCGTGGGGGAGCTGACCTCGGGCGACGGCGGGGGTTATCTCCGGGCCCACGGGAAGAATGCCCGGGATGTGGGCCGGGGCCGGATCGAGACGGCCAAGAATATTTATGAGACGAAGTGCCAGCTGTTGGCGGAGCTGGTTCGTTTCATGGTTGAGCTGATGATCGCCACAGTGTTGTCGGTTTTCAGCGGGGGTGCAGGTTCGGCGCGTTTGTTGTTGGCGCAGGCGCGTGCGCGGGCGGCGATGCTGGCGTATTTGGATCTGCTGATGAAGCGGACACATGCGATGCCGACGATCTCCGAGGCGATCGAGGAGATGGTTCAGGATCTTTTGGTGCGGCTTGCGTTGACGAAGCATGCGCCGAAGGTGTTGCGTCCGTCGGGGGTGGACTGGAAGTCGATCGGGATTTCTGGTCTTGCGGGTGGTCTGACGGGTTTCTTCCATGGTCCGTTGCACGGGCTGCTGCCGGGGGTGGGGAAGGGGCTGGGGAAGGGTTTCGGTCCGTTGTCGGGCCGGGGGCCGGGTGGCGGGGTGCCGAACCCGGTGCGGAATCTGCCGGGCACGGGTGCGGCGGGTGTAGGTCGGGGTGTGGGCTCCGGTGTGGGTGCGGGGGCGGCCGGCAAGGGCCTGGGCAAGAGTTCCACGGGTGGTTCGGGGGTGGGGGGTTCCGCGGGGTGGGGTCCGCGGAATCAGGTGGCGCAGGATCTTGCGGGTGTGCGTGCGGTGGGCGGGCTGGCGAACTCGGCTGCTGCGGAGGGCACGGCGGAGGGCCTGGGCTCGGGCTTTGCGAATCTGGCGACGGGCAGTGCGTTCGGCGACGGTTTTGGGATGACCGTGGGCGGGGCGGCACTGAGCAGCCTGTCCGAACGGGGCGCCATCGGTGGTGTGACACAGGGTGCTGCGCTGGTGAGGGAGCTGCATTCGCCCCAGAGCCTCGGCACCGGCCAGCCCACCACTGGCACCAGCAACGGCACCGGCACCGGCACCGGGACCGGCGCGGGAACCGGTGCGGGTGTGGGGAGCTCGGGCCGGGCCGGGGGCGGGCAGGGTTTGTCGGGGGTGGGGTCGTCCGCGGGTGCCGGCGTAGGGACGGCCGCTACTGGGGGTGGCGGGCGTTCGGGCGGGCCGCAGGACGGTGTGCAGGTGCCGGACACCACGGTCCACGGCCCCCACGGCCAGGACCTGGACCTGGATGTGCCGTCGGTGGCGCACGGTCAGGGCCTGCCCGGTGTTCCTGGTGTGCCGGGTGTCGCGGGGCCGTCCACCCAGACGAGCGGGGTGCCGGACAGCGTTCACGGGTCGGGGGCATCGGCGACGGCGCAGCCCGCTACGGGTGGGTCGGGTGGGGGCCTGTCTCGGGCGGCGGAGTCGGTGCTGTCACCGAACTCCCCGGCCGCTGCCGGGGGTCCGGGCAACGGCGCTGCGGCTGCGAACTCGCCGGGTTCGGCCGCTGCCGGTCCTGCGAGCACTCTGGGTGCGGGTGCGGGTGCGGGTGCGGGTGTGCAGGCGGGTGGTCCGGGCCGGGTGGCCACGACCAGTGCTGCCACTTCGATGGGAGCTTCACCCACAGCGACCGGGGGTGCTGCGGCTGCGGGGACACCCCTGCCCGGAACTGCCGGAGCGCAAGCCCCCACAACGACCCCGGCCGGCGCGGACCTGCAGCGCGGGCAGACGACAGCCGACGCCGTGGACATGTCGGAGTCCGGGCCCGCGCAGCCTGTGAGTACGGTCTCCTCCACGGCTCCCGGCACAAACGGGTCTCACGACCAGACCACCGACACCGACGCTGACAGTGACAGTGATTCGGAGTGGGAGCGGGACTCGCTGTTCGGGTCCGAGACCGATGACGACTCCGGCGACGGCTACTACAGCGACGGCGACGATGAGTTCACCGGCCCGGTCATCGCCACCATCGCAGACGCCGCCGGTTCGCCCGCCGCGCAGCAGGCCAAACCCGACACGGACACGAGCAGGCCCGCACCCAGCGACAACGACCCCACACCCGCGGCCGACCCCGCGGTCGAGGAGGCATTGAACGCCTATGTCACCGCCCGTGGTGACTTGGTCCGTGCCCTGGAGGCAGAACAGGCGATCGCCCAGGAATCCATGGACCAGGCCGGCCCCTCCGCAGGCGACCCGCTCGCCGACGCCCGCGCCCGCCGGATCACCGCACAGCAGTCACTCACCGCGGCGCAGCGCGACCTCGACCGCCTCGGCGTCACCCTCCCCGCCCCCGCCCCTGCCGACGGCCGCCTCCCCGGCGGAGCACCAGCGTTCCCGCTTCCCACCGAGAGCTCGTCCTCAGCAGCCTTCGATCCGGTTTCTACCAGCAGCACGGGCGTACCCGACGTTGACCCGGGCTCCGCTGGCGATATACGCGGAGCCCAGAGGGAGACTGAATCTGGCTCCGACCTTCCCAGTGTGGTGCCTTCGACGACCTTTGCGTCCGTCAGGCCGACGACACAGCAGACGGACGAGACTGGGAACACGCTTCAGGATGTCTCGGGCGAATCTGTCGACGCCTGGAGTGGTCTGGACGGCTCCGGGACGCCAGGTCCCGTGCCTTCTGACGGTGCGCCAGCCTCCGCCTGGGTAGAGGCGGGACTTACCGCACGAGGCCTCGGGGCTCTGACCGTGGTCGATTTCACGTCGCCCAGCCCTGGTACCTCGGATGAACTGCGGTCGTATCGGGCTGTTGCACGGCCCGAGGGTATTGCTTGGCTTGATGAGCAGGGACAGCCGATTGAGGCGGGACTGCCGGACGACGCTCAAGTGGCGGAGATCCGGGAGTTCGGCGCTTATCAAGTGCTACCAGCGGCGGCTGCGACCCGTCCCGTGGCTGGAGTGCCCGACGACGGAGACGGCCTGTTTCACAGCGTCAACATCCTGTCCGGACATGCACCGTTGCCCGCGCACGCTCTGTGGCTACGGACCCACGTCGCTGAGTGGATGCACGAAAATGCAGATCTCGTCCGGGAGCATTTCGAGGGCCTCGCGGACTACTCAGCCCTGCACCGGACCGTCGCGACGAGCCGGGCCTGGACGAATGATCCGACCGCTGTCTTCGATGAGGGGGACGCCCTCCCCCTGCTGATCGCGAGCGCGTTGAATGTCCGGTTGGTCATCCGTATCGGCGGCAACGAGGTCACAGTCGAGCCCCTGTCCGGAGACGAGGCAACCCGCCGCACACTGCACCTGGACCTGTCCGACAACACCTACACCCCTGCCCGTCAGCCTGAGACCGATGTCGCGCCTTTGAACACCGCGACGACGACTGACCTGGATACCGGAACACCAGGTGGCCGTGGCCCGACCGTCCCTGAGCACGCCGCTGGTGCTGAGGGCCAGGGCATTGTCGTTGCGCCGGCGGGTGCGGAGATGTCCGTGAGCCCGGACGGTGTGGCGGGCCTGGAAGTGTTCGCGTTCGCGCAGGGCGCGACGCGGCTTGGGAACGATTCGGAGCAGGTTAAGGCGATCGCCACGTTGGCGAGGCATATTTGGAACCTGGCAGTGAGCCACGCCGAGCGTGAACTGCCGCCGCCGGTGGTGACGATCACCGCGGGTGGCAACGAGACGATGTGGTCGGCCAACTACAAGCATCCGCAGACCGTAGGAATGCGCCGCGCTCGAGCGATCGAGGCGCTGCTGACTGCGCAGTTGAAGACACTAAGCGCGCAGAACAAGAACGCGTCGAACGCTCCTGTGCAATTCAGGGTGGTCTCCGCAGGGTTCGACATGCACACACATCTTCCGGAGGGGCAGTCGGGCTCGGACCCGGAACGGCGGCGTCGCGCCGTGGTGACCATCGCAACCACCACCACTTCGGACGAGGCCTGGCATCAAGGTGTCCTGTACAAGCGTGTGCCTGGCGATGCCACGGACACGGGCAACCGAGAGAACGTCACGCCTCTGAGGCCAGTCACCTTGCCGTCCGAGTCTGCGGACGGGCCAGTTACCGATCCCGTCGATGAGGTCGTCACCGCGACGGACGGTGGTGTGAGGCGAAGCGTTGTTGTGGTGCCGGCGGGTGGGGTGGTGCCTGCGCGTCCGGATGGTGTGGCGGCTGTGGAGGTGTTTGCTTTTGGTCAGAAGTCGACGAGTTTGCGGCGTGACCCGGAGCAGGAGCAGGCGGTCAAGGACCTGGCGCGTTATGTGAGGCAGGTGGCGGCGGTCAATGCCGCGCGTGGTCTGCCGATGCCGGTGGTGACGATCACTGCTGGTGGCAACGAGACGATGTGGTCGGCTGGTGACGAGCGTCCGCGTTCGATCGGGATGCTGCGGGCTCGTGAGATCGAGCGACTGCTGCTGCCGGCCCTGAACGGGTCCCAGGCGAAGGTGACCGTCAACCTGGTATCCCGGGCGGCGTCGATGGAGACGGTGCTGCCGAAGGGGCAGTCGGGCACTTTGCAGGATCGGCGGCGTCGGGCCGTGGTGGAGGTGAAGACCGAAACCGGTGATAAGAACAAGCCGGTGTGGCACGACGGCCGTCTGTACGAGGTCTCCCAGGACGGTCAGAGCCGTCCCCGCACGCTCGGCGACACCCCCGCCACCGACACAACCAACCACCAAACAGATCTCGGCGAGACACCTTCGGGCCAGACTGAATTCGAGGATCTGCGGTCCCAGGGCGAAACTTCGCCAACGCGGTCGGCGACACCGACCGGTTGGGACACCGGCGCAACAGCAGACGCCGTCGGCTCGAACACGCCACAGAACGGCTCAATGGTCGTCGCGGAAGATATGGCTCAACCGACGATTTCCTCGGCCCTTGCTGCACTCCCGGCAGCTGACCGGCCACTCGTGATGGACCTATTGCAGCGGCGCAGGACACTCGAATCCGACCTGTACAAGGCACTCGAGAAAGAACAGCTGCACCTTGAGAAGACTGCTGGTCAGAACCACATCCCGGGACCGTCGGCTGTGCCTCTGTCCAGCGAAGCGGTCAGCGAGCGCCGCAGAGCTGAGCAGGCGCTGGACACCCTCGACAGTGAACTGACTGCACTCCTTGCCGGGCACAACGTGACTATCGAGTCCTTGCTGTTCCCGGCTGACAGCAGGAACGAATCGACCACAGACCTGCCTGATCCTGACGCGCGCCCGGATGGCAGCCAGGTAGACAGCAGCGTCATTCCGCGGCCTGTTGCTTTGCCGTCACAGGTTGTGGAACTGCCGGTTGATGATCGGACGGAGGCTGCTGAAGCAGATTCTGGTGCTGAGGCGGGGCGGAGCGTTGTCGACGTCCAGACCGGCGAAGGACCGCTTGCCCAGTCAGACGCTGTGGGGGATGGGGAGGCAGCTGACGTTGATGTACCGGCCACAGCGGTCAGCCTGGAAGTCGCACCTGAGGGTGCCGCAGGCGCGGCGGCCCACGACATCCGTGCCACCCTCAGCTCATTGCCCAAAAATGTCGCACTGCACGTGGAGCGTCTGCAGCAGCGCAGGATCAAGCTCTTGCGCACCGCGCGCGAGGTCTACGCCGAGATGGGCAAGCTGCGGGAGCAGGCGCAGGTCCCTGGTGCAATCAGCTCGTATCTGGAGTCCGAGCTCAGGTATTTGTCCGGTTTGAGAACTGATGTTCTGAAAGACATCGATAACGCCGAGGAGGAGATCAGCTCGGTTCTCGGCCCGTACGGCGACCTCGGCACGGCCGCGCTGCTGTCTCTTGACGATGCGCTGCACATCACAGCAGACAGGCGCGTAGAGACTGTTTCACCATCTGGTGTCGATGTGGTGCCGGCGGGTGGGGTGGTGCCTGCGCGTCCGGATGGTGTGGCGGCTGTGAAGGTGTTTGCTTTTGGTCAGAAGTCGACGAGTTTGCGGCGTGACCCGGAGCAGGAGCAGGCGGTCAAGGACCTGGCGCGTTATGTGAGGCAGGTGGCGGCGGTCAATGCCGCGCGTGGTCTGCCGATGCCGGTGGTGACGATCACTGCTGGTGGCAACGAGACGATGTGGTCGGCTGGTGACGAGCGTCCGCGTTCGATCGGGATGCTGCGGGCTCGTGAGATCGAGCGACTGCTGCTGCCGGCCCTGAACGGGTCCCAGGCGAAGGTGACCGTCAACCTGGTATCCCGGGCGGCGTCGATGGAGACGGTGCTGCCGAAGGGGCAGTCGGGCACCTTGCAGGATCGGCGGCGTCGGGCCGTGGTGGAGGTGAAGACCGAAACCGGTGATAAGAACAAGCCGGTGTGGCACGACGGCCGTCTGTACGAGGTCTCCCAGGACGGTCAGAACCGTCCCCGCACGCTCGGCGACACGACCAACCAAACAGACCTCGGCGAGAACTCGCTCGAGGACAACCGCCACCAGGCTGACCTGGGCACGTCACCTGCCCAGGAACAAGGCACATCACCAACAACGTCCGAACTCCCCATGGACGCAGCCTCGGCTCCGGCATCCGATCCAGCGGCCACAGCGAGGAATGCAACGAACCCAGCCGATCCAGGCGTTCCGCTGATTCTTCAGGACCTGCCCACGAACGACCGCCAGTTGGTGATGAATCTCCTGCTGGACAGGAAGGTGGCCCAGCGCAGCTACGAAGACGCACTTTCCCTCCGTCAGAATGCAGGAGCACCAGCCAATCAGACGGGTCAGAAGGTTGCGGAGGCCCGGGACCTGTTGCTGGACATCGACGGCAAGATCAAGTCTGCTCTGGACGAACATGGCTTGGATCTCGACTCCGTCCTGGTGTCCCTGACCGACAGCGATGTGGCACTGAGCCTCGCCACGGATAACGCTGCGCCGCTGCTCCGCCCCTCCTTGGGCCAGGAGCGCACCCCAGTTCGTCCGGAAACGCCCACCATCCCCAACGCGGGCACAGTCTCCCTTGACACCACGTCGAACGAAACGTTGAACCCCTGGCCGACGTGGGACCCGCTGATGGTCCCGCCGGCTCTGGAGGGCCTGCCCGAGGAAGTGGTCTCGGATGTGATGCGTCTTCTGGGGATGCGGCGTGTGCGTGCCTACGTGTATGAGGACGCTCTGGCACGGCAGCGGCGTCTGTCGGCGGATGGTGGTGTCGATGAAGCCCGCGACGCTCTGCACGCCGTGGATGAGGCACTCAATAGCGTCATTAGTGGATACAACATTGATCTCAACCTCCTTTTGGGCTCCCTCAGGGAAGAGAGGGATGAGGAGGATGCCGACATTTACATGCCGGCAAATGGCGGTGGTTTGAGTGAAGCTGTCGATCTAGCGGCTGACCCATCCTGGTTGGATCAGGGCTCCACCGTGCCGCCGCCCAGCACGCTCGCCAATCAGGGCACTCTCCCAGGCCCCCAGGCTGCTGATGCCGACGATGTTCTTCAGACGACGGACATCTCTCCGCGTGACGCGCGGACCGGTCTGACTGAGACGCAGGCCGTAATCGCTTCGGGCGTGCTGCGCTGGCATCTGATCATCGGCACGGACGCCCAGGCCGAAGCTGAGCGAGCAGCCAGGAACGCCTATCTTGTGCGAATCAACGCCGCGCTGGCAGCTGGAGATGTGCTGACGGCGGAGAACATCGCCCGTGAGGCCGAAAGGGAATGGAATCTCGCTCCCGACCGCAGGGTCGGGGGCGCTGCTGCCGTGGGCCCAGAGGACAGTGATGCCGCCGAACTGACGGCCCTCGCGCCACAGCCACTGGCCAGCGGTTCTTCTAGCTCCATTGCGCCGTCGCCACCCGGTCCTGTAGCGGACCGTACGCCGTCGGTAGTCGAGGACAACCCACAGCCGGCTTCGCCGACGGACGCCACTGACTTCCCGGACGGATCCGGTGTGCAGTTGGCTTCCACCACAGACGCCGCGCAGGCTGATGCGGTCGTCGAAGTCGCGTCGGCGACCGACGTTTCTGGCGCGGTCGCCACGGTGGTCGACGCCGACGGAAATGTGATGGGCAACCCGGTTGCTACCAAGCCATCCACCGGAACCGTCGATGCTGTCGCCGATGGGCAGCACGATCACGTGGCAGACGTTTCGCAGGGGATACAGGTGCAGGAGGTATCTGCCCCGGACGCGAACCAGACCGCACGTGACGGGGCCGATCAGTCTGCAGTACCGTCTCCCACGCCTCCAGTCGCTCCGACAAGGCTTGTCGTCGAATCAGGGCCGGTCGTGCCGACCACACCGGTCCCCCTCGCGACCGGTACTACATCGGCTGATGCGGAACCGGACCCGGCCTCGCAGCGCGAGGTCCCCACTGACGCGCTGGTGGGCCTGGACGTCCCGCAGGCCTCTCGAGACGACCTCACTCCCGAGATCCTGAACCAGGACATCGAAGCGATCGAGGAGGCTGGGGACCGGTCCTCTGTCCGCGCCGTCAGTGAAACTCCCGAAGCCACTGACATTGCCACGGACGTTCAGAACGTGGTGGACGCTGGGGTTCAGACCGCAGGTACACAGATGGAACAAGGTGTCCGAGGGCAGCAGGGGCCTGACCCTCAGGCTGAGGATCCGTCGACGAATGACGACGTCGCTCGGGAGCGTGCTGCGAGCCAGTTGCGGGCCGCACTTGCCGCGATGGACGCCGACGATGCTGAATCCATTTTCGCACCGCCGCGTGGTCGCGCTCCGATGACGGTCGAGCTGCCCAACAGTGAGCTTATCGATACGATTCGCCAACAGGTCGGAATTCTTGTACCAGAATCAGTTGGCGATCTGCGGGAGTTGATCAGAGAAGACCTGATTACCGAGCGGTGGTCCACTGTGGTGGAGACGGGCGTCATGCTGTATCTCCGCCCCGATGTTGCCGTTCATATTAGTGCCCAGATGGGTGAATGGGAGCAGCTGACCGGTCCGCAGGGTAATGCGGTGACGGATCTCAGTGACCTCGGTGAGGAATATAGGAAGTTTCTTACCAAGCCGGAGCCTCGTGTCCAGGAGTTTTTGGAGACAGCGTATCCGATTTCCAGCAGCAGCAGCAGCGACCGGGGAGGTCGACTTGCTTACGTTGTTGCTGCTCTCGGTGTATTGCAGGCTGTGGCCCCGAGCAGTATTGTCAAAAATATTGGCGGCTCATTTAAGGAGACGTTTGCCAGCGTCACACACACAAGGGGGAGTGCCGCCAGTCTGACTGTGAATGAGATGCACCATGCCAAGAATTCCTCCTACCGGGCTGCAGCTTTCCAGACGGATGTAGTGCTGCACATTGTTGTTCAGCGCCCGAACGCCAGGCCTGACATCTGGAATGGTCTCGTGAAAAATGGTGTGGTGGTTCGCTACGCCAGGGAGGAGCTCCGTCGTCGGCGGGCACCCGCGGGTGTCACAAGCGCCACGGCCCGTACTTGGGACCCGAGCGGTGCTGAGGAGCCCAGCAACAACCGCCTTCTGGGACTGCTGCAGCCGGTAAAATCGATGCATCAGTTCGGGCGTTCGTTGGGTCTTCCCGGTTCGCATGTCGGCTACACCAATTTGCCCATGAGACCCGGGGCAGATGTGAAGCCGATGGGGTCTCCGCAAAATTTGCCCCAGCAGGCATGGCCCCATTCTATCTCGAACGTTAGAGACGTTCAGAACGCAGCCTTCCGCGTCACCGGTCAGTTTGATGTTTTCGATCCAGCTCACCAGGTGCTGCGAGAATTTACGGAGCCCGATTCATTGCTTTCGAATCTGAGAGCTATGGCGATGGGTGAGCTCTGGTCACCTCCTCTTCCTCTTCCTGGCGCAAACGGTAAATTCGAGGCCGTGTCGTTGAGGTTGACGCTGAGCAACCCCAGAGCGGAAGGGATTGACTATCAGACGCTTCCCGATACGGCCGACACCACCGTTCTAGGCACTGGCCTGAATTCCTATCATGGGGACGGCTACGGCCTCGTTGATGTTGATGTCAACAATAAACTCGAGTATCGCATATGGGATTATTCGCCGCAGGTGCCTGTCGGCTATAGCGCCCACGTGGGTTACAGTCTGCAGAGCGAACAACTCAACGCGGTGGAACAGCGCAAGACCAAGTTCGCCAACCCGGTCTTCCAGCCGACGACAAAGGTCTCTTACACGGGGCAAATCCTTGTCACCAGTCACCGCACAGGGCTCCAGCAGGCAGTTCCCGTCAATGTGGTACTGCGCATTTTTGCGTACGAGGCTGAGGCGCTCGGACTGCTTCCGCGGCCCGCTTCTTCAATAACGCCGAAGCGACCCACGGAGCTGGTCGGCCAAGAAACAGTCAATGCCCTGGAAAGCGAGTCGAGCGACTCCCCGGGCGACTTCCGGGTGATCCAGTCTGCGCCGGGCGCCACTACGACAGGCCTCGTCGTCGACGGGGAACATGTAGAGCTCCCCCCGGCGGTGATCGCACGTCGGGCGCCTGGTCGGCACCTTGAGCTTCCAGACTTCTTCGCCACCTGGATGCCGCCGTTCAGCCGTGTGGTGGGACTGCGCGACCTCGAGGCTGCCCACGCGGTTCTTGCCCAGGCTGTCGACTTGGTGCGGCTACACCATCCGGACCTTCTTCCCGCGGAAAGGGCGGCTGCCTCGACAGTCAGTGAGGACCAGTTCGCCAACCTTCGATCACTCGAACTCGCTCTCGGCGCCGGCCACCTGGCAGGAACGCTTCCCGAAATGGTGGGAAGGAAGCTTCATGTCGTTCTGAAGCTGGGCAATACGAGCGCCCTTGTCACCATATCGGCCAGCCTGAACAGAGACTTCACCCACGTCCGGGCCCTGGAGGGCAAGGCAGAGGTCTACTCCGGGGAATTCTCCAGCCCCTCCTCCGTCGCTCAAAGCCGAGGCGCCTCTGGCTCGGTCGGAGTCCGCGTTCCCCTCCCTGGCAACTTCTCGTTCAGCCCCAAGATTTTCAACGTCCAAAGTTTCGGATCCACAGCCAACCCAGGGCTGGCAACCGGTTGGGGAACCGACACCAGCGCGGGCCTTGGCGCCGGCGGCGGATCCGGCGCCGGCGCGGAGAACCTTTCCCTGCTCGACGGCTCGGCCACACTCGTCATCACTGTGGAGCGCAAGCGATCCACCGCCTACGGCTTCCGGCAAGTTCGTGAACAGGCCTCGACGAAACCGCTCGACCTGCCGATCACCCTGCTGGTCCCGGAGGATCTTCTGCAGGAGAGGGATCCCGTCACTGGCGCACTCCACCCCACGACGGACTTCGGGACCCGGCACGACTCCCGGTCGGGTCAGTCGACCAGGGTCTACAGTCCCTTCACCCGACGTCCTCTCGACCTGAGGGAGGGCGAGCGCTTCTCCCACGACACCCTCGTCCTCCTCGATCCGGCGCCGCTGATGGAGGCCGCCAGGCAAGCGCTGGGCGATGTAGGTGTCACGTCTTTGTCGCCCCACGACCTCTCCAGTCTTCGTCATGCACTCGTGGGGCTTACTCACCATGCGCGTGACTACGTCGACACCGAGCCAGGCGGAACGGCCACCTACCCTTTCTTCACTCGCCGTCTTCCCACGGACACGTTCGGCCGGACGATCTGGGTCGAACTCAGGGCTGGCATCAGGTTCGGCCGCCGCCTCGACCACAGGGGCCCGGTCAGCCAGGGCTATCACTACGACCACGCCTCAACCAACGCTGCGCTGTCCACCACCAAGCGCATTCCGCGCCTGGCCACGAGCATTGCAGGCAACGTGGGCCTCAATCTCACGCTCGAAAAAAAACCCGCAGGTTACAAGGAGACAGCTGCCGAAAAGGGTCACGTCCACAAGAACGGCAGCGTGCTCCCTGGACTGCGCTGGGCCCACAACCCCGGCCAGTCCACGACGAAGGAGACTGGCGCCCGTGTCGATGCGGTGGACATCCACATCGGTCGTCAGAACTGGTACGAAGGACAAGGAACGGCCACCATTACGGCAGTGATCCTTGCCCAGGATTCACTGCACCCCTTCCACTCACTCCGTGGAATCCAACAATCCCCACGCGCAACTTCAGTCGACACCAAGCTGCTCGTCGCGATGCCTCAAAGCGCAGCCTCCGAACTGGAGAACCCGCTTACGAAGCCCGCCGTCAGACCAGCCGAGTCTTCTCAGCTGCAGCCTCCGGTAGCACCACTGAACGGCAGCGGCATCGACCACGGGCTTGTGCTTCAGGTCCCAGACCTCAGATCTTTCGTCGACGGCACCGTCGAGACGCTGCGCCCGCACTTGGCTGCCGAGCATCTCATGGCAGTCCGCCAACAGTTGTGGAAGATTGCGACCACCAGGACGACACGCGCCCTGCTCGAAGAACTCATCCACGGCATGACCGTGCACATTCCTTACCGGAACCTCACGGGGACCGTAGAGGTAGAGGTTGACCTTCAAGCGCGCCTGAGCGCACCGACTGACCTGGGACCAGCACCCGACCTCCATGTCATCGAGCGTAAAAACACGGCCTACGCCGTTGCTGGCGAAAGCATCTCGGATGCGGTGGACCGACAGTTCTCCTTCGGACTGACTTACGCGCACAACAACCTTGACCGCTTCGACGAGCGTCAGGCCGCTGCAGGAAACATCACATACACCGGCAAAAAGAGCCAGGCCAGGGGAATAGGCAACCAAAGAACGAACCAGAAAACAAAAGGCCTGCTGGAGATCGAATACCTCCGGCAATTCGCCTTCGATATTGAGCTCACGGCCAAGGCGCGGGTGAACTGGGCTCTGTCCGCTTCATTCGGCGGCCTGCCCATCCTGGGCAGCTGGATCGGACGCCAAGGCAAACCGATCACCATGCCCAGCCAGCGCTTCACCCAAGGTGTCGTCCTCGCCTATCCAGCACCGCTCGTCCGGTCGAAAACCGTTTCGCCTAGCCCCGCTCCGGTCGTGACCAAGCGTCCTGCCTACGCTGCAGCGCTTTACCAGGGCATACCGCTCACCTCCGACCATCTGAGGGAGGCGTACGTCGGGGCGATAGCCGGGATATCGGAAATGCGCGGTCATATCGACAAGCTCGTCACTGATGCCGCGCACAGTTATGACAGGTCGATTTCCGGGGCCTCCTTCTTCAGAAGTATGGCGGCTGTCAGAAAAACCATCGACACCATTATGAGCCCCACCTACCTAAGGGAGGCACTCCTTGACCTTGTGGAAAATGGCCTCAAGGTCCCTCTGACTCTGCCGGGTTCTGTTTATGATGTTCCCGCTACGCTCCATATCAGTGTTCAGTTCAGCGGAATTGTGGCCGACCGCAGGCCTGACGGGAGTCGCGTTGAACTCGGTCCGGGGCCCGACAATCCCATCGGAAGTCTCATAAAGGATTTCGGGAGCACCAAATTCTCGGCATCCGCCTTCCAGAGCTCAGCGGTTAACCACAAGATTGAGCTGACTCTCCGCCAGGAGACGCAGCCGACCAACCATGTCCCTGAGGGCTATGTCGAGGATCCGCCCCCAGGCGACGAACTGAAGTTCCGGCCCCTGGCGCCCCAGCACGTGACTCCCGCCGTAATCGGAGAACTAGCAGTCAAGACAGCCACCAGCATCAGCCCCGGTGCAGTGGGGGCGCTCCGGGAAACTGGCGACAAGACCAACAAGCGCACCGTCGTCCGCACCACAGTGCCCCAAATACTGTGGCGCTTCGAATTGCGTCACAGCCACCCATTGTTGTCGGAACCCGTGATCGAGTGTCTCGTCGAGGGCGATGCGGCGACCATTTACCTGGTTAAAGAACAGGTCGACGCCATCGAGGCACTGCGACCTGTCGCGCCCGAGGCCCCGGAAGCAGTCGTCATCGACCCACCCCAGGCCACAGAGGGCGCAGCCGACTCTGGCGTTGACCCCAGTGCTCCGAGAGGCACCGAGAGCCACCCACTCCAGGACCTCCACGTCACAGACGAAGCCATCATCCCCGATCCTGCCCCCGTCTCTGAGGAGGGTGATACCGCATCCAGCCGCACCCAGCCAGCCATACCCGCCCGCGGCGACGAGGCGACACAGTCCCTGCCAGAGGCAGAAGCCACCCCGGCCCCGAGCCTGCCCCGGACAGACATCCCTTCGGAGGTTGAGGCCTCCGTCCCGGACCCGGTGCGCTCCCTGCACGAAACTGCCACATCACCCGCCGCCGTCACCGGTGCCGAATCCTCGCCCGAAGTACCTTCCGACAACGACGTCCCGACGGCGCTCCCGGAATTGCACGATTCCCTCCTCGGCCAGGACCCGGCCCCCCAGCCGAGCTCCGGTAAAACCGCCCCGCTCTCCGCAGCTGACATGGCGTTCAGGACACTCTCCGGCAGGGTCCGAACCGTCCCGGGGGCCGACCCGAAGCGCCCGCACGAACTCCTCTTGACCCCCTCGTGGATCAAGGACAAATTCTCGGACGTCGCCATGAAGGAACGCCGGGAGACCCGCAAACTCGTCGTGAACGGCCGCAACTTCAGTGTGCTTGAGGTCGAAGGAGACGGTGACTGCTTTTTCACCTCTCTGATTGCCTCCGCTGCGTGGCAGTTGCCCGACGACGCCTTGGGCAGGATGACCGTTGCGGATGTCCGTCAAAGAGTCCATGACTGGTTCGTGGGCCCCCTCGGCGCGGACATGCGCGCCGCCGTCGACGGTGGCGCAAATCCCACGCGCCGGCCTGCCGACGTACTGCTGAGTGACATCCCGACACCAACGCTGCGTGATCTCCTCAACCTTGCCGGGTACCCGCCGCTGACGGCGCAGCAGCAGGATCTGATCGACGCGGAAATCAGCAAGAGCGAGTACCGCAAGCACCTTCGGGCACTCCTGCCCCAGGCGGACCACGGGATCATCGGCGACCTGCCGTCCGCAGCGGTACGCGAGCTTCTGCCCGACTTCCGGCCCGACCTGGCAGCGGACCCAACGCTCGCTGATGGATTGGCTGCTGCTCAGCATCGACGCAATCTGCTGGACCTGACAGCCGAACGACTGGCTGGAGACGAGGGTGATGCCCTCTGGGAAGAGGTGATGAGGCGGTATCCCAGTCTGCGCGGAGTTGCTCTGGATCGTCGGTCGTTCAACGCGATGCGCGTCAGCGAGATCGTCGCCATGACCATTCTCGACAAGCGTCTTTGGACCACACCGTTCTTCGATCCGGTGACACAGGCTGCTGGCCCGGCTCTGGGCGAGATTCTCGGTGCCACTCAGAACAACGGCACGGATGCCCGCGAGACCTTCGTGCACAACCTCGGTACGGGAACGGAAGAGCCCTCCCTCTATATCCACTACAACGGGTACAACCACTACTCGGCGATGGCTGCACCCGATGAGCCGAGGCTGAACACGATCACCCGGCCTCGACACCGGCGAGGAACTACCGATCCGGCGACCTTCCGTACAGTCCCAGAGCCCGATGTGACCGAGGTCCTCCAGGACAACGGATCTGCCTCGCCCCTGGCCGACCTCATCCGCCACCACGATGCGAGTGAAGATCTCATTGCGCGCCTGGGCGGTCTTTCGGATGCGGCATCGCAATTCCTGAACGCCGCAGCCGCGGCCGCATGGGGACGCAAGGGCTCGTCCGTCCCGGCCGGGGCCTCCAGTCTCGTCGCCGACCCTGCGGAAGGAAGCCAGGAGACGACATCGGACGGGCCTGACCTGGAGGCCGCGGCATCCGGACAGGCGTCCCGGTCAACCACCCCCAGAGTGGACGTGGCCGCGTCGACGCCGGGCGAGGGATCTGCGAGTGCTTCTTCGCCGTCGCCAGACCCGGGCGCCGTAGACCCGGCTGGAACCCCATCGCTATCCCCGTCGGGCGTTTTCCTGGCGACGCCGAGCAGCCGGCTGTGGTTGTTGCCGGTGAAGGTGGTAGAGCCGATGCTCGACAGGGCCGTGGCGGAAGCGAGCCCCTCGACGTTCTCGGGGCACACGGAAAACAGGTTGGTAGAAGGGGAGGCTGGTGCGTCAAACGATTCCGATGCGGTGAGATCGGCGGAATCGCCGATGCAGGTTGCGGGCAGGCCGACAGGGCAGACACCTTCGAGCGCAGGCCCTGCGCGCCCGGTGTCGGGCCGGGTGCTGGCCGACGAGGTCCGCGCTGCGGAGGTTCGATGGGGCAAGCACGGCTGGAGTGAGTTCAGCGAAGCCGACCGAATGCGCGCGAAGGATCTCGTCACCGACACGGTGGGGCTGCTGCCGCCGGCCATCGATGAGTTGGGTGCACCGTTGAATCAACTGCCGCGGGAGTGGCAGGCGGTGTATCTGGTCGCTGTGGCCGTCAAGGAGCACGGACCCGAGAGCGAGGAAGCCAGCAACCTTGCGGCGGACTTTGGGCTACAGGCCATGGAGCCTGAGCCGGGAAGGCCATTGCGTTCGCGGGGAAAATTGCAAGGTGGCGGAGCGAAGCGCACCCCCAGGCAGGGTCGTGAGCGTCGGCAAGCCGAGACTCCGCCACCGCCTCGGGTGAGAATTGCCTATTTCCACGACGGTAATCGCATACGTGGTCTCGACCTGACGGGTAATTACCCGATGGGTGAGATGAGACGGATCGCCGAAACCCTCGGTCGCGGGCTGCACAGCTTTGACATGACTGGGCGTGTGGGCGTGCCGAAATACGCTTTGGAGCAGGAACACCTGCTTCCGGAAAACACGCAGGTATTCGCGGCGATAGGGGATGTAGAGGTTCCGGGTAACGTCATTGTCCGGTTTGACAATCGGACGGTGACGTCGTGGTCGCCCGCCAAGGTGGCCGAGCTGATTGCCAGTGATCTCAATTTGCCTTGGGTGCCCGGGGCCCCGATTGTGCTCGTTGTCCCCAACATGGGTGCCGCCATTGTTGAGCTGGCGAACGCAGTTGCCGAAACCGGCCGTGAGGTTATCTACAGCACCGGCGAAATCACCCTTCAACCTTATGAGGCGAATGGCCCTCTTAATTTGGGTATCGAAATCGATCATGTAGAAGATGATATTGAAAATAAGTACTACATTGCGGATTGGTTTAGCGCGGAGCCCGGACGGTACGTTGGGAGCGCGCTTTCTGTCGCAGTAAACGATGACGGACGAGGGCTTGATGGGTCGAAAATCGATCTCCTGCCCATCGCTGCCCCGGATGGCACAATCACTGGATACACTCTATTTTCATTCGATGATCTCAAGCTGCGCACCAGGGCAGAAAAGCTTACGCATCGTGAGTTCACAAATTTTGATCTCGAAACGGAGATGGTGAAGAGTCCTGTACGAGTTCCGTGGCCTAAGGAAGCCGCTGTCATCGAAGGGCATGGACTGCCGGGAGTTATTCTGGATAAATTTGACAACATCCTTTCGGGTGAAGTGCTCGTAAAAGCGTTGGAGAAAAATCCTGCGTGGAGGCAACGCGTATATGAAACACAGGCAATTGTTGTTACGGCCTGTGATGCAGGGCAGGCGGACGAATCCGGCCGTATCTTGGCGCGGGACATAGCTGACCAGTACAAGGAAAGTGGAGTAAATATTCGAGTCTTCGCTGCCACCGCAACGGTGGTGACGAGTAGGCATCTCCTCGGAGGAGGGCGAAATGACGTAGTCGGTGAAGGTGGTTGGGGGGAGTTCAATTCTGATGGCACCCCGCCTTCTTTCACTTATCCCCAGGGTCCCTTGAAGCGCATGGCGAACGCCCGCCGAACCTGGGGGCCTGGTGAGAAAATTACTTTCACGGTTGAGGAAGCAAGAGAAAAGGTAGTCCATCACCTCTTTTATGGCACGCAGGTTGCCGGGCTCTCATACATGAATCTATCGGCCAAAAATTTCTTTGAGCCCCTTCCCGCGTATGAGATCTATCTTCCGGGGGATGCGCCCGGCAAATTCCATCGCATTCCCGCGCGAGTCTCTCCATGGGCCAACGGGACTAACGTATTCGTTTTGGCAGGACGATGGTCGGAAAATCATCCGGGTCAAGTCGAAGTGTACGACAGCGACATGGAGATCTGGTCCGCGATGAACGAGAGGGACGCCGCCCTCATGTTCGCCGATCATGAATATGTTTTCTTCCTTCCTGAAAATACTCGACTAGTGCTTGCCTTCTCGGGAAGTCCTCGGCGCAGTGAAGAAAGCGGAAACGGGGGAGCCGAATTCGTGAATTGGCTGCCGCAGATTCTCGCCACCGCATCAGGGCGCGAGGTATATGCGACAGATGCTGAGGTCTATCTGACTCCGAAGTCCACAAATCAAGCGCATCTCGAATTGATGGTCTGGGTGCCGGAGGAAGAACTTCCCAACCCGATGTGGAAGTTGTACAAGCCGCAGCGCGGTCCGCTACCAATTTCACCCGAAATCGTATCGTCTAACTTCTTCGATGCTCCTTCTGAATTGAGGATCGATTCTAATGAAGCGTTGACGAGGATGTCCGAATCGCTGCCAGCAACCTCTGGGTCGTTTCAGGCGCCGGTGGTCTCTCGGGGGTCTTTGCCGGCGATGTCGAATGAACCGGCCGCGTCCGTGTCCGCTAGGAATCTGGACCTGGCTGAGGAAATGGCCGCGGCCGAGCATGAGTGGAGAGAGCGAGGCTGGGACGAGGCGTGGTTCGGTGAGACATTGCACCAGGCGATGGAGGCGGTTCAGTCTTCTGCCAGACAACGGCTCTCACGGTTGAACGTGGTACCCGGTGCGATGCTGCGTGATCTGCCGCAGGAGTGGCAGGTGGTATATCTGCTTGCTCGACGTATCCGGTCGGATGAGCTGGACGTTGACGCTGTGCGTGTGTTGGCGCGTGAGCTGACGTCGCAGATGTCGTGGGCGTCAGAGCCGGCAACTCAAGTGGAGCCGGGATTGGCGGCTGATCTGGTCGAGACCGGCGCGATAAATCCGTCGACCGGTTCCTTTGTGGATGTACCCGGTGCACAGCGCTTGTGGGCTTCACCGGTTCCGGTGTTGGCGGTTGAGGTTGCGAGGGCAGAGTCGGCGTGGGGCAAGCGGCGTCGGCAAGGTGCGTGGGAAAGCCCGGCAGAAGCGCAAGCGGCCGAGATGGTCGAGAACTATGTCGGGCCTTTGCCGCCGCGGATCGATGAGCATGGTGCGTCGCTGGCACAGCTGGCCCCTGAGTGGCAAGCGGTCTATTTGGTTGCTCAGCGGTTGACGGACGCGGGTGACGTGGCGGCGAGCCAGCTGGCGTGGCATTTTGCGCGGCAGATTCGCCCGGTTACCGCGGATGGTGAGCCGATTCCGAAGGCCGTTGTGAAGGGTGGAGCTCCTGGGCAGGCCCGGCCGGCGCGCGATATTCAGGGACGTGTCCTGTCCCTGAATGATCTGCATCTGTCGTTCTTCCACACTGGTTCGACAGCCGTGGGCATCGACTTCACCGGTGAGCAGCCACGTGGCAGTTGGCAGGCGGTGGCCGAGGGGATCGGGCGGGGTCTGCATCTTTTTGACCCGGCGTGGTCGCCTGTCGCTCTGCCGCTGCTTGATGTGGAGGAAGCAGATCTCTGGCACGGCAAGCAGCCATACCTACTCAAGGTGCTGACGCATCCGACAGTGCGGGACTGTATGGCGGTGCGGCATAGCAGCGGCGAGATTCTTGCGGTTCCTGACGAAGACTTCGCCCGACTGATCGTTAATGATCCGGGTGTGCGGGCACTGGGGCCGGACGGTGCGTTGATCTTTGTGACACCGTACGGTGCCGTGGCGGGTCTGGGGCGTCTAGTGAAGATGGCCGTGCGAAGCGGGCTTGATGTCTGGGGCCACAACCTCCATCCGGCGCTTCGCTCCTATCAGCCCGGCGGCCCCCTGCACCTGGGCAGTGAAATCCCCGACCTGGATTCGTTCCAAGGGAACTGGATCCGGGTCCCTGGATCGATTCGCGATCCGTTCCGCGGGGTCGATGAGACCTATGCATACTCCTACCCGGACCTTGGCCTCATGCCCGTATCGAGCCCTGACGGGACCTTCAACGGCTACAGCACCATGCCGCTAACAGACCTCAACACCAGGGGGTCGGCGGACCACTCAGCACATAGAACATTTACCAACCTGCTCGATGGAACAATTCTGTATCGTCGTTCTGTAGCTGTTCCCTGGTCTCAAGACGCATTCTTTATCTCAGGCCACGGAGCTCCTGGCTTCTTCTACACGCCCGCTGGATCACCGGTCACCGGAGAGCAGCTGGGTGCTGAACTGAACCGTCAGCCGGTGTTGCGTGCGCTGCTGTCCAAAAAGAAGACGATTGTCATGGCATCCTGTGAGACAGCAAAGCCTCTGCCCGGCAGCGGACAGTTGGCCCTACCGCAAGTCTTGGCAAATTGGACTGACTGCGTTGTTTTCGCTCCTGAGGAACTACACTCAACTGCTTTGCGACTCCTGGGAGGTGTGGAGAGCAAAGTCTTGAACTACGGCGGGTGGGCAGAGTTCAGGCCTGGAGGCCAAGGCCCAGTATCCGTCACCCGTCCTTCGGGACCGTGGATGCGACTCGCGGAATCGCGCCGTACCAACTGGGGACCCGACTTCGAACCTATTCCACTGGACGATGACCCTGAATTCGGACTCACAAAGTTTCTATACTATGGCATTCAATATGCAGGGCTTTCGTATGTACGTGCGACGCAATCGAACCGCTTCGCTAACCGCATTTCTTCCTATGGAGTGGTAGAACGTCGGACAGACTACTCGGGAGCGGAGTTTTATGTCGATGTCATGACGCCTCAGCCTTCCCCGTGGTCACCGCGAATGATCCCCTTCGTGGTCGAAGCAAACATGCAGATGGGCAACGCGTGGCAAATAGAGTTGCATGGGGATTCTGGTAGAAGCCCCTCTCTGATGAGTCTGAAGAAATTCGCTCAGATGATTGCCAACCATCCGTACGTGCATGGCGCAGAGATCAAGCATGCAATCCTCTTGGTAGTCCCTGGCGGCTCTTTGGCGACCCCTCGGGATGCCTCGCTAGCGCAGTATGTGGCCGACGCTACTGGCCGAATTGTATTTGGCTACCGGGGGGACATAAAACTCATTACAGACTCCAGAGACGGACGCCTCCGACTGGTGGTGGTCGCCGATGATGAGCTGCCAGCCATGTTTGAGGAGTTCCGCCCCCGGCACCGTGGGACGCCTGGGCTGGTTATTGGATCCGCGACGTCTACGCTTCCGACGTCGACAAGCGGCTCAGTATTCGTCCCTGGATCGAATTCCCTTTCCTACTCTGCGCACGCTGAGAGCAGTGCAGTGCATCGGGAAACTGGTCCATCGGACACGAGTCATTCGGAGGAACTGTCGGGGCGGCCGGGAACGGTTATGACTGGCGAGTGGGCGGCGACTGCTGGTGAGGGGAGGTTGTGGGCCTCACCGGTTCCGGTGTTGGCGGTTGAGGTTGCGAGGGCGGAGGCGGGGTGGGGAAAGCGGCGTCGGGAGGGTGCGTGGGAGAGTCCTGCGGAGACTAGGGCTGTCGAGATTGTCGAGAGCTATGTCGGGCCTTTGCCGCCGCGGATCGATGAGCATGGTGCGTCGCTGGCACAGGTGGCCCCTGAGTGGCAAGCGGTCTATTTGGTTGCTCAGCGGTTGACGGACGCGGGTGACGTGGCGGCGAGCCAGCTGGCGTGGCATTTTGCGCGGCAGATCCGACCGTTGACGGCGGAGGGTGAGCCGATCCCTAAGGCGACCCTGCTGGCGGGAGCACCCACGCGCATCCCGAAGGGGCAAGCCAGTGGCAGTGGCCGCAAGATGCAGCCCAAGCCACGTGAACCCCGGATACAGATGAGGTATTTCGTTGTCGGCGATCAGGTCAGGGGTGTCGATTTCACGAGCGGGGCGGGTGATTCGCTTCAGCTCAGCGATCAACTTGGTCGCCGAATGCACGCATATGATCCGGATACGAAACTAGGAGCTCCGTGGACTAGCCTGGAAAGCGAGGATCTATTTCCTGCGCAACCTTTCATAGTCCGGATCAATCCGCATAGGAGTTTGTACCGCCGTGTTGCGATGCCTCATGTAGGCAGAGCCGCGGCAGCGTGGACCTACGAGCAGCTCGTTGATTTTGTTTCTGAAATTCCTGAGCTGGCCGTTATGCCACTGGAGTCCCCGGTGGTGTACGTGCTCTCGGATGGCGCAGCAGCGGACACTCAACTGCTGGAACGAACAGCAAGGGTCATGAAACGTGACGCCTATTCCAGCAACCAGCGGATCTCAGTTCTGCCGTACAGCCCCGGGGGCCCTCTTCATCTGGGTGTCGAGGTCGACGCTCAGGCAAGCTATGCACCCGACTGGCTTGTCGCCTTTGCTGAGCCAGAAAAGCGCGTTTACGAAGAATCGGAGCCCAACCCTTACGATGCCACTGCCCCGCGCGATCCGAAAAGTCTCATATTTAGACCCATCGGTGGTAAAGACGGCCGCCTCATCGGGTACACGACAAAGTCTCTGGCGGACATCAAGAAGTTTAAAGGAACAAACAAGCTTGATCACTCGGAATTTACTAACGTTCGCCGAAATGAGGCGGTCAGCCGTAACTCCGTGAATGTTCCTTGGCTTGAAGATGAAAATAGATTCATTCTTTTCAGTCACGGCAAGCCCGGATATATGCGTACGCATACCGGTGAACATGTGAGTGCTGAGCAAATGGCGGCGGCTCTCAAAAGGCGTCGCTCCTTCACAGAACTCAACGTGAAGTCAATCGTTGCCGTTTCATGCTTTTCAGGTGCACCGGATGCCGAAGGGGAATCCTTTGCGCACAAACTGGCCTACTTGATGAACATGAAGGTCTATGGTGCGACTACTCAGGTGGGAGGAACAATTGGGTTTACTGGTGGCCCGCGAACCGATGTCCTAGACGACGGTGCGTGGGTGACTGTCGACCCGGTGACGGGGATAACGGTGACTACCGCGCCCGAAGGGCCCTGGGCATCTCTCGCTGATGCCCGCCGCACTTCGGGTAATTCGGACATCCCTGCCTGGCTTCAGACGAGTTCGCTCGGGCAACCTAGGAAGTTCATCAGCTACGGCACTCAGACAATTGGGTTTTCTTACACTGAAATTCCGGGCACAAGATTCTTTGATCGTGCTTCGAAGTATGTAGTTGCTGTACGCCGGCAGGGTGAAACTGGGTATCGTCAAGAGGCAGAAATCGATTCGCCCTGGCGTAGCGATGTCATGCCCCTTGTTCTCGTTGCGCAGTCGGGCAAGCAAGGTTCAAGCACTATCCTGCTACGTGACCCCGCAACGGGAGAAAATGCAACTATTAGTTCAGTAAATCTAGCTGACCTGGCATCTGATCAAAGAGTTATGCGCTTTACTCGTGCTGATATTCCAGTGGTTCTGGTGGTCTCGGGTGGCGCGCGTGGGGGCAGCTTGGTAGAGATGCCTGGGAACAGTGCAAAAGTAGATGGAGAAAAGAGGCCTCTGGCGGAATTGCTGGCATCTGCTTCGGGGCGTGAGGTTTTTGCGCACCGAGGAACGGTGGTTCTAACTACGAACCCCGAAGGGTTTCTTCGCGTGGCCGTGCTGGTGGACGAGGGCGAGTCGCCGGAGGATTGGACCGTTTTCAAACCACAGGCCGGTTCGGATCAGGCCGTGGCCCTGAAGGACTCTGCTGAACAACTGCTCGTCCCCTCGGGATCGGGTGTGGTTGGCGTGGGTGAGCCGGCTTCGTCAGCGCCGGGCACTGGGGGTGTCGGTAGTGGTGACCTGACGGCGACGGCGAGTGGCATGGTGCTTGTGTCGCCGGTGTCAGGTGCGCTGTTGGACCATGCGGTCGCGGTTGCGGAAGTGTCGTGGGGGAAGCGGGGGTGGGACGAGGGGTGGTTCGGTGGTGCTCTGAATGAGGCGGAAGCGTTGGTGGCGCCGCGTGTCGGGGGGATGCCGCCCAGGATTGCTGAGCCGGGCGGGCTGCTTGCTGATCTGCCGCGGGAGTGGCAGGTGGTGTACCTGGTGGCCAGACACTTGAAGGAGCATCCAGGCGACATGCAGGGTGCGGAGCGGCTGGCAGCGGAGTGGGCTCCACAGGCGTTGGCGTCGCCGTATGGCCAGATTCCTCGCTCAAGGGGAAGGCTGCCTGGTTCAGGACAGTTCCGGCGCAAGAAGCGGACCGAGACAGTTGCCGCCCCCATCCGCGCCCGCGAGATCGTGGCGGCTGGCCACTTCTACGACAGCACAGGGGAACGAGGAGTCGATTTCCTCGGCACGCCCGGAGTCGGGCAGCGTGTGGCTGACACCCTGCACATTCGTACGCACGAGCGCGGCCCGCGTAATTTGGGGATCCCGCAGACAGCTCCCGAGCCGGAGAGAAGCTTTGATAAGCAGCCCTACCTTGTGAGGGGGCAGCTGGCCCCGGGTCGGCGCCACATGATCGTCTTGATGCAAGACGGCAAAACCAGAGAAATCACTTTTAACCAGTTCGCAAGCATCGTCGTCGGCCGTTACCGCATGAAGGCGAAGCAGAATACTCCGCTCATGCTGGTTATCTCTGAAGCAGCAAAAAACAGTCTTGGCCTTGCGCAAGAAATTGCCAAACTTGCCAAGGCTGAGGTTTACGTCACCAACGGCGAGATCACCATGAGGCCCTACGAAGACGGAGGACCTCTGCATCTCGGCCTTGAGATTGCCGCCCGGCATTCAGGCGACGAGACTGATGACGGCGCCGGAGGATTTAGGGGAAATATTTTCATTGTCTCCCCGTCGCCGGAGGATCAAGCAGTGGCTGCTCCGGAGCAGCCACTGCTTGATCCTCCGGCGACGGGAATCGATGAAATAGACCCCTATGATGACGTTCGGTGGGGATTCGAACTCATGCCTATCTCCGATGCCGAAGGAAACTTCAACGGCTACAGCCTCATGCCGGATGATATCCTAGGGGAGTGGCGAAGGGTCGAATACCTCAAACATGAGGAATTTGTCAATTCCTACGAAGCGACACGCACGGTCAGAAAGCCGCAGCCGGTGCCGTGGCTGGGACGACGAGTAATCGTCGTCGCAGGGCATGGCAACGTGGGACATTTGGCAGCCAAGGACGGCTCCCATATTTCCCCTGATCGTCTGGCAGCCCGGTTGAAGCGGCGCAAATCCATTACCGCGCTCGCGCCTGACATGACGGCCATTGTTCTGGCGGCTTGTCATACGGGTGAGGCGGATTCAAGCGGCAGCAGCTATGCCGAGAACCTGGCCAAGAACGGTCCGTACGATGTATTCGCTCCGATCGGAAAAAAGGCGACCCATACTCGAATCCTTGGCGGGCTGCGGACGGATATTCAAGGAGACGGCGCATGGGTGCTCTATCGCGCTAATGGAAGGCAGTCGATAGTTTACCGCGCGAAAGGTCCTTGGATTCCGAGAGAAGTAGTGCGGAACACACTGCCCTCAAACAAAGCTGTACGTGATTTCAGTAATGATACGTCAGGGTATGCATCTCTGAAATATGGAGCTCAACTCTGCGGCCTGTCTTATCTGCAGGCAGATTCTGATAAATTCTTTGATCGAATCCAATCGTATCGGGTGATCGAACGCAGAATAGACGGTTCGGATAATTCGAACTATGTTGACGCCGCAGAGGCTGTACGGACCCCCTGGTCGAATAAGTCGATCCCGCTCGTGGTTGCGGCGCGCCGTGCTGCGGACAATCAGAGCCTTCTTGAGCTATTTGACAACGATGGCCATCGCTCGATCGTGAGCGAAGAGGAACTCGTCGCCCGGATAGCCAATATGTCGATCTTCTTCTTCGCAGGTGCTGACATTCCCGTTCTGTTGGTGGTTTCAGACGGTTCCGTAGTTATCGACTCGCGGGATAAAAAATCGCCAAAGGGTTCAAAGAGGTCACTGGCGGCAAAGCTCTCCACTGCTTTGAACAGGAATGTGTACGCGTTCAAGGGGAACGTGGAACTGCTCACGGAGGACGGCTATCTACAGGTAGCCGCGGTCGTCGATGAGAGTGGGACGCCAGCGTCCTTGACCATGACGAGTCCGGAGCGTGGAACGCTTCTTGACGCGGCCGCCAGCGATTCTGTTGCTGCACCTTCCGGGTCTGGCCTGGGTGAAGACGCGGCGAGCCAATCCCTGAACACAGCTGGACCGTCTTCGTTCACGACGGGCGAGATGAGCCCGGGAGAAGCCGCGGATTCAGACCCTGCAGAGCTGGCTGGCACAGCCGGCGATGAGGAAGATCTATACGATGAGCCTCCGCCCGATCAGCGGCTCAACGCGCAGGTGATGAGGGAAGCATTTCAGATCCTGGGCGCCCGGGTCGGGCCGGATGAGGCCACGAACCGGTTCTTGGAACTGATGCGCACGGTGCCCGCCGTCATCGAAAAGTCACAATCCGCGAGCCGCAATTGGACCGTTCCGGGCCTGGCGGCGATTGCCGTGGACTCCATGCTCAGCGGCGGTCCAGTTCGGCTCCCCGGTGACGAGGGCTTCTCACTTGGCGAGACTGATAGGGACATCCACAGCGGTGATGCCGAGGACAGAGCCCACGTCGGCAATTCCGCCGCTCTCCTTGCCGCCTCAAACTCCGAGCCGGCCCTCAACGGAGCACATGGCGCTGGTTCCTCACCGGTGCCGGATGTAGTCGCTTCGAGTTCGTCAGCTTCTTTCTCGGCCGACAAGGACACCTATGTCGGTGGGGCGGACGCGCACCGGGAGGTCCACGGCCTCTTCCCGCTTGAGGACGTCGTACCATCCGCCACCCAGCAGTCCGAATTCACCTCTGCGGCACCCGTTACCACGGGAGTCGATCGTGCCTTCGAAACCTTGACCGCAGACCCCGAGACGAGCAGCGAACGCTCCACGCGGGACACCGTCGCGCCGCCTCAGCCCGAGCGTCAACCCACGTCAGCCACTCCTTCTCCAGCAGCTCTTGCGCAGCCCACGGAGCCGACAGGGCCTGTGGCCGACAGCGGACAGGGCAGATCTATCGCGCCCTCGCCGCAGCCCGACCGTCAGCGGCGGTCCCGACCTGGTCGTGATTTCACCTCAACTCTTCCCTCCATCCATGAGGTCGAGGAGGACTCTCAGAACACCGCCCCCGCAAACACGGGGACGCCTGCGCACGGGTCCCAAATCACCGACCAGGTCTTCGCAGTACTGAGCGGATCACCCGCGACCACGGTGCCGCAACCGAGCTCCACGCCTGGAGGCTCAGGCCACTCCTCGACTGCCACCGCGCCCGAGGCAACCTCGACGGATGCAATCATCTCCCCGGTCAAGATCCCGCAGGAGAGCCTGCAGTTCGCCTTTGAGGAAGGCCGCATTGAACTGTCTCCGAGGGAACAAGCGCGAGTAAGGGAACTGGCTGTGGAGCTCGCCCGCGTGAAACAGGAGCGGGAAGCACGCGGTCTTACCATGCCTGTAGCTAGTGTCACCGCCGGAGGCAACGGCAGCCGGCTGACTTCGGACAACAGCCGCAGTGATCGTGCGCTTGAGCGGGGAGCGGCACGTGCTCGACACGTCATTGGCATTCTGATGGAGAACGAAGGCCTCGAGGGCTGGACACCGGAACCTGTCAGCCGCGGGCGGGCTATGACTCTGACGCGATCGCAATCGGGTCGCGATGCCGCAGCTGAGCGTCGTTATGCCGTGGTCACGTTCATGGAGAATCCACCACCGTGGTGGCCGGCGTCCGCGCAGCCGTCCGATCCGGATGGATCCGGTCAGGATGGTGGCCCCGCACGACCGCCCCGCCGTGATCCGGGTCCCTCTTCGCGGCCGGAGCGCAAGCCGTCGAACGGCCAGCCACCGGCGCCCAGCAGAGGAAAAGGACCCGCCCCGGCAGGAAACACGGGCGACGCAGCACTCAGCACACATCCCGGCGACACGAGGCCGCGGCGGACACGGCCCGCGCCGACCGCTTCGCACCAGGCCAACGGGCAAAAGCGTCTGCCTCCCGCTCGGCTCAGGGAAGGACGGCTGGGCAACTCCGATCTAGTGCTCGCCCTGAGTGACGAAGCCTCCACCGTCATCGATAACGCCACCCATGCCCTCACCGGCGTGCTGCCGGGAGACCGTGTGGCGATTCAATCCCTCGTCTCCGACTTCTTCGGTCCGCAGACCCTGCGCCCACTGCTGACCACGCTCAGCCGCGGCCAGAGCTGGACCGCCACCTACAACAACGGCCTGTGGGCCGGCGAAATCGTCCTTCGGGCCTCACTCACGCGCCTCGACTACCTCCGCACCGAAAAGATTGAGTTCGAATGCGGCTCCGAGTCCCAGACCGCTGCAGAGATCCAGAGTGACCAGCGCTGGCAGAAACAGGGCGGAGTCCAGGGCAGGCTCACGTTTTCCGGCTGGACCGTGGCACTGCCTTTCACCTGGATCCGCGATCGCGTGCGCGGCACGCGCCGCTCCAACGCTGGACGCGTCGTCACCCGGAGCAAGACCGAAGAGAGCGGAACGCTCTACGACGCTGACTTCCGCATCGACTTCGACTTCAGCGGCCTGAAAAGATGGGGAGGCAACCTCATTCCCGCGGCGCCCATTGCTGCGCCCGCCTCCGTGACGATCGGCGCGGTCGTCGCGGTACCCACCCGGGAGACACAGGCATCCCATGCCGAGGCCTCCCCAGCACCGTTGAACCTTGCACCGCCCCCGAGGATCATCCATGACCGGCGCCTGGGGCATACCGATGTTGTCATCGACGTGTTCACCCAGGAAGGAGGCGACTGCGCGGCAACGATCCTTGCAGCAGTCGATGCACAGGGACGCGAAGCCCTCGGCGCTTCTGCCTGGACCGACATACGCCGTCGGCTGGCCACCCAGTTGGACGCAAACAGTCTTCAGCAGAACCTTAAGGACCTGATGTCCGGGCAAGCGCTCCGCGTCCGAGGAGTGGCTATTGCCAGCAGCCCGGGAACCGTCGTCGAGGTCACCGCAACCGTGTCGGACATGCGTGCCGACGGAGGCACGACCGAAAGTACCGAATTCAACTCGGGCACGGGTATTGTCCGCTCCTCGTCCGAACAGAAAGCATCCGGGAAGGCCAGACGCCTCCCTGCACCTGGCCAGGCGGGGACCACATCGCTGGGCGGCGACCCGATGCTGTTCGGCGCCGGCGGTGTCGTTCAGTTGGGATCCGAACAGATATCGGTCTGGGGCACCACGCACGAGACTGTGAGAACAATCAAGAACAAGGTGCCTGGCGTCTTCTTCACAGGGCGTGCCGACCTCCACTTCACCTTCCACTCTGGCAGTCGGCAATCGTCCGGGAGCGCCGAGGCCCGCATCGGGTTCACTGCTCTCGTCGAACGCAGCGAGACCCGCCCGTTCGAACCGGGCATCGCATCAGACACCTTGCTCACAGAACTGGCTGCTGCCGGACCGAAGGACGACGCGGCAAGCCCGCTGCCTTCACCCCGGCACCCGGCGGGAACGATCGTCCACCAGCCGCCGAACAGCGTCTGGGGGCCCATCGGAGGTCTGGACGACCACGCCACTGTCCGCGACCTGGTGGACATCACCCCGTTGGCTCGTGCGGTGGAACAACTCGGGCGACGGATCGGCAGGAGGGCCTGGGACGATGTTGCCGCAGACGTCGAGGCTGCCTTCAGCCGCTCACGTGTCATGGCGCATCTTCCTGCCATGACTCGGGGTCTGCCACTGACCTCACCTCGTGTGACAGCCGCCCGCAAGGGAGGGACCTTCCATTTCTCCGCGACAGCCCGTGTCGTCGAACTCACCTACGTGAAGCAGGAGCCCAAAGCGACGAAGAACATCGTCAACGAAACAACCTCCTCCGTGGGTGACCAGGCGCTCCACACCGGCCTTGCCAGCGCCCAAGGCAGCTTTGGAGGCATCCCTGTCGACGGCACCAGCACTCAGTTCGGCATCGGCGGAACTGCTGGCGGCCTGGTGCAGAACCGCAAGGGCCACCGCAGAGGAGAGATGCGGAAGATTCACTCCAGCGGCAAGTATCCAGAGCCCCAGACGGTGTACGAAGCAGGAGTCATAGTCACCCTGCGGGCCGAGGGCACCGACCCTGTCGAAGTCCCTTTGCGCCTGCAGATCAGCCTCGACACTGCGGTGACGACCACTCAGCAGGTGGGAGATGACGGCCTGGCTGTCTACACAGGCCCTGAGGCACCGACCGCGGTGGAGCCCGCGGCACCGCAGGTTGCGCTCGGCGGACTTCCCCGACGTCTGGCACGTGCGCACATGATCGGAGCGTCTGATGTCGTGCATGATCTGAGCCTGCAGGCAGCACAGGTCCTCGAACACATCGAGCGCGAGGTGCGCAAGCAGCTCGGACGGATGCCTGCTGATGTGGAAGCTGGGCTGCGGGAGAGCTTCGACCCCCTTGCTCTGAGGGCCCAGCTGTCGGTGCTCACCCGAGGGGAACTGGTCCAGTACGAGATTGGCACAGGTGCCGGCTCGCTATTTGTCACGGTGGGCGCGCATCTGACCGGCTTCTCGAACACGCAGCCTCTGAGCTCATACGAGTTCGAGTTCGGCACGCAGCACCGCACCTCGTCCGGTGTGAGCGCCAACCACTGGCGGCGGGGATCCTATGGCGTGCCCGTGCGGGTGAAGCCGCCGCACATGGACATGGCAGTCTCCTACATGAGGCTGATAGACCACGCTTCTGGCCAGCTCAGGGACAGCGGAGGCGGCACAGTCAGCCGCGGCAAAACTGAAGAAGCAGCAGTGCTTGTGACCTGCGAGGTCACCTTTGACGTGATCGTGAGGCACCGAGGATTCTTCACTGCGTCGACCATGGACCGTCACCAGGTCCAGGCCCAAGCGCGAGTTGCCATCCCCCAACGCGACTTGTTGACAGCGGGAGAGGCAGCGGCATCAGGGCCGCTCCCAGAACTGCCCGGCCGCATAGGTCGCCACAGGCTCGAGTCATCGGACACTGTCACAAATGTCTACCCGCTGTACCGTCGGCCCGTCGCCACGACGGCGCTGGACCAGACGCTGCAGGCCTTCGACGAGAAGGGCCGATCCGTCCTGCGCGAGGACTGGCCGGAGATACGGCGCCTGCTCCGGCAGGAACTGGATCTCGTCAGATTGCAGGCCGTGATCAAGGGACTCACATCCGGCGGGCAGATCGAGGTGCGTCACGGCGCCAGCAGAGTCGTACTCTCCGGTGCCGTCGAGCTGAAGCAGGTCACCGGTCGTACCAACAAGACAGAATTCAATACTGGAACCGTCGAACAAAGGTCTTTCGCCGGCGTCGACAGTTCCGCTATGGAGGGGGCGGGCACCGGACACATGCTCTCGGCAACCCTGCTCGGCACCAGTAGTCCCTTCCCTGTGGGCCCGGCGGCGGTGGCAGGCGGTTCCCTCACCCTTGCGTGGGGCAGGGACATCCAGGACAACACGGTGAATACTGTGACCTCGGGAAGGACGGTCAAAGAAAAACGCCCCGCTCTGGCGTGTGAGGGCGAGGCAGTAATCATTGCGCGCATGGAACGTCGCGGAATCGGTGACCCCAACCGGGCGGTGCCTCCCGAGTCCGCCTTCCCGCTCGACGGTTTGCGCGTGACCGCCCTGCCGCAGATGCTGCAGCGCTCGCTCCAGCGGATCGGGACGTCCGCTCGGACGACAGCCGTGGCCCGCGTCGGCATTGACGTACTCATCGAGGCGACGGACCTTTACTCGAAGCACTCTTCGGCCTCGACAGTCAGCGCGCCGCGACCGGTTCCGGTCCGAGTGCCCCCCATGCACATCTGGAATCATGGCCTGAGAGACACCGATGTCCTGCGGTGGCTCGCTGACAGCTCCGGCGTTCACCAGCTGATTGAAGTATTCGGGCCACGTGTCTTCGGGCAGAAGTCCGCCGAATGGCGTCGCCTCAGTTTCTCGGGGAACAGCCTCGCCAGCCACAGCCAGCTGTCCGCCCAGATCGCCACGGCGTTCGGCGGGAGTGGAGCTGTCACCCGAGGGCCTTGGCGCTACTTCCGCAACGAGGGCGGGAGTCTGGAATTGGCAGTGAGGATCGTCCGCCTGCGCTATGAGGGCACCAGGGACGGTGCACAGTTCAGCCCCTTGAATGAAGTGGCATCCGTGCACCGGAGATTCCGCCAGGACTGGACTCAAAAGGAAGTGACTGTCCAGGGCGGAGTCAAGGCAAGTCTTAGTGATGCTGTCGATGGGAGCCTTTTGGGCGGCGTCGGCGGACAGTACCGAAGCAGACGCGGTAGCGGACTCAGTGAACAGACCCGCTCCGGCGTAGCCATCAAGTCTCCAGAGCCCATGGTCAGTTACAGCGGTGATGCCGAAGTATTTGTCACCTTCACCTCGTCTACCAGAAAAGAAGTGCAGAGTGGTGTGATTCCGTTGATGATCGATATTCCCGAGCGGGACACTACTCCTGCAGCGGTGATGAGTGACCATGCACTGGATTTCACTCCCGACAAGCCTTTCGGCGAGGCGGAACCGCTTCGTCGGTTCACTGCGCCGGCGGGTGCCGCGTTGAGCGGAGGCCTGTTCACTCAGAAAGCGCCTCTGCCTGCTGTCACCTCCGTCGCCTTCGCCGACGTTCCCCCGCGTGTAGTTCACCTCGAAACCATCTTGCTCGACGGAAACCTGCAGGTCATGGCTTTCGAAGGGGAAGGCGAACGTTCCTCCGTGACCCCGCTCGACCTGGCTGGACGTCTCAGGAAGGCTGCCGTTCCGACCGGCTCCCCCCTGCTGTTTACCTTTGACGCCGGTCAGATAACGCCCGAGATCCTGAACTGGGCGCAGTTCGTAGCCATTGCCCTTGACACGACGGTCTACGTGGCGGGACATGTTCAGGAGATAGCGAAGCACGATGCATGGCTGCTGGACGAGTTTGCATGCTTCGGCGCGATCACTCCAGCCGGTCCACCTCAAGCCTTGTGGGTCGAAGGGGCACTGAGGCTTCCCGAAATACTCGTGATGCTGCCCCCGCGAACCCGATTCCGCCCCAACTGGCCCTGGAGTTCGCCGATTGGGCTGATCATGACCAACCGGGAGCCCTCAGCCACCGGATGACTTGCGTTCCTGCTCCGCTCCTGACAAAGAATACCCTGCAGGGGCCTCTAGGGGAACAACGGATGAACTAATCATTGCTAGCAGTTTCTGTCACCGGCACGCCCTATGTGGTCAATCCGGCCGAACCGGAGGAGACCGTGTCCGCTGGCAGCTTCACCGCCCTGTCATTCCAGGGCGGACCGAGATGGGCACCTGTCTGGTATGCCCGGGCAGTTCAGTTCTGCTCCAACCGCTGGGAGTCATTTCCATGTCCCTTGAGGCATCTTCCGAAGGCTTCGAAACCTTCGCTCCGGCCACTCAGTCGTCCGCTGTCGCGGACGTTCTGTCAGGTGTGGTCCAAGAATCGGACGGGTTCGAATCCCCGAGGGATGAAGACTTGTCGGACGAGGCCGAAGAAGACCCCCTCAAGGATGTACCCGACGACATCCGCGAAGCCGCCCGGCTGGCGCCTGACCACTGGATCAGCCCGGTGGATCCTCAGTGGGAGGGTGAGGGGCCGCCGCCGCCCTGGGCGATGATCGGCCAGTGGAGGTCAGGATCCGACGGCGAAATCGAAGAGTGGGCCGACAACCCCCTCTATCGTCCCTCGCCCCGGGCGCTCGGCATGCCCGAGCCGCGTGACCCGATCGACAATCTGGTACAGCTGGCCGTCGCCGGCTGGGGATCCGGCCAGGACGTCATGGACGCCCTGGCATCCGCCACCGTAGCCGTACTGATGGACACCGACGGCAGACTGTGGACCGCCTTCACTCCCGACGGTTCGCCCGTGGTCCCGGTGCTCACCACGGTCGACGACGCCCCGACCACTCTCTTTCTCACCTGGAAGAACCTTCCCGTTCGCGAACTCGTGGAGCAGCTGCCCGACGGCCACCGGATCTACCTCAACCCCGCAGGTCCGATTTCCATGATCGTCGAAACGGAGTCGCTGAAGGAGACCATCGCCGCCGCCGACGCAGAGGAACCTTCCACCGAGGCCGTCGTGGGACGGCCTGTCACAGAAGCTGAAGCGCCAGCCGGCCTCGTCGAGACCCCGGGCCCCGAAACCTCCGCGGCAGCACCGACGATCATGGATGTGCCTGTCAACGCAGAGCTGCTCTAAATCCTCGGCCCTGATGAAAGAGCGACGGCTCGGCTTCGAGGAGTCCCGGACACACCAACTTCGTTTCCGGTAGGCGGTGTTCCTGCCGTGCCGACGGCGAGCCGCAGCGGATCGTCGGCACGGGCCGGACAGGACGAGCGATGCGACAACTCCTACGGCGGCGCACAGTACCGTCGCACATCCCCTGACAGGTTTGCTACGAGCACCGCCTGCAAATGACGGGTGGCAAGAGCAGCCACCCAATGTGTGGCCATGCATCAACCCCACGTCATGAACGCAACCAATCTTGAAGGACACCATGACGAATTCAGAGCGCACAGACCAGCGAAGTTCTGCTGCCCCTCTGGGTCTGACCGCGTCGGCAGCGGCTCTCCCCAGTGCCCCGGCCGAACCCCCGTCCGGCGCCGCCCCTGATGCTTCCACGTCACCAGGTGAGACCGGCACAGGCCAGAGTGTGGAAAGCGTGCTGCTCGGTGGCGTTCCGGCCTCGACCTCCGTGCCCGGCGGGGTAGCCACGGCTTCTCCTGAGTCTCCCAGCGCCGCTCCCGAAGCCACGGCAGCCGGTGCTGCTACTCCCGGCACGGCGGTCACGAACGGGGATGCGGAAGCTGACGAAAAAGGGGACGCCGGAAACGCAGTTCCCCTGGCTGAGGCTGATGACGACCACTCCGCCGGCGGCGGCGCGACCACTACCTCATCGGTTCCTGCCGAGCGCGACCCCTCTAGGCCGAGCAAAGGAATTCTCGCTGGCGCTGCCATCGCCGGATCTCTTCTGATCGCAGTGCCGCTGCTTCTCAGCAACACGGGTGGAGACGGCGGTCCACAGACGCCCGTACGCCCGCACTCCACACCGATGACCGTCCTTGGCGGTGGCGCACTGGACCCTGCGGTCGGCGGCTTTGCGAGTGAAACGCCCGGTAGCAGCCCATCGGCGCACGCCAGTACCAAGGAAGGCCACCATGCCACGTCCACCCAGGCCGTCAAGAAGAGCCCGACCGCCAAAGCGTCTTCGTCCGCGCGCCCTTCCTCCCATACTTCCACCGCCAAGTCCGGTGTTCATGTGGTGACTGACAAGACCAAGACGACTCCGGCCTTGCCAGTGTACGCTTTGTACAGTTCGGTCTCCGGACGCTGTATCGACGTCATGGGTGGAACAAGCAATGGCGGTACGCCCCTGCAGATCTGGGACTGCAACGGAACTCCCGCTCAGCAGTGGCAGTTTGCCTCCGATGGGACGATACGAGCCCAGGGCAAGTGCATGGAGGTAGCCGGGGGTTCCAGTATTGATGGCACCCCGATCGAGCTTGCCGGTTGCAACGGCACCCATGCACAGCAGTTCCGGCTCAACACAGCGCACGATCTGACCAACGGCAGCATGTGCGTGGATATCACGGACAGCGCAACCGCCAGCGGCACCCGACTTCAACTCTGGCAGTGCAATGGCCACTCGAATCAGAAATGGTGGAGGTCCTGAAACACCTGGTGCCACTCGCTGCCTGACTGCTGGGAGCCGCTGACGGCCGAGGCGGAAGCGATGTGCGCCGAAGCAAGGCGATGCCGGACTTGGCCGCCAACGTGTAGTCGGGCAGTGCTCGTTCGGGCAAGGTGACAGCTGAACCGTGCAGACTGTGGCGAGCTGAGGCATGCCCCGATTGACGGGTTAAGCAGCGACCCAGACGATGCAAGTCATTCCCAGGATCGGGACCCCCTCTGGCTCCGCTCAGCACGCGTGAGTTCCCGCGTGCGAAGACGGTGCAGATCATGGCGGTCTCCAAGCCTTCCTCACCCTCGAAGGGTTGATTTCTCTCATGCTGAGACGCGCTGCGGTGTGCCTTGCGGGATCGGTAGCCGCCTTCACCGTCCTGTCGACAGCGGGAAACGCTGGAGCCGTCGGGCTCACGGACGCATCGACTCTCACCCGTTCCGGCTCGGCGTCGACGACGGCTGGTGGCATCTGCGAGTTCTCGGTGGACGGCACCACGTGGATGCCCGGATCGCAGATCAAGGCACTCAGGCCCCTGTCCGACGGCGAAGTAGCCGTAGCGGTGCGAAGCAAGGATGATCGTGAGGCTTGCACGGTCTCCCTGGCCTCCTACCTTGCCCACGGCTCCACGTTTGCGACGTCGGGCAAGCAGGAACTCGTCGGATTCGCGACGGTAGCGGCCCACCACAGTCGAGCCGAAGTACTCAAGGTCAAGATCCCTGACACGGGCTGCTTCTCGCAGGTGGACCTCTACAAGGGTGACGTGCGCTACGACGGTGGCGTCGGCGAGGGCCACGGCCCCGTCCCGGTGGGTCCCGACCACCCGGTGATCGGCAAGAATCTGATCGCCTCATGGCACGCCGGCAAGGAAGACTGCGTGACCAAGTCCCCCTCGCCGACTCCGACGAGCAGTGCTCCTGCCTCCGCGAGCCCGAGCCCCACTCCGACTGCTACGCCCAGCGGCTCCCCGTCGTCCCCGGCGCCGAGCGGGACGCCTCAGCCGTCGGCGTCGTCCCCCTCGGATTCCACGGCTCCGGCTGTGCCGCAGACCCACGACTCCACGCCGCCACGGGAGGACGGCGTGCCGCCCACGGGCAGCCTGGCCTCCACCGGAAGCTCTGGCACCGCCTGGACCGCGGGCGCGGCCGCCCTATTGCTCGCTTCTGGCGGTGGGCTCGTGTTCCTCCAGCGCCGACGCAAGCAGGCCGGAAACTGACGACGGCCTTTCCTGTCGGCGACTCGGAGGTCCCTCCATCTGTTGGTTGTGGCCGAGTCAAGGCCGCCGATTGCACCAGATCTGGTGAGGTGGGCGCGGTTGGGTCCGTACTCGCTGCAGGGTGCGTGACCGAGTAGCTGCGAAGCTGTCCATCGGTTCTGCCGCCAGTGGTTGCTTGTCGCGGTCCGGCTCGTTCTTGGGGCCGGACCGCGACAGCCAGGAGATGTCAGCTGCGGCACGCGGATCCTCGGCTGCGCGGCACCGTACTGCAGCGCGTGCGGTCCGGTTGCTGCAGGCCGGCAAGGTTTCGGCGGACGTGTCCGAGAGAGGAGGCACACACCAGAGAAAAGTTGAATATGAGATGCAAATTTTCTAGGGTGGGCTACGGAAGATTCCTCAACTCCCAGGAGTGGACATGCTGTCCGAGCAGTCAAGCCATGTTGTACGCGCCACACTGCCTGCCGTTGGTAGTGCGATTGAGGAGATCGCGGAGCGCTTCTACACCCGGCTGTTCGACGCTCATCCCGATCTTCTGCGAGACCTTTTCAACCGTGGCAATCAGGCCGCCGGCACGCAGAAGCAGGCGCTCGCAGGCTCCATCGCCGTCTTCGCCACGCACCTGCTGGACAATCCAGATCAGCGCCCCGACCTGATGCTCAACCGCATCGCCCACAAGCACGCTTCGCTGGGCATCCTGCCCGAGCAGTACCCGATCGTGCATGAGCACCTCTTCGCGGCCATCGTGGACGTTCTCGGCGACGCGGTCACGCCCGAGGTCGCCGCGGCCTGGAGCGAGGTCTACTGGCTGATGGCCAATGCCCTCATAGCGATCGAGAAGCGGCTGTACGAAGAGAGCGAGCACAAGGTCTGGCGCGATTGGGAGGTCGTGGAACGCGTGCAGGAGACGAAAGACGTCGTCACCTTCCGTGTCCGGCCTGTCGACGACGGCCCCGTTCCCGAGTTCGGCGCCGGTCAGTACCTCTCTGTTCAGGTCGAACTGCCTGATGGTGCCCGCCAGATCCGTCAGTACAGTCTGTCCGGCGCACCCGCGGACTCCGTCCGTCAGTTCAGTGTCAAGCGCGTCCACGGCGCCACCACGCCGGATGGAGAGGTCTCCAACCACCTGCACGCGGGGGTGCGCGAGGGAGAGGTGCTCCAGCTGTCGGAGCCGCGGGGCGACCTCGTGCTCGATCACGCTGACGGCCGGCCCGTGCTGCTGGCCTCGGCAGGCATCGGCGTCACGCCCATGATCGCTATGCTGGCCCGGCTGGCGACCGTCAACCACGAGGCCCCGGTCATCGTCGTCCACGGCGACCGCTCTCCCGCTGATCACGCACTGCGTGATGACCACGAGGGGTACACCGAGAAGCTTCCCGACGGAACCGTGCACTTCTGGTACGAGCAGGGAGCCGAAGACGGCGCCTACACCGGCCGAGTGGACCTGACGGCCCTTGAGATACCTCAGGGGGTCCGGGCGTACCTCTGCGGTCCCCTGCCTTTCATGCGTGCGGTCCGAGAGCAGCTCATCGGCAAGGGCGTGGCGCCGGCAGACATCTTCTACGAGGTCTTCGGCCCCGACCTCTGGCTCGCCAAGGGCTGACCTGTACAGGGCTGTGGGTGCGCGCCGGGATGACGGGTGGGCCGGCGCCGTGTCAGCGCAACGTCCAGCGCGGCACCGACGACCGCCCACTTCGACCTCGCGACCCGCGGGACGACCGGTGGGCTATCTCGCACGCTAAAACTGCAGATCCCCTGATAGATGCGATGCGGCGAAACCGCCAGGCCGATCTCGGTCTGGCGGTTTCAGCTGCTTTGCGGGATCAGTCGCAGAGGAGTGTGGCCTGGGGGACCTGAAACGTGCCCCCCGTGCATCAGGCGATGCCTACCATTTTCCTTCCACCTGAGACTTGATCCGGCGGTCGTACAGATCGCGGATCGCTGTGAATGTCTCCTGCGACAGCTCCGGCAGCTTCGCGGCCTCCGCGTTGGCGTGGGCCTGTTCGGGTGACCGGGCTCCCGGGATGACCGTGGTCACTCCGGGCTGCGCGACGATCCACCGCAGCGCGAGCTGGGCCGGCGTGTACCCCTCGGGGACGAGGGCGGAGAACTCGGCCGCCGCCTCCACGCCCGTCGCGAAGTCGACCCCGGAGAAGGTCTCGCCCTGGTCGAAGGCCTCCCCGTGACGGTTGTACGTCCGGTGGTCGTCGGCGGCGAAGACGGTGTCCTTGGTGTACTTGCCGGAGAGCAGCCCCGAGGCCAGCGGGACCCTGGCGATGATGCCGACGCCCGCCTCCCGGGCCGCCGGCAGGACCTGGCGCAGGGGCTTCATGCGGAAGGGGTTGAGGATGATCTGGACGCTCGCCACGTTCGGGCGGGCGATGGCGGCCAGTGCCTCGTCACACGTCTCGACGCTCACGCCGTACGCCGCGATCCGCTCCTCCTCGACCAGCGTGTCGAGGGCGTCGTACACCGCGTCCGAGGAGTACACGGGTGTCGGCGGACAGTGCAGCTGCACCAGGTCGAGGCGGTCGACGCCGAGGTTGCGGCGCGAACGGTCGTTCCAGGAGCGGAAGTTGTCGAGGACGTAGTTCTCCGGGATCTGGTCGACGCGGCGGCCCATCTTGGTGGCGACCATGACGTGCAGGTCCGGCCGGCCGCGCATGAAGCCGGCGATGGTCTCCTCGCTCCGCCCGTCGCCGTACACGTCGGCGGTGTCGAAGAAGGTCACCCCCGACTCCGCCGCCGCGTTCAGTACAGCGAGGGCTTCCTTTTCGTCGACGTTCCCCCAATCGGCTCCCAGTTGCCAGGTGCCGAGACCGATCACGGAAGCATGCTGGCCGGACCTGATGAAATCACGCTTGTCCATGGAGGCAGTTTGTCATTTGAGGACTCAACAAACGGAATCCCATGCTCCGGTGGCCGCCGAGGGTGGCGCTCAGGGGCAGCAGTGTTGCCCGCGAAGGCATGTGAACCGGTTGTTGGCCGGTGAGGAAACCGGCTCTGCGCCGCGGCGGCAGGCTGACTCGTATCGCCTGCCGGCAGCCCTGGAGGAGGTCAGGCCTTCTTCGCGAAGTTCATCCATACGGCCTTCCCACGACCGTTCGCTGACGTCCCCCAGGACGAGGCGAGCAGGTCGACGATTGTGAGCCCCCGGCCGCCTTCAGCGTTCGCGTTGGCCGTCTCGTCAGAAGTGACATCGATGGGCATCGGCGCAGCAACCGTACTGTCGCGCACCTCCAGATGCACCTTGTCGTCGTATTCGCGAACCCTGATGTCGACCTCGCTTCGCGCATGTACGAGAGCGTTGGTCACGATCTCGGACGCGGCCAGCGCGAGGTCATCCGTGAGGTCATTCAGGTTGTGGTACGTCAGATACGAGATGAGCCACTCCCTGGCTCTGGACACGCCACGGTAGTCGTTCATCGCAATCTGCAATGAAGCCGTACTCCGCACGCTGGCACCCGATGGGCCCTCGAACAGCGCCAGAAGAAGAGCGGCGTCGTCCCGATGGCCTTCAGATGGCCGGTCCAGGAGTGAGACCATCTTGTCTGCGACCATGTGCAGTTCCCCCTCCACGTTCGGGGCAGCCGAACCGAGTGCATTCTTGGCCGCTGTCTCCACATCGCTCAAGCCGCCGAAGAGGCCGTCCGTGTACATCATGATCAGATCGCCCGCCGATAGCGCGACCGTCTCTTCGCTGTAGACGAAACCCGGCTGCACGGCCAGCGGTAGGTTCCGAGGTGCGTCGAGCAGGACGACCTCTCCGGTGGCACGTCGGAGAAGAGGTGCGCAGTGACCGGCCAGCACGATGTGTGCCTGCGCATTCTCTGTATCGATCACAATCAACGCGCACGTTGCATACCTGTCCACCTCGAGCTGAGCCAGAAGATCATTGGCTCTGGCAATGATGGCGGTGGGCTCATGCCCTTCAGAAGCGTAGGCGCGAATGACGCTGCGTAGCTGACCCATCACTGCGGCGCTGTCGGTGCCATGCCCCTGCACGTCTCCCACGATCAGTGCGATCTTGCCGTCAGGCAGCTGGATCGCCTCGTACCAGTCGCCTCCGATGTCACTCGTTCCGAAGGCGGACGAATACCGTGCCACCGCTGTGACGGAGCAGAAGTCCGGCAGCGAGCGCGGCAGGAGACGTTGCTGCAGCGCTTCGCTGAGGTTCCCTGCGGATTCACTTGCCTTCGCTCTGGAGATCGCCGTAGCCAACTGGGCAGCCATCATGACCAGAAGCGCCTGCTCGTCGCTTCCCCACGTGCGAGGGGAATTGAATGTAATGAACAATGCGCCATGGAATCTTTGATCCCGCAGGGGGAGCAGTGCGAGAGCCTCGACGGAGGTCGGTTCAAATTGTGGAAACTGTCTGATCAGGGCTTCACGGTCGGACACGAATACAGGAAGGCCCATTTCCATGGTCTTGTATACAGGTGATTCGAAAGAGCTCCTGTCCACATTGATGCGCTTGACCACGTCCTGTAGCGGTCCACTGAATCCCACCACGCTGAGCCGCTCGTCGCTGCCGCTCACAACGAGATGACCCTGGGCCCCGAGAGGTTTGGCGATTTGCTCGTGGACGACTGCCAGGACCTCATTCAGGTTGTTTGTCCTGTTGAATGAAACAGGAAGCTTGTATGCTTGGTACATCAACGAGAAGGCGCGGGATACGGAATTTCCCCGCAATCCCCAGACATCATTTTCTTGCAAGTCGACCCGCGGTGCAGCTTCGACCCTGGGGAGGACAATGGGAGGGTAGTTCAGCCGCTCGACGAGGGCTTCAGAGTCGAGCACGGGGCGCAGGCGCTCACACATCTTGCTGACTGAGCCGTGCAGGGCGGAGAGTTGCTGTGAGGATGGGCGGGGCGTCCAGACACCAGCAATTACTGCGGTGGTCTGGCTGCCGGAGACGGGTGCGGCCAAGGTCACCGCGTTTCGCACCGGAGCTATGACGGCTTCACGGGGTACCAAGCCTGTGTCGATTGAATCGGTCGTCGATACCAGGCCAAACCGGAGTGCCAGGGCGGGTGCCTGATGACTCTCGAGGGGGAGGCGTTCCGGAAGACTGAAGACCGTCAGCGCCGTGCCAGTGATCATGACGACGCGGAGATCTTCATTGGCACGGTCTTCGACATAGATGCCGGCAGCCAGAGCTCCGAGATCCTCCGTTAGCTCGTTGAGGATGTCCCTCGCGAGCATGGACCACTCGCGGTCGGTCACGGCTGCATCAGTACTTCGACTCATCGCACACCCCCGCTCTCCTTACGTCCGGATAAAGGACGATGGCGTTCTCGGAGGCCTTCAGGCGCATCGCCGCTACCCATCGTATGACTGTCCCGCCTGAACAGCAGCGGCATGGTCTGGACTGTCAGCCGGTCTGCCCACAGCCGAGATGCCATGTGCGAGCCGAAAGTGGCAAGGCGCGGGCTGGGTCTTCGTTCGTTTTGAACCAGAGCGGAGCAGTCGCTTGCCGATGCCGAAGATCACCGGGAAGGACGGATGGGGGGCAGGCGATGAGGCATGGGTTTGCCGTCCGGCCACGACGAAGGCAACGGCCGGACGCTCGCCGGCATGCGCTTCGAGTTGAGGAGATCGGTTACCACTTCAGCCAGGTCATCGAGAGACAGCGTGCGGTGACGGTCGGTGCGGCCGACCATATGGTCTGCAACGAAGTGCCGGTAGGCTCCGGCGCGACGCATGACGTTCTTTTCGAGGTGCTCTGGAAGATGGCCCGGCTCGATGCTCGCCTCCACAAGGGCCACGCCGATGTTGACGGCTGCCGCTACGGGAGTCAGCGCATCCATATATGCGGAAAGAGCAGCCTGGGCGGCTCGATAGGATTCGGAGAAATGCGTGGTGTCGGGACCACTGTCTGTGACTGTTATGACCCGGCCACGCGTACTGCGCAGATGCGGTAGTACGGCAGCAGTGGCTTCCAGGACACGGAAGTAATTCCGTTCCATCACTTCGCGAGCGCCAGTCACCCCGTCCCATTCGAGAGTGCCGAAATGCGGATGGTGGCTTGTGTTGACCAGGGCGTCCAGAAAACCGAACTCGACGGCCGCTGTATTGATGGCGCGGACGACGCCCGCGGCGCTGTTCTCACTGGCCTCCCTGACGTGCACGTTGGTGGACATCTCGCTGGCCAGCCACGTTGCTCCTGTCCCGGGAGGGACAACAGCCACGACGTTCCAGCCGGCGGCAGCGGCCTTCAGAGAGATTGCTTTGCCCGCGTCGGTGCATCCGTCTGCAACGACTACCGTTCGCACTGTTCGATTCCCCTTGCACGATGGTGGCCTTGGTGATTTCACAGGAGACCGGCCCGAGACCGCAGTGGCTCGGGCCGGTCGTCTTGCGGAGAATGTCGGACCCGCTTCCGGTCCGTCCACTTCGGGCCCGCGAGGCTGACGGATCGGTTCCCCAGGATGTTACAGATTCACGGGCAACTGCAACTTTCCGTTGAAAATGAACGTGGGAAGGGGGTCCAGGTCTTCGGACCTGCGTGCAAGTGAGAGCTTGGGGAAGCGCTCGAACAGGGCAGGGAGTGCTATCTCGGCTTCCAGACGCCCAAGCGGCGCCCCGATGCAGTAGTGCACTCCGTAGCCGAGAGCCACGTGCTCCTTGTTGCGACGATGGATGTCGAACACGTCCGCGTCCTCGCCGTGCAGTTGTTCATCTCGGCCAGCGGCTCCGAAACCCATGAGGATGGGCTCGCCACGCCGAATGACGACGCCCTCGCCCAGGTCGAGGTCTTCGAGGGCGTACCTGAGGGGCATGTGCTGCACTGGTGCGTCTGCACGCAGCGTCTCCTCGATCACCTCCGACCACGGCGTCTCGCCTTCTGCGACGGAGTGAAGCTGACGGGGGTGGTGGAGAAGGTTGAAGACAGCATTGGAGATCAGATCCGTGACGGAAGGTACACCGCCGGCAATGGTCACGATGAGAGCCAGTACCCGCTCCTCGTCCGTCAGATCAGCGGAGCGGACAAGTGTGGTGGCCATGTCGTCGCCCGGGTCCTTGGCCTTTTCGGCCAGGAGATCAGCCAGGATGCCGCTTGCGGCACCCATTCCGGCGGCTGCTTCTTCCGGATCTTCCGACGGCTGGAGCAGGTTGGTGATCGCCAGCTTGCCGAGGTCCCATTTGTCTCTGGTGAAGCCGAACAGCTCGCACAGCGTTTCGGCAGCAACCGGGAACGCGTACTGTCCGCGGATGTCGACCGCCTGCTCGGATCCAGCCGCCTCCAGATCATCAAGGTAGGCCCCCATTCGTCGCCGGAGACCCGTCGCCAGGGCGTCCAGGCGCTCGGAGGTGAACGCCGCGTTCATGATGCTGCGCAGCTTGCGATGATCGGAGCCGTACGCGTTGAGGACCGTCGGAGAGATCAGGAACGGTGCCAGCGGCCAGTCGGCAGGAATGTTTCCGACCTGCGGCCAGTGCTGACGTGCATCTCGGGACACACGGTCGTCTTCGGCCAGTTGCTTGACCATTTCATATCGAGTGATCGACCAGGCGACGATGCCGCCGGGAAGCTCCACGCGAGCTGCCGGGCCCATGGACTGAAGTGTGGCGTTGTCCTCGTGCAGCTTTCGACCAGTGGGGTCGAACTGGTACGCCGGTGCATGGTTCTCCATGGCAGATCTCTCCATTTTCCTGACCGCTGGCCTGTTTGCGTCAGCTCTCCTGACGAACGGTCCCTGTCCTTGGGGTCTGCTCGTCGGGCGAGCGATCGGGAGGCCGGTGGTGTGGGTGGGGCCGCCGTCGTCCCAGGGCGCCGTTGTGTCGGCGTCAGGGGCGGAGGGCTTTTAAGTAGTGTACAACTAAATAGTGCACAGTTAGTTCATCGGGCGGCACATAGGCGCCCGCAAAATGCTCTTTCTGTGCGTTTTGTCATACGTGATTTGACTCTTCGAGACAATTGCCACACTCCGGCATCCGTGATCCCTTAGAGCCCCCAGTCCTGCCGTCCGCCCGTCCGCGGCATGAGGGGCCTGTAGCCCGTTGCGAGTGCCGGCGCGGGGAGCGGTTATGGCGCCCTTGATCTCTCCCCGTACGACGCGGATGCGCATCGGACATCGGGGAACCCTCAAGGCACGACGTTCCTCAGTCGGTCATCGAGGCTAGCCACCGCGCACTGGCGAAACTCTGATTACGCAATGACATTGCCTCGGCAGGGCTTCGTTCGCACTTTCGTTAGACCGTTGGGGCGGCGCGGTTGCATCGGTGAGGAACGGGCTGATGTGAGCGCTGCTGTCACGCCGGCCCGGCCAGCCTCGTGCGATTTCCCTGGCACCGTCTCGGCAACGGCTACCGAGACAAATCGCAGCGGAAGCAGTGGATCGGTACTTCGCGTCGTTCGTGGTGGTGACTGGCGGGGAGGTTCTGCCCGATGCGACAGACGATGCCGGTATCGACCGGCGGCCGACCCACTTCGCGGTTCTGGCCGACGGCCGCTAGATCACCGCTCCGAAGTTCTGCCGTTGCGTGGAAAAGAAGCTTCTCAAAGTGCGGCAGATCCTGAGTTGCACTCCCCTAAAGGGTGTTGCGCAAGGTTCTGAGCTGGGCATCTCTCCTGTATGGCTGGGGTGTTAAGGGCTGAGCGGGTGTGGGTGGAGACGTTCGCGGGGCTGCGGGTGACGCAGTTTGCTCGTCTGCTGAGGGTGGTGCGGGAGCGGGGCGGCGACGGCACGTTGCGGGGCCGGCCGTGGTCGTTGCCGTTGGCCGAGCGGGTGCTGATGGTCGCGGTGTACTACCGCACGAACCTCACGATGCGCCGGCTCGGCCCGCTGTTCGGTGTCTCCTCCTCCACCGTGTGCCGGGTCGTCCGGCGACTGGGCCCCTGCTCACCATCGAGCCGGTCAGCCCTCCGGCGGAGGCTGCGGACCGGTTGTGGATCGTGGACGGCACGCTGATCGCTGTGCGGGACCGGAGCGTGGCGGCCTCTTTGCGTACCTGCCGGTTCTCGGCGAACGTGCAGGTCATCGTGGACGCTGCCCCCGGCTGGTGGTCGCGGCCGCCCGGCCGGTGCCGGGGACGACCGCGGATGCCCATGCCGGGCGGACCTCCGGGCTGAGCCGGCACTGCCGGGGCGTGACCGTGCTGGGCGACGGCGCCTGTCTCACCTGCGAGATGGCGGTGCCCCACCGCAAACGTCCCGGACGGCCTCTCCTTATGGCCGAGGAGGACGACAACGCCGAGCACCGCAGGGTCCGTGCGCGAGTGGAGCATGTCATCGGCCGGCTGAAGAACCACAAGATCCTGCGCGGCTGCCGCCAGCGGGGCGAGGGTCTCCATCACACGGTCCAGGCCGTCGCCCCCCATGCACAACCTTGTTCTCGCACCATGAGCAGACGACCCCGCTCACCCACTCTGACCTGCCCACACCCAGCCTTGCGCAACACCCTTTAGGGGGCGGGGAAACGTAAGAAGGCCGTACTGAAGGTGGCACGGGCCCATGCCGGGATCGCCGATGCGCGTAGGGGCCATCACAGGCTTTCCACGATGCTGGTCCGCTAGAACCAAGCTGTACACCTCGAAGGCCTCACGCTAAAAGGTCTTGCCCACACACGCCTGGCCACGTTCGTCCACGACGCCAGCTCGGCCCAGTTCGTGGCGGTTCGGGAGTGCAAGGCCGACTGGTGCGGGTGGACCTTCACCCCTGGAGACGGGTTCTTCCCCTCCTTGCAGATTTGCTCCGCCTGTGGGGGCAAGGACGGGTCCATGCTTCTGGCCATCGGGGAATGGACTTGTCCGGCTGTGACGCGAATGTGGCCTGCAGTGTCCGCACGAAAGGATCTAAGGTCGCCGCAGACCCAAAACGCCCGGGGGGGCGCAGGTAAGACCAGCCCCATGCCAGCACAGCGCGCAATACGTACCCCATGCGGAAGAAGCAGGAACCCAGCGAAGCATCCAGCCGACCGGCTGCGTGTAGACGGGAACCCCCAGCCTTTGAGCCGAGGAGGATGTCGATTCGGCGCTGGTGAGGTCGGGCGGCGGCACTTCGGCCGACATCGGGATTTTGCTCGGTCCAATCCGTCGGACCGTGGGCCGCAAGGACGAGCCCGGCGCGCGGGCGTCTCTGGGCTGAAGACGGATGGCCGTCAGCGATGCATCATTGCCGGAGCGTTCCGATTCCTGCTGGTTACACCGATGCAGTCAGCGGCGTCTGTGACCCCATTCCTAGGCACCGCGTCACTTGGCTCAGGCCGTGCACGCCTGGCCGCGTCGGAAACAGCCCTGCGCGGTGGAGCTGTTAAAGGCTGCTCCACCGCGCAGGGTTTCGGCCGGCGCGCTGAGAACGGCCGGGCATGGCGCTTCTTGCTACTCCACCACGAGCTCGACGGGGATGTTGCCGCGCGTAGCCTTGGAGTACGGGCAGAGCTGGTGGGCCTGCTCGACGAGGCTGCGGCCAGTGGCATTGTCGAGCTCTTCAGGAAGTTCGGCTCGCAGCACGACCGAGAGGGCGAAACTGGTGTCGTCCTTGCCTATGGACACCTCGGCAGTGATTGAGATGTCGCTGGTGTTCACCTTCTGCTGCCGCCCGACCAGGCTGACCGCACTGGCGAAGCAAGAGGCGTAGCCAGCGGCGAACAGCTGCTCGGGGTTGGTTCCCTCGCCGGTGCCCCCCAGTTCCCTCGGCGGTGCCAGGACCAGATCGAGGCGGCCGTCGGAAGTAGCGGCGCGGCCCTCGCGGCCGGCGGAGTTGGCGGTGGCGACAGCGGTGTACAGCGCGTCCATGGGTCTCTCTCTATTGGTGGTGGTGCGACATGAAGAGTGAAGCACACGATTAAGTTGACCGCAATCTAATGGCTTGGGGGCTATCCTTGTGGAATGACCGCTGTCTCAGCTGGCTTCGCCGAGGACCCCCTTCGGCTCGACCGCCACATCTGCTTCTCGCTGCATGCCGCTTCCCGGGCCTTCGGCAGCGTGTACCGCGTGGTTCTCAAGGACCTGGGGCTGACCTACTCGCAATACACCGTCATGCTGGTGCTGTGGGAGCATGGCCCTTTGCCTGTTAGGAAGATCGGTGATCATCTCCGTCTGGACTCGGGCACTCTTTCTCCCCTGCTCAAGCGCCTCGAGGCCAATGGGTTGGTGCACAGAGAGCGTTCGATGGACGACGAGCGTTCTGTCACGGTTCGCCTCACCGATGCCGGTAACGCCCTGCGTGATCAGGCGATGGATGTTCCACGACGCATCGTGACTGCTAGTGGCCTTGACCCGAACGAGATTCGGGATCTTCGGGACCGGCTCGATAATCTCACCGCGACTCTTGACCGCGTCGATCTTGAGCCCAGTCCCGCAGCGCAGTGAGGGCGGGAGCGGCGAGTCGTGCGTCCACGTCTGCCGTTGTGATTCCCCCTCTGACTGTTCCTGAAGGCCAGTTCAGCCGAAACAAGGCATGCGCACCAGGCTGGTCGGGCCCTGCCGCGTCTATGCGGAACTGAGCGGCTTCTCGATCACACGGTCAACCGAAAGTGTGTCGAGCGCCTGATGCACCACCCCGCCCTGCAACGTGGGCAAGGCGCGGAGATGGTCGCGCTCGTGCAGCGGATCGTGCAAGCGGACTACGCCTCAGACGATGAGGTGGACGGCTGGCTGGAAAGGCTCGATACAGCCCTGGGATGCCCGTTCGGTCATGTCATCAACTTGGTCTTCTGGCCTCCGGAGCGGGAGCTCTTGGCTGATGAAGTAGTTGATCAGGCTTTGGCGTATCGGCCGATCGCAGTATGAGGTCGATGCTCAACTCTGAAGCCGGATAAGCAAAGCCACGCTGGTTGCAGTGCCGAGGAAGACGTATCCGTGCTTGTCGTAGCGCGCGGCCACTGCTCGGTACTGCTTCAGTCTGTTGATCGCTCGTTCGACGGTGTTGTGCTTCTTGTGCCGCTGTTGATCGAAGCCGGGTGACCGTCCGCTGCATGAGCCTTTGGATAGGTGACCGGACCGGCTGCCGGTCTTCTCCGAGATCTTGTATCGGATGCCTCGGGGCCGCAGGCATGCGCGGTACGGGCCGTTGCTGAATACCTTGTTGGCCGCGATGCTGTCGGGCTTCGTGCGGGGCCGACCCGCGGGACGCGGATCTTTTTCAGCACGGTCTGGAACTGGCTGGAGTCCGCCCGCTGGCCCGGGGTGACAACCAGGAACAGTGGACGACATCGGCCGTCGGCGCGCAGGCTCTGCCACGGCGTTTCGCCCTGATGTTCTGGCGTTTCGGCTCCTTTGAAGCAGGGGCCGGCGCAGGCTTGAGCGGCCACCGGTCGCGTGCTGATGGGCTCGCACGATGGTGGAGTCCAACGGATGTCCCAGCCGATCTCGCCTGCGACATCAGCAGTCGCCTGGACCTGTTCCAGCAGACGTTCCCACGTGCTGTCGACCGACCACGGCCGGTGGCGTTCGTAGACGGTTTTCCACGGCCTGAAACGCTCGGGAAGATCCCGCCAGTGCACCCCGGTCCACGCCCGGTGCAGAATCCCGTCGATCACCTGGCGGTGATCCCGCCACCGGCCACGACGCCCGCTGCTCACCGGCAAGAACAGCCGCAGCCGTTCCCACTTTGCACCAGTCAGATCACCTCGCCCCATGTTCACAACAAAGATTGCCCAGGACAGCTCCTAGCCGGTGAGTGAGACGTCCAGGCCGTCCAGGTAGGGACCCCGTATTGATCCTTACGCGATACTCGTCGCGCTGTGCTATGGAGAAGCTCACGTCATGGACCTCGCGGCACCGCTCCCGATGACCTGCATCAGAGTGTCCTGGCGCATAGGCGTTCTGGTGAAGACTGCTTGAGCTTATTGATGCAGCGCCCGATCATGTCCCGCTGTTTGCACGCCTCGCGGTCGAAGGGCAGCGGGCGGCCTCCCGCTGCCACCTGGAGTCCCAAGAACGGGGGTACCGTCACCCGAGATGGTGGCGTCGAGCACGAGTCAATCAGCAGATCCGGCTCGAAATCGGCGACCTCCTCGGGCGCCCCCTGTCGGAGTTCGGGTCGCACGTCGCACCACAGCCCATGCCGTCCCGTTTTCCGGTCCAGCCCCCTCGGTTTGCTGGGACCGCCTTGCGCAAGCGTCGGGTGTAGCTCCGGACTGCCCTCTGTGCCACCTCCTATTGCCCTAAAGATCCCAATTCCTCTCGCCGTCCCATTTTGTGCCGAGGAAAATGATAGAAATGCGCTGTTGTGGGCGTCTGTGTCTTGAGCCAGCAGGCCGCCGTCAATTCTTGCCCACCACCTCTTCCGGTAAGTGTGCACATGGAATCTGAACAGAGGTTTTTCAAGTGAGCAAGTACAGAAAGTGGACGGTCTTTCCGGCCTCGATGGGGCTCACGTTCGCCTTGTTGACTGGTTGTGGATCCGGGATCAGTACCGCGGGCGCCTCCCAGATGGTCATCGGAATGTCTGACGAAGTTCTGGCTACTGACCCCGCATCCGGATATGACCCGGGATCCTGGATTGTTTTCAACAACGTATTCCAGTCGCTGCTCAGTTTCCCCAATGGGGGAACGGAACCAAAGCCGGACGCAGCTGAGAGTTGCTCTTTCACGGACACTCGCAGTGAAGTCTATCGATGCACCATCAAAACCGGCCTCAAGTTCAGTAATGGTGACCCTCTCACTTCCCGGGACGTGAAGTTCTCCTTCGATCGTGTGCGGAAGATCGATGACCCGGCTGGTCCAGCTGTCATGTTCCAAGGGCTCAAGCGTGTCGAGACGCCGGACGACAGAACCGTGATTTTTCAACTCGGTGCACCCGATGCTACTTTCCCCAGCAAAATTGCCTCTGGCGCCGGGGCCATCGTCGACAGCCGCGAGTACGACGCTGCAGCCCTGCGCCGGGAGCACACGGCGATCGGATCTGGGCCGTACAAGCTTGACTCGTTCGACAAGAAGAAGGCGATCTTCTCCGTCAACAGCACCTACAAAGGCGCTGTCAAGGTCAAGAACTCGGGTGTCACTCTTCGCTTCTACCACGGGAATCGGAGCGCCCTGAAGGATTCCCTCTTGGGCGGTCGGATCGATGTGGCATTCCGGGGCCTGAGCGCCCAGGACATCGCGAATCTTGACAGCCAGAATCAGCATGGGAAAATCCGCGTTGTCGAAGGCAACAGTGCCGAAGTTCATGACCTGGTCTTCAACATGAATGACCCGGTGGTGCGACGGCTTGGCGTGCGACGAGCGATAGCTTATCTGATCGACCGAAATGCGCTTATGCAGAAGATCTATCAGAACACGGCGACGCCGTTGTATTCGATCATTCCGAGTGGTATAGGAAGTCACAATACTTCCTTCTTCGATCGCTACGGTGATGCCCCGTCTCGCGCGAAAGCAGCTGCTGCTCTAAGAGGGGACGGCATCACTGAGAAGGTGCAGCTGACTCTGTGGTCCACCCCGTCCCGCTACGGGCCGGCTACTGACGATGAAATCGCGGAGATCGCAGCGCAACTCAATGCGAGCGGCCTGTTCGATGCTCGCATGAAGTCTGTTTCCTTCGACGCGTACGAAAAGGGCATAGCCGCAGGGCAGTATGGCGTCTACGTCAAGGGATGGGTCCCTGACTATCCGGACCCTGACAATTTCACCGCACCCTTCTTCGGCTCAGGGAACGTGCTGGGAAACAAGTTCGTCAACACGACCATAACTCAGGTGCTCATTCCGCGAACTGCCGCTGAGAGCAACCGATCGGAGACCGATGAGGACTTCGAGAAGATTCAGAACATTGTGGCGGAACAGTTGCCGATGCTTCCGCTGTGGCAGGGGAAGCAGTACGCAGTCATTCACTCAGATGTGAGCGGATATTCCTACTGTCTGGACGAGTCCACGGTCTTTCGATTTTGGGAACTGTACAAGTCCTGAGCCGGTGTGTGCTGGCGTGGGTTGTAGCAGCCTCTGGGTAACGTACCTCGCAAGATCAGGAAGCTGAGCGGGCCCGAGCACGCGCTTGACACGTTGCTCTGGCCGTCCGCCAGACCGCTTCGAACGCGTCGCTGCTGAGGGACTCGGTGGCATCTGCGACCGACGCCTCTACGAAGAGTCCAGCTGGTGTGCCGAATGTCAATGCGTATTCATCGAGCGTTCCGGCCAGCTCTGCAGCCTGCCACTCCGTCAATGAGGCTGCCGCCAGGGGCCTTTCGAGAGGACCGCGCAGTTCGATGTGACGGGTGAGCATCCCTTCGCCGTCGACCTCGAAGTAGAACCAGGAGTCAACCTCAGCCCAGTGCCGACGGAACCAACGTGTCATGACGGCATTGTCTCCGATCTTCGGGCGAGACGAGCGAGGCGCACCCGAGGCGAGATGCCGGGTGGCCAGCCGCGAAGCAATGTGGATCTGCGTCGATCGGCTTTCCTCTGCGGCAGTGTGCTTCCCTGCAAGGTGCCTGGCCATGCCGCGGTAGACAACAGCGTCGGTTCGCATGCAATTCCACAGGAACAGCCAGCTCTTGGTCGATCGCGCAACGATGCGGCCCGAAAGGGTAAGGGTGAACGCCTAGGGCCAAGTTGTGAACGGTAGTGTCGAAGGGCGCCTGTAGGGTCCCTCGGAACGAGCAAGCTTGCGCATGGAACGACGGTGAGCATGGACGGTTATGCGACTGATGCGGCGAGGCAACTGTGCGTCGAAGTGCAGGTGTTCGCACAGAGCCGTCGCACGACGACATGTGCCTTGCGAGTGCTCGACGTTCCGTCCAGACGTATCCTTCACATTTCGCGGTACGAGACTGTCTCAGCTACACCGCAGTTGCTGTCTTGGCTCGCTTCAGAGCACCACTGGAAGGTGTTCGAGCTTTGTAGCCGTACCGCCTCACCGCTGTCGAGACTGGTGGTGGATGCCGCTGTCGACGTGCACGGCTGTGCACTGTCGGGGAGAGATCATTACTGCTCCGCTGCGGGATCCAGCATCCGGTCGGGGACATCGGTGTGTATAGCGCCCCCGGCACACATTGGCCCGAAGCAGCAGATGCCACACTCTTCGGCCCGTCAGTGACGGTGATGTGTGCCTTGATATCGGTGCCTGGTCGATGTGCCGGCTGTACTTGCCACTCGAGTTGAGGCCTAGAACTGACACTGAGCGGCCGCTACATCGTTGTGACATGCGCTTTTCCTGACCGACGAGCCGGGGCGCAGTGCGGAATCGTCACACTCGTGCCGCACTTGGTGCTGCGCACCCGGAGAAAACCACGGTCTCCACCTGTCTGCAGTTCAACGGCGAGGCCGCTGCTCGTTGAGCCCACATTCACGATCGTGCGTCGAGACCATGTCGTGCCGATCCTGGAGGACCTGAGTTGACCAACAAGGAGAAAACTCCCGCCTCGGTATCGATTGCCGTCAGAGCGGCCGATCCGGTGTCGTTGCAGGGCGTCGAAGTCCTGCTGCGTCGTTCGGAGGGGATGACGGTCCTGGCTGCCGAACAGGCAACAGGCGCGGATGTCGTTCTGGTCCTGGCGAACGAGGTCACCGAGGTGGTCATGTCCTGGATGGAAGCAGCATCGGCGATGTCGGCGAATCCCGGGATGAGGATCGTCCTCGTTGCCGACCGCATCAGCAAGCCACGTTTGGCCCGCGCCGTTCGGTACGGGCTTGTCAGTATCTTGCCTCGGGCTCAGTCCGGTTTTGCCGAGATACTCCAGGCTGTCTTGAACAGCCGTGCGGGCGGGGCTCAGATGCCGGGGGAGCTCCTCAGGTCTGTGATCGAGGAACTGCGTGCTCTACTGCGCGATACGACGGGTTCGGCGCTCCCCGGCGGGTTTGAGAGCCGCGAGATCGAAGTGTTGCGGCTGTTGGCTGACGGCTTGGACACGACAGAGATCGCGGCCAAGCTGAACTACTCGGAGCGCACGATCAAGAACATCATCTTTGCGGTCACAAGACGCCTCAACCTGCGCAACCGTACACATGCTGTGGCCTATGCGATTCGGATAGGCGCTCTGTGACCTATTGCCACGTGATCGCTGGCAAGTCGGCGACAGTGTTCTCCTGACGATGCACAGTGAACGCGGATCAAAGCTCTGCCCGGCGAGGGAGTCTTTGGTGGCGTCTGGCATTCAGGTGCTGTCGCCAGCGTGGAGTCGTTGGCTGTGCCGGCCCGCACCGGGGCGGGCCGGCAGCCGAATCTGGCCTTGGGGTGGCCTTCGCCCTAGCTGACGGTCTGCATTACGGGACCAGCTTCGATGGCAACGTCGGGCGCCGGCCGGATGGCTGTGGAGTGTTCGATGACCCGTACGACAGCAGGGGTGGGTATCGCCGCCGGCGGCGGATAAGTCTGTGCTTCCCACGTGGCCGGAAGGGTGCGGTTGTGCAGGATGTCCTGGATCGGAGTGACATACAGATTGAATGCCGTTGTGAGGATGACCATGCCCAGGACGGCCGCCACCGGAACAGCGAGGCCCGCTCCGCTCAAAGCACCACTGCCATGACCCGACAGCTCAGTGGCCGGTGTTACGGTCGCTGCACCGAGGCCGGTGTACTGCGCAGCGCACAGCAGCGCCGCCGCAAGGAATGCAGCCGCGGTGGTCAGAGCGCTGGAGACGGCTGTGCGAGCCAGCCACACAACGCCGGCGGCCCCTAGTCCGGTCAGGACGATAGAGATCAGTGCGATTCCCAGTGACCAGTGGAATACGGCGGGCGCGTCCAGGGCGGCCATGCTCAGCAGTTGCGTTCCGGTCAGGCCGACTGTCAGCACAGTGCCAGCACTCACGAGCCCCTGCCAGGTATGGAATGCGTCCGCCAGGGACAGACCGAGCGTGACTGCACCGAGGCAGAGCAGTGCGGAAACGATGGTCAGAGTGGCATCGTGACTCTCAGGCATCCCGGTGACGCCGAACCCGAGCAGGGCGATCACGTGCATACCCCACAGCCCGGACCCGAGTGCCAGGCTTCCGAGGATGAGCCACGCCCGATTTGTTCGACAGGCTCGGAACCGGGCCAAGCATGCCCGGCCCTGGAAGAAGCCGATGCACACAGCCACGTAGGCCCATACGGGGAAGACTGCATGCGTATAAAGATGTTGGTGGCCCACGGCCAGACTCCCACTCCGAGCAGAACTACGCGTCAGAACGGGGACGCGCGTGACCCGTCCCCCTTGCAACGGCAGAGAGGGGTTCGCAGGCCCGGGCGGTCGTGTGTCTGAATCGGCCCAGCCGCAGATCTGACCCGGGGCTCTCGCGATCTGCCCAGGCATTTACATTCTGACGGAATAGGTATCGCGCAGAAACCGGCGAAGAGGCCAACAAGACTGCCCTTTGGGGAAATCGGGGTGTAGCTCTTGGACGGCTTACCGCGATTTCATGGCGCAGCGCCGAAAGTGCCGCGCAGGACTCGGAAGCGGAGAGTCAGGCCACCGCGGCCAGCGTGTCAGTCAGCCTTTGTCGTGCCGACCGTGCTGCAGGAAATGCCGCGAGGCTTGCCGCACCCAGTACCGTAGCGGCTCCGACGAGACCAAGCGTCGTCGGTGACGGGCTCTGGGCAATTCCCGCCCCAATACCGCTTGACCTTCCTTGAGCATCGATCAGCCAGTGGGCGAGTGGCGTGCCGATGGTGGCTCCTGCCACGAAGGCCACGAAGGCGGTGCAGGCTGTGGTCGTCATCGTGATGGCGGTGATCTGGCGCGGTGACAGGCCAATTGCCTTGAGGGCCAGCAGGTCGCGTTCGCTCTCGCGGATGGTGCCACCGATCGCGGTGAGCATCTCGACGAGCCCTATGAGGCCGAGCACGAGAATGAGACCGGCCACGACTCCGCGCAGAGGCGAAAGCTCGTCAGCGGGGTTGGTCGCGATATGTACGTCCAGTTGTTCGTGCCCGGCTGTGGTGAGCCGGCGGACGACGGCGTGTGGATCGGCACTGGGACGCAGACGGAGCTGGTACAGCGTCGGCGTGAGATGAGGGTCGTTCTCGCGGAGGGTGTCGAGCGAGGTGGAAATGACACGGCCGCCGTTCTGCGGTTCGATGCTGCGGCCCACGATGTGCAGGATCTGTGGCTGGTCGCCGACTGTCATGCGTACCCAATCGCCGACTTTCACGTCGAGCAGGTCGAGGAGACCCTGTCCTGCCACGGCCTCGTCACTGGTGTGGGCGCTCCGGCCTTCGACGACGGCGTAGGGATAGGGGGAGTCGTGGGTGCCCAAGCCGCGCAGAGCGATTGTGGACGTCTGTCCCGGAACCAGTGCAGCAACCTCGACCCCCGGATAGGCCGATACGACTTGTGGGTCGCGCTGCAGCACACTGCGGGCTTCTGCGTAGCTCAATGCCTTGCGGGTGTGCACAGTCAGGACGGTCGGTATCCCCATCTTTTCCGGCTCGCTGTGGAAGCGGTCGATGGTGGTCCAGGCACTCATCGCCACAACGATCAGCAGCAGGGGCAGGGCGAGGCGGGCTACGGTCGTCAGAGAGCGGACCGGACGGGTAAAGGCGGCGTGCCATCCCAGCACCAGTGCGGCTGGCACTCGGGCACTGAGGGTTCGCCGCATCAGCGCCGACAGTTGGTGTCCTGACCAGGTCCGGGCGGCCTGAGACTCCAGTATTTGGCGGACGGCGTCCAGCACACGCCTTCGGGGCAGATGGGTGGGCCTCGTAGCATTCTGCTCGGTGTGTGAGAATTGTTCGACCGTGTGAACTTTTGGTCGTGTTCCAGGTACAGGTGGTACCTGGCCAGCTCGCCAGGCCGCGAGCCCTGTTGTTGCCGCGATGAACAGGACCGCGCTTGCGGGGATGGCGAACTGCGCTGCCGTATGTCCGGGCAGGACGCGCCACATGCGGACTGCCTCGCCGAGACGGCCCGGGACATGGCTTCCCAGCGCTTCCGTGCCGGTGGTCGCCGTGATGGCACCGAGGAATGCGTACGCGATGTGCTGGCTGAGGAAAACGCGGACGACCTGGCTCGGAGTGAAGCCGATGGTTTTCAGGACTGATATGTCGCGCAGGTGTCCGCGGATACGAGTGGCGATCGCTCCGTGGACGGCGAATCCGGCGGCCACGAGTGCGCCCAGACCGAACAGACCCAGTACTTGGCCGAGGAGCCGGTTGTCGCCTTGTGCTTCTGCGCGTGCCTGCTGCCAGGTGGAGACTTCGCCGATAGCCCCAGATCCCAGGATGGTCACGGCACGCTGGACGGCATAGTCCGTCTCAGCGGGGTTGATCAGACGTAGTCCGATGACTTGCCCTGTCGGATGGCGCACGATCGTTGGAAGTGCCCATACGAGCCCGGGCTGTTCGCCTGGACGGTAGCGGGCCTCGGCGCTGTCGGCTATGCCAACGACAGTGACCTTTCTTGTTCCTTCAGGCAGGGAAAGCGTGTCACCGGGAGCGGCGAGCAGTGCACGGGCGAGCCGGCTTTCCAGGACCACGCCGTTGGGGGCTGCGGGGTTCAGCCAGTGGCCAGAGGTGATGAGGGGGCGGCCCACAGCGGGGAGGGTGGTGGATGTTGCCCGAAGCTCTACGGAGGCGCGCGTCCCGCGGGAGGTGAGGGTGCTCGCAGCTGTGGCATACGGTCCGGTAACGGATTCGACGCCGTCCACAGCTGCCAGTCTTCCGAGGTCGGTGGACCTGCTGGTGTGGATCCAGACATGGGCCCCGTGGGTCTGCGAGAAGACACGCTGCCAAGGGTTGGTGGCATAGCCGAACAATGCGGTGGCCAGCAGCAGCGACGCGACGATGCCTGCGGTGGCGAGGACGAGGAAGAGCGCCTCTCCGCGGTGCGCGCGCAGGTCGGAATGTGCCCAGCGCAAAGTGGCGCGCATCAGATCCAGCCCTTTCGAGGGTTGTCGTACGTCTGCACGTCAGTCGTGGAGTCTCAATACTCCGGATGCCCCCTGCCGATGGGACGGGGTGCTTTCGAGCGTGGCATCGTCGGCGATCCGGCCGTCGAAGAAGCTGATCACTCGGTCCGCGGCGCTGGCCAGCCGGGCATCGTGGGTGACGAGTACGATCGTCTGCCCACGCTGGTGGAACCGGGACAGCAGCCGCATGACCTCGCGCGTGCCTCTGCTGTCCAGGCTGCCCGTCGGTTCGTCGGCCAGCAGCAGGGGCGGATGATTGACCAGGGCGCGCGCCAGGGCGACGCGCTGCTGTTCGCCGCCTGATAGTTCAGCTGGCAAACTGCGTTCCTTGCCTGTGATTCCGAGTTCGGCCAGCAGTTCTTCCCGTTCGGCGCGTGCGCGTTTGGGCGATGCACCGGCGAGGAGTGCGGGCAATTCCACGTTGTCGGCGACGGACAGGTTGGAGACGAGGTTGAAGAACTGGAAGACGATGCCGATCCTCTTGCGCCGTTCCACCGCCCAGCGGGACTCCCGCCAGGCATCGGTGCGCTCGCCGTCGAGCCAGATGCTGCCGGTGTCGGGCTGCTGCAGCCCGCTGAGCAGATGCAGCAACGTGGATTTGCCTGCTCCGGAGGGGCCGGTGATCGCCACGAACTCGCCTTGGCGGACGTATAGATCGGCCCCGCGGACGGCGTGGGCCGGGCCACTCTCTCCGTAGTGTGTCTTGACCAGGCCCTGGGCGCGCAGCACGGGAGCGGGGTTGTCGTTCACTCCAGCTCCTCCAGCTCTTCCTGGCACCGTTCGAGCCAGTCAAGGTCGGCCTGAAGGTGCAGCATCGCGCCCTCGATCAGGAGATGGGCGATGCGGTTGTCGCGGTCTTCGGTGGCGGACAGTTTCGACAGGTTGCGCATGGAGGTGAGGTATTGGCGCCGTTGCTTGTTGATCAAGGCGATCTGGTCGGCGATGCCGCTTTGCGGAGCCAGGGCCAACTTCATGAAGAACTCGTCCCGGACCCGCGGCTCGTCCTCGGGCTTGTCGAACCAGGCGCGCAGCGCTTCCTGTCCGGACTCTGTGAGGCGGTAGACCTTCTTGTTGGGCCGGCTGGACTGTTCGATGTCCTCGCCCTCGATGAGTCCTTGTTTTTCGAGCCGGCCGAGCGTTACGTAGATCTGGCCGACGTTCGGCTGAGGGTACGCGGAGCCCAGGAGTTGCTCAAGGCCTTGCTTGAGTTCGTAACCGTGGGCCGGTCCCCGTGCGAGGAGTGCGAGGAGGGGCAGACGCACTACCGCGGTCCTCCTGTCCTCATAATGTGTGCCTGGCTCTAGTATCGCCCATACCTAACGGGTATACATGGCATTTGACCCTGGCGACGATGCCGATGGGCATGTGTACAGGGAGGAACCTATGCGGTGGATCAAAGCCGCGGGTAGGTGCCTTCTTGTAGTCGGCGTGGTTCTGACTGGATGCGTCTCGTCGAACGGTCATCATGGTGATGACGACGAGGGCCGTGGGCCCCTGACTCTGGCCACTGCTGGAGATCTGACCGGCTATCTGGGTTCAGTGCTGGAGGGCTGGAACCGCACCCATCCTCGGGAGCGGGTCACACTCGTTGAGTTGCCTGACTCTGCAGACGAGACCCATGCGCAGATGGTCACCGATCTGCGCGGCGGCGACAACAGCCGGTTCGACGTTCTCAACATCGACGTCAACTGGACATCGGAGTTCGCGGCGGCGGGCTGGATACGCCCGCTGCCCCGGAACCGCTTTCCGCTTACGTCCTTTTTGCCGCCGGTCGTGGACACTGCGACCTACGAAGGGCGGTTGTACGCCGTCCCGTACGTCACCAACGCCGGGTTGCTGCTGTACCGCAAAGACATCCTCGACAAAGAGGGCCTCCCGCCCCCGAAAACCTGGGCGGAACTGGAGCACGACGCGAAGACCGTCGCACCGAAGTACGGGTTGGACGGCTACGCGGGTCAGTTCCTCCCCTATGAGGGGTTGACCGTGAACGCTGCCGAAGCAGTCTATTCGGCCGGCGGCACCATCCTCGGCGGCGAAGGCGACCGGGTGACGGTCAACTCTGCCGCGGCCCGTGAGGGAATCGAATTCCTCGCCCGAGGGGTGCGCGAGGGCTGGATCCCGAAGGCAGCGCTCACGTACAAGGAGGAGGAGTCGAAGCAGGCATTCCAGGACGGCCGGCTGCTCTTCCTGCGTAATTGGCCCTATGCCTATGCCGTTGCGTCGGCAGCCGGTTCTCCGGTTGCCGGGAAGATCGGGGCGGTGCGACTGCCGGGTCCGGACGGTCAGGGCACCAGCGTGCTCGGTGGGTCTGACCTGGCCGTCAACGCCCACGCCCGCCATCCTGATTCGGCTGCCCGGCTGATCGCCTACCTGACCAGCAAGCCGGTTCAAAGGCTCGTTCTGACTCGCGGCGCGTTGCCGCCGGTGCGTGCGGCGTTGTACGAAGATCCTGACCTGGTGCAACGATTTCCCTACCTGCCCACCCTGCGCGCGAGCGTTCTCACTGCGGCTCCTCGTCCCAAGAGCCCGCGCTATGGCCAGGTCAGCCTGGTGGTGCAGGCGGTAGTGCACGACGCCATGACCGGGGCCGAGACGACCGAGGATGCGGTCCGGCGGTTGGCCCGGGAGCTCGCGGCCATCTCGCGCCGGTAGCGCAGACTAGCTACCTGTTAGGTAAACCAGTTACCCCGTGCGAGGCTCTTTGGTCCATTTTATATGGATAAAAAGGGCCACTCTCCGGCGTCTTGTGCCCTTCTCATTGACACGCTCTGGACATGTCTACTTAACATGCATGCATAACCACGAGCACCACAGAGACAGGCAATGGGTTGAACATGCACCGCTGGTGGCGCGACGCAGTCATCTACCAGGTGTACGTCCGCAGCTTCCTGGACAGCACCGGAGACGGCATCGGCGATCTCGCCGGAGTCAGGGCCGGGTTGCCCTACCTGAAGAAGCTCGGCGTCGACGGGATCTGGCTGAGCCCCTTCTATCCCTCACCGCAGCATGATCATGGCTACGACGTAGCCGACTACTGCGACGTCGACCCGACCTTCGGAGACCTCGCCGAGTTCGACCTGCTGATGACCACCGCGAACCGGCTCGGCATTCGGGTACTTCTCGACATCGTCCCCAACCACTGCTCCTCCGACCACCCTTGGTTCAAGGAGGCACTCGCCTCTGAGCCCGGCAGCCCCGCCCGCGCCCGCTTCCACTTCGCCGACGGTCTCGGCCCTGACGGCTCGGAACCGCCCAACAACTGGCACGCCATGTTCGGCGGACCCGCATGGACCCGGATCACCGAGGCGGACGGTCGTCCCGGCCAGTGGTACCTGCACATGTTCACGCCGGACCAGCCCGACTGGAACTGGCGCAACGCCGAGATCGGCAACGAGTTCGACCGCGTCCTCCGCTTCTGGCTCGACCGAGGCATCGACGGTTTCCGAATCGACGTCGCTGCCGGCCTGTTCAAACACCCCGAACTGCCTAACTCCCCAGACCCCGAAGCTGACGCCCGCACCCGCGACTCGGTTAACCCCCTCGCCTGGAACCAGCCGGAGGTCCATGACGTCTGGCGCCGCTGGCGAGCAGTCTGCGAGGAGTACACAGCGCGCGACGGCTCCGAGCGCCTCCTGGTCGGTGAGGTCTCCGTGCCCACTGCCCGTGAACACGCCCAGTACGTTCGGCCCGATGAACTCCACCAGGCGTTCTTCTTTGACCTGCTGAGCGCGCCGTGGGACGCCGATGCCTTCCGCAAGGTCATTTCCGAGGCGATGCTGGACATCGCGGGCACGGGCTCCACCGTCACCTGGGTGCTCAACAACCACGACCAGGTCCGGACCGTCACCCGCTACGGCGAACCCGCCACCGAAACCACCGGGCTCGGCCCGGCCCGAGCCCGCGCCGCAGCACTGCTCATGCTGGCACTGCCCGGAGCCGCCTACATCTACCAGGGTGAAGAACTCGGCCTGCCCGAGGTTGTCGACCTGCCCGACGACGTGCTCACTGACCCGATCTTCCGGCGCACCGGAAGCCGCGCCCGGGTTCGCGACGGCTGTCGGGTCCCTCTGCCCTGGTCCGGGCAGGCATCCCCGTTCGGCTTCACCTCTGGAGCCGAGAGCGCCAAACCCTGGCTGCCGCAGCCGGATTACTTTGCGGACTACGCCACCGACCGTGCACTCGCAGATACCCGCTCCTTCTGGCACCTGTACCGCGAGGGACTGCAACTCCGTTCGTCCCTCAGCCAGCTGGGAGAAGGATCGCTCCGCTGGCTCGACACCCAGCCTGACGTCCTCGCGTTCGTCCGCGGTGACGGCCTGGTCTGCGCTGTCAACTTCGGCACGGCGCCCGTGCCCGCACCGGTCTCCGGCACCCCTCTGCTCTCCAGCGGCCCCTGCACAGCCGGAGTCCTTCCCGGCTCGACGGCCGCCTGGTGGATCAACGACCTCTGACAACACAGCAGTTAATAGCACTCGAAAGGGACATCAACGATGATGCGACGCCGTACGACCCTGCTCACCAGCTGCACCGCCCTCGCCCTCGCCTTTGGCTCGACCGCTTGTGGAGGTGGCAGCGACACCTCCTCCTCCAGCGGCGACAAGGCGCTCAGCGGCCAGACCGTCACTGTCGCTGGTGTCTGGACCGGCAGCGAGCAGAAGAACTTCCAGAAGGTTCTCGACGCCTTCAGCGCCAAGACCGGTGCCAAGACGCAGTTCGTGTCCACCGGCGACAACGTCTCCACCGTGGTCGGAAGCAAGATCGAGGGCGGCAACGCGCCCGACGTGGTCATGGTCCCGCAGGTCGGCGTACTCCAGCAGTTCGAGCAGAAGGGCTGGCTGACGCCCCTTTCGACCGCCACGCAGAAGTCGGTCGACGCCGGTTACGCACCCGTCTGGAAGAACTACGGCAGCGTCGATGGCACGCTCTATGGTCTCTACTTCAAGGCCGCCCACAAGTCCACGGTCTGGTACAGCCCCAGCGCCTTCGACCAGGCCGGCGTCAAGCCTCCGACCTCGTACGACGACCTGCTGAAGGTCGGACACACGATTTCCGACTCCGGTCTGGCCAGCTTCTCGGTCGCCGGTCAGGACGGCTGGACCCTGACCGACTGGTTCGAGAACATCTACCTCTCCCAGGCCGGCCCCGAAAAGTACGACGCCCTCGCGGCCCACAAGCTGAAGTGGACCGACCCCTCGGTGGTCGAGGCCCTCACCACGCTCGGCAAGCTGTTCAAGGACAAGGAACTTGTTGCGGGCGGCCAGAAGGAGGCCCTTAACACCGACTTCCCTGGCTCGGTGGAGAAGGTGTTCGGTCCCAAGCCCGACGCCGGCATGGTCTACGAGGGCGACTTTGTCGCCGGGGTTGCCCACGACCAGTTTAAGAAGACCATCGGCAAGGACGCGAACTTCTTCCCCTTCCCTGCGGTCGGCGGCGGTACCGCGCCCGTCGTCAGCGGTGGCGACGCCGCGGTGGTCCTCAAGGACGGCAAGAACGCCAAGGCCGGCATGAAGCTCCTCGAGTACCTTGCCACTCCGGAGGCGTCGGCCGTCTGGGCGAAGCTGGGCGGCTACCTGTCCCCGAACAAGAACGTCTCGCTCGACTCCTACAGCGACGATGTGACCCGCGCCACCGCCAAGTCCCTTGTCGACGCCGGTGACTCCGTCCGCTTCGACATGTCGGACCAGGCCCCCGCCGCGTTCGGCGGCACCAAGGGCGCCGGTGAGTGGAAGCTCCTCCAGGACTTCCTGCGCGACCCCTCCAACCCCAAGGCGACCGCAGCCAAGCTGGAAGACGCCGCAGCCAAGGCCTACAAGGGCTGACGGATCATGACATCCACCCTGGTCAAGGAGACGGCAAGCCCGCCGTGCACCGACCACGCCGAACGTGCCCGCCGCTCCCGGCGGCGGGCACGGCTCGGCGCCGTGCTGTTCGTCTTCCCAGCACTGCTCCTGCTGGGCGCGCTCGTGGTCTATCCCGTGCTGTTCTCGATGGGCCGCAGTCTCTTCGACGCCTCAGGAAACCACTTCGTGGGCGCCGACAACTACACCGAGATGTTCCGTGACCCAGCCACCCTCAAGGCCGTCCGGAACACGGCCATCTGGGTCGTCGTGGCACCGACGCTGCTGACCGGCCTCGGCCTGGTCCTGGCTGTTTTGGTGGAAAAGGTCCGCTGGGCTACGGCTTTCAAGCTTTTGATGTTCATGCCGATGGCCGTGTCCTTCCTGGCCGCCGGCATCATCTTCAGGCTTGCTTACGACGAGGACCCCTCCAAGGGGGTACTCAACGCGGCTATTGTCAGCGTGCACGACACCTTCGAGAGCCCCTCCGAATACCCGACGGCCAGGGCCCGCGAGGGCCATGGGCTGACGAGCGGCTCTGACGGTTCCTACCGCACGAGTCGACGGGTGTCGCCTGGCACGGCGGTGGACTTCGGAATGGTCGGCCTTGCTCCGGGCGATCTCCCCGCCGGTGCCCGGCCCGCTTACCCGGCAGCCAACCAGACAGCCGCGGCGGACGAGGTGAGCGGAGTCGTCTACCTGGACTTCACCCCCGGTGGCGGAGGCGAGCAGGGCAAGGTCGACTCCAAGGAATCCGGGCTGCCGAAGATGCGTGTGGAAGCAGTCGGCGCCGACGGAAAGACGGCTGCGAGCACGACCACAGCCTCCGACGGCTCCTTCCGCTTGTCTGGCCTGAAGCCCGGCAGTTACACGGTGAAGCTGCCCAGCTCGAACTTCGCACAGCCCTACCAGGGTCTGTCGTGGCTGGGACCGGCCCTCGTGACACCGGCGATCATCGGCGCATACCTGTGGATCTGGACCGGATTCGCCATGGTCTTGATCGGAGCCGGGCTTGCGGCCCTGCCGCGGGACGCACTGGAAGCCGCGCGGATGGATGGCGCCAATGAGTGGCAGATCTTCCGACGGATCACCGTACCGCTGCTGGCACCTGTACTGACCGTGGTCTTCGTGACCCTGGTCATCAATGTGATGAAGGTGTTCGACCTCGTCTACATCATCGCGCCCGGGCCCGTGCAGGAGGACGCGACCGTCCTAGCCACGCAGATGTGGCTGGTGTCATTCGGCGGCGGCAACAACCAGGGCTTGGGAAGCGCGCTCGGCGTGCTGCTGTTGCTCTTGGTCGTCCCGGCCATGGTCTTCAACGTCCGCCGCTTCCGAAGGAGCCAACGATGAATGTGATCCGGCGAGGACTGAGCAACGGCCTGGTGCAGGCGTTCCTCGTGGTGACTGGGCTGGTGTGGCTCACCCCGCTGGCCGGACTCTTGGTGTCATCGCTTCGTTCAGCCCAGGACCAGGCAACAGGCGGCTGGTGGACTGTTTTCTCCAGTCCTGGCCAGCTCTCCTTCGACAACTACACGGCATTGCTGAAAAACGCCGGCATGACGCAGTCCCTCTGGAATACGGTGCTCATCTCGGTGCCAGCGACGTTCCTGGTCGTCGTCATCGCTGCGCTGGCGGGGTACGCCTTCGCCTGGCTGGACTTCCCGGGCCGGGACAGCATCTTCCTGGTCGTCGTGGCCCTGCTGGTGGTGCCGGTGCAGATTGGTCTGCTACCGATCGCGAAGCTCTTCGGAGAGCTGGGACTGTTCGGCACGATTCCGGGTGTCGTGCTCTTCCACGTGGCCTACGGTCTTCCCTTCGCCGTGTTCCTGCTGCGGAACTACTTCGCCGAGATGCCGAAGGAAATGCTCGAAGCGGCGCGCATGGACGGCGGCACAGAGTGGCGGATCTTCCTCCAGTTGGTCCTGCCTGTGGGGCGGCCGGCGATCGCCAGCCTTGCCATCTTCCAGTTCTTGTGGGTATGGAACGACATGCTGGTGGCCCTGCTCTTCGCGGACAGTTCCTCGCAGCCGCTGACCGTGCAACTTCAGTCGCAAGTCAGGCAGTTCGGCAGCAACATTGACGTGCTCGCGCCGGGCGCGTTCGTGTCTCTCGTGGTTCCCCTGGTGGTGTTCTTCGCCTTCCAGAAGCACTTCGTACAGGGCGTGATGGCGGGTTCAGTGAAGTGAGACTTGTGGGGGTGCTGAGAGCGCGTCTGTGCCGAGGTCGCACCCTGAGCAGCTGCCACCATGTACATCCAGAACTGTGGTCGTAATCCCTTACGATGCCCGCGGTTGCCGGATGACGTCCGTGCCCGCTGGGCCTGCGCAAGCAGGGCCAGCGGGCACATTCCGTGTCGGCGTGTCCGCGTGGAGGAAACAGGACGCGGAGATCGGTGGGGCAATGCAGCTGCCTCATTAGGAACAGCGGGGCCAACTGTGTGGTGCCCCCATTCGTGGTCGAGGTAGATCGGTTACGGTCCCACGGACTTCCGCGGCGGACCGGCCAGGTCTTACCCATGTTCTTTGTCACGATTGAGAGCCACACGTGTTCACCCCAGGTCGTCGGAGTGTGCGTATCCCCGCCGTCACTGTGATCGGCGAGCCGACCGAGACGGCTAAGGCCGGTCGCAGCGCTGTACGACGTCATGCCAGCGGTATGAGCCATGCGGACGTTGTGCGCGAGTTGGATCGCATTCGCTCCGAGAAGCGGATTGGCGCGACTGGGCGGAATTCTGCTGCCAGCCCCCGCAGCTTGGCTGAGGCCGACGAGTGGGGACGTATCGAACGCCTGCTTGCTGGCACGGGTGGGGTGTACGACGTGAACGCTGATCCCATCGTGCGTGCAGAGCGTGTCGCGCAGATCGACCTGCTGGTTGCACGTGAGGAGAGGAAGAAGAAGCGAGAAGAGGAACGGACATATGACTTCCTGGCTCATGTGCGGATCTATGCGCTCCAGGTGATGGAGGAGGCCGGCTTCCTAGAGGAGGGGCTCGGAGAGAGCCTCGGGGCCGAGGGGCCTTTGATTCTGTTCGACGCGGGAGACCTGAGAGCCTGGCGTCATGTGAGCGAGCGCACGCGACACACGTCAGCATCACTGGAGGAACTGATACCGCTTTCGGTACAGGATCCTGCCGATTTTGCGCCGTCAGTGAGGGCGCACAGTGCACTGCTCACCGCGATGGCTCTCATGGGGCCCCTGAAGGAGGTTGATCCGGCGAGTGTGGTCCGTTTGGCCCAGGCAGATCCAGAAGCCGTCCTGTCGCTCGCTGCCTGGGTGTCAGCAGTTGACCGTCGCTGAATGCAACTGATGTATCACCTTGTGTCAACCTGGAATCTTGCCGAGAGTGCTGCGCAAGGGCCGTGCCTCTCGCTGGATCGCGGTGAGGAGAGGCCCTATTGCTTTGATGCGCCTCTTGGGGGTGCCGGTTCAGCAAATGTGATGTAACACCCATATCCCCAAAATGATAGTGCACATTTAAGTTGTACACTGTCCAAATGTTGAGGTGAGACGCATCCCCTGATTCCGCGCGAACCCTGAACCCGTCCAAGTGGTTTCGCCAGAACGGATGTACCCGTGCCACTCGACACATCGGTCACGGCAAGCCCCCGAACGCAGAGAGATGCGCTGAGCCATGCAGATCCGACACCTCGAGAACTTCCTGTTCCTCGCGGAGACGCTGAACTTCCGTCAAGCCGCAGCGAGGTCGAAGATCACCCAGTCGTCGCTAAGCCAGCAGATAGCCAAGCTCGAACAGCAGATGGGAACCGCCCTGTTCACGCGGACCACCCGCTCGGTGAGGCTCACTGCTGCTGGTGAACTCTTCGTGCCTCTGGCCTCGCGCATTCTGGCAAGCGTCGACGACGCACAAGCCCAGCTCGACGCCCTTCAAGCAAGGCGACGCGGACGCCTGCGTCTCGGTTTGCTTGACACCCATGGAGACGTGGGAGGTTTGCTGGAGGTCCTGGCTCTCTTTCACAGTCGCAACAGCGCGATCGAAATGAACGTAACTACGGCGTCGGGCGACCAGAACGCCGAAGGGGTCAGAGCGGGAACACTGGATCTCGCCCAAGTTGATCTCGGCCGCAGCGTCATCACATCCGAGATGAAGGTGATTGCGCTGGCATCAGTGCCCTTCGTGCTGCTGGTCCCGGCCAACCATGCGCTGGCTGCCGAAGAAACCGTAGAGCTGGCAGATCTCTCGCCGTCGGAGCAGATGGTCCAGTGTCTGCACGGGCCGGAGCTCCAAAGCCACATCGACGCCATCTTGTTGGGCTCGGGCCGCGACCCCAGAAAGAGCCTGGTACTCAACGACATGCTTGATGTGAACACTCTGGTCGCACGTGGAGTCGGGGTAGCGGTGATCCCCTACTCCGCAGCGCTGGAAGGCGTTCAACAGGAAGACGTTTGTGCGGTGCGGCTGGGTACTTCTGCTGTGTACACGACCGGTCTTTGCTACGACCCGAACAGGCTTTCTGCCGCTGCAGAGGAATTTTTGCGGATCGTCGCCCGGCTGAAGGAGCAGATCAGCTGACCGGCAACCCGTGAAAGCCCCACCCGGTCGTCGTCGCGGTTTCCGCATGTCTGCACCGCTGACATCACCGACCTGCCCAAAGTGCGTTGCCGGCTGGCCTGGCCACTGCGAACCGCTTCACGCGAGCTGATCGACGCCGGATGCGATTGGCACCACCCCAGCACGAAGGTGGTGGGTCTTCGACCCGGATTGTGGAGACGGGTTGTCATGCAGTGATGGCCAGGGTAGTTGATCTCTGTTCGAAGGCGGCGGGCGCGAGGTATCCGATCGCCGAGTGCCTGCGCTGGTGGTTGTAGCAGCCGAGCCAGCGGAACACCTCGAGACGGGCCGCCTGTTCAGTGAGACCTGTGCAACATGAAGTACGCAGGTCACGGGTCTGGTGTGCGGGGCGGGCGGGGTACTCGCGCTGGTCGTCGGCGGGTGTCCATGGTGAAGATCGTCTGACCTGTCGCCAGGGCCGTTGTCGGGTTCTGCTGCGCCGAACGCCACGCTCGCTCGTGTCCGCTCTCGACCGGTCAGCGTGCGGCCGAGTGTGCCGGCACACATGGCAGGGGCCGATGCGGCGAAGCGATGTCGGACAGTGTCAAAATCGACTGGCTGCGCGTCTAAGGATGGAGAGCTTTTCGTTGGCCTGTGGCGGCGGACCGTACGATCGCGTCAAGGAGTTGGTGGCGCTTGACGGCGTGGGTGAAGCCCGGGGCGACAGCCGTTCCGTGGACGAGGTCGTCCCGAATCGCGGCGTAGGCGTGCACCAGCGTGTGGATCGCTGTTCCGGCCAGCGCGGGATAGTCGTCGTAGCCGCTGGGCAGCGTGACCTTCGTCGGCCGACCGCCGCTGCGTGTGACGCACACCGTGACCGGACCGACGTGCGGGAACTCGGCGGCGGTAATCTCGAGTCTCCCCTCCGTGCCGTCGATGATCAGAGAGAACCCTGCACCCGATGCCGCGCCTCCACGGTGGTGGACGGATAGGATCGCCCCGCCCGCCACGGTGCCCGAGATCGCGATCTGGTCCTCGGCGGTCATCGGAACGACCTGCCCGGTGCGTCCGAGGGGAACCTGGCGGCGCCGGGTCGCGGTCGTAGCAACCACTTCCTGAAGCTCGCCGACGGTCATCGACACCAGGTCGATCGCGTGTCCGAACGCGATGGTCAGCATCGTGGCCCCGAGCTTGCGGTCGAGCGTGTAGACCATGTTCGGAGACACCGGAGTGCCCCATTCGGTCGAAGACGCCACGACGGTGGCGGAAAGTACTTCCCCCACGAATCCTTCGGACACGAGGTCGGCCAGCCAGCGGAAGGTAGGCGAGGAGCGTCCCTGAAGACCGACGAAAGTGCGCGTCGTCCCGGCGGCACGCTCCATCTCCTCGGCCTCGCGCAGGTCGACGGCGAGCGGCCACTCGGAGAGCACCGGCACGCCCGCCTTCAGCACGGGCAACACGAGTTCGCGATGCTGAGGCACTTTGACGGCGACAACAACGAGGTCGACGTTCTCGTCGCTGGCGAGCTGTTCGACCGACGTGTACGCGGGTACGCCATACATCGCTCCCGCGGCCTGGGCCGATGCTTTGGAGCTCGCCGCCAGCGCGCGAAGCTCGATCCCGTCGACGGCTCTCAGCGCGGGCAGGTGAGCCCCGGCCGCCCAGCCCCCCGTGGCGCTCAGGCCGACGATGCCGACGCCGATCGGCTTACGGGGGTCAGGCATCGAGCTGCCGCCTCAGGTTCTCGGCGTCGTGCAGGGCCGTCATGTGCACGAACCGCCCGTCACGAACCTGATAGATGGCGTACTCGACGATCTCGAACGAGGCGCCGGTGGGAGCCACACCGAGCCACTCCTTGGCGGGCGTGCCCGTGTTGGTCAGACGGGCGGCCAGGCGATCACCATCGACCGCGATCTCCCGGGGCTCCCAGTGGAAGTCCGGGACCGCGTCGATATCGCCATTCAGCACAGCGATGACCTGGTCCCGAGTGCCCGGCTCGCCGTTCAGGGTGGTCTCGTCGTTGATGAACTCGTCCATGCGGGAGATCTCGTGGGCGTTGAGCGCCCCGATGTAGCGCAGGTAGAACTCGCGCAGGTCGGTGTCGGACATGATCCCCTCCTTCGGCCTCCGGAGCGGAGGTCATGCTCGGTGTTTCGCGACGGCCCTTGACGGTTTCGTCGCGGTGATCGTCGGTAGGGGAGGAACCACTGCTCGAAACTTCTGTCCCGGACGGTACCGAAGTTTTGCCGCACCGTCACTGCCCTCATGCGCGGAGATGGTCTCGCCGGGGCGAGCGAAGGGGTGCAGCCGCTATGCGGGCCAGCCGAGCAACGCCGTGTCGGCGATCTCATCGAGCTCAGCAGGACCGAGGCCGTTGGCGGCCTGCACTGCGATGCCGAAACCCATCGCCATGATGAACCGGGCAAGACGCCGAGGGTCGGCGTTGCGCGGAAGATCACCCTCGTTGACGGCACGCCGGAAGCGCTCCTCAAGGCGGACCCCCGCGTCGTTGCGCCAGTCGACAAGCAGGTCGTGCACGGCCCGGCTCTCGTCGCTCGACGCCAGTGCACCCTGTACGGTCAGGCACCCGGAGGGGCCGCCGGGAGGGGTCGTGGTGCAGACCGCTCCGCGGAGGAACGCCAAGGCCACAGCCCGTGCAGTGGGCTCCTCCAGGGCGCGCGTGGCGTAGGCGGCCGGCCCCGCGCCGTAGCGCTGGAGGGCCTTGCGGAACAACTGCTCCTTGTTGCCGAAGGCCGCATACATGCTCGTCTTGGTGATCCCCATGGCGCCGGTCAGTTCAGCGAGGCTTGCACCTTCGTAACCTCGCGCCCAGAACACCCGCATCGCGCGTTCCAGCGCCTGGTCGATGTCGAATCCTCGAGGCCGACCCATGACGGCCCTACGTGAGTCACCCATGCCACAAGTGTACCCCTCGGTACAGATCCCCGCTGACCAGCAGTTTCATCTCACAAGATGGCGAACGCAATTCAGTACCGGACGGTCTTGATGTGCTAGGGTTCTGCACCGACCGGTACTTAATTAATGGGAAGGGAAGCCCGCGCCATGAAAACCGTTTCGCTCGGCAGCCTCAAGGTCTCGCGCATCGGTCTCGGAGCCATGGGAATGTCGGCGTTCTACACCGGCGCCGGCCAGTTCGACGACGAGTCGATCCGCACGATCCACCGCGCTCTGGACCTCGGGGTCACCCATATCGACACCGCTGAGGGGTACGGCCCCTTCATCAACGAGGGGCTGGTCGGCCGGGCCCTGCAGGGGCGCCGAGACGAGGTCGTGCTGGCGACCAAGTTCGGACTGATCTCCCACACCGGTGGCTCGGCTCCGGACAGCACCCCGGCCAATATCCGCCTGGCCGTGGAGGGATCACTGAAGCGCCTGGGTACCGACTACATCGACCTCTACTACCAGCACCGGGTGGACCCCGGCACGCCCATCGAAGAGACCGTTGGCGCGCTGGCCGAACTGGTGGCCGAAGGCAAGATCCGCCACATCGGCCTGTCGGAGGCCAGCCCCGCCACGATCCGCCGCGCTCACGCCGTGCATCCGGTCACCGCGGTCCAGTCCGAATACTCGCTGTGGACCCGCGACCCGGAGGCCGAGATCCTGCCCGTCCTGCGCGAACTGGGCATCGGCTTCGTGCCGTACTCCCCGCTTGGCCGCGGCTTCCTGACCGGCAACATCCGCTCCCTGAACGATTTTGACGCCGACGACTGGCGCCGCACCAACCACCGCTTCGCCGACGGCAACCTGGAACGCAACTTGCGAATCGTCGACGAGGTCCGGGCCGTAGCCGCCGAGATCGACACCACGCCCGCACAGGTCGCCTTGGCATGGCTGCTCACCCAGGGTGACGACATCACGCCCATCCCCGGCACCAAGCGAGTCGCCCGGCTTGAGGAGAACGCCGCCGCCGACCACATCGAGCTCACTGCCAGCCACGTCGCCCGCCTGAACGACCTGCCCCCGGCCTCCGGCGAGCGCTACGACGCGGACAACATGGCCGCCATCAACCGCTAATCGAAGCCGTACCACCACGCACGCCGCGGGTCGGCATCAGGGCGAAGAGTGCCGCATTCCCAATGAAACTGCACAACATGAAGTACGCAGGTCACGGGTCTGGTGTGCGGGGTACTCGCGCTGGTCGTTGGCGGGTGCCCGTGGTGAAGATCGTCTGACCTGTTGCCGGGGCCGTTGTCGGGTTCTGCTGCGCCGGCCGCCGTGCCCCACCTACGGTCCCTGACCGGGCCGGTGCCGGGAAGGCATGGGGATGCTGGAGCTGGAGCGGATCACGGCTCGCCGGAATGAACTGGACACGCTCGCCGAGGAGTTGGTCAAGCAGCTGGCGGAGTTCCAGGCCGAGCGGGAGGACTTGGTGATCGCCGAGCGGGTCCTGCGCCGGCTGGTCGAACAGGATCGGGCTGTGGCGGAGGCCGCCGCGGCCGTCGCCTCGACGGCGGCCCGGGTGGCGGGACGGGCGGTTTTGCTGATCCCGCACCGCGGCGGGACGGGCGATGAGGCCGCGCTGCCCGCTGACTATCGCAAGATCCTGGCGATCGTGCGGGCTGCCGACGGCCTGGTGCAGGTCAGGGCCGTCGGCGAGGAACTGGGCCTTGAGGTGACGGTGCGCGGGAAGCTGGAACCGTTGCGGGCGAAGATGACCAAGCTCGCCGACCGCGGCTGGCTGCACAAGCGTCCTGACGGCAAGTTCGCCGCACGCTCCCAGGCGTAGGGAGGCGGGCGCTGACATGGCGTAACTGGTATGCCCCCGGAGGCAGTTGAGTTTGGTGTGAAGAAAAACAACCATCCCGTCGAGGGCCCTGACGGTCTTGTCTACACTGCCCGCCTACCGCTGTCGAGTGCCACCCTGAACTGGCTCGCCGGCCTGATCCGCGGCCAGCTGAAGAAGATCAGGTCACGGTGGCGGGCCCTGCCTCCGGGTCGGATCGCCGCCCTCGTGCTGGCCGTACTGCGCTGTGACCAGCGGCCGGGTGATCTGGCCGGTGACAACGGGATACACGCACCACTGTGACCCGGTGGGTCAGGGAAGTTGTCGGCCTGCTGGCCGCCCGCGCCCCGCGCCTGGACTGCGCTCTCAAAAAGATCGCCCGCAAGGGTGGCGGGATGGTGCTGCTGGACGGCACGCTGATCCGCACCCGCTGGCGCTCCGGCAAAAAGAACCGGAAGAACTACTCCGGCAAGAGAAAATGCCATGGCCTGCTCGTGATCGCGCTCACTGACGATCGCGGCCGGCTGCTCTGGGTCTCGACGGCCCGGCCCGGACGGACCTCGGAGATCACCGCCTGTCGACACGACCAGCTCACCGCTAAGCTGCGGACGGCCGGTCTCGGGGCGATCGCCGACCTGGCTTCGTCGGGCTCGACGACAGCGGCCCCGACACCGGCCCCGCAGTGATCACCGGTTACAAGGCCGCCCGGAATCGGCCCCTGACACGAGGACAGAAGCTGTCGAACACCGCACTGGCAGCGGTCCGGGCACCGGTGGAGCACGGCTTCGCCCACATCAAAAACTGGCGCGTGCTCGGCAAAGTCCGCACCGACCCGACCTGGGCGACCGCCCTGGTCAGGGCCCTGCTCGTCCTCACGAACCGCGAAGTGTCCCGGTGACCGACGATCTTCACCGAAGTCATCCACCCACGACCAGCACGAGCATCCCGAACCCCGCGCACACCAGACCCGTGACCAGCAACTTCACGATGCACAGTTCTCAGTGGGTCAGCCGCGCCGACCGGGCAGAATCTCTCGTTTGAGGGAGGCGAAGAACGACTCGGCTGCCGCGTTGTCCGCGCTCGAACCGGCCGCTCCCGTGGACCGGCGGATGCCAGCGATGCGGCAGGCGCCGGCGAACGCCTCTGAGCCGTACTGGGCTCCGTGATCGCTGTGGAAGATGACGCCGTCGACCCGACCGCCGCGGGTGCGGACGGCCGCGGCCAGGGCGTCGGTGCCGAGTTCCGTGCGCACATGGTCGCCGATCGACCAGCCCAGCAGGCGCCGCGAGGAGACGTCGATGAGCGTGGCCAGAGAGAGGAACCGCCCGCCGTTGATCGGCAGGTAGGTGAGGTCACCGATCCAGGCGGTGTCAGGCGCGGCGGCGGTGAAGTTCCGCTGCAGCAGGTCCGATACCGCCCGGCGGTCCGGACCGGGGATCGTCGTATGATGCCTTTTCCTCAGCCTCCTGACCGCGATGGTGTGTTGGCGCATCAGTCGCTCGATGCGTTTTCGGTTGACGATCAGACAGTTCTCGTTGAGTTCGGCGGTGATGCGCTTGGACCCTTATGTCTTCCCGGACTTGGTGTGAATCGTGTGTATCCGCCGGGTCAGTACCGCGTCGGCGGCCTTCCTCGCGGCCCTGGCCAGCGCGGTTTTCAACCAGCGGCAAGACCCCGAGCGAGAGAGGTTCAGTACGGTGCACAGCTGCTTCACGCCGAAGGCGTCACGGTGGTCGGCGACAAACTGGAAACGGCTCACCAGCTGGTCTCGCCCGCAAAATACTTGGCTGCTCGGCGCAGGATGTCGCGTTCCATCTCCGGCTCGCGGACCTGCTTGCGCAGTGCGGCAATCTCAACGTCCTCCTCCGACGCGGCCACGGCTTCGGGACGCACGGCCTTCTCCGCAGCCTTCACTCACTGCCGCAGCGTCTATGCCGAGCTTGGCCGCGATCTGCGAGACCGGACGGTCCGACGAGCGCACCAGCTTGACGGCGTCAGCCCGGCACTCAGCCGGGTACTTGCAGGCCCCCACCTGGGACTTCTTTTCTGGACTCAAGATCCAGTGTCAAGTTGTCCACAATCAAGGTGGAGGGCCCGGTGTCGAACTGAGCTCCCGGCAGATCACACATCATGCCGGTCCGGTCCTCTACCGATCACGAGAACTTCCTGGGCCGGCCGGAGGCGTCCCTCCCCAGTGGTGTTGCGGAACAGGGCCTGCGCTACAGCGTTTGCTTTGACAATCGCCCTGTCGGCCACAGGCCCTGTGTAGAGACTGCGCACGGTCGTGGTCCACAGCTGAAGCCAGCGGGCGAAGTGATCTGAGCTCAATGGGCTCTTCGCATGCAGGTCTCGGTGCGCACGCAGGGCGTTACGGCGGTAAATTCCCGGCATCAGCAGAGCGCTTTCCCAGAAATCAGCCATGACGGGTAGATGACTCGCCATGTCTATGTGCGCCACTTCAGTGAACAGCGGACCAATGAAGGGGTCCTGGAGAACCTCGTGGTAGAACGCCCGGACCAGTTCTTCGATGTCCTTGCGGTCCTGGATGTCGGCTCGTTCTCCCACCGGCCCAGGCCGTCCGTCGTCTTCCATCATGAGGTTGCTCCAAGGACGAATGCGGCTACGGCGAGCGTCATGAGCTTCAGGAACTCGCCTGCGACGTACATGAGATGCAGTCGCGAGCGAGGGACGGGCTGTCCGCTGATGACACGTTGCGCCCGTAGGTCCAGACGCGGACGCAAGATCAAGGCCTGTGTGGTCAGGATCGCTGCAGGTGGCAGGAGGACCAGGGCGGTCGTTCCGTAGGGGAGTGCGGCTGCGCAGGCAAGGACCAGCAGAACGATCTCTACTCGTATGAGAGCCCTGAAGACCACACGCCCCAGAGACAGGCCGAGAGGCAAAGTGATGCCGGGCGCCCGGAACTTCAATGGTGTCTCCAGGAAGGAGATAGCCAAGATCGCACCGAACCATATGCAACACACGAAGGCCGGTATATCGGCGGAGTTCATGCGTACAACACCCTTCGAGTCAGGGTCGACGGCTGGCGTCGCCCGGTCTGCTTCTCACCTGCCGAGCCAGAATCGAGCGTTCTGCACTGGCGTTCACGGCTCGGCTTGTTCGGTAGTGCCGCCCCTGCGCGGTGGACTCCGAGAGATAAAATATGCATCTAAAATTCATATTTTTAGCTGTGGCTAGTGCGTCGTCGGCGTCAACCATGTCTGACCGCTCGGACCGGTCTCCGCTGGTGCCAGCTCAGTCTGGTGATGCGCCCAACGTCAGCAATACGGGCCCGGTCGGGGATGTCACAAGATCGGCCACAGTCAGACCGTTCAAGGATGCAAGGAACGCTTCCTGTGCTTGCCGTAGTGCCGACCGCAAGTGGCATGCCCCCGCGAGCGGGCAAGGGCTGTCACCCTCGCACACCACGACTTCCCGGTCCCCCTCCAGCTCTCTGACCAGGTCGCCCACTCGCGTCCTGCGGCCGGCGTCCGTCAGCGAGAGCCCGCCGTTGCGCCCTCTGCGCGCCTCGATCACTCCCAGGTGCTGCAGCTCCGCGATGGCCTTCGCCATGTGTGTGTAGGGAACATTCATGGAATCGGCGATGCACCGGGTGGTCAGCAGTTCCCCGCCGTGCACGACAGCCAGGCGCATTATGGCCCGGAGCGCGAGATCCGTGTATCTGGTCAGTCTCACGGTACGACTCTATCAATCTTGCATCCAAGATGCATATTTTTCTTCTCGTGTGTTGCCTCATAGTCGACCAACGCGGGCGACGCTCGCTGTGGCAGACATGCACAGCTCGCCGACCGTCTTGGACCCCGAGTGCAACCAGGATCGCGCCCGCGATCACTCACCGCTTTCAGAGTGACCACTGATCGGGTGACGGAAAGCGGTATGAGCCAGCCCACGGGGTCGAGCGGGACGTGACTGGAGTTCTCCAGCCGGCCTATCGAGCGGTGGGTCCTCCGCGATGAGGGACTTTGAGGACCTGACCCATGGCGAGAACAGCTCTTCTGGCGTGCGTTTCAGGACGGGGCATCAACGGGCGGTCAACGCGCTAAGGAGGCTGGACTAGGGGGCTGTCCGATGGGTGGCTCTGGCTCACTTTCGCTGGTAACGCCGAGTAAGTTCGGGTGCGCAGAGTAGTAGCTGCTGGTCAAATCGCGATATGCGCTGTCGGGGCCTGAGATGCAGCTCCCAGAGCGTGACCCCAACGGTCGGGAGCGTCTCCCTCAAGCTGCGGCGGAGGCCTTCAGGGACGGCCTCCGCGGCATAACGCTCCGTTACCACCGAAAGTGAGCCAGAACCAACTTCTGTGACGCCATCACTGCCCGTCACGACGACAGGACTCTGTTCCGCAGGAGTTGGGAGCCAGAGTTGCCGAACATCTGTGCCGGGCACGGCCGGTGCCGGTGGTTCGGCACCTGCCCATGGACTCGGCTCTGACCTGGACCGCTTCCAACTCCTTTGCTGTCCGGCTGAGTATGCGTACTCAGGTGCTGGCTGCCGGACTCCTCCATGCTGGGGCGGCGAACGCCGGACCGTCTCAGGGGGACATACGCATGGACCACGCCCTGCAACTGCGCACTGCCACGCCTCGGGATCACGACTGGATCCACGAACTGCGCCACCGTGTGTACGCGGAGGAGCTCGGTCAGCATCCGGTGGATCCGTCGGGAAGGCTGAGTGACGGACTCGACGGCGACAACATCTATCTCGTGGCCGCGCGCGGCGAGACGCGGATCGGCTTCGTCAGCCTTACCCCGCCGTGGGTCGGCCGCTACTCCCTCGACAAGTACCTGACGCGCGAGGAGCTGCCGGTCCTGACCGAGGAGGCGCCGTTCGAGGTCCGCGTCCTGACCGTCGAGGAACACTGGCGGTCCACCGCGGTGGCGCCACTCCTCATGTACGCGGCGCTGCGCTGGGTCGCGGCGCGGGGCGGCCGCCGGGTGGTGGCGATGGGACGCACGGAACTGCTCGACATGTACCTCGCCGCCGGGCTGCGGCCGGTGGGACGCACGGTCCGCTCGGGCGCGATCTCGTTCGAGGTCCTCAGCGGCTCCGTGGCCGAGCTGACGAGGACGGCCGCGGAGCGCCACGGCCGGGTCCTGGGGCGGCTGAGGACGGGCCTCGACTGGCGGCTCGACGTGCCCTTCGCGCCGCGTGCGGACGGCTGTGAGCACGGCGGAGCGTTCTTCTCGGCGATCGGCACGGACTTCCGGACCCTGACCCGCCGTCACGAGGTGGTCGCGGCGGATGTGCTGGACGCCTGGTTCCCACCGTCCCCAGGCGTCCGCGCGGTCCTCTCGGAGGATCCCGAGTGGGCGGCCCGGACCTCGCCACCGACGGGCGCGGAGGGACTGCTCGCGGAGATCGCCGCGGTCCGCGGGCTCCCGGTGGAGTCGCTGGTCGTCGGGGCGGGCTCGTCCGATCTGATCTTCCGCGCGTTCGGCCGGTGGCTGACGCCGGGGAGCCGGGTGCTCCTGCTCGATCCCGGCTATGGGGAGTACGCCCATGTCACCGAGCGGGTGATCGGCTGCCGGGTCGACCGGCTCCAGCTGCGCCGGGAGGACGGCTGGCTGCTCGACCCGGCCCGGCTCGCCACCGCGACCGGCGACGGACGGTACGACCTCGTGGTGGTGGTCAACCCGAACAACCCGACCGGCCGCCACGTCCCGGCCGACGTGCTGCGCGCGGTGATCGAAGCCTCGCCCGTGCGGACCCGGTGGTGGATCGACGAGGCGTACCTGGGATATGTCAATCCGGCGGACTCGCTCGCCGGGCTCGCCGCGGTCGACGCCCGGGTCGTGGTCTGCACCTCGCTGTCGAAGATGTACGCGCTGTCGGGGATGCGGGCCGCGTACCTGGTGGCTGGTCCGGAGACGGCCGGGGATCTGCGGCGCTGGACGCCGCCGTGGCCCGTGAGCCTGCCGGCCCAGCTGGCTGCCGTGACGGCGCTGCGCGACCCCGCGTACTACGCGGAGCGCTGGGCCTGCACCCATGTGCTGCGCCGGGGACTGGCGTACGACCTCGAGGAGTTGGACGGGTTCTCCTCGGTCGACGAGGGGGTGGCGAACTTCCTCACGGTGACCTTGCCGCCGGACGGACCGAGCGCGGCGCGGCTGGTGCGCGAGTGCCGGCGGCACGACGTGTTCCTGCGTGACCTGTCGCCGATGTCCCCGGCGTACGAGGGGCGGACCGTCCGGATCGCTGTCCGCGACACGGCGGAGAACACGAGAATCGTGGCGGCGTGCCAGAGCGCCCTGGACGCGCTGCGCACGCCGGCCGCACGGGTGTCGGCTGCGCCGGGAGGGGCCTCCCGGTGACGACGGTCGCCGGTCTCGTACCGTACCTCGGCGGGGCACTGGCGGTCGGAGGCGTCACCGTGGCGGCAACCCGGCGCCGTGAACTGATGGTCCGCTGGTGCGTGTGGGCGCTCGGAGTGCCCTTGGTGACCGCCGCGTTCTGGCTCGGTCCACCAGGGATCGCGGTGCTCGTGGCTGTGGTCGGTGTGGTCGCCGTGGCGGAGTTCGGCGGGCTGCTCCTGCTGGGTCCGGTGGACCGGGCAGTGCTGGACGCGGCGATCGTCGGACTCGTCCTCACCGCCTGGCTGGCCCCCGGGGAGGTGCTCCGGGTGGCGGCGGCCGGGGCGCTTGCCATCGCCGGGGTGCCGTTGCTCTCGGGCGACGCGGAGCACGGGCTCCGCCGCCTGGGGGCGGGCCTGCTGGGGCTCGTGTGGCTGGGCACCCTGGCCGGCCTCGTATCGTCCGGCGCCCTCGGCCTCGTCCTGTTCGTGGCCGTGTCGATCGCCGACATCGTCGCGTACGCGGCGGGTCGCCGAATCGGCGGCCCCCGGCTCTCCCGGCTGTCGCCCGCCAAGCGGTGGAGCGGCACGCTGGCTGGGGCCGCGGCCGGTCTCCTCACGCTGGCCGTGCTGTCCTCCCTGACGTGGCAGACGGCGGTGGCCGTGGCGGTCGGCGGCCCGCTCGGGGACCTGCTGGAGTCGATGATCAAGCGGGGCGCCGGCGCCAAGGACGCCGGCCGGTGGCTGCCCGGCTCCGGCGGCATCCTCGACCGGATCGACTCCCTCCTCGTCGCTCTGGCGGTGCTGTTGGTGCTGAAGTGAGCCACGGGGCGGTAATCCTGGAGGCAGCCTCCGCGCCTACCTGCATGAACAACTCCAGCTCAAGACCGTCCGCACTCAATACCCCGACCTCAACGCCCTCACCCGCCACGTCCGCTCCTTCGCGACCGTGCTCACCGACCGCCAGGGCGAGCGTCTCCTGGAGTGGCTCGACGCCGTCTGACAGGACGACCTGCCCAGCCTCCACACCCTCGCCGCCGGCATCGACCGCGACCTCGACGCCGTCATCGCCAAATTGACCCAGCCCCGGAGCTCTCTCGAGGTCCATGGGCATGCCAATCGGATGAAGATGCTCGCTCAAGCGCCAAGTGTTCGGGCGGGCAGGCTTCCAACTTCTCCCCAGGCGCGTCCTGTTTAGGTGACAGAAAGTGGCTGCGCCACAGAAGTTGGCTCTGGCTCACTTTCAGTGGTAACGGAGCGTCATGCCGCGGAGGTCGCCCCTGAAGGCCTCCGCCGCAGCTTGAGGGAGACGCTCCCGACCGTCGGGGTCACGCTCTGGGAGCTGCATCTCAGAGGCCCCGACAGCGCATATCGCGATTTGACCAGCAGCTACTACTCTGCGCACCCGAACTTACTCGGCGTTACCACCGAAAGTGAGCCAGAGCCCGATGGGTTGTGTGACGCTCCTTGTGGGAACTTGCTCCCTGGGGCATGGGGCGGGGAGATCTTTTGGATGAGGAGTTGGCTCGGCTGGAGCCGCACTTGCCGACGAATCACGGGCGGGGTGGACGCTGGCAGTGTCACCGTCGGGTGATCAACGGGATTCTGTTTCGGCAGCGGACCGGTCTCCCCTGGCGGGACCTGCCGCCTTGCTTCGGTAGTTAGAAGACGGTTCACGATCGTCATCGCAGGTGTTCGGCGGACGGTACGTGGGAGAGGATCCTGCGGGCCGTCCAGGCCGACGCCGATGCCGAGGGCCGGATCGACTGGAGCATGGTCAGCGTCGATTCCACGACCTGTCGCGCTCACCAGCACGTGGCTGGTGCCTCCACCCGGACTCCGAAGATCTCGGGTCGACGCAGGAGCCCGGCACGTCATCGTTCCGATGAGGCCCTGGGACGCTCGCGAGGCGGACTCACAAGCAAGATCCACCTTGCCGGGGAAGGCGGGTGTCGCCCGCTCGGGTTCGTCGTCACACCCGGCCAGTAGGGGGACGCACCGCAGATGATGCCCGTCCTGGAAGAGATCCGCGTGCCCCGGCAGGCTGGTGGACGCCCGCGTACCCGGCCCGACCATGTCGGGGGCGATAAGACACCCCATGCAGCTATCAGGTCAAGCAACTGCCGCGAGTGGGGTCGATGAGCTGAAGGCGATGGCTTCGTCGAACTTCTGGTGGTTGTTCAGGCAGTGATGGAGCTGGCCGAGCATGCGGTTGAACAGATTGCGCAGGGCCGCGTGGTAGCGGTCGCCGGTGCTCCGGCGACGGTTGTAGTGGGCATGGGCGCCGGGTGAGGCGGTCAGGGCCGCGAACGCCCAATGCCGGCCGGTCGCGGCCAGACGACTGTTCTTGATCCGACGGTGGGTGACGTGACGGCTCTTGCCGGACTCACGGGTCACCGGTGCACTTCCCGCATAGGTCTTCAGATTGCCGGCATGGGGGAAGCGGGCACGGTCGTCGCCGATCTCGGCGAGTACCCGCGCGCCGGTGAGAACCGCCAGGCCCGGGAAGCTTGTGATGATCTCCGCGTCGGGATGCTGCCAGAACAGCTCCTCGGTGTCGGATGCGAGGTCGTCGCATGCCTGGCAGGCCGCGTCGAGCTGGGCGAGGAGAGCGAGTGTCTGCCGTCCCATCGCCTTCTCGACCAGGGCGGGCTGACGGAGTCGGCTCTGGTGGAACACCTCGAGCAGCCGGTCGGTCTCGGCGTCGATGCGGCGTTGGCGTCCGGCTCTGGTGACCGCGGTCCGTAGTCGTCCGCGGGTCAGCCGGGTGGCCTCGGCCGGAGTCGGCGCGATCGCCAGGAGCGTGCGGGCCTCCCGGGACAGCAGCCGCTCGCGCTTTGCCGCGAACGCCTCGAGGATCGCGGGATAGTACTCACGCAGGTGTGATCGCAGCCGGTTGTGGGCGCGAGTGCGGTCCCAGACCGCGTCCTGCTGAGCTCGCGCGAGCACGGCGATCGCCCTGACCAGCTCGGAATCGCTCGGCAGCGGACGGTGGAACTCGGTGTCCGTGCGCAGGATGTTCGCCAGGACGACGGCGTCCTGGTGGTCGGACTTCTTGCGGGAGACGGCATGCCGGTCGCGATAACGGGCAACGGCCATCGGATTGATCGCATAGACCTGGCGGCTGGAGGCTCGCAGGCAGGCGACCAGGAGACCCCGGGAGGTCTCGATGGCGACCGGGATGGGATCGTCCGGGCTGTCACCGTGCTCGGCAAGCAGGTGCAGGAGGTCCTGGAAGCCGGCCGCGTCGTCGCTGATCCTGAGTCTGCCGAGCAGTCGGGCTCCGGAGTCGACCACCGCGATGTCGTGGTGGTCCTCGGCCCAGTCGATTCCGCAGGTTGCGTGCACCACGCGCTCCTCTCAGAGGCTTCACTGTCCGTCGGCATCGAGCCGCGGCAGGACCACCCGGTGACCTAATAGAAGCGCTCGCGGGCGCATCACCCCATCAGCCGTCCGTGGTCCCAGCCCTGCTCAGGGGCCCTCACTCTCGTGAAGAACTCGACGGCTCCGGCTGATGGGGAGGTGGCCCTGAAAATGGCTCGAATCACGGAACGGTACGGCGAGCGAGCCCGTGACGGCAGGGGCCAGAACCGCATCCCTCTTGTCGAAGCACTCACGGTGCTGCATACAGACCAGATGTCCCGTCCAGCCCCTGCCTGGGCTGACCAACGGCCAACTCACGCGCCTATTAGGCGTACTCGTCACGACGCATCCGGCGTCACCTGCGCAGGCGTCAGATCAAGCACACGATCCCCGAGCCGAGAGACCAGTGGGCCAACCGCTGGCGCCGCGGCAGCCAAGGTGGTCGGCCCACAGGGTTCGACAAGGCGATCTACCACCGCCGAAACGGGCCTTGACCCCGGACTTTGGACACGTCTATGCGGCTTGGGCCAGAGTAGTTGCTGTTGGTTGGAAGTCGTTCTCGTAGGCGATCGGGGACCGCTGCCCGAGGCGGGAGTGCCGGCGTCGGGTGTTGTATCGGGTCAGCCAGCGGAAGGCGTCGAGCCGTGCCTGGCGCTCGTCCGGCCAGCCTTTGCGGTCCTTGAGCGTCTCCCTCTTGAAGCCAGCGTTGAAGCTCTCGGCTGCGGCATTGTCCGCGCTGGACCCGACCGCTCCCATGCTCTGCCGAACCCCTGCTGACCTGCAGATTTCAGCGAAAGCCCTCCTCGTATAGTGCGACCCGTGATCCATATGCATGATCGCTCCCTTGAGACTGCCGCGGGTCTGCTCGGCGGCCGCCAGGGCGTCGATGACGAGCTCGGCTCGCATGTGACCGGCGATCGCCCACCCGGCCAGTCGGTGTGAGGCGAGGTCGATGACGGTGGCGAGGTAAAGCGGCTTCGCACCGTTGACCGGCAGATACGTGATGTCGCCGACGTACTTCGTATTCACCGCGGCCGCGGTGAAGTCACGTCCGATCAGATCCGATGCCTTCGCCGTGGCCGGGTCGGCGAGCGTGGTGCGGTGTCGGCGGCGCAGGCGGAACCCCTTGAGCCCGATGCTTCGCATGATTCTCGCGACGTGCTTGTGGTTGACCACCGGGCCGCCCTCGTCGCGGAGTTCGGCGGTGATTTTGGGGCTCCGTAAGTGCCGTCGGAGTCCTGGTGGATCTTGTGTATCCGGGCGGCGAACTCGGCCTCGACGGTTTGCCGGGCCGCTCGTGCGGCTGCGGTGCGGCGCCGGTAGTAGAAGCTCGAGCGGGAGCGGCCGAGGGTGTCGCAGAGCCGCTTCACGCCGTGCCGGCGCTGGTGATCCTCGACGAACCGGCAGCGCTTCACCAGCGCGTCTCCGTCGCGAAATACCGGGCCGCCTTGCGGAGAATGTCACGCTCCTCCTCCAGCTCGCGGATCCTCTTGCGGGCAGCGGCCGGCTCCGCCTCGACGGCGTCACCACCGACCGGCACGACGGCCGACGGCGAGGAGTGGGCGCCGGAACGGCGTCCGTCGGCAGCGCGGATCCAGTTCCGCAGTGTCTCGGTGTTGGCTCCGAGATCGCCGGAGACGGACTTGATCGTTGCTCCTGGCCGCGACCGGTACAACGCGACCGCGTCCGCCTTGAACTCGGCGGGGTAGTGCTTCATTCCCACGGGGACTCCGTTCTCCTGGACCATCAAGATCCAAGTGTCTCCGGTGTCCAAAACCCGAGGTCAGGGCCCAGCACTGTGCCGACCTGTGCCCTGCCGCAGGGTGGTGAGGTGCTGGGCTGCACAGGTGAGCACCGTCCCTCATGGCACTTTCGCTCGTTACCAGTTGCAGCGCATCAGGCGGTGATCGCAGGGGAAGCGATACTGCCCCTCCGTCTCGAACACCCTTGTAACCGGATGATTTCGTTTGGGTAAAGCCCCACGACAGCAGCCTGTTTCGCAGTTTTCGCCGCGCTGGGAAAGGGTGTTCGGGCACGCGGGCTGCACCTATGTAGCGGCTACTGTCACCTCGCCACCGTACCGATCGCCGCACGCCACACATCCGTGCGGTGACATGTGTGCCTCCACAACGGGTTGCCCACACGATCGGCGGTTGGCGAACTGACCGGCTGTCATCATACGGCCGGATGAAAGGAGTTGCTGGAGTGACAGACATCCACGGAGGGCCCAACGCCCTCCGCCGCCAGTTGACGCGTCGGGTCGGTGTCACGGTGGCGGTGGCGGTTACGGCGTTGTTCGCCCCGGCGCTTCCCGCCTCGGCAATCGCACAGGCCGAGAAGGTGTCGCAGGCGGCCCCGATTGCCGTCCCCCTGCCTGCCCCTGGCGCCCGCATGCTCGATCTGACCGCAGGACAGCGTACGTCCCTGCTGAAGGCGGCCGCGAACAGTGCTTCTTCCACGGCCCGCTCGCTGAAGCTGAGCCAGGACGAGAAGCTGATCCCCAAGGACGTCGTCAAGGACGCCGACGGCACGGTCCACACACGCTACGAGCGGACCTACCAAGGTCTTCCCGTCCTCGGCGGTGACCTGGTCGTGCACGACCACGGAACGCGGCGTACTGCCGACCGTGCCGTCCGTGCAGTCATTTCGGTACCGACCATCAAAGCTGCGGTCAGCGCGGGTACGGCGCGTGCTTCGGCTCTGGCTGCGGCACGCAGGGCGGGGGACAGCAAGCCTGCCGTCAAGACCGCTCCGCGACTGGTGGTCTGGGCCGAGGAAGGTGAGCCCACCCTGGCGTGGGAGTCGTTCGTGACCAGCAGCCAAGCCGACGGCACACCGAGCAAGCTGCGTGTGCTGACGGACGCCCGTACCGGCCGGCAGTTGAAGAGCACCGAGCAAAACGAGACCGGCGTCGGGCACAGCCAGTACAACGGCACCGTATCGATCGACACCGAGCATGGCAGCAGTGGCTACCTGCTGTCCGACCCTGCGCGCGGCGGCAGCTCTACCATGAACATGACTGCCACCGCTACCGGCATACCGTTCATAGATGCTGACGATGAATGGGGCGACGGGACACCGGCCGACCCCCAGACCGCGGCTGTCGACGCCACCTATGGAGCCCAGCGGACTTGGGACTTCTACCACGACCGCTTCGGCCGCAATGGCATAGCGAACGACGGTGTCGGTGCCGCCTCCTATGTCCACTACATGGACAACTACGCCAACGCGTTCTGGAACGATGACTGCTTCTGCATGACCTACGGCGATGGGCTGGGCAACGCGCACCCCCTCACCGAACTGGACATCACGGGGCACGAGATGACGCACGGTGTTACCTCCCACACTGCGGGGCTCGTCTATTCAGGCGAGTCCGGTGGCCTCAATGAGTCCACCAGCGACATCATGGGCACTGCGGTGGAGTGGTTCGCCAACAGCCTCGGCGACAAGCCGGACTTCACTCTGGCCGAACTGGCGGACATCCGCGGTAACGGCAAGCCCGTGCGCTACATGGACCAGCCCTCCAGGGACAACGCTGACGGTGGCACGTCGCAGGACTACTGGACCCCGAAGACCAAGAACCTGGACGTTCACGCCAGTTCCGGCATCGGCAACCACTTCTTCTACCTCCTGTCCGAGGGCAGCGGGAAGAAGAAGATCAATGGTATTCAGTACAACAGCACCACCTACGACGGTCTGCCCGTCACCGGGATCGGCCTGAAGAACGCCACTGACGTGTGGTATAGGGCGCTCACGGTCTACATGACCAGCACCACTGACTACGCTGGGGCACGGACCGCCACCCTTGAGGCGTCAGCAGACCTCTTCGGAAAGTCCAGCAAGGCTTATGAGTCGGTAGCCGCTGCGTGGGCAGCGGTCAACGTCGGGCCGCGCTTCATCCACCACATTGCTGTCTCCTCCGCGGCACCGCCCAAGGCAGCCTTCGGCCTGGCGACCAGCTGGCAGATCCTGGCGACCAGCACCCGGCGCGGCGCCCTGACCTATTCTGTGACTGGCCTGCCCAAGGGACTCTCGGCCAACCCCGTCACCGGTCTGGTGAGCGGAACGCCGGAGGAGTCCGGCGCCTTCCCGATTACCGTGACGATCCGCAACAAGCGTGCCGGTCTCACCCGCAAGATCGCCTACACGTGGACGGTGCTGCCGAACGGCGGCAACCACTTCGTCAACCCGGCGCGCTTTGACATCGCACAGTGGGGAAGTGTCGAGTCCCCGATCACTGTGAGCGGGCACAAGGGCACGGCACCGGCCACTCTCAAGGTGAGTGTCGACCTGTACCACGACTTCATCGGGGCACAGGTGGTGTTCCTGGTCGCTCCGGACGGCACGGAAATCCAGCTCAGCCGGTGGAGCTGGGACTACGGCTCGGAACTGCACACCACATACACCGTGGACGCATCTGGGTACCCCGCTAACGGCATTTGGAAGCTGCGCGTGCTGGACGCGGTCCCTGGGAACATGGATTATGGGCCGGGCTACCTCGACGGCTGGGCACTGGACTTCTAAGACTGTACTGCCGTATGACGACCGCCGTGCCCAGGTGTTGACGGGCGCGGCGGTTCGTTTGTCACTGCGCGATGGCTACCGACTGTCTGCTGTGGGGTCAGCACCGGGTTTGTTGCTGAGGTGAGCCCGGACACGATTGTGTTCGGCTGGGATGTCAGTCGCTGTGTTCCTCCGCGACGGCAGGCGGGGCCAGTCCCGCTGTCCATCTTTCCTCAATGCGGCCGACTTTCCAGACCAGCAGAGCTGTTACCCAGGTGGCGAAGAACAAACCGACGATGGCGTAACCGATGATGTTGAGGTCGAGTCCGGATACCCAGTCCCAGAACATCCCGTGCAGGTTGGCCTTCTCCGCGATCAGGCCGAGGAGTTCGACGGTTCCGATGACCAGGGCCACGACGACGGACAGGCCGGTGATGGTGAGGTTGTAGTAGACCTTGCGCACCGGCTTGGAGAACGCCCTGCTGTAGGCGAAGTTCATGAACGAGCCGTCAATGGTGTCAAGCAGAACCATGCCGGCTGCGAACAGGACCGGCAGGCACAAGATGGCGTACCAGGGGAGGCCGGAGGCGGCCCCGGAACCGGCGAGAACGAGCAGCGCGATCTCGGTAGCGGTGTCGAAGCCCAGGCCGAACAGTAGACCCAGAGGGTACATCTGCCAGGGCTTCGTGATCGACTTCATCAGACGGCCGAGGATTCGGTTCATGAGGCCGCGCTTGTCGAGCTGTTCATCGAGCGCTGCCTCGTCGAAATGACCCGAGCGCATCCCGCGGAAGACCTTCCAGATACCCGTCATGATCACCATGTTCATGATCGCGATGAGGTACAGGAATGTCCCCGACACTGTCGTGCCGACCCAGCCTGTGACGCTGTGCAACGCGGACTTGTCATTTTCGACAGGTGCGGCCAGCGCCTTCACGCCCAGAGAGAGCAGGAAGGCAAGGGCGAAGACGATACTCGAATGGCCGAGGGAGAACCAGAAGCCCACTGATAGGGGCCGACGGCCCTCGTTCATGAACTTCCGGGTGGTGTTGTCGATGGCGGCGATGTGGTCTGCATCGAAGGCGTGCCGCATGCCCAGCGTGTATGCGGTGATGCCGATGCCAATGCCGAAGGTCTTGGCGCCCAGGCTGTAGTGCCGGGGGTCTACGATCGCCACCAGTGTGAACCAGCCGATGATGTGCAGGGCAAGGATGAAGGCGGTCATGCCGCCTGCGCTGGCCCATTCCTTGCGGGTCATCGATGTGCGGATGCGGTGCCATGAGCTGCCGTGAGCGGCAACGGGACGGTCGGGAGCGATTGTCATGAGGCGCTGCCCCTACTCTTCGGCGAACTGCTCTGCGATGCGCCTTCCAGCCTCCTGCATACCCGCTGCAACTGCTATTTGAACGCATATGCCGTTATGTTGCAATTGCGCCATAATGGTGCATTATGGTGATGGTGTGGCCCGGCCGACTCTCGCTGCCCGGCCACAGAATCTGACTCCGTTTCGGGACCTGGAGCTGGTTGAACTGCGTTTTCGGCGGCTGCAATTGTTGGGGCGGTGACTGGCGCCTGAGACCATTGAAGCCGTGAGCCTGCTGTGCCCCCCGTACGCGTGATCATGAATTAGCAGGTCACGTTGTGGGTGACCGGCTTCCTGATGGGGGCAGGTGGGCGTATGAGAACTGCTGGGGGCGTCCGCTCCTGTGAGCGGTAGCCTGGCTGGGTGCCGTGCTTGCCGACTGTGGACGGGGCGCCTGCTGTGCGTTCCGGGATGAAGTTCGTTGTCAGCCTGCTGGGTTCAGGCGGTCTTGAACGCATGAGCGCGGTTGCCGACATGCCAGTCACCGTTCCAGCCTGCCCTCGGGTGATCCATAGGGCGAATCGACTCATGGCGACGGGGATCATTTCGTTCGCGATGGGTGTAGTGGGCACAGTCTGATGCGCGGTTGCTGACGCTCCGGTCTTCTGCGGTTCGGTCCAGGGCGCTCAGTCGATGGGTGCTTGGCCTGTAGGTCCGCATTTTGCCATCGCCGATCGCCGACCAGTGAAGCGGCAAGTCGCAATGGCGCTGAGACTTCCTCGTGAAGATGCACATGCCGGGCGGTCGTTGGTGGACACCGTACGACTTGCGGCATCGTGGACCGGGTCCGGCTGGAGCTCCAGATTCTCAAACGGGGGCGGCTGGCAGACTCGAGGCTGCGGGACGCTGCCCGCCATGAGAGGGCAGTCGATGGCCTCCATGTTCTACCAGCGGTAGAGCGACGTTTTGTGGGCAAGGCGACCAGCATCAAGACCAGTGAAGAGGTGCGCGACCGGCTGCGTGTCCTGGCCGACGAACGCGGTACCACTGTCATGGATCTGCTCGAGGAACTGGCTTCCCAGGAGTTCACAGCCGCCGAGCGGGAGGAACGTGCTCGCGAAGCGGCCCGAGAGTTGGGTGTCCAATATACAAAGCAGGCCGGTCAGAATGCCTGGACGAGGGGCGGTGCTCACCAGGATGGCGCGGTCGCGTGAGCCTGACGGCGGTTCTCGACCACACGGCGCTGACCGCTCTCTACCGCACGGGTCCTTTCTTCACGGGTCTGTATATCGAGGCCTCCCGGGGAACTGGCCGCGTGCTGATCCCCTCTTTGTCCCTCCTCGCGGCTGAACGAGCAATGCATGGAGCCGGGCTCCATGCTGCATTACTGCGGTTCGCCGAGAGCATTCCTTCAGGGCCGCACACGCCGTGGACGCGATGTACTGGCCCAGCGCCGACGAACCCGTGGCCCACGCCGCTGCCATCGCATAGCAGGCACTCAAGGCAGGCGAGCCACTGACTGTCCTCTCGCTCCAGCCCACCCTTTACACCGGAACCGGTATCACCCTGCTTGATCCCACCTGACCGTGCCAGGACCTTCGGCCCTGGCGGCCATCGCCGGTGTTGAAGTGGCGGCACGGTCGGCCGCAGCCGAGGCTGTTCAGGCGGCTCGCTCCGGCGGTGTAGTCAGCAGCGGCATGTCCAGAGCGTCGGCGAGGTCCTGCACGTCGATGCCGAAGGTCTGCCGCACACTGACGCCGTGCGGGGTGATGTCGAACACCGCAATGTCCGTGTACACCCGGTTCACACAAGCGAGACCGGTCAGCGGGTAGCTGCACTCGGGCACTAGCTTGGGCGTTCCGTGGCGAGTGAAGAGGTCCATCATCACGAAGACCTTCTTCGCCCCGATCGCGAGGTCCATGGCTCCGCCCACAGCGGGGATGGCGTCGGGGGCGCCGGTGTGCCAGTTGGCCAGGTCGCCGCGTGCGGAGACCTGGAACGCACCGAGGACGCAGATGTCGAGGTGACCGCCGCGCATCATTGCGAAAGAGTCGGCGTGGTGGAAGTAGGCGGCGCCGGGCAGTTCGGTGACTGGGACCTTGCCGGCATTGGTCAGGTCCGGATCGACCTGCTCCTCATGGGCGGCGGGTCCCATGTTCAGCATCCCGTTCTCGGTGTGCAGAACGACGCCGGAGGTGGGGGAGAGGTGGTCGGCGACCAGGGTCGGCTGGCCGATCCCGAGGTTGACATAGGAGCCGTGTGGGATGTCGCGAGCGATCAGAGCCGCGATGTCGTGCTTGCTCAGCGGGCTCTGTCCGGGGGCCTGCGAGGATGTCGGGCTCATATGTGATCAGCTACCTTGACTACACGGTCGACATAGACGCTGGGCGTAACGACGGTCTCTGGGTCGATGCTGCCGGTCTCTACGATCTCGCGGACTTGGACGATCACGGTGGCCGCCGCGGTGGCCATCACGGGGCCGAAGTTCCGAGCGGTCTTGCGGTAGACGAGGTTGCCCATGCGATCGGCTCGGTGTGCGCTGATCAGAGCGAAGTCTCCGTTGATGGGATATTCCAGTACATGAGGGTGTCCGTTGATCTCGCGGACCTCCTTGCCCTCGGCGAGCAGTGTGCCGGCACCGGTCGGACAGAAGAAGGCGCCGATGCCGGCCCCAGCCGCCCTGAGTCGTTCTGCGAGAGTGCCCTGCGGGACGACCTCGAGTTCGATCTTGCCTTTCCGGTAGAGGCCGTCGAACACCCACGAGTCGGCCTGGCGAGGGAAGGAGCAGATCACCTTGCGTACCCGCCCTTTGGCGAGTAGCGCGGCCAAGCCGGTGTCGCCGTTGCCGGCGTTGTTGGAGACGACGGTGAGGTCGTCCGCTCCCTGCCGTATCAGGGCGTCGATCAAAGCCACGGGCATACCGGCCATTCCGAAGCCTCCGACGAGCACCGTCGAGCCGTCCTGAATGCCGGCGACCGCCTCGTCCGCATCGGAGTAAAGCTGCGCGGTCATCGATTGCTCCCGGTGACGTTCTCCAGTACGACAGCCAGCGCCTGACCGACGCCGATGCAGATGGCGGCGACTCCCCAGCGCTGCCTGGATTCCTGCAGACGGCGGGCGAGCGTGCCTAGCAGCCTTCCGCCGGAGGCGCCCAGGGGATGGCCGAGAGCGATGGCGCCCCCCTTCGAGTTGACGATCTGCGGATCGACGTCCCAGGCGTCCACGCATGCCAGCGCCTGGACGGCAAAAGCCTCGTTCAGCTCGATGGCAGAGACATCGGACCAGGTGATGCCTGCATGCTTGAGCGCCCTGTTCGCCGCCTCCACAGGGGCGAAGCCGAACAACTGTGGATCCAGAGCAGACACGCCACGTCCCGCGACGCGGGCTATGGGATCGCTGCCGATACGTGTCGCGGCGGCGCCCGAGCCGAGGAGCACGGCTGAGGCGCCGTCGCTCAGCGGAGAGGCATTGCCGGCCGTGATGACGCCGTCGGCGCGGAAGGCGGGAACGAGTGAAGCGAGCTTCTCCGTGGTGGATCCGGGACGGATTCCCTCGTCCCGTTGGAGAGCGGTGCCGTCTTCCTGCGTGACAGGGACGACCAGATCGTCGTAGAAACCCGCATTCCAGGCTTTGTCGGCGAGATGGTGGGAGCGAACGGCGAATGCGTCCTGGCGGTCTCGGGAGATTGTGAAGCGATCGGCCAGTTGCTCGTTGGCCTCGCCCAAAGAGACCGTCCAGTCTTTGGGCATGCGCTTGTTGATCAGCCGCCATCCGAGGGTCGTGGACACGGCGGTCGTGTCCCCGGCAGGGAAGGCGCGCTCGGGCTTGGGCAGCACCCAGGGGGCGCGGGTCATCGACTCGACCCCACCTGTGAGGACGATGTCCATGTCACCGCTCTCGATGCCGCGCGAAGCGATGAGAGCAGCGTCTAGAGATGATCCGCACAGGCGGTTGACGGTCGTGGCCGGCACAGAGGTGGGGAGTCCTGCAAGAAGGACGGCCATCCGGCCGACGTTGCGGTTGTCCTCTCCGGCGCCGTTGGCGTTGCCCCAGACGACGTCATCGATCTCCGCCGGGTCCAGGCCCGGCGTCCGGTCCAGTGTCTTGCTGATGAGCTGGGCCGCGAGGTCGTCGGGCCGGACGTGGGCGAGCGCGCCCGAGAACCGGCCGAAAGGAGTCCGCGCTGCCGCATAGAGATAGCTGTCGGTCACCCCGCCACCGTAGGAACTTGCATATCAGTACGTCCAAGACGTAATCACAATCGATTGATACAGAGGGCTTATAAAATAGGATTCATGGAGCTACGGCAGATCCGCTACTTCCTGGCGCTCGCCGATGAATGCCACTTCGGACGTGCGGCCACCCGCCTGCACGTGGCGCAGCCGGCCCTCTCGCAGCAGATCAAGCAGTTGGAGAAGGATCTAGGGACCGTGCTGTTCACCCGTTCCACCCGGCATGTCGCGCTCACCGAAGCCGGCCGACACCTCATCGAGCACGCACGGGCCCTGACTGCCGAGGAGGAACGCACCCGACTGCACATGACGGAGCTGGCCACCGGCTACGCCGGCCGCGTCTCCATCGGTTTCATCGGAACCGCCACCTACGATCTACTGCCGCATGTCGCGCGCACCGTACGCGCCCGACTGCCCAAGATCACCATGGACCTGCGGGGAGAACTCCTCACCCCAGACCTGGCCGATGGGCTGCTTACTGGCACCTACGACCTTGCGGTCCTGCGAGACACGGTCGACCATGAGGACATCCACACCACGCCTCTGCGCTCGGAATCACTGGTGGCCGTACTGCCCTCCCACCATCCGCTGGCGGGCAGACGGCGCATCTCGCTCGCCGAACTGGCCGACGAGCCCTTCGTCATCCACCCCTCACGCTCCCGCTCTTCCATGTACGACCGTGTCCTGGCCGCCTGCAGGCACGCAGGATTCCAGCCCTCCTCACTGATCGAGGTCGGTGAAACGGCCACTCTCGTCGTCTTCGTGGCTGCAGGTCACGGTGTCGCCCTCGTCCCGGCGTCAGTCCAGAGCCTGAGCCTCAGCAGCGTGTCCTACGTGCCGATCACCGAGAGTGAATCCGTCAACCTGGTGCTGGCGGGCCGCGCCCGGGGGAGCACACCCGCGACCAAACAGGTCGCCTCTGTCATCGAACGATGCGTCCACGACCTGGAGCATCACCAGAGCCCCACATCTACCCTGGAGGAATGACGAACGGGACGACGACAGGTGCTCCGGTGCGCTTCAGCACCGTTGGCCTTCCCGAAGCCCAGCGCATCGCCCTGTGGGAAGAGCACAATGCCCAGGCCCTGATCGGCCTGCGCTGTCGCGCCCTGCAGGAAATCGCTTTGGACGCAACGGAGATCAATCTGCAGCTTCCCAGAGTGCACGTGGCCCAAGTGTTCGGCACTCCGCATGTCGTAGAGCGACCCCAATCGGAGATCCGCCGAGTTCCATCGGACGCTGTGGCCTGCTATCTGACCCTGGCCGGCGACGCCTTCTTCTACTACGACGACGGCGTCCGGCTCCTGCACCCTGGGCAGCTGCTGGTCTGCGATGCAGACCAGCCCTTCATGCGAGGCTTCTCTCAGGGCCTCGAGGAACTTGCCCTCAAGGTCCCCCGTGACATGTGGCGCGAGCTCGGAGGGCCGGCATCCCTGACGCAGCCGATCGTCATCGACGACGGCGTCGTCCAGACCAGGACACTTGCCACGCTGGCCGCTCAGGCGTTGAACCCAGAAACCTCCGCCGGAGTGGATGAGGAGGTCCTGCTGGACCTGCTCACCTCCGTGGTGACCGGCCGGACAGCATCCCTCGCCGCTGTCCACCTGAACATCGCGAAGGCCTACATCGGTGAACATCTGACCGACCAGAGTCTCTCCGCAGCCCGCATCGCCCGCGGTGTCGGGATCAGCGAACGTCACCTCTCAAGAGTCTTCGCTTCGGGCGGTACCACCGTCCCCCAGTACCTGCTCCACCGCCGCCTCGAGCACGCCCGAACACTGCTTCAAGAAGGAAGCGAAACGACCGTGGCCAGCGTTGCGGCGCGCTGCGGTTTCGGATCGCCAGCTCACTTCTCGCACCGGTTCAAGCAGCACTTCGGCTTGCGCGCCACTGACATTTTGCGTCAGGCCCGCGCACAGGCCTGACGCAGGCGGCCCCAGTCAGCTGCCAGGAGCCAGCACGATGTCGAAGCGGACCCGGGACCACGACCGCTCGCCCAGATCACGTCCGTCCGGTGTTGGCGTGCCCGGTGGCTGTTCCTGGAAGTCCTTGACCAGCGACTCCTTCACACCGAACACAGAATCACTGTCGAGGAACACGTCACCACAAACAAAGATGTGCGTGACCAACGTGCGCAGGGCGGGAGCACTCACCATGAAGTGCAGGTGAGAGGCCCGCATCGGCGAGCGGCCCGTCATCTCCAGCAGCCCTCCCACCGGGCCGTCGTGGGGGATGGGATACGGCGTCGGTGTCAGGCCCCAGAAGCGGTAGCGACCGTCGGCGTCAGAGAACAGATGCGCGCGAGCCGCCATCCGATCGTCACCGTACTGCGTGTCGTAGAAGCCGTCCTCATCCGCCTCCCACACCTCGATCCGCGCTCCGGAGACCGGCTTTCCCGCGGTGTCGGTGACAGTGCCTTCCACCCAACACGGCTGTCCGACAGCACCGAAGGCGAGGTCGCCGCCCAGATCGATCTCCGGACTGTTCTCGACAAAGAACGGTCCGAACACAGTTGCCTCAGTGGCATCACCGTGTACCTCGTTGTTGACGGTGACCGTCTGCATGGAGGCCCCGAGAACGTCCGACAGCAGGATGAACTCCTGACGGCGCATGTCGGTGATGTGACCGGTGCGGGTGAGGAACTCGATCCCCGCATTCCATTCCTGCTCGGTGAGGCGAACCTCCCGCACGAACCCGTGCAGATGACGGACCAGGGACTGGAGTACTTCCTGCAGTCGGGGATCGGCGCAGCCTTCGAATGACTCGAGCACCCGGCGGGTAATTTCCTCCTCCCGATCCCGCTGCTCGGCCGGGACCAGGCCACCAGGCGTGGCGAGATAGTCGGTCATCGGGGATCAGCTCCTTCCCAGGCGGCACGGACAAGACCGGTGATTGCATCCACAGTGATCGGCCGGGGGTTGCCGGCCGGAGCGGCCGTCACAACGGCCTGAGCAGCTTCGGTAATGCCCTCAGAAGGCATCCCGAGACTACGCAGCGAGCGCGGTGCCTTCAGACGGTTACCCAGTCGTGCCAACCCCTCCGTGGCGGTGGGAGCATCCAGGGCAGCCGCCAGGCGGTGCTCCGCGTCCGAGACGCCAGGAGCATTGAAAGCGAGAACGTGCGGAAGGACGACAGCGTGGGTCTGGGCGTGCGGCAAGTTGAACATTCCGCCCAGCACATGGCAGATCTTGTGGTGCAGCCCGGATCCAGCGGACGCGAATGCCGCCGCCGACAGATAAGCGCCGTACAAAGCCTTCTCTCGGCCCGCCACCGCATCCGGTTCCGCCGCAACCAGCGGCAGGCCCACACGCAGCGCCCGGGCACCCTCGATCGCCAGAGCCTGGTTGATGGGGTCCGCCCGTGGAGCCCACAGAGAGTCCACACAGTGGGCCAGCGCGTTCAAACCCGAAGCGACACTCAGCTCGACAGGAAGCGAGAGCGTCAGCGCGGCATCGTAGACGATCGCGCGCGGCAGGACTCTTGGATCCGAGCCGGTGGTCTTGGCCGAATTCTCGGTGAGCCCCCATACGGCTGTGGCCTCCGAGCCGGCATAAGTGGTAGGTACGGCGACGATCGGCAGCCCCGTCGTCAGCGCAACGGCCTTTGCCAGGCCGGTGGTCGAGCCGCCGCCAACGCTGACCAAGACATCGACGTCCTGCTTGGCGGCTGCGGCTCGTGCCCGCAGGGCCACCTCCAGGGGGACGTGCATGACGACGTCAGAATGCCGGTGGACCACAGGCAAGCCTGCAGTAATGCGGTCGGCCAGGTCCTTCTCGGCCGCTCCCGCGATGACCATCACCCGCTGCGCGCCGAGCGCGGCGACCTCTGCAACCAGCCCTTCTGCCGCGGCGCCAGAGGCGAACCGAACCCGCTGTGGCAGTGTCTCGTGTACGAATTGCACAGGTCAGTCCCTTCCCAGGATGGACAGCAGGGCGTCACGCAGTTCGCCCTCGGGGTTCTCGGGGAGCTCTGCGGCTCGCCATGCGATGTGCTTGTCGGGTCGCACCAGCACGACCCCGCTCTCGCCGACCTCGCGCAGCTTGGCCCAGTCGTAGTACAGGTCGGTGACCTCGCGGCCGGGGCCGATGACCACGGTGCTCAGCGGGATACCGAGGGAGTGGCCGACCTTTTCGGCGGCTTCCTCCCATGCCTCGCCGGCGATACCGGTCAGCAGGGTCCAGCGGTCGTAGGGGGCCAAGTCCATCAGTGCAAGGCGCTTCGCGCTGTCACCTACCCAGGCGTGTGGCAGGTGCGCGCCGGGCACGGTGGACATCTCGTAGTAGAGGTCGGCATCGCGTGCGGGGGTGGGCAGTTCACTCCCGTTGGAGACCACTGCGGTCGAGGCGTAGTGCTGGCCGAGTTCGACGCCGTGAGCGTTGAACTCGTAGTTCTTCAGGTCCATTGCCCGCACCAGGGCGGCACGCTTCGCGGCGCCTGCGGGGGTATTGGCCTTTCGCTCCTCGATGGCGGCAGCCATCTCCGCCTCGCCTGTTGCGCCGAGGACACCGAGCGCCTTGAAGATTTCCACGAACTCGCGGCTGGACCTGTTGGCCCGCTTGACGATGCGTTCGGCGACCGGAGCCCGTTCGGTGGTGTAGGTCTCCAACAGGTTGGGATCCGCATGCCCCTTGAGCACCGCGGCAATTTTCCAGGCGAGGTTGTAAGAGTCCTGGACCGATGTGTTGGAGCCCAGACCGTTGCTCGGCGGGTGCCGGTGGATGGCGTCGCCCGCGCAGAACACCCGGCCCCGCTGGAGATGGGTCGCGTACATCTCGTTGTTGCCCCACAGGCTCGTGCCGGTGATCTCCACCTCGAGTTCGGGGATGCCGAGCAGGTTGCGGACGATCTGTACGGCGGCCTGCTCGTCGATGACCGGAGGCTCCTCGGCGATGTCATAGCCCCATACGATCAACCACTCATTCCACGGCCGCACCATGCGGACGAGTCCGGCCCCGATACCACCCACGTTGGATCCTGGCTGCAGGACCCAGTACAGGACGGACGGTCGGTGGGCGACGAAGCGGGTGATGTCTGCCTTGAACGTGATGTTCATCGACCCCGCGATGTCCATCGCGCCTTCGAACGGCAGATCGATGTCCGCGGCAACCTTGGACCGGGCCCCGTCCGCGCCGATCAGATACTTAGCCCGGATGCTGTATTCGTGGCCGGTGAGCCGGTCCAGCACCTGGACCGTCACCCCGTCGGCGTCCTGGACGTGTGAGAGGTACTCGGTGGAGAACCTGGTCTGGGCACCACGCTGAGTCGCATTGCGCACCAGGATCGGCTCCAGATAGGACTGAGGAATGTCCACCGTCAGACAGGGGGACGCGAGGCGGTAGTCGGCCTCCCGGTCGGGACGGGTGCCCCACGTGTGGATCCGCCCGATCTCCTCACCGGAAATGCTGGTGCAGAACACGGTGTCACCGACCAGACCGTGCTCGGTGGCATCCGCCAGCACCTGGTCCTCGATGCCGAGGTCGCGAAAGACTTCCATGGCGCGCTGGTTGGTGATGTGCGCGCGGGGTGTGTTGGCCGTCCATCGATATTTCGTGATCATGATGGTGTCGACCCCGAGCGTCGACAGCATCAGCGCTGCGCTCGCTCCCGCGGGTCCAGAGCCGACGACCACCACGTCGGTTGTCACGGCCGATTCGGTGGGCAGGTCGGTCTCGGAGATCCCGTCGTTGAATATGGGCATCGTGATGGGCCTTTCATCGATCCGGCATCGTCGCCGAAGTGGTCAGTCTGGGACCGACTGCTCGGTTGTGGAACGGCCAGACACCCAGGTGGGCGGGAAGACCAAGAGTTGGCGGATCTGCGAAGAAAACGAGTTCAGCGATACGGTCTGCGCACAGATGGGCTCGCGCTCGGGTTGAAGCGGCTGCTCGACAGGTGTGGGCACGTGGGCGGGGCACCAGTTTGAAACCGTCCGCACTTACTGCTCTGAACTCGACGCCCTCATCCTGCACGTCCCCGCCTTCGCGATCATGCTCATTAAGCGCCGGAGCGAATTGCCGCACGGTTCGACACCGCAGTAGGGCGACCTGCCCAGCGGCCGTACCCTTGCAGTCCGCATTGCCTGCGAGCTCGACGCTGTTATCGCCGGATTGACCCTGCCCTGGAGTTCGGGCACGGTTGAAGGGCATGTCAACCGGAGCAAGATGGTGAAGCGCCAGATGTTCGGGCACGCCGGCTTCAACCTCGTACGGAAACGCACCCTGCTTTACACATGGCAGCCCGCGCCCCGTCGGCTCGACGTTGCAATAGCCTCCGCATGTGACCTAAGAGCTGGCAAGCCGACGTCGATGGGCTGGCACCCGTGCTCGCTTAGTTGAGCGGCAAAACCGGTGGCTGTTTCAGGATGGATCACCTGACGGCCGTTGGTCATCGCGTTCATGGTTGAAGATGCCAACGCCGTGGGGACCGGCCACTGGCGTGTCGGAGAAAGAGTCGCTCAGCACGGTGCGGCTGCGGGCAAAGAAGACTGCTGGGCTGTAGGCGACCAGGTCCGGAACGGTTGCGGCCAGTGTGGGGTCGGGGTGGTAGAAGTGCGGGTCGACGGCTTCGAGACCTCACGGGCTGGCCGAACAACTCCTTGGCCTGGCAATGCGGTTCAGGGCCGTTTCAGCAAGTCGAGTGCGATCATCTCGCAGTAGCTCAGCGTTGTTGCCGTCTGGTCGAGGTCGCCGTTTTCCGCAGAGCGGCAGGCCAGCATCATCATGGTCATGATGGCCTCCAGGGGTCCGCTTGCAGCGGGGTTCGTGCCATGCCTCAGTTGGTCATGAAACGCATGAAGGGCGTCTTCCAGGACGTCGGACCAGACTCCGGCATAGATCTCCGGGCGCACATTGGTTAGGGGAGTCAGCCACAGTTCTGCGTGTGAGTCGAGCAGCTGCTCGATCGGCCGGAAGTCCATGATGGATCCGCACGGCGCAGACCCGAGGAAGGCATGCGTGGCTACACCTCGCCAGTTGGGCAGGTTGGCATGCGCGGGGCACAGGAATGCAATCCAGGACGTTGCGGGTTGGCTGCTAGTTGCTGGCCCTTCAAGCACCATCGTTGCACTGGCGGGGCATTTCACGACAGTCCGCAATGCGCTGGGCTGCCGTTGGGCCGACAACTGCTCAACGATGGACGGCACGCAGGCTCCTTCAGCAGCTCGATCTGATTGCTCATGCACGGCCAGGACAGGATGTCGGAGGGAAGGTGGGTGGGGCAACGATGTTCACTGTCCTGGTGCGTGGCGGCTGCACAGCATTGACGCGCGGGTACTGACCCGCGCTCGGCGGTTTCATTGGTTTCTGGCGTCTGTTTATGTAGCGAGCAACTGATCGTCCTGTGTTGCTGCCGCCCGCGACGGAGCGGAACTCCCCTCATGCTGGGTGATTTGATCGATCAAATTTTCGTGGATGTCTCCCTTTCGGGCAACGACAGAAGGCTGCGGTGGTTCGTTGGTGCAAGTAACTTGCCTAAAAGTGCAATACCGGACCGCCTGGCCTCCGCCGACTTGGTCGCCAGCCCGCTGTGGAAGGAAGGTTTGAGTCTGCGAGCCGATGCCAAGACCTGGAAGGCCTGGCATGTTGACCGCGATGCCCAGCTCTGCTGGCTGAACGCGCGGCTGCGCGGACATCGGGACGCCGGTGTTTGGTGATCGGTGTGTGCTTCATGACCAAGGGCTGGCGGGCTCCTGCTAGAAAGCCGGGCACAGGTGATTGCCAGTCCTTGATGGTCAAGACGTGCTTCCCCAGTCCGAAGTAGGTTATTCCTTCGATTCGGTGGCGAATGCACGGTTGTGTTCGCTGTTTCCCTCGATCCGGCGCTGGTGGCGGGCTTCCACCTGGCAGGAGGAGGGTTGCGCCAAGCTGAGCGTGGCGGCAATCAGGTGCCGTCTGCGTCCTGCTGCGTCCCCGATCATGGAAGCGTAAGGAGGTGTCGTTCGCCTCCCGTTGTGTCTAGTGGCGTAGAGCAGGACGCTCTTGTGTGTTGGGAGGTCATACGGCCGGACCCTCAGGAATGCTGGTTCAGTTGACGTCGAGGATCACGTTGATGATCTTCTGCAACTCAGGCACCTGAGCGCCGTTCCAGGGGCGGTCCGCCTGGCTTGGCAGGCCGTCAAGACCGGCCCGGCTAGGGGCCCGGCGCGCATCAGAGAAGCGCGAACGCCTGTCGGCTCGTATAGCAGTGACCTTTACTTCAGCGACACCGGTGTCAGCCTGTCAGTTTGGTGTCGTCCTCGACGAGATGCCTGACACCCAGGATCAGGATTGTTCTTGCCTTTTGTGGGTCTTCGAGATAGCCGGCGATCATCGCGCCGTCGCGTAGGGCAACCATCAGGTCCGTCCGCTCGGCAGCATCCGTACGGTCCAGCCGGTAGAAGGCATCTTGAAGGAGGCTGCGGAACCAGGACCGGTGGTCGATGACCACCTGATGTACGGGGCTCTGCGGATCGGGGAACTCCGATGCCGCTTTAATGAAGGGGCAGCCGTGAAAGTCGGCTCCGCAGATCTCTTTTCCGATTCCCTCGGCCATGGCCATGAGAAATTCGGAAGGGAGTAGGTTTTCTCTTGCGGATTCCAGTTGCTCCTTAATCCGGGTGTCGACAGATTTCAGGTATGCGCGGACCAGATCATCTTTCCCTGGGAAGTGTCTGTACATAGTGGCCCGGGCGACATCTGCCTCTGCCATGACGCGGTCGACTCCGACAGCCCGGATGCCCTCCTTGTAGAACAGGCGACCAGCGGTCGCCAGCAACCTGTCGCGAGCCGCCGACCTTCCACCCGGTGATTTAGCCGATGAAATGCTTGTCATGCCTCCACTCTAACTGTAAAACAGACCGTTCTGTCTCTTGCGTGCGAAGAGTGAGTCAGGAAGCAGTGTTCGAGTGATGGGTCTCAGCGCCGTAGGGAAGCCGTGGTTGCATCGAAAGCGGTGATGAGCTGGTCCAATCGGTCGCGGAGGTCCACCAGTGCTGCTTCATCCATGTCCATGGATGCTGCGATTCGGCGAGGGACGCTGCGCAGACGCTCCTGCAAAGCGGCACCCTCCCTCGTGATGTGAACCCGTACTGAGCGCTCGTCCAGCGGGTGACGGCGACGTCTGACATGGCCTGCGGCCTCCAGGCGCTTGAGCAGAGGGGAGAGCGTTCCCGACTCGAGACGGAGAGCGTTCCCGAGTTCTTTGACGGAGACGTTGTCACGCTCCCAGAGCACGGCCATTACCAGATACTGCGTATGAGTCAGGTGTGCATCATGCAGCAGAATCCGATAGAGGGCGGCACAAGCCCGATTGGCGGCATCAAGAGCAAAGCAGACCTGGCTCTCAAGTGCCCATTCATCATCCGAGCCTCCCATGACGGTCATGTTAGGTGGACAGCCCTCCTTCTGTCTCTCGGGGATCCCTCCGGTTGGTCAGCCTGCCTGATTTTGGGATGAGGCTGGACTGTTGGCTGTGCCTGCTGGATTTGATGGAGAGGCACTTGGCTGAAGAGAGCCGCGAGGGAACGTGTGGGATGCGCGATCGACAGATCGCCGGGTGGTCCTCGAGGGCCGCGGCCGGTCTCGAGGGTCCTATCAAATGTTGCTGGAGGCCCAGGCGAGGGCGTAGTCGGCGACTTCCTCCCACCCGTCCTGCCCGATGATGAAGTGGGAGCGGCCGGAGAATTCGTGGTAATCAGTTACAGCGGATGACTTCCTGTACAGGCGCCAGTTGGCTCGGTTCACCTTGGGCGGGGTGATGTTGTCGTTCTCCCCGGAAAGGAAAAGCAGGGGTGCGCGTCGGTCATTCGCAGAATTGACCTTCGTGACTGCGTTGGGATTGAAGTTGGCGAAGGCTCCCTGGAACAGCACGCGGGCGGATCCGGGCACGTGATATCGAGTGTAGGCGGCTGCTGATTCCTCCTTGGTCAAGATGTTGGTGAAAGCGTAGTGGAATTGCTCGGGCGTCAGGGGGATGGCTTTGTCCTTGTTGCCTGGGTTGCCGAGAACCGGCCACGCTGAACGCAGGGTGGACAGCGGCAGCGGCAGTACCCCCTTCACTGCGGCTGAACTGATGGCGACGCCTGCCCGCCCATGGCTGCGATCCAGCAGCAACTGGGTGAGGGCCCCGCCGAAGGAGTGCCCGATGATGATTGGTTCCTGATCGAGACCGCTGATGACCTCTTCATAGTGGGCCAGGACCTCCTCCAGTCCCACGCCGGCTATGCCTTCGGGGTTGGTGCGGATGTCCTCAACCTCGCGGTCCAGGCCCGGCCAGGCCGGGGCGATGACCTGGTACCCCTGCGAGGTGTAGCGCTCCGTCCACTTTTCCCAGCTCCTGGGTGTCAGCCACAGGCCGTGGATGAGAAGGATTGGCGGCAGAGGATGACGGGGGGAGTCCATGCATACTCCAAGCTAGATAGAACGTTCTTTCTTGTTTGAGGTTAGCCTCCACCATCGATTCGGGCAATCCCTCCACCTGCGACGACGAGGGCGCGTCTGGACCTGTTCCGCTGCAACCCCCACCAGGCAACGCTCTCGAGTCGCCAGCCTTGCCGAGAAGCCTGCACTTGTGCCCCTTGGGGCACGGTCATCGCCGGAAAGAGAGGCCCGCACCACGAACTTTTCTGGGGCTGGCTGCAACTCACTACTCTGCACGCGGCATGTGTCGCCGCCTTCAACGAACGTGCAGGAGCTGTGCTTTGCCCATATTCCGGAGATCGGTGACCTACCGCAGACGACCGTCCACGGCCAGCATGATCGTGCTCGGTACCGCACTGATGGCAGTGCTCGGCATCCAGGCTCCCGCCCGAGCCGACATCACTATCAAGCCCGCTGCCCCGCCTACCCCTGGCGACCTGCCGGGCCACGTCGCGCCACTGTGCGGCCCGGCCAAGCCGCACCAGCTCACCTGCTTCGGGCTGCGCCGTACCGACATCACGCCGCGCAAGGGACTGCGGACAGCCGACGACGCACCGCAGGGTTTCGGCCCGGCCGATCTGCTCAACGCCTACGACCTGCCTGCCGACGGCGGGGTAGGCAAGACCATTGCCATCGTCGACGCCTTCGACAATCCGAGCGCTGAGGCGGACCTGGCCGTCTATCGAGCGCAGTACGGGCTGCCACCCTGTACCACCGCCAATGGCTGCTTCACCAAGGTCGATCAGCGCGGCAGAACCGACTACCCTGCTTCAGAACCTGGTTGGGCCACCGAAATCTCGCTGGATCTCGACATGGTCTCTGCCGTCGCCCCCAAGGCCCGCCTTTTGCTCGTCGAAGCCGACGAGGCCAGCATCGAGGATCTCGGGAGTGCGGTGGACCAAGCGGTGGCGCTGGGCGCGGGGTATGTCTCCAACTCCTATGGTTCCGACTATCTGTACGCCCCCGAGGACCCTGCCGAGTCGGCGGCGGACGTGCACTACGACCACCCTGGTGTAGCGATCGTCGCGTCCTCTGGTGACGAACGCTACGGTGTCGCCTATCCCGCTGCTTCCCCGCACGTCACAGCAGTCGGAGGTACCACGCTCACCAAAGACTCAAACGTCTCCCGCGGCTGGTCCGAATCGGTCTGGGACCACGACGGCAGCGGGACCGGATCTGGTTGCTCCCGTTACGAGCCCAAACCAGCTTTTCAGAAGGACACCGGATGTCCCGGCCGCACCGTCGCCGACGTCTCAGCGGTGGCCGACCCAGCCACCGGAGTGGCGGTCTACGACTCCTTCGGCGCAGCGGGAGGATGGGCGGTGGCCGGCGGCACCAGTGCATCGGCCCCGATCATTGCTGGCGTGTACGCGAACGCTGGAACCCCAGTGGCCGGTACCTACCCCAATGCCTACCCCTATGCCGCCACCGCACTGCACGATGTCGCGACGGGCTCGAACGGTAGATGCTCCCCGGCCTACCTGTGCAGCGCAGGTCCCGGATATGACGGCCCTACTGGCCTCGGCACTCCTGATGGGGTGACGGCCTTTCGCATGGGAGCGCACGGCACCCTCACCGGCACCGCCACGGATAGTGTTACCGGCGCTCCTATAGCCGCGGCACAGGTCACTGCCGGTATCTACACCGCCACCACCGACCGCAGTGGGCACTACTCCCTACCGCTGCCCGTCGGCACCTATGACATCAAGATCAGCGCCTACGGCTACGCGTCGGGCCGGGCCTCGGAAGTCGATCTGACCGATGGCGCCACCGTAAAACGCGACTTCAATCTCCGTAGATTGGCCACCCACAGTGTCTCGGGCACCATCACCGACGGGTCGGGCCACGGATGGCCGCTCCACGCAAAAATCGCAGTGGAAGGGATGCCCGGCGGTCCCGTCTGGTCGGATGCCTACACCGGCGCCTACACGCTCGACCTTCCCGAGAACGGCACCTACACCCTCCGCGTCGTCAGCGACGACAGCCATTATCAGCCCCTGGTACGCCAGGTGAGTGTGGGCGCAGCCGATCAGCGTGTTGAACTAGCCCTGCCGGCCGACACCTGGGCGACCGACAACCCGGCATACACCCTCAAGGTCCACCCGCTCGATGAGCAGACCTTCGACTCGGCCACCGGCCCACCGCAGGGATGGCACGTCACCAACGCTGCGGGGACCACGGCAGGGTGGACCTTCGACGACCCGGGCGCCAGAGGCAACAACACCGGAGGATCCGGCGGCTTCGCCATCGCCGACAACGATCACAACGGATGGGACACCGCACTCGACACCCAACTGGTCAGCCCCGTCTACGATCTGCGTCGTGACGGTGATCCTGAACTGGCCTTCAACACCGACTACGAGGGAGCCGGCGACCAGAGCGGCGACGTCGACGTCACAGCAGACGGCGGCAAGACCTGGACGACCGTATGGCACCAGGACCAGCTGTGGACGAACGGCCGGGTAGAGATTCCGCTGACCGCCTACGCTGGCAAGGCGGCCGTACAGGTCCGCTTCCATTTCACCGGCCCGGGCATGCTCTGGGCTGTCGACGATGTAACGATGGATGAGCGCGTGCTGACACCGGTCGCCGGTGGCATGCTCGTCGGCGCTGTTACCGACGCCAACACCGGCCACGGAATCATCGGTGCAGTGGTGAGCACCCGCCCGGCCGGCGGGCCAACCGCCCTCACGGAAGCCAGCGCAGGCGACCTCCAGATCGGCGATGGTCTCTACCGGTTGTTCGTACCCGGCGGCGGACAACACACCTTTGCAGCAACGAAGCCGTCCTACAATCCCGTCTCTCTCACCACCACCGTCCGCCAAGACCGAAACTCCATCGGTACGTTCGTTCTAAAGGCCGCACGCCTCTCCATTCGTCCTGCTCATATCGAGGCCACCACCACAAGGCACGGCAGGGTCACGCGTACGGTGACTGTGCGGAACACCGGTACTGCTCGGACCACCGTCCGGATCGGTGAGCGAACCGGCACCGCACCGGGTACTGACACACCTGGCACTGCCTGGCGCGAGCTTCCTGACTTGCCTGTCGCCGTAATGGACAACGTAGTCGAGAACCATCAGGGCAAGCTCTTTTCCGCCCTCGGTACTACTGACGGTGACACTCCGATAGCAGACCTCTACATCTACGACCCCTCAACGGCTTCCTGGAGCCACGGTGCCAGCGCGCCCGAGCCTCGACAGGCCACAGCGCACGGTTTTATCGGCGACCACCTCTACACCGTGGGCGGGTGGGCGCAGGATGAGGCAGTGAGCCGGACCCTTCAGGTGTACGACGCTGCCCACAACGCATGGACTAAGGGCCCGGATATCCCCCAGGGGCACTACGGAGCCAGCGGCGCTGTGCTCAACGGACGCCTCTACGTAATCGGCGGGTGCACCAACACCGACTGCACGAAGAACGTCTATGTCTTCGACCCCACTTCCCACACCTGGTCGAGGGCCGCCGACTATCCCCAGACGATCAGCTGGACCTCCTGCGGAGTGATCAGCGGCAAGCTGTACTGCGCAGGCGGCACTCATGACTACGTCGAGACCGGCGCCGCTTACGTCTACAACCCGGCATCCGACAGCTGGCAGACCATCGCCGATATGCCAACGGGTCTGTCCACTGCGGTCTACGCATCCGCCAACGGACAACTCCTCATTTCCGGCGGATTCAAACGTGTAGGCGTCAACAGCGTTCTCACCGGAGAGGGATATGCATACGATCCTGACAAGAACACCTGGAGTGCCCTCCCGGACGCGCCTGACGCCGTCTACCGCGGCGGCGGAGCTCCGGGCTTGTACCGTGTGGGCGGCAGCAATCAGGCACGCTTCCCGATCCCGGTGGCCACGACCGACCTGTTGCCGGGTTACGACCAGACCGAGTCGGACGTACCCTGGCTGTCGGAAAACAGGCACCAGCTCGTGCTCCAACCCGGACAGAGTGCATCGTTCACTGTAACGATGAACGCGAGCGAACTCAGCCGATCCGGCACGTGGACCGCGTCCCTGACCGTGCTCCACGACACTCCCTACTCGGTGGCGGCCTTGCCTGTGTCTTTGAAGGTCACCCCCAACACCAAGTAGTTCCGCTTCCACACTCGCAGGGCCTGATCGAGGACGAAATCCCGTCTGTGATCAGGCCCTGCACTGTTCGAGCGACCAACACGACATAGCCTTGACGAGATCGGAAAATTTAGGGTGGCTGCCGCACACACGCCGAAGCCGACATAGGCCGGACAGGCGTCTCCCGTTCCCTCGGCCTGCCCAACTCCCTGATGCCGACGGCACGGCCCGATCACAGCCCTGGCAATACCTCGGCATCTGGACCACAGGCGGACGCGGTTTGGCAACGGCCGCGCTTGCACACAGCGTTTCGCTGGTTGTATGGCTATGGCCGCCCACGACGGCCAGACCACCTTCGCGGTCGATGACTTCTGTGAGCGGTTGACGCCGCAGGAACCGCCTCGGTAACGCGGACGGCTGTGCTCAACCGCTCCTACCGACGGCAGGAGTGCCTCCGGTCGGGTCTGACCTGCACACGGAGGTGATTGATCTGATCGCCTCCGCTGGGGCAGCCGGGATAAAGGTCATCACGCTTGCGGACAGTTGGCACTGTCATACGGGCTGTCCTGCAGACGGTGCCGAGAGAAGCAGTTGGCCTGCGGGGAATACGACACGCAGACCTCCGTCGTCCGCTTCAACTGCTTGGAATAGAGAGACAGTTCTTGCACACGGCAAAGCCCCCGGTCGGTTCGTCGCACCGACCGGGGCCATGGACTATCAGATGCTGGACCACAGGTAGTGGTGCGTGGTGGTGCCGTAGGTGCGGATCAAGACGCCCTTGGAGGCCTTGACGGGCACAGTGTCAATGTAGAACGTACCGCTGTTCGTGTTCCACTTGCCCCGGACAGTCGCGGTCGTGGTCTTGCTGGCCAGGCTGAGGGAGGCGCACTTGCCAGGCTTGACCAGGATGGTCGACACACCACCCTGCTGCGGAAGCACCGCATAGGAGCTGTAGTTCCCATTGGAGCAGATGGTCAGCTTGTACGGCGTGACGCTGGCCGCGGAGGCGGACCCCGTGCCGCACACAACCAGTCCGGTGGTCAGCGCGCCCAGGCTCACAGCAGTGACAGCACGCTTGACACTCTTTGCGATGTTCACGATTTCCTTCGCCTTCATCAAGTTCCTTGATAAGAAACTCACTTGGTCGATGGACGGCGGGCTAAATCTCTCAGCCCGCACGCCGTGCACCACAACGTAGGGAGCGACAGCAACCGTCAACAACATCCGCTACGGCACATGTGGCCGCGCGGGCATAGGAGTGCCCAAAAAGGTCCTGGCAAAGCCGCGGATGTGTTTGTGACGGTGAGGCAGTGGCGGGGTCGAGCTCTCTTCGTGTCCGGTCGCCGTTCCCTTGTCAGCGGATGTGCTGGCCGCGGAAGCTGTAAAACCATGCGGCCGTCTGATTTTTAGTCCAACCGAAGGCGGCCAGGCCGGAGTCGTGTATTTAACGTTCGTCGATGACACGCGGCAATGCCCCCGCGACCAGTTGGTGGCCCGTGACCAAAGACTCCCCAGACCCGAGGACCGACCGGATATCCGCTGGTCGGCCCTCGGGTATCAGTGCAACTGCCTCCAGCTCAGGGAAGCAGAGCCAGCCGGTGTACGCCGCCGTTGACCGTGCCGGCGTACAGGGCCGTCCCATCCGGGGCAGCCGCCAGGCTCACGACATCACTGCACTGGAGTCCAGCGGACACGTTGCGCCATGTCAGCCCATTGTCATCGCTGCGCAGCACTCCGCGCCCATTCTTGATCAGTCCGCTGGTGCTGTAAGGGCCGGACGCCGCGTACAGCGCTCTGCCGGCGCGGACCACATCAAAGATGTGGGCGGGCAAGCCGCCGGTGTCGGCGGTGCGGAATGTCCGGCCGTGGTCAGCGCTTACCCGGATCCCGTCCCCGCCCAACAGGAGACGTGACCCGTCCGAGGTGATGCTGTACACGGGGCCGTCTGCCACCTTCGAGACCGTGACGCCCGCATCGTCGGAGTGGTAGAGACCGTTTTCGTTGCCCAGCCACAGTTGTCCGGGCTTGCCGGGGTCGGCGGCGAGCACCGTGAATGACGTTTTGTGGTACCGGGTGTGCCACGATGCTCCACCGTTGTCGGTGGTGTAGAGACCGACATGGTCGATGTTTACGAAGGCTACGTATACCCGGTCCGGATCCGTGGCATCGACTGTGAGGGCCAGAGGCTTTTGCGCATACTGTCCTCGCACTTGCCAGGTGCGCCCTGCGTCCTCGCTCCGGTCCACGGTGAAGGTGCCGTCCGCGAGGGTCGTCACCCGCCACACGGTCGTGGGGCGGCTTGCGCTGATGGCCACCTTTGGTACGCCCACGCCAGTGTGGCCCTCGCCGCCCGAGCGGCCCCACTCGGAGTCGAGTGCCGGAATCTTAGTCTTGAACACACCGTAAGCGGTGGCTGCAAGTAGGTTGCCGTCGCTGACGGCCAGGTCGTTGACCGTTGTCCCCTGAACCCCTATGCGGTGCGATCCCGTGCCGTCGGTTGCGCTGCGGTACAGGCCGTCGCCCTCCGAGGAGACGGTGATTGTGCCGTCGGGCCAAGCGTCGTAGTCGGCCACGACCGCTCTGTCCGTGGGCAGCGGGAAGTCGGACCAAGTCCTTCCGTGGTCACGACTGAGATGGGCGATGTTGTCGCTTCCCGCCCCGAGGAACAGCGTGCCGCGCTCGTCGATCAGGTTGTTGCCAGTGACGGGCAGGTCGAGAGCGGTGGACCACGTGGCGCCCTTGTCGTACGACACCCGGACACCGAGATTCGAATCGTGGAGAGCGATCACGTCTTTGTCAGCGACGATGCGATGGATGCTCGCGCTCGCGTCGGAGAAGAGACGACGTGCCGGCCCAAGGGCACCGGTATTGACCCCAGATCTCACCCACACGGTGTCGAAGGTACTCAGATACAAGCTGTCATCGACGATCGCAGCGGAACTGGTGTAATCGCCGGTGCCGGTCGGTACCGTGCGCCAGGTGATGCCGCCGTCAGTGCTCGTGAGCACCTGTGTGCCGGACACCAGGACGAGCGTGTGTGTTTGGTCGTCTGAGAGGAAGGCGGTGAGGAGACCGGGGATCGTATTGAGGACGGTCCAAGTCAGGCCGGAATCGTCAGTACGCAGGACCCAAGTACGATTCAGAGTGCTGTTGTCGACGGTGTACCACCAGCGTTTGGGGTTGTGCGCGTCGATGACCACCTTCCCCCGGCCATCGGTGGAGGCGACCGGAAGTCGTCCGCGCTGCGTCCACGATCTGCCGTTGTCCTTGGTGAACCACAAGGCTGCCTTCTGGTACTGCGCAAGGACCGCCTCGCCAGGGGCACCGGGGACTTCAGTCACCTCACCCGCTTCGCTGTTAGGTCCGATCGCCTGCCACGAGCCTGCTGACGATGACGGCTGGGTGACCTCAAATGCATCGGAACCCATGAGGACCTGTCCGGTTGCCGCGACTGCGCGCGTCTCAACCTGATACGTGCCTGCATCGCGCACAGTCACCGCGAGGTTGTACCACTGATCGTGATCGAGAGCAGCGGTGTACGTTCGGGTTACACCCTGGCGGGACGTCACGGTCACCGCGGGCGGCGCCTTCAGCGGCGTCGGGCTGTGGATGTATACATTCGTATAGCCGTTGCTGGGATCAGGGGACGCCTCGGTGTCCAGGTGGCGGACGGCGAGGAGGTAGGGAACATTGAGAGGCGAACCGTGATCGGGCTTTATGCTGACCAGGCCGTCAAGATCAGCGTCAGTTTTGGGGCGTGAAGCGTTCATCGTCACCGTGATGCGGCTTGTGGCGTGAGGTTTGACCCTCACCCGGGCCGGAGTTGCCTTTGCCTGTCCGGTTGTGGTGACCGACGCTTTGACAGTCCTGCTGCCGGTGTTAGTGACAGTCACGGATGCGCTGGCGTTCAGAGTGCTCGACGAGAGGTCGGCCAGCCGGAACGACACCGATGCGGGTGCGGCAGTCACCTGCGCATGCGCAGCCGCGGCAACGTCGATTCGGCCTGCACCCTGGGCAGTTGCCGGAAGACCCTTCAGATGAAGTGCGGTTCCGACAAGCTCGGACTTGATCTGCTCAGGTGCCAGATCGGGACGGAGCTGGCGAAGCAATGCGGCTGCGCCCGCCACATGGGGAGATGCCATGGACGTGCCAGACATGCGGTACTGCCCCGGCGCCCACAGGGCACTGGGGACGGTAGAGCGGATCTCTACACCCGGGGCAACGAGGTCGGGTTTGAGATCGAAGCTAGGGGAGGGGCCGCGGGAGGAAAAAGATGCGAGCTCGTCCGTGGCGTCGACGCTCCGCAGCGTCAGGCGCAGTGTCCCCTTCGTGACCTGGTCGTGAAGGTCCCGGTACTGCAGATCATCTGTGCTCAGCGTGACAAGCGTGTCCATGCGCAGGGAGTCCCCTGACTCCTGCACGCGCCCGGTGCTTGGCTGTGCGGGTATCACGCCGGGAACGGCAGGCACGGCGGGTACAGACTGAGGGCCTGCGCTGGCATCGGGTGGGCCGCCGACGAGGGCCAGGGCTCCGCGTTTCTCAGCCTCACGATCGAGCATCATGTGATCGCCGGTCAGTTCATTGAGCTGCACAGGCACGTAATTTGAGGTGAGTACGATCTTCCCTCGTACGTCACCTGCCTTCTTCCACTCTTCAAGAGTGCCGGCGCCGATGTCGACAACCTCGGCGGTCACAGGGTGAGCGGGCGGATTGGCCGACACCACGCCTCTTGAAGCCTGGACCAGTTGAGGCTTCCCGCTTGTCGTGAAGAGACTGGGAATCCGCAGGTTGCTCGTGGACGCACCGACCGAAATCACGCCGTCGGCGTTTCCCGGTGTGCTCACGGTGCCCGCATTCGGGCCGGTGTTGCCCGCTGCGGCCACGACGACAACGCCCGCCCTGACAGCCGCGCTCGCGGCCTCACCGACGGGATCGGTTCCGTCCCCGTCACTACCCAGGCTCATGTTGACTACATCAGCGCGGAAGGGATTGGTCGGATCGGTCGCTGCCTCGAGCCCGGCTATGATGTCGGAGGCGAAGGCGCTTCCGGAACTGTTCGCCACTTTGTAGGCAGTCAGTGTGGCATCAGGAGCAACTCCAGTGATGCCGCCAGGGCGTGTTGTTCGTGCCGCGGCAATGCCAGCAACGTGCGTGCCGTGACCGTTGTCGTCCATCGGGTCACTGTCATCATTCACGAAGTCGTAGCCAGCGACGACCTTGTGCCCCGGTCCGATCCCATCACCCAGATCTGGGTGGGTATAGTCGACGCCGGTGTCGAGGATGGCAATGGTGACACCGGCGCCGCGAGCGGTCTTTCCCTCCGGCGCGCTGCTCTTCCACACCTCCGGTGCCCCGATCAAAGGAACGCTCACGTCGGTGCTAGTGTGGAAGAAGGCGTCAGGAACGACCGAGGCGACACCAGGCAGGTTGGAGAGTCTGCTCACCTCACTGCTCGGGACTGTCAGGGCCACGGTGTCGGTGAGAAGACTCAACCGCCGCACTGCGTGCGGATGCACACCAGCGTTTTCCGCTTGCCGCAGGAATGTCGTTTGCCTGGTGCCGATCTGGCGACGTCGGTCTCTGACCGTGTCTTCGTTGGTGCGGTCCAGTCGGCCGAGCGAGGTAGCAGCAGGTTCCGTGGTCATTTGGACCAGGACTCTTCGTGCTGGATCCGAAGGTATTGCAGTTGCCGTGGCCGGCAGCGCGCTCAGGAGTCCACTGGCCATGACGACGGCTGTGCCTGCGCCAAGTGAACGTCGTACGAATGTTTTCATAGCCGCACGTCGTACGCCGAAACTGATAGCCGCGGCAATCGACATAGCGCCCAGGCGTCAATAACGGCCCCAAGAGGCGGAGTTCTGTCCTTTTGGGACAGCCTCAGAAGCCAGTGAAATGTCTGCCTCTCTCCTTCTTGGACGGATACGTGTCGCATCCCTTTCTGTCGTGTGAAGCCTCGCTAAGCATCCGCCGTGCGGATCCTGGCGGAGGACCAATGGACATGCGAGCGGGGGAAGTTGATCCGTTTTGGAGTCACTCCTGTTGCAATGCGAGCGGAGCTTGAGTTCCCCAAGGGCGCTGACGGGGACGGAACGCGGGATCCTTGGTGCACGGCTTACCTGCGCACTCGCTTTGGCCGCCCAGGTCCGGGCCGGGGCGCACGTCAGGCGTCAGGCATCCTTGATGGCGAAGACCTTGAACTCGAGCTTGATCTTCTCGCTGAGAGAGACGCCGTCGGTCTCCAGCGCGGTGTTCCAGATCACGCCGTAGTCCTTGCGATTGATGGTGACTTCGCCCTCCAGGCCGACGCGCAGATTGCCGAACGGGTCCGTGGCTGCGCCTTCGTAGGTGAACGGGATGGTCACCGACTTGGTGACGCCCTTGACCGTGAGTCGCCGGTGAGCTCGAAGGCGGTGTCGTCACTGCGCTGCACGGAGGTTGAGACAAAGGTCATCTCCGGGTACTCGTCCATGTTGAGGAAGTTGTGGCTGCGCAGATGCTGGTCGCGGTCGGCGTTACGGTGTCCACGCTGGTGACCTCGATGGTCACCTTGCCCGACGACTTTGCCAGGTCGGCGCCGTCGAAGTAGGCGCTGCCCTCGAACTCGTTGAACGTGCCGCGGACCTTGGTGACCATGGCGTGCCGAGCCACGAAACCGATCCTGCTGTGCGCGGGGTCGATGGTGCAGGGGCGGTCAGAGCCGCCAGGTCGGTCGGAAACGTGGTCATGGAAAATGCACGGAGTCGACGATCATAGTGGATATATAGAACATATCCGACGACTCTCCAATGTGCGCTGCAAGGCAGAGTGCCCTCAGCGTCGCAGCGGGCAAGCATCCCGCGACGTCAAGCACTGTGGTTACGAGAAGCCAAGCCGTGTACGCAAAGCCGACCGAGACATTCTCAGACCGGCGGTGGTCGGTGCACCTGAGGCGGCCTTGCAGGTCGAGTCGTACTCGAATCCCGCCTTCACCTCCTCATCGGTCATCCGTCGCGGAGGGCAGGCCCAGAAAAGGGATACCCAGAGCAGCCGCCCCGTGCTGGTAAGCGTCCTGCAGTCGGTCGAGGTCGGGTTTCCCGCCCGCAGCGAACACCACTTTGCGCTTGGCTGAGAGCTTTCAGAACAGCTCGCAGATACGTGAATCGGTGGTTGAGTAGCCGGTACGTGGACACGTTCGCCCCGGCCGGCGTCCGCGCCCAAGCTGTCCGGTGTCCTCGGCTGCAGGGGCGCCTGGTCAGCCCTCAGTACATGTCCAGCATGTCATCGCTTATCTACGCAGGGTGATCAAACTGCGGTTCCCAACATTCCCTTGAGGGCATGGAGAGGGCGGTACGGGCAGAGCTGGCGGAAGAACGGGCATTTCCCAAAGGTGCAAGCGCATCGTGCCCTTTCACACCGTCAAGATGTGACTAAGCTCCGCGAGCTGTCATGAAATCTGGTCGGGACGTTTCCTGTCGGCTCGCTCCGCCCGTCATGTTCGATATCCCGGGAAGAAGAAGCTCCTATGATGCTGGGCCGCAACGCCCGAACCACGGTGTGGCGCTCGCCCTCGACGATTTTCGGCGCAGGGGTCTTCGAGTGATGGATGCACGTGCCCTGCGTGAGTCGTTCGAGATGGCATGCAGGTCAGGGGACGAAGTTCCGCAATATTTCTATGCTCAGCTGTTCCTGCGAGCGCCTGAGGTCCGGTCGATGTTCCCTGTCTCCATGGGGGCTCAACGCGACCGGCTGCTTACGGCACTGGGACACATCACGAGCCAGGCTGACCAGCTGGATCGCTTGACGCCCTACCTGCAGCAACTTGGCCGTGATCACCGGAAGTTCGACGTGGTGATTCGGCACTACGAGGTGGTGGGTGAATGCCTGCTGGCGACCTTGGCGTATTTCCTCGGTGAAGCCTGGACGCCGGAACTGGAGATGCAGTGGATCTCCGCATACGAACTTGTGGCACAGACGATGGCCCAGGCTGCGGTGGACGACGAGCGCGTCAATCCGGCCTGGTGGCAGGCGGAGGTTGTGCGGCATGAACGGCGAAGCGTGGATCTGGCGGTCGTCACGCTGCTCCTTAATCAGCCGATGCGTTACACCGCGGGTCAGTCCGTCATGCTCGAGCTGCCGCTGATGCCCAGTACGTGGCGTGCTTTCACGCCGGCCAACGTCGCGCGGACGGACGGTACGGTGGAGTTGCATGTGCGGGCAGTGGACGGCGGGCTTGTCAGCCCGGCGATCGTGTACGGCCTGAACGAGGGCGACGTTGTGCGCCTGGGAGCGCCCATTGGGAGCGTGCTCACGCTTGCGTCGTCACGCGGCCGAGACCTGGTGATGGTCGCAGGAGGAACGGGACTGGCGCCGATGCGCGCGATGATTGAGGAACTTGCTGTCACCGGTGCGCAGCGGCAAGTGGACCTCTTTGTTGCAGCACGTGAGGAATCCGGTTTCTACGATCTTCCCATGCTCCGCCACATGGAGCACAGCTATCCCTGGCTCAGGGTCTGGCCGCTCTCCGGTTCGGACGCGGGCACCCTGGAGGACCGCAGCCTTGCCAAACCGGTGCTGCGTGGCGGTCGCTGGGACGAACGTGCGTTCTATGTGTGCGGTTCTCCGCGCATGGTGTCAGCCACGGTGAAGGATCTGACTGAATCAGGGATTCGGGGCGATCTGTTGTTCTTCGAGGAAGATCGGTGATCCGAGACAGATGAACGCGACGGACAACTTCAGGGGATCTGGTGAGCTTCCGGTGCGACCGGTGACACCGGACGAGCTGCGCTCGGCCACCTTCAGCCGTGCGCCGCTGACGCGGCGGGGCTTTGCGGAAGACGAGGTTCGGTTGGCCATTCGTCGTGCTGCTGACGCGCTCGGCATGCAGTTGGAGGACAACCGTAGGTTGAGGGCAGAGTTGCAGCGCCAGCGGGACTGGATCCGGGCTCACAATGTCGGCGGCGGTGCAACATCGACGGGTGTTCCGGGCGTCGACACTGTGCTGCAGGTCGTTCGTGACCAACAGGCTGCAGACCGCACCATCGCGTATGCACGTGAGCAGGCCAAGGCGTTGGTCCAGACAGCTCGTGCGCAAGCACAGGCCTTGGTGGAGCAGAGCAAGAAGGAGGCCGCGAGACTGGTGGCGGAGGCGTCCGGGCCGAAGGGCTCGCCCTTCGACGAAGCTGATGTGACTCGGTTGGTGACGCTCGTGAAGCACGCGGCACGGCAACTCGCAGCGGAGGCCGAGGCCTTTCCGACGAGCGAGGTAGAGGCAGTCAGGCCCATTGTGTAGATGTTTCCCTCCGGTGTGCTTTATGGCCGTCCCGATGCGAATCTTCCTTGGTAGCTGACGTTTCCTCAAGAGAGCGCACGTAGCGACATACTCTGTGGCTTGCTACAGGGGTGCATGGATCCCTGCTTCTTCGGTAATGGGCAGGGCGAGATGGTCGGGAGTTAAGGTCAGAGCATCTGATCGGTTCCAGGGAGACCTGGTCAGATTCATGACCGCGGGTGCGTGAGTGAACACTCACGCTGGCTGCAGACGAACAGAAGATGATTAGGTGGCGGTCAGCTGCCATGGTTGGCGCGGCAGTGGGGGCGGATCTCTCCTCCTGGTTTTGAAGTAGCAGCCGTCGCCGGTGCATTTATGTGGTACTGGGGAGCAACGCGATGAGGGCGGCACTGCTGTAGAACGCACACGAAGTCCGGTCTCGTATAGAGACTAAACGCCTGGTGAGACAGGTTTCACCATGAGTTCAGGTCTGAACCGGCCACAGGCTCTTCCGCTGGTCATCTGCGCTGCCATGCTCGATGTCCTGTGAGGTCGTGGACGATCGGTTCCGTCTGTTGACCGTGCACCGAGGCCGCTTCGGTGCATAAGGGGGCTGTTTTCGGGCGTTGGGCCCGTTTCGCCAGGCCGTACCGGTGCTGCGCTGGTTCTGCGAACGCGGCCGCGTGCACTGCCCCGCGCACGGTGCTGGCGTTTCGCAGGCCGCGCCCTCTGCCGGCCATCTCTACAAAGGAATCGACGTTTTCGCGGACGAGACCCTGGACCTGCACGAGGTCCTGGGCCACTGCCAGCAAGGGTATGGCCCGGTGATTCTGGACGCTTGAGTCTGACCGTGTCGTCTGCCTTTGGGAGAACGGCAAACAAACGTCGATTCCGGGTTCCCCTGACACGGCCGCCGTCCGCATTACTACGAGGGCCGGACAGGGCCGCAGCCGCCAGGCTGATCGCGTGGGTAGGTGAGGGCTGCATGAGCGCAGCTTGGGCCTCTGCATCCCGGTCCTGAGCGCTGGAGTTCAATTCGAGCACGGTCTACACGCAGACGAGGAGCACAAACAGCCTGAATGTAGGCACCGTGCACTCGGTGAACGAGACGCTGAACTTGAAGAGGGCTGGCGCACCCTGCAGCTCAGCGCCGCTTGCCCTCGCCGGGATCTGCTAGATCGCCCACGCCGCACTCTTCTCAACGGCTCTGGCAATGATCACCGCTGAGAAGATGTCATGGTCATCGCGTTACTGCAGAGCTTTTCGTGGTCTCGTCTCATAATGAACTGGCTCCGCGAAGCGCCCCCGAGGTTCAGCTGCACCTGAGAACTCAAGCACGCCGTTGCTCAACGAATCGCGCCTGGCGGCGCAGTGGAGTGCATGAGGGGTTTATTGAATGATCATATGTCTACTTTGTAGTGATTTGCCGAAAATCGACGAACCGGCATGCCGTATTGAGGCAGTTCGGTGGCCCGAAAGGGCACGAGAGGGCGCCATGTTCGATCCGCGCCCATAAATGGCCAATGGTGTCGGTAAACTTCTTCGTCGGTGCGCGTTTTCGGGTAGGAAATGATGGCGGACATGAACGGTCAATGGATCGAGTGCGCGTCGCGGAACCATGCGGCACAGCCGGATGATGTCTGCCCTTCACGGTGATGTGCACCCCGTCCCCTCGATTGGCCGTCGGCGAGGTGTTTGCTTGCCGCTGGGTAGCGTTGCCATGCCCGTCGGCACATGAGGGGTGCGTGAGGCGATGGGGCAACCGGCTGAAGCAGTTACCTGGGGCCCGGAGTCGCGCCTCGTCGGCCCGACCGGTGTTCATCAGGCGCATGCGTTGTCGCTGGTGAGCACGATTTTTCCCATGAATTCCCCTGCCCTCTCAGTGCCGACGTGTGCCGATGCGTCGGGTTGATCTTGGAGAAGCCGCGTGACGACCAAGGAGACAACCGCTGCGAGCATCTCGATACTTGTTCGAGCTGCCGACCCTGTGTCCTTGGATGGTGCTGAAGCCTATCTTCGGGGCGTTAAAGAAGCTGATTTCAATATTGTTTCAGACGCCGCGCGCGCCAACGTTGTTCTTGTTCTCGCTAATGATGTCACCGATGACGTGATGATGTGGATCGAAGAGGACACGGCGGAATTCAAGGGATCCGATCGCCGCATTATTTTGGTGGCCGATAGTATCGATCGAACGAGGTTGATCCGTGGTGTCCGTCGCGGGTTGGTGAGCGTTCTGCCCAGATCCAGAACGGACTTTCAGGAGATCGTCCAGGCTGTCTTGGTAAGCCATTCCGGTGGGGCGCAGATTCCCGAGGAATTTGTGCGGGTCTTGGTCGAAGAACTGCGCAGCCTCCATCAGGAGTCCGGGAGGAATAGATGGCCCGGTGGCCTTGAAGGCCGGGAAATTGACGTTTTGCGCCTTCTGGCTGATGGCCTGGATACCACCGAGATCGCCCACAAGCTTAACTACTCAGAGCGGACCATAAAAAACATCGTTTCTGCCGTCACCCGACGTCTGAACCTTCGTAATCGGACCCACGCTGTTGCTTACGCGCTGCGAGTAGGTGCCTTGTGAGCGTTGTCCGACCGATCAGGCACAACACCCGGCACGCACCGTCGCTCTTCCACATGCGAGCACAAGCCGCGTGGCAGTCGAGCCGAGTTGTCGAGGGTGCGTGAGCAATGGCTTTTCGGCGTAGGCGTCTCGTGCCCAAGCGGCAGGAAGGCGACCGGGACACTCACGTCTCCGACGAGAACCCGCAAGACGAGATCGTGGCCCCCGGCGTGCACATCATTCATGAGCAGGTCAACGACGTGCTCTTGCTCCGCACCTCGGACGAAACAAGCATTGCCCCCGCCGACCTCGCGGACCTGGCCCAGAATCTTCAGGTTTCCAGAGGTGCGCGCGTGCTCATGGCCGACGAGAAAGCACAGACGCACGGCCCTCAGTTCCGCGATGCGCTGAAGCACATCCTCGACGATCTGCGGCAGTCGGATGTCGAGGATCTGACACTGTTGATCTCGGGGAGCGGTTCAACGGGACCGGAGGGACGCCCGTCCCTGGCCCGAACCATTGCGGACTGTTGGGGTCTGCGGGTGACTGCCCCCGCCGGCGACGTGATATTCGTTCCCGGGGGCCATGTGTTTGTCACCGGACAGCGGGATACGACCGCTGGAAGCTGGCGATGCTTCCTTCCCGGGGCAGAGGACGAGGAGCTGGGGTCACGGCTGCCTGCCCCCGCATGGCAGGAGACCGTCGACGCTCTTCCCACGCGAGTAGCTGGTGGGCGAGTGGTGGACCGGATACCTGCTGGCCTGCTGATACGCCCGGCTGAGGCATCCCCCGCTGAACCAGGCGATCTCTACCACTCCATCCCTGTCCATCCACGACTCCCGTCCGTTGTGGTCGGCACACTCGACAGCGACGAGGTCACGCCCAACGAAGTCACGGCCCTATTGGCGGCGGCGCCTGGCGTTGTCCGTTCAGGTGTCCTCCTGATTCCAGGAGGACGGCGGGACATATTGCCGTTGGCCGGGGCCGTGGCGACCGCGTTCGGCCAAGAGGTGCATGTCTGCACCGGAATGCCTTTTCTGAGTGACGACAGTGCCGAGGGCGGCTCCATCCGAAACTTCCTTTTCGACCGTGATGGCTCACCCCGATGGCGCCCCTTTGTGGAGGCGGTTGCATGCAGGCCCGTTGCGCCCGGAGCGGACCCGGGTGCTGGTGTTCGTGTCACGCGCTGGACACCCGCTCTCGCCTCCAAGCGCGGACCTGATGCAAAGCCCGGAGTGACGGTGCTTTCCGATCGTTGGCAGGTGACGGCAACCCGTGCCGGACTGTGGATCGGGCCGAGGGACGTCACGGTCTCCCCCGTGGGGCAGCCGGTCAGTGCTGATGGCATCGTCGTGCAGGTTGGACTTCCGGGCCATGCATTGGACGGCACTCTATGGCCGTGCCTTTCGCGCGTTTTGTCAAGTTTTGAACCGTCAGTGCTGGAGCATGCCGTCTTGCAGGTGCACGGCCACTGCGCGGACGGCGGCACTGTTTTGCGAGAGGTCGCTGCCCGCCACGGCGTACAGACCATTCGCTACGCCACCATGAACGGCCGACGCGCACTTTCTCCGTCCCAAAACAGGCTCGCAGCGCTTGCCATCGCTGCTCCCGCGCAGACACGGCAAACGGCAAAACCGACACCCCGGCAGGCGTTTCGGGCGTTGGCCGCGTCCGTGTGGGAGCGTCAAGCGGCTGCAGCTCTGCAGGATGCGAAGCGAGCTTTGCCGCCGGGGGACGTGCAACCGCACGATGTTGTCGAGGACTTCGTTGCTCTGAGGCTTTATCTCACCTCTCTTGACAGTCCCTGGGATCACGAGTCCCTGACACGAGCGCTGCAGGAGGGACGCGAGGAGGTCGCCCCGTATGTGGAATGTCTCGCTTCCGGCCTGCAAAGACTGCCGTCTTACCAGGGAATCGTGGCTAGGGGAGCACACGAACCGGGCCTTCCGGCCGATGTGCGACCAGGCACGATGTTGCGCACGGAAGGACCAGTTTGCGGACTTCCCGTGGCGCCCGAAGGGTTCATCCCTGGCGGCGCGCAATACATCATCTGGTCGGTGGGCGGCCGCCGGGTGAGATTTGCCGGGCCGAGTCCGGCCCCCGATGAGATTGTCTTCCCGCCAGGCAGCATGTTCCGCGTCGACGCAGTCCGCCAGGGACGATCAGGGCCTTGCGTGCTCATCCGTGAGATCACGCCTGCCCTGGCCGGGAGCACGAAGTCCGGAGACGAATCCATCACGCCTCATCACGATGTGCTGAAGAGGATGGAGCAGTTCGTCGTCGGACGACCTGTCGGCGGCCACACCATGTGGCCGCGGCGCTGCGCGGGCGTGCCAGGTACGGTGACCACCGCGCCGCAGCCGGCGAAGCAATCCGGCGGCGCAGGTCTCCAGGAGGAGGCGTCCGGTGTTTCGGGTGCTGGCCAGTCTGCGGTTCAGCATCTTGCGCTGCAACGCGGCGCCGCCGCCCGTTTCCAAGACGGGGTACGGGCTGCCGAGAGTCGGCTGACCACGGGAAAGAGTCCTTCGGGGGCTCCAACCGCTTCTGCCGAGCAAGCCGGGGCTATGCGACGCGCCTGACGGGTCCTGACACATCTGCGAGAAAGGACATCGCATGGCATCAAAGATCGACAATAGCGTGCCGGGCAATGGACCACCCAAACCCGAGGGCAGCAGAGGCATCAGGCGGGCCTCTGTCCTGCCCTCGGCGGATGGACTGCTGGTGGACTGGCTGGTTCAGCATGCGGACGGACCCAAGTCCATTACGCCTGGGTCCGGTTCAGTGACGGGTAAATCGGCGCCTGGCGGCCGGGGGTACGACCTCGAGACCAACGCCGTGCCGACGCCCATGTCAACAAGAACGGAGCTGGAGGTCCACGCTAGGGAGGCCGATGCAGCAGCCCTTCCGGTCGACGCCGTTGACGATGCCAGCCGCAAGACGGCGCTCATCGGCTCCGCTTCCATAGGCGGACGGACGAAGAGGTTTCTGACGCGAGAAGCCAGCCCGACAAGGACTGCGCTGATCGCCGCGGCGGTGGGAGCCGCACTGCTTCTTGGCGTGCAGAGTCTGGTCGGGCCGGCTTCTCCGAACGTCTCGGACGACGTCGCTCTGGCACCTCCAACCTCTGGTCCGGACGCGACTGCCTCCCTCGTCCCACGCGGGCAGCAGGCGCTCGTTCCCGTGCCGGCTGCTGCCAAGTTGGCTCCTGGCGGCAAAGCGGGCACCTCCGGCGCGGTCGGTCAGCCCGACATTCAGCTGGTGGACGGGGTGGTCGTGACTACTTCGACACCCAGTGGGCATGGCTCTGGGAAGTCGGGCGGAAACGCTTCAGATGGTTCCAGTGGTCAGGAGCCGACGCAGAAGCCGGTGCCAGGGGGGTCCTCTGGTGCGACGCCGATGCCGTCGTCCTCTTCTGGGGCGAAGCCGACTGCGAAGCCAGTGGCTTCCGCTACACCGTCGGGGCGATTCATCGTCAGTTTTGCGGCGGATCAGTGCATCACATCCACCTCGGGCAAGGACGGCCAGCGGCTGAAGGTGGAGCCCTGCTCGTCTTCGTCGGTTATCCAGCATTGGCAGATCATGGCCAATGGGACGATCCAGACGATGGGGCTGTGTATGGACGCTGCCGGGGCTGGGACCTACAACGGCACGGTGGTCCAGCTTGCCTACTGTAACGGTGGTGAAGCCCAGCACTTCGTCCTCAACAGCTCCTACGACCTGGTCAACGTCAACGCACACAAATGCGTGGCGTTGGTAGGCGGGGGAACTGCCGCGGGGACCGCCCTGGAACTGCGAGACTGCAACGGCAAGGGTTACCAGAAGTGGCGTTCTTCCTGAGGGGGCATTTGCCCTGAAGGGGTGAGGCGGGTTGCTGCTGACGCAGCGACCCGCTTTTCCTTGCTTAGAGCTCGTAACACGATCATGCGGCCCAGCCCCAGTAGTCCTGTCGTGGTGGAGCGTGGGAGTGTGGCCCTGGATCTTGGGCGACGGCTTGTGCGGGGATGAGAGCTGGATGAGCGTGGTGTGGGCGGCGACGTCGCCGGAATCTGGACTGTTCCATCCGGTTGAGAGACGTTCAGAGGTGAAGGATCTGTCGGATCGCTTCAACGAGCTGCGTTCCTGTGGCCAGGGGTACCTCGAGGTTCGGTCGCCGGACAGGGAATTCCCGGTGCTGATCCTGGCTTTCCGAGGTGATCACGCGGCCGTCCACCTGATGAGTGACACCGAGCGGATGTCTTTGCTCGCAGGAGACGGCACCGTGCCCGCGGGTGCCGAGGTCGAAGTCCCGATCATGGACGACCTCGCCGTGTTCATGGGCAACTTTGTCCTGGATACCGATCGGGCGTGGGAACTGGTGCATGACTTCACGCAGACGTGGGCGGCCGGCCCTCTGGGTGAGTGGTGCGAACTGTAGCCAAAAGCTCGTGCCACGATCACGACCGGTGCTTCTTCAGCCGCCTCCAGCAGATGAGGCCGCAGGCCAACGAGACGAAGGCGTCGTGGAGCTCGGTGCGGCGTTCCCATCGCACGGCGAGGCGTTTGAACTGGTGGAGCAGGGCGAAGGTCTGCTCCACCACGTAGCGGAGCTTGCCCATGCCCTTGATGTTCGGGGCGCCCTTGCGGGAGATGACCGGCAGGATCCGCCGCTTGCGGAGCTCTTCGCGGTTCGGATCGGAGTCGTAGCCCTTGTCTCCGAGCAGGGCTTCTGGACGCCTTCGAGGACGACCGGGGCAGCCGGCGACGGGCGGGATGCCGTCGACCAGGGCAAGGGTCTGGGTGACGTCGTTGACGTTCGCCGCGGTAGTGATGACCTTGAGCGGAGTTCCGCGTCCGTCGCAGATCAGGTGATGTTTGCTGCCCGTCTTGCGCCGGTCGACCGGCGACGGACCGGTGTCGGCACCCCCTTTTTCGCGTGGACATGGGAGCCGTCCACGCAGGCCCGCGACCAGTCGAGTCGGCCGGCCGCGTTCAGCTCGGCCAGCAGGATGCGGTGCAACTGGTCGAAGACTCCTGCCTGCTGCCACCGCTCGAGGCGGCGCCAGCAGGTCTGTCCGGAGCCGAACCCCAGCTCCAGCGGCAGGAGTTGCCAGGCTATGTCGTTGTAGAGGACGTAGAGAATGCCCTGGAGACAGAGCCGGTCCGACACCGGCCGCGGACCTGGTGACCGCTCGGGCCAGGGCGGCAGCAACGGTTCGATCAGCGCCCACAAGTCGTCGTCCACGATCCACGGCCGAGTACTCACACCCTCCCGAACGGCAAGATCGTCGTATCGGTCACCCTCGGCCAGGACACCTCAACAAGATCGTGTTACGAGCTCTTATGAAACGGCGATGCAACGGCCATGCGCTTGGATGCCGCGTGGGCATGCTCTGCACGAGCGGATCATGGGCGTGCCGTATCAGAAAATGGAAGCGGATGAACCGAATCTGAGTGAGCACGGAGTAGGTCACTTGCAGCACCGGCGTAACGAGACGGATCGGCGTGGGTTGGCTTTTGCGGGTGGGGATTCGGGCGCTTGGTCACGTAGTGGGGTTCAGTTGCTGAAAGCTGCCCCGTAACCGCTGGCCACAAGTGGGACGTTGTTGGCGTGGCTGGTGTGATCACGGCGTCCGATCTGTCTTGGATAGCTCCGTTCACGGCACTGTCCCCTCGGTCCTTTGGCACGTTGGTCAGGGTGCTGCAGCGAGAAGAAGCGGGTGCGTCCCGCTCGGGGCGGCTCTGGTCACTGCCGCTGGAGGACCGGGTACTGCTCGTAGTCACTTATTGGCGCTCTAACCTGACGCTACGGCAGTTAACCCCGCTGTTCGGAGGGTCGAAGTCTGCGGCGGCTCGGATCGTCGGCTGTACTGGCCCGCTGCTCGCGCTCAATCAGCCAACGCTTCCGCAGGGCGTTCGTTTTGATCGTGGACGGCACATCGGTGCCCACCCGCGACCGCACCATCGTCCAACAGCCCAAGAAATACCGCTACTCCACCAATCACCAGATCGCGCTGGACGCGGAAAGCACCTTGGTCGTTGCCGTGAGCCGGCCGGTACCCGGTAACCGCAACGACTGCAAGGTATGGGAGGAATCAGGGGCAAGGGCCATGGCCGGCAGGGGCACCACCATCGCTGATGGCGGCTATCGCGGCACCGGGCTGCTCATTCCGCATCGGCTTGCTCTAGGCCAGGATCGTGCGGCATGGAAGCAGCAGACCCCAAGGGCCTTCCACCTTGATCGTGGACACCTCGACACTGGATCTTGAGTCCAGGAGAGGAGTCCCAGGTGGGGACCTACAAGTACCCGGCTGAGTTCCGGGCTGACGCCGTCGAACTGGTGCGCTCGTCGGGTCGTCCGGTCTCGCAGATCGCGGCCGAGCTCGGGGTGAATCACGAGACGTTGCGGCAGTGGGTGAAGACCGTCGATAAGGAGGCTCGTCCCGAGGTGGTGATCGAGTCGGTGAAGGACGCCGAGATTGCCGCACTGCGCAAGCAGGTCCGTGAGCTGGAGATGGAACGCGACATCCTGCGCCGGGCGGCCAAGTATTTTGCGGGCGAGACCAGCTGGTGAGCCGCTTCCAGTTTGTCGCCGACCATCGTGACGCCTTCGGCGTGAAGCGGCTGTGCACCGTCTTGAACCTGTCGAGGTCCGGGTTCTATCGCTGGTTGAAGGCCGCGCCGGCCAGGGCCGCGAGGAAGGCCGCCGACGCGGCCCTCACCCGGCGCATACGCACGATCCATGCACAGTCCGGGAAGACATACGGGTCCAAGCAGATCACCGCTGAACTCCGTGAGGGCGGTCTGCTTGTCAATCGCAAGCGCATCGAGCGGCTGATGCGTCAACACGCCATCATGGGGCGGAAGTTGCGGAAGAGACATCGCACGACGATCCCGGATCCGGACCGTCAGGCAGTGCCTGACCTGCTGCAGCGGAACTTCACCGCCGCTGCCCCCGACACCGTCTGGATCGGCGATATCACCTATCTGCCGATTACCGGCGGGCAGTTCCTCTACCTGGCCACGGTCATCGACGTGCACTCCCGGCGCCTGCTGGGCTGGTCGATCGCCGACCATATGCGCACTCGGCTCGTCACCGACGCCCTGGACGCGGCTGTCCGCATCCGCGGCGGCCGGGTGGACGGCGTGATCTTCCACAGCGATCATGGAGCCCAGTACGGCGCGCAGGCGTTCGCCGATGCCTGCCGCACCGCCGGGATCCGCCGGTCCATGGGAGCCGTCGGCTCGAGCGCGGACAACGCAGCCGCCGAGTCTTTCTTCGCCTCACTCAAACGGGAGATCCTGCCCGGCCGACGCGGCTGGCCCACCGCACGAGCCGCCCGCCTCGCGGTGTTCCGTTGGCTCGGCTACTACAACCACCAGCGCAGGCATTCGGCGATCGGCTACCTCGCACCGGTCGTCTTCGAACAGAGATCAACTACGCTGGCCATCGCTGCATGACAACCCGTGTCCACGATCAAGGTGGAAGCCCCCAACGCCTCGTACCGGCGGGTCACGCTCGCATCGAGCATGCCTTCGCGTGGATGAGGACCTGGAAGATTCTCTGCGACTGCTGGCTAAGAACCCCTAACGAAATGATCTTCGAAGTGGTTGGATCACTCCGGGACCGATGATCCGGAGGTGTGCGGTGGCGCGGCCGAAGCCGTGGGAAGTCGACGACGAACTGTGGGCAGTGATCGAGCCACTACTGCCCAGGGTTGAGCGCCGGACCCGCCACCCAGGACGCAAGCGGCATCCGGACCGGCTGGTGTTCCAGGGCATCCTGTTCGTGCTGCACACCGGGATCTCCTGGGAACACCTGCCGCAAGAACTCGGCTTCGGGTCGGGCATGACCTGCTGGCGCCGCCTGGCCGAGTGGACCGAGGCGGGGGTGTGGTCCCGGCTGCACGAGGTTCTCCTCGCCAGGCTCCGCAGTGCGAACGCGCTGGACTTCTCCCGGGCGGTGGTCGACGGCTCTCATATCCGAGCATTAAAGGGGGAGCCAAGACCGGACGAAGCCCTGTCGACCGGGGCAGAGCGGGCAGCAAGCACCACCTGATCACCGATGCCACCGGCATCCCGCTCGCCGCCACCTTGACCGGCGGCAACCGCAACGACGTCACCCAGCTGATCCCTCTTCTCCAGGCCGTGCCGCCCGTGCGGGGCAAACGCGGCCGGCCCCGGCGCCGCCCGGACGTGGTGCTGGGCGATCGGGGTTACGACCACGACAAGTACCGCCGACTGGTCTGGGATCTCGGCGTGAAGCCGCTGATCGCCCGCCGCGGCACCGAGCACGGCTCCGGTCTGGGCACCCAACGCTGGGTCGTGGAACGAGCGTTCGCCCATCTGCACTGGTTCCGCCGTCTGCGGATCCGCTGGGAGATCCGCGACGACATCCACGAAGCCTTCCTCACCCTTGGATGTGCACTCATCTGCTGGCGGCGACTGTGCGCCCTGGCGAGCGATGCCCTGGTCTAGTCAGCCGCCGCCAGTCGGTTGAGAACTTCCATAGGGGTGAAATCCCAGCCGACCAGGCGCGGCCCGCTCCAGTTGATGCCGATCTTGAGTCTATCCCGGGCACAATCGGGCAGTTCGCGATCGCGCCAGGTCTCCAACGGCATGGATTCAACGCGTAGCCCATGCCCCCAGATCTTCGCTGCCCTCTGGGCGCGGGCCGAGGTCGACCAGAAGGGAAGACTTCGTGTGCCGTCCGCAGAGAGGTGGGTCGGCATTCCGTCGTCATCCCGGACAAGCCAGACGACTCTGCTTTGGCGGACATCTCGGAAGAACACTGCCGCTTGCGAACCGCTCTGACTCATGGCCACTGAGACTAGCGGTACCCGCCACTCATTTCGTTAGGGGTTCTAAAAGGCGAGGGCGTCCACCACGCGATGCTTGGCATTGCCCATTTGCACAACCTGGCACGCCGCGCCTGACCGCACGCATCAGAGCTCCTGCCGGTTCAAGACTCGGTGGGCAGGAGCTGGACCAGACCTGCCCAGCTTTCCTCGTCTGCCTTGGTGCGCGTGGCCCGGACCCTCCAGCGACCGGCAAGCAGCGGGGCCGGTGCCTGGGCGGGCATCCCGCCGCTGGGACACTCGATGTCGAGTTCGGAGCCCGCTTCAGCGGAGTCCAAGAGCATGGCCAGACCATCCGACATCCACGTGTCTCACTCCTTCACTCAATGGCCGGGTCGGCATGGACAGCCTCTGCTGAGGCCTGTAGCCCTGTCTCGGAATCGGCGGCAAGCCATCGCAGGAAGGCTTGGCGTTCGGGCAGATAGCAGCCGTGGCCGACTCGTCCGCCAGCACCAGTGCCTGCATACCGTCCTTGCCAACGGTGATCACACCGGTCAGATCGTCCACCGCGCAGGCCCGATCGTAGTCGTCTGCAGCGGTGGCATCTCCCGCCATGACCCCGCTCTCCGTGCACCCGCGCCATGCGGCCAGCAGGGAAAGGGGGACGACGATCAAAGGTCTGCCCATCGACTCCACCCAGACTGGGGAGGTGTGAGATGTATCGGCTGCGGTAGACGAAGAGACGCTCATGCCAGCAGTGCGCACTCGCCCATGGGCACCGCCCGCGCCGCTTCATTCGCGTCCGGCACGGAAGCGCTTGGCGCCCGGGGTGACCAACGGTTATGCGAAAGCCTTTACTGATCTTTTCGTAAATTGCGTGGGTCTGGTGGGCGGATGGTCAGACCTGTGTGGGCGAGGAAGGACCATGGCAGTTGGGGGATGCGGTGGATGCCTTGCTCCGTGGTGTCGGCGACATCGGCAAGGTGGTCGCCGGCGAGGTTGGCGAGTTCGCGTTTCTTGAGTGAGGACCACAGGAGTTCCACCGGGTGTCAGCTCAGGAGCGTAAGCCGGTAATCGCTCCAGGGTGAGACAATCCTGTTCGGCAGCCCAGGCCCGCATCGCCTGGCTCCAATGAGCCGACAGGCCGTCCCAGACCAGCACCACCCGCTCGCCGCGGTAGAACACCTTGACCTGCTCCAGAACCTCGATCAGGGAGGTGGTGTCGTAGCTGCCGGGCTGGAGGTGGAAACACAGACGGGGACCACGGTCGGGATCACTTGCGTGGTAGCCCAGGGCCGCGGCCATCGACGCGCGTTTCCAGTTCAGCCGGTGCCGCAAGGTGGGAGTGCGGTTGCGGGGCGCGTAGGTGCGGCGGACCTGAGGCAGCAGAGAAACACCCGATTCGTCGAGGAATACGATTCAGGCACGTTTCTTCACCGCCCCCTTTTGATGCGCGGCCACTCATGTGCAACCCAGCGGGCGATCTCCGACTGGTCCCGCTCCACCGCGCGAGGCTCGGGCCGTTGCAGACTCCAGCCGAGTCGGCCAGTCAGCAGGCGCCAGACCGTCGCCCGCGACAGCGACACCCCTGTCACCCGCTCCACCACCACGCCGACCCGCTCCAAGGTCCACAGATCTGCCTCGAAGCCATGCGTTTGGGCGCACTGCTCCAACGCGGCCCGCACCTGCTCGACCTGGGCGTCGTCCAACTTCGGCCGGCGACCGGGGGCCGGCTTTCGCCGCAAGGCTTGAGCTCCACCGTTCTCCCAGGCACGTCTCTAGCGCCGCACGCTCTCCGCGTGCACCCCCACCATCCGCGCGACGTCGGAGTTCGAGCGACCCTGCCCGAACAACTCGACCGCACGAACACGCCGCGCCTCCGCCAACTGAGGCCGTGACAAAGGAGGAACACGAGAGCCGGACACCGAAGACGAAGGCTTGTAGGACACCTAAACAGACTCCCACCGACAAGCCCGCCACACCCACAGAACCAACGAAAAGATCAGTAATGAGGCACCACTTGCGCCGCGAGCACGAGTGCAGGGCGCCAGGGCTACTCCTTGTTCCAGTTCGGGTAAAGACCCAGCAAAAAAATAGCGGTAAATGAGTACGGGAAAACCCCTCCGCCTCGTGAGTGGGTGACCAGCACGGCTGAAGTGCGGAGGAGGTCGATCTCAATTAGCCTAGATCCGGTCGAGTCGCACCGAACCCACCACCATGAACCCTTGGCGAGTCGATGTCCGACTCTGGCACTTGAGGCTGCGTAGGGTCTGCAGCTGAGCGGCTGTTCGGTGGAACGAGACGTGACGGCACAGAATGCGCGGCACGCACAGGAAAGGCACCCGCAATGGACGAGTTTGGTTCAACCAGCAACGATCCGGTCGGTGATGTACCCGAGAACCTGCGGTCGTTGTTCAACAAGCCGGACGATGTGAAGGTGCAGAAACTGCCGTGCAATCTGCCGGGACTGAAGTCCATGGCCGTGCACTTCGGCGCCGGCGCCCGTACGGTCCCGCACATCCACCACGAAGGCCAGCATCTTGTCTTCGTGGAGGGGGTCGGCGTCGTGGGAGATGAGACCGGTGTTCGGGTCGTGCGTGCCGGTGATGTGGTGAGCAGCCCGCCCGGCGGTTGGCACTGGCACGGAGCTACGCCCGGATCGGCGGCAACGCACGTGACGTTCGAGCAGCCGGGCGACTTCGATCGTGACGTCGAGCGTCGGGACTGGGACGACACCTATCCGTCCGATTTGGGACGGTAGGCGCTTCGCTTCGGCTATCGCTCGTGACCCCGCCAAGCTGCTTTGTTCGTATGACGGCAGACATCACCGCCCGCCGCGGTGCAACTCACCTTGCCGCGCGGCGAAGCACTCGAAGCGGGGCTGTAGGCATCAATGCTTCCAGGCTTTCCCTGAGGGCGTCGCCTGTGAGTGGTGCCTTCATGGCCGCCGTAGCGTGAGGCCGCTGCGCCAGTCGCCTCACCAGTGAATGGCGCCCGGTTTGGACGCTCGCTCGTCCATTGGAGTGGAATCGCGGGCGCTACTCCTAGGATCGATTCCCGGACTGGCTGGTCCCCAGCGTTATCTTGACTCAGCCAGCGAAAAACCATCCTGCTTTGCGCGAGACAAGGGTACAAAGATGTCCCATCACCTTGATTCACCTGGCGCTCGATCTGACGTCCGCCTCAACATCACGGATTTCTACGTCTTCCAAGGTCAGGCAGGCACGGTTTTCGCCATCAATGTGTGCCCCTCCTTGGCCGGAGAGGGCGCGCCCACGGGATTTCACCCCGAAGGCCGCTACGAGTTCCATGTAGATGGCAACGGGGATCTGACTCCCGACCTGACCTATCGCATCACGTTCGGCGAGACGGACGGTTCCGGCGCCCAGAGCGTGGAGCTGAGCCGAGTGACGAGTGACGGAAGCAGTGACGTGCTGGCTCAGGGATCGACCGGGGCCACCGTGACAGGAAGTAACGGCGAGAAGCTCTGGGCGGGCAAGGCCCACGATGCCTTCTACCTCGACGCAGTCGTGCTCCACGCCATCGGTGACGCTTTCGCGCAGGGGACCAGGGCTGACCTGTCCGAGTGGAGCATCGCTTCGTCGAAGAACGAGCCGTTCGGCGGGAACATCGTCTACTCCATCGTTCTGGAGGTTCCCGACGGGGACCTTCTCGGCGTCGCCGACAATGGTCGGATCGGTGCCTGGGCCCTGAGTAGCCTCGCCACGGACGCGGGCGGCTGGCACGCGATCAACCGACTCGGCCTTCCGATGATCTCGCCGATCTTCGCGCAGCACGACGACGAACTTGCCGACCGTCTGAACGACGCCGACCCTCGCCGAGACCTGGAGCAGTTCGGCGACCGTATCGCTTCCGCGGTGGCGGCCGTGGTCCGTGCTTACGGTACCGCCGTGGACCCTGACTCGTACGGGCAGGCCGTGGCGAACAAACTCTTCCCGAACGTTTTGCCCTACGAGGTCGGTACGCCGGCAGTCCTGGGCTTCGGGCACTGGAACGGCCGCTCCCTGACTGACAGCGCACCCGATGTGATGTTCTCCCTCGCCACCAACACCGCCTTCACCACAGGGGTAACGAAGGAATCGGTCCCGGTCAAGCCGACCTCGACCTTCCCCTACGTTCCGAAGACCAGCTGAGCAGTGCCCCCGTTGCCTGGGCTCATCGGCGTCGTTCGGCACCGCCGAGCGGATGGCCACGGCGCCGATGGCCAGCGGCGGTCTTGCCGATTGCGGAGTAGCTCATCCCGATCAACCGTCTGATGGCGACGATGCTTGCTGTCATGACGACACTGGCGTAGGACAGGACTACGGCCAGGTGAAGCACGCCAGCGGCAGTGAGCAGGTCGAGAAAGACGAAAGCCGAGAACCTGCGGCTCTGGGGCTTCACTGCTGCGACGGCGGCGGCCACAAAAGCTGCAAGAGTAGCCCCGAGCGTTGCGGTTTGCAGGACTGCGTTCACGCGTCGCCATCTTTCGCGCGGCTGGCTAGGGCTTCTTCCATGCCCCGGGCCTCCACGATCTCCCTGGTGAGAAAGTAGTTGAGGACGGTACGCAGGGTTGCGACAGCCGCCAGCTGGCCGATGTCGTAAAAGGTCGGTGATACGGCCGACCTGAGGAGATCAGCTGCGAGCTGGAACTCCAGGCCAAGGATCAGGTGCTGGCCCAGGTCGATCCGGATGGCAATGAAGGTCATCGACTTCACGGTGCGCGTCGTGAACAGCAGATACCGCACGAAGGCCAAGGCTGTGCCGATGCAGATGATGGCAGCGCCGCCGGCTTCCACAACGCTGACAGCAGCTTTGAGGGCATCTTCCAACAAGGGTGCTCTCCCGGATCGGGCACTGTCCAAAGATCGACATGGTGCCCAAAAGGAACTGGGGATTCGTTCAGGTACCGTATCGCGTTAATCCGCTGATACATGAGCAGGGGCACTGAAAACGGTCTATAGGTCCTTGAGGAACCGGTCCGACTAGCGGTCGCGGATACGGATGTTCGACCGGGAGCAAGGTGGTGGGCCGTGCTGGTCACCATCCAAGGCGAGCGATTACCTGCGGGCACATATGTGGGGCGGGCCCCGAGGGGGCCCGCCCCACATATAGTTTCTCAACTACGCGGGAACCAGACTCCACTTCTGGTTGCTGCCGCCCGTGCAGTCCCAGATCTGCAGAAGCGCACCAGTGTTGGTGTTGTGGTTCCTGACGTCCAGACACCGGCCCGACTTCACGTTGACCAGGCTCTTGTCAGTGCCCAGCTTCCACACGTGGCCGGAGTTGCCATTGCAGTCGAAGATCTGAACCCGACGGCCCTGCTCGGTCCTGGCGTACGTCGGGTCAAGGCACTTCCCCAGAGCCTGCAGCGTGCCATCGGATCCCCAGGACCACGCCTGGGCGGTGTCTGAACCGTTGCACTCGGCCATCACGATCTTGGCAGCATTTACGCTCTTGCCGCCCTGGACGCTGACGCACTTTCCGGCCAGGCCCAGGATGTGGAACGGCCCGTCACTTGCGCCTGAAGAAGACGGCTGCGGAGACGGCGAAGTCCCGGGGGTACTGCCAGTTGCCGTCGGAGTTGGCGTGGAAGAGCCGCTAGGCGATTGGGACGGACTGGCCGAGATGCTGCCAGAGGGTGACGGTGCGGGCGTGGTGGAGGGGCTGGCGCTGCTCTGGCCGCCGGATGAGCCTGTTCCACTCGCCAGGGCGTTGAATGTCCGAGCGAACTCCAGCTTGCTTTGGGGCGTGCCGCTGCAGGAATCGGAGAGCTTGCCGTTCGAGGAGCACGCCTTGTCCCGTCCCAGTGACCAGAAGGACAGTTCCTGGATGCCATGGCTGTGCGCGAACTGCTCGAGCGACTTCGCGTCTTCCGCTGTGAAGCGTTCGACCTGGGCGTCGTTCACGCCGATCATCGGCGTGTTGCCCTCCATAGCCCACAGCTGAGAGTTCGACCGGTCGCTCCACACCTGCTTCAGCTGGTTGTGTAGCCCCTGGGCGGCGCTGATGGCGGCATCACCCATGTCCATGGCCGGCCCATAGTCCATTGTCATGATGTTCACGAGGTTCACCCGCAGCCCGTGCTGCTTGGCGCTCCTCAGGAGACTCATCGAGTTGCCCTCGAGACCGTTAACGCTGGCAGGCAACGTGTATTGAACGTCCAGCTTTCTGCCTGTTTTTGCGTATTCCTGCTGCAGTTCGGCAAGTGCCTGATTGCGGCGGTCGTTTGCACCAGAGTTGTTGAGAGCGCCGCCTTCGACGTCGAAGTCGACGCGCGTGAGGTTAAGCGTGTCAATAACCTTCTTGTACTGGGCTTTGAGTGCTCCCACGGACGTGCACGCGACTCCCAGTTCGGTGCCAGCGGCGCCACCGAATGAGGCGATAACGTCGCCGCCGGAGCCGCGCAGAGCGTTGATCGCGGAGATCCAACCGCTGTTGGAGACCGCCGTGTCACCGTTCAGAGTGGCGTTGCACGACCCCTTGCCGTTGATGACGAAGGCCAGGGTGAAGTACTTGAGCCCTGTGGAGGCATGCGCTTCGGTCATCACCGAAGGCGAGTTCCACATTTCCGTGTAGGGGGCTGCATAGTGGGCGGGGAAGCCCTTGCCCGGGTTCGCCGTGCCGTCGGCCTGGGCGTTCGCGCCGGCGAGGAGGACCGCTCCGACGGTCATAACAACAGCGGTGCCCACGGCCACCGTTGCTTTCATCGGTGGTCGCCTCTTGAGGCTTATTGCCATACCGCTCTCCTGTTTGAACATGAATTGGGTCTGTCCTGTGTGGCCGTGCTGTGCCGCCAGAGCGGCCGTCCAGCACATTCCTCAGGACCGGGGGAAAGGCTGCGGCCGATGCCACCGGATTCAGTCGCGCAGCAAGGACCATCGCTGGTTGCTGCCTCCAGTGCAGTCCCATAGCTGCAGGCGGGATCCGTTGGCAGTTGTATGGTCTCGGGCGTCCAGGCAGCGTCCCGACTTGACGTTCACCAGGGACTTGTTGGGTCCGATCCGCCATTCTTCGTTGGGCAGCCCGTTGCAGCGGTACACCTGAATGTCGGTTCCGTTCATGGTCCGGGCGTACACGGGGTCCAAGCACTTGCCGAGGGATCGGTAGCTGCCGTCAGGGGCGATCGTCCAGCGCTGGCTCTTGCTGTCGTTGCAGTCGTGGAGTTCGACTCTTACTCCGTCGGCTGCGTGGCCTCCGGGTATGTCCACGCATCTGTCACCCGAGCCGACGATGCGGAAGGTGCCGCCGTGACCGTCAGAGCTGGGGGAGGGCGGGAACGTGATTGCCGGAGTCGGGGACGAGGGAGAACTCGAGGTGGTGATGCGGGGCGAAGGCGTGGTGTGCGATGTCGATGGGCGAGGTGCGGCTGGTGCAGACGGCTGTGGCGTCGGGCTCCCTGCCTCGCGGACAAGGGGGCTGGGGGGAGCGGGGGCTGATGCCGGGCCGTTGACGAACGACCAGGTGATGCCCGTGACCAGACCGCGGGCCAGCGGGGCCAGCTTCTGGAACGCCGTCTGACTGAGATCGAGGTGGTTCGATCCACAAGTCGGACACTGGTCCTTGACCGGAACGGTGATCGTTTTCCCGTTGTAGGTGACCTGGACCGAAACGCCCTTGCAGAGTTTGTCCTCGTTCGGATTGGCAGCTGTCCAATAGGAGGCTGGGACTGCCACTAGATCCTGTGAGGATGCGTCGATCACGGTTCCGCACGCCCCGTAGCCATGGTCGTTGTAGTAGGTCATTTTGCCCGTGATCGGTTGGGCAAGGACCTCAGGGGACATGACGGTCGGTGGATGGTCCCAGGACAACGTCAGGCAGAGGAAAACGGCCGCGATCAGAAGACCTGCTGTCCACCGTGACCGTGCGGGCACGTGCTTCTCCTGACGTAATCGATCAGACGACATCGACTCGAACAAGAGGATCATTGAGGCTACAGGGAGTACTAAGACGCCGTGACGGCGAAGTCGCACCCCTTCGGGCGTATCTGGTGCCCTTTCAGGTTGCGCCCTGAACTGGGTGTCGACGCCTGAGTGTCCACGCCTCACGGATGCCCGACGGGCGGATCACGGCTGTCGCGCACGGCTTACTGCTCTGGCTCCTCCAGATCGCCAGATGTTCGGTGGCCCTAGGGTTGCGATGTTCCCTGGGGCCGTGTCCGGTAGCGGCAACTGCTGTCCAGCGGCTGGGTTCTTGCCGGGTGATCCTGCGCCGCAGTCTTCAGGCCTCACTGCGCAGATAGGTGATTACCGCGGTCAGGCCTTCGATCGTAGGTGCGTCGAAGAAGGCGTGCAGCGGCACTTCGATGCCGAGTCTGTCCTGGATCCGCGCAGAGATCCTGGCAATGGTGATTGAGTGCCCGCCCAGGTCGAAGAGGTTCTCGTTGTCGCCGACCTCCTGCACGCCCATCACCTCGCACCAGATCTGCCGTACGGACTCCAGCAAATTCCCCTCGTGTGTCTCGTGCAGGTGAGATTCCTGTGCTGGAGCGGGGAGCGATGCGCGGTCCACTTTGCTGTTCGGGGTCACCGGAAGGGCGTCCAGGGTGACGAAGGCTTCGGGCACCATGTAGGGCGGGAGGACCGCCGCCAGTGCACGCCGAAGGCTGCCCTCGTCCGCGGTGCCGACGATGTAGCCCACCAATTGACCGTCCCGCACCGCAGCAGCTGCTTGGCCGACGCCGGGGACAGCCTGCAACTGGGATTCGATCTCGCCCAACTCAATCCGATATCCACGGAGTTTGATCTGATCGTCGACTCTTCCGACGAACTCGAGCCGCCCGTCTTCGCGTTGGACGACTCGGTCCCCCGTCCGGTACATCCGGCTGCTCGACGGCCCGAACGGGTTGGGCAGGAAACGCTCCGCGTCCAGTTCCGGCCGTCCAAGATAGCCGCGTGCGAGACCTACGCCGGCGAGGTACAGGTCACCGGCGACGCCGGCCTCGACCACAGCCTGGCGCTCATCCAGCACGTAGGCCTGGGTGTTGGCCATTGGGCGGCCGATCGTCACCTCATGTGGTTCAAGATCCAGCTCGTCCGCCATTGCCCACACGGTTGCCTCGGTCGGCCCGTACAGGTTGATGAGTCTGCCGACCTTCGCTCGCAAACGCCGGGCCAGTGCTAGGGGGAGCGCCTCACCTCCGGTGACAGCCGTGAGCGCAGGGTTGTCGAAACCAGCGTTCAAGAGCATGGCCCAACCAGTGGGTGTCGCCTGCATGTGGGTCACGCCCTGCCGGGCAATCAGCGCGCAAAGTGCCGCGCCGTCCCGGGTCTGGCCCTCGCTCGCCACGACGACCGTGCCGCCGGTGACCAGCGGCAGGAATAGTTCGGGAACGGACATGTCGAAGGAGACCGAAGCTGCAGCCAGCCAACGATCACCTGGCCGGGCGGCCATGAGATCCCGCATCGACTGCAGCAGATTGACCAGCGAACTGTGCTCGATCTGCACCCCCTTGGGGCGACCGGTGGAGCCGGAAGTGTAGATGACGTAGGCGAGATCGTCCGGGGCCGCTGCCGCAGGCACAGCCGGATCGGCTGAGTCGGCGTCCTCGAGGGCCGTCACGAGATCGGACTCGCCCAATTCGTAGGCGGCACGCGCGTCCGCGACAATAAAGTCGAGCCGCTTCGCTGGATACTGAGGATCCAGAGGGAGATAGGCAGCACCTGCCTTGAGGACACCGAGAAGGCCTACCAGCAGCCGCTCAGTCCGGCTCGCCCGTACCGCGACGATGTCTCCCGGACCAATGCCCTTATTGTGCAGCTGCCCAGCGAGGCATGCCGCAGCGGCGTCCAGCTGCGCATAGGTGAGCTGCTGGTCTCCATGGACGACGGCGACAGCATCAGGCGTGCTGGTGACCTGTTGGGCGAACAAATGGCTGAGCGTGATCTCTGCAGCGTCGTCAGCCATGGGAATGCTTGAAGCGATGGGGCGGGAAGCGGATATTTCGGGCATGGGGCGGGTCCTGTCGCGTCATGGGAATCGAAGTTGGGCTGACTGATCCTTACTGGCTCAGGCCGCATTTTGCGAGCCCAGAATTGACTTGCCCTAAAGTGCAATGGGTGTGCCCGGATAGTCGTTGACGATTCCTTGGGGGGCGTCAAATGATCGGTATGTTTTCGATGTCCGGAAACAGATGACCGAAATTCATTCCGCGGTACTGGTGTGTGGCACTGCACGAAGCGGACAACCGCGAGAGGAAAAGCCGACCTTGTCCGCCAACCACATCACCCAGAATGCCGTCCCCGAGCACACGGCAGCAGGATCACAGCAGACCGCTGTCGCATCACCCTGCTCCTTCTCGCAGCAGCGACTCTGGTTCCTCGCCCAGATGCAGGGCGCAAGCGAGGCCTACCACATACCACTGGCCTTCGAGCTGCAAGGACCGCTGAATCAAGACGCATTGACCCGCGCGCTTGACACGATGGTTCAGCGCCACGATGCCCTGCGGACCCGCCTGATAGCCGTCGGCGGCGAGGTCCACCAGCACGTCGACCCACCCGGGCAGCGCTTCCCACTTCAGCACCACGACCTGACCAAGCGGCCGGACTCGGAAGATCAGCTCGTCCTTTTGAGGCAAAGCGAGGCAACCACACCCTTCGACCTGGCTCAGGGCCCCCTGTTTCGCGGCCGGTTGGTAGCCATGGCGGCGGACCGGCATGTGCTGCTGATCACCGCCCATCACATCGCCTCTGACGGCTGGTCGACCAGTGTGTTCACGCGGGAACTAAGTGCTCTCTACTCGGCGTTCCTCGCCGGCGATGACGACCCGCTTCCGGCGCTGCCGGCACGGTACTCCGACTACGCGGCGTACCAGCGACAGCAGATCTCAGGCAACGCAGAGGCCCGACAAGCGGCTTACTGGCGTGAGGCTCTGGCGGATGCCCCCGCTCTCCTCGAGCTGCCCACCGACCGCCCACGCCCGGCCGACCAGGACTACCGCGGTGCACAACGGCACATTGAGATCGATGCAGAACTCACCACCGCGCTGCACCAGCTCAGCCGACGCAACGGTGTCACCCTCTTCATGACCGTCCTGGCCGGGTGGGCGACCGTGCTCGCCCGCACATCCGGGCAGAGTGACCTTGTCATCGGCACACCTACGGCCAACCGAAGCCGTGCCGAATGGGAAGGCCTCATCGGCTTCTTCGTCAACACTTTGGCCCTGCGCGTCGACCTCTCCGGGGATCCATCAGCGGCCGAGCTACTCAAGCGGGTGCGCGGTGTGACGTTGTCGGCGCTGACACATCAGGACCTTCCATTCGAGCGCGTGGTGGAACTGGTGAAGCCGACGCGCAGCCCGTCTCACACTCCGCTGTTCCAGGTGATGTTCGCCTGGCAGAACGCTGGAAGTAACGCCCTGGCTCTGACCGGCATGCAGGTGACCGAACTTGAGCCCTTGGGTGCCGGAGCCAAGTTCGACTTGGCTCTTTCACTGGGGGAGCGGGACGGGTGCATCGTTGGCACCTTGGACTATGCCTGTGCACTGTTCGATGCCGAGACAGTCGAGCGTCATATCCAGCAGTTGCGGCGGGTCCTCGTTCAGATGGCCAGCCATCAAGACACATCGGTGACCGCACTGGAGCTACTGTCCGAGCATGAGCGGGCGCAGCTGCTGACGGGGTTTGACGAAGCCGCCCGGGAGATCACCCCGGTGCCTTTCCCCACACTGTTCGAGCGGAACGTGGACAAGTCGCCGCAGGCAGTGGCAGTGGAGTTCGGCTCCCTCTCATTGACCTATGCGGAGCTCAACGCCCGAGCCAACCGACTCGCCCGGCACCTGGTCGAACGGGGCGTGGGGCCGGAACGCGTGGTGGCTGTTGCGCTTCCCCGATCGGTCCAGTGGCTTGTTGCCATTCTGGCCGTTATGAAAGCCGGAGGCGCCTATCTGCCGGTCGACCCCACCTATCCGCCCGACCGCATCGCCTACATGCTCAAGGACGCCGATCCGACGTGCGTCCTCACCGACACTGATACTGCATCCGGACTTCCCGCCACTAACGACCTGCTGCTCGTGGACGACTCCGCGATGCTCGAGTTGGTCGGCTCCATCGACCCGGGAAATCTTACCGATACCGAACGAAACGCTCCACTCGAGACAACCGCCCCCGCCTACATCATCTACACCTCAGGGTCGACCGGCTGGCCCAAGGGCGTGGTCGTCACCCACGCCGGTATCGCCGCGCTTTCAGTGACCCAGAGAGAGCGTCTCGGTGTCACCGAGGAGAGCCGCGTCCTGCAATTCGCCTCACCCAGCTTCGATGCCGCCACCTGGGAAGTGTGCATGGCGTTGCTCTCCGGCGCCCGGTTGGTTATGGCGCCTGCGACGGACCTCATGCCGGGCGAGGGTCTGGCAGAGGTGGTGCGCCGGCACGCCGTCACCCATGCCACCCTGCCTCCCGCAGCACTGGCAGTCATGTCACCGGACGGGCTGCCCGAAGGCATGACCCTCGTCGTGGCGGGCGAGGCATGCCCTGCGGCCCTGGTCGAGCAATGGTCGGTCAACCGCCGCATGATCAACGCATACGGGCCGACGGAGACCACTGTCTGCGCAACCATGAGTGCGCCCCTGTCCGGCGCGCTCACCCCACCCATCGGTAAGCCGGTAGCCGGTAGCCGTGTGTACATCCTCGATACGCACCTCCAGCCCGTCCCTCCAGGAGTCCGCGGAGAGCTGTACGTCGCCGGTGCCAGCCTGGCCCGCGGCTACCTCGGCCGCCCCGAGCTGACGGCAGAGCGTTTCATCGAAGATCCGCATGGTGTCCCGGGCAGCCGTATGTACCGCACCGGTGACCTGGCGCGCTGGCGCGCCGACGGCCAACTGGAGTTTGTCGGACGCGTCGACCATCAGGTGAAGGTGCGTGGTTTCCGCATCGAACTGGGCGAAGTCGAAGCCGCGCTGCTGGACCAGCCAGGCGTCGTCGAGACCGTCGTACTGGCTGAGAATGACGGCGCCGGCGGGACACGCCTGCTGGCAGCAGTCGGCCTGGGCGAGCCGGATGAGTCCGCCGCCCAACGGCCCGCCCAGGCAAGGTCGGTGAGCGAATGGCGAGCCTCTCTCGCCCGCCGACTTCCGGGATATATGCTTCCAGAGCTCGTCATTGAACTGCCGTGTCTGCCGCACACGCCCACCGGCAAGATCGACCGCGAAGCCCTGCTGTACCTTGCACGGACGGCTGGTCCCAGCCAGGTCAACACCTCGACCCCGCGCGACCACATTGAGCTGACGCTTTACCAGATCTGGAAAAGGCTGCTGCTGCACCCCGACATCGGTATCGACGACAACTTTTTTGACATCGGCGGCACTTCGATCTCTGCGATCAAGATGGCCCACGCCATCCGCGAAGCGTTCGACGAGACTCTGCCCCTGCGTGACATCATGCTTCACCCGACCATCGAGGCGCTCGGCGGACGGCTTCGGCAGGGAGCCGCGAGCCACGGATCCGACAACCTCCTCGCACTGCGCGAAGGCGACGGGAAACGCCGTGTCATCTGCATCCACCCCGGTGGAGGTACTGCCTTCTGCTATCTCGCGCTGGCCAGAGCACTCCCGGAGGACTGCGGCGTCTACGGGATTCAGTCCCCGGGGCTGAATCCCGGCGAGAGTTTCCTGCCCACGGTCGAGACCATGGCCAGCAGCTACCTTCAGCTCATCGAACACCTCATCGGGGACGGCCCGCTGGTCCTCACTGGTCTGTCCTTCGGCGGCCTGGTCGCTCACGAGATGGGCCGCCGGCTGGCTCGCGCCGGACAAACCAACGTCAGCGTTGTGCTCCTCGATACGCACAGTACGGACGACGACACCATGCGCAGAGCAGTCGAACCCGTGGAGATGAGTGAGTTCCGCGAAAAGCTTGTCAAGTTCAACGGCATGTACCCCGGTATCGAGGACGAACAGATCGAGCGGTACTTCCAGGTCTACAACCACAACCGGGCAGCGGCACGTGCCTACCGGGTACCGTCCACCTTCGCGCGACTTGTTCTCCTCCAAGCCACGAAGGGACTCGATGAATCAGAGCTGAAGGCTGGTGCAGACTTCTGGCACCGCCGTGCTGGTTCCGGCCTGAACGTCGAGCAGCTGGACTGCGACCACTGGGAGATCCTGGAGTCGGACGAGGTATCGGGCGTCGCCGCATCGATTCGCTCTGAACTGTCGCGTCAGGTCGCACCGAGACCATCACCGGACGCTGCCGTGACCACTTCGCATGACTAGAGGTTGTCTTTAGTTGTGATCAAGCTGAAGGCGGAGTGTCGGTCCGGTAGGACCGTGGTGTGATGTGTGGGCAACTTACCGACAGTGAAAGGCAGTTCATTGGGCCGTTCCTGCCGGTCGGCAGGTTCGGCCCGTACCCCGAGCGGCTGCGTGAGCAGTTCGAGGGGGTGATCTGGCGGTTCCGTACCGGCAGTCAGTGGCGGGAGACGCCGGAGCGGTTCGGCGCCTGGCAGACCGTCTACAACCGCTTCATGCGGTGGCGGGACGCGGGTGTCTTCGAAGCTCTGCTGGAAGAGGCGATCGCCGAGGCCGCCCGCAGGGACGAGATCGACATGTCTATGGTCGGCGTGGACTCCACCACCACGCGAGCTCATCATGACGCGGCAGGCATGCGGGTCGGTGAGGAGACCCTGGCCGCGCTGGAGGAAGCGGCCTCGCAAAAAAGGGGAGCGTCCGAGGAACAAGGCGGGCAGGACGGCGAAAGCGATCCGGTCGGCGCCGAACGCCGACGCGTCCGCCGCAGGCGGCGGGCCCGGCTGAAGGCCGCCCTCCTTGGCCGGTCCCGCGGCGGGCTGACCAGCAAGATCCACTTGGCCCCCGACCGGCGTTGCCGGCCGATGGCGCTCCTTTTGACCGTCGGGCAGGCCGCCGACAGTCCTCAGTTCGTCCCGGTGCTGAGCAAGGTGCGGGTCCGTCTGTCCGTCGGACGCCCGCGCACCCGGCCCGCCGCGGTGGCCGGCGATAAGGCCTACTCCTCCCGCGCCAACCGTACCCACCTGCGCAAACGCCGCATCAAGGCGGTCATCCCGGAGAAGAAGGACCAGGCCGCCAACCACAGGAAGAAGGGCAGCCGGGGGGCAGGCCCGTCACTCACGACGCCGATCTCTATCGCGATCGCAACACGGTCGAGCGGGCCATCAACAGGATGAAGGACTGGCGAGGCATCGCGATCCGCTACGACGAAACGCCCGAGAGCTACCTCGCCGGACTCCATCTCCGCGCAGCGACCATCTGGATCAGCAGCATCCTGAAGCCCATTGATCACAACTGAAGACAGCCCCTAGTGACCTGAGTCAGAGATTTTTCGCTAGATACGACGTTTGATTGCCCTGGCCCCTCCCGTGCGAGGCAGGCGATCGATCCGGCCCAGGAGGCGAAAGCGTCGCGGAGATCTAGCAGGAGATCTCTGACTCAGGTCACTAGTGGGGCTGTCGGTCCGCCGTCGCGTGCGCTGGAGAAGGCCGCCCGATCATCTGCTCCGGCACCATGCCCGGCGGCTCGGTCACATGACAGACATCCGCCGGACAGGCCTCACGTCATGACAGGGAAGAGGGACGGACGGCGTTGTGCGGGTGCAGAGACCTTGCCTCCTGCGGCACGTACGCTGGGATGTCCCGACGGGGGTCAGGACGAGGAACAAAGACCGGCACGTCCGACTGGTAGAAGATGTCAACGTCGACCTCTTCACCACTGACGATCAAGGTGTCCCACGCTCCGCTCTCGTGCAGCGTGCGGAGTGTTTCGGGCGCCAACGTTGCCAGATGGGAGTGCAGTTCTTCGTCGGTCGGCATCCCGGGCAAGCGCGCCTTCAACCTGTCACGGATGGCAGCCATGCGCTCGAGCAGGAGACTGATGTCGAAACTCTGAGCAGCTGCATTGTCGGTCGCTTCCATGCTGCGAGCAACGACGTCCTTGATGGCATGGGTCACTCCTTGTTCGTCGGTGGTCACCATGGCGTTCCAGGCGCGAGACTTGTGCCGGTACTGGAGCATCGACATGGCCGCCTCGTGCCGAATGAAGTCGGCGTCACGCAGTGGTCGGCCCTGCCAGGCACGGCTCAGAGAACGGGCCAGGGAAGTAGCCGAAGCCAGACCGCTGTTGAGACCACGACCGGGCCAGAAGTGGATGGCGTTCGCAGCATCGCCGATCAGAAAGCCGAATGTTCCCGGAGTCGTGGCGGTAGGCCTACTGAGCTGAGCCGTGAACCGTGGCCGTTGGACCATGTTCAGCCGGAAAGACGTCACGGCTGACAGGTCCTCTTCGGCGACCCCGAACAGCTTCAGTCCCTCAAGGATCCGCTTCCACAATGCGGAGCCACGCAACAGTGCTGGCAAGAAGAGAGTCCCGTGTGTGGGGCATACGAATTCGTTGTGCTCTCCACGGGTCATGACACAAGGGCGAGACGCAATGCATTCTTCGAAGACCTTACGGACAGGATCGATGCCGACAATGCTTTCTGCCTCCTGACGGGTCAGTCGCATATTCAAAAACCCTTCCCCGTGCAGCGAGTTGAGAAGAAAACGGTTCTGTGCGACGGTGAGCAGAACGCTCATCGGGTCCGACAGTGCAGACTTGACCCGCAGACCCAGGACGACGTCCTGAAGGTGCTCGCCGTCCAGGGAATAGATGGAGGCGTCCGCTGCTCCGAAGCGGTCTGCGTAGAACTCACGAGTGCGTGAACGTCCCCCCTCCGCGATCACGAGGACGTGGTCATGGGCGGTCCGACTCTCTTGTTCTTCGGCATCGAAGCGTTTGGGCACGAGGGTGATGGCTGCCCGCCGGTTCGCCAACTCAAGTAGGCGATCTTCGATGTAAGCGATGCGGATGTTGCGTGGCGCGAGGCCCTCGACGGAGTCAGGGCCGACTGGCCACATCTCCGAGTAGGCACCTTCGTCGAAGAGTGCCGAGCGGACTTCGTCGGACAGTGCCATGTACTGCCGGCTCTGGATGGTCACTACCTGTTGGCGCCGGACGTTGCCTTGTTCCTTGTCCTTCCACACGATGGCGGATCCGTTGCTGAACCACCGATTGTCGTACACAGTGATGTGGACCTGCCCGCGTAGTTGTTCCTCCAACGCGAGGGCGCAGGCGAGGCCGACCGGTCCGCCGCCGGCGACGGTGACGAGCAGCGTGCCAGGATCAACGGACGGTTCACTGTGAGGTATGTGCAGCAGGGAGAGGTCCATGACCGTCTCCATCGCCTCGTGGGACTCGTATAGGAACGTCTCGTCGCCGATCCGGATGCGATCCTGAGGGCGCAGTACGTGACGCGTCACAGGTTTGTCGTTGACGTAGGTTCCGTTGCGGCTGTCGCGGTCGTACAGGACGAACCCGGCGTCCTCGGAGACGATCTCCGCATGCAGGCGGGATGCGTTGGCACTCACGATCACGATGTCGTTGTCGCTCTTGCGGCCGAGTGTCAGCGGCCCGCGGTCCAAGACGACACTCTGACCGGTGAAGGGACCTGTCTGTCCCACGATGATGGAGGGCATTCTGCAATTCCTCGATAGCGGTACTCAGGGTTAAGTGGCCGGGGCCTGGCCCGGCGCGCTGTAGGGGACAGGCGATGACCGTCATGGCGACGTCCTTGTGAGGGGGCATCGCGATTGTGGGTTTGCACCCAACTCAAGACGGTGGCAGGTACCCGCAACGCACGTTCGGTTTCAGCGGTGTGGTCACCATCGGCACGGATCAGACGCAGGCGCAGGTGACCAGCGAGGACGATGGCTAGGCTTTGCGTTAATGCACTGCGTCTACTCACACGTCACGGAGAATGGAACTGTGTTCGATCTGGCATTTGGTGAGCTCTTGACTTCCACTCCGATCTCGCTTGCGAGTGTTCCGCCCGATTGGTACGTCGTTAGGCGCACGGTGTCCTGGCCCGTTCGGTCCTCATTTGCACCGAAGGTAAGGGACCGCCATTCGTGATCCACCACCGACCCGTCCTTCGAGAACCACCTGTAAGTGATTTTGGAGGGTGCTTGGTCTACCGCGAATGTTGCGGTGAAGGTTGGTGCTTGATCGGCAGGAGGTGAGCAGGAACCGACATAGGTTGTGTTGTCTCCGGTAACAGTCACACGGACGGTCTGAGAAGCAAGGGAGCCGGGATTCGTGGGGGTTGCTTCCATTTGACGACGGATGACGCTGCCACGCTGGCCCGTGTTGGATGTTTCGCCGTCTTTGGGAGAGGCGTCATTGGCACTGTGAGACAGGCCGTCCCCGTTAGCCGCGCCGTTCGTGTTGTTCCCGTTCCCCTGTTCGGCGTCGAGCAATGCGTAGCTCAGTCCGGTGATGAGGAGCACGCCAATGCTCAGGAAGGTGGTCATCAGGATGGCCGAGCGGCGCTTTGGGGTTCTGCCATCGCTGATGGGATGGGACGAGGCCGCAGGCTGGCCCGGCGCGGTCAGCGCCGTGGTTTTTCTGTGGATTGCCTCCTCGGACTGACCGGCCTCGCCGGCGGACTGGACAGGAGGATACGCCGTTTGTGCGGATGTGAGAGTGGCGGCCATCGACTCCGTTCGTGCAGGTAGCCCCTGCGTCCGGGTGCGTCCGTTGGGGTCTGCCTCGTTGGGTATGGCTACGACAGTTGATGGTGTGGGCGATGCTGTGCTGTCTGATGCCACCCGCTGCAACTGGTTTACAGCCTGTTCTGCTGAAATGCGTTCGGCAGGCTCTTTGCGCAGCAGCCCTTCGATGACCGGAGCGAGAGGACCGCAGTGCTTTGTGGAGGGAAGTGGTCCATCGACGATGGCCCGCATTGTGCCGAGCACAGTGTCCTGTCGGAAGGGAGTAGCACCTTCCATGGCTGCGTAGAGAAGGATGCCGAGTGACCACAGATCGGACTCGGGGCCAGGTGTACGACCAAGAGCGCGTTCAGGAGGCAGGTACTCGGGAGAGCCCACCACTTCACCGGTCGCGGTGAGTGAGGTGTCGCCCTCGACGGTGGCGATACCGAAGTCGGTCAGGACGACGCGTCCGTCATCGGCGAGCAGTACGTTTGCTGGTTTTACGTCTCGGTGGAGTACCCCTGCGCTGTGAGCGGCACAAAGGGCGGAAAGGATTTCGACGCCGATCTGTGCTGTTAGCTGCGGGGATTGAGGTCCTTCGTCACGCAGAAGGTCCGCGAGGGAGCGGCCGCGGACGAATTCCATGACGATCCAGGGACGGCCGTCATCGGTCGCGACGTCGTAGACGGTGACAACGTTTTGGCTGGCGATTCGGGCTGCTGCCCACGCTTCGCGCTCGAGTCGCGTATACATCTTTGCCCTGTCGGCGGCGGGCAATCCTGCTGAAACACGTACTTCCTTGACAGCCACTTCGCGATGAAGAGTCTCGTCCTGGGCTCGCCACACGGTTCCCATACCGCCCTCGCCGATGGGTGCCAGCAGTCGATAGCGACTTGCGATCCGTCGTTCCGGCACGGGTTGGATTCTTGTGGTCTTTACATCTTCCATCCGAACGGTTTTCTCTTTTCATTATCAGATAACGTGACGGTAGCTGGTGTAGCGATTCACGTGTGATTGCAATTTCGGTACAGAGGGTATCGACTGTCAGATCTTTTGATTTGCAGTCGTCCTTGATTCCTGTATTGCTTGGATCCTGTGGCTCGTGGAAGTCGCTGCATAATTGGTCGGACGTGCCGAACCGTCGATTTTTGAGGCGACGGCGGTAGGCGATTTTCTTTTCCTTCGATACCTCGAATGAGGCGCGGAGGAGAAAGGAACCGGCAGATTTTGATGGCTGAAATCTTCTGAATTCCGACAGGAGAGGCTAAGGTGCATAGCCTGTGCGCAAGGGTTTCGTTCCGCCGGGCGATCTGGATCTGCTCCATTTTTTTACCGCTCTCCTCTGGAAGTCCTCGTTCCTCCATTTTGCAAAAAAGTAGCTCAGTCTTTCGAGTTTCGAGTCCACTATAGAGGAGCCTAACAATGGTATTCAGTTGCTGACGGGTTGCGCTAAACTGTCACACGGAGAGATGCCTCAAAGGGAACTAAGGTGTGCCTCATCGTGCCGTAAAGATGTGAGCCTCTCGGGGCGGAGTCTTAGGCCGTAGGCAAGGCAAGTGGAGCATGGGGCCGCGTCGGGCAACGTTTTGTCACCCTGGGATGATCATGGCTCCGCGTTGCTGTGGTTGCTGCCTCTTGGGCCAGCAAAATGATCCAAAACCAGCTGCTCAAAGGCTCACAGGAGAGCGCACGTCGCCGTGGGGGTGTTGACGAAAGGACCGGAGCCCAAAACTGGATTAGACTCACTTCAGATGCTTCGTGGCTGACGCGTGCATCTGCTCTCGATGGCGCCTCAGAACTCGATGTCACGGTCAAGCAGGTCCGGATGCCCTACCGACATCTCGAAGGTGACGTGATGGCGAATCAACCTCAGCAGGCAGTGCCCAGCCCCCTGGTACCGCCTACCGAAACCCCGCCGGTGGAAGGCTGCACAGCCGAGGCGCACCAGGAAAGGGCTGACGGAGGACTGTGGGAGCACCCGTACATGTGGCTGGGTTTGATCGTTCTCGGCTCGATCGCGATCGCAGGCTACTTTATTGCTCGTATGGTCGACTTGTGATTGCACACTGTGAGTGCCGGTTGGCAAGCGCGGTGAGTGGCCCCGAAGACCATGCATTTCGTATGACTATCTCCTGACCCAGCCTCGCTTCGCCGTCTCGAAAGCAGCAGTCGCAGGGCAGCGACGTGAGCCAGCGCAGGAGAGTACATGGCCATGGCCGGGCTCAAAACCAGTCGGAGACCTCAGTCGTCTGCCGACGGCAGAAGGCTGACCTTCTGCTTCCCGCCTAATCAGTCGGTATTCGAGGATCGCTGCGTGAAAATTCTGTCTGATTCTCACCGCACACGATTCTATTCTGCACGATCAAGGCGACGAACTGAAATCGCGGCCTGCGGATAGGGGACGCGTCGAAAAGACAGACACTCCGTCGGCGGAGGTGGACGGTGTGCGACACTACGATCTCGTGATTCTGGGTGCCGGGACCGGAAACATGCTGCTCGACGAACAGCTTGCTCATTTGAGCACTGCTATCGTCGAACCCGACCGCTTCGGGGGAACATGTCTTAATCGCGGCTGCATTCCGAGTAAAATGTTTGTCGCTGCTGCCGATACGGCTGAGAATGCCCGTTCAGGCGCTCTCCTCGGTGTTCACGCTAATGTCGAAAGCGTAGACTGGAAAGCTATCCGAGAAAGAGTGTTCGGTCGCATCGACCCGCTCCACGACAGTGCGGTGGACTACCGTCGGGCGAACGGTGTCGATGTGTTTACCGAATCGAGCAGATTCATAGCGCCGAAGGTGTTGCGGGTCGGACCGGAAGAGATTTCTGCAGAAACATTCGTGATATCTGTCGGATCACGACCTGCGATGCCGAGCATTCCCGGACTCGACACTGTGCCCTATCAGACGTCTGACACCGTCATGCGAACTGACGAACTACCCGTGTCCATGGCCGTCATCGGCGGAGGCCTTATAGCCGCGGAGTTCGGGCATGTTTTCGGTGCTTTCGGAACGGATGTCACCATCGTGCAGCGGGGGCCGCGCTTGCTGATGGCCGAGGACGAGCAGGTGTCGGAGCGGTTTACAGAACTGGCATCACGACGGCACCGAGTTCTTCTCCAGGCTTCCGTCACCTCCGTCGAACCTCGTGCCGGCGGCGTGGCGCTTAACGTTAACAATCCCGATGGCAACCAGGTCGTGGAGGCGGAGATGCTGCTGATATGTGTCGGCCGTCGCCCCAATACGGATCGGTTGGACGCTGTCGCCGGCGGACTTGCTCTCGATGAGCACGGCCACATCTCGACCGACAGCAACTACCGCACGTCGGTGCCGGGGGTCTGGGCGATGGGCGACGCTGCGAACCACTTCCAGCTCAAACACATGGCGAATGCCGAGTCACGGGTTGTGCGCCACAACATGCTTCACCCGCAGGACCTACGAACGCTGTCGAACAGGGTTGCGCCACACGCAGTTTTTACCAACCCCCAGATCGCGAGTGTCGGCCTGACCGAGCAAGAGGCACGCCGAAGGGGAACCGAGTTCCTGGTGAGCGTCCGCAACTACTCGGAAACCGCATATGGGTGGGCCCTGGAGGACACGACCAGTTTCGTCAAGGTCCTCGTGAACCCACTCGATCGTGCGATCCTGGGTGCCCACATCATCGGACCCCAAGCGGCTACTCTCATTCAGCCGCTCATACAGGCGATGTCTCTGAAACTGACGGTGGATCAAGTAGCCCGCGAAGTTCTTTACATCCACCCTGCTGTGACAGAAGTCGTGGAGCAGGCGCTGCTGAACGTCTACTGACGTTGTTGCCGTGATGTCGTCAGGCCGAGGCCAGTTTCGGCGAGGCATCCGTCGATGAGGCTGCTGCGGTAATAGAGTTGGCGGAGACCGTACCGAAGGGCACTCATGAGGTCCTCGGGACTGGCGAATGGGGTGTTGGCCTGGCTGCTGCGTCGCATTAGTGCCCAGATGCCCTCGACGGGGTTGAAGTCGGGTTCGTAGGACGGCAGGAAGTAGCAGGTGATCCAGTCGTGGGTGTCGATGAGCTGCCGCATTCGGCGGTCTTTGTGGACGTTGAGGATGCCCCTATGTTGCGTCAAGCGACAGAATTAGAGGCGGCAGGGGGCGATGCCGGCTGAATCTCGCGGTAGATCTCACGGGCGGCGTAGCGTTTGAGACATCCCATGCTGAAGCGGTGTCAAGCGGTGCTGGGAGGGGTTGCGTGGTGTGACCAGGCGGTGGCCTCGTCATAGAGGGTGCGAGTTTTGAGGCATCCGTGGAGGATGCCGACGAGGTGGTTGCCGAGCTGGTGCAGGGCAGGGTTGTAGCCGGCGTCGCGGGCACGCTGCTTGTTGTAGTAGCGACGGGCGCCTGGTGAGCTGAGCGCGGAGAAGGCCTGTTTATGGAGGGCGTCAGCGAGGCGGTCGTTGCGCGCGAAGCGGCCCTGGACGGTGTGGGTCTTGCCCGAGGCGCGGGTGATCGGACTGGTGCCGGCGTAGTTCTTGCGTGCCTTTGCGCTGGTGTAGCGGATGGGGTCGTCCCGAACTCGGCCAGCACCCGGGCGCCGGTGACCTCGCCGATGCCAGGCATCGACAGGTAGATCTCAGCGTCCGGGTGCACGAGAAAATGCTCGCTCACCTGCTCCTCCAGCGCGACTATCTGCTCGTTGAGTGCGATCAGTACCTTCGCGTGCGCCACCGCCGCGGCAGCGTAGACGGCGGCGACCGGTGTGGGGACGCCGAACTGGGGCTCACGCAGCCCGACCTGGATCGCTGCGGCTCTCTGCTCCCGGCGATGGCGGCGATGGCGGCGATGCCAGGCCAGGACAGTGGTGATCTGCTGTTTCGTCAGCTTCGCCGCCTGGTCGGCCGTCGGTGCCTTGATCAGCAGTTCCAGGGCATCGGTGCTGGTCAGCTCCAGCCCGGCGTAAGCGGCCAGCACGCCGGGAAAATACTCGCGCAGCGTGCTCCGTAGCCGCTGGAAAGTCCGGGTCCGCTCCCAGATCAGGGTCTGATGGGCGCGGGCGACGACCCGCACGGCCTGGGCTTGCTTGCTGTCCCCGGCCACCGGCCGCAGCTGGGCACCATCGATACGGACCATGTCCGCCAGCGCGTGGGCGTCGCTGCGGTCGCTTTTAGCCCCTGAAGTGCCGTACCGCTCCTTGAACCGAGCCACCTGCTTCGGGTTGATTCCATAGACCTGATAGCCGGCAGCGATCAGCGCCTGAACCCACGGGCCCCGGTCCATCTCGATGCCGACCACCACCCGCACCGGGTCCAGGTCCTCAGCACCGTGCCGAGCGAACAGACCATGCAACTTGGCGATACCTTCGACCCCCTCCGGCAGCCGGGCGGCCACCAGCCTGCGGCCCGACTCATTCTGGATCTCCACATCATGGTGGGGTCGGCGCGGAGCGCGGTACTGGGATTCCTCCCAGCCCGTCTCTCCACGCCGCCCTCCCGAACCGGACGTGCGAGTTGGCCCCGCATCCGGCTCTCCACAAGCCCCGTTGACCAGTTGCTTTGCTCAGATCGTGCTGGGCCAGGGCGACGGGATGGTCGTCCCCCGAGGCCGGTATCGCGTAGTGACTACCGAGCCCGGGTTGAACAGGACGGCGTCATCGTCGTGTGGCCACCATCCGCCGTCGCAGTAGCGGCGACGGAGCTCCTTCCAGCCGGTGCCGAGGTGTTTGCGCCGGAGTCATCCAAAGACCTGACGCCAGACGATCATGCGCAGGTATCGGAAGGCTCGGGCGGATACCCCGGGGCGGGAGTAGGCGGTCCAGCCCCGCAGCACCTGGTTGAGCCGATGCAGCAGGACTGTCGGCGGCAGGCTGACGTTCATCCGGCACAGCGTCTTCGTCTTGGCCTTGATGGACCGAAGTGCCTTCTTGGCCGGGTAGTTGTAGACGTACTGCCGGTCGGTTCCTCGCTTCTGGTGACGCTGGATGCGCCAGCCGAGGAAGTCGAGGCTCTCATCGATGTGCGTGATCAGCGTCTTCTCCTCCGACAGCCGCAGGCCGACGGTGGAGAGGATCTTCGCCACTTCGGGAAGCAGTGCTTCCGCGTGTGCTCGGGTGCCCGACACCAGAATGACGAAGTCGTCCGCATACCGGATCAACCGGTGGTTGGCCAACCCCTTCTGGCGCCGGGTGAACCGTCGCTTCGGACTGGTCTGCGGCCCGCCCTCGATCTGGGTGAAGTGCTCGTCCAGGACCGAGAGGGCCACATTGGCCAGCAGCGGCGAGAGAATCCCGCCCTGCGGGGTGCCGGTGACCGTCTCCTTGGAGGTGCCAACCTCGGTGAGGATGCCCGCCTTCAAGAACGCCTTCACCAGCGCGAGCACGCGCTTGTCCCCGACCCGAGCCCGCCCCCGGTCCATCAGGGCCGAGTGCGAGATCTCGTCGAAACAGGCCGTGATGTCGCCCTCCAGCACCCACTCATAGGTCTTGGATGCCAGAAAGCGCGTCTCGGCCATCGCGTCGTGCGCCCGCCGGTTGCGGCGGAAGCCGTACGAGCACGGAGCAAAGTCCGCCTCGAAGATCGGCTCCAGCACCAGCTTCAAGGACGCCTGGACCACCCGGTCGGCCACGGTCGGAATCCCGAGGCGACGTCGCTTGCGCGACCCCGGCTTGGGGATCATCCGTTCCCTGACCCGCACCGGACGGAAACTGCGGGACTTCAGCTGTTCCCGCAGGTCGGCGAGGAATCCTGCCTCGCCGAACCGTTCCCGGACGAAGGCGACGGTCATGCCGTCCACTCCGGCCGAGCACGCGCCCTTGTTCCCCGCGGCCCGTTCCCAGGCCATGGCCAGGAAAGCGGGATCACAGACGAGGTTGTACAGATCGTCGAACCGATGATGAGGATCGTCAATCGCCCAACGGTGCAGCTTGGTCTGGATCTCCAGTACCCGCCGCTCGGCCCGGAACGAGCCGGACGGCAGATTACTCGTATTCACCAGCGTCCTCCTGGTCTTCCAGCACTTCCACCACTGACTTGCTGGCCCCCTTCGCCATGCGGTCGGCTTTCCCGGCCTCGGACTACTACGGAGCCTCCGTCCCGCCCGGCGCCAACAGCAGACGACGCGCCTGTCCTTCCACCGCACTGGCTGCACGAGGCGAGGACGACACCGGACGGTTCCCACGTTCACTTGAAAGTCGATCGACGGGTGAGGCGCCCAGCTCTACCCCTGCGGCATCGCCACGACTACGCCGCAGACATTCACCGTGGCCTCCTGGCCGTTGATCACATGGCGACCAGGAGTTACCCGCTCTCGCACAAGAAGCAGGTACGCACCGCGACCAGCCCATATCCGCCAGATTTGAGCTGGTGGGCCGTTAAGGGGCGTCAGACACCGGTTCCTCTCGTACACCTTCCCGTCTCGCTGACCGGACCCGCACCATCTGGCAGTACTGGCACGTCCCGGCGTTGTCAGGGCTGCTCCCACCCTCCCCGGCGTCTCCCGGATCAGGTTGCCCTCAGCTTCACCCGACCGCTGCGACGGCCAGGAGTCGAAGGTCTCTCACCCCCGCTCGACTTCAAGCGCCTCGTGGCGCGCGTGGTCTTCGGCCCAGTCGTCGCCGATGAACAGCACCTGCATCCCCGCCCTTCCCCGCCCGTCGCTCTGAAGCAGCCTGCAAAAGGCGCGGCTCTCGCCCTAATGGATCCAGTGCTCACGCCCAACCGTCCGGCGGGCACGCCATCCCATCAGAAGTCAGGCCTCCCGGCCGATCAGCAAGGGCACGGTCTCAAACCAGAACTCGCAATGGTTCAGGCAACGGTAATGCTCACCTGCTGACGGCTACGGACCGTAATCTCTCCTACGACCCGCTGAGCTCCATTAGGCAGCGGATGATCTCGCGCTTGAACATGCCCTGTTTCGTGCGTCGCCTGAGGTAGAGCTGTATGTGGGCATCACGGCGCAGGCGAGTCACAACGATGCGATAGAGGGCGGTGTTGCCCGCGGTTCAGCCTCCGACGCTGGGTCTTCCCAGAAGACTGCTCGACAGGGCTGACGCCGCATAGCGCAGCGAACGACGCCTCACTGCTCAGCCGCTCTGGGTTGTTGCCAGCGGCGATCAGAAGGGCAGCGGCACTGTCGGGCCCGACACCGACGACGTCCAAAAGCTGCGGATGGCAGTGGCGCACAGCCTTGGTGACCCAGTAAGCGAGCTCCTTCACCTCGGCGGTCAGCTGCAGGGTGCGCCAGGCCAGCAGCCGGAGCGTGAAGACGGCCGCATCGCCGGTGTCGGGAAGGTCGGCGCATCTGGCGATGCGCGAGCACACCATCCTGGCGAAGATCGCTGCCGGGTTCGGGATCAGGGAGTCCACCGTCCACGCCTACCCCAGTGCAGTCCTCCACCTGCTCGCCGAACGCGCACCGGGTCTGCTGAAGATCCTGCGCGATGCCGATGCCGATGCCGATTTTTCCTGCCTGGACGGCACGCTCGCCGAGTGCGACCGGGTCGGCGACGGGCGGGCCGGCTACTCCCACAAGCACCGTCGGCACGGGAGGAACGTGCAGGTGGTCACCGATTTGGACGGCGGGCTGTTGTGGCTGTCATCCGCATTGCCGGGCCGGGCTCACGACCTGACCGTCGCCTGCACCTACCGGATCATCCGGATTTGCGAGCGCCAGGGCGTCCCCGCCCTGGCCGACCTCGCCTATCAGGGCGGCGGCCCCTGGGTGACCACGGGCATCAAACGCAGACCCCGGCAGGAACTCACCCTCACCGAGAAGACCCTCGACCGGGCCCTGGCCGCGACACGGGCACCGGTCGAGCGCTGCGTGGCACGACTGAAGCGCTGGCGGATCTTCCGCAGATCCCGAGGCAGTCCGAACCGCAGATGTCAATCGCCAAAGTCATTCTCACCCTGGAGCAGCAACGCTGAAGAAGCTAGCTGAGTCGCAACAAGCTCGTTACCAGGACATATACCCAACTAGAGGCGAATAGGGCGTCAGGCCCGTAGGTTTTCACGAAGCGAAAGACGTTCTCGAACGTGCGTCGATCGGTACAGGTTTCGCACTGAATTTTCCATCATTTCGGTTTTCCATGAAGCGAAGCCCTGCCTCTTTGTGCGCTACTTGTGCCCTTTGGTGTGATAGAAGCGCTTCGAATGCTTGACGGCATTTCGCTTACCTCTAGCATTACCGCATGCTGGCCGGCGCAGCATGAAATCTGACAAGTTGCCGAAGGTGTCACAGAGGTCAGATTCCGGTTGGATGCGTGCCGCGACGATGCGTGCCGCCACATCGATGTTCTGTATTCTGACTCCTTTGCGCTGTTCCTTCAATGCGTATCGGGCAATCGGGTCGAAAATCTCAATTCAAATCTCGCGTCTATAAAAAAGATCCAGTTGTCTACTCGATGATCCGGCCATGGTCCGAGTCGTGAGAGGGAGCTCGGCTTTGTTGAGGTAGAAGAACCCGACGCGATGCAGTTCGCCATCGTGGGGATGCGTCATGTCGCTCCCGTGTAATTCTTTTGAGGGCAGTATGGCTTTGGCTGTCTCCCAAAGCTTCGAGAGAGTAAGGAAAGTTCGCTAATGCGCTACCGTAGGTCCGCTCTGGTCGGCATTGCCGGAGCAGCCTCCCTTTCCCTTGTCTTGTCAGGGTGCGGCCAGAGTGATGCTGGCGGTACAGAAGGGAGCGGTGTAATCGGTATTTCCATGCCGACCCGGACCTCTGAGCGCTGGATCAGGGATGGAAATGACGTCGTGAAGAACCTTCATAGCGGGGGGTACGAGACGAACTTGGTTTACGGGGACAACATTCCCTCCCGGCAGGTTTCCCAGATCAATCATCTGATCGATCAGGGTGTTGACGCATTGGTTATTGCCGCGATTGACGCCAAGTCGCTCACCGATGTGCTTCAGCGGGCCTCCGACGCGAACATACCCGTCATCGCCTACGATCGCCTGATACTCAACACGCCCAACGTTGACTACTACATCACTTTTGATAATGACCAGGTAGGTCGCCTCGAGGCCCGATATATCATTGACAAGCTTGGTCTTGAAGAAGGGAAAGGCCCATTCAACATCGAACTTTTTGCTGGCTCTGCAGATGATAGTAATGCGAAGCTTTTCTTCAACGGCTCAATGGATTTGCTGCGGCCCTATTTGGAAAACAAGCAGCTGATCGTTCAGTCCGGTCAGACCGAAATCAGCCAGATCACCACGCCGCGTTGGGATGGCGCCAATGCGCAGAAGCGCATGAAATCGCTGCTTACTACTGCTTACGACAGTAAAAAAGTCGATGCGGTGCTGTCACCGTATGATGGCATCTCTTTGGGGGTTCTGGCCGCCCTCAAGGAAGATGGGTATGGTTCCGGTAGTAAACCTCTCCCGATCATCACCGGCCAGGATGCCGAAAAGCCGTCTATAAAATCCATCATCGATGGACAGCAGACCGAAACTGTCTTCAAGGACTTCCGCGAGCTGGCCCGGAAAGCCGCGAACATGGTCTATGAAATGGTCCAGCATCGGCAGGCCAAGATCAATACGAGCACGGACAATGGGTTGAAGATTGTACCTACGTACGAGCTTGAGCCGCAGTCTGTCGACAAGACGAATTACGAGAGCCTTCTGATCGAGAGTGAATTCTACACAGCCGCCGATTTGCGCTAGTGCTGTCGGATCGACAATCTATTCCAATTATCCCGAAAAAGGGTCGAGATTTGTTCCCGGGGGGTATCGGCTGAGCTAGACCAGTTCACGGGTCTGGCACGAGTGCCAGACCCGTGAACCTTTTCGGGGCGCAAATTTCTCTCGGGTGTCGTAGGTCGGAGGGCCGGGTGCGTATCGCGTCGCATGATTGCTGCGCATTCCGTCTCGGCCTGGGGCCCAAAATCGGGGTCGGACCGATCCCCAAGGGCTGCGGCCTCATCCGACTGACGACATCGCCGAGAAACGAGCACGCCACTCCACTGCAAGCCCACCAGATTTCACAAGGCGGCGGCAGCTCTGCCTCAGTCAAGCTGGACCAGTCGTTGATTGCCCTTTGCGCTCATCGACTCAACGCACCGGGACAATTTAGCCACCGAGCAGTACACATTGGCGCACGACAGTGCTACGGCTCAGATCGCCAGCCACGTTCCCACCAGGTCGGTAGGGTCTGCTGCACGATCGGGTGACATCTTGACCTGCCCCACGTCCTGGGTTCCAGTTCTGGTGGCTGACTGACAGTCCTTCACGGAAGGCTGGCAGTCATGCCTCGTCCCTGTCCTCCGGAGTTCCGGGCGTGTGTCGTCGCGCTGGCCCGTGCCGGCAAGCAGGCCATGCAAACCGCGGTGGAGCTCGGTATCCATCCCGTCACGTTGTCGAAGTGGTTGCGGCAGGACGGCATCGACAACGGGCGGCGGCCGGGAACGCCGTCGAGCGAGTCTGCGAAGTTGCGGGTCGCTCGTCGGCGGATCTGTGAGCTGGAGACCTACTGATCTCCTCGGATTGTTGTCGGGTGGTGGGTGAGGCTGAGTCCGGTGCCAGCAAGGCAGCCGTCGATGAGGTCGGGCCGTAACTGGATATGGCGAAGTCCGCGGCGGAGGGTGCGTTCGAGGTGGTCGTCGTTGGTGAAGGCGGTGTTGGCCAGCGGGCCGCGCCGTAACAGCGACCAGACGCCTTCCGCCGGATTCAAGTCCGGCGCATAAGAGGGCAGTTGGACGATGGCGAGCCAGTCATGATCGTCCGCGTACTGGCGCATGCCGGCGGCGAGATGGGTATTGAGATTGTCCCAGACGAGCACGATCGGGGCCTTGAGCTGGAGGTGCGCGCGCACCGCCAGGTCGCGGTAGTCGCGCCAGGAGAGGCTGTCGCGCCCTTTGCCTTTGTGCTTGCGGTGGCGCCGCGGCCGGTAGATCAGCCGGGAGGTTTCTCCTTGCTTGTAGCAGCACATGGCGGCGATCGACCAGCGGCGCCAGGAGCGGCCGCGCACCCGGACCACGGGCGTGTGCCCACGTCGGCCCCAGGTGCGGGCCCGCGGCGGTGTCATGGAAAACCCCACCTCGTCCTCGAAGACGATGTGCCTGGACGGACACGGACCCACCCTCCGAGCTCCAGGCCCTGATCGACGCCGTCACCACCGGGCACGGCATTGACCTCTACCGCCGGATTTAACGAACTACCGGTAACTGGGGATCGTCCGGCAGGCGGCGACGTTCCTCGGCGAGGACAAGCCGGCCCCAAAAGGCTTTACCCGGTGACCTGCCGCCTCGTCGATGCCGGGGACCGGTCGACCGGTGCTGCCGGATCCTTGGCGTTGCCCGGCAGAACCACTCCAAGCACAAGCGCGCACCGGCCACACCGCGGCAGCTGCGGCGGGAGTGGCCGGCCGGGCTGATCCGGGAGGTCCACGTCGCCTCCCGCGGCACCTACGGCTACCGCCGTGTCCACGCCGAGCTCACCCTGGGCATGGGTATCCAGGTCTCCTCCAGGACCGTGTCGGTGCTGATGACGCAGGCCGACATCCATGGCCTGCCCCAAGCCGGTGCGGATCAAGCGGCTGCGGGGCATCGCCACCGCCGAGGACCTGGTCACCCGGAAGTTCCATCGGCTGCGTCCCGACGAGCTGTGGGTCACCGGCATCACGCAGCACCGCACCAGGCAAGGGCGGGTCTGCTGCGCGGCGGTCCTGGATGCGTTCAGCCGCAGGATCGTGGGCTGGTCCATCGATTCCAGGCAGGACTCCACCCCCGGGGTCAACGCGCTGGACATGGCCCTCCGCAACCGCCGCCCCGAGCCGGGCGGGATCGTTCACGCCGATCACGGCACCCAGTTCACCTCCTGGGTCTTCGGGAAGCGGATCCGCTCCGCCGGCCTTCTGCCCTCGTTCGGCACCGTCGGGGACGGCCTGGACAACGCGATGACGGAATCGTTCTGGTCCTCGATGCAGATCGAGCTGCTCAACCGCCAGCGGTGGAAGACCCGGGTCGAACCGGCCAACGCGATCTTCGAGTACATCGAGATCTTCCACAACCGCCAGAGACAACACTCAGCACTGGGCTACCGCACCCCCATCGAGCACGAACTACTCTCCGAGAACGACACCATCCCGGCTGCCGGTTAGCCACCGCAGCTGGAACCCAAACCGTGGGGCAGGACAACCTCACCCAAACCTGCAGCAGACCCGAGCTCGACGGTTCCGGCTGATGGGGAGGTGGCCCCGGGAATGGCTCGAATCACGGAACGGTACGGCGAGCGATCCCGTGACGGCAGGGGCGAGAGCACATTGCTCTTGTCGAAGCACTCACGATGCTGCTTACAGACCAGACGTCCCGTCCGGCACCTACCTGGACTGGCCAACAGCCAACCCACATGCCTATTAGACTTGCGGCTAGCTGGAGCGGTGGCTCGCTTACAGCGACATCCGGCACCGCAGCGCCCCCAAAGGCATCGAGTCGTCCCCGGCCCCTCGGGCCAGCACCGTTGGGTCGTGGAGCGAACGGTGTCCTGGCTCGCCGACTGCTGAAGCCTCCAACCGCTACGAGCGCGGCCGGAACACTTCCTCGCCTCCACCGCCATCGCCGCGGCCCTCATTCGGCAGCGCGGACTGACCAAATGAAAGGGCGTCCAAGTTACTGCGCTCCCAGTTGAAACGGAGCGTAGCCGCGCAAGCGTTTTGGTCCTGAATGTCTGACTCGTCGAGGTTCGAAGCCTCGATCATCATGATTCTGGGACACGGAACGAGCAGAAATTGATGTTCCAGGTGATTTCAGTCGGCGATCTAGGTAGCATCCGACCATGGCCCAGAAAATTGTTACTGTTTACACGGACGACCTCACAGGTGTTGAATCCGAGGAAGCCCAGACCCACGACTTCTCGCTCGACGGAGTGCGTTACGAGATCGACCTCACGCCGGATAGCTACGACAAGCTGTACGAGGCGCTCGCTCCGTTTATTGACAAGGGACGCAAGGCTGGACGAACGAAGTCTGTGGTGCGATCGCGTAAGGCTGAGTCGGGCGATGGTCCCACCGCAGACGAGATGCGCGCGTGGGCGCGGGAGAACGGTCACCAGGTCAGCGATCGGGGCCGCATCCCATCCAAGATCCGTGATGCTTACCGTGAGGCTCACTGAGCATTTTCAGCGTTGCTTCTCCAGGGTGAGGACGGCTTTGGTGATGACGCTCATGCGGTTGGGGCTGATGCGGGATCTGCGGAAGATCTGCCAGGACTTCAGCCGTGCCATGCCTCGTTCGACGGTTGTCCGGGCTGCGGACAGTGCTCGGTTGCCGGTCCGCTCGGTGAGGGTGAGTTCACCGCCTGGCGGGCGGCGCCTGGCGGTGGTGACCCAGTCGCCGGCACCGATGTAGGCCATGTCGGCGAGGATCGGGACGCCCTGGCGTGCACAGTTCCGGAGGGTCTTGTGGGTGCGGGCGGCTGTCAGATCGTGGGTCCGGCCCGGCAGTGCCGGCGACAGCCACAGAATCTTGCCGGCCGGGTCCGTGACGACCTGCACGTTCACCCCGTGCCGCTTGTGTTTCGAGGAGTAGTCGGCCCTGCCGTCGCTGACACGGTCGCACTCTGCGAGCGTGCCGTCCAGGAGGACGAAGTCCGGGGCGTGCGCATGGAGCGTCTTCAGTAGACCCGGCGCCTGCTCGGCAAGCAGGCCGGTGACCGCGGTGACGTAGGTATGGGCGGTGCCGACGGATATGCCGAAGCCCGCAGCGATCCTCGTGAGGGTGTCGTGACGACGCAGGTACACGAGTGCGACCAGCGCACGGCGGTGCGGCGGGAGTTTGCACCGTCGGTCACCCTCACGGGTGACGATGAGCATCGTGACCCACTCGACCAGGGCGTGGGGCAGATCGAGTGCGGCAGGATATGGAACCAATAGGGCTCCTGTGCTGCTGAGTCGAGACGTCGAACACCTCCCTCAACGGCACGGGAGCCCTGTCCGTTGCGCATCCCAACCTCCCACACCGCGCTGTCACCCGATCAGTGGCCACACTGAAAACGCTCACTGAGCCTGTGAGTCCGCTGGTCCTCAGCGACCTCTGGCACGCCTGAGTCTGGCCGATCGAGGCTTGTGGTGCCGAGGTGTTCACCGGGCCGATGCTGCGCGAAAGGGTGACGGGCTGCCGAGGAGGAAGTGGCTCGGCGAAAGCCTGGACGATATCACCGGGTTGTCGGTGCTGGCCCGAGCCGACCGTATGGACCGGGGGTCCCTAAGTCAATGATGCTCCACCGCCGCGTGGTCGTGACGGCGAGACCCTCCCCGGCTTCCCAGGCCATGATTCACGCATCGCCCGCGCGCGTGGATCATGAGTCGCGTCGAGGCGATATGGCCGCCCGCTTACCCCGTCTAAAGCTTGCGCAGCATGAGCCCTCAAGCTTGAGATACCTGTACAGGTAGTCGGGCTGGACCGCTGGTCAACACGCAAGGCGGGGCTGCGCACTCCTGAAACACGCCGATCTTCCAGGTGCGCGGATACTGGCGTGTGCTTAGAGTGAGAGGTCGAAGTTGTGAGAGATCGCGGGCACCAGAAGTAGTACGTGTCGAATGATCTGGTGCAATGTACTTTTCCCACCGAGCAAGGGGCGCCTTATGTCGCTGACCTCGGCAGCGGTAGTGGCAGTATTGGCGGTCGTTGCACCGCTACTGGTGCGGGTCATACGTTTGCCCATACCTGAACTGGTACTACTGATCCTGCTCGGTTCAGCTGTAGGCCCGCAGGGGCTCGAATGGGCTCACAATGATGAACCCGTCAAGGTACTGTCCACGATCGGACTCTCGTTCCTTCTCTTTATCGCGGGCCTTGAGATTCAATTCGATCAGCTTCGAGGTCCTGTAGCCTGGACGGCGCTCAAGGCGTTCGCTGCGTCAGCCGTACTGGCCGTCGTGGTGGGCTTTTTTCTCGGGGCAGTCGACCTGGTCAAAAGTCCGTCATTGATCGCTGTTATTCTCTTGGCCACAGCGCTTGGGATAATTATCCCTGTTCTCAAGGATAACGGGATAATTGACACAACTACCGGGAAAGTAGTCGTCGCTGGTGCGTCCCTGGCCGAAGTCGTGCCTGTGGTGGCGCTGTCGCTTCTGTTCTCTGAAAAATCCCACGGGATAGGATCCCAGATCACGCTCCTCATCACGTTCGCAGCAATGGTGGCCGTCATCGGCCTAGTATTTTTGGGACTTCAGCACTGGCGTTGGATTTCGGAAAGTCTGCAAGCTCTGCAAGAAACTACAGCGGAGATTCGTGTTCGTGCAGCCGTGGCTCTCTTGATGGGGTTTTCTGCACTGGCGACAGCGTTCGGACTCGAAGCTATTCTAGGGGCCTTCTTCGCTGGTGCCACTATTTCCTTGATCGATCGTGACAGGGCTATGACGCACAGGCTTTTCAGGGTAAAGATCCAAGCGGTTGGATTCGGTGCCTTGATCCCCTACTTCTTCGTTTCAACCGGCATGGCGCTTGATGTTCGTGCATTCATCAGCAGTGGGTCTACGCTTGCGAAGGTTCCTATTTTCCTGGGTGCCATTCTGCTTGTGCGTGCTGTTCCGGCGTTGCTTTATCGCTCTGTTTTGAATGGTCGAAAGGAAATGTTGACAGCAGGGCTTCTTCAGTCCACAACGCTCAGCATTCCCGTCGTCGGTGGCACGATTGGTGTCACTCTCAACCTGATACGCCCACAAAACTACGTTGCTCTTGTGGCTGCGGCCCTACTTTCTGTAGTTATCTTTCCGCTCGTTGCGTCTTATCTTGTAAAGCAACCCTCAAAGCCAAGCGAGCTTGGATCTTCTTGACGGACTCGAGTGCAGCCTGATAGCCCCACAAGATGGCTGCTGCGAGGGCTGTGCCAGCGAGAAGGAGCCAAGGTCACAATGTGTGCTGCGTCCCGGGAGGGGCCAGCACCCCCACTTGCGAACCGTCCGTTCCGCCTCGCCTGCATCGGCGCTATGAGCGCAAGCTCGAACCCTTCATGAGCTTTGCCGCAATCGCGGTCATGCTCATCTGCCTGCGACGTCTGGGTGTCAGCGCTGGCCGGTAGCGTCTGTCAGGTGACTGACGATGCTGTCATCTGGAACCGGCTCGCAGCCTTGCTGCCGGAAGCCGAAGCTCAGGAAGTCAAAGACTGCTGGGACATCGGAGAGCAGTAGGCAAGGCTTGGCCTGCTCATCTCCGGTATCCTCAACCACTAAGCGTTGTCCCGTAAATGGCGGCTGAGGCAGGTGGGGCACGGCTGCCTCAGCTGGCAGCGGACGAGCGGTGGCAAGATCGCGGTTTCGACCACCCGGAGAGGCCGGCCTGGTGCCCACCCCCACTGACTATCTTGCCCTTGCGCATACAGAGAGGGACGGCTCTGCCCTGCAGCGTCTCGCGCAGTGTCCGTATCCCTTCGTCTGGCAGGCCCTGGCAACCAATCCCCACACCCCCTCTGCTGTCCTCTTTGATCTGAGCGCAGCTCGCGACAGTGTCTGGAACGACAACAGGCTTCTTCGTCTGCTGGCGGAACATCCCTCCGCGGACTCCGTCGTTCTTCGCGCTGTCCTTGATGCGGTGGCAGCGAAGCTCGAAGCAGGGGAACGACCCTACGCGGCTGTGCTGGCACTCGCCGACCGTCTGGAACTTGAGGCGGAGGAGGTGGCAAGACTTGGGACGCTTCGCGGGGCCTCCGCTCGGCTACGCCGTCTGCTGGCCTTGCGACTCAGCACCCGCACCTGAATCGTCTCGCCGATCACGATGTGATGATCTTGGTGTGGCTGGTGTGATCACGGCGTCGGAGCCGTCCTAATTCCTTGGTAACGGGCCGTGGGAACCGGGGTTAGCCACCAGTCCGTTCGAGCGCCGGGGGACCTATGCCCTTCGCTCATCCTGGCCTTCCACAGTGCAGGTGGTGGCAGCCTCGCGGGCACCGAACGTACGCCTGGAGCCGTCTGGGCAGCGGCGGCGCTCGGTGTCCTCGAGGTCGCCACCGTCAGCACTGGCCGCTTGATCACTCGTTGGTGTTGGTGGTGCGAGCCCGCCGCACGGTGACCTCCTGATACTCCAGAGCCCTCAGAGCTCCCGATGAGACCGGGGCCCGTGGGGTGCGCTGGTGCCACGAACGGCTAGTGAGGTGGCGGACCGACCGGATGGTCGAGTCCTGGAATTAGGTCGCTGCGTGGCCCGCATGCGCTCGCAACCAGCGCAAACACCGCACCTCTGGGGAGGAAAGAGTTGATCTACTGCGGCATCGACTGGGCCGAGAGGACACACGACGTTGCCTTACTGATCGTTTCAGAATGAGGTCCGGAGGCATATGAGGCTGCAGGCCAGGTCGAGCAGACCTTGGTGGAGGTCGGCGCGTCGTTCGTAGCGGGTGCGGAGCCGTTTGAACTGGTGCAGCCAGGCGAATGCGCGCTCGACCACCCAGCGGACCTTGCCCAGTCCAGAGCCGTGGGCGACGCCACGTCGGGCGATCACGGGCTTGATGCCACGCTTCCACAGCAGGCGGCGGTACTTGTCGAAGTCGTAGCCCCGATCGGCGTACAGACGCCGGGGTTTGCGGCGTGGGCGTCCCCGAGCTCCCCGAATCGACGGGACCGCGTCGAGCAGGGGCAGGAGCTGGGTGATGTCGTGTCGGTTGCCGCCGGTGAGGGTGACGGCGAGCGGAGTTCCGTGGCGGTCGACGATCAGGTGGTGCTTGGAGCCGGGGCGTGCGCGGTCGACGGGTGAGGGGCCAACGTGGTCCCCCCTAATCCAGTGCGTAAGCAGACGGCCCGGGCCCATGCAACGACCGGGGACGACTGCTCGAGCTGGTCAGCGAATGCCTGGATCCCCCCTGGCCGTAAAGGCCTCCTCAAAGAGCGGCATCGCTGTCCGTTGCGGGGCTCGCGGTGATGACGCGGGCGTCGGGTTGATGCCTCCGTTTCTCCAGGCCCGTGAGGCCTCTGTCAAGAGCGGCGCAGCTCGGCGCCTCCGTGGTCACCGCGAAACTCGCAGGGACTACTCGGACGTTGATCGTCACGGCGCGAGCCCGCTCCAGGGTCGACCTCTTGTTCATCCGCGAGCCCGCGAGCTCTGCAGAAAGAACGAGCCCTTGGAGTGCGCTGGTGTCGCGAACGGCTACTGAGATGGCGGACCAACGAGTCCTTGGATTAGGGCGCCGCGTGACCCGCATGTGCTCGTGACCTGCATAAACGGACGGATCTGGGAGGACAGCTTGGCCGTGTTCTGCGGTATTGACTGGGCAGAGCGTCACCACGACGTCGCCCTCGTCGACGAAGCCGGCACTCTGCTCGCCAGAGCCCGTATCACCGACGACGCGGCCGGCTACCACAAGCTCCTGGACCTCTTGGCCGAGCACGGTGACAGCCCAGACGATCCGATACCGGTGGTCATCGAGACCAGCCACGGCCTCCTGGTCGCGAGCCTGCGCACCGGCAGCCGTCGGGTCTTCGCGATCAACCCGCTCGCCGCCGCCCGCTACCGCGACCGCCACGGCGTCAGCCGAAAGAAGTCCGACCCGGGCGACGCCCGGTCCTAGCGAACATCCTGCGCACCGACATGCATGCCCACCGGCCTCTGCCGGCCGACTCCGAACTCGCCCAGGCCATCACGGTCCTGGCCCGAGCCCAGCAGGACGCCGTCTGGACTCGGCAGCAGGTCGCCAACCAGGTCCGCTCGCTCCTGCGCGAGTACTACCCCGCTGCTCTGCTGGCCTTCCAGAGCAAGCAAGGCGGTCTGACCAGGGCTGACGCCCGCGTCGTCCTCACGCTGGCGCCGACCCCGGCCAAGGCCGCGAAGCTCACCCTCGCCCAGTTGCGGGGCGCTCTCAAACGCAGTGGCCGCCTCCGCGGCTGCGACGCGGAAGCCGAGCGGCTGCGGGACGTCTTCCGCGCCGAGTACGCCCACCAGCTGCCCGGTGTCGAGGCTGCCTTCGGTCACCAGCTTCTGGCCCTGCTCAAGCAGTTGGACGCTACCTGCCAGGCCGCGGACGACCTTGCGGAGGCGGCCACAGCCGCCTTTCACCAGCACGCCGACAGCGAGATCCTGCTCAGCTTCCCGGGCCTGGGGCCCATGCTCGGGGCCCGAGTGCTCGCAGAGCTGGGCGACGACCGGGCACGGTTCGCCGACGCCCGGGCGCTGAAGTCGTACGCCGGATCCGCACCCATCACCCGGGCCTCTGGCAAGAAGCGTTTCGTCGGCCGCCGGTTCGTCAAGAACAACCGCCTCATCAACGCCGGCTTCCTCTGGGCCTTCGCCGCCCTCACCGCCTCACCAGGAGCGAACGCGCACTACCGACGCCGACGCGAGCACGGAGACTGGCACGCCGCCGCACAACGGCACTTGCTGAACCGCTTCCTCGGCCAGCTCCACCACTGCCTCAAGACCCAGCAGCATTTCGACGAACAGCAGGCCTTTGCACCGCTCCTTCCAGTGCCTGCCTCCCCCGCCAACCCGACCGACTTCGTCGACGAGAACAACGGCACTTCGACAGAGCCACCTGTCGAGCGCGAACTCAATCAGAGGGCGTGAGCGGGGCCCGCAGGCCGAGCCACTGATCGGCGTCCCAGGCTCGGAACCTCTCCGCTTCGGTGAACCCCAGCTTCGCCGCTAGGCGCATCGAACGGGCGTTGGCGGTCTGGGTGGCGAGCACCACCGGCTCACCCGGAAGGACGTCTTCGAGCCAGTCCAGCGCCGCCGCGCACGCCTCGGCGGCATACCCGAATCCCCACGCTCGCGGCAGGAACAGGTAGCCGAGATCGACCTTCCCCACGGCAGTGGGGCAAAGGTGCTCCGTTGCTCTCCTGAGCAGGATCTGGCCAATCATCGCCCCTTCGAGATCGACGACGAAGATCCCGGGCCGCCGCCCGGGCACTTCGGGCATCTCGCGCTCCAGCTCGTCACGCGGGCGGGGGCCGCCGAGGTAGGCGTGCACCTCCGACGAGGCGTGCAGCTCGATGAACGCCGCACGGTCCCGGGCCTCGGGCTCACGCAGCACGAGCCTCTCGGTCTTGATCGGTGCAGGCGGCCACGCAACGGGTCCGAGATCATTCATGTTGGCCAGCCAATCAGCGGCCTCAGTGGTGATCAAGACTCGCGGTCCCTCTTGACTTCTTATCCCCCTGAGATGTCTTTGAGGGCCCGGACGTGCGATCCGTCCACGGAGCAGTCGTCCAGGTCCAGCAGGTCGGCGCGGCGAAGCTCGGTCAGCAGGGCGGCGTGCAGACGTGGCCAGACGCTGGCCTCGGTCCAGTCCTTCAGCCGGCGCCAGGCCGTCACGCCGGAACAGCCCACGGTCTCCGCCGGGACGTCCCGCCAGGCGACACCGGTCCGCAGTACGAACAGGACGCCGGCGAGTGCTGTTCGGTCAGGAACACGCAACCGCCCGGGATTCCGGTGGCGTCGTTCGGGAGCGGGTGGCAGCAATGGGGCCACCCGCTCCCACAGGCTGTCCGGAACAAGATCAGCACGCATCCGAACACCTTGCCGACCAAGATCGTCGAGTGCAAGACCCACGGCATCTCATCGTGTTTTGAGCGCAGGGCCCGGCGTCGTTCGCCAAATCGAGCGCTCAGCCTGAGGCGCCCTCCAGCGGAAGGTGGTCTCGGAAGTACTGCGACTCCAGCCACTCCTCCTTCACGAAGAGCGGACGTGTCAGGCGAGCTTCCCCAACCTTCTGCGAGCGCAGAAGAACCCCGAGATCAGTCAGGGAAAGCGAGTCGTCAGGCGTGTAGAGCACCCAGTTCCCATGCTTGATGGCGATTCGTGAAAACGGCCAGGGGCGCTCCTTGCCTCACTTGGTTGGTTCTTGATGTATGTGGGGAGGTTGGGGAGCGAAGAGCAGGCCTTGATCACTGGTGGCTAAGTTGGGGCCATGACTGGTGACTGGCGGATGGATCGGATCGGGGCTGCTCTGCGGGGTGAGAACCCGACCGTGCTGCGGCGGCTTGAGTCGGGATTTGCGGTGATCGGCGACGTTCAGTTCTTGCCGGGTTACTCGGTTCTCCTCGTGGACGAGCCAGGTGTTCAGCGGCTGTCTGATCTGCCGAGGGCGAGGCGGCTGTCGTTTCTGTCCGACATGGACCGGCTCGGAGAAGCCGTTGAGCGCGTCTGTCGACGCCTGGACCCCGGCTTCCGCCGGGTCAACCTGGAGATTCTGGGGAACACCGACCCGTTCTTGCATGCTCACGTCTGGCCGCGGTTCGAGTGGGAGCCGGCCGAGTTGGTGGGCAAGCCTGTGTGGCTGTATCCGGGTGACCGGTGGAGTGACGAGGGGTTCAGGCTGGGGCCGCAGCATGACGTATTGCGGGACGGGATCGGGAGCGAACTGGATCGGTTGCGTTCGATGGGCTGACGGCGTGAGCCCGCCGACCGTCAGGTCGGCGGGCTCGGTGATCAGTGACGGTCAGTGGACGACGGTCACTGAGTCCTTCGCAGCGGAACGATGTCGGGGCTGGTGGTGGGGACGGATGGGCGGGCGGCTTCGGGGGTCGCGAGAAGCGCGACGATGGTGACCGGCTGCTGGCAGTGGGGACAGTTGCGGGTCGCGGTCGGTTCCAGCGGGTCACGTTCTGCGGCTGCTTGCTGACGCGCGAGGGGTCGGCTGAGAGTCTTGGACGGCGGAGAAACCTCAGGCCACGACGGCAGAGAAGCGGTCTCACCGAGACGACGCGCGCGGTCTTCGTCTCGTGCCTGGTCGCGGCGGCGCTCGGCGTCTTTTCGGCAGGCCGGGGAACAGTAGATCTGGCGGGTGGTTTTCAGGGCCTCGAACGGGCCGTTGCAGACCAGACAGACGCGCCGGTCCCGGATGTCGTCGTTGGTGCGGGCAGCGCCGCGGCACTCTTCCGAGCAGTAGGTCCGGCGGCGGGCGACCGTCGTGGTGAATTCGTTCTCGCAGACCGGACAGGTCTGCCGGGCCGGTTTGCTGTTGCGGTTGGCCGCTTTGCAGGTGGGCGAGCAGAAGACCTGTCGGCTGAAACCGTAGGCGACGGTGAAGACGGTCTCGCAGACCGGGCAGCGACGTGCCATCTCGGGTTCGACCTCGGTGGTGTCGGGGGTGTTGTCAGGAGACACGGGCGTTCACCCCGGCTCGGATGGTTTCGGCCTGGCTCTGGTGACCGCGGAGCCGGTAGGAGGGCCCGTCGATGCCGGCGACTGCGGCCCGGTGCAGGAGCCGGTCGAGCATCGCGGCGGCGACCGTGGCGTCGCCGAAAGCGGTGGCCCAGTCGGCGATGCCGACGTTGGTCGTCAGGATCGTGCTTGATTTCAGATACCGCTGGTTGATCACCTGGAACAGGGCTGATGCGCCGTCCTCGGGCAGCGGAAGATAGCCCAGCTCATCGATGATCAAGAGCTTCGGGCCGGCGAAGAAGTTCATGCAGGTCTTCCACCGGCCCTCCAGAGCGGCCTTGTGGCAGCGGGCGGCCAGGTCCGCCGCGGTGGTGAAGTAGACGCGGTTGCCCGCCTCGACCGCCGCCCGCCCGAGCGCGACGGACAGCATGGTCTTGCCGACCCCGGGCGGCCCCACGAACAGAACGTTGCTGGCGTCGTCCAAAAAACGCAGGGTGGCCAGGTCGCGGATCAGCTTCTCGTCGACGCCGGGCTGCGCGGCGAAGTCGAAGTCGGACAGGGTCCACGGCTCGGGCAAGCAGGCGAAGCGTTCCCGGGCCGCGAGCCGACGCGCCTCGGTGGCCTCGACCTCGATCTCCAGCAGCCGCTCCAGTGCCGCGGTCAGCGACATCCGCTCGGTGCGGGCCTGGTCCAGCACCCGGTTCAGTGCTTCGGCGGCGTCGTTGAGTTTGAGATAGGACAGATGGCCCCGCAGCTGCTGGAAGCGGCGTGCTTCGCTCACCTGCATCGGTGACGTACTCAATCCGCGTTCTCCTCCTCGGAGTTGGGGGCGGTCCGCAGCCGGTCAGCCACGGCGGCATAGTGGGACAGGTCGATCACGACCCGTTCGGCCGGATTCCCGGTGGCAGTCCGGCCGCGGAGCCGTTCGGCTTCCGCGAGGGCGGCCTCCGAAGGCGGGCGGCGGACCTTGGTCTTGCAGGGGGCTCGGTCGGTGAAGGCGGCCAGCACCGTCCGCTCCAGCGCGATCACGTGTCCGGCGTCACGGACGGTCTGGCCCGCGCCGTCGACGGCCCGCCGGTGCTGGGCGATCACGGCCCGGCCGGCGGTGACGATGTGGAGATGGTCCTCGCCGAGCCGGTGCACCAGGCGGACCTGAACACCGGGCATGCCGGGCGGCACCGAGTAGAAATTGCCACGGAAGGACACCAGGCTCTGCGGGCTGATCGTGCGTTCCACTTCGAGTTCGGCCGGGAACGGCCTGACCGGAAGGTCCAACAGCGGCTCACCGGCAGCCAGTTCGGCGACGGTGACCGTGTTCCCCTCCACTCGGCGGCGACGTTCGTCCATGCGCAGCGCGAGCTTGTCGACCCCCGACTGGGCCTGCTCAACCGTCAGATGGTCCGGGACCGTCCGCCACCAGCGTTGAGCTGCCGAGTGGTTGACCTTCTCCACGACGCCTTTGCGGTTCCCGCGCCGTGGAGGGCAGATGTCGACGCTGGCCCCGTAGTACTTCGCGACGCCAGCGAAGGCCGCGGTGACCTGCCCGCTGGAGGGATAGCAGACAGTGGCCATCCGGTCGAAGCGCCAGCGCCGGGCGGTCCCGCCGAGCTTGCGCATCACCTGGTCCAGGGCGTGGACCAGGTGCGGGAAGTCCTCCGATTCCGCAAGGACCGCCCGCCACCTGCCCTAGTGCGCCAGCGCGCCGACCAGCAGATGCGCGTGCCCGCCGACCGCCCACTCCTCCGGCGGGTCGGGCAGCTCAAGCCAGTCGAACTGGATCTCCTCGCCTGGTGGATGGGCGATCACCGCGACGTCCCGGCCGGTCGAGGTCTTGCACGGCTCGCAGTGCGGGCGCACCTGATAACGGCGCAGCGCGCGGGTGAAGGTGGAATAGGCGCCCGCATAGCCGAGCTCAGTGACTTCGTCGAACAGCGTGGACGCCCATAGATGTGGATCGTCCGCCAGCCGCTGCCGGCAGTAGTCCAGGAACGGCACGAACGCGTCTGCAGACTGACGCCGACAGCCAGGAACCCGCTCGCCGTTCAGATAGGCGCGGATCGTCTTGCGGTCCCGGCCCAAGTGCCGGGCGATGGCCGAGATCGTCCAGCCCTGCCGACGCAGCGCATGAGCATCCACGTCTTCCTCCCTGGTGAGCATCCAGGCCCCCGAACAGGCCGAACTCGAAGCTCACGCAGGCTTTCCAGACGCACCGCTGCCACCCCGACACGCCGATCAAGATCACACAAAGCGCCCAACCCGACCACACGAAAGGCGGGGAGATCAACAGAGCAGGTTTGCCCCATCCCTGAGCACTACGTGGGGAGATTCAAAGAGCGCCATCATGCTCCGCAGCGTGGTCCAGCAGGAACTGCCGGCCCTGCTCCGGATCGCTTCCCGCCAGCGGGAAGCCAGACAGGAAGACCTGCGGACCGGTGACCGCATCCAGCGCAACACAGGCGAGCTCGCCCGCGTCGTAGAACGCTTTCACCCCATCCGGGAAGTCCTCCTGCGCATACGGACCGCCAACCCGTTCCTGCGGTCCAAAGACCAAAAGCGCTTGGGCGACCTCGGCTGGAGACATCCCGAACCGCAACGGACCCACACCGGCTCCCGACCGCAGCTCCCAGCACTCCCGCTCCCCATCCACGCCCATCCACCCACTCCTATGTCCGACCGGTCCAGATCTGCTTCCGTTGCCCAGACCACATACACAAGGCCAAGGGCCAAGGTGCCAACTCAGCTGCACAAGCGCCAACGGGAGTACTGCGCTCGGCCGGAGTCATTCTGAAACGATCAGTTAGTCGACGACACCGGCCAGCTACTTGCGAAGCGACACATAACCGACGACGCGGCCGGCTACAGGAGCCTGATAGACCTGCTCGCCGAGTACGGCGACACGGAGGAGACTCCGATCCCGGTTGCGATCGAGACCTCCCGCGGTCTGCTGGTCGCGGTGCTGCGGGCAGGCAAGCGGAAGGTGTTCGCGATCAACCCGATGGCTGCCGCCCGCTACCGCGACCGGCACACGGTCTCCCGCAAGAAGTCCGACCCCGGCGACGCCCTGGTCCTGGCGAACATCCTGCGCACGGATATGCATGCCCACCGGTCGCTGCCGAACGACAGCGACCTGGCCCGCGCCATCGCCGTACTGGCCCGCGCTCAACAGGATGCGGTCTGGAACCGGCAGCAGATCGCCAACCAGCTTCGCTCGCTACTGCGCGAGTACTACCCCGCCGCTCTGGAAGCCTTCGCCAAGTGGGACAACGGCTTGTGCCGACCGGAGGCCCGCGAGCTGATGAAGCTCGCGCCGACACCGGCCAAGGCCGCGAGCCTGACTCGCACCCAGATCACGGCGGCTCTCAAGCGTGCGGGCCGCAAGCGCGGCATCGAGGCGGACGTCGAGCGGCTGCGCGAGGCATTCCGCACCGACTGGGCCCGTCAGCCCGAGCTTGTCGAGGATGCGCTCGGCAAGCAGACGCTCGCCCTACTCGGACAGCTCACGGCCGCCTGCACCGCCGCCGCCGACCTCGCCCTAGCCGTCGACGAGGCGTTCCCGCAGCACCCGGACTCCGAAATTATCCTCAGCTTCCCCGGCCTCGGTATCCAGCTTGCCGCCCGGGTGCTGGCCGAAATCGGAGACGATCGCACCCGCTTCGCGGACGCCCGCGGCCTGAAGGCCTACGCGGGCGCCTCACCCGTCACCCGGGCCTCCGGCAAGAAATCCAGCATCACCAGACGATGGGTGAAGAACAACCGGCTCAACCACGCCGGCTACCTCTGGGCGTTCTCAGCGATCACCGCCTCGCCCGGTGCCAAAGCCCACTACCGGCGGCGACGTGACGACCACGGAGACTGGCACGCCGCTGGCCAGCGCAATCTGTTCAACCGGATGCTAGGCCAGCTCCACCACTGCCTCAAGAACCGCCGCCTGTTCGATGAGCACACCGCGTTCCCGGCGCCGCAGGCCCCAGCGTTGGCGGTGGCGTAGGTGATCCCGCTCACGACTCACCTCCCCTGGAGATCGCTCCGCTGCGTGCTTGAATCACCGGATGATCGACTGGTCCACACTCCACGACGCCTACGGTCCGGCACACGCGATCCCCGGGCTGCTGGACCGAGCCATCGGTCGTGACCAGGAGGCCATTGACCGGCTTTGGGGGCGCCTGTGCCACCAGGGGACGATTACCCCAGCGAGCATCGCCGCACTGCCGCAGCTGGCGGACATCGCGAAGACCGAGGACGCCGGGGACTGGGCGCTCGATCTCGCCGCAGCCATAGCGAGTGGCCTCCTTCAACATCACGGCGCCGACGAAGAAGTCGCTCGCTGTGCGGCGACCTTGGCCGAGCTTCGCGCCATGGCCGCCGCCCGGCTGCAGTCTGGCCTGGACGGAAAGATCTACCTGAGCCGGCTGCGGGCCATGCTCGCGTTCGACGGCCAGATCCTCTGGTTCGAGGCCCTGGACGACTTCACCGATTCCTTCGTCACTGTCGCCTGTCCGCACTGCGACGCACCGGTGACGATCGCGGTCGGCGACTACGGTTGCTACTCCTCGATCCGGGACTGGAATCTGGGGGATGTCCACCAGGTCCCGCTCCGGCCGGCCGTCCCGCACGAGCTGATCGGCACTGGGAGGATGTTGCACGAGTCGGCCGTACGGGATGGCCAGCAACGGCTCGCCTGGGGCCTGACGCACCTGTTCGGCCAGGCGGAATGCCCAGGATGCGGGAGCGTCTTCGGCATCGCAGACGAGTACGCGGCCGCCAATGCACCCGCCCCATGGGACTTCGCCCGAGGCCACACTAAGGACGCTTTCTGATGACCACCGGCAGGGCCCTCGAAATCGAACGGTGAGCTCGTGCCCGCTGTCCCGACTTGACGGCTTGGCGCCGTGAGGTGTCTGGATAGCCCCGTTCACCGGGCTGAGCCCGCGGCAGTTCGGCAAACTGATCACCGCACTGCGGCGTGAGGGTGTCGACCCGGTACGCAAGGGTCGGCCGTGGAGCCTGCCGCTTCAGGACCGGGTCCTGCTGGTCGCCGCGTACTGGCGCACGAATCTCACCCTGCGCCAACTGGCCCTGCTGTTCGGAGTGTCGAAGTCGGCCGCCGACCGCATCGTCGACCACCTCGGCCCGGCGCTCGCGCTCCGGCCTCGTAGGCGGTTCCGGAAGGACACCGTGCTGATCGTGGATGGCACCCTGGTTCCCACCCGCGACCACACCGTCGCCGAGAAGTCGAAGAACTATCGGTACTCCACCAACCACCAGGTCGTCATCGACGCCGACACCCGGCTCGTCGTCGCCGTCGGCCGGCCGCTGCCCGGCAACCGCAACGACTGCAAGGCATGGGAGCTGTCCGGCGCCAAGGACGCCGTCGGCAAGGCCATGGTCATCGCGGACGGCGGCTACCAGGGCACCGGCCTGGTCATCCCGCACCGCCGCGAACACGGACAGGCCGAACTCCCGGACTGGAAAGAGGAACACAACGCCTCCCACCGCAGGGTCCGCGCCCGCGTCGAGCACGCCTTCGCCCGCATGAAGACCTGGAAGATCCTCCGCGACTGCCGCCTGAAAGGCGATGGCGTCCACCACGCCATACTCGGCGTCGCCCGCCTATACAACCTCGCCCTCGTCGGCTGACCAGCAGACAAGCAGGTCGGTAGCAGACCCGAGGTCATTTACGGGACAACGCTTAGAAGAACACTCCGCAGCGCAGCAGGACGTTTGCGTACGGCCGGGCTTCACCTGTGCGCACGACAAGACGCGCGCCTCCCGATAGCGCCTTCAGCTCCTCGTGCGTGACCAGCTCCAGATCGGCAACCTGTGTTTTCAGCAGCTCTGCTGCCGCAGGATTTGTACCCAGCATTTCGCGTGCTGCCATTCCGCCATCGACCACCAGTTCGGCCATCAAGCCGTCCAGGACTTCCGCGAACGAAGGCACACCCGCGCGAAATGACAGGTCGACGACGTGTGGTCCCGTTGGGATCGGCATACCCGCGTCACACACAAGCACTGTGTCCCCGTGGCCCAGTTCCGCGAGAGCGCCTGCCAGATGGCGGTTCAAGATTCCGCCCCGCTTCACAGCGCAGCCACCTCCTCGGTAGTCGGGTAGGACTCCTGTGCACCGGGCCGAGTGACGGCGACGGCACCGACTCGAGCGGCGTATACAGCGGCTTCGGCCAGAGTTTCCCCGAGCCCCAGACGCCAGGCCAGTGCTGCGGCGAAGGCGTCGCCCGCGCCTGTGGTATCCACGGCCTCAACCTCTACCGACGGAACCCAGACTCGGGCGCCGGCCTGCTCCGCTACCAGAGCGCCTGCCGCGCCCAGGGTGATCACTACGGAACGTGGGCCGAGGGAGAGAAGCGCCGTGGCCCAGTCATCGGGGGAGTCTCCGAGGTCGCTTCCGGCGATCACCCGTGCTTCGTGCTCGTTGACGATCAAGGGATCGCAGGCGGCGAGCACTTCATGAGGAAGCCGCTGGGGCGGTGAGGGGTTCAGCACGAGGCGCCCTCCATCTGTGACACTTCGTGCAACCTCCACCACGGTCTCCAGAGGAATTTCCAGCTGCGTGGATACCACTCGAGAGGCACAAAAGAGGCTGGCGGCGGAACGTACATCCTGGGGTGTGAGCCGACCGTTGGCGTTCGGTGCTACCACGATGCTGTTGTCGCCGGAAGGGTCCACCGTGATCAGCGCGACGCCGGTCGGGGCCCCGCCGACGAGAACGCCGACGGTATCGACGCCCGCCTGTCGCTGGGAGTCGAGCAGTAGACGGCCATGGGAGTCGTCGCCGACCCGGGCTAGGAGCGCGGTACGCGCTCCTAGCCGGGCGGCGGCGACCGACTGGTTGGCGCCTTTTCCACCTGGGTGGACGACGAGATCGGAGCCGAGCACCGTCTCGCCTGCTGCTGGCCGACGCTCGACTTGGACCACCAAGTCTGCATTGGCCGATCCCACGACCAGAAGGTCGTAGTTGTCCATGATTCGTCTTCCTGTAGGTGTGGAGCTGATGTGCAGAGGATGCAAGGCGGTGGGCGGCGTGCTCCGCCGCCCACCGCCTGGTGTCAGTCGCCGAATCCGGCGACGTTTTCCTTCGTGACCACCTTTACGGGAACCATCACTGTTTCCTGGACCTTCTTGCCTTCAGCGGCCCGCAGAGCGTTGTCCACCGCGATTCGGCCCAGTTCCTTAGGCTGCTGGGCGACGGACGCGTACAACGTGCCGGCCGAGACCGCCTTCAGGCCGTCGGGAGTGCCGTCGAAACCGATGACCGAGACCGACTTGCCAGCCTTAGAGCCCAATGCCTTGACTGCTCCGAGCGCCATCTCGTCGTTCTCCGCGAACACACCATTGATGTCCGGGTGTGCCTGAAGCAGGTTCGTCATCACGTCGAGGCCCTTGGTGCGGTCGAAGTCCGCGGGCTGGCGTGCGACGACCTTGATACCCGGGTATGCCTTCAGCCCTTCGGCGAAGCCCGCTCCGCGCTCTCGACTTGCAGAGGTGCCTGCCAGGCCCTGAAGGATCACGATCTGGCCCTTGCCGCCCAGCTTCTCCGCCAGTGCCTTTGCGCCCAGCTTGCCGCCCGCGACATTGTCGGAGGCGACGAGTGCATCCGTCTTCGCCTTGTTGACGCCCCGGTCGACGCCTACGACGGGGATGTTGGCTTTGTTGGCTGAGCGGACAGAGGGACCAGCTGCATCCGAGTCCACCGGATTCACGATGATCGAACTAAGTCCCGAACTCGTGAAGTTCTGCAGTTGATTTGCCTGCTGCGAAGCGTCGTTCTGCGCGTCGGTGACGGTCAGTTCCGCGCCACGCTCCTTCGCCTCCTGCTGCGCCCCCTTCTTGATCTGCACGAAGAACGGGTTGTTCAGAGTGGAGAGTGACAGGCCGACCTTCTGCTTTGCTGAGGCGGACGAGCCGCTGTGTACGAAGGACGTCACTCCAACGATCGCCGCGGCGACCGCGGCCGCGATCACATACGTCGTCGCCTGCTTGCGGCGTCCGCCGCCAGGAGCGCCCCCGGTGGCCGGAGTCGCCCCGGCCTTGCGCCGCACTGTGTCCAGCAGAACCGCGAGTGCGATCACCACACCGATGACGACCTGCTGCCAGAAGGCCGATACCGAAAGGAGGTTAAGACCATTGCGCAGTACTGCGAGGATCAGCGCGCCGATGAGTGTGCCGGACGCTTTGCCGGTGCCGCCAGCGAGCGAGGCGCCACCGATGACGACCGCTGCGATGGCGTCGAGTTCATAGCCCTGTGCTGCCTGCGGTTGTGCGGAGGAGAGCCGCGAGGCGAGCACAATGCCCGCGACGGCGGCGAAGAGACCGGAGAGCGCATAGATTGCGAGCTTCTGCTTCTTGACCCGAAGACCCGACAGGCGCGCAGCCTCCTCGTTGCCGCCGATCGCGTACATGGAGCGGCCGATGTAGGTACGTCGCAGGATCACTGCTGTGGCCAGGCCCATGACGATCATGATGAGGACCGGGACAGGAAGCCAGCCGCCGAGCGTGTCGCCGAGGTGTGAGACGGAGTCGGGGAAGGCGATGGGGCTGCCCTGCGAGATCACCAGGGACAAGCCGCGTCCCACCGACAGCATGGCGAGCGTCGCGATGAAGGGTGGCAGTTTGCCGTACGCGATCAGTACGCCGTTGACCAGGCCGGCGGCGATACCGGTGGCGACGGCGAGGAGAAGAGCTATCCACACAGGTACGCCGGCTGAAGTTGCCGTCCAAGCGAGGACCGTGGACGACAATGCGGCGACCGAACCGACCGAGAGGTCGATGCCCGCTGAGATGATTACAAAGGTCACGCCGAAGGCGAGGATGGCTGTTACGGCCGCCTGGACGCCGATGTTCAGCAGGTTGTCGGTGGTCAGGAAATCCCCGGACAGAGCCGACAGCGCGATGACGAGGACGATGAGCGCGGTGAGTGCTCCGTTGTCGAGCAGGAGGCGGCGTACTGCGGATGCGCCGCTCAGGCCTGTTGTTCTCGATTGCGTGTCAGTGGCCACGGCGGGCCTCCTTGTCGTGCTCAGCTGCGGTGGAGGGAGTGCTTACGGCGAGTGCCATCACGGAGTCCTGGGTAGCTTGGTCAGCTCTGAGTTCACCCGTGATTCGGCCTTGGGCCATTACAAGGACTCGGTCGCTCATACCGAGGACCTCAGGCAAGTCGCTGGAGATCATCAGGACGGCAGCTCCTGCTGCTGTCAGTTGGTTGACGAGCTGGTAGATCTCGACCTTGGCGCCGACGTCGATGCCCCGCGTCGGCTCGTCGAGGATCAGTACCTTGGTGTCGGCGAGGAGCCACTTGCCGATCACGACTTTTTGCTGGTTTCCGCCGGACAGGGTCCGGACCTGTTGGCCGAGCCCGGTCATCCGAATGCCAAGCTGTTGGGCGATTCGCGCGGCGGCGGCTTGCTGACCTCTGAGGTCGACAAATCCGCCATGTGTCGCGGAACGCAGTGTGACCAGGCCCAGGTTCTCTCCGACAGGGGCGTCTAGGACGAGGCCTTGGCCTTTACGGTCCTCGGGCACGAGTCCTACGCCGGCGTCCATGGCGGCGTTCACGTCGTGTTGACGCAAGTTCGCCCCGGCTACCTTCACGGATCCCTTGTCGTAGGGGTCGGCGCCGAAGACAGCTCGGACCACTTCGGTGCGGCCTGCACCGACAAGACCGGCGATGCCGACAACCTCCCCGGCCCGGACCTCGAAACTGACGTCGTGAAAAGCGCCGTCCCGAGTCAGTCCTTCGACGGTCAGCAGTGCGGCTCCGGTGTCCGTCTGTTCGCGCGGGTACTGCTGCTCGATCGAGCGTCCCACCATCAGGCGGACGAGCTCGTCCTCTGGCGTGGAGGCGGGCACCTGGCCAACGCTCCTGCCATCGCGGATGATCGTGACCCGGTCGCCCAGGGCGGCGATCTCGTCCAGGTGGTGCGTGATGAAGACGATGCCGACGCCGTCCTCGCGGAGTCTGCGCACGATCCGGAAGAGCTTGTCGACTTCCTCCGAGGTGAGCACGGCGGTCGGCTCGTCCATGATCAAGACGCGGGCGTCCAGGCTGAGCGCTTTGGCGATCTCCACCATCTGAAGTCGTGCAACACCCAGTTCACGTACCAGCGTCCGGGGGGAGACGTTGATCCCAACGCGTTCCAGGAGACTGGCGGCGTCTGCCTCCATGGTCTTGCGGTCGATCATCCCGAAGCGGCGCGGCTGTCGGCCGAGGAAGATGTTCTCGGCGATCGTCAGATCGGGGACGAGGTTGAACTCTTGGTAGATCGTGGCGATCCCGAGACGCTCGGAGTCCTGTGCGCCGTGGATACGCACCTCTTCGCCGTCGACGACGATGCGTCCCGCATCAGGCTTGTAGGCGCCGGAGAGCATCTTGATCAGTGTGCTCTTGCCTGCACCGTTCTCGCCGAGCAGTACGTGTACCTCACCGCGGCGCAGATCGAAGTCGACCCGATCGAGGGCGACCACACCGGGAAAGGTTTTGCGTATGCCCTCGATGCGCAGCAACTCAGCATGGTTGCTCACGACTTGCTCCTTCGTGCCGGTGTCTGTTGTGCGGGGGTAGCCCCGGTCGCTGGCTCACCGCATGAGCGGCGCACGACGAGGTGGGCGGGGAGAGAGACGGATTGCGGGGTCCGACCTTCGATGCGGTCGACCAGGGCTCGGACGGCGGCCCGACCCAGTTGGTCCGTCGGCTGGGCGATCGCGGTGATGGGCGGATTGGTGTGCACGAACCATGGGATGTCGTCGAACACGGCGAGTGCTATGTCGTCGGGGATTTGCAGTCCCCGCTCGCGGACTGCGTCCAGTACGCCGAGCGCCATCAGATTGTCGGCGGCGAAGATGACCTCAGGCGGTTCGGCCAGGTCAAGCAAGGTCATGGCGGCACGGCGCCCGCTTGCAGCCTGGAAGTCGCCCTGTCCTATATAGCTATCGGGCAGCACGATTCCGTACGCTGCGAGGGCCTCTCGGAAGGCTTCCACCCGCTCGCGGCCGGTTGTCGTGGTGGCCGGGCCCGCGATGATAGCGAGCCGGCGGTGTCCGAGGTCGTGCAGATGGGCGACCAGGTCCCGCACGGCGCCGCTGCCGTCTGCCCGTATGACGGGAACCTCCAGGCCCGGGATCCAGCGGTCCACGAAGACCATGGGTGTTCCCGCGTGTGCGGCGTCCAGCACACCGGGGGAGCAGCCGTCTGCGGGAGAGAGCAGTAGGCCGTCGATACGCCTGTCCAGCAGTGTTCGTACGTGATGGTCCTGGAGGTCGGGCCGCTCGTCGGCATTGCCGATGATGACGCTGTAGCCGAGGGAGCGGGCTTCCTCCTCGACGGAGCGGGCCAGTTCGGTGAAGTACGGGTTGAGCACGTCACTGATGATCAGGCCGAGAGTGCGCGTCTGGTCGGTGCGCAGGGAGCGGGCGACAGCGTTGGGCCGGTAGCCGAGTGTTTGGACGGAGGCCAGCACACGGGTGCGTGCCTCTTGGCTGACCGAGGGATGGCCGTTCAGCACTCGTGAGACCGTGGCGACGGATACACCTGCCTGGGCGGCGACGTCTTTGATGCTCGCCATGATCGTTTCACCTCCTCATGGAATCGATTACAAACACGATTGGAAACGATTACACGAGTCTGTAGCAAGTGTTCGGAGGCTTTGATTCCGGTTTGTGATGGAGGACACGCCATCGGGTGTCTCGGCGCGGCTTTCGCTGTGGGCTTGAGCTGTCCCCGTTGACTAGGGCCTGTGTGACGTCGTGATCAGCCTGGAGTCTTCAGGAGGTCGTCGATCCAGATCATCGAGGCGCGGAGGTGGAGGCCGGCGAGGTAGCTCTCGGGTGACTTGTCGTATCGGGTGGCGATTCCTCGCCAGGCCTTCAGTTTGTTGATCAGGCGCTCGACGGTGTTGCGCTCCTTGTAGAGATCGGTGTCGTGGCTGACGGGCCGGCCGCCCCTGGCGCCCTTCTTCTTCCGGTTGGCGGCCTGGTCCTTCTTCTCCGGGATGACCGCTTTGATGTTGCGTCTGCGCAGGTGGGCGCGGTTTCCGCGGGACGAGTAGGCCCTGTCCGCGGCGACCGCACCGGGCCTGGTGCGGGGACGGCCGACGGGCAGCCGGATGCGCACTCTTTGCAGTACGGGGATGAACTGCGGACTGTCACCTGCATGCCCTGCGGTCAGGACGAGCGTGAGCGGGCGGCATCTGCGGTCCGAGGCGAGATGGATTTTGCTGCTCAGGCCACCCCGGGACCTGCCGAGCAGGGCTTGCTTCAAGCGGATCCTGCGCCGGCGTCGGATGCGTTGCCGCTCGGCCTGTCCGTTCTGCTCGTGCGGCCCGCCCCCTTTTGCCGGGCCCGCTCCTGCTCCCGCGCGGCCTCCTTGAGGACTTCCATGAGGTCCTCACTCACTCGCATCCCCGCGGCGTCGTGGTGGGCACGGACCGTCGTGGAGTCCACACTGACCAGCGACAGATCCGTCTGGTCCACGCGGGCTGCTGCGGCGATCATGCCTTCCAGCAGAGCGGAGAAGACACCGGCGTTGCGCCAGACCCGAAATCGTCCGTAGACGGTGGCCCAGGGGCCGAACTCGGCGGGCATCTCCCGCCACTGGCCACTGGAGCGGAACCGCCAGATCACTCCCTCGAACTGCTCTCGCAACCGCTCGGGATAGGGACCGTACTCCCCGATCGGCAGGTACGGCTCGATGAACTTCCACTGATCGTCGGTGAGTTGCCTACGAGTCACAACCGATGTCCTACCGGTTTCTACTGCCCGAAGAGGGAAGAACCCGCCAACTGATCACGACATCACACAGCCCCTAGGGCGCGTATCGAGTCGTGATCAATTGGTGGTTCGGGTGAGGTCTTTGATCCAGATCATCGAGGCTCGGAGGTGGAGGCCGGCCAGGTAGCTGTCCGGGGTCTTGTCGTATCGGGTGGCGATGCCTCGCCAGGCCTTGAGCTTGTTGATCAGGCGCTCGACGGTGTTCCTCTCCTTGTAGAGGGCGGCGTCGTGGCTGACGGGCCGACCGCCCCTGGACCCCTTCTTCTTCCGGTTGGAGGCCTGGTCCCTCTTCTCCGGGATCACTGCCTTGATGCCGCGCTTGCGCAGGTGGGCCCGGTTGCCGCGGGACGAATAGGCCTTGTCCCCGGCAACCGCGTCCGGCCGGGTGCGGGGGCGGCCGACGGGGCCGCGGACCCGTAACTTCCTGAGCACCGGGATGAACTGTGGACTGTCCGCAGCCTGGCCCGCGGTCAGCACGAACGCCAGCGGGCGGCACTTGCGGTCGGCGGCCAGATGGACCTTGCTGGTCTGCCCGCCCCTGGAACGTCCCAGGAGAGCGGCCTTCAGGCGGACTCTTCGCCGACGCCGGACGCGTCGCCGCTCCTGCCTTTCGGGATCGGCGTCCTGCCCGCTTTGTTCTTCGAGGCTGCCCCCTTTGACCTGGCCTTCTCCTCCTCGGCAGCCGCCTTCTCCAGGGCGGTGACGACGTCCTCGCCCAGGTGCATCCCGGCGGCATCGTGGTGTCCCCGCACGGTGGTGGAGTCGATACTGACCAGGGACAGGTCCACCTCGCCCCGCTTCGCCGCCTCCGCGATCAAACCCTCCAGCAGAGCCTCGAAGACGCCGGCGTCACGCCACTGCCGGAAGCGATTGTGCACGGTCGACCAGGCGCCGAACTCCTGTGGCATCTCCCGCCACTGCCCGCTGGTCCGAAACCGCCAGATCACACCCTCGAACTGCTGCCGCAGCCGCCCGGGGTACGGGCCGTACTCGCCGACCGGCAGGTACGGCCCGATGAACTCCCACTCTGCGTCCGTCAGTTGCCCTCGCGTCACACAAGAAGGTCTACCGGACCAGACCCCGCCGCGAGAGCGAACCCCGCAGATTGATCACAACTCGATACACGCCCTAGGGCCGTGGTCAGATGGCGTCCAGATCCACAACGGCTCGATCGTGTCCGACGGCACCTGGGCCGAGCGTGAGCGATTCGCAAGCTTGACCGCTCGGCTCACGGTTGCTGGCGGTGCTTTGGGCTGGGCCGTTATCGGTGGGGCTCGGCAGGTCCACGCCAGCCGCCGTCAGTGTTCCGTTCGCAATGGTTGCTGCTGTGTTTTCGGATCGCACTCTGCAGTCGCCCGAAATGCTGGATCCGCCATACTGCGAATGCTTGAGCCCTTTCCAACCTCAGGTTGAGGCGTGGTGAAGGACGACGATGGCCTTCATGATGTTAGTGATCCGGTTGGTGCTGCTGCGGAGCTTGCGTAGAGGCGCCAGCCCTTCAGGACAGCTATGGCCTGCTCGCCGAGGCACCGGATTTTGGCGTGGGTGCTGTTGTCCCGTCGCTTCCAGCGTTTGAGCCAGCGGCCCCGGAAGGTACGTGGACATGGCGGCCGGCCCCTTGGTACGCCTTGTCCGCCCAGCACTTCAGCCCTGCCGTTGCGAGCGCGTCGATGATGCCGTGTTCGCGCGGTGATCAGGTCGTGGGCGGAGCCGGGCAGGGCTGCGGAAGCCCACAGCAGTCAGCCGAAGGGATCAGTGATGACCTGGACGTTCATGCCGTGGCGCTTGTGTTTTCCGGAGTAGTACGGAGTGGCGGCGGCGATCTCCCCCAGTCTTCGGCCGGGAGGTGCCCCCAGTCGATGGGCAGGAGGGGGCCGTCCAGAATCACGTACGCCTTCGCCCGGATGATCGTCATTGCATAGGCCAGGGTCTGTGCCTGGGCGGCCAGCACTTCGACGGCCTCGCGTATGTAGCGGTAGACAGCCACGCTGCCGATCGCCTGGGTGACCGCGGATGCCGCCTACGGCCCGCAATGGTCCGAAGTGGGCCTCGATCGGGTTTGCCCAAGACGCATAGGTTGGGGTGAAACACAGCCTGACCATGTTCCTCTTCGCCCAGCGACGGACATCGGCGCCTTCGTGGGCGGACAGATTGTCCAGAATGACGTAGATCGGAGCGCCGTCAGTGCGGCCAGGGTGTTGCCGGCGCCTTTCTTCCTGCGGTTGACGCCTCACAGGGCGTCGTCGCCGATCGAATAGCAGCCCGCACCCCGTGGGTGCGGTGGTAGGTCGCGGGACGCAGCTCGGGCCGGCCCTGCTCGGCCCAGCACGACCCGGCAGTGGGCCGGATGCCGAGCGGCCCGAACTCGTCGAACACAAATACACGGTTCGTGAAACGCTCCAGCACCTCCTCGATGCGCTCCAGCTTGGCGTCACGCTCGGGGTCGGGCGACTCCTTCCACGTCTTGGTCCGCTGGAAGGTCACGCCGCGGCGGGCGAGCAGGCACCGTAACGCCTCGCGGCCGATGCGGATCACGCGGCCGTGCACTTTGCGCAGATAGGCGGCGAGTTTGCGGATGGACCAGCGAGTGAAGGGCTGGCTGAGCTTGCTGGGGCGGGTGATGGCCGTCTGGACCACGAAGTCCTCGTCGTCAGTGCTGAGCAGGCTGGGGGTACCCCCGGGCGGAGCCTGGGGGAGGACGGCCTCCCGCCCATCGAGGATCCAGGCAGGCCAGGCCGATCTCGTTGAACCGGTGGATCACGTCGCGGACAGTGTCCTCGTCGGCCCGCATCAGCTTCGCGATCACCGGGGCCCGGTTCCCGTCGGCTGCGGCCAGCAGCATCATCGTGCGCCGGTATCGCACCGAACTGGTGCTGTCCTGGCGCACGATCTGCTGCAGCTTCTGTCCCTCCTGGTCGGTCAGCCTGCGCACACGGACAGGCTCAGCCACCACACCCCCCGGCAGTCGGAACGGACGTCACCGCACATCCAACCGTTGGAACCACCACCCCGGCCAACCTTCCCGGTCAGAGCACTAGTAGGGCTTGGTCATCTTCACTCGTGAGTGGCGTGTCCGCTGGTGCATGAGCGTCGTTGACGTGCTGTGACACCTGAGGAGATGGCCGGGATCCGGGAGGATCTGGAAGCGTTCGCGGCGGAGTTGTTCGACGGGTTCTTCCGTGCCGATCAGCGGCGCTGGGGACAGGCATACGTGCGCGGGCTGCTGCTGGACGGGCGGCGCAAGTCGGTCGAGCCGATGGCGGCCCGCCTGGGCGAGGACGGCAACCGGCAGGCGCTGGCTCACTTCATCACTTCCAGTCCGTGGGATCCGGCGCATGTGCGGGCAAGGCTGGCCTGGCGGATGCACGAGGTGATCGGCCCGCAGGCGCTGGTCGTCGACGACACCGGCTTTTTGAAGGACGGGGACGCATCGGCGTGTGTGTCGCGGCAGTACACCGGGACCGCGGGCAAGGTCACCAACTGCCAGGTCGGGGTGTCGCTGCACCTGGCCCGCGACCATGCCTCGGCCGCGATCGACTGGCGGTTGTTCCTGCCCGCGTCCTGGGATCCCGCTTCCCCGGAGGCGGATGCGGACAAGGTCGCCCGCCGTGCTCGTTGTGGCATCCCCGCCCAGGCAGGTCACGTGGAGAAGTGGCAACTGGCCCTGGACATGATCGACGAGACCCGGTCCTGGGGCATCGATGTCCCCCTGGTCGTCGCGGACGCCGGATACGGGGATGCCGCCGCTTTCCGTCACGGCCTGGAGGAGCGCGATCTGCCCTATGCGGTCGGTGTCTCCGGCCGTCACACTGCCCATCGGGCCGAGGCCCGGCTGGTCCAGCCCGCCTATGCGGGCACCGGCCGGCCACCGAAGATGCAGTACTGCGAGCCTGCGCAGACGGTGAAAGATCTGGTCATCACGGCCGGGAAGACGGCCGCGAGGCCGGTGTCCTGGCGGGAGGGCTCCCGACCCGGCAAGGGCCAGAACGGGTTCAAGCGCATGTATTCACGTTTCGTCGCCCTGCGGATCCGGCCTGCAGGACGCGGCGTCCGCCGGGCCGCCGACGGTCCGGAACTGCCCGAACGGTGGCTGCTGGCCGAGTGGCCGGCCACCGAACCCGAACCCGTGCAGTTCTGGCTCTCCAGCCTGCCCTCCGGGATGCCGCTGGCCACTTTGGTGCGGCTGGCCAAGCTCCGCTGGCGCATCGAGCACGACTACCGCGAGATGAAACAGGCCCTGGGACTGGCCCACTTCGAGGGCCGGACCTGGGGCGGCTGGCACCACCACGTCACCCTGGTCTCGGCCGCCCACGCCTTCTGCACCCTGCAACGACTGGCACGAGAACCAAAAGACATGGTGCAGGCCTGAGTCTCTACCGGGTCGTCCGCGAACTGCAGACACTCCTCGCCACCTGGACCGGCGTCTGCCTCACCTGCCACCAAGACATACCCACACCCATACGAACCTGACCAAGCCCTACTAGCATCGCGGCAGTCTCTGGGGAGGAAGCATGGGTTACTCTGGCGATTTTGTCCTGGTGCGCAGCAGTTCTTCGTTGCCGGACCTGCCTATATTCGACGACGCGGAGTGGTGCATCGAGGAGCGTGCCGATTACTTCCACGAGTGCCGACCACGCCCCGGGGGCTGGCAGACGCTGCAAGCGAATGACTATCTGCCGAAGAACGACGACGACCGGTGGCTGCACCGGCTGGTCACAGCAACTGGCTCGCCAGTCATGATTGCAAGCGTCATGGACAGCGATGTCTGCTACGTCCGCGGTCTCACTCCGTCCGGGGTGAGATGGTCGACCTTCCTTGATCCGGTGATGGCTGCCGACTACGAGGTGTCGGTGCCGCCCCCTTCGGAGGATGAGGCGCCACTGGGGGAGACCGACAAAGAGGGGAGGGTCCGCTGGTTGCTCGCGGACGTGCCCAAAGCAGCGGAGCAGATAGCAGTATGGTCGGCCGAGGGCGGGTTTACCGCAGATCGGGAAGCACTGCGTACGGTCCTGACCAAGAGGGCGGACCCGTTCGTGGAAGACCTCTTCTTCGAACTGGTCGATGCCTGCGGACTGCCGTCGGCCGAGCCTGACCGGGAAGATCCCGCAGTCTCGGACCCCCCTGCGCACCCAGGTCACCACCCCGAGCAGAACTGCCCACGCGGCGCCAGACTGGAAGCAACTGTGTTGAACCTTCCCCGTGACGGCCACCTCGTGTTGCAGTGCGCCGCGGAGGCGGACTGCTACGCCCAGGTCTGGCTCCGGCCTGACGGCACCTACCAGCTCGAATACCGTGATCGCAGTCCTGCCGAGCACTATCAGACACGGACGCTCTCAGCGGACAAGGTCATCGCAGCCCTGACAGGCTGGGCAGCGGGCGAGATTGCCTGGCGGGATGCCTTCCAATGGAACTCGATCGGCTCCTGGTTCAGCGATTCCTAGTGCTGGATTCCTCAAACGAAGTAAGCATATCGGCGTCGTAGTCGTCGGGCTGGGGGGTGTGGGTCTGCCCCATGTCCATGGTTTCGCGCGGAAGTTGAGTTGGCTGGTGGTGAGGGCGGTGGCGTATGCGATGTCGTCGGGGGTGGCGAAGGATCGGCCGGCGAGGGCGGCTTTGCGGAAGGTGCGCCACCAACCTTCCTGGAGATTGAGCCAGCAGGCGCCGACGGGGATGAAGGCGTGGTGGATACGGGGGTGGTCCTCGAGCCAGGTCTGGGTGGACAGGCTGTTGTGGCTGGACAGATTGTCGGTGACGATCCAGATCTCGCCGGTCGGGTTGGCTTCTTCGATCTGTTGCAGGAACTGCTGGCAGAAGACGCTGTCGCGGGACGACGCGGTCGTGGTGATGGCCTGGCCGCCGGCGGCCGTAGATCCAGGTCTTCTCCGGTCCGCGGCTGTAGTCGAGCTCGGCTTTGATCCGGTGCCCGTCGGGTGACCAGGCGGGTGCGGGCGGGAACGCTCGGGGGACCACCGGCCCCAGCTCGTCGGCGCAGATCACCGTCACGTCGTCGGGCGGCTGGGTGCAGCGGCCGATGATCTGTGTCTTTTGGGGGGCGAAGTCGGGGTCCTTTGACCGCATTCAGGACCGGGTGCGGCGCCAGCACACCCCCTCGGCGAGCAGGATGCGTCTGACCTACGAGCGGCCCGCCTTGATCCCCTCGGCCCGCGCTGCTGTGGCCAGGGAATCCAGCGTCCACTCGGACGGCCCGGACTCGTCGAAGGCCCACAGTTCCCCGACGGGCTCCCACCGCAGTCGCCCCGGCGGCACGGTCTTGACCAGGGAAATGATCCGGGAGCGTTCCTGCTCGGTGATCCGCCGCCTGCGGCCCTGCCCGCCCAGATCATCCAGCCCCTCAAGGCCCAAGCGGCGCAGCCAGCAGCGAACCGTTTTCTGGCTGCAGTCCAGCTCCTCAGCGATCGCCGGAACTCGCAGCCCCGACCAGCTCAGCTCGATCATCCGGGCCCGCATCACCACATCCCGCGGCGCCTTCCGCGCCCGCGCGAGCCGACCGACGATGGCCCGTTCTTCCTCATCACGCCCCGGTCGTGCCCATAAAACCATGGCCCAGCACTCGTCCCCGAGCACCCACAACTACCCCGCCACCAGGACATATACCCAGCTAAAGAGGAATCCAGCACGAGTTCGGATCTGAACACTCCGGCCACTCAGTGAAATTGTGTCGATCGCCGACTTCTGTGGCGGCCGGTTGAGTTGTTTCGGCGAAGACTCGAACGAGCGGTATCCATTCTGTAGTTCCACTGGACCGGCCCGTCCGAGGCCATACCGTCCGGTCCGGTGGGCGGAACCTTTTTTGATCTCGGCTTGCCTGCCATGTGCTGTGGATGGTGGCTGAGGTGTTTGCCGAGGTGTCCACGTGCAGTCACTGCCTCTTGCCTCAGTGTCATGAACCCGCCATAGTGGCTCAGCAGGTCTACTCGCATAGACCTGTAATTCCGCCGCTCCACCTGACAGCACTCGTACTTGCTCCCGGGAGGATCGCCCAGTGAGACCCAGTCAACCGCGCCGTCATGGCGCCGTCGCCATCGTGGTGTCATTACTCGCATTGTCCGCTGGCCAGGCCGTTGCCGCCCAGCCCGCCGCCGCGGCCCCTCCGCCCGCCGCAGCGACGGTTGCCACGGCGCAGGACCAAGCCGCGCGTGCCATAGCCCGTTCCCTGTCCGACTCCGACTGGCGTGCCCGCATTCAGCATGCCGCTCTGACGGCTGACGAGGTGCCTGTCACGGCGCTGGCCAACCGTTCCGATAAGGGCCTGAAGTCCGCACTGGCCGCGGCGGATCACCAGATCGCCGCTGCCAAAGGCCTTGACGCTGGCATCGGATCACTGCTCCGGTTGAGACTTGGCGACCGTGCAATGCGCGGCGCGCTGTCTGCCGGAAAAGAACCCTGGGTGGCCCCCGCCACCACCGATGACAATGCTGCCACCATCGTCGCCTACGACAGTCGGGGCCGAGCCCACACGCTCAACGCCCGCCACGTGCCCGCCCGTCCCGTATACGTCGTTGACATCGACGGCTCCAAGGCACTGGCCGTCGGCTTGAGTGTCCTGAACAGGCAACTGCGTCATTACGGCCTGACCTCCGCCGCAGCGGCGCCAGCCCCGAAGGCGGAAGCAACGAGCAGGCAACAAGCTCAAGCAGCAGCCGGCGGCTTCTGGACCACACGCATCAGCGCGGTGGAGCTCTCGGACGACGAGGAGCCCTGGATCAAGGGTGACGCCGAGATCTACACGCTTGTCACCGGCTTCGGGCAGGACGGCACTGTACGCGTCGACCCCGTCGACATGCCCTACTTGGACAACGATGGCACGGTCTACCGGCCCAGCCAGATCCTGGTCAACTGGTCGAACTACAAGTACAACCTGGCCGATGCCGTCATGATGGAGGACGACGGCAGCACCAACTACCGCGACCTCGCCAAGGCCATCGCCACTGCCCTGCTCACCATCACCGACCAGGGAACCTACGTCCCTCTGGTGAACGCGATCCTCGACGCCATCCCGAACGACTGGTGGACGGACGATCCCGACTACGTCGACTCCTGGTACACCCTGGCCAGCAGCGACAACGGCACCCGCTACGGCGCTCGCGGCAACGGCTGGATGACTGTCGAGCCGTACTTCGTCCAGCAGTTTTGACCCGCGCGATCGACGCCCGAGGGCAGCGGAGCCGGCGAAAACAACAGGCCGGTGAGTAACACCACCAGCCCATGCCACACGCTTACGAACCTGATTGGGACTCGTCGTACCCCGTACGCTGATCCTGGTCCGTTGCTTGCTGCGTGCTGGACAGGTCTCCTGGAGCCGCAACTGAAGCCCTTGAACGCCAAAGATCATGTTGTCCTGCAGCCGTCGCGGATTGCACCGCTCCGATGCCACGGCGGCTGCACTGCTCCCCCGGCTTCCAGCGTCTTGTCGAGGCCTGCCGTCGAGGAGCCCCCGGATATGCCGTGTCGGTGTGACGCCGTCCAGGTCTCGGGGCCACGACGCTGCCAGACTGAACGGGGCAGGCGGCACTCTCAGCCCGGACATCACACACCGGCCTGGAGGCCAGAACCATGAGGCTATTGCCCGAAGATGTCAGGTCGACGGAGCGCAAGTGCAGGCTTTTCATATGTGATCGCAAGAACCAGTATCGCGACCACCGCTCCAGCCACGGTGCGCGGCCCGCCCGGATCGGGTGAAAGCACCCGTACGGGTTAGGGGAAATTCGGACCAGCATGCGCTCGATCCGAAGGCGGCGTCCGCCGGTCCATTGAGAGCCAGCCGGATGTCCCGGGCAAGACGATACGTGTTATGACAGTCGACTTCTCGGAAAGAAAAGGAAGACGGCGGAAGCTGCGATCACAGGCTCAGTGGCTCAGTCGTTGACCCGCCTCTTGTACTGACCTGTAGATGTGCCTCATTCTCTGGGGCCGGTCACCCCGTCCCGTGCGCCGCGGCGGCATTCAGTCCTGGGCGAGGTCACCCTGTTCTGGTCGAGGGAGGTTCTGTGTCTGTCCTGCGCGTTCGTACCTCCGCAACCGGCTGCGCGCTGGTTCTGAGAGCATCAACGGTGCTGCTCTCTAGCAGAACCGCCGTTGCAGCACCGTCGAAGCCATTCCTTCATGAAAGCACGGGCCGGCGAGTGCGCAGCTTCACAGGGGCCGCCGCCACGTCGGTGGATCCGTTCGCCGAACCGGGATTCGCCGCCAACTGCACATGGCAGGGGTTCGGGGAGGGTGAGCAGCCGCCGTGGTGGCCTGGTCTTGGGAGGTGGTGGGGACAACTCCTACCTCTGATCTTGCGAGAGCGCCCCGGCCTTCAGGCCGGGGGTGAATCGCATCTCAGGGCTGCTCTGACCTCAGCCGTGGGCACGGGTCCGCACTGTCTACCCGGGCCCACGGCCGGCCGCGCTCAGTCCGGGCGCTTCTGCTGCGCGATGTAGTCCTTGACCACCTGGAGCGGCGCACCGCCGCATGAGCCCGCGAAGTACGAGGGCGACCAGAACCGGCCGTGCATGATCGCCCGGTTGACCCGGCCGGGGAACTCCGCGCGCAGGCGGCGGGACGAGACGCCCTTGAGGCTGTTGACCAGGCCGGTGAGCGCGACCTTCGGCGGGTAGTGCACGAGCAGGTGGACGTGGTCGGCCTCGCCGTTGAACTCCTTCAGCTCCGCTCCGAAGTCCTCGCAGACATTGCGCATGACCTCTTCGCAGCGCGTCAGCATCTCGTCGTTCATGACTCCGCGCCGGTACTTCGTGACAAACACCAAATGTGCGTGAAGGTTGTAGACGACTGTTCGACCCCTGCGAATATCAGGATTCGGTTCCCATCGTGGTGACATGGACCAATGGTAGAGTGATCGTTATGCAGCTTCGGTACTCGTTCCGCGTGTACCCGAGCGCCGGTCAGCGCACAGCGCTGGCGCGGGCGTTCGGGTGCGCGCGGGTCGTCTTCAACGACGCATTGCGCGTCCGCGAGGAGGCCCGCGCGGCGGGGCTGCCGTTCGTCACCTCGGCGGAGCTGTCCAAGCGCCTCACGGCCGCGAAGAAGACCCCGGAGCGGGCCTGGCTCGGCGAGGTGTCGGCGGTGATCCTCCAGCAGTCCCTGCGCGACCTGGACACCGCGTACCGGAACTTCTTCGACGGCCTGAAGGGCAAGCGCCCGCGCATGGGTGCACCGCGCTGCAAGTCGAAGCGGGACAACCGGCAGTCGATCCGCTTCACCGCGAACGCGGCCTGGCGGATCACCCCGGGCGGGAAGCTGCGCCTGCCGAAGATCGGCGACGTTCCCGTGCGCTGGTCGCGTGCGCTGCCGTCGGCCCCGTCCACGGTGACGGTGGTGAAGGACGCGGCCGGCCGGTACTTCGCGAGCTTCGTCGTGGAGACGGACGCCTCGGAAGTGCTGCCGGAGACGACGCCCGAGCTGGGCATCGACCTCGGCCTCGGGCACTTCGCGGTCCTGTCCGACGGCACGAAGGTCGACAGCCCGCGCTTCCTGCGCCGGGCCGAGAAGCGCCTGAAGAAGGCACAGCGGGACCTGTCCCGCAAGGAGAAGGGCTCCAGCAACCGAGGCAAGGCCCGGCTGAAGGTCGCCCGCGCCCACGCGCGGGTCGCCGACGCGCGCCGCGAGTTCCACCACCAGCTCTCCACCCGGCTGATCCGCGAGAACCAAGCGATCGCCGTGGAAGACCTGTGTGTCAAAGGACTCGCCCGCACGCGCCTGGCCAAGTCCGTGCACGACGCCGGCTGGTCCGCGTTCGTGAGCCTGCTGGAGTACAAGGCCGCCCGGTACGGGCGCACCCTGGTCAAAATCGGCCGCTTCGAGCCGACCTCCCAGGTGTGCTCCGCATGCGGCGTCAAGGACGGACCCAAGCTCCTGCACGTCCGCATGTGGACCTGCGGGGCATGCGGGGCCGTCCTGGACCGGGACATCAACGCGGCGCTCAACGTCGCCAAGGCCGCCGGACTGGCGGTGTCAGCCTGTGGAGCGCAGGTAAGACGGGCACCCGTGCCCGCACCGCGCAGCGAAGCAGGAACCCGCCAGGAGCTGCCCACCGCGTCGCCGCAGTGGGAGCGGATTGGAATCCCGGGCCTTTAGGCCCGGGAGGATGTCAAGTCTGGCACACGCATGAGGTTGACATGCACAGCAACGATTCGTCCTGCAGCTACAAGTGCGGCGCCGCGGGCGAGTGCATGGATGTGGAGTAGAGCATGATCTTGTACACGAACGGCACAGGTGTGAAGCTGCGCGGGACGCCGAGTGTCGGGATGACCGTGTCGCACAACGTCTTTCGGCATTTGAGTCTGTGAGTGGGTTTGATCCTGCCCATCCACGCTGCGCTCGACCTGCTCGAACGAGGGCCACGTGCTCGACGAGCAAGCCGCCGCTGTTCCGTGAACGCCCCTGCGTAACCCTCCCGGTGCCGTCCTCACGCAGTAGGCGTATGAGGACGGCAGCATCATCGACTCCACGACTTGATCACAGGCGGCGCCGACAGCCACCGCGGGATCCTCAACCTCGGCCTGGACACAGTGTTTTCCAGGAACACGCGTGTCGGTTCCCCTTCCTGCATGCATGCCACGCTCGACGCAGTTTCCGGAAACCGTCGTCTTGATCCGCCTGGTCGGTCTCCGTCGGAGGTGATCGCGGTCCGCGCGGTCATTGCGCAAGCGGCAGAGGTGCCCCATAGGGCAGCGTGTGCTTCATCCTCGGGTACACCTGGAGATGTCATGTTCAAGAGCCAGGCGTGATTGCTCGGGAAATCCCGAGGATGCAGGGTTGGGCGCACATCGTCCGTACCGCCGTCCTGTACCGAGGCCCGCATCGTGCTGCGGCATCATGGCGATAACGAGAGTGTTCGGCCATCGCGGCGATTCTCTCGGCCCCCTTCCGAGGCAAAGGGACAGTGCAGAGATGGCCGCAGAGACTTCGACGTCACACGATGGCACGCTGCCCCTGCCACGCAGGACGTTGATCAAAGCAGCAGCTGCTGGTGGTGTCTTCGCCGCGCTCCTCTCCGGTTGCGGCCCTCACACAGCGGTCAGTGGACGGGAGCCTGGTCGGCGGGCGGGCACCTCCTCACCGTCGGCACTTCCCCGCCCTCGCAGGTCTCCGACATTGCGCCTGTCGGACTGGGCGGCCTTCGCCAGCGATCTGGACGGCCCGTTGATCCGGCCGGGCGACGCTCTCTACAAGAAGGCTCGGCAGAGCTTCCAACCTCGCTACGACGTGGCACGTCCCGCCGCCGTCGCCTATGTCTCCTCTCCCCAGGACGTGGCGACCTGCCTGGCCTTTGTGCGCCGCTTCCAACTTTCTGTCACTGTCCGTAGTGGTGGTCACTCCTACGCCGGCTGGTCGACCTCGAGCGGTCTCGTCATCGACGTGAGTAACCTTGATCGAGTGGTGCCCGGGCCGAAGAGCGCCTCCGTCGGCTCCGGGGTCCGCCTGATCGATCTTTACGCCCAGCTGTCGCAGCAAGGAGTGACGGTGCCCGCCGGGTCGTGCCCGACCGTGGGTGTCGCAGGCCTTGTCCTCGGCGGAGGAATAGGCGTCACCAGCCGCGCCTACGGAGCCACGTCAGACAACTTGATGTCGGCGCAAGTGGTGACGGCCGACGGACGAATTCGTACCGTCGATGCTCACAACGACAGCGACCTGTTCTGGGCGCTCCGCGGAGGCGGCGGCGGAAACTTTGCCGTGGCCACTCGTTTCGACTTTCGCACTCACGTTGCTCCCGATGTGTCCTACGCCTTCTTGAGCTGGCCGTGGAGCCGCGCCGCTGGTGTGCTTCGGGCCTGGCAGGCTTGGGCTCCGGTCGCGCATGACTCCGTCTGGTCGAGTCTGCACATCCAATCGGACGCGACTGAGGGCCCGCGCGTCGGCGTGACCATCGTCGACCTGGAGTCATCTCTGTCCGCACAAAACGCTATCGAACGGCTCACGGCCAGCGTCGGCGCCAGCCCCGGGTCTGCCCTGGTCCACACCCGGCCGTATCTGGAGGCCATGCAGGTGATGGCCGGCACGCAGGGATGGACCGTCGCACAGAGCCACTTGCCGGGACGGCTGCCAGGACGCCGTGCTGATGGTCGCGTCACTCGGGAGTCCTACGGTGCGCGATCGGACTTTTATACCCGTGCGCTGAGCGATCTCGCCATAGACGCTCTCCTTGCTTCTGTGGAGAGGTACATCCGGTCGGTGCCTGCTGGTGGAAGCTGTGCCATAGCCCTGGATGCCCTGGGCGGCGCCATCAATCGTGTGGGGCCCGCAGCCACGGCCTTTGTCCACCGTAATGGGCTCTTTCTCGCTCAGTACATGGCGAACTGGCCCGAAGGTGTTGCGTCCGAGCCACATCAGGCCTGGCTGAACGACACATGGGCGTCGATGCGCCGCTATGCAAGCGGTCAGGCGTACCAGAACTACATCGACCCACAACTGACGGGGTGGGCGCAGGCTTACTACGGCAGGAACCTGCCCCGGTTGGAGAAGATCAAGTCGACTTACGATCCCGATCGTATTTTCGATTTTCCCCAGGCTGTACCGAATGCCTGAGCAGCGGACTGGCGAGTTGAAAAACGCGGAGCCCGCCTGAACACGTCGAGCTCGTCTTCTGCTTGAGCCCGCTTGCGGCATTGCCCCGCGGCCGCTCGGAAGATTGCCGCGGGGCTGTTTTGCGCGGTGGTACCAACGACGCCTGCTCTTTGAGCCAGCCGACAGCACCGCTCAGCGCGGGCAGTCGGCCGACGATCCGGCAGGGCTTTGGGCCGTGTTGTGGCTCAGGCCGCCGGTGGACACGGGTGACTGCGTTCCAGCAGCGGCGCCGCATCCTGACAGTCAGTTTCGGGACGCGAGTCTGCTTGGCTCCGTGGATGCTGCTTCTCCCAGTGCCCCAGCAGGCTGACCGGTTGTGTCGTCAGCCACGTGCCCGGCACAGTCCGTGCTGATAAGCAAAGACCACGATCTGCACGCGGTCTCGCAGGCGCAACTTGCGTAGGATTCCGCTCACATGGGTCTTCACCGTCGACTCGCTGAGGAAGACATGTCGAGCGATCTCGGAGTTGCTCATACCCTCGGCGACAGCACGGAGGATCTCGCGTTCCTTCTCTGTCAGGGACAGGTACGCCTCAGGCAGTGGTGTTCGTGGGGTGAGCCCTTGTTGGAAGAGTGCTTGTAGATCGTTGGGCAGGAGCACGGAATTGCCTGCGTGCACAGTCCTGATCGCAGATCGCAGGAAGTCCGGAGTGGCGTCCTTGAGGAGGAATCCGCTCGCGCCGTAGCGGATGGCGGTCGCCGCCCGATCATCCAGATCAAAAGTGGTGAGAACGATGACACGCATCGGGTGGTCACGGAGCATGGCCATCTCCGGCGCGAAGATCCTGCGAGTTGCTTCCACACCGTCCATGTGGGGCATGCGCAGGTCCATCAGGACGATGTCGGGCCTTGCTGGACCGATCAGCTCTAGCGCTTGCAGTCCGTTTTCCGCCTGACCGACAACGCGCATGTCTGCCTGAGATTCGATGCTGAGAGCCACCCCTGAGCGGAAGAGTTCCTGGTCGTCCGCTAGCAGGACCCGGATCGGAGACTTCACTGGCTGGACTCCATTTGCCGAAGGGGCAATCCTGCGGTGATCGTGTACTGCTGTTCCGGTTCCCCTGTGTCGACCGATTCGACCGTGAGGTGTCCGCCGATGCCGTCCAACCGCTGCTGCATTCCGGAAAGGCCCATGCCGCGTGGGTTGAGGCGTCGAGGCCCGACCACGCAGTTGCGGACCGTCAGCCGGAGTTCGTTCTGCTCCCAGTCGCGACGTACATGAATCGCGTGTGTCTTCATGCCGTGCTTGAGAGCGTTGGTGAGCATCTCCTGCAGTGTTCGGTAGGCGATGGTCTCTGTTTCAGGGGTGAGCGGTCGTGTCTGGCCGTTGACGGTGCTGCGTACGTCGTGGCCTGCGGCCCGGACGCCTTCGATGAGACTGTCGAGGTCGCTCGGAGAATGCTGCAGACCATCGGCTTGCTCCGGTGAGGTTTGTTGGGCGCGAAGCACCTGCCGGACGTCATTGAGGGAGCGGCGTGCAGAGACGGAGATGTTCGCCATGACTTCGCGCAGGCGAGCGACTTGGTGATCGCTGAGTGCTTGGGCAGAGTCCGCCTGCGCGATGATGACAGCAAGCGAATGTCCGACGACGTCGTGTACGTCGTTGGCCAGCTGCGTCTGTCGCGAGCGGAGACGGGCAAGATTGCGTGCCCACTCTGCTTCGGCCTCTGTTTGGCGTTGGCGGTCGGCCAGTGCGCGATAGCGCTCGTTGATCCTGAGGAGCAGGCCGATGGTCCAGGGGGTGAACACCACCAACATCCCGACGACGATGGCAGTCGACGATCCGAGCGACGGGGTGAGGCTCTCAAGCCTATCAATGGTATGTGCCCCGCTACTGATCTTTGCGGCGTGATGTCGTTGGGGGATGACGATGCGTGATCGTCGCGGTATGCCGGTTGTGTGAGATATCCGCAGGGTGGTGGGCTGACGCCTGAACGGCAGGCGTTTCGCGAGCGGATCCGGCTGGAGGCCGCGGAGCGATTCGCTGCGGGTGCCTCCAACGCCGAGGTCGCCAAGGACTTACGGGTGAGCGTGCGCTCGGTGCAGCGTTGGCGCCGGGCCTGGCACGGTGCCGGAGCCGAGGGGCTGCGCTCTGCCGGGCCTGTGTCGCGGCCCAAGCTGAGTGAGGCCCTGTTCGCCGTGCTCGAGCAGGAGCTGGCCAAGGGGCCGGTCGCGCATGGCTGGCCGGACCAGACGTGGACGCTGGCGCGGATCAAGACGCTGATCGGGCGTCGGTTCCACAAGAGCATGACGCTGTCGGCGATCGCGCGGATGCTGCACCGGCACGGCTTCAGTCACCAGGTCCCGGCCCGCCGAGCCCTCGAGCGCAACGAGGAGGTCGTGGCGGGCTGGGTGAAGGAGGCCTGGCCGCAGGTGGAAGGTCTGTGGCGGCGCTCGACGCCTGGCTGTGCTTCGAAGACGAAGCCGGCTTCTCGATGACGCCGCCCACCACACGGACCTGGGCCCGGCGCGGACGCACACCCGCCATCCGGGTCCGGGGACGCTCCCAGCGCCGCTTCTCCGTCGCTGCTCTGGCCTGCTACAAGCGGGGTGAACGCTCCCGGCTGATCTACCGGCCCAAGCGGCATCTCGATCACAAGCACGGCGGCAGACGCAGTTTCACCTGGACCGACTACCGCGACCTGCTCATCACCGCGCACCAGCAGCTCGGCGCACCCATTGTGCTCGTGTGGGACAACCTCAACGTCCACAAAGACCGCCGATTACGGGAGTTCATCGACACCCACGACTGGATCACCTGCTACTTCCTGCCCGCCTACGCGCCTGACCTCAACCCCGTCGAGGGCATCTGGTCCTTGCTGCGGCGCAGCAGCCAGGCCAACACCGCCTTCACCGACCCCGACCACCTCATCAGCACGCTCCGACGCGGTCTCCGCCAGATCCAGTACCGCAGCAACCTCATCGACGGATGCCTCGCCGAAACCGGCCTCACATTGACGACATCACGACGACAACGTCAGTAACTTGGGTACCGCCTCGCCTGATCATGCCGGCATCAAGCAGCGCCGTGCATGCTGGTATGGAGATCGCGCTGGCCCAGAGCGTCACCCTGCGGCCGTATCGGGCGGCGCCGAAGGCTACGGCCAGACCGCCGAGTTGGACGAGCATCACGTCATGACGTGATGTTGCCTGCAAGACATTCAACAGCCAGGTACACAGGAGGGCACAAGCTGGCGCGAGGCGATAGAGCCCCACCGCCATAGCCGCAAGAAGCACCACTGCTGCTGCGGTGAAACCGAGGGGTCGCGCGGGCCAGGATGACGCTTCGGCATACAGGCCAAAAGCTGCGACTGTGGCGCCCAACGCTATGTCTACCCAAGCGGGTCGTGCCCCCTTGCGAAGAGTCCGTGCTCTGGTGGTCAGTCGGGTCAGCCATGAGTGCTGTGCGGTGGGCGAGGCGCTGATAGCGGTGTCTCCAGGCGAACGGGGGATGGTGGTGCTTCAGAAAAGCACATGCGGTCGGATCCGTAGGTAGGGTCTGCCTCCCCCTCAGGTGCCGAACTGTTGGTACTCAAGGGCCGTTCTCCTCTGATGGATGAATGTATGTCATGAATTGAGCATTTGCTCACTCTTGGGCGGTCCTAGGCTGCGGGCGTTGTCCAGCAAGACGGATGAGTCGGCTCTCTCCACTTGGCCGGATGTCTTCCGTTCGCGAAAGGCTTGAAATGCCCGAATACCTTCTTCATGCTGAGGAACTGCACAAGAGCTACAGCCTGACGCCGGCTCTCACTGACGCATCCTTCTCCATCAGCGCGGGAGAGGTCGTCGCCATCATGGGGCCTTCAGGCTCCGGTAAATCCACGTTGCTGCACTGTCTGGCAGGCATCGTGCCCCCTGACTCCGGTGAGGTCCTCTACCGCGGCCAGGACTTGACCAAGATGAACGATGCCGAACGCAGCGCCCTTCGGCGAAACGAATTTGGCTTCGTGTTCCAGTTCGGGCAGCTCGTACCGGAGCTGAACTGCTGGGAGAACGTCGCCTTGCCTCTGCGGCTGAATGGTGTCAGGCAAAGCGAAGCCCGGGCGCAGGCAACGGAGTGGCTTGCCCGTCTCGACATCGAGGACCTGGCCCAGATGCGTCCCGGTGAGATATCCGGTGGTCAGGGCCAGCGAGTGGCTGTAGCACGGGCTTTGGCCGTTCGTCCTGGTGTCATTTTCGCGGATGAGCCCACTGGTGCGCTGGACTCGGCCAACGGCAGGCGGGTCATGGATCTGTTCACAGAGGCGGCCCGGGACAGTCGGGTAGCCGTCGTCCTGGTCACCCACGATCCGGCCGTGGCGACTTATGCCGACCACGAGATCGAGGTCAAGGACGGTCGGACGTACAGCCGGGAGCTCCAGGCATGAGTAGTTCCACCTCCCTGAAGCGAGACCTTGCTCTGGGCTTGCGGCTGGCAGCATCGGGCGGCCGCGATGGCTGGCTCCGCAACGCTCTGACCGCGCTCGGCATAGGTCTCGGAGTCACACTTCTGCTCCTGTGCTCCTCGATTCCTCACATGCTGCAGGCGCACAACGGCCGCGGAGACGCCCGGCATCCTTCGGAAGTGTCTCTTTCGGGCACATACAACGGTGTCCGCAAAGGGCCTGACACTCTCGTGGTTGCGGCCATCTCCACCGAGTTCGACGGACGGGAGGTCGACGGATACCTCGTGCAGCCCGACGATCTGAGCGGTCACCCTCCCGTCCCTCCCGGGCTGCATTTCGTGCCCGGAGCAGGAGAGATGGCTGTTTCACCGGCGTTGAAGTCCCTGTTGGACTCTCCGCGCGGCCACCTGCTGCACGACCGGTTGCCGTACCACGTTGCTGAGACGATCGGTAGAAGCGGCCTTCTCGGACCAGACGAGCTCTATTTCTACGCCGGCCGCGCTGACCTTGCCGAGTCGAAGGCGCCGCAGATTCAGCGCATTGACCACATCGGTGTCTCCGGAGCTGAAGAGGGTTACGGGCCTGCACTCTCCCTGCTGATCCTCGTTGCCTTCGTGGCGCTTCTCATGCCCGTTGGGATCTTCATTGCTAACGCGGTCCGTGTCGGTGGTGAACGCCGCGACCGGCGCTTGGCCGCACTGCGCCTGGTAGGAGCGGACACCATCATGATCCGGCGCATAGCAGCCGGTGAAACCCTGTTCGGGACTCTTCTGGGTCTCGTTCTTGGCGGCGTGCTGTTCGTTCAGATGCGCGCCCACGCGGGCGCGGTCACTCTGTTCGATCTCACCTTCTTCCCCTCCGACGTCACACCGGCTGCAGCCTTCACCGTTCTCATCGTCGTTCTCGTACCGGTCAGCGCCGTTCTTGTCACACTGCACGCAATGCGTGGTGTCACCGTGGATCCGCTCGGGGTCGTACGCAACACCACCCCCGTTCGCAAGCGTGTCTGGTGGCGGCTCCTCCTTCCTGTTGTGGGGGCAGGCCTGCTGATTCCGTCCTTCGGCAAGACTGGCGCATCCCAGGAGCCGATCGGCGAGGCGGAAATCATCGCCGGGACCGCGCTGCTCTTGGTCGGCGTGACACTGATCATTCCCTGGGTCGTCGAGACCGCCGTACGCCGCCTGTCCGGAGGCTCCATACCCTGGCATTTGGCAGTGCGTCGAGTACAGATGGGTGCTGGGGCGTCCGGTCGTATGGTGGGCGGCATTACCGCCGCTGTGGCCGGTGCGATCGCCCTGCAGATGCTTTTTGCCGCAGTGCAGACTCAGTCGACCCAAAGCACCACCAACGACGTCACACGAGCACAGCTGCAGGTGACCAGCTACCCCCACGATGGCCATCAAGCCATCTCGACACTTGAAACCTTCCAGCGAACCCGAGGCGTGGCGTCGGCCATCGGCCTGACAACCGAGCAAGCCGTCCCGGAACATTCGTCGGCCCAGGTAGGCGATGCCGAGCAGTCGGTCGGGCTCACCGTTGGAGACTGTCGATCACTTCGAGAGGTCGTCTCTGTGCCCGACTGCACAGACGGAGACGTGTACATCGTGCCTGACCCCCAGGCCGACAAGGACGTATCCTTCCAGCCGAAAGCCGGTGAGCAAATCACGCTAGGCGAGGACAAAACCAAGGTGGTCTACCGCGTTCCCTCAGCGGCGCGGTCTGCTTCGCCCCGTCAGGACCCGCTCGGCCAGACGCGTTATGGCATCTTCGCTACACCGAAGGCATTCGACATCGGACTGCTCAACGAGCCGTCCGTGGAGTTCTTGATCCAGGTCGATCCCGCCGTGGCCGGGGCGTCGGACACTGTTCGTACGATTGCGGCCGTGACCGATCCAATGTCGACTGTCATCGATCTGAAAACAACAAAGATTGATCACAAGTTTGACGCTGTCAGTCGAGCCATCTTCGCCGGCGCCGCCGGAGTGATCGTGCTGATCGGTATCGGCATGCTCATTTCGACCCAAGAGCAGCTGCGTGAGCGCAGGGCTTTGGTGGCCTATTTGACCGCCATCGGTATGCGGCGAGTCACCCTTGGCGGATCGATTCTCCTGCAAACGGCGATCCCCCTCGCACTCGGGCTGGCCGTTTCCGCCGTTGGCGGCTCGGCACTGGGATTTGCCCTTCAAGCCATGGTGGGGGTGCAACAACACATCTACTGGGGTGTCGTGGCCACCGCCGTTGGCTCCGGAGCGGCCATCGCGATGTTGATGCTCCTATTCAGCCTCCCCCTGCTCTGGAGGTTGGCCCGCCCCGACGGGCTGCGGACCGAGTAACCAAACCAACAGGCCTGGCCGCGCGGCACCCGTTATCGATGGGCTGGTTGCTGAGCTGGCCGGGCCCGTTTCGGTTCCCGTCTGACAGCAGATAACTGGCTATCCAGCTAGACCTCAGACGGGTACACATCGTATTGACCGTTGCCCGGACGGGCTTGACACCTCATGGCTGACGTGTCCTGGTGCTCGGGGGCCGTGGGTCTTCTGACGGCACTGCCTATGGCACTGAGGTGTTTTCATCCTGATGCGGCCGCGAGGTGAAGGGCGAGGACAGCCTTGACGATCGCGGTGATGTGGTTGGTGCTGCAGCGCAGCTTGCGCAGGAGACGCCAGCCCTTGAGCGTGGCCATCGCCTGTTCGCCGACGCATCTGATCTTGGCATGGGTGGTGTTGTGACGTCGTTGCCACCGCTTGAGGCGGCGCCCCTTGAACGGGACTCGGACGTTGCGGGCCGTGCCCTGATACGCCTTATCTGCCCAGCACTTGAGGCCGGCTTCGGCGAGGGCGTCGATGATGCCGTGCTCGCGGGCCGCCTTCAGGTCGTGTGTCGCGCCGGGTAGCGCGGGCGAGGCCCACAGCAGCCGGCCGAACGGATCGGTCAGCACCTGCACGTTCATGCCGTGGTGCCGCTTCTTGCCGGAGTAGTAGGGCCGGTCCGCGGCGATCTCCCCCAGCCTTCGGCCGGGAGGTGCCCCAGTCGATCGGCGGCACGGTGCCGTCCAGGATCACGTACGCCTTCGAACGGGCCGTCACCATTGCCTCGTTGAGCGTGGGCGCGAGCGCGGCCAGGACGTCGATCGCCTCGCGTATGTAGCGGTACACGGTGGCGATCCCGATACCGAACCCGGCCGCGAGCTGTGCGTAGGTGTCGCCGCACCGCAGGTGGGCCAGGGCCAGCAGGGCCTGGCGCCGGGGAGTCAGTTGCCGCCACCGACTGCCTATCTCCCGACGTCGTGCCGCCAGCTCCCGGCTCAGGTGACGCAGCTGCGCGGTGGACAGGTCGATGGCCGACGGGTAGACAAGCACACGGAGCTCCTGGAACGACGGTTGATCTTGATCGACAACTCGTCTACCAGGAGCTTCGCCATTCCGCAGGCCCGCCCAACACCCAGTCGCCCTTGGGAGGTTGGAAGGGGCTCACCGTCGCCCGACTCATCGTCGACACCTGCTGTACCGCCCTGGACTGGGCCGAACTCGTCTGAGGTCCATCCCAACAGGACCGTTGCCGATGGCGCCCGTTGCCGTGACGGGCGCCATCGGCGTACCGAGACGTTTTCCCGGTCGGGCAGTGTCTCCTCAAACTCCCTGGTCTGCGGGATGGTTGTGCGTCACCGCATGTGCCGCCCCGATCAGCGCAGCGTCTTCATCGGCGCGCGCGATCCGCAGGGCATTGAGGCCACGTGGCGGGCTGGCGGAAGAAGCGAGCCGCGCTTGGAGGGTTTTGTCCTCCCCGAAAATTTTCCCTGCGCCTGGTTGTGAGCGGTTCTCGCAGGCGTGTGCATCGTCCGCTGCCCAGCCTCCGGCCGTCAGTCCGGTCAGTAGTGCCGGGGACACCAGGTCCCAGGAGCGTGCGATCGTTCCCCCCACTGCCAGGGCCGTTGCGCCGAAGTTCACCAGGAAGGGGCCCAGCGCGGCGCCGAGCCGGGTGAACGTATCGTGCAGGACATGGTGCGCTTTTGCCTCCCCTTCCCGGGCGCGCTCGGCGATGTCGCGGACGTCCGCGGCCGGGTCACCGTAGCGGGCGATGATCGCGCGGCGTGAGACCGTCACCTCCAACGGCAGACCGTCGATCTTGGTCAAGTCGATCCGCCCCTCGGGCGGGATGCCACGGTGGTTCTCACAGATCCGCCCGTCGGTGATGAAAGCCGAGCCGACCCCGGTGCCGAGAGTGACGCCAGCAGCGCGCCGGTGCCCGCGGACGGTGCCTACCCTCCACTCCCCGGTCAGAAATGCATGCGCGTCGTTGACGAACACGATGCCAGCGGGCCGCGGCCGCAGCCGTTTCAGGAGCGCAGCACGCACGTTGACGTTGCAGAGGGCATCGAACTTGCCCACCCCTGTGAAGAGGCCGACCCCCCGGACATAGTCGAAGGGACCGGGCAGGGCTACGCCCCATCGTGCCCCTGGCACAGTGGGCAATGATGCGGCGGTATCCCTGAGAGCGTCGAGGATGTCGGTGGCGTCGCCCTGCGCGTTGAGCGGCCTGCGCACGCGACAGACGACGCCGTCCCTGAGGTCGACGAGAGCAGCAGTGACGTGAGTGCCGCCGATCTCCAGAACTGGGATCAACGGACGAGTGCCTTCACGACGCGTACCGGGCCGCCGATGGCCCGGAGGGTGTAGTGACCGACCGCTGCCGGCAGAGTCAGCGTTTCCGCGTAAGCGAGCTCGTGCCGGTCTCCTGCCGCTGTCTCGATCATTACGCCCTCTCCTTCCACCACGTTCAGAATGTGGAAGGTCTCCTGAGTGTCGTCGGTCGCCTCAGCCCCCGCCGCGATCACATGTCGCCTGACCTCGTAGAACATTTCCTCCAAAGCACCTATGACCTCCTCGCGCCACCCGTCGCCGCTGCGCAAGGTGCGTGGTGCCTGCACCAGATCGCGGGCGACCCGCGTCCCACGCCGACCGGTCTCGAGGTTCGCGAAGCCGTGCTCATACGGCAAAGGGCGAGGTTTGCCGTTGGCGCCCGGGCGCAGCCAGTCGTAGAACCTCAGGCTGTACAGGTAAGGAGTGGCGCTGATCTCCAGCACGAGATTGCCGGCACCACTGGCGTGCGGCGTTCCGGCAGGGATCATGAACAGTTGTCCCGGCTCGGAGGGGAAGGCGAGCACATGGTCCTCGGGGTCCAGGTGTACGCCGTCTGTGCTGGATTCCTGCACCTGCTTGCGGAAGATCTCGGGATCTGCGTCTTCCCGCAGCCCGAGGAACACTTTCGCGTCGGTGTCGGCAAGTGTCACGTAATACGTCTCGTGCTGGGTGTAGGGCCAGCCGAAACGTTCACGCATGTACGTTTCTTTCGGGTGGCAGTGCACGGACAGGTTGCCGCCGCCTACCGTGTCCAGGTAGTCGAAGCGGATCGGGAACGACGTACCGAAGCGCGCGTGCACCTGGGGTCCGAGCATGTTCATCGGCTCCAGTACGCACAGGAGCTGGAAGGGCACCTCGACCTGGTCGTGGGCGCTGGTTCCGACGAGGACGCCGGCTTCCGGCGCGATCAGTTCGTAGCCGAGCGCGGTGTTCCGGGCGTTTGTGTTGAAGCCGAGTTTGCGCTGCGCCCAATGACCGCCCCAGGGAGTGGAGTTGAAGTACGGGCGTGTGCGGACGGGATGCCGGGCCAATGCGGCACAGGTGGCCCTGAGGCCTGCGCCGTCGATCATCGTCGGGTAGTCGGGTTCCTGCAGGTCGAGCCAGGCGTCGAACCGGTGGGCGAGCGTGTCGCGGTGCCGGTCGAGCATCGGCCAGTCGATGTAGAACAGGCGTCGCAGATCGGCCCTCTCGTGCGGCAGCCCGAGGTTCACGCCGGTGTGTCCGGCGGTAGCGGCGCCCTCGGCATAGCGCTTGGGCACGTCGGCGTACCAGAGCAGGTCGTGCCTCACCAGGGCGGCACCGGGCCCGTAGACGATGAGCACCCCGCCGGGGGGTGGCTCTGCTGGGGGAAGGCTGTTGAAGCAGTCGTCGAGAAGATTCTCGGCAAGCTTGCAGAAGTAGGGGTCGCCGGCATCCTCCGCCCGCTCGGTGCGACGGCGGACGTCGGCCGGCGCGGCGTAGTGGATGCGCATGTCGAGGAACGTGATGCAGGTTTCTCGTACGGACAGTTGCTGTTCCAACTGAGCGCGCAGTCCTGTCCAGTCGACGGTGGGAGGCCCGTCGACGGCCACCACTGCGCCAGCACGGGGGATGTGAGAGGCGACGTCCTGCCAGCCCGTGATGAGGACGGCCTCCGGCGCGGGGGCGTATCGAGGGTCGAGGGTGTACACGCGGTCTCCTGCAGTGTGAGGTGGGCCGGGGCCATGCAGGGCGCCCGGTACGGTCCCAGCGGACCGCGGTAATTTCTTCGCGGTGTCGGGAGGGGGTGCGACCGGCGGCCGGGAACAGTACGGCGGGGTGGCTTGCCGCGGGTCCGACGCGATTTGGCGGGGGTGCGGTTCGTCCGTCACCGCGTTGCAGTGGCGCGGCGGACCGGGGAGAAGGCGGGGCCAGTCCCGCTCATTCTTTCGTAGCGCCGGCGAGCATCCCGGACACGAGGGTGCGCTGGGAGAACACGAACAGCACCAGCACCGGGAGAATGGCGAGGACGATGGCGAGCGCGAGTTCGGGGATGGTCACGTTCAGTCCGGCGCCTGCAACCGGATTGAACGAGGGGGTGGACGTCAGCAGTTGGTTGAGGCCGACCTGGACGGGGAACTGGTCGCTGTTCGGCAGGACCAGATAGGGCAGGAAGAAATTGTTCCAGTTGCCTACGAAGCTGAAGAAGGCGACCAGGCCGACGACGGGTTTGGCCAGTGGCAGTGCGATGCGCCAGAACAGCTGCCACTCCGTGCATCCGTCGATCCGAGCAGCGGACAGCAGGTCCCTGGGCAGGCTGCTGCCGAAGTATATGTATACGAGGTACACCCCGAATGGGTAGAACGAGAAGGGCAGGATCACGGACCAGACGGTGCCAATCAAGTGGAAGCGGTTGAGTTCCAGGAAGATCGGCAGCACCAGGGTGGCCTGCGGCATGATCATGGTGATCAGGGTGCTCACCAGGAGTGTCTTGCGGCCTCGGAAGCGAGTGAGGGCGAGTGCGTAGCCGGCAGGCACGCTCACGCACAGGACCAGAGCGAGCGAACCGGCCGAATAGATAGCCGAATTGCGTAGCCAGGTGAGCATGACAGCGTCTTGGAATCCGAACAGGTGGCGCCAGGCGATGGCGATCTGGTGGAAGGAGCCGAAGGAGAAGGGGTTGTCGCGGATCACTTCGTCGGCAGTCTTCGACGGGGCGAGGAGTAGCCAGATCACCGGGAGTATGAAGAACACCAGCAATATGGTCAGCATGAGCCCGGTGCCCAAGAAGCTGACGGCTCTGGAGGACTGGGTGCGAGAGCCCTTTGACCGCCCGGGCGCAGCGATGTCTGTCATTCTTTGTCCAATTTGAACAGATTCGAGCGTGTGATCAGTAGGCCAGCGGCCGACAGACCCACGAGGAGCAGCACGACTGAGATGGCTGCGGCGCCGTTGAAGTCACCCTGCTGGAAGGCGTAGACGTAGGCGAGCTGGTTGGGCGACCAGGTGGGGCTGACCCTGCCGAGACTGGCGGTCTGAAGCAGTTGGGGTTCGACGAAGAGCTGGGTGCCAGCTGCGAACGCGAGGATGGTCATGTAGGCGATCCATTGCCGGATCATGGGGATCTGGATGTGCCAGGCGGTGCGCCAGAGGCCCGCGCCGTCCATGCGGGCGGCTTCCATCACCTCGTCGGGAATGTTGTTGAGGGCGCCGTACATGACGACCATCCAGCCGCCCGCTCCCGTCCAGAACGCGATCACCATAAGGACCAGCGGGAGATTCCCGGGTGACAGGACGGCTGCGAAGGTGTCCAGGCCCATGCTGTGCAGCAGCCACGACACCGGGCTGACATCGGGATCTAGCATGAACAGCCAGACCAGTACGCTCGCCACGCCGGAGAGAGCGCCGGGAAGGTAGTAGAGGAAGCGCAGCAGTACCGAGGTCTTGGGCCGTACACGGCTGCGCAGTACCACCGCGCTCAGTACGACCAGCACGACCAGCGTGATCAGCCACAGGATCAGGTAGATCAGCATGTGCGTGAAGGCCGGGTCGAAGCGGTAGTCCCGGCCTACCTTCACGAACTGGTTGAGCCCGGTGAACTGGCCGCGGTCGTTGGTGGTTGCGAGGTAGAAGGAGTAGCCAGTGGGGAAGATACCGAAGGCGAGCAGTAGCAGGGCGTAGCCGGCGACGAAGAGGCAGCCCGTGCTGCTGCGGCCCCTGCGCCGCGGCTGGATGCTGTAGCGCAGGGGGGTGACGGTGACGCGTTCGGTCTCCATCAAGGTCATTGATTGACCACCTTGTAGCCGTGTGCTTCGGCCTCGTTGCTGATTTCCTGCTGCCAGGCGGGCAGCGTCTTCGTCAGGGTCTTTCCTGAGGTCAGGGCTGGCAGTACGACGCTGGACCAGGCGGTGGAGTCAGAGAAGCGAGTGTTGGACCAACCGGTCCACACTGCGTTCGCCGCCTGCTCGAAGGCTGGGGTGACGTCATTGGCGAAGTAGTCCTTGTTGGACGGATTGGCCAGCCAGGCCTCGGCGGCCTTGGTGTAGGCCGGGTAGGTGGGCGCGGTCGCTTGGTTGTCGTCGGAGGTGGTGAGCCAGGTGGCGAGATCTGTGGAGGCCTTGAGGTTCGCGCTGTGTGAGGAGACCATCCACACGCCACCGCCGACGTTGCCGGTGCTAACAGTGGATTCGCCCTCCCAGGTCATTGGGGGTGCGGCGGCTATCTGCTTGGCCGGAGTCTTCAGGCCGGTCTTGAACAGGTACTGCCCGTACCAGGAGGGGCCGTAGGCCATGAGGACTTTGCTGCCGCTGTTCTTGGCGAAGCCCTGGCTGAAGAAGCCCTGGGTGGCGAGGGCCTTCGCCGAGATCAGCTTGTCCAGCAGCGAGGCCATGCGGGTGCAGTTGGGATCCTGCAGGGCGCTGCGCAGGGTATCGGGCTTGACCAGGTCGAATGCCGGGCACTGCGCGGACCAGAAGTACGACTCGTGGGAATTGGTGTCTCCGACGGAGCCGACGAGGTAGCCAGGGTGGTCCTTGGCGACTTTCTCTCCGAGGGCCTCGTACTGCTGCCACGTGCTGGGGGCTTTGTAACCCCAGCGGTCCATGAGGGATTTGTTGTACCAGAGCACTACCTGGGCGATGTCGTTGCGCAGGCAGTATGTGTGCCCGTTGAACTCGCATGGCGCGAGGGATCCCTTGGCGAATCCGTTGAGGATGCTGTCGGGGACGAGCTTGGCGTCGAGGGGGGCCGCGAAGGGCTGGATGCCGGCCTTGGTGGACTGCGATGCCCAGGTGACGTCGGTGGGCTGGCCGAACACGACGTCCGGCCAGCCACTGCCGGTGCGGTCGAAGAGCTGCATCTTGGACTGCAGGTAGGTCGATCCGTCCGCACCGCCGTCGTAGGTGACGACCTTCATCTTCACGTCCGGGTGAGACTTCTGGTACGCCTGCACAGACGCCAGCCGGGTGGAGTCGGCCCACACGGTGATCTGCGAGCCTGCCTGCTGCTTGACCGGTTTGAACTGCTTGTCGGTCGACGCGGAATCGGTGGTGGTGTCGGCGCTGGCGCATCCTGCCAGGACTGTGGTCGCCGTCAGGACGAACGCTGCCACGCAGGCGTGCAGCAGGGGCTGGCGCCGGTTGGCTCTCGAAGTTGTGGAAGACCTCATTGTCTTGCCTTTCTGATCGTGCACGTGCCGGACGGCGCGGAAGGATGAGCGGTGTGCTGATCGTCTGAGGGCGGGCAAGTGGTCGCTGGTGGGGTCAGCGAGGCTGTTCGACGAACGGCAGGAGTTCTTCGCTGTAGCCGAAGTCCACTGGCAGGGCGATTCCCGGACCCGTCGGGGCGTGGACCAGGCCCTGGTCGTCCACGTGGCGCTCGCGGACGACGTCGGTGGCGGTCACCAGTGACTCGTAGTAGGTCGTGTTGGAGATGGCCATGCATAGGTGATGGTTGGGTATGTCCGAGCCGTGCACCTCTGCGCGCAGCCGGTAGGCGTCGGCGAGGTGCGCGGTGCGCATGGCTCCGGTGATGCCGCCACGCAGGGTGGTTCCGGCTCGGACGCCGAACGTGGCGGCGCCAGTGCGGATGAAGTCCGCGGAGTTCATGTGCACGCCGTCGGAGGTCTCGGCGACCAGCAGGGGGATGTCCACCGCCTCTGCGAGTCGTTGGTATGAGGAGATACTGAACTCCCGCATCGGCTCCTCGTACCAGAGGTAGTCGGCCTCGGACAGGGCACGCCCGAGGCGGATGGCATCGGGGAGGTCGAAGCCGGCGGACCCGTCGTACATGAGTGGGACGTCCGGGCCGACGTGGTCACGCAGGGTGTGGGAGAGTTCGGCGTCGCGGCGGGCGTCGCCCCAGGCGTGAAGTTTGATGCCGTGGTAGCCCAGGGCCAGGCACTGGTCGGCCACGTCGAGGAACTCGTCGGTCGAGGAGAACGTGGAAGTGGAGGCGTAGGCGGGGATGGATTCACGGAATCCACCGAGCAGGCGCCACACGGGCTGGCCGAGACTGCGGCCGGCCAGGTCCCACAGGGCGATGTCGATCAGACCCAGGGCGGGCAGGGGCAGCTCGTGGATGCGGTCCAGTTCCCACACCCGGTGCCACAGCCATTCCCGTTGCAGTGGGTCGGCTCCGATGAGTTCCTCCCGGAATACCTGGTCGACGAGCGTCGTCAGGGTTGCGTGGGCGCCGGGTCGGACGAACAGGGCCACTCCCTCGACGCCGTCGTCGGTGCCGAGGTGCAGGACGGCGCCGTCGCCGACCGGAGCGCTGCCGCTCAGCCCGTCGCGCCAGCGGAAGGGCGGACTGGCTGCAGGGACATCGATCCGGTGGACCGTGACATGAGTGATCTTCATCCTGGCTTTCGTTCTCTGGGGGAGACGTGCAGGCTTGAGCGGCGTGGGGGTCAGAGGGTGCCGTAGGCCCGGAGCGCGTAGATGCTGCCGCCGTTCCAGTTGGAGTCGGTTATGGTCAGGCGCAGATAGCGGGCAGTGACGGCATGTTCGGCAACGGAGGAACTGGTCTGCGTCATGGTGGTGAGGTCGGTGTGATCGTCAAGCACGGACCAGCTCTGTCCGTCGGCGGAGTACTCGAGGCGGTACTTGTAGCCGCCGGACTTCTCGAATGTGGTCACGACGCCGGTGATGCTGGCTTCCTTGCTGAGGTCGACCTGGATCCATGACGGATCGGGCAGACCTGAGCCCTGTGCCCAGCGGGTGGACGGGTCGCCGTCCACGGCCTTGTCGGGGGCATAGTCGTCCGAGTATTGGGACGAGGCGGTGACCTGCTTGTGGAGTGCCAGGTCCTGGTCCGCTGAGGGGGTGGTGACGACAGCTGCCTCGCTGGGCTCGGAGGCATTGAGGGAGCCGTCGCGTGCCACGACGGTGAAGGCGTATTGCGTTTGTGCGCTCAGGTCTACGACCCGCAGCGTGGTGTTGTCGGTGACGCCGATGCGCTTGCCGTCTTGGTAGACGACGTAGCTGGTCACGGCAGTGTCGTCGGTGGCGGCTGGCCAGGTGAGGTCCACAGCGGTAGGCATCAAGGGGGTGATGACGGGTTTGCCGGGGCTCATGGGGGCCGCGTGGTCGGTCACCTCGTGGGCGGTGCCGTAGACCTGCAGGTCGTAGATGCTGCCTCCGTTGCCGCTGGATCCGGTGACAGTCAGCCTCACCCAGCGGCCGGTGACCGGGGCGACGGCGTGGACGTAGTCGAACATCGCTGTGGTGTCCGTGTTGGTGCGGTCCGCTAGCGTCTTCCAGTGGACCTCGTCGGCCGACACGTCGATGCGGTACTTGTAGCCGTTGGACTTCTCGAAGGCGGTGATGGCGCCGTCGATGTCGTACAGGGAGCCGAGGTCTACCTGGATCCATGACGGATCGGGCAGGCCCGAGCCCTGGGCCCAGCGGGTGGACAGGTCGCCATCCACTGCCTTGGCGGCGGTGTGGTCGGAGGAATAGGTCGATGATGCGACAGTCGGCTTGTTCAGAGCCAGATCGGCCCGCGTGGGCATGGTAATTGTGACGGGATAGCTGAGCTGTGACTCGTTGGCTGCGGCGTCACGGGCGGTGATACGGAAGGTGTACGTCTTGCCCGCCGTCAGGCTGGCGATACGGACCGACGTCTTGCCTGTGGCGCTGATCAGTTCGCTGTCGCTGTAGACGGCGTAGCCGGTGACGCCGGTGTCGTCGGTGGCCGCCGGCCAGTTCAGGTCGGCCACGGTGGGGAAGTCGGTCGTTGCGGTCGGCGTGCCGGGTCGGCCGGGCGCCCGGTGGTCGGAGACAGAGGGGCCCGGGTCCAGGTGCCGATAGCCCGGCTGTAGGCCGGCGTCGGCGACGATGGAAGCCGGAAGCTGGTCACAGGCGCCGACAGTGGTGTTGCTGGTGGCGGTGCTGTTGGTGCTGTTGCCCTGGGCGGTGTAGGCGGGCTGAGTGGTGAAGTTGCCGGTGGCGTGGGTGTCCAGGGCGTGGTTCATCAGCAGCCACTGATAGGCGACGCCGCAGAATGCGTTGTTGGTGTTTGTCCAGTAGCGGCTGCCTTCGTCGTGGTAGACGGCGCCGTAGGCAGGTGCCGGGATGTCGTGGATGTAGTTGTCGGCGACCAGACCGCCGGGATTGGCGCTGAGGGTGTAGATGGCGCCGCCGTCGGACTGCGACTGCATGATGTCGTAGATCTCGTTGTGGGTGACCTTGTTGTCGCGGCTGATTGTGGGGGTGTTCCAGACGGGGACGCCGGCGTTGCCTGGATAGCTGGTGTTGCCGCCCTGGTCGGTAAGGCCCCAGCCCCAGCCCACGGAGATGCCGCTGTAGGGCAGGTCGTGGACCTTGTTGTGGCTGATCACAGTGTGGTCGGTGTAGCCGGCGAGGATGCCGACGGATCCGTTGTACTGGTCGGCGGCCTGGGTGACGGCGTTGTTGTCGACCGTGGTGTTCCGTGTGAGGTCCCTGGGGTCGTCAGGGTGTGCGTCGCTCGCTGTGACGCCGCCGATCTGGATGCCGGTGGCGGCGATCTCGTGGAAGAGGTTGCCGGTGATGCGGGTGTTCTGGCTGCCGGTGTTCAGGTTGAGGCCGACTGCGCCGAGGTGGGTGAAGGTGTTGTTCTCGAAGGCGATGTGGTCACCGTAGGACACGTTGACGGCGCCGGGAGTTTTCTGCCACTTGAGGCGGGTGGAGTCGAAGTCGGGGTTGTCGCCGATCATGCGGAAGCCTGCCTGGCCTTCGACGAGTCCGTCGGCGGAGCTGGGGGCGAGCCAGGTGGAGTAGGCGAAGGTGATGCCGCGGAACGTTACGCCGCTCACGGGCACGGACCGGGTGCCGTTGAGGTCGACCAGGTTCTGCACCAGGGGGATGGTTACGGTGGCGGTGGACAGGTCCTGGTCAGCCTTGGGCCAGTAGTAGATCTCGCCCTCGCTTTTGTCCAGGTACCACTCGCCCGGTGTGTCCAGCAGTTCGCGGGCGTTCTCCAGCCAGGTGGGGGTCTGGATCTCCTGGCCTTGCTGGAGGTTGGCGTTGTGCCAGCAGGGCTGCTGCATGGTCATGGTGTCGTCGTTGATGGCCTGGACGGGGCAGCGCATCAGCTTCCAGCCCCAGGAACTGACTACCTCGAGGTCGGAGGGGTGCTTGTAGGCTGCCAGGCTGCTGTCGGTGAACGTGTAGCCGGTGGATGTCTTGCTGAACCCGGTCGGGTTCTTGCTGCTGCGGGCGCGGGTCTGCAGTGCACCGTCGACGTAGAGCTGGCGGGTGTCGACGTCGCCCACCCTGGCCTTATAGACGTGGCCTTCTGAGTCGGCGGCTTCCCAGCCGGTGACTTGCTTACCGCCGCTGATTACCGGATGGGTTCCGGGCGCGGCCTCATATACGATCTTGCTGTCGTCGTGGCCGGAGTCCTCCGCGTTCAGCGTGAAGGTGCGGCTGAGCCGGTAGGTTCCCGACATCAGACGTACACGGATGTCGCCCGAGGTGTCGGTGTGCATCTCTCGCACGTAGTCCCGTGCATGTTCCAGCGTCTTGAAGGGATGCTCGACCGTGCCAGCCGCAGTGTCCAGCCCCCGGGGTGAGACATAGATGGTGAGGGCAGTGGGCTGTTCCGGAGCAGCGTGAACGACTCCCGCCGTCGAAAAGACGGCCGCGGCCAGACACACCACGGTGATGAAACTTCTTCGCAGCGGCGCGAAGGCGCCCTTGCGCACAGACGGATGAGGCATGGGTATCCAATCGCCTGAGGAAGGTGATGGTGTGCGAGCCCTGGTCGTCCACCGGGGTTCGTCAAAGCGTGAAGCGGCGTGACGCTTATGCCGCCTCATACAGAGGTCGATCCAGGGACTGGCGTGTTTACGAGGCCGATGTCTCCGGGGCCAGCGAGGCAGACAGGGTGCCGTTCGCTTGGTGCGTTCGTGTCTGAAGGGTGGTCAGGTCGCCGAGGCTGAAGAGACGGTCTCGGATCTTCCGTTCGAACTGGGCCTGGGTTGTGGCAATGTGTTTTGCCATCAGTTGCTCGGCGCGTTCGGGAGCTCCGGAAGCGACGGCATCCGCTATCGCCACGTGCTGATGTCCGGCGACTTCCAGCGAACCGGGCACGTCACCATTGAAGAGCAGCGCGTCGGACTGGGAGGCCAGGCGCCGCACGCCAGCCACGCTGGACCTCAGGAAAACGTTGTGGGAGGCCGCCCCTACCGCGTCGTGGAAGGCCGTGTCCGCCCGGGCGAAAGCCTCCACGTCGTTTCCGATTGCGGCGGCCAGTGACTGTTCGGCCTTCTCCCGCATCGTCCGCACCTCGATGGGTGTGGCAAATGACGCGGCACGCCGGGCGGTCTCCGACTCGATGACCGTGCGGTAGTCGAGCAGCATGAGCACGTCCTCCATGCTGGTCGGGCGGAAGCGGGACAGCTCGTCGTCCAGCAGTCCGCCGGTGGGGGTCCCGACGAAGATGCCGGCGCCCCGCCTGACACTCAGGCGCCCGATGGCGGCCAAGACTTTCACTGCCTCGCGGGTGACGTTCCGGGATGCGCCGAGGATCTGGGCAAGTCCCTGCTCGGTAGGAAGGCGGTCTCCCGGCCGCAGCTCCTCGCGGGCGATGTATTCCAGTAGTTGTTCGGCGACCACCTCGTAGCCAGGACGGTAGGGAGGGGGCGTGCCGTCGCTGGCAGGCACGTGTGCTCCGGTCACGGCGCACCTCCTTGTGCGGTCGTTCGAGTCCGGTACATCGGCGCGGCAACTATGGCACCGGGGTTCAGGGTTGAGAAGAGTCGGAGAGATCGGAGCCAGAACCTTGCCCCTAAAGGCAGTTCAAGCCGGGCAAGTCGCCTTCTAGTAAGGGGTATTGCACGGAATGAATCGGAGACTTATGGTCCTCGCTGCTGGATGAAGCAGATTCATGCTGCGTGGCAGTTAGCGACATGCAGCCGACACCACGCCCGGTGGCAGTCGGCCCGGACGTAGGCGTATCAACTCTCAGAAACATGCCTCGGGGTATGCGCCTGCCGCTGTCGCGAGCCTGGGATCTTCGGACTACGAGCGGGGAGAATCGCCATGACACAGGACCGGCACGATGCAGCAAGTCCTGGCCCCCAAGGGCACCGAACCGCCCGCACCGGAGCTCTGCCGCACTCGTTTTGCGAGAAGGCCTGACGTGGCGGGTGTGTTCGATGGTCTATGCGCACTGGTCACCGGCGGTGCCTCCGGCATAGGCCTTGCCGCCGCCCAGCTGCTCGTCACACAGGGAGCCCAGGTCGCAGTGCTTGACCGAGTTCCGATGGTGTATGAGGAGAAACTTTTCTGCGTCCGGGCCGATATCGCTGACGATGCCTCAGTAACGACCGGCGTCCGGCAGGCGGTCACCCGCCTCGGACAGCTCGACATCCTGATCAATAACGCGGGTGTCGGTGTCCAGGGCGGTATCGAGGACAACCCCGACGACGAGTGGCAGCGGGTACTCGACATCAATGTTCTGGGGCTTGTGCGCGTCACCCGTGCCGCACTGCCGGCCCTGCGCGCTTCCCAGCAGGCCGCCATTGTCAACGTCAGCTCGATCGCGGCGACGGCCGGCCTGCCGCAGCGAGCCTTGTACTCCGCCAGCAAAGGCGCGGTCCTGTCCCTGACCCGGGCGATGGCCGCCGACCTGCTGCCGCAGAAAATCCGGGTCAATGCCGTCACCCCCGGCACCACGGACACGCCCTGGGTCACCAGGCTCCTCGACCAGGCCGCGGATCCTGTCGCCGAGCGCGCCGCACTGACCGCCCGCCAACCCCACGGCCGCCTCGTTACCGCAGACGAGATAGCCGCGGCGATTGCCTACCTGGCCTCACCCTCGGCCGGCTCCACCACCGGAACCGCGCTCGCCGTCGACGGCGGCATGCACGGACTGCGCCTTCGAACCAGAGACTGACCCATGCAACGCCACGCCGCCATCAACCAGCTGCTGCCCGAGGAGGAAGCCGAGTACCGCAATCTGCACGCCGTCGCGTGGCCTCAAGTACCGGCAGCGCTTCACTGCGCCCACATCCGCAACTACTCCAGCATCCTGCACGACGGACTGCTGTTCAGCTACCTGGAATAGACCGGATCCGACTACGACGCTGATACCGCGGCAATCGCGGCCGACCTGGTCCCACACCGATGGTGGCAGCTCACTGACCGCTGTCGGCGGCCGCTGGACTCCGCCGACGCCCCTGACCGCTGGGCCCCTGCCCAAGAGATCTTCCATCTCGACTGAGACTGCGACCGCCGGCAGCCAGGCATCCTCCGTCTGCCACCACCCGATGACAAAAGGGCCGCGAACTGCCAGCCCGCGGACGTCCGACACCTGCGAGACCTGAGGAACGCACCGTGCGTATCGACGCCCATCACCATCTGTGGGATCTCGCCCATCGCGATCAGCCATGGACCCGGGAGGCGCCACGCCTGCGTCGGACCTTCAGCATGTCCGAACTGAGGCCTTCCCTTGAACTCCATGCCATTGACGCCACAGTCGTTGTCCAGACGATCGCAGTACCCGAGGAGACACCGGAACTGCTGGCGCTGGCGATTGAGGATCCACACGCCAGAGCCGTGGTGGGATGGACCCAGTTGACCGATCCGGCCATCGCCGACCGTTTGGCCGAATTGCAGCAACTGCCTGGAGGGTCGGCTCTCGTCGGCCTCCGCCACGGCGTCCAGGACGAAAACGGCCCGGCCTGGCTGGAGCGCCCCGACGTCCGCCGCGGCATCGCCGCGATCGGTGCCGCAGGGCTGACCTACGATCTCCTCGTACGGCCCGACCAACTGCCGCACGCGGTCCAGCTCGTACGAGAGATGCCGGACGTCAAATTTGTGCTCGACCATGCAGGAAATCCCATCGTCTCCGCCGAAGGCCTTGCCACCTGGTCCGCGACGATGACCGCCCTGGCCGCCTGCCCCAACACCGCCGTCAAACTGTCTGGCCTCGTCACCCGCAGTCCGCATGCGAGTGCCGACGCCTTGCGTCCCTTCGCCGACGTACTTCTGACCACAGTCGGCGCGGGCCGCGTCATGTTCGGCTCAGACTGGCCGGTCTGCCTGCTCGCCGCCGACTACGACGAAGTCGTCTCCATCGCCCAAGCCCTCACCGAGGACCTCAGCACAACGGAGCGGGACGCTGTCTTCGGTACTACCGCAGCCCACTGGTACGGGATCACACGATGAGAACCCACACACTCGGCGCAACCGGCATCTCGGTCACCACCCTCGGGTTCGGCGCAGCCCCGATCGGCAACCTGTACAGCGAGGTCGACGACCGCCAGTCCAACGCCACTCTCGAGACAGCCTGGGAGGCGGGATTGCGCTACTACGACACCGCCCCGCACTACGGACTCGGACTCTCCGAACGCCGCCTCGGTGCCTTCCTCGCACAGCACCCCAGAGACCACTTCACCGTCTCCACCAAAGTCGGCAGGCTGTTGGAACCGCACCCTTCTCCCACGGGATCAGATCTGGCAGCGGGCGGCTTCGCCGTGCCCGACACACTGCTCAGACGTCCCGACTACTCACGTTCCGGCATTTTGCGCAGCCTGGAAGCCAGCCTGCAACGACTGCAACTCGACCGCCTCGACATCGTCTACGTCCACGATCCCGACGATCACCTCGAGACGGCCATCGGCGAATCCCTGCCTGCGCTGACCGACCTGCGTGACCAAGGATTCATCGGCGCAGTGGGCGTCGGCATGAACACAGTCGCCCCCTTGCAGCGGATCGTCAACGAAGCGGATGTGGACATCGTGATGATCGCCGGACGTTGGACCCTGATCGATCGGACGGCCCGCCCCTTGCTGGATATCTGCGCTCGGCGAGGAGTCTCGGTCGTGGCCGCGGCCCCCTTCAACTCCGGCCTTCTCAGTCACCCGACCCCGCCCGACGACGCCGTATTCGACTACGGCCCGGCACCGGCGCCTCTGCTGGGGCGGGCGCGATCGCTGGCGAAGGTCTGCGCCTGGCATGGCACTACGCTGCCACACGCGGCGATCCGCTTCCCGTTGCGCGATGATGGCGTCAGCAGCCTGGTCACGGGTTTCCGGACTCCCGCCGAGGTCACCTCGGCGGTGCAATGGGCTACCACCGACCTCCACGAGGCGGTGTGGACAGACCTCGACGCGATCACTGCGGAACATTCGGCTGACAAGTCCGACCCACGACTCCGCTCGGCGCCGGACGCCGATGCCTCACCGGGACAAACATGAGAGGCAGGGACCAGCCGAGACCTGGCGTCGTCCTTGGCCCAGCCTGCCCCAGCGCTGGGGCAGGCTATGAGACCGCGTCTCATCTCTCGCCAGCAGACTGCCCGGCAGGTGGCTGCTCGTGAGGCTGGCCGCGACGCGGCGAACAGAAAGATCCGGTGTTGGCCCCATGTGCCCGGTTTCATTCGCTCAGACGGTGGTCAGCGGCACGGTGATGACGCCTACAGAGGGGCCGTCCGGTCGCTCTGCAGATGTTCTGGCCGCAGCTGCAGCAAACCTGGCAGCAGCAGCTCCGGTGCAAGGCGCGTCCCTTTTTGCTGTGAATCCGAGTCGTTGGGAAGGTACTCGAACGCGACAAGTCCGACAGCGTGGCTCCCGCTTTCGCAAGCCGTGTTCTGCATACCCCTGGACCTTACCGAGGCACCTCGCTCGGCGGCCAGCAGCCCGTATGACGTCGTGCCTGGTGCCAGGTAGGGCTTCGGGTCCGCTGTCCTCTAGCCGCTTCACCCTCGTTTCGATCCAGGAACAGCCTGTCACCGGCCATGCGATGCCTGTATCGAATGGCATGTCAACTGACTTGTGTTGATGCTGTGTTACTCGCCTCGACGTAGTGGCCGGAGAGGTTTTTGCCCAGTTGGGCGGTGGTACCATTCCGGGCGTCCGCGACCTTGATCCACATTTTTTGGTGGGCGGCCTTCAGCCGGCATGCACACCATGAGGCGGCGGCCACGCTGTGCTGAGTGGCTGGGTTCGCGATTCGCGGTTGGTGGCCCGTGGCCTTTCGCAGGTGCGCGCCGAGAAGGGTTTCCATGAGTCAAGACGTACTGATGTGGTGCTTGGTTGCGGTTGCGGTGACAGCCGTCGCTGCGGTCGTCGCACTTGCCGTCCGCAACAGGGCCCTGGGAGGGAACAGACGCCGCTCCGAGGCCGCTCTAACGGAGAAGCTGGACTTCCTTCAGCAACAACTGAACGCTTCACGTGCCGAATTGGAGCGGTTCCAGCGAGGTCAGGACGTCGTCATCAGCGAGGCAGAGCACAGGTCGGAGGAGAGCACAAAGGCCGTTCTGAAGGGCGCCGCCCGGTTTCTTCAGAGCCTCGCGGCAGAGCAGACGTCCCTCCTGGACGAGATTCAGCGCAAGTACGGGGGTCACTCGGTCCTGTCGGACCTGCTTGAAGTGCAGCACGCCAATGCGCAGATGGCGCGCAAGGCGCAGGGCATCGCTGTCATGTGCGGCGCGCCGCTGGGCCGCCGCAACAAGCCCGCCAGTGCCTACGACGTTGTGCGTAGCGCCCAGGGACAGATCCGTAACTTTCAGCGGATCGAGATCATGGAGCAGAGTGGCGTCGCCCTGAAGGCGACCGCGGTCGCGCCCGTCGCATTGGCGGTCGCCGAGTTGCTCGACAATGCCGCCAGCTTCTCCCAGCACGACGCGCCCATCGAGGTCACTTTCCGGCGGGTGCAGAGCAACCTGTGCATCATCATCGATGACGCGGGTGTCGGCATGAACGACGAGGACCGTCAGAAAGCTGCCGCGCTGCTGACCGGTGATGCGGTTCTGCAGTTGTCGCGGCTGGGTAACCAGCCCAAGTTCGGCTTCCCGGTCATCGGGCTGATTGCCCGCCAGTACGGGTTCCGGGTGGACGTCACCGGGGTCTCCCGCTACGGCGGGGTGCGTGCTGTCGTCCTGCTGCCCAAGGAGCTGTGGACCGTGGAGGAAACACCGCCGGTCTCTGAGGAGAACGACGCACCCATCAGCATTCACCGCGCCGACAGCCAGCCTCGTGCTGCCTCGCGCACCACTCACGGCCTGCCCAGGCGTGCCTCGCGCCAGGCGCCGATCGCCAGCATTCCCAACACTGCCGACAATGCCGGCAGCCCCGGCGCGTCGACGGCTTCACGGTCGGTGAGGCACTCCTCTGGCAGCAGCCTGGGCGCACTGCAACGAGGAACCCGCTCCGGGCGAAACCTCGACGCCCCCTCGCCTGAAGGTACCGAAGACGCATGAGTACAGACCTGTCGTGGATGCTGACGGATATTGTCGAGAACGTACCCAAGGCTTTGCATGCCGTACTGCTGTCCGCCGACGGCATCCCCCGTGGGGCCACGGATGGCCTCACCGACCGCAGCGCGCGCACGATCTCTGTGGCCATGGCCGGGATGCAGTCCCTGAGTCGAGCCACGGCTCACTTCGCGGGGACCGTCGAGGATCGGCAGTGGAATCAGACGATCATTGAGTTCGCGCAGGGATGGGTCTTCCTCGTCGGCGCCGGACAGGGGGCATACCTGGCCGCTGCCGCCGAGCCCGACGTGGACATGCAGCAGATCTCCTTCCGCATGCACCGGCTCGTCGCGCGGCTGGGCGAAAACCTCGCCTCACCTCCTCGGGTCACTTCTCCCCAGGGTGCCGCGAATCCGGGAGCCGACGCCGGCCGTCAGCAGGTTTTGGGCGGACGGGGGTTCGTCCTCGACGACCTGGACCGGGTGATCGCCGAGGTGCCTGGCGCCCGGCACGCCCTCCTGCTGGGTGCTGAGGGCCTGCCGCGCGGGGGAAGCACTGGCATCGGCAGGGACCTGGCGGACACGATCTCCGCCGCGATGACGGGTATTCACGCCTATAGCAGGGCCACTTCGCGGTTCATGGGCTCTTCGGAGCAGACCGACTGGCGGCAGACAGTCATCGAGTTCCAGCACGGGTGGATCTTCCTGATCGCTGCTGGGGAGGATGCCTTGCTGGCTGCGGCTGCCGAGCACGACTGTGACATTGAGGAGTTCACCACACGTCTGCACGACGTGGTGCCGTTGCTGGTTCCCGGTGGGGCCGCTCAAGGACAGGGAGCTCGAGATGCGTGACGATGCAGATCGTGGCCTGGAGCTCGCGGGCGACTTAGTTCCTCTGTTCGTGATCACGCAGGGACGTGCGCTGCCCCCGCCGCACGAGTTCTCGCACACCACTTTGGTGACCGCGCAAGAGGGAGTACACGCCGCACGCTCCCTAGGGCCAGAGGCCCGCGCTGTCATGGACCTGGTCGTTGACGGATTTCTTTCCGTGGCGGAGGTAGCGGGTCATACACATCTGCCCCTGGGAGTCGTCCGCATCCTCCTGGCACAGATGCAGGAGAGTGGCCTGCTGGTTGTCAGGAACCCGGTTCCGAGCGCTGTACGTCCCGACCGAGCCCTGCTCAGCGCGGTGCTCGATGGCCTAAAGACCCGATTCGGAGCGTAACGCGTGTATCTGGAGCCAGACGTCTCCCATGCAGTGAAGATCCTCATAGTGGGGCACTTCGGAGTGGGTAAGACCACGTGCATCGGCAGCATCTCCGAAATAGAGCCGCTGCAGACCGAGGAGGAGATCACCGAGGCCAGCGAGGGCTTCGATGACCTCTCGCAGACTCCCGACAAAGTGACCACAACGGTGGCCATGGACTTCGGCCGACTGACGCTCAGCGACACACTGGTCCTGTACCTCTTCGGGACTCCGGGTCAGGAACGGTTCAAGGAGATGTGGGAGGGCTTGTCCCGAGGGGCTTTGGGGGCGCTGGTCCTGGTCGACCCCGAACGGCTCCAGGAAAGTTTTTCCATCCTGGACTTGGTCGAGCGCTTCGGGCTGACATACGCGATCGGCGTCAACCGCTTCGACGGAACGACCGACTACCCCCTCGACGAGGTGCGCGACGCACTGAACCTGGCTGCCGAGACTCCCGTCGTGCACTGTGACGTGCGCGATCAGCAGTCCTCGGCGCAGGCTCTCATCACCCTCGTGCAGCACCTCATGACCACCCTCGGCTAGGAGTCACCGTATGCAGCACCACTTCGACACCGCCGAAACATCGGCAGGCTGCCCCGCTCACCAAAACGTCAAGCTGTACGGGCCCGAGTTCGGCGCCGAACCCGAGAGCCACTACGCATACCTGCGCGCCCAAGGTCCAAGCGCCCCGGTCGACATCGCGCCGGGCGTCGAGGTCGAACTGGTCACAAGCTACGACACCGGCCTGCATATCCTGCAGAACCCGGTGACGTTCGTACGGGACGCCAGACGCTGGAACGCTCTGAACGAGGGCCGAGTGCCGGAGGACAGCCCGGCTCTCCCGATGATGGGATACCGCCCCAATGCCCTGTTCAGCGACGGCGCCGCCCACGCCCGCCTGAGACAGGCAGTCACTGACAGTCTCGCGACCGTCGACGAACTGCAGCTGGTACGGCAGACCCAGCAGTCGGCCGACTACCTGATCAGTCGTTTCAGTTCCGACGCGCGAGGTCAGGCGGAGCTGATGGCTGACTACGCTCAGCCTCTTCCCCTACTGGTCTTCAGCGATTTGTTCGGCTGTCCGCCAGAGATAGGTGACCGTGTCATCACCGGCATCAGCGGTATCTTCGCTGGCACTCCGGGCGCCGATGTCACGCTCGGAGGGGCTCTCGCGGAGCTCATCGCTTTGAAGCACGAGAGTCCGGGCGAGGATCTGACGACGCGCTTGATGCAGCATTCCGCGAAGCTGAGTGACGAGGAGGTACTGCATCAGTTGGTGACTTTGCTGTCCGGGGGCACCGCTCCTCTCGCGGCAGCCATTGGCACCAGTACCGCGTTGTACCTCGACGAGCAGTGGCCGGCTGCTCTGCCGGTGGAGGACGCCGTCCTGCAGACGCTGTGGAACTATGCGCCGATCGCCAACTACGCCGCCCACTATCCGACCCAGGACGTCGAGCTCGGCGGAAGGATCCTGCGCGCCAACAACCCGGTGTTGATCTCGTTCGCTGCGGCCAACACCGACCCCAGACTCACCGAGCATCGTGAACAGCTCAGCTCCAAGGCGCATCTGGCCTTCGGTGCCGGGCCGCACGCATGTCCGGCCAAGGACCCAGCGTTCATGATCGCGGTGAGTGCCGTCGAATCTCTGCTCAACCGGCTGCCCGACATTGAGATGCGCGTCGCTTTCAAAGATCTCGCCTGGGTGCCAGCACCGTGGAGCCGATCCCTGGTTGCCGCCCCGGCGCGGTTCACCCCGCGTGCGGTGAAGCCGGCCGGAGCTCCGGCAGATACTGCGACGGCTCCCGTCGCCCATGTTCCCTCCACCACCGTCCCCCGGATCCCGCACACGGTGCCGCGGTCCCAGTCCAAGGGCGGGCTGTTCAGCCGCTTCCTGGCCTGGACCAGGGGCGAGTGATGTAGGTAACGTCACGAGGACAGTGATGTATTGGATGGTTCAACCACTCAAAGGGTACGGATGACGGCTGTTGCTCAGAGAAAGGAGCCGTCATCACAGGCCACATCATCACCGCGACCACCGACCGCCGAACCGCCGTCTCGCTGTTCTCTCGCCTGCGCACGGCGGAGGGGCAAAAAGATCCCTTCCCGATCTACACGGAGCTCCGGTCGCGTGGGGGAGTCGTTCCCGCCCCCTGGGGCGGTTTCCTCGTGACCCACTACGATCTCTGCGACCGCATCCTGCGCAGCAACAAGTGGCTGGAGCCGGACACCCGATGGCGGGAGAAACAGGGTCTGCGGACCCGTTGGAGCGCTCCCTCCGCCCGTGAGATCAGCAGGACTCTGCCCGCCCTCAACCCTCCAGAACACACGCGTGTCCGCAGAGCCGCCGGGGGTTTCGACCGCAGCACCGTTCAGCAGATCGGACAGAGAGTCGAGCGGATTGTCGAAACTCTCCTCATCTCCCTGACCCGTCAAGTGCATGAAGGAGAGGTGGACTTCGCCGCCCTGATCAGCGAAGAACTGCCTGTCGCGACTGTGGGGGACTGGCTTGCCCTGCCGCCTGCAGACTGGCCCAGGCTGCGTGAACTGACGCACGAGCAGGTCTTCACCCAGGAGCTATTGCCCAGCGCAAGCCAGTTGGCGCGCTCCGACCTGGCCATGGTCGAACTGCGTAACTATTTTGTAGAACTGGTTCGCGAGCGTCGAAGGCATCTGCGTGAAGATCCTGTATCACGGTGGATCACCGCTTGGGATGCCATGGAACCCGACCAGGACAAGGCCGATGAAGCTGTCTACTTCCTGGCCCTGTTCGTTCTCCTGGCCGCTCTGGAGACCACCTCCACTCTGCTGTCCACTGTGACGCTTCAACTCATTGAGAACCCCGATCACTGGAACCTCCTCATTACCCGCCCCAACCTGGTGCCCGCGTTCGTGGAGGAATCCTTGCGATTCGACCCGCCTTCGCATGTCATCAGCCGGGTCGCCGCGAACGACTGCACCCTGGACGGTGTTGACGTCCGCGCGGACGACATGGTTCACCTCATGATCGGTGCGGCCCACCGTGACCCCGCCAGGCACGCTAACCCCGATCGCTTCGACCCCCATCGCAAGCCCGGCCATCTTGCTTTCAGCGGAGGCCTCCACTACTGCCTCGGCGCCCCGCTGGCCCGGCTGGAAGCCCAGACCCTTCTCCGCCAACTCGTTCGTCGCCTGCCGCGACTCACCCTGGTGCGCCGGCCCGTTATGGCACCCCGGGTGGCGTTCAGGCGCCTGTTGAACCTGGATGTCGCCCTCGCATGAATCCTTCCTCCACCTCTCTGACACGCGTCCTGCAGGACGCGATACACACCGAGCAGGACGGGCCTATCCTCCGCGTCCACCTGAACCCCGCCCGGCAGGACGACACACTGAGCGTGGCGGTCCTCGACAGCCTGCTCGCCCTTCTCGATGGTCTCCACGAGCGGCCCGACGTCCGAGTCCTTGTTCTTTCCTCCCTCGGAGAGGACTTCTGCCTGGGAGCAAACCGCGCCGAGTACGAGGCCGCCTTGGCCATGGATCCCTCAGGAGCGGTCCTGCGGCGCATCGGTGACAAGGCTCAACGGCTCTGTCACGCCATCGAGAACGCCCACGCCGTCACTATCGCGCGTCTGCACGGCAAGGTGATAGGCGCGGGCCTGGCACTTGCGGCGTATTGCGACCTGCGTGTAGGAGCTGACAGCTGCCGCTTCCGCATGCCCGAGGTGGGTCTTGGCCTCCCCCCGGCATGGGGCGGGGCCATGGGGCGCCTCGTCGCCGAGGCAGGCGCCGCAAGGATCCGCGAGCTCATGCTCACCTGCACGGACTTCGACGCTGCCACGGCCCACCAGCTCGGTATCCTCCACCATGTCGTTCCCTTCAGCCAGTTGGACCGTGCCGTCAACGCCTGGACCGGGCCATTGTTGCGCCGTGCGCCGGAAGCACTCGTCCTGACCAGACGCATGCTCGCCGGCTACGCCCGCGCCGACCGTATTGCCGACGTGTCTCTGCTGGACTCCCATCTCCTGACCGGCCAGCTCATTCCTGGAGCGCACAAGAACAACGCCCCCGCTATTTAGCTAGCGCTCTGACCGGGAAGGTTCGCCGGGTCGGCGGTTGGAACGGCTGGATGGGCAATGACGTCCGTTTCGACCGCTGGAGGTGTGGTGGTTGAGCCTGTGAAGGTGCGCCGACTGACCGATCAGGAGGGGCAGAAGCTGCAGCAGACCGTGCCATGACCCAAGATCGAGCTACCTGGCAGCACCACATCGCCCAACATCAGCTCGCCGCTTGACATGGAAGCGTCAACGGGCTGCTGCGGCAATACTTTCCCAAGGGCACCGACCTTTCGGTCCGTCCTCGTGAGCACCTTGATGCAGGAACGGCCGAGTTGAAAGCCGCCCTCGCAAGACGCTCGGCTGGGCAACGCCCGTTGATCGTCTGCACGCGCTGACGGCCTCTCCGTCGTATTACTTGAGGTCCTCGCTCTCCCAGGGGTAGACGAAGAGGCCAGGCCAGACGCCCCATGCGTTGAGCACCGTGATCAGTTCAGACTCGTCCGTGGCGTCAGCGGTCCCGATCAGGACTGCTCCGATGTCATAGTGGAAGCCGTCGATGCGTTCGCGGTCGTACTCCCAGTGCTCAAGGCGAAAGCTGCGTTCAGCGTCGCTACGAACCCATCCCTCGCCCTGTGCCTGGGCGTCGGGATCGCTCTTCTTGGGGTGGACGTCCATAAATGCCTGGCGGACCGGCCGCGATGCTGGGACTTCCGCAACGAGCCTTCTGCCGAGGCGGAGTGCGCTCAGTTTGTTCACAGGCCAGCTCGATCCGTCGTTCATGAGGCTTCATCCTGGCCTGGCCACCAGGGACGAGTGGCGCGGCCAGGCGATGACTTTTGCTGGTTGCTCAGCCAGCGGCCACCAGAGCGCAACACCACCCCGCCACCGCTGCTTGCAGCTTGGTCAACTCACCGCGTGTTGCAACGATCCCTTGAGTCCATCCCTTTCGCCGCCAGCCAGTTCTTGCAACACGCCAGCTCGTGTCGAGGACATGTGTGGTGCTTGAACAAGTTCGTGACACCGTGGCGCTGGCCAGGGTGGGATGAATATCCCGACATGCGCTGCTTTGGCCGCAGGCGCACGATCCGGCGATGCCGTCCAACACCGCCTCAAGTGCTTCGAAGCCGAACGATTGGTGAGTACTCCGTGCCGACGGCGCCAGCCACTGGCAGGCCAAGGGCACGGCAGGTGGCATTTTTTAGGTCATCCACCCGATGGTTTCACGCACCGTCGATCACGAAGAATCGTCCTTCAACGACATCCAGCACCCGGGGCGAGCCCTGAGGAACTGTCGGCCTACTGAAGGATCCGATGGTGTACCGAAGGGCGGCCGTCGCGGGTGTGCCCCGCGCGGTCTGCTTGGAGCGTAGATCAGCGAAGAGGCCCAGAAGAGGAGACCCGGGTTAACAGCGCTGAAAGTCCTCCGCGTTCAGAGCGAACGAACGGTGGCAGTCCGAGACAGATGAGTGTGGTAGGCCACCGCTTCTACCAGTGAGCGCAGCGAGTTTCATCCGAGGCGACGACCGGAGAAATCTGGTCCGATGACGCCTTGTGGCAGGTGTGCCTGACAACGGGGCATTTGTTCATTTCTTGAGCGCAGGTGCACTGCTCCCATCGGGGCGTGGCCCTGCACTTGATGTCAGAGGAGTACGTTGCTGTGAAGGAAACTTCGAATGGTCTCGCCTCCGGGGAGGCGATATCCCCGCCGGGTGGTGGTCCGGGACGGCGTCGGCAAACGGGCCGGCTTGCCCGTGCCCTGGCGGTCACTGGCACGATGGTCTTGATGACGATCGACGCCTCGGCAGTCGGCGCTGCAGCAGCGTCAGGTTCCGGTGCTCAGGCGGAACGGACCCTGAAGATGTGTTCCGCCCCTGTGTCCACGGGCTATGCGCAGTGTTTGTCGGAACTGGTGGTGACTCCGCCCTCGTCGGGATCCCGTACCGCAGCTGTCACTCCCCGAGGCCTGACTCCGGACGATCTATTGAGTGCCTACAACCTGCCCGCTAACGGCGGCAAGGGCGCCACCATTGCGATCGTCGATGCCTTTGACGACCCCAACGCTGCCGAGGATCTGGCGGTCTATCGCGCGCAGTTCGGTCTTCCTGCGTTGGCTCCGGGTCAGTTTCGGAAGGTGAACCAGTCCGGTGAAGAGGGTAATTACCCGGTTCCCGATGCCGAGTGGGCGGGTGAGATCTCCCTCGATCTCGACATGGTCTCCGCGATCGCACCCTACGCCAACATTTTGCTGGTGGAGACGGACACCAACTCGTTCGACAACCTTGGCGCCGGTGTGGATCGCGCCGTAGCTTTGGGCGCGACCGCGGTGTCCAACAGCTATGGCGCTCCTGAACAGGACCCGTCGAGGGAAGGCGAGATCGCTCGCCACTACGACCACCCTGGCGTTCCGATCACCGTCTCAGCCGGAGATTCCGGCTACGGTGTGCAGAGCCCGGCGAACCTGCCGACCGTGACCTCCGTGGGCGGCACTTCTCTCGTCAAAGATTCCTCGACCGCGCGTGGCTGGAGCGAGTCGGTGTGGTTCAACAGCCACGGCGGCACTGGCTCGGGCTGCTCGCAGTACCAGCAGAAGCCTGCCTTCCAGAAGGACACCGGCTGCGAGCACCGCACCGTTGCTGATGTTTCCGCCGTGGCCGACCCGGTGACGGGCGTTGCCGTGTACGACAGTTATGGCGGTGCCGTCCCCGGCGGCTGGGGTCAGTTCGGCGGTACCAGCGCATCGGCACCGATCATCGCTGGCGTGTATTCCCTGGCCGGGCGGGCCGTGTCCGGGCAATACCCGAATACGTATCCCTACGCTAACGCTGACTCTCTCAACGATGTCACCACCGGCGCCGACGGCGCCTGCACGCCCGAATACCTGTGCTCCGCACAGAAGGGGTACGACGGGCCCACTGGCCTGGGAACTCCTGACGGTCTCAAGGCCTTCACCGCCGCAGCGCGGGGTGAGGTCTCCGGAACCGTAACCGACGCCGACACGCATAAGGCCATCAAGAACGCGAAGGTGACGATCGGCAGTCTCAGCGTACGAACGGACAACAGCGGTCAGTACGATGTGACTGTTCTTCCCGGCACCTACAATGTATCTGCCGACGAGTACGCCTATCTGCATATGTCGGTCAGTGGTGTTGTCGTGGGGCAGGACCAGCATGTCACTCGCGACTTCGCGCTGAAGCCGGCTCCCATGACGACAGTCAAGGGGACCGTCACCGACGGATCGGGGCACGGCTGGCCGCTGTACGCCTCGATCGACGTTGATGAGGGCATTCCGAGCGGCGCGGTCCAATCCGATCCGCGTTCTGGCCGCTTCACAGTGAGTGTCCCCCGCAACGGCGCTCACACCTTGCATGTCGCGTCCGAGTACGCCGGCTACATCCCGCAGAACGCTGACATCACCGTGGGCAGCAGCCCTGTCGTCCGTGACGTCCGCCTCACCGCCGACCCCGCGCCTGCGGAGGATGTTGCCGCTCCCGGCTATACGCTGCGCAGCACCGACTACAGCCAGAGCTTCGACGGCCCCGGCCTGCCCGATGGCTGGCATGTGGACACGACAGCGGGGTCCGGCTGGAGCGTCGACACCACGCCCATCGATCCTGGCCTGGGCGGGACCCCGCTGATCAAGGGCGGTTACGCCTCCATCAGCAGCAGCCCGCTCACCCCGGCGGAATCCACCTTGACCAGCGCCGCGATCAAGGTGAACAACACCGGGCGGCAGGTTCTGGCGTTCGACGAGCAGCAGCTGCTGGGACGGGCGACCATCGACGTCAGCGCCGACAACGGCGCTACCTGGACCAATGTATTCACCGACGTCGGACGTATCGTCAGCCCCACACACCGGGAGACCCCCCTTCCTGACTCCGTGCGTGGCCAGACGGTCCGGTTCCGCCTGAAATACAGTGCGGACCAGAACGGTTTCCCCGTCGGTCAGGGCTGGATCGTCGACAACCTGCAGGTGGTCACCAAGGAACTGCGCCTCGTTCCCGGTGGCCTGGTGGTCGGTGTCACCCGGGATGCCAACACCAAGGCAGCCCTCAACGATGTCACCCTCGACATGAGCGGTGCCGCCTCGCAGAAGGCGTACTCCGGCCCCCTGGGCAGTGGGAAGCAGCTCCAGGGCTACTACGTTGCCTTCGTTCCGGGCTCGGGCACCGTCAAGCTAACAGCGTCCCTGTTCCCGTACACGAACACCACGAAGAGAATCTCCGTCGCCAAGAACCGCCTGATCGATGGCGACATCGACGTTGCCGTAGGCCGCCTGGCGGTCAAGCCCGCTGCGGTGTCGGCCATCACCGCCCCCGGACACAGCGTGCACCAGGACATCACGGTGACCAACACCGGTTCGGCGCCCGTCACCGTCGCCGTGGGTGAAACCGACGCGGCAACGACGCATCCAAAGGTGACCGCAATACCCAAGACCCTGCCTACACCGTCAACTGACCTGCGTAGTCAGCTGGCAGCAGCCAGGAAACTCAGGGCCAAGGGCCCCCTCTCCGCGAAGGCTGCCCGCCGCCTGGCCGCCACGCCACCGATGCATGCGGCATCGTCGCCCTCACCTCAGGGAAGCATCGCCGATCTGCCCGGTGCCGTGATGTACAACCTTGCTGAGACGGACCCGAAGAGCGGCAGCGTCTACTCAGGCTTCGGCCTGAACAGCCAGGGCTTTGCTTCCGACTCCTTCGGCGCCTACAACCCGTCCACCGACACCTGGACCGCCAAGGCTTCCCCTTTGAAGGGAACCGCGGATGCCGCGCACGCCTTCATCGGCGGCAAGCTGTACGTCACGGGCGGATTCAACTTCATGGACCCGTCGCTGTTCATCGCGACGACCCAGGTCTACACCCCGGCCACCGACACGTGGTCGACTGCCAGCGACAACCCGGCCCCGACCGTCGGCAGCGGCAGCGCCGTCCTGAAGGGGAAGCTCTACATCGTCAGCGGCATCGACACGCAGCAGGAGCTCACCAGCCGCGTTGAGGTGTACGACCCGGACACCGACACCTGGACCCAGGCAGGCGACTATCCAATACCGGCGCAGGACTTGTCCTGCGGAACCGCTGCCGGCGTCCTGTACTGCGCGGGCGGAGGCACGCCGTTTCCCCAGCAGAAGGTCTTTGCCTACGACCCGGCCACCGACAAGTGGACGGCCAAGGCCGATCTGCCCCGTGGACTCCTCGGCGCCGCAAGCACGGTGGCCGACGGGAAGTTGCTGCTCGCCGGCGGCGTCACCTACAGCGCCGACGGTACTCAGGTCGTCACCAACCAGGCGCTTGCCTACGACCCGGCCGCCGACCGCTGGACGCCGCTGCCTAACTTGGGCACACCGCGAGCCTGGGCGGCAGGTGCCCTCGGCTTCTACGTCCTTGGCGGAGGAACCGACTCGGCCGAACTGATTCCCGGCCATAACCGGACCGAGCCGACCGATCTGCCCTGGCTGGCGGAGAGCAAGAAGCTGATCACCATCGCGCCTGGTCAACACACGACCCTGCGCCTGGAGTTCTCCCCGGAGAAGGTACCCGGCAGTAACGGACAGGCTGCTGTCACCGGCGGGCTGACATTCACCACGAACAGCCCCTACGTGACCGGGGACCTGCCCGTCACTCTCACCGTCCGCCAGCCTGCTGGCTGCGGACACCAACACCACTGCTGATCCAGATCCTGCTGAACGACACCGACTGGGGCGGTCCGGCACCTTTGCCGGACCGCCCCAGTGCGTCGTCACAATGAGGCCGGTTCAATTCCGGCCTGGGTCGCACGGACCGCTAGCGCAGTCCGCGACGTCGTGCCGTACTTGCGCATCGCCGAATTCAGCTGAGCGGCGACCGTCTTGGGCGACCGGAACAGGCGTCTGCCTATTTCCGGCGTCGTCAATCCGGCCAGCATGAGCCGCAGCACCTCCAGTTCCCTGGGCGACAGCTCGGTTCCGTACCCGCGCCGCCCTGGCCCCGGGCCCCCCAGGGCGCGCAGCATGCGATCGAGCCTGAGCGCATCACCGTCTGCTCCGAGAAGCGCGTACTCCTCTCGCACCTCGGCCAACAAGGATCGGCCAGATTGGCGGGAGCCCGCTCGCAATATGGCGCGGGCACGGCGCTCACGGGCCCGCAGTGCGTCGTAGGGCTGCGACGTGTTGGCGCAGGAATCGGCGGCCAACCCCCACAGTTCGGCTGCCTCAATCACCTGGCCCAAGCCCTCGGCCAGTGCCGCCCGGCACAGGGCGAGTCCGGCGTGCGGACCTGGCGCGTCCAAGGTTTTCAACCCGTCGGTGAACGCCTCGGTCAAGCGGCGCGCCTCGTCGACCTGGCCGGACGCCAGCAGGGCGTCCACCCGAGCCGGCCCGATGGCCGATGCCCATAGCCACAGCTTTTTGCCCTCCACGACACGCATCGGGCTGTCCGTCAGCGCAAGAGCCTCAGACGACCGGTCTTCCTCCAGTGCCAGCCGGGCCAGCGCCGCGGCCGGCTCCAGGCACATGTCCATAATCCGGCGGCGCTCGCCCTCCTCGAGCACCCTGCGCAGTGCGCTCCCGGCCTCGTCCCATCTACCACGAGCCGCCATGTGCAATCCGCTGACCAGCATCGCTTCCAGACGGACCAGCGGCTCGTCACGGAACTCGGCCAGAGTCCCTGCCTGCTCCTGGAGCCCCTCCCAGTGTCCGGTTGCCCAGTCGAGGCGCAGCATCGTGCCCAGTGCCATGCGCTCGATGCGGCCGTAGCCGTGGAGCGAGGCCAGGGCGAGAGCCTGTTCAAGACTTTCCCGCGCCCGGGCGTGGTGTCCCCATTGGATGGCGGCGCTGCCGATGTTGAGAAGATTGCGGGTCTGATGCAGCTTCTCCGCCTGCGACGTGGCATTCGTGGGCATCAGGTCACTGAGTTCCCAGCCGGAGTTCTCACCCAGCGCAAGCCGCGCCAGAACACCGTCGGCGAGATGGGACAGGCGCTCAGCCTCGGATAGAGGACTTGCCGTGGCCAGTTTGTCTGCCCGCTCGAGCCAGACCAGATGGTCGGCGACGGTCAGCATCGAGGTGTGGGGCTGGCTCAAGACAGCCATCGCGGTCACTGCTGTTGCCGGGTCGTGCTCCAGGTCGGGTAGCGCACGTTCGAACTCCTCTGCTGCGGCGCCGGGTTCGCCTGCGTGCAGGAGCATCCGGCCCAGCTGGCTGCGGACGACAGCACGGTCAGCAGCGGTCAGGGACTGAGTGGAGAGGGTGTCCTGCAGGGTGCCGACCAGCTGATCGAGCCCGGCGTACCCGGCGAGCATCGGCATTTTTGCGGCGAGCCGGGCCACGGTTGGGGCAGGCAGTTCCGGGTCGCCGAGGATCTGGTGCAGGTGTTCGGTCGCGCTCTGGTGTGCTCCGGTAGCCAGTGCGAGATCTGCCGCCACTTCAGCGTAGTGGAACCATTTGGCCTTCTCCTGTCCTTCTCTGAAGTGGTGCGCGAGGCGTTCGGCCGGCAGGGGGGAGGCTGTCTCCAGGGCCAATGCTGCTCGTTGGTGGAACCGACGCAGATCCGTGGCGGACAGCCGGTCGTACACGGCTCGGGCAGCCAGCACATGCCGGAAGCCGATGCGGCCGGCCCGGTCTTCCGCCAGGAGACGGCTGTGTACTGCTTCGTGCACCGCCGGCCTTGCCTGAAGGTCATCGAGTCCGGCTGTCGCGGCAAGCACTGCCGGATCGGAGTCGACCATCAGTACCGCGGCAGCCCGGAGGACTTTTTGAGCCGGGTTTGAGAGGCGTATGACACGTTCTGTGACGGCATCACGGATGGTGGGAGGCACGTCGATGCCAGCCGACCGGCGGCGTTCCCAGGCGCCGTGCGAGTTGACCAGATCATCGCGCTCGTGGAGCAGCTGGACGCATTCCTCGATCGCCAGTGGCAGTCCGCCGGTGTACTCGTGCAAGGAGTGCGCGAGCTCGGGCGCGACTTGCCCGCCTCCGAGCATCGACGACACGAACGTGCTGATCTGCGGGACGGACAGCGGTGCCAGCGCGATATGGGCGCGCGCGGTCCCGGTGAAGCTGCGCGAGGACATTCTCAAGAGAGGAGATGCGGTCGGCATGTCTTCAGGCCGGTAGGTCAGAACGAGACTGAGGGGGTGGGGAGTCTGGACCAGGAGGAAGAGCAGGAGGTCCAAGGTCGTTTCGTCGGCCCAGTGCACGTCCTCGACAACCAGAACCTCCGTGCCCATAAGGTCGAGCACCTCCGCCACCGCACGGATCAGGCGGTGGCGTACGGCGCTCGGATCGTTCAGTGGCTCGGGGGCAGGCGGCAGCCCTGCGGCCCATTCCGGGAGAAAGGGCCGCAGAGCTCCGGCCAATGGGCTCAAAGGCAGCCCGGCCGCACTGTCACGAAGACGTCGGAGCAACTCGATGATCGGTCCCAGTGTGGCTGGCTGGACGAACGGGGGGCACACCGTGATGAGTGCTTTTTTGTCCTTGAGCTGGTCCAATGCCAGGGCATCTTTGACCAGTCGGCTTTTGCCGATGCCCGCTTCGCCTTCCACCAGCACAAGGCCGCGGGAATCACTCAACGCGCCGATCATGCGTGCCAGATCCGAGTCCCGCCCGATGATCTGCGGACCGCGGAGTCGAAGAGTAGACCGTCCACCTGTTGCTGCCATGTCTCGATCCACCCAAACGCTCCAGGCCATTGGCCACCGCGAGGGTCAACCGTCCAATGCCAGTCGTACTCCAATATGTGATGCGACTACTGGTGCCGAGCCGGGTGCCCTCGAATGGCGGGACCGTACACCAGCGGCATGTGTTGGCCGGGACCCGATGCCACGCTGGTGTCGCCACAGCACAGCACGGAGTTTCCGGCAGTGCACCCTGGTGATGCCGGTTGTCTCTGAAACGGGATCGTATGGGTACTTCGTCTGCCCGATTGGGTAGATCTACCGCTCGCGATCGCGAGATCTTGAGGAGCAGCGCTGATCGAATCACTGCTATTGAGGCCGTCCTGTGAGACGAAGACGGATGACCGGCAGGAGAAGCCCCGCTCGCGGGGAGATCGTCGACGCGATCCGATACGTGGTCAACACTGGCTACGCATGGCGGGCCCTGCCCAAAGACTGCTCGTCCTGGTGGAGCTGTTACGGGTTCATGGCCACAGCGCGCCGCCTGGCTTGGCGCAGAGGGGCATTGGCTCGGATGCGTCCCGGTCCCGTTCTGGTGGGCGTAGTCGGTCTCGGTCTCGGAAGGGGGCGAGACCAGGGCCAGTCGTCCCGCGGCTGAGCGCGGAAAGTAAGGCGGCCCCCCTGTTTCGGGCCTGCCCGCATGTGCGGTCGGCGGATCGGTCGGTCATGAGGCTGCGTCGTGAGAGGTAGCCCGGCCTCGCCAGAGCGCTAACAGAGGCCGGGCTCCTATCTGGGAGCCTACCTGTGCAGCGGGGTTGGATCGCTGGCCGTGAATGCGTCTTTATGTCTGAGTGCGGCCATCGAGGGATGCGGGCTGCTGATGTAGGTGGCGGGTCAGGTGCAGCGCCTCGGGGAGGGTCGATGCTGCTCGACGTGGTCGCATGGGTATCCGCGTGTGTGACGCTGCGCGAGATTCTTCCCGCGTCGCCTGGGCTGCAGGCATGTGGCTTGCTGGGGGAGTGGTGTGGCGGCCCGGGAAGCAACGGAGGAGCGTTTCCGGGCCGCCACATCAACCAACGTGGCCCCGAGTCGTGGCTGCCGCAATCCGACAGGGCCACCCGTGTGAGAGGCATTGAGGGATGAGGCAGTCGGAACTGCATGGCCACGAGGGTTTCGTCTGTGAGGGGTTGTGCTGGGGTCGGCAGCCTGTTCCGTGACGTCAATCTTGCTGAAGACGATGGCTGAGAGGCTTGCAATGAACAGTTTCCGGGCAGCGAGCAGCCCGGCTCCGTAGATGGTGCGGGGCCGGGCTGTGCGCGGGGGCCCGGAACCGGGCAGGGAACGAGAGCCCCCGGTATTGCGCACCCGTTAGCAGCGATGGTGCGCACTGTCTGGCTCAACGTGTGGGTGGGCTGTTGGGTTACGGGTTGCGCTGAGGGTGCGGATAGTGGATAGAGGGACGATGCGGCTGGGGAAGTCAGCCGATGGTCGCGTGCATCTCCCAGACGAGGATTTCCGAGGGCTCGAGGGCGGTTATCCGCTGTCCGCCGGTGGCCGTGAACCGGACGCTGTCGCCGGTGCCCAGCATTCCGGCGTCCTCGAGTGTGACGGCACCTAGAGGTACGAAGAGGTGGATGAAGGGTGCCTGGGGGAGCTCTACGGACTCGCCTGGCTGGAGCCGGGCGACGTGCAGCGCTGCGTGCTTGTTCTTGATACGGATGGCTGACGCGTTGCGATGCCGGTGCATTCCGGAGGCGACCGGTATGAGTTTTCCGGACAGCAGGTCGTTGTCGATTTCCAGCTGCTCGTAACCGGGAGCGATGCCTGCCTCGTCGGGGACCACCCACATTTGCACGAAGTGGACCGGGTCGCTGTGGGCCTCTTCGCCCAGGCGCCATGAGTCGTTCTTCTCAGAGTGAAGGATGCCGGTGCCGGCGCTCATGCGCTGCGCCAGTCCCGGATAGATCACGCCGTTGTGGCCCTCTGAATCCTGGTGCACCAGCGAACCTCGCAGGACCCAGGTGACGATCTCCATGTCCTGGTGGGGGTGGGTCTCGAAGCCGAAACCGGGCAGTACCACGTCGTCGTTGTTGACCAGCAGCAGACCGTGATGGGTGTTGGTCTTGTTGTAGTGGTGGCCGAAGGAGAAGGAGTGCTTGGAGTCCAGCCAGCCGATCCGGGTCTTGAATCGTTCCCCGGCCCGGCGGATGTCGACGTGCGGGGGCGGGGTGCTGCGGCGCATGCGTAGTCCTCTCGAAGGGGCGGACCAGTGGGCGGAGTGCTCCTGGCTGGCCTGCTGCCAGGATAGATGAATAGTCAACTAAATCTCGAGAGGTAGGTATGTGATGAGTCAATCATTTCTGTAGGCTGGCGGCGTGACTACCGAGGGCTTGTGGCTGAACGATGAGCAGCAGCGGGTATGGCGGCGCTGGCTCTGGATGAACACGGAGCTTCCTGCTGCCCTGCATCGACAGTTGCAGGCGGACTCCAATCTGTCCTTGCCGGACTTCGAGGTTCTGGTCCAGCTCACGGACACGCCGGAGGGGCGAGTGCGTGTGCTGAAACTCGCCCGCGCACTGGGGTGGGAGCCCAGCAGGCTCTCGCATCGCATCAAGCGGATGGCGGCCCGAAACCTGGTGCGTCGCGAGGAATGCCTTGACGATGGCCGCGGCGCCTACGTTGTCCTGACACCCGAAGGCCGGACAGCCATCGAACAGGCTGCACCTGCTCATGTGCAGACTGTGAAGGCCCTCGTTTTTGACGCGCTCACCGATGCGGAACTGGCCGGTTTCGCCTCGATGGTCAACAAGGTCCTCACCCGTTTGGAGGCGCAAGCCCTCTCCGGCCGGTCCTAAGCGGCGCGCTGAGGGCACCCCTCCCATCGGTATGCCGATTGCTGATGACCGATGCAAGCGTGTCGGTGAGCCCCTTGCCAGGGGTCTGGCTGATCGGATCTGTCCTTTTTAGGCTGCCTTGATGCCTTTTTTTGCGCCGGACCGTTGTGGATTCGGCTTGTCAGGCTCTTCTTGTTGCCGTATGCGCTGGTCCTCTGTGGCAGTGCCGGCTCTCGCGGGTGCGCCCGGGTGGCCCGCAGAAGGCTGCCTCCTGGTCTGATGCGGTGGTTAACGGTGCGGCGCTGTGGCCCTGCAGGGAGGAGCCGGCGGGCTGGTGTTAAGCGGCGAAGCGGGTCCTCTGTGAGTGATGGCGTCGGCACCCAATGTCGGTCCCCTCGCTGTGCGGCGTCCGCGCTGGTCCTGGAGGCGTCGGCTGTCCCGCTGCTGCGCGTAAGCATGGGGGTCGGGTGGGGTTTTTGGGGGCCGACGGTGGGGCGTCCGAGTGTGTGGGTTCACCTGGGGGATAACTCTTATTTGATATAGTTTAATAGTCAACTACAGTCGCAGGCTCACACGCGCCGCACATGCGCTCGCTCAGCCATCGCAAGGATCAGGACCGGTCATGACCTGGACTGCTGCCGCAGCCACCGCAGCCACCGACCTGACCCTTCGCTACGGCCTGTCGGCCGGTTTCAGTGCGGAGCGGGCCCAGGGCAGGGCCAAGGCCCGGGAAGGCGGAGGGCAGTGCGTCGGTAGTGCCGCCACCCGCTGCAGCAAGCCCGGGGATTTCCAAGTCGCTTTAAGTTTCGGCACTGCTCAATGTTCCGGTGGGCTTCTCAACGATCGAGTTGTGCGGGAGTCGGTGTGAACCGCATGGCACCAACCGGCGGGCGTGGTGTCCAGTCGCCACTCCGCAGTTCACCTATCAAGGGCAGGGAGCGCGCACCGATATCGGGTCAGCGGTCTGCCGTGGCTGGCCTCTGTAACAAAGGTGTCTTCTGTCAGTGAACGGCCAGCACGAGAAGGCTTCACGCTACGCCTCCTGCGAGGATCGATCTACGTCTTGAGAGAAGAGACTCGACTTATGAGCATGGGCAGCATCAACAGCGCCTCCTGTGGCACCGGTAGGCGGGCAAGTTTCGCAACAGCCGAGGTGGAAGCGTGAGTCTGCTGGTGGTGGGTCTAAGTCACCGTAGCGCCCCGGTAAGCATGCTGGAGCAGACAACCCTTGGTCTCGATGACCGGCCCAGGGTGCTTCAGGACATGCTTGCCGGCGATGCGGCCACAGAAGCCATGATGCTTGCTACTTGCAATCGCATCGAGCTCTACGCCGCTGTGGACAAGTTCCACGGCGGCGTAGAGGAGATGGCCAAGCAGTTGTCTGCGCACAGCGGCATAGGTCTCGACGAACTTGCGCCGCACCTCTATGTCCACTTCGAGGATCGAGCGGTCCACCATCTGTTCTCTGTAGCATGTGGCCTCGACTCGCTGGTGGTTGGTGAACCGCACATTCTCGGACAGGTCAAGGACGCTCTGGCGGCCGGACAAGAGCTCGATACCGCTGGGCCCCTGCTCAACAACCTCTTTCAGCAGGCATTGCGGGTCGGCAAGCGGGCGCACAGTGAAACTGGAATCGACCGCGCCGGGCAGTCGCTGGTCACCTTCGGCCTGGAGCAACTCGCCGCAGATGCAACCGTGGAGAAATGGGCTGCTGGCAAACAGGGCCTCGTCATCGGTGCCGGCTCGATGTGCTCGCTCGCGGCAACCACGCTTGCCCGTGCGGGAATAGGACAGCTGACGATCGCCAACCGCACTTTGAAACGTGCACAGCAGCTGGCGGCCGTGCTCGCCGAACAGTTCGGACCCGGCCTTACGGCGCGCGCCGTCCCGATGGCCGAGGTGCCTTTCGAGCTCGGACGCGTGGACCTGGCGGTTTCCTGCACCAGCGCGACGGGGCTCACACTCACCACTGCGGATGTGGCGGCGGCCGTCGCCGGGCGGCCCACTGCTCCAGGTGCCCCATCGGAAGCAAACCGGGTCCCGGCTGGCAGCAGGGGCACGTTGCACCTGCTGGACCTGGCCATGCCGCGCGATATAGATATCGCCGTGCACGACATCGACGGAGCACGACTTGTTGACATCGAGACGCTTGCTGCGACGGCCGCTGATACCCCTGCGGCCGACGATGTGGACCGGGTCCGCAGCCTGGTCGCGGCCGAGGTCGCTGCGTTCGGCGCGGCAGTCCGCGCCGAACGCAGCGTCCCGACAATTGTTGCTCTGCGTGCAATGGCTGAGGATCTCGTCACCAGTGAGCTGGCGCGCTTGGAGCGGCGCCTTCCAGACCTGGATGAAAGACAACGCTCTGAAACGGCGCAGACCGTGCGGCGCGTTGTCGACAAGCTCCTGCATGCTCCGACCACGCGCGTGAAGCGACTTGCGGGTGAGCCTGGGGGCGGGGAGTACACCCGTGTCCTGCGCGAACTCTTCGACCTCCTTCCGACCGCGTAGAGGATGTTTGCTCGGGCTGGCCGCTCAGGTGCGGACGGCCGTCTGCAGCTGACCAGAGCTCTGTTGCCGCATGGGTCGCACGCTGTGCACGCTCTAGGGACTCGTGCACAGCAGACGGGGTGCGGCCCGGGTGACGTGCTGCCCCGGTAGGCGCGAAGGCGGCCGCATCATCAACATCCATCCGTCGATCTCGGCATACCGCGAGACCGGCAGGCGCCGCGCATTCTTTGGTTCCAATGTCGTTGGTGACGAAGGCGGGGGCTGGCAGCTCGCCTTCGTGCGCTCTCTGCCCGTTCCGTGTCCTTGCTGGGCGCCCATCCGGTTCTCCGGTGCTCACATCCTTCTGGTGGGTGCCATCAGTGCTGCCGTCGTCTCTCACGGGCAACACTATGATCTTGAACCGCCCACGCAACGCACAGCCCCGGGGGCCTACGGGCTGTAGGCCTGAGCTCTCGCGTCAAACAAAGCCCTACCTCGCCTGCTACCATCCTGCTACCATGCGGGTATGGCTACCGCGAAGAAGCAGACCCAGGTCAGGCTGGAGGAGGACGTGCTGGAGGCCGGAAAGGCCGCAGCCCGGGCCCGTCAGCTGGACTTCAACCGGTACGTGGAGCGGCTCATCATCGAGGACACCACCGGAGCCCGCGCCGCCGGCATGGCCGCCGCCCAGCGGCTCATCGATACGCACGGCAGCTTCCTCGACGACCTGGAGCAGCAGCTCGACGCCCCCTACGCCGACCCGCAGCCCGGCGCCGCCGCGTGATCCTGCACGTCGACGAATCCTGGATCCTCGAAGCAGCAGAACGGGCCGGACACCGCGACCCGGCCCCCGACGACTACGGCGTGCCCATCGCCGCCGTCGCTCGCCACCGCGGAGAACTCCTCGACACCGCCGTCTACGACGGCCCCTACGCCCGCGCCGCCGCCCTGGTCCACACCCTGGGCTGCTGCCGCTGGCTGGAACACTCCAACCTCACCGTCGCCTGCGCGGTCGCCGTCATGTACCTCGAGGCCAGCAACATCCCCGTCGACCCCACCCGCGAACAACTCACCGCACTCGCCCACGAGCTGTACAACCCGCGCTGCACCGCCGACCGCATCGCCTCCATCCTGCGCACCTGGAAGCCTTGATCGGAAACCAGCGGCAAGATCCCGGACGATGCCGGCCATCGGCTCGGTCGCTCCGACAGGCGAAACCGGCTGCAGCCGTACTGTTCCACGACCTCCTGGGAACGAGGCTTTCTTGCCCATCAGCAGGCTGAGGGCGGGATCGCCGGGACGGGGTATGGAGATGCTCCATCGTCGCGGGGGTAAGGGGCGGGCAGGTGCCAGGAGGGACGGCCACATGCCGTTTCGGCGCGCTGGCCACCGCCTGGCTCGAAGACAAGGCGGTAGCGACTGGGACTTCCGGCCGCTCGCCATCGGTCGGCCAGGTCCTGTAGTTCCTTCAAGATGTCGCACGGCCCCTGGGTGGTGGCGTCCCAGCGCGTGCGCCCCACCGGCTTTGCCCGCAGCCATGGCTCGCAACCGGGCGCGCCGATCATCAGATGCTCAGTGTCGAAGTCCCTGACGAGTGCACCGAAGAGATGATCCGCTGCGAGCCACAGGCCCCGGTCGGTGTCCGTCAGCGGTCTCAGCATGCTCCGCTGGGTCCAGGTGCCTGGCGCGGTGGCGATGCTCCGGCGGAACTCCTTGCAGAGCTAGATTCATTTCGTGTCCTGTCCGGCACAGTGGGCGAACTCGACTGCCTGCAGCTCCGTCGTGATCCGCCCGCCTGCGGTGCGCTCGACGATGGCGAGGCCAGGCCACGACGGGGAAGTGCTAGTGACGTGCGCCAGCAGCCGCCCTACAGGAGCGGGCTGTTCGACGTAGCGCAGCGCACGGCTGGCATTAGTGGCTGTTGTATTTCCGGGCTTGAGGGCTGCGTTTCCGCTGTTCAGGCATAAGGTCGGCGGTCTCGGGGAGTGGTGACGTTTCGTGGCTCTGGTGGAGGTCGGGGATGTTGTCAATCGTGGGGTTGCTGGAAGAGCGTGAGCTGACCGCTCATCGTCGTGTGGACGTGCTGCGGGAGGAGGCGGACCGGATCCAGGCCGAGCTGGTCGTGGTCGAGCAGTAGTGGAACGAGTGGGTCATCGCCCGTTCACGCGTTGGCGAGGTGCTGTCCCTGGGCGAAGGCGACGTCGCCGGCCCAGATGCCGCCGAGGAGCCGTCGGATCGCGGGGAACCGCCGGTTCCGCCGGCATCCTCGGAGGCGGCGAAGCCGAAATCGGTGGTGTCGATGTGGCATGCGGGCCTGGCCTGGTCGGCACTGTCGACGGACTGCCAGCGCATCGTGCAGGCTCTCGCGGACCGCAACCGGCTCGGTCAAGGTCTGCTGACGTGCCAGGAGATGGCCACCTGCTTCGGTCTGGACCCGATGCCTGCGAAGATCTAGGAGTTGCGGTCGAAGGCGAAACGGCTGGTGGTACGGGGTGCCTCGTGGAGTCGGCGCCGGGCCGGTTCACGCCCGCGAAGGCCGTGGCCGGGCAAGGCGCCGGGTCATGAACATCGTCGCCGACCAGTAGACCATCGCCTCAGCGCTGGTGGTGGAGTGTTCGAAGTCCCGCACGAGGCGGCGGCTTCGCATCAGGTAGGCGAAGAACCGCTCCACGATCCACCGCTCGGGCAGTACGACGAAGCCGCGCATGTCGTCGCTGCGTTTGACGATGGCGAGGACCAGACCAGGGCCAGCCAGTGGTGTGCGGCGGCCACCTGGGCGAGCAGGACGTGGGCGGCGGCGCGGTCGCCGATGTCCGCGGCGGTGACCATCACCCCCAGCAGCAGACCGAGCGTGTCGACCACCACGTGGCGCTTGCGGCCGTTTATCAGCTTGCCGCCGTCGAAGCCGCGGCTGTCGACACCGGCGAAGACGTCCGCCTTGATGGACTGGGAGTCGATCACGCCCGCGCTCGGCTCCGGATCCCGCCCCGCCATCTCCCGGGCCCTTCCACGCAACCGGTCGTGGAACTCCTTCACCAGACCATGGCCGCGCCAGCAGCGGAAGAACGCGTAGACCCGGTCCCACGGCGGGAAGTCGGCCATCATCGCCCGCCACTTCGTTCCGTTGTCGACGAGGTAGCGGATCGCGTCCAACATCGCGCGGTGGCAGTAGGCCTCCGGCTGCCCGCCCCGGCCTCACAGCCAGGCCGGCATCGGAAGCAGCGGCCGCACCACCGCCCACTCCGCGTCCGACACGTCCGTCGGGTAGCGCCGCTCGCGCACCCCGTGATCGCCGGCGTTCCCGAACCGGTGAGCTAAACAGTCACACGCAAGGGTGTCCGAGGTGGATTCCAACTCCGCGATGCCGTAGAACTGCGTCAAAAGGGCCTCCTGGAAAGCTTGATGGCGTAGACACCCCTCGAGCTACCAAGAGGCCCTGCTTTCATGCACGACAGCAGTCACGCTCACCCGATCGAGACTCCCGTTCGACTGGCACCCCTCAAGTGCGGAACGACAAAAGCCACTCGACATCGAGTGGCTTCGTTCACTTCGACCCGGCAGGCCTCCACGGCTCACCGCCAGTGGCGCGATAGTCAGTTGCGTCTCGGCCGGCGCTTCGTCACCTTTGCCACGTGACGTCACAAGACCTTGGCCGCGTGGAGCGGATTGGCAACACGGTGCGCCGACCGGTGGGGCCGTGGACACCAGCAGTTCACGGGCTGCTTCGTCATCTTGAGGCCATCGGTTATGAGCAAGCACCCCGTGTGCTGGGCTTCGATGAGCAGGGGAGGGAGGTTCTGACCTGGATTGATGGCGAGTCCGGTCCGGACGGCTGGGCCAAAGTCGTCAATGACCGAGGCCTGATCGCCTTCGCCCGTCTGCTGCGCGAGTACCACGACGCCGTCGCCGGCTACCGCCCTCCTGGCACAACGTGCTGGTCCACCAAGACCGCTGGTCCTGTGGGTGAGGAGGTGATCTGCCATGGGGACTTCGGGCCGTGGAACGTTGTCTGGTGCGGCATTCAGCCGATCGGAATCCTCGACTGGGACCACGCCCGTCCGGCGCAGCGGTTGCACGATGTCGGCTACGCGCTCGAGTACACCGCTCCGTTCCGGGATGACGACGAGTGCGTGCGCTGGCTGCGCTACCCCCAGCCGCCCGACCGGCGTCGCCGCCTTGAGGTGTTCGCCGGCGCGTACGGTGTTACTGACACAGCAGGGTTGGTCGACGTCGTTATTGCCGTTCAGGAAGAGGGCATCGACGCTGTTCGCCGCCTTGCCGAGCAGGGCCACGAGCCCCAGACCACCTGGGTTGCCGAAGGCCATCTGGACGAGCTTCGAGATCGGGTCGCGTGGAGCCGGGCCAACCGGCATCTGATCGACTAGCGGTGGTGCGTTTTGTAGATGTCAGTTCCATGACAGCAGTCACGCTCACCAGATTGAGAATCCCGTTCGATTGGCATCACTCAAGATCGGAACGACAACAGCCACCTAGGTGCCGGGGTGCTGGGAAGCAGCTGTTGGCCCCGTGCCAGCGGATCAATTCGCCGAGGCCGGTACTCAGGCTCAACTGATCGAGCATCTCGGCAGTGAAGCATCGGAGCAGGGGACCCCTTTGCGGGGCTACTGCGTCAGAATCCCCTGGCCACCGGCCTGCATTGGCCTGGACGGGAATAGTAAGACTGCCGACGTTCGCCGCCTCCACGCAGTAGTTGTCAGGTCTTGAGGCTTTAAAGCCGATATTTCTTAGGCGGGTTGGCGGCCCGGTATCGCCTGTAGGCACGGTTTGCCGATCCTGCTGCTGCCACCGAGGAGGGCGAATACATCTGGCACCCACATGCTTTCCCTCATATTCCTTAGATGAAATAGATAGCAACCGTGGATTCGTTGGAGCAGCTTGCCGGTCGCTCATGAGTGGCGATGTGCACCACAGGCCGGTGGCGAGTGATGACGGGCGCCGCATGTGTCGTGGTCGGGCAGGGTGGCAGGGCTGGAGGGGCGCCAGGGCTGTCCAGTACGGACAACAGCCGCTTAGAGCCCCTGCCCATCTGGAATCCGACGTCCGAGATGGGTGCGGGCGAGCACACCTTCTGCCCTTTGGTGTATGGGGCAATCGCTTGGCTTCAGATCAAATTTTTGGAATCTTAACTTTCCTTCAATTAGAGCGGCGCCCGTCCGACTGGGGTGGCGCCCGTGAACAGCAGCGGGCTATCGTCCGCTGCCTGAACCTGTAGCAGGGACTCGTGAAGCAACGCTGCACACCCTGGCGCGCATCGGCCCTTGCCGGCGCCTTGCTCCTATTGTTGACAGCCCCGTCTAACGCGCACGCTGCCACCGCGGAGACCGCAACCGCATCGAGCGCGTCCCTGCCCGATCGCGTGCCCGAGGGCACCCACTCGATCACGCTGGTGACGGGGGACGTGGTCACCACACGTCAGATACCGAGGGCCGACGGCCAGCCCGGTGGCACCGTCACCGTCCGTGGTGCCGACGGCGGGCCAGCACAGGCTCAGATCATGCAGTCGGGAAGGGATCTGTATGTCTATCCCGAATCTGCCCTGCCATTTGTGGCTTCGGGTGCTTTGGACCGACGGCTGTTCAACATCACCGACCTGGTTGCAGACGGCTACGACGATGCGCACAAGGACCAGCTCCCGCTGATCGTTTCGTACACGCATTCCGCAGCTTCCCAGCGGCCCGCCTCAGCGCCTACGGGCTCGGTGCGCGAACGCGACCTCAGCAGCATCCAGGGTGCGGCGCTGGCCGAGATCCGCGCCCATGCTGGAGAGTTCTGGAACAGCGTGGTTGGTCATGCGACTTCGACGGGCGCTCGCGCGCAGGAAGCCACGCCAGTCCTGGGAGGCGGTATCTCCCACATCTGGCTCGACGGCACCGTGAAAGCGGATCTGGCCGACAGCACCTCGCAGATCGGCGCACCGCAGGTATGGGCCGGAGGAAACACCGGCCAGGGAGTCGATGTGGCCGTCCTGGACACCGGCATCGATGCAGACCATCCCGACCTGTCCCACCAGATCGCCGCTGCCCGGAGTTTCGTGCCCGACGAGAACACCGACGACCACTACGGGCACGGCACGCACGTGGCATCCATTATTGCGGGCACCGGTGCCGCCTCTGGCGGCAAAGAGCAAGGAGTTGCACCCGGGGCGCGGCTCCACATCGGCAAGGTGCTGGACAACACCGGTCAGGGCCAGGACTCCTGGATCCTTGCCGGAATGGAATGGGCTGCAGTCGACCAGCACGCCAAGATCATCAACCTGAGTCTGGGATCCGACAACCGGTCCGATGGCAGCGACCCGCTCAGCCAGGCGGTCGACCGTTTGAGCGACCAGACCGGCGCCCTGTTCGTCGTCGCCGCAGGCAACACGGGGACACCCAACTCGATCGGTGCGCCCGGGGTCGCAGACGCCGCGCTGACCGTGGGCGCCGTCGACTCCACGGACGCCGTCGCCTACTTCTCCAGTCAGGGCCCCCGCATCGATGGAGCGCTGAAGCCGGAGATAACTGCCCCGGGGGTCGACATCCTCGCAGCCAACTCCCACTGGAACGACAACGGGGAAGGTTCATACCAGACCTTGTCGGGCACGTCGATGGCGACACCGCACGTTGCCGGTGCCGCAGCCCTTCTGGCCGCCGCACATCCCGACCTCACGGGAAGCCAGTTGAAGGACCTGGTCACCAGCACATCGCAGGAGACGCCGGACTACGACGCCTTCCAGGGCGGCAGCGGTCGGCTGAGCATCGCCGCGGCTGTGCCGGCGGGCGTCTATGCCTCGGCGACGGCCTACGCCCCGCACGTGCCGCAGACGGCCGACGGGGCCGCCCGACGGCCGGTGACGTACACGAACACCACTAACACCCCGGTCACTCTTGCACTGTCGATCGCGGCGACGCACGCCCCTTCGGGGGTCTTCCGCCTCTCGTCGTCCAAAGTGGTAGTTCCCGCTCACGGCAGCGCCAGCGTCACCGTGACGATCGACGGTTCCGGCCTCACCACCGACGGCCGCTACAGCGGCCAGGTGGAGGCTCACGCCGCCTCGGGACGCCTGGTGGCGCACACTGCAGTCTCGCTCGGCTATGTGTCGTACAAGCTGACCCTAGTGCTCAAGGACCCACACGGCAGGCCCACGTCCGGACTTGTCGAAGTGCTCAGGTCCGGAGAGGACGCACCGTCCTTCTTCCAGGTTGATGAGTCCGGAACAGGAGAGATGCGCCTGCCCAACGACGTGTACTCGGTGTTGTCCTATACGACGGTCGAGGGCGTTCACGGCCCCCACTCGATGGGCATGGCCCTGCTGGGTGATCCGGACGTCGTCCTTGACCATGACAGCACGGTCACACTCGACGCCTCGAAGGCCACGCGCATCGACACCACGACCCCGCAGCGGTCCGAGGCGTCCTATCAGCGGCTGGACTACTACCGGTCAATGGAAGGCGCCTCCTTCCGCGACTATATGGAGACGCAGACCAGCTACGACAGCCTGTGGGCCCAGCCCACCACCCACAAGGTCACGCACGGTAACTTCTACCTCGCCGCCCGATGGCGCAAGGAGGAGCCCGCGCTCAGCGTGTCCACCCGCACAACCGACTTCACCGACGTTCTGCGCCAGGACGGTGTCACCGCGCTGACCGAAGGCGAGCGCACCATGCCGCTCGTCTTTGCAGGCCAGGGCACCAGCGTCGACTACGCTCGCCTCAATGTACGAGGCAAGGCCGTGGTGGTCCGCCGCAACGATGACGTACCCGACATGCAACAGGCTGCGAACGCCGCCGCGGCGGGCGCGAAGCTCATGCTGGTCGTCAACAATCAGAACGGCCGCAGTCTCCGCAACTACGGCTCGTTCTCCGGGCCCGTCGCAGTGGACGTCGGACTGCTCAGCACCGACGAAGGTGAGAAGCTCGTCCGGCAAGCCACCGTGCCCGGCGCACAGATCACTGTGGACTCCGAGCCGACAAGCCCCTACGTGTACGACCTCATGCAGACGCACCACAACGCCGTCCCCTCGCATCTGCTTGTGAAAGGAAGTCCCAGCAACCTGGCCCGCATCGACGTCACTTTCGACAGCCCGGACCCGACGCGGACCGGCGGCGAGTTCCGTTACGACTGGCCCGATTACAACACCTGGGCTATCGGCACCAGCACGCCCGAACCAGTGAACGAGCAGCGCACCGACTGGGTCTCCACTGGAGACGACTACACCTGGGGACAGATCGCCTACGCCGACGGCATCGTCTACGAAGTCGATCCCCGCACTTCCTATCGGCCGGGCAGCCGACAGAGCGAGGAATGGTTCAAGCCGATCGAACGCCCCTACCTCAACAACAACTACCGGCAGCCCACGCGCAGCGGCAACCATATGATCCTGGACATACCGGGCTGGGGTAGCCAGGACCATGTCGGTATGAGCCAGGACGGGCTGGACACCCAGGAGGACCTGGCCCTCTACCAGGGCGCCGCGCAGCTGGCCACGGGAAACTTCACGGTCGTCGAGGCTGATGCCCCAAGCGCCAAGACTCTGCCATACCGGCTGGTTCTTACCGGGCGCAGGGATGCAGCCTTCACTCCGTATTCCACCCGCACTCGGACTGAGTGGGACTTTATGTCCAAGGCGCCGAAGGACGATGAGGCCGCAGTTCTGCCTCTCCTGCAACTCGACTACGAGATTGCTACCGACGCTGATGGGCGGGCACGGCGGAACTCGGCTCTGTTCGTGAATGTCGGACATCTGGCCCACGCGGAGGGAGCGGGCGCGACCGGTGCAGTCTCACTACAACTGTCGTACGACGACGGACAGACCTGGCACGCGGCGGAGGGTAAGCAGGGCCGATTCTCCTTCCATGCGCCGGCATCGGCTTCCTTCGTGTCGATGAAGGCGACCGCGTATGACGCCCGGGGCAACTCGGTCACGCAGAGTGTGATCAGGGCGTTCGGGCTGCGCTGAGCAGAGTCGGGTGTCGAAGGTTCCCGCTCGCACGAGAGCCGGCCAGGTTTGGCCTGGCCGGCTCCGACACTCGCAGTGCCGGCCACGCATTACCTGCCTGCTCGACCGGGTCTGCCGGACGAAATTTCGAGTGCTGGTCAATCGGCTTATCCGGGGTTTGGATCGGAGGTTACGCCGTACGAGGTTTCTACCGCTGGTTTGCGGAGAGCGCACTTGCTTGGCTCTGCAACTTTTATGCTGGGGCTACGGGATTGTTATCCAGTTGGCTGCCAAGTTTTCGTACAGGTTGATCGCACGCTGGGTGAGTACCTGGCTGGTTCTAGCGGGTTGCTTGAACAGGGTAAAGGCCGATGTGCGGGTGTAGCTTTTGTGGGATCGATGTGCGATCGGTGTTTTGATCCATGATGAGGTTCCAGCTCAGGTTGGGTCAGATCCGTTCCTGGTCTTGGGTAAGTTCATGTTCCAGCACAGCGGCGAACACTTCGCTGCTGAGTAGCGGTAATGATGCCGTGGTCTTCGAAGTGAGGGCTCTCAAACCATGCTCTGACCAGGCTTCGTGTCAACGCTGTGACGGCCAGTCGCCGACCTGAAGACTGTTGAGCGGGGACTGCGTTCTTGTCACTGGTTTGAACTCCTCTGCTGCCTTTGACCGCAACTTCTCGCGGAGGATCCGCTGTTCGCTGGTCTGCTCGTCTCACACCATGTAGTGGACATCTCGCAACGGTCAGAGATCATACGACAAACTGATGTGAAAGCTCCTCTTTTTCAGGCGTCGGCTTCCCTTGATTCCCGTTCGGTTAGGCCGTCCGGCTACTTCGTGGGCGAATAGGGATGTCGCATGGTGTCATGAGCTGGAGGTGGCGTTACAGTCGTCGGGCACGTGGTCAACCTCCGGCCTGCTGCTGTAGGTCTAGTGCGGCTTTCAATAGGATGAAGTGACTGGGGAGTCAGTGTGGGAGTCCTCTCTCAACCGCCCGGGGGTACCGCCCCGGAAGAAGCCGCATACGACAGTGAATTGCCGGTGCGGAGCAAGCAACCCGGCAGCGTTGTCGTGAAGTGGCTTACCACTACCGACCACAAGACCATCGGAACTCTGTATCTGGTTACGTCATTCGCGTTCTTCATTGTCGGCGGCATCGTTGCATTGATTATGCGAGCCGAACTCGCTCGGCCAGGTTTGCAGATTATCTCGAACGAGCAGTTCAATCAGGCTTTTACTATGCATGGCCTGATTATGCTGCTGATGTTCGCCACCCCGCTCTTTGCAGGTTTCGCGAACTGGATCATGCCACTTCAGATCGGCGCACCAGATGTGGCGTTTCCGCGGCTCAATATGTTCGCCTACTGGCTCTACGTTTTCGGTTCACTGATCGCAGCGGCGGCACTGCTGACTCCGAATGGTGCTCCGGACTTCGGCTGGTTCATGTACACCCCTCTTTCCAGCGCTGCGCATTCGCCTGGCATTGGCGCCGACATGGCAATTATGGGTCTGACTTTCTCCGGATTCGGCACCATCCTGGGTTCGGTTAACTTCATTACGACAATCATCTGCATGCGCGCTCCTGGCATGACCACGTTCCGCATGCCGATTTTCACCTGGAACGTACTGCTGACTGCCGTGCTGGTTCTCTTGGTTTTCCCGGTGCTGGCCGCTGCGCTCCTCGCGCTCGAGGTCGACCGTAAATTCGGGGCACACATCTTCGATGCAGCCAACGGCGGAGCCCTGCTGTGGCAACACCTCTTCTGGTTTTTCGGCCACCCGGAGGTGTACATCATCGCGCTGCCGTTCTTCGGCATCATCTCCGAGGTCATCCCGGTCTTCTCCCGCAAGCCGATGTTCGGCTACATGGGCCTGATCGGCGCGACCATCGCGATCGCCGGCCTGTCCGCGACCGTGTGGGCGCACCACATGTACGTCACCGGTGGCGTGCTGCTCCCGTTCTTCTCCTTCATGACGTTCCTCATCGCCGTGCCGACCGGTGTGAAGTTCTTCAACTGGATCGGAACGATGTGGAAGGGCTCGCTGTCCTTCGAGACGCCGATGCTCTGGGCCACGGGATTTTTGGTCACGTTCCTCTTCGGTGGTCTGACCGGCGTCATCCTGGCCTCCCCGCCGATGGACTTCCACGTCTCGGACTCGTACTTCGTAGTGGCGCACTTCCACTACGTGGTGTTCGGCACCGTGGTGTTCGCGATGTTTGCCGGCTTCCACTTCTGGTGGCCGAAATTCACTGGAAAGATGCTTGACGAGCGTCTCGGCAAGGTCACCTTCTGGACGCTGTTCGTGGGCTTCCACGGCACGTTCCTGGTGCAGCACTGGCTGGGTGTCGAGGGCATGCCGCGCCGGTACGCCGACTACCTCGCCTCCGACGGCTTCACCACGCTGAACACGATCTCGACGATCAGCGCGTTCCTGCTCGGCCTGTCGATCCTGCCGTTCCTCTACAACGTATGGAAGACGGCGAGGTATGGCAAAGAGGTTGGGGTCGATGACCCGTGGGGCTATGGCCGTTCGCTGGAGTGGGCGACCTCCTGCCCGCCGCCGCGGCACAACTTCGTCACCCTGCCGCGGATCCGCAGTGAATCCCCGGCATTCGACCTCCATCACCCCGATATGGCTCAACTTGAATTTTCCGAGGAGCACAGCGATATCCATGAGACTTCCGGTGGGAGCAGCAGATAACCCCCATGGATGCTTCAGTAAAAAGTGGGGGAGGTCAGCCACCACGGTCTGTGAAAGACGGACTGCGGCAGTTGGACGGCTACCTCTATTGGCAGAATGAAATTTCCCAGGCTCGCACCGAAGCCAGAGCGTTCTGTAATCGTTTCCCATGGCTCACCACTCTGGAGCGTCAAGACCTGGAATCTCACTACACGGATTTCCGCGTCGAGGTCGCCAGGGCAACAACCCGACAGGTCGCGCAGCGCTGCGTCGACCTTCGTAAGGAGTACGAGGCGCGCTACCTGCAACTGCGACTTCACTTTTTCGCCCTGGCGTTGACTGCCCTCGTAGTCGCTGCCACTGGATTGGGAATCCTCCTGGTGTGTAACTGAGCCCAACCGGGCCCGATATCGGAGTCCACGCCATCCGACTCGGTACGCAATCGGTGTCGTGGCGCCGTCACACTGACAGAACTCTCCAACGGCATCAGCCGTGTGTCCCTACATCCGGCCCGGCGCCGACAGCGAGAACATCCTGGGCACCGTCTACGAATCGGTGTGGGTGATCGCCTGCGCGCTGGCCAGCCACGACCACTGCATCCAGAAGTGCCGGAGCGCCAGCAGCAGAATGCTGCCTAAAGGGTGTTGCACAAGGCTGGGTGCGGGCAGGTCAGAGCGGGTGACGGACTCGTCTGCTCATGACGCGAGGGCGAGGTTGTGCATGCGGGCGATGGCCTGGGCCGCGTGATGGAGACCGTCGCCCCGCTGGCGGCAGTCGCGCAGGATCTTGTAGTTCTTCAGCCGGCCGATGACGTGTTCCACCCGGGCACGGACCCTGCGGTGCTCGGCGTTGTCGTCCTCCTCGGCCTGCAGCAGGACCCGTCCCGGGCGTTTGCGGTGGGGCACCGCCATCCCGCAGTTGAGATATACGCCGTCGCCCAGCACGGTCACACTCTTGCAGTACTGGCTCAGCCCGGACGCCCGCCAGGCATGGGCGTCTGCGGTGGTGCCCGGCACCGGACGGGCGGCCGCGATCACCAGCCGGGTATCGGCATCCACCGGACGAGCCACGGGTTCGACCGCGAGCAGGGGTCCCAGCCGCTGGACGACCCGGCACACGGTGGAGGAGGAGACACCGAACAGCGGGCCGAGCCGGCGCATCGTGAGGTTCGTGCGGTAGTACACCGCGACCATCAGTACCTGCTCGGCCAACGGCAGCGACCACGGCCGGCCCCGCAACGTGCCGTTGCCGCCCCGCTCCCGCACCACCCTCAGCAGACGAGCGAACTGCGTCACCTGAAGCCCGGTGAACGTCTCCACCCACACCGGCTCAGCCCTTAACACCCCAGCCATACAGGAGAGATGCCCAGCTCAGAACCTTGCGCAACACCCTTTAGGCGTAGTCCTGATGGACGACTGAACCACTTCGTAAGGCGCTGCCCGAGGAAGCGGGCTTGGTTGAAGACGGTTCCTGCTCTGAGGGCTATCGCTTCCTCCCATACGTCGGTTCCTCCTTCAATTCGAGTTGCGCTCTGGCTGCGACAGCATGTTCGGGAAGGGAAACTTCAGCTCAGCGACCAACGAACTGCTGGTGTGGGGACAGGTGCGTCAGGAGGCCTTCGCCGGATTCTTTCGCGGGCGGGTCAATCGCAGGCTGGCTACCAGTCGGTTGCGGTTGCCTTCCTGGCAGGCGGCGGTGAGGGTACCCGGCCGAGGCATCGGGCCATTGACTTGACGGTCCAAGTCCACGATGCGCGCCTGGTTGACCGTCAGCGGCGTGTTGCGGGCAACGGCCGCTTTCTTGCGGCGGACCTCATTCTGGGCAGCCAGTACGTCCCTCCAGTCGGGTCCGAGACGCTCCTTCAAGCGCTTTCGTAGTCCGGTGCGTTGCCGGGGAGTAGTCGTTGCATATATGCGCTCCCGAGTCTCCTGCTCGTGGACGAGTGCCCAGAGCAGGCATCCAGCAGCGACAGGGCAGCCGTTGCATGCGGCGCGCGTCTTGGCCAGGCGCTGTTCCACCTCTCCACCGCCCGCAGAGCGATCGCCGTTCTTGAAATCAAAGTCCTGGGGGCGAACCTGGCAAGGGGTCGGTTGGGTCGTAGAGGGGAAGGGGAAGCGGGCGTCGATGGCAGCCTTCTTGGCCTTGTTGATGATCGGGTGGCTCATGGCGGGGTCTCCATTGGCATCGTTACAAGGTGGGGGAGATCCGAGTCGGGGTCTGCTCGACGAGAGGCAAGGGCGCCGGGCGAGTTGGCCGCACTGCTGGACGCAGCAGCACAGACCGTGGACATTTTCAGAACGAGTTGGGGAGCGCCGGGGTACGCCGACACCGTGCGGATGTCGTTGTGCAGAATGTCAGCGTCCCAGGGGGCATTTCGAAGTAGGTGTTGCATTGATCCCGGGCGGGCATAGCCTGCGTGTTCGGCCAGCCGCCAGCAGTTCTTGCGCTCGACGCCGGAGAGCAGCCCAAGGAGGTAGGAGCGGGTTATGGCGTGGGGTTCGACCCGTCGGAAGCGGTCCGCGATCCGAGCCGTGACCTTGTCGAACATCTTCCGCCATCTGGCCGGGTCTGCGCTATGCCCCGCAGTCAGCGCACGATCTCCAAAAAGTTCACACAACCCTTGATGATCTCGTGGTGGCCGCGAAGGTCACTGGCGTCATGCTGTTCGCTGCCTCAGGAGACGATGCATAGAAGATTTGGGTGGTGGTCGTGCGTGTCTTCGATTTGCTGTTGGTTGGGATCTGTCAGTGTCATCTCGCAGGTTTGGTGGGGAAGTCGGCCGTGCTGTGGCAGGCCGGCCCCGAGAGTTGCCGCCATGCTGCGCGACGCGGGGTCAGGAAGCAGGCTGAGGGACCCGGCGCTCGCCACCAGCCGGTCGACGAACGCCAGCTGGTGTTCGTCGACCGGCTGGTGGCCACGCTGATTCATCTGCGGCATGACCGGCCGCACTCGACGTCAGGACTGTCGGTCGGCGTCGACCGCTCCATCGTCACCCGTGTGACCGGAGAGGTGCGTATGCTCCTGGCTGAGCGGGGGTGCACGGTCTTCGACTGCCCTGGCCTACCTTCGGGCGCTGACGGATGTGTTCGCCTACGCTCAGGCCGACGGCCTCGAGCTGCGTTTGAATATCACCAAGATCTCACGCGCGCCGTTCGATGCGGTTGGCCGGTGTCAGCGAGCCCCCGGTATTCGCAGGGCCTACGGCACAAACCTGCCCTTCTGGTTCATGGCTGGGTAAGCGGAAGCTTTGCAGCACATCATAATCATCGGTATGTATTCGCTGTCCCAGCCCCGGGTGCCCTGATGGCCTTCAGGATGATTTCCAGAAGGTAGTCTGTGCGTGTGGGCTCGGCGGTGAAGTTCATGGATATGCCGCCCACCAACTGAATGATGTCGGCGGTGCGCAATTCGTTCTCGAGCTCGCCAGCATCTTTGGCTCGGTCAAAGACCGTTCTTGCCGCTGAGTGGAGTTGACGGTAGGACTCCTCCGCGAAGTTGGGGTCCCTCTCAAAGGCGGGACTCAGCTCAGCAAAGAGGGTTCGTTTGCTGAAGGTGAAAGTGGCCAGCGCCCTGAGCCATTCTGCGAGTGCGTCCCAAGGGTCCCGGGACTTGCAGAGATCTTCGGCAAGGTTCTGCAAGTCGATGATTTCTTCGCGGTAAAGGGCCTCGATGAGGTCAATGCGCCGCGGGAAGTTGCGGAACAGTGTGGCGATCCCAACCCCGGCACGTTGGGCAATTTCATCCATTCTGGCGCCCTGCGGGTTTTCGGCAAAGACCGACCGGGCCGCCTGGAAGAGCTTCTCGCGATTGTGGTGTGCATCTGCTCGCATTTTTCGACCGGGAGCCGCGCTCCGTGCTCCGGCGGCTCTGGGCGGGTTGGTCATCCGCCCATCCTTCCATACCCTGGGAATTTCTTGCCGGACGGCACGGCCTAGTGCGTCCGAAGTCATGCCCACTAGAGCACGTGCTCTTGGACCACAACGCCGATCTCATGCCGGGTGAGTGCCTGGCAGGTTCAACCGTGCTGCTTGAACCGGGCAAAGCCTCCTTCCATGGGTGTAGCTCTTGTGGAATCGGTGTCTTGGTTCTCGACAGGTTCCAGCTCTGGTTGGGGCAGCCACGTTCTCGGTCCTGTGCCAACTTACTCTCCGGCACGGCGAAAAATCCGTTGCTAGGTAGCGGTAGTGATGCCGTGATCTTCGAGGTGAGGGTTCTCGAACCGTGCTGTGACCAGGATTTGCCTCAGCGCTGTGACGACCGGACGCTGACCTGCCGGTCGTTGAGTGGGACCGTGTTCTTGCCACCTACCTGAAGCCCTCGGCCGCCTCTGACCGCAACTTCTCGCAGAGGGAACGCCGTTCGCTAGAGTGAGCGACCTCCTGTCCGCCACCGCGGCATAACTTCATTAGCCTGCTGCGGATCCGCAGTGAATCCCCGGCCTTCGACCCCCACCACCCGATATGGTCCATCTTCTTTTTCCCGGGGGTGCAGCGATATCGGTGAGGCTTCTGGTGGCGGCGGTAAGTGACATTTATGGATATGTCAGCGACAAGAGGGGTGGTTATCCGTCGCGGTCTGTGAAAAGCGGTCTGCGGCAGTTGGACGGTTACCTCTGCTGGCAGAACGAACTCTCCAAGGCTCGGACCGAAGCTAGAGCGTCCTGTGATCATTTCCCTTGGCCCACCACTTCGGAGCGTCAAGATCTGGAATCTCGCTACCCAGACGTTCGTGTCGAGGTCGCCAACTCGAAATCCGGCAGGTTGCTCAGTGCTGCGTCGACCGCCGTAAGGAGTGCGAGGCGAGCTACCAGCAACTGCGACTACGGCTTTTCGATCTGGCTTAACTGCCTTCGTCATCAATGCATTGGAGCGGAAATCATTCTAATTTAGAACTGATTCGGCCGGGCCGGATATTTGATTTCACTCTATCCGGCCCGGTATGCGATCGGTGTCGTAGCGCTGGCACACTTACAGAACTCCCTGGCCGTACCTGCCGTGTCGCCACGAAGTTTCTGCCGCCGATCAAGGCTCTCCTGGAGATGGAGCCCAAGAGGCGAGAGAAGCTACCAGCCGGGAGGTTCCCAGGCTGGTCACACGATGCAGAAAGACACCAAAGCTGGCGCCTTCCTCTCATGGCGCACCATCGCGAGGTGATCACAGGCTGATATCGATGCCTGGCACACCAAGAGCCCGGGCACCCGTCGTGTGTCGCCGTCATCGCGCCGCGTTCGGCTACCACGGCAAGATAGCCACCCGCCTTTCACTGAAGCCGGAGGAACGCGGAACCGATCACGCTCCCCGGCGACCACCAGTGATGAAGCGCGGTGCTCACCGCACCCCGTCAGTCCACACGGAGCGGAAGTTCGCGCACGCCCCGTACCGAGCCCTGACGGCGCACCAGCTGGTCCGCTGGGACGGCAAGCCGGAGCCGAGGGAAACGGCGCAGAGCCGTAGCCAGGACGATCTCGACCTCCAGCACGGCGAGCCGCGCACCAATGCAATAGTGCAGGCCGTGGCCGAACCCGAGCGCCCGGCTGGATGGCGTGCGGGCGATGTCGAAGGTGTCGGGGTCCTCCCAGTGGGACGGGTCGCGGTTCGCGGCTGCGGTGCCGACGATCACGTAGGAGCCCTTGGGAATGACGGCACCGCCGATTTCGACGTCGTCGAGGGCGTAGCGGGTCACCCCCGGAGTGACGGGGCCGTCGTGGCGGAGGGTTTCCTCGACCGCAGCGGTCACCAGCGAAGGGTCGGCGCGCAGGGCGGCGAGTTGCTCTGGGTGCTGCAGTACAGCGAGCAGGGTGTTGCCGATGAGCTGGGCGGAGGGCTCGTAGCCGCCGAACAGTATGATCCCGATCATGCTGACGAGTTCGTCGTCAGTCAGCGGCTGTCCGTCGGCGTCCGCGCACACGAGGGCGCTGATCAGGTCGGGTTCTGGCACGGCTCGGCGGTCGGAGATGAGGCCCCGCACGTAGGCATCGAACTCGTCGAGGGCGGCGACGGTGCGCATGGCGGCCTCGTCGTCGGCGATGAAGCCGCCCACCACGGAAGCGGCACTGCGGAAGAGGTTCGCGTGGTCCGCTGGAACCCCCAGCAGTTCACAGATCACGCTGATCGGCAGTCGGTCCGCGACTGCCTCGACCAGATCGAACTCGTTCTTCCCGGCCAGGGCATCGAAGAGGGCATCGACATACTCCTGGATACGGGGGCGGAGACTCTCCACCCGCTTAGCACTGAACGCCCGGACGACCAGCTTGCGCAGCCGGTCGTGGTCCGGCGGGTCAAGGTTGGCCATCGCGCGTCCCAGGATCTGGGTCGTGCGCAGGGTGACCTGGACGCGCGGGGGCAGCGGCTTGGGGGGCAGGTTTTGCGTCACCCCCCGAGCGAGTTCGTTGCTGAGACGGGGATCGGCCAGAGCCGCGACGACGTCGTCGTAGCGTGTGATGATCCAGCGTTCCGCGCCGCCAGGCATCCGTACGAGGTGCACAGGGCCTTCGGCGCGGAGCGCGTCCATGGCCGGGTAGGGGTCCTGGACGAAGTCTGGTCCGAGCGTGTGAATGGGGGCGGTGACGCCTGCCAGGTGTGGGCAGCCGTGTTGTGTCGTGGTGGTCATTGGATTTCCCCTTTGTCGAGGTGGTGGACAGACGGTGGATGGTGCTTGACGGCCGGAGTGTTATCGGAGCGGATCGGCCGGCTTGGGGCCCATCGCGCCGGGGCGCGGTGCGACGCGTTCGCGGGCGCCCAGGACGAAGCAGGCGACTGCGAGGACCTGGCACCCCGCAAGGCATATGAACAGCGTGCGGATTGGCACGTTTTCCGCTGCTGCTCCTGCCGCGACCAGGCCGACGGTGCCACCGCTGAGTGCGATTGCCGCGATCACGGTTAGGGTCGCGGAGCGCAGCTCCGCCGGGATGCGGGTGGTGCGGAGTGCAGCGATTGGTGCGTTGGACAGACCATTCAGCAGTCCGGCCGTGAACAGGACGACCCCGAGTCCCAGCGCACCGACCGGGAACAGCAGCCCTGCGAAGGCGAGGGTCTGGCCGACCCGGCCAAGCACAGCGAGACGGACGGCGGACACTCGTCGTAGAGCCGGGCCGACCAGCAGGGTTCCGGCCAGCGCCCCTCCTCCGAATGCGCCCAGCAGCACCCCCGCGAGAGTCGCTGACCCTCCGTACTGCCGCAGGGCCAGGATCGGCAGCAGGGCGAACATCGCTTGCCAGCCCATCTCACCGAGCATCTGGCCAATGGTCCAGCTGCTCAGCAGCCGGTCTCGCCGGATGACGTGGAGCGCGCCGCCGAGGCCGAGGCTCCGGCCGAGGGGGGCAGCCGGCGCTACTACGCCTCGCCGCGTGGCGACACTGAGCAGGAGGGCGGCGCATAGGTAGCTGACTGCGTCCAACACCAGCACGGTTGCCGCGCCGAGCGAACTGATGAACAGACCGGCGGCCGGTGGCCCCAGTAGGACGGCCAGGCGGGTCGCTCCCTGGAGACGTGCATTGGCTCGGCTGAGCAGGATCTCGTCGTCGCCGACGAGCGCAGGCAGGAGCGCCTGCTGGCTTGCCGTATACGGCGCGTAGAAACAGCCGATGGCGAACACCAGCACCATAAACAGTGGCAGAGTCAGCAGGCCCAGCTCGTGCAACAGCGGTACGAGAGCCACCAGGAGCCCGCGTAGCCAGTCGGCGATGAGCAGCACCCGCCGAGGTCCCAGCCGTCCGGTCAGCGAGGCGCCGAGCGCCCCGAAGACCGCGACAGCGGCCATCTGCGCTGCCATCACGATGCCCATGTCGGTAGAGGAGTCAGTGGTTTCCAGCACGAACCACGGCATGGCGACCGCACTCAGCTGCGCACCCGACATGGACAGCACCTCGGCAAACAGGACGAGACGCAGAGCGCGGCGGCGCCACTTGCTATCGGGTGTACGCATCGTCGACATGTCAGTTCCTCAAGGCTGTCGGACGTGCCGCCGCCAGCCTGGCGCTCGCCTGCCTTGCCCTGGCCGCGCGGTTGCGCAGCGTGTCGGCAGGCCCGGTGAATACCGGGTCTGGGGTGTCCGCTCCTGCCGTGAGGGCCTGAGCCAGCGCTGCGACATTCGTGTGCTCGAAGAGCGCCGTGAATGGCAGGTCCGGGGCGATCCGCTGGGTGAGCAGACCGTGCAGTCGTGCCAGGGAGAGGGAGTTGCCGCCGAGGTCGAAGAAGTTGTCGTGGATGCCGACGTCGGGGATGCTCAGAACGTCCGTCCACGCCTGGGCGATCCGCCGCTCCATGTCGTCACGCGGGACGATGCGTTCGATGCTCACTGGAAGATCCGCGCGACCAGGCCGGGGAAGGCGGAACGTGTCGACCTTGCCGCTGGCGTTCAGAGGCAGTTCCGGTAGCCATACGACTGCCTCCGGCACCATGTGGGCGGGCAGCAGCGTGCGCAGCTGCTCCAGCACCTCGGCCACCGAGGACCGGGCCGCGAACACCTGGCTGGGTACCAGATAGGCGGTGAGACTGGGCACGTGGTCCGAGTCGCCGTGGACGTAGGCTGCTGTGACGTCGGGGCTGCGCAGCAAAGCGGCCTCAATCTCGCCAGGTTCGACCCGGTGGCCTCGGACCTTCAACTGGCGGTCCACACGCCCCAGATACTGGATGGTTCCGTCGGTGAGGCGTCGTCCTTGGTCGCCCGTGCGGTAGACCACCGGGGCGTCCCCCAGCTGTACCGTCGCCTCGGCCGCGGGGCGGAACCGTTCGGCGTTCAGGTCTGGTCGGCGCCAGTAGCCCGCTGCCACGCCAGCGCCGCTGATGCATATTTCTCCGGTTACGCCTGCCGGACAGCGCTGTCCGTACGGGTCGAGGATCAGCACGTCCGTTCCAGTGATCGGTCGGCCCGGAACGTTCAGCGGACCCTGGTCGTCGGCGTGCAGGTCGTGGGTGAGTGCGATGACGGTGGACTCGGTGGGGCCGTAAGCGTTGCGCACCCGGTATGTGGTGCCGGCCGGGGGCCGACGGGTGAGGGGCGCGGCGCCGACCAGCATCCAGCGCAGGTGGGGCATGCTCGGTTCGGCTGCCCACAGTGCCTCGGCGAGGGGGGTGGCGAGCAGGACGACCGAGACGCGGCGTTCGTCTAGCCACTGCGCGAGCCCCGCCGCAGCCACCGGTCCCTCATACGGAACTACGCAGCCACCGGAGGCGAGCGCGGACCAGACGTCCCACTGCGTGGCATCGAAAGCGGCGCCGAGGAGCTGCCCGGTGCGGTCGTCCGGCCCGAGACCAAAGGACTCCGCGCCCCAGCGGACAAGCTGGGCCAGGCTGCTGTGCCGCACCATGACGCCCTTGGGCCGTCCAGTGGTGCCTGAGGTGTGGATGATGTACGCGATGTCCGTAGGGGCGACAGCCGTCGGGCCGATGGCCGGCGGCGTGATGTCTGCTCTGGGCCCGGACGCGGGGGCCAGGGGAGCGAGAACAGTTGTCCCGACACGGGTAAGCCGCGCGGTGGCGGCGGCGTCGGACGTAACCACCGCGCAGGCGTCCAGGTCGGCCAGCAGGTTGTCTACCCGCTCCGACGGTGTCGCTGGGTCAATGGGGCAGAATGCCGCGCCCGCGTACCATGCGGCGAGCATAGACACGACCAGGTCCTCGCCGCGTCCCAGCAGGAGGGCCACCACGGGGTCGGTGTCCGGGAGCAGTGGACGCAGCAGCGTGGCCAGATACACGGCCCGCTCGTGCAGAACACGATAGGTAAGGACACCGCCGGTGGTCTCCACGGCCGGAGCGTCCGGAGTCCGTCGGACCCATTGGTCCAGCAGGGCCGGCACGGTGGTCGCGGGTGCCGGTGCGCCCCCGCCCTCCCAGGCCCGCAGCCGCATTTCCTGCCCGGAATCCCCACTGACGAGGTCGAGTTTGTCGAGTCGGGTGCGCAGTGCATCGGGCAGGGCAGTGAGCACCCGTCCGAACAGTGCGGCCAGCTGTTCGACGTCGGAGCGCCGATGCCGGGTGCCCTGGTAGGAGATGGAGCCGGTGAGGGCGTTATCTGTGAGCGAGAGGACCACGCTGAGGCCCAGCTTGCCGAGGTAGCCAGCGCCGTCCAGGGCTAGCGGCAGGTGGACCAGTGGGCTGCCGGCCAGCAGGGCGGGCTCGGCTGGGTGGGTTTCCAGACTGAGCGTGATGTCGGCGTACGGGGTACGGCCGGGCCTGCGCACCGGGTTCAGCCGGTCCACTACGTCTTCGAAGGGCGCGTCGCCGTGTTGGTGGGCGTCGAGCAGTTCGGCGCGCATAGCGGTGAGCAGGTCGAGCAGGGTTGCGTCGGCCGAGGGACGAGAGCGCAGGACCACCGTGTTCAGGCACGGGCCGAGCAGGTCGGCAAAGCGCGGGTCGTCGCGATGGGCGAGCGGCGCGGCGAAGACAACATCGTCCTGTCCGGTCCAGCGGTGCAGCACGGTGGCTAGCGCGGTGGCGGCTAGCTGGTAGAGAGTGCAGTCGTTGGTCCGCTGCACCAGGCGCAGGCGGGTTGCGAGGTCCAGTGGCAGAGGGATGTCCACCGTGCCGTTGGGTTCGGCGGGACCACCCGCGCCGAGGTCCGTGTACTGGGGGGCGCCGGCCAGGTGGGCGCTCCAGTACGCGAGGTCGTCCGCGCGTCGTGCCGTGTCGTGCGCCTGCGTCTCGACGGCGACGAAGTCTCGGTATTGGATAGTGTCCGGGCGGGTCGGAACGGGGTGGCCGCTTCCGCCGGGCAGGGCCACAGGCTGGGTGAGAGCGGAGGCCATCTCGATCATGATTTCCGTGAGGGCATCGGCTAGACGGTGGGCGTCTGCGGCAGCCGCTCGGTCGCCCCGGTGGGCGAGGACACCCCTGAGCTGGCCGTGCTCCTCGACGAGGGTGACGGTGACCGCGAACTTCGTCTCGCGCATGCCGATGGGGTCGATGACCAGGGGCGTGATCGTGCCGTCACCGAGTCCGGTGGTGCGGCCGTCAAAGAGGTTCATGTTGAGGGTGACATCGGTGTAGGGCGTCCGGCCCGGTTCACGGGCCGGATTCAGCCGCTCTAGTACCTCCTCGAATGGGGCACCGCCGTGTTCGTGGGCGTCGAGTGTCTCGGTGCGCATGGCGGTGAGCAGGTCGAGCAGGGTTGCGTCGGCCGAGGGGCGGGAGCGCAAGACCACGGTGTTGAGGCACGGGCCGATCAGACCGGGGAAGCGGACGCGGTCGGGTATGGAGAACGGCACGCCGATGGTGAGGTCGTCGCTGCCAGTGATGCGGTGCAGCGCTGCGGCGAGCGCGGTCGCCGCGATTACGAACCAGGAGACGCCGTACTCGCGCTGGACCGGACGGAGCCGTTCGGTCAGGTCCGCGGGCATATCCAGGGGGATCGCGCCGTGCGGTTCCGGAGCGCTGGGGACGGGGAGCGCGGTGTGGACGGGCGCGCCTGCGAGGCGACGCTCCCAGTGGTCGAGGTCCGCGGTACGCCGTGGACTGTCCTGGGACGCCTTCAGAGCTGCGGTGAACTCCCTGTACTGGGAAGGCACTTCACCTACTTCGATGCCGTCCTTCGCGGCGCGGTAGCAGAGCTGGAGGTCGGCCAGCAGGGCCGGTATTGACTCACCGTCGACGACCAGATGGTGGAAGCAGAACAGCAGCGCGTGGCCCTGCTCTCCGATATCGGCCAGCGCGGCGCGGAACAGCCGGCCGGAGGCCGGGTCGAACGGAGTTGCTGTCTGTGCGTCGGACCAGGCTCGGAGACTGGCGTCAGGATTGGCGCGGCGCAGGTCAAGACTGTCCAGCTGCGGTGTCCATGGTGCGTCGACCCGCTGGCGCAGACGGCCGTCCTGCTCGGCGAACCCGGTGCGCAGGATCTCGTGACGCGATATGAGGAGCCCGAGTGCGCGTTGCAGCAGTGCGTGGTCGAGGCCGGCGGGGGCGTGCCAGGCGCAGACGATGGTGTAGGCAGAGTCCTGGCTGAACCGTTCCGCAAGCCAGATCCTCTCTTGGAAACTGGAGGCTGCTGGGGCGGCGTCCGTCTCGGGCGTGCGGGGGGCGGACGTGCTGGCCTTGGCGTCCACGAGGTCCGCGAAGTCCTGAAGACACGGGTTCTCGAAGAGCAGCCGCAGCGCGAGGTCGACGCCGAACCGGGCGCCGATTCGGCGGAGCATCCGTACTGCCAGCATTGAGTGTCCGCCGAGCGCGAAGAAGGAGTCGTCTGCCCCCACCCGCTGCACGTCCAGCAGTTCGGACCAGAGTCCGGCGACGATCTCGGCGGTGGGCGTGTCGGGTGCACGGCCCTCGTCGGTGTCCAGGGCTACGGCGGTGGCGCGCAGCGCCTCTTGATCGAGCTTGCCGTTAGGGGTCACCGGGAGCGTCCGCACCGTGCGCAGTGGTCCGGGAACCATGTACTCCGGCAGGCTCGCCCGCAGATAGGCGCGGATGTCCCCGGCCTGCGGGGGTTCCCGATGTGGGAGGAGGTAACCGACCAGCCGGTCGTCCTCCAGGATCACGGCGGCGTCCGCCACGGCAGAGTGTTCCCGCAGCAGGACCTCGATCTCGGCGGGTTCGACGCGGTGGCCGCGCACCTGTACTTGGGAGTCGGCTCGACCGAGATATTCCAGGGTCCCGTCCGGGCGGTAGCGGGCCAGGTCACCGCTGCGGAAGAGACGTCCTAGGCCAAATGGGTTCGGGACGAACCGTTCGGTCGTCAGCTCGGGCTGGTTCAGATAGCCATCGGCGACACCGGCGCCGCCAACGTACATCTCGCCGACACTGCCAACCGGTAGCAGTCGCTGTCCGCTGTTTGGGTCGAGCAGGTGGACGGTCGTGGTGGGGATTGGAGTGCCGATGACGCTGGTGCCCGTGTCGGCGTCGGTACGGGTCAGCGTGCGGATGGTCACATGGACGGTGGTCTCGGTGATCCCGTACATGTTGACCAGCCGCACGTGCGGGTGGGCGTCCATCCACGGGCGAAGCAGGGCGGGCTGGAGGGCTTCGCCACCGAAGATCACGTAGCGCAGATGGTCCAGGGGGGCCGGCTCGTCGCGCTCCGCCGCGAGCAGTTCGCGGAAGGCGGTCGGGGTCTGGTTGAGTACGGTGATCCGCTGGTCGCGCAGCAGCCGCCAGAAACGGCGAGGGTCACGGACATCGGCGTCGGCGACGAGCACCACGCGGCCACCGCTGGAGAGGGCACAGAACAGCTCCCACACCGAGAAGTCGAAGGCGTAGGAATGGGCCATCGTCCACACGTCGGCAGGACCGAAGGAGAACGGGAACCGGTCGTTGGCGAGGAGCCGGACGGCGTTGCGGTGGCTGATCACCACGCCCTTGGGACGGCCTGTGGTGCCCGAGGTGTAGATGCAGTATGCAGGGGCGTCAGGCGTGGTATCAGGCAGTGCGACGTCCGTGCCGGGAGAATCGGCCAGATCAGCCGAGGTGAGGACCCGCCCGTCGAACGCGGACGGTACGTCGGCGGCGCAGCCGTCTGGGACGATGACCCAGCGGGTCTCAGAGTCGCCGAGTATGAACTCCTTGCGGTCCTCGGGCAGGGCGGGGTCGAGTGGCAGGTAGGCGGCGCCGGCGAACAGCACGGCGAGTATCGCCTCCACCTGTGCCGCACCGCGCGGCAGCAGCAGGGCCACCAGTTCGCCGGGGTGTACCCCGTGCGCCATAAGACCGCGGGCGAGCAGTTCGGCCCGGTCGATCAGGTCGCGGTAGGTGTGGTGGGTCGGTACGGCGAGGGTGGCGTCGGTGAGCGCGGTGGCGCCGGGCTGCTGTTCGGCCCGCTCGTGCAGCAGTTCGTGCAGCGTAGTGTGCGGGTATCCCGCTCCGGTGTCGTTCCACACGTGCAACTGGCTGTGGCGTTCCCGCTCGGTCAGGGGCTCTACCGTGCCGAGCGGCTGCCCGGGTGCGTCAAGCACGGCCCTCAGCAGCGCGGTGTAGTGCTCGGCCATGAGCTGGATCTGCGCGTCGTCGAAGTACAGCCCGTTGAAGATCAGGCTCCCGGACGCGCCCGATGTGCCCTCGGGGCGCAGGAACAGGTGGAGGTCGTACTTGCCGTGTCCCGCGCCGAGTTCCGTTGCGGTGGGCAGGGAGGCGGGGACCTGCGCCCAGGTGAACAGGATGTCGAACAGGGCGGTGCGACTCATGTCCTTGGCGGGGTCGAGCCGTCGCACCAGTTCGTCGAAGGGAGCCCGGTCGTGCCGCCGGGCGGCGGCGAGTTCCTCGGCGACCTGCGTGGCCAGAGTGGCGAAGCCGATTCCGGCGTCGGGCTCCAGCCGGAGAGGCAGCAGGTTCGCCAACGGGCCGACGACACGGCGGTCGGTGTCACGCCGCGCCGGATGGGCCACGCCCACCATCATCTCCTGACGGCCCGAGTACCAGCCCAGTAGGGCAGCGAACGCGGCGAGGAGCACGTCCTCGCGTGTCAGTCCGTGCCGCTCGGCGAACTCCGCGACCCGCAGAGAGTCGGGGACCCGGACGGGGACGCTGTGCTCCTCGTACACGTGGATGGGTTTGCGGGGCCGGCGTTCGGGAAGCCGAACGGCGTCGATGGGTCCGCCGAGGGCTTCGGCCCGGACGTCGAGGTCGCGGGCGCGCTCCTCGACGGACTGCCCGGTCATCCACTGGCAGTAACTGCTGGGCTCGGTGTTCGCTCCGTTAAGGGCGGCCAGTAGATCCTCGCCCACGACGAGCATCGCGGTGCGGTCGACGACCGCCTGGTGGCCGACAAGCGCTAGCCAGGGCCTGCCGTCCCTTGAGGGCTGGACGGCCACCCTCAGCAGAGAGGGCCCGTCGAGTGAGAAGGGTTCGGAGGCCCAGGTTCGCAGGGTCTCGGGGACCGTCGTGGGGTCCGCGTCTGGGCGTGGGGCGAACCAGTGCGGCTTCACGTGGGCACGTTCGTGGACCCGCTGGGTGATCCGCCCGCTGGTCTCCTCCAGACCGGTACGCAGGGCTTCGTGCGCGGCAACCACCTGATTGACGGCGTCCTGCAGACGGGCGGGGTCGAGGGGGCCGTCCAGCCGGAGATAGAGGGGCAGGTTGTGGTAGACAGGCGCGGTCGGGTAGACGGTGCCCTTTTCGAACTGGTCGATAAAGCCTATACGTTCCTGATGTGCGGAGGCCGGGTGTGTGGCGGAGGAGCTCTCGTTGTCGTCGGGCTCCGGCGTCCCCGTCGTCGTGCGGGACGCCTCGTCGTAGCAGGACGACAGTTCGCGCAGGAAGACGCCCGCCGATTCGCCGTCCCACACCAGGTGGTGCAGGCAGATGAAGAGGACCTGCTCGTCGGCTTCACCGGTTTCGAGGACGGCTGCGACCAGGAGCCTGCCCTCCGCGGGATCGAAAGAGTGATTGGCGGCACGGCTCAGCCATGTGCGTAGCTCGGTCGCCGTGTTGGTGGCGTCCCGCAGGTCCACGTGGTCCAGTCGGGGACGCCAGACATCAGCGACGTGCTGGCGCAGCTTCCCCTCCTCCTCAATGAACCGAGTGCGCAGGATTTCGTGCCGGGCGGTCATCAACTCCAACGCATAGGCGAGGACATCGACGTCCACCCCACCGCCGGGCAGACGCCAGGCGAGCGGCACGTTGTACGAGGCGGCGTCTGGGTCGACGCGCTCCGCCAGCCAGATGCGCTGCTGGAATCCAGAAGCTGGAAATGACCCGATTGCCGGGACGGTCACGGCGGGACGGCCGGATGTGTTGTCCGCGCGGGAGCTGGGAGTGGTGGAGCCCGTGGAGGCAGCGACAGTGGTGGAAGTGACAGTGCAAGGTGGGATATCAGCTTCGGCGGACCATGCTGCTGGCGCGGTCGCCGTCCCGTTCGGCTCGGTGCCGTTCAATCCCAGGTGGTCAACGAAGTCGCCGAGCCGCGGGTATTCGAACAGGGCGCGCAGTGGGACCTCACGGCCCAGCTCGCGTCCTACCGCGAGCACCAGTGACTCGGCGATCAGAGAGTGTCCGCCCAGCTCGAAGAATGAGTCGTCGGGGTCGATGCCATCGATGCCGAGGACCTCTTCCCACACACGGGTCATGGCTGCGAGTGCGGGCGCGGAGACCGACGGATTGGGGTCGCCCTGTTGCTTCCCCTCGGCAACCACCCGAGCGAGGGTGATCCGGAGCCGGGGAGTGTCGCCGCCTAGTTCGGCCCGTACGGCGGCGAGGGCCTCAGCCTCCGTCGTCTCCTCGTCCGTGGTGAGCCGAATGTGCAGCTCGGCATCGCCCGCGGTTGGCGTCACCAGTGCGCGCCGGACGCCAGGCAGCGCCTCCATGAGTGCGGCGACCCGGCTGGGGACGACCTGGCCACGTGTGGTGGCGACCGTGTCGGTGAACGCGCCGGCTCGGGTTTCGGGGGCGTTGGCGACGGCCTCGAGGATGGTGAGGTAGTCGTCGGCAAGGACGCGCAGCAGGGTGGGACCGATAGCTCCTTCCGGGTCCTTCCACAGCACATGCGTGCCCGCGCTGTCCTCGCGGACCATCACCGCGAGCGTGTAGTCGGCACTGCTCTCCATGCCCAGCAGAGCGAGGGAACAGATTTTCTCCTCAGGTCTTTTGGCGCCGGGGGCGCGCAGGTGCAGGTTCTGCACGTCTACGTCCTCGCGCAGACCTGCGTGCCAGTACTGAAAGACTGTGCCGCGGGTGCGGGTGCGGGAGTCCCAGCCGCTCAGGTTGGCCTCGCGCAGGATTGCGGGCAGCGGCAGGTCGCCGTGGCGAGCGGCAGCACGCAGTTCGCCGCCGACGGAACGCACCACGTCGGCCAGGTGGTCCTCGGCCCTGACGTGATGGCGGAGCGGCAGCGCGTTGACGAAGTAGCCGACCGTTTCGCGCAGCGCGGGATCACGGCGCCCGCTGTTGTCGGTGCGGCCGTGGAAGGGGACGGAAGCGAGCAGGTCGTCGTGGCCGCAGTGACGGCGCAGCAGCACGAAGTAGGCACCGAGCAGCGTTGACACGTAGGAGACGCCAAGGTCGATGGCGCGTTCCCGAAGGCGCGCGGCCAGATGCGGGGGTACGGCGCTGTCGAGGACGGTGTAGCCGGGGGTGTCCACGGAGGCGGGCAGCTCCAGCACGGGGAGCGGCTCGTTCAGCATCTCGCGCCAGAAGACGCGGTGGGTGTCTCCAGCCGGGGTGTCGGTGAGCGTGCGGGAGCGGGCCGAGAACGCGGCGAGAACCGGTGCTTGGTCCGTGTTCTCCAGCGGAAGCCCCGCATAGGCGTGCCGCAGACGGTCGAGCAGGACAAGGATGGATGCCCCGTCGAAGACCAGGTGGTGTACAGCGAGGATCAGTACCGTCCAGTCCGGCCCGTACAGTACGTCCACACGCGCCAGCGGGCCGTGCCGCAGGTTGAAGGGGCGCTGCCAGACCCGTCGTATCTCACTGTCTCGGTCACCGGTGACCGTGTGCTCTGTCACTGGGATCGGTGTGGTGTCGGTCCAGCTCAGGTGCGGGCCGTCCGCCGTCTCGACGACTCGGCCGCACAGCTGGGGGTACGCCGTGGCCACCGCGGCGACTGCGTGGCGCAGCTGGTTGCTGTCGAGATTGCCGGTGACCTGGAAAGGAGTGGGGATGATGTGCGACCACTGATCCGGTTCGAGCTTCCAGCCGAGCCACATGGCCTCCTGGCTGACCGACAGGGGGATCTGGGTGACACGCCTGGCTCGGGGGCCATGGGAGTCGGACATACGAACTGGTTCCTCTTTCGTGATGCGGTACGCGAAGTGCGGCGGGGACGACGTGTCAGAACAGGCCGGCGGACAGGTGCCGGGGGCCGTCGGTTGTATGCCAGGCGTCGCTCTGCCCTGCGAAGTCGGCTTCGGTGCCGAAGGCGGCCTCGTCGAGCTGGTTCCACAGGTCCGTGAGCCGGAGCCGGGCCGCCGAGCAGTACAGGTCGGCCAGTCGCTGGCCGTCGCCGTCGGAGTCCTGCGGGGCGGTCTCCATCTGGGAGGCGCGGGACAGGGCCGCGGACATGGTGAGCAGTTCGCTGGTGATCTGGGTGAGCAGGATCAGGGCGCGCTGTTGCTCGGCCAGTTCGGCCCGGTCCGGGTGACGGCGGGCCAGTTCCCGGCAGGTGTGGCCGAAGCGCCGCACGTAGGCGGCGACCGCTTCGAGGTGGGTGCGGTTGCGCTCGGTGAGCTTGGCTCCCGTCAGGTCGGGGGCGGTATGCGTGGTGTTTTCGTCAGGCTCGGGGTAGTAGTAGGAGATGATCATGCGGGCCGCCACCCAGTAGTTGATCATGAAGTCGACGCCGCCCGAGACGCGCATGTTGCGGACGTCGCGCATGGCCTGCTCGATGGGAAGGGCTGGCGCCCCGCGCCGGGCCTTGCTGGATGCGGTTTCGTAACCCTCCGCACCGAGCAGGGAGAGGGTGCGGTCGGCGATCCGCCAGGCGATGACCGAGCCGATGTTCTTGGCGGTGTTCTGCTTAAAGGCGAGATTGCGGCCCAGTCCCAGGTCCTCGGGCAGCAGTGCGGCACGGGCGACGCTCTCCAGTGCGAAGGTCTCGGACAGCGTTGCGGAAACCTGCCGTTTTATCTCCTCGTATGCGCGCAGCGGGCGGCCGTCGACCATTCTGCGGTCGACGAATTCCCGCGACCAGCGGCAGCAGAGCTTGGCCACGGCGAGTGACGGGGCAACGATCATGTGCATGCGGCCACGGATGACGAGCCGGGCGACGGCCGGGGTGAGCCGTGCGAGGGGGTCTTTCGCCTCGTTGAGCTGGTGTGAGGCGGGAACCCGGACGTCCTTCAGCGAGATCCAGCCGTTGGGGAAGCCGCGGACCCCGGCGAACTCGTGCCACTCGCCGTGAGTGAAGCCGGGGCTGTTGGCCTCCACGAAGAACAGCCGGGTGCTGACTCTGTCGCCCTCACGCACCGAGGCGGTCACGCTGAACAGGCTGCCCACCGGCGCGTGGCCGACGAATATCTTGTGCCCGTTGAGAAGGTAGGCAGTGCCCCCTTCCACCGGCTCGGCTGTCGTGACGCGCTGCTGGTTGGCGGCGCCCGCTGGCTCAGTGTCGGCGGTGCCCGACAGACCGCCGGTTCGCTGGTGTCGGGCCAGCAGCTCCTTCAGCGGGCCCTCGGGCACCACTGGAAGGAAGGCGGACGCGCCCACTGAGTTCTCGATCCCCATTACCAGCGCGAACGGGAAGCACCAGCCGGCGGCTGCCTCGATCATTCGGAAGGTGTTGAAGTGGGACAGGCCGAGGCCGCCCAGGGCGGCGTCGAGCTGGAGACTCAGGTAGCCGTGCGCCCTTGCCTGTTCGAGCAGTTCGTCGGGAAGCCGCCCCTCTGCTTCGACGCGGGCCGGATCGACATACTTGCGCAGAAACTTCCCGAGGGCAGTAACGGCCGTGTCGCCGATGGCCCGGTCCGCGGCGTCCTGCTCGGGGAACGGGTGGATGAGGTCCCACCGGAAACGGCCCTGGAAAAGTTCTTCCAGGAAACTTGGCCGGGACGGGTCGGAGTTGAAGTTGCGGCTGCCGTTGAAGGGCTTCTGTGTCATGCCAGGGCCAATCGTGAGGAGAGGAGCGGGGCGTCAGACCGTCCGGGGAGCGCCGCCGCTCGCCGGACGGCTCAGCGACTGGGCCAGCAACCGACGATCGGTCTTGCCCGAGGGGCTCAGCACAAGCTCGGGCAGCAGGACGAAGCGGCCGGGCACCATGTGCTGGGGCAGTACGGTGGCGGCCGTCGTCCGCAATGCAGCGGACGTGAGGTCGGGGTCGGCGCCCGGTGCGACAGTCCAGCAAGCCGCCATCATGGTTCCGCCGATACGGCTGACCACCTTGACCACTACGAGGTCTCGGACGCCGGGGACGCCCTGCAATGCCGCCTCCACCTCGCCGAGTTCGATCCGGAAGCCGTTGATCTTCACCTGGTCGTCGGCGCGGCCTGCGTAGCAGAACGTCCCGTCGGAGGTCAGCCGGGCGAGGTCTCCGCTGCGGTAGTAGCGTCGCATCGGTCCGCCGGCGATCGAGCACTCGACGAACCGTTCGCCCGTCAGGTTGGGCTTGCCCAGGTAGCCGAGGGCCACCCCGTCGCCCGCCACATGGATTTCACCGGTGTCACCGGTGCGTACCGGCTCGCCGCCCTCGTCCAGCACTCGCATGTCCCAGCCGTCCAGCGGCTCTCCTAGATCGAGGGCGAACGAGGAGGCCGACGCGCCTGGTTCGCCGTCCAGTTCGGCGTCGGTCAGGGGACGAGAGGTCACGAACACGGTCGCCTCGGTGATGCCGTACGTGTTGACAAACCGCGTCGTGGTGCCGAAGAGGCGCCGCCAGGCGCGGATGTCACCCACGTCGATGGATTCGCCGCCGAAGATGACGTACCGCAGTGGCAAGGCGGGCGCCGCCCCGGACTCAGCCGCCCGAACCAGGTGACGGAAGACCGAAGGCACGATGTTCAGGACGGTGACCCGCTCGCGCACCAGCAGATCAAGCGTCGCTCGCGGCGAACGAGCGGTTTCCTCCGACACGACGACCAGGGTCGCGCCGTGCGCGAGCGCCCCCCAGATTTCCCAGACCGAGAAGTCGAAGGACGCCGAGTGGAACATAGTCCACACGTCATCCCCGTCGAGTTCGTACCGGTCATCGCAGGCGCGGACCAGAGACAGGACGTTGCGATGCGGTACCTGCACACCCTTGGGGCGGCCGGTTGAGCCGGACGTGTAGATGACGTACGCGGGGGTCGACGGATCTGCCGCGCAGGGTGGGGCCGGGTTCGGCGCGGTGCCCGGGACCGGCTCCGTGATGAGTTCCGTGGGCAGCCCGGCCAATCCGTCTGGCAGGTCCTGGTCGGTGACCACAAGGGTGAGTGCCGCGTCCTGGGCCATGTAGCGGAGACGCTCCGCCGGGTAGCACGGATCGAGCGGTACGTAAGTATGACCGCTTTTGAGGACCGCGAGCATCGCCACCACCGTGTCGGTCCCTCGGCGCAGATGGAGGCCGATGCGTGCGCCAGGCTGCGGGCACGCCCGGTGCAGACGGGCAGCAAGGTGGTCGGCGCGCCGGGCGGTCTCGGCGTAGGTGAGCGACCTGTGGGCGTCCCGCAGCGCTGTCCGGTCCGGGACGCGGGCGACCTGGGCGTCGAAGAGGTGTTGGAGGAGGACAGGGCCGATTAGCGGAGTGCGGTGTGCCATGAAACGACGCCTTCAGTCAGGAAAGAGTGTGGAAGCGGGAGACGGGTCGCGGCCGACGGCCGGGGCGGGCGCCCCGGCGGAGAACCCCGCATGATCCCGTTGTGGGGATACGTCGGGATGCCTCACGACCGGGGTGCCCGGCGTGGGTCGTCGCGCCTGCGCGCGACGGCCCATGGATCACATGACAGCCACAGTCCCGGCCAGGGCGTGGTCGATCCCGGCTGCCAGCGCGGCCACGTGCCGGGGGCCGAGAATGCTGTGGTGGGTGCCCGGCATCGGGCACACCGTCACTTCGCCGTAGAGGCGGGAGAGCTGGCGGGTCAGCCGCTTCGCCGCTGCCTCGTCCGAGCCTGCCTTGAGAAGAAGGATTGGGCCGTTTACTGGACTGGGCCGGTGCTTGAGCATCGCCCTGAGGCTCACGTTGTGCAGGCGCACGTAGTCAGGTACACCTGCCCCGGAACGCTGCGCGGCGAGCGAGCGTATCTGGGCCAGCTCGCCATCGAGCCCGGTGCGCTTGCTTCCGCCCGGGTCCATCTTGCGGCGGGCCAGGTGTGCCTTTATCTGGAGGGCGACGCTGGGCAGCAGCCAGGAGGGCAACGCTGCTACCGGAAGCCCCCTGGTTGGCGGCAGGTAGCCGTCGATGGCGACCAGCAGTTCCACCCGCTCGCCCATCGCCTCCAGCAGCCTGGTCATCTCGTGTCCCACCATCGCGCCGTACGACCACCCGCCGAGCAGGTACGGTCCGCTGGGCTGTATCTGCCGCAACACGGTCACATGGTGGGCAGCGATGTCCTCCAGCCGGCCGAGCGGCCTGCGGTGGCCGTCGAGGCCGGGGGAGTCCAGTCCGTACACGGGCCGTGAACCATCGAGCTGTTGGGCGAGCTGCCGGTAGCAGAGGCTGCTCCCCGTAGCCGGGGCCACCAGGAACAAGGGGTTGTGCGGTCCGCCCTCTCGCAGCAGGGTGACATGGTCGGGCAGGAGGTTCCGGCCCCGCGCCGCTATCCCTTCCGGCTCAAGGGGGGCGACGGATGATGCGCCGGTCGCCCCCGGTCCCTCGGAGGATTCAGTCCCCTCCAGAGTTGCCAGCAGGCTGCCGAAGGTCAGCGGGTACGCGAGTGCCGCCGCCGGAAGCTGCCGTCCCAGCCGTACTCGGATCAGACCGTTGAGCTGGACCAGCATCAGGGAGTCGCCGCCGAGCTGGGCGAAATCGTCGCTGTCGTCATCAACAGGGGTGCCAAGGACTTCCTGCCAGAGCGCGGCGAGGTCGGCGGCGAGCCGGGTGAGCCGACGGGGGGCGGACGCTGCGGACGCGACCACCGGGTCGGCGGACGGCAGGGCCTCCGGCTCGCGGGGGAGCGGACCCGACAGCCGAACCAGCGTGGACGGCATTTCGTGCTTGCCGAACAGGTCGGCCAGGTCACGCGCTTCGACGCGGGAGACCTCCAGGTGGCCCCATGCGGGAGAGCACGGATCGGGATCCAGTGTCCGACGCAGCCACTGCTCTGGCCATGCCTCCGGGTCCTCTGTGACGACCCAGGCAGGTTCATCCGGGGCGGCCATGGCACGTAGTTCCGTCCAACGCCGGGCGACGCTCTCCCGCAGGGCGGGCAGGTAGAGAAGGCCGTTGGGGCCGCCCTGCAGGCCAGGGCCCGGCGAAGCGGCGACCAAGGTGATGTGGTCACTGGCCAAACTGGCCGGCACCGGTCGGACATCGGTGAACCCAGCGTTCGCGAGGGCACGCTGCCACGTCTCGGCGTCTAGATGGATGGAGTCCACGCGCAGTTCGTCGCCGAAATCCCACCAGCCGGGCGCCAGCCCCCACAGGACATGCGACCATCGGGCGATTTCCGTCACCTCGACCATGCCGAGCCGGCCCTCCGGCCGAAGCAGCGCAGCCAGCCGCCCCAGGGCGGTGGGAATCGACTCCGCGACGTGCACGACGTTGTAGCCGATCACCAGGTCGTAGCTGCCAAGCGCCAGTCCTTGCTCGACCGGGTCACGACCGATGTCATACGTCGAGAACCGCATGTTGGTCAGGCCCAGTTCGGTGGCGCGCTCCTGAGCGCGCCGCACGATCAGCGGACTTACGTCTGTCACGTGGTACTCGACACCGTGGCGCTCGGGCCAGTCGGTGAGTAGCGGCCAGGTGAGCCTGCCAGCGCCCGCGCCGATCTCCAGCACGCGCAACGGCCTGTCGTCGCCATCCCCCCGTCGGGCGGTGGCCTCGCGGATGACGGTACGCAGCGCAGTGAGGGCTGCCGCGCAGTCGTCCAGGGGAATGTGGTTGTCGCGTAGACAGTTGTCGAGGAAGTCGACATCGGCATCGGGGTAGAGCACCGAGACCGGGGTGCGCCGCCCGCTGAACACGTCGGTGTATGCGGCAGTGACGTGATCCAGCATTCGCTTCAGGCCGGGGAGTTGAGTGAGCTGCGCGCCACCGGCCAGGGCGGCTTCGACGGAGCTGGAGACGTCCTCGTCGACATGGCGTCCGTCCGGCCCGTCACGCAGCCAGCCCTCGTCTGTCAGCACGCGCACACAGAAGTCGGCGAGAGCGGGCAGACGACCGTCGGGGTCGATACGGCGGCGCAGTTCCTCGTCGGTGGCCCGCTCCCCACCCCGCAGGCCCGTAATGGAGAGGATCTGACGGCCGACGAGTCCCGCGCAGTACAGGTCGAGGGTGCGGCTCAGGGTGCTTCTGCGGTTCAGCGGGGGCTCACTGCTGTGCCACGTCACGCCGTCGACCGCCTCGACGAAGCGCTTCCCGAGGGCTGCAGGGGGTGTCAGGTCGGTGAACGCCCGCACCGGCAGACCGCTTTCGGCCAGGTCAGCAGCGAGCAACGCGCCATCTGGACGATCGTCGGTGACGACGGACCAGCCGACAGTGCCGCGGTCGACGGGGGCTGGGACCGGCAGCACAGGCCTGGCGGCGTGAGACCACCAGCGCTGGCCGTGCCAGGCATAGGCGGTGACCGCGTCGTCGAGCACGGGCAGCCGGTCGGGAGCGGGACCCGTGCCGGTGTCAAGCAGCGCGACCTTCCGGCTGCGACCGTGGTGCTCTGCCCATGCTGTCAGTGTGGATCCGTGGCCAGACGGCGTCTGGGCGAACGCGTTCGTCAACCCTGGGCCTGCCAGGAGCAGCGGTGCATCCAGCAGCTCGGCAGCGGCGGTCAGTTCGGCGAGGGCCGCCCCTGCCCAGGGATCGTCCGGGTCGAGCACGTTCGCACTGCGCTCCGGCACGGCGATCACCACAGGACGCTGCGCTCCGCGCGCCCGCAGTTCGGCTGCGGCCTTCTGCACGGCTCCGGTCTCCCACCGGGTGGGCACAACACTGGCGCCGGCCACCGCCGCGCCGAGACCCGGCAGGGCGTCGCCCACCAGCAGCAGGGCGTCGAAGCTTGCCGACGCGTCGAACGCGGACTCCGTCCAAGCCGGGGTGGACAGCACCGGTGCCCTGCTGGACGACGTTGCCGCGGAGAGTGCCACCGAAGGCTGCTGGGAGTCAACGGATGGCCCGGTGAGCTCTGGCCGATTGATGACTGTGGGGGCGAAAGGGTGCGGCGGCAGCGAACAGACCCTGCCACGCGGGGTGCCGCGCAGTGACGGCCGGTTCACCGCCACGCCCTCCTCCCACAGTCTGCCAACCGCGGTCAGCAGGGCGGTCGGCTCGTCCTCGGGCGTGCGGCCGAGCAGCGCCACCGGCACCGCGTCCGGCATGCGACGCACGGCCTCGCGCACCAGCTGGTCGCCAGGGCCCAGCTCGATCACCAGCCGGGGACCTACCTGCGCCAGCGTCTGCATCCCCTGGCGCAGCCGCACCGTACCGAGCAGCTGGTCGGCCCAGTGGCTGGGCCGCACGGCCTGCTCCGGGTCGGCCCAGCCGCCGGTGAGGCCGGAGACGAACCCGAGGGTGGGCGCCTGGGTCGGCACGGCCGCCAGGGCGCGGCGCAGTTCCTCTGCGGCATCCGTCATCATCGAGGAGTGGAAGGCGTGGTGGGTGTCAAGCAACCGCGCGGCGACTCCGGCAGCCTCCTGGGCTGCGGCGAGTTCCTCGATCCGCGCGACCGGTCCCGACAGCACGACGTGGTCGGACCCCTCGGTGGCGAGGGTGACACCGTCGCCCAACAGGGCGGCGGCCCGCTCGGACGCCATGCGCAACGCGACCATCCGGCCGGGCGCCGAACGGTGCATCGCACCGGCCCGAGCCCACACCACGTCAAGGGCGTCACGCTGCGTCCAGATTCCGGCGACGGCCGCGGCCACGCACTCGCCGATACTGTGCCCCAGCATGGCGACAGGCGTAAGGTCCCAGGCCATGAGCTGCCGGGCCAGTGCGTAGCCGTGGACGAATAGGCCCAACTGCTGATGGCGGGTATCCATGCACCACGCGGGGTCGGTCTCAGGGTCTAGGACCCGGCGCAGATCCACGCCGTGCTTGGTGAGGACGTGGTCCCGGCATTCCTCGAAGACCTCGCGAAAGACGGGCAGCTGGGCGTGTGCGGCATGGCCGTGGCCGGGCCGCAGGGTGCCCTGGCCGGGGAATAGGAAGGCTGCCTGCGGGCGGGACGCTGCCTCGGTGACGCGATCGGTCCCGCGCAGCCGTCCGGCCGTGCTGGCCGCATCGCCGACGGTGACGACAGAAAGGCGGTACGGGAAGCTGCGGCGCCGGCTGAGGGTGTGGGCGGCATCCGCGGGCGACGGCGCATCGTCCGCGCCGAGCCGGTCGGCGACCTGGTCGCGGAGCGTACGCAGAGCCTCGGGCGTGGCAGCGGAAAGACACAGTACGGTCCGCTCGTCACCAGCGTGGCCTTCGTCCCCGGTGCGGCGCTCGTGCGCGGCGAGGCGCTGGGCGGGGTCGTCGTGAGGTGCTTCCTCCACGATGAGGTGTGCATTGGTGCCGCCGATACCGAACGAGCTGACACCGGCGAGCCGGGGGCGGGTTGATTCCCAGGCGCGGTGCTCGGTGCTGACTTGGAAAGGGGACCTGTCCAGGTCCAGCGCCGGGTTGGTGCGGGTGAAGTGCGGTGTGGGCACGAAGGCACGATGACGCAGCATCAGCACGGTCTTGATTAGTCCGGCGATGCCTGCCGCGGCGCCCGCGTGACCGATGTTTGCTTTGGCTGAGCCGATCAGGCAGGGTGCGTCCCGGACGGTTTGGAGTTCGTATTCCGTGAACGCTGCCTTAAGCGCCGCGATTTCGATGGGGTCGCCGACCGGCGTTCCTGTGCCGTGTGCCTCCACGTAGCCGATTTCGGAGGGGTCGACTCCCGCCTGTGCCAGCGCCATCTGGATCACAGCGCGCTGACCGGAGACTGAGGGAGCTGTGTAACCCACCTTCTGGTCGCCGTCGTTGTTGATGGCCGATCCTCGTATGACGGCGATGATCCTGTCGCTGTCGGCCAGTGCGTCGGCGAGCCGTTTCAGGACGACCACTCCGATGCCACCGCTGCTGACGGTACCGGTGGCATCGGCGTCGAAGGGCCTGCACCGGCCGTCCGCCGAGAGGATGGATCCCTCCTGGTAGAGGTACCCGCCGGTCTGCAGCGGTCTCACGGAGGAGGCGCCAGCCAGCGCAATGTCGCACTCGTAGCCGAGCAATGCCCGGCACGCCTGATGCACGGCTACCAGGCCGGTGGAGCAAGCGGTCTGGACGGTCACGGCGGGGCCGCGCAGCCCTAGCTTGTAAGCGACACGTGTGGCCAGAAAGTCCTTCTCGCGACCGATCACACGCTGCGTGGCAGCAGCGGGATCGACGGGGCCGGCCGTGGGAGCTGGTGTGTGGTCGCAGCCGGCGTACACGCCGGTCCATTCACCGCAGCGGTGCGGGTCCAGCCCCGCGTCGTCCAAGGCCTGGGCGGCGCATTCCAGGAAGAGTCGGTGCTGCGGGTCGATCCCGGTGGCCTCGGCGGCGCTGTAACCGAAGAACGCGCGGTCGAAGCGGTCGCCGTCCGGGACTATGCCTGCGGCGGGGACGAAGTCGGGGTGCCCGGCCAGCACCGGGTCGACGCCCGCTGCCAGCAGCTCGGCGCGGCTGAACCGGCTGATGCTGTCCGCTCCGGTGCGGAGGTTGTGCCAGTACTTCTCCAAGTCGCGGGCGCCGGGGAATCGGCCGCTCATGCCGATCAGGGCGACAGCGTTCTCGTAACTCATCGGACCACTTCCGAACCGTTGCCAGGTGGAAAAGCGAGGTGGCATGACGCGGACCTAACCACCGGCTGCAGACGATGGATGAAAGCCTTCAGCTCCCGTTCTTTTGTGGACGGGGCTCTGGCGGGACGAACGCGGATCACGTCGTGGCGGGCGAGTGGCGCGCGCCGACGCGTCCTGTTCCGGCTACTGGGCGACCAGGATCCGGGAGGCCTCGAGGATTCCGCCGGCTGCCTTGCGGCGGGTCCGGGTGTGCATCCGGTTCAGGAGGTCCGCAAAGCGATTCATCGGACGGTAGATGTCCACGATAAGGACGATGCGGCGCTCGTCGCTTTCGTTGTAGACCTCGTGGTCGAAGGTGTCGTCGAGGATGATGCTCTCCCCTTCGCGCCAGGTGTACTCCTCCCGGTCGACCCGGATGTAGGGAGCATTCACCTCCGGCGCCTGGAGCGTCAGGTGGTACCGCAGGAAACCACCGTTGGTTCCCACGTGGGCCTTCAGCGTCACGCCGGGTTCGAGAATCGAAACGATGGTGCTCACGACATTCGGAGACTTCTCTGCGAAGGACGTGATGGAAGGAATAAGTGTCCTGGCTTCCGGGCTGATAGCGCCCATGAGGCTGCCGTAGTAGATCTTCCAGTCCGTCGAGACTTCCGCCGCGCGTCCGGGGTCGATCTCGCTGTACTTCTGAGGCTTCTTCAGATTGACGAGAGCGTCCACCTCGGCCTTGATGGTCTGGAATTGCTGCTCAAATTCCCTGGCTTCCGGAAAAATTTCGTACGGAGAGGTGATACGGAACCTCTTGTCCCCTCCGCTCACTTTGAGGAAAAAGGCACTCATGATGCGGCGGACGGTTCTCCTGCGGGCATTAGCCAGGTTCATACGGGATCAATTTCCTTTTCTGCAGCGGACACGTGGGCCCTCGAGTGCGGGGCGTGGCGGGCCGATCCATCGCCGGGTCGCCCATCTCTTCGTCCACGCCGAGCTGAATCCTCACAGGCAGGGACCTTCTGGAGATCACCGCATGATCACCGCGTAATCACAGCAGTCGCATGACGGATCAGCGCCGACGCTTGCGCAAGAGTTGAGGGTGGGACGGAACGAGGGATGCGGCATGAACGCTGCCCCGGACCGGAGCAGCACCCACCCCACCGGTCCCCTCCCTCAAGCCCGTGCCCTATGCGGTGAGGGGGAGGTCGTTTGTAGCAGCAGAGGGTGGAGGCGAGTCCGAAAAATGCCAAGAAGTTCAGAGGTTTTCGTGATGTCGGCGAGACGGACGTCGTCAAGCCTGTGAAGCGCATCTTTGCGCAGACCACCTCAGGCACCAACGGCGATGTGTCAAAGTAGGGAGACGGCGATCTCCAGGCGCAGCCGCTGGCCCTGGCGTAGATGAGGTTCGCGAACATGCCGATCGAATTCCCTTTCAGGCAGCCATTCCATATCGCGCCGCTCGGGTGGAGTGCACACCCTAAGCGCCTACCGGCGTTCTTTCCCCGCATTGACAGACTCGGGGCTCTCGGAGATGATCTGCGCTGCCCGGCGGGAATGGGCAGCGAGGATGAAACTCGCCCCCGGCACGTGCATTCCCACATCGGCTGTGCAGTCGTCCGACGGCCGTGTTGTCGTCCGGCCACCACCTATGAAAACCGTGAGGAATAATGTCTGGATTGCTGGGCTGGTTCGACCCCGATCTCGACGTACGGCGCGAAGGCCAGACCGCTATGGCGCTGATGATGGACGCCTCCTCCCGAGGGGAGGGGGAAGCGGCCACCTGGGCGGGGCCAGAGCTGGTTCTCGGACTGACCGGCTCTGCCCTGTGCGGGCCTGCTATCACGGAGCGAGCCGGACAAGCGATCGTCGCAGTGTGCGACGGGTACGTCGTGGGCGCTGACACCACGGTCAAGCCTCCCGTCCCTCCCGGCGGAGTGTGCGCGCAGTCCGCCGCCGTGCTAAACGCGTACCTGAGTGGCGGGCTGGCGGCCGTGACACGACTGGACGGCGTGTTTGCCTTCGTCCTCTGGGACGGGCGCACCAGAGAACTCCTGCTTGGCCGCGACCGGTTGGGCATCAAACCCCTCAGCTGGACCGAAGTCGCTGATGGCGTGGTATTCGCGTCCGAAGTGGCGGCGCTGGCTGCACACCCGCGCCTTGAGGCGGAACTGGACGCCGACGGCCTGTGCGCGCTCCTCACCCAACTGCGAACCCCAGGGCATGGAGTACTGCGCGGGGTGCGCGAGGTCCTGCCCGGAACTGTGGTGATCTGTTCAGCCGGCCGCAGAGAGACCCGCTCCTACTGGTCGCTCCGCGCGGCGCCGCACGAGCTCGATCTCCCCACCACCGTCGGCCGTGTCAGGGAAATACTGGAGGACGCCGTCGCGCGGGACCTGCGCGACATCCCGCCCGCCGTCCTGCTCTCCGGTGGCCTCGACTCCAGCGTCCTGACGGGTCTGGTGGCACGCAGTCCTGGCGGCCCCGCTCCGCGCACGTTCACCGTCGTGTTCGGCAAGACAGCCATCGCCGTCCCGGACCGGCCGTACGCTCAGGAGGTGGCGGAGTTCTGGAAGTGCGACCACGAGGAGATCGTCCTGCGGGCCGAGGAACTGACGACGCCGACCGCCCGGGCGTTGTCCCTGGCAGCCAAGGACTATCCCACCCCGTTCGGGGACAAGAACATCACCCCGTACCTGTTCAGCCGCCGGATCGCAGAGGGCACGCCCACGGTGCTCAGCGGTGAGGGTGCCGACGCCATGTTCGGTGGCCTGGGCGGACACATCGACGAGAGTCGTGTCCTTACCTCGTTCCCGTGGATCGAACGGGCTCGGAAGTTCGGCTTGCCGCACGGGCTGGGCACTGGCCTCTTCCGGCAGGACGTTCTCGGCCGCCTGGACGTCACCGGGCACACCGACCGGATGTTTCGCGAGGCCCTCACGGAGGTTCCCTCGCTGCCGGGCGACACTCCGGTCGACCGCCTGGCGCGGCAAGTGGATTACCTGACCACGACCCGCCTGCTGGAGCAGACGGTCCTACACTCCGAGCGTCTAGGCGCCGCCGCAGGTCTCCATGTGCGGTTTCCGTTTGCAGACCACCGGCTTTACGCGTTCTTGTACAACGTGCCAGCTCGGATGAAGTCGTTCGACGGCCGGGAGAAGAGTCTGCTTCGTGCGATTGCCGATGATCTGGTGCCCTCGTCCGTCCTGACTCGGTCCAAAGTGCCGTACCCCATCACGTACGACAAGACGTACAAGGCGGCGCTGGTCATCCGGCTCAGGGACCTCCTCGACGACCGTTCGGCTCCCGTGTTGCCGCTCCTGGACCGGTCCAGGGCCGCCGCGTACATCGAGGACCCCAAGTTGCTAGACCGGGGCGGCTGGTTGGGGCGCGCTGATGTCGAACAGGTCCTGCAACTCGACGCCTGGCTGAGGCGTCTGCGGGTCCGTATGGTCGGGTTCTGACGGAGGCGAACACCCCGCAGCGGCGGGTGGGCTGACCAAATCTGGCGCACCCTTGTCCGCAAGATGCCTCCTGGTCCAGATCAGTCCGGAGCCGGGGCGACACCTGCTCGAGTTTCGATGAGATTCGGCCAGAGTCAGCGATGCGCCGTCCACCTCAGGTGCCGAGCGGGCGACAATCGAGCCCGTCTCGGGTCCTCTTGGTGTCGGCCGTCCTGGGACACGTCGAGGTTCGCGGGCTACCCGAATTAGCGGCCCGATGGGAGGGCTGGGCATCAGCGTCGTCGGGGAGCTTTAGGTCCTCGTTCAGTGCGCGGCACAGTGCGTGGGCGAGAGGACCGTCAGCAGTCATGCTTGTTCAGCGCGGCGGTCGAAACCGTAGAAGGAGCGGGGCTGTCTGTGTCCTGTCCGTGGATCAAGGCGGACAAATAGGCGTGAATGGCGAAGATCCCTTCCCTTCCATCCCTTTAGCTGGCGTTCGAACTCGTGAATAAGAATGATCGTCTCAGCACTCGGCTATGCGTTCCGTGCCGGAATCCCATGTCCGGCCACGCGGGCCCATCTCCGCAAGGAGTTACTGACCTTGAATACGTGATGTCGTCATGGTGGCTGGTGCCGGAGGCCGGTGCTGGTGAGGCAGCCGCCGAGGACGTCGTGGCGGTATTGGAGCTGGTGTAAGCCGCGCCGGACGGCGGTGATCAGGTCTTCGGGGTCGTTGAACGTACGGTTGGCCGTGGTCGTGCGTCGCAGGATTGACCAGATGCCCTCGACCGGGTTGAGGTCGTGTGCGTAGGGCGGCAGTTGGTAGACGGTGAGCCAGTCGCGGTCGGCGATGTAGCGGCGCATGCCAGCGGTGAGGTGGGTGTTGAGGCCGTCCCAGACCGGCACGGTCCAGCCGCCGGGCTGCCGGCGCGCGGTCTGGATCAGGTTGTGGTGGTCCTTCCAGGAGAAGCTTTTGCGTCCGTCGGGCCGGGCTTCCGGGCAGGGCCGGTAGATCAGCCGGGATCGCTCGCCGGTCTTGTAGCAGGCCAGGGCTGCCACTGACAAGCGGCGGCGCGAGCGGCCAAAGATGGGTCCTGGTCCGCCGCAGCATCAGCAGGCCCGACGAGATCGCCTCCTGCCTCGCCTGCGCCCCACTGGATGCAACCGTCACCCATCTGGCCCGCGTCGACGGCTGCCGCTGGAAGATCGAGGAGTGCTTCCAGAGCGCGAAGAACGAGTGCGGCCTGGACCGCTATGAGATCCGCCGCTACGTGGGCTGGCACCGCCACATCACACTCGCCATGTTCGGCCACGCCTTCCTTGCGGTGATGGCCGTGCAAGAGCGTGAAAAAAGGGGAAAGGGGGTGTCGAGGTCGGCACGCCCGACCTTGTGGACCTCACATCAGCCGAAATCCGTCGTCTGCCGGCAGCTCGGCTTCGCCACCGTCCTGCATGTCGCGACCACGTGCTGAACTGGTCACGATGGCGCCGTCGCCGCTCGGCAGGTTCCCAACGTAGTCACTACATGCGACGGACATGCGTTGGTGGGACGACCTGTCCAAGACCGCCCCACGCATGCCCCACCCCCGCTAAAATCCCCACCGCCAGGCCGTTGACCAGCAGAAATACAGAAGTTCGGCTGGAGCGCTAACGAGCTCGTGCACGACAAGCGGTGAGACGTCGAGAACCTCGGTGGGGCCTGTGTTCACTTCTGCCGTGTCGGGTTCAGGTCCGCGGTCTGCTGGTGGGACAGCAGGCCGGCGATGGCTTGGACGGTGTCGCTCATGTGCTCATGGCGGCCCAGGTGCCGGGCCAGGGCCCGCCAGTTCTTCAGATGGGCGATGCCGTGCTCGACCCAGATGCGGCGTGAGGAGTGCGCCTTGCGCCGGCGCTCGTATATCTCCTCGTACCAGTCCGGGGCGTTCTTCTTGAACTTCCGGTGCGGTGGTGTCACCACCCGGCCACCGGTGTGAGCGCCCAGACCCTGATAGCCGGCACCGGCAAGAATCTCGACCGCGGGTCCCTCCGCCAGAAGCTTGACCAGCCCTAACTGCCGGGCGTGGGTGATGTCCGCGCAGCTTGCGGGACGAGCCGGGCTGCACCACAGCAGGCGGCCTGTACTGTCCGTGACCACCATGGACTTGACGGCGTTCGGCTTGTTCTTGTCGGAGATGAATTTGTTGCGGTCCTTGCGCCCTGCGGCAGGGCGTCGGACCCGGATCTCGGTGCCGTCGATGATGCCGGTCGTCCCGCTCGAGCCGAGGTGGTCGACGACCTCGGCCAGGGTCCGCAGCCGCACGTCTGAGCTGACCGTGCAGCCTCGTTCGGCGAGCAGAGGCCGCACCTCGTTGACAGCTCGGGTGATCGTTGAACGTTCCACGCCGAACCAGCAGGCCAGCACGTCATGGGTGGCTCCATGGCGAAGATGGCCAAGGGTGGCCAGCAAGCGATCAACGAACACCAGACGGTGTTTCGGCCCGCCGCCCACGGCCCGCTTCCGCGGCCGAGAGGCCAGCCTGGCCTGATGACGCTCATGCCACAACGGGCCTATCTCAGCGACGAGTTCAGCAATCACATCACCCGTCAGGCCCGTAATCCGACGGTTGCCGATGATCACTGCACGAGCCCTGTTCTCCGCCACCTGACCATGATCAACCATCACGGGCTCGACGTCCCACCGCTTGTCGTGCACGAGCTCGTTAGGCGCTTTCGTTTGGATCATCATGCGGACCAGAAGAAGATGCCGGCGACGTGGAGTCTGGCCGGGCAGATGGTGGCGGTCTTCTCGTAGCGGTTGGGGATGCCTTGCCATTGCTTGAGCCGGTTGATGCAACATTCTACGGTTTTGCGCTGCTTATGAGTTTCGCGGTCGAAGGCCGGTGGTCTGCCGCCTCGGCTGCCGCGTTGATGCTGGTGGCCACGTTGGTCAATCGATCCGCTCTGGGTTGGGGCTGTTCGGGAACAGCCCCAACCCGGAGGGATTCATTGCAGGGTTTTCGTGTGTCCCGTGCAATGGATCCGCTCGCCTGCCTGAACATGCGAGCCAGCCAGACAACCGGAGCGTCGGCAGACGTACTACTGGATTTCCTCCCACGCCGCTTCGAATTCGGCGAGTTCGTCGCTGTCCAGTTCGAGCAGCGGCTCTTCCAGCACCGACGCCTTCTCGTTCCCGGCCTTCAGGTCCCGTATCACCTCTGCCACCGCGGCAAGGTTCGCCACGGTCTTGTGTGTGAACACATCCCGGGGAGTGAGTACCAGGCCCGCCTTGCGGGCCCGGGACACCAGCTGGATCGAGACGATGGAGTCGCCGCCGAGGTCGAAGAAGCTGTCGTCGATACCGACCGATTCCAGCCGCAGGACCTCCGTGAACAGACCCGCCAGCACCTCCTCACGCGGGGTGCGCGGGGCCCGGCTGGTGGCCGAACCACCGAAATCGGGTGCGGGCAGGGCCCTGCGGTCCAGCTTCCCGTTCGGCGTCAACGGCAGCTCTTCCACCATCACGAACGCCGCCGGGACCATGTAATCCGGCAGATCGGCGACCAGATGATCACGCAGCACCGCGGGATCGGGAGCATCTCCCTCACCCACCGGCATCACATAGGCCACCAGCCGCTTCACACCCGGCTGATCCTCACGAACCACCACAGCAGCCTGGCGGACCGACTCGTGCCGGGAAAGTACGGCCTCGATCTCCCCCAGCTCGATCCGGAAACCACGGAGTTTGACCTGTTCGTCGGCGCGGCCGACGTATTCCAGTTGTCCGTCGGCGGTCCATCGCGCGAGGTCGCCGGTGCGGTACATCCGCTCACCGGTGGTGCTGTAGGGGTTGGCGATGAAGCGCTCCGCGGTCAGAGCGGCACGGTTGAGATAACCACGAGCGAGCTGGACACCCGCGACGTACACCTCGCCCGCCACGCCGACCGGTACTGGCTGCAGTGCGGCATCGAGCACGTAGGCCTGGGTGTTCCACACCGGACGGCCGATCGGCACGGTCGCTTCGCCCTGGCACTGTGCGTTCCAATGGCCGTAGGTCACCTGGATGGTCGCCTCAGTGGGTCCGTACAGATTGATCAGGGGCAAGTCCCACGCCTGGGCAACCTGGGTTGCCAGGGGTGCGGGAAGAGCCTCTCCGCCGGCCAGGACGAGCCGGAGCCCACCGGGCTTCTGCTCCATCGGGAGCGTCGCCAGGATCGAGGGCACGAGCTGGGCGGCCGTGACGCCATGGTCCACGATGTGAGCCACCAACTGCTGCGGGTCGCGTATCTCCTCCACGGTCGCGATGGACATTGCCGCACCGCTGACCAGCGGCAGCCATACCTCGCAGCCGGCAGCATCGAAGCTGACCGACGTCCGGCTGAGGACGAAGTCACCCCTACTCATTTCGGTGGCCTCACGAAGACACAGCAGTTGGTTCACCACACCTTCGTGCACGGCCACCACGCCCTTGGGCCGGCCGGTGGAACCAGAGGTGTAGATCACGTAGGCCGGATGAGCCGATCGCAGCGGCCTGACCAGATCATTTCCGGTCAGGTTCGTCGACTTCTGCCCGTCCAGCGCGTCGGTGACAGTGGTGCTGTCCAGAAGGACACGACTCAGCCCTGCGGGCAGAGCGCTCTGCACCGCCTCCGATGTGACGGCCAGCACCGGCTGTGCATCGCTGAGCATGTAGGCGATGCGCTCGGCCGGGTACTCGGGGTCGACGGGCAGATACGTCCCGCCGGCCTTGAGCACCGCCAGCAAAGTGATCACAAGCTCCGTGGACCGCTCCAGGGCCACTGCCACCAGCGACTCCGCACCCACCCCACGGCCGACCAGATACCGTGCCAGCTGGTTGGCGCGTGTGTTGAGTTCGGCGTAGGTGAGTTCTTCCGTGCCGAAGACCACGGCCGGTGCGTCCGGGGTCAGTGTCACCTGTGTCTCGAACAGCGCCGGCAGCGTCGCCGCAGAGACCGAATATCCGGTGTCGTTCCAGTCGGTCAGGATCAGGGTCCGTTCGTTGTGGGAGAGGGTGTCGATCCTGCCGACGGGTGTGTTCATGTCGGTGACGACGGCCTCCAGCATTCGCTGCAGGCCCTCGGCCCACCGCGCGATGTCCTCCTCGCCGAACAGATCCGGCTGGTAGCTCAGTTCCATCCTCAGCCGTTCTCCGGGAAGTGCGGCAAGGCTGATTGGGTAGTGGGTGGCGTCCTGGCCCTGGACTGCGGCGACGGTCAGCCTCTCGTCGGGCAGTCCCAGGGTGTTGGGGTCGAGGGGGTAGTTCTCGAAGACGGTGGTGGTGTCGAAGAGTTCGCCGAGTCCGGTGAGGCGTTGGATGTCGGCGAGCTGGAGGTGCTGGTGGGCCATGAGGGTGGACTGCTGGTCCTGGATGTGGGCCAGGAGGTGGCCGATGGGTTCGGCGGGGTTGATGCGGACGCGGAGGGGGACGGTGTTGATGAAGAGTCCGACCATGTTCTCGACGCCGGGCAGTTCGGCGGGGCGGCCGGAGACGGTGGTGCCGAAGACCACGTCCTGGCGGCCGGTCATGCGTCCGAGGACGATGGCCCAGGCGCCCTGGATCAGTGTGTTGACCGTCAGTCCCAGGCCGCGTGCGGTGGTGGTGAGGGCTTGGGTGAATTCGGTGGACAGTTCGGTGGTGTGGCGTTCGGGGAGCACGGGTGTGCGGTGTGTGTCGGATCCGGCGACCAGGGTGGGTTCTTCCAGGCCGGCCAGGACTTCGCGCCAGGCGGATTCCGCGGCCTGGCGGTCCTGTCCGGCGACCCAGGTCAGGTAGTTCTTGAACGGAACGACGGCGGGCAGTGTGCCGTCGGTGGCATCGGCGTAGAGGGCGAACAGGTCGCTCATCACGATCGGCACGGACCAGCCGTCGAGCAGGATGTGGTGGTTGGTGAACACGAACACGTGCTGGTCCTGGGCGATGCGGACCAGGGTGAAGCGGATCAGCGGCGGGTCGGTCATCTCGAACCGGCGGATTCGGTCCTCTTCCAGCAGCCGGCCCAGTTCCTCCTCCCGCGCCTGCTGGTCGAGAGTGGTCAGGTCCACCTCTTCCCAGGGCAGGACCATCTTGCCGGGCACGACCTGGACCGCTTCGCCGGAGGCCGTCTGGACGAATGCGGCCCGCAGGTTCGGGTGCCGCACCAGCAGAGCCTGCGCAGCACCCGCAGCAGGTCGGTCTGCAGCGGACCGTTGAGGTGCACGGTCAGCTGCGCGTTGTAGACATCGATGCTGTCGTTGTTGTTGCCGTCGTTGTCGTAGAGGGCGTGGAAGTGCAGGCCCTGCTGGAGCGGGGACAGCGGCAGGATGTCGGAAAGATCGGGGAAGACTCTCTCGAGTTCGTCGATTCCGTTCTGGTCGATGTCGACCAGGGCCAGGTCGCAGGGTGTGTCCGCCGGCGCCGGGTGTCGTGGCGTGTGCGGCCAGGGCCCGCAGTGCCTGGAACCAGTTTTCGGCGAGATCCCGGACGTCCTGCTCCTGGAGAAGGTCGCCGGCCCAGGACCAGTCGACGACCAGCCGGGGGCCGTCCGCGTGGTCTTCGGTGAGCGCGTTGACCTCGATGGTGTGGGCGAGCGGCAGCTGCGGGTCGGCGCCCGATCCCAGAGCACCGGCCTCGGCCGCGGTCTGCCAGTCGACTGCCCGTGCCGCGGAGTCGACCGCAGCGAAACGGCCCAGGTAGTTGAACCCGATCTGTGCCTCCGGCAGCCCGGCCAGCTCCGCAGCGGTGTCCGGATTCAGATGACGCAGGAGTCCGTAGCCGATGCCGTGATCAGGCAGAGCGTGCAGCTGTTCCTTCACCGCCTTCAGCGCACGCCCGAGATCGATATCCCTCCAGCCCGCGAACCCGCTGCGTGGGGAGCGGGGCGTCGCTCGTTCGGCCCAGTCGGCCGGGCGGCCCGGACCTCCCGCGGGGTCGAGTCGCACGGGGAAGGCGCTGGTGAACCATCCCACTGTGCGGGAAAGGTCCACGCCGGGGATGATCTCTTCGCGGCCGTGGCCCTCGAGGTCGATGAGGACGGTGGATCCTGTGTCGAGGCCGCGGTGCTTGCGCCAGTTTGCGACGGCGAGTGCCAGTCCTGTCAGCAGCACGTCGTTGATGCCGGCGTGGAACAGCGAGGGCAGCACGGTCAGCAGCGGCTCGGTGACATCGGCGGGCAGACTCAGTGACAGGGACGATGCGGTGGCGAGGGTGTCCCGGGCCGGATCCAGGCCACGTTCGGTCAGCAGCGGGTCGTCCTGCTGCAGCATCTCCTTCCACAGATCCAGTTCCGCCACCCGCGAGGGCTCGAGTGCTTCCTGGGCCAGACGTGCCGACCAGGTGCGGAACGACGTCGGCACCGCATCCAGATCGATGTTCGCGCCCTGGGCCGCGGCCCGCCAGGCGCTTTCCAGGTCCGGGAGCAGGACACGCCAGGACACACCGTCGACCACCAGGTGATGAACCATCAGCAGCAGTCGGCCGGAGTCCTGCGCACCCGCGTCGAACCAGACGACCTGCACCATCACACCCGCGGCCGGCGCCAGCCGGCCCTGCGCCGCGGCCGTTTGTTCCTCGATCGTCTCTTGCAGTTCCCGTGCGTCCAGACCCTCGACATCCACCCGGGTGACACAGCCCGTGGCCGGCACCGAGCCCGGGACAGGAATCTCGAACGTCCACGCACCCGACTTAGCGTCCGTGGTCAGGTGCATGCGCAGGGCGTCATGCCGGTCCAGCAGTGCCTGGACCGCGGCCGCCAGCGGCTTTGCTCCCAGGCCAGCCGGGACCTGGAGCAGCATCGACTGGCTGAAGCCGTCCACCGGTCCGTTGCGCTCACGCAGCCACTCCATGATCGGAGTGGGGATCACAGCACCCACCCCGGCGCCCGCGGCCTCGCTGACCGCGGCCGACTCATCACGCACCACCGCGGCAAGGTTCGCCACGGTCTTGTGCGTGAACACATCCCGGGGAGTGAGTACCAGGCCCGCCTTGCGGGCCCGGGACACCAGCTGGATCGAGACGATGGAGTCGCCGCCGAGGTCGAAGAAGCTGTCGTCGATACCGACCGATTCCAGCCGCAGGACCTCCGTGAACAGACCCGCCAGCACCTCCTCACGCGGGGTGCGCGGGGCCCGGCTGGTGGCCGAACCACCGAAATCGGGTGCGGGCAGGGCCCTGCGGTCCAGCTTCCCGTTCGGCGTCAACGGCAGCTCTTCCACCATCACGAACGCCGCCGGGACCATGTAATCCGGCAGATCGGCGACCAGATGATCACGCAGCACCGCGGGATCGGGAGCATCTCCCTCACCCACCGGCATCACATAGGCCACCAGCCGCTTCACACCCGGCTGATCCTCACGAACCACCACAGCAGCCTGGCGGACCGACTCGTGCCGGGAAAGTACGGCCTCGATCTCCCCCAGCTCGATCCGGAAACCACGGAGTTTGACCTGTTCGTCGGCGCGGCCGACGTATTCCAGTTGTCCGTCGGCGGTCCATCGCGCGAGGTCGCCGGTGCGGTACATCCGCTCACCGTTGGTGCTGTAGGGGTTGGCGATGAAGCGCTCCGCGGTCAGAGCGGCACGGTTGAGATAACCACGAGCCAGACCCGCACCCGCGATATACAACTCACCCGCCACACCCACCGGCACCGGCTGCAACCCCGCATCCAGTACGTAAACCCGCATGCCGTCCAGCGGACGGCCGATGGGGATCACGTCCGGCACGTCCTGCAGGGAACGCAGGGGGTGACTCGTCGCGAAGGTCGTGGTCTCCGTCGGACCGTATCCGTCGGTGACGACGGTTGCGGGGCAGGACTCCAGCACACGCCGGACCGTCGCGGCCGGCACCACATCACCGCCTGTCCACACTTCGCGCACACTCGCAAAGCACGCCGGGGACTCCTCCACCAGCAGGCGGAACAACCCGGACGTCACCCACAACGCGGTGACGTTTTGGCCGGTGATCTGCTGCTCAAGGGTACGAGTGTCCAGCTCGCCCGGCGGGGCCACCACCACCGTTCCGCCGGACAGCAGCGGCACCCACATCTCATACGTCGACGCATCAAAGGCGTGCGGTGAGTGCATCAACACCCGCTCATGCGCGCCCGACGCCCACCGGCGGTCCCTCGCCAGAGCGAGCACATCACCCTGCGTGATCGCCACGCCCTTCGGAACACCCGTCGAGCCCGACGTGTACATCACATACGCCAGCTGCTCCGCGCACCCGGCGACACCCGGATCGTCCCAGACCTCCGCACCCGAAGCCAGATCATCGACCACAACCACACGGGCATCGTGCCCGAACACCATCCCCAGCGAGGCACGGTCCGTCAACAGCACCGACGCCCCCGTGTCCGCCATCACCGCCTCCAGCCGGCCCACCGGCGAACGCCCGTCCAGCGGCACATACGCCCCACCGGCCTTCACCACGGCCAGCACCGAGACCACCAGATCGACCGACCGCTCCTGCAGCACAGCCACCCGGTCCTCGGCAGTCACTCCCATGCCCATCAGCACATGCGCCAACCGGTTCGCCCGCGCGTTCAACTCCGCATAGGTGAACTCTCCCTCACCGGACACCACCGCCGACGCATCCGGCGTCCGAAGCACCTGCGCCTCGAACTCCCGCGCCAAAGCCGAACCCGAAGCCACCACTCCCGTATCGATCCAGTCGGTCAGGATCAGGGTCCGTTCGTTGTGGGAGAGGGTGTCGATCCTGCCGACGGGTGTGTTCATGTCGGTGACGACGGCCTCCAGCATTCGCTGCAGGCCCTCGGCCCACCGCGCGATGTCCTCCTCGCCGAACAGATCCGGCTGGTAGCTCAGTTCCATCCTCAGCCGTTCTCCGGGAAGTGCGGCAAGGCTGATTGGGTAGTGGGTGGCGTCCTGGCCCTGGACTGCGGCGACGGTCAGCCTCTCGTCGGGCAGTCCCAGGGTGTTGGGGTCGAGGGGGTAGTTCTCGAAGACGGTGGTGGTGTCGAAGAGTTCGCCGAGTCCGGTGAGGCGTTGGATGTCGGCGAGCTGGAGGTGCTGGTGGGCCATGAGGGTGGACTGCTGGTCCTGGATGTGGGCCAGGAGGTGGCCGATGGGTTCGGCGGGGTTGATGCGGACGCGGAGGGGGACGGTGTTGATGAAGAGTCCGACCATGTTCTCGACGCCGGGCAGTTCGGCGGGGCGGCCGGAGACGGTGGTGCCGAAGACCACGTCCTGGCGGCCGGTCATGCGTCCGAGGACGATGGCCCAGGCGCCCTGGATCAGTGTGTTGACCGTCAGTCCCAGGCCGCGTGCGGTGGTGGTGAGGGCTTGGGTGAATTCGGTGGACAGTTCGGTGGTGTGGCGTTCGGGGAGCACGGGTGTGCGGTGTGTGTCGGATCCGGCGACCAGGGTGGGTTCTTCCAGGCCGGCCAGGACTTCGCGCCAGGCGGATTCCGCGGCCTGGCGGTCCTGTCCGGCGACCCAGGTCAGGTAGTTCTTGAACGGAACGACGGCGGGCAGTGTGCCGTCGGTGGCATCGGCGTAGAGGGCGAACAGGTCGCTCATCACGATCGGCACGGACCAGCCGTCGAGCAGGATGTGGTGGTTGGTGAACACGAACACGTGCTGGTCCTGGGCGATGCGGACCAGGGTGAAGCGGATCAGCGGCGGGTCGGTCATCTCGAACCGGCGGATTCGGTCCTCTTCCAGCAGCCGGCCCAGTTCCTCCTCCCGCGCCTGCTGGTCGAGAGTGGTCAGGTCCACCTCTTCCCAGGGCAGGACCATCTTGCCGGGCACGACCTGGACCGCTTCGCCGGAGGCCGTCTGGACGAATGCGGCCCGCAGGTTCGGGTGCCGCACCAGCAGAGCCTGCGCAGCACCCCGCAGCAGGTCGGTCTGCAGCGGACCGTTGAGGTGCACGGTCAGCTGCGCGTTGTAGACATCGATGCTGTCGTTGTTGTTGCCGTCGTTGTCGTAGAGGGCGTGGAAGTGCAGGCCCTGCTGGAGCGGGGACAGCGGCAGGATGTCGGAAAGATCGGGGAAGACTCTCTCGAGTTCGTCGATTCCGTTCTGGTCGATGTCGACCAGGGCCAGGTCGCAGGGGGTGTGTCCGCCGGCGCCGGGTGTCGTGGCGTGTGCGGCCAGGGCCCGCAGTGCCTGGAACCAGTTTTCGGCGAGATCCCGGACGTCCTGCTCCTGGAGAAGGTCGCCGGCCCAGGACCAGTCGACGACCAGCCGGGGGCCGTCCGCGTGGTCTTCGGTGAGCGCGTTGACCTCGATGGTGTGGGCGAGCGGCAGCTGCGGGTCGGCGCCCGATCCCAGAGCACCGGCCTCGGCCGCGGTCTGCCAGTCGACTGCCCGTGCCGCGGAGTCGACCGCAGCGAAACGGCCCAGGTAGTTGAACCCGATCTGTGCCTCCGGCAGCCCGGCCAGCTCCGCAGCGGTGTCCGGATTCAGATGACGCAGGAGTCCGTAGCCGATGCCGTGATCAGGCAGAGCGTGCAGCTGTTCCTTCACCGCCTTCAGCGCACGCCCGAGATCGATATCCCTCCAGCCCGCGAACCCGCTGCGTGGGGAGCGGGGCGTCGCTCGTTCGGCCCAGTCGGCCGGGCGGCCCGGACCTCCCGCGGGGTCGAGTCGCACGGGGAAGGCGCTGGTGAACCATCCCACTGTGCGGGAAAGGTCCACGCCGGGGATGATCTCTTCGCGGCCGTGGCCCTCGAGGTCGATGAGGACGGTGGATCCTGTGTCGAGGCCGCGGTGCTTGCGCCAGTTTGCGACGGCGAGTGCCAGTCCTGTCAGCAGCACGTCGTTGATGCCGGCGTGGAACAGCGAGGGCAGCACGGTCAGCAGCGGCTCGGTGACATCGGCGGGCAGACTCAGTGACAGGGACGATGCGGTGGCGAGGGTGTCCCGGGCCGGATCCAGGCCACGTTCGGTCAGCAGCGGGTCGTCCTGCTGCAGCATCTCCTTCCACAGATCCAGTTCCGCCACCCGCGAGGGCTCGAGTGCTTCCTGGGCCAGACGTGCCGACCAGGTGCGGAACGACGTCGGCACCGCATCCAGATCGATGTTCGCGCCCTGGGCCGCGGCCCGCCAGGCGCTTTCCAGGTCCGGGAGCAGGACACGCCAGGACACACCGTCGACCACCAGGTGATGAACCATCAGCAGCAGTCGGCCGGAGTCCTGCGCACCCGCGTCGAACCAGACGACCTGCACCATCACACCCGCGGCCGGCGCCAGCCGGCCCTGCGCCGCGGCCGTTTGTTCCTCGATCGTCTCTTGCAGTTCCCGTGCGTCCAGACCCTCGACATCCACCCGGGTGACACAGCCCGTGGCCGGCACCGAGCCCGGGACAGGAATCTCGAACGTCCACGCACCCGACTTAGCGTCCGTGGTCAGGTGCATGCGCAGGGCGTCATGCCGGTCCAGCAGTGCCTGGACCGCGGCCGCCAGCGGCTTTGCTCCCAGGCCAGCCGGGACCTGGAGCAGCATCGACTGGCTGAAGCCGTCCACCGGTCCGTTGCGCTCACGCAGCCACTCCATGATCGGAGTGGGGATCACAGCACCCACCCCGGCGCCCGCGGCCTCGCTGACCGCGGCCGACTCATCACGCACCACCGCGGCAAGGTTCGCCACGGTCTTGTGCGTGAACACATCCCGGGGAGTGAGTACCAGGCCCGCCTTGCGGGCCCGGGACACCAGCTGGATCGAGACGATGGAGTCGCCGCCGAGGTCGAAGAAGCTGTCGTCGATACCGACCGATTCCAGCCGCAGGACCTCCGTGAACAGACCCGCCAGCACCTCCTCACGCGGGGTGCGCGGGGCCCGGCTGGTGGCCGAACCACCGAAATCGGGTGCGGGCAGGGCCCTGCGGTCCAGCTTCCCGTTCGGCGTCAACGGCAGCTCTTCCACCATCACGAACGCCGCCGGGACCATGTAATCCGGCAGATCGGCGACCAGATGATCACGCAGCACCGCGGGATCGGGAGCATCTCCCTCACCCACCGGCATCACATAGGCCACCAGCCGCTTCACACCCGGCTGATCCTCACGAACCACCACAGCAGCCTGCGCCACACCATCACAACGAGCGAGAACAGACTCGATCTCCCCCAACTCGATCCGGAAACCACGGATCTTCACCTGCTCATCGACCCGGCCGACAAACACCAACTCACCGTCCGCGGTCCACCGCACCAGGTCACCGGACCGATACATCCGCTCACCCGCACCACCGAACGGACTCGCCACAAACCGCTCCGCGGTCAGAGCGGCACGGTTGAGATAACCACGAGCCAGACCCGCACCCGCGATATACAACTCACCCGCCACACCCACCGGCACCGGCTGCAACCCCGCATCCAACACATATACCTGGACGTTGTCGATCGGACGGCCGATCGGGGGCGTCTGCCCGTGAGACGGCGGCAGACAGCGCATCAACGTAGCTGTCACCGTGGTCTCGGTGGGACCATAGGCGTTCCAGAATTCCCTTTCGGCTGTGGCCCATTCGTCGACGAGGCTTCCCGCCGGCGCCTCACCACCCACGGACACCAGTCGCAGCGCGGGGAGCTTTTCGGGACGGAGTAGCGGCATCAGCGCAGGAGGCAGGTCCGCCACTGTCACTGCTTTTTCTATGAGGAGTTCCTGCAGCGCATCGGCGTTCAGGCGCTCTTCACTTGAGGCCAGCACAAGCATGCCGCCGCTGACCAGGGTGGAGAAGATTTCAAGGATGGACACGTCGAAGGTGAAAGCAGCGAAGGCGAGTACTCGCGCCCGCTCGTCGATGCCGTACGCCGACGCGTTAGTGAGGATGAACTGGGCGACGGCCTGCTGCTCGATCACCACGCCCTTGGGCCGACCGGTGGAACCGGAGGTGTAGATCACGTAGGCCGGGTGCCCAGGCAGGAACGGACGGATCCGGTCCGCGTTCGTTGGATTGAGCTCCGAGAACTGCTCCGACCGGGCACGAACTTCCTGACTGTCCAGTGCCATGGCCGTCACGGTCTTCGGGAGACGCTCCAGGAACCGTTCAGTGGTCAGCGCGAGGACCGGCCGTGCGTCGGTGAGCATGTAGGAAATGCGCTCGGCCGGGTACTCGGGGTCGACGGGCAGGTAGACGGCACCCGCCTTGAGTACCGCGATGATGGCGACAACAGCTTCCGTGGAGCGGGGCATGGCCAGGGCCACGATCTGGTCGGGGCCGACTCCTTGGTCGATAAGCAGGTGTGCCAGCTGGTTGGCGCGCGTGTTCAGTTCGGCGTAGGTGAGTTCTTCCGTGCCGAAGACCACGGCCGGTGCGTCCGGGGTCAGCGCCACCTGTGTCTCGAACAGCGCCGGCAGCGTCGCCCGGGGGACGGGGTGCGACCCGGTGTCGATCCAGTCGCCCAGGATCAGGGTCCGTTCGTTGTGGGAGAGGGTGTCGATCCTGCCGACGGGTGTGTTCATGTCGGTGACGACGGCCTCCAGCATTCGCTGCAGGCCCTCTACCCACCGTGCGATGTCTTCCTCGCCGAACAGATCCGGCCGGTATTCCAGGATCACCTTCAGCCGTTCTCCGGGGAATGCGGCAAGGCTGATCGGGTAGTGGGTGGCGTCCCGGCCCTCCACGCTCGTGATGTTCAGGCCCCCGGCCAGCCTCAGAGCCTCGGAGTTGACGGGGTAGTTCTCGAAGACGGTGGTGGTGTCGAAGAGTTCGCCGAGTCCGGTGAGGCGTTGGATGTCGGCGAGCTGGAGGTGCTGGTGGGCCATGAGGGTGGACTGCTGGTCCTGGATGTGGGCCAGGAGGTGGCCGATGGGTTCGGCGGGGTTGATGCGGACGCGGAGGGGGACGGTGTTGATGAAGAGTCCGACCATGTTCTCGACGCCGGGCAGTTCGGCGGGGCGGCCGGAGACGGTGGTGCCGAAGACCACGTCCTGGCGGCCGGTCATGCGTCCGAGGACGATGGCCCAGGCGCCCTGGATCAGTGTGTTGACCGTCAGTCCCAGGCCGCGTGCGGTGGTGGTGAGGGCTTGGGTGAATTCGGTGGACAGTTCGGTGGTGTGGCGTTCGGGGAGCACGGGTGTGCGGTGTGTGTCGGATCCGGCGACCAGGGTGGGTTCTTCCAGGCCGGCCAGGACTTCGCGCCAGGCGGATTCCGCGGCCTGGCGGTCCTGTCCGGCGACCCAGGTCAGGTAGTTCTTGAACGGAACGACGGCGGGCAGTGTGCCGTCGGTGGCATCGGCGTAGAGGGCGAACAGGTCGCTCATCACGATCGGCACGGACCAGCCGTCGAGCAGGATGTGGTGGTTGGTGAACACGAACACGTGCTGGTCCTGGGCGATGCGGACCAGGGTGAAGCGGATCAGCGGCGGGTCGGTCATCTCGAACCGGCGGATTCGGTCCTCTTCCAGCAGCCGGCCCAGTTCCTCCTCCCGCGCCTGCTGGTCGAGAGTGGTCAGGTCCACCTCTTCCCAGGGCAGGACCATCTTGCCGGGCACGACCTGGACCGCTTCGCCGGAGGCCGTCTGGACGAATGCGGCCCGCAGGTTCGGGTGCCGCACCAGCAGAGCCTGCGCAGCATCTCGCAATCGGCTGACCAGGAGGGGGCCTTCGATCACAAAGCTGATCTGGAAGTTATAGACGTCAAGACTGCTGTCGCTGTCTCTGTCGTTGTTGTTGCCGTCGTTGTCGTAGAGGGCGTGGAAGTGCAGGCCCTGCTGGAGCGGGGACAGCGGCAGGATGTCGGAAAGATCGGGGAAGACTCTCTCGAGTTCGTCGATTCCGTTCTGGTCGATGTCGACCAGGGCCAGGTCGCAGGGGGTGTGTCCGCCGGCGCCGGGTGTCGTGGCGTGTGCGGCCAGGGCCCGCAGTGCCTGGAACCAGTTTTCGGCGAGATCCCGGACGTCCTGCTCCTGGAGAAGGTCGCCGGCCCAGGACCAGTCGACGACCAGCCGGGGGCCGTCCGCGTGGTCTTCGGTGAGCGCGTTGACCTCGATGGTGTGGGCGAGCGGCAGCTGCGGGTCGGCGCCCGATCCCAGAGCACCGGCCTCGGCCGCGGTCTGCCAGTCGACTGCCCGTGCCGCGGAGTCGACCGCAGCGAAACGGCCCAGGTAGTTGAACCCGATCTGTGCCTCCGGCAGCCCGGCCAGCTCCGCAGCGGTGTCCGGATTCAGATGACGCAGGAGTCCGTAGCCGATGCCGTGATCAGGCAGAGCGTGCAGCTGTTCCTTCACCGCCTTCAGCGCACGCCCGAACAGAACGTCTGCGGGATCCACATCCGTCCAGCCTGCGAACCCGGGGTCGAGTCGCACGGGGAAGGCGCTGGTGAACCATCCCACTGTGCGGGAAAGGTCCACGCCGGGGATGATCTCTTCGCGGCCGTGGCCCTCGAGGTCGATGAGGACGGTGGATCCTGTGTCGAGGCCGCGGTGCTTGCGCCAGTTTGCGACGGCGAGTGCCAGTCCTGTCAGCAGCACGTCGTTGATGCCGGCGTGGAACAGCGAGGGCAGCACGGTCAGCAGCGGCTCGGTGACATCGGCGGGCAGACTCAGTGACAGGGACGATGCGGTGGCGAGGGTGTCCCGGGCCGGATCCAGGCCACGTTCGGTCAGCAGCGGGTCGTCCTGCTGCAGCATCTCCTTCCACAGATCCAGTTCCGCCACCCGCGAGGGCTCGAGTGCTTCCTGGGCCAGACGTGCCGACCAGGTGCGGAACGACGTCGGCACCGCATCCAGATCGATGTTCGCGCCCTGGGCCGCGGCCCGCCAGGCGCTTTCCAGGTCCGGGAGCAGGACACGCCAGGACACACCGTCGACCACCAGGTGATGAACCATCAGCAGCAGTCGGCCGGAGTCCTGCGCACCCGCGTCGAACCAGACGACCTGCACCATCACACCCGCGGCCGGCGCCAGCCGGCCCTGCGCCGCGGCCGTTTGTTCCTCGATCGTCTCTTGCAGTTCCCGTGCGTCCAGACCCTCGACATCCACCCGGGTGACACAGCCCGTGGCCGGCACCGAGCCCGGGACAGGAATCTCGAACGTCCACGCACCCGACTTAGCGTCCGTGGTCAGGTGCATGCGCAGGGCGTCATGCCGGTCCAGCAGTGCCTGGACCGCGGCCGCCAGCGGCTTTGCTCCCAGGCCAGCCGGGACCTGGAGCAGCATCGACTGGCTGAAGCCGTCCACCGGTCCGTTGCGCTCACGCAGCCACTCCATGATCGGAGTGGGGATCACAGCACCCACCCCGGCGCCCGCGGCCTCGCTGACCGCGGCCGACTCATCACGCACCACCGCGGCAAGATTGGCCACGGTCTTGTGCGTGAACACATCCCGGGGAGTGAGTACCAGGCCCGCCTTGCGGGCCCGGGACACCAGCTGGATCGAGACGATGGAGTCGCCGCCGAGGTCGAAGAAGCTGTCGTCGATACCGACCGATTCCAGCCGCAGGACCTCCGTGAACAGACCCGCCAGCACCTCCTCACGCGGGGTGCGCGGGGCCCGGCTGGTGGCCGAACCACCGAAATCGGGTGCGGGCAGGGCCCTGCGGTCCAGCTTCCCGTTCGGCGTCAACGGCAGCTCTTCCACCATCACGAACGCCGCCGGGACCATGTAATCCGGCAGATCGGCGACCAGATGATCACGCAGCACCGCGGGATCGGGAGCATCTCCCTCACCCACCGGCATCACATAGGCCACCAGCCGCTTCACACCCGGCTGATCCTCACGAACCACCACAGCAGCCTGCGCCACACCATCACAACGAGCGAGAACAGACTCGATCTCCCCCAACTCGATCCGGAAACCACGGATCTTCACCTGCTCATCGACCCGGCCGACAAACACCAACTCACCGTCCGCGGTCCACCGCACCAGGTCACCGGACCGATACATCCGCTCACCCGCACCACCGAACGGACTCGCCACAAACCGCTCCGCGGTCAGAGCGGCACGGTTGAGATAACCACGAGCCAGACCCGCACCCGCGATATACAACTCACCCGCCACACCCACCGGCACCGGCTGCAACCCCGCATCCAGTACGTAAACCCGCATGCCGTCCAGCGGACGGCCGATGGGGATCACGTCCGGCACGTCCTGCAGGGAACGCAGGGGGTGACTCGTCGCGAAGGTTGTGGTCTCCGTCGGACCGTATCCGTCGGTGACGACGGTTGCGGGGCAGGACTCCAGCACACGCCGGACCGTCGCGGCCGGCACCACATCACCGCCTGTCCACACTTCGCGCACACTCGCAAAGCACGCCGGGGACTCCTCCACCAGCAGGCGGAACAACCCGGACGTCACCCACAACGCGGTGACGTTTTGGCCGGTGATCTGCTGCTCGAGGGTACGAGTGTCCAGCTCGCCCGGCGGGGCCACCACCACCGTTCCGCCGGACAGCAGCGGCACCCACATCTCATACGTCGACGCGTCAAAGGCGTGCGGTGAGTGCATCAACACCCGCTCATGCGCGCCCGACGCCCACCGGCGGTCCCTCGCCAGAGCGAGCACATCACCCTGCGTGATCGCCACGCCCTTCGGAACACCCGTCGAGCCCGACGTGTACATCACATACGCCAGCTGCTCCGCGCACCCGGCGACACCCGGATCGTCCCAGACCTCCGCACCCGAAGCCAGATCATCGACCACAACCACACGGGCATCGTGCCCGAACACCATCCCCAGCGAGGCACGGTCCGTCAACAGCACCGACGCCCCCGTGTCCGCCATCACCGCCTCCAGCCGGCCCACCGGCGAACGCCCGTCCAGCGGCACATACGCCCCACCGGCCTTCACCACGGCCAGCACCGAGACCACCAGATCGACCGACCGCTCCTGCAGCACAGCCACCCGGTCCTCGGCAGTCACTCCCATGCCCATCAGCACATGCGCCAACCGGTTCGCCCGCGCGTTCAACTCCGCATAGGTGAACTCTCCCTCACCGGACACCACCGCCGACGCATCCGGCGTCCGAAGCACCTGCGCCTCGAACTCCCGCGCCAAAGTCGAATCCGGAGCCACCACTCCCGTATCGATCCAGTCGCCCAGAATCCGATCACGCTCTCCCGGTGCGAGCATGTCGATCCGGCCCACGGGTACGTCCATGCCTGCAGCGGCGAACTCTTCCAGGAAGCGAACGAAACGCTCCTGGTGGGCGGCGGCCTCGGCCTCGGTGAAGTGACTCAAATTGACGTCGAAGTCGATTCCCAGGCCGCTTCCGTTGGACCGCTCGTACACGGCGATCGCCAGCTCGTCCACTGGGCCGTTCGAGAGGTTGTGCGCGGTGACAGGATGCCCGCCGAACTGGAGGTCGTAGTCGAACGCCATGATGTTGATCGATGCCCCGAAGAGCTTCCTGCCGTCATCGATCATCTGAAGGTCGCGGCGGATGTCTTCGTAGCGGTAGCGCTGGTGGCGCAGCAGCTGCCGGATCTCCTGTGAGGTCTGGCGTATGAGGTCGGCCGAGCTCATTTCCGGACTGATCCGCAGCCGCAGCGGCAGATGGTTGGAGGTCATGCCCGGAATGCTCTTCAGAGATGAGGGCCGTGCCGTCACGGCCATGCCCACTGTCAGGTCCTGCATTCCTGTCATGCGCTGCAGGTAGACGGCGGTTGCGGCGGTCACGAGCGCGGACCAGCTGGTCCTGACCTGACGTGCGGTCTTCCGCAGGGCGTCCAGAGTGTCCTGCGGAAGGGTGGCCGAGCAGCGCGCACGCCCCGAGTCGGTCGTGCCATCGGCTCGAACGGCCAGGCTGGCAACGTCCGGGAGGTCGGCGAGCCGCTCCAGCCAGAACTTGCGGTCACGCGTGAACTGCTCGGATGCCCGGTAGGCCGCGTCCTCCTCGAGCAGCGTCTGCAGAGGTCCGATAGACGTCTCGGGGCACGGCGTGCCGTCGGTCAGGCTGTTGTACAGCTCGGCCACTCGACGGATGATCATGGCATCGCTGTACCCGTCCATCACGATGTGGTGGTAGCGGAGGTAAAGGAAGTAACGGTTTTCTGAAAGCTTGAACAGGAGAAAAAGCCTCAGGTCGTCATGCAGTATGTCTATGGGGGTCGACATATTTGCCTGCATCCATATTCGGGCAGTCGCTGCCGGATCCGTCTCACCGCTGAGATCAAGGAACTGCAGCGGGTTCTCAACCTCCGCAACCAGTTCCTGCTGCGGTCCCGCTCCGGGCGTCTCGACCAGTCGGACACGCAGCGTCTCGGCGTCCATCAAGGTCGTTCGGACCGCGGATTCAAGCGCACCGACGTCCATCGGTCCGTTGATTTCGAGGTACTCACCGATGCTGTACGCCACACCGGAGGTGTCGAGTTGGTGGGCAAACCAGACACCGGTCTGAGCAGCGGAGAGAGGCCAGGTGATGTTGTCTCGACTGGACATCTGCATCGTCTTTCCTTGGTTCGCGAGGTAAGAGGATCGGTGCGTGCGGCAGGCACTTCGGCGTGCCGTCTGTCCCGCACCGGGGAAATTCGCAAAGCGACTCGGGGCTTGCCGATGCCTGGTGGTCGCGTTGGAGAAAGGAGGGTGTTCTTCAGGAATTTGGCTGCTGGAAGGCGGCTTACATGCCCGAGGGGACCTGCACGGTGCGAGCGGCGCTCGGTGCGCCGCTGCGGAGCAGCGGAACGGCGAGCACGCCGAGGCCCGCGATCGTGATCACTCCCGCTGCCAGCAGTGGAGTCCGCAGGGTGGTGGCGGCTGCTGTCACACCGGCCAGCGCGCTTCCGACCGGCATGAGCCCCCAGGCGACCATGCGGTACACGCCGGAGACCCGGCCCATCGCTCCGGCAGGCGTCAAGCGTTGCCGGCGGGTGGAACTGAGTACGTTCCACAGCCCGACACCGAGTCCCGACACGACAATGCCGACGATCAGCACCGGGATGAAGGGGTAGAGGCCGAGCAGGATGAAGCTGGTGCCGATCAGCCCCATCCCGGAGACCAGCACCGGCCCGTCGCTCACCCGTGCGGCAAGGCGAGGAGCGATCCAGGTGCCTGTCAGGCAGGCCGCACCGGAGACCATGACTAGAAGGCCGATGGTGTGGGAGGTCAGCTTGAGCTCACTGACCGCGTAGAGAGGGAGGAGGGTGTTGAAGACCGAGCTTGCGATGCTGCAGATCATCGACATGGACAGCAGGGTGCGCAGTCCGCGGTGGCCGAAGAGCATACGAGCACTGTCGGCGATGCCGGAGACCAGCTGAACGCCGTCGCTGGCCTGAACCGTAAACGCTGGGAGGGTCGCGGCGAACAAGGCGGCCAGAGAGAACGCCACCGACACCACGGTGAAAACCCACGCCGGTCCTATGGCGAACACGACACCGGCTGCCATCGGACCGATGAGAGTCAACGCGATTGTGCTGGACGCGTAGAAGCGGGAGTTGGCCGCTTCGAGTTCGTCCGGGCCTGCGAGGTGCACCATCATGACCTGCGAGGCCGGATCGCCGAAGGTCTCCGCCGTGGTCAGCAGGAAGGCGAAAACGCAGAGTAGAGCCACCGAGCTCATGCCCGCCGTGACCAGCGCCGCCAGCAACGCGGAGGTGCCTGCCCGGAACGCGTGGGAGGCGATGAGTACGGTTCGCGGCGGTAGCCGGTCGACGAGGGCCCCTGCCGGCAACGCGCTCAACAGCCACGGGAGCGCTTCCGAAGCGGCCACTGCGGCAGCGGCGAGGGGGCTGCGGCTCTCCACGGCGACGTAGAGCGGGAGAGCGAGCAGTCTGATCCCGTCACCGCACAGAGAGAGCATCCATGAGTACGCGAGCCGGCGAAAGTTCGGGGTACGTATGCCGACTCGCAGCACAGCTTGGCTTGTGACAGTCGATGGCTTGGACATGGATCTCCCTATGCGGCGCGGTACGGCGCCAATGGGCTCCAGGCACTCGAGGAGACTTCGAGTGCCCGGAGCCCGGTACTAGTTCAGAATTCCGGAGCAGATTTCGCTGATCAGGCCGGCTGGGTTCGACAGGAGGTAGAAGTGGTCGCCCGGAAAGATGCGAGTACTGAATCCGCCCGCGGTGGCCTCCTGCCAGGACGACAAGTTGGTCGGCGCGCAGCCGGGGTCCGTGTCACCACCGCAGGCGGTGATCGGTGTCCTCAGCGGTGCACGGTGCTTCGGACGGTAGACGGCGAGTGCCCGTAGATCGGCGCGGAGCGATGGCAGGAGCAGTTCGCGCAGTTCGGGCACCTCGTACGCCGCGGAGACCGCGGCGTCCTGACCTTGAGCCCAGGCGATGAGGGCTTCGTCGTCGTCAACGTCGGACAGGTCGTCGTCCTGCGGTAGCAGAGTGCCGCCTGCGCCACTGTCCGGTGCGGACCTCCCGGAGACGAAGAGCCGTACCAGTGCCTCGCCGTACCGGTCCTCCAGCTGCCGGGCCACCTCATGGGCGACGGCCGCACCCATGCTGTGTCCGAACAGCGCCAGCGGCCGGTCGAGGAAAGTCACCAGTTCTCCGGCGATCTGGTCAGCGAGTTCCTCGATGCTCTCGATGACGGGATCACCGAGCCGCTCCTGCCGACCGGGGTACTGGACGGCGAGCAACTCGACGTTTGGCCCCAGTTGTTGGGACCAGCCGTGGAACGTACTTGCCGCCCCTCCCGCGTGCGGGAAACAGACCAGCCGGACGGCCGGATCGTCCACGGGGTACCGGCGAAACCACGGAGAGTGGTCCAGAAGGGCCGCCAGTTGTACATGCGGAAAGCCGGTCGTCGTCATCCCATGCTCTCAATGAGGCTCTTGGGACGAAGGTCTGTCCAGTTGGCCTCGACGTAGTCCAGGCAGGACTGCTTCGTGTCGGCTGGGTGGGCCACCGACCAACCCGCCGGGACCTCGGCGAAAGCCGGCCACAGGGAGTGCTGGTTCTCGTCGTTGACAAGAACCAGGAAGGAGCCGTCGGTGTTGTCGAAGGGGTTGCTCATAATGCTTCCTTTGGTTGAGGGCTGAGTGCCCTTAGGAGTGGTCGCGGCATCGGGTGACCTCGGAGGCTGCGCCTTCTGATCGGCTGATGAAGCGTCCAGGTGTGTGGTCAGACGGCGATCAGGGTGTCCAGACGGACTGCCAACTTCGCGGGAGTAGGAGCCTCGAAGACGACCCGGATCGGCACGGTCTCCTTGAGGGTGCTCTTGACACGGACGACGAGCTGATAAGCCAGCAGCGAGTCACCGCCCAAGGCGAAGAAACTGTCGTCGACGCCGACCCGGGACAGGTTGAGCACATCAGCGAAGATCGCGCACAGTGCCTCCTCCTGGGGGCTGGACGGCGCGCGGTCCGTGGCGGTGGTGAATGTGGGGGCCGGCAGGGTGCGCCGGTCCAGCTTTCCGCTAGTGGTCAGAGGCAGTTCGGCCAGTTCCACGAACGCCTGCGGAACCATGTACTCCGGCAGCCCCGCGGCCAGGTGCGCCCGGAGGGCCTCCGGGTCGGCGGCGCCGTCTGTGGTGACGACGTAGGCGACGAGCTGCTTGACTCCGGCGCGGGCCTCACGGACCACCACCGCTGTGCGGGCCACGTCGGGGTGCTCACGAAGGAGGGCCTCGATCTCTCCCAGCTCGATCCGGAGACCCCGGATCTTGACCTGGTCGTCTGTACGGCCCAGGAAAACCAGCGCACCTTCGGCGGTCCAGCGAACCAGATCCCCTGTGCGGTACATCCTGGTACCAGGCCGGCCGAAGGGGTCAGCGACGAAACGGTCAGACGTCAGACCCGGCCGTGCCAGGTAGCCGTGCGCGAGCTGAACTCCCGCGAGGTAGAGCTCGCCCTGGGTACCCACCGGAACGGGTCGCAAGGCGGCGTCCAGCACGTACGTCATGGTGTTGGTGACAGGACGGCCGATCGGTACGGATACGGTGTCCGCGTCGGGCCAAGACTTCCACCAGGTGACGTCGATGGACGCCTCGGTGGGACCGTAGAGGTTGTGAAGTTCGGCATCCAGCGTCGCGTGGAAGTGGTTCGCGAGGCTCTGGGGCAGCGCCTCCCCGCTGCAGATCACCCGGCGCAGCCCCGTGCAGTCGACCGCTCCGGGCGTCTGGAGGAAGGATTCCAGCATGGAGGGAACGAAGTGAGCGGTGGTGATGCCCTCCTTCTTGATCAACGCAGCCAGGTACTCGGGGTCCTTGTGGCCGTCATGTCGTGCCACCACCAGCGTGGCGCCTACGGCGAGAGGCCAGAACAGCTCCCACACCGACACATCGAACGTCGACGACGTCTTCTGGATCAGTTTGTCGTCGGCGCTGAGCTGGTACTCGGACTGGGCCCACCGCAGACGGTTCACCACACCTTCGTGGGGCACGAGCACCCCCTTGGGGCGGCCAGTGGAACCAGAGGTGTAGATCACGTAGGCAGGGCTTCGCGGATCCAGCTGCTCAACCGGCGGCAAGGCATCGTCGACTGCAGCCTTCTCGAGTTCCCGGTAGGAGTCGGGAGTGATCACGAAGGCTGGGCGGGATTCCTCGAGCACGTACCGCACACGGTCTGCGGGGTGGCTGGGGTCGATCGGCAAATACGCAGCCCCGGTCTTGTGCACCGCGTAGAGAGCGATGAGCATCTCGAAGGAACGGGGCAGGGAGACCGCCACAAGCCGGGAGGGTCCTGCCCCTTGTGCCCGCAGCGCCCGCGCCAACCGAGTGGCGTGCTCATCGAGCTGGGCGTATGTCATGGACCGGCCCTCGAACACCAGCGCCGTGGCGTCAGGTGTGCGTGCCGCCTGCCGGGCGAACAGCTCCGGCAGAGTCGCCCCGGGAAGGTGACTGATGTCGTCGGAGCTCGTGTCGTTCCATTCGGAGACGACCTGCGCCCGCTCATCGGCCTCGATGAAGTCCAGCCGGCCTGTGAGTTCCTGGGGGGCACGGACGAAGGCACCGAACAGGAGACGCAGTCGCGCCGCGATCCGCTTCGCGGTCCGCTCGTCGAAGACGTCGGATCGATAGCTCAGATCGAACTGCAGCCGTTTCCCCGGATAGGCGATCAGACTGAGGGGATAGTGCATCGCCCCGGTCGTGCCGTTGTCCTCATGGAGACCTACCTGCAGTTCGTCGGCTGCTTCGAAGAGCGATTCCTCGCCTAGCGGGACGTTCTCGAAGACCACCGCGGTGTCGAACAGTTCACCCACCCCGGCAAGCCGCTGAATGTCACTCAACCTCACGTACTGATGTGCCATCAGTTCCGATTGCTCGCTCTGAATGCGCTGGAGCAACTGCTGGAGGGGCTCTGCCGGGTTCAGTCGCACCCGTGCCGGGACGGTGTTCATGAACAGCCCGACCATGTCCTCCACGCCCGGCAGTTCCGCGGGACGGCCGGACACCGTGGCACCGAAGATCACGTCCAGCCGCCCGATCAGCTGTGACAGGTTCAGAGCCCAGGCCCCCTGTACAAGGGTGTTCAGCGTGACTCCGCACGCACGGGCCGTTTCGGCCAGCGCAGCAGTCTCCTTCTCAGAGAGCTCCAGCACGACCTTGCGCGGCAGCATCGGTTCCCGAGGGGCGTCGGCTCCAGCGACGAGGGTCGGCTCGTTTACGCCGTCGAGCGCCTGCCGCCAGGCGGCCTCGGACTTGGAACGGTCCTGCGCGCCAAGCCATGCCAGATAGTTCCCAAATGACTCGGGCGCGGGCAGGACGGAAGCGTCACCGCCGATCGCGTAGAGCTCGAGCAGGTCTTGCAAGAGGATGGGCAAGGACCATCCGTCCAAGATGATGTGATGATTAGTCATCAAAAGTATGTGCCGTTCCTCGGCGAGCCTCACCAGGGTGAAACGCACCAGCGGCGGAACAGCAAGGTCGAACCGGACAGCCCGGTCCTGCTCCAGCAGGGCGTCGAGTTCCCTCTGCTGCCCGGCGGCGTCCAGGCCAGACAGGTCTGCCTCCGTCCAGGGAAGCCTCGCCTTACGGGCGACCACCTGCACGGCTTCGCCGGACTTCCGGGAGAGGAAACCAGTGCGCAGTACGGCATGCCGTTGCAGTACGGCCTCGCCGGCGGCGCGCAGGTCGGCGACCCGCAGGACCCCGTCGAACTGGATCGGCGTCTGCATGATGTAGACGTCCACGCCCCGCTCATCGTAGGTGGCATGAAAGAGCATGCCTGCCTGCAATGGCGCCAGAGGGAGGACAGCCTCCATCACGGACTGCGTCACAAGAATTCTCCATTCCAGTTTTGAGATTCGGCTGACGGACAGGCGCCCGATCGAGAACTGTCAAGTGCGCTGTCCGACCGTTTCTGCTGCAGAGCACGACTCGTCCCGCGAGAGTGAAACCCGCCTATCAAGGCCGGCTGCACATTGCTGCCGCTCAGGGCTGCGCGTCAGCCGGTCACGCATGGTCATGCGTGACCGGCTGAGAACCGACCATGGACTCGTCGGAGGGCGTCATGTCCGTGACTGCTTAGGGATGTGTCCCGGTGGCCACCCGAGAGCCGGTGCTGTTCCAATCGTCCGTGGGGGGGCCGTCGGCGCGGACCACCGAAGCGGTGTGGTTGGACGCTGTGCCGCAAGTGAGCAGCGGGCTGGCGAAGAGTGTTACCGCGAGAGCGGTCGTCGCCACCGACGCGGTGAGCCGCGCCTTGCCGCGGAAAGTGAGCTTGCCCAGGCGGGTGGTGACTGCCTGCTGCTGCGTCATCGGTTTGTCCTTCCAGTGGTCCAGTTCGATGGAAGAAAGAATCGCAAGGCGTGTTCACCACGGGATCTGTCGCTGATACCGGCCGATATACACGCGATCGACGCCCCATCCACACGGTGTAACCAGTTCTGGACCGTGGGTCGGATACTGCTGAATCCAGAAGTTTGATGCCAACCGCAACGCGGCCCTCTGGTATATTTTCGTAAAATTGACGAGAGGCGACTTGGGCAAGGAAATCAGATCGCGAAAGGAAAGCGTGACTAGCGTGACGTCACGTATCGATATCGTATCGGACTGTACCTATGTCGCCGACAATGCGATATTTCTAGCGGCAACGTTGCATCCTGAAGCGGATACGAGGGTTAAATCGCTGGCGGGAGTTCAGTCGTTCTTGGAGATCGACGCGGCTTTACTGGTCCGACTAATAGCCGAATGTGCCGCCTCGGAAAAAATGATCATGTCTTTCTGCGGTAGCCTGCCTCAGAGAACCGAACGCCTCGTTGGCCGAACGATGCGAGGCAATATGGTCTACCCCGCAGCAAGCACCGGCGCTTTGAGATGGCCGGTCAAAGGCTTCGGGGTGACGGAATTATTCCACATCGGCGGTCCCGGTTTTGTTCAGTTCGGCGGCAAGGCGATCTACGCACCCATGATGGGGGCTCTGGCCGCTGGTAGATCGCCATCGGACCCGGGGAAGCCGTTCCCGATCAGCGCGGTGCGTCGAATCCCAGTGTCCGAGGGGCTAATTGTTTGCGCTGACAACCTTGGCAAGGCCAAGTTCGTCTTCGGCGTTGATGGCCTGGCCTCAGGCGATGTGCTGAAAGTCCCCTTGCGACCGAACGATTTACGACGCCGTTTAACGATTTACGACGCCGTTTATGGACAGTGCATGACGGATCACAAGGACGGGATGTGGGTGGTACCCGGGCGGCGCCCTCGGTCTCCACGAGCTCGGCCCGGTCCGTTCCAGAAGCCTGCTGGAACACGATTGCGGTGCGGGTCACAACGTGAAGATCCAGCGACGGAGCCCTCGTGTCTCATCGGAAGCTACGGGGAGCTGACGACACACCGTATGAGAATTCCAGGTGGACAACTCACTTACAGTTTCGGTTTCATAGACACTGCTGAGGCGCACAGCTTCAAAATCGGACGACACAGTTCGTGTGGTGCTCAGCGATCGATTTGCCAACGCTCGGGTACCAGCTTGGAGGCCATTTGCGCCTTCTCGCTGCCGGCCTCGTAACCCACCTGCGACCAGGCTGTTGAATCCCTTCGCTCGCGGGCGGACCACAAATCTCGACCCGGCGCGAACAAGCTCTTTTGTCGCGCTCCCCGTTCAAGGTGGAAGGATCGTGTCATGTTTCATGAGGACGACGCGTCAGCTGTGGGACGAGACTTCTTCGAACGCAAAGTCATCGGCTATGACGAGAAATGGCGTGGAGCGTACGCACGTCTGGTGGATGCCCTGCAGTGGTCGGTGCTTGAGCTGTCAGTGTTCTGTCGGCTGCCGCATGGTTTCACCTTCCTGGACATCGGAGGTGGAGCGGGGCGCTGGACCCACCGGATAGCTACCCACTTCCCTGACAGCAGGGGAATGCTGTGTGACCTGTCGCCCGGCATGGTCAGCCAGGCCAGGGACCGGGCGGTCCGGCACGGTTACGAACAGCGGGTCCGCTTTCGGAACGCCGATGTCCACGACGTGGCTGCCCTGTTGTCCGGACAGACCTTCGACTTTGTTTTCAACAGCCATCACCTGCTCGGCTTTGTCCCGGACCCAGGGGCGGTGATCATCTCGCTCACGCGGTTGCTCTCAGTAGACGGGCTGATGGTCTCGTTTCTGCCGAACCGCTGGCACGCCGCTTTTGAAGATCTGGCCGCAGGCGAGACCGAACACGTTGTGCAGAGCCTCGAAGGTAGCCGGTGGGCCACCAACTCAGCGCCTTACCGGCATCTGTTCACTCCGGGAGAGATCCGCGCTACTCACGCAGCGGCGAACCTTAAGGTCGACCTGCTCACGGGATTCCCCAGCCTCATCTACCCCGACATCCACGAAGCGCCGGATGCGCGGTCGGAACGCACGCTCCAGGACGAAAAGGTTTTCCAACGCGTCCTGACCATGGAGAAAGAGCTGCTCATCGACCCGGACTCGGGAGGCCGGGGCGCCAACCTCTTTGTGGTTGCGTCGCATGCGACACCCCATATCCGCTGACGGGGCCGAGCGCTCCCGATCTCACACTTCAAATTCAAGGCCGGCCACTGGTCTCCCGGCCACTGGGCAACGCCGTGAGCGGAGCAGACTGTCTCACACTCGAGGGCTGCCGCAGACTGGCGACGACCTCATCCGCGCGGGTGAGGTTCTCCCGGGCCGCCGGCTCCTGTCCGAGATCGCGCAGAGCATGACCCAGCACCGACAGCGCCCGGCTGAGGGTGCGCATATCGGCCACTTCCTCACACAGCTCGACTGACTGCTTGGCTTCGGCGACGGCCCGGTCAAGGAGGTTGACCGCCATCAGTGACTCCGCGAGTCGCAGCCGGACCTGGCCCTCGCGAGCACGCAGCCCGTGAGACATACAGACTGAGAGGCACTCCTCGAACCACCTCAATGCCGACTCATAGCGACCGAGGCTGTGGTTCGCCAGCCCCATGATGTAGTAGGTGTAAGCAATTCCCTCAGTGTCCTCTTGGGACACCATCCCGGTGAGGACTTCCTGACAGATCTTCTCCGCTTCGCTTGCCTCGCCCATCTGTACCTTCAGCAAGGCGACGTTCAGTGTGGTGGCCACTCTGCCCGTAGTGTGCCCGAGCTGGCGAGCCAATTCGATGGCCTCGTCGTAGCACTTGATGGCTTCGGCGAACATGCCCTGCATCTGCTTGGCCAGGCCCAAGTCATTGAGCGCCTGGCGCAGGATGACCAGATCCTCGGCGGCCCGGCAGTAATGGACCGCGCTCGACGCCCACTGCTCCGCGGGCACAAAGTGGCTCATCGTGAGTTCGAGGTTGCCGCGCAGGAACCGCACCCTGCCCATGGTGCGTAGGTCCCCCGTGTTGGCAACAGCCTGCTCCAGCAGGTCGACGGCGGCTTGAAAATCATTGGAGTTCAGGCTTTGTCTATACGCGCTGAGGACGATCAGCAGGTCGACATTGGAACGCAGCAGGGTGTCAGCCTCAGCATGCACCAGCTCGGTGGCATGTCCTGCGGGGCCGGTTGCCATGGAGCGGGACAACTGTCGAACCAGGGCGAGCGCGCACATACCCTCCTCTGTGGCCCAGTTTCGTGCCTCTCCGGGGCCAGCGAACCATAGACCAACCGCACGTGTCGGGTAGAGGGCGCGCTCGATGGGATCTCCGGCCACCACTTGGGCGAAGGCGTTCTTCGCTGTGGCAAGCAAGAAGTCCAGCAATCTGGCCATTGCCTGCTGCCGTTCCTCCGGAAGAGTCTTCCGCCGTGCAAAGTCGCGCAGCAGACCGTGGAACCGATAGCGGCCGGGCTCCGGCGACTCCAGCATGGCATGGTCCACGAGCGCGTCGAGCAGTATCTCCGCGTCTTCCTCTGACGCATCCAGCAGTGCCGCGGCGCACGACAACGAAAGCGAGGGGCTGTCGACTGTGGCCGTCCGGCGCAACGCGCTCGCCTCTGCTTCTGGGAGGTGCTGATAGGTGAGGTCAAATACGGCGGAGATCGTCATGCTTCCCGAGCGGAGTTCCTCGATGCGCTTGAACTCGTCGGTAAGGCGGGCGCTGAGCGATCGGAGTGACCAACTGGGCCGGGCAGCTAGCCGGGCGGCGATGATCCGGATGGCAAGCGGCAGCATCGCGCAGGATTCGACGATCTCCACCGCTGCGGCATGCTCAGCCTCGACGCGTCTGGAACCGATAGTTCGTGCCAATAGATCCAGGGCCTCCGACTCGTAGAAAGCCTGGACTTCTACCTGGAGCGCTGGCAGGCCGCCAAGCCGTGTGCGCGCGGTAATGAGCACACCGCAGTCCGGCGAGCCTGGTAGAAGTGGGCGAACCTGTTCAGCCGTGACCGCGTCGTCTAGAACGAGCAGCACACGGCGCTCGTTGAGTACGGTCCGAAACAGGGCGGTCCGTGCCTCCAAGGTTGCTGGCAGATCGTCGGGGCGGTACCCGAGCGAGACGAGGAAGCCCGCCAGTACGTCGTCCGGCGGTACGGGGCCGCCGTCCCCGGCTCGCAGTTTGGCGTAGAGCTGCCCGTCGGGGTAGGAGTTGCGGATGGTGTGGGCGACGTGCAGGGCGAGGGTCGACTTTCCTACGCCCGCCATTCCCACCAGTACCGTCACGGGCAACGCAGATCGTTGAGGACTGTTCATCAGGGAGCTGATCGTCAGCGTGAGGTGGCCTCGCCCGGTGAAGTCGACTAGGTCAGGCGGTAGTTGCGCGGGATGTGGGTAGGGATGCGGATGGTCACCGCGAGCAGGCGGCTGGGCGGGCAATTCCTCCGACGCGGGCACGACTGCCGCGTCGACTGCTACGGGCAGGGGCGGCTCGGCGAGTGCCGCCTTGGGCCGCGAGGCCGGCGGGGTTGCCAGCAACTCCTGGGCCCCCGCGAGGACGCGTTGGTGCAGTGCGTGTAGTTCCGGTCCCGGCTCCATACCCAGTTCGTTGATCAGCACGCCGCGCGCCTGGCGATAGGTGTCGAGCGCATCGGCTCTTCGCCCGGACTGGTACTGGGCGTGCATGAGCAGCGTGTAGAGCCGTTCCCGCAGAGGGTAGCGGTGGATTAGACCGGGCAGCTCGGAGAGGTAGCGGATACCTCTACCGAGGGCGAGACCCACCTCCATGCGTTCTTCCTGCAACGACAGACGCACTTCGTTCAGCCGGTCTCGTTGGCGATCGGCGAACGGCCCAGGAATTGCCGCCAGCGGCTCACCGCGCCACAGGGAGAGTGCTGCCTCCAGCAGATCGTACGCGTCTTCCAGATCGTCGGCCTGTCGCGCGCGCTGTGCACTGCGCGCCAGCTCCTCCACGTTCTGAAAGTCGACGTAGTCACCGTCCAGGGCCAGGTGATAGCCGTCCCCAATCGATACCAGGACATTGGGAGACTTGGTGTTGTCCTCCAGTACCTTGCGCAGCCGCCAGGCGTACGTGCGCAGGGTTCTTCTGGCCGAGGCGGGCTCGTCTTCACCCCAAAGGCCCTCTATGAGGGCCCCCGCGGTAGCAGTCCGGCCCTCCCTCATGAGCAGTGCCACGAAGAGGGACTGTTGCTGCGGGCTGCCCAGATCCACTTGCGTTTCGTCCCGGGCCACTCGAAGCAAGCCGAGGATGGAAACGTGAAGTTTTGGCACCCTTCGTCCTTACTGCTGGAGGGGTTTGCCTAAAAAATTACGGAAGCAGCGGTGTTGTTGCGAAGATCAGAGTAGCTGATCATTCCTTGCCGTCGCTGCTGGCCGCTCGATCATCCTTGCTTCCACGTCGATGACCTGTCCGCTATTCGAGACGCGGGCACCATCTCGTCGGCATCCACCTAGCAGACAAAACCTGTGCCGGCCCTAGCGCGGTGAACCCTCGGATGCGCCGACTGGTTCCGCGCTCAATTGGAGCTTTCGCGCTCTTCTCGAAAAACAGCTCACCGTCACTGTCGCAAACCGTTCCCGGTATCACCTCGGCAGCACCGTGCAGCAGCTCCCCCAGATCCTCACGTGGCAATGCATGCTCCCCCGTTGACGACGGTGACAAACGATCGGTGTCCATCCTCCTGACCGCACGTGTCGGTTGCCCGCGATCAGTGTGACCGTGTGGTTTCCGGGCGGCGCAACGGCCAAGGCAGATTCGCCTGTGGGCGTCGCGCAAGGCATCAACCAGCGCGGTCATCGGGACGGCCTGCTCTAGAACCGAGATGCTGGCTTCGGCGAGTGGGCTTCATCGTCTAGCAGCTGCTTCATCGGGACCTCCATATTGGTCTGAGAGTGCAGAAATCGTGACCCTGAGGGCACTTGTGTCGGCTCTTCCGGGTTCTCCATCCCGTAGATCTACAGTCAGCGCCTACACACAGTGACTTCTTACACCGTGTGCTACATGCACATACTGACGAGTCGCTTGTAGCCACGGAAGACCGCGGCAAGGCCGGGAAGTGCCAGGTAGTTGCGTGGGTGACGCTCGTGGCGGGGTTGAGTCTGCAGTAGCCAGACAGTCAAAAGATGGTCCGTTCGATGACTCATCGGCGACGCCCTAGTCGTTCGCTGGTGTCGACTCCCTTGCGGCCGATGCGGACGCCGATGCGCTTGGCCCATAGCCATTTTCGCAGGTGAGGGATGTTGTAGGCCTTGTCCGCACGGAGGTGCCGGGGTTTGAAATGGGGCCTTGGTGGGGGCGTGTTTCGTTCGGAGGCCGGAGGTCACCGCCCTCAACCTTGGCTGCCGTGGACGTTTGCCGCGGAGACGGCGAGGGCCAGGGGCGGTCCGTTCGCATCCGACACGATGTGCATTTGGAAGCGGGCTTGCCTCGGTCCACGGGGTTCGGGCCTGTGTGTTCGCCCCCCTTTAGCATGCACATGAGCCGAGTTGAGGACTGCGCGGGAGACATCGACTTGACCGGCGTTGTCGAGGTGATGCAACACCGCTTCATGCGGCCGGCCCACACATGGCTTTGGACAGATTATGAACCGGCGGTGCGCTGGGCGACTGCGATATCCCAAAGCACGGCGGCGAGGCCCGCCAGACGCAACCGCTGACCAGCACGTAGATGATCGCCGAGACTGCGTTTCATCAGGCGCGTCCTGTTTCCCGCCGCCCTGCGGCCGCACCCGGTTCTCCGGGATCACCGGCTTGGCAATCTCCCACAACCAATCCGGAACAATCCAAATCCATATATTACGCCTCATTCTTAACTTAATGGTCAACTGACCATGTAGGATGCAGTATTTGTAGCGAATGTTTTGTCAGTAATTCTGATGGTTTGCTAGTCGGCACAGGAACGGAGGCTAAGCGTCGCGTCCGGCCTTCAGCGCAGGTAAATTTCCAAGGCGATGTGTATCCGTGCATCGTCATGTATGGGATGTATTTTCCGCTCGCACCAAGATGACACGAAAACCTTGCCATGACATGCACGACGGCCGCATTCTCCAAACCAAGCAAACATGAACTTCATGCTAAATCTCCCTGGAATTTGACTCCGACATGGCCTTGTTTCTAACGGTTTGGTGCGTGATAGCGGATGGGACGTGTCTGTCCTGTTCGCGGCCGTTCTCAAGTCATGGTGGTGCGGTCGGAGACGAGGCTGCCAACGGCTTGGCAGGTGTTGGGCAGGTGGTCGCGTCGGTGAGTCCAGCGCGTCATCTGCTTCCAGTGTTTGTGGTCGGCTAGAGCGTGTCTCTTTGACGTGGTGATCAGTTGATCGGATGTGTCTGTCCGGTTGGTGATCACTGATGCGATGTGGGCCCGGATCGAGCCGCTGATGCCGGCCGATCCAGTCCGTGGACGACGGTGGGCTGACCATCGCCGGACCCTGGAAGCGATCGCGTGGAAGTACCGCACCTGTTCACCCTGGCGCGACCTGCCAGAAGAGCTCGGCTCCTTTCAGACCGCGCAAATGCCTGATCAGGTGGGCCATGGACGGGACTTGGCAACAGGTCTTCGCGGCGGTTCTTGCAATGGCTGATGCCGATGACGACGTGGGCTGGACGGTCTCCGTGGACTCCACCGTCTGCCGGGGTCACCAACATTCGGCCGGGGCCCGGAAAAGGGGGCGCCCGGCAGATCCGAGCCCGAGGACCACGCGCTCGGACGCTCCCGCGGCGGCTTGAGCACGAAGGTCCATCTGGCCAGTGACAGCCGGGCAAGACCTCTGTCCATCCACGTCACCGCGGGACAGGTCGGTGACGCGCCGGCCTTCGAGGCAGTCATAGCTGGAATCCGGATCCCGCGGAGCGGGCTCGGCAGGCCAAGAACCCGCCCTGCGGTCGTCCTTGCCGATCGCGCCTACTCTTCTCGCGCCATTCGTAGGCACCTTCGTCGACGCGGCATCCGTGCGGTCATCCCGCAGCCCGCCGACCAGATCGGCCACCGTCTGCGGCGAGGCCGCGCCGGTGGCCGCCCGCCCGGCTTCGACGCCGAGACATACAAGGAGCGCAATACCGTCGAGCGGTGCATCGCCCGACTCAAGCAGTGGCGCGGCCTCGCCATGCGGACGGACAAGCTCGCCATCGCCTACCAGGCCGCGCTCCACCTTGCTGCCATCCTCATCTGGACCCGGCGATGAGCAAGGCGTCCGAAGGGCTCGTCAGGCCGGCTCATGGACAACGAGCCGGTTCTGCTCTCCATCGAAGGTGTCGGCCAGGGCATCGGCCTCCTGCCGGCTCCCGTCGAAGAGACCCCGCTGGTCGACGTGCACGATCAGGATGTCGTGGTTGTCGATCACCTCAGAGATGCCCCGGGTCTCGATCGTGTCCGACCATGCATCAAGGTTCCGGCCGAACCACTCCGGCAGCCCGCACGGCTCGCTCACCGCGTCCCAGAAGTCGTCGAGTGTCTCGATCAACCGACCGCGCAGGTCAACAATCAGCTCGCTGTCCGTCATCACAGCAGACTAACCAGCCCCACCAGGAGTCACTCACCAGTCAAAGAGACAGGCTCTAGGGCGTGCTCGACGGTGATGCTGTCGGATGAGTGATCGTGCCGGTCCTGTTCCCGCGGTGTGACTCTGCCGGGGAGCGCCCCGGGCGGTGGCTTTCTGGGCGGGATGACGGCGTGGCCGGGATGGGCACGACTCAAGCCCAGATTCCCGTCATCAGGTAGCACTTCAACCAGGTCGAAGTGCTCCAAAAGCATCCGGTGATATCGGCAATGCGAGCCACAGTCGCATTGTGCATCCGCCCCGGCCGCAGCCCGTCTGTCCACAGGGTGCGGCCCCGATGGTCGGCGATGAGGGTGGCTTTCAACGTATTCTGCTTCTTCTTGCCTGGCACAAAGGCCCGCCTGCTGCCGAGGCCCGCCACCGGCCGATGTACCTGGATCTCGATGGCATCCAGGCGCAGTTCGACGCCCTCGGCTTGGGCATAGGAGAATACTTCCTCCAAAGTCCGAAGGTGCAGACCAGGAAGGTCGGGAACGGCAAAGCCTCGCTCTGCCAGCAGTCGGTGTACCTCACCGGCGGCACGGGTTACCGTCGAGCGATCGACACCGAACATACCCAGGGCCGCGTGCGGCAAGTCGTGCCGCAGATGAATCAGCGTGGCTACCAGCCGGTCCACGAAGACCTGCTGGTGCCGGGCTCAGCACCCGGTGCACGCTTCCTCTCCCCGTGCCTCGCCTGGAACCGGCGCCCTTCGACTCCGGCCACCCACGGGCTGAGCAACTCCTCTACCACGTAAGGCAGATGAGCCATCGACGTGCCGGTGAACAACGGATGCGACAGTACCGAGCGGTCAGCGATGCCCTTCGCCTGCACAGCATGCCCAGCCGCTAGCACGCGCCAACTCATGAGATTTCCTCTCATTTGGGCTGGCTGGGTAGGCTGTCGGTCGTGGTGGGGATCGTTGAGCGGCTAGTTCCGGATGAGCAGTGGGAGTTGTTCCAGCTGGCGGTGCCGTAGCCGCCGACCTTGCCGCAAGGCGGAGGCCGGCGTCGGCATGGTGACCGGGAGGTCCTGGCTGCGATCGTGTTCGTGGCCACGTCAGGCTGCACCTGGCAACAGCTCCCGACCGCCTTATGCAGACCGTCAGGTGCGACAGATCACCAGCGCTCCATTCCATGATGACGACATCGCCCTCCCCGAGTCCGGTCAGGGCTTCGTACATGCCAGGTGTCCAGGAGGCAAGTACTTCGATCGTCTCTTGTGGCACGGACTTTACAGCCGCTTTCGCGTGCCACGCGATGGAAGCTGTCGGACTCGACGCCCTGCCTGTGACCTGTGGGTGCTTTCACCGGCGCGGCCCAGAAGCTGATGGAGAACGCGTGTGTTGGTTCTCAGAGCTGACGCTGCACGAGCTGATGGACAGCGACGCAGTCGCACGGCGTGCATGTCCACTGCCCCCGTGCCTCCGTTGGACGCGGAGACGGTCGAGCGATGACGCCCGAGGCGGTGTCGCCGCTACCAGCCGTGACTCGTGCCGCACGCCAAGCGACTGTGTGGGACGCGGACGTCCCTGTTGATCGGGCGGCGACCCCCCGCAGATCGAGCCCTGCGAACCTTGTTCCAGTGCGATCCGGCGTTGCTCCCGGCGCAGCGGAGAATGTTCTGCCTGTCACCGCTGACGGACTCGCACGAGGACCTGACGACGCATGGGAGTCCTGGTGAAGGATGATAAGCCGAGCTTGGGGCCAGATTTCCGTCCGCGCAGCAGTAGCACGGAACAGAGATCCACGCTTCATCTGCCGCTCGACGAACGACAGCGCATGCTCATCTATCTCCTCCTTGCCGGGCACACGGATGCCACCGCAGCCAGTCGGCTCGGCGTGAGCTCACGCACGGTGACCAACATCCTCAGGAGTCTCATGGACCGTCTTGGCGTCGACAACCGCTTCCAACTCGGCGTGGCCCTGGGCACCCGGATGCACCAAGCGGACTACCCAGATCCTCGAGTGCGTGCCGCGCGCGGATCAGTCCTGCGTGGCGCCACGGCGCGGTCCGGGAGACCGCTTTTTCCGACACCCGGGTCCCCGGCTCGCCCGCGCGACAGCACAGACGCAGGGTGAGACCAACATGGCGATCGTCTTGGAAGCATAGGTGGCGGACGTCGGGGACGCGGTCGGCCTTTGAGGGATCGACGCTTGGTGCGAGCGGGCCGATGCTTTCCTGCGGGCCTCCTCAATGGGTGAGCCACCTACTGACCTGGTGGACATGAGTGAGGCCTTGCGAAAGTTCCGTGTTCGACAGCCCGTGCACTGAAATGGGCTTCTTCCACGCGGCGGCCATACGATCATGGTTGTTGCTATCGGCGTTCCCCTCGGCGTGGACGTCGAGTCGCGGCCCGGATTCAGCCTGGTCAAAGGACTGACCAGGCTGCGCCGTGCTGGCGAGCGGCGGGATCTGGCCGCGGTGTTGGCAAGTGCCCTGGTATCACGAACTCGCTCCTGTTTCCTACTCGTGGGCCCCTGGTACCAGCGAAAGGCCTTGGGGGCGCCACGACTGACCAGATGCCTCGAGGTGCAGTGGCACAGCGCGCTTGGTCGAAGACACCGCTGGCCCCTCCTCGTCACTGCACGCGATTGCCTGAAAATCCTCGACCACGACACCGACCGGCACATGCCAGATCAGCCGGTCGTGGATCGAGGCCGTATCCACGAACACGTTGTGACGTTGCGATCACGATTGTCCCCTCCTCCGACGGCGTCATACGAACCGCAATCGACCCTGCTACGGACGCGCCACATCAAGTCACTGGGGACTTATGTGACCATCCACACCTGGCTACCTGGAAGTGGGACAGCGCGAGTGGAGACAGGGGCCGGATCGCCTCCATCACCAGCACCGACACCAGCGACAACGAGCACACCGTCAAGACTGGGGCCTTCGACAGCCGGGGTCGACCGACCAGTAACACCATCACTTTCCCCGCCGCCCTTACGGGCCTGGCCGGCGACTGCACCACCAAGTACGACTACACCGGCGCCGACCACATACTGCGGTCGCTTACCCTGCTGTTGGCGGTCTGGCCGAAGAGAAGGTCACCACCACCTACAACGACCAGGGGCAGCCCACCAATCTCGCTTCCTCCACGCAGACGTATGGCAAGAGCGCTGGCTGTGACTCCTACGGCCTGCTCACCGAGCGCGATGCGGTTCGCTCGCCGTCGGCGCCAACAAGGTAACCGCGCTGCGCAACTATGACTACACCGACGGCACCCAGCAGCTGACGGGCATCACCACGACCACCAGAGTCGACCAGGTCACGACCCAGCAGCGTCAGCAAGACACGCACACCTACGACCCTGCTGGCCGTGTCTCCGAGATCTGGGAACAGACCACCGGCCAGACCGCCCAGTCGCAGTGCTTCACCTGCGATGAACAGGGCCGTCTGGACGATGTTTTCGCCCGCAGCCTCCTCAAGTGTGCGGCCCCTGAAGAGACATCTGACTTCTTCGGCCAGTTCTCCTACCAGACCGACTACACATACGACCGACTGGGCAACCTGCAGCCCGTCACCGACACCGACGCCGCCAAGGCATCCGTCAACCGGGACTATCTCTAAACCGGTTACGACGACACCGGAGCCTGGAAGACCTCCAACGCCGCCCAGCCGCACGGCGTCCGCAAGACCAACATCAAGACCGGCAGCAACGTCACCGGATCTGAAGACTTCACCTATGACACCGCTGGGCAGATACTCAAGCACACCGAGCGCGGCAACCCCCCCGGCTACATGGGACACCTGGCGAGCCACGTCCTGTGAGGACGAGTGCGGCCACCACGTGTTGGCCCGGTGCCCGCGCTGCAAGGGCGGCACGCTGGTCAACTGGGGCGGGGACGAGGCAGTCGGCCTGGTGTGCAGTGAGGCTGTTCATGGGGGTTGGCCCGCGCGGTCGTACAGGTCCGGTTCGGCCGGTAGCGGATTAGCTGAGCAGGAATGAGAGCCGGCGGCCGGAGCGGCGGAAGGCCAGGGTCATGCTGGTCCAGGCGATCGCGGCCCAGCCGAGCATGACCGCGAGTTCGGCGAGTACCTGGCCGAGGGGTATTCCGTGGCCGGCGAGGGCCGTGCGTATTGCGGTGAGGCCGTGGGTGGCCGGGAGCAGGGCGGCGAGGTGGGCGGCCGGGCCGTGGTCGGGGCGGGGGACGTTTACTCCGGTCAGGAGGAGCAGGAGGATCGTGGTGCCGCCGGTCAGGTACATGCGGGCCTCGGGCCAGCGCAGGCTAACACTGGCCAGGGTCAGGGCGAGGCCGTAGCCGCTCAGGGTGATCAGGGCCTGGAGGGCGAGGACGAGGGGCAGTGTTGTCCAGGGTATGGGGAACGCCACGAGGAGGGGGAGGAGGGTCAGGACCGTGCAGGAGGTCAGGAATCCGTCGGCCACCCAGTACAGTCCGCGCGATGCGATCACCAAGAACGGGCTGGTGGGGCTGATGACGATGAACTGCAGTGTGCCGCCCCGCCGTTCGCCGACGCAGGAGGACACGACGCCCAGGGCGCCCAGGGGGCCGAGGATTGCTGCGTTGCCCAGGGCGATGGCCTGCTCGGTGTGGACGGAGCCGACCAGTCTGCCGAGCGAGGCGAAGAACAGCACCTGGGAGACGAGGCGCAGCATCCAGCCGAACAGCCAGGAGCGCCAGGTGAACATCGCCCGGTAGTCCTGGAAGCTGCTGATCACCCCGAATCGCAGGCGGGTGAGGAACAGTGCGAAGCAGTCAGCCATGGAGGATCACCTTGCCGTCGCGTGCCCGGTGCAGGATGCGGCGCAGGGCCGCGTAGCCGGCGCCCGCCTGGAGGGGGGCCAGGATCGCGAGGGCGCACAGGGCGGTGGTGTCGAGGTTGGTCGCGTCGACGGCCGCGCGCAGGGATCGCGCTCCCCAGGAGAGGTAGAAGGCGTGGGCGGGCCACTGGAGCGGGAGGGGCAGTGCGGCGACCGGGAGGACGAGGCCGCCGAGCAGGTAGAAGGGGTATGTCATCGCGTTCTGCAGGGTTCGGGCGCCGCGTACCACGACGAGCAGTCCACTGATGGTCAGCGAGATGCCCGCGCTTCCGCACAGGATCAGCAGGAGGGTCAGGCAGGTGGCGAGGGGATGCTCGACCGTGATCGGGTAGCCGAAGCCGAACCGTCCGATGAGCAGGATTTCGGCGAACGCGGGCAGGCTGACGGCGGTGGTGGTCAGCACTCGTACCGCCAGGGCGTCGGCGTAGCGCCGGGGGTTGAGCAGTCCGGCTTCCAGGGTGCCCTCCCAGCGGTCGTAGTCCACGGCGTCGGAGGCGACGAAGACCGCCTGCGACCACATGCTCATCAGGAAGGCCGTGGTCGCGGCTGTGGTGGCGAGGCCTACGCGGTGGTGTTCGCGCAAGACCGAGAAGAACACCAGGGAGTACAGCGGAGTGATCACCAGGGGGCCGAGTAGCCGGGGTGAGCGCAGCAGCAGCCACCATTGCGCGCGGAAGTAGGCGCTCATCACACCACCAGTTCCCGGTCCTCGATTACGCTGCGGTAGACCTCGTTGAGGCTCGGTGGGGTCACGGTGACGTGGGAGGCGTGGGTCTTGGCTAGGAGGCCGAGGACGGTGGTGGGGACGTCAGCTCCGGTGGCTTCGACGCGCAGTGAGCCCTCGTCGTCGCGTTCGGCGCGGTTGACGCCGGGTACGGCGCGGATGTGTGCGGTGGTCGCCTCGTCCACGCCGGCGGCGGTGATGACGTAGCACTGCCCCAGTTCGGTGAGGAGTGCCGCGGGAGTGCCGATGCGCAGCAGGCGGCCACGGTCGATCAGGGCTACCCGGGAGCAGAGTGCCTGGGCCTCGGGCATGTCGTGGGTGGCGAGCAGAACGGTGACGCCGGTCGCCCTCAGTTCGCGTACCAGGGTGCGGAATCCGGCTCCGGCGTTGGGGTCCATTCCGGCGGTCGGCTCGTCCAGGACGATCAGTTCCGGTCGGTGCAGCAGCGCGCGGGCCAGGTGGACGCGTTGGAGCATGCCGCGGGAGAACGTCTCCAGGCGGTCGTCGGCGCGCCTGGTCAGGCCCATCCGTTCGATGAGTTCCTCGCTGCGGCGTTTGGCGTCGGACGCGACGAGCCCCTGCAGGGCTGCCCAGTAGCGCAGGTTCTGGCGGGCGGTGAGCCTGCCGTACAGGCCGCGTTCGCCGCCGAGGACCAGGCCGACCTGTCGGCGTACCGGTTCGGGGTCGGTGGCCACGTCGTGGCCGAGCACATGGGCGGTTCCTGAGCTGGGCAGCAGGAGGGTGGTCAGGATCCGGGAGAGGGTGGTCTTGCCCGCGCCGTTGGGGCCGAGCAGGCCGACGACCTCGCCGCGCTCCACGGTCAGGTTGACGTCGTCCAGGGCCACCACCTCGGCGCCGCGCCGGGTGCGGAACCGCCGTGAGAGGTGCCTGACTTCGAGGGCGCTGGTCAAGAGGTCCCCTTGTGGAGGGCGGTGCGGGCGGCCTCGTGCAGGGCGGGATCCACGATCTCGCCGTCCACGAGGAGGAAGACGCCGAGGGGGGTGCGCAGCAGCGTTCCGGTGGTGGTGTGGCTGGGGTCGGTGGAGGACTTCTGGGTGCCGGTGGAGAAGTCCTCGGTGGTCGCTTCCGTGCCGGGTCCGGCGGTGGGGGCCAGTTCCAGGAGCATGCCGTGGACGGGCTGTCCGGCGGCGAGGCGGTCACGTACGGTGCCGACGGTGTGCGGGGCGGCAGGTGCGGAGGGGTCCGGAGCGTCCGTGTCGGTGGTGGGGGTACTGCGACGGTCGTGTTCCGCCGGTGCCAAGGCGCGCAGCGCTCGGGTCAGTTCCTCGGGAACGGCGGGGGCCAGCGACTTGTTTCCGGTGGCTGCCTCGCACAGTTCCAGTAGCTCCGGTGCCAGCCGGAAGTCGTCGGCGGTACGGGCGATTTCGGCGTGGGACGGCAGGTCGGGGGAGGTGAGGACCACCGCCAGGTCGAGCATGTCCTTGACGGTGAAAGGGCGCTGGAAGCGCTCCTCGGCGAGGGCGAGCAGGTCCGCGTGGACCTGTTCGGCCGGTGTCGCGGCGCGCAGCGGGACCGTGCCCGGCTGTCCCGGGTAGGCGAACGTGGAGATCTCGACCTTGAGTTCGGGGTCGAGCATCGGGTCCTCGGAGGGCCAGCGAAGGGCGAGGGCGATGTGCCGTCGCCCTGCGTCTCCGAGGACGGTGATGTCGATGCCGTCGACCGGCTGAGCGGCGTACACACGGGCGGCGGCCTGCCACAGTCGGGCCTCATCGGGGACCACCACGTCGAGGTCGCCGAGCGGACGCAGCACGCCCTCGGGGTAGCGGGCGGCGAGCGAGGGGCCCTTGAGGACGCGGGTACCGGGGATGAGCGTGAGTTCGTCCGCGAGGGCTTCGTAGGTGGCCGCCCGGCGCCGCATCCGGTCGAGTTCCGCGAGCGATCCCGGCCCCATCGCGACGCCCGACCGCTGTGCCACGGAGAGCACCAGCGGCGGGAGGTGACCGCGTACGGCGCGGGCGTTGCGCAGCAGCACGATGGGTTCCCAGTGCCGCTCGATGCCGAGAAGCTCGTACAGCAGGTCGAGGGTGATCTCCACGGGTTCGCGACGTGTGGTGAGCTGGGGGTCCAAGGTGTTTCCTTCTCCGGTGCGGTGGTGTGGGCGGGCCGCTATCGGGTGCGCGCGGTGCCCACACGGCCGAGATCGTCAAGTGGTGTGCGGTTCGGCGCCGTTGCCGGGAGGGTCCGGGCCGTCGTGCGGTCCGCCGCGTAGTGCGTGACGAAGCCGAGTCCGATGACCAGGTCGCGGACCGGTTTGACCAGCAGGTACGCCGCCTTGTCGCGCAGCGGCACGCCTCGCAGCTCACGGGTGTGGGCGCGGGTGTTGAGGACCACGGGCAGCAGCGCCCCGGCCGCGACCCACGGGTGCACGGTCGCGGCGGCCAGACAGGCCAGTGCCGTGGTCCAGGAGACCAGGGCCCGCCAGGGGCGCCACCGGCACCGTTCCCAGAACGCCGCCGTGTGCCGGGTCGCGCATCTGGCCATGCCCTTGCCCGAGTGCCACGACTTGCGCAGCAGGGTGGGCACGTCGAGTTCGTCGTAGTGGTCCACCTGGAGGCCGCCGAGGAACTGGACGGTCCAGCCGTGCCGACCTGCGCGCAGCTGGAAGTCGACGTCCTCGAAGGCAGTACGGGCGAACACCGGTCCGGTGAGACCGAGTTCCCTGGCCGCGGGCACGCTGACGATGATGTTGCCGCCGGCGCACAGGGCCTTCGGATCGACCACCTTGTCCGGGGCACCGGGCCGGGCCGCCAGGGCCAGTTTCCGCGAGGTCCGGGTCTCCAGCGTGCGCACTAGCGGTCCCACTCCGCTGGTCGGGGCCGGATGGCGGGGCCCGAAGAACAGGGCAGTGGGCAGCGGGTCCGCGCAGGCCTCGTACGCCGCCTGGGTCCATCCCGGCAGGGGCACGCAGTCGTCGTCGAGGAACGCCACGAACCTGTACGGCGCGGAGCGTTCGACGAGGAACTGGCGTGCCTCCCCGATGCGCATGGCACGCGGGGTCCCTATCACCTTCACGCCGTGCCGCTCGCACAGCGCGTCCAGGGTGCGGGCGGCGGGGCTCTCGGGGGCGCCGGTGTAGAGCACGACCACATCCCTCGCCGGGGCTCCGTCCGCACATAGTGCGGCCAGCACCTGGGACAGGACCGGTTCGGGGACTGTGTGGGTGACCACGGACACCAGCAGTTCGTCCTGCGGGCGCTCGGTGGCGCGGGCGTTCATCGGCAGGTCCCGATCGCGGCGAGCAGCCGGTCGACGACCCGGCCGACGGTGTCGGCGGCTGCGGCTTGGATGGCCGCGGCACTCATCCGGCGCAGACGTTCCTCGTCGAGCAGGAGCGCGACCGTCTCCGCCACGAAGCGGTCCTCGACGGCCGGGTCGGTGATCTCGCCGTCCACCAGTATGCCGGTGACGCCGTGGTCGACCCGCTCGCGCAGCGCCGCGACCGAGGAGAGCACCGGCACCGTGCCGAGTGCCACGCACTCCAGCGCGCTGATGCAGCACATCTCCTCGTACGCGGTCGGGTAGAGCATGACCTCGCTCTCCCGGATGATCTGCGCGTAACGGTCGCGGGGTACCGGTCCGAGGCGGGTGACGCCGTCGACGGGTGCGGTGAGTTCGGGGACCTCGTTCGCGGTCATGGCTCCCGCCTGCTGGGCCGAGTACCCCCACAGTTCGTAGCCGCCGAGGACGGTCAGCCGCGCCTGGGGGACCTGTTCGCGGATCCGGGGCCACAGGCGCAGCAGCCCGGCAAGGCCGCGGTAGGGAGCGGCCATGTGCACGCACTGGAAGCGGCGGCGTTCGATGCCGTACGTGTCCGGCAGCGCGTGGCCGAGGTTGTCCACGTGGTAGCCGTGGCGGGGGGTCAGGAGCGGTGCGTAGCGGTCGTGTGCCGCGTGCGAGCCGACGAGTGCCAGGTCGCACGCGTCCGCGGCCTGAAGGGCTTCGACGCCGGGGGTCTTGCGGTCGCCGACGAACAGCACCCGCAGTGTTCCGGCGGGCGCGTTCAGCAGGGGTGCGCCGTCTCGGAAGGCGATGAGAATGTCGGCACCGGCGGGGCCGTGATACTGCTCGCGGCCCAGCCAGCCGGTGGCCGGCAGGTCGGCCATGCCGGTGTCGTGGTCGGTGCCCTCGCCATCGTCCGGACCGCCGAGCACGATCCGGATGTCGATGCCGCGGGCTCGTAGTTCGCGCCACCAGAGCACGAGGGTGGCTTCGTTGCCGCCGAGGCCGCGTCCGTCGAGGTCGGCAGGGTTGAACCAGGAGGTTCCGGGGGCGATCAGATCAACGCGCATGCCCGGTACCTTCGTTCGTGGTGCTTGGTGGGCGGGGAGTAATGATGTCGGGGGTGGTGGTAGGGGCGCGGTGGGCGTAGGAGGTGAGTACGTCCATCGCGTCCTGGCGGGGCAGGCGTACGCCTCTGGCCCGGTAGCGCCGCAGCGCCTCGTTGAGCGTGCCAGTGTGGCGCAGCAGCAGGGCGAGTGCGACGACTCCGGTGCGGTCCAGGCCGAGCGTGCAGTGCACGAGTGTGCGTTCCCGGGCTGCGAGGACGGAAATTTCCTGGACCAGGCTGTCCAGCAGGGTCACCGGTGCCTTGGACTCCCAGTAGGTGAAGGGCCGGTGCAGTACCCGTAGCGGCGGCGTTGCCGCGCGGGCGTACACGTCGGCGTCCAGCGGCGTGCGGGACAGGCTGACTACGGTGATCGGGCCGGGCGGCAGTTCCCAGGCCTCGGTGCGGGCGCCGGCCACGAGCAGGTTCGGCAGGACCGGCCAGGCGCGGTCCGCGGTGCTCGTACCGGCGAGCGATTCAGTCGGCATACACCGCCTCCGAGTCCGTGGCGGCCAGCCGGACACCCAGGTCGCGGTGGGCGACCTCGGCGGCGGTTTTGGCCTGTGCGGAGCCGTGGGCGCCCCAGTCGAGCAGTGCGGGGGCGTTCTCGATCGGCGTCATCAGCCGCCGGTAGACGCGCCCGGTCGACTCGTCGGGGGCTCGGTCGAGGAAGCGGGTGATCCTGGCGGCCATGCGGACCTGCGCGTAGGGTTCGGCGCCGGGGTCCTGCACCAGGACGTAGCCCATGTAGGCCGCTGCCCCGATCTCTACCTGGCTCTCCTCGACGCATTCGCGTGCGAGGGTCTGCTGGAAGTCCTCACCGGCCTCCGGCTTTCCGCCGGGCAGGTTGTGGCGTCCGAGGTCGTCCTGGACCAGGACGCGTCCCTCGTTGTCGAAGAGGAAGCCGTAGACCTGGCGTACCCGCAGGTCGTCGGGGACCTGGGCCGCGATCCAATGTGCCTTCATGTTCTCGCTTCCATGCGTCGGCTGACCATGCGCTGGTCGATGAGTGCGGTGATCCGGTCGACCACGTCTTGGTGGTCGTCCCCGGTGTTGTCGATGAATGTGTATCCGGCGCGTTTTGCCAGTTGCCGCAGTTCGGTCTCCAGCCTTTCCTCGAAGGGCTGTTGGCCGGGAGAGAAGCGGTGCTCGTCGCGCTCGTCGCGTTGTCCCGAGGCGCGGTAGCGGCGCTGGCGCCGGTCGAGCGGGCAGTCCAGGTAGATCCACAGGTCCACCTGCCGGCGCAGCTGGCGGGCGAGCCGTGCGGCGATCCAGCCGAGCACCGGCCGGTCGCTCGCCCGGTCGTAGGCCAGCACCCGGTGGATGTAGCTCTGCTGGATGAGCACCCCGCCCTTGCCGCGTCCGCTGTGCGCTGCGGGGAACAGGTCGGCCACGTAGGCCGCGTGATACACGGCGCTGCGCAGCAGCGACGGCAGCCGCCGGGCCTGGTAGACGGTGTCGACGAGCCGGTCCATGGCGCCGCCGGACAGGCATGTCGTGGACTCCGTGACCGCAGTGCCTGCCGCGGTAAGCCGTTGGCCGACCTCCCGGCAGATCGTGGTCTTGCCCGCGAAGTCCAGTCCTTCCACTACTACAGTGATCACCGGAAGGCCTCCTTGCGGTGCTTCTCGCGATCTCCGCCGCGGCTGCCTTTGCCGTCGCTGAGCAGTTGGGTGACGTGCTCGGTGATCTGCTCGGTGATCAGCTCGGTCGAGTGGCGCGAGGTGTCGAAGGTGAGAACCCGGCGGTGCCGGCGTCCGGCCATTGCCAGTGCCGTCATGAAGTCGTCATGGAACTTCTCGCTGAGTACGGACAGCCGGTCGATGGAGTTGGCCCCCACACGTCTGCTCAGCCGCTCCCTGCGCACATGCAGGGGGGCGCCGAGGTAGACCGCGAGGTCGAAGCCGACGAACATCCCGGGGGTGCGCAGGGCGAGCCTGGCTGCCGGCCAGGGGCCGCTTGCGTATCCGTAGGCCAGGCAGCGGTCCACGTAGGACTCCTGGACGAGCAGCCCGCGCCGCTCCCAGCCACGCGCTCCGCCCAGTGCCTTGTCCAGTACGCAGCCTGCGAGGTACGAGGTGTTGAGCAGGGCACTCATGGGGTGGTCGGGTGCCTTGACGGTGTCCAGCGGGCTGGTGAGGGGGTTGTGGGGTGCGAGGAATCCGCGATGGTGGATGGGCCGGAGGTTCCGTTCCTCCAAGGCCGTGGTCAGCCGGGCCGCCAGCGTGGACTTTCCGGACAGGTCCAGTCCGTCGATGAGTATCCGCATGGGGTCCTGTCACCTCCGCTCTCTGGCCGAGGGATTGGCCGTCGTGTTCATCGCTGTCCGCTGACGGGGCACGGCCGGTGCGTGCCGGCGGCGGCGGCCGGTCAAGTGGGCGGTCACCATGTGCTCTCCCAGAAAGCGTGGTCGACGGACCAGCCGCTGCGCAGCAGTGACTGGAGCACCGTGTCGGCCTGACGGGCCGCTGCGGGTTCATGGGGGTGCACCACGTGTCCGCACAGCCGTCGTTCCCCGGTGGCGTCCGCGATGGCGGCGACCAGTGCGGAGGTGGCGGCGCGCCGGTGCTCCGCGTCGTCGATCAGGATGTCCACGAGTTCGGCGAACGCCTCGCCGGTGACCTCGTCCCGCTCGTCGGTGAGCACCGTGCCGTGTCCTACGGGTTCGCCTGCCACCTCGGCGATGAACGACAGGCGGCCGTGGTTGGCCATGGTGTCCGCGATGCCGGAGTGCTCGGCGTCCACCTCCTGGCCGGGGTAGGCGTTGCGGAACGCTTGGACCAGCCAGTCGCGGACAAGAGTGGCGTCGGCGGGCCGGGCGGCGCGTACACGCACCACCGGGTCGGCGGGCGCGGGATCCGGGCGGCGGTCGTGACGGACGTAGGTGAAGCGGGGCCGCCATGGCTGCGGAAGCGGCACACCGTCCGGTACCCGCAGGAGAACCGCCTCGGCCTGCCCATGCCGTTCACGAAGACGGTCGCGCAGGGCGTCGAGTGCCTCGGGGTTGCCGGGCAGCCCGGGGTCGCAGTACTCGACGAGGAGCTGCGGGCGTCCGGAGACGGGGTCGTCGTACTTGTCGGCTACATACTGGTGGCCGAGGATCTCGTCGAGCAGACCGGCCTGGCGGGCCCGCTCCAGATAGGCCTGGGTACTCACTGGGCCACCGGACTGGCCACGGCCCGCAGGCCGTCCCGGACCTGGGCGGCGGCGCGCCGCACTCCGTCGGCGTCCACCGCGTCGATGTGGGCGACTTCGTCGGCGGGCGACCATGTTCCGGGGCCGCCGCCGCGCATGGCCAGATAGCGCGCGCACTCCAGCGGGGAGTCGACCGAGGTGAGGACCCGCATACGTTCCTGACGGCGGGCGGAGACCAGGTCGTCGGGGTCGGGGCCGTGCGTGGCGATCTCGTCCAGAACGGAGCGGATCACATCGAGCGCGGCTTCGCCGTTGCCCGGCTCCACGCCGGCCAGGACGCGCCAGGCGCCGGTGTCGGCGTATCCCCGGTTCCACGACTGGAAGGTGTAGGCGAGCCCGGCTTCCCCGCGCAGCCTGCGGTAGAGCACCGACGAGGGGCTGGATCCGAGCAGTTGGGCGAGCACGTTGAAGGTCGGGCGCAGCGGGTCGTGGTTCGCCACCGACCGCGCGCCTGCGCACACCCAGGTGAACTTGTCCGCCCACTGGACCGGGGCGGCTGGCTCCGGCGGTGGCGAAGCGGGCGGTGTCCACGGCGATGTGCCGATCGCGGCGAGCGTTCGCGGATCGATGCCGGCCACCACCGGGTCGACGGTCTTCGGGAGCGCGGGGCCCACCACGATCACCGACAGCGGCGCGGTCAGCAGACGCTGTCCGTGCGCCGCCGCGACGGACGCGGTGTCGCACCGCTCGACGTCGGCCTTGGTGCCGGCGACGGGGCGGCCCAGCGGGTGGTTGGGAAAGAGGTGTGCGAGGAACTCGTCCTGCACGACGTCGCTGTCGTCCGCGGCCGCGACGGCGAGTTCCTGGAAGACCGCGCGCTTCTCCCGCTCCAGGACGTCGTCGCTCCAACTCGGCTCCAGGACCGCCTGGTAGAGCAGGCTGGTCACCTCGTCGGCGTCGTCCGGGTGCACCTGCGCGTAGAAGAGCATGCGGTCGAGACCGGTCTCCGCGTTGGCGTGGCCGCCGAGTCGCTCGACATGCTCGCTGAGCGACGGGACGGTCCCGACGGGCGTCGACATCAGCACGTGCTCCAGGACGTGGGCGAGTCCGCACTGCCCCACCGGGTCCTGCTGGGCACCGTACTTCGACGCCAGGCAGATGGTGGTGGTGCTCAACCGCTCATCGATCAGAGTGACGACCGGTATCGGGCCCTCCACCGTTCTGAACTGATGCACAACAGCCCTCCCTGCAGACCTGTGGAATTCACTTTCGGCAAGCAGGTATGCCGCCACCCGAAGGTGGCGGCATACCTGGCTACATCACTTCTCAGCGGTCCTGCGGCTTTACCTTGTCGAGACGCGGACGCAGGATCGCGGCGTGCTTGGCCATTTTTCCTCCTGAATTGTTGCTGCAACTGTTCGAACGAGAGCAAACATAGGCGGCTCCGCGCCGGATCGGCAATACCGTTTTCCGTATTCCGCAATCAAACTCCGGACAGAGTCACAGCTCAGGCGACCGAGGGCCATTGAACACTGCTGAACACCAACGATTCTGCGGGATTCAGAAAGAACGGGTCAGGCGAGGCGACAAGTCCATTAGGCTGGCCCTTCATTTGACTACCGGGAAGGTGCGGCGCCATTCATGACGGCACGAATACTTGACCAGTTGGTTGGCGATGCGGACTCCTTCTGGTCCTACTGGAGAAATCGTCCCGGTTCCTTCACGCCCGGAGCCGGACTGCGCAGCCCCTTCACTCTCGCCGACCTCGACGCGGCACTTGCGGGCGGGCTTTTCCGGGAGCCGTACATCGAGTTGTGGCGGGACGGCCGACGGCTGCCGGCCACGGATTTCACCTCGTCCCGGACCGTCGGGCTGCAGACGCCGGGCGGATTCGCCGACGGGGCGAGGATCCACGCGCTCGTGAACGACGGCGCGACGGTGCTGCTGCGCTGCATCGACCAGTGGCATGGGCCGACCCGCGACATGCTGAGCGTTCTCGCTAGTGAACTCGGCCGGGCCATCGAGGCGTTCTACTTCGTGACCCCGGCTGGGCAGCCGGGGCTCCCCCTGCACCGGGACGACGGCGATGTGCTGGTCCTCCAGGTCGCCGGGAGCAAGAGCTGGAACGTCCACGAGGGGCCGGTCTCCGCCGACTGGCGGGCCGGGCGGGTGACGGCCGACGAACCGCAGCCCGCCGAGCTGTTCCGCACCGTGCTCCAGCCCGGCCAGGTTCTCTACATCCCGCGTGGCTTCGCGCACTGTGCGACCGGACAGGACGGGCTGTCCGCGCATCTGTCCCTGGCCGTGCGGGAGATCGGGGTGCCCGACCTGTCCGGAAGCCTCAAGGAGTGCGTGTTCTCCGACGGCGGCGCCGGGGCCGGTGGCATGGAGCCACTGCCCCTCTCGGACGACGCGATCACCGCGGCGGCGACGGAGCTGCTGGAGAGCGCCCGCCAGCAGCTTGCGGCCCTGACCCCGGACGGCTTGGTTGCGCACGCCCGAGAACGGCGTCTGGCCGGGATGCCGCAGTCGTCGCTGGGGGCGTCGCTCTCTGACCTGGCTTCGGCATGGCCGGGAGCCGCGCCGCCGGGAGCATGACGGGCGTAGTCGGGCAGGGATGAACGTGGACGGCAGCTGCCACGTTCATGCTCTGTAGATCGGGAACGGTCTCTCACCGGCAGCGAGTGGCGTCTAGTGACCTGAGTCAGAGATCTCCTGCTAGATCTCCGCGACGCTTTCGCCTCCTGGGCCGGATCGATCGCCTGCCTCGCACGGGAGGGGCCAGGGCAATCAAACGTCGTATCTAGCGAAAAATCTCTGACTCAGGTCACTAGCACCTGACCTGCAGTCACTCCCCGTTGAGGGGCCGCCATGATCGATGCCGGCGTCATCCACCAACTTCAGGGCCGCAATCCGGACCATCAGCCCTTCTGTACCTATCTCCGCAACCTCCTATCGGACTACGCCGACATGGCCCTCGAACAAGCTGATCACGATTGGTGATCGGAGGGTGCCAACTAACCTGCATCACTTTTGTCAACTACAAGGCGTCACAGGTCCTCTGACCAGTTGGTAGCCACTGCCGATCCTTGCCAACCAGCCTGCGTCGTCACAGCAGGGCAGCTGAGCTGGTGCGCAATCTGGCAGCCGACGGCCGATGCGGCGGCACCACAGAAGAGCTAACAATCGGCGAAGGCTCTCTCCTGTTGCCAGCGCCCCCGCTCAGTAGATGGCAAGCCGCCCTGGCGAGGTTTGCGCCCTCGGCCGGCGCGGTGGCCATTCCTAGCCATCTCACCGAAGGCCAGCAGCGACGGCCAGCCCGGAGCCGGCGCCCGATGCCGGGTCGTAGCCTGGTGGCCGCACATGAGCAGGCCCGCGCTGCTATCGCGCCGTGCGGAGGTCCTGAATCCACGCGCCGATGATGCAGTCGCCCGCAGTCACGCCAGCTGGATCAGCGGCGAGGTCCCAGACGGCCACGGTGGAGAAAGTTCTGCTGACCACGGCGTCGCCCTGTAGCTCGTCTGTCCCGTCGCCATCGGGGCGACTGCAGACCAAGGAGGCCGAGAGGCTAGCCTCGAAGGCGCCACCGAAGGTGAACTCGATCGCGTCGGCGAAGCGACGGAAGTCGAACGAGTCCACACTGATCGTGACGAAGCCGCCGGTGGGCTCCCCTGCTGCGATTGGATCCTGCGACTCCAGAGCCTCAAACGCGGCGGTCACCCGGTCGCAAACCTCCTCGACCAGCTGTACGACTGGTTCGTTGAGCACGTCATTGAGACTTGACTCGCATACCTCCTCAAGCAAGGCCACCGCGGTGCGCGCTCGATTGTCCAGAGCCACATCGACGCGTTGGTAGTCGCCCAGCTCCGCTCGGACCGCCACCTCCACCAAGCGGAAGGAGCGGTAAGCCTCCAGTCCTTGGTCTGTCATCGCCAGAATTTGGACGACCGCAGGGGCGTGTTCCAAGAACTCCTTCCTGATGCCAGGATCGCTGAGATCGGCGGTAGCCGCTTGCAGCAGATGTTCGGCCACCTTGCCGGACTGACCGAACTTCCGCACGTGCGCGATGACCCCGGGGCGGCGCTTGTGGGCGGCCTTCAGCCGGGTGAGCACAATGGGTGCTTCGTACGTGGCGTTGCCTTTGCTCTCCAGCCCGTTGCACGGGATGCAGATCGGGGCGAGGTTGCACGGATCGTACAGATCGAAGTCGATCGGCAGGCCGTACAAGCCCCTGAGTTCCTGCAGGCGAGCAGGGCTGATGTCTTGGGGGATGATGTGGTTGATCTGGTTCACGTTGAACTCAACAAGCTTTCCGCACCAGTAGCACCTCCAACTCCAGGCCTGCCACAGCGCCAGCCGCAGGATCCTCTTGGCGCCTCCCTAGCGGTAGCGGACGCTGCCACTGCCATTGCGATCCATGCTGTTCCCCTGGCTCTTGCTGCGAATGGGGCGGTTGTACCGCAAGCCATGAGGATGTGCTGGAATACTCAGCAGCAGCTGGCCGGTGCCCAGAGAGCTGGACAGAACGACCAATCAGGCAGAGGACCGGGCCCGGCGACCTGGAAACCCAGCGGACTCGAGCGCTGTCGGTGACCATCTTCAGGCATTGGACCCCGTCGCAGGCCGGTCTCTTCTACTGTGCCCCGGCGCCTGTCCCGGGTCGGAGCGCGGATCCCGCCCTCGGCGCAGGAGGTCGATTCCCTGTTCACCGCCTGGCGTTCCACCTGCCCGGCCTGCGAGGACAGCGTTCCTGTCAGCGGCGCGAGACTACGTGATGGCGTCGCTGTGGCGGCGCCTGGGCCCGCGCATCAACGAGACCCGTCTGGCCGCGCGCGGGGGACTGGTACCCGCAGGTGGGTACTCACGGGATTCTCCACGTGTGCTGCGGGAAAGGAGCCAGGGGTAGCGGACCGTGCGAGCGGCTGGTGCCGGCCATCGACGGCACCGACCGGCTGCTGGCATGGGGCTGACTCAGGTGCGCCCGCAGTTCGGCGACAAGGCGGTCGACGGGCAGGCCGTACTGCTGCCCAGCCGCCAGCACACCTTCGAAGGCAGGCGACGTTGCTCTACCGAGGGGCCCTGCCGTCCGCCGTGGCGGCATCGCTGTACGACTTGACGTGCCGGTGCCAAGCTGAGGGGCGGTGGTAGAGGTGGCGGTTAAGGGCGATGCCTCGCGTTTCCTTGTGAAGGCCGGTGAACAGATTGCCGCCATGGGCACCGTCACCTTGCTACGACCCTGAACAGCACCCGGCCCGTGGACCGTCGTCCAGCGCAGCGGCTGGGTCATGCGGTAGGCCGCGCTTGCCCGCGTCACCGACGGCGCTGGTCACGCCCTTGTCGAGTTCACCGCGCTCCTTGGCCGCATCGTTGAACAATCCGTCACCGGCCGTGCAGTCAAGGTTGGACTCGGTGGGGATGGTGGAAACGACGTGTTTCCTATGGAAAGGGGGCTGGTTGCGTCTTGCTCGCAGAGCAAGTACGGGCAATAAGAACTCCTAACGAAATGAGCGGCGGGGAACGCTAGGATCGGCGGCCATGAGTCAGAGTGGTTCGCAAGCGGCAGCATTCTTTAAAGACGTCCGTCAAAGCGGAGTTGTCTGGCTTGTCCGGGATGACGACGGAAGTCCGACTCACCTCTCCTCGGACGGCACGCGAAGCCTTCCTTTCTGGTCGACCTCGGCACGCGCCCAAAGGGCAGCGAAGATCTGGGGGCATGAGCTACGCGTCGAATCCATGCCCTTGAATGCCTGGCGCGATCGCGAACTGCCCGATGTCGCCCGGGACGGACTCAAGATCGGCATCAACTGGAGCGGGCCACGCCTGGTCGGCTGGAGCTTCACCCCCATGGAAGTTCTCAACCGGCTGGCGGCGGTTGACTAGCCCACGGCATCGCTCGCCAGGGCGCGCAGTCGCCGCCAGCAGATGAGTGCGCATCCGAGGGTGAGGAATGCTTCGTGGATGTCGTCGCGGATCTCCCAGCGGATCCGTAGGCGGCGAAACCAGTGCAGGTGGGCGAAGGCGCGTTCCACGACCCAGCGTTGAGTGCCCAGCCCGGAGCTGTGTTCGGTGCCGCGGCGGGCGATCAGTGGCTTCACGCCGAGGTCCCGGACCAGGCGCCGGTACTTGTCGTGGTCGTAGCCGCGGTCGCCCAGCACCACCTTGGGGTGGCGCCGGGGCCGGCCGCGCTTGCCACGCACGGACGGCACAGCCTGAAGGAGCGGGATCAACTGGGTGACGTCATTGCGGTTGCCGCCGGTCAGCGTGGCGGCCAGCGGGATACCGCTGGCGTCGGTGATCAGGTGGTGTTTACTGCCCGTCCTGCCCCGGTCAATGGGACTTCGTCCCGTCTTGGCTCCCCCTTTAGCGCCCGGATGTGGGAGCCGTCGACGGCCGCCCGGGAGAAGTCCAGTGCGTTCGCGCCGCGCAGCCTGGCGAGGAGGACTTCGTGCCGCCGGGGCCGCACGTCGGCCTCGGTCCACTTGGCCAGGCGTCGCCAGCAGGTCATGCCCGACCCGAACCCCAGTTCCTGCGGCAGATGCTCCCAGGCGATCCCGGTGTGCAGCACGAACAGGATGCCCTGGAACACCAGCCGGTCCGGATGCCGCTTGCGACCCGGATGCCGGACCCGACGCTCGACTCTGGGCAGCAGCGGCTCGATCACCGCCCACAACTCGTCGTCGACTTCCCACGGCTTCGGCCGAGCCACCCCACACCCCCGAATCAACGCTCCCGGAGCGATTCAACCACCTCGAAGATCATTTCGTTAGGAGTTCTTAACGCGGCGCTCGAAGCGTCCTGCTGAGAGCACTGGCTCGATCAACTCTCAACGAGCTGTTCGTAGATCACCTGCCCCCGAGCTAAAAGTGACTACCAATACCGCGATCTGTCGTTCAACTGGTGGCTTTACAAGCCGTATCCGTCACAGTTGCTTGAGCATCTCCGCGAGTTGACTACGAGCAGTCACGCCTAGTTTTGGGAACAGCCGATAGAGATGGGAGCCAACAGTCCTCGGCGAAAGGTACAAAAGCTCACCAATCTGCCGGTTCGACAAACCTTCAGCCGCAAGACGGGCAATCTGCATCTCCTGGTCTGTCAACTCGACTGCCGTGATGCGCTGCTGTGTGTTCGTGCTCATGCGTTCGCCGGCAGCACGTAGTTCCTCACGCGCTATCTGCAGCCAAGGCACTGCACCGATCGCTTCGAAGGATGCCGCCGCGGCGCGCAGTGGTGCCCGCCATTCCGTGCCGCGACGGCGTCGACGCAGCCAGCTGCCGTAAGCCAGCTCAAGTCGCGCACGCGGCCATGGCCAACGCGCAAGATCTCTTCTCAGAGCGCGCTGGTAGAGCTCCTCTGCGCACGCGTCATCGGCAAGGACTGCTTCTGCGTACTCCTGATTGATACGTAGTAGCGCGGCCTGGGAGTCTTCGTACCTCTGTTGTATCGACCTGAGTAGAGGTCTGGCCTCGTCAATCCTTCCACTGCGAACCGCTGCATCCGCAAGAAAGCCGATCGCACCATAGCTCTCCCGGTCATCCCAGAACGGGCTGTCCTTGTCAAAGAGGGATTGCAGTACGTCATAGGATTCCTCTGCCCTGTCATTCAACAGCAGGGCAATACCTCGAACCAATTCTGCGCAGGCCAGTAGGTCATTCATTCCTTTCGGACCCACCTGAGCTTCAACCTCATCAGCCAAGCGGAGTGCTTCTGCCGTATCTCCTTGGAAGACTGCCACCTTGGCATCACCAACTAGTGTGCCAACTGACCAGATGGGTTGGCCTGTATCGAGAGCAAGCCGGTGGCCCTCGGCTGCTGCTTGAGCAGCCATACGCCAGTCACCCAAATCCAGACGGACCTGTACCTGCATTCCGAGAACATGGGGGAGAAGTCCCAGGCGGCCTTGAGAGCGCAGTCGCGTCTCGGCACGGTCCAGGAACTCTGCAGCGAAAGCCTGCTCACCCACAGCATGAGCTGCCTGGCCAAGGAGCAACAACCCGTCGGCGTCTACATTTAGCTCCACATCCTGGAGGGCTTCAAGCACTATTTCGCGGACGGTGGCTCCCTCCCGGACGGGAGATGCCACTGCAATTGCGGCGACGTACCGTGGATCCTTGGCCGAGTCCCTCAGACTCCGAGTGACAGAAACAACCCTCTCCCTGGCCTCCTCGCCTGTGTAAGCCCACCAGCAGCGCAACGCGGCACCTTGCAGCAGGTTAAGGGCAAGCGAAAACTCGCCCGCTTCGGCCGATCGCTCAGCCAAGGCGCAAAGTTCAAAGACGGGAATGGGATCACCGGGAACACCGTCCTCGAATATCTCTTCCAGCCACCTCATCCGAGCGCGTTGAAGTTGTCTCAGGTCTTCTCTCGCTGCTGCGTCGAGCAGACGGCGCACGAGATCTGCTCGGCCAAGCCCGAAGCCTTGCTCAGCCGCGAGTAAAAGTCTTCTTCCCGCGTCGGCAGACTCGGGAGACAATTCTGCTGCTCTCCTCAGCATCTGAATTGCCGTCAAACTTGATCCGCGTTGGATTGCTTGAAGGTGATTAGCCTCCAGACGAGCCGCGACATCCTCGTCCGGTGTGTCGAGGGCGAGCGCTTCGTGCCAGGTTGCTCTCATGGTGTCCGTCTCTAGCAGCTGTGCAAGCGCTCTGTGTGCTGCAAACAGCCTTTCCCGTCCGACAGCCTGCAGGATGCCGGACCTCACCAGGGGATGACGAAACCGGACACGGAAGTTATCCAATTGCACGAGGCCGGCTGTCACGGCAGGTTGCAAGTCGTCTGCTGTCACGGACTGCCGTGACAGGGTGGTCGCACCTGCCAGGATCTCAGCAAGTTGGTCACCAGAGTTGACGGCAGCGATCAAGACGAGGTCCTGTGCCAGCCCGGGCAGATCACGCAGCCGGCCGAAGAAGGCGCGTTCCAATCGTGACGTCAAAGGAATGCCGTCATCAAGATCACTTCTTTTCGACTGCTGTTGTGAGCCACTGCCCGTCCATGCAGAACCCACCTCCACCAGTGCAAGCGGGTTGCCCTGCGCGAGTTGGAGAATCGTGTTTTTGACTGCGGTGGGAAGATCACCACGCAACTTGTGCAATAGCGCTGTCGCATCTTCCTGTTTCAGAGCCGTCAAGTCGACTCTGGGTAGTCCCGCAGGAACAGGTCGCTCTCCTGAGTGCGTGCGAGATGTTGCCAGCAGAACGATGGGGTCGTGGCCAAGGCGGCGAGCAACGAAGGCCAGAGCTTCGGCACTGGCCTGATCAACCCACTGCAAGTCATCGATACAGATGAGCAGAGGTTGCTCGGCGGCACGCTCGGCAAGGAGGTTGAGGACAGCCAAAGCGACAAGGAACGGCTGCGGGGCCACATCCTTGCGTAGTCCGAGTGCAGTAAGCAGGGCCCGACTCTGTGCTGATGGAAGGGCGTCGACAGCATCGAGGGCTTCAGACAGCAGCTGTTGCAGGCCATGGAAGGGAGTGTCGACCGAGGTCTCTGATCCCGACACGGCAAGCACGCGATAGCCGGACTCGGAGGCCATGTGATCAGCTGCCATCAGCAGACTTGTCTTACCGATGCCGGGTTCCCCTCCCAGGACCAGCGCTCCGCCGCCTTGGCTGGTGAGCAGGTCGCTCATCATCGCCAGCACAGCACCCCTGCCGAGCAGCTCTTGCGCCGGGACGTCGGGGGAAGCCGTCGCGGAGTTTCGTTCATTTCCTCGCATGCAAGGATCATAAAGAAAGAACAGTGACCGAATAGACACAGAAGTGTTTCCTGGTGCTTCATCTCACCATTCGGTATCGCCCTGCCGATCCAGTCGCCTACGAGGCATCCAGTTTTGCGAACGGGAACATCGGGCCGCGCCCTGGCGCCTGCGTTCGCAGCTCTCTCGCCCTCCAAGTAATCAAAAATTCTATGAATTTAAATAGGTGAGAAATAGGCAATACCCAAAGCTGCCGCTTCGACCCAAAAGGGCAGCCACGTTGCGTTAGCAGAGGCCATGGCCCTTGCCACACGCTCCCACTGCGGCGCGGCGTCACTGCCGACCTAGGGCTTACGAGAAGGTCTTCGGACACCCCGAGTCGGAGCAGATTTTATAAAAGCGCGCCCGAGCCTTCACCTCAACGCACGGAAAAGAATCGCCGAATTAACACAAATGATCGCCCAGCCGGATGCATTTTAATTTGATGAAACCGCACTAGATATTTGCGCTATTGGGAGAATCGAAAAATGGCGACATAGCCATGTGTCGTATCATCATGCGTCCTCCCTCTCGGCAGGCGATCTGCTGGAGAAGAGAACTACCTTATCCGCCGGGATTTATTTTCCTGAAGCGGGGAATCCAGAGCCGGGGCAGAGACACCCGCAGATTCCTATCCACCTGTTCCGGGATGTTCCATGCTGTCGATACTCCCACCATCTCTTCCGTGGAGCCCATCTGTCGGCGTACGCGCTACTACGCGTGCACACACGGCAGCGACGAACAGCGGTGGTCACGATGAGGCCTTCATCAGGCGCTCGTTCACCTTCGACACCCTACGATCCGTCGGCAATCTCGATCTTCAGTCAACTGACTGATCCTAGAGGTTGTCCCGTAAATGCCCTGGGGCATGCAGGTTGACCTGCTTGTTTGTCTCTCATCCGGTGAGGGTGAGGTTGTGCAGGCGGGCGATGCCGAGCATGGCGTGGTGGACTCCGGCGCCTCTGAGGCGGCAGTCGCGGAGGATCTTCCAGGTCTTCATGCGGGCGAAGGTGTGCTCGACGCGGGCGCGGACCTTGCGGTGGGAGGCGTTGTGATCCTCCTTCCAGAAGGGCAGTTCCTCGTCCTTGTGTCGGCGGTAGTGAGGGATGGTCAGGCCGGTGCCCCGGTAGCCGCCGTCGGCGATCACCGCGGGGGTGGTACCGACAGCGGCTTTCGCGCCGGAGTCCTCCCAGGCCCGGCAGTCGTTGCGGTTGCCGGGCAGCGGTGCGCCGACGGCGACGATTAGGCGGGTGTCGGCGTCGATGACGACCTGGTGGTTGGTGGAGTAGCGGTAGTTCTTGCTCGAGGCGGCCACGGCTCGGTCCCGGGTGGGCACGAGCGTGCCATCCACGATCAATACGGTGTTTGTGCGGAACCGCCGTCGGGGCTGGAGTGCGAGAGCCGGCCCGAGGTGGTCGACGATCCGGTCGGCCGCCGACTTCGAGACGCCGAACAACGGCGCCAGCTGGCGCAGGGTGAGGTTGGTGCGCCAGTACGCGGCCACCAGCAGTACCCGCTCCTGAAGTGGCAGCGACCACGGCCGGCCCTTGCCGACCGGGTCGGCTCCCTCACGCCGCAGCGTGGTGATCAGCTTGTTGAACTGCCGCGGGCTCAGCCCGGTGAACGGGCCTATCCAGGAGGGTTCCGACGCCGTGATCACACCAGCCACAGCAAGATCATCTCACCTTTGACCAGCAGTTACGGGACAACCTCTAGAGGGTTCTTCGAGACTGACATCCAGGCAGGTGTCGTTCCTCGGGCTTGAGGCGTTTCGACCCACGTACCAGGGCTCGCGAGTCCCTCGGCCTGCGTGATCGACACGCAAAGCGTCAAGGCTTCCACCAGCGTCCCTGCCAGCAGCAAGGGCATCTATGCAGGCAAGCAGATCGTGGGACGCAAACTCAGCATCATCACCGACACCCTCAGCCTTCTGCTCGCCGTCGCCGTCACCGCCGCCAGCGTCCACAAGTCCGCCGCCGGCACCCACCTCCTCAACCAGATCCACCGACGCCACCCCACCACCACCAAAGCCTGGGCAACAACGGCTACAAGACCAAAGCCCTCGAACACACAGCCCACCTCGGCATCTACCTCGAAATCGTCCAGCGTGATCCCGCCGTCCGCTACTTCCACGTCCAGCCCCGCCGCTGGGTCATCGAACGCACCCTCGGTCGGCTCATGCACCACCGCCGCCTGGCCCACGACTACGAAACCCAGCCCACCGATCAACCGCCATGATCCAACTAGTGACCTGGGTCAGAGATTCTCTTGCAGTAGGCGGCGACCTTATCGAGGATCTCGGGACTGTCAAACGAGTCCTGTAACTGGGGTAGTTGAGCGTTACTGACGGGCCGCTGAGAGGCGTCCGCCGAAGGTGATGCCGAAGGCACGTTCAAGGCGCTCTTGCAGCGCATGGTCCAGCGGGCTTGGCCCTTGCCGGTGGGCTCCAGGGACATGTTCGCCATGTAGACGCACTTCAGGACGGCCTGCTCTTCAGGGAAGTGTCCGCGGGCCTTGACCGCCCGCCGGATGCGCGCGTTGACCGACTCGAACCTCTCCAGGGCGGCCTCTTTGGTTGCTGTAGCAGCCCGCTCTCATCGGTCATCTGCCGGCCTTCGGCCTGGGCCCGGTGCACCAACTCGTCGGTCAACTGGTCGTCCACAGCCTTCGCCGACACCACCTCTGCCGACCCGACAGACTTCGACTCGGGCACGTTCTCACTGGCCATCGATGCATCTTCCTTGATCGGGAGTTACACCGAACGTCTTGCAGTCCCTTGCTCGGCAAGCCGGGTGCGCACCGAGTTACGGGCGCACAGAGCACTCACGTGATCACCCGGAAGCGGCTGATCGACGACTGATCAGGCGACGGCTTGTGGACCATCAGGCGACGCCGTGTCCCGCTTGATGAATTTCAGGCGGTTCTTGAACCGGTGGCCAGGGCCGTAGACGAAAGTGACGTCGCAGTGGTGGAGGATGCAGGATGGCAGCGGAGCAACTCATCGCCGGTCAACGACCTGGCCCACTCACTCAAGGTCTTGTTCGAGGTCAAAATCATGGAGGCCAGCTCTAAGCGCTTACAGGCCCGTCAGAGCCGTGTGCGGCGGGCAACGATGGAGACCGCAGCCAGGGAATCCTTGTGCCGCGTCAGAACGCGGCGCATCTCCAGCACACGCGAGCGGGCGTCAGGCTGTGTTGCGACGTTGCGCACGAAGCGCAAGGTCCCTGACAGTCCCTCATCAGCAACCATGCGGCGAGGTTGAAGCAGGGTCATAGGCGCGGTGTCAACAGACTCCACGGTGAGCCCTGCATCCGACAGCAGTTCCCTCCACTCTTTGATCATCAGTGGCCTGGCGTTGACCTTCATTGCCCGTGCCAAGGAGGTGCGAATGTCTGTGACGATGACGTCTGCGACATTGTCAGGGACCAGAGCGAGTTCGTGAATGGCATAGCGGCCACCGCTCTTCAGCAGGCGTACTGCTTCGGCCACGATCCGCCGCTTGGTGGTGGCCGACTGCATGGTCAGGACTGCTTCACCCAGTACAACATCGGCAGTGTCAGCAGGTAGGCCGGTAGCACCGGCATCGGCGACCACGCAGGTACCCCCGGCCGCGATGGCTTTCCTGACCAAGGCTGCAGCCTGAGGATCGGCTTCAACTCCCGTGTAGGAGGCAGGCTTACGGCTCAAGATGCTGCGAGCGGTCAGCCCGAGCCCGGGGGCCAGTTCGACCACATGAGCTCCGGTCAGCTCTGCCCTGTCGAGGAGTTGCTCTGTCATCCGGGCGCCACCAGGACGCAGTACGCGCTTACCCAGACTTGCCAGCAGCCAGTGACCAGGCAGGGCTTCGGGACGGCGCCCGCCTGTGGGAAGCTCGGCGTTGAGGCCCTTGTCGGGCAGGTGGTCGGGTTCCATCGGTGCTCCTTGGGACTCATGCCGCACAAGTCTGTCCCTTGCGGACATTGACACCAGTGAAGGGCGATGTGCCCCATCCCTGCGGAGATGCGTCAGCATGGCTGGGCACGGGATCCCGACACGGAACGTATCACCGAGTGCTGGAAAGATCATTCTCCTTCAAGGCTTTGAACGCCAGCCGAAGAAGTCAAAGGGGAAGAGATTGTTCCCATTCTCTTCTTATAGCGGCTAACACAATGAGGTGGATCGCTCCTGGTTCCCGTGTCCAGGGCGAGAGTTGAGCGTTCGGTCCGTTGTGGGGATGTCGCCGTGGATCGTGTCGGATGAGCTGTGGGATCACCTGGAGCCGCTGCTGCCGCAGCGCGAGCGCAGGTTCCGGTATCCGGGCCGCAAGCCGTTGCCGGACAGGGAGGTGCTGTGCGGGATCCTGTACGTGCTGCACACCGGGATCCAGTGGGAGTACCTGCCGAAGGAGCTGGGCTTCGGCTCGGGCATGACCTGCTGGCGCAGGCTGCGGGACTGGAACCAGGCCGGCGTCTGGCAACGGCTGCACGAGGTCCTGCTGGCCGAGCTGAACGCGGCCTCCCGGCTGGACTGGTCCCGCTGCGTGGTCGACTCCTCCCACGTCAGAGCGCTAAAAGGGGGATCCGCACGGGCCCCTCGCCGGTCGACCGAGGCCAGGCCGGCTCGAAGCACCATCGGATCACCGACGGGCACGGCACCCCGCTCGCGGTCCTGCTGACCGGCGGCAACCGCAACGACGTTACCCAGCTCCTGCCCCTGCTCGACGCGATCCCACCGGTCCGTGGCCGGGTCGGCCGGCCCCGCCACAGGCCAGACTCGCTGTTCGCCGACCGCGGCTACGACCACGACATCTACCGCGACCAGGTCCGTGCCCGCAGCATCGTGCCCGCGATCGCCCGCCGTGGCACCCGGCACGGCACCGGACTGGGCACCTACCGCTGGGTGGTCGAGCGAAGTTTTGCGTGGCTGCACGGCTTCCGACGTCTGCGCATCCGATGGGAACGGCGAACCGACATCCACGAAGCGTTCCTCAAACTCGCCTACTGCCTCATCACCCACCGACAACTCGGCTCACTGAGCCCATTCCAACTTCCGGCGGCAGCCGATCGTCGCTGTGTCACGGACATCTGGTAGACCCTGGCTATGACGTTCTTGGTGGTGGTCGAGGGCGATGCGGGCGGATGGTGCGTCGATCGGGATGCGCTGACAGACGCGATCCGTGCCCGGTGGCCTGCGGTCGAGATCGACTCGATGCACCGCAGCGAAGCGCGCAGCATCACATGGGAGATTGAGACGGAGAACGGCCCGGGTGAGGCGTATCTGCACCAGGACGGTACCTGCCTGTGCATGGACGCCTGGCAGGAAGACGCCATCTGGTTGGCGATCGTCTTCCGCAGGCTGACACCCATGGGCCTCGACCTGGTGTTCTGCGATGAGGGCTACACCTTCGACGTTTGTCTGCGGGCCGGGACTACCGAGGCCGAATTGGCGGACTTGGTGAATGCTGCGGGTTGATTTCAGCCCGTGGCAGCGAGCTGGATGACCAGGACGGCTTGGACAAGGCTGGTGATCCGGGTCGTCGAGCAGCGGAGTTTGCGGAGGAGGCGCCAGGACTTGAGGGTGGCGATGGCCTGCTCGACCAGTGCGCGGATCTTCGCATGGGACCGGTTGACGGCCTGCTAACCGGTGGAGAGGCTGTCCCATCGGCCGCGGTAAGGCAGACGGACCGTGGCGCCTGCACCCTGGTAACCCTTGTCTGCCCAGCAGGTGATGCCAGCCTCGGTGAGTGCCTTGAGGATGCCGTACTGCCCGACTGGCACGTGAGGTTGGAAAGGACTCAGGGGCTCGAACCCCTTCGCCCGAGGCCGCTGCACCACCTCGACATCGATGCCGAGTCCGGCGCTGTGGTTGGGGATGCTGGTCTGGTAGCCGCCGTCGGCCCACACCTTGGTCACGCCGGGATGGGCGGCGGCCAGGTCGTTGAGGAGGAGCTTGCCGCCTGCGGTGTCGTGCACGTTCGCGGCGGTGATGAGGACGGCCAGGACCAGGCCGAGCGTGTCAGTGATCAGGTGCCGTTTGCGTCCTTTGATCTTCTTGCCGGCGTCGATGCTCTGGCTGGTCTCGGCCACGTTTGCCGAGGTTTTCGCGCTCTGCGCGTCGATCACGGCGGCGGTTGGCTCCGCGTTGCGGCCGTGGGAGCGTCGGGTCCGTTCACGCAACAGGTCGTGGACCCGCTGGGTCGTGCCGTCCGCTTCCCGCTTCGCGTAGTAGTCATAGACGGTCTTGTGCGGCGGGAAGTCGTGCTGCAGGTGCTCCCAGGGAATACCGGTGCGGTTGACGTAGAGGATCGCGTTGACGATCTCTCGTAGGTCGTGGACGCGGGCCGTCGTGCCGGGGCCGGTCCGGCCAGCTCGCTAAGCCGTGAAGACCGGCTCGATCAAGGCCCAGCGGGCGTCGGAGACATCACTGCGGTACGGGCGACGAGCGTTCACGCCTCGCTCAACGACAGCTATTCCCGACAGTCACAAAAACATCCCTAACTACCAACTACCTAGATCAGATGCTCTCAAGGCTGCGGGCTTACTAACGCCGAACCCCAGCAGGCGTCGTGCACTCCCGTGACACGCTACTCCGGACCCCGCGGCTGCCACGATCCACCTCCACTGTCGCGGCCACCGACAGTCGGTCAGCGCAGCGGCAACTTCTGACTTTTTGCGATCGGTGACCGGCAGGCGACAGTCACACCGATTGTCGCTATGCCCCGTAACCTCTGCGCAGGGCCATCCATCGTCGTTTATATCGCCTGCTCTTTGCCAGCCTGCAACCAGACGACCCTACGTCTCACTGTGAGACAGCGGCGGCGGTGCTTCCAGCGGCTGCAGGCTTGGTCGCGATCGACTCTGTGCAGTGCCGCTGGTCGGCGACAGTGTGATTGCCGCGAATCTTCTTTCATGCGGATGTCGAAATCGCGGCTCCTCGTTCGAAGACCAGGTGTCAGGGCCGCGAGGCCCGATCATTTCGTCACAGGAGGACTGCCATGCGCAGGATCATCGCTTCGACCTACGCGACGCTCGACGGCTACATCGACAACCCGCACGAGTGGTCGCTCCGTTTCAACGACGAGGGGGCGCAGAAGTACTCCTTCGAGCTCACACTCGGTGCCGATGCGCTACTGCTTGGTCGCGTCACCTACGAGGGCATGGCGCAAGCATGGCCGAACATGGGCGGCAACCCGTTCGCCGACCACGTCAACTCAGTCGCCAAGTATGTCGTCGCCTCGGAGCCTGTCGACGTCGCCCTGTGGGGGCCAGCGACCGTGGTCCCGGGGGGCGAGTTGGTCGAGGCAGTGGACCGACTCAAGCAGCAGGACGGCGCAGACATCCTCATCTGGGGGAGTGGCCGGCTCACCGATGAGCTTGCCGCAGCTGGTCTGCTCGATGAGTACCGCATCTGGATCTACCCGGTGATCAAGGGCCACGGTCAGCCGCTCTTCCGGCCGGAGAGCACCGGTCCGGTTCAGCTCACCGCAACGGTGACCTTCGACTCCGGCGTCGTGGTGCTCACCTATCGCCCGTCGGCGTCCTGATCAACGAGACACCACCTTTGATCGATCGCCCACTCACCCCGGAGCACAGGATGAACGACAACGTAAGCGACTACATCGGGAAGACAAAGCACTGGCAGGCGGAGGTGTGTACCAGGCTGCGCGAGATGGTGCACCGCACCATTCCCGGGGTCGAAGAGGCGCTCCAGTACGGGAAGCCCCACTTCCTCCGCGACGGCCGTCACTCAGCGGTGATCCATGTTGCCAGGGATAAAGTCTCGTTCATGGTGCTCGACGCGGCCGGCGTCGAGGCCGTGCCAGGGCTGCTTCGGCCGCTCGGCAACGGTGAGCGCAAGGCCGTCGATATCCGTGAAGGCGACGAGGTCGATTACGACTTCATCTCCGACATTCTGCGCCGTACCAGCGGCGCTCATTAACCAATAACGAAAGGGAACGACAGCGTGCGCGTCATGGTGATGACAAAAGGGACCGGCGCCGACGAGGGCAAGGGCCAGCTGTCCCAGGAGATGTTCGAGAGAATGCAGACCTACAACGAGCAGCTCGTTAAGGCTGGCATCCTGCTCGCCGGAGAAGGACTGAAGCCCAGCAGCGCCGGGGCCCAGGTCGTCTTCGCGGCCGGAGGAACCTCTGTGGTCGACGGGCCCTTCACGGAGTCGAAAGAGATCATCGCCGGATACTGGATCTGGGAGGTCAGCTCCCTCGCGGAAGCCGTTGAGTGGGCCAAGCGGTGCCCCTTCGACTCCCGCTACGGTGCAACACAGAGTCTCGAGATCAGGCCGCTCTTCGACATGGCGGACTTCGCTGAGGTCGTCGACACCGAGACCCTCGGAAAGGCCCAGCGGCTTCACGAGCGGGCCGAAGACGCCTGATCATGGAAATCCGCCAGTCGATCGAGGCGCTGTGGCGCATCGAGTCGCCACGGATCATCGCCACGCTCGCCCGGCAGATCGGGGATGTCGGAGTAGCGGAGGACCGCACCTCCGAGACGTTCGTAGCCGCCCTCGAACAGTGGCCGCGTGATGGCATTCCTCCGCAGCCGGGCGCGTGGCTGATGTCCACCGCCCGGCACAAGGCGATCGACCGTGCCCGACGCGAGGAAATTGGTCGGCACAAGACTGCGCTGGCAGGCGCAGACCTGGACGACAGGGTCCCGGACATTGCCAAGCAAGCGCTCGACCCGATTCCCGACGACTTGCTCACGCTGATCTTCATTGCCTGTCACCCGGTCCTCGCGCCGGAGTCCCGTGTGGCGCTCACTCTGCGCCTGGTCGGCGCTCTCACGACCGACGAGGTCGCCCGCGCTTTCCTTGTTCCCTCCGCCACGCTCGGCCAACGCATCTCTCGGGCGAAGCGCACGCTGTCGGAAGCGAAAGTTCCCTTCGAACCCCCGCCGGCGGACCAGCTGCCGGCCCGGGTCAGCGCAGTGCTCGAAGTCGTCTACCTCGTCTTCGGTGAGGGCTACGCGGCTACGTCGGGCGAGACCTGGGTACGACGAGACCTGGCTCGGGAAGCGATGCGGCTCGGACGGATCCTCGCCGGACTGCTACCCCGCGAACCCGAGGTTTTCGGGCTGGTCGCGCTCATGGAGCTGCAGGCTTCCCGTTTCTCCACCCGCGTAGACGCGAACGGCGCACCAGTGCTGCTAGAACACCAGGACCGGACACGCTGGGACCGGACACTCATCACTCACGGTCTCGCCATGCTTGACCGGGCGACTGGTCTTGGCCGCCCGCTCGGGCCATACACAATTCAGGCCGCTATCGCCGCGTACCACGCCCGGGCAGCCACCTTTGCCGACACCGACTGGTCCGCCATCATCGCTCTCTACGACGCCCTCGCCCAACTCGCCCCGTCCCCCGTGGTAGAGCTCAACCGGGCGGTAGCGCTGTTCTACAGCGACGGGCCGGAAGCAGCGCTGGCGGCAACCGACCCGCTCCTGGAAGACCGAAGGCTGGCCCGGTACCACCTACTTGGCGCGGTCCGCGGCGATCTCCTGCTCCGCCTCGGCCGGAACACCGAGGCAGCCGAGGAACTTGAGCGCGCGGCCGAGCTCGCGCCCACCCGACATGAGCGACTGCTTCTCCTCGAGCGGATGTCTCAAGCGCTTGCCGAACCTCCATCTGCTCGATGACGCGGTTTCTATGACAAACCTTCACCAGGGCCAAGCGCACACTCTGTCGATCTAGGTCCTGTGTGATGTTGTGATCAGCCTGGGGTTTCAGGCGATCGTCGATCCAGATCTTTGCTGCGCGGAGGTGGAGGCCGGAGAGGTAGCTCTCGGGTGACTTGCCGTAGCACGTGGCGATCCCTCGCCAGGCCTTCAGCTTGTTGATTACTGACTTTGAAAGCGTGATGTCGTCATGGTGGGGGGAGCACGAGCCTAGTTCCGGTGAGGCAGCCGTCGAGGACGTCGTGGCGGTACTGGAGCTGACGTAACCCCCGTCGGACGGCGGCGATCAGGTCGTGCGGGTCAGCGAAAGCACGGTTGGCCATGGTGGGCCGCAGTGCCGACCAGATGCTCTCGACCGGGTTGAGGTCCGTTGCGTAGGACGGGAGTTGGTGGGCGGTGAGCCGGTCCCGTCCGGCGATGTAGCGGCGCATCCCAGCTGTCAGGTGGGTGTTCAAGTTGTCCCAGATCGGCACGCTCGAACCGCGGAGTTGCTGGTGTGCGGTCTGGATCAGGTCGCGGTAGTCCTTCCAGGAGAAGCTCTTGCATCCGTCGGGCCGGGTGTTTGGGCAGGGCCGGTAGATCAGCCGCGAGCGTTCGCCGGGTTTGTGGCAGGTCAGGGCGGCCATCGACAAGCGGCGGCGGGAAAAGCGGCGGCGGGAACGGCCCCGCACCCGCACAACGGGACTGTGGCCGCGGCGGGACCAGGTCCGGGTGGTCGGCGGCGTCATCGAGAAACCCGCCTCGTGCTCGAAGACGAGCCAGGCACCGAGCGCCGCCACGGCCCTTCCACCTGGGGCCAGGTCTCTTTCACCCAGCCGGCCACCGCCGCCTCGTCCCGCTCCACCGCCCGGCACCTGACAGCTTCAGCCGTGCCGCTTGAGCAGCGCGGCAACGCTCTGCACGGTATAGCTCTTGTGGAACCGGCGCCCGATGAGCGTCTTGATCCGTGACAGGGTCCAGGTCTGGTCCGGCCAGCCATGTGCTACCGGTCCCTTGACCAGCTCCTGCTCCAGCACAGCGAACAGCTCGTCACTGAGCAGCGGCAAGGACGCAGGCCCCTTCGAGGTCAGGGCTCTCGGTCCGTCCTGAGCCCAGGTCTTGCGCCAGCGCTGTACCGACCGGACGCTGACCCGCAGATCGTGCGCGATGGCCTCGTTCTCGTCGCCCTGGGCGAACCGCTCGGCCGCCTCCATCCTCAACTTCTCGCGGAAGGCCCGCCGCTCGTCGGTCAGCCCGCCCCCTTGCGCATACCTCATGCAGTCGGCATAGCGCAGGGATCAAGGACCGTCAGCTCCTGCCGACACCACGCTTTGAAGCTCAGTAGCCGCTACAAGCTTCGGGCGCACGTCTCTGATCGGCAATCAGGTGGTGCGGGAATTTAGCGTGGGCACCACCTGATTGCGCTGCCCTCATTTAATCATGCGGTCCGAAGGACTCCTCTTCGCAGTCCATATGCGACGGAGCCGGGGAATGAACTGATGGAGCAGAAAGACCGTCAGTACCAGATGAGCCAGGACGGCTCCAGACAATACTGAAGTCTCTACTGGGCGGTGGTTGCGGGCTATTTCGGCGAGACCAAGAAATACCGCGACGACACTTACAAAGGCAGAGATCACATGATGAAACCGGTGAGCTTCTGAGTGCGGCCAGTCCAGCTCCTCGTCTGGAGAAGGGGCCTCTCGTACCGCGCGTCGATGTCCCGCGAAAAGCCGGGAAGACCAGGCGCTTGTGGGCTGTCGACCGTAGTTGACCAACAACGCTGACACGCCGAGTAGCGCCATCAGGTACCACAGGACGAAAACTGCCTCGTTGCTCATCCCAAGGCCGCCTCGCCCGAGGTGTTCGTGCTTTCAATTACCTCCGTGAACAGTAGGTCATTTTCAGGGAGATCCTTCAGACTGAGAGAAGGCCTTTCGGAGTTCCGGTATCGGACACCGAGCCAAGTCATCCACAGAACGGGCAAGATACCGCCGACGATGAACAGCACGTCACCGGGCAACCGCAGCCACTCAAGGAATCCGTTGGTCCCGTGCTGAATGTAGCCAAGGCTTCGTGCGTCGGCATAACCGTCATTGACCACCTTGTAAAGTTGCAGGACGCCACTGGGAAGAAGAGTGGCAAAGCTCATCCAAGCCAGTCCGAGATTGAGGGACCAGAAGGCGACTCGAGGCCACCGGTCTGTCCAGTGCGCTTCCGGCACCAGGTAGCGGAGGGCGAAGAAGGCAAATCCGATGGCGAGCATGCCGTACACCCCCATCATCGAGGTGTGCGCATGGTTGGCGGTGAGACCAGTTCCCATTTCATAGTATGAAACGATTGGCAGGTTGATCAGGAAGCCGAATACGCCTGCCCCCAGGAAGTTCCAGAAACCGACGGCCACCAGAAACATGACAGCCCAGCGATGAGGGAACGGGGTTGCGGATCTGCCATGCCGGCGCGAACCCAGCTGAAGAAAGCTCCAAGCTTCCACAGTAAGGAACAGCAGTGGAACTACCTCAAGTGCAGAGAATGTTGCGCCCAGAGCCAAATGTTCCGCAGGCTCGCCTGAGAAGTAGAGATGGTGCATGGTGCCAATAATTCCGCCAGCGCTGTACAGCACGACGTCTAGAAAAATTACCGTCAGCGCTACTCTTTCCCGTACGACACCAAGGAGCACGAAGAGGTAGGCCACCGTAACCGTGGTGAATAGCTCCAAGAAGTCTTCAACCCACAAATGGACAACAATGAAGCGCCAGAAATCGGCCGCAGTATATTCGGTGCTGGGTGTTGCAAGCAGGCCCACGGCATAGAACGCAGGGAGCGCCAGGGCCGCAAGAAAGAACAGCCAAGGCATATTTGCGGCACTCTCTGTGCGCAACCGCCGACGAAGTCCTCGGAAGAGAATGGCGACCCAGACTATGAGGCCCGCAACCAGGAGTACCTGCCAGAGTCGACCGAGGTTGAGATACTCCCAGCCTTGGTCGCCTAGAACACTCCACCATCCCTTGAACCAACCGCGCTCCCCAGCCAGCTCGCCTATCAAACTTCCGGAGACGACCACGACGAGTGCGCCGAGCAGTATTCGGGTAAGCAGATCCTGATTTCGCGGTTCCCAGCCACGGGAGATGAGGGGGGCGAGAAAGATTCCGATAGCCAAGAAGGAAGTCACTACCCAGAATATGGCGAGCTGCGTGTGCCAAGTGCGGCTCAGGTTGTACGGGAGGACTTGGTCGAGAGGAATTCCGAAGAAGCTGCCAAGGTCTGCTCTGTAATGTTGGGCTGCTGCACCCACGAGCGCCTGAACCAGGAAAAGAGCCGCCATAACCAGGAAGAACCAGGCGGTAGCGCGCTGTGCAGGTGTGAGGTTTACCGAGTCGGGGGCTCTAAATCGTATTTCTCCGCGGTCGCGTTGGTGCCATCCCAGAAAGTTCCAGCGACCAAATGCAGCGAAAAGTGCCCCCGCGCCTACCAGGAGGAAAACTAGCGAAAGGACACTCCATGTTACGGTGTGGGCCGTAGGTGAGTTGTCGACCAACGGTTCTGCCGGCCAGTTGTTTGTGTATGAGTATTTCTGGCCAGACCTGTCCGTCGCCGATGCCCAGGCGGACCATGCGAAGTAGGCGGTCAACTCATGGATTTCGGTGGCAGAGGTAACCGCTTTGGGGCGAAGTCCTTGCTCGCCGTTCGGCCGCCCTAGCAGCTCGGCGTAATGTTTGGTCAGCTTGATGAAGGCTGCTGACTGGGCATCGCTAAATACGAGGGTGCCAGTTTTCGCATTGTAGTTATTGGTGCGGAAGTCGGCCACGGTTTTGCTGCGAGCATCGTGATCGTGCTGGCTGCTGTAAGTCTGTTCCACTATTGTGGCGCTGCGGTGCAGATAGTCGGCGGTGAAGTCAGGTCCCAGATAGGCCCCATGGCCGAAGATGGATCCGTACTGCATGAGGCCATTGCGGAGAAACGCTTCCTGTCCATGCGTGACGTCGTCGCCAGTGAACAGTTCGTTCCCGTCAGTCGTGGTGACCTTCTCTGGGATTGGAGGCTCAGCTTGGTAGGTGCGGTATGCCAGGAAGCCGAGCACCAGAAAGCCGAACAACGTGACTAGGGCAGCTGCTTGGATCCAGCCTTTGCTGATCAGTCTGGGGCGCTTGGTTACAGCGGCGGCATCAGTTATCGGTTCCTTGTTGTTGAGGCCCGGATCTGATCCGGTTTCAGACGATTCGTTCAACGGTATGACTCTCCTTGTTGCTTGAAGGACGGCAGACTTAGGCCGAAGACGCAACTAATCGTAGGAATGCAGTGAACAGGCCGCTTCAGTCACCTGACTGAGCCTCTTTGATCCTGAATAGCTGCAGGTCAGCGGTGCGTTGAAGGCTTGGACGATGCAGTTGATGCGGTGGGTGGAGCGGCGTGCTTTGCGTGCGGTGCGCCAAGACTTGAGCAGGGCAACGGGGTCTGCTGCAGGTTTGGGTGACAGGTTGACCTGCCCCACCTCTGGGGTTCCAGTTCTGGTGGCTATCTGACAGTCCTTCACGGAAGGCCGGCAGTCATGCCTCGTCCCTGTCCTCCGGAGTTCCGGGCGCGTGCCGTCGCGCTGGTCCGTGCCGGCAAGCAGGCCAAACGGATTGCGGTGGAGCTCGGCATCCATCCCGTCACGTTGTCGAAGTGGTTGCGGCAGGACGACATCGACAACGGGCGGCCGGGAACGCCTGCGAGCGAGTCTGCGAAGTTGGCTCTGGCCGCAGTTCCGTGAATCCCCAGGTCAGCGAAGTGAGTGAGAGATCGTTTTGGCAGAGTATGTCCCGGCATCGCGATCGAGACGGTCGAGGCTGTGCTGTTTCCCGGGATCGATGTGCGAGTGGAGCGCGTCAGCGACTCCTCCGATGTCCTTGTGGTGGAGGTGGTGTCCACCGCTCGGCCGGACCGGTGCCCGGACTGCCGGAAACAGGCGAGACGCATACATAGCACATACCAACGAGCCCTGGATGAGAAGCCGTTGGGGCCTCGCCGCGTCATAGTTCGGTTACGGGTGCGCCGGTACTTCTGTGACCGGAAGAGCTGTTCTCGCACGACGTTCGTCGAGCAGGTGCCAGGGCTGTCCGCGCGCTATCGCCCTTCCAGCACCGGGCTTGCGGGTTGGCTGCGGTCGATCGCGATCGAGCTCGGTGGCCGCCCTGCCGCACGGCTGTGTCGCCGACTGCGGCTGACCGCGGGCCGAACCCGGCTGCTTATGCTGCTGACGGTGCCGGCGGTGCCGGACCGTGTCCTGCGGGCGCTGGGGGCGGACGAGTTCGCCTTTCGCAAGGGCTGCACCTACGGCACCGTGCTGGTCGACGTCGAGGTCGGCCGGGTCGTGGACGTGCTGCCCGACCGCACCTCGGAGACGTTCGCGGCCTGGCTCACCGAGCAGCCTGGAGCCGAGATCATCTGCCGGGACCGGGCCACCGCCTGCACCAAGGCCGTCAAGGAAGCCGCCCCTCACGCCCTCGAAGTGGCCGACCGGTGGCATCTGCTTCAGAACCTGACCGCCGCAGTGGAGAAGGCCTGCCATCAGCACCGCGACTGCCTGCGCAAACGCGCCGAGGAGGAGCCGGTGACCGAGGTGCCGGAGCCACCCCTGATGCAGTTACCACCTGCGGAACTGCCCCGCACCCAGATCATCGAACGCACCTGCCACCGCTACGAGGACGTCCACCGCCTGCTGGAGAGACGCTGGACGTCAGCGCCATCGCCCGCCGTCTCAACCTCGACCGCAAGACCGTGCGCCGCTTCCGCGACATCAACTTCGACAAGCTTGGCCTCCGCCCGCGAGCGCCGCCCAGGCGGCGTCCTGGAGCCGTTCAAGGCGTACCTCAACGCTCGCTTCAGCGAGGCCCAGGGCCAGGTCAGCGGCACCCAGCTCTTCCTGGAGATCCAGGCTCGCGGCTATCGCGGCAGCCGCCAGGTCGTCCGCAAACACCTCGTCGCCCTCCGCGCGGGCACCGCCGAACCGATCCGGGCGGACATCCCGAGCCCCCGGAAGATCACCTCGTGGATCATGCGGCCCCGGGAGACGCTCACCGACAGCCAGGACGAGCGACTCCTTCAAGTCCGGCTCGCCTGCCCCGACATCACCCGTGCCTGCGACCTCGCCCGGGCCTTCGCCGATCTGGTGCGTCACCAGCGCGGGTACCTGCTGCTGGAGTGGATCCGGCAGGCCGAACAGGACGCACCGAAGCCCATGAAAGGCTTCGCCGGCTCCCTCCGTCAGGACCTCGATGCAGTGACCGCCGGTTTGCCCCTGTCCTGGAGCTCTGGAGCCGTCGAGGGACGCGTCAACCGGGTGAAAACGATTAAGCGAGCCATGTACGGCCGGGCCTCGTTTCGCCTTCTGCGGATCCGGATCCTCACCCGGCCGTGATCTACAACCGATACCAGTCGTCCCCACTGACGCGCAGGGAACGGCCGAGGTAGTCACGCAGATTGTTTGCCACCCATCGGCGGCTGTCGGTCTCGTGCTCCCACACGAAGACGTCCGGACGCTGCGGCTTCTGCACGAGGGCGAACTGATCGCCACCTCCGTTGTCCCCGAAGAACATGAAGGCATCGAAAGGCATGTAGAGCTCGGCGAACGTCCGGTCGGACCAGAACTGGAGGTTCTGGTCGACGATCTGCTCCAAGGTCCAAACGGTGTCAACGTGGGTGCGGCCGATCACCCCGTTGCTCTCCAGGAGCAGCCTCTTGAGATCCGCTGGCACGGGCCGGCCCAGACGTCCTTCCGCTGAGACGATCTCGGAGGCATCGACCGGCTCCCGAAGCCCTGCGTCAGGGAAGGCTTCCAGCACTGACTCTCTCCACATGATCGCGAGCATAGTTACGCCCCAGGTTCAGATCGCATCAGCATGTATCAGTGGAATCGCCAACCGGCCGCTTCATGATCATTCACGGAACCACGGTCAGAACCAGTTTCAAGGTTTCGGCCGCGCTTCTGTGATGACTACGCCTGGGTGCGACTCCCGCGCTGAGCAAGGCAGCGTGTCAGGAACCGGGCTGTGGAGGCTCTCCACTTGCCTGGGGCAGGCCGATGCGGTAGGGCTTGAAAGCGGTGTCAGCGGCCTGAGCGTAGGGCTTGGTGGACATACGGGTGACCAGCTGCCACATGCGGCGTTCGTCTTCCAGGCTTTTGGGGAGGGCGAGTCCAAGCCCGTCGGCAAGGGGCTTGCGGCCCAGGTTGACCAGGGCCCGTACGGCTGCGGCCCATTCGTCCGTGGCGGCCACTGCGGCGTGGTACCAAGCTGGGGTCAGGACGATCAGGCTGACCCCAGTGATGACGAGCACTGGTCGGTGGGCGTGGGAGGAAGACAGCGAGGCAAACGCGGTGGCGGCTACGACCGCATGCCCGTACAGCAGGGCCACGAAAAAGTCGACGCTCGTGCGGGCGGTGACGACCTGCTTGGTGGTCGTCTCTGGGGCGGCGCTCGCCAGTTCGTTCCACAGCACCTGAGTGTCGAGGCGGTAGCGGTCGTATCCGTACTCCTCAAAGCGGCGGATGGCGTTGCCGAGCCGGGTCGGGGTGATTTGTTTGTCGCTCGCCGGATAGCGGTTGAATCTCTCTTGGAAGACGGCGCGTTGTATGGGCGACGTGAAGGTGGGGTCGGCGAGGCGGTCGGCTGTCCTTTGGCGCCGGGATCGCTGCACCCGGCAGCCTCGCTCGTATGCAGTAGTCGGCCACAGGGCGTACCCCTCCAGGACGCGGTAGAGGGGTGTCTGCAAGGCGTTCAGGACGAGTCCGAGCAGGACGGCGGCCACAAGCAGCAAGAGTCCGGTTGAGCCGTTGGATGCCGGCCACAGAGGATCCAGCACGGTGGGGCGGTGCAGGCTCGGGGCAACGGCGAGAGTGAAGATGGCAAGGTTGAGAGCTGTCGGCAAGATCCACCCCACCAGCAGTGCCCAACCGCCTCCGAGTACGCCTTTCGCGATGTCTCCCACGATTACCGGTCCGGTGTTTCCCGCGGCCAGTCATCATCTGGATCGAGCGGAGGCCCGGGAGGGGTGTGGCCATCTGGTGTGGCGATCGATTCGTCCCGCTGCTGACTCCCTGGTGCCGCCAAGATGCGGCTGAGCTCGACTGCATCGTCGGAACTCCCGGCTGTGAGGATCACCCGCTGGCCCGACGGACCCTCAATGGTGAGCTGGACGGATGCCCTCTGCATACGCAGCCAGGCTGTGATCGTCACAACCACCGAGGTGAGCGCCGGGGTTGAATCAACAGCCACCTTGATCTGCGGCGGCAGACCATGAAGGGTCGCGGGCGTCGGTGGATCTTGAATCACAGTGACGGGCCCGAGCGAGGGGTCGTTTCGGAGCCAGGCGGCCAGTTCAGCCACTTCGGACTCGTCAGTAAGTGAGATAAGTAGGTCCATGCCGCCCCGTCCGCTGATGACCTGTTCGCGCAGCCAGCATAAGGCCGGGTTCGTCGGTGACCTCGACTCGTAGGTCTCAACTGTTAAGTAAATTAAGCCCGTTAGGCTGCTACATCGCTTCCTGCACGGCCGCGAGACGCATCTTCACCGACGCCGTCCCTCAGAACCCTGCCTCGTCTCTGGCGGCCGTGTTCCGGCCGAAGCCTGCAGCCTCGTTCAGGCGTAGGCGTCACGGAAGCGCGGCCAGACCCGTTTTCACGGCTCTGGCCGCAGTTCCGTGAAGATTTCGTTGTGTGGCAGCTCAGGGGAGCGGGACCCTCGAAAATTGACGGGACGAGGGCTCTGTCCATCGACACACTGGGCCACGTACTCCGTCGCCGAAGGAGGTGTGTCCGTGGAGGAGCCAGGGTTCGCCGTGCTTGTGACCGAGCCCGGGAAGGGCGGACAGGAGGCTCTGCAGGCAGTCAGAGCGGTGACCGGACTGAGCCTGTGGCATGGCAAGCTTCTCCTCGACCGCGCCCCTGTGACGGTTCTGGAGGAAGCCCCGCTCGGTCGGGCGAGCGTGGCGGCCCGGCGGCTTCAGGACGCCGGCGTCCCTGCAGCAATCCGCTGTACCTGGTGCGACAGGACGGTGCCCCGCGACGGGAGGCTGCTCGATCCAGGCCCCTGTGCATCCCGCTTCTGGCCGACCGCCCATTGCCAGGCGAACTGTCTCGCCGGCTGTGATTGCGAGTTCTGCAGCGCTTACGGGCCGACCGTCCTGACCCTGTGACTGCAGGCTCATCCCGTGACTGAATGATCCTGCGAGCGGCTCTCCTACCTGGGGTTTCACGGAATTCCGGTCAGAGCCGCGAAGTTGCGGGCCGCGCGCCGGCGGATCTGTGAGCCGGAGACCGAGCTGGGGATCGTCCGGCAGGCGGCGACGTTCCTCGGCGAGGACAAGCCGGCCCCAAAAGGCTCTACCCGGTGACCTGCCGCCTCGTCGATGCCGGGGACGGGTCGACAGGTGCTGCCGGATCCTTGGCGTTGCCCGGCAGAACCACTCCAAGCACAAGCGTGCACCGGCCACACCGCGGCATCTGCGGCGGGAGTGGCCGGCCGGGCTGATCCGGGAGGTTCACGTCGCTTCCCGCGGTACCTACGGCTACCGCCGTGTCCACGCCGAGCTCACCCTGGGCATGGGTATCCAGGTCTCCTCCAGGACCGTGTCGGTGCTGATGACGCAGGCCGACATCCATGGCCTGCCCCAAGCCGGTGCGGATCAAGCGGCTGCGGGGCATCGCCACCGCCGAGGACCTGGTCACCCGGAAGTTCCATCGGCTGCGTCCCGACGAGCTGTGGGTCACCGGCATCACGCAGCACCGCACCAGGCAAGGGCGGGTCTGCTGCGCGGCGGTCCTGGATGCGTTCAGCCGCAGGATCGTGGGCTGGTCCATCGATTCCAGGCAGGACTCCACCCCCGGGGTCAACGCGCTGGACATGGCCCTCCGCAACCGCCGCCCCGAGCCGGGCGGGATCGTTCACGCCGATCACGGCACCCAGTTCACCTCCTGGGTCTTCGGGAAGCGGATCCGCTCCGCCGGCCTTCTGCCCTCGTTCGGCACCGTCGGGGACGGCCTGGACAACGCGATGACGGAATCGTTCTGGTCCTCGATGCAGATCGAGCTGCTCAACCGCCAGCGGTGGAAGACCCGGGTCGAACCGGCCAACGCGATCTTCGAGTACATCGAGATCTTCCACAACCGCCAGAGACAACACTCAGCACTGAGCCTCTTTCATCCTGAATGCATGCAGGTCATCAGTGTGTGGATGGCCTGGACGATGGTGCCGATGCGGCGGGTGGAGCATCTGGCCCGCCGGAGCAGTCGCCAGGTCTTCAGTTGTGCGAAGGCACGTTCTCCAGGAGCCTGCAGCCGGGCATGATCGGGATTGAACGCCTGGTAGTGCTCGGGTTGTTCGCGGTGGTGGTAGTAGGGGGTGCGGACGGTGGCGCCGGCTCCCTGGTAGGCCCGGTCTGCGAGCACGGGGATCTGCCGGGTCAGGCAGGCCTGGACAATGCCGTGGGCTCGTGCTGCGGTCAGGTCGTGGGTGCGTCCCGGTGTTGCGCGCGATAACCAGAGCGGGGTTCCGTCCGGCCGTGCGATGACCTGGACGTTCATGCCGTGCTTCTTGTGTTTCTGCGAGTAGTACGGCTCACCGGCTCTGATGCGGTCGGTGGGGATGAGGGTGCCGTCGATGATGACGAAGTCGCCCTCGCCCAAGCCCACCAGTGCCTCGTGCAGGCCAGGCGCCCAGGATCTCAAGTGTCTCGTCGACGTACCGCCACACGGTCGCCTCTGACACTCCGAACCCGGCTCCCACCTGGGCGAAGGTCTTGTTCTTGCGCAGGTGGGCCAGGACCAGCAGGACCTGCTTGAAGCAGCCCAGTTTCCGCCACGGCAAGTTCAGTTCACGCCTTCGGGCGTAGATGAGCCAGGAGACATGCTCGACCAGCTCATGCCGGATATGGAGCATGGAAGGATACGGAACCAACAAAGCCCCTTCATCGCCGGTGTGATGAGTGAGATCACCACGCCAACGACGAGGGGCTCCGCCATGTCACCGACCCTGCTGACCAGCCCATTTGACCCCCGCAGCACAGGATCAAAGAGGCTCACTGGGCTACCGCACCCCGATAGAGTACGAACTGCTCTTCGCACAGAAGACCACCCCCGTCGCCATTTGGCCACCAGAACTGGGACCTCAGAGGTGGGGCGGGTCAAGAGGTCACCCGATTGTGCAGCAGACCCATACACGATCAGAGTTGCTATACGAGAGCCCTCAGCTCACGTTCAGCCTGCCCAATCCAAGCAGTTGCTCTCATTGTTTCTAGTCGATTGTGTGCGTCCTTGAGTACAACCAGTGCCGCAGCGCGACGACCCTGCTTGTGCAGCCATTTTCCGTGAGCCAGTCGCAGCCTCGCATCAAGCCACGGCCATTCGTGCAGATCGATGGTTCGGGCCTGCTCGTACGCGTGGTCAGCTTCAGTTTCGTCTGCCAATACTGCTCGGGCGTATGCGAGTTGCACATGAAGCAGAGGAGAGGTGGTGGTCTGTGCCGTCTTCTCGAGCACTTGCAGCAGGGCCTGCCCTTCTGCGAGATGTCCCGCTTGCGCTGCAGCTTCGGCGTACAGTGCGATGGCGTCCATAGACTGACGTTCGTGATAGCTCTGGTTGTTGGGATCGAAGAGTGATTGATATGCCTTGAAGGCCTGCTCTGTCTTTCCTTCTTCAGCCCAGAAGATTGCTTTGGCGAGTCCTACACAGGAAAGTAGGCAGTTGAGTCGTCGGCTGCGGGCAGGAAGTTCCGTCTGAGTCACTGCAAGCGATGCTTCTCGAACGTATCCCCGCAAACCACGGATTTGAGTATGGCAAACCTTGGTTCCCGCTGTCCAAACGGGCTGTCCGCTCTCCTTTGCAAGCCGTAGCCCCTCCGAGGCTGCGGCCTCAGCCCGGTCCCAGTGGCCGAGAACGCCGTACACTGAGGCCTGCATGCCGAGCACGTGTACCAGCAGCCCCAATCGGCCTTGCGATCTCAATACGCTTTCAGCCTTGGACAGGAACATGGCCGCGCGTACTTCGTGGCCGATCGCGTGGGCCGCCATGCCGAGTAGGCGAAGAGTACCTGGGTCACTCTCGCTGTCGATATCTACGGCGTCCAAGATGACGTGCACGGAACTACCTCGCTGGATGGGCTCTGCCACAGCCAGGATGGCGATCCATCGGGCGTCGTCGCGTAGTTCGTCGCATGCTTCGGCCAGTAAATCAGCGGCATTGGTCACGGCATTGCGCGCTGTCGTCCCGGTCTCAGCCCACCAGCACCGCAAGGCTGCTCCAAGCAGCAAATTGAGTGCTAGGTCAGGGTCCCCCGCCTCGGCTGCCTGGGCTGATGTGTCGCACAGCTCGAGGACTCGCGGGGCGTCTCCGGGATGGCCATCGCTGAAGATCTCGCGCAGCCACTGCCCTCGTGCCCGGTCCAGAGTGTTGACCTCGTGGGTGAGCGCCTCGGCGACAAGGCGATATACCGTTCCCTCTTGCCCCATGTCGAAGGCCAGCTCTGCCGCTCGCAGAAGATGACGTCCACAGTCGCCTGAGCTGGTTGCCAGTTCGGCGGCCAATTCCAGCGCTGCTGCAGCAGCCATCACTGCCCCCTGTTGTAGGGCTTGGTCGGCAGCTTTGACGAGGAGGTCGGCAGCTTCGTCGTCGCGCCCGGTTGCTGCTCGCGCGCGGTGCCAGGCATGACGATAGGGATCCGCGACCGCCCGTGCCAGCGCTCTGTGTGCTTCCAGTTGGCGTGATACAGACTCTGATTCCAGCACCCCTGATCTTACAAGAGGGTGACGGAAAGTCAGATTGCCTCCCTCCACTACAAGCAGTTGAGCATCGACGGCCGGAGTGACATCCCGTGGGTCCACATTATATTGGCTGAAAATAGAAACCGCGCGAAATATCTCATCGATGTCGGAGGAGCTGTCTGCCGCTGCGACGAGGAGGAGGTCGCGCGTGGCAGCTGGAAGATTTGCGCTGCGGACGCCGAAGGCTCTTTCAAGCTGTTCGGTCAGTGCCGTCGTTGTGGCTCCGGGAACCTGACCTACAGCAAGCTCGCACAGCGCTAGGGGGTTCCCCGCAGCCTGTGCGAGAATTCGATTTACTTCCTCATTCGAAAGATTAGGACTGTGGCGTTGCACCAGCGTTTTTGCGTCTGGATTTGATAGTGGATGAAGCAGGATCCGAGGATATCCTTGCATCCCAGGCATTTCATGAGACCCGGTACGTTGCGCTATAATCATCGTAATTCTGGCGTGAGCCCGTCGCGACAAGAAGATCAGAAAGTCGCGGGTTTGCAAATCAAGCCATTGCACGTCGTCGACGATCAGAACTAGAGGTTGCTGGACGGCCGACCTCTCCAGTATGAGTCCTGCACCCCGGTTGATAAGGGCCGGCTCCGGCCTGTTAGCCCTGCCCATACCGAATGCGGAACGCACAGCGTCACCTTCCCCCTTAGGGAGAGCGGCCAAGCTGTCGAGGAAAGGGTGAATTAGTTGGTGCAGACCGGAGAACGGGAGCTTCGCCTCCGCCTGTACGCCGACAGTGCGCACAATGCGCTCTCCCCTCTGCGCGAAAAGACTTTCGATCTCTTTAAGGAACGCAGATTTCCCGATTCCCGCCTCGCCTTTGATGAATAGTATGCGAGAGTCCTCTCGAGGTGATTCCCTCTCTTCGCTGATCCCTAGATGCCGCTTAACTTCGGCTAGATCGGTAAATCTGCCCAACAATTCTTCGGAGAGCATGAGAATCTCCTCACCCTGCGCATACGAATTGATTTCAATGGCATGCTATATGTAACTTGTGGCAATGTGCTTGAGTCGGACGGCTCAAGACGTCTTCTGGTCACTGGAGAGCGAGGCGGCTCTCAGGCTGCCCTGTCGGGCAACCACCTGACTGCCCTTTCGGGCAACTCCGAATGCCCCCGAGTATGGACTTAACGGCAGAGGCCTCTGGAATTAAGCTGCAGGGATAGCGCAGCGATAGGCTTGTTCGCCTCATGACCCAAGAGATTCACCGATCCCACGGCCAGAAGTCGCTAGCTCTTGAGGCGCTGTGCCGGTTCAGCCTACGCTGCCCCAGCCGCCTTGCGGACACCCGCACGGTCGACGCGGGGGTATGGAGATCCGTTTACCTCATCGCTTTAAAAATGTGCTCGAGGCACTTGGGAACCGTGGATCGACGCCTGAGGTTTCGTTCGACGGTCTCTCGAAGGCCTCTACCCATGAGTCGCATCGCTGTGACCACCTGCCGATAAGGAGCTGGCCATGCACCGTGTCGACTCCAGCCACTTCCTGGGCCGGGACCGCGAGCTGTCTGAAATCCGCCGCTGCTGGGAGGGTCTGGCCGAGCGTAGCTGCCATGTGCATCTGTGGGGGCCGCCGGGCATCGGCAAGACAGCCTTGTTGCAGGTATGCACTCGTGAGGCGGCTGACCGTGACATGCAAGTCCTGCAAGCAGCCGGCAGTCGAGCTGAGCAGGGACTGCCTTTTGCCACACTCCACCAGCTTCTGCGACCTTTGCTACCAGGCATGAAGCACCTGCCACCAACACAACAGAATGCTCTGCTGGCAGCGTTCGGGATGATCGACGCCAGTCCCGTGTCTGAACCGACAAGTATCGGCCTCGCTGCTCTGGAACTGCTTGCGGATGGTGCTGCCAGCCAGCCGCTCTTGGCAATCGTCGATGACGTCCAATGGGCGGATCCCTACAGCGCCCAAGTTATTGACTTTGTCTCTCGTCGGCTGACCACGGAGCGGGCCATGCTCTTGGTGGCAACACGTGAGCCGCCTGCTCCTATGCCTTCCATGGCAGAGTCTCAGCGAATCGGCGTATGCCTGCAGCCACTGGACGGTCATGACGCCAGAAGGCTGCTGACGCTGCAGGCACCACACGTAGCCCCAGGCACTCGCGAGAAGATACTCGTCCTGGCACAAGGAAACCCCCTCGCAGTGACAGAGCTCCCGCGGTCCATGGCGCCGCTTGAGCCTGTGGGTAACGTTCACCTCACTGATCGCCTTCATCAGACTTTTGCCTGCAAGTTGGAGGAGTGCACACCCGACGCCAAATCACTGCTGCTCGTGGCAGCACTACTAGACAGTGATCGATCGGCCGAGGCGGAGCAGGCCGCGTCACTGCTCCTCGGACGGGTCATCGGTCCGGACGACTGGCAAGCCGCACAGCAGTCAGAGCTTGTGTCTTGCGACGGTGAGACGGTGATGTTCCAGCATCCCTTGATGCGCTCAGCCGTTGTACGTAGCGCAACCCCTGAAGCCGTCTCGGACGTTCACCAAGCGCTCGCTCAGACGCTGTGCGGCAATCCAGACCGTGCCATCTGGCATCGAGCCTCAGCGCTACAGCGGCCCGATGCTTCCGTTGCGGATGAGCTTGAGTCTTCAGCCAACCGTGCCCTTCGACGCGGTGCTCCCATACTTGCTCTCTCCCTTCTCGAGCGGGCGGCCCAACTAAGTCCGGCACCCGCGTCCAGCGGGCACAGATTGTTGCGGGCAGCGGAAATCTCGTTCGAGCTGGGACGTCCGCAGACCGTTCGGCGTCTGCTGGACCAGGTTCAGGCGCATCCTCTGCTGCCGGAGGACGCCGGGCGTCTCATAGCACTCGAGACGGCTTTCGATGACGGGGTGTCGGGTGGCGAGCGTCTTGTGCAAAGACTACGAAAATCAGCATCCGAATCCATTGAAGCAGGTGACAGTGAAATCGGGGTGAAACTTCTCATCCGCGCTGTGCGTGCCTGTTACTGGGGAGCCTCAAGAAACGAGTACCTGCTGGAACAGCTGCGCACGGCGACAGCCAGCCTGAAACTGCCTCCTGATGATTCCAGACCCGCCGTGTTGGATGCGTTCCTCAACCCGTTTTCCAAGGGGCCTCAAATTGTGAGACATCTGGAAAAATGGAGCAATCAGGAAAGGGTAAACCCAGTTCAGACTGGTCTGCTAGCTATGGCCAGCTTCGTCAGCGGCTGCTTCGAGCGGACTGTCCCGCTTACTGATCTCGCAGAAGGGGGTCTGCGTGAGCAAGGTAGACGTGCAGATCTCGCCCAGCTTCTCGTCCTCAGAGCCTTTGCGTGTCTGTATCTGGGGCGCTGGGAGCTGAGTGCGGCAGCTGCCGACAAGGCGCTGCGACTTGCGAAAGAGACGGAGCAGACCACATGGGCAGCTTGCGCGCAGCTAGGCCTGGCCAGTGTTGCCGCTATCCGGGGTCGACAGCGGCAGGCGATGCGTCTGGTCAACGAGGTTCAAAAAGCAGTCGTCCTCAGCGGAAACGTATCGGTGGCCAACGGGATACAGCTCACACGTGGCCTGGCAGCACTGGGCCAAGAGAACCCGGGAGCCGCATTCGAGGAGTTCGATCGTATGATCGATCCGGAGTCTCCGACTTACCAGTCTCCTCAATGTGTTTGGGTGCTCGACTACTTTGCTGAGTCTGCCTACGCAGCTGGTCGCCAGGACGAGGCTTTGGAACGTATTCGCCAAGTGGAACAGCACGTGCGTGAAACACCTGCAAGCGGCATGCAAAGAGCTGTTGCTCTTGCCCGTGCTGTGCTAGTCCTGAGCGACGATGCCGAGAAACACTTCGAGTCAGCCCGCCGACACTATGGCAAAGGTGCCGTCTGGTACGACGCTCGTCTGGACCTGGCCGAAGGATCCTGGTTGCGACGCCGGCGTCGCAATATCGACAGCCGAAAACTGCTTATCGCTGCTCAGCACGCCTTCGATGCCATGGATGTACCAGCCTGGTCTTCGAGAGCCCGCCGTGAGCTTGCTGCCACAGGTCACGCAGGTAGCAACGAGACATACACCCGCCGCACGACGCTGTCCCCTCAGGAACTTGAAATTGCGCGACTTGCTGCGCAGGGCCTTTCGAACCGGGAGATCGGCGAGCGTCTTTATCTCTCTCATAGGACTGTAGGAAGCCATCTGTATAGACTTTTCCCTAAGCTAGGGATTCAAGCACGGACCCAACTTGCATCGGCACTAATGGAAATTGGATAGTGCTTCAGTGGCACTTCGCCATTTCTGCTGGTCAGGGTTCTGAGGGTGGGGATTCTAAAGGGTGTTGCGCAAGGTTCTGAGCTGGGCATCTCTCCTGTATGGCTGGGGTGTTAAGGGCTGAGCGGGTGTGGGTGGAGACGTTCGCGGGGCTGCGGGTGACGCAGTTTGCTCGTCTGCTGAGGGTGGTGCGGGAGCGGGGCGGTGACGGCACGTTGCGGGGCCGGCCGTGGTCGCTGCCGTTGGCCGAGCGGGTGCTGATGGTCGCGGTGTATTACCGCACGAACCTCACGATGCGCCGGCTCGGCCCGCTGTTCGGTGTCTTCTCCTCCACCGTGTGCCGGGCCGTCCGGCGGCTGGGCCCCCTGCTCACCATCGAGCCGGTCAGCCCTCCGGCGGAGGCCGCGGACCGGTTGTGGATCGTGGACGGCACGCTGATCCCGTTGCGGGACCGGAGCGTGGCGGCCTCTTCGCGTACCTGCCGGTTCTCGGCGAATGTGCAGGTCATCGTGGACGCTGACCCCCGGCTGGTGGTCGCGGCCGCCCGGCCTATGCCGGGGACGACCGCGGATGCCCATGCCGGGCGGACCTCCGGGCTGAGCCGGCACTGCCAGGGTGTGACCGTGCTGGGCGACGGCGCCTGTCTCACCTGCGAGATGGCGGTGCCCCACCGCAAACGTCCCGGACGGCCTCTCCTTATGGCCGAGGAGGACGACAACGCCGAGCACCGCAGGGTCCGTGCGCGAGTGGAGCATGTCATCGGCCGGCTGAAGAACCACAAGATCCTGCGCGGCTGCCGCCAGCGGGGCGAGGGTCTCCATCACACGGTCCAGGCCGTCGCCCCCATGCACAACCTTGTTCTCGCATCATGAGCAGACGACCCCGCTCACCCACTCTGACCTGCCCACACCCAGCCTTGCGCAACACCCTTTAGTCGTCATCCACGATCTGCGGCCGCGTACTTATGGCCTTCCGAACGGAGCCATTGATGCGTGATTCGCTCTGGCTCTGGGATCCTTCATTTTTTGCGCTGTTGCGCATCAATATCGACGCCGTAACAGGAAAGACCACTACTGAAACCAGAGCAGCGGCAACCATAGCAACAAAGTTCTCGGACGGGATTAGGCCTAGGTGTACTCCGATTGTGCCCCCTACGACCGGGATGCTTAGAGTAGTTGACTGGAGCAACGCTGCGGCCAGCACTTCGCGTTTTCCGCTGAGAACGCGACTATAAAGGAACGCCGGGATTCCGCGGGCGATAATTAGCGCTGCCAAGAAAATAGGGATTCTGGAAATGGTCGTGACACTGTGAAAGGATCGCACATTCAGCGACATTCCTGTCGCCACAAAGAAATAGGGGATCAGGGCGCCGAACCCTACGGCCTGCAGTTTGGTGCGAAATAGCGGGTGGGTGTTTTCCGTATCCTTATCGAGCAAAGAAATGGCAACGCCGGCGAGGAAGGCGCCGAGAATGGCTTCGAGTCCGAACGAGGTAGCCAAGGCTGCGAAACCTAGGAGCAACGCTACCGCTGCCCTCACCCGGATTTCTGCCGTAGTATTTTGCAAATTCTGGAAGGCCAGTCTCAGGGTGTGCCATTTCTCAAGGCTAAATATCAGCAAGCCGACAATAGCCACTAGGGCACCGAAAATCGTCAAGAGAGTGACCTGGGAACCGAGCCCCCGGGCCTTTTCGGAGAAAAGTAGCGACAGCAGAACAACCGGGAATATTTCGGCGAGTGATGCTCCGGCTACAACAATTTTACCCACAGGCTCGTTGATTGCATCTGAGTCCTTGAGAACAGGGACGATGACACCGAGAGCCGTTGCTGAAAAAATAACCGCCACAAGCAAGGCGCTGTGCACCAGATGTACGGAACGCAGAAAGCCGCCGACCGCCAAAGCGAGCACGGACGACAGAATGAATGATTTTAGGGCAACCTGTGCTATCTTTCCGCCAAGTTGGTCTAGGCGGATCTCGAGACCGGATACAAAGAGCAAAAAGGACAGGCCGATTGTGGAAAGGACCTGGACTGGTTCGTCAACTCGAGCCCACCCGATTCCTTGCGGGCCGACGATGATGCCGAGAATGATGAGCAGTACAGCATCAGGAACAGGTAGACGGCCGAGTCGTATGACTAGGGGGGCGAGGAGTGCCAGGACGGATACCAAAGCCGCAGAATTGAGTGACATGCCGGGTCCTGATCTCCCTTAATGGCTTGCTGCTCCGTCGTTTGATTTCGACTGGGCTTGACCGTAATTTTCCCTCGTAGCCTAAAAGCTTGTCGTCTCAGAATTATGGACGAGGAAAACCCGACCAATTCTTTGCGACACGGATAGGTAGATATCCGCACGCTTGTCAATTTTTGATCATCGCCAGTCGAAAGATGGAGCCGTGAAGAACAGTCTCGCCGCTGAGAGACGGTTCTCGCTTGAGTCACATGACTGCTCTCGCTCGTTCCGGGAGTGTGATCGTGCCCGGGTTACATCTATTTGCGTACGCCCAACATCGTCAACATCCCCTCCCGCATACCTTTTTGTTCCAACCCAGAGATAATCTGCGAGACAGCACTGGGTTGTTGGGGTGCCACTCGTAGCGGTGGTTGAGTCTGCGGTAACCGGTCAGCCAGAACAGCGTTCGCTCGATGACGTATCTGCGGCGTGCACGTTGTTCGCTGGATCAAATGCCCTGCGGCGTAGCCATCTCCACAGGTGAGGACTGTCGTATGCCTTCTCGGCGCGCAGCCATTGGGCTTGAGGGGGCGACCGCGATAGAGACCGTTTCCCGTCAGGTTCGGGACGAGACTGTCGTGGACGTTAGCGGCTGAGAGGCTCGACGATGAGCGGCAGCCCGTCTGCTTCGACAGGTCGTGCAGATCGGAGCCCGGCCTTCCCCGACTCATGAGGTTCCGACCTGCGTGTTTGCCCTTCTTTTTGCTCTGACGTGGGCTAAGTCGAGTGCGGCGCGGGCAAGGTCTAGCAGGTCGGCGGCGTCCAGTCGGTGCAGGACCTCTTCGTGCGGCCGGCCTCAGACGCCGATCCTCGAGTAGATAAAGAACCGGCGATGATCCGCCGTGCTTCGAGATTCCGAAGCACGGCGGCAAAGACCGTCGGGCGCAACCGCTGACCAGGACGCAAATTGATGGTCACGAACAGCGTCCCATCAGGAGTTTCCTGCGTCCCAGTCGGTGGCCAGGGGGCGACTCAAGTGGCGGCTGGCGTCTTTCACACCAGGCGCTGCCAGGAAGCCTAGTTCGACATTCCAGCTCCCGGGGTGAAGAAACCTGTTCCAGTAGCCTGCGCCAGCCGCCAGGATGTGGAGCAGAATCACTCCTGGACCTGGGGGATTGGCCCGGTGACTGAAACATGTGGATGGTGGCACCGTGCTCAGGTCACCCGCAGGCGAGTATGTGAGGGTTCGAACCTCTGTGTCTGGTCTCCGGTCCACAGCAGTTCCTGCCGGATGTCTTGGCAGTGGCTCCAGCCTTGCGCCAAGATTCCATGCTATTCAGGCAGACCACTTCGGTCAGACCAGTGTATTCATGCAACAGCCCCAGTGGCCTACTGCAAGCTCCATGCTGAGCCGATGGCGGCACCCCAGCTGTCAGCGCACTCGCCACGCTGGAGGAGCTGGCCGCCGCAGCCTGATGGCGAGTACGGAGGCCAGACCCGCTTAGAGGCGAACGGGAAGGGAAGCCCATCCGCTGAAGAGATAGGAAGGCACGGGTTCCAGGGCATCCGCATCGACGGCGAGCTGGATATCTGGGAAGCGTTCAAAGAGGGCCGGCAGAGCAATTTCTGCCTGAATTCTTCCGATGGCGCCTCCGATGCAATGATGCACCCCGAGGCCGAGAGCGAAATGCGCCTTGTCCTGTCGCTGCACATCGAAGACTTCCGGTCGGTCTGGGTGTCGCCGCGAATCACGTCCGCATGCACCAAAGCCCAGAAGGATTGCATCCCCCTGCCGGATGACAACACCGTCTCCGAGATCGATATCTGCTATCGCATATCTCAGAGGCATGTGCTGGACTGGACCGTCCTTGCGCAACGACTCGTCGATAGCCTCGGACCAGCCGACCGTACCGTTTAGCACGAGCACTCGCTGTTCTGGCTCTGTCAACATGTTATACACGGTGTTCGTGAGCAACTCCGTTGGGGACTGAATTCCACCCGCAATTGTCACGATGAGGGCTGGCAGACGCTCCTCTACGTGTGCTGCCCGTTGGACAACACTCGCCAGGTCGTCGCCGACGGAACCCTTCTTGCTGTCAAGCAGCGATTGAAGGAATGAGATGGCAGAGTTCGAAGCGGCCGTGGCCTCATCGGGGTCTTTCGGCGGATCAAGAAGGCTCGCAATTGTTGAATGCGCCTGCGCCCAGTCACTCTCTGGTATTCCGAAAAGGTCGCAGAGTGTGTCCATCGCGACCACTGATGCATAATCCCGGCGAATGTCTACAAGATTCACGGGATTCATAATGGCCAGATTTTCCAGATAGCCGCTTACTCTGGTGCGTAGATTCTCTCGCAACTCCACCGTTCGCTGTTCATTGAAAGCCTGTTCCATAATGGCGCGGATACGAGCACGGTCGGCACCATAGGAGTTCAGAACGGTCGGCGAGATAAGAAACGGCTCGAGCGGCCATCCCTCCGGGGTGGTGTTGACCATTGGCCAATGGTGTACGGCATCCCGTGACACTCTGTCGTCGGTCACCAGATGCCTGACTGTGTCATACCTGGTTACAGACCAAGCTTCGACACCGTGGAGATCGACACGTACGGCCGGTCCTCGGGATCGAAGAACAGCGTTGTCGTCTTGAAGACGGCTACCTGTGGGATCAAAACGGAAGACGTCACCGTTCATCGTGCACCACTCCGCTCATCCATCGATTCTTACATTTCGTTACGTGGTTGCGGCCCAGCCTTACCTTCGTGCAGCTGGTCCGCAACCGCGAGATCTTTCACGACGATGCCTGGCTAAAGCATCGTTCGAGTCGCATCTAGGCAACCGGAACGACGTACGGGAAGCTTTCCTGGCGCCGCTTGCTGTCGTCTGCCTTGAGTCCGCCGGGAATCGCGCTGTTGGTAGCGAGCGAGAACATGACTTCGGGGGCGTTGTCCGCCAGACGCCGGCCGTTGAACCCGGCAAAGCTGAACAGGGCCGTCGAACCAACCGTGTAGGGCAGCAGATCAGGGACGATACGCTCAACGAGCGTACGAGCGTAGCCTTCCGGCTGGTCCGATGTCCCTCGGCGCCGCACGACCGACGCGATCAGGTCAGTGATCGCCTGTCCATAGTTGGACACATCATCAGCGGGGTGGGTTTCGTTGGCCGCGCTAGCACCGTCGGTCTGCGCGTCGCGGAAGATCGGCCAGATCATGGGCAATCCAGTACGCCCGATCTGACGCCAGCCTCCCGCATCCGTCGCCAGCTTACTGGTTGCCCAGGTGGCAATAGAGCGGCCGAACTCCATCTCCGCAGCGCCCACGGGCACTGCGAGCACGATGGACCAGACACTGGACCCAGCGAAGGTGTCAGCGGATACTCCCGCTACCCAGTGGGTGAGGTCGGCGTCTCCGCCATGTATCACGGTCTCATCGACTGCTCCGAGGAGTGCCAGGTCGAGGTAGAAGGGCTCAATCGCGTTGCCCGCCCAGACGCGGCCGCCATCCTCCGTGGAATGCGCGGTTCCGGTCCATCCCGATGCGATGATCGTGCCGCTCGCTTCATCGTCTCGGGCTGCTGCCCCGTTCAGCCGCTCGAGGATGTAGGCCTGCTTCCCCTCGGTATCAGCCGGCTGGAACGTGAAGCGGTAGGTGACGGCTTCCAGAGAGTCGCCGTCAAGGTGCACCTTGAACTCGTAGCGGCCTTCGGGATGGAAAGCATCGGTGTGCTCGTCTCCGGCCAGCGACGTACGCACATTCATGACCAGGACTGTGCTGCCGTCGGCATCGAACAGATATTGGTCCGTAATGTTGAGCCGCGGATCCTGGCGAGCCTGCGGTGAATCAAGATGATGTGACATTTTTTTTCTCCGTTTCAAACGTAGTGATGGTTTGGCTAACGGCCGACTTCGGGGCCGTAAGCCTGTTCCCAGTCCTTCGGATCGACGTCCATGTCGAAGTCGCCCGGTGATTCGAAAGCCACGTGTGTCATAGCCGTATGGGGGGTGGCCCCGTGCCAGTGCCAGGCGCCTGGTGGGTTGCTGATCACATCGCCGGTGCGGACGATGTGGACTCCGCTCTCGTCGGCAACCACACCGACCCCGTCGACCACGACGAGGTGCTGACCGTTTACGTGGCGGTGCGGCACAGTACGAGCCCCTGCACTGAAGTGCACTGCAAGCGAGTCCAGCCCAGACAAGGCACAAGGCAGGTGTTGGACGCGAACGTCGTCGGGAGCATTGAAGAGCGCTCGCAGCTGATCTGGAACAGGATCGCCCTTCGAGTTGGCCGTCACGCCGAAGTCGTCCATAACTCCTCCAGGGGGCGCGGTTTCAAAGCTCATCTATGTCTCAGGTCACACCCTTGCCGATGCCTGCAACCGTGGCTTGAGTAGCCTGACTGTTGCCGCTGGTGGTGCGGTCTTGGCCACTAGGTTCTGTCCCGCCAATCTTGGGCTGTGGGAGGATGCCGTCCATGACGTGCATCCGAAGGGGCCGTGCCTCGTAGAACACCAGCTTCACTTCGGCCGCGGGAACGCGGCTGGGGTAGACCCCGGGTGCGGTATCGCGATGTCCCGGGTCTGTCGGGAGCGGCGAATGCCGCTGTCCGTGTGATCAAACGGGAGCGATTGTCTCCGGGTATCGTGGCGGTGGCGCTGAGCGTGTGGTCCGTGCGTGTCCACGGCACGAGGCGCCGGTGGAGGGGATGGGAGGCGGAGTTCGCCTGCCCCTGCTGCGGCGAGGGTTGGGCCCGGGACAAGCTGCAGGACGCCCTGTTCATGCTTCTGCCTAGGGCCGCCGGCGAACTCCGGCTGCAGGTCGAGCGCCTGGACGCGGTGCTCCTCGGGTGAACGCATCACGAGCCAGCGGAGGAAGCGGAGTTGGGGTGGTGGCATCGCAGATGCTGACCGTACCCATGGCACCCGATCGTGCGGCAGACCCGTCGTCCGTGATGAGGCCGGGAGCAATGCTCAAGACCTGTGGATCAGCCTCGGGAGGGCGTGCGGAGGGCGTGCCTTCCCGAATGATCCTGTGATGGTCACCGAGTAGGCCTGCGTTCGTAGCACGGGACGGGAAGGCACGTCCGTGCTCAGCGTTGTGAACACCGAGGGTTCCATCGAGTTCGGCTCCCTGATCGATCAGATCGTCCGGGAGGGCGCCCGGCGAGTGCTTGCCGCCGCACTGGAGGCGGAAGTCGACCAGTACATAGCCGAGTTAACTGCCGAGACCGGCGAGCGCGGGCACCGCCTGGTGGTCCGCAACGGCCACCACCGGCCCCGCATCGTCGCCACCGCGGCCGGCCCCGTCGAGGTCACCGTGCCCCGGGTCAACGACCGCCGCGTGGACGATGCCACCGGCGAGCGCAAGCGGTTCTCCTCCAGGATCCTGGCCCCATGGTGCCGCAAGTCGCCCAAGGTGAGCGAGGTGCTGCCGCTGCTCTACCTGCACGGGCTGTCGTCCGGGGACTTCGTGCCCGCACTGGAGCAGTTCCTCGGCTTCGCCGCCGGACTCTCCCCGGCCACCGTCACGCGGCTGACAAAGCAGTGGGGCAACCATCACGCCGCCTTCCAGGAGCGCGACCTGTCCGACCGCGACTTCGTCTACATACGGGCCGACGGCGTGCACCCGAAGGTCCGGCTCGGCCATGCGCACTCGTGCGTGCTGGTCCTGCTCGGGGTGCGGCTGGACGGCGTCAAGGAGCTATCGCGCTGGCCGAGGGGCTGCGGGAGTCGACCGAGTCGTGGGCCGACCTGCTGCGGGACTGCCGTCGCTGGGGTATGCGCGACCCCGAGCTGGTCGTCGGCGACGGCGCGATGGGGTTGTGGAAGGCCCTGGCCCAGGTGTTCCCCGCTGCCCGGCACCAGCGCTGCTGGGTCCACAAAGCCCGCAACGTCACGAACGCGCTGCCGAAGTCCGCGCAGCCGGGCGCGACGAAGGCGTTGCAGGAGATCTACAACGCCGAGGACCGTGCGCACGCAGAGGAGGCGATCGAGGCCTTCGCGCGCACCTACGGCGCAAAGTGGCCCAAGGTCGTAGCGGAGATCACCGAGGACAGGGAGGAGTTGCTGGCTTTCTACGACTTCCCGGCAGAGCACTGGATCCATCTGCGGACCACGAACCCCATCGAGTGGACGTTCTCCACGGTCAAGCTGCGGACCAAGGTCACCCGCGGGGCCGGCAGCCCGGCCGCGGCCCTCGCGATGGTGTTCAAGCTGGTCGAGTCCGCCCAGGACCGCTGGCGCGCGATCACCGGTGCCTTCCTCGTCGCCCCGGTCCGCTCCGGTGCCACGTTCAAGAACGGCGTCCTGGTCGAACGCGGCGAGGATACCGCGGCCTGATCACACGTCACCCAATCCATGGCTCTTGACAATTGCTCACGTCGGGGGGAGCCGTTACAGCACAAGAGGGTCGGTCGCTGCGTAGCTGGTGGCGGTCAGGCCGGAGGGTGGCGCCTTTGGGCGCAGGAGGTCGGTGACGACGGTGGTGACAGTGCGGTGCCAGAGGGCGGAGCGGTGGAGCATGGCGTGGTCCCCGTTGCGGATGAGGATGATGCCGGCGTGGACCCCGGCCGCTCGTGCCCGCCTGATGTAGTCGGTGGAGGTGTAGGGGCTGGTGATCCGGTCGCGTTCGCCGTGCACGACGACGGCGCATTTTCCGCTCAGCTGCCTGGTGGGTTCGCCTGGCGGCAGCCATGGTGCGAGTGCGAGGACACTGTGTACCTGGGGGTGAGAGGCTGCCCGCAAAGCTGCTCGGCCTCCCATGGAGTGTCCGATGAGGATGGTCGGCACCGCTCCGGCGATTTGTTGAAGCTCGCTCAGGGCGCGGTGGGCGTCGTTCAGGGGATCGTTGTGGTTCCAGCCGCGGTGGCGGTAGCGCACGTGTGCCAGGACGATGTCGTCGAGGGGCATGGCGGATGCCGCTGCGTGCAGTACGGGGCGCATTCTCAGTGCCGTCAGGTGCCAGGGCAGTGATGTCTGGTAGCCCTCTGCTCGTCCTCCGTGCAGGGTGATGATCGCAGCACGGGACTGCTGCGGGCAGTGCCGCAACCACAGTGCTGATGTGGCTGACTCGCCGTCGTGATCTTGCACGGTCGACACGGTGCCTTCCTCCCAGGGGCCACTGTGCTGTGACCTTTCGCGTCAAGAATCCGCAGCCGCCGGTAGAAAGGTTTGGTGCCCGTCAGCATTGGGTGTGTGCCGTGTGCCCGCTTTCCTCGGCGCGATGAGCGCGGACGAATCGGTGGCCACCGTTCCGCGCGGCTGTTCGGCTTTGCTCGTGCGGTCTCCCGGGTGGGTGCGTGACGGCGGACGCTCGGCCGGGACAGCCTGGCCGACGCTGTTGTCGGTTGATGGTGCGGGCGAGAGGGCTTCGCCGGTTTCCGCAGTGTAGCGCGATCGGGTGATTTAGGCCGTTGTGGGCAGTCCGTACGCGCGGTGGCGGCGCATTACCGGTGCTGGTCGCGGCACGCGGCCAGCCGGCGGCGACTGCCGCCGCGACGATTAGGAAGGCGCGTGAACATGACGAATCTGCAGTCTCGAGTGATGCGGGGTGCAGGGCTGGTGGCCGCTGCGGGCGCGGTGGTGCTCGCCGGAGCGGTGGCTGCGTCGGCGGACAGCGGTGCGCAGGGTGCTGCGGTCGGCTCGCCGGGCGTGCTGTCGGGCAACGTGGTGCAGATCCCGATCAACATCCCGGTCAACGCCTGCGGCAACACCGTGAACGTGATCGGCGTGCTGAACCCTGCCTTCGGCAATGCCTGCGTGAACACCGGCTGGCACACCGGCATGCAAAGCGGCCGGCACCACCGCAGCGGGCCGGGCGGTCGTGGCTGAGTTCCTGCGCAGGTGCGCCCTGGCCGCCCCGCGCCCCCGCCCTCAGACACGGTAGTGAGGGCGGAGGGCGCCAGCGCCCAAGCGGGTAATCCGTAGCGGAATGCGAGGGCGGATTGGTCCGGGATCTTTTTTCACCTGATCAGGTACAGGACCAATCCGCCCAGCTGTCCAGAACCGGATTCCCCCCGTGAAGGACGAAGAGAAGGATCAGCGAGTACGGCCGGGCTGGCCCCGTGTGGCGCTGGGTGCGCTGAGCGGGGCGCTGGCCGGCTTCGCGTCGCTGGCGGTGGCCGAACTGGTCGCCGCGGCGGTACGGCCGCAGTCCAGTCCGGTCATTGCGGTGGGCGGGGCGTCCATCGACGCAACCCCCGCTGCGGTCAAGGACTGGGCGATCCGCCACTTCGGCACCGACGACAAGCTCGTCCTGCAGCTCGGCATCCTCGCCGTGCTGGCCGTGCTGGCTCTGGCGCTGGGTGGGCTGGCTGTGCGATTTCGGCGGGCCGGAGCCGCCGGGGTCCTTCTCTTCGGGGGTATCGGGGCGGCGGCCGCTGTCAGCCGGCCCGACTCCACCAGCCTCGCCGATGCGCTTCCCTCCGTCGTGGGTGCCGTTGCTGGAGCACTGCTGCTGTACGTCCTTGTAGGGCGCCTGACCATGGTGAAGACACCAACGTCGGCTTCCGGGGCTGTGACCGAAGAAGCCGGTGACGGCCCGTCTGCGTCCGCTGGATGGGACCGGCGGGAATTCGTCCTGGCTGCCGCCTTTGCCGCAGCGGCTTCTGCCGCGGTCGGCGCGGTCGGCCGGTCATTGAACGCCTCGCGCGGCCAGGGCGCGATTGCCTCCCGTGACAAGCTCGTGCTGCCTTCTCCCCAGTCACCATCGCAACCAATTCCCAAAAGGGCCGGGCTGCGAATTCCCGGCATCAGTCCCTTCGTCACCCCCAACTCCGATTTCTACCGCGTGGACACCGCGCTGGTGGTGCCCAAGGTGGACGCCACCACCTGGCGGCTGCGCATCCATGGCAAGGGCGTACGCCGTCCGACCACCTACTCCTTCGACGATCTGCTGCACCGTGAGCTGATCGAGCGGGACATCACCTTGACCTGTGTCTCCAACGAAGTCGGCGGCCCGTATGTGGGCAATGCCCGCTGGATCGGCGTACGGCTGGCCGATCTGCTCGCCGAGTGCGGCGTCAAGCCTCCGTCCCGTGGAGGGCCGGCGGACCAGTTGGTGTCCCGGTCGGTGGACGCCATGACGATCGGCAGCCCGGTCGAGGACCTGATGGACGGACGGGATGCGATGCTGGCCCTCGGCATGAACGGCGAGCCGCTGCCCTTCGAGCACGGCTTTCCGGTCCGGATGGTCGTCCCGGGCCTGTACGGGTTCGTATCTGCGTGCAAGTGGATCGAGGACATCGAACTCACCACCTTCGACTCCTACGACCCGTACTGGGTCAAGCGCGGCTGGGCCCGCAGGGCCCCGATCAAGACCGCCTCGCGGATCGACACTCCCAAGCCGTTCGCCCGGCCCACAGACGGCACGGTGATGCTGGCCGGGGTCGCCTGGGCCCAGCACCGGGGCATCGACAAGGTCGAGGTCCGCATCGACGACGGCCCCTGGCAGGAAGCCGATCTGGCTGCCGAGGACACTCGCGACACCTGGCGCCAGTGGTCGTTTCCCTGGCGGGCCACCAAGGGCGGCCACACCCTCGCTGTCCGCGCCACCGACCGGACCGGCGTCGTGCAGACCGACAAACGCACCCGCACGATCCCCGACGGCGCCAGCGGATGGCACTCCGTCGTCGTGGCCGTCGAGTGATCACCCGCCCCTCCTCAAGGGCTTCGCGCCCTTCCCCTGAACCACCTTTCCGCAACACCCCGAATGCAGCCGCATCACGCTGCACTGTCCAACAGGAGAACATGATGAACACCCGTATCCGTCGTACCGCCGGTTTCTTCGCCGCGGCCGCCGTGCTGCCCCTGGCTCTGACCGCCTGCTCCAACGACAGCAGTGACTCGGGCAAGTCCGATGCCTCGAACAAGGCGTCGGCTCCGGCCACGAAGAGCAGCGACGACATGGGCGGTTCGACGGCCTCCTCGAGCAGCATGGACCAGCCGTTCGGCCCGGCCTGTGCCTCCGTGCCGAAGAGCGGTGCCGGCTCCTTCGACGGCATGGCCAAGGACCCGGTCGCCACCGCCGCCTCCAACAACCCCGCGCTCTCCACCCTCGTGACGGCGGTGAAGAAGGCGGGCCTGGTCGACACCCTCAACAACGCCCAGAACATCACCGTGTTCGCGCCGACCAACGACGCCTTCGCCAAGATCCCGAAGGCGACCCTGGACAAGGTCCTCAACGACAAGGCCCAGCTGACGAAGATCCTCACCTACCACGTCGTCGGCCAGAAGCTCGCCCCGAAGGACCTGGAGAACGGCTCCTTCACCACCCTGGAGAAGTCGAAGCTCACGACCTCCGGCTCCGGCGAGTCCTACACCGTCAACGACTCCGCCAAGGTCGTCTGCGGCAACGTCAAGACCGCCAACGCCAACGTCTACATCATCGACACCGTTCTCATGCCCAAGAGCTGACACCACCACGAGCCGAGGATGCACGCCTGCCCGGTCGCTGTGACGGGAGCGACTCGGGCGGCACGCCTCCCCCTACCGGGGCGTCCGCCAGCCGCTCCACCGGCAGGGGCCAGGCGGGTGCCCCTCATCAGAGGGCTGGTCCGCAGGCTTCAAGGCCTGCGGACCAGCCCTCCCAGCTTGCCGTTTCACTCGTCCGGGGAGGGAGAAAAAAACTATGGAACGACTGTCCGAGGTGGCCTCGAGCGTGCAGGTCACCCGCGCGGAGAGCCGACGCCGTACGGCCGTCATCGGCAGCGGAGTAGCGGGACTGACCGCCGCATACATCTTGAGCAAAGCCCATGACGTGATCCTGTATGAGGTCGACGACCGCCTTGGTGGCCACGCCCACACCCACGCACTGACCGGCTCCGACGGACGCGCGCATCGCGTCGACTCCGGTTTCATCGTGCACAACCGCCGCACATACCCAAACCTGCTTCGCCTCTTTGGCGAGCTCGACGTGGCCACGCAGGAGTCGGAGATGAGCATGTCCGTGCGGTGCGAGGGCTGCGGCCTGGAGTACGCCGGCGCCCGCGGCCCGCGCGGACTGCTCGCCCAGCCGCGCAACATCCTGCGCGTGCCGTACCTGCGCATGCTGGCCGAGGTGCCGCACTTTCATCGGGCCGCCCGGCGCCTCCTTGCCACGGGCGCCGACGACACGCTGACGCTCGGCGCCTTCCTGGACCGGGCCGGGTTCTCGTCCTACTTCCGGGCGCATTTCATGACGCCGGTGGTGTCCGCGGTGTGGTCCTGCGACGCACAGACGGCCCTGAAGTATCCGGCCGTATACCTGTTCCGCTTCCTCGCCCACCACGGCATGCTCTCGGTGACCGGATCACCGGTGTGGCGAACCGTGACAGGCGGGTCGAAAACGTACGTCGACCGGATCGCCGCCGGCCTGCACGAGGTACGCTCCGGCACCCCTGTACGGTTCGTGCTCCGGCACACGGACGGCGTGGACGTAACCGCTGGCGACGGAACCACCACCTCCTACGACCACGTCGTCCTCGCCACCCACCCCGACCAGGCGCTGCGGCTGCTCGCCGACGCCACTCCCGAGGAGAAGGAGGTCCTCGGCGCCTTCCGCTACTCCCGCAACGCCACCCAGCTCCACACCGACATCTCCCTGCTTCCGCGGGCGAGCGGGGCCCGCGCCTCCTGGAACTACTTGATGCCCGACTGCCAGGCCGGCGCCGACCGGGTACGGGTGAGCTACGACATGAACCGGCTCCAACGCCTGGATGCCGCCCAGAGCTATGTCGTCACCCTCGGCGGTCAGGACCGCGTCGACCCAGCACGGGTGCTGGCCCGCATGACCTACGAACATCCCATCTACAAGCCCGAGTCGATCGCCGCCCAGCGCCGTCTGCCGGAACTGAACAGCCCGGTCGCCGCCTTCGCGGGCGCCTACCACGGCTGGGGGTTCCACGAGGACGGCTGCCGCAGCGGCGTCGAGGCCGCCGCCGCCCTAGGGGTGCGCTGGTGACCGCTCCATCAGCCCCGCGACCGCCACACCCAGCGATACCCGCCCTGTACCCGTGCACCATTACCCACGTGCGCCGGGCCCCCCAACGCTACGCATTGCGGCACCGCACCTACCTGTGGCTCGTCGACCTCGACCACCTACCCGTGCTGCCGCGCCCGCTCCGACCGCTCGCCCGCTTTAGCGCCCGCGACCACTTCACCGGGCGGGCCCCATCGATCAAGGCCGCGCTCGGCAGCTTCCTGGACGAGCACGGTATCGACCTGCACGGTGGCCGGGTGCTGATGCTCGCCCACGCCCGGATCCTCGGGCATGTCTTCAATCCGCTGACCCTGTACTGGTGTTACGACCTCGACGGCGGCCTGCGCTGTGTGGTGGCGGAGGTCCACAACACCTACGGCGAGCGCCACGCCTATCTGCTGCACACCGACACGGCCGGCACCGCAACGGCCGCCAAGGACTTCTACGTGTCGCCGTTCCATCCGGTCGACGGCCACTACGACATGCGACTGCCGCCGCCCGGTGAGCGGCTGCGTCTGTCGATACAGCTGCAGCGGCCCGGCAGCCCGCCCTTCACAGCCGCTGTCCACGGCACGCGCCACGAGGCAACCGCCCTAGCTCTGCTGCGCCTGGCCCTGCGCCACCCCTGGTCGACCCTGAGGGCGTCGGCCGCCATCCGCTTCCACGGTATCCGCCTGTTTCTGCGGGGCCTGCCGGTGCAGCCGCGCCCGGGCCGCCGCACCCCGGAGAGAGCCTCATGACCACAGTCGAACCCTGCCCCGCCGACCGCCATCGCACCCACGGCCCCCGAACCCTGCCCGTCGACGCCAAACGCTGGCCCGATGTGGCCGCCGTACCGAGGGCGTCCTGGCCGGTTCGGACCGTGACCGAGGCCGTACTGAACCACGCCCTGCAGCGACTGCCCCTGCGCGTGCGGTTCGCCGACGGCGTCACCCTCGGCCTGGGGGGCCCGTTGATAGAGGTGCGCGATCCGAAGGGGTTCTACTCCCGCATCGGCACGCACGGGCTCATCGGGTTCGGTGAGTCGTACATGGCTGGCGAGTGGGACGCTCCGGATCTGGTCGGCGCGCTCACAGTGCTCGCCGCGCACGCGGCCGACCTGATTCCGCCCCGGCTGCAGCGGCTGCGCGGCCTGTGGGCGCAGCGACAGCCCGGCGCACAACGCAACACGCCGGACGGGTCGCGCACCAACATCAGCCGCCATTACGACCTGTCCAACAAGCTGTTCGCACTGTTCCTCGACGAGACGCTCACCTACTCCTCGGCCGTCTTCCGAGGTTTCCCCGCTGACTGGCCGCTGCTGCCGACCGCCCAGCACCGCAAGATCGACAGTCTGCTCGACCTGGCTGGTGTCCGCGAGGGCACCCGCCTGCTGGAGATCGGCACGGGCTGGGGCGAACTCGTCCTGCGGGCCGCCGCCCGCGGCGCACATGTCACCTCGCTCACCCTGTCCCGGGAGCAGCGCGCCCTGGCCCTTAACCGCGTACGCCAGGCCGGGTACGCCGGCCGGGTGGCGATCGAGCTGTGCGACTACCGCGAGGCCCGCGGCACCTACGATGCGGTGGTCAGTGTGGAGATGATCGAGGCCGTCGGCGCCGAGTTCTGGCCCGCCTACTTCCACACCCTCGACGAGCGTCTGGTGCCGGGCGGCCGGGTCGCGCTGCAGGCCATCACCATGCCGCACGCCCGGATGCTGGCCAGCCGTGACACCCACACCTGGATCCAGAAGTACATCTTTCCCGGCGGCTTGATCCCCTCGACGACGGCCATCGAAGAAGCGGTCCGCGACCACACAAGGCTGGTGGTCACCGACCGGGACGGCTTCGGCGCGCACTACGCCGAGACGCTGCGCCTGTGGCGCGAGCGGTTCACCGACCGCGCCGACGAGGTTGCCGCCCTCGGCTTCGATGAGACCTTCCGCCGCCTGTGGACCTTCTACCTGGCCTACTCCGAAGCCGGATTCCGCTCCGGCTATCTCGACGTCCAGCAATACCTGCTCACCAAGGAGGACCCGGCCCGATGACGACCGCCCGCACCCCAGTCCGTACCGCTGCTGCGCGCCGGCTCGCCGCCCTCGCGGAGGGTGTGCTCGGCGGCCCACTGCCGGTGCGGCTGCGTACCTGGGACGGCAGCGAGAGTGGCCCCGCCGACGCTCCCGTAGTCGTCGTGCGCTCCCGGCGCGCACTGCGCCGCTTGATGTGGCAGCCCGGCGAACTCGGCCTCGCCCAGGCGTACGTCACGGGCGAGATCGACGTGGAGGGCGACCTGGCCCAGGGGCTGCGCGCCATGTGGGCCGCCGTGCGGGAGCGGGGCCTGCACGCCCCCCGCCTGTCCCCGGCCGACTGGACCCGCACGATCGCTGAGGCGGTGCGGCTCGGCGTGGTCGGCCCGCGCCCGCCTACCCCCGCGACCCAGGCACGGCTGCGCGGCGGCCTGCACAGCAAGGCCCGCGACCGAGCCGTCATCAGCCACCACTACGACCTGTCCAACGACTTCTACCGCCTGCTGCTCGACGACACCATGGCCTACTCCTGCGGCTACTGGACCGGTGAGGAACCCGAGGCCGGCCCGGCCGAGGCGCAGCGCGCCAAGCTGGAGCTGATCTGCCGCAAGCTTGCTCTCGTGTCCGGTGCCCGGCTGCTGGACATCGGCTGCGGCTGGGGATCGCTCACCTTGTACGCGGCCCAGGAGCACAAGGTCCAGGTGACCGCCGTCACCCTGGCCCGGGAGCAGGCCGCGTACGTCCGCGAAAAGGTCCGCGAGCGAGGGTTGACGGACCGGGTGGAGGTGGTGTGCCAGGACTACCGGGACATCACCGGCTCCTCCTACGACGCCGTGGCCACCGTCGAGATGGGCGAGCACGTCGGGGGCGACGAATACTCGGCCTTCGCCGCTGCCCTGCACCGGCTGGTCCGCCCACGCGGGCGGGTGCTGGTCCAGCAGATGTCCCGCAGCGCGACCGCACCGGGCGGCGGCGCGTTCATCGAGGCGTACATCGCTCCGGACATGCACATGCGACCGATGGGCGAGACCGTCGGGCTCCTGGAGGCGGCCGGGCTGGAGGTCCGTTCGGTGGAGTCGCTGCGCGAGCACTATGTGCGCACCATCAACGCCTGGCGCCGCACGCTGGAGGACCGCTGGCCGGAGTTCGTCCGGCTGGTGGGTGAGGAGACGGCCCGGGTGTGGCGGCTGTACCTGGTCGGCGGGGCCTTGGCTTTTGAGGAGCGGCGCATGGGGGTGGACCAGTTCCTGGCCGTACGCCCGACGGCCACGGGTGACAGCGGCCTGACCGTGGCGGAAGCGGCTGGCTGGTACCGGCATCTGGAGGAGCGGTGAATGCAGCATTCGCCTGGGGTGATTTCGCCGCCAACCTTGAATGGGCGGCAGCGACCGCCCTGATGGTCATGCTGGGCACCTTCGCCGTCGCCCTCAACCTGGACATGCACCGTGTCGTTGATATTGCTTGGGGGATGGCTTTTGCCGCGGTGGCCGCGGTGACCTTCGGTCTTTCTGCTGGCCACGGTGATCCGAGCAGACGTCTGCTGGTCACCGTCCTGACCGTCGCGTGGGGGCTGAGGCTTGCGGTACACATCGCCCGGCGAGGCCGCGGCCACGGCGAGGATCCGCGGTATGAGGCGATGCTGGCCCACGCGCGGGGCAACCGGAATCTGTACGCCCTGCGGATGATCTACCTGCTGCAAGGGGCCCTGGTGTGGCTGGTGTCCCTGCCGGTGCAGGCCGCCCAGTACACGTCCCGGCCTCTGTCCGCCCTGGCCTGGGCCGGCACGGCCGTCTGGGCTGTCGGCCTGTTCTTCGAGGCCGTCGGTGATGCCCAGCTGACCCGTTTCAAGGCGGACCCGGCCAACCGGGGCCGCATCATGGACCAGGGTCTGTGGCGGTTGACCCGGCACCCGAACTACTTCGGGGACTTCTGTGTCTGGTGGGGGCTGTTCCTCATCGCCTGCGACGGCGGATGGCAGGCCGCCGCGGTGTCCGTCGGCTCACCGCTGACGATGAGCGGACTGCTGATCAGCGGAAGCGGGAAACGGCTGTTGGAGAAGCACATGGCCAGGCGTCCCGGCTGGGACGCATACGCGGCCCGCACCAGCGGTTTCTTTCCCCGGCCACCGCGCCAAAACCGGACGTAACCGCATGGGGAGCCCGCCCGACGAGCGGGCTCCCCATGTGTACCGTCAGGTCGGCACGCCGAGCAGGGCGACCGGCGTCGAGGTCGGCTGCTTCGATCCCCCGGCCGGCTCCACCGTGATCCCGACCCCGGAGGCGCCGTCGACCGCACCCTGCATCAGCACCGCCTGGCTGCCGCGGTCGGGATCCATCAGGCCAGCCGAGCGCATCTTCCCGCCGTCGGCGAACCACAGCTGGTACACCTTGCCCCGCGGAGGAGCAGTCATCCCCGAGGTGACGAACACGGCTCGACCCCGGCTGGCGGAGACCACCAGTGTGCCCCCACCGCCCGCCACCTTCACCGAACGCGACTTGGCATCAGGCGCGGCCAGCACCCCCGCCAGATCCTGGACGTGCCGCTGTGCCTGCGCGGCCCCGCGTGACGCGTCCTGGGCGCGCTCGTACTGCCACACGGCGGTGCCGCCGAACGCGGCCGCGGCGGCCACACTCGCGGCCAGCGCCCACCGGGTCAGGCTCCCTCCGCGCAGCACGCCACGGCGTACCCGCTCCAGCGGCGCGGCATCGGGCGGCACCTGCCGCACGATGGTGATCCGCTGCAGGACTTGCTCTCGCATGACGGGGCGCGTGCGCACCGTGGAGGCCAGGGCCAGGCGCCCGGTAGTAGCCGTGAACTCGGAGACCTCCTGCTTGCAGGCGTCACAGTCGGCCAGGTGACGCTCGAAGGCGGCACGTTCCTCAGTGTCCAGTGCGTGCACGGCGTAGGCGCCGGTCAGCGCGTGCAGATCGGTCGTGGTCATGCGGTCACCCCCAGGCAGTCGCGGAGCCGGATGAGTCCGTCGCGCAACCGGGTCTTGACCGTTCCGAGCGGCAAGGCCAGTGCTTCGGCGACCTGCCGGTAGGTCAGGCCGCGGTAGTAGGCGAGCGTGACCGACTGGCGCTGCAGTTCGGTCAGGGTACGCAGGCAGCGCCTCACCTGCTCTTGTTCCAGCCGCGTTTCGACCTGCTCGGTCACCTCGTCGTAGGCCGGCTGATGCTCGAGCAGGGCGGCCTTGGTGTCACGGGCTGCCGCGGCCTCCACCGACCGGACCCGGTCCACAGCCCGCCGGTGGGCGAGGGTGAGGATCCAGTTGATGGCCGTGCCCCGCTCGGGCCGGTAACGCGGGGCCGTGCGCCACACCTCCACCAGCACATCCTGCGCCACCTCCTCCGACTGCGCCTGATCACGCAGAACGGCCCGGGCGACCCCGAGAACGGAGCCGGCCACAGCGTCGTAGACCGCGGCGAAAGCCGCCTGATCACCCAGTGCCACCTCGTGGACCAACTGTTGCAGATCAGGCTGAGAAGTCGGATTACTGCCGATGTACACCGGTTCCTTCACAATGGCTCTCCCATAGGCACGGAGGGACGGAACAGCCCTGTGTAATCCGAAGCCACGCGATCTGCGGATTGGTCGCGTACGCACGACGGCGGCGGGTCTCGCCAACATCCCCGCCCGGTCAAGAATCGCCCATCGGCCGCTGGGCAGGTCAGCGTCTGGCCACCTGCCCGCGCTCTCGACAGGACCGGCGTCCCGACCTCACCTGCGCGAGACGCAGTCTGCGGGTCTTGCCGTGTCGTCAGGCGGGACCTTGCCCCGCCCGGCGTGAGGCATCCAGCCAGGGGATACGGGTGGTGCAGGCGGCGGTGGCGGGTCTGCTGGTCCGGTGCGGGCACACGACGGTGGAGACACCTGACGGGAACGGCATCGTGGCGGACGCTGCGTGACCGCCTGTCCAGGTCTTGCCCGGTCACAGTTGACGGCCAGCAGCATCTCCGCCGGGGTCGTCGGCCAGCATGATCGCTGTGGTGATCCGCTTGCCCACCGGTTCGCGATGGACGGCGAAGCTCAGGCCGACAGCCATCACGATCTCCAGCCCATGCTGGCCGATCCGGGTCGGATCGGGCGCGAGAATCGCGGGCGGGGTGGGGTTGCCATCCCAAACAGTCACTTCGATAGCGCCGCCGTTGATCTCCAGAGTGAGCAGGCAGGGGCCGGGTGCATACTTGCGGGCGTTGGTGACCAGCTCGCTGACCACGAGCTGGACCATGCCCATAGCGCGTGCGGACACCGGCAGCCCGTGCACGGCCTGCACGTCGGTGAGGAAGGTGCGGGCCAGGTCGCGGGCGACGGCGATGTCCTCGCTGCCCTCGAACGCGCCGGACACCGTTATGACGTCCCCCAGCACTGACTGCTCGTCCTCGCCGCCCGCTGTTTGTTCCATACCAGTTCCGCCTCGCCCTGCGCCAAACGTGCTTCGCTCGTTTACCCCCGTACCTTCACATCATGCGAAGGCGCCGGACAGGAGGTGCCGGGGTCGCATGCGCGGGCCTAGGTGTCTTGTCCTCACCCGGATCAGGCCACCCGCCGAAGGGTCAGCCCTGATCGAGCCGAGCCCCGAGAGCTGGGGCGCCCTTCATGCGGTGAATGCTGCAGGTCGCACACTCACGTTCCCCTTCGACGTCAACGAGACCCTCAGCGATCTCGCGCCGCTGCGCGGTCGCTTCGAGGACGTCGGCGCCCCGGGGCATCTGCTGCCGACGTGGTTCACCGGGGTACTGCGGGACGGTTTCGCCCTGACGGCCGCCGACGGCTACGCCGACTTCGCCTCCCCGGCCCACGACGGACTGCGAACACTGCTGTCCCGGCTGGAGAACCTGCCAGCGGATGAAGAAGCCGCGGCCAGGCACATTCTGGACGGCTTCTCCCGGCTGGACGCCCATCCCGATGTACCCGACGGCATAAGCAAGGTGAGCGATGCGGGGTATCGGCTGACCGCGATGACCAACGGCAGCGCCGCCCAGACCGAGCAGCTGCTGGACAGGGCCGGAGTGCTGCACTGCTTCGAGACCCTGTCGGACGTCGACGGCCCCCGCTGCTGGAAACCGGCACCGGCCGCCTACCGCAACGCCGCCGAGCGGGCCGGCGTACGGCCCGAACAGGCCATGCTGGTCGCCGTGCATCCGTGGGACATCGACGGTGCACGGCGAGCGGGACTGCACGGAGCGTGGCTGCGGCGCGGAACCCCCGTGTACCCGCGGACTATGACCCCGCCCAGCCCAGCGCGCAGGACCTGCGGGAGCTCGCGGACGCGCTGGCCGCCGCGCGGCACGGTCACGCACCGGCCGACTGACCCGAACCGGGGCCGCCGTCGACCCTGGTGAGCCGCCGGCAGGCCGACGTGCCGTTCCTGGCTGCCCGCGTCTGCATCCGGCCGACGGCCGACCAGCGAACCAGACACGTAGTGCCAGGTCGTCGGCACGGAACGGGAGGCGGGGCATGGACCTACGCGGTGCACGGATTCTGGTGCCGGGTGCCACCGGGGAGATCGGGGCGGCGCTCGCCGTACGGCTGCACGCCCTCGGTGCCCGCACGGCACTGGCCGGACGTGACCGCGAGGCCCTCACCCGTGTCTCGGCGGCGTGCGAGCACGCTCCCGCCCGCACCTTCGACGCCTGGGACGCCGATTCCTGTGCGAAGACCGTCGACTGGGCGGCGGCGGAACTGGGCGGCCTGGACGGCGTCGTCGTATGCGTCGGAGTCGCGGCCTTCGGGCCGGCCGGGGAGGTGGAGGACGCGGTGTCCGAACACCTGATGGCGGTGAACGCGCTGGCCCCCATGGCGTTCCTGCGGGCTGCCGGGGACCTGTTGCCCGAGGGCGGCGTCCTCGCGGCCGTCACCGGGATCGTCGCCGAGGCGGCACCGGCCCGGATGGCGGACTACGCCGCCGCCAAGGCCGCGCTGGCCACCTGGCTGACGGCGGTCCGCCGCGAGCAGCGACGCCAGGGCGTGACCGTGCTGGAGATCAACCTGCCCCACATGGACACGGGCTTTGCCGGGCGTGCCGTCGTAGGCCAAGCGCCGCCGCTGCCGCGGGGATTGCCCGTTCCGGAGGCAGTGGACGTGATCGTGCGGGGGCTCTGCGAGGGGGCGAGACTTGTGCGTCCCGGCAGCGGTGCGGCGCTCGAAGTGGTGCGGTAGGGCAGACATGCCGAGGAGACGTCTCGCGTACGGCCCTTCGTCCCACAGCGCCCGGCCCGCGGAGGCGTTGACCCCGCTGGCTCCGCGTACGGTGCGGCGCGTGCTGTTCCGGCAGCGCTGGCGGGACCTGGTGTTCCTGCACTGGCCCGCCGACCCGTTCGAGGTGGCCCGGCTGCTGCCGGCCGGCACCGTGCCCGACCTCCACCAGGGCCGGACGTACGTCGGCCTGGTCTTCTTCCGCATGGACGACCTCGCCTTCGGCCGGACGCCGGCCCTGCCGTACCTGGGGAGCTTCGGCGAGGTCAACGTCCGCCTGTACAGCCGCGACGCCACGGGACGGCGCGGGGTGGTGTTCCGTTCGCTCGACTGCGACCGACTGCTGCCCGTACTGACGGCCCGCGGCGCGTTCGGCCTGCCCTACCGGTGGTCCCGCATCCACAGCCAGTGGTTCGACAGCCGGCTGCTGTACCGCACGGGTCGGCGCCAGGGTGCGCGAGCCGGGGCACGGGTGTGGCTGGACGTGGCGGACGAGCCGGTGGCGGCCACGCCGCTGGAGGAGTTCCTCACCCAGCGCTGGGGGCTGCACGAGCGGTTCCTCGGGCGCACCTACTACCTGCCCAACGCACACCCCGCCTGGTCCTTCCGCAGGTGCACCCTGCTGGGCTGGGAGGACGACCTGGTCGCGGCGGCCGGGCTGTCGAGGCCGCAGGGCGAGCCCGTGAGCGTTCTGCACGCTCCCGGCCTCCCGGTGGTCTTCGGCCCGCCGGTGCCCCTGCCCGCGCCCGGCACGCGGCCCGGCACGCGGCCCGGCTGACCTGCCCCGGCACGACGGCGCCGGGATCAGCCCGTCGACTTCCGCCGGCCCATGGCGGCCAGCAGCTCTCCGGCCGCCCACCCGGGCCCCCGCCGCCGTACCGCCGCGGCCAGTTCGGGCATACGCGGGCTCACGGTCCGCCACAGCGTCCTGAGCGCCGCAGGGACGTCGGCCGGCGACAGCGTGTTCGGGTCGAGCACCACACCGGCACCGGCGTGCTCCGCGTCCCGGGCCACGGAGAACTGGTCGCTAGAGAACGGCAGCACCACCGCGGGCACGCCCGCCCGCAGGCATTCGGTGAAGGAGTTGCTGCCACCGTGGTGCACCATCGCGTCCACCTGCTCCAGCAGCGCGCGCTGGGGCACCGACGGCACCACCACGGCCTGCTCGCCCGCGAGATCGGCCAGCGCGGTGGCCCGTTCTCCGACCGCGACGACGACCGACACGTCCGGCATGCCGTCGAGCAGCCCCGTGACGACGGTGCGCAGGACGTCGTCGCGCGCGGACAAGAACGTACCGAGCGCGACGAGGACGACCTTCTCGCCGCTCGAACGCAGCATTTTCAGGCGCGCCTCCCACTCCGCGTCGAAGGGGTCCGGGACTGCGGTCATGTGCCCGGCGAACAGGCGCACCGGGCCCGGCGGAGGCGTCGGCAGCCAGCGAAACGCCGGGTAGGCGTAGACGACGGCGTGCGGCGAGCTGAGAGCGAAGGCCCGGCCCGGAGCCGGCCGGGAGGGCGCGTGCCGCCGGGCGAAGGCCGCGAACAGGGCGGTGAAGGCCTCGTCGTTCTGCCGCGCCGCGGCCCTCAGTTCCCGCAGCCGCTCCGGATCGGGCCGCAGCGCGTCGGGCCAGGCGTAGGGGACGCCGAAGTAGGCGTCGGGGCCGGAGAGCACATAGCTGGGATGTCCGGGGCAGAAGGTCGCGTAGGGCACGCCCAGGCAGTGCAGGGCCAGGGTGACCGGGTAACTGAGCTGGTCCACGACGTACCAGTCGGGGCGCAGCCGCCGGTCGGCCGAGCGCAGCGCGTCGAGCACCCTGTCCGGGTCGGCCAGCATGTCAGCCCGCCGATGGCGTGCCTGGGCCAGCAGCGCCGACACGGCACCCTCCCTGGTGGCGTCCAGGAACTCCGCCAGCCGGGCCGCCTCCCCGGCATCCTGCTCGGTCGCCTCGGCCACCCCGGTGTTGGCATTCCGCGTCACGGACAGCGGCTCGAAGCCCACCCCGGCCTCCCGCGCCAGGTGCTCGAACACCGGAGCGCAGGCGAAGTACACGTCCGCACCGCGCCGGCGCAGAGCCCCGGCCAGGACCGACAGCGGCCGTGCGTGGGACATGAACGGGGGACTTACGACAACGACACGCGGCATGCGAACCCCTCGGCCAAGGCATCTTTCGCCCACTGTCCAGCAGACCCGGGCCAGCGCATCGTAGCCACGTTCGAGCAGGTCGGACGGTGTGGCAATCCGCACCGGAGGCAGGTGCATCCAGGAGGCCGACACCCCGCGAACCACAGAGGTCAGCGCCGTCCCTGAGACAGGAGGACCCGTGGCCGGCACCGCTTTCGCACCCCCCTCGGCGGCTCACGACCCCGCACGGCCGGGAGAAACGGGCCACGAAACCCGCGACCCCTTGGTGGCCGCCCGCACCGCGTTCTTCAACGGCTCCGGCTGGACCGCACACCTCCCCGAGCCGAGACACAACAGACGTCTTCCGGACGTGCAGGGTGAACTGGCGAAACTGCTGGAAGCCGAGTACGGGCTGCGGCCGCGGGCCGTCCCGCCCGGCGAGGGACCCGGGGTGGATCGCCGGGACAAGGCCGTGGCGGGACTACGCCGCGCCGCCCGGCTGGGCGTACCGCTGACGCCAGAAGCCCTGCTCGCCCACCGGGAGGGCGACCCCCGCCTCATGGCCGTGCTGACGGAGCTGTGGCCGGAGACCGTTCGCTGGCACGGCCCCCGGCACGCCGAGGAGGTACTGCGCGCCATGCTCGGCGAGTCCCGCGACGGACCGGTCGCCGGCCACCTGCTGGACCTCGCGGTGGCCGCCGGCCTGCATCCCCTCACCCCGGTCGAGAGCGCATCGCTCGCGCGCACCACCACGCACCGGGCCGTACGCCACTCCGCCTGGCGCTACCTGCGTCAACTTCCCGGCGGCCTCACCCATTTGCCCCAACCTTCCCAGGCCGGGGACGCCTACGAACGGCTCCTGCTGGCGCCCCCGGCACCCGCGTTCGGCCCGGAGAGGCAGGAGCCCGCGGGCCGGCTGGTCGCCCAGAGCATGCTGCTGGGCGGCCTGGACACCCCGGGGCAGGGGATGAGCGGTGGACTGGCGGTGCTGCTGGGCGGGCTCGGCGACCGGCTGGCCGCGACCGACGGGATATCCGGCGTCATCACCGTCGTGACCGCCGGGCACGAGGACCTCGCTGCCGACGATCGGCTTGCCCACGAACGCGCCCCCGGGCACTGGGTCCTGCGGCTCCCCGTGGACACCCCCTCGGCCCCGGCTCAGGTCGAGATGCACCGCCACCGCCCCGCACTCACCTGGTGGGCGGTCCGCCTGCTCGGCGCCATGCCACGGCCCCTGGACGTCCTGCACGTCAGATACGCCGACGACGGCAGCCTGGCCCTCGCCGACGCCGCCGAGCGCCTGGGCGCCGCGCTGGTCTTCACGGTCACACCCGACCCGCACCGCGGACTCGCCGAACGCCATGCCGCGAGCGATCCCGCCGACCCCACGGCAGCGGACGCCCTCCGGCACGATCTGCACCGGGTCTTCCTGGCCGACCGGCTCGTCGAGCGCGCGGACACGGTCGTCGGTATCCCCGGACGCGGCGGCACCCGCGAACTCGTCCGCCACTTCCCCGGCCTCGCCCGGCTCAACGAAGGACGCGGACCCAGCGCCCCGCCCGAAGGCATCGCTCCCTACCGGCCCGCACCCGACGAGGAGGACCGGCGGCGCGAGGCGCTGAAGCGGCTTTACCGGGACGGGACACGCCCCGACGCCCTCGACCCCCGGGACCGCGAACTTCCCGTGCTGCTGTGCGTGGGCCGGCTGCACCCGGTCAAGCAGCAGGACCTCCTGGTCCGGTCCTGGCTGGCGACGGGCGCCCACCACACCACGACCCTCGTCCTCATCGGCGGCAGCCCCGGCACCGGTACCGCCGTGGAGGACGACATCCGCCGCCGCATCGACACCCTCCTCGCCCCGTACCCGCAGGCCGCGCGCCGCCTGGCGCTGCTGCCGGCCCTGCCGAACACCGAGGTACGCCGACTGCAGCGTGCCCTGGCACAGCGCACGGCCGACGCCTGCTGCTGGTACGTCTGCCCGAGCGCGAAGGAGGAGTTCGGGATAGCGGTCCTGGAGGCGATGGACGCCGGCCTTCCCGTCGCCGGTCCGCGCCGCGGGGGAGTCGCGCACTACCTCCGCGACCAGGTCAATGGCCTTCTGATGGACACATCCGGCCAGGCGGGCCTGATGCGGGGCCTACGGCGGGTCGCCGCCACCTCCGTCGACGACCGGCGCCGTTACGCGGCTGCGGGCAGGAAGCTGGTCGCCGAGCGGTTCTCCGTGACACGCATGGCGGACGAACTGGCCGCCGAGTACACCGCCCTGCACACCGGCTGACCAGTGTGCGCAGGGCCCGCGACGAGAGGGGTGAGGCCGAGTGGCGGCTCGGCCTCACCACAGCAAGGTGCCCGGCCCGCCCTTGAACGGCCCGCGCACCTCCGAGGTGATCCAGCCGCCGTAGAAGTCGCCCTCCTGCGCCGTGACGTCCTCTCCGTCGACCGTGCAGCGGTCCATGCGACTTGGGTAGAAGGCGAAGTAGTCCTTGAGGGGCGTGAAGCCGGGTTCGGGACGGGGATAGCTCCAGGCGGCGTCGGCGCGTACGTCGTCTCCCACGACGACGTCCCAGTACCGGGCCGAGCCCTTCCACTCGCACCAGGTCCGGCCCGAGAGCGCCGGGATCAGCAGCTCCGTACGGACGTCCGCCGGAGGGATGTAGAACACCGGCGGATGACTGGTCTCCAGCACCCGGACGGACTTCCGGGTCTCCGCCACCACCTGGCCCGCGCACTCGACCCGCACGACGCGGTCGTCCTCCTGTACAGCGGGCGGGCGCGGATAGTCCCAGACGGACTCGGGCGGCCGTGGGGCGGAATGCGGCACGGGTTGTTCCGATAGCGGATCCAGGTACACCTCGTCCTCGTAGCACCAGGCCCACTCCTGGCCGCGGGCCAGGGCGCGGGCCACCGGGTGGCCGCTGGAGTCGAAGTGCGTCGTCGCGTGAGCGCCGGGAGAGCTGTCGCTACAGCCCACATGGCCGCAGGTCAGGCAGAGCAGCAGGTCGGCCGACGCACGTTCGCGTGCCGCGCACGTCGTGCATGTCTCACTCAGCGGCGCCGGTTCGGCCGTCCAGGTGTGGGAACAGGGCCTCTCCGAGGGCCGTCCGCCGTCGTGCCGGGGCGCCCACTTCGTCATCGGTGATCACCGGCCTGTGCAGAGCTGTCCACGATCTCTCCTCCGCCGTCCCTCGTCTCGCCCCTTGCTTCACCCCCACCCCGCGCAGGGGATGCAGGCGGCGGGCAAGTGCGCCACCGTTCAAACGCCTCCCGTGCTGCCGACAGGGCTGCCCGTCGCCGAGGCGGTGGACGCGATCGTCGCCGCACTCTCGGCCGAGGCCCGTCTGGTGAAGCCGGGCCGTGACGCCCCGCTCGACATCGAGCGATAGGGCGGGTGGCCGAGGAGCAACCGTGTCCGACAACGGATCGCCGCGCCGGTACCACCGGAGCATGCACCCCGTAGAACCTGTAACTCCTCGTGCTCCGCGGGAATTGCGACGGGTACTGTTCCGGCAGAACTGGCGCGACCTGGTGTTCCTGCACTGGCCCGCGGACCCGTTCCAGGTCGCCGGGCTTCTTCCGCCCGGCACCGTCCCCGACCTCCACAACGGCCGCGCCTACGTCGGTCTGGTCTTCTTCCGTATGCGCGGTCTCGCCTTCGGCGGCACTCCGGCGCTCCCGTACTTCGGGTCCTTCGACGAGGTGAACGTCCGCCTCTACAGCCGGGACGCGCTCGGGCGTCGCGGAGTGGTGTTCCGCTCGCTGGAATGCGACCGCCTGGTACCCGTCCTGGCCGCGGACGCGTCCTTCCGGCTCCCCTACCGCTGGTCCCGCATCCATAGCCAGTGGTTCGAGAACCGTCTGCTGTACCGGACCAACCGCCGCGGAACATCGAACGCCGGGGCTCGCGTGTGGATCGAGATGGACGGCAACCCCATGGCTCCGGACCCCGTCGAGGAATTCCTCACGAACCGCTGGGGACTCCACGGACACGCCTTCGGACGCTCCTACTACCTCCCCAACACCCACCCCGAATGGTCCTTCCACCGCTGCTCCTTGCTCGACTGGGACGACTCGCTCATCGCGGCCGCGGGCCTGTCCCGGCCGAGGGCGGCGCCGGTCAGCGTGTTGTACGCGCCTGGCGTGCCGGTGCGGTTCGGAGTACCGGTATCGCTGCCCGGCACCTGATGCTTCCGTGGCCGAGACCATTACGCGTGCCATACCGGTGCCCGCTCCCGCATGACCGTGAGCAGACACGCGGCTCTCGTTCACGGATCCGGTCAGCCGGCTCGGCGATCCGTGGGCCGGCCGTGACCGGCAACGCCTCGAGAACGTCACCGATCTCGGCAGGCCCCGCGGCGTTCAGATCGGCGACAGCACCCGCGCCCGAGTGCTCCGCGTCGCGCGCGAAGGAGAGCTGATCGTTGGAAAGGGGCAGGACCGGGGCGAGGGAGCCCGCCCCGATGCACTTCGTGAACGAGTTGTTGCCGCCGTAGTGGGCCATCAGGTCGACGTGTTCACGCAATACCTGCGCGGCCAGGTGACGTCACTGCGGCCCGCTCTCCGGCCAGTTCTGTGAGTCGGTGGCTTCGCCCGCCGCATCAAGGATGAGCCCCCATCGGCCTTCCTTTCTGACCCTCATCCCACTGTAAAGCCGGTCAGTCGGTTACCGGGAGGGGCAGCGTTCTGCCCTTGCTGAAGATCAGCCGTCGAAGTCGACGTACCACATGGTGGCGCACTGAAGGATGCCGGAGACCCGAAGGCACGGCCGTACTGCGTGATAGCGCCCTTGGACATTTGGCGTATAGGTCCACCCGGTTGAGCCAGAGTGGTACACCTCGCAGTAGTCGTAACCTCCGTTGGCTGCGACCTGCGCATCGGTGCGCCAGCCGAACCCGTTCGCATTCTCCGTGGCGGTTGCGGTGAACGAGTTGATGGAACGGTCGATGGAGACGTACGACCCGTTTGGAACTGTCGCAGCGGCACGGGCTGATGCCGACTGATATCCGGTGTAGAGATGGGTCGTGATCCCGCGTAGCGTGACTGGGTAGTACGGAGCTCCAACCTGGCCCCATCCCACATACTCAGTCGGTGGGGTTGCACATCTGGCAGCTGCATGTGCTGGTGCGGCTGTGGTGAGCACGGCAAGTGGCAGCGTCACCAGTATCGCTAGTGTCGCCGACAGAACGCGTCTTCGAATCGGTCGCAATGTTCCTCCCAGATGTCGTGTGTTACGGACCATGCTGGACGACAGGCGACGGCGCACGGCCCGTCACTTGGCAGTATTCGGTCCGTAGGCATTGATCGGCTGAGTTCACGGGAGCGTAGCGCTGCAGCTGCCAATTGTCTGCCCTCTGATACTCATTCGTCGATACGGCTGTCCTGTCTCAACGAATCCAGTCGGTGTCCAGCGTCTGACCTGGATCGACTGACTTCGTTGAGACGGCCGCAGATGGTCGGGCCCCGCTGCTCCTCGGAGCCAGCCTGCGGCGACTGGATTCGTTGAGACGAATCAGCGCCGACTCGGTTCATTGAGACAGGACAACGGCGTGATGATTGCCATGATCTGCCAGCGATGCAGGGCACTCAGTGATTACGTCGTAATCACTGACAGGGAGCCACGCCCACCACCCCGGACTCGTGCTGTTCACCACCTGGACGGCGTTGTGCGACTACGCCGAGCACGACCCCACCGACAGCGACCTGCAGTCCTTGGCTAATCTCGTCGACGAGCACGGCCCCGGGGCTGTTCTGCAGGCCGTCGATCGACTCGTTCCCGAAGATGCGGCCGAGGTCACCGTCTCCACTGTCCACAATGCCAAGGGCGGCAATGGGCCCGGGTATGCGTTGCACCCGACTTCACGCTGCCGGCCGACACCGATGAGGTCAACGCCCAGGGCCGCGCCGTTCTCCAGCCCGTCGATGAGGCAGAAGCCCGCCTGGCATACGTCGCTGTTACCCGGGCCCGCCACCACCTGGATCCCATCGGCCTGGCTTGGATCACCGGGCACCCGGGCAACTCCGCATAGTCGGACCCTCGCCGCGAGTACGTCAGAGCCCAAGACACCCGTCCCCGGCGGTCTGTCCGGTGCTTTTGCCGACGGACTGCGGCCCGGTAAACACGTCACCGACAGGACACGGCTGAGGAGGCCAACGTGGCGCGTCGGCCAGCGTCCGCGCGATCAACCAGCGCGTCACGCGGGTACCGCTGGAGAGCCCGCGCACGGCGCCCCGGCGACGTACGAGGCGAGGCTCGTCGGCGGCTGGCAGCGGGCGCCGGTGCAGCCTTCCCGGGCCGCCTCACCTCATGGATGACTGGGGAACCGCAGAGGGCATTCCGGGTTGTTGCTCACCCGGCAGTGATACGGCGCGCACGAGTCGGCCTTGTGCCCCGCTACTCGCCCTCTTGTGTCTCGTTGGCTTCGGGTGTCTGGGCAGGTTCGATGCTGGGGCCCCGGTACTCGGGATGAGCGCGGTCCATGGCGCCGGCGACGTGAAGGGGAACGGGGTGGCGGGTGCGCGCATCCCAGGCCAGGGATTGATGGCACAACTGTGCTGCGAGCGCCGCGATTTTTTGTGGATCGTGCTCTGCGGCGTGTGGAACGGTGATTTGGGTGGCGGTGAAGCTGTGCCAGTCCTTGCGCTGCAGAGCCCAGTCGTCCTTGGGGAGGGTGAAGCGGGTGTGGACGCCGCCGATGCTGCCGGCGCTGCCGAAGCCGTCGTAGGTGCGGGAGGCCTGTGCGATGCACCAACTGGTTTGGCCGGTAGTGGTGGTACGCCGGCAGAGACGCTCCTGGGGCTTCGGTCGGCGCTTGGGGTTCTTGCGCGGGCTGGCGGTGTTCTCCACCGGGGTGGGCACTTCGCCGTAGGAGGTATTGATGGCGACCACGGCGACGGACCGTGCCGGAGTGCGCAGGTCATCGCCCGGCAGGGGCCCCTTTCCGAAACGGACGTTCTGCAGGCCCGGCCAGTGAGCGTGGTGGCCTGCACGGCTACGGTGGCGGCAAGAAGGTCAGCGGCATCAAGCACCACCTGCTCGTCGACACCCGCGGCACCGTCCTGGTCCCCTGCGTGAGGCCGGCGAGCGTCGGCGATCGTGATGGCGCTGTTGTGCTGTTCTCCCGGGCTGGCGATGTCTTTCCGCGTCTGCGGCCCGTGGGGGCAGACCAGGGTTACCGCGGCACCGACTTCCAGGCCTGGGCCCGGGAAGCCACCGGCATCTTCGTGGAGGGTGTGCAACGCCGCGACGGAGGTTCCCGCGCGACCTGGGCGAGGGTGGGGACACCGCCTCCGGCAGCGCCCCTCTTCGCGGTCGTCCCGCGCCGTTGGGTGATGGAGTGGACCTTTCCTTTGCCTGGCTGGGACGGTGCCGTCGGCTGTCGAACGACTACGAGTACCTACGCGTCTGCTCGGAGAATGCCATCTATCTCTCCATGGCCATGCTCCTTGTGCGCCGCCTCGCAGTACCAGCCCGCTGACAGGCTTTTCAGACGCCCTCTAGGTGTTCCTGCGGTGCTGTGGTGCCTGAGCGCGTTGAGATGGCGCGCTCAGGCTTTTTGTATCTCGTGGTGGCGGAGCTCAGATTTCGTACCGAGCGCGGGCTTCCTGAAGCGTTTGCGGGTTGACTTCGCCGCGTTCGGCCAGTGCGGCGAGAGCGGCTACGACTATTGACTGCGGGTCAACCCCGAAGTGCCTGCGGGCTGCCTCACGGGTGTCCGACAGGCCGAAGCCGTCGGTTCCGATGGAGTGCCAGTCCTGTGGTACCCAGTGGCTGATTTGGTCCGGGACGGCACGCATCCAGTCGCTGACTGCGATGACGGGACCGGCTGCATCTTGGAGCATGCTGGTGACGTGTGGCAGCGGGGCGTCCTCACCGCGCAAGCGGGCGGCGTCGTAGGCGAGACCGTCACGGCGCAACTCGCTCCAGGAGGTTGCAGACCATACGTCAGCGGCTACGCCCCAGTCTGCTGCCAGCAGTTCTTGTGCTTCCAGAGCCCAGTGGATCGCCGTTCCGGATGCGAGGAGTTGGAGTTGTGGTGCGTCTGTGGTGAGTGCAGTGGTGTCGGCTGTACGGAACCGGTAGAGGCCCTTGACGATGCCGTCCTCGATGCCCGTGGTTGTAGGCATTGCGGGCTGGACCTTCGGTTCGTTGTAGACCGTGAGGTAATAGAAGATGTTCTCTGAGTCGGGTCCGAACATGCGGCGCAGGCCCTCGCGGACGATGACGCCGATCTCGTAGGCGAAGGCCGGATCGTACGAGATCGCCGCCGGGTTGGTGGACGCGATCAGTTGGGAGTGGCCGTCAGCGTGTTGCAGGCCTTCTCCCGTCATCGTCGTGCGGCCTGCGGTCGCCCCGACGAGGAAGCCGCGGCCGAGCTGATCGGCCAGGGCCCACATCTGATCGGCGGTCCGCTGCCAGCCGAACATCGAGTAGAAGATGTAGAGCGGGATCATCGGCTCGCCATGCGTGGCGTACGAGGTGGCTGCAGCGGTGAAGGAGGCCATGGAGCCTGCCTCCGTGATGCCCTCGTTGAGGATCTGACCGTTTGTGGCCTCGCGGTAGTACAGGAGCATGTCGCGGTCGACGGGGTCGTAGTTCTGGCCGAGCGGCGAGTAGATTCCGGCGTTGGGGAAGAGCGACTCCATGCCGAAGGTCCGGGCTTCGTCGGGGACAATGGGAACCCAACGTCGTCCGCTCTCCTTCTCCCGCATCAGGTCCTTCAGCAGGCGTACCAGGGCCATTGTGGTGGCGATCTCTTGGCTGCCGGAGCCTTTCGCCAGGGCTTCGAAGGGCTTGCTGGACGGTGTGGGGAGAGTCACCGGGTGGACACGACGTGTTGGGACAAGGCCGCCCAGTTGGGCGCGTCGCTCCATCAAGTACCGTACCTCTGGGGAGTCGGGGCCTGGGTGGGCGTACGGCACTACGTCGCCGGAGAGCGCGCTGTCAGGGATGGGCAGTTCCAGCAGGTCGCGCATCTCGCGGAACTCGGGGAGGGTCAGTTTCTTCATCTGGTGGTTGGCGTTGCGTGACTCGAAGGCTGAGCCCAGCGTCCAGCCCTTGATGGTCTGCACGAGGATGACGGTGGGTGCGCCCTTGTGTGCGGTTGCCGCGCGGTAGGCGGCGTAGACCTTGTTTGGTTCGTGTCCCGCACGGGACGTGTGGAAGCACTCGATGATCTTCGCATCGGTGAGTAGTTGGGCCATGGCGGCCAGGGCGGGGGTGGCGCCGAAGAAGTGCTCGCGGATGTATGCGGCGTCGCGGGTTGCGTAGGTCTGGAACTGCCCGTCGGGTACTTCGCGCAGTCGCCGGACGAGTGCGCCTGTGGTGTCCAGGGCGAACAACTCGTCCCAAGCCTTGCCCCACAGCGCCTTTATGACGTTCCAGCCGGCAGCACGGAACTTTGCTTCCAGTTCTTGCACTACCTTGTAATTTGCGCGGACCGGTCCGTCGAGTCGCTGCAAGTTGCAGTTGATGACGAAGGTGAGGTTGTCCAGTCCTTCACGGGCGGCGAGGTTCAGTGCTGTGGTCGATTCCGGTTCGTCCATCTCGCCGTCACCCAGGAACGTCCACACGTGAGAGCCGGAGGTGTCCTTGATGCCGCGGTGCGTGAGGTATCGGTTGAACCGCGCCTGCTGGATCGAGTTGAGGGGACCGATGCCCATCGACACGGTAGGGAATTCCCACAGCCAGGGCAGCTGTCGTGGGTGTGGGTAGGAGGGCAGGCCCTCGCCGGTGGCTTCCTGGCGGAAGTTGTCTAGTTGTTGCTCCGTCAGTCTGCCGTCGAGGAAGGCGCGGGCGTATATGCCGGGGGAGGCATGTCCCTGTATATACAGCTGGTCCCCGGAGCCGTCACCGTCCTTGCCGTGGAAGAAGTGGTTGAAGCCCGTTTCGTAGAGCCAAGCCGCGGAGGCGAACGTGGCGATGTGTCCACCGAGTCCCAGGCGGCTGCCGCGTGACACCATGGCTGCGGCGTTCCAGCGGTCCCACGCTGCAATGCGCTGTTCCATGGCTGCGTCACCGGGGACTACGGGTTCCTCGGCCGTGGGAATCGTATTGATGTACTCGGTCTCCAGGACCGTTGGCACCGCTAGCCCAGAGGCGTGCGCGTGTTCGTATGTGCGGCGCATCAGGTATGCCGCGCGGTCAGGGCCGGCGGCTTGAGCAACCGCGTCGAGCGAGGCGGCCCACTCACCGGTTTCCTCGGGGTCGGGGTCCGGCAGGGGACGGAGCGCGTTCAGCGTGGCGTCGGTCATGGTGCACGCCTTCCAGGAGACGGTGAGCGGAAAGTCCGCGTATATAAATAATGCTGATCGATGATCGATCATTTCCGTCCCGCATGTGAAGGGCATCACCCCAAGGAGCGCCATGTAGATCTCCCCACAAGTCCTCGTTCATGCGGGCATGCACGTGCTTGGGGTCACTGAGCCTCTTCGGCGTTGCCGCTCCAGGGGGAGGATGGCTTTGGTGGTTGACGTCATGGGGTTGGGGCTGCAGCGGGACCTGCGGAAAATCCGCCAGGACTTCAGGCAGGCCACGCCGCGCTCGACCGGTGCCCGTGCCGCAGCCAGAGCCCGGTTGACGGTCTTCTCGGCAGGGGTGAGTTCTCGCAGGAGCCTGCGTTTGATGCCCGTGGTCAGCCAGGGGCCACCACTCTGATAGGCGAGATCGGCCAGGACGGGGACGCCCTGGCGCTCGCAGATCCGGATGATCCGGTGGGTGCGGGGGGCTGCCAGATCGTGGCAGTGGCCCGGCGGCGCGGGCGAGAGCCACCGCAGTCGGCCGTCCGGATCGGTGACCACGTGCACGTTCACCCCATGCCGACGGTGCCTGGGGCAGTAGCCGGCCCGTCCATTATTGACCCGGTCGCACTCGGCGAGCGTGCCGTCCAGGAGAACGGGGTCCGGATTCTGCTCGCGTAGGACCTTCAGCAGACCAGGCGTACGTTCGGTGAGGAGGCGGACGGCCGCGCTGGTGCAGGCGTGGGCGGTGGACTGGCTGATCCCGAAGCCGGCTGCGGTCTTCGCCAGGGTGGTGTGTTCGCTCAGGTACACCAGTGCCACCGTCGTGCGCTGGGACGGGCGGAGCTTGCAGCGGCGGTCCCCCTCACGGGTGACGGTGAGCATCGTGACCCGCTCGACGAGCGCATGGGGCAGGTCGAATGCGGCAGGGTAGATGACTAACGAGGCCCCGGCGCAGTGTGGTTGAGACGTCAGACATCTGGGTCAACTACCCGGGGCCTCGATCGTTGCGCTTCATGGACCGTCACCCGATCGGCGGCCCGCTCGAAGAAGCTCAATGAGTCCGTCCGTGTGCTTGGGGTGCTGTTTCAGGCGGCGGTCTGGCCCGCGATACGACTGGCTCTGATGCCTTGCGTTTGATCTGCCGACTGCTGTCTGAGGCGGTGCGTGCTGCCACCGAAACGGTGGGCGTGTCCCGATGGGGGCCTTCGCGACAGGCACCATCACCATCGCTGTTATCAACGAGTGGCTGCGACCTTTGCAGCGTGGGCATCGTCCCACACGAGCCTCATCGCACTGTCTGTTTCCACAGGCGGCCACGGAGCCCAGACAAGAGCTTCACGCCAGCCCGACCGGCCGTGGACCCAGTTCCGAAGCCCTTCGGCAACAGGTTCTACGGCGAACACTTCGTGTGTGCGTGGCACATGAGCGTGGAAGTTCCTGTCTGGGCCACCATCGCGGTATTCAACCTGATAGCTGAGGTCGTCGTTGAGATATACCTGCATGTAGTGTCGGCTGGCAGGTTCGAGGCCGAGTCGCTAGAGCACGGCAAAACGCCAGGTCAAGCTCATGTCGGCCAGCAGATCGTGCAGCTGATTGTCGGACGGGTCGTCCCATGGCGTCTCGTCCCACTCAATCGCCCGCAGTACTGGTGTCGCCATGAGGGCGACTGTACTGGCCGATCATTTTGCAGACACCAGCAGGCTGCCACTTGTAAAACAGGCCCTAGCTCCAGATGAGGTCTACCCTCCAAATGGGGCCTCATGAACCCTCCAGGGATGTGATCTCTTCACAGATATGGAGGCAGCGGCTGGGCTCCTCGTTACCAGTCTCAAGGTTCGGCCATCTCAACGCATCCGATCAGCGGTCCTGTTCCGAATATTCGCAGTAGAAATGATCCGTCGGCACTCTTGACACTCTGTTCGAGTCTGCGGAGTGGAACCCATGCTTCATGCGAGGTGCCTACGGTCCGGCTCACCGGAGGTCATCCATGGCAGTCCGCGTCGCAGTGATCTACTACAGCGCAACCGGGAATGTCCACAGTCTCGCCGAATCACTGGCGGAGGGTGCATCGTCGCAAGGGGCCGAAGTGCGGCTCCGCCGTGCGCCCGAATCGGTGCCCGACACGTCCATAGAGAAGAATCCGGCGTGGCGGGCTCACATCGATGCGACGAAGGACACCGTTCAGGAAGCGATTCACGAGGACTTGGAGTGGGCGTCTGCGTATGCGTTCGGCACCCCGACTCGCTACGGAAACGTCTCAGCGCAGCTGAAGAACTTCATTGACTCCACTGGCCAGTTGTGGCAGGCGGGCGTCTTCCACAACAAGCCCGTCACCAGCTTTACCTCGGCTATGAACAGGCACGGCGGCCAGGAGTCGACCCTCCTGTCGCTGAACAATGTCTTCTACCACTGGGGCTGCATCATCGTTCCCCCCGGTTATACCGATCCACTGCTGTTCGAAGCCGGTGGCAACCCTTACGGCACAAGCTGGCCTAGTGGCGGCGGGGAGGGGCCGGACAGGGCAACATTGGCTGCAGCGAACTATCAAGGCCGCCACCTCGTCGAGATAGCGGACCGCTTGCAAGGCTGAGGGCGCACTCCGAACCGTAGGCGCTTGGGTGCAGTGACCGTTGATGGCACTTTGGGTAGCGCTTTGTGGTTGCGTTCGCCTCACCGGTGAAGCTGGCAGACGGCACCGCACCCTCACCCTTACCGTGAAGGGCCCGCCCCGGAGCTCCAGCGACAGACCGCAGCAACTCGTGAGCGCTGCGTCGAATCGTAGGTCAGCCGGGGAGGCGAGTGTCATGTTGCGTGCCACAGCTGCTGCGGCAGCGTGAGTGCTGCGCTCAACTGGCTTCGCGGCTTCACCGCACTTGGCCGGCTCGTCCTCGGCGAGCCACTGCCCCACACGGCCCAGGCACCATCCTCAAGCGGGTGCCGCACGGTGTCGGCCTCGACCGGCCGGCTCTTCCTCGCACAAGTCGGCAGCCAGCGAGCAGCAGAAAGACCGGCCGGACCTCTTGGGCGGCGGCCAGGACGTTTTTTGCCCGCTCCGGTAGGCGGACCCGACGGGTCTACCGCCTCGCTTCGAGCGCAAGAGGAACGCCACTGCTGGCATCGAAGGCGTGCACGATAACGGCCATGGCACCCGAGCCCTGCTCTCCCAGCGCTGCGCGGCCAGTTCCCTGCCGGTTACACCGGCCGGCGGGGGCGGCCCCCGGACGTCTCACCGACACGCCCAGGGGGCCCTCGGGACCGAGTTGGTCGCCACCACCTTGAGAACGATCTCGGACTTTCAAGATTCCTGACAGCGTCAGCTACTCGGACTTCCTCCGTCGTCGGTGTTACGAGGTTGTCCACCTGACCTGGGCTCCCGCCGCCTGTTGCGCGCGCGGTCGCCCCAAACACGCACCGATGGGCCAGACGATGGCATCCGTGGCACGGCGGCGGTCGGCGCGTTCATTCGGGGGAAGTCGCTGAGGGTGGATGACTATGACGTGGATGCGATCCTGCAGCAGGCGCTGGACCGGCTGACGGTGCTGGCCGACATCAATGCGGCGCTGGCCGGGACCGTGGAGGTGGCCGAGGGCATGCGGCGGGTCGCCCGGATCGTGGCCCGTCGGCTGGGGGACTGGTGTGCCGTTGACCTCCTGTCCGACCAGGGTCGGATCGAGCGTGTCTGCGTCACCCGCACCCAGGCCGGGCCCCAGCCGCAGGAGGAGCTGGCTTTCCTGTCTCTGCCACCTGAGACGGCCACCGGCCCCCTGGCCCGCGTACTGCGCGGCGCCGGACCTCTGCTGCTGACCGGGGCCGACCTCAGGGCCGGGGGCCGTGATCCCTGGGATGTGGGGCAGGCTCGTCACCTGGAGGGTGCCACCAGCGCGGTCATTGCTCCGCTGCGGGCCCGGCGGGAGGTCCTCGGCGCCCTGACCGTCCGCCGCGCCGGAGATCACCCTCCGCTCACCGAGCAGGATCTACCTCTCTTCGACGATCTGGTCCACCGCCTCGGACTGGCTGTCGAGAACGCACACCTGCTCCACGAGACCCAGCGGATTGCCGAACGTCTCCAGCGTTCCTTGCTGCCCGAGCTGCCCCGCGCCGACGGCCTGAACATGGCGGCCCGCTACGCCCCCTCACAGACCACCGCAGAGGTGGGCGGGGACTGGTACGACAGCTTCCTGCTGCCCACCGGCCACACCACCCTGATCATCGGCGATGTCACCGGCCACGACCTTAAAGCCGCCGTCACCATGAGCCAGCTGCGCAATATGCTCCGCGGTATCGCATGTGATCGCCAAGAGCCACCCGAAAAGATCTTGCACCGGATGGACGTCGCCCAGCACTCCCTCTACCCCGGGACCACCGCCACCTGCATCTACGCCATCATCCACGGACCCGAAGGCGGTCCCTGGAAACTCGACTACGCCGTAGCCGGCCACCTTCCGCCGTTGCTGGTCACCCACGACGGCGACACCCACTACCTTGACGGCGGCCGCAGCCACCTCCTCGGCGTCAGCACCGACCTGCCCCGCACCAGCGCCACTGAGTCACTGCCCGCCCAGTCCACCCTGCTGCTCTACACCGACGGACTCATCGAACGCCGCCACGAATCCCTCGACCACAGCCTCACCCGTCTGCGCCAGCACGCCGCCGCCCTGGCCCGCGAAACCCCCGACACCTTCTGCGACGAACTCGTCACCGGCCTCGCCCCCGACAGCACCGATGACGTCGCCCTCCTCGCCCTACGCCTCCCACCACCCGGCCGCCTTTAGAGCACGGTGGTTACACCGACCAAGACCATCCAGGACCGCCTCCCACCGGTCCAACTTCACTGACAAACAATCCGGCTTCGCTGCCAAAGGACTACCCGGCACCCGTGTCACGCTGACGGAGCGTGAGCGTGACACGGACGTCACGCCACCCTCGAAAACTGTCACGCACCTCGGAATGGCGCCTGTTGTGTCCGTTTCGCAGGGCCCGGTGTCCGATGCCACTGAACCTTGTCCGTGTGCCACTGAAGTCTGACCGCCGGAGCGTGAGGGCGGAGGGCTTCTCGTGGAGTCGCCCGGGGAAGCATCCGACCGTGGCCTACCCAGCAGACGAACCGCTTGCAGCCGATGGCCGTGGCAACTCCTTGGTCTCGTTCGCGCGGAGTGGCGAGGCAGCGCCGCCGCAGGATGCCCCGCTGCCGGCGACCCTGGTTGCCTTATGGCGCGCCGGTCGGGTCCTTATGGTCTTCGATCGGTGCCGCCAGTCCTGGGAGCTTCCAGGAGGGAGCATCGAAGAGGGCGAAACCCCCCGCCAGGCAGCAGTACGGGAGCTGCTGGAGGAGAGCGGGCAGGAGCCTGACGAACAGTTGCGGTTCATCGGCTACGCGCGGTTCGTCCTGGCGCCTGACCAGCGAGCCGAATATCTGGCCCTCTACACAGGATCCTGCGCCGAGACCCGCGCTTTCGAGCCCACCGAGGAGATCTCGGCCATCCGCTGGTGGGACCTTCTCGAACGTCTCCCAGGGTATGTGCAGCCTCTGGACGCCTACCTCGCAGTGCTCACCCGGTAGCCCAGCAGCCGACGCCACCGCCCCATCGAGCAGTGGTCAATGTCCAGTGGCAAACGATCAAGGTTCGCTTTCGCCGGACAACGAGCGGAGCAACCGCAGCCGCGACCAGCACCTGTCCCGTCTCAGGCAATCTGGTCCCGGTTTCAGATGATCTTGTACGGTCAGGTGCCCGGCTCTCTGGTCTCACTCGCAGCCTGACTATGGTGGCGGCCGTGGAGACCTCCGACTCGCCCTTGGCGATAGGTGCATGCTGGCTCTCATAGATCGCGGTCCATGGGGCCAATCGGGTCGATCTTGTCGCCCGACTTGGCCTCGGGAACGTGCGTGAGACAAGCTGGGCAGACGGTGTCGATCTCATCGACGAGGTTGCGCAGAGCGGCGAGGAGTGATTCTCGACAGTCTTGATCATCCCGGCAATCGGGGGATGAACCTTGATCGTCTGGGCGTGGTGCGGACTGCTCTATCTGACGCGCGCCGACCTCGTCACGAACCTGTGGCAACAGCTGAGCTCGGAATTCGGACGATCTCGGGCATACTTCCATAGCGAGCAGAACGACGGCGAGGCGTGGTTGATCGCCGAGCGCGGTGCCGTTATCAGGCGGTGGATCGCCGAATACCCTGAGCTGACGCTGGGCGAGCTTTTTGGCGTCGAGCGCCACCTTCTGGATGCGTTCGGCATCCCAGGCAAGCCCGAAGGCCTCGACTCCAAAGACGACAGCGCCAGCAGTTGGGCGGCTACTTGGGGTCACTGCGACGCACCTACCGTCGCTGCGGAATCGAGCCTCGCTCCCCGGCGGATAGGGCCGGACACCAGTGCGTCCGGAATCGTCCTCGTTGCCTACGCGGTTTTTCACCCTTTCGCGTCATGTCTCCGGCCCTCGGTCATGGTGGCCCGCAGGGTGCTCGACCCTCGCAGTGACGGGGCTCCCGGCAGGGCGGAGGTGTTCGTTGACGGGGCCGCACCAGTGGCCGTTGCCCGGGAGCACGCCTCGGGCGTCGAGGATGGGTTCATCGACGCTGACGGCGTCGGGCGTTCCGGCCCATTGGAGTGCTGGTGGGTGGAGCCCCTCGAACTGGCACTGCCAGCAAGGCCGTTCGCCTCGTTCAAGGGGCAGAAGAACTTCACCGGCGAGTACTGGGTGGCGACCTCGCGGACCTAGGGCGCGTATCGAGTCGTGATCAATTGGTGGTTCGGGTGAGGTCTTTGATCCAGATCATCGAGGCTCGGAGGTGGAGGCCGGCCAGGTAGCTGTCCGGGGTCTTGTCGTATCGGGTGGCGATGCCTCGCCAGGCCTTGAGCTTGTTGATCAGGCGCTCGACGGTGTTCCTCTCCTTGTAGAGGGCGGCGTCGTGGCTGACGGGCCGACCGCCCCTGGACCCCTTCTTCTTCCGGTTGGAGGCCTGGTCCCTCTTCTCCGGGATCACTGCCTTGATGCCGCGCTTGCGCAGGTGGGCCCGGTTGCCGCGGGACGAATAGGCCTTGTCCCCGGCAACCGCGTCCGGCCGGGTGCGGGGGCGGCCGGCGGGGCCGCGGACCCGTAACTTCCTGAGCACCGGGATGAACTGTGGACTGTCCGCAGCCTGGCCCGCGGTCAGCACGAACGCCAGCGGGCGGCACTTGCGGTCGGCGGCCAGATGGACCTTGCTGGTCTGCCCGCCCCTGGAACGTCCCAGGAGAGCGGCCTTCAGGCGGACTCTTCGCCGACGCCGGACGCGTCGCCGCTCCTGCCTTTCGGGATCGGCGTCCTGCCCGCTTTGTTCTTCGAGGCTGCCCCCTTTGACCTGGCCTTCTCCTCCTCGGCAGCCGCCTTCTCCAGGGCGGTGACGACGTCCTCGCCCAGGTGCATCCCGGCGGCATCGTGGTGTCCCCGCACGGTGGTGGAGTCGATACTGACCAGGGACAGGTCCACCTCGCCCCGCTTCGCCGCTTCCGCGATCAGGCCCTCCAGCAGGGCCTCGAAGACGCCGGCGTCACGCCACTGCCGGAAGCGGTTGTGCACGGTCGACCAGGCGCCGAACTCCTGTGGCATCTCCCGCCACTGCCCGCTGGTCCGAAACCGCCAGATCACACCCTCGAACTGCTGCCGCAGCCGCTCGGGGTACGGGCCGTACTCGCCGATCGGCAGGTACGGCCCGATGAACTCCCACTCTGCGTCCGTCAGTTGCCCTCGCGTCACACAAGAAGGTCTACCGGACCAGACCCCGCCGCGAGAGCGAACCCCGCAGATTGATCACAACTCGATACACGCCCTAGGTGGTCTATGAGTGGTGGGCGGAGAGGGACGCGGCGATGGCGTTGGATAAAGACGCAGACGGGCCGGGTCGATCAGCACGACCTGGCGCGGCTGCTGTTGATGTTCCGCTCACTGATGTGCGAGCAGAAGCCGTGCTCGTGGGAACACATGAGGGGCTACGACCTGTCCTGCGAGCGCCTCGCGGACGCGGATGATGCCAGCTCGCAGATCCGGTACGGAAAGCACTGTATGGGGGCTGATCTGCGGATGCGCTGCACCAAGAACGAACCGGTGTACGACGGGGAGGCGACGTTCACCTGGATGGTGCCGGGCCACGGCGCGCACGCCTGAGAGGATGATCAGGTGGATCTCTACTCGAACACGGCGCTGTGCGGGTTCTACTGGGTGAAAGGCGATAAGGCCGCACCGGGTGGAGGGCCTGCCGGAGTGCCGGCGCGGGGCTCAGCTCGGTGCCGAACGGCTCCGCGGCAACTGGTGACTACCGGTTGCTGCCCGAGCCCGGGTGGCAACCGGTGGGTACGGCCATGGTTACGATCGGAAAAGCTGACCCCGGCAGTTGTGATGCCGGAGTCGGGGCGCCTGCACGGGCGGCTATCTGAGCCAGGTGATGGTGAGGACGGACAGGCGCCGGTTCACCCAGTAGGTGAGGGAGAACTGGCCGACGGAGGCGTGTCGGACGTTCTCGCCCTCGGGGTCCTCCGTGTTCCACTGCTCAAAGCCCCACGGATCGGCTGCGGTGGCGTCCAGGACGTCCCACACCATGTCTTCGACCTGCTCGGGCAGGGTGTCGAGGACCTTCGCGGCCGGGGCGGAGAAGTAAACCGCGTACGGCTGCTCGGTCACCGGCGCCGCTCGCGGAACTCCGCCATATCGATGAACTTGCTGTCGTCGTAGCCGGAGGCGACGAACGCGTCGACAGCCGGGGCGGAGGCGAGACGGCCCTGCCAGTCCTGGACGACCTCGTACAGCCCGGCGAGGGAGAACGTGCGCTGCGATTTCTCGAGGGCGGCCGCCCACTCCCGCTCGAAGGCCGGCACCCAGGTGTCGGCGCGCTTGTCGGCACGCAGCTGGGCGAGGAGTTCGGCCGGTGCCCCGGGCGCGGGGGTGTACGGCGTGACGGGGGCGTGGTCGAGCTGCGCGCTCATCTGGTCCTCCCCGCGGTTCCTCCTTTTACGGTACGCGCGCCGGGTGGCCGTGGGTGCAGGCATGGACGGATCCCCTCCTACTGGGTGCGCAGGGTGCGGGCGACGGCCTGGACGCGCTCGCGCAGGGGCAGGTCCTGTTTGTCCCAGGTGGCGGCCACGTAGTTGAGGAGTTCGGCCATGGCGCGCTCTGAGTCGCTTGGGTCGCTGGCGAGCAGCTTGTCGGCGGCGAGGGCTACGTCGACGGCCGGGGTGGACAGGTCTTTCGGGGTGAGGGTGTTGCTGCGGTCGGCGTCCGGGACCAGGTGGTGGTGCACCTGGTTGCGGGACTTGATGGTGTCCTTGCGCGGCGAGTCCGCATCGGCGGTGACGAAGCCGGGGTGGTTGAGGATCTCCGCGGCGATGGCATCGGTGAGCACCGGCTCGGGCAGCGGAAATTCAGCGGTCATGCTTTCGCTCCTAGTCAGTAATCCAGATCGAGGTAGTCGATGTCGTTGTTTTCCACGTCCTGCAGCCCCATAGCGCGCCCGCCGCTGTCCTGGAAATTTACTTCCTTAAATCTTTCAGCGACGATTTGGCGCATCTGCTGGTCGCTGGCCCCCGCGTCGCGGGCGTCGAAGAGGCGCTATGCGTGCTTCGGGGGAAGGTGCACGGGTAGTCGTCGGAACCATCTGTCGTGCCGACCGGCGCGGTGTAGCCGAACTGGGCCCTCGTCTCTACCGTGATCCTGCCCGTGGTGGCCGCCTTCTTCTGCCGGCGCTTGCGCACCAGCGGTTGTCACCGCTGCCGTACCGCGTCGTCAATCTTCGCGGCGACGTCAGCGCGGGCGTGCTTGCGGGCGCCGCGCCAGTACCTGTTCACGGAGTCGGCGGTGATCCCGAGCTGTGCCGCGACCGCCTTCGCGTTGCCGAACTGCTTGAGCTGGAACTCGATCTGGTCCTTCAACGTCTTGGGCGGATCCTTGGTGAACGTCTCGCGGTTGGCCTGCTCGATCGCGTCGTCGATCTCCTCCACCATCTACTCCCCGCCGTTCAGGACGGCGTCGCCGCTCTTGATGTGGCGGGTCGGGTTCAGGCCCTTCTCCATCAGCTCCACCGCCCACAGCATCGACTGGACGCACTCCAGCTTCGCCAGGCCCGGCTTGGGCCCGAGGCGGAACCGCTGGCCGTGAAGCTCGGCGTATGGGTCTCCAACACCAAAACCCGGCGCGACAAGCTCAGCGCGGAGCAGCAGGCCGCCTCGCTGCGCTGGGCGTGGCCTGGGCAAAGGCCGCAGCGGTGCTGTCCCCGTTCGGCGAACCGGATCCGACGGACGATGGACACACTGATTGGCTACCGGGTCGCTTAGGAACTGTCCGCTGTAGTGCCGTTGACGCTTGCTGTGCCGGTGTTCTTTCGGGCCAGCTGGGCGGCGGCCTGGGTTGCTGTCTTCGTTGGAGCGATGAAAACTCCTTCGATCAGCATGTCCATCGGTTCGACAATCGACTCCGCTTCTTCAGCGCTGATCGGATCGTCGACAAGGTCGCCGTGGGCTGCGTCGTTGCCTGCGAACCGAACTTCGTGTGCGGCATCCTGGATGTGCTCGTAAATCAGGTGCTGAGCGTAGAGAGTATCGATCTTCGCGACGAGGTTGCCTGCCGTAATCCCCTTCGCCTTGGCCGTCGCCTCCACGTTCGTCCTGGCCATAAGGACAGCGGCCTGGATGTTGCCCACCCGAAGTGAGCTGTGGGCCTCAGCAGCGGCTGCGACAATAGTCATAGGCACGCTGTCGGGGTACGCCTTCACCGGTGGTTTGTCGGGTGCCCACCGCCGGACTTCTTCCTCTCCGTTCTATCCATTTTCCACCGCCATCAACGCAAGGCTTGCTGATTGGCAGGACGGGCAGGCATACATGCGCCAGCTGAGCGTCCCGATCCGGGGGCGTCGAGCCGGGGGCGCGGTGCTGAGGAAAGTTCTGCTGCCGGTGGCACTCACAGCGAGGTCAACCGCAATCATGGCTACGTACGCGCCACACCATCCGCACGTCGCCGTCGGTATTGAGCTCTTTCCATCTTCACTCAGCGCCGACACCCAGGCTCACAGGTGTCTGCAGGCACGAGCTATATTCGGCCATCGCGCTGTGCTGGAGTAGCAGGTCAGCGGTCTTCTTCCGGGGGTGGGGCATGATGTGGAAACCACTGTTTCGCCGGTCTGCGGAACCGCTTCACCCACCTGTACGCGGGAAGTGCGGTGCGGGCCGGCACGTGTTGCGCAGCGAGCGGTTGCTGCTCTACACGCCGCTCATTGCCCTGGATTTCATGGCTTCTGCCGCAGCGGGATCTGACGCCGAGGCGCAGCGCTGGCTGGGGTCCAGAAGCGACGAGCTCGTGCAGAACGAGGACACGCGAGAGTTGTTCTTGTCCATGCGCGCGGATGACGACCTATCAGGGTTCGAGGCGCGCGACCGCTTGAAGATGATGAGGAAGCTCGAGCTCGGCTCCGATCGCTTCGTTCAGCTGACCGCCGTGCACAGGGCCGACGGCCGGTATGCGGGCGCGACGAGCATCAACCTGGAATCCGGCGAGATCGGCGGCTGGCTGGCCCCGGCCTACCGTCGGCAGGGACTGGGCATCGAACTGTTCCGTGCGGCCGTTCAGCTCGGTCACCGGCATCTGGGCTTGAACGTCGTACGCGCGGGCGCGGAACCTACGAACAAGGCCTCTCGAGAAGCACTCGAGGCAGCCGGCTTTACTCCTGTGTCGGGACCGCCGCGCTTCACGCTGGGCGACGGACGTGAGATCGACGCCTGCTGGTACCAGCATCGACAAGAAGCGACTTCGCGCTGTCGTGGCGGGAGCCGGGACCGATGAACCTCAAGAGCGTTAAGGACCAGATCGAGCGTGAGCCCCCGAACTCGTCGATATGCCGTTATCCAGGAACGGCCGCGGCCGGCCTATTCAGGGAGCCGGTGCTGTGGTGAGGAGTGTGCTGGAGCGCAGGCTGGTGGAGGAGTGCGGGGCGCTGATGGTCCGGCTGGGTCGTGGTGCCGGGTGATCTCCGGGCGGCGGACACCGAGCCAGTGATCCGGATTGGCGGCGTACTCCTCGGTGCAGCCGGTTTCCGATGCGCCGGTCGGCATCTCGCTCAGTTCTTCGGCACCAATCTCTTCAATCCCCCACACGACCCGGCGCAAGTCGACGCTCTTGTAGTCACGCATGAAGTGTCCGTAGTCGCCGTGGTCGTAGAGGAACTGCTCGAAGACATCGTCGGGCCAATGGAGTGATGCGATCACGGGATTCGAGCGGAACTCTTCAAAAGTAATTCCGTTATTGCGGAACTGAGTTGAGACCGCGAGGCCGTCGAGATTCACGCCCCCATCGTAGAAGCCCACTCATCTCCCGGGATCATGCGGTTTCCGGAGAGGGAAGCTGGATCCCCCTTGTCCGTGAGATCCAGTGGATGCGCTGACGCGACGGTAGCAGGCTGTACGTCAAAGTGCGCAGTCCGGAGCCCTCAGTCAGGTGGAAGGGCGCGATCATCCACAGGCCCTCCCGGTCCGGTACCGGTTCGACCGGGCAGCCGGTCAGCACCAAGTCCCAGCGGTCCGTGCAGCCGTTGTCCCGGTCGTCCTCCACAGTCACCGTACCGACCACCCTGTGCGGCAGCTTCTGGCCGACTTGCTTCGCTGTGTAGTTCTCCGAGAGCTCCTTGATGGTGAACTCGCGCTGCAGGTAAACGTCTCGGCTCACCTCGCCGGGCTCCAGGAGGATGACGCCGGCCGCAGCAGGCCGCCGGTCTGCATCGGCCACGACCAGGTCCCCATCGAATCGGGCCTGCACACGCCGGTCGCTGAGGTTCTCCAGGACCAGGATCTGCTGCAGGACGACGCGGTTGGAGCCCTCCTGCTCTGCAGGGAAGTGCCAGGTATGTCCTGTCGGCCAGGGGTTGATCGGCATCCCCATGTTGGTTGCCGCGAGCGGCTCCCATGGAGGGGGACTGAGTTTGAGGGTGACTTTCGGGGCTTGCGAGTCGAGTCGGCTGCGGATGGCGTCGACGGTCATGAGCTGGCTGACCTTAAGTGTTTGACGGGTGAGGTATCCCTGCCATGCGACGACGCCGAACGCCAAGATGGTGCCGATCGAGCCTAGGGCGACCCAGGAGGTTTCTGACATGGCAGTGATTCTGTCCCCCTGCCTGGCTGAACACGACCGGATTCGGACTGAGCTTCCCGAACCACAGGTCAGATACCTCGGGCCGCGAAGACAGCCACTCGGCCGGTGGCACCCGACAAGCAGCCCGTGTACAGCAATTGCCCGGCCGAGCACTGCGCAATGACGGTACAGCCCGAGCCCTTCGTCGAGTCGAGGTTCGCCAACCTGCGCATCACGTTGCAGCGGCCGCCCTACAAACTCATGGGGCTCTGGTGACCGGCGCACGCCCGGCTGCTGCGGGTGCTGCTGTCCACCGTCGACCACCTCACCACACAGATCGGCGAACTCGACCGTCTGATCACTCGGACGCTGGAGGAGATCACCACTCCACCAGGCAGCACAGTCGCCAGGGACGAAGTCGCCGGGGTCAGTGCACGGACTCTGGCCCAGAAGCTGGACGCCGTTCCCGGGATCGGGCCGACCATCGCGCAGAACATCCTCGCCGAGATCGGCGCGGACATGAGCCGCTTCCCCACCCCGGAACACCTCGTCTCGTGGGCCAAGATGTGCCCCCTCACGATCCAGTCCGGAGCGAAGAACACCTCGGGGCCGGCCGGGAAGGGCAACCCTGGCTCAAGGGCGCCCTCGACGAGGCCGCCAACGCCGCCGCCCGCACCGATACCTTCCTCGGCGCCCGCTACCGCCGCATCGTCAAACGCCGCGGCCACGCCAAAGCCCTGGTCGCTGTCGCCCGCTCGATACTCGTCATCGCCTGGCACCTGATCGGCGACCCGGACGCCTCCTACCAGGAGCTCGGTGCCGACTGGCACCGCCGCCATCTCGACCCCGCCCGCAAGACCCGCGATCTCGTCCGCCAGCTCCAAGCCCTCGGCCACCAAGTCGCGCTCAGCCCGGCATCAGCCTGACCGCCCCGACACCGTCATCCAGTCCGCAAGCGGCCCGGATGCTGCCGCTTGCCCTGCCGCACATCGATTTTCCGATCAGCATCCTCATCGTGGACCGTCAGGGCCTGCCCCTGTCCATCGGCATCTCCGCCGCCAACCTCCACGACAGCCAGGCCCTCATCCCGCTGGTCCGCGGCATTCCGCCCACCCGTTCCCGTCGCGGGCCGCGATGCCGACGGCCCGGCAAGCGAGGCGCTGTACCGGGCCTGAGTCCGCTACAGCGCCTCCTAGGTGCGTCAGGGAACCCAGTAGTTCCCGGATGCGACGATCATCGACTGGAGCTGGACGCTGCCGCCGTAGTACAGCGAAGAGTTGATCGCTGTGCCCGCGAGTTTGTTCCACAGGGCGTCGAGCCACGCCTGGGATCCGGGATCGGTGAGCGCGGTCACGACGAACGGCGCGGTGAACGCCATGTCGTGCCCGGTGTCGAATGCCGATCCGTTGAGGTGGTAGCCGGTGAGAATGGTGTCGGGATTGCCACCGGTCTTCGCCTTGATCCAGGAGTTGAGCTTGCGTGCGGAGGCGAGGGAGGAGCTGTCGCCGCTGGTGACGGCGTCGGTGCCGATGCGCCACGGGTCGCGGCAGGCGTTCCAGCCGTAGTCGCCGTCGTTGGGGCTCTCCAGTACCTGGCCGCTCGCGGGTTTCGGTGTGGTGTTGGTGCTGACGACGAAGTCCGCCAACAGACCGGTCGTGGGGGCGTAGTTGGTCTGCTGCGAGGTAATCAGGTTCTGGTGGGCGGTGCGGACGGTGTCCCAGGCGGTGTCGCCGGTGGCCCGCCTGAAGGCTCGGAAGTGGTCGATCATCCAGTCCGAGGAGCGGGTGATGTAGTAGTACTGGTCGCCGGAGGTGGACCAGTCGCCGAGCTTGAGCAGGTGTGTGCTTGTGTTGATCTCGTTCGCCTTGATGGCGTTGATGTGTTTGACGGCGAGAGTCTTGTAGTCGTAAGTGCCCGCGCTGCCCCATTGCTTGTCCGCGAGTAGCAGGCCGTACGCCACGTCGAGATCGCCGTCCGTTGCCGAGTCCGATCCGTCGACGCTCGTGCAGGACGCGTCCTGTTCGGCGGCCAGCAAGTCGGAGTTGTGCACGGAGGGGTGGGCCAGCATGTACTTGACCATGCCGTCGAAGATCTTCTTGGCGTCCGGGTCGGCGCCGGCCATCAGGGCGGTGACGACCATGCCGTAGCCCTGGCCCTCGGCGACGTAGGGGTGGTCGGCGTCGGGGGAGAGGACCTCGTACCAGCCGTTGCCGCAGTTCTGTTTGACGAACGCGGCCTTCCAGGCGTTGTATTTGCTGATCACGGCCTGGTCGAGCGTCGACTGGGTGCCGCTCGGCTTCAAGGTGCCCGAGGCGTAAGGAAATGCGTGACTGCCGAAGGGGACGGCGGGGCTGCCGGTGGCTGGTGCCCCGACCGCGAGCTTGTCGAGGTTGGGGCCGCCCGCCACGGCGGTTGCGGTGGCGCGGACGGTGTTCGTACCGGCGTTGAGCGTGGCGTTGACGGTCTTTGTCGCCCAGGTGTCCCAGTTCGCGGTAGGTGCGAAGGACACGCCCGACGCAACGACGGTGCCGTTGACGGAAATGTTCATCGGTCGATCGGCGGTCGAGCCGTTGGCGTACCGGAACTGCAGACTCGTCTGGCCGGCGGTGGAGGCGTTCACGGTGAACTGCACGTACGAGCCCGCGACATTGGTGTAGTCGACGAACCCGGTGCCGGTGTAGCCGGTGTGGTTCGCGGCGACTGTGCCCTGCGAGAGCGTCGCGTCCTCGGCCTGGTAGTCGGCGGCTGTAACGTCGACGTCGACGTAGTCCAGGTTCGGGGTGCCGTCGGCCTTGGTGGCCGTCAGCCGCAGCGTGTCGGTGCCCGCGGTGACGGGTCCTGTCACCGTTTTCGTCGCCCAGGTGTCCCAGCTCCCGGTCGGCGGGAAGGACACGTTCGAGGCGACGACGGTGCCGTTGATAGAGACATTCATCGGGCGGTCGTTCGTCGAGCCGTTGGCGTAGCGAATCGTGAACGAACCGGTTCCGGACGTGGTCGCGTTCACCGTCAACTCAACTTTGATACCGCTGGCGTTGGTCGTGTCGATGAATCCGGTGCCGGAGTGGTTGAGATGGTTCGTCGCCACCGTCCCGGAGGAGATCGTGCCGTTCTCCGCCTCGTATCGCAGGGTCGTGGCCTGCGCCGTGCCGCCGCCTGCCCAGCCGAGTAACGGCACGACGAGCGCGAGGGCGGTGCACCAGGACAGAGTGGTCCCGTTGAGTGTTCTCTTCATGACAGCGCCCTTTCTCAGCCCGTGTACTGGACGAAGACCTTGAGGTAGTCGTACTGCTGCTGCGACACACCGCTGCAGGAGTCCCCGTCGGACCCGGTGGTGCACGGTCGGTCGCGGTTGACGGACCAGTAGGTGAGGCGGGCGATGTGGTGCTGCTGGGCATAGGCGAGCATCGTCTGGAAGTCGGAGAGGCGGACCAGTTCACCGGCGTCGTCGGTCTTGCCGTTCATGGAAGACAGTCCGAGGTGCCCGTAGGTGGTCGAGTCGCTGTAGCCGTACGCGGACTGGACGCGGGCCTTGAGGCCCTCCATCGCCTGGGTGGTCAGCGTGCCCATGTTGGTGGTGCCGCCGCCGAAGTCGAACGGCATGATGCACCAGATGTCGTTGGCCAGACCGGAGGTGGCCGCCCGGTTGATCATGTCGACGCCGGTGGAGTCCGGGCCGGAGGTGGCGGTGCCGAAGGTGATGATGGTTTTGATGCCGGGGTTGTTGGTCTTGATGATCTTCAGTGCGTCGACGACGCGTTGGCGGGCTGTGGCGCTGGCCCACTCGGTGTTCTCGATGTCGATGTCGATGACCTTCAGGCCGTATGCGTTGACGACCTTCTGGTAGGCGCCCGCGAGTGCCGAGGCGCTGGTGCACTTCTCGCCGAGCTTGTTGCCGCTCCAGCCGCCGATGGACGCGATGACGTCACCGCCGACCGACCGGATCGCGTTGATCTTTGATTGGTCGTCCCCGCCGGTCAGCGGGCGTGAGCCGTCCCAGGCCGGATTGCAGGTGCCGTCGGAGAGGATGAAGGCGAGGGTGAACCATTTGACGCCGGTCGCGGACATCACGCTGGTCGGGCTCTGCGGGTTGCCCCAGCCGAAGTACTCGTAGGGGGCCACCGCCATGCCCGGTGAGAGGGCCGTCGTGCCGGTGCTGAGCCTGTCGAGGTTAGGGCCGCCATTCGCGGTAGTCGCGGTGGCGCGAACCTTGTTGGCGCCCGCGTTCAAGGTGACGGTCGCCGTCCTGGTGGCCCAGGTGTCCCAGTTTGCTGTGGGCGCGAGGGAGAGGTTCGATACCACGACCGTGCCGTTGACGGAGATGTTCACCGGGCGGTCGACGGTGGAGCCGTTGGCGTAGCGGAAGGTCAGGGTCGCGGTGCCGGTGGTGGTGGCGTCGACCGTGAACTCCACATACGAACCGGTGGTGTTGGCGTAGTCGACGAATCCGGATCCGGTGTAGCCGGTGTGGTTCGTCGCCACCGTGCCCTGAGCGATCGTCGCGTCCTCCGCCTGGTAGTCGGTAGAGGTGGTGGCGGCGTGGGACGACGGGGGTGCGGTGAACAGCAGGGACAGCAGCAGACCGCACAAGGCGGTCAGGATCATGCCGGGGTGGGGAAGGCGTCTGTGAGCGGGGTGGTTCACGGGTCAACCTCCGGGAGAGCCGGTTCGAGAGGTGCGAACGGCATGTTAGGAAAGTTTCCTAACATTCAATAGGCATGCGTCGGCTTGATTTTGAAGAATGTGGGTGCTGCGGGGTCTGTGCGTCTTCCGGCTGTGCGCTCAGAGGAGTTGGTAGCCCCGGAAGTTCCTGAGCAGCAGGTGAGTGTCCTGGAGTGAGCCCGAAGTGTCGCCGAGGCTGCGGTAGATGCCCCACTTGGGGCGCACCCGGTCGGCCAGGAAGGTGTCGACGCCCGTGCGTGCCTTGTCGATCAGGGTCGTGCCGCTCTTCTTGAGGATCCAGCGCACCGAGCCGGACGTACCGTCACCGACCTTGATCTGGAAGTCGACGTCGGTCCACGCGTCGTGCAGCGGGTCCAGCGAGGTACGGCCGACCATGATCCCGGAGATCGGCAGCTGGAGTTCGATGGTCTGGGCGCCGTCGACCCGACGCAGAGACTGCACCACGATCGGCGAACTGCCACTGCCGGGCTCCTTCATCTGCATGATGTGCGTGAAAGTCGTCGTGGCCTTCAGCGAGCTCGGGATGTACATCGAATACGTCACCCGCCAGGTCTGCCCCGGCAGCCACTGCAGGTAGCCGGAGGGCGTGCGCAGACCGGTAACCTCCTGACGCTGACGGTCGGTCATGGTGTCCCGATCCACCATGTGCATGTTGAAGCGCCAGTGCTCGCTCTCCGGGTAGATGTGCGGCTGGCCGGCCGGGTGCGAGTCCGCTCGGTCGTCCTCGACCGTCTCGAAGGCGTTCAGTCCGTCGGTGTATGCGGACGGGGACCATTTCAGCACCCAGGATGCGGCGCTCGCGGGAGTTGCGGAAACGCCGACACTGGCGGCGACCGCACCACCCAGGGCCGCACCCAGCACTGACCTGCGGCTGGTGTTCATGGCTGCTCCTCCTGAAGGGATGTTCATGTACTTGGACATGGTTCACCATTGCGCTCAATGGCGCGGTACAGCATCTCGATGCGACAGGGTGCGGTCAATGGTCTGGACCGATTTTCTTGCAACTGCATTTCGGTTAACTAGCGCAGGAGGCAGCTGACTTGCGGAACAGTAACGTCGGCGTCACGGCAGTTTGAGCAAGGCTCTTGACGCGTCCCCACATGCGTAATTCCACTGTCCGCGCACGGTTTAGAGAACGTTCCTGACCAGTGGGTGGCTCTCAGCTGCCCGAGCCCAATCCGGTGACCGTCTCTCCTCACGTCCTGCGAACGGTGCGCATGAACGTTGGGCCTCCGGGACGGGCACTGTTGCACACAGGACACCGCACCATCAGGCTGAGAGCACTCGCTGCAGCACTTACCGCGACCCTCGCCCTAGGCCGTGTCTCTTTGATCGGTTGGTCGGTTGATCGGATGTGTCCGTCCGGTTAGTGATCACTGATGTGATGTGGGACCGGATCGAGCCGCTGATGTCGGCCGATCCGGTCCGTGGACGGCGGTGGGCCGACCATCGTCGAACCCTTGAAGCCATCGCGTGGAAGTACCGCACCGGCTCACCCTGGCGAGACTTGCCGGACGAGCTCGGCTCGTTCCAGACCGCTCACAAACGGCTGCTCAGGTGGGCCGTGGACGGCACCTGGGAACGGATCTTCGTCGCGCTCTTGGCAGCGGCCGATAACGTTGACGACATCGGCTGGACCGTGTCGGTGGACTCCACCGTCTGCCGAGCCCACCAGCACGCTGCCGGTGCCTGGAAAAGGGGGCGCCGGGCCGGGCCGAACCCGAAGACCACGCGTTGGGACGCTCCCCAGGCGGCTTGAGCACGAAGGTCCACTTGGTCAGCGACAGCCAGGCGCGGCCGCTGGCCGTCCGCGTCACCGCGGGTCAGGCAGGTGACGCTCCGGTCTTTGAGGCCGTCATGGCCAGCATCCGCGTTCCACGAAGTGGGCCGGGGAGGCCGAGGACGCGGCCGGATGCCGTCCTGGCGAACCGCGCTTATTCATCCCGCGCTATCAGGAGCCACCTTCGCCGGCGCGGCATACGTGCCGTCATCCCTCAGCCCACCGACCATGTGGGCCACCGTCTCCGCCGCGGCCGGGCCGGCGGCCGCCCGCCCGCTTTCGACGTCGGAGCATACAAGCAGCGCAACACAGTCGAACGATGCATCAACCGCTTCAAGCAGTGGCGCGGCCTGGCCATGCGAACCGACAAGCTCGCGATCGTCTACCAGGCAGCACTCCACCTCGCGAGCATTCTCATCCGGGTGCGAAGGTGATCAATGAGGCAAGGAGTCAGTCCCACCAGTCGATGTCCCCGCTGCTGTCGACCTTGGGGGCGGTCACCGCGCCGAACCAGGATTGGCTGTGATGCTCCATGGATTCCGCCACTTCGTGGAGCCATGACCCCAGGCTGGGCCAGCCCAGAAAGCATGCCTGGTCATCGTGAACAGCATCGCCGAGGTGGTTGCGCCACATCCCTTCCCCGGCATCGATGAAGTGGTCGTCTCCGTCACCTCCGGAGATGGGGACCCACCTCGCTCCCCACCAGGGCGTTTCCGCCTGGTCCGGGTCGTCCGGTTCCCATATCTCCATCCGCATCTCGCGGACCTCGATGATCTCCGACACCGAATACAGCTTTCGGCAGGGAAGCACACCCAGCAGGGATGTATCTCCGTCGTGGCACCGCAGCGACTCGCGGAGATCCACAGGAAGCGGGAACCCCAAGCGTGCCTCGGCTTCCTGAATGGACTGCCACGAAGCCGGGGGCCTGAGGTCTGTCAGAGCCTTCGACGCGTGTCGGGACAACCAGGCGTCGATGCGGCGCCAGGACGTCGCGACCGGCGGCACGACAGGATCTATGCCTCGGCGAGGAGGTCGCATCATCATGCGGAACATCATCCATCGGCGCTCACGCGGTCAGCCACGTCGAGCCACTGACCGACCTCAAACGCATCCGACTCATAGCACGAGCCAAAGAGACAGCACCTAGTCGGCGGATGTGTCGGCCGTACCAGAGCGGAGGCGAACGATGACTCGATCAAGAAGGCCGTGACCACCTTCCGCCGCGGCCGAACTGAGAAGGGCGAACACCGGCCCATCGCCGAAGGCGTCGTGCATTCGGAACGCGAACTCCCCCTGCATGATCTGCTCGTTCAGTGCCGGGAAGGCCATCGCGGCGGCGATCCTCTTGCAGACCACGTCCGCGCGGACCCGGCCGTCCGAGCGGACCAGCAGTTCCTCGATCTTCGGCAGATAGTCGTCGATCGCACGAGATCGGGGACGGCGCTGTTCCAGATTCCGCCCCTGGGCTGCATCTTCACCTGCCGGGCAACCGCATGGTGGTCGCACTCGGCCAGCTCGTCCGCAGCACGGTAACTCGCCGTGAGGTCGTACGCCTCCGGGATCCCCACAATCTCACTGCTGTTCTTCACCCGCTCGACCCTCGCCGAAAGACATCTGGACCAGGACGCACCAGTCGTCGCGGTCGTGCCGCCCGGCCTGGTGGGCGAGGCGTCGGCCCCCGTCCTCGCCCGGTTGCACGGCCGACGCGGACCTCGCCGTGGTACGGGGCGTATGGCAGGTCAAGGCCGCTGGCCGCGAGTTCGCCTTCTCGGTCTGCGCGGCGCCGGACAAGCTGCTGCCGCTGCCGGAGCTCCTGCCGCGTCAGCTCCTGGCGTACGAACTCGCCCTCGCCCGCGGGCTGGGACCGGACATGCCGTGCAAGGGCGAAGGCCGTCCGCATGAGCTGAGCGGGATCGCGCCGGGCGCCGGGGCCGGTCGGTTCCGGCGCCCGGCGCTTCGTCACGTCTCACCGTGGCAGCACGGCCGGGAAGAGATCTTCGAGCGTCTGAGCCACGCCGTCGGCGTGGACCGACGGGATGACGTGGTCGGCGGCTGCCAGCACGGTGGGGTGGGCGTTAGCCACGGCGTAGGAGGTGCCGGCCCAGTCGAGCATGGGCAGATCGTTGGGCATGTCACCGAAGGCGGCGATCTCTTCGGGGAGCACACCGAGGCCGGTGGCGTACTCGGCCAGGGCATGGGCCTTGCTCACCTCGCGAGCGATGGCCTCCACCAGGCGAAGGCCATTGGCGTGGTAGACCGTCACGAGATCCCCGATCGCGGGGCGGGCGAGTGCGACGAGCTCGTCCTCCGTCAGCACCGGATGGCGGCCGACGAGTTTCGGCGCGGGACGGCTCCACAGTGCCGCCTCGTCCAGACGGTGCACGACGGTGTCGGCGTCCCAGTCCCAGGGTTCGTATACCTCGTCGGCAGCCATCTCGTGGGCGTACTCCACGGCGAGGCCGATCCCGGGGACGGCGGCGCGCAGCCGGCGGGCCGCCTCCTCGAGGATGTCGGTGCCGATGGCGCGCTCGCGCGTCACGGTTCGGGCGGCCAGATCGTAGACGAAGGCGCCGTTAGAGCAAATGGCCATTGCCTGCCCGGGGAAGGCCTCGGCGATGGGCTCCATCAGCCGGGGCGGGCGGCCCGTGACGAAGACGAGTTCGGTGCCCGCGTCGGCGAGCCGCGTGAAAGCGGCTGCGGTACGGGGAGAGACAGTGCCGTCGGGACGTACGACGGTGCCGTCGAGATCGGTGGCGACAAGACGGGGAGGGCGGAACGGTACGGGAGTCATTCGCGAAGATCCTCACGTTTGTACGGATGAACGCGCACGCGCCACCCCGGGTGTGCCGGGATGGTGTGACGGTGCCGGGGGCGCCCGGCGGCAGGGCTGGCTACGGGCTGACCGTGATATTGGTCAGTCCCTGCGTGGCGCCTACTCAACCACCACGTCCTGCCCGCTATCACGCTGTAGTACGGTCATCGGCGGCAACAGGATGGACGGTGCTCATTGCGCGACATCGCAGTGGGGTAGTACCTGCCCGGTGAGGTAGCCGACCTGGAGTAGCCACTCGGACACCACTACCTACCCCACCACCCAACGCCAAGCTGCACAGCCTCAAGCGCACACCCATCGACGGCCGGCCACAGCTGGTTGATCTCGGCATGCCCGTCTTCACAGGTTTCCCTGAGGCCGGTAGGTAGGAGATCTCCATATTCTGGGCAGCAGCTCGTGCATGCTGATCGGGGCGAGCCGTTGCCCAGGATTCCCCTCGTAGATGTTCAAACTGGTTCATGCAGGCCTCTTCGAACACCTTTGAGCCGTCAAGGCCGGGCGTTGCCTCTTGCGATCTCTAGTGCTGGATTCCTCAAACTCTGTACATATATCGGCGTCGTAGTTGTCGGGTTGGTGGTGCCGGTCTGCCCCAGATCCATGGCTTCGCGCGGGAGTTGAGTTGGCTGGTCGCGAGGGCGGTGGCGTAGGCGATGTCGTCGGGGTTGGCGAAGGAGCGGCCGGCGAGGGCGGTCTTGCGGAAGATGCGCCACCAGCCTTCCTGGAGGTTGAGCCAGCGGGCGCCAGCGGGGATGAAGGCGTGGTGGATGCGGGGGTGGTCCTCGAGCCAGGTCCGGGTGGACAGGTTGTTGTGGCTGGACAGGTTGTCGGTGACGACCCAGATCTCCCCGTTCGGATTGGCGTCCTCGACCTATTGCAGGAACTGCTGGGTCTTACCGGGGATCTTGGTGAGCTGGGTCTTCGCTGCTCAGGGACGGTGGGCTCGTACGCCTGACCGTCATCGTTGGTCGTCCTTGGCCGCTGTTGAGCAACCTCGGACGGCCCAGAGACGGCCCAGCTTTGGCGCGCTCGACCGACGGTCGGTACCTTCGACATGTCCCGACTGAACCTCAGCCGACGACAATCAGCCACGACGGCGGGTACGCCGACCGACCACGCACGCGTGGCCTCGCTACACCCCCACCAGCCTCAGCCACGCTGCCGGTGCCGTCGACCAGAGCAAGCTGCGACGACAGAGCCCTCGGCGTGTTGCGGCTAAGAGCTCGTAACACGATCTTGGCTATGCGGCCGGGCGTTTCCCGTAGTACGCGCTCACGGTCCTGGCCAGCTTTCGCTGGATCCTTCGGAGGATTGGGAGCGTGGCCTCGTCACTGAGCCCGGTGGTTGTCTGCCACTCGACGCCTGAACCGACGAGGTCGCTGACGAAGACGATCTCCGTAGCCAGAAGAGTCCGCGCCCAATCGATGGGCTTGATCGGATCATCGTCAGCCAGAGCACGGCTCAGGAGGCCGCACTGATCGAGCAGATCGTGAGCGTCCGCGAACCCCATGCCGAAGGCGAGTTGGTTACTGCACCGGGCCGGCCCGCCCCATTCGCCCAGAGCTCGTCGCAGCAGTCGGACCTCGCCCTCGGCCAGGAGCTCACTTGGCCTCACCGCTTGCTCCGACATTCGTCCTGCCTTTCCAACCTCGTCCTTGCCGCAAGACGATCAAGCTACCTCTTCCTCAGCCTCCTCCAGCAGATGAGGGAGCAGGCGAGCGAGGCGAAGGCATCATGAAGATCCGGACGACGTTCCCAGCGGATGGCGAGCCGCTTGAACTGGTGCAATAGGGCGAAGGTCTGCTCCACGACGTATCGCAGCCTGCCCAGACCTTGGATGTCGTGCTGACCCTTGCGGGAGATGACAGGCAAGATCCTGCGCCGTCGCAGTTCTGTGCGACCTCCTCCGTCGACGCCGCAGAGTTGAAGACGCTGTCCACCGCGCGGCACAGCTCGTCGTGCATCTCCTCAGGGACGCCGAACAGGTCGCAAATCACCTTGATCGCTAGTCGCCGGGCGAACGACGCCCGCAGATCCACGGGCTTGCCCACCGGACCGGTGGCCAATGCGTCCAGCAGATCGTGGGTGATTTCTTCGATCCGAGGCCGCATGGCCGCGGTGCGGCGCGGGGTGAAAGCCTTGGCGACCAACTTGCGCAGACGCGTGTGGTCCTCGTCGTAGGCGATGAACATGTTCCGCACCGAGACCCAGAGGAAAAGCGGCCAGTCGCGGGATATCTCACCGTTGATGAAAGCGGGCCAGTGCTGGTAGGAGTCCTTGGAGACCCGCGGGTCGTTGAGCAGTTTCTTCAGCAGACCGAAACTGGTTACCGACCACGCCTCCACGCCGCCCGGAAGCTCGACCCGCGTCGCGGGGCCGAGGTCGCGAAGCCTTGCAGCTTCCCCGTGGAGGTCTCTGCCTGAGGCGTCGAGACGGAAGGGGCAGGTTGGCTGCAGGCCCACGAATGTGCTCCTGAGTTCTCGATGGTTGGGGCGGTTGTCGCGGAAGGGGGAAAGCGGACCGGAAGTGCTGTTAGTGCGCGGTGGAACGGGCCTGGGCGCCAGCGGAGTTCCTTCGCTGGGGCGGCCAGTTCCAGGTCCGGCAGCCGGTCCAGCAGCTTCTCGATGGCCACGGTGGCGATCAGCCGGGCCTGGCCCTTGGCGGGGCAGGTATGCGGCCCGGCGCTCCAGGCGAGGTGCGCGCGGTTGCCGGCACTGTGGCTCGTGGGTCGCGTCGGGTCGGTGTTGGCGGCGGCGAAGGAGATCACAACCGGATCACCCTCGCGCAGCCGCACCCCGTCCAACTCGGTGTCCTTTACGGGGAAGTGAACGGACCAGTTGGCCAGCGGGGTGTAGGTGGTCCACAGCACCTCGTCGAGAGCATCCTCCACAGGGAGGCTGCCGCCGGCCAGGTTGCCCGCGAACCGGTCATCGTCAAGTAGCAGCAGCAGCGCGTTCGCAATGAGGTTTTGCTCCGGCTCGGTGCCAGCTCCCAGGGCGAGTGCCAGTTGGTGAGCGACCTCCTCATCGGAGAGCTCCGCTGGGTGGGACAGCATCCAGGAAGCAACGTCGGAACCGGGACGTTCCCGCTTGAGGGCGATGAGGTCTATCGCGGCCTGACTGAGTATCTTGTTGGCGTTTCCCGCGTCGGCGCCGTCGAAGAGACCGATCATACCGGCGACCATCCTGTCCCCGATCTCGGCGGGACAGCCGAAGAGGTGCCGGAAGGCCAGCAGTGGAAGAAGCTTCGCATAGTCGCCCAGCAGGTCCGCCTCACCGCTCGGGGCGAACCTGTCGATCAATTCGTCTGCGCCTTGCTCGATGTAGTGACGCAGTTCATGAGGGTCCACCCGGTCCATGCTCTCGGTGATGACCGAGCGCAGCCGCTTGTGCTCGTCGCCATCAACGTGCCGGGCGTTGGGCCGATAGCTCATCAGAGGAGCCACCGGGCTGTCGGGGGGTACTTCGCCTTCGGCTTTGGCCCGCCACCGACGGGAGTCCTTGGAGAAGGTCTGCGGGCTCCGCAGCACCTTGAGCGCGGTGTCGTACGAGGTGACCAGCGTGGCGTGGATTCCTGGGGCCATCTCGACCGGCGCGGCCGGGCCGTGCCGGCGCAGCCGGGCGTAGACGGTGTCCGGATCGGCGGCGAACTCCGGCCCGTACAGCGGAATGGCGGTACCGATGCCGTCCGCGTGAGCGGGGCAGTCCGGCAATGGCGTCGAGTCCGGTTCAGCCGACTCGGTGGAGCGGGAGGAGGCGGTCACGGTTTAGGGGGCTCCAGGTCAGCTGAGGGTGAGGAGATGTTCGGCAAGGTTGATCAGCGCGTTGGTGGCCGACATCCGATCGCGCGCGTCGCAGATCACCAGTGGGGTCTCGGGTAGCAGGTCGAGAGCCTTACGCAGCCGCTCCTCGTCGTATGTCGGCGAGTCGGGGAATTCGTTGACGGCGACCGCGTAGGGCAGCCCTGCCTCCTCCAACCGGTCGATGGCGTTGAAGGACTGGTCGAGGCGGCGGGTGTCGGTGAGCACCAGGGCACCGAAGGCGCCGTAGGTGAGGTCTTGCCAAAGACGCTGGAACCGAGACTGCCCCGGGGCTCCGAACAGATAGAGCACCAATTGCTTGTTGAGCGTGACACGACCGAAGTCCATGGCGACCGTTGTGGTCGTCTTGTCCTTGATGCCGGCGAGGTCATCGATGGCCGCGCTGGCCTGCGTCATGGTCTCTTCGGTGGACAGCGGGCTGATTTCGAGAGCGTGCGCACCATCGTCGTCTTGCCGACGCCGAAGGGACCCGCCACCACGATTTTGATTGCCCGTTGCACGGATTCTGACAGATAGCGGATATCACCGGAGGGCGCGGAGACCACGGAGTACCTCCTCTACGAGGTCGCGATCCGGACGCTCGGCCCGGGGAATGGGGGAGCAGGTGGAGAGCAGGCGCTCGTCCACCAGGTCGGCGATCAGTACCTTGCAGATGCTGACCGGCAGTGCCAGGAAGGCGCTGACCTCTGCGACAGTGAGGGCGCCGCTTCTGCACAACGCCAGCAAGGCATGTTTCTCGGGGCTAAGCAGGCCAGAGGGCGAGCCACCGGTAAACCTGACCACGGTGACCAGATCTAAGGTGTTCCGGCTTGGCACGGCCCGGCCGTCGGTGACCACGTATGGTCTGACCAGTGCGTCGTCCCGGCGCCGGGCCATCATGCCGGACTGCCGTCGTCCTGTCGTGTGGGACTGCCCATGGCCTTGCCCAGACGCTCGACGAGCTGATGCATCCGGAAGCTACAGGCTTCCAGGTCCACGCGCTCGGTGGCCGAAACAGCCAGGTAGGAGCCTTCGCCTGCGGCGATCACGAGCACGTAGGCGTCGTCGAACTCGATCAGAGTCTGCCGCCACGGCGGGTTGGGTTCGTCGTCGGCGTAACCGCAAAAGCCCGCAGTGTTGCGGCTGATGGAGACCACTCCACACAGTGCGGCCGCCTGACGTTCTGCCTGGTCTAGGGCGAGACCCTGGGAGCGGGCCCGCAGCAGGCCGTCCCGGCTGAGCAGGATGGCATGCAGTGTCTCCGACATGCCGAGGGCCTCGTCCAGCATCCAGTCGAGAGTGCCGTCGTGGTTCATCACTGCGACTGCCTTTCCGTGTCTCCGGGTCCGCCGTCGGCTGACAGCTCCTCGATCCGAGGGGTGGGGACACCACGTCCAGCCCGGCTGCCGCGCTGCAAGGCGCCGAGTGTCGCAGCGTCGCGCCGGGCGGACCGCACTGCGGGTACCTGCGGGGCTTCCGACGCAATCGCCGCGGAATCCGCAGCGGCAGGCCGGCGGCGTCGGCGCTGCGGCAGACCGTCTTCGGTCAATGGAACAGGGGCAGCCGGCGTCTCCGCAGATGTCCGGTCCGTCGCCCGCGACGCGGTGGCAGCCGGAAGCCGCTCCCGCCGGAAACGAGCGGCCTGCACGGACGCCCGGTCGGTGGACTGGTCGACCGGGATGAGCAGAGCGCTGGGCAGGAAGATCGCCGCACGCAGGCCGCCAAACGGCGACACGGAGTCGGCGTACGCCCTGAAGCCATACCGTGCGGCAAGCCGTCCTATCACCGCGTGGCCGAAGGCAGGCGGGTCGCCGAGCCGGGTGACGTCCACACCGCGCTCTCCGGAGAACAGTTCGGCCGCCTGCCGCATCTCATCCTCAAGCATGCCGACGCCGCAGTCGTCGATCACGATGGTGACACCGTTGTGCGCTGACTGGATGCTCACCTCGACCGGAGTGTCGGGCTGGGAGTGCCGGGCAGCGTTGTCCAGCAGCTTCGGCGACGGCCAGCACGGTGGGCTCGACGGCGCGACTGACCACAGCCAGATCGACCTGGCCGCGAATGTGCACCCGACGGTAGTCGCGTATGCGGGAGGTGGCTCCGCGTACTACCGCCAGCACGGGAGATGCGGCCCGCTGCCGTCCGGGCCACGAGCCCGAGAGCACAGCGATCGCCTGGGCACGGCGGCCGATCTGCGCGTTCATGTGGTCGACCTCCAGCAGGCCCTGGAGCACCTCGGGATCCTCGTGCCGCTCCTGCATGGCAGAGATCGCCCGCTGCTGTTCGTTAGCCAGCCCCTGCACGGCCTTCATCGCGGAAGCCAGTGAGGCATAGGTGGCCCGGTCGGCTCGGGACCGCGCACTCCCCACAAACGCGGCGAACACGTCGGCCGCCGCGTCAAGGTTCCGACCGAACGGCGATTCCAGCAGTCGGGAATTGAGCAGCGGCGGCACCGGAACACCACGGCTGTAAGCGGCCTCAGCCGCCGCCGGCAGCCGTGCATCTATCAGGTGCCTGGCTTCTTCGTCACGGTCGATTAGGCTCCGCTGCAGTGCGGCGGTGAGTCTGCGCTCGGCCGTGGCCGAGCGCCACCAGTGCAGTGCGGCGCCCGTGGCAACAAGCAGACCGACCACCAGGGCCCAGAACACCGCGGCGTGTGTATGCAATGACATCAATTCCTCAGGCGGCGTGACCCAGTTGGACGCAAGCGTGTCATCACAGGGCTTGGGCCACGTCTGTTGATGACGCAGTAGATTCTTTCTTACAGGGGAGACCGACCGTCAACTGGCCAATCGTGCACATAAGTTGCACTGATAGACATGCGGTCATCAGGGCAATTTCAAAGTCCCGGCGGTCAAGGAACTGCGCTGGTCGCAGCAGCGTAACGATGCGCTCGGCGCCCACCACGTATACAGCGAAACTCCGGTTAACGGAGCGTGCTGCTGTTTGCTTGTTCGGCGGTGGTGGCCGGAGTGCGTTCGTTCGCAGCGATCGGTCAGTGGGAGGGATGCTCCAAGGAACACCCTGGCGCGGCTCGGTGCGCGCACCACGAGCGTATTGGGTGTGCGATTGGCGCCGAGCGGGGCGACCGAGCATGCGGGCCGCCGTCGACCGTGAGGTCGCCTAACCATCGCTGGTTACCGCTCTCCGCCGCCGGGCGCCCGAACAGCACTCGGCGACGGCTCCTCTAGCTGTGCGTCCCGCATTCTCGCGAGGCGTTGTTCAGCCGGCCGTCGCAACGTACGAGCCGAAGAAAAAGCGTTCCGCCTCGGTGAGCGGCGGCCCTTCCAGCGGCGGCAGGACCGGCCCGGCCAGCGTGGCGAGCAGGAGCGAGGGGTGCACCAGCCAGAGCGCGTCCTTATGCAGCGTGGTCACGTCGCACTTGGCGGAGGACACCCGGTAGGAGGTGGTGGCCATCTTGGTCATGCGGCGTACGTACCAGCCAAGAGCCGGCTCAACAGAGTTGGGCGGATTTCCTTCCACGTTCGGGAACTGTCGATCTACAGACACACTCAACGCCCAGGCGGCCTCTGCGGGTTTCGCCGCAGCCTGCTGGACACAGCGCACGAGCCCAGGAGCTTCGGCGCCGCCCTTCTGCAATTCCGCTTGAAGCGCCTTCGCTCCCAACGCTGCCACTGACATACCCTGGCCGTACACGGGGTTGTAGGTGGCGACGGCATCACCCAGGACGATGAAGCCCTCCAGCCAGGCGCGAGCCTTCTCGAAGTAGCGGCGCGCTTGCGCGTGCTCCGGCTCAAAACCACGTCAGTGACAGGCTCGGCGCCGACAACGAGCTCGCCCACGATCGGGTGCCGCAGGCCGAGAGCGAACTCGGTAAAATCCTCATTACTGGCAGTGGGTTCGCCGCCGCGCGTGCCGCCCAGGCTGACGAGCCACTCACCGTTCTCGACGGGCACCGTGAGTGGATCGCCGAGTACACGGGGGCGGCCGTTTCGACGGTGGCGCGGTGGTACGCCCAGCGGAGCACACAGCCTGCGCAGTTGCGGCAACCAAAGCGCGCTTGTGTCGTGGATCGTCGGCACTATTTCGATCAGCAGGCCGTGGAGGCTTTCTGGGCGGCCTGGCAGGAGGACGTGGGCAATGCCCCGACTTGGTTCTGGCCGGCGGCCGCGAGACGGGCAAGGAGCCCGTGGAGGGGGCTCTGGGCGCCAGGTCCGGGACCGGGCTGTCGGGGTTGTTCTGGACAAGCTGCGCCTGGTTGGCGGGCCTCGCCGCGGCCTAGGGACTTTCGTTTGGATCACCGGGCGGACCATAGGAAGATGCCTGCGATGTGGAGTCCGGCCAGGTAGATGGTCGCGGTCTTCTCGTAGCGGGTCGCGATGCCTCGCCACTGCTTCAGGCGGTTGATGCACCGTTCGACGGTGTTGCGCTGCTTGTAGATCTCGCGATCGAAGGCCGGCGGCCTGCCGCCCCGACTGCCCCGTCGGAGGCGGTGGCCGCGCTGGTCCGCCGGGACCGGAATCACCGTCCGGATGCCGCGCCTGCGCAGATGGTCGCGGATCGCGCGGGACGAGTAGGCCCTGTCCGCCAGGACCATGTCCGGTCTGGTGCGCGGACGGCCTCGTCGCCGAGGAACGCGCAGGCGGGCCATGACGGCGGTGAAAGCGGGTGCATCACCCGCCTGCCCGGCGGTGAGGACGAACGCCAGGGGCCGGCAGCGGGAATCGGCCGCGAGGTGGATCTTGGTGGTCAGCCCGCCGCGGGACCTGCCGATGGCGTGGTCGGCGGGTTCGCCGGCCGGGGCCCCTTTTTGCGAGCCCCGGCAGCGTGCTGGTGAGCCCGCACGATCGTGGAGTCCACCGACACGGCCCAGGCCAGGTCGTCGTCCGCATCGGCCTGGGCCATCAGCGCGGTGAAGACGCGTTCCCAGGTGCCGTCCACAGCCCACATCCGCAACCGGTTGTAGATACCCCGCCACTTGCCGTACCTGTCCGGCAAGTGGACCCACTGCGTCCCGGTCTGGAACTTGAACGCGATCGCGTCGATCACCTCTCGGTGATCCCGCCAGCGACCACCCCGCTGCGGCGTCCGGTCCGGGAGCAACGGCTCGATCCGCGCCCACTGCGCATCTGTTAACGGCACACCCAGACCAACGACCACCTGATCCAAACGAAACTGCCTAGCGGCGGATCTCGCTCGTGAGCACGGGGGCGGCTACCCCAGTTGGCACCATGCTGTCGTCGAAGCCACCGCAGTCTACAAACGAGAGCAGGGAACGCGCAGCGGCACACGGTCCCTCAATGAGAGGCCAGCTACGGGGCCTGACGTGCCATAGCCCTGGACAGTCAGAGCCGAGACGGTCGCCTGTCGCAGACTGCTGCGCGACGTTTTCTTCGGATCCCTCTCGCCGCCCGCCCGCCACCTTCACTCTCTTTCTCTTCTGTCTTGCCCACCCCGCCCAGAACGCACAAACCACGAACCAGCGGACAACGGTTCACTGTCGCGGCGGCCGCAGGGTACTGCCCATGCGGTACGCATCACACTCTTTAAATATGCATCAGAAATGCAAAATTGCTAGAGTCTGACTACGCCGCCGGATCTTGGGAGCCAGATCCGGGAACCGTGTCACACCAGCCGTACGGTCGGCAGAAGGAGGGGCGTTCGCAGGCGTAACCCAGGACCCGGAACAGCTCCGGTGCGAGCCCGAACGGCCGCAGGCCCGCGCCACCCGGAAGCGGCAACATTCACCCACCCGTTCCACAGCGGAATATCCACCGGACCCCGGCTTCGCCACGGTGCCGCGCAAAACGCACCACGCACGGCACGGTGGGTCCCCGTCCGCGCAACAGCCCCGGCTGTCGTGGGAGCGTCCACGCCACGAACGTCGGCTTGACGGACCACACATCCCTCGCCACTGGAGTCCCCATGGGCTACGACAACCTTCTGATCGTGCTGGCCATAGCGGCCGGTGTGCCGCTTCTGCTCGCCACAGTCCCCCGGCTTCCCCTCCCCGGCGCGGTGCTCGAAATCCTGGCGGGCATCGTCCTCGGCCCGGCCGTGCTGAACGTCGTCAAGGCGGACACCGCCGTCAACATGCTGTCGGTCATCGGCCTGGGCTTCCTGCTGTTCCTCGCCGGCCTGGAGATCGACATCCAGCAGCTCCGCGGGCCCCGCGCGCAGCTGATCGGCACCGGCCTGTTCGCCTCGACTGCCCTTGCGGCTGCGGTCGGCTGGCTCATGCACATCGCCGGACTCGTCGAGAACCCCCTGCTGATCGGCACTGCTCTCATGGCGACGGCGCTCGGTCTGCTGGTCCCGATCCTCAAGGACTCCGGAGCGATCGACCAGCCGGTGGGACAGCTGACGATCGGCGGCGCATCGTCCGGCGAGGTCGGAGCCGTCATCCTTCTGTCGCTGCTCTTCACGGAAAGAAGCTCCGGTGCGGGCTCGAAGATCCTCCTTCTCCTTGCCCTGGCCGGGATTTCGGCGCTCATCGTCGCGGCATCCGTACGCATCGGACAGTGGGCCTGGCTGACCGGCACCCTCGACCGGCTGGCCGACACCAGTGCCCAGATCCGCATCCGGCTGGCGATGCTGCTGGTCGTCGGACTCTCGGCGATGGCGCTCCACCTGGGCTTCGAGGCCATCCTCGGCGCCTTCGTCGCAGGTGCCGTCCTCCGGCTGGTCGACCCCGACGCCGAACGGTCCCACCCCCGGTTCCACATGAAGCTCGCCGGCCTCGGCTACGGATTCCTCGTTCCTGTGTTCTTCGTGACAAGCGGTATCCAGTTCAACCTCGGCGCCCTGTTCGAGAACGCCGGGACCGTCCTCCGGGTGCCGATGTTCCTGGCCGCGTTGCTGCTGGTCCGCGGCCTTCCGGCACTGCTGTACCGCGCAGCCGGACTCTCCTGGCCGGATGTCGCGGCCGGCGCTCTGCTCCAGGCCACATCACTGCCAGTCATAGTGGCCGCGGCGACCATCGGCCTGAAACTGGACGTCATTCGGCCCGAGAACGCGTCCGCGCTGGTCGCCGCCGGGCTGCTCTCCGTGGTCTTCTTCCCCTTGATCGCGCTGCCCCTTCTGCACCGCTCCCGGCAGCACCCGGCAGCGGATGGCCGAACCCAGCGGGGTACCGGACACCCGCGTTCTGCCGCTCACCCATGAAATCGTGTCACTGAGCCACGCCCGTAACCTGGTGCAGTTGCTGTGCTGTTCGGGGAGGCTGGTGACACGACTGGCTGCCGATTCCGGTGTGGGGCCTACTGCCTGGGCGCCCCCTAGGGGCTGTGTGATGTCGTGATCAGTTGGCGGGTTCTTCCCTCTTCGGGCAGTAGAAACCGGTAGGACATCGGTTGTGATTCGTAGGCAACTCACCGACGATCAGTGGAAGTTCATCGAGCCGTACCTGCCGATCGGTGAGTACGGCCCCTATCCCGAGCGGTTGCGAGAGCAGTTCGAGGGAGTGATCTGGCGGTTCCGCTCCAGTGGCCAGTGGCGGGAGATGCCCGCCGAGTTCGGCCCCTGGGCCACCGTCTACGGACGATTTCGGGTCTGGCGCAACGCCGGTGTCTTCTCCGCTCTGCTGGAAGGCATGATCGCCGCAGCAGCCCGCGTGGACCAGACGGATCTGTCGCTGGTCAGTGTGGACTCCACGACGGTCCGTGCCCACCACGACGCCGCGGGGATGCGAGTGAGTGAGGACCTCATGGAAGTCCTCGAGGAGGCCGCGCGGGAGCAGGAGCGGGCCCGGCAAAGGGGGCGGGCCGCAGGAGCAGAACGGACAGGCCGAGCGGCAACGCATCCGACGCCGGCGCAGGATCCGCTTGAAGCAAGCCCTGCTCGGCAGGTCCCGGGGTGGCCTGAGCAGCAAAATCCATCTCGCCTCGGACCGCAGATGCCGCCCGCTCACGCTCGTCCTGACCGCAGGGCATGCAGGTGACAGTCCGCAGTTCATCCCCGTACTGCAAAGAGTGCGCATCCGGCTGCCCGTCGGCCGTCCCCGCACCAGGCCCGGTGCGGTCGCCGCGGACAGGGCCTACTCGTCCCGCGGAAACCGCGCCCACCTGCGCAGACGCAACATCAAAGCGGTCATCCCGGAGAAGAAGGACCAGGCCGCCAACCGGAAGAAGAAGGGCGCCAGGGGCGGCCGGCCCGTCAGCCACGACACCGATCTCTACAAGGAGCGCAACACCGTCGAGCGCCTGATCAACAAACTGAAGGCCTGGCGAGGAATCGCCACCCGATACGACAAGTCACCCGAGAGCTACCTCGCCGGCCTCCACCTCCGCGCCTCGATGATCTGGATCGACGACCTCCTGAAGACTCCAGGCTGATCACGACGTCACACAGGCCCTAGAGTGCCCTCTCCGCGAGCTGCACAAGGAAGCCAGCGTGAGCGCCGAGCACTGGACACCGTTGGGCTCGCACGCCATCACGCTGAAGTCCCCCGCATGCATCCACCTCGTGGACGCTGATCGCGTCCGAACCTTCGCAGGGCGAGGGCCCAGGCGTCCGAATGCGAACCGTCCTTGTCACGCCCCACCTATCGGTTATGACCTCCTATCATGGGACGCTGCTCCACCGGAGGTTCGGAGCAAACAGTGTGCGTGGGTAGATCGGGGTGCGGTCGGGGTGAGCAGGGCGGGACAGGCCGGGGAAGTCGGCAGTGTCTTCCGGTGCGAGCTGGCCGTGCACTTGGCCGTACACGGGCTCCGTGGCCGCCCGGTGTCGGGGCTGGACGTTCACGCAGAGGTGTGCCCCGTCCGGCTGGACTTCGAGACCAGCGACCCGACCGACGACATCCGTGTCACCTTCTCCGACGGGCGCCGCGCCTATGTGTCCGCGAAGCGGAAGATCAACCGAGGGCGTCCGCTGGAAGAGACACTAACGGGGTGGGTGGGACAGGTTTCAACGCTCGGTCCCGACGATCTTCTGGTCATCGCTGGCGAGGAACTCGTCGGTCCGGTAAAGAACCTCAACCGGGCTCTACGACGCCACCGTGCGGGCCTGCGCATGGAGACTGGTGACGAGTCCAGGGCCCTCGCACTCCTCTCCGACCGGCTTCCGTCGCGGGTCCGCGAACTCGTCCTCGACCGGGCGCGTGTTCTCCACCTGCCCGGCTCGACGGGACCGGCGCCGCACCGCGACTTTCTAGCTGCCCTGATGGACCTCGTCGTGGCGGACGCTCAGGGACACCGTGCCGTGAGCGCCCTGGCCGACTTCTTCCATCGGCAGGCGGGCGAGGCGCTCGGGAGTTCCGCCGAGGACTGGGTTGCTGCCCTGACCACCTCGGGCGTGACTGTGCTCCCGGACCACCGGGGTCCACTGGCTATGCGCCTGGCCTCCCGTCGGAACGCCGTCGACTCGTACCGGACCCGACTCACAGCGGAGGCTGGACGGATCGACCTCAGCCTGCTCGCCGACGATCTCCCACCCCTCGTCGTCGACGATCTCGTCGGCGACCTCCGGATCGACGTGGAGGGCGAGCGTACTTCCTCCTTTCTCCTCCAATACCTGAGGCGCTGGCGTCGCATGCTCATCGTGGGGCAACCGGGCTCAGGCAAGTCGGTAGCGGTACGCGAGATCGCGGCCCACTGCGCCAGCCACGCCGACGCCCCGACCCCGATCCCTGTGTCGCTGTCACGTCTGCTGAAGAGACAGCCACAACGCCTGACCCTCGACAGCCTGGTCAATGACGCCATCGCAGACACCGTGGCGGACACGGACCGAGAACCGCTCGCCGCGTACCTGCATGAGGAAATCGATCAAGGGCGCGTCCTCCTCCTCTGCGACGGGCTAGACGAATGGGGGACGCGCGCCATGGGTCGCGCAACAACTCGAAGAGATTCAAGCGTCTCTGCACCCCTCCTGCGGGTTCGTGATCACGACACGAGCGAACACGCAAGGGGCGGCGGCCCGACTCGGCCTGCCCCGGGTCGAGCTCGCGCCTCCACAAAATCTCGACGCAACGGTCGACAGCATCCTCGTCGCCTGTGCCGACGCACGGATTCCAGAGCCAGACCGCGCGGCCTTCCTGGCGATGCGACGCGCCTGGATCAAGGATGCAAAAGAGGAGCACGCGCACCTGCTCGCGGTGCCACTGCTCGCCGCTCTGCTCGCCCTCGTCTGCGCGAACACGCGGGACTCAGACCTTCCCAAAGGGCGTGCGGCGTTGTTGCATCGCGCGGTACAACAGTCCGTGCACCGGTGGGAGCGTCTACGGGGGACACTCGACCCGGCCCGACCCTGGGCACCCGCCCTGACGACAGACATGCTCCTCGACGGATTTGTCACGCTCGGACGGCTCCTCGTCAGCGAGGTGACCCCTCCAGCAGAACGCGCCCTCGAGTCACTGACCGGCATGCTGAGGGACCCGCTGCGATGGGCTATGCCGCCCGCCGCAGCCAGCGAGGTGGCGGAGCATGTCCTCCGGTTCTGGGATGAGCACGTAGCTGTGTTTGTGGTGAACGGTGCGGGCGACCTCACCGCCCGCAGCAAAGTTTTCGCTGAGATCGCAACGGCCATGTGGGCACAGTCGTGCGGGGCCGATGAACTACAAGGTTGGCTGCGCCACGCCCTCGTACACACGGACTCCGACGGGGCTATCGCCCTTGCTGCCGGACTCGATTCCCGCACGGCTGAGGCTCTACTCGACGTCGGCGAGACACAGCGGGAAGCCGCCCTCATGGTGGCCGAGCTCGCGGCGCGCGGTGTCGTGACCCTTTCCCACGGCGAACTGGAACGAGCCCTGGACCAGCTCACGGCCGGTGCTCTCGGCGCGCTCGCGGGCGAGCCAGTACTCCCGCGCGGCCCTGGAAAACCCCCGGAGTTCCTCCCGGCGCTGTGGGACAAGACGCGCCACGCGGGGCCCTGGCCCTTCGTGGAGGCCGCATGCCTGCTGGCGCTGCCCTCGACATCGAGGAATCGGCGAGCGGACCTTGTGGAGCTGTCCGAACTCGATGACATTGCCGAGTCGATCGCAAAGGCCCTGTGCGTGCTGACGGACGCTCGTACGGACGCTGCCCCCTTGAGCGGAGCGGAGATCGACGCGCTCCGCGCGGTGCTGGCGCTTCCCCTGCCGCAGGAATCCGAGATGGTGAAGAAAGGGAGGCGCAGTTGGAAGATGGTCAGTGGCGGCCGCCTTACACCAGGGCTTGAGCAAGTCGCCCTGGGCATGGCCGAACACCTGGCAGTGCTTCCCAATGATGCAGGTGAGTACGTGTTCGCCCTCGCGGGGCGCACGCCTGGGAACGTAGCCGAGAGGATCTACGCCGCACTCACACGCGCGGGATTCGACACGAGTCGGCGTTGGGGGAACATGGCCGCCCAGCTGCGAGACTGGGCATCCGGTGCCCAAGACGACAGGGCGGCCCTCCTCTCCGACCTCGTGTCGCTCCACAACCCGTGCCCGGAGTCCGCGGGCGGGGACTTCTGGTCGCTCACCGCCCTCGGCGACCTTCTCGCGGCGACGGGATACTCCGAGTCCTCGGTGATCGAGATCGACCGCGCCTTCGCCCACGACAGCGCGGCGGAGCGCCGGGCGTGGCTCGACGCGATGGCTGACGCGTACGGCATCGACAAGGCAGCCGTGGCAACCCAGGCTCGTCATTTCCAGAAGATCAGCATGCCCGATGCTCTGCTGGAAGAATGGCTCGTCACGGGCACACCCCCTCTGGTCAAGCCCTCGCCCATCCCAGGCGTCGGGCTAATCCTCACAGACGCCCAACAGACGACGTTGCTGGCGTGCCTAGAAGCGGACTCCTCGTGGATGGCTTGGTCGGCAGCCAACGTACTGATCAACCTGGAGGAGGGGCGCGTTCCGTGGGACGGTCAGAAGCTGTTCGACAGGAACATGACCCATTGGCCTCGCGGCCGAGCGGCCCTATTCCATGCCATCGCCCTCATGACCTCAGGCGATCGGCGCTCTTCGCTCCTGGCACAGGCTGCTTCCTCGGAATCGGCGGACCACCGGGTGGCGGCGAGCATGCTGATCTCTGCCGTACCACATCTCGACCCCAACGGTTCCATCATGGAGGCGCTACGCCGGGACGCCGACCTGTCGGTCCGTCCGAAGGACGCTCATCAAACCACGCCAGCCCCGACGCACTGGAGTTGCAACCACTGCCGGCGGGTCCAAGCCCTCGACACAGAGGACTGTCCGGGGTGCGACGACGGTGTGCGCCCTCGGTCCTGAGTAAGGAGTCAGGAGCGACGGCCGCACGCGGCACGTCGGGTAGAGGTCTCACTGCAGACTGACCGTGGCTGCGAGGCCGTGTGAGCGGATAGCTCGGCCCAGACGTCATGAGCGGGATCGTCCAGGATGTCTGGTGGCGTTGAGCAGGTAGAACAGCAGCACTCGTCATCATCGAGCATCCTCCGGCAAAGATCCGATCCCGCTCCTGACGAGTTGGTGCGTGATAGCGGGTGGGCAGTCTCTGGGCGGCTGCGGACTGGCAAAGGCTTTGGCGTCTCAGTCATTGCGCGGATCATAGGGAGCTGCCGGGCTTGCTTCGCCCGTTCTCCGGGCCCTGCGTGGCGGTCCCGGCCCATGGAAGTGAAGGTCATTCGGAGGCAGCTATCTGCCCGCCGGGACAGAAGACGGCTTCTGCCGCCAGGGCGAACGTGGAACCGTCGGCCAGGCTCAAGCCAATGTCCTCACTGGTGTTGTGCGCGAGGATCGCGGCGTCCGTGACCGGATCGTCCTTGAGCGTCGCACACGCTCCCAGCGCACCAAACAGTGCGTCCTTCTCCGTCACGCCCGGCGGGTACTCCAGGGGCCGTACAGCCTCCAGGAATTTCTCCTGATAGGCGTTGTAGTGGTGGCCCTCCTCAACGGCGATAGAGCCCGGGGCCGGCTCGGAGTCTTCTGCAAAGAAGTCGTGGATCCCGTAGCTCACGCCAACGAGCAAGAGTGCGACGCCTATGCACCCTCCGGCATCACGACTCATTCGTCCCCCGCCCCTGGTGGTGCTGCGAGGAGCAAGCTCTTCGCGACGCTGATTGTGCGAAGCACCATACGCGAACCCGCAGGAGCGGACCGTGGGAACTGGCAGCCCCCTCCACGCTTCAAGCCGCTTATCAAGAAGCGCATCGCGTCAGCACGCTGATGACGTGTGGCAGACGAGCCTTCTGCGGATCCTCGAGCGCCTGCAGGCCGCAGGGTTCACCATGGCTTCTGCCCCTCAGCAGTCGGGATGCCCCCCACTGCTCGGTCTCCGTAGCGCCATCGTCCTCGTCTTCGGCATGCTGACCGGCATCGGTGCTGCCCTGCTGACGTACCGTACGCAGCGCTCCACGCCCGCCGCCCTGCTGGCTGCGGGCGCTGATTCGGGCGGTCTCAGCCGAACCGTCCTCAGACGCATTGCCTCTGAGGTTCAGCGTTTCAACGGTGAGACGGTAAGCCGGTGGACTCTTGTGCGTAGGACGACCCACATCCCGTCACCTACGCACAAAGACCGGGCCATCATGAGGCTCTCCAGGTCTGGTGGCCACTGGGTGGCCGCACTCCAGCGAGCTCCGGAAAGGTAGAGGAGGCCGCGGCCGGTGTGTTGCCAGGGGCCGGTGTCGATGTCGTCGAAAACGGCACCGCTGAGATCGGCTTCCTCAAAGTCAGTCTTCCAGAGCTGGGCACCAGTCAAGTCGGCGTCCCGCAGGTCTGCGCCAGCGAGGATGGCACCGCGCAGATCGGCTCTTCTCAAGTTGCAGCCGTGGAAGTGACCATTCCTGAGTAGTTGGCGCCGTAGGTCTGTGCCGCTGAGGTCGGCTTCCTCCAGGTTGGCTGTGTGAAGCACTGTTCGGAGCCGCGCGCCTCGCAAGTCGGCGCCGTGCAGGTCTGTGTGGTGCAAGTCGGCGTTTCTCAGGTCGGCACCTTGAAGGTCGGCACCGCGCAACATCGCGTCACAGAGCACTGCTTCCCGCAGGTCCGCACCAGAGAGCCGGGCATGTCCAAGGGTTGCTTTCGTAAGGCGCGCATTGCGCAAGTCAGCATCCGATAGATCCGCCTGCCGCAGGTCACAGCTGTTCAGATGGCCGTCCCTGAGATCGGCATTGCGCAGATCAATACCCTCCAGACTCGCAAAGGTGAGGTTGGCTACTTGCAGATTGGCGCCACGGAGGTCAGCATCCCTCAGATCTGCGTCTCGTAAATCAGCCCCACGCAGATTCGCACCGCGAAGTGCCGCACCGCGGAGACTGGCTTTAGGCAGTCCCACGTTCACCAACTGCGCGCTGCTGCCCTCAGCAGCCGCGCTGACTCGGCGTCTGGACGCGGTCCTTCGCTGACGGACGCCCGTCGTGTCTGGGCTGGACGCGGTATAAAAGGCCGCTGCGCGACGAGAGAACCGAGACGACCCGGCCGACAAAACTGTCTGCTCGCACCGCAGTCACTCTCCCTCAGTTGCGCCGGTTGCCTGGCCGACTGCCGGCTCAGAGGAGGACAGCGGTCCTCCTGCTTGCCAGGAACCGTCGACCGCGCTGTCCTCCGCCTGGGACGGGGAAATGCTCTTGTCGCCGTGAACGAGGAGTGGAACCAGGGTCGTCACTTTCTCCAGAAGGAGGGGAGCAGTGGCACCTGTGAGCACAGAAATCCAGGCCGAGGCAGTTTGAGGTGAGGTACTCACCACGGTTGCTGACAGGCCTCCGCCGACCATGACGCGCAGTGTGCCAGCGACGCCATAGGCAAGCAGGCCCGGCGCGGCCAACTCCTGTGGGGGCTGGTGCCCCAGCCGGGTGGGAACAGCGGCCCGGTTCGGAGTCAGCGTGCTCGCCCCTACGCACCACGGCAGCCTGTGCCACCGGCGAACCGCGATGATGAAGTCGAGTGCCTCCATGGCGAACCCGCCGAAAGCACCCCACACCACACCTTCCCAGAGTTGCATGGCGACGACGATAGGCAGGCACGCAGAGAGCGGTGAGACATGACGCAAAGCGAGTGCCATGTGAGCTGATTCGTCGCATCCCGGCTTCTCTAAGACCAAACCTGACGGTCTGGGAGACGAAGGCGCAGGCCCGGCAGGACATTTTTTGGGTGGATCGCGGAACATTACAACCGGAAGCGGATTCACTCCACCATCGGCTACGTCACGCCATACCAGGCGAGGGTCCGCTGCCACCAGCGGCTGGACCTCGCGGCATAAAACGGAAGTGTCGGACCCGAGGAGTCACTTCCCATGCCCGACGTCCCCGGGGACGCCACAGGATGCGCTGCGGGCGACCGTGCCCGCCTCGGCCTTCGGCGAGGCGGGATCCCAGGTCTCGGGCAGGAACAGCCGCCAGTTGATCGCTGCCGAGGCGTGGTCGGACGCAAGGTGGAGCGAGACGCCGAGCTGGCAGTAGGTGACCTTGCCCGCGGTGCCGCTGTACTGCCGCGACACGCATGCCGAGGCCGTCCCGTCCTTGAGGAACCCGGTGTCGTCGAAGAAGAAGGCATCAGGCCCCATCACTTCCTCGATCCGCCAGGCGAGCTGGGCCCGGATACCTGCCGGGTCCCAGACTTACGGCCGCCTGGAGTGTGGCGGATTGTGTGACGGTGAGACCAGCACCTATGTGCGGTCGGTGATGCCGAGGAGTCTCGCGAAAACCTTGGTCATCGCCTGCCCGAGCACGCTCGTCGCCAGCCCCGAAGCCTTTCTGGAGCAGCGCGTCGACCACGGGCTCGCAGAGTCGTCCTGCGGCCGGCCGCCCGAAGCGATCGTTAAGATCGCAGTACCAGCTGACCGTCCGCGTACGGAAGAACCTTGGCGCGCGGCAGGTGCACGAGGACCTCCTCACCGGAAGGGACCCTCCTCCCGCGGCGTCTTGACTGTGACGAGTTGCCCAGCGACCTCGACCTCGAGCACACGCTGTGCGCCGTGGTCGCTGACGCCCCGCAGCCGGCCGGGGAAGGTATTGGGGCCGGGGCCCTTGACGACTTTGACGTATTCGGGGCGAACACCGATCTGCACCTCGGTCGTGCTCTGGGGAATGATGTCCCAGGCAGCGGATAGCGTTCGGCCGCACAGCGTGAAGCGCCCGCCGCTTTGGTCTACGGTCAGGAAGTTCATCGCCGGTGAGCCGATGAAGTAGCCGACGTATGTAGAGGAGGGCGCCTCGAAAAGCTGCTCGGGGGTGCCCTGCTGCACAGCGCGGCCATCCTTCATGACCAGCAATTCCTGCGCGAAGCTCATCGCCTCGTACTGGTCGTGGGTCACATAGATCACCGTAGGCTGGAACTGTTCGGTGATCTCACGGATCTTGCGCCGTAGCGAGTGCTTCAGCTGCGGGTCGATGACGGTGAGTGGTTCGTCCATCAGTACTGCGGCTACGTCGTCACGGACCAGGCCGCGGCCTAGTGAGATCAGCTGTTTGTCGTCGGCGGTGAGTCCGCGAGCGGGTTGCCGCAGCCGGTCGTGCAGGTCCAGGGCCTCGGCGACCTGATGCACCTTGGCGTCGATCCTTGTCTTGTCCCAGCGTCGGCACTGCAGCGGGAATGCGAGGTTCTCGTAGACCGTCATTGACTTGTAGATGACGGGGAACTGGAAGACCTGGGCGATATTGCGTGCCTTCGTGGGCAGGGCGGTGACGTCGATGCCGTCGAACAGCACCTGCCCTTGGGAGGGTCTGACCAGGCCGGAAAGGATGTTCAGCAGCGTCGTCTTGCCGCAGCCCGAGGGTCCGACCAGCGCATAGGTCTTGCCGGATTCGAAGGTCAGCTTCAGCGGCTTGAGCCCACCGTTCCTGTTCGGCTCCCGGCGCGTACGCGTGCCCGACGTCGACGATGTCCAACTGCGCCATGTCAACGCCCTTCCGCTGAAGCGAGATCGTATGAAGGTGTCCGCACGAGCATCCCCTGCTCGTCGAAGGCGAACAGCCGGTCGGGACGGAGCCGGAGTCTGACCAGGTCGCCGAAGGCGACATCGTGGATGCCTTCGATCTGTACGACGAAGGGGTCTCGCCGACGGCCACATGGACGAAGGTCTCGGAGCCGGAGATCTCCACAAAGGTGACCTGGCCCTCGACCCCGCTGGACGCCAGGCTGACGTCGGTGGCGCGTAGCCCGAACTGGTAGGCACCGTCGTCCAGGTCGGCCAGGTGTGCGGAGGCGTGCGTGGCCTGGAAGCCGGCCACCGTGACCTGGCCGCCGTCGAGCCGGCCCTGGAAGATGTTCATGGGTGGGTCGTTGATGATGGACGCCACTGTGGTGGTCGCCGGGTGTTCGTAGACCTCTTGCGGGGTGCCGGTCTGGAGGATGCGTCCCTCGTGCATGACCATGACCACGTCGCCGAGCATCATCGCCTCGGCGGGTTCGGTGGTCGTGTAGATGACGATCGTGTCGCCTTGGTCCGAGAAGAGGGCTTTCAACTCGTCGCGTAGTTGCTCGCGCAGCTTGTAGTCCAGGTTGGCGAGTGGCTCGTCGAGCAGGAGGATGCCGGTGTCCCGGGCCAGGGCGCGGGCCATCGCGATGCGCTGCTGCTGGCCGCCGGAGAGCTGGGAGGGCTTGCGCTTCTCGAAGTCTGCAAGGCCCACGCTCGCCAGGCTCTGGCGGACGCGTTGCTGGATCGCGTCCCGTGACAGCCCGGCCCGCTTGAGCGGGAAGGCCACGTTGCCGAACACGTTGAGATGCGGGTAGTTGATGAACTGCTGGTAGACCATGGCAGTGTCGCGCCGCCACACGGGAGTCTTAAGGAAGTCTGCTCCTGCACGGGTCAGAGATCCGGAGTCCACTTTCTGCAGGCCGGCCAAGGCCCGCAGCAGCGTCGTCTTCCCGGCCATTGTGCGGCCGATGACGGTGTGGAGGCGTCCCGGCTGGAAGGTGGCGGTCACGTTTTTGAGGTGGTCGACGCCGTCGACGGTC
>NZ_CP174283.1:5025000-9316597 GCF_045343905.1 Streptomyces sp. AHU1 | reverse complement strand
GGAACTCCCGCGCTGCGCGCAGGAGTTGAGCGGAGCCCGCGCTGCGCGCGGGTGACGAAGCGGACTCCCCGCGGTGCGAGGAGTCGGCCTCGCGCTGCGCTCCGAGCCGTGTTTCCTTCCGTCAAAAGTTTCGTTGAATCCGGAGGTTGAGCTGGTGCTCTTCCGGCTCTCCGCTTACGCTTCGAGCCGGCGGCTCCTCGTCGCTGCGCTCCTGGAGGAGCCTGGGGGTCCGTCCGCTGCGCTCCCGGACCCGGCCCGCGTTCCGCGGGCGGCTGGCTACGGGGGCACGGGGCGGATTGGTCGGTGAGCTGTTTCCTTTGCTACAGAACTTTTGGTGAATCCGGGTTTGGGGTGGGTGCCCCTGAGTTGGGGTTGCGGGCGGTGCTCGGCGGTGCGTCTCGCTGAGGTGGGAGCGCAGAGGAACTCAATGGGTGTGTAGCCGGGCTGTCCTGACATCACCTCAGCAGGCGTGTGCCAGCCGGGTGTGGCGGGGTGTCAGTCGTGCTGCCACCAGGTGACTGCGAGGCCGACCAGAAGGGCGCCGATGTGGCGGGCGGCTCCGGTGAGGAGTGCTGCGGAGACGAGGCGCCGCCAGGAGACGGTGGCTACGTGGTCCTGGTGCCCGGTGGTGGAGGGGGTGCGGTTCTTCTTCGGCATGACGGGTGTCCTTCGTTCGGGCAGGGCACGGCCGCGCGCCCTTGCGGGGTGTGGGTAGTGCAGCGAGGCGGTCCGCCGGGGGTCGGCGGGGTTGTTGTGCTGCTGAACTGATCGTGGCAGCCGGGTGGTGGGCGCTGCATCCTCAAGTGGGGCCTGGTTGGCGGGAGAACGATGTAATTTCCACCCCGTGTACACGTGGGAGAGCATCACCGGGCCCGGCAGCATCGAGGACCTCGTCGCGGACGCGCATGCGGCCGGTCATCCGGACATGACCGTGCGGCGGGTCCACGACTGGATCGCCAAGGGGCTTCTGGACCAGCCGCGGCTGCGTACCCGGCACCGCGGTTCGGACAAGGCCGAGCACAGCGTCAACCAGCGCCGGCTGCTGCTGCTCCTGCTCGACAAGCGGCAGCAGGTAGCGCACCTGAGTGCGCTGGCGCAGGTGCCGCTGGCGATGTGGCTGTGGTGGGACGGCTACGTCCCCACCCGGCAGGCGCAGCGGGCGTGGATGACCTGGGTGGGGCGCGGCAGGCGCAGCCAGGAGGTGGCGCGTGAGGGGGCTGTGGGTCTGCTGGAGCAGGTCGGGCATCAACTGGCCGGCGAGACCGCGCGGGCCCGGTTCGTGCGGACCATCACCGCCCTGGGCAACGGCAAGACCCTGACGGTGCGCGGGCGAGCCGAGCTGCTGGACGCCGTGCGGGACGTCATGGAGCCAGAGTCGGTGTTCGCCGCCAGCGGCCTCGTCCGCGCCCTCGGCCCCGCGCAGACACCGATGACCGTCGAGGCGGTCGTGGGCCACGTCGAGGCCCTCAGCGCCGCGCTGAGCCGCACCCTGGACGGAACCGTGGACAGTACGCTGCTGGAGCGTGCCCGCGCGATTCACCGTGCTTCCATGGCCGACTACCTCGCCCAGCGCGGCGACCTCGCCGCCCAGGCCGGAGAGCTGGCCGGCCTCTTTCGCGAGCCCACCCTCCAGGAACAGTTCGACCAGGCCGGGCAGCAGCTCCTGCTCGTCGTAGGGATGGAGCTGCTCCGCGGCCGTGCCCGACCGGCCGGGTGGTAGGAGCGGCGTACTTCGCCGACAGACGAGGCGCGGCCGTCAACGGGCCCGTATCAGCGTGCCGCGGGTGAAGGGGGTGGGTGCCGTCCAGGACGTCGGCTTACGCCGAGGGCGTGCGGCACTCGATCATCGACCAGGCCACCCACTGAAGCGAGGCAGCCACCAGGTTCGCGTAGCGATGGCCGGCCTCGGACGCCCCCACAGCCCGGCCGATCCCCTGGAGATACCATCAGCTCTCTTTGCGATCATCTAGGGGAAACCGTGCGTCGACGTCGAGTGTCCATATGTGCTGCTCTGGGAACTCTTGCCCTGGTCACGGCCTGCTCGGACTCACAGGCCTCCCCCACCTCCACCCCAAAGCCATTGGCTTCGGCCACTACGCAGTCATCGACTCCGGCCACCACGCAGTCATTGACTACCACCACCACGCTCGACCAAGCCGATGAACGCCTCCACGAACTGTTGCTCAAGGTAACCACGGCCGCACGAAAGTCAGGACCGCCCCCGATCGGCGCCGTGCATCCCGCCGTGGAGACCGCTCCCGACTGCCAGGACCCGGGCACCGCGAGACACACGGTCACCATGTCGCTCCTCCAGGGGGTGAGGTCTGCGGACGTCGGCCCCAAAGTCCGAGCCGACCTCCAGAAGCAGGGCTGGACCATGGGAGGATGGCGCCTCCATGACAACAGAAGGCGATACACATCCCCGGGCAAATTCGGGGAATTCACCATCTTCGTCTCCTACGTGAAAGGCTCCGGCGAGACGAACGTGCTCGCGAACACTCCCTGCCTGAAGGGCTCACCACTCACGAAGCCCTCGATGTTCCCCGAACCCGGCAGCACCGAACCCCAGTAAGTTCCCCGCGGTGGACGTGACGACGAGGCCGTGGGACAGGCGTCGGCGACAAAACTCCTTGCCGAGCGGTGGGATGGCAACCTACCGTCGGCCGGCCCACACCGCTCCAGACCCGAAGGACGTTGATGTCTTTGCGCCCCGCCGTCGCCGGCGACGCCGACTTCCTCTGGCGCATCCTGCTCGAGGCATACAACTGGAACGGCGATCAGCGGTTCACCGCCGAGCAGCTCGCCGCTGAACCGCACGCCGCGCGCTACCTCGTCGGCTGGCCCCGCAGGGACGACTTCGGAGTCATTGCACAGACCGACGCCGGCGAACCGATCGGCGCCGCCTGGGCGCGGCACCTCCCCGAGAGTGAACCCGGCTACGGCTTCGTCGCTGCGGACGTTCCCGAGTTGACCTTCGGCCTGCTGCCCGAACACCGCGGCCGCGGACACGGCCGGGCCCTGATGGAGGCGCTGATCCGGGCCGCCGCCGCGAGGCCGGCCCCGGCCGCTCGGCTCAGCCTGAGCGTCGAGGACGGCAACCCCGCCGCGCACCTCTACGCCCCCCTCGGCTTCACCCGGGTCGGACGTAGCGGCAACTCGGACACCATGGTTCTGAACGTCCAGACCTGCCCCACGCCGCTGAACAATCGTTGATTCCCGCGCCCCCACCGGCCTCGCGCTATCACGAACAGGCTTTGTCCGGGACTTGATCAAGAAAGCTGAGAGCGCCTCTGGTGAGCCCTGCCTGCGCCCGGCTGGTCACAGACGGCCCGGTTGGGTCTGCACGGTTCGTCGCCCTTAGACGGCGCTCTTCGGCGACATCCGCTCGGGCTACATCGCCGCCAGCCGTCACCCGCTGACCGGCTGAGCGCACCTGGACGACGACACCGGGAAGTCTCGGGCGCGGCGACCCCGCCCGGAAGGGACCAGGCCTCCACACGCAGAACTCGCACCGGACGTAATCAACGCTGGCAGGATGGCCGGGACGGGGGGCACCGGTCCCCGTCCCTGGGGGAGAGCAAGGGCATGCTGAGAGCCGGAACGACCTGTACTGACGCGATCGATTTCCTGGAGCAGGGTCTCGTGGCCGGGAGCCTCAACGACGTCTCCATCCGGATCCCTCACTCGATGAGAACGGGCGAGGAAGCCGCGGCCGAGATGCGGGCCGTACCTACGGTAAGCGGTACGACGAGTGGACCTGGAAGGCCGCCGAGGAGCTCAACCAGCGGTTTAGCGAACGGGAGATCGCGGGACAGCTCCGCGCGGGCCGCTACCGGGCGATCCTCTTCCCCTGCCTCGGCGACGCGTCAGACAGGGATCGGCTCGTGAACGAGCAGGACGGACAGGACAAACAGGACGGACGAGGTCGCCAGGAGCGTGCGGACGCGGTGGACCGCGAGATGGCCGCACGCTTGCTGCCCGACGCCGTCGTACGGGCGCTGGGCCGCTGGTGGGAGACGAATGCGGCTGCCTACGCGGATAGGACGCCCGGCGCGCACACCGTCCGCTACACGCCCAGCCGGTGGGCGCAGATCACCCCGTGGCCGAAGGCACTGGCGCCCACCTCCGCCGACGGTGACGCTGCGGTCAGCAGGGCGGAGGTGGCCGCGGCCGTCGCTGACGCGCTGCAGCGGGAGGCGTTCAGGGAGGCGCTGGCCGCGACGTACGTGTGGGGCAAGGGCAAGCGCGGCACTCCCGGCGGCAGCGGACCGGCCACCCTCCACAAGATCCTGGCCCACGACGGCCTCGACGCAACGCTGGCCACCGCGGTCACCGCACTGCACGAACACGGTGCACCCCAGGCGTACGCTGCGCTCCAGAGGCAGGTGCCCGGGCTCGGGCCGGCCTTCTTCACCAAATTCCTCTACTTCACCGGCCTCGCACTGGAGCCCGTCCACGGCATCCGGCCGCTCATCCTCGACCGCGTGCTGGCCCGACGCCTGCGGCAGATAGCGGCTGCGGTCGGCCGCGAGAGCGGCCACGATGCGGACGGCTCCATCGCCGCCTGGGTCTGGTCCGACAGCAACTGGACGCCCCACCGCTACCAGGTCTACCTCTCCTTCATGCACGCCGCCGCCGACCAGCTGGCCGCGCATGAAGGCTGGCCGTCCGGCGCGGCCCCCGACCTCCTCGAATGCGCGCTGTTCACCACCAGGTGGGAGACATCCAACTCACTGATCGTTTCAGAATGATCTGATGACGCGGCTGCCGCGTGCGGTGTCCGCCGGGGTCATCACGGGTAGTCCGGTTCCTGGCGGTCAGCGGCCCTGGCTATCGTCTAGGTCATGGCCTCAGGTGATCATCTGCTCGATCTGATCCGGAGCATGCCGGACATCCACGGCCTGCTGCGGGGATCCTTCGAGTTCGACGTCGAGCGGAGGGAGTGCGGTGATGGCCTGCGGCTGGCCTCGGGTGCGCCGCTGGAACCAATCGCAGGAGATTTCACCGGTGGGGCGTACTTCCTGTGCGCCGAGGAAAGCGGTCGCCGCGCAGTTGTGTACGCGAGCTCCGACGGGGCTGGCGGGCTGATCGCCGATGACCTGGCCGGGGCGCTGGAGATCATCGTCGGGTTGCAGTGGCGGGACTGCCTGGTCTTCTCCGGCGGCGGCAACGTGGAGGTCATGCAGGCTTCCGCCCAGCACCTTGAGAGGTATCTGGCCAAGGACAATCCGGAGTTCGCCGAAGAGCGCTCCTGGGTGGCTGCGGCTCTGTCGCTGCGTGTTCTTCCTGTCTCTGACCTTGTCGTTCGTCTGCAGGAGGCGGCATCAAAGACCGAGCCCCACTACGTGGTGGCCACTGATGACGGCGATGTCTACGGCCCGCTGTTCGGCGAGTACTCGCAGCCGCGGCTCGGTGGCTGGCGCTGAGCCGGACGGAGCCCCCATCACTTGACGCGCCGATCTTGCCAGCTCCGGTGGCGTCCGACGGCCGCTCTCAGCAGACTCTCGGCTGTGGATTTGAGACCGGAGTTGTTGCCCCCGCCCGTGAGCCGGCAGCGGCTGGAGGAGCTGTGCGCCGAGGTGGAGCGGATCGCCGGCCTGCTGGAAACCCGCCCGGAGGCGGCGGGCGCGGTGATCGAGGCCTTCAACGCGATGACCGGGCACGACTACATGGCCCTCGACTTCGCCGAGTACGGGGGCAGCAGGAGCCTGGAGGAGTTCGGCCGGGAGGCAGCCCGGCCGGCCCGCCCCGTGGTCGCGGACGCCACCCGGGACGAGCTCGTGGAGATCGTCCGCAGACTCCTGACTGCCCCTGCGGAGAGCGGCTACTACCTGCGGCTCCTGGAAGCGAACGTGCCGCATCCCCACGTGAGCGACCTGATCTTCCACCCCTCGGACGACCTCCAGGACGCGTCCGCGGAGCAGATCGTCGATGCGGCACTGAAGTACCGACCGATCACGCTCTGAACCCTGCCAAGAAGTCAGCCGGCCATGGCCTATTGCTCGGCGCGGGCACGAGTGGTGGGTCAGGAGACTGCAGGTAGCGGCGCAGCAGGGAGGCGTCGAGGTCCTGGCGCTGGAGGCGGGCGGCGAGCAGACACACGGGGGGCGCCCAAGCACCTCAGCGCACCGTGGCGGCGTCTCGCGGGACGAACCGCATGTCAGGGTGGGCGGGGTCCGGGCGCGGCTCGCCCGGCGGCAGCACGGGAGCCAGCGTCTCGAAGATCCGCTCCATCACCTGGTCCGTGTACCCGTCCATCGTGGCCGATGCCTGGAGCAGCACACCCCCCGCCCGCAACGGAAGAACCCGGTGGAACGCGCCCGAGTCCTCCAGCGCCGCGACGCCGCCCAGCCGCGCCACAAGTTCCGCCGGACAGACCGTCACCCAGGCATAGCCACGCAGGAACTGCCGACCTTCGCACAGGGACGTGCGCCGCTTGCGGCTCAGCACGACATCGAGGTTGGTGAGTTCGCCGAAGTCGTCCCATTCGATGTGGCCGTAGAGGGGGCTGCTCCCCTCCAGCGCCGCGTGCAGGAAGTCCACCACCGCCGTGCAGGACGCGACGTCATCGGGGGAATTGACCTTGGCCAGAGCCGATGCGCGCCAGATGGATCCGTCTTTCAGGACGTGGTAGGAACTCGCCCGTCCCAGCACCTCCAGTTCCCCGCCCTGCGTGAGGAACACGAGTTGGGCTCCCCAAGGGAACGCGGCAAGCTGCTCCTCGAACTGCGGCCACGTCTTCGCGATATGGGGGAAGCGGCGCACCAGGTCGTCGATGTCCGGGCGGATCTGCGCTTCGGAGTCGACCCCTCTCCCGCTCCCGGCCTCCGCCTCCACCAGGTCGCTGTACAGCCCGGTGCGGGCGGCACGAAACCACCGGACCAGCGATGCCCCAGAACTGCCCGGCACAGCCGCATCGAACGAGGCTCCAACATATACGTACACCCCGCGCACCCTACTGGTGCCCGGCAACAGGAAACCCTGCGACGATCACCACATTCCGAAGTGATCACCGAACTCGCACTTCAGAAGCCTCTCTGGCTCCTCGACTTCTGCCGAAACGCCAGCTCAGGTCGACACGTCACAACCACCAGAAATCCTGCACCGATCACTAGACCAACAGCTCAGCGCATCGATCATGCAGTGATCCTTAGCGGATTTGCCACAGGGGCCTGACATGCCATGGCAGGAGGTCAGGGCACATTTCTATCAGCCACTTTCACGCAAGATGTCCCGGACACTTTCACGCGCGTCACCATCTCCGGCAGCGACGTGGCAAAACTCGCCCGCGCCACAGACGGGGAAGAGATCAACGACATTGTCGCCGCAGGGATCGCCCGCTACATGAACGGCGGCATGTACACCGGCTTCAGCCCGGACGACTTCAAGTTCAACCTCGACGACGTGACCTTCAGAGGAGTCGAGACAACTGTGGCTGAGCGCCACAGCTGACCAGTTGAGCGCCACGCTTGACCACGGACATACCCGAAAGTCGGACTCTCCTGACCTTTCGATGTCCGTGATGCCCTTTCAGTCCTACGCTCCTCAGGCAGGCCGACAGGTCCCCGAGCCAAGAGGAGACATGGACACGTCACGCAAGCCAAATCCACAGCGCAGCCAGCACGGAACCGTCGTCGTCGGCGATGCGTCAGCAATGTCGCCCGGGGCTGTCAATTCCATTGCGCACAGCTGTTCTCCATGGCTGGTGCTCGCGTTGCTGGCTGCCCTGGCCGCATCCTTACCCTTTTGGTTCACCTTGAGCATCGACAGAGGCGAAAGAGGGAAGCAGAAGCAATACATTGAAGAGATCGGCCGAGCCCGCCAGGACCTGTTCACAGGGCAGCTCGTCTACACGGACGTGAAATCGCTGCAGCTTGAGGCAGGCGGGGAGCCGCGCTTGTTCCGAGTCGACGTCCTGGGCCGTACGCGTTCGGCCAAGCCCGGTGAAGAGCAAGCCCCGCTGAAAGCGGGCGCACAGATCGGGGTGAAACTCCACTGCGCGGGCACCGCCGTGCGGTGCGCACCACTGTCCTCGGAGCGCCAGAGCGTCCTCTCCAAGGAGGACAGGGCAACCTGGATGTGGGAGGTGAGTTCACAGCACCCCGGAAAGATCACCATAGCCTTCACCGTGACCGCCTACCTAGGCGACGGGAACACCGTGCTCGTCGAGAAGCCGCCCCTGACGTCACGTGTTGAGGTAGCGGAGCCCAGCGCCAGCTGGTTCTCCTGGGTGAAGGATTTCTGGGGCTGGGCGGCCGACGCGATCGCGACATTGGGCGGCATGGCCGTCTCTCTGAGTGCCATCGTTGCCGTGATCGTGATGGTGATTCGCAGGAGGCTTCCCGATGCCAGCGCGGCCGAGCCGTCCACACCAGAGCCAGAACGCCGCGCCCACCGGCGGCCGCGAGTCGTTGTGACAAGGAGTGCACGACTTGGTCCTCAAAGAAGTGGTCGCCGCGCTCCGCGTGAATGACGGTCCATGAAGCGGCGGGTGCCGAGGCCGGGCATGTTCGTAGGGCCGAAGCCTCACGTCCATCGTCCGCTCAGTGGCCAACTGCGTTGCTCGGCCGCAGCAGCGGAGACTTCCCGCCTCATCAAGCCCGAGAACTGGACCGACGACGCGTGCTGAAGGCTGTCACAAGTGATCACCAATCGACTTGACCAGCAGTCAACCTGCCATCCCACCTAAACTCCGAAGTATGGGGGAAAAACAGCTCGACAGCGGCGGAGAGCCGCTGGACGACAAGATGGCCATGATCGCGTTTACGCATGGCCACCAGCGTCGGCGTGCCTACGAGACGTCAGGTAATCCAGCGGTGTTGCGCGAAGCGATCAGTCTCCTACGGACCGCCTCCGCAACAGGCGGTCGAATTCCGGACCTGCGGCCCTTGGCGCTGGGAGATCTCGGCCTGGCCCTGCGCGCCTGGGTGCACCTCGCCGAGGACGCGGCGCTGCTCGCTGAGGCGATAGCCGCTCATGAGGAGGCGTACGCAACCATCAGCGCCGACTCCCCGCACAAGGCAGGCATGGCCGGCAACCTCGCAGGAACGCTGCGCATGCAGCTGGAGAGACAAGGCATTCCTGCCCTTGGCGACCTGGACCGGGTACTGAGCCTCTACCAGGAGGCAGCAGATGGCGCAGCGCCCGCGTACCGACCGACGGCACTGGCCAATCTCGCCAACGGCTACAGGACGCGTTTCGACGTCAGCAGCGACCGGACGGACCTCGACAGGGCAGTACACGCGGCTCTTGCCGCCCTTGCCGAAGGCGTGGACGATGCACCGCTGCCACTGTCGACGGCAGCCAAGCTGCTGGCCCGGCGCGGTCGGCTCGACGGCAGTCGTGACGATGCAGCACGCGCGCTTGAACTGGCCGAAGCATCCCTGGCTGCCGCCCCCGTAGGCTCACCGCACCACGCGGCAATCTGCGCGGGGCTCGCTGGGGTCCTGATGGACTGGTACGTCGTCACCGGGGAACTGGGCGCGCTTGACCGGGCCCTAGAAGTCTGTCGGCGAGGCTTCGCCGTCGCCGGGGAAAGGGATCGGGCGTACCTGTGGCTCAACCTGTCGGCAGCCCACCGGTTCCGTTACGACGTCTACCAGCGGCGCGATGACCTGACCCGCGCCGTTGAGGCCATGCAGCACGTGTTCGACGGGCCCTTGGAGCTCATGCCGCACCCAATCGGGTGCCTGCGAACGGCCGCAGCACTGCACACCCTGGTGGCAGCAGAGTTCCGCCAGCCCAGGTACTTTGCCTCGGCCACCGCGCTACTGAACGAGGCCAGACGCCGCCTTCCGCCGGAGCATGTCGTGCAGAGCGCGGTGATCGCGCAGCTGGGATCAGTGGCGTACCAGCGCTGGGAGCTTGAAGGCGATCTTGACATGCTTCGCGAGTCAGTCCGCCTACAGGAACAGGCGTGGGACTCCCTCGTCGAGTTCGTCGACACACCAAACCGGCAACGAACGCGCTACATGCTGGCTTGCGCCGTATCCTCTCTTGGCGCTGCTACCGGCGACCCCGTCCGCCTGGCTCAGGCTGCGCAGCATTTTGCCGAACTGGCCGAGTTCGGAATACCAGGTCTGGACACCGACCTGGCGATCAGCGCTGCGGACGCCCGGGGAAAGCACGCCACTCGTGCGGGCGAGCACACGGTGGCAGCGGAGGCGTTCGGACACGCGTGGGCGCTCGTGCGCGCCCGCTTCGCCCAGGAAGTAACCTGCCGCCACCGTGAGGGGGCACTTCGCGCCAGCCAAGGGGTGGCCGGGCGAGCTGCGGTGGCGCTGGCTTGTGTCGGCCAGGCGGAAGCCGCCGCGGTGGCTGCCGAAACCGGGCAGGCCGTCATGGCTTCCGAGGCAGCACAACGTGAACAGCTCAGCCTGGATCGGGTGGCGGCCGTCGATGAGCAGTTGGCCAGCCGGCTCGGCGATGCCGCGCGGCGACTGCGCGAGGCCGAGCGGACCGACCGCTCCGACAGCGTGGACGACACCGACGCAGCTCTGGCCATGCTGACGCGGGCCCGTCGAGACTTCGACCAGGTGCTCGCCGACGTGCAGGCCATCGACGGCCTCCAGGACGTGCTGGCACCACCCACCCAAGCGGACCTGAAAGCCGCAGCGCAGGACGGCCCGCTGGTCTACCTGATCGCCGAGGCGTATACCGGCCTGGCACTCGTTGTCCAGCACAACGGAACGGTCACCCCCGTGCCGTTACCCGACTTCACCGTACGTGACCTTGCCCCGAAAGCAGTAGAACTGGCGAAGCTGCGACCCGGCCAACTGGGTGCGGCGGAACGCTTCCAGGCGGTGCTGGACTGGCTCGGCGAAACAGCAGTACAGCCCTGGCTGAACCTCGTCCCTGCCAAACCCGATGACCCTCCGCTGCGGCTGGTCCCGGTAGGGGTGCTCGCCAGGCTCCCGCTGCACGCGGCGACCGTCCGGATCGGAACAGCTGACCCCGGACCCCTGGCGCACCAACGAGCGCTGGCTTTGGTGCCCAACGCCCGAGCAGCGACTGCAGCCCGGCGCCGCGCGGAGGTCCTTGACGGAGAGCAGCTGCTGATCGTGTCCGACCCCCGTCCCAGCACAGCAGCACCCCTGCCCGCAGCCCGGGCCGAGGCGGAACGGATTGCAGACGCCTACCAGGACGCAACCGTCTTGGTAGGCGAGCAGGCCACCCGGGAACAGGTACTCGCCCACCTGCCTGCTGCAGGCCTGGTCCACCTGGCCTGCCACGCCTTCGCGCATCCCCGTCAACCGCGCGAAAGCGCCGTCCTGCTGGCCCACGACGAACGACTGAGCGTACGGGACATGGCAGCCACCAACCTGGCCGCCCGCCTGGTCCTGCTGTCCGCCTGCGAGACCGCAGTAGTCGGCCTGACACTGCCGAACGAGGCCATCGGCCTCGCCACTGCGGTGCTCGGCGCCGGTGCGGCCGGCGTCATCGCATCCCAGTGGCAGGTGCCCGACATTGCGGCCGCGGTGCTCATGACCCGGCTCCACGGTCACTTACGGAATGGTGCAACACCGCCCGTCGCTCTCGCCCGCGCGCAGGGCGAACTCCGCCAGCTGACCAACACTGAACTCGCGACCCAATGGCCGGAGCTTGTCACCGAACCACCAGCACTCAGCGGTCCGGCCCGCCGGTTCTGGAGCCGTGGCAGGCCCTTTGACGACCCGCGGTGCTGGGCCGCGTTCATATACATCGGGGCATGACGCTCCGGGGAGGGAACCAAGCACGCATGAACGAGGACGCGGACCTGGTATTGGACGCTGCTCGAGCCCTGCGCGGCGAGCTGCTGGATCTGGCCGACGGGCCGGATGCCGAAGAAAGAGCCACGCTCGATCGGGAACTGGCGGCACTGCTGGCCGCTGCAGCCGGCGGCACCGAGGTCGAGCAGGACCTGCTTGACCTCATGGGCCGCCACCCCGCCATCCACGCCTGGACGATCGGGTTTCTGACTCACGGGCAGCCAGCTGACGCATCCACCCACCATGACCGTGACCTTCTCGGCGGCGACGCACCCCCCAGCCGGGGTGAGCCGGTCCGGGCACCCAAATTTCTGTGCCCGCAAGGAGACACGGTGTGGTACCGCAGGTCGGTCGGCCAACCCGTGCCCAAATGCCGCACCCACGGCGAAGAGCTGCAGCCGACCGGGGCGGAAGCGGGCTGACAGATGCTCAACGAACTGTGGAAGGGCATCAGCGGCAAGCTGGCCGAACGCTTCATGGCCCTGGCCATACCAGCGGTGCTGTTCTGGACAACCGGCCTGGCCGCCTACGCTTGGTCCGACGGAGGTCCAGCCGACCTGCGGCATGCAGCGCACCGGGCGCTCGCCCAGCCTGCAGCCGTCCAATTCATTCTGGTCACAGCATCGTTGGCCGTGGTCACTGCCAGCGCATTCGCCGTGGCGCAGATGGGCACACCCGCACTGCGCCTGCTCGCCGGCCAGTGGCCGCCCATACTTCGACCGCTTCGCGAGCGCCGACTGAGCTGGCACCGGGCCCGGGCGGAACGCTGGGAGGAGCAATGGCAACGACTGCACGAGAAGGTCGAGAACGGTACGGCGGACGCGGGAGAACTGGAGCGCTCACTCGAGCTCGACCAGCGACTGAGGGGCTACCCGACCGACCGGGCCCGCACTCTCCCCACCGGCGTCGGCAACCTGCTGCGCGCCACGGAACTGCGGCTGGTGAACAGATACGGGCTGGACGTCGTACGGTGCTGGGCTGCTTTGTGGATGGTGCTGCCCGACAACGCTCGCACCGAGCTCGCAGCGGCGCGCGCCTCGCTCGACTCGGCGGTGCGGTCGCTGCTGTGGGCCGTTCTGACACTCTGTTGGCTGCCTCTTGCCTGGCCCGTGGCGCTGCTGTCCGGACTGGTCACCACGACACTCCTGTTCGTGGTGCTGCCGAACCGCGCCGCTCTGTACACCGACGTATTGGAAGCCGTAGTACATGTCCACCGGGGAAAGCTCTACGAAGCGCTGAGGTGGCCGCTACCCGGCACCCCGGCGGCCGAGCCGGCATCCGGCGCCGCGCTGACCGCCTATCTGTGGCGCGGACTGGAATCCGACCAGCTACAGTTCCGACCGTCCTGACGTCGAAAACGGTGCATACACTCCCGTCCTCACCTGTCGGGCTCTGCTGTGTTTGAGCGGGCCGAGCCATTTGACTGCTCGATTACGAGAATGGCGGTGAGCTGGCCGGAATATGGCTTCGACAGGACGATGGAGTACCGCGCTGAAGGAAGCTGAATGCGGTGCACGGCGCGGCTGGCAGGCCAGCTGAAGGCATCCTCGTCGGCCCCGCCTCAAGCGGACGGGCAATGCCGTGGCTCGGGAGTCGACGCTCCAGAGCCACGGCGGTTCATGACCTAGCGCGGAAGGTAGGCGAGGACTTTCGCGTACACATCGACATCCCGCGGAACGAGAACAGGCTTGCTTGAATCATCGGAGGGCGGGAGCTTCTGCAGAGCCTGGAGCAGAGTCTCGGGCTCGGGAACGATCTGGCCAGGGAGCAAGGGTAGGACTTCACTGAAGCCGGTAATGACCCATCCCTGGTCTCTGTACCAGACCAGCAGGACACGATCGACTCCGAACTCGTGGGCGAGACACGGATGGGCCTTGACCCCTGATCTTGGACACACGAGACACTGGATCCTGAGGATCTGAGAACGGACATCTCGTGGTCATGAAGAACTACCCCGCCGAGTTCAAGGCGGATGCGGTGGCGCTGGCCGCGAACCGTGATGATACCGAACGGCACCGGCCGGGGCGTCGGGAGCGGGAAAGCGATGGACGACGCCGGGGCCGAAAACGGTACTCGCGTTGATCACCTTGTAGATGCGGATGCGCTGAGCCACGGTGCGGCCTCTCGTACGAGGCGGGAGGGCCCCGTACGGACCCTCCCTGCACCCTTTAGGGCTTTCCCAGGACCCGGCAGACAGCAACAGGCCCCACAGCGCCGCTCAGGCGTCCGTCTCGACCAGGCAGAGAAGGAGGTCTGTCGGGCGACAGGGGCTGCCTACGCCACGGCGGCCGGGACGGCGCCCTCGGTCGTCCAGTCCCCGTCGAACAGCGCGGCGACCAGGTGGGCGTGGGCTTCGGGAAGTCGGCCGTCGCGCTGTTTGGTGCGGGCTTTGGCGAGCCAGGCGCCGAGCTTGACGGTGTCGCCGTCGACGACGATCTCCTCCCGGGCGGCGGGGGCGCGGCCTTCGCGGTGTAGGAAGAGTTCCAGGAGCTGGACGGTCTGCTCGAAGGTGCGGCGGGTGCGGCGGGCGGGGGTGAGCGGGTTGGTGTCGGGGGTGAGGCGGAGGGCGGTCATCAGCTGCTGCTGGCCGGGGGTGAGGGTGGGCCAGGTAGTGAGCTGGCGGTGCAGCCAGGAACCGATCTTCACCCCGGCCAGGACCGTCTCGGGCGTGAGGGTGGCCGGGTCGGCGCCGGTGGCGAGGTGGATGCGCAGCAGGTGGTATTTGCGGTGCCAGTCCGCGCCGTGGGGCAGGCGCCAGTCGGGGGCGAGGGCGGTCAGGTCCTGCGCGCGGGCCGCATCGAGCCGGTCGTGGGCGGCGAGGTGGCGTTGTTCGGCGAGCCAGGCGCCGACGGGGGTGGTGGCCGGGGCGGCAAGGTGGCCGTGGGCGCGGTGGTAGTCGGCGGCGGCGGTGAGGCGGGCGCGCCAGGCGGCGTCGTGCTTGTCCCAGATCATGCCGAGCGCGTCGAGTTCGGCGATCCAGTCGGCTTCGAGGCGGCCGGCTTTCGCTGCGTCGCGCATGGTGGTGATGAACGTGCCGAGTGTGTAGCCGGTGGGGTCGGTGTAGTCGGCGGGGACGTCGAGGTGGCCCATCTCAGCGCGGTAGGACTGAGCGGAGGCGAGGCCGAGGCGGCGGGAGCGGGAGACGCTCTGGTCGCGGGGGTCGAAGGAGATCAGGTCCATCGCCTGGGCGATGCGCTCGGGGTGGACGGTGAAGTCGAAGCTCCAGCGGCGGGCGATGACCTGGCTGCTCTCGCGGGGCAGCCGGTTGGCCTTGTCCGGCAGCCGCTCCATGATGCGGTGGTCGTGGCCGGCCAGCGCGGTCGCGATCGCCCACACCGGCTCGTACGCGGTGCCCAGGATGTTCTCGGCCTCGGCGCCGGGCGGGATGTAGACGGGGACGATCAGGGAGGCGGTCTTGCCGGAGACGTCCAGGCGCAGCGCACGGCCAAGAGCCTGGGCGCAGCGCACGACGCTGCGGGTGGGGTCGGCGAAGACGACCGCGTCCACGCTGGGGATGTCGACGCCCTCGGCGATCAGGCGGGAGTTCGCCAGGATCGCGCAGTCGGCGACGGCGAAGGCGGTGAAAATGTCGCCGCGCTGGGCGGGGGTGTGCTCGCCGTGGGCGAAAAACATCTGCGGGGTGATGCCGGGGACAAGCGCCGGATCGGTTTGGGCCAGCAGGCGCAGGGTGTGCGGGAGTTCGCGGGCAAAGCGGCGGGCGTCGGCGACGAGGTTGAAGTAGACCAGCACCTTCTTCAGGCCGTGCTCGGTCATGGCGCGCAGGACGGACAAGTGCAGGGCGGTGGTGCGCAGCGCACCACCGTCCCCCTCCTCCCCCACGGTGTCCGGGGCCGCGCCCGGGGCGGGCAGGTTCAGGCGGCGGCGCAGGTCGGCGTCGGTCAGCGTGGGCACCACGATGCGGTAGTCCGCGGCGCGCCCGTCCTCCACCGCCTGCGCGAGGGGGTACTCGAACACCTTCTTGCCGTAGACCTGCTCGTTGTCCATGGAGTTGGCGAAGGCGTCCACGTCGGCGGCCGTGTCGCGGCGGCGGCGCAGGCGGCTGGTGTCGGCGGACTCGGCCAGTTCCGGGGCGAGGAAGGTGCGGGGGGTGGCGGTCATGTAGAGGCGGCGGTCCGCGTGGATGCGCTTGGCGTCGTTGATGCGGGACCACTTCTTGTCCGCGCGCCCGGCGATGCGGTGGGCCTCGTCCATGACCGCGAGGTCGAACGCCGGAACCGGATACCGGGTCCTGCGGGTCTTCTCGATCTTGTCCAGGGAGTCGTAGGTGCAGATCACCGTCAGCGCGGGGATCTGGTCCTCCTCGTCGCCGACCACGGACATCAGCGCGGCCAGGGTGCGCGGGTCGGTGGCCGCCATGACGTGCGCGGCCACCAGGTCGTCGCGGCCTTCCACGTCCATGGAGGAGACGATCACCATGTGCTCGAGATGCCCGTCGCGCCGCCAGGCCAGCGCGGTCTGCGCGGCCAGGTCCAGGGTGGGCACGACGAACAGGACGAGGCGCGCGTCGAGTTCGTCCGCCAGCCGGATCGACACCAGCGTCTTTCCGGTGCCCGTCGCCGACACGTACAGCGCACGCGTCCCGGGCCGCCGCAGATGACGCGCCAGCCGCGAGACGGCCTCGGCCTGATCGGGAAAAAGCCGCGACCGCTCGGAGCGGCCGGGGCGTGATAGTTCCACCACAGTCATGACGGCTCTTCTCCGAGTCAGTGACTCCAGTAGTCGCGGCGGGGCAGTTCGACCCACACATCGGGCGGTCCGACCACGGCGCGCCTGTCGTCCAGGCGCAGTCCCGCAAAGGCGCAGGCGTAGGCGACGGCGTTGTGCTGGTAGAGGTACGAGGCCAGCACCTCCTTGGAGGTGTCGTTCTCGTCCGGTCCTCCGCCGGGGTGCAGGTCCCAGCCCTCGATTCGTCCATGGCGGGCGATGCCGCCCTGGTTGCCGCTCTTGGGATTGGCGTAGAGGCCGTAGCAGAGGGTGTCGGCGGACAGGCGGGCCAGCACACCCGGCATCTGCGGCGCATATCCCCAGGGCTGGGTGACCACGCAGCCGCCCGGCACGGACGTCACGCCGACGATCTGCGAGCTCTCGTCCATGTCGTAGGCGGCGTAAAGATCCTCCAGCAGCTCGTTCAGCACTTCGAGGCGTTCGCCGTCCACCACCGGCGCCGCCTGGAGACGGCGCACCGCCTCGGCCGCATCGATGCCGGCCACGCAGGCCAGGCCCGTGCCGTCGTAGTAGAAGTCGCCCAGCGCCGTGGTGAGGCGGTGGGCCTCCTGCGCTGCCGCACGCTCGGCGTCGGTCAGGAAGACCCCTTCCGGTACCGGGAACAGCTCGGGTGTCGGTCCGGCCAGGCTCAGCCGCCCCGGTGACCAGCCGCCGAGCAAGGGCCGCCAGGGATCGGCCCCGGCGGCGGCGAGCGCTCGCGCGTTATCCGGCTTTCTGGACATGACGGCTTCCCACAGGGCCGTCACCCCGTCCTCCAGCGCGTCCACATCCGCAACCCGGCGGGCCAGCTCCGCGACGGCCTGTGGTGAGCCGAACACCGCGGCCCGGTGCAAGGGCCTGCCCCCACTCCAACTCTCCGGATCGGCGCCATCGTCGAGGCGCCGACGGATGTCGTCGGCATCCGTCCAGTCCCAGCCCATCCCGCCCCAGCCTGCCGCCACCGATCCCCCTCGAAGAACACCGCACGACTTTCGCACTGCTTCGTCACGCTCTCACCCGGCACCAGCACAACGGCACGAACCCACGTCGCGCCTGCGCACCATCCAGGCTCAGCAACCGGACCTTATCACCCCGGACCCTATTCGTACGCGGAAAGTACGGTATCCGTACGCTCAATGTACGGTTTATGGGGTAGGGTTGGTATCGGAGGTGTCCCATGTCCGAGCTCTTCGACGCGGTCGACGCGCTGATCGCGTCCCGGTCCCCGCTGCCGCCGCCGGCCGAACGCCGGCGTCTGCGCCAAGCGCACGCCCTGACCCTGGACGAGGTGGCCGCGGCCCTCGATGTTCGGCGGGCGACGATCGGCGGCTGGGAGTCGGGCAAGGCCGAGCCGAGGCCCCCACAACGGGAGGCCTACGCGCGCCTGCTCGCCCAACTCGCCCTCCTCTACCCGGCCGTGGAGAGCGCCGCTCCTGCGGCCCCGCAGCCCGAGGCCCCCGCACCGGAGGCGTCCGGCGCGGCGGGACCGGGCGAGACGGCGACGGGCACGCCCGCCCCCGCCCCCTCCCCCGTTCCGGCCTCCGAGTCCGCCGCCGCCCGGCCTCCTCGTCCGGCGCCTGCTGCCGCGCCGTCCCGTCCGTCCTCGCGGCGCCCGGGCGCGCCGAAGGCCGCTGTCCGTACGCCCGATGCCGGGCCCGGGCACGGACACGGTCCGCTGCTGGTCCTGGACGCCGACGCGGACGGGCAGGTGACCGGCTACGGCGTCGGCGGCCTGCTCCTGGACGTGCCCGCCAAGTCCCTGCCCGCGCTGGTCGAGTGGGCGCTGAGCGAGGCGCAGTTGGGGGCGGAGCGGCTGCACGGGTCGGGCAAGGACGCCGACCCGCTGCTGGTGCTGACCGAGGCTGCGTGTGAGCGCTACGGTCTGCCCGCCCGGCTGCCGGAGTCGGCCAGGCTCGCTGGGCGCCTCCCGGAGGGACACAAGGTCCTCGGCCAGCTCGAGCGCGCCGAGTGGCAGCTCACCAAGCGGGGGTTCGGGCCGTGGGCGCGGATCTACCGTCCCGCGCAGGGGGGCCGCCGCAGTTGCGTGCAATTGTGCATCCCCTCCTGGCACGCCCTGGATGACCGTGCTTGGGGCCATGCCGCGCAGCTTGGTCCGGCGGAGCTCGCCCGGGTGCTGGGCGTGTACGCGCAGCGGGTCGTCACCCCGGTGGGAACCACCGCGGTGACGGGACTTCACCTGATGACGGCGCTCAACCCGCCGACCCGCGCGAGCGAGCCCGACGAGAACGGCAAGCGGCACCGCGAGCCGCGGCCCGGATCGCTGGGAACCGAAGCCCTGGATCCGGCGCCGTGCGAGGCGACCGACGGCCACCCCGTCCTCGCGCACCTGCCCCGCTTCCACGTCCGCGGGCCCGACGAGAAGCTGATGGAGGAGGCCTACGACTGGGCGCGGGAGATGACGGACACCGAGTGCATGCAGCGCTTCCTGGTCGGCATCGACGTGAACCTGGCGTTCGGCGCAGCCGCCAACGGCGCGGTCGTAGGCCTGGCCACTCCCCCGGTGCACGTCGTGCGTCCGGCGTTCGACGCGGCGGTGCCCGGCTCCTGGCTGGTCGACCTCTCCCACGTCGACCCGTCCCGGGTGAAGATCGGCAAGCAGTGGCGCGACCTCGACGGCGACCTGCTGCCCAGCGCGTTCACGCCCACCGGGGAACGCCCCACCGGTCCGGCCTGGTACGCCACCCCGACGGTGGCCTACGCCGTCGAACTCGGCTACGACGTGGCCCCGCTCGAGGGCTGGCTGCGCCACGACAGCGGCCGCTACCTGGACGGCTGGTACAAGCGGCTGCGCGACGCCTACGTCGCCACCATGGCCGATCTGGGCGTGGGCGAGAAACTGGGCCCGCGCGAGTTCCTCGATGCGATGGACGGCTACAAGCAGCGTGACCCGGAACTGGCGATCGTCCTGGACGCGGTGAAGATGACCGTCAAGGGCGGCATCGGCAAGCTGCAGGAGAAGGCACGCGGCGGGGGCTGGAAGCCGGGAAACCCCTGGCCCGCACTGGCCCGCCCGACCTGGCGCCCCGACATCCGCGCCGCCGTCATCTCCCGCGCCCGGATCAATATGCACCGCAAGATGCTCAACCTCGCCGCGGCCACCGGCCGCTACCCCATCGCGGTCCTGTCCGACTGCGCCGTGTACGCCGCCGACGGCCCCAGCCCGCTGGACGTGCTGCCCTACGGCGCCGACGGCAAGACCGTCGCGGGCAGCTTCCGGCTCGGCGTCTCGCCGGGGATGGTCAAGCACGAGGGCACCCAGAGCGTGCTGTGGGGGGCGGAGAAGTCCGAGGAGCTCGGCGGCGACGGCCACGTCGCCAACCTCGCCCGCTACATCAAGACCGGCCGCCCCGACGGCCCCGACACCGGGAAATAGAGGGAGACAGCGTGGTCACCGTCGCGGAAGAACTCGACAAGGCTGTGCAGGGCGCGTTCACCCGCCCGCTGCCCAAGTCCGCCGGGGCGCAGATGCGTTACCTGGTCCGCCAGCACCAGCACAGCACCGCGCGGGTGGCCGACCTCCTCGGCATCAGCCAGCGCACTGTGGAGCGGTACGTCAACAACCAGATCAAAAAGCCGCGACCGCAGCTCGCCAGCCGGCTGGGGGCCGAGGTCCTCGCCCGCTGGCAGCCGCAGATCCGCGCCAGGGCCAAGCAGGCTGCCGCCACCAGCGGCGGCATCATGATCGATGTCCAGGGCCGGTTCGGCTACACCGCCCCGGCCGGCAGCACCGACCAGTCCCGGGTACGCCACCTCACCCTCCCCCTGCCGCCCCACCACGCCGCCCGCCTCTTCCAGGCCCAGCAGGACGGCGCCGACGAGGACGACCTGCGCCAGATCGCCGCCGAAGCACTCGGTGAGGTCTACTTCCGCGACGGTGGCCGCCGCGCCCACGGCCTGGAAGTCCACCTCAAAGACCTGGTCGACCTCCGGTTCGAGCTGTAGGCAAGGCAGTCCGGCATAGACAGGCCCGCCCCGCTTCGGAGTGTGTCAGGGCGGTCCTGACCGGGTTCCGTGCCCAGCATCGGAACCCGGCGCCCGCCGCTGCCTCCTACTTGGGAGGCCGGACTGTGAGATCCACAATCGTGGCATCGTCGGGGAGATCCAGACGAGGCGTGCGGGGGCGCGGGAGCGGCGGGATCGGGCCGCCGGGGAGCAGGCCCTTGGCGCGCAGGACGTGGGCGCGACTGCGGCACCAGGGGGAGCAGAACTCCCGGGGCCGGCCAGCGGAGTCGGGGCAGCGCTGGGTGCATAGGGTGCAGTGGCCCGGGTCGGCAACTGGAGCCAGGCGTTGCAGCAGCAGCCGGACCCGGTCCTGCTGCTCGGGCTTGTACGGCACGTCGTCGGCCGTGCAGCCCTCGAGGAGTTCGGTGAACGCGGCGCGGAAGGCGGCAAGGTCGCGGCGGCAGGCCCCGAGGAGCTCCAGGTACTCCTCCACGGGCCAGGTAGCCAGGGTGGCGGAGCGGGTCAGGTACAGGCCGAGGGTGTCGATCCGGTACTGGTCGGCCGTGTCCAGGAGCAGGTAGCCGGCCAGCTGCCAGGCTTCGCTCTGGCGGAGCGAGCGGGGGTGGCGGGTGCTCTTGAAGTCCAGGAGCAGCCCGTCAACGGCGAGGTCGGCGTCCGCGCTGATCCTGCTGCTGGGGAAGGTGGGGCCGGGCGTGCAATCCTCGGGCCGGGTGCGGGCCCGCAGAGTGTCCAGCGAGCTGTCGGCGGCGGCGTGGAGCTGGGCGACGACGTCGGCCACCATGTCGCGGTGCGGGAGCTGAAGCAGCCGCTCCAGGGTGAAGGCGGCGGGGTCCTGGCGGGCGGTGACGGCCAGCGGGGTGTAGGCGAAGCCGATCGAGGTGCGGTAGTTGACCTGGTACCAGGCCGCGGCGATCAGGAGGCGGGCCAGGTCCTCCTCCTCGTCGTGGGCCCGGTCCATGGGCTGCTCCCGGTCATCGAGGCGCAGGCCGAGCACCGTCTCCTCCAGGCGTGTCAGGAGTTCCTTGCCGACGCGCCCCATCCGCCGGCTCGCGTCGGAGTCGTAGGTGCCGGTGAGGGCGATCCCGGCGCGCGCGGCGGGATCGACGGGCACGGCCGCGGTGAACGCCAGGCGCAGCCGGTAGTCGATCGCGGTGCCGACGTTCCCGGCCTCGGTGCCGACACCGGGGCCCGGCAGCAGAATGTGGTCGCTCTGGTCGAGGGCGCGGAAGCTCCTGCGCAACAGGTGGGCACCGGACGACAGTTCACGGTCCAAAAACCGGCGCAGCGGGGTACGCGGGCAGCGAAGCCCGGAAGTCAGGCTCACGAGGTCACCGCCGGGGCAGCAGGCGCCGTGGGGCGCGATGAAGATGTCACGCCTGGGACGCTAGGCAGCGGCACTGACACGCCGTCCCCCGTAGGGAGTAGCTGTGAGGAGGCTCGGGCGCGGGATTCACCCGCCCGAGGATTCTGGTGGTGCGCCGGTGACGGGCGGCCGGGTACTGCGGCAGCACGTCTCGCTGGTGCTGTCCCGGGCAGGATTGGCATGATGGGGAGGCGACGTCGCTCCTCCGGTCTCCGGGCGGTGGCGGTGCGCACGCGAAGAACCCCCGCGCCTGGAAGCTGAGGGGGCCCTTGCGTTCTTGCGGTTTCGTCTCCTGGCTGCCGGTGGTTACCGGTGCCAGGGGGCGAGCAACTGCCAGGGGATCACCCAGGCGAGCTTGACCGTCCAGTACAGCGCGATCACGACGGCCGTGTAGGTGTCGGCCTTTCGACGCTCGCGTACCGATCGGAACCATTGCCGCAGCACTGTTCTCCACTGCGCCAGGGCGTTCCGCTGACGGTCCTTCTTACGGTGCCCACACCACATGTGAGCGCCTCCCTCCCGTGCCCGTTTGGCCGGGCTGCCGGGGTCCGCGTGTTTCGGACCCGGCCGGATTCCAAATTCACACCCCGGACTGGTGCGGAAGGGTTTCACCGCCAGTTACTCTGGCATACCTCAGCGCCCCCGTCGACGCGGAATGATCCATTCCAAATCCGTCTGACCTGCGGAAACGCGACGGCCGATCGGTCAACTTCCCTACAGGACAAGGGAGTTGGGGAACTGGAAAGATCTTTTTGCAGCTCAGGGGCCTGCGCGGGGTGCGCTCGGCGCCGAAACCTGCCTTCCGGCCGCGTCTGCCGGCAACCCTGCTGGTCAGGCCCTGCCAGCATGCTAGCGGCCCGCCCGAGCAACCTCCATGCCCGCTCGGAAGCAGACCGGCGCCTGGACAGAAACCGATGCACGAGGGCACCTCGCCACGACCCCGCACAGCGGCCCGCCCCACCTGAACTCCGCGCGCTGAGGAGACTATGTGCCCTGCCCGGCGTGCGGGTGAGTTCCTGGCGATCGGGCGTGCCGGCCTCGCCGGGCGTGCCACATTGCTCTGGTCGGCGGGGCGCGGGCGAGGGGTGTCGGTGAGAGCTGTGGATGCAGGTGCGTTGCGGACCGTGCCGCTGGCCGGGGAGCTGACCTCGTCGCTGATCGGGCGGGCCGCGGCCCGCTACGGGCTGGCGGCCGCCGATGTGCTGCGGCTGTGGACGGTGCGCGGCTCCCCCGCCCGGTACGAGGGCGGCGGCGTGCGGGCCGATGCCGAGCTGCTGCTCGACGAGGCCGGACGGCGGGTGCTGGCCGGGCTGTGCGGGGTGGAGCCGACGGTGCTGGCGCGCGCGTTGCCCGCATTCACGGTGGACGACTCCGGGACCGGCGGCGGTGGACAGGCGTCTGGGGCGCAGGCGCGGTGGCGGGCGGCGTCCGCGGTGGCGGGAGAGGCCGCGTTCGGGTGCCGTCTGTGTACCGCGCGGCGTACCGGCCAGGGGTGCGGGCGGTGCGGTACGTGCCGCGCTGGCGGCGGGTGTGCATCCGGCACGGGCGCTGGCTGCTGGACGCGGATGCCGACCAGCCCCTGGAACACCTTGCGTTGCGGCAGCTGCCGGAGGTGGTGGCGGCGCAGCGGCGGTGGGCGAAGGTGGCCAGGCGTGCGGTGGGGGCCGGGGTGGAGCCGGAGCAGGTTTTTGCGCTGGCCCATGCGGTGGTGGCCCGGTGGTGGGATGAGGCCCTGTCCTGGGAGCGGGAGGAGATCTGGCCGCGCCGTCTGCACCGGCTGGCGGGCGGCGACGCGGGGACGGAGTTGGCGTGGTGGCGCATCGTGGGCCGGGACGCGGCGGTCTTTCCCGAAGCCGTGGTGGTCGTGGGGATGCTGCTGGATCCGGCGTCGGCCGATCTGGTCTGGACGTCGAGCGGGGGAATGCGGCCCCGGGCGCGGCGTGAGGACGATCCGTTCTGCCGGCGGCTGGGCGAGCGGGTGGGACGGGCCTGGCTGGGGCCGCTGCTCGCGACCGACCACGGCAGTGTGCTGCACGACTGGACGGGCGCGGTCGTACGCGGTCGCCGCTGGAGCAGCTCGCCGGGACGGCAGGACGATCCGTGGCATCTGAGGAGGAAGCAGCAGCCCGCGACCCTGGCCGGGCAGCTGCGCGTCCTGGCGGCCGAGCAGCGCTCGGGCGGCTTGGGCACCCGGTGGGGGGCCACCGTGTCCGCCGAACACCGCTTCCGCATCACCCAGTTGGTCAAGGAGGCCGGCGAGCAGCTGGTGGAGCTCGGCGGCCGGCACAGCGGCACCACCGCCGAGGTGGCCCGCACCCTGCTGGAACACCTCGGCCGCAGCGCCGAGCTGGTCCAGGAGGCTCTGGCGCACACGGCCGTGGCGGCCGTCACCGCCGGGGTGGCACTGGAGGAGGTCGCCGCGTGGGCCCGCCTGCCCGCCCACGAACTGGCGGAGATCGTGGCCGTGGAGGGGCACGGCGGCTCTGGCGCCGCGGCAGACCGGCTCCGGCTGGGCCGGAGGCGGGTTGGGGACGGATACGCCCGGGGTGCTGACGTGCCTGGGCGGGAAATGGTGGACCGTGGCCAAACGTGATGTGTGGGTGCGTGTCGGGGACGACCTGGTGCGCGGCGACACCGTCGTGGGCGTCACCGTGAGCGATCCGCACTACCACCACGAGACGTTCAAGATCATGCTGAAGGTCACGGGACACCGCGACCACCTGTGGCTCGACTCCGGTGTCCGCGACGACGACCGGGGAGAGGGGCGCGAGCAGGTCAACGCGCTCGCGGATGCCTTCGTCGACGCGCTCGCGCGCGGTGCGGCGATGCCGTCCGGCGCCCTGATCCGGCTCGGTTCGGGCGAGGACGACTCGGGGTGGGTGCTGTCGTCTCTGGGATAGCGGCGAAAGGGATCTTGCCTGCCCGCACACCCCGCGGCCCCAGGACGGGAAAGTGCAGTGGTGTGCACTGACAGCGGCGCGTGCGGGTGTCATTCTGGCCCCGCGCACCCCCAATGACCTGGCAGTGCAGCGTAGTTGGGGTTACCGGCCGGTTCGCCTGCGCGGCGTGGCCGGTAGGGCGTTATGTGGAGTATGTGATCACGGAAAGCGGCCAGGACGGCCCGCAGGACGGCTTACCCGCCCGCGCGGACGGCGCCTGGCGGGTGCCGGAAGACGCTGCGGTGGAGGCGGAGTTCGCCGGGGCGGACGGCCTGCTGGTGCAGCGCCGCTGGGTGGAGGCCGCCGTCGCGGAGCCCTTCGAGCGCCTCGCGCCGGTGGCGGCGTTCCCGGTGGTGCCGGGGCGGCGGTGGGCACCGGGCTGGTGGTGGTCGGCCACCACCGGCCGGCATGTGACGCACGGTTCGCAGGCGATGTGCATGCAGCTGATGCTGCTGGACCGCGATCCGCGCGTGGTGGCTCTGGCGGCGCGGCCGGTGCGGCTGATCTGGCGGGACCCGGACAGCAGGCGGACGCTGAGCTGGGTGCCGCAGCTCTTCGCCCGCTACGGCGACGGAAGCGCCCTGCTCGCCGACTGCCCCGCCACGGCGGAGCCCGCCGCGGGCCGGGCCGCGCGGGCGGCGGCGGTGCTTCAGGCGGCGTGTGCGGCGGTCGGGTTCACCTACCGGCGTCTGATGCCGCCGGATGCGGTGGTGGCGGCGAACGTGCGCTGGCTGGCCGGCTACCGCCATCCCCGCCACCGCGACGCCGGCGGACTCGAGCAGGCGGTCCTCGAAGCGTTCACCACCGCGCGGCCGCTGATGGCCGGGGCCGCGGCCGCGGGCGAGACCCTCACCACGCTGCCGGTGCTCTACCACGCGCTGTGGAGGGGGCATCTGGTGGCGGACCTGGAGCGACCGCTGGGCGAGCACACTCTTGTGGCGCCCGGCCCGGCCGCAGGCGACGGGGAGCAGGAGCGGCACGGCAGGTGAGCAGGCACGAGGTGACCGCCCCCGGCGGGCGGTGTGTGGCAGTGGGCGCTCAGGTCACGTTCGAGGACCGCACCTGGCAGGTGACCGGCGTGGTCGACGGACGGGTGTATCTGGCCGCCGAGGACGGGGCCACCGGGTGCGTGCTGGCCGCCCGCCTGGTGGCCGCCGACGGCTTCGAGTTCCTCGGCCAGAGCGCCCCGCAGATTCCGCCCGCCGCCGCGTGGGCGGAACTGCCGTTGCCTGCCCGGGAGCGGGCGATGGCCTGGCTGCGGCACATCCGGGAGGTCGAGACCGGGTTGCCCGGCGGCCCCGGCAGCGGCGGGGTGCCGAGGCCTGAGTACGACCCGCGCACCTTCACACTCGCCGAGCGGGAGCACGCCAAGGCGAAGGAGCTGGCTGCGCTCGGCTGGACGAAGGTCAGCAAAAGCACGGTGCAGCGGCGGCGTATCGCCTATCACAAGCAGGGGTTGATGGGGCTGGTCGACCAGCGGACGGTGCGCCCCAGATCAACGACCGGGCGCACGGACAGCCGGGTGGTGGCGGCGGTGCTGGAGGCCTCCCAGGAGGTCCGCGGCCGCAAGAGGGCCACGGCGAAGCAGGTGATCGAGCGGGCCGAGCAGATGGTGAGCAGGAGGTACGGGCCGGGGCGGGTGAAGCTGCCAGCCAGGTCGTCGCTATACCGGTTGGTGAAGGCGCTGGAGGATCCGGCCGAACCGCTGGGCAGCCCGGCGCGCACCGCCACCGGCCCGGGCCGGGCGGGCGGCGGGCCGCCTGCACTGCGGCCCGCCGAGCGGGTCCACGTCGCCACCGCTCTCCTCGGCGTCGAGGCGGTGGGCGAGGACGGCTGTGCGGTGGCGGTGTCGGTCACCTGCGCGCTGGACGGGGCCACGGGCTGTGTGCTGGCCGCCGTCCTGCACCCGCAGCAGGCCGCGCCGGTCGAACTGTCCGTGCTGCTGGCCGAGATGGCCGTGCCCCGCACGGCGCGGCCCGGGTGGCATCAGATGCTGCGGGCAGCGCACGAGGCACTGCCGCCGGCGCAGCATCTGATGCCTTTGGAGACGCGCATCGAGGCGGCCGTGGCCCGTCCCGCGGCCCTGCCCCAGACGCTGGTCTTCGACCCGGCGGCGGCCGCCATCACGCCCTGGTTCCTGGCCGTGTGCGAAGGCCTCGGCGTGAGCCTGGAAGCCGCCCCCGCACGGCGGCGCGGCACGCGCAGTGTCGCCGGGGACACGGTGAAGGCGCTCGCCGCGGTGTTCACCCGGCACGCCGCTGGCCTGGCCACCGCGCTGGGTGCTGTGGACTCGCAGGACAGCGCGGGAGGGCAGGCGCAGGCGTTCTTCACTCTGCCGCACCTGCACGATGTGCTGGACGAGTGGATCACCGCCCGCTGGCACACCCGCCCCCAGCAGGTGCTGCGGCACCCGCTGCTGCCCAAGGCGGCCCTTGCCCCGCAGGAGATGTGGCGGGTGCTGCTGGGCGTCACCGGGTCGCTGCCGGTGCCGCTGAGCGGGCAGGACTTCGCCGAGCTGCTGCCGGTGCAGCAGCTGGCGGTCACCGAGTCCGGGATCCGCCTGGGCAGGCGCCGCTACGACCACGCGTGCCTGGATGAGCACCGCGGCCGGGCCCGGCCCACAACGGACGACGGCCGGTGGGAAGTGCACCATCACCCCTACGACATAGGGCAGGTCTACGTCCGGCTGCCCGACGGGCTCCTGCACGAGATCCCCTGGACCGAGCGTGCGCACGCGCTTCGCCCGTTCGACGACGCCGTGCGGCGCCGCACCGGGCAGGTCCTCGCCGCGCGCAGCGGCCCGCCCGGGCATCGGGCACCAGCAGGCGGGGGACCGGGGCAACAGGCCGGCGTGCCCGTACCCGAGCCGGGCGAGCAGGGCCTGATGGCTGATCCGGCACCGGGCGGCACCCGTGCGGTGCCGGACGGCACCGGGCAGGCGGGCACTTTGTGGGACGCGTGCGCGCAGGCCGAGCAGTGGTGAGCGCTCACGCCGGCCGGGGGCGCGCGGTGGCGGCTGCGAGCGGCCGGCAGGTGAGGCTGGGGGCGTATGTGACGTTCCAGGGCTGCACCTGGCAGGTGGCCGCGGTGGCCGGTGCGTCGGTGACGCTGGCCGGCGAGGACGGGCAGACGGCGTCGGTGCTGGCCTCGCTGCTGTTCGCCGACCCGCATTTCACCGTGGTGGGCTCCCTTGGTGCGGGAGTGCGGCAGTGGGGGCTGCTGGAGTCGGTGCCCGAGCGGGAGCGGGAGCGGGCTCTGGCCTGGCAGCGGCACATCCGCGAGATCGAGACCGGGCTGCCCGGCGGCCCGGGCAGCGTGGGGATGCCGCGGCCCGCCTACGACCCGCAGCGCACCTCGATGGCCGAGCGGGAGCAGGCCAAGGCCGACGAACTCACGGCACTGGGCTGGCCGCGGGTCAGCCGGGCCACCGTGCGCCGCATGCGCGCCCGCTACCGCGCGGGCGGCCTCATGGGGCTGATCCCGCGGCGCAAGCCATCGAGTGCGACCGGGCAGGCCGATGAGCGGGTGGTGGCCGCGGTGCTGGAGGCCCTGCGCCGCCAGCGCGGCCGCTCCAAGGGCACGCTGAAGGGGCTGCGGGAGCTGACCGGGCACATCCTGGCCGACGCCCACGGGCCGGGCATGGTGGCGCTGCCCGCGCCGTCGACGTTCAACCGGCTGGCGCGGGTACTGGCCGACCCGCTGGAGCATCCGGGCCGTCCGGCCCGTACCGCACCGGCCGCGCCGGTGCGGCCCTTCACGCCGACGGTGGCGCTGCGGCCGGGCGAGCTGGTGCAGATCGACACCACCCGCCTGGATGTGATGGCCATCGGCGAGGACGGCCGTGCGGTGCGCCCGGAACTGACGATCGCTCTCGAAGTGGCGACCAGGTCGGTGGTGGCGGCCGTGCTGCGCGAGGAGGGCACCAAGGCCGTGGACGCCGCCCTGCTGCTGGCGGAGATGGCCGTCCCCCACCCGGCGCGGCCCGGCTGGGGCGAGCAGCTGCGCCTGGCGCACGCCGCCGTCCCCTACGACCGGCTCCTCGCCCTGGACGCACGGCTTCAGCAAGCGGCGGCGCGGCCGGTGGTGGTGCCGGAGACGATCGTCATCGACCGCGGGGCCATCTTCCTCTCCGCCGCGTTCCTGGCCGCCTGCGAGACCCTGGGGGTGAGCGTGCAGCCCGCGCCGCCGCGCTCCCCCGCCGCCAAGGGCGCCGTCGAGCGGACGTTCGGAAGCATCAACTCGCTGTTCGCGCAGCACGTTGCCGGCTACACCGGCCCCCACGTCCTGGCGCGCGGCGAGGCGGTGCAGGACGAAGCCCGGTTCACGGTGGCGCAGTTGCAGGAGCTGCTGGACGAATGGATCACCGCGTGCTGGCAGCACCGCCCGCACGACGGGCTGCGCCACCCCCTGCTGGCGAAGAAGGCGCTGGCCCCCAACGAGATGTGGGGCGCGCTGCTGGGCGCGTGCGGGTACGTGCCGTGGCCGCTGGGCGGCACCGACTACCTGGAACTGCTGCCGGTGCGCTTCCATCCCGTCACCGGCCGCGGCATCCGCATCAACCACCGCACCTACGACCACGCCGTGCTCAACGAGCACCGCGGACGGCCCTGCCCCGCCCACCCCGGCGGCAGGTGGGAGATCCACCTCAACCCGCACGACGTACGGCAGATCTACATCCGGCTGCCCGACGGATACCTGCACGAGATCCCGTGGATCCACCGCGACCACGTCCACGCCCCCATGGGCGAGACCACCTGGCGCCGCATCCGCGCCGCCCTCAACCGGCGCACCGACCGCGAGGAGCACGAAGCGGCCCTCGCGCAGGCCGCCGACCAGGTTCTGCGCCGCGCCCGTCCCCTGCCCGGCCCCCGCGCACCCGCCCCAGCAACGTCCCGCCTGATGCCGGAAGCAGGCGGGGCGGGCCCGCAGACAGCGGATGACAACGCGCAGACCGGGGGAAGCGGGGACGCCGAGGACCGTCTCGACGCCGTCGACGCCCGCACCCCTGCCGATGACCACAGCCAAACCGGCGGCGGGGAACCCTTGCCGCCGGCCCGATTCGCGCTGTACGACGCCTTCGAGGAGGCCGAGCACTGGTGACCGGCCCCGACACCACGCCCCCCGTCGAGGAAACGTCCGCGCAGGCAGTCACCACCTTCGATGCCTTCGCCCGCTTCGCACACGCCCCACTGCCCACGCCGCCGCAGCCCGGCCAGACGCCGCGCTCGCTGGAGGAACGCCTGGCTTACCACTCGCGGTTCGTCACCGTGCGCACCCCGGTCATCGAGAACCTCTCGCGCAGTGTGCGCACCCTGATGATCCTGGGCCGCCACCAGCAGGTGACCGCCCGCCCGTCGCTGATCGTCACCGGCCCGGCCACCACCGGCAAGACCACCGCGCTGCTCGAGGTCGGCCGCACCTGCCACCTGGCCCACACCCGCCGCGCCCACCCCGGCGACGACAGCGTGCCCGTCGCGTATGTGCTGGTGCCGCCGGGCGCCACGGCCAAGACCCTGGCCGGGGAGTTCGCCCGCTTCCTCGGTATCCCCCTCACCACCCGCATGACCACCGCACAGATCACCACGGCTGTCTGCCACACCTACACCGCGGCCGGGGTCAAGCTCGTACTGATCGACGAGATCCACCGCCTCAACCCGCGCACCTCCACCGGCGCGGAGGCCGCCGACTGGCTCAAAGACCTCACCGAACGCGTACCCGCCACCTTCGTCTACGCGGGCATCGACGTCACCGCCGGCACGGTGTTCACCGGGGTGCGCGGTGCACAGCTGGCCGGGCGCGCCTGTCTGATCGACTGCGGGGCGCTGCCCGCCCGCGCCCGCGGCCAAGAACCGTTCCGCGAGCTGATCGCCGCCCTGGAAGCGGCCCTGGACCTGACCGCCCACCGCACCGGGAGCCTGCCCAGGCTGGCTCCCTACCTGCACGAGCGGACCGCCGGACGGATCGGCAGCCTGGCCCGCTTGATCCGCCAGGCCGCCATCGAAGCCATCCTGGACGCCAGCGAACGCATCACCAAAACACTGCTGGACTCCATTGCACTGGACCACCTCGCCGAGGAGCACTACCGGCCCCGCACCCCCGCCCGCCGCACCCCCGGCAGCCGGTGACCACCCCCACCGCGAGCCGCCCCGCCGTGCCAGCCGCAGCCATGTGGCCCACCCCGCCCGGCGCACTGCGCGTGCGGCCGCTGCCCCGCGAGGACACCGCCTCCTACCTCACCCGCCTCGCCGCCGCCTACCACCTCAGTGCCGCCCAGCTCCTGGACGGCCTGCACATCACCACCACCGGCACCCCCGCCGCCCCGCCCGCCACCGAAATCCACCTCAGCAACGAAGCCGCCCGCCGCCTGTCCCGCTTCACCCGCATCCCGCCCGCACACCTCGACCGCGCCCTGGCCCGCCGGCCCCCGCCCGCCGCCATCGGCACGGCCCGCACCGCCACCGCCCGCTGGCAGCCCGCCCAGCCCGCGGTGCAGCCGCTGCCCGCGTGCACCGCCTGCACCGCTCACCGCAGCCCGCACAAAGCCGTCCCCGCATGGATCCACCCGGCACCCAGCCTGCCCCGGGCCCTCATCTGCACCCGCCACCAGCAAGCCTCAAGCGACCCCAGACAGCGCACCCCCCTCACGATCAGCGCTGTCCCCGAACTCACCCGTGCCCCGCTCACCACCCGCCGCCCACCCACGGCGTCCTCCCTGAGCTGGGCATCGACGATCACCACACGCTGGTACGACCACCGCCAACACCTGCACCAGCGCTGGCACACCCGCCTGCACCGGCTCACCACCACCAACCCCCATCTCCCGCAGGGCCCGGCCTCACCCGCCCTGACCTGCCGGAACCTGATCACCTACCCCGAAACCCTCACCCTCGCCACAGCCCTCGACCGCCTGCCCCCGCGCCCCCTGACACCCACCGAGCAGACCGCCTTCCTCCACGACCTCGCCCGCCGCCTCCACCTGCCCCGCCTCGCACCCGCCAGCCACGACCTGCTCCACCAACGCCTCACCGCCCGCTGAACGCCCCCCTTGCCGCCCCAGCACACAACCGGCCCCGCACCGCTACCCACAGGCGCGCCAACCACACTGAGCAATAACCGCCGCCCCACCCAGCCCGCTGCGCAACACCAAACGGCCAGCTCAGCCCACGTACCACCCGTCACCGACCCCGCAGCCCCGCATCGGCCGCCCCCGCAAAGCGAACACACTGCTCAGTACAACTGCACAACAGCAGGTCACCATCAAGATCAATAAGCAAAGGCGTCAGCTACGCCACACCAGGGGCCGGGAAGATTGCCACGCTGATTGTCCCGGTGTTCCTCGGGCCGAATGAGGATCCGAACGAATTGCTGACCTCGGACGCCTATAACACCCTCGCGAAGATCCTCGGAGCTCTGCGGGCGCACGACTCCGAGACGATCGAGAGGCTCGCCGACCCGCGGGTGCGCAGTGGTCGGCCCTGGAGTGTCCAGGAGGGCGAACAGGGCGCTGAGAGAGGCGAGTTGTGGGACGGGGTGGAGGAGTTCGAGGACGACGGCCTGGACGCCGGGATGCGGGTGGGTGGGCAGGCCGCGGGTGTGCTGCGGTTCAGCGAGGACCGCGACCCGGCTGCGCTCACCCAGTTCGTGCGGCTGCGGGTCATCGACCCCGAAGGCGTGTACTGGCGGCGCGGCATCGAGGCTGCTTCGCGGTGGCTGCGCGAGACCGGCCACACCGAGCTGCGGGTGCCGTACATGTACGTCACCCCCGAGGTGGGCTGGGGCGCGGTCGGCTCTTATCCGCTAGGGGTGTTCCTCGCTGATCAGCGCCGTTACTACGCGGTCGGGAGCCTGGAGGCCGGCCGGGTGGCCGAGCTGGAGGCGTTGGGCATGGTGTGGTCGGTGCAGGCGAGCGCGTGGGAGGCCGGGCTGGCCGTGGCGCGCGCGTACGCGGACGCGCACGGGCATTTCCTGCCGCCGGCCACCGCGGTGTGGGGCGGAGACGGCTTCCCGATCGGGGTATGGGCGAAGAACCAGCGTGCGGCGGCCCGCAAGACCCGTGAGAACGCCGCACGACGCGACGCCGGGGAAACAGGTCTCTCCTATGCCGGGGAGCTGTCGCAGGAGCGTAGGGAAGCGTTGGGCGCCATCGATCCCGGGTGGGCCCCGGACGGGTGGGACGTGGCCTGGCAGCGGTGTTACCGGCTCACCCTCGCCCACGCCCGCGCCGGCGGCACCCTCCCGGCCGCGGTGGGTGAGCTCATCGTCCAGGGCGAAGACCTCGGAGCCTGGATCGCTGGGCAGCGGGCCGGATGGGAGCAGCTGACGCCCGTGCAGAAGTTCCTCCTGGAGACGGTCGGTGTTGACCCTGCGGATGCGGGCGAGGCCGCGCGGTCTGGCCGGCGGAGCCAGGACGAGCGATGGGCGGTCAATCTTGCCGCCGCACGCCAGTTCCACGCGCGCGAAGGCCACCTCCACGTTCCCCGCAAGCACGTCGAACTGGTCGACGGTGAGGAGATCGGGCTGGGGTCGTTCATCTCCAACGCCCGCCGCAGAGCCGGGAAGCTGAGCGTGGAGCGCCGTGCGGCGCTGGAGGCCCTCGGCATGCGCTGGTAGCGAAGGGCCTGGCTGGCTGTCCGATGGCTGAGGGCCCGAACCACTTGGTCCGGGCCCTCAGCGATGCCTCGCCACGGTCTGCGGTTCTGCAGGGCCGGGCCGTCCTCGAAGCCTTTGGCATGCGCTGGTAGCTGCCTGTCCGGGTCGTCCGCAGGGCCGGTTCCCGCAGCATGAACCTCGGTGTGCTTCCGGTGCATTGCTGCTGCTCAGTGCGGCATTGCGCCGTCCGGCAGAAACAGTTGAGCCCGCACCAGTTCCGTGCGGGCTCAACTTTTTCGCCTCGTCCGAAAGTTTTTTGCTCGCTCGTGTGACGTTCGCACTTTCAGCCCGCATAGAAGCCGACGAGCGCGTACAACCAGATCTCTGCTTCTCGCACGCGCGAGTTGAAACTGTCGGCTCGGAGGGGCAGCTCGAGACGGGGAAGCTTGCATGACAAACGAGATATCAGCCGCTGAGGTCCTGGACGACATCCTTCTGGAACCGCGTACGGCGCGCATCGCGCGTGACGTCGCGGTGGTGGAAGAGCTGGCCGCACACGGCTTCGAGGGCCCGGTCTACAAGACGTTCGAGGACCGGCTGTGCCGGGAGGCCTGGCCGGCGCTGCGGGGCATGCTGCGCACGGGCCTGCTCATCCAGCTGTCCGTGAAGTGGTTCACCGACCGCCAGATCGTCTTCTTCGTGCCGCCTGATCACAGGGACCTGCTGCGCACCAGCGGCCTGGAGCGGGACGAGCTGCTCGTCGACATCGTGCTGCCGGCGCTGCGGAAGTTCCGCCTCAAGGCGTTGATGGGCGGCGGCTGGAACCCCGAGTATCGGGGGCCGAAGGGTCCCGGATGCCTGACCTCGTACTTCATCGGGCTGTGCATCCTGGAGTTCCGTCGCGCCTACCTGAAGTGGGCCAAGCAGCGGGCGCGGCTGGCTGAGCAGGAGGGCGCCCTGCTGGACCCGGAGGCGTTCTTCCGTCTGCGTCCCGCGCTGCCGCACCTCGCGGAGCCCGAGGTCGTGCTGTTCACGGGGCCGTTCATGGAGCTGCTCGACACTCAGCCGGCCGAGACGCAGGCCGTGGTGCGCCTGACGTTCGAGGGCTACGCGGACAGCGAGATCGCCGAAAAGCTCAGGTCGACAGTCGGCGCCGTGCGCAACCGCCGGTCACGCTTCCGCACGGTCCTCTATGAGGCGGCCCGCGAGCGCCGGATCTGGATCCCGGCACCGCTGCACGTCGACGGCGATCGCACGAGCCAGCGGAGTGCCGCGTGACCACGCATGACGTGTTGTTCCTGATGCTCACCGTGCTGGTCCTGGTACTGGCCTCGGTTCTCGTGGGCATCATCGGCTTCGGCCTGGCCCGGTGGACCGGTGCTGCGGTGCCCGACGCCGTCAGCCGTGCTGCCCTTGCCTTCGCGGGCGCGCTGACGATCGGCGTGGCCCTCCTCGGCGTGCTGATCACTGCGGTCAAGTAGCGCAACAAGCTCCACGGCCGAGCGTCACAGACGCCCGGCATTACGACATGCCCCATACGTCGGCGGAGGCCCGGGCTCTGGCTCGGGCCTCCGCGAGTTGCGCGGCTTAGGCGGTGGCACGGTCCGCTCCCCCCTTACAGCGGGCTTGCGCCACTAGCGACTGCGCTCGGCACAGTCCCGTCAATCACGCCGCGCTGCGGCACCACCACGCCTCCTGCTGCCCGCCCCTGTTGCCCACGCCCACCACCTCGCCTCTTGGAGCCAGCCCATGACGACACCCCGCGTCCACAACGTTCTCACCATCGCCGCTGCCAGCCTGACAGCGCTGAGCAAGGCCCCCCTCTGGCTCGCGCTCACCATCGCGCTCCCCCCGGTGCTGATCGCCCTGGCACGGATCTTCAACGAGGTACTTGCCGGGATCTCCCGCTACCGCACGGCCTCGATGAGATGCAGGCAGGAAGACAGACTCCTGAGCGGGGCCACCGACATCGGCACCGCGCTCGCCTACCTCGAGCGAGTACAGGCTCAGCCCCTTGCCCCGTCTGCAGCTGGCGAACCGACGGCGACGCCCACGAACGTGACCGACCCCCCACCCGCTACACCGCCATGACCCCCACGGCCGGATCCGGGGCCAACAGGCTGACGACCCGATCTTCTCGGCCGTGGTCTCCTCTGCGGTCCAGCGCTGGGATGGTGCGCGCCGCTGACGGGCTAGATCGTGACCGCTGGCTGTTGCCCTCGGCGGGGTTCCTAGCGGAGGCGGGGCTGGGGCGGACGGATCCTGAGATGTTCGGCGAAGTCCCTCAAGGAAGGCAGGCCGCGGGCGCCGAGCGGGTCGGCGAACAGGCGGCTGCTGCGCTCCGCGGTGGCGAGGAGGTGGGTGAATGCCGCAGCACGCAGGAAGGGTTGAGCCCAGGCGGGCACGGGGTGGGTGGTGCAGCCTTGGCGTACGTTGTGGAGGTCGTGGAGGGCCAGGGGCGTGCCGAAGTGGAACAAGATCGAGCACCGGCTCTTCTCCCACATCACCATGAACTGGCGCGGCCGCCCGCTGACCAGCCACGAAGTCATCCTCGAATCGATCGCCGCGACCACCACCCGCACCGGACTGCGCGTGAAGGCCGAACTCGACACCAACACCTACCCCACCGGCATCGGCGTCGGCAACGCCGAGATGGCGGCCCTGCCGCTGACCCGCCACACCTTCCACGGCGACTGGAACTACGCCCTGCATCCCCAGCCGGTCCCTGCCGTCCCGGCACCCCGCAGCGGCAGGTCACCGGCGCCGCAGTGGGATCCGGCACTGCTGTCCGACCCCGAGCTGACCGGAATGCCCCGCCATCAGCTGGACCACCTCGTCCGGGCCCTGGCCTCAGAAGGAGACACCCGACGCGGCCGCCCGCCCCGGCTCGCCTTCCCCGACCAGGTCCTGGCCACCGTGCTCCACCTGCACGTCAGTCTGGCCGCGGAGCCTCTCGCCGTGCTCTTCAACAGCAGCCGCACCGCCATGCACCGCACCCTGCTGGAAATCAGGCGGCTCCTCGAAGCGCGGAGCATCGCCATCTCGTCGGCGACCACCCCACCGGCCCTCCTGGCAACCCTTCAAGCCAGAGTCGCCGCCCACAGCAGCGATCCCAACTGCAAGATCAAGACGACACGTTAATGATCGGCAGGCCCTTAGACGACAAGTTCAGCGACACCGCGTTCGTAGAGCGATCGGGCAAGAGCGGTGACGGCCAGGGCATGCTCGGGGTGGGTGATCGTCTGCTCCACCCGGAAGGGTTGGCCGGTGGCGAGGTGTTCGATCAGGCGTGTGACGTGGGTGGCATTAGGCTGGCGGCTCATTGCACCGAGGGCGAACAGGAGGCCCGTACCGTCGCCGGTCTGCAAAAGGATGACCGGGCTGTCTGCGCGGCCGCGCAGGACACTGTCTGCTGTCAATTCGGGCGCTTCGCGGAGTGCGCCGCCCCCGCCGATGACGCCGTTGGAGGTGGAGCGAGCCAGTTGGTGGACCGTGAGGCTGTCGCGGATGGCCTGAAGGAGTGCTTCGGCGTCGGTGGGTAGTTCCACGTCGGTCAATGAAGTGAGGACGCCACCAGGCAGACGGGGGTGGGACTCGGCGCGTTGGTTGAACTGCGGCATCTGGAGCGCGGCTTTGATGGCCGGCTGTGCTGCGGCAGCGGGTGTGCCGTTGCTGAAAATACCGATGGACAGGGCAAGACTGGTTTCTGCGGCAGGAAGCTGGTTGTAGTGCCACCAGTTCTCGGGGATGAAAAGGATTTCACCGGGCTTGGCTTCCAGGACGAGGGCGTCGGCCGCGTAGGGGCTGACGTCGAGATGGCCGAAGCAGATGCCGTTGAAGGCCGCCTTCTCCTCCAGGCCGGCGTCGGTGAAGTAGTCCGGCTCCCAAAGCATGATCTTCTTTCGTCCGTGAACCGGGACGAGGAAGGTGTTGCACCAGTCGTTGTGCAGGCCGATCCAGGTCTCCTGGTAGTGCCCAGCGATGTAGACGACGTTGATGCCTGGTGCGGGGATACCTCGGCGGTCCACGAAGCCGCTGATGAACGATCGGGTCATCAGCGCGACGCGGTCCGAGTGACGCAGGCAGTAGTCACGCGTGTAGGTGACAGCCTTGGCGTCGTTCTGGGCTGCCAGGTCGGCGAGGTACTGCTCGAATTCTGCGACTGTCGTGGGCGGGGTGCCGGGCAGGACGGGGTTTTTGAGCAGTGTGCCGTCGACGTTCAGGGACACGTCTTTGGCGTTGATGATGTTGGCGCCGAGTTCGAGAACGTCTTCCATGGGGAAGAGGTGGCCGGAGGAGTCAGGAACCTTGAGGACGGCGGGACGGGTACAGCCGTCGGTGGCGAGGAATGCCTGCTCCCAGAAGTCGGCGGGAACCTCCGGGAAGCGGATGGCTGTGCTGTCCGCAGGGGCGGTGGTCATAGAGCTTTCTCCTGGGGGAAGGCGCGGGGGTAGAGCCGGGTGTAGGCGTCTGGGATGTCGTCGTCAGGCAGGGTCAGCACGGTGCGCAGATCACGGCTGAAAGCGCCGACAGCGGTCGCGGCGAGGATGGCCAGGCCGAGTATGGCCATGGCAGTTCCTTCGCCGAGGTGTTCAGCGAGGAATCCACCGAGCAGATTGCCGATCGGGATGGCCAGCCCGGAGAGGAAGGCGACGCTGGCTGTGACGCGGTTGCGCATGCTGGCAGGGGTGGCGAGGACCCGCACGGTGGAATTGGTGACAGTGATCATGATGAGGCCGACGCCGCCGATGAGGAAACTGCCGGCGAGTACGGCAGCCAGCACGAGGGGGGAGTCGGTGATTGAGACGGCGGCGATCCCGCTGGCGAGGATCGAGAGCCCCGTGATGGTGAAGCCGGCCATCACGGTGGTGAAGCGGGTGTTCGCACCGCGAGTACGGCGGGCGACAGGGTCGGTGCTGCCCAGCAGCAGTCCGACACCGAACGCTGCCTCGGCCACCCCGATCAGCCACGTGTCGTCGGGGAAGGAGCGGCGGGTGAGGGCCGGCAGGAGCACGGCAAAGACCGGGAAGAGGGCGAGGTTGACGGCGAGAGCCAGCATGGCGAGCTGGAACTCGGACCGAATCCGGTAGATCGCCCGCCATCCGTCGATGGTGCTTCGGTACCACGTCGAGAGGGGGGGCTGGCTCTTCTTCTCCGGGCGAGGCGTGTCGTCGGAGGCCTCCGCGGAGGCGGAGGCGGTCGTCATGAGGAGGAAGCTGCCGGCCACTGCGGCGGTGTTGGCGGCAAGGGTGGCTCCCGTGCCGACGAGGCCAAGGAGCACGCTGGCCACGATCGGCCCAAGCACGGAAGACAGCGCCATGACGCTGCCTCGGCGCCGCATCGCTATTTCGACGAGAGAGACCGGCACCAGGGAGCGCACCAGGGTGGTCTGCAACGGCTCGCGCACGCCGTTGCAGATGCCGATCACGGCGAGGCCCATGGCCAGGGCGGCCGGACGGTAGAGATCGCCCAGGTAAAGGCCGGTCAGCCCGGCGATCAGCAGGGTGCTGATCAGATAGCAGGCGGCAATGAGCCGGTCGGGCCGGTAGGTGTCGCCCAGCCAGCCCAGCAGTCCTCTGGCGAGGATCTCGGCGCCGGAGCCGACGGCGACGAACGCAGCGAAGGTGGCGGCGCTGCCGGTCCGTCCCAACGACCACCAGGCGATTGCGAGTTGTCCGCAGCGGGTGCCGACGCCGTTGAGAAGGACTGCGCTTTGAACTGCGTAGAACGCCCGTCCCAGCCGGTGTTCGTCTGCGGCAGTGTTGGGAGATGTGATGGTGGATTCTTGCATCAGGAGGCCGCAGTCTCTTTCCCGAGGACAGAGGGGGTGTGTAGCTCCCGGGCGGCGGCCAGATCGGCCTGGACCAGGCTTCCGACCGGGGTGAGCTCGGGGTGGTCAGCGGCAGTGGTGACACAGCCGCTGAGGTAGTCGATGAGTTCCGTGCCACGCTGGTGGGAGTTGGCGTCAGCGTCAGGACGAAGGAAGTAGCGGGCGGCCGCAGCCGCGAAATGCCCGGCCAGCAGTACACCCCTGAGCGATTTCCCCGATGTGCCGGACGGCAGGGTGAACTGTGTCAGCGAGCCGTCGACTTGCAGGTCGCACAGTTCGGAGACGAAGGTCAGCCACACGTGGGCGTGCTCATGGATGAGAGTCTCTTCCAGCAGGCTGTCGTGGGCGAAAGCCGGGGTGCCCAGGAAGATGGTCTGCGGAATGAGAGCCGTGGTGCAGCTGATGTGGCTGCCGGGCATGTGCCGGTAGCGGACGGGAATCTGGAACAGGGGCGTCCACTCGGGCACGCGGCTGGTGATCCGCTCGGTGGCTTCGGCGATCTGCCGGAGCATTTCCGGGTCTTCGAGCGGAACCGACTCGAGGCCTTCGGTCCGGCAGCGGGCATTCTTACGGAAAACGTCGGCGGCTTTGGCCGGGTCGAGGTATTCGGCCAGCGTCGGATAAGCCGAAGGATCGGCTCGTCTGCGAGCGGCAGCTGCCAGGCTCAGCAGGGTCCGCGGCTGGAAGGTGTCCGTAAGGAAGGGGGTTCCGCCGAGCGCCTGCCACAGTTCCGCCGCGCGGATGGGCGAGGTCATGAGGCTGTCGGCTGCCACGGCTGCTCCTTGAGAAAGCGAAGAAGATCGTGCTGCTTGGTCCGGAAGGCGTCGAAATTCGCCATCTCGGCCTGCACCACCGGCACAGGCAGGCCGCCGCGATGGGTGAGGGTGTTCTTGAGAGCGCCCATCGTGCGGTCGGCGTACCAGCGTTGCTTGAGTCCGTCCACGATCGTGGCCTCCTGCTCCCGGGTGAGCAGGTGGCGGCTGGCGAGGTCGGCGAGGAAACGGCGTATGTGGAGCATGGGTTCCGACATGGGCCGGAAGGGGGGCTCGCTGCTGTGCATGAGAGCGACCTCGTCGTCGTCAAGGTCTGGGTCTCCCGCGTAGGCTTCAAATACTTCGCCGAACCCGCGCATACCCAGGGTGTGCATCTCGGCAGCACGGATGGCACCCATCGAGCACAGGCCCCAAATCTGCCAGCCCTTTTCGAGGGCCGTACGAATCTCGGCGTGGCCGACCGCCGGATAGCTGTGGAAAGTTCCGTCCGCGATTGCCAGAATGCCCGGCTCTCCGGGCAGCAGGGCGTCGATGTCACCGCGCCGGGCCGGCGGGCGCAGGGTCACCCCCGTGTCCGCCCACGAGGTGGCGTCCATGCCCCAGATGGTCGGTCCCACGAACAAGGTCACCGGTGAGGTGTTCATGCCTGCTCCTCAGGCTCGTCCATCATGTGCACCAGTCGCGGGCCGACCCGCTTGAGGTTGGGTTGGAACGACTCCAGCTTCGGGGCGATGATCTTTACGACGGCCAGGGGCGACTCCGGGCGGGACAACACCACACGCAGCACCTGGTGCACCCCGCATTCAGCCAGCGAAGCAAGCATGTCGGCCATCGCCTCTTCGACCGAGGTGATCCCGTCGGCACTGGGGATCTGGGAGTAGGCGATGCTTCGGCTGGCATCTGTGACACGACGGCGCAGTTCCCGCTCCGCGAGCCGTTCCTTGTCCGCGCCCTTGCCAGCAAAGTAGTTGAACCGTTCGATCAGGTCGTCACGGCCGCCGTGGATATAGGACAGGCGAGACTGGGCGGCTTCGGCGAGCGCTCTGACCGCAGCGATCTCCTTGATCGGGTGCAGGCCGGATCCGACCGAGATCGCAATCGGGTCGTCGTCGGTGGGCTCCATTATGAAGCCCTGTACGTAGGGAATCCCGAACTCGCTTGCGGTGTAGCGGACTTCGGCTCGCAGACCTGCCGCCGCGACCCGGACGCGCAGTTGGTCCAGATCAGGGGCGGCGACATCGAAGTCGATGATCCGGGAGGTGTCACGGAAGTGGTTGAGCGCTTGTACGTCGCGCTCCATCACCTCGGCCAGGCCATGAACAGTGGCTTCCAGAACGGAGTTGCCGGAGGCAAGTCCGTTGGTACTGGTACCGAATATGACTTGACCAGGGTTTTCCGGGTATGGGGAGAAGACCAGTTCGGCCGGTACGAGAACGGCCTGTCCCGTGACCACGTCCTGCGCCTCTACGCAGGCAAGCGGCCCGTCCGCCTCCACCTTGCGTTCCAGCTGCGGGCACAGATCCACGAAACGGAATGAGATTCCCGCCTGCGAGGCAACCTCGCCCGGCGTCGACATCACCACGTCCAGATGGGTGTGCCGGTACTCGGCCAAGGCGAACTCGATGGCCTCCATATAGGCTCCCACCCGGGCCTCATCCGGGTGAACACCCTTGCCCGCATTCACGCACAGCGAGGCAGGCATAGCGTCAGGCCGGATACTGGAGAACACCGGTATGCCGATGCGGTCCAGCCAAGTGGTATCGGTGACCCGGGTAATCCCCAGTTCGCCAGCCACCTCTCGGGCTGTGGCCAGCGTGTCGGCGAGCGACGTTGTGCGAAGACTTGAAGTCATCCGGTACATGTAGAGGCTTCCTCGTTCGATCCCGGCCTGTGTGAGTAGTACACGCGGCCCGCCCGCACGGAGTACCGCCAGAGCGGAGGCGCCACAGGACAAGCTCCGTGCGTGCATTCGGAGAAGTCCGGCCAGGCCGTTGCGGCGCCCCGGGGCGCCGCAACGACTTATGCGCTGGTCAGTCGCGGCTGGGCGCCGGCTCCTGCGGCACGAGGTTGTTGGACTCGTGGATCACGAAACCGGCCTGCATGACACCCTCGTCCTGCAGCAGGTTCGAGAACCTCTCCACCGCCGCGTCGTCCAGGACCAGGCTGTTGACCAGGTTTTCCGGCATGCCGCCTCCTTCTGATGGACCGTCCGACCGACAAGATCGTCGGCCGCGGCGCTGACTGTAGGTCAGACAGGAGGCCCTGACTGTGAGTCAAATCACCACTGAAACACTGCCGCAATACAGAGGACTTGGCGCAAAAGACTCAACAGACCACAAGGCCAACTAGGTCCCTAATCGCAATTTTTACGGACCATCTCCTCCGTTCGGGCGCCCTCTTTGAATCTTTCAGATCACGACTGACGGCACGAATGGCTCAATAAAGCACCTCAAAAAAGACTTCAGGTTCTGCAGCTCCAACCCACCGGAGAGCGCGACTCGACGGACAGCCAAGAGCACAAAACAGAATATTCCTCCGTAAAGTTACAAAAATCAGACAACCGAGCTTCTTTCGTCCTATGTTGCAGGGGTGAAATGGGCTGGTCAGAGCTGTGGTGACGAGGCAGGACCTCATGACCCGGCAATCGGCCGCCACGGCGCTCGACTCGCTCCGCGACCCCTCCGCGGCCTCGGAGTCCGGCCAACCAGGCCAGCACGTCTTCCGTCCCAGTGGACTGATGATCAGCATCCACTGCACCCGAGACCTGCTCGAAGCCGTCGAGCTCGGAAGGCCATCGACGCAGACAGACCGCGTCACCTTCCAACGCCCGGACGTGTTCGCGATCCCGGCCCGGGAACTGGTGCAACGCATGAGCGAGTACACCCCGATCGAGGCAGATCCCGACGAGCCGGCGTCCTTCATCGCCCCCGACCTGCTCCTCGGCTTCTGGCGCCCCTTCGCAGCCGACGACGAACCAACAGAAGAGCAGGGCTACTTCTTCAACTCAGTCCTGCTGGCACGACCCGGCTACTACGACACCCCTGCCCAGGCCGCAGCGCGGCTCCAGCAAAGTCCGTGACAGGCTCGTCCAATAGAGAATCCTGCGCCGATCACTACATTCCGAAGCGGTCACCAACCCTGCATTTCAGAGCCCTCCCGACGTCCGCACGCCCACGGAAAACCCAGCTGGGAGACATGCCGCACCACAGCAAAGAATCCAGAAATGATCACTAGATCCCCTGACCGGCCCGTCACCTGTCCAGTGATCACTACCGGATTTGTCAGTGGTGGGTCCCGTTCACGGTCAGCGTCTCGACACTCACCCTGGGAGCCTCGGCAGGGGCACAGTCGCCCCCTTCGCGGACATGGAGCCGTTCGTACACCGCCGGCGGGTTCGGGGACAGGCCCAGCTGCCAGGCCTTGCGCACCACCGGCAGGACGGAGCTGCCGTCTCTGCGGTGCAGCACGGCGTCGATGCCGTGCCGGCGCGCGACCCGCCTCACGGTCCGGGCCAGTGCGGCATCGTCGCCGAGATCGGTGAGCAGTTCCTCGGAGACCTCCCGGACACGCGGTGCGGAGTCCGCCTGAAGCTGCGCGGGATTCCACACCGACCAGATGCGGCACCCCGACTCGACGCCCTTTCGTGCGAGTTGGTGACTCGGCATCACCAGGAGCAGTCCGGGCTGTGGGCTTCCAGGGAAGTGGGGAGACATGGCTGCCGCTGTGCAGCGCGATCCTTCCTTCCCGGTCCCCTCCGCTTCCCCCGCCCGACGACGCGAGCCCGTGGTTGATCCGGGCGGGGCGGTCCTCGCCCGCGGCATCAGGTGAGGGCGGTGGCCAGCAGGGCGAAGGCGGCGACGATGACGGCGACGCGGACGTAGTGGAGGCGTTCCCAGCGGTTCAGCTGCTGCTTCCAGTCGGCGGGCCGGCTCTCGGGCGTCCAGGTCTTGTTGCGGTTGTTGATCGGGACGAGCAGCAGGATCGACATGACCACGCTGACGATCAGCAGGCCGGCGGCGGTGACGACGAGGCCTGCGCCGTGGTGGTGCCATCCGGCGACGGCCCACAGTGCGCTGAGGACGAGCGAGCCGATGTACCAGAACGGCATCAGGGCGCCGAGCATCCGGCCGCCGTGGGCGTGGCCGAGCTGGCCGCTGTCCTCGGGGAGCGCGTCCAGGATCCGGTTCATGACGAAGGCGACGGAGAACTCCACCCCCACCATCACGCCGACGACCACGGTGGTGAAGACCTCGAGTGCGGTGAGCATGGTGACCCCTCCCAGAATCTAGCGTCGCTAGCTGTTGAGGCAACGCTAGTACTGCTGACGCTCGCTTGTCTAGCGATGCTAGAATCGAGTCATGTCGGTACAGGAACGCAAGCAGCGCGAACGGGCGGAACGCGAGCGCCTCATCGTGGCCACCGCCCGCGAACTCGCCGAGCAGCAGGGCTGGGACGCGGTCACCACCCGCCGCCTCGCCGAGCGCATCGAGTACAGCCAGCCCGTCCTCTACAGCCACTTCCGCGGCAAACGCGAGATCATCGGCGCCGTCGCCCTCCAGGGCGCCACCGAGATGGCCGCGGCCGTGCGGGCCGCGACCTTCGCCGAGCACGGCCCGCGCGCCAAGGTCACCGCCCTGGCCCGTGCCTACCTCGACTTCGCCGAGCGCAACCCGGCGGTCTACGACGCCCTGTTCCAGCTCGACGGCGGCCTGCCCTACGCACAGCAGGACACCCCCGAACCGCTCAAGGACGCCTTCGCCGCCCTGCTCGAATGCCTTGCCGAGGTCGCCGGGGACGGCGTCCGCCCGGGGCTGTTCACCGAGGTGTTCTGGGCCTCCCTGCACGGCCTGGCCACCCTGACCCGGACCAGACGGCTGCTGCCCGAGGACGCCGAGCAGCGGGTCGAACTGCTGGTGGACCGCCTCGCCGTGCTCTGACACACCGGCGGGCGGGCGGCCGCTGAGCGGCAAGACGGGCCGGCCGGCCTCATGGCCCATAGCTCATGGCTCACGCGGTGGACGGCCGGACAGCTCCCGGCCGGCGCCGATCTCGGCCGACAGGCCGACGATCCGGTCCTGCGCTGCGGCACCCGTGGAGCGCTCGGCGAGGAACGGCACCCTCTGCCCGTCGACCAGGTGCGGCAGATGCGCTGGATCGACGGCGGGCGTGCAGACGAACAGCGGGGTGCGAAGGAGTTGCCCGCTCGCGCGCAGGCGGTTCACGGTGCCGGCCTGCCGGGGCATCTGCATCAGGTTCATCGCCACCAGGTTCGGCTTCAGCCGGTCGGCCGGCATCGCACTGTCCGCGTCGCTCACCTCGCGGTGGACCTGCATCCCGCGCCGCTCCAGCGTCGCCGTCGACGCCGCGGCCACCTCGTTCCGCTCCTCGACCGACAGGATCCGCGGCTGGTGCCGTCTCTGTCCCGCAGGGCCGGCGCACGGATCATGACGGCCGGATCGGCGCCGTACGCCGCCTCGCGGGCGGCCTGTCCCAGTCCCGCCGTCACCAGGACGAGCACCTCGGCGGCGACAGCGGCCCGGCGCAGCGACTGGAGCGCCGTACGGGTGATCGGCCGGCCGGTGGTCGATCAGCCGGCCGCCTGCCGGGCGGGCACCCGTCGGGTGCCCGGCCTGCGGCGGGTCGGCCGGCGGGCGGGGAGCGGTCCAGGGCCGGTGGAGCGATCGCGCGACGGGCCCGGCGCCCCGGTCGAGCGGCGTCGCGGGCCGGGCCCGTAAACCGGTGGCCGGTCGCGTCGTCCCGGAGGAAAGCTGTGCCCCATGACGACAATCTTGATAACCGGGGCCAACAAGGGGCTCGGCCACGAGACCGCCCGCCGCCTGGTCGCCGCGGGCCACACCGTCTACCTGGGAGCGCGCAGCATCGAGCGGGGCGCGGCGGCCGCGGCAGGGCTCGGGGCCCGGTTCGTGCAGCTCGATGTCACCGACGATGCGTCGGTCGCCGCCGCGGTGGCCGTCCTTGAGGCCGACGGCGGCCTGGACGTACTGGTCAACAACGCCGGGATCGAGGTGCGCTCACCCAAGGGCGGGATCATCGGCGCCGCGGAGCTGACCGCCGATGTGATGCGCGAGGTGTTCGAGACCAACGTCTTCGGCCTGGTCCGGGTGACCCACGCCTTCCTGCCGCTGCTGGAGCGCTCCGCCGCCCCGGTCGTGGTCAACGTCAGCAGCGGCCTGGCCTCGCTGGCCCGGGCCGGCGAGGGGTATCCGGGGGTGGCCTATCCGGCTTCCAAGACCGCGGTCAACATGCTCACCGTGCAGTTCGCCAAGGCGTTCCCCCTGATGCGGGTCAACGCCGTGGAGCCCGGCTACACCGCGACGGACCTGAACCGGCACGAGGGCAGACAGAGCGTCGAGCAGGGAGCGGAGATCATCGTCCGGATGGCTCAGTTGGGGCCGGACGGTCCGACCGGCGGCTACTTCGACGCGGCGGGCGCTCTGCCCTGGTAGGCGGCGAGGTCGACGGGGCGAGCGGTGACGGCGCTCGACCGGGCCCTTGGAGCACTTTGGCCTCGCCGACCTGCCGTGGCCCCGGGACGCCGGGGAGCCGGTGGCCGCCGTGCGGGCCCGGCACCGATGAGCAACCTTCGGTTGCGAAAGGTATCGGGGCCGCCTATCGTGATGTGCAACCAAAGGTTGCGAAAGGTGGCTGCGGACATGGAGTACGGAAGCATCGAGCGCGAGCTGTACGTCGACGCCCCGCCCCAGGTGGTGTTCGACGTGCTCACCACCCCCGAGCACATCCGGGACTGGTGGAGCGCGGAGACCGACTTCGAGGCGGCCCCCGGCCGGCCGGGCACCCTGACCTGGACGAACCAGGACAGCGGCGTCACCAAGTCCGTGCCGTTCACGGTCGTCGCCTCCGACCCGCCGCACACCCTGTCGTTCCGCTGGACCCACGAGGACGGGGAGACCGCGGCCCTTGGCAACTCGCTGCTGGTGACCTTCGAACTCACCCCGGCGGGCGAGGGGACCACGCTGCGCTTCCGCGAGAGCGGGTACCGCGAACGCGGCTGGGAGGCCGCCGTGCTCGAAGAGCACTACAACGACCACCGCCAGGGCTGGGACTTCTACCTGCCCCGCCTGGCGGCGACCGCCAAGCAGGCGGCGGGCGCACGATGAGCACTGGAGTCGACGACGGCCTGTGGTCGGCGATCGGCGACCCGACCCGGCGCCGCATGATCGACCTGCTGCTGGCCGAGGGACAGGGCACCGCGACGACCCTCAGCGCCCGTCTGCCCGTCACCCGACAGGCCGTGACCAAGCACCTGACCGTGCTCGACCGGGCCGGACTCGTCCGGTCCACGGCGGCCGGCCGGGAGCGGCGCTACCAGGTCGACGAGGCACAGCTGGCGCGTGCCGTCGCCCAGTTGCAGTCGGTGGGCACGCTGTGGGACGCACGGCTGCAGCGCGTCAAGCACCTCGCCGAGGCCATCCAGCAAGCCAAGAACACGAAGAAGTGAGGAGATCGAGATGGCGGACATCCTGCACCGGGTCGGCACCACGGCACCCCGCAACACGGTCTATCAGGCACTCACCACGGTCGACGGCCTGGCCGCATGGTGGACGACCGACACGAAGGGCAGCGGCGAGGACCTGCTGCGGTTCCGCTTCGGCGACGTCGGCGGCTTCGACATGAAGGTCCTCGAACTCCAGCCGGACACCCGGGTGCGGTGGGAGGTCGTCGACGGTCCCGAGGAATGGATCGGCACCACCGTCACCTTCGACCTCAGGCAGGAAGGCGAGTGGACGGTCGTCCTGTTCGCGCACGAGGGGTGGCGCGAACAGGTGGAGTTCATGAACCACTGCACCACCAAGTGGGCACTGTTCCTGATGAGCCTGAAATCCCTGGTGGAGACGGGCACCGGCGCCCCGCACCCGCACGACGTGCGGATCAGCAACTGGCACTGACCCCGCACGCGGGCAACGACCATGCCGTTCACGGCCCCCTGGCCCCGCCGGTGGCCGCTGCGCCGCCGGCAGGAACTGATCGATGCCGGGTCCTGCGGGCCCCCGGACGTGTGCCCGGGGGCCTCGCCGTGCCGGGGCTCACGCCTCCTTGCCGGCTGCGACATGCCCAGGCCGTCATCCCCGTGGTCGCGGGGAGCACGTGCCGGACGCGGTGGTGCCGACCGGTTGGCGGGATCATCCCCGCAGGTGCGGGGAGCGGATCGGCGCTACCCCGCCGTGGCCCGCGTGCCGGGACCTCCTCTCCCCCTCGTGCGGACATGGAGCCGCGGATGACCGGGGTCCGCCCGCCTCGCGACCGTTCCTCGACCCGTGGTCGAGCGAGGTGCCCAAGGATGCCGTCGGGTGAGGGGTGAGAGACCTCCGTTCGACGTGAGGAGTGCGTATGTGCAAGGTCGTTTCCCGTGACGGCACCACGGCCCCCTGCGAGAAGACAGGGGGCTGCCCCGCGACCGTCCCGGGCTGCTGCACGGCAGGCGGGGGCTTCACCGGCGTGCGCACGAACGACGCCCCGGGCGCGGGAAGTCGGCTCTGATGCGCCGCGTCGCGGTCGTCGGGGCCGGCGCGGCGGGGGCGCTCACCGCGGTCCAGCTGATGCGGCAGGCCGACCGGCTCGGCCAAACGGTCGGGATATGGCTGATCGACCCGGCCGGGCGGACCGGGCCGGGTGTCGCCTACGGCACGTCCGATCCGCGCCACCTCCTCAACGTGCCCGCCGGCCGCATGAGCGCCTTCCCCGACGACCCCGGGCACTTCCTGCGCTGGCTGACGGACCGGAACCCGCACACCGAGCCCGGTGACTTCGTTTCCCGCCAGGTGTACGGGCAGTACCTGAGCGACCTCGTCGAGCGCACCGCCGACGCCTGCGGGCACGCCCGCCTGCACCGGGTGCGGGATACGGTCGTCGCCGTACGCGGGCAGGGACCGGGGCCGGTGCTGCGGCTCGCCGGCGGCGGTGAGCTGCGGGTGGACGCGGCCGTGCTGGCGCTGGGCAGCCTCGCCCCGGCACAGGACTGGGCCGGCGCCGAGCTCAGGGGATCCGGGCGCTTCGTCGCCGACCCCTGGGCGCCGGGCGCGCTCGAGGGCCCCGCCGAGAAGGGGGACGTCCTGCTCGTCGGCACCGGTCTGACCATGGTCGACCTGGCCGCCACGCTGGCCCGCCCGGACCGCGTGGTGCACGCGGTCTCCCGCCACGGGCTCCTTCCCCAGGAGCACCTGCCCTGCGCGGCCCCGGCGGTGAAGGCGCCGCCGGACCTGGACGGTTCGCGCGGTCTGGACGCGCTGCGCCGCGGCGTGCGACGGCACCTGTCCGCCACCCGGCGCGCCTGCGGGGACTGGCGCCCCGCCCTGGACGGGCTGCGCCCGGTGACGGCGGCGCTGTGGCAGCAGCTGCCCGTATCCGACCGGGCCCGCTTCCTTACCGAGGACCTGCGGACCTGGGAGGTGCACCGCCACCGCATGGCACCCGCGACCGCGGCCACGCTCCGCGAACTGCTGGCGTCGGGCCTGCTGCGAACCGGCGCCGGGCAGGTGGCCGGTGCCGTGCCGGTCGACGGCGCGGTGGAGGTCGCCCTCAGCGACGGCACACGGCTGCGGGTCGGCACGGTGGTCAACTGCACCGGGGCCCCAACGGGCCCGCGCAACGCGATGGACCCCCTGGTGCGCTGCGTGCTGGACCGCGGATACGGCCGCACCGGCCCCGCCGGTCTGGGGCTGGACACCGCCGGCGACGGGCGGCTGGTGCCCGCGGCCGGCGCCCCGGTCCTGCGGCTGTGGACGATCGGGGCCGCGCGGCGCGGGAACCTGCTGGAGACCACCGCCGTTCCGGAGATCCGCGCGCAGGCCGCCGAGGTCGCCGGCAGCCTGCTGGACGTGCTCACCGACCGCCGTGCCCCCGCGCCGGCCGACCGCTACGGGCAGCACCTGAGCACCTCGCCCGAGGCGGCACAGCTGTACGACCGGGCCCTGGAGCGCATCCTGGCGGGCAGCCTCGGCGCCGAGGAACTGCTGAACCAGGCCGTCGCCGTCGACCCGGACTTCGCCGTCGGCCACGCGGCTCTGGCGCTGCTCGGCCACGAGCCCGGAGGCGCCGGACAAACGCCCCCGGCGCTCGCGTCCGCCCGGCGGGCCGCGGCCGTGCGGGCGAACGAGCGCGAACGCAGCCTGGTCGCCGCGGTGGACGCCTGCCTGACCGGTACCGAGGAGCGGGGCAAGGCGGCCCTGCTGGGCCACATCGCCGGCCATCCCCGCGACGCGCTGGCGGTGAGCGCGGCCGTACCGACCGTCTCCTTCAACGGTGTGACCTGCGGCGAGGAGGCATGGGCGCTGGTCGAGGGGCTGTCGGGAACCTACGGGGACGACTGGTGGTACCTGGGGCAGCTGGCCTTCGTCCGCCAGGAACAGGAGCGCTGGGAGGAGGCCGAGGCCCTGGCCTGCCGGGCGCTCGCCGCACAGCCCCGCGCGGGGCACGCCGTCCACGCCCGGGCCCACGTGTACTACGAGACCGGCGAACACCGTGCCGGCCTGGCCTGGCTGGACGAGTGGCTGCGCCGGCACGGGGACGGGGCAGGTCACCGTTCCCACGTCTCCTGGCACGCCGCCCTGCACGAGCTGTCGCTCGACGACCGGCCCGCGCTGCTGCGCCGCTACCGACAGGAACTCATCGCCTGCAAGGTGAGCGGGGGCCGGCTGCTGGTCGACTCCGCCTCGATGCTGTGGCGGGCGCGCATGACGGACAGCTGGAGCGGCGAACTGCCCGTCGCCGAACTGCTGCACGCCGCCCCACGGCACTGGCTGGACGCACCGGCGACCGGCTTCGCGGCCCTGCACGGCGCACTCGCCCTCGCCGCCGCCGGGGACCTCGACGCCCTCGGGCAGTTGCGGGCCCACGCGCTGGCCCACCACCAGGCGGTGTTCGCGCTGGTGATCGCCCCGCTGTGCGAGGCGCTGTCGGCCGTCGTCCGCGAGGACTGGGCACAGGCGGTACGGCGCCTTCGGCCACTGCTCGCCCTGGTGGCGCGCACGGGAGCCAGCAGGGCCCAGCAGGAAGTGGTCGAGGAGACCCTGCTGCACGCCCTGATCGCGGGAGGCGAGTACGACCGGGCGGCACGGCTGCTGGCGGATCGGCTGGACCGCCGCGCCTCGCCGCTGGACCGGCGGCGGCTGGACGCGGTACACGGACGGCATGCGGGATGGCGTGCTCCCGCCGTCATCTGAATTTCTCCGTGGTACGGACGTGGGGTGATCGCCGTCGACCGGTGGTTCCCCTCCTCCAAGCCGTGCTCCGCCTGCGGCACCCTCCAGGAGCGGATGCCGTTGAATGTCCGCACCTGCACATGCGGCTGCGTCACGGTCCACGACCGGGACGTGAACGCGGCGAAGAACCTGCCGGCCGCCGGACCGGCGGTGACAGCCTGTGGAGCCGGTGCACGACCTCAACGGAGCACTCCGGGCGGGCAGTCGGCGACGAAACAGGAAAACCCACAGCGTGAGCCGTAGGAGTCCCCCTCCCTCAGGAGGGAGGGGGAGCCAGGCGTCCTCTCTTCGGCGGGTCGACGGCCTTTTGGGGCGTGTTTTCGATCTGACCGGCACGTGCCGCGTGCGACTGCGGACGCGGGAAGGCAGTTGAACGCTTCCCGGGCGGCTCCGGCCCGTCCGGCGAGCTCGCCCGGCGTCGCCGCAAGCGCGGCGCGGCAGGGCCCGCCGGGTGGTCCGGACCGTCCGGCCTGCGGTTGCGCGCGGCCGGTCCGCGCCTGGCCACCGGCCGCGCCGTCCGCCGATGGGTGACAGGTAAGGGCCTGCCCGGACGGGACAGCGGCACAAGGCGGTTGCAGGCCGAGGCGGGCACAAACGGCGGTGGAGCGGTTCTCGACCGTGCTTGAGGCGGCTGTCCAGTGTTTCTCGGCCGCACCCCCAGAAGATGGTCTGAACGGCCCGTCACCACGGCCCTGAAGTGAGGTCGGACTTGGCATCCTCCCCGCCCTAAAGGGCGGGGATTCCCGCCTGGCTGCCGGTGGTGACCGGCTGGGCCTTCGGGTGGGTTCCCCGTTCAACAAGCCGTGCCCGGTGTGGGATTTCCACCCCAGGACTGACCGGCCCTCCAGGGGCGTTTAGCCTCTCCGCCTGCCCGGCGGCGAGGATCACTCGCGACGCGTTGAGGTCACGATCATGTTCGGTACCGCAGCCCTCGCACCGCCAGATACGCACGTGCAGCGGCTTCTTCCCGTCCACGACCCAGCAGACCGAGCACGTCTGCGAGGAGGGCAGCCAGCGGGAGACGATGCCGACGTGCCGGCCGTAGCGGGCCGCCTTCTCCTCCAGCACGCGGCGGAACATGCCCCACGCAGCATCGTGCACGGACTTGGCCAGGCGGGTACGGGCCAGGCCGGAGACCGCCAGGTCCTCGAGGTAGACCGCTTGGTTGTCGCGGACCAGCCTCGAAGCACTCTGGTGGCACCAGTTCCTGCGCGCATCGGCCACCCGGGCGTGCGCACGGACGACCTTCAGCCGGGCCTTGGCCCGGTTCTTCGACCCCTTCACCTTCCGGCTCAACGCCTGCTGTGCCTTCCTCAGTCGACGCTCGGCACGCCGCAGGAAGCGTGGGTTGTCGATCACCTGCCCGTCGGACAGCACGGCGATGGGGGTCCCCCCGGACGGAGTCTGGGGGAGGGTCAGGCCCAGGTCGATGCCGACCTCGGACGTGACGGGCGCGAGCGGCTCGGGCTCGACCTGAACGACGAAACTCGCGAAGTACCGGCCCGACGAATCCTTGACCACGGTCACCGACGACGGAGCCGAGGGCAGCGAACGCGACCAGCGGACCAGGACGTCCCCGATCTTCGCGAGGTTCAACCGTCCGTTGTCCCGCAGCCGGAACCCGTTCCTGGAGAAACGGATGGCCTGCCGGCTGTCCTTCTTCGACTTGAACACCGGAAGCCCCATACGGCGCCCTGGCCGTTTCCCCGACACCGACGCGAAGAAGTTCGCGTACGCCGTATCGAGATCACGAAGAGAGGACTGCAGGGCGTCCACCGACACCTCGGCGAGCCAGGCCCGCTCGGGCGTCTTCTTCGCGTCGGTGATCACCCGCTTCGCCAGAACACCTGTCGCGATCTTCGACCTGTCCGCCAGGTACGCGGCCTTCCTCGCGGCCAGCGCATCGTTGTGGACCACCCGGGCGCAGCCGAACGTGCGGGCCAGCGCGATGCGCTGACCCGGCGTCGGCTCGAGCCGGAAGGAATACCGCAGATACACGCGAGCAACCTAGCGGCCGCCACTGACAACGCCGGTCCGCCCAGGAACGAACCGGCTTTTTCTGCCCTGCTCCGCAGGAGCCTCGTTTCTCCCCCCGCAAGCGGGAGGTGCCCCCACCCCGGCCTAAAGGCCGGGGGTATCCACGAAGGAGACCTGATGATGCGTTCGTTTGCCCGGCGTTGCCTGCGTGAGGTGTACAGCGCCTTGAAGGCATACGGCAGCTACTACACAGGGGTGGATCCCGAACACCCGGAGCGGTTCCTGCGGCTGGAGGACCCCGTGCCCGGGCACCCGGAGCGGCTGAGCCGGAAGGTGCCGCTCACACCGAAGGAGCGGGCGCTCGTCAAGGAGCTGGAGCCGCACTGAGCCCGTCTGCGCCTGCGGATGAACGCCGCTGCCGGGGCTCTTGGGAGCCCCGGCAGCGGCGTTCGGGATACGGGCAGGCGCTCAGGCCGCCGAGCGCTCGGCGATGAACGCCTCCCAGGTGTGCCTGCCGATGTCGTTGTTCTTCAATGTCAGGTTCTCGCCCGCGTGGTAGGCCTCTTCCGGGTACTGGGTGGTCGGCAGGACCGTGGTGCCGTCGGCGACCGGTTGCTCCAGGACGGTCCACAGGTCGCGGCGGCCGCGCGGGGCGAGACCGGTGGTGGGCTCGTCGAAGAAGAGGATCCGCGGGCGGTGCACCAGGGCGGCGGCGAGGTCGAAGCGCCTGCGCCGCCCGCCGGAGCAGATGCGGCTGGGCCGGTCGGCGATCTCGGCGAGCTGGAAATGCTCCGGCAGCTGCGCCGCCCGGGTGCGGACGTCGGCACGCGGCATGCCGGTCGGTCTGCCGAGCATGACGAGGTTCTCGCGTCCGGTCGGGTCAGGGTCCACGGCCGCGTACGGCCGGCCGTGCCGGTCAGCGGGCGGACCCGCTGGGGGGATCTGACGGCGTCGGCGCCGCCGAGCGGGATCCGGCCGGCGTCGGGCGGCGGCAGCGTGGTGAGCGTGCGGGTCGTGGTCGTCCTGCCCGAGGCGTTGGGGCCGGGCGGGCCGACCACCGGGTTGTAGGGGATGGTCGGGTCGGCGCGGTCCGCGTCGTCGTATGCCGTGCAGCTTTCGGCGGGTGGCGAAGGTGCCGCCACCCGCCGCCACCCGCCTCCACGCGGACGAGCAGGCCGTCGGGGGAAGGGGCACGCAGACGCAGGCGGCCGTCCCTCGGCGCTTCGTTGTCCGACATCTCGAAGCGTGAGGAACGGCCGCCCGCGTCGTTTCGGGAAGAACCGCGGATCAGCTCGTCGAGTGACCCGCGACGTCACACCGCAGGCTCAGGCGGTGGACGGCTCTTCGGCCCGGCTCTTGGCGGACTCCTGCGGCGCCGTCTCCTGCGGTGTCAGGCCCGGCCGCCAGAAGCGCGGCCCCAGGTCCAGGGCCAGCGCCGGAACCAGCAGACTGCGTACCAGGAACGTGTCGAGGAGGATGCCGACCGCCACGAGCAGCCCCTGCTGCAGTGCGCTCACCGTGGGGATGGCCGCAAGGACGCAGAACGTGGCGGCCAGCACCACGCCCGCCGAGGTGATGACACCGCCGGTCACCGTCACCGCGGTGAGGATTCCCTCGCGGTGCCCGCGCAGCCGCACCTCTTCCTTCGCGCGTGTCATCAGGAAGATGGTGTAGTCGACGCCCAGCGCGACGAGGAAGATGAAGCCGAACAGCACCAGCCCGCGGTCGATCTTCGCGTGGTCGAGTGCGTGGAACAGCAGCGAGGCCGTGCCGACGGCCGCCGCGAACGACAGCACCACGGACCCGAGCAGCACCGCGGATGCGATGGTCGCCCGCAGCAGGATGAGGAGCATCACCAGCACCACCGCGAGGATCAGCGGGATCAGCAGCGCCTCCTCGTCACCCTGCGCCTCGGAGACGTCGAGCGCCACCGCGCTCTGGCCCCCGACGACCGCGTCGGCTGCCGGCCCGGTCGATCCGTCCAGCGCCGTCCTGATGTCCTGGACGGTGTCCTTGGCGGCAGCGGAGTCCGGAGCGTCGCGGAGCACTGCTGTCAGGTGCGTCCAGCCGCCCTTGGCCGCCTGGGTGCTGACGGAGGACACACCGGGCACCTTGGCGACGACGGCCGTCGCGGCTTGGGCCCCGGCGTCGCGGACGTACACGTCCGCGGGAGCGGACGAGCCGGCGGGGAAGTGCTCGGCCAGGACCTGCTGGCCGGTGACCGAGTCGACCTTGCCGGTGAACTGCTCCGCCTGCGTCTGGCCGGTGTGCACACCGGCGATGCCCAGCGCCATGACGCCCAGCACCAACGCCGTGCCGATCCACACCGCGCGCGGGCGCCGTCCCACGGCCCCGGCGATCTTCGCCCACGTGCCGTGCCCCTGCGCCGAGTTCGGGTCGTATCCGGCGGTGACGCGCGGCTTCACGGGCCAGAACACCCAGCGGCCCAGGATCACCAGCAGCGCCGGCAGCAGCGAGGTCATGGCGAAGAACACCAGGACCACGCCGATGGCGACGACCGGTCCCAGACCCCGGGTGCTGTTCATGCTGCCGAACACCAGGCACAGCGACGCGATCGTCACCGTCGCGGCGGAGGCGGCCAGGGCCGGCAGCGAGCCGTGCACGGCCAGCGACATCGCCGTGTGGCGGTCTTCGTGCCGGTGCAGCTCTTCTCGGTAGCGGGAGATGAGCAGCAGGGCGTAGTCGGTGCCCACGCCCACCGAGATCACCATGAGTACGTAGGCGCTCTGGCCGTTGACCACCAGTCCCGCGTGCTTGGCGAGGAGGTAGACCACGCCGCTCGCCACCTGGCTGGCCAGCCCCACGGTGATCAGCGGGATCAGCCACAGCACCGGGCTGCGGTAGGTCACGAGCAGCAGCAGCGCCACCACGCCGAGCGCGACGCCCAGCAGCGCGCCGTCCATGCCGGAGTAGACGTCGGCGAAGTCGGCGATGCTCCCGGCCTCGCCGGTGATCTTGATGTCGAGGCCGGCGGGGGCGCCGTCGGAGGTGAGCTTGCCGGCTTCGGTCACCTTGTCGGTGAGGACCTTGTTGTCGCTGGGCGAGGTGCGCAGCGGGACGCTCACGAAGGCCGCGACGTTGTCCTTGGAGACCACGGCAGCGGAGACCTTGCCGATGGCCACCTTGTCGGCGAGCCGGGCACGATCGGCGTCGATCCGGGACAGGTCGGCCGGGGTGAGGCCTCCCTCGCGGGCGTAGACGATGACTGCGGTGCTGGAGTCCTTGTCGGCGAAGTACTGCTCCGCGAGCTGCACCGCCTTGGTCGACTGGGCGCTCGACGGCAGCCAGGCCTCAGGGTCGTTGTCCTGTACGTCTGCCAGGCCGGCGGCCAGCGAGCCACCAATACCCATGAGCAGGAACCACAGCACAAGCACGACCCACTTGGAGCGCCGGCCGGCGACGAAGGCAGCGTATCGGCTCACAACGGTTGGGGAGGGAACGGGCGGTGGAACCGTTTCTGTGGGGGATGATGCCGGGATCTGGATCGTCATGTGACGCTCACCGAGGGTCAGGAGCCGTGGAGCGGGGGCTCGTACGGAACTGGGTACACGAAGGTTCTTCACCAGGGGGGTGGAGTCCTGGTGGAGCGTCCCTGGAGTTGGCTTGAACTCGGATTTCCTCGCCCGATGGCGGTGCGTTTCCGGCCGAATTCCTGACTTCGGCCCTATGTGGTCGAGCAGGGGGCGCCCTGTGGGAGCTCAGCTTGGGAAGGGGCCCTCGCCGCTGCTGCGGATCTCGTCGAGCAGCGCGTACGACCGGGTGCCGCGACGCCGGGGTGAAATCGCACCGGTGGACCGGGCACCCGTCAGCTGTGCGGTCGTACAGGAGTGCTTCAGGTTCCCTGGAGCGGTGGCACAGGCACGCATGAGGCTCGCTCGAGCCGTGGCACAGACGCGCTTGAGGCTCCCTAATCGCCGCTGGTCACCGGAGGGGGGGCGCGCCGCCGCTCGAAAGGTTCGCCTCGTTCGCCGGTCCCCCTCGCGGGGCGGGATCCGTCAGTGTTGTGACGGACGGAAGAACGAAGAACACTGCTGAGGGAGTACCCGATGAAGGCTCGTATGACGAACGCCGCCAAGGTTCTGCCGGACGCCATGAAGGGCATTCAGAACCTCTACAAGGCCATTCACCAGGGTGGGGTCGACCAGCACACGCTGGACCTGGTGCACCTGCGCGCGAGCCAGATCAACGGCTGCAGTTCCTGTGTCCACGCCGGCGTCACGGGTGCCAAGAAGGCCGGGGAGACCGACGAGCGCCTGCACGCCGTCGCCGCCTGGCGCGAGACGCCGTTCTTCTCGGACGCCGAGCGCGCCGCCCTGGCACTGACCGAGGCCGCCACCCGGCTGGCCGACCGCAGCGGGCAGGCCGTGCCGGACGCGGTCTGGGACGAGGCCGCCGACCACTTCACGGAGGAGCAGCTCGCCGCGATCATCCTCATGATCGCGACGACGAACTTCTTCAACCGGCTGAACGCCACCGTCCAGGAGCCCGCGGGCGCCGCCTGGAGCTAGTGCCGCGACAGGCACTTCCCCGAGGCCGGCAGGGCGGCCGCGAGGCCGTCCTGCCGGCCGGTGCGCGGGGACGGGAGGGCGGGATCACGGTGGCTTCCCGGATCGCGGCCGCCGGCGGTGCGGAAGGCCTTCGCCAGGAGCGCGGACGGGTGCTCGGGACCGCCCGCGACGAGGCTGCCGAGGCCCGCGAACTCCGGAGGCGGGCCCGCCCCGAGAGACTTTGCCGGGTGTGTCGGGATCGGTCAGGAATCGAGAAGCCCGGTTCACGCAGCCGCCTCTAGCCTGCTCGCCATGGACATCACCCTTCACACGGCTTCTCTGCCGTATGACGACCCGGACGCTTCGCTCGCCTTCTATCGCGACGTCCTCGGTTTCGAGGTCCGCAGCGATGTCGGCCAGGGCAGGACGCGCTGGATCACGGTGGGCCCGGCCGGCCGGCCGGGCCCCTCGATCCTGCTGACACCGCCCGGCGCCGATCCCGGCGTCACCGAGGGCGAGCGCCGCGTGATCACGGAGATGATGGCCAAGGGCACCTACGGATGGATCCTGCTGGCCACCCCGGACGTCGACGCCACGTTCGAGAAGGTGCAGGCCGGTGACACCGAGGTCGTCCAGGAGCCGACCGAGCAGCCGTACGGCATCCGCGACTGCGCCTTCCGCGACCCGGCGGGCAACCTGGTCCGCATCCAGGAGCTTCGCTGATGTGCAAGCCTGAATGGCGGCGTGCACGCATCCAGGCGCAGCGCCTGGCCGATCTCGCGCGGCTGCGCCGCGTCCGCGACCGGATCGACAGGGAATACGCGCAGCCGCTGGACGTGGAGGCGCTCGCCCGTGATGTGGGTGTGTCCGCCGGGCACCTGAGCCGGCAGTTCCGGGCCGCCTATGGTGAGTCGCCGTACGCGTACCTGATGACGCGTCGCATCGAGCGGGCGACGGCGCTGCTGCGGCGGGGCGACGTCAGCGTCACCGAGGTCTGCTTCGCGGTCGGCTGCGCGTCGCTGGGCACGTTCACCACCCGCTTCACCGAGCTGGTCGGCATGCCGCCCGGGGCCTTCCGGCGCAAGGCGGCACAAGCGGCGGCCGACCGTGCCGGTGCTGCGGGTGCCCCCCGCGATGCCGGGTCGGCGATCGAGGTGGAGGGGATGCCGGCGTGCGTGGCGAAGCAGGTCTCAAGACCGGTCAGGAATCGAGAAGCCCCGGCGGCCGCACGGCCCCTACGGTGATGGTCATGGCAACCACCGCTTCCGCCCCGGTCACCACGTCCATCGCGGCCGTCACCCTTGAGGTGGCCGACCTCGAGGCCGCCCGGCGCTTCTACAGCGCCTTCGGCGTGGACACGTACCTGCACCTGCGGGCGTCCGGGGAGCACACCGACCCGGACGGGTTCGTCTGGGAGGCTGCCGCCCCCACACCGTCCTGACCTGCGTTCCCGTGACAGCCGGGCCCCGGCCCGGATGTCCGACACGTACACCTCTACAGCTCCAAGGAGTTACGGCATGAAGGCACACGTCAGCTCGATCCTTCTCGGCGTCCGGGACATGGACCGGGCCAAGCAGTTCTACACCGAGGGGCTCGGCTGGAAGGTCCAGAACGACTACGGCATCTCGGTGTTCTTCGAATCGGACGGCGCCTCGCCCGTCGGCTTCTACAGCCGCGAAGGACTGGCCGACCAGGTGGGCACGGACCATGAGGGCAGCGGCTTCAGCGGACTGGTCCTGACCTACGTCGTCCGCAGCGAGGCGCGGGTCGACGAGGTCATGGCGGAGGCCGCGAAGGCCGGCGCCACGGTCCTCAAGCCCGCCGGCGCTCTGCCGTGGGGCGGGTACGGCGGCACCTTCGCCGACCCGGACGGCTACGTCTGGAGTCTGGGCTTCAGCGCCCAGGGAACCGACCAGCCCTACGCCGAGTGACATCCTCCCGGGCCTAAAGGCCCGGGATTCCAATCTGCTCCCACTGCGGCGACGCGGTGGGCAGCTCCTGGCGGGTTCCTGTTTCGCTGCGCTGTGCCGGCACGGATGCCGGTCTTACCTGCGCTCCACAGGCTGATGCCGCCAGTCCGGCGGCCTTGGCGACGTTGAGCGCCGCGTTGACGTCCCGGTCCAGGACGGTCCCGCACGCCGAGCACGTCCACTCCCGGACGTTCAGCGATTTGGGTCCGTCCTTGACGCCGCATGCGGAGCACACCTGGGAAGTCGGCTCGAACCGGCCGATCCGGTGGAACCGTCGCCCGTACCGGGTGGCCTTGTACTCCAGCATGGCCACGAACGCGGACCATCCGGCGTCGTGGACGGACTTGGCCAGGCGGGTGCGGGCGAGTCCTTTGACACACAGGTCCTCGACGGCGATCGCTTGGTTCTCGCGGATCAGCCGGGTGGAGAGCCGGTGGTGGAACTCGCGGCGTGCGTCGGTGACCTGCGCGTGAGCGCGGGCGACCTTCAGCCGGGCCTTGCCCCGGTTGTTGGAGCCCTTCTGTTTGCGAGACAGGTCCCGCTGCATCTTCTTCAGACGCTTCTCCGCCCGGCGCAGAAAGCGGGGGCTGTCGACCTTCCGGCCGTCGGAGAGGACGGCGAAGTGCCCGAGGCCGAGGTCGATGCCGATCTCTGGTGTCGTCTCGGGCAGTCCCGCGCAGGCGTCCGTCTTGACGACGAAGCTCGCGAAGTACCTGCCCGCCGCGTCCTTAACCACGGTCACGGTGGACAGGGTGGACGGCAGCGTCCGGGACCAGCGCACGGGAACATCGCCGACCTTCGGCAGTCTCAGTTTCCCGCCCGGCGTGATCCGCCACGAGGCGTTGGCAGTGAAGCGGATCGACTGCCGGTTGTCTCGCTTCGACTTGAAGCGCGGTGCGCCCGTCTTCGGGCGCTTGCCCTTGAGCCCGTCGAAGAAGTTCCGGTAAGCGGTGTCCAGATCGCGCAGGGACTGCTGGAGGATCACCGCCGAGACCTCGCCGAGCCAGGCCCGTTCCCATGTCTTCTTCGCGCCCGTCAGGTTTCTGGACAGTTCCGCCGAGGTGACGAACGGCGCCCCCGCGGCTCGGGCCTCCTCGCGGACGCGCAGCGCGTCGTTGAAGACGACCCGCGCACACCCGAACGCCCCCGCCAACGCCATGCGTTGACCGGCGCTCGGGTACAAGCGGAAGCTGTACCGAAGCTGCACAGCGACCACCTTAGCGTTGGCCCATGTCGCCACGATGGGAACCAAACCCCGATATCCGCGCGGGTCGAACAGTCGTCTACAACGTGCATACACACCTGGTGTTCGTCACCAAGTACCGGCGCGGCGTCATGAACGACGAGATGCTGACGCGCTGCGAAGAGGTGATGCGCAAGGTGTGCGAGGACTTCGGCGCCAAGCTGAAGGGAGTTCAACGGCGAGACGGACCACGTCCACCTGCTCGTGCACTACCCGCCAAAGGTTGGCCCGGCCGGCCTGGTGAGCAGCCTCAAGGGCGTCTCCTCGCGCCGTCTGTGTGCGGAGTTCACCGTCCGGGTGAACCGGGCGATCATGTACGGCCGGTTCTGGTCACCCTCGTACTTCGCCAGCTCGTGCGGCGGCCCGCCGCTCCAGGTGGTCAAGGACTACATCGCACAGCAGAAGCGCCCAGACTGAGCGCGGGTATCCGTGGGCGTGGGTGGATGGTGCGGACCCGTGCCCACAGCCGCGGTTAGAGCAGTCCGAAGATGCGATTCACCCCCGGCCTGAAGGCCGGGGCACTCTCTCAAGATCAGAGGTAGATCATGAAGTTTCTGTCCCACGTCGAGCCGCCCGAGCCCATGCGGGGCCTGCTGGTTCCGCCCGAGGTGGTGGAAGCTCTCGGCGAGGGCTCGCGGCCACCGGTGACGATCACGCTCAACGGGCATTCCTGGAAGAGCCGGGTCGCCTTCCTGCGCGGCCGCCACCTGATCGGCCTCAGCCACGCCAACCGGCAGGCCGCGGGTGTCGAGATCGGCGAGGAGGTCGAGGTCGAGTTGGAGCTCGACACCGAGCCGCGCGTGGTCGTCGAGCCGGAGGATTTCGCCCGGGCCCTGGACGACGACCCGGTCGCCCGCGCCGCGTACGACCGCCTCACGTACAGCCGCAAGCGCGAGCACGTGCGTGCCGTCGAGAGCGCGAAGATGCCCGAGACGCGCCGGCGGCGCATCGAGAAGGCCATCGCCGCCCTGCGGGGCTGAGGCCGGGAGCAGGCCTGCGACCCCATACGCACCAGCCGTTCCTCCGCGCCTCGTTGGTCGACACCTCGAGGTGTGAGGAACGGCTGTTCGCGTTCTCCCGGGAACAACCGCAGGTCGGACACTGGGCGTTGCCGGGGGCAGCAGGCGGTGCGAGCGGGCCGCTACCGGTTCTCGACCGGTGATGCACCGGCGCATTCGAAGCTGCAGACACAGGGCGAGGTGAGAGCACCTCCGGTCGGCACGAGGAGTGCGTGATGCGCAAGGTCGTTTCCCGGGACGGCACGACGATCGCCTACGACACGTCGGGCGAGGGCCCCCCGCTCGTGCTGCTCAACGGTGCGTTCCGCGATCACACGATCTTCGACGAGCTCGTTCCCGAGCTGGCGCGGCACTGCACCGTGTATGCCTACGACCGCCGCGGGCGCGGCCAGAGCGGTGACGCTCCCGAGTACGCCGTCGAGCGGGAGATCGAGGATCTCCAGGCGGTGATCGAGGAGGCGGGCGGCTCGGCGGCCGTGTTCGCCGGGTCCACGGGCGCGAACGTGGCGCTGCGGGCGGCGTTCGCGGGCGCGCCGATCACCAGGCTGGCTCTGCACGAGCCGTTCTTCCGGGTCGAGGGGTTCCCCAAGCCCCCGTCGAACTGCGCGCAGACGCTCCGGGTCATCCTGGAGGAAGGCGACCGGCGCGACGAGGCGGCCGAGTACTTCCTCGGCCCCGTCCTGGGCCTGACCCCCGACGAGGTCGCGCAGTGGCGCAGGAGCCCGCTCTGGGCGATGAACGAGGCGAACGCGCACACGCTGCTGTACGACGTCGAGATCTGCGGCGACTTCACCGTCCCGGCCGGCCGACTCGCCGGATTTTGGACGGAGACGCTGGTCCTCAACAGCGACAGCACCAGCGCCTGGCTGCGTGCGGCGGCGCAGGCGACCGCGGCGGCCCTGCCCAACGGCCGGGGCCTCGAGCTGCCCGGATCCTGGCACCGGATCGACATGGACGTGCTCGGCCGGGCGCTGGTCGAGTTCGCCACCGCCTGAAAGGTCTTGCCGCCCCTGCCCGCGCCGACGCCCTGCAGCGCGGGGGACGTACGGCCCATCCCCGAAAGCACGCCATCTACCTCCCGGGAGAACATCACCGTGACCACGGCTCACACCCTGGCCGCCGGGGACACCGCGGAGGCGGCCCCGGCCGCTGCGCGCGGCGCCACCGTGTGGCTGACCGGGCTGCCCAGCGCGGGCAAGACCACTCTCGCCCGCGCCCTCGCCGAACGCCTGCGCGCCCAGGGACACGAGGTCGAGGTGCTCGACGGCGACGAGATCCGCGCGTTCCTCTCCGCGGGCCTGGGCTTCAGCCGCGCGGACCGGCACACCAACGTGCAGCGGATCGGCTTCGTGGCCGGTCTGCTGGCCTCCCACGGCGTCAAGACGCTGGTTCCGGTCATCGCCCCGTACGCCGACTCCCGCGCCGCCGTCCGTGCCCGGCACGCCGCCCGCGCCACACCGTTCCTGGAGATCCACGTGGCCACCCCGGTCACGCTCTGTTCCCAGCGCGACGTGAAGGGCCTGTACGCCCGGCAGGCGGCCGGCGAGATCTGCGGTCTCACGGGCGTCGACGACCCGTACGAGGCACCGGAGAGCCCGGAGCTGCGCATCCAGACGCAGGGCCGCTCGGTGGCCGATTCCGCAGCCGAGCTACACACCTTCCTGACCGAGAGGGGCCTGGCATGACGACCATGACCCATCGCCTGATCGAGGCGTCGGGGAACCCCTTCGCGCTGACGCACCTGGACGCGCTGGAGTCCGAGGCGGTCCACATCTTCCGCGAGGTGGCGGGCGAGTTCGAGAAGCCGGTGATCCTCTTCTCCGGCGGCAAGGACTCGATCGTCATGCTGCACCTGGCGCTCAAGGCGTTCGCCCCCGCACCGGTGCCGTTCGTGCTGCTGCACGTCGACACCGGGCACAACTTCCGCGAGGCCATCGACTACCGGGACCGCACGGTGGCGCGGCACAACCTGCGCCTGCACGTGGCCTCGGTCCAGGACTACATCGACCGCGGTGTCCTCAAGGAGCGCCCGGACGGCACCCGCAACCCGCTGCAGACCGTCCCGCTGACCGAGGCGATCCGGCAGCACAGGTTCGACGCCGTGTTCGGCGGCGGACGCCGTGACGAGGAGAAGGCCCGCGCCAAGGAGCGCGTCTTCTCCCTGCGCGACGAGTTCTCCCAGTGGGACCCGCGCCGCCAGCGCCCCGAGCTGTGGCAGCTCTACAACGGCCGCCACGCGCCGGGCGAGCACGTGCGCGTCTTCCCGCTGTCCAACTGGACCGAACTGGACGTGTGGCAGTACATCGCCCGCGAGAAGATCGAACTGCCGGAGATCTACTTCGCCCACGAACGGGACGTCTTCCTGCGGGACGGCATGTGGCTGACCGCCGGCGCGTGGGGCGGCCCCAGGGACGGCGAGAGGGTCGAGAAACGGCTCGTCCGCTACCGCACCGTGGGCGACATGTCCTGCACCGGCGCCGTCGACTCCGACGCCGCCACGCTCGACGCGGTGATCGCCGAGATCGCCCTCTCCCGCCTCACCGAGCGGGGCGCGACCCGGGCCGACGACAAGCTGTCCGAGGCCGCGATGGAAGACCGCAAGCGCGAGGGGTACTTCTAGCGATGACCACCACCACCGAGCAGCTCAGCGCCACCACGCTGCTGCGCTTCGCCACCGCGGGTTCCGTCGACGACGGCAAGTCCACCCTGGTCGGACGCCTGCTGCACGACTCCAAGTCGGTCCTGACCGACCAGCTGGAGGCCGTCGAGCACGCCTCCCGCAACCGCGGCCAGGACACCCCCGACCTCGCGCTGCTCACCGACGGCCTGCGGGCCGAGCGGGAGCAGGGCATCACCATCGACGTCGCCTACCGCTACTTCGCCACCGCGCGCCGCCGGTTCATCCTCGCCGACACCCCCGGCCACGTGCAGTACACCCGCAACATGGTCACCGGCGCCTCCACCGCCGACCTCGCCGTCGTCCTCGTCGACGCCCGCAACGGCCTGGTCGAGCAGACCCGCCGGCACACCGCGGTCGCCGCCCTGCTGCGGGTGCCCCACGTGGTCCTGGCCGTCAACAAGATGGACCTCGTCGGCTACGAGGAGTGCGTCTTCGCGAGGATCGCCGAGGAGTTCACCTCGTACGCCGCCACGCTCGGGGTCAAGAACGTCGTGGCGATCCCGCTCTCCGCGCTGGCCGGCGACAACGTCGTCGAGCACTCCGCCGCCATGGACTGGTACGGCGGCCGGACCCTGCTGGAGCACCTGGAGAGCGTCCCGGTCGGCAGCGACCCGAGACAGGAGCCCGCCCGCTTACCGGTCCAGTACGTGATCCGCCCGCAGAGTGCCGAGCACCCCGACTACCGGGGCTACGCCGGCCAGATCGCCTCCGGCGTGCTGCGGGTCGGGGACGCCGTCACCGTCCTGCCCTCGGGCCGCACCACTGCCGTCGCGGCCATCGACGCGCTCGGCACGCAGACGGACGTCGCCTGGGCGCCCCAGTCCGTCACCGTCCGGCTCACCGACGACGTCGACGTCTCGCGCGGCGACCTGATCGCGGCCGGGGGCACGGCCAAGGCGCCCGCCACGGACATCGAGGCCGGCGTCTGTCACCTCAACGAGCGCCCCCTGCACGTCGGCGCCAGGGTCCTGCTCAAGCACACCACCCGCACCGTGCGCGCCGTGGTCGAGGACATCTCCTACCGGATCGACATCAGCACGCTCGAACGGCGCCCCGGCGGCGAGGGTCTGCGGGTCAACGACATCGGCCACGTCGTGCTGCGCACGGCCGAGCCGCTCGCCCTCGACCCCTACGCCGACAACCGCCGGACGGGCTCGTTCCTGCTGATCGACCCGGCCGACGGCACCACCCTCGCGGCCGGCATGGCGGATGAGCCCTTCGAGACCGTGCGGCGCGCAGCCGAAGCAGCCAACGAGGAGGACTGGGTCTGATGCAGTATCGGACGATCGGGCGCATGGCCACGGCGGCCGTGGCGGTGACCGCGGCTGCCGGACTGCTGTCGGGCTGCGGCTACGGCGCCAGTGCCGAGCCGGCCCCGGCGAAGCAGACCGAGGGCGCCTCGGGTGCGAAGCTCTCCGCCGGCACCGTGAAGATCGGTTACTTCCCGAACCTCACGCACGCAACCGCCCTGGTGGGCCTGCAGGACGGCCTGTTCCAGAAGGAGTTGGGGTCGACCCGGATCAAGTCCCAGTTCTTCAACGCCGGTCCGGCCGAGATCGAGGCGCTCAACGCCGGTTCGATCGACATCGGCTGGATCGGCCCGAACTCGGCGATCAACGGCTACGTCAAGTCGCACGGCACGTCCCTGCGGGTCATCGGTGGCGCGGCCTCCGGCGGTGTCAAGCTGGTGGTCAACCCGGCGAGGATCAGCTCGCTGGACGGCCTGCGGGGCAAGCGGCTCGCCACCCCGCAGCTGGGCGGTACCCAGGACGTCGCCCTGCTCAACTATCTGGCGGGCAGGGGCTACAAGGTGGACGCGGCCTCCGGGGCGGGCGACGTCAGTGTGCTCCGTACGGAGAACAAGGTGGTGCCGGAGGCGTACAAGTCAGGCTCCATCGACGGCGCCTGGGTGCCCGAGCCGACCGCCTCCAGGCTGGTCACGCTCGGCGCGAAGGTCCTGCTGGACGAGAAGTCGCTGTGGCCGAACGGCAAGTTCGTGACCACCGACATCATCGTCTCGCAGAAGTTCCTGACCGCGCACCCCGACGTGGTCGAGGCCGTGCTGCGCGGCTCGCTGGCGGCCAACGCCTTCATCAAGGCCGACCCGCAGAAGGCGAAGGCCGACGCCAACCTGCGGATCAAGGCCGACACGGGCAATGCGCTGCCGCCCGCCATCCTCGACCCCGCGTGGGCGAGCATCGACTTCATCGACGACCCGCTGGCCGGCACCCTGCAGGCCGGGGCCGACCACGCGGTCGCCGCGGGCCTGCTCGACAAGCCCGAACTCTCCGGGATCGTCGACCTGACCCTGCTCAACAAGGTACTCACGGCGGCGGGCCGGCCCGCCGTGGCGGACGCCGGGCTCGGCGTCGAGTGACGACCCGCACCCCGTAGCTCCGCGCAGTGCCCCCGTCCACGCCCGCAGGAGGTTTCCGCCATGACCACGGCACTGGCCGTCCCGAAGTACGTCCCCGTCGTCGAGACCACAAACGACTGCCCAGCGGTCCGGCTCTCGCACGTCTCCAAGGCCTTCGGCCGCCCCGGTGCGGGCTCCGTCGTGCTCGACGACATCGACCTGGACGTGGCCCCGGGCGAGTTCGTCACCCTGCTCGGCGCTTCCGGCTGCGGCAAATCCACCCTGTTGAACCTGGTGGCGGGGCTCGACGAGCCCAGCGCCGGAACCATCGACGTACCCGGCACCCGGCCGTCGCTGATGTTCCAGGACCACGCGCTGTTCCCGTGGCTGAGCGCGGGTCGCAACATCGAGCTGGCGCTGCGCCTGGCGGGCGTGGAGCGCGAGAGGCGCAGGCCCGAGGCCGAGCGGCTGCTGGAGCTGGTCCGCCTGGGCGGCGCGTACCGCAAGCGGGTGCACGAGCTCTCCGGCGGCATGCGCCAGCGCGTGGCCCTGGCGCGCGCGCTCGCCCAGGGCAGCACCGTACTGCTGATGGACGAGCCGTTCGCCGCACTCGACGCCATCACCCGGGACGTCCTGCACGAGGAGATCACCCGGATCTGGAACGAGCGCAAGCTCACCGTCCTGTTCGTCACCCACAACGTCAGAGAGGCCGTGCGCCTGGCCCAGCGCGTCGTCCTGCTGTCGTCCCGGCCCGGCCGGATCGCCCGGGAGTGGCGCGTGGACCTGCCGCATGCGCTGCGGGGCGAATCCGCCGAGGTCGCGGCGCTGTCCACCGAAATCACCGAGCACCTGCGTGGGGAGATACGCCGCCATGTCCAGCACTGACACCCGGCCCGCGGCAAGCGGCCGCGGTGAGCGCCACGACGGCGCGGGCGCCGGCCTGGACACGCTGCGGGCCGGCCTGGACGCACTGGAGGCCGGCCACGCGCAGCGCGCCTCGTATCGCCAGGTACTGCGGGCGAAAGCGCTGCCGCCGGTCCTGGGCGTCGTGCTGGTCGTCGGTCTGTGGCAGCTCGCCTGCAGCCTGCACCTGGCCAGCCCCGAGAAACTGTCGAGTCCGGCCGAGGTGTGGCACGCGCTCACGCTCCTGTGGAGCGACGGCACCCTGTTCTCCATCATCTGGACCAGCCTGTGGCGCGGCGTCACGGGCTTCGTGGCGGCCGTCGCGATCGGTACGCCGATCGGCCTGGTCGTCGCCCGGGTCAAGCCGGTACGGGCCGCCATCGGGCCGGTGCTGACGGGCCTGCAGTCGCTGCCTTCGGTCGCCTGGGTACCGGCCGCCGTCATCTGGCTCGGCATCAACAACTCGGCCATGTACGCCGTGATCCTGCTGGGTGCGACGCCCTCGATCGCCAACGGCCTGATCGCCGGGGTCGACCAGGTGCCGCCGCTGTTCCTGCGGGCCGGCCGCACGCTCGGTGCCAGCGGTCTGCGCGGCGCCCGGCACGTGCTGCTGCCCGCCGCCCTGCCCGGGTACCTGGCCGGTCTCAAGCAGGGCTGGGCGTTCTCCTGGCGCTCCCTGATGGCCGCCGAGCTCATCGCCTCCTCCCCCGATCTGGGGATCGGCCTCGGCCGCTACCTGCAGAACCAGCGGGAGTTCTCCGACATGCCGGGTGTGCTGCTCGGCATCATCCTGATCTTCGCCGTCGGCGTCGCCATCGACCTGCTGTTCTTCAGCCCGCTGGAGCGCCGGGTGCTGCGCAGCCGCGGACTGCTGGCCGCGCGCTGAGGCGCCCGTCCTCCGGCGGAACTCGACACGGTCTTGACGTCCTGTCGAGCACCGTCGCACACGATGACCTCGGGCGGTTCCCCTACGAACGGAGACCGACATGGGCGCAAGGCCCAGTTCCGCTCTGCGATTTCTATGGAAGACATTGAGCGAAGGCCTGATGTGGACGGGGTTTGCGTGGAGCGGCATGTCTCCCCCCTGCACATGGAAGGAACCCGCCGCCCTGCCCGCCGACCAGCCGTGCCTGCCACCGCTGTCGGACGCGGAGCTCGCCCAATGGACGGCACTGGTCCGACAGCTGGGATAGGCACGACCCCGATCTGGTGACCACGCCGCGGCACCTGCCCGTGTCCACGGCTCTCGTTGTGCGCGGGGCCCCGGCGGCTTCGACTCCGCGGCCGCCCCGCGTTTTGCCGACTGGAACCGACCAACAAGCAAAGGAGGCCAGGGTGAGCAGCGCCGGCTCGGGCACCACGCGTCCCCAGGCACTGACGAAAGACGGCCAGTTGCGACGCATCCTCAAGCTGTTCCGCCCGTATCGGAGGAAGCTGCTGTCCGTCGTGTTGCTGGTCGCGGGCTCCTCCCTGGTCGCCCTCGTCAACCCGTTCCTGATCCGCGAGATCATGGACACGGCGCTGCCGCAGGACAGGCTGGGGCTGCTGTCCCTGCTCTCCCTCGGCATGATCATGGTGTCGGTCACCACCAGCTCGTTCAACGTCTGGCAGACGCACGTGTCGGCCACGGTGGGCCAGCTCGTCATGCACGACCTGCGCACGGCGGTGTACTCCCACCTGCAGCGGATGTCGCTGGCCTTCTTCGCGCGCACCCGGACCGGCGAGGTGCAGTCGCGCATCTCCAACGACATCGGCGGGATGCAGGTCACCATCACGACCACCGCCACGGCGCTGCTGTCCGACGTGACGGTCGTCATCGCCGCGACCACCGCCATGTTCCTGCTCGACTGGCGGCTGACGCTCGCGTCCATGCTCATGCTTCCGGTGTTCGCCCTGGTGAGCCGTCGCGTGGGGAACCAGCGGCGGGACATCACCCGTGACCGGCAGCGGCAGCTCGCCGAGCTGTCCTCGACCATGCAGGAGTCGCTGTCGATCAGCGGGATCCTGCTCAGCCACACCATGGGCCGTTCGCACTCCCTGACCGACGACTTCGCCCGGCAGTCGCGCAAGCTCACCGACGTCGAGGTGCGCGTCACCACCGCGGGCCTGTGGTACCAGTCCACGATCTGGATCGTCATCGCCTCCATGCCGGCGATGATCTACTGGGTCGCGGGGCTGACCTCGAGCAACGGCCACATGGCCATCTCCATCGGCTCCCTGGTCGCGTTCACCTCCCTCCAGCAGAGCCTGTTCCGCCCGGCGCAGCGGCTGCTGACCGTCGGGATCGAGATCCAGGGCTCTCTGGAGCTGTTCGGCCGCATCTTCGAGTACCTCGATCTGCCCGTCGACATCGCCGAGCCCGAGCGGCCCATCGAGCCGGCCGCCCTGCGGGGGGAGGTGCGCATGCGGGGGGTCGGCTTCTCCTACGCGGGAACGCAGCGGCCGACGCTGGCCGGCGTCGACGTGACCGTCCCCGCGGGCCGCAGCCTGGCGATCGTCGGAGAGACCGGCTCGGGAAAGACCACGCTCAGCTACCTCATCCCGCGGCTGTACGACGTCACGTCCGGTTCCGTGACGATCGACGGGGTCGACGTACGCGACCTGTCCTTCGACACGCTCACGGCCGCGGTCGGCGTCGTCGCCCAGGAGACCTACCTGTTCCACGCCACGGTCGCGGACAACCTGCGGTTCGCCAAGCCCGACGCGACCGACGAGGAGCTGTTCGCGGCGGCACGGATCGCCCACATCCACGACTATCTGATGTTGCTGCCCGACGGCTACGACACGGTGGTCGGCGAGCGCGGCTACCGGTTCTCCGGCGGCGAGAAGCAGCGCCTGGCGATCGCCCGCACCATCCTGCGCGACCCGCCGATCCTGGTGCTCGACGAGGCCACCAGCGCCCTGGACACCCACACCGAGCAGGCCGTGCAGAAGGCCATCGACGCGGCCAGCGTGGGCCGTACCACCATCACGGTCGCCCACCGGCTGTCGACCGTCCGCAACGCCGACGAGATCATCGTGCTGGACCGGGGCCGGGTCCTGGAGCGCGGCACCCACGACGAGCTGCTCCTGCGCGGCGGCCACTACGCGACGCTCATCAACCGGGACACCGAGCCTGTGGCGGTCTGAGACGCCCCCGGACGGCCCTGCCCGGGGCAGGGCCGGCCGCCGGCGCCGGGCCCCGCCCCCAAGACACGTCCTGGAGCCGGGTTCGAGTCCGGCGAGAGCGGCCGCCCCTACCTTCGGGCGAATGGATCCCACAGCCTCCGAACCATTCGAGCCGTCCGGGCCGAACCGCCGCACGCTGCTGCGTTACGGCGCCCTGACCGGGCTGGGCGCCCTGGTGACCGCCACCCCCTTCTTCAGGTCGGACGGCGCGGCCGCCGTGACGGCCGGCGGGCCCGAGCCGACGGCGCCCGAGCTGAAGCTGACGAAGTTCAGGGATCCGCTGCGGGTCCCGCCGGTGCTGCGCCCCCGCGACCGCGGCGACCATGACGAGCTGACCGTCCGTATGCGCACCGCCGACGTCACCGTGCATTCGGAGATGCCGCCGGTGACGATGTGGACGTACGAGGGCGTCTACCCGGGCCCGACGATCAAGACGGTCAGCGGCCGTCCGCTGCGGATCGTCTGGGAGAACCGGCTGACGGGCGACATCCCCGTCACGGCCGTCGACTTCGGCTCGGCCACGGGCCGCTCACCCGACCCGCTCTCCAACTACCCCGGCACGGCGGGGACCCAGGTGGTCCCCGGCGTGTCGGACCTGGCGCCGTGGGCCGCGGTGCACCTGCACGGCATGCTGACCGGCGGCGGCAACGACGGCTGGATGGAGAACCTCACAGGTCCGGGCGACGTGCAGTTGTCGGCCTATCCGAACGACCAGGCCGCGACCACGCTCTGGTACCACGACCACACCCACCACGTGAGCCGCTTCAGTGTCTACGCCGGGCTCGCGGGCCTGTTCCTCTCCCGCAACGAGGAGGAGGAGGCGCTCGACCTGCCCGACGGCGCCCGTGACGTGCCGCTGTTCCTCAGCGACCGCAACTTCGACGTGGACGGGTCCGGTGCCCTCGTCGGCCGGCTGGTCCACAAGGTGGAGATGGTCGGCCCGCAGCGGCTCATGCGGACCCACGCGGCCCCCTACACCCTGGTCAACGGGGTGGTCTGGCCGTACCTGGAGGTCGCGCCGCGCTGGTACCGGTTCCGGATCGTCAACGCCGCGAACTCCCGGCTGTACCGGCTGATGCTGCTGGCGGACGGCAAGCCCGTCCCGGGGGCGCTGAAGGTGATCGGGACCGACCAGGGCCTGATCGACAAGCCGCTGGCCGTCGAGGGGGCGCTCGTCCTCTCCCCCGGCGAGCGCGCCGATGTACTGATCGACTTCAGCGCGTTCCGGGGGCGGGCCCTGAAGCTGGTCAACACGCTGGAGGGCCTCGCGCCCGGTGCCCCGGACAAGTCCAACGACCTGCTGGAGCCCGACGTGATGGAGTTCCGCGTCGCGGACCGGGGACCGTCCAAGGGGTTTGTGCTGCCGGAGGTCCTCTCGCCCACGTTCAAGCGGCTCACCCACCACGACCTGCCCCACGACGCCGCCCCCCGGTGGGTGGTCGTGGTCGGTCCCGGCTCGACGAACGTTCCCGAGCTGTGGGAGATGGAGGAGGTCGATCCTGCGGGGATCACGTTCCCGTCCCCCGGGACCGTCCAGGTCCAGGACGCCGAGGGCACCGTCACGACGCTGCGCAGGACGGCGATGGCGTACGACGACGGCAGGACGTTCACCGCCGCGCTCGGCAGCGTGGAGATCTGGAAGTACCTCAACCTCGCCACGTCCCCGCACCCCATGCACATCCATCTGTCGCACTTCCAGGTGCTGTCCCGCGAGAACTACGACATCACCGGGTTCGACCGGGCCACCCGCGGCTCGGCCAGGCCCATCGCGTTCAAGGCCGCGGGGGTGCTGGAAGCGCACGAGCTCGGGGAGAAGGACGTCATCCGGGTGGGTACGGCGGGCCGGCTCGCGCCGAACGCCACGGTGGGCGAACTGGTCACCGTGGCGGTCCGGTTCCCCGTCGTGGGCAGGGGCGTCCACCACTGCCACATGCTGGAGCACGAGCAGCACATGGTGCGGCCCCTCGTGGTGTCGCCGGCCGTCCATCTGCACGCGGGCGGCAGCCACACGCACGCCATGCCGTGAGCCCGCGCCGGTGATCGGCGCGGGCCCACCGGGCGCGCCCGGAATCCCGCAACCCCGGAGCGGCGGCCGGCGTCCGAGGACGCCGGCCGCCGCTCTGGTCGTGGTGCCGGGACTCTCCGCTCAGGGGGCAGGGACCGGGCCGGCGCCGGCGGCCTGGGCTATCCGCCGGCGCATCTCCTCGGAGCTGTTGGCGCGCGGGAACTGCTCGTCGGGAACCTCCACCCCGAGGAACGCGCACAGCGGCTCCCACCCCTGCTTCACGTCGTACACGAGGACGTTGTCCGCGCCGAGGGCGCGGACGACGTCCTCGGTGTGCCGGTGGTAGACCTCGATGGCGTGGTCCTTGTCCGAGAACCGGCCGTCGAAGAGGCCCTCCCAGACCAGGGCGTTGACGACGCGGAACAGCCGGGCCTGGCGGGAGCCCGGCTCGGGCGGGTGCTCCATGGTCCGCAGCGCGAACTGGTACAGCGTGTCGTGGGTGCTCTTGTACCAGCCCTCGGCGTCGCGCACGGTGAGGACCACCTTGGCCTCGGGGAGCGCCTCGCTGATCTGCCGGTAGTAGACGGTGGAGGGGCCGTCCACCGCGGAGGTGTAGCCGTCGTAGAGCGCGGCCCAGTCGGGGCGCTCGCCGTCGCAGATGATCCGCTCCCACCGGGCGAGGCGCTCTTCGTCGTCGACGATCTCGAACATGTGGAAGCAGGGCCCCAGACCGAGCCGCTCCAGGGCCACCTGGAGTGATGTCGTGCCGGTCCGGCCGAGGCCGGCGTTGATGAGCTTCAACACGGTGGTGTCTCCTCTTCCTCAGCGCCAGACCGCGTCGTCCTGGTGGGTGGCGACGTTCACCCTGTTCCAGAAGTTGACCAGACTGATGTGCATGACCAGGGCGCCGAGCTGCACGTCGGTGTAGTGCTTGGAGGCGTTCGCCCAGACCTCGTCCGACGGCGCGCTTCGGGCGTCGGTCTGCACGGTGACGGCCTCGGCCAGCTCCAGGGCGGCGCGCTCGGCGTCGGTGAAGGAGGGCTCGGTCCGCCACGTGTCCACCAGCAACAGGCGCTTGTCCGCGGGCTCGGCCGGGAAGGTGTAGACCCGGCCGTTGAGCCCGGCGACGCGCAGCCGGATGAGGTCGAGGGTCGACTGCTCCACGCCGGCCTTGCCGAGGACCTCGGACAGGTCGAGCAGGGGCTGCAGGGCGCCGGGAACGACCAGGGAGGGGTTGCCCATCCGTTGAGCCATCGGGAGTTCTCCTGTGTGATAGCGGTGCGCTGGAAGGTGACAGGACGCCGGACAGGGCCGTCAGACCGGGATCGCCTCGATGATCGAGATCGGTGACGCGGTGGGGATCACCCTGCTGATCTGGAAGCCCGCCCTGGCGAACAGCTCGGTGTACTGCGCGAGGGTGCGGTCCTGGGAACCGATCATCAGCATCAGCCACAGGTCGATGGTGTGGCCGATGTGGCGCTCGTTGTTCTCGGGGAGCACGTACTCGATGCACAGCAGCTTGCCGTCGGGGCCGATCGCCTCGTGCGCGTTGCGCAGGGCGGTCAGGGCATCTTCCTCGGAGAAGTTGTGGATGATGCGCTTGAACAGGTACGCATCACCGCCCTTGGGCAGCTTGCCGAGGTAGCCGCCGTGCTCGACGGTGCAGCGGTCCGCGACGCCGGCCTCCTCGAAGAGCGAGGCCGAGTCCACGGTCGCGATCTCGAAGTCGTACAGCACGCCCCTGGCGTTCGGCGCCTGCTGGAGGATTCCCGCCAGGAGGTAGCCGCGGCCGCCGATGACGTCCACGACGGTGTGGAACCGGGAGAAGTCGTAGGCGGCCAGGACCGGGTCGGTCTCCGACTCCGAGACCTTGCCGAACGCCTGGAAGAACGCGGCGGCGTAGGAGGGGTTCGCGTGGAAGAAATCCAGCGTGCTCATGCCGCGCAGCTTGGGCAGGTTGGCCTCGCCGGTCTGCACGGTGGTGAGCAGGTGGCCCCACTCCTCGTGCAGCAGGGGGTGGCTCATCAGCTGGGCGAACTTCCGCATCGAGTCCTGGGCGTCCTCGCGGAGCTTGTCGGACAGCGCCGTGTTCTCGTACCGCCCGTCCGGACGGATTGCGAAGACTTTGTGGCCGGACAGCGCGCGCAGGATCCGGTGGGTCGCCTGCGGGTCGGCTTCGACCCGCAGTGCGATGTCCGCGGCGGACAGCGGCGCGTCGGCGAGCACGTCGGCGATGCCGAGCCGGGCCGCGACGGAGATCGCCTGGGTGATGACGGCACCCTGAATCAATTCGAGCAGCGCGTAGGAATCCGACTGGTCGCGGACCTCGGCCGATGCGGGCATCGCTTTCCCCTCAGAGTGTCTTTTCTCGGATTCCGGACGATAAGTCGACGCTTCTCTCCGCCGCAACCGACCAAGTTTCTCACGGCATTGACAAGAATATTCAACCGGGGAATTCTCGCGTTTGAACGGAGCCCACCTCTACTAGCACTCGACCGGGAATCCGACCCCGCTTGTCAGGCTGTGCCGACCGCGAACTCGCCATCGCCTTGAGGAGGCCGACGTTGGCCCGCGACACCCCGACCCCGGTGGATTTCTGGTTCGACCCGACCTGCCCCTGGGCGTGGATGACATCCCGGTGGGTCCTCGAGGTCGCGAAGCGGCGGCCCCTGGAGATCCGCTGGCACATCATGAGCCTGACGCTGCTCAACGAGGGACGCGCGGACCTGGACGAGCGCTGGCACCGTGACCTGGCCCTGCGCATGGAGCCGGTACGGGTCTGCGCCGCCGCCGAGCACACGTACGGACCCGGGGCGCTGCGCCGGCTCTACACCGAACTCGGCACCCGGTTCCACCTCGAGAAGGCGCCCAAGGAGCGGGCCACCTACGAGGCGGCCCTGGCCGCCTCGGGCCTCGATCGCGCCCTGGCCGACGCGGCCGGGTCCGACGCGTTCGACGGCGCGGTGCGTGCTTCGCACCACGACGCCATCGCCCGCGTCGGCACCGATGTGGGCACCCCCGTCATCGCCGTGGGGGACGTGGCCTTCTTCGGACCCGTGGTGACGCCCACACCGCGGGGGGAGGCCGCGGTGAAGCTCTGGGACGGCGTGCTCGCGGTGGCCGAGACCGACGGGTTCTTCGAGCTCAAGCGCACCCGGAACCGGAACCCGATCTTCGCCTGAGCCCCGGCGTCCACCACGGCCGGCCCGGGCGTCAGCCGCGGGCCGCGACCGCCGGGGCGGTCCAGTTGTCCTTCAGCCACGCCTCCAGGGAGACCAGGTCCGGCCTGTTCTTGCGCAGTTCGCTCAGGTCGGCCCGGAAACCGTCACGCTCGAACCAGTCGAACATGTTGGCCAGGTCCGGGCGGCCCGCGCGCAGCGGCTCGATGGGCAGCTGCTGGAAGCGGGTCGGGATGCCGGAGACGGTCTCGAACGCCGCGGCCATCTGCGGCCCGGTCAGCTCGTCGCTGGCGATGTCGACCGTCCGGCCGATCCATTCCTGCGGGTTCTCGAAGGCGTCCGCGGCGAAGGCGCCGATGTCGCTCGTCGCCATGATCTGCACCGAGGTCTCGGGGCGGAGCCACATGGCCAGGACGAGCTCGCCCTGCCGCGCGCGCGGGGCGATGTCGAGGAGGATGTCGTGGAACATCGCCGGCCGCAGCACCGTGGCCGGCAGGTCGAGCGTCGCCAGGTACTGCTCCCCCACCAGCTTGCTCTCGAAGTGCGGGACGCGGGTGTCCCGGTCCGCACCGCCGACCGAGCTGTAGACGAAGTGCCTCACCCCGGCCCGCACCGCGGCGTCGGCCACCGCCTTGCCCTGGCGGATCTCGGCCTCGACGCCGCCGGCGCCCCGGAAGGTCTGCACGCTGAAGACCCCGTACGCGCCCTGCGTCGCCGCCGCCAGCGACGCCTCGTCATCCATGTCACCGCGGACGAGGACCGCGCCCGCCTCCTCCAGCGCCCGCGCCTGGGCCTTTCGCGGGTCGCGGACCAGGGCGCGTACGGAGAAACCGCGCCGCAGCAGGTCGCGGGCGACCGCCCCGCCCTGCCGGCCGGTGCCGCCCGTCACCAGGATCGTCTTAGCAACCGCCACTGTCTGCCTCCATGTCGTGTGCCCGCCGGGCCTCGCCCGGCCCGGCTGTCAGGTGTGATGGCCGCGAACGGCCGGGGTCCCTCGCGAGGTGGTGACGTTGCGCGCTACCACGGAACGGGGCCGTCGTCGGACAGGCACTGGCCCGACGGACCCGCCTCGTCCAGCGTGGCGAGCCGGACGGCGATCTTTGCGCCCTCGGCGGGTGACCGGAACCCGCGGTTGTGGTTGATGTCGGTCGCCACCACCCCGGGGAGCGCCGCGTTGACCTTGATCGGGGTCTCCCGCAGCTCCTTGGCGTAGGCGAGCGTCACCGCGTTCAGGGCGGTCTTCGAGGCCTGGTAGGCGATCATGTTGAGGCCCGCCACAGGGCCGCTCGCAGCCGAGGCCAGGGTCAGCGAGCCCACGTGACTGGACAGGTTGACGATGCGGCCGGCCGGGGAACGGCGCAGCAGCGGCAGCATCGCGCAGGTCACGGTGACCACCCCGAACACATTGGTCTCGAAGACCTCCCGCAGGTCGACGGCGGTCGCCTCACTGGGCGTCCCGGTGAAGCCGCCCGCGATGCCGGCGTTGTTCACCAGGATGTCCAGGCGCCCCAGCCGCCGCTCGATCTCGCGGGCCGCCTCCTCCACGGAGGCCGGGTCCCTCACGTCGAGCCGGAGCGGCACGGCCGTGACGCCGTCGTCCGCCAGCGCGTCGGCGGCCTGCTTGCCGAGCACCTCGTCCCGGGCGCCGACGACAACGATGATCCCCTGCTCGCCGAGTTGTCGCGCAATGGCGAATCCGATGCCCTTATTGGCGCCCGTGACGAGCGCGACCTTCTCGAACGGCACGTTTTTCCCTTTCGTGAGGTCCAGGTTCCGCTGTGCCCGGAACGCCACTTCGCCGGATACGCCAAGGCGGCGGGCGGAACATCGTGCGCCCGGTTTTTAAGCAACGAATCAATGCGTTCACGGCACGGAACGCAAATTCCCGCCCGCCTTTGATGCTGCCGGTCGAACCATCCTGTTCAAACGCTGAAAGCCCGCGGTCGAACAGCGGACCGGCGAGCGATCGAGAAGGATCGGCCCGCCTTCAAGGCGCCCTCCACCCGGGGTCCGGGGCGCCCGGCGAGACTGCCCACGGCCTGTCTCGGCGCCGACCGTGGGGGCCCTACGACACCGTAACCATGAAGGAGCTGGTGGAATGACTGGGAGCGAACAGGCTCGGGCGAGCGGCAAGCCCCACGTGGTCATCGTCGGTGGCGGGATCTCGGGACTGGCGGCGGCGTTCCACCTGCGGAACGAGCCGGTGCGCGTGACGCTCCTCGAGGCCTCGTCCCGGCTGGGCGGAAAACTGCTGGTCTCCGACGTGGCGGGAGTCGCGGTCGACGAGGGCGCCGAGTCGCTGTACGCCAACCGCAAGAAGACCACCGGCCTGATCAAGGAGGCGGGACTCGGCGAGCAGATCATGTCGGCGGGCCCCGTCACCGCGTCGGCGATCTGGACCCGGGGCACGATCAGGCACCAGCCCGACCGTCAGTTCATGGGTGTGCCCTGTGACATCGACGACCTCGCCCGGTCCGGGGTGCTGTCCGCCGAGGGCGTGGAGCGGGCGCAGCAGGACCTCGTGCTGCCCTCCTTCGACCTGAAGGGCGACGTCTCGGTCGCGTCCTTCGTCGGCGGGCGGTTGGGCCAGGAGGTCGTGGACCGCCTCGTCGAGCCGTTCCTCGCCGGTGTGTTCGCCGGGCGTGCCTCGGACCTCTCGTTCGAGGCCACCCTGACCCCGCTGGTGAGGGCGTCCCGCGATCACATCTCGCTGGCGGACGCGGCCGGCTCGCTGGTGCCGCACCTGCAGGAGGGCGAGAAGCCCCCGCCGGTGAGCGTCGCCACCCTCGAGGGCGGCTTCGGCACGCTGCCCGCGGCGATCGTCCGGCAGGTGCTGGACGCCGCGCCGGACACGGCCCTGCGCACCGGGACCCCCGTCCGGAACCTGACACCCAGGGGTGAGCGCTGGCAGGTGACCGTGGGGTCGGCCACCGACTCGGAGGTCATCGACGCCGACGCGGTCATCCTCGCCACCCCGGCCGGCCCGGCGGGCAGCCTGCTCGCCGGGGTCCCGGGTGCGTCCTTGGCCGCCTCGGCGCTCTCCGAGGTGCCGTACGCCAGCGTGGCCATGGTGACGCTCGCCTACCCGCGCACGGCCTTCCCCGGCGGGCTCTCGGGCCGCGGCTACGCCGGCTACCGGGTGCCGGCGGAGGAGGGCAAGGCCGTCAAGGAGGTCACGTTCACCACGGTGAAGTGGCCGCACCTGGCGGGCGAGACGGAGATCGTGCGCTGCTCGCTCGGACGGTTCGGCGAGGAGCACCTGCTCCAGCTCGACGACGCCGACCTGGTCGCGCTGGCGACGGCCGAGCTCGCCGAGGCCACCGGCGTGACCGGTGTCCCGGTGGCGTCCCGTGTGAGCCGCTGGGAGAACGCCCTGCCGCAGTACACCGTCGGCCACGTGGACCGGGTGCGGCAGATCCGTGAGGCCGTGGCGACCCGGCCCGGACTCGCGGTGTGCGGTGCGGTGTACGACGGCGTGGGCGTCGGTGTCTGCATGATGACCTCGCGCAGGGCCGTCGACCAGATCCTCCCCGTCGTGCGGAAGGCCGCGGCGGCCGACTCGGTCGCCGTCGGGGTGTGAGCCCGAATCCACCTCGTTTCCTTGCAGGGTGCCCCGGCCTTCAGGCCGGGGGCATGCGAGCCCCTGCGGAGCAGGGCAGGGGCAGAGGCATCGCCGTCAGGACGATTCGTCGTCGCCCTGACGGCGTCGAGGGCGATCTCGAGCAGGTGCAGGATCTCGGCGTTGAGGGACCGCCGGCCAGCGGGGGCTTGAACGGTGAGCCGGGCGTGGAGTTCTTTGGGGATGCGAAGCATGAATTTGAACATTCCGCCGTTATGGCGTTATCGCGCCATTACCGTGACGGCATGGCAAAGTTCCGCATGTACCCCACGAGTGCGCAGGAGCAGCAGATGCTGCTGCACTGCGCGCACGCCCGGTACGTGTGGAACCTGGCCGTCGAGCAGCACTCGCACTGGTACCCGGGACGCAGGGCCGCGCCCGGTTTCGCTGAGCAGTGCCGGCAGCTCACCGAAGCCCGGCACGCCAACGAGTGGCTCGGCAGCGGGAACGCGGACGTTCAGCAGCAGGCCCTGAAGGACTTCGCCCAGGCCAAGAACGCCCGCTTCACGTCCGGGTTCGGTGAGCCGACCTGGCGCAAGAAGTACCGGCACGAGGGATTCCGCGTCATCGGCACCGACCGCGTCCCGGAGTTGACCGATGACGGCTCGCCGAAGCTCAACGCGAAGACCGGCAGGCAGGTCATGGGCCGGTCCGTGGTGGTGCACCAGCTCAACCGCCGGTGGGCTCAGGTCAAGGTGCCCGGCTGCGGCTGGGTCCGCTTCCGCCTCACCCGGACCGACCTGCCCGAGGCAAAGACATTCCGTGTCACCTACCGCAACGGCCAGTGGCACATCGCCTTCGCGGTCATCCCCGCACCGGTCACCGCGCCCGCCACGGGCGAGGTCATCGGTGTCGACCGGGGCGTGAACATCACGGCCGCCCTCTCCGACGGGCGGAAGCTGAACTGCCCGCAGCTCACCGTGAAGGAACGCGCGCAGGTCCGTAAACACCAGCGGCGTGCCGCACGTGCCCCCAAGGCAAGCGAGCAGAAGACCACCGCATACGCCAAGGTGGCCAGGCTCAAAGCGCGGGAAGCCGACCGGCGTAAGGACTGGTGCGAGAAGACGAGCACGATGCTCGCCCGCACCTACCGTCTGGTGCGGTTCGAGAAGCTGAACATCAAGAACATGACCCGCTCGGCCAGGGGAACCACCGAGCAGCCCGGCAAGCAGGTCAGACAGAAAGCAGGGCTGAACCGGGCGATCCTCGCGCAGGGCTGGGGCCTGCTCCGCCAACGCACCGGGCACAAGGCCCCCGGCCGGGTCGAAGACGTCCCCGCCCCCTACACCAGTCTGCGCTGCAGTGTCTGCGGATGGATCGACAAGAACTCGCGCAAGAGCCAAGCCGAGTTCGTCTGCTCCTCCTGCGGCTTCACCTGCAACGCCGACACCAACGCAGCAACCAACGTCGCGGCAGGACAGGGCGGGATCCCCCGCCCCCGGCGATCAGCCGGTGCCGGAGGGACGACACCGCCCAAACAGCGGTCGAGCGTCCGTGAACCTCAACCCACCTGGGTTGGAATCCCCCTCTTTTAAGAGGGGGAGGATGTCAATGGAGTGATCCCGAAGTTATCAGGCTCATCGCAGTAGAGGGTGTAGTCGGGATCTGAAGCCACCGGTGTCAAGCAGGCTGCGCGTGATGTAGTTGGTCAAGTTGCAGAAGCCGAGGGCGATGCCGCGCAGGTGTTCGAGTCGGCCGTTGATGGCCTCGGTCGGGCCGTTGGACGTGCCGGGCCGGTCGAAGTAGGCCAGCACGTCAGCGGCGCACTGTTTCAGTGTTCTGCCGAGTCGACTCAGTTCGGGCAGTCCGGCCGGGACGCCGTGGCTGATCGTCTTGATGACGGCGGCGAGTTCGGCCTTGCCAGCGCGGCCGTCGGGTTGCCGGTAGGCGGACACGATGCGCTGGTAAGCACCCCAGGTCGCCTCGACCGCGGCGCACGTCTCGTCGCGCTCGGACAGGAATGCAGCCGAGCCTGAAATCCGTGTCGGCGACCTCGAAAAACCGGCAGACCCCGACTACACCCTCTACTGCGATGAGCCGCTTACGGGCAGGACGAGAAGGGCCGTGCCCGGGCACGGCCCTTCTCGTCCTGCCCGTTCCGCGTCGCGGAAGCGGCGGTCTTCGTCGCGGCGCCAGAAGATCCGGTCAGCGCTCGGATCGCTGACCGGGTCTCTGATCGGATCCCTGGCCGCGTCAGCGGTCCAGGATCGTGGCGAAGACCTCCGTCAGCGCCCGCTCCGCGTCCTCGTCGGCGCCGGTGCTGCGCCAGGCCACGTGCTGGTCGGGACGGATCAGCAGCGCGCCGGCACCGGTGATCTGCCGGACGGCCTCCCAACCGCCGTCCACGTCGGCGTACTCGGCGCCGTCGCCGATGCGGACCGCGTTGACCTGGACGGAGAACTTCTCCGCCACGCGCGGGGCCGCCTCGCTCCACGCCGTCCCCTCCGGGCCGGTGATCAGCGTGAAGCCGGTCCTGCCCGTCAGGTCGAGGGTGGACAGGCGCTCGCCGTCCCGGGTGATCCAGGCGTGCGGCAGCCGGTGGCCGGGGCGCGACGTCGGTGTGTGCTCGTCGCGCATGGGGACGCGGGCCGGGCGCTCGGTGCCGTCGGGGACGACCGCTCCCTCCTCGTAGGCGAAGCCAACCTCCATCTCGAACGACTGGCAGCCGCCGCGGTGGGTGTCGAACATCTCCAGGGCCCGCGCCCGCACGGTGTCGCCGAGCGGCGACGGGTCGAAGTACGCCGCCAGACGCTGCCCGCGGCGCCCCGCCGGGATGTTGTGGCCGCCGCCGATGGCGTCGATGACCACCTGGTGGTGCTGGGCGGCGGAGACCGCCCAGTCGACGTTCTCGCGGCCCACGGGCCGGCGCTCGGCCTCGTAGGTGTCGATCAGGCTCTCGGGCGCGCTGCCGTTCAGTACCGCGGCCAGCTTCCAGGCGAGGTTGTGCGCGTCCTGGATGCCGGTGTTGAGGCCGAGGCCCACGGCGGGCGGCTGCTTGTGCGCGGCATCGCCCGCGATCAGCACCCGGCCGACCCGGTACCTGTCGGCGAGGATCGCGTTCACGATCCAGTCCGTGACCTTGTGCACGGTCACTTCCAGATCCGGCACCTTCAGCACCTCACGGATGCGGTCGACGACCGTCTCGTTGTCCCAGCGGCCGGCCGGGCCGGGGGCCATGTGCAGGCCCCACTGCTCGCAGGCCTTGCCCCAGCTCGGGCCCATCTCGATGAGGTTGACCGAGAGGTCGGGGTCCTCCGGGCTGAGGTAGTGCGTGATGAGCGTGCCCTCCTCCCACCACTGCGACAGGTCCGCGGAGAAGTACACGGTCGTCGTGTTGACGTTGCTGGGCGGGCCCTGCATCTCGATGCCGACCTTGGAGCCGACGAAGCGGCCGCCGTCGGCGCCGAGGAGGTACTGCGCCTTGACCGTGATGACCTCGCCGGTCTCGATGTTGCGCACCTCGGCGATGACGTGGTCGCCCTCGTCGGAGAAGTCGATCACCTCGTGGCTGAAGAGGATCCGCCCCGGGTTCCGCTCCTCCGCGTGACGGCGCAGGATCGGCTCCAGCCACATCTGCGGCAGCTTCGAGGGCAGTTCCGGGCCGGCCGCCGCGTACTTCTCCGTCAGCTCGCCACCACCGAAGGCGTCCATCTCGTGGATCCGGCGGGCGTCCAGCGGGCCGTCACCGGCGAACGTGGTCGCCCAGCGCACCTTGCCGAACTTGTCCAGCGGCGCCGCCTGGGCGAGGACGTCGTCGCGGATCCCGTGCTGGCGGAAGATCTCCATCGTCCGCTGGTTGAGGTAGTGCGCCTTCGGCACCCTCGACGTGTCCGCGTGCCGCTCCACCAGCAGGTGCTCGACGCCCTGGTCGGAGAGGAAGACGGAGGCGGACAGGCCACACCCGCCGCCGCCCACGATCAGGACCGGAACCTCGATAGACGTCATGTTCGCCCTTCCAGAATTCAGATGGCTTCTCCCGCACAGCCTGACAACGCCGTCCGCAACCCTGGTCAAGGACGACTGGAATCCGAAAAGCCGCCGGCCGGTCACCCGGGTGACCGGCCGGCGGCGTGCCGCGGGGGAAGGAGTCCTTCCGGGGCCCTTCCCGGGTCCTTCCGGGGTTCCTCCCAGGTGCTCGGCCGAGCCGGACGCCGTCGCTCATCAGCGTGCGTCCGGCCGGCTCGTTGACCTCCCGCCAGGCCCGGACGCGCCGGGGCCGTACGCGGCAGTACGGGTGGGGACGGAACCGCGCGGGGGCAAGACGAGGAGGGCGGTCCCGTCCCAGAGGAACGAGAGCGGGATGAGGTGGACGCCGCCGGCACCACCCGCCGAAGCGACCCGGAGATCGACGTCGTTCTCCAGTCTCTTGCGAGTGTCCCCCAGCCGCTCTTCGAGCCCGCGCGCCGGCACAGCCGTCACGCCTCCTCCGTCCGTGCCGTGGAGAGTCCCCGTCCGAGGAGGCCTCCCCCGGTCGTCGTACGGGCCACCGGCGCGGTGGCCGCGACGGCCGCACGCACACCGATCATGTCGTGTGCCCGGTGCACGGCGAAGCGCACGAAGCCGTTGGGCAGGGGCAGCACGCGCACCCGGGCCGCCTTCTGCGCACCTACGGAGCCTTGCGCGTCCATGCCGTCCTGCACCGGCAGGGCGAGGAGTGCGGACGGCGCCGCATCGCCGGACTGATGCGTATCGCCGGGCTGCGGGGCCGGCACCACGGGCGGCGCCAGGTGACGACGATCCCCGACCCGCGATCCGCGTCCCGGCGCGACCTCGTCGTCCGCGACTTCGCTCCCGCCCCGGACGGCCTCGGCACTCGCCGGTGCGGTGACATCGCCTGCATCCCCACCGAGGAGGGCCGGTCCCATCCGGCCACCGTCATCGACATCGCCTCGCGCCGTCTGCCCGTCGGTCTTCAGCACCGGTCAAGCACGGCTGGACCGCAGCCAGGACCGCTCGCGCCACGGGCGCCGCCGGCCGGTGTCCGCGGACTGCTCGCTGTAGGCCCAGCCGAGCCAGTCCGTGATGTCGATGGCGACGACGGGCCCGCCGTCCTGGAGGTAGCGGGCGCCGTCGAACTGCTCGTACTTGCCGTCCAGCAGGCCCAGCGCGCGGGTGCGCTCGGCGCCCTCGTCGATGACCCGGGCGGTGCCGCGCAGCCGTACCCACCAGGCCTTGAGCCAGTCCTCGTCGTAGCAGTCGGCCAGGACCGTGGCCCGTTGGTCGCGGTCGAGGTTGCGCAGCCGCTTGGGCCGCGGGTTGCCGGTCTTGGGCTTGTCGGTGGGTGAGTAGAAGGTGTCGCCGTCGACGACGAAGATGATGGGCACGACATGGGCGCGCCCGCGCTCGTCGACGGTGGCCAGCCGGACGGCCCGCTCCTGCTCGAACCGGCTGCGCATCTCTTCCTGCCCGAGTTTCATCACGGCTCCTTGTCTGCGGGGGGGGGTGGGGCCCAGGCGCTGGGCATGACGAAGTGGCCCCTGGCAGGGGCGGTGGGGCGCGCGGGTCCCGGCGGGGCCCGGCGCCGTACAAGGCTCAGCGCCGTGCGGGTCTCAGCGCCGTACGGGGCTCAGCGCTGTGCGGTGTCCAGGAGTGGTTCTTGCCGCTTGTGACGGCGGTTGCGGCGTACCAGCAGGATCAGGACCGCGCCGAGGGCGGCGAGGGCGATGGTGGTCTGGCCGGACAGCTTGATGGTGTCCGCCGCGCCGAGCGCGCCGACCAGGGGGCCGCCGAGGACCGCGCCCAGCGGGGTGGCGATCACCAGGATCGCGCTGCGGAAGGCGCTGAGGCTCACCAGCTCCTCGATGGGCGCCTTCTGCTGCAGCAGGGTGATGGTCACCGGCCCGTAGGGCGCGTAGATCAGCCCGCCGAGGCCGAAGCCCGCGATGCCCGCGGCGAGGGTGCCGAACTGGGCGAAGGGCAGGATCGCCAGCCCCCAGCCGGCCACGATGCCCAGCACGGTCGGCCACAGCGGGAGCCGCCGCAGCGATCCGGTGATCCAGGTCCCGAGCACCGCGCCGACGCCGAACGCGCCCCAGATCCAGCCGAGGGCGGTGGGGTCCTTGCCCATCCGTTCGGCCACGACGACCGGGACCGCCACCTCGATCGGCCCGTAGAGCAGGTAGAAGAAGAACGACAGGACGAGCAGGCCCATCAGTTCCGGGTGGCGGGCCAGGGTGTTGGCGCTGCGGCGCAGCGGCACCGCGGGACGGCGCTCGAGGGTGCCCTCGCCGCGGACCCGGGCGGTCACCAGGGCCAGGTACAGATAGCTGGCCGCGTCGGCGGCCAGGACCGCGGCCGGTCCGAACGCGACGGTGACCAGGCCGGCCAGCGGCGGTCCGGTGATGAACGACAGCTGTTCCTGGCTGCCCACCAGTGCGTGGCCGGCCAGCCGGTCCTCGGCGGGCAGGGTCTCGGCGACGAACGTCTGGCGTCCGGCGATCCCCCAGGCGTGCAGGACCGAGGAGAGGGCGAGCAGGGCGATGTAGGTCGTGGCGTTCAGCAGGCCGGTCCAGTACAGCGCCGGGATCAGTGCGAACAGGGCGCCGCGCAGGAGTGCGTTGACCAGGATCAGGCTTCGGGCGTTGCGTCCGCTGAGCCAGCGTCCCAGGGTGAGGGAGCCGATCGCGGCGGGCAGGCTGTAGGCGGCGACGGCGAGGCCCACCACCAGGGAGCGGTGGGCCGGGGCGGCCAGTTCGACGGCCAGCCAGGCCACGCCGACGAAGCTCATGCCGTCGCCGAGGAAGGAGACCAGGAATCCGGGCTGCAGCCGGCGGAAGTCTCGGTTGGCGAGACAGCGGGTGTAGCCCTGGGGCAGCACCCGCTGCAGTCGCCCGGCTCGGGTCATCGAAGGGACACCTCGGATTCGCTCACCGCGCAGCGGAACCCGATCTCCGGGCTCCTGGTCACCAGTGTCTTGCCCGCGCGGCTGACCGCGGTGAGCAGGGCGGGGGGTGAACTCCACGCGCCGCCGCGGACACTGACCTCGGCCGACCACTCGCCCCACAGGTCGCCGGGGTCCATGGTGCCGAAGCGCGGCTCGAGCGGGAGGCCGTCCAGGAACCGGGTGGAGGTCCATTCCCACGCGTTGCCGCACAGGTCGCGGACGCCGAAGGGGGATTCGCCGCCCGGCAGGTTCACCGGGCCGGTCAGCTCGGGCAGTTCGGCGACGGACAGGTCCGCGAGCCGGCGCAGCCAGGCCCGGCGGTCCAGGCCGCTCCCGGCGTCCTGGCCGAGGACCGTGTGCAGGCCTCGCACCAGTTCGGGCCGGAACTGCTCGCCCCAGGGGTGGCGTCGGTGGTCGTCGCCGCGGGCGGCCCGTTCCCACTCGTCCTCGGTGGGCAGCCGCTTGCCGCACCAGGCGGCGTAGGCCACCGCGTCGTACCAGCTGACCCCGGTCACCGGGTGGTCGCCGGCGCAGCGGGGGTCGTCGGCGGTGGAGCGGGTGTGGTCGGTGTTCCTCGGCTCGTCCGGGTGGCACCACAGGTGGCCCTGGGCGGCGACGTCGGCGGCGAAGGCGTCGTACTCGTCGTTGGTGACCGGGCAGGTGTCCAGGTAGAAGCCCTCGACGGTGATCTCGTCCACCGCGGGCTCGCCCGGGTCGCCGAAGGAGTGTTCCCCATCGGGGTGCGTCCCGCGGCGCAGCCGTCCGGCCGGGACGTGCCGCATTCCCTCCAGGGAGAGCCGGCTGGGCAGCCGGTCGGCGGACAGCGGGACGGGCAGGTCCTCCAGGACGGTGCCGGCCAGTGCCGTGTCGGCGAGCAGTGTCTGCGCGGAGGCCAGTGCGTGCGCGTCCGCGACCGTCACGTAGTTCCCGACGCCCGCGGTGATCTGGTCCGGGGAGCGGCCGAGCACGGCCAGCAGGGCGTGCAGTGCGGAGGGTCCGCCCGCGGAGCGCAGGGCCGGCGTTCGGGCCAGGGAGGCGAGTGCGGGTGCGCGGACGGTCTCGTCCGGGTCGGCCAGCGCCCAGCCGACGGCCTCGGCGGCCAGTTCGGGGGCGAGGCGTACGGCGGCGGCCAGGGCCTGGCGCCGTATCTCGGGCGCATCGTGCAGCAGGCCGACCGCCAGGTATTCCTCGAGCAGGTGCGGGTCGGTGAGCTGTTCCAGGGTGTTCAGGTAGCCGTCGAGCAGGGCGTCGCGTTCCGCCGTGGGCCCCTCGGCCCAGGCGGCGATCCGCAGGACTGCGGACGGGACGTCCGGGGTGGTGGTGGTCATCGCGCGCCGGCCTCCGCTCCGGTGATCATCTTGGCGAAATCCTCGCCCGCCCGGTGGCTGTACGCGGTGCCCGCGTCGGGCTTCTGCCCCGCGGAGTAGTACACGTACAGGGTGGCCCGGCTGGTGTCGTCGAGCACCGGGCCGGAGTGGTGGAGGATGTTGAAGGTGTGGCAGATGACGTCGCCCGCCTCGGCCTCGATCGCAAGTCCCAGGGGCTCCAGCCGCCGCGGCGGATACCGGTGGGATCCGGGCACGAGGATCAGGCAGCCGTTGCGGACGGTGGCGTCGTCCAGGTAGATGCCGACGTTGACCAGGGGGGTCAGCGGGAGGTCGTGCGGGAAGTCGAGGTGCCAGTCCAGCGCGCTGTAGGAGCTTCGCCTGCCCCGTTTCATCTGCCACACGGCTCCGTCGACGGCGTCCTCGAACCGCCAGGTGGGGCGTCCCAGCAGGCCGGGGCCGAGTGCGTCGAGTTTGCGGCGCTCGATCAGGTCCCGGGTGCCCGCGCTGTGGAGGGTGAAGTAGGGCAGCCGGTGCAGGGTGGCCCGGCCGTTCTCGTCGTACGAGGGCTTGATCACCTGGTCGCGGTGCTCGGCCGGCACGTTGCCCTCGAGGGTCTCGCGCTCCAGGTGTTCGGCGTCGCGCCGGATGACGTCCACGTCCTGCGCGTCGAGCAGACCGCGGTAGATGACGAACCCGTACTGCTCGTAGAAGGCGCGTTGTTCGGCCGTGACGGTGCCGTCGTAGCGGAACCGCGGGATGCGCTGCGGCGAGCTCACCGGATCACCCCCCGGAACCCGATCTCGTTGTGCCGGTCGGTGAAGAGGTCCTTGCCGCGGAAGTAGGCGGTGACCTGTTCGCGCATGGAGGTCCAGGCGCCGCCCCGGATGACCACCGAGGTCTCCTCGGCGGTCGCCCATTCGGTGCGGGGCCGCCCGGAGATCATCGGCTTCATCCGGTCGCGGGTGAAGAAGTTGGTGTCGGTCCATTCCCAGCAGTTGCCGACCAGGTCCGCGACGCCGTAGGGGCTGGTGTTCTTGGGGTGGGAGCCGACCGGGACGGTGGTGACGGCGGGCGTCGTCTCGTCGAAGGTGCTCAGGGTGTCGCGCCAGTGCTCCAGGCTCTGCGCCTCGCCGAAGGAGGCGCCGAACCAGCGCAGCGCGTCGGGGTCGAACTCGTCGCCCCACGGGTAGAGGGACCCGTTCTCGCCGCGTGCGGCCTTCTCCCACTCCAGTTCGGTGGGCAGCCGCTTGCCGAGGTGCGCCAGGTAGGCGTAGGCGTCGAACCAGTCGACGCCGGTGGCGGGGTGGTCGGGGCCGAAGCGGGCGTCGCCGATGATGCCGCGGCGGTGGTCCTTGTCCTCGGGCTCGTCGGGGTGGCACAGCGCGTGCTCGGCGGCCTGCGGGCCCTTGGCCCACGCGTCGTAGTCCCGGTTGGTGACCGGGTGGCGGTCGATGAGGAAGTCGGGCAGGTGGCGGGTCTGCCGGGGGGCGGCGTCGTCCACGTCGTAGAGGGGGTGGACGACGTCGTCCATGCCGATTCCGGTGACGAAGTCGGAGCCGGGGATGAGGACCATGTCTGCGGGAACGGGACGGGGCAGGTTCTGCGGGTCGTAGTCCCAGTGTTCGCCCAGTGCGGTTCCCTGCGGCAGCTGTCCGGTCCTGGTGTGCTCCCGCTCGATCTCGAGCCGGTCCGCGCGGTCGGTCGCGCCGAGGATCTCGTCCATCGCCTTGGCCACGACGGCGGCGCCGATGCCCACCGGCTTGGTGCTGCGGAACAGGCCGGCCTCGGCCGGTCCGGTGATGTGCAGCAGCTCCTCGTAGGCCTCGCCGATGCGGTGCCGGCCGGCGATCTTGGCGGCCGTGAAGACGATGAAGTCCTCGTCGTCGCCGAGCAGCCAGACCAAAAATTCCCGCGCCGCGGGAAGCGTGGCCGTGAACGGCCCGACACCTTCGAGAACCGTCAGGCGGACATCCGCGCGGGGGTGGGTCGCCGCCATCGCGCAGAGTTCTTCGATGACCTGGGGATGTTGAAGTCCGGCGATCGTCTCCCGCAGTTCGGCGCGTTCTTCACCGGTCAGCGGTTCGCGTGATTCCTGCCATGCTTCCGGGGCCAGAAAACGTTCCACCAGCCCGTTCAAAGTCTTCTGCTCAACGGCAAAACGTTCGTAACTCCACCTGTGCACTGATCCCACCTCGATTGCCACGGTCAGATATCCCTGAGGCCGAAAACTCTGGCCTGTGGAGGGTGCCAGCACCCTCCACAGGCCACGGGAGCGCCTGATCAGGCCGCCCACTTGAAGTACTTGCCGGCCGGGCGGACACCGCCCTTTCGCTGCGAACGCAGAGCGTTCCACTGACGAAGCGTCTTCATCTGATTCACCTCCTCGGATGGATCTGCAATCGAGTGGTTCGACCATCCCGTCGAAAGCCCATCTGTGTCAAGTTCCCTGTTTTTCTTGTTCAGTTGACGAGCATTCCCGGTGAACGAAAGGACTTGTTCAACTGCCGAATCCCCCCGGTTGAACACACGCGGATCTGAACACGCGGGTCCGAACAGGCAGGGCAGAGAAGAGAATTCCATTGCCCCCATTTGAAAGGAGCTCGTCGTGCGAGTTCTCGTCGTACCGTTTCCCTGAAACGCGCATGTGTTCAACCTGGTGCCGCTGGCGTGGTCGCCGGGGACGGCCGGGCACGAGGTGCGGGTGGCCTGCCGGCCGGATCTGCTCGACGCCGTCACCTCGGCCGGGCTGACGGCGGTGGGTGTCGGTCCCGGCGAGACGTCGAAGGTGCGCAGGCAGCGGGACCGACGCCGGACGTCCGACCTGCCGCCGCGGAACGGCCCCCGCAGCAGGGACTCGACCCGTTGTCCGGCATACGGCCAAACCCCGAGCGGCTGAGCTGGGAGCAGGCCGCCAGAGTTACGACCTGGTGCTTCCGCAGGCGCGGCGGTCCGACGACTCGATGCCGGAGGACCTGGTCGCCGTGGCCCGGGCCCGGCGGCCGGACCTGGTGCTCTGGGATGCCAAGGCGTTCGCGGGAGCGGTGGCCGCCGAGGCGGTGGGCGCGGTGCACGCCCCGGTGCTGTACTCCGTCGGCGTCCACACCCGCCTGCGCACGGACTTCCTGCACGCCAAGGCCCTGCAGCCGCCGGAGCAACGCACCGACGCGATGCGGGACTGGCCGGCGGACGGGCGGGCAGGTACGGCGTGGAGTTCTCCGGGGACCTGGTCGACGGCCGGTTCACCCTCGCCCCGCCCCCCGAAGCCTTCCGGCCCGACGCGTGGCCGGCCACCCTGCCCGTGCAGTTCGTTCCCCGCAACGGCCCGGCCGTCGTGCCCGGGTGGCTCGCGGTGCCGCCGCCGGCACCGCGGATGCCGATGACGTTCGGCGGCTCGGTCGACGACGGGCCGGCCCGGCTTCCGCTGCCCGTCGAACGCCTCCAGGAGATCCTCGACCCGGTGGCGGACCTGGAGCGGAAAGAAGCCGCTGCACGTACGCATCTGGTGGTGCGAAGGCTGCGGTACCGAACATGATCGCGACTCCAACGCGTCGCGAGTGATCCTCGCCGCCGGACAGGTGGTCACCACCGGCAGCCAGAGGGGAATCCCCGCCCTTAAGGGCGGGGAGGACGTCAAGGGCGCACTGTCCGACCTCGCGGGCCCGCTGCCCGCGGCCTTCGTGGTCGCCGGCGTCACGGTCCTGGCCACCGTTGCGACCGCGGCCACCGGGCAGGCCTGGAGAAGACGTCTGCGCAACGCATGACCACGACGGAGACGGCGGGCCCCGCACGGTGGTCCGTGCGGGGCCCGGCCGATGACGGATCAGGCCGCCGGCGGCACCGGGTCCGCGGCCGCCTGGCAGGTGGCGTCGATGCCCCACGACGCGGTGGGACGGGTGCCGTCCCTCAGGTAGTCGCTGACGTAGGCGTTGAGGCAGGGGTTGTTGTTCGCCGACAGTGCCGAGCCGACGTTGTGGCCGCCCGACTCCATGATGAGACGGGAGTTGGGGAACCGGACCCGCATGTCGAGAGCGCCGAACATCCCGTGTGCGTTGTCGTACTGCGGCTGCACCAGCAGGATGTCGGCGCTGGTGCCGCCGACCCGAGCCGGGGCCTGGGCCGGCACCGGCCAGAACGCGCACGGCGCGGCGTACCAGCCGTTGCTCCAGGTCAGGAGGTGGTTTCCGGCGGCGTACTGGCCGCTGAGGGTGGCGCTCCACACCTTCCAGTCCTTCGGCCACCGGCCTTCGGTGCAGTTGACCGCGTTGGTCATCGCGACGCGGTTCTGCTGCGGGAAGCCCGGGGTCGGGGAGTCGGCGCGCAGCGCCGTCGCGTCACCGCGCACCACGAAGTCGGAGAGTATCTTCGCGCGGCTCACCCAGGTCCAGCTGCGGTAGACGACCTGCTCGAAGACGTTCGCCCACTCGCCCGGCCCGATCCTGCCGTCGACCGGCGCCGCACGGAGGGCGTCCTGGCCCTTGTAGTAGTTCGCCTCGACCTCGTCGGCGGTCGTGCCCAGGTGGTAGACGGAGTCGTACCCGGCGACCCAGGCGAAGAACAGCCCGGCGTTCTGCTCGGACGTGATGTTCTTGGACATCTGGTTCCGGTACCCCACGCCGCTGGGGCTGGGCACGCTGTCGAGCACCATGCGCTTGACCCGGGTCGGGTACATCGTCGCGTAGACCGAGCCGAGGTAGCCGCCCCAGTCGATGCCGTAGTAGGTGATCTGCTCCTGGCCGAGGGCGATCCGCATCCGGTCGAGGTCGCGCGCGGAGTCCTTGGTGGTGAAGTGGTCGAGGAGGTCGCCGTACTTGTCACCACAGCTCTTGGCGTACGCCTTGGCCTTGGCCACGGCGTTCTGCTCGTCCGCGGCCGTCTTCGGCACGGGGTCGGCCAGCATCGGGTTGATGTACGACGGGTCGCACACGATCGCCGGCTCGCTGGCCCCGACGCCGCGCGGGTCGAAGCCGATCCAGTCGTAGGCGGCGCCGACGTCCTTGGCCAGCCCGGTCGTGCCCTTGGCGTACCGGGTGGGCATGTCGCGGCTGATCGGGCCGGGCCACTGGCCGCGGTGCAGCAGCACGACGCCCTTGTACTGGTCGTCGGTGACGGTGTGCTTGGCGCGGGTCAGTGCCAGCTTGATCTTCTGGCCGTTGGGCCGGGCGTAGTCGAGCGGGACCTCCAGCGAGCCGCACTCCAGGCCCTTGAGCAGCGTGCCGAGGTTCGGGTCGGTGTCGGGACACGGCGACCAGGCGATCGTCCCCGTGTCCGACGCGGTGGCCCCCTCGGCCGCCGCCACGGGGGTGACGGCCGGGACCGACAGGCCGATCACGATCACCGCATTCACCAATGCGAGCTTTTTCATGGATACCCCTTCTGGATGCACGGCGCACACAGCGTGGCAAGGGGGTCTTTGAAGCGGCTCGAAACCCGCTGGAGTCGGGAATGGACCGATGAGCGGGCCGCGGAGCGACGGGGAGGCCCGCCCGGGGTGGGGCACGTTCGGTGATCGCCGAAGATCTGCGGTTCAGCGTTTGGCGGCGTGCACGAGTGCGTGGTGAAGTCGTTGGTCGGGGGTGAATCCCGCTTCCCACTGCACGCCGACGGCGAAGGGGCGATCCGTGACCTCGACGGCCTCGACGGTGCCGTCCTGCGCCCAGCCGGTGGCGGTGAGTCCGGCACCGAGCCGGTTGACCCCCTGGTGGTGATGACAGGCCGTCACCGGCGCGTCCTCGTCGAGGACACCGGCGATCCGGCTGCCCGGCTCCAGCTTCAACGGGTGGGAGCCGAGGGTGAAGGACGGCGTGTTCGGGCGGTGGCCGTCGTGGCCCGTGACCTCGGGCAGGTGCTGGTGCAGCGTGCCTCCGTGCAGCACGTTGAGCAACTGCATGCCGCGGCAGATGCCCAGCACGGGCAGCTCGGCGTCAAGTGCCGCCCGGATCAACGCCAGTTCGGCGCGGTCGGCTTCCGGGGTCACCGCCCGCGTGCCGGGGTGCGGGTCCTCGCCGTACAGCGCCGGATCCACATCGGGGCCGCCCGGGATCAGCAGGCCGTCGATCCGGTCCGCCATGGCCTCGACGCCGGGCAGCAGCGGAAGCAGCAGGGGTGTGCAGCCCGCCGCGGTCAGGAAGGCCAGGTGGGACTGGAGCGCGAAGCTGACGACCATGTCGCTGCCCTGGAACGTGACCGGCGCGGTCCGCGCACAGATCCCGATCACCGGCCGCCGCGTGCTCGCCGGACCGTTCACGAATGATTTCATGGCCACCTTCATGGATTTCCGGGTTCAACTGAGGAAAGTAGGCAGATGCAACATCCGCTTCGGCGGAGGGTCATAGCGGCAATAAAGTAGCCGTACACGTAATGCGGCGGCCATCGTTCAGAACCCGGCGGGCCGACGCCTGCTGAACGAAATGGCCTTCCTGATATCACAGTCGGGACCCCTCTTGCCCGCGCCGTGGTTCACCGTCTCCCCCGGCACACTCACGCGAAGGTGTGCGGAAGGCATCCGACCGCCTCGCCGCACCGGCCCGCCGCAGGTCCGCCCCCATGGCCCGCCGGGATGCTCGCACTCCGGGCGGCCGCTCTGCCGGTCGTCGCCGCAGTGGGTGTTTGCCGGTCCGGCGGACATCCGCCGTCCTGCATTTCCAGGAAGCCTCGATCCCCCCTCAACTACGGCTGGAGCCCCTCCTGCGACGCTCATCGGCAGCGGCGGCAGAGAGGAAGTGAAGGAATGGCTCAGAGCAGCGCGCAGGCCATCTTGATCACGAACGCGTTCGGCTCCGTCGGGACGGAAGACGTCGACGCGTCGGCCCGCAGCGAATTCGATCTGAAGAACCTCGAGCAGCTTCCCGCCCGCGACGTCCTCGTCAACATGTTGTCGGCGGGCATGTCCCTGCGCCAAAGCGGCACGGACGCCGCGCACATCCGGCTTCTCGCCGACGCGGCAGGCTCGGTGGAGCTGCCGCCCATCCTGGTCCAGATCGACGGCTACCGCGTCATCGACGGCCTGCACCGGCTGGAGGCCGCCAAGCTGCGCGGCGACAGCAGCATCAGGGCGCGCTTCGTCGACTGCTCGAACTCCGAGGCGCTCGTCATCGCCATGAAGGCGAACGGCTCGCACGGACTGCCCCTGTCGAGGTCCGACCGCATGTCCGGAGCCCAGCGTGTCCTGAGTTCCCACCCGGACTGGTCCGACCGCGCCGTCGCCCGCATCACCGGGCTGAGCGCGAAGACGATCGCGTCGCTGCGCGAGAAGTCGGGTGAGGCGACACCGCTCGACGGCAAGCGCATCGGCCAGGACGGCAGACGGCGTCCGGTGGGCCCGGGCGAGGGCCGGCTGCGGGCCGCCGAGTACATCGCCGCGCACCCGGACGCCCCGCTCCGTCAGGTCGCCCGGGAGACCGACGTGTCGCTCGGCACGGTCCACGACGTGAGCGCCCGGCTGCGGCGCGGCGAAAGCCCCGAGCGCAGCGGCCGCCGGACACCCGACGCGGCGGCGCAGCCCCTGCGATCCGTCCGTCCCGTCCACCCTGTCCAACCCGTGCAACCCGTGCAACCCGTGGGGTCCGTACGGCTTTCCGGGGAACCTTCGCGGCCCGTCCCGGCGGTTCCCGGCGGCGCGGATCGCGACGGCGCGGCCCATGTGCCGCTGCGGATGGCATCGGGCATCGACGGCGCGCCGCAGCGCAGGAACCACACCGACGAGATTCCGGCCTGGACGACGGTGGCGGCGAAGATGGCCGCCGATCCCACCATCCGCTACACCGCGGGCGGCCGGGAGTTCCTCCGCTGGATGCAGACGCACGCCGCCGAACCGGACGACGGCTGGCGGGAGCTGGTCGACGCGGTTCCGGCCCACTGGCTCGGCGTCATCGCCCCGATCGCCGAGCGCATCGGCAAGGAATGGAGTCTGCTCGCCGAGGGGCTCAAGACCAGGCAGGACTTGATGCCGTGAACTGCGGGCACGCCCGTCACGGCACCGGTGCCGCGGACACCGGCCAAAGGCGGCCCGCGGCCCGGGGCCGGTCGTTTGCACCCTGACGCGGGGTGGCGGACGCACACCCGGCGGCCGGCACGAAGACGACCGGGGGCACGAGCCCGGGCAACGCCGGCAGGACCGGCGGATCGGCCGGCCGGCCCGGGCACAGCCGCACCCCCGCGCTTGCGACGCCGTCGGCAGTCACCGTCACGGACATCACGCCGCGCCCCGACGGGCGGGGTCCGGCGGGCCCCCCGGTTCCGCGCCGGCCGGAGGAACCGGCCGGGGGACACTGCGACGCCGGCCGTGAAGCAGTTCGTGAACGGGCCGAGACCGTTGTGTCCGATGGGTCCGACCGGGCGGGAACCCTCGGTGATGCTCGTCGAGGTCTTCTCGATCGGCCGCCGGACAGGCCTCGTGGACGCGGACCGCGGCCAGGAACCTGCCGGGTGCCGTGCACGCATCGCGCCCGGCTTGAGTGACGCCGGCGATCCGGAGCCGTCAGTTCCACGAAACGCTCCTGCCCCCGGGCGTGACGGCGTCCCGGGTGTGCCGCTCCAGCACGCCCCGACCGGGGTTCAGGAGTTGGTCGAGAGGAACCCCGGATGCTCGAAGCGTCCGTTCGATCCGTCATCGACACGACGCCTGAGGGGTCTCATGCCCGTGGAAAGCAACACTCCGTCAGATGTGCCGTCCGGGCGAGACCTGCGGATCGCCACGCGCAGCCGCGCCGACAACTGGACCAAGCCCCCGCGCCGCATCGAGACGTCCGAGTGCATCACCTGCGACAGCTGCCTGCGCGGCTGCCCGGAACAGTTCGGCGCGATCTTCGACCGCGGGCTCGACGTCGTGATCGTCCCCGAGCTGTGCTCGGGCTGCCCCGTCTGCGTCCTGGAGTGCCCGGTCGACTGCATCTACGTCGACGCGGACTGGACGCCCACCGACGACGCGATGTGGAGCCACATCGCACTCACCGGGGAAGGTATCGCATGACCGCGCCCGTGGACCGCGAAGGCTCCCGTCGAGCCGCCAACTCCCGCAAGCGCCAGAGCCGGCGGCCCAGCCGCCTGGGCCTGGCGGCGGGCACCACGCCCAAGCCGGACCGGGTACGCGAGGAGGACGCCGGGTTCCCCGGGCTGCTGGCCCGGGTGTGGCAAAAGGCCTCGGCCGCCGCCGACCTGCGCGCGGCCCTGGACACCCTGCTCACGCTCGACGGACACGTGCCCGCGGAGGTCCAGGAGGGCGCCCTTCGCACCGCGGACGCCGCCGCTCTGAAGGTCGTCGCCGGTCTGTCCGCGGACGCACGCGAGGCGGCCGGAGCCGTCGCGGATTCCGCGGAGCGCACCGTGTTCCTCGGTGAGATCGGCCTGACCACCGGCGGCCGGGTCGTCGTCCGCGTTCCCTCCCAGCAGCCGCTCGCCAAGCAGCACACGCTGGTCGCCGGCGTGCTGCGGGTCCCATGGACCGCGCGGCACCTGGACGAGTACCGGCGCGAGGTGACGACGGCTCAGGAGCGGCTGGACCGCGACGCGGCCGACAGCCGCCGCTGGCTGGCCGAGCAGGGCAGCGAGGGGCGCGAGGCGCTGCTGGCGCAGCTGACCGAGGGCGCCCAGCGCACCGCCCCCTTCATGCTCTACATCGAGGACAAGCAGTACACGAACTTCCGCGACACCAACACGGTCGTGGGCAAGACGCTGTGGCCGGGCCACCCGGACTGCGTGTTCGCCGGCCTGGCCGGCCTGCCGCTGGAGCTGTGGTCGGACCACGACGCCCTGCTGGTCGTGGGCATCAGCCTGCTCATCCGCTCGGCCGGGTACGGCCGCATCGAAGAAGTCAACGGCTCGCAGCTCACCCCGCGGAACGTGGGCCGGCTGCTGGAGCGCACCCGCCGCAACTACAACGAAGCCCTGGGCGGGGAGAAGATCCCCGCGGCCGGTCCCGACGCCGGCATCGACGCGCTGATGGCCCTGGCCACGGGGCTGGGCGCGCACCGCCCGGAGGTGGCCCGCACCGTCCAGCTGTACCGGGAGATCCACGGCGCCCTGATCCACAAGGTGGAGAAGGTGGCGGCCCCGCACGGCGAGGTGGCCGCGGAGCGGGACCGGCAGGTCACCGGCCATCTGCGCGCCACGCTGCCCGTGGTCGGCGACCGGCTGGCCGAGCTGCGGCTCGCCGACGACACCGGCCCGGCCTGGCTGGCCCGCCCCTACGGCGAGTTCGGCACCGGTCTGGAGGCGGTGGTGTACGAGGCGGTCGCCGCCACCACCGCCGCGTTCGGGGCCGACTTCTCGATGAGCCGCGGTATCCGGTCGCTGCCGGGGCTGGTCCGCGCGCTGCGCGCGGAGGCCTGGGACGAGATCAGCGCCTGGGGCATCACGGACTTCTTCTGCTGCGTGGTCCCCGCGCAGGAGGCCCGGCGGCACTACGGCGACTCGCTCGCCACGCTCGCCGACACCGCCTGGGCGATGTCCTCGCGCATGCAGTACAACTCCTGGCACTTCATCGCCGGCAACCTGCCGCGGACCTCGAAGGTCCTGGAGCGCGACCACTTCGTGCCGCCCACCATCCCCGACATCGCCCACTTCTCCGACCAGCACCACCACGGGCACGTCAACAACATGGTGCGCTTCACGATCCGCAGCCCCCACCCGGTCGAGGTGTGCGGCCGGCCCTTCGACGGATTCGTGGACCTGCGCATCGTCCGCGCCGACGGGGAGCCGTACACCGAGCAGGAGATGCTCGCGGCGCACCAGGTGGCCGCCTTCATCGCCCGGATGACGCAGCGGGCGGCCGCGCTCGCCGAGCAGGGGGAGCAGGCCGCTGTGACGGCCTTCGACTCGGCCTGGCACTGGAGGTCCATCACCGGCACCCCGGCCGGGGGGGCCGCCCCGGAGCCGCCCCGGTCCCAGGTCGCCTAGCCGACGCCCCGCCGGCCGGCCGCCGGCCCGCGGGGACCTCTGACGCCCCTGACACGCCCCCCGTCGGCCTCCTGACGAAAGGACGCTCCCGTCGTGTATTCCAGATCATGGTCGACCCCTGCCACGGAGGGCAGCGTCGGGAGCCACGCGTTCGTCACCGAACACGGGCTGTGGGACGAGGCCCGCTCGGCGGCCGCCGAGCGGATCGAGGCGGGTCTCGAGGGGATCGACCTCGTCCGTCTGGTGTGGGGCGACCCGCACGGCCTGGTGCGCTCCAAGACGCTGACCGCCCGCACCTTCGGCGGGGTGCTGCGCAACGGCATGAACTACAGCCCCGGCCCGTTCCTGAAGGACACGGCCTGCACCACGGCGGTGGACTACCGGGGCGAGCACGGCATCGGCGTCGAGGAGATCGCCGGCCTGGGCAACTTCGTGCTGGTGCCCGACCCGCTGACCTTCCTGGTGCTGCCCGGCGAGGGGGCGTGCACGGCCTGGGTGATCGGCGACGAGTACCTGCGCGACGGCCGCCCCCACCCGCTGTCCTCGCGGCACGTGCTGCACCGGGTGCTGGACCGCTACGCCGGCCGCGGGCTGACGCCCGTGCTCGGCCTGGAGGTCGAGTGGTACCTGGCGCGCCGCCTGGACGACGAGCCGGGCAACGAGGGCAACGGCTTCGGCCTGCAGGGCCCGGCCCCGCGGGTGGCCGCGATGAACGCGGGCTACCAGTTCAACCTGGACGCCGCCTACGACACGGTCGCCCCGGTCACCGACCCGCTGGCCCTGGCCCTGCTCGGCCTGGGGCTGCCGGTGCGGTCGATGGAGCACGAGATGGGCCCCGGGCAGGTGGAGACCACGTTCGACCCCATGTCGGCGCTGGACACGGCGGACGCCATGCTCTTCTTCCGCGTCTTCACCAAGCGCTGGTGCGCGGCCCGGGGCCTGCACGCCTCGTTCATGTCGCAGCCGGCGATCGCCGGGGCGGACCCGAGCGGCTGGCACCTGAACCAGTCCGTCCTGGAGACGGCCACCGGCCGCAACATCTTCAGCGCCGAGGGCCTCTCGGCGGGGCTCTCCCCCACGAGCAAGGCGTACGCCGAGGGCCTGCGGGACTGGCTGCGCGACCTGTTCCTGCTGTCGGTGCCCACCGTCAACGGCTACCGGCGCCTGGGCACGCAGCACGCCCTGTCCCCGACCCGGGTGAGCCTGGGCCTGGAGTCGCGCACGGCCATGCTGCGCGTGGTCGGCTCGGGGGCCGGCGCGCACATCGAGAACCGCATCGGCGAGCCGAGCGCGAACCCGTACCTGAACATCGCCGCCCAGCTCTTCGCCGGCCTCGAGGGCCTCGAGGGGGGCTCGGCCGACGGACCCCGCCAGGGCTCGGACACCGTCCCGCAGTCCCTGCGCGAGGCCCTGGAGGCGTTCACGGCGGGCCGGGCCGCCCGGCTGCTGGGCGACCCGCTGGCCGCCTGTCTGGCCCGGCTCAAGGAGAGCGAGGTGCGCCGGTACGAGGCCTGGGCCCTGCAGGCCGCCCCGGTGCCGGGCCAGGTCACCGAGTGGGAGCAGCGCGAGTACTTCGCGGCCTTCTGACACCCCGCAACCCCTCCCGCGGGGTGGGCGCGCACCGCCACCCCACCGTCCGCCGCCCGCGGTGGCCGCCCCGCCGGCCACCACCACAACCCGACGAAGGCTGTCCCTTGACTTCCTCCCCCGCCTAAGGGCGGGGGATTCCAGCGGTCGCCCGCTGGGTTTCCTGCTTCACCGACGACTGCCCCGTCCGGGAGGACTCCCGTTGAGGTCTTACACCGTCTCCGCAGGCAGAAGCCGCCAGCCCGGCGGCCAGGATGTTGCGTGCCGCGTTCACGTCGCGGTCGTGCACCGCGCCGCAGCCGCACGTCCACTCGCGGACGTTCAGCGGCAGCTTCTCGCGGACCGCTCCGCAGCCCCCGCACAGCTTGCTGGAGGGGAACCAGCGGTCGATCACGACGAGTTCGCGCCCGTACCAGGCGCACTTGTACTCCAGCATGGAGCGCAGTTCCGTCCACGACGCATCCGAGACGGCGCGCGCGAGGCGGCCGTTCTTCAGCAGGTTGCGGACGCTCAGGTCCTCGATCACGACCGTTTGGTTCTCACGGACGAGCCGAGTGGACAGCCTGTGCAGGAAGTCGCGGCGCCGGTCGGCGATCCTGGCGTGGGCCTTGGCGACGCGACGGCGGGCTTTCTCCCGGTTCGCCGAGCCCTTCGCCCTGCGGGACAGCTCCCGCTGCGCACGGGCCAGGCGGGCGCGGTCACGCCGCTCGTGCCGGGGATTGGCGATCTTCTCGCTGGTGGACAAGGTCACCAGGGAGGTGATCCCGGCGTCCAGGCCGACTGCCGTGTCCGTGGCGGGGGCCGCAGTGATCGTGTCCTGGCACAGCAGGGACACGAACCAGCGGCCGGCCGCGTCACGGGACACCGTCACTGTGGTCGGCTCCGCCCCCTCGGGCAGCGGACGCGACCAGCGGATGTCCAACGGATCCGCCGTCTTCGCCAGCATCAGTTTCCCGTCACGCCACGTGAAGGCACTGCGGGTGTATTCGGCCGATGCCTTCGATTTCTTCCGGGACTTGAAGTGCGGGTACTTCGCACGCCTGGCGAAGAAGCTCCCGAACGCCGTCTGCAGATGGCGCAGCGCCTGCTGCAGCGGGACGCAGGACACCTCCGACAGGAAGGCCAGTTCCTCGGTCTTCTTCCACTGCGTCAGCGCGGCCGACGACTGCACGTAGGAGATCCGGCGCTGCTCGCCGTACCAGGCCCGCGTGCGCTCCTCCAGCGCCTTGTTGTAGACGAGGCGGACACAGCCGAACGTGCGCGACAGCTCGGCCGCCTGCTCGTCCGTGGGGTAGAAGCGGTACTTGAACGCCCGCTTGACCTGCCCTGTCACACCTCACATTCCTGTCAGTTCCGGATATCGGCGAGTGGCCGCAGACGCCAAATCGCCCAGGAGGCGATTCGCCTCTCTCCCTGCCCCGCTCCGCAGGAGCTTCGTTTCTCCCCCGCAAGCGGGAGGTACCCCCGCCCCGGTCTGAAGGCCGCGGTGTCCACGAAGGAAAACTGATGATTCCTCGCTTCACCCTGCCCGAGATGGCGCGCCTGTTCTCGGACGAGTACCGCTACGAGACCTACGTCCGCGTGGAGATCCTCGCGACCGAGGCACAGGTGCGGCTCGACCGCGTACCCGCCGCGGTCCTCGACGACATGCGCGCGGCCGCGGCCCCGCTGCCGTCCCGGGTCGTGGAGATCCAGAAGGAACGCGACCACGAGGTGATCTCCTTCCTGACCGCGTACACCGAGCAGATGCCGGAGTCCTCGGCCCGCTGGGTGCACCTGGGGATGACCAGCTACGACCTGGTCGACACGGCCCTCGGTTTCACCCTGGCCCAGGCCTGCGACGTCCTCCTCTGCGCCGGGCGGCGGCTGCGCGCGGTGCTGGTCGAGCGGGCCTTCGAGCACTGGGACACCGTGATGGTGGGCCGCACCCACGGCGTGCACGCCGAGCCCACCACCTTCGGCCACAAGCTGGGCGGCTACGCCTTCGCCGTCCAGCGGTCCCTGCAGCGGCTGGTGGCCGCCCGCGAGGCCGTCGCGGTGGGCACCGTCTCCGGCGCGGTCGGCACGTACTCGCTGATCGACCCGGCCGTCGAGGAGTACGTGTGCGAGCGGCTGGGCCTGGGCGTGGAGCCCTCCCCCAGCCAGGTCGTGGCCCGCGACCGGCACGCGCAGCTGATCCAGGCGGTGGCCGCGCTGGGCGCCTGCATCGAGCAGATCGCCCTGGAACTGCGGCTGCTGCAGCGCACCGAGGTGCGCGAGGTGGAGGAGCAGCGCGTCGAGGCCTACCAGGGCTCCAGCGCCATGCCGCACAAGGCCAACCCGACCGGCAGCGAGCTGCTGTGCGGACTGGCGCGGCTGCTGCGCGGGTACGCGAACATGGCGCTGGAGAACGTGGCGCTGTGGCACGAGCGGGACCTGGCCCACCAGGCGGTGGAGAAGGTGCTGCTGCCCGACGCGATGACCGTGGCGCACTTCCAGACGGTCAAGGCCGCCGAGATCCTGGAGAACCTGCGGATCAGTCCGGACCACATGCGCAACTCGCTGGCCGCCACCCACGGCCTGGTGTGCTCCTCGTCGGTGCTGGTGGAGCTGCTGGAGGCGGGCGTCGAACGCGACCAGGCCTACCGGGCGGTGCAGTCGGCGGCCCGCAAGACCGCCGAGTACGGGCAGAACTTCGGCGAGGCGCTGGCCGAGGAGGGCATCGAGACCAGCGCCCGGACGCCCGACGACTTCCTCGTCAACCACGGTGTGGTGCACACCCGGTTGGAGCAGCTTCGCAAGCTGGCTGAGTGATCACCGAGTGCTCTTGGAACGCTCTGCCCGGCCGTCCACACTGACCTTCTGTCCGCAACTCGCCACACGGAGCCCCCTTATGAGCTGGTCCGAGAAAGTCTCCACCACCCTGGAGAACGAACACGTCCTGCTGACCCCGATCGGCGAGGCCGACCGGGAGGGCGTCCGCGCGGTGGCCCTCGACCCGGAGATCTGGCGCTACTTCACCGTGGTCGTCGGCGACGACACCGACTTCGAGGCGTTCTTCGACTCCAACCTCGCCGAGCACACGGCCGGCCGCCGCGCCGTCTACGTGATCCGGGACAAGCACAGCGGCCGGATCGCCGGCAGCATGAGCCTGCTGAGCTTCGCCGAGAAGGACCGCCGGCTGGAGATCGGGGCCTCCTGGCTGGGCCACGACTTCCGCGGCAAGGGCATCAACCACTGGGCGAAACTGCTGCTGCTCCAGCACTCCTTCGAGGTGCTGGAGGCCGAGCGGGTGGAGTTCAAGACGGACCAGCTCAACGTCCAGGCCCGCAAGGGCCTGCGCAACATCGGCGCCACCGAGGAGGGCACCCTGCGCTCCTTCAACTACATGCCGGGCGGCCGCCGCCGCGACGCGGTCTTCTACAGCATCCTGCGCGCCGAGTGGCCGCAGGTGCTCGACGCCCTCTCCCACGGCCCGAAGAAGGCGGCCGCCTCCGCATGAGCGTCGCGTACGTCAAGGCCGCCGGCACCCCGTTCGAGCTGGGGCACGCCCACGGGGCGGCACTCGCCGGCCCGCTGCGGGCGTTCCTCGACGACGGCCTGGCACGGCTGGACCACCTCACCGACAGGCCGCTGACGTTCACCGGGCTGCTGCCGTCGATCTCCGCCTACCGGGCGGCGATCGCGGCGGCGGTCCCGGACCTGGCCGAGGAGGTGGCGGGGCTGGCCGCGGGGGCCGGGATCCGCGAGGACGAGGCGTGGCTGCTGCAGCTGCGCCGCGAGGTGATGGGCTACACCGGGGTGCCCACCGCCGGGGACTGCACGTCGTACGCGCGCACCGGGCCGATCGCCCGGCCGGTGCTGGCGCAGACGGTGGACCTCAACGCGGACATCGACAGCCACATCGCGGTGCTGTCGCTGGCCCGGGCAGGGGCGCCGCGCCGGGTGACGGTGCTCAGCTTCGCGGGCCTGCTCGGCTACCTGGGCATGAACAGCGACGGACTGGCCATCGGGCTGAACCTCGTGACCGACGGCCGGTGGCGGCCGGGAATCACCCCCTACCTGGCCATCCGCCACCTGCTGGACGGTGCCGGGAGCGTGGACGAGGCCCTGGAGATGCTGGCCGGGCTCACCCTGTCCAGCTCGCGCAACCTGGTGCTGTGCGACCGGCGGCGCGCGGTGTACGCCGAGATGTGCGGGACCGAGCTGCGGGTGACCGAGCCCGCCGCGCGGGAGGCCGTGCACACCAACCACTACCTGCACGAGGACTTCATCCCGCTCGACCGGCAGTCGGCCCCCGACCGGGTCAACTCCGACGAGCGGCTGGAGGCCGTGGCCAAGGGGCTGGCCGGACTCGGCCCGCAGGCCGCCCCGGAGGAGCACTTCGGCGTGCTGTCCCGGCCACCGGTCTGCATCGCCGCCCACGGGGACTTCCGCCTGGAGCGGACGGTGGCCTCCGTGGTCATGCTCCCCGGGGCGGGCGAGCTGCACCTGCGGGCGGGCGACCCCAACCACGGCGCCACCGAGGTGTTCACGGTGTGAGGGGGCGGGCGGGTGGCGAGCGGCCGGGCGGACCCTGGAGCGGCCCTGCACCAGGATTCGACCGCGCACCGCTAGCGTCGGCGCGGGAGGCGGCCGAACCGGTCCGGCCCCGCCACGACCCCCGGGGGAGGCATGAGTCAGGTTCAGGCGCAGGCACTGCCGGAGCACCAGACGTCCGCTCCACACCCCGAGCACGATGAGCCGCGGGCCCTCGCGCCGGTGCGGGAGGCGTGGCCGCCGCGCCCCGGATCCTCCGGCGCGTGGCCCCCCGGCCAGCACGCGCCCGGCCGCAGGAGCCCCGTCCAGAGCGGGCCCGGACCGGGCGCCCCCGGTCGGACGTCGCCCCGTGACGGACTGGGCAGGGCCGCGCCCCGGCCGGCGCCCGCGGTCTCCGGGCGCCGCATCCTGGTCGTGGGCGCCGACGCCGGGGACGGGCTGTCGCACCAGCTGCGCCGGCACGGCCACACCTGCACCGGGGCGGCCCACGGCGGCGCGGCCCTGCAGGCCTACGGCAGCGCCGATCTCGTCCTGCTCGACCTCGAACTGCCCGACCTGGACGGGCTGGAGGTGTGCCGGGCGATCCGGTCGGTCAGCCGGGTGCCGCTGATCATCGTCACCTCCCGCGAGTCCGAGATCGACTGCGTGCTCGGACTCCAGGCGGGCGCGGACGACTACGTCACCAGGCCCTTCGGGATCCGCGAGCTGATGGCCCGGATCGAGGCCGTCATGCGCCGCGTGCAGTGGCAGCCGGCCGCCGCCGCGGGCCCGGCCCAGGAGATCCTGCGGCACGGCCGGCTGCGCATCGAGGTGGGCTCCCGCGAGGTGAGCGTCGACGGCGCGCCGGTCACCCTCACGCGCAAGGAGTTCGACCTGCTGTGCCTGCTGGCGCAGCATCCCGACACCGTCGTTTCGCGCAGACAGCTGCTCCAGCAGGTGTGGGGCGACTCCTGGTCGCGCCGCACCGTGGACACCCATGTCAGCAGCGTGCGCGGCAAGCTGGGCGACCCCGGCTGGATCGTCACCGTGCGCGGCGTCGGCTTCCGCCTCGGCACCGTCTGACCCCCCGCCCCCGCCTCCCGCGCACCGGATCCCCGATGGGGCGCGGCCCTGCTGCCGCGGTGTCGCCGGCCCGGTGAACGGGCCGGCGACACCGCGGTCTTGTCCTCAGAGCACGCGGGCGGTACGGCCCACCGTCTTTCGGGGCGCCGGTGCCGAGCCGGCCAGCGCCCGGTCGACCAGCGGGCCGGCCGCACCGGTGTAGCCGGCCGGGTCGAGCAGCGCGGTCAGTTCCGCGGGCGTGAGCATCCCCCGCAGCGCGTCAAACTCCGCCAGCACGGCGGCCAGCGGGCGGGCGGTCTCGGCGGCCCGCAGCGACGCCCGGGTCAGCAGTTCCTTCGCGGCCGCCCTGCCCAGCTTCGGGGCGAGCACCGCGGAGACCCGCTCGGAGACGAGCCGCCCGCCGGTGGCCTCCAGGTTGCCGGCCATCCGCTCGGGGTTCACGGTGAGCCCGCGGACCAGTTCCACGGCGGTGTGCGCGGCCCCGCCGGTCAGCCGCAGCGCCTCGCGCAGCGGCTGCCACTCGGCGTGCCAGACCCCCGCCGACCGCTCGTCCTCGTGCGCCAGGCACTGCGCGAGGACGGCGGCCAGCGCCGGGACCTGGAGGGCGGCGGAGCGGATCAGCGTCGACAGGACCGGGTTGCGCTTGTGCGGCATCGCCGAGGAGGCGCCCCGCCCGGCCGCCGCCGGCTCGGCCACCTCCCCGATCTCGGTGCGGGCCAGCACCAGCACGTCGGCGGCGATCTTCCCCAGCGCCCCGGCGGTGTGCGCGAGGGCCGCGCCCAGGTCGGCGACCGGCGTGCGCAGCGCGTGCCAGGGGAGCACCGGTGCGGCCAGCCCGGTCTCGTCCGCGAACGCGGCCACCAGCTCGGCCAGGACGGCCGCCGGGTCGGCGTCGTCGCCCGCGTGCTGGAGGTAGCCGGCCAGCGTGCCGGCCGCGCCGCCCAGGGAGACCGGCAGGCCGCCCTCGGCCAGCGGCTCCAGCCGCTCGATGGATTCCAGGACCAGCTGGCGCCAGCCCGCCGCCTTCAGCCCGAAGGTGGTGGGTACGGCGTGCAGGGCGAGGGTGCGTCCCGCCATCGCCGTGTCCCGGTGGTCGGCCGCCAGGCCGGCGAGGGCGTCGGCCACCGCCCCGAGGTCCGCGACGATCAGCTTGAGGGCCCGGGTCGCCACCAGCATCGCGCCGGTGTCGAAGACGTCCTGGCTGGTGGAGCCGCGGTGCACGTACTCGGCCGCCTCCGGCGAGCGGGCCGCGACCCGCGCGGTGAGCGCCGCGACCAGGCCCACCACCGGATTGGCGGTCTCCCGCGAGGCCAGCGCCAGCTTTCTGGTGTCGAAGTCCGGGGCCCGGGCGGCGGCGGTGATCGCGGCGGCCGCCGCGGGCGGGACCGTGCCGCACCGCGCCTGGGCGCGGGCCAGCGCGGCCTCCGCGTCGAGCATCGCCTGGACCCAGGCCGCGTCGGCGACGGCGGCCTCGACGGGGGTGCCGGCCCGGACCGGGGACAGCAGCCCCGTGTCCGGGCCCGCGGGTCGGTCGGCGGCCCGGCTCACGCGACCGCTCCCGCACCCGCGTTGCCGGACAGCGCCCGCCCCGCCGCGACCGCCGGCGCCCCGGGCAGCCGCGGCGCGGGACGAGGCTCCGGCAGCGCCAGCACCGCCGCCGCGATGGCGTCGGAGTCCTCCAGCGTCACCGAGCCCACGCCCGGCCGGATGCCGGCCGCGGTCACCCAGTGCACGGCCTCGGTGGGCACCCCGTACGCGAACCGTCTGGGGTGCGGCGCCCCCTGCCCGTCGAGCAAGTGGTACGGGCGCTCCGTCACGGCCAGGCCGCCGGTCTCGTAGGACGAGCCGTCCGCGCCCGCGACGCGGTGGGTGCGGGCCTGACCGGTGCTCAGCAGCCGGTCCATGAGCGGATCGGCGGTGCGCCGCAGGTCGATCTCCGGCAGCCGGGCCTCGATCAGCACCGTGGCCCGCACCCGCAGGCCGGCGATGTCCGGGGAGGTGCCGACGAAGGCCGGGCCCGCGGGGTCGAGGGGGTCGGTGGCCACGTGCAGTCCCGGACCGGTCACGTCGAGGACGCCCGCGTCGATCAGGGCGGCCATCTCCTCGATGCGGGAGGCCGGCGGGCCGATCGACAGGTAGGCGTTGAGCGGCGTGTACCAGCGGTCGAGCTCGTCGCGGTGCGAGTCGGCGTCGAGGCCGCCGTGGTCGATCGCCAGGCGCAGTTCGTTGCGCAGGTCGCGCAGCAGGTCCAGGGCCGCCTTGAACGGGCCGCTGACGTTGCCCTCCCGGGCCCGGCGCACGTCCTCGTCGAGGTAGCCGCGCAGCCAGCCGCGGAAGGAGGCCAGGTCCCGGAAGGTCCGTTCGCCGTACGGCCGGGCGACCGTGTCCCAGTCCCAGCGCTCGTCGTCGCCGATGCCGGCCGCGGTGAGCAGTGCGTCCTCGGCAACGCCCTCACCGGCCCGCAGGAACGCCTGCGCGAAGGCGGCCACCACGGCCGGCTCCGCGCGCCGCGCGAGCAGCGTCTCGTAGTAGACGGTGCGCACTTCCTTGGAGATCAGCGGCCACAGTTCGGTGCCGAAGCGGATCGGCTCCCCGCCCCGCACCCGGGCGCGCAGGGCCGCCACGAAATCGGTGGTCAGCAGCCGCGGGTGGTAACGGCCGTGCGCGCCCTTCTCGTTCTCGCCGCGCGCCTGGTACGGCACGCCGCGGCGGGAGCCGGCGTACAGCCGCGGCTCGCGGCCCGAGGGGCGGTACACCAGGCGGCCGTCGACGCGCTCGAACAGCCCGCCGCGGGCGTGCGTGAACAGCGCCATGTAGTCGAAGAAGTTCAGGCCCAGGCCGCGCAGCAGCACCGTCTCGCCGGGGGCGACGGCGGACAGGTCGACGTCCGCCGGGTTGCCCGGCGCGATGTAGGTCAGCCCGTGCCGGCCGGCGTACGCGGCGAACTCCCGCTCCACATCGGTCGGCCGCACCGGCACGTGGCCCTGCGCGAGCACCACCGCGCCCAGGCCCGTCAGCCGGGTGCCGTCCTCCAGGAGCACGCTCTGCGCCCCGCCGGGGCCCGTGCCGGGCTCGGCGTCCTCCAGGGCCACGGCGCGCGAGGCATGCACGCGGACGGTGGTGTGCGCGGACGCGCTCGCGGTCACCCGGCCGAACACCCAGGTCAGGTACTGGCCGTACAGGGCGCGGGTGGGGTAGGTGTCCGGCCCCAGGTCCCGGGCCTCGGCGAGGGTCTCGTCGTCGTAGGGCGTGCCCGCTCCGGGCGTCAGGGCGCTGGGGCCCAGCGCCTTGGCCCACTGGTACAGGCTCGGCCCCTCCTCCAGCGGCCCTTCGATGGCCACACTGGCGTCGGTGTAGACCGTGACCTGGCAGGAGACGGTGTTCATCAGGAGGTGCCGGGACTGGGAGGGACGCCAGACCCGGCCGGAGCCCGGTGGGTCCGGTTCCACGATGTGCACGGTCAGCCGGTCCCAGCGGGGGGACTTGCGCTCCTGCGCACAGAGTCGTTCCAGTACGGACAGCCCGCGGGGTCCGGCGCCGACAAGGCACACTTCCATACGTCCGCTAGTCACGAAGCACTCCGCTCAGGAGACGGGGGACGGCTGGACCGCGGGGCCGGCGCGTCGGCCCCGCCGGTGTGCCTGCCCGGCCCGCCCCCGGGGGTCAGGGTGGTGTCCGCCAACGGTCGGTCCCGCCGCTCAACCAGTGCTCGGATCCGGGTGGAAGACCGGTCCCGGACCGGTCCCGGGCGCCGTCCGGGCCGCTCGGGCACGCGTACGGCGCCCCGCGGGAGCACCCCCCGCAGGGTGCGGGAGTGCTCCCGGGGGCGCCGGCGGAGTCGTCGGGCGTCTCAGACGGCGCCGAACCAGCGCTCCAGCGCCTCCTGCGGGCCGGCCTCGTCCGGGGCGGCCCAGGCGATGTGGCCGTCGGGGCGGACCAGCAGCGCGTGCGGGGCGTCCGGTGCGGCCTGCTCGCCCTGGGCCCAGTCGCCGGTGACCGTGTCCACCCGGTCGCCCCAGCGCGCCGCGGTGGCGCGCAGCGCGTCAAAGTCGGCCGCCGCGGGGGTCACGAACAGCACGCCGCGGGCCGGCTTGAGCAGGTCCCGCACGGTGGCGGGGCTGCCGTCGGTGAGCTTGAGCGGGGTGTCGGGGCGCAGCCGCAGGCCGAGCCACGGATGGCTGCCGGGGCCGACGTCGTAGCGCACGTCGAGGCCGGAGACCTGGCCGGCCAGGTGGCGGGCCACCGCGGCGTCCTGGACGAGTTCCTGCATGACCGCGCGCAGCGGTTCCATCTCCTCGCCGGAGAGGTAGAGCTTGGTCTGGGCGCGGGTGTTGCGCATGAGCAGCTCCCCGACCGGGTGCCGCTCGGCGTGGAAGGTGTCGAGCAGGCCCTCGGGCGCCCAGCCGTTGATGGTGGCCGCCAGCTTCCAGCCGAGGTTGACCGCGTCCTGCACGCCCACGCTCATGCCCTGCGCGCCGGCCGGCATGTGGATGTGGGTGGCGTCGCCGGCCAGCAGGATCCGGCCCTTGCGGTACCGGGCAGCCTGGCGGGTGGTGTCGGTGAAGGAGCTGACCCAGCGGACCTCGGCGTCGTGCAGGCGCTCGCCGGTCATGTCCTGCCAGGCGTCGGCGATGGTCTCGAAGGTGAGGCCGCTCTTGTCCTCCGGCGGCCGCAGCGACTCGTTGTGGATGACGATCCGGTGGACGCCGTCCTCCAGGTTGAAGGCCATGACCATGCCGCCGGGCACGCGCTCGCCGATGGGGCGCTGGCGTACGTCCGCGCCGACGATGTCGGCCATGTACATCCCGCGGGTGGGCTCCCAGCCGGGGAAGTCGATGCCGGCGAGCCGGCGGACGATGCTGCGCGCCCCGTCGCAGCCGACCAGGTAGCCGGCGCTCTCCTCGCCGCGGCCGGCGGGGCCCTCGTACTCGACGACGACGCCGTCCTCGCTCTCGCGAAAACCGAGCACCTCGTGTTCGCGGCGGATCTCGACGCCCAGCTCCTCCAGCCAGCCCTCGAGGATCTCCTCGGTGCGGTACTGCGGGATGCCGCGGACGCTGAAGTGGTTGTCGTCCAGCTTGGAGAAGTCGATGTGGACCCCGCCGAAGTGGCCCTGGGCCCATTCGACGTCGCCGAAGCGCTCCAGCAGGCCGCGCTGGTCGAAGACCTCGGCCGCGCGGCGGGTGAAGCCCACGCCGCGGGACTCGCCGCTGGGCGCGGGGAGCTTCTCGTAGACGACGACGTCCACGCCGCCCAGTTTCAGTTCGCCGGCGAGCATCAGCCCGACCGGCCCGGCGCCGACGATGATCGCGCCCTTTGCCATGTCCTACTCCTCAAACATCAGAGCTGCCGCGCAGGGGGCAGCGCCGGGTCGGCGTTGGTCGGCCGAGGAAGACCGGCAGGTACCGGCCGGTCGGCTCCGGTCCCTTGGCGGGGTGGAGCGGGGTGTCGTGCGGCGGGCCGTCAAACGGCCGCGGGCGTCCCGAACCAGCGGGTGAGGGCGGCTTCGAGGTCGCCGCCCGCCGGCGCCGCCCAGGCGATGTGGCCGTCGGGGCGGACCAGCACGGACCGTGGGGCGTCGTGGTGGCCGGCCTCCTGGTCGGCCCAGGCGCCGGTGATGACGTCCACGCGGTCGGCCCAGCGGGCGGCGAGTTCGGCCGGGCCGCCGTCCTTGTCCGTGACGATGAGCACGCCGCGGCCCCGGTGCAGGAGCTCGGCGACCGTCGTGCGGCTGTTGTCGGCGCGCTCGACGGCTCGGTGCGGGGCCAGCCGCAGCCCCAGCAGGGGGTGTTCCCCGGCGCCCATGTCGTACTTGATGTGCAGGCCGGAGACGCGGCCCGCGAGCCGCCGGGCGGCCTCGGGCAGGGTGACCAGTTCGCGCACGACGGCGCGCAGCGGCTCCATCTCCTCGCCGGCGAGGTACAGCATCGACATGGAGTGCACGTCGCGCATCAGCTGCTCACCGATCGGGTGGCGCTCGGTGTGGTAGGTGTCGAGCAGGGACTGGGGCGCCCGGTCCCCGAGCACGGCGGCGAGCTTCCACCCGAGGTTGACGGCGTCCTGGAGGCCGACGCTGACGCCCTGGGCGCCGAGCGGGGCGTGGTCGTGGGCGGAGTCGCCGGCGAGGAAGACGCGGCCCTTGCGGTACTGGGCGGCCAGGCCGGTGGCGTTGGTCAGGGCGCACATCCAGGAGGCGGAGGCGCCGTGGATGTCCTCGCCGGTCATGCGCTGCCAGGCGTCGGCGAGCTCCGAGAACTCCAGCTCGCCCTCGCCGTGGTGCGGGCGGACGCCGGGCTCGTGGATGACGATGCGGTCCACGCCCGGCTCCAGGGTGACGGACAGCACCATGCCGCCGCCCTCGATGCGCTCGCCGATGGGCCTCATGCGTATGTCCGCGCCGACGACGTCGGCCAGGTACATGCCGCGGGTGGCCTCGTCGCCGGGGAAGTCGATGCCGGCCAGGGTGCGCACGGTGGACTTGCCGCCGTCGCAGCCGATGACGTACGTGCCGGTGGCCTCGGTGTACCCGTCGGAGCCCTGGAAGCCGAGGACCACGCCGTCCTCGGTCTCGGTCAGGGTGGTCAGGTCGTGGCCGCGGCGCACCTCGACGCCGAGCTCGTCGATCCAGCGGCCGAGCATGTCCTCGGTGACGGACTGGGCCAGGCCCATGATGCCGAAGTGGCTCTCGTCCAGGAGGGAGAAGTCGATGCGGATGCCGCCGTAGTGGCCCTGCTTGCCCCAGCGGATGTCGCCGAGCCTTTCGAGCAGCCCGCGCTGGTCGAAGACCTCCGCGGTACGGCTGGTGAACCCCAGGCCGCGCGACTCCCCGCTGGGGGCGGGCAGCCTGTCGTAGACGACGACGTCCGCGCCGCCGAGCCGCAGCTCACCCGCGAGCATCAGACCGACCGGCCCGGCGCCCACGATGATCGCGCTCTTTGCCATTTTCGATTCCTCCATGCAGACGGTTTGATCCTCAGAAAAGACCAGGGGGGTCGAGGGGCGGTGCAGCGGGACCGCAGGATCGCTCAGGCGATCCTTGAGATCCGTTCCTCACCCGCGTGAGGCGACCGCCGGTGTGCGGCGGGGCCGCCGCCAAGGTGGTGGAGACGGTGGTCACGGCAGCTCCTTCAGGCCGTGCTCCGTCAACAGGTCGCGGACGAACGCGAGTTCGACGGCCATGCCGTCGACGAGCCGGTCGGGGAGGGCGCTCCCGGGCGGGGTACGCACGGCGCGCCGGTCTCCGGCGAGGGGGCCGGGAACTGCTGTATGATTCATCAGCAAATCTCAGCCTTTCTCATCGGTTATCTTGATCGTGTGAAGCTTTCCGAGTGGGCGGCACGCAACGGCGTGCACTACCAGACCGCGTGGACGTGGGCGAAAGAGGGCCGTATGCCGGTCCCGGTGCGCCAGACGCCGTCCGGCACGTGGCTGGTCGACGAGCCCGCCCCGGAGGTCTCCGGCCGGGTCGTGGCGTACTGCCGCGTCTCCTCGGCCGACCAGAAGTCAGACCTCGACCGGCAGGTCGCACGCGTGGTCCAGGGGGCCACCGGGCTCGGCCTGCCGATCGCGGAAGTCGTGACCGAGGTCGGCTCGGGGCTGAACGGACGACGGCGCAAGCTGCATCGGCTCCTGTCCGATCCGGGCGCGGCCGTGATCGTGGTCGAGCACCGTGAGCGGCTGGCCCGGTTCGGCGTCGAGCACCTGGAAGCCGCACTGTCGGCGTCCGGGCGGCGCCTGGTCGTCCTCGACCCCACCGAGACCGCCGATGACCTGGTGCGGGACATCACCGAGGTGCTGACCTCGATGTGCGCCCGGCTGTACGGGCGCCGGGCGGCGAAGAACCGTGCCGCCCGCGCGATCGCCGCCGCGACCGGCGAGAGCGACCAGGACGCCGGGTGAAGAAGTTCCGGCCGCAGCCCGGTTTCATGGTGCAGGCGTTCCGGTTCGCTCTGGACCCGAACGCCGCCCAGGAGGCCGCGCTGCGCTCGCACTGCGGGGCCGCCCGTGCCGCGTACAACTGGGCGGTTGCCTGGGTCGAGGCGTCGTGGTGGCAGCGCCGCGCGGAGGAGTCCTACGGGATCGCCGAGGAGGCTCTGACCGAGTGGCGGCCGTGGTCGCTCCCGTCGCTGCGGAAGGCGTTCAACGAGGCCAAGCACACCGACCCCAGGTTCGCCGGGTGGTGGGAGGAGAACTCCAAGGAGACGTACTCCACCGGCCTGGCGAACGCATCGGCCGCGTTCGACAACTACGCGAAGTCCAAGCGCGGACAGCGCAAGGGTAAGCGAGTCGGTATGCCCCGCTTCAAGTCGAAGCGGAAGGCGCGCCTGTCCTGCCGGTTCACCACCGGCACGATCCGCGCGGACGCCGACGGCCGGCATGTGACGCTGCCGAGGCTGGGCACGATCCGCACCCACGAACCCACCGTGAAGCTCCTTCAGCGCGTCCAGGACGGGACAGCCCGGATCCTGTCCGCGACCGTCCGCCACGAACGCGGACGCTGGTTCGTGTCCTTCCAGGCTGAGGTCGAGCGCGACCTCGAACGCGTGGCACGGCCGGACGTGGCGGTCGGCATCGACCTCGGGATCAAGACCCTCGCGGTGATGGCCGACAGCACCGGCGAGATCCGCACCGCGCCCAACCCGAACCACTACGACGCCGCACGCAAGCAACTGCGCCGCGCCTCCCGCACCGTCTCCCGACGACGCGGCCCCGACCGGCGCACCGGACAGAAGCCGTCCCGCCGGTGGGAGAAGGCCAACGCCCGGCGGAACAAGGTCCACCACCGTGTGGCGAACCTCCGCGAAGACGCTCTGCACAAGCTCACCACCGCCGTGGCCGCCGAGTACGGCACCATTGTCGTCGAAGACCTCAACGTCGCCGGCATGCTCCGCAACCGGCGCCTGGCCCGCCGGATCGCCGACGCCGGATTCGGGGAGATCCGCCGCCAGCTCACCTACAAGACCCGCCAGCGCCACGCCACCCGCATCGTCATGGCCGACCGCTGGTACCCCTCCTCCAAGACCTGTTCCGGGTGCGGCGTGGTGAAAGCCAAGCTGCCGCTGCACGTCCGGACCTACGAATGCGACGCCTGCCACCTGGTCATCGACCGGGACGCCAACGCCGCACTCAACCTCGCCGCACTTGCGGCAGCCGCAGCAACTGGTACCGGAGTGGCCGGAGACCAGGACACCCCCCAGGTGTCGAAGCCTCGTGGAGCCGACCGTAAGACCTGCGCCACCCGTCCCCGCCGCAAGGCGGAGACGGGGCGGGCCGGTGGCGCAACCCTGCCGCACCAGCGGCAGACAGAAACGAGAGACCGTCCTCAAGCCGAGCCCCTAACGCTCTGGTGATGAGACGGACCCTCCGGGCCGAAATGCCCGGAAGGCTGAGAGTCCTTGAGGCTCAAAGCAACGGCGTCGGACTGCGCAACGCGGTGCCGGGCCCAGGATGCCGACTGCCTCGTCCTGAACGAACCGGTCTCCGGCCCGCGTCGAGCGGCCGCCGAGCGGTTCTGGGCCAGGGCCGTTGGGCGGCCGCGGCACAACTCCCGGGGTGTGCGAGGCGTTTGTCCCGCTCCAGAGACGTACAAGTCGCTTTCCAGGGCGGGTCCATCCCTCCTGCCTACCGTGGCGGGACGGGTCCCTTCCGGCGGTTGGGACGGAGTTCTCGCTCTTGTGTCATGGAGGAACCACATGCCCGCTGTACCGCCCCCCGAAGTCGTCCGCGCCGCGGAGAAGGCCCGGGCGGACCTGCAGAAGCAGGTCCGGGAGCTGGCCCCGCCCCCGTTCGCCCTACTCGAACTGGCCATGGGCTCCATGGTGACCCAGGCCCTGTACGCCGCCGCCGAACTGCGCGTGGCCGAGGCCCTGCAGGCCGGTCCGCGACCGATCGAGGACCTGGCCGCCGAGGTCGGCGCGGATGCCGGGGCACTGGGCCGGGTGCTGCGCCTGCTCGCCTCCCAGGGCGTGTTCACGCGCCAGGACGACGGCCTGTGGGCGCTGACCCCGATGGCCGACGCGCTGCGCGCCGACCACCCGGTGACGATGCGCGACCTGTGCGTGCTGATGGGCCACCCGACGCACTGGGAGGACTGGAACGGTTTCCTGGACTCGGTGCGGACCGGGGAGCCGAGCCTGCCGAAGCGGCGCGGCATGGGCGCCTTCGAATACCTGACGCGGAATCCGGAATACGGCGCGGTGTTCATCGGCGGGATGGGCAACATGTCCTCCACCGAGACCGCGCCGGTCGTGGCCGCGTACGACTTCTCGCAGTTCGGCACGGTCCTGGACTTCTGCGGAGCCGACGGCGGGCTGCTGGCCGGCATCCTCAACAGCGCGCCCGACACCAAGGGCATCCTCTCGGACCCGCGGATCGCCGTGAACGGCGCTGCTGAGTTCCTGGCCGCGCAGGGGGTCGCGGACCGTGTGACCCTGGCCGACGGCGACCTGTTCGACCCGGTGCCCTCGGGTGCGGACGCCTACGTCCTCAAGCACATCGTGCACGACTGGCCGCAGGAGCAGGCCCTGCAGATCCTGCGCAACGTGCGTGCCGCGATCAAGCCGGGCGGCAAGCTGCTGCTGGTGGAGATGGTGGTCCCGGAGGGGGAGGAGCCGCACTCCGGCAAGCTCGTCGACCTGTGGCTGCTGCTGCTCGTGGGCGGCAAGGAGCGCACCCGGTCGCAGTACGCGGAGCTGGTGGCGCAGGCCGGGTTCAAGCTGGAGCGGGTCGTGGAGACCGCCGCGGCCGTCTCGGTCGTGGAGGCCGTCGCCGTCTGACGCGCCGTCCTTGAACCGCCCCGGTTCCGCGTTCTTCCCGACGCGGAACCGGGGCCTTGCGCGTGCCGGCCCCCTACGTCGCCCCCGCATGCCGCGGCCCCGGGGCGGTCAGGCAGAGGCGGCTCCCAGCCACCGCTCCAGCGCGGCCGCGAGCCCTTGCGCGGGCTCGCCGGCCCAGGCCACGTACCCGTCGGGGCGGAGCAGCAGCGCGGGGACGCCGGCCAGTGCGTCCGGGCCGTCGGCCGGCTCGGCGGACACGGTGTGGACGTCGAGGCGGTCCTGCCAGCCGGCTGCCGTACGGCGCGCCCGGCCGTCGTCGGCGAGGTCGAGCAGTACGGCCCGGCCCGGGTGCAGCAGTCGCGCGGTGCGCCGCTCGCCGTCGGCGCCGGCCAGCAGCCGCGCCGGCATGCGCCGGCCGACCAGCGGGTGGGCGTCCTCGTCCGCGCCGAGGTCGTAGCGGATGTCGAGGTGGCTGACCGCTCCGGCCAGGTGCCGCTTGACGTCGTCGTATTGGACCAGCTCGCCCAGCAGCTCGCGCAGCGGGTCCGACTCCGGGCCGCCGAGGAAGACGATCCCCTGGGCCCGGGTGTTGGCCAGCAGGCGGCGGCCGACCGGCCACCGCTCGGCGTGGTAGGTGTCCAGCAGCGCCGCGGGGGCGTCACCGCGGACCGCGGCGGCCAGCTTCCAGCCGAGGTTGGCCGCGTCCTGCACGCCGGTGCTCAGGCCCTGGCCGCCGGCCGGCAGGTGGATGTGCGCCGCGTCGCCGGCCACGAACACCCGGCCCCGCCGGTACTCGGAGGCCTGGCGGGTGGCGTTGGTGAAGGAGGACACCCAGTCGGCGCCACCGTGCGAGATGTCCTCGCCGGTGATGCTCTGCCAGGCCTTTGCGACCTCCTCGAAGGTGACGGTCCGCTCGCGGTCGTGCGCCGGCCGGCCGTCGGGGCAGACGATGATCCGGTCCACGCCCTCGGCGAGCGGGGCCGCCATCACCATGCCGTTGCTCAGGCGCTCGCCGAGGAACCGCGGCCGCAGCGCGCAGCCGGTGACGTCGGCGAGGTACATGCCCTGGGTGGCGTCGGTGCCCGGGAACTCGAAGCCGGCCGCCTTGCGGACGCGGCTGGAGCCGCCGTCGGCGCCCACCAGGTACGCGGCGCGCAGCCGCTGCTCGTCACCCTCGGGCGTGCGGACGGTGATCTCGACGTGGTCCTTGTCGAGGAAGCCGTCGGCGAGCGAGACGAACTCCCAGCCGCGCCGGATGTCGGCGCCGAGTTCGGCGGCCCAGCCCTCCAGCACCGCCTCGGTCTGCCCCTGCGGGATGCCGCGGGCGCCGAAGTGGGCGTCCTTGAGGACGGTGAAGTCGAACTGGGCCCCGCCGAAGTGTCCTACGGGGCTGGTGGCGAGGGTCTCGCCCTGGCCGAACCGGGGCAGCAGCCCGCGCTCGTCGAACACCTCCATGGCACGGGCGGTGAAGCCCAGGCCGCGGGATTGCCCGGTGGGCGCCGCCAGTTTCTCGATCACGACGACGCGGGCTTTGCCCAGGCGCAGTTCGCCTGCGAGCATCAGTCCGGTCGGGCCGGCGCCGACGACGATGACGTCGGTGTCCGCCACTGTCCCTTCGCTGCCTTGCATGGGCTGTCCTTCCTGACAGTGGGGATCACTGGGGAGTGGGTGGTGGGTGGGTGTGCGGGTGGGGTGCGGGCGTGCGCGTGGGGGACGCGCTCGTGGGGGGCTTGTACGGGCTGCCGGTCCGGGGACGCTCAGGGGGCCGGTGGGCGGGCCGGGCCGAACCAGCGGCCGAGTGCCTGGGCCAGCCCGTCCTCGTCCCGGCCGACCCACGCCACGTGGCCGTCGGGCCGTACCAGAACGGCCCCCGGCTCACCGGGAAGCGAGCCGGGCTCCGGGGCGCCGGCGAGGGCGGTGACCCGGTCGGCCCAGCCGGCGGGCACCCGTAGGCCGGTCGCGTCCAGGTCGAGCAGCAGGCCGCCGCGGGCGCGCAGCAGCTCGGCGGTGCTGCCGAGCTCGCGCCCGCGGGAGCGCACGACGGTGTGCGGCAGCCGGGCGCCGAGCAGCGGGTGTGCGGGGCCGGGCACCGGGTAGCGCACGTCGAGTGCGCTGATCATCCCGGCCAGGTGGGCCCGTGCCTCCTCCAGGCCGGTCAGCTCGGCCATCAGTGCGCGCAGCGGTTCCACCTCGGGGCCGCCGAGCAGCAGCAGGGCCTGGGCCTCGATGTTCGCCAGGACCCGGCGGCCGGCGGTGTGCCGCTCGGCGTGGTAGGTGTCGAGGAGGGTGTCGGGAGCCTGTCCGCGCACGGTGAGCGCGAGCTTCCAGCCGAGGTTGAAGGCGTCCTGCAGACCGAGGTTGAGGGCCTGGCCTCCGATCGGCATCTGCCGGTGGGCGGCGTCCCCCGCGAACAGGATGCGCCCGTGCCGGTAGGAGGCAAGCTGGCGGGAGGCGTCGCCGAAGGAGTTCACCCACAGCGGGGTGCCGCCGCTGATGTCCTCTTTCGTGACCCGCTTCCAGACGGTGGCGACCTCCTCGAACGGGGCGTTCGCGGTGCGCGGGCCGGCCGCCTGGCCGAACTCGTGGACCATGACGCGGGTGACGCCCTGGTCGTTGCGCCAGGCGATGGCCAGCCCCCGGTCCAGGCGCTGGAAACGCCGGTCGGGGATGTCGATGCCCTCGACGTCGGCGCGCAGCAGTTCCCGGCCGGCGTCGTGGCCGGGGAAGTCCACCCCGGTCAGCCGCCGTACGGTGCTGTCCTCGCCGTCGCAGGCGACCAGGTAGCGGGCGCGCAGCCGCAGGACTCCGTCCCGGCCGAGGGCTTCGGCCTCGACGTACTCGCCGACCTCGTCGGCGGCGACCAGTTCGTGGCCGCACCGGATGTCGACGCCGTGCGCGATCGCCCGCTCCTCCAGGACCGCCTCGGTCCTGGTCTGCGGCACCTTCCACTGGCCCGGATGGGTGCTGGGCCAGGTGAGGTCGAGCGGGAGGCCGCCGAAGTGGCCGCGCGGCTCGTGGGGCGGCGTGCCGATGTCGGGCAGCAGTTCCCGGGCGTCGAGGATCTCCATGGTGCGGGCGTGCAGTGTGGAGGCCCGGGACTCGGTGGAGGGGGCCTTGCGTTTCTCGACCACGACCACGTCCACGCCGCCGCGTGCGAGTTCGGCGGCGAGCATCAGCCCGACGGGGCCGGCGCCGACGACCAGGACCTCGGCGGCGAGCCGGTCCGGGCGGCCCGTGCCGTCCGGTGCCGGCTCGCCGCCGCCCGTTGCAAGGTCGGGCGCCATGCTCAGGAGGCCTTCGACTCGGCGTAGGCCTTCGCGTGCGCGAGGGTGGCGCGGCTGTTGGTGGACAGCGCCGTGTGCACGTAGGCGCGGGCGTCGGCGACGGTGGCTTCGTCTCCGAGGATGCGCGCGATGTTGTGCGTGTTGAGGCTGACGGTGTGCTGGGAGGATGCGGTGGTGCCCTCGTCGGTCTCGGTGAACGTCCACTCGCCGGTGTGCAGGGTCATCAGGGCCGGCAGGGTGACCTGCTTGTAGGCGATCTTGTCGTGGGGGAAGACCACCCGGTAGGACTTGGTGGTGTGCACCGAGCCGTCCTTGGCGCGGGTGTCCATCTCCAGCTCCTGCAGGCCCGGGGTGTCCTCCTCGAGGCGCACCACGGCCACGTGCGGGAGCCGTTCGGCCCACAGCTGGGCCTCGTTGATGAAGTCGAACACGTCCTTGGCACAGCCCGCGATCTGGACGGTGTCGGTGAAGGAGAAGGTCAGTTCCTCGGTCTGCGCGGCGTGCGCCGCCTCGACGTTGACCTTGAGCGCGGCCAGTTCGGAGGTGCTGTTCTTGTCCACCGCCTGTGCGATCCACAGCAGGTCGTGCGCGTCGTCGTTGATGGCGCTGAAGTCGTGCAGCAGCCGGACGCGACAGGCCGCCTCGCCGAGCGGCTCGATGATCCAGGTACCGCCCATGTGCTTGACGGGCTCGGCAGGGACCTCCTGGCGGAAGGTGATGCGCAGGCCGGCCGGGTCCAGGGTGCGGCGCGAGGTCCAGTTCTTGGGCCGGCCGTTGGCGGTCGCCCAGATCCGGATCTTCTCCTCGGCGCCCCGGTCCTCGATCCGGTCCACGTGGATGGTGGGCGGGAAGATGCGCGGCCAGTTGCCGACGTCGGCAAGCAACTGGTAGACGGCGGCGGCCGGGGCGCCGACGGTGATCTCGTGCTCGACCTCACGCGTGGTCATGACGGGTTCTCCTCGGGTGGTGTTCAAGGGTGCGTGGGGGCGGGCCCTGCCGGGTGGTGTCCGCAAGGTCCCGCCTGCCCCGCGGCTTTGCGGACAAGGCCTAGAAGTTGCCCAGGCCGCCGCAGACGTTGAGCGCCTGCGAGGTGATGGAGGCGGCGGTGTCCGAGGCCAGATAGCCGACCAGGCCGGCCACCTCCTGGGGGGTGGAGTAGCGGCCGAGCGGGATCTTCGCCTGGAACTTCTCGAGGATGGCGTCCTCGGAGGTGTCGTAGGCGGCGGCGTAGCCCTGGCGGACCTTCTGGGCCATCGGGGTCTCGACGTAGCCGGGGCAGACCGCGTTGACGGTGATGCCGGTGGGGGCCAGCTCGTTGCCCAGTGCCTTGGTGAAGCCGACGACGCCGTGCTTGGAGGCTGAGTACGGGGCGCCGAGGACGACGCCCTGCTTGCCCGCGGTGGAGGCGATGTTGATGATCCGGCCGCGGTTCTTGTGCCGCATGCCGCCGGTGCCGAGCACGGCGCGGGTGACGCGGAAGACGCTGTTGAGGTTCGTCTCGATGACGTCCTGCCACAGCTCGTCGGTGATGTCGGCGGTCGGTCCGCCGCCGGAGCGGCCGGCGTTGTTGACCACGACGTCGATGGTGCCGAAGCGGTCGACGGCGGCCTGGACGAAGGCGTCCACCGAGGCGGTGTCGCGGACGTCGACGACCGCGCCGTCCACGTCCAGGCCCTCGGCCTGGAGCTCCTTGACGGTGGCGGCTATGTTGTCGGCGCTGCGGGCGCCGATGAACACCTGATGGTTCTGCGAGGCGAGCAGGCGCGCCGAGGCGAGGCCGATGCCGCTGGTGGCGCCGGTGACGACGGCGACCCTGGGGGTGGTGTGCTGGGTCATGTCCGGATCCCTTCAGGCGGCCGTGGCAGGAGCGAGCTGCATGTTGACGACGTCGATGAAGGTCCGCGGCGTGTGCGCGTCGTTGACGGCCTCCTCGTCGAGGCAGATGCCGCACTCGCGCTCGATGAGGCTGCCGGCCTCCAGCAGGGCGAGGGACTCGTAGCCGAGCACCTCGAACTCGGTGTCGAGGATGTCGCCGTCCAGGTCGACGCCCTCGGCCACGCCCGCGGCCTCCTTCAGGATGCGCTTGAGGTCGTCGAGGGTGAACGCCTTGGTGGCCATGGTGGAAGTCCCTTTCCTCAGTGGTGCTGCGTGGGTGGTGGTGTGGGTGCGGGCGCGGGCGCCCTACCGGGCGGCGCGCACGACCATGGCGGAGTTGAAGCCGCCGCTGCCGCGGGCCAGGACCAGCGCGCTGCGCACCGGTGCCGGGCGCGGCTGGTCCAGGACCAGGTCGAGCAGGTGGTCCGGGCAGGGGTCGACGTGCACGGTGGGCGGGATGACCCCGTCGCGGATGGCGAGGAGGGCGGCGGCCACATCCAGCGGGGCCGCGCCCGAGTACAGGCGTCCGGTCATCGTCTTGGGCACGGTCACCGGGACGGTGCGGGCTCCGAAGACGGCGGTGATCGCCTGGGCCTCGGTGCGGTCCGGTTCGGGCTCGCCGGCGCCGTCGGCGAAGACGACGTCGATGTCTCCGGGGTCGGCGCCCGCGTCGGCGAGGGCGAGCTCGATGGCCTTGCGCAGGCCCGGCTCGCGGCCGCTGCCGGGCCTGGGGTCCATCGTCGAGGCGTGGCCGGCGATCTCGCCGTAGCTGCGGGCGCCGCGGGCGCGCGCCGCGTCGGCGTCCTCGGTGATGAGGATCGCGCCGCCCTCGCCGGGCACATAGCCGCGGCAGTCGCGGTCGAAGGGCAGGTAGGCGCGGGCGGGCTCGTCGCTGGTGGACAGCCTGCCGGTGGACAGCTGGGCCACCCAGCCCCACGGGCAGATGGAGGCGTCGACGGCTCCGGTGACGATCAGCGAGGTGCCCTTGCGGATCTGGCGGCGGGCGTGGGCGACGGCGTCGAGACCGCCGGCTCCCTCGCTGACCACGACGCCGGCCGGGCCCTTCATGCCGTTGCGGATCGAGATCTGGCCGCTGTTGACGGCGTAGAACCAGGCGAAGGACTGGTACGCCGAGACGTACTGGCTGCCCCGGCCCCACAGGCTCTGCAGCTCGCCCTGGCCGAACTCGAAGCCGCCCGCGGCCGAGGCCGTGATGACGCCCATGTCGAACTCGGGCATCTGCGCGGGGTCGACGCCCGCGTCCTTGAGTGCCCAGTCCGTGGCCACCAGCGCGAGCCGGGTGACCCGGTCGGTCTGCGGCAGGATGCGGGAGGGCAGATGGTCCTCGGCGACGAAGCCGGGGATCTCGCCCGCCAGGCGGGCGGGGTAACTCGACGGGTCGAAGCGGGTGATGCGGCCGATGCCGTTCTTTCCGCCAAGAGTCGCCGACCAGTAGTCCTTGATGCCCAGCCCGGTGGGCGAGGCGATGCCGAGGCCGGTGACCACTACCGACGCGGTCATAGGAGATTCCTTTCCGGGCTGGCCAGCACCATGGCGCTCTGGAAGCCGCCGAATCCGCTGCCGACCGTGAGGACCGCGTCGACCAGCTGTTCCCGTGCGGTGACGGGGACGTAGTCGAGGTCGCACTCGGGGTCGGGCGTCGTCAGGTTGGCCGTGGGCGGTACCAGGTCGTACTCCATGGCCAGGGCGGACGCGGCGATCTCGATGGAGCCGATCGCGCCGAGCGAGTGCCCGACCATCGACTTGATGGAGCTGACCGGCGTGCGGTGGGCGTGGTCGCCGAGACTGCGCTTGAAGGCGGCCGTCTCGTGCCGGTCGTTCTGCTTGGTGCCCGAGCCGTGCGCGTTGATGTAGTCGATCGTCTCGGGGTTCATGCGGGCCTCGCCGAGGGCGGTGTCGATGGCCTCGGACATTTCCAGGCCGTCGGGGCGCAGGCCCGTCATGTGGTAGGCGTTGGAGCGCGTGGCGTAGCCGGCGATCTCGGCGTAGATGTGCGCGCCGCGCATCCTGGCGCTCTCCAGTTCCTCCAGGACGAAGAAGGCGGTGCCCTCGCCCAGCACGAACCCGTTGCGGGTGCCGTCGAAGGGGCGCGAGGCGCTCTGCGGATCGTCGTGGCGGGGGGTGGTGGCCTTGATGGCGTCGAAGCAGGCCATCGTGATCGGGGAGATGGGGGCGTCCGAGGAGCCCGCGATCACCACGTCCGCCGATCCCTCGCGGACCAGCTCGACGGCGTAGCCGACCGAGTCGAGGCCGGAGGTGCAGCCGGTGGAGACCACGGTGGAGGGGCCTTCGGCGCCCACGGCCCAGGCGACCTCGCAGGCGAAGGAGCTCGGCACCATGTGGTTGTAGAGGTGCGGGACGGCGTAGGTGTGGTCGACCAGGTCGAGCCGGCCGCCGTCGCTGACGGTCCGGTACTCCTCGTCGAGGCTCATCGTGGCGCCGACCGCGGAGCCGACGGTGACACCGATGCGGTGCGGGTCGATCCCGCCCAGTTCGATGCCGCTGTCGGCGACCGCGCCGCGCGAGGCGACCACCGCGAACTGCGCGGTCCGGTCCAGGCGGCGCACCTCCTGTGCGGTCAGCCCGTGGGCGTACGGGTCGAAGTCGATCTCGGCGGCCACCCGGGAGCGGAAGGGCGTGGGGTCGAAGAAGGTGATCCCGCGGGTGGCGGTGCGGCCCTCGCTCAGCAGGTTCCAGAATTTCTCCTTGCCGATACCGCCGGGGGCGATCACCTCGATTCCGGTGATGACGACGCGTCGGCGGGTCATGCGGACGCTTCCCAGGTGTAGAAGCGTGCGGCCATCGCGTCGGCCGGTGAACGCCAGGTCGTGGGGTCGTAGGCCTCGATGAACGGCTTGAGGTCCTGGCTGATCTGGACGAAGCGCGCATCGCCCTTCGCCTGCTCGATCAGCTCGCCCCCGTTGTCCTCGTCGAAGTCCTGGAGGTGGAAGTACAGGCCCCGGTACGAGAACAACTGGCGGCGCCGCGTTCCCATGCGCTGGGGCATGTCCGTCGCATCGAATTCGGAGAACAGTTTTGCCACATCGGCGGACGAGGCTGCTGCCATCCGGGCGACAATCAACGTGCTGTGCATAAGGTTTGGCTCCTCGGCGTGTGCGCGGCAGAGCGCGGTGCAGACGCGTCCTGGTGGCGGCCTGAATTCGCCACTGGCTTGACGGTCCCGCCCGGCGATAGCGCGCCGCACGGGGGATTCTCGAATTCCGCCGGAGCGGGTGCACGGCGCGCCTTCCCATGGATGGGGGCACGTACGCGGGACGCCCGGCGCCCTGAGCGGGGTGCCGGACGTCCGGGGCATTGCGGTGCGTCGCGCCGTGGGGGGCGCGACGGTTTCACTCGCCGGCGGAGCGGGAGTGCACCACGGTGTACGAGTTGATGTACGGGTCGGCGGTGGAGACGGCGCGGACGCGGTTGTGGGCCTCCTTGCGCGCGGCGGACTGCTGCTCGGGGGCCTGGTCGCGGTAGGAGTCGAAGGCCTCCTTGCTGTCCCACTGGGAGTAGGAGACGACGAACTTGCCGTCCAGGCCGCGGGCGCGCAGGCCCTTGAGGACCACGTGCGAGCGGAAGCCGGGGACCTCGGCGAGGAAGTCCTGGCCCTTGCCGAGGGCGTCGATGGCCTCGTCCTGGCCGTCGTCGGTGACGGAGAAGACGCCGAGGACGGTGTAGTCGTCGCGGTGCGGGCCGACCTCGACCCTGCCGTCGAGGGCGGACGAGGTCAGCGTGTAGGCGACCTCGTTCTGCAGCAGCCTGATCGAGGTGGTGATCTCGCCGAAGACGGGCAGGGTGCGGTGCTTGAACTCCTCGCCCTCGTAGCGCCGCTCCAGGTCCTCGCCGCTGCGCCACTGGATGAAGTTGGCGGTGCCCAGGCTGTCGACGCCCGCGTGCACGGTGCTGTTCATCCAGCCGTCGTAGGCCGCCGCGTCGACGATCTTCCGCATCTCCTCGATCAGGCTGTCCTGCTTCTCGGGCGTGTCGGTGGTGAAGAGGTTGAGGACGGTCAGGTGCTTGTCCTCAAGGGAGATGAAAGGCATTCTTCTTCGCTTCCTGTGGAGGTACGGACAAAGCGGGACCAAGAGGCGCTCAGCCGGCGGGACCGAACCAGCGGGCGAGAGCGTCGGTGAGGCCTTGGGAGCCGGCGCCCTGGGGCGCGAGCCAGGCGACGTAGCCGTCGGGGCGGACGAGGATGGCGTCCACCGGGGCGTCGCAGTCGGGCTGGTCGGCGCGGACCGTCTCGACGCGGTCGGCCCAGCCGGCGGCCGCCTCGCTCAGGCCGTGGTCGCCGCCGAGTTCGAGGAGCACGGCGCGGCCGGCGTGCAGCAGCGCGAAGACCGAGGTCTTCTCGCCGTCGACGACGAGTTCCCGCTCGGGCAGGCGCCGGCCGAGCAGCGGGTGGTCGCCCGCGCCGACGTCGTGGCGGATGTCGAGGCCGGTGACCATGCCGACGAGGTGGCGGCGGACCGATGCGTGGTTGTCCACCAGCTCGGTGAAGACCTCGCGCAGCGGGGTGATGTCGTCGCCGCCGAGGTAGAGGATGCGCTGGGCGAGCGTGTTGGTCAGGATCCGGGCCCCGACCGGGTGCCGCTCGGCGTGGTAGGTGTCGAGCAGGCCCCTGGGCGCCCGGCCCCGGATGTCCAGGGCGAGCTTCCAGCCGAGGTTCACCGCGTCCTGGATGCCCGCGCTCATGCCCTGCGCGCCGATGGGCAGGTGGATGTGCGCGGCGTCACCGGCCAAGAGGACCCGGCCGCGCCGGTACTCGGTGGCCTGGCGGCTGGTGTCGGTGGTGGAGCTGACCCACAGCGGCGTGGCGGCGCTGATGTCCTCGCCCGTCAGGCGCTGCCAGGACGCGGCCACCTCCTCGAAGGTGATCGCCTCGGGGCTCTTGCGCAGGGGCTCGGCGCTGTCGAAGTAGATGACGCGGCTGCGGTCCGGGCCGATGGGGATGACCATCACCATGCCGCCGGGGACGCGCTCGCCGCTGAAGCGCGGGCGCAGCGGTACGCCGGCCACGTCCGCGAAGCGCAGCTCGATGGCCGGCTCGGTGCCGGGGAAGTCGATGCCGGCGAGCTTGCGCACGGTGCTGCGGGCGCCGTCGCAGCCCACCACGTAACGGGCGCGCAGGGTGTGGGTGCCGTCCGCGCCCTGCGCGGTGAGCGTCACGCCCTCGGTGTCCTGGGCCAGGCCGGTGGCCTGGACGCCGCGGCGGATCTCGGCGCCCAGTTCGCGCGCCCAGCCGCCGAGGACGCCCTCGGTGCGGGCCTGCGGGATGCCGCGGGCGCCGTACGAGCCGCCTTCGAGCACCTGGTAGTCGAGCCCGACGCCGCCGAAGTGGCCGACCGGAATGACGCCGACCTCGCCGAAGCGGGCGATCAGGCCGCGCTGGGCGAATTCCTCGATGGTCCGCGCGGAAAAGCCGAGCGCCCGGGATTCCCTGATCGGCTCGGAAAGTTTGTCAAGGATTATCACCGAGGCTTTATTGAGCCTCAACTCGCCCGCGAGCATGAGTCCGGTGGGCCCGGCTCCCACGACCACGGCATCTGCATCAAAGGTGCTCATCCCGCCTCTTCCCACTGGTGTCCGGCCAGTATCACGAGGGCCCGGGCGGGGCGTAAAGACGGATCGATACAGACCTTCGACAATCAATGACAGAAAAGCGTCAGCAATGTCAGATCTTTGTCAGGCGGGGTTGCCCGGACGGGACGGACGAGGCGCATGCTCAAGGATGACCTCCACCGAAATCCTCGAGGAATCCGGCACCGCAAGCCTTCTCGTGGCGGCCCTTTTGAACCGCTATCTGGTCTCCCTCGACGACGAAGAACTCGACGACGCCTGGGCGGCGGAGCTGTTCACCCCGGACGCGGTGGTGGCCTTCCCGCCGATGAGCCGGCACCAGGGCACCGAGGGCATGGCCGAGTTCCACCGCAAGGCCCTGGCGGCCTTCGCCGCCACCCAGCACCTGGGCTCCCCGGCCGTGGTCGTCCTGGACGGGGAGCGGGCCGCCCTGCGCGCCAACCTGGTCTCCACCCACGTGCACCACCCGCGCCACGTCCCGCCGCAGGGCGTGCTCGCGCCGCTGTTCACCACCGGCACCTTCGTCGACGGCGAGGCCCTGCGCACCCCCGCCGGGTGGCGGCTGACCCTGCTGTCCTTCCGCCTGCTGTGGGCGAACGGCACTCCCCCGCCCCTTTCGTAGGCGCGCGAGACGGGTGAGCGCGCGGCGCGGCCGGGAAGGCCGCCGCCGCGCGCCCGGGTGCCGGGGCCGCGGTGGTGCGCGGGTATTGCTCAGGTGTTGAGGGTCAGTACCCGGTCGACCTCGATCTCGATCACCACCCGGCCGGGCGGGTTCGGCGGCGCCGAGAGGTACCGCTCGGCGTACCGCTCGGCTCCCTCGGCCACCCGCCCGGGTTCGCGCACCACCGTGCCAAAGCCCTCCAGCGTGACCCAGGCGAAGCCCTGCACCTGGCAGATCGCCACCCGGCCGCCGGGGCCGGCCAGCAGGTTGCGCGCCTTGCGCGAGGAGGCGACGGTCATGACCCGGACCAGGCCGGCCGTCTTGTCCCAGGTGAACCGTACGGGCGCCGTGTGCGGCGTCCCGTCGGGCCTGAGGGTGGTGAGCACGCCCACGTGCCCGGACTCGTCGAGGAACGCCTCGACCGAGGGCGAGACCCGCGGTGCGCCGGCGCGCTGCTTCGACAGCGGCATCGGGTGATTCCTTTCTCTCGCCGGTGCCCGACGGCCGCGGCGGGGCCGGCGGCGCCGTCGGGCACGGGGGCGGATTGGGCGGCGGCCGACCCGGTCCGCCGGGCGGCCCGGATCCGGGCGGGCAGTGTGCGACGGACCGCTGGAGCGGGGCCGGAGCGGCGCCGCGCGATGGATCGAGTTCCGCTCAAAACCATCCGGTTTCGGCCATGGGCCGCCCGGGGGGCCGGGGCGGCCGACGGCCCGGTCCGCACCCCGGGTCCGGGGCTTGACCGGCCGGACAGGTCCTAGTCGATACCGCGGACGATGGCGGACTCCTCGAGGAACTCCGTGTCGTCCTCGTCCACGCCGGCCAGCCGCAGCGGCGGCGCGAGCCCCACCGGGACCAGGCCGAAGAAGAACATCTCGACCTCCCGGAAATCTTGCCTGATGTCGTAGGTGAACATGGGCGGCTCCTTCACGATGCGTCGCCCCACGGTGTCAAGACCCACTGGGGATCGGCTCGACGTCGGATCGCTCACCGATCGAGTGAAGGCGGAGGCGCACCGCGCGCTGGGCGGCGGAGCCGCGCCGCCGGGCGATCCGCGGCGGCTCGTCCCCCTCGAGGACGGCGAGCACCTGGGCGAGCGTCGTCTCGGCGCCGGTGGCGGGCAGTTCGCGCAGCAGCCGCGCGCAGTGGCCGACCAGACGGGCCGCGTCGGCCGCGGACATCCGGGACCGGTCGTGCGCGGCGGTCAGCGTCAGCGAGCCGTCGGGCCCGCGCTGCGTGAGCAGGGCCACGGGGAAGGCGGTGTGCGCGCCGCTCGCGTACAGCGGCTCGATCCGCACGCCGTGGCCGGCCAGCTCGGCGCGCAGCTCCCGCGGCGGGCGCGGCACGCTGGCGACGGCCACCAGGCTCGCCAGCAGCGGATCGCCGCCCGTGGCCCGGCCGGTCCACTCGTGGATCTGCCCGGCGGAGACCCATTCGTAGGCCGCCATGTCCAGCGCGCGGTCGCGCAGCACCCTCAGCAGCCGCCCCAGCCGGTGCGCCGGATCGACCCGGACGGACATCGGCAGGCAGTTGCGCATCGGCGCGGGCAGCCGCTCGACGGCCTCCAGGGCGATGCCGCGCCCCGAGACGGTGACGCCGAAGCCGACCTGTGCGGGGCCGCTCAGGCCCGCGCCGCGATACAGCAGCATCGCCCAGACCGCCTGCAGTGCGCTGGAGTCGGGCACCGCCTGGGCCGCGGCCCAGCGATACAGCTGCTCGGCCTCCTGGGCCGACAGGCGCGCCTCGGCGCGGCCGCAGCCGCTCTCCAGGGTGTCCGGGCCGGGCGCGGCGGGCAGCACGGCGGGCGCGCCCGCCGGTATGGTCCGGGTCCAGAACTCCCGTGCCGGGCCCACATCCTGGTGCTGCAGCCAGCGCGCCCAGTCGCGGATGTCGGGCCGCCTCTCGCCTCCGGGCAGCGCGCCGCCGGCCAGATAGGCCCGGTAGAACTCGTCCAGGAGGACGAACACGCTCCAGGCGTCCAGCAGTGCGTGGTGGAAGGTGAGCAGCACGCGCGTGGCGGGCGCGGCGGGCGCCGGGTCGTCGACCAGGGTGACCCGCAGCGGTCCCGGGCCGCGCAGGTCGAAGCCGCGCAGCCGGTCGCGTTCCACCAGCTCGTCCCAGTCGACGCCGCCGGCCCGGTGGCGCACGACCTCGACGGCGGCCCGGTCGTGCAGGACCACGCGCGGCCACGGCTCCCAGTCGACGGCGGCGCGCAGCACCGTCTCCCGGTCGGTGACGGACTGCCAGGCCGCGGTGAACCGCTCGGTGTCCAGCGGTCCGCACCAGCGCCAGGACAGCTGCTCGACGTGGCGGCCGGTGCCTTGGTGCTCCAGTGAGTCCAGCAGCAGGTCGTGCTGCCACCAGGTCAGCGGCAGGGCGCACTCCGCCCGGCGGCCGTCTCGTTGCCGGCCCGCGCGCGGGCGGCTCGGCCTGGCCATGTGGTCGCCCTCCTTCGGTCCGGGTCAGCGGCTGCGGGGCGCCCGGAACGCCGGAGGACCCCGAGAGCGGGGCGCCCGGGGGCGCGCTGCTCCCGGTCCCACGGTGGAGCAGCCCGCTGCCGGGGAGCTGGCAGGGCGCTGGCACGCCTCGAGGTCCGCCGCAGCGCGCCTCGGGCCCGGGCCGCGGGTCAGCTCCCGCTCTGGTTCATCGCCGACAGGAACCCCCGGTCGAGCATGGTCCCCACCGATGTGTCGTCCGCGGTGGACAGCCCCGCGTCGTGGCAGGCCGTGCTCAGCAGGTAGCGGCCCATCACCGGATGCGTGGCAAAGCCCCACTCCCCCCGGGTCGCCGCGCTGCCGTCCGCGGCGTGCAGCCGTGCGCTCGTCGGGCCGGACTCCGTGAAGCCGAACTCCTTGAAGCCCAGCCGCAGCCCCTGCCCGAGCGCCTTGCTGTAGGCCTCCTTGAGGGTCCACAGCTTCAGCGCGTACGGGACCCGCTCCGCCTTGGGCAGACCGGCGATCTCCGCCGCCTCGGCCGGGGTCAGGATCTGCGCCTCCAGCAGCTCCAGCCGTACGGTGCGGCCGGCCGGCTCCACGTCCACGCCGATCCGGCCCGTGCGGCTCAGCCCGACGGCCATCAGGTCGCCGGTGTGGGACAGGCTCAGCTCGATCTGGTCGAAGCCGCGCAGATAGGGGCGCCCTCCCAGCCGGTAGGCCAGGTCGAGGTACTCCGGCGGGATGCCGAGCGCCGCCGCCGCCGTGTACTTGATGAGCAGCCGGGCGGCGGCGAAGCGGTAGCGCACGGTGGCGTCGGGGGTGCGCCGGTAGCGGTCCCAGTCCGGCCCGAGCAGCTCGCGCAGCCGGGGTGTGGTCAGCACGCTGGGCAGCCATTCGCTCCAGGTCGTGTGGACCACCGCGTTGCCGAGCCCGGTCAGGTTCTCCTTCACCCCCTGCCACGGACCGTGCGGCCGCGGCACACGAAGGGGGGCGGCGCATCTCACCTGCTCCATCGTCGTCTCCTGCGGGTAGTGCCGTCCGTCCCGGTCCCGCGGGGCGGACGGCGATCTGGCCGGGGCGTTCGTCCACCGCCCCGGCACGTCTTCGGTGCCCCGGCCCGCAGGCGGGCGGGCGAGGTCACCGCACGCCTCAGCCCGCCAGCGCCGTCCCGTACAGGTCCAGGCTCCGCCCCTGCCGGCACCGCTCCAGCACCTCGCCGAGCACCGTGTCCACCACGCTCTCGGGAAGGTCGGGCACCGCCGCGCCCAGCCGCCGCGCGATCCGGCTCAGCGCGAGCACGGCCCAGGCCGGCTCCTCCAGGAACGATCCGGTCCCGGCCCGCCCCTCCCACATGCCCAGGACCGCGGCCGCGGCGAGCACCAGCGCGTACCGGTCGGCCAGCGCGCAGGCCTGCGCGTCGAATCCGGTGCCGCCGGCCGGCGCGCTCAGCGCGGCGCACCGCGCCCTCAGCACCCGCAGCTCCGCCACGAACGCCTGCGCGAGCCTGGCCAGCGCCGCGTGCGGCGACTTGTCGGCGTGCCCGGAGCGCCCCTTGGCCAGCCGGCCCGCCGCGCCGACCAGAGTCGCCGTCAGCAGGTCGTTCGTACCGGAGTGCGCCAGGCGCCGGTGGTCGAACGGGGGCAGCGGCGCCCCGGGTTCGAACAGCTGCGCCGGCGGCTCCGGGGTGCAAAACCACGCCGTGCGCGCCAGCGCCGGCAGCTGCGGCACCAGCACCGCCTGGCACACGGCCGTCCCCGCGTGTCCCAGACCGGCCACCGGCAGGTCCCGTACGAGCTTTTGGAAGCCGCCGTGCAGCGGCCCGCGGTCGTACCCGCGGGCGCCGAGCACGGTCGCCAGCTCCTCCAGGTCCTCGCGCAGCAGGTCCGGCATCGTGTACTTGACCGCGGCGGCCAGCAGGTACGCGTCCTCCGGCAGCAGGCTCATCGCCCGCAGTCCGGTGACGGCCATGCTGTCGCAGGCCAGCAGGTCCGCGAAGACCCCGGCGAGCACCTTGTGCCACCGGCGGGCGGGCCGTTCGTCGGGCCGGTTCTCCACGGCCGCGCGCACCGCCTGGCGCAGCACGCTGTCCACGCCGGCCAGCACCACGCCCGGGATCAGGCAGTGGCTGATCTGGAAGCTGCGCAGCGCCAGCGACACCCCTTCGCCGACCTCGCCGACCAGCGCCCGGGGTCCCGCGGCCACCTCGGCGAATTCGAGTCCGGAGAAGTGGGCGCCGCGCATGCCCGGCATCTCGACCCTGCCCAGCCTGCGCACCTCGCCCGAGGCGGGCGGCTCGGGGCCGAGCAGCAGCACGGAGTGGCTGCGCGGGCCCTCCTCGCGCGCGGTGCGCGCGTACACGACGAAGGCCTCGGCGCGGTGGGCGTTGATGACCGTGTCCTTGTGCCCGTTGAGCACCCAGCCGCCGTCCGGGCCGGGCTGCGCCTGGACCTCGTTGCGCAAGATGGCGTTGGCGTGCGCCACCTCGCGGTGCACGATCGTGACCCGGCCGCCGCCCAGGAGGTGCGCGGCCAGCGCCCGGCGCTGCGGCTCGCTGCCCGCGGTCCACACCGCGCAGGCGGCGAAGAGCGAGGTGATGCCGAATCCGTAGCCGAGCGCGAGATCGCGGCGGAACAACGGGCGCAGGACCCGGGCGAGTTCCTCCAGGTCGGTGAGCCGGCCGCCGAGGTCGCGGGGGACGAACTCGGCGCCCAGGCCCGCCTCGGCGAGCAGTGCCTCGGTGGCCGCGGGCGCGTCGCGGGCCTCGTCGGCGCGCAGCAGCGCCAGGTGTCCGTGCGGGTTGTCCGGATCGAGGGGGTCGCCGAGGGCCGCCTCCAGCCGGGCGGCGCGCTCGGACGCGGCGGCGGGCGCCGCCTCACCCTCGTCCCGTACGGGGGCGTGGGTGTCCCGTACGGGGGCCGTGGGGTCCTGGACCGCGGTCACAGGACGTGGGCCGAGTCGATGGCGTACTGCGCGGCGTGGCGCAGTACGGACAGGCTCGCCTGGCCCATCGCCTCGCGCACGTGCCGGCCGGCACGCACCGCGTCGGTGTCCTCGCCCAGCACGCTGTGCAGGTTCTCCTCGCACAGCAGCACGCTGTGCCGGGCCGTCAGGTTCACCCCGGACGCGTCGGGCTCGATCGACCACTCGCCGGTGTGCGCCATCAGCAGGGGCGAGGTCCGGGTCTGCTTGTAGCAGATGCGCTGGGTGCCCGGGAAGCAGATGCGCACCGATTCGGTGCTGTGCGCGCCGCCGTCGAGGGACAGGCTGCCCATGGACAGCAGCTGTACCCCCGGCTCGTCCTCGACCAGGCCGACCCGGTTGACGTGCGGGAGTTCGGCGGGCCAGTCCCGCGCCCGGTACAGGAAGTCGAACACCAGCTCGCCGGGGGCGTCGACCCGTACGGTGTCCTCGAAGGACCACACCAGATCGTCCAGACGCGTCCAGCGCTCGGCGAGCTCGGCCAGCCGGTCCAGCTGGGCGCGGCTGTTGTCGCGGGTGACCTGCTCGACCCAGGCCGCGTCCGCCGGCACGTTTCGGGCGACGGTGAAGGCGTGCTGCAGGGTCACCTTGGAGGCGTGCTCCCCCAGCGGCACCACCGTCCACACGCCGCTCATGGACCGTGTGGGCGCGGCGGGCAGGTCATGGGTGAACTCCACGCGCAGCCGCTCCACGTCCAGGTGCCGGCTGGACACCCAGGACTTGACGCTCTCGCCCGCGGTGACCCACATGCGCAGCCGCTCCCGCTGCCCGTCGAAGTCGAGCTGCTCGACATGGACGCAGGGCTGGAAGAACAACGGCCACCGGGTGGCGTCCGCGATCAGCCCGTACATCACTCCGGCCGGGGCCTCCGCGATCACTTCGTGGACCGTGCGGTGCACGCGCGCATCCGACATCTTCCACACCCTCCTCTTTGGTGCGCCGGCCGGCTCCGACCGGCGGCGTCCGGGCTGCGGCGGGACTGCGGCCTGCGCCCGGCACGGTGCCATCACTGCGCCGGTGGCCCGGCACCGGCGACCTTGTCCGCCTGCCGCCGGGGGCGGCCGGCGGACGGTGTCGTGCGGCGCCGGGTTGACGGCCGTGTCCACGACACTGTCCGGAACCGCTCGCGGACCGCACGGGCCCGGCTGGAGCACGGCTCGAGCCGCCCGCCGCGTCCGCCTCGGCCCGAGGGCCCGGCCTCGCCCTTTGGACGCAGGCCGCTCTCGCGCACGGCTCGGCTCCCCCGCCGCTCGAGCCGTCCGCGAGCCCGGCCGCCGAGACTGTCCGGGCGAAATCCCAGGCGGCACAGGCTGGACGGACAACGCCTTCGCCGTCCCGGGGCGGCTTCCCCTTCCCCGGGACGGCCCGTGACCGCCGCCCGCCCGGCCGCCGCCGTCCTGGTGGGCGGCTTCGGGCCGCGCGCCGCCGGGGTGTGCCGGACTTCCGCGGCGCCGCGTACCAGGGCTCACGCTTGCTCCTGGTGCGCGGCGCCGGCCCCGAAGCCCGCGGCCGGCGCGTCCTGCGGTTTCGTCCCGCCGCGCGAAGGCGGCCGGCGGCAGCGGCGCGGCCGGCCCCGGGGCGCCGCTCGCGGCCCGGCCGCTGCGGTTCACGCGCAACGAGCGCCCCGGCCTGGGGCTGCCCTGCGCGTCCGGCCCGCGACAGGCCGGATAGGCGGCTGTGCGGCCAGGGCGTGTTGCGAACGTCGTGTCGTTCGCCCGAAGGGCGGGCCGCGCGGCGTCATGGGGGTGCCCCCTGCCGGCTCCCGTCTTATGGCCTGGGGAGTGCTCCACGTGCCGGCGCGGGGCTGGGACTGGGCTGCGCATCCTCGGTGCGGCCCCGTGGGCGCTCAGCCGGTTCGAAGCGGTCCGTGCGTGGTGTCTTTTCGGCGCGTGCGGTCCCCGCGGCGCCGGTCCGTCGGGCGGCCGGTCCGCGGACAGGCCGGCCGGCCCGTCGTTGCGCGGGCCGGCTCAGGCATCGGCCGCACGCAGCACCGCGGCCGAGTTGAAGCCGCCCCTGCCCCGCGCCAGCACCAGCACGGTCCGCAGCCCGGGCAGCTCCCGCGCCGCGCCCGTCACCAGATCCAGCGGGCAGTCCGCGGCCGGTCGCCGCGTCCCGGTGGTCGGGGGCACCACCTTGTCGCGCAGCGCGAGCGCCGCCGCCGCCAGGTCCAGTGAGGAACCCCCGGCGCCCAGCCGGCCCGTCATCGACTTCGGTGCGGTCACCGGCACCCCGCGCGGCCCGAACAGCGCGGCCAGCGCCTGGGCCTCGGCCCGGTCGGCGGCCCGCTGTCCGGCTCCGTCGGCGAACACCACGTCCACCTGGTCCGGTCCGACCCGGGCATCGGCCAGAGCGAGTTCGGCCGCCTCCTTGAGCCGTTCCTGCCCGGGCCCGCCGTCGAAGGTCGCCGCGCACCCGGCCACCACGGCGTAGCCGCCGGCGCCGCGCGCGGTGGCGGCGGCCGCGTCCTCCAGCACCAGCAGCGCGCCGCCCTCGCCCACGACATGGCCGCGGGCGCCGGCGTCGAAGGGCCGGTAGGCCCGCGTCGGATCGGGGTCGGTGCTCAGCCGGCCGTCCGCCAGGTGCGCGGCCCAGCCCCAGGGGCACAGCGTCGAGTCGACGCCTCCGCTCACCATGAGGCCCACGCCCTTGCGGATCTCGCGCCGGGCGCGGGCGAGCGTGTCGATGCCGCCCGCCTGTTCGCTGACCATGGCGGAGGCGGGGCCGCGCAGCAGGTGCCGGATGGAGATCTCGGCGGTTCCCGCCGCGTGGAACCAGGCGAAGGACTGGTACGCGCTGACGTACTGGGCGCCCTTGCCCCACAGGGCCTCCAGCCCTCGCTGGCCGAACTCGGTGCCGCCCGCGGAGCTGGCCGTGATCACACCGGCCCGGTGGCCGGGCAGCGCGGCCGGGTCGGCACCCGAGTCCTCCAGGGCCTCCTTGGCCGCGACCAGGCTCAGGCGGGTTGCCCGGTCGGTGGAGGGGAGCAGGCGGCTGGGGATGTGGTCCTCGTCGACGAAGCCGCGGATCTCGCCCGCGATCCGTACCGGGTAGCCGGAGGCGTCGAAGCGGGTGATCGAGGCGATGCCGCTGCGGCCCTCCAGCACGGCGCTCCACCAGGCCTTGGTGCCCAGTCCGTTGGGCGCGGCCACGCCGATGCCGGTGACCAGCGCCCGGGCCCGGCTGCGCATACCACCGCCCGCGCCGCTCATGCCGCTCATGCCGTCTCCCGCAGCCGGGGCCGGGTCAGCACGGTGGCGGTGTGAAAGCCGCCGAAGCCGCTGGCGACGCTGAGCACCGTACTGCTGCGCTGCTCGCGGGCGAACAGCGGTGTGTAGTCCAGGTCGCAGGTCGGGTCGGGCTCGTGCAGGTTGGCGGTCGGCGGCACCGTACTGTGCTCGATGGCCAGCACGCTGGCCACCACGTCCAGGGCTCCGGCGGCGCCGAGCGCGTGTCCGATCATCGATTTGATGGAGCTGACCGGGACGCGCCGGGCGTGGTCGCCCAGTGACCGTTTGAAGGCGTGCGTCTCGTGCCGGTCGTTGTGCAGGGTGCCGGCCCCGTGCGCGTTGATGTAGTCCACGTCGACCGGGTTCAGCCGCGCCTCGTCGAGTGCCGCCCGGATGGCGTCGGCCATGTCCCGGCCGTCCGGCCGCAGCCCCGTCATGTGGTGCGCGCTGCTGTAGGAGGCGAAGCCGGACAGCTCCGCGTAGGCGTGGGCGCCCCGGCGGCGCGCGTGCTCCAGTTCCTCCAGGATCACCACGGCCGCGCCCTCGCCGAGCACGAAGCCGTCGCGGGTGCGGTCGAAGGGGCGCGAGGCGGTGGCGGGGTCCTCGTTGCGGGGGCTGGTGAGGCGGATGCGGTCGAAGCAGGCCATGGCGATGGGGGAGATCGGTGCCTCCGCCCCGCCGGCGATCATCACGTCGGCGCTGCCCTCGCGGATCAGCTCGGCGGCGTGCCCGATCGCGTCCGGGCCCGAGGTGCAGCCGCTGGAGACCAGGCTGACCGGGCCCTGCGCGCCGCTGTCGCGGGCCACGGCGGCCGCCAGCGAGCTGGGCACGAAGTAGTCGTAGAGGCACTCGGCGGCCCGGGCGTGGTCGACGGTCCAGGTGCTGCCGAAGTCGCTCAGCAGCGCGTACTGGGTGGCGAGCCCGGTGGTGCAGCCTGCCGTGTTGCCCAGACTGACCCCGGTGCGCAGCCGGTTGCCCGCGGCCAGTACGGCGTGCAGGCCGCTGTCGGCCACCGCCTCCCGGGCGCTGACCAGCGCGAACTGGGCGGCCCGGTCCATGCGTTCGGTGTCGGCGAGGGTGAAGCCGTGCGCGGCGGCGTCGAAGTCGACCTCGGCGGCGACCTGCGAGCGGTAGCTGGCGGCGTCGAAGAGGGTGACGCCCCGGGTGGCGGTACGGCCCGAGGTCAGCAGGGACCAGAAGGCGGCGGTGCCCACTGCTTGGGGGGCCACCACGCCGACCCCGGTGATGACCACGCGCTTCACCGCACACCCCCCGCGCCCGCGCCCGCCGCGGTCCTGGCGGCGTCCGCCGCGCCCGCCGCGGTCCTGGCGGTATCCGCCGCGCCCGCCGCGATCCTGGTGGCGTCCGCTGCACTCGCCGCGGTCCTGGCGGCGTCCGCCGCACCCGCCGCGCTCTTGGCGGCGTCCGCCGCCTCGTACTCGCGGCAGGCCTCGCCGACCAGGGCCGGCAGTACGTCCGCGCCCGCGAAGAAGTGGTCGCCGTCGACGGTGCGTACGGTGATCGGCCCGGTGGTCCACTGCCGCCACTCCTCCAGGGCGGCGGGCACCGCGAGCGGATCGTCACTGCCCGCGAAGACGAGCAGGGGCAGGTCCACGGATCCGCCGGTGACGGGGTCCAGGGCCGCCTGGCGCAGTGCCCGGGCCAGGCGCAGGTCGTCGCGCAGGACGGGCAGCACACTGCGGTGCCACAGCCCGCCGGGGCGGGCGGCCGCTCCCCTGGGCAGCGAGCCGAGCTCGCCCAAAAGGGGCAGCAGCAGTTCGTCGGGGTGTTCCGCCGCGGCCACCAGGGCGGCACTGGCGTGCGGGGGCAGGCAGGCGCCCACCGCGAGGAACAGGGGCTGCGGCACCCCGGCGTCGGCCAGCGCCCGGGTGAGCGTGTACGCCACCAGGGCGCCCAGGCTGTGGCCGTACAGCGCGTACGGTCCGGACCGGGCCGCCCGCAGCAGCGGGGGCAGCAGATCCGCCAGGAGCCCGGCGCGCCCGGTGATGCGCGGCTCGCGCCGGCGGCTGTCACGGCCCGGCAGCACCAGCGCCGCGACGTCCACGTCCGGCCCGGCCGCGACGGGCCAGCGACGGTAGCTGGCCACCCCCGCGCCCGCGTGGGCAAGGCAGTAAAGCCGTACCCGCCGCCCCGCCGCCCCCTCTACCGCCGTCAGCGAAGCCATCGGTCGCCCTCCTCAGGGAAGCTGTGCGGAAACGTTCGTCGTACGGCGTTGCCGCGGCCCGAGCGTCACCCGTGCGGCTTGAGCGGTGCTCGATTCAGGCTGCGTACAGATCGAAGGTCGAGGTGCGCCGCGGCCCGCTGGCCACGTCCAGGCGCGGGTCGACGGCGAGCATCGCCTGGTGCAGCCGCTGCAGCTGCGGCGAGGGCTCCACGCCGAGCTCGGCGATCAGCCGCTGGCGCAGCCGGCGGTAGACGTCGAGCGCGCTGGCCTGCCGGCCCGACCGGTAGAGCGCGACCATCGCCTGCGAGTGCAGCCCTTCGTGCTGGGGGTGGCGGGCGATCAGGTCGGTGAGCTCGGCGATGAGTTCGATGTGCCGGCCCAGCCGCAGGTCGGCGTCGATGCGGCGCTCGCGGGTCACGAGCCGGCTCTCCTCCAGCCGCATCACCTCGATGTCGAGGATCGGGCCGACGCGTACGTCCACCAGCGCGGGCCCCTCCCACAGGTCCAGTGCCGCACGCAGACACTCGGCCACCCGGGCGTCCTCGCCGTCCTCGTGCGCCTGCTGCCCCTCCGCCACCAGGCACTCGTAGGCGCGCACGTCGACCGCCTCGGCCGGGATCTGGAGCAGGTAGCCGCCGTACCGGGTGGCGAGCACGTCCTTGGCCGAGCCGGGCGCGTCCGGGCCCATGGCGGTGCCCAGCCTGCGGCGCAGCTGGAGGATGTAGGTCTGCAGCGTGGTCAGCGCGCTCTGCGGCAGGTGGGTGCCCCAGATCTCTTCCATCAGTGTGGACACGGGCACCACCCGGCCCGGGTAGAGCGCGAGCAGCGCCAGGATCTGGCGCGGCTTGCCCGCGGTCGGGACGACCGATATGCCGTTGACTTCGACATTCAACGGACCCAGGACCTTGATCTTCATGATTCCCCTCCGCGCTCTGCCGGCCGACTTCGGCAACAAGTCGGTGTTCGAGTTTTCAATAGTGTCGTCTTCCGGCCCTTCTTGTCTTTTCCGTCGACGGCGGACGAGCGGCACCATATCCTTCCCCGACCGTCGCGTATGCGGAAATTGAGTGCGTCTTGAGCGGCCTTCCGACGGGGCCGCCGGACCCGGCGCACGGGCAGCCGGCACAGCGCCGGGAAAACACTGGCGTGTCGTGTAAAGGCCCGTATCGGCCGACCGGTCTCTCTTCCGGCGCCCTAGGCGGCGCCGTTAGGTTTTTGGCCATGGCAACGGATTCGACGGCGCGCGGCGCCGACCCGCTCACCCGCGGGCTGCTGAACCGGTTCGCCCGGGACCGGGCCGCAGGGCCCGCGGACCGGGCCGCGGGCCCGCCCGGGCCGCCGGGCCTGCCCGACCCGCAGACCCTGCTGCGGCTGCTGAGCGCCTGGCACCGGCGCGGGGTGCAGGTGGGCTTTCCGGACCTGACCGGCGACCGGCCGTGAAAACGCCAGGCACCTGAATCCCCCTCGAGGAACACTTAACGACTCCCCGCGTGCGGCCGGCAAATCCTCCGCCGGCGCCAAAAAGCGCCTAGAGTCCGGTGAGAGCGATAAGGATCTGTCCGCGGCCCTTTCCGGGTGAATGCCGAATACGGATTGCGGCCGCGTACGTGCCGGCTCTCCCCGTGCGAGGATGAGATGGAGTTTGGGATCCTGGGTCCCGTCCAGGTCTTCGGCGAGCGCGCCGATATGCGGATCACACCGGCCGGCGCCAAGCAGCGTGCCCTTTTGGGCACGCTCGTCGTGAAGGCCGGCCAGGTCGTTTCCCCGGACCGGCTCGTCGACGAATTGTGGGGGGAGCATCCGCCCGCCAACGCCGCCAATGCCCTCCAGACCCATATCGCCCGGCTGCGCCGGCTGCTGCCCGCACCCGCACCCGGTTCCGGTTCCGGTGAGCGCCACCACGAGTGGCTCGTGACCCGCCCGCTGGGCTACGTACTGCGCCCGGGCCGGGCCGGCACCGACGCCCAGCGCTTTAACCGCCTCACCGCCCGGGGCCGCTCGCTGGCCGCCACCGACCCGGCCCGTTCGGCCGAGGTCCTGCGTGAGGCGCTGGCGCTGTGGCGCGGCCCCGCGCTGGAGGGCGCGGGCCGCGGCACCATCTGCTCGGCCGAGGCGTCGCTGCTGGAGGAGAGCCGGCTGATCGCCCTGGAGACGCTGTACGAGGCCTGCCTGCGGGCCGGCCGGGCCGGGGAGGTGGCCGGCGAGCTGGCGGAGCTGACGGCCTGCCACCCGCTGCGCGAACGGTTCTACGAGCTGCTCATGACCGCGCTGCACCGGTGCGGGCGCCAGGCCGAGGCGCTGGGCGTCTACGACCGGGCGCGACGCCGGCTCGTGCACGACCTCGGAGTGGAGCCGGGGCCCGCACTGCGCGGCCGCATGGAGTCGATCCGCCGCCGGCAGGATGTGGCACCCGAAGAGCGCGGGGAGACAACCGGGGAGACAAAGGGGGCGGCGGGCCCGCACCCGCTGGGCGCCGAGGTGGCGCGGCTGCGCCACCGGATCGAGGTCCTGAGCCGGCAGCAGCGAGAACTGGCCGACCGCTTCGAGCAGCTGGCCGCGGAGTGCGCGGCGGGCCGCTGACGGCCGCCCCCGGCGCCCCGTGCGCAGCGCCGAAGCCCTTTTCCCGGCCCCTCGGACGAGGGCCGGGAAAAGGGCTTCGGCGGTCATGGCGCCGGCCGCCGCGCGGCCGGGGCGGTCAGTTCGTGCGCGCCGCCAGCCGCCCGCCGCCGGCCCCCGCCGGAGCGGTCACCGGGAGAGCCGCCCTGGGCGGGGCCGCGCTCTCGGGGTGCGCCATCAGGATGGAGCGCTGCAGCCGGCTCAGCGCGGCCGAGGGCTCAAGGCCCAGCTCGGAGACGAGCGTGGTGCGCAGCCGCTGGTAGACGCTGAGCGCCTCGCCGCGTCGGCCCGAGCGGTGCAGCGCCAGCATGAGCTGACCGTGCAGGCTCTCGTGCAGGCGGTACTGCTTGACCAGGACGGTCAGCTCCGACAGCAGCTCGCGGTGGCGGCCCAGGCGCAGATCCGCCTCGATGCGCTGGTCGAGCGCGCACAGGCGCAGCTCCTCCAGGCGGCTGACCTCCGTCTCGATCCGGCTCCCGGCCTGTACGTCGGTGAGCGCGGGACCGGTCCACAGCGAGAGCGCGTCCGCCAGCCGGCGCGCGGCGCCCTGGTAGTCGTCGGCGTCCATCGCCCGGTAGCCGGCACCGGCCCTGCGCTCGAACTCCCGGTAGTCGACGCTTCCGCCGCGGGTCTCCAGACGGTAGCCGCCGGGGACGGTGGCCAGAATGTCCTTCGGGGTGCAGCGCTCGTTCTCGCCGTACGCCAGGGCCACGCCGATGAGCTCGCGCAGTTGCAGGACGTACGTCTGCAGCGTGGTGCGCGCACTGCGCGGCGGGTTCTGCTCCCACAGCTCCTCGATCAGCGTGGCCACCGGGACCGCGTGGTCGGCGTGGAGCGCGAGCAGGGCCAGGACCTGCCGCGGCTTGGGTGCCGTCAGCGTGATCGACACCCCGTTTTCATGAACGGACAGCGCACCCAGCACTTCGATGTCCACGTTTTCCCCAAAGGTCGCCCGGAGCCGTTCCCGGCCTGCGCGTTTCCCGCGTTTCCCGCTGCCGGGGCCCGGGTGTGCAGCCAACCGGACCCCTTGATAAAAAAACAGCACAGTCGGTTTGTCAATCTCGGATGCCCGCCCGGAGCGCCCGGCAGACCGTTTCCGGCCATCCCTCGGCTCCACGACCGCCCCGACTGCTCCCGTCCGGGTGCCAATTGACCTGCTATTCCCGGGCGCGCCGACGCACCGATCCAGCCGGACGCCGACGCAGGAGGGCCACCGCGACATGTCCGAAACCTTCCCCGCCGCCACACGCAAGCGGCCCCGGCCCCTCCCGTCCTCGCGAGGAGCGGGGGCCGTCCGCCGCGCCCGCCCCCACCTGCCCGAACGCGGTGCGCGGGCAGCCGGGGCCGGGATTTCATCGGCGAGCAGAAACAAACCGACCGGTCTTTCCTGGTCGCCGGACGGTCCTTCCGGCTCCGGCGCCGGCGGGCGCTCCCCTGCCGCCGGCGCCGGCTCTTGGAACCGGGCGGTCGCAGGCGCCACGGGCCGGACCCGTTCCCGGGAGCCGGGCGCCTCGAAGCCCGCGGCCGCGGCCGCCACCGCGGTCCCGGTGTTCCCCGGCGCCCCCGGCCGCGGCTCCCCCGCCCTGCCGGCCTCCGCCGCGGTTTTCGGCCCGGCACCGCCCGGCTCACGCAGAGCGCCGGGCATCACGCGGGCCGGGCCGCGGCCCGGCCCGCAACCCGCCCGCGGCACCACGTCCCCGCGCAGCCCCGGGGGCGAGCTTGCGGGTCACACCGGCCAGGCGCCGGAGCCGGCCGGCCCCTCCCGCCACGCCCCCTCGGCGATGATCCGCAACCGGTCCGGCACGGCGCTCTCCGCGGCGCCGGCCCAGGCCGCCTCGCCGGCGAAGCGGAAGGGCGGCGCTTTGCCGCCCACCGCGGCCCGTGCGCCGATCACGAAGAGGGACGCCACCGCGAAGCCCTCGCGGCGGAAGGTCTCGGCGGCGGATCCGGCCGGCCCCTTCCGCGTGCGCGCCGCCCGTTCCCCTCCGGCCGTCGCGTGCCTGGTCACTGCGGGGGGTTGCCGTGCTTGCGGGAGGGCAGGTCCGCGTGTTTGCTGCGGAGCATCGCCAGCGAGTTGATGAGGACCTCGCGGGTCCGGGCCGGGTCGATGACGTCGTCGACCAGGCCGCGCTCGGCGGCGTAATAGGGGTGCATCAGCTCGGCCCGGTACTCCTTGACCATGCGCTCGCGCATGGCCTCGGGGTCCTCGGCCTCGGCGATCTGCCGGCGGAAGATGACGCCCGCGGCGCCCTCGGCGCCCATCACCGCGATCTCGTTGGTGGGCCAGGCGTAGGTGAGGTCGGCGCCGATGGACTGGGAGTCCATGACGATGTAGGCGCCGCCGTAGGCCTTGCGCAGGATCAGCGAGATCCGCGGGACGGTGGCGTTGCAGTAGGCGTACAGCAGCTTGGCGCCGTGGCGGATGATGCCGCCGTGCTCCTGGCCGACACCGGGCAGGAAGCCGGGCACGTCCAGCAGCGTGATGATCGGGATGTTGAAGGCGTCGCACATCTGGACGAACCGCGCGGCCTTCTCCGAGGCCTCGATGTCGAGCACACCGGCCAGCGACTGCGGCTGGTTGGCGACGATGCCGACGGCCTGGCCGTCGAGGCGCCCCAGGGCGCAGATGATGTTGCGGGCCCAGCGCTCGTGGACCTCCAGGCAGTCGCCGTCGTCGACGAGCTCCTCGATCACCTCGGCCATGTCGTAGGGGCGGTTGCCGTCGGCCGGGACCAGGTCCAGGAGCACCTCGCTGCGCCGGTCGGCCGGGTCCGAGGACTCGGCGCGCGGCGGGTACTCGCGGTTGTTCTGCGGCAGCATGGACAGCAGGTAGCGGACCTCGGCGATGCAGGTCTCCTCGTCGTCGTACGCGAAGTGGCAGACGCCGGAGGTCTCGGCGTGCACGTCGGCGCCGCCCAGGCCGTTCTGGGTGATCTCCTCGCCGGTGACCGCCTTGACCACGTCCGGGCCGGTGATGAACATCTGCGAGGTCTCGCGGACCATGAACACGAAGTCCGTCAGCGCGGGGCTGTAGGCGGCGCCGCCGGCGCAGGGGCCGAGCATCACGGAGATCTGCGGGATGACCCCGGAGGCCTTGGTGTTGCGCTGGAAGATGCCGCCGTAGCCGGCCAGGGCGGAGACGCCCTCCTGGATGCGGGCGCCGGCGCCGTCGTTGAGGGAGACCAGCGGGGCGCCGGCCGCGATGGCCATGTCCATGATCTTGTGGATCTTCGTGGCGTGGGCCTCGCCCAGGGCGCCGCCGAAGATGCGGAAGTCGTGGGCGTAGACGAAGACCGTGCGGCCCTCGACCGTGCCCCAGCCGGTGACGACACCGTCGGTGTAGGGCCTCTTGGCCTCCAGGCCGAAGCCGGTCGCCCGGTGCCGGCGCAGCTGCTCGACCTCCTGGAACGAGCCCGCGTCCAGCAGCAGGTCGATGCGCTCCCGGGCGGTCAGCTTGCCCTTGGCGTGCTGCGCCCCGGTCGCCCTCTCGCCCGGTCCGGCCAGCGCCTGGGCGCGGATGGCGTGCAGTTCCGCCACCCGGCCGCGCGCGTCCGAGGGCCCGGCGGTCACCTGGGGGATGTCATTGAGGACTGTCACTGTGCCTGCCTCCCTCATGAGCACGGCCGGACCGCACCCAGTCGACAAACCGCATCTGCGGTTCGCACGGGGTGAGGGCCGGCACGCGCGTGAATCGGTGCTGGAAAAGCGCCCGCCGGTGCGCGGCCGGCGCCCATGGCTCTATCGCCGGCCGCAGGGGGAGCGCCACCCGCCGCCGGGGGCCCCGGGACGGCGCCACGACGGGACGGCGGGAGGCGGCTGCTGCTCACCGGTCACCGCCGTGCGCCCGGCCAGCAGCGAGCACAGCACGACGGCCACCGCGGCGAGTTCGTCATCGTCGGCCCGTCCGCGCTCGACCCGCAGCGCGAGGGGTGGGGCGTCCGCTTCACCCATGTCCGCTCCTCTCGGTTGCGGCCACCGTCCGGTACCGCGCTACAGAGGCACCTCAGTGCCGCTCAAGAGGCGCCGGAGCGGGCGGCCCGGACCGCCGCCCGCACCCGCGGGCCGGAGAAACGCCGGGGACGGGGCGGGCCGCGCACGGCGGTGCCGCCGGCCGCGGGCGAAGGCGGCGGCCGGTCCCGTACGGAGGCTCCGGTTCCTCTGGAAACCAAACCGGTTGCCCCCTATTTTTTTCACAGCCATCTCCGATCCGTGCAGGGGGAGCGATGACCGCGAGCACGTCCGGGTTCGAAGGTCCGCCGGCCGGGCGCACCACGGCGCAGGCCGCTCAGCCGCCTTCCCGGCCGGCCGGGCCGCTTCACGGGCACCTGACCACCACGGTCCCCAGGGAGCTGGTGCACCGGGCGGCCGTCGCCGAGGTCGTGCTCACCGGCTGGCGGCGCCTGGGGGAGGCCCGCTTCGCGATGACCGCCCAGTGGCCGCGGGGCCACAGCTTCTTCACTCCCGTGAACGGGACCCACCACGACCCGCTGATCGCCGCGGAGACGGTCCGCCAGGCCGGTGCCCTGCTCGCCCACGCCGAGTTCGGCGTTCCCCTGACCCACCGGTTCCTGCCGCAGGAGCTGGCCTTCACCGTGCGCCCCGAGCAGATACGGGTCGGCGAGAGGCCCGCCGCACTGGACCTCGACGTCACCTGTTCGCGGATCAGGAGGCGAGGGCGCCGGCTGGCCGGCATGCGTGTCGAGGCCAGAGTGCTGCGCGAGGGGCGCCTGGCGGCACGGGGACGGTTCTGCTTCAGCACCATCAGTGCCGCCGGATACCGGCGGCTGCGTCCGCAGCACGTCCTGGACGCCGCCTACCGGCCCCTGCCGCCGGCGCCTGCGGCGGCCCCGGCCGCCGTGGGGCGCCTCTGTCCCGCCGACGTGGTCCTCTCCCCCGCCGGCAAACCGGGCAGCTGGCACCTGCGCGCGGACACCGGCCACCCCGTCCTCTTCGACCACCAGGCCGACCACGCGCCGGGCCTGCTGCTCCTCGAGGCCGCCCGCCAGGCGGCGACCGCGGCCCTGGACAGAGCCCCGGTCCTGCCGCTCGCCCTGGACTGCGCCTTCCTCGGGCCCGTGGAACTGGACCGGCCCTGCCTGATCGAGACCCGGCTCCTGCCCGGGGCCGCGCCCCACGGCCCGCAGACGGTCCTCGTCACCGGCCGCCAGGAGGACCGGCCCGCCTTCACCTCGGCCCTGACCGCCGCCGCCCCGCCCGGCTGACCGCGCCGACAGGGGGAACGCCCCGGGGGACCTCCGCCCCCCTCCCCGCCACGGCCCAGGGGCGCGGTGGCACCCGCCCGGCACCCGGACCGGCACGGCGCCCCTCGTGCCGCGAGGCGGTCCCCGGGGCCGGGTCCGCGAAGGACGGGGCCGAACAGCCGGGCGGCCGGCGGTCCCCTCCCCTCCCCCGCGCGCGCCCCGTTCCCGCACGCCGGCGTCATCGTGCGGCCGGCAACGCCCCGGCGGCGGCCGCACGATGACACTCCGCCGGCCGGACGCGGGCCCGGTTTCGGGCAGTCCCCCCAAGCGCAGGGCTGCCGGGCAGCCGGCCCGGCCGCCGCGTCCGCCCGGCCGCGCCGGTCGGCCCGGATCCGGCCCGGGGCGGGGACCCGCGCTCCTGGCGCCGCCCCTGCCCGGCGCGCCCGCGCCCGCGGCAGCGGGCCGCTGTCCGGGCGTCACGGTGTCCGGCGCGGCGAGGCCGGGCCCTGTCCGGCGCGTCCGAAAGAGCGGTGCGGCTCTGCCGCGCCGACCGCCGGGCCGCCTCCCCGGCCGGGGCTCTGGCCCCTCCCGGTGCTCGCCGGTGCCCGTCCCGATGCGTTTGCCGGGTGCCCGAAGGAGTTCCGCAGCGGCGGCGCCCGCCGCGGCCGAGAAACCCGGCGGGCGAGGCGGTGGCGTGCCGCGGCCGGCCGGGCGCGGCGGCGAGGACCGACAGCGCCCGGCCGGGCAGCGGTTCGCCCCCGCGCAGGAGCGCCGCGCCGGTGAAGCGGCGCGGCCCCGTCCGGGCGCCCCGCGCGTCGCCGCGCCCGTCTCGGGCACCTGCCCGGGCGGGTGCCCGAGACGGGCGCTCCAGCCGTCCGGGGTGACAGCGCGCGCCGGGGCCGGCATGCCCCGGTGGCCGGACGCCCCCCGCTCGCCGGCCGGTGCCGTGACGCGCCCGGGGACGGTGTGCCCCCGCGCCCGCGGCCGCGGCCGGACCGGCCGCCGGGGCGCGGCCCCGGGGCTGCCGCAGCCGCCGGGGGCGGGGGTTCGTGCGCCCGCGGCCCCCTCCGCCCGGGGGATCCGGGGGACGCCGGTGTGCAGGTCCGTTGCGCGGCGTGCGGCCCCCAGGCGGCCGGCGTCGGCGATCTCGCCGAAGACGGCCCGGTGTTCGCCACAAAGCGCCGGGGCCGGCGTCCCGGGCGCCCGCGTCACCGCCTCCCGCCCCCGCGGGCCGCCACCGCCGGCTCTGGAGCACGCGCCGCCGGATGCCCGGACAGCGGCCGCCCCGGCGCCGCCGGGCCGCTGCCGGGCCCCGGCGAGAGCGCCGGGGCCCGCCTCGCCCCTGCGGGCCGGCCGCCTCGGCGCCGGCGCCGGGCTCCTCGCGCCGAAAGGGCGGCCCGGCCACGCCGCCGGCGGCGGGACCCGGGCGGCCGGACACGAGGTGACCGCCTTCCCGCTCCACCGCCCTGCGGCACCGCCCCGGCGCGGAAACGGCGCCGACGCTCCGCCCGCCGGCCCGCCCGGTCCGGGCCCCGCCGGGCCGTCCGGTCCGGGCCGGCGGGACGGTTCGCGGACCCGTGACGGAGCATGCGCGCCGTTCATCCCCGGCGGGGCGCCGCGGCCGCCGTGCCGGCGGGCTTGAGCCCCCTCAGGACGTCGGCCGAGGCCAGCCGGGGCAGCAGCAGGTCCCAGAACCGCACCAGCGTCTTCGCCGACGTCCACGTACGGTCCTGCGCGCCGAGCTGCTCGAGACCGACGGTCGCCGCCACCACCGCGACCGAGGCGTCGGCGGCGGACACTCCCCGGGCCAGGACGCCTTCACGCTCGGCGTCCTCGAGCACCTCCTCGACCCAGTCCTGCCACTGCCCGCGCAGATCCACGGCCCCCTCGCGGCGCGGCGGGCCGCTGCCCAGCTCGAAGCCGGCCCGGACCACCACGTCCCGGTCCAGCCGCTCCATCAGGGCATGGGTGGCGTCGATGAGCTGCTGCAGCGGACCGGGGCTGCCCGCCTGCGCCGACGCGGCGATCGCACGGACCACGGCGGCCGCCTCGTCCCCGACCCCGCGCGCCAGGGCCTGCTTGCTCGCGAAGTGGAAGTGCAGCGCACCGTTGCTCACCCCGGCCCTCCTGCTGATGGAGGTGAGCGAGGCCAGGGCGAAGCCGTCCTGTGCGAACACCTCGGCCGCCGCTCGCACCAAGGACTCGCGCGTGCGTGCGGCACGCTCCTGTTTCACCATCGGCGGATCTCCCCTGACTGCGGCCGGCCGGCCGCCGCGGACCGGCTCTCACGTTCGTGCCTGCTCATGCGGCCCGCCGGGGGCGGCCTGCCGTGCACGCGCACGGGAGGGCGGACCGGCCCGAGCCGCACAGGGCCCCGCGAGGGACCGGGCGCGCCCCCGCGGGTGCGGCACGCCCCCGCGGACCCGTGCCCGTGCTCGTGTTCCTTGCTCATGGACCTCGCCGCCCCTGGTCATGGACCTTCGCCGCCCCGGCTGACGAGGAGGATCATAACAAACCGCATACGCGGTCTCTATTTTACGCGTGAAGGTACCGCAGGGCCAGTGCCGCTCCGCCGCCGCCTCCCGGCGCACCGGGGCGCGGATCCGGCCGCCGGCGGGATCCGGCCGCCCGCACCCCCCGCCCCCGCGGCGCCCCATCCGCCCCGCCCGGCCGCCGGCACCCCGTCCCGACCAGGGTTTTTCCCCTTCCCGGACGGCACCGCCGGACGGCCGCCCCGTCCGCGGCCCGCCGGGCGGCTCCCGCACGCCGCGCGGCCGCGGACGGCCCGCGGCGCCGCGGCCGCGGACGGCTTGCCCGTTTCGGGGGGAGATGAGGAGATACGGGCACTCCTCTGTGTCTTTGGAACTACTCGGTCCACATATTGCGCGGGGGAACTTCGCATTCCTTCTAGAAATTAAACCGGGTGGTATGTATCTTCGCTGTCCTCGGAGAACCACCACCCACATTCAGGCCACGGCGGCTCGGGGGAACCATGTCGACGAGTACGAGCACGTACCGCACGAACCGCGTGATACCCGGCGTGACGGGCCCGGGGGGCCACGCGGCCCCGGCGGGGGGCGGCACGGCCGTCCCGCAGCCCCTGACCAGCACCGTCCCCAAGGAACTCGTGCACCGCGCGAGCGTCGCCGAGGTCATGCTGACCGACTGGGCGCGCAGCGGCGAGGACCGCTTCGTCCTGGCCGCCCAGTGGCCCCGCGGGCACAGCTTCTTCACCAACGTCGAGGGCTGTCACGACCCGCTGATCGCCGCCGAGACGATCCGCCAGGCCGGCCTGCTGCTGGCGCACGCCGAGTACGGGGTCCCGCTCGGCCACCGCTTCCTGGTGAGCGACCTCGGCGTGGCGGTACGGCCCGCGCACCTGCGCGTCGGCGCGGCCCCCGCCTCGCTCGAGCTCGACGTCAGGTGCCGTGACGTGAAGGAGCGCCGCGGCGAGGTGACGGGGTTCCGCGTCGAGGTGGAGATCTACCGCGACGGCAGCCTCGCCGCGACCGGGGGCGGCACGCTGACGTGCATCGCCCCCCGGGTCTACCAGCGGCTGCGCGGCGCGCGCGGCCCCGGCCGCGCGCGCGTGATGCCGCTGACGGCCCCGGAGCCGCCGCAGAGCGTCGGGCGCATGTCCCCCACGGACGTGGTCCTCTCCCCCGCCGGCCGGCCGGGCCGGTGGCAGCTGCGGGTGGACACCCGCCACCCCGTGCTCTTCGACCACATGGTCGACCACGTGCCCGGCATGCTGCTGCTGGAGGCCGCCCGCCAGGCCGCGGCGGCGGCCCTGGGACACGCCCGCCTGCCGCTCGCCGTCGCCGGCGAGTTCCTGCGCTACGCCGAGCTGGACACCCCCTGCACGATCGAGGCGCACCCCGCCGCGGGGACGGGCGAAAAGGGCGCGCACACCGTGCTCGTCACCGGCCGCCAGGACCGGGCGCCCGTGTTCCGCTGCACCGTGGCCATGGCCGCACCCTTGCGGTGACCGGGCGCGTCCCCGGCCGCCGGGACCGGGCGCCCGCGTTCCGCCGCACCGCGGCCACGGCCGCACCCTTGCGGTGACCGGGCGCGTCCCCGGCCGCCGGGACCGGGCGCCCGCGTTCCGCCGCACCGCGGCCACGGCCGCACCCCCGCGGTGACCGTGCGCGTCCCCGGCCGCCGGGACCGGGCGCCCGCGTTCCGCCGCACCGCGGCCACGGCCGCACCCCCGCGGTGACCGTGCGCGTCCCCGACCGCCAGGACCGGGCGCCCGCGTTCCGCCGCACCGCGGCCACGGCCGCACCCCCGCGGTGACCGTGCGCGTCCCCGACCGCCAGGACCGGGCGCCCGCGTTCCGCCGCACCGCGGCCACGGCCGCACCCCCGCGGCGGGCACCCCCCGGGCACCCGTTGCCTCCCGGGCGCCGCGGCCCTTTTCGGGAAAAGCAGATACCGCCCGGCGGCGCCCGCCGGTCAGCCGCCGGGCGCGAAAGCCGCCAGATGGTCCCCGGCCCACGCACCGAACGTGTTCGCCGGGCGGCCGGTCAGTTCGGCGACGGTCTCCTGCACCCCGGCCTTCGCGCCCGCGCGCTGGCGTTCTGCGCTCTGCAGCAGCGCCTCGACCACCGGCGCCGGATAACGGGCCGCGAGCGCGGCACGCGCCTCGTCCACGGTGAGCTCCTCAAAACGCAGCGCGACACCCAGCAGCCGGCCCAGCTGCCCGGTCTGCCCGGCCGCGGTGACGGCCTCGGGCCCGGTCAGCGTGTAGGCGCACCCGGCGTGCCCCTCCTCGGTCAGAACGCGCGCGGCGACCTCCGCGACGTCGCGCGGGTCCACACAGGCGTTGCCCGAGGTCCCGTACAGCGCCCGGACCACGCGCTCACGGCGCACCGACGGCGCCCAGAGCAGGGCGTTGGAGGCGAACGCGCGCGGGCGCAGCAAGGTCCACTGAAGACCGCAGGCGCGCAGCAGGTCCTCGTTGGCGCGCTGGCGGCGGGTGATGAGATCGTCGGCCCGCCCGTCCAGCACCGCGGCGGCGGACAGCTTCACCACCCGCCGCACCCCGGCCGCCCGCGCCGCGCGCAGGAACCGGCCGTCATCGCCGCCGCCCTCATCGGTGGTGACGACGTCGGTGGTGACGAGGAACGCCGTCCGCACGCCCGCAAGCGCCCCGGCCAGCGACCGCGCATCCCGGTAGTCCCCGGCGACCGCCTGCACCGCCGCGCCCGCCCCGGCCACCCGCGCGGGCTCCCTGGCCATGGCGCGCACCCGCAGGCCGGGCGGAAGCCGCCGAAGCACCTCCCGGCCCACCGTCCCCGTGGCCCCGGTCACCAGGATCACCGGCTCTCCCCCCTCGCCCGCCCGCACCGCGCCACCGTGTGATCCGCCCATCGACATCCCGCCCTCCCCCGGGGCGCCTCCCCGCGATCCGGCGACGCTTTTGCGCAACTCGTTGAACGCCGTACGGCCGGAAGGGGGTGCGCGAACACCAAACACCTGTAATATACAAACTGGACGGTTTTTTATTGGGTCTCCGGGCTCACCGACAGGCAGGAGGCCGGCATGGCGAAGCAGGAACGGGCGGTCCGCACCCGGCACGCGATCCTCTCATCGGCGGCCAGGATCTTCGAGGAACGCGGCTACCAGGCGGCGACCGTCAGCGAGATCCTCGCCAGCGCCCGGGTGACCAAGGGAGCCCTGTACTTCCACTTCCCCTCCAAGGAACACCTCGCCGAGGGCGTCCTGCACGCCCAGGACCTGGGCGTGCCCGTCCCCGACCGCGCCTGCAAGGTGCAGCAGATGGTGGACACCGTGGTCCTGCACGCCCACCGCCTGCAGACCGACCCCATGGTCCGCGCCGGCGTGCGCCTCTCGCTCGACCAGCAGGCCCAGGGCCTGGACCGCAGCGGGCCCTTCCTGCGCTGGAGCGAGGTGGGCGTCGAACTGCTGGACAAGGCCAAGGCCCAGGGCGAACTGCTGCCCCACGTGGTCTCGGCCGAGACCGCCGACGTCCTGGTGGGATCCTTCGCCGGCGTCCAGGCCATGTCCCAGGCCCTGTGCAACTACCAGGACCTGCCCCCCAGGGTCAGCGCCCTGCTGCGCCACGTGCTGCCCAGCGTGGTCGTCCCCTCCGTCCTCGCCTCGGTGGACCTCACCGCCACCAGGGGCGCCGCCGTCTACGCCGAACTGCAGGCCCTCCACCCCGAACTGCAGACCCTGCACCCCCGGCCGCAGACCCCGGGCCCCCGGCCGCAGCCGGCACCCGCCGGCTGACCCCCACACGCACCCCCCACACACGCACAACACCCCCCCGCACACGCACAACACCCCCGCCCGCCCGCGCCGAAGCATCCGCCCGCCCGCGCCGAAGCATCCGCCCCGACGGCGGCCCGCCCGCCCCGGCACCCCGGCCGTGCGGCCGGCAGCCAAAGCCGGCAGAACGCCCCGGGCAGGCCGGACCGGAACCGGCACCCCGGCCGGCACCCCGCGCACCCGCACCGCCCGGAGCACCTCACCGGCCCGCCCGCCCCGGCGCCCCGGCCGTGCGGCCGAAGCCGTCAGCCGGCCACCCCGGCGAGCACGCCGCGCTCCCGCGTCGGAGCCGCACCCCGGCCGAAGCACTCCGTCAAGGCGGCGGCCAGCCCGCCCGCCCCCGGCGCCCAGGCGATGTAGCCGTCGGGCCGCACCAGCAGGGCGTCACAGGCAAGCCGGGGCACCGGCTCGGCATGCACCACCCGCACCAGCCCCGCCCACCGACGGGCCTGCCCGGCATAACCGCCGCCCGCCCCCCTGTCACCGAAGAGCAGCAGCAGCGCGGACCCCTCACGCAGCAGACCGATCACATCCACCGCACCCCGGCGGGTCCGCAGGACCACATTGTCAAGGAACCTCCCCTCCCACAAAGAGGCGTCCGGACCGCGCGCGGGCAGCACCGTGTCCTGGCCACTGACCATGGAGGCCAGCACACCGCTCTCCCCACCGCCCCCCGCCAGCAGCTGCCCGAACAGGGCCCGCAGCGGATCCAGCTCGGGACCCGGCCGCATCAGAGCCAGCTGGGCACGCGTGTTGTCGATCACCCGCCGGGCCGCCGGCCGGCGCTCCAGGTCATAGGAGTCCAGCAGCGACGCACCCGCCCTGCCGCGCACCGCGAGCGCCAGCTTCCAGCCCAGATTGACCGCATCCAGCACCCCGGCACTCAGCCCCTGGCCACCGACCGGGAAATGCACATGCGCGGCATCCCCCGCCAGCAAAACCCGCCCCCTGCGATAACACAGGGCCAGCCGGGAGAAGTCACTGAACCTGCTCAGCCACCTGCCCTCCCCCATCGCGACGTCCCCCCCGGTGATCCGGCCCACCTCACCGCGCAGCTCCTCCAGCCCCAGCGGCAGATCACGCCGGAGATGCGCACCCCGGCAGTCGAGCGTCCGCAGACGCACCACCCCGCCCCCCACATGCCTGACCACCACCCAGCCACGCTCGGTGCGGTGCCACCCCTCCTCCAGCGCCGCACCCTCCCCCAGACGGACATCACCCGCCATCGCCGAGACCGTGGCCGGCCAGGTCCGCGAGACGAAACCCGCCTGACGGCGCACCACACTGCGCGCCCCGTCCGCCCCCACCAGATAACCGCCCGTACACACCACCGTGCCGCCCGGCCCCCGCGCGACCACCCGCACCCCACCCGCCCCCTGCCGCACCTCCACCACCCGCCACCCCCGCAGAACCCGCACCCCCGCAGCCCGCGCCCGCCCCTCGAAATGACGCTCGAGCACCTCCTGCGAACACCTCAAAACCGGCTGCGGCTCGGCCGGCGGCGCCGAGATCACCAACCCCCCGATCCCCGCGAAATGAAACGCACCCCCCACCGCACCCGCACCACCCGCCGCACCCCCGTCCGCGAGACCGCCCAGATACCCACGCCGCACCAGACACTGCACCGCCCGCGCATGCAGCACCGACGCCTTCGGACACCCCGACACCGCACCCCGCGACTCCACCACCACCACCCGCACCCCCCGCCCCGCCAGCTCACAGGCAAGCAGCATCCCCACCGGCCCCCCACCCACCACCACCACTTGCCCCTGCACCCAACGCACCATCCCGGACCACCCCCACACCACCGGCCACCACACCAACAACCACCACACAACACACACAACGAAAAACACCCACAACACCCACAACACCCACAACACACCGAACACACCGAACACACAGAACGCAGAACGCAGAACACAGAGAGCACACGGCACAGAACGCACAGAGCGCAGAACACAGAACGCGGAACGCGGAACACGCAGACGCAGAGAGCACAGAACACACACAGCACAGAACGCAGAACACAGAGAGCACAGAACGCGCACGGCACACAGCACACGGCACACGGCACACCGGCCCCGCCCGCCCGCCGCCCGGGGAAGCCGCGCCGCCCGGCCCGCCCGCACCGGCCACACAAAAGATACCGGTTGAGCGGTTTCTTTACAATGGAGGCCGCCACCCCACATCCCCCCACAGACCCACACCACCCAAACACCACAAACCCACCCCCCACCCCCACCACAGCAGGCCCGCCCACCAAACACCCACCCCCCCACCCCGTCAACGCCCACACCCCCACCCCGACACCGCCCCCACCCACAACCCCACCCCGGCACGGCCGGCAGCACCAACCACCACCCCGGCCCGGCCCGGCCAGCAACCCGGCCCGGCCAGCAACCTTCCACGACGGCCAACACCACTGGCACACCACCGGCACCCACACCGACCCCACCACCGCCTCCTGGCAGGCACTCCAGGACGCCTTCCACCACACCCTCCGCAACCACCCCCCACCCCACAGCGGCCCGCGGCCCACTCGAAAACCGCTCAAGCCCGAAACGCCCGCACTCCCGGCCAAGGCCCGCACACCGCATGATGCAACCACCACACCGGAGGAACAGGCCGGACGAACCGGCCCACCGGCGCAACGAGCTGGCGCGCGGGCGCGGTGAGCCGGGACGCGGGCGAGGCGGGCGGGGTGAGCGGGATGGACGGCAAGGGCCACGCGGTGGTGATCGGCTCCGGCACCGCCGGACTGACCGCGGCACGGGTGCTGGCCCGCTTCATGGAGCGGGTCACGGTGATCGAACGCGACCGGACGCCGCACGGCACGCAACAGCGCCCAGGCATCTTGCAGGCCCGGCACCCGCACAGCCTCACGCCGGCCGCCGAGTCAGGCCTGGAACACCTGTTCCCCGGCATCGGCCACGACCTCACCCGTGCCGGAGCCGTCCGCATCCGGATCCCCCAGGACGTGCTGGTCCACGGGCCGACGGGCTGGCTGCTGCCCGGAAGGACGAAAGCGTCCCTCCTGAGCGCTAGCCGTGACCTGATGGACGCCGTGCTGCGCGAGCGGCTGCACGCCGAGGCGAAAGTGGACTTCCTGCACGGACACGAAGCAGTGGCACTGCACCCGGGCCGCAACCACACCATCACCGGCGTGTGGACCCGCACCCGCTCCCGGGGAACACCGAAAAACCCGGGACCGCGGTTGCTGCCCGCCCAGTTCATCGTGGACGCCTCCGGCCACTCCTTCCAGGCCGCACGATGGCTGGCCGAACTCGGCTACCCAAGACCCGCCGAGACGGTGGTGCGCTCCCGCGCCTCCTACGCCTGCGCCCTGCTGTCACCACCCGCCGGCCACATCGCCAGCTGGAAGAGCCTGCTGTTCACGGCCGCACCCGGCACACCCCTGCCGCAAGGACAGCTCACCTTGGTCGAGGACGGCCGCTGGTCACTGTCACTGCGCTGCGGCCAGGGCACAGCGCCGCCCACCGACCACGCCGGACTCATCCGCACCGCGGCCGCACTGCCCCATCCCCTGCTGCACGACGTCATCGCAACCGCCGCACCACTGGGTCCGGTACACACCTGCACCCGCACGGACAGCCACTGGCGCCACATCGAACGGCTACGGCACTGGCCCGACCAGTTCCTCGTCACCGGAGACGCACTGGCCGGCATCGACCCCGCACACGGACACGGCATGACACTCGCCATCCACAGCGCACTCATCCTCGAACACGCCCTGGAACGCCACGGCACCACCACAGGCCTGAGCCACCGGCTGCACCGCACCCTGGCCCGCCACGCCGGCGCCACCTGGCGGCGAAACACCCGCACCATGCAACCGACGGCCGGCACCAAAACCAAACCAGCCACCTGGCGCGAACGCCTCACCAAACGGACCGCCGCACACACCGAGACCGCCACGACAACCGACGCCCACGCCGCGATGCTGCTGCTCGAACAGACACAGACCCGCACCCCCCGCAAACCCCTGAGCCCCCGGCCGCCATGGACGGCACGCGCATGACCACCCGCCCCGCACACCGATGCCGACCGCGGCCGACTCCCCGCCGAACCCGACACGGCCCGCGGACGCACCGTCGAGCCACACCACCACCGCCTCGAGCCCACCGGCCACCAGCCAGGCCCGGACGAGCAACGGCGCCAGAACGACGGCACCGCAGACCGGCTCCAAGACGGCCCAGACGATACCGCCCCCGTCCGCGACCAGGACCACGCCGGGAGCCATGAGGCCCAGCAGGCCCCCCGGTGCACAGCACGGCCAAGAACCGCCCCACCACGACCTGCCCGCTCCCGGCGGCCGCCCCCCACCCGCAGCCGGCCGGCGGGCGGCCACACGCCCGCGCGAGCACCCGGCAATCCGCCTCACCGCAGCCACCGACTTGCCGACAGCCCCGGCAATCTGCACACAGGGCACAGGGCACAGGGCACATCGAAGACCCCACGGAACACGAACACCACCCACCCGATGGGCACAAACACCCCGAGCACGGTCAGCATCGCGACCGAAATACTCTCCGCGAGTTCGAGGTCCTCGGCCACCTCGGGACCGGTCAGCAGCGGCTCCGGGAGCCGCTGCCCCACACAGCTCTCACGGCGGCGCGCCAGGGTGCGCAGCCAGCCACGGCACTGGCGGGTGACGGCCCGCACGAGACACGCCCACGGCTCACGCACCCGGGAGCAACCGACGCCGCCCCAGCACAACCAGGCCTCCTGCAGCACCTCCTCGGCATCGACCGCACAGCCCAGCATCCCGTAGGCGACGGCGAACAGCAGGCCGCAGTGGACCACGAACGAGCCGCCCGCCCCGGGCGTGATGCGTCGCACCGGCCCAGAGGTCATGCGTCACACCGGCCACAGCCCCAGACCGCATCCGTGGGCTCTGATGAACTGGCGGCCGGTCAGCGCTAGCCCCCGGTGATCCGGATCCACAGCACGCCTGCACCCTGCAGCATCGTGAACAGCCGTACCCTGTCGTCCTACTCCGGCCCCTCTAAACGATTCCCCTCGAGGGGCAGACTCCGCAGTCGCGGTCACGCCATGCCGTACCTGTACGGGGAGCCGCTGCGGGCAGGAAGACCTTAACCCACGCTCTCACCGGTGACAGGCAGGCAGAGCAAGGCCTACTGCCGCGCATGACCAGGCATTCCGCCGGCTGGTTCGTTCATCTTCCCGAAGGGGACATGCACACTGGGCGTGCTGCGGGAGGTGCCCGTGAGGTGGCCGACCTGGTCGTCGAAGAAGATGTGGGGTCTGAGGACCTCCATGATCGTGCTCTTGTCTACACCGCCGAGGAAAAAGGCGTCGTTGACGGTCACGCCCCAGTTCTTCAGGCTGCGCACCGGGCGTTCGTGAGCGGGTGCGGCGCGGGCAGTGACGAGAGAGACGTGAACGCGAATCTTGTAGTCGGCATCCTCTGCCCGTCGTTCTTGTTCGCGCTTCTGGAGCCGGTTGATGCCTGCGAGGAAGTCCCGCAGAGGACCCGGGTCATGCGGGGTGGCGGCGTTCGCCGTCTCATGGGTGCGAAAGCCTTCGATGCCGTCTACCTGATAGATCTGTTCCGAGGCGTCGTCGGCAAGGACTCCGTCGAAGTCGAAGGCGATCCGCAGATCCTGGTCATCACCCTCGTCCGCCACGGCCGGGCCGAGCACGCGGCCGGCGGGCAGCCCGAGCGTGACGGCCTCACGGACATCGTCCTCGTTCGCGGACAGGAACAAAGACATGTTCAGGACCGGCATGAAGCGGTAGGGCGAGCGACCCTGCATGAAGACGGCCCGGCTGATCGGCAGATCGTAGGACTGGATGGACCGCATGACCCGCAGCCCGGTGTCGGGATCGTTGCGGGACAGAATGATGACCTCGACCAGAGGATCGTCCGGTGAGAGGTCGTTCAGGGACAGCAGTCGGCGGATGAAGGGGAAGGCGACTCCTTTGTCCAGCGCGTCGTGCAGGTGCTGCTCCTGGTAGGCGCGGTAGGCCTCCTCCCCCTGATCACGGAAAACGGCGTCCGCCTCTGCCAGGTCGAACAACGCGCTGGAGGCGATACCGACGACCAGGCGGTTCTTGAGCTCGTAGACGGCTATGACGTCCTCCTAAGAATCTGCCGATCATCAAGGTGTTGCTTTTCGGGCTGGGGCTCGTCGGTGTCGTATCCACATCCCGGACGAGCCTCGTGAGCAATGTGCCGTGAAGTTCGCGGTGTTGTTCCCTCATCTGGGCGAGCGTAAGCAGCGGCTGCCGATGGCCGCGGAGGCCCACGGGCTGAGGCATGGTGGTGTCCGGACTGCGGCCAGGTCGGCCGGGGTCAGGTCAGCTAGGTCCTGTCTCTTTGACTTCACGTTGATCGGGCCACATGCGAGGGTGGTGGCCATGTCGCAGCCTGGTCACCGTCTCCGGTCCTTGAAATTCGAGTTCGGGCTCGCCCCGACGAGCTTCACGGCATGCCTGGAAACAGGTGGCCCGGCTTTGGAGCATGGCCTGGCGGAAGATGCGACGCTTTGTGGCATCCCTCGGCGTCAGGTGACGGTCCATAGGCATCTGTTCGTGGCGAAGAGGTCCGGAAGGTGCCCAAGCTGCCGGGTGAAGGCAGTCGACGCCTCGTCGAGGCCCTGAAACAGGGCTCCCCTGGCGAGCGGACGTCCTCGGTCTTCACTCTTCAAGGCGCGTCCGGATCAAAATGGCTGCGAAGTGGAGTGCGCCCTCGTGTGCGATGGCGAGTTTGTCCGTTCGCACGGCCGGTCCGCGCCACTGCTCGAGGCGGTTGATGCACCGCTCAACGGTGTTGCGCTGCCTGTACGCCTCCGCGTCGAAGCCGGGTGGACGACCGCCGCCCCGGCCTCGCCGGAGGCGGTGTCCAACCTGGCCAGAAGGTTGCGGGATAACGGCCCGGATACCGCAGCGGCGAAGATGCCGACGGATTGCGCGCGATGAGTAGGCCCGGTCCGCAAGGACGACCTCGGGTCGGGTTCGTGGCCTGCCCAAGCCTGTGCGCAGCGCTCGGATGCGAGCCATGACCGCCTCGCAAGCAGGCGCGTCGCCGGCCTGGCCAGCGCTAGCACGGACGGCGAGGGGCCGTGCTGGCCATCACTGGCGAGGTGAACTTTCGTGCTCAGGACGCCTCGCGAACGTCCGAGTGCGTGATCGGCAGGTTCGACCGTGTCCGCCCCCTTTCCCGGCCCCGGCCGCGGGCTGGTGCGCCCGGCAGACAGTTGAATCTACAAAAACCGCCCGCTCCGCTTCGTCAGCCGCGTCCGCCTGGGCGAGCACAGAGGCGAAGATCCGTTGCCAAGTGCCGTCAGCAGCCCACCTGATCAGGCGCTTGTGAGCGGTCTGGAACGCACCACGTTCGTGAGGCAAATCCCGCCAGGGCGACGGTGGCCAGAGCCATACCGCGGTTACGGTCGGCCACGATCCGCGGCGGGAACAGCGGACCGCGCGAGCGAGCCTGCAGGAGAACGAACACGATGAGCAGCACGACGATCGGACCCAGCCATCGGATACCTCCGATTCACCGTCGGTCTTCGTGTACAGATCGGTCAGCAGGGCGTCCAGCTCATTCGTCACAGAACCATCTTGGACACCCTGTCTGCGGACACCGGGCCAGCCCGTCCGCAGCTGCCAGTCGCCCCCGGCTGAGCCGCTGAGCGGTCGGCCCGACGACGTGGCGCGGCGCGCGCCGCCGTTTCCCGGCCTCTGCGCCTCGCGCGCCATGGCTGCGGGAGCGGGGTTCAAAAGAAACTTCGGCCGAAGGTGAATCCTTTTCGGCTCTCCCCGCCTCTTGTCTGTGTACCGGCCGAACGGGCCGGCAGAACTGGGAGGAACCCAATGATGGTCACCAGCCTCGTAGTGATCGGAACCCTGCTCGTGGGTGCGTGCAGCTGGCACCTGATGCGGCGCTACAAGAGCCGAAGCTGACCAGCACCTGCCCGTAGGGCACCTTTCGGGTAGGAGTCCCAGATGAACCAACGTTTCACTTGGCCGGACGAGCGGCTGATCAAGGCCGCTCAGGGCGGTGACGTCACTTCGCTCACCGCCGTCATCATGGAATCGCAGCCTCATGTGCGCAGGTTCGCCATATCGCTGTGCTCCTCACCGCAGGACGCGGAGGACGCGGCGCAGGAGGCGCTGATCACCCTCTACCGGAAGATCGGCACGTTGCGGGCGACTGGCGCGCTTGCCTCGTGGATGTTCCGGATCGTGCGCAACGAATGCCTCCGGCAGGTACGGCTGCTCGTCTCACGGAGGGATGAGGCGACAGCCGAACCGGAGGCGACTGCGGAACCGTCCGCCGAGGACGCGGTGCTGCACAAGTTGGAGGCGGAGCGGATCGCGGCTGCGGTCAGCGCCCTTCCCCGTGACCAGCGGCAGGTTCTGATCATGCGGGACGTACAGGGCCTGCCCGGCAAGACCGTTGCCCATTCGCTCGCCCTGAGCAACGCCGCGATGAAGTCGCGGCTGCACAGAGCACGCGCAGCACTGCGTCACTCCCTGGCAGTGACAGACCAGCTGCTCAGTCAAACCGCAGATCAGGCGAGCGATCAAGTCACCGGCCAACCAGTCGGAGAGGTCTCACAACCGTGAACGTCGCGAACACAGTGAAGCCCACGCAGGGCGCGAAGGCCCAGGCCGCCGCGTCCGAGATGAACTTCGCCAGCAAGTCCGTCCCGCGCCATCTGGCGCGCGGCGCCATCGGCTTCGGGCTGATCATCGGCTCGATCGCCCTGGTGCCCGTCGCCGGCCCGGCCGCCTTGCTGGCGGCCCCGTTGGCCCTGCTTGCCTTCCGTGGCTGCCCCACCTGCTGGATGGTCGGCCTGGCACAGACCATCTCCCTCGGCCGTCTGGAACGCCGGTGCGTGGACGGCGCGTGCACCCTCACCAAGGCACACACGGTGGCGAAGGCCACGAACGAGCCGGCAGCCCACCTCAACGTGCCGGCCGCTTCCCGGTGACCACAACCACTGATCATTCGGAATGACTCGTCTGGCGACGAGAGGAGATGATCACCCGGCCGCAGAGGCTTCTCGAGCTTGATGCCAGTGAGGATCTCGCCGACCGTGGCCAGGACCGCGGCACGGTCGTCCTGATCCTGATACTGATACTGCACCGGCGCCTGGTCAGGCTCGGCATCCTCACCGAAGCCGACACCGGCAGCTTCGGCAAGACGCCACCGAGCCGGTGGCCCTGCGGACGGCCCGCGACGACCGCCCGCCTTCGTCGTCGTCAATCTCCCAGCCCCTCACCCATTCAGCCATATGGTCATTCCGGCTGTCAGGGGCTGCCCGGCGCGGCGACCCGGCGGTGCGTCACGCCGGGCAGCGGAAGGAAGAGCCCGTCCGCCCCGGCGGTGTCAAGCGCGCAACCGTTCCATGGCGCGCTTGACCGTGTCGCTGGGCTCGTGGGACCCGGCGTGCACCTCCCCCAGGGCGAGGACCGGCCGCACGGTGTGGACCAGCTCGACCAACAGCTCTGCTGTGGACGCCCACAGGTACACGCTCCAGCCGCCCGTACCGCCCCAGGGAGACAGCAGGAGCAGACGTTGCTCGTCGCGGGGACCGGCGAATCGCCGCTGCTCCTCGCGGTCGGACCTCGTCGCCGGACGCACTTCCAGCACCTGCTCCAAGGCTTCGAGCTCTGCTGCGGTGACCCGTTCGGCGGTGGCTTCGAGCATGGAGGCGCCGCGGTACAGCGCAAAGTCCCACACCCGTGTGTAGACCCACTGGGAGAAGGTGTCCGCGTGCGCCGTCCAGGTGTCCGGCTGCACGCCGTCCCAGGAAAGCAGCACGGGCGGATCCTCCGAACCGTCCAACTGCACCGCAAGGCAATAGACGCCCTGGTTCTCCTGCAGGAACGGCAGCAGGCCGTGCGCCATGGGGTCGAACTCGCGCTCTTCTTGCTCCTCCAGGCCCTCCGGCCAGTCCTCGTCGTCGGTCGGCCAGTAGTACGCCTCCGGCTGGCCCAGATCATCGACTGAGTACACGTGATCGGCGCGGCGTTCCGGCTCCAGGATCGCAGTGGCGTCGGCGAGGGAGTACCAATGGCGTACTGACTGCGGAAGCGCCTGCCCGTGCCTTGCTGCAAGCGCGTCCAAGCGGGCGACAGCCGCCTCCGAATGATCGGCCCGTGCCCCCGCCAGGGTCAGGGCGGTCGCCATGTAGTCCATGTCCTCAACCGTTCTCGTCCACATGGTGCGCATCTCGCACCAGCAGATCTGTATCAGGTCCCCCTGACAACCACCCCCCGCCCTCCCCGCTCGGGACACTTGGATCTCGACGATCCGGGGAGGCATCTCCGGTGGGACGCGAGTCTCCGTGCCCGGAGGAGTCCGGGAAGGACACGGTCGCGCTCTTCCGCGCCGCGGGCGGCCGACGCACATACTTGGCGATGGCGGCGGCCCTCGGCGTCACTGCCAAGTCGCTCTCCGCCGCTGGGCGAAGAAGCACAAGGCCGAATTGTGTTTCACCCTGACCTACGCCTCGTGGGCGAACCCGATCGAGGCGCACTTCGGACCGCTGAGGTAGTTCACCATCTCCAACTCCCACCACTCCAACCACACCGTGCAGACCCGGGCCCTGCACGCCTACTTGCGGTGACGCAACGCCAACGCCCGCCACCCGGGCGTCCTGGCCGCCGAACGCAGGGAACGCGCCCGCATGCGAAGCGAGGGGCATCCGATGGGGCGGACGCCCGCTTACAACGGCAGCCTGACCAAAACGCTCTGAGGGGTCAGACCACCAGCGCCGCATGCAACGCACTGAAGGTCTCACGAAGCTCCGACGTGGCGATCGGATCGATCTCCATCTGCAAATGGCACACGTCGTCGTCGCCGTTCGGAGTCAGACGCGCGAAAAAGGCAAAACCGTCCCCCACGGGCTCCGCCTTCAACGTCAGCGGATTGTTCCGACCAGGAGTCACCGCCGCTGAAAAGCGTCCACCCGACGGCGCGCGCAGGCCAGAGAGCATGCGGGCCACGAAGTCCATGACCTCCGCAGCGCTGAGATCCGCGGTGAAGTCAGCCTTCAGCGAGGAGGACCAATCTGCGGTGATCTGCCAACTGTCCGCACGGATCCGAGTCAGTTCCAGCCACGCATCATCGTTGCCCAGGCGCATCCGCGGCTCTTCCATCGTCGCCCTCCGACGTCCATGGTCTGGACTCAAGATCGTATGGGGTGGATCTCCGTCGTCGGAAGTCATCGCTTGCCATCCACCCACCCGCGAACCCAACGAACCTTCCCGGTCAGAGCACTACTGAAGTTGAATGGGTGATGTCGGGCTAGACGGCCGTACTTGGTTCCTGCTGAGAGCTGAGTCAGATGTGGGCTCGGATCTGCTTCACCGGGTGCCCGAGCATGTCGCCGATAGTGGCCAGTTCCTCGTCGCCGAACCAGTCACGTTCGGGGTTCCAGATGGCGATCTCGAAGCGGGCGAAGCCGCACGGCCACTCGTAGTCCAACACGTCCAGCGACGTGGCGGCGCCGCAGCACGGCACTTTTACGTCCAGGGTGGCGAAGCCGTCCTCACAGTGGCTTTCCAGCAGGTCGGCGTACCACTCGGTGTCGATCGAGGCACCGCAGTGCGGGCAGCCGATCCGTTCCAGGTTCTCGCCGCAGTCGACGGGGGTGAGAGCGTCGTACCAGGTGACCTCGATCTCGACCTCCATGCCATCGTCTCGGCCGGGAGCCAGGTCCGCGGCGAGCGCAGCGGTCCGCTCGGCCGCCGACCGGTCGGGCTGCCACTGGGGATCGGTCGGAATGATCGACAGGACGTCGTCACTCATGGGCTCACTCACTTCGTCGGGCACAAGCGTTCGGCGGGGTGCCGTGATCGTAGGGCCACGTGGCGGGCCAGTCGTTTCCTGGGCGCGTTACTCATGGATGGCAAGGCCAGTGCGGCGAGGCAGCCAGCGCCCGTCAGATCAACCGACCCGACATCACCTGTTCAAGTTCAGTGGAGGGCGTCTGAAAAGCCCGTCAGCGGCCTCTTTCGCGAGGCGACGCACCAGGAGCATGGCCATGGCGAGGTAGATGGCGTTCTCCGAGCAGACGCGCAGGTACTCGTAGTCCTTGACAGGCGGCGGCATCGTCCCAGCCAGGCGAACGTCCGCTCCACACCCAGCGGCGCGGGATCACCGCGAACTGGGGAACTGCTGGTGGCGATGCCCCCGCTCGGGCCCAGGTTGAGCGGAAACCACCGTCGCGGCGCTGCACGATCTCCACGGTGATACCGGTGGCTTCCTGGACCCAGGCGTGGAAGTCGGCACCGCGATAGCCCTGGTCCGCCCACACGTGCCGCAGGCGCGGGAAGGTATCGGCAGCCTGGGAGAAGAGCACCACGGCGCCATCGCGGTCACCCACACTGGCCGGGCTCACGCAGGTGACCAGGACAGTGCCGCGGGTGTCGACAAGAAGGTGGCGCTTGATGCCGCTGACCTTCTTGCCGCCGTCGTAACCATGGAGACCGCCACGCTCACTGGCCCGGACACTCTGGCTGTCCACGATGGCCGCGCTGGGAGTGGGATCCCGGCCCAGCTGCACGCGCTCGCATTCGCGCAGCGCCGTCAGCATCCGCTCCCACACGCCGTCCATCTGCCAGCGCCGCCAGTAGTGGTAAACCGTCTGCCACGGCGGTAAGTCACGCGGCAGTAGCCTCCAGGCACAGCCTGCCCGCAGCCAGTACGCCAGTGCGTCGAGAGGGTCTGATGCAGGTTCGGGTGACAGGTTTGATCACGCGGCCTGGAAGGCCGGTGTGGTCATGACGGTCTCGAATTCGACGGGGGTCAGCCGGCCGAGTGCGGCTTGTCTGCGACGTCGGTGGTAGGTCCGCTCGATCCAGGTCACGATCGCGATCCGCAGTTCCTCGCGGGTGGTCCAGCTCCGGCGGTCCAGGACGTTCTTCTGCAGCAGGCTGAAGAAGGACTCCATGGCCGCGTTGTCGCCGGCTGCCCCGACTCTCCCTATCGAGCCAGCCATCCGGTGGCGGCCGAGCGCGCGCACGAATTTCCGGGACCGGAACTGCGATCCGCGGTCGCTGTGCAGGATGCATCCGTCGACGTGTTCCCGCCGGGCCGCGGCGTTGTCCAGGGCGGTCACGGCCAGGCGGGACTTCATCCGCGTGTCGATGGAGTAGCCCACGATCCTGTTGCTGAAGACGTCCTTGATCGCGCAGAGGTACAACTTCCCTTCGTTGGTGGCGTGTTCGGTGATGTCGGCGAGCCATAGTCGGTTCGGGCCGTCGGCGGTGAAGTCGCGGCGGACCAGGTCGTCGTGCACCGGCGGGCCGGCCTTCTTGGTCCTGCCGCGCTTCTTGCCGAACACACTCCACCAGTGGTTGTCCCGGCAGATCCGCCATGCGGTCCGGTCGGCCATCGCGGCCCCCGAGCTGCGGGCTTCATCGGCCAGGAAGCGGTAGCCGAACTCGGGATCCTCGCGGTGGGCGTCGAACAGCGCGTTCGCCCGGTACGCCTGCTCCAGCACGGCGTCGGTCACGGGCTTGTCGAGCCAGCGGTAGTAGGGCTGTCTGGCGAGCTTGAGCACCCGGCACGTCACCGTGACGGGCACCCCGTCCACGGCCAGCTTCTTCACGAGCGGGTAGATCCTTTTCCCGGCAGATGCGCCTGCGACAGACAGGCCGCCGCCCGGCGCAGAACCTCGTTCTCCTGCTCCAGCAGCTTGATCCGCCGACGTGCTTCCCGCAGTTCCGCGCTCTCCTGGCTGCTCACCCCGGGCTTGGCCCCGTCATCGATGTCCGCCCGGCGCATCCATTTCCACAACGTCATCGGATGGACACCGAAGTCCTTGGCCACCTGCTCCACCGTCACCCCCGGGCCACGGTTCCTCGCAACCCGCACGACGTCCTCACGGAACTCTTCGGGATAAGGCTTGGGCACAGCGACATCCTTCCCACCCGCCCCACAGGGCAAGCCAGTTCAGATGTCACCCGATCGTGCGGCAGACCCAGAATCTCCCGCCGCGCGTGCTTCGCCGGCCGACCACCGGGCTTGACCGCCGGAACCAGCGGACCGAGGATCTCCCACTGCGGATCCGACAGATCCGTCGGGTATCGGGTACGCAGCCCGCACACCCCGGCCCCCGAAAATGCGTCACCACCCCGCTACCAGGTGACTTGCCCGCTGACAGGCTTTTCAGACGCCCTCTAGCGGCTGATCCGGTTCAGCGCCAGCCACCGAGGCGAGGCTCCAGGTGCTCGCCGAAAAGCGGGTCGAACGCCTGCCCGTCCTCATCGGTCACGACGTAGTCCGGTTCGGTCTTTGACGCGGCTGCATGCAATCGGACGACGAGGTCAGAGACAGGCACGATACGCAGCGACAGGGCCGCGGCCACCTGGGCAGCTTCGTTGCCGATGTCCGGGTTGTACTTGTCACGGGACCGTTCAAGGTGTTGAGCGGAGACCTGCATGACCTCCACATCGCCATCGCCTGAGAATGAGAGGCAATCGTGCCACTCCAGCCCGATGATGATCTCCAGCGCGTCCGCCAGGTCATCGGCAAGCAGCCCGCCCTCCCCTTCGGAACTCGCGAACACCACCGGTCGGCAACCGTTCTGCTCGGCACACAGGAAGTACGCTCCGCCGGCGGACTCCCCGGCGATCACCTCCAGCGGCGCACCCGAGGCAAGCCTCAAGCCCTCGCCATAGTGGCTCCGATGGATGTCGAAGCCGAACGATGACCGCAACAACAGATCAATCTCTGGGGTGTTCCGGATCAGGTCAAGCAGATGATCACTTGAGGTCATGGCAAGGACGATAGCGAAGGCCGCTGATATGTCATCGTCCACGGCTGGGCCGATCAGCGGTGGACGCTGGCGCGAGTCAAGACGCTGATCGGTCGACTGTTCCACGTTTCGTACACGGTGGAGGGCACGTGGCGGCTGCTGAAGCGACAGGGCCGGTCGTGGCAGCAGCCCACCCGCCGGGCGATCGAGCGCGACGATGCGGCGGTTGAGCTGTGGAAGGAGGAGGCGTGGCCGCCGGGAAGAGCTGTGCGGCGGCGTGTAACGGCTGGATCTTCTTCAAGGATGAGGCCGGCCAGTCGATGACGCCGCCGCGCTCTCGAACCTGGGGACGGATCGGCCGAACCCCGGTCGTCCGGGTTCGCGGCCGGGGCTCCGGACGGGTGTCGATGGCAGGTATGACCTGCTACAAACCGGGCGAGCGGTCCCGGCGGAACCTCCGCGACTTCTTGGTGCGTGCCCGCATCCGGCTTGGCCGGCCGATCGTAGTGGTCTGGGACAACGTCCGCCTCCACCTGACCGCCGGGATGCGGGAGTTCATCACCGCGGATGCCGCCTGGCCCACCGTGTTCCAGCTCCCCGCCCACACGCCGGACCCGAACCCGCAGGAGGGCAGCTGGTCGCTGGTCAAATGCGACCTCGGCAACCTCGCCGCAGCCGACCTGGGCCAGATCACCAGGGCCGTGAAGCGCAGACTCAAGCAGATCCGGTATCGCCCGGATTTCGTCGATAGCTGCCTTGCAGGCACCAGCCTCATCACGGACGACTGACCGGCGCTGCAGATTCGTCAGTCGCCGTAGTACCGGTCGTAGACGGCGGAGCGCTCCTCCACTGAGAAGTCCTCGAATTCACCATCTGCCTCAAGCTCGCGCAGTTGATCCAGTGCCGCCGTCGCAGAAGGTGCACGGCTGGCCGAGAGGTGGGCCTTCGTCGCGTCGAGCCCGTGCCCAAGCAGGAATTCGATGTCGATCGAGCACGCTGCGTCGAAGCTGGCTTGCTTCGCACTCCAGATCAGGAGCACGTCGTCGAGGTTGCCGCTGTTGAACAGCTGGAAGCAGCAGAACCTCATCAGCTCAGTGTCGCCCGCGCCCTGGACACGTCGCTCGCGCGCCGTGTGCTCTCTGAGGAGTGCACGGATCTCGTCGAGGTCCGCGCCGACGGGGCGAAGCCCGTAGCGGCGCCAGCATTCCTCGACATCCATCGCTGGTCTCCTTGATCGTCCGGCCCGGCCCGTGGCCTATCCCCCACCCATCGCCGTTCGGTCGAACGACGGCCCCTCTGCCAGTCACAGTATGCACACCGAGAGCCAGCCTATGCGGGTCGGCGATCACCGGCGCAGGTGACCGATAACCCACGCCACCTAACATCACCCAATCAAGTTCAGTAGCCCGCCCGTCCAGGGTCCGCACAGCCGGATACGCCGCAAGCCTCCCCCGCCTGGATTCTCGCGATGATGTAGCCGTTCAGGCGGTGCGGGGAGGTCGTGACAGCCAGAGAAGTCAGGAGCTCCACGCGCTGCGCCACCGCGGTCTTACTGATCGTTTCAGAATGAAGTTTGTTGTGAGGCTTGGCAGTTGGGTGTCGTGTCGGCAGGATCTGATGGGTGTCCGCCGACCTTGTGCCCGATGACCTGTGGGAACGGGTGGCTCCGTTGTTGCCTCCTCGTCCGCCCGGGCGGCATCGGTATCCCGGGCGGTTGCCTGCGGACGACCGGGCTGCACTGCGGGGCATTGTTTACGTGCTGTGCAAGAGCGTGAGCCGGCGGGACGTTTTGGCGGAGCAGGTCGGCTGCAGCGGCGTGACGGCCCGGCGTCGTCTGCGGGACTGGACCGAAGCGGGCGTCTGGCCGCGGTTGCGCGAGGTGCTGCCGGCCGAGTTGCGGGCCGCCGGGCTGCTGGACATGGACGACGCTGCGATCGACAGCTCACACGTCCGGTCGCTGGAAGGGGGGCTCACACTGGACCTTCGCCGACCGACCGGGCCCGGCCCGGCAGCAAGCACCACGCGATCGTAGGCCGGCATGGCACTCCGATCGCCGTGGCGCTGACCAGCGGAAACCGTCACGACGTCACGCGGTTGATGCCCCTGCTGGACGCGATACCCGGTATCCGTGGAGTCTGCGGCAGGCCTCGCAGACGGCCACGCCGGCTGTTCGCCGACCGCGGCTACGACCACGACAAGTACCGCCGTCTCCTGCGGGCTCGTGGCATCACACCGAGGATCGCCCGCAGGGGCACGGCCCACGGTTCCGGACTGGGCAAGACCCGCTGGGTCGTCGAGCGGACCTTCGCCTGGCTCCACCGGTTCAAGCGACTGCGGATCCGCTACGAGATACGCGCCGACCTCCACCTCGCACTGCTCCAACTTGCCTGCAGCATCATCTGCTTGAGGCGACTTCGAACCTCATTCCGAAACCATCAGTTAGGCTGTGACGGTCGCCGTCGCCTCGATACGGTTCTGGCTGCGTACATAAGTCTCGCTCGCCGCTACTCCAGGATGCGTTCCACATCATCCGGAACCCAGGGAAAGGGGACTTCTGGCCAGCGTGTGGCGGCCCATACGTCGAGGTCGACAGCGAGAACGGCGTCCATGAAGGCTTGCGGCGGCCGGTAGCCGTGGGCGGTGACGTAGTGCGTGATCAGGAACGGAGCGGCGTAAGCGAGGCCAGGCTCGCCCGGAATCCGTACCTCCCCGTTTCCTTCCGGTGCCCCATCCTCAGGACACAGGTCGCACTCGTGCACCCCGAGGCAGACGTTCACCCATTGGACCTCCTGAACAGCCTTCAGCTTCTCCACGAACATCATGGGGACCGCCCCCGTCGAGTACGGCTTGCCGACTTCCAGCCACCCGATGTTCAGGCGGGTGTACGCCGGGCGGTACCAGAGCGCGTAGAAACCTGACGCCCTGTCCGTGAACGCATCCTCGTCCTGGTAGGCGTACTCGCTGAGATCTTCGTAGAACACCCGCACATCATCGCTGCACCGCTTCTTGTACGCCCAAGCGATTCCACGACCCATCGGACACGACCTAATACTCCAGCAGCGGTTCGTGTCCTGAGCTGGCAGTTGTCGTTGTCCTGGCATGGAGGGTATGACTGAAGTCGCTGACTGGGCTGATGAGTTGGAGTCGGTGTTCGCTCGAGTGGCGAGCCGGTTCGCGCGGGCGGATCTGCGGTGGCGGATGCGGGACTATGTCCGGGGCCTGCTGGGACGGGCGTCACGCAGGAACGGCTGGCAACTCGCGGAATGGGCAGGTCACCGCACACCAGACGGCTTCCAGCGACTGCTGAACAGCAGTGTCTGGGACGCGGACAACCTGCGTGACGACGTCCGTGACTATGTGGTTGAACAGCTCGGACCGGACGGTGTGCTGATCATCGACGACACCGGGTTCATCAAGAAGGGCATCACCTCAGTCGGGGTGGGCCGGCAGTACACCGGAACCTCAGGGAAGATCGACAACTGTCAGATCGGCGTGTTCGCCGCCTACGCCACCGGCTCGGGCCGGGCCCTGGTCGACCGGGACCTCTACCTGCCGAAAGCCTGGACGTCCGATCGTGACCGCTGCCGGGCGGCGAAGATCCCTGACGAACGGGGTTTTTGCGACCAAGGGAGAGCTGGCCCGGAACATCGTCCGTCGCTGCCTCGCCGCAGGTCTGCCCGCCGCCTGGGTCACTGCGGACGAGGCTTACGGGCAAGACTGGCACTTTCGCCGCCTGCTCGAACAACTCGGCCTCGGCTATGTGGTGGCGGTGCCCAAGTCCCAGCAGATCAAGTCCCTGGCCGGCATCTGGCGCATCGATGAGCTCATCGACGAAGCGCCTGATGACGCCTGGCAGCGGCTGTCCTGCGGCGACGGGGCGAAAGGCCCGCGCGTCTACGACTGGGCCGCAGCCAAACTGCCCGCCAACCTCGTCTTCGATCCCGACCCGCCCACCCATCACCGCTGGGTCATGGCCCGCCGCAGCATCTCCGACCCCGGCGAGCTCGCCTACTACCTCGCCTATGCACCTGTCAGCGTTGAGATCGCCGGGCTGGCCCAGGTGGCCGGCTCCCGCTGGGCGATCGAGGAATGCTTCCAGGCCGCGAAGAACGAATGCGGCCTGGACGAGTACGAGGTCCGCCGCTATGTCGGCTGGTACCGGCACATCACCCTGGCCATGCTCGCCCATGCTGTTCTGGCCGCACTCGCCGCCCAGGCCAGTGGCGAGGCAAAGGGGGTTGCAGAAACGGATCAGCCCTCGTCCCGCTCACCGTGGCAGAGATCCGGCGACTCCTGGATGCTCTCCTGCCCCACCCACGAGCCGATCGCGATCCCGTCACTCACGCACTGAAGTGGTCGGCCTGAAGAAGACGCCGCCAAGCCATCGCCCGCAGCTGCCATTACCGAAAACGCAGCTCAGGACACGAACCGCTGCTGGAGTACTAAAACTGAGCAGCTCCCTGGTCGGCACTCAAGAACTGCTCATCTCCAAGAGATCCGCAACACCGATACCGCCTCACCGGATTCGTCGGCCCGGAACTGCCGGACACTCTCGCGCTCGCCGGTGTCGTAGTCTTCTGCTGCGGGGCCGACACGCTGGCCGAGCCGGCACACGCCAGGAAAGACCGCGACGGCACGTCGCGCTGGCCGCTTCAACACCTTCACGCTTTGGTGAAGAGCTGGCAAGCGGCCCAAGAGAGCGGCGCCCAGCCTCTGGGCGCGTTGCTCACGGCCCGCACGACGTCCTCGCGGAACTCTTTTGGATGAGACCGGGGACAGCGCCGCCCTTCCCCCCACCCCGCAGAACAAGCCGGTTCGGATGCCCTACAACCGTGGAGCAGATCCGCTTCCCTGCGAGGTTCGCCTCCGCGTGACGGCACGACGGCCCGTCTCGGACGATGTGCGGCTTGCAGGGTTTCGGCAATTGCCACGTGTGCATCGCGAAGGGGAACTAGCCTGGGCCGCCCCGGGGTGACAGAGCGACAGCACACGCATCCCTGGCACGGCGCGCTCGTTGAGAAGTATGAGGCGGACCTTGTAGTCTGATCCACCATAACAAGCAGGCGCGCTGGTTTATTTTGGCGCGCCTTGGGGTCCTGCCGTGCCTGCAGTGCGCAGGTTGAGAAAGACAGGCGTGAATGAACGACGTGTGGTCGTGGCATAGGTCATCTTTCAGTGATGCCGCGGGAAACCAATGCGTAGAGGTCGCCTGGACGGGCTCCAGCGGCGTCCTGGTGCGAGACTCCAAGGATGCTACGACCAGCATGCTGGCATTCAGTCAGCGCTCGTGGCGCTTGTTCCTCGCCTCGGGTATGAGGGATGCGGCAACCGCGCGCGAGTAGAAGGGAGATGTTCCCTGCTGTCGCGCGCGGGCGTCGCGATGCAATTGATGAATCTTCAACTGGGCAATCCGTGCCGCATGGTTCAACGGGCTGGACTGCCCAGCCGTCCGGCGAGGGTCAAACCTGCGGTCGCGACGGCTCCGGCAGCCGCTTTGCCGGAGTCGTCGGGGACCAGAATCAGGATCGTGATGGCTGCGCCGAGTGAGGCGATGGCCACGATGACCGCAGCCACGGCATTTGCTCGGGGCAGCGCGGGAACGTGCTGGGACGGGTCCCTCGGCGGATCGGCCGAGGGCTCGGTGTCGGACATGTTTCACTCCAGATGGCCCGGGACTTGGCTGTGCCAACTGCCATGCCGTTTGCAGACGACAGGCTGTCTGCAAGGCAAATTCCCTGCCAGTAACGTGATCATTCATCAGGCACGCAGGGCGACCTTGACGCGGAACGAGAGAAGCCGCACCGGAAACCGCAGATAGGTACATCATTTCGACGCTCAACCGATTGCGATCCGGCCACACGCTAGGTAGCAGATTGATGGTTTATCCGGCACCCTTCCGGAGAACACCTAACTAGTAGCGGTTGCGCCATCACATTGCTCGACGCCTTCACCAGGGGTGATTGCTAAGTCGGTACGGATGCGCAACCGTGGCGAATACGCTGGTCTCCGGTGGCCCGGGCGATCAGCAGGGGGCGCAACCGTTGCAGCGGGCCCGCTCCCTCTGTGGCTTCGCCTTCGCGGAGCCACAGTCATGTGTAAGGGGCGTACCACCATGCGACCCCACGTGCTTCTATGCGCCCCACCTCGTTGGGCGAGCATCTTGTGGCTGCGCCCTGGCGAATGCCGATGCTCCGGGGAACAAGCCGACGGCGCCGGACCCCGCTCAGGAGGCGGCGTTGGACAGATCCTGAAGGTCAGGAGGATCCGTCCCCATTCGCTCAGCGATCTGCAACAACACCTGCGGAACCCGATCGCCCTTGATCGACTGCTCCTCCAATTTCCAGAAGAGTGCCGTGTAGCCGATGACGTCCTCCGCCGCCGTGCTGACGAGGGCCGTCCCCCGCAGATTCTCCAGGTACAGGAAGGGCGGCATGTCTTCTTCGAACTCGAACAGGGTGAAGGGTCCCTGGGACGCGGCATGGGCGCCCCGGCTGAACGGGAAGATCATGATCTGGCGTCGTGGATGAGCCGCCAACTCTGCCAGTCTGCGCAGCTGGGCACGCATCACTCCCGGTCCACCGACCTGCCGTCGGATCACGGACTCATCCAGGATGAAGAAGACCTCCGCATGGTCACGCTCGAGGGTCTCCTGGCGCAGCATGCGCGCCTCAACCATTCGCTGGTGCTGCTGTTCGGAGAACCGGTCGGGAGTGTAGGCGCGGATGATCTCCAGCGCGTACTCCTCGGTCTGGAGCAGGCCGGGCATGACCAGGGGCTGGAAGCTGCGAGTCACGAAGGCAGAAGACTCCATCGCCAGAAAGTCCAAGAACTCCTTGCCGTAGATGTCCTTGTACTCGGTGAACGGCATCTTCCTGCTGCCCCGGGCCAAGTCAAGCAGCCGCTCGACGTCTTGTGGGGGCAGCCCGTAAAGCCCTAGGAGCGAGCGTAGGTCATTGACGGAGATACCGACTTCGCCGGCTTCGATCCGCAGCAGCTTGCTCGGTGACCATTCCATACGTGCGGCTACCTGCCGCTGCGTCAGATTGGCCTCGCTCCTGGCTCTTCGCAGTTCTCCGCGCAACTGCAGACGCTGTATCGCAGGGCTTCCTCTGCTCGGCGTGGCCATCCGTCCCCCAATCTGCGATACCGCTGATTGTCGCATCACTGACAGGTGATCAGCTGACCTCAAGAGCGCATAAAGCCAGCCGTCTTATTGCAACCTTCGCTGGTGGGACTGACCATCTCCCTTACCACTGCTGCCTCATGAACCCCGGCAGGAGCCACAGGCCAGCCTCAGGAGGCCCGCGGTCACGGATGCCGGGAAGCAAGCAACGGCTCTGGACAGCACCAAGCGCCAGGCCGGGCGACGGCAACGCCTGTCCAAAAGAGGTTCTTCAAGCAGGCGTTCACCTGTGCTATCTCATACCCGCGGTATCAGGTCTCCGCCCCTTTTCTTGCGCCGCATGGTTGCGACATGCGCGAGGTTGCCTGCGCGAGCCTCAACAGTCGTAGACCGGGACTCGTTCTCACTGATCACCGAGCATGTTCCATGACCTGGCCAGCGGACGGCTTCCGCCAGTCGCGCTTCGGCGGCTTCTTGGTCGGGCGACGGCCGGAACTCGCTGGCGTTCCCACCGGCCGCGTGGAACCGAGCCAACGACCAGGCTCGATGCCGGCAGGGCCCTCGATGTACTAGGGTCCGTCTTCAAAGATCATCGGGTAGTGGATCATGGTGGGGTGATACGCCGTCATGAACTCACCGATCAGGAGTGGGAGTTACTCGCTCCACTGATACCGAGGGCCGTCACCGGCCGGCCCCGTGTGTCGGACCGGCAGGTCGTCAACGGGATGGTCTACAAGATCCGGACCGGGATCTCCCGGCGCGACCTGCCGGAACGATACGGACCGTGGAAAACGGTCTGCACCCGCTTCCGTCGCTACGCCCTGAACGGCGTGTTCACCCGGGCACTGCAGCAGGTCCAGGCACGTGCGGACGCGGCCGGCGACATCGACTGGCTCGTCCAGATCGACTCCACCATCGTCCGCGCCCACCAGCACGCCGCCGCGACCGGCCGAAAAGGAGGACTCACCGGCCGGACGAACCGGATGATCACGCCCTCGGCCGATCCCGAGGCGGACTGACCACGAAGATCCACCTGTCCTGCGACGGCCGCGGACGCCCCCTCGCGATCCTGCTGACACCCGGCCGGCGCAACGACGGCATCTGCGCACGCCCCCTCCTCGAGCGCATCCGCGTCCCGCGCACCGGCCTCGGCCGCCCCCGCCGCAGGCCCGACCAGGTCGTCGCCGACAAGGCCTACAGCTCCCGCGGCTTCCGCGCCCACCTCCGCCGACGCGGCATCGCGAACACCATCCTCGAGAAGCGCGACCAGCAGCGACACCGCCACAACCGGGGCCGTCGCGGCGGCCGGCCTCCGGTGTTCGACCGGCAGATCTACCGCCGGCGCAACATCGTCGAACGCTGCTTCAACCAATTCAAGAGCTTCCGCGGCATCGCCACCAGGTACGACAAGACCGCCACCTCCTACGAGGCAGCGGTCAGGCTCGCGTCATTCTGAACCGTTCCGGGTTCGGTAGGGACTCGATCGTTTGAGAGGGTCGAGTCATGGCACGTCCTTCCCAGTACCCGCTTGAGCTGCGCCGTCGTGCGGTGCGGATGGTCGCCGAGGTGCGGCCCGACTACGACACCGAGTGGGCCGCGATGAAAGCGGTCGCCCAGAAACTGGGCATCGGCACGGCCGAGACGCTGCGCAAGTGGGTGCGGCAGGACCAGATCGACGCCGGGACCCGCCCTGGCATGACGACGGAGGAATCCGCGCAGGTCAAGGCGATGAAGAAGGAGATCGCCGAGCTGAAGCGGGCGAACGAGATCCTCAAGGCCGCGGCGTCTTTCTTCGCAGCCGAGCTCGACCGGCCACACACACGCCCGTAGCGTTCATCGACGAGTACAAGAACCGCTTCGGCGGCGTCGAGCCGATCTGCCGGGTCCTCACCGACCACGACTGCAGGATCGCACCCTCCACCTATTACGCCCACCACAAACGCCAGGTCACGCCGTCCACCAGGACCGTGCGGGACGCCGGGTTGAAGGAGCGCATCAGCGAGGTCTTCGAGGCCAACCACCGTGTCTACGGAGCGAGGAAGATCTGGCGGGAGCTGAACCGGCAGGGCCACGCAGTGGCCCGCCGCACCGTCGAACGTCTGATGCGCGAGCTCGGCATCACCGGCGCCGTCCGCGGCCGACGTGTGATCACCACGCTGCCCGGCGGGCAGGCCGAGCGGGCCCCGGACCTCGTCGACCGCAACTTCGTCGCCGGCGCCCCGAACCGGTTCCGGGTCGCGGACTTCACCCACGTGAAGACCTGGACGGGTGTCGTCCACGTCGCCTTCGTCGTGGACACCTTCTCCCGCCGGATCGTCGGCTGGTCCGCGGCCACCGTGAAGGAGACGGTCTTCGTGCTCGACGCCCCGGAGATGACGCTCTGGCAACGCGACCGCGACCAACACCCGGCCCGGCCCGGCGAGTTGATACATCACTCGGATGCCGGGTCGCAGTACACGAGTTTCCGGCTCGCCGAGCATCTGGACGCCGCCGGCATCGCCGCCTCGATCGGATCGGTCGGCGACGCCTACGGCAACGCCCTGATGGAGAGCATGATCGGCCTGTTCAAGACCGAGTTGATCAAGCCCCAGCGGCCGTGGAAGACGCTGCCCGACGTCGTACTCGCCACCGACGAGTACGTCGACTGGTACAACCACCGGCGACTCCACGGTGAGATAGGCCACGTCCCGCCGGTCGAATACGAGAACAACCATTACCTCGCAATCACGAAACCCCAGGTCAAAACCAACATCTGAGATCTCTACCGAACCCGGAACGGTTCACCCTTCGCCAAGGGTATGGGCATCGCTGCTCCCCAGATCGGCATCGCGCAGGCGGCCGCCGCCGTCCAGCCCGCCGAGGAGGGCGCTGGCACCATCGTCCTCCTCAACCCCCGCATCACCGCGAACTCCAGCAATGGCCCACTGCCCGCTCCAGTCCATGAACCGGCCCTGACCCGTCACGTCCGGCAACTGCGCTCCGTAAGAAGTCATTCCAATAGCAGCTCTTATAGAGATCCCAGCTCCACGGCCGTCGAGTTGATCGAGGCCGGGCTCGCCCGCACCGCTGGCGACCTGATCGTGCACATCCCGGACACCAACGTAGTGTGGGCCGGTGACGTGCTCTTCATCGGGGACATCCCCGTGCGCTAAGCCGGCCCCCTCGACATCCACTGGCCGTACGGCGGCTCGCCAAGAGCGTGGTTGAGACGATTGACCACTTCACCGACAGTGAAGTCCCATCCAGTCAGGCGCGGTCCGCTCCAGTTAATTCCTACTCGGAGGTCTTCCTTGTCCAGGTCCGGCAGAGCCGCGTTTCGCCATTGATCCAGCGGCATTGAAACAGCTCGAAAATCAGGACCCCACAGCTCCACGGCGCGCTGGGCACGGGCCTTCGTCGACCAATAGGGGAAAGCCTCGTGCCCAGAAGCAGCGACAGGGACCAGGCAGCCTTCGTCGTTTCGAACCCACCAGACGGTACGAGTACGAGCGACGTCACGGAAGAAGGCCGCTGCCTGAGCTCCGCTTACACTCACTGAAATCTCCTAGATCGTCCCCGGCCTGACCGACACCCTTGGGCGTGGCACCTGGCGGAGCAGCGGCTGCTGTTCCCCCGCGCCTGCGGGGATGGTCCCAAGATCTCCATCAGCCTCGACCACCACTGCCAGGGCCTCGGGCGACGCATGCTCTGCCGGGCCCTGGCCGACAGCCCCGGCTGTACCTGACAGATCACCCACCAGTCCCCCGGGCCAAGCGGTTCTTCTCTGCCCTGGAAAGGAATGGGGGCGCGCTGCTCGAATTCGGCGGGGTCTGCGAGCGCCTCACCTCCTTCACCGGCTACCGCCCTCCCCCGCCAGGGCGCCGCCCGCGGCCCATGCTGGAACCCGGTGTGTAAGGCCAGGGTCTTGCGGCGTGGTCGCCTTTCGTTCAGATGACTCCGAGGAGTCCGTTGCCGCCGAGGAGGGTGCTGTCCTTTTGCGGGAAGCCGACGGACGGGGCGGTGATGATGCTGCTGCCCTTGGCGGTGGGACCGTCGGTGCCGCCCGGGAGCACCCAGACGGCGCCGGTGGCGTTGTTCTCTTCTGCGGCGCCGATGAAGAGTTCCGGTTTGCCGTCGTTGTTGATGTCGCCGACGGCCACGGTGGTGCCGAAGGAGTCTTCGGCTTCGTCAGCTCCTGGGATTCCGGCGGTGTTCTGGGTGAAGGCGTAGGAGCCGGCGCCCAGGGCCCCGGCTCTGCGGCCAGGGATGACGGTCACCTGCCCGGCGTTTCTCTTGCCGGTGTCCTCCAGCGGCGAGCCGACCACGATGTCCGCCAGCCCGTCACGGTTGAGGTCGGCCACCGCGAGGGCGCCGCCGAAGTTGTCCGCCTTCTCGCTCACGCCGGGGACACCGGGGGTGTTCTGGGTGAGTTGCACGGGTTTCGCGTCCCGTGCGATGCCGTGTGCCGAGCCGTACCACAGGAGTACCCGGCCGCCGAGCGTGCCGTCGGCTCCGGCGTGGTCCGGCTCGTCGGGGTCTGCGACCACGAGATCGGTGTATCCGTCGCCGTTGACGTCCCCGGTGGCCGCGATCAGCCCGTTGCCCATCTGCTGTGCGCCGCCGTAGACGGGGTTGATGTACACCTCGCCACCGCTGATGTCGCTCAGCCGGACGGTGAGGACTACCTCGTCGGGGATGCCGCTGTGGGTGAAGTCGCCCAGCGTGACGCTTCCGACGGATGCGGTGTCACGGTTTTCATCGGCCGAGCCGTAGGTGCCGCTGCGGCTGAACGGCCCCCGAAAGCGCATCGCCCCCTCATACCCGGCCACGAGCACCTCGGTCCGCACGCCCGGGCCGGCACTGAGCGCTGCCACGTCGAGGCCGTAGTACCTGCCGGCGGTGGTCGCCGGCAGGTCGGTGCCGGACGTCAGCCCGGACTTGCTGCCCCACAGGACTGTCATCGTGCCGGCGTCCTCGCCCCGTGTGGTGTCCTCGTACGGCGCGGAGACCACCAAGTCCGCGTAACCGTCCCGGTTCAGGTCGGCCGTCGCCATGGCAGCACCGAACCCGTCGTTCGACTCGGCCGTGCCCGGCACGCCTGCGGTGTTCTGCGTGATGGTCGCCCGCCGGGACGTCGACAGTCCCGTCTTCGATCCGTAGAGAACGACCACGGCACCGGCTCCCAGCTTACCGGCGATGTTCGCCCCCGGCGCGGGCAGCACGGCGTCGCGGTAGCCGTCGCCGTTGAAGTCACCGGGCACCGCACCGTGCACGGCCGCCGCAGGCGCGGCCGACAGCAGCGGAGCGCTCATGACGGCGGCGACCAGAAGCGCCCCTGTCCGCCAGCCTCCGCGCAGACCACGTCCGTTCACCATGAACTGGATCCTTTCCCCCCTCGACGCATCTGACGTGCGCCGCAGTCAGGGCATCGTAGGAGGTGTCCCCGATGGTGCTGTAGCGCCCCCTGCCAGAAGAGACCGGTTCGGCTCGATCAGAAAAGTTCGCCGGCTTCGGGAAGGGCTTGTTCGACGGAGGTGATCCGGTATCCGCCACGCTGGTAGAGGCCGCCGTCTCGTCCGTGGACCGCCTGAGCCTTCTCGGCCGCACCGTCAGGTGACGCCGCCATCAGATGGAGTGTGAGGGCCGGCACGTGCGCAGACGAGCCGGCAACGGGCCGGGCATCGATCCGGTAGACCCGGTGCCGCTCGATCTGTACAGCGCCGACCCCCGACCGCTCGGCCTCCGCCACATCGTTCACCAGCCGTTGCAGCCGCCGCGGTTCGTATCGGCGGGCGCGTGCATCACGAGCGAGCGTATACACAGTCATCCCTTCCCTCTTCATGAGACCCGCGATCCGCTCCCACTGAAGACGCCACAACTCTGCGATGAGAGTAGTTCGCTCAGGTTATAAGGCTCGTGAGGGACCAGCCGTGCGCTGCCGGCATGCTCCTGAGCCAGCCGCACCTGCGCGGCCACCGCGCGGAGATCCAGCCCGGTCGCTTTCGAGACCACCCCCAGCCGGACGAATTCATCGGGAAGATACTCGTAGATCAACACGTCTCCCTCTTCGGCAACGCGCTCACGCTATGCCGGCCTTCCAGGCGAGCTAAAAGCTCCTGAAAAACGGTGGGGCGGCCCGCTCCCACCGCCCAGACCTGCCGGGCCATCCCGGTCGGCGGGCGACAAGCTCGGGCGACCGGTCCGTCCACGGCGTGGGCACGGCCGCCTCGGTCCGGGCTGCCGTCCGCTCGTGCGGCTGCTTCAGTCGTGTCGCCAGCAGGTACTTGGCTGTGCGCTCCCGAGCGGAAGATCCGTCGACCGAGGACGATCGGCGGATCATGGCGGTCACTGTATGCCACTGCTGTACACAGGTCAGAGGCCTATTCGCGATCAAGCGAATGGGCCTCTGACCTGTGTCGGGGTGGCGGAATTTGAACCCCCTACCTCTTCGTCCCGAAGCAACTTGGGTGAGGTGCTGCCCTGGGCTCCCCTATTTCGCGTATTTGACGATTATTCGCATACATCCATATTCGTCGGCCACGTCCGCTGGAGTGACCGTCGATGCACCACTCCAGCGGACGTAACCACTGACGATCGGCAGAACGAGAACAGAGCCCAGAAAACAGCGGCGGGATAGCATCCACCCTTGTCCTGCTCTCTGACAGATCGATCGGACAAGCCGTGAGCGTTGCCGCTTCGGGCGGGCGAATCCAGCCTGCCCGCCCCGGGGATCCGTCCCGTGTCGGTCCCTACCGCATTGTCGGCCGACTTGGTGCCGGCGGCATGGGCACGGTGTACGCGGGACTCGACGGCAGCGGGGAGCGGGTCGCGGTCAAGGTGATCCATCCCCTGCATGCGGATGATCCGGAGTTTCGGGCCCGGTTCCGCCGCGAGGTCCGGCTCTCTACCCGGGTGCGAGGCCCGTTTCTGCTGCCGCTCCTGGCGGCCGACCCCGATGCGGACGCCCCCTGGCTGGCGACCGCCTACGCTGCGGGCCTGACCTTGACGGAACACCTGGCCGCCCACGGCCCCCTGACCGGCGCGACCCTACATGTGTTCGCCACCGGCGCCGCGCAGGCCCTCGCAGCAATCCACGCGGCCGGTGTCGTCCACCGAGACGTCAAACCCCAGAATGTGCTGCTCACCGCAGCCGGCCCCCGCCTATTGGATTTCGGCATCGCCCATGCCGCCGACGGCACGAGCGTCACCCGCACCGGGGTAATGACGGGCACGCCCGGCTGGATCAGCCCCGAGCACTACCGCAGCGGTGTCACCGCAGCGCAGGGAGACATCTTCGGCTGGGGCGCGCTCGTGGCCTATGCGGCCACCGGGCGTCCTCCCTTTGGAGGCGGCGTCCCCGAAGCCGTCGCCTACCGGGTCATATCCGGCCAGCCGGACCTGGACGGCGTGCCCGAGGCGCTGAAGAAGATCCTGGAACGGGCGCTGGCGAAGGAACCTGCCGAGCGACCGGACGCCGACGAGGCGGCTGATGCGTGCGCACGGCTGCTGGATGCCGAGCCCACCCAGATCCTTAACGCCGCCACCGGGGCAGAGGCGGGCAACACCCCGACACTGGCCGGCACACCGGTGACGGCACAGTGGTCTGTACCCATCCCGGAAGACCCTTCCTGGACCTCGGCTGCTTTGATCCGTGAGAGCTCCTCGCGGCGTCGGGTCGTTGTGGCCGTGGTGGTGGCAGCCGCCGTCGTTGGCGCGAGCGCGGGCGGCGCGCTGGCTTTCCGTAACAGCACAGATCATGCCACCGGTCATTCCACGACCGCCGCTTCGGCGCCGGCCGTGGGCACTCATCCCTCCGGTGCCGCAACCGGTCAGACCTCCACCCCCGTCGTCGGCACGGACGTGACCGGCCAGGCGGTATCCGACCCCCGCTCCGTCCCCGTCCCGTCCGACCCGCTGGCCGGCGTGGCAGATCCCGCCTTTACCCGATCGGACGACGAGACCCAGCCCGTCCCCGGCGAGTGGAGCACAAGCCGGAAGGCCGACGGCACGACGGAACAGGAGGCCGCGATCGCCATCGGCCGTCAAGTGACGTCCATGCTCGGCACGAAAGACATGTCTTTCATGACGCCGACGGTGACGTTCAACCGTCAGGCGCAAACCGTCATGGTGACTGGCGGCCCGATCTCTACGCTGACCGACGACTACAAGGAAGTCTTCCGCCGGGCGGGGGAAATGGCCGCCTGCACCGCTCTGGCCCAGCGGCTCAAGGACGCACCGACGAGCTGGCCCTACGGCCGGTTCTCCGTCTACTGGAAGGACTACGACGGCCAGGACGAGGCAAACGTCCTCGGCTTCGGCAAAGCCACCGACGGCTGCTACACGGACGAAGCCGGACGGCGCCAGGGCTCGGACGAAGGCATGACCACCGCCGAGATCCCCAGCAGCAACAAGGACGAGATACGCGTCGCCTCCGGCACACTGAAGGCGATCACAGCTGCCTGGAACACCCGCCTCACCCAGGGATACGGTCTGGAGCCTTTCGACCGCGACGATGCCATCACTCTCGGCTTCGACCCAGTCGAAAAGATGATGTACGTGTGGGCCCACGACGGCTCGGGCGCCCTTGGCGGCCGCGCCCAGCAATCCCACTTCCAGGACGTCGTCAGCAAGACCGCCTGCCCCAGACTGCTGGCCGAATACAACACGAACAAACAATGGAACTACACCCACTGGGTCATCGCCGCCTATCAAGGAAACAGCGCATGGCCCCAAATCTTCACCTCAGGCGACTGCCTACCCACAGAAAGCCGCCACTGAGCCCTTCCAGCTTCGGGCGACCGCTGATCGATGCTGCGTCATGGGCATCTGATAGACCCTGACCATGACGTTCTTGGCGGTGGTCGAGGGTGGTAGGTGGCGTCGTTGAGACGGGCGAGTTTGCCCGCGCCGACCGCGGCTGGCAGCGCGACGACGATCACGAGTGCGGTGGTCAAAAGAACGATGGCGACGACCACGACAAGTTCCTTGTACACGGTGGGCTGTTGATGTGGTCGAAGGTCGCAGAAACGGTATGAGCCGGGGTTTGCCGGGACATGGCTGGCCACCAGCGCTACCTGGAGGAACAGAAACTCGACGACGTCCAGTTCACGGTGCCGCATCCCAGCGACCCACGGGTCATCGAGGACGCCGAACGGGGCCTTGGCCTGGACCAGACGAACAGCATCGAGGACAGCGCCAAGACGACCCGCCACACATGGACCACCTTGCGCGAGGAAGGCAACCTCGGCGGAGTCGGCGTCCTGGTCGGCCTCGCCCGCACACACGACGGTCCCCCCGAGGCTGCTATATCGCGTCAAGCCGCTTGAGCAAGATTCTCGAAGTTCGTCCCAGCCTCTCGATCGAAGCGTTCAAGGATCTTGAAGAGCTGGCGACAGATCGCTCGCTTGAGGCGGTGGCGATTGGTCAGCCCGGAGGAGGCGGGAATCGGCGAGACGCCAGCGAAGGACGCGAAGACTGCCTCGGACCGGAACCGTCCGGGAGGGGACCAGCTGACCAGGATCTGCGTGGCGGTGATCGGTCCAACACCGAGCAGGTCCAGGAGCTCGGGCGCCACCTCATGAACCAGAGCAAGCATCTCGTCCTCGAGCTCCTTACGGAATCTCGGCATAGTCGAGTTCCGTCGATCCTTCGATGCGCGCACCGTCAAGACGCAGCGCGGGCACGTGACCCGGCTCGGCAACAGCACCGTTGAGCAGCAGCAGCGTCAGCGCAGCGCCCCTGACCGTACGCTCGGCCCCCAGCCATCGCTGTTCGCCGGATCATCGTCCACCGGATCACTGACGCACAGATCCAGCTTCTCGCCCCGTGAGAACGCGTCCCAGACCCGCCGCTCGACCGGAGTCAGATCCTCTTCGCGCATGTTTCTCCCGGTCCCCTGGCTGTCCCGGCCGGGAGGTTACCCGCGAGGTAACGGGCCTAACGCAGCTTTGCCGTGGAGCGGGTGACGAGAAGTGAACTCGCGCCCTCGCCTTGGGAAGCTGCGGGCATTTGGGGGCGGTTCTGGGCTGACCTGGGGAAACAGCCGGACCGTGATCTTGTTGGGCTCGGCTGCTTTCACCATGATTCCCCGCTGTTCCCCGCTCGATCTGGTGCGGTTGTTGTGCGGCCACTGAGGCATGGCAACGAGTTCAGTGCTCGCGTCGGCCGCACTCAGCTGGGTAGAGGACAGAACCCCTGAGGACATCGGACAGTGCTTGCCCGAGGTGGAAGCATGCGGCGCCCGAGACGTCGGTCGTCAACGCGTCGATCCACACGGCGGTTGCTGCAGGTCGCTCGGAACGTGGGCTGTGCAGCTCGGCCTCGGCCGGTGTTGCGAAGGGTGTTCCTTCGAGTGCGGCAAGGGCGATCAGAGTGCCGTCAGGCTGGAGTTCTGTCTCCTCGATGGTCATCTGCCAGTGGAGCTCTGCCTCTGCCAGGAGTCGCTTGCCGACTTTCCCGTGGACGAGAAGAGCGCTGCGGCGGCCGCGGACGAGGCGCGCTACGGCGCGGCAGAGCGGGATGTCGGTGCCGTAGGGGGTGTCCACCCGGGTGTGGCCGGCGGTCGGGAAGTAGCCCAGCGCGTTTGCCAGGAGCCCGAGGGCTGCCTCCTGATGCGCGGCCGCCGGCCGTGCTCGACGAGATCCAGCAGGACCGGGGGGCAGCGTGGCTGCAGACGAATCCCCCACCGGCAAGCAGAGACGCGGCGGCGTCATGACCCGAGGGTCTTCTTGGTGGGTGACCGCTGTTCCTCGTGGCTTCCCGCAGTAGCAGGCGGCTTCCGTCAGAAAGAGGGCACAAGCCTCTGACCACGTCTTCCTGCGCAGGCGTTACGCGATCACACTGCATCTATGCAGCGATTGGGAAGGCAATTAGCAGCGTGCGTGGCGATAGTTGCAGTGTCGGCCGGCGCGGGCTGCTCCGAGGGCGGCGCGCCGGGTGGCAAGCACAGCCGCACGGCGATTATCACGGTGGACAAGTCCGACGCACTGGCGGACGAGCCGGTGCACATGCGCATCAGGGGGCTCACGTCCAACGAACAGGTAACTGTCACCACCCGTGTCACCGATGCGCGCGGCATGGCCTGGTCGGGGCGGGCCGTCTTCACCGCGGATGCGAAGGGTCTCATAGACCTGGACCACGCCCGGCCCAGGACCGGCACGTACCGGGGAGCTGACGGCATGGGCCTGTTCTGGTCCATGACGCCCGGCACAGGGGATCCGGACACCACCTCCATCGCGCTGACCGACCCGCAGCACAACCCCTTCTACGAGATACGTGTCGCGGTTGCCTCCGGCGGCCGCACGATCGCGCAGCGCATGCTCACCCGCACCTTCCAGGCCAGGACTGTTCGGCACGAAGAGCTGACGAACACCAAGGACGGGCTGAGCGGAGAACTCTTCCTGCCACCGACGGGCGCGCCGCGCCGCGCGCCGGTGCTGCTGCTGGGAGGCTCGGAAGGAGGCGTCACCCCCGTCAGCCTATTCAGGGCCGCGCTGCTCGCCTCCCGTGGTCACCCGGCCCTGGCGTTGTGCTACTTCGGCTGTCCCGGACGGCCCGAATACTTGGCCGACGTCTCCTTGGAGTACATCGCCGGTGCCGCCCGTTTTCTTCGTGCCCAGCCACAGGCCGATCCCCGCCGCCTCATGGTGGCCGGAGCCTCGCGCGGGAGCGAAGCAGCCCAGCTGATGGCCCAGTACTACCCGGACCTGGTACGCGACGCAGTGGTCTACGCGCCCAGCCGCAACACCAACGGTGTCTATCCGATCAACTGCTGCGGGAAACAGGCAGCTTGGACCAAGGGCGGCAAGAGCCTGAACCTTGTTCCCATTCCGCTCGACCACGTCCGCGGGACCGTACTGGCCGTCGCGGGTGGGGCCGACTCGGTGTGGGGATCGTTGTCTTCCGCCCGATCGATCGCTCAGCAGCCCAACGCCTCCGGCCGTAAGGCCAAGGCCCTGCTCTACCCGAAGGCCGGCCACGGCATCGGAGGCTTCCCCTACCTGCCTCTTGGGGTCGACGGCGGTGGCACCCGCGCGGCGAACGAAAATTCCAGGGAAAGCAGTTGGCCTCAACTACTCCAACTGCTCGAACAGTGATGCCGAGGACGGACCTGACGGGACAGTCGCGACCGCACTGGCGTCCGGACGGCCCGGAGACAAGTCCACGGCCGCCGTGTTTCCCGTTGCCTGGACCCCCTCGATGCGAACTCCCCGCTGCGAGGTCATCGGGTTCCTACGCCCTGGTCAGTCAGCCATCGGTAGCTGTTGGCGGTCGGCTGCGGTCACAAGGGGTGCTGTACTCCGCTGCTGTACCGCAGCACTCATTGCAGCCGTTCCGCCTGGTCGTACTCAGCTGTCCTGAACGTGGGCCAGTACGTGATCTGGGGCCGGGTTCGCTCGATCATCGCCAACAGTGCCTCTCCATGCAGGATGCGCACACCGACCTCGGCTTCTTCTGCGCTGGCAAGGTTGTCGACCACGTAGACGTAGTAGTGCTCGGGGTTCGCCCTGGCAGCCTCCACCTGCCGGTGCTCCAGCGGCAGCGCTTCGCTGCGCGCCGTGCGGCTGAAGGCCTTCACCTCGATCAGGCGAGGCAGACTTTCGACGTCGTACGGGAGACCCGAGACACGTACGTCCTTCGGATCGCGGCCGGCGGCTCGTTCCAAGGCCATCACATGCGTAATCGCAGCCTGCTCTGTCTCCTTGTTCCCCACCATGCCCCCTATGGTCAGCGGACCATGGTGCCCTGAAGACCCTCAGCTTGGGAAGCTGAGGGCATTTACAACCTCTAACACAGTGAACGTGGTGCCGAGGACGGCGACGACGGCGATCGTGTTCTCGTCGAGACGGGACTCCACGTCCTCCGGTCCGATCCTGTACTTGCCCTCGGCGAGCGGTACGATCCGCGGCTCGACGTCGAAGTAGCGGCAGAACTTCTCCCACGCGACGTGGACGTCTCCCCCGAAGATCAGGTTGGGCCGGTCGATCGACAGACCGGCCACCTGACGACGCTCGCGCCACTTCCACTTCCACTTCGGCGGCAGCGCCTCGAGCATGATCGCCTCGGACGATCCCTGGGTCCGGCAGCCAGCCGTCGGGCCCGGCGCGTGGAAGAGGTCGGCGAGCATGCGCACGCAGCGCTGCTCGATCTCGGCGGAGATGGGGTACTCCGCATGGTCGGTGAAGTTGCGGTGGGGGTTCTCGGCGATCAGCCGTTGCGCCTCCGGCTCCATCCATGTGGCGAGGTTGCGCTGCGGGTCGACGTCCATGGCGGGATCCACGTCCGCGAGCCTCATCGCGTCTGTCGCGGCCATGCCCTCCTCGGGAAAGGTCTCCGAGGGGGGCCTGCCTGGCCAGGAACCGGTTACCGAAAAGAGTCTCATCGTCACGCCTGGCCATGTGGCGATTCAAGCGGTGCCGTAGCCCGCCGCGGGCGAGGGACACACCAAAGGAAATGCGCTCCGTCACGAACGGAGCCCTGGGCACGGAATCCCGGACGGTCCCTGAGCGGCAGCGCACCGAGACGCCGACATGATTCTTCCCTCGGCGATGGTCACTCCGAGCGGCGTCGATCCATGGACCGGCTGCATGTCGGCCACGGTTCTCCGGCGCATAACGGCATTCCGCACGCCCGAGCAGCACGGGGCCTGCGGCGAGCGGGCCCGACCCGCGGGTCAAGGCTCCGTCGACGGGACGTGGCTCCCGGGTGCCAGGCCTGTGGGTCTGCCCAGGCGTACCGGGACTCCGGGCGAGTACAGGACGCTTACCGGTGGCCTGTCGGGAGGCGGGAGGCCGGCTGTCGCCAGGAGGTTCTCCTCACAGGTGATCAGCTCCGCGCTGTGGAGCGGCCAGCGCGGATGGTCGTTGGCGAGGTAGCCGGTGCCTCCGGGGAAGGCGTTGTGCATGCCCCAGCGGGCTGTGAGGAAATGCTCCAGTTCTGTCGGGTCCTGGACGGGCCGGCCGACTCTGACCACGATGCGGCTCCGCGCCCGGGAGGTTCCGGGCCGGTGGCGAGAACTCCTGTACGTGACGATGTCGCCGTCCGCCCGTACGTCCATGCGGGACCACCGGTACGGGAGCCGGAAGCCGAGGCGCCCCAGAAGCACCGGCACGAGCCGGGACGCGTCCATGGACCGGAAGACGACCCCGCGGCGGCCCTGCGCGTCGACCGAGTAGAGGCGCACATTGGTCTCCGGGAAGGAGCCGAAGTACGGCACTCCGGGGAGCCGGAGCCAGCCCACCTTCCCCATGCGGAAGGCGACGAGGCCGACATAGGTGACCCCGTCGCAGGTGTCCGCGGTGAGCCCGTGCGGCAGCAGCGGGGCGACGGCCCCGGGGTCGACGGCCCAGTGGATGAAGGTGAGGTCGAGCCACCACTGAGTGAGGAGCGGGCTGCGCACCGCGGCCGGTGCCTCGGGCGTGATGGGCGTGGGGTGCACTCCACAAGGGTGCCCGATCGTATGTAGGGGGCGGGTGGGGGCCGGCCGTGTGGTGGCGGCGGCGCTGGAGTCGCCCTGGCTCGTCCGTGCCGCCCGGTGACCGCGGGAGCGGGCTTCAGCCGTGCAGCGGGATCTTGCGGCGGCCGGCCGGTGAGGGCGGCCACCGCAGGTGTACGCCGGTCAGGCGGGCGATGAGGCGCAGATGGGCGCCCGTGTTGCCGACGTACCAGAGCGGGCGCTCCGCCCTGGTCCAGACATACGCCGGCACGCCCGCGTCCAGGAGGGCCATGAGGCGGGGTTCTTCGAGCGTCGCGGCCGCAAGCGCGTACAGCGCCGTCAGCCGGGGCGCGATCACGCCGTAGTCGAGCATCCGGGCCAGGGCGTGTTCGTCGAGGATGGTGTCCTCGGTGGTCAGCGTGACGGGGTACACCGACGGAAAGGACCGGCCGAGGTCGAGGAACCACTTCACGGTCCCGTAGCGGGGATCCACGAGCCGGGGCCCGAACGGGGCCAGCCGCCCCAGCATGAGCCGCGGCCGCACGAGCATGGCGTGGGTGAACAAAACGCGGAGCAGGGCGACGTTCATCATGAACCGTTCCACCTGCGATTCCGTCACGGCCAGGTCCTCGTGGCGCAGGTAACCGGCGACGATGCTGGCGTTGTGGGCGCGGTACCAGGCGGCGGGCGACGGCCTGCGGATGCAGTCGACCCAGTACTCGACGCTTCTGGCGCTCGCCTCCCCCGGCGCACCGGCGCACAGCAGGCCCGCCTCCACCTTGTCCCTGAGCAGCCCCTCGTTCACGGAACGCCACCATGCGCTGCCCGGGCGCCCACCGGACTCCGGGGCGAGCACTCCACGGGCGGCGGACCATCGCAGAAAGCTCAGCTCGGCGTGACCGTACCGGCGCAGGGGCCCGGAGAAGCGCGTGTAGAACTCCTGGGCCAGCGCCAGGCGTGCGGCCACATCGTCCCGGACCAGCTCGATCCGCTGTTCGGCTCGGGAAGCTGCGTCGGACATGACGATCCCATCGGGCTGCTGTCACATGAGGAGCCGGGGAACCCGGGGGCATTGCCGGGCGGGCCACCGGCGGGTGCCCCTGCATTTCCCTGCCCGGGCCGTCCGACGCGACGGCAGCGCTCACGTCCGGAAGGCGTTCGTGGCTTACGGTTTCCTGCGCGGGGAGTGAGGCAGCCGCCGCTCCCCTCTCCTCAGGATCCGTGGTGGTGGCGCGTTCTGCCAGCCACCGCGGACCGGCGATCACCGAGATCCCGGTCCGGTCACTCCCGAGGTCCTGGTCCTGCCGCCTGAGGAGCCAGGCAGCGGGTGAACCTCATTCTGGACGGCGTCCGCTGCGTCAAGCGGCGCCCGACCGGCGGCGAACCCGCCTTCTCTGTGTCGCCCCGCACCAAAAACAGCGGATACCGCCTGTCCATGCAGTCCCGCTCCAAGCGGCGGCCGGAGAGGGGCGTAGCCGGCGTCACTGCCTGGCCGACGACTCTTCGGTCTCTTCGCCGTCCGGCCTCCGGTGTTCCTCCACCAACTGTTCGATCTCCCCGGGGACCTCGTGCAACGCCTTCAGGACCAGGCCCCACTCCCGGTCCCGCAGCTCTTCCGGGACTTCGTCCTCGATCTCCTCCGCGAGCCTGCCAGTCTCGCCCCGGGCGTCATCCTCCGTGCCCGTGGCCGGTGCGGCCATCACCGTCCTGCAGGAACCTGCCCGCCCCTGCCGCCGCCTTGCCCATGCCGCTGAGCACCGAGCGCACATCCATCTGCGCTTCCCCCTGGTGGTTGGTGTCCTGCCGCGGCGAAGCCCGGACCGGTGTGCGGGACGGGCCACCGAATCATTTCGGGTGACGGGCCGGGTCCGTGGCAGAGCGGCGATCTTCCCGGCGGTGCGGACGGGGTCCGGGAGCAGGTCCATGACGGACGGCGAGGCGGGCGGTAACGGTACCGAGACGCCCGACGACAGCGACCGGCTCCCGGGACAGGTTCGTGCCCGGGTGGTGCTCTCACGGCCTCTGCTTCGGCTTCTTCGGGTGAAGACGGTCGACCTGGCCGTTGACCAGGGGGTGTGCGGGGGCGATGGCGCCGACGATGCCGACACCTGGTGACAGCCCCGCAGGGATCTCGACTGCGGATCGGAAGACGGCTACGTGGTTTTCAGGGGTTCCTTGAAGGACCTGCGGAACACCGGGCCGGCGACCTCGGTGGCGTAGGAAGGAAGGGTGCCGATCTCGTCCGGTGCGTCGACGGCGACCTGCGCGGCGGCGACCGCTTCGGCCGGCTCCCCGACGACCAGGTTCGGGTTCGGCTTCGGCTTCGGCTTCGGCTTCGGCTTCGGGTGGATCAGCGCGATGACCGTCTCGTTCACCGTCATCGCCTGCGAGGCGCCGGAGCGGCCCCCGCTCCTGGGCATGGCCGCCCATCTCTTCTGGTTCGCGGTCCAGGTCGATCGCGGCGGCCGCCAGCCCTGCGGCGGTGAGGAGGCTGACCTCTTCACCGTCGCGCGTACGACCGCCGTCGATGGCCAGGCCGTGCCTGCGCAGATCGTTCACCGCAGCACGGTGGGAAGCGGTACGGGCTTCCTTCTGCTTCGCCCGGGTCGGCTTGGTCGTGTGCCGGTAGGTCAGACGCGGCAACGACAGCCGCTGGATCTGATCGGCCGTCGCCACCTTCAGCACCCCAAGAACGCAAGCGCCGACGGCAGGAACTCACCAGGGCCTGCCCAGCAACCGAAGCACCGGGTGCGGCCGGGCCGCGCGCCGAAGGCGTGACAGCCGGAGTTCCAGGATCGCGGCCGTGCAGAGCGGCGGGAAGGGGCGGACCGGGCGGGGTCGGGTCGGGTCGGGCACGGTGTCCTCATTCCTCCGGCCTGCCGGCCGGATCGGCGATCGTCTCGGCCCGCATGCGAAGGGCGCACGGACCGAAGCCACCGTGAGGAAGCCCCCTTGACCGCGCTCCGCAGGTCTCGCTGGTCGACGTCCGGGGCAGCCAGCAGGTTGGCTCCTCGGGATGTGCCGGCGTCCGTCACCAAGGTCAGCCCGTCTGGACCAGTACATCGAGCGGGCCCTGAGGGAGACCGGAGACTGATACCGGTAGATCGCCCCTCGAATACAGCACTCGTGAAACGACCGTCACACAGCCTGACCATCGATTTCGGGACAGAGCCGTGGACCGTACAGACTCCCGCCAGTGGCAGCCCCTTCCGGCAGACTGTTCCAAGCAGGCCTGGGCTGAGCTGCGCGGACGCGACGGGGGGGCAGGGACATGGACACGGATCCAGATGGGGGTACGGATGCGAAGGACTCAGAGGACAGCGAGACTCTCCTGCTCTCTGCGGTCCAGGTTGCGGATACGGCGCTGGTGAAGGCCTTGCTCCGGGATGACAGCAATTGGGGCGTGCGGGACGAGGCGTTCTGTCTGGCGGTCCGGTCGTACTCCGGGGATATCGCCCAACTGCTGCTCCAGCACGGTGCAGATCCCTCCCAGCGCGGACCGGACGAGCTGCTGCCGCTGCGCGAGGCGGTCGAATCGGGCTCACCCGCGTTGGTCGAGGCACTCCTGCACAACACGATCCTGGGACGTCGCCCGAAGTCCGAGCTGCAGGAGATGCGGGACCTCGCGCGCCACTGGCACGAGACGGGGGTCGAAACCGAACTGCGACGTCGCACGGGCTCCCAGGAACCTGTCGCCTGTACCCGTGTCCAGGACGACGAGTACTACAGCATCGACGAGTTCACCCTTGGTGGCACGACCGTGCGGGACGGGCATGGGGCGATCCTCACGGACCTGGAGGAGCTGCTCGGGGTCCGCACCTCGTTCGAGGAGCTGATGGACCGCGCGTTGACCCACACCTGCCACGACCACACCGCCTGGGGAAGGGCCACCATCCAGTTGGCCGGCCGGCGCGACCAGGCGACCTGGACGGCTGCCGCAGCGCTGCGGACGAACCCGGACCCGTCCCACCGATTGTTCGGCGCCGAGGTGCTGCGGCTGACCCATCTCTTCGACGACCGCGACGAGGACCCGTTCGCGGGTCCTGCCCTGGACATCTTCATCGGCTGGTCGGCCGAGGAGACGGACCCCACCGTACTCACCGAGGTGCTGGTCGCTCTTGGAGAACACATCGACCCCCGTGCGGAGGCGGCCCTCCTGCCGTACGCCGGCCATCCCGATGCCCGAGTACGGCGTGCGGTGGCGCAGGGGTTCAGCGACCGGTCCTCGCCACCGGCCTTTTCCGGCGACGCGCGCACGGCGTTGCTGGCGTTGATGGCCGATCCGGACGCAGTGGTACGGAAGACCGCCTGCCGCACGGTTGCCGAGGCCCGCGACCACAACCCCGTCTTCGCAGACGCCATGGCCGCTCTGCTGGACGACGCGGACCGCCTGGTTCAGCTCGCCGCCGTCTACGGACTCGCCCTCCACAACGACGAACGGTGCGTGGAAGCGGCACGCCTCCTCGGCCCGCCGCAGCGCGGTTCCCTGGAGGAGGACAGCTACCTCGATGCGGTGTGGCGCTACGAGTGGCGCCGCGACGGCCGCTGACATGCCCGCATTGGCCCTTCAGATGCACTAGTGACCTGAGTCAGAGATTCATCGTTAGTCGGGCATGAGTCGTCCGGGTCCGAGGATTCCGCCGTTGTCGGTCACTGATGCCCAGCGGGCGGTGTTGGAAGGCTGGTTGCGTCGCCGAACGACGGCTCAGGCTCTGGCTCAGCGGTCGCGGATCGTGCTGGAGTGCGCCGAGGGCCACTCGATCATGGAGGTGTCGCGCCGGCTGCGGATCGCGCCGGACACGGTCCGCACCTGGCGGCGGCGCTTCATCGAGCGGGGCCTGGACGGCTTGTGCGACGACCCGCGGCCCGGCGTCCCCCGGAAGATCACCGATGCCGACGTCGAGCGGGTCATCGTCAAGACGCTCGAGGAAACACCGAAGAACGCGACCCACTGGTCGACGAGGTCGATGGCCGCGGCCACGGGGATGTCACAGTCGACCATCTCGCGGATCTGGCGGGCGTTCGCCCTGGCCCCGCACCGCTCACAGACCTTCAAGCTGTCCACCGACCCGTTGTTCATCGACAAGGTCCGCGACATTGTCGGCCTCTACCTCGACCCGCCCGAGAAGGCCCTGGTCCTCTGCGTGGACGAGAAGTCGCAGATCCAGGCCCTGGACCGGTCCCAGCCCATCCTGCCGATGATGCCCGGCGTCCCCGAACGCCGCAGCCACGACTACGTCCGGGCCCGCACCACGACCCTCTTCGCCGCCATCGAGGTCGCAACCGGCAAGGTGATCGGCTCGATCCACCGCCGCCACCGGGCCGTGGAGTTCAAGAAGTTCCTGGCCAAGCTCGACAAGGAGGTGCCCGCCGGGCTCGATGTCCACCTCATCCTGGACAACTACGTCACTCACAAGACCCCCGCCATCAAACGGTGGCTGCTGGCCCACCCACGGTTCCACCTGCACTTCACACCGACCAGTGCGTCCTGGCTCAACCTGGTCGAGCGGTGGTTCGCCGAGCTGACCCAGAAGAAGCTCAAGCGCGGCGTCCACCGCTCCGTCCAGGCCCTCGAACGCGACATCCAGACCTGGCTCGCCGACTGGAACGGGCACCCCAGACCGTTCGTCTGGACGAAAACAGCAGACGAGATCCTCGACAAAGTCGCCGCCTACTGCCACCGAATCTCTGACTCAGGTCACTAGATCGTTTCATTCGGATCTTGCGGGGCTTGTCATACTTCCCGGGTGGAGATGCAAGCCGAGGAGGCAGCGCGGCGTTGGCTGGCTGATCAGGGCGTCAGCCAGGTGCGCAACGGGTGGGTGAGCGACGAGAAGCCGGACGCGTTGCTCACCGCCAACCAGGTGGCACACTCGTGGGCCGGTGATGTGTTCGCCGAAGACCTGGATCCAGCCGACCAGGTGCGGTTGGCTTTCGGGCTGTTGGACCTCCTCGACGAGTACTGGGTCACGTGCGAGATCCGGTTCGCGAACGAGGGTGCGGAGGGTCCCCTGCCGGCCGACGTGCTGTGGGACGGCTACCGTCAGCGACTGGAGGCAGACCGGGACGCCGAGGCCGTCACCTACTCGCTGTGGGTGGACTGGTTCGAGGACCACGCCACTTCCGCGACGGCCTTCGCCGAGGTTCTCGGTAACGACATCGACCGAGTGGTGACCGAGCGATCGGAAGCCCTGCTCCGCCGAGCCCGTCGGATTCTGGAGTGTTCGGGACCGGTGCGCTGGACGGTGAAGGAGCCGACGTACCGCACCGCCATGCGACTTCCTGCCCTGCACTCGGCCGTCTTCCGCGGCCTCCTGACGAGCTTCCACGACGTCTACGGCGACCTGGAGCCGGCAGCCGCACTGGCCTTCCTCGGCCGGCTGGATCTCCCCACCAACACCCGGCATCTTGCCGAACTGCGCCACGTACTTGCCTCGGGGCACAAGAACCACTACCGCAGCCCTGGTGCCTGGGACGACGCGGTTCGCTCCTGCTCCTGATATGCCTCGCGGTCGAGGGTGGGGGGTCTGCCGCCTCGGCTTCCGCGCCGCAGCCGGTAACCGTGTCGATCGGCCGGAACGGGGATGGCCGCCCGGATTCCGCGCTTGCGCAGGTGCTCGCGGATCGCGCGGGAGGAGTACGCCTGATAGGCACGTGGGTTGGCTGTCGGCCAGGACCACGTCCGGCCTGGTGCGGGGACGTCCTCGCCGTCAAGGGACGCGGAGCGAGACGGCCCAGTTGAGGTCTTCCTCGGCGTCGGCCTGCGCGATGAGCGCGGTGGACACCCGCTCCCAGGTGCTGTCGATGGCCCATATCCGCAGCCTGTTGTAGACGCCCCTCCAGTTCCTGTACTTCTCGGGCAGGTGGACCCACTGTGACCCGGTCTGGAACTTCCAGGCGATCGCATCGATCACCTCACGGTGCTCCCGCCACCGGCCACCCCGCCGCGGGGGCTTGAAGGCGGGCGACTCGTCGTAGACGATGTCCTGCTTCAGGCGGTGGCACAACTGTCCGACCATGCGTTAAAGAGTCTCTGCGACTACCGCTCGAAAGACGACAGTGTTGACGGCATCGAGGTCTTGGCGGAGTAGGCCCGCACGTTGCCGGCTGTTGGTGAACTGTTAGCACTGACTTATAAGTTGATCACCTTGCAGGGCCACTTCATGAACTCAGCCCAAAGGGGTATCCCGATGATCCGTCGCTTCTTCACCATCACCGCAGCCACCGTACTGTCCTTCATCGGCCTCGGCGTCGCGGCCACCGAGGCATTCGCGGGCAACATCAGCAGCTGCCCGTGACGTGAACCCGTCTGCGGGCCGGTCCGATGCGACGACCGGCCCACAGACACGTTCAGGAGCGCGGCCTGCCGCACGCCCACTGGTCCTTGCCCGGCCACGGCCTCCGCCTCCGTGCAACGGGGAGGCCGATGGACGACTACCGCCACGCCCGCAAACAGATGCATGACGAACTCTGAACGGCGGGCCAACCCCGAGCCCGTAAGGACCACCACCCGCAGGGCATGCCCCACGGCCGCCCCACACCCAAGACGCCCCTAACGGCCGCCACGCACACCATCGTCGACAACCGCTCCGGCCTCCGCCCCAAAGAAGCCCTCAACAACACCTCAGCGTGGACGGCAAGGACCGCGCGCAGCTTGTTGGCGCGGCCATCCTTGAGGGTCCAGCGGGCCCGCGCGAGTCACAGCTGTGTCTCCTGCGGGCGTCCGGCCTCGCGGTGCACCGCGGCGATGCCCAAGGCGGACCCGGGGAAGCCAGCATCTCGACGCCGGGGTGAGAGAGTCTTCGGCACATACCGCCCCGGGGCTTCTCGCAGGCACAGCACTGGGCGCCGGTCCGGGCCCGGCAGCGCCGGGATCACGCACGTACACGCGGGCCCGGGATGAGGTGGTGGCGATCTGTGCGAGGCGCTCCAGCTCCGACCACGTGCAGGACGGCAGGACGTCATCCAGCACGGCCAGCAGCTCCGGTGGCGTCTCGTCACCCACTGGGCGTGGGACAGGCACGACCATGCAGAGTGGGGGCACGGGCAGCGGGGGGATCTGCTGCAGGCCCGTGTCCTGCTACGGACCACGGAGAACGCAGACGCGCCACTGCCGTCCCTTGTGCGGCTGGGCGGAGGTCATGGCCGTGCCGTCCTCGTGGCCGGTCCCACGATCCGGCGCCTGCTGGGCGGCGTGGCCACACGCGGGGCGCTGTGAGTGACGCGGCGTGCCCGCGGAGGCGTCACTGCATGGCGTGTGGCTGGGCAAGTGCGGCTCCGACCTTGGACAGCATCTGACCGAGCAGGTGAAGGGCTCGTGCCCGTGTCGGTGCTCCGCGCACTGTTCCCGTCCAGTACGCGTCGGTGAGCTTCTCTGTCAACGTGAGGGTCTGGTCGTCGTCCTGGGCGGCCAGCACGAGGACGAATCGCACGTAGTCGCCGATGTCGGTGCCTCGGGGGTGCTGGTGGAGGAAGGTCTGCAGGCGCGGTGTCAGGGCGGGCAGGGTGCGGTCCGTCGGGAAGACGACAGCAAGGCCGGCGAGGGCGAGGCGAACCGCAGGGCATTCGGCAGACCAGCGGGTCAGCAGATCTGGAACGTGAGCCCGGACCGCGCTGCGAGCCCGGGCCTCGCTGTCGGGATCGGCGTGTGGCGGGGTGGCCGGCCAGGCCTCGGCGAGGTGGCGCTCGGCCACGGTAGCGGCACTGAACAGCAGGCCGACGACCCGGAACCGGTGTCGGGCGGGAATCCTTTCATCAACGGCGAGAGCCGCGAGCAGGGTAAGACCGCCGGCGGTAGCGGGCCGGCAGGTGTCCTGGTGGAGGATCTCGTTGTAGAAGTCGCCGAGGAAGCCCTGGTCGTCCCTGGAGGGGTCGACCTCGGCGTCGAACAGCATCGCGGCCTGGGGCGGCATGGGGCTCGGCAGGCGGTCGGCGATAACGGCCCGGAAGAGCTGCCGGATCGGCGGACCGGAAGCGATCGCGTCGTTCCGGGGCTGTTCGGGTTCGGCACTCGTATCCATGGCCAGCGCAGCCTACTGAAGCATCTCGGGCTGATCGCCTGCCCCCTGAGCAGGAACCGGCAAGTCGTCAGCGACCCGTCAAGGGCCCTCGGTGACGTCAAAACCCGCGACCGCCGCCCACCAACGTGCCGTCGGACATGCCCACGCTCTCCTCAACGACCTGGCAGACGGCGGGATCGGCCTCCTCCAGGCCGCATCGCTGCTCATCAGTGACCTGTTCCAGCACTACGGGCTTGCCGAGCCCTCTCAGATCAGCCGTGACGGCTCGATCATCGCGAGTGGATGGCCCGAACCCGAACGCACCCGGATCAGCACCTGGGCACAGCAGGCCTCTGCTCCGGTGACCTGATCCAGGGCACGGCGTTTCGTGCCGTCGTCTCGAATGCAAGTGAAACGTCTGGTCAGAATGTTGTGACGACCGGAGCCTGACGGAATCCGACGATCTCAGGATGGCGTGCCGGCACCGTGTTCGGGCCGACACGGATGTAGAACTCCGGGCGCGCTCGGTCGCGATAGGCGTACATCTGGCCCCCGGGATCTCACCGCTCAAACCCTGCCGTTCGAATTTGAGCTGTGCAAACGCCAGAACACCACAGCGCGTCATGTCCTCTTCGGCTCTCACGGGCGGTCTGGTACCGTGCACGACGTTGGCATGGGAGCTGTTCGAGGCATGAGGAGGTGGGTTGATGACCGTCGGGTTCGGCACTGCCGTGTGCAGTGCTTCCGTCATCCCCGCCTTCCGGGCCCGAGGCTGACGCCGCGACCCTTCGTCCGTCCAGTTCTCCGGGTCCTTGATCTCTCGACAAGGAACCCTTCTCTCGCCATGAGCGACTCTTCGTTCGACCTGACAAAGTTTCAGGACCTCATTGCCGTCGACGGTGCACCTCGCGCCGCGACCTACCCGGCCGACTGGGTACTCGAGAACCAGATGGGGCCCAACGCCCTATGGCTCGTCGATGAGCTGACCGCCGCGATGGACCTCCGTCCCGGCATGCGCGTCCTCGACCTCGGCTGCGGGCGCGCCCTGACCTCCGTCTTCCTCGCCCGCGAGTACGGCGTCCACGTCACCGCCGCAGACCTGTGGATCGACCCGTCCGAGAACTGGGAGCGGATCCTCGCGGCCGGCGTCGAGGACTCGGTCGTCCCGCTGCGCGTCGACGCGCACGACCTGAAGTTCGCCGAGGAGTACTTCGACGCGGTGGTCTGCGTCGACGCCTACGAGTACTTCGGCACGGACCACTGGTTCCTGCGGTCCCTGCTGCGGTTCGTCCGGCCCGGCGGGCAGATCGGCGTCGTCACCCCGGGCACCACACAGGAGCTGGACGGACGCGCGCCCGAGCACCTCGCGCCGTGGTGGGACCGGGAGTACAACGGCTGGCACACCCCGCAGTGGTGGCGGCGGCTGTGGGAGTCCTCGGGGAAGGTGGACGTCGACCGTGCGGACCTCCTCCCGGACGGCGCGGCGAACTGGCTCGCCTGGGAGGAGGCGGTCCTCGCGGCCGACCCCGAGCGGGGCTCGGCCGACGTCGCCGCGATGCTGCGGGCGGACGCGGGACGGACGCTGGGATTCGCCCGGATCGTCGCACGGAAGCCGGAGACGGAAGCAGCCGGGGACGGCGGCGAGAGGATTTCGCTGTGGAAGTCACCCGTCGCCGAACCCGGCGTGCTGGCCGAGCGGTTGACGCTGCCGCAGTATCCGCGGAGCGCGGCGTACGACCCGGCGTGGGTCATGGCCAACGTGATGGGACCGCATCCGCTGTGGCTGATGGAGTGGCTCACCGGCGCGATGCGGCTGGAGCCGGGCATGCGGATACTCGACCTCGGCTGCGGGACGGCTCTCACCTCGGTGTTCCTGGCCCGGGAGTTCGGCGTGCACGTCACAGCGGCCGACTTGTGGATAGCCCCCGGGGACAACTGGCGACGGGTACGAGAAGCCGGCACCGGCGCGGGAACGGTCACGCCGCTCAGCGTCGAGGCACACGAACTCCCCTTCGCGGACGGCTACTTCGACGCGGTCGTGAGCGTGGACGCCTACCACTACTTCGGGACGGACGTCCGCTACCTGCCGACGCTGGCACGATGCGTGCGGCCCGGCGGGCAGATCGCAATGGCGGCACCGGGCACTCGGGTCGACCTCGACGCCGAGCCGGTGCCGGAGCATTTGTCGCCGTGGGCGGCCGACGCGGACTTCTGGACGTTCCGGACCGCCCAGTGGTGGCGGCGGACCTGGGAGCGCAGCGGGGTGGTCACGGTGGAGACCGCGGACGCCCTGGAGGACGGCTGGCGGGAGTGGTTGCTGTGGAACCGCACCTGCGCGGAGTTCGCCGACCCGGAATGGACATCCGGCCCGGCCCAGGAGGACCCGATCGTCGCTGACACGGGGCGTTTGCTGACTCTCACCAGGGTGGTGGCGTCCCGGGACTGAGCCCTTTGACGCCGCGCGCCGCACGACAAGGCCGGGCCCGGACTCCACTGAGGAGCCCGGACCCGGCCGCGTCATGTCCGCGGCGCGTACCGCAGCCGGCTTTGTTCGCCAAAACAGGTTCTGGCTCGCTTTCCGTGACGCGTGCGCGGTGAGCAACTTCCGCGGGAAGGCCAGAGGGGCCGAAGATGGGTCTCAGGTGTAGACGATGGGGCAGCCGCGTCGGATCGAGTGCTGGGCAGCGCGCAGGAACAGTGCGACGTAGAAGGCTGTGTCCAGGTCCTTGGTCCACGGTCCTGTTCGTGTTGCGGCCAGTTCCTTTGCCTGGTGTCTGAACCACATGCTCAGGTCGAGGTTGTCGCATGTCGCCGGGGTTTCGGCCGGCAGATCGATGGCTGCCGCCAGCTTCTCGGCGAGTGGTAGTACCTGGGGAGCGCCGACGACCATGGACTCGTGGTCGTCGGACTCGATGGGCAGCCAGATCTCCTCATCGAGTGAGATGGGCACGAGTACGGTCCAGCCGCAGAGGATGTCGGATTCCTCTTGTGACAGGTGCGTCCGGCACAAGGCGAGGAACCCGGTCATGGAGGGGCTCAGCTTCTCCTCGAAGGCTTGCCCCGAGCCGGGTGCGAAGTCCGTCTCCGAGGGGACGTCCTCGTAGGGCGGCAGGCCGCGCCGCCTGAGTTCGGCGTTGATCGCTGAAGCATCTTCGCCCCACCCGTCTTCCTCGTCATCGAACCATTCCTCCGCGCCGACGCTCACCAGATTGGCTTTGTCGGCGAGTTACGGTTCTGGTCCAACTTCTGTGGTGTGCCTACTCCCTGTGACCGTTGATCTTGCTGGTAGATCTCGCGAGATCGTCTGGAAACTGCTGGTGCCGACGACGTCCGGGCTGATGGTTCTGGGCTGTGCGCGAGGTACTACTCCGGCTGGAAGAGCTGCTCTTCCTGGCGGATCCGGGGATCAGGGTGGAGTCAGTGCAGGACGATGGCGAGGTGATTCGGGTCGGTGTCAGATGCCGAACGGCTGGGGCTCGGTGCCCGGGTTGTGGGAGCTGGTCGGGGCGGGTGCACGGCTCCTACCTGCGGTTTCCAGCTGACCTCCCCGTGGCGGGACGGCGGGTGGTGCTGCGGCTTCGTGTCCGGCGCTTCACGTGCGAGGACGTCTCCTGTGGGCGACGGACGTTCGTCGAGCAGGTCGCCGGCCTGACCCGGCGATACAGCCAGCGGACCGAACGCATGCGGTCAGTCCTGGCCGAGGTCGGCCTCGCATTAGCCAGCCGTGCCGGTGCCAGGCTGGCCGACGTCTTGGGGGCGAGGATCAGCCGGAATACGGTCCTGCGGCTGGTCGACGCCCTCCCGGAACCCCAGCCACAGGTCCCGCGGGTGGTCGGTGTCGACGAGTACGCGATGCGAAAGGGCCGTATCTACGGGACTGTGCTGGTCGACGTCGAGATTCGCAGGCCGATTGACCTGCTGCCGGATCGTGAGGCGGGCACCGTCGCGGCCTGGCTGGCCGAACGCCCGGGGATTGAGGTCGTCTGCCGTGACCGTGCTCCGTTCTTCGCCGAGGGGGCCAGGATCGGGGCGCCCACTGCGGTCCAGGTCGCCGACCGGTTCCACCTGTGGCGCAACCTCGGCGAAGCGGCCGAGCGGTGTGTCTCCCGCCACCGCCCGTGCCTACGTGCGACCTTCGTAGAGTCGGTGCCGGAGAAGGCGCCGGTCCCGGCCGAGAGCGGGTCGCCATGGCCGACCGGGCACCGTTTCGCCGATCGCACCCGGGCCCAGCACACCACCGTCCACGCGCTGCTGACTGCCGGCCACAGCCGACGCTCGATCCAGCGCCAGCTCGGCATGACCTACCGAACCGTCCAACGGCTGGCCGACGCCGCCAGGCCGGAGGACCTGTTCCAGGGGCAGTGGCAGAACCGCCCGACCAAGCTCGACGACTTCAAGCCCTACCTGCACGAGCGATGGGCCGAAGGCTGCTCGAACGCCTGGACCCTCTGGGAAGAGATCAAGGCTCACGGCTACACCGGCGGCTACGGAGCCGTCCGCGCCTACCTCCAGCCGTTCCGCACAGCCCCGACCGCACCAACAGCCCGCCCGCCGTCCCCACGCACGGTCACCAGCTGGATCCTGACCCACCCCGATACCCTGCCGGAGAGCGAGCGCCTGAAGCTCAAAGCCGTCCTCGCCGGCTGCCCCGAACTGGATGCCCTCACCGGGCACGTCCGCGCGTTCGGGAAAATGCTCACCCAGCTCCAAGGCGACCAGCTCCCGCAATGGATCAAGGCGGTCCGCGCCGACGACCTGCCCAGCCTCCACACCTTCGTCAACGGCCTCGAACGCGATCTCGTAGCCGTCACCGCCGGCCTCACACTGCCGTGGAGCTCCGGCGTCGTCGAAGGCCACGTCAACCGGATCAAAATGATCAAGCGCCAGATGTACGGCCGGGCTGGCTTCGGCCTCTTGCGGAAACGAGTCCTGCTGGCGTCATGACGGGCCCGTCACGAGTTCTGCTGGAGTCGCTCCGCAGCCTGAGCAGGGGTGTCGTAGTAGCCAGGCCGTGCCAGCAGGACCGAGCTGAAGTGGTAGCCCTGCTCTTCCTCGGGCTCATCGTCGGCCGCGAACGGACGCCAGAAGCTCAGCAGCAAGTCCGGGGCGATAAATGAAGCATCGTCGTCAGGATCTTCCTCAATCGAGGTGAACTGGCCCATGCGCTGGACAACCTCGCGGGCCGGAAGCGCGAACACGTCCACACCCTGAAACAACACTCGATCCGTCTGGGACGACGGCCTTCCCAACTCGATGGCTTCAAGCATGTCTCGCATGCAGTGGATGCTGATCATCAGTCCGCTGGGACGGAAGACGTGCTGCCCCGGCCGATCAGACTCCGAGACCGCAGAGAGATCGCGGAGCGAGTCCAGCGCCGTGTTGGCCGCGTGCCGAGTCATACCGATCCGCAACGGGCCAACGCCGGTCGGTGGGGCGAGGTCGAAGTCCATGTGGGCATGATCCCAAACAGGTCTGTCAACGAGTCACGAAGGGCCATCCAGTCCCGGCAGGTTACAGAGCGTGAGAGCTCCACAGAAGTTGGACCAGAACCTGAGTTTTGAGAGCACCTGGATGCTTGCTTCGGGACCATGGTCGTGCTGTGCACGTCGAGGGGGCCCGGGTGCTGCCGAAGTCCAAGGTCGATCTGTACGCGGCGATCCGCCGTGATTCGCGTCAGGGCCTGTCGAACCGCGCTCTCCAGCGGAAGTACGGCGTCGGGTTTCTGACGGTGCAGAAGGCGTTGACGTCGGCGTGGCCGGAACCGAGGAAGCAGCTGCCGCCGAGAGTGACTCGGCTGGATCCGTTCAAGCCGCTCATCGACGAGATGCTGCGGGCGGACCTGGACGCACCGCGCAAGCAGCGGCACACCGTGAAGCGGATCTTTGAACGGCTGCTGGATGAGCACGGCGCGAACGAGATCTCTTACCAGATGGTCCGCGGCTACGTTGCCGACCGCCGTGAGGAGATCCGGGTCCAGGGCGGCCGGGGTGTCGTGGAGGCGTTCGTCCCGCAGACCTACAAGCCCGGGGCCGAGGCGGAGGTCGACTTAGGGGACGTGACGGTGCGGCTGGCCGGCGAGGTTGTGACCTGCTACCTGTTCGCGTTCCGCATGTCCTACTCGGGGAAGGCGGTGCATCGGATCTTCGCGTCGGCCGGGCAGGAGGCGTTCTTCGAGGGCCACGTCCACGCTCTCAACGTGTTGGGCGGAGTGCCGACCGAGAAGGTCCGCTACGACAACCTTAGAGCCGCAGTCGCCCGTGTTCTGGGCTTCTCCCGGCAGCGGGTAGAGGCCGAGCGGTGGACCGCATTCCGCTCGCACTATGGCCTGGAAGCTCTCTACTGTCAGCCGGGAATCCGCGGCGCCCACGAGAAGGGCGGGGTCGAGGGCCAGATCGGCTGGTTCCGCCGCAACCACCTCGTCCCGGTCCCGGAAGTCGACTCCCTCGCCGAGCTCAACGCCATGATCGAGCGGTGAAATGAGGCGGACACGCCCGACGGATCCGGTCGAGGCCACGCACGATCGGCGAGTACTTCGCCTTCGAACAGCCGCTGTTGGCACCGCTGCCGGACGAACCGTTCGAGACGGGCCGGCTCTTCAGCCTGCGGGTCGACCGCTATAGCCAGATCAGCGTCCGGACTAACCGCTACTCGGTGCCGGTCAGGCTGATCGGCCGGAGTGTCCGAGCGATGCTGCATGCGTCTGATCTGGTGGTCTACGAAGGCCGCGAGGAGGTCGCCCGGCATGAGCGGCTGATCGCCAAGGGCGGCACCCGGCTTGAGCTGGACCACTACCTGGAGGCCCTCGTGCGCAAGCCCGGCGCTCTGCCAGGCGCGACCGCACTCGACCAGGCCCGATCCGCAGGCAGGTTCACCCCGGTTCACGATGCCTGGTGGGTGGCGGCCGTCAAGGCCCACGGCGAACGGGACGGCACCCGCGCGCTCATCAAAGTCCTCCTTCTTGACCGCCACCTGCCTCACGAACACCTGGTCACCGGCCTCGCGGCGGCCCTGAAAACGGGCGCTCTGACTGCGGACGCCGTCGCGCTTGAGGCCCGGAAGGCTGCGGAGGAAGACAGCAGCACCCCCGCGGAACCTTCACCGCCAACGGCCGACCGGTCGAAGGTCACCTCCTTGACCTCACGCCGGTTGGCCCACCTGCCTCCCGACAAGCGGCCGCTTCCCTCGGTCGCCCACTACGACCAGCTGCTGCGACTGCGCCGACCGGACCGCCCCACTCCCTGAAGGAGAAAGACCGTGACGATTCCCCGCCAGCGAGCACTCACCGAGCAGGCCGCCACCGCCGCCGTCGACCAGGCATGCCGAATGCTGCGGCTGCCGACCATCCGGTCCCAGTTCCCAGAGCTTGCCGAGACCGCTGGCCGCGAGCAGATGTCCTACCTCGGATTCCTCTCCGAACTCCTCCTGGCCGAGTGCGACGACCGGGCCCGACGCCGCTCCGAGCGGCGGATCAAGGCCGCCGGGTTTCCCCGCGACAAGTCGCTCCGCAAGTTCGACTTCGACGCGAACCCGAACATCGACGCCGCCTTGATCCACACCCTCGCCAAGTGCGAATGGATCAAGAAGAGCCTGCCGCTCTGCCTCATCGGTGACTCCGGCACCGGCAAGTCCCACCTGCTGATCGCCCTCGGCACCGAAGCCGCGATGGCCGGCTACCGGGTCAAGTACGTTCTCGCGACCAAGCTCGTCAACGAGCTGGTCGAGGCCGCCGACGAGAAGCAGCTGACCAAGACCATCGCCCGCTACGGCCGCGTTGATCTTTTGTGCATCGACGAGCTCGGCTACATGGAGCTCGACCGGCGGGGCGCCGAGCTCCTCTTCCAGGTTCTGACGGAGCGGGAGGAGAAGAACAGCGTGGCCATCGCCTCGAACGAGTCGTTCTCTGGCTGGACCAAGACCTTCACCGACCCCCGCCTCTGCGCAGCCATCGTCGACCGCCTCACCTTCGGCGGCAACATCATCGAGACCGGCACCGACTCCTACCGCCTCGCCACCACCCGCGCCCGCGCCGAACAACAGACCTCAGCTGGCTGATCGCGGCCATACTCCTGTGATGGTGTGATTGCGCCCCACCGACTTATCGGATGGCATACCCGTCCCACAGCGGGCCGCCAGCCAGCTCCAGCACCTCTGTCACGGCCGCGGTGAAGACCTTCGCATCCCCGGCGATCGCCCGCGGAGCACCTTCGGACAACGCGCGGTGCACCCCGGGGTCGGCCGCAGCCAGCCGCCGTGACAACCACTTGCCTCCGCCGAGCCAGTGCCCGCCGACCAGGAGGACCAGCTCCGAGGCACGCTGCAGCATGTGCGAGACCAAGTACACCCGCTCTGCAGGGTCCGCGCAGCCACGCAGGTCATCAAGCAAGTCGGTCAGGACGTATCGCTGGTAGTCCCGCTCACGGTCCGAGAGCGGCGGCGGGCCCGCAGCCCAACGCTTTCGCGCCTCGTCCTGGAGCGAAGCGCCCAGCCCATCCGTGTCTACCAGGAGCATGCCGTCAGCACACATGGCGAGCAGCGGCGAACTCCGCTCCGCGGTCTCCTGGTCGGCGAAGCTGTGCCAGACGGCATCCGTTTGCACGAACAGCTCCACCGGCCAGCCGCGATACACCAGGTTCTCCCGGCAGGGGGCGGGCGGCCCGTCCAAGAGGACCACGATGTCCAGATCAGATGTGGGCGTCCGGCGGTCGGTCAGCACGCTGCCGGCGAGGAAGGCCGCCTGGGCGTCGGGAAATCGGGCCCGCACCAGTTCGCGGGCTGTGAGCACGGGGTCATCCATGATCGCAGCGTACGTGCCGACGTCAGTCCCGTAAGAGGGCGGGTGCACCGCACCACAGCGGGTGCTCCTACTTCTCATCAACTTTCATACGCTCTACGGACACCGAGTGATGCCGAAACCCACCGACAAGTGCTCTCGCTTCTAACCTACGCAGCCACCAGATACACACCCATGCCGGGAAGCTATCGCGCGCATCTGACATCGATCGGTGAGCCGACAGGACGCGCTTGCGGAGCAGTGCGAAGCCGGCGCGTCCGAACATCTGGCGCTTGAGCATCTTGATCCGGTTGACGTGTCCTTCGACGACGCCGGAGTTCCAGGGCAGGGTGGGTCCGGCGACGACCGCGTCACGGTCTCGGTCGATGCCCGCCGCGAGAGCGTGCAGGGTGGGCAGGCCGTCGTAAGTGGTGCGGGGGCCTGCAATGCCCCTGCGTTCGGTTGCCATGCGGTCCTCGTTTGCGCAGCGGGGTTCTTGGCCGGGTCGCCCCCTCACGCGTTGGTGCCGCGCACGTTCCGCAGCAGTGCGCCGGTCATCGCCAGCAGAGTCTCCGCCTCGGCCGGTCGTACTTGAAGGTCTTGGTAAACGCGTCGTTGTGCAGGGCGCCACTGGTCTGGCTGTACAGGGCGTCCTGAATCCGCCACCAGCGTTCGGTCTGGGTGCACCGGCTGCCGAGCTTCTTCGACTCGGGGTTTTCCCAGCCGTCATTCTCCCGGACCCACTCCAGCGCCCGCCTGGCCTCCGGAATCGATGCCCGCACCTCGCCCACGGTCAGCAGCCGCTGTGCCTCCCGCAGCGGCCGTCCGACCTCTATGGCGTAGGAGTCGAGGGTGCCGATCCCCTCTGGTGCAGGGGCGGCGGCCTGCGCGGCGGCGAAGGCTTCGGGCGGCTCCCCCGCGACCAGGTCCAGGTTCGGCTTCGGGCGTATCAGCGCGATGACCGTCTCGTTCACCGTCATCGCGTGCGAGGCGCCGGAGCGGCCCCGCTCCTGGGCATGCCGCCCATCTCTTCTGGTTCGCGGTCCAGGTCGATGTCCAGGTCGATCGCGGCGGCCGCCAGCCCCGCGGCGGTGAGGAGGCGGACCTCTTCACCGCCGCGGGTGCGGCCGCCGTCGATGGCCAGGCCCTGCCTGCGCAGGTCGTTCACCGCAGCACGGTGGGAAGCGGTACGACCCTCCTTCCCCTTGGCGCCGTCGGCTTGGTGGTGTGCCGGTAGGTCATGTGCGGCAAGGACAGCCGCTGGATCTGGTCGGCGGTCGCCACCTTCAGCACCCCGAGAACGCGCAGCACATCCGCCCGCAGGTCGTTGCTCGATCCCGCCTCGTTCTCCCTGCGCTTGCCCGCCATCAGCCCCGCCCTCCTCTCCTCCGCGCTCCCGCGCAACCGCGCGGCGGTCGGCGAGGGCCGGTGGGGTGAGTGCCTGTGTCTCAACCCCCGGCCGGGGTCCGGACACGGGCGCGCTCAGGCATCGGCCTCGCTCGGCTTGTCGAGGAGGGCCAGCTCCTCCTCAGTCAGGCGAAGGGCGCCAGCAGCGATGTTTTCGGCGAGGTGGGCCAGGTTGGTGGTGCCGGGAATGGCCAGTATGTGGGGTCCGCGGTGGAGGGTCCAGGCCAGTCGTATCTGGGCGGGCGTCGCATCGTGGGCGTGGGCGACCATGTGGACGCGAGCGTCGTGCTCTTGGGCGGGGGCCGCCTCGCGCCGCAGGCTGGAGATGGCGAAGAACGGGACGAAGGCGATGCTCTGCTCCCGGCACAGGTCCACCAGCCCGCTCTCGTCGTCGCGGCGCCAGTCCAGGCCGTAGGAGTTCTGCACGCAGACGACGGGCGCGATCGCCCGGGCTTCGGCGACCTGCTGCGGCCGGACGTTGGAGAGCCCGAGGTGCCGGACCAGGCCCGCCGCGCGCAGTTCGGCGAGGGCGCCGAAGTGCTCGGCGATTGAATCCATACCGTTGCTTCGCAGGTTCACCACGTCCAGGTGGTCCCGGCCGAGCTGGCGCAGGTTCTCCTCGACCTGGCCGCGTAGCTGATCGGGGCGGGCCATGGTGAGCCACTCACCGGAAGGGTCGCGCCCCGGGCCGACCTTGGTCGCCACGATCACGTCGTCGTGCCAGGAGGCGAGGGCCCGGTTGATGAGCTCGTTCGCGGAGCGTAGCGGCGAGAAGTAGAAGGCCGCCGTGTCGATGTGGTTGACACCCTGCTCGAACGCGCTGTGCAGCAGCCGGACGGCGACATCGCGGTCGATGGGAGGGCCGTCGGAGTTTCCCATCATGCCGTTGCCGGTCAGCCGCATCGCGCCGTAGCCGACGCGGTTCACCTCCAGGTCCCCGAGCTTCCAGGTCCCTGCTGTCGCTGCTGCGTTCACCGTGCTCCTTCACCTGTTGCTTCGTCAGGTTCTGCAGTATGGGGTGGCTGCGGGTGTTGTGACAGGTCAACGGGGTGAGTGAAACGCCATATGCGTATCGGGAACGAACCATCGCCGCATAGCCGTTGGACCTGTCGAGAGACGTTCGATCAGTGACGTCGTAGGCGCGGGCAGCAGCAAAGTGATCAGGCTGCCTGTGCGAGGTAGTACGGGGCAGTGTCACGGCGTTCGGCGGGGCGGGCCCTGTGGCGGGTCAAGCGCCTGGTCATCAGTTCAGGAATGGTGGAAGGCCACGTCAACCACGTGAAAACCCTGAAGCGAGCCATATACGGCCGGGCGTCCTTCCCACTCCTCCGCATCCGGACCCTCACCCGACCATGAGGTTCACGGAACTCCAGGCAGAGCCGTTTTCACGAATCGCCATTAAGACCGTGTCCTATGTGGTGAGGCATCGTTGGTCTGGCCATGGGGCGGGGATACGTGGAGTTGGATTGTTCCGGACGGACTGTGGGAGGTCGCGAAGCCGCTGATCCCGCCATCGAGAGTGCGGCCGCAGGGCGGCGGAACGCAGGACACGCCTGATGAGACGCTGTTCGCGGCGATCATCTATGTCCTGGTCAGCGGGTGCGCCTGGCGTCAACTGCCGCCTTGTTTCGGCATATCGAAGTCGACGGCGCACCGCCGGTTTTTGATCTGGTCGAGAGCCGGTGTCTGGGGCCGTCTGCACGAGGCCGTGCTGCACCGGCGCGACGACGCCGGCCTGATCGATGTCACCCGCGTCGTCCTCGACACCGCCCATGTCAGGGCGAAAAAAGGGGGCGAACACACAGGTCCGAGTCCCGTGGACCGGGGCAAGCCGGGTTCCAAGATGCACGTCCTGTCGGACGCGAACGGACTGCCCCTCCTCGTCGGCGTCTCGGCTGGCAACACGCACGACAGCGAGGGGCTGAAGCCCATGGTCGCGGGTCACCGAACGAGACACGACCCCCGCAACGGCCGCTACTTCAAGCCCAGCGTCTACACGCGGACAAAGCCTACGACCGGGCCGACCTGCGGAAATGGCTCCGAGGTAAACGCATCGGAGTCCGGATCGCACGCAAAGGCATCGAGTCCAGCGAACGATTAGGGCGCCGTCGCTGGGTCATCGAGCGGACCATGTCCTGGCTCTCCGGCTACCGACGCCTGAGTCCTCGCTACGAACGCAATCCTCGTAACTACCTGGCCTTTCTCGGCCTCGCCGCCGCCCTCTGCTGCTACAAACGGCTCGTCCGCCTCACCACATAGGACACAGTCTCAGGGCTTGTCCTGAGGCTGATCTGCGGCAGGGCAATGTCGGCCCTGGTGGACGGTCGATGTGTTTCGCGTGGCTCCCCCCACGGGTTTGGCACGCGGCTCGTGGCCTGACCGTGTAGCGGTGTCAGTGGTGTCGTACACAATGCGCGCCATGAGTGATCACTACGAAGTTGTCTTCTCGTGTTTCCTGAGCGATGGCACTCCGGTCTCGGTGCTGGCGGCGCTGCGCTGGCATATGGGCATGGATGACGAGTGCCCGAATGACCTGGACCCAGAAGATCATCCTTACCCGTCGCTTCTCCCGGGTAGCAGCCGTCTTCCCGGTGGGGACATCGTGTCTCTTCGCCGCACCGTTCAGGAGTTCACGGGGTCGGGAGAGCGCTATGAGTGGGAGCTGTTCGCCCGTATCTATTGGGTCGATGACCTCACGCTTCACCTCGATGCCCTTCTGGAGCTGATCGCTCCTCACATCGCGCGTCGGGGCTACGGCGGCTACATACGCGACGAGTACGACACGGGCGTGAAGACCTTCAACTTCCACGACGGCATATATGACCGTGTCGAGCTCTGAGCAGAGATTTCGCCAACCCCGACGATGAGAAACACCCCATCCTGCCTGACGGCTACCCCTCGGGGGAAACCCGTTCGGTCGGGGGATCCTGACCTGGCCTTTCCCTTCACTCGTTCACAACCGAACTGTCACTGGTTGTCGCCGTCGGTCACCGTCGAGCGCCCTCGCACGGCCCAGGGCGGCACCGGTCTGACCCTCCCGACGATGTCAGTGCCGGTGGCTATGGTCCGACGACCATCAAGACGAGTCATCGGGGAGGGGCCATGGGAGCCAAGACGGGACTGCTCATCTACGCCGACGGCGAGGTGCCGGACCTGCTGCGACAGGTGAAGGCGGCGGACCTGCCGCGGACGTGCGACATGATGCGGCGCCTTTACCCGGGCTGGGAGATCGAGCAGTGCGCGGGCTCGGAACTGGGATACGGCGTGTACCCCCCGAAGGGCACGGCGTACGCCGCGAGCTGGCCGGGCGTGGAGATCGTCTGCGACCAGCGGGTGATGATCGACTACCCGTCCCGGCTTCCCGGCTACCTCGTCGCGGCGAGCGCCGGCCGACGGCTCGTCCTGCACGCCATGCACAGCGTCGTGGACTGGCTCGCGTTCGCGGTGTGGGAGGACGGCCGACTCGTCCGCTCCCTGAGCCTGTCCCCCGACAGCGGCATCATCGAGAACATCGGCGAACCACTCCCCTTCGAGCGGCCGTACTGGGCCGGGGACCGTCCCGCGGACATCATCCCCTGGCCCGACGAGGACGAAGAGCCGTACCCGCTGCCCTTCCACCCGTTGGACCTGGGCGAAGAGGCCCTGCGCGCGCTCTGCGGCTTCGTCCAGGAGGGCCGCCCCGAACCCGACGACATCGACGCCCACGGCATCGACCTCCACGGATTCCAGGTACGGGACCCCGAGGGGCCCGACCCCGCGGAGGAGGAAGCGGAATTGCGGAAGCTCATGGAAACCATGGGACCGCCGCGCATCTACGAGCTGGGCCCCGACGGCTCACTGATCGAGCGGGACAGCCTGTAGCCCACAGCCCCGTCGCCCCGAGCAACTTGGGTGAGGGCTCTGCCTGAGCCGGTGCGGCCCTCACCTGCGGCAATCATCCATGGGCGTCTGCACCCGTCCGCTGCTGTTCGTCACGCAGTCGGACGGGCAACGGGCGCCAGACGCCCGTTCGCCCCGTAGATCAACCACGCTCTTCGCGCTGGGCGATCCATGCGAAGGCGCCCGCAGTGAGACCGGCCCGCGATCCGGTCCGCCAGCGGTCAGTGATGTCGGTCCAGCCGTGAAGCACGGCGTTCTGGGCACCGTTCTCCACTTCCCGGTCGTAGAAGAGGCTGAACTTGAAAACCCTGCCGTCGGCGGAGATGACTTGCCCGTCCTCGTGGTCCGGACCCCCTGCAAGGAGGTCGACGACAACCGTTCGGTCCGGGTCGAGCCCCTTGCCCCTCAGAATCTCCCGCAACCTCTCCCAGAGGTCGTACCCGCTGGTGCGTAGGAGATCGGTGTACTGGACGACGATGCTTGACACCATGAACCTCATGATCGGTCCTGGCCTCGACGAAGGGAAGCAACCGGCGGCGCCGTTGAGCACAGCTCTGGCACCCCAACAGGCCGACCCGCTGCCGACGTTCGACAAGCCCAAGCCTGAACCTCAGCCGACGGCAGTCAGCCACGATGGCGGGAACGCCGACTGATCACGCGCGCGTATGCCTTGCTGCACCCCCACCGAACTCAGCCACGCCGCGGTGTGTCGACCAGAGCAAGCCGCGACGGCCTGAACGTGACCACGACGCCCTCAGCTTGGGAAGCCGAGGTTCTCAGAGGACGGTTGTCTGGCTGACCTGTGACGGAGGGGGCAAGGGGCTCGACCGGCCGAAGACCTGTGCCCCGCCATTCCCGTGGTTCCCCGCACGATCTGGCACACACCTGGCACGGTTCTGTTCAGTCTCGATGCGGTGGGCAAAGGCTTGGAAGACGCCCTCGCCTGCCGTTCCACTGGCCTGCCCGACCTGCCAGGTAGCCCGGTGCGACGCTCGCATGTGTTGCTGGAGAGGCAGTTGACGGCCGCGTTGTCAGAGGTCGCGTCTAGGGTTCTGCAAGATCATCGGCCGATGGCGCCGAGGCTGTTCAAAGCAATCGTGGGGGTTGGGATGCGTTGGCGGAACAGGAAACCCGGGGACGTACGGGTGCAGTGGACCCTTGAGCCATTGGTGGGGGTGGGACCGTTGCGGTTCGGGATGAACCCCGACCAGGTGGCGTCGGCTCTGGACGGGGCGACCGCCTACATCTCGACCGGCCTGGGCAGCGGGATTGGCTGGGGGGATTACAGCGACTGGGGTGTGACTGCGGTCTACGGAGAGGATTCCGGTCTGGTCGCGGTAGCGATCGATGCAATGGATGGGCCGCTGGTGCGGCTGCGGGACGTTGAATTGATCGCCCGGGTGCCGTCCGAGGTGCGCGCGGATATTTACGGCCTCGCGCTCCGGGAGGGGGCTTCGGTGCGGGTGAACTGGAGCGGTGATCCGGAGGTCGCGGCATGGGGGATTTCCATGGGCGCCGTGCTGGAGCTGGGCTTGTCGCCCGCGGGATACACGGAGCGGCGGGACACGATGATCACCCATGCGCTGCTGGTCGGCCCCGAACTGACCGAGGACCCGTACACGTCCGAGCCCGTGATCCGGTGGAACAACGTCCGCGACCGAGCGCCGAACCCGGGGGCATGGCCCGTGAAGGCCGAACAAGACCGGCCGCACTGGGACTGGACACCGCTGAAAGGCATCGGTCCGCTCCGGTTCGGCATGAACCCGGAGAAGGTGGCAGCCGTGCTGAACGAAGTGCCGGCCGCCCGCCACGGCCGGTACTCCTTTGGTCAGCCATGGGAAGGCTTCGGGGCGTGGATGCTGCACCACGACCGGTTCGATGCCACCGGCGTAACCGCGCACTACTCCTGCGGTTTCAGCACGCCCCCCACCCTGGGCGCCGTCACCGTACACGGACGTACCGGCCCACAAATCGACTTCGAGGGCATTCGGCTGATCGGCATGCCGGTCTCAGCCGTTGACACAGCCCTGATCCAGTACATCGAAGAACATGAGATGAGCCTGGTCATAGGCTGCGGCGGAGATCTCGGGCCGGACGGTCTGAACATGTATGTGCGGACCACCAGAGCCGGGGACACCGCGGTCAGCGAGGCCCGCTTCTGCCAAGAGGAGTGGGAAGACCACGGCTGACGCGCAAGACGGCTCGATCGCTGTGAGGCGAGGCACGCCGTACGGCTGACCTCTCAGATCCGGCCGGCCATCAAATCAGCTGCGGACTGGACGCCGGACCGGCTCAAGGTCCAAGCCCTCTACGCTTCACCGGCACGACAACCGCTTTGTAAGGACGGACGTGTCCGGTGGTGAAGGTGCCCAGGCCAGTCCGGCCGTAGCGGCAGTCCAAGCGAACGTCGCATTTCAGCTGTGGCGAGCCGTCGTTGACCGTGGTTGACCGCACGATGTGGCACGGCTGTGGCACGAGGACCGCTTCGTCCCGAAGCAACTTGAGTGGGCGTGTGACCTTGGGCGGTACGTCTGCCGGCTGCGCTGATGGTCCGTAATCGTCCACGCTTGCCCGACGTCGTTCGTGGGCGTTGTCACGCAAGTAGACACTCACCTGGCGTTGTTCCTCAACTGTCGTGACTGGATCGCAGTTACCTGCGGCCCAGTCACCAGGTGAGCACTGCTTTGTAGATTTCTGTCACATCAGGCGGCCGAAGTGGTTCGTGTTCTGGAGTGCTGCAACACCACGAGCGACCGGTACCCTCTCGGCGTCCGGGTCCGCCAAGCCGGGCCCCGAGAAAGGAGCCTCCGTAGCCGTGGAGCTGACTGCCACGTTTCAGCTGACCGACCGGGAGTACCGCAGCCTGATGCGCCACTCCCCGGTGATCCGCCTTTATGCGGCCGTCAGCCTGCTCTTGGCCCTGACCGGCGCCCTCGCCCTCCTCTTCGACGACTCGAACGAATGGCTGGTCTACTTCGGACTCGGCATGTTGATCTGCCTCGAGACCATCATTCCGTACATTTCGGCACGTAAAGTCGCGGCCCGGCTGCCCGGGCCGTGGACTCTGCATCTCACCGAGGAGACATACACACTGCGTACGTCTACTTCCCGGTTCGTGGTGGCTTGGAGAGCCTGCGACTCTGCCAGGGAACGCGGTGGCTTCTGGTTCCTGGAGACGAGCTTGATAACGGCCGAGGTCATCCCGAAGCGGGCTTTCGACGAGCACCAGCGGGCCGCCCTCGCCGCGTTCTTGGCCCGGAGGTTTCCTCAGGCGAGAGGGCCCTGGTACCGACTGTTCGCCTGACACCGTAGCCGTACGCATCGACAAGCCTTGGGGCGTTGGTTGTCAGGGTTCGTCGTCATTGCGTATCCCCGCACGGCCCAGAGGAAGAGGCTCCGCTTCGCTCATGGTGGGAGATGCTGAGCGAGTCGCGCCGGTCGTCACGGTTGCCGTACCTCGCTGCTGTACAACTGGATCAGCGGCCCACGATTCCCACTTCAGGAACGAGGCGAGGTGGCCACAGGCCTGACCTGTGGATTCCCCGCCCCGGACGGAGTGGGCGATGCGTCCCCCTGCGCACCGTGATTCCCCCTGACTCCCCGCCCGTTCTGGTACGAGAGCGGCACGGCCGCACAGCCCCTCAACGGATCACGCAAATGGCCGGCATGGGCGCTCTCCACTCGCCCAGTTCTGCGATGAGGACCCGGCGGGCCAGTCCGCGGACTTTGATCCACCCCGCATCACTGGACAGCGCGTCCGCGGCCCACCTGGCGGCGTTCGGCTCACCGCTCATCTCGTTGAACACCACGTCTATGCCGCGCAGGTCGGACAGCACGTCGTGGCCGAGTTGTCCCTCTTCCACCAGTTGCTCTGCCATACGGAAGGCGTGGTCGAAGTCCAAGGCGATCTCATCCGTGGGGATGTCGTACTTCTCCAGCCACACCGCCTGGACCGAGGGATCAGCGGCCAGCACAGTGAGCGACTCGACCAGCAGGCGTCGGCGAAACGAAGGGTCGATGGTGGTCACGGCACGATCGTCGCATGCGACTGCCCTTGCGATCTGTGGTTTTTCCTCCCCCGATCCTGAACGTGGCAGCGCGGGCGGTGTCTGGTTTGACCAGTCAAGGCGCTCAGTAGCCGAAGAAATGCGGGACCTGGTCTCCGACCTGCACCCCCTGCATTCGATCAACGCTGCGACCTGCGACTCAGCCGTCGACGGTTGTCAGCGTCGGTCGTCGTTGAGCACCCTCGGCTGGCCCAGAGACCACCCGGCGGGTGCTCAACACCATGACGGACGAAGCCCCTCGACACCAGAGCCCACTGAGAGAGACACATCGCTCTGGTGCGCTCGCTGCACGCCGCATCAGGGTTAGGCCCTGTCGTCAAATTCCCGTCTGCCCCGCGACGCCATGCACGCTCCCCCGAGCTCTTCGAGCAGGGGGCACCCCCACTCGACGCACCGGGCGAAGACCCAAGTACATCCAGTACGAGGGCCTGCGCCCGGCACTCCCCCAACCTTCGGCCGGGGGACCCCCAGAGCACGCACCTGACGCCGCAGGGCCCGCCCTTCGGGCGGACGACGGGAATTTGACGACAGGGCCTAGCAGAACTGCGGCGGACCGATGACGGTCTGGCCCACTTGCTCGGCCAGCCAGGACGCGTGGCGCTCCTCGTATCCGTCGCCGAGTCCGCGGCGGCGGACGTGCACGAGGACGGTGTGCCCGTCGATACGCTCGTCCAGGTCACGTGTGGCGGCGTTGAACAGTACGGACACCTCGGCGTGCTTGAAGTCCGCGTACAGGCCGGCTTCCGGAACCTCCGGCCATCCGAGAAGGTCCCAGTTGATCTCTGCCATATTCCTGGCTGCGAAGGCCGTGAACCTGTCATCAATGCTTTCCATCGGCTGTTTCCGCGCCGACGTCCAGAGCGGAAGTTGTGCCGACCAGACAGCGGGATCGGTGGAGAGCTGGGACGCCTGGATTGTGTTTTGCAGAGTCGTCGGGTTGTCCGGATCACGGACCCAGTCCTCAAGGTCCTCCCTCCTGAACCAGGCGTCGGGCAGCACCCTTCTGGCGTGGAGTACGTCCTCGACCGTTTCGTGACCGATCAGCGGACGATAGCGACGTCAAAAAACAGCATCCAGATGATCCCCATGAACATGAGGAGGACAGTCGGCACGACGATGATCAACAGAACCACTCCGACGGTGCGGATAAGGCTTGTAGAAGCCTCATGGAGTGCATCCTGCACGGGCTCTTGGCCGGTCATGCCCCCTCTTCGCCGGCACTGTACTGCGCGGTTGGTGGAGTCTTGTCTGATGGTCCCGGCCTAACTGTTGTCGGTCGGCTCCGCCACCCCTGGCTGCACCCGCGCACCCGCGCGTGTGCCCACCGCGTACCCGGTGATGTAGGTCAATGCCGCCAGCGTGAGGGCTCCGGTCACCTGGGCTTTCTTGTTGCCTTCGATGATCGCCTCATGTCCGCACTCGTACATCAGGAACACCCCCAGCGCGATCTGAATCCAGTGCCACGCGTTCAAGCGGCGTTTCTTCTCCATCGGGCTCCTCCTCGCGCGCAGAGTACAGCTCGGCCGAGGGGGCGCCCCTTTGGGGTCAGCGCTTGCTGGAGAGTCATCCCTTGAGCAGGTTGTAGACGAGACCCGCGGTGAGGAAGTACCCCAGATAAGAAGCGAGTACCACGCCCAGCATCGCCAGGAGCTTGACCGGCGTCCTGAACGGCTTGCGGGCGAGGAAGAGGTTCGTGAAGAGGCCCGCCGCCCCGATGAGCTGGCCCATCGCCCCGCCGGCCAGCATCAGGGGGATCAGCGCGATCGAGAGGACCAACTGCCCCCAGGCGAGCCCCCGGAACTTGGCCCACGGGTCCGGCTTGCCGAGCGAGTTCTTTCCGAGGTCGGGGATCTGCTGCATGGGCGGGAAACCTTCGTTCTTTTCATCATGATCGCGCTGAACCGTCAGGATGCGGGTCATGGGCCTGCCGGGCAACGACGTGCCGACAACGGTTTGCCTACGAAAATCGGCTGTCAACGGCCGGCCAACCCTTTCCAGGGCGCACGTCGGCGCAGCGCGGGCGGAGAGTGGGCCGAAGGCAAGGGCGGCGTTCGGCGCGGAGCCGGGAGCACGCCCGACGGAGCGGAGTCGGGGCAGCTGGGTCTGTGGTTCGTTCATGGATGGTCCGCACTGTCTGCGCCCATCATTGCGCGTGCGGGTCGCCAGGCCCCCGGTGCGCTCAGTCGGCTTCAGGACGGCTGCCCGGGCCCGATGATCGTGAGCCCTGTCTGCTCGGCGAGCCAGTGCGCGTACGGCTCCTTCATCTGGCGGCCGCCGATGCTGATATTGCGAACGTGGACGAGGACGGTGTGGTCATCGGCGGGCTTGTCGAGGTCGCGGGTGCGGGTGTTGAACAAGAGCGTCACCTCGGCATGTGTGGACTCGCCATGGAGGTTCCGCTCGGGCACGTCCGGCCAGTACAGCCACTTCCAGTTGATCCAGCCCATGTTCGGACCGATCGCCGCCGCGAAGACGTCCTCGATGCTGTCCACTGGCAGGTCCCCCAGTTCGTACTCCACTGGCAGCCGCCCTTCGTACGCCGCTGGATCGGTCGGCAGATCGGGTCCGAGAACGCCGGCGACCAGCGGGGGCCAGTTCTTCAGCGGCACTCCGTCGAACTCCTTGTCATCCCACTGTCCCGAGAACCGCCCCTGAGGCAGTTCCCTCGCCATCCGGCGCACCTCGGTGAGAGAGCAGAGCTCGGCGAAAACGTCGATCTTGGACTCCTCGTAACGGCCGAACTCCATGAGGCGGCGGGCTGTGCTCAGAGCCACTGCGAGGTCAGGGGTAGAGAAGACGGGATAGGCGATGTCGATGGACATGAGATGACTGTGCCACGACCCATTCCCGCAGGTCATCCGGTTTCCATGCTGTACAAGGATGCTATCGGGAGCGAGGGGTTGCTGTGGTTGCGGTACTTCGCTGCTGTTCCGTAGCCACAGGAAATCTCTTGAAGTGTGGGTAGGCCCGCATGCTGCTACAAACCGCGCAGCGCTTTGTGGGCTGCGGCGCCCGACGCTCTCACCCGTCAAGGTGCCGAGCACCGCTCCAGGAGCGAGGTGGGGCAAGTATTGGCCTGCCCTGTGGATTCCCCGCTTTGGGTGGCGCGGCCGGCGTGTCCCACTGCGCGCCGCGATTCCCCTGAGTCCCTGCTCGTTCTGGCACGAGAGTGGCACGCCAGGGCACGAGCGAGGGGCTAGAGCGTGTCGTCGAATGTCACGCCCACATCAGCAGTGATGCCAGTGCGACAGCGGCCTCGAAGGACTGGGCGGTCTTGTCGTAGCGGGTGGCGATGCCACGCCATTGCTTGAGGCGGTTGACACAGCGTTCCACGATGTTGCGGCGCTTGTAGACGGCCTTGTCGAAGGCCGGGGGACGTCCGCCGCGGCGTCCGCGGCGAAGCCGGTTGTGGATCTGGTCGGCCCGCTCGGGGATCGTGTGCGTGATGCCGCACTCTCGCGGCCAGGTGCGGACGGCCCTGGAACTGCAACCTTTGTCGCCGATGACGTGCGAGGGCCTGGTCCGATCCGGGGCACCCGGATCGCTTCCATGACGGCGGTGAACTGGGTGCAGTCGTTTGGTGTTGCCACCGGTGACGACCAGGGCCAGCGGGCGGCCCAGACCGTCGCAGGCGAGGTGGATCTTGCTGGTCAGGCCGCTCCGGGACCGCCCGAGCCCCGGCTTGCGGAGCCCCTTTTTCGGGCCCCGGCGGCGTGCTGGTGGGCCCGCACGATGGTGGAATCGACCGACACCATCCAGTCCACAGCTCCGGCCGCATCCGCCTTCGCCTGGGCAGCCCGCAGCATCCGCTCGAAGGTGCCGTCGGCCTCCCACCGGCGGAACCGGGTATGGAGCGTGGCCCAGGATCCATACCGATCGGGCTCATCCCGCCAGGCCGAACCGGTCCGGAACTTCCGCACGATCCCGTTCAGGACCATCCGGTCGTCCAGCCGCTTCCGCCCCGAGGCCGCATGCGGCAGCAACGGCCGCACGAACTCCCACTCGGCATCCGACAGTTCATGGCGACGTATCACCAGACCATGATCCACCAGCCAAGGTCAGACCCTAGGGTTGCGTGCTGTGCCGTTGCGGCCAAGGATAGCCGAGCTGGCGGGCGAACTCCGGCGAGCCGCCGCAGACATCGGCGGCCATGCGTGGGTCAAACGCCGTGAGTTCCTCCATCAACCGATCGGCCTGGTCGGCCGGGTCCTCACTGGAGATGTCCAAGGTCATCCGGAACTGGAGCCAAGGACGGCCATCCTTGATGGCGGCTCGGCCAGGATGGAATAGGAAGAGATTGATCTGATCCGGCTCCCAGAGCCAGGCAGACACGCTGCCAAGTTCACACCCCCAGCGCTCCAACCAGGCGGTGCACTGACGAAGCTCCTCTTCAAGGAGGCGGGCAACAGTCCTGGCCGGCCATTCCCAAGAGCGGTCCAGCGTTGCCCGCTCCACCTCTGCTTGGTATTGCTGAGCGTCGAACCTGAACTCTGGCAGGTCGATCTCATCTTCATCGGGGTTGCGCCATGCACCCCAAACTACCTGTTCGCCATCGCGACGGATCGTGACATACAGAGCACCGCAGCACCCTTCAGTGCACGTTGCCTCCGCCAAGCGAACCTCGCGCGGGGACGCGTGAGCATGAAGTGGCCCATCAGGGAAGAGGAGGTGGCGAGGGTCTTCGCCCGGCCCTTCGTCAAATACCTCAGCCACTACGTCTCGCCCTCCAAGTTGGGGGCGTACTTCCACTGCGCTTCCACGGGTCACCTGGTCGGGGACAACAACACTGAGGGCGAAGCTCTGCAGGCCATGGGTCATGGAACGATGGTCGACCAGAGGCCGGACGCTGTCATCCGCTTTCCCGCGAGCCATCCACGCTGGATGCCTTGGCCTCAATGAAGACAGCTCCTAGCCCAAGCCCTTGACCCGCGGGCCACGGACGCCCATCTGACAGACACAGCTGCTGGAGTGTCGGCGTTTCGGCCAGTCCGTCACCGGGCGTGCGCTCTGGCGCGGCAAGGATCGGTGCAGAGCACACCTTCGAAAATCCGCTCAATTCCGGGGTGCGCAACCCGTCCGAAAGTGCAGGTGTTCGATATCGGTGCGGCGTCGTTGAGCACGGCGACGCCACCGTCACGTCCACGAGGGGGAACTCATTGACGTCCATCGAACGAAGCACCGGTGAGGCCGGGGACCCGGCAAAGGCCGTGGCCGGCTCTTCCGCGATTTGCAAGATCGTCGAGGCGTACCTCTGTCGCCATCCCGGTGAGCGTGACGCCCTGACCGGGCTGCTCGCCGCCCTGGACCGGCCTGTCGACGTGACCGCCCGTACGACGCTGCCCGGGCACGTCACCTGCAGTGCCGTCGTCATCGACCGCGACCGGCGGGTGCTCCACATCGGCCATCGGGCCACGGAACTGCTTCTGGCCCCAGGCGGCCACGTTGAAGCAGGTGACCGTACTCTCATGGCCGCGGCTGTACGGGAGGTGTGCGAAGAGGCCGGGCTCCGCCCCGGCGACCTCTGTCTGACACCGCAGTTCCTCGACGAGCCGATCGACGTGGATGTGCATGACATCGACGCCAACCTGGACACAGGCGAGGCCGCTCACCAGCACTTCGATATCCGTTTCGCGTTCTACCTCACCGCCGAGCGACCGCCTGCGCTCGCTCGGCAGGACGAGGAGGTTGCCGGGGCGCAGTGGCTTCCGTACGCCGACGTGCGCTCGCCCACACTGCGAGCCAAGCTCCTCGCTGCCGAGCCGCACGGCCTGGACGGGCGCCCGGAGCCCGTCAGCGCCAACGCCCTGATCCACGACGGAGCTGGCCGGTACCTCCTTCATCTACGAGATGACCGCGAAGGCATGTGGGAGCCCTGGGTCCTGGCCCTCGTGGGAGGCAAACGATCGCGGGACGATGCCAGCCTCGAGGCGACACTGCGGCGCGAGCTGGCAGAGGAGACGCTGGGTCTGGAACCCACGGGCCTGATGCCGTTCGCCGTCCAGGAGGCGACGAGCGTCGACGGCCTGGCGGTGCCCATCAGCGTCTACGCCGGGCGCTGGAGCGGTGATGCCGAGGCGGTGGACCTCCGGGAGGGAGTCCTGCTGACGTGGTGCACCGTGGACATGCTCGACCGGTTGCGCCTGAGCCCCGGGCTCGGGGAGCTGATCCGGCGCCACGCGGCCGAGCACCCGGCGGCCGAGGGAACACCGAACAGCACCGGCTCGCTGGCCGACGAGGCTCCGCCAGGGACCGAGCTGCACATCGTCGGCGTACACCTCCATCTCCAGGACGACCAGGGCCGGATCCTCCTCGGCCTGCGCCACCCGGACTCCACGTATGCGCCGGACACCTGGCACTTCCTGGCCGGCCACTGCGAGCGGGAAACGGCGATCGACTGCCTAGTACGCGAAGCGAAAGAGGAAGCGGGCCTCACCATCGCGCCCGAGGACGTCGATCTCGTCCACACGGTGCACCACGTCGACTCCCCCGACGCCCGGCCTAGGATCGCGCTCGTCTTCCAGGCCCGCTCCTGGGCCGGTGACCCGGAGGTCCTGGAGCCCGACCGGTGCGTGGAGTGGCGATGGTGGAAGCCGCAGGACCTTCCGGACGCGGTCGTGCCGTACACCCGCCGGGCGATCGACGGAATCCTTCGTGGGTGTCCGTACTCCGAGCAGGGCTGGGGCGAGCGATGAGCACTGCGGTGTGGGCGGCGCTGCTGTGGCTCCTGGCCTCCGGACGCATGGACCTGGCGGCCGGAGGCGGCGCGGTCGTCGCCCTCCTAACCGCGACCGGATCCGTCCACGGAATCATCAACGGTGGTGCCTGGCTGGTGCGCACCGGCTGGTACGTGCAGGCCTGGCAGAACTTCCTCGACAACGCCCACGGTCAGGCCATGGCTGGCTCGCGCGGTACGAAGACGCTGTCCGCGGCACCGGAGCGGTTCGAGGTCCGCGACGTCACCTACCGGTACGACGGCGCCGACCGGGACAGCCTGAATGGGGTGTCGTTGCGGGTGCGGCGCGGGGAGATCGTGGCGCTGGTCGGGGAGAACGGATCGGGGAAGCCCATGCTGTCGCGGCTGATCTGCGGCCTGCTCCTGCCCACCTCCGGCGTGATGGCCTGGGACCACGCCACCACCGCCCAGATGGAGCCCTGGGAGTCGTGGAAGGACGTCGCCCTGGCTCCGCAGAGGTGCACGTACCTGCCGCTGACCCTGCGGGACAACATCACCTTCGGGCAGGGCGACAGCAGTGACGCCGCCGTCATAGCGGCCTGTGCGGCGCCCGGAGCCGCCGACATGCTGCCCGCTCTCCGGTCCGGCCTCGACACCCTGTTGACCTCCGAGGGGTTCGGCGGCCAACAGCTGTCCGGCGGGCAGTGGCAGCGCGTCGTGCTCGCCCGGGCCTTTCACCGCGACGCGGCGCTACTGGTGATGGACGAGCCTACGGCCGCCCTCGACGCCCGAGCTGAGCACCACGTTTTCACCAGGCTGCGGGAGCTGGCCAAGAACCGGGCCATCCTTCTGATCACGCATCGGCTTGCCGACGTCGCCGTGGCCGACCGGATCGTCGTCCTCGACCAGGGACGCCTGGTGCAAGAAGGGACCTATGCACAGCTCACCCGGGAGCCGGATCTGTTCCAGTCCCTGTGGGAACTTCAGCGGCGCACCGCCGGTGACGAGGCGGGCGACACCGCGTGATTTCCAGTCCGCGCGGCCGTGCCGCCCGCCCGCGAAGGAGTTCCTTCATGACCACCGCGTCCACCGCGGCCGCGGCCTACTGGGAGCCGCTCTGGTCCCAGGGCCGCCGCTACCGGCAGCTCGACGACACCGAGAACCGGTTGCTGGAAGACCGCCTCGGCCCCGGCCGCGACCGCCCCACCCTCGACATCGGCTGCGGCGACGGCTCGCTCGCCCGGCGCCTCGCCGAACTTGGCTATCGCGCCACCGGGCGTCGGCTGCTCCCCCAGTGCCATCGCGCTCGCCGCCGCCCAGGACGCGGGAGCCGGCCATGAACCGGTCTGGCGGTGCATGGACATCACCACCGGCGACCTCCGTGCCCTGCCCGAGCCGACGCACGCGGTCGTCACCTGCCGCCTGGTCTACCGGTGGATCGATGACAAGGCCGCCTTCCTCGACCGCGTCCGCCACCTCCTTGCCCCGGGCGGGACCTTCTGGGTGGTCACCGAGATCGCCGGGCGCCGCCCTGCTATCGACCCTTTGCAGGGCCTCGGCATCACTCCTGCCCAGGCGGAGATCCTCACCGCGGGCTGGTCCGGCATCCAGACCGCCGCCCACGACGTCCTGCGCTGCTACACCCTGCGCCCCTGATCACCGCCCCGGCTACCGGATGGAGGACTTGGTGACCACCGAATCGGACACCGTTGAGACCTGGAACGTCTACGGCGCCCACCAACTGGCCAGAAAACTGGAACTGCCCGAGCTGGACCGGTGGGACTGGGGCATCCCCGACATCGGTCCCGGCATCGAAGCCGTCGGCGACGTGAACGGGCTGCGCGTCCTCGACCTCGGCAGCGGCCTTGGCCGGCATGCCGCTTACCTCGCCGCCCGGGGCGCCGACGTCACTGCCGTGGATGCCTCCCCCGCCCAGCATCAGCGCGCGCTCACCCGCTACCCGGACATCCTGGGTCTGCACCTGGTGTGCGCCGACGCCGTGGCCCACCTGCGCGACGCCGAGCCGTACGACCTGATCTACTCCGTCGGCTCCATGCCGTACCTGGACCCCGACCGGCTGCTGCCAGTCCTGGCCAACGGCCTTGCACCGGGCGGCCGACTGCTCTTCTCGGCGCTGCACACCAACTCGGACGGTACCGGGCCGTCAGCCGAGTTGATGCCACGCCCCGAGATCCTGCGTTGGTTCGGCGGATCGGTGGTGATGGTGACCGATTCCTGGTGGTGCAGCGGATACCCGACCTGCCTGACGCTTTCGCCCAGGTCTGGCATGAGGCCGGTGGTGACTACACGCTGGAGTACCGGGACGGTGCCGCCGACCGGCATTTCCAGACGATGGTCGACGGGCCTGGAGCCGTGATCGCGGCGCTGACCGGCTGGGCCCGTCAGGAGGCCGGTTGGGAGGGGGGTCTGGCTTGGTCGCTGCTGGACATGGGTCCCGTCCGTGAGGTGCCGCCGCTCGACCTCGAGGAGGACGAGCGCGTGGAGTTGGAGAAGCGTGTCCGCGAGGTGCTGGTCGGTGGCTACGCTTCCCGCGCCGAGCTGGCCGAGCTTGCGGAGGAGTATCTGGTCACCGAGGACCGTCGGCCTGTTTCGCGTGGGCAGGCGCAGGCGCTGGCCGACCGGTTGTGGCTGGAGCGGGTCGCGGAACAAGCTGCTTGGCGGGGTGAGACCGACCCTGAGCGGCTCACCCGCGCGTTCACCGCTCTGCAGAAGGCCGGGCTCACGGCCCGCGAGAACTTCGCCTGCTGCCGCAGCTGCGGCCAGTCCGAGATCGGCGGCGAAGGCGGGGTCGACGCTCGTGGCTTTGTCTACTTCCACACCCAGTGCACGGACTCCGCCGCAGCCGGCGACGGGCTGATGCTTCTCTACGGGGGCTTCGACGGCTCGTCCGAGACCACTGCAGCCATCGGTCACGAGATCGTGGCGGCCCTCGAAACAGTCGGCCTCCACGCCGAGTGGGACGGGGACCCCGACCGGGCCGTCACCATCACTCCCTTGGACTGGCGCCGCCGCCTGGTCGGTTAGGGATCTGTGACCGTGCACGCCGGTTGACCCGGATGGACAACTGTGATGATCAGAATCGGCCCGACGGTGACGCCCAGCGCGAGCTTGCCCACGTGCTCGTGTCGAGCATGGGACCCGCGCCTCGGTCGCGGGTCCCATCGAAATGATCTTTCCAGTGCCGGGTGTCAACTGTTGAGGTCGAACACGCCCCACGCGGTGAACGGCTCGGCCTGGACGTAGATCCTGCTCCCCCTGCCGACGAGCCGTCGGCGGCCAGGAGCAGAGCCATCGGGCAGGGTGAGCAGGCCGGTGTCCGTCGGCTCGACGGATGTTTGGGTGAGTTCTGCATGGACGAGTCGGTCGCGCTCCTCGCCGTAGCCGCCGTAGAAAGCCACCCGACCACCATGAACGGCCACCGCATGGGCACCCCGTACGCGGTTCGCCCGCACCCTCACGGGCCGGTTGGGGCGGTTGGGGCGGATCTCGACGAGCGGGAAGTCCGTGTACGGGCACGCCCAGGCGACGGTGCCCGACACGTTCAGGGCATAGCAGTCGAACAGACCGGGGATGGCGGCGCCGTCGGAGGTCCAGGCGAGCCAGCCCGAGGCGCTCCAGCGGCGGATGCCAATCGGATTCTCGTCGAAGTGTCCGACCCAGATATGGCCGGTCTCGTCCACGAGCAGGTGCTCGATGGCGTCCCCGACAAAGAAGGACGAGGTCTCGCGGCCGAGCGCGTCGAAGACCTGGACCTGGTTCGCGTCCTCGTACTGGCGGGCGCGAGACGCGGCGACGACGAACCCGCCGTCGGGCAGGCGGTCCAGGTGCGGCCAGCGGGCCCGCACGGCGCTCAGCTCGGTGCGTTCGACGTCGCCGCTCGGATGGACGGAGACGACCAGGGCGTCGAAGGGACGGACATCGCCGGGCTGCGGAGCGCGTTCGGCAAGCAGCCAGTGGGCGGCGCCGAAGACATCGACGGTACTGGTCAGGACGTGGCGGTCGTGGTGCGCTCGAGGGAGGTGGGCGTAGGAAATGAGGGCGGACTTGTGCATGGGCGGGCTCTCCAGGGTGGGCGATCACGGTCATCGGGCGCTGCGCTGAGCGGCGGTCGGTGGCGCGCGAGCCGTGGAGAGAGGAGCGGGGCGCCTAGAGGGCATGGCCCTTTCTGGTCGTCATGAGGCGATCATCGTCGACGTCTGATCTCATGACAAACTTTTTGGCGCGACGCCCCATTACTCGAATGCCTTGCGAGCATGGATCTGACCGCATGCGCGGCACCACCGAGACCATCCCCCTCTGGAGGGTGCGTCGAGCTGGGCGTTCGACCTGCCGGACGGCGCCCGACTTGGCGGATCTGAGCGCGTTGTTGGCCTCCAGGCGGTGGCCCTGGAGTCGATCTCCAGGGCCAGGCATGTGGCGTGCTTCGTCAGTACCGGCCCCCGAGGCCCACACGACATAACGGTGGTCGTAGCGCTCAAGGCGAACGGCTCGCTGGATCTTCAAGACCGTGAGGACGATCGGGAGCGGCCAGGAACCGAACTGATGCAGCACACGTCTTCCGCACCATGATCTCTGACGAGGACCAAGAGCACGCGAGCTCCACCGGGCTCACCTCACCGTCCGCGGTGACCGCGGATCCGCCGAAGGTCAACGACTACAACAGCTTCGCCGAGGCGTACACGGCCGAAAACGAGACCAACCTCATCAATGCCCACTACGAGCGGCCCGCGATGCTGGCCCTCGCCGGGGACGTAGTCGGCCGGCGGATCCTCGACGCCGGTTGCGGCTCCGGGCCCCTGTCCGCGGCATTACGCGACCGTGGTGCCTTGGTGAGCGGCTTCGACGCGAGTTCCGGGATGCTGGAGCTGGCCCGCCGGCGGCTCGGCGACGGTACGGACCTGCAGGTGGCCGACCTGGGCAGCCCGCTTCCCTACGCCGACGACACGTTCGACGATGTAGTCGCGTCCTTGGTTCTGCACTACCTGGAGGACTGGGGGCCGGCGCTGGCCGAGCTGCGACGCGTACTCAAACCTGGCGGTCGGCTGATCGCCTCTGTCGACCATCCCTTTGCCATCAACCTCATGCATCGCCAGGCCGGCCGCGAGGCCGACTACAACTATTTCGACACCACCAACTGGACCGAAGAGTGGACCATGGGCGGCCAGACCGCGACGATGAGTATCTGGCACAGGCCGCTGCACGCGATGATCGAGGCGTTCACCGGTGCCGGTTTCCGGATAACGGGCATCAGCGAGCCAGAGCCTGATCCAGCCGCTCGCGAGCTGTTCCCCGAAGTCGTCGCAGTCAAGCCGCGCTTCCTGTGCTTCCTGTTCTTCGTCCTGCAGGCCGACTAGGGCGTGTATCGAAAGTGGCTGGTAGCGGCCTGTGGGGCATGTTCGAGAATCCGGTGCAACTGCTCGCATCGCGGATCTGTGATGCTGTCCGTCATGGATTCCGAGCCGCACACTGGTCTCGCTCGTCACCATGACCCGGGAGGCTGGTTGGCTCGATTCGCGGGTCGGATGCTTGTGGTCTGTCCGCGATGCGGGGGCCGCGCTCTCGTGATCCCCCAGCCTGGCCTTCCTGATCCCAGATACTTCAGCGAGCTCCTTTTCCAGCCGCGTCGACTGGCCTGTGGAGGATGTGGTGCAGTCGCCGACTGGAAGCCTGAGGCGCAGGGGGCTGGGTTGGTCGGCGCGGTGCTGGGTGGTAGTGAGGATCCGTTCTTCCAGCAGCCTCTGTGGCTGCAGACCCGTTGCACCGGTCACATCTTGTGGGCCTACAACGAGGAGCATGTCGACGAGCTGTCCGCCTATGTCGGGGCGCGATTGCGAGAGCGTGGCGGAGTCCGGCCGACAATGTCGATGTTCGCTCGGCTGCCGGCCTGGATGAAGGCGTCGGACAATCGCGCGGAGGTGCTGGCCGGCCTGGAGACGCTGCGGGCGCTGGCCGAACGAATGGCACCTGCCAACCGCTCCGATGCCGCGCACGGGCGCGGTGACCGTCCCCGAGCGCACAGGAGTATGTACTTCCGCGGCGGCCCTTATGAGTCTTGAAGGACCTGGTCACAGCCATTCGTTGATGGTTGCGATGAGGACGGTTGCCTCGTAGCGGACCGCGAGCTTGTCATATCGCGTGGCGACCGCCCGGTGCCTCTTGAGGCGGTTGATCCCGCACTCGACCGCGTGGCGCTCGCGGTAGTCGACCGGGTCGAAGTAAGGCGGCCGACCGCCGTGGGAGCCGAGCTTCCGGCGGTTGCGCGCCTGCTCGGCCTTGTGCGGGATGGTGCAGCGGATCCCACGGTGGCGCAGATAGGAACGGTTTCTGCGGGAGGCGTACGCCTTGTCAGCACGCACCCGATCGGGGCGGACGCGTGGCCTGTCCGGCCCGATGCGGGGCACACGGACCTTCTCCAGCACGGGTTCAAGCTGCGGTGAATCCCCGCGCTGCCCGGCCGTGACCACGATTGACATGGGCTTTTGACCTTGCTCGACAGCCAGGTGCAGTTTGGTCGTGAACCCGCCGCGCGAGCGTCCCAGCCCGTGGTCTCCAAGCTCGGTGAACACACCGCCCGGCGGCTCTTTCTGCAGGTCGCCCCGCTTGCGAGCCCCGGTCGCATGCTGGTGGGCACGGCAGACCGTGGAGTCGACGCTCAGGTCCCAGACGATCGCGCCCTTCACGTCTCGGCCAGCGACTGGAGCCAGGTGAGGATCCGGTGCCAGGTGCCGTTCCGTTGCCACCGGCGGAACAGGTCATAGATCCGGTTCCACGGCCCGTACCCGATGGGGACGTCCCGCCACGGGGCACCGGTCCGGACTCGGAACCGTATGCCGTCGATCAGCCGCCGCCGAGACCAGACGGGCGGCCGCCCCGCCTTCATCCCTCTCGGCAGCAACGGCTCCAGCACCACCCACTGCTCGTCCGTGAGATCTCCCCGACCCATGAGCCGTGATCATTCACAGCCCAAGATCCACTTTCGATACACGCCCTGGCGTGAGGTAGCTGAGCGTGGAACACCGAAGGCATCGGTTGCAGGACGGCAACCAGCAGAAAAGTCTCGTTCCAGTCGGTGCCGTCGAGACCCAGCGCCTTCGATGGAGCAACGCGCGCTCAAGTCCCTGGAAGAACGACTCGGCGAGGGCATTGACGCTCCTGCAGTTGTCAACTTTCCACAGAGGTTGTCCATTCCGGACATCCTTCCCTGAACCACCAAGATCCATTGTCAAGGCGTCCACTCCAGCCGACGATCCACTGGTCGATCTCGGTGGCAGGTTGTCCCACGTCCCCTTGTCGTCCGGACGCGGGGCACGGATCGATACCACCGCATGATCGTGGAGCAGCCACGATCGGGGACGTCCTCCGGAAAGGTGAGGTCGAGGCGGGAACCGCCGGTAGCCTGCCCCGCGGTTCCCGTTGACCATGGCTCAGCTCAGGCTGTCGGCCGGGCCGGCGTACAGATACGTGTCCCGTTCGGTGACGTGGTCCGCGTCGTCGTCCCGCACGTGGGAGATCTCGAGGAGCTGCCCGTCGGACGGCCGCACGATCCACTTCGGATCGTGCGGGCTGTGTGCGAAGTTCTTGGACCACTTCCAGGAGATTTCGGTGCCGCTCCGGCCGGCTCCGTCCTTCACCCGTTCCGTCACCTCGGCGCCAGGCGTGTCCGCCAGAACGCGGTAGAGCGCGGCACGCAGGCGCGGAGAGGCAGGTGAGCCGGTCAACAGCTCGCCCGACTGCCGGACGGTCTGCTCGGCGGCGGATGCTCCCTGTGCGCCCGCCGACAGGAGACGACGCAGTGCGTCCGGTCGGGTGGGGAGCTTGTCGAGGTTGTCCCAGCTCACCTGCCGGTTGCCGACACTCCAGCTCGTGCCACCCCGCGGACCCTTCTTGGTGACGGTTCGGCCGTTCTGGGTCTTGATCACGAGCACATTGCGGCTCAGGTAGTACTCGTCGGTGTGGGTCCTGTCGCCTTCTACCCAGGTCTTGACCGTGGTCTTCCAGTACGGGGTGTTCCGCTGGGTCCCGGAAGCGGCCCTGTCGGCCATGGAGTTGAAGAGATCGGCCGCTGAGACACTGGCTGCTGGCTCACTGCCGATACCGACCACCGGGAGGATGGCCGCACCCGCAGCGACGGCTGCGACTGCGGCAGCGCAGGCGATGAGTCGGCGCCTGCCGAAGCGGGGCGTCACCACAATGGCGGTGGCGGGAGTGGCGGGTACGGCATGCTCGGTGTCCGCCGCCATCGCCTGGCGCAGAAGAGCATGGGCCGCCGTGAGCACCGTCGGGTCCGGTGGTTCGGTCCGGCCGGCGTTCTTGAGGGCAGTGGCGCCCGGGAAGTCGAGTACGTAGGTGTCCTGCTCCTCGTGCGTCATGCGAAGTCTCCCGTCAAATTCGTGAGGGTGGTCCCGGTCAGCGCGACACGAAGTCGGGTGCGGGCCCGGTGAAGGCGAGAGCGGGCGGTGCCGGCGGGGATGCCGACGACGGCCGCGGCCTCGGTCGGCGTCAGTTGCTCCCAGGCGACGAGCAGGAGCAACTCGCGCTCCGACTCGGGAAGCCGGGCGAGCCCCTCGCGCAGCTCGGGCCCCATTGCGGAAGCGTCCAGTCGCTGGTCGACAGCCCGCCACGGGTCGCCCTCCGGGATCTCCGACGCCGCCTGCGAAGCGTCCGTCGCCCGGGACACGGTCTGCCAGTGACGGGCCAGTACGTTCCTGGCGACGCCGAACAGCCAGCCTCTGGCGGGACCCCGTGCGGCGTCGTAGGTGTGGCGGGTGGCATAGGCCTGCAGCCACACCTCGGAAAGCAGGTCGTCGGCCGCTGTCGGTGCACGGCGTACGAGATAGCCGTGCAGGGCGACGGAATGCCGATCGACCAGGGGCTCGAATGCCGCGGGCTCGCTTGCGGCGCGAATCAGCAGATCCTCGTCCGGGTCCATGGAATCTCCTGTCCGAGGCCGCCAGGGTGGCGGTCTCATCCCGTACTTGCACAGAAGCGGCGCAAGCGTTCGCACGACCACACGATGGCGGGTCGGGCCGTGCGGCCCAAGAGTTCGCATGCGACCGGCCGCACGGGGTGCCAGGCGAGAAGCCGTCCGGCTCCAAGACACCGACAGCGACCCCGCGCAGACCGATGAGCCGTCACTGGACATGGACAAAGCAGAAACGGATCCTCCCAGCTCATCCACCTCAGCCTTGCCGAGATCCGATGACTGATCCCCCCCCCGCACGCGCGGGGATGGTCCCGGCGGTGCGGCATGAGCGACTCGATCATCGTCCTGCTCCCCGCACGCGCGGGAATGGCCCCTCTGAACGCTGACATTCCCTGGGACGAGTTCGCTGCTCCCCTCACGCGCGGGGATGGCCCCGCGGTCACCGCGTCCACGCGGCTCTCGTACTCCTACTCCTCGCGCCTACAGAGACGGCCCCTTCTGGTCACCGAGCCGAAGGCTGACGATCTCCTGCTCCCCGCACGTGCGGGGATGCCCCCTGCAGGTCGAGCACGGGCCGAGGTGCTGCTCCCGCACCCGCGGGGATGGTCCCGCCGAGGACTGTCCACCGACCTGCGAAAACCTGGCGGCCGCTGCCCGGGTCATCAATATCGACGCCGTGTCCGTGCTCAACGCACTCGAGTGCTGTCTCCCGGACCTGGGCGTACGGCGACAGGGCCTCATCTACGCCATCGGGGGCGCAGCGGCAAGTCGGCCCGGACGGCGGATGCGCCAGCACCGAGCAGCGCGTCACCGTGGGCCTGGTGAACTGCAAGTGCCCCGACGACGAGACGTCGTGAGGATCAGCCAGCTCGTCGAGGAGCTCCGTAGGGTTCAGGCCGAGCATTGTGACCTGGACGTCGAGGCCTACCGCTACGGCGACATCACGCCCGCGCCGGTCAACACCTCGACCGTGCGCACGCCGAAGACCGGCCCACCGTTCGTACTGGTCGAAGCCTGAAAGGGGGCCGCGATGCCCGTTGCGGTGACGATCACCCCCGGAGCCCTGCAACGGCTCCTCCGCCTCCGCGGCGGCCGGGCCCCCGCAAGCTCGCCGAGCGCATGGAGCGCGTCGCCATGTACGTGCAAGCCGAGGCGCCGGGGCGGATGGGCGCCTACGTGTCGTGGCGGGTCGACAAAGGCCCGAAGGGGCTGACTGGGGTTGTCTCCTGCAGTCACCCCCGCAGTCTTCTACGTCCTCAAAGGGACCCGGCTGCACCTCATCCGGCTGCGGCGTGCGAAGGCCCTGCACTTCTACGTCGAGGGGACCGAGGTCTTCAGCAAGCTCGTCCGCCATCCAGGCACGAAGCCGAACCCGTTCCTCACCCTCGACAACATCCTTCGGGCAACGACCAGTCGCGAGAAACGGCGAACGACGCCCGCCAAACGCTCGTACATCACTGAAACCTGGGAAGCGCTCCTTCAGGGAGCCGCGGTTCTTCTTGTGATGCTGGTGACAGTCTTGATGTGCCAGCACAAAAGCAGTCCTGAGGACCGCTGCCGGTCGGCAGCCTGCCTATCCAGAATCGGCGGAGACGGCCCCGCAACAGCGGATCACTGTGACGACGGAGGCTGGTGCGGTGAGGCACCTGACCCGGACTGGGACGGCGGAACGGCTCCGTCCCCATCGCCGGGGCCTTGGCCGAAGGGGCTGCCGAAAGCGTCTGCCCACCTAAGTAGCTGTTGCTGTTCCGATCTTGAGGGGTGTGCGTCGAACGGGAGTCTCGATCGGGTGGTTGCCGCTGGCTGCGGGCATGAGGGCAGGGCCTCTTGGTAGCTCGGGGTTGCGAAGCCAACCGAGACCCAGGAGACCCTGTTGTTGCAGTTGTATGCGCTCGCGTCGGTGGAGTTCAACTCGGCTGCACCGACGTGTGATTGTGTCGCTCACCGGTTCGGGAATGCGGCCGATCACCCGGAACGTGTTCGGAGGTATCCCTCGGACATGACGGACGCGGAGTGGGCCGTGGTCCGGCCGCTGCTGCCGGTGCCGGCCTGGCTGCGTGGCCGGGGCGGGCAGCCGGAGGCGTACTGCCACCGGGCGATACTCGATGCGATCCGCTACCTGCTCGACAACGGCATCAAGTGGCGGGCGATGCCGGTCGACTTCCCGCCGTGGGACCGGGTGTATGCGTTCTTCCGCCGCTGGCGCGACCACCTGCTGGTCAAGGAGTTCCACGACCGGCTGCGAGCCGGGGTCCGCGAGAAACTGGGCCGCGACGTGGAGCCGACGGCCGGGGTGATCGACTCGCAGTCCGTCGAGGCGGACGCCGTCGTCGGCTCCGACAGCCGTGGCTTCGACGGCGGCAAGCTGATCAACGGGCGCAAGCGGCACGTCGTGGTCGACACCCTCGGCCGCTGCTGGGCGTGATGGTCACCGCCGCGGACACCGGCGACCGTGCCGCCGCCCAGGTGCTGCTGCGGCAAGTCGCCGACACACGCCATCAGCTGGAGCTGGTCTGGGCCGACGGCGGCTACACCGGCAGCCTCGTCGCCCACTGCCTGGCCACGTTCGCGCTGGTCCTGGCAATCGTCAAACGCAGCGACGACATGTGCGGCTTCGTGGTCCTGCCCAAGCGGTGGATCGTCGAGCGTCTCTTCGCCCACCTGATGCGCACCCGGTGCCTGGCACGTGACTACGAGCGCCGCACCACCAGTGCCGAAGCGATGATCTATTGGTCAATGATCCTGCTCATGACCCGCCGGCTGGCCCGGCCACACCCGCAGCGGGCGTGAACCGGCCCGGCTGCCGCTCGGCCAGCCAACCGCGCGCGACCAGGCGTTTCGCCTTCGACCGCAGTGCCTCCACCCGAGTCGGCACCACGTCCATGCCGAATGCCGCAGCCATCTCCTGGCAGGTCAGCGGCCCTTGGCCGAGCCGAGCCCGGTCCGTGAGCGCCTGCACAATGCGCTGGTAGTCCACCGACAGCACCGACCAGGCCAGCCCCTCACGCCACACCGGCACCTGCGACTTGGACTTCGCCGCCTGCCCGGGCGCCGAGCACGTGTCCGCGTCCTGCGGACCGGGGGCGGCCTCTTGACCAACGGTGTTACCGTCGCCCGGAGCCAGGACGGTGCCCACCCGCCTGCGGGCGATCACCCACTCCTGCCATTCCTGCTCGGCCGCGGCCAGTTCGGCCTGGACGCGATCGGCTTCCTCACGCAACCCGTCGACTCGACGGCGAGCAGCGAGTTCGTGCTGTTCCAGCAGCCCGACGACCGATGGCATCTGCAACCTCCCAGGAGCGACGACACGACACGCCACCACTCCCACCGAATCACCCGCCCTACGCCTGAACAGCAGAAACGTCGCCTTCAGATTCGGAACGACAACAGCTACTGAGGCCCGCCCGCGCGATGTTGCCGGACGTCACCGCACATCCAACCGTCACGACCACCAACCTGGCGAACCTACGCGGTCACAGCACTAGATGATCAATTCCAAGGGGTCAGTGGTCGTACGTTTTCAGCGAGCGGAGGGCGTCCTGTCCGGTGGCATCGTTGTGCCAGATCACGGCGGCCAAGGCGAGGATGCGCTGAAGTATGCGGGTGATGACACCGCGGGGTGTGCGTCCTCGGTGTTGTTCGAGGTTGAGGTGTCCCTTGAACGTTTCGTTGACCGATTCGATGACTTGTCGCAGCGGTTTGAACAGCGATCCTCCGGGCCGCTGCTGTTCGCCCTTGCGGGTCAGCCGTAGTAAGACGATGGTCGCCGCCGAGTCCTACCCCAACCCCCGCGAGGTCACGGCGAACGGCGCACTCGGGCTGCTGACGGCCGCGTACGAGGGCTGGGAGCCGCGGAGCGAGGTCCTTCAGTAACGGCAGGGTGATTCCGCGGAGTCGGCGGGCGGCGGGCAGCAGGCGGCGGACGGTTTGCAGCCGGGCGACAGACGACGGGGCGGCACGGCCGGGGGCCGGTCGGTCCGCCCTATCCGCGTCCGCTGATGCCACATCATGTCCGTTTACAGCCAGGTTGGTTGAGCGATCGACGACTCTTCGGGGCGTTCCGGGCGGGCGTGGCACACATCACCCCGGCGGGTGCCGAAACGCGAGGCGGGGCTTCACGGGTTCATGACACCCTCACCTCTGGTTACCCGTTGGTAATCCCGAGTCACCCCCCACCCCCCTCAAGGACTGAACTTGCGTATCCGCAAGCGGGCCTCGCGGGCCGTCGTGCCCGCGCTCGCCGCATCCGCCCTCTTCCTCGCCGCCGGCTGCTCCGCCAGTCCCGCGGAGCCGTCCTCCCGTGCCGACCACGCACGTCCCGCCGCGGCCTCGGCCTCCGCCGTCCAGGACGCCGGGCGGCCGCTCGCCGTCGCCGCGGCCCCCGAGGCGGCGGCCACCTCGACCGCTGTCGCCCGTCCGGGTGAGCCGGGCGGCCAGGCACATCGGGCCGCCCTCAAGGTGGCGTCGTACGACAGCAAGACCCAAAGAGCCGTCATATCCCGTGTGGGCCACGGTGGTTCGGGCGGAAAGGGGACGCAGCCCCCGTCCCCGTCCGCCGGGGCCTCGGCCGAGCCGCACGGCACGGCCGTCGGCGACGTCATCGCCAGTGCCCCGGCGCCCGGCGCCCCCGACGGCCTCCTCGCCCGGGTGACCGACGTGATCGGCGAGAGCGGTGAGGGTACCGAGGTGCAGACCGCGCCGACGACTCTGGACACGCTGCTCGGTGACGACGACGCCAAGGGCTCCGTCCCCGTCGACCCGGCGTCCTTCGACATCGAGAAACTGCTGCCGGACGTGCGGGTCTCGTGGGCGAAGGCCGGAGACGTCCACGTCGGTCCCGAGGGGGCGAAGGTTCCGCTCGGCAGCCTGCGCATCGACGTCGGCGCGAAGGTGGCCGCGGCGCCCGGGGCGCCTGCCTCGGCGTCGGCGTCCGTCTCCGGATTCGTGCAGGTCGCGCCGGATGTCGACTTCTCCTACGGCGGTGGCGCGGCCGACTCGGGGCCCGGCACCGCCTACCTCGGTGTCTCCGGCGACTGGGACGCACAGTGGGCGGTGAGGGGGCGCGCCGCCGCCTCCGCGCAGCCCCGGCGGGTGCCGTTCGCGAAGCTGCACGCCGACCCCGTCCTCCAGGTCGGCCCGATCCCCGTCGTGGTGAACCTCGATCTGACCTGCTACTTCCAGATCGGCGCCGACGGAGTCGTCACGCTCGACGTGGAACAGCATCTCAAGGGTGACTTCAAGGCCGGAGGTGCCTTCGGTCCCGCCCGGGGGTGGACGCCGGTCGACGAGTCGCACATGACGAGCAGTCCGGTGCGTACCTCCGTCAGTGCGGCGGGACGGGTGAAGGCGGCCCTCGGCGCGGAGGCCAGTGTCGGCCTCTACGGCGCCGTCGGTGTCACCGCCGACCTGGCCCCCTACCTGCGGGGCGAGGCCACGGGCTCGGCCGGCACCACGACCACGACGGGATCCGCGGTGAAGACGGAGGCCACCGCCACGGGCGCCTGGGCTCTCTACGGCGGTGTCGATCTGACCGGCACCCTGCGGATGCAACTGTCCGTCTTCGGCACGCCCGTGTTCCAACGCGCCATTCCGCTGGGCGCGTTGAACCGTGAGTGGAAGCTCGAAGACGGTCACGTGTAGTTCCGGCGCCCGTGCCCGTCGGTAGCGGGCGGTCATCTCCCGTGCCCCCGGCAACTTGCCCGACGGGCACGGGAGATGACTCTCGGTGGGAGACCGGTGCGCCGACGGCGGGCTCATGTCGGCTCCTCGCCAGCAGCAGGGCCTGGGCGTACGGCAGACCCAGGGATGCCGCCACGGACGTCAGCCCGGGTTGGCCCACGTCGCGGCCGTCCAGCTCGATACGGCCGCAGGCGCAGGGGGCCATCCGCTCCAGCAGCGCGAAGTGCCGTCCCTTCGCCCACATGCTCACCGAACGCCTCCCACAGTGGCCCGACGCCGTCCGCCAGAACGGCCTTCCCACCCTGCACGCTCTCGCGGCGGGCATCGACCGAGACCGTGACGCGGTCGTCGCCGGACCCACCCTGCCCTGGAACTCCGGTGTCGTCGAAGGACACGTCAACCGGATCAAGATGCTCAAGCGCCAGATGTTCGGCCGCGCCGGCTTCGCACTGCTCCGCAAGCGGGTCCTGTCGGCTCACCGATCGATGTCAGATGCGCACGATAGCTTCCCGGCATGGGTGTGTATCTGGTGAGCGTCGGCGCGGAGGAATGGTTCGATGACGAGGAAGACGGGTGGGGCGAAGATGCTTCAGCGATCAACGCCGAACTCAGGCGGCGCGGCCTGCCGCCCTACGAGGACGTCCCCTCGGAGACGGACTTCGCACCCGGCTCGGGGCAAGCCTTCGAGGAGAAGCTGAGCCCCTCCATGACCGGGTTCCTCGCCTTGTGCCGGACGCACCTGTCACAAGAGGAATCCGACATCCTCTGCGGCTGGACCGTACTCGTGCCCATCTCACTCGATGAGGAGATCTGGCTGCCCATCGAGTCCGACGACCACGAGTCCATGGTCGTCGGCGCTCCCCAGGTACTACCACTCGCCGAGAAGCTGGCGGCAGCCATCGATCTGCCGGCCGAAACCCCGGCGACATGCGACAACCTCGACCTGAGCATGTGGTTCAGACACCAGGCAAAGGAACTGGCCGCAACACGAACAGGACCGTGGACCAAGGACCTGGACACAGCCTTCTACGTCGCACTGTTCCTGCGCGCTGCCCAGCACTCGATCCGACGCGGCTGCCCCATCGTCTACACCTGAGACCCATCTTCGGCCCCTCTGGCCTTCCCGCGGAAGTTGCTCACCGCGCACGCGTCACGGAAAGCGAGCCAGAACCCGTTCTCGTGGGCAAAGCCACCCTGGGGTCATCCGTCTTTCACGACGGGTCGAAAAGCAGCCGCGGCACCAACCAAAGTGTCCAGGAACACCCCCGAACGCGGCTGGCAGCCTTGCCGGCCGCACTCGAGGAGCTGCACTGGTCCAGCCGGTGGCACTGCGGCCGGGACTTTTGCAGGGACTCCGGGCGATCGAATCCGGTGCCCTTTGCCGAACATCCCGAAGCTGTCCTGGCAAGGATCGGGGCATTGACGAAACTCGTGAACACAACCCGGCTGGGGATCAAGAGTCAAGGCCCACCAACTGCTGTAGTTCACGGTTTGAGGAGTTGGAGCACGTGTGGCCAACTGTCCGCCTTCGCTCGGGCGTTCGCTGTGCGGGTTCCGCCCATACAGCTGCCTCCGGCTTCAGGAAGGTAGGGGAAGTCCGCCACGGCGTGCCCGGCCTTCGGATAGAGCAGGGCCTTGTGCTTGTGTCCGGTTGCGTTGCGTTCCTGTGCGATCGATTCGGCGGACGAGAGCGAGCCCCACACCGGATCGTCGCCGCCGGCGATGGCCAGCACGGTGCCTCGCACATGGTCGAGTGGAATGGGGATGAGCTGCAGGCCCTTGCCGTTCTTGGTCCATGCGGCCTGCCCTCGTCCGCAACTGGAGCAGCCGCGGTAATAGGCTCTGTTGGTGTTGCGGCTAGGCATGTAGACCACGGCATCGCGGATGAGGTCCGGATAGTACTGGGCCATCAGCTGGGCTGCTTCGGAGCCGCGGGAGCCACCGATCACCACGAGACGCCGAGCATCGGCCTGCGGCTGGTCACGCACGAGCCGGGCGGCGGTGGCAAGGTACTCCAGCGAGATGGCGGCGAGGTTCTTGGGCCGTCCCTGGCAGCCGAAGTAACACAGGGCCAGGACGGGGTGGCCGCGGGAGGCCAGCAGGGCCGCTGTGAGCGGGGAGCCGAGGCCGCCCTCCGACCCCCCCAGGAGCAGGACCGGCGCACGCCGGGGCCCGTGCGAGGGAGGTAGGAAGAGTTCTCCGCGCAGCTTGTCGTGGGCCACGGTGAGTTCCTTGCGGTGCACTCCGCTAATGGCCCATGTGCGGGTGAGTTGTCGCTCCGCGATGGTGTGGCTGCCTGCCTGGACCGTGAGGCGTACCTGGTAGGAGGTCGCCTCTTGCGGGTCGTTCGTGCGGAACCAGCTCTTGCCGGAGTCCCCCTTGGCGGGGGTCATGGACCAGAACAGACCCATGCCGTCGGCTCCCCGATAGGTCCCTGTCTTAGGTTCGGCATGATCCAGATCTACGACGCCCTTGTCGTCGGCGTTAAGGACGGCGCGTCCCGTCCAGGTCATACTGTCGGCGTCGGTGGCGCGTGCTGTGACGGTGATTTCCTCGCCGGCGGCGAGCCCGCTGATCCGAATCTGCACCGGCTCGTCCGCCAGGCCGACCGGCTTGTCCAGGTGAAGGGTGGCCGCCCGGCTGTGTGTGACGTCCGGTTCATGGCCTGCAAAGCAGCCTGCGGTGGCCAACAGGATCAAAGCTAATGCTGCCGCGTAGGTCGCGGTTCGTCTTCTCGCCCTCTGCATGAGCGCAGTGTGATCGTCCGACGTCTTCGCAGGGAAGGGGGGAGAAAAGCGCAGTGGGCCTCCGAGGTCAGGTCCCTACGGCATCCTGAGCCCGGGCAGCCTTGGTGGTAGCAAGCCGGCAGGAACCGATGCCGGTCTCGATGGCCCGACAGCGAGCAACAGAGCCGTGCCGCTGGCGCGGCCTGGTCATCGCACGGCGGGCGGGTCCCCCCAGGGCGGTTTCAAAGTCTTTTCGATCAACGATCCGTGCTGGTCACGGTATCGTGGCGAGGGGGTGGCGGGCCGTCACGCACACAAGGAAGCTCCGGTCGATGCCGGTGACCTACCAAGTCGCCGGCATCGACCGGAGCTTCGACGTGTCGTCAGTCCGCCACGGTGTTTCTGGTCAAGTCGGCCTCGCGTCGGCATCGTGCGGTCGGCGACCAGCCATCGGGACTGGCGAATGTGCGGGGCCCGGTCCTTCTCGGCGATCGGACAGCGGGCGCGAAACGCTCCGCAGGACACCCTGGGCCGGCTCGGCGCCCCGGACCGTGTCCGTCGTCACCGTTCGCACCGCCCCGAGTACCGCGACGATCGGATGCACGCGTGGGGCTTCTACTCCCCAGGGCCTCCGGTCAGGAGTACACGGTCTTTCCCAGCGAATACGCGACCTCGCCGCCCTTCACGACGTACGCGCGCAGGGTCAGCGGGGTGTTTTCGTCGATGTCACCCGATGTGCAGTCGGTGTACGGAGAGTTGTGCCCGGCGGTCGTGGCTTTCCGGAAGGTGCCGTTCAGATGGGCCTCGATCCCGTAACCGTCGGCCAGATAGTCCGACGCACAAACGGTGTCTCCGGTTCCGGGACCGTAGACACCGTGGGGGTCCGCGTACCAATCCACCGACCCTGCGAGCACTCCGTCGTTGTAGACGTCGATCGTGTAGTCGCCGTTGGAGAAAGACTGGTAACCGAAGGTGAAAGAGGGAGCGGCGGAAGCGGGTCCGGCGTTCGTCAGCGTCATGCCGGCTGCGAGAGCGAGTGTTCCGGCGAGTGCGCCGAGCCTTGCTGTTGTGCGAGCCATTTCGAGTGTTCCCCTCCGAGATGCCCTGCGTGAAAGGCACAGTCTCCGACCCTGTCGTGATCTTGTCAACGACGTTCATAGCTGCCATACAGGCTGCTCAGAGGCTCGTACTGCGGCGGGAGTTGGGACTGGAGTTGGGGGGCAGGGTGGTTTCCAAGTGCCCGACTGTTCACGCGTCCGTGCCGGTCAGCGGAGTCCCAGAAGAGCCCAGGGCTGATTCAAAGTCGTGGTGATCACGAGAGTATGCAGGTCGCAGGGGTGTGACGATCCGGTGGGGGCCGTCACGAACGCAACGAAGCTCCGGTTGACGGGGTGACCTTGCCAAGTCGCCCTGCCTTCCGGAGCTTCGATGTGCCGCCAGTCTGCCACTGTCTGTCTGACCAAGTCGCCCACCGCCGCCCAGCGCGCCGCGCACGGCATCGCCGAGCGGCTGGGGGTTCTTCGCGATCCGCGGGATCGGCGCGGACGGCGCCACGCGCTGGTGGCAGTCCTGCTCACCGCCTGCTGCGCGGTGCTGGCCGGAGCCCGCTCCTACCTGGCCATCGGCCAGTGGGCACGCCATGCGCCGCAGGACACCCTGGCCCGCCTCGGCGTACGTGCCGCAGGCCCGCTGGGCCTGCGCCGCGCACCATCCGGCTCCACGATCCGCCGCATCCTGACCCTGGTGTGTCCCGGCGGGCTCGCCGACCTGCTCGGATGCGACCCCGTCGGCGCCCGGACCCTGGCCGTTGACGGCAAGTGCGCCCGCGGCTCGCGCACCGATGCCGCCCCGGCCGCCCACCTGCTCTCCGCCGTTCTCACCGGTGGACGCACCGTCAGTCAGCTGCGGGTGCCGGACAAGACCACCGAGGTCACCGGTTTCACCCGCCTGTTGGCGCCGTTCGACCTGGCTGGCGTCGTGGTGACCGCCGACGCCCTGCACACCCACCGCGACCACGCCAGGTGGCTGGTGGAAGATGAAGAAGGCGCACTACGTGCTCGTGGTCGAGCGGAACCAGCCGACGCTGCACAATGCGCTGCGCTCCTTGCCGTGGAAACAGGTGACCGCGCGGCGCTACGAACGCGAGAGCGGACACGGGCGGCGCGAGACCCGCTCGGTGCGCACCCTCACCGTCACCGACCTCGGCCTGAACTTCCCGCACGTGGCACAGGCCGCGAAGATCCACCGGCACCGCACCGACCTCAAGACCGGAAAGATCACCCACGAGACCGCCTACACCATCACCGATCTCCCGGCACGCGCGGCATCGTCGCAGATCATCGGCCAACTCGCCCGCTCGCAGTGGGGTATCGAGGCTGTACACCACGTCAGAGACACCACCTTCAGCGAGGACGCCTCGAAGATCCGAACCGGGCACGGGCCGGAGAACATGACCACGCTGCGCAGCTTCGCGATCAGCACCCTGCGCACCGCCGGGCATCGCGGCATCGCCTCCAGCCTGCGCGAGGTCTCCTGCACGCCCTTCACCCGCCCGCTGAACCTGATCGGCCTGCCCTGACCAGCAACGCCACATGATCATCACGCCTTTGAATCAGCCCTGCCCCCCCCGGACCTGTACCGCACTCAAACACCACCACGAGCAACAGACAGCCGACACCTCCAGCTAGAGATCTTTAAGGGTGCGGGTTACGTCGGTTGGATGTGCCTGAGCGCTTGAGCGAGTGGGCGCGTCAGCCCGCGATGGGGGCGCTACGTCCCGACAGCGTGGGGCTGCGGTGGGTCTTGGCGTCGATTGGCGCCTCTGGGGGCTGTTATGTCAGTGGCGCCGGTTATGTTGCTGGGCATGACAAGTTGGATCGACTGCGGCGTCATGGCGTGGGTGGAAGAAGAGCGGTACCGGAAAGACGAAACGGTCCTGGTCCATTTCAAGGGGATCAGCCTGGCCGTCATGGCTGAGGGCCTGTCCGCGCGGCGGCGGCCGCCGTTCGCCTACGGCAACGACACGGTACCCGGTGACTGGGGCGTGATCGTGCACCACATGTTCAACCGCGACGACTGCGACGAGATCGACTACCGCAAGCTGTTCCCCCAGGGCGTTGAGCTGATGGTGTTCGTTCCCAACCCGTGCGTTGCCAAGGGTCGCGGACCCGAGGCATACCACTACAAGGACGGCCACATATCGTCCTGCATCGACTACGAGAATCCCGAGTACGTCGGAGAATACTGGCCCAACAAGATGACCCCTCTCATCGCGGCGGCCGGACTGGACTATCAGAACGAGACCTACGAGGAGCAGCTGACCCAGCTGATCTGTGGCCACCTGGGGCTGCCCTCGTTGGATCGCGACACCATCACGGTGGATCGTGACCTGGTGGCCTCCTACTTCTAGGAGATCTTTGACGGCCGGGGTTACGGCACTTGGAGGTCGAGCCCGGCCTTGGCGATGAGGCCCTCGATGAGGCGGGGGCGGTACTGCACCCGTCCCCGAGCCGAAGAATCAGAAGGTCAGTAGCCACGGCGGGCGGCCGACTGGCTTCGACAGCACTACCTACAAGAGGAGGAAGGGTCTGATGCAGGTTCGGGTGACAGGTTTGATCACGCGGCCTGGAAGGCCGGTGTGGTCATGACGGTCTCGAATTCGACGGGGGTCAGCCGGCCGAGTGCGGCTTGTCTGCGACGTCGGTGGTAGGTCCGCTCGATCCAGGTCACGATCGCGATCCGCAGTTCCTCGCGGGTGGTCCAGCTCCGGCGGTCCAGGACGTTCTTCTGCAGCAGGCTGAAGAAGGACTCCATGGCCGCGTTGTCGCCGGCTGCCCCGACTCTCCCTATCGAGCCAGCCATCCGGTGGCGGCCGAGCGCGCGCACGAATTTCCGGGACCGGAACTGCGATCCGCGGTCGCTGTGCAGGATGCATCCGTCGACGTGTTCCCGCCGGGCCGCGGCGTTGTCCAGGGCGGTCACGGCCAGGCGGGACTTCATCCGCGTGTCGATGGAGTAGCCCACGATCCTGTTGCTGAAGACGTCCTTGATCGCGCAGAGGTACAACTTCCCTTCGTTGGTGGCGTGTTCGGTGATGTCGGCGAGCCATAGTCGGTTCGGGCCGTCGGCGGTGAAGTCGCGGCGGACCAGGTCGTCGTGCACCGGCGGGCCGGCCTTCTTGGTCCTGCCGCGCTTCTTGCCGAACACACTCCACCAGTGGTTGTCCCGGCAGATCCGCCATGCGGTCCGGTCGGCCATCGCGGCCCCCGAGCTGCGGGCTTCATCGGCCAGGAAGCGGTAGCCGAACTCGGGATCCTCGCGGTGGGCGTCGAACAGCGCGTTCGCCCGGTACGCCTGCTCCAGCACGGCGTCGGTCACGGGCTTGTCGAGCCAGCGGTAGTAGGGCTGTCTGGCGAGCTTGAGCACCCGGCACGTCACCGTGACGGGCACCCCGTCCACGGCCAGCTCCTTCACGAGCGGGTAGATCCTTTTCCCGGCAGATGCGCCTGCGACAGACAGGCCGCCGCCCGGCGCAGAACCTCGTTCTCCTGCTCCAGCAGCTTGATCCGCCGACGTGCTTCCCGCAGTTCCGCGCTCTCCTGGCTGCTCACCCCGGGCTTGGCCCCGTCATCGATGTCCGCCCGGCGCATCCATTTCCACAACGTCATCGGATGGACACCGAAGTCCTTGGCCACCTGCTCCACCGTCACCCCCGGGCCACGGTTCCTCGCAACCCGCACGACGTCCTCACGGAACTCTTCGGGATAAGGCTTGGGCACAGCGACATCCTTCCCACCCGCCCCACAGGGCAAGCCAGTTCAGATGTCACCCGATCGTGCGGCAGACCCGAACGAGGTCGAGCGTTACTTCAACGCGCTCAAGGATTCCCGAGCCGTGGCGACTCGCTACGACAAGAGGGCCTACGTCTTCCACGGCACGGTCACTCTTGCGGCGATTTAGTTGTGGCTCCGCTTCTGATGTCAGCCACCTCAGTGGATGCCCCGGGGACTGTCTCAATCGTCGGCGGCGACGATGAGCGTGATCCCCCCAGCCGAGCGGTCGATGAGCACGAACTCGTGGAAATAGTCGTGCACGCGTCCCCAGTCATGAATCGCCTCATCACCGAGCTCGCTGAAGTAGTAGATGCCATCGGCTGCAGCCAGGCGGGCGAACACCTCCCGCTGCAGATCTGCTTCCAGCTCGGTGGGCACGTCCCAGAGCGTATCCACCCACTCCCGCAGGATCTGCACGGCCTTCTCCTGATTGATGGGCTCGTACAGATCGGGGGTGATCAATCGAAGCCAATACGGACCGTGCCGGGGCCCGTCCGACAGCACTCCACCACCTGCATAGTCGTCCCGGAACTGCTCATGCCCAACCAGTGCGGCAAGCAGCCTTCCATCATCCACCGACTCCGCAGAGAAGGGGTCTGTCAAACGAGTGGCCCTGGCTCACATCCGGTGGTAACCGTGCGTCACCTTCGTCCAGGCCCTGAATGTGCAGCTCGCGGGCGAGCACTGTCGATGCATCCGGGGCGAGGATCCAGCCTGACGCCCCGCGTATGTCCCTCCCGTCTGCGAACCTTGCTGTCAGTAACCATTGGCACGGTGCGTTACCACCGGATGTGAGCCAGAGCCAAACGAGTGGTGTAACTGGGGCAGTTGGGGTTACAGGCGGGCTGCTGAGAGGCGGCCGTCGAAGGTGATGTCGAAGGCGTTCAGCGCGGTCTTCCAGCGCATGGTCCAGCGGGCCTGGCCCTTGCCGGTGGGGTCGGGCAACATGATCGCCATGTAGACGCACTTCAGGGCGGCCTGCTCGTTGGGGAAGTGCCCGCGGGCCTTGACCGCCCGTCGGATGCGCGCGTTGACCGACTCGATCGCGTTGGTGGTGCAGACGATGCGGCGGATCTCGGTGTCGAACCGCAGGAACGGAGTGAACTCTTCCCAGGCGTTCTCCCAGAGTTTCACGATCGCCGGATACTTCCTGCCCCAGGTGTCGGCGAACTCCGTGAATCTCTCCAGCGCGGCTTCCTCGGTCGCCGCGGTGCAGACGGGTTTGAGCACTCGTGCGATCTTGTCCCAGTCCTGGCGGGCGGCACAGCGGAAGGAGTTCCGCAGCAGATGGACCACGCAGGTCTGCACGATCGTCTGCGGCCAGACCGTCTCCACCGCCTCGGGCAGGCCCTTGAGCCCGTCGCAGACCAGCATCAGAACGTCGCCGACGCCGCGGTTCTTGATCTCGGTGAGAATGTGCAGCCAGTGCTTGGCGCCCTCGCCGCCGTCACCGGCCCACAGCCCCAGGATCTCCCGCCGGCCCTCCGTGGTGACGGCCAGAGCCACATAGACCGGCCGGTTCGCCACCGCACCGTCACGGATCTTCACGTGGATGGCATCGATGAAGACCACCGGATAGATCATGTCGAGCGGGCGGTTCTGCCATTCGGCCATGCCCTCCAGGACCTGGTCGGTGATGGTCGAGATCGTCTGCCGGGAGACCTCGGCGCCATAGACCTCGGCCAGATGGGCCTGGACCTCGCCGGTGGTCAAACCCTTCGCGGCCAGCGAGATGACCATCTCGTCGACGCCGGTCAGGCGCTTCTGCCGCTTCTTGACGATCTTCGGTTCGAACGAGCCGTCGCGGTCGCGGGGCACGGTTATCTCCACCGGCCCGACGTCGGTCAGCACCGTCTTGGAGCGTTTGCCGTTGCGGGAGTTGCCGCCGTTCTTGCCGGCCGGATCGTGCTTGCCGTAGCCGAGATGGTCGGTGATCTCGCCTTCCAGGGCGGACTCCAGCAGCCGCTTGGTCAGCTGCTGGAGCAGTCCGCCCTCACCGGTCAGCTGCAGGCCCTCGGCCTGAGCCCGGCCCACCAGCTCCTCGATCAACTGATCGTCCACGGTCCTCGTCGGCACAGACTTCGCCGACTTGGCGCCTTCGGCCTCGGACACGTTCTCACTGGGCATCGATGCATCCTCCATGATCGGGAGTTACACCGAACGTCTTACAGTCCCTCCGTAGTCGGTGGTGACGGTGAGTGCTCGCCTATGATCATTGAGCGTGCATGATGCGAACACGCTTGCGGGAACGATGTTTTCGGGGCTGGCGGCGCTGGTCATCGAGGATGTGGCGGACGGTGGCGAGACAGTCCGGGTTTCGGCTCGGACCCGGGATGTTCCCGTTCCCTGTCCGGTGTGCGGGGTGGCGACGGGGAAGGTCCACGGGTATCACTGCCGTACCGTGCGCGATGTGCCGATCGATGGCCGGCAGGTCGTGGTCCGGGTGAGGATACGACGGCTGGTCTGTCCGGTCATGGGCTGCGGGCGGCAGACCTTCCGAGAGCAGGTCCCCGGGCTCCTGGAGCGCTATCAGCGCCGCACCACACGTCTGACGGCCAGCTCTTTGAGCTGGTCAAGGAGTTATGCGGCTGGGCGTCCGCGTGAGTCGCCCGATCCCTAGCCGTGCCCGTGTCGTACACCTCCGCCCTGCGGCTGCTGCGGCGGGTGCCCGTGCCGGAGGTGCAGATCCCGCGGGTGATCGGGGTCGACGACTTCGCCCTGCGGCGCCGGCACAGCTATGCCACGATTACCATCAACGCCGAGACCGGTGAGCGGATCGAGGTACTGCCTGGCCGCGAAGCCGCCACTTTGGAAGCCTGGCTGCGCGGACATCCGGGCATCGAGGCCGTGTGCCGGGACGGATCGACCACCTACGCCGAGGCGGTCCGCCGAGCCCTGCCCGACGCGGTCCAGATCAGCGACCGCCGGCGCCTGTGGAACAACCTCGCCGAGACCGTCCGCAAAGAAGTCGCCGCGCACAGCACCTGCTGGGCGAAAGCGGGCCCGCCCCCGGCCAAAGGGAGACAGGCCGCAACCACCCGCGAGCGCCGACAGCAGGTCCACGCCCTGCGCGAGCGCGGAGTCGGCCTGCTGGAATGCGCGCCGCCTGAACCTGGCTCTCAACACCGTCAAGCGCTACGACCGCGTGGCCAGCCCGAGCGCCTCATCCGCGCCCCCAAGCACCGGCCCACCCTCGTGGACCCCTAGCGCGATCACCTGCGCCGACGCCGGCTGGAGAACCCGGCCGTCTCCGTCACCCATCTCCTCCAGGAGATCAGGGAACTGGGCTGCACCGGCAGCTCAAACCTCCTGGTCCGCGTTGCATCAACCAGGGCCGCGTCGAGGCCGACCAGCCCGCATCTCGTCCCGGCGCCTGGCCCGCTACCTGCTCACCCGCCCCAATCGCCCCAAGAATCACCAGCGGGAACGCATCGAGGCTGCCCGTACCGCCTGCCACGAAATGACCGCTCTGGCCGACCTCATCCACCGCTTCGCCGTACTGCTGGACCCCGCCGACGGCAACGCCGCCCTGCTGAGTACCTGGATCACCTCGGCAAAGGCCGAGGACCTGCCCCACCCGCATGCCTTCACCCGGGGCCTCGAGAAGGACCGCGCCGCAGTCGACGCCGCCCTCACCCTGCCGCACCACAACGGCGGCACCGAAGGCGTCAACAACAAAACCGAGCTGATCAAGCGCCAGATGTACGGCCTCGCAAGCTTCCCACTCCTCCGCCACCGCATCCTCCTGAGCCGACCACACCCTCCATCACCACCGACTGCGGAACAGACCCACTCGCTTGACAGACCCCCTCTACGCGGTCCGTTCCGGAGCAGAGGGCGCCATCAACGAGTTCGCTCAGGGACACGGCACGCGCCGCTGCCGAGAACGGTCGAGGACCCATCCGCGGCACGTACGCACAGCTGTCGCCGTGAACGTCGAACACCTCAGCGATCCGCCGCCGGGAAGCAAAGTGCCGCACGAGGTCTGGACAGCCTCTCCGAGGGCGTGTTGTCATACCGCTGCCAAAGAATTTCCAACGTTGAAAAGGTCGCCTTGCCGAACGCGTCTCAACCGGTGCAGCTTCTCCGTACGGCCTTCCTCGGAGGAGCTCGTAACCCTGTCCCGGTGGTCGGGCGCGGTCACGGCCTCTGTACGAGGAAAGATTCGATGACACGACACGACAACCGCCCCAGAACCCGAGTGCTGGCCCTGCTCGCCACGGCCGCCCTGGTACTGCCCCCGAGCGGGTTGCTGCCCGTCGCGACGGCCGCAGCGACGACAGGCAGTGCCTCGGCACTCGCCGCCGGACAGGCCGCCGTCGAGACGCACGGCCTCAAGGGCGAGTACTTCAGCATGTCGGCCCCCGGCGCCCGGGACTTCGCCCAACTCGGCGGGACGACACTCGACCCGCAGGTCAACTTCTCCGGTCTGACCGACACCTTCAAGGAGTTGACCGGGAAGACGGAGCACACCACCGCTCGTTGGACAGGCCAGATCGAGGCACCGGCAACGGACGACTACACCTTCTACGCGATCGGCGACAACGGCTTCCGGCTCTTCATCGACGACAAGCCCGTCATCGACCACTGGGTGGGTGACTGGGACCGGGAACAGACTGGTCAGCCCGTCCGGCTGACCGCGGGCGAGAAGCACACGTTCCGTCTGGAGCTGTTCCAGGACACCGGCGGCGCCAACATGTACCTGCGCTGGTCGACGCCCACGCTGGCCAAGCAGATCGTGCCGATGTCCGCGTTCACCCCGCCGGCCGACTTCGAGGTCTTCCCGGTGGAACTCACCGTCGCCGAGAACGGGCGGCGGCTGCGCGCCCGGTTCGAGGGACGGGCGGGAGGCATCCAGGCGGTCAAGGACCACCTGAAGGTCGAGGCCGACACGACCGCCATGCCCATCGGCTCGGTCGCCTCCGTCCCCGGGGACCCCTCCTCCGTCTACGTCGACCTCTCGGAGCCCGTCCAGAAGAACCAGCTGGTCCGGGTCTCCTACGACGGCGAGGGCGGTCTGACCGCCGGCGGCAAGGCCGTGCCGAAGGTCATCCGCTACGCGGAGAACGGCTCCACACACCGCCTCACCACCAAGTGGGGCGATCACGTCGACAAGAAGCACCCGCTGCCCGAGTACCCGCGCCCGCAGCAGAAGCGGTCCAAGTGGGCCAATCTCAACGGGCCCTGGCAGTTCAGCGGCGCCAAGGCCGGTGAGCAGCCGGTCTTCGGCGAGAACCTCGACGAGAAGATCATCGTGCCGTTCGCGGTCGAGTCGCAGCTCTCCGGGCTCGAACGGCACGAGGACCACATGTTCTACCGCCGGCTCATCGACGTGCCCAAGGACTGGAAGGTGGGCAAGGGCGACCGGTCCAACCGGCTCAAGCTCAACTTCGGCGCCGTCGACTACCAGGCCCGCGTCTACGTCAACGGCACGAAGGTCGCCGACCACACCGGCGGCTACAACGCGTTCAGCGCCGACATCACCGACGCCCTGAAGGGCAGCGGCAAGCAGGAGATCGTGGTCGCCGTCACCGACACCGGCGGCGCGGACCAGCCCACGGGCAAGCAGTCCACGAACCCGGGCGGCATCTTCTACACCCAGACCTCCGGCATCTGGCAGACCGTGTGGATGGAGCCCGTGGCTCCCGCCTCCATCGAGAACGTCGTCACCACGCCCGACATCGACACCGGGACCCTGGCGGTGACGGTCGACGCCCAGGGCGCCTCCTCCTCCGCCCGTGTGGAGGCCGTCGCCCGTGACGCCCACGGCAAGGTCGTCGGCAGGGTCAGCGGGGCGGCGGGCGAGAAGCTCAGCCTGCCCGTGGCGAAGCAGCACCTGTGGAGCCCGGACGACCCGTACCTGTACGACCTCGACGTCACCCTGACCGACGGCAGGTCGCACGACAGGGTCCGCAGTTACTTCGGCATGCGGAAGATCGGCGTCGAGAAGGTCGGCGGCTTCGACAAGCTCGTCCTCAACGGCAAGCCGGTCTTCTCCCTCGCCACCCTCGACCAGGGCTTCTGGCCCGACGGTCTCTACACCGCGCCCAGCGACGACGCCCTCGCCTTCGACCTCGAGGCGCACAAGAAGCTCGGCTTCAACGCGGTGCGCAAGCACATCAAGGTGGAGCCGGCGCGGTGGTTCTACCACGCCGACAAGCTCGGACTGCTCGTCTGGCAGGACTTCGTCTCCGGCAACCTGACCAACGAGACGGGCAGGAAGGCCTTCGTCGACCAGGGCCGGGAGATGATGCGCCAGCACCACAACTCCCCCTCCGTGATCGGCTGGATCGTCTTCAACGAGGGCTGGGGCGAGTGGAACCGTGAAGAGACCGGCCGTATCACCGAGGCCGTGAAGGCCGCCGACCCCTCGCGTGTCGTCAACGCCCACAGCGGTGTCAACTGCTGCAACTCCAAGGGGGACTCGGGCAAGGGCGACATCATCGACCACCACGACTACAACAACGACGACCCGTCCTTCCCGGACGGCCGGCGGGCCGCCATGGACGGCGAGCACGGCGGCTTCACCCTGCGCTCCCCCGGTCACATGTGGCCCGGAGCCCCCACGGTGATCTACAGCGGTGTCACCACCAAGGCGGACCTGACCCGCAGGTACGTGGAGAACACGGAGAAGTTCTACGTCGAGCAGGCCGGCGCCGAACTGTCGGGCTCGGTGTACACGCAGATCACCGATCTGGAGAACGAACTCAACGGCCTCTACACGTACGACCGGCGTGACATCAAGGTGGACGCCGCCGAGGTCCGGAAGGTCAACCTCAAGGTCATCGCCGCGGGTGCCGCAGCGGGCCGGAAGGAGCTGAAGGGCGGCCGCTGGACCCTCGACGAGGGCGCCGGCACCACCGCCGGGGACAGCGGACCCGACGGCACCCCCCTCACCCTGCGCGAGGGCACTTCCTGGACCGACGGCGTCAGCGGCAGCGCCCTGAAGTTCGACGGCCAGAAGCAGTACGCGCAGACCTCGGGTCCGGTGCTCGACACCAGCGGCAGCTACTCGGTGTCCGCCTGGGTCCGGCTCGACGGCCTCCCCGGCAACTACGCCACCGCGGTCAGCCAGGACACCCGTGCCCTGGCCAACTCGTTCTACCTGCAGTACGGACACGGCAACTTCGCCTTCAGCACCCCGGACGAGCGCCGCGCCCAGGTGTCCGTCCCCGCGGAGACGGGCCGCTGGTACCACCTCGTCGGCGTCCGTGACGCCGGCACCGGCCAGATCCGGCTGTACCTCGACGGAAAGCTCGCGGCGACGGCCACCGGCGGTACCGCCCTCCCGAGCACCGGCCCGCTGACCGTCGGCCGCGCCCACTGGGACGGCTCGAACGTCGACTTCTGGAACGGCGCGGTGGACGAGGTCCACGCCGTCGACCGGGCTCTGAGCGCCGAGGAGGTCAGCAGCCTCTACAGCGAGGAGAAGCCGTAGTCGGCGGCACCCACGAGAACGGTCCCGGTGGCGGCAGGGAGACCTCCCGCCACCGGGACCGCTGCCGTTCGCCACCGAGTGGGGCGACGCGCTGGCAGGAGGGGCAACAGGTCCCCCTCTTCATGCGCCACTTGAAAGGACCCTTTGTGCGCAAGAAGCTTCTCTTGAACCGTCGTGCCGTCCTCATGGCGGCCGGTGCCGCGGCCGGTCTGACAGCCGTGCCGGCGATCGGTGCACCGGCCCCGCCGCAACGGCTTCGGGTGCGCGTACGGTCCGTGTGCCGCGTACGCGTGCGAAGTCCGTCACCGGTGCCGCCGCGCGTACCGTGCAGGCCGAATTCCCCGTGGAGCACGTCGGTGTCAGCTGGACCGGGCCCAAGCGGGGCGCGAGCATCCGGCTGATAGGCCAGGACGGCAGCCGTGGCGCGTGGACGGCGCTGCAGCCGGTCTGCGGGGCCGGTGCCGACGAGGACGCCGGGGACCCGGCGAAGAGCGTGAGCGTGCTGGTACCGGCCGGTGGGGCCGCCGGGTACGAGCTGCGGCTGCCGGACGGCGCGACCGATGTGCGTTCCACCGCCATCGACACGGTCAACGGGCCGTCCGGGCAGGTCGCCACGGCCACCGCGACGGTGGGGCGGATCGCGGACGTCGAGTACATCACCCGGGCCGGGTGGGGCGCCGACGAGTCCCTGCGCTTCAAGGCGGACGGCACCGAGAACTCGCCGCAGGCCTACTAGGGCGCGTATCGAGTCGTGATCAATTGGTGGTTCGGGTGAGGTCTTTGATCCAGATCATCGAGGCTCGGAGGTGGAGGCCGGCCAGGTAGCTGTCCGGGGTCTTGTCGTATCGGGTGGCGATGCCTCGCCAGGCCTTGAGCTTGTTGATCAGGCGCTCGACGGTGTTCCTCTCCTTGTAGAGGGCGGCGTCGTGGCTGACGGGCCGACCGCCCCTGGACCCCTTCTTCTTCCGGTTGGAGGCCTGGTCCCTCTTCTCCGGGATCACTGCCTTGATGCCGCGCTTGCGCAGGTGGGCCCGGTTGCCGCGGGACGAATAGGCCTTGTCCCCGGCAACCGCGTCCGGCCGGGTGCGGGGGCGGCCGGCGGGGCCGCGGACCCGTAACTTCCTGAGCACCGGGATGAACTGTGGACTGTCCGCAGCCTGGCCCGCGGTCAGCACGAACGCCAGCGGGCGGCACTTGCGGTCGGCGGCCAGATGGACCTTGCTGGTCTGCCCGCCCCTGGAACGTCCCAGGAGAGCGGCCTTCAGGCGGACTCTTCGCCGACGCCGGACGCGTCGCCGCTCCTGCCTTTCGGGATCGGCGTCCTGCCCGCTTTGTTCTTCGAGGCTGCCCCCTTGACCTGGCCTTCTCCTCCTCGGCAGCCGCCTTCTCCAGGGCGGTGACGACGTCCTCGCCCAGGTGCATCCCGGCGGCATCGTGGTGTCCCCGCACGGTGGTGGAGTCGATACTGACCAGGGACAGGTCCACCTCGCCCCGCTTCGCCGCTTCCGCGATCAGGCCCTCCAGCAGGGCCTCGAAGACGCCGGCGTCACGCCACTGCCGGAAGCGGTTGTGCACGGTCGACCAGGCGCCGAACTCCTGTGGCATCTCCCGCCACTGCCCGCTGGTCCGAAACCGCCAGATCACACCCTCGAACTGCTGCCGCAGCCGCTCGGGGTACGGGCCGTACTCGCCGATCGGCAGGTACGGCCCGATGAACTCCCACTCTGCGTCCGTCAATTGCCCTCGCGTCACACAAGAAGGTCTACCGGACCAGACCCCGCCGCGAGAGCGAACCCCGCAGATTGATCACAACTCGATACACGCCCTAGCCGGCCCAGGTGATGACCGTGCACCACACGGCGGGCGTCAACGGCGACCCCGACCCGGCGGCCACCATCCGGTCGTACTACTACCTCCACGCGGTCACGAACGACTGGGGCGACATCGGCTACCACTACCTGACCGACGAGGCGGGCCTCATCTACGAGGGTCGTTACTCGGGCACGGACGGCATCCCCGCCCATGACGCGAGCGGGAAGACGGTGACCGCCTTCCACACCTCCGGCAACAACTCGGGGAACCTCGGCATCGCCCTGCTCTGCAACTCGAACGAACAGCCCCCGACGGCCGCGGCCCGCCAGACACTCGTCCGGCTGCTGGGCGCGCTGTCCTCGTACCACGACTTCGACCCCGAGGCCGCCGTCACCTTCGTCAACCCGGTCAACGGCGTCAGCAAGAACGTCCAGATGATCAACGGCCACCGTGACTGGCTTGCCACCGATTGCCCCGGCACCACGCTGTACGCCGACCTCCCCGCCCTGCGAAAGGACGTCGCGGCGGAGCTGTCGCGGCCCCAGGCCTGACGGCGGGGCCCGGACTGCCCGGCCGTCGGCCGGGCGGGACGGCAGGTGACATCGGGCTGACGCCGTCGGTGGTCTCCTCGACCGCCGACGGCGTCACGCGCCCGTCGTGGACCACGCCCGGCTCACGGGTCGCGACAGGTCCTGGGCGAGGATCAGGGAGCCCAGGCCGTCTCCACCGACCAGGTGGTGTCCTCGGTGAACAGGGCGGGGTTGTCCCAGGTGTGCGTGCCTCCCGGGGTGGCCAGCCACAGCTCCGCGTTGAAGTGGCGCAGGTACTGCTCGGGGAAGTTGTACGCCGACAGCCTCACGCCGCCGTTCGCGCCGCGGACGGGGCAGAAGGTGGCATCGGCGCGGAACAGGTCGGTGTTCCCCGACTCCTTGTAGACGCGGAAGTCCCGGTGGCGCAGGTACTCGCCGGGGTAGTTGCGCGACTCGAAGCTGTAGCAGGTGTTGTCGGCGAGGCCGGGGACGATCCTCCAGGTGGCGTCGTTCTTCAGCAGGGTGTCGCTGCCGCTGTTGACGACCTCGGTGAAGAGCGCGCCGTCCCTGTGGCGTGCGTAGCGGTCGGTGTAGCCGGGTGTCGTCACCCGCAGGGACCTGTAGCCGGTGGGCAGGGTGACCGGTGCCGTGGAGCCCTGTGAAGCGTCGATGAGCGCGCGGTTGGCGGCTCTGACCCGTGCCTCGTCGACCTTGACCACCTGGCGGTCGTAGGTGAGCAGGCCGTTGACCTCGTTCTCCACGTCGGTGATCTCGGTGTAGACCGAGGCCGACAGGCCCCGGGGCATGCGTACCTCGCGGATCGCGTCCAGCAGGCCCACGAACCGGTTGTTGAGGTGGGTGAGGTCCGGCTGGTCCTCGTAGCTGAAGCCGCCGCCGGGATACCACTCGTGACCGGCCACCCTGAAGCCGAGTCCGCCGAACTCGCCGAGCACCGCCGCGCGGGTGGCGCTGGGCACCGTGGTGCCCGGGCCGACGTAGACGTGATGGTCCAGGAGGTCGCCGTTGCCGCCGTCGACGGCCCCGCAGCAGTTGATGCCGCTCATGTTGTCGACGAGCCGCGAGGGGTCGTACGCCTTGACCCTGTCGGCGATGCGGGCTTGGTCGTACTGGCCCCAGCCCTCGTTCTGGTCGACCCACACGACGAGGGAGGGTGAGCTGCGGTGCTGGTCGATGATCCGGTCGTACTCGGCCTCCCACTGGGTGCGGGCCGCGGCGTCGGGGGTGCGTTCCATGGAAGGCATGTCCTGCCAGACCAGCAGCCCGAGCCGGTCGGCCCAGTAGAACCAGCGCTGGGGCTCGACCTTGATGTGCTTGCGGACCATGTTGAAGCCCAGGTCCTTGTGCTTCTGCAGGTCGGAGCGGAGGGCGGCGTCCGTGGGCGCGGTGTAGATGCCGTCCGGCCAGTAACCCTGGTCGAGGGTGCCGGTCTGGAAGACGAACTTCCCGTTGAGCACGGGGCGTTGGTAGCCGCCGACGCTGGCGAGGGCGATGGTGCGCATGCCGGTGTAGCTGCCGACGGAGTCGACGGTGGTGGTGCCGGAGAGCAGGTCGACCCTGACGTCGTAGAGGAAGGGGTCGTCCGGGGTCCACAGGTGCGGGTTCGGGACGGGCACGGTGAACTCGGTGCCCACCGGGCCGGTGGCCGTGCCCACGACGGTGCCCCCGCTGGAGACCGTGACACGGGCGGTGTGACCGCTGGTCCCGGTGCCGCGGACGGTCACCTTGAGACGGCTGTTCACCGGGTCGGGGACCATGTCCAGCCGGCTGACGCGCGCGGACGCGGTCGGCTCCAGCCACACCGTCTGCCAGATGCCGGACGCGGCGGTGTAGAGGATGCCGCCGCCGGAGTGCGGGGCGACGTCACGGATGCGCTGCTTGCCGATGGCCTGGGTGCCGGTCTCCGTGGGGTCCCAGACGGAGACGACGACCGTGTTGGTGCCGCCGTTCAGCAGGTCGGTGATGTCGTACGAGAAGGCGTCGTAGCCGCCGCTGTGGACGGCCCCGGCCTGCTGCCCGTTGACCCACACGGTCGTACGCCAGTCGGCGGCGCCGAAGTTGAGCTGGACGCGGCGGCCGTTCCAGCCGGAGGGGACGGTGAAGGTGCGCTTGTACCAGAGCTTGTCGTTCTGGGTGATCTTGCGCTGGATGCCGGAGAGCGCGGACTCGGCGGCGAACGGGACCCGGATCTGTTCGGAGAACGAGGCGGGTTGCCCGGCGCTCGCCGAGGTGACCGCGAAGTCCCAGATGCCGTTGAGGTTGGCCCAGTCGGGGCGGGTCAGCTGGGGGCGTGGGTATTCGGGGAGGGGGGTGTCGGTGGGGACCTGGTTCGTCCAGGGGGTGGTCATCGGTGACGGCTTGGGGGTCCACGCCTGGGGTGCGGCGGCCGCGGGACCGGTGGCCGTCAGTGCCGTGCCGCCCGCCAGGGTGAGTACGGCGAGCGCGGTGGTCGCCCAGCGCGCTCTCCGTCTCAGCCAGGCGAACGGCCTTCGGCCTGCGGGTGCTTGACGCATCGTGCCTCCATGACTCGTGGGGTGGGGAGACGTACGCGTGCGAGAGGAGGGCGGCCGGGACGGGTCCGGCCGCCTGGAACCGGTGCCGGCGGCGGGGTCGTTGGAGCCCGGCCGCCGGCACCGGGGCTCGTCACATCAGTTGCCGGCGGCGTCCGAGCCAGGTCTGGGCGACGACGACCACGGCGAGGAAGGCGCCGCTGACGACCTGCTGGTAGGAGGAGTCGAGCGAACCGATCTGGTTGATGACGTTCTGGATCACCTTCAGCAGCAGCACGCCGACGAGCGAGCCGCTGACGTAGCCGAGTCCACCGGTCAGCAGGGTGCCCCCGATGACGACGGCGGAGATGGCGTCCAGCTCCATGCCGCTGCCGAGGATGGTGACGCCGGACGCGAGCCAGGCGGCGTTGAGGGCACCGGCGAGTCCGGCGAGCAGGCCCGACAGGGCGTAGACGAGGATCTTGGTACGGGCCACGGGGGCACCCATCAGGGCGGCGGCGTCTTCGTTGCCACCGACCGCGTAGACGTGCTGTCCGAAGCGGGTCCGGCGCAGCACGACCGCTCCCGCGACGAACAGCGCGAGCGCGATCCACACCGGATTGCCGAGGCCGAGGAGGCTGCCCTGGCCGAGTTCGGCGAGGAAGGAGCCCTTGCCGATCAGGTAGGTCTCGGCGCCCTCGTCGGTGAGCGCCAGCATCAGTCCGCGGGCGCCGAGCATGGCGGCGAGCGTGACGATGAAGGGCGCGAGGCGGGATCGGGCGATCAGCAGGCCGTTGACGACGCCGATCAGTCCGCACACGGCGAGCGGCAGCAGCAGGGCCACCAGGGTGCCGTGCCGGGATCCCCAGGCGGCCAGGACTCCGCCGAGGGCGAACTGGGAGCCGACGGACAGGTCGATCCCGCCGGTGATGATCACGAAGGTCATGCCGAGGGCGACGACCGCCAGGAAGGCGGAGCTGGTCGCCATGTTGCTGATGTTGTCGCCGGTGGCGAAGGAGTCGAAGGACAGCGACGCGACCAGGGAGACGACGAGCAGGACGGCCAGGGCGCCGTGCTGCTGGACGAGGGCGCCCAGCCGCTCGGAGCGGGCGGAGCCCACCGGGTGGGCGTCCTGGGACGGTTCGATGCTCACGGTGGTCACGGGCGCGTCCGTTTTCGTGGTGGTCAACTCTTCCCCCGTCCCCGTGCCGCGTAGACGGCGACGACGATCACGACGGCCTGTGCGATCTGGGTCCAGGAGGGCGGCAGATCGTGCTTGATGAGGGTGGCGGTGAGGAGCTGGATGAGGACGGCTCCGGCGACGGTGCCGGCGATGTTGACGCGGCCGCCGGTCAGGGGGGTGCCGCCGACCACGACCGCGGTGATCGCGGAGAGTTCCATCAGGTTGCCCAGGGAGGTGGGGTCGCTGGCCTGGAGACGGGCGGTGGCGAGGACGCCCGCGACCGCGGCGAGGAGCGCGCTGACGACGTAGACGACGATGAGCACGCGGCGGACGGGCAGACCGGCGAGCTGTGCGGCGGGGCGGCTGTCGCCGATCGCCAGGAGCTGGCGTCCGAAGGTGGTGCGGCGCATCACGAAGGCCAGCAGCACGGCCAGGGCGGCGGCGATGAGGATCAGGTAGGGGAAGCCGAGGAGGTCGCCGGAGCCCAGGGAGCCCAGCGTGGGATTGCGCAGGTCCTTGAGCTGGGGCAGCAGCACCAGGGCGAGTCCCCGGCCCCCGACCATGAGGGCCAGGGTGGCGACGATCGGCTGCACCCCGACGAAGGCGACCAGGGCTCCGTTGGCCAGCCCGACCGCGGCGGCGAACAGGGCGATCACCAGCAGTGCGGGCAGCAGGCCGTAGCCGAGGTAGAGGGCGGTCACCGAGGCGGCCAGCGCCATCACCGCGCCGACCGACAGGTCCACGCCCTCGGTGCCGATGACCAGGGCCATGCCCAGGGCGACGATGATGACGGGGGCTACCTGGACGGCCTGGGTGCGGAAGTTCTCGACGGTCAGGAAGTAGGGGGTGATGACGGTGTTGACGACGAGCAGCGCGGCGACGCCGGCGTAGACGCCGTACCGCTGGAGCCAGTTGAGGATGCGGGCCCTGTCCAGCGGGAGGGTGCGGAGGGTGGCTTCAGCCATCGACTTTCGCCTCCTCGGCCGTGTCCCGCGCGGGGCCGTCGCCGGCGATGGCGCGCATCAGCTTCTCTTCCGTGACGTCGTCGCCGGCCAGCTCGCCGACGACGGAGCCGTCCTTCAGTACGACCACTCGGTCGGACCCTTCGATGAGTTCCTCCAGGTCGGAGGAGATGAGCAGGACGCCCAGGCCGTCGGCGGCCAGTTCGTCGACGAGTTTCTGCACCTCGGCCTTGGCTCCGACGTCGATGCCGCGGGTGGGCTCGTCGAGGAGCAGCACCTTGGGGTTCATCGCGAGCCACCGGGCGAGCAGCACCTTCTGCTGGTTGCCGCCGGAGAGTTCACCGACCTTCTGGTGCGGCGAGGACGCCTTGATGCGCAGCCGTTCGACGAAGGCGTCCACGACGCCGTCCACGCGGGACTCGGAGACCAGGCCGAAGCGGGACAGCCGGGGCAGCACGGCCAGCGCGATGTTCTCGCGCACGGACAGGCCGGGCACGATTCCCTCGCTCTTGCGGTCCTCGGGCAGCAGGCTGACGCCGGCGCGCAGGGCGGCCGGTGTCGATCCCGTCCGCAGCGGCACCCCGGCGACCGTGACGCTGCCGGAGCGCAGGGCCAGGGCTCCGGCGACGGCCTTGGCGGTCTCGGTGCGTCCGGAGCCGAGCAGTCCTCCCAGACCGACGACCTCTCCGGGACGTACGTCCAGGGAGACTCCGTGCAGCTTGTGAGGGACGGTCAGGCCGGTCGCGGCGAGGACGGGTTCGGCCCCGGCCGCCGCGTGGTCGCCGGTGAACTTGGTCAGGCCCTCCTCACGGACCTCCCCCAGGTCCCGGCCGAGCATGGTCGACACCAGGGAGAGCCGGTCGAGGTCGGCCAGCCGGCCGTGGTGGACGCGGCGGCCGTCGCGCAGCACGGTGACCGTGCTGCACACGGCGTACAGCTCGTCGAGGCGGTGGCTCACGTAGACGACGGCGATGCCCTCGTCGCGCAGCCGCCGGATGACCGAGAACAGGGTCTCGACCTCGCGGGGTTCGAGGGAGGAGGTCGGCTCGTCCATGATGACGATCCGCGCGTCCGTGGCGACGGCACGGGCCAGGGCGACCATCTGCTGGGCGCCGACGCCGAGGGTGCGCAGCGGCCGGCGGACGTCCACGCGTACGCCGTAGGTGCTCAGGACCTCCTCGGCCTCCCGGTTCATCCGGGCCATGTCCAGCAGGCCGAACCGGTTGCGCGGCTCGCGGCCCAGGAAGAGGTTGCGGGCCACGCTGAGCAGCGGGATGAGGTTGACCTCTTGGTAGATGGTCGAGATGCCGGCCTTCTGGGCCTCCAGCGGGGTTCCGAAGGAGACCGGACGGCCCTGGAACACGACCTCACCGGCATCGGGCCGGTACACGCCGGTGAGGAGTTTGATGAGGGTCGACTTTCCGGCGCCGTTCTCGCCGATCAGGGCGTGGACCTCACCCGCGTGCAGGGTCAGGTCCACGCCGTCCAGGGCCCGGACACCGGGGAAGGTCTTGCTCAGCCCGCGGACGGCGAGCACTTCGGCGGGGGGTGCCACCTGTTCCTCCAGGGTGCGATGCGAGGGGCGGGAAGGACGGAGGGGGCCCGCGGGCGGGCCCCCTGAGGGAGGGTCAGTAGGCCTTGGCGATGTCGGACTTCGCGTTGTCCGGGGTGTAGGCGCCGTCCTGGATGATGATGTCCTGCGCCACCTCGTCGCCCTTGGTGAAGCTGTCCAGCGTCTGGAAGGCCAGCGGTCCGAAGCGCGGGTTGGACTCGACGACGCCGCTGATCCAGCCGTCCGCGATGCCCTGGACGGCGTTGCGGGTGCCGTCGACCGTGACGATCTTGACGGCACCGGCCTTCTTGCCGGCACCCTTCAGGGCGGCGACCGCGCCCAGGCCCATCTCGTCGTTCTCGGCGTAGATCCCCTTGATGCCGGGCTTCGACTGGATGAGCTGCTCGGTGACCTGCTGGCCCTTCTCGCGGGCGAAGTCACCGGTCTGTTCGAAGACCACCTTCAGACCGGGCGCTTTCGCGGCGATCTGGTCCTTGAACCCCTTGGTGCGCTCGGTGGTGACGTTGTTGCCGGCCGCGCCGAGCAGGATCGCGACCTCGCCCTTGCCGCCGGTCGCCTCGATCATCTGGTCCGCGGCGCGCTTGCCCTGCTCGACGAAGTCGGAGGCGATGAAGGACACGTAGTCCTTGCAGGCCGCGGCGTTGATCTTGCGGTCGATCGTGACGATGGGAACCTTCTTGGCCGCGGCGGCCTTGAACACCGGCTCCCAGCCGTCGGAGTTGAGCGGGGCTATGACCAGCAGGTCGGCGCCCTTGGCCAGGAGGTCCTGGACGTCGCTGATCTGCTTGGAGAACTGCGACTGGGCGTTGGCCGTCAGCAGCTTGACGCCCCGCTTCTTGGCCTCGTCCTTGATGGACTGCGTCTCGGCGATGCGGAAGGGGTTGGCCTCCTTCTCCGACTGGGAGAAGCCGACGGTGGCGTTCTCGAGGTCCAGCTTCTTTCCGCCGAACGCGTCGATGGTGCAGGTCTTGCTGCCCGGCTTGGGCTCGGCGACCTTCTGCTCGGAGCCGGCGGCGGCCGATGACGTGGTGTCGCTCGCCCCGTCGTCCTCCGACTTGGCGCAGGAGGTGGCGGTCAACGCCACGAGTGCGGCCAGGGAGACGACCACGGGACGGGCGAGGAGACGACGGTGTGTAGTGCGCTGCATGGTGACCCCGATCCGGGTGACGCTGAAAGGGCACTGGGGAGACGGTGTGGGCAGAGGTTGGGCACGGTCTGGCCGAGTGGTGCTTCTCCCCCGGCGGGAAAGAACGTCCAACCCGCCGCACAGAGTTTTTACATCGTTGGAAGGACGCTGTAAACCCCCTGTGCACACCGCGCGCACGGCATGCCGTGAACAAGCTGTTTCCCCACCGCAACCGATGTGGCGGCGACGGGCACGACCCGATCAGAGCGAGGCGCACTCGCAAACGCGGCCAGGAGCCGGGCAGCCGTCCAGACCCGCCATACCGGGCACACGGGCCGGGTCCGCGGGCGCACCAGGCCGCGACACGCGCCGCACAGAAGCCTTTCGACGACGCGGCAGGCCGCGCCGGACCGCGAACGCGCGGCGCGCGGGCACACCCGCGTCGGGAGGCACGTGGACAGGAAGGCCGGAAGACACCGGCACACCGGGCCGCCCCGGGAAGGTCTCGGCGGCCTTCGGATTTGCACTCGCAGAGTCTGCGGGATCACACGGGACCGCGGCCGCCCGTCACCCGCCCCAGGGTGCTCTCGCGTTCCACCAGGCGGTACTCCGCCCAGACGCGGTGCGGCTCGGACACCTCATTGCCGCCGAGCCGCGCCAGTACCGACTCGACCGCCAGCCGGCCGATGGCTTCCTTGTCCGGCGAGACGGAGGTGAGCGTCACCGCGCCGAAACGTCCCTCGACCACGTCGTCGAAGCCGACGACCGCGATGTCCTCGGGAATGCGCAGCCTCCAGTCGAAGATCACGCGCATGGCGCCGATGGCCATGAGGTCGTTGTAGGCGAAGACGGCGTCGGGGCGCCGTCCGGACTCCAGGATGCGGCGCATGGCGTCCGCGCCGTCCGCGTGGCCCCATCCGTCGGTGGCCGCGACGAGTCCCTCGTCGGCCGGCAGGCCGGCGGCCGTCAGCTCCTCGCGCCAGCCGCGGACACGCAGTTGAGCGGGCTCGCTGCGGCCGCGCCGCGCGCCGATGAAGGCCACCTCCCGGCGCCCGAGCCCGATCAGATACCGGACGGCCGCGCGGGCGGCGGCGACGTTGTCGATGCCGATGTGGTCGTACGGCGCGTCGTAGTCGCGCTCTCCGAGCAGCACCAGCGGAACGTTCTCCACCCGGTCGCGCAGGTCGTCGTCCTCCAGCTCGATGGGACTGAGGATGAGACCGTCGATGACCCTGGCCCTGAAGCCCTGACTGACCAGGACCTCCTGCTCGCGACGCCCACCGGTGTGGTCCAGCAGCACGATGTACTCGTGCGCGGCGGCGGCGTCGATGACGGCGGCCGCCAGCTCGGCGAAGTAGGGGTTGCCGAGTTCGGGCAGCGCGAGCGCGATGATGCCCGTACGGCCCTTGCGCAGATGCCGGGCGGCCAGGTTGGGCCGGTAGCCGAGCGCGTCGATGGATCGCTGGACACGCTCACGCATGGCGGGGGTGACATGCTGGAAGTTGTTCACCACGTTGGAGACGGTCTTGATGGAGACACCCGCGTGCGCGGCAACGTCCTTGAGGCTGACCCGCACGGCATTCCCCTTTTCAGCGTCCCGGCCGGACCGGCCGAGCGGGTGTACGGAGTCGTCTGCATCACCGGCGCACGACGTGCCCCGACTTCCCCGTACGTGATTTTTACAACGTTATACATGCGTCCGCGCCGCACTGACAAGGCACCGGGCGCCGCCGCGCGTCACTCGACGGCGGCCGAAAGCGAGTCCACGATCCGGTGCGCGTACTCGTCGTCCGGGCCGAGGTCTCGAACCGCCCGACGGGCCTCTCGGGTCCGGCCCGTCTCGCACAGCAGCCGGACGAAGACGTACAGAGCACCTTGATCACCGTCCTCGGCACGGTCACGTAGAGCCGCCTCCATCCCCCTTTCGCGGAGCGCTCTGTCGAGTCTCCGACGTGCGTGGACATCCGCGAGAGCGCGCTCCGTGAGTTCCGGGAGCCGTTCCGCACGGGCGAGCAGATCCATGTGCCACAGATGGCTGTCGTGCCTGGAGTGATCGGTGGAGTAGCACTCGGCGTGGGCGCTCACCAACGCAATGGCGGCATCCCAGTCCCGACGCCGTTCCGCTGCCTGTGCCTGCTCGAACCACTTCACGAGGTGAGTATCGCGTGGCACTGCCTCGTACGGCATCACGGGGGCACGACGAACGTCCGCCGCACGGTGGCTCCCCCTGAGCCGCTCACCCGGCGCCGCCTGGCATCAGTTCAGCGCCGCCGCTCGTAGACACCCTGTGAGGACTGCAGGACCTCGCTCGTCCACGTCCGCGCGCGGTCCGAGGCACAGCCGGTCGAACGCCCTGAGTGCTGCCGGGGCGACCGCGTCGCGCGCTCGTGCCGGGGGCTCGTCGGCCATGACGCGCCGTCGAGCTCGCGCAGGGCCGCGCGGCGCCTCCCTGCGACGGCACCCGCGAGGAACGCGGGTGCCGTCAGGTCGGTGGTGCCCGGTGCGGAGGCGACGCCGGGCGGGTGCTCGGCCAGAGCCGCCGCCAGGGTGTCCTCGGCGCGTTCGCCGATCTCGCGTTCGCGGGGCACGCGGCGCCGGGCCGCCATGGACGACCTGCCGGAACCCGGGTGCGCCGGAGCGGGACGGAGAGAGAACCCTGCCGCACCATCTCGACGCCGTACCGGCCCGACCGAGGCCGCAGAGGACCACCCACTCGAGTCCTGCAACCACAACTGAGCGGAATTGCACTGGATTCGGCATCCGACGCGGTTGAACCCGAAGCGTGATCTCTGCCGACAGCGGGTTGTGGGAGTGGCCCTGTCACGGCATGCTCCGAGCCATGATCAAGAGAATCGAGTCCCCCGTCCGCCGATGAGCGAGACGACCGGGACGGGACTGCCCGGATCATCGACAGCACTGTTCGACCACGCGCTCCGGCTGCATCAGTCGACTCCCGGAGAGCCGCTTCATCGCGACGGGGAGCCGTACCCCGGCGATGACTCGCACCGTCATCGAAAAGGCCCGCGTAAACCTAAGGACCGGCACTTGGCCGGCAAGAACGTGGCACTCGTCCTGGACGCGCACTTCGCGCGTGCCTCCGCCCGTCCCAGCGAACTGGCCGACGCTTTCCACGACGTCCACATCCCGATTCACCCCAACGAGCACATCGCCGCCGCAGCCGAGCGGGCGGACAGGGAACGCGTTCGCCGAGCGGGCCGCTAGCTCGTCCGACATGGCACCGACCGATGCCCGGTCACCGTTGGGCTGGCCCTGGTCGCCGCCGTGGGGACAGCTGAAGACATCCCGTTGATCCAAGCAATCGGGCTGCTGCCCCATCACTTCGGACCACTGGCGGCGCACGCTTTCGAGGGGCGGCCAGGAGGAGTCGAAGCCCTGCTCCGGCTCGCCGAGCGAGTCACCGGCTGGGGCCGCGTCTACGTCGTCGAGGCTCTCTGCAGGCTCGACGACCCAGCTGCCCGGCCATGGCTGCTCCGCAGGGCCTGCGACGGCGACTTCCTCAACGGATAACTTCGCCGGCAGGGTCGCCACGGTCGCCAGACTCCATGAGGCGCTTGCGGACCTCGACACCGACACCGACACCGACACCGACACCGAGATGGTCGACCACATCGGTCGGCTGCTCCTCATGATGAGCGACTGCGGCGGGATGGAGCTCACCTTCGCTCACTACCCCCGTTCGGGAGTGGTCCTGGAAGCCCATGCCCGCCATGTGGGCTCACTCAGTTTGGCCATCGAGCGCTACTTCACGATCGCGGTGCTCACCCAACACCTGATCACGGAGCCTCCCGAGGCTGCGTGCGTTCCCCGATCGAGAACCGGATGTCGCCACTACGGCTGTTGAAGAAGATCACCATGGGACGCACCGGTAGTCCTTGAGGAGGACGCCGTGAACAGGTGTGCCGGCCTGCCCTTGCACGACGGGGTGGTAGACGCGGGCGGCGCCGTCGACGATGTCCAGGGGCGGGCGCCATCCGGTGGCGGCGCGCCGCTCCCGGGCGGGGAGGGGTTTTTCGTCGGTGACCCAGCCGGTGTCGACACTGCAGGTGTGGATGTTGCGGGTGGCCAGGTCGGCGGCGCTGGTGCGGGTGAGCATGTTCAGCGCTGCTTTGGCCATGTTGGTGTGCGGGTGGTTGCTGGTCTTGTCGCGGACGGTGAACTGGCCTTCGACGGCGGAGACGTTGATCAGGTAGCGGTGCGGGTGGGGGGAGGCTTCCAGCAGGGGGAGCAGGCGGTCGGCGAGCAGGAACGGCGCGATGGCGTTGACCAGCTGGACTTCCAGCAGTTCCGCGGGGTCGACCTGTCCCAGCCGTAGCGTCCAGGAGTTGGTGGCTGCCGTCTCGGTGAGCAGGCCTGCCTCGTCGACCGTTTCCTGCGGCAGCGGGACGGCCGCCCGTTCGACCGCCGTGTGCACGGCGTCGGCCAGGGCATGTGGCGCTTGGGGACGTGGGGTGAGTTCTGCCGTCCACGGGAGGGGCGCGGTGCGGGGGCCGGGCACGGTGAAGCCCGGAGCGGTCCAGATCTGAGCGGCGGGAAGTGAGGCCTGGGTGGTCTCGGCGGCGGCCAGCGCGGTGTAGGCGTGAGGGGAACGGCGCAGGGTCTGGGCCGCGTTGTTGATCAGGATGTCCAGGGGCAGGCCCTGGGAGAGCAGACGGTCGGTGAAGGCGAGGACCTGCCGGGGGTCGCGCAGGTCCAGGGCGGCGATGTGCAGCCGGTGCCACCAGCCGGCGGCTCCGGGCGCTGCGGCGAAGCGGCGTACCGCGTCGCGGGGGAAGCGGGTGGTCACGGTGAGTTCGGCCCCGTCGCGCAGCAGCATCAGAGCGGCCTGGTAGCCGATCTTGACACGTCCGCCGGTCAGCAGTGCGCGCCGGCCGGTCAGGTCGGTCCCGGCCGTGCGGCGGGCGAGATTCTCGTCGGCGCACCGCGGACACAACTGGTGGTAGAAGTGGTGGACTTGCTGGTAGTGGTCCTTGCACACGTAGCAGCGTTGCGGGCGATTCAGCAGCCTGCGCGACTCGCCGTTGTCCGGGGTGCTGTTCGACGGTCGACCGTTTACGCCGGGGCCTGGCTGAAGCTGGACGGAGTCTCGAACGGTCAGGCTTCGTCCGGACGGGGTGTCGGTGGGCAGTGCGGCGTCCATGACGCGGTCGGGGGCGCCGGTCGCGGTGGCGGCCAGCAGTTTCGCGTCGGCTGCGGCGCGATCCGCGCGTTCCTGGGCACGGCGCCGATGGCGTCCGTCGCGGACGAGGTCGCCGGCAGCATGTTCCAGCAGGCGGCGCTGGGCGTCGTCGATCGGTAGTCGCCGTGCCTGGCGCAGCAGGTCCAGGCAGGTCTGTATGAGTTCGCTGTCCATGAGATGTCCCACGTGTGTCATGTCGTTCGCGGATCTTCCCGCCTGGTGGCGCTCATCGGACGCGGAAGACCGGGTCGCGCGGAGTGAAGGGCAGTCGGGCGTCGGCCGGGACGAAGAAGGCGTGCTCGTGGCGGACGCGCAGTACGTCACGGCGTCCGTCGGTGACGATCAGGATCGGGCCATCGGCGGGGAGGTCGGGTGCCTATTCCACCAGCCGCCCTGCAGGCAGGAGGCCACGGTCCAGGGGTCTGTGGTTTCCGGCTGCGGCGCAGATCGGTGACGAGCGTGTCGTACGCCGATTTCGCTGACAGGCCGGACAGACAGGGGTCGTGGAGCAGCCCTTCGGGCATGGCATCGACGTGCAGCGGCATCTCGGACAACGCCGCGGGAGCAACCGAAACAACTGTCTGCACCGGAATCCTTACCGAACATGCGAGCGCATCCATGCGCAGTGACCGCCCATGATGCAGGACCACTACGTCATCCGTCACTCACATTTCAACCGATGTGACCCCAGGCGGACGCCTTCGAACGTCCCTCGGCCGGACCTGTCGGAGTGTCACCCGCTCAACCGTGCCCGCCCTCGCGTGGATGCGCCCTACAACCCTGTACGACGGCTCCGCCCACACCTCGCCCGCAAAGACCACCGGAAAATAACAGCCATGGACATAATGGCCATGCAATCTCTTCACCATGAGCAAGGGCTCACCAGACCCCACACCCGGCTTCCTGGTATGGCGGCTCGCCAACAAGTGGCGCGTCGCGGCCGATCGCGCGGTGGCTCCGCTCGGCCTCACCCACGCGCAGTACTCGCTGGTCGCGTCACTGCACGGCATGCAGCGCGCCGGCGAACGGCCCAGCCAGCGCCGACTCGCCGACCACACCGGCCTGGAGGCACTGTACGTCTCGAAGCTGGCGCGCGCCCTGGAGGCGGCCGGTCTGATCGAGCGCACCCGCGATCCCCGCGACCCGCGCGCCGTACAGCTCGCCCTCACCGAGCAGGGCCAGGTCGTCACACAGCAGGCCATCACGGTGGTCCAGGAACTGCTTCAGAGGCTGCTGGAGCCGTTCGGCGGCCTCGACGCCCCGCAGACGCGCGCGTTCACCGACGAGTTGATTGCCCTGCTCGACGCACCTCTCGCTCCATCCGTACCGAACCATGACAGCACCCAGGGGGAAACACCTTGGCCTCCTCCCCTCCTGAAGGAGGGGAATTCCTACGGTTCGTGCCGTGAGGTTTCCTGCTTCGTCGCCGGCTGCCCCGTCCGGGAGGATTCCCGTTGAGGTCTTACACCGGCTCCACAGGCTGTCACCGCCAGTCCGGCGGCCAGTGGATTCTTCGCGGCATTCACGTCCCGGTCGTGGACCGCACCGCAGCCGCACGTCCATTCACGGACGTTCAGCAGCAGCTTCTCAGTCAGGGTGCCGCAGTGGGAGCACAGCTTGATGGAGGGGTAGAAGCGGTCGACCGTGATCACTTCCCGCCCGTACCAGGCGGCTTTGTACTCGAGCATGCTCCGGAACTGCGACCACGCCGCGTCCGAGATGGCGCGGGCGAGTTTCCGGTTTTTGGCCAGGTTGCGGACGGTGAGGTCCTCGATCACGAGCGTTTGATTTTCGCGCACGAGTCGGGTGGTCAGCTTGTGCAGGTGATCGCGCCGCCGGTCGGTGATCCGGGCATGGATTTTGGCGACCTTGCGCCGGGCCCTGGCCCGGTTGGCGCCGTCACCTTCGCCTTCTTCGCCAGACGGCGCTGGGCAAGAGCGAGCCAGGCACGGTCGCGGTGTTCGTGCCGCGGGTTGGTGATCTTCTCGCCGATGGACAGAAACAGCAGACGGGTCAGACCCACCTCGATACCCACCGCCGTGTCCGTGGCGGGCAACGGGGTAACGGCCGGGTCCCCGGCGAGGAGGGAGACGAACCAGCGGCCGGCCGCGTCCTGCGACACCGTCACCGTCGACGGCACCGCGCCCTCGGGCAAGAGACGCGACCACACGATGTCCAGCGGCTCCGCCATCTTCGCCAGCCTCAGCTTTCCCTCACAGAAGCGGAACGCGCTGGCGGTGTACTCCGCGCTCCTGCGGGATCTCTTGCGCGACTTGAACCGCGGATACCCCGCCCGCCTGGCGAAGAAGTTCGTGAACGCCGTCTGCAGATGCCGCAACGTCTGTCGCAGCGGAACGCTAGAGACGTCGTTGAGGTAGGCCGGTTCCCCGGTCTTCTTCCACGCCGTCAGCATCGTCGATGTGACGTTGTAGTTGAGCCGCTCCTGCCGTGCCCAGGCTTCGGTACGGGCAGCGAACGCCATGTTGTAGACATTGCGCACACACCCGAACGTCCGCGACAGCTCAGCCGCCTGCACATCCGTCGGGTAGAAGCGGTACCTGAACGCCCGCTTCACCTATGCGGCCACAACCGCAAACTAGCCCGATACCAGGGCCCGATCAAACCTGCCGGTCACCGCATTGCGATCCGCCCCGGCGGCGGATCGCAGCTCCTCGCCCTGCTCCGCAGGAGTCCTTTTCCTCTCCGACCTGAAGGGCGGAGTATCCATGGAGGAATCCGATGACCACCACGGCACCCGTCGCCGACGCCCGCGCTCTCGGCCTGGCCCACCATGCCGCCCGCGGCGTCCTGGAGCACGTCCTTGGCCGGCACGGCATCACGTTCCAGCAGCAGATCGCCCTGCGCGCCGCCGTCACCACCGACGCTCCGCAGACGCCGGACGACGTCGTCACCCAGGTCCAAGGCTCCCTCAAGACCGATCCGGCCGATGTCCACGCCGCTCTCGACGAGTTGCTGGCCAAGCGGTTGCTCGTCGCGGACGATGCGCAGCTTTGTCCCACGGACGCGGAGCGCAAGCTGTTCGCCGCCGTCGGCGCGGAGCTCGCCCCCGTCTCCGCCCGCATCTGGGGCGGGATACCCGCCGAGGACCTGGCCACCGTCGGCCGCGTCCTCGCCCTGGTCACCGAACGCGGCCCTGGTCACCGAACGCGCCGACGCGGAGCTTGCGGCGCTGACCACCTGATCGAACTCCTGCGCTGGCGGCAATGTCAGACCGTTGCGGTACCGTCCGCCCATGGCGTCAGACGACGAAGCGGTCGGACGGTTCCGGTTCAGGGGCGCGGACGACGATCCGTGGCGAGGTGATGAGCGCCATCGCGCGATGGCCGAGGCACTGGACCGCTACGGGTTGTGGGATCACCTGTCGGCCGAACTGCGCGAGTCCGAGAGGACCGAGGTCGCGACCGGCTGTTACCCGCTGAATTTCGAGCTTCTCCACGAGCGGACCGAGTTCTTCGTGGACGGAGAGGAGATGGCCGAGGGCGGAGTCGACAGGTTCCTTCGAGAGCTTGCACCGGCCCTGGTGCGGTACGGCGTGGTGCTGGAGGTCGAGACGGTCCGGGACGCCGACGACTACACGGTCCTGATCAACGGCATCCGTTGCGTGGTTCTGAGGTCCGAGGAATGGGAGGACGGGGATACCTGGGCTCTGGCGACCGTCCGTCCCCTGGCCGTCGTCAACCGGCTGCTCGCCGCTGCCGGGCGCAGCACGCTGCGCGCTCACACCCTCTGCACGGGCGGGAACGAAGGAATCCTCCTCCTGATGGACCCGCGGGCCGCCGAGGCGATGCGGGCCAGCGGCTTGTTCCCCGAGCATGAAGTGCCGGCGCTGGCCGGCGGGGAGTGAGTGCCTGCCGAGGTCGTAGGTGTGGTGCCGTCCGACGCAGCGACGGATGTGATCACGTCATGAGTCACACCACGTCAGACCGCTGGCCGGCCATCGACGCGTACTCCTCGGAGGGCAGCGAGTCCCATTCGATGTTCGCACCGTCGCGCGTCACCATGAACGACGGAAGCGACCGGAGGACCTACCCGACCAGTTGTCCGCGGATCACGACCCCGGGATCGTCCGGTCCTGCGTAGCCATCGGGCGTGTAGCGAAAGTACGCGTCCATCGCCTCGGCGTACGCGATGACGTCGCTCTCCAGCTCCGACCGGTCCTTCCCGACCAACTGGAATCCGTCGTAAGCGACCTGGGGGCCGTGCACGGCGTCGGCGGCGACGCAGAACAGCCCCGCGACTTGGCTCACGTAGGCCGTGACGGCGGGCGGCGAGGAAACCGCCCCGCGACGGTGGACCTCGACCTTCCAAGTGGGCGAGAAAACCGGGTGACCCCGTGCGCACTCGCCGACCTTCGTCCGGCCGAGTGTCCCAGCCGCCTCGACCACTTCGTCGACGGTCATACCGAACCGGAGCGGTCCGACGCCGACAGTCAGCGAATAGAACCACTCGTCCCGTTCGGCGACTTCGGTCGTGAACGCCATGGTCGCTCCCCCAGAGGCACCTGAGACTTGCTTCCGCCCATCATGCCAATCGGCCGAACGCCGGTCGTGCGGCCCCTGAACTGTTCCGGGTTCGGTAGGGACTCGATCGTTTGAGAGGGTCGAGTCATGGCACGTCCTTCCCAGTACCCGCTTGAGCTGCGCCGTCGTGCGGTGCGGATGGTCGCCGAGGTGCGGCCCGACTACGACACCGAGTGGGCCGCGATGAAAGCGGTCGCCCAGAAACTGGGCATCGGCACGGCCGAGACGCTGCGCAAGTGGGTGCGGCAGGACCGGATCGACGCCGGGACCCGCCCTGGCATGACGACGGAGGAATCCGCGCAGGTCAAGGCGATGAAGAAGGAGATCGCCGAGCTGAAGCGGGCGAACGAGATCCTCAAGGCCGCGGCGTCTTTCTTCGCGGCCGAGCTCGACCGGCCACACACACGCTCGTAGCGTTCATCGACGAGTACAAGAACCGCTTCGGCGGCGTCGAGCCGATCTGCCGGGTCCTGACCGACCACGACTGCAGGATCGCACCCTCCACCTATTACGCCCACCACAAACGCCAGGTCACGCCGTCCACCAGGACCGTGCGGGACGCCGGGTTGAAGGAGCGCATCAGCGAGGTCTTCGAGGCCAACCACCGTGTCTACGGAGCGAGGAAGATCTGGCGGGAGCTGAACCGGCAGGGCCACGCAGTGGCCGCCGCACCGTCGAACGTCTGATGCGCGAGCTCGGCATCGCCGGCGCCGTCCGCGGCCGACGTGTGATCACCACGCTGCCCGGCGGGCAGGCCGAGCGGGCCCCGGACCTCGTCGACCGCGACTTCGTCGCCGGCGCCCCGAACCGGTTCCGGGTCGCGGACTTCACCCACGTGAAGACCTGGACGGGTGTCGTCCACGTCGCCTTCGTCGTGGACACCTTCTCCCGCCGGATCGTCGGCTGGTCCGCGGCCACCGTGAAGGAGACGGTCTTCGTGCTCGACGCCCCGGAGATGACGCTCTGGCAACGCGACCGCGACCAACACCCGGCCCGGCCCGGCGAGTTGATACATCACTCGGATGCCGGGTCGCAGTACACGAGTTTCCGGCTCGCCGAGCATCTGGACGCCGCCGGCATCGCCGCCTCGATCGGATCGGTCGGCGACGCCTACGGCAACGCCCTGATGGAGAGCATGATCGGCCTGTTCAAGACCGAGTTGATCAAGCCCCAGCGGCCGTGGAAGACGCTGCCCGACGTCGTACTCGCCACCGACGAGTACGTCGACTGGTACAACCACCGGCGACTCCACGGTGAGATAGGCCACGTCCCGCCGGTCGAATACGAGAACAACCATTACCTCGCAATCACGAAACCCCAGGTCAAAACCAACACCTGAGATCTCTACCGAACCCGGAACGGTTCATCGTGGACCAGCCCGCCTCCATCGGAGCCCTCCCTCTGCCGGTCGCCCGGGGGGCCGGCTGCAAGGTCGCCTACCTGCCCGGCTTATCCATGCGCCGGATCGCCGATCTCTATCCGGGCGAGGCGAAGACCGACGCGAAGGATGCCGCGGTGATCGCGGACGCCGCCCGGACGATGCCGCACACCCTGCGCTCGCTTCAGCCGACCGACGAGATCACCGCCGAGCTGACCGTGCTGGTGGGCTTCGACCAGGACCTGGCGGCCGAGGCCACCCGCACCTCCAACCGGATACGCGGCCTGCTCACCCGGTTCCACCCCAGCCTGGAACGCGTCCTCGGCCCGCGTCTGGACCACCCTGCGGTGACCTGGCTGCTGGAACGCTACGGATCCCCGGCCAGCTTGCGAAAGGCCGGACGTCGCCGACTGGTCGAGGTGATCAGGCCCAAGGCTCCGCGCATGGCCCAGCGGCTGATCGACGAGGTGTTCGATGCACTCGACGAGCAGACCGCCGTGGTCCCGGGCACCGGCACCCTCGACGTCGTGATCCCGTCCCTGGCCCGCTCGCTCGCGGCCGTCCACGAACAGCGACGAGCCCTGGAAGCGCAGATCGGACAGCTACTGGAGGCCCACCCTCTTTCCGCGGTCCTGACCTCGATCCCGGGGGTCGCGGTCAGGACCGCCGCCACGCTGCTGGTCACCGTCGGCGACGGCACCAGCTTCCCCACCGCCGCCCGCCTGGCCTCCTACGCCGGCCTCGCCCCGACGACCAAGTCGTCGGGGACCTCGATCCATGGCGAACACGCACCCCGAGGCGGCAACCGGCAGCTCAAACGGGCGATGTTCCTGTCCGCGTTCGCCGCCCTGCACGACCCCGCCTCCCGCACCTACTACGACCGTTGCCGAGCCCGCGGGAAGACCCACACCCAGGCACTCCTCCGCCTGGCCCGACAGCGGATCAACGTGCTGTTCGCGATGCTCCGCGACGGCACCTTCTACGAACCCCGCGTCCCCCAAGCGACGGCTGCATGAACCGGCCCACAGGCGGATCGACTCCAGTCAACACCTTGTGTCGTCTGTCCACGCGGCGATCTCCGCGGCACCCCGCCGGACAGCTTCTTCCTGGTCCTGGGCGAGCTTCCCGCAGACCGCTGCGACGTCTGGCACACCGTCCGGTCCTACGAGCGCGTCATGCACGCCGGTCTGCAGCCAGTCAGCATGGCCGCCGTCAGCCTCGGCAACCGCGAGCGCGATGAGCCTCACGGCAGCCACAGTCCCCACTCGGGTCAGGGCTTCTGCCGTCTGCCGGGTCACCGCCGTGTCCTCGACATCCAGCAGCAGCCCTGCCAGCACCTCTGCAGCCTCAGGAACATCAGCGAAAGGAGCAAGGTCACGTCCGGCACGGACACGTTGCGTCCACGAAGGAGACGACGCCTCAGCCAAGGCCGCCTCCATCCCGCTCATCATCTCTGGCACGACCAGACAGTTTCATGCCCCACGAAGAAGATCGAAGCCCTGGCCGAAGTTGCCCGCAAGCTTGACCAAGAACATAGAGGCACCCCCCGCCCCGGACGGCGGAGCACGAACGGCCGACGGCCTCGACACCACGGCCCGCGAGGGCGGCTGAGCGGTCCGGAGCGCCGGAAGGAGAATCCTCAGGGGGTGCGCCCGATGAACCCGAGCAGGCGGGTCTGCACGTCGGCGTCGTCCGGGACCTCCACCCGTGGCCCGTACTGCCCGCTGCCGCGCAGCACGTCGTCGAGGGGCAGCATGCCGTCGAGCAGCCGGGCGCAGCGCGCGGGGTCGAGGCGCTCGTCCTGGCCGCTGGCCCGTGCCAGGTCCCAGGTGTGCATGAAGACGTCGGCGGTGTAGAAGCGGTCGACCGCCTGATCCAGGGGGACCTCTCCGATGTGCGGGTTCGACAGGGTCCTGTGCGTTGTCGCGGGGTCGTCGAGCAAGGCCTGCACCCCGTCGCTGTGGACCGTCCAGGCCTTCAGCGGGTCGTCGTCCACCGAGGGCCCCTTCGGCAGTTCGACGCCCGCGCCGGCTTTCAGGAACGCCGGGAACCACTCGATCAGGTGGCGCACCACGTCCCGGGCGACCCAGCCCTCGACCGGCGCGGGGCTGTCCCAGGCCTCGGGGCGTACTCCGCGCACCCGTTCCGTGAAGACCCCGGCGATGGTGCGGTGTTCGTCGGCTGCGCTCGTCATGATCTCAGGCCTCTCGTCTCGGTTCTTGGTCCTGGGGTCCGCTCCGGTCGGCGTCGAGCAGTTCGTCGAGGCGCTCATGGCCCTCGGTGACGCCGCGCCGCATGCCGCTTCTGATCATCGCGTCGCGGGCCTTGAGTGACGCCATGAGCGAGGTGGTGGTGACGCGTGTCCGGCCGCCGAGGTCCTCGAAGAGGGTCGTCTCCAGGCTGACGCCGTCCGGGAAGCCGTCGTAGGCGAAGGTCTGCACGATGCGCTCGTCGCGGCGCACCTCGTGGAACACCCCGCGGAAGCCGTACTCCGTGCCGTCGTCCTCGCGGTGCACGTAGCGGTACGAGCCGCCGGTGCGCGCCTCGTAGACGTCGATCAGCATGGTCAGCCGACGCGGGCCGAGCCACCGCACGACCAGGCCGGGGTCGGTGTAGGCCCTGAACACCCGTTCCGGCGGGGCGTCGAACTCCCGGGTGATGAGGATGGTGGGCAGCGCCGAGTCGGCCTCGATCCGTGTCTCGCGCCGGTCGGCGTGGCCCGCGGTGTTCACGATGCCGCCTTCTTCCCAGGGGTGTCCTCGCCGGGCTCGTCCGCCATCTGTTCGAGGACGGTGTCGAGCCGGCGGAAGCGGTCCTCCGCCTCGCGGCGGTAGCGTTCGATCCATCGCGTCATCAGGTCGAAGACCTCGCCTTCGAGGTGACAGGGCCGACGCTGGGCGTCCCTGCTGCGGCTCACCAGACCGGCGTCCTCGAGCACCCTGATGTGCTTGGACACGGCCTGCACCGTCACGTCGTACGGCTCCGCCAGTTCGTTGACCGTCGCGTCCCCCGTGGCCAGCCTGGCCACGATGTCGCGCCGCGTCGGGTCGGCCAGGGCCGAGAACACCCGGGACAGCCGGTCGTCGGACACCTCTCACCTCACGTAATCAACCAGTCGGTTGAATACCATTGTACGACCGGCCGCCCGCTTGGTCAACCAATCGGTTGAATAAGCTCGCGAGGTTCGCCTCTCGAGGCCGCACACGCACCTCACAGGAGGGTCAACCCCTGGCGGGCGCCGACTCCAGGGCTGCGAACTCGCCGCCTCACTCCCGCCCGCATCCGGCGCGGGTTTCGCAACCTCCGCGCCGCAACCGCGAGACCGGCAGCCGCACCAAAACCCACACGACCAGGCCCAGGACGGCCTCCCAGCTCGAAAAACAGGCGGCGGGCCAGGCATCCCGACGTCGGCAAGGCCGCCAAACGCGCCGAGTCGATCAAGGAACGCCAGACCCTACGACGCCAAACATGCAGTCAAGGGCGCGTCGCCACAGCAGTGATGCCGGACTCTCTCAGCTTGCGAGCCAGGCGTTCCATCTCCGGAAGCGTTCCTGAGTAGTCACCGTTCAGCACACGACGCACCACGGCCTTGGCGCCCGTCAGGTCAACACCGAGCTCAGCCCGCAGCACTCGCATAATGGCGACACTCTTGGTCGGCGGACTGCTCACCTGCAGCCGCGCGGGTCCGTGTTCGAAGAGCATCTGATCCCGCCGTTCGGTCGGCACGTCGCCACCGCATACAGCTACTGCACATCCACAGGCGGAACACGTCGACTCGACGTCCCACCGCAAGCGGTCGTCCACGAGAGCCTGAGTTCCCCAACACTCCAGTTCTGCACCGCAGTCCTGACACATCGCGGAGTACCTGACAGATTCGAAAACCGCCTGCTCCATCCCCACCCCCGACGGAGACGAGGTTAAACGACAAGCTCAGGCCGCCCTGCTGGGCGGGGGCTCGAGGGAGCAGCATGCAGCCGCCCCCTGTCCGCGGTCTGAACAGGCCCCCGAGCCGCCACCCTCCCCACGCGCAAGGGCCCGCCCGGTCAACGTGCGCCAACAGCGCTCACTACATCCTGGTCTTGCCAAAGAAATCCAATAGATCGGGGGCGCTGGATGTGGTCAGTGGTGTCGACGGACGGAATACCAGCGGGAGATCGGTTCGACTGGTACTCCGACATCGTGGCGAGCGAGGTGATGCCCGTCATGCTCAGCTGCGAGCGGCCCGCCGAGTTCCAGGGCGAGGCCGCGGTGCTGGACCTGGGGGAGATCCGTGCGTCGAGGTTCTCCCTGTCGCCCCTGCGTTCGCGGCGTACGGCCCCGATGATCCGGCGTGGCGACCCGCAGGAATACCAGCTGGCCCTCCTGCACAAGGGAACCACGTCGATGTCGCAGTACCGGAACGAGTGCACCATCGGAGCCGGTGACCTCATGTTCTGGGACACCTCCCGGCCCTCCGACAACCAGATAGCTGCCTCATGCGGCCCAGTGCAGGCGACGATCCTGATGCTGCCCCGGCGCATCCTGCCGCTGCGCACCCAGCGCCTGGACCAGGTGTTGGCCCGGCGCATACCGGGAGAGCGGGGCATGGCCGCGATCCTGGCATCCTTCATGACCTCGCTCGAAGACCACGGCGCCGAATGCACTCCGGCAGAATTACGTCGTCTCAGTACGGTCGCCGTCGACCTCGCGGCGGCGTGCCTGGCCCAACAGCTGGATGTGGAGGACCAACTTCCCATCGAAGTCCGGACGCAGGCGCTGGTACAGCGGATCCACGCCTTCATCGAGCACAACCTTGGCGACCCCGAGTTGAATCCCCCGGCGATCGCCGCCCACCACCACATCTCGGTGCGCGCCCTGCACCAGCTCTTCCACGGCCAGGAGGAGAGCGTCCACGCCCGGATACGCCGTCGCCGCCTCGAACAGTGCCGCGCCGACCTCGCCGCCCCCGCTCTCCGCGGCCGTCCTGTGGGCGCCATCGCCGCCCGTTGGGGCTTCAGCGGACCGGTGGTGTTCAGCCGTTCCTTCCGCGAGGCGTACGGCGTCAGCCCGACCGAGTTCCGTGCGCTGAGCGTCAACGATTTCCGCACCCAGCGTTCAGCATGGTGATCGTTTGCGTCCTAGATTCGGTGACGCCGGAGCATGTTGGCGCCACACTTTTAAGTTGACCACCGTGCAGACCACCTGCGCGAGACCGGAGGAGAGCACATGAGCATCAAGCGGCGCATCGCGTCCGCAGCCGCCACCCTTGGCGTGGCTGCAGGTATGGGGTTGGCCGTCACGGCGCCGGCCCACGCCGCCAGCGCCGCCTGCCGCTGGAGCAGCAACTCCGCGGTGAAGGTCTGTGCCCAGGGCGGAAACGGCGGCTACGACGCTCAGGCGTACTTCCCCGGCGGCAGCTCGGTGGTCGGTCACCCCATGGACTTCACGCTGGTCTGTGACAACGGCTGGGTGGATCCCGACTCCGGTACCTTCTACCCGTCGACGGGCTGGTACACGTACTTCTGGCACATGGACGCGCAGGGCACCTGCCACGTCACGCTGACCGACCACGCCACCGGCGCTGTCTACAGCAGCCCGAACACCTACTACTGACAGGCGCGCCACTTTCGAGGTCTGCCCGCCGGGATTTCCGACCGGCGGGCTTTCCGGCCCCGTCACGGCGATGTCGGCCACTCTCCGCCCCGACACAGGAGTCCCCACACGGCGGCGCCGCCACCTTCAAGGTCGGGCCGTCGCCATTTCCAGCGGACGCGCTCGGGCCGGTGGGTCAACCGGCAGGTACGGGTCCGTAAAGTCAGCGGCTCTTCCAAGATTTTCGTAGGCGTTGATCAGTTCTGTGGTTTCGGATCGGTCAAGGCTCTATGTGGGCCAGACTGACACTGTGTTGTGTTGAGCTGAGGGATCTCCTTCCTCACCTGGCCTCGGTGCTGATCGAGAAGGTGGAGCTGAGCGAGAGCCTGGTGAGGATCACGGTGCGGACCGCTGCTGGAGTGGCGGTGCGGTGTCCGGGCTGTGGGCAGAGTTCGGGGTGGGAGCACAGTCAGTGTGTCCGGCAGGTCGCCGACGAGGCGATCGGCGGCAGGCCGGTGTGGATTTCCGTGTCGGTGCGTCGCCTGTACTGCAAGAACGCGGTCTGCCCGAGGAAGGCGTTCGTTGAACAGGTCGACGGGCTGACGGAGCGCTGTCAGCGCAGGACGCCGGCACTGCGGCGGATCGTCGAGGGTGTCGCGGTAGCATTGGCCGGCTGTGCGGGAGCGCGACTGCTCGCGACGCTGCACCACACGTTGTCCTCGGTATCGGTGCTGAACCGGCTGATGCGCATCCCGCTGCCCAGCCGGCCGACGCCCGAAGTGGTCGGCATCGACGAGTTCGCCCTCCGCAAGGGCCACCGCTACGCCACGATCATCACGAACGCTGACACCGGCGAGCGCATCGAGGTGCTGCCCGACCGACACAAGCAAACAGTGACAACCTGGGTGCGTGAGCATCCTGACGTCCAGGTGTTGTGCCGGAACGGCTCCGGCGGCTTTGCTCAAGCCGTCCGCGAAGCCGACCCGACGATCGTGCAGGTCAGCGACTGCCGGCACCTGTGGCACGGCCTCACGGAGGCGACACTGAAGGAGGTGGGTGCGCACACCTCCTGCTGGGCCAAGTACGGGCCACCGCTGCGTGAGGACAAGCGCGCTGTCACCACGCGCGAGCGCTGGCAGCAGGTCCATGACCTGCTCGAACGGGGCGTGAGCATGCTCGAATGCGCCCGCCGTCTTGGCGTGTCGCTCAACACGGTCAAACGCTACGCACGCCACAGCGAGCCCGACCGCATGATCCGAGCCCCCGTCTATCGGGCATGCCTGGTCGATGCCTACCGCGACCACCTGCGACAGCGCCGCTGCGAGGATCCGGCCGTCCCCGTCACCCATCTACTGGCAGAGATCCGCGAACAGGGCTACACCGGCAGGGCCAACCTCCTGGTCCGCTACGTCAACCAAGGCCGTGTGGAATCCGACCATGCAGCCCTGTCACCCCGCAAGGTCACCGGGTTGCTCATCCGCCACCCGGACCGCCTCGACGGCAGGCAATCCGTCCGGCGTGATCAACTCGCCAGCGCCTGCCCAGGAGATGACCGTCCTGACCACGCAGGTCGCGACCTTCGCCTCGTTGCTCACGCCCGGGCAGGACAACGCCGCACAGCTGACAGCATGGATCACCCGAACCCGCGCCGCCGACCTGCCCTTTCTGCACTCCTTCGCGAACGGCCTGGAGCGTGACCGTCCCGCGGTCGATGCCGCCCTCACCCTGCCCCACCACAACGGACGTACCGAGGGCGTCAACACAAAGATCAAACTGCTCAAGCGGCTGACCTACGGCCGGGCTGGTCACAACCTCCTACGTCAGCTCATTCTCCTCAACTGACCGCTTGATGTCGCCGATCAGCACCTACGAAAATCTTGGAAGAGCCGCTCATTTGACAGACCCCCGTCATGGTCCTCGGTGTCTGGAACGGGCCGTGTCGTGCCAAGTGAGGTGGGGTACGGCTTCGGCAATGCGTCATCGGGGACGGGGGAGGCTGTCGCGTGGGCAAGGCGAGCCGGAACAAAAGGGAGCGCAGCAGGGACAAGGCTGGTCAGTGGACGGCTGCCGGCGCGGCGAGGGCGGCTCATCGGCTGCGTGAGCAGACCCAGAAGCATTTGGTGGGTAATCCGTGGGTGCAGATGACTCTCGCCGAGAACATCAGCAATGTCGTCGGTGAGCTGCACGCCGTGCTGCTGAACAGCAATGTCTCCGAGTTCGCGGACAAGCCCAAGGGCATCGAGCAGGATGTGGCACTGTCCATGACGCTGGGCAAGCAGGGACACCCGCCGCCGTGGCCGCGGTCTGCAGGAGAGGCCGCCTCCTGGCAGATACGCGAGATCAAAAAACTGCTGAGGCAGGCCGAGGTCCTCGTCATCTCCCCGGCCGCACACGCCGCGGTGATGGCGGCGGCGGCCACCCTTGAGCCGGCTGACGTCAGCACTCTGGACCGCGACCGGGACATCCCGATGCGCACCGGTCTGCTCGTGCTGCCCGAACCGGTTGTGATCGTCAACCGAACCGGTTCCCTCTCGGACACGCGGGCGTTCGGCTGGCAGTTCATCACCCAGCATCAGATCCTGCCCACCGCGCAGTACCCCGGCGTGCGTGTGTCGACGTTCATGGACCGTGACGGGCCCGTGCAGCCGACCGGATGGAGACAAGCGGTCTCCCGAGCACGGGCGGCCGGCAGTCCGCTGCCCCCGCTCATGCCGGACGGCACCTTGGGGATGCGCGGCGACGCGTGCCTGGCGCTGGAGAGCACCGAGACGCTCGCGCGCCTCTCCGAAGACTATCGGCAGATGCAAGACGTCCTCACCCAAGCCTCCCAGTGGCGTGCCGAGCCGGTCCTGGAGATGGGCGAGTGGGCGGGTGGCCGCGTGGTGGACCGGTACGACGATTTCGGGGCCCGCTACATGTTCGCCTTCTGGCGGCTCCTCAGCCAGGGCGTCACGGCCGTTGGTTCATCTCAGACCCCAGCAGTGCGCACGGCTCCGCAAGGGAGTGACATCCCGCAGGATCCCGATGTGCGGGTGATCCGGCTCGCCGCGCCGTCGCCCAGGCAGTCGGACGAACCAGGGGACGCGAAGCGGGTGTACCACCACCGATGGCCGGTGCGCATGCACAAGGTCAGGCAGTGGTACCCCAGTCAGCAGGAGCACCGGGTGATCTGGCGTGGCCCGTACATCAAGGGGCCCACCGGCGCTCCGCTCATGATGGGCGAAAAGACCTACGTCGTGGATTCATGATCCGGCAGAGGCCATCATGAGCCACGCCTGTCGCTGTCCAACTGTCGGCGCAGCTTCAACTCGACCCGCGTAAGCAGGCTGACTCCTGTCAGTGTGCAGGCCACCAGGATCAGCCAGGCCACGCGTCGGCTACCGGGCTCATGCGACCACACGTACGGCACCAAGCCGGTTGCCGCTACCGCGATCACCCAGAGTGCGATCAGCAGTGCGAACCGCTTCACCGATTCCATGCGTTCCCTCCCGAGGCGATCCATCAGGTCCTGTCCGCCGCGTCGAGACGAAGGGGCTCACGTGGCTGAGACAGCGTATGACGGTAGGGCCTTTCACGGGGAGATCGGCAACTTGATGCCCTCATCGGCACGAGCGCCAGACGGCAGTACACAACCGAAGCCTGCTGCCGACGCCCTCGCCGCATCACCGGATCGTCGAAAGGATCGACAGCTACGAAAATCTTGGAAGAGCCGCTCGTTTTGACAGACCCCCAGGCCGGTGACCTCCACGGTGAAGCCGCGACGTCCGGAGTCCGGGCTCACCGGCCGTTTGCCGGACCGTGTCAGCCCTCAAGTTCTGCGGACTGTGCGGCCCGTCTGACCGAGCTCGATCATGATCTTCTCGATATGTGGGTTGCGGCGGCCTCGCCCGCGTCGATGGGCGGCGCGAATCATTACGGTGAGCAGCGGCGACGCCGGTGACGGTCGGCTTTGGCCGAGATCCTGGTAGCCCCATGACCGGTAGAGCCGGTGGACCTTCCCGTCGTCGGCAGCCGAGCCTTGCGGATCGGCCACCGGGTTTGCAGGTTTCGCTTCGGGGTGTGCATGGTCGCAGGTGCGCGTCCCCGGGCGCGGGACGGATGCCGGCAGGAAGGAATGCCCGTCATGATCCTCCCGAAAGTCAGGGATCCTCGCTTCGTGACGATCCGCCGCGGTGGGACCCTCACCGATTCGGATCACCGTCTCCTGGCTCTTTGGGCGGCAGCTTGCGCGGAGCACGTCCTTGAACTCTTCGAGTCGGTCCGGCCCGAGGATCCACGGCCGCGCCAGGCGATCGAGCAGACCCGCGCCTGGGTGCGTGGCGAGGTCAAGATGATGCAGGCGCGCGCGGCAGGCGGCCACGCCATGGGTGCGGCTCGAGACCTGCGGGGCGCAGCGCGGCATGCGGCTTACGCCGCCGGCCAGGCCGGGGTGGTCGCACACGTCGCCGCGCACGAGCTCGGTGCGGCCGCTTATGCGATCAAGGCCGTACGCGCTGCCGCACCAGAGGGGGAGAGTGCGGCTGCAGGACGACTCGAGTGCCAGTGGCAGCGTGACCAGCTTCCGGGGGCGATCCGCGAACTCGTCCTTGACGATCAGCGGTTGCGAAACAACATCTGCTGGTCGGTGTTCGACTGCTGAGCGCGTGCCGGGCGCCAACCGTCCACACGGAGCTGACCGCCGTCACCTCTCAGCCTTTCGGCAAGCTGTACCCAGATCCTGACCCGAACCGGACCGCCAGAAAGCAGATTGCTTTGCATGGGGCTCTGGTCTCAGCGTCGGCTTGCGGCAGAGCACGCATGCGAAAGCCCCTACGATTGGCTACCGATTCGGCCCATGCATGCCGTTGATCATCAGGGGATGTGCGTGTCCAACCGTGTCCAGTTGCTGCAGCCGGGCGATCCACGCCGAGCGGGACCCTACCGTGTCGTCGGTCGCCTCGGCTCGGGTGGCATGGGCACGGTGTTCGCCGCACTGTCCGCCGCGGGCGAGCAGATGGCCGTCAAGGTCATCCATCCCACCCAGGCTGCGGACGACGAGTTCCGCGCCCGGTTCCGGCGGGAAGTGCAACTCTCTCAGCGAGTGGCTGGCCCGTGCTTGGTGCCGGTGCACGATGCGGACACTGAAGCTGTCCTTCCGTGGCTGGCAACGCCCTTCGTCCCCGGCCCGACTCTTGACCGGCACGTGGCAGGCAACGGCCCCCTGAGCGGAGCGCATCTTTACGCGCTGGCGGCCGGTACCGCAGCCGCGCTCGGCGCGATCCACGCTGCGGGTGTAGTTCATCGAGACGTGAAACCGTCCAACGTGATCCTTGCTCCGTCCGGGCCGCAGGTGCGACGTTCAAGCCCGGCACCAACGACGTCCGCGAGAGCCCGGCTCTCGCTCTCGCGCAAGCCCTCCGGCAGGCCGGTGCCATCGTCACCATTCACGACCCGCAGGCCGTGGCCACCGCGACGGTCCGCAACCCCGAGTTCGACTACACGGACGACCTGCCCGGCTCCCTCGACGATGCCGATCTCGTCGTCCTGGCCACCGAGTGGCCCGAGTACCGGCAGGCCGACCCGCAGGCTCTCGTGGGCCGACCCGCCAACCCCCTGCTGGTCGACTGCCGCACGACGCTCGACCCCGAGCCCTGGCGCGCGACGGGCTGGACCGTTCACCAGCTCGGACGCCCCGGAAGTAGAACAGCGCCCCTGGACGGTGGAGCCCCGTATGACGTCTGCAAAACCCAGCAGGCTGTAGGGAACGCACTGTGAACAGCGGCGACGTTGCTCTCCGTCGTACAGGCAGCACCGGCGTACCTCCCGTGATCGATGCGCCTTTGATCTTTCACCGCCGCGCTGCCGTCGGTTCATCGTGCGCACGACGAAGCCGAAGTCCGGGCCTGGTTCTCACCTGTGCTTGTGCCACAGCGGCCTGGGCCAGTCGAGCGCCCTGGCAGTGGGGGCAGGCCGCCCGAACTCGGGGTGCCCCGCCCTCGCGTCGAGCCCAGGTACGCGGCGGGCTGAAACAACCGCTGGCCGGACGACCTTGGAAGCAGAACCGCGCCTTTGCCGGTGCCCACCCGGACCGGTCTACCGTGGCGCACATGACAGTTCTGATCATCGGCGGCAGCGGCTTTCTGGGAGCTGAGGTGATTCGGCAGACGAGCACGGCCGGACACAAAACGGCAGCTACGTACGCGACCAGGCCCGGCGACGCCTGCCAGACTGTGTGGTACCACCTGGATCTGCGGGATGCGGAACGTCTGGACTCTGTCATGGCCGAGGTCAGCCCGCGTCTCGTCATCAACGCATCGAGCGGCAAGGCCGACTGGGCGGTGACGGCGCAGGGCTCCGTCCGGCTGGCAATGGCTGCGGCAAGATACGGCAGCCGTCTGGTCCACGTATCCAGCGACGCTGTCTTCTCCGGTGCCCGAGTCCATTACGACGAGTCTTGTCTGCCTGACCCCGTCACTCCGTACGGAGCAGCGAAGGCGGCGGCGGAGACCGGGCTTCTCGCCGTGTATCCGGGGGCTGTTGTCGCCCGCACGTCGCTGATCATCGGCGACGGGCGTTCCGTGCATGAGCACGCTGTGCACGAACTCGCCGCCGGCGTCCGTGACGGCGTCCTGTTCACCGACGACATCCGTTGCCCCGTGCATGTCGCTGACCTGGCCGCAGCCCTTTTGGAGCCGGCGTCATCCAACGCGTCCGGTATTCACCATCTCGCAGGGCCCGACGCTCTGAGCCGTCACGAGCTCGGCATCCTCATCGCCAGGCGTGACGGTCTCGACGCCTCACGACTGCCCAAGAGTCTGCGAGCTCAAAGCACACTGCCTGGCGCCCTCGACGTACGCCTCGACAGCCAGGCGACCCAACGGAAACTGAGCACCACGCTGCGTGGCGCTCGGCAGTTCTGCACGATCACTGACGTGGTCGCCTGGCCCGTCAACTCATGAACGGCCAACGAGACGGACCGCCCGGACTGTGTCCTCGTCGACTTCGGCCACCTTGCGGGTTCTGGCAGAGATCTTGGTGATCGGTCGCAGAGGGTGGTCACGGTTGACCCGTTTCAACCCAAGTGCTCCTTGCTGCGTAAGCAACAGTCCGCCGGCGCCTACGACGAGGAAGACGGTGCCCGCCGCACAGTGAGATCGGGTTCTGGCAGGCTGATCAAGTGAGTGGGAATGCACAGGCGTCCGGCAACCGGTTCCGAGATCGACGCGAACGCAAGTACGGACATGACTTCCTCGACGAGGTACTCGTCCGGTGTCCTCGGTGTGACGGATGCGCCACTGTCACGCCCCACCCCGCGATCCCCGCGGACGAGAACGCCGTCGGCGCCGGAGTCCAGCCCCTCCATCGGCGCCTACGGTGCACACGGTGCGGCTTCTTCAAGGGCCAAAAGGTCGACTCCGCCGTCATGGGCAGCCCCGTCGATCCGTACTTCCAGCGACCGCTCTGGCTGCGGGCGAGCTGCTGCGGAAACACGCTGTGGGCCTACAACCTGCGCCATCTCGACCTGCTGGAAGCCTACGTGCAGGCCAAACTGCGGGAGCGCGGAGAGCTTGCGCCCGGCGCCCCGACGAGTCTCGTCGAGCGGCTGCCCACCTGGCTGAAAACGGCGAAGAACCGCACCGAGATCCTGCGGACGATCAAACGCTTGCGCTCCACAGTGCCAGCCGCTGGGTGATCGAACCCGCTCGACCACAGCAAAGGCGCCCCGGCCAGCGACGTGGTCCCCTCCGCGCCCCCCAAGACCTGCGCCAGAACCCAAAACAAACCGACATCGCAAACTCGGTCAGAAGGTGACTCCCGTAATCACCTCGGAACGACTCCCGCACTGAGATACATAGCCACGTAGGGTGACGGGGACGAGAGAAGAGCACGATGGATCCCCGCATACCCCGCCTGCGTCGCAAGCTGGCCGCGATCCCTTTCCAACCCCTGCGCAGTCACTCCTTCGGGGAAGAGAAACACACGTTTCGCCTCGGTCCGAAGCTGGAGGAAGCGCGCGCCGCTGCGTTCGAAGCCGAGCACGACATCGCACTGCCCGACGCCTATCGGCAGTTCCTCACGCAGATCGGAGGCTCAGGCGCGGCGCCGTTCTACGGCCTCATGCCGCTGGAGCGATGTTCCCTGCGGGTCATGAAGCCGCGCGGAGAACCCGGGAAACCCCGCGGCTTCGACGGCAGAAACCCCAGGGGCCACGGAGGCGATCTCTTCCTCCACATCATCGAGATGGGCTGCACCGACGTATGCGTCATCGCGGTGACCGGTCCCCTCACCGGCCGCATCCTCATCGGAAACAGCGACGGATACTGGGGCCCCAACGTCTCCTCCGCCACCGACTTCCTCGACTGGTACGGACGCTGGCTCAACCACATGAGCGCCGGACGCGACAACCGGGCCCTGGAACTCACCTCGCCGAGGCTTCACGCTCATCCAAACCGCCATCGCCTGGCTCCGAAGCTCTGACTCTCCGTAATCACCCTGCGGAAAGTTGAGCCAGAACCCGAGTTTCGACAGCAGCCGGGCCTGCTGGGAGGTCCCCTTTATCCAGGGATGCGGGGCGTCGAAGTGGGGCTCCGGCGGTAGGTGGGGCCGGACCCGGGGACATGGCCGTGCTGATGGACCGCACGGTCGGCCAGGGGGCCGGCCCCGGCCTGAAGCCGTGGCAGGTTCCACGCCTGACATGACACCAGATGGGGACACGACCCGCGTCAGCCGCACAAAGACCCGCGCTCCCGGCCCCCGCCCCGGGGCACCGGAAGTCCGACCGGTGGCGAGCGGCTCCGCCTGTCGGCCCGGACCGCAGGTCTGGGATGTTGTCACGATGACGACTCGGTCCTTCGATGACTACAGCACGCTTGCCGCCAGGCAGATCGCCGCCCAGGTACTCGCCGGAGAACGGTCAGCACATGAGATGGCACAAGCGGCGTTGGAAGCCGTCGCCCGGCTCGACGGCACCGTGAGGGCCTTCACCGAGCTGTGGCCCCGGCATGCCGCGGCCTGTGCCACCCAGGTCGACCGCCGCGTCCGGGCCGGCGAGCGGCTGCCCCTGGCCGGCGTTCCCCTCGCCGTCAAAGCCACCGAGGGACTCAACGCGTACCAAACTGTGCGTCTGGTGGCCGCCGGCTGCATCCCGATCGGTGCCACCGCCACGCCGGGAAGAGGAACTTCCTGGCAGACGTGGGGCGACACGGACCGCGGCCCCACCCTCAACCCGCACAATCCGCGGTGGAGCCCCGGCGGCTCCTCGGCAGGCTCGGCCGCAGCCGTCGCCTGCGGCATGGTGCCGCTGGCCACCGGCAGCGACGGGGCAGGGTCCGTGCGCATCCCGGCCGCCTGGTGTGCGGTCATCGGCCTGAAGTTGACCAACGGCCTGGTGCCCGCCCGCGACCGTGCTGGGCTAAACGTTGCCGGCCCGCTGGCTCGCAATGCTGCCGACGCCGCCGCATACCTCGACGCGATAGCCGCAACCAGCACCCTGCGCGGCCTCGCGCCTCCACTGCGACCGCTGCGTGCTGCATGGTCGGCCACGCTCGGCTTTGCCGAGACGACCCGGCAGATCGCCGACGTCACTCACGCGTTCGTGAACCAGCTGGCCGACGCGGACGCCCTCGCCCCGGACGATGTCGCGCTCCGCCTTGCCGACCCAGCTCCCTGCTGGGCCGCCCTACGCGGCAAAGGGGGCGACACGCACAGCGCAAGTGCTGCACGCACTGCCCTTCTGCGCGCGCTCGACGACGTCTTCGACAAGTACGACGTCCTCGCGACACCGACGACACCCAATCCCCCGCACGGGCACCAAGGGCCCGGTCACGCCATGAGCGTCGCTCTGACGTGGGCCTTCAACATCACCGGCCACCCCGCCATCAGCATTCCGGCCGGATGGACGGTAAAGGGTGAGCCGGTCGGTCTCCAGCTGGTCTGCCGGCCGGGGCGGGAGAGCGACCTCCTGGCCGTCGCAGTCTCCGCCGAAGCGCTTTGCGTCGGCGCACCACCGCACGGGAATGGTCTGCGGCTCTCGGAAAGAACGGGACGTGAGTGACTGTCTCGACCATCCGGCTGCCTTGTGGCCTGCCACGCCGTCCGCACCAGGCACAGCATTGGAGCTGCGCCGCTGGGTGTGGTCGGCCATGTCCTTGCCCGAGCGCCATGCCCGGCTGCGCGAGCTGCACGCCTGGGCAGATCGGCTGCGCCACACCGCCGAGCTGCATGACGAGATCCCGCCCTGCTGGTACTGCCACCGGCGGGTGTGGGAGATGCTCACCGCCCTGTATCTGGGTCGGCTGCGTACCTACGAGGGCTGGCTTCGATCACTTCATGCGACAGCGTTTGTTGACGAGTTCTGACGTCATCGCCCGGCCGAGAACTCCGCGGTTCTTCACGAGCTTTGAAGGCACCTGCCGATGCAGCCGAGTCGTGTCGGCGGCTCGCAACAGGGCTGCCACAAGGTTTCAAGATCGCTTGACCTTCCCCCAGCGGGAAGGACGACAGTGTCTCCGTAGATCACACGAGCGAGCGGTGTGCGCTCGCCAGCAGGGCAGGACGAAGAGGGGGAGTTCGAGTGACGGCGACCTGCGTCATTCTCGATATCGGTGGCGTGCTGGAGATCACGCCGGAAACGGGGTGCGTGCAGCGGTGGGAAGAGCGGCTGGAGTTGCCGCTCGGCACTGTGCATGAGCGGCTGCGCGACGTGTGGCAAGCCGGGAGCGTCGGGAGCATCAGTGAACGAGAGGTTCACGAGCAGGTGGCAGCCCGCTTGGGACTCGACGCGCCCCAGGTTGAAGCCTTCATGGCTGATCTCTGGGCGGAGTACCTGGGAACGCCTAATGAGGAGCTCATCGCTTACGTGCGTGGGCTGCGAGGAAGCTGCAGGCTGGGCATCCTGAGCAACAGCTTCGTCGGTGCCCGGGAGCGGGAGACCGCTCTGTATCACTTCGACGAACTGGTCGAGCAAATCGTGTACTCGCACGAGATCGGCGTCGAGAAGCCGGACCCGCGTGCCTTCGAGGCCGTATGCGCCAACCTGAAAGTGCGGCCGGAGAGCTGTCTATTCATCGACGATCTCGCAGTAAATGTTGAGGCTGCTCAGGCGGCGGGCATGCAGGCGCATCTGTTCCAGGACAATGCCCGGACGATTACGCGCATCGCAGCTCATCTGGATGCTGGTTCCAGGGTTGGAGGGCCTGTCTCGCTCGGGTGATGTCGGCCTGGCCGGCCTTCAGCGGTTGCCGACCAGGCGGTGGAGCGGTTGATCAGTCTGCTTCTGCGTGTTCGGCACGGGCTCGGGTGCCGGCCAGGCGGTAGGAGTCGGTTCCGGTCTCGATCCCGAACGCTCCTTCGCGCCCCAGCCCGAGCTGGATTCCGCTCTCCCAAAAGCCCTTACGGTGCTGGCCGAGCCCGACCCTGCGACCGCGGTCTCCCAAGTGCGTGTCGGACTTGCCGCACTCGCCCTGGTCCAGGAGCGAACCGACACTCGTGCAGACCGCCTCCGCGGTGCCGGCGCAAACATGGCCTCCCTCGACGCCTACGCCGCCCGAGACGTCCTGCGCCCATAGCCCCCTTGTTTGGACACCATTTGTCGATCACGGGGCCCGAAAATGTCGGTGAGAAGTAACAGCACTGCGAAGTGGGCGGGGTCGACCTATTCGGCGGGTTCGGCGATCAGCGCCGTACCGATCTTGCGGAAGCCGAGTCGGGCGTAGACCCGCGCGACGTCGTCGTCACTTGCCGACAGGAAGACGGTTGCCGCACCCCGCGATCGGGCGTCGGCCACCAATGCCGCGGTGACCGCGAGTGCGAGACCGCGACGGCGAGCTGCGGGGAGCGTTCCGACGCCGACGATCTCGCTGACTTCTGCGAGCGGTTGGTGCTGGCCTGCGGACAGCACTGATCCATGCTCGACAGCTGCGGCAACCGCCGTCAGACCTGCCCGGATACGCACGATCATGCGTTCCACCGACCCGTCGGCGACGCGGGCGTCAATTGCTTCCACCAGATGTGGTGTTCCCGCGAGACCGATGTGGGTTCCAGGCTCGGCGAAGGCGAGGTGAGGAACGGCCAGTGCGCTGGGCAGTATCGGATCGTCCGCGCCTACGATTCGCACGGATATGTTGCCGGACAACTCCTCCAATGGAGTTGCGGGAGTACCGGGATCGAGCACCATCAGTGGATGTTCGTGGACCACGAGTCCCGACTCCTCGACTGCTGCCCGCAGCGTGGGCGTGGTCTCGGCGACCCATTCGAAACTCTCCGGGGTCCCCAGTTCCCGCTGGCGGGCACGGACCTTCTGCACGTCGGTGGCCTCCAGCGGTCCGGTCCATCCCCGTGTGGGACGTGCGTAGAACGGCCAGCCCTGGCCCTCCCGCACGAACAGGGTCAGCGGCCCGTGGTCCTCGACTCGGGCGCCGTGGCGCGGGACCGCGTCGTAGTACTCCTCGAGCCGGTCCAGCAATGCCCGCTCAGGATGATCGTCAAAAGCAGTAGAAGTCACGCCGGGCATCCAAGCAACAGGGCACCAGCGACGCCACTGCATTTCATCAAACCGCCTGCGGGGAGGGGGCTCGGTCGAAAACCGCTGCCGAGATCGTTAACCGGCAGCGTCCTGAGCAGCGGCATGGGCCTGGGTAACACCCCGGGGCTCTCTGATACTTCACGCGCCGCCTCTCTGCACGTGTCCTTCGTGGGTTCACGGAATTGCGGCCGTAGCCGTTTTCACGAATCGCCATCAGCCAGCACCTGCCGGTTCCGTGGCCCCGGCGGATACGAGTGCCCGGCACGCCTCAGGGATTCGGCGCGGTCAGGTACCGCTGGATCGTCGGTGCCAGCCATGCCACGATCTCCTTCCGCGCCAGCCCCGCCGCCGGTGGCATCCGCAGCACGTACCGCGTGAGCGCGAGCCCCAGCAGCTGCGACGCCATGAGTGCCGCTCGTGCCGGGATCTGTTCGGGGTCGGGGCACACCTGTCGGGCGACCGGCAGGAGCTGGACTTGCAGGATGTCCTGCATGCGCTCGGCCCCGGCCTGGTTTGTCACGCCGACCCTCAGCAGGGCAGTGAGGACCTCGTTGTTCTCCCACATGTCGAGGAAGTGTTCGACGAGGATCTGCCCCGCATCCTGCTGGCGGTCCGCCCCGCTCATGTCCGGCAGCCGCAGGTCGATGGCGACGGCTGCTGCAAAGAGGCCCTCCTTGCTGCGGTAGTAGCGCATCACCATCGACGGATCGATGTTCGCGTCCTTGGCGATGGCGCGGATGGTGGCTCGCTCGTAGCCGTCGTTCGCGAAGCGTTCGCGGGCCGCCGCGAGGATCGCGCCGCGGGTGGCGTCGGAGCGGCGGGGGGCGCCGGAGCCGGGAATCGTGGAGGTGCTGTCGCTACCGTTCATGCCAACAAGCGTAGGCCAACGGGCATAGGCCAACAACTGTTTGCCAACGCCTGTTGACATCACTCCCGGCACCCCGTTATCGTCATCAACGAGCGTTGGCCAACACTTGTTGGCAAACGGGCGCCGGGAAGCAGGCACTGGCAGCAGGAGGCCACCATGAACGGCACCGCCACCGACCGCACCGTGATCGTCGTCGGCTCCGGCCCCACCGGCCTCCTCCTCGCCGGTGACCTCGCCACAGCCGGCGTCACCGTGGCCCTCGTCGAGAAGCGGCCACGCAAGACCAGCAACCTCTCGCGCGCTTTTGGGGTGCACGCCCGCACCCTGGAGCAGCTCGACGCCCGCGGCCTCGCCGACGAACTCCTCAGCACCGGCGACACCATCACCGGCCTGCGGCTCTTCCGCCGCCTCTCCCTCGATCTGAGCACGCTGCCCTCGCGTTTCCCCTTCATGCTCATCACCCCGCAGTACGAGGTCGAACGGCTCCTGGAGCGACGGGCCCGGGAGGCCGGGGTCCAGTTCGCGTACGAAAGCGAGGTCGTGGGGCTGCGGCAGGACGACGAGGGGGTCGACCTCGACGTGCGCGGCGCGGACGGGGCGGTCGTCACCCGCCGGGCAGCCTATGTCGTCGGCGCCGACGGTCACCAAAGCGCCGTACGGGAGGCGATCGGCCTGGGCTTCCCCGGTGTCTCCGTCATCAAGTCGTTGATCCTGGCCGATGTCCGGCTGGCCGAGAGGCCCGAGGACGTCCTTACTGTCAACGGCCGCGGCGACGCCTTCGCGATGATCGCCTCCTTCGGCGACGGCTGGTACCGGGTCATGGGCTGGAACCGCCGCAACGAGGTCTCTGATGACGCCCCGCTCGGCCTCGACGAGGTCAAGGAGATCACCCGCCGCGCCCTGGGCACCGACTACGGCATGCACGACGCTCGCTGGCTCTCCCGCTTCCACAGTGACGAGCGCCAGGCACCGCACTACCGGGTCGGGCGGGTCTTCCTCGCCGGGGACGCCGCACACATCCACTCCCCGGCCGGCGGGCAGGGCATGAACACCGGGCTCCAGGACGCCGCCAACCTGAGCTGGAAGCTCGCCGCGGCCGTCCAGGGCCGGGCGCCCGAAGGGCTCCTCGACAGCTACGAGGCCGAGCGCCACCCGGTCGGCAGGGCGGTGCTGCGCAGCAGTGGCGGACTGGTCCGGCTGGCCCGCGCGCAAAATCCGCTGCTGCGTGCCGCCCGCGCCCTGGTCTCCGCATTCGCGGGCATGGCCCCGCCCGTCCAGCGCAAGGCCCTGGCTCAGATCACCGGGATCGGCTACGCCTACCCCGCCCCACGCGGCGCCCACCGCCTCACCGGCACCCGTGTCCCCGACGTCGCCCTGAAGGACGGCCGGCTCTACGAGGCGCTGCGCGGCGGCCGGTTCGTACTGATCACGCCCCAGACATACGAAGGCCTTGGTGTCCATAAGGGGTGGCTGACCGTGGAGCGCTGGGCGAGCGACCGCCGGACGACCGTCCTGGTACGGCCCGACGGATACGCGGCCTGGGCGGCAAAGGACGCGGACACGACGGAAATTGAGAAGGCGCTGGCCCGGCATCTGGGCTAGAGGGCGTCTGAAAAGCCTGTCAGCGGGCAAGTTGCCTGGTAGCGGGGCGGTGTCGCATTTTCGGGGGCTGGCGTGTACGGGCTGCGCACCCGTTACTCGACGGATCTGTCCGATCCGGAGTGGGAGATCCTCCATCCGCTGGTTCCGGCGGTCAAGCCCGGTGGGCGACCGGCGAAACACACGCGACGGGAGATCATCAACGCGCTGGCGTACTGGCTGCGGGCCGGCTGCGCCTGGAGACTGCTGCCGCATGACCTGCCGCCGTGGCAGACCGTCTACCACTACTGGCGACGATGGCAGCAAGAAGGCGTGTGGGAGCGGATGCTGACAGCGCTGCGTGAGCACGAACGCGTGCAGCTCGGCCGGGACCCCACACCCAGCGCGGCCATCATCGACAGCCAGAGCATTCGGGCCAGCGAACGCGGTGGCCTGCACGGATACGACGGCGGCAAGAAGGTCAGCGGCATCAAGCGCCACCTGCTCGTCGACACCCGCGGCACCGTCCTGGTGACGTGCGTGAGCCCGGCCAGCGTCGGCGATCGCGACGGCGCCGCGGTGCTGTTCTCCCGGGCCGCTGATGCCTTCCCGCGCCTTCGGCACGTGTGGGCGGACCAGGGCTACCGCGGCGCCGACTTCCGCGCCTGGGCTCTGGAGGCCACCGGTATCACCGTGGAGATCGTGCAGCGGCGCGACGGAGGATTCCGCCCGACCTGGGCGAAGGCAGGAGCACCGCCTCCGGCAGTGCCTCTCTTCGCGGTGGTCCCGCGGCGTTGGGTCGTAGAGCGGACGTTCGCCTGGCTGGGACGGTGTCGTCGGCTGTCGAAGGACTACGAGTACCTGCGCGTCTGCTCGGAGAACGCCATCTACCTCACCATGGCCATGCTCCTCATACGGCGCCTCGCAAGGTCGGCCCGCTGACAGGCTTTTCAGACGCCCTCTAGCAGTGCTTACCCTTTGATTTAACCAATCCAGTTAACCCGTTCGGATATTTACTCTCTGGGTCGGGCCGAGGCGCCGCACGCCCGCGTGCGGGACGATCTCCCGGCCTGGCGGGGAGGGGGATATGGCACCGGGCCGGGGGATCGGCGTTCTACGGGGCCGCCAGGGGCCTCTTCGGGTCTCTCAAGATCCTGAGCCCGAATCCGGGTGCCGGTGCAGGTTCTCAATCTCCGCGACGTCCGCCGAGGCTGTGAAGCCAGGTGTTCTCGCACCGTCTCACGCCGTGTCATGCGGCTCGAGTCTCAGACCCGCGGCATTTCTTCGACAGGCCGGCAGCCGACGGCTCATGGTCTGTGCCGCTCAATTGTCGGACCGGACTACGGGTGGGACATCACCGTCTAACATCGCAAAATATGATCACGGTTGCCAGCTGGAACGTTCTGCACCGCGTCCACGCCGAGAACTGGGGCGAGGACATCCTGAGAAGTCGCCCGGACGAGTCGGAGCGGATCGCCGCGGTCACGGCGTTGCTGGTGGGACGAGACGAGCACGTCATCGCCCTGCAGGAGGTCAGCGGCGACCAACTGGCCAGCCTCCGCCTTGCGCCGACCGACCGGACCATCCACGCGTTGAGGTACCCGCGCGTCCCGACACCGCGCCACGGCACCTGCTCGCTGCGCAACCCCGAGGAGTACCTCGTGCTCCTTGTCGACGGACCGACCCGGGAGATCAGTGCCGAGTCCTTCGAGGACGACCCGGGCAAGGGTGCGCTCGCCGTCGAGACCGCCGGAACGCTGATCGTCGCCACGCACGTGAGCGGCGATCAACGGCACACGCGCCAGCTGGCACGCCTGGCCGAACTGGCCACCCCTCCCCGGGGACACGCAGCGGTACTTCTGGGGGACTTCAACACCGACCGTGCCACCGTGGCGTCGGCTCTGGGTACCGGCTTCACCGTCGCGGACCTCCCGCCGGACGCCCTGCCGACACGGCCGCGCACGTCAGGCTCGAAGGCACAGTGGATCGACCACGTGGTCGTGCGGGACGCCGTTGTCAGCAACGCCGCGGTCGAGAGCGCAGAAGGCCTCTCGGACCACAATCTGGTCCGCGCGACCGTCACCACCTGAGCCACCCACCCCGCCGCCGGGCAACGAGCCGGAGAAGAGACCGGACCCGCCCTGCCCCGGCCTCCCGCACCCATCCGGACGGGACCTGGGCGGCCGCGCCAATCACTGGACTCCTGTCGACATAGCGCCCCCGATCGACGTACGCAATACGCCCCGAGCCGGGTCGTCGACCTGCAAGTTAGCGCGCCTGGCTGCCACCCCAGCCGCCTCCTCTGCCCCTAGTTTGGGGAGTCGCCCCGAAGGAGCGACGTGCCGAACTTCCCTGCGAAGGAGCGTCATGAACGAACCGTTGAGCCCCTATGCGTTACTGCTGTTGCTGGCAGGTCTGGCCGCCGGCGTAGTGGCCTATACGTATCCCCAAGCCGGCGTGGCCATCCTGGTGGGAGTCGGGGTCGTGAGCGTACTTTCCCTGATCACAAAGCCCTGAGGAACGACCAGGAGTGTCCTTCGACAGCGAAGCTAGTCCGGTGCGATGCCCTGACCTTGGGTGGCCAGGTTCGATGGCAAACGATCGCTCTCGGTGGGTGCCTCTCGTGTTCCGTCTCAAGCGATCCGGTCCGAAGCAGCGGCTGTGACCTGGTGTGACCAGGACGGTTGAGACACCTGGGTGGCCGAAAAAAAACTCAGTTGATCTGGAACCCGGCGTCTGAATACTGGCTGTCGTCTCAGTTGAACTGGACTGCCGTCGTTTCGAACTGGATCAGTGGAAGGGCCTGCGAGATTGACTATGCACGATGACCAAGTGGACGTGACCACCGACATCGTTGCGGCCTTGATCCAAGAACAATTCCCTCAGTGGAGCGGCAAGGCGATTCAACTCCTGTCATCGACCGGGACGGTCCACGCGATCTTCCGCGTCGGAAACGACCTCTCCGCGCGTTTCCCGCTGCGTCTGACCGACGCCGCGGAGGCGCTGGCGGTTCTGGAACGGGAAGCCCAGGCGAGCGCGGAGCTGGCACAGGTGTCTCGGTTCCCTGTTCCGGAACCCATCGCCCTGGGAAAGCCTGGAGCGAGTTATCCCATGCCGTGGTCGGTCCAGACATGGCTGCCGGGAACGGTCGCCTTCGATGCCGACCCGAGTGGGTCGGACGCTTTCGCCGAGGACCTTGCGTCCTTCATCGCAGCCCTGCGGGACGCCGAGACTCGGGGGCGGCGTTTCAGCGGCGAAAATCGTGGAGGCGTTCTCGCTCACCACGACGACTGGATGGCGAAGTGCTTCGAGGAGAGCAAGGGGCTGCTCGACGTGCCCCGGTTGCGCCAGGTGTGGAGCCGCTTTCGGGAGTTGCCACGCACGGGTGCCGACGTGATGAGCCATGGTGACCTGATTCCCGGCAATGTACTGGTCGCGGGAGACCGGCTCAGCGGCGTGCTCGACACCGGCGGCTTCGGCCCGGCCGACCCCGCGCTGGATCTGGTCAGCGCCTGGCACCTGTTGCAACCGGGCCCACGGAAAGTGCTCCGGCGGACATTGGACTGCGACGGTCTGGAGTGGGAGCGCGGCAAGGCATGGGCCTTCGAACAGGCGATGGGTCTTGTCTGGTACTACGTTGAGAGCAATCCGACGATGAGCAGAATGGGGCGCCGGACACTCGACCGCATTCTGGAGTCGATGGAGTGATGTCGCCCCGATCGTAGGCTGCGACAGAGACGATCTCTTGCCGGCTCAAAATCGGCCCTGCGCCTGAATCTGCGGACCGGTCCTCCCGGGGAGTCCGGTCCCGGCGCCGTAGGACGGCCACTCGCCGGTCCGCTCACAGCCTTCCTCCCTCACGCCTACCGTGAGGACGACGGCAGAGGTTGCCTGAAGGAGCAATCGATCACGAGCGTGGGGAGCGATGGGAGAAGAAAAGCAGGAGGGGTCGTGAGGCGCATCCAGCGGGCAAGGGCCGGTCTGCCCAGTTAGAGATCTGGTGCACGCACATGCGAACGCTGGTGAAGCAGGCCTTCGATACGCAGAAGAAGGCTGCGGCGGCGTGCGGAGGCAAGAGCGAGACGTGGCTGTCACGGGGGCTCAACGCCGTGGACAGCAACGGCAGCACCCGCATGCCCAGCCGAGAATTCGTGGACATGGTTCTGACAGCGTGCCGGGTCGGCGACGAGGTCCAGAAGCGGACCCGGGAGCTGTACATGGAGGCGCTGGTCACGATCAACGCGGCCGGCATGCCGACTACCTGGCCGCCGACCGGGCCGCGGCCGCAGAGATCCGCTGCCAAGAAGCACTCCAGACGCTGGAGGACCTTCGCGTGCGCATGGCGCAGCAGGCGAAGCAGCATGCGCACGAGGTGGCCCGTCTGGAGGGCGAGCTGGAGCGGCGCGAGCAGGAACGCGTCGGGGATCTGGCCGCAGCGCGGGAGCGGGAGGGTGAGAGGGCCGCGGATCTGGCCACAGCGCAGAGGCGGGAGCTGGAATGGGCTGCAGATCTGGCCGCGGCGCAGGCCAGGATCAGCGAGCGAACCCAGCAGCTCGCCGCCGAGCGCCAGGAGCGCCGGGTGGATCAGGCGACCATCGAGGCGTTGCGGGGCGAGCTGGTGGAGGCGCATTCCACGATCGAGGCGCTGAGCGGTGCAGTTGAGAAGGCGCAGTCGGAGGTGGCTGCGCTGAGGGAGGAGCCTTGTCGGCACGAGCGGGAGGAGGCTGTACTGGCCGAGGCGATCGCGGTCACCGAGCAGGCCCTGGCCGCGGAGAAGGAGCGTGCCGAGGTCGCCGGCACGCCTGCCTTTGGGGAGAAGGCGGAGCGCCAGAAGTCGGCCTCCGGGCCGCTCGCCCTGGTCTGTGCGGGTTTCCCCGTCATGGTGGTGGGTGCTCTGGTCGGACTGGCCACCGTCATGCATCCCAAGGCGGCTGCCGCTCTGGACTGGGCTGTGGTCGATGCCCTCAGGGGCAACACGACTGTGGCCTGGGCCGCGCTGGCGGCCGTCACCCTTGGCTTCGGCTCATGGCTGGGCGCCATGCCGGCCCTGATGGACCGCGGCTACTTCCCGGAGAACCAGTCAGGCATCTACTCGGAACAAGGCTTCGCGACCTGGGTGTGACCCTGGGACCACGGCGCTGTCCCGCCCCATCGGGCCGGGACAGCGCCGTGGTCGTTCACGGGTTGCCGGCCGCCGCAACACCCGCCCTTTCACAGGGTGCAGAACATTGCGGGCCTTGCCTGTCCTCGCCCCTCTTCCGGCAACCGGACGTCGGCTTGGAGCTTTGGAGCAGGCCGCCACGGCCCGCTTCGGTCGGCCGGAGCGCTCCCAGCGCGGCCCTTCACGCTCCGGACCGCACGTGGCCCCGCCATGCGCCCGATACCGAAGAGGAACCCCTCATGCCTGCGCTCTACGCAGTCGTCATCACTCTCGCCGTCCTGGTCGGCGCCCTCCTCGTCGGCGGTGTCTTCTACGCCGTGCACCGCCGCCCCGCCCTCAACGGTCCCGTCACTGCAGCCATCGCCACCATCTCCGCCCTGACCGCCCTCCTCGCCCTCGCCTTCACAACAGCACGCTGACCCAGGGAGCGTCTTCAATGCCCCTTCCCGTCCCCCGACCGCATCTGCGGGCCGAAGAGACGCGGTACCAGTGCCCGCTTCCAGCGGTGCCAGCGCTGACTGCCAGAACCTGAGCCAGCAGCACCAGTCGTAGATACCGGCATCCCAGGACAGGCAAGCAACGCCGCCGGGAGTTCGTAGGTAAAGGAGCGCTTCCCGGTCACGGACAGCAGCGGGCGCGGAAGAGCCCCCTCGCCGATCACGACAAGGGGCTGGCATGGACAGCAGAGCGGCTCTGCGAGCGGCATTCAATACTTTCGGCGCACCGCGGCCACGACGGGCACCGCGTCCCCGGCCGGGCCCGCCCGGTCGGGGTGCTGCTGGTGGCGGGCGTCGTCCTGTGGCGGGGCCGCAGGCAGACGGTCTGAGGGCGTCCGGCGCCGGTTGCTATCCGGCGATGTACTCGACCTCGGGGTAGCGCGGTGAAGCCCCCCACAGCAGATGCCCGGCGCCCGGGCGGCCGCGCAGCTGGAGATCGAAGAAGGCCCGCACGGTCGCCCGTACGGCAGCCACCGCCCGGTCGGCGGGGATCGTGCCGATCTGCAGCGTCTTGCGCACCGGCTCGGGGACCTGCGGGGCGATGGCCACGATGTCGGTGAAGCAGTCGTGGTCGGCGTCTGTAAGCCGCAGACAGCGGTGCCAGTCGCTCAGGTGCGCCCAGAACGGCGGCCAGGACCCGTCTTCGTTCAGCCCGTCGTGGACCGCCGTGTCCATCAGCAGGAACGGCCGGTCGAGACCGTGCTCAACCACCGGCCCGTACAGCGCGCCGTCCAGATCGATGCCGGCCCGCACCCGCTCGTCCAGATACATCACCGCCGCCGACGCGGCGCCGCCCCGGGAGTGCCCGAAAGCACCGACCCGCGTGAGGTCCAGCGTCCCGCGCAGCCCGCGCGGGAGCGGACGCCCCTCGGCGTCGGGGTTGCCGCCCCGCTCCAGCACGGTCAGCTGGTCGAGGACGAACCGCAGATCGGCGGCGCGCACCGCGACCGCGGCCGTGCGGGCCTCGTGGCTCGCGTCGTCGGGGCGGTTGACGACCACGCGGCCGTCCGGGAACTCCACCTCGCCCGAGTCGTAGGGATGGTCGACCGCGACCACGACATAGCCCCAGGACGCCAGTTCCTCGATGACCAGCGTGTTGAACGTGCGGTCCGAGGTATATCCCGGCGAGTGGAGCAGCACCGGCCGGCGGCCGGGCCGGACCGGCGCGCGGTCCGCGCTGTGGGTCTCCGGGAGCGCGTAGCCGTCCACCGCGCCCCCGAAGCGGGCCTTCAGGGCCCGCTCGGCACCAGACGGCAGCCAGGGCAGCATCGCGCGGTCACGCACGTCGGCGGCCGGGTACGTCACGGTCACCATCACCTCGCGCGACTGCCCTGACCAAGGGTCGGTCCGCGACGGGTCGACCAGGTGCAGCTCTACGGCACCCACCGGCGCGGGACCGGTCGGCCCGGCCAGCCGGATGGGGATGAGACCGGCGGCCACTGCGGGCGTGGACACCGACAGGGGAACGGCGGCTGCGGCGGCTACTGCGAGGCCACCGGCTATGAGGGAACGGCGATTCGGGCGTACGGGAGGCACTGCGCTCCTTCCGTGGCCGAACCCGAGGCGCACAGCAAAAACGGTAAAGAGAACGCCATCGTCCGGCCTGCTTATCGTCAAGTTCCTTAAAGACTAGATCACTTGGCGCCGGAAGTCGGATCATTTATCGGTTCTTACCGTTCACTTACCAGTGAACGCCGTCTTCGCCGCCGTCTCCACCAGTGCGATGCCCTTCGCCTGCTTCGAGGGCGACACCCGGTTCGAGTCGCCGACCTTCCACAGCCTCGCCGGGTTCGATTCGGTGACCTTCCACGACAACACCTGGTTCGGGTCGGCGACTTTCCAGAGCAACGCCGACTTCGGGTCGGCAGCCTTTGAAGGAACGGACAGCTTCGGACCGTTCATCTGCGCCGGGCAAGTCAGTTTGTTCGGTGCGGTGTTCAGTGTCCCGGTGACCATGTGGATCGCCGCGCGGCGTCTGGAGTGCCGCAGGACCCGCTGGCCGTCGACCGGCGTAAACCCACCGACCGTCAGGTCGGCGGGCTCGGTGATCAGTGACGGTCAGTGGACAACGGTCACTGAGCCCTTCGCAGCGGAACGATGTCGAGGCTGGTGGTGGGGACGGAAGGGCGGGCGGCTTCGGGGGTCGAGAGAAGCGCGACGATGGTGACCGACTGGTGGCAGTGGGGACAGTCACGGGTCGCGGTCGGTTCCAGCGGGTCACGTTCTGCGGCCACTTGCTGACGCGAGAGAAGTCGGCTGAGAGTCTTGGACGGCGGAGGAACCCCAGGCCACGACGGCAGAGAAGCGGTCTCACCGAGCCTGATGAGCATCCAGGCCCCGAACAGGCCGAACTCGTAGCTCACACAGGCTTTCCAGACGCACCGCTGCCCCCCCGACACGCCGATCAAGATCACACAAGGGGCCTGCTTCACCTTTGAGGAGAACCCCGCACTTCTGCCGCTGCCGCTGGCTCGTCTCATCGAGGAGCAGATCGTCACAGGCCGGTCGCGCGTCGCCCCGGGGCCGCTTGCCACCAGCGAGGGAGCTGTCACGTTGGCTGATGGGTGGGATGACCTTCGGGTTGGTCATGCTGGGGGGATCATCCGTGGAGAGTGTGTCGCCGTCGTACAGGGGACATCGGTACCCGGTCGAGGTGATCTCCCACTGCGTGTAGCTGTACTTCCGGTTCCCGCTCGGCTTCCGCGAGGTCGAGGAGCTGATGCTCCAGCGCGGCGTGATCGTTTCCTACGAAACGATCCGCCGCTGGTGCGCCAAGTTCGGCCAGGCTTAAGCGAACGGACTGCGCCGCCTCCGGTCCTGGCCCGGTGACAAGTGGCACTCGGACGAGGTCTTCATCAAGATCAACGGTGAGCAGAAGGTATCTGTGGCGGGCCGTCGATCAGGACGGCAACGTGCTCGACATCCTCGTACAGAACCGGCGGGACAAGGCCGCCGCCCGGCGCTTCTTCCGCCACCTGATGAAGAAGACGCGCGCGGTGCCGCTGATGATCGTCACCGACAAGCTCCGCTCCTGCGGCGCCGCCCACCGCGAAGTCATGCCCTCCGTCGAGCACCGCTCCCACAAGGGCCTGAACAACCGGGCCGAGAACTCCCACCAGCCGACGAGACAACGCGAACACGCAATGAAGGGCTTCCGCTCCGTCGGCGCGGCCCAGCGGTTCCTGTCCGCATTCAGCGGTATCTCACCCCACTTCCGACCCCACCGCCACCTGATGACCGCATCCCAGCATCGAGCCGAAACGACCATCCGCTTCGCCATCTGGAACCAGATCACCGGCGCAGCCGGCTGGCCCACCACGGCCTGACCACAGGTCGGCGCCCTGGCCCCACCACACCATCAGGCACCCAACAACGTGACAGAGCCGTGCGCTTCCCACCCGCCGCCCGATACAACGCGACGGCATCGTTCCTGAACTTTTTCGGCGTGGCCACCAGCCGGTCGACGAACACCGGCTGGTGGCGGGCGCCGGCACCCGCGGCCCGCTTCCTGGCACCGCCCCGTGCGGCGTGACGGCGGCCCTCGACGCCGGCTTGCCACGGCATCGCCAACTCCTCGACCAGGTGGGCCAGATGGCGCCGAGAGTTCCCCGTGAACAGCCGATGCGCCGGCACCGCCCGATCGACCATGATCGCCACAGCCGGATCATGCCACCCGCCGGCCACGACGCCTCACCCGCTATCACGCACCAACTCGTAACGTGCTCGGGGTTTGACGGAGCCGAGATGCTGGACACTTGTTGGCCCAGAAGCTTGGGAGGGCTCCGTGTCACGCAGCTATCCGCCTGAGTTCCGTCGCAAGGTTCCTCGACCTCGTTGCTACGGGGCGCCTGGCGGCACGTTGTCCATCCCGCGACCGACTACCGCCGGAGGAGAACGTCAGTTGGTGGTGAGAAGGTGCTCCAGCCAGTTGCGGCGTGCCGCGACAGCGGCCTTGCTGATCCGCGCCTCGGGGGCTTTCCGGTCGAAACCGTGGATTCCGCCGGGCCACACGTGCAGCTCGGCTTCGCCGCCGGCCTGCCAGATCCGGTCGGCGTAGGCGAGGATCTCATCGCGCAGGCATTCGGCGGAGCCGACGTCGAGGAATGTGGGCGGCAGGCTGGCCAGGTCGGTGGCGCGGGCGGGCGCAGCGTACTGCGGCACGTCGGCTCCGCCCTGGGCGTCGCCGAGCAGCGAGCTCCAGGCGAACCCGCTGCGGCTGCGGTCGAAGAGTTCGACGTCGTCCATCTGCAGGGCCGAGGCGCTGTCGTTGCGGTCGTCGAGCAGCGGGGCGATCAGCAGCTGGCCGAGCAGGCGGGGACCGCCCTTGTCCCGCACGGTCAAAGCGAGCGCGGCGCTGAGGGTGCCGCCGGCGCTGAAGCCCGTGACGACGATGCGTTCCGAGTCGATGCCGAGCTCGTCCGCGTGGTCGGCCACCCACAGCAGACCGGCGTAAGCGTCGTTGATCTGGGCGGGGTAGGGGTGCTCGGGCGCGAGCCGGTAGCCGACCGAGATCAGCGTGGCCCCGAACCGCTCGGCCGTCTCGAGTATCTGGTCGAGCCCGGTGCGGTGATCGCTGCAGTAGAAGCCGCCGCCGTGTATGAAGTAGAGCGCCGGCCGCGATGCGGGCGCGCCGGAGGGTGTGCACACCAGCAGCGGGATCTCGGGGGCGCCGTCCAGGCCGGGCACCGAAGGCTGGAAGACGGTGAAGCGCCCGCCATGGCTGAGGTCCTCGAGCGTCGCCACTGCGGCGTCGGCCTCCGCGCGGATCACCGACAGCTTCTCGAGGCTCATCGGCGCCAAGTCCGGTTCCTCCGCCAGGTAGGCGTCATAAGCGACCTGAAGTTCGGCATCGAGAGGAACAGGAACGGCGGGCACGGTCTTTCCAGGTTCAAGATCCATACGCGCACGCTATGCCCCTGCTCCTTTCACATCATCCGGTTTTCAACGCCTTGGCGATCGCGCAGCAGGGCCGGGCGGGTCAGCGGCGCGGGGCAGGCGTGGGCCTGCTCGATCCCGACCAGTCTCATCGAGTAAGTCCGGATCTTGATACCGGAACGCAGAAGTCGCCCTGAGCTGCGCTGATCTGACTTGTCGAGGATCAAAGCGCCGCAGCCGGGAGCAGTTTCACGTGAGCTCCACAACGTCTCGTTCGAGGCTGTCCGTAACGCCCGACGGGCGAGGTGTCGTCTCGCATGCCGGGCCCGGCCGCTGGCCGATCTGGCGGAGGTGACCGCGCTGACCAGTGCCTTCGGTGACGCGCTGGCCGGAGGACGACAGCGCACCGGCGGCCACGATCCGGGCCAGGTGATCACGGACATGGCGGTGATGCCCGCCGATGGTGGCGAGACCATCTCGGATTTCGCCGTGCTGCGGGGCCAGGCCGAGCCGTTCGGGCCGGCGGTCTTCCCGGCCACGGCTGTGTCGACGGTTACGCAACCCCCCAGGGCAAACGTCACGCATTTCCCCAGGCATCCGTCTGTCTCCTGCCGGCGGGCGGACTGCCACCACCGCCTCAACCGGATAGTTCATCCGAATCTGTGCTACCGTCCGGCCAAGCGGATGACCTATCCGATTGATTGCTGGGGTGGAGGGGCACATGAAGAAGACAGCAGTGGTCACGGCCGGAACAGGGGGCATCGGCCTGGAGACGGCGCTGGGGCTGGCCGCCGCCGGGCTCGCGGTCACGGTGATCGGGCGCGACGCCGAACGGGGAGCCAAGGCCGTCGAGCGGATCAACGCGACGGGCCCGGTGCACCCGGCCCGGTTCCTGTCCGCGGACCTCGCCTCGCTCGACCAGGTACGTACACTCGCCCGGACGATCGCGGTCGAGCACGCCGCCTCAGGGGAACCGCTGACGGTGCTGGTCAACAACGTCGGGGCGATGTTCGCCGAGCGCCAGACCCGGGACGGTGTCGAGGCGTCGTTCGTCGTCAACCACCTCTCCCCCTACCTGCTGACCGAACTGCTGCTGCCCACACTCACGGCCGGTGCGCCGAGCAGGATCGTGAACGTGACGTCGGGCGCGGTCGCCGTGGCCAAGCGCGCGTTCGACGCCGTTGAGCCGCCGGGCGGCTACTACGGCTTCCACTGGTACGGTCGCGCCAAGCTCGCCAACCTGGCCTACACCTTGGACCTGGCAGACCGGCTGGACGGCACCGGCGTCTCGGTCTTCGCCGCCGATCCCGGAGGGGCCGCGACTGACATGACCAACGGCACCATGACCGACCCGAAGATCGTCTCGCCCGCCCTGCGGCTGCTGTGGCCCCTGGTGCGTCGCACATTCGAACGCTCGACCTCCGGTCCGGCATCCGCGGCAGCCAAGCCCTCCATCATGGCCGCCACCGACGAGACGCTGACGGGCCGAACCGGCATCGTCATCGGCGCCCAGGCTCACCCGGTCGCCCCGCACCGGGCGGCGGCCGACCCCTGCGTCGCCGAAGCCATACGCCGACTCAGCGAACGGCACGCGCCGCTCGCCTGAGCGTCATACGGGCGGCGCAGCGCTGCGGGCACCCGGCGGGCGGCGGAACCATCCGGATGAACCATCCGATTAGCATGGCCTCATGACGACGCCTCTACGCAAGGACGCGGCCCGCAACTGGCAGCGGATCGTCTCCGTCGCCCGCGACCTGGTCGACGAAGGCACACCGTTGCAGCTCAACGACGTCGCACGCCGGGCCGGGCTCGGCGTCGGCACCGTCTACCGTCACTTCGCCACGCCCGAGGCGCTGCTGGAGACCGTCGCCGCGCCATGCCTGGAGGCCCTGGCCGCCCACGGCCAGCAGGCGCTGACCGATGTCGACCCCTGGCGCAGCCTGACGGACTTCCTCTTCCACACCGTCGAGGCGCAGGTCACCTGCGCCGCCCTGCCCCCTGTCGCCGCCGCGGCCACGGACGCCGTACCGCGCACCACGGAACTCAAGAAGTCACTGGCGTCGGTCGGTGCCACCCTCCTTGCCCGGGCCCGCGATGCCGGAGTAGTCCGCCCCGACCTCGCCGCCGCCGACCTCGTCCCGCTCATGTGCGGCATCGCCCACGCCGTGAGCGTCCACGGCGGCACCCCTGCCGACCGGGTCGACACCGCACACCGCTACCTCGCCGCCCTCCTCGAAGGCTTGCGCACGACACCACCGAGCGCGTAAGCGACCCGCCCCACGGTGTACCGGCGGCCTCCAAGCGCATCCACCCAGCGACTCAAGATCGACCACGACCGGAGGCGTGTCAACGTACGTCCACAATCGCGATCCCTCTGGGGAAGTCTGGCCACGCGGGTGGGGAATTACGTGACGCGGAACCGATCGAGATGGGGAATTACGGGCTCTGTCGGGGATCTTGTGATGACTGCCGACCGCGGGCTTCAGGGCCTCGCAGCTACCCAAGGGCGCGCGGCTGATCCACCGTCTGATCGTCCATCTCGAACCACCCGGTTCTGCCTGTCACCGCCAGGCGGGATTGCGGCTCGGCAGCCATGGTCCGAACAGGGACTCGTACTCGTCACCGGTCTCGACGGTGAGTACGAAATCAGGCTCTGTTGCGGAAACCGCGGCGTGCAGGCGAGCCAGCAAGACCGGAACGGCCTCAGGTTTCAGGTTCAGAGCCGCTGCCAGACGCACTCGGTCAGCGCCCATTCCCGGTTTGTCGCTGAACTCGTCGCGGCCAAGGTGGGCTGCAGTCGTCCGCATGACCTCCAGGTCACCGGATCCAGAGAAACCTAGGCAGTCATGCCAGGACGGCAGCCCAATCATGATCTCCAGCGCTTCGGCCAGGCTCTGGCCGATCAGACCGGCCTGTCCCTCGGAGCTGGCATACAGCACGGGTCGAGCCGTGCCGTGATCACCACAGAGGAAGAACGTCCCGCCGGTGAAATCGCCGGCAACACCCTCCAGGGCAACCCCGGACGACAGCCGGACTGGCTCACCGTGATCGCCACGAGAGAGATCGAACTCGCAAATCTTCCACAGCAACTCGGCGAGCGCAGGATCACGTCGAATCGAGTCCAGGATTTCTTCGTCGCTCGTCACGCGGCGGACGATAACAGCTTCAACAGAATCAGACTCTGTGGAGGATGCGTCTACGGAGGAGGTCGAGGTTGGCCCGTCCGAAGCCCATGCGCTTGAGGAGCTTGGCTCTGGTCACGTGTCCTTCGACCCGGCCAGAGCTCCAGGGCGTGGACAGGCCGGCTGTGACCGCGTCCCGGTCCCTCTTCATCCCGTTGACCAGGGAGTGCAAGGCAGGCAGGTCATCTGCGAGGACACGGTCCATCCATGCGGGCAGTTCCTCGCCCCGCAGATCGCGCATCATGTCGGCGAAGTCGCGAACGTGGCGTCGAGGTGGGGGCAGGCGGCCCGGATCTCTTTGAGCTCGGCCGTATCGGTCTCGGCGAGGTGTCCGGGGTTGGTCATGATCCAGCGGACGACGCGCCGGGGTTTCGGGACGGGACGCAGCTCGGGAGCAGGCGCGGGCGGATTCTTCGGCTTGGGACTGTGCGGCTTCTTGAAGGGGCGGAAGTAGCGACGGACGCACTGGATGTCTCCGGTGAAGCCACGTGCGCGCAGTTCGCGGTGCAGCTGCGGGATGTCGTGGCAGCCCTCGCGCAAGCGTTGGTGCAGGTAGGGCTTGTGCTCGTCCAGGATCGATGCCCGGTTGGTGGCCTTGACCAGCAGTTCGTCGAGACTCCGGACGCGGGCGAAGCCCCGTACGGTCGAACTCCACGCTCTGCCGGTACGGGCGGGGGTCGACGGCGGACGCCGAGACCGTGATCGCGGCGGTGACGGCGGCAGCGGTCAGTGCGGCGGCGGTCAGACGGCGGGTGGTCGTGGATACAGTCATCGGGAATCCCCCTGCATCGTGCGGGCACAGCCCCAGAACGCCCTGATAGGCAGCGGGTTGTGCGGTGTGCGGGTGGCGGCCGGCCGCGCATTCACACCCTGCCCGCCGGGGTGTGAACAAGATCCGGGGCGCGTTACCGACCAACCGCACCACCGTGACACTTGGCTGCAACAGCCATCCATTTCGCCGGGGGGCGAAGTTGACGCAGATCTGGTCTCGACAGCCTTGCGACGGTTGGCCCCCAGGGGCTGCACACCAGGTAACGCCACCCCACCGGACAGTCGGCTGTCACCCGAAAGTGAGTAACAGCCGCTTTCCCGGTTGCAGGTTCAAGCCCGCAGACCCGACCGGTCCGGTTCCATCTGAACCGGCCGCGGTGTTGTCCGGTGCGAACCACCCCGGCCAGCTGCCGCCGGACCGCGCCGGGATGAATGGGGTGCGTCCGGTGCAGCGACCTCCGTCCCGATCTCCCGTTTTGAGGCCACGAGGAGTGCGCCTGTGCACGCGCTCCGGTGTGACGGAGCAGCGTTGTTTGCGAGTGATCGCGGGGAAGGGCATGGTCCGGCGCCTGGTGTCGCGCGTCAGTTTGCGAGTTCGGCGGGCCGAAGTTCGCGATCTCGCCGTCGTGTTGGTTGCCGGTGGTGATAGCGGGATGGTCCGACAGAAGGTGCGCGACCAAGGTGTCGTGCAGGAGGGCACTGGCCCGCGACGGCCGTCCTCGTGGAACGGTGGACGTCAGACCGGGAAGGTGACGCCCGTCAGTTCTTCGGAGCGGGCCCATAGGTGTCGCTGGAGGTCGGCATCGTGGGACTGAGGGCTGGAGCGGACGGCCTTGGGGTGTCCCTTGCTCTACTGGAATCCGCGTGGCCCGTAATATTCGGCCCCGCTGACCTGTGGGTCGGTCGCCGCGCGCAGGATGGGCAGGGCACCCATTGCGGGGGATTGCAGGAGCAGTGGGCGGATGGCTGCGAATGCGGTGCGCGTGAGTATCGAGGAATGGGACATCGCTGTCCTGGAGCCGGTGGTGTCGGCGCCGCCGGGGTGGGCGGCGACGGCGAGGGGACCACCGTCGGGGAGTCTGCGCTGGAGTTCGTAGGTGAACAGCAGGTTGGCCAGCTTGGAGTGTCCGTATGCGGCCGTCCTGTTGTAGGGGCGCCTGTGCCAGTTGAGGTCGTCGAGGTCGAGGGGTCCGCCCATGCGGTGGCCGGCGCTGCTGACGGTGACCACGCGCGTGGCGGGTGTGGGCGGCAAGAGGTCCCAGAGCAGTGCGGCGAGGGCGAAGTGCCCGAGGTGGTTGGTTCCGAATTGCAGCTCGAAGCCGTCGATGGTGGTGCGGTGCAGGGTGTACATCACACCCGCGTTGTTGATCAGTAGATCCACCTGTGGGTACGTGCTACGCACCCCCTCCGCAGCGGCGCACACGGACGCCAGCGAACTCAGGTCGAGATGCTGCAAGGCGATGTGTGCCGTCGGTGCGGCGGTCCGCAATTCCTCGGCGGCATGCTTGCCCTTATCCAGGTCGCGTACCGCGAGGACCACGGTTGCACCTCGCAGCGCGAGTGCCTTGGCGGTCTCGAAGCCGATGCCGGTGTTGGCTCCCGTGATCACGGCGGTGCGGCCGTGCTGGTTGGGCATGTCGCTCGCGCTCCAGCGCCCCGTGCGTGATCGGCTCATGACTGACTCCTCGATACGGGTTCCATGTGATTGCACGACACGACCAACACGGTTAATGCCATTCACCTTGTGGTTAATAGTGTTAACCTTGTGGCTGTGACAGTCAAACGGTCCCGTCCCACGGGCACCCACCACGGAGACCTGCGCAACGCACTTGAGCAGGCCGCTCTCGCCCTCGTCGCCGAGAAGGGGGCGCACGGATTCACCCTCGCCGAGGCGTGCCGACGCGCCGGGGTGAGTGTCGCGGCGCCGTACAAGCACTTCGCCGACCGCGACTCCCTCCTGGCTTCGCTGGCACTGAAGGGCTACGAGGAACAGCGGCGCCGCTACCGCGGTGCGCTCGCCGCGTACACCGACCCGGCCGACCAGCTGGCCGCCTTCGCGGCCGCCTATGTGCGGTTCGCCATCGAGGAGCGCGCCCTGTTCGACATCACCTTTCTCGCCGGCCTCGACAAGACCCGGCATTCCGAACTCGCCGAGGCGGGAAGCTTCCTGCACGACGACCTGACGCCTGTGACCGGCCGGATCACCGGTGATGCAGAGTCCGCGCTCGACCTGCTGGTCCACGTGGCCGCGGCAGCACACGGCCTGGCCCTGTTCCACCAGCAGGACATGCTGCCCGCAGACCGCAGCTCCCCGGCCTGGGCCGAGGAACAGGCGGCCCTCGCCGCCCACGCCCTCGCCGCCCACTACACCGCCCGCTGACGCAGGAGAGACTCCATGCCCACGACCCATGACACCTTCGTCCAAGCCCTGGAACGCATCGCCGACAGCAAGCACGTCCTGCTCACCACATTCCGCAAGGACGGTCGGCCCGTACCAACCCCCGTCGGCGGTGTCGTCCACGACGGCACTGTGTACGCGTTGACCGATCCCACCACCGGGAAGGTCAAGCGGATCCGCAACAACCCCCGGGTCGCCATCTCCCCGTGCAGCATGAACGGCACCGTCCCCGACGGCGCACCCAAGATCACCGGCACCGCCCGGCTCCTCGGCAACTCGGAAACAGCTCGCGTCCAGAACATGATGAAGCGCCGCTTCTTCCTCTACCGACTCATCCGCCTGTTCGACCGGGCTCTGCGGCGCCAACGCCCCCTCGTCGCCATCACCGCCGCCTGACCGACTCCTTGGCGAGTCGCGCCAAGGGCAACCAGACCCAGATTGGTTCGGCCCACCGGGCGGCCGCACGGAGCGTCACTACCAGCCCGTTCGCGAACTGAAATGCTCCATTCGCAAACTGTCGCGCTTCGTCACGTCTGGCGGGGGTGTGCGTCCTGGCCGTGGAGTGCGCCCCGGCGCCTCCGTCACCGCAGCACTGCCGCGCGGGAAAGCGGGCTTACGCCAGAGCCGACTACAGAACGTTTTTGCAGACCGGCGTACGCCTCTCTCACGCACTGCGAACCGCCGACCGCTCCCATGCGGACGAGAGCCACCCCTCAGAGTGATTCCATATTCGCCATACCGTACGACCTTTATGGACGGGCTTGCTGCACCCGCCTCTTCTGTCGCTAGCTGGATGCAGGCCCGCTTTCTCGCCCGGTCCCCATGGATCAGAGCAGACCGACGGCGTCCCAGCGGCGCTGGGACGCCGTCAGGTCAGAGGGGCGGACAGCACACCCGTACATGAGGAGTAGTCATGAAGAAGGCTTACGAGGCCCCGACGCTCGTCCGGCTCGGCTCGTTCCGCAAGGAGACCGGGCTCCTGGGACGCTCCGGCAACGACCGGCTGATCCTGAGCAAGAACTGACGGCCGGCGGTCCCTGACTCGACGTCATGACTGTGCCGCACGAAAGTGCGAGGGTGGGCCCCGGCGACGCGTACTTCGCGGTCTTCACCGACCGTGCGGACGCGGCCGCCGTGGCCCACGCCTTCGCCCGCCCCGGAACCCAGACCCTCACCCATCCTTCCGGCCGGCCCTGGCTGGTCGGCCGCTGGCGCGACGACGAGATGGTCACCGCGCACGTCGGCGACGCCTCCCTCGCCATCGTCGGCTTCTGCCCGGTCGGCGCCGCCGAACTGCGCCGCCGAGCCTCACGGTTGCGCGACTTCACGGAGATCGACGCCCTCGCCCGCTCCCTGCCCGGCAGCTTCCATCTCGTCGCCGCGCTCGACCGGCGGGTCCGGACACAGGGGACGGCGTCCGGCCTGCGCCTGGTCTTCCACGCGGAGATCGACGGCGTACGGGTGGCCTCGACCCGGGCCGACACGCTCGCCGCCGCGCTGGGCCACGACCCCGACGTGGAGGAGCTGGCCGTCCGGCTGCTGTGGCCCGCCCCCTACCCGTTGTTCGAGACGTCCCTGTGGCGTGCGGTCACCGCCGTGCCACCGCAGGACGCCGTCGTCGTGGCCGCGGACGGGCGCACCGTACGGCACACCCGGTGGTGGACGCCGCCGGAGCCGGTCCAGCCCCTCGCCGAGGCGGTGCCGGTGATCCGTGCGGCGCTGGAGGAGGCCGTCGCCACGCGCACCCGGCAGGGCGGCGTGGTCAGCTGCGATCTGTCCGGCGGCCTGGACTCTACCTCCGTCTGCTTCCTGGCCGCCCGCTCCCCCGCCCGCCTGGTGGCCAGCACCTGGCCGGGCCGCGACCCGGCGGACACTGACCTCCACTGGGCGCAGCAGGCCGTCAAGCACCTCCCCGACGTCGAGCACGTGGTCTGGGCCGCCGACGCCTCGCCGCTGGTCTACGACGACCTGCTCGGCGTCGACGACCTCCTCGACGAACCCACCATCGGCGTCATGGACCGCTCCCGGGTCCTTCACCATCTGCCCGGCCTCGCCGCACGGGGCAGTCGGCTGCATCTGACGGGCATCGGCGGCGATCATGTCGCGTGGTGCTCCGAGGCCTACTACCACCGGCTGCTGCGCACCCGGCCGCTGTTCGCCCTGCGCCAGTTGCGGGGCTTGCGGGCACTGTGGCAGTGGCCGCTTGCCGGCGCCGTCCATGCGCTCGCCGACTCCCGCCCCTACGGGAGGTGGCTCGCCGACGCCGCCCGCGACCTGCGCGCCCCGTCGCCCTCGCCAGTCGCCACGGGGCTCGGCTGGGGCATGGCCCCGCGCCTGTTCGACTGGGTGACGCCGCAGGCCGAGCGGCTGGCGCGCAAGGCGCTGCTCAAGGCCGCGATGACCGCCGAACCCCTGCATCCTGACCGGGGCCTGCACAGCGACCTGGAACAGATCCGCTCGTGCAGCCGCGTCATCCGGCAGTGGGACGGGATGGCCGCTCGGGCCGGCCTGCCCATGGCCTCCCCCTTCCTCGACGACCGCGTCATCGAGGCGTGTCTGGCCGTACGCCCGGACGACCGCGTCACGCCGTGGCGGTACAAGCCGGTCCTCAGCGAGGCGATGCGGGGGATCGTGCCTGACGTCTGCCTGCGGCGCAGCACCAAGGCCACTGCCTCCATGGACGCCTCCAACGGACTGCGGGAGAACCGCGCCGACCTGCTGGCGCTGTGGGAGGACTCGCGGCTGGAGGAACTGGGGCTGGTGGACGGCGCCGCACTGCGCCACCTCGCCCGCCGGCCCGCCTCACCGGGGCTCTCCGACGCCATCCTCTACACCACGATCGCCGCAGAGGTGTGGCTGCGGGGGCTGACCTGCAGCCGCGCCCCCGCCCCCTGACGCCGCCCCGTCCCACCCCAGCTCTTCGATCACACGACCATCGGAAAGGCGGTCCGACCATGCCCATGCGGTTCGCTGCCGACGTCTCCACAGCCGAGACCGAGTACGGCACGGTACTGCTGGACGAACGCTCCGGCTCGTACTGGGAATTGAACCCGACCGCCACCCTGGTGGTGCGGACGCTGCTCGACGGCGGCGACGAAGCGGACGCAGCCGCCGCCGTGGCCGAGCAGTTCGACGTCGACCGGGCGCAGGCCCAGCAGGACGTCGAGGCACTCGTACGTCAGCTGCGGAGCTCGGGACTGGCCTCATGACGACGCCCAGCGCACTGGAGCGCCCCACCGGTGTTCCCCCGGCCCGGCGCCTGGCAGCCCTTCTCGTCCTCCTCCCCGCCTTCGCGCTCGCCCTCCTGCCGCCCCGCCGCATCCGCGCCGTGCTCGGACTCCTGCGTCGCGGGGCGGCGCCCGCCAGTGCGGCACAGGCCCAGAACGCCCGGGACGCCATGTGCGCGGTCAGTCTGACCTGCGCCGGACCGAAAGGGTGTCTGCCGCGGTCCCTGGGGGCGGCGCTGCTGTGCCGCCTCGGCGGAACGTGGCCGACCTGGTGCACCGGGGTCCGCATGGTCCCGCCCTTCACCGCACACGCCTGGATCGAGGCGCAGGGCCGCCCCGTCGGCGAGGGCGTGCCGGACGGATACTTCGCCCGGCTAGTGGCGGTACCCGCGCCGCCACGGCCGACGGACCGGTGACCCGCACAACGCCGCCGGCCGCGGGACGCGCCCCGGACACCGGTGAGGGGGCAGGGGCCGGCGAGGCTGCTGGCGTGGGTGACGGAGCCGGAGCCGGGGTCGGCGACGGCGGCGGGGTCGGCGAGGCCGCCGGGGTTCGCGACGGCCGGGAGGGGGACGTCAGCAAGGACGGCGACAAGTCCACCTGGAAGGCGGTGGCCACGATGTACCGGCTCACCGCCGGGCACCGGGCCGTCATCGGCGTGGCCTGCGCACTGACCCTCGCGGGCTCGGCCCTGGGGTTGGCCCAGCCGCTCGTCGCCAAGCACGTCATGGACGCGAGCGGCCACGGACGGTCCGTCTGGCCGCTCCTGGCCCTGCTCGGCGCGCTGTTCGCCGTCGAGGCGGCGACAGGAGCCGTAGGACGCTTCGTCCTGGAGCGGATGGGCGAGGGCGTGGTACGCCAGCTCCGGCACGGTCTGGTAGCACGGCTGCTCAGGCTGGAGATGCGGGAGTACGACCGCCACCGCAGGGGCGACCTCATCGCCCGGGTGACCGCCGACACCACGCTGGTGCGGGAGGTCGTGTCGCAGGCCCTCGTCGACCTGGTGACGGGCAGCCTCGTCGCCAGCGGCGCGATCATCCTGATGGCGTGGCTCGACCCGCTGCTGCTGCTGTTGGTCGCTGCCACCGTGGCCGCGGCGGCCGTGATCGTCGCCTCGCTGCTCACGGGCATCCGGCGTGCGTCCGAACACATGCAGAACGCGGTCGGTGACATCGCCGCCGACCTGGAACGCTCCCTCGGGGCCCTGCCGCTGATCCGGGTGCACCGCGCCGAGGAGCGCGAGGCCTCCGCCATCGGCGCACGCATCGAGGACGCCTACGGTGCGGGGGTACGCGCCGCGAAGCACGCCTCCGTCATGAGCCCCGCCGTCGAACTCGCCGTCCAGGGCTCGTTTCTGATCGTCCTGGTCATCGGCGGACTGCGCGTCAACGACCACGCCGGTTCCCTCGGCGACCTCGTCGCCTTCCTGCTGTACGCCTCGTACCTCGCCCTGCCCCTGTCCTCCGTCTTCCATGCCGTGGGGCTCGTCCAGCGCGGGATGGGCGCGTACGGGCGCGTCGAGGAGGCGCTCGGCCTGCCCGTCGAGCCGACGGGCCCCCGGGACGCGGGCGTCCGCGCCCTCGCGCCGCGGCCCGCGCGACCGTCCGTCGCCCACCATGAGCCCGCCGACGAGCCTCCCGCCCTCGCCCTGCGCGACGTCCACTTCGGATACGTGCCGGGGCGGCCGGTGCTGCGCGGGGTCTCCTTCGACGTGGCGCACCGCCGGCACGTCGCTCTGGTGGGGCGGTCCGGGGCCGGCAAGAGCACGGTATTCGCGCTGGTGGCGAGGTTCTACGAACCGGACTCCGGGACCGTGCTCTTCGGCGGGCGGCCCGCCGAAGAAGTCGGCCGCGCCGCGTGCCGCGGGCGCATCGCCCTGGTCGACCAGAACACCCACGTCGTCCGCGGCACCCTGCGCGACAACATCGCCTACGCCATGCCCAACGCCGCCGAGGACGAGATCCGACGCGTGGTGGAGCTGGCCCGGCTGGAGGAAGTCGTCGACCGGCTGCCCGGCGGCCTGAACGCCGTCGTCGGCGAACGCGGCAGCACCCTCTCGGGCGGGGAACGCCAACGCGTCGCCCTGGCCCGCGCCCTGCTGGCGCGCCCCTCGCTGCTCTTGCTGGACGAGCCCACCTCCCACCTCGACGCGATCAACGAGGCAGCGCTCACCACCGTCATGAAAGACGTCGCCCAGGAATGCGCCCTCCTGGTCATCGCCCATCGCCTGTCCACCGTCCAGCACGCCGACCACATCGTCGTCCTGCACGACGGCCGCACCGCCGCAGGCGGCCGCCACGAGGAGCTGCTGGCCGAGAACGCCCTCTACCGCGAACTCGCCACGAGCCAGATGCTCCGGCCGGTTCGCGGAACGGCGCAGCCGCGCGGACGCCGTTGAAGAACACCTGACCGATGCCCTACGACGGTGCGGTCAGATACCTGCCGGGCAACCGCGACCCGAAAGCCGTCCGGCTGTGGTGCTCGTCCCCCGCCGCCGCCAGTGCGGACGTCGACCGCTGGTGGCAGTCGTTCCTGCGCCGCTTCGATCTGGAGCACACCTTCCGGCTCATGAAACAGACCCTCGGCCGGGTCACCGGCGTCGTCACCCGGGGCTACAGCGGCAGCCATGACGGCGTCGGCACAGGTCCGACCGACCACGACGGTCAAGCAGCGGCTCGCGCGCTCGCCCAAGCGGGCCTCGTCCCGGCTTACCTGGTCACCCTCTACGACAGCATCGGCAACGTGCCCCGGGCGGACGTCGGCGACGGTTGCTTCCTTGACGCGGCAAGTGAGGTCCTTCCACGACTCCAGGTGTACGGTGCTGTCGATGTCGGCACGGACCCCAAGGTCGCCGATGACCTACGACCCACTGCCGGGTACGGCTGTGCGGGCGGTGAGCGGACGCCCGCATGACAGGCGTCGTCCGGGCGCCTGCTCACGAGGCCCGCTGTCAGGGGGTGAAGACCTCGTCGAGGCGGTCGATGGCACCGTCGGCGCCCAGGTGGTAGGTGAAGACGAGCCCCGAGTTCGGGTGCGCCTCCAGCCAGTCGAGGAACTCCTGCACACCGATGTGCTGGTTCTCGGTGCTCTCCACGATGGGGTTGGTCACGGTGACGTACGCGGCCTGGTCCATCGGGATGAACGTCTCCTTGCCGACCGTCTCGAACGGCGCGCCATCGGAGTCGGGCGATCCGCAGCCCCAGTTGCCGTGCTTGACGATCAGGCTGAGGGATCCCCCTTCGGGGGTATAGCGGTATACCGCGACCTCGTCGGGGGAGATCGGCATCTTGTGGTCGCATCCATCGTCGGCGCCACCCGCACCCGACCCCGCGGCAATGGGGGACGAGGACGCGGCCGGAGCCGCTCCGGCGGACTCGGCGGCGCTGCCCGAGCCCGAAGACGGCGTGGCGGTCGGCTTCTTGCTCGCCGCGCCGGTACCCGTCCCGTTGCCGGTGCCCGTTCCGTCACCGGTGCTCCCCGCCTTCGTGGGGCTCGTGCTCGTGCCGACGTGCGAACCTGTCACGTCGTCGCCGTTGCACCCGGTGAGGGCCAACGCGCCCACCACGCAGGCGCCCAGGACGGCCACCCGGACAACGCCCGGTCTGCGTCGGCTCTTTCTCGACGTCACGTTCATGATGTTTCCCCCTATTGTCCCGGTTCTCGGTGCGCCTCGTCGGCTCGTCGCAAAGGACGACTTCCGGCCACCGTCAGTTGCACGTTCGGATCAGGTGTTCACGCACCACCGGTCGTACGACGGACATCGCGTGTCCCGCAGGTCGTCTTCGCGTCTGGCCTTGGCCTGTTTTCGCCTGCTGACCTTAGCGTGCGGCGCGGTCGTGACGGGACGGCGCCGGGGCCACGGGCGCGCGGCCGGCCCCCGGAGCTTCCCCCGACGGCGTCGTCCGGGCCGTGCCCGCGTCAAGAACCTGATCCCGCCGGGCGCGAGCGTCTTCACCGGGGCCAGTGAGACGCTGCGGCTTTCCGGCGTCGCGCAGGATATCGAGGCGGGCGACCGCTACCGGGCCGTCCGGCCGCGGGTGCCGACGATGGACCGCGCCACCGAGTCCGACCGGATCCGCCGACCGGTGGCCACCCCGACGTCTTCGCCGCCGGCGTCGCGGCCGTCACCGAGACCATCTCGCTCGTCACCGCCTCCGCCGGCGGCAGCCATCTGCCCGCCTGCGCCGACGGCGCCGCGCAGGCGATCTGGGTCGTCGGGGCGCAGAAGACGGTGCCCGGCCTGGGCACCGCACTGCGCCGGGTCGAGGAGCACGCCCTTGCGCCAGGGCGCGTATCGAGTCGTGATCATCGGGTGGTCCTGGTGAGGTCTTTGATCCAGATCATCGAGGCGTGCAGGTGGAGACTGGCGAGGTAGCTGTCGGGAGTCTTGTGTATCGGGTGTCCCACCGTCCCGGTTCCGGCCTCCTGGTACGTCACGCTCTGGGGCGGGTGAGGCACGTGGAGCCGACGTGAGCCGGCCGGTGCAGTGATGTCCGGGCGGGGACTCATGGGACATGGCCCGGCACCCGGCTCAGGTTCCGGGGAGGATACGGCGCGTTTCGTAGGCCCACATCGCGATCTCGACCCGGTTGCGGGCGCCGAGTTTGGCCATCAGGCTGGCCAGATGCGTCTTCACCGTGCTGAGGCTGATGTGCAGCGCATCGGCGATCTCGGTGTTGGTCAGCCCGCGAGCGACGGCGAGGAGCACCTGCTCCTCGCGGGCGGTGACGGGGGAGACGGGCTGGGCCGCGGGCCGGCCGGCGGGCAGGTCCGCGAATGCCTGGAGCAGACGGACGGTGACGCTGGGCGCAATGAGCGCCTCACCGTCGGACGCCGACCGTACGGCCTGGGCCAGAAGGTCTGGTCCCGTGTCCTTGAGGAGGAATCCGCGGGCGCCGGCACGCAGTGAGCCGTAGACGTACTCGTCGAGGTCGAACGTGGTGATGACGACCACGACCAGCGGGTCGGCGACGCCCGGGCCGGCGACCAGCCGGGTGGCCCCGAGCCCGTCGATCACGGGCATGCGGATGTCGAACAGGCAGACGTCGGGGCGCAGCTCGCGGGCCAGACGTACCGCTTCCTGTCCGTCGGCGGCCTCGCCGACCACCTCGATGCCGGGCTGGGCGTTCAGCATGATCCGCAGCCCGGTGCGGATGATGGTCTGGTCGTCAGCGACGAGGACGCGGATGGGCACCGCTCTCGGTCCTCCCTCTCGGCAGCTCGGCTTCGACATGCCAGCCCTGGTCGGGGCCAGGGCCGGCTTGTAGTGTGCCGCCGAGCAGAGCCGCGCGCTCGCGCAGTCCGGCAAGTCCGTATCCGTCGCGACCTCGGCCGGTGCGTTGGCCGTTGTCGCGCACGCTCACCCGTACCGTGTGCCGTTCCGCGGTGACCCGGACGACGACCTCGGTCGCGTTGACCGCATGGCGCATGGCGTTGGTCACCGACTCCTGCACAATGCGGTAGACGGCCGCGTCCACGGCCGGGGGCAGCGTGTCCAGTTCGCCGTCGAGATCCAGGTCGACCCTGAGGCGACCACCCGGGGTGCGCACCAGGCGCTCCAGATCCGCGACGCCGGCAGGCGGCGCCAGCTCGGCGCCGGCCCCGCGGTCGCGCAGCGCGGCGACCATGGCTCGCATCTCCTCCAGCGTGCGCGCCCCTTCCTCTTCGACCCCCTCCAGCGCCTCGACGGCGGCGGACGGGTCGGTGCCCGCGAGCACCCGGCCCGCCTGGGCGCTGATCACCATGGCCGAAACGTGGTGGGCCACAGTGTCGTGCAGTTCCCGGGCGAGCTGCTCACGCTCGCGGGAGCGTACCTGCTCCAACTGCCGCTCGCGAGCGGTCCCCCAGAACCGCACGGCGGCCCCGATCAAGCCGGGCAGCGACAGGAAGACGAAGCCCCCGACCTGTTCGGCGGCCGGGGTGTCGTCCGCGGTGACCCCCAGCGCGAAGGCCGTGAGGATCACCGCGCTGCCCAGCACGATCTCCCGTCCCGATCCCCACCGGGGCAGCGCATACACCAGCACGAGCACGACCACACCGGTGTCCAGGCCGACGGGCTCGCGCGGTGCGGCGACCAGTGAGGCCAGCTGGAGCAGGATCACCGAGCCGAACCCCAGCGTGACCATCGTTAGTGGGCGGGTCCGGCGCCACAGGGGCAGTAGGCACAGCCATACGGCGAACACCACCGCCACCGGCCGCCACACGACGTTCTCGCGCAGGGTGGCCTCCAGCACCACGGCGCCCAGGCTCGCGGCGAGCAGCGCCCAGTCCCGCCACACCCGGGCGGGCGCGTCGGGCGGCCGGGGTTCGGTCCACAGGGTTCGCAGGTCGTCTCGCAGCACGGTTCTCAGCCTAGGGGCCGCGCCGTGCCGCGCATCGGCCGAAAGGACGGGTCGTCACTCCGCCCCGGGGCCGACGGATCCGCGGCCCGCGGGCCGATGCCGCGGAGCGCCGTGGCGACGAGTCTCGGCATCGGCGGCCGTACAAGGACGGCCGACGAAGTGGTTGGAGGACCCGATGCTCTCGAAAGCCCTGTTGCGCCTGGGCGCAAGCGCCGCCCGCCATCCCTGGCGGGTGATCGCGGCATGGCTGGTCGCCGCCACGCTCGCCGTCCTCGCCGCCGTCGCCTTCGGCGGGCGGAATGCGGATTCGATGACCGCTCCGGGACTGGACTCCCAGCGGGCCGCGGAACTGATCGAGCGGGCTGGCACCGGCCAGGAGGGGATGACCGCCCAGGTGGTCGTCACCCCCCTCGACGGCGGTGCGACGTTCTTCGACGACGACGGCGCGCGCACCGCTCTCACGCGACTGCGGGCGGAGGTGAAGCGGCTGCCGCACGTGCTCGGCACGAGCGACCCGGCGGGGGCGCTCGACGCGGGCGGGGACACCGCCGTGCGCGGCGGCCTCGTTTCGGCCGACGGGCGGATCGCGGTCGTCCGGGTGCAGTATCCCGACCAGAGCCGGCTGTCGGCCGAAGACCTCGACGCCCTCGTCGATCTCGGCGACCGGCTGCGCGCCGAGCTGCCGCTGCGCATCGAGATGGGCGGGAACCTCTTCTACGCCTTCTCCGACCCCGACGGCGGCGCGAGCGAGCTGATCGGCCTCCTCGCCGCGGTCGCGATCCTGTTCCTGGCGTTCGGTTCGCTCGTCGCCGCCGCGCTGCCGATCGGCATGGCGGTCTTCGGGCTGACGGTCGGGGTCGCCACGATGACGGTACTGGCGGGGGTGACGGACGTCCCGACCTTCGCCCCTGTCCTGGGCAGCATGGTCGGGCTCGGAGTGGGCATCGACTACGCGCTGTTCGTGCTCGCCAGGCACCGGGAGTACCTCGCGCGCGGGCTCGATCCCCGCGAGGCGGCGGGGCGAGCGGTGGCCACGGCGGGGAGGCCCGTGGTCTTCGCCGGCGGCACCGTCGTCGTGTCGATCCTCGGCCTGGCGGTCGCGAACGTGCCGTTCATGACGGTGGGCGGGCTCGCCGTCTCGATCGTCGTCCTGACGATGGTGCTCGCGTCGGTGACGCTGCTGCCGGCCTTCCTCGGCGCGGCGGGCCCGCGGCTGGGCCGGGCCGGCCGGATCGGCCGGGCACTTCGGGCCGGGTGGTCGGGCCGCCTCGGCCGACGGCGGGACACGGCGGCGGGCGCCGCCCACGCCGCCGGGTGGCGTCGCTGGATCGGGCACGTCAGCCGGCACCCGGTGCCGTACGCGGTCGGCGCGGCGGGGCTGCTGCTGACCGCGACGCTGCCCGTGCTCGGCCTGCGCGTCGGCCTGCCCGACGACGGCTCACTGCCCCACAGCCGTACCGAGCGCCGGGCCTACGACCTCGTCGCCGAGGGGTTCGGCCCGGGCACCAACGGTCCCCTCGTCATCGCCGCGGACCCCACCGGTGATCCGGGAGTGCTGGACCGGCTCGTCGGGGCGGTCGCGGCGGATCCGGGCATCGCATCCGTCGCGCCGACGCGCGTCGATCGGGCCACCGGCATCGCGACCCTCGTGGTGTTCCCGACCACCAGCCCCCAGGACAAGGCCACGGCCGACACCATCGCCCGGCTGCGCACCGACGTGCTGCCCACGGCGATCGGGCACGGCCCGGCCAGGGCCCATGTCGGCGGCGCCGCCGCGAGCCTGTCCGATGTGGGCCGACGCACCAGCCAACGCCTGCCGGTGTTCGTCGCCGCCGTGCTGGCGATGTCGTTCCTGCTGCTGATGCTGGTCTTCCGCTCGATCCTCGTACCGCTCAAGGCGGTACTGCTGAACCTGCTGAGCATCGGCGCGGCCTACGGCATCATGGTCGCGGTCTTCCAGTGGGGCTGGGGAGGCGCACTCATCGGGCTGGAAGCGACGGTTCCGATCGTGTCGTTCATCCCGATGTTCCTCTTCGCCATCCTGTTCGGCCTGTCGATGGACTACGAGGTGTTCCTCCTCTCCCGCGTACGCGAGGAGTACCTGCGCACCGGCGACAACGGCACGGCGATCGTCGAGGGCGTCTCGCGCACCGCCCGGATCATCACCTCGGCCGCCCTCATCATGGTGGCGGTCTTCCTGTCCTTCGCCGTCGCCGAGGACCCCTCCACCAAAATGTTCGGGCTCGGCCTCGCCACCGCGATCTTCATCGACGCCACGGTCGTACGCATGGTGCTGGTACCGGCGACCATGACGCTCCTCGGCCGGGCCAACTGGTGGCTGCCGAAGTGGCTGGACCGGATGCTTCCCCGCGGCCCGGTCGGCACCGACGACACCGACGCGGAATCCACGGGTGAGGCCCCGCGTCCACGGCTGGTCGACCGTTGACTCAACTCCTTCCCGCCCTTGGCGTCCGGCACCTCAGCGCGTCACCCAGGGGCATGTCGAGTCGTGTTCATCGGGTGGCCCTGGTGAGGTCCTTGATCCAGATCATCGAGGCGCGCAGGTGGAGACCGGCGAGGTAGCTGTCGGGAGTCTTGTCGTATCGGGTGGCGATGCCTCGCCATGCTTTGAGCTTGTCGATCAGGCGTTCGACGCTGTTCCGCTCCTTGTGGAGACCGGCGTCGTGGCTGACGGGTCGGCCACCTCTGGAGCCCTTCTCCTTCCGGTTGGCGGCCTAGTCCTTCTTCTCCGGGATGACCGCCTTGATACGGCGTTCTCCTTCCGGTTGGCGGCCTGGTCCTTCTTCTCCGGGATGACCGCCTTGATACGGCGTTTGCGCAGGTGGGCGGGGTTTCCGCGAGACGGGTACGCCTTGTCCCCGGCGACCGCGTCCGGCCGGACGCGGGGTCGGCCGACGGGCCCGCGTACCCGTACCTTCTCCAGGACGGGGATGAACTGCGGGCTGTCCGCTGCCTGGCCTGTGGTCAGGATGAACGCCAGCGGGCGCACTTGGAGTCGGCGGCGAGGTGGACCTTGCTGGTCTGCCCGCCTCTGGAACGTCCGAGGAGGGCGGCCTTCAGCCGGAGTTTCCGCCGACGCCGGATGCGTCGTCGTTCTTCCAGCGCGGGATCACTTTCGGCCTCTTGCCCGTTTCGCTCTTCGAGGTCGCCCCCTTTGACCTGGCCTTCTCCTCCTCGGCTGCGGCTTTCTCCAGGGCGGTGACGACGTCCTCGTCGAGGTGCATCCCGTCCGCCTCGTGGTGGGCTCGGGCGGTGGTGGAGTCGATGCCGACCAGGGACAGGTCCACCTCACCCCGCTTCGCAGCTTCCGTGATCAGGCCCTCCAGCAGGGCCTCGAAGACGCCGGCGTCACACCACTGCCGGAAGCGATTGCGGGCGGTCGACCAGGCGCCGAGCTCCGTCGGCGCCTCCCGCCACTGCCCGCCCGTCTTGAACCGCCAGATCACGCCCTCGAACTGCTGCCGCAGTCGCTCGGGGTACGGGCCGTACTCGCCGATCGGCAGGTACGGCTCGATGAACTCCCAATCCGGACCGGCCAGTTGCACTCGCGTCACGTAAGACCGCCTACCGGACCGGACCGTGCCACGAAGGCACATCCCGCAATGATCACGACTCGATACGCGCCCTAGAGATCGTCTCGTTTGGTCCTTCGGACAAGTTGGGGATGATCGTTCCTGCGGTGAAGACCGGCGCCCACCCGGGTGAGAGCGGGCGCGGTCCTCCTTCGACGGCTCGCGCATTCCCGCCACACACAGCGTGTGATCACGAACCTGCTGCGCGTCCTGCCCTCGATACTGGGGCGATGGACAGCTACGAGGGCACCGCGACGCTTGAGTGGTGGGCCAACCGATCGACGTGCTTGGGCAGGCTGGGTGTGCGAGTAGCGGTCCGCGTCACCGGCAACGACTGGGCATGCGACACGATCCTCGAACCTCCCCTGTCTGCGGAGGACCAGGAGAACTTCGACTTCCTGATGAAGCTCGATCCGCTCTTCACCCTGCGTCTCGATGAGGGGAGCATGCTGCTGGTCAACGTAGCCGCAGCAGGAGAAGACGGACGACTCATCCTTACCGCCTACGAGACAGAGGAGGCGGAGTCAGCCGGTTCCAGGCAGGTGCCGCAGTAGGAGACCCGGCAACGGCAGGTGTCTCGGTGCGCCTCGGCGCCATCAGCGCGGCCCTCGGTGGAGTCGATGCCGGCAGATGAGGCCACGGGCGACTGCGACGACGGCGTCCTTCGTGGACATGCCTGCACAAGGCGTCGGGCGCCGATACGGTACGTCAGAGGTTGCGGTTACAGATAACTTTGTCGGCGTCGATCCAATGACGGAACTTGCTGCGCTCGTAGCCGGTCCTGACCTCGCCCGCCACCGGCTCGGTCTGGCACATGGTGCACGGCAGGCAGATCCCGGCCACCTGCGTGAAACGCCCGTGAGGCCCGGCCGCCGGACGGGCGGCCGGGCGGCCGGGCCTCACGGGCGCCTGACGGTCAGCTGACGCGGACCGCCTTGCTGGTGGCGGTGCCGCTGGTGCATCCAGTCTTCTTGGCGGTCACCTTGACGGTGATGTCGCGCCCGCGGTCGGCCGTGGTGAGCTTGTACGTGGACTTGATGGCGCCGGTGATGGCCTTGCCGTTGCGGTACCACTGGTAGCCGTACGCCGTCGGGGCCGGCGCCCAGGTGTCGGCGCGCTTGTCGGCGCGCAGCTGGGCGAGGAGTTCGGCCGGCGCCCCGGGCGCGGGGGCGTACGGCGTGACAGGGGCGTGGTCGGGCTGCGCGCTCATCTGGTCCTCCTGGCGGGTCCTCCCCTCACGGTACGCGCGCCGGGTGGTCGTGGATGCGGGCATGGACGGATTCCTTCCTACTGGGTGCGCAGGGTGCGGGCGACGGCCTGGGTGTGCTCGCGCAGCGGCAGGTCCTGCTTGTCCCAGGTGGCGGCCACGTAGTTGAGGAGTTCGGCCGTGGCGCGCTCCGAGTCGCTCGGGTCGCTGGCGATGGCGACGTCGACGGCCGGGGTGGACAGGTCTTCCGGGGCGACGGCGTTGCCGCGGTCGACGTCCAGGACCAGGAGGTGGCGCACCTGGTTGCGGGACTGGATGGTGATGGTGTCCTCGCGCGGCGAGTCCGCATCCGCGATGACGAAGCCGGGGTGGTTGAGGATCGCCGCGGCGACGGCCTCGGTGAGCACCGGCTCCGGCAGCAGGTCGTCGTCGGTGGGCTCCGCGTCCTTGAAGGTCAGCGTGTAGTTGATGCCGGCCTCGGTGGTGAACCACACCGTGTCGCCACCGGGGTCGGCGACCGCGAAGTGCGGGCTGCGGCGCAGCGCGTCGGCGCCCCGGACCGGGTCGTGGTCGGCGTCGAACAGCGAACTCTTGTCTCGGTCGATGGGCTGTGCCGAAGCAGGATAGTTGTCACCAGGGCGGCACGCGACTTGTCACCGGCACCAGTACGTCGTCGCCTTCCGTGACCTGCACGACGGGGACCGAGCAACCCAGATGGTCTCGTCAGCGACTTCATGCCCAACCGCTAGGAGTCGAGGGAGGCGGCGGTGTTGCGTCGGGTCTCCGAGAGGTGAATGCCGACGTACCGCGTGAGGGCTAGCGCGTCCTGCGGCTCATCGGCCTGAAAGGTGACGCGACGCAGCAGGCTGACCCCGTCGAGCGCGACACCCTCGCGGGCGAGGACGAAGACGAGCGTGAGGAAGGCGGACCGGGCGTTGCCGTCGTCGAACGGGTGGAAGAAACACACGTCGAGATAGGCACGCGCGGCCCGGGCGATGAGGGGAAGGGGACGCTCAATATGGCGGGCGCTCTCGGCCAGGCAGGCGTCGAGACGGGCTCGGGTGTCCGGGCCGATGCCGTAACGTTCCCGGCCCGCCTTGGCGAAGGCCGGCAGGTCGCGGAACGGCGGCGGCTGCGGCGCGCCCAGGACATCTTGCTGCCAGCGCTGGAGCAGCTCGAAGTCAAGGGAGGCGCCGCGCGCCGCGTCGGCCCGCAGCAGCTCCAGGGCGGCAAGCAGGCCCCGTGCGCGGGCGGGATCCAAGGCGCCGTCGAAGGCGCGGATATCCTCTACCGCGCCATCGCGCGACGGGGTGACCGGGTCGTCCCGGCTGCCTTCCGAAACCTCCTGCCATGGCACGCTCTCGCGCACCGCAAGCCAACCCTCGAGGTGGTCCGGCGCGGGCCTGGCGGATCGTGTGCCATCGTCCGGCCGCAGCGACAGCGCGAGGCGCTCCGCGGCATCCTCGACCAGCGCCGGGTCGGGGCCGGTCCAGCTCGCGAACCGCCCGCCGATCGCCTCGTCGACCAGTTCCTGCGCGAGGTCGGGAGCGACCCCCCAGCGACTGAGGAACCAGGTGAGCACTTGACGGCAATGTCCGTGCCAGCCACTGCCACAGCCGGTCCGGTCGACCACCTGCAGGATCAGGTTTCGGGCGGCGCGCTCCCACAAGATTCGCTGGTCCTCGACGCCGGCCAGGTCAAGCGGGTACGCGTCGAACCACCCGGCGAGACTCTCCAGCCACTCGCGCCACTCGCACAGTGCCGCGACGACACGAGCGAGCGTCTCCTGGGGTGTGGTGATCGAGTCCCGCGGGCAGCACCAGTTCCCGACGGGGCCTCCGTCGAAGTCGCCTTCGTCGTGCGCCCAACGCCAGCCCACGCTCCAGCGGCCGTAGTGCTCGGCGAGGGTCTGCGACATGGCGTCGGCCCAGGGCTGTCCCTCGCCCCAGCTCCAGGCACTCATCGCCGGGTCACCGAGGGGGATGTCGGGGCGGCTGGGCACCCTCCAGGCAGGTCCGAGTGACCGCACCACCTGCGGCGCCGAGGCGCTGTCGAAGAAATGACGGGCGGGATCCACATCGTCCCAGGCCAGAAAACGGGGGGACAGCTCGACAATCACCGCGCAAGCCTGCCACGTCCACCCGTCTGTCGTTCAAGCGGATTACCGCAAGGCCTGGAAGGATCCCTTCATGACAACTGCGGCACTCGAAGCGCCTACCGAAGTGCTCGGGTACCAGCCGAAGCGGCCTCATTCCGTCAGCTTCCCTGCGCGGGTCCGCCCCGCGATCTTGATGGCAACACGCCCGCCTGTGTGACAACTATCGCGCTTCGGCTCACCCGCTCGTTCCGCCGTCGTCCCTCCGGATCGCTTTCAGTGATCCAGATCGAGATAGTCAATGTTGTTGATTTCTACGTCCGACAGTCCCATGGCGCGAGCTCCGCCGTCCTGGAAATAGACGTCCTTGAATCCCTCGGCAATGATTTGGCTCATCTGCCGGTCGCCGGCCCCGGCGTCGCGGGCGTCGAACAGGCGCCGTGCGTACTCCGGGGGAAGGTGCACGGTCAGTCGCCGGAACCGTCCGTCGTCGGTCGTGCCGATGGGCGCTACGTAGCCGAACCGGGCCCGGGTCTCCACCGTGATCCCGCCCGTGGTGGCGGCCTGCTTCTGCCAGCGCTTGCGCACCAGCGGCTGCCAGCACTGCCGTAAGGCGTCGTCGATCTTCGCGGCGACATCGGCGCGGGCGTGCTTGCGGGCGCCGCGCTGGTAGCGGTTCACGGACTCGGCAGTGCCCCCGATCTCTGCCGCGACGGCCTTCGCGCTGCCGAACTGCTTGAGCAGGAACCCGATCTGGCCCTTGAGGGTCTTGGGCGGGTCCTTGGTGAACGCTTCGCGGTCGGCGCGCTCGATCGCGTCGTCGATCTCCCCCAGCGTCTACTCCCCGTCGTCCAGGACGGCGTCGCCGCCCTTGATGTAGCGGGCCGGGTTCAGGTCCTGTTCCATCAGGTCGACCGCCCACAGCATCGTCTGGACACCCTCCAGCTTCGCCAGACCCGGCGTCGGCCCGAGGCGGAACCCGCCGGCTGCGGCTTGCCGGACGTCGCGTACGGCAGGAAGTCCAGCAGACTGTCGCCCGGCGAGAGGTAGACGACGCAGTCGAACAGCACGGCAAGCGGGAACAGTCCGGTCATCTTCGCCGTGTTGTTCAGCTTGCGGTGCATGTTGATGCGGGCCTTGTTGATGACGGCGGCCCGGATGTCGGGACGCCAGGTCGGCCGCTGGAGTGTAGACCTCCTGACCCCGGCGGTCAGACACACGACAACGCGTCGACCTGGGCCATCGACAACTCCCGTGCCCTGGCCTCCTCCTGCGCCCGCCACGCGCGGTCCTGGCCGACCGCGTGACGGTGCGCCTGCAGCAGCGCCCATCCGCCCCCGTCCACCACGGCCGCGGCGAGCACGGCCACCAGGACGGGCCACACCACCGACCAGCGCCCAGCCACCCGCACCGCGGCGGCCACCGCCGCCAACGCACCCCAGCCCTGCAGCTGCCTGCGCGTCCGCTTCTTCAAGCGCCGACGCCGTCGACGTGGTGCCGTCACTGCCTCACTCCTCAGCTCTGTGCTCCGCAGGGCACACCGACGGGCGCCGTCCGGCCCATACGCGTGCGGAGGCTCATCAGCTGGCCTGGATGACGCCGCTCGCCAGCTGCCTCAAGATGTTCAAGATCCCCTGGCCCACCGGGGTAGGTGCGATCAGGACGCCCAGCGCCAGGACGATGACGACGGTCAGCTTCTCGTCGAAGCGGCTACGGGCCTCCGTACGCCACCGCAGCCGCCAAACACGGAAATCCCCCAGCCTCCTTATGCAGCCGGGCCTCAGTGATGTTGGGGCAGAGTTGCCGACGAATGGCACGAAGCCATCGGACCTGACCGAATACCGCAGCTGGCTGATCCGCTCGCTGACACGGGGACAACCTGCGTGGCAAGCTGGTCGGGCCGATCTGGGCCCGTCCGCTCAAGGTAGGCCAGGACGCGCTCGCCGAACTCACGAATATCACCGCCGCGGCCAGCACGAACGAGGTCGTGCTCGCCTGGGAGCCCACGATGTGACCACCGCCTGCGAACTGCCGATCATCGGCCCGGCCCTCAAAGCCCTTGGCGGCAAGGGGAAAATACCGGAAACCCGGGTTCGGGGCACGCAAGTGGGTACGGCAGCGGGAACGCAAGCGGCAGCATCAGGAGCACCCAGCCGGTCGGGCGAGTGGAGGAGCTCCGTGCCTCCGGTGCAGTTTCCGAAGCAGGTCACCGCGAGTTCACCGCTACCGCTCGAACTCCGGTCCAGCCAGGCCCCCGAGAGCTTGTCCGGGGCTGTCGGATCCGTCACGAATCCGCTGGGCCTTGGGCCGGATCGTGCAGTCCCGGGCGTGGTCGTTGATCAGTCACATGGCCTGCATGAACGCGAACACCGTGGTCGGCCCGACGAACTTCCAGCCGCGCTTCTTCAGGTCCTCGACAGGGCGACCGAGGCGGGTGAGGCCGATGCGGTCTGGGACTCGGCCAGAGTGGTGGCGTCGGGTTCGTAGTGCCAGAGGAACGCTGCCAGCGACCCCTCGCGCTCGATCAGTTCCTCGGCCCGGCGGGCGTTGTTGATCACTGCCTCGATCTTGCCGCGGTGCCGGACGATGCCGGCGTCGCCCAGGAGGCGCTCGACGTCGTGCCGGTCGAATCGGGTGACGGTCGGGATGTCGAAGGCCGCGAAGGCGGAGCGGAAGTTCTCGCGCTCGGCCAGGATCGTGCGCCACCTCAGCCCGGACTGGAAGCCCTCCAGGCTCAGCTTCTCGAACAGGCGCTGGTCGTCACCGACGGGGAAGTTTTACTCGGTGTCGTGGTAAGCGAGGAACTCCGGGGCGGCGCCGCTCCACGCGCAGCGCGGCGCACCGTCAGGTCCGAGGAACGGTGGCGTCACAGCAGGAAGCTCAGCCGCTCGTCCGCCATGCCCGGAGCGATCTCGATGATCTCCGCCGTGACGACGTCCTGGGCGACGAACGGGTCCTCGTCGACGCGCTTGTGCAGTTCCTCGGGCGAGGTGTTGTGCGCGAGGACCGCGCCGCCGAGGCCCGGCTGGATACTGCCGACCAGCAGGAAGACCCCGTCGTCCAGGCCGCGCTTGATCCACTCCTGGTGGCCGGCCATGTACTGGGCGGCGGCGGCCTTATTGTCGGAGAACCGAAGCAGGACCACGAACATGCTTTCTCTCATCTCTCGTAGGTATGCAGCCAGTCGCGCATCCGGTCGACTTCGCGCTGGATGAACGCCTCGTCGTGGAAGGCGTTGGCCATGACGGCGACGCCCTGGCTGAAGGCGAGGACGTGCATCGCCAGCTCGTCGGCCTGCTCGACCGGTCCAAGAAGTGCGAACTGCTCGCGCAGCCAGGTGCGGAACAGGGTGAACAGGCGGCCGGCCTGGCCGAGCATGGCGTGCTCCAGCTTGGCCAGCTCTGTGGTCAAGGTGCCCACAGGGCAGCCGTAGTCCTGGATGTCGGCGCGATTGGTCAGCACGATCTCGACGTACCGCATGATCCGGCCGGCCGGGGTCGGCGCCTCGGCCTCCCACTGCTCCAGCATCCGCCGGGTGTCGGCGAGGCGGGCGTCGATCACCGCATCGAGGATCGCGTCCTTGGACTTGAAGTGGTAGTAGAAGTTGCCCCGCGACAAGCCAACGGCTCCGGCGATGTCCGCGAACGAAGTGTGCTCGTAGCCGTGGTGGTAGAAGAGCCGGTCGGCCGCCGCGACGATCTGTTCGCGGGTCGCCACAGCAGTCATGGTGATCCCCTTCCAATACCGTAGGACAGTCGACCTAGAGCCACAACGTAGGTCAACTGTCCTAGATCGTCAAGCCGTTGACACTGCCGAGACCAGCGACCTAGCGTGACGGCACCCCAGGACGACTGTCCTACTATTTTCAACGCCGGAACTCCGCACGCACCTCGACCTGTTCGCGCCGTTCGAGCGCGGCAACCTCACGCTCGCCAACCGGATGGCGATGGCGCCGATGACCCGCAACCACGCCACCGCCGACAGCTGCGTTCCCCGCTGATGACCGACCACTACCGCCAGCGCGCCACCGCAGGGCAGCAGATTCAGGTTGCGGCTTGAGCGGGGAGAGCAGCGCGACGCCCTCGGCCCGGACGTCGAAGCCCTCGGCGCGGAGCCGGGTGACGGCGGCGTCCATGTAGCGGGTGCTGAAGAGCGCATCCGGGGCAATCAGGTGAACCGGTGCCGTTCGCGCAGGTAGAACGTTTGCAGTGGCGTCTGCAAGAGATCCGTCTCACGGGTCTCGGAGCGGACGATGTGGCGGGGCCGAGGCGGATAGGCTCGACCACGTTCGCGAGATCAACGAAGCCCTGGTTCCGGGCATCTGAGGAGTCGTCGATGCGCCATTCGGACCCGCGGTATGCCGCACGGCTCGCCACGTATGGGGCCGTGGCCACGCTCCTTTCCCTGCTGAGTGACCGTCGGCTCGGTGAAGTCGTGGCCGCCGCCGACCCGCTTGGTTCTGGCATCGGCGGCAGGTCGGCGGAGCTGGACATCGACGGCACGCGGGTGTTCGTCAAGCGCGTTCCCCTCACGGACACCGAGTTACGGCCGGAGAACGTGCGGTCGACGGCGAACCTCTTCGGACTGCCGATGTTCTACCAGTACGGGGTGGGCTCGGCCGGGTTCGGGGCCTGGCGAGAGCTGGCCGTGCACGCCATGACCACCAACTGGGTTCTCGGGAACGAGTACGAGGGCTTTCCGCTGATGTACCACTGGCGCATCCTGCCCGACTCCCCTCCCGAAGGGTTCGCCGACGAGTTCGGGGGCATCGACGGGGCGGTCGCGCATTGGGAGGGCTCATCGGCCGTGCGCGAGCGGCTGGAGGCCATCGGCCAGTCCTCGTCCAGCCTGGTGATCTTCCTGGAACACGTCCCGCAGACACTCGCCGACTGGCTGCACGACCACCGGCTCCCCGACCCGGAGGGCGGGGTGGGCTCGCCATACCTGTGGGTGGAGGAGGCCCTGGCACGCGGCACTGCCTTCATGAGCTCGCACGGACTCGTCCACTTCGACGCCCACTTCGCCAATGTCCTGACCGACGGCCGGCTGCTGTACTTCGCGGATTTCGGACTCGCCCTGAGCTCCAGCTTCGAACTGTCAGCGGCCGAGGCAGAGTTCCTCTCCGACCACCTCGCGTATGACCGCTGCCACACCGTGAGCCATCTGCTCCGCCACCACCTGCCCGATGGCCTGGGCGGCGGTGTGGAACACGAGGTGTTCCTGCGCGACTGGATCGCCGGCCACCAGCCCGGTGACGTCCCGCGCGAGATCGCCGCGATCATCGACCGGCATGCCCGCACTGCCGTGGTCTTGGGCGAATTCCACCGCCGCTTTCTCACCGAGAGCAAGCGGACGCCATTCCCGGCCGCCGAGATCGAGCGGGCCTGGGGCACTGCAGTCGCGGCGCCCCGCTGAAGCCGCACTTCGGCAGAAGATCGCTGTCAGGACGGCTCGGGGCGGACGGTGTGCCAGGGGCCGAGACGGCGTCGCAGTTCGAGGTTCTCGCTCTGGGCGACTTCGATGGCCTGCCGCAGGGCTTGAACCTCCTCGCAGTGTCGTCGCCTGAGCTTGGCGAGCTGGGCAGCACGCCCGACGACTGGTGATGTGGAGGGTGAGACCAGCGGGCAGGACCCCGGGGCAGAGGGGCGGCCCGGGGTCCTGCGCTGTCCGGGGCCAGAGGTGGCGAGAGCGATCGTTTGTCGGTGACGGTCGAGATACTTCGCTCCGAGAAAGATGCGGGAGGATCTGTTGATCATTTTCGACACGAATGCGGTGAACCTTCTGCACCCCGAAGGTCCCACGGCGGACATCATCAGGAAGCTGCGGTAGTCAGGGCATCACCGAGTCACTGCGCCTCAGATTCTGGCGGCCATTACCGTTGTGCTCTGCGAGCCGCCTTGGAGCCGTGCTACGCCACAGGACGAGCCGGTGCCGGGGCTCAGTCCACCGCGGGGGTGAGAGCGATGAGGGCGGTGCAGGCAGGTCCCCCGGCTCTGAGATCGCGCATCAGCGCCTTCTTCGTCCGGTGAGCGGCGATGAACCGGGCGTAGCGCTCCGCGAATGTGCCGGTGGTGGCGTCCCGGTCGGCGAGGGCGGCCAGATCTCCCAGGAGACGGACGATCTCTGGGTAGTGGCGGGTTCCTCGCTGTGAGAGGAGTTCTTCCACGCGGTGCCAGGCCGCCTCGGGATCGCGCTGCAGGTCGGCCAGCCGTCGGTCTTGGGCCTCGAGTGCCTGACGCACTTCCCGGTCGCGTTCCTCGGCCGCCCGTTGCTCCTCGCGGGCGATACGCAGCGTCTTCTGGGCAGGGACCGCGGCAAAGAGTTCGGCGACTGTGCGGGGTGCGGGAGCGGGGCCGCCGGACGGCCGGCTCTCGAGGAAGCGGCGGCGCAGCCCGGACAGGAGGTGAGGATTGCCGTCGTGGATGAGCTGGGCGAGGAGGGTGTCCTTCTCCTGCGTGTCGAGGGTGGCGGTCCAGGCCCGGTGGGCGGCGAGTGTGGGGCGGGGCGGCGGGGGTGCGTGCTGGGCGGCGGCCGCGATGAGGTCTTCGTCGATGCGCAGGAACGTGGCCAGGTCGGCCAGGGGCTCGGGCAGGTCGGCCAGTCCTGGTGGCACGGTGGGTTCCAGGTCGTCGTCGTCGAGTTCGCCGTTGTGCGCGCACAGCAGCCAGGCGAGGTAGAGCAGGCGCAGGTCTCCCTCGGCGACCTGCCGGCGGGCGCGGGCGATGGAGGGCAGCCACTGCTCGTCCCGGCTCCCGTCCTCGTCGAAGTCATGCTCGTCGATGCCGAAGAGGTCGTTGAAGTCCTCGATGTCGTCCTCGGGATCGGACTCCAGGGCGAGAAGAACGTATCCGTTGCTCTCCCAGGCGTCAGCCGAGTCACCGGCGCAGTACGCCTGAACGGTGTCCAGGGACAGGGCGGTGGCGGGCCAGCGCAGGATCAGCCGCCGGGTACCCCAGTTCGCGAAATAGAGGTGGGCGTCGTAGTGGGTCTCCACCAGCAGCCGGGGGTCACCCTTGAAATCGCCCCAGCCGTAGGTGTTCACGAAGCTGTGCCGGGTCAGGCTCGCGCGTGTCGTCAGTGCCCGGATCTGCGCGAGCTGCCCGTCGGTCAACGGGGTGTCGACCTCGAACTGGTAGTGCTGGTACTCCGACATGGCCCTCTCCCCCGATTCTCGGTCAAGTCCTACCAGGCCCGGCGGCCCGGCACAGCGGAAACAGCACAGCGCGCGCCGCGGCGCCACGAGACACAGTCGGACCAACTCCGACAGCCCGAGCGCGAGCCGGCCGGCTTCGCCGTCGAAGCTCACGTACACCACCGGGCGTTTTCGCCGTCCGGACCGGATCCACCGGCTGCTTTCGCTGTGTGGGGTGGGGCGTAAGCGGAACGTCAGCGAAACGATAGCGGCGGGGCTCAGGCTGGACCTCGTACCGTCCCGTGCTCGGACAGGAGTCCAATGCCCCGCATCACCCCCCACGCCGCCGGCGCCGGATCGCGCCGACGGTCCCGCCCGCTGGCACGTTTGATGACAGTCTGTGTCGCGCTGGGTGCCGTACTGCTGACGCCCAATGCCGCCGGGGCGGCCGGGTCGACCAACCAGGACGCCTACCGCAACCTCGGGCAGGCGGACCGGGCCGAGTGGATGTGGGGCATCGCGAGCGACACCCCGCTCTCGGGCATGTCCATCCCCGGTACCCACGACACGCTCGCCATCCACGGTGGCGTCGACGTACAGACGCAAGAGGACTACGGTGACAGCGCGCAGACCCTGACCGCGCAGTTGGAACGGGGCATCCGGGCCATCGACATCCGGGCCCGCGTATCCGGGAACCAGTCCTTCACGATCCACCACGGCGCGTTCTACCAGAAGGCCAACTTCGACGACGTCCTCACCCGGGCACGGAACTTCCTCCGTGCGCACCCGACCGAGACGATCGTGATGCGGCTGAAGGCCGAGTGCCCGTACTCGGACGTCGGCGTTTTCGACTGCGCGAACGATCCGAAGTCGGTGACTCCGGACAAGGTCCGGTCGATCTTCGCCGACTACGTGGCGAAGTACCCTGACCTCTTCTACGCCCCTTCGGCGTCGGGCGCGGGTCGGGCGAACGTCCCCACACTGGGGCAGGTCCGCGGCAAGCTGGTCCTGGGAAGCTTCGACAGCGTCGAGAGCGACAGATACGGGATCAAGGGCTTCGACGACCACAAGGAGGACCACTGGGCGGCGTCGACCATCCCGGAGAAGTGGGGCTACGTCAAGGACAACGTCAACAAGGCGATCACCAGCCCCTCCAGTGACATGTATCTGACGTACTCGTCCGCGTCCACCGCCCCCTTCAACTACTCGCCGGCCAACTACGCCGGCGGCTACCAGTTCGAGGACGGCTCCGAGGCCCTCGGCGTCAACTACCAGCTGATGAAGCACCTCAACAACAGCGCAGGCCGCGTCGGCATCGTCATGATGGACTTCCCCGGCTGGGGCCTGGTGAACGCGATCATCGACCACAACGCCGACAATGCCGTCAAGGGCGGCAACCGGATGATCTGGCTGGTCAACGACAACAAGACCTACGTCAACAGCCTGCACAACCGCTGCATGGTGCGGGGCCCCGAGTTCGACAGCTCCAAGACCGGCGGCCTGGTCACCCAAAGAGAGTGCCAGTCGACCCCGCCCAGCAGCCACCAGTGGGGAGCCGAGAAGCCGTCGTACGACGGCAAGGGCTACTACTGGATCAAGACGAGCAACGGCAAGTGCCTGACCGTCCCCTACAACAACGGCACCCCGCCGGGCTCCGGCACCCAGCTGTTCTGGTGGGACTGCGAGACCCGCTGGTTCTCGGGCAGCCAGATGTGGAACATCATCCCGACCAAGCTCGCCACCCCGACCGGGTCCCGGCCGGCCTACACATTCATCAACAACTGGACGGGCCAGTGCCTGTCGATGGACCCGGCCACCGCCACCACGGCGGGCGGCAAGGTGACCCAGGAAACCTGCCCGAAGTAGACCCCGGCACGATTCCAGGCCGTCCCTCCTTCCGGGAGGGGCGGTCTGTTCCTTCTTTCTCCCCACCACCTGCGGCTGGGGGGGGGGAGACCGTCGTGCGTGTTGGCCGTGGAGATGGCGACCGCGACCGGTAGACCGGATCGGTCGGCGACGAGGACGCTCCTATAGATCGTCAAAGTGTGGGGCAGAGTTGTTCGGTGGTGAGTTACGGGCGGGGTGGCAGACGGTAGATCTCGCGGGCGACGAAGTGTTTCAGGCACCGGATGATCTCCTTCTTGGAGAGGCCGTCGGCGGTGCGTCGGGCGACGTCCTTCTGAGTGCGCAGGTCGTACTTCACGCGGACCAGAACGATGGCGTGCAGGGCTCTGTTGGCCTGGCGGTCGCCGCCGCGGTTGAGCCGGTGACGGCGAGTGCGGCCGGACGCCCCAGGGATGGGTGAGACTCCGCAAAGGTGGGCGAAGGACGCCTCGGAACGGAGACGTTCGGGGTTGTCACCGGCGGTTTCCAGAAGCTGACCTGCAGTCTCGGGGCCCACGCCGGGCAGCGCGACGAGCTTGGGGGCCGCTTTGGTGACCAGCGGGCCGATCTCGGCTTCGGCCTCCTTGATCTCCTCGTCCAGGGCCTGACAACGGCGGGCCAGGCGCCTCAGGGCGACTTTGGTCGTGTAAGCAGGATCTTCGAGGTTCCCGGTGGAGCGGGAGCGCGCGAGGGTGCCGATCAAGTCTTTGGTGGACAAGCCGCGGAATCTGTCGCGGACCTCCTGGGCTCAAGCGTCCAGCGCCTTACGGATCTGTCGTTGCGTCACCTTGTGCCGGACGCGACCGGAAAGCCGCTCCAGTTCGGAGCGACCCGCCTGCTGAGGGACGCGAGCCAGGGCGCGTACGGCAGTGCCGGTCAGCGGGGTTCGCACGGGTGCACGTTCGACCAGGTCTCCCAGGGTGCGGATGGATGCGGGGTGCGGCGGCAGCAAGGAGAGCAGCCAGGTCAACCCGGCGAGTGCAGGCAAGTTGTACGGATCGTAGCCGCCGTCCCAACGGCCCCCGCCGTCGGCGGCGAGGTCCAGCCAGGGCGTCACCGCCCGGCGGATCTCCTCGGTGCCGATCGGGGCGGTGAGGGCCAGCGCCCTGCGGTCCCAGGCGTGCGTGGGACGCGCCACCGGCGCGAGCAGAGCGTGGCCGATGACGCCGGGCCAGGGCTCGCCGAGCGAGGGCAAGTCGGTGAGCAACGCATCGGCCCACGGCTCGCCGGGGTTGAGTACGGGGCCGCGAAGGCGGTCGAGCACCGGTGTCACGCATTCCGTGGGCCAGGCGTGCTCCAGCGCGGAGCGGCGAAGCAGGGCGACGACCGGTTCGGGTACGTGCCTGCCGGCGTCCAGCAGAGCCTGGCTGCACGTCCACAGCTCGTCGCTGATGCCACAGGACCAGAACTGATCCGCCATCTCCGTCAGCAGCGCTTCCCATGCCTCGCACCAGTCGGCGTCGACGATGTCACGCGAGACCGCGGCGAGCAGCACCAGCCCGCGGTCACCGACCTCACCGTCTGCCGGTGTCGTTACTGCGTGCTCGGCGAAAGACCGGGCCAGTGCAATGCGGTCCGCCTCTGGCAGACCGCGCAGCACCGTCGTCACTCCGAAGCCCTCGTGCCATGAGTCCTTCGCAAGGAGCAAGGCACGCGACAGCCCGGCGAGGTCGCCCTTGCTCGCCAGCTCCCCTATCTGGTCAACTCGCGCAGCTGACTCCCACGGTGACGTCACCAAATCCATGGCGAGAGCGTACGGGCAGCCACCGACAACGCGCGGGAACGCGACTTGAGGGACCTCCCTTCCCCCGCCTATCGATGATCTTTGGGCGAGTGCTTGGCGGATCAAGCACTGTTGCTGTTCCGGCACCTGACAGGGGCGACATCACGCGAAGAATCTCAGTAACCGTCCGGGCCGACCGGGACGGCTCTGTCGCGTGAACGCACTCCAAGCAGCCTTGTGTCTCCTGCTGGCACAGCACAGTCCGAGGGAGGAGTCAGCATGATCGGCGGCTGGATTACGGTCTCGTCGACCGTCCAGTACATCGGGAGTCCGGGTGGTGGTGCGCCGCGACTCGGTCCGGCGCGCTGACCAGAGCCTGGGGACCTACGAGTACACCGAATCGGTCGACGGCGTGCGCGTCGTAGCCCTCGACGACCGGGACCGGATCGCCCTGGTGGAGGAGAACGTCTACGTGTGCGGTCAGCGGCTGCCGATGTGTCCCGGTGGCGGATGCGAGCCCGGCAAGGACCCGCTGGCGGCTGCACACCGGGAGCTGGCCGAGGAGGCCGGCATCCGCGCCTTCGAGGTCGAGCTGCTGACGGTGATGTGGCGGATGCCCGCCGACGCGCGTACTCGTAAGCACCTGTACCTCGCCCGGGGCCTGAGCACCGGTGAACACCACCGGGATGAGAGCGAGGCCGACATGAAGCTGCGCTGGGTCACGCTGGAGGAGGAGGTGGCGATGTGCGGCGGCGGCCGGATCACCGAAGCCGACACCCTCTCGACGGTCTTGCTGACTGCGCAGCGCACCGCCGCCTGACTCAAGCCCTGGCCGACCGGCCACGGATGCGCGTCCGACAGACACAGCTGCCTGAGCGTCGGCGTTTCGGCCAATCCGTCACCGGGCGTGTGCTCTTGCGCAGCAAGGGTCGATGCAGCACACACCTTCGAAAATCCGCTCAATTCCGGGGTGCGCAACCCGTCCGAAAGCGCAGGTGTTCGAAATCGGTGCGCTGTCGTTGAGCACGGCGATACCACCATCACGTCCACGAGAGGGGAACTCATTGACGCCCGTCGAACGCGACAGCGATGGGGTCCAGAACCTGCCGGAGGCCGTGGCCGGCACCTGCGCTTCCCAGCCGCCCGACCACGAGAGGGCGAACTGATCCACCAGCGCGAGTTCCACGGTCCACCCCTCAGAACCGCCCACGTCGAAGGCGAGACGACGCTCATGCCACTCAGTTCTTCCGCGATTCGTAAGACCATCGAGGCGTACCTCGAGCGCCATCCCGGTGAGCGTGACGCCCTGGCCGGGCTGCTCGCCGCCCTGGACCGGCCCCTCGACGTGACCGCCCGTACGACGCTGCCCGGGCACGTCACCTGCAGCGCCGTCGTCATCGACCGCCGGGGCCGGGTCCTACATATCCGGCACCGGGCCACCGGCAATCTCATGCTGACACCCGGCGGCCACATCGAGCCCGAGGACCGCACGCTGCTCGCCGCGGCGCTGCGCGAGGTGTCGGAGGAGGCCGGGATCGCGCCGGGCGCCCTGTGCCTGACCCGGCAGATGCTCGGCTCCCCGATCGACATCGACGTCCACAACATCGACGCCCGCCCGTCCAAGGGCGAACCGGCCCACCGGCACTACGACTTCCGGTACGCGTTCTATCTCGCCGACGAAGAGCCCCCGGCAATCACGCTGCAGGACGAGGAAGTGTCCGGCGCCCGATGGCTCGCTTTGCCGGAGATCACCTCGCCGACTCTGCGCGCGAAACTCCTTGAGGCCCAACTGGACGGGCAGCCCGAGCCGGTGAACGCTTCCGTGCTGATCCACGACGGTGCGGGCCGCTACCTGCTCCATCTGCGCGACCACAAGCCCGGCGTCATCTGGCAGTCAGGGGCGTTCGCCCTTCTCGGCGGCGGCCGCGCTCACGAGGACCAGAGCCTCGAGGGCACCTTGCTGCGTGAGCTGTCCGAGGAGGTCCCCACCCTCCGCCTGGAGGACCTGGAGCCGTACGCCGTCGAGGAGGCCACCAGCGTCGACGGGCTCAGCATCCCGATTCAGGTCTTCACCGGCCGCTGGCGCGGCGACCCCGAACGGCTCTGGCTGCACGAGGGGGTGCTGCTGCGCTGGTTCAGTCCCGACGAGCTCGACCGCCTGCGCCTGAGCCCCGCGACCCGGGACCTCATCCGCCGGCACGCGGCCGAGAACACCCCGGACCGCGCACCGGCCGAAGCCCCTCGTTTGCGGGACGGAGGCGGCCGGACCGTGCTGAACGGCGTCGGCGTCCACCTCCACGTCGAGGACGAGGAGGGCCGGGTGCTCCTGGGCCTGCGTCACCCCGAGTCCCGCTACGCGGGCGACACCTGGCACTACCTGGCCGGGCGGTGCGAGCAGGAGTCCGCGACCGCGTGCCTGATCCGGGAGGCGTGGGAGGAAGCGGGTCTGGTCATCGACCCCGCAGACGTGGAGCTGGCACACGTCGTACACGTCGTGGATTCCCCGGGCGAACCGCCCTTGATGCAGCTCGTCTTCCGAGCGCACCGCTGGAAGGGCACGCCGGAGATCCGCGAGCCCGACAAGTGCCTGGCCTGGCGGTGGTGGCCGCCGCACGAGCTCCCTGACCGACTCGTCCCCTACACCCGGACGGCCATCGCAGGGATCGCCCAAGGCCACACCTACTCGCAACAGGGCTGGTGAACGCCGTGAGCGCACATACCGCGAGCGGGCCCGGACGGGCCCAGGGCGCTGATGGGCTGACACCGGCCCGGTTGCCGGGACAAGCGCCCCGTCCCGCCTGCCCGGCAAGTCTCTGGCACGACCGCCCTCCCGCGTTCGAGGCCGAGACGCTCCAGCTCTTCCAGGACCATGCCCGCGGCGGCGTACTGAACGAAGACGCGGTGTTCACCGCGCTGATCGCTCACTGCTCCAGCGGTGACGCGTGAGTGGCCCCCAGCGACACACCGAGCCGCTTGACGTCCATCTGATCGCCGTGCGCGACGGCGCAACGGGGCCCGAGGTGCTGCTGTCCCGGCGGGCCGGTGAGGTGTACGCGGCTGGCTGCTGGCACCTGATCAGCGGACATCTGGACGGTCCGTGGGAGGACATGGTCACAGCCCTGGTACGCGAGACCTTCGAGGAGGCCGGTGTCGTGGTCGATCCGGCCGATGTCCGGGCGGCCGTCACCGTGCACCATCGCTCCCCCGGCGGCGGCGCCCGCATCGGGCTGTTCTTCGAGGTGAGGCGCTGGCACGGCACCCCGCGGGTCATGGAGCCCCGGGTGTGCGATGCCATGGGGTGGTTTTCGTACGACGCCCTGCCGGAGCCGATGGTGGCGTACTGCCGGGCGGGGCTGGACGCCTACCGGGCCGGCGCGCCTATGGCTGTGCACTTCCAGGAGCCTGGTGACCCGATCGCCTACGACCGGTCCGCCGACCGGCTGGCCCTGGTCCCCGACCACATCGGCCCCGGCGTGGTCCCGGAGCATGCGGTGCGCGCCTTCGCCGAGCAGGCGGTCGGCCGGATCACTACCTGGACGGACGTGTCCTGGGCGCGCGAGGAGAGCAGGGTGTGGCGGGCGCGCGGTCCCGAGGGCAGCAATTGGTACGTCAAGATCCACCAGAACACTCGCTTCCACCAGCGTGAAGTGGACGCGCTCCGCGGCTGGGTTCCTGGTCTCGGCGCGGCCGTGCCCCGGCTGGTGGCCGCCGATGCCAAGTTGCGGGCCGTGGTGCTCACCGCGGTGGGAGGCCGGTCCCTGCACGGTGCCGTCTACCCGCCCGGGCAGCAGCGCCGGATCTTCCACCGCATTGGGCAGCTCGCGGCGGCCATCCATCACAGCGCCCCGCCCCGGCCCGCCGTCGGCAGCCTGCCGCTGGGAAAGCTGGAGCGGCACCTGCGTGGAGCCTTGCCCCATCTTGCCCCCGGGGACGAGAAGTTCATCCGCGCCACCGTCGAGGGAGTCGTCAGCCTGGACCCCTTGGAGGCGGTATCCACGCACGGTGATTTCCAGCTCCGCAATCTGCGGTGGGACGAGGCCGCCGACGCCCTGTACGTGATCGACTTCGAACGGTCGGAAGAAGGGCCGGCGGTGCGGGACTTCGTACGGCTGGCCGATGCCTGGCACGGCCGGCCTGACCTTTTCCAGGCCGTGATGGACGGCTACGGCCGCCCCTTCACACCCGCGGAAGAGGCCCGGCTCACGGTCCTGTCCGTCCTCGATGCCGTCTCCGGCATCTCTTACGGCACCGCCCACGGTGATCCCGAGCTGATGGAGCGCGGCCTGCGCACCCTGACCCGGCTGCGCATCGCACCCCGCCTCTGACAACCACTCCGCCTTTCACGAACGAGGAGCGACCTGTGGCATACACCCGGACCGACTGGTCCAAGCACTACACCGACGGGCGAGGCTTCCGGCGGCTCGGCGACGAGGAAAAGAACCTGATCGTCGAACACGCCCCGGCGCCCGAGGCCGGCCGCGCGCTCGACATCGGCTGCGGGACCGGCGAGATGTCCGTCCACCTCGCCTCGCTCGGCTACACCGTCGACGGCGTGGACTTCGCCGAGGGTGCGCTCGAGCGAGCCCGCGCGGAGCACGCCGAGGTGGACGGGGTGCGCTGGCTGAGCCTGGATGTCGAGCACGGCGACCTGACCGGCCTCGCCGAGGACGGCTACGACCTGATCGTCCTGCGGCTGTCCATCGCGTTCATCCGCGATCGCGCCCGTGTCCTTCGCCATCTGGCCGCGCGGCTGCGCGAGGGCGGGGCCCTCGTCATCATCACGCCGATCGTGGAGAACACTCCGGAAGAGCGGCGCCACATCGCCCTGGACGAGAACGAACTCGCCGCGCTCACCGACGGGTTCGAGCGCGTCGAGCAGTTCGACGCGGCGGGCCTGGCGGTGCTGCTCCTGCGCGGACCGACCGGATCGTTCAGCGCGGAGGAGAAGGGGCGGCCCGAGCCGCAGGCCGTCTTCGGTGCCGCAGTGGTGGTCACCGACGCCTTCGGACGGGTCCTGCTGGGCCGCTCCACCCGGGGCATGTGGGAGCTGCCCGGCGGCCGCATCGAGACAGGCGAGGCCGCAACCACGGCCGCCGTGCGGGAGCTGAACGAGGAGACCGGGCTGACGGCGCGCTTGAACGACGCTCACGTCATCACCATGCTGCACGACGACCGCCTGGACTTACGCCGCGTCACCGCAGTGGTCCGCGTCTCCCGCTGGGACGGTGAACTCGCTCTGCCCGAGCCACACCGCTTCGTACGCTGGGAGTTCCACGACCTGAACATCCTGACGACCCTCGGAAAAATCTTCGCACCCAGCGCCCAGGCCCTGACCGCGGTGTGGCCCGGGGTGCTGCCGGGCCTCCCGCCGGTCCACCCCTACGCGTGTTCCCCCGCCGCCCCGTCGGTGCCCGGAGAGCCGGCCGAGGCGGTCCGGCTGCGCGAACGGATGGCGAACATCGTGATCAGCAAGGGCTGGGCACCCTCTCCGCAGGTCCAAGCCGCGTTGCGCGAGGTGCCTCGGCACAGGTTCGTCCCCGAGACCCGGCTCGAGACGGCCTACCACGACGACCTCGCCGTGGTGACGGTCCGGGAGTCAGCCCAGACCGCGCTCAGCTCCGTCTCCGCTGCCTGGCTGCAGGCCGACATGATCGAGCAACTCCGGCTGGAGCCGGGGATGACCGTGCTGGAGGTCGGCTCCGGCGGATACAACGCGGAACTTTTGGCGCACGTCCTGGGAGAGCGCGGCCGGGTGGTGACCGTGGATGTCGACCCGTACGTGGTGCACCGAACGAGGCGGCTGTGCGCGGAGGCCGGCAGCGGCCGGGTCACCGCTGTCCTCGGCGACGGTGCTCTGGGCGCGCCTGACCATGTCCCCGCCCAGGGGTTCGACGGCATGGTGATCACGCATAACGCGTGGGACGTCGCTCCGGCCTGGCGGGAACAACTCGCTGAAGGGGCGCGGTTGGTGGTGCCGCTGGAGATGGGCGGCTACACCCGCTCCCTCACCCTGGTCCGGCGCGGCGACGTGCTGCACTGCGAGCACTGGACATACTGCGGGTTCGTACGCGACCGCGGTGCCGCCGCCCACACCGCCCCGGCCGTGCGACTGGCCGACGGCGACGTCACGGTGCGGTGGGAGGACGGGACGCCCGGCGACACGGCCGGCCTCGACGAGGCTCTGCGCGGGCCCCGGCACGAGCGCTCTACAGGTCTGGTCGTCCGGGGAATCTTCAACTTCGAGACGCTGCAGGTCTACGCCGCGACCACACTGCCGGGGTTCTGCCGCCTGACCGCGTCGAAGGGGTCCACGCTCGTGGCGCAGCAGGACGCGGCGGCGATCCTGGCGAACGGTTCACTCGCCTATCTGACCTACCGGAAGGTCAAGGATGCCCCGGAGCCGGCCGGCCGTACGGAGTTCTTCATTCACGCCTACGGCCCGGCAGCCCAAGAGGTGGCGGAGTGCTTCGCCTCGTGCGTGCGCGCCTGGGACCGCGAGGTGCGCGAGATGGGCTATCCGCCGATGACCATCCACCCGGCCGCAACGCCCGACGACCAGCTGCCGCCCGGCGACGTGCTCGACAAGCCCAGCGCACGGCTTGTCCTCCAGTGGCCGGGCCGAACCCCCGCCGACGCAATGAGCATGTTGGCTGCAGGAGGACAGCATGCCTGACTCCGACGTCCTGACCCCCCAGAAGGCCGCGTCCTCCACGTTGCCGTCCCTGCTCGGCATCTTCGCCCACCCCGACGACGAGAGCCTCCTCGCCGGCGGCATCCTGGCCCAGCACGCTGCCGCACACGCGCGCACCGCCGTCGTCACCATGACGTGGGCACCCGACAGCTTGCGGGCTGTCGAACTCGCCGACGCCTTGCGGGAGCTCGGCGCAGGCGCACCGCGCATGCTCGGATACGGCGATGCCCGCAACCCGCAGGCGGCTCCCGGCCGTCCCCGCCTCGTCGACGCACCGCTCGACGAGGCGGTCGCCGCCCTGGTCCAGCAGATCCGCTCCTTCCGCCCGGACATCGTGGTTACGCACGACGCTCTGGGCCAGCTGACCGGTCACCCGGACCACCGCCGCACCCACCAGGCCGCTCTCCTCGCCGCCCAGGACGCGGGGCTCCCCCGCCTTCACCCCGAGGCCGGAAAGCCCTGGCAACCGCGCGCCGTGTACTGCGCCACGCACCCCGAGTCCGGCGTCAGCGACCTTGGCCCCCTTCTGAAGGCCGCCGGTAAATCCGTGCTCGTGGTACCGGACGCATACGCCACTACGACCGTCGATGTCACCCCCTGGTTGGAGCAGAAGTGGGCCGCGATCCTCGCGCATCGAGGAGAGGTCACCCGCGAACGGTCACTGCCCGGCATCCTCGCCCGCCTGCCCGAGGAGACCCGGCGCAACATCATCGCGACCGAACACTTCACCCGGCTCACGACCGGGGCGGTCCCAGACAGCCCCCACCGGCTCACCGCCTGACAGCGGCGCCCGGCATCACCGGCTCACTGCAGCCGCACCCAATGAGATCTCACTGTCCTGCCATGTCGCACAATCGCGAACTGTCAACTACTGCTCAACCGGCCCTGGTTCGCTCTGCCTTAGGCACTTTCCCGGCAGACAGATGGGGTGGATCACGATGGAGTCATCGAACGCTCAGGGTCGAAACGCTGCTGAAATGAGGAGTGGCGTGCACGTCCCGGCACCCGGCAACCAGGCAGACTGCGCTCCCGCTTCGGATCCCACTCGGCCAGATGCTGGCAGGAACCTTGCACACCATCACGTAGTCGCTGCGTACCTAACGGCCGTTGCTGCGGTCGTCACCGCAGCCGGAACGATACTGACACTGCTGATGCGATGACGGACAGCAAGGCACTCGGAGAACGTCCATACAAGAGCCTGGTGAGCCTGGAGGCACGCGTGACCGACCCCGAGGTGATTGCGCTGGTGGCTGCTGACGTCAGGGCAATTCGTGAGTGGCTCCTGCTGGACTTGCGCTGTGTACGTGCCCTGAACGGGGCTGAGGTCATCGGCTTGACCGAGGTACCCAAGCCCGAACTGGCCAGGAAGGTGTTCGGCTCGGCTGAGCCGCCCGCCGTGCGGGCGCACCTCGCGCACCTGCTGGTGAGTGAGAGAGCCGTTGCCGGCGTCACCGCTTTGGACGCCGCGCTCTGGATCGATGCAGCCGGATTGCGTGGCGAGCGAACGGACGTGCGGAGTCTCGCGCGAGAAATGGGACTGTCGACGCGCCAGGTTCATCGCCGGATCCTCGCCGTCGACGCATCGATGGCGCAGTTGCTCACGAGTACCGATGCGGCATCGGTTGTCGAGGGAACGCTTGCACCTGACAGACTCGATGCGCAGGAACTCTGGGAGGCCGTACGGGCCGAGTGCCTGATGTCGCGGGATCCGGACCGGGCAGCGGACGCCCTGCTGGCCTTGTCGCGAAATCGTTCAGGCAGCCGTGGCACACCATCGTCGCGGAGAGATGACGACGCTCCCGTGTATCGAGCAGGGAACAAGGATGCGCGATATCGAGATGCGGGACGTGCCGTCAACTGGCTTGCGACGACCGCGCATCGACCACCGCTCGCGCCATTACGGGACCCGGCCGAGCTGACCGGCAGTCTCGTGACGGCCGAGGCCGTCGAGCTGACTGACGACCCGCACGAGTCACTCGACCAACTGGAGAGGTCCATCAACAGCAATCAGCGTGAGGTGCTGCCACTGCTGCTCCACCATGCAGGACGTTTGATTCCGGACGTTGCCGCAGCCGGAGTGGACACCCGATTGCGCTACCTCGGTCTTGCCTACTTCGCCACGTTCGAGCCGCAGAATGTCCACGCTCTGCGCTTCGCCCGAGCGCGGCAGGACGAAGCGCTTCGGTACAGCCCCAGAGGAGTCCAGGATTGGAGCGTCTTCAAGGGCATGGCCGGCCGTGCCTTCATGCTGGGCGCGCTCGGCCACCATGGTGCCGCTGTACAGGGCTACCTCGCCGCAACCCGCCACCTGGAGCGTCATCGTCCGTACGAGGCAACGTACCTTCCCGATCTCAGCGACGCGTACGGACGGATCGCCCATCACGAGGCGCTGCGCGGTGGAAACCGGGAACGTGCCCATCGAGCCGTCGCCCGAATGGAGCGCATCGCCGCGACCCAGGAAGATCCGGAGATCCATTACACGCTGGCACGCACTCAACTGGAAGTCGAACTGGGGTTCAGTGTCCGCCGTTCTGATGTGACCCTGGATCCGTCTCGGCCCGAGGTCCTCCGCCGCGTTGACAGGGCGTTCGAGCGGTTCATCGATCTGTCACTACGGATCGGCAAAGCCAACCGAGAGCTGGTGGCCTGCGACTTGGCCGTTCTGTACGCAACCGCTTCGAGAGACCGCGGGATGCTCGACGACGCAGTACGGCGTTTCCAGCAGATTGTCGCCCAGCACGGCGGATACGCCAATCAGGCCCGCCAAATGAACGTGCGGCTCCGGACCGCGACCACCTTAGGCCGGACCTTCTCGACTGTTCCGGAAGTGACGAGTCGATTCGATCCTCTGAGTGCGGCCACCGACGTCGTTCCCAGGCGTCCCAGCGGCCTCCTCATCGAGCCGGCTGTGGTGTGAGCTCAGGCTGGTCAGAACTACCTCAACAGGAAGGCTCAGCCCATGTCGGCGCAGACCGGGTCACTGGACGGCAGCGCGGCGGCGACGGTCATCAGGCAGATGCGGACCATCTGACTCAAGCGGGCCAGATGCAGGGCAGAGGCGTCGTCGTAGACGAGCACCCTGAGAGCATCCGCGTGAAGCTGGTCCTCCTCTCTCAGGCGTGGCAGGCCGGCGAGCAGCTCGTGCGAGGGCCGTGCGGTGGCGGCGGCTTCGATGTCCAGGACGGGGGCGTGGATACCAAGGCAAGCAACGTCTTCAGCAGTGCCTCGGCGGTGACCGGTGCCATCGACCAGGTCCGGTACCGCTCGAGCCGGTCGACACGCTCCCCGGCGATGCGGTCCACGGCCTCCAGGATCCGCTCGCTCCACGTCACACACGCCGTCCAGACGTCCACGGGGTCGGTCTCGCCTTCATCGGTCGAATTGAGTAGGTGAGAGCGAACCCGTACGGAACGCTGCACCGCCCCGAACAGGTTGCGGAGGTCTGCGAGCGTGAGGACCTGGCGGACCTGGTCGCCGCCGACACCCCACTGGGGCCCGATCAGGCCGCCACCAGGCTCCGGGTGCGCCGTGCCGACTTCGACCACATGGTCAGACCTCGCCCACGATCGTGCATTGGGTTCACTACCCTCACTGCCTGGTAATGAGCCGCTCTCCTCCGGTGAGAAGGCCGAGCGCTGTCCCGGGCCCCGGCGCCGCGAGGTCGGGACGAGCCCTTTCCTCGCGGCGCCGGGGGCGGGCGCTCAGGGTGCCATTACGGCGGCGACCGCTGCCGTGTCGTCACGGAAATAGAAGTGACCGCCGGAGAAGGCGTGCCGGCGTAGGGGCGCGGTGCTGTGCCGGTCCCACGCGTCGAGCTGGTCCGGGGTGACGCTGTCGGCCTCCCCGCCGAGGACGACGAGCGGGACCGGAAGCGGCCCTGACTCCTGGTACCGGTAATTCTCGAGCAGGGCGAAGTCGGCGCGGAAAGCGGGCAGCAGCACCGACAGCAGATCGGGGTCGGCAGCGATCTGGGGCGGGACGCCACCGTAGCGCTCGTTCAGGACCGCGATCAGTTCCTCGTCCGGCAGGCCGGACAGCCGGGCCCCCTGGCGCGGCAGGTGGGGAGCAGGGAACGCCGAGACGACGAGCCGTTCGGGCAGCGGCAGTCCCCGGGCAGCCAGTTCGCGCGTCGTCTCGTACGCGACCAACGCGCCGAGGCTGTGTCCGAACAGGTCGTAGGGGGCGACGAACTGCGTCTCCGCCAGCAAGGCGTGGACCACGGCGTTCAGGTCGCTCAGGGCCTGTTCGGCGGCCCGGCCGCCACGTCCCGGCATGCAGACGCCGTAGACCTGGGTACCGCTCAGGTGCCGTTCCCAGCGGACGTACTCGCCGGGGAGCCCGCCCGAGTGAGGGAAGCAGTACAGATGGCGCTCGGGGGTCGCCGTGAGGGGACGGCCGTTCAGCCAGGGATTGCGCCGGGCGCGGGTGCCACCGAGCAGCCGGGCGGGAGGGGGCGTGGTCATGAGGTGGAATTCTCCTTCTCCGCGGCGGAAGCGTCGGCCCCGCGCTCCTCGATGAGCGCGGCGAACGACGCCGGGCTCTGGAAGCGCAGGACGTCCGAGGCCTTGACGGTGAGGTGGAAGGTGGAGCCGGCCCAGGCAGCGAGCTTGGTGGCGGTCAGCGAGTCGCCCCCGAGGTCGAACAGCCCGTCCTGCGGGTCGATGTCCGGGTAGCCGAGGGCCTGCCCGAAGGCGGTGAGCACGGCCTGGAGGACGGGCGGGTGCTCCAGCGCGGGGACGCCGGCCGGTACGTCGGCGGCAGCCTCCGGCGCACCGGTGGCTGCCTCCCCCGGCTCGGCCGGCAGCCCGGTGGCCGACGCCTCGGTCATGGAGACCGGTGAGGCCACGGGAGTAGGTGTGAGGGGTGTCGTGGCGGTCGGCGTGAACGGGGTCGGTGACGGCACGAGGTGATGGCGGCGTTCGAACGGGTAGGTCGGCAACGCGATCCGGCGCCGGGGCCCGTCGTGCTGCAGGGCGGCGAAGTCGGGGTGCGCCCCTCGGGCCCACATCTCGCCTACGCCGGCCAGCAGCACCGCCGTCTCGGACGCCTCCTCCGCCGGGTGCGGGGCGAGGCGCACGACGGTCTGCTTGCCGTCGTAGGCGGCGTGCTGGCGGGTCAGCGTGGCCAGGGTGCGGCCCGGGCCCATGTCGACGAGGACCCGGTCCGGGGCGCCGAACAGGGTGTCCAGCGCCTCTCCGAAGCGGACGGGCTCGCGCATGTGCCGCACCCAGTACCGCGAGCCGCGCACGGCGTCCTCGTCGACCCACGCTCCAGTGGTGTCCGAGAGCACCGGCAGGGTGGGCCGGTCGCGCGGCAGCGCCTCGATCGCCTCGGCGAAACACTGGGTGATGGGGTCGACCAGGGGTGAGTGGCCCGCGGTGGCGATGCGCAGCACCCGCGCCTCCAGCCCGCGGTCGGTCAGTTCCTGCGCGAGGCGCGCCACGGAGGCGGCGGGACCGGTGACCGTGCACTGGCCGGGGCCGTTGACCGCGCCGACGGTGATGTCGGCGGGGAGCAGCTCCAGCACCTCTTCCTCGGGCAGGCGCACCGCGGCCATCGCGCCGGCCGGCACGGCGCCGAGGAGCCGTCCGCGTTCGGCGACCAGCCGGATCGCGTCCGCGGGGGCGAACACTCCGGCCGCGCAGGCAGCGGCGTAGGCGCCGAGGCTGTGGCCGGTGACGGCGCTCGGCCGCAGGCCCCAGGAGTCGAGCAGGCGGGTGGTGGCGTACTGCACGGCGAACACGGCCGGCTGGCCGGCCTCGATGGTCGCCAGGCGCCCGGCCGCCACCGCCCTTTCGGCGTCCGTGCGGGGGTAGAGGACTTCGCGCAGGTCGAAGCCGAGCGAACCGGCCACGGCGTCCGCCACTTCGTCCAGGGCCCGTCGGAACGCAGGCCTGCCGTCGTACAGTTCGGCCGTCATGCCGATGTGCTGGCCGCCCTGGCCGGGATACATGAAGACCAGCTCGGCGTCGGAGAGCGCGCCCGTCCCGGGGGCGGGGGCGCGGCCGCGCAGGGCGGTCACCGCGTCCTGGGTGCCGGACGCCACCACGAACCGGCGGTTGGCGTGGTGTGTCCTGCCCACCTGAAGGGTCCGGGCGGCGTCGCCGAGGTGTGTTCCCGGGTGCGCGGCGAGGTGTTCGGCAAGGCGGTCCGCGGCGGCTTCGACGGCGGCCGGGGTCTTGCCGGACACGAGCAGGAGCTCATGACCGGTGGAGGGTGCGGACTCCTCCTGGTGCGGGGCCTGTTCGAGGACGACGTGGGCGTTGGTGCCGCCGACACCGAGGGCGTTGACACCGGCGATCCGCGGTCCGTCCGTCGGCCAGGGGCGGGCGGTGGCGTTGACCTCGAAGGAGGAGGTGGCGAAGTCGACGGCCGGATTGGGGCTTCGATAGTGCAGGGTCGCCGGGATGACACCGTGCTCGACGCTGAGGACGGCCTTGATGAATCCGGTGACGCCCGCCGCCGCGTCGGCGTGTCCGATGTTGGTCTTCACCGAGCCGATGAGGCAGGGGGCGTCGCGGCCCTCGCCGGAGCCGAACGCCTGGGTGAGCGCGGCCACTTCGATGGGGTCGCCGAGCGCGGTGCCCGTGCCGTGAGCCTCGACGTAGCCGACCTCGTGGGGGTCGATGCCGGCGACCTCGTGAGCGGTGCGGACCACTTCGGCCTGGCCGACGACACTGGGGGCGGTGAAGCCCGCCTTGTGGCGGCCGTCGTTGTTGACGGCCGAGCCGCGGATCACCGCGTGGACGTGGTCGCCGTCGGCCAGGGCGTCCGCCAGGGGCCGCAGGACGACCACGCCGACCGCGCTGGCGGAGACCGTTCCGTCGCTGTCGGCGTCGAAGGCGCGGCAGTGGCCGTCGGCCGCGACGATGCCGCCGGGTGTGTAACGCATGGTGGGCAGGTGCGGCACGACGGTGGCACCACCGGCGACGGCCAGATCGCACTCGCCGTTCAGCAGCGCCTGCACGGCGAGGTGAACGGCCACCAGTGAGGTGGAGCAGGCGGTCTGCGCGGTCATCGCGGGACCGGTCAGGTCCAGGTGGTATGCGATGCGGGTGGCGGCGAAGTCGGGGGCGGTGGCCTGGCGCACTCGCCATTCGTCGACGAACGGCATCTCGTGGAGGCGGGCCCGCACGGCCTCCGCGTAGCCGTTGCCGCCGGTCCCGACGTACACGCCGGTCACGGGGCGGTCCATGCCGCCGTGCCCGGCCCGTTCGAGGGCTTCGTGGGCGCACTCCAGCAGCAGCCGCTGCTGCGGATCGGTGATCAGCGCGTCGTGGGCGGACAGCCCGAAGTAGGCCGCGTCGAAGTCGCCCACGCCGTCCAGGACGCCGTAGGCGGGGACGAACTCGGGGTGGGCGGGGTCCGCGCGGTCGGGGAGCACAGTGATCGTCTCCCGGTCCGCGAGCAGGTTCTCCCAGAAGCGCTCCACGTCCGGAGCGCCGGGGAACCGTCCGGCCATGCCCACCACCGCGACGAGGTGTTCCTGGTCTTCCTGTCCGTTGTCGGTCATCGAGGGTCCTTCGTGGAGGGTGCGGGGACGGCGGCGGAGGACGCGGCGCCCTGGGTGCCCAGGGCGCCGACGACGAACAGGACGGCGGCGAGGGCTTGAAGGGTGGCCAGACCCCAGAACACGGGAGTGATCCCCGCGTGTTGGCTGACGGTGCCGGACAGGATCCAGCCGATCGTGCCGCCCAGGAGCGCCAGGGCCGTCGCGACGGTGAGCGCCTCCGGCCGCCGGTCCTGCGGGATGCGCAGGACGCGGACGGTGGCGACCGGTGCGTTGGAGACGCCGTTGAGCAGGCCGGCGAGGGCCAGCAGGCACACCAGTCCGGGCAGCGGAAGGTGCAGCGGCAGCGCGAAGAACACCACGCCGAGGCCCACCCTGCCGGTGAGGGCGAGGGTGCGCGGAGGTAGTCGGCGCATCAGCCGTCCGGCCAGGAGGGTGCCGGTCAGGGCTCCGCCGCCGAAGGCGGTCAGCAGTCCTCCGGCGACGAGGGACGAACCGCCCTCCAGCGTCACGGCGATCACCGGGAGCAGCGCGAACATCGCCTGCCAGGCCATCTCCCCGAGGGCCAGGCCCGCCGACCAACTGCTCAGCAGCCGGTCGGACAGCAGAAGGCGCAGCGCGGCGGTCGGGGACCGGCGGGGCACCGGCGCCTGCGGCGGGGTGTGCGGCAGGAGTCGGCTCAGCAGCAGCGCCGAGGCGGCGAACGACACCGCGTCCACGAGGAGCACGGTGGGTGCGCCGAACAGGGAGATGAGGAGGCCTCCGAGCGTGGGGCCCAGCAGGACGCTGAGCCGGGTGGCGCTGTGCAGGGCAGCGTTGGCCCGGCCGAGGAGTTGTTCGTCCTCGCCGACGACGCTCGGCAGGATGGCCTGCTGGCTCGCCAGGTACGGCGCGTAGAAGGCGCCGATGGCGAACATGACGACTACGAAGGTGGCCGTGTTCAGGCAGTGCAGGTAGTACAGCACCGGCAGGAGCGCCACGAGCGGGCCGCGGACGGTGTCCCCGATGAGCATGATCCGCCTGGGTCCGATCCGGCCGGTCCAGGAGGCCCCGAAGAAGCCGAACACCGTGATCGCGGCGAGCTGGGCCGCCATGACCAGACCCATGTCAGCGGCGGAGCCGGTGAGCTGGAGCACCAGCCAGGGCATGGAGACGGCGCTGAGCTGGGTGCCGAGCATGGACGTGGTCTCCGCGGCGAGGAGCACCCGCAGGGTGGGGTGCCTCCACACGCTGGGCGGGGATCCGGCCGGGGTGGCGGGGGTGGTTTCGGTGGTCACGGTCACTCGCCCCCTGCCGTGCCGGGGCGCCGGCGGCCGCGCCGGACGGCACGGGCCGAGCGGACGGGTCGCTTCGGGTGTCCGGGCCCTTCCGGCAGCCCGGCGGGGTGACCGGGGCCGGTGGCCGCGCCGAGCGCGCGGGCCAGGGCGGACACGGTCGGGTGCTCGAACAGGGTGGTGATGGGGAGTTCCCGGCCGAAGGCGGAGACGATCCTGCTGTGCAGTTTGGCCAGTGCCAGGGAGTTGCCGCCGAGGTCGAAGAACGTGTCGTGGACCGAGATCTCCGGCAGGCCCAGGACCTCCGACCAGAGCGCGGCGACCTTGCGTTCGGTGTCATTGCCCGGCGCGACGTGTCCGACGGTGCCGACGAGGTCGGCGCGCTCGGGGCGCGGCAGGGCGGCGTGGTCGACCTTGCCGCTGGTGGTCAGGGGCAGGGCGGTCAGGACCACCACGGCCTCCGGCACCATGAACGCGGGCAGTTCCGTCCGTGCGCGGCGCAGCAGTTCGGCGCTGTCGGGGGTGCGGTCGCCGCGCGGGGTCACGTAGGCGACGAGGGCCGGTGTGCGCTGCGGGTCGCCGGTGACGGCGGCCTGGCCGACCTCGGGCTGCTGCTGGAGGAAGTGCTCGATCTCACCGGGCTCGACGCGGTAGCCGCGCAGCTTGAGCTGGCGGTCGATCCGGCCCAGGTACTCGACGGAGCCGTCGGCCAGTCGGCGGCCGAGGTCACCGGTGCGGTAGACGTGCAGCGGACCGCCGTCCACCTCGATGGTCCGGAAGCGCTCCGCGGTCAGTTCGGGCCGGTGCAGGTAGCCCTCGGCGAGGCTGTCACCGGCGAGGTGGATCTCGCCGACGGTGCCGAGCGGGACGCGCTGGGCGGCCTCGTCGAGGACGAGCATCCGCACCCCGGGCAGGGGGCGTCCGATGCAGTTCAACGGGGTGGTGCCGGCCCCGTCCACGATGTGCTCGGAGGAGGCGACGGTGTTCTCGGTCGGGCCGTAGGAGTTGAGCACCCGGTAGGGCAGCTGGGCGGGCGGGCGCTGGGAGAGCGCGGCGCCCCCGATGCCCAGCCAGCGCAGGGCGCGGGGCGTGGTGGTGCTGGTGCTCCACATGGCCTCGGCCAGCGCGGTCGCGCAGAACGCCGCCGTCACGCCCTTGGCGTCCAGCCACGCGCCGAGTGTGGAGGGGGGCACGGGCTTCTCGTGCGGGACCAGGCAGGCGCCGTTGGCGAGGGCCTGCCAGACCTCCAGCTGGGAGGAGTCGAAGCTCACGCTGAGCAGGTGGGAGCAGCGGTCCTGGGGGCCGAGGCCCATGGTCGAGGCGGCGGAGCGCACCAGGTTGGCGAGTCCGCCGTGCCGGACGGCGACGCCCTTGGGCTTGCCGGTGGTGCCGGAGGTGTAGATGACGTAGGCCCGGGCGTCGGCGGACCAGTCGGGCAGGCCCTCCGTGTCCGTGTCGTGCTCGGCCTCCGGTACGTCGGCGATGTCGACCACGGTGACCGTGCCGCCGGCCGGCAGTGCGGTCCCGGTACGGGTCAGCAGTACGTCGGCGCGCACGTCGTCGAGGACGTACTCCTGCCGTGCGGCGGGCCAGGACGGGTCGATCGGGCAGAACGCGGCTTCGGCGAACCAGGCGGCCAGCATGGCGACGACGAAGTCCTCGCCGCGTTCGAGGAGCAGGGCGACCGTGGGCGCCTCGTTCGCCAGGTGCGGCTCGAGTGCCGCGGCGAGCGAGCGGGCGCGACGCACGAGGCCGCCGTAGTCGAGCGTGCCGCGGGTGCTCTCCACGGCCGGGGCGTCTGGCCGGGTGCGGGCCTGGCGCAGGACGAGCGCGGGGACGGTCGTGACCGCTCCAGGCCGCGGGCCGTGTTCCCAGGCGCGGATGCGCTCCGCTTCCTCGGGCGGGAGGAGGTCCAGCGCGGCGACGGGCGTGTCGAGGCTTTCGGGCAGCCGGTCCAGCAGCGTGGCCAGGGTGCCGGCCATGTGCTCGACGTCCACGCGGCGCAGCAGGCCGCCGTGGTACGACAGGCGGCCGCGCAGCTGTGCGCCGTCGAGGACGAGGGCGACCGTGAGGCCGAGCTTGCCGGTGTAGGCGGCGTCTTCGCCGTCGAGTGGTACGGCGCTGAGGGTGCGCCCGCCGATGGTGCGGGGGCGTGGCGCGACCGTGGTGAAGGACAGGCTGACGTCGCCGTAGGGCGTGCGGCCGGGCCTGCGGGGCGGGTTGAGCCGGTCGATGACGTCCTCGAAGGGGGCCTCGCCGTGGGCGAACGCCTCCAGCGTCTCGTCCCGCATCGCCTCCAGCACGTCGCGCACCGTGGTGCCGGGGTGCAGCCGGGAGCGCAGCGGGACGGTGTTCAGGCAGGGCCCGAACACGCCCGCGAGTCCGTTGCGTCCCCGGTTGGTCATGGGACTGCTGATGACCACGTCGTCGGTGCCGGTGCGGCGGTGCAGCAGGACGGCCAGAGCGGTGGCCGCCGTCATGAACGGCGAGATGCCGTGCCGCTCGTGCAGGGCGCGCAGGCGCTCGCCCGCGCGCTCGGGCAGTACCAGGTCGACCACGCCGTGCGGGGCGGGCTCCTCGGGTGAGGGCAGCTCCAGGTAGGCGGGCGCGCCCTTCAGCCGCTCCTGCCAGTGGGCGAGGGAGGCCTCGTGCCGGCCCGAGGAGCGGTCCGCGCTCTGGGCGCGGACGAAGTCCCGGTACTGCGGCGGCAGCGCGTCCGCCGAGAGTTCGACGAGGTAGGCGGCGACGGCGTCCGCCAGGCGGGCGGCGTCGGCGGCGGACACCCGGTCACCCCGGTGGGAGAGTACGGCGCTCAGTTCGCCTTCCTGCTCCGTCACGGTCAGCGTGGCGCCGAACTTGACCTCCCGGAGCCACATCGACTCGTCGGACACCGGGCGCAGTTCGGCTTCGCCGAGTACCGCGCTCCGGTCTCCGCGCAGGTTCATGTTGAGCACGACGTCGGTGTACGGCGCGCTGCCGGCTGTCTGTTCCGGACGGAGCCGGGCCACCACCTCGTCGAAGGGGGCGTGGGCGTGCTCGAAGGCGTCGAGCACTTCGGTGCGCATGGCCGTCAGTGTGTCGCGGGCGGTGGTGCCCGCGGTCCGGGACGAGCGCAGCACGACGAGGTTGAGGCAGGGCCCCAGCAGGTCGGCGGAGGCGGAGTCACGGATGCTGGCGGGGACGCCGAACGTCAGTGCGGGCATGTCGCCGCACCGGTGCAGGGCCGTCGCCAGGGCCGCCGCCATGATCATGAACCAGCTCGCGCCGTGTTCGGCCATGACCGGTTGCAGTCGGCCGAGCAGGCCGTCGGGCAGGTCGATCCGGACCGCACCGTGGGCCTCGGGTCGCTCGGGGGCGGACAGGCCCACCCGGGTCGGCCAGCCTTCGAGCCGTTCCTGCCAGAACGCGAGGTCGGCGTCGTGGCGGGCACTGTCGGCGAGTTCGGCGGCGGTGTGGGCCCGGTACTGGAGCGCGGGCGGTGCGGAGGGCACCGCGGCGAGGCTGTCGCGGTGGCAACGCTCCAGTTCGCTGATGAGGACGCGTACGGACTCGCCGTCCACGACGAGGTGGTGCACGCAGAGCATGAACGCCATGCCATGTGGACCGCAGTCGGCGACGGCGGCGCGCAGCAGTTGTCCGGACGCGAGGTCGAAGGGGCGGCCGGCCGCCTCGTCGAGCCATCGGGCGGCGGCCTCCTCGGGACCGTCGCCGTCCTCGGCCACGAGGGTGTGCACGCGCGGCCGCCAGGGCTGCTGGACGACCTGGCGGAGGGTGCCGCCCCGCATGCGGAAGGCGGTGCGCAGGATCTCGTGCCCGGTGATCAGGCGGGCCAGCGCGTCCTCCAGGACGTCGATGTCCAGGACGCCGGTGACGGTCCAGCCGAGGGAGACGTTCGCGGGTGCGCCCTGGCCCATCTGTTCCGCCAGCCACATGCGGCGCTGGAACGCGCTCGCGGGCGACTCGTCGCCGGCCGCCGTCACAGCGGTGCCGGCCGTCACGGGACGGGGCGCGGCGGACGGGGCGGAAGCGGCCGGTACGGCGAGAGGAGCCGGGGCCGGCTCGCGCCGTGCGGCGGGGGCGGTGCCGCGGCGGCCGGGGGCCGCGTCGACGAGGTCGGCGAGGTCGCCCAGTCGTGGCGTCTCGAAGAGGGTCTTGATCGGCAGCTCGGCGCCGAACCGGTCGGCGATCTCACCGATGAGGCGGACGACGAGCATGGAGTGCCCGCCGAGGCCGAAGAACGAGTCGTCCTCGCCGACGGCGGGCACGTCGAGCAGATCGCACCACACGGCGGCCAGTTCGGCGGCTGTGCCGGCGCGGGGCTCGCGCCGTGCGGGGGCGGCCGCCTCCGCGGTCAGCGCGCGCAGTTCTTTCACGTCGACCTTGCCGTTGACCGTGAGCGGGATGGTCCGCACGACGTGGAACAGCGAGGGAACCATGTACGACGGCAGCCGCTGCGCGAGGTGGCCTCGCAACTCCCCCGCGCTCAGGTCCCGTTCGCTCTGCACGACGGCGACGAGCCGGTCGTCCTCGGCGAACACGACCGCATCGGAGACATCGGGATGGCCGCACAGCACAGTCTGTACCTCTCCCGGCTCGATGCGGTAACCGCGGAGCTGCACCTGGGAGTCGGCGCGGCCGATGAACCGCAGGGAGCCGTCGGGCAGGTGGGCGGCGAGGTCACCGCTGCGGAACAGGGTGCCGTCGCCGAAAGGTGAGGGCACGAAGCGCTGGGCGGTCAGCTCGGGCCGCCCCAGGTAGCCTCCGGCCACTCCGTCGCCGGCGACGTAGATCTCACCGACGGCGCCGACGGGCAGCAGGCGACGGCCGGTGTGGCGGTCGAGCAGATAGAGGCGGGTGGTGGGGATCGGGGTGCCCACCACGCTCGTGTCCGTCTCCATGTCGGAGCGGGTGACGGTGCGCACGCTGGCGTGCACGGTGGTCTCGGTGATGCCGTACATGTTGACGAGGCGGACGTGCGGGAAACGCTCCGACCACTCGGTGAGCATCCCCGGGCGCAGCGCTTCGCCGCCGAAGACGACGCAGCGCAGCGCGGACAGCCCGGCCGGGGTCGTGGGGCGCAGGCCGAGCAGGCGGCGGAACGCGCTGGGCGTCTGGTTGAGCACGGTGACGCGTTCGCGTTGGAGGAGGTCGAAGAAGAGGCCCGGGTCCCGGGTCTCGTCCTCGGAGACGAGCACCACCCGGCCGCCGTGCACCAGGCCGCCGAACAGCTCCCACACCGAGAAGTCGAAGGCGTAGGAGTGGAACATCGTCCAGACGTCGGCGGGCCCGAAGGAGAACGGCAAGCGGTCGTTGTCGAGCAGTCGCACCAGGTTGCGGTGGGTCAGCACGACACCCTTGGGACGGCCGGTGGTGCCGGAGGTGTAGATGCAGTAGGCCGGTGAGTCCAGTGGCACGGCCGGGAGCACGGTCGCCTCGGGGGCGGGGGCGGCGAGCATCTCCTCCAGGGCGAGCACCGTCCCGTCGAAGTCGCCCCCGGTGCTGGCGCGCGGTGCGAGGGCGAGGCGCACACCGGAGTCGGACAGGATGAACGCGCGGCGCTCCGCGGGGATGGCCGGGTCGATGGGCAGGTAGGCGGCACCGGCCAGCAGGGTCCCGAGCACCGCGCGCACCTGGTCGGCGCCGCGCGGGAACAGCAGCGCGACCAGCTCGCCGGGGCGTACTCCGGCGGCGAGCAGGCCCCGCGCGACCGAGCGGGCGTCGGCCATCAGATCGCCGTAGCTCACCGTGACGTCGCCGTCGGTGAGCGCCGTGGCCTCCGGCCGGGCCGCGGCCCGACGTGCGATCAGCTCGTGGGCGGAGGTCTCCTCGTACGACGCCTCGGTCGCGTTCCACACCCGCAGCTGGGTGTGACGCTCGCGCTCCGAGAGCGGGTCGATGCCGGCCACCTCGCCCTCCGGGCACTCGGTAAGTTGCCGGAGGGCCGTGGCGTAGTGCTCGGCCATGGCGGAGATCTGGTCGTGGTCGAAGTACAGCCCGTTGTAGACGAGATGACCGCGGTGGCCGTCGCCGTCGGGCTGGAGGGCGAGGTGCAGGTCGTACTTGCCGCGGCCGCCGGCGGTGTCCATGACGTGTGCGAGGGCGCCGTCCGGTCCGGGCAGGGGCGCCGCGGCGGGCAGGTAGCTGTAGAGCACGTCGAAGAGCGCGGTGCGGCTCATGTCCTTCGACGGGTCGACGGCGCGCACCAGTTCGTCGAACCGGGCGCGGTCGTGGGCGCGGGCGTGGGCGGTCTCGGCGGCGGTGTGGGCGACGAGGTCGGCGAAGGACTGCCGGGCGCGGGGGCGCAGGCGTACGGGCAGCAGGTTCGCGAGGGGCCCGACGACGTGCCGGTCCCGTTCGTCCCGGCCCGCGTGCGACAGGCCGAGCACCATGTCCTCCTGGCCGGAGTACCAGTGCAGCAGCGCCGCGAAGGCGGCGAGGGCGATCTCCGTGGCGTCGGTGCCGAGCCGGTCGGCGGCGGCGTCCAGGTCGAGTCCGGCCGGGAGCGTGAACGCCACCGACCGCTCCTCGTAGACGTGGACGGCGTCGCGGGTGCGGCGCTCGGGGAGCCGCAGCGGGTCGGCCGGCGGCCGCAGGACGGCGGTACGCGCGGCGAGGTGGGCGCGGTGGACCTCCTCTTCACCGGCGTCCAGCCAGTTGCGGTAGCTGCTCGGCACGGGTGCCGTGCCGTCCGGTCCGGCGAGGATCTGCTCGGCGACGGTGAGCAGGGAGACCTGGTCGACGACGGCCTGGTGTCCGCTGAGGGCGATCCAGCCTCCAGGGGTGTCCGTGTCGGGCCGCACGGCGACCCGTAGCAGCGGTCCGGCGCACAGGTCGAACGGCTCGCGGCTCCAGGTGATCAGGGACTCCGGAACGGACCGCTCGCGGTCGGGGCCTCCGGCTGCGGGCAGCCACTCGGGGACCACGGTTGCTCCGGGCCGCACGTGCTGGACTGCCCTGCCGTCCGCGTCGAGCAGTTCGGTGCGCAGCGCCTCATGGGCGGTGACGACGGCGGCGACGGACTCGGCCAGCCGGGTACGGTCGGGGAGGGCGTCCAGCCGCAGGTACAGGGGGAGGTTGTGGTACGTCGGCGCGGCCGGGTAGAGGTAGCCCGTCTCGAAGCGGTCGACGAACCACATGCGCTCCTGGTGCGCGGATGCGGGGCGCGTGTCCTCGGCGGCAGGCGTCGGGGTCTTGGCGGCGGGGGCAGCGGTGTCGGCTCCGGCCGGCCGCTCGGCCGCGCCGGTGCCTGGCTGCGTGTAGTGGGCGTCGAGCTCCTCGAGGAGGATGTTCTCGCACTCGCCGTCCCACAGCAGGTGGTGCAGGCAGACGAAGAGCACCTGTCCGGCGTCGCCGAGCTCGATGAGGGCGGCGGTCAGCAGCCGGCCGGTGGTGAGGTCGAACGGCTCGTGGGCGGCGGTGCGGATCCAGGCGTCGAGCGCCTTGTCGGGGTCAGGGTGGCCGCTGAGGTCGACCCGTTCCACGTGCGGCGTCCAGGGAGCGCGGACGCTCTGCGTCAGATCGCCGTCCACCTCGTGGAAGGCGGTGCGCAGGATCTCGTGGCGCGTGATCGTCGCGGCCAGGGCGCGGGTGACGGCATCCGCGTCGAGAGGTTCCTCGACGCGCCAGGCGAGGGGCACGTTGTAGGCCGCCGGGTCGCCTGCGACGCGCTGGGCGAGCCATATTCGGCGCTGGAAGCTGGAGGCGGGGAAGGTGTCCGCGGCCGCAACGGTGTGGGGCACCGGGGCAGCCTGGGTGGTCCCGGTGGCGGGGAGGACGTGGGTGGTGAAGTCGGCGAGCCGCGGATGGTCGAACAGGGTGCGGATCCGAGCCGACGTGCCCGGGAAGCGGTCCCGCACCGCGGCCACCAGCGTCTCCGCCAGCAACGAATGTCCGCCCAGCTCGAAGAACGAGTCGTCGTCACCGACGGGACCTGAACCGAGGACCGACTGCCAGACCTCCGCCATCTTCCCGATCTGTAAGGTGAGTTCCGCCGAGCCCGCCGACGCCTCGGCGGATCGGGCGGCCGTGCCGGCGGGCCGGGCGGGGGTGCTGGAGGCCAGCACTTCGGCGAGAGGGGCGTCGGGGTCGGCCGCGATCGCGCGCAAGATGGACAGATAGTCTCTGGCCATGGCGCGCACCACGGCGGCACCGAGGGAGCCGGCCGGGTCCTTCCACAGCAGATGGGTGCCACAACTGTCCTGACGGACCATGAGGGCGAGACGGAAGCCGGCGGTGCTCTCCATGTCCATGAGGCTCAGCCGTGCCTCACCGCCGTCGTGGCTCAGCCGGATGTCGTGGACATCAATGTCAGCGTGCAGACCCGCGTGCCAGTACTGGAAAACCGCTTGGTGGGTACGGTGCTGTGCCTCAAGGCCGGTCAGTCCGGCGGCACGCATGATGGCGGGAAGCGGCAGGTCGCCGTGGGCGAGGGCCTCCTTGACCCGGCCGCGCACCCTGGCCAGCAGGTCGCGGTAGCGGTCGTCGGCGCGGACCGGGACGCGGACCGGCAGGGCATTGACGAAGTAGCCGACGCGGTCGCGCACTTCGGGCAGTGAGCGGCCGTGGTACGGCAGGAACGAGAGCACGTCGGTGCTGCCGCTGTGGCGCCGCAGCAGCGCGAACCAAGCACCCATCAGTACGGTCACGAATGACATGCCGGACTCGGCGGCGCGGTCGCGCAGCGCCGCGGCGAGGTCCGGCGGCAGGGCCTCGCTGACGACGGTGTAGTGGGGTTCCTCCTGTGCTGCGGGCAGGGTGAAGTCACCGCCGCCGTCGGCGAGGGCCTCCTTCCAGTGGAGCCGGTGCTCCTCCCCCTGTGGGCCGTCGGCGAGATCGCGCGTGCGGGCGGCGAAGGCGGCGAGAGCGGGGGCGTGGTCCTCTCGCGCGAGCTCCTCACCGCGGTAGGCGGAGCGCAGCGCGTCCAGGAACAGCAGGACGGAGGCGCCGTCGTGGACGAGGTGGTGCACGGCGATCAGCAGGACCGTGTAGTCCGGGCCGTCGATGAGGTCGACGCGGACGAGGGGGCCGCCTCGCAGGTCGAAGGGGGTCTGCCAGGCGGTCCGGATCGCGCTGTCGCGGTCCTGCACGGTGCGCGTGCGTCGGACGGTGATGTCCGGGGCGTCCGACCAGTCGAGGATCAGACCGTCCGTACCCGGGCGCACGCGGGCGCGCAGTTGCGGGAACGCCTCACCGGTCTCGGCGACGGCGCGGCGCAGCCGGTCGAGGTCCAGGGTGCCGCTCACCTCGAAGGGCATGGGAATGATGTGGGTCCACTGCTCGGGGTCGAGTTTCCAGGAGACCCACATCGCCTCCTGGCCCACGGTCAGCGGAACGTGCTGGGTGGAGGCGCTCATGACATGCTCTTTTCGATGCTGCCACCGTGGGACGAGCGCGGGGCGCCGTCGGCGGTGAGGAATGCGTATGCGGTACCGGACATCCATGCGGAGGCGACCGCCTCGATGTCCGGTCCGGGCGGGCTCTGAAGCCGACCGAGGAGATCGGTCACCCGCTGCCGGGCTGCGGTGCAGAAGACGTCGGCCAATGCCTGGGCGCTGTGGTCCCCGGCGGCCGAGAGTGTGGAGGCGCGGGCGAGTACGAGGGTCACGCCGAGGATCTCCCGGGTGATCCCGGCGAGTTGGATGAGAGTGCGCTCCTCGGCGTCGAGCTCCGCCCGGTCGGGGTGGCTGCGGACCAGGTCGAGGCAGGTGTGTCCGAAGGCCCGGGTCTGCTCCGCCGCCCAGCGCAGATGGCCGAGGTTGCGGCCGGTGAGGACCGTGCCGGCGGTGTCCAGGGGAACCTCGTCCGCGTCTTCGAGCGCTGCGGCGTGGTCCGGCTCGGGGTAGTAGTACGACAGGATCGCCCGCTGACCGATCCAGTTGTCGATCTGGAAGTCGACACCGCCGGAGATACGCAGGTTGCGCAGGTCTCGCAGGAAGCGTTCGACGGGGACGGGGGGTGCGCCGCGCAGCCGCTTGCTGGGCGCCGTCTCGTACCCCTCCCCGGCCAGCAGGGACATGGCGCGCTCGGCAACGTCCCAGGCGAGGAGCGAGGAGGCGTTCTTGACGGCGTTCTGCTCGAACCGGAGGTTGAGGCCCCGGCCCTGGTCCTCGGGGAGCAGGCACCACTGGGCCATGGTCTCGATGGCGAAGGTGTCGGCCAGGCTCTCGGCGAGGCGCCGCCGTACCTCGTCGTACTCCGCCAGCGGCCGCTCGTCGATGACTCGTCGGGCGGCGAAGTCGCGCATCCAGCCCACGCACAGCCGGGCGACGGCGAGCGACGGAGCCGCGATCAGGTGCATTCTGCCGCGGCCGACGAGCCGGGCGGTCGCGGGGGTGGTGCGGACGACGTGACCGAGGTCCCGCTCGACGAGCATATGGCCGCCGCGCACCCGTACGTCCTTGAACTCCAGCCAGCCGTTGGGGAATCCCCTGATGCCCATGTACGTGTGCCAGTCACCGCTGGTCACGCCGGGGCTGTCGGTGCCCACGAAGAACATCCGCACCCGGTCGACGCCGTCCTCGTGGACCGTGGCGGAGACGCTGACCACCTCGGCGACGGGCGCGTGCCCGACGAAAACTTTACTGCCGTTGAGCAGGTAGTCGTCGGTTCCCTCGATGCGGGTGGCGGTGGTGAACCGGCGCTGGTTGGCCGCCCCTTGGGGTTCGCTGTCCGCGCTGGCGGAGCGGGCTCCCCGGCGCACGACGTCGCTGAGCAGTTCACGCAGCGGGCCTTCGGGCGCCACGGCGAGGAACGCCCCGGCGCCGAGCGCGTTCTCGACGGCGAGGGACAGGGCGACCGGTGTGCTGTGCGTGGCGGCCGCCGACACCATGCGGAAGGTGTTGTAGTGCGACAGGGCGTGTCCGCCGAGGGCGGGGTCCGCCTGCAATGCGAAATAACCTCGTCGGCCGAGCTCGTCGAGGAATCCGTCGGGCAGGGCGGCCCGGGCGTCGACGTCGTCGGGGTCGATCCGCTCGTGTAAGAGGGCTGCTAACTCCTCGGTCAGCTTGTCGCCAGCCGCTGCATCCGCAGGCTCCTGCACGGGGAAGTCGCGGACGAGGTCCCAGCGGAAGCGGCCCTGGTACAGCTCCTCCAGGAAGCTGACGCGGTCCGGATCGCTGGTGGCGTTCCGTGTTGTGGTTGCCAAGTGGCGTTCCTTGTCTTGCGAAGGACGGTCGTCCGGCCGGGAAAGGGCTGGACGGCGGGGGGAAGGGAAGAGCGGGTGCGCGGGGGCTCAGGCCAGGGCGCCGCGGAAGCGAGGGAGCGCAGCGGTGGTGGAGAGGGATGGCCCGGCGACGGGCGCGCGACGGAGGGACACAGCGAGGCCCGGTCCTGTGCCGGCGCGCATGCGGGCGAGGGCCTGTCCGGGTCGTACACGACGGCGGTGATGGCGGCGCGAGGCGTGTCGAAGACGGGCGCGGGCCACCGACGGTACGTCAGGTGCGGAGGTCGCCGTGGGGCGGCGCGCTTGCCGTACTGTGCCGTCATGACGGCCAGGAACGCCGAGCGGGGTGTCCAGTTGCTCGGCGCCAGGACCTGACGACTGGACCGCACCTTGCTGTTCAAACCAACTGGCTAAGACGTACACACCAATCCTTGCATTCTGATGTACGAACGCGGAGGCTCGGAATGGTCGCCGCTTCCGCCGCGCCGCGGCCAGCCGCGCACGGGAAGGGGTGGCATGTATGCCGGAGCTAAGCGCTTTCGTTCCATGATCTTAGTCGGCCGGTCGAGGCCACGTCTGTGAGCCATCTCACCATGTGGACAGGGAGCGGAATGACCCGGGAAAGGCTCGTCGTGTCCAATCCCTCGTCTCCGCGGGTCACTTGGCCACGCCCTCCAAGCCCGTATTCATTCGGGTTTCCGGCCGACGGACCAGACGTCGGCTTCTGCCCGTGCCTGTACCCCCACCGACAGCGGAGCCTGAGCGGCATTTTTTTCCGCGACGTTCACCGAATTCCACACCACATTTGGACCTGGTGAAGATCGACCGGAAGCAGTTGCGCGCGGTGGAGAAGGGCCGACGCTCTCCGCTCGCCTCGCTGCACCCGGAACCGGCGCCCGCGTAAGCCTGCCGCAGGTGCAACCTGCCGGGCCCGTGGTCACCCCAGGGCGGGGGCGTCATCAGGGCCACCCGGCGGAGTCAGCCGCGGCCCCGGCCCGGCTCCTGGTCGCCCCCCGGCTCTGGCGGCGCAGCGGCCTGGAGGTGGGCGGCCTCCTCATCACAGCGGGCCCAAGGCCTCCGTCGCCCAGTGGCGGGTCTGACACAAGCCGCCCGTCTCTGGTGAAGGAGAACGGCAGGTAGTGGCAGTACCCGGCGATCAGCGCTGCCTCAGTGGGCGGTGCTGGAGCCGTTGTTGCCGAAGGGTGTCAGGGCGGGGCGGCCGCCCGTCCGGCCTCGACGGCAGCTGATCGACGGCATACGGTTTCGTGTCCGGACCGGGGTTCCGTGGCGGGACATCCCCGTCGAGTACGGGCCGTGGAATCGGGTCTACGGCCTGTTCCGCCGGTGGCAGCGGAACGGCACCTGGCACCGGATCCTCACCCGTCTCCAGTCCCTGACCGACGCGAAGGGCGCGATCGTGTGAGACCTGAACATCGACTCCACGGTCTGCCGCGCCCACCAGCACGCGGCCGGGGTTCGCAAGCAGGGCGACCTGCAGAAGGAACCACCGGGCGGTGTGTTCACCGAGTCTGGAGATCACGGGCCGGGACGTTCACGCGGCGGGTTCACCACCAAGCTCCACCTGACCGTCGAACAGGGCCAGAAGCCTATGACGATCGTAATCACGACAGGACAGCGCGGGGACTCGACCCAGTTCGAATCTGTGCTGGAGAAGGTTCGCGTGCCTCGCATCCGGCCGGGCCGGGCACGCCTCCGCCCCGACCGGATCCACGCAAACAAGGCGTACGCCTCTCACAAGAACCGCGCCTACCTGCGCCGTCGCGGGATCCGCTGCACCATCCCCGATAAGGCCGACCATGCCCGCAACCGCCGAAAGCTCGGCTCCCGCGGTGGCCGGCCGCCGCATTTCGACCCGGTCGACTACCACCAGCGCCACGCGGCCGAGTACGGCATCAACCGCCTCAAGAGACATCGCGCTGTCGCCACGCGCTACGACAAGCTCGCCGTCCAATACGAGGCGACCGTGCTGGTCGCGGTCCTTAACGAGTGGCTGTGACGGACGGCCTCCTGAAACCACGTCCCGGTGAACTCAGGACTCCCCGCCGCATGGAAGATCGAGCGCGTGCGCGCTTTTCCGGAGACCCAAGCGCCGCCCCGCTCTCCTTCGAAATGGCGCTCCGCGAGAAGAAGTCCTTCGGCGACGACTACGAGCTGGAGACGCCCGCACTCCTCGGCATGCAGCTGCTCCATGACCAGGTGCGGTTCTGCACCGAGGCCATGAAGTCAGCGGACGCCCACTGATTATCGAAGCCACGGTTCCGCTGATGCCCCCAGCGCCCTACTGCTGGGGGCATCAGCGTGCCGTAGCCCTGGACGAACACAGCCGGGGCGAAGTCGTGCCCCATATGCACGACTTCGGAGGGACCGCATCGCTTGTGGACGTACACGACGTGGATGAAGGACCCGCCCGTGCGAAGCACCAGATTCACCCTGCCCGTCAACGTCGCGCGGCAGGTACCGAGAGTGGTCAGAGAGTGCGAGCACCGGGGGCGGAGGCGGCCACGCCGGGCCGATCAGCCGCGTCCGGTCTTCAGGGAAGTTTGTGGGCGAGAACGTCGAGTCGCTCGATGGAAGGCGGCTGGGAGAACAGATCGCTCACTCGTTCCATCAAGGCCTTGCCCAGCCGGCCGTTGAGGTGGGTCTGACGCGCGGAGTCGGTGGGGAAGGCGTCGAAGATCGCGAAGGCGGTCGCGCTCAGGCGCACGGCGAACCAGGCGACGGTGTCGGACTCCTCCTGCACGAGGTCAAGGCCCTTGCGGAGAAAGTCGGCGACCTCTTCCTCCTTGCCGGGCTTGGCCTCGACGTATACGTACAGCCCGACCTTGACGTCTGCCATGAGGGGACTCCTTTCGGCGCTCGGCCGCCCGTGAGCGCCCGGGCACTGCCGTGACCTGTTGGCACAGAACGAGCCCATTATGTCTGGACTACTATGCCTTTGCGTATATTTGCCTCCCGCTGGCAGGTCGAATCACCCTCACCGCGCCGCAGCACCCGCAACGTGCGGGCCGGACGTACGGCTCAGGCGGCACCCACAGACGCACGGAGCTCCGGCAGCCGAAAAAGTCTTTGTCATCAACGTGGGGCTATGGCCCCACCACTGCCTCCACCGGTGCGACCACAAACCCGACCACAGCCCCAACCGGCGCACCGCTGGCTCTATGAGTCCTCGGCGGGATACTCGGCGAGGAGGCAGTGGAGTTTCTCCGCGACCTCAGACCGCCCCGAGCCCTCCACGTCTCGAACAGGACGCTCAGGCCGCGTCCCGCCGGTGAGCGGGCAGGTCTCTCCACTCCACCCAGTGCGGATCGTCCAGCACCATGTCCGCATCATGCACGCCAGCGGCTTCAAGGAAGACCGCCAGGTCCCGGTCGCTATACGCGGTCCCCAAAATCTCGTCACGGCCGCGCCGGTGCACACTCCCCCGCCGACCGCTGATCCACCGGGGATTACGGGACAGCCCTTAGCGCCGGGGCGTGAGGGTTGGTGCGTGCCGGACGGAAACTGCCCGAACTGAAACGACCCGGACGTCCCGATGAATCGCTCAACCGTGGTGCCGCCATCACTCGTGTCGTAACGTGGTCTGCACAAGGCGAGGCACCCGAACTGTGGCGAGTTCGATCTTCATAAGAAGGGGCAGCGCCGGCTCAGCCATCGCGGTGACGTTCGATGGCAACCGCGCGTCGCCACCCGGGTTTTCTACTGCACGTGGTGGTACCAGCGTCGGTGCACCGCGGGTTCGACGCACAGCACGGCGGCGCCTGCGATCGTGCCGACCAGAAGCGCCGGGGCTCCGCCACCGTTGATGAGCGCGCCGAGGCAGGCTGCGGCAATGGCGAGCGGGCGCAGCAGGGTCAGCGGGCCGAGGCCGATGACCACTGCGAGGGTGCTGGCCCGGAAGGGCAGGGCGAAGTACGCGGCGAGCGAGACCAGTACGACGGCGGTGTAGAGGGCGAGCGGGATCAAGTAGCCGAGGCCTCCGGCGGCCAGCGTGTCGAAGGTCTCGGCCCGGTCGGACGCGGTCAACAACAAGAAGGAGGCGGTCAGCGCGGGGGCGAGCAGCAGAACGGCTCCGACGGCCAGCCCGCGCAGGGCCGCTCGTGCCGTGGCCCGGTGCTTGCGGATACGGGCGTCACGGCCGGCGTAGGCGCGGAATCCGCTGAACGACGCGTCGATCAGGCCGAGTAGCGCGAGCAGTGTGGCGGGCGTCATCCGGTGGCCTCGGCCAGGTGCTCCGGGCCGACCAGTCGGCGCGCGGCCCGTCCCAGCGCCAGGCGTAGCGGCGCCTCCAGGTGCGGGCGCACTCCGATGACCGGCCGCAACGTGGTGCAGAACGGGTTCACCGAACCGCGCGGTTCGTACAGCAGTGGTCGGATGCCGGGTGCGGCGGCGGCGCGCAGCAGTGTCTCGTCGCTGTGTGCGCGCCGCGCGGAGACGACGCCGTCGTGGCGGCCGAGGGGGTGGCGCATCCGGGCGTGGTGGAACACCCAGGCGCCGATGGGGGCCAGGCGGGTTGCGGCGATGTCGTAGTGGCAGAAGGCATGCGCCGGTGTAGCGGCTTGAGCCTGGAAGAACTCGGCCAGGGCCGGGCCGCGGAAGTGGTGCAGCACACCGGTGGAGACGTAGACGGTCGCCGCCTCCGGCAGGTCGAAGGCGTTTCCGTGGACGAAGCGGCAGCCGAGCCCCTCCGCGCGGGCCAGTCGTTCCGCTTCGCCGACCAGTGCGGCGTCGAGGTCGACCCCGACCAGCTCGACGTCCGCGCCGAGGGCGTTGGTGGCCGCCAGCCAGCGGACCAGGTAGCCCAAGCCGCAGCCGACGTCGACCAGGCGGTACGGGCCGGACCGTGCGCCAGTCGACCGAATTGCGGTGAAGAGCGGGCCGAGCAGGTGGACCAGCCGTTCCCCGACACGCAGCTCCTCGCTCAGGCGCTGGAGCTCGGTGTGCACGCTGATGAGCAGGCGGTCCACGACGTGCGGGTCGAGTACGCCGTCCCGATCCGAGGGCAGCTCGGCGACGATCCGGACCGCCCGCTCGTCTCCGCTCTCACGGAGCTGCTGGATCACCTCGGCGCGTCGGACCGGGAGCCGGCGGCCGCTATGCGGTTCCACCGCCGTGATCAGGTCGGAAATCTCAAGCTGGTGCACGAGGCAGAACCCTACGGCCTCCCCTGCCAAGCCCGGCGGGCCGGCTGCCCCGCCCGTGGAGTGTCCACAACCTCACAGGGCAATACACCTAGGGCCAATGTTTGACCGGCACTAGGGCCTGTGTGATGTTGTGATCAGCCTGGGGTCTTCAGGAGGTCGTTGATCCAGATCATTGCGGCGCGGAGGTGGAGGCCGGCGAGGTAGCTCTCGGGCGACTTGTCGTATCGGGTGGCGATGCCTCGCCATGCCTTCAGTTTGTTGATCAGGCGCTCGACGGTGTTGCGCTCCTTGTAGAGATCGACGTCGTGACTGACGGGCCGGCCACCTCTGGCACCCTTCTTCTTCCGGTTGGCGGCCTGGTCCCTCTTCTCCGGAATGACCGCTTTGATGTTGCGTCTGCGCAGGTAGGCGCGGTTTCCGCGGGACGAGTAGGCCTTGTCCCCGGCGACCGCGCCAGGCCTGGTGCGGGGACGGCCGACGGGCAGCCGGATGCGCACCCTTTGCAGGACGGGGATGAACTGCGGGCTGTCGGCCGCCTGTCCCGCGGTCAGGACGAGCACGAGCGGGCGGCATCTGCGGTCCGAGGCGAGATGGATTTTGCTGGTCAGGCCGCCCCGGGACCTGCCGAGCAGGGCCTGTTTCAAACGGAGCCGGCGTCGGACGCGCCGCCGCTCGGCCTGTCCGTTCTGTTCCTGCGTCCCGCCCCCTTTTGCCGGGCTTGCTCCTGCTCCCGCGCGGCCTCCTCCAGCACCTCCATGAGGTTCTCACTCACCCGCATCCCTGCAGCGTCGTGGTGGGCACGGACCGTTGTGGAATCCACGCTGACCAGCGACAGGTCGGTCTGCTCGGCGCGGGCTGCCTCGGCGATCATGCCTTCCAGCAGAGCGGAGAAGACACCGGCGTTGCGCCAGACCCGAAAACGTCCGTAGACGGTGGCCCAGGGGCCGAACTCGGCGGGCATCTCCCGCCACTGGCCACTGGACCGGAACCGCCAGATCACTCCCTCGAACTGCTCTCGCAGCCGCTCGGGATAGGGGCCGTACTCACCGATCGGCAGGTACGGCTCGATGAACTTCCACTGATCGTCGGTGAGTTGCCTGCGAGTCACAACCCATGTCCTACCGGGTTCCACCGCCCGAAGAGGGCAGAACCCACCGACTGATCACAACATCACACAGGCGCTAGGTTGCTCCTACTGTGGACGACAAACAGCGATGACCATCTCGGCAGAAGTCGCGGCTGCGTGCTCGGTGTTCGCCCGCTTGGTCCCGCGCCTGCCTGACTCGCTGGAAGCTCACGAGGCCATGACGACTCGCCCCACGACAGCTCCTGTTCAAAGTCTCGGAGCCGACCTCTGACACATTGTCGACCGCAGGCCGACGGACTCCGGTGGCGAGCGGCCTCACCTGGGCGTATACGATCCCCGGCCATGAAGCGTTCGATGATCGCGCTGGTCGGCGCAGGAGCACTCACGCTCGCCTCGGGCGGCTATGCCGTCGGTGCAATGCGACACAACGGCGCGTCCGAGCGCTCAGCCACGTGCGAGCAGGCCCACCAGGACTTCGAAAAGCGGGCTGGCCAGTTCCGGAAGCACAAGCAACGGGAGTCCCGCGATGCCGACTACGCCGACTCCGTCTCCGCAAGTTGGACGATGGAGTCGACCAAGGTGAAGATCCTCAGCCTGATCGTGGTGCAGAATCCGACCTGCTTCGGTGCCGGGACGCGTGCGACAGCGGCGTATCTGCAGCAACACCGAACTGAGGGCGAGCAGGATGCTGCCGCGTGTGAACTTGCCGCCGTCCCCTCCGAGTACTGCACGATCGCGGTCGGCTGAAGTCGACATGCCCCTACTCCTTCGTCGCCGCGTTGGAGACGGGACGCACGTCCTGGACAGCTGTGCTGGACGCGATCCGGCTCGGGCCGGCCGACGACGCCACCGCGGTGACCGCCGCCCAGCTGCGCGAGGTGGTCACCCGACTCGTGCATGCAAGGCAGAGACGGCCGGGTGACGCGGACATCCTCGTCGTCATGGACACCGGCTACGACGTCACCCGCCTCGCCCACGTCCTGGCAGACCTGCCCGTGGAACTGGTCGGCCGACTCCGCTCGGACCGGGTCATGCTCCGGGATGCCGACCACACCGCTCCACCCCACGCGGCGGACAGCCCCACAGACACGGCGGCGTCCTCGCCTTCTCCACGCCGACCTCCTGGCACACCCCCGACCAGGCCACCACCTGCGATACCAGCCGCTGCGACACGTCCGAAGCCCTCGCCTGGGACCGGATGCACCTCCGATTGCAGGCCCGCGGTCCCTGGCTCGACCACTGCGGCGAACTCCTTTTGATCCACGGCACGTTGATCTGGCTGAAGGTCGAACACCTGCCCGGCGACCGCGATCCGAAGCCGGTGTGGCTGTGGTCCTCGCTCACCAGGATGACCGGCCAGGACGTCGACTTGCGCCGACAGGCGTTCCTCCGCAGGTTCGATCTTGAACATACCTTCCGGCTGTTCAAACAGACCCTGGGCTGGACCGCCCCAAGGTCCGCGATCCGCACACGGCAGATCTGTGGACCTGGCTGATCATCGCCGCCCACACCCAATTCCGCCTTGCCCGGCCCCTTCGCCGAGGACTTGCGCCGACCTCGAGAACGGCCCGCCGAGCCGCGTCGGCTCACCCTCGCCCGGGTTCGCCGGGGGTTCCGCCACCTCCGCGTGAAGACCGCCCGTCCCGCCGACGTGCCCCAACCCTCCAAGCCCGGACCTGGACGCCCACCTGGCTCGAAGAACTGCAGGCCAGCCCCACACCACGAGCCGGGAAAGACCGTGAAACGAATCGAAACCCTCACCGAACACGTCCGCCTGGAGCAGCAGCGAGGTCAATGATCAAGATCAGCGGCCGGCGTGGAATCGCAGATACAGCACCAGTCGCCGCCCTCACCGGTGCACCTCGATACCTTCCTCCTGCACGCAGTCGCTGGTTCAGCGGCTTCCGTCGCCGAGGTCCGCAGCTGTGCATCCGTCTGTCCTTGCATGAACGAAGTACTGGATATTCCGACCACGACCGCCAGCAGTCGAAAGGCGACACCATGACCGAGTGGGTGGTACGGCCGGACGGGGGCCGCCCGCAAGGCCACGGATGTCCCCATGCCGCCGACGCAGGCCCGACACCAGCGCCCCAAAGCCACCTGTGCGTGGAGTGCTCCGCCCAGGGGCGCGAGGAGACACGGCTGCGACTCTGCCTGACCTGCGGCCACGTAGGGTGCAGCGACAGCGCACCAGGCGCCCACGCCACAGCTCACTACGAATCGAGCGGTCACCCACTCGTACAGTCCGTGGAGCCGGGCAGCGAAGCATGGGCCTGGTGCTACGCGGATGAAGTGTTCCTGCAGCCGCGCGACCACCGCCTGCCGCACTGAACAGTGAAGAGTGGCTTGGCCGACCCTCAAACGGACACGAGTGATTCACTCCATCACCGACATCCGAGGAGCGCGGTAACGACGCCGCGCACAAGATCACGCACTGTCACCGTGCGAGGCCCTTCCGAAGCCGAGCTCCGTTCCATGCGACTTCTCCCGCCCACGTCTCGAAGCGTTTGGCACACAGGGGCCTCCGGCGCCTTCGTCGAGCGGCATTCTGAAACGATCAGTCAATCAGAACGATGGGAGCGTCGGCTTCGGCTGACCCAGGTTTCATCGCCTCGCACGCGCCACCGTGGTCGCCCGCCGGACCTTCCGGCGCCCATGCCGTAAACGCCCGCTCCGCCCATGGTCGCCACCACTCAAAAGCCGGACGGCCACTAAATATAATCTTTCCCATGTCTAAGCCTGACGAGCTGCTCGTTGACATCGCCGCCCTGGTGGAGTCCGGGCAGAGCAACCAGATGTCCCTGACCGTGGTCACCGGGGGTGCTGTCATCACCGGTCGGCTGGCTCCCGAAGCCGTGTGGAGGCAGAGGGTGTCGGAGGTACTGACGGATTCCGCCCGCTTGGGCGAGTTCTCCGCCGTCTTCGGTACCCCCGCAAAGAAGAACGGGCCGCCCACGCATCTGCACTTCCATGTCGCCCGGATCCTCCAGGGCACAGTGGGGATCCCGGAGACGGGCGGGATGTACCGCGTTGCGATCGAGGACGTCAGCGCCTGGACCATGGGCGACTTCAGCTACTCCGACCACTGAGGAACCACTGCGGCAAAATTCCGCTCGACGCGCGGTGTGGGCCCCACCGGCACGCGCCGGTCGGGGCCATCCTGCTGTCCGGGTACCGGCTCGTGCCTGTTTTCCTCGGTCAGACGGACACCGAAGCGCGGACTTGCCTGCTGGAACGTGAAAGGGCTCCGGTGAGTCATCGCCGGAGCTCTGCTGCCGAGGCCCGCTAAGAAAGATGACCTCTTAAACTGCGGTCGTCGGGTCCGCCATTCCGGTCTTGCGCCGGTATGCGGCGTTCAGTTGATGGGCTTCTTCGAGCTGGTCTTCGAGGATGATGATGCGGCAGGCGGCCTCGACCGGAGTGCCCCGGTCGACAAGTTCGCGGGCGCGGGCAGCGATGCGCAGCTGGTAGCGGGAGTAGCGGCGGTGGCCGCCCGCGGAGCGCAGCGGGGTGATCAGGCGGGCTTCACCGATCGCGCGGAGGAAGCCCTGGGTGGTGCCGAGCATCTCGGCGGCCCGGCCTATCGTGTAGGCGGGGTAGTCATCGTCGTCGAGTCGGCCGTATGAGTCCTCTGCTGTCATTGCACCTCTCTCGTGGAACGCGTTGAGGGGCCCTGGCACCATGTGTGCCAGGGCCCCGAAGGAACTGCTACACCATCTGCCGGCCCTGATACTGCACCGGCCTACTGTTTCCGCGGGTCCGACCGTGGTGCTGTCGGATGCGCGGGGATCGCGGTTGCTCGACCGGAGACCACCTCACTATCGATGTCCTGCGGTACCCGGGCTCAGTCACTTCGCCCGGGCGATCCTGATGGCGCCTCGCCCCTCCGTTCTTTCCCTCTTGACCAACAATTACCAAAGGGGGACTGCGTGATGCTGGCACTGCTCTACTGCGTGTTCCGTCGTGACCTGAGGAAGCGCCACTCTTCGGCAGCCAGCCCCGTCGCCCGTCCTGCATCTGCTCTGGCTTAGAACCCCGCTGCCGAACTTCCCGGTGCGCGCGCCCGCAGCCGACGCCTTCACCGAGGTACCACTGACACACCTTCGCTGCTGGATAGCGCGAACTGCACCTACAGGTACTGCAACTTCAACTGCGGTCCTGCTCGCGGCGGCCCCTGATCACTGCGGGCCGCCCGGTCCGGTCGTCAGCCCCGTCGCCGACCTGCGACAACCTTGGCTTCGGAACTTCACCACCGCACCGTCCTGCCAACTGCAACCACTGGTACTGCTGCCCGGCAGTTCGTGTCTGCCGGGCCCTTGCGATCTCGGCTACGAGAAAAATCGTAGCCAGGCGATCAAGGAATGTCTACTCCAGCCAACATAGATTTTCGTGTCCCCTGCGAGGAGCCATTCGATCCCGGACAGGGGCGATGAAGGACCGTCCGGAAGGATCGGCGGGCTTAGGCCCAGGGCACAAGCACGGTTCCCGTACCGGGCCGCGCCGCACAGGTGCGGGAGACCCTGAATGGACCCGATGAGCAGCTTCGCGACTGGAACCCGGCCGGAGTTGTGCCTGTCAGGCCCGAAGATCGTTCCAGGAGACGTCATGCGCAGGATCCGACGTCACCTTTGGTGAATTTCGTCAGCCGGTGGCTGATCTCTTCCGTTTCATAAACATTCGTCACGCGGTGACGGGTGATGCAATGGCCGTTCGGATCCTCACGCTTTGCCTGCAGCAGCCTGACGGCGCCGCCGCCATGCCCGCGTGCGGCATTTCGTGGAGCAGCACACGGAGTCGGTGCGCTTACAGAGTGAGACCGGCAGATCGCAGACGCGACAGCGGCCCTGCCTGTAGAGGGTCTCGCTCTGGGTAGCGGTACCGGAAGGCGAAGTCCGCCGCGGTGACGGTGGACTTCGCCGTGCCGGCAGAGCCGACGCCGGAAGCGACCCAGGTCGTCCGGGCAGCAGCTCATGCCACCGACGGGCACGTCGACCCGGTGCTCGGGAACCTCGGTGACGTACACGGTGCCCCAGCCCGCCTCTGGAGCGGGGTCGACGAGGATCAGATCGAGCGGGGTACGACGTCGGGCCGCCCCTTCGCACAGCTGGACGGAGATCACCCTCGCCGACGTCCTCCGCGCGATGGACGGACCACTCGTCGGCGTGCGGGGCATGAAGCTGACGGGGCTGGAGTACCGGGGTGCGGCGGCTCCCCTGCCGGATGGGGGCGTGCTGTGCGGACGAGTCTGCGCCAGGTCCTGGAGAGCACGACCCTTGCGAATCTGGCGACGGGCGCACTGCTCGAGCTCGTACGGGATCGGCCCGCGACTACGACGACGACGTGCGGACGTACCCGTAGCGTCCATGGCCGTTCGGCGCCCCACCTCTTACGCTCAAGGATGTGCCGCCCTCCACCGGGACTCCTGAGCACGCCGGATCCGCCGAAGGCCGACCGCGCCGGCTGCTCGTCCTGCGGCACGCCGAGAGCGGCTGGCCGGAGGACGTCGCCGGCCAGGACCTGGTGCTGCCGCTCGCGGCCAGGGGGGGTCGGGGACGCCCTGGACCGTGTACGGACCAAGTTCCCGACCGCTGCGATCGCCGTCCTGACCTGGTCCGGCATCTGGACGGCCCTTCGCCCCGGCGAGACGCTCCTGACGGGCCGGCGATTCCCCGCGGAGCCCGTGACTCGTCCCGAGCGGGGCGCATCGGCGCGCCGGGGCGGCATCGTCCAGCGACAGCCGACTCCTGCCCCGGCGTCCGGTCGCCCCTCACCTCAAGACCCGCCCCCGGGCGCGCTTCCTGGCGTCGCCCGGGGGCACCGGCCGGCAGTGGCAGCGCATCGGCCAGTAGGCACTTCCGCTTGTCGCGGGGCCCGGCCGGCCGGCCCCCACGCACCAACGCTGCTCGGCCCCGCTTGCATCGTCACCGGCCGTGGCCGCCACCGAGATCCGGACCGTACGCGGCCCAGCGCCCCGCAATCGACGCACTGGACCACCAGTCTTGCCGGCCCGGAAGGCTGCCTCGCTTGTACCGCCGGCAGACCAAGGACCTGCCGGTGTCGTACTCCCCGAAGAAGCTCGGCTTCTGCCGGAAGTACTCGGTGCAGCGGTAGGACGGCCGGTTCTTGGCGGTTCTCGTACGGGCAGCCATGGGTCTCACCGTCACGGGGGCCGGTGCCGGGGAGCGGCCGGGGAGGTGGTCGGTCCGGTGCGGCCTCCGGGTGGGTCGTCCTGTCCGGAATTGCCGTTCTGGTGTCCCGGGGGCGCGGCCCGGGACGGCCCGGGAGGCGGTACGAGCCCGAAGTGGGCCCAGGCGGCGGGCATCGCGACCCGCCCCCGGGGCGTCCGGGCCAGCAGCCCCTCCCGGACCAGGAACGGCTCGGCGACCTCCTCCACCGTCTCCCGCTCCTCCCCCACGGCGACCGCGAGGGTGGACAGACCGACCGGTCCGCCACCGAACAGCTTCAGCAGGGCGTGCAGCACGGCCCGGTCCAAGCGGTCCAGGCCACGACCGTCGACCTCGTAGACCCCCAGGGCCGCGGACGCGATCTGGCGGGTGACCGCTCCGTCCGCGGTGACCTCGGCGTAGTCCCGCACCCGGCGCAGCAGCCGGTTGGCGATGCGGGGCGTGCCGCGGGAGCGGCCGGCGATCTCGGCGGCGCCCGCGGGCTCGACCTCCACCTCCAGCAGCCGGGCGGAGCGGTTGATGACGCGCTCCAGTTCGGCCGGGTCGTAGAACTCCATGTGGGCGGTGAAGCCGAAGCGGTCGCGCAGCGGCGGGAGCAGCAGGCCGGCCCGGACGGTGGCGCCGACGAGGGTGAACGGCGGCAGCTCGAGGGACATGGCGGTCGCGTCGAGGCCGGTGCCGACGACGATGTCGACGCGGAAGTCCTCCATCGCCAGGTAGAGCATCTCCTCGGCGGGCCGGGACATCCGGTGGATCTCGTCGAGGAAGAGGACCTCACCCCCGGTGAGCGAGGTCAGGACCGCCGCCAGGTCCCCGGGGTGCTGGATGGCGGGGCCGGAGGTGATGCGCAGCGGGGCTCCCATCTCCGCGGCGATGATCATCGCCAGGGTGGTCTTGCCGAGCCCCGGGGCGCCGGAGAGCAGCACGTGGTCGGCGGTGACGCTCCGCTGCCGCGCGGCCCTGAGGACGAGGTCGAGCTGCTCGCGGACCCGTGCTTGGCCGATGAAGGCGTCCAGGTCCTTGGGGCGCAACGCCGCCTCGGTGACCCGGTCCTCGCCGTCGGCGGCGGCCGCGGCCGGCCGGTGGACAGGCTCCGCCGCAGTGGGCCGGCCGACGGCGGTCCTGCCCGGGGTCGGCGTCTCGTCCCGAGGCGTGGCGGCGCCGGGGAACATGGTGCCGCCACGGTTCTCCGGCGTTCGCCTCGCGCCGGAGTGAGGGAGCGGCCGGCTGGTCTTCACGGCCCGGCCTGGGTGCCGTCGAGGAGGACGCGGGGGGCCGGACCGCTCGGGGCCGACGCGGCCGGCCCGGTGGAGCGTCGGCCGGCCGCGGCCGAGTCGAACGGCACGGTGCCGGGTGCGGCCGCTCGGTTCGCCCTGTCCGCCCAGGGCTCCGCCGCCGGGGCCTCCGGCTTCGCCCCGATTCCCAGTTTCTCCCTGGTCTTCTTCTCGATCTCGTCGGTGAGGTCGGGGTGGTCCCCGAGGAAGGCGCGGGCGTTCTCCTTGCCCTGGCCGAGCCGGTCGCCCTCGTACGTGTACCAGGTGCCGGACTTGCGGACGAGGCCTTGCTGGACGCCCAGGTCGATCAGCTCGCCCTCGTGGCTGATGCCCCGGCCGTAGAGGATGTCGAACTCGGCCTGCCTGAACGGCGGGGCGACCTTGTTCTTGGCCACCTTGACGCGGGTGTGGTTGCCCACCGGCTCGGTGCCGTCCTTGAGGGTCTCGATCCGGCGGATGTCCAGGCGGACCGAGGCGTAGAACTTCAGGGCGCGGCCACCGGTCGTGGTCTCCGGCGAGCCGAAGACCACTCCGATCTTCTCGCGCAGCTGGTTGATGAAGATCATCGTGGTTCCGGAGTGGCTCAGCGCGCCGGAGATCTTCCGGAGCGCCTGGCTCATCAGCCGGGCCTGCAGGCCGACGTGCGGGTCGCCCATCTCGCCCTCGATCTCCGCGCGCGGCACCAGCGCGGCGACGGAGTCGATGACGATGAGGCCCAGGGCGCCGGAGTGGATGAGGGTGTCGGCGATCTGCAGGGCCTGTTCGCCGTTGTCCGGCTGGCAGACCAGCAGGGTGTCGGTGTCGACGCCGAGCCGCTTGGCGTACTCGAGGTCGAGGCCGTACTCGGCGTCGATGAACGCCGCGGTCCTGCCTGCCTTCTGCGCGTTGGCCATGGCGTGCAGGGCCAGGGTCGTCTTGCCGGAGGACTCCGGGCCGTAGATCTCCACCACGCGGCCGCGCGGCAGGCCGCCGACACCGAGGGCGAGATCCAGGGCGATCGAGCCGGTGGGGATGACCTCGACGGGGACCTCCGGCTCATCGCTCAGGCGCATCACCGAGCCCGCGCCGAACCTTTTTTCGATCTGGGCGAGGGCGAGTTCGAGCGCTTCCTCGCGGTCCTGTTCCTTCATGGGGTCCGCCTCGGATGGGTGCGGTGTGTGGTCGCGGCCGGCGCACGGGTGCACCGACCCGTCAGAAGGGCTCCGTCTCCTCGTGGAGGGCATGCTGTCCGCTCTCGGCGGGGACCGGCCGCTCGCCGCCGCCGGGCGAGGTGAACAGGTCCTCGGCGGGAGGACGGCGGCCGCCGCGGGAACCGGCGGGGACGGCGGTGTGCGGGGATTTGGTGATCGTCACGGCGGCGAACCGCAGCGACGGGCCGATCTCGTCGGCCTCCAGCTCGATGACGGTCCGCCTCTCGCCCTCCCGGGTCTCGTACGTCCGCTGGCGCAGCCGCCCCTGGACGATGACGCGGGTGCCGCGGGTCAGGGACTCGGCGGCGTGCTCCGCCTCCTGCCGCCAGACCGAGCAGCGCAGGAACAGCGTCTCGGCGTCCCGCCATTCGTTGCTCTGCCGGTCGAAGGCGCGGGGCGTGGAGGCGACGGTGAAGTGCGCGACCGTGTCGCCGGACGGGGTGAGGCGCAGCTCGGGGTCGTCGGTCAGGTTGCCGACGACGGTGATGACGGTTTCACCGACCATGGCGGTTTTCCTCTCGTGCGACGGGTGGTTCCTCACCCGTGCCGGTTCGAGTTCGACGGGCAGCCTCGTACCGGTGGTGATGGTGCCGGGAGGGGAGGCTGCGCCGCTCCGGGCAGGTGTGAGGGGTGAGCTGGGCGGCGCGGGTCTCCAGGGGAGTCGCGGTGGCGAGGGGTGGCGGGGCTCCGGTACGTGGCTTTTCCCCGAGTCGGGGCGGTCACCGGGTTCGCCCCGTTCCCCCTTCCTGTCTCGGCCCGGGCTCGGCGAGCCCGGCTGCGAGGAGCCGTGCCTGGTGGGCAGGGGACCTCCTCAGCGGGATTCCGAGCCGGGGGACGGTGCAGGGACGGCCTGCGGCGGCCCCGCACCAGGGACAGGGCACGCGGAGGGACCGGACACGCGCGTCGCGCTTCGAGCCGGTGAGGTGGGAGGGCGGACTGCCCGCGGCGGCGGGTGTGCGCCGAACTCGCTGTCCTGAGGCGATCGCGGTCACCAGCGCGAGGAGTTCCGCACGATAACGGCGCGGATCGTCGGGGTCGCTGTCCGGAAGTGGCAGCGGGTTGCGGGCGAGCCGCTCCTCCCGGATCGCGCGCACCTCGGCGCGGATGTCGGCGGCGGCGATGTCGGACCGCTGCCTGCCCAGCCGGATCACAGCCGCCTGTACATCGGCGACGTCCAGGTCGGCGAGCAGCAGGTGCCAGGCGTCCGTCGTGGTGTCTTCCAGGTGCATCGAGGGGCACATCGCCGCGACCAGTGCGACGAGCTGGGCCGTCTCGGCTGGCAGCATGCGCTCTTCCCTTCCGCGGGGGAACGTCCCGGCTGACGCCGGTGCGCCGCTTCCCGCCGCATCCGCCGGCTGCTGGTACACGTACAGGACGGCCCCGCAGGCGCACCGCAGCCGCTTGTCGTCCTCGAACGTCCAGCGGCCACAATCGAGGTGACCGGTTTGGGAGACCAGGAACCACACCGTGTCGAGCGTGTCCCGGTCGGGGTGGGCGACGACAGCGGTCATGGATCCTCGCCTCCCTCGAGGGGGAGCAGACGGCGCAGGTCGAGCGTGCCGATGTGCAAGGCGCGGGCGATCCGTTCCCGCCCGCCGGGCAGGGGGCGCAGGCTGAACGACCGCGGTTCGGAGGCCGACAGCACACACAGCCCCGGGATCGCCTCGCCGGTGTACGGGTCGGCGACCGGCTCGAGGCAGGTCAGCCGGGCGAGAAATTGCCGCTGCCAGCTGGGGCGCACCCGGACCAGCGTCTCCACCTCGCCGGGGTGGTTCTCGGCCACCCAGGCGGTGAAGGCCTCTTCGTCGGTGACCACGACCGTCGGTTTGGGGTCGACGAGGGTGAGGGTGGCGACCGGTGTGTCGTCCGGCAGGGCCACCCGGACCGACTTCAGGTTCAGCTCGGCACGGGCCGCGCGCAGCCCCTCGAGGACCTCGCGGCGCTCGGTCTGGTACTCGGCGTCGACGGCGTCGCGCAGCACCCGGAGCACGGCGACCCGGGTGGCGTGCTCCTTGAGGCTCATGCGGACTTGTCCTTCCGCTTGGCCCCGTTCTCCTGCTTGGTCCCGTTCGCCCGCCTGGTCCCGGCCCCGGACTCGACGTCCTCGGCGACCCTGTTCCTCGCCGCCACGGTGCCGTGGCGCACTATCAGCTGGCCGAGCGTGTGGGTCTCCCCGGTGTCGTCCAGGACGGCGGCGCCGAGCAGGTTGTGCCGCCGGGCTTTCTCGTACAGGTCGCGCAGTTCCTCGTGGCTGGCGCCCGGCGCGGTGGCCGCCGTGACGTAGTCGGAAACGGAGGGGACGGGCTTGCCGGCCTCCAGCCAGTCGAGGACGGCCTCGGCGAACTCCGGACCCGGCCTGTGGAGCACCGTCCCGGACAGCGGCTTCGCCCGGGACTTGGAGATCACCAGGGTGTTCTCGTGGTCGAGATCGCCAACGATGTCGAATTCGTACTCGATGCCCTCCCGCTGCTCGGGCTTGAGCCCGATCTTGCGTGGCACCTTGCGGCCGCGCTCGTCGGCCTCCACGACGTACTCGGTCTTGGTGCGCATGGTGACGATGAGGTGACCGGGGTAGGCGAGCAGGGCGTCGATCATCGCCCGCTCCTGGGGGCGGGCCTCCTTCCAGCCGGCGAAGTTGCCGCCCGCCCCGAGGCGCTTGGCCGCGTTGTCGACCTGCTCCAGCATCCCGCCGGTGCCGGACCAGAAGTGGCTCAGGGAATCGACGATCATGACGTCGTAGCCCTCGTGGGCGGCCACCGCGAGCGCGTCGACGAGGGTGGTGGGCTGGAACGTCGTGAGCGGGAGGGTGTCGAAGTCGAACTCGTCGGCGTACTTGGCGGCGCTGCCGTGCTCGGTGTCGATCAGGGCGACCCGCTCGCCGAGCCCGGCGGCGACGACCAGGGCAGTGTAGGTCTTGCCCGACCCGGTGGGACCGGCGAGCGCGATGCGGGCCTTGGCCTGTTCCTTGGTGGCGGTGGTGAAGGTGAGGTTCACGCCGTTCTCCTGGCGTCTGCGACGGCGGTTCCGGGTGGGCCTGGCCGGCAGGGGACGCGGTCCTCGTCCGGCAGGACGTGCCCCCGCGTGACCGTCGCTCGGATCGAATATGCATTCGAATTGCTGTCTGCACTCAGACTAGGCGCCCCAGGAGTAACAATCCACCCTTTTTCGCAAGAAAAATACAGGAAAGGTGGGAATGTCGGCATCGGGGCGTATAATGCCCCCGCACACATGCGGGTATCGGACGCCTCCGGTCTCAGTCGGCGTCGGGGTGGGAGGCGGGGGCCGGGCGGCGTGCGGCGTCGCTGATGCGCAGCAGGATGCCGACGAGTGCCCAGTTGGCGATGACGGAGGAACCGCCGTACGCCAGGAAGGGCATCGTCATGCCGGACAGCGGGATGAGGCCCATGACACCGCCGGCCACGACGAACACCTGGATGGCGAATGCGCTGGACAGGCCGACCGCGAGCAGTTTTCCGAAGGGGTCGCGGACGGCGAGCGCGGTGCGGATGCCGCGCTCGACGATCAGTCCGTACAGCAGCAGGATCGCCATCACACCGGCCAGGCCGAGCTCCTCGCCGAAGGTGGCGAAGACGAAGTCGGAGTCGGCGGCGAACCCGATGAGGTCGGAGTGGCCCTGGCCGAGTCCGGTGCCGAGGACTCCGCCGGAACCGAACGCCATCAGCGACTGTGCGATCTGGTCGCTCTGCGCCATGACCTTGTCCGAGAAGGGATGCAGCCAGGCATCGACGCGCTGCTGAACGTGCGGCTCGAAGGAGGCCACACCGACCGCGCCGGCCGACGACATCAGCAGACCGAAAACGATCCAGCTGGTCCGTTCGGTGGCGACGTACAGGACGACGACGAACATTCCGAAGAACAGCAGCGACGTACCGAGATCAGTCTCGAAGACCAGGACGAGCAGGCTCATCCCCCACACAGCGATGATCGGGCCGAGGTCGCGGCCACGCGGCAGGTACAGACCCATGAAACGGTGGCTGGCCAGCGCCAGTGCGTCACGCTTCACCATCAGGTAGCCGGAGAAGAAGACAGCAATGACGATCTTCGCGAATTCGCCGGGCTGGATGGTGAAGGCGCCGAGGCTTATCCAGATCTTGGCGCCGTTGACGGCCGGGAAGAACACCGGCGCGATGAGCAGCATGAGCGCGACGACCATGGAGATGTACGTGTAGCGCTGCAGGATCCGGTGGTCCTTCAGGAACACGATGATCACGGCGAAGAACGCGATGCCGAGTGCCGAGTACAGCAGTTGCTTGGGGGTGTCCGGACTGAACCCCCCGAACAACATCTCGGCACGCCGCTGAAGCCTCGGTGACTGGTCCAGCCGCCAGATGACCACCAGACCGAGCCCGTTCAGCAGCGTGGCCAGCGGAAGTAACAGCGGGTCGGCATGTGGCGCGAACTTCCGTACGACGAGATGGCCGACGCCGGCAAGCAGACCGAGTCCGAGGCCGTAGCCCAGCAGACCGGACGGTACCGAACCGTTGATGGCCAGGCCCACATTGGCATAGGCGAACAGCGGGATCACCACGGCGAACACCAGCAACGCGAGCTCGGTGTTGCGGCGGCCCGTGGTGTCCACGGAGCCGGTGGTGGACGTGTGGCGCGTCGGCGTATTGGTTGTACTGCTCATCGCGTGAAAGGGCCTCTCAAGGTAGCTACCTCGTGTCGCACAGCGAGATGACCTTCTGCTCGTCCATTGAGAAGCCCGGGCCAGAGCCAGGGGCCGGAGTTGCGGTCGTGGCGGGTACGTCGAGGGAGGACATCATGATCGCTTCCGGTGGCGTTGATGCTGTAGATGCCAGAAAGGTACGAGTGGTTCCCTAGGTCAGCGATGGTCCAGTGGCGTGCCCCTTGAGGAGGTACGCCCACTGGCGGGCGTTCAGCTCGGGTTGCTTGCCTTTTCGGCTTCCCCCAGGCCCTGCCTACGGCCATGCGCCTCCCGGTGCGCATACGCAGGAGGTCCAACTTCGAACTCGACGAAAGCGGCCGGGATGTTGAAGAACTCCAGCCGTCACGGAATGTCACAGATCAGCGGATCTCAGGCACTCGTACGCCGTATGTGCAGGTGGCCATCGCGGGGAAGGAGGGCGGTGCCGCGGGCAGGACGGTGTCGAAGTCGTAGCGGCTCTTCTGTGCAACCCGGCACGATGCCAGGTTGTCCACCTGGTGCAGGAGTTCGAGGCGCTCCAGCCCGTCGGCTTCGAAGGTCTCGAAGGCCCAACTGGTGAGTGCCTCCAGAACGCGGGAGGCCACTCCCCGCCCGCGACTCAAGGACGGCAGAGCCGAACCGGTCCCCCGCTGCCCAGCCCTGCTGCTGAGCCTGCACCCAGCGTGTCCCCCTCGGCATCGTTGTCCACGACAGAGCCCGCCCACCGGCGCAGTGTGGGATCCCGACTCACCTCGATCAATGCGGCAACGTCCTCCATGCGCCAGGGGCGAAGAACGAGAGCGGGAGAGACCGGCGCCGCGGCCACCTGAAGTACGACCGGGGCACTCATCAACCGATCGTACGCGGCGGCGTTTTCACCCTACGCGTGCCGTGTCCGCCCCATGCCGCCTTGCGACCGCCCCGTCATTGCTGTGTCCGGGCGCGCAGAGCCTGGACGGACCAATCGAACACCGGGGCCAGACTCTCCGGGGCCGGCCAGCCGTTGACCACTGCGAGCAACTGGAGGTACCGCTCCCTGCGTGGGTCGTTCACGCTCTCCAGCCGAGTCGCCAGCCGACGGCGAAGCTCGACGTCGTCGGGGCGGCCGAGGAGGTGCGCGTAGTGCGCCGTGAACTCCGCGACGATCGGATCGGCCTGGGGTGAGGCCGGGTCGATACCTGCGGTCAGGGCCGGGCCGGCCTGGTCACGGACGGCTGCGGTGATGTCGCGGCGCGGGACCGTCATGTCGCTTCGGGTCTGCTCGGCTGCCTGGTCCTCGGCCATCCGCCGCACGACGGCGCGGAAACCCGGGTCCATGGCCAGTTCGGCCAGCTCCACCCACGCCTGGACCTGCTCCGCCTCCGGGTTGTCGGGCAACTCGGGGGTCATCGAGCGCATGACCCCCGCGAATGCGGGGTCGGTATCGAGACCGCCGAAGGCGGCGTCGAGGAAATCGCCGATCAGACGTCGGCGTTCGTCCTCGGAGAGCCTGGCCAGCTTGTGCATCAAATCCGTCTCCTCAGGTGTGGACCCGCGCTCGGCCACCGTCGTCAGCACCGCGTGCCGCAGGCGCAGGACGCGGATCTGCACTGCCAGTGCTTCGGCGTGCGCCGCGGCGACCTCGGGAAGCGAGAGCTCCCGGTCCACGACCCTGCGGATCGTGGGAAGGTCCAGTCCCAGCTCGCGCAGGGTCCGTACGAGGTCCAGGCGTGCGACGGCGTCGATGCCGTAGAGGCGGTAGCCGGCCGGGCTGCGGTCCGTCGGCGCCACGATTCCGCGATCGGAGTAGAACCGGATGGTCTTGACCGTCAGGCCGGTCCGTCGAGCAAGTTCGCCGATCGGATAAAGCGTGTCGCCGTCCATGTCCCCACCTTTGTGTCTCCCCCTACTGGAGACTCAAGGCCATTCACCTGCCAGCAGGCAACCACTCCTCATCCACAAGCCTTGACAATTCCTCTGCCATGGAAGGCATAAGCGCGCTTGGCCCTAGGCCTGTCCGATGAGTCGTGCGAGCTGGTCAGGGCCGTGGCCTAGTGTTCGCTGTACGAAGGGGGTCGCATGTCGCGCGATACAGCCGAAGCAGAGACGGGGATGAAGGGGATCACGTTTCCTGCCTGGCGTGGAAAGCACTACGTGACCCTGGCTGAGCTACTGGTTCGCCTCGGCAGCTTCGGCCTGGACCTGACGTGGCGTGTGGAGTTCGACGAGATCGTCGACCCTCGCTGTGTCGAGATGGAGAGGCTGTCTGCCGGCGAGGGTATGGACACGTTGACGCTGTTGTCGTTGACGACTCCCTTCCTCCAGTTGATCGACGCCGAAGCACGTGGGTTCGCCCAGGACGAACTGGTGGTCGTCCTGACCGAATTCGACAGCTCCTTGTGGGACGTCAGGGCTGTCGACGAGCGCGTACTCAGCGAACTTCGCCACCACTACCCGGGTGCGCAGGACCTCTGAAACGGGCGCTTCGCACCGGGCGGATCCATAGGCGGATCGCGGCCACCGCGACCGTCCCATGGAAGACGTATGCCCGCTTGTCGAAGCGCGTGGCGATGGCCCGGAAGTTCTTGAGCCAATTGATGGTCCGCTCCACTTCGTTGCGGCGGCGGTAGACCATCTTGTCGAACCTGGCAGGTCGGCCGCCTTGGCTGCCGCGGCGCCGGCGGTTGGCCCGCTGGTCTCTCGGCTCGAAGATCGTGTGTTTGATGCGGCGTCTGCGCAGGTGAAGCCGGTTGCGGCGTGACGCGTATGCCTTATCGCCCCCGACGTGGTCGGGCCGGGTGCGCGGTCGTCCACCAGCCTGCCGGGGCACACGGATCTCTTCCAGGACGGGAATCATCTGTGGTGCGTCTCCCCACTGGCCGGGCGTGACGACAAAACCGAGCGGGCGACGCCCACCTCCTCCAGCGAGGTGGATCTTGCAGGTGAGCCCGCCTCGCGAGCGTCCCAGGGCCTCATCGGAGCGGTGACGCCCTGGTCTCCTTCGCCGGCCCGGGATCTTCGGGGCACAAGTGGAGGCGCCGGCCACCTTCGATGACGGTCGTGAACCGTCTTCCAACTGCCGAAGCGGGACGGCAGGTCCCGCCAGAGGAGACCGGTCCGCTGCCGGAACAGAATCCCGTTGATCACACGACGGTGGCATTGCCAGCGTCCGCCCCGCCCGCGATTCGTAGGCAGGTGCGGCTCCGGCCGAGCCCACTCTTCATCTGAAAGATCTCCCCGCCCCACGTCCCCAGAACGAGTTCCCAGTGGGAGCGTCACACGACTCAGCGGACGGGGACCACGGTCGGCACGCACTACAGCGCGCCTACAAGGTCCCCTTTGGATGGGGTGACGGGTTCTGAGCACCAAGGCCCGTACCAGCGGGCAATTCGACGAACGGTGTCGACCCGGTAGGGAGTACTCACGGTACGCCGATGAGCTGACAACCCACGCAGGTGGCGCACCTGAGTGCACGGGCGGGCCGGGCTGGTGGACGCCGCGCGGGACGTGATCGAGCCGGAATCGGTGTTTGCTGCCGGCGGCCTCATCCGCGCGGCCGGGCCCGTACAGGCGGCCGATGACCGTCGAGGCCGTCGTGAGTCACGTCGAGGCCCTCGGCCGCACCCTGGGCGGAACGGTGGACGGTGCGCTGCTGGAGTGTGCCCGCGCCGTCCACCGTGCCTCCATGGCCGACTACCTCGCCCGGCGCGGCGACCTCGCCGCTGCCGGAGCCGGAGAGCCGGCCAGTCTCTTTCACGAGGCCGTCACCGGAGGGCGTCGAGCCGGGTGATCTGCCGGGCCACGCTCCTTTCGATGACGGCGGCGAGGTCCTTCGCCCGCTCGGCGCTCCCTGACATGCGTTCACTCGCGCACAGCGTGCGGACCTGGACCAGATGGGCCCGCAGACTCTCGGTGAAGAGGCGGTCGAAGCTCTCCCCCGTCGCCGTCCTCGCCCTGCGCACCGTGTCGAGCGTGACCATGCCCGGCATGTTGTGCCCCTCGTGGGGGCGGGTGTCGGGAACACCCGAGACCTCCAACAGCTCACGCAGGTCGACGAGTTCGTCCTTCGATCTCCTTCCCGCCTCCTCGGCCCAGCCGGCCAGGGCCGGGCGACCGGCGCGGGCGGGCGCCAAGTCGATGAGCAGCGAGGCCCGTTCGTCCATGGGGATCATCAACTGGATCCATGCCGTGTCGGTGTCGTTGAAGGCGGCGGGCGCGGGCCTGTCGGTCGGCGGCTGCGGGGTGCAGCCGACGACCGACAGGCCCAGGAGCAGGGCGGCCGCCGTCCGCCGGGTCAGAACGTTCCGGCGGAGTTGCACTTGGCGCTCTGCACGATGCAGTCCTTCACGCGCTGCCCGAGGGCCGCGGTGTCCCAGGCGTTGAAGAAGTCGCCGTGGATGGACGAGGCCATGCCCGACGCCAGGCTGAACCCGTCGGCGCTCCCACTGGTCGGGTAGCTGATGACGAACGACACCGAGGGGATGGCGACCGGGTAGGCGCCGCTGCACTTGCCGTCGTAGGTGAAGGCGATGTGCGACTTGTGGTCCGGGCTGTCGAGGTGCTGGCCGTCCCAGCAGTCCGGGAAGACCAGCTGGTACACCAGCTTGGCGGTGGGGGCGCACAGCGGCCAGTTGCCGTCGGCGCTGCGGCCGGTCTCGCCGCCGGGTCCGGCGCACCAGAACTGGTTGGGCGAGCCGGCCGGGGTGGCCACCTGCGACTTGGCGTTGCCCGCGATCATGCGGAAGCCCTGCGGGAAGGGCACGGTCGCCGTGGGGTCGGGCAGCCGCGACCCGTAGTAGACGATCATCCCGTCGGGTTCGACCGCCTTGCCGCGCTCGTAGAGCGTGGGGATCCAGTACGCCGAGAGGTCCTTGGCGGGTGTGCAGGTCGTGCCCGTGTTGCCCAGCAGGCTCTGGGTGGTGGTGAACGCGTCGGTGCTCTTGTTGCCGAAGAAGCTGTGCATGTGGGACGCGCCGGGCAGGCCCGGGGCGACGATCGGGTCGTCCGGCTTGGAGTGGCTGTAGGTGCAGGTGGCGTTGAACTCGGGGACGCGCACCGCGTTGGCGGGCACCGGCGCCGGGGTCATCGCCCGGAACTGGGTCAGCTGGGCCTGCCACTTGGTCTGGTCAACGTCGACCCAGCCCGGCGCGGCCTCGTCGCCGCCGGTGACGAACGAGAACCAGTTGATGTTGACGAAGTCGCCGGGCGTGGTGCTGCGCAGCACCGCGAACACGGTCTGGGCGCCGGTCGGGTGGGTGGTGACGTCGGCGCTGCGCGTCGCCCAGGTCTGCCAGCCCCCGGTGGGGCCTGTCTGGATCACGGCGAGCAGGGGGCCGGTCAGGGAACCGGTGCGCAGTTCGACGGACCCGCTGCCCGTGGCGGCGGCGATGCGCGCCGACACCGTCAGGCGGCCGGCGGGCCCGAGGTCGACCTGGTCGAAGCGCATCCAGTCTCCGTCGGCGAGGTAGGCGGCGTTCTGCCCGCCGCCCATGTCGGCGGTCGTCTCCAGGACGACGCCGGACTGCGCCGCGTAGGACTCGGCCTGGACGGTGACGGTGGCGGCCCGCGCTGCGGGGGCGCCGAGGGTGATGCCGAGGGCGGCGGCCAGGGCGATCGCCAGGGCACCGGCCAACACGGGATAGAGGTGTAAGAGGTGCAAGGGGTGTCTGCGCATGTCACTTCCTCATCGGAGGGTGTGGGGCGTGGTGCGGCTGCGGTCCGGCCCGGAACCGAGGTGTCCGGGCCCGACCTGACAAGGGGGCCGGTGCCGGCCGCGCTACTGGTACACGCGCACGTAGTCGACGAGCATCCGGGACGGGAACGGCGTCGACGCGTCGGTCGGGCCGGGCCAGTCGCCGCCGACCGCAAGGTTGAGGATCATGTAGTGCGGGTGGTCGAAGATCCAGGGTCCGCGCGTGCGCTCCACCTGGTCCTTGTCCAGGGTGAACACGGTGCGCCCGTCGAGGCTGAAGACGATGCCCTTGCTGTTCCAGTCGGCGGCCCAGGTGTGGAAGTCGTCCGAGAAGTCGGCGCCCGAGGGCAGCCGGTACGGCGAGCCGATCCCGTTGCCACCGTTGTAGGCAGGGGCGTGCACGGTCGAGTAGGCCGTCTTCACGTCCTTGCCGAGGACCTCCATGATGTCGACCTCGCCGTTGTACGGCCACGGACGGCCGGTGAGGAAGTCGGCGCCCATCATCCAGAAGGCGGGCCACAGCCCGTTGCCCTTGGGCACCTTGATGCGGGCCTCGACGCGTCCGTAGGTGAACTGGAAGGTGGCGCCGGTGTTCATGCGGGCCGAGGTGTACTGGCAGGTGGTGCTGCCGGTCAGCGGGTCGGGCGGGCAGGCCCGGCCGGGGCTGGCCTCCTTGCGGGCCTCCATGACGAGATGGCCTCCGCCGTCGAGCGCGGCGTTCTGGTGGTCGGTGTAGTACTGCAGCTCGCCGTTCTGGCCGGTGCCGGGGTCGGCGCGCCACTTCGCCGGGTCGGGCTTGCCGCCGGCGGCCCCGTCGAAGTCGTCGCTCCACACCAGCCGCGGCGGCTGCGCCGGGTCCGGTGGCAGCGGCGGCGCCGGGACGGGGGCGCCTCCGGTGCCGTACACCTGGAACTCCCAGAGGGAGTAGCCGTAAGGGGTGGCGCGTTCGGTGCCGTACATGCGGACATGGCGCCCCGTGCCGGAGACGGACAGGGTCTGTTTGAAGCCGGTGCCGGACGTGGTCGAGTAGATCGGCGTCCAGTCGGTGCCGTTGGGCGAGACCTGTATCTGGAAGGACTTGGCGTAGGCGGGGTCCCACTGCAGGACGACCTTGGTGATCTGCGCGGTCGCGCCCAGGTCGACGGAGATCCAGCCGGGGTCGGTCCAGCCGGTGGTGGAGCTGGTCGCCCACCGGGAGGCCGGGTCGCGGTCGAAGGCCCGGGCCGGGGTGCACTCCCAGCAGTTGCCGTCGCTCTGCGACGAGGAGGCCGTGCCGGTCTTCCCGTACGACAGCAGGGTGTCCCCGCCACCGCCGCCGGGGTCGCCGCCGGTGCCGGCCGTGCCGTACACCTGGAACTCCCAGAGGGAGAAGCCGTATTGAGTGCCGCGCTGGGTGCCGTACATGCGGACGTAGCGGCCGGTGCCCATGAGGGTCAGGTTCTGGGTGCCGCCGGTGCCGTCCGCCGTCTCGTGGACGGTGGACCAGGTCTCGGCGTCGTCCGACACCTGGATGCGAAAGGCCTTGCCGTAGGCGGCCTCCCACTGGAGGGTGACACGGCTGATCCGGGCCGGGGCCCCGAGGTCGACCCTGATCCACTGCGGGTCGGAGAAGGCGCTGGACCAGCGCGTCGCCGGGTTGCCGTCGACGGCTCCCGGCGCGGTGAACGGGTCCTCGGTGCTCGACGCGACCACGGGCCGGCCCTGCGACAGCAGGGTCTCGGCGGCGTGGGCGCGGGGCGCGGGCAGGCTGACGAGGGTGAGCAGGACGGCCGCGACCAGGGCGGGTAAGCCGATGCGGCGGAGCAGGGGATGCACGGGCGACTCCTCAGTGGGGGAAAGGGTGAGGGAGCGCTCCCTGAGGGGTGAGAATGGGCCGGTGTCGGTGGCCTGTCAAGGCTTTCGGCAACAGGCCCGTAACACCCCCGACGCACGTGCTGCGTATCAGGGAACGGTTCCTGAGATCCACTGCGGCGGTGCGCGCGGCGCCGGCCGACCGGCGCCGGAGGCCGGCCGGTTGAGGCGAGGGACCGTCAACCAGGTGCGCGGGAGGCGTCGTTGACAGGCGGATCGGGCCGAGGTCATCCTGGGGGAAACGCTCCCTGGACTCGACGACCGGGCACCGGTGATCGGAAGGCGATGAAACGACCCACGCTCACGGTGGTCGCCGCCCGGGCCGGCGTGTCCAAGTCGAGCGTCTCCCGGGTCATCAACGGGGAGACCACCGTCGCGCCGGAGATCCGGGACGTCGTCATGCAGGCGGTGCGGGAACTCGGCTACGTGCCGAACGCCGCCGCCCGCAACCTGGTCACCCGCCGCACGGACGCCGTGGCCGTGGTCGTGTCCGACCCGCCCAAGGGCGTGGTGTCCGACGACCCGCTGTTCTCCACCGTGGTGCGCACCGTCAGCCGGGAGTTGGAGGCCGTCGGCAGACGCGTGGTGCTGATCCTCGCCGAGTCCGACGAGAGCCGGGCCCGGGTGGAGCGCTACGTGGCGGGGGGCCACGTGGACGGCGTGATGCTCGTGGCGCTGCACGGCGCCGATCCCCTGCCGGCCGCGCTCGCCCGCATGGGCCTGCCCGTCGCGTCCTTCAACCGCACCGCCGCGACGGACGTCCCGTACGTGGCGCTGGACAACGCGGGCGGTGCGGAGCTGGCCGTACGGCACCTGCTGGAGCGGGGCAGACGCCGGATCGCCACGATCACCGGGCCGCTGGACCTGTACGAGTCCCGCGAACGGCTCGAGGGGTACCGCGCGACCCTGCGGGACACCGGCCGCCGCTCGATCGTCGCGCTGGGCGACTTCACGCGGGTGTCGGGCGCGGAGGCCATGCGGCAGCTCCTGGAGGACGACCCGGACGTCGACGCGGTGTTCGCGGCCAACGACCTCATGGCCATCGGGGCGCTGCGCACCCTGCACCAGGCGGGCCGCCGGGTCCCCGACGACGTGGCCGTGGTCGGGTTCGACGACATCGAGGCCGCCGCCTACACCACTCCCGCGCTCACCTCGGTGCGCAGTTCCATGGCCGACCAGGCCACCGCGACGGTGCGCCTGCTGCTGGCGCTCATCGAGGGCGGCCCCAGGAAGCCGGTGATCACGCCGAACGAACTCGTGGTCCGCGAGTCCAGCTGAACGGAGGGCCCGGGCCCGTTTCCCCGCGCCTTCCCCCGGCCCCGCCCGCACACGAGGTCGCGCTCCGGACGCGGGCGGCCGGCGCCGTGCTCCGGTGAGCACGGCGCCGGGCCGGGCGTGCACCCGCCTCGCGGAACGTCCGTGCGTGGCGGTGCGCTTCGCGGCGCCGGTGCGGGTCGAAAGCGAGGCTGAGCGCATTTGAGCTGCCGTTGGTCCTCAAGGCCGGCTCCGTGGTGTCGCTGCCGCTCATCGGGGTGGAGGTGCCCAACCGGACAGGCCGGCAGCTTCGGGTCTCCCTGCACCTGGGCACCGGCCGCATCATCCGGGCCGACGTCCACGACGCCGACGCCCTGCAGCCCCCGCGAATCGGCCTAGATGAGCACACCGGCGGCTGGTCCTTGCACATCGGCCCGCCCGCGTATGCGTCGACGAATTCGGACCGCTGAACCTGATGTCCCGCAAGGGCAAGGCGTGGGGGTCGGTGAGGCGTCCGCGCAGGCTGCGGGCCACCTACGACCGCTACGACGGTGTGCGACAGATGCTCGCCGCCCTCGACCTGGCCACCGGCAAGCTGTACGTGGTGCTGGACAACTTCTCCCCGCACAAGCACGCCAAGGTCCGCACCTGGGCGACCGACAACAACAACGAGCTGGTCTTCCTGCCCACTTACGGATCCTGGTTGAACTGGCTCGAGGCCGAGTTCGCGGCCCTGCGCTACTTCGCCCTCAACGGCACCGACCACCGCAGCCACGACGAGCAGAACGCCGCCATCGCCGCCTACGCGCGCCGGCGCAACACTCACGCGAAACCGAAGACCAGCTTCGCCCCCGACTCACCGATCCGATCATGGACCGACTACCCGGCCAAGGCTGCGTAAAAGGACCTCGGTGAGCCAACCGGCACACGGATCACCGGACCTTGGGAGACCTCCGCCCGCTGCCGAAAGCGATGCTCGAACAGGGCTTGACGATCACCGGACAGAAGTTCCACAGTTCCATCCCGGCCGTGATCAGTTCCAGTGCCGCACCTTGCTCCTCGGGAGTCCATGCGGCGCACTCGCCTCCGAACAGCCTCTCGTATGCGCTGTTATGCACCGCGCTCTGCGAGGGCAGCCGATGGACCTCACCAAGTCCTCGGGCCAGATCCTCGAAGAAGTTCCACGCATCCAGCACCGCACCCGAGGGGACGCGCCGGCGTGCCGGGTTCTCCAGCCAATGCTCGACACGGTTGAGCTCCAGGATGTCGGCCTCCGGACAGGCCAGCCTCCGCCCCCGTCGGCTCACGTACAACCGCGCCTGCCGAACGGTCGTGAACACCGGCACCCGGCAGTGATCGACTTCCGGCAACGTCAGCACCTGATCAGGCTCGTCGTTCTCGCCACCGATCCACAAGACCACCGCGCTGCGGCCGAGCCCGCGCACCCGATAGGCATAGAGACTCTCGCGCCTACCTCGGCGCCCGGCCGCAAACACCTCTGCCGCCTCGATCTTTGTCACGCCTTCACACTGGCACGAACCGCGAGAACGTCGTGGACCTTTTCTACAGCGACCTCCCGGATCAGAAGTTCCGGAAGGTCCCGCTACCTGGTCAACGGTTCAATCCGAGCCACTAGCTGGCTGTATCCGGGCCCTTGCGTCCGAGAGACGGCCTTGGTGTTATGGGTGGTTGTGGTCAGCCACGTCGATCAGGCGCGAGTAGAGATCGAGCGTTCGGAGCGCCGAGCTTCAGGCTCCCCCAGACCGGCGGGGGGTCGGGATGCCGAGGGCGACGGGTGTCCGTTGGGCGGGCCGTAAGGCCGGCCGCGGTTCCCGATTTTCAGTCCTGCGCTTGTCGAAGTGCTCCTCGGACTCCGCCTACTCCTCCGGCTCGGACCTCTGACTGGTGTGGCCGTCTGCCCGTTCGGCCGGTCTGGCTAAGCTCCCGACCATGTGGAGACGAGCAGTACTCGAAGTCTTTCCCGCAGCAGGGATTCGGGAGCCCGTTCGCGCATCGGCGCTTGCCGAGGCCGAGGAGCGACTCGGGCGAAGTCTGCCGGCGGAGCTCAAGCAGTTGCTTCTGGAGAGCGACGGCGTGCTCGGCCGCACTCACGTCGACACCGTCTGGACTCTCGACCAGATCGTCGAGCGGAACCTCCTCTTCTGGACTGACGAATCCTTCGCTCAGCTCTATATGTCGTTCGATGCCTTCCTGTTCTTCGGGGACAACGGGGGCGGCGATCAGTTCGCCTTCGTCCAGAAGCCCGAGCGCGCGGACGTGTTCGTCTGGGAGCACGAAAGCGACAGCCGCCGATGGGTGGCCAGGGACCTCCAGGACTACCTCGGTCGTTCGCTGCGCACTGGCGGAGACGACTGGTACCGGCAGTGGTAAAGGGTTTGTCACCAGGTCCGACGTCGGCGAGGATCACTGCATGACGACCAGAAAGGGCCATGCCGTCTAGGCGCCCCGCTCCGCTCTCCAGCGCTCGCGCGCCACCGGTCACCACCGCCCCCGATGTCCGCGACCACGCACCCAGGAGAGCCCGCCCGTGCAGAGGACCGCCCTTACCCCCTACGCCCGCCTGCCCCGCGCGCACTGCAACCGTCACGTCCTGACCAGTACCGTCGACGTCTTCGGCGCCGCCCACTGGCTGCTCGCCGACCGGGCACCGGAGCCCGGCGGTGTCCGGCCTTTTGACGCGCTGGTCGTCTCCGTCCACCCCTACGGCCACGTCGAACTCACCGAGCTGAACACTGTGCGGGCCCGGTGGCCGCACCTCGACCGCCTGCCGGAGGGCGGATTCATCGTCGCCGCGCCCCGCGCCCGCCGGCACGAGGCCGCGGACCAGGTCCAGGTCTTCGACGAATTCGGCCGCGAAACCACATCCTTCTCCGTCGGGGACGCTCTCGAGCACATGCTCGTGGACGAGGCCGGCCACCTCTGGGTCGGACACTTCGACGAGAACCCGGAAGGCATCAAGCGTTGGAGCGCCACGGGTCGGCGCACCTGGACCTCCGACGGCGCCCGCATACCCGGACTCTTCGACTGCTACGCGCTGAACGTGTCCGGCACCGTCGCCTGGGCCTGCCCATACACAGACTTCCCACTCGTCGAGATCCGCCCCGACCGGCCCGACCGACCCGTGAAGGTGTGGACGAACACCATACGGGGCGCCAACGCGGTGGCCGTTCACGGCAAGCAGGTCGCCTTCTACGGCGGCTACGGCGAAGAACAGGACCGACTCGCCCACGGAGAACTCACCGAGACCTCCGTCGAGCCGACGGAGGTCGGCCTGCTCACCCTGCCCGATGGCACTCCCCCGGGCCGTCGACGGGTCGTCGGCCGGGGCAGCAGAATCTACGTCCAGGCCGAACCGTTCACCACATGGGACGTCTTCGACCTCAATGGGTGACACTCAGTCACCCGAAAAAACGCCCCCGCCGCGGCAAGCTGCCTCGAACCGGTGACTTCGCGGACAGAAACACAGCAGCACCGCGCCACAGCACGAGTACCGCACGTGCAGGACCGATCCGGGCCGGCCCTGTCCTCATTCCCGGCCCCCACCACCCTCGCCTCTGCGCTGCCATCGTTGAACGCCTCGCGGCCGCCCGCACCCGAGCCGAACAACAGTCTCTGGGCTGAGGGGTCCGACCGAAGAGGCGGGAAGGTCAGGACCGCACGGTCCGGAACTCGAGATACCGGCTGAAGGCTTCGTGGCTGTCGGGGGTGAGCGCCACTCCAATAGAGCCGAGTGAAGCTCCGACTCGGTCAGAAGCCGTTGTCTTTCCGAGAGTTGTGGGCGCGTTCCCGCTGGTCAGGTACAGGACCGGCGCTTCGGCGGCAGAGACGAGGTGTCGTGTCGTCTTTGCGGTGGAGGTGTTGGGATGCCGTCCGTGATGGGGCTGCTGGAGGAGCGCGAGCATGCCGCTCGGCAGCGGGTGGAAGCTCTTCAGACCGAGCTTCGGGAGGCGGAGGCCGCGTGGGAGCGGTTCATGATCACCCGGGAGACGATCGGACTGGTGCCGGCTGAGTCCTGCGGAGGCCATGAGGTGCCGCCGGTCGTAGCGGCAGGCGAGCCGTCGACGCAGACCGCCGCAGCTGTGCCTGGCTCGGTGGTGCCGGTGTGGAGGGACGGGCTCGAGGACAGTGCGTTGGCGCCGGACTACCGACGGCTCGTGGATGTCCTTGCCGGTGGGAGCGAGCCGGGCGGGGAGGCGATGGACTGTCGGCAACTCGCCGTGGCGCTCGGCCTGGAGACGGTTCCGGCAAAGGTCGAGGGGTGCGGTCGAAGGCGAAGCGCCTGGTCGCGTGGGGCCGGCCGGCCGAGGAACGTCCGGGGATGTTCAGCGCGGTCGCCAGGTGAGTCAGCGCCCCATAGGCTGCTGGGGCGGATGTACCGGCCAGGACATCCGAAACCTGGTGGAAGAGGCCCAGCGGTGGCAACGCTTTCAGAGATCCGCTCCCTGTTGGGCGAACCCCGATTTAACTGGTCGGATGCGGTGCCATGGGCCGAAATGGAGCGGGAGTTCGGTATCGAATTCCCTGCGGACTTCCGTGAGATCGTGAACGCCTACGGTTCGATCCAGATCAACGGGCAGTTGTACCTGGAGCACCCCGCCGGCCATCTTCTGCACAGCTTGGGAGAGACCATCAGAGGGGATCTCGAGATGTGGCGGGAGGAGGACATGGCAGAGTTTCTGCCCAGTCCGGTTGGGTCGAACCCCGGTGAGTTGATGCCGGTGGCGTCGGCCACGACGGGTGAATGGGTTTTCCTTCGCGTTCCAGACGGGTCCTCGTCGCCCTGGAGCGTCCTGGTTCAGGAGCTTGACAGCCCGGCCTGGACTCTCCATGAGATGACGTTCAGCGACTGGTTGCTGGCTTATCTCAGGGGCGAGGACGTGACGGTGTGTTCTCGCAACTTCACGCCTGACCGTCCGTTCTACGAACCCCTGTCCTAAATTGAACGCGGTGGAATCAGCGTGGTCGCCGGGCGAGCCGGCGACTCATGACCATGCTCATTTGGGTCGAGCCCCCTGCCCTCGGGTCCGCTTCCCCTGTCGGCCCCTCAGTTCGACGGCGAGCGGGGGAAGCGGTCGCCGAGGACGAACGCGGCAGGCCAGGTCTCGCTCAGTACCTTGCCGAGCAGGGGGTCGCTGGACTCCAGAACCTCGCTGCGGCGGATCGAGCCGTCCTCGTTGATCCGTTGGCCGCCGAGGACGACGGGGGCGCGCAGGACGTCCTCGCCCCAGGGGCCGATGGCATTGCACAGCAGGCCCTCGAAGCGATGACCGGCCAGGTCGTCGTTGTGGACCCGCTGCACGAAGTCGTCGATCACAGCCGCCTGGAGGTAGACCCAGGCGAGGTAGACCACCGTGCGTCCGTCGTCCAGACGGATCGGGAGGCGGACCTTGAGGAAGTTGCCGACGCCCTCCGCGATGATGATCGCGCCCGTGTCCGACTTCACGCGGCGCTCGCGCTCCTCCTCCGAGAGCTCGGCGACCAGGTGAGGCAGGGCGAGGTCGAACCCGGGGTGCTCCGGGTCGAGGTGGCCCCCGCAGTCACAGGCGCAGGCGGCGCCGTGGCTGTGGGCGTCGGTTCGCACGGAGGCAGGAGCGAGATCGAGCCGGGCCGTCCGGTAGCTCGGCCGGCCGCCGCCCGCCGGTACGGGAAGCAGCAGCGCGTAGAACCGTACTGTCGTGAACGTCGTCGGCTCGGGCAGTCCGAGCGCCGCCATCGCCGCCGATGCGGCCTCGTGGCGCTCACCGTTGACGCGGACCTCGGCCTGCATGGCGCCAGGGCTGCCGCCGTAGAAGACCTTGACGCCGTTGAAGAAGGGGGACTCCAGGTCCGCGGTGAACGAGTCCGCGATCCGGTGCAGCACGTTCGCTTCCAGCAGCGCGCCCTGAAGTCGCCGGTTCTCGTCGACGTCGCGTCCGAGGCCGACCGCGCCCGACGTGATCACGTGCCGGCCGGGCACGCCGCGTTCGTCGTCGGGGCCCGCGTGGTCCGCGAAGTGTTCGCGGCGGTCGAGGAGTTCCAGCAGGCAGGCTCCTGCCGTCTGCACCCACGTGTTCGCCGCGTCCTGTGGATCGGCGGACATCGACACGACGCAGTCCATGAAGCACGGCACGTCCGGCTGGAGACCGACGTCCGGCAGCGCGACGAGGTCGTAGTGGTGGCCGCCCCCGTGGTGCGGCGGGGCCACGGCCACGGCCCATCCCCGTGGGCTGATCAACGAGTTCCCCTTGAGCTGGGCGTCCTGCGTCACGCCGGGCGCGAACTCTTCGAGCCCGGCCCTCACCAGTGCGAGGAACTCCAGGTCGGGCAGCCGGTTCGCCGGTGGCTCCTCTTTGCGCGTACGACGTCGTATCCAGGACATCCGTGGATGGTACTGAGCCCGGTCGGCCGAGCAGCGTTCGGGCTCGGGGCTCCGGGGGTGCCGGGCGCTCGGACCGGGCCTCGAAGTGTTCGCGGCCCGGCTGCGGGGCACAGGGCCGACGGAGGTCTGGACGCCGCCGGACAAGGCTGGTGAACCCGGTCGTCCACGGCCCGGACCGTGCGGCCGGCGAGACTCCTTCCTTCAAGTCCCTTGAGGCGCAGACGGATTGCCGATCCCTGGTGGGTTTGTGTTCCATGTTCCGGTTCGGTGTCGGGCGGGCCGAGGCGCTGGCAGTCGGCGTGTGCAGCGGCAAGGATCACTCGTCATGAGAGACGGGGGTCGGCGGCTGGGGCAGGCCATGGTCGCCGTGAGCGCTGCCGCCGCGGTGTGGCTGTTGGCGACGGCGGTCCGCGGGGGCTGGGACGCCGCGGATCCGGTCGCGAGTGTCATGGGCGGCGCCGCCGGCATCGTCGCGCTGATGGTGTCGTTGGGGTTCGCCTCCGGTGTCGCGGGGACGGCGGGCGACCCACCGCCTCCGCCGGCACCGGCCGTTCCCGCCTGGGTCGTCGACCGGGACGAGATGGAGGCGGTCGTCACCGCGGTCTGCGGGCGGGCGGGAGTCCGCGGATGGTTCGGCCGTCGGCACACGCGCGGACACGGTGGCGCACCCGTCGGCATCACGACCGGGTTGCACGGGGCGGGCGGATTCGGCAAGACGACGCTGGCGCACATGGTCTGTGCCCATCCGAAGGTCCGCAGGGCCTTCCGCGGCCGCGTCTACGTCGTCACCGTGGGGCGCGATGTGCGCGGCCGGGCCGCGATCGCCGCGAAGGTGGCCGAGGCGACGCGGTTCATCACGGGTGACACCCTCGAATCCGGTGAGGATCCCGGCCGGGCGGGTGACCATCTCGGCCGTCTCCTGGCCATGCGTCCGCGCACGCTCCTGGTGATCGACGACGTCTGGGAGCCGGAGCAGCTGGAGCCGTTCCTCCGCGGGGCCCAGGAACGCTGCGTACGCCTGGTGACGACCCGTAGGCCCGCCGTCCTGCCGCCGGACGCGATACGGGCCGTCGTGGACCGCATGTCGTTCGGGCAGGCGCGGGCGGTGCTGACCCGTGAACTGACTCCCGCCCTGCCGGAGCCGTTGGCGACCGCCCTGGTCAAGGCGACGGGACGGTGGGCCCTGTTGCTCCGGCTGGTCAACCAGCTGATCACGGTGCAGGCGGCCACGGGCGTAGAGCCCACCATCGCCGCGCAAGCGATCCTCGACCGGCTGCGCGCTCTCGGACCGGCCGGCGCCGACCCCGAACCGCCCCTGGACCTGGACGATCCCGTCCGACGGAACACCGCCGTGCGGGCGAGCATCCAGGCGGCCACCGAACTGCTGCCCGGAGACGGCGCCCGCCGATTCTCCGAGCTCGGGATCTTCGCCGAGGACGAGGCCGTACCGTTGGCACTGGTCGCGATGTTGTGGCGGACCACCGGCGGCCTCGGCGAACCCGAGACCCGTCGACTGTGCATGCACATGGCCGATCTGTCCCTCCTCGCCGTCGATCCCTCCGCCGACGGCGGTGCCGTCACCCTCCACGACGTCGTACGCGACTACTTGCGCGTCGAACTCGGGGCCGACGTGACCACGGTGAACTCGGCGCTGGTCGACGCGATCGCGGCGGAGCTCCCGTCCGCCGGTGCCGGCGCCGCACGGCCCTCGTGGTGGCGGACGACCGACGGCTACCTGCAGGACCACCTCGTCGAGCACCTGTTGGACGCCGGCCGCGCGGCGGAAGCCGAGTCGCTGGCCGGTGACGCGCGGTGGATACAGGTCCGGCTTCGCCGACGCGGCCCCACGGCCCCCTGGCGCGACCTCGACCGCGTCGCCAGTCCGGCGGCCCGGGCACTGGCCGGCGACCTGGCCCGCGCCGCGCACCTCCTCTCGCCCACGGACCCGCCCCACGCCCTCGACTCGATCCTCCGCAGCCGGCTGGCCGCCCTGGGGCTCGGCGACGACCGGCCGACCGCCACGGCGCATCCCGCCCTGACCAACCGGTGGCTGCCCCCCGACCTGCCCGACCGCTCCCTGCTGCGCGCCCTCACCGGCAGCTCCGGCGAGGTGCGGGCGGTCGCCTTCAGCCCCGACGGGACGGTGCTGGCCACCGTCGGGGACGACCGGCGCGTACGCCTGTGGAACCCGGCGACCGGCGTGGCCCTGCGCACCCTCACCGGGCACGGGGGAAGGATCAAGGCGGTGGCCTTCAGCCCCGACGGCGCCCTGCTCGCCACCGCCGACGACAACCGCGTACGCGTGTGGAATTCCGCCACCGGTGCGACCCTGCGGACGCTGAAAGGCCACGAGGGGCACGCGAACGCCGTGGCCTTCAGCCCCGACGGGAGCCTGCTCGCGGGTGTCGCGGAGGACGGACACGTACGAGCCTGGGATCCGAGGACCGGAACCGCCTTGCGTCGCCTGACCGACCACGTCGGAGGCCTCCGGGCTCTGGTCTTCCATCCGGACGGCACCCTGCTCGCCACCGCCGACGACGACGGCTGGGTACGGATCTGGGACCCCGCCACCGGCACCGTGGTGCGGTCCCTCAACGATCAGATCGGCGGCAGGGCACTGGCCTTCAGCCCCGACGGAAGGCTCCTCGCGACCGCGGGCGAGGACCGGCGCGTGCGGCTCTGGAATCCGGCCACCGGTGCGGCCGCACAGGTCCTCCCGGCACACGAGGGGTACGTGAACGGGATGTCCTTCAGCCCCGACGGAGCGCTGCTGGCCACCGCGGGGTACGACAGGGCCGTACGCATATGGAACCCGGGCACCGGTGCCGCGGTACGGACCCTGACCGGTCACGAGGGCGGTGTGAACACCCTGGCGTTCAGCCCCGACGGAACGCTCCTCGCCATCGCCGGCCACGACCGGGCGGTACGGCTCCGGGACCCGGCGACCACTCTGCCCACCGACGACGCGGTGGGCACACGGGTACTGGCCGTCGCGGCGGGCCCGCGCCTCGTCACGGCGGACGACGACGGGTGCGTACGCGTCTGGGACGCGTCCACGGGCAGGCCCCTGCGCATCCTCACCGAGTACATCCGAGGTGTTCGGACCGTGGCCCTCGATCCGGACGGAACGCTCCTCGCCACGGTCGGGGAGGACGGCCAGATGTGGGTTCTGGACCCGGAGACCGGCATGCCCGTCCGGGCCTTCGGCGACGACGGCAGCGTCCGGGGCGTACGGGCCGCGGCGTTCAGCGCGGACGGCGGGGTGCTGGCCACGGCCGACGGCGAAGGACTGCTGCACCTGTGGGACGTCGCGGACGGCCGGGTCGGGAGAACCCTGACAAGCACCCTGCAAGGAGTGCGCCTGCTGGCCTTCAACGCGGACCGGAGCATGCTCGCGGCCGCCGGCGACCAGGAGACCGTCCACCTCTGGAACCTGGACACGGGCATCGCGACGCACGCCCTGCGCCATGACGGCGCGCAGACCGTACGGGCGGTCGCCTTCAGCGCCGACGGGAGCCTGGTCGCAACGGCGGGAGACGACGGAACCGTACGCCAGTGGAACCCGGCTTCGGGCACCGTTCGGCACACCCTCACCGGCCACGAAGGCTCCGTCGGCGCGGTGGCGTTCAGCGGTCCGCGGCTGGCGTCGTGCGGCGAGGACGGCAAGGTCCAGGTCTGGGACCCGGTCAGTGGGTCAGTGGTGACCCTGATGCGCACGGACAGCCCTTTGCGGTGCTGCGGTTGGAGCCCGGACGGCCGGACCCTCTTCGCCGGCGGCCGGGGCGGTCTGTTCGGCTACGACTTCCACCCTGGCCTGATGAGCCGCTGAATCGAAGAGGTCATTCATCCTCGGGAGTTGTGCCGCCGGACCCCTGCGAATTGCCGTCTTCTCCTTTGTCGCCGCCTTGTCGGGCCTTACGTACCTGCCCGGGCGGCTCCTTGGGGGCCTTCTTGCCGCGCTTCCCGGCAACGTCCGGCCCGACTCCCTTCGCCGCACCAGCCCTGTCGTCGTTCGGAGTCGGCACCGCACCGGTGGCCGGAGCACGGGCCGGGCTGCCGACAGGCGTACTGCGACCCGGTGCGGAGTCGCGCCGGGGACGGGCAGAGGCCGAGTGTGCGTCGGCCGGCGCCGCCGCCGGTGCGTGACTGTCGTCGTCTCGTACCGACGCCTTCGGGGAGTCGGAGGGGGCGGGCCGGTCGTCGGCCGACGCCGCCCGATCACCACCGGAGCTGTGAGCGGAGGATCCCTCGGTGACGGCGAAGGCGGCGATTGCCGCGGCCAGCGCGGCTGCCGCTCCGACCGCCCGCAAGCGGCTCCGGACGGGCGCGGTGCGCGCAGCAGCCCGAGGAACGGACCGCTGGGCGGGTCGCTCACTGCCGGACAGCGGCATGTTGTGCGTGTTGTCACGGGCATCCGTGGCCGCCTGCGGTGCGACGACAACGCTCGTGGCGCGGGCGGCCGGTGCCGTGGGATCCGCCGCGGCCGGCTCAGCCGCCAGGAGGGCCAGCGCATGGGCGCAGTCACGCGCCGTGGGCCGGGTTCCGGCGTCCAGGGCCGTCATCGGCTGCAGCAGGGCTGCGAGTGTCCGGGGCACGAAGTCGGGGACGCCGGGTCGGCGGTGCAGGCGTGCGATCGCGGCTTCCAGGGGGCCGCCGTCGTACTCGAGCCGGCCGGTGAGGCATTCGAGGAGGACCAGGCCGAGGGCGTAGACGTCCGCGGGCCGGCCGACGGGCTCGCCGAGGACCTGCTCGGGGGACAGATAGGCCGCCGTTCCGACAAGGGTGCCCGTGACCGTGCGGGTCGTGGTGTCCAGCAGTCGTGAGATGCCGAAGTCGGTCAGGTGGGGGTCGCCCGAGTCGTCCAGGATGATGTTGGACGGCTTCACGTCGCGGTGGACCACTCCTGCCTCGTGCGCGTGGGCCAGGGCGTCGGCCAGGCCGGCTCCGAGCGTGGCGGTGGTCTTCCACGGCAGGGGGCCTTCGGCTATGCGGGTCTTCAGGGTGGGGCCCTCGATGAGCTGCATGACGAGGTAGGCGTCACCGTCGTGCCGTCCGGCGTCGTAGGCGGTCACCAGGCCCTGGTGCTGCAGCCGGGCCAGGAGCACCGCTTCGCTGCGGTAATCCTCCTCCGTGTCGAAGCCGGTACCGGCCCGGAAGATCTTCACGGCCACCGGCCGCCGCAGCCGCAGATCGAACCCGCGGTGGACATCCGCGGCACCACCGGAGCCGATCAGCCCGTCGAGGCGATAGCGACCTGTCAGAACCCGCGCACTGCCTTTGGAGGCCAGAGCGAAACCCGACTCGACGAACCCCACCTCGAACCTCCCTGATCCTTCGACCACGACCGACGACACCCGCCGACGCGATGACCAGACCCGCGTACCCAGCGGGCACGCCCCTATCCCCCGTCGCCTGCGGCGGTGGGCAGGACCTCGCGTCGCTCCACGCCCGGAAGGCAGAGGTACGAGGGTCGTCCGCCGGGCGCTGTGAGCTGTTCCCGTCCGGTAGGCGTCGGTGAGCTTCTCTGTCGCCGCGAGGATCTGGTCGTCTTCCTGGGTGGCCGACACGAGGGCGAACCGCACGTAGTCGCCGATGTCGGTGTCCTGGGGGCGGCTGGTGCGTGAAGATCCGCAGGCGTGGTGTCAGGGCGGGCAGGGTCCGGTCCGTCGGGAAGACGGCGGCGAGGCGACCGCGGTGACGGCCTTCTCATCGTCCGGGGCCTCGGTGCGGGCGAGCCGGAAGTGGTCGTCGAGCGCCGAATGCGGGTACGTGTATCCGCCCTTGCCGGTGCCGGGACCGGTGCGTTCGGAGGCGCGGGCGGACTCGGTGCCGACGCCGCAGCGCCTCCACCCGGTCGGCGATGTCCTCGGGGGTGCGGGCGGGACTGGTGGCGGGGCGGGAGGAGTGGTCGAGCAGTCCGTTCTCGCCGTGCGCGCCAGTGGGCGTACCACTTCGCCGGGCAACGGTGGGAGATCCCGGATCCCGCAGCGACGTACGCGATCGGACGTCCGGCGCCGCCCCGCAGACACAAGCGCAGACGTCCTTCGGGGGGCAGCGGTGCGTTCCGATGTCCCCTGCCGGTGGCGCTCCTGGACCCGGCGGCCGCGTTCACCGGGAGCCCTGGGATCTCAGGGCTCCCGGTGAGCGGCTGTGCGTGGCGTCAGCGTGCGAACTTCTCGATGGCCGCCGGGGTGACGGGGGTGAAGAAGTTGACGAGGTTGCCGTCGGGGTCGCGGAACAGCAGCGACCGGTTGCCCCAGGGCATCGTGGTGGGCTCGGTGACGAAGTCGGTGACGAAGCCGGTCAGGTTCTGGTGAACGCGGTCCACGTCGTCGACGAGGAACTCGGTGATCACGCTGTGGTTGTCCGCCGGGCGGGCGGAGCCCGGGGCGAACAGCGGGACGGTGCGGGTGCCGGCGATCGCGAGGGTGGCGCCCGCGGTCCGGAGTTCGGCGAAGTCCTCGGTGGCCCACGTCGCCCGCGCCCCTGTGGCTCGCTCGTAGAAGTCGACGAGGCGTGCGACGTCGCTGGTGATGATGCGGATCGAGACGAAGTCCATGGGAATCTCCTTGGCTGTGCTGGAGGCGTGCTCGTCGCAGGCTAGGAGAAATAGTGGACAGAATCGGTCCTGTATTCGCGTTAGGCTGCCGACATGCCTCGACCCACCGGCCGCGTGCTGACACTCCTGGAGCTGCTGCAGTCGGGCGGCACCCGGACGGTGGCCGAACTCGCCGACCGGCTCGGCGTCGAAGGGCGCACCGTGCGCCGGTACGTGGACCAACTGCTCGACCTCGACGTGCCCGTGGAATCGGTGCGCGGCCGCTACGGCGGGTACCGGCTGGCTCCCGGGTACCGCTTGCCTCCGCTCATGCTCAGCGACGACGAGGCGCTGGCCGTGCTGCTCGGCCTGGTCGCGGGCCGCCGAGCAGGGCTGACGACGACGCAGCGCACGGCGAGCGAGACGGCGTCGGCGAAGATCCGGCGAGTGCTGCCCAAGCACATCGCCCGCCGGCTCGACACACTCCTGGAAGCCCTCGCCTTCACGGATCAGCCCGGCGAGTTCGACACCCCGGACGCCGGGGTCCTGCTCACGATCGCCGATGCGGTGCGCCACCACCGACCGGTCTCGATCCGCTACACCGACCGTGACGGACGGCGCAGCGAACGCACACTGCACGCGTACGGGATCGTCGCCCATGCGGGCCGGTGGTACGTCACGGGCGAGGACGCCCGGATCGGCGAGGACCGAACCTTCCGGCTCGATCGCATCGCAGACGCGCGGACCCTGCCCGGCTCGTTCGAAGCGCCGGTGGGTCCCGGTCCGGAACAGCGCGTGTTGTCAGGGTTCGCCACGGCCGAGTACCGGCATGAGGTGACCTTGCGGATCCACGGGACGGTCGAGCAGATCCGCGCCCGCCTTCCGGCCGGCGTCGCGAGCCTGGAGGAGCACGAGTCCGCGGCCGACGAGGACCGCGCGACCGAGCGCTGGCTGCGCGTCGAGCTGCGGGCGGAGCGGCTCGACTGGTTGCCCCCGGTACTCGCCTCACTCGACCGGCCGTTCGTCATCGAGCGCCCCGATGAACTCCGCGACCTCGTCGTCGCGCTCGCCGATCGCCTCACGTCCTGCGCCGCCGAGCCCGACCGCGAGAAACCGATGCCATGAGATGGCACAGCTGGTGCTCTGACCGCATACCCTCGCCGGGTTGGACGGGTGGGGGCCAATAATGTCAGCTGCCTGGCCGAGGCATCCGCCTATGCTCGGCTCGTGCAGCCGCTTTCCGACCACAGCAATCCGTTGATCAAGGCGTTCCCAGCCGAGCTTGCAAGCGATGCCGGGGCAGTCCTGGCGGTGATGCCTGATTCTCGGCTCCAGCCGCATGCCTCGTTCTCGGTCGCTGTGGAGGGCCGGCAGGTTTTGATCCCCGAGCGCCTCTACAACGACGAGCCGCCAACTGACAGGGTGGCGTCGCTTTCGTCGCGCCAACAACAGCTTCTGCACTGCCTGTACTCAAGGCACTGCGACGGCATGGTCAGGCAGCGCCACCTGGAGAAAATCGTTGGTTGCACGGACCCATGGGTCGTCCCCTTCGTCGTGCAGCTGGTCGGCGAGTACGTCTTGGAGATCCTGGTCGTCATCTGCGATGAGCTCCGTGATCTCGCCACTCCCGGCACCTGCAGCCACCTCGCCTACGGGCAGTTCCTCGTGGACAACCCTGCTTTCTTCGCGCGCACTCAACGGCGGGTCGTGAGCTACTGGAACTGCTACTACCGGGGCACCTACGCGAGTTTTCGGGGCTACCCGGGATGCACGATTCTCGGCCTCCTACAGTCCGCTGCCTCCGACAGAGCAGGACATCCCTGGCCCGACCTCACTCCAGCCGGCGCCCGGGTGGACGGCTACTGCTAGGACCCGGCCGGGCAAAGTCGCCGGGCTGGTCAAACGGCATCGGCGAGGGGGCGTCCGCCCCAACGGATGCCCTCTCGCTGCGAATACGAGCGCGCTCGCGGCGCCGGGCTGCGAGCACGCCGGGGTGACGGGCATTCGCATTGCGCCAGCGCAGAAACGATGGATCCACGTACGCCCCCATACGCAACCCCAGCTCCTCCGGAGAGATGCCACGCGCAAAGACCATGCCGTGCTGCCAGTCATCCTGCTCTACAAGCCACTGAATGCCGCCACGTATGACGCCCATCCTCCCCGCATGCACGTGCTGTGCTTTCGCATGTTCCGAGTAAGCAATCACCCTAGCCAGGGAGAGTGCCAGGCCCACATTCACAGGGGTCTGATCTGGTGTTCAGCCTCCACCGTCACGAAATATCCGCAGCGCTTGCAGTGGCCCTGCGTGTCTGGGCCCGCCACCCGCAGACGAGGTAGATGGCGACGGCGGATGGAGAACGCTGGGGGCGCAGCTGATCAGCTTGTAGGCAGGGGGTTCTTGTCCTGCGCAGTTCGCACGGCCGGTCGGGCACGGTCATGGCGGCTGGCAGTGCGAACAGCCCGGTCGCTTTCAGATGATGCTGGTCGGGGCCGGGTTCTCGGGGAGCTGCCAGTTGCCTCCGCGGTCCTCCTTCGAAAGGCGTGCGGCGAGGTCGGGGATGCGCAGGAAGCAGGCCAACGCGGTGGTGGCCTGGAAGGCATCGATCGCGCGCTGGGTCATCGGCATGCCCAGGCTCAGCAGACGCGGGTTGACTTCGGCCTGGATCTCGTTGCCGACGGTGCCGGACCGCGCACCGCGGGTGCTGGGGGTGGACGAGTTTGCCTTCCGCAAGGGCTGCACCTACGGCACCGTGCTGGTCGACGTCGAGGCCGGCCGGGTCGTGGACGTGCTGCCCGACCGCACCTCGGAGACGTTCGCGGCTTGGCTCACCGTGCATCCTGGGGCCGAGATCATCTGCCGGGGCCGGGCCACCGCCTACACCAAGGCGGTCAAGGAAGCCGCCCCTCACGCCCTCGAAGTGGCCGACCGGTGGCACCTGTTGCAGAACCTGTCCGCCGCGGTGGAGAAGACCTGTCACCAGCACCGCGACTGCCTGCGCAAATGTGCCGAGGAGGAGCCGGTGACCGAGGTGCCGGAGCCGTCCCCGATGCTGTTGCCGCCCGCGGAACTGCCCCGCACCCAGATCATCGAACGCACTCGCCACCGCTATGAAGACATCCACCGCCTGTTGGAGAGACGCTGGACGATCAGCGCCATCGCCCGCCGCCTCAACCTCGACCGCAAGACCGTGCGCCGCTTCCGCGACACCGACCTCGACGAGCTACTGGCCTCCGCCCACGACCGCCGCCCAGGCGGCGTCCTGGAGCCGTTCAAGGCATACCTCAACGCCCGCTTCAGCGAGGCCCAGGGCCAGGTCAGCAGCACCCAGCTCTTCCTGGAGATCCAGGCTCGCGGCTATCGCGGCAGCCGCCAGGTCGTCCGCAAACACCTCGCCGCCCTCCGCGCGGGCACCGCCGAGCCGGTCCGGGCAGACATCCCGAGCCCCCGGAAGATCACCTCGTGGATCATGCGGCCCCGGGAGACGCTCACCGAGAGCCAGGACGAGCGACTCCTTCAAGTCCGGCTCGCCTGCCCGGACATCACCCGGGTCTGCGACCTCGCCCGGGCCTTCGCGGATCTGGTGCGTCACAAGCGCGGATACCTGCTGCTGGAGTGGATCCAGCAGGCCGAACAGGACGCACCGAAGCCCATGAAAGGCTTCGCCGGCTTCCTCCGCCAGGACCTCGACGCCGTCACCGCCGGACTCACCCTGCCCTGGAGCTCCGGCGTCGTCGAAGGAAACGTGAACCGAGTGAAGACACTCAAGCGGGCTATGTATGGCCGAGCCTCGTTCGAACTCCTCCGGACCCGGATCCTCACCCAGCCATGAGGTTCCGAGAGCTGGGCATACAGTCAGGACCCATGAAGTCGCCCCAACCCACGGATCCGCAAGCCGAGGTCGCACAAGGCCGTATTGCTCTCTGGCTTGACCCGGAAGACTTGCGCTGGCTGGCGCAGCACTGCTGTTGCGCCGACGACGCAACCGACGCAGACAAGGACCGCTGCGGACGGCTCCGCTTCCGGGCTAGCGCAGCCCTGCACAAGCATCAGCACTCGGCATGAGGACGTAGGCCGTCACGGAACTGCGGACAGAGCCGTTTTCACGAATCGCCATCAACCCGACCTGTCTGGGCTCTGTCTGCTGATGCAGCCGTCCCCAGACACCCGCCCGCGACGAGATCAGGGACCGGCGGTGCACCGTGGACTTCGACGTCCCGAAGCGCGGAGGCAGAGCGTGCCAGGCGCAGCAGCTGACCAGGACGTAAATGATGGACGCGAACATCGCCTCGTCATCGATGTCGGCCACCCCGCCGTCCTGCGGCCGCACCCGTGCCGGCGACAGCAAAGGCCTGGCGATCTCCCGGAGCCCCTCCGGCACGATCCATCCCCGCTGCCTACTCCCCATGACCCGGCCGACGACCAACTGGCCATGCAGGAGACGGTGTTGGTCCTGATGCGGGCGGTGTCGAGGGCGACTCGGGCGGCGTCGATGAGGACCGGGCTGGGCACGTCCGGCCTCGAGTCGCCCACGATAGCCGCCGCCCGGCTCCATGCCCGGCGCAGGATTGCGGCCAGGCGTGACGGTCGGCGGGGGCGTCGTGTGGAATCAACTGCCCGGGGTGACGGGCTGCTTTCGGTCCCGGCGGACGTCCACGGAGGTCGGTCTGCGCCCCATGGACGGCGGTGGCCACGCCGTACGGGGCCGGCCCTTCGGCGGGCCGGCCCCGTACGGCGCACAGTGGGCGGGACAGCCCGTTCAGTTCCTGGTCAGCCGGTGTAGGTGGCCGCCAGCACACCCCACGTGCTCGGACCCACGATCCCGTCAGCATCGAGGCGGTACTGGTGCTGGAAGAGGCGCACGTAGTAGTCGGTCCGGGCACCGAACTGTCCGTCGACGAAACCGGATTTCTCTGACTCGGTCACGACGTACCTGACCAGCACTACCTGGATAGCTTTGACGCAGACCCCCGAGTTGCCGCGGGCAAAGTTCCGGGCCGGAATCTCATTGCCGTTCGGGGCGATACGGCTGCCCACCTGGGCGATGCAGGTGTCGAAGTTGTACTCGGTCGCGTCGGCCGACGGAGTGGCCACCAGCAGCGCGGCCGAGGCAAGGGTCAGGGCGGCGGTGACCTTCAGCGAGCGGGACGGACGACGTATGGACATGTGATCCCCCATGCACAGTAGTAGAGGTGAAGCGAATTCAATTCATGATCGTATAAAGGGTGCGACCGCCCCGAGCCAGCCTTCTCCGAGCCGTTCGTGAATCCCCTCCGCCACGACCGCCGGCTCTCCGATCCGGACCGCAGGAGACTCGATGTCGCTCTGAGCCCGTCGCCGTACTGCAGGTGATGCGCGGCGTGTTCAAGCGACACCAGCTGCACGCCGAAGTCAACGACCACTGCGCCTACGCCCTGGTCGTCGACCCCACCATCCGGCCGTCCGGCACGTCGACACCGACCTCGATCACGAGGCTGGGGCTCACCGGGGTGACGTCCAGCGGTTGGCGGCTGCCCCACCCCGCGGAGAACGTCCACCCCGTCCAGGGATAACTGCTGACCGCCGGGGTGAGGACTGCGGCGGTGCTCCGGGCGAGGGTGGTGGAGCCGACGTACTGCAGGCGGCCGTCGGTGCCGTAGCGGCCGAGGAGGAGGGTGCCCGGGGCGGTGAGCGGGTCGGCGACGGCACCGACGATGGCCTCGGTCGTCTCCGGTGTCTTGTACGCGCGCCATCCCCTGGCCGCGGGCCGGTAGGGGGCGGAAAGCCGTTCGAAGACGACACACCTGCGGTCCTGCTGGTCCCCGCGCGGCCGGGTGGCCGCGGGGACCTGCCTGAGCCGGCGCTGCGGCGGGCGGGAGAAGGACAGGGGCCGTGCCTCGAAGGGCGAGGCACTGGCCGGCTTCGGGGCTCCCGGCGAGGACGGGGCGGGGCGCAGGGTGCGGTTCCCACGCTACGCGCCCACCCGGCGGGATGGCCGGGGCAGTCGTCCCAGGTGCGGCGGCTTCACCGCAGGGCTGCCGCACGGCCCCTACCCGGGAAGGGCAGGGGCGGGGCAGCGTGTGGGTGCGCAGGCTCAGTACCAGCGCTGGTTGGGGTCGCCATTGCCGACGTCATTCTTGTTGGCGTAGATGCTGCCGTCGCCGGCGTCGTCGAGCATGTAGCGGGTCTGGACGTTCTTCAGCGCCCAGCCGGTCTGGGTCGGGATCTCGTACCAGCGCTGCCACGAGTTGGTCTGGTCGCGGCGCGGGTTGCACGGCTCGGTGTAGACCTGGCGGTAGTAGCCCACCAGGCACTGGCCGTCGTTCGACTGCAGGTTCCAGCTGCCGTCACTGTTCTGGTATTCAAACCACAGGTGGTAGTTGCTCACACCCGCCCACTTGTCGTCCCATACCCGGCCGCCGTGGGCGGACAGGAAGAAGTCGTTCTTGTGGTTGCGCCACGTCACCGTGCCGCCGTCCGCCGCCGACGCCTGCTCCGCCGACCCCAGCAGCACCGCCGGAACCGCCAGCATCGCAGCCAGCACCACCCCGCCTATCCGCCTGCCCATGATCATCCTTCCGTGACGCGGCCGGGCGGCCGCTTGCGCACCCTCGGCAGCAAGATCGGTCGTGGCGGCGGCCGTGCCACCCTTGTCGATCGTGGACTTGAAGCTCATCAGGCTTACCCCGTCTGTGAGTTGTGAGCGTGCGGATGTGGCACAACCGTGTGGTTGAACAGTGAAGTGATGGGTCCCGGAGAATGACCACGCGGCGGGTCTCACCGCACCGCATGAGCCGCTTCCGGTGACTGCCTTCACTTACTTTGGACGGCTCCGCTATCCGGACCCTGCTCCCTCGCTCTTTGTCCGCTACTCACCGACCGCGCATACTGAATAGCCGCTACGAGGCCACGTGAGCATCGCTGTCCAGCCCGAGGCGTGGAAGGCGTTGATCGCCTTCGTCGGGTGATGTCGCGGGAACCCTTGCGGTCGTGTTGTCCCCGCGCCTGCGGGGGTAGTTCGGCCGCCAACATGCTCGACCTCACCGCCGGCTACTGAACTTGAATGGGTGATGTCGGGGCCGTTTGCCTGACGGCGACCGGTCGGTTCCGGTGTGCTGGCGACGCAGCCGGCGAGGACGAAGAGCGTTGCGGGCGTCTCCGGTTCCGGGCTGGTGCAGTTCTACACGAGCATCGGTGCTCGGCGTGAGGATGTGGGCCGTCACGGAACTGCGGACAGAGCCGTTTTCGAATAGCGCCATCAGTGCTCCCGGACGAACACGTCCGTGCGCTCAGGCTTCCGTCGGAAGCCCCCTCCAGGCTGGTGCCGCGAGGCCTCTCCGCGCTCGCTCGACCTCTCCCCGCCCCACCCCTCTGGACTGTCGCGTCAACCCACAGCGGCGGCCTCCCGCCTTGTGATGATCCGCCGCGTGGTGCCGCTCGACCGTCTTCACGGTGCAGCACAGTGGACCGGTGTCTCCTCGCCCGCTGATCATCCTGCTCCTGGCGCTGCTCAGTGTCACGGGCTGCACCACCGTGGCCCCCAAGGTCCCGCCGGTCGACGGCCGCCCGGGTGTACGCGCCTCGCTCGCGGCGGACGGCGCAGCCTCACCGAGGTCCGTACCGGTGACGCAGTCCTCGCCTCGTTCCGCTCTGGTGAAGACCGAACCGGAACGGCCGCGGCGTGCGGCCGGGGTCGCAACGGCTCCTCCCCGTCATGCGGGGGGACCAGCACGACGCACCACGCCTCGTACGGTTCCGCCGACGCATACGGTGCCGCCGACGTACGCGGTGCCGCACGCGCGAGCCGTTCCGCAGCGCCGAAAGCCGCCGCGAGCACACTCCCGCGCGAGGGCTCACCGCCACCCGACTCCGCGGGCACCGCGCATCCGTCCGCAGCCCTTGCCCGACCAGATGCGTCAGCTGTGCCGCCAGGCGGACGGGGTCACGTCCTCCGAGCTCGCGGCCCTGTGCCACCAGACCTGGGGTTGACGTCCTCTCCCCCTTCAGGGGTGAGGACGAGGTCGCTGTGCTGTGTGGGGCCGCGATGCCGATGCCGACCGGGTACGGGCAGCGGGCAGCACAGGCCGAGCCTGCGTTCGAGAGTGCGGAGAAGCTGTTTGAGAAGCCAGCGAAGGACGGCGCCGCCGTTCTCGTGGGCGATCCGGACGCGAGGATGACCGTGCGCCTGTACGAGGATCCGCGCTGTCCGTACTGCGAGGAGTTCGAGACGACCGGCGGTTCCTCGAAGCTTCGGGAGATGATGCACGGGGGCGCCGCCCACGACCCGCCTCAGCCCGCCGACGGCTGCGCCTCCCAGGGCCGCGGTCCCGTGCCTTCCTGCCAGCGCCGCAACTGCGGACCGTCGACGCACACGATGCCGCACTGCTCCGCGTAGTCGAGCGCGGGGGCGGTGAAGTCGCTGGTGGTGACCACGACGGCGACATCGGCGCCGTGAACGGTGAAGCAGGTGCCGCCGAAGCGCTGCAGGTCCTGTGAGCCGACCCGGTTGCCGTCGCAGTACCGCTTGCACTGGATGACGACCGAGCGCCCGTCGGGCGTCCTCGCCACGACGTCGGCGCCCAGGTCGCCGGCCCCGCCCACGACGTCCACATCGAGACAGCCGTCGCGTCGGCACAGTTCGGCCACCGCCTGTTCGAACTCGTCCGGGTCCAGGGCCTCGTAGGCGATCTCCACCATGTCCGCGGGCGCCTCGGGCACGGCCTCGGGAAGCAGGACGGTGGGTTCCGTGCCGAGGCGGCCGCTGCAGGCGCCGGCCCCGGCGGGGGCCAGGTCGACGGCAGGAGCCGGTGACGCCGCGTCGAGCGCTTCGACCGCCGTCTGTGTGGCTTCGTCCAGGGCTTCGGCCGAGCGGCGCACGATCCTGGCCGCCGATATGCGACGCTTCCCGCGGCAGCCGGCCATGACGGCGCCGACGCCCATGAGGGCGAGCGCCGCAGCCCAGGCGGGACGGTGCACCGCGGCCGCGGCCGCGGTGCGGGCGGCCGCGCCCACCAGGGCGATGATGACGGCGAGGAGGGCGAAGTAGAGGGCCGTCGCCCGGAGTTCGAACCGGCGGGGGCGGCGCGCGGTACGCCGGGCGCGTGCGGGAACGGCCATGGTGATGTTTCCTCCCCTGGAACGTCAACGAAGATCAATTCGCGTCTTCCCAGGCAGCGGCCGTTCTACCGGGTTCCGTCGTGCACGCCTCTTCCGGCCCGACGGCAGGTGCGGGCCCACCGCCGTCGACAGGCGCGTCGGGGTGGGCCCGCGCGCCGGTATTCTGCGCCTACCGGCGCCGAGCGGAGCCACCGACCGCGTCCCAGGCGGAGCAACCTTGTTCGGCTCCTAAGCTGTGGCGCTGTGGAGAACCAGCTCGCCCATGAGGCCAGTGCCTTTATCAATTTCCGGGACTACGCGTTCCAGGACCCGAGGTCACACGGCTTCAGGTGGGTCGACGTCAAACATCTGCGGCTCCCTGCGGAGTCCGGCGGGAATCGGGAACTGCTCGCTGCGCTCATCGGGCATGAACAGTTCCGGAACGACTACGCGGGTGGCGGGGTCCTGGCCGAGGGGTCCAGGCACGGACCGTACTGGCTGAGGCTGGTCACCCCTGACGTCTACGAAGCCGTCAGCCGGGAGAAGAGCGCGCACGTCCTGTGGGGGTGGGCGAACCAGTTCGGGAACGTACCCACCGAGCTGGAGGCGGATCTGCGGCAGGAGGTGTTCGATCGCTTGGCCGCGGCCAGCCACATCTACTACCTGAGCGGGCTCGGGGACGAGGCGATTCATGACTGGGGGCGTGTGCACGTGGACTTCCACGAATTCGTGCTCATCGACCGCTCGGCCGGGCGGATCACGCTCCTCGTCGCCGCCGACGACTGAGTCGATCGACACGGCTGCTGCGGAAGGCCACTCGAGAGAGCAGGGACGGAGTCACAGTCGCACGTCCCTGCGTCAGGCGTTCCCAGGTCCGGGGACCGACGATCTCCTGGTCGACAACGCGCAGTTTCACCGCGTGCCGGGCTTCCCCTGTTACTGCGTCAGGTGCCCCCAGGTCTGGGGCCCGACGATGCCGTCGACCACGATCGCCACACGCCCCTGGAACTCACGCACCCTGCCGTCCGTGACCGGACCGAAGCGACCGTCGACGGCAAGCTGATGCAAATCGGGAACGTGAGCATTCAGCAACCGCTGCACCTTACGCACCGCAGGACCATGCGCACCCTGCTGCAACGTCGGCGTACCGACAGCCGCCTCCTGCGACACCTCACCACCCGTCAGCATGCCCCACGTCTGAGGACCCACGACACCATCCACCGTGATCTCCACGCGCCGCTGGTACTCACGCACCCGACCATCCGTCACCGGCCCGAAATCCCCGTCGACAGCCAACGACGGCAGATCAGGAACATGCCCGTTCAACAACTGCTGGAGCTTACGCACCGCCGGACCCTGGGAATGGAGGCTCAGGGTCGGGAAGCCGACACCATCCGGGGCCGCGACGGATACCATGTTCCAGTCGTAGAAGATGGTGTAGTGGCCACCATGTTGTTTGACTTCCAAGGACTTCTGGACGCCGACATCGGATTGCGTTCCGGTGAGCAGGAAGTCCTCAGCCGTCAGCGTGAGCGAAACGGGAACGAAGACGTCGTCCGAAAGACCCTCGTCGATCGCGGTGATGATGCCGTCGTAGGCGGCACCGGCGAGAACTCCCACGGCAAAACCGACCACGGTTCCGATTCCGGGAATCGCCGAACCCACCGCCGCGCCGGCGAGGCCGGCGGCCGCCGAGCTGGCAGCCGCCACCACCGCGGTCCTGATCTTTTGTCCGACCTGCTCGTTGAGCACTTCGAAGGCCTTGGCCAGGTCGCCGTTGTCGTGTTCGACGATGAACAGCGTCACCGTGTACGTCCGGGGCCAGTCGCCGGGCTGTTGAAGGTCAAAGTCGATCAGTACGTGCGGGTTGGTGGCCCACGGGCCCCGGACGGCGTTGTCGGACACATCGCCGATCTGCGGAGCGTGGATCAGGCCGACAGTCGGTTTCCCGTCGGCCCCTTTCTTCACCGACGAAGAGTCAAGCCCTACGGCGGACATATACACTTCATCGTTGGCGCCCTGAAGAAAATCGTCGGTGGACTCGTGCTCGATGAATCCACGCAGTCGGAACTGAAGGCGCGAGGGAACGGTGTTTTCAGTCATGGTTCATCCCTGTCGCTGCCGACGACGAGATATCGCAGGGGCTGGCGAGATATCGCAGGGTCTATGGCCGCAAGGCGCATGCTCAACTGCGTACGGGTCGAATAGGCTCCCGCAATCCCCGTTGTCCCCCACCTTGCATCGTACGCCCGCCCCATGATCCGCGCGACCGACAGAAGGTCAGGCGCGCGGACGGGCGATGTGCGTCCGGGGTGGAGCCGGCCCGAGGTCCTGCGTGGCGTGGACGCGCCCCGACCTAAATTGACATGGCCTGTGCACGGGACGAGTCTGGGGTCAGGTGCGCCGAACGACCCCTCAGAAGTTCGCATTTCAATCAGATTTGCGTTCGTCGACTTCGGCCGCGCCCACACGTCTTCGACCCCGGCCGGTGGTCATCGTGCCGAACTTCCTCCCCGTCCGACCCTCGGACCATCCGCTCCCCGGAGTTTCGTGGTCCGGTCCGACCGTGACCGAAACCCGCGCCGACGGGATGCCGGTCCTCGAGGCCACCGGTGACGACGCCCGGCTCGTGGTCTCCTTCCCTCCTCGGCACGTGGTCGAGGAAACCTCTCCCGCCCGGGAAGAAGACCCCGAAGACCCTGCCGGCGACCTCGGGCGCCCTCGTGCCGATCCGGAACGGCTCGCTGTCCGGGCCGGGCCGGATCTCCTTCGCCCTGCAGGACCACCAGGGCACCGCCTGCGACCACCCCGCGCTTCTCCTCGCCTCCGAAGGTCTCGTACCAGGTCGGCTCGCTCTCGCCGGTCCAGGTGGCCGTCGCGAAGCCCACCCACCACGTCACGGGGTGCGGTCCCTTCGGGCATTTTCTGCGGTGCCCGTCAAGTCATGCCGCCGACCAGGCAAGTCGGCCTTTGCCGGTGTTGGTCGGCGTTGGACCCGTCCGAAACCGTTGTGCCCTTCGGGTGGGGGGTTCCGTGACGGGCTGTCACCACGCAGGCCCCGCCTCGCGGGAGAGCGAACGCGCCGAGCCCGGGGCGGCTGCGAGCCGGGGTCAGGCAGAAGGACAAGCGCATCCGCTAGGCCCGCGGCCCCGGTTGGCGACGGGTCAGACCCGGTGACAGCCTGGAGACAACACCCTTCTTGTTCGCAGGAGGTGGAGTACCCATGCAGAGCCGCATGTCGCGCACCGGAAAACTGCTGAGCACTGCTGCGGTCGCCGCCCTGTCGGCCACGCTCTTCCCTGTCGTGGCGGCCTCGCCCGCGGCGGCCGTGACCTGCGACCAGGCCGCCGCCAACCGGGCCCCGACCGCCGGGACGACCGCCCAGGCGAGGGATGCCGTGATCTGCCTGATCAACGCGCAGCGCACACAGCGCGGGCTTTCTCCCCTCACCACCAACCAGGCCCTGACGAACGCGGCCCAGCAGCACGCTGTCGCGGCCGTCCAGCTGAAGTGGTGGGGACCGGGCATCGACCCGCACCGCAACCCCCGAACCGGCTCGACACCGCAGAGCCGCATCCAGGCGGCCGGATACTGTCCCAACCCCCGCTCGTGGGAGTTCAACGAGATCGCGTACACCGGGTGGGGCGGATCGGGAACTCCGCAGGCCGCCGTCAACTGGTGGATGAACAGCCCCGGTCACCGTGCCATCATCCTCAAGCCGTCGCTGCGCGAGATGGGCCCGTGGGCCCAGCCCGGCTCGGCGGACCGGGCCGGGGCCTCGTCGCCCGGCGCCGGCACCTACGTCGTGACGTTCGGACGCTGCCAGCAGTGACTTCCTCCCCTCCTGCGAGAGAGGGATTCCTATGGCTCGCGCTGCAGGACTTCCTGCTTCGTCGCCAACTGCCCTCCGGCGATGCTCCGTTGATGACTTACGCCGACTCCACAAGCGGTCACCGCCAGTCCGGCAGCCGGCAGATCCTTCGCCGCGTTCACGCCCGGTTGCGGACCGTTCCGCAACCGCACGTCCAGGTACGGACATTCATTACATGACGGTCGTCGAGTCCGGGCGCCGGGGCAGGCCGAGGCCCCGGCGTCCGGTTTCGTTGAGCTGCTCGAGGGTGAACCGGCCGTTCCAGGAACGCTCGTAGTGTTCCTCGGGGAAGTCGCTCGGGCTGGAGCCGGTGGCGAACGCCTCCCTGACGTCGGCCGCGTACTTCTCGTTGCGGGGGCACCAGGGTGCGGCGGGGATGTACATGACGTTGCCCCAGCCCTTCTGGTTCTCGACGGGCGCGACGCTGTGGATCATGTCGCAGTGCCACCACACGGAGTCGCCCGCCCTGACGTCGGGGATCGGGGTCAGGGCGCGGTAGAGGTCCGGGTGCCAGCGCTTGGTCACGGGGAAGACCTGGTTGGGCCGTACGCCGCACATGGAGTCCTCGGGGACGTCCGGCAGCAGCGGGCGCAGCAGGAGGTAGGCCATCACCTCCGGGATCGGGACGGTGTGCAGGACGCCCTGGTCGGCGTCCATGTCGGACAGCGCGGTCCAGCCCTGGAAGGTGCGGAACGCGGAGCACATGGTGGAGCCGGGGTACTGGGGCCCGTCCGTGCGGTGGGCGGGGTCCCAGGGGTCGTACCGCTCGACCTGGCCGCTGAAGAGGTGGCGGAACGCCCGCTGGTACTCCTGGGTCATCCACAGGTCGAGGGTTCCGGGGTCGCAGTGGGTGCCGAGGCCGGAGGAGTCCGTGCCCGGCGGGCGGCGGCGGATGCGGTCGGGGTAGAGGGCGTCGCGATCGGGGTCGAACCACTGGGTGCCCTCGTCGTCGGTGTGCTTCCAGAAGGAGTTCAGGAAGGACTGGACGGTGGCCGTACGGTCGGACTGGCGGGCCCGCATCTGGGCCTGCGACCAGTAGACGGGGTAGATCTCGGGCTTGGAGCCGACGCTGCCGAAGAAGTCGTCGCCGGGGCCGGTGTAGGTCTCGAAGAACTTGTTGCGCTCGACGTAGTCGACGATGTCCCGGTCCCAGGCCCGCGCCTGTTCGTGCGGGAAGTGGCCGCGCACGACCAGACAGCCGCGCTTCTCGAGCTTGGCCGTCCGGGCCGGGGAGACGGTGCCGGCGGCGATCGCGTCGTAGTCCAGGACGGGCCAGATCTCCTCGCCGCGCTCGCGGTCGGCCTCGATCTCCGCGATACGTGCCCCGACACGCTCCTCGACGGCGGCGAAGGCCTGCTCCACCGTGCGGCCGTGCGCCTCGATGCGGGCACGCAGGGCGCGCTTGATCTCACGGACGGCCGCGGCGATGTCCTCGGGGGTCTGGTTCCAGTGCGGCAGTGAGGGCACGGGGCGCTGCTCGGCGGCGAGCGTCATCTCAGCTCCTTTAGTCAGGACTCCTTACTAGAGGAACGTAACCCCCCGCGCATCTTTAGGCAAGACTCCTTACTAGACTGTCCGCATGACCGCGCCGAAACCGTCCCTGGAACTGCTGCGGGCTCTGACGGACGAGAACGTGCTGCGCGTCCTGATGGCCCACGACCGGCTCACCCGGGCCGAGATCGCCACCAGGACCGGCATCTCCAAGCCGACCATCTCCGAGAGCGTCCAGCGCCTCGAACAGGCGCGGCTCGTCGTCGACACCGGCGAGCGCACCACCGGGCGCGGCCGGGTCGGCTCGTACTACGCGCTGGCACCGCACGCCGGTACCGCCCTGGTGGCGAGCATCACCCCGCACGGCGTCGTCGCCGAGGCCGTGGACGCCCGCGGACGCACCCACGGACAGGTCCGCACCGCGCTGCACGCCGACGCGGGACAGGAAGCGGCGGCCGAGGCGCTCGGCGCGGCGGCCGCCCGGCTCGACGGCGAGTCCGCCGGCCCGCTGCGCCTCGCGGTCGTGAGCGCCGCCGACCCCGTCGACCGGGCGACCGGCCGGCTGGTGCACCTGCCGGACGCCCCGTTCCTCGTGGGCGCGCTCGATCCGCCCGCCGTCCTGGCCGACACGGTGACCGGCCCGGTCCTCGTGGACAACGACGTCAACTGGGCCGCCCGCGCGGAGTACGAACACGGCTGCGTGCAGGGCGTCGACGACTTCGTCTACCTCCACCTCGGAGAAGGCCTCGGCTGCGCGGTGGTCGGCGACGGCGTCGTGCGCCGCGGACACGGAGGCCTCGTCGGAGAGGTCGCGCACCTGTACACCGCGGGCCCGGACGGGCAGGCCATGGCCTTCACGGAGGTGTTCGCCGCGCTCGGCCTGCGCCGGAACTCCTCCACCGCGGTCGACGTGCCGAAACTGCTGGGCGTCCTGGAGGCCTCCGACACCCGCGCCGAGCGGGTACGCCTCGCTCTGGCGCACGCCATCGGCGGTGTCCTGTCCGCCGCCCTCGCCTTCGCCGACCCCCGTACGGTCGTCCTCGGCGGACCCTGGGGCTCCCACCCCCTCCTGATCGCCGCGGTCGAGGAACACCTCGCCCGCTCACCACGTTCCGTCCCGCTCAGCGCGGCGGCCCTGCCCCTGCCCGAGCTGACCGGAGCGCGCGCCCGCGCCGTCGAGGAGCTCGGTTCCCTGATCGTCCGCGACGCCCACCCCACCACGCAGTGGTGACCACCCCCAGCCCCTTCAGCCCCTTTCCGCACCGACCCTCCCGGAACACGATGACCACGCGAACCGCGCCCGCCTCTGCCCCTGCTCCCCTCTCCGGCCGTCCCGACATCCGGCTCGTCGTCACCGACATGGACGGCACCCTGCTGGACGCCGACGGGCGCGTCCCGCAGGGTCTGTGGCCCCTGCTCGCCGACCTGCGCCGCCGGGGCGTCGTCTTCAGTCCCGCCAGCGGACGCCAGTACGCCACGCTGGCCCACCTGTTCGGCGGCGCTGACGACGGCATGGTCTACATAGCGGAGAACGGCGCGTTCGTCGTCCGCGACGGCACGGAGGTCTCCTCGGACCCCCTCGACCCCGCCGTCTCCGCGCGACTGGTCAAGTCCGTCCGGCAGCTCGCGGACGAGGGCGTGGACGTGGGCGTCGTCGTGTGCGGCAAGCGCGCGGCCTACATCGAACGCCGTGACCAGGCCTTCCTCGACGAAGTGTGCCGCTACTACCACGCGCACCGCCTGGTCGACGACGCCACCGCGGTGGACGACGAGATCGTCAAGGTCGCGGTCTTCGACTTCGGGCCGATCGAGCGCACCACGGCGCCCGCACTCGCCCCCTTCGCCGACACCCACCAGGTGGTCGTCTCCAGCGAGCACTGGATCGACGTCATGAACCACACCGCCGACAAGGGAGTCGCCGTGCGCCGACTCCAGGAGCACCTGGGCATCGGCCCGGACCAGACGATGGTGTTCGGGGACTACCTGAACGATCTCGGCATGCTCGACGCCGCCGAGTGGTCGTACGCGATGGCCAACGCCCATCCCGCCGTCCTCGCCCGCGCCCGCCACCTGGCTCCCGCGCACACCGACGACGGTGTCGTACGCACCATCAGGAGTGTTCTGGACATCTGACGCCGGGCGCGGGCGGGGTGTCGTCAGGCGCCGATGATCTGGTCGAAGTGGCCCGGCCCGGTGCGGGGAAGGACGTGGAGCACGTTCGTGTAGCGGCGGGTCCGGGTCTGCCAGGCGTGATAGCCGCTCATCCACGCGGCCATGATCTCCACGTACGTGCGCACGGCGGCCGCTTCCGCGTCGGTGAGCCTCAGCAGCGCGCAGAGACCGGGCACTTGCAGAGCGAGTGCCTCGAACCGTTCGACGCGTCGCCCGACCTCCCGGCGGGCCTCGGCGACGGCCTCGGCGCGCGTGCAGCGACGGCCGTGTTCGATGACCAGGACGAGGTTGTCCACGTCACCGCGCGCCTCCTCCTTCTCCAGCGAGTAGACGTCGTTGCACATGAACGTGACGTCTATGGCCGTCTGCCGCATGATGCGCAGCTCAGGACTGTGGGAGGCGGCCGCGGGATCGAGATCCCCGCGTTGTTGACCACGACGTCCAGTCGTCCCCAGCGCTGGACGGCGGCCGCCACCAGTGCCCGCGCGTCGGCCGGGGTGGAGACGTCGTGGAGGTCCGCGACGGCCTCACCGCCCGTCGTGCCGATCCCCTCGGCCACGGTGCACGCGGGCGCCGCCGACGACCCGCGGCCGTCGATCCCGGTCCCCACGTCGTTGACCACCACCTTCGCGCCCCGTCCGGCCAGAAGCGTCGCGCACTCTCGTCCCAGCTCGCGCCCTGCACCGGCCACCACCGCCACCCGCGGCCGTCGCCTGCGCCCCCGCGACACCGAGACTCTTCGGGTGGTGCCGGCGGAGAGCGACGAATGACCTGGTCAGCCTGCCGGTCGGGGCGTGGTGGTGTCGTTCCGTGGTGGGAGGCCGCCCCACTGGGGGGACGGGGACGGCGCGGGTGGGGTGATGGAACCGCCCTTGGCCCAGTCGCGGTACTTCACCGAGAAGGGGTCCACGGTGTACTGCGAGAGATGGTCCGTGTCGTCGTGGCGGAAGGGGACGGTCATGTCCAAGGACACCGGCAGGTGGTCGGCGCCGGTGACGATGGTGAAGGAGACTTCCTTGCCGGGACTCGCCTCGGCGTAGGGGCGGTAGAAGAAGGCCCCCGTCGGGTCCGCCGCCAGGGTCGAGAGGGCGACCCGGCCGGTGAGTTCCCGTCCGGCGTGATCGGTTTCGCGGAAGTGGTCGGCGTGTGCGATCAGCGCCGCGAGGTGTTCCGGGGATGCCAGCCAGCGAGTCTGCAGGGCGTTGCCGACGGAGAGGTCGCCCGTCGCGGCGCCGGCGTCGCCGACGTAGGTGGTCGGCCCGTACGTCGCCGTGTCGGTCCTGGGAGAGTTGTCCGGGGTCACCCAGGCGTGGTTTCCGATCACCACGACGTCCGGGGGAAACCACGGGTCTTCGCCCGGCTCGTACAGGACATGGGTCGCGGCGGCCCTCGTACGGCCCGAGAACATGTCGATACGTCCTTGGCCGTGGAACTGAGCGGGGTCACTGGGATTGCGTGCCTCGATGTCGAACGCGGTCACGTGGCGGCCGATCATGGCCTGCTCGACCGCGCGGGCGGCCCGCCCCTGAGGGCTCAGGTTCGACGAGTCGGCCGACTCGCCGACTCCGGGAGCGGAAGGCGCCGCCGCGGAGGGGCTTTCCCGCGCGTCGGGCGTTCCCGCCGCGCATCCGGTCGCCGTGACGGCCACCGCCGCCAAGCCGATCCACAACTCTCGTACACGCACCGACGTTCCCCCGTGTTTCCATGCCTCGACCGCTCGTCCGCGCACCGGACAATGCCGGTGATACGCGGTCGGGACGTGAATCTATAGCCCAGATGCTTCGGTCGGGGAGGTATGTCGAAATATGCCGTGCGCCGACGGGTGGACGGACGGTCGTACCAGTATCGGCACCGGTATCGGTGGCCGGGAGGGCGCGGTGCGGGCCGGTGCCGGCCGGAAGCGGTGGGAGTTCAGGGAACCGACCTCCATATCGTCAGTGTGACGATATGATGAGGACTTGTCGGGCGGACGCGTACGTACGCCCGTCCCCCATGCCCGGAACCGGCCTCGGAGGATCCTGTGACACTCGGCGAAGACACCCCCGGCACGGTCGACGTGCGCTGCGAACGGCTCGTGCCGGGCGACCCCGCCTGGCTCTGGCACTTCCACCGGGCGCACTCCATGCTCCTCGTCCCCCTCGCGGCCGCGGCCGTGGAGCAGCCGGCCCAACTGCCGCACGGAGTCGACCCGGTGGCCGCCCTGGCGGCCTGGGAGGCGCTGTGCGCCGCGCTCCCCGAAGCGCTGCGCACCCACGTTCCCGAGCCCGTCGACCCCTTCGCCGAGCCCGCGGAACACCGCGACCCGAGGGAATCGGTCGTGGACCGCGTGTGCCGGCTGGCGACGGAGGAGCGGGACCGGGTCGCCCGGGGCAGCGGCCTGTGGGGACCCGACGGCCGCGAACACATACCCGTCCACCTGGTGGAGATCGCGGCGCGGGACCTCGACACCCTCGCGGCCCTGCTGGACCGCCTGACGAAGGTGCTGGCCGGGCGGCTGCACGGAACCGCCCTGCTGGACCGGATCGCCGGACAGCACCCGTACCCGCTCGGCCCGTCCACCGCCTCGAGCCTGTGCTTCAACGTGCGGATCCTGCTGGACACGCTCCGTCCCGAACCCGCGCCGCGGGACCTGGCACTGCTGCGACCGCTGCTCGCTCCGGCGGACCGGGCGGACGCCGGCGCACCGGCACCGCGGGTGCTGACCGCCGAACAGGAGGCCGCCTACCGGCGTTCCGCGAACCGGATCGCCGACATCGTCTGCCCGGGCGACATGCGGGAGAGCGCGTCCTTCGCCTGGCGGTACTGACGACGGCACGACGGCGGTGCGGCACCGTCGCCGGACGTCAGCCGCGGCGGGCGCACCCGTACTGCCGGGCCAGGGCGTGGAAGGCCGCCTTGGGCTCCCAGTGCACGCCGGAGGCAGGGTCGCCGGGGCGGTCCTCGACGGTCTTCACGATGCTGTAGCTCGCCGTGTCGAGGTCGTGGCGCGGGTCGCACGGGCGGTGCGGTGCGTCGCGGGAGACGAAGGTGTACGCCATCGCCGAGTACAGCCCCATGGCCTCGAACGCCGCCAGTACGTCCGTCAGATACTGGGCCTGGACGCGCTCGCTGCGCACGAGGCCCGCCTCGAGCTCCGGAGGTTCCTTCGTGTGGTCGACGACGTCCCAGCCCATGCCGCCGCGCTCCGGCGCGCCCTCGAAGGTGCAGCAGCCGAACTCCATGACGGCGACGGGCTTGCCGAAGCGGCGGTAGGCGGCGAGATCGCGGAGGTAGTCCGAGGGCCGCCGGAAGTACCCGTAGTAGTCGATGCCCACGAGGTCGAAGAGACGCCAGTCGACGTCCTCGTCCTGGGCCGCCGCGTACGTCAGTCGTCCCTTGAAGACGGACCGGCCCACCTTCGCGGCCTTCGCGGTGAACCGGCGCAGGCGCCGGGCCATGAGGACCGGGTCGACGTCGCCCTTGAGCAGGTTCTCGACGCGCTCCTGGACGTTCGCGCCGGGCACGATGCCGGGGACGCACAGCACGAACTCGCAGCCGACGCTCAGATGCACGCCGGCGCCCTGCCGTCGCAGCCGCTCGGCGTACCGGCCCGTCTCCGCGAGATGGTCCAGGATCTCCCGCTCGGGCACGTCCCCGAGGGTCGGTTCGAGCCAGACGTTCAGGCCGCGCTCCGCCGCCTCGGCCGCGGTCGCGGTGAGCCGTGCGACGCCGTCCCCGGTGACCTTGACGGAATCGGCGTGCAGGTCACGGGAGACGGCGCGCAGGTCCGCACGCATGGTCCTGGCGTTCCACGCCGTCGCGGGCGTCTCGCCGGCGCCGACCTCGTACACCACGCCCCGGTGGGTCAGCCCGCGCCGGCCGGGCGTCGTCCGCCCGTCCGAGGCCGCAGCCCGCGCCGCCGCGCCGACGGGCAGTGCCACCGCGCCGCCGACGGCCGCCGCCATCCCCAGAAACCGCGCCCGGCTGATCCCCGGTGTCCCTTGCATCGCGCCTCCCGACTCCCGCACCGGCGTCCTTCGCCTCGGCCCCAGTCTGGGAAGCCACCGGGCTCCACGTCGTCCGCCGAAGGTCTACGGCGACGGTCCGAAGGACGGATGTTCCAGGAGCGCGCGCTCTCCGCGGTCGCACACGCCCCCGGTGGCGGCCGCGGAGGCCAGCTGCTCCAGGAGCACCCGCACCTCCTCGACCTTCACACCGTCGAAACCACACCGACGAGGGCTGTCCAAGGGCAGTTTCGCCATCATGGAACGAGTCTCGCGGGCGGCACCGACAATCAGGAGGCGGCTTGGTGTCCGGCAGCCCTCGCGGCAGTCTTCGAAGCTCGCCGTGCACCGGCGTGGTTACCATGCCGGTCATGTCCCATGAACTCCGAAGCAGCAGTCCGGACCGTGAAGTCGCGCCGGAAAGTAGCCGGTTGACCGATCCTGGATGGCTGGTGCACGGGGACCCGGAGCTGGTCCTCGCGGGTTTGGACGGCGCCGCCGGGCCGGAGGAGACGCTGGCGGCTGCCGTGTACCGGACGTCGGGGCATGTGCACCGTGACGCCGGTGCGGGGGTTCGGCGGCAGGTACTGGCGCTGGACGCCGCCCGGTACGGGAACCGGGAGCTGGCGAGAGACATCGCCCGGGTCGCGGTCCGCCAGGAGATGGACGACCCCTGGGTCGTGCAGTGGGCGACCGGCGGCGACCTGGACTCCCGGCTGCGGTACGCGTTGCCGGTGTCGGCCAAGGTGGGCGTGTTGGCGACCGTGGTGGTGGAGGCCCGTGGTCTCGCTGTCGCCGGTTGCGAGGACGGCACGCTGCACGCGTGGGATCTGGCCACGGGCAGCCGGTACGGCAAGGCCGTGTCCGCTCACACCGGCGCCGTACGTGCGCTGACGACGGCGGTCCTGGACGGTCGTCCCGTCGCCGTCACCGCCGCCTACGACCGAGCCGTTCGGGTATGGGACCTGGGGCGGGGAGAACTCGTCGGTACGTGCTCCGCCGACGATGACTCCTGGGTGAAATCGCTGGCCACGGGGCTGGTCGAGGGGCGGCCGGTCGTGGTCGGCGCCTGCGTCGACGACGTGGTGAGAGTGTGGGATCTGGCCACCCTCTCCCAGCGCAGTGAGCCGTTGACCGTGCGCACCGGTTTTGTGTCCGCTCTGGCGACGACGGTGCTGGACGGCCGTCCCGTCGCCGTCACCAGCCACTCCCCGGAACTCGGGGCGACGGACCCGATCACCGGGGAGGAAACCGTCCGGGCGTGGGACCTGATCACGGGACGGGAGTTCGGCGCCCTGGGCGACCGTCCCGACGAGCCTGCCGAGTTCACGGACCAGGCGTACGACCGGACGGTGGAAGGCGGCAGTGACGGTGACGGGGAGGCCAGGCGCTGCGTCAGTCTGGACCTCAACGCCAGGGCGCACTTTCTGGTGACGGATCCGGCGTCCGAGTGCCCGCTGGCCGTCAGCGCCAACGCCTACGAGGTGCACGTCTGGAACCTGGCCGCGCGCGAGCAGGTCGGTGAGCCTGTCGCGGCCATGTTCGTGGAAACGGCGGCCGTGAGCGTGCTCCACGACCGCCCCGCCGCCCTCGTCGCCTACGGCCATGGGCCGGTCGAGGTGTGGGACCTGTCCACCCTCCGGCAGCTGCGGCCGCCGCTGACCGGCCATGAGGCGGCTGTGCGGGGAGCGGCGACGGCGGTGGTGAACAGGCGCCACCTCGCGGTCACCGGTGACGACGACGGATCGGTCCGGGTCTGGGACCTCGACGGCGAAAGGGAGACGGGCAGCCGGCCGGCTGGTCATGCCGGCCCCGTGACAGGGGTCACCACGGCCGTCGTGGACGGCAGTTGCGTCATCGTCACCAGCGGCTCGGACACGGGAGTGCGGATCTGGGACCTCGACGGCGAGGAACCGCTCGGTGAGCCCCTGACCGGCCATACCACTGCCGTGGATCTGCTGACGACGGGGACGGTGGACGGACGGCCCACCCTCCTCACGCGCGGCGACCGGCACAAGACGGTGCGGATATGGGACCTGACCACCCGGGAAGAGCTGCACGGGCGGTCGACCAGCGAATACACCAGCTCCTTCATCGAGTTCTTCGCGGCGGTCGACGACCGCTTCGTCGGTGTGACCGGGGAAGGCCGCGTCTGGGACCTGACCGCGAGCCGATGGATCGGAGTGCAGCCGCGGCAACGAGGTGCCCTGGCCCTGGAGACGCTCGAAGGCCGCAGCGTCCTCCTCACCGGTCTCAGGGCTGAAGGAGTCCATCTCTGGGACCTGGCCACGGGCGAACTGCTGGCACCGCCGCTGACGGGACACACCGGTGAGGTGCGTGCGGGAGCGACCGGCACGCTGGACGGTCGCCCTGTCGTCGTCGCCGGCGGCGACCGGACCGTGTGGATGTGGGACGCGAGCACAGGGCAGCGGATCGGTACGTACGCCTTTCCTTCCCGTATCAGGGGACTGACGGTGGCGCCCGACGGACGGCTGGTGGTCGGTTTCGGCGCGGGCATGGCGGTCCTGACCCATCACCGCCGAGCTTGACTCTGTCGGGGATCTTGGATGATCGAGGTCAGGTGCCGAGGGTGCGCCAGGATGTCGATCGGGAAATCGACTGCTGGCCAGGGGGGCCGTCAGCTGACGCCGCAGCGACCAAGATCCCCGACAGGGTCAAGCTCAGAGGTTGACGCAGGTCCGGTAGTCGTACCCGGCCGCCCGCCAGTTCCCCGCGTAGTCCTGGAACTGGTAGTGACCGTAGCTGTCACGAACCATGGGGAAGCTCCAGTAGGTCCCGTGGTACCGCAGGTTCAGCGTCTGGCCGTCGGCCGTGCTGCCGGAGACGTACTCGATCTTCTGGCCGTCGGCCCAGCCGAAGGTCGCCTTGCCGACCGCCCCGTCGGGCGTCAGTCCCTTGCGGTCCGCCTGCCAGTGCTGGGTATAGCCCTTGGTGATGTCGCCGAAGTACCCGTCGGCACCTTCGGGCTGGATGTAGCCGTCAGCCCAGAGGATCTTCTGCCACAGGCAGGTGGCGTTGGACTGCGCGTGCTGGCTCATCGACAGGATGCCCTCGTCGCCCCAGTCGTCCGAGTAGTCGCCGCCTCCGCTGATGTAGGGGAGGCCGCTGTAGTCACCGGCCGCCGCGGCGGGGGTGGTGCTCATGGCGAGGACGGAGGCGGTCAACGCCCCGACCATGGCCGCGCCCAGTCTGAAACGCCTGCTGACCCACTTCATGACGAACCCCCGTTGATCGCGCGCTACTTGCGCACCTTGCTGGCATGAGCAGGCAGAACCTAGCACTTCATGATCAACAAAAGCACATCGCCCGGTCCGGGCACCGGGGGGTGGGGCACTGCGCCCCGGGACGGGGGACCTGCAGCACGGGCCGGCGGAACGGAGCCGGGCCACGGGCCGCCTCGCCGGGCGCCCCCGGCGCGGCCCGCGAGCAGACCGCACCGCGCCGAGTAGGTGAGGAGCAGGGCCCTGTGGAGCCGCTGCGGCAACGGCGGTGTGCTGCCGGTGCACGCTCACACCGGACCCGGCGATCGTCAGACGCAGCGACGACATGCACGGCTTCGTGGTGCCGCCCGAGCGGTGGATCGTCGACCGCCTCTTCACCCGCCTGACGCGAAGTCGCCGCCTGGTGCGCGCGTCCCTCTCGAAGCGGGGGGGTGACGGGCTCGGTCGACCAGCCGGCTCAGCCTCCGCAGCCACTGACCGAGAAGGAGGACACCGCGTTGTCGTAGAGGAACAGAAGTTCCTGCTTCGCGCCCGCCGGGATGCTGAAGTGGTAGCCGTCGTAGTCGGCATCGGTCCAGATGCAGACTTGATCGCCGCTGCGGTTCCACACCGAGCTGACCCGATCGTTCCACGCCCAACCGATGTTGGGGGTGTCCACCGGATAGAGCTGCACCATGTCCCCGGTGTTGTTGTGGCCGTCGAAGAGGCAGACCATACCTTCCCAACAAGCGCCCTGGGGGGCGGCCGACGCGGTTCCCGGAGCCGTCAGTACGGCGGTGGAAGCGATGGCTGCCGCTACCATCGCGGTTTTGACTGTCAGTTTCATGAGTGTCCTTTCCCGTTGTCGCCCGTGGAAGCGCGGTCATGGTCACCGCGTCCAGCTGCCGCTCCTCCAGGTCATCCGGCCGTAAGACGGCCCCCGCACTCATGTGGTTCACGGAGATGACGTTGGTCACAGTCTTCGGAATGACCTTCGAAGTCGTCGCAAGCAGATGACGCCGCAAGCGAGTTGGAGCAGGCCGAGGTGGAGATGGAACGCGCAGAAGGCCGTCGACGCGCACTCCCGGCACCTGCTGGGCCGGTCGATCGCCAGCCGCATACACACCCAGCTCGTCATCGACACCGACACCCGACACCTTGGACACGGCCGTCCGCACCCGCGGCAGCCGGATGAACGGCGTGATCTTCCACAGCGATCACGGAACCCGGCACAACGCGAAGGCGTTCGCCGAGTCGTTCTTCACCTCACTCGAACGGGAGGTCCTGCCCGGCCGGCGCGGCTCGCCCACCGCACGAGCCGCCCGCCTCGTGGTGTTCCGCCGACTCGGCTGTCACAACCACCAGCGCAGGCACTCGGCGATCGGCCACCTCACCCCGGCCGTCCTCGAACTCGATCAATGGTGTCACCAGCTGTCGGCGGCTGCCAGCAGCTCGCCGTGATCGCGGGTCCGCGATGCCTGCTCCAGGTCCGACTCGACCATCCTCTGCATCAGTTCCTCGAACTTCACCGTGGGCGCCCAGTCCAGCGCGGCCCGGGCCATGCTGGAGTCGGCGCACAGCGTCTCCACTTCAGCCGGGCGGACCAGCGAGGGGTCGATCACGACGTGGTCCTCCCAGTGGAGGCCCACGGCGTCGAAGGCGATCTGCACCGCGTCGCGGACCGAGTGCATGACGCCGGTCCCGATCACGTAGTCCCCGGGCTCGTCCTGCTGGAGCATCAGGTGCATCGCCTTGACATAGTCGCCGGCGAAGCCCCAGTCACGCACCGCGTCCAGGTTGCCCAGCGCCAGCTTGTCCTGCAGTCCCAGTCTGATCCGAGCCACGGCCAGCGAGATCTTCCTGGTCACGAACTCGGCACCACGGCGCGGGGACTCGTGGTTGAACAGGATGCCGGAAACGCCGTACACATCGAACGACTCACGGTAGTTGCGCGTAATGAAATGGCCATAAGCCTTGGCCACCCCGTACGGGCTACGGGGGTGGAAGCGAGTCGATTCCCGCTGCGGAGTCTCCGCGACCTTCCCGAACATCTCCGAGGACGAAGCCTGATAGAACCGGATCCGACCGGAGCGCGTCGATCTGGACGTGCTCAGCCCACTGACCATGCGAATGGCCTCCAGCATGCGCAGCACACCGGCGCCGTTGACTTCGGTCACCAGTTCAGGCTGTTGCCAGGACATCGGCACGAACGAGATGGCTCCGAGGTTGTACACCTCGTCAGGCTGGACGTGGTCCAGCGCCGAGACCAGGCTGGCCTGGTCCATGAGGTCACCGTGCACAAAGGAGAGATCGGATGCGAGGCGGCTGACCCGTGACTTTCGCGGGTTGGCCTGGCCGCGTATCAGACCCCATACCTGGTAGCCCTGTGCCAGCAGGTGTTCTGCGAGGTACGAGCCGTCCTGGCCGGTGACCCCAGTGATGAGAGCACGCTTGGACACGACATTCCCTTCTGCCACGACGGGAAAAATGACCGCTACGCGCTGCGAATTCTCGCCGGAGCAGTCCCTGGTAATGACCTTCACAGCCGCAAGTCCGCAGTGTCAACGAAAGTCGGGGCACCCTAGTGCATCACTGGGAATCGGCACGATCATTTCTCGGGACTGGGGATTCTCCGGTCAGGAATGGGACCTACTCGCCTCTGACGACTGCCCCGAGGAGACCTCATGCCCATGCCCGGCACCGACGCGGCGCGCTGGCTGCGCCGCTTCCGGCCCAACGCGAGTGCCCGCGTACGGCTCGTCTGCTTCCCGCATGCGGGCGGCTCCGCGAGCTTCTACCACCCCGTCGCGATGACCCACGCGGCCGCCGCCGACGTCGTGGTCCTCCAATACCCCGGCCGCCAGGACCGCAGACATGAGCCACTGGTGCCCAGCGTCGCGGAGTACGTCGCCCGCATCGGGCCGGTGCTCGAGCAGGAAAGGCCGCTGCCGACCGTCTACTTCGGACACAGCATGGGGGCGGTGCTCGCGTTCGAGACAGCCATCGCCCTCGCTGACACGCCCGCCGCGCCCCGAGCGATCGTGGCGTCCGGCCGACGTGCGCCGGCCACGTACCGCGACGAGCGCGTGCACCTGCGGGACGACGAGGGCCTGCTCGACGAGTTACGGAAGCTCAACGGCACCCAGGCGGACCTACTGGGCGACGAGGAGATCGTGAGGATGGCCCTGCCGGCGGTGCGCGGCGACTACCGGGTCATCGAGACCTACCAGGCCGTACGGGGCAGCACGGTCGACTGCCCGATCACCGTGCTGGTGGGGGACGACGACCCGAAGACAACCGTCGCGGAGGCCGACCGATGGCGCGAACACTCCACCGCCGCCTTCCGCCTCCGCACGTTCCCCGGCGGCCACTTCTACCTGGCCGAGCACCAGGCCGCGGTGAACGCCGAGTTGGCGGCCACGCTGTCCGCCGTCTCCGAGGGGGCCGCCATCAGGTAGTCGTTCCGGGGCCGCTGCCGCACGTGACGTGCGGCAGCGGCTCCCGTGCGTCCATCACCACCGGTTGCCCCCGCGAGTGAGAACCTGCTCGAAGGAGCCGGCCACGGCTGCGAGGCCGTCGCTTCCGAGCATGCGGCGGTGAGGGCCGGGCGTGATCGCCCGGCCCTCACCGCCCGCGAATGCCCGGACAGGCACCCGCTGCCACGGTGCGCTCCTCGGTCCTCAGTTCAGGCCCAGCTCGTCGTCGAGCATGCGGAACATGTCGTCGTCGGTGGCCGACTCGACATCGAAGCCCCCTTCTTCCTCTCGACCTGCCGCCTCCTCTCGACCTGCCGCCCACCTGCTGCGGAGCAGTTCCAGCCGGCCGGCGATCTGGCGGTGCAGGCGCTCGTCGTCCACCGCGGTCCCGTCCAGCGCGCGCTCCAGCCGATCCAGATCCGCCAGCAGCGCGGCCGGACCGGTGGGTTCGTCGGCGACGAGCCTGGGCAGCAGGTGGTCGACCAGATCACCCGGGGTCGGGTAGTCGAACAGCAGCGCCGCAGGCAGCCGTTGCCCGATCTCCGCACCGATCCTGTTGCGGAACTCCACAGCGATCAGCGAGTCGAACCCGAGGTCCTGGAACCGCCGGTCCGGTGAGAGCTCCGCCGCGTCGCCGTGTCCGAGGACGGCGGCGGCATGCCGACGGATCAGCTCGAGCACCAGCTCCGGCCGGTCGGCGGGCGCGGCCGCGCCAAGTGCCGCGACGATCCCGCCTCCGGCGTGCGCGGTGGCCGCCGTACGGCGGGCCGGGGTGCGGGTGAGGCCGCGTAGCAGTGCCGGTACTTCGCCGGTAGTCCGCAGTGCGGTCAGGTCCAGTTTCACCGGCACCATCGCCGGGCCGGTCGCGGTGTCGAGCAGGGCCAGGGCCTCGGCAGCAGCCAGCGGCAGCACACCCGAACGCCGCATCCGCGCCACATCCGCCGCGGCCAGCTGCCCGGTCATGCCCGCGCCCTGCTCCCACGGACCCCACGCCAGCGACACACCCGACCAGCCCAGAGCCCGACGATGAACCGCCAGCGCATCCAGGAACGCGTTGGCCGCCGCATAGTTCGCCTGACCGGCCGCACCGAACACACCCGCCACCGACGAGAACACCACGAACCGATCCACATCCCCGACCAGTTCATGCAGATGCCACGCCGCATCCGCCTTCGGCCCCAGCACCCCATCCAGCCGCTGCGGCGTCAACGACTCCAGCACACCGTCGTCCAGCACCCCGGCCGCATGCACCACACCCGACACCACACGCCCGTCCAGCACCTTCGCCAACGCCGCCCGGTCCCCCACATCACACGCCACCACCTCGGCCTGCGCCCCCAGCCCGGCGAGCTCGGCCACCAGCTCCGCCACACCCTCCGCCGCAGGACCACGCCGACTCAGCAAAAGCAGCCTGCGCACACCGTGTTCGGCCACCACATGCCGCGCCACCAACGCACCCAGACCACCCGTACCACCAGTGATCACCACCAGCCCATCGGCATCCCAGGACCGACCCTCACCCTTATCGGCCCCGGCCCCGGCTCGGACCAAGCGGGCGGCGAACGCCTCACCCCCACGCACCACCACCTCCGGCTCATCCGTGACAACCGGCTCCCCGCCACCCTCCACATCCACCAGCCAGAACCGACCCGGCAACTCCCGCTGCGCCGACCGCACCAGACCCCACACCACCGCCGCAGCCGGATCCGCACCACTGACCACACCCCGGGTCACGAACACCACCCGCGAACCCGGCTCCCGCACCAACTCCAACGCCCGAACCGCCAACACATGCGCCGACGCCACCACATCAACGCCACCCACCAACTCCACAACCCGCACATCACCCACCTCGACCGCCGGCACCGACACCGACCACTCCACCCGATACAAGGAGTCGACCTGGCCGAACTGATCCGGCGTGACGGTACGCAACGTGAGCGCATCGGCGTTGAGGACGAGGGCGCCCGCCGGGTCGACCGCGGTCAGCGACGCGGTGTCGCCGTCGACGACCAGCCGGACCCGCAGTGCTGTGGCGCCGGTCGCGTGCAGGGAAACGCCCTCCCAGGAGAACGGCACCCGGCTCGGCTCGCCATGTGCGGTCGTGCCGAGGGTGTGCAGGGCGGCGTCGAACAGCGCCGGGTGCAAGCCGTACTGTCCCGACATGTGGTCGGACAGTTCGACCTCGGCGAACAGCGCGCCGTCGGCGGCGCGCCAGACCGACCGCAAGCCCTGGAACGCCGGTCCGTAGTCGAAACCGAGCTCCAGCACGCGATCGTAGAAGCCGTCGAGCGACAGGGGTTCCGCACCGGCCGGTGGCCACGCGCCGAGGTCGGCGGCGGGCCTGGCGCCCTGGCCCAGGGTGCCGGTGGCATGCTGCGTCCACGGGCCGTCCGTGCCGTCGGGCCGGGAGAAGACAGCGATCCGGCCGGTCCCGTCGACCGAGACCTGAAGGGCGACGCTGCCCTTCTCCGGCAGCACCAGCGGCGCCGCCATGGTCAGTTCCTCGATCTGCTGGAGACCGAGTTCGTCCCCGGCGCGCAGCGCCAGCTCCACGAAACCGGTGCCGGGGAACAGGATCCGGCCGTGTACGACGTGATCCGCCAACCACGGCTGCGTCCGCAGCGACAGCCGACCGGTGAGGACCACGCCGTCGCCGTCGGCCAGTGCCACAACGGAGTGGAGAAGCGGGTGGCCGGCCGTCGAAGGCGCTGCGTCCGACGGCTGCGGCCAGAACCGTTCGTGCTGGAAGGCGTACGTCGGCAGTTCGACCCGGCGGGCGCCCGTGCCGGCGAAGAACGCCTCCCAGTCCACCCCGACCCCATGCGCGTGCAGCACCGCCAGCGCCGTCACCGCCGACGTCTCCTCGTCCCGGTCCCGGCGCAGTGCGGGAACCGTGGTGACGGCCGCCGTCTCCTGGATCATCGCCGACAAGGTCCCGTCCGGCCCCAGCTCCAAAAACGTCCCCACACCGTCGTCCACCATCGCCCGCACCGCGTCGGCGAACCGCACGGCTTCACGCACATGCCGCACCCAGTACGCCGGATCCGTCGGATCACCCGACACCAGCCGGACCACCGGCTCACGGAACTCGATCCCCTCGAGCGCGGCCGCGAACTCGGCCAGCATCGGATCCATCAACGGCGAATGAAACGCATGCGACACCGACAACCGCCTGTGCCGCCAACCCAACCCAGACACCCGCCGCGCAACACTTTCGACCGCGTCTTCCGTACCCGCCACCACCACCGACGACGGGCCGTTGACCGCGGCGACGGACACCCCGTCGGTCAGCAGACCACGCACATCGGCCTCGGCGGCGGACACCGCGAGCATTGCCCCACCCGCCGGCAGCCCGTCCATCAAAGCGGCCCGCGCACGCACCAGCCGGCACGCATCCGCCAGCGACAACACACCCGCCACATGCGCGGCCACGATCTCCCCCAGCGAATGCCCGGCCACCACCTCGGGCCGCACACCCCACGACTCCACCAACCGGAACAACGCCACCTCCAGCGCGAACAACGCCGGCTGCGACCACCCCGTCCGGTCCAACACATCAGCATCCGCGCCCCACATCACCTCCCGCACATCAGCCCCCAACTCCGCGACCACCGCGTCAAAGGCCGCCGCGAACACCGGGAACCGGCCATACAGCCCACGCCCCATCCCCAACCGCTGCGCGCCCTGACCCGTGAACACCACCCCCAACCGGCCATCACCAGCCACCCCCTCCACCACAGCCACCGACAGCTCGTCCCTGGTCCGGCCGACCAGCACCGCCCGGTGCTCGAATCCCGACCGGGTCGTCGCCAACGAGTAGCCGATGTCCAGCGGCCGTCCGTGACTGCGGGCGAGCCGCGCGACCTGCTCCTTCAAAGCGGCCGCTGTCTTGCCCGCCACCACCCACGGCACCACGACATCGGCAGACTCTGGCTCGACCGGGTTGACGAGGTGCTGTTCGAGGACGGTGTGAGCATTGGTGCCCGAGATCCCGAACGACGACACCGCCGCCCGCCGCGGCCGCTCCACCACCGGCCAGGCGGTGTTCTCCGTGACGAGGTCGACGTCACCGACGGTCCAGTCCACATGGGACGACGGCAGGTCCGCGTGCAAGGTCCGGGGCACAAGGCCGTTACGCATGGCCATGACCATCTTGATCACACCGGCGACGCCGGCGGCGGCCTGGGTGTGCCCGATGTTCGACTTCACCGAACCCAGCAACAACGGCGTCCCACGACCCTGCCCGTACGTCGCCAACAACGCCTGCGCCTCGATCGGATCACCCAACGTCGTACCCGTGCCGTGACCCTCCACGACATCCACGTCGAGCGGCGACAGACCGGCCCCGGCGAGAGCCTGCCGGATCACCCTCTGCTGGGACGGCCCGTTCGGCGCGGTCAGGCCGTTCGACGCGCCGTCCTGGTTCACCGCCGAACCCCGCACCACCGCGAGCACCGGATGGCCGAGCCGCCGTGCGTCCGACAGGCGCTCCACCACCAGCATGCCGACACCCTCGGACCACCCGACACCATCGGCGGAGTCAGCGAACGCCTTGCACCGTCCGTCTGCCGACATTCCTCGCTGCCGCGAGAACTCCACGAACAGCTCCGGGGTGGACAGCACGGTCACCCCGCCGGCCAGTGCCAGATCGCAGTCACCCGACCGCAACGCCTGGGCCGCCCAGTGCAGGGCCACCAACGAGGACGAACACGCCGTGTCGACCGTGACCGCCGGACCCTCCAGGCCCAGCGAGTAGGCCACGCGCCCGGAGGCCACGCTGGCCGAGCTGCCGTTGCCGCGGAAGCCCTCGAACTCGGGGGCGTTCAGCAGGTCGGAGTAGTCGCCGTACATGACGCCGGCGAACACACCGGTGCGGCTGCCCCGCAGCGACACCGGATCCATGCCCGCCCGCTCCAGCGCCTCCCACGACGTCTCCAGCAACAGACGCTGCTGCGCGTCCGTCGCCATGGCTTCCCGAGGACTCATGCCGAAGAACGCGGCATCAAAGTCCCCTGCCTCGTGCAGGAACCCGCCGGATCGGGTGTAGGACGTGCCGGTGTGTTCCGCATCGGGGTGGTAGAGGGCGTCGAGATCCCAGCCGCGGTCGTCCGGGAAGTCACCGATGGCGTCGACGCCCTCGCTGACCAGCTGCCACAGGTCCTCCGGCGACCGCACCCCACCCGGATAGCGGCACGCCATGCCCACGATGACGACCGGATCGTCGGAGAGCGACGGCAGTGCGCCGACTGGAACCTGGGTCTGCTCAGCGGTGCCGAGCAATTCATCGAGCAGGTGGTGCGCGAGCGTGGCCGAGGTCGGGTAGTCGAACACCAGGGTCGCCGGCAGCCGTAACCCGGTGGCCGCCGACAAGCCGTTGCGCAACTCCACCGCCGTCAACGAGTCGAGGCCCAGTTCCTGGAACGAGCGCTCCGGATCGACCAGTGAGCCGTCCACGTGCCCGAGCACGGTCGCCGCCCGCCCACGCACCAGGTCGAGCACCAGGTCGGTGCGGGCCTCGGCGGGCAGGCCGGCCAGGCGGTGCGCGAGGTCACCGGCCTCGCCGGTGCGTGCGACACCACGGAGGGATGGGGTGCGGACGAGACCGCGCAGTAGTGCCGGTACTTCGCCGGTAGTCCGCAGTGCGGTCAGGTCCAGTTTCACCGGCACCATCGCCGGGCCGGTCGCCGCGTCGAACAGGGCCAGGGCCTCGACAGCAGCCAGCGGCAGCACACCCGAACGCCGCATCCGCGCCACATCCGCCGCGGCCAGCTGCCCGGTCATGCCCGCGCCCTGCTCCCACGGACCCCACGCCAGCGACACACCCGACCAGCCCAGAGCCCGACGATGAACCGCCAACGCATCCAAAAACGCATTGGCCGCCGCATAGTTCGCCTGACCCGCAGCACCGAACACACCCGCCACCGACGAGAACACCACGAACCGATCCACATCCCTGACCAGCTCATGCAGATGCCACGCCGCATCCGCCTTCGGCCCCAGCACCCCATCCAGCCGCTGCGGCGTCAACGACTCCAGCACACCGTCGTCCAGCACCCCGGCCGCATGCACCACACCCGACACCACACGCCCGTCCAGCACCTTCGCCAACGCCGCCCGGTCCCCCACATCACACGCCACCACCTCGGCCTGCGCCCCCAGCCCGGCCAACTCGGCCACCAGCTCCGCCACACCCTCCGCCGCAGGACCACGCCGACTCAGCAAAAGCAGCCTGCGCACACCGTGTTCGGCCACCACATGCCGCGCCACCAACGCACCCAGACCACCCGTACCACCAGTGATCACCACCAGCCCATCGGCATCCCAGGACCGACCCTCACCCTCATCGGCCCCGGCCCCGGCTCGGACCAAGCGGGCGGCGAACGCCTCACCCCCACGCACCACCACCTCCGGCTCATCCGTGACAACCGGCTCCCCGCCACCCTCCACATCCACCAGCCAGAACCGACCCGGCAACTCCCGCTGCGCCGACCGCACCAGACCCCACACCACCGCCGCAGCCGGATCCGCACCACTGACCACACCCCGGGTCACGAACACCACCCGCGAACCCGGCTCCCGCACCAACTCCAACGCCCGAACCGCCAACACATGCGCCGACGCCACCACATCAACGCCACCCACCAACTCCACAACCCGCACATCACCCACCTCGACCGCCGGCACCGACACCGACCACTCCACCCGATACAAGGAGCGGACTCGATCCACATATTCGGGGGCGCGCAGGTGCAGCGTGCCGACCGTCGCGACCGACCTACCGGTGCCGTCGGCGACCGCGATCCCGATACCGGCGGACGCGGAACCGCTCAGTCGCACCCGTACGGTGGCCGCGCCGCTCGCGTGCAGTCCCACGCCCGTCCACGCGTACGGCAGCAGCGTGCCGGGCTCGGCGCCCTCGAGGAACGCGGCCCCGTGGAGCACGGCGTCGAGCAGCGCGGGGTGGATGCCGAAGGCCGCCACGTCTCGGGCCCGCTCCGGCAGTGTGACCTCGGCGAACACGTCGTCCCCGACGCGCCAGGCAGCGGTCAAGCCCTGGAAGGTCGGGCCGTAGTCGGTCCCGTCGTAGAAGCCGGTGAGGTCGAGCGCGACGGCTCCGGTCGGCGGCCAGCGCTCCGCGTCCCAGGCCGGTTCGACGGCCGTCGCACGGAGGACGCCGGTCGCATGCCGGATCCATTCCTCTCCGTCGCGGGAGAAGACGTCGAGTTCGGCGCGGCCGTTCGCGTCGGGCTCCGAAACCCTCACCCGCACGGGAACCGCACCCGTTTCGGGCAGCTCCAGCGGGACGGACAGCGTCAGTTCCTCGATCTGCTGGAGACCGAGTTCGTCCCCGGCGCGCAGCGCCAGCTCCACGAAACCGGTGCCGGGGAACAGAACCTGGCCGTGTACGACGTGATCCGCCAACCACGGCTGCGTCCGCAGCGACAGCCGACCGGTGAGGATGACGCCTCCGCCGTCCGGCAGCTCGACGGCGGCGCCGAGCAGCGGGTGCTCCACGGACTCGAGCCCGGCCCCGGACACGTCTCCGGTGGCACTGGTGCGCTCCGGCCAGAACCGTTCGTGCTGGAAGGGGTAGGTGGGCAGTTCGACCCGGCGGGCGCCCGTACCCGCGAAGAATGCCTGCCAGTCCACGGCCACCCCGTGCGCGAACACCCCGGCCACGGCTGCGACCGCCGATGTCTCCTCATCACGATCGCGCCGCAGCATCGGCACGGTCGTCACTCCGGCGATCTCCTGGATCATCGCCGACAAGGTCCCGTCCGGCCCCAGCTCCAAAAACGTCCCCACACCGTCGTCGACCATCGCCCGCACCGCGTCGGCGAACCGCACGGCTTCACGCACATGCCGCACCCAGTACGCCGGATCCGTCGGATCACCTGACACAAGCCGGATCACCGGCTCACGGAACTCGATCCCCTCGAGCGCGGCCGCGAACTCGGCCAGCATCGGATCCATCAACGGCGAATGAAACGCATGCGACACCGACAACCGCCTGTGCCGCCAACCCAACTCAGACACCCGCCGCGCAACACTTTCGACCGCGTCTTCCGTACCCGCCACCACCACCGACGACGGGCCGTTGACCGCGGCGACGGACACCCCATCGGTCAGCAGACCACGCACATCGGCCTCGGCGGCGGACACCGCGAGCATTGCCCCGCCCGTCGGCAGCCCGTCCATCAACCGCGCACGCGCACGCACCAACCGGCACGCATCCCCCAGCGAGAACACACCCGCCACATGCGCGGCCACCACCTCGCCCAGCGAGTGCCCGGCCACCACCTCGGGCCGCACACCCCACGACTCCACCAACCGGAACAACGCCACCTCCAGCGCGAACAACGCCGGCTGCGACCACCCCGTCCGGTCCAACACATCAGCATCCGCGCCCCACATCACCTCCCGGACGTCCTCACCCAGCTCCGCCATCACCGCGTCGAAAGCCGCCGCGAACACCGGGAACCGGGCATACAGCTCACGCCCCATCCCCAGCCGCTGCGCGCCCTGGCCCGTGAACACCACCCCCAACCGGCCATCACCAGCCACCCCCTCCACCGCAGCCGCCGACAGCTCGTCCCTGGTCCGTCCGACCGAAACCAGACGGTGGTCGAACCGCGACCGCGACAACAGGGAGTACGCCACGTCCAGCGGCCGAGCCGAAACCTCCGCCAGCCGGGCCAACTGCCCACGGGCAGCCGCCCCGGACCGGCCGCACACCAGCCACGGCACCACGGCATCCCCGACCGCCGGCTCAACGACCTCAACAACCTCACCGACCTGAGCAACCGGGGCCTGCTCCAAGATTGTGTGCGCGTTCGTCCCCGAGATCCCGAACGACGACACCGCCGCCCGCCGCGGCCGCTCCACCACCGGCCACGGGCTCGCCTCGGTCACCAGCTCGACGTCACCGGCTTCCCAGTTCACGTGTGACGAGGGGTGGTCCACGTGCAAGGTCCGCGGCGCAACACCGTGGCGCAGCGCGAGGACCATCTTGATCACACCGGCGACGCCGGCGGCGGCCTGGGTGTGTCCGATGTTCGACTTCACCGAACCCAGCAACAACGGCGTCCCACGCCCCTGCCCGTACGTCGCCAACAGCGCCTGCGCCTCGATCGGATCACCCAGCGTCGTCCCCGTGCCGTGACCCTCCACGACATCCACGTCCGCGGATGACAGCCCCGCGCTCGCCAGTGCCTGCCGGATCACGCGCTGTTGCGAAGGGCCGTTCGGCGCGGTCAGGCCGTTCGACGCGCCGTCCTGGTTCACCGCCGAACCCCGCACCACCGCGAGCACCTCGTGACCGTTGCGGACGGCATCGGAGAGCCGCTCCACCACCAGCATGCCGACACCCTCGGACCACCCGACACCGTCGGCGGAGTCGGCGAAGGACCGGCAGCGGCCATCGACGGACATACCCCGCTGGCGGGAGAAGTCGACGAACAGGTTCGGGGTGGACAGCACGGTCACCCCGCCGGCCAGCGCCAGATCGCAGTCACCCGACCGCAACGCCTGGGCCGCCCAGTGCAGCGCCACCAGCGAGGACGAACACGCCGTGTCGACCGTGACCGCCGGACCCTCGAAGCCGAAGGTGTAGGCGACGCGGCCGGACGCCACGCTCGGTGCGCTGCCGTTGCCGCGGTACCCCTCGAACTCCGGGGTGTTCAGCAGTTCCGAGTAGTCGCTGTACATGACGCCGGCGAACACACCGGTGCGGCTGCCCCGCAGCGACACCGGATCCATGCCCGCCCGCTCCAGCGCCTCCCACGACGTCTCCAGCAACAGACGCTGCTGCGCGTCCGTGGCGAGCGCCTCCCGGGGGCTCATGCCGAAGAACTCCGCGTCGAACTCCCCCGCGTCGTGCAGGAAACCCGCCTCACGCGCGTACGAGGTGCCGAGGTGGTCGGGGTCGGGGTCGTACAGGCCGTCGAGGTCCCAGCCCCGGTTGTCCGGGAACGCCGACACGGCGTCCACCTCGTCGGTGACCAGCCGCCACAGGTCCTCCGGCGACCGCACCCCACCCGGATACCGGCACGCCATACCCACGATCACCACCGGGTCGTCGGACACGGGCGGCAGTGACGCGACCGGCGTCTGCGCCGGCTCGATCCCGAGCAGTTCCCCGACCAGGTGGGCCGCTAGCCCGGCGGAGGTCGGGTAGTCGAACACGAGCGTCGCCGGCAGCCGTAACCCGGTGGCCGCCGACAAACCGTTGCGCAACTCCACCGCCGTCAGCGAATCCATGCCCAGTTCCTGGAACGAGCGCGCCGGATCCACCGACACCGAGGCGTCGTAGCCCAGCACGGCCGCCACCCGGCCACGGACCAGGTCGAGCACGACCTCCGTGCGGTCGGCCTCCGGGAGCGCCGCGAGGCGGCGGGCCAGGCCGTCGGCCACCTCCCCTCCGTGCGCCGCGATCCGCCGGTCCCGCACGCGCACGAGTCCGCGCAGCAAGGCGGGCACCTCGCCACGTGTCCGCACCGCCGCCAGATCGAGCAGCACGGGCGACACCACCGCCTCGTCCGGCACGGACAGGGCCGCGTCGAACAGCGCCATGCCCTGCTCGACCGTCAGCGGCGGCACGCCTTCACGGGCGAGGCGGGCGCGGTCGGCGTCGGTGAGCCCGGCGGTCATGCCGGTCTCGGGCGCCCACGCGCCCCACGCGAGCGACAGGCCGGGCAGCCCGTGGGCACGGCGGTGGGCGGCGAGGGCGTCGAGGAACGCGTTGCCCGCCGCGTAATTGCCCTGGCCGGCCGCGCCGAGGATGCCGGCGACCGAGGAGAAGAGCACGAAGGCGTCTAGGTCGGTGGTCAGCTCGTGCAGGTGCCAGGCGGCATCCGCCTTCACTCGCAACACCGTGGCGAGGCGTTCGGGCGTGAGGGAGTCGATGACACCGTCGTCCAGCACGCCGGCGGCGTGCACGACGGCACGCAGCGGGTGCCCGGCCGACACGGTGGCAAGTGCCGCGGCCAGTGCCTCCCGGTCCGTCACGTCGCAGGCGAGGACCGTCGCGGTGGCACCGAGTCCTGTCAGATCGGCGACCAATTCGGTGGCGCCCTCGGCATCGGGTCCGCGGCGACTGAGCAGCAGCAGGTGCCGCACGCCGTGCTCGGCGACGAGGTGCCGTGCCAGGCTCGCACCGAGCCCGCCGGTGCCACCCGTGATCAGGACCGTGCCGTCGGCGTCCCAGTCCGTGCTCGCGGCGGGGGCGGTGAGGCGGGCGAGCCGAGCGGCCCGGACCTCGCCGTCCCGCACGCGCACCTGGGGCTCGTCGGTGGCGAGGACCGCGCCCAGCGGCAGTGGTCCGTGGTCGGCGTCGACGAGGACGAAGCGGCCGGGGTTCTCGGTCTGGGCGGACCGCACGAGACCCCACGGCGCGGCCGTGGCCGGATCGGCGCCGTCGATGACGAACACCAGCCGGGTCCCGTCGGACGACACGTCGGACGCGAGCCGACGCTGGAGCAGGCTCAGCACACGGGTGGCGAGGTCGTGGGTTCCGGTGAGCACGTCGCCGTCGGCGGCGAGAGGTACGACGACGGCGTCGGGGGTACCGGGGGCGTCGCCGAGCGAGGCCAGGTCGACGGCGGCCGAGACGGTGACGCCCGCCGAACGCAACCGGTCGGCGACACCGCTCGGGTCGTCGCCGAGCACGACGGCGGTCACCGGCTCGTTGCCGGCGCGTACCCGTGCCGACCAGTCGATCCGGTAGAGCGCGTCGGTGCCGGGGCCGACCTGGTCGGCGGCGACCTCGCGGAACACGAGCGAGTCGACGGTGGCAACCATGTTGCCGGCTGTGTCGGCGGCGGTGATGGTGACGCCGTCGGCGGGATCGCCGGTCAGGACCACGCGCAGCGCGGCGGCCGCCGAGGCATGCAGGGTCACGCCCTCCCAGGCGAACGGGAGCACACTGCGATCGGTGTCGCCGGTCAACGACGCCGCGTGCAGAACCGCGTCCAGCAACGCCGGGTGCAGACCGTACGCGTCGGCCTGGCCGGCCGTCCGGTCCGGCAGCACGACCTCCGCGTAGACATCGCCGCCGTGGCGCCAGGCGGCCGTCAGACCGCGGAACATCGGGCCGTAGCCGAAGCCGAGGCCGGCGAGCCGCTCGTAGAAGCCGTCCAGGGCGATGGCTTCCGCACCGGCCGGCGGCCACGTGGAGAAGTCGGCCGTGGCGGCCTCGGAGGTGGCCAGGGCGCCGAACGCGTGCTGTGTCCAGGGACCGTCGGTGTGTTCGGGGCGGGAAAACACGCCGAAGGCGGTGCCGTCGACCCTCACCTGTACGTGCACCGCGCCGGTTTCGGGCAGAACGAGCGGGACCGCCAGGGTCAGCTCCTCGATCCGGTCGAGCCCGACCTCGTCGCCAGCGCGCAGCGCCAGCTCGACGAACCCGGTGCCGGGGAACAGGACCTGGCCGTGCACGGCATGATCCGCCAGCCACGGCACGGACCGCACGGACAGCCGCCCGGTGAGCACGGTGACCTCGCCGCCGGCAACGGCAACGGCCGCGCCCAGCAAGGGATGTTCGACCGAAGCGAGGCCCGCGCCGGACACGTCCCCGGTGACACCGGTCCGCTCGGGCCAGAACCGTTCGTGCTGGAAGGGGTAGGTGGGCAGTTCGACCCGGCGGGCGCCCGTGTCGGCGAAGAACGCCTCCCAGTCCACGGCCACCCCGTGCGCGAACACACCGGCCAGGGCGGTGACCGCCGACGTTTCCTCGTCCCGGCCACGCCGCAGCATCGGCACGGTCGTCACCCCGGCGATCTCCTGGATCATCGCCGACAGCGTCCCGTCCGGCCCCAGCTCCAAAAACGTCCCCACACCGTCGTCCACCATCGCCCGCACCGCGTCGGCGAACCGCACCGCCTCACGCACATGCCGCACCCAGTACGCCGGATCCGTCGGATCACCCGACACCAGCCGGACCACCGGCTCACGGAACTCGATCCCCTCGAGCGCGGCCGCGAACTCGGCCAGCATCGGATCCATCAACGGCGAATGAAACGCATGCGACACCGACAACCGCCTGTGCCGCCAACCCAACCCAGACACCCGCCGCGCAACACTTTCGACCGCGTCTTCCGTACCCGCCACCACCACCGACGACGGGCCGTTGACCGCGGCGACGGACACCCCATCGGTCAGCAGACCACGCACATCGGCCTCGGCGGCGGACACCGCGAGCATTGCCCCACCCGCCGGCAGCCCGTCCATCAACCGCGCACGCGCACGCACCAACCGGCACGCATCCCCCAGCGAGAACACACCCGCCACATGCGCCGCCACCACCTCGCCCAGCGAGTGCCCGGCCACCACCTCGGGCCGCACACCCCACGACTCCACCAACCGGAACAACGCCACCTCCAGCGCGAACAACGCCGGCTGCGACCACCCCGTCCGGTCCAACACATCAGCATCCGCGCCCCACATCACCTCCCGGACGTCCTCACCCAGCTCCGCCATCACCGCGTCGAAAGCCGCCGCGAACACCGGGAACCGGGCATACAGCCCACGCCCCATCCCCAGCCGCTGCGCGCCCTGGCCCGTGAACACCACCCCCAACCGGCCATCACCAGCCACCCCCTCCACCGCAGCCGCCGACAGCTCGTCCCTGGTCCGTCCGACCGAAACCAGACGGTGGTCGAACCGCGACCGCGACAACAGGGAGTACGCCACGTCCAGCGGCCGAGCCGAAACCTCCGCCAGCCGGGCCAACTGCCCACGGGCAGCCGCCCCGGACCGGCCGCACACCAGCCACGGCACCACGACATCCCCGACCGCCGGCTCAACGACCTCAACAACCTCACCGACCTGAGCAACCGGGGCCTGCTCCAAAATTGTGTGCGCGTTCGTCCCCGAGATCCCGAACGACGACACCGCCGCCCGCCGCGGCCGCTCCACCACCGGCCACGGGCTCGCCTCGGTCAGTACCGACACCGCGCCCGAGTCCCAGTCCACCCGGGACGACACGTCGCCGACGTGCAGCGTCTTCGGCAGCTCGCCGCTGCGCAGCGCGAGGACCATCTTGATGATGCCCGCGGCGCCGGCGGCGGCCTGGGTGTGCCCGATGTTCGACTTCACCGAACCCAGCAACAACGGCGTCCCACGACCCTGCCCGTACGTCGCCAACAACGCCTGCGCCTCGATCGGATCACCCAGCGACGTACCCGTGCCGTGCGCCTCCACGGCGTCCACTCCGGACGGTTCGAGACCGGCACTGGCCAGCGCGGCCCGGATCACCCGCTGTTGCGAAGGGCCGTTCGGCGCGGTCAGGCCGTTCGACGCGCCGTCCTGGTTCACCGCCGAACCCCGCACCACCGCGAGGACCTCGTGACCGTTGCGGACGGCATCGGACAGCCGCTCGACCACGATCATGCCGATGCCCTCGGACCACCCCGTGCCGTCGGCGTCCTCGGCGAACGCCTTGCACCGGCCGTCCGGCGCCAGCCCGCCCTGCCGGGAGAACTCCACGAACAGCCACGGCGTCGTCATCAGCGTCACACCGCCGACCAGCGCCAGGGAGCATTCACCGCCGCGCAGTGCCTGCGTCGCCCAGTGCAGCGCCACCAGCGAGGACGAGCACGCCGTGTCCACGGTGACCGCCGGTCCTTCCAGACCGAGCGTGTACGAGAGGCGGCCGGACAGCACGCTGGCGGCGAGGCCCGTGCCGGTGTGTCCCTGGTGGCCGGCCTCGGTGCCGGCGAGCACGTCGCCGTAGTCCTGGCCGTTCGTGCCGACGAACACCCCCGAGGAGCTGCCGCGCAACGACAGCGGGTCGATACCCGCCCGTTCCAGTGCCTCCCACGACGTCTCCAACAGGAGTCGTTGCTGCGGGTCCATCGCCATGGCCTCCCGCGGGGAGACCTCGAAGAACTCCGCGTCGAAGCCGGCGATGTCGTGCAGGAAGCCACCCCGCTGGGTGGCGCTGCGGCCCGGTCGGTCGTCCGCGAGTCCGTCCAGGTCCCAGCCACGGTCCGTGGGGAACGGCCCGATCGCGTCGCTGCCCTCGGCCAGCAGCGCCCAGAGGGCCTCCGGCGAGTCGATGCCGTTCGGGAAACGGCACGCCATGCCGACGATGGCGATCGGCTCGTCGGTGACGGTGGCGACCGGTGCCGTGACGGTGGTGCTCGGGCTGTCGAGCAGTTGGGCGAGCAGGAGCTCGGTCACCCGGGCCGGGGTCGGGTGGTCGTAGAGCAGGGACGCGGGCAGGCTGAGCCCGGTCGCCGCGACAAGCCGGTTGCGCAGCTCGACGGAGGCCAGGGAGTCGAAGCCCAGCTTGCCGAACTCGCGGTCCGGCGTGATGTCGCCGGGCATCCTGTGCAGGACCGCCGCCACGGCGCCCCGCACCACACCGGCGACCCGTGCCAGGCGTTGGTCCTGGTCGAGAGCCCGAAGCTCCGCGGCGAGTCCGGACGCCGGAGCGGCGGAGGACTCGGCGAAGCGGCGCGCCTCCGGCAGTGCCGACAGCAGAGGGCGGTGCGGCCGTGGTGTGAGCAGGGTGGCCAGCACGTCGGGGTGGCGCATGTCGAGCACGGTGAGCGTGGGGTCCGGCGCCGTGACGGCCTGCCCGAGCACCGTGAGGGCCAGCCGCGGGTCGAGCGCGGCGGCGCCGACGCCCGTCGCGCTGCCGCCCATGCCGTCCCCGGCCCACGCGCCCCACGCCAGTGAGGTGCCGGGCAGCCCCAGCGCACGGCGGCGCTGGGCGACGGCGTCGAGGACCGCGTTGGCCGCGGCGTAGTTCGCCTGGCCGGGATTGCCGACGGAACCGGCCGCGGAGGAGAACAGGGCGAACACGGAGAGGTCGTGACCGCGGGTCAGTTCGTCCAGCACCAGCGCCGAGGCGGCCTTGGCCCAGAACACCGTCTCGAACTGCTCTCCGTTCAGCCTGGTCAGCACGCCGTCCGCGAGGACGCCGGCCGCGTGGACGACGCCGGTCAGCGGCTGGTCGGTGGGGATCGCCGCGAGGACGGCCGCCATGGCGTCCCGGTCCGCCGTGTCCGCCGCGACCAGGTCCACCTCGACGCCGGAAGCGGTCAATTCGTCGTGCAGCTCCGTGGCGCCCGGCGCCGTGCCACCCCGACGGCTCACCAGCACGAGACGCGCGACACCTCGGTCCGCGAGCCAGCGGGCCACGCACGCGCCGAGCGCACCGGTACCGCCGGTGATGAGCACCGTGCCGGTCGGGGTCCACTCCTGCGGGTCCCCGGCGGGCGCGGGTGTCAGCCGTCGGCCGAGCGCGACGCCCCCGTTGCGGATGGCGACCTCTTCCTCGCCTGCGGGATGCGCGAGCAGGGCGGCACACCGTGTGAGTGCGGCGTCGTCGGGCTCGACGGGCAGGTCGATCACACCGCCCCAGCCGTCCGGGTGCTCGAGCGCGGCGACCCGGCCCAGCCCCCAGACGCCTGCGCGTTCGGGGTGCTCGACGGTGTCGCCCTCGACGGCGGCGACGGCGCCGCGCGTGACCACCCACAGGGGCGCGGTGATGCCGAGCCCGGAGAGCGCGCGGAGCAGCGTGGCCGTGGCGACCGGTCCGGCCGGGTCCTCGGCCAGTAAGGACAGCACGCCCGCGAAGCCCGCGCCCTCCGCGATGGACAGCCGCGCGGCGAGAGCGTCGGCGTCGGCGGTCACCGGTACGTGCACGAGGATCGCGCCCGGACCGGCGGCGCCGGCCACGCGGCTCGCCCAGGTCTCGTCGGCTCCCTCCGGCACGATCACGAGCCAGGTGCCGCGCGGGACGCCGGTGACGGCTCCGGTCAGCGGTGCCCACGTCTCGCGGTGGCGCACGGCATCGAGGTCGCGTTCGGTCCGTCGGCGGCGGCGCCATGCGGCGAGCGCCGGTACCACTCCGGACAGCTCCTCGCCGGTGAGACCGAGGCCGGCGGCGAGGCCGTCGAGGTCCTCGCTCTCGATGGCGTCCCAGAACTCGGCGTCCACCGGGTCGGTCGCGCCCGGCTCGTCATCGGCCGGCTCGGGCCAGTAGTGGTGGTGCTGGAAGGCGTAGGTGGGCAGGTCCACGCGGGTGGCGTGCAGGGGCCCGAAGAACGCTGCCCACTCGACCGGCACTCCGGCCGAGTGCAAGGCGCCGAGCGCGGTGACGACCGACTCCTCCTCGTCCCGGTCCCGGCGCAAGGCGGGAACCGTGGTGACGGCTGCCGTCTCCTGGATCATCGCCGACAGCGTGCCGTCCGGCCCCAGCTCCAGGAACGTACCCACACCGTCATCGACCATCTCCCGCACCGCGTCGGCGAACCGCACCGCCTCACGCACATGCCGCACCCAGTACGCCGGATCCGTCGGATCACCCGACACCAGCCGGATCACCGGCTCACGGAACTCGATCCCCTCGAGCGCGGCCGCGAACTCCTCCAGCATCGGATCCATCAACGGCGAATGAAACGCGTGCGACACCGACAACCGCTTGTGCTTCCAACCCAACGCAGTCGCCCGCACCGCGACACTCTCCACAGCATCGGTCTCACCGGCGACCACCACCGACGTCGGCCCGTTGACAGCGGCGATGGCCACCCCGTCGGTCAGCAGACCACGCACATCCGCCTCCGAAGCCGACACCGCGAGCATCGCCCCACCCGCCGGCAGCCCGTCCATCAAAGCGGCCCGCGCACGCACCAACCGGCACGCATCCCCCAGCGACAACACACCCGCCACATGCGCCGCCACCACCTCCCCCAGCGAATGCCCGGCCACCACCTCGGGCCGCACACCCCACGACTCCACCAACCGGAACAACGCCACCTCCAGCGCGAACAACGCCGGCTGCGACCACCCCGTCCGATTCAACACATCAGGATCCGCGCCCCACATCACCTCCCGGACATCAGCACCCAACTCCGCGACCACCGCGTCAAAGGCCTCCGCGAACACCGGGAACCGGCCATACAGCCCACGCCCCATCCCCAACCGCTGCGCGCCCTGACCCGTGAACACCACCCCCAACCGGCCATCACCAGCCACCCCCTCCACCGAGGTCCAGGCCGTCAACTCCCTCGCCAGCTCGGAGGCGTCCCGTCCGACGAACGCGGCCCGGTGAGCGAGGTGCGCGCGGCCGGTGGCCAGGGTGAGGCCGACGTCCGCCGGATGCGCACCCGCGTCCAGCCGCAATGCCAGCTGCTCCGCCTGCGCGCGCAACGCCGTCGGCGTGTGCCCGGACAGCACCCACGGCACGACCGCGTCGACCGGCGCTTCGTCGGCGCGCGGCTCGGCATCCGGGGCCTGCTCCAGGATCGTGTGCGCGTTGGTGCCGGAGATCCCGAACGACGACACCGCCGCTCGCCGCGGTCGGTCCACCGCCGGCCACGGGCTCGCCTCCGCCGCGAGTGTCACCGCACCCGCCGACCAGTCCACGTGGGACGACGGGGTTTCCGCGTGGAGCGACTTCGGCACGAGCCCGTGCCGCATCGCCATGACCATCTTGATCACACCGGCGACGCCGGCGGCGGCCTGGGTGTGCCCGATGTTCGACTTCACCGAACCCAGCAACAACGGCGTCCCACGACCCTGCCCGTACGTCGCCAACAACGCCTGCGCCTCGATCGGATCACCCAGCGTCGTCCCCGTGCCGTGCGCCTCGACGACGTCCACGTCGGACGCCTGCAGCCCGGCACTGTCCAGCGCCAGCTTGATGACCCGTTGCTGCGAAGGGCCGTTCGGCGCGGTCAGGCCGTTCGACGCGCCGTCCTGGTTCACCGCCGAACCCCGCACCACCGCGAGCACCGGATGGCCGAGCCGCCGTGCGTCCGACAGGCGCTCCAGCACCAGCATGCCCACGCCCTCGGCCCAGCCGGTGCCGTCGGCGGAGTCGGAGAAGGCCTTGCAGCGGCCGTCCGCGGACAAGGCGCGCTGGCGCGAGAACTCCACGAAGGTGCTCGGCGTGGACATCACCGTCACCCCGCCGGCCAGCGCCAGCGTGCAGTCGCCGTTGCGCAGTGCCTGCGCGGCCAGGTGCAGCGTCACCAGCGACGACGAACACGCCGTGTCGACCGTGACCGCCGGCCCCTCCAGCCCCAGTGTGTACGCCACGCGGCCCGAGGCGACGCTGGGCAGGCTGCCGTTGGTGCGGTAGCCCTCGAAGGCGTCGTCGGCGAGCAGTTCCCGGTAGTCGCTGTACATCACCCCCGCGTAGACGCCGGCGCGGCTGCCGCGCAGCGACGCCGGGTCGATGCCCGCCCGCTCCAGCGCCTCCCACGACGTCTCCAGCAACAGACGCTGCTGCGCGTCCGTCGCCATGGCCTCCCGCGGGCTCATCCCGAAGAGCTCGGCGTCGAAGTTCCCCGCGTCGTGGAGGAATCCGCCGGCCCGCGCGTAGGACGTGCCCAGGTGCTCGGGGTCGGTGTCGTAGAGGGTGTCGAGGTCCCAGCCGCGGTTCGCCGGGAACCCGGTGACCGCGTCGGTGCCGTCCACGACCAGCTGCCACAGGTCCTCCGGTGAGCGCACACCGCCCGGGTACCGGCAGGCCATGCCGACCACGGCGATCGGCTCGCGTCCCTTCAGCTCGAGTTCCTCCACGCGCTGGCGGGCGGTGCGCAGGTCGACCGTGACCCGCCTCAGATACTCGACAACCTTGTCCTGCTGGCCGTGGTCATCCATCGCGGGTCCTCTTCTCCATCAACGAACGGGGGGCGGTGGCGGGCGGGTTCAGTTCTGGGAGACGCCCAGACCGCCGTCGATGATCGTGAACAGCTCGTCGACCGAAGCCGAGTTGATCGTGGCGGCGTCGATCTCGCCGCCGTGTCCGGCCGTGTCCGTCTCCGTCTGCCGCAGCCGTCGGCCGAGCTGCTCGAGCCGGTCGGCGAGCGCCGTGTGGTCGGCCGTGGAGCCGGCGGCCGCGACGGCCGCCTCCAGTCGGTCCAGCTGCTCCAGTGGTGTGCCGGTCCCGGCCGCCCCGGGCTCGGCCGAAGGCGTGAGTTCGTCCCGCAGGTACTCCGCGAGCGCCGACGGAGTCGGGTAGTCGAACAGGAGCGTCGACGGCAGTCTGCGGCCGGTGACCGTGTTGAGCCGGTTCCGCAGTTCGACGCCGGTGAGCGAGTCGAAGCCGAGCTGCCGGAACTCGCGGAACGGCTCGATCGCCGCCGGTGAGCCGTGGTCGAGGACGGCAGCGGCCTCGGTCCGTACGACGCCGAGCACCAGCCGGACGCGTTCGTCGGGAGTCGCGCCGGCGAGCCGCGATGTCAGTGTGGCGGTCTCCGCCGCCGCGGCGGAGGCGGCGGTGCGGCGGCCGGTGCCGGCGAGACCGCGCAGCACGGCCGGTACGTCACTCCTCGCGCGCAGTCTGGGCAGGTCCAGCCGCATCGGCACCAGCACCGGGGCGTCGACGGCCAGCGCGGCGTCGAACAGCGCCATGCCCTGCTCCGTCGACAGCGGGGCCATGCCGTCGCGGGCCATGCGCGCGAGGTCCGCCTCGGACAGCGCCGCGGTCATGCCGGTGCCCGGCGCCCACGCGCCCCAGGCCAGTGAGACGGCGGGCAGGTCCGCGGAGCGGCGGTGCGCCGCCAGTGCGTCGAGGAAGGCGTTCGCGGCGGCGTAGTTGGCCTGCCCGGCCCCGCCGACGATTCCCATGACCGAGGAGAACGTCACGAAGTCCGTGAGCCGCCTGTCCTTGGTCGCCTCGTGCAGGTTCCAGGCCGCGTCGGCCTTCGCCCGCAGCACGGTCGCCAGCCGCTGCGGCGTGAGCGAGCCGACCACGCCGTCGTCGAGCACACCCGCGGCGTGCACGACCGTCGTGAGGTCGGGGATGCTCGCGACCAGCTCGCGGGTGGCGGCGGCGTCCGCGACGTCGCAGGCGACCATGCGCACCTCGGCACCGCGTCGCGCCAGTTCCTCGCGCAGTCGCGCCGCACCGTCCGCCGCCGGTCCGCGGCGTGAGGCGAGCACCATCCGGGCCACGCCCCGCCCGGCCAGGTGCAGGGCGAGCTCGCTGCCGAGGCCGCCCGTGCCGCCGGTGACGAGGACCGTGCCGTCGGTGGCGGGTCCCGCCGGCATCGTGAGGGCGATCTTGCCGATGTGCTTGGCCTGGCTCATGTACCGGAACGCGTCGCGCGCGCGCCGCACGTCCCACGACCGCACCGGCAACGGTGCCAGTGCCCCGGCCTCGAACAGCTCGCCCAGTTCGGCGAGCATGCCGGCGACGCGGTCCGGTTCCACCGTCATCAGGTCGAACGGCAGGTACCGCACGCCGGGCAGATCGGCGGGGTCGCGCACGTCCGTCTTGCCCATCTCCGCGAACCGGCCGCCGTCGGCGAGCAGGCCCAGGGACGCGTCGACGAACTCCCCGGCCAGCGAGTTGAGCACGACGTCGATCCGCCGCTCGCCCAGCACCCTGCCGAACGCTTCGGCGAAGTCGAGCGTCCGGGAGGTGGCGATGTGGTCGTCCGCGACGCCGAGGGCGCGCAGCGTGTCCCACTTTCCCTCGCCGGCCGTGGCGAACACCTCGGCGCCCAGGTGCCGCGCCAGCTGGATCGCGGCCATGCCCACGCCTCCGGCACCGGCGTGGACGAGTACGCGCTCGCCACTGCGCAGGCCCGCCAGGTCGACGAGACCGTGGTACGCGGTGAGGAACACCAGGGGGACGGCTGCCGCCACCTCGTCCGGCCAGGCCGCCGGTACGGGCACGATCAACCGCTCGTCCACGACCGCCAGCGGGCCGAAGCCACCCGTGATCATGCCCATGACCCGGTCGCCGACTCGCACGCCCGTCACCTCGGGACCGACCGCCACGACCTCGCCCATGCCCTCGGCGCCGGGCGCGCCCGGGTCGCCGGGGTACATGCCCAGGACGTTGAGCACGTCCCGGAAGTTCACGCCCGCCGCGCGCACCCGCACGCGTACGTGCCGACCCGTCGGTTCGCGCTCCGCCTCGGGGTACGGGACGAGGGCGATGCCGTCGATGCTTCCCCGTCGCGGGACGTCCAGCCGCCACCCGCCGCCACCGGGCGGCAACAGGCCCGCGTCCGCGCCGAGGCGCGCCAGCCGGGCGGCGTGCACGACGCCGTCCCGCACCCAGCCCTGGGGTTCGCCGGACGCCAGCAACGCGCCGTACGCCGTCGAGGGGTCCTGGCCTTCCGGCAGGTCGAGCAGCAGGAAGCGGCCGGGGTTCTCGGTCTGCGCGGTCCGCACCAGGCCCCACACGGCGGCCGCGGCCGGGTCCTCGCCCGTCACCGCTCCGTGCGTCACGAAGAGCAGCGGTTCCGTGCTGTCGCCGGACAGCCACTCCTGCACGGCCTCGAGCGCCTCGGCCGCCGCCGTGTGCGCCGCCGCCGCGAGGTCTCCGGTGGCCGGCGCGAACTCCGTCACCGCGGCGGGCTCGACCGCCCCGGCTTCCGGGAGCGGCGTCCAGTCCAGTGCGAACAGCGAGTCGTAGGCGTGCGCGGTGCCGGGCGCGGCGGCCGCCCGCAGCGTCAGCGACTCGACGGCCGCGACCGGATCACCGAGCACGTCCGCGGCCGTGACGGACACGCCCGGGCCGTTCATGGTCAGACGGACCCTGAGTACGGCCGCGCCGCCGGCCGCCAGGGAGACGCCCTCCCACGCGAACGGCAGGGCCCCGGGTGCCACATCCGTCCCGCCGAGGAACGCCACCTGCACTGCGGCGTCGAGCAGGGCGGGGTGCAGACCGAAGGCACCAGCCTGGCCCGCCACCACGTCGGGCAGCGCGACCTCCGCGAACACCTCGGCGTCCCGCCGCCACACGGCACGCACGCCCCGGAAGGCCGGGCCGTAGGCGAGGCCCATCGCGGCCAGCCGCTCGTAGCGGTCGTCCAGCGGCACGGCCTGCGCGCCGGCCGGTGGCCACGCGTCCCGCGCGAACGCCGTGTCCACCGCGGGAGCGTCCGCCGTGAGGTGTCCGGTGGCGTGCAGCGTCCAGGTGCCGTCGGCCCACGACGACACCTTCACGGGGCGGCGGCCGTCCTCGTCCGCGCCGACCGCGACCTGCACGGGGACCGAGCCGTGCGCGGGCAGCACGAGCGGCACGGCCAGCGTCAGCTCGTCCAGTCGTCGGCAGCCGGCCTCGTCGCCGGCGCGCAGCACGAGCTCCACGAATCCCGTGCCCGGGAACAGGGTGCGGCCGCCGACCACGTGGTCCGCCAGCCAGGGGTGCGCGGTGGCGGACAGCCGGCCGGTGAGCAGCATGCCGTCGCCGTCCGCCAATCGGACGACCGCGCCGAGCAACGGGTGACCGGCCTGGTCGAGACCGGCGCCGACGACGTCGTCCGTCCCGCCGTCGTCCGGCCAGAACCGCTGATGGCGGAACGCGTAGGTGGGCAGGGCCACGGTGTGCGCCCCGGTGTCCGCGAGGAAGGCCGCCCAGTCCACCTCCGTGCCGCGCACGTGCAGCTCCGTCAGCGCGGTGACGGCCCGCTCCTCCTCGGGCCGGTCACGGCGCAGCACCGGGATCGCGCGCAGGTCGACGTCGCCGGCGGCATCGGGAACCAGTGCGCTGAGCGTGCCGTCCGGTCCGAGTTCGAGCACGGTGCGGACACCGGCGTCGGCCATCGCCCGGACGGCGTCCGCGAACAGCACCGGTTGCCGTACGTGCTGCGTCCAGTAGATTGCGCTGTCGGGCGTGTCGATCCGGCCGGTGAGTGCCGACACGAACGGGATGCGCGGTTCCTGGAACGTGCAGTCCTTCAGCGCCTCGCCGAACTCGGCCAGCATCGGGTCCATCAGCGGCGAGTGGTAGGCGTGGGAGACCGGCAGCGGCTTCGTGCGGCGGCCCAGCCGCGTGAAGGTGTCGCGGATCTCGGCCACCACCTCGCCGACACCGGCCACCACGACCGACATCGGCCCGTTCACGGCCGCGATGGACACTCCTTCCACCAGCAGCGGGCAGACCTCGGCCGTGGTCGCCTCGACGGCGAGCATCGCCCCGCCCTCGGGCAGGGCCTGCATCAGGCCGGACCGTGTGAGCACGAGCGTCGCCGCGTCGGCCAGCGACAGCACGCCGGCGACGTGCGCGGCGGCGATCTCACCGACCGAGTGGCCACCGACCACGTCCGGCTCGACGCCCCACGACTCCACGAGCCGGTACAGGGCGACCTCCAGCGCGAAGAGCGCGGGCTGCGTCCAACGGGTCCGGTCGAGTTCCGCCGCGTCCCGGCCCCACATGACGTCCCGGACCTCGGTGCCCAGTGCCGCGACGGCCTCGTCGTACGCCGTGGCGAACGCGGGGAACCGCTCGTACAGGCCGCGGCCCATGCCGAGGCGCTGCGAGCCCTGACCGGTGAACAGCATGCCCAGCTTGCCCTGGACGACCGAGCCCTGGACCGCGTCGGTCGGGTCTGCGAGCGTGGCCCGCAGGGTGTCGCCGTCCCGGCCGGTCACGGCGAGACGATGGGCGAAGTGCGTGCGGGTGCCGGCCAGGGACAGCGCCACGTCGGCCGCGCCGCCGGACGCGGTCGCGACCCGCGCCGCCTGTGCGCGCAGCGCCTCCGGTGTGGGGGCCGACACCACCCACGGAACCAGGACACCGTTCGTCCCGGGCGCGGGCTCCGGCTGGGCGACCTGCTCCAGGACGACGTGCGCGTTGGTGCCGGAGATGCCGAACGACGAGACCGCCGCGCGCCTCGGACGGCCGGTGTCGGGCCACGGCGCGGCCTCGGTGAGCAGCTCCACCGCACCCGCCGACCAGTCCACGTGCGACGACGGCTGTTCGACGTGCAGGGTCCGCGGCAGCCTCCCGTGCCGCATGGCCTGCACCATCTTGATGACACCCGCGATACCGGCGGCGGCCTGTGTGTGGCCGATGTTGGACTTCAGCGAGCCGAGCAGCAGCGGTGTCTCCCGGCCTTGGCCGTACGTCGCCAGCAGGGCCTGGGCCTCTATCGGGTCGCCGAGCCTCGTGCCGGTGCCGTGCGCCTCGACCGCGTCCACCTCGGACGGGCGCAGGCCCGCGTTCGCCAGCGCGGCACGGATCACCCGCTGCTGCGACGGCCCGTTCGGTGCGGTCAGGCCGTTGGAGGCTCCGTCCTGGTTGACGGCCGAGCCACGCACGACGGCGAGCACCCGGTGCCCGTTCGCACGGGCGGCGGACAGCCGCTCCAGGACCAGCACGCCGACGCCCTCGGACCAGCCGGTGCCGTCGGCGGCGTCGGAGAACGACTTGCACCGGCCGTCGGCGGCCAGGCCGCCCTGCCGCGTGAACTCCACGAAGTTGTCGGGCGTGGACATGATGGTCACGCCGCCCGCCAGCGCGAGCCCGCACTCCCCGGCGCGCAGTGCCTGTGCGGCCAGGTGCAGCGCCACCAGCGACGACGAGCACGCGGTGTCGACGGTCAGCGCCGGTCCCTCGAGGCCGAGCACGTACGCCGTCCGGCCCGACATGACGCTCGGCGTCGTACCGGTCATCACGAAGCCCCGGGCGTCCTCGCGCCGGCCGAGCAGCGACGCGTAGCTGCCGCCGAAGGTGCCCACGAACACACCGGTCCGGGTGCCGCGCAGGGAGGCCGGGTCCAGGCCGGCGTGCTCCAGCGCCTCCCAGGTGGTCTCCAGCAGCTGGCGCTGCTGGGGATCCATCGCTTTGGCCTCTCGCGGCGAGACACCGAAGAACTCGGCGTCGAAGCCCGCCGCGTCGGGGAGGAAGCCACCGGAGCGAGTGGCGACGGCGGGCGTGCCGTCGGTGCCCGGGGCGAACAGCGCGTCCAGGTCCCAGCCACGGTCGGCCGGGAAGTCGCCGACGACGCACCGCCCTTCGGCGGCGACCCGCCACAGGTCGTCGGGGCCGACGACGCCGCCCGGGAACCGGCACGCCATGCCGACGATCGCGATCGGCTCGTCGGCGGCGGCCCGGGGGGCAGCGGCTTCCTCGGTCTCGCCGGTGACGGAGGCGAGCAGGAAGTCGGTGAGCCGGTCGGGCGTCGGGTGGTCGTAGACGGCGGACGTGGGCAGCGCGATGCCCAGTGCGGCGACGAGCCGCTCACGGAGGTCGACGGCGGTGATCGAGTCGAAACCGAGGGCGCGGAACTCCCGGGACGCGTCGATCGCGGCCGGGTCCGTGTGCCCCAGTACGCCGGCGGCCTGCGTCCGGACGGCGTCGAGGAGCGCCGCGCGATCGAGCGCCGGGACGTCGGCGACGGGTTCCGGCCGGCGCACGGGCGCGGCCGTGGCACCGGGACCGGCCAGCCAGTACCGGCGGCGGTCGAACGCGTAGGTGGGCAGGGCGATCCGGCGGCCGCCCTCGTACAGACCGGACCAGTCCACCGTCACGCCCCGCACGAACGCCTCGGCGAGCGACGTGAACACGCGGTCCAGGCCGTCCTCGCCGCGGCGGAGCGTGCCCGTCACGACGGCCCGCACGCCGGCCGCTTCGACCGCCTCGGCGATACCGACACGGAGCACGGGGTGCGGGCTGCATTCGATGAAGGCGCGGTGCCCGCCGTCGAGCAGTGCGGCGATCGCGGGCCCGAAGTTCACCGTGTGACGCAGGTTCCGGTACCAGTAGCCGGCGTCCATCGTCGTGGTGTCCAGCCATTCGCCGCTCACCGTCGAGTAGAACGGCACCCGCGCGGTCCGGGGCCGGATCGGTGCGAGCAGGTCGAGCAGTTCCTGCCGGATCGCCTCGACCTGCGTCGTGTGCGAGGCGTAGTCGACGGCGATGCGCCGCACCCGCACACCGTCGGCGGTCAGCGCCTCGAAGAGCGTCTCCAGCACGGCGGGCGGACCGGCGACGACGACCGACGCCGGCCCGTTCACGGCCGCGATCTGCGCGGACCCGTCGGCGGGCAGCAACGGCTCGACGCGCTCCACCGGCAACGGCACCGACATCATGAGACCGTCACCCGCGATCCGCCGGGCGATGGCCCGGGAGCGCAGCGCGACCACCCGGGCACCGTCCTGCAGGGACAGCGCCCCGGCGACGACGGCGGCGGCGATCTCGCCCTGCGAGTGGCCGACGACCGCGTCCGGACGCACGCCCCGCGAACGCCACAGCGCCGCCAGGGACACCATCACCGCGAAGGACACCGGCTGCACCACGTCCACGCGGTCCAGGTCCGGCGCGCCCTCGGCCTGCCGCAGCACGTCCACCAGCGACCAGTCGGTGAACTCGGACAGCGCCGCCGCGCACTCGCCGATCCGGTCCGCGAACACCGGTGACTCGTCCAGCAGCCGCGCGCCCATGCCGGCCCACTGCGCGCCCTGACCGGGGAACACGAACACGGTCCCGCCCTCGACGTCCGCCACACCGGCGACGACGGCGGGCGTCACCTCGCCCCGGGCGAACCGCTCCAGCCCGTCACGATCGACGACCACCGCCCGGTGCTCGAACAGCGAACGCGAGGTCAGCAGCGAGTGCCCGAGATCCCGCGGATCGGCCTCCAGTCCGGCCAGGCCGGCGGCCTGGCCGCGTAACGCCGCCGCGGAGCGCGCCGACAGCACCAGCGGCAGCGCGGCCGGATACGGCGCGGTCCCCCGTTCCGCCGGGTCGGGTGCGGGCGGGGCCTCCTCCAGCAGGACATGGGCGTTGGAGCCGCTGAACCCGAAGGACGACACGCCGCACCGGCGCGGGGTGTCACCGCCCGGCCAGTCCCGTTTCCGGGTCAGCAGTTCGACGGCGCCGGACGACCAGTCCACGTGCGGCGTCGGTGGTTCGGCGCGCAGGGTGGCGGGCAGGACGCCGTGCCGCAGGGCCTCCACCATCTTCACCACGCCGAGCACGCCGGCCGCGGCCTGGGTGTGTCCCAGGTTGGATTTCAACGACCCCGTGTACAAGGGCCGGTCGCGGTCCTGTCCGTACGCGGCGATGAGCGCCCGGGCCTCGACCGGGTCGCCGAGCGGGGTGCCGGTGCCGTGTGCCTCCACCGCGTCCACCTCGGAGGGGAGCAGGCCCGCGTCGGCGAGGGCCGCGACGACGACCTCGCGCTGCGCCTCCTCGCTCGGCGCGGTGAGTCCTGCCGAGGCGCCGTCGGAGTTGATCGCCGAGCCCCGCACCACGGCCAGCACCTGATGTCCCTCGGCCCGTGCCGTCGACAGGCGCTCCACGAACAGCACGCCGACGCCCTCGCTCCACGCGGTGCCGTTCGCGTCCGCGCCGAAGGGTTTCGGCCGGGCGTCGGGCGACAGCGCGCGCTGCCGGCTGAACGCGACGAAGGCCGCCGGAGTCGGCATGACCGTGACGCCGCCGACGACGGCACGCGCGCACTCCCCGCTTCGTATCGACCGCACCGCGAGGTGCAGGGCGACCAGCGAGCCGGACGACGCCGTGTCCACGGTGAGCACGGGTCCGCGAAGCCCCAGTTCGTAGGCGATACGGCCGGAGGCGACGCTGCCCGCGGTGCCGGTGAGCAGGTGGCCCTCGGCACCGTGCGCGTTGGTCAGCCCCGGGCCGTACTCATGCGCCTCGGCGCCGACGAACACGCCGGTGGCGGTGCCTCGCAGCGTCGCGGGATCCACGCCCGCGCGCTCCAACGCCTCCCACACGGTCTCCAGCAGCAGCCTCTGCTGCGGGTGCATCGCCTCGGCCTCACGGGGTGAGATCCCGAAGAACGCGGCGTCGAACTCGGCGGCGCCGGCGAGGAACCCGCCCTCGCGCACGTAACTTCGTCCCGGTGCCGCCGGGTCGGGGTCGTACAGCGCGTCGAGGTCCCAGCCGCGGTCCGTCGGGAACGGTCCGAGGACGTCCTCGCCGTCGCACAGCAGGCGCCACAGCTCCTCCGGCGAGTCGATGCCGCCGGGAAGGCGGCAGGCGGTGCCGACGATCACCACCGGGTCGGTCGCTTCCGGGTTCTCGTTGCCGGCTTCGCTCATGACGCGGGACCACCTCAGACCGGTAGGTACGACAGGACTCAGCGGTGGAGCGTAGGCACGGCCCAACCCGTATTTCCCTACAGGTGCGGCACGGGTGCAGGGGGGCCTGCGCGGGGGCCCGCCGGTCTAGGGAATTCCGGCCGTCGACGGTGGGATAAACGGGACCTCGGGGGCGCATGCCGGTCCCGTCCGTGGACAATCCCGCCCGAAAGGTGTCCCGCATGTCATCCAGCTCGCGGCCGGTCCTGTTCGTCAGCCTCCCGGAGAGCGGCCTGTTCAACCCGGTCCGGACGATCGCGGGCGAGTTCGCACGGCGCGGCGTCCAGGACCTGTGGTTCGCCACCGACGAGGAACGCCGGGACGACGTCGAGGAGCTGGCCGACGCGTCGGCGGTACGTTTCGCCTCACTCGGCGACGTGGTGCCGGAGCTGTCGGCCCTGACGTGGGACGAGGACGTCTACGCCAAGGTGACGGGCCCGAAGCGGTTCGCCGCGCACGCCGCCGTGATCCGCCACACCTACGACCCCGCGCTGCACGTCGACAAGTACCGGCGGCTCCTGGAGATCGTCGAGAAGATCGAGCCCGCGCTGATGGTCATCGAGAGCCTCACCGCGTACGCCATCGACATCGCGATCACCCGCGGGATCCCGTACGTGCTCGTCTCGCCCTTCCTGCCGAGCAACTACGTGACCGCGTACACCCCCTTCACCAAGGCCTACACCGGCCCCGACTTCCCCGTGCCGCACTCGGGCCTGTCCGCGCGCATGACGCTGCGGCAGCGGATCGAGAACCGGCTCTTCCGTGTGCGCACCCTGGGGATCTTCCTGCGCCCGTCCATGGCGCGGGTCCTCCGGCGGGACAGGCGGACCCGCCAGCAGCTGGGCATCGCCCCGGAGGCGCGGCGCTTCCTGGCCAGGATCGAACGCGCCGAACTGGTCGTGAACGGGTCACTGGCCGAGCTGGACTACCCCTTCCGGGCGCCGGACAACATGAGGATGGTGGGCGCGCTGATCCCGCCGCTGCCCGAGGCACCCGAGGACGAGGACGTCAGCGGGTGGCTCGCCGAGCACGACTCCGTGGTCTTCGTCGGCCTGGGCACCACCACCCGCCTGACCTCCGAACAGGTGCGTGAGGTGCTCACGGTGGCACGGCGGCTGGGCGACGACCACCACATCCTGTGGAAGCTGCCCGTCGAGCAGCAGCGTCTGCTGCCCGACGGGCCGCTGCCCGGGAACGTGCGCGTCGAGAGCTGGGTGCCCTCCCAGCTCGACGTGCTCGCCCATCCGAACGTGAAGGCGTTCCTGACCCACGGCGGTGGCAACGGCTTCCACGAGGGCCTCTACTTCGGCAAGCCCATGGTCGTCCGCCCCCTGTGGGTGGACTGCCACGACCAGGCGGTGCGCGGCGAGGACTTCGGCGTCAGCCTGACCGTCGATCCGCACCGCGGCAGCGGTGACGACATCCTCCGCGCGCTCCGACGGGTACTGGACGAGCCGTCGTTCAGCGAGCGCGCCCAGCACTTCGGCGAGCTGCTGCGCGCCGCCGGCGGCGCGGACGCCGCCGCCGATCTGGTGCTTGCCCTGCCCGCCCTGGCTCCCTGACCGCCGCGAAGCGCCACCCCCGAGCGATCCCCTTTCGGCGCCGGCACCACTCAACGAACGAGGACCCCATGGGATTCAAGTACTCGGTCTCCAGGCCCAGCATGAAGGGGCGCGAACTGGAGTACGTCACCGACGCGGTCACCAGCGGATGGATCTCCGCGCAGGGACCCTACATTCCACGATTCGAGCAGGCGTTCGCCCGGTACAACGGGGTCGGACACGCCGTCGCCTGTTCGTCGGGCACCACGGCACTGACCGTGGCGCTGCGGGCGCTGGGCATCGGGCCGGGCGACGAGGTGCTGGTCCCGGAGTTCACCATGGTCGCGACGGCCTGGGCGGTGTCGTACACGGGTGCCACACCCGTGTTCGTGGACTGCGGCGACGACCTGAACATCGACGTCACGCTGATCGAGGACAAGATCACCCCGCGGACCAGGGCCGTCATGCCGGTGCACGTCTACGGCAGACGGTGCGACATGGACGCGATCATGAAGATCGCCTACGAGTACAACCTCCGGGTGGTCGAGGACTCCGCCGAGGCGCACGGCATCCGCCCGGTCGGGGACATCGCGTGCTTCTCGCTGTTCGCGAACAAGATCATTTCCTCGGGCGAGGGCGGGGTGTGCGTCACCGACGACCCCCGTCTGGCCGCCCAGATGGAGCACTTGCGGGGCATGGCGTTCAGCAGGGAGCACGACTTCCTGCACAAGAAGCTCGCCTACAACTTCCGGATGACCAATCTGCAGGCCGCCGTGGCCCTGGCGCAGACCGAGCGGATCGACGAGATCCTCGCGGCACGGGCGCGCATCGAAGCGCACTACGACCGCGGGCTCTTGGGCGTCGACGGCATCACGCTGATGCCGTCACGGCAGGTGCTGTGGATGTACGACGTGCTGGCCCAGGACCGCGACGGGCTCATGGAGTTCCTCACGGACAACGGCATCGAGACCCGCTACTTCTTCCAGCCGATGAGCAGGCAGCCGATGTACCGCGACCCGGTGTGGCCTTCGCTCAGGGCCACCCGGTTCGCGCGGGAGGGCCTCTACCTGCCGACCTACACCGATCTGAGCCCCGAGGACCAGGACTTCATCGTCGGCCGGGTCCGCAAGTTCTACGGTGCCGGCTGACCGGCGCCCCGATCCCGATGGGACGTGCACCCATGACGCTTTCCGAACCCGCGGCGACCCCGTTCCCGGTACGGTCGCCCGGCGAGCCCTTCCCGCCGCGCCAGTACGCCGGCTTCCGCGAACAGCCCGGTCTGATCCGCTCGACGCTGCCGACGGGCGGCCCGGTGTGGCTGGTGTCGCGGTACGAGGACGTGCGCACCGTGCTGACCGACCGCCGGATCAGCTCCGATCCCGCGCGCGAGGGCTTCCCCAACGTCGCCAGGACCGGCGGCGTACCGACGCAGGATCAGATTCCCGGCTGGTTCGTCGGCATCGACCCTCCGGAGCACGACAGGTTCCGCAAGGCGCTGATCCCCGAATTCAGCGTACGGCGCATCCGGCAGTGGCGGCCCCTCATCCAGGAGACCGTGGACCGCTGCGTCGACCACCTGCTCTCCCTCGGCGGTTCCGCCGATCTGGTCGCCGAGTTCGCGCTGCCGGTGCCCTCACTGGTGATCTCGACGATGCTGGGCGTGCCGTTCGTGGACCGGGAGTTCTTCGAGTCGCGCACCAAAACGCTGGTGAACCTGAAGACCACCACCGAGGACGAGCGGGGCGTGGCCGTCCAGGAGCTGCTGCGGTACATCGGAAGGCTCATCAAGGTCAAGCGGAAGCGGGCCGGCGACGACCTGATCTCCCGGCTTCTGGAGTCCGCGGTCCTGTCCCCGGAAGAGCTGACCGGGGTCGTCATGCTGCTGCTGATCGCCGGGCACGAGACCACCGCGAACAACATCGCGCTCGGCGTGGTGACCCTGTTGTCGAACCCGCAGTGGATCGGCGACGACCGCGCGGTGGACGAACTGCTGCGCTACCACTCGGTCGCGGACCTGGTCGCGCTGCGCGTGGCGGTCGAGGACGTGGAGATCGGCGGGCAGGTCGTCAGGGCCGGGGAGGGCATCATCCCGCTCATCGCCGGCGCCAACCACGACCTGGACAGCTTCGACCGGCCCGACGAGTTCGATCCGGGCCGGGCCGCCCGCCACCACGTCGCGTTCGGCTACGGGGTGCACCAGTGCCTCGGACAGAACCTGGTGCGTGCCGAGATGGAGATCGTCTACCGGACGCTGTTCCGCCGGGTGCCGACGCTCGCGGTCGACGCCGACGTCACCGCCCTGCCGTTCAAGTACGACGGCACCCTGTTCGGCCTGCACGAGTTGCCCGTCCGTTGGTGAACCAGAGGAGCGAAGTCATGAAGATCCATGTGGACAGGAGCCGGTGCGTCGGCGCGGGCCAGTGCGCGCTGACGGCGCCGGCGCTGTTCGACCAGGGCGACGACGACGGTCTGGTGGAGGTGCTCGACGCCGAGCCGGACGACACGCAGGCCGCCGCCGCGGCGATGGCGGCGCGGGTGTGCCCGTCCGGCACGATCACTCTGAGCCGCTAGGCCCTGTCGTCAAATTGCCGTCGTCGCCCGAAGGGCGGCCCTGCGGCGTCCGGCGCGTGCTCTCGGCGTGCCGGGCGGAAGTCCTCGTACTGGACGTACTTGGGCTTTCGCCCGGTGCGGCGAGAGTGCGTGCCGGGCGTCGCGGGGCAGGCGGGAATTTGACGACAGGGCCTAGGCCCTGTCCGACGATTCCCGTCTGCCCCACCGCACAGCGTGCGCCCGCTTCCTGCTCGCGGGCGCACGCTGTCTTTGTGTCGTTGTCCGTCACAGCGTGGCCAGCCACTCCTTCATGACGGCCGCCGTGACGTGGGAGTCCCGCTGCGCCAGCGAGAAGTGGTCGGCGTCGATGGTGCGGACCGTCCCCGCGGGGACGAGCAGCTCCTGCTGCCCGTGCTCCACCCGTGTGTCGGGATCACCGAGCAGGGGCACGCTGCACCGCACCAGCAGCGTCGGCGCGGTGGTCGGCGGAACGTCCAGGGCGGACATGCGGTTGAGGTAGTGGGCCATGGCCGACAGCCGGTTGCTGTCCACCGTCACGGTGGCCGAGTCCGTCTCGCCCATGAACCTCCTGGCCAGCTGCCGGTAGTCCACGCTGTCCCCGTGCTCGTGCCGCAGGCTGAGCGTGTCGAGCATGATCACGCCGTCGGTGCACACCCCCCACATGCTCTCCAGCAGCCCGGCCACCGCCAGGGCCAGCGCACCGCCCGACGAGTGGCCGACCAGCACGAACGGGTCCCCGTCGCTGGCGTGCAGCACGCTTTCCGCGGCGGCCCGTGTGATGGCCCGGGCCGAGCCGGGCAGGCTCTCTCCGGCCGCGAACCCGGCCAGCGGCAACGCCTGCACACCACGGTCGCCGCGGAAGTGGGCGGCGAGACGGGCGTACTGGTGCGCGCCGCCGACGGACACGGGTGAGCTGATGCAGATCAGCCGTGGCTCGGTCGGCCCGTCCGCGAGGGTGACGGGCCGGGGCAGCTCCTCCAGTTCGGCCGGCGCCTCGAACAGCGGGCGGGTGAGGGCGACGGCCTTGAGCAGCTCCCAGCCCTCGTCGACCTTGCCCGCCCGGACCGCGTCGAAGTACAGCGTGCCGACGGTGTCGTCGGACCGCCCCGACGCGGCCGCCGGGGCCGGCCCGATGTGGTCGGCGAGCCGGCCGCGCAGCCACCGGGCCAGCTCGGCGGGTGTCTTGTGGTCGAGCACGACCGTGCTGGGCAGCCGGAGACCGACCGTGCCGGCGAGCCGGTTGCGCAGCTCCACCGACATCAGCGAGTCGAAGCCGGCCTCCAGGAAGTCACGCTCCGGGTCCATGCCGCTCGCGTCGGCGTGGCCGAGCACGGCCGCCGCGTAGCCGACGACCAACTCACTCAGCACCGTGTGCTGGTCGGCGGCGGAGAGGCCGCTCAGCCGCTCGCGCAGCGTCGCCGTGGACACCTCGGACGCGTCCGCGGCGGCCCGGCGGCGCGGTGCCCGCAGCAGGCCGCGCAGGATCGGGTGCGTGGCCGGTCCGCCCTTCGCACCGGGCTTCACCGCCAGCGGCACGAGGAGCGCCTCGTCGGTGGCGGACGCGGCGTCGAACAGGGCCATGCCCTGTGCCACGGTGAGCGGCATCGAACCCGAGTTCGCCATCCGCCGCATCTCGGCCTGCGACAGCGCTCCCGTCATGCCGGCGTCCTGTGCCCACGCGCCCCACGCCAACGACAGCGCGGGACGCCCGGCTGCCCGGCGCCGGGCAGCGATGGCGTCCAGAGCGGCGTTGGCGGCCGCGTAGTTGCCCTGCCCGGCACCACCCATCACGCCCGAGAGGGAGGAGTACAACACGAACACGTCCACGTCGCCGACGAGTTCGTCGAGGTGCTGTGCCGCGTCCACCTTCGGCCGCAGCACGGCCGCCAGCCGGTCCGGCGTCAGCGTGCCGATCACGCCGTCGTCCAGCACGCCCGCCGTGTGCACGACCGCCCGGACCGGGTGCTCGGCCAGGAGGGCGGCCACCGCGTCACGGTCGGACATGTCACACGCCACCAGCGTGACGTCGGCGCCCTGTTCGGTGAGCTCGGCCGCCAGTTCCCGCGCACCCGGGGCCTTCGGGCCGCGTCGGCCGACCAACAGCAGCTTGCGCACGTCCCGTTCCGCGACGAGGTGCCGGGCCAGCGCGCTCCCGAGACCGCCGGTGCCACCGGTGATGAGGACCGTGCCGTCCGGGTCCCACGCCCGGGGCTCCGGCGCGCTGCCGAACCTCGCCAGCCGGGCGACGGCGGCCACCCCGTCCGTGAGGACGGCCTGTGTCTCGTCCTCCTCCAGCAGGCCGGGCGCCGCCGCGACGAGCAGCCGGGACGCTTCCGTGTCGTCGACGTCGAGCAGCAGGAACCGGCCGGGGTTCTCCGCCTGGGCCGCCCGCACGAGACCCCAGGCACCGGCCGCGGGCACGTCCGCACCGGTCACCGCACCGGAGGTGACCAGCACGAGCGGCACGTCGTCGGCGCGCTCGTCGGCCAGCCAGGACGTGAGCAGGTCGAGCGCCGAGGCGGTGGCGTCCTGCACCGAATCGCCCGTGACGGGCGCGACCACGAGGTCGGGCCGCGTGGCCAGCACCGCGTCGGCGGTGCCGCCGTGGCCGAGGACGTCACAGCCCCCGCGCGCCAGCGCGGCACCGAGGCCGAAGGTGTCGGCGCCGAGCACCGCCCATCGCCTCCCCGGCACCGGAGCGACGTCGACCGGCGTCCAGTCGAGGCGGAACAGCCAGTCGGACTCCGGCCGCACCGGCCCGGCGGCGACGGGCTCGCGCAGCGCCAGCGACGCCACCGACACCACGGGACGGCCGGCCGCGTCGACCGCCCTGATGGAGACGGCGTCGCCGCCGAGCGAGCTGATCGCCACGCGCAGCAGCGTCGGTCCGGAGGCGTGCAGCGAGGCGTCCTCCCACGAGAACGGCGCCAGCACACGGCCGGCGGCTCCGGGCAGGAACGCCACCGCCTGCACCGCCGAGTCCAGCAGTGCCGGGTGCACGCCGAAGTCCGCGGCGTCCCCGGCCGAATGCGGCAGCGCCACCTCGGCGTACACGGTGTCGCCGGCCCGCCGGACCTCGCGCAGGCACTGGAACGCCGGGCCGTAGCCGGATCCGTCGTAGTGCGCGCCGATGTCGACGGGTTCGGCGTCACGCGGCGGCCACTCCAGGGTCGCGCCGGTCGCGCCGCGGGTCGTGAGCGTGCCGGTGGCATGGGGCAGCCAGGCGGCGCCGGCGGTGTCCCGGCGGGAGAACACTCCTACGCGGCGGCGTCCTCGCCCGTCGTCGGCGGCGACCCGCACCTGTACCGCGACCGAGCCGGTCCCGGGCAGGCCGAGCGGGGCCGCGACGGTCAGTTCCTCGACGGTGTCGCAGCCGACCTCGTCGGCCGCGCGGAACGCCAGCTCCGCGAAAGCGGTGGCCGGGAGCGCGACGGCGCCGGCCACGACGTGGTCCGCGAGCCACGGGTGCGTGCGCAGCGACAGCCGTCCGGTCAGCACGGTGTCGCCGTCGGCCAGTTCGACGGCCGCGCCGAGCAGCGGGTGCGCCACCGGACCGAGACCCGCCCCTGTGACGTCGGCCGCGGCGGAGCGGGCCTGGGGCCAGTAGCGGACGTTCTGGAAGGGGTAGGTCGGCAGATCCGCCGGCCGCGCCGGCGGCAGCACCGTACGCAGATCGACGGCGACGCCGCGGGTGTGCAGGGTGGCGAGCGCGGTGACGGCCGTCTCCTCCTCGGGACGGTCCGGCCGCAGCATCGGCACCGTGGCGGCGGTGTCGACCGTCGCCGCGATCATCGCGGACAGTGTGCCGTCGGGCCCCAGTTCCATGAACGTGGTCACACCGTCCTCGGCCATGGTGGTGACGGTCTCCATGAACCGGACCGGTTCGCGGACGTGCCGCACCCAGTAGGCGGGGTCGGTCGGGGCGCCGGACACCAGGCCGATCGTCGGCCGCGCGAACGTGAGGTCGGCGACGGCGGCGGCGAAGCCGTCGAGCATCGGGTCCATCAGCGCCGAGTGGAACGCGTGCGACACCGGCAGCCGCCTGTGCTTCCAGCCCCTTTCGGCCGCCACCGCGGCGACCCGCTCCACCGCTTCCGTCCCGCCCGCGACGACGGTCGCCGCCGGTCCGTTCACCGCCGCGACGGACGCCCCCTCGCCGAGCACGGCGGCCACGTCGGCCTCCGCCGCCGAGACGGCGAGCATCGCGCCGCCCTCCGGCAGCGCGCCCATCAGTTCCGCCCGCGCGGTCACGAGGCGGCAGGCGTCGGACAGCGACAACACACCCGCGACGTGCGCGGCGGTGATCTCCCCCAGCGAGTGCCCGCCCACGGCGTCGGGCCGGACGCCCCACGACTCCACCAGCCGGTAGAGCGCCACCTCCAGCGCGAACAGCGCCGGCTGCGACCAGCGGGTGCGGCCGAGCGCCTCGGCGTCCCCGCCCCACATCACGTCGCGGACCTCGGTGCCCAGCTCCGTGACGACGGCGTCGAACGCCTCGGCGAAGACCGGGAAACGCTCGTACAGCTCGCGGCCCATGCCCAGGCGCTGCGAGCCCTGGCCGGTGAAGACGATCCCGAGCCGTCCGCGCCGCACCGTGCCGGCCACGACGCCCCGCGCCGCGTTGTCGGCGGCCCACGCGGAGAGCGCGTCGGCCAGGTCGCGCCGCGTGCGGCCGGTCGCCACCACGCGGTGCTCGAACCGACTCCGTGCGGCGAGGGCCGCCGCGACGTCCGCGGCGCACCGGTCCGGCTCCCGCCGGACGCGCTCCACCAACGCGGTGACCTGGTCACGGAGCGCGGCGGCGGTCTTCGCCGACAGCGCCCACGGAATCACCGATGTCTCCGGCGCGCTCTCCGCGGGGTCCTGCGGGGGCGCCTGCTCCAGGACCGTGTGCGCGTTGGTGCCGCTCACGCCGAACGACGACACGCCGGCTCGGCGCGGGCGTCCGGTCTCCGGCCACGGCGTGGCGACCGTCGCCAGCTCGACCGCGCCCTGCGTCCAGTCCACGTGGGACGAGGGCGCGTCCACGTGCAGGGTCCGAGGGACGACGCCGTGCCGCATCGCCATGACCATCTTGATGACACCCGCCGCGCCGGCCGCGGCCTGCGTGTGGCCGATGTTGGACTTCACGGAGCCGAGCAGCACCGGCCGCTCGCGGTCCTGGCCGTAGGTGGCGAGCAGGCTCTGCGCCTCGATCGGGTCGCCGAGCCTGGTACCGGTCCCGTGCGCCTCGACCACGTCGACATCGCCGGCGGTCAGGCCGGCGCCGGCCAGCGCCTGCTGGATGACCCGCTGCTGGGACGGCCCGTTGGGGGCGGTGAAGCCGTTGGAGGCGCCGTCCTGGTTGACGGCGGAGCCGCGCACCACCGCCCAGACGGGGTGGCCCAGCCGCTGGGCGTCGGACAGCTTCTCCACCACGAACATGCCGACGCCCTCGGACCAGCCGGTGCCGTCCGCGGCGTCCGCGAACGCCTTGCACCGTCCGTCCGACGCGAGCGCGCCCTGGCGGGTGAAGCCGGCGAACCGGAGCGCGGTCGACATCACGGTGACGCCGCCGGCCAGCGCGAGGTCGCATTCCCCGGCCCGTAGGGCCTGCGCCGCCAGGTGCAGTGCCACCAGCGACGACGAGCAGGCGGTGTCCACGGTGACCGCGGGCCCCTCGAGGCCGAACGTGTAGGAGAGGCGGCCCGCGATCGCGCTCGCCGCGATGCCCGTGCCGGCGTGCCCCTCCGCGTCCTCGACGGAGTCCAGCACCAGTGAGGCGTAGTCCTGCCCGTCGGTGCCGGCGAACACCGCGGTGCGGCTGCCGCGCAGCGACGCCGGGTCGATGCCGGCCCGCTCGAACGCCTCCCACGACGTCTGCAGCAGCAGCCGCTGCTGCGGGTCGAGCACCACGGCCTCACGCGGCGAGATGCCGAAGAAGGCCGCGTCGAATCCGGCGACGTCGTGCAGGAAGCCGCCGCGCAGCGTGGCGCTGTGGCCCGGGCCCCCGCCCGAGAGCAGGTCCAGGTCCCAGCCGCGGTCGGCCGGGAAGGGCACGATCCCCTCGCGGCCGTCGGCGACCAGCTCCCACAGCTGCTCGGGGGTGGTGACGCCGCCGGGGAACCGGCAGGCCATGCCCACGATCGCGACGGGCTCGTGGTGGCCGGACTCGGCCTCTTCCAGCCGGCGCCGGGTCCGGTGCAGATCGGCCGTCACCCATTTCAGGTACTCGACCAGCTTGGTGTCGTCCGCCATCGCAAATGGCTGCCTTTCGGTGCGTGATGTGGGGAGTTCAGCGGTCGTTGATCCGGCCGAGCTCGTGGTCGATGAAGGCGAGGATCTCGTCGGCGCTGGCCGAGGAGATCTGTTCCGTGACGTCCTCGCCGTCGGGCGTCGGGTCGGCGCCGGCCCACTGCGCCGCGAGGCCGCGCAGCCGGGCCGTGATGCCGGCGCGTGTGATCGGGTCGGGATCGGCGCCCGCCAGCGCGGACTCCAGCCGGTCCAGCTCCGCCAGCGGGTTCGGGGCCTGGGCCCTGGCGGTGGCCGCGCCGCCGAGCCGGGACAGCAGGTGGTCCGCGAGCGCGGCGGGGGTCGGGTAGTCGAACACCAGGGTCGCGGACATCCGCAGCCCGGTGGCCGTCGCGAGCCGGTTGCGCAGCTCCACGGCGGTCAGCGAGTCCATGCCGAGGTCGCGGAACTCGCGGTCGTCGGCGACACCGTCCGTGGAGTCGTGCGCCAGCGCCGCCGCCACCTCGGCGCGCACCAGGTCCAGGACGAACCGCGTGCGCGCCTGCTCGTCCAGGCCCGCGAGGCGCGCCGTGACCGGTGCCGCCGGAGCCGCGTCGGCCGACGGGCGACGACGAGGCGTGCGCACGAGGCCGCGCAGCAACGGATGGGGGGTGCCCGCGCGGGCGCCGAGGCGCACCGCCAGCGGCACCAGCACCGGTTCGTCGGTGGCGACGGCCGCGTCGAAGAGCGCCAGGCCCTGCGGCACCGTGAGCGGCGCGGAGCCGGAGTCCGCCATGCGCTTGAGATCGGTCTCGGCCAGCGCCCCGGTCATGCCGGCGTCCTGCGTCCAGGGGCCCCACGCCAGCGACAGCGCGGTTTGGCCGTCCGCACGGCGCTCGCGGGCGAGCGCGTCGAGTGCGGCGTTCGCGGCGGAGTAGTTGCCCTGGCCGGGGCTGCCGAACGTGCCCGCGACGGAGGAGAACAGCACGAACGCGTCCAGGTCGTCCGTCAGTTCGTGCAGGTGCCGTGCGGCGTCCGCCTTGGGCCGTAGCACGCCGTCGAGCCGCTCCGGGGTGAGCGTGGTGACGACGCCGTCGTCCAGCAGACCCGCGGCATGCACCACGGCGGTGATCGTGCGCCCCTCGAGCACGGCGGCCAGGGCGTCGCGGTCCGCGACGTCGCAGGCGACGATGTCGACGTGCGCGCCGTGACCGGTGAGCTCGGCCGCCAGCTCGCTCGCGCCGGGCGCCCGGAGGCCGCGCCTGCTGAGGAGCAGCAGCTCGCGCACGCCGTGCTCCGCGACCAGGTGCCGGGCCAGCTGCGCGCCGAGGCCGCCGGTGCCGCCGGTGACGAGCACCGTGCCGTCGGGGCGCCACTCGGCGGGCCGCTCGGCGCCCGCGAACCGGGCCAGCCGGCCGACCTTCACGGTGCCGTCCTCGATGAGGGCCTGGGTCTCCCCCGCCGCCGTCAGTTCCGGTGCCACCGCGAGCAGCGGCCACTCGTCGGCGGCGGCGTCGAGCAGCAGGAAGCGTCCCGGGTGCTCGGCCTGCGCGGTCCGCACCAGACCCGCCGCGGCGGCGGCCGGAACGTCCGCGCCGGACACGGCGCCGTCGGTGACGAACACCAGCGGCACGTCCTCGGCGCGCCGGTCGGCGAGCCACTCCTGGACCAGGCCGAGCGCCCGTGTCGTGGCATCGAGCACGCCGGCGCCCGTGACCGGCGCGAAGACCACGTCCGGTCCGGCGGCGAGCGCGGCGTCGACGGTGTCGTACCGCACCGCTCCGGCGAGTCCGCCCGGGTCCGCGCCGAGCACCACGAAAGCCCCGGTCACCGGCCGGACGGCGAACGGTGTCCAGTCGACGCGGAACAGCCAGTCGGGGCGTCGCGCGGTGTCCTCCCGCGACGGCGCGCGCAGCACCAGCCTGCCCACGGTCACCACCGGCCGGCCCGCGCCGTCCACCGCCTCGATGCCGACGGCCCCCTGGCCGCCGCGGGTGAGCCGAACGCGCAGTGTGGTCGCGCCCGTGCGGTGCAGGGCCACGTCCTCCCACGAGAACGGCAGTACGCCACGGCCGCCGTCCGGGGACTCGACCCAGCCGACGGCGTGCAGCACGGCGTCCAGCAGCGCCGGGTGCAGGCCCGTCCGGTCCGCACCACGGGCCGTGGCGGGCAGCGCCACCTCCGCGAACGCCTCGCCGTCCCGCCGCCACACCGCGCGCAGGCCCTGGAAGGCCGGCCCGTAGTCACCGCCGTCGTAGAAGCCGGCCAGGTCGACCTGATCGGTGCCGGGCGGCGGCCACGCCGACGCGAAGTCGGTGCCGGCCTCGGGGCTTCCGGTCCCGAGCGTGCCCGCGGCGTGCTGGAGCCATGCGCCGGCGTGCTCGGCGTCGCGGGAGTAGACGCCCACGGACCGGCGGCCGTCCTCGTCGGCCGCGCCCACCCGCACCTGGACGGCGACGGCGCCGTGCCGGGACAGCTCCAACGGCACCGACAGCGTCAGCTCCTCGACGAGATCCGCGCCGACCTCGTCGGCGGCGCGCAGCGCCAGCTCCGCGAAGCCCGTGCCGGGGAACAGGATCCGGCCCATGATGACGTGGTCCGCCAGCCACGGCTGGGTGGCCGGCGAGAGCCGGCCGGTGAGCACCACGCCGCCGTCGTCGGCCAGTTCCACGGACGAACCGAGCAGCGCGTGGCCGAGCGCCGACTGACCGACCGACGCGGCGTCGCCGCCCGTGCCGCCGTCCGGCCAGAACCGGGAGCGCTGGAACGCGTACGTGGGCAGCTCCACCGGACGTGTCCCGAGCGGCGCGAAGAACGCGTCCCACGCGACGTGCTCGCCGCGTGCGGACAGTCTCGCGAGCGCGCTCACCGCGGTGGTCTCCTCGTCGCGGCCCGCACGCAGCACGGGGACGGCGGTGACGGGGTCCGGCGCGGTGTCCTGCACCATCGCGCACAGCGTGGCGTCGGGGCCCAGTTCCAGGAAGGTCGTCGCCCCGGCGGCGAGCAGCGCGCGCACGGCGTCGGCGAACCGGACCGGTCGTCGCACGTGCGCCACCCAGTGGGCGGCGTCCCGGATCCGCGCCGCCTCCGCGAGGCCGCCGGTCACGGACGACACCAGCGGGATCCGCGCGTCACCGAACTCGATGTCCGCGACGGCGTCGGCGAAGTCGCTCAGCATCGGGTCCATGAGTGCCGAGTGGAAGGCGTGCGACACCGCGAGCCGCTTGTGCTTCCACCCGCGCTCGTCGGCAGCGCCGGCGACCCGCTCGACCGCGTCCTCGGCGCCGGCGACGATCACCGCCGTGGGGCCGTTGACCGCCGCCACCGACACCGCCGCGTCCAGCAGCGGCGCGACCTCCTCCTCGGCAGCCGCCACGGCGAGCATCGCGCCGCCCTCCGGCAGCGCGCCCATCAGCAGGGCGCGGGCGGCGACCAGCCGGCACGCGTCGGCGAGGCTCAGCACCCCGGACACGTGCGCGGCGGTGATCTCACCGAGCGAGTGGCCGGCGACGAGGTCGGCCCGCACGCCCCAGGACTCGACGAGCCGGTGGAGCGCCACCTCCACGACGAACAGGGCGGGCTGCGACCAGTCCGTGCTGTCCAGGCGGTCGGCGTCGGTGCCCCAGAGGACGTCACGGACCGAGCCGGGCAGATGCCGGTCCAGTTCGGCGGCGACCTCGTCGAAGGCCTCGGCGAACGCCGGGAACCGGGCGTGCAGTTCGCGGCCCATGCCGAGCCGCTGCGCGCCCTGGCCGGTGAACAGCACGGCCAGCTTCCCGGTCCGCGCGGCCGTGCCCGACACCACGCCCGGCGCGGGGTCGCCCGACGCCCACGCCGACAGCGCCGCCGCGAGGTCCGCGGTGTCACGGCCGACGGCGGCGACACGGTGTTCGTGGGCGGTACGGCCGGTGGCCAGCACGGCGGCCACGTCGGCGGCGCTCGTCGTCGCCCCGACGTTCGCGGCCAGCCGCGCGACCTGGTCCCGCAGCGCGGCCGGCGTCCGGCCGGACACGACCCACGGCACCACCGCGTCGCGCACCGGGCCCTGCTCGGCCGGCGCCGGCTCGGGCGCCTGCTCCAGGACGGTGTGCGCGTTGGTGCCGGAGATGCCGAACGACGACACGGCGGCTCGGCGGGGCCGTCCCGTCTCCGGCCAGGGAACTTCCTCGGTCAGCAGCTCGACCGAGCCCGCCGACCAGTCCACGTGCGACGACGGACGACGTGCGTGCAGGGTGGGCGGGAGCACGCCGTGCCGCATCGCCTGAACCATCTTGATCACGCCCGCGACGCCCGCCGCGGCCTGCGTGTGCCCGATGTTCGACTTCACGGAGCCCAGCAGCAGCGGGCGTTCCCGGTCACGGCCGTAGGTCGCCAGCAGTGCCTGCGCCTCGATCGGGTCGCCGAGCGCGGTGCCGGTGCCGTGCGCCTCCACGGCGTCGACGTCGTTCTCGGTGAGCCGGGCGTCGGCCAGTGCCGCGCGGATCACCCGCTGCTGCGAGGGCCCGCTCGGCGCGGTGAAGCCGTTGGACGCGCCGTCCTGGTTGACGGCCGAGCCGCGCACCACCGCGAGCACCGGGTGGTTGTTGCGGCGGGCGTCGGACAGCCGCTCCAGCAGGAGCATGCCGGCGCCCTCGGCCCAGCCGGTCCCGTCGGCCTCGTCGGCGAACGCCTTGCAGCGCCCGTCCGGGGCGAGGCCGCCCTGCTTGGAGAACTCCACCAGCGCGCCCGGCGTGCTCATCACGTTCACACCGCCGGCCAGCGCCAGCGTGCACTCACCGGCGCGCAGCGCCCGCGCCGCCCAGTGCAGTGCCACCAGCGACGACGAACACGCCGTGTCGACCGTGATCGCCGGTCCCTCGAGGCCCAGCGTGTAGGAGAGGCGGCCGGACATCGCGCCGGCCGCTATGCCGGTGCCCACCTCACCCGTGCTCTGCGCGGGAGAGCGCACCATCAGGTACGCGTAGTCCTGGCCGTTGGTGCCGACGAACACGCCGGTCCGGCTGCCGCGCAGCGACGCCGGGTCGACGCCGGCCCGTTCCAGCGCCTCCCACGAGGTCTCCAGCAGCAGCCGCTGCTGCGGGTCCATCGCCAGCGCCTCGCGCGGCGATATGCCGAAGAAGGCGGCGTCGAAGTCGGCGGCGTCCGGCAGGAACCCGCCGAGCAGTGTGGTGTCGCCGGCCGCCAGTTCCCCGATGTCCCAGCCGCGGTCGGCGGGGACCGGCGTGACGGCGTCGTCGCCGGCGGCGACGAGCCGCCACAGGTCCTCGGGCGACGTGACGCCGCCCGGGAACCGGCACGCCATACCGACGATCGCGATCGGCTCGGTGGCGGCGGCGACCAGCCGCTGGTTCTGCCTGCGCAGCCGCTCGGTCTCTCTCACGGCCGCCCGCAACGCCTCGACGACCTTGTCGGTGCTGTCCTTGGGTGTAGACACCGGATCTTCCCTCCCTCAGTCGACCGTCAGGTCGGACGAGCCGTCCAGCGCGGCTCGGACCAGGTCGTCCACGGTCATCTCGTCGACGTCCACCTGCTCGGCAGCGTCGTCCGGCTCACCGCCGTCCGCCGACCGGGCGCCGCGGCCGGCCAGTTGCAGCAGGGGTTCCAGCACGCCGATCTCGCGGAGCCGGGCGAGCGGCACGGAGGCGAGCAGTGAACGGACGGCCGTCTCGTCGCCGTCGGCCACGGCGCCGTCGGCCTCCTCGTCCAGCCCGAGTTCGTCGAGCAGGTACGCGGTCGTCGCCGAGGGCGTCGGCCGGTCGAACACCAACGTGGACGGCAGGGTCAGCCCGGTCGCCGCGGTGAGCCGGTTGCGCAACTCGACGCCGCTCAGCGAGTCGAAGCCCATGTCCCGGAACGCCCTGTCGGGTCCGAACAGCTCGGCGTCGGCGTGGCCGAGCACCGCGGACGCGCTGTCCTGCACCAGTCGCAGCACCTGCTCCCGGCGCCGCACCGGCGTCAGGCCGGCGAGCCGCGTCAGCAGCCGCGGCGCCTCCTCCTGCCGCCGCGCCGGCGTGTCGAGGTCCTCGCCGCCGGGCAGTTCCTGGAGCAGCGTCCGCAGGCGGGACCCCGTGGCCCCGCGCAGGAACGCCGCGGCGCTCACCCGGGCCACCACCGCGGCCGCCACCGGCTCCGCGACGAGTTGCCGCAGCGCCGTCACGGCCGGCGCCGGATCCATCGCGTCGACGCCGGTGCGCTGGGCGCCCTCCTCGGCACGTGCGGTGGCGGCCATGCCGCCGCCGTCCCAGGCACCCCAGGCGATCGACGTGGCCGGCAGGCCCTTCGACCGGCGCTGCTCGGCCAGCGCGTCCAGCACGGCGTTCGCGGCGGCGTAGTTGGCCTGGCCGGGGTTGCCCACCGCGCCCGACGCCGACGAGAACAGCACGAATCCGGTCAGGTCGAGATCACGCGTCAGCTCGTCGAGCAGCAGTGCCGAGGCCACCTTGGCGCGGAACACGCCCTGGAAGCGGTCCGGCGTCAGGGCGTCGACGACACCGTCGTCCAGCACGCCCGCCGTGTGCACGACCGCGGTCAGCGGGTGTTCGGCCGGGATGCCGTCCAGCAGCGCGGCCAGGCCGGCCCGGTCGGCCACGTCGCATGCCGCAACGGTGACCCGCGTGCCGAGGCCCTCCAGTTCGGCCCGCAGTTCGGCGACACCCGGCGCGGTCTCGCCGCGACGGCCGGCGAGCAGCAGGTGCGGCACGCCCTCCGCGGCGAGCGACCTGGCGACGTGCGCGGCCAGCGCTCCGGTGCCGCCGGTCACCAGGACCGTGCCGTCCGGTGTCCACAGGCGGTCCGGGTCGGCCGCCGGCGCCGGCACGAGCCGGCGGCCGAACACCGCGCCCGGCCGCACCGCGACCTGGTTCTCACCGTCCTCGCCGGACAGCGCGCCCGGCAGCCGGGTCGCCGTGGCCCCGTCCAGGAGGGACGGCAGGTCCACGAGTCCGCCCCAGCGGTCGGGGTGTTCGAGGGCCACGACGCGTCCGAGACCCCACACCGCCGCCTGCGCCGGGTGCGCCAACGGCTCGTCGGCGTCCACCGACACCGCGCCACGGGTCGCGCACCACAGCGGCGCGGTGATGCCGGCGTCGCCGAGTGCCTGCACGAGCGCGGTGGTCAGCAGCGCGCCGTTCGGTACGGCGCCGACGATCGTCTCGTCCAGCGCCAGCAGCGACAGGACGCCCGCGACCCGCGTGCCGTCCACGGCCTCACGCAGCCGTGCGGCCACCCGCTCGCGATCGGTGTCGCCGATCTCGACCCGGACCGTGTCCGGGCCGAGCGCGTCGACCACGGTGTCCGCCCAGGCGTCGTCGACCCGGTCGGCCGGCAGCACCGCGAGCCACGTGCCCGTGACGGCGGTACGGCGTCCGGCGACGGGGCGCCAGGCGATCCGGTGCCGCCAGCCGTCGACCGTGGACCGCTCGTCCCTCGCGCGCCGCCAGTCGAGCAGTTTCGGCATGACCTTCGCCAGTGCCTCGCCGTCGACGTCGAGCAGGGACTCCAGCGCTTCGAGGTCGGTGTCCCGGACGGCCGCCCAGAACCCGTCGTCGTCGCGCCGGCCGGCGGGCACCGCCGTGGCCGCCGTGGTCCGCGGCCAGAACCTCTCGTGCTGGAAGGGGTAGGTGGGCAGCCCGATCCTTCGGGCTCCGGCGTGCACGGCGGCCCAGTCCACGCGGACGCCTCGTGTGAACAGCGTGCCGAGTGCCGCGGCCAGTGCCGCGTCCTCGTCCCGGTCGCGGCGCAGCGAGGCCACCGCGACCGGTCCCGCGCCGTTCATCGCGATGGTGTCCTGGGCCATCGCGGTGAGCACACCGTCGGGGCCGATCTCCAGGAACGTCGTGACGCCGCGGTCCAGCAGGGTCCGCACGCCGTCGGCGAACCGGACCGCGTCGCGGACGTGCCGGACCCAGTACGCCGGGTCGGTGACGAGGTTCCCCGGCTCGACGACCACGCCGGTGAGCGTGGAGACCAGCCGGATCGTCGGAACGTGATAGGTCACCCGGTGGGCGAGGCGCTCGAAGTCGGCGAGCATCGCGTCCATGTGCGGGGAGTGGAACGCGTGGCTGACGTTGAGCCGCCTGGTCCTGCGTCCCCGGCGCGCGAAGTGCGCGGCGACCGCGTCGGCCGCGTCGGCGTCACCGGCGATCACCACCGCCTCGGGGCCGTTCACGGCCGCGATGGACACGGCGTCGGTGAGCAGCGGGATCACCTCGTCCTCGGACGCCTGCACGGAGACCATCGCGCCGCCGGTCGGCAGCGCCTGCATCAGCCGCCCGCGGGCGGCGACCAGCGCCGCCGCGTCGGCCAGCGAGAACACACCGGCCACATGGGCCGCGGCCAGCTCGCCGACGGAGTGCCCGGCCAGGAAGTCGGGCTCGACGCCCCACGACTCCACCAGCCGGTACAGGGCCACCTCCAGCGCGAACAGCGCGGTCTGGGTGAACTCCGTGCGGTCGAGCGCGCCGTCCGTGCCGTCCCACATCACCTGACGCAGCGGCCGTGCCAGATGCGGGTCCAGCTCCGCGACGACCGCGTCGAACGCCTCGGCGAACACCGGGTACAGCTCGTACAGGCGACGGCCCATGCCGACGCGCTGCGCGCCCTGCCCGGTGAACAGGAACGCCACCGCGCCGCTGCCGGCGCGATCCGTGAGCACGGCCGCCGACGGCGTGCCCTCGGCGAGGGCGGTGAGCCCGGCCCGCAGGGTGTCGGCGTCGGCCGCGAGCACGGCGGCGCGCCGGTCGAACGTGCTGCGGGTGGTGCCGAGGGAGAGCCCCAGGTCCGGCAGCGAGGTGACGTCCGTGTCGAGCAGACGGCGGGCCTGGTCGCGCAGCGCCGCACCGGTCACCGCGGAGAGCGGCATCGCCAGTACCCCGTGCGGTCGTTCGGGGACGGTCTCGGTCACGGCCGGCGGCGCCTGTTCCAGGATCAGGTGCGCGTTGGTGCCGCTGGCGCCGAAGGACGACACCGCCGCGCGGCGGGCCCGGTCGGTCTCCGGCCAGGCCGTCGCCTCGGTGACGAGCCGCACCGCGCCGGACGACCAGTCCACGTGCGAGGACGGCTCGCCGACGTGCAGGGTCCGCGGCAGCGTGCCGTGCCGCATGGCCAGCACCATCTTGATGACACCGGCGACACCGGACGCGGCCTGGGTGTGGCCGATGTTCGACTTCACGGAACCGAGCAGCAGCGGACGTTCCCGGTCGCGGCCGTACGTCGCCAGCAGCGCCTGCGCCTCGATGGGGTCACCCAGCCTGGTGCCGGTGCCGTGCGCCTCCACGGCGTCCACGTCGGACGGTGCCAGGCCGGCGGCGGCCAGCGCCCGGCGGATGACCCGTTGCTGCGCGGGGCCGCTCGGCGCGGTCAGGCCGTTGGACGCGCCGTCCTGGTTGATGGCGGAGCCGCGCAGGACCGCCAGCACCTCGTGGCCGTTGCGCCGCGCGTCGGACAGCCGCTCGAGAACGACCATGCCCACGCCCTCGGCCCAGCCGGTGCCGTCCGCCGCGTCGGAGAACGCCTTGCAGCGGCCGTCCGGCGACAGCGCGCCGAGGTCGGTGAACTCCACGAAGTTGACCGGCGTGGACATCACCGTCACACCGCCGGCCAGCGCCAGGTCCGTCTCGCCGGACCGCAGCGCCTGGGCCGCCAGGTGCATCGCGACCAGCGACGACGAGCACGCCGTGTCCACCGAGACGGTCGGCCCCTCGAGGCCGAAGGTGTAGGCGAGGCGGCCGGACAGCAGGCTCGCCGACTGCGCGGTCTGCCAGTCACGCCCCTCCGCGACGGGCCGGTAGTCGCCGCTGATGCCGCCGACGTACACGCCGGTGTCCGAGCCCCGCAGCCCGGCCGGGTCGACGCCGGCTCGCTCCAGCGCCTCCCACGCCGACTCCAGTACCAACCGCTGCTGCGGGTCCATGATGACCGCCTCGCGCGGCGAGACACCGAAGACCGCCGGGTCGAAGTCGGCCGCTCCGGCCAGGAATCCGCCGGCGCGCGCCACGGTGCGCGGCCGGCCCGCCGGTCCCGGCTCGAACAGCCCGGCCAGGTCCCAGCCGCGGTCCGTGGGCATGGGGCCGATGGCGTCGGTGCCCGCGGTGATCAGTTCCCACAGCTCTTCCGGCGACCCCGCCCCGCCCGGGTAGCGGCAGGCCATGCCGACGATGACCACCGGGTCGTCGTCGGCGGCCACGGCGCGCACCGGCGCGAGGTCCTCGGTCCGCTCGCCGAGCAGTTCGGCGCGCAGGTGGTCGGCCAGCACGGCCGGCGTCGGGTGGTCGAAGGCCAGGGTGGCCGGCAGCGACAGCCCGGTCAGTTCGGCGAGCTGGTCGCGCAGGTCCACCGCGGTCAGCGAGTCGATGCCGAGGTCCTTGAACGACAGGTCCGGATCGATCGCCGTGCCGCCCGCGTGGCCGAGCACCGCGGCCACCCGGTCGCGGACCAGGGTGCGCACCTCGGGGGCGCGATCCTGCTCGGGCAGGGTGAGCAGGCGGTCGCGCAGACCGTGCTCCGCCGGTTCCGCGACGGCGGCCTCCGGCAGCTCGGTGAACAGCCTGCTGGGCCGGGTCCGCGCGAAGGCGGGGGCGAAGGTCTCCCACGCCACGTCGGCGACCGTCACGTCGACGGCGCCGCCGAGCACGCCGTCCAGAGCGGCCAGCGCCCGGCCGGGCTCCATGGCCGGCAGGCCGTTGAGGTGCAGGTGCCGGGCCGTCCCGTCGCCCTCGCTGCCGGCCCAGGCGCCCCACGCCACCGCGACCCCGGCGAGGCCACGGGCCCGTCGCGCGGCGGCCACGGCCTCGCGCCGAGCGTCGGCGGCGGCCTGTCCGGCCCGGTCCCGGACGCCCCAGGTGCCGGCGACCGACCCGAACAGCACGAACGCGTCGAGCGGGGTGTCGTGCAGCAGTGCGGCCAGGTCGTCGGCTCCGGCGTCGCCGGTGACGAAGACCGACGAGACGGTGTGCCCGGCGAGCAGCGCGGCCAGCGCGTCCCGGTCCTCGGGGTCCACGTCGGACGCCGTGACCGGCACGCCCAGGCCGCCGGAGTCACCGGGGTCGCCGCCGAGCAGCAGCAGGCCCGGCACACCACGGTCGGCCAGCCAGCGCGCCGTGCGCGCGCCTTCGGGGGTGTCCGCGCCGGTGACGAGCACCGTGCCGGTGGCGGTCCATTCCGCCGCGAGGCCCTCGGCACGGACCAGCCGGCGGCCCAGCACGCCGTGATCGCGCACGGCGACGTTGTCCTCCGCTCCGCCGAGCGCCGACCTGACGTGCTCGACGGTGGTCGCCGTCACCGGACCGGACAGGTCGATCAGGCCGCCCCAGCGGTCGGCGTGGTCGAGGGCCGCGACCCGGCCGGCGCCCCACAGCGCGGCGCGAGCGGGCACCGGTCGCTCACCGTCGGCGACGGCGACGGCCCCGCGCGTCGCGAGCCAGACCGGGAGCCCGATTCCCTCGGACGCCGCCAGCAGCGCTTCGGGCCACGCCTCGTCGGGGACGTCCTCGCCGTCGGTGGCGGCGAGCAGGGACAGGATCCCGGCGAAACCGTCGGTGCCGGGGAGGTCCGCGCCCGGCACCACGGGCACCGCGTCCAGCGCCGCCACGACGGAGGCCGCGGTCCCGTCCGCCTGCCAGCCGTCCGGCACGAGCGCCAGCCACCGCCCGTCGCCGGGTTCCTGCCGGACGGGACGCCACGTGACGCGGTAGCGCAGGCCGGCCGTGGCCGCACGGTCGCGGCGGCGGCGACGCCACTGCGACAGCGCCGGCACCACCGCGGAGAGCTCGGTGCCCCGGAGCTCCAGGGCCGATGCCAGGGTGTCGAGGTCGGCGCGCTCGACCGCCGCCCAGAACTCCGCGTCCTCGGGATCGGTCGCGGTGAGGGGCGCCGCCGTCGGCCAGAACCGCTCGCGCTGGAACGCGTAGGTGGGCAGGTCGACGGTGCGTGCGCCGCTGCCCGCGAAGTACGCCGTCCAGTCGATCTCGACGCCCTGCGCGTACAGGCGCGCCAGCGCCGTGACGACAGCGCGTTCCTCGCCCCGGTCGCGGCGCAGCGCCGGCACGAGGGCGGCCTCGGTGCCACGCTCCCGCACGGTCTCGGCCGCCATCGCGGACAGCACGCCGTCCGGGCCGAGTTCGAGCAGGGTCGTCACGCCCGCGTCGAGCAGCGTCGCCACGCCGTCGCCGAACCGCACCGCCTCGCGGACGTGCCGGACCCAGTACTCAGGTGTGGCCAGCTCGTCGCCGGCGATCTTGCCGGACACGTTGGAGACCACCGGAATCCGCGCCGGGGCGAAGGACAGGCCTTCGGCCACGGAGCGGAACCCGGCCAGCATCGGCTCCATGAGCGGTGAGTGGAACGCGTGCGACACCCGCAGCTCGCGAGACCGCGTGAACCGCGCCGCCACCGTGGCGACCGCCTCGGCCTCACCGGCGACCACGACGGCCCGCGGGCCGTTGACGGCCGCGACCACCGCACCGTCGACGAGCTCGGCGCGGACCTCGTCCTCGCCGGCCTCGATCGCCGTCATGGCGCCGCCGGCCGGCAGCGCGGCCATCAGCCGTGCCCGTGCCGAGACCAGTGCCGCCGCGTCGGCCAGCGTCAGCACCCCGGCCACATGGGCCGCCGTGATCTCACCGACGGAGTGACCGGCGACGAAGCCGGGCTCGACGCCCCACGACTCCATCAGGCGGTACAGCGCCACCTCCACCGCGAACAGCGCCGGCTGCGTCCACCCGGTGCCGTTCAGGGCGTCGGCGTCCGAACCCCACATCACGGCACGGACATCGGCCTCCAGCTCCGCGACCACCGCGTCGAACGCCTCCCGGAACACCGGGAACCGTGCGTACAGCTCACGCCCCATGCCCAGCCGCTGCGAACCCTGGCCGGAGAACACGATGGCCAGTGCGCCGCCGCGTGCCGTGCCGGTGACCGTCTCCACGACGCCGTCGGGTGCGGACAGCAGCACCGCGCGGTGGGCGAGGTGGGCGCGGGTGCTGACCAGCGACCACGCCACGTCGACCCGCTCGTGGCCGGTGACGAGGGCCTCCAGCCGCCCGCGCTGCGCGTCCAGCGCCTCGCGGGTGCGCGCCGACACCGGCCACGGCAGGATCTCCGGGCTGACGGAGCGGGCGGCCGGCTCCGCCTCCGGGGCCTGCTCGACGACCACGTGCGCGTTGGTGCCGGAGATGCCGAACGCCGACACCCCGGCCCGGCGCGGACGGCCGGTCTCCGGCCACGCGATCGAGTCGGTGACCAGTTCGACCGCGCCGGCCGACCAGTCGACGTGTGAGGACGGCGTGTCCGCGTGCAGGGTCGGCGGCACGCTGCCGTGCCGCATCGCCATGACCGTCTTGATGACGGCGGCCGCACCCGCGGCGGCCTGGGTGTGGCCGATGTTCGACTTCACGGAGCCGAGCAGCAGCGGCGTCTCGCGGTCCCGGCCGTAGGTGGCCAGCAGCGCGTGCGCCTCGACCGGGTCGCCGAGCGGGGTGCCGGTGCCGTGCGCCTCGACCGCGTCCACGTCCCTCGTGGACAGACCGGCGTCGGCGAGCGCGGCGCGGATGACCCGCTGCTGCGACGGGCCGCTGGGCGCGGTCAGACCGTTGGACGCGCCGTCCTGGTTGATGGCGGTGCCGCGCACCAGGCCCAGCACGCGGTGGCCGTTGGCCCGCGCGTCGGACAGCCGCTCCAGCACCAGGACGCCGACGCCCTCGGCCCAGGCGGTGCCGTCCGCGTCGTCGGCGAACGACCGGCACCGGCCGGTCGGCGACAGGCCGCCCTGGGTGGTGAACTCCATGATCGAGTCCGGTGTGGACATCACGGACACGCCGCCCGCCAGCACGAGCGAGCATTCGCCGGAGCGCAGCGCGCGCGTGCCCCAGTGGATCGACACCAGCGACGAGGAGCACGCCGTGTCGACGGTCACGGCCGGGCCCTGCAGACCCAGCGTGTACGACAGCCGGCCGGACAGGACGCTCGCCGTGTTGCCGGTGGCGGCGTGGCCGCGCACGTCCTCGGTGGCGGTCCGCAGGACGGTCAGGTAGTCCTGCCCGTTGGTGCCGACGAACACCCCGGTCTGCGAGCCGCGCAGTGCGGTGGGGTCGATGCCGGCGCGCTCCACCGCCTCCCACGCCGTCTCCAGCAGCAGCCGCTGCTGCGGGTCCATCGCCAGGGCCTCGCGCGGCGAGATGCCGAAGAACGCCGCGTCGAAGTCGGCGACGCCGTCGAGGAAACCGCCCTCCATGGTGGCCGACGCGCCCGCGGCGAGGGCGGCCAGGTCCCAGCCGCGGTCCGTGGGAAACGCCCCGATGCCGTCCCGGCCGCCGGCGACGAGCTCCCACAGCTCCTCGGGCGAGTCGACACCGCCCGGGAAGCGGCAGGCCATGCCGACGATCGCGATCGGTTCGTCGTCCGCGGGGCGCGTCGGGACCACGGCCGCCGGCGCCTCCGCGTTCCCGAGGATCTCGGCGAGCAGGAAGTCCACCAGGTCCGCCGGCGTCGGGTGGTCGTAGACGAGTGAGGCGGGCAGTGCGGTGCCGGTCGCCGTGGCCAGTCCGTTGCGCAGCTCCAGCGTCGTCACCGAGTCGAAGCCCAGGTCCCGGAACGCGCGGTCGTGCTCGATCCGGTCGGCGTCGGAGTGCCCGAGCACGGCGGCGATCTGCGCCCGCACCAGCTCCAGCAGCACCTTCCTGCGCTCGCTCTCCTTGCGGCCCGACAGGTCCGCGCGCAGGCCGGACCCCGACGGCCGGTCGGCGGCCGGGCCCGTACGCAGTGCCCTGACCGCCGGCAGGTCCTCGACCAGCCGGGTGGGCCGCATCGACGCGAACGCGGGCACGAACGCCGCCCAGTCGACATCGGCGACGACCACCGCCACGTCGTCCAGCTCGACGGCCCGGCGCAGCGCGTCGACACCCGTCCGCGAGCGCAGCGGCCGGAACCCGCCGCGCCGTACCCGCGCGGCCAGGCCGCCGTCGGCGACCATGCCCGCGTCGGCCCACGGACCCCACGCGATCGAGGTCGCGACCCGGCCCTGCGCCCGCCGCCGGGCGGCGAAGGCGTCCAGCCAGGCGTTCGCGGCGGCGTAGTTGGCCTGTCCCGGCGCGCCGATCGTGCCGGCGGTGGACGAGAACAGCACGAACGCGTCGAGGTCCAGCCCCGCGGTGAGCTCGTCCAGGTTCCGGGCCGCCGTCGTCTTGGCGTGCAGCACGGTCGCGAACGACTCCGGCGTGAGCGTGTCCAGCACGCCGTCGGCCAGTACCCCCGCGCTGTGGAAGACGGCCGTGGGAGTCACGTCGGCGAGCAGCGCGGCCAGTGCCTCGCGGTCGCCGGCGTCGCACGCGGCGACGGTGACCCGCGCGCCGAGCGCCTCCAGCTCCGCGGCGAGCTCCACGGCGCCGGGGGCGTCCGGGCCGCGTCGGCTCGTCAGCACGAGGTGCTCGGCTCCCGCGCCGGCCAGCCAGCGCGCCAGGTGCCCGGCGATGCCGCCGGTACCGCCCGTGACGAGCACGGTGCCCCGTGGGCGGTACGGCCGGCCGGTGCCGGAGGCGGCGTGGGCGAGCCTGCGGGCGAACACGCCCGCCGCGCGCACGGCGGCCTGGTCCTCGCCGGCCCCGGCGAGGACTTCGCCGAGCCTGTGCGCGGTGACGGCGTCCAGTCGTGCCGGCAGGTCGACGAGACCGCCCCAGGTCGCGGGCTGCTCCAGCGCCGCCACCCGGCCGAGGCCCCACACCGCGGCCTGGGCGGGGTCGGGGATCTCCGTGCCGTCGACGGCGACGGCGTGCCGCGTGACGCACCACAGGGGCGCGGTGATCCCGGCGTCGCCGAGCGCCTGCACGGCGACGGTGGTCAGCGCCAGGCCCGCGGGCACCTCGCCGTCGCCGGGCGCCGCGGCCGACAGCAGTGACACCACGCCCGCGAAGCCGCCCCCGGCGGCCTGGTCGCGCAGCGCGTCGGCGAGCGCGGTCCGGTCGGGCTCCGTGACGTCGAGCCGGACGGTGTCCGCCCCGGCGGCGACGAGACCGCCGACGGCCGCGGTGACCCAGTCCGAGTCGCCGGGCGCGAGCACCAGCCAGGTGCCGCCGAGCGACGGGGAGCCGCCGGGCATCGGCGCCCACACGACGCGGTAGCGCAGGGAGTCCACGGCGGACTCCTCGTCGCGGCGGCGACGCCAGGTCGACAGCGCCGGCACCATCGCCGAGACGGTGTCGGCGGGCAGGCCGAGGGCGGTGGTGAGGGAGTCGACGTCGGCCTCCTCCACGGCCGCCCAGAACGTGGCGTCGACGGTGTCGCCGGGCCGCGGCGCCGCGGCGGCGTCCTGCCGCGGCCAGAAGCGCTCGTGCTGGAACGCGTAGGTCGGCAGGTCGATCCGGCGGGCGCCGGTGTCCGCGAAGAACGCCGTCCAGTCGACGGGGACGCCGTGCACGTGGAGGGCCGCGACGGCCGCGGCGACGGCGGAGGCCTCGGAGCGGTCGCGCCGCTGCGACGCGACGACCGCCGCCCCGTCCTCGGGCAGGCTCTCCTGCGCCATGCCGGTCAGCACCGCGTCCGGGCCGATCTCCAGGAAGGCGCGCACGCCGTGCCCGGCCAGCCATGCGACGCCGTCGGCGAACCGCACCGCGGCGCGCACGTGCCGCACCCAGTACTCGGGGTCGCAGACCTGCTCGGCGGTGACCGGCTCGCCGGTCACGTTGGACAGGACGGGGATGCGCGGCGGCCGGTACGTCAGGGTCGCCGCGACCCGGCGGAAGTCGTCGAGCACCGCGTCCATGTGCGGCGAGTGGAAGGCGTGGCTCACCCGCAGCCGCCGCGTACGGTACCCGTCGGCCTCGAAGCCCTCGGCCAGCGCCAGCACCGCGTCCTCGTCGCCGGCGATCACCACGGACTCCGGACCGTTGACCGCGGCGACGGACACGCGCCGCTCGTCGAGGCGCGGCGCGACGACCGCCTCGGACGCCCGGACGGAGACCATCGCACCGCCCTCGGGCAGGGCCTGCATCAGCCGGCCGCGCGCGGCGACGAGCTTGGTGGCGTCGGCCAGCGACAGCACTCCGGCGACGTGCGCGGCGGCGAGCTCGCCGACCGAGTGGCCGGCGACGTGGTCCGGCCGCACGCCCCAGGACTCCACGAGCCGGTAGAGGGCCACCTCCACCGCGAAGAGCGCCGGCTGGGTGCAGCCGGTGCGGTCCAGCTCGGTGGCGTCGTCCGCCCACATGACGTCCCGCAGCGGACGGTCCAACTCGTCGTCGAGGTGGAGCAGCACCTCGTCGAGGGCGTCGGCGAACACCGGGAAGCGCTCGTACAGTTCGCGGCCCATGCCGACGCGCTGCGCGCCCTGGCCCGTGAACAGCACGGCCAGGCCGCCCCGCTCCACCGAGCCGCGCAGCACACCCGCGCCCGGTGCTCCGTCCCGCACCGCCGTCAGGCCGCTGCCCAGCTCCGCCAGGTCCGTCGCGACGACGGCGGCGCGCCGTTCGAACGCCGCGCGGCCGGTCGCCAGCGAGTGCGCGAGGTCGGCCGGGTGCGTGTCGGGCCGCGTGCGCAGGAGGTCGAGCAGACGCCCGGCCTGCGCCCGCAGCGCGGCGTCGGTCCGGCCGGACAGGACGAACGGCAGCACGCCGTCGACGCGGGGCTCGGCCGACTCCGGCGCGACCGGCGCCTGTTCCAGGATCGCGTGCGCGTTCGTGCCGCTGAGCCCGAACGACGACACGGCGGCGCGGCGCGGCCGGCCCGTCTCGGGCCACGGCACCTGCTCGGTCAGCAGGCCGATGGCACCGCTGGACCAGTCGACGTGCGTGGACGGCGTCTCGGCGTGCAGGGTCCGCGGCAGTACGCCCCGCTGCATGGCCAGTACGAGCTTGATCACACTGGCCACGCCGGAGGCCATCTGGGTGTGGCCGATGTTGGACTTCACGGAGCCGAGCAGCAGCGGCCGCTCCGGGTCGCGCTCGCGGCCGTAGGTCCCGAACAGCGCCTGGGCCTCGATCGGGTCGCCGAGCGCGGTGCCGGTGCCGTGGCCCTCGATCGCGTCCACCTCGGACGCCGTCAGCCGGGCGTTGGCCAGCGCCGCGCGGATGACCCGCTGCTGCGCGGGTCCGTTCGGCGCGGTCAGGCCGTTGGACGCGCCGTCCTGGTTCACCGCCGAGCCCTTGAGCACGGCGAGCACCCGGTGGCCGTTGGCCTGCGCGTCGGACAGCTTCTCCAGCAGGACCACGCCGACGCCCTCGGCGAGGGTCATGCCGTCGGCGTCGTCGGAGTACGCCTTGCAGCGCCCGTCCACGGCGAGCGCCCGCTGCCGGGAGAACCCGATGAACGCGCCCGGGTTGGACATGATGCTCACGCCGCCGGCCAGCGCCAGCGTGCTCTCCCCGGTGCGCAGCGACTGCGCGGCGAGGTGGATCGCCACCAGCGACGACGAGCAGGCGGTGTCCAGCGTGACGGCGGGACCCTCCAGGCCTAACAGGTACGCCAGGCGGCCGGACAGGACGCTGCCCAGCGAGCCGGTGACCATGTGGCCCTCGGAGCTGTCCGCGGTGCGCGACACCGACGCCGTGTAGTCCTGGTAGCTGGCTCCGATGAACGTGCCGGTGAGGCTGCCGTGCAGGGCGTGCGGGTCGAGACCGGCCCGTTCGAAGGCCTCCCACGCCGTCTCCAGCAGCAGCCGCTGCTGCGGGTCCATCGCCAGCGCCTCACGCGGTGAGATGCCGAAGAAGTCCGCGTCGAACTCCGCGGCGTCCCGCAGGAAGCCGCCCTGCACCGAGTAGGTCCTGCCGGCGCGGTCGGGGTCCGGGTCGTACAGCTCGTCCGCGGGCCAGCCGCGGTCCGCGGGGAAGCCGCCGATCGCGTCGACGCCCTCGGTGACCAGCCGCCACAGGTCCTCGGGCGAGTCGGCCCCGCCCGGGTAGCGGCAGCTCATGCCGATGACGGCGATGGGCTCGTCCGGCGCGGCCACGGCGGGGGCGCTCGTGGCCGCGGGCGCGTCGCCGGTGATCTCCGCCAGCAGGAACCCGGTCAGCGCGACCGGGTTCGGGTGGTCGAAGACGATGGTGCTGGGCAGCGTGAGGCCGGTGGCGTCGGCGATCCGGTTGCGCAGGTCGATCGCGGTCACGGAGTCGAAGCCGGCGTCGCGGAACGCCCGCTGCTCGCCGAGCGCGTCGCCGGAGGCGTGGCCGAGCACGGTGGCGGCCTGGCCGCGCACCAGGTCCAGCAGCGTGCGCTCCCGCTCGGCGGCGGGCAGCGCCCGCAGCGTGGCGGCGGGACCGCCTCCGGCACCACCGGTCACGGTGTTCCGCTCCCGGGCCTCGGTGAGCGCCTTGACCTCGGGGATCTCGTCGAACAGCGTCGTCGGCCGGGCCGAGGTGAACACCTCGTGGTAGCGGTCCCAGTCGATGTCGGCGATCGCGAGTGCGGTGTCGTCCCCCTCGAGGGCGTTGCGCAGGGCCGTCAGCGCGAGCGGCGGCTCCATGAACACGAGGCCGCTGCGCACGATCTGTTCCGGGTCGACCCGGCCGAGTTTCCTGTCGTCCGCCCAGATGCCCCACGACAGGGACACCGCCGGCAGTCCTCGGGCACGGCGGCGCGCGGCCAGGGCGTGCAGGTACGCGTTGCCCGCGACGTACGCGGCGTGCGCGCCGGAGGCCCACATGCCCGCGGTGGACGAGTAGAGCACGAAGTGGTCCAGCTCGTCCTCGGCGAGCAGCTCGTCCAGGACGGCGGCGCCGGTCACCTTCGCGTCCAGCACCCGCTCGAACTGGTCGAGGGTGGTGTCGGCGAGAGCGCTCAGCTCGATCACGGCGGCCGTGTGCACCACGGTCCGCAGCGGCGGCCCGTCCGCGCGCAGCCGGTCCAGCAGTGCGGACACGGCGTCGCGGTCGGTGATGTCGCAGGCCACGACCTCGGCGGCGGCACCGCGCTCGGTCAGCTCCGCGACCAGTTCGGCCGCGCCGGGGGCGGCCGGGCCGCGGCGGCCGGCGAGCACGATCCGCTCCGCGCCCCGGTCGGCGAGCCAGCGGGCCAGGTGCGGGGCCAGGGTGCCGGTACCGCCGGTGACCAGGACGGTGCCGCGGGCGCTCCAGCCCGAGTCGTCGGCGGTCTTCGGCGCCCGCACGATCCGCCGTGCCAGTGTGCCGGCGGCACGCACGGCGAGCTGGTCCTCGCCCGTCGCTCCGGACAGCACGGCGGCGAGCCGGCCCGCCGCGCGGGTGTCCAGTTCGACCGGCAGGTCCACGGTGCCGCCGATCCGCTGCGGATGCTCGAGCGCGGCGGTCCAGCCGACACCGAGCACCTGTGCCTGGCCGGGGTTGAGCACCTCGTCGGCGCGGCCCGTCGACACGGCGGCACGGGTGAGGAACCACAGCGGGGCGTCGATTCCGGCGTCGCCGAGGGCCTGTACGAGCGCCACGGTCAGCGCGAGGCCCTCGTTCGTCGCGGAACGGCCCGCGAGCGGGCGCTCGGCACCCGCCACCAGCGACACCACACCCGTGACGGCGTCGATGCCGTCGAGGCGTGCGGCGAGCACGGCCCGGTCGGCGCAGGCGGCGTCGAGGACCAGCCGTTCCGGCGTGGCGCCGTGCGCGCTCAGCGCGGAGAACACGTCCTCGTCGGCGACGCCGTCGGCGGTGACCACGAGCCAGCGTCCGGTCGGCGCGGCGGTGCCCGTGCTGACCGGCGTCCACGCCACGCGGTAGCGCCAGGCGTCCACGAGTGTCTCCTCGCGGCGGCGGCCACGCCATGCCGACAGACCGGGCAGCACGGCCGCGAGGGCCTCCTCGTCCACGGCGAGGCCGGTGGTGAGCGAGGCCAGGTCGCCGGTCTCGACGGCCTGCCAGAAGTCCGCCTCGACCGGGTCCGTGCCGCCGGACACCGCGGGTGGCGGCACCGGGATCCACAGGCGTTCGTGCTGGAACGCGTAGGTGGGCAGGTCGGTCCGGCGGCCGCCCCGGTACAGAGGGGCCCAGTCCACGGCGACGCCGCGGACGAACGCCTCGGCGAAGGACGTGAGGACGCGGTCCAGGCCGCCCCTCTCGCGGCGCAGTGTGCCGGTCACCACGGCTCGCACGCCGGCCGCGTCGACCGCCTCGGCGATGCCCGTCCGCAGCACCGGGTGCGGGCTGCACTCGATGAACGCGCGGTGGCCCTCGCCGAGCAGGGTGGTGACGGCCGGACCGAAGTGCACGGTGCCGCGCAGGTTGCGGTACCAGTAGCCGGCGTCCATGACCGCGGTGTCGAGCCACTCGCTCGTCACGGTGGAGTAGAACGGGACCTCGGCGGTCCGCGGCCGGATCGGGGCGAGGAGTTCGAGCAGCTCGTCGCGGATGTCCTCGACCTGGGCGGAGTGCGAGGCGTAGTCCACGGCGATCTTCCGCACCCGGACGCCGTCCGCGGCCAGGGTGTCGAACAGCGTGTCCAGCGCGGCGGAAGCACCGGCCACGACCACGGAACCCGGCCCGTTGACGGCCGCGATCTGCGCCGTGCCGTCGGAGGGCAGCAGCGGCTCGACGCGGTCCGCGGGCAGCGGCACGGACATCATGCCGCCCTTGCCCGCCAGCCGCCGTGCGATGGCCTGGCTGCGCAGGGCGACCACGCGGGCACCGTCCCCGAGGGAGAGCGCGCCGGCGACCACGGACGCGGCGATCTCGCCCTGGGAGTGTCCGACCACGGCGTCCGGGTGCACGCCCTGCGACCGCCACAGCGCCGCCAGCGCCACCATCACCGCGAACGATGCGGGCTGCACGACGTCGACGCGCTCCAGGCCCGGCGCGCCCTCCGCCTGGCGCAGCACGTCCAGCAGGGACCAGTCCGTGAACTCCGACAGCGCGGCGGCGCACGCGTGGATGTGCTCCGCGAACACGGGCGACTCGTCGAGCAGCCGCGCTCCCATGCCGGCCCACTGCGATCCCTGGCCAGGGAACACGAACACGGTCCGGCCCTCGACGTCCGCGACGCCCTCGACCACCGCGGTCGTGGCCCCGCCGCGGGCGTAGCCGTCCAGGGCGTCCCGGTCGAGGACCACGGCCCGGTGCTCGAACAGCGACCGCGAGGTCACCAGCGAGTAGCCGACGTCGACCGGGTCCGCGTCCCAGCCGGCCAGGCGGGCGGCCTGGTCACGCAGCGCGGGGGCGGACCGCGCCGACAGCACGAGCGGCAGCACGGCCGGGACCGGCACGGGCGTGCGCTCGTCCGGTGCCGGCGCGGCCGGCGATTCCTCCAGCACGAGGTGGACGTTGGTGCCGCTGATGCCGAACGACGACACGGCGGCGCGGCGCACCCGCTCCCCCGGCTCCCACGGCCGGGCCTCGTGCAGCAGCCGCACGGTGCCCGCGCTCCAGTCGATGTGCGAGGACGGTGTCCCGGCGTGCAGCGTGGGCGGCAGCACGCGGTTCCGCAGGGCCAGCACCATCTTCATGACGCCGGCGACGCCCGCGGCGGACTGCGTGTGGCCGATGTTGGACTTCACGGAGCCGAGCAGCAGCGGCCGCTCCGGGTCCCGGTCCACGCCGTAGGTGGCCTGCAGCGCCTGGGCCTCGATCGGGTCGCCGAGCGCGGTGCCGGTGCCGTGCGCCTCCACGGCGTCCACGTCGGACGGCGCCAGCCGGGCGTTGGCCAGGGCCTGCCGGATGACCCGCTGCTGCGCGGGCCCGTTCGGCGCGCTCAGACCGTTGGACGCGCCGTCCTGGTTGACGGCGGAGCCGCGGATCACCGCGAGCACCGGGTGGCCGTTGGCCTGCGCGTCGGACAGCTTCTCCAGGAGCAGCATGCCGACGCCCTCGCCGAGCGCCATGCCGTCGGCGCCCTCCGCGAACGCCTTGGACCGGCCGTCGTGGGCGAGCGCCCGCTGCCGGCTGAACGCCGTGAACGGCCCGGGGTTCGGCATGACCGTCGCGCCGCCGGCGAGCGCCAGCGTGGTCTCGCCGTTGCGCAGCGACTGCGCGGCGAGGTGGATCGCCACCAGCGACGACGAGCAGGCGGTGTCCACGGTGACCGCCGGACCCTCCAGCCCGAACACGTAGGCGAGGCGGCCGGACAGCACGCTGGGGATGGTGCTGGTGACGACGTGCGCCTCGAGGTCCTCGACGTGCTGGGCGCCGTACTCCTGGAAGCTGGAGCCGACGAACGTGCCGGTCGTGGTGGAGCGCAGTGCCGCCGGGTCGATGCCGGCCCGCTCCAGTGCCTCCCACGAGGTCTCCAGCAGCAGGCGCTGCTGCGGGTCCATGGACAGGGCCTCACGCGGCGAGATGCCGAAGAACGCCGGGTCGAAGTCGCCTGCGTCGTGCAGGAAGCCGCCCCGCGTGGTGTAGGTGGTGTGCGGCTTGTCCGGGTCGGCGTCGTACAGCGCGGTCGCGTCCCAGCCGCGGTCCACGGGCCATTCGCTGCCGGCGTCGACGCCGTCCTCGACGAGGGCCCAGAACTCCTCGGGCGTGGCGGCGCCGCCCGGGAACCGGCATGCCATGCCGACGATCGCGATGGGCTCGTCGGGGGCGCCGACCGTGGCGGTCACCCGCGCGGCGGTGCTGTCGGCGTCGAGCAGTTCCCCGGCCAGGAAGCGTGCCAGCGCCGACGGCGTGGGGTAGTCGAACACCATGGTGCTGGGCAGGGCGCGTCCGGTGACGCCGCTGAGGCGCTTGCGCAGTTCGACGGCGGTCAGCGAGTCGAACCCGCCGTCGCGGAAGGCCCGTTGCTCCGGCACGCCGTCCACGGAGCCGTGGCCGAGCACGCCGGCCGCCTCGGTGCGGATCAGGTCGACGAGCTGTCGTTCGCGCTCCTCGGCGGGCAGTGCGGCCAGGCGGGCGGCGAACTCCGTGCGGCCGTTCGGTTCCTCGGCCTGCGCCGCCGCCTCCGGCAGCGCCGCGAGCAGCGGGCTCGGACGGGAGGCGGTGAAGACCGGCGCGTAGCGCGTCCAGTCCACGTCGGCGACGGTGACGGTGGTGTCGCCGCGCACGACGGCGTCGCGGAGTTCGGCGATGCCGGCGGCCGGCGCGATGAACCGCAGGCCCTGCCGCAGCAGGTTCGCGGTCATGGCGTCGCCGGTCGCCATGCCGGTCTCGGCCCACGGTCCCCACGCGACGGACGTGGCGGTCAGGCCGCGTGCGGCACGGGTCTCGGCGACGGCGTCCAGGCAGGCGTTGGCGGCGCTGTAGGAGGCCTGGCCGCCGCTGCCGATCGTGCCGGCGACGGAGCCGAACAGCACGAAGAAGTCCACGTCCCCGACCAGGGCGTCGAGGTTGACCGCGCCGGCCGCCTTCGCGGACAGCACGGAGTCGAACTCGGCGAGGGTGGTGTCCGCAAGCGCCTTCATGTCGCTGACACCCGCCGTGTGCACCACACCGGTCACCGGGTGCTCGGCGAGCACCGCCGCCAGCGCGGCCCGGTCGGCCACGTCGCAGGCGGCGATCTCGACGCGCGCGCCCAGTTCCTCCAGTTCGGCGCGGAGCTCGGCGGCTCCGGGCGCGTCCGGGCCGCGTCTGCTGGTCAGCACGAGGCCGGTGGCACCGGAACGGGCGAGCCAGCGCGCGACCTCGCCGCCGAGCCCGCCGGTGCCCCCGGTGACGAGCACGGTCCCGCGGGCGGTGAACTCGGCGGCGGGCGAGGGGGCGGTGTACCGGACGAGACGCCGACCGCTGCGCCCGGCCGGCCGGATCGCGACCTGGTCCTCGCCGTCGGTCCCGGCCAGGGTGGCGGCGAGGTGGGAGGCGGCCCGGTCGTTCCACACCGCGGGCAGATCGATCAGGCCGCCCCAGCGGTCGGGGTGCTCCAGCGCGACGCTGCGGCCGAGGCCCCACACCGCGGCCCGCGACGGGCGGGGCGCCGGGTCGCCGGGGGCCGCCGACACCGCTTCGCGCGTGAGAACCCACAGCGGAGCGGTGACGCCTGCGTCGCCGAGCGCCTGTACGAGCGTGACGGTCAGGGCCGGTCCGGACAACGCCGTCGGCTCCTCCTCGGACGGCGGCACCCACACCACCCCCGTGTGGTCGCCGGACCCGGCCAGCCGAGCGGCGAGCGCGGCACGGTCGGGTCCGGTCACCACCAGGGTGCGGACCTCGGCGCCGTGCGCCCGCAGCGCCTCGGCGAGATCGGGATGTCCGGTCGTGCCGATGAGCAGCCAGGAACCCGACAGCGTCGCCGCGCGCTCCGCCAGGGCCGCCCATTCGACGCGGTAGCGCCACGTGTCGCGCAGGGCACGCTCGTGACGGTCCCGGTGCCACGACGACAGCGCGGGCAGCAGCGCGTCCAGCGAGCCGCGCTGGTCCTCGCCGAGGCCGAGGAGTTCGGCGAGCCCGGCGGCGTCGCCCTCGTCGACGGCCGCCCACAGCCGGTCGCCCGCCGGGTCGCCGGGCGGCCGCGTGCGGGCCTCGGGCCAGTAGGACTCGCGGGAGAACGCGTAGGTCGGCAGGTCGACGCGGCGGGCGCCGGTGCCGGCGAAGAAGGCGGCCCAGTCGACGGGCACGCCCCAGGTGTCGAGCCGCGCCAGGGCGGTGACGGCGGCGTGCTCCTCGTCCCGCTCGCCCCGCAGCAGGGCGACGGCGGCGACGTCGGCGGCGTTGTCCTCGACCATCGCGCAGAGGGTGCCGTCCGGCCCCAGTTCGACGAACGCGCGCACCCCGCGGTCCACGAGGGTCCGTACGCCGTCGGCGAACCGCACGGCCTCCCGGACGTGCCTGACCCAGTACTCCGGCGTGGCCAGCTCGTCACCGGCCACGACGCCGGTCACGGTGGACACCAGCGGGATCCGCGCCTCGCCGAAGGACAGTCCCTCGACCACGGACCGGAACGCGTCCAGCATCGGATCCATCAGCGGCGAGTGGAACGCGTGCGAGACCCGCAGCCGCTTCGTACGGCAGCCCCGCTCGCGGAACACCGTCTCGATCCGGGCGAGCGCGTCGGCCCCACCGGCCACGACGACGGACCGCGGACCGTTGACCGCGGCGATGGACACGCCCTCGACCAGCTCGGCGGCGACCTCGTCCGCACCGGCCTCGACGGCCGTCATGCCGCCGCCGGCCGGCAGCGCCTGCATGAGCCGGCCGCGCGCCGAGACCAACGCCGCCGCGTCGCTCAACGACAGGACGCCGGCGACGTGCGCCGCAGCGATCTCACCGACCGAGTGCCCGGCCAGGAAGTCGGGCCGCACGCCCCACGACTCGACCAGCCGGTACAGCGCCACCTCCAGCGCGAACAGCGCCGGCTGCGCCCGTCCCGTCCCGCTCAGCACCTCCGCGTCCTCGCCCCACATCACCTCGCGGACGCCCTCGTCGAGCTCCGCCGTCACCGCGTCGAACGCCTCGGCGAAGACCGGGAACCTGGCGTACAGCTCACGGCCCATGCCCAGCCGCTGGGCACCCTGCCCCACGAACACGAAGGCCGTACGGCCGTGGACCGTCTCCCCCTCGAACAGGGCCGGGTCGGGCCGGCCGGCCGCCAGCGCGGCGAGGGCCCGCCGCAGCGTCCCGGCGTCCGGTGCGATCACCGCCGCCCGCTGTTCGAACCGCGAACGGGTGGTCGCCAGCGAGTGGGCCAGGTCCAGCGGGGCGGCCGAGTCGACGTACGCCGGCAGCCGCTCCGCCTGCGCCCTCAGCGCGTCCCGGGTGCGCCCGGACACCAGCACCGGTACGACACCGGCGGTGGTCCCCGGCTCCGGGACGGACTCCGCCACCGCGGGCGGGGCTTCCAGGACCGTGTGCGCGTTGGTGCCGCTGAAGCCGAACGACGACACCGCCGCACGCCTCGGCCGGCCGGAGACCGGCCACGGGGTCCGGCCGGTGACCAGCCTCACCGCGCCGGCCGCCCAGTCGACCTGGGCCGACGGCGCGTCCACGTGCAGGGTGCGGGGCACGACACCGTGCCGCATCGCCAACACCATCTTGATGATCCCGGCGACACCCGCCGCCGCCTGCGTGTGACCGATGTTGGACTTCACCGAACCCAGCAGCAACGGCGCCTCCCGGTCACGGCCGTACGTGGCCAGCAACGCCTGCGCCTCGATGGGATCGCCCAGCGCCGTCCCGGTGCCGTGCCCCTCGACGACGTCCACGTCGGAGGCCGACAGTCCGGCGTTCGCCAGCGCGGCCCGGATCACCCGCTGCTGGGACGGGCCGTTCGGCGCGGTCAGGCCGTTCGACGCGCCGTCCTGGTTCACCGCGGAACCGCGGACCACGGCGAGGATCTCGTGCCCGTTGCGGCGGGCGTCGGACATGCGTTCCAGCACGATGACGCCGACGCCCTCGGACCAGGCGACGCCGTCGGCGGCGTCCGCGTAGGCCTTGCACCGGCCGTCGGGGGCGAGGCCGCGCTGCCGGGAGAACTCGAGGAACGACGTCGGGGTCGACATGACCGTCACGCCGCCGGCGAGGGCGAGGGAGCATTCCCCCGCCTTCAGCGACTGCGCGGCCAGGTGCAGCGCCACCAGCGAGGACGAGCAGGCCGTGTCGACACTGACCGCCGGGCCCTCCAGGCCGAGCGTGTACGACACACGGCCGGAGGCCACGCTCGGGGACGTGCCGGTGCCCTGGTGCCCCTCGAACTCGCCACCGCCGAGCGCGTGGGCGTAGTCGCTGTACATGACGCCGGTGAACACACCGGTGCGGCTGCCGCGCAGCGCGGCGGGAGGGATCCCGGCCCGCTCGACGGCCTCCCAGGACGCCTCCAGGAGCAGGCGCTGCTGGGCGTCGGTGGCGAGCGCCTCGCGGGGGCTCATGCCGAAGAAGGCCGGGTCGAACTCGCCCGCGTCGTGCAGGAAGCCGCCGGAACGCGCGTAGGACGTGCCGATGTTGTCGGGGTCCGGATCGAACAGGGTGTCCAGGTCCCAGCCGCGGTTGGTCGGGAAGCCCGATATCGCGTCGACGCCCTCGCTGACCAACCGCCAGAGGTCCTCCGGTGAGGAGACGCCGCCCGGGTAGCGGCAGGACATGCCGACGATGACGATCGGGTCGTCGGTGACGGCCTCCGGACCGGTGACCGGCTCGGACGGCTCCTCGGCGCCGAGCAGTTCGTCCAGTACGTACGCGGACAGCGCGCCGACGGTCGGGTGGTCGAAGACGAGCGTGGCCGGCATCCGCAGGCCGGTGGCGGCCGCGAGCCGACCGCGCAGTTCGACGGCCGTCAGGGAGTCGAAGCCGAGGTCGGCGAAGGTCCGGTCGGGGTCGATGCGATCGGTGCCGGTGTGGCCGAGCACGGAGGTCACCTGGGACCGCACCAGCTCCAGCACGGTATCGGCACGCTCGACGGCGCTCAGCCGCGCGAGCCGCTGCGCCAGGCCGCTCGCGGCGACGCTCTCCGCGGTGGCCCGGCGGGCCCGGGGCCGGACCAGGGCGCGCAGCACGGGCGGCACCTCGTCGCGGGCGCGCAGCGCGGGCAGGTCGAGCCGTACCGGGACCGCCACGGCGTCGGGACCGGTGACCGCCGTGTCGAACAGCGCGAGACCGTCCTCGACGGACAGCGGCAACGCGCCGGCACGGGCCAGGCGGCGCATGCCGGACGCGCCGAGGGAGCGGGTCATGCCCGTCTCCCGCGTCCATGGCCCCCATGCCAGCGACACGCCCGGCAGGCCCTCGGAGCGCCGCTCGGTGACCAGCGCGTCGAGGAAGGCGTTGCCGGCCGCGTACGCCGTCTGCGCCGCCGCGCCCACCACACCGGCGACCGAGGAGAACACCACGAACGCCGTCGCGTCACCGGCCAGTTCGTGCAGGTTCCAGGCCGCGTCGGCCTTGGGCCGCAGCACGGCGTCGACGCGGTCGGCCGTCAGCGAGGACAGGACGCCGTCGTCGAGGACGCCGGCGGCGTGCACGACGCCCGTGACGGGCCCCTCGGCGGCGAACACGGCGGCCAGCGCGTCCCGGTCGGCCGCGTCCACGGCGGCGAACGTCACCCGCGCGCCCAGCCCGGCGATCTCGGCCGCCACCTCCGCCGCGCCCTCGGCGGCAGCACCGCGACGGCCGGCCAGGACCAGCCGCCGCACGCCGTGGTGCTCGGCGAGGTGCCGCGCCACCAGGGCGCCCAGACCGCTCGTACCGCCGGTGACCAGGACGGCACCGTCCCCCCAGTCCACGGCACCGCGGTCGGCGGACCGCACGCGGGCGAGGCGGGCGGCGAACACCTCGCCGTCCCGCACCGCCGTCTGCGGCTCGCCGCTACCGAGGGCCGGCACCGGGACGCCGTCGATCGCACCGAACCGTCCGGGGTTCTCCGCCTCGGCCGCCCTCACGAAACCCCACACGGCGGCCTGAGCCGGATCGACCGTGTCCTGCGGCCGCACGGCCACGCCGTCGTGCGTGAGGAACAGCAGACGGGAGCCGGCGCAGCGCTCGTCCGCGAGCCAGTCCTGTGCGATGCCCGTGGCCCAGACGGTGTTCGCGTGCGCGTCGGCCACCGGGTCACCCGTGCCCGCCGGCACCGGTGCCAGCACCACCGGCGGCACCGCGCCGGGCAGGTCGGCGACACCGGCGGCGACCAGCACCTCCGCTCCGGGCAGCACGGGGGCGTCCGGCCCGAGGACCGCGACGGTCCCGGGCGCCGTTCCACCGGACACCGGAGCCCACTCCAGACGGAAGAGCGCGTCCCCGCCCGGCTCGGCGGCCGGGCGTTCGTCCCCGAGACGCCGCAGCGCCAGGGACGCCACCGACAGCAACGGCGCGCCGGCGGCGTCCGTCACCTCGATCGACACCGCGGAATCGCCGACCGGCACGAGCAGCACGCGGGCCGCCGTCGCACCCGTGGCGTGCAGGCGCACGCCTTCCCATGAGAACGGCAGCATGGCGCCGCCGTCGCCGAGGCCGGTGAGGGCGATCGCGTGCAGGGCGGCGTCCAGCAGCGCCGGGTGCATGCCGAAGGACGGCGCCTCGGCCGCGACGCTCTCGGGCAGTTCGACCTCGGCGGCGACCGTGCCGTCCGGACCCACCCGCCAGGCCGCGGCGAGGCCGCGGAACGCCGGTCCGTACTCCAGCCCCGCCTCGGCCGCGCGCTCGTAGAAGCCGTCGAGGCCCACCGCCTCCGCCCCGGCCGGCGGCCACACGGTGGCACCGGAGGGGCCGGTCCGCTCGCCGGGGGCCAGGACGCCATCGGCGTGACGGGTCCAGGGGCGGTCCTCGCCCGAGTCGGTGGCGTCGCCCGCGTCGGACCGCGAGTACACCGTGAGGGTGCGGTGGCCGCGGGCGTCCGGGCTGCCGATCCACAGCTGTACCTGTACGCCGCCCTGGTCGGGCAGCACCAGCGGCGCGGCGAGCGTCAGCTCCTCGATCCCGCCGCAGCCGACCTCGTCTCCGGCTCGCACCGCGAGTTCGAGCAGCGCGGTGCCGGGCAGCACGGCCGTGCCGCGGACGGCGTGGTCGGCGAGCCATGCGTGCGACGCCAGGGAGAGCCGGCCGGTGAGCAGCACGCCGTCCGAGTCCGCCAGGGACGCGGCGGCGGCGAGGAGGGGGTGGTTCGCCGAGCCGAGTCCGGCGGCGCGCATGTCCCCCGGCGCGGCGTGGGCGTCACGCGGCCAGTAACGGCGGCGCTGGAAGGCGTACGTCGGCAGGCCGACGCGACGGGCGCCGGTGCCCGCGAAGTAGTCGGCCCAGCGCAGCGGGACACCGAGCGTGTGCAGACCCGCGGCCGCGGCCGCGAGGGCGGCGTCCTCGGGCCGCGCCCCGCGCAGCGTCGCGACCACGCCGGCGTCCGGGAAGTCCTCCCGCACCATCGCGGTGAGCACCCCGTCCGGGCCCAGCTCCAGGAACGCGCCGACTCCGTGCTCGCGCAGCCAGCCGACGCAGTCGTGGAACCTGACCGGGCGGCGCACGTGGTCGGTCCAGTAGTCAGCGCCGGTCAGCTGCTCGACGGTGGCCTGCTCACCGGTCACCGTCGACACGACCGGCAGCAACGGCTCGCGGAACGCCAACCCGTCGGCCACCGCGTGGAATTCGTCCAGCATCGGGTCCATCAGCGGCGAGTGGAACGCGTGCGACACCCGCAGCCGCTTCGGCCTGTGCCCCCGCTCGACCAGTGCGGCCTCGATCTCGGCGACCGCGTCGGCCTCGCCCGCGACGACCACCGACCGGGCGCCGTTCACGGCCGCGATCGACACGGTGCCGGCGTGCCCGGAGACCAGCGGCGCGACCTCGGCCTCGGACGCCCGCACGGACGTCATCACGCCGCCGGCGGGCAGCGCCTGCATCAGTCGCCCGCGCGCCGCCACGAGAGCCGCCGCAGCGGTCAGGTCGAGGACACCGGCCACGTGCGCGGCGGCCAGCTCGCCGATGGAGTGGCCGGCGAGGTAGTCCGGCTTGACGCCCCACGACTCCACCAGCCGGTAGAGCGCGACCTCGACGGCGAACAGTGCCGGCTGGGCGTATTCCGTGCGGTTGAGCGTACGTGCCGTCCTGGCCCACATGACCTCGCGCAGCGGGCGGTCGAGGTGGGCGTCCAGCGCCGCGCACGCCTCGTCCAGCGCCGCGGCGAACACCGGGAAGCGGTCGTACAGTTCGCGGCCCATGTCGGCGCGCTGTGCGCCCTGGCCGGTGAACACCACGGCCAGCTTGGGTTTGCCGCGCGTGACGCCCGAGACGAGCCCGGCCGGCGTCCCGCCTGCGGCCAGCGCCGCCAGCGCGGCCCGGGCCTGCTCGTGATCGGTCGCCACGACGGCGGCGCGGTGCTCGAAGGCGGCGCGCGTGGTCGCGAGCGAGAAGGCGGTGTCGGCCAGGGGGCCGGAGTCGACCGCGGACAGCAGGCGCGACGCCTGTTCCCCGAGGGCCTCACGGGTACGCCCGGACACCAGCAGCGGCACCGCGCCGGCCGCGACGTCACCGGCGGACGGTTCGTCCTCGTCGGACGTCCGGTCCTCGTCGGCGGGTGCCTGCTCGATGATGGCGTGCGCGTTGGTGCCGCTCAGCCCGAACGAGGAGACGGCGGCACGGCGTGGACGGTCCGCCTCCCCGGGCCACGGCGTGTTCTCGGTCGCGAGCGCCAGCGACCCGCCGGACCAGTCCACATGGGATGTCGGTGCGTCGACGTGCAGCGTCTTCGGCAGCATCCCGTAACGCATCGCCAGGACCAGCTTGATGACGCCCGCCACACCGGCGGCGGCCTGCGTGTGGCTGATGTTGGACTTCACCGAGCCGAGCAGCAGCGGACGGTCTGCGGGGCGGTTGCGGCCGTAGGTGGCGAGCAGCGCCTCCGCCTCGACCGGGTCCCCCAGCGTCGTGCCGGTGCCGTGCGCCTCCACCACGTCGATCTGGTCGGCGGACAGCCGCGCGTTGAGCAGCGCCTGCTCGATGACGCGGACCTGCGAGGGCCCGTTGGGGGCGGTCAGGCCGTTGGACGCGCCGTCCTGGTTGACGGCCGAGCCGCGTACGACGGCGAGGATCCGGTGCCCGCGTCGGCGTGCGTCGGACAGCTTCTCCAGCACCAGCACGCCGACCCCTTCGGCCCAGCCGGTGCCGGACGCGGACTCGGCGAAGGAACGGCAGTGCCCGTCGGCGGCGAGACCGCCCTGCTTGGAGAACTCGACGAAGGTGAGCGGGCTGGACATGACGGTGACGCCGCCGGCCAGCGCGAGGTCGCACTCCCCCGCCCGGAGCGACTGGGCCGCCAGGTGCAGCGCGACCAGCGAGGAGGAGCACGCGGTGTCCACGGTGACGGCCGGACCGACCAGTCCGAAGGAGTACGACAGACGGCCCGAGATCACACTGGACGTGTTGCCGGTCAGCCGGTACCCGTCGATGTCGTCGGCCGGACCGACCCGGTACTCCTGGGGCATGGCGCCCACGAACACGCCGGTCTGCGTGCCTTTCAGGCCCGTCGGGTCGATGCCCGCGCGCTCCAGCGCCTCCCACGTCGTCTCCAGCAGCACCCGCTGCTGGGGGTCCATGGACAGCGCCTCACGCGGTGAGATGCCGAAGAAGTCGGCGTCGAACGTGGTGGCGTCGTGCAGGAATCCACCCGACAGCGTCGAGGACGTGCCCAGCGCCTCCGGGTCCCAGCCCCGGTCGTCCGGGAAGTCGGTCACGCCGTGGCCGCCCTGCTCCAGCATCGCCCACAGGTCCTCGGGGCCGCGCACGTCACCGGGGTAACGGCAGCCCATGCCGACGATGGCGATGGGCTCGGCCGCCGCCTCCTCCAGTTCCTGCACCTTCTGCCGGGTGCGCCGAAGGTCGACGGTGGCACGCTTCAGGTAGTCCCGAAGGCGCTGCTCGTTGCCCATCGCACGATCCATGTCGCTTCCATTCACTCGCGGACACCCTCGTGCAGTCTCGATCTCCGGGCAGCCGGAATTTCCTAGTGTCGGGAGCGAAAGCGGTGCGGGGACACTAGGGAATCACCGACCCGGTCCGGGGGACGCTGCCCGCGCCGGACGCACGCGCCCGGCGGCCAACCGCCATCGACTTCCGGAGTACCGCGTGCTCTTGCGATTGCTCAGGACGTACCTGCGCCCCTACCGGACCTGGGTCGCGCTGACCGTCACCCTCCAGATCGCGCAGACGCTGGCGCTCCTCATGCTCCCCACGCTGAGCGCGCAGGTCATCGACCGGGGACTGCTGGTGGGGTCGCTGCCGGGGATCATCTGGCTGGGTACGGGGATGCTGCTCCTCGTCGTGGCCCAGCTCGCCGCGCGGCTGGGAGCCGAGTACTTCGCCGCGCGTGCCGCCACCGCGGTCGGCCGCGATCTGAGGTCGGCGATGTTCCGCCACGTGCAGCGGTTCTCCGCGCACGACGTGGGGCGCTTCGGCACGTCCTCCCTGGCCACCAGGACGCTCAACGACGTGCAGCAGGTCCAGACCCTCGCGGCCGACGGGCTGAGCAGCATCATCACCGCGCCGATCATGTGCGTGGTGAGCGTGGTGCTCGCGCTGCGCCAGGACGTGCCGTTGGCGCTGGTCGTGATCGTGCTGATCCCGGTGACGACGGTCGTGGTGGCGGTGATCCTGACCCGGATGGGCCGGCTCTACGACCGCATCCAGGGCGGCATGGACACCATCGGCCGGCTGTTCCGTGAGCAGATCACCGGCGTGCGCGTGGTACGTGCCTTCGTACGGGACACGCACGAGCAGGAGCGGTTCGGCGCGGCGAACACAGAGATGTTCGTGCTGACCCGCGGGGTGCGTCGGCTCGCGGCCGGCATGTTCCCGCTGGTGTGGCTGTTGGGCAACGGGTTCACCGTGGTGGTGGCGTGGATCGGCGCGAAGCGGATCGCCTCGGGCGCGCTGCAGGTCGGAGCGCTGAGCGCGTTCCTCGGATACATCGTGCTGGTGCTGACCTCGATGGTCATCGCCATGTACGTCATGCTCACGGTTCCGAGGGCCGCCGCCGCCGCGCGGCGCATCCGTGAGGTGCTCGACACCGCCCCGGGGACGGCCACGTCCTCCCGGCCGGTCGTGTCCGGGCCGCGGCCGGGGCACCTGGAACTGCGCGGCGTCGGGTTCCGTTATCCCGGCGCGGAGGAGCCGTTCCTGCACGACATCGACCTGATCGCCGGACCCGGCCGGACGGTGGCGGTGATCGGCGGCACCGGGAGCGGCAAGACCACCCTGTTGAACCTGGTGGTGCGGCTGTTCGACGCCACGTCCGGATCGGTGCTGGTGGACGGGGTCGACGTGCGTGATCTGGACGCCGGCACCCGCAGTCGTGCCGTGGGTCTGGTCACGCAGCAGCCTTACCTCTTCGCGGGAACGGTCGCGTCCAACCTGCGCTGGGGCAACGAGAACGCCACCGACGCGGATCTCTGGCACGCGCTCGAGACCGCCCAGGCGCGCGAGTTCGTGGCGGCGATGCCGGGTGGGCTGCAGGCGGAGATCACCCAGGGCGGCACGAACGTCTCGGGCGGGCAGCGGCAGCGGCTCGCCCTCACGAGAACCCTGCTGCGACGGCCCGGGATCTATCTGTTCGACGACTGTTTCTCCGGCCTGGACGCCGCGACGGACCTGGCCGTGCGCAACGCGCTGGCCCCGGAACTCGCCGACGCGACGGTGGTGGTCGTCGCGCAGCGGGTGGGCACCGTCAAGAACGCCGACCTGATCCTCGTGCTGGAGGACGGCCGCGTGGTGGGCCGGGGCTCTCACGAGCAACTGCTGGCGGAGAACGGGACGTACAAGGAGATCGTGCGGTCCCAGCTCGACAACATGGAGGAAGCGGCGTGACCGAGAAGAAGCAGGCCGCCGACCCGGGGGGAACCCTGCGGGCGATCGCGCGGCTGATGCGCCCGCACCGGAGGGTCCTCGCCGTCACCGTCCTGGTGAGCCTCGCCGGGGTCGTGGTGAACATCATCGCCCCGCTCCGCCTCGGGCACGCCACGAACCTGATCGTCGCCGGCGTGGCCGGTGAGGCGCTGCCGGCCGGACTCACCGAGGAGCAGGCACTGGCCCGGCTCCGCGCGGAGGGCCACGGCACCCTCGCCTCCGTGTACGACACGGTCGACTTCACGCCCGGTCACGGCATCGACTTCGCGGCGGTGGCGTCGGTGCTGCTGACGGCGCTGGCCCTGTACGCGGCCGGGTCGGCCGCCAACTTCGTGCAGGAGCGGATCGCGGCGAACGTCGTACAGGCGATCGCCCGGGACGTCAGGACCCGGGCGGAGGCCAAACTGGCCCGGCTGCCCCTCGCCTCCTTCGACGGGCAGCCGCGCGGCGAGCTGCTGAACCGCCTCACCAACGACGTCGACAATCTGCAACAGGTGCTCCAGCAGACGTTCAGTCAGCTGGGCACCGCCGTGCTGTACGCGAGCGGCCTCACCGCGGTGATGTTCGTGATCTCGCCGCTGCTGGCGGCTCTGCTGCTGGCGAGCCTCCCGGTGTGCGCCGTGATCGCGGCGAAGCTGAGTGCCCGGGCCCGGCCGCGGTTCGCCGAGCAGTGGGCCGCGACCGGCGCCCTGGCCACGCACGTCGAGGACATGTACACCGGACACGCGCTTGTACGGGTGTTCGGACGGCAGGCCCACAGCGAGGCGGAGTTCGACGAGCACAACGAGAAGGCGTACCGGGCGGGCTCGGCCGCGCAGTTCCTCGCGGCGACCGTCGAACCCGCACTGGGCTTCGTGTCGAACCTGAACTACGTCGCCGTGTCCGTCATCGGGGTGCTGCGGGTCGCCTCGGGCGCGCTGTCCCTCGGCGAGGTGCAGGCCTTCCTCCAGTACACCCACCAGTTCAGCAACCAGGCGGGCCAGATCGGCGCGGTGGTCGGCAAGCTCCAGTCCGGCCTGGCCTCGGCCGAACGCGTCTTCGCCTTCCTCGACGCCGACGAGCAGTCCGCCGAACCCGCCGAACCGGCCTCCCTCGCCGCCGTGTCCGGTCACGTCGAGTTCCAGGACGTCAGCTTCCGCTACAGACAGGACCGTCCGCTGATCGAGAACTTCTCCTTGTCGGTGCCGCCGGGGACCACGGTCGCGATCGTGGGTCCGACCGGCGCGGGCAAGACGACGCTCGGCAACCTCCTGATGCGCTTCTACGAACCCGATGCCGGGCGGATCCTGCTCGACGGCGTGGGCATCGCGACGATGAGCCGCGAGGCCCTCCGCTCACACATGGGGCTGGTGCTCCAGGACACGTGGCTGTTCGAGGGGACGGTGGCGGAGAACATCGCGTACGGGCGCCCGGAGGCGACGCGCGAGGAGGTCGTCGCCGCGGCCAGGGCCATGCGGGTGGACCACTTCCTGAGGACGCTTCCGAAGGGCTACGACACGGTGCTCGACGAGGCCGCGGGCATCAGCGCCGGCGAGAGACAGCTCATCACGGTGGCGCGGGCGTTCCTCGCCTCGCCGTCCGTGCTGATCCTCGACGAAGCGACCAGTTCGGTGGACACGCGCAGCGAACTGCTGGTGCAGCAGGCCATGGCAAGGCTGCGCCGGGGCCGCACCAGTTTCGTGATCGCGCACCGGCTGTCCACCGTCCGTGACGCCGACCTGATCCTCGTCATGCACCGGGGCAGGATCGTCGAGCAGGGCACGCACGACGAACTCCTCGCCGTCGACGGCGCCTACGCCCGTCTGTACACGGCACAGTTCGAAGCCGTGTCGGGAGACACCCGAAGGGGTGCCTCCCGACAGAGCGGTGTCACCAGGTGATGCTCAGCTCGGGCATGGTCGAGAACAGCCGGTCCGTCTCGCGGTTCAGCTCGTCGAGCGGCACCGCGAGACGGATGGAGGGCGCTCGCTCGAACAGGGTCGTGTAGACGGTCCGCAGCTCCATCCGGGCCAGGGGCGCGCCGAGACAGTGCCAGATGCCGTGCGCGAACGCCAGGTGCTGGTTCGGGCTGCGCGTGAGGTCGACGGCCTCCGGGTTCTCGAAGGCGCGTGCGTCGAAGTTGGCCAGCGCGAAGTCCGGCAGCACGAGGTCTCCGGCCCGGATGGTCACCCCCGCGATCTCGATGTCCGCGTTGGCGTAATGGGGTTGCGCCCCACCACCGTGACTCGCGGTGCGCAGCATCTCCTCGACCACCGGCTCGACCAGCGCGGGGTCGTGGCTCAGCGCCTCTCGCAGCGCGTCATCGGTGGCCAGCCGGGCCACGCCGAACCCAATGTGCGTGGCGACGCTCTCGCCGCCGGCGAACAGCAGCATCGCGACGAGCGTCGCCACCCGCTCATCGGTCTGTCCCGCGGCGACCAGTCCGGACATCATGTCCTCGCGCGGTTCGGCCCGCCTCTGCGCCGCGATCCCGGCCAGGTAGGCGTCGAGGGTGGCGTCGCCGTCGCCCGCGCCGAGACCGGCCATCTGGTGCAGAAGCCGGCCGACCAGCTCCTGGTCGGCCACGGGGATGCCGACGAGTTCGCACATCACTCGCATGGCCAACGGACGCGCCAGCACCTTCTGCAGTTCCGCCGGGGATTCGCCGGCCAGCATCGTGTCGACCAGTTCCGCCACGGCCGCCTCGACCTTGGGCCGCATCCCCCGCATGGACGTGCGGGAGAAGTACGGCGTGAGCAACGCCCGGATCTCGGCATGACGTCCGAACTCGGTCATGATCTGCTCGAAGACCGGACTCGGCGCGTATTTCGGCGCGTTGGCCGGGTCCGGATGCGAGCGACCCAGCCTCCTGTCGACGAGCAGCCGCTTGATCTCCGGAGCGCCCATGACCAGCCAGGCCTCGTCACCGGTGTAGGTTCTGACCTTCCAGATGGGCCGCTCCGCCTGCATCGCCCGCAATTCCTCGTTGATTCCGAGCAGGGGCGAGGTCAGCGACGCCATCGAGGGAATGTTGTTTTCGGCCATGGTCATGGCTCGCGTCCTCTCCGCATGAAGGCCGGTGGCACCGGACATTCTCATGACGCCGTCGGCCGGAAATCCCTAGAAAGCCGACCGATATCCGACGCGATGACAGCGGACGGGAACCGTGACGCTAATCACGTCGAGTTGCGGCGTGGATAAACGTGCAACTAGCCTTCGGCACAAGAAGTATCTGGGCTGGAACCGATTTTCCGACGACTTCCGTCCGACACCGACGCTTCGTCCGACACCTCGCGCATCGGGGATCCGGGTGATGTTGACCAGCTCAGCAGAAGCCACTGGCGCAGTCGTCTGACAACTTCCCACGAGGAACTTCATGCCAGATGCATTAAATTGTCCGGCGGAACACCCCCGGGCTGAAATCAATCACTCTGCGCACCAACGCACACCGTCCCGGTCGGCGGCCATGTTCCGTTCCCTTTTCGAGCGTTCCGGAGTCGGAGTGGCGACGCTGGACCCGCACAGCCGGATCCGACGGGCCAACGACGCCATGCTCGCCCTGCTGGACCGCAGCACCTCCGAGGTCCGTGACATCGCGTTCGCCGACCTCCTCCACCCTGACAGCCGCCCCCGGCTACGGGCCGGTCTCGATCAGCTCCGTCTCGGCCGCACCGGCCGTCTCACCGAGTACGTCAAGGTGCCGCGCCCGGACAACGCGGTGGGGGGCAATCTCACGGCACTGCGGATGCAGGCCGATGCCCGCGCCGACAGTCCGCTCCTCGTGCTGGTCCAGGTCGACCTTCCGACCCCCGCATGCCCGCCGGGCGGTGCCCGGTCGCCCCTGCTGAGCGAGATGGAGGCCAGAATCCTCGAGAAGGTCGCCGCCGGTGCCTCCACCGTGCAGTTGGCCGGCCGGCTGCACCTGAGCTGCAAAGGCATCGAGTACCACGTCGGCGCCATGTTGCGGAAGCTGGACGTTCCCAACCGGCCGGCGCTCGTCTCCCGCGCCTACACGCTGGGCATTCTGAGCAGTGGCAGTTGGCCACCCCGGGTGCGGCAGGAGTACGTCAAAAGCCCCTGACGAGTCCGGCTGAAACCACGATCCGACAGGAAGCGGAGCCGCCCGGCGGACCACCGGGCGGCTCCGCTTCCCTTCGTCCCCTCAGGCCTGCACGTAGGCCGACTGCACGGTGGGCGGCCAGCTGTCGGCGGTCAGCAGGCCCATGGAGTAGGCCTTCGAGGCCAGTTCGGTTCGGTTGACGGCCTTGAACCTGCGCATCAGAGCCGTGATCCGGTACTCCACCCCGCCCCGGCTCATGTGCAGGACGGTCGCCAGCTTGTCCGTGGACATCCCCGCGGCGACGCCTTCCAGGATCTTGGCGTCCATCGGGGCGAGCAGCATTCCGCGCCGGACCATCGCCTGCGTCTTGCCGACCCGGGAGGTCCGGCCCACCAGCACCAGAATGGAATCGACCTCACCGAGCGACCTGACCGCCGATACGGCGATCAGCTCACCGAACAGCAGCGCGCCGTCCTGCCGGACCGCGATGAACTTTCCTCCGACACGGTCACGCTCACCGGCGCCGAGCAGTTCCAGATCGCGGCCTATGGATCGTCGTGCCGTCGGATGCAGGAACGTCGAGAACGGGCGGCCGTAACTGTCCCGGGGATTGCGGCCGAACTGTGCGAGGAAGTCGGTGTTGGCTTCACGCAGACACAAGGAGCGATCCAGCGTGGCCATGCACAGTCCGGACCGCTCGAACATCAACCGGAATATCTCACCGTACTCCGATCCCCGTTTCGTCGCGGTGGAGGAAACAGGGGCCACCGTCGTGGCACGCGTTTCGTCAATCACGGCGTGAATCCTTGACGTCCTCCCGGATGACGCGTTCGACGTTCCGCTCCGCCAGCGCCGTGATGGTCACGAACGGGTTGACACCGATGCTGCCGGGTATGAGCGAGCCGTCGGTCACATAGAGGTTCTTGTATCCGGTGACACGGCCGTAGTTGTCGGTGGCCCTGCCGAGGACGCAGCCGCCGAGCGGGTGGTAGCAGAAGTCGTCGGCGAAGGCCTTGAGCTGCTTGCCGAAGAGGTCGTACCGGTACATGGTGGTGTTGGCCCTGTTGATGCGGTCGAACAGCGACTTCGCGGCCGCGACCGCGGGCGCGTTCTGTTCCCGGGTCCAGCGCAGGTCCGCCCGGTCCTCGGCGGCGTCGTAGACGAAGGTGCCGCGCTCCGGGTTCTTGGTGATGGCCAGGTACAGGCTGACCCAGGTCTCCAGGCCGGCCGGCATGGGGGCGATCTCGGCGAATACGGGGGCGTCGGGGTTGTCCCAGTCGTCGATGCCGAGGGCGGGGATCGACGACTGATGGCTGCCCGTGGGGTTCCACACGTGGTTGGCGCGGGCGGTCATGATGTTGCCGTTGGGGCCCCAGCCTCCGCCGATCTCCGAGCCGAGGTTCGGAAGGGCTCCGGTCTCCCGGGCACGCAGCAGCAGTTCGGTCGAGCCGAGGCTGCCGGCACCGAGGAAGAGGTGGCGACAGGAGATCTCCTTGGTCGCGAGCAGCTTGCCGCCGGCGTCCTTCTGCTCGACGGTCAGCAGGTAGGTGCCGTCGTTGCGCTGCCGGATCGCCTTGACCTGGTGCAGGGTCTCGATGGTGACCTTGCCGGTGCCGAGGGCGGCCGCCAGGTAGCTCTTGTCGAGGGAGACCTTGCCGTGGTTGTTGCCGTAGATGACCTCGGCGGCCAGCGCGGATCTGGCCGCCGTGCCGTCCGCCTCACGGCGCATGTGGTCCCAGTCGTAGACGTTGGGCACGAAGGTGGTGCTCAGGCCCGCGTTCGAGGCCTGCCGGCGCGAGACACGCGCGTACGTGTACCACTCCGTCTCCTCGAACCAGGCCTTGTCGATGGTCTTCACGCGGAGGGTGGAATTCGCGCGCGGGAAGTACTTGGTGTACATCTCGTCGGCGTCGACCTGGGGCAGCACCTCCTCGAAGTACGAGCGCCGGGGTGTGACCGCCATGCCGCCGTTGACGAGCGAACCACCGCCGACACCGCGTCCCACGTACACGGACATCTGGTCGAAGTTGACCCGGTCCAGTACACCGGCGTAGGGCTCGATGTCCCGGTTGGCGACGTCGAGCCACAGGAAGGAGCCGAGCGGGGCCTCGGTGCGGCTCTTGAACCAGCTGGAGCGCTTGTCGGGCCGGAGCATCCCGCTGAACACGTTGCCGTCCGGGCCGGGCTGGTTCCACAGCCGGCCCATCTCCAGCATCAGGGTGGACACTCCTGCCTCACCGAGACGGAGCGCGGAGACGGCCGCGCCGTATCCGGTGCCGACCACGACGGCGGGGACGAACGTGCCGTCGGACACACCGGCCTCGGCGGCGGCGGCCCGGGGTGCTGCGGTGATCGTGCTCTGCCCTGCGAGTGCGGCAGCGCCCAAGGCCGTCAGACCGAGCATGCGGCGGCGTGACAGGGACTGTTGTGCGGTCATGTGCTGTGCTCCTTGGCGGTGAAGGCGGGGAAGGAGGAAGGGGAAGGAGGAATCGGAAGGCCGGGCCCGCGCGGCCTGATGGGTGTCCGGTGAAGCGCGAAGGCGGTCGCCGGCGTCCGGATCGGGTTCGGGGACGTCGCGGAGGGCGGGCCATGGACGGACGGCCGCTCGACGTGCGGAAGGGGGCGTGGGGCATGGTTCGTTCACGGGCGGGCCACGCCCACACGTGTGTCTTCGGGCGCGCGCCGGGCCGAGCGGCAACTCGTGGAACGCGGCCGGTCCGGGTCGTCCCGTACCGGGGACCGCGGCGGGCACCGGTGAGACGCCTCGCCACGGCGCGCCGACTCGCTCCAGCCGTCCTGCCCTGCCGCGGGCGGGTGACCGGCGACGCGGGTCCGCGCCCGCTCACCTCACGACGTCATCGACGACCTCGGGCGGGCGGGCACAGGCGGACAGGTCGTGCGGCGCTTGACGCTCCGGCGGTCGAAGCAGCGGTTTTCCGCCAAAGGCACGGCGAAGGCGTAAATTCCGAGAACAGGTCCCTGGACGGGCCATTTAACCAGTCGGTGAACTGCCGGAAATTCCTGGGCCCTTGCTGGACGGTCGGTGTGATATAGAGGCTTGCCACGAGCAGGCCCGGAGCTGCAAGTGCTTCATTCAGCAAGAAAAGGCCCCCTGTCCGAAACTTGAGCACGAAATCAGTCCGAAGGCCGGTGTGCGGTCGTCGGACCGTCCACAGGGGCTTCATCGGCCCTGGACCAGCGGTGTCTCCAGACACCGGAATCGTGCGTCACCGCCCTTGCAGGGTCCTGGTCGAGCCGCTGACGACCCCTTGCCGTCGGCCGCCGCCCTTTTTCCGCCCCCTGGACGGAATCCTTGCCCAATGCCTGCCTGTTTCTTGCCGAACAGAGCGAGGTGGTGGCCCGGGACTCCTCGAGTTCGCCATCATGGGGCCGGAGTTCGCGGCACGATCCGCCGGACCCGAAAGCAGCCCGGCGTGTCCGCCGTCACCTGGGGCACCGTGTCATGCGTCACTCGGACCGCGGCTTCCCGTGGCTCCGTCTCAGCCTCCATGGCCGACAGGCCCGGCGTGCCGTTTGTCACGACCGCGGGTAACACCATTACGGTATTACGGTTTCTTCATGATCAGTTCTACCCAATACCCACTCCTCCGTGATGCAGCCGAAATCGCCGATGGCCCTTCACCGCTGTCGACCGTCGGCGTCGACTCCGGCCGCGGCTGAACGATAGGGACCGTCATGCCCGTACCCCCGACCGCGAACGGGTCGCCCACGAACACCGGCCGGGCCGAGCTCTTTCTGAGCGTCCTGGGACCCATGTCGGCGCACCTCGACGGACACGACCTCCCGCTCGGCCCGCCGCGCCGACGGACGCTGTTGGCTCTGCTGCTCATCCGTCTCGGCCGTGTGGTGCCCACCGAACTGCTCGTGGAGGAACTGTGGAGTGACGGAGCGCCCCGGCACGCCGTCGCCACCCTGCAGAGCCATGTCTCGCACCTGCGCCGGTCACTGCACGCGGCGGCGGGACCGGGTCGTCCCTCGGTGCTGCGTCACAGGACACCCGGCTACGTCCTCGACCTCGATCCCGAGCACGTCGATGCCTGCCGCTTCGAGCGTCTGGTCACCGACGGACGGCTGCTGCTCAAGCAGAGCGATCCGCGTACCGCGCAGGCCCGGCTCACCGAGGCCCTCCAGTTGTGGCGCGGTTCGCCGTACGCGGAGTTCGACGGCCATCCGCCGCTCAGCGACGAGTGTGCCCGGCTCGAACAGATCCGGCTCACCGCCGTGGAGTCCCGCGCGGAGGCGCGGCTGGCTCTCGGCGCGGCCGAGGAGGTCGCCGCCGATCTGGACGGGGAAGCGCGCCGGCACCCCACACGCGAGCGACTGGTCGGCCACCTCATGACAGCACTGTCCCGCCTCGGCCGGCAGGCCGAGGCGCTGGAGGTGTACGAGCGGACGCGCAGCCATCTGGCCGAGGAGTTCGGTGTCGACATCGCGGCCGAACTGCGCCAGGTCAGAGACCTGATAGTGCGCCAGGAGCCGGGAGCGGGCGCTCCGTCCGAGAAGCTCCCTCCCGCACGGCCCGCGTCCACCGCCCCCTCCCCCGCGCCGCCGGTGAGGAACGGGACCGCAGCCGGCGCACCACCGGGCTCGTCACGCTCCGACGGCAGCACGGCTGTCACCGACTGCGGGCACGACGGGACGGTGGCGACCGGCGACGCCCTCGCGGCAGCCGGCTCACCGCCGTCCGCCGGACGCGACGAGAGCACGGGGACCGACGCGCGCCCGAGGACGCGGGCCGATCTGCCGCCCGGGGCACGGGCGGACGCCGACGGCGCGCGGGACGGGAGAGCACGGCGGCGAGGCTTACCCTGGCCGGCGTACGAGCCGGCGACTGCCCCGGGAGCCGACGCGTCCCCGGAGCCCGAGTCGGGGCGGACGGCCGCCCCGTCACCGTTCACCGGCCGCGGCCAGGAACTCGACCGTCTGACCGCCGCTGCCGTGAGTGCCGCGGTGGGCCGGGGCCACGTGGCCGGCGTCCTCGGCCCCCCGGGCGTCGGAAAGACCCGCCTGCTGCTCGAACTCGCCGCCCGGCTGGAAAGCATGGAGGCGCGGCAGGAGGGCACCGGACTGGAGGTCGTCTGGAGCCACTGCTTCCCCGACGAGGGCGTCCCCGCCTACTGGCTGTGGACCCAGGTCCTGCGGCGGCTGTCCGCCACCCGGCCGGACGCCTTCCGTGAGGCGACACGACCGTACGACGCCCTGCTCGCCCCGCTCATACCCGAACGGTCGGCGGCCCGGACCGAAGACCCCGGCGTGTCCGCCAACGGGCCCCAGGACCTCTTCCTCGCCCATGACGCCGTCTGCGAGGTGCTGCTCGACCTCGCCGGACGACACCCGCTCGTGCTGCTCCTCGAAGATCTGCAATGGGCGGACACCGTCTCCCTCGACCTCCTCAGACTGCTGCGCACCCGGTGCCAGGGCCATCCGCTCGGGATCGTGTTCACGGCCCGGGAGTTCGAGGCCGAGTCGGACGGGACGCTGCGCCGGATCGTCTCCGACGTGTTGCGCGGGCCCAGAACCGAGACGCTGCGGCTGGGCGGGCTCTCCCTGCACGGCATCGCCGACCTTGTCGAGGCACATGCGGGGTCCGGTGTGGACCCGAGCGTCGTCGAGGTGCTGCACCGGCGCAGCGAAGGCAACCCGTACTTCGTGATGCAGTTCCTCTCCCTCGTGGGCGACGCGCGCAGACTCCGTCGCCCGGACGCGGCCGACGCGCTCCTGGCGCACATTCCCACCGGCATTCGCGAGGTGCTGCACCAGCGGTTCGCCGCGCTGCCCGAGCCGGTGCTGCGACTGCTCCGGCTGTGCGCCGTCATCGGCACCGAGGTGGACACCGACCTGCTGCACCGGACCGCCACGCCCGACGAACCGGTCGCCACCGGTCTCGAATCGGCCCTGCGCGCCGGTCTGCTCGGGGAGGAGCCGCATGATCCGGGGCGGCTGCACTTCGCTCACGCCCTGGTCCAGGAGACGCTCATCGACGAACTGCCCCGTGCGGAACGCCATCACCTGCACGCCAGGATCGCCGAGGCGCTGGGCGCACGCCAGGGCGGGCAGACGGGCGACGAGGAGCGGGTGGCGCATCACAGCTGGCACGCCAGGAGCGTGCTGCCCGCCGCCCAGGTGCTCCCCCGGCTGCTGCTCGCCGCGGAACAGGCCGAACTGTCCATGGCGTACGAGCAGGTGGAGATCTGGCTGCGCCGCGCACAGCACCTGATCAGGTTCCTGCCCTCGGACGATCCCGCCACGGCGCGGCTGGAGCAGAGGCTGCACATCCAGCTCGGCCAGGTACTCGCCACCACGCGCGGCTACGGGGACCGCGAGGCCGAGACGGCCCTGACGCACGGCCGCGCCCTGAACGCGGCCACGCAGGCTCCCGAGGATCCGTCGGTGCTCTGGGCGCTGTGCGCGGCGCACCTGGTCACCGGCCGCTACGACACCTCGCGACAGCTGTCCGGCCTGCTGCGGGACATCTCGCGCCGGACCTGGGAGCCCGTGGCGGCGCTCGGCGCGGCCTACGGCGAAGGCATCGTGCTGCACGTGCGCGGAATGCTGCCGCAGGCGCTCGTCGAACTGGAGCGCGGCGTCGACACGGCGGACCGTGTGGCCGACGAGGTCCGTGTGCTGGCACGTACCTTCCAGCACGACCCGCGCGTCTCCTGCCGCTCCTACGACACCTTCACCCACTGGCTCCTCGGGAACCGGGGCACCGCCGATGCGCGCCGACGGGAACTGCTGAGCATCACCGAGTACGAGAGCAGGCCCTCCGACCGCTCCTTCGCCCTCTACGTGGACGGGGTCGTGGCGGCCTGGGAGGGTGACGTCCACACCGCGCTCGCCTCGAGCGACGAGGGTGTCCGGGTCGCGGGCGAGTACGGACTGCTCTACTGGAAGGCGATGTTGGGCGTCGTCAAGGGGTGGGGCCTGGCGCAGGCGGGAGACCCCGACGACGGCCTGTCCCTCATGCACATCTCGCTGGCCGAACTGGGCCGGTCCGGGGCGTACCTGCGCCACCCCCTCCACCTGGGCCTGCTGGGGCAGGCGCAGCTGGGCAGCGGGCGTGCCGAGGCGGCGAGGACCACCTTCCGGACGATGCTGGCCGCGGTCGGACAACGCCGTGAGCGTGTGTACCTCCACCCCGCGCTGCCCGCGACCCCGCTGCTGCACGAGCTGCTGGGCCCGGGTGCCGACGAGTGGTCCGACCCGACCGGCTCTCCGTCCCCGTGAGGCACCGCAGGCCGCCCGGGACGTGATCAGGCCGGTTCGGTCCTGCGTTCCAGCAGGGTGACCGTGACGTCGGGCGCGATCCGGCGCCGGCCGACCGGTGTGAATCCGCGCCGGCGATAGAGCGCGATCGCGGGCAGGTTGGCGGTTCCGGTGGAGACGACGGTCAGTTCCGCCGGCTCGATCGAGTCCAGGGCGTCGAGCAGTGCCGTCGCGACGCCGCGGCGATGCGCGGCGGGATGGACCACGAGGCGGCAGATGTCCAGGGCGCCGTTCGGCAAGCGGGTCCAGGCGACCGCTCCGACCAGTCCCGACGCGTCGCGGACCCCGAGGAAGGACTCGTCACTCGCGCGCAACTGCTCAGGGGTCTCGTGCAGGGGCGGGATGCCGTCGAAGCCGATGAGCCGGGCTTCGACCGCGTAGGAGGCCCGCTGGAGGTCCCACAGAGGACGCAGGGTGCCGGGGTCGGACAGGTCGAGCCGGACGGGCTCGGCAAAGGGCCTGGGGGATGCGGTGGCGGCGTTCCGTCGGCCGGTCATGCCGTGATCCTTTCAGAACAGCCGCCGGACCGGAACACAGGGGAATGGCGGGCGGGCTCCGGGGCACAGGAGCCGGTGTATGAGCCTTGGTGACGATGGCGATCAGGGAGACTTGCGATGCTCATGGCACACCCCGCGGTACTGGCGCGCTTGATCGAGCAGTACGAGACGCTGCGGATCCTGCAAGCTGAAAAGGGCGGCCCCGAGGTACGCCGGCGTATGGACGACATCGCCTACACCCTGTGCGTGTCGACCGGCACCCGCGACATCGATACGGCCCTCGTCGCCGCCCGCCACCGGCTGCCCGGCGCACGCCCGCACGACGACTCCCTCGTCACGCTCTGACCCCACCCATCACCGCGACATGTCAGACCTCATGTCCACCTGACCGGGGACTGTCCGGAACCTGCGACACGTGAATACACGACCTCGCCGGTACGGGGGTCGGGAGGGTGGCGCCCGGAGGGCGCCACACCGGCACACGATGATCGCAGCCATCGGCCCCCGTCCCGCCGGGCGCCGAGGGGAACGGCGTCCTTGTCAGGACCAGAGAGTCCACCTCTGGTTGACGACGCCGTTACACGGATACTGGCGGAGCTGGTCCCCCAAGGCGCCGCTCGTCGAATCGCTGGTTGGGCAGGCAGCCGTCGGTGGCCCACTGTATGACTCGGGCTCCGTCCGCGAATGACGCGCTCTCCACGTCCGCCCATGACTGTCGGTACTCGCTGCGAATTCTGGTGCCACCCACTGCTGCTGCTTCGCCCGGCGATGCCGCTGCCGCGGAGGTCGCTCCCGAGACAAGGACAAGTCCGCCCACCAGGGCGGCCGCGAATCTCCTGCTGATGCGTCCGGACATGTCCGCTCCTCCTGCTCGGTGCCCCGGGACCGGGGCGTCTGGGCTCAAGAGCATGCGGGACGGCCGTCGACGTCCACCAGAACACATATCGGGTCATGATCATTCCTTGGATTCGACGCCGCTCCGAGGCTTTGAACCGGTAGATCGTCTCGCGTGACTCGCGTGCAACTGACTGACCAGGGGTGGAAGTTCACGGGGCCTTGTCTGCAGGTCGACGCGTACGGCCCGTACCCCGAGCGGCTGCGGCAGCAGTTCGAGGGTGTGATCCGGCGGTTCGGGACCGGCGGACAACGGCGGGAGATGCCACAGGGGTCCGGCCCCTGACCGACCGTCTCCAACCGCTTCCGGCAAGGGCGGGAGGCCGGCGCGTTCGACGCTCTGCCGGAGGGCTCACCCGCGTGGGACGAGGATGGCTGGGCCACAATGCAGTCATGAATGATCAGGACCGGACTCCCGTTCGCCCGCTTCTGCGCCGCCCCCAGGACGGCGAGCTCATCGACGTCGCCGGTGTCGAGCATTTCTTCCGGCTCACCGCGGAGCACACGGGCGGGCACTTCGCCTTCGAGGAGTTCGGCCTGGCCCCTGGCACCATCGGTGCCAGGCCGCACGTCCACGACGGACACGACGAATACTTCTACGTTCTCGAGGGCGAGTTGACCCTCCACACCGGGGACGGCGAGGTGACGGTCGGCCCCGGGCATCTGCTCGCCGCCACGCGCGGCACCCCGCACGGCTTCCGCAACGCGGGCCCGGTCCCCGCACGCGCCCTGTGCCTCTACACGCCTGCGGGCTACGAAAACTACTTCCGCGACATCCACGCCGCCGTGAGCGCCGGGGCCGAAGCGACCGACGAACTCTTGGCGGAGTTCCGCAGCCGTTACCGCACCAGCTCCTACTAGACCGCCCCGCAGCCGCTGACCGGTCGGACTGCGACCGGTCCGGTCGCCTCGATGACATCCCGGCCGCGTTGTTCGGCCCGCTCTACGGCTTCGGCCCGGACACCGTCCGCCTCTCCCCCGCGCCGGTCCACCACGCCGCGCCGCTGCGCTTCGGCGGTGTGGTGCACGCCTGCGGCGGGACCGTGGTGATGCTGCGGCACTTCGACGCGGAACAGGCCCTTTCCGCCATCGAGCGCCATCGGGTGACCCACACCTAGGGGGTGCCGGCCATGTTCGTCAGGGCGCTGAAGCCGCCCGCCGAAGTCCGTACCCGGTACGACCTCTCCTCGCTGCGGGTGGCGGTGCACGCGCCGCGCCCTGCCCGGTCGACGTCAAGCGGGCCATGATCGCCTGGTGGGGGCCGATCATCCACGAGTACTACGCGGCGACCGAGGGCATCGGGGCGACGTTCATCGACACCGAGGAGTGGCTGCGGAGGCCCGGCTCGGCCGGCCGGGTCCTGCTGGGCACCGTGCGGATCTGCGCCGAGGACGGCGGGGAGCTGCCGCCGGGACGGACCGGGACGGTCTACTTCGAGCGCGACGAGCCGCCGTTCGTCCACCACGGGGATCCCGAGCGGACCCGCGGGGCGCAGCATCCGCGCCACGGGGAGTTCGTCGGCGCACTGCCCCGCACGCCCACCGGAAAACTGCTCAAGCACACCCTGGTCGACCGCCATCGGCGCTCCCGCGGGAACGGCCTGGACGGTCGATGACCGGCGACGCCGTTGCGGTGGTCCGGGAGGAATCACTGCCGCTCGGGACCAGGCCTGTCTCCGAACGTGATCGTCCGGTTCGGGCCGGTGGGACTCCGTCAGGTGAGCACCCATCGGGGCTCGTGTTCGAGATCGGCCGGGCAGATGAAGACATGCAGGTCCCGGTCCCGGCCGAAGCGGAGCCGAGTGGGCTGGGCGACGAATTGGCCACCCCGGATCGATGCCTTCCCCCTCAGGGACGGGTCACGGTCCTCCAGTGGCACCCAGCTGTGCGAGCCGGCGTCCATCTCGTGGCCCTCGGCCGTCAGCAGAAGCCGCATCGGGGTCGCGCAGGACGCACAGTCGATGGACATCGGGCCTGTCGACGCCCAGCTGGGGAATCCTCCGACGCGCCAGCCGGGAGGAATCGACAGGTCGCTCTGGTAGTTGGGGGCGTCGGGGCCGTGTTCCGCGATCTGGGCGTCCTCCCACTCATCGATGCGCGCGATCAGCGAGGCGGGCAGTGTGTCCCCCTCCGCCCAGGGATAGGTGTCCACCTCTTCCGGGTGCAGGACACACGGCTCGGGAAGTTCGTGCTCCCACCGCAGCAGGGGCACGTGGGGCAGATCCGCGAGGAAGCGTTCCGCCTGCTCGGTCTGCCCGGTCTGCCGCCACCGCAGGCGGTAGCGGCGCTCCAGGTACGGTCCGTGGGTGAAGGGGCAGCGGAAGAGCTGCACCAGATCCGCGCCGTCGGGCCCGCAGGCAAGACCGGGGATGTCACGGCGGAAGAACTGGGCCAGGCCCACGAAGGGCACCGGACCGTCCCTCCCGGGAGCTTCCGCGCGAGACCACGGCCGGCTCGGAGGAAAGACGCCTGCGGCCCGAGCACCGCGGATCTCCTCCGGTGCGTACCCCTCGGTCTCGCGCTGGTGCGGCTCATGGCAGAGTGGCCAGGGTTCGCAGTCCGGCCACAGCATCGGCCCACCGACGTGACTGTCGTGCATGCCGGGCCGCCCCGGCCTGGGGTGCAACCGTGTCGTCCGGCCCCGGTGGGCGGCCAGCTCCGGGAACACGGCCTCCACGGATACCGGTCTGGCCGGCGTGGTCCTCGTCATCCGGGGACCGTATGCGGCCGGGCGACCATCACGCGAACGGATTGCCGCGAGCCCGTGCAACCGGCGGATCCCTGCCCGTTCCTCCACGAGGATGCCCCTCCCCCTGGCCTTGATGGCCAAGGCCGTGCTCGACGGCAGAGGCCTGGCGGACAGGCCGACCGGTGACGGGGATCCCGCCGTGCGGGCAGCGGCTCAGGACTTGATGGCCGCGATCGACAACCGCGCGTGCAAGACCTGCCGTCCCACCTGACCACAAGCCCGTTGCCGCTGACCGGCGGCCGTCCACCGCACCGAGGAAAGCACCCGTCGCCGTTTCCGATACCCGTGGGCTGCCGCTGTTCCCCGCTCGATCGGGCACGGCAGGGGCACTGCTCGGTCAGAAGGCGCTTCGCCACCAGCGATGCGGCGGATCACCGTACGGCACGGCGTCGGGGCGTTCGAGGATCTTCAGATCGAGGGGCTGCACGATGCTGCGGAGCTCCCGTGAACTCTTCTTCGGCAGAGCACGGATCGCCAGCTCCGGCAGATCTCGCTCGTCAGCCGGTTCAGGGCAGCATTCGGGGACACCGCACCGGTCACCGAACGGTGAAGGGAGCTGATCTTTGGGTGCCTTGGCGATGGCGGTCCACCGGGAGAGCGCCCGCTCGATCAGTCCTGGCTGAAGCCGAGTCCGCTCCATACGGCCGGGTTGCCGCGAAGGCCGGTGGAGTCCTGATGACCGGGTCAAGAGTCCGGTGATCTCGAGCTGGGCATCGTCCTGCAGGATCTCGCACTGACGGGATCCGGGCCGCATCGCGACGGCCCGGCCACCGGCAGGTGTCCGGAGCGTCGGCCGCTGACCGTCAAGGAGCACGAAGCCCGCCGGGGATAAACGCCAAGCCAAAGCTGCGGCGAAGCGAATGGCCTGTGAATCATCTGCAACTGCCCAGGTCAGGCCGGTGGCATGGCCAACCACCGTGAAATGCATCCGCCCGAGCGGGTGTCGGTCCGGGCGGTCCGTCATTTGCGCTGCGATACGGGCCGCCAAGAGAGCCCGAATCCACCCGGACCCGTACATTCAGGGATCGCTTCAGGACATTGGGTGATTGATTTCGGTCCGGGGCAAAGGGCAGGGTTGCCGCGCGGGAGACCCCTGGGCGATCCTCGGTGAGGCGCGGGGGAAGCGACGGAATGGCCGTACGGCCAATTCCGTCGCGTTGACCATTCCCCGTGACGTGACCGCACGATTCGGTATTAGCTCATTGGGGAAATTGCAATGTCACGGACCAAGAGGATGGTGCGTTCCTCGGCCATGGCGATCGCCGCGGCCGCCGCTCTCACCGTCGCCGTACCGGTCGGCAGCGCCTACGCCATCGACGAGGTTCCCTGCCAGGGCAGGACGGACCTCCTGAAGGTCGAAGGGCACTCCTGGGGAGGGTCCCTCGAGATCTGCTACGCGAACGCCGGCAGGGACGAGTACCCGGGCGGCATCTGGGTGGACAGGATCAGCACCGGCAACAACGACATCACCTACTACGACGTCAACGGGGCCACGGTGCACATCAACCGGTGGACCGTATTCCAGCCGCGAAACGCGGTGCACGTCAATGCGATTCAAATCTGGTGACGACTCCACGAACCGCGATCGCGTAATACGGAAACCTCGCGGATAGCGCCGGGATGTGGCGGGGTAATTCCTCTCCGGGACACCCCGCCTCAGCCTCGATCCACTGCCTGATGATCGGCCTGTCGACGGAGAAACAGGAAGAGGTACCCGCTGCCGACTTCGGCCCGTCGGGGTAAATTTTCGCGAAGCACCTGTAGAGCCAGGGATATTGGCCGTATCTCGCGGCAGGCGGTCTGCGGGGGCTACATCTGTTTCGAGGACGAAGCCGGTTTCACCCCTCGGCAGTCCCGAGGACGCACCTGGGGCCGACGCGGCCGTATCCCGGTCGTAACGGTGAGCGGCCGACGCTCCGGGCACCTGTCGGCGGCCGGGCCGTCGCGATGCGGCCCGGCTCCCGCACCCGACTGTGCCACCGTCCGCGGACCCGTCTCGTGGGCGTGAGCTGATCGCCCGGCGTGCATGGCCGGCGGACAGAGACATGGCGTCGCTCGAGGCGGTCATGGCCGCCTTGGGGTTTTCCGCCTTTACCCGCCCACCGACCGACGACGACAGCAACAGCGCCGCACCTACAGTGAACGAAGGACCGACGCCCTCGGCTCGGTGGCGGAGCCGCGCGCGGAGCAGGTCACGCGTTCACCCGCGGATGGCCGCACAACGGCTCACAGCTCTGCGGGGACCCCCAATTCTGCCGGTGCGTGGCTTCGTCGACCGGAGGAAGCCAGGACGGCCGCCCCGTGAGCACACCGGAGGTCGCCGTACTTCGCCGGTGTACGGCACGACCTCACCACGTGGGCTCCTCCCACGGGTCGTAGCGCTTGAGAGTCGCTCGTTCCGGCAGTCCCAGCCGCTTCGCCGCCCGGCGTCGCTCCCGGACCTCCGCAGCGGTCCTCGGCCGGTAGCCGGGGCCGTCGCAACCGCACGAGTGGAAGGTGAGACCGGCGCGCAGCGTGGCCTCCAGCGCCTTCCAGGCCCCCTTGTCCCCACGACGGGGGACGGCGAGGTCGAACCCGGCATCGATCATCGGGGCTCGGCAGCGTGGACATGGATGCGCTCGCGGGGACAGCGGGTTCCGCTTGAACGACGACCGGCACGCCAGACACACGAAGTGCGGCTTGTACGAGATCGCGTATCGGCACATGCCGACAAGGTAGGGGCGATGCCGAGATGGAACCACCGCTTTACCGACCGGGTCCGACGCAGGTTCACGGACGCCTCGAGCAGATGACGCCGCGGGCGAGTCGGAGCGGGCCCTCGCTCCTTGAGCCATGGACACGTCGGCCCAGGACGACAGCGACCTCGACGTGGCCGAATCAACCGATAGCACCTATATTGTTCCCTACCTCTGCCGGGTCGGGCGGCGCCGCGTGCGCCGCGTGGACGACCTGCCCGCGAACAGTCGCGGTGCTGTGCGGAGGATGGGCGAGCCATGGACTGGCGTGAATCGGCGGCCTGCCGTACCGAAGACCCCGAACTCTTCTTCCCTCTCGGTGAGGAAGGCCCGTCCCGAGGGCAGATCGAGCGGGCACGCGCCGTCTGCCGCAGATGCCCGGTCGTGCCCGCCTGTACGGACTGGGCCCTGCTGAACACGGAGCGCGACGGGGTGTGGGGCGGGACGACGGCGGCCGAGCGGCGCACGCTGAGCTCACGAGAGCCGGCCGAGCGCCGCACCCCCTGATCACAAGTGCGCGAGCCCGGATCATCCCGACAGCGTCACCGGACCGTACGCCCCGTGGAGCCGGTCACCCCGTGCGCGCCGCGTACGCCGCGGCGGACGCTCTTCCGTCAGAGCTGGCACGACCTGGTCTTCCTGCACTGGCCCGCGGACCCGTTCGAAGTGGCAGGCCTTCTCCCGCCCGGCACCGTCCCCGACCTCCACCGTGGCCGGACGTACGTCGGTCTGGTCTTCTTCCGTCTGCGCGGTCTCGCCTTCGGCGGCACTCCGGCGCTCCCGTACTTCGGGTCCTTCGACGAGGTGAACGTCCGTCTCTACAGCCGGGACGCGCTCGGGCGTCGCGGAGTGGTGTTCCGCTCGCTGGAATGCGACCGCCTGGTACCCGTCCTGGCCGCGGACGCGTCCTTCCGGCTCCCCTACCGTTGGTCCCGCATCCGCAGCCAGTGGTTCGAGAACCGTCTGCTGTACCGGACCAGCCGCCGCGGAGCGGCCGGAGCCGGGGCCCGCGTATGGCTGGAGATCGAGAGGACCCCTGTGGTGCCGGAGCCCGTCGAGGAGTTCCTCACGAACCGCTGGGGACTGCACGGACGCGCCCTCGGACGGTCCTACTACCTTCCCAACACTCATCCCGCGTGGTCGTTCCGCCGCTGTTCCCTGCTCGACTGGGACGATTCGCTCATCGCGGCCGCGGGCCTGTCCCAGCCGGAGGGAGCACCGCTCAGTGTGCTGTACGCGCCTGGCGTGCCGGTGCGGTTCGGAACACCGGTACCGCTGCCCGGCACCTGAGCGGGCGGTGCGTCGCGCGGCATGTCCGACCCGGTCCGCCGAGCCCGCCGCCGGGAACGAACGCAGGCCGCTGACCACGTGGTTGAGCCGGTGGTTTCTCCTGTGGACACTTGCGGGGTGAGCGAAGCCGACGAGCACGTCGAGTACATACCGAGAGAGCTCCAGTCGCTGGATCCCGCGGTGCGCGCCGACATCCTGTGCGTGCTGGACCGCGTCGTCCGGGACCTCCCCGCCCACTGGCGGCGCCGCAAGGGGGTGCCTCAGCTCATGGTGTTCCTCGACGGCCCGGAGAGTGCGCGGATGGAGAGGATCACCCTGCGGGAACTGTCCGAGCACGGATATCTCGACGAGTTCAGCCGCTGGGACGGCATCGTCCCGGTGCTGAAGGCCCGGGAACACGGCTGTGCCGCCCTGGTCCACGGGAACCGTATTCACGCGAGGATCAACCGGATCGGCCCCTTCGGGTCGGGTTGGCACGCTCCCGACACCTTCGTCACCGTCCGCGTCGCGCACCGGGACATGAGAATGCTCCGGTCTTTTTCGTTCGAGTTCGACGTCGAGGGCCGGCTCTTCCCGCGGCTCGTGTTTCCCCGGTGGGTCCACGACAGCATCGCGCGCGCCCGGCGGGGTTGACCCCGGGGCGAGCGCTCCGGTCGTGCACCGCCCCTTCACGGAACGGGGTGGCCCGCGCCGTCCGTGGCCCCCGCCTGGCTGGAGAACTTGTTCAGGAAGACCTCGAAGCGGCCGTCGGGAAGCCGGGTGAGCGTCCCGCCGTCCTGCCAGGGGCCGTTCTCCGGCGCCCACTGGGAGTCGGCCGGGTCGCCCTGGTTCTGGTGGATGTTGTGCATCCCGCGCTGCCCTCCGGCATCGTGCTCGAAGGGCTCGCCGAAGACGAGGACGGGCCGGCCCGGCACCAGGATCGACTCCAGGGCGGTGGCCGCGTCGACGTTGGAGCCCGCCTGCCAGGGGTGGGACCCGAAGAGGTCGAGGAGCTCCCGCAGCCAGGACGGCGGGCGGCGTTGGAACAGGACCCCGGACCGGTCGACGAGCGCCGGGTGGCGCAGGTGGTCCAGGGCTCCGGAGTCCGGCTCGGACACCAGGTCGTGGTACCCCGGGGCGAGCAGCGGGACCGGCCCGAGACCGCCGGGGTCCAGGGTGAACGTCTTCCACTGCACGCCCACGTTCGACTGATGGCTGTCGACGTCGACGGCACAGTGGTGGCGCACGTCGGAGGCGTCCACCTCCAGGTGGAGGTGGAACCAGCGGCCCTGGTCGTCCGGCTGGTCCCGGTAGTGCCGGTACAAGGTCCCCGACAGCACGCCATAGCGCTCCAAAGGCATGCCGCCAGTGAATCACCGGCACACACCCGACGCATCACGGCGACAGCGCTCCGTAGGCGGAACGCCGTCGGAGCGAACCGGTCGACGGAGGCCGTCCGGTCACCTGGACGGGCGGCGGCGCGTCGCGCGCGAAAGGCCGGCGAGCCGCCGCCACCGCCGGTCGTCGGCACGGCCGGGGCGGGACCCGACGGCTGCCGTGACGACGACGAAGTGACGGTCGGGACCCGGCCGGTCTCGCCGACCCGGTTCAATGTGGCGCCCGTTGCCCTACCTTGGTCGTATGGCGCTGCATCATCACAGTGACCGTCCGTGGCGCGTGAGGGTGGACGACGAGGAAGGCACCCCCTGTGGCGCCGGAGTACTGCTCGACGACCGGCATGTGCTCACCTGCGCGCATGTCGTCCGCTACGCCGGGGCCGCGCCCGGGGGCACCTCCTCCCACGTGCGGATCAGCAGTGTGGCGTGCCGCCCGGAATGGACCCGCACCGCGCACGTGGCCCTCAGCACGTGGGTGCACGACCACGACACGCAGCGCGGCGACGTGGCACTGCTCGAACTCGACGAGCCGGCCGGCTGCGGCACCCGGACCACGTTGTGGAAGGCGCCCATCTCGGGGGGCACGGTCCAGGTCTACGGCTTTCCCCGTGACGAACCGTTCGGCATGGGGGCGGACGCGCGGCTGGCGGGATCCGGCCACCGGCAGGGCGAATGGGGCCTGTTGAAGCGGATACGCGAGGGCGACCCGTGGATCGAGCGTGGATATTCGGGCGCCGGGGCGATGGCGGTGGGCGGTGAGTTCGACGGCCGTGTGATCGGCATCGTGGTGGCCGACTACGTCAACGGCGACGCGAAGGCGGCCTGGATGCTGCCGACCGAGACGATACTGACGTACCTGCCCCGGATCGAGGAGTTCACGGGCGGGGACCGCAACGACGAACTGGGTTCCTCGCGCGGTGAGTTGACCGAAGACGTGCTGGGCGACCCGCTGCGGCTCGCGCTGACGCAGGAGCTCACCCGGCTGCTCGGCGGCGACTGGTGCGGCACGGTCGTCGTCGGCACCGGCGGCACGAGCGCCGTCGGTGACTCCTGGCTCGTCCGTCTGGTGCGGACGGCCGATCCGGCGGCCCGGGCCACCGCCACCGACGCCGAGCTCACCGGTGCCCCCGGTGACACCGTGCTCGGGCTCGGCACCTTCGACGCGGCCTACGACGCGCGTGCCAGGTCGGTCGCCGACGTCAGCGGCTACCTGACCGGCCGGTTCGGACTCCCCGGCGGGGACCCGCAGGAGGTGCGGCGGCAGCTGCTGCGCCGCAGGCCGCCCGCTTGTCTGGTGGTGGGCGGCGTCGACCGGGCCCAGGATCCGGAGGCCCTCTTACGGGAACTGCTGGGGCAGTTGGCCGCCCGCGCCCGGTCGCGCGGCCTCCGTCTCGTCCTCGGCTTCGAGGGGACGCCACCGGCCGGCCTCGCCTACGACGTGTCCCTCGACCCCGAACCGCTGCGCGGGGACGCCGTCCGGGGCGTGACCGCCGCCGAGGCCCACGCGGCCGTGGAACGGCTCGCGGCGCAGGAGGACGCCGCGTCCGCGCTGCAACGGGAGTGGGGCGTACGGTTCTTCGCCGCGCCCCGGCTCCCGCCCCGCGCCGCGCCCCGGTTACGGGTCCGGCTGGCCGTCGCGCGGACGACGGAACCCGGTCACGAGCTCACCGCGATCCACGACCGGGCCCATGACGCCCGCACCGCCCTGGTCCGCTTCGACCACGACCTGCGCCGGCTGATCACGGCTCACGAGGACCTCACCGCCTCCCTGGAACTGCACCGGGTCCGGGCCGCGCGGTACTTCGGCGCCGAGGACCGGCAACTCGCCGAGCGGCACGCCCCCGCCGCCCGCGCGCTGCGGACCGAGCCGATCGACCTGGAGGCCGCCCGCGGCCGGGTCAGGCGCTACATCGACGAGGTCGACCGACGGCTCGAGGAGAGGTGACGCATGGGGACCGGCCCTCGGACGTGCGACCGTCCCGACTGCGGGCGCGGCACGATCGACGAACAGGGCTTCTGCGACGTGTGCGACCGGCAGCCGCAGGCACGGGACGCGACGGCGCCGGCGCCCCGCGCCCCCGAACCGGGTCCGGCCCCGGACCCGGCCCCGTCGGCACGGGTGGGCACGGGCCTCGGCGTGGCGCAGGTGCGCCCGGACCCCTGGTACGGCCTCGGCCTGGTCGATCCCCATCAGGTACCGCGGGCCGCGGACGTACCGCCGGTCGCGCCGGGCCCGGTCGCCGAGGCGCACCGCTTCTGCCCCGGTCCCTCCTGCGGGCGGCCGGTCGGCCGCGGCCACGAGGGCGAGCCGGGCCGGACCGCCGGCTTCTGCCCGTACTGCGGCACCCGTTTCGACTTCGGCCAGCCCGACGGCCTCACCATCGCCGGCCGCTACGACGTCACACGCGTCCTCGGCTCGGGGGCGTACGGTGCCGCCTACCTCGCCCACGACCGCAATCTCGCGACCGACGTCGTCCTCAAGGCCCTGCACAGGACGGTCGCCAGGACCGCCCGGCACGAACGGGACGTCCTCGTCGGTCTCCGGCACGACAGCATCGTCCGCATCCTCGGTTACGAGCAGGAAGGGCCGCACCTCGTTCTCGAGTACGTGCCGGGCGAACCGCTCTCGGCGCGCGACGGCGACCGCCTCGAAACCCTCCTGGCGCACGGCGTGCGTGTCCTCCAGGCGCTCGACTACCTGCACGCCCGGGGCTTGCTCCACTGCGACGTCAAGCCCCTGAACATCATCCGTTTCGGGGAGGAGAGCCCGACGGGCGCGCTCGACCGGGTGCGGCTCATCGATTTCGGCGCGGTGCGCAACCACACGAAGGACACCGGGCCGGTCGTGGCGTACACGAGGGCGTACGCGCCGCCGGAGACCGATCCGGAGCACCGGCGTCCCACTCCCGGCTTCGATCTCTACGGACTGGGCATGACCCTGCGCGAGGTCTGCCGCTCCCGCTGGACGGACAGCTCCGCACCGGGTGCCGACTCGCTCCGCCTGCTGCTGGAGCGTGCCACGGACCCCGAACGGCCGTGGTACCGGTTCGTGTCGGCCCGGCAGTTCGCGGAACAGCTCAGCGGGGTCATCCGGCAGGTCGTGGCGGCTCCGCCGACGTGTCGTCAAGTGGCCCGTCCCTCGGCCCTGTTCGGCTCGGTGCCCGAACCGCTGCACGGTGGCCTGGGCACGGCCCGGCCGCTCGCCCACTGGGTCGGGGCGCGAGCGGAGGAGAACGCCCTGCTGAAGATGCCCGGGCCGTTCCTCTCCCCCGCCCCCGGCGAGGTCGCGGCCACCCTCCCGGCGCCCTTGTCCGATCCCGACGACCCTCGCCTCACGGGCTCGGCCGACGGCGCGCTGGCGGAGAGCCGGCTCGCCCTGCGCAGGAGGGACGCCGCGTCGGCGGCACGGCGGCTCGCGGCTGCGGGCCTGCCCGACTGGCACTGGCTGCCCGACTGGTACCGCGGTCTGATCGCGCTGGCCGAGGGGTCCCCGGAGCGGGCCGCCGTCGCGTTCACCCGGGTGCGCAGGGCGCTTCCCGGCGAGCTGGTGCCCCATCTCGCCCTCGGTCTGTGCGCCGAACTCCGCGGGGACCGCGCGGTCGCGCGGTCCCACTACGGCACCGTCTTCGACACCACCCCCGCGCTCGGGGCGGCCGGTTTCGGCCTGGCCCGCGTGCTGCTGCTGGACGGCGAGCGCGCGAGGGCGGTGGACATCGCCGAGCAGCTGGCCAAGGAGTTCCGCTACGAGCGCGAGGCACGCGTGGCAGCCGTACGCCTGCGCGTCATGGTCCTCTCCGAGCCGGGCCACCCGGTGCCGACCGAGGACGACGTGGCCCGGGCCGGGGAGTGCCTGCCCGGCCTCGACGTGGACGAGGCGGCGGCCGCCGCGCTGCGGGCCGAGATCCAGTACGCGCGGTTCCTGCACACCCACGACCGGCTCGAACTGTCCGGCGCGGTCCGCGCCCTCGGCCCGCACGCGCCGACCGAGCGGGAGTACGTCGCACTGGTGGACCTGGCGAACCGGCTGCGTCCGGCGCCGGGATGGGGACGGCCGGGAAAGCGCGGCGGAACGAGTCGTTCCCGTTCCGGAGCGGCACCCGGCGCACTAGGCTCCTGACCCGTTCCGTCGAGGAAGCGAGCATGCTCCGCAGGAGAACACGCGGCGACACGGACGGGGGTGCCGGTGGAGGACAAGTCACCGTTGGGGCTCGGCTTCACCCTGGAGGTGGACGCACCCTCGGATCTGTCCTACGACGAGCGACGGGCGGACGCCCTGATCACCGTCACCGCACACTCCGCCGCGGCCTCGGCCGGGCAGAGCCCCGGTGCCGAGATCCTCATCATGGACCGCTCGTTGTCGATGTCCGGCTACAGACTGGACGAGGCGAAGCGCGCGATGTGCGCCGCCGTCGACACCCTGCGGGACGGCACCCTCCTCGGGATCGTCGCGGGCAACCACCGGGCCGACGTGATCTTCCCGACGACGGGCGGCCTGGCCCGGGTCGACGCCCGGGTCCGGGAGGACGCCAAGCTCCGGGTGGCCGGCCAGCTCGCCGAGGGCGGCACGGCGATCGGCCAGTGGCTGGCTCGCGCCCGCCACCTCTTCGCCACGGTGGACTCCCCCGGCACGGTGCGCCACGCCGTCCTCTACACGGACGGCAAGAACGAGCACGAGACACCCGGACAACTCGACGAGATCCTCACGACGTGCACCGACCGGTTCGTCTGTGACGCGAGAGGCCTGGGCGAGGACTGGCACTACACCGAGCTCCTCCGTGTCACCGAGACCCTGCATGGCACCGCCGAGGCCGTCGTCACCGTCTCCGACCTCACGGAGGACTTCACCCGCCTGATGCGCGAGGCGCAGCGGATCGTCGTTCCCCGGGTGTATCTGGGCCTGCGCCTCAACAGGCGTTTCCAGCTCGCGTTCGTACGGCAGACCCGTCCCGTCGAGGCGGAACTGACGGGACGTCGACAGCATGACGGGGAGACGCTCGTCCCGCTGGGCTCATGGCCCCCGGAACGCCGCCAGTACCAGATCTCCCTCCGCTTCACCCCCGACAGCCTGACCGTCGACGAGGTCCTGCGGGCCGTCCGCGTCACCCTGCACGCCGAGTTCCCCGACGGAACCCGACGGCCCTGCTCGGACAGCGCGGCCGTGGTCGTGTGCCGCCGCTCGACACCGGGATCCGCCGTCGTCCCCTCCGCCGACCTCACCCGCGTCGAGAACGAACGCGAGCTCGGCATGGCCATGCGCGCCTGCGCCGACGCCCACGAGCGCGGTGACCTCGACCGCGCGGACCGCGAACTGCGCCTCGCCATCGGCCTCGCGGCGTCCCTCCCGGACGCCACGCGCCTGCGGCTGCTGCGCGAGATCGCGGCCGACGGCCCCGACGGCCTGCCGCGGGTGCGGCGGAACGTCCCCCGGGGGCTGGTACAGAGGATCGGCGTCGCCTCGACCAGGGTCACCCGAGAGCCGGACGGCCCGTACCAACCCCCTTCCCCCGGATCCGGGCCGTCGCGTGTGTGCCCACGGTGCGGTACGGCGTCGACGCTGCCCACGGCGAAGTTCTGCCAGGAGTGCGGGGACCGGCTGGACGCCGCGAGCGCGGCCGGCGGGCCGGCGGACACGCCGTGACCGGCGGACGGTTCCACGCGCCGCGTCCCCTCGCGCGGTCTCGGGCGCCCCACCCGGTCGTGGTGCTGCGGTGGCTCAGGGCGTCCGTGCTGGGCACGGTGGCGCTGACGGCGCTGCTGTACCTGGTGGTGGCGAACCGGGGCGGGGAGGAGATCGCCGCCGCCCGCCGTACGACGACGGCCATCCAGCACATCGGCGCGGCGTACGACGAGGCGGGGAAGGCGAACGACGCGCTCCGCGCCGTCTCCCTGAGCAAAGCGATCGACCTGACCGGCACCAGCAACGACTTCGCCGCCGCCACCGCCCGCGTGACCTCCCACCTCACCTCGGCGGCCGAGGGCAACGCGGCCGGAAGGCAGGGGCTGAGCCACATCGAGTTCGTCCAGGGGCAGTTGACCATGTGTGTGCAGATGGCCAACACGGCGGTCCTCGACGGGGTGCCGGGCGTGACGAGGGCACGCGACGCGTTGGACGACGCGCCGGAGTACGACGGCAGGGCGCCGGTCCCCTTCACCGGCGGCCTCAGGCAATCGCTCAGGGATCTCCAGGAGCTGGAGGTCCAGGCCCGCCACGACCGGCTCAGGTCGGGCTGGCGCGACCCCGCTCTCCTCCGTCCCCTGTTCCTCGGGCCGGTGGCGGTCATGCTGCTGCTGGTCTGCGCGACCGGCTACATCGTGGTCCACCACTTCCGGCGCCTGCCCGGCCCGGCGCTCGTCGTGGCCCTGCTGGCCACCGCGTCGATCGGCGTCACCATGTGCACGACCGACCCGCTCGCCCCGGCGGTCGCGCTGCCCGTGCTCGCCGCCGCGGGCGCGCTCGCGTACCTGGCCTACCGTCCCCGTCTCGCCGAGTACAGGTTCCCCCGCTCATGAGACGGCTCACGGCACCCCTCGTGCGCTGTGCCCTGGTCCTCGGTCTGCTCATGGCACCGGTCGCGTGCGAGGAGCCGGAGAGGGACAAGGTGACGATCATGGTTCCCTGGTCCGGCACCGAGTTCAAGGCGTTCTACGCGGTCGTCAAGGACTTCGAACGCGACCACGACGTCGACATCGAGCCGCAGGTGACCCGCGCCCTGACCCAGCAGCTCGACGCCGCGGTGGCCGCGGACGCGGAGCCCGACCTGGCGGTGCTGCCCAGTGTGGGAGCGATCGCCGGATACCGTGAGGAGGGCGCGCTGCGGAAACTGGACGTCGACACGGACGCCTACGCGCAGCCCTTCCGCGGGCTCGGCATGAACGACGGGGACGTCTACGCCGTCCCCGTCAAGGCCGACGTGAAGAGCCTCATCTGGTACGACGCCAGGGTCACCCCACGGCCTCCCGGGAACTGGACGGCTCTGCGGTCCCGTTCCGACACCTGGTGCCTGGGGCTGGAGTCCGGTCCGACGTCGGGCTGGCCCGGCGCCGACTGGATAGCGGACATCCTGCTCGCCGACGAGGGCGTCGGCCCGTACACCGCCTGGGCCTCGGGCGGCACGCGGTGGGACGGGGAGCCCGTCGAGGACGCGTGGACCGCGTGGGGGGACATCGTGGCAGGCGCTCGCAAGGACGCCGCCACGTCCAACTTCCGCGCCGCCGCCGAGAAGATGGCCAGGAGGCAGTGTTCCCTGAGCCACGGCGCCCTGTCCGCGATGGCTTTCGAGCCGGACCGGGTGAAGGACGGGGGGTACACGTACGTGCCGTCCTCCCGTGAAGTCCTGCAGGTCTCGGCGGACTTCGTCGGGAAGTTCACCGAGAACGAGAGCGCCGACGAGTTCATCGAGTACCTGGCGAGCGCGCGGGCCCAGCAGGCCTGGGTGAACGAGCCCGGCTTCGCGCTCTCCGCCGACAACGAGGTGACCGAGTACGACAACGCCACTCAGGGCCGGATAGCCGCGCTGTTCCGCTCCCCCCGTCACACGCTCTGCTTCAGCGCCGCCGACGCGATGGATCCCGACGTCTCCGCCGCCTTCTACCGTGCGGTCCTGAACTTCACGAACGGCAAGCGCCTGCTCCCCCTCCTGGAGGCGCTCGACAGGGTCCAGGAGCAACTCGGACACGCGCGCGCCCCGTCCTCGCCACCGCCCGGACCGCTCTGCAGCCACCCGGACCGTCCCTGATCCCTCCAGGAGCCCTCATGCCCGACGCCGTCCAGTTCACCCTCGACGACGGCACCGTCGTCCTCGTGGCCCCGCCCGCCCGCACGGGCACCGGCGCCGTGGGGCTGGGAACCCGTCTCGAGAGCGCGGGAAGGAGCCTGCGCGAGGCATTGGCGCCGATCACCGCCGCCGCCTCCGAGGTGATCGGCCAGTTCCGCAGCGTCGCCCAACGGCCCGACGAGGTCGAGGTCACCTTCGGCGTCGTCCTGGACGCCAAGCTCGGCGCGGTCCTGACGAGCGCCGGCACGAGCACCCACCTCGATGTCACGCTCCGCTGGAGCGGCACGGAACCGACACCACCGAGCTGACCCCGGGCCGGCACACCGGCCGGCCCGGCGGACGCGAAAGGCCTCCGCCTTCACCGGATGTTCACCAGGGCGCCATACTGCGCCCATGAGCACAACCGCCGGACCACAGGCCTCCCCTCAGCCCTCCTCCTCACCGCCGCCGTCCCCGGCCGGCCCCCTCCCCGCCGACCGGACGCGGGCACCGCGGAAGTGGTGGATCGCCCCGCTGGCCGGTGCGCTGGTGGCGCTGCCGGTCCAACTCGTCGCCGCCTTCCTGCTGCTGATGTCCCCCATGGCGTTGGACTCGTGCTCCGCCGCCGACCCGTGCGGGCGCGCGGAGGCCGCCATCGGCGCGACGCTGGTGCTGCTCCTGCTGGCACTGCTCTCCCTGGGCGTGCCGTGGTACTTGGCGAGGAGAAGGAGTCTCGGCGTGGGCATCGGGGTGAGCCTGATTCCGCTGGGTCTCACGCTGGCGTCGATCGGCACGCTGCTCCTCGGGATCGGGTCGGGCTGACGGCCCCGGGAACGCCCCGGGGTACCGGCCGCAAAAGGTGAGTACGGCTACTCAGGCCCCGGTGCCCCTCACAGCCGACGATGAAGGTCGACACCGCAGAGACCCGGAGACCGAACATGCTCAGCCGCCTCGCCGACGTCCTGATGCCCGCCGTCGGCCGCCTCACGATCACCACCGACCCGGGCACCGAACTCGCCCCCGGCAGCATCATCGCCGCGAACCACACCTCGCTCGCCGACCCCGCCGTCGTGCTCGCCGCGCTGCACCGCCTCGGGGCCCGTCCGGTCGTCATGGCGGCCGCCGGCCTGTGGCGCGTCCCGCTTCTCGGACGCGCCCTCGCCCGCGAAGGGCACATACCCGTCCACCGTGGCGGCCTGCGCGCGGCGGACGCCCTGGACGGAGCCGCCGAGGCGCTGGAGCGCGGGCACTTGGTCCTTATCTACGCCGAGGGCGGTCTCCCGCACCGGGCGGACGCCGCGGAAGCGGCCCCCGGGGCCTTCCGCAGCGGCTTGTCCCGGCTCGCCCGGAGAACCGGGGCTCCTGTGGTGCCCGTGGGTCAGGCCGGCTCCCGTCGGATCGTCTCGGGAAGCACGGCCAAGCAGCTCGCGGGCCTGTTCACGGCACCGCTTCGCCGTCCGCACCTTCATGTGCACGTGGGCGAGCCGATCGAGCTGACGGCGGAGGGTGCCGCCCGGACCGAGCAGGCCCGCACAGCGGTGACGGCCGCCTGGCGCACGGCCGCCGCCCGGCTCGGAGAACCCGCCGCGCTCGCCGCGTAGGCCCACGGCGTCCGCGACATCCCTGCGGCCGGACGAACGGGCTGCCGTCGAGAAGGACGTGCGAGCGGCTGCCGCCGACCTTTTGCGCAGCCGTGGCGAACAGGTGCCGGAGGAGGTGTGACCGTTCACCGGACGCGGTCGTCCTCCGATCCGTCTCGGCGGTGTTCTCAGCCGAAGGTGTCGCAGCGGGCGATGCTGCCGGTGCTGTAGCCGGTGGAGAACCACTTCTGGCGCTGGCTCGCGGAGCCGTGGGTCCAGGTGTCGGGCGTGACCTTGCCCTGGTACCGCTGCTGGATGCGGTCGTCGCCGACGGCGGCGGCCGCGTCCAGTCCGCGGTCGATGTCGTCCTGGGTCAGCTCGGTGATCAGTGGCTTTCCGCTGTGGGGATCGGGGGTGGTCGTGGCGTGGTGGGCCCACACCCCGGCGTAGCAGTCCGCCTGCAGCTCCAGTTTCACCGAGCCGCTGCCCTGGCCCTGGCCGCTGCCCCGGGAGATCGTGCCGCTGAGGTCCTGGAAGTGGTGGCCGTATTCGTGCGCGATGACGTAGGCCTCGGCGAAGGGCCCGCCCTCGGCGCCGAACTTGCTGCTCAGGTCGTCGAAGAAGCCGAGGTCGAGGTAGACCTTGTCATCGGCCGAGCAGTAGAAGGGGCCGACGTCGGAGGTGGCGTTCCCGCAACCGGTGTTCACGCTGCCGGTGAACAGGAACGTCGGGGCCTGCTCGTAGGACTTGCCCGCGGCCGTCCCGGTCCGCTTCCAGAACGCCTGGACGCTGTCGACCACGGCGACGATCCGGCACTCTTCCTTGCTGTTGGCGTCGGCTCCGGTCCGGCAGTCGGCCGACAGGTCGGCGGCGGACGTGCCCGGCGAGGTGCTGCCGTCCGAGCCGAACAGGCCCGGGTCCACGCCGAAGAGCACCGATACGACCAGCACCAGCAGCCCGGCCACTCCCCCGCCGACGGTCTTCCCGCCGCCCGGGATGCCGCCCAGCGCCCCACCGCGGTTGTCCTGCACCTCGGACGTGTCCAGGGCTGCGTCGTCATCGAATTGCATGCGTCGGCTTTCCCTCAGGCAGCGCGTCGGCCCGCACCGCGTCGTGACGCCCGCGTACCCCGTGCGAGGGGGTTCGCATCATCACCGGCACCGCACCCGCGGACAACACGAACAGCTGCGTTCGCAGCCCTCGACCCTGTACCGGGATCAAGACCCGCGCGGCACCGGCCGCCGGGGGCGGAACGACACGAACGCTCCGCCCCCGGGATCGGCCGCGCCGTCGTCAGTTCGCCGCGGTGAAGGTGTAGCTTCCCGCCGGCAGGTGGAAGCTCGCCGGCCCCGCCGGGACGGCCTGGGCGGGCGCGACGATCGACTGCGGCCGTGAGGTGGGTACGGTCACGGCCGCGTAGGTGTTGACGGGCACGGTGACCCGCAGTTCCAGTCGTCCGCCGGAGACCGACCAGCCGCTCGACGCGCGGCCGAAGGGCGTGTCGTACGCGGTGTCGGCGGAGGTCAGCCCGCCGCCGGGCCGCGGTGCGACGCGCAGGGAGGCGTAGCCGGGGCTCGCCGGACCGAGGCCGCCGATCCGGCGGTAGAGGAAGTCGCCGACCGAGCCGAGACCGTAGTGGTTGAACGAGTTCATGCCCGGATCGTTGAACGATCCGTCGGTCCGGATGCCGTCCCAGCGCTCCCAGATCGTGGTGGCACCGTGGTCGATCATGTAGCCCCAGCCGGGAAAGCCCCGCTGGAGCAGGATCCGGTACGCGGTGTCGACGTGCCCGTGGTCCGCCAGTACGGGCAGCAGGTTCTCGACGCCCAGGAAGCCGACGCTGAGGTGCCCGTTCGTCGCGGTGACCTTGGCGGCCAGCTTGTCCGCGGCCGGCTGGACCAGGGACGCGGGCAGCAACTCGAAGGCCAGGGCCAGTACGTAGCCGGTCTGGGTGTTGCCGCGGACGGTCCCGTCGGCGGTGACGAAGCGCGCGGTGAAGGCCGCCGCCACCTGGTCGGCGAGCCGTCCGTAGGAGGTGGCCTCGGCCGTGCGGCCGGTGGCCGCCGCCATCCGTGAGACCAGGCGCGCCGACCAGGAGAAGTAGGCCGTGCAGATGAGGTCCTGCGCGGTGTTGTCGTTGACGTTGAGCCAGTCGCCGAAGGTCTGCCGGTCGCGTATCAGGTCGCTCCCGGCGGTGCCGCGCAGATAGTCGACCCATCGCGCCATCGCCGGGAAGTGCTGGTCGACGACGGTGAGATCGCCGAAACGCTGCCACAGCGTGTACGGGATGATCACGCCGGCGTCACCCCAGCCGGCCGTGCCGGAACCACCGATCACCGCGGGCGCCACGTCGGTGAAGGCGCCGTCGGACTGCTGGGCGTCCGTCAGGTCGTCGGCGAACTTGGCGAGGAGGCCGTGGCTGTGCAGGTTGAAGGTGGAGGTGGCGCAGAAGGCGGCGATGTCGCCCGTCCACCCCAGGCGTTCGTCGCGCTGGGGGCAGTCGGTGGGGATGGAGAGCATGTTGCCGCGTTCGCCCCAGACGATGTTGTGCTGGAGCTGGTTGATCAGCGCGTCGGAGGTGCTGAACGTGCCCGGCTGTGCCGCGTCGGTCCACACCGCGCGGCCCGTGACGGTGCCGCTGTCCGGGCTGAACCCGGCCGGTGCCCCGCTGAGTTCGACGTAGCGGTAGCCGTGGACGGTGAACCGGGGTTCGTACGTCTCCACTCCCCCGGTACCGGCGAGGGTGAACCGGTCGGTGGCCTGGGCGGCGCGCAGGTTGGTGGTGTAGAGCGTGCCGTCGGGGTTGAGGACCTCGCCGTGCCGGACGGTGACCGTCGTGCCCGCGTCACCGCTGAGCGCGATCCGGTTCCAGCCGGTGAAGTTCTGCCCCAGGTCGAAGATCCACACCCCTGGCCGGGGCTGGGTGATCGCCACGGGGCTGAACTCGTGCTGGACGGTGACACCGTCGTCGACCTGCGCGACGAGACGGGGCGCGGTCCCGTCGTGGACGGTGGCGTTGGCCCAGTCCTTGTCGTCGAAGCCTGCCTCGTCCCATCCGTCGACGTGCAGGCGGGCGTCGTAGGACTCGCCGTCGTAGAGGTCGTCCGCCGTGATCGCGCCCGTGCTCGTCTTCCAGCCTCCGTCCGTCGTCACCCACTGGGTGCTGCCGTCGGTGAAGGTGATGAGCAGTTGCGCCGCGTACCACGGCCGGGTGCCGTAGTGCCGGCTTCCGGCGAAGCCCAGACTGCCGGAGTACCAGCCGTTGCCCAGCCAGGCACCGAGCACGTTGGTCCCCCGGCGGATCCCTCCAGTCACGTCGAAGACCTTGTACTGCAGGCGTTTGCCGTAGTCGGTCCATCCGGGGGCCAGCACGTCGTGGCCCACCTTCGCCCCGTTGAGCCGGGTCTCGTGAAGGCCCAGCGCGGTGGTCAGCAGCCGGGCGGCGGCCACCTCCTTGTCCACGGTGAAGCTCTTGCGCAGCAGCGGCGCGGGGCTGACGACCCGCACACCGGATCCCCACGGACCGGCGCCGTACGCCGCGACCGCCCGGGCCGCCGGCCAGCCGCCGTCGTCGTCGTACCCGGGGGTCTGCCAGCCGGAGGGCCCGCTCTGGAACGACTTCCACGACGCGTCGGTGACGATGGTCGGGCCCCCGGTCACCGTCAGCTTGGCGATGACCGCGGCGGGAGACTGACTCGTGTTGCGGGCGACGACCGCGATCACGTTGCGGCCGCTCGTGAGGCGGGCGGTGACATCGACGAGGGCGGCGCTCTTCCACGAGTCGGTGACGCGAGGCGAGGAACTCACCAGCGTTCCGTTGACCCATACGTCGGCGGTGTCGTCCCCGGTGACGACCAGCGTCGCGGCGGTGGGCGCGTCCGTCAGCGTGAAGGTGCGGCGGAAGTACCGGGTCTCGGCGGGACGCCCCGCCGCGGGATCGCCCTCGGGGTACCAGATCCAGCCCGCCCCCGACAGATCCGGGCCCGTCGGCCGTCCGATGAACGCGGCACGCCACTCGTCGGCCGGCGCCAGTAACCCGGTCTCGAACCACTCCGGCTCGCTCCACGTCCCCGAACGGCCCTGGGAGTCCCATACGCGTACGCGCCAGAAGTAGCGGGTCAGACTCGCCAGGGGTCGGCCGGCGTAGGCGATGTCGATCTGCTGGCCGGACGGGACACGCCCGCTGTCCCACAGGTCACCACCGCCGGCGGCCGTGGACGAGACCTGGACCTGATAGCCGGCCTGCCGCTGCTGACGCTCCGTCGAGTCGAGCCGCCAGCCGAACCGCGGCCGCGCGGTGTCCACCCCCAGCGGGTTGTCACGGCGCTCCACGGTGCGGCCGGCCACGCTCAGCGGCGACGGGGCCGCGAGGTCGGGGGCGGCGACGGCGCTGTACCAGGGGGCGACACCGTAGGCGCCCAGGTCCCGGGCGGCGGGCCAGCCTCCGTCACCGAAGCCGGGCTGCTCCCATCCCTCGGGCACGTCCTTGCCCGCCGACCAGCCGCCGCCGGTGACGACGTCGGTCGTGCCGCCCGCGGACAGGACACGGACCCGCCCGATGACGCCGGCGGGGCCGCCCTGGTTGCGGACCGCCAGGGCGAGGGTGTTGACGCCCGTCGTCACGGCGGGCCGCAGGTCCACGTAGAGGGCCCTGCGCCAGGAATCCGCGCCTCGGGGAGAGCCCGCCAGGGGCGTTCCGTTGAGCCAGACGTCGACCGTGTCGTCGCCCGTGACGACGAGCTGCGCGTCGGTCACCTCGCCCTGGGCGACGGTGAACCGGGTGCGGAAGTAACGGTGTCCGACGGGGGCGTCGGTGCCCGGATCGCCTTCCGGGTACCAGATCCAGTGGGCCGGGGAGAGGTCGACGGGCAGTGCCCGCGGTGTGCCGGTGGCCGCTCGCGCGCGGGCGGGGAACGCGCCGACGGCCCCCGCGGCGAGCGCGCCCACGGCCAGCGCCGATCCGGCGCCGAGGAAGCCGCGCCGGCTGAACGCGGGATGGTCGCGGGGGGTGGGCGAGTCGGGGCCGTGAGGGGTGGGCGAGTCGGGGCCGTGGGGGGTGGTCTGACTGGCCAACGAAGTACTCCTTCACACACGTCGGGCGAAGCAGGACGGCTCGGCTGTACGACGGACACGGACAGGAGCGGCCGGTCCACCATGGATTTGAAACGTTTCAATACGCTGGTGCGGTCGCACCATACGAAAGTCGCCAAAGGGGGTCAAGGGGTTCGGCGCACCGTCCGGGACGGCTCCACGCCCGTCCCGCGCGATCGGCGGGATCCGGCGGCACCGGCCGTGGAGCGCGGTGACGCACACTGGAAAGGCACCCCGACAGGGTGCTCCGCGACCACGGAGGCAACCGCCGGCGGCCGGGATCCCGCGGCACGGACCGGGAGGGCCATGACGCCAGGTACGACACCGGGTACGCCCGGACGGCAGCCGGGCGCACTGCGTCGGCATGCCGTGCGCCTCCTGGCGAAGCCGCGACGCCGCCCCGCACCGGCCCCTCCCCCGCGCTCCGCCCAGCTGCGGGCGCTCACCGCCCTGCTGGACGAGGCGGTGGCGGCGCAGACGCCGGCGGACCGGACGGTGGCGGCCTGCGGCGAACCGGGCCCCCTCTCCGGGCAGACCGCCCGGGAAGCCGGACGGCAGTACAGGGTCCTGCACCGGCTGCACGCGCGCGTGCGTGATCTGCCGCTGACGGAGGCCGATCTCGTCCGGGCCCAGGAGTACGCGGGGCGACTGCTCTCCTACGGCCAGTGGATGATGCGCGAGGCCATGGACCTCGCCTTCCCCTCGAACCCGCGTCCGGGCGTCGAGGCGGCTCGGCTCCACCTCAACGGTCTGGGAAGGCCCGCCGACGACCTGCGCAGGCTCCGCGACGCCCTCCGCTCCGAGTGCGGCAGCGGACCCGCGGATCGAGGGCACTGAGCCGGCCGGCCGTCGCGGGCGGCGGCGTCGACGCGTACCCGGACCCCTTCGGATCGGGAGCCGGGCACGCGTCGACGCCGCCGGTCCGGTGGCGCCGCCGTCCGGCTCAGCGGACGGACGGCGCTGTCCGGCTCAGCGAAGTGTGCGCTCCAGTCGCTCCGCCACCAGCTTCACGAAACGCCCCGGCTCCTTCGGCCGCCCGCCCTCCGCGAGCACCGCGAGTCCGTGGAGCAGGTCGGCGGTCTCGGCGAGCCCGGAGCGGTCCTCGCTCTCCTGGTACGCCTGGTTCAGGCCCTGGACCAGGGGGTGAGCGGGGTTGAGTTCGAGGATCCGCCGGGTGGGCGGAACCTCCTGGCCCATGGCCCGGTACATGCTCTCCAGCGCCGGGGTGAGGTCATGGGCGTCGGAGACGACACAGGCCGGGGAGACGGTCAGCCGGGTCGACAGGCGGACGTCCTTCATCTCCTCCCCGAGGTGTTCCTTCATCCAGCCCAGCAGAGCGGCGTACGTCTCGGCCTGCTTCTCCCGCCCGTCGTCGGTCTGTTCGCCGTCCTGGACGTCGAGGTCGATCTCGCCCTTGGCGACGGACCGCAGCCGCTTGCCCTCGAACTCGCCCACGACGTCGACCCACACCTCGTCGACGGGGTCGGTGAGCAGCAGGACCTCGACGCCCCGGTCCCGGAACGCCTCCATGTGCGGGGAGTTCTCGATGGTCTGCCGGGACGTGCCGGTCATGTAATAGATGTCGTCCTGGCCGTCCTTCATCCGCTCCACGTACTGCTGGAGCGTGGTCGGCGCCTCCTCGTCGTGGGTGCTGGCGAAGGACGCCACGGCCAGCAGGGCGTCGCGGTCGTCGGCGTCGCCGAGCAGGCCTTCCTTCAGCACGGCGCCGAACTCCCGCCAGAACGCGGTGTACTTGTCGGCGTCGTTCGCCTTCATCTCCTTGACCGAGGACAGGACCTTCTTGGTCAGCCGGCGCTGGATCATCCGGATGTGCCGGTCCTGCTGGAGGATCTCCCGGGAGACGTTGAGCGAGAGGTCCTGCGCGTCGACGACACCCTTGACGAAGCGGAGGTGGGGCGGCAGCAGCGCCTCGCAGTCGTCCATGATCAGTACGCGCTTGACGTACAGCTGCAGACCGCGGCGGAAGTCCCGGGTGAACAGGTCGTGGGGCGCGTGGGCCGGGAGGAACAGCAGCGCCTGGTACTCGAAGGTGCCCTCGGCCTGGAGGCGGATCGTCTCCAGGGGATCGCGCCAGTCGTGGCTGACGTGCTTGTACAGCTCGTGGTACTCGTCGTCGGAGACCTCGTCGCGCGAGCGCGCCCACAGCGCCTTCATCGAGTTCAGCGTCTCGGGTTCGGGCGTGTCCTCGCCGTCGGTCTCCTGCGGCAGGAGCCGGATCGGCCAAGTGATGAAGTCGGAGTACCGCTTGACGATCTCCTTGATCTTCCAGGCGGAGGTGTAGTCGTGCAGCTGGTCGTCGGGGTCGGCCGGCTTGAGGTGGAGCGTGACGGCACTGCCCTGCGGCGCGTCGTCGACCGTCTCCAGGGTGTACGTGCCCTCGCCGCGCGACGACCACCGCGTGCCGCTGCGCTCCCCGGCGCGCCGGGTCACCAGGGTCATCTCGTCGGCCACCATGAAGCCGGAGTAGAAACCGACGCCGAACTGTCCGATGAGTCCCTCGGCCCCGGCGGCGTCCTGTGCCTCCTTCAGCTCCTGGAGGAAGGCGGCCGTACCCGAATTGGCGATGGTGCCGATGAGCTTGCCGACCTCGTCGTACGACATCCCGATGCCGTTGTCCCGCACGGTGAGCGTCCGGGCCTTCTGGTCGAGCTCGATCTCGATGTGCAGGTCGGACGTGTCGGCGTCGAGCCCGTCCTCCCGCAACGCGGCAAGACGCAGCTTGTCCAGCGCGTCGGAGGCGTTGGAGACGAGCTCGCGCAGGAAGACGTCCTTGTTCGAATAGACCGAGTGGATCATCAGCTGGAGCAGCTGGCGTGCTTCTACCTGGAACTCGAACGTTTCGGTCGCCATGCTTCGTATTCCTCACAGGTTCCTGGGTGGCCGAATCGGGCGACAGCCACTGTAAGACACCAAGTCGGCGCATTGTCACCGCTGTTCGCTGTGGGCGCGCCCGCACCCTGTGCGAGGGTTCTCGGACGGAGGGAGGACTTGATCTTCCTGGAAACCGGGCTCGGTGATGTTGCATCATGAGCGAATGGCAGAAGCGCCCACCCGAACCACGCCCTGGATCCGGCAGTTCCACCCGGCACCGGGCGCCCGTACCCGGCTGATCTGCTTCCCGCACGCGGGCGGCTCGGCCTCGTACTACTTCCCGGTCTCCCGGTCGCTGGCCCCGGAGGTCGACGTGCTGGCCGTGCAGTACCCGGGCCGGCAGGACCGGCACGCGGACGCCTTCGTCGACGACATCCACCGCCTCGCCGAACTCGTCGCCGCCGAACTGGACGACGAGCTCCTGGACCGCCCGGTGGCCCTGTTCGGCCACAGCATGGGGGCGACCGTGGCCTTCGAGGTGGCCCTGCTGCTGCAGCAGCGGGGCAGGGTCCCGGTCACCCTGTTCGCGTCCGGTCGGCGCGCCCCCTCCCGCCGCCGGGACGAGCACGTCCACGAGACCGACGACAAGGCCATCGTGGCGGAGTTGGTCAAGATCGGCGGAACGGACGGCGGCCTGCTCGACCACGAGGGGGTGCTGGACACGATCCTCCCCGTGATCCGCAACGACTACCGGGCCGTCGAGACCTACCGCTACCGCGCCGGGGAGCGGCTGCGGTGCCCCGTCGTCGCGTTGACCGGCGACGACGACCCCTACGTGACGATGGACGAGGTCCGGGCGTGGCAGGAGCACACTTCCGCCGCCTTCGACCTGCGGGTGCTGCCCGGCGGCCACTTCTTCCTGGCCGACCGGACCGCGGAGGTGCTGGAGATCGTCTCCGAGCAACTGGCCCGGGCGCTGTCGGCGCCTGCGGCGCACACCTGACCGCAGCGGCGGCGGGTGTGCGCGCTCGGCGAGAACGGGCACGCCCCGGCGTTCGCGGATCCGGATGACGCGGAGGACACGGGCCGCCCTCCGGTCGTGGGCACGGGCGGAAAGAAGTCACTCGTGGACGCGTGCGGCTCAAGAAAGCCGTAGCGGCGGCTGCGGTCATTTTGATACGACATGGGGAATGGTTACTGAAACACTGAATCCGACGGACCGTCTGCTCGCCGAGCGGGCGTGTGAACGCCTCATCCTCGATTTCGTCCACAAGCTCGACCTCGGTGACCCGGGCGACGTGGCCGATCTCTTCACGGATGCCGGGTTCTGGGAGTGGGCGGAAGGCGAGCGCCGGATCGAGGGCCGTGACGCGCTGCGGTCGTATTTCTCCGGCCGGCCCGCGGACCGGCTCTCCCGCCGGATATGCACGAATGTCCTTGTCACCGTCACATCGGAGTCGACAGCCACCGCGACCACCTACTTCACGACGTACCGCGTCGACGGACACGTCGGCGGCTACGCGCCCCCGCGGGCCCCGACGCAGGTCGGGCACTACGAGGACACGTTCCTCAAGGTCGAAGGCGATTGGCTCCTCAGTTCCCGCTCCTTGTACCTGGCTTTCGCCGGACCGACCGAACGGCTTGGAGCAGAGGCCGAGGACTGAACTCGCCCTGACCCGGCATGAGGCGCCGAGTGGCGTCATGGCCGGGGACACAAAAGGAAGTTGTGTTGTGGCAGCCCGTCAGGTGCTGCAACAACACGGGGAGTGAGGCGGGCGTGTGCGCTCTGCGCGGCGCCCGGCCAGAGGAAACCACCGCCCCCGGCTCCTCCGGGCCGGTCGGCCGCGCGCGCTGGAATTCTCGTGAATTCCGGCTACCGGAGAATGAAGTCGGAATTCCTTTACGGCCGTTCCGCATCGACTCCTCTCGGCAGTGCGCCGCTCCGGTTCCGGAAGCAGACCGGCATGGCGGTAGTGCCGGATCGCCCGGGTGGCGAGCCCCACGAGCGCGGCGATCTCTCCGATTCGCAGGCCGTCGGTAAAACCCCTGCCGTTGCGTCAAGGCCGAACCAGGCAGCGGGCCGGGAGCCGCTCCTCGTCGCCGGCCCTCTTCGCCATGCCGATCAGCCTCTCTGGAGGGCGGCCCCATCCCGCTTTGGTACGGCGCACCAATATGGAGCACCGCACCAAAGAACGGCATCATCGAGGTATGACGACGCGAGCGCGCCGACCACAGCGGCGCAACCAGGTGCTCTCCCGGGAGCAGATCGTCGACACCGCGGTCGAGATGCTCGACGCGGGCGGCGAGGGCGCGCTGACCGTCCGGGCGCTGACCGAACGGCTGTCCACCGGTTCCGGGGCGATCTACTACCACGTGGGCACCCGTGACGAGCTGCTCGACACGGCGACGGAAACCGTGATCGGCGCGGCGCTGGCGCCCCGGCCCGCCGGGGCCGCGGCCACGCCCGGGGACGAGATCCGTGCCGTCGCGCTGGCGCTGTTCGACGCGATCGCCGCACACCGGTGGCTCGCCACTCGGCTGACCCTCCAGATCGTCCGGAATCCGGTCGGCCCGGTGACGGTGGGGATCTTCGAGCGGATCGGCGGGCAACTGGGCGCTCTGGGCGTGCCGCGAGCCTCCTGGTTCGACGCGGCCTCGACGCTCGTGCACTACATCCTCGGAGCCGTCAGCCAGAACGCCCGCATCGAGGGGGACACCTCGGGGACCGACCCCACCGGGGATCGCGACGCGTTCGTCGACGCGGCGTCGGCGGCGTGGCAGGAGCTCGACCCGGAGACCTATCCGTTCATGCACGCCGTCGTCGGCCAGATGAGGGAGCACGACGACCGAGAGCAGTTCCTCACCGGCATCGCCGTCATCCTCGACGGCCTCACCCATCTGCGCTGACCCGGCCGATCCGGCCGGGTGACCCCGTCGTCCGTCTCTCGGAAGGACACCTCTCATGCATGACGTCGTGATCGCGGGCGGCGGCCCGGTCGGTCTGTTCCTGGCCGGCGAGCTGGCCCTGTCCGGCTGTTCGGTCCTGGTCCTCGAGCGGGACCCGGAACTCACCTCGCCCCTGAAGGCGTTACCCCTCGGGCTGCGGGGCCTGAACGCCGGGTCGGCCGAGACGTTCTACCGCCGCGGCCTCCTGGAAGCGGTGGCACGGGCTTCGGGAGTCGACCCGCGGAAGGTGGGCGCGGATCCCGAAGCGGTCGAGGCGCCCCACCCCCGCGAGCTGAGCCATTTCGCGGGCATGACGCTCGCGGCGGCAGGCATCGACACGGCCGCCCTCCCGCCCCGGCTGCCCGGCCCGGCGATGGAGGGGTTCATGACGAGCCTGGAAGCGACCGGATCGGTGCTGTGCGAACGGGCCACCGCGCTCGGAGTCGAGATCGTCCGGAACGCTCCCGTCACGGCCGTGACTCAGGACACCGGATCCGTCCTCGTCACGGCGGGCGGCCAGGAGTACCAGGGGAGCTGGCTGGTGGGCTGCGACGGCGGGCGCAGCGCCGTACGCCGACTCGTCGGCTTCGCGTTCGTGGGCACCGAGCCGCTGTTCACCGGCTACGCCGCCAAGGTCGCCTTCGCCGACCCCGGGCGACTGCCGCTCGGGTTCAACCTGACGCCGAACGGCATGTACCTGCGGACGCCCCTCGAAGGGCACCTGGGCATGATGGACTTCGACGGCGGCACCTTCGACCGGTCCCGGCCGCTGACCCGCGAACACCTGCAGACGGTCCTGCGCCGCATCAGCGGCACCGACGTGACGCTGACCGAGGTCCATCTCGCCTCCAGCTTCACCGACCGAGCGATGCAGACGACGACGTACCGCGAGGGCCGGGTGCTGCTCGCCGGTGACGCGGCGCACATCCACTCGCCCCTGGGCGGCCAGGGCCTCAACCTCGGCATCGGCGACGCCGTCAACCTCGGCTGGAAGCTCGCCGCCACCGTGCGCGGCTGGGCTCCCGAGGGTCTGCTCGACACCTACACCACCGAGCGGCACCCCGTCGGCGCCGCCGTGCTCGACTGGTCCCGCGCGCAGGTCGCGACCATGAAGCCGGGCCCCAACGCCCCCGCGCTGCGTCGACTCGTCCACGACCTGATGCGCACCACCGACGGAACGACCCACGTGTACCGAAGGACGTCGGGACTCTTCAACCGCTACGACCTGGACGGTGAACGGCCTTTCACCGGCCGCAGCGCCCCGGACTTCCGCTTCGAGGACGGCACCCGCCTCGGTGAACTGCTGCGCCCGGGGCGGGGAGTCGTGTTCAGCACCGACCGGGCGCTGCGGGCCGCGGCCAAGGGGTGGGGAGACCGGATCCACTACGCGGCCGGCCCGGCGCGCGACGACCTCGGGCTGGGTGCCGCGCTGGTCCGGCCCGACGGCGTCGTGGCCTGGGCGAGCGAACTCGCCCCGGATCGCGACGCGTTCCAGCGGGCGGCCGCCCAGTGGTTCGGCGCGCCGCGGAACTAGGGCGTGTATCGAGTTGTGATCAATCTGCGGGGTTCGCTCTCGCGGCGGGGTCTGGTCCGGTAGACCTTCTTGTGTGACGCGAGGGCAACTGACGGACGCAGAGTGGGAGTTCATCGGGCCGTACCTGCCGATCGGCGAGTACGGCCCGTACCCCGAGCGGCTGCGGCAGCAGTTCGAGGGTGTGATCTGGCGGTTTCGGACCAGCGGGCAGTGGCGGGAGATGCCACAGGAGTTCGGCGCCTGGTCGACCGTGCACAACCGCTTCCGGCAGTGGCGTGACGCCGGCGTCTTCGAGGCCCTGCTGGAGGGCCTGATCGCGGAAGCGGCGAAGCGGGGCGAGGTGGACCTGTCCCTGGTCAGTATCGACTCCACCACCGTGCGGGGACACCACGATGCCGCCGGGATGCACCTGGGCGAGGACGTCGTCACCGCCCTGGAGAAGGCGGCTGCCGAGGAGGAGAAGGCCAGGTCAAAGGGGGCAGCCTCGAAGAACAAAGCGGGCAGGACGCCGATCCCGAAAGGCAGGAGCGGCGACGCGTCCGGCGTCGGCGAAGAGTCCGCCTGAAGGCCGCTCTCCTGGGACGTTCCAGGGGCGGGCAGACCAGCAAGGTCCATCTGGCCGCCGACCGCAAGTGCCGCCCGCTGGCGTTCGTGCTGACCGCGGGCCAGGCTGCGGACAGTCCACAGTTCATCCCGGTGCTCAGGAAGTTACGGGTCCGCGGCCCCGCCGGCCGCCCCCGCACCCGGCCGGACGCGGTTGCCGGGGACAAGGCCTATTCGTCCCGCGGCAACCGGGCCCACCTGCGCAAGCGCGGCATCAAGGCAGTGATCCCGGAGAAGAGGGACCAGGCCTCCAACCGGAAGAAGAAGGGGTCCAGGGGCGGTCGGCCCGTCAGCCACGACGCCGCCCTCTACAAGGAGAGGAACACCGTCGAGCGCCTGATCAACAAGCTCAAGGCCTGGCGAGGCATCGCCACCCGATACGACAAGACCCCGGACAGCTACCTGGCCGGCCTCCACCTCCGAGCCTCGATGATCTGGATCAAAGACCTCACCCGAACCACCAATTGATCACGACTCGATACGCGCCCTAGGGCCTGTCTGACATCGAAGTCGTCGAGCACCACTACCTCGAGCACCGCCGTCATACCCGACAGCCGAAGGGCAACGACCGTGGACAGTGTCATCAACACCCCCGTCGGCCTCGAAGGTCCGACCCCGCAGGCAGGTGCATGGGTTCGCACCTGGGGTGCCTCGGTGATCGCCGTGGGCAACGACCTCGTCCTGTCCTTCGCCCCCCGCACCGAGAAGACCGCCGGATTCCTCTCGATGTTCCCCGGCTCACCCGTCGACGTGGACGACGTCATCGCGGCCCACCTCCAACTGGCGGCACGGGCCCGCGCACACGGCGTGAAGGTCCACGCCGCGACCATCGCTCCCTACGGCGGCTCGGAAATGTACTCGGCCGAGGGCGACAAGGCGCGCGAGCAGGTCAACGCGTGGATCCGTACGAGCGGCGCCTTCGACGGCGTGCTCGACTTCGACGCCGTCTGGCGCGACCCCGCCGACCCCACCCGCATCCGCGGCGACCTGCACATGGGGGACGGCCTCCACGGCAGTGACGCGGGCTACGCCGCCCTCGCGGAATCCATGGACCTCTCCTTCTTCGACTGACCCCGACCTTCGACTGATCCACGATCTTCGGCTGATCCACGACCGAGGCGGCTCGCGGCCTTCCCGTGAAAAGCGGTGGCGCCCGGTGCGTGTGCGGTGACCGCACGCGCCGGGCGCCACGGCAAAGCCGTCGGAAGGCCCTGTCTCCCCTCCCCCGGCAGGGCCGTCGATCGGACACTCCCCTCAGTGGCGGTACGCGGTTGTCGCGATCTCGACGAAGGACCGGAGCAAAGGGTTGGCATCGCCCTCGTTCCACACCGCCACCACCCGGCTCGGCTCCATGCCGATCAGCGGCACCACGGCCAGCTCCGCGGGCAGATCGTGTCCGAGGGGGGCCAGGCCGACCGTGCCGTTCCACAGCACGGCCTGCAGGCATTCCTGGACGGCGCGCACCACCGGTCCCTCGCGCGGCCTGCCGCCGTTCCAGTACGACTGCCAGACGGGGTCGGTGCCCGGCGGGAACCGGAACCAGCGGCGGTCGCTCAGCTCGGCCGGCCGCAGCCCGTCTCGGCGGGCCAGCGGATCGTCGGCGCGCAGGACCACGCCGACCGGATCGCTCCGCAGTTCACGCACCGTCAGGGCGGTCTCGTCGAACGGCGCCCGGGTCAGCGCGACATCGACCAGTCCGGCGCGCAGCCCGCAGGTCGGGTCGGTCAGATCGGCGTCGCGGACGCGGATGTCGATGCCGGGGTGGGTCCGGCGGTAGGCGGCGGCCAGCCTGGCCACTCCCGGGTCGGTGCCGTCGCCCAGGATCCCGACGGTGATGGTCGTGGCACCGGCCGCCGCACTCACGCGTACCCGGACACGGTCGGCGTGGTCGAGCAGGGCCCGCGCCTCGTCGAGCAGCACCGTACCCACCGGAGTGAGCGTGACGCCGACGGGCGAGCGGGCGAGGAGCAGGGCTCCGACATCGGCCTCCAACTGCTTGATCGCCCGGCTCAACGGCGGCTGGCTCATGTGCAGTCGGGTGGCGGCCCGGCCGAAGTGGAGTTCCTCGGCGACCGCCACGAAATAGCGCAAGGTCCGTAACTCCACGCTGCAACGATACCCACGAGGTATCGGCGCCGCAGGACGGGTCTTGGACACCGGCGGGTCCCCGGCGGTGAACTCGTGAGCATGACCGAAGAAGCGAAGACCAGCGAGCCGCAGACCCAGCCCGTCGTATCGGTGGTGAGGGCCGACGAGGGCGAGAGGATCGTTCTGGGCACCACGCGCATGCGCGTTCTGGAGGACGGCAGCCACACCGGACACCGCCTCGCGATCGCCGAGTCCGTCCTCGCCCCGCACACCCAGGGACCGCCGCAGCACCGCCACGCCCGACACGACGAGGGCTTCTACATCCTCTCCGGCACCGTGCGGTTCACCGTCGGGGACGAGGAGCACGACGCCACCACGGGCACGCTCGTCATGGTTCCGCCCGGCACCCCCCATACCTTCGCCAACCCGACCGACCAGCCCGCCGTCATGCTCAGCACCTTCACCCCCGACCTGTACGTCCAGTACTTCCGAGACCTCCAGGAGGTGCTCGCCGACGGCCGGCCGCTGACACCACAGGCCAACGTCGACGCGATGAGCCGCTACGCGACCGAGCCCGCCACCGGCCTCGGCTGACCGATCGTCGGTGAAGACCGTCCCGGGTCGGGCCCGGTGCTCAGGCGACCTGGCCGGCCGCCCGCAGCGGGCAGCCGGTGCCGACTCGCTCTTCGAGGTCGGCCCGCAGGGCGGCGAGCTCGGCCATGCGCGCGTCGATGACCCCGATCTTCTCCCTCAACAGCGCGGACAACGCCTCGGCGTCGTCCGGCGCGTCGCGCAGTTCCTCGCCGTGCCGGGCGATCTCGGCCAGCGAGAAGCCGAGCGTCTGTGCGGTGCGGACGTACCGCAGCCAGCCGACCGTCTCCGGTGCGAAGTCGCGGTAACCGTTGGTCAGCCGTCGGCCCGCGATGAGGCCGATCTTCTCGTAGAAGCGAATGGTGTCCCTGGTCGTACCCGCTTGCGCGGCCAGCTCCCCGATACGCATGGCCCTCCCCCGGCCGTGGACTTGACCCTGGAGAGTACTCCACTGTTTACCGTGAGGCGTCGCTGCCGTGAGACCAGCAGGAGCCTCGCCGTGATCCGTCTTCTCGCCCCTTCCCGCCGCGCCTATCTCCGCCTCGTCCGCGCGAGTGCCTGGTACGACCTCGTCGTCACAGCGGGATTCGCCACGCCCTGGACCTACGCCCTGCTGCACGACGCGCTGTCGTCGCTGGGTGACACGTTCGGGCTGGGTGTCCTGCCCGCCCTCGACCCGACGCAGACCCTGTACGCGAATCTGATGGGCTCGGTCGTGGTCGTCTGGGCACTCCTGCGGATCATCGAGCCGCTGCCGGTGCACGGACTGCTCGACGGCGTCGCGCGCACGCTGTTCGCCACCTGGCAGGCGTACGCACTGGCCCACGGTGCCACGCGGCTGCTGTGGCTCTTCCTCGTCGTCGAGGCGGCGTTCGGTGTCGTCCAGCTTCTGCCGTGGGGGCGGGCTCGGCGCACCGGCCTCGTGGACGACCCCGCGGGCCCGGCCGCCGGACACCCGCTCGGCGCCGGGACCCGGTGACGCCCCGATCACCTCGGGGGCGGCAGGACGGATCATCGTCGAGGGACATTCCGGCGAGCCGGGCAGCACGGTCGTCCTCACCGCTCCCGCCGACGGGGCGGGTGCGGGCGGCCCGCCCCCGTGGTGCGGGCCGCCCGGGATCGTGGTGGGTCAGTCGGTCTCGCCGGCCTTGTCCACCACGGCCGTCCTGATGAGCGAGCTGCCGTTGACGGTCTTGCCGCCTTCGATGGTCCGCCTGCCGACGAGCTGGTAGGTCTGCGGGTCGATCAGCCACTGGTCGTGCACCGGTCTACCGGTCATGGGGTCCTTCCCACGACCGTAGTTCAGGGCGATCACCCGGCGTCCGGCGTTCGTGTCGACCAGGTGGCCGGTGACCTTTCCGCCCGGTACGAGGGCGAGTGCGCGGTAGAGGGAGGCCAGGCCCTTGGCCGGCATCACGTCGGCCGACAGCAGGACGCTGATCTCGTCGTAGTCGTTGCGCGCCTGCGAGAGTTCCTTGGAATCGGCGATGGCGTTCTGCTCGCGCAGCTCCTTCAGCGTCGCCCTGCCGTCGGCCGGCAGGGCGACGAGGACCCGGTACATCTCGCGCGGCGAGCGGTCATCACCCGCGCCGCCGTTCTCCAGGTGCATCTTGGTGATGTCGAGCGGCCTGTCCCCCATCCGGAAGGCGCTGGCGGAGCCGTCGTAGCGGATCCAGTTCTCCATGGCGCCCGTTTCCGGGTGGGCCTTGTTCAAGGGCTCCTGTGCCGTCTTGTTGTAGATCCATTGCTTGGCCGTCGGAACGGTGCCGTCCGGCTGTGTCTGGACCGCGTCGGCGGCCTGCCGCAGGAACTCGGCCGCGCTCACTCCCTTGAAGCGCACGCCCGGTGTGGCCGCGGGCCGCACCGTGCGTCCCGTGTCCTTGCCGCCCACCAGCAAGGTGGCGGTGACGGCGACGGCGGTCACCGCGGCCACGACCGCGACGATCGCGAACTCCCGCCGTCGCCACAGCGCTCGGCGTGCCTCACTGGCCCGTGCGGCTTCGGCGAGCCGGGCCCGTCCCGGTGCGAGCCGGGCCCGGTCGGGCACCGGCACCTGTGCGCGCAGCTCGCGCACTTCGGTCATCTCGTCCATGGCTACGCCACCTCTACCGCGTCGGTCACGAATGCAGGATCGGCACCCAGCGCCGTACGTACCTTGCGTCGCGCCCGGTTGAGCCGCGAACGAACCGTGCCCACCGGTATGTCCAGCGCCTCCGCGACCTCCTGGTAGGTGAGTTCGGCCCAGGCGACGAGCAGCAGGACGTGCCGGTCGGGCGCCGACAGTCCCGCGAGGGCGCCGGCCAGCGGGCCCTGCGCCGCGATCCGGCTGTCGGTGTCCTCGAGCCAGAACTCGCCGCCGGACGCGGCGAGCGGGTCGTGGCCGGTGCGGGCGAGCGCCCTGAGCGCCCGTACCTCGGCGCGGCGCTGCTTGCCGATGAGGTTCCCGGCGATGCCGTACAGCCAGGGGCGCGCGTTGGCGCGCGTGCGGTCGTAGCGGGACCGGATCCGGAAAGCCACCAGGAAGGTGTCGGCGGTGATGTCGTCGGCGGCGGCGTCGCCCAGACGGCGGGCCGCGTAGCGGTGGATGTCGGGGGCGTAGCGGTCGTAGAGCAGGGCGAACAGCTCCGGCTGCTCCAGCGACTGCGCGACTGTTTCCGCGTCGTCCTCCGTCCGTGCCACAGACGGCGGTGGTCCGCTCACGATGCTTCCCCTGACTTCTCGGTGAGTGCCTGTCACCTGCTGTTCCCCGATGGGCCGCGAAGAGTTCACGGTTTCGCGAAAGTCGTCGCACCACCGGTGAACCCGCGGGTGATCAGGAAATCACCCGCTTCGGCACCTCCCGCACGCCCCTCCTCGCAGACCCCCCGCCGCCGGGCGGCGTCCACTCGCGGGCCCAGGTCACGGTCGGCGGCCCGCCCGGGAGCGGATCGCGGGAAGACCGGCCGCGGCGGCGCGGGAACTCCTGACGCGATGCCCCGTACGGCCGAGTGCCGACGCACGTGCATGATGACGGGAATCGATGCGAGAGCGGGGAGCGGGCATGGCCGAGGACGGCGCCGTGGAACTCATTCGTCTGGCCGACGGGGAGAACGGTCTTGAGGTTCGGGTTCTCGGCCGGACGATGCCGGGGGTGTTGACCCTGCACGATTACCTCGATGCGGAGATCGTCGTCACCGGCGGGTTCGCCCGAGGACACCTCGACGTGTGTCTGGCTCCGGACGACCTGGACAGCTGGTCCCAGATCCTGGGGGAACTCGCGGCCGGACGGGACGCCGTCTGGATGGACGACGGGCGCAACCCCCGGATCCGGTTCGAGCCGTCCCGCCAGGGGCGGGCTGTCACGTTCGTGGTGAAGGACGTCGCCGCGTCGGGGACGTCCGTGCGTGCCTCGGTGCGTCTGGCCGAGGGATGGGCCGATGAGCACCTCGAACGGCTGCGGCGCGTCCGTGCCGCCTGGCCCCAGGAGGTCGTGGAGACCTCTCCCGGCACCTACCGATGGCGGCGCTGAGCCGCCGAGAACCGGCGCCGGGAGACGAGTGCGCGAGCCGCGGGTCGGCAGGCCGTCAGCGATGTCGACCGTGGTCCCGCCGCCGCTCCGGGTGCCGTCGGCCACACGGGTCGGGGCGCCTTCGTCCGGTCACGCCTCTCCGCCCGGCCGACCGTGACGGCCCGTCTCGAGATTCGCGCGGAGGGCGGCCAGGGTCGCGGCGATGCGGGTCAGGTCGCCAGGGGGAACGGCCGCGGTCAGCAAGGCGAGTTGGCTCTCGACGACGGGACGGGAGGCCGTCAGCAGTTCCTCGCCCTCGGACGTGAGACGGAGGACGGAGGAGCGCCGGTCCTGGGGATGCGCGACCCGCACGCACCAGCCCGCGGCCACCAGTCGGTCGACCGCCTTGCTGACGGCCCCCACGGTGATCGCCAGCTCGCCGACGATGTCGAGCACACGACACCCCGGCACCCTGTCGATGATGTCCAGAAACTCGAACTGCCCCAACCCCAGACCTCGTTCGGCGCGCAGCCGAGCGCTCACCTCGTTGTAGAGCCGGGTCTCGACACGGACGAGATCGACGAAGATCGGGGTGACGCGGCTCACAATGACCTCCAATAGATTCCCGGGAATCATCTTCCCCGGAATCCGGTTGGGCTCGGACAGATGGATTCCCAGGAATCCATCCTCGCACCCCGACCCATGGAGGCCCCACATGTCCCGACAGCAGCGCGACGCACTGGACGCCATGCTCCGTTCCGTCCCTCGCGGCGAGACACCTCTCACCGTCGAGGAACAGCGCGGCGGTTTCGCCGCAGGCGTCGGCCGCCCCGCGCCGGACGACGTGGTCACCCGCAGGACCGTGCTGGGCGGGCGGCCGACCCTGGAGCTGGAGCCGGCCAACGCTTCCGGCCGCGGCCGGCTGCTCTACCTGCACGGCGGCGGCTACGTCATCGGCTCACCCGACACCCACGCGGGGCTGGTCGGCGAACTGGCCCGCCGCGCCGGACTGCGAGCGCTGTCGGTGGACTACCGACTGGCGCCCGAGCACCCCTTCCCCGCGGCCGTCGACGACGGGCTCGCGGCCTATCGCGAGCTGCTGGAGGCGGGCACCGACCCACGGGACCTCGTCATGGCAGGCGACTCCGCCGGCGGCGGCTTGAGCATCGCCACGCTGCTCGCGGCCCGGGAGGCCGGGTTGCCGCAGCCGGCCGCCCTGGTCGTCTTCTCCCCCTGGGCCGACCTCACCCTCGGTGGAGCGAGCATCCGTTCCAAGGAGGACGCCGACCCCATCTTCACCGAGGCCGACGTGCGCGCCTACGCCGATCTCTACGTCGGCGCGGGTGACCGGGCGCACCCCCTGGCCAGCCCGGTGTTCGGGGACCTCACCGGTCTTCCTCCGCTGCTCGTGCAGGTCGGGGCGAACGAGGTGCTGCTCGACGACGCGGTCCGGCTGGCCGGCCGCGCGGGTGCCGACGACGTCGAGGTCACCCTCGAGGTCCGGCCCGGCCTCCCCCATGTCTTCCAGCACCACTACGGCCGCCTCGACGAGGCGGACGCCGCACTCGACCGCGCCGCCCGCTTCCTCACCGGCCACCTGGACGCCGGGCGCCCGGACTCCGATCGTCTCGAACCGGTCCGTTGACAGCCGACGGCCCCAGCCTGCCGGACGGCATCCTGGAGCCCCGCGTCGACCCGAGCCTGTGACGCGACGACACCCGCGCACTCCGCATCGGTCCGGGGGCCGGCCCTTCCCCCTCACCGCGGGTAGCGCACGATCAGCAGGGCCTCGACGTCCCCGGCGGGCGCCTGATAGAGGTGCGGGACGTCGGCGGCCCAACTGCCGTGCATACCCGGGCCGATCAGGGCGGGGTCGGCGAGCGGACCGACGCGTGCCGTGCCGGTATGGACGATGATGTGCTCCGCCGTGCCCGGGGCGTGGGCGGCGGACTCCTGCGTGGCTCCGGAGCGGATGCGGATCCGGTAGGTCTCCGTGACAGAGGCGTCGGCCTCGAACCGCTCGACGAGGACGGCTTCGACGGCCTGCCCGGAGATCCTGGCGGGAGACCCGAGATCGCGCAGAGCGGTGCTCAGCGGCACCTCGAGCGCCGTCGTGAGGGCGTAGAGCGTTTCCAGGGTGGGGTTGCGCCGGCCGCTCTCCAGTTCGGAGAGCGTCCCCTTGCCGATCTTGGACCTGCGCGCCAGTTCGGACAGCGATATCCCCTGCGCCTCGCGCAACTCCCGCAAGCGCAAGCCGACGCCGGCAGCCAGTTCCACGGAGTCTCCCCTCGTCTTCGAAAGCCGGTTGATCCGGGCCTCCGAGGGATCTATCGTTCCACATACAGAACGTTCCGTATACGGAACGATCGATGGCGCACGCTGCACGAAGGAGTCACATGACGCCCCAGGAAGGCACGTCCCTGCCCGTCCGCAGCATGGAGGTGGCTCGCGTCCTCGCCGAGGCCGGCATCGCGGGCCGGGTCCGCGAGCTGACGGAGTCGGCGCGCACGGCCGCCGAGGCCGCCGAAGCCCTCGGGTGCGACGTGGGCGCGATCGCCAACAGCCTCGTGTTCCTCTCCGACGACGAACCCGTTCTGGTTCTGACCAGCGGCCGGCACAAGGTGGACACCACAGCACTCGCCGAACGGTGGGGACGCGGCAAGCTCCGGCGTGCCACTCCGGAACAGGTGCGCCGGGCCACCGGGCAGGCGATCGGAGGCGTGGCCCCGGTCGGTCACCCCCAGGCGCTTCCCACCGTGGTCGATGCGGCCCTGGGCGACTACCCCCGGCTCTGGGCCGCCGCCGGGACGCCCCGTACGGTCTTCCCGACCACCACGAGTGAACTCCTCCGGCTCACGGGCGGGCTCCTGCTGCCCGTCGGCCCGTGACCAGGAGTCCCCTCGGCCCAGGGACCGATCTGACCGGGCAGGTGGCACTGGTCACCGGGGGCTCGACCGGACTCGGCCGGGCCATCGCGCTGGGACTGGCCCTCACGGGATCCGCAGTGGTGATGGCCGGCCGGCGGCTGGAGGCGTGCGAGCGGACGGCAGCCGAAATAGCCGCCCGGACCGGAGGCACCGCCGTGGGCATGTCCTGCGACGTGACCGAGGACGATTCGGTCCACGGCCTCGCCCAGGACGTCGTCAACCGGTACGGCCGCCTGGACGTACTCGTGACCGGCGCCGGAATCCAGGCCCGAGGCGCGCTCGACGCCGACACGCTGCGCCGCTGCCTGGACGTCAACGTCGTCGGGACCTTCCTCGCGTGCCAGGCCGTCGTGCCCGTGATGCGGCAGGCCGGGTACGGGCGCATCGTCACCCTGGCCAGCGCCCTGGGGCTGGTCGGTGCCGCGGGGCGGGCGGGCTACGCGGCCGGCAAGGGCGCGGTGGTCCAGCTCACCCGCAGCCTCGGCGTCGAACTCGCGGGCACCGGCATCTGCGTCAACGCGCTGGCCCCCGGCCCCTTTCGCACACCGCTGAACGACGGCGTCGACGACGACCCGCGCGTCCGGGACTTCCTCGACCACCAGGTCCCCATGGGACGCTGGGCCGACCCCGGCGAACTCGTCGGCGCGGCCGTCTTGCCGGCCGACCCCGCGGCGTCGTACCTCACGGGCGCGGTGCTGCCGGTCGACGGCGGCTGGACCGCCCACTGACAACGCGGGGCGGGCCCTGGCGAGTTCGGCGCACACCGCTTCCGGCTCCGTGGTTCCGGACGCTCATCGCAGCACCCGGGCCGCGCGGGCCGACGAGAGCCAGCTGGGGAACTCGCGCAGGAGCCGGTCGTAGAGGAGATCGTCGCGCACGTTGCGCGGATCGCGGCCGGCGTGGAAGAAGCCCGCGTTGTCGACGACGCGGTATCGGGGTACGGCCAGGTCGTCGAGGCGGCGGAGAAAGGCGAACTCGTTGTCGTCGGGATCGCCGAACCCGACGAACTGCCAGAACAACGGCAGGCGAGCGGCCTTGCACAGGTAGCGTTCGGCGGCGAACTTGCTGGTGGGCCCGCCGTCGGTCTGGAAGATCACCAGGGCCGGGGCATCGCTGCCGGAAGCCAGGTAGTGGTCGATGACGTCGTCCATGGCCCAGTGGTAGTTCGTCCGGCCCATGCGGCCGAGGTTCTCGTGCAGCTTGTCGATGCGCCCGCGATGACCCGTGAGCCTGAGGTCGGTGGATCCGTCGACGTCGGTGGAGAAGAACACCACCGGTACCGTGCCGTCGTCGTCGAGGTGGGCGGACAGGGACAGGACCTGCTCGGCAAGGTGCTGCATGGTGCCGTCCTTGTAGTACGGCCGCATCGAACCGGAGCGGTCCAGCACGAGGTACACGGCGGCACGCACCCCCTCGAGACCGTGCGCACGCACGCCGGCCCCGGCGGCCTTGTAGAGGCTCACCAGATCCGGAGCCTGCGCCTGCACCTTGGACAGACTGATCGCCGGGGCGCCGTTCCGGTCCCCGCCCATGCTCACTCTTCCCGTATCGCGTGACATCCGCACCGCCTCGGTCGTGACGGCACCCGGCGGCGCGGCCCTCCGGGGGCATCGATCGATGCCCCCCGGGACGGCGCTCCGAGTCCCTCGTTCCTGCCGCCGGTCAGGCGACGCGTTCCAGGCCCGCCCTCACCGACTGCCGGGTGCCGTCCCGCTTGGTCGATTCGTAGGCGAAGTCCACCGTGTCGCCGGGGCGCAGTGTCAGGGTGATGCGGCCGTTCGTGATGCAGTTGCCGGACTGGATGCTCTCCCCGAGGATCACCTGGTCCGTGCCGCCGACCGCGGTCAGGGTCACGGTGCCGTAGCAGTCGGAGGACTCCATCGCGTAGTGGACGTTGCCGACCTGCCCCCGCAGTGCGCCCTGGTCGAGCTCCACGGTGACGCGGTAGTGGTCGGTACTGGTGGCGTCGACCTCCTCGGCGTAGCCCTGCCAGCGTCCGAGGAACTCCTCCGGCAGGCCGACGGGCGTCGGAGCGGTGGGTGTCGGGGCGGTGGGTGTCGGGGCGGCCGGCCCGTCGGCTCCCCCGGACGCTCCGGACGCCGCGGGCGTGCTCGGCGGGACCGAGCTACGGGGAACGACGGAGGTGTCGGGCGCGTCGGAGGCGGGCGACGCGCCGCCGAGCGAGGGACCGGAAGCGCGTTGCTCCACATCTCCGCTCAACTGCACGAACAGTCCGATCAGGGCCGCGACGATCGTGGCCGCGGCGCCGATCAGGGCCACGACGAGCGCGCTCCGGTGGGAGTCACCGGGGGCCTGGCGGACCGGGCGCTGCGGCCTCGCGTAGGGATCCGGCGGAAACTGCGATCTGGTCATGGCGCGGCCTCGGGTGCGTCGTTCGGGGAAGATCAGGCCATATTGCCGTCCAGGCACCATACTTGTGCGACTTTCAGGCAAATACGCCGAATTGATCATGCCGGATCGATTCGCCTCGGATGCCGTTCCGATGGGGCGCGCTCACCGACCCACGGAGACCGGTCCCACCCCCTCGGCCACCCGGATCGCTCACGGAGCGCGCTCCCCGAAGCGCCTTCCCGGTCGCCGCCGGGCTTCGGTGCCGACCCTCCCCCGCTCCCGGGAATCCCGCTTGCAAGCTTGCCGTCCGGCAAGTAATTTACTTGACGACAGGTAAGTGGAGCGTGCATCGAACTCCGCTTCGGCTCGCCACGCGCGGGCCGCACCTGGAGCAGACCCCCCTGTTCTCCGCGCTCCCGCCGTCCGCATGCCCTGCGGACGACGGGGGCGCGTTGGCGTGGACTGCTCCCGGCTGTTGCAGTGACCGTTCGAAGAGAGGCAGTGCCATGGAGTCGACAGCAGCAAAGCCAGCCCCGGAAGCAGAGGCACCCCCGGGGTTCACCCACCGCGAGATCATGATGACCATGAGTGGCCTGGTCATCGCGATGCTGCTGGCCATGCTCGACAACATGATCGTCGCCCCGGCGCTGCCCACCATCGTGGGTGACCTGGGCGGACTCAACCACCTCGCGTGGGTGACCACGGGCTACATCCTGGCCTCGACCGCCGCCACGCCCATATGGGGCAAGCTCGGCGACCTCCTCGGCCGCCGGATGACCTTCCTCTCCTCTATCGTCATCTTCCTCATCGGCTCGGTGCTCTGCGGCATGTCGCAGAACATGGGCGAGCTGATCGGCTTCCGCGCCCTCCAGGGCCTCGGCGCCGGCGGCCTGATGGTCGGTGTGATGGCGGTCATGGCCGAGATCGTGCCGCCGCGGGAGCGGGGCAAGTACCAGGGCGTGCTGATGGCCGTCATGCCGGTCGCCATGATCGGCGGTCCGCTGGCCGGAGGCTTCATCACCGACCACCTCACCTGGCGCTGGGCCTTCTACGTCAACCTGCCGCTGGGCGTCGCCGCCCTGCTGGTGTGCTGGTTCACCCTGGCCAAGCTGTCCCGCGGCACCGGCAAGGCCCGCATCGACTGGACCGGCGCGGCCCTGCTCACCACCTGGATCACCACCCTCGTCCTGATCACCAGCTGGGGCGGCAACGAGTACGACTGGGACTCGGCCACCATCATCGGCCTGGCCGTGGCGACCGTGCTCGCCTTCGTCGCCTTCGTGATCGTCGAGCGCCGCGTCACCGAGCCGATCATGCCTCTGTCCGTCTTCGCCAACCGCAACTTCTCGCTCTCCGGCGCCCTCAGCTTCATCGTCGGCTTCGCCATGTTCGGCGGGGTGACCTTCCTGCCGCAGTTCCAGCAGTTCGTCCAGGGCTCCTCCGCGACCAACAGCGGCCTGCTGCTGATGCCGATGATGCTCTCGTCGATGGTCGTCTCGATGGCGGGCGGCGCCCTGATCAGCCGCACCGGCCGCTACCGTGCCCTGCCCATCGCCGGCACGATCCTGATGGCCGCCGGTCTGGCGCTGTTCGCCACCATGGACATCGACACCACCCGCACCACCACATCGCTGTACATGGTGGTGCTCGGCGCGGGCATGGGCTGCCTGATGCAGAGCACGATGCTCATCGCGCAGAACAACGCGCCGCTGCGCAACATGGGCGCCGCCACCGGCGCCGCGACCTTCCTGCGCAACATGGGCGGCTCGGTCGGCGTCTCCCTGCTGGGCTCGGTCTACGCCACCACCCTCACCGACACCGTCACCTCCCACATGGGCACGGCGACCGGTGCGGGGGCGGGCGACGGCCGGTTCGAGGTGGCCCAGATGACGCCGCAGGCCCTCAAGAGCCTGCCGGAGAAGGTGCAGCACGTGTTCCAGCAGGCCGTCACCGACGGCGTCGGCCAGGTCTTCGCCTGGGGCGCGGCCGTGGCCGCCGTCGGACTGCTGATCGCCGTCTTCATCCGCCATGTCCCGCTGCGCGGCTTCGACTCCGCCGCCAAGCCCGGGACGGCCCCCGAGGACACCGCCCAGGACACCTCGACCGCCGCCGTCGCCTGATCCACTCCACGACCGAAGCCGCCCGGGGCGATCCGTTACGGATCGCCCCGGGCGGCTTCTGTTCCCGCCGCAGGGCGACGCCCCCGGCTCGAAGGCCCGGACATCATCGGAGGACACCGGTGATCCGGGCGGCCACCGGCAGGTGGTCGCTGCCGGTGGGCGGCAGGGCACGGATGTGGCCGACGGTCGCGGAGCGGGCCATGACCTGGTCGATCCGGGCCACCGGGAAGGCGGCGGGGAAGCTGAAGGCGAAACCCCGCTCGGCCGTGTTCATCCGGGAGGTCAGCGGGGCCAGCCCGCGGTCGTCGACGGTGCCGTTGAGATCGCCGAGCAGCAGGACCTTCTTCAGTTTCTCCGCGGCGACGGCCTTGCCCAGCCGTGCCGCGCTCTCGTCCCGCCACGAGGAGGCGAACCCGCTCGCCCGGACACGGACCGAGGGCAGGTGCGCGACGTACACCGCGACATCACCGCGGGGCGTGTGAACGACCGCGCGCAGTCCACGACTCCAGCTCTCCGTGATCTGCCGGGGTTTTATGTCCACCTGCCGGACACCGCCCAGCGGGTGCTTCGACCACAGCCCGACGGTGCCCCGGACCGCGTGGTACGGATAGGCCGGGGCGAGAGCCCGCGCGTACGTCGCCGACGCCGGAGGCACGAGCTCCTCCAGCGCGATCAGATCAGGCCCGGCACCGGCCAGGACACGGGCCGTACCCACCGCGTCGGTGTTCTCGTCGCTGACGTTGTGCTGCACCACCACCAGGTCGTACGAGCCGTGCTCCGCCTCGAGCAGCCCCCCGAAGAGGCAGGTCCAAGCCGCCACCGGCAGCATCAGCGCCACCAGCGCGACCGCCGAGCGGCACAGCACGGCCACGAGGAACAGCACCACGACCACCGGGCCCAGCCACGGAAGGAAAGCCTCCAGCAGACTGCCCAGGTGTCCCACCGAGTTGGGCACCGCCCGGTGGAAGACCATCAGCCCGGCCGCCAGTACCGCGAGCACGGCGGGCACCCGCCCCCGCCTCCGGACGTGCCCGGACCACAGGTCCCCTCTCCCGCACCCGCCCGCAGCGCGCACCCCGAACCCTCCCCACGTCGAACCGCTCCGGTGAGCCGTCGCCGAAGTCCTCGGCGCCGCCCGCACCACGGTCGTCTCCCCGGTCCGGATCTTCCCACTGCCGGACGATCCGAGCGACCGGCCCTGACGGGTTCCGCCGAGGGCGTCCAGGGCCGCGATGACGTCGGCGGGTTCGGCGCGGGCGGTGCAGTCGGTGTCGACGAAGGCCCAGCGGATCACTCCGTTCCGGTCGATGACGTAAGTGGCGGGCAGCGGCAGCGTGCGGGGGTGGTCGTCGTTGTGACGCGCTGGAGGTCGAAGCCGAGCTTGTCGTGGACGGCGGCGAGCTCGTCGGAGAGGTCGAACGCGAGGCCGTACCGCTCGGCCGTGTCGGAGCCGGAACCGCTGAGGACTTCGAAGGCCAGACCGTGCTTCTCGGTGAGGGTGAGCGACTCGTCGGGGATCTGCGGGGAGACGGCGGCCGGGCGGGCGCCGCGCGCGGCGATGTCGGCGTGGCGCGACTGGAGGGCGCGCAGGGCGAGGTTGCGGTACGGACACCACGCGCCGCGGTAGAAGGTGAGGACGACGGGGCCCTCGGCCGGCAGGTCGTCCAGGGCCGCCATGGCCCCGGCCGCGGAGGGCAGGGTGAACCGCGGGGCGGGCTCGCCGACGGCGCGTGCGCGGCCGGCCTGCCCGGAGTCGGCGAGTTCCCGGGCCGCCCGGTCCATGTTCTGGCACATCTTGTACGCCACCTTCGGCGGCAAGCAGGAGCTCTACCTCGCCGCGCTGCACCGCTACCAGGAGCAATGGTCCCGGCCGGCGTTCCGCGGGCTCGCCGAGGACCGCCGGGGGCTGCCCGCCGTCGCGGAGTTCTTCGACGCGCTGATCGGGGTCCGATGCTCGGGCGAGTACGCGCGCTGGGGTTGCATGGTCTCCAACGCGCAGGCCGGCGCGGAGAACGGCGGCCCCGACGTCCGCGCCTTCCTCGACCGGCACCACGAGGAACTGCGGGAAGCCCTGCACGCGGTGCTCGTCGTCGCCGGCGCCGAAGGCCAGCCGGCCCTCGACACCGACCCGGCCACCGCGGCCGACCTGCTGGCCCTGCTCGCCCACGGCGTCAACCTGCGTTCCCGCGCGGGCGCCGAAGCCGGTTCGCTGAGCGCGACGGTGGCCGCCGCGCTGCGGTCACTCGGCAGCCGCGCGACCGAATGACCCCGTGCCCCTCGGGCACCTGCCGGGGCGACCCCGGCCGCCCCGGCCCGTGAAGCCCCTCGGGGGAAAGGGCTGCACCGGCATGCCGCCGCCCGGACCCCTCAGGACCGGAGGGCCTTCTTCCGTGCCGCCGCGCGCGCTTTGCTCCAGGCCTCCGGGAGCTGTCGTTCCCGGGCGGCGGCCGCGGCCCCCTCCTGGCCGTGCAGGACGCCCCAGGTGAAGCCGGGCTCCCCCGCCGCGTGGGCGGAGACCGCGAGTCGGCGCAGGGCGTCACGCGTCACCACGCTGTCGTGCTGGGCTCCGCTCACCTGCTGCACGGCTTTGGCGCGCTTGCCGAGACGCCGTACGGGCTTGCCCAGGGCCGGACGGGCCGCCTCCGCGGCGTAGCGGAGCCTCTTGGCGGCCTTGCGGGCGTCGTGGATCGCGGTGTCCCGCTCCGGGCCCGACGCCATGGCGAGTGCCGGCTCCATGCGTCCCGCGAGGCGGCGGTACTCCTTCCGGAGCACCTTGCGGAAGACCTTCCCGGGTTTGCCGGCCGCTTTGGAGGCGCGCAACGGCGGCGCCTCCGTGAGGGACTTCAGGCCGTTCAGCAGGCCCAGGTAGCGGGGCGATGCGAGCGCGTCGAGAGTGCGGCGGCGGGCCTCGGTCCGCCGTGCCACGTCCCAGGCCTTGAGCCGTGCCTCGACCGGGCCCAGGACCAGCTCGCCGGAGAGCTCCCGCACCTCCGAGGTGAGCCGGTCGCGAAGCACTTCGTGGTCGCGTTCCGCGCCGAGTTCGTTGGCCAGCCACTTCAGATCGCGCCGGACGGGGTCGGTGACTTCCCTGTCGAAGACGGAGCGGTAGGACCGCAGGCAGCCGCGCAGACGGCGTGCCGTGGTGCGCATCCGATGGACGGAATCGGGCGTGTCGCGACGGACCGCGGGGTCGAGGTCCATGAGAGCGCCGACGAGTCGGTCCGTGTAGGCGAGCACGTGCCGGCCGGCCGTTCCCGGAGCGACGTCGGCGCGCGCGTCGGACGCGTCGGGCGCGCGTCGCAGGAGGGACGTGGCTTCCGTCAGGGCGCGGAAGACCTTGGACGGGCTCTCTGCCCGGTCGAGACCGTTCTTCCGCAGCACCTTCTCGACACTGTCCAGGAGGGCCGGGTCGCCGTCCTGGACGAGTTCGACCTCCAGCTCCGTCCAGGCCGTGCGTCCTTCGTCGTCGAGGAGCGCCTCGGCGGACACCTGGTCCACGCTCAGTTCCGCCAGGACGTCGCCCTCCGCGTCGAGGAGACGGTGCGGGGAACGGCTGGAGCGGATCCGTACCACGGGCCGCAGCGCCGCGCCGCGGGTGCGGGAGAGCGTGAGACACCGCAGTTCCTCAGGGACGTCCTCCGACATCGAAGAAGTCCGGATCTCCTCGCGACTGTCGCCCGGGAGGGGGAGTTTCAGGTGCCAGCCGGCATCGGTGCCGCCCGTCCTGCGTCGCAGGGACGCGCGGGTGCGGGTCAGTCGCAAGTCGTCACTGTCGTAGTAGACGGCGTCCAGTTCCCGCACTCCCTGGTCCGCCACGGAGGCGACGGGGCCCGCACCGACCAGGTCGGACAGCCAGGAGATGTCGGTGTCGGGCACCGCGTATTTGCGTTCTGTCTCTCGCGTCGAACGAGCCATACCAGTCGCGTAGACCTATTCCCGGGATTCAAACACTTCGGTGACCGGCCGCGGACCCGGTGACCGGCCGCGGACCCCGGTCTGCCGGACCGCATGGGTTTGAAATCGCCGACACCGATCACACGGTCCTTTGACACAGCCTTTATACGACCAGGTAGGAGACACACATCATGGGCATCATCGCCTGGATACTCATCGGACTGCTCGCCGGCCTCATCGCCAAGGCGCTCATGCCCGGGAGGGACCCGGGCGGCATCATCATCACGATGCTCATCGGGATCGCGGGAGGCCTCCTCGGCGGCTGGCTCGGCAAGGTCATCTTCGGTGTCGACTCCATCGACGGCTTCTTCGACGTCTCCACATGGATCGCCGCCATCGTCGGCTCGCTCATCCTCCTCGTCCTGTACCGGGTCTTCACCGGAAACCGCCGCCACGCCTGACCGCACCGTCGCACTCTTCGGCAAGCGGCTCCGCCCTCTCGTCCGTCCGAGGGCGGAGCCGCGGCTCTGCCCGGAGAGCTTGCCGGAGCCGTACTCGCCGTCCGGTCGTCCAGGACGGCACCGGCGACGGCTTCAGGCCTGGACGCAGTCCTGGACGATCTTGCGAGCCAGCAAGCGCTTCGGGCCGCGGAGTTCGTTTTCGATGGCGTCCGCCCGAGCCGCGTCGAGCAGGACGGTGGCCGGGTACGCCGCCCCCGTGGACAGCCGAGTCGCACGCAACCCGATGGCGGGGAGACCGGGATCCTTGTCCTGTCGCCCGAGCGGGTCCGAGTCCGCAGGTGTCCCGTCGCCTGCGCCGACGCGATCGGGATCGTTCCGTGTGCTACCGCGCGATGATGCCGCGTGCGCGCCGACCTTCGCCCAGAAGTCCTGGTCCACGCTCCGCGCGCTGCCGGTCCGGCCGAGGGTTCGCACCGCAACGGCCAGTCGGTGCACCTCGATGGTCACGACGTCGCCCAGTCGCCGGTCGTGCAAGGCGGAGACGGCCGCTCGGGTGGAAGCGACACGAGCGGCCACGGCGTCCGCCTGGAACTCCGCGCGCCGGGCGCTCGGCAGTGTGAGCCGGGCCAGCAGCCGAGCTGTGCCCTTCATCAGCAGGCCGGGGATCCACAGCACCCAATTCACCGTTCGGCCATGGGCCTTGAACCGCGCGGCCGCTACGGCCATTTCATCGGCGTACCGGGACAGTGGAGACGTGTCGAAGGCCGCCTCCGTCACGACGGTCCGGTGTTCCATCTCTTCCGCCCCTGCGGCCAGGGAAGCGAGCGCGAGGCCGACGAGCGCTCCGCGTCGGACATCGCGGGATGCGAAGTGCCCCAACTCATGCGCGAGAGCGGCCACTCTCTGCTGCGGTGCAGAAGTCAGCCAGAGGGGATAGCCGAGCACCAGTCGCCGTCTGCGTCGTACACCGAAGGTGGTGACGCGTACGGAGAAATCCGTGCCGACCTGTACGACATCGAGGCGTCGTACGCCCACCGCGTCCGCCACGTCGTCCAACAGCGCGTACAGGGCGGGCGCTTCTTCCCGCGCCAGCGTGGGCAGGTCCGGGTCGAGGCGGCCGAGGCGGGGGCGCAACAGGACGGCGCACAGGATCAGCACCAGTCCGATCAGCGGCTGCACGACCGCCTCGAGACGAAGAACGAGCAGCACACCGCAGATCAGTGAACTCGCCGTCAGGACATGCAGGAGACAGGCGAGGCCATAGGCGGTGGCCGTCGCCAAGCGCTCCCGTAACGGTACGCCGGCATCGAGATCAGCCTCAGCGGCCACCCCTCGACCTGTCATGGCCCTCCCCCCGACCGCCGCCGAAAGCGACATCCTCCTCCTCTCGCGAAGCACCGCCAAGACGCGGGCCTGGGTGTGCTCCGGACGTCGGGGCACCGCTCGGCAGCGCATCGCCGGCAGTGATCAGGGGGAAACGATGATGAAGAGTGTCGTGCGGCGCCGTCGTCGCGGCGCTGAGCGCCGGTGTGCTGGCTCTGGCGACCAGCAGCGCGTCCGCCGCCAACGCGTTGATCCACGTCACCTCGGGTGCCGGCGCGGGCGTCTGCAACACCACGCACACCCGCTTCGGCAAGGTGGGGATCCCGGACCTGGGCTTCGGAGACGCGATCGTCGCCGACTGCTGGGACCGCGGTGACAACATCGGCAACCACGGAAACGTCTGGTACCACACGGTGTCCGAGCGCTACACCGCCGACGGCCAGGAGTTGTTCGTGACGGGGTGGACGTACGGGGCGTACGTGGACGGCAACGAGGCCTTCCACAGCGGGGACGTCCCGGAGTGCTGACGCGATGAGCCGGGTCGCCCGGTCCGGAACGTCCCAGGACCGGGCGGCCGACACGCCGAGAACCTTTGCCCGTCGAGGTGCGCCGATCCACACTCCTTGCATGGATCCGGACGTGGAACTGATATCCCGCGCTCTTCCATCGGCGGCGGCGGAGGCCACGACGATACCCGAACTGGGCAAGGTGGTCTCGGAACGGATCGCGCCACTCGTACCGCACGACGGACACATGCTCAGAGGTCGCGCACGTCTGGAACATAGCCCTCACGGCACGACAGCCGGGCCGTCAAGCACTGAGCCGCCGACGTCCTGTTGCCGGCCGCGGCCGTTCTGTACGGGATCACCTCGCGGGAGCAGGAAGTGATCAGGAGGGCTCTCGACGGGCTGGCCGTCAAACAGATCGCCCGCAGTCTGAATCTTTCCCTGCACACCGTCAACGATCATTTCAAGGCGATCTACCGAAAGACCGGTGTCAACAGCCGTGAAGAACTCGTCTCCAGTTCTTTCGCGTTGATCCGCCCGTCGGGAACTTCGGCGACCATTTCCTCGGGGACGGGTCAGCGGGCGCCGGAGGGAACCCTGAAAGCCCTGTCCGATCGCCGCGCCCGCTCCGCCCAGACCCTCGACCTCGCCCCTCGGCACCCGTCCCGTACGCGAGGCCAGGCGCGTCTCCTTGCCCTCGGGCAGCGCTTCGCCCCGTCGTCGTGCGGCGACGGGGCGAAGCGCTCATGTCCGGACCGGCCTACGGCGTCCTGGTCCGGCGTCCGGGTCCGTGGGGCGGGAGGGCGTCAGAGGTGCAGGCCCTTGGAGAGAAGGGTGAGTTGGTTGTCGTACATCGCCGTCAGGTCGCCGGCGCCGTCATGTTCCACCCAGTGCCAGATCACCGTGGTGAGCACCGCGATGATGGCCGCGGCGGCGCACTTGACCTCCAGGTCGTCGGCGTCGCGGCCCGTGCGCTCGGCGATCAGCGCGGCGATGGCCGTCTGGCTCCTCAGCTGCTCCTCCAGCGAACGCGCCCGGATCGAGGGGACGCTGAAGGTCAGCCGGGTGCGGAAGAGCAACTCCTCCCGGTCGCTGGCCAGCAGCCTGGCCAGCGAGTCGGACAGGGCGTGCCGTACGGCGTCCACGATCGGCTCGTCCGCCGGGCGGTCGCCCAGGGCGTCGCCGAGCATGGAGTCGTACTCGTCCATGAGGACGACGTCCTCCTTGGTGGGGAAGTACCGGAAGAACGTGCTGGGCGAGATCTCGGCTGCCGCTGCGATCTGGTCGACGGACGTCGCTTCGTAGCCCTGCTCGGCGAAGAGCCGAAACGCCTCGCGCCGAATGCTCTGCCACGTCTTCAGCTTCTTGCGTTCACGCAGGCCGAGGCCTGACGTCGCAGGTACGGTGGAGATCTCTCTGGCGCTCATACCAGCGATTCTCCGTGCTGGGTGGTCGTGGTGTCATCCTTCGCGGCTCCGACCGTGCCGTTCGCGGCCTCCTCCGCCTTCCTCGCCTCTTCAGCCTTCTCGGCTTCCGCCTCCTTGGCCCTCAGCAGGGCCGGGTCCTGCGACCGGGCGGGCAGGAACACCACGGCGAGGACGGCGGCCAGCAGCGAGGACACCGCGCACACCACGAGCACGAGGCTCATGCCGTGCACGAAGGCGCTGTGCGCGGAGGTGAGCAGGGCCTTGTCGTGCAGTTGGGAGGCCACCGCGTCGGCGCCGAGCACCGAGTCGCGCGCCGTGTGCGCCGCGGGCGCCGACAGGTGGTCGGTGGACAGCTGGTCGAGATAGCACGAGCTGAGCAGGCTGCCCAGTACGGCCACGCCGAGCACGCCGCCGACCTGCTGCAGCGTCTCCAGCAGACTGGTGCCCGCACCCGAGCGCTCGGGCGGCAGCGAGGACATCACCAGGGTGGTGGCCGGCACGATCGCCAGGCCGAAGCCGAGACCGGTCAGGGTCAGCCACAGCGCCACCGACCCGTAGCCGTCGCCGTTGCGGGTGAAGGATCCGAGCAGGCCGCCGACGGCGAGCAGCAGCAGGCCGATCGGGATGACGGTGCGCGATCCGAGCTTGGAGACCAGGCCGTCGCTGAGTGCGGCGGCTCCCATCAGGCCGCCGATCATCGGGAGCAGTCGCAGACCGGTGCCGAAGGCGTCGGCGCCCAGGACTCCCTGGAGGTACTGGGGCAGGACGAACAGGATGCCCACCACGGCGAACTGGACGAAGACCGCGATCAGCGCGCCCCAGCCGAACCGGTGGTCGCCGAACAGCTTGAGGTCGACCAGCGGGTGGGGGATGCGCCGCTGGTGGAGCACGAAGCCGACGAGCAGGACGACGCCGGCGATCAGCGAGCCGGTGACCTGCACGTCGCTCCAGCCCTTGGTGGGCTGCAGGATGGTGCCGTACACGAGGGCGGTGATGCCCGTGGCGCTGAGGACGGTGCCGAGCAGGTCGAACGAGCCCTGCTTCTCCTCGGCGGCGGGCGCCCGGCCGGCGGCCCGCGCGGCCCCCGCCTCGTGGCGCCTGCTGTCGTCGGGCAGCAGCCACACACTGGCGATCAGCGCGGCGGCGACCACCGGGATGTTGAAGACGAAGACCGAACCCCACCAGAAGTGGTTGAGGAGCCATCCGCCGACCAGCGGCCCGATCGGCAGGCCCAGGGCGGTGGCGCCGGTCCAGGTGGCGATGGCCTTCTGCAGCTCCTCCTGGGCGAAGATCTTCGGCAGGATCGCCATCGACAGCGGCGTGATGATGGCGGCGGCCAGGCCGAGCACGGCGCGGACGGTGATCACCGCGCCGGTGCTGTCGACCAGGGCACCGGCCCCGGACGCCAGACCGAACAGCGCGATGCCGGCGACCAGCAGCTTCTTGTGTCCGAAGCGGTCGCCGAGCATGCCGACGGGGAGCATGGCGGCGGACAGGGCCAGTAGATAGCCACCGCTGATCCACTGCAACTCGGCGCTGTCGGCGCCCAGTTCCTGCGCCATGGACGGCAGGGCCACGTTGATGATGGTCCCGTCCAGGCCGATGATCAGCACGCACAGCGTCAATGCGGCCAGCGCCCACCAGCGGCGGGGTGAGTTCGCGAGCGCGGGCGGTGGCGAGAGGGTGGCATCCGAGGCTGCGGCAGACATGACAAACCTCCGACAAGTGTCAGCACATCGTGAGTGATGCGGAGAACTCCGCACTCTGAAAGCTATTGAAATTGAGAGAGACTGTCAATATATGGTCACTGCCATACGAGGTGGACTACCTAAAGGCGGTCTGGCGCACATCGCCGCCCCGCGATCGGCACGGCACGGCGGCTCAGGCCTCGGTGTCCCTGCGAGCCGTGCACGGCGTCGTGGGCCGGCACCCGCACGTTCCGTACGGTCTCGCGGAGCGGGCGCGGGTCGGTCGGCGGGATCACCGGCGCGACGCAGCGCCTGGTGGCCGCCGAAGCTCATCGCCGACGCGCAGGTCCGCGACATGCCGGCCCGGGCGGCCATCGCGGTCGCGGCGGTGCTGCGGGCCGCACGGCGCGGGGGTGTTCGGTTCCTTCCGCACGCCCCGGGCCCCGGGCCCCGGACGAGTCGCCGGGTGACGCGCATGCCGTCCTGGTTCTCGGTCAGCGCGGTGCGCGCGCCGGATTCCCGCACCGCACGGCGTGCCGCTCACCCGATCAGGAAGGCGCGTCGGCCGCCCGGCTCGTGCCGGGCGGCCGACGCGCCTTCCGGGTCCGGCGGACCGATCAGCGCAGTCCGGCGAAGAGGTCGTTCTCGGGCACGGGCGCACCGGTGGGGTCCAGGACGCGTACGAAGGTCTCCATGCCCATCAGCTCGCCGAACCTCTCCTTGCCCATCTTGAGGAAGAAGATGTTCTCGCCCTGACTGGCGTGCGCGGCCAGCGCGTCGAACTTCTGACCGCTGAACGCCGTGGTGTCCACCCACGTGGTGATCTCGTCGTCGGGAAGGCCGATCTCGGCGAGCGCGGCGGTCTCGGCGGGATCCGGCTCCGGCATCTCCTCGCCGAACTCACGCATGATCTCCCCGAACCGCTGCATCGACGAGCGGGGCATCGTGGTCCAGTACACCTTCGGTGTCAGCTCGGTCATCTCCAGCGCCGCCATCGTGATGCGGTGGGCCTGGATGTGGTCCGGGTGTCCGTAGAAACCGTTCTCGTCATAGGTGACGACCACATCAGGCCGGTAGTGCCGCATGAGTTCCGCGAGTCGCGACGCGCCCTCCTCCACAGGGGTGCGCCAGAAGGAGCCCGGAGCCTCGTTGTTCGGCCAGCCCATCATCCCGGAGTCGGCGTAGTCCAGCATCTCCAGATCGCCGACCTTCAGTGCCTCGCAGCTCGCCTCGAGTTCTTGACGGCGCATCAAGGCGACCGCCGCCGGATCGTGCCCGGGCTCGCCCGGCTTGACACCCCCCGGTCCGTCACCGCAACCGCCGTCGGTACACGTCACGAGAACCGTGCGGATGCCCTCCGCCGCGTACCGCGCGAGAACGCCTCCGGTTCCGGTGGCCTCGTCGTCGGGGTGGGCATGTACCGCCATGAGCGTCAAAGGCCGGTCAGTCATGAAACAGTCCTCCTGCGGAAACACATCGTGGTTCGGGTGCGCGGCGGACGTACCACGCCCCTGAGGCCCGGCCCCCGGTGGGGCGGACGACCGCACGGTCGTCTTGCCCCCGCCCGGGTGGCACCGGTCCCTCGGCCGGTACAACCGTGCCGACCGGACCGGCTGTTCCCGGCACCGCCGCGACGCGGCGCGCTCCGGTGCACCGGGCAGGTCGCCACGTCGTTTCACGGGGTGGCGCGGAGGCGTTCCCGGAGGCCGGCCAGGTGCGTGCGCAGGACTTCCTCGGCTTCCTCCTTGCTGCGGAAGCAGCGCCGGACGGCGCCCAGGGAGACCTGCGCGCGGGCGGCGACGTCGCGCATGCTCACCCCCTCCGGTCCGTGCTCGTCGGCGAGGAGGCAGACGGCCTCGGCGATCCGGCGGAGTCGGCGACGGACTGCCGTCCGGCGTACAGGTCATCGGGCGCGCGTTCCGGGAGGACCTGTGCCTGGCCGCCGCCCAGCAGATCGAGGACCGCCTCGGCGTGCTCACACCGGTCGACCCTCGCCCGGAAGTCCCGGTCGCCGCACGGTAGACGGCACCCCTGGTCCCGTGCTCGTGCCGGCCACCGACAGCCGCGAACCCGGGAGGAGCCGAGAATCCGGTCGGGGTCAGGAGCGGAGGTAGGCGAGGACGGCCAGGACCCTGCGGTGGGTCTCGTCCGCCGGGGGCAGGTCCAGCTTGGTGAGGATGTTGCCGATGTGTTTGCCGATCGCCGCTTCGGAGACCACCAGCTCCCTGGCGATCGCGCCGTTGGACCTGCCCTCGGCGACCAGGGCCAGCACCTCGCGTTCGCGCGGGGTGAGCCGCTCCAGCGGATCGCGGCGGCGGCGCAGCAACTGGCGCACCACCTCGGGGTCGACCACCGTCCCGCCGTCCGCCACCTCGTGCAGCGCCTCCACGAACTCCTCGACCTGGCCCACCCGGTCCTTGAGCAGATAGCCGACGCCCGATCCGTCACCGGAGTCCAGGAGTTCGGCGGCGTACATCCGTTGCACGTACTGGCTGAGGACCAGAACCGGCAGTGCGGGGTGTTCCTCGCGCAGCCGCACCGCCGCGTGCAGGCCCTCGTCCTGGAAGGCGGGCGGCATCCGTACGTCCGTCACCACGATGTCGGGTGCGTGCTCCTCGACCGCCGCGATCAGTGCCCGTGCGTCTCCGACGGCCGAGACCACCTCGTGGCCGCAGCGGCCGAGCAGGCCGATGAGCCCCTCCCGCAGCAGCACGCTGTCCTCGGCCAGGACTACGCGGAGCGATCGGCCGGCTCGGTCAACTCGCAAGGAAACTCCACACGCAACAGAGTCGGTCCGTCCGGCGGACTGGTCAGGACAAGTCTGCCATCCAGGACCGACACCCGGTCCGCGAGGCCGACGAGGCCGCTGCCCACCGAGGGGTCCGCGCCGCCGCGGCCGTCGTCGCGCACCTCGAGGAACAGACGTCCGTCGCGATGACCGCCGCTCACCCGCGCGCGGTCGGCCCCACTGTGTCTGGCGACGTTGGCGAGCGCCTCGCAGACCACGAAGTACGCCGCGGACTCGACCGCCCGGCCCGGCCGGCCCGGCAGTTCCAGGTCGACGTCGACGGGGACCACGCAGCGGTCGGCGGCGTCGGCGACCGCGGCGTGGAGGCCGTAGTCCGTGAGGACCTTGGGGTGGATGCCGTGGATGAGCTCGCGCAGCTCCGCGAGCGCCTTGCCGGCCTCCTCGTGGGCCTTGTCGAGCTGGTCGGCGAGCGGACCGGGCGGGACGTCGAGACGGGCCAGAGCGAGGACCATCGTCAGGGCCACGAGGCGTTGTTGGGCACCGTCGTGCAGATCACGCTCGATACGGCGCCGTTCCGCCTCGAAGGCGTCCACCAACCGGGCACGGGAGCGGGCCAGTTCGAGCACCTCGGCGCCGAGTTCGCCCTCGCGCGAGGCGATCAGCAGCCGGGTCAGCCCGGCGCGGGCGCCCGCCGCGGTGCCCAGCACGTAAGCACCCGCACCCATCAGGAGCACCCCCAGCACGGCGACGCCGAACGCGGCCGGCCACGTGGTGACCGTCCACTGCTTGAGCACCTTCGCCTCGTGGCCGTCTCCGGCCGTGGCCATCAGCAGCGGAGTGGCCACCATGGAGACCGGGAAGAGCAGGGCGGCCGTGACCGCCAGGGCGTCGACCGGCCACAGCACCCCGGCGAACAGCAGCGCGTACCCGAGCTCCCGCCAGGTCGCCTGTTCCCGCAGCCGGGTGGTCAGCCAGGCCCACGGCCCCGGCGCGGTCGGCACCTGATGCCGGCCGGACACCGGGGTGCGGTCGACCAGGCGCAGCCTGTGCCGCTCCGCCCAGGCCACCGGGATCCCGCCGAGAGCGACCACGACGAGCAGGGGCAGCCCCACCAGGACGACGGCGAGCACACCGCAGACCGCAGCCAGCGTCACGAGCCCCGCCAGAGCGGCGACGCCGGTCACCGCGCCGGTGAGCAGGTACGCGGCGGAGCGCAGGGGCCAGGCCGACAGCAGGAAGCCCGGCCGGGACATGGCCTGCCACACGTTTCGAGGGTGCATGCGCATGACCGTAGGCGGCCGCGTCGGCCGGTGGCCATCGGGCCGGTGCCCGCATCGGGGTATGCCTGGCCCTACCCCAGGTCTCGGTCCCGCCGTACTGCGTCGCGAGGAGGTCGCACGGTTTCGTGGGGCGTGGAAGTACCGACGAGCCGAGGGAGCAGGTACCGGTGGGGAGACACATGACCGAGGACGCGATCCGACTGCGCTCCGTGACCCGGCGCCACGGCTCGGGCGGTACGTCCGTCACCGCCCTGGACGAGGTGTCGCTCGCCTTCCCGAAGGGGACCTTCACCGCCGTGATGGGCCCGTCCGGGTCCGGCAAGTCGACCCTGCTGCAGTGCGCCGCGGGCCTTGACCGGCCCACGTCGGGCTCGGTCACCCTGGGCGGCACGGAGCTGACCGGGCTGAGCGAGACCGAGCTGACCCTGCTGCGCCGGGAGCGCGTCGGCTTCGTGTTCCAGGCGTTCAACCTGCTGCCCTCGCTGACCGCCGAGCAGAACGTGGCCCTGCCGCTGCGGCTGGCCGGCCGCCGTCCGCGGAAGGCCCGGGTGCGCGAGGTGCTCGAACAGGTCGGACTCGGCGACCGGGCGCGGCACCGCCCGGCGGAGATGTCCGGCGGCCAGCAGCAGCGGGTCGCCCTGGCCCGTGCCCTGATCACCCGTCCCGACGTGCTGTTCGGCGACGAGCCGACCGGCGCGCTCGACTCGCGGACCGGCCGCGAGGTGCTGGCCCTGCTGCGCGGCATGGCCGACCGGGACGGCCGGACGATCGTCATGGTCACCCACGACCCCGTCGCCGCCTCCTGCGCCGACCGTGTCGTCTTCCTCGTCGACGGCCGTGTCGACGGCGAGTTGACCGGCGCCCCCGCCGAGGACATCGCGGCGCGCGTGACCGGGCTCGAGGAGATGCCGTGCTGAGCACCGCGCTGCGCGTCCTGCGCACCCGCTGGGTCACCTTCGTCGGCGGTTTCGTCGCCCTCTGTCTGGGCGTGGCCCTGATCGCCGTGATGGGACTGGTCCTGGCGTCCTCACTGGACGCACCCGCCCGGGGGCCGGAGCGGTTCGCCGCCGCGCCGGTCGTCGTCAAGGGCCAGGACGCGCTGAAGGTGCCCACCTCGATCGGCGACCGCAGCCAAAAGCTCGCGCGGCCGCGTGCCGTGCCCGACGACACGGTCGCGAGGCTGCGCGGCCTCGGGACCGTCGTCGAGGACCGGTCGTTCGCCGTACGGGCCGAGGGCGGGCCCGCCGATCTGGTGGGCCACCCCTGGTCCACGGCGGCCTTCGCGCCGTACGAACTCGGCACGGGGCGCGCGCCCGAGGCCGCGGACGAGGTCGTCGTCAGCGGTGACTGGGCCCGTGCGGGCACCCGGGTGCGGACCGGCGGCGGCACGGTGCGCGTCGTCGGCACCGTGGCCGGACTCGGCTTCGAGAACGCCGTGTTCTACACCGACGCCCGCGCCGCCGAACTGTCGCCGCGCAGCCTCCAGCTCGTGGTCGACGCCGACGCCGCGACCGTGCGCGAGGCGGTGCGCGGCAGCCGGGGCGTCCAGGTCCTCACCGGGGACGCGCGCCGGTACGCCGACGCCGATCCGGACCGGGACGGGGAGGCCCTCACCGCGATGAACGCCATGTTCGGCACGGCCGGCGGTGTCACCGGGTTCGTGTCGGTGTTCGTGGTGGCCTCGACCTCCGCGTTCTCGGTGGCTCAGCGGCGCCGCGAGTTCGGGCTGCTGCGCACCGTCGGGGCGACCCCGGGGCAGATCCGCCGCATGGTCGTCTCCGAGGCGCTCGTGGTCGGCGTGCTCGCCTCGGCCGCCGGTTGCGCGCTCGGTTCCCACGGGGCTCCGAGGCTCGCCGGGTGGGCGGTCGACGAGGGTCTCGCGCCCCGCTGGTTCACCGTCGGCGACCACGTCTGGCCCTACCACGTGGCGTTCTGGACGGGCCTGTCCGTGGCCCTGTGCGGGGTGCTGGCCGCGTCCTGGCGGGCAGGGCGCACCGGTCCCGTCGAGGCGTTGCGCGAGGCGTCCGTCGACACCCGGCCGATGACACGGGGCCGTCGGCTGTTCGGCGCGGCCTTGCTGCTCGCCGCCGTGGTGATGCCGGTCCTGGACCTGGTGACGGACCCGGGCGGCCTGTTGCAGCGCAAGACCTATGTGAGCCGGCCGATGCTGCTGATCAGCGCGGTCGCGCTGCTCGCGCCGGTGCTGGTGCGGCCGCTGGCCCGGCTGGTCGCCTGGCTGCCGGCCCGACTGCCCGGCGCCGGCGGGATGCTGGTGCGGGAGAACGCCGCCACCGGAGTACGCCGTACCGCCGCCGTCGCGGCGCCCGTGCTGGTCACGGTCGCCCTGGCGGGCTCGCTGCTCGGCGCCGGGGCCGTCCTCGGCGAGGCGAGGGCCACCGAGGTGCGCGAGCGGACGACCGCCGACTTCGTGGTCACCGCGGCGGGCGACGCCGGCTTCGACGGGGCGACGCTGCGGCGGCTTCGGGCCGTGTCCGGTACCGAGGTCTCGGCGAGCTCGTCGAGCGCCGTGTACGTCCTGGAGGACGGCGTGGCGCTCATCAGGTCCGACGCCAGGGCCGTCGAGCCGGAACCGCTCGCGGCGACGGCCCGGCTCCCGCTCGCCGCGGGGAGGGTGAACGACCTGGACGACGACTCGATCATCGTCAACGAGGAGTGGGAGAAGCACACCGTGGGCGAGCGGGTTGACGTGTGGCTCGGCGACGGTACGAGGAGATCCCTGAGGATCGCCGCGGTCATGACCATCGGCACCGGTGACAACGGCGTCTACGTCACCCCGGGCAACGCCCCCGGGGCGCCCGTCGACCGGGTCGACGTACGCCTCGACGACGGTGCCGACCCCGCCGCCGTGGCCGCCGGTCTGCGTCAGGCGGTCCGGGCGTCGGGCGGGGAGGTCCTCACCAGGGACGCCTGGGTGCGGGAGGCGTACCCCGAGACCGACCGGACGACCCGGGCGGGCTTCTTCCTGGTCCTCGGGATCGCCCTCCTCTACACCGGCATCTCACTGGCCAACACGATGGTCATGGCGACCTCCGACCGGGTCCGGGAGCTGGCCGTGCTCAGGCTGGCCGGCGCCACCCGATGGCAGGTGCTGCGGCTGGTGGGTGCCGAGGCGCTGATGGTGGTCGTGGTCGGCGGACTGCTGGGGACGCTCGTCGCCGGGCTCGAGCTGGTGGGCATGTGGGGCGCGCTGGGCCTGCTCTCGGTACGGACGTCTCCGGAGATCCCGTGGGCGACGCTCGCGGCGGCCACGGGCGCGTGTGCCGTGCTCGCCGTGATCTCGGCGATCGTCCCGGCCGGCCTCGCCCTGCGCCGGGGGGCGGTGGAGCCGGCGGGGGTGCGCGAGTGAAGGGCCGGGCGCGGGCGGCGAGTCGGGACATCCCGGTGCGGGCATCGGTCGGACGGGCAGGGAGGTCGTGATGTCCGGTATCCGGGCCGGCCGGACGGCATCCGGGCGGGTCGCGCCTGAGACGCGGCCGGGTTCGGGGTCCGCTCGGCCTTGGCCGTCACCGGATGCGGGACGGAGCCGTCGGCCCCGTACAGCCCCCGGTCCGAAGCGTAACAACCCCTGCGGCGTCGGCCGGTAGGGTGCGGAGCCTTCCCACGGTATCCACGGAGGTCCACACACATGTTCCCGTACCGGGCGATGCTGACGTTCGGCACCTTCGCCCTGTTCGTCGGCATCTCCATGCTCTACGACCACAACTATCCGCTCGCCGCACTGCTGTTGGTGATCGGTGTGGTGTCGGGCGTGATCCCGATCGTGACGGGTGTCGCGCGCGCCCTGGCCGCGTGGCGGATCCAGGGCGACGACATGGGATCCCTCGCCGACCCGGTGCTGCGCAAGCGGCTGAAGGTCCTCGGCGGCGTGCTGAGCGTGCTGGGCTCGGAGGTGTTCGCCGCCGGGGTGGTGGTCGAGTCGCTGGCCTGGGCCACCAACCACGACGACCCGCCGATCCCGATGCCGGTGCTGATGCTCCTGGTGCTGATCCCGGCCGGTCTGCTCTGCCTGCTGGGCTACGGGATGCTGAACGCGGGCCGGCTGACCCTCGCCGGCGATGCTGAGGGAGTGGACTCCGGGTACCGGCTGGGCTGGATCCTGCTGGGGTTCTGCGTCGTCGTCGGCGGCTCGGTGACCGACCCCCGGCTGTCGTGGCAGATAGCGGGCGGCATCGCGATCCCGACCGGCGTCCTGGCACTGGCGACCTGCCTGATGCTGCGGGCGCTGCGCGAGCCGATGGCCGAGGTCCGGTCGCGGTACTGGGCCGCCCGCAACGCCGCGGCGCGGGAGGAGGCGATCCGCGCCGGGCGGATCGACGCCGACGGACGGCGCCTGCCCCAGCCTCCGCAGCAGTGACGAGAGCTGGCCGATTCCGGAGCAACACCCTTCGTGCACAAGGCCGTTCCGGTCGGCAAGGAAGTTGTGGCCGATGTCGCCGCAGCCCTTGCCGACCGTGTACTGACGCCCTGTCACCAGACTTGTGACCTGCGGTACTTCCCTGCGCACCACTCGGTCGTGGCACCGTCCGGGGCGTCAACCGGCATGGGAGGGAAGCCGGGAGAAGATCGGCCGGAATCGTAGCTGACAGCAGGATTCTCGATCGCGTTACGTGTCATGTCTCCGTCGCTTCATGCACAGCCGTCACCGTCCGGACGGAGAGTCACCCCCACGATGGAGGCACCGTGACCGGTTCGATGAACCGCCGTAGATTTCCCTTCCGCCCGCTCGCGGCACTGCGTACCACGCTGGTCGGCACACTGAGTCTGTTCCTGGCGTTCGGCGCCGCCGGAGCCGGAGGCACCACCGCCGCCGCCGCCGACACGAACTCGCTGCAACTGTCCGGCACCACCACGTCCGGAATCCACAACACCTACGACCCCGGCGCGTTCACCTATCTCGCGCAGGGCCTCGACACCGGCACCTCGATGATCGAACTGGACGTCTGGGACGACTTCTTCACCCAGGAGTGGAAAGTCAGCCACAGCAGTCTGACCAGCAACGGCAACAACTGCGTCAACGCCTCCACGGCCGCCGACCTGTACACCGGCGGCACCAACAAGAACCTGGAGAGCTGCCTGGACGACGTCCGGGTGTGGCTCGGCGCGCACCCCGGCCACGGACCGCTGATCATCAAGCTGGAGATGAAGGCCGGCTTCCAGGCCAACCTCGGGATGAGCCCGGCCAAGCTGGACCAGTCCATCAGCGCGCACCTGGGCGGTCTGGTCTACAAGCCGAACGACCTGCTGAACAAGCCCGGCGGTGGCCAGTACGCCACTCTGGACGACGCGGCGAAGGCCGGCAACTGGCCGAGCCGGGCGCAGTTGGCGGGCAGGGTGCTGCTGGAGATCATCCCCGGCACGGTCGAGGAGAACAACCCGACCGACACCCTGTGGACGGACAAGGAGTACGCGACGTACCTGCGCAACCTGCACACCGCGGGCACCACCGCGCAGGCGAACGTCTTCCCCTCGGTGCACAACGCCGCGTCGGGCGACCCGCGCACCCGCTACTCCGACACGACGCTGCGGCCCTGGTTCGTGGCCTTCGACGGTGACGCGGCCGCATACGTCGGCAACGGCATCGACACGAGCTGGTACGACACCAACCACTATCTGCTGTTCATGACGGACTCGCAGAACGTGTCACCGGCTCTCGACGACGTCAGCCCGTCGTCGTCCGACGCGTCGGCGCGGGTCGCGCTGCTGGCCAAGGCTCATGCCACGGTCGCGTCGAACGACTGGCGGGGCCTGCCGGACGTGCAGTCGCTGGTCCTGCCGCGCGGCTGATCCACGGTTCCGCCGGCTCCACGGGCCCATGACGGATCCGGGCCCGTCGTGTGACGGGCCCGGACCTGTCGTGCGGTCGGTCAGACGCGGTCGGCCGCGATCAGGAGGTACTGGAAGGACCCGTCCTTGTAGGAGTTGATGAACGCCGTCTCGATGCCGGTGACCAGCGAGGACGTGGCACGCAGCTCCCAGTAGGGCAGGGTCTCGGGCGTCAGGTCGATGACGGCCTGCGGTACGAGCCGGTTGTTGGCCATGGCCCGGAGGTACTCCCGGCGTGAGTGGATGTTGCACTCGAAGTGCGCGTTGATCTGGGAGACCCACTTCGACGGCTGGCCGTACCGCGGGTTCCAGCAGCCGGTGATGGTCACGTAGCGGCCGCCGACCGACAGGACGCGGGAGTGCTCGGCGAAGAGGTCTTCCAGGTCGACGTACATGCTCGACTCGTTGTTCCACGAGGCGGCGACCTGTCCCCTTTCGAGGGGGGTGTCGAGCATGTTGCACACGCGAGCGCGGACGTGGTCGTCGATGCCGAGTTCCAGGGCCCGGCGGTTGGCGAACTCCGCCTGCTTGGCCGACAGGGTGACGCCCTCGACGTCGCACCCGAACCGCTGGTGGGCCATGACCATCGACCCGCCGCGGCCGCAGCCGGCGTCCAGGAGGGTGTCGTCGCGCCCGATGGGGCCGAGGTGGTCCAGGAGGACTTCGGCCTGCGCCGACTCCAGGCGGTGGAGTTCGGAGATCAGCCTGTTCTCGTATCCGCTGTCCCCGGTGTCCCCGAGGGCGGTGTGGTCGATGTCGCCGATGCCGTAGTGGTGGTGGTAGAGCCCGTCCACGTCGCCGAGACGCAGGTTGACGGGCCTGGCCTCACCGTCCCAGTAGCGTGCGATGTCCCCCTGGTAGGGCGAGGCGGGGCCGGGGATGAACGCGGTGACGCCGGCGGTGAGTTCGGTGCTGGTCATGGTGGGATCCGTTCCTTACCAAAAATCGGGCAGGCTGTATCGATAGGTGTTGGTCTGGTGCCAGTAGTGGTTGCCGTCGACCCAGGCGGCCACGCCCCGCAGGAAGCGCAGCACGCTCGGGACGGGGCAGGCGGCCGCCAGGGCGGCGGCTTCGGATTCGAACGCGTGCATGAGGTCGTTGTGGATCTCGACCGCCTTCAGATAGCCGTCCCGGTCAGGGACGCCCTCCCGTTCGGCGATCACCACGGGCAGGTTCAGATGTCTGCCGGGGCTGTCGAGCTCCTTGGTGTACGAGTAGAGGTCGTTCACGATGGTGGTGGCGTTCGAGGCGAGCGCGATGACCCGCTGCATCTCCGGCTGGGCGTGCAGGTCCGCGGGCAGTTCGTATCCCCCGACGGTGTCGGTGATCGTCGGGCAGGGGCGGAAGTTGTTGAACTGGCGCATCGCCAGGTACTCCCAGACCTCGGGCACATGGTCCGCCTCGGCCCACGCGGCCTCCGCGAGGTAGCCCAGGTGCAGACGTGCCATGTCGTGCCGGTACCGGTCGGCCTGTGAGGGGGTGGCCTGCTGGACGAAGTACTCCATGGCGGAGCGGTAGGCGCGCCGGGGCGCGTCCGACCGCAGCGACTCCGCCCACGGCCGCTCGTACTCTCGCGTCGTGAACAGGGGGTCGAGAGCGGTGTGCGCCAGCAGAAGGCGGCTGCCGAGCCCGACGGGTGAGCCGCCGTGGTCCTCGCAGTAGCAGTCGTCGAGCGCGTTCTCCGCGACCATCAGCCGTGTGGCGATCATCAGGCGGTCGACCGTGGGAGAGTCGGGATGGCAGGCCACCATGTAGCGTCCGACGGAGAAGCCGTCGAACTGGTCCTCCCACTCCGGGGGGCAGGCCTGGACCTCGTCGACCGCCCACCTCTTGATCCTGTGGCTGATCTCCTCCACCCGTACCGGGTCCGGCTCCGGCACCGGGTGGTGGTACAGGCCGGGGACCGGCACGCCCTCCGTCGGTGTCCCGGGCTCCCGGGGTGCCGGTGGTTCCTCCCGCCGCGTGAGATACAGGCCGGTCGTGCCCACTCCGCTGGGCCCCCGCAGGATCCGTTCCAGGGCGGAGGCGTCCGGTCCCGCCGCGGCACGGCTCTCCTCTCCGTGCCGCGGGGTGAGGTCGCCGATGGTGTCGCTGTGGGGTTCGGAGTGGGTGAGGCGGGTGCGGGCCCCGACGAGGGCCATGGCGTCAGCCAGGCGCGACTGCGAAGGGGAAGGCCCGGGCTCGGGCATCCTTGGCTCCTTGGTGAAATGGGCGAAGGCCTCGCCGGGACGGGGGCCGAAGCGGTGGGACGCGAGCCCTCTAACCGCGGCTACGGGCGATCTGCACGTCTTCCAGCACGCCCAGTGCGTCGGGCAGGAGGACGGCCGCGGAGTAGTACGTGGTGACCAGGTACGAGAGGATCGCCTGCTCGTCGATGCCCATGAAGCGCACCGACAGTCCCGGCTCGTACTCCTCCACCAGGCCGGTCTGGCGCAGGCCGATGACGCCCTGGTTGTCCTCCCCGGTCCGCAGGGCGAGGATCGAGCTGGTGCTCTCCTTGCTGATGGGGATCTTGTCGCAGGGCAGGATCGGGACCCCGCGCCAGCCCAGGACCTGCCGGCCGTCGAGGTCGACGGTCTCGGGGTAGAGCCCGCAGGCGCTGAACTCGCGGCCGATCGCCGCGATCGTCCTGGGGTGGGCGAGGAAGAACTTGGTGCTGCGGCGCCGGCAGAGCAGATTGTCGAGGTCGTCCGGTGTGGGCGGGCCGGAGTGGCTCTGGATCCGCTGCTTGAAGGCGGCGTTGTGGAGCAGGCCGAACTCGCGGTTGTTGATGAGTTCGTACTCCTGGCGTTCCCGCAACGCTTCCACGGTGAGCCTGAGTTGTTCCTCCGTCTGGTTCATCGGGCCGTTGTAGAGATCGGCGACCCTCGAGTGGACGCGCAGGACCGTCTGAGCGACGGAGAGTTCGTACTCCCGCGGGTGGAGTTCGTAGTCGACGAAGGTGCTCGGCAGCTCGGCCTCACCGGTGTGACCGGCCGACACGGCGATCTCGGCCTCGCCGTGGTGGTTCTGCCGCCGGAGGGCGAGCTCGCCGAAACGCCGCACGTGGGCCCGCAGAGCGGGAGCCGAGGACAGGACGGCGGCGAAGTCGGAGCGGGACAGGGTCAGCAGGGTGCCCGCCGTCCGAGCGGTGGCGGTGCAGTCCCATCTCGCGTCGGTGTCCACGAGGGCGCTCTCCCCGAAGTGACCGCCGCCGGCGAGCACGCCGTCCGCCATCTCGTCCCCGTACTTGCCGGCGGACGTCCGGCCGATCCGGCCGTGGGCGATCAGGTGGACCTGCTCGGCCGGGGTGCCGCCACGGACCAGTACCTCGCCCGCCCGGAAGTCGCGCTGGACGCACCGGTCGGCGATCGCCGTCAGCACCTCGACGTCCTCGAAGCCGCGCAACAGGGCCAGTTCACCGAGTTGACGGGGGATCACACGGACGCCGGCGCCGTCCTGGAGGAACTCGATGTGTCCGTCGCCGACGTTGTAGCTCAGCCGGCGGTTCACCCGGTAAGTGCCGCCCTTGGTCTCCACCCAGGGGAGCATCCGCAGCAACCACCGCGAGGTGATCTCCTGCATCTGCGGGGCGGACTTGGTCGTGTGGGTGAGGTTGCGGGCGGCCGCAGTGCCCAGACTGGACTGCCGACGCGGCTCCAGCTCCGCTTCCGGGCCGGTCTCAACGGTCATCGAGCGAGGTCTCCTTCGCGACGGCGTCGATCGGCGCACGAACGCCGACCACTGAGGGGGAAACAGGTGGGTGAAACGCGGAGAATCCGTCCAGATCCACGGGAACCGTAACGGCCGATGTGCCCGACTTGCCTGTTGTTCCGGTCGAGTTACCTCGATACAGCGATCTAGATCCACAACGGGTTTACCGAAGCGATCATCGATATCCGGACAGCGCGATCGAGATCCCGCCAACACCTGACAGCGGCATGCCCCTTGCCCCGTCGGCGCCGTCCCGCCGTACAACCGTTCACCTTCGCCGGTGGCCCCTGGGACGCGACCTCGATCTGAACGACAGATGTCCCTGGGCCGATGCGGGACGAAAGGACAGACGTAGACGGCGACGGCTACGCCGGCGTCGCGATCGGAGTGATGCACGAGAGCATCTTTGGGGTCAGCACGACCGGCGCGGTGACCGTGCTGCGCGGCTCTTCCAGGGGCCTGACCGCGACCGGCGCCGTGTCCTGGCACCAGAACACGCCCAGCGTGCCGGGCGTCAACGAGTCGCACGACACGTTCGGCTGGCGGGTCCGCCTGATCGACATGAACGGTGACGGACGAAGCGAACTCGCCACCGGTACGGCCCAGGAGAACAGGGACGAGGGCAACCTCTGGTACTTCAGGTCCGGCAGCAAGGGCCTGACCACGAACCAGGCCGTCTCCGTCGGCCCCAGGACCGTCGGACTGACGGCCGAGTACCGCTACTTCGCACGCTGGATGGCCAAGTAACCCCAACGCCCGGACCGACCCAAGTCCGAGAACGGGACACCCGTCGCGACGGCGTCGGCGGCGCAGGTCCGTTCCCGGAGCCCGTCTGGTGCCACCGTCATGGGATGGCCCAAGCTGGCCCGCATGGACTGGTTGCCACTGCTCTCCACCCTCGCCGGGGCCGCGATCGGCATCGGCTCCACCCTCGTCGTCGACCGCAATCGGTGGAAGCGCGAGGACGTCAAAGAAGCCGTTCGGCTGCGGCTCGACATCTATACCCAGTACACCACCACCGTGAAGGCCCTCGGTGAGACCCTGCGGGCCCTGGCCGAGCGAGAGCACCCGTCCGACGACGAGCGCGCGCTCGCGCTGCGCGCGGCCTTCCGGGACTCGGGCGTGTCCATCGCGTCGGAACGGATGTGGCTCATCGCGCCGCAACCCGTCGTCAAGGCCTCCGACAGCGTGTTCCACTGCCTGCGGCGCATCTGCGACGGCTATGCCGACGGCGCCGCCGTCAGCGGTCCGGAGGATCGCGCCCGCTGGGAGGAACGCGGCAGGGCCGCCGCCAGGATGCGCAAGCTCATGCGCGAAGACCTCGGCGTCGGCCCGCTCACCGAACGCCACAGCCCCCTGCTCGACGACCACGGCGATCCCGCCGCGCGGTGATCGTGACCGCGGCATCCGTGGTACCCGCCCAGGCATTTGAGCGGACGGAACGGATGCCGCCACGAGCCGGCCGCCGCCACCGGAACCGAACTCTCGGCGTGCGGCGGCGTCAAGCGCGAGCCGCCTCCGCGGAGGGGGCGGTCAGAAGCTCCAGCTGTAGAGGCCGCCACCGGTGTCCACCGCGGACTCCGCGAGCCGGGCGACTCCCCGCAGGACCTCCAGCAGATCGTCGTCGGTCATGTCGTCCCCGTCCTCGGACCGGAGCCGCGCGGTCCAGCGCCCCGCGAGCTCCTCGAGTTCGGCGGGGCTCGCGCCGGCCAGCGCCCGGGTCAGCCGCTCCGGCAGGGCGAACACCTCGACGCCGTCGTTCAAGGGGGCGGTGACCCACTCCGGCCACGTCCACCCGAGGAGCCGCTCGACCGGCGGGACTTGGGCCGAAGGTTCCTCGAAGTACATGTCCCACTCGGCGATGGCACTGTCCGGCTCGACGAAACGGCAGGTCACGGATTCAAAGGCCGCACCAGGTCCCCGCAGGCGCGTCGCGGCGGCGGTTTTGTCGTCGGGGGCGAGGAAGAACACTATGTCGTGGGCCATCGGAGCATGATGACAGCCCGCCCGCTACCTTCCCCTCATGGAACGGGCCATCATCCTGAGCAGCCTCGCCGGGAACGGAACCGGGAACGAAACCGGCACCGCCCCGCGGCGAGTCGTCGAACTCGCCGACGAGCTCGGCATACCGGCCGCCGACCTTCTCGCCGTCGCGGGCCACCCGGTGCCGGTGGAACTCCTTCCCCCGGAGCGCGACGCCAGGGTCTTGAGGCAGTTCGCGTACCGCGTCAGTCACTGCGGCCACTCGCAGCTCGCCGTGCTGGAGGCTTTTGTCCGCTCGCTGCCCCGCGTCGCCGCCCCAGAGCCCTTCGTGCGGCCGGCCTGGCCGTACCCCCGTCCCGCCGAGACCAGGTTCGCCGCCGTACTCGGCGGATTGATCCGCAATCGCGGCTTCGGCATCCGCGAACTGCCGTTCATGGGACTGTCCCTCAGCACGTTGTACGGGATGGTGTGGCGCTGGGAGCCGAGTCCGCACCGGTGCCAGCAGCTACGCGCCGTGGCCGGTCCGCTGGGCTGGACCCTGCCCGATCTCTTCGCGGTCGCCGATGAGCCGCACTCGGAGGAACTCCGTCCGGTACTGCACTGCCACCACCTCGGGCGGGTCCTCACGGCGGCCGTCCCCCTGAGCACCTCACAGCTGATCGAGACCGCGGAGGAAGCGGACCGCCTGAGCGTGCGTCAGGACCAGGGCGTATGGCGGCCCGTCTCGCAGGGCTTCGCCGAGGATTGCCCGGACTTCCCCTGACAGCGGACTCCGCCTCGGCACCGACCCGGCCCGCGCACCGGCAGACCGACGCGCCACCGGGCCGTCCTGGCGACTGCGGGAGAAGGTCGCAGCGGACGCGGCCGTGCCGGAGCGCGACGACCCCTAGAGTCGTGGACCATGACCGTGCTGCATGGCGACTCCGTCACCCTCCGGCCCACCGTCCGAGGCGACGTCCCCGCCCTGGCCGCCATCCGGGCCACACCGGAAGTACGCGCGCGATGGCGCGGCGGGGACGATCTCGAGGCGGACGTCGAGGCCGACCTGCGGGACGAGGGGACCCGGTGCCTGACCGTGGAGCACGACCGGCGGATCATCGGCATGATCCAGTGGTACGCCGAGGAGGAGCCGGACTACCGGCACGCCGGCATCGACCTCTTCCTCGATCCCGCGGTGCACGGCAGGGGCCTGGGCACCGACGCCGTACGGACACTGGCCCGCCACCTCGTCGACGCCCACGGCCATCACCGCCTGGTCATCGATCCGGCGGCCGACAACGCCGCGGCGATCCGCTGCTACACCAAGGCCGGCTTCCGCCCGGTCGGCATCATGCGGCGCTACGAGCGCGGCCCGGACGGCAGTTGGCACGACGGCCTCCTGATGGACCTCTTGGCCGACGAGGTGACGCGCTGATCGTCACCCGCCGCCGAACGGGCTGTACAGGCGATCACGACCGCGATAGCGTCACATCGACGATAATTCTCGTCGATGTGACGCTTTTTGTTTCGAGGGGGGAGCCATGACACAGGCGCTGCTCGCCGGGCGATACCGGCTCAAGGACGAACTGGGGCGCGGCGGCATGGGGGTCGTCTGGCGCGCGGAGGACGAACGGATCGGCCGGACGGTGGCGCTGAAGGTGCTGCCGCCCGAATACGGCGTGCCGGCCGCGCAGGACCGGCTCGCCTCGGAGGCGAGGGCGCTCGGACGGATATGGGACCCGCGCGTGGTCGCCGTGCTCGACTACGGGCAGGACGCGGACGGCACGGTGTTCGTGGTCATGGAACTGGTCGCCGGACACACCCTGGACCGGGCCGCCGCCGACGCGTCGGTGCCCCTGATCCTGGACTGGGCCGGACAGATCTGCCGGGCCCTGGAGGTCACGCACGCGGCCGGACTGCTGCACCGTGACATCAAGCCCGGCAACGTGATGGTCACCCCCACGGGGACCGTCAAGCTCCTGGACTTCGGCATCGCCCGGTTCGTCCGGGAGCCGGACCCGGCCGGCCCGCTCACCCTCGCGGGGCAGGCGGTCGGAACGCCCGCCTACATGGCACCCGAACAGCTCGGCACGCCCGGGACGGTCGACGGCAGGGCCGATCTGTACGCCCTGGGCTGCGTGTTGTACGAACTGCTGACCGGAGCCCGCCCCGAGTGCGGTGGCCTCTTCCAGAGGAAGCTGCCGCCCCCGCCCTCCCTCCACTCGCGCGAGCCCCTGCCCGCCGAGGTCGACGGACTGGTCCTCGCGCTCCTCGCCCCGGACCGGGCGGACCGGCCCGCCGACGCCGGAACGGCGCATGCCATGGTCGGGGCCGCGATGGACGCCTGGAGCGGGACGTACGGCCCGCCCGGTCCCGGGTCCGTCGCACCCGGGACCGGGGAGAGCGGCGGTACCACCGGCGGCGCGCCGGGTGCCCCTTCCTCGTACGACCCGACCGTCCTCCTGGACGTCATGGCGCCGTCCCCCGCGCAGGACGGCGCGGCGGCCCGGACCCGGGTCATGCCGGTGTCCATGTCCGGCCTCGACCGCGTCCGCGAACTGGCCGACTGGCAGCGTGGCCACCCGGAGCCGTGCCGGGACCCCCGCACGCCCGCCGTCAAGGAACTGCGCCGCCTCGTCGAGGAACTGGTCCACCTCCCGGCGGGCCTGCTGGCTCACACGGACCTCTCCGGTCTGAATCTCGACAGCGCCATCCTCATCCGGGGAAGGCTGGCCGGAGCCCGGCTGACGGGCACTCAACTCTCCTTCGCCCTGATGCCGTTCGCCGATCTGCGCGAGGCGCACCTGGTCGGCGCGGACCTCGCGGGCACCTACCTCGGTTCGGCGGACCTGACCGGCGCGGACCTGTCGGACGCCCAGCCCTACACGACCCACCTCACCGAGGCGAAGCTGGCGGGCGCGCACCTGACGGGCGCCAACCTCCTGTCCGCGGTGCTGTCCGACGCCGATCTCTCCGGCGCCGACCTGCGCGGTGCGGTCCTGTACGGCGCCTCACTCCGCACGGCCCGGCTGAGGGGCGCCGACCTCTCGGGCGCCGATCTGCGGGATGCCGACCTCGCCGGCGCCGACCTGAGCGGTGCGCACTGGTCCGTCGAGACGCGCTGGCCGTTCCCGCCGACCGCGCTGCGGAAGCTGTCGTACTCCTCGCGGGCGCCGGGCGGATTCGTCCTGCCCGACCCCTGCGTCTCACTGAAGCTGCGCCGGCTGCTGGACGGTGACGACGGCCGGTGGTTCCCGTCGGCGTGACGGCCCGCGTGGAACGAGGACCCGGCGGTCCGGCCCCCGGGCACCAGGCGCCGGTGCCGTGGCTCAGTAGCCGGTCGACGGATCGTCGGTGGCGCTCCCGGCGGGCGGATCGCCGCCGCGGCGGCCTTCGAGGTCGTCGAGGATCGCCGCCGTGGCCGTGGCTCCGAAGCGGGTGGCGCCCAGGCGGTGGAGTTCCAGCAGCGCGTCCAGGGTACGGACACCTCCGGCGGCCTTGACCTGCACGCGGGGGGACACGGTGCGCCGCATCAGGGCGATGTCGGCGGCCGTCGCCCCGCCGGGGGCGAACCCGGTGCTGGTCTTGACGAACGCCGCGCCCGCGGCCTCGGCGGCCTTGTACCCGGCGGTCTTGTCCTGGTCGGTCAGGTAGGAGTTCTCGAAGATCACCTTGACGGGACGGCCTTCGGCGGCCCGGACGACGGCGGCGATCTCGGCCTGGACCGATGCGACGTCGCCGTCGCGCAGACGGCCGATGTTGATCACCATGTCGATCTCCTCCGCCCCGGAGGAGATCAGCTCGGCGGTCTCGAAGACCTTCGCCGCCGTGGTGCCGCTGCCGTGGGGGAAGCCGACGACCGTACCGACGGCGACCCGGCTGCCGCTCAGCACGGCGGCCGCCCGCGGGACGTCGGGGGGCCGGACGCACACCGACGCGGTGCGGTACTCCAGCGCGGTCGCCAGGCCGTCCTCGACCTCGGCGGCGGTCAGTTCGGGCCGCAGCAGCGAGTGGTCGATCATCTTCGCCACCTCGTCGCACGAGGGCAGGGGGCCGTCCCAGCGCGGGACGTCCATCGAGGCCACGGACATGGCGCTCTCCTTCCATGAGCTGTATATACAGCCTATACAGATGTGGAGGACGGTGTCGACCGGCGTCACACTGGGAGCCCGTCCGTCCGACCGAGAGGGAACGCACCCGCCATGGCCGCGTCGCAACCGCTGTACGAGCGCATCGAGAAGGAGCTGCGCCGCCGCCTGGAAGCCGCCGCCGACGGCGACCCGTTCCCCTCCGAGTCACGGCTGGCGCAGGAGTTCGGCGTCTCCCGGATGACGGCGCGCGCCGCCCTGGTCCGGCTGGAGCGCGACGGCCTGCTGGAACGGGTGCCGGGCCGGGGCAGCTTCGTGCGCCAGGCCTCCGCCGCCCGCCCCGTCGGCACCCTGCTGAGCTTCCACGACCAGGCCCTCGCCGCCGGCAGGACACCACGCTCCCGGGTCCTGGAAGCCGCTGTCCGCCCGGCCACGCCCCCGGAGGCGGCCGCCCTGTACCCGGCCGCCGCACAGCCCGCCTCCGTGATCGCCATCAGCCGCGTCCGGCTCTTCGACGACCTTCCCGTGGCCATCGAGCACGCCGTCTTCCCCGCCTCCCTCCGGACGCTGCTCACCGCCGACCTGGAGACCGGGTCCCTGCACCAGACCCTGCGCCGCATGGGGCTTCACCCGACGCTGGGCTCCTCCGTCCTGACCGCGCGCACGGCCGACGGCGACGCACCCGAACTCGACGTCGACCCCACCACACCGATGCTCGTCGAGACGCGCTCCATCGCCGACCAGCACGGCAATCCCCTCGAGTACACGGTCAGCTCCTACGTCGCGCACCGCTACGCACTCAAGGTCGACTTCTCCGTCGCCGCGCCCGGGCACTCCTCACGTCAGGACGACGGCCCCGCCCGCGACGCGGCGAGCCGGCCGGCCTGACGACGCTCCGGCACCGGCCGGCGGCACGACGGCTACAGGCCCGCCCAGGTCAGCAGCCGCTCCATGTGCTCGACGGGAAGGAACGGCGAGGCACCGGCGGCTTCCGCGACGTGTTCCGAGGAGTCGGCGAGAAGGCGGAGCAGGGACGGGAGCGGGAGGTTGCGGTGGGGCGCGACCGCGCGGCGGACGCGGGCCTCGGGGTCGGCGGCCAGCTTCTCGGCGAGTTCCGGCGGCAGATCCGGATCGCGGGGCGCGAAGGAGCGGAGCCGGGGCTCGGGATCCGTGGCGAAGCGGTGCAGGGCTTCCGGGGAGAAGGCCAGGACCTCCTTCTCGTCCCACCAGAAGGTGAACTTGTCCCGTCGGCGGTAGCGGCGTTCGATGCTCTCGGCGGTCACGGGATCGACCAGGTGCGGGGCGGTGTGCGCCATGGTGAGGCGGACGATCTCCTCCTCGTCGTCGAGCAGGCGGGCCACGGCGTCGGCGGGAAGGGTCTCGGCGGCGGCCGCCGAGGCCCGGAAGCCGACGTAGGGCGAGTCGACGTGGGGCAGCGGATCGGCCGTGACCCATGGCAGGCGCATGATCCGCAACTCCGTGCGTGCGAAGGCGTTTCGATACCACTGCAGGACCGCTTCGTCGTCGGCGTCGGGGCCCGGGTCTGCCGTCGAGCGCGAGAGCTCGTGGACCGAGGCGTGGATCTCCGCCCGTACGTGCTCCGGTGTGTCGGGCCGGGCGAAGACCTTCACCCGGACGTTCAGGGCCGGGTCGACGGCGAGGACGTCACGGGCCGACGGCGGCAGGCCGGGATGCCGGGCGAGCTCGGCGCGCACCTCGCCGTCCGGGTCACCGGCGAGCCGCTGGAGGGTGTCCGCGTCGAGAACGGCGTGGATCACCGCGCCCGCCCGGGTCACGGGGTCCGCCAGCAGCGCCGGCAGCAGGTCCGGGGGCGGTTTCGGATGCGGCCCGTGCGCGAAGTAGGTCGAACAGGCCGCGGCCCGGACCTCGGCCTCGGGATCGGTCAGCAGGGCCCGACGGACCGCCTCCGGCGCTTGTGTCCAATACCTGGCCAGCGCGGCACGGATCGCCGGGTCGGGGTCGGCCGCGAGGCGGGCCCGGAGGTCGGGCGGCGTGTGACGGCCCTGGGCCAGGTGCTCGCGAACCCGTGGATCAGGATCGTCGACGAGCCGCTCCAGCATCTCCCTCGGCGCGGTCTCCGCGCGCGTGACGAGCGCGGACCGCACCGCCTTGTCCCGGTGGGCGGCCAGACGGACACGGAACCGGTCCGGCAGCCGGTCGTTGAGGGCCAGGCCGTGCAGGAGCCAGTGGTCGTCGATCGCGATGATCTCGGCGATCATGTCCTCGGTGAGGTCCTGACGCCCCGCCACCTTCCCCATGCCCCGCCGCCATCCGAACAGCCGCCGGACCAGGGGAGCCGGCAGGGCGGAATTCATCGCCAACCCGTCCATCACCTTGTCGAGGTGGACGGGAGTCACGGCACCGGTGTCCATGCGGCCAGGATGTCAGGCGGACTTCGCCGCCACGCCACCGGTCCGTGGTCCGCATCGGTCAGGGCTCACCCGCGCTCTCGGCTGCCCGGAGCGGGCGGCGGCGCGGAGCTGTCGCTCCGGCGGCGCCGCCCCGCCGGCAGGAGGAGACGTGCCGGTCGTCGTTGTGGCGTTCGGTCATGATCCGTGTTCACTCGCCTCGCCCCTGGCGGGGGTGTCCTCCTGGGAGAACGCCGCGTCGAACGGGGCCGACGGCGGATCGAAGTCGTAGGTCCGCAGGTGGGCGAGGGCCTCGGGGGCACCCTGGAGCCGGTCCATGCCGGCGTCCTCCCACTCCACGGAGACGGGTCCGCGGTAGTCGATCGAGCGCAGCATGCGGAAGACGTCCTCCCAGGGGACGTCGCCGTGTCCGGCGGAGACGAAGTCCCAGCCGCGGCGCGGGTCTCCCCAGGGCAGGTGGGAGCCGAGGCGGCCGTTGCGGCCGTCGAGGCGCTTGCGGGCCTCCTTGCAGTCGACGTGGTAGACGCGGTCGCGGAAGTCCCACAGGAAGCCGACCGGGTCGAGGTCCTGCCACACGAAGTGGGAGGGGTCGAAGTTCAGGCCGAACGCCGGGCGGTGGCCGACCGCTTCGAGGGCGCGGTGGGTCGTCCAGTAGTCGTAGGCGATCTCGCCGGGGTGGACCTCGTGCGCGAAGCGCACGCCCTCGGCATCGAAGACGTCGAGGACCGGGTTCCAGCGCTCGGCGAAGTCCTCGTAGCCTCGCTCGATCATCGACTCGGGGACCGGCGGGAACATGGCGACCAGGTGCCAGATCGCGGAGCCGGTGAAGCCGATGACGGTGTCGACGCCGAGGGCGGCGGCCGCGCGGGCGGTGTCCTTGATCCGCTCCGCGGCGCGCCGCCGTACGCCTTCGGGGGCGCCGTCGGCCCAGACGGCGGCCGGGAGGATGGCCCGGTGGCGTTCGTCGATGATGGCGTCGCAGACGGCCTGGCCGGTGAGGTGGTTGGAGATCGCCCAGCACTTCAGGCCGTACTTGTCGAGGAGTTGGTGACGCGAGGCGATGTAGCCGGGGTCGGCGAGTGCCTTGTCGACCTCGAAGTGGTCTCCCCAGCAGGCGAGTTCGAGGCCGTCGTAGCCGAAGTCGCGGGCGAGGCGGCACACCTCCTCCAGGGGCAGGTCGGCCCACTGGCCGGTGAACAGGGTGAACGGGCGCGGCATGTGACGGCCTCTCAGTCCGGGACGGGCGTGTAGGCGGAGTTCTTCCCGGCGCTCTCCTCCACCGCCGCCAGGACGCGCTGGACCTGCAGCCCGTCGGCGAAGGAGGGGTCGGGTCGGCGGCCGTCGTCGATGGCGTGGACGAGGTCGCGCACCTGGTGGACGAAGGTGTGCTCGTAGCCCAGGCCGTGGCCCGGCGGCCACCAGGCGTCGATGTAGGGGTGGTCGGGTTCGGTGACGAGGATGCGGCGGAAGCCCGCCTCGGCGCCGGGATCGGTGGCGTCGTGGAACCACAGCTCGTTGAGCCGCTCCAGGTCGAAGGAGAGGGAACCGCGTTCGCCGTTCAGCTCGATGCGCAGGGCGTTCTTGCGGCCGGTGGCGTACCGGGTGGCCTCGAAGGAGGCGAGGGCGCCGGAGGTGAACCGGCCGGTGAACAGGGCGGCGTCGTCCACCGTGACCGTGCCGGTGCCGGCCGCCGGCGTCGCCGTCAGGCCGCTGCCCGCGCCAGCGGGCAGGGGCCGCTCCCGTACGAAGGTCTCCGTCAGCGCCGACACTCCGGCCAGCCGCTCCCCCGCCAGGTGCTGGGCGAGGTCGACGATGTGGGCGCCGAGGTCGCCGAGCGCGCCGGAGCCCGCGAGTTCCTTGCGCAGCCGCCAGGTCAGCGGGAAGTCCGGGTCGGTCAGCCAGTCCTGGAGGTAGGCCACCCGGACGTGCCGCAGGGTGCCGAGCCGGCCGGCGGCGACCATCCGGCGGGCCAGCGCGGTGGCGGGCACGCGGCGGTAGTTGAAGCCGACCATCGCCAGTCGTCCCCGCCCGTACGCCTCCTCCGCGGCCCGTGTCATGGCCGCGGCCTCGGCGACGGTGTTCGCGAGGGGCTTCTCGCACAGGACGTGCTTCCCGGCGGCCAGCGCGGCGAGGGCGATCTCGGCATGGCTGTCGCCGGGGGTGCAGATGTCCACGAGGTCGACGTCGTCGCGGGCGATCAGCGCCCGCCAGTCGGTCTCCACGGCCGCCCAGCCGTGCCGGTCGGCCGCCGCCCGCGCCGCCGCGCCGTCCCGTCCGCACAGCGCGGCCAGGACCGGCTGCCGGGGCAGTCCGAAGACGCGGCCCGCGGTGCGCCACCCCTGGGAGTGGGCGGCGCCCATGAAGGCGTAGCCGACCATGCCGACGCGCAGCGGGGGCTTCGCGTGGTTCGGTCGCGTCTGCGGTTCCCCTGACGGCTGCGGCTGTTCCATACGCTCGTCCTCCTGTCGGTCGTGGCGCGGTGGGGGGTGCGGGCGGGACCGGTCACCGGAAGCCGGTGGACAGGTACTGGTCGACGTTCGACTTGTCGACGACGGCCGAGTAGAGCGTGACCGAGGCGGGGATCTCGAACTCGGCGAGGCCGCCGACGCCCTTGCCCTGGCCTATGGCGCGGGCGAGGTCGATGGCGGAGGCGGCCATCGTGGGCGGGTAGAGGACGGTCGCCTTCAGCACGCCGTCGTCCTGCTTGATCGCCTGGAAGGCGGACAGCGCGCCGGCCCCGCCGACCATCAGGAAGTCGTCGCGTCCGGCCTGCTGGACGGCCCGCAGCGCGCCCACGCCCTGGTCGTCGTCGTGGTTCCACAGGGCGTCGAACTTCGATTGCGCCTGGAGCAGTTGCGCCATCTTGGCCTGGCCGGACTCGACGGTGAACTCGGCGGCCTGGCGGGCCACCTTCTTGATGTTGGGGTAGTTCTTCAGGGCGTCGTCGAAGCCCTGGGTGCGCTGTTTGGTCAGCTCCAGGTTGTCCAGTCCGGCGAGTTCGACGACCCGGGCGTTCGGCTTGTCCTTGAGCTTCTCGCCGATGTAGCGCCCGGCGTTCAGGCCCATCCCGTAGTTGTCGCCGCCGATCCAGCAGCGGTAGGCCTGCGCGGAGTCGAAGATGCGGTCGAGGTTGACGACCGGGATGCCGGCGCGCATCGCCTTGAGACCGACCTGGGTGAGCGCCTTGCCGTCGGCGGGCAGGACGACCAGGACGTCGACCTTCTTGTTGATGAGGGTCTCGATCTGGCCGATCTGCTGGGCGGTGTCGTTGGAGCCCTCGGTGATCTCCAGGGAGACGTCCGCGTACTTCTTGGCCCGGCCCTCGGCGTTGTCGTTGATGGCGTTCAGCCAGCCGTGGTCGGCCTGGGGTCCGGCGAAACCGATGGTGACGTGCTTGCCCGGCTTGTCGTCGGCGGCCGGCCGGTTGTCCGTCGCGGTCCTGTCGTCCTCGGTGTCGTTGCTGGTGCACGCCGTGAGGAGGGCTCCGGCGGAGACCGCGGCGGTTCCGAAGAGCAGTCCTCTGCGACTGGTGGTGTGTGACATGGCGGTGAACCCTTTCCTCAGGTCGTGCTCGCGGTGCGGCGCTGGACCAGGACGGCGGCGACGATGATGGCGCCCTTGGCGATCTGCTGGACGTCGCTCTGGAGGTTGTTCAGGGCGAAGATGTCGGTGATCGTGGTGAAGATCAGGACGCCGAGCACGGAGCCGGTGATGGTGCCGCGGCCCCCGCTGAGCAGGGTGCCGCCGATGATCGCGGCCGCGATGGCGTCGAGTTCGTAGAGGTTGCCGTTGGTGTTCTGGCCGGAGCCGGAGAGCACGATCAGCAGGAAGGCCGCGATACCGCAGCACAGACCCGAGAGCAGGTAGAGGAGGAGCCGCTGGCGGCGGACGTCGATGCCGGCGAGCCGGGCGGCCTCCGCGTTGCCGCCGACGGCGACGGTGCGGCGGCCGAAGGTGGTGCGGTTGAGCGCGAGCCAGCCGGCGATGGTCACCAGCGCGAAGACCAGGACCAGGGGCGGGATACCCAACAGGTAGGAGTCGCGCTCGCCGAGCTTGAGGACGCCGTCGATGGTGACGATCTGCGTGCGGCCGTCCGTGATCTGGAGGGCGAGCCCGCGCGCCGAGGCCAGCATGGCGAGGGTGGCGATGAAGGGGACCATCCCGCCGTAGGCGATGAGCAGGCCGTTGACCAGTCCGCAGCCGAGGCCGACGAGCATCGCGGTGAGGAGGACGCCGGCGAAGCCGTACTCCTGGGTGGCGACGGTGGTCGCCCAGACGGAGGCGAGGGCGACGACGGCTCCGACGGAGAGGTCGATGCCGCCGGAGGTGATGACGAAGGTCATGCCGACCGTGACCACGCCGATCACGGAGGCCTGGGTGAGGACGAGTTGCAGGTTGCGGGTGTCGAGGAATTCGTCGGGTCTGGTGACGCCGCCGATGACGACCAGCGCGGCGAGCACCCCGAGCAGGGAGAGGGTGCGGACGTCGGCGCGGGCCGGCAGGGAGCGCCAGGGGGCGGGCCGGCCGGCCGGCGGTGTCCTGCCTGCGGTGTCCCGGGGCGGGGAGAGGGGCTGCGTCATGTCGCCGGGGTTCCTTCCATGACGAGGTCGAGGACACGGTGTTCGTCCAGTTCGCGGGCGGGCGCCGTGTGGACGACCCGGCCCTCGCGGAGCACCAGTACGCGGTCGGCGAGACCCAGTACCTCGGGCACCTCGCTGGAGACCAGCAGGACGGCGAGCCCTTCGTCGGCCAGGCGGCGTACCACCGCGTACAGTTCGGCGCGCGCGCCGACGTCGACACCGCGGGTGGGCTCGTCCAGCAGCAGCACCCGGCAGCCGCGCAGCAGCCAGCGGGCGAGCACGGTCTTCTGCTGGTTGCCGCCGGACAGGGTGCGTACGGGCACGTCCGGGTCGTCGGGCCGCAGGGACAGTTCGCGCACGGCGGCCCGTGCGGCGGCTCGTTCGGCGCGCCGGTCGACCCAGCCGGCCCGGGAGAAGCGGGACAGGGAGGACACCGAGACGTTGCGGGTGACGGACTCCGGCATCAGCAGGGCCTGTGCCTTGCGCTCCTCGGGCGCCAGTCCGAGTCCGGCGCGTACGGCCGAACGGACGCTCCCGGGGCGCAGGGTCCGCCCGTCGACGGACACGCTGCCTGCCGTGGGCCTGCGTGCGCCGTAGATCGTCTCCAGGATCTCCGAGCGGCCCGAGCCGACCAGTCCGGCGAGTCCGACGATCTCGCCGGGACGCAGGTCGAGGTCGACCGGGGCGAACTCGCCGTCGCGGGCCAGGCCCCGTACCCGCAGGACGGGTTCGGCGTCGGGTTCCCGCTCCGGCCGCCCGGGGAAGGCGTACTCGACGTCGCGGCCGGTCATCAGGGCGACGACGTCCCGGGTCGGGGTGGTCTTGGCGGGCAGTCCTCCCGCGACCGCCCGCCCGTCCTTGAGCACGGTCACCCGGTCGCCGATGCGCCGGATCTCCTCCAGCCGGTGCGAGATGTGGACGACGGCGACGCCGGCGGCGGTGAGGCCGGCGACGATCCGGAAGAGGTTGTCCACCTCGTCGGGGTCGAGGGCGGCGGTGGGCTCGTCCATGACGATGAGCCGTACGTCGTGGGAGAGGGCGCAGGCCATGGAGACGATCTGCCGCTGGGCCGCCGACAACTCCCTCACCGGTCTGGCGGGTCGGATCTCGGGGTGACCCAGCCGGTCGAGCAGCAGGGCGGCCGCCGTTCGCTCCGTCTTCCGGCGGACGACGAAACCGGCGGTGGTCGGCTCGTGCCCGAGGTGGATGTTCTCCGCCACCGACAGGTGCTCCACGAGGTCGAGTTCCTGGTAGATGGTGGCGATGCCGAGGCGCATGGCGGCGATGGGCGAGCGCAGTGCGACCGGCTCCCCGCGCCAGCGGATGGTGCCGCCGTCCGGCTGGTGAGCACCGGCCAGGACCTTGATGAGGGTGGACTTGCCGGCGCCGTTCTGGCCGAGCAGACAGTGCACCTCCCCCGCCTGGACGTCGAGGTCGACGCCGTCCAGGGCGCGGACACCGGGGAACGACTTGACGATCCCGGACATGCTGAGCAGCGGTGGTTCCTGTGCCATATGGGTTCCCATCGGCGGACGTGCGGGCCGGTGCCGGGCATGCCGCGCCCGTGGCGGGGCGGGCGTGCCGCGGCTCGGAGGGCAGGACCGGGTGCGTGCGGACGGAAGGCGTCGTCACACGAGTCAGTGGGTGCCGGCGAGGGTCGCTCGCGCCGGCGGAGGACCGGCGCGGTGTGGAGCTGTCGTGGGCCTAGACGGGTGAGAAGAGGTGGTCGCTGATCAGCCGGGCCGCGCCGATGACACCGGCGGTCGGCCCCAGCTCTCCCAGGACGATGGGCAGGTTGCCGGTCGCGAGCGGGAGCGACTGGCGGTAGACCTGGGTGCGGATGGCGGCGAGCAGAGTGTGGCCGATGCCGGTCACACCGCCGCCGATCACCACCAGGCCGGGATTGAAGAAGGACACGAGGCCGGCGATGATCTGCCCGACGTGGGTGCCGCCCTCGCGGATCAGCTCGAGCGCGGTGGCGTCCCCCGCCGCGGCCGCGGCGGCGACGTCGACGGCGGTGAGGGTGCCGCTCGCCTCGAGCCGGGCCGCGAGTTCGGCGGACAGGCCTTGCCGGGCCGCCTGCGTCGCGTCACGGGCCAGTGCCGCGCCGCTGAAGTGGGCTTCCAGGCAGCCCCGGTTGCCGCAGGCGCAGGGGCGGCCGTCGGCCACGGCCTGGATGTGGCCGATGTCGCCGGCGCTGCCGGTGGTGCCCCGGTGGACCCGGCCTCCGGCCACGATGCCGCAGCCGATGCCGGTGCCGATCTTGACGCAGAGGAAGTCGTCCGTGGTGCGGGCGACCCCGGCGTGCCGCTCCCCCATGGCCATGAGGTTCACGTCGTTGTCCACCATGACCGGGCAGCCGAGTTCCTGGCTGAGCGCCTCCCGGACGGGGAAGCCGTCCCAGCCGGGCATGATCGGCGGGGCCACCGGTACGCCCTCGGGGAAGCGGACCGGCCCGGGGACGCCGATGCCCGCGCCGTCGAAGCCCCCAGCGAGTCCCGAGGCCTTCAACTTGCCTGCCATCTCCAGGACTTGCTCGAAGATGGCGACCGGTCCCTCGCGGACGTCCATCGGCTGGTTGAGGTGGCCGAGGATCTCCAGTTCGGGGGTGGTGACGGCGACGTCGACCGAGGTCGCGCCGATGTCGACACCCAGGAATCTCAGTTCGGGGTTGAGGCGGACGTTGTGGGAGCGGCGGCCACCGCGCGAGACGGCGAGTCCGTCGGCCGCCACGAGCCTCGTCTCCAGCAGCCGGTCCACCTCCACGGCCAGCTTCGACCGGGAGAGTTCGACCTGGTCGCCCAGTTGGGCACGGGAGCTGGGGCCGCCGTCACGCAGCAGCTTCAGCAGACGGGCCTGATGAGCGTTCGCCGGACGAGCGGTCATACGTCTCACGTGCCCCTCCTGCCAGTTTTCGGCCACCAGTGTCGGGCTTTCGGCAGGGAACGTACCAGCGGTGGCCGAACCTGGGAAGAAGCCGTGCGCGGATTCCGCAGTCTTTTTCCACCGAGAGGACAAAGGTCTCGGCCGGGCGCCGACCGCGTGCACACCGAAGGAGCGCATCGACCGCACGGGGCGCACCGAACTGACGACTCCTCACCTGACGTGCAATCAGAACGTTTACACCGGGCCCCCTTTGTCGAAGCGAGCGGACGGTGGCACTCTCGTCACCGAGCGCGCTTCCGCCGGCTCCCGGGCGGGACCGGCGGAAGCGCGCGGAGGCAGGCGGTCGACGCCGCCCATGCGCGGGAGCGGGGCCGGAGCGGCCACCGGTGCGATCGCCGCCGCGATCCCGGACGGACCGCCGTCATGACGCGGTGTGAACCGCGTGCCCGTCATGGCACACTGCGGCCATGACTGACGGCCACACCTCCGCGGCGCTGCGCACCCGGCCGGATCCTCCCCGCGTGGCCTGGCGCAAGCAGATGCGCGAGCGGGTCATCGCCGAGGCCAGGTCACTGGCCGCCGAAGACGGCTGGGACCGCGTCCGGGTGGCCGACCTCGCCCTGCGCGCCGACGTGTCACGCCCCTCGATCTACAAGGAATTCGGCGACCGGGCGGGCATCGGCCGCGCCCTGGTGGAGCGCGAGACGGACGAGTTCCTCATCGGCCTCGCCGCGGTACTCGACGCCCACCGCGGCCGTCTCGTCCCGGCGCTGGAGGCGGCCGTGGCCCACGCCTTGGAGCAGGCGGCCGTCAACCCGTTCGTCGGCGCCGTACTGGCCGCCACGCGCGGGGGCACGGACGCCCTGTTGCCCTTCCTGACCAGCAGACCCGAACCGGTCTTCTCCAGCACCCGGCGGCTGCTCCGCGCGTGGTTCGGCGAAACGGTCCCGCGGACCGCCGAGGACCGCCGCGCCGAGGCGGCCGATCTGGCCGTACGCCTCACCCTCAGCCACATGCTGCTGCCCGCCCACGATCCGGGAACGACCCCGTCCCACATAGCGCGGACCGTGTGTACGGTCCTCGGAGCACCGGAGCGGGACTGAGGCGTCCGGCACGGCTCACCGCGGCAACGCCCTTGCCCTCGGCGCGCGAGGCCGTCGCACGCCGGAACGGGACCGGCCGGGACCGACCCGGACCGGCCGGGGCCGGCGGCGGGGCGCGGCACCGCACACTCGGCCACTCGGACAATCGGCCGGATACCGTCTTGCACGAGGGACGGCCGCGGCACAATTCGGCCAACCTGCCGACGCAACCCAGGCATTACGCCCATGCGGCCGGCCGCACCGGAACAGGGGCGCGCGGGTTACATCTACGCGCGGCGCAAACCAGGTCGGGCGGTCGCGGTCGAGGTGAGGATTCCGCTCAGGAGGACGGCCAGGCTCCCGAGGGATTCCGCGTCGCGCTCCTGCCTCACCACGTCCCCCCACGTTCGCAGTTCGGCATTCACCTGCTGAAACACCTGCTCATCGAGGAGGTAGGCCCACCGCGTGATCCCCAGGCCGCGCGTGACCCTCACCAGCGTCTCGACGGTCAGATTCCCGCCCTCCGCCGACTCCGCCGTCACCAGGGTGCGTTTCGAGACACCCGTGCGCTCGGCCAGCTCCGACAAAGTAAACGGACCTTCCGGGTGATTCCGCCTGATATGACGCAGGCGGCGGGCGATCGCGGGCATCACCGCCCCGTCGTCCGACCCGTCCGGGAACCGGGTGGAGCACCCGGTCCATCCGGTGTTGCGGTTGGCCATTTCCAGACCTCCGGTGCAATCTATTGCGACGTCGATCCCGCGACGTCGAAAGAATTATTGACCGTCCCGTTGCACCGCCCCTAAGCTCGACGGCAGCTATGCGAAACGGGGGAAGAGAATGAAGACTCAAAAGCGCTGGCGACCGGTACGAAAAGGCATCGACATGCCGTCACCCCTCCATAACGGAGGACGGCGATCCGGTACGGCCCATAAGATCATTCCGCGCACCTCGAGCGTCTCGAACAGGCGTACCCCAAATCGGACATCGAGGTAATGTAAATGCAGGTGAATATCTTGGGTGCGATGGAAATCGTAGAGGATGGCGTTTCGGTCGCACTGGCCGGGGAGAAACTTCGCGCCATCATCGCGACGCTCGCACTCTCACCCGGGGTTTCGGTCTCCTCGAACGACCTCATAGACGAATTATGGGGAGAGCGTCCGCCGAAGAACGCCGCCAATTCTCTGCAGAGCCACATCGCCCGACTGCGCCGGATCCTCGCGGAAGGATCCGGAAAGCCGCAGGTGCGGGAGATCATCGAGACCAGCTCTTCCGGATACATCCTGCGCATCGGCGCCTGCGACGTCGACGCGCTCCGGTTCGAGCAGTCCGTGGCCTCGACGGAACGGATCAGTCATGTGCCCCAGCAGGTGGCCGACCGGCTCGACGAAGCGCTCGCGCTGTGGCGAGGCCCCGCGCTCCTGGACGCGGGGGCCGGGATGATCTGCCGAACGGCCTACGCGGGACTCGAAGAGACCCGTCTGATCGCCCACGAAAGGCTCATCGACGCGCGGCTCGCACTGGGGGAATACCAGGGTACGGTCCCGGAGATCGAACAGCTTTACATGCAGTACCCCCTGCGGGAACGATTCTGCGAGCAGTTCATGACCGCGCTGTACCATTCGGGCCGGCAGGCGGAGGCGCTCGACGCCTATCAGCGCACACGCCATCGCCTGGCACACGACCTGGGCCTCGAACCGAGCGAACGGCTGCGGACGAGGTTCCAGCGGATCCTGAACCATTCGCGGGCGGGCCGGTGAGCCGGACCGGCCTCGCCGTCAGATGGAGTTCGTCACCCTGAGGATCTGCCAGACGGCTCCGGGGCGCACCCTCCCTTCGAAGGCGAGGTACTCCGGAAGCACCAGGTCAGGTGCCCACTTCTCCTTGTAGGCGAGCTGGCTGCGGGAAGGGTAGACGGACTCGCCGCGCTCGGCGAGCAGTCTCATGAACTTCGCGGTGAGCGGACTGTGACCGGGGAGCTCGTGCTCGGGGAGCAGACCCGTGAACGGAGTGAAGCCGAAGTGCAGCCACTCCGCGCCCTCCGCCCGGAAGACGTCCATGGCGGTCGAGTTCAAGGCCTCCATCACGCCGGGCGGGGTGTCCGAACCCCGCCGGCTCAGATCATGGAGCCATCCCGGGCTGGAGCCGTAGGAGGGCGAGTAGGAGATGTAGGCGACGGGCGCGCCGTCCAGGAGGCCGACGAAGAGTCTGCGGTGTTCCTGCGCGGGCCCCCCGAGCTGCCCCACCAGGAACGTGATCTCCTTGACGTGCCGGCCCTTCGAGTTCAGCCAGGTCTTGTCGATGCGGTCGATGTCCTCGGCGTACCGGCTGAACTCCGCCTCGCGTACCTCCAGTCCGCTCCGTTTGGCCCGCGCTATCTTGTTGCGCAGCTTGACGAACTTCGAACCGCGAAGCGAGAACTCCGACAGATTGACGGAGTACGACGCCCCGACCTGATTGACCACGAATCCTTCGGAGTCGTACAGTCCGGTGTCCGCCGCCTGGAGCTGTATCGCGGCGATGAGACGCTTCTCCTTCTTCGCGAACCTTTTGAACTCCCCCAGCAGCGCCGCCTGCTGTTCCTTCGGGGCGAACACTCCCCCGAATTGGATGAAGTACCGCCCGGCTCTGCGGTAGACGATGACCCCGTCCTCCCCGGGCACGAGGAAGACCTCGTTTCCGGTGTTCAGGGCCAGGAAGGCGCTCGGGTTTTCCGCGTACTTCTCGATGGCGGACCTGATCCGCGACCTCCCGGGGTCGAGCAGGGAATCCGGATCCGCGTCGGCCTGTGTCTTTGACCGCTTCATGGAGGAACCGTCCCTTCACTTCACCTCGCCGCGTCAACTGGGTGGGCAGCGTAGTGATTTCCTCGACAACGCTTCTGACAGGGCCGTTTCAGCGGGCTGTCAGCGCTTTTTCAGTGGCCGCTGCCAGGGTCTGGAGAACTTCGGAGCATCCGTCGGGAAAGAGAACAGCGACAGCAGGGAGTGAGAGTGGGGATCACGCAGTTGTCCCTCCCGGATCCGACGCCGCCCAGTCCGCCACGAGAAAGCCGGACACCCTTCAGGTCCTATTCCTCCTATGTGGGCGGGCAGGACCGTGAAAGCGACTCCTGGGTCTATGTCGTGGATTCCGCGGCATTACTGGACGACGCGTTCGCGAGCCTGTCGCTCAAGCGGAAACTGGAGCAGGGGCGCGTCACACCGGACTCCCTGCCACCGAGCATCGTCGGCCGTGTGGCGAAGGCCGACCGGCAGACGGTCGAGGCGGCGTCGGAAGCCGCCTCGGCGGCGGCGCCGGCCTGGGCGGCCCTCCCCCTGGAGACGCGGCTGGACAAGGTCGGCGAGCTGCTGCGGCGGAGGCTGTCCGAGCGCGCCGAGGAGATCACCCGGATCCTGGTGTCCGAGGGGCACCCGCTCGCCCTGGCCCGCTGGCAGGTCTCGGGAATGCTGGAATGCTTCGGTCCGGAGTCGGTGAGCTTCTACCACGCGCAGATGCACCAGGAATTCCGTCAGGGCGAACGGCGCATCCAGATCCGCCGCCTCCCTGACGGCGTGGTGTGCCTGAACCCCCCGCACAACGCGCCCCTTTCCAGTGCCTTGCTGGGCGTCACCTCCGTCATGGCCGGCAACTCCCTGGTCGTACGCGCCCCGCGAAGCGCTCCCCTCGGCGTGATGTACGTCCTGCACGAGGTGGTGAGGCCCGTGCTGGAAGAAGTCGGGGCCCCGCCCGGCACGCTCAACGTCGTGTGCGGCGACCCCGCGCCGATGCTGTCCGCGTGGGTGGACAGCCCCCATGTCGACGACATCATGTACTTCGGCAGCAGCGAGAACGGCGTCCGGTTCCAGGAACGCTGCATCGCCGCGGGAAAGAAGCCGATCCTCGAACTCGCGGGCAACGACGTGGTCGTGGTCTGGAAGGACGCCGACCTCGACCTGGCGGCCGAGGCGTTGACGGAGAGCTTCTACGGCTCGGGCCAGCTCTGCATGATCCCCAACCAGGTGGTCGTGCATCCCGAGGTCGCCGACGGTCTCGTCGCACGGCTGATCCGCCAGATCGGCCACATCCGCCCCGGCCATCCGGGCGAGGAGGATGTGCTGCTCACCCCCGTGCTGCGCAACGAGAAGTTCTTCAGCTGCCTGCGCGACGCCCTGGACAAGGGCGCCGAACTCGCCTGCGGCGGCCACGCCATGCAGGTCGACGAGACCCGCGACGCCGCCGGCATCTTCCTCGAACCGACCGTCGTGGTGGTGCGCGGCCTCGAGGGCGCGCGCGAGGTCGACGCCGTACGGCACGAGACGTTCTTTCCCCTGCTGCCCCTGGTCGTGGCGGAACCCGCCCCGGACGACGTCCTCCTGGAGCGCTTCGTCGAGTACATGAACAGCAACGAGTACGGCCTGCGCAATTCGCTGTGGGCGACGTCTCCGACGGTGGTCGACACCTTCCTCGCCCGGATCCGCACCGGCGGGCTGCTGAAGATCAACGACTCGCACATCGGCTTTCTCCCGTATCTGCCCACCCACGGCGGAACCGGTCTGACCGGCGGTGTCTTCGGCGAGGCCAACTACCCGATCCTGCGCACGAGTCATCTCCAGGGCGTCAGCATCAGCTCCGGGTCCAGGCCCCGGGACGCGGTCTTCGGGCGGTGGAAGGCCCTCCAGAGGAACGGTCCGCGCAGCGCCCCCGCGCCGGTCCACCCCAACGATCACCAACCGTGAGGAGGCGCGAGCCCTCGTGCATTCACTCGACGCGGCACGTTCGACCTGTGAGGCCTTCCTGCCCGGGCTCCTGGGCAGACTCGACGACATTCCGCTGACCGAACTGGAACAGCCGGGCAGCCCGGCGATCGATCTCTTCCGTTCCCACTCCGGTCCCGGCCTGGTGATCCCCAAGACCTACGCCGGCGCGGGCGCCAGCCCGCTCCAGGCCCTCGAGGCGACACGTGCCCTCGCGGCGTCGGCCCCGTCCCTGGCCGTCGCGACCACCATGCACCACTTCTCCGTGGCGACGCTCTTCACCCTCGCCGACAGCCTGCAGAGCAGCGGCGTGGAGTGGGCGCTCCTGGAAGGCATCAGCTCGCAGAACCTCCTGGTGGCCTCCGGCTTCGCGGAGGGACGCCCGGGCAGCGGGATCCTCTCTCCCACGATGACCGCCCGCGCCGCCGACGGCGGCTACACGATCAACGGCGCGAAGAAGCCGTGCAGCCTGTCACGGTCGATGGACCTGCTCACCGCGAGCGTGGCCCTCCCCCGCGAGGACGGCGGCAGCGACATGGCAGTGCTGCTCGTGCCCCGGGCGGCCGAGGGCATCACCGTGCGGCCGTTCTGGTCGAGTTGGGCGCTGGCCGGCGCGGAGAGCGACGAGGTCCGGCTCACCGACGTGTTCGTCGACGAACAACAGCTCATGCGCACCGAGTTGGGCGATGCCGGCGAGCTCGACGAACTGCAGACGGTCGGCTTCATCTGGTTCGCGCTGCTCATCTCCGCCTCGTACGTGGGGATCGCCAGCGCGCTCGTGGAGCGGGTGGTGGCCCGTGGGCGCGGCAGCGACTCCGACCGCGCCCGGCTGGTCGCGCGCCTGGAGTCGGCCATGCTCCTGCTGGAGGGCACGGCTCGCATGATCATGGACGGCGAGACGGGCAACGTCGCCCTCGGCAAGGCCCTGCTGGCGCGCTTCGGCTGCCAGGACGCGCTCGGCGAAACGGTGCGCCAGGCCGTCGAGGCGCTGGGGGGCATGGCGTTCATCGAGTCCTCGGACGTCGCCTACCTGGCCGCCTCGTCGCACGGTCTCTCCTTCCATCCCCCGTCCCGCTCCAGTTTCGTCGGCCCCTTCCTCGAACACGTCGAGGGCCGACCGCTGCGGCTGTCCTGAGGAGGACCATGAACACGGCATCGGCACCCGCCGCGCCGCCCGCGGGGGACGACGGACAGGCGTACGACCGGGGTGCTCTCGGGGCCCTGTACCGGACCCGGCTCAACAAGGGCCGGGCGGTCCTGGGCGAGATGTTCGGCGGACACGTCGAACTAGAGTCGCGGGGCGCCTGGGTGATCACCGCCGAGGGCAAGCGCATCCTCAACTGCGGTGGCTACGGGGTACTGCTGCTCGGCTCACGGCACCCGACCGTCGTACGGCTGGTCGAGGAGCAGCTGCACCGCAATCCCGTGGCCACGCGGGTCCTCCTCGAACCGCAGGCGGCCCTGGCGGCGGACGCCCTGGTCGAGGTGGTCCCGGCCGGTCTGGAGCGGGTCCACTTCGCCGGTTCCGGCGCGGAAGCCGTGGAGACCGCGATCAAGATGGCCCGGACGCACGGCAGGGACCATCTGGTGGCCACGTACGACGGCTATCACGGCAAGACCATGGGGGCGCTCAGCCTCACCGGGAAGGACGTGTTCCAGGCCCCGTTCCGGCCCCTGCTGCCCGACGTGCACCATGTTCCCTTCGGTGACGCGGAGGCGCTGGACGCGCTGCTCGCCACCATTCCGGGCCGGGGCTGCGTCGTCGTCGAACCCGTCCAGGGGGAGGCGGGTGTCGTCCTGCCGCCCGACGGCTATCTGCGCGCGGTGCAGAGGGCCTGCACCCGCCACGGCGCGTTCTTCGTCCTGGACGAGGTGCAGACCGGCCTCGGCCGGCTGGGCACCTGGTTCGGGGCGGACCGGGAGGGCGTCACGCCCGACGCGCTGCTCGTGGGCAAAGGGCTCAGCGGGGGTGTGATCCCGGTGTCGGCGGTGGTGGCCACGCCGCGCGCCTTCTCCGTCTTCGACCGTGACCCCTATCTGCACACGTCCACGTTCTCCGGGGTCCCCATCGCCATGGCCGCCGCGCGCGGCGCGATCACGGCCATCAAGGAGGAAGGCCTGGTCGAACGTTCCCGCGAGCTCGGTGCCCAACTGCTGCGGACCCTGGGCGACACGGTCCGGGAGCACTTCGGCGACGCGGTCCGCGAGGTGCGCGGGCGCGGGCTGCTGCTGGGCTTCGAGTTCCGCGATCCGGGGATCCCCGGCGACCTGCTGATCGAGCTGGTCTCGCAGGGCGTCATCGCCAATCACTCGCTCAACTCGCACCTGGTGCTGCGTCTGACCCCGCCCGCCGTCCTCGACGCGGCGGAGGTGTCCTTCCTGTGCGAGGCATTCGACAGGGCCTGCCGGGCGCAGGCCGCCCGGTACGTTCCGACTTCCGAAGGTGGACCGGTTCATGCGTAGCGTTCATGTGGCTCTTGCCGTGCGGGAACACGATCCGGGCGCGGTCTTCGACCGGGTGCGTCACTTCGCCGGCTATCCCGAACTCGTCCCGGTGGTCCGGTCGGTGACCGTGCACGAGGTCAGCGCCGAGGAGGAGACGAGCGACTGGGAGGTGTACTTCCGCAACGGAATCCTGAGCTGGACCGAGGAGGACCGCTTCGACCGGGCCGCCCTGACCATCCTCTTCTCCCAACTGGACGGCGACTTCGAGTCGTTCACCGGATCCTGGCGCGTCTCCCGCGAGGGCGCGGGCTGCCGGGTGGACTTCGACGCCGAATTCGACTTCGGCATCCCGAGCCTGGCCGGGATCCTGGACCCGGTCGCGGTCAAGGTCTTCAAGGAGACCATCGCCCGCATCGTCAGCGGGCTGTTCACCGGCGCCTCCGTGATCGGCGACGAGGCGGTCGCAGAGGCGCTGGCGGGGTCGCTCTGATGGACACCAAGAACCTGTTCATGACCGGCACCACCGCGTGGCTGGTCCGCGCGGAGTACGGGCTGGGGCTGCTGGTGTCGGTGGTGCTGTTCTTCGCGCACCTCGGCGACGTGCGCTGGATACCCGCCGTCGCGCTCTTCGTCTACATCGACCTGATCGGCTATCTCCCCGGTGCCTACCGGTACCACCGCGCCCACGGCAGGGACAGGGCCGCGGGCAAGGCCGGCGCCACCGAGATCCCGAAGGTCTACTTCGTCCTGTACAACGTGATGCACAGCCTGGTGACGCAGGGGCTGGTCGCCCTGGTGTGGATCTCGGTGTGGGGATTCGAGTGGGCCCTGCTGGCCCTGCCCATCCATCTGTTCGGCGACCGCGCGCTGTTCGGGAACTTCCTCAAACCCTTCGCCCTGAGTTTCGAACCGGAGGCGCATCCGGCGTACCGGCGCTTCCGGAGCGAGTTCGAGGCCTCCGCCGACGACCTGCGGCCGGCGCGGTCCGCGCGGTCCCTGCGGACGGGTTCTCTGTGACCAGCACGGCCGCCGACCGGACGCTCAGGGTCTGGCAGCCCGGCCCGGCGGCCGAGCCGTCCGGCGGTACGGCGGGCCGGCTGGCCACGGGGGTCGTGGTGCTGACCTGTGGCGGCGAGGCGGACGTACAGGGCGTCACGGTCAGCACGCTGGCCCTCGCGTCCGTCGAACCGCCCATGGTCTCGGTCGCGCTGCGGCGCACCAGCCGTGCCCTGCGGTCGCTCCTCGGCACCTCGGCCTTCGTCGCCAATGTGCTGGGCTCCCGCCAGGAGCAGCTGGCCCGGCACTTCGCCCGCAGACGACGTGCCGCGGGCGTCGACCAGCTGGACCCCGGCGCCTGGGCCGGCCGCACGGAGGACGGCGTTCCCGTGCTGCGCGGCGCGTTCGGCTGGCTGGTGTGCAGTGTGCAGCGCACCGTTCCGGTGGGCGATCACGACCTGCTGCTGGCCAGGGTCGACCGGGCGGTACCGGGCAGTGGAGCTCCCCTGCTCAACTTCGCCGGCGAGTTGCATCAGCTGCCCGCCCTCATGCCTGCAGAAAGGGACTGACCATGGCTTCTGAGAGCTTCCCCGCGGAGGCCGACTGGGATCGCGCTCCGTCGCTGGTGGACGGAGCCGTCGAACTCGACCTGACCCCGGCGTCGTGCGACCTGCGGTACTGGCTGGCCGCGGTGCCGCAGGGCACCCTGCGGGGCAACGTGCTCGGTCACGCCGCCGACGTCCGCCCCCACCCCGTGATGAGCGAGCCCGGTCCGCTGAACAGCGCGCTCACCCAGGAGTTGGCCTTCCGTTCCATCGCGGAGGAGAAGGCGACCCGGGCCATCGCCTACATGGTGGCGCTCGCCCCGGACAACGAGACCCTCGAGTTCTACTCCACCCAGCTCCTCGACGAGGCGCGGCACGCCATGGTGTTCCGCAGCCATCTGCTGCAACTGGGGGTCGGGAAGGACGAGTTGTGGGGGACCATCGAGCGTCTCGCGGCGGCCCACCGGGACGCGGTCCTGGTCCCGCTGGAGGAGTTCGGACTCCGTTCGCTGCGTGAGCGCGGGGACTTCATCGGCGGCGTACTGGTCCTGACCGTGCTGGTCGAGGGCGTACTGGCACCGGCGGCGGAGCTGAGCGAGCGCAAGTGGCGCGTCTTCGACCCGGCCGCGGCGGACATCGAGCGCGGCGCGGGCATCGACGAGATCAGGCATCTGACGGTGGGCAGCGCCATCGTCCGCGACCACCTGCTCAGGAACCCCGAGGACAGGCCGCGGGTCCTCGAACTGCTGCGGGAGGGATACCGGTTGTGGGACCGGCTGCCGGTCGAGGACATGGTGCTCAACCGGGAGAAGCTCTTCCAGCAGGGCATCGAGCAGCACGGCGAGCTGCTGGGCGACTACGAGGTGTGGCCCGGCCGCAGGCTCGCCGACACCACGATCGAGGAGCGGATGGCGACCGGCCAGGAGTGGGCGCAGCGCATGCAGCGTTCCCGGCTCGCCTACATGGGGCTGGAGGAGGCGGTATGACGCGTCTGAACAGCGGCGCCGATCCCCGCGGGGCCGGCGCTCAGGCCCCCGCGGGGGGCGGGGCGGCCGACTACGAAGAGGTCACCCGGCTGGTGCGGGCCGCCGGCCTGATGGACCAGCAGCCCGTCTACTACGTCTACAAGATCGCCTTCAACCTGCTGCTGCTGACCGCGGCCTGGGCCCTGTTCGCGTGGATCGGCGACAGCTGGTGGCAGCTGGCGACCGCGGTGCTCCTCGCGTTCTGCTTCGCCCAGACCGACCTGCTGGGGCACGACGCGGGCCACCGGCAGATCTTCCGGACCCGCAAGGCGAGCGACGTCGTCGGCTATCTCCACGGGAACCTGCTGACCGGCGTCAGCTTCGGCTGGTGGGTGGGCCATCACACACGGCACCACAACTACCCCAACCACCTCTCGCTCGACCCGGACATCACGCGCCGCCAGGTCATCTTCTCGAGTACGCACCGCGGCAAACGGACCAGTGCCGCGGGCCGGTTCATCGTGCGCCACCAGGCGTGGATGTTCTACGTGCTGATCATGATGGAGGGGCTGCGGCTGCACCTGTCGGGATACGTCGCGGCCCGCAAGGGCGCGCTCAAGCGCTACAAGGCGGCCGACCTGGGTCTGCTCAGCCTCCATCTGGTGTGCTACTTCACCGCCGTGTTCTGGGTGCTGCCGCCGGGCAAGGCCCTCGCGTTCGTCGTGGTCCACCAGGCCCTGTTCGGCTTCTACATGGGTCTGCTGTTCGCGCCGAACCACAAGGGCCTGCCCGTGCGGGACGGGGCGAAGGAGGAGCTGGACTGGATCACCCGCCAGGTGGTCACCTCCCGCAACCTGCTCCCCAGCCGGATCACGCACTTCTTCTACGGGGGGCTCAACTACCAGATCGAGCACCACCTGTTCCCGTCGATGCCGCGGCGGAACCTGCACCGGGCCCAGCCCCTGATCAAGGAGTACTGCCTGAGCCACGGCCTTCCCTACGTGGAGGTGCGGCTGGTGAGGTCCTACCTCGACGTCGCCGACTACCTGGACGACGTCAGCCAGGAGGTACGGGACCTCGACGAGCGGGACTCCGTCCTCGCACGGGCGCACCGGTGAACCGGACCGCGGTGATCCGGGGCATCGGCGCCTGGGTGCCGCCCCGGATCGTCACCAACGACGAGCTCGCCCAGGAACTGGACACCTCCGACGAGTGGATCCGCAGCCGGACCGGGATCTCCCGGCGGCACATCGCCGACCCGGGCATGGCCACGTCGGATCTCGCGGTGGAAGCCGGCGGCAGGGCGCTGAAGTCCGCTTCGGCGGCCTCGGTCGACTTCGTCGTCGTGGCCACCTCCACACCGGACCGGCCGTGCCCGGCCACCGCGCCCTCGGTGGCCTCCCGGCTCGGCCTGGGCACGGCGGCCGCGTTCGACGTGGGCGCCGTGTGCACGGGGTTCCTCTACTCGCTCGCCGTCGGGGCGGGCCTCATCGCCGCGGGGACCGCCGAGAGCGTCCTCGTGCTGGGAGCCGACACCTTCTCCACCATCCTGGACCCCGCGGACCGCTCGACCCGGGCCGTGTTCGGGGACGGGGCGGGCGGCGTCGTCCTGGCCGCGGGCACCCCCGACGAGCCCGGCGCCCTGGGCCGCTTCGACCTGGCGAGCGACGGCGAGGGCAGCGACCTGATCACCGTTCCCTCGGGCGGCTCCCGTGACCCGGTGCGCACCGGCTCGAGCGGCGTCGCCGGCACCGCCGACCCGTACTTCCGGATGGAGGGCAGGGCCGTCTTCCGCAACGCGGTCGAGCGGATGGCCGCCTCCGCCCTCCGGGTCGCCGGGGCCAGGGGCTGGGACGTGGGAGCCGTCGATCTGCTGGTGGCTCATCAGGCGAACCTGCGCATCATGAACGCGGTCGCGGACCGGATGCGGCTGCCGCGGGAGCGCTGCGCGGTGAACGTGGACCGCGTCGGCAACACCGCGGCGGCCTCCATCCCGCTCGCGCTCGTCGACGCGATGGACGACGGCACGCTCCGCCCCGGCCACCGGGTGGTGCTGACCGCCTTCGGCGGCGGGCTCACCTGGGGCTCCTGCGCCCTGCGCTGGCCCGATCTGGTGGCCGGCTGAGGTGAACGACGGCCGCCTCGTTCCGGGAGCGGCAACCGGCACGGTCCGTACGGACCGGCCCGACCCATCGCACCGCTGTCATCGACCGTCACGACGAACCTGAGGAGATACCCCGTGAACGACGTCTACGAGCGTCTCGTGATACTGCTGGCCGAGGGCTTCGGCCTGGAGGCCGGCGAGATCGAACCCGAACTGACCTTCAGCGAGCTGGAGATGGACTCGCTGGCCCTCGTCGAACTGGGTCTGACCGCCCAGCAGGAGTTCGGCGTCGCCCTCGCGGACGAGGACATCCAGTCGGGCGACACCATCGGCCAGGCCGCCAAGACCATCGAGGCCAAGATGGCGGGCCTCGGATGACGTCGGACCGCGGGCCGTCGCACGCGGCGGTGACCGGCATCGGCATGGTGACCGCGGCCGGGATCGGCGCCGAGGCCGCGTGGCGGACCATCCGCACGGGCGGGGCGACAGCCGCCGGGCCCGTCCCGGCGCTGGCGGGGACACCCGCCGACTTCGGCTGCGCGGTCGACGACTTCGCCCGGGCTGGCCTCGTCGAGCGGCGCAAGGCATGGCGGCTCGACCGCAGCAGCCAGTTCGCCCTCGCCGCCGCCAAGGAGGCGCTGGACGACTCGGGCCTGGACCCCGCCACCTGGGACGGCGCCCGGGTCGGAGTGGTCCTCGGCAGCGGCATAGGGGGCGCGGCCACCTGGGAGAAGCAGCACCGGGTCCTCCTCGACGAAGGAGCCGGGAAGGTCTCGTCGCTGCTCATCCCGATGCTGGCCGTCAACATGGCGGCCGGCTACGTGGCCATGGAGTGCGGCGCCCGGGGCCCGAACCTCGTCACGGCGACGGCGTGCGCCTCGGGCGCGACCGCGGTGGGAGTCGCACGCGACCTGCTGCGTTCGGGCGCCTGTGACGTGGTGATCACCGGGGGCACGGAGGCCTGCCTCGTGCCCTCCATCATCTCCGGCTTCAGCCAGATGGGGGCGCTGTCCACGCGCCGCGGTGAACCGCACGCCGCCTCCCGGCCGTTCGACAGGGACCGCGACGGATTCGTGCCCGCGGAGGGCGCCGCCGTCCTGGTCCTGGAGCGGGACGCGGACGCGCGGGCGCGTGGCGCCCGTATCCACGCCCTGGTCAGCGGGTACGGCGCCTCGGCCGACGCGCACAACGCCACCGCCCCCGACCCGGAGGGCGCCGGCGCGGAACTGGCGCTGCGGGCCGCCCTGGCCGACGCCGGGATCGGTCCGGGCGACGTCGACCACGTCAACGCGCACGGAACCTCCACCCCGTTGAACGACATCGCCGAGGCGAGGCTGATCAGGCGCGCGCTCGGCGAGCGGCCGGCCGTCACCTCGGTCAAGGGGGTCCTCGGGCACGCGCTGGGCGCGGCCGGCGCGATCGAGGCGGCGGTCACCTCGATGACCCTGGAGCACGGGTTCGTCCCGCCCACCGCCAATCTCGACAGCCAGGACGCGCGGATCGAGATCGACGTCGTCTCCAAGGTCGGCCGGGACACCCGCCCCGAGGTCGCGATCAGCAATTCCTTCGGATTCGGCGGGCAGAACGCCGTACTCGTCCTCACCCGGGCGTGAGGACGCACCGGGCGGGCAGTGACACCCGCCCCGACACACGTGTGAGGTTGCCACGCATGCCAAGGGCCGACGCCGCAGCAGAACCGCGTACTCAGCACACGGAACCGGACCCGGGCGGCACCGCCCGCGGTCCGGGCGCCGACGACGTACCACCCCACGGCTCGCTGACCACGACCCTCGCCCACTGGGCCTCCGGTCTGCGCCACGACGACCTGCCCGACCGGATCAGCGCCTACGCGACCAGCCAGCTGATCTCGCACCTCGCCGTCGTCCGGGCCGGCATGACGCACCCGCTGGGGCACAAGCTGGTCGAGGCGTTCGGGCCGCCGACCGGGGACCGCCCCGAGCAGGCCGCCTACGTCATGGCGGCGCTCTCCTCCTGCCTCTACCTCGAAGACAGCATGTACGTGGGGCACGTGTCGCATTCGACCGTCGGTGTGCCCCTGGCCTTCCGCGGCGAACAGCGGCTGACCGGCGAACGGCTGCTGACCGCGATGGTCGCCGCCAACGAGTGCGCCGCCAGGGTGACCGCCGCGAGCACCCTGGGGCCGTTCCGGGGGCAGACCGCGGCGCACGCCCAGCTGGTGGGCGCCGTGGCCGCGAAACTGCACGGAGCGGGCGCGCCGGCCGGTGAGTGGACCGACGCCTGGGGGCTGGCCCTGGCCGCTCCCCCGTGGTCCCTGCGACGGGCCTTCCTGGGCAGTGACGCCAAGGTGCTCTCCGCGTCCGTGCCCGTACGCGTGGGCCTGGACGCCTGCCGGGCCGCCGCCGCCGGTCTGACGGGGGCCGAGGACATCCTGGAACACCCCGGCGGCCTGCTGGCCAAGGTGTCCGAGGTGCCCACGCCCGAGGTGGTCACGGCGGGACTCGGCACCCGCTGGCACACCGAGACGCTGTCGTTCAAGGTCCACCCGGCGGGCGCGTACGTCGACGCCGCCATCGACTGCGCCTGCGAACTGCACGGCCTGCTCACGCCCGCGGAGATCGACGACATCGACGAGGTCGTGGTGCGCGCCGCGCGGCTGACCATGGTGATGGACCGGGAGGCGCGTCCCTATCTCGACCGCGAGCGCTCCGCGATCCTGGCCCTCAATCTGTCCGTCGCCTACAACGTGGCCACCGCGCTGCTCACCGGAGGGGTGACCACCGCCGACCTCGCCGAGCCGGCCACCGCCGATCCGGTGCGCTGGGCGCTGGCGGCGAAGGTCCGGCTGGAGTACGACCCCGAGCTGAGCCGGGGCCTGCTGAGTGCCACCGCGCCGCTGGGCGAGGCACTGCGGCAGGCCGAGGAACGCGCGGAGGAATGGTTCAGGGACTTCTCCGGCGGGCGGACCGCGCCCGGCGTCTTCCCGAAGGGCGCGCCGAGTCCCACCTTCGAGCACGCCACGAAGGCGATCGGCTCCCGGATCGACGTCACCCTGGGCACCGGCCGCACCCTGCGTGCGCGGCGCGCGCACGCCTTCGGTTCCGCCGGGGCCGAGACCAGGCGGAACCACCGGAGGATCGCCCTGGACAAGCTCGCGGCCACCGGGGCGCCCGCGGACGCCGTGGAGTCCCTGCGGCACACCGCGTCGCTGGACGCCGCCGAACTCGACGCGGTGGTGAGGGCGGTGCTGAGCCCATGACGGGGCGCACGCGCGCGGGAGCGGCCTTCTTCGACGTCGACGAGACCCTGATCGCCGTGAAGAGCATGTTCCGGTTCCTCCGGTACCACCTCGCCGCCACCGGGAGCCCGCCCGCCGCCTACTCCGAGGTGATCGACGAGCTGCGCGCTCTCGTCGCCGCCGGGGCCTCGCGGGAGGAGGTCATGCGCGCCCACTACCGCGTCTACGCGGGGCAGCGCGCCGCGGACCTGTCCGCCACGGGCCGTGAATGGTTCCGGCACGAGCTGGGCGGGGGAGACCTGTTCCTGCCCGCCGGCCTGCGGGCGTTCCGTGAACACGACCGTCGCGGCGACCTCACCGTGCTGGTGTCCGGCTCGTTCGCACCCTGCCTCGATCCGCTCGCCGACTGGCTGGGCGCCACGGCGGTGCTGGCCACCCGGCTCGAAACGGTCGACGGCGTCCACACCGGGGAACTGACCACGCTCATGCTGGGCCGGGACAAGGCGGACGCGACCCGGGCCTTCCTGCGGGAGCACGCCATCGCCCCCGCCGACTGCAGCGCCTACGGCGACCACGCGTCGGACCTCCCCATGCTGCTGGCCGTCGGACACCCCGTCGTGGTGGGCGAGGACCCCGAGCTGGTGGGGCACGCCGCGGCCCGCGGATGGCGGCGCCTGCCGGGGCGGGAGGGGTCTCCGGCCGCCGCGACGACGGCGGAGGATGGCGCCGGAATCTCGCCAGCCCGTCCACGGGCGGGCTGGCATCGTTGATCTCTGATCTCTCTCGAGAAATCCACGGAGGAGTTCCGACATGACCGACACGGCGAACCGCCCGACCGAAGCCGACGACCCCTACCTGCTGTCCCCGGGCGAGACCGCCAGGGTGCTGGCGGACGCTCCGTGGAAGCGCCTCGCCGTGGTGGGCGACAGCGGCGCCGAGGGAGTCACCGAGGCGTTCGAGGGATACCGCTGCCTCCCGTGGAGCGAGCGCTTCGTGGAGGAGCTGCGGACCGTCCAGCCGGACCTCGCGTTCGTCAACCTGGGCCTGCGGAACCTGTTCGCCGCCCAGGTGCGGGAGACCCAGCTGGCGCCCGCGCTGGAGTTCCGGCCGGATCTGGCCGTCGTGTTCAGCGGGGGCAACGACATGCTGCAGCGGCACTTCGACATCGACGCGGTCGAGTCCGAACTGGAGCGCGTCGTCGCGCCGCTGCGCGAAACCGGCTGCACGGTCCTGACCTCGGGCCTGTTCGACATCACGGTCTCCCCCTACGTCGACGAGCGCTACCGCAAGCCGATGAGCGAGCGCATCGCCGCCTGGTCGGAGCGGACCAAGCAGGTGGCGGCACGGCTGGGAGCCGTCCACGTGGACCTCCCCCGTCATCCCGCGGGCACCGAGGAGATCTACAGCACCGACGGCCTGCACCTGAACGCGCGGGGCCAGGCCATCCTGTGCACCGAGATCGTGCGGAGCCTCGCGGGACACCTGCAGGCCCGCTGAACGGGCCTGCCTCCTTCCGCCTCACCGACCACGACCGTCCACGAGAGGACCCGGTATGCCCGGTTCGCGCATGTACGTGGCGACGACGAAGGACGACGTGCGCCGCCTGGGCGGGTCCTTCATGAAGAGTCCCGAGGCCCGGCAGGCCGCCGCGGACATCGGCATGACCCGCTTCGGCTACTACTTCCGGGGGCGGGGCGGTGTCCTGGGCCCGGTCGGCCCGGAGGTCACGGCCGCGGTCTTCGGCTTCTTCCCGGCGGAGTTCGTCCGTCGGCACTGCCTGGCGGCCGCCCACTCTCCGGAGGTCACGGACCGCTACGCGGAATCGTGCCGCGCCTGGGGGCGGCGGTGCCTGGCGGGCTTCTCGTCGGCCGCCCGGCTCGCCGACCTCCTGGAGGCCGTCGCCGACCGGGTGGACGTCCCGGGCCTCCCCCTGTTCGCCGGCTGGCGGGACGTCGGCCGGCCCGCGGACGCTCCCGCCCGGGTGGCTCAACTGGCCCACGTCCTGCGGGAACACCGTGGCGGTCTGCATCTCTCGGCGGTGCTGGCCACCGGGATGACTCCGCTCGAGGCAACCCTGACCAGGGACAACGGGGTCAAGCGGGCCGAGTTCCTGGGCTGGCGGCGCCCCTACCCCCTGATCGACGGCGAGATGCGCTCCCGTCGCGCCGCGGCGGAGGAACTGACCGACCGGATGGCCGCGCCCGCCTACGGGGCGCTGAGCGTGGACGACGCGGACGAGCTGAGCCGGCTGCTGCGTGCCGCGTCCGCCCTGGCGATGGCGCGGCACCGGCCCGCCACACCGCAGACCGCCGGCTCCCCGGCCTGAACGAACGACGCCGTGCACCGGACCGGGTCCGGTGCACGGCGTCCGGGCCGCGGGTCAGGAGCACTTCTCCAGGAGGCCGAGACCCCGGATGACCGCCGCGGCCGCGATGGCGTGGCCACGGCCGTTCAGATACGGCGCGTTCGAGCTCCACGGGCTCGGCCCGGGACTCACCGGGCGACGGGCGAGGTCCACGTAGAGCGCGCCGTGCCGCAACGAGATCGCCTCGGTGCGCTCGGCCAGCAACCGCACCCGGTACCGCACTTCGGCCTTGCGCTGTGACACCGCGAGCTCCGAGCAGGAGATGTCCGGCACGCCCATGGTCAGCACCGTGCAGCCGGTGTCGCGCAGCGGCCCGATCATCCGGCTCAGCTCGATCTCCACGGCGTACGCGTCGAAGGGCTCGCCCAGCACGTCGGTGCCCCCGCAGGCGATCACGGCGAGGGTCGGCCTGAGGGCCAGCGCCTTGGCGAGCTGGCGGGCGCGCACATCCGCGGCCAGCACATTGCGCCGGCCCAGGTTGATGTAGGCCAGTCCCGGGCAGACGGTGCGCAGGACGGCCGCGACGCGGTCCGCCCAGGGCTTGCGGCCGAACCCCTCGACGTGCTCCCCCACTCCGTTGGCCGCGCCGTCCCCGATCACCACGAGGCGCCGCCAGGGAGAGCCCGCCACCAGCTCCCTCGCCTCGGCCTCGGTCAAGCAGCTCGGATCGTCCTCTTCCCCCATGACCGCGGTGGGTCCGCTCCCCCTCATCCGTCCCCTCACCCCAGTACGCGCAGGGTCTCGGCGTCCGCCCCCGACCAGTCGGGAACGCTCTGCACCTCGAGCACCGCGGTCGTCCAGCAGTAGCCGATGCCGACACCGACCAGCAGGACGAGGTCTCCGCGCCGCAACTGGCCCGATTCGAAGAGGTACGTCAGCCCCGCGAACTGGTCGCCCGCCCCGAGGTGGCCGGTCCGCCGTCCCCACTCCCAGGGGCTGCGGTCCAGATCGATCTTCAGGGGGGCGAGCAACTGCCAGCTCAGCAAAGGTTTTCCGAGGTTCGGGAGGACCAGCTTGGCCATCTGGTCCATCCCGACGCCGGCGTCGCCCAGCACCTGCTCCACGTTCTCCACGAGGGCCGCCGAGAGCCGGTCGATCACGGCGTCCACGCCTTCGCGCTGCGCGAAGCGGATCTTGCGTCCGCGCAGGTCCAGCGGGGTTCCCTCGAGGTGCGGGGCGTCCGTGAAACCACGCTCGGTGTCCCGGTAGAGCCCTTCGAAGTACGGGTCCGACGACGAATGGGTGGCGAGGATCCGCGCGATGCCTCCGCCGCGGGCCGCCACCACGGCCGTACCGCCGTCTCCGAAGGCCAGGCCGATGTCACTGCTCCAGCGGTCGAATCCGGGGGGAGCGAAACGGTCGCCCGTGGTCAGCAGTGCCGCCCCTCCCGCCGGCCCCGCCAGCAGATAGGGGATCGCCAGGTGCAGTGACACCATCCCGCCGTCGCAGGCGTGGTTCAGCTGGACCGACGGCGCGCCGCCGCCGACGGTCCGCTGCTGGACGTAGGTCGCGGGCGTCCACAGGTCCTCGCCCTGGTGGTAGGTGTGGGCGTGCAGCAACAGCCGGACGTCCTCGGCGGAACGTCCGCTGCGCGCCATCGCCTGTCTTCCGGCGGCCGCCGCCATGTCGACGGCCGGTTCCTCCTCGCTCACCAGGACCGACAGCAGTTCGTTGTCCTTGAACTCCTGTGCGGAGTACCGGCCTTCGGAGACGGCCGTCTCCGCGGGCTCCGGCGAAGGCAGCCGGGTTCCCAGGCCGGCGATGTACACGTCGTTCCAGCGCACTGGTGTCAACTCCCTCAGTCGAATGGGTCCCGAACCGTCCGGTCAGGCTTCCGGCCGGGCACGCAGTTCGAGCACCATGTGCGCCACGTTCTCGATGGTGCGGAAGTTGTCCGTGCGCATGGCTTTCGGCGACACGGTCACGTCGTACCGTTCGCTCACGAAGGCGGCGAGGCGTGTCGTGTTCATCGAATTCAGGATTCCCCATTCGAGGAGCGGGGAGGAGGGGGTCAGTTCGACCGAGGCGTCCCCCTCGAGGAATTCCTTCCGGATGTACCCGTCGATCTCTTCGATCACCGCGGCGAGTTCCATACGAGCGGCTCTTCCTTTCGTTGGGTTCAAAAGATCAGGTCCGGCTGCCCGACGGCTGGAGCAGGGTGTCGCGCAATGTCTGGCGGTCGGTCTTCCCGTTGCGGGTGCGCGGCAGTTCGGCCACCGTCAGGACCGAGTCGGGAATCATGTACCTGGGCAGCCGCTCGGCGCAGTGCCGCTTCAGTGCCAGCAGCCCCGGGGGCGGGCCCACCGGGACGACGACGGCGACGATCCGCGCCGCCATGCCGTTTCCGTCCACGAGGACGGCCACCTCGCCCACGGCCGGGTGCCGGGACAGGCACGCCTCGATCTCGCCGAGTTCCACCCGGTGTCCCCGCACCTTGACCATGTGGTCGAGCCGCCCGCGGTACTCGAAGACGCCGTCCGCCCGCACCCGGACGACGTCACCGGTCCGGTAGGGGCCCTCCTGCGCGCCCCGCCCCCAGTAGCCGGCCATGACGGTGGGTCCGTCCACGACGAGTTCGCCCTCCTCGCCGACGGCCGCCCGCCGCCCGTCGGGGGTGACCGCCCACACCACGTCGCCGGAGCAGGCCCGGCCGATCGGCACGGGCTCGCCGTCGGCGACGTCCTGCGCGGTCACCTCGTGGAAGGTGCAGACGTTCGTCTCGGTCGGGCCGTACAGGTTCAGGAGCCGGACGCCTTCGAGGTACCGGTGCAGGAGGGCGAGGTAGTCCACCGCGAAGGGTTCACCGGCGAAGAGCAGGACGCGCAGCCACGGGGGCCGCACGCCCTCGCACAGGTCTCCGTCCCGGATCATCAGGATGAGGACCGAGGGCACGGAGTACCAGACGGTGATCCGCTCCGTCCGCAGGAACGCGCAGAGCTGCTGCGGGGCGTACGCCATCTCCGACGGGACGAGGTGCACGGACGCACCGGCCCGGAAGGCCACGTAGAGGTCCAGTACGGACAGGTCGAAGCCGAACGGGGCGTGGTTGGCGAAGCGGTCCCGGCTCGTCGCCCCGATCTCGGCGGCCGCCCACTCGATGAACGCCAGGGCGTTGCGCTGGCTGATGCACACGCCCTTGGGCTCGCCCGTCGAGCCGGACGTGTACAGGATGTAGGCGAGGTCGTCGGGACCGGTCTGTTCGACGGGCAGCGGAGGCCGTCCGTCCGTCTCGGGCAGGCCGTCGAGCACGAGGAGTCCGGGCAGTTCCTCGCCCGACTCCCGCAGCTCGGCCGCGCGCCGGGAATCGGTGACGATCACCTTCGCGGAGCATCCCCGTGCTATCCGCGCGGTCCGGCGCGAGGGCCCCGAGCCGTCCACCGGTACGTAGACGGCGGACAGCCGCAGCGCCCCCTGCATGGCGGCGACCGCGACGACGGACTTGTCCAGCCAGATCACCACCCGTTCCGTCCCGCGCACCCCCTTGTCCCGGAGCAGATGGGCCAGCGTGTCCGCCGCGCGGTCGAGCTCGTCGTAGGTGACCGAGCGGTCGGGCCCCGCGACGGCCAGGTTCCCGCCCGCGCGGCGCGCGCTGTCCCGGACCAGTGACGCCAGGTTCACAACCCGAGCCCCTTCGCGATGAGTTCGTGCTGGATCTCAGAGGTCCCGGAGAAGAGCTTCGCGGGTATCGCGTCCCGGAGGACGACCTCGAGCCCCTCGCTCACCAGGTAGCCCCGCGATCCGAAGATCTGCAGCGCGTCGACGGCCGCCCGGACGGCGGCCTCCGACACCGCGAGCTTCGACAGCGCGCTGTCCATGGGCAGCGCCTCGTCCCGGTCCAGCCGGAAGCAGGCCCGGTAGAGCAGCATCCGGGCGGCTTCGAGCCGGAGCTTCATGTCGGCGATCCGGTGGGAGACCGCCTGGAAGTCGGCGATGCGGCGGCCGAACTGGCGGCGTTCCCGGGCATGGGCCACGCACCGTTCGAGCAGCCGGTCCATGAGGCCGACGTACCCGGCGAAGAGGCAGGCGCGTTCCCACGCCATCGAGTGCTGGAAGATCGCGCTGCCCTCCCCCTCCTCACCGAGGAGGTTGCGGGCCGGCACCCGGCACTCCTCGAACCGGACCGATCCGGCTCCGCAGGTGCCGAGGCCCATCTTCTCGAACGGCCCGTCGACGGACAGGCCGGCCGTGCCGCGTTCGACGACGAAGGCGGAGACGCCGAGGAATCCCGCTGTCGGGTCGGTCACCGCGTAGGTGACGAAGACGTCGGCCTCCGGGGCGTTGCTGGCCCAGGACTTCGTCCCGGTGAGGACGTATCCGTCGCCGTCCCGCACCGCCCGGGCCGACATCGCCGAGATGTCCGAGCCCGCCTCCGATTCCGTCATGGCGTTGGCGGCGATGAACGAGCCGTCGCACAGGGCCGGCAACAGGCGCCGCCGGACCTCGTCCCCGGCGTAGGCCGAGATCGGGACGGCGCAGGCGAACTGGTGAGCGCTCGTGGCGAAGACCAGCCCGGTGTCGGCACAGCCCCGGCCGAAGGCCTCGATCAGATGCGCGGTGTCCAGCGCGGACCTCCCGCCCCCGCCGTCCTCGGCCGGGACGCAGAGCCCCAGGAGCCCCAGCTCACCGCAGTGCCGCCAGAGTTCCCGCAGTCCGCCCTCGGGGGGCCGCGGACGGTCGAAGCGCTCCCGGACCGCCGAGAGCATGTCGTCGTACTCCTTGGACTGATGGGGCTGCCAATCCAGAAACATCTGACCTCGCTGTAGATCGGGGACTGCCTGGGCGGGGGCTATCGGCGCTACCAACGGACCGGCAGTTCCTCGATTCCGCCGAGATGGGCGTACGAGCGCCAGCGCAGGTCCTCGAAGGGCACCGCGAGCCCGAGGTCCGGGAAACGCGGGAGGAGGGCGCCCAGCGCGGACTCCAGCTCGACGCGGGCCAGCGAGGACCCGACGCAGAAGTGCGTGCCGAAGCCGAACGCGATGTGCGGGTTGCTCTCGCGGTGGATGTCGAACCGCTCCGGATCGGGGAACACCGAGGGGTCCCGGTCGGCCGTGCTGATGGAGGCGACGACCGCGCTGCCGGCCGCCACCCGTCCGCCCCGCAGTTCGACGTCCTCGGTCGCGATGCGCAGGAAGGAGCCGTCTCCGGGCTCGTTCAGCCGCAGGATCTCGTCGATCGCCCGGGGGATCAGCGCGGGATCGGAGCGCAGCTCCGCGAGCGCCTCCGGGTTGCGCAGCAGCGTGATCACGCCGCCGCCCAGCGCGGTCACCGTGGTGTCGTGGCCCGCGAGGAGCAGGATCACGCCGAGGCTCACGAGCTCGTTCTCGGTGAGCGCCCCCTCGCTGTCGCGCGCCTGCACGAGGGCGCTCAGCAGGTCCTCGCCGGGGGTTCGCCGTTTGGTCTCGATCAGACCGGCCAGGTACGCCCGCATCTCGCTGTTGGCCCGGCCGACCTCCGCCAGCGGATACTTCGCGTACGACATGAAGTGGTCGCACCAGCGGCCGAACCTCATGTGGTCGGAGTAGGGCACGCCCAGCAGGTTGCAGATGACGCGCAGGGCCAGCGGCCGCCCCAGCATGTCGTTCAGGTCACCGGGCGGTCCCTTGGTCTCCATCTCGTCCAGGAGCTCGGACACGTGCCGCTCGATCTCGGGCCGCATGCCCTCGACCCGGCGCCGGCCGAACTCCCGGTTGATGAGCCCGCGCAGCCGGGAGTGGCGCGGCGGATCGATGCTGATGATGCTGTCCTGGTCGGGCTCGGCCAGCTGCGCGCGCGGGGCGCCGGGCTCGAACAGGGCGTCGCGGCTGAACCGCGGGTCGGAGAGCACGGTCTTGACGTCGTCGTACGCGGTGACGAACAGCGCCGGGAATCCGGTGGCCAGCGTGATGGGGCACACCGGGGCCTCCTTCTGGAGGCGCGTGTACTCCTCGGGCGGATCGGTGACCGTCGTTCGCTGGACCGGATACGTCAGGTGCGGTGGCTGAGCGGACACGTGCGGCAGTCCTTTCGCCGGTACCGAGGAGGGACGCTTGCCATGGGGTCGGCGGATGCCGCCGGGCGATGCCCGGTACGCCGTCATGACGCTCCGGCGCACCACGGCGGCTCTCGTCACCCCTACCGTGTCAGCCGACTCTGAGATGGCGCTGACACACCTCTGGCGCGTGCGACCGTCATCGTGACCGCTGCGCCGGAAGGTTCACGGTCAGGCCCGTCTCGCGCACGGTGACGCTCACCCGGCCGCCGCGGATGCCCAGTTCGGCCGGTGCGGTACCGGGCAGGGTGCGTACCACGGAGTGGTAGGCCATCCGTCCCGGTCCGCCGAAGACGAACAGGTCACCGCTGTGCAGGACCAGGTCCTGCCAGGGGCGGGTGCGCGTCTCGTTGTTCCCGAAGCGGAAGACGCAGCTGTCGCCGAGGCTGAGCGAGACCACGGGCGCGCCGCTCTCCTCGGCACGGTCCTGGTGCATGCCCAACCGGGCCTCGTCGTCGTAGAAGTTGACGATCGCGGCGTCGGCCTTGTGGTCCCGGGGCCGTCCGCACACCTCGTCGTCGAGTTCCGCCGCCTCGACGACCGCTCTCCGCGCCAGGTCCGCGAGCCAGCCGGGCAGCGGTTTGACCGGTGTGCCGTCCGCGCCGACGGTGGTACGGGTGTATCCGTGGCGCAGCGAGTAGTGCCACCCGAGGCACACCGACTGCACCCGCATCGGGGTCCCGTCGGGCATGCTCGGCCGGTGCAGTCCCGCCGCCCCGCGCGCCCACTCCCGGCAGGCGTGCAGCAGCCGCCTCTGCTGTTCGATGCCGAGCCAGCGCGGGAGGAGCACCGCTCCGGAGCGCGGGACCAGGGGCGGGCGCCCGAACAGCGCGTCGTCGTCCCGGTGGGTCAACGTACCGTCCCCGCGGCGGCCCAGAGGTGCTGTACGGCGTAGGAGCGCCAGGGCCGCCAGGCCTCGGAGCGCTCGTCGTCGGTGGCGGGTCCCGGGCCGCCGAAGGACTGGCGGGCCGCGTCGTGGGGCTCCAGTTCCTCGGGGACGAGGACGTCCGGGTCCCCCAGCGCCCGCATGCGGACGAGGGCGGCCGTCCGTGGTGTGACGCCCTCGACCTTGAGCAGCTTCCGGCCGGCCTCCTCACGGTCCACGCCGACTCCCAGGACCAGGTCCTCGCAGGCCAGGGCGGTGGCCATCGCCTTCACCCGGCTCCCCCGCTCGGGAGTGCCCGCCAGCTCGTGCGGCGCGAGCCGCGCGAGCGTCTCGACAGCCGGGAACGTGTGCGTGACCTGCCCGACCTCTCTGGTCAGCGGCTTGCCGTAGCGGGCGACGAGCAGCGCCGCGTCGCTCCTCGCCTCCCCGGGGCCGGCGTCCTGGGCGAGAACCGCCCGGACGGCGCACTCGGCCGGGTCCACGGAGCCCGGCACCCTGCGGCCGGGCACGCGTGCGACGAGCGGGGCGAGCAGCGCGTCCCGCGCGAGCACCTCGTCGACGGCCCCCGGGTCCGCGTCCAGATCGAGCAGGTCGCGACACCGCTGGACGGCCGCCGTCATGTCGCGCAGGTCCTGGAGGTGCAGCTCGCATTCCACGAAACCGCGGCCGGGCGGCTGGACGGTCTTGCCCGCGGGCTTGCCGGCAGTGCGGGAGAGGGACACGACGGCGCTGCCGTGCGGGAGCGACAGCGCCCGGTGGTAGACGCCGTCGGCGTACTCCTCGATGCCCGGCACGGCCTGCTCACCGAGCTGTTCCAGCAGCCCGGTGACGTCCAGCGGGGTGCGGAACGGCAACTGGATCCGGATCCCGTTGCCCCACGGCTGCGTCGGCGGGGCCGTACGCGGCCGGCGCTGGACCGCGCGGGCCCTCAGCTCCGTGGGGGGCATCGAGAACACCGCCCGCATGTTGTCGTTGAACTGCCGGATGCTGGAATACCCCGAGGCGAAGGCCACCTCGCTGACGTGCAGGTCGGTGGTCTCCAGGAGGAGCTGTGCCGTTCGTGCCCGCTGGGCACGGGCGAGCGCGAGCGGCCCCGCCCCGACCTCGGCCACGAGCTGCCGCTGGAGCTGGCGCTCGCTGTAGTTCAGCCGGGCGGCGAGGCCGCTGACGCCCTCCCGGTCCACCAGGCCGTCGGCGATCAGCCGCATGGCGCGTCCGACCAGGTCGGCGCGGCTGTTCCATTCCGGCGACCCCGGGACCGAGTCGGGCCGGCACCGCTTGCAGGCCCGGAACCCGGCCGCCTGTGCGGCGGCCGCGGTCCGGTAGAACCGCATGTTGACACGTTTGGGAGTCATGGCCGGGCACGTCGGGCGGCAGTAGATGCCCGTACTGGCCACTCCGATGTACAACCGGCCGTCGAACCGGCTGTCGTTGCTCAGAGCGGCCCGGTAGTAGTGCTCCTCGTCCATCATGTATCCACCATGGGCTCCGGCACGGGGGCGATGCCAGCGAGAATCCGACATCAACATCGGTCGGTCAGGAACGCATCCGCATCGGTCGGTCAGGGACGCATCCGGGCGGGCAGACTCAGGGGTCCGCGGAACAGGTACAGGTCCCGGTAGGGCGGCTCGTCGGTGAGCAGCTTCAGGTCCGGGGCCCGGGTGAGCAGCGCGCGCAGGGCGATGTTCATCTCCATCCGGGCCAGTTGTGCGCCCAGGCAGTGGTGCGGGCCGTTGCTGAAGGTGAGGTGGCGCGGCGCGTTCCGCGCGCGGTCCTTGTAGCGGGCCATGTCGAAGGTCTCGGGGTCCGGGAAGGCGGCCGGGTCACGGTTCGCCGCGGCGATCACCAGGACGATGCCGTCGCCCCGCTCGAAGGTGTGGCCGGCGAGCTCCCGGTCCTGCAGCGCCACCCGCGAGGTGAACTGGATCGGGGGGTCGTAGCGCAGCGCTTCCTCGACCGCGGCCGGTACGAGGTCCGGGTCGGCCTTGAGGAGTTCGAGCTGGCCGGGGTTGCGGTGGAGGGCCGTCATCATCATGCCGAGACCGTTCATCGTCGTCTCGTGGCCGGCGACCATGAGCATCGCGCCGATCTCGTGCAGTTCGTGCTCGGAGAGCAGGTCGCTGTTCTCCCGGGCGGCGACCAGGTCGCTGAGCAGGTCACCCCGGTGGTGCTCCCGCCTCTCCTCCGCCAGACCCTTGAAGTACTGCTCGAACGCCTCCTCGGCTTCGTAGCGTGCCGTGATCTCCTCCGGACTGAGCAGGAAGTCCGGATCGACTCCGCGCACGATCGCGGTCGACCACTTCTGGAAGACGGGCACGTCGGCCATGGGCACACCGATCATCCCGCACACCAGCCGCATCGGCAGCGGGCTGTTGAGCGCGGTGACCAGATCGACCTCGCCTGCTTCCAGGGCGGCGTCGAGCAGTTCGTCCACGATCCGTTCCGTCAGCGCGTACATCTCTTGGATCTTCTGCGGTTTGAAGGCCTTGCTGACCAGCCGGTGGAGCCGGGTGTGGTCGGGCGGGTCCATCCCGAGCATCGACCCGGGTACGTCGTCCCGTCCCACCCCCGGCCTGAAGGGGCTGATCCTGTCGTTGTATCCGTGGCCCCAGAGGGGGTCCAGGAGAACCTTGTTGCAGTCCGCGTGATGTGACGCCAGGTATATCCGGGGTGCCAGGGAATGGATCCGGTCGGCCTCCCGCAGGGTCGCGTAGAGCGGGTACGGATTCACCCGATGTTCCGGGTTGAAGACCTCCAGTGCGAGTTTCGGTGCCGTCGTCATGCTTCCAGCTCCTCCGAAGTGGGGCTCTGTTGAAGGGACGTTCTTCGGCGCACCGTTCCTTGCCGGTTCGGGTCGGGGCGCCGGCCGGGGCCGGCGCCCGCCAGGTCGGCGGTCAGGCCTCACCTCCCGTCGCGGCGGCGGTCCCGGTGGTGGCGGCGGTGGTGGCGGGGGCGGACGGCTGGGGTGCGGGCTTCAGTACCAGACCGAGACCGGCGAGGCCGGAGACCGCCGCCATCACGGTGCAGAACAGCAGGACGTGGGCGTACGCGGTGGTGCCCGAGATGTTCGCGCCGGCGAGGACCGAGGCCAGCACCGCGATGCCGAGGGCGCCGCCCATCTGCCGTGCCGCCATGTTGAGCCCCGTCGCACCGGCGAACTGCGCGGGGGGCACCGACAGGGCCGCCGCCGTCGAGACACCCGTGCTGACCGCACCCATGCCGAAGCCCGAGATGGCGGCCGTCGGGATCCAGAGGTCCACCAGGTGCGGCTCGACGGGCAGTACGGCGACCAGCCAGACTCCGACCCCCACGATGAGCAGCGAGCCGCCGATCACCATCAGCCGCGGACCGGCGCGCCTGCCCAGCACCCGCCCGATGCCGACGGCCGCGATCGCCGAGAAGACGGCGCCGGGGCTCAGCACGAAGCCGGCCTTCAGCTCCGAGTAGTGCCAGACGTTCACGAGGTACAGCACCCCGCACAGCAGCCAGGCGTAGAGCGCCGCCCCGTAGAAGAACGACACGACGTTCGCCAGGGAGAAGGTCCTGCTCCGCCACAACGTGGTGTCGATCGCCGGAACGGGCTGCGTACGGGCCCGCAGCACACCGTAGGCGAGCACCACGGCACCGGCCGCCAGGCATCCGAGGGTCCGGGAGGTGCCCCATCCCCAGTCCGAGCCCTGCGTCACACCGAGGACGAGGCCGCCCATGCCGAGCGCCAGCGCGAGGGACCCCACCGCGTCGGGGAAGCGCCCGGGGACCCGCTCGGACCGCCGCACGGCACGGACCCCGACCATCAGCGCGATCCCGAAGGGCACGTTGATGAGGAAGACCGAGCGCCAGCCGGACGCGTCGATGAGCACGCCGCCCAGGCTGGGTCCGATCGCGGCGGCGGCGGAACCGGCGGCGCTCCACAGGCCGATGGCCGCCATCCGTCGCGCCGGCGGGGTGTCGAACAGGATCACGGCCAGCGACGCGGGAATCATCGCCGCCGCGCCCGCTCCCTGGATCGCGCGTGCCGCCAGGAGGAAGGGCAGGTACGGCGCCACGGCGCACAGCAGGGACGCCACGGTGAAGACGCCGACGCCCATGGTGTAGAGCGCCCTCCGCCCGACCGCGTCCGCGAGACGTCCGGCCGGTGCCAGCAGCGCCGCGAAGAAGATGGCGTACAGCGTGATGACCCAGGAGAAGTCGGAGATCGACGCTCCCCGGAAGGTCTCGTGCATGTCGGAGACCGCCAGGTTGGCGATCGTGGAGTCGAGGATCGCCAGGAACATGGCGCCGGAGGCGAGCAGGGCGATCCTCGCGTAGCCGGGCCCCTGCCCGGGGGCTTCGGACCCCTTCACGCGCTCGCCTCCACGGCCCGCCGGGGGCGAGCGCTCAACTCGCCCTTGCAGTTGGGGCACCGGCTGCCGGAACCGTCCGCGCAGGAGACGCAGAAGGTGCACTCGTAACTGCAGATCATCGCCGGGTCCCCGGGTGCGAGTGCCGTGCCGCACGTCTCGCAGGTGGGCTTCATGTCGAGCATCGCCAGTGTCCTCCAGGAAGAGTTCGAGCAAGCAAGCGACCATCGCCGCCGTGACGCCGCCGGTCCGGCACGCGGGTCCGCCCCGCACCGGGGCTGTCTCGCGTCGTACGTCGTACGTCGTACGACGTACAAGGCGTCGTGCCGAGGAGCGCGCCGTCGGCGCACGTCCTCCCGCAATGTGTCGAAGCGATGCAATCCTCGCGGGCCCGCACGGTGCTGTCTGGCAAATTTCGGTCACCAACATTCCCCGCCGGACCGGGCGCCGCCAGGAAGGAAGTTGATGACGGGAAGTCGCTGGCGCAACCCCCGGTGACCGCGCCAGGGTTCCCGGAACAGGTCGTTCCCGGCGGTGCGCGAGCTGTCGCGCGAAGCGTTCCCGGCCGTCCGGCACACCCCGAGGAGGGAATCCAGTGATCGAATCAGTTGTCCTGGCGGGCGCCCGTACGCCTCTGGGACGGCCGTTCGGCTGTCTGCGGGCGCTGTCGGCCGCGCAGTTCGGCGCGGTGGCCGTGCGAACCGCCCTGGAACGGGCGCGGGTGCGGGGCGACGAGGTCGATCAGGTCCTCCTCGGGAACTCGGCGGCCGACGCCGGCGACGACCGCCCGGCGCGGGCGGCGGTGGCGGGCGCGGGCATCCCTCCGAAGGTGCCCCTGCTGGGCACCGGACAGCTGTCCTTGTCCGGTCTGAACGCCATCGCCGTGGCGGACCGGCTCATCCGGTCGGGCACCAGTGACATCGTCGTCGCGGGCGGACTGGAGTCGATGCCCGTCCCCCGGCGGGACCCGGACGAGCGGACGACGCCTCGCTTCCGGCCCCCGCGCAGCCACCCGCCGAAGCCGGACCGGTGCGCCCGGGACGCCGTCGGCGGCGACGGGGCGGCCGCCGTGGTGATGATGCGCCGCTCGCTGGCCGAGGAACGGGGTCTGGACTGGCTCGCCGAGGTCGTCGGACACGGCGCGGTGTCGGGCCGGACGGACGCCCTGCACCTGCGGTCCTCCCTGGCCATCCGCAAAGCCCTCGCCCCTCTCGGCCTGAAGGTGCGCGACCTCGATCTCATCGAGGTCGACGAGTCGTTCGCGGCCGTGGCGGTCCAGGCGATGAGCGTGCTGTGCACGCGGAGGAGCCGGATCAACCCGCACGGCGGCGCCATCGCTCCCGGGCACCCGGCCGGCACGTCGGGGGCGCGCGTCGTGCTGCACCTGGCGCATTCCCTGCGACGCCGTGGCGGCGGCCTGGGGGCGGCCGGTGTCCGCGGTGAGGCCGGCCTCGGCGAAGCCCTGCTGCTCCGCGCCTCCCGCCGCTGAACCCGCTGGGGCCTGTCCGGGGCGCTGGCACCACGGTCTCAGCGGCGTGCCAGCGCGGGCTGGAAGTGTTCCTTGCCCGAGGGTTCCACGGCGAGGGAAGCGAGTGGTGACATGGCCGCACCGCGATGGGCCCGGACGGTACTGGTCGTCGTGAACCCGGCGGCGGGCGCGGTGGACGCGGCCCTCGTCGACGAGGTGACGCGCCACTGCCGCTCCTGGACGGACGATCTGGGTCTGGTCACGGCGCGGGACCCCGGCGAGACGGAGGACGCGGCAGCGAAGGCCTACGAGAACGGTGTCGACGCGATCGTGGTCCTGGGCGGCGACGGCACCACGCGCGCCGTCGCGTCCGGGATCGCCCGCGCCCGGTCGCGGAGCCCTCACGGCCCCGGCACGAACAGCGGCGCCATGCTCAACCTCCCCGCCGGGACCGGCAACTCCTTCTACCGGGAGATCTGGTCGGACCACCCCTGGCAACAGGCCCTGCGGGCAGCGCTCGCGACGGAGCACCCCCGGATCCGGGGGATCGACATGGCCAGGATCGTCGAACTGGACACCCTGGTGCTCCTCGGGGCGTGCTCCGGTCTCGTCGCGGAAGCCCTGGTGACCGCGGGCCGGCTCCCCGAGGTGCCCGGCCGTGAGCGCTACCGGCAGGCCGTGGCGCAGACCCTGCGGACCTTCCGGCCGTACCCGGGCCGGGTGACCGTCGACGGGGTCGTCGTCCACGAGGGGACGGCGGTACTGGCCAACGTCGGCGGAGGCCGCTACCGCGGCGGGCAGTTCAAGGTGCTGCCGCGTTCCGAACTCGACGACGGCCTGCTGGACGTGTGCGTCGTGGGCGGCGAACTGGACCCCGCGGCCCTGCCCGGCCTGACGGCGGACGGCAGCCATCTGGAGCGCCCCGAATGCGTCTACGCGAGGGGGCGCCGCGTCACCCTCGAACGCACCGACGGCGAGCCCCTGACCTTCGAGCACGACGGCGAACTCCCCGCCGCCGACGCCGACCGCTACACGATAGAGGTACTGCCCGACATCCTTCCCGTCCTCGCTCCACCGCGCACTTGAGCGGGGCCGGGGGAGATCCGAACACGAAGGGCTGGTCATGAACGTCACCGACGGGACGCCGGGGAACGCGAGCTGGACGTTTCCCGCAGCCGGCGACAACTTCTTCACCTGGGAATACGACTCGGGACGCGAACGGCTGCTCAGTCTCTACCAGAAGGGCAAGGACAAGCAGTGGGACAGCACCCGGCGCATCGACTGGTCCCTCCCCGTCGACCCGTACGACGCCCTGGGCACCCCTGAGAAGACGCTGGCGCTGTACGGATCGCGGCAGTACGCGAAACTGAACGAGCGGGAGCGCCAGGAGATGCGGCAGCACATGGCGGCCTGGGAGTTCAGCCAGTTCCTGCACGGGGAGCAGGGTGCGATGATCTGCTCCGCCCGCATCGTGCAGTCGGTCCCCGACATCGACTCCAAGTTCTACGCCGCCACCCAGGTGATGGACGAGGCCAGGCACGCCGAGATATTCACCCGCTTCCTCGACGAGAAGATCGGCCTGTCCTATCCGATCAACCCGCACCTCAAGTCCCTCTTGGAGGACGCCCTCAACGACGCGCGCTGGGACATGCCCTACCTGGGCATGCAGGTGCTCATCGAGGGACTCGCCCTGGCGGCCTTCGGAATCCTGCGGGACCGGACCGACAAACCGCTGCCCAAGCAGATCCTGGCGTACGTGATGCAGGACGAAGCACGTCACGTGGCGTTCGGCAGGCTGGCGCTGCGCGACTACTACGCCGAACTGTCGAGCGCGGAGATAGCCGAGCGCGAGGAGTTCGTCATCGAGGGCTGCCATCTGATGCGGGACCGGTTCCGCATGCAGGAGGTGTGGGAGAACCTCGGCTTCGACATGAAGGAGTGCATGGAGTACATGAACCGGGGGCCGCGCATGCGCGCCTTCCGGTCGCTCCTCTTCGCGCGGATCGTGCCCTGCGTCAGGGACATCGGCCTGTGGAGCCCCGCCGTCCGGAAGGCCTACGACGACATGGGCGTCCTGGACATGGCCAACAGCGACCTGGTCAAGCTCATGGAGGCCGACGAGATGCAGGCCGACGAGCTCGACAGGGAGCGGCGGGAGACGCTCGCCCGGACGGCCGAGGTCGAGGAGAGCATCGCGCTCGGTGCCGCGGACTCCTGAGACACCGTCCGTGGAACCCCCCGCGTCCGTCGTCCGGCGCTCCCCTCCCCCGGTCCCGATCTCCACCACCCACGTCCCACCCAGGCGGTGCCCATGAACCCGACGCCCTCCACGGCCGGCCGGAGCGGAAGGCCACGGCCGGCCTTCCTGGACGACTGCGCCCCGACCCGGTTCCGGCGCCGGCTCAGCCCCTTCTCGCGGCTGCCGCGCACCGGACGCATCGGTGAGGCGTGGCACCTCGCCGCGCGGCACGGCAGGCACGGCCCGGTGATCGTCGACCGCGCGCCGGACGTCGACCCGCGGGGCCCGCTGGAACGCAGCTACGCGCAGTGGGCGTCCCTGGTGGACGACCTGGCCGCACGGCTGTACGCGCTGGGTGTACGGCCGTGGGACCGGGTCGCCGTCATCAAGCGCAACCATCTCGACGTGGCCCTGCTCGCCTCGGCCGCCGCCCGGATCGGCGCGATTCCCGCACTGATCACCGACAACCATCCCGCCGAGACGCTCATCGTCCTCCTCCGACGGCTGGAGCGCCCCTTCCTGGTGGCGGACCGGCGGGTCCTGGAACGGCTGGCCCTCGACGGGGAAGGCCTGGCCCGGCTGACGGAAGGCACGGCCTGCGTGGACACTCCCGGCCCGGACCGGTCCGGTGTACGGGCCTTCGCCGACCTGGCCGGCGCACCGGCGCCCCCGGTCGCCATGCGCGAGCCGCACGAGCCGATGGTCATCACCCATACATCGGGCACCACGGGGACACCCAAGCTGGTGCTGCACTCGGCCCGGTCCCTCTACTCCCTGGCTCTGGTCGAGACCGAGCGGTGGCCGGTCGTCCGGCTGCGCGGGAACGACACCGTGGCCTTCTGCCACCCGTACTCGCACCAGCGGGTCATCACCGGACTGCTGCCCCTGACCACCGTCGGGCCGAAACTGCTGATGCTGTCCGACCCGGAGTCACCCGCCGCGCACGCCCTGCTGGCCGAGCACGCCCCCACGCTCGTCGAGACCCTGCCGAACGCGTTCCTGGCCTGGGAGGACCTGGCCCGTGACCCGCGCCGGCCGTTCCGCGACGTCCGGCTGTACATCAACTCCTTCGACGCCATCCACACGCGCACCGTACGGACCTTCCTCGCGGCCACCGACCGCCGGCTGCCCGTCTGGGTCCAGTCGTGGAGCCAGACCGAGGCCGGTGCCGTCGCCATCCGCCCCTATCTGCGCGGATCGGTGAAGCGGCGGGGCCGTCGTCCACCGCCGACCCAGAACCTGGGATGGCCGGTACCGGGGTTCGGGAAGGTGCGCGCGGTCGCGCCGGAGAGCGGTGACCCGGTACCGGCCGGGCAGGTGGGTCTGATCCAGTTCTCGGCACCCGGCCGTTGCCTCGGCTACGTCGGGGAGCAGGAACGGCACGCCGCCAAGTGCGAGGGGCCCTGGTGGAACCTCGGCGACATGGCGGTCGTCGGCCGGTGGGGAGCGGTCCGGCTGATCGACCGCGAGATCGACCGGATCCCCGGCGCCAGCGCGCTGGAGATCGAGGACGTGCTGCTCGACCGGCTGCCGCAGATCACCGAGGTGGTCGTGCTCGCCGTCCGGGGCGCCCTCCCCCAACCGGTGCTCAGTCTGCGGGAGGGGACCTCCCTCGAACCCGAGCGGTGGCGCCGGGCCACGGCGGACCTGCCCCCGATGGCCGCCCCGCTCCGGATCCGCTGGGAGGAGTTCCCGCGCACCGCGACCTGGAAGATCCGGCGCACGCTCCTGCGCGAGCAACTCCTCACCGGAGCCGCCGGGGTCGGATCCGGACGGTGGACGTGATCCGCCGGCCGCGGAACGGCCGCTGACCGCTCGCGACGCCGGGCGGCCGACGGCCGTCCCGATGCCGCGGGCACCTGCCGGACACCGCTGAGACCCCCGTCTCAGCGCGGTGCAAGGCGAAGCTGCCATGCTTCGTACGTCACCCACCGAGGGCGACTGGAGAGATTCCCATAGCGGCCCAATGGGGATCGGAGACACCTCCGATCAGGGGTTCTGCCCCACGCAGGTTCGAATCCTGCTCTCTCCGCCACAGCCCGCCGCGCCCGTCGCCTCTTGGCCGGGCGCGGCGGGCTGTCGGGGGCGCACAGCGCCCAGCCGCCGGCCGGGAAACCGGTATGACGGCTCCTCAGGAAATCGGGTTGTGTCCGGGAACGCGGGTCCTCGGCCTCGGCTTCGCCCCGGCGCCCCCGTCCTCGTCCCCGGTGCCGCGAGCCGGACTACGTGGCCGTCATGGAGAGGAGCATCTTGCGCGTCTCCTCCGCTCGGGGGGAGCCCAGCGCGGTGTACAGGGACAGTGCCTGGCGAAAGTGCTCGACGGCCCGTGTCCGGTCTCCGTCGTCCCGTCCGACGAGGGCCGTACCGATGTGGGCGCGCGCCTGTTCCTCCTGTTCACCGATTCCGCGGGCCACCCGCAGCGCCGACGCGTACGCTTCCAGGGCTTCGGCGTGCTGTCCGGTGCCGTGCAGGGCCTCGCCCAGACCGTTGAGCGCGCCCGCTTCCCCGTAAGGCTCCTTCGTCCGGCGGAAGTGGTCCAGGGCCTGGTGCTGGTGCTCGGCGGCTTCCTCGTAGCGGCCCTGCCGGCAGCGCGCGTTCCCCAGGTTGGACAGCGCGTGGGCTTCTCCGCCGGTATGTCCGAGCCGTCGGAAGAGTGCGCGGGCCCGCTCGAAGCGCTCGGCCGCGGCCGAGTGGTCGCCCAGTCGTGCCAGGACGATGCCCATGTTCCCGAGGGTGCTGGCCTCTCCGAACGTGTGGTCCGTCCGCCGGTACAGCGCCAGCGCCTGACGGTAGCGCTCGATCGCGGCCTGGTAGTCCTCCAGCAGTTCCTGGACGATGCCGAGGTTGTTCAGCACGTCGGCTTCGCCGTGGGCGTCGCCGACCGTGCGGAAGAGGCCGACCGCTCTCTCGTGGTGTTCGGCGGCCTCGCGGTACCGGCCCTGCAGCTCGTGCAGTACGCCCACGTTGGTGAGGTGGCGCGCCTCTCCCGCCGGGTACCCGGCCCCGCGGCACAGGGACAGCGCGTCCGTGTGGTGCCGGTGGGCGCTCTCGTAGTCCCCGAGCCTGCGGTGGACCGCGCCGACGCAGGCGAGGACGTCGATCTCACCGCGGGTGTCCCCCGTCTCGCGGGCCGCTCGCAGGGCGTGCGTGTGCAGGGTCAGCGCGTCGGCGAGGTGTCCCGAACGCTCGTAATGGCGGTGGAGCGTGGTGGCGATCCGCACGGTGTGCCGGGACGGCCCGGGTTCCTCGGTCCGGGAGCACAACGGCACCAGGGTGTCCTGCGCGGCGCGCAGCCACGCGCGGCACTCGTCGGCCGTACGCAGGGGCGGCAGACCGGTGCCGGGCAGCTCGACGGCGGGCCGCAGATGCCGCTCGGCGGGATACAGCACGTTCATGGCCGCCGCCGACGCCGCCAGGAGGTGGTCCAGCAGACGGTTCAGCGCGGCGTCACGCCCCGCCGCCCCGTCGTGCCGGCCCGTGAGTTCCGCGGCGTAGGCGCGGAGCAGGTCGTGCATGCCGTGGCGGCCGGGGCCGGTCCGGTTCACCAGGTGCGCGCGGGACAGGACGTCCAGGGACCGTCGCGTGCTCTCCACGGTGTCGCCGGCCAGGGCGGCGGCCGCGTGCACGTCCGTATCGGGTCCCGGGTGCAGGCCCAGGAGCCTGAACAGCCGTGCCTCGCGTTCGGGGAGGCGGTCGTAGGACCAGGAGAAGACGGCACGGACGGCGGCCCGGGGGTCTCCGTCCCCGGAGTCGAGCAGGTCCAGGCGCCGCCGGTGGTCGCGCAGTTCCTCCGCCAGGCGGGCCAGGGGGTCCCGGGGGCGTGACAGCGCGAGTTCGGCCGCCACCCGCAGGGCCAGGGGCAGGCGCCCGCACTGTTCGGCCAGGGCGGTGGCGGCGGCGCGGTCGGTGTCGACGCGCGCCCCGATCAGGTCGCGCAGCAGGGCGAGCGCCTCGCCCGGGGAGAGGAGGTCGAGGAGGACCCGGTGCGCCCCGTGCAGCGACACCAGGGAGGACAGCGAGTCCCGGCTGGTGATCACGACTTTGCACGTCGGGCTTCCGGGCAGCAACGGGCGCACGTGCGCGGCGGAGGCGGCGTTGTCGAGGAGGACGAGCAGCCGGCGTCCGTCGACCGCCGTGCGGTAGCGCGCGGCCCGGTCGTCGAGCCGCGGTGGTATCTCCTGGGCGGGCACACCCAGGGCGGTGAGGAACCCCGCGAGGGCCTGCGCGGCGGAGACCGGCTCGTCCGGGTCGTAGCCGCGGAGATCGACGTAGAGCTGTCCGTCGGGGAACGCCTCACGCACGTGGTGCGCCCAGCGCACGGCCAGCGCGGTCTTGCCGACGCCCGCGACGCCGGAGACGGCGGAGACGACCGCCGCCGTCGCGCACTCCCCCTCGTCCGCGCCGTCCGCCGCGACCAGACATCGCGTGAGCTCGGCCAGTTGCTCCTCTCTTCCGGTGAAGTGACGTACGTTCAGCGGGAGTTGGGCGGGGACCGGGACAGGGGCCGGGGCGCGTGTTCCGGCGGCGGCCGGGCCGGAGCCCGCGCCCGGCGGCTGCTCCCGTCCGGTACCGCGCAGCATCTCCTCGTGGGCCGACCGCAGTTCACGTCCCGGAGCCACGCCCAGTTCGCGGGAGAGCCGCCGGCGGATCCCGGTGTAGACGTCCACCGCCTCGGCGGTTCTTCCGGCGGCGGCCAGGCTCTGGACCAGCGCCGCGGCGAGCGGCTCGCACAGCGGGTGTTCCGCGAGCACGGGCCGCAGGACGGCGGGCACTTCGCCGTGCCTCTTCTGCCGCAGCAGGGCGTGGGCCCAGGCGAGCGCCGCCTCCAGGCGTTCCTGCGTCCAGGCGGTCCGCGTGCGCTCCGCCCACTCCCCCGCGAGCCCCGCCAACGGCACACCGCGCCACAGGAGAAGCGCCTCCTCCAGGACGTGTGCGCGGTGCGCGTCGGACAGGTGTGGCTCGCGCCCCCGTGTGACGAGCGAGCGGAAACGGAACAGGTCGACGGCGTGCTCGTCCGCCTCCAGGACGTACCCCCCGGAGGACCGCCGGATGCGGAGCGGTGCCGGGGGCGCCTGCTCGTTCCCGCCGCCGCCCGGCCGGGGTGACGCATCGTCAAGAAGCCTTCGCAGACGGCTGATGTGCGGATAGAGGACCGACCGGGCTCCGTCGGGCGCGGCGGTGCCCCAGACACGTTCCACCAGCGTGCTCACGGGGACCGGCCGGCCGGCATCGGCCGCGAGCGCCGCGAGGACCGCCCGGCGGCGCGGCTGTCCGACGGCGACAACGTGCTCGCCGACGCGCAGTTCCAGAGGGCCCAGCAGGAGCAGGTTCATCGTGCCTCATGTCACGCGGGACAGCCGTCGCAATGTTTTCGCAAGGTTCGCCGTGGATCCTCAACCTACATGCCTTCGGGCGGATCGCGGCGAACGCTGCGGCCGCGGGGAACGCAGGCACCGGTCCACGCAGGGCTCTCGGGGACGACCGACCCCGTGTCCGTCCTGCCGGGGACCGGGCATGGCGCGGCCGAGCCGACGCACCAAGAGAACGGACCATTCATGCGCAAGATGTTTTCCCGGGCCAACCGGACCGCTGCCGCTGTCGTCGCCGCCGCCTTCATGGCGTCCGGAGTGGTCGTCGCGGGGGCGACGAACGCCTCCGCGGTCGGCTGCCGAGGGGGCAGTCTGCTGTGCGGTGCGGTGAAGAACCGGACCGGCGAGACGATGCACTACACGACGAGTCTCGGCGAGGGCCCCCACTACTGCGACGTGTGGAACTGGACCGGCACCACCGAGGCCGAGTTCAAGCACGCCAAGTGCAAGCAGCTGTCGTTCGGCAACGGGACGCGGGGCGGCAACGGGACCGGTGTGGACGTGGACGCCTTCACGTTCGTCAACCACGGCTACCACGAGCGTTTCTCGCGGGTCGGCACCTGGCACTGGCGGGCGAAGGGTGTCTGGACGAAGATCCTCAGCGGAGAGATCGCCGACTGCGGCATCGGCGACAACAACGAGGTCTGGTGCACGGTGCTCGTGCAGGCCTGAGACAACCTCGGAAGGCGGCGAGCGCACACCTGCTCGCCGCCTTCCGGCATGCCCGCGTGATACCGGAGCCCCGGGGCGGGGTCAGGCGGTCACCTCCGCCCGGGCGGGGTCCTGGGTCTCCTGCCGCACGACCCGCCGGCGGCGGGACGGCAGGCCCAGCGTCGGGTTGCCGACGCCCCAGGCCGCGCCCTTGCAGATCAGTTCCTTGTAGAGGGCGGCCGTGCGGCCCGTCAGGGCGCGGTCGACCGCCCGGTCGTCGGCGGTGACGAACTGGATCAGGCCGTCCTTCCGGCCGAGGGAGACGCACTGCTGGAAGTAGCGGATCGACACGCGGGGGACCTCGGCGCCGGCGAGCCGGGCGGCGATGGCGTCGGCGGCCTGCCAGGCCATGGGGACGCCCGAGGCGCAGGACATGCGCAGGGGCTTGTCCTGGGGACCGATGGCCATCGCGGCGTCGCCCACGGCGTACACGTCCGGGTGCGAGACCGAGCGCATCGTGGTGTCGACCACGATCTGGCCGCGCTCGGTGGTCTCCAGGGCGGTGGCGCCGGCGATCGGGTGGACGGCGAAGCCCGTGGTCCAGACGGTGACCGCGGCGGGGACCGTCCGGCCGTCGGCGGTCGTCACGGCGTCCGCCGCCACGGCGGTGACCGTCGTGTGCTCGTGGACCTCGATGCCGAGCCGGTCGGTCACCTTCCGCAGATGGGCGCGGCCCTTCGCGGAGAGCCAGTCGCCGAGGGCACCGTGGGCGGCCAGGGAGACGTGGAGGTCCGGACGGGCCTCGGCGATCTCGGTGGCGGCCTCCAGGCCGGTCAGGCCGCCGCCCACGACGACCACGGGCTCGCCCGCGCCGAGGGCGTCGAGGCGGTCGTGGAGGCGGCGGGCGCCCGGGCGGCTCGCGACCTGGTCGGCGTGCGCGGCCACGCCGGGGACGCCCCCGTCGTTCCAGCCGCTGCCGAGGGCGTAGACCAGGGTGTCGTACGAGAGCTCGGCCGGACCGTCGGCGCCGGTGAGGGAGACCGTCCTGCGGTCCACGTCCACGGCGGTGACGCTCGCGACCTTCAGCTCCACGCCCGTACCGGCGAGCATCTCGCCGAACGGCCGGGGCGCGAGGTCCTGGCCCGTGGCGAGCTGGTGCATCCGGACGCGCTCGACGAAGTCGGGCTCGGGGTTGACGAGGGTGATGGTGACGTCCTCGCGGTGCAGCCGGCGGGCGAGGCGGCCGGCGGCGGTGGCTCCGGCGTAGCCGGCTCCGAGGACGACGATGCGGTGCAGCATGTCCGTGCTCCTGTCTGGACGGGTCCGCCGTTGTCCGGCGTGGTGTCGCCCCTTGAACCGGACGGCCCGGCGTTTCCTGACAGGATCGGAATGTGACCTGCGCCACATCGCCTCAGAGGGTGTGGAGCGGGCCCTCCCCGTGGTCCATGGCGGCCCACTGCCGGGTCGCGCGGACGAGTTTGTCGGGGTTGACCTGGCTGCGGACCGCCACGATGCCCTCCGCGGTGACCTCCAGGCAGGTGATCCCGACGACCCGGCCGTCCACGACGGCGACGACCGCGGGTCCGCCGTTGGCGGTCGTGGCGTACATGTCGGGCGCGCCACCGATGTACTTCCGCTTGGCGTCGCTGGGCTTGAACAGTCCGCGCAGGAACGTGGCGACCGCCTTCGCACCCTCGAACGCCTTCGCGCGGGCCGGGATCTTGCCGCCGCCGTCGCCGACCGAGACGGCGTCCTGGGTGAGCAGGCGGACGAGGGGTTCGGTGCGGCCGCTGGTCGCCGCCGCCAGGAACTCCTCGACGATCCGCCGGGCGGCGGCCTCGTCGACCTCGGTGCGCGCCTTGCCCCCGGCGACGTGCTTCTTGGCCCGGTGGTAGATCTGCTGGCCGGCCGCCTCGGTGATGTCCAGGATCTCGGCGATCTCCCGGTGCGGGTAGTCGAAGGCCTCCCGCAGGACGTACACCGCCCGTTCCTTGGGCGACAGGCGCTCCAGCAGGACGAGGACGGCGTACGAGACGGACTCGCGCTGCTCGGCGGTGTCGGCGGGGCCGAGCATCGTGTCCCCGGCGAGCAGCGGCTCGGGGAGCCACCGCCCCACGTACGTCTCGCGCCGCGCACGGGCCGAAGTCAGCTGGTTGAGACAGAGGTTGGTGAGGACCTTGGTCAGCCAGGCCTCGGGCACCTCGATCCGGTCGACGTCGGCCGCCTGCCAGCGCAGGAACGTCTCCTGCACGGCGTCCTCCGCCTCGCCCGACGAGCCGAGCAGCCGGTAGGCGATAGCCTCCAGCCGGGGCCTGGCGGCCTCGAACCGGTCCACGTCACTCATGATCAGGGCCATGCCCGCGATCCTAGGCCCTGTCGTCAAATTCCCGCCTGCCCCGCGACGCCCGGCACTCCCCCAGCCTTCGGCCGGGGGACCCCCAGAGCACGCTCCCCCGAGCTCGCGGCTTCGCTCGAGCAGGGGGGACCCCCACGACGCCGCAGGGCCGCCCTTCGGGCAACGACGCGAATGTGACGACAGGGCCTAGGCTTCCCCGCGCCGGAACGGCAGCCGAGGCGGCCCGGCCGGCGACGACCCGGTGGCGTCGGCCGCCCGTCCGGACGCCGGAAGCCTCTCGGTGGGGGGAAGTGAACGAAGGCCCTCGTCCAGCATGCGGATCAACTCCCCCACCCGTCCGCCGCCCTCCGGTGCGGCCGGGAAGCGCTTGAGCACCTCCACGACGACCGGTGTCGCACGGCGGAGCGCCCGCTCGACGTGCTCGGCACCCGTGCCCGGGTCGTGGCCGGCGACGAGTTCGGCCGCTCTGGCCGCGTGGGCGCCCGCCCCCAGGATGTGCTTGACCTGGGTCGCCTTGGCCAGCGGGTGCAGATAGGCGGCGCCCGCCGCGGACATCGCCGCCCGAGCCGCCTCGCGCGCGGCCTCGGTGTCCGCGGCCTTGGCCGCCCTGAGGGCCGCCCACGCCGTGTCGCGGAGGGACTTCCCCCGCTCACCGCCCCGGGCGAACTCCCACGCGGCGCCGACCGCCTCCCGGGGCCGCGAGTCGCCGGGCCGGTCCGCCTCGAACACCTCGAGCACCCCTTCCGCGCACGCCGCGGCGAACCCCGTGACCTCACGGAGGTCCTGCTTGCTCAGAGCGATCTCGTTCCCGTCCGGCGCGAGGGCGCTCTCCCGGTGCGGCACCGGCTCAGGCACGGTCATGGACCACGGACGGGGTTCCGGCTGCCGGGACGCGCTCCCGGGGGAGCGTCACGGTCTCCCCGACCGGGATACGCGCGTACTCGGTACCGCCCTTGAAGTCCAGCCAGCCGTCGAAGTACTCCTGGCCCAGTTCGTTGAGCGTGGCGTCGTGGATCGGGAACGCCCGTTTCGGCCGCACCTCCCGCACGAAGGTCAGCGCCTCGGCGAGCTTGAGCCAGGGCGCGGCGGCCGGCACGAGCAGTGTCTCCACCGGCGACGGCGGGACGAACAGCGAGTCGCCCGGGTGGTAGACCGTCCCGTCGACGAGGAAGCCGACGTTGACGCAGCCGGGCAGGCCGTCGTAGATCTCGGCGTGCGTCCCGCCCACGGCGTCGACGGTGAACCCCGCCGCCGTGAACCGCTGTCCCGCCTCGACGGCGACCGCCGCGCCTCCCAGCCCGGGGACCGACTCGATCGCCGCCGACGGCAGGTGCACCCGGAACGCGGAGTTGCGCCGGGCCGCCGCGACGAGCTTGCCGACGTCGAGGTGGTCGGGGTGCTCGTGCGTCACCAGTACCTCGTCGACCCCGTCGAGGGCCTCGGCCTCGGAGAACGTCCCCGGGTCGATCACCAGCACCCGGTCGCCGTCCTCCAGACGCACACAGGCATGGCCGTATTTGGTCAAGCGCATGCACCCACTATGGCAGGCGGCCGAAGGGCGGCCCTAGTGGCCCGGGCGGGAGTGGAGGAGGGCGAGGGTTCGCTCGAGTTCGTCGTGCAGTACGCGTCCGGCGGCCTCGGCGTCCTTCTCCACCACGGCGTCCACCAGGGCGGCATGACTCTCGTCGCCGTGGCGGGGATCGTCGGAGCGCAGGCCGAGCAACTCCACCAGATCGAGCAGCCGTTGCTCCAGGACCGGTACGAACTCGGCGAACAGCCCGGTGAGCACCGGGTTGTGGGCCGCGGCGACCACCGCCTCGTGCAGGGCGATGTCGGCCCCGACGAACTCGGCGCCGCTGGCGCTCCCGGCGTCACGGGGCCGGGCAGTTCCGCCGTCGCCTACGCCGAGTGCCGCGTCAGCGACGTCACCCGCTGGGGCGCGGGCCGGGACACCTCGGTGCTCACCGCCTCCGTCCACGCGGTCCTGGCCGCCGTCAACCGCTCCGGGCGGGTCTCCTCGTGAACGCACCCCGGTGCCGGGCGCGTTGCTCGGCACCCGGGGTGCGGCCGAAGACGCGGCGGAAGACGTCGATGAACGCGCTGGCCGACGACCAGCCGCACAGGTGCGCCACGGTGGTCACCGGCGTGTCCTCGGCCAGCAGGACCAGGGCGTGGTGCAGGCGCAGTTGGGTGCGCCACTGCGGGAAGGTCATGCCGAGGTCGTCCCGGAACATCCGGGACAGGGTGCGATCGCTCGCTCCGACCTCTCTGCCCAGCGCGGCCAGCGTACGGTCGTCGGCCGGATCGGCGCGCAGGATCTCGCACAGCGCCCGGAGCCGGGGAACGGTCGGCACGGGCAGGTGCAGGGGCTGCTGCGGCGAGGCCCGCAACTGGTCGAGCAGTACGGCCCGGAGGCGGAGGCGTTCGGGACTGTCGTCGTCCGGGGCGCGGGTGTGGGCGAGGATCAGCTCGCGCAGCAGGGGGCCGACGGCCAGCACGGTCGGCGCCTCCAGGCCGAGCGGGTTCTCGTCCCGGGGAAGCCCGATCAGATGCAGTTCGAGTTCGCCGTGGGCCTGGTGGGCGTGGACCGTGCCCGCCGGGACCCAGATGGCACGCGTACCGGGCGCGATCCAGGAGCCCGCGCCGGTGGTGACGGCCAGCACTCCACGACCGGCGTAGACGATCTGGTGGTCGTCGTGCCGGTGGGCGTCTATCGCGGCACCGGACGCCAGCCGTTGGGCGCGGGTGGGTGCGATCGGCTCGTGGCGGATCTGCGTCATTGGTCGGCAGGTTATCGGAAGCCCGACGCATCGCCCGATGACGACCATGGTGGGGTGTCCAAGAACAGATCGATCATGCTGCTGTCGGTCGGCCATGCCTGCGTCGACGTCTACCAGGGCGCGGTGGCGTCCCTCGTCCCGTTCTTCGTCGCCGAGCGGTCCTACGGGTACGCCGCCGCCTCCGGCCTCGTACTCGCCGCCTCGCTGCTGTCCTCCGTGGCCCAACCGGTGTTCGGCCTGCTCACCGACCGCCGGTCGATGCCCTGGCTGCTGCCGCTGAGCACCCTCCTCGGCGGACTGGGCATCGCCCTGAGCGGGGTGAGCGGCTCGTACGGGCTGACGCTGCTGTTCGTGGCGGTGTCCGGGCTCGGTGTCGCCGCCTACCACCCCGAGTCCGCCCGGGTCGCCCAGCTCGCGAGCGGGGGCAGTCACAGCGCGATGGGCTGGTTCTCGCTGGGCGGCAACCTGGGTTTCGCCACGGCCCCCCTCATGGTCGCCGCCGTCGTGGCGACCGGAGGCCTGCGGCTGACACCGCTGCTGGTGGTGCCGGCCCTCGTCGGCGGCCTCCTGTGCCTGCCGGTCCTGCGCTCGCCGGAGCGACGGCGGGCCACCGGGTCCGGCGCGGCCGTGACCGTCGGCCGCGACGACCGGCCGTCGTTCGTGAGGCTGTCGCTCGCCGTGGTCTGCCGGTCGATCGTCTTCATCGGCTTGAGCAGCTTCATCTCGCTGTACGCCGCGGAGCGCGACGGCGGCGGCACGGCGGCGGGAACCGCGGCGCTGTTCGTCCTCTACGCCGGCGGCGCGGTGGGCTCCGTCCTCGGCGGCCGGCTGGCCGACCGCTGGGACCGGGTCACCGTCTCCCGCTGGTCGTACCTGGTCACCATCGGCTCCGTCGCGGGGGTCGTGTTCGTGCCCGGCCCGGCGCTGTACCTGTTCGTCGCGCTGACCTCGGCCGGTCTCTACGTCCCGTTCTCGCTCCAGGTCACGCTCGGCCAGGACTACCTGCCCACCCGGATGGGCACCGCCGCCGGCATCACCCTCGGCCTCACCGTCAGCATCGGCGGCCTGGTGAGCCCGCTCATCGGCGGCCTCGCCGACGCCACCTCCCTGCGCACCGCTCTGGCACCGCTCATCCTGATGCCCGCCCTGAGCTGGTGGCTCTTTCGCACCCTGCCCGAACCCACCCTGCCGCGCCCCAGCGCGGTGACAGAGCGTCAGAAGGAGGACGGTTCCGCAGACTTGCCCGCGCCCGTACGGTCCGACAACAGCTGACCGGTCCGCGTTCCCGTCCCGTTAATGGGCCTTCCAGTTCGCGTTGTCGGGGATCGTCTTCTGCGGCACCCGTACCTGGATGAGGGACGGACCGCTCGAGTACTCCAGCGCACCCGTCACGGCATCCCCCAGTTCGCCGTACGTGCCGACCTCCCACCCGCGGCAGCCGAAGACGTCCGCCAGCGTGCTGTAGTTCCACCGGTGCAGCTCGCAGGGCTTGTAGAACGGCTCGTCGGAGTGGAACACCCCCGCGTCGGCGAGCCACTGCTCCACGGCGTAGACGCCGTTGTCGATGACGAAGATGATCGGATCGAGCCCCAGCCGGGTCTGCGTCGAGAGGCACTGGGCGGTCATCTGGAAGCCGCCGTCACCCGAGAAGACCAACACCCTCTGGTCCGGCCCCTCCGCCAGGCAGATGCCCGTCGCGGCCGGCGCGCTGTAACCTATCGCCGAATAGGACGACTGGACGACGCACCCTCCCTGCCTGGGCACGTCGAGCAGCAGGCTCCCGAAGTAGTTCATGCTCGCGTCGGCGCCGACGATGGTGTTCCTGTCGACGTACTGCTGGATGTAGTCGTAGAACCCCTGGTACGTGATGACATCGGCCTCGTTCACGGCCGGCACGCCGCGGGCCGGGCTCTCCGGGAGCTTCCGCTCCTTGGGTGCGATCTCTTCCGCCAGGATGCCGTCGATCAGGTGCTCCAGGGCGACCTGTCCGCCGAAGAAGGTCCCGAACTTGACCGCGTCGAACGACGCGAACGCGGTCTTGTCGTAGTCCGGGTCCCAGCCCAGCGAGTTGATGTCCGTCAGCCACACGCCGAGGGCGAGGACGAAGTCGGACGCGTCGGCCAGATCGGTCACGGCCGACGACGACGCCTGGCCGTCGAGCACGCCGACGAACAGCTCGTCGTCCTCGGAGAGGACGGCCTTGCTGAGGAGTTCCGTGACGAACGGGACGTTCAGTTGCCGGATCAGACTCAGGGCCTTGTCCTGGAGGCCGAGACGGTCGATCTCCACGCCGATCCAGACCAGGGGGTTCTCGGCGGCTTCGAGCTTCGCGCGGATCCGCGCGACCGACTGTTCCAGACTGGTCTCGTCCGACAGGATCCTGGCCGGCTTCAGAACGCCCTGCGGCGGCTCGCACTCCAGGTCGACCATGTCCTGGAGCAGTTCGATGTAGATCGGACGCCGCTCGCTGATGCACCGGGTCAGCGCGTGGTCTATCAGCGCCGGGGCGAGGTCCGGATTGTCGATCCGTATGGCCGCCACCGTCAGGTGCTCGAACGACTGGAGGTCCGTCTCGCGTCCGCTGATGAAGTGGTGCGCGCTGAAGCCGGTCTGCTCGAAGGTGATGGTCTTCTTCACGCTCGGTGTGCCGTTGATCAGCACGAGCGGCACCTTCTCGACGTAGGCGCCGGCGACGGCGTTCACGGCGCACAGCGCCCCTGCGGAGTAGGTGACGCAGAGGGCGCCGATCCCCTTCATCCTCGCGTATCCGTCCGCCGCGTAACCGGCGTTCACCTCGTTGACTTCCTCGACGATCTTCGTGCCGCTCGGCGCGACGTACCGGTTCAGCCATTCGATGGAATAGTCGCCCGCGATGGCGAACAGGTGCTCCAGGCCCAGTTGACGGAGCCGGTCCACCAGGTACCGCCCTACTGTGCAGCTCTTGCTCATGATTGAAGCGCCTCTCCGTGGTCAGTAGTCGCTCGCGCCGCCGAACAGCCGGGGCATGTAGATGTCGAAGATCCCCGGGCACCTGCGTTCCGGGTACCGCTGCAGCATGAAGCCCTTGAAGGCGTCGCCCGTCAGCCCGTCACCGATCGCCTCCCGCGCGGCGGACAGGTACTCGACGTTGCGCGCGACCTCGTTCTTGTCGGCCGGCAGACCGTGGCCCGGCATGAACAACTCGTAGTCCGACAGCAGCATCTCCCGCAGCACCCGGGTCCAGTGGTCCAGGTGTTTCGTCAGGTACAGATGGGTGCCGCTGTAGATCAGGTCCTGGGTGAAGTACACGCCCAGCTCGGGAAGCCTGATGGTGAGGTGGTAGTCGATCTCGGTGTCCGTCACCCGGTCGAAGACGTACCTGACCCCGTCGATCTTCTCCTCACCGGGGTCGACGGCCTGTTCGGGGACGACCACGCGCTCCGGGAGGAGGTCACCGAGTTTCCAGTGGTCGCTCCTGGAGTCCTCACCGTGGTCGTGGACGAAGGTCATGGTTTCGGACAGCGCGTGGACAGTGACGTCGGTGAAGGCGGTCCCCAGGCCGAACCAGTGGTCGGGGTGCCGGTGGGAGACGTACAGCCTCTCGATCGGCTTGCCCAGGCTGTCCGCGTAGTCCCTGAAGGCCCTGGCGTAGGGGGCGAGGAACTGTCCGTCCACGAGGACCAGTTGGTTCTTGGTCTCGATGATGTGGGTGGCGTTCGCGATGTTGCCGGCCGCGAAGGACGCGACGAAGGTGTGAATACGGACGTCGCCCGTCTGCTTCACGACCATGACGATGGGATCTGACACCTGGGCCAGCATGGGAGTCCCCTCTCCGAGATTACGTGGTCCGCTCTCCCAGCTCCTCCAACGCGGCCCTCGCGACGTCGTAGGCGCTGTCCCTGCCGGGCACCGGGTCGTCCTCGCCGGGGCGCCAGAAACGCCGGCGCGCCATGCGCATGGACCTGTCGAACGGCGGGATCGCGTTGAACACTTCGATCAGGTACGGCCCGCCGTACACCGGCTCGATCTCGCTCGAGACGACGTCCCACGGGATCCAGCTGTCCTTCACCGCCCCCCGGTCGGGTGCGGAGATGTGGACGTAGTAGAGCCGGTCCTGCCGGACCGCTCGCGCGATGTTGTCCTTGAGGACCGACGGCCCCTGGCTCTCCATCACGACCTGCGCCGTGTCGACCGTCACGCCGCCCTGCGGGTGTTCGAGGCCCTCGAGGAAGTCCAGCACCTCCGAGACCATGTTGGGCGGCGGGGTCTCCCAGCTCTTGACGGGCTCGACGGCGAGTTTCACCTCGCGCGCCGCGGCGTACTCCAGCAGCTCCTCGAAGACGGAACGCGCCGCGTCGTAGCGCGGCTTCATCCAGTCCTGCAGGGCGTCGCTCCAGATCGGCTCGTCGGTGTCCGTGACCGGGAAGACCCCGTAGGGGTAGATGAACGGCCCGGACATGATCGAGTCACCGCCCAGGACGTGGGTGATGTCGACGCGGGACTTGAGGTAGGACAGCGCCTGCCTGCGCTGTTCCTCGTACGGCGAGGTCGGGTCGAAGGTGCGCGTGGTCCCGACGTTGGTGGTGAACTTCACCTCCCCGAGCCCCGCCTGCTCGAACACCTTCTTCAGGCCGACGTAGTGGTCGACCTCGAGTTTGTGGTCGACGGTCGTGGGCTGAGCGGCGATGTGCACGTCGAAACCGTCGTACCCCATGTCGGTCAGGGCCTTGAGGTGATCGATCAGTACCCGGCTGTACCGTGCGTCCTGTGGCCGCAGATCGGCCGTGAACATGAAGAAGCTGAAGAAGACGTCTCGTCCGAGTTTCGCGTTCATGGTCACCAGCCCAGGATGTCGGCGAGGTAGGCGCGGGCCTTCTTGGCGTATTCGAGCGGGACGGCCTTGTTCGGGTCCTGCTCGGCCTCCACGACCAGCCACCCCTCGTAATGCGCGGCGGCCAGCGCCTCGAGGATGGGCCGGAAGTCGATCCCGCCGTCTCCGGGCACGGTGAAGACACCGAGCTGGATGCCCTCCTGGAACGACAGGCCCTGTTCGCGCACCCGGCTCACGACCTCGGGCCGCACGCTCTTCAGGTGGACGTGGCCGATGCGGTCGGCGTGGGCCCGGACCACCTCCAGCGGATCGTCGCCGGCGAAGGCGATGTGGCCGGTGTCGAGCAGCAGGTGGACCAGCTCCGGATCGGTCGAGGCCATCAGCCGGTCGATGTCGGCGCGGGTCATCACGCCGGTGCCCATGTGGTGGTGGTAGCTGAGCTTCATCCCGGCCGAGCGGGCGATCCCGCCGAGCTCGTGCAGGCCCGAAGTCAGGGCGTCCCACTGGGAATCGGTGAAGACGGGGCGGTTGGCGAACACGTCCACGGGAAGCAGGTGCGACGAGGCCCCGAACTCGGCCACGACCAGCTCGGTCCCGCTCAGGGCCTTGATGTGGGACAGCGTCTCCTCGAACGCGGCGATCGTCTTCTCCCGCATCCTGCCGACCGTGAAGTACGTGCTCGTCCAGGGCTCGGACACGCTCAGACCGCGCAGATCGAGTGCGGCCTTGAGCTCGGCGGCGTCCGAGGGGTACTTGTGCCCGATGCTGCAGCCCTGGAAGCCGGCCAGCGCCATGTCGCTCACGGCCTGGCCGAAGGAGATGCCGGCGTCGATGGAGGGGAAGTCGTCGTTCCACCACAGGGTGCAGCAGACGCCGAGCTTCACCTTGTCCGGACTGAGACGGTGGAGTGTGGCCGTCATCTCGTCGCTCCCTTCAGGTAACGGTCCGCGATGCGGGGCGGCTGGGCCCAGGAGCCGTATCCGGGCGCCTTGGCACCCGGAGGATTGGCCCCGATGGCCCGCCACAGCAGCCCCTCCTGGTAGGCCGCGGCGGTGACCGTGGAGGTTCCGGCCGCCGTCCGGACTCCGTAGCGGTCGGTCCACTCGGGCGGCAGCGCGTACCACATCCCGGCGTACCAGAGCTTGATCACGTTGCGGGCCACCGGGCCGAGCCGTTCGTCGCTGAGGATCCGATGGCGCAGGGCCCGGTCGAACAGATCCCGGTCGAGCGGGGTCCGGGCGTGGCTTCCGGCACCACCGGCCGCGTCGGCCCGGGCCGCCCGGTGGGCGTCCAGGAGGTCGGTGACGACCTCGTCTCCGCAGGCGGCCCGCACTTTCGCCAGATATTCGTGGGCCATGCCGGTGCCGAGCAGGTCGGTCTCCTCGAAGGCGGTGAGGTCGACCGACAGGGAGACGAACTTCTCGAACGACGGGGCGGTCATCGTGTCACCGCCCGGGCCGTCTCGTCGGTCGCCCCGGCGTCGGTCGAGGCCCCCGGATCGGGCCCGTCCCCGGCCGGGATCTCGAAGGTGGGACCGGCGTGCAGGCCCCCGCTCCCCGGCAGGGGGTTGCACACCAGCCGGTTGAACCCGTCGCGCAGGCGGAACATCTCGCAGACACCCTCCTGCAGGAGGTCCGGCTGCCCGTCGAACGCCTTCGTGAGCAGGGCGAGGAACGCCCCGTAGTCGGCGTTGAAGTCCCGTGCGACACGGGCGAGTTCCGATCCCGTCGGATAGTCGGCCAGCCGGGCGCTCACCTTCACCTTGTACACCTCGTCCCAGGAGATGCTCAGCGAAGGCCCCGAAGGCGCGTCGGGGTGGTCGCCCACCTGGTAGTAACGCCCGAGCTGCAGCTGCCGGAACCGGTAGTAGTGGGCCAGCTCCCCGTCGGCGTCGTAGATGCCGGAGTCGAGGCCCTCGCCCTGGCCGGCGATGAACCGGAGTGCCTGCTGGGCCGATCGCAGGTCGGAGACGACGGTGATCGCCCCGCCACCGGAGTAGAAGTACTCGGGCCCCACCTGACGGGACGGGTCCCCGCTGAAGAGCGCGGGGTCGTTGGCCGCCACCTTCTCGAGCCCTTCGATGATCTCCTCGTAGAACTCGCCGATGCTGTAGAAGCGCAGCTCCTCGTCGGTGGGGCTGGAGACCAGGAACCGGGCCCTGCTGTCCTCCGGTGTCTCCACCAGCCGCGAGTCGGCGCTGGGGGCCTTGCCCGGCCGCTCGATCTTGCAGAACGTCTCCACCGCTTCGGGGGAGAACGGCCGCAGGTCGACGGTGAAGTCGTCCTCCCCGTCCGGCAGGTAGGCCGGATAGGACGGCACGAAGCCGGGGCGGGTCAGGTCGGGAGTCCCGCCGATGGCGTTCAGGACGTTGGCGGCGAGGGTCAGGTGCAGCATCTCCTCCACCGCGGTCACCCGGATGATGTGGGCGGCGTCGGAGTTGGTGCCGGAGTGTATGGAGTAGTACGCGGTCAGGTACGGCGGGATGGTCGCGTGCTCGAGCGACATCGCCGCGTTCAGGTAGCTGACCAGGTCGTCACGGTTCTCGATGGTCGACGCGATCATGGTGCCGTCTCCCCAGAGGTGGCCGCCGCCCGGTCCCGGCCGGTGGTGACCTCGATCGGTGCGGTCTCGGAGTCGAGCTGGGCCAGCATGGCCCGGACGCTGCGCAGGCACAGGGCGGCGAGGGTGAGCGTCACGTTCGAGGTGCCCACGGTGGGCATGCTTCCGCCGCCGACCATGTAGAGGTTCTCGTGGTCCCAGCACCGCTGGTCCGCGTCGACCACCGAGGTCGCCGGCTCGCGGCCCATCACGTGGGTGCCGGCGAGGTGGTTGCCCCCGCGGATCTCGTACCCCTCGCCGTCGTGGACGGCGTAGCCCCAGAAGTCCGGGTCGTACGCGGTGTGGTCCTCGGCCCCCAGCCGGGCGAAGATCCTTCTCGACAGCTGCCGGGCGTACGCCACGCCCCGCAGGGTGTACTCGGGGACGTTGTAGCTGAGGACGGGCCTCATGTTGCCCAGCTCGTCGGTGAAGTCCGGGCTCACGGTGACCCGGTTGCTCGGGTCGGCGGGGACCTCGACCATGAACGCCAGCTGCAGCTGGCGGGACACCCGGTCCACCAGGCCCTGGCGGAGGGACTCGCCGTAGCGGCCGGCGGAGTCCACCAGGCCGATCAGGTCGGTCATCGGCGCGCCCCGGGCCCAGCCCCAGCCGTCGTTGTGGATGTCGACGGTGAACGCCGCCTGGCGGCTGCGGAAGCGGCCCCCGCGCAGGTCGGTGATGCCGCCCGTGCAGATCGTGCCACGGAAGGTGCCGGCCACCTCCGGCAGCAGGGCCCACGCGAGCAGGTAGGCGTGGTCCATGAAGTTCCGCCCCATCAGGCCGCTCGAACCGCGCAGCCCGGAGGCCAGCATCAGCCGGGGGTTCTCCACCGCGTTGGCGGCCAGGACGAACAGCCGGCCGCGGGCTCTCATCGTGGTGTGGCCGGGGCTGTCGGGCCGGTCGTAGCGGCGGTACTCGATCTCGGTCACCCGGCCCGTGTCCTCGTCGACGTGCACCTTGTGGGCCACCGCCTGTGCCACCAGGTCGACCCGGCCGCTCTGGAGGGCCAGGGCCAGGGTCTTGCCGGCGTTGTACTTGGCCTGCACCGGGCAGATGGGCACGCAGTTGTTGTTGCCCTGGCACCGCTCGCCGACCTCGACCTGGTACGCGCTCACCGCCCCGCGCGGCACGTAACCCCGTCCGCCGTCGTAGGCCGGGTTCGGTATGCCGTTCCGGCCCTGCGGGAACGGCCGGACCCGCAGCTCCCGGTGCTCCCCGTCGAGGTCGACCGGCATCCCGTCGACGTCCTTGGCGACCGTCCGGTCCAGATAGGACAGGGGCAGTCCCTTCATGGGGAAGACGTAGTCCTCGTCGAAGGCGATCCCGAGGTAGGCCTGGTCCTCCACGTCGGCGGAGACGCCGATCTCGCGTTCGGCCTCGCTGTAGTACGGGGCGAGGTCCTCGTAGGTGAGCGGCCAGTCCGCCCCCTCGCCGTAGAGCGTCCGCATCCGGAAGTCCTCGGGCAGCATCCGCAGCGCCTTGCCCTCCCAGTGCATGGTGGTGCCGCCGAGGACCCGCGTGTAGGTGGTGTCGGTGGCGAAGGGCCCGCTCTGGACGATGTAGGCCGAGGCGTCCGGCGCGCCCGGGGTGATGCGCCGTGCGTCGGTGCCGCGGGGCATCGGGGCGTTGGCGACGGCCGGGTAGGGGGCCTGGTTGTCCTTGCTGATGGCCGAGTAGAACCGGTCGAGATAGCGTTCGTAGCCCCTGAGCGTGAGGTCTTCGGCCGGGCCCGCTTCGAGCAGCAGCACCTTCCTGCCGGCTTCGCTCAGCCGCAGGGCGACCAGAGCGCCGGAGATGCCGCCGCCGACGACGACGGCGTCGTAGAGGACCTCGGCCGCCGCCCCGGGGTCGGTGCGGTGCGCCGCCCCCTTGGGAAACTTCGCGTACATGGGACAGTCACTCCTCCACTGCCAGGCGCAGCCGGGACCGGCGTGGCGGCCCGGGTCCGAGTCGGTCGGCAGGGGTCACACGGCCTCGGCCCGGCCGTGCGGACGCACGGGGGGCGTCGTCGCCCGGCGACCGAGGATCGCTGCGGACACCGCATGCGTCCATGGGCTGCCGCCACGGATAGGTGTGGGGTTTCTGCGCGACCGAGCCGATGAACGGCGCCAGAGAGCGCAGATTGTTCATGGCAACTTGTTCATGGCAGCTTCGACGGTCGAGCTGCGCTTTGGTGTCGCTGCTGGTGTACGGCGCACAATCCGTCGCCGCGTCAGCAACGATACGCGGGTACCCCCAAGATCGCTGAATTTGCCGGGGCGCGTTCCTCCCGCCGCGCTCTGTCGGCGGGCGGGGCGGAATCATCTGAAGGAGCCTCAGGAAACCTTTTACGCACACAGTTTCCTGGAGGCCGTGACCGGTCGGCACGGGCGTCCCGCGCTTCCCGTACGCGCAATACGCCCGCGCCGCCGATCCGTTGGAAGCCCGCCACGGCCGTCGGCCTGCAGGAGCTCAAAGGTGTTCAGCCGGTCCTCGCCGGTCAACTGCGCGGCCGGCCGCGGGGAATGAGCTTTTCGTGCCGCGTCCTGGACGGGTCGGCCGTCGTCGGCCCACCGGTGGATCGCACCCCTGTCCGGAGACGGTCCTCGCCCGTGTCCCCGGCCGCGCGGGAGGCCTCCGGCGACCGGCCACCGGGCCGTGTTGCGATCTTCCCCACCAGTGCTTTGATGGAAATGAAGGCATGCGTGCCACAGGAATATTCGCGAGGCAGCAGCCCCGTGCGGGGCGGCTCTGCGGCGGTGCGGGGCGGAGCACGCGCAGGTGATGCGTGGTGCCGCCCGCACAGGTCACGGGTTTCCGTATGTCTCCCCGTCCGGCGCCCGTACGACGTGTCCCTCAGCGATGTGCAGCACGGAGGAAACGTCCTCATGCCCACCAAGGTGATCCGCCGCCCGGAAGGCAAGGAACGGCCGCACGACGCGCCGTGGTACACGCTGTACCCGCGGCGGTGGTGGTCCCGTTTCTCCGGGGCGACGCGCAAGGAATGGCGCGCTTTCAGGACGAAGAGGGAAGCGCACAAGAGCATCGCCGCGGCACGCAGCTGGCGCCCCGGCTGGTTCTCCCTCGGACCGCTGCTGCGCGTATACGCTTTTCTCGGGACGATTGTTCTTCTCGTTTGGGTGGGACTGCTCGTCTACGATTTCCAGAAGACCAATAATGAAACGGAAGAGCAGCTCAAGCATTCACAGCTCCACAAAGTACTGGATTCTCTGTGGCTCGACGCCGTCTCCCATATCGTCGGCCCCGTTCTGACCGGTTCCCTGATCCTGACGTTCTTCCTTCTCTACTGGTATCACAAGACCAAGAAGCCGCTCGTGGACAAGGCGCGTACGCGTCCGCACGAGCTGGTCTCCACGGCCGGGACCTTCGGCAACCGGATCGTCGGGCGCCGTGAGCTGACCCAGGCGATCGCCCAGACACTCCGCAATCGGAAAACCCGGAAGCCCTATCTGCTCGTCGGTGGTGTGGGCGTCGGGAAAACAGCCGTACTGGTGGAACTCACCCGGATGCTGGCACAGCAGTCCGCCGTTCCCGTGCCCATAAGCCTGCGTGACATGAAGGGCGACGGTGAGCTCGACTTCGAGGAAATGGCGCGGCGCCGCTTCGCGGAAGAGGCGGACCAGGGAGTGCTGACCGGCAGCAACATCGACAAGACGTGGCGGCAGCTCAGGCTCGACGGCAAGGTCGTCGTCATCGCCGACGGCCTGGAGGAGGCCCTTCTCGACGAGAAGTACCAGGAGGACCGCGACAACATCATCCGGCGGGCGATAGAGCGGGCGGACCGCCAGAAGCTGCCCCTGGTCATCGCCTCGCGTCCGCACACACCGCTGGAGGGCACCCGGGCGGCGATCGCCGACATGGAACCCCTGAGCGAGGAGGCCGCCCTGGAGTACCTGGTGCGGGAACCGGGCGAGCTGGACGAGCGCCGCCTCGACTGGGTGGTGGAGACCGCCAAGGTCGTGGAATCGCCGATCTACCTGCGGATCGCCCGGCTGCTGCAGCAGTGCGGGCTGCTGGATCACCTCACCCTCCGCGGCGAGAAGGACCGCCTGGACACGCGGAGCAACGACTGCTCCACTCTCCGGCTCGGATTCCTCAACACCTATCGCCAGGCCATCGAGGACGGGCGCATATTCGATGATCTGGTGATGGGCCGCGAGGAGCGCCGGGAGACCATGTGGGTCGTGTCGGCCATGGCCTGCCTGGGACTTCTGCAGGACAGCATCGAGGTCACGTTCGACGATTTCGTCAGCGCACACGCGAACGACCTCCGCCTCCGCGCACAGTCCCAGGGAAAGGAGCAGGAATCACCGGACACCGTCCAGCAGTACGGAACCCGCCTTTCCATCTCCCCGGCGCAACGCGACGCGATATGGGGCGTGATGTGCCGAAAGATCGGCGGGAGGGCGCCCTGGCTCAACACCTTGGACTACCCCAACGAGTGCCGGACGGAATTGGCGAGACACACCGCCAACGGCCAACTCCTCGGACTGGTGTACGGCCGCAAGAACAAAGTCAGGTTCCCGCACAGCATCTTCCAGGCGTACATGGGTTACCGCCTGCTGAGGGAACTGCCGGACGACAAGATCGCCGCGGTCGTCGAGCCGGCGCTGCACAGCCCGGGCCCGTCGCGGGAGCTGCTCATCGCGCTGGTGCTGCTCTCACGTCATCGGGCGGCTCCTCTCACTCCCCGGCCGGATGCCGCGTCGCGCACCGCTCCTCGGGCCCGGAACCGTCATGGAACGTCGCCGAAACTGGCCGAGCTGCTCAGCAACGCCGCTGCGTCCCGGCACGACGCGAAGTACTTCGACCTGTACGCCGCGGCCCTGGAAATAGACTGTGTCGATCCGGTGCCGATCCAGGACAAGCTGGCCCATGAGCTCGACGAGCAATGGGCGGGCCTCGACATCAGGGGCGACCAGCGGACCATCGAGAGCGCGAAGCTGAGGCTGGTGCGGAACTTCGGAGCCGCCCTGCGCGAACGGGACCGTCGCGGCAGGGCGAGCCGTCCCCCTTCAGGATGTCCGGAACAGGATCCCGCGCGCCCGACCCTTCCCTACAGACACCTCTTCCAGATCGGCACGCATGAACCCTCCCACAGTGTCCGGATCGCGATAGCGCATCAGATCGCCGCCGGCGGCGACGCGGCCTTCCAGGAACTGCGCACGGAATTCCCCCTCGGATCCGATCCCATATCCCAGTACCTGGGAAAGATCCGTGACGCCAAGCAGAAACTCGACCGCGACTACACCGCCTGGCTCAATGAGGGGGATCCGGACCCCGCCGCCGGCCCGGAGGCGGCGGAGAAGAGGCAGCGGGAGCACGACTGGATCGTGAGGGAGTACGAGCAGAGCCGGACCACATGGTGGCGCCACTTCACCCTCCGGGCCTGGCTCGTCCCCATGGTCGTCGGGTCCGTCTCCGAGAAGTACCGCGACGAGGCCAAGGAACGGCTGAGCATCTGGCTGCGCACCCTGACCCCCCAGCCCGGACAGCAGAGCCCGCTCATGCCGCTCTCTTTGGAGAACGCCCTGGCCCAGGGCTTCAAGAACGCGGCGAACCGCCGGAGACGGCACCCGGAGGCCTACGAGGAGACCCGGGCCCACCTGGTGGCCCAGGCGGAGAAGATGCTCACCTGCAGCCGCTACTGGTACGCGCAGCTGAGTCTGCTTCAGGCCCTGTGCCTGTGGGAGCTCCCCGACACCGTCGGACGCGCTCCCGGGTCCGGCGCGACGAACCGGCGGAGCCGTTCCACGCCACCGGTCACCGGCCTCACGAAGGACGACGACGTGGCGTCCGGCGGCCCCGTGGAGCCCATAAAGTCGGTCACCCGATGGCTGGCGATGGCCGGCAGCGCACACGAGAAGACCCCGGCCCACATCGGCGCCGCATACCGGCGCCACGGCGACAAGGTCCTCCACCCGTTCATCGCCGAAGCCGGCGATCTGGTGACCCTGGCCCTGGAGACAGGACACCCCGAGCGGTTCATCTGGATCGACGAGAGCGAGGTCAGCAACAGCGTCGGTTCGGCCCCGGCCGATCCGGACCGCTACCGCAAGCACAACCTGTGGATCTCCCCGTCCGTCGGCTGGAGCAGCCTGCATCCTCGAGCGCAACGCCTTCTCGCCGACGTCATGGTCCTGCTCAACCTCACCGAGGGCAAAGGGAGCCCGGACGAGATCGAGGAACGCCTGAAGCTCTCGAACAGGGCCGCCCTCCCGCACTGTCTCACCCACGACCGGGGCCTGCTCCACCCCGAACGCAGTATCGGCCGGGTGGACAAGGGCGAATCCCGCACCACCTGCATGTCCCCGTGCGAGTTCCGTCTGTGCCCCTATCCCCCCAAGGCCGGAAACGCGCAGGCGGAGGTGGCGGAACTGTTCTGCCGGCAGCAACAGGCGCTCCTGCACAGCCGCTTCCGCTGGCATCCGCCGGCCGTCAGCCGGCACACCGCGCCATGGGTCAGCGTCCCCGTCAGGGAGTTGCACGCCTTCTGGGAGGAGATGGCCAACAGGAACCGCAAGAGCACCGATGAGGACGAACACCTTCTTTGACGACCGAGAGGAGCGCTCCGATGGACGGCTACCCACTGATCGAGAACCACGGTCTCATCGGCGATCTGCAGACCGCGGCGCTGGTGACCACCGAGGGCATGGTCGACTGGTTCTGCTCCCCACGGTTCGACTCGCCGAGTGTCTTCGGGGCGCTGCTGGACAAGGAGAAGGGCGGTCACTGCACGGTCCGTCCGGCGCATCTGACGCATGCGACCAAGCAGTTGTACCTGCCCGGCACGGCGATCCTGGTGACCCGGTTCATGACCGAGGCGGGCGCCGGTGAAGTGGTCGACTTCATGCCCGTGACCGGTACGACGGTCACCTCCCGCCACCGGCTGGTCCGTCTGGTCCGCTGTGTGCGCGGCACCATGACGTTCCAGGTGGAGATCGCCCCCCGGTTCGACTACGGACGCGTGAAGCACGAGTTGCACGTCACCGGGCACGGAGCGGTCTTCGCCGCTGAGGACGGCACCGAGCTCACCATGCACCCCATCCGTGAACCGGAGGACGAGCGGCTCCTCGACGTCCTCACGAACCAGGACGGCGACCTGAGCGTGTCGGTGACGCTGCAGGCCGGTCAGCACCGCGGGGTGGTTCTGGAGATGGGCGCCGAGGGGCCGCCCGCCGAGGTCCGCCTGGACGCGTACCAGGAACTCTTCGACCGGACCGTGGGGTTCTGGCGCTCCTGGCTGACGCAGTCGCGCTACACCGGGCGCTGGCGCGAGATGGTGGAGCGTTCCGCGATCACGCTGAAGCTCATGACCTTCGCGCCCAGCGGCGCCCTGGTGGCCGCCCCGACGACGGCCCTCCCGGAGCAACTGGGCGGCGAACGCAACTGGGACTACCGCTTCACCTGGATCCGTGATGCCTCCTTCTCCGTGTACGCCCTGCTGGGGCTGGGCTTCACCGAGGAGGCCCGGGCGTTCATCGTCTGGCTGAGCGACCGCGTCAAGGAGCGGGCCGGCGACAGCAGCAGCACGGGCCCGCTCAACATCATGTACAAGGTCGACGGCTCGACCGACCTGGACGAGCAGATCCTCGGCCACTGGGAGGGCTACGCGGGCTCCGCGCCGGTACGGATCGGCAACGGCGCCGCTACGCAGCTCCAACTGGACATCTACGGCGAGGCGTTGGACAGCATCTACTTCGCGCACCAGCACGGGTTCCAGGTCGGGCACATGGGATGGACCTCCATGCGGGAGAACCTGGACTGGCTGGCCGACCACTGGGACCAGGCGGAGGAGGGGATCTGGGAGACCCGCGGAGGGCGCCAGGACTTCACCTACGGCCGGGTCATGTCGTGGGTGGCGTTCGACCGCGCCCTGCGCCTCGCCGAGTCGAAGGGCTGGCCGTCGGCGTACGGACGGTGGCAGACCGAACGGGACGCCGTCTACGAACAGGTCATGGCCAAGGGGTGGAACGAGGAACAGCAGGCCTTCGTCCAGCACTACGGCAGTGACGTACTGGACTCCTCGCTGCTGCGCATGGCGACGGTCGGGTTCCTCAGCCCCGAGGATCCGATATGGGCCTCGACCCTGGACGCCATCGAGCGGGCGCTGGTCAGCGACAGTCTCGTCTACCGCTACAACCCGGAGGCGTCGCCCGACGGCCTGCGCGGCTCGGAGGGCACCTTCTCGCTGTGCACGTTCATGTACGTCGACGCCCTCGTCCGGGCGGGGCGGACGGACCAGGCACGGCTGGTGTACGAGAAGATGATGGGGTACGCCAATCACCTGGGTCTGTACTCGGAGGAAGTCGACCTGACGGGGCGTCAACTCGGTAACTTTCCGCAGGCGTTCACCCACCTCGCCCTCATCGACGCGACCCTCACCCTCGACAAGGCGCTCGACGGACGATAGCGCGGGCCGCGCGCCTTTGGCCGCACGCCTTTTCGGCCCAGTACAACCGTTTCGAGATCCCTTGTGTCATACCAAGCAGGAGGAAACTTCCACAAAGATCACAAGGGGGAAATATGCGCTTCAATCGTTCCGCCGTGGCGGTCGGCGCCTTCGCCGCGCTGGCCCTGGGGGCGGGCACCGCTCTGGCGGCGCCCGCCTCGGCCGCTCCCAACACCACGCCGCAGAAGGTCTGCGGCAGCGCCTACAAGACCGTCAACTCGGCCGCCATCGGCTCCCTGGGCACCGTCTACCTGACGTACAACTCCTCGAACGGCCAGAACTGCGTCACGACCATCCGCAAGAACCCGGGCACCGCCTTGGACATGTCCACGTGGATCTACGTCCCCGACACCGGCGTGGGCTCCGACGACTACGGGCGGTACACGTCGTACGCGGGACCGTCCTACGTGTACGGCAAGGGCCACTGCGTCGACTGGGGTGGCCACATCGACAACGTCTACACCCAGGTCTCCGCTTCCAACTGCGCCTCCCTCAAGGAACAGCGCGTCACCTACACCCGCTGACCCACCGCTCCGTCCCGACTCGTCCCGGCAGGCTCACCGAGTCCTGCCGGGACGAGCTCGTGCCCGGTGCTCCGGTTCGGTCCGACGTTCGCCGACGACCTTCGAGGACGGAAGCCGGCCGGCCCTGGAGGTGCCCCGGAGGGTGTCGCCGTCGACCGTCACGTCGAACGCCAGGTTCAGCCGCACGGGCTTGGTGACGGCCTGCTTCCAGGTGAGCCGGTCACCGTCGAGGGCCACCTCGACGAGGGGCACCTCCTCTCCGGCGCCGCGGGCGACACCGGCCAGGAGGCCGTCCTGCTCACGGAGTTCGATCACGGCCTCGATCCTGCCGATGGGAGTGGAGACGGACAGGTTCCAGGTGCCTTCGACGGACATGCTGATACTTCTCCTGACTGCGTGGGAGGAACGGCGAGCGGCCGCGCCGCGTAGGACCGGGCGTTCAGAGGGCGGCGGGCGTCAGGCCCTGGGCGCGCCAGACGGTGCCGCGCCGTTCGTGGGAGAAGAGTTCTTCGACGGCGTGCGCGACGCGGGGACCCACCTCCCGTTCCAGCAGGTACAGGCCCAGGTCGAGCCCGGAGGTGACGCCGGCTCCGGTGATCAGGTCGCCGTCGTCCACGATGCGGGCGCGGACGGCGTGTGCGCCGGTGGCGTCCAGCATGTCCAGGCCCAGGTGGTGGGTGGTGGCGTGGCGTCCCTCCAGCAGGCCCGCCATGGCCAGGACGAGCGAGCCGCCGCAGACGGTGGCGACCGTGGTGTCCGGATCGTTCATCGCCTGCTCGAGGAGGGCGGGGAGTCCGGTGGTCAGCGTGCGGCCCAGCAGCACCGGGATGAACTCGTCCTGCTTCCGTTCACCGGCGCCCGCCTCCGTTTCCGGGACCTCGCCGGGCTCGCCCACGCGGCCGGAGGCGCCGGGCACCAGAAGCATGTCCGCGCGCTCCGGGTCGAGGGCACCGGTGGCGCGCAGTGTCAGACCTCCGGTGCCGCTGATCACCTCACGGGGCCCCTCCGCGGAGACCAGTTCGACGGTCACCGCACCGTCCGACGCCGAGCCGCCGGCGTACAGCACCTCGTAGGGGGCGATGACATCGAGCGGGTCGAAGCCGTCGAACAGGACGACCTGAATGTGCATGGATGTTCCTTCGGGAGTGGTTTCCATCGGCCGCTCCGAAGTCAACCGGCTGCCGGTCCGATCGCCCAGTGGCACTAGTGACAGGTTTCGACGGGATAGTGCCAAGAACATCCGGACCGTGTGAGGAGGTCAGTCCGAAACGGCCGGGCGGCCCTCTGCGTGCCGGTCGATCCAGGCCAGGGCCGCCGCGCGTTCGGTCTCGGTCGGTACGGGGTTCAGCTGGTCCGGATGACGGATCAGGTAGTGCTCGCGGGCGGTCCGCAGGCCGATCGCCCGGGCTTTTGCGGAGAGGCCGGGGTGCTCGGCGACCTCCAGGGCTCGCTGCCACCAACTCCTGCCGCGGGGGTCGACGGCGTAGTGCCACAGCGGCTGTCCGGGGTCGGCCACACCGATCAGGACCCGGCGCAGGACGTGATCGTTGATACCGGGGGTGCCGAGCAGCCGGTCGGCCACGAACAGCGGGTGCTCCCCGTCGAGACGGGCCCGGACCAGCACCCAGGTCATGAGCTGGCCCACGTCGTGGGCGCGCGAGGTGACGAAGTCCCACAGCTCGGCGGCCTTGGCCTCGTCGGGGGCGCCGAGGTGGGTGAGGAGACGCAGCTCGTTCTTCCAGACCGGCCGGGCTCCGTTCCACCAGGCGACGAGCTTTCCCGCGGCGGGATGACCCAGATCGAGGGCCAGACAGGTCAGGGTGACCAAGGGGTGGCGCCATTCGGTGTACGTGGTCCGGTACGTCTTGGTGAGGTCCTTCAGCCGGCGCGGCAGCAGCGCCTCGACCTCGGCCCCCGTGGCCAGGCCGTGGGCGAGGAGGAGTTCGAGGCAGAAACCGAGCCCCTGCAGACCGGTCTCCGGGTCGGCCACGCGCTCCCGCAGCCAGCGCACGTCGGTGTCGGCGAGTGTCCGGTACCGGTGCCACGCCCCGCGCAGCGCCCCCTCGTAGGCGTTGAGATCGGGTCCGGTACCGGACAGGAGCCCGTCCCGGGCGGCTTCGTAACGGTCCACGGCGGCCAGTACCCCGGTGGTGTCGATGCCGACGAGCACGGAACCGCCGGGCCGGAGCGCCTCCTCCCGTACGAGATCCGCCTGGTCGCGGGCCGCTTCCGCCGCGAGGACGCGCAGCACGTGCGGCAGCCGTTCGTCGGTGCAGAGGCGGACCGCCGCGAGGGCGGCGTAGGAGCGGCCGGCGTGGTGGTCCGCCCCCGTCTCCCGGCGCCAGTCGGCCGTGACGCCCCAGATCAGCGCGTCGTACAGTCCGCGCAGGGAGGTCTCCGGGGCGTCGGACGCGGTGAGTTCCGCCGCGAGGCCGGCCGCGGCCCGTACCGCGTCGGGCTCGTGGAGCGACCGGCGCAGCTCCAGCCAGGCGTGGACCGAACCGCGGTCGCCGGCGAGCGCGAACTCCCGCACCACGGCGAGGCCCCGCTCGGACGGCACCTGGCGCAGCACGCCGGACGTCCCCGAGCCCATGGCCGCGACGATCTCCCACGCCGCCTCGTGGCCGTGACGCAGCAGCGCGTGGAGCAGTTCCCGCCAGGCGCCCCACTCCGCGAACCGCCCCCCGTACTCCAACCGCCAGGTACGCAGCAGCCGTTCCGTCTCGTCGGGCGTGAGCCCGTTCCGCCGCTCCAGCGGGACCACGAACCGGGCCGCGGCGGAGAGGTCCAGGGGGTCGCGCAGCCGGTCGTGGAGCCATGCGGCCTCGGCCGGTGACAGCAGCCGGTACCGGAGGGAGGAAGCACTGCTGTCCACCGGCTCGTCGAGCGCCTTGAGGAACTGGCGGACTCCGTCGGGGTCCACGGGGTCGGGCAGACCCGCCTCGTCCCGTCGGGTGACCCGGTCCAGCTGGAAGGCGCTCCGTGGCCCGCCGTCGACGACCCGGAAACCGGGCGGTCCCTCACCGAGCCCGGCGGCGACGGCGGCGTGATCGCCGCCCCAGTGCAGCAGCAGTTCGCCCGTCAGCGCGCCGGAGCGGTCGAAGGCGCGCTCATGGGACTGCCAGTGCCAGTAGGCGAAGGAGACGGGGCCGGTGAGGCCCCGCGCCTCGACGAGGGCGGCGGCGTCACCGTGGCCTTCGGACTGGGTGTAGCGGGCCCGCCTCGGCGGTGGCAGCACGAGGAACCCGTCGCCGCCGAGCCCACGCCACCAGGCCGAGATCGTGGCGAAGTCCGAGCTCCGCCGGGCCGTACGGCGCCCGGGCGGAGTGGTGTCGGGGCTGTTCACGTGCTGCTCCCTGAGGTCTCCGGGATCCGTCCCGGACGGGTCTTCCGTCGGGGACTCACCCTGTCACAGGGGTCCGACATCCCCTTCCCCGCTCGACGGCCGGCCCGTCGACGCATGCGCGGAGGCGGCCTCGGCCGGGACGAGGCCGCTATGCCGGGAACAGCCACTCCATCGCGGCGAGGCTCTTGTCGACGTACTTGCGCTGTTCCGTCCGGATGCCGTGCGCGAGGTCCTCGAAGACGCTGCACCTGGCGTAGAACACGGCGCGCTCGCCGAGCGCCCCGAGGTCGTCGGCGTCGGACCGGTACCCGCCGATGGCGGCGCGGGTGGCGGCAGGGCCGAGATCTCGGTGGAGCAGTCCGAAGTCGTGGGCCGGGTCGACGACGGCCGCGTCGCTCCAGTCGATGACGCCGGTCACCGTCCATGTGACGGGGTCGACGAGAACGTGTTCGATCCCCAGATCGTTGTGGGAGAACACCGGGGTGCATCCATCGTGCGGTGGCTCGGCGTCCAGGAACGCCTCGACGGCCCGGCGGTGCGCCGCCGGCACCCGCCCGGCCACCGTCGCGTGGTTCTCCGCGGCCTCGTGCCGCCACTCGGCCGGCGGCCGGTGGTCCACGTCCACCAGACCGGCCAGCCGGTCGACCGGAACGGCGTGCAGCGCGGTGAGCAGCCCGCCGAGCGTGGCGGCGACCGACGTGCCGTGGGCCGCTCGCCGGTGCGGCGCCATGTCCAGCAGGGGCACGCCGGGGAGCTTGCGGTAGGCCAGGCATCCCCGCTCCACGTCCGTGAACGCCGGTTCGGGGACCGGCAGCGGCGAGATGCCGGCGACGGCGGCGAGCACGCGCGCCTCGTGGCCCACCAGAGCGGCCCGCCGTGCCGGGTCGGGCTCCTTGCTGACGCGCACGATCAGCTCACCGTCGACCTCGTACGCCAGGTTGTCCAGGCCCTCGCCGAGCGGTACGACGGACTCGATCCGGCGGTCGGGCAGGTGCGCGGCCACGACGCTGCGGACGTCCGCGACGCGGTCACGGCTGCGACTGCTCATCCGCCGATCCTACCGATCGACCGCATGGGGCCGACGGTGGTCGCCGGGTGGCCGCGCGGGCCGGCCGTTGCTGGATAAAGTCATCTCGTCACACCTGGTTGTGGGGACAGCCAGAGCACATCGGGGAGGGCCTGCACCACATGAGTCGTCGCTCGACCGGATTCGTCGGCGTCTGGGCAGAGATGCAACGGCAGCAGCAACGCCAGCAGGAAGCCGAGGCCAGACGGCGGAGACAAGAAGCCCAGCAGGCACGTGCCCGTCAACGGCGGGCCGCCCAGAGCCACCGCGAGTACCGGCAGGCGGAAGCGCTGCGCCGCACGGAGGAATTGGACGCACGGGTCGCGTCGCTGCAGAGCCTCCTCTCCTCGGGTTGCCGGGCTCCGGCCTTCAGGGCCTCCTCCCTCATGCGGCGCGAGGAGGTGCAGCCCTTCGCTCCGGGACCGTTGGCGCAGCCCGTGGCCATGCCCGACTTCAGCCATTACCAGACGCAGAACGGGTGGACGGCCGGCCGCCGGGCCCAGGCACAGGCCGAGGCGCGGGCCCGTTTCGAGCGGGACCGGCACGCGGCCCAGGCGGCGGAGGCCCGGCGACAAGAACAACTGGCGTCGTACCGGCGGGAGCACCAGCAGTGGGCCGACGCCCAGCTCGCCGAGGTGAGGCGGCACAACGCCGGTATCGCCCAGGTGGCCGATGGCGTGGGACGCCGTGATCCCGACTCGGTCGTGGAGTACTTCTCCGCCGCCCTCTACGCCTCGCAGGCATGGCCGGAGGGCTTTCCGCGTCAGGTGACGGCGGCCTACGACCCGGCGGCTCGACAGCTGGTGCTGGACTGGGAGTTGCCCGCCTACGACGTCGTCCCCGACGTCAAGTCCGTCCGGTACGTGTCCGGGACCGGCCAGGACAAGGAAACCGCCCGCCCGGTGAGCCAGCGTCGCGCCCTTTACCGGGAGGTGCTCGCACAGTGCGTGCTCCTCGTCCTGCACGAGCTCTTCGCCGCGGACGAGCCGGGCGCGCTCGAGTCGGTGACCTTGAACGGGTTCGTGGACGGGCACGACCCGGCGACGGGCCGACCGGGCCGGATCCACCTGGCGACCGTGATGGCTTCGGCCTCGACGTTCCGCGGCCTGCACCTGGCCCAGGTGGACGCGGGCAGCTGTCTGGTCGACGGACTGCGCGGACAGCTCTCGGCCCGCCCCGACCAGCTCACGCCGGTACGGCCGAGCCGTCGGCCGCAGGACGTCGGGAACCGCGTCGTCGCGCACGGCGGTGACGAGGAACCCGACCTGTACGGCATGGATCCGATCGCCTTCGAGAACCTCGTCGCCGATCTCTTCCGGGCCATGGGGATGCAGGCGGTCACGACCCAGCGCTCCAACGACGGCGGCGTGGACGTCGACGCGCTGGATCCGGCACCGATCCGGGGCGGGAAGATCGTCGTTCAGGTGAAGCGCTATCGCAACACGGTGCCGCCCACCGCCGTGCGTGACCTCTACGGAACGGTGCAGGACGCCGGCGCCAACAAAGGTGTCCTCGTGACGACGTCGGGGTTCGGCCCCGGCTCGCACACCTTCGCCAACGGCAAGCCGCTCGAGCTGATCTCGGGCCCCGAACTCGTCGATCTGCTGCACCGTCACGGGCTGCGCGGACGTCTGGGCGAGGCTGCCCGCCGGGCTCCGGCACAGCCGGCGTCGTCAGGTCCCGACACTCGGCTGCCCGACGATCACAACGTCCTGGGCATGTCGTGGACCGGAGGCGTGGCGTTGGACGTGTGCGCTCTCGTCTGCCGGGGCAACCGGGTCCTCAGCGACGATCACTTCGTCTTCTTCAACAACCCACGGACGGCCGACGGTTCCGTGCGGACCCTGGCGGCCACCGCACCCGACAAGGCCGCGATCCGCGTCTCCTTCGACGACTTGCCGGACGAGGCCGACCGGTTCGTCCTCGCGGCCGCGATCGACCCGGAGGTCAACCCGGACGCCGACCTCTCCGGATTCACGGACGCCCGCATCCGTCTGCTCGACCCGGGGATGACCGAGCTGGGACAGCTCGAGGTCTCCGACGGCCGGCCCCGTGAGACCGCCTTGGTGCTCGGGTCCTTCCGCCGAAGGCCGAACGGCGACTGGGACTTCGTCCTGGGCGGCAAGGGCTACACCGGTGGCCTGGAGGAACTCGTGCGGGATTTCGGCATCGAGGTGGACTAGGCGGACTTCGCGCCCGCAGCTGCCGAAGGCGTATTTCACTGTCCGGGCGACAACGCTGTTCGATACGTTCTGCCGATGCGGAAGCTCGCGGGGATCGAGGACCTGTCGGGACTGGTGCGTGACGTACTGGGACCGGCCTGCCGTGTGGTCGGGATCGACCGGTTGCGCGGGGGCAGCAAGAAGGGGGTGTACCGGGTCCGGGTCGACGGAACCCCGATGGCGAGCGTGATCGTCTACAGCTGGGCCGAGGAGGAGAACTTCTGGCCGGGCCGGAACGACATGGACGCCGACGACCCGTTCGCACCCGCGTCGGGCCTGGCCCCCTTCCTCGCCGCCCGGCGAAGTCTGGAAAGCCTGGGTGCGAGGACCCCGCGGGTCCTCCTGGCGGACGGCAGCCGGTGCCGCTACCCGGCGGACCTGGCCGTGGTCGAGGACATCTCCGCCGGCACTCTCGAAGCACTCTTCACGAGCGACCCCGCCCGTGCGGCCGCGGCCCTGGACGAACTGGCCGCGACGGTGGACGCGATGCACCGGCACCTCGCCCCGAGGTACGGCCGGGTGGATCTGCTGGAGCGGGGCGGCACCGCGAAGGGGGTCTCCTGCGAGCGGTCGGTCCTCGACCGGGCCTTGCGCGATCTCGAGGAGGCCTCGGGCAGGGACCGCAGGATCGCCGCGGCGGACGGCCGCCTGCGCGACCGTCTCCACGGCTTGAGCGCGCTGGTGGCCCCCCGTGCCGCGTACGGGTTGATCCACGGAGAACTGGGCCCCGACCACGTCCTGGTCGATGCCGACGGGCATGCGGTGCTGATCGACATCGAGGGGCTCATGCACTTCGACATCGAATGGGAGCACGCTTTTCTGCAGATCCGCTTCGGGGAGTTCTACCCCGTCCTGGCCCGGCCCGGCCTCGACCCGCGGCGGCTGGACCTCTACCGGCTCGCGATGCGCCTGTCCCTGGTCGCCGGCCCGTTGCGCCTGCTGGACGGCGACTTCCCCGACCGGGCCCTCATGCACGGGATCGCGGAGCACAACCTGAAGGAGGCCCTGGCGCTCCTCCCGTAGCGTGGGCCGTGGCCGCGGGTGGTCAGGAGGGCGGCAGGGGCTGCTCCGTCCAGACGGTCTTGCCGTCGTGGGCGTAGCGGGTGCCCCACCGCTCCGTGAGCTGCGCGACCAGGAAGAGCCCGCGCCCGCCCTCGTCCGTGCTGAGGGCCCTCCGGAGGTGGGGGGAGGTGTGGCTGGTGTCGGACACCTCGCAGATCAGGTACTGCGCGCGGATGAGGCGCAGGGTGACGGGGCCGTCCGCGTACCGGTAGGCGTTGGTGACGAGCTCGCTGGCGACCAGCTCGGTGGTGAAGGCCATGTCCGACAGCCCCCACTCGTCCAGTTTCGCCGTGACCAGCTCCCTGGCGCGGGCGGCGGCGGTCGCTTCCAGGGGAAGCTGCCACGTGGCGACGTTCTCCGGCGGCAGCACCCGGGTGCGGGCCATGAGCAGCGCGATGTCGTCGGTGGGGCGGCGGTCCGTGGGCAGCAGCGCTTCGACCACGCCGTGGCAGGTGAGTTCCAGAGGATCGGCACTGTGGGCGAGACACTCGCGCAGATTCTCCAGCGCGGCGTCGACGTCGCCGTCGCGCGCCTCCAGGAGGCCGTCGGTGTAGAGCGTGAGCAGGCTGCCCTCCGGGAGGTCGAGGTCGTACATCTCGAACGGCAGTCCGCCCAGGCCGAGCGGTGGGCCCGCGGGCAGGTCGAGCACGGTCACCTGGCCGTCCGGCGTGGACACCAGGGGCGCCGGGTGGCCGGCGCGTGCCAGGGAGCACCGCCGGGAGACCGGATCGTAGACCGCGTAGACGCAGGTGGCCCCGAGCACCTGCTCGATCGCCGCCGACTGGTTGCTCTCGGCGTTCGTCTCCAGCTCGGCGGCCAGCAGACCGACCAGATCGTCCAGCCGGGCCACCACCTCGTCCGGTTCCAGGTCGAGGCTGGCCAGGGTGCGCACGGCGGCGCGCAGACGCCCCATCGAGGCCGCGGCGTGGATCCCGTGGCCGACCACGTCTCCCACGACGAGGGCGACCCGGGCCCCTGACAACGGGATCACGTCGAACCAGTCACCGCCGATGCCCGGTTCACCGCTCGCCGGGAGGTACCGGCAGGCCACCTCGACGGCCGGCAGGTCGGACACCTCGCCCGGCAGCAGACTGCGCTGCAGGGTCAGCGCGGCGCTCTGCTGCTGGGTGAAGCGGCGCGCGTTGTCGATGCAGACGGCCGCGCGCGAGGAGAACTCGTGGGCCACCGCGGCGTCGTCGTCCTCGAAGGGCTCCGAATGGCGTACCCGCCACAGGCTCACCACGCCCAGCACCTGGCCGCGTGCCATCAGGGGCACCGCGATCAGGGAATGGACGCCGAGACCCGAGGCGACCTCGATCCGCCGCCGGTCCATGGCGTACCACTCGGGGCGGAGGGACAGCAGCCGTTCGAGAACCGGGCGGCGCTCGGCCAGGCACCGTGCCTGCGGGGACTCCGGAAGGAGCGGGACCACGTCACCCTCCTGGAACGGGACCCGTGGTTCCGCGGGCGAGAAAGCGACCCGCAGGAGCGCACCCGCCGTGTCCGCGGGCAGTTCGTCACCGAGCACCACCGGCTTCAGGAGGTCCACCGAGCAGTAGTCGGCCAGACCGGGGGCGGCCACCTCGGCCAGTTCCCGGGCCGTCTGCGCCACGTCCAGTGAGGTTCCGATCCGGGCGCTCGCCTCGTTCAGCAGAGTGAGCCTGCGCCGAGCCCGGTGACGCTGGGTGATGTCCTCGATCGTCTCCGCCACGCCGAGGACCCGGCCCGATGAGTCCTGCATCCGGAACGCGGAGACGGACACCATCCGTTCCCGCCCCGGAGCGTGGCGTGTCCGGGCCGACTGCTCCGTGAAGATCAGCGGTTCACCGGTCTCCAGGACGTGGCGTACCCGCTCCTCGGCCGGCCCCGCGTCCTCGTCGACCAGGAACTCACCGGCACGACGGCCCACCGTCGCCTCGGCCGCGATGCCGCTCGCCTTCTCGATCGCACGGTTGACCCGGATCACCCTCCTGTCCGCGTCGTGGATGGCCAGACCGATCGGGGACCGGCGGTACAGGCCGTCCAGCAGCGCGCGGTCCCGCTGCCAGGCGACGACCTCCGCGGCGGGGGCACCGACCAGGAACCACTCCTGACGCTCTCCGTCACGGACGATCGCACGGCCCCGGAAACCCATCTCCACACGCCGTCCGTCGCGGTGCCGGATGGGCAGGACGCCGAACCAGCCCCCCGCCCTCAGGGCGTCCACGACGACGGACCGCGCGACGGGCAGGTCACGGGCGTCGACCAGGAGGTCCTGCCACGCCCGTCCGATCACTTCCTTGGCCGGGTAGCCCAGCAGTTCCTGCGCACGTGCGCTCCAGCCGACCACGGTGCCGTGATCGTCGAGCACGGCCGAAGCGGCGTGCCCGAGGGCGAACGGGTCCTCCGGACTCTCGCTGAAATGCATCGAAGGTGTCCCCATAACCACCACTCTGTCTCCGTGCCTCCGATGTTCCTCCCCCCGGTCCCCGTCCGCGACTCGCCCCCTTCCGCCCGGCCACGCGTCCTCAGGATCCCGTCCCGCCCGTCGGCCGGATCTCGGTGGACGCCGTCGCGGTGGCACGCTCCAGCCTGCGGACGAGTCGCAGGACGACGGCGATCGACAGCGCGGCGGCGCAGACGTGCAGGCCCTCCCCGACCATCATCTGCCGCAGGGCATGGCGGGCCTGGCTCGCGGTGGCCGCTTCCCTCAGATCGTCGACGGCATCGCCGTACCCGTTGGCCGCGAACAGGACGGACAGCCACCACGCGGTCAGCAGGGGGTGTCCGCGACGGCGCCGCGGTTCCGGCCCGCCGGCGGCCCACAGGTCGTTGACGAACATCTTGGGCACGAAGAGCTGCGCCACCGGGACCACCCAGCCGAAGACCAGCCACGCCCTGCGCCTGCGCTGTCCCTGGCGCCAGAGCGCGTCCGCGACATCACGCATGCCGGAGAGCCAGACGCTGAACTGGAGCAGGTCCGCGACCAGCAGCCCCGTCCGCCAGCCCTGCAGGTTCCTGAAGTACGTGTCGGCCCCGACCAGCGGGTTGTCCACGTACGGCCCCGGGGGCACCGGTCCCGCCAGCAGCCGGTACTTGTGCCAGGCCACCAGCCCGACCGCGGCGCTCACCAGCGCGAACGCGGCGAGCACGGCGCCCGCGAACCGGGCCCGCCCACGCGGCGACCTGACCGCTTCGGACACTTCGCACTCCCTGGAAGCCGCCCGTCCGGACTTCCCGCAGGTCGGCAGCGGATCCTGACCACCTGTGGAACCGGCTACGACAGCGGCCCGGCGGCCCCGCGTCCGCCGACCGCCCCGCGCACCGACTACAACCATGGGCGAACTTCGGGTGTCTTCTGGGTGAGGGGAAAGGGGCGTCGCCCTCACCGCACCGCCCTCACCGCGCCGCCCTCATGCGCCTCGGCCGGACAGGACGCCGCAGGCGATCCCGGAAACCAAGGAGGTTCGCCCCCCGTGCGTCCCATCAACAGCGCGGCCCTGACGGCCGCAGCACTGCTCGCCCTCGGTGGCGGCACGATGATCGCGGCCCCCGCGGCACATGCCGTGGTGCCCTTCCCGTCCATCGGCTGGCAGCAGCACAACTGCGACTTCGACGGCAACGGGTTCGACGACGTGCTGACCGGTGCCCCGGGCGCCACGGTGGGCGGCGCCAAGGCCGCCGGCTACGTCTCCGTGCAGTACAGCTCGTCGGGCGGTCTCAGCACCACCAGGAAGAGCGTCCTCGACCAGAACACCTCGGGCGTTCCGGGCGCCGCCGAGGCCGGTGACGGCTTCGGCGGCGCCGTGGCCTCCGGCGACCTGGACAACGACGGTTACGACGACGCGATCGTCGGCATCCCCGGCGAAGACCTGGCCGGACTGTCCGACACGGGCGGTGCCGTCGTCTTCTGGGGTTCGCCGAGCGGGCTGCACGGGTCCGACAGCACCTGGCTGGAGGACGCGGGCCGGCTGCGGGCCGGGGCGAACTTCGGTCTGGCCCTCGAGGCGGCCCGGTACTTCGCCCCGGACCCGGCGCGCCCGGACGCCGACCCGCGCGACAGCATCGCCGTCCTGGAGAACGACACGCTGCTGTTCTTCACCTCCGCGCCGACGACGACGGCGGCGGCCCGGCGGATGAAGGCGGTGGACACGGGAGTCCGGGCCCGGGACGTGAGCCCGCTGGAGACCGGCTTCGCCTTCCGGAGCCTCAGCCACGGCAACTACAACGAGGACAGCTGGGCCGACCTGGCGGTCTCCGGTGTGACCACCGGCGACCAGCCCGGCGTCGGTGCCACCCGGGTGCTGCACGGCGCGCCCGACGTCGAGGCCCTGGGCGACGGCGGCACGTTCAAGGGCGGTCCCTCGGTCGTCTCCGGCGACTTCAGCCACGACGGCCAGGACGACCTGGCCATCGGTGACACGGGCGTCGGCTCGCCCCTCGGCGGATCCGTCTCCGTCTACCTGGGCCGGGGCGATCTCTCCGGCCTCGACCCGACCCCGGCGCAGACGTGGACGCAGGACTCCCCCGGTGTCCCCGGCACGGCCGAGGCCGGCGACCGATGGGGTGCCGAACTGTCCGCCGGTGACACCGACGGCGACGGCCGGCCGGACCTCGCCGTCGGGGCGCCCGGGGAGGACGTGGGTTCCGTGCGCGACGCGGGCGCGGTCTGGACGCTGCGCGGCACACGGGGCGGGCTGACGGCGACCGGGGCGCGCAGTTTCGACCAGAACTCCCCCGGTGTTCCCGGTGCGGCGGAGGCCTCGGACCACTGGGGCGGCCAACTGCGGCTGATCGACGCCGACAACGACGGCCGTTTCGGTCTGCTGGCGGCGGCACCGGGTGAGAACACCGGCGACGGCATCGTATGGGTCATTCCCGCGTCGTCGTCGGGACTCGTCGCCAGGGGTTCGTGGACCTACGACGGGGCGCGCCTCGGGGCACCGGTGGCCGACGCGCGGTTCGGCGCGGCGATCGACGAATAGCGGAAACCCCCGAAGGGCCCGGTGAGCCGGGAGGGCTTCGGCCACGGGATCGCGAAGTCACGAGGACGGGATGCCGCCCTCGTGACCCGCGCCCCGCGGTGCCGCGGCGGAACGACCGGCTAGCCGATGCGAACCCCCGTGCCGCTCACACGGACACGGGGGTCACCCGCGCGCAGTGTCACCGTCAGCTCGCCGGGGCGGCCCATGTCCTCGCCCTGGTGCAGCGTGAGGACGGCGTCCCCGGGGACGAGACCGAGCTCGCGGGCGTACGCGCCGAACGCCGCGGCCGCGGCACCGGTCGCCGGGTCCTCGACGACACCGCCCACGGGGAACGGATCACGGACGTGGAAGACGGTGGCCGCCTCCCGCCAGACCAGCTGAACCGTGGTCAGGTCCAAGCGGTGCATCAGGGCTTCGAGGCGTGCGAAGTCGTACGCCAGATCAGCGAGTCGAGCGCGCGTCGCCGCCGCGAGGACGAGATGGCGGGCACCGGCGAACGCGATGCGGGGCGGGAAGGCCGGATCGAGATCGGCGGCCGGCCAGTCGAGCGCCGCGAGGGCTTCGCCGAGGTCGGCGTCGGCGATCTCCTCGATGCGCGGCTCGACACTGGTCAGCGTGGCCCGGACCGTCCCGTCCTCCTGGACCACCTCCACCGGTACGACGCCGGCGCGCGTCGTGAACACCAGCTTCCCGGGGCCCGTCCGCTCGGCGAGCGCGACGGCGGTCGCGACGGTGGCGTGCCCGCAGAACGGCACTTCGGCCTTCGGGCTGAAGTAGCGGATGCCGTAAGCCCGTTCGCCGGAGTCACCAGGATCGCTCGGGAGCGTGGTCAGGAACGCGGACTCCGAGTATCCGAGGTCGGCGGCGATGGCCAGCATGTCGTCGTCGTCCAGACCGGTGGCGTCCAGAACGACACCGGCGGGGTTCCCGCCCTCGGGGTCACCGGAGAAGGCGGTGTATCGCAGCACCTCGGGCCCCAGCTCATTCGTTGTCATGATCGCGAAACATGGAAGCACCCGATGCTATTCCGGAGTGCCGCGCCCCGCCGTCCGGGTGAGCCGTGTCTCACCCGGACGGCGGAGCTTGTCTATGCAACGAGTTGCATAGAAAGCTGTGCGGTATGGCGCTCGAACACGCGATCCTCGTCTCCCTGCTGGAAAAGCCGGGGTCCGGCTATGAGCTGGCCCGGCGGTTCGAGCGGTCCATCGGCTACTTCTGGACCGCCACGCACCAGCAGATCTACCGCGTCCTCAAGCGCATGGAGAGCGAGGGCGTCCTCGCCGTCCGCGAGGTGCCGCAGCAGGGCCGGCCGGACAAGAAGGAGTACTCCGTCGCCGACCCCGGCCGCGCCGCCCTCTCCCGGTGGCTGCACGAGCCGATCGAACCGGAGAGCCTCCGTCACGATCTCGCGGTGAAGATCCGCGGCGCCGCCTTCGACGACCCGGCGGCACTCGTCGACGAGGTCGAACGACACCACCAGGTCCACAGCGACCGGCTCGCGCGCTATCTCGCGGGAGAGCTGCGCGACTTCACCGGCCCCGACGCCCCCGCGCCGCTCGACCCCGGCCAGGAACTGCAGCACGTCGTGCTGCGCGGCGGCATCGCGTACGAGCGGATGACGATCGCCTGGCTCGACGACGTCCTCACCACCCTCCGCGCCCTGGGCGCGACCACCGGCACCAGGGGCGGCCCGCAGGGCGGCCGCCCGGGACCGTCGGCCTGAGCCCCACCTCTCTTTCCCTCCGTGCCAGTACGGCAGTACCCGAAACCCTCACCCCCCGGAAGGCGGACCTTCGTGACCACTCCCTCGCTGTTCAATCCGCACACCTACGACCCGGCGCACTTCGACCCCGAGACCCGCAGGCTGCTGCGCGCCACCGTCGACTGGTTCGAGGAGCGCGGCAAGCGCCGGATCATCGAGGACTACCGCACCCGCGCCTGGCTCGGCGACTTCCTCGCGTTCGCCGCCAAGGAGCGCCTGTTCGCCACCTTCCTCACCCCGGCCTCCGCCGCCACGGGCGAGGACCAGCGCTGGGACACCGCCCGGATCGCCGCCCTGAACGAGATCCTCGGGTTCTACGGTCTCGACTACTGGTACGCCTGGCAGGTGACCATCCTCGGTCTCGGCCCGGTCTGGCAGAGCGAGAACGCCGCCGCCCGCACGCGTGCCGCGGACCTCCTGGACCAGGGCGAGGTCTTCGCCTTCGGCCTGTCCGAGAAGGCCCACGGCGCCGACATCTACTCCACCGACATGCTGCTGGAGCCCACCGAGGACGGCGGCTTCCGGGCCACCGGCTCCAAGTACTACATCGGCAACGGCAACGCCGCCGGCCTCGTCTCCGTGTTCGGCCGCCGCACCGACGTCGACGGCCCGGACGGGTACGTCTTCTTCGCCGCCGACAGCCGCCACCCGGCGTACCACCTGGTGAAGAACGTCGTCGACTCCTCCAAGTTCGTCAGCGAGTTCCGGCTGGAGGACTATCCCGTAGCCCCCGAGGACGTCCTGCACACCGGCCGCGCCGCCTTCGACGCCGCCCTCAACACGGTCAACGTCGGCAAGTTCAACCTCTGCACGGCCTCGATCGGCATCTGCGAGCACGCGATGTACGAGGCCGTCACGCACGCGAGCAACCGCATCCTCTACGGCCGTCCCGTCACTGCCTTCCCGCACGTGCGCCGGGAGCTGGCCGAGGCGTACGTCCGCCTCGTCGGCATGAAGCTGTTCAGCGACCGCGCCGTCGACTACTTCCGTTCGGCCGGTCCCGAGGACCGCCGCTACCTCCTCTTCAACCCGATGACGAAGATGAAGGTGACCACGGAGGGCGAGAAGGTCATCGACCTGATGTGGGACGTCATCGCCGCCAAGGGCTTCGAGAAGGACAACTACTTCTCCCAGGCCGCGATCGAGATCCGGGGCCTGCCCAAGCTCGAGGGCACGGTCCACGTCAACCTCGCGCTGATCCTCAAGTTCATGCGCAACCACCTGCTGGACCCGATCGACGCGCCCGCCGTGCCGACCCGTCTCGACGCGGCCGACGACGACTTCCTCTTCCGGCAGGGACCGGCCCGGGGCCTGGGCTCCGTGCGCTTCCACGACTGGCGCGCCGCCTACGACGCGTACGCCGAGGTGCCGAACGTCGCCCGGTTCCGGGAGCAGGCCGACGCGCTGTGCGCGTTCGTCACCACCATGGCCCCCGACGAGACGCAGAGCCGCGACCTCGACTTCCTGCTGTCCGTGGGGCAGTTGTTCGCGCTGGTGGTGCACGGACAGCTGATCCTGGAGCAGGCGCGCCTGACGGACCTGGACGAGCCGGTGCTGGACGAGCTCTTCTCCGTGCTGGTCCGTGACTTCTCCGGACACTGCGTCGAGTTGCACGGCAAGGACTCCGCCACCGCGGAGCAGCAGGGCTGGGCGCTCGGCGCGATCCGGCGCCCCGCCGTGGACGAGGCGCGTTCGGCGCGGGTCTGGGAGCTCGTCGAGTCGCTGTCCGGGGCGTACGAGATGTCGCTGTAGCGGCACCGGGGACACGAAGGGGGTGTGCAACAGACGGCATGCAGGCGTCTGTTGCACACCCCTTTCAGGAACGGTCGGCGCCCGGGATCACGGTGGCGACGCGTGCCCCGGTACCGCACGGGGAAGCTCACCACGCCCGCTGACGCGCCCCCGTGGCGGCTCGCGGCGCCCTCTTCCGGACTTCAGGTGGTGGGCCAGGTGCGCGGCAGGGCCGCGATCTTTCCGACGGTGCAGGCGGGGTCGAGGAGCAGGTCCATCAGGCGGCGTGCGCCCCTTCCGGCGGGAGCCGAACGTCCGGCACGCCCTGGGCGTCACAGGTGTGGCGCCGGATCCGGCACCGTTCGACCGTCTTTCCACGGGGGCATCGTGCGATCCTGCAAATTACTCGTCGTCCTCGGCCTTTTCGCCGCCGCAGCCGTCGGATGCGGCGACCAGAGCGCACCCGGCGATGAGCACGTCCGCGACGACGACACCGCCGAGCGCGCCCGCCGCGTCGCCGCCGCCTGGGAGCCTTCCGAGGCGGCGCGCGTGTGGCGGCAGGCCTACTACTCGCTCGACGACGCCGTTCAGCTGCCCGACGGCGCCTTTCACGACGACGCCGACAAACGCGCGTACGCCACCCAGAACTTCGACCTGCGTACCTCCCTCCCCGACACTCCGAAGAAGCCGGGGAAGATCCGGTGGAGCGACGGCGACGCCCTCTCCTTCCCCCTCGTCTCGGCACGAGCGGCCTACGACAAGCTGGACCGCGGCGAGAACCCCGGCCCGGCACTCACCGTGACCGGTGTCCGGCTCGGCGACATGACGCTACTGACCAGCAAGGGAAAAGCGACCGTGCCCGCCTGGCTCTTCGCGGTCAAGGGCTACGACACCCCGCTCAAACGCGTCGCGGTCACCCCCTCGGAACTGCCCCCCCTCCCCGATCGGGGCCGTACAGCAGGAGACGGACGAACTGATGCCGCTCGACGGACTGGGCACCATCGCGCGGGACGGCAGGACGCTCACTGTGCGCGCCAAGCACGGAGCGTGCGACGACGGCCCGGCCGTCGACGTGCTCGAGACCGAGGGCAGCGTGGTGTTCTCGGCGTCGATCCGTGGCACCTCCGACGGGCCGTGCACATCCGAATCGCGCGTCGAGAAGGTGACGGTGAAGCTGCGCCGCCCGGTCGGTGAGCGCATCCTCCTCGACGCGTTCACCGGCAGGCCCGTACCCTACGGGGAGCCCTACTCGGCCTCGCCCAGCTGGCGTTGACCCGCCAGAGCCACGGCAAAGAGCGCGCCCGGCTCCGGAACGGCCGCGTATACGGCACTCGCTCGAAGCACGGGATACGAGTACGGGGCCGCCCCCGGTGAGGGCGGCCCCGTACCGATCGGTGCTGTCCGGCACCTACTCGACGTTGATCCTGAAGGTGCTGGTCGTGTTGCGGATGTCCTGGGCGTTGCCGCTCATCCGCAGGTTGCGGAAGGTGGCTTCACCGACGGCGGGTCCCTGACCGGGTTCCGGCAGCTCGTTGGCCCAGATGCCGAATCCGGACTTGGCGTCGAAAGCGTCCCCGCTCTTCTTGGAATTGGTGATGGAGATGTCGGTGAAGATCGTGTCCTTCACCGGGAACTGGGGTTGTCCGCCGACGTAGTTGGTCTGGAACATGACGCCCCCGTAGGTGGAGTCGTCGATGTCGACGTCGTTCACGCGGATGCCCTGGAACACCTTGGAGGCGGAGAAGGCCCAGATGGCGGGGAAGACCTGTGAGCCCCAGAAGTGGCCGCCCGTCCTGTCCAGGGACACGTTCTCGATCGTCGTGGGCCCGGTGCCGAAGCCGTTCATCGGATAGCCGAAGTCCAGCGAGGAGATGGTGATGCCGGAGTAGACCAGGGTGTCGGCGACGCGGATGTTGCGGAAGGTGTTGTCGTAGCCGCCGTAGACGGCGATGCCGGCCGCGCGCCAGGTCAGGGTCGATGTCAGGTTCTCGTAGAGGTTGTTCTTCTCGTCGGCGCCGCCGGCGTCGATCGCCGAGAAGAGCGCGAAGCTGTCGTCGCCCGTGGCACGGGCGTCGTTGTTGGTGACGTGGTTGTCCGTGGAGCCGTTCGTCATGTTGACGCCGTCGGCGAAGGTGTCACGGATGCGGGTGTTCTTGATGGTCATGCCGTCGGTGTTGGCGCCCCAGTAGAGGCACACCATGTGTTCGGCCCAGACGTCGTCGATGGTGATGCCGGAGACGTTGGAGAAGTCGAACACCTTGCCCGGACCGTCGATCCGGGACGTGTAGTTGCCGAAGTAGGCGAACCCGGCGAACGTCGAGCCGTTGGCCGTGGCGTCGGCCCGGAAGCCCACGTCGGTGTTCTCCTGCGAGGACGGGGCGTGGAAGCGGGTGAACCACGGCCCGGCTCCGACGACCTTGACCGCCTTCCCGTAGACCTGGAACTTGCTGGACGTCTCGTAGTCGCCCGCGGGCAGGTAGACGCCGACGAGCTTGCCGGTGGTGTCCATGCGGACCTTGTCGAGGGCGTTCTGCACGTCCTGGTGGGTGAATCCGGCCGGAACGGCGTAGGCGGCCGGGTCCGGGTTCGGGTTCGCCGTCGCCTGCTCGGTGTTGACGAAGTCGATGGCGTAGGTGGAGGAGTTGGCCGCGTCCTTCTGGAGCCGGATCCTCGATCCCGCCTGGACGGTCCTGCCGAGCTGCAGGTTGGCCTCGTCGTAGATGTGCCGGGGCGCTCCGGAGCCGGGCGAGTTGCCGGGCGCGGTCTCGTTGCCGTAGAGCCAGGCGTACTTGGAGGTGAGGTCGATCGTCTTGAGGAACTGGCCGTCCACGTAGACGTTCAGTGTCGTGTCGGTGCCGTCGGGGATCGAGAAGCGGGTCACCAGGGTGTTGGTGGCCGCGCGGGTGGTCCATTCGACGTACTGGCCGGTCCCGTTGAGGGTCACGGCCTTGCGGCCGCTCGCCTCGCCGGCGACGTCGCCGATGGTCCGGTTGGGGCCGACGACCTTGGCGCCGCCGCCGAGGGTGCCGTCCTCGGCCTCGTACATGTCGTACGGCATGTCGGCGCCGCGGCCGACGAACAGGGCTTGCGTGGTGGTGTTGTTGGCCCGCTTGACCGGCAGTTCGTTGGTGTCGTCGGCGATGACCGTCTTGACGGTGTACTTGCCGTTGACGGCCGTCCACGAGCCCAGGGAGACCGGGGCCGTGGTCTGGCCGGCGGCGATGGCGCCGTTGTAGGTGCCGGTGAGCGTCTTGACGGTGGCGCCCTTGGAGTCCTGGATCGTGAGGGTGACGCCGTGGCCGCCGGAGGCGGAGGCCACCGTGCCCTGGTTCTTGATCGCGACGGTGAACTTGACCTCGTCGCCCGCCGAGGCGCTGGAGGGGCTCCAGGAGACGGGTGCGGCCAGGAGGTCGGAGCTGGAGACGGGCTTGACGACGAGGGCGTCGGAGCGGGCGAAGGTGTTGTTCCCCTCGTTCTGCTCGATGACCTTGTTCGACGGGTCGACCTGGGCGCCGACCGGGTAACTGCCCGCGTCCCGGGCCCCGATGCTCGCGGTGACGGTCTTCGTCTCACCGGCCGCGAGTGCGGGGACGTCGGCCGTGGCGGCCTTCGTGCCGCCGAGGGTGAAGTCGAGGTCCGTGGCCTTGGACGCCTTGGTCCCGCTGTTGGTGACGGTCGCCGTCAGGCTGACGGCGTCCGACTCGACCGGGGCCGCGGGGGTGTTGGTGATGCCGGTGACCTTGAGGTCGGGGTTGGCCGCCGGGGTGCCGATCACCTGGAACTCGGCGGCCTGCCCGCCCGGGGCACCGGAGTTGGACGTGAACTTGAGCTGGATGTCGGCGGCGGATCCGGAGACCGGGATGGTCACGGTGTTGCCGGTGGAGGGATTGAACGCGTAGTCCTTCGCCGCGACGAGGCTGGTGAAGGCCGTCGCGTCCTGGTCGCGGCCGAGCACCTGGATGTTCTGGGTGCGGGTCGACCAGGCCGCGTCCGGGTTGAGCTTGACGACGACCTGGCTGAGATCGGCGTTGGCGCCCAGCCTGGTGGTGAGGGTGGCCGGGTAGGCGCCGCCCCCGCTCTCCCAGTAGGTGCCGATCTGGCCGTCGTTGGCGTTGGCGGCGACGTAGGTGAAGGTGGAGGAGGACGCCTCGATGGGTTTGCCCTCGGCGAGGTTGGATCCGGAACCGGTGGAGCCGGTCCTGGTGACGCTGTTGCTCGCCGCCGACACGTTCCCCGCGGCGTCCTTCGCCTTCACGTAGTAGGTGACGGTGGCCGTCGCCGCCGGGGTGTCGGTGTACGTCGTGACGTCGCCCGCGACGGACTTGACGAGCCGGCCGTCGGCGTAGACGTCGTAGCCGGTCACCTTGACGTTGTCGCTGGACGCCTGCCAGGTGAGCTTCACGTCACCGCCGGACTGCGTGTAGGCGAGGTTGCCGGGAGCCGTCGGGGCCTGGGTGTCGCCGCCCGTTCCCTGGCGGGTGACGCTGTTGCTGTCGGAGGAGACGTTGCCCGCGGCGTCCCTGGCCCGGACGAAGTACGTGACGTCGGTGCCGGCCGGCTGGGTGTCGGTGTACGTCAGGACGTTCCCGGCGACGCTCGCCCGCAGTTGGCCGTTCGCGTAGACGTCGTACCCGGTGACGGCCGTGTCGTCGCTCGCCGCGTTCCAGGTCAGCTTGATCTGCCCGGTGGCCGGTTCGGTGAACGCCAGGTTCGACGGCGCGGTCGGCGCCTGGGTGTCGCCGGTGGCCGGCCCGTAGACCTCCAGCTCGGACGCCTGCCCGGCGGGCCAGCCGGTGTTGGCGGTGAACAGCGCCCGCACGTACCGGGTCGTGGTGGTGTCGAGGGCGATGGTCGCCGACTGGTCGTTGCCGCTGTCGAAGGTGTACGCCTTCGAGGCCGTCAGGTCCGTGAAGTTCTGGTTGTCGGTCGAGCCCTGGATCTTCAGCGTCTGGCTCCGGCCCGGCCATCCGGCGGGCAGCCGCAGCGTCACCTGGTTCACCTTGACCGAGGATCCGAGGTCGACCTGGAGCCACTGCGGGAACGCGTTGTTCTTGCTCTCCCAGTAGGTGGCCCGGTTGCCGTCACCGGCGTTGGCCGCGCCGTACACGTCGGCGTGCCCGCTCTCGGTGAAGGGCTTGCCCTGGGCGAGGTTGGGGGTCTGGGCGGCGGACGTGAGGACCTGCATCTCGGCCAACTGGGCGGTGGGGGCGGCCGAGTTGCCACTGAAGTCCGCTCGTACGTACCGGGCGAGGGTGGCGGGGAAGGAGACCTTCACCGTGTTGCCGTTGCCGGGGCCGAAGACGTACTGCGCCGACGACTTGAGCGTGGCGAAGCTCTTTCCGTCGGCGCTGCCCTGGAGGGCCAGCGTCTGCTTGCGGGTCCGCCAGTGTTCGGGCAGCCGCAGGACGACCTCACGGACACGCCGGGTCCGCCCGAGGTCGGTCTGCACCCACTGGGCCGACTTCTTTCCGGCCTGCCAGTAGGTGTCGGCGTCGCCGTCGGTGACATTGGCGGCCGTGTGTGCGCCGTGGGCGCTGCCTGCCTTGGTGGCGGCGTCCGCGGCGGCGTCGGGGCCGCCGGCCGCGTGGGCACCGACGGCGGGCAGGCCCAGAACCATGACGATGGAGGCGAGCGCGGCGGTCGCCGCGCGGCTTCTCCAGGATCTCGGCTTGTGTGGAGTCATGCGGGGTTCACTCCCTGCGGAGGTTCGCGCGCCGGAGGGGCGGCGGGGTCGGCTCGTTCCTGGGCAGAGCGGTGGCGCGGTACGACAGAACGGCAAGAGCTGTCCGCGCGGGGACGTAAGATTCCCGACGGGGAGTTATACGCAGCTTCTTGCGTTGTTTCATCGCAATATTGCAGAGGGATGCGAGCACGTCTACGGTCAGGACGCCACAAGTTTCACCATCAACACCCGCGCCTCAACGCCGACGGCATGAAACGCACGGTCAGCGGACCGACGGCGGGGCCAACGCGCGAGGCCCACGGAGGCAGGGGAAAACAGAGGGGCGCTCTTGAACCACCACCCCTCCGGGGCCAATCCCCTTGCACCATTTGACGAAAGACTCTCGCCGCCCATCGGGAGAGGGGTTTCCCCCGCGCAGGTACCGCCCCGCCCCGACACCCGCGCGCACCGTTCGAGGTCTTATGCAGCGCACTACGCAAGCGAGCGCAAGAAGCGCAATATTTTGCGTTGCGATCCATCACCGCGAAGGCCGATCACGCCCCGGACCACGCGTCACACCGCCGAGGACCTGGCCCGTCGGGGACCCGGCCTGCCGGGAACCTGGCCTGCCGGGACGGGGCATCGCTCGTCTACTCTGACGATCATGTCCGAAGAACACCCCGATCCGGATCTCGCGTTCGCCCTCCAGGTCACCGGCTTCGAGCTGGCCACCGAGCCACCAGCTCCGGGCACTCCCCTCGCGCGCATCCTCGCCTTCGCGGCCGAGCACGGGTACGAGAGCCTGACCGACGAGCACTTCGACCTGGCCCGACTCGGCCTGCTGTGAGGACGAGCGGTCCGGGCGCGGGTGCCGGGTAAATCGGTCGCGGCCGATGATCCGCCCCCGCAGACTGTGGTCCGTGGAGCGCTTGGTGGAGATCGCGGACCGGCTGGTCGAGGTCGACGGTGTCGTCGGCGTGTGTCTGGGAGGCAGCCGCGCCAGGGGCACGCACAGCCCCGATTCCGACTACGACCTGGGCCTGTACTACCGGCCACCGCTGGACACCGCCGCTCTGCGCCTGCTGGCGGCCGAGCTGACCGGCGGGCCGGTGGACGTCACCGAACCGGGCGGCTGGGGGCCATGGGTGGACGGCGGCGGCTGGCTGACCGTCGACGGCCACCGGGTCGACTGGATCTACCGCGACATGGACCGGGTGCACCACGTCTGGCGGCAGTGCCGGGCCGGACGGTTCGAGATCGGCGCCCAGCCCGGCCACCCCCTGGGTGTGTACTCCCACTCCTATGCCGGTGAGGTGGCCCTGGGGCGCGTCCTCGCCGACCCCGGTGGCGAGCTGCGAACCCTGCGGGAACGGACACGCCTCTATCCCGAGCCCCTGCGCGAAGCGCTCGTCGAGAACGCGCGGTGGGAAGCACCGTTCGTCCTGGCCTGCGCCCGCAAGGGAGCGGCCCGCGGCGACACCTTCTACGTCTCCGGCTGCCTCTTCCGCGCGGTCGGGCTGCTCGTGCACGCGCTCCACGCCCGTGCCGGGCACTGGGTGCTCAACGAGAAGGACGCGGTGCGGGCCGCGGGCGAACTCCCCGGCGCTCCCGCGGACTTCGCCGGACGGGCCCACGCGCTGCTCTCCGCGCTCGGCACCACCCCGAAGACGCTCGCCGCCGCGCTCGACGCCGCCGAAGGACTGGTCACCGAGGTGTGCGAGGAGCTCGCCGGATGACCGATACCTCGACAGGCGAAGGACGGAAGTACGCGCTGCCCCCGGACCACGACTGGCGGAGCGCCTGCCCGGCGACGACCGCGAGGTCGTGCTGTTCGACCTGCTTCCGGAGATCCTCGGGGAACGGGGCGTGAGCGTCGTCCTCCGGCGATGTCCGTTCCGTACCGTGCCCGCGGCCGCGTGGGTCAGTTCACGAAGACCAGCCTCTCCGCCTCCACGACGATCTTTTCCGGATCGGGTGCGTTCATGAGGGTGTCCGTGTAACGGTCCGCCTCCGGGTCGGCGGCCCGGTGGGCGCGCGCGACGGCGTCCTCGACGTCGTAGCGGGTGGTCCTGAGCCGGACGTCGGGGCCCAGCAGCGCCCAGTACGCGGTGCCCGGTTCGCCGGTGTGGTACGGCAGCCCGACGCTGCCCGGGTTCACGCTGCGCAGGCCCGCCACGGCGCGGTCGAACTGGAGGTGCGCGTGTCCGGTGACCAGGACCGCCGCGTCGACGGCCGCGGACAGTTGCGCGAACCGCTCGGGCGGTGTCCCCGGCGTGACCAGTTCGTGGTCGCTGCGCGGGGAGCCGTGGCAGAAGTGCGCCGGTCCGAGTCCGTCGACCTCGACGACGACCCCGAAGGGGAGACGGCCGAGGAAGGCGATCGCCTCGGGCGAGTGCCGTGCGGCGATCCACGCCTGCCGCGGGGTGTCGGCGGTCCGCGCCGCCGTGCCGATCCGTGCCGCGTAGCGGTCCGCGTTGCCGCGTACGCACAGGGCGCGCTCACCCAGCGCGACGATCCGTTCGTACGTCTCCTGGGGCTGTGGCCCCCAGGTCAGATCGCCGCACAGGACGACGAGGTCGGCCGCGGCGACGTCCGGTTCGGCGAGCACCGCGTCGAGGGCGGGGAGGTTGGCGTGCACGTCGGAGAGTACGGCGACCCGGGCGACGGGACCGTACCGGCGGGGCGGCCCCTCCCAGGCCGCGGGGCCGTGCAGTTCGACGTCGGTGTCGGCCATCGGTGCCTCCCTCCTGGCGGCCGGAACCTCCTCGGCCGGGTGGGGCCGGTGCGTTCGGCGGTCCACCGCGGCGGCGGCCGGGGGCCGAGGGTCCGGCAAGCCTGGAAGAGTACCGGTACGGCGTGCCAAGTCAACCGTGTACAAGGCGAGTTGCCTCATCGCCGTGGGCCGTTCCCGGGCCGATGCCCCCGTACCGGTCCTGGAGGCCGCGATGCGCGCGGACGGCTCCTTGGCATGCGCCGGGCGGGATGGTTGCTTAGCGTGACCTCATGACCACTGTCCAAGCCCCGCCCGCCCCCGACCAACGGCGGTGGAAGGCGCTCGCCGTCTGTCTGACGGCGGGCTTCATCTCTCTGCTCGACACCTCGATCGTGAACGTGGCACTGCCCTCGATGGAACACGGGCTGGCGGCCTCCGAGGCCGCCCAGTCCTGGGTGGTCTCCGGGTACGCCCTGACCTTCGGGCTGGTGCTCGTCCCGGCGGGCCGGCTGGGCGACATGCGCGGGCGGCGCCAGTCCTTCCTGATGGGGCTGGCGCTGTTCACCCTGTCCTCGGGGGCGTGCGGTCTCGCGCCCAGCGCCTCCTGGCTGGTGCTGTTCCGGCTGATCCAGGGCGCGGCGGCGGGCATGGTCGCCCCGCAGACCTCGGGGCTGATCCAGCAGATGTTCCAGGGAGCCGAACGGGCCAAGGCGTTCGGTCTGCTGGGCAGTGTCATCGGGATCTCGACGGCGGCCGGCCCCCTGGTGGGTGGTGTGCTGATCGACGCCGTGGGCACCGACGACGGCTGGCGCTGGGTGTTCTTCGTCAACCTGCCCATCGGGGTGGCCGCGTTCGCCGCGGGACTGCGGCTGCTACCGCGCTTCCCGTCGACGGGCAGGCGGGAGGAGTTCGACCCGTTCGGCGTGCTGCTCCTCGGCGCCGCCGTGCTCGCGCTCATGCTGCCACTGGTTCAGGAACAGCAGTGGAGCGGGCGGCTGAAGTGGGCCCTGCTGCCGGTGGGCGCACTGCTGCTGATCGCGTTCTGGGTGTGGGAGCGGCGCCAGAAACTGCGCGGGCGGGCCCCGCTGGTCGATCTGGACCTGTTCTCCCTGCGCTCCTTCACGCTCGGCTCCCTGATCAGCCTGACCTACTTCGCGGGCTTCACGACGGTCTTCTTCGTCTACTCCCTGTTCCTGCAGAACACGGCGGGATACAGCGCGCTGGCGGCCGGCGTCTCGGTGCTGCCCTTCGCCGCCGCGTCCGCGGTCGGCGCCGCCGTCGGGGGCAAGCTGGTGATGCGCCACGGACGCAGGCTGGTCGTCTTCGGCCTCCTCCTGGTGGTGGCGGGGCTGCTCGGGGTGGTCGTGGCGGTGCAGCTGGTGCCCCTGGAGAGCGTCGGTTGGGCCACGGCCCTGCCCATGGTCGTCGGCGGGCTCGGCTCGGGCCTCACGGTCTCCCCCAACACGACGCTCACCCTCACCCGCGTCCCCGTGAACCGTGCCGGTGCGGCCGGCGGAGTGCTGCAGACGGGGCAGCGCATCGGTTCGGCGGCCGGGATCGCCGTGGTGGGCGCGGTGTACTTCGCCCACCAGGCCGACCACGGCCGCTCCGTCACGGCGATCCAGCTCGGGCTGCTCACCGCCGTCGGGATGAGCGTGATCGCGCTGCTGCTGGCCGTCGCCGACCTGCGCGTACGCCAGGCCCACCCCGAGCCGGAACGGGCCTCGGCGCCGGTCCGACGGGGCTTCGAGGACGGCGACGCGGAGGAGGCGGTCCGGCGCGGCGGCTGAACGGGAGCGTGGTCCACGCGCGCCGGATCGAGGCCGCGTACGGGTGTCGCTTCACAGCTCCCCGACGGTCTCCCGGCTCGCGCCCCTCCTGCTCATCAGCCACGCCCCGAGTGCCGCCAGCAGCGCGGCGGCCAGTGCGTACACCGGCAGCCAGAGCGTCGTCGTGGACGCCAGGCAGTCGTTCACGGCGAGCTCGCTCCGGTCGCTTCGGGCGTACGCCAGCGCGGCACCGTCCTGACCGGCCAGGCCGCCCAGAACGGCCTGTGCGTGGAGCGCCGCGTAGCTGCCCAGGTGGGCGCACTTGGTGCGGGTGCCCGGCATCGGGAAGAACCACTCCCAGCGCTGCATGGCGGGCGCCACCGCCATGGCCACGCACAGACCGATGACCAATGAGTAGGCCGTCAGAGCGCGCACGTACACGGATCTCTCACCCGCGCGGGGAACCGGTGGCCGGACGAAGGCGAGGATCAGCGCGAGCAGGGTGAGGCCGAGGTAGGTGGAGAACCACTGCCACGAACCGGAGGCGAGCGCGAAGGCGAGGACGCCGACGAGGGCGGTGCTCAGCATCTCGGTCCGGCTTTCGGCTCTCAGTTCCGCACCGACGGTCGCCGATCCCGGGGAGCCTGGGCGGCTGTGGTCGTCCATGCTCTCTCCTGTTCCTGCCCGACGTCGGGCCGGGCCCACCAGTCTCCGGCCGCCGGTCCGTCCGGGCCCTCGCACCATGCCGTTCCGGACGCCGCCTCGCCCGGTTGGCGGGCGAGGCGGCGGGATCAGGCCCGAGCGCGCGACGTCCGACGCGTATCGTCGGCGCATGGACACCGCCTCGCCCCGCGTCCTCGTCATCGGGCTCGATCCGTACCGGGTGCCCGGGCCGTGGGATCCCGGGCCGGTGGCCGAGGCGATCGAGGCGGGACTGGCCGAGTTCGCCGCACACGGCGTGGGCGTGGAGACCTGCCTCATCGGCCTCGACGGAAGCGACGACGTGGAGACGGTCGTCGGGAACGCGCTGCGAGCCCATCCGTGGGAGTGCGTCACCATCGGCGGTGGTCTGCGGCACTCGGACGATCAGATCGGGCTCCTCGAGCAAGTGGTCGATCTCGTCCGGCGGAACGCACCCGACGCGGCCATCGCGTTCAACAGCACCCCGGCCACGACCTACGAGGCCGCCGCCCGCTGGATCGGGTGACGACAGGGGCCCCGACGCGGGCGGTGCCGACGGCGACAGGCCGCTCCGGGGGAAGGACCACGCTCCGCGGGTGGAGTACCACTAGGCTGCCGGACGGTACCGGCCTCAACCCAGGAGTGGATGTCATGGTCGCCCCCGTCGGGAAGCACCCGTACCCCGATGCGTTCCGTCCGGACCGGACTCCCGCGCCGCACGCGCTGCTCGCGCCGGTGACCGGACTGCTCGGCACCTGGGTCGGACGGGGCCGCGGAGGCTATCCGACGCTCGACGAGGAGTTCGTCTACGCGCAGGAGGTCACGTTCAGCCACGACGGCCGTCCCTTCCTCCACTACGAGGCCCGTGCCTGGCTGCTGGACGCGGACGGCGCTCCGCTGCGCCCGTCGGCCCGTGAGAGCGGCTGGTGGCGGATGCAGGCCGACGGGCGCGTGGAGGCGCTGATCACCCAGCCGACCGGCATCGCGGAGATCCTGGTCGGCCGGGCGGCCGACGGCGCGGTGGATCTGGCCACCGGGCAGGTGGCGCTCGCCCCCACGGCCAAGGAGGTCACCGCCACCCGCCGCCGGTACGCCCTGACGGACGCCGGCACGCTCGACTTCCTCCATGACCTGGCGGCGGTCGGACACCCCCTGCAGCACCACCTCTCCGCGCGGCTTCGACGCGCCGACGAAGGCTGAGGCCCGCGGCCGGAGACCGACGCGGCAGCGGCCCGTACGCCGTGCGGTCGCTTCCGTACCCTGGATGCATGCGCATGCGCCCCACCCTGAGCTGGATCCCCTCCGGGGACCTGCCGCCGGGCACCACGGATCTCGAACCGGTCGCCGCCGCGCTGAGCACCGGCGGTGTGCTGGTGCTCAGCGGAGCGGGCATCTCCACGGAGTCGGGCATCCCCGACTACCGGGGCGAGGGCGGGAGCCTGCGCCGGCACACCCCGATGACCTACCAGGACTTCACCGCGACCGCTCAGGCCCGGCGGCGGTACTGGGCGCGCAGCCACCTGGGCTGGCGAACCTTCGGCCGTGCCCGCCCCAACGACGGGCACCGGGCCGTGGCCGCGTTCGGGCGGCACGGCCTGCTCTCGGGGGTGATCACGCAGAACGTCGACGGCCTGCACCAGGCCGTCGGCAGTCAGGACGTGGTGGAACTCCACGGAAGCCTGGAGCGGGTCGTCTGTCTCTCCTGCGGCGCCCTCACCCCGCGCCGCGAGATCGCCCGGCAGCTGGAGGAGGCCAATCCGGGCTTCGCGCCGGTGGCCGCCGCCGTCAACCCGGACGGTGACGCCGACCTCACCGATGAGCAGGTCGGGGACTTCCACGTGGTCCCGTGCACGGTCTGCGGCGGCGTCCTCAAGCCGGACGTGGTCTTCTTCGGCGAGTCCGTTCCGCCGTCGCGGGTCGAGCACTGCCGCCGGCTGGTGCGTGGGGCGACCTCGCTGCTGGTCCTGGGATCCTCCCTGACGGTGATGTCCGGACTGCGCTTCGTCCGTCAGGCGGCCGATGCCGGGAAGCCGGTGCTGATCGTCAACCGGGACGCGACCCGGGGCGACCGGCACGCGCTCACCCGGGTCTCGCTCCCCCTGGGCACGGCCCTCACCACCGTGGCCACCAGGCTCGGTGTCCCCCTGGACGAGGCCGCCTGAGCCCGCACCCGGTCCGGCTCCGTCCCCGCGGCCGCGCGGCCGACCCGGTCCGCGTCTCCGGGTGGCGCCGCTCAGCGACCGGGCCGGAAGCGGCCGGCCCGGCGACGGAGCGAGCGACGCAGGCGGGACCGGGCCGATCCCGACCGGAGGGCAGCGGTCTTCAGGAGCGTGGCGGCCCGGCGCGGCCGATCGAGTCGCCCGCGCAGGTGAACAGCCGGATACTGGCTTCATGGCCCAGAAGACCGCAAAGGATCACGGGCCGTCCACCGTGACGGTCAAGGGGCGGGACTACCGGCTGCGCAGCATCGGCTTCTTCGTGCTGGCGGCCCTGGCGATCTGGTTCATCGCCGCCAACACCAGTTCCGTGACCATCCGGCTCTGGATCCCCCAGGTCACCCTCCCCCTGTGGATCGTCCTGACCGTCACCCTCCTCGTCGGCGTCCTGCTGGGACTGCTGATCGCCTACCGCCGGGCCCGCCGTTAGCCCGTACGCCGGGCTCCGGGTCCGCCCCGGACAGCGAAGAACCCTGTCCCGCACAGTGCGGGACAGGGTTCCGAACGGAGCGCCGGGCAGGCCTTGCACCTGCATTTCCCCGCAGGAAGCGGGGCGTCTTTCCTTGGACCACCAACGCATGGTCGACCGGAGCGACTTCCTCCGACCGGCTCAAGATCGATACTAGCAGGCGCGCCGAGCCGCGGGGACGGCCTGACCTGCGAAATACAGATGACCGGCGAGGCCGGCGCTGATTACCATCGGGCGCCGCAGTCCTGCTCCGCCTTCCCTGATCGGTCATTTTCGTGAAGTCCTTGGTCCCCCCTGTGCTGCGGGACGAGCCGCAGTTCGCCCGTCTGTTCATCGGGCAGTCCCTGTCGGTGGTGGGCGACCGCGTGTCGTTCGTCGCCGTGCCCTTCGCCGTGCTCTCGGTGGGCGGGTCCGCCTCCGACGTGGGGCTGCTCGCGGCCGCGGGACTCGTGCCCATGCTGCTGTTCGCCCTGGTGGGCGGGGTGTGGGCGGACCGTTTCCCACGGCACCGGATCATGCTGGTGTCGGACCTGGTGCGGTTCGCCGTGCAAGGGCTCGCCGCGGCGCTGCTGCTGACCGGCGTCGCCGAGGTCCGCCATCTCGTGCTGCTGATGATCGTGTTCGGCACGGCCGACGCGTTCTTCATGCCCGCGGCCACGGGGCTGATGCCCCTGCTCGTCGGGGCCGACCGACTGCGGGAGGCGAACGCCCTGCGCGGGTTCGTCCAGTCGGCCGGTCTGGTGGTCGGCCCGGCCCTGGCCGGGGGGCTGGTGGCGCTGGCCGGGCCCGGCGGCGCACTGGCGGTGGACGCGCTGACCTTCGCGGTCAGCGCCGCGTTCCTGGCCCGGCTGACACCTCGCGACACGGCACCCGGGACGCCTCCGTCCGCCCCGGGAGGAGGGTTCCTCGGGGAACTGCGCGCCGGCTGGACGCAGGTGCGCAGCCGGACGTGGGTGTGGTCCGGCATGGCGGCCATCTCCGTCTACCACGTCGTCGTGCTGCCGTCGGTGTTCGTGCTGGGGCCCGTCCTGGCCGAGGACGAGTGGGGCGGCGCGGCCGGCTGGGCCGTCGTGACCGCGGGCTTCGGCATCGGCTCGATCGTGGGAGACGTCTGCGCCTACCGGATCGAGGTCAGGCACCCGATGGCCCTGGCCGCCGCGGCGCTCGCCGTGGGCTCCTGCCAGGCGGTCGTCATCGGCTCCGGCGCGACACTCGCCGTGATCACCGCCCTCGAAGCGGTCACCGGCGTCGCCGTCTCGCTCTTCTTCGTCATCTGGGAGACCGCGCTGCAGACGCACATCCCCGAAGCCGCCCTGTCCCGCGTGAGTTCCTACGACTACCTGCTGTCGACGGGACTCATGCCGCTGGGCCTCGCGCTCGCCGGTCCGGTGTCCGACTCCCTCGGCGTGCGGCCCACGTTGTACGGGATGACGCTCGTCGCGGTCCCCGCCGCGCTCGCGCTTCTCTGCGTCCCGGCCGTACGGCGCCTTCCCGCACACGCTCCGGACACGGCTGGCGGTGGTGACGGCGTCCGCACCGCCACCGAGGCCGGCGTTCCGTGAAACGGGTGAGCGACGACCGGGCGGCGGCCGGGCCCCGCGCATACGGCCGTACGCCCCTTGCCCCGTTCGGGGATGAAGGCCGTTAGCCCGTCCGCCTCCCGTGGCGGTCCGGCCGCCGCTTCCGCGACCTGCGCAAACGCCCCGTACCCGGACGGTCGTCGCGTCCGCCCGGGTGACGCCCGTACCCCCGCCTCCTGTTGCGGAGCTGACGGAGCGTCGGTTTTCTCGTCGGTGGAGACCACAGGAGCGCCGAGCGGACAAGCCGGCCACTGCTTTGTCGGAGGATTCCCTTGCGAAACACACACGTTGGCGTCGGTGTCGGACTGCTCCTCGGAGTCATGGCTCTGCAGAGCCCGGCCGCCGTGGCCGCCGACGACACACAGCTGCGCATCAACCCGGGCAACGCCCAGCCTGGCTCCGTCGTCACGGTCACCACCACGGCCTGCGGTCCGGACGTGACGTACGGCAAGGGCGAGTCGACGGTGGGGGGCCAGTTCCACATGTTCGGGGGTGACCGCAAGGGCGTCCTCACGGGTGAGTTCCAGATCCCGACGGAAGGCGCGTCCGGCACCGACACCATCACCGTGAAGTGCCCGCCGCGGATCAAGCTCACGGACACCTACGAGATCGCGGAGCGGCAGCCGAACGGCGCCATCCACGCCGGCTTCGGGGACGCCGGGAACACCGACACCCAGGTCGCCGTGGGCGGTGCGCTGATCACCGCGGCCGCGGCCGGGGCCCTGCTCAGGATGCGCCGCCGCTCGTACGGCGCCCGCTCCTGACCCTCCGCTCCGGCCACCTCGGCACGGCGTCCGCTCCCAGGACCACGGGATCGGATGCCGTCCGGCTCCCTCCAGGCAAGAGGCTCGACGTTGAAGGAATCAAGGCACAAGGCCGGTACGCCTCCGCGCACGTTCGTCCCGCCGGTCGCGTACCTGGTCCTGGCACTGGCGGCGGGCGTCTTGCTGGTGCTGGGCACCCTGGTCGACAGACGGCCCCCGCAGCCCTCGGCCGACCAGGCCTTCTCCACTCCGCCGGCGGGCCGCGCCGCCCCGCCGGCCCATCCCGCCCATCCGCCGCTGCCCCCCGCCGAGCCCGTCCGGCTCCGTATCCCCGCGATCGGTGTGGACGCGGCCCTGGTACGGCTGGGCCTCGACAGGGCGGGGGCCCTGCGGCCCCCGCCCGAGGGCGACCCCGGTCTCGCCGGCTGGTACGGCGGGGGCACGACACCCGGTTCGCGGGGCACGGCCGTGACCACGGGGCACGTGGACACGCGCGACGGACGTCGCGGTGTCTTCTACCGGCTCGGCGCCGTCACCAAGGGCGAGAGGATCGAGGTCGGCCGGGTGGACGGTCGTACCGCCGTCTTCACCGTCGACGCCGTGGAGGTCTACGACAAGGCCGGCTTCCCCAGCGAGAAGGTCTACGGCGCCTCCGGGCGGCCCGAACTGCGCGTGATCACCTGCGGCGGCCGGGCCGGGGGCGACGGATACCGCGGCAACGTGGTGGTGTACGCGACCCTCACCGCCGTACGAGGGCCAGGGGGCCACGCCGTGCAGCGGTAGCGTGCCGTTTGGCCAGTCCGGCCGTCGCCGCGGCGGCGACGCCGACGGCGAGCACGGAGGCGACCGCGGCCGGGTGCCGGGCCAGCGCCGCCTCCAGGGACCGGCGGTGGGAGATGTCGTCGAAGACGCCGTGGGCGCCGTGGTCCGTGCCCCGGGTTCCGTCGGCGGGCTCGAAGAGGTTGCTCTCGCCGCTCGGGGGGAGCCGGTCGGTCTGCTGGGACCTGAAGCCCGTGCGGGCCAGGTAGCGGTCGAGCAGGGCCGGGGCCATGCGGTTGGCCCATACGGTCGCGAGGGTGGTGGCGCCGACGTAGTACTGCTTGCGGTGCGGGTGGTCGGCGGCGTGCGCGATGCCGCGGGCGGCCACCTCCGGCTGGTAGATCGGCGGGACCGGCTGGGGGTGCCTGGGCAGGCGGGAGGAGACCCAGGAGAACTGCGGGGTGTTGACGGCGGGCAGCTGCGCGATCGTGACGTGCACGTTGCTGCCTCGGTGCCGCAGCTCGGTGCGCAGCGAGGAGGTGAACCCGTTGATGGCGTGCTTGGCCCCGCAGTAGACGGACTGCAGGGGTACCGACCGCTCGCCCAGTGCGGAACCCACCTGCACGATCGTGCCGCGGTCGAGGGGCAGCATCCGCTTCAGCGCGGCCCGGGTGCCGTTGACGAAGCCCAGGTACGTCACCTCGGTGGCCCGCCGGTACTCCTCGGGGGTGATCTCCTCGAACGGCGCGAACACGGTGCTGAACGCGCAGTTGATCCAGACGTCGAGGGGGCCGAACAGCTCCGTGGCCGCCGTGGCCGCCGCGTCCACCTGTTCCGGGTCGGCCATGTCGGCGACCTGGACCAGGGGACGTCCGCCCAGGGCGGCGACCTCCTCGGCGGCCGACTCCAGCCCGGCCCGGCCACGGGCGATCAGGACGACGTCGGCGCCGCGCCCGGCGTACAGGCGTGCCGTGGCGCGGCCGATGCCGGCGCTGGCGCCGGTGATGACGACGGTCTGGGTCATGTGTCAACTCCTTGTCCGGTGACGGTTGTCGTGGCGGGCGGTGGCGGCGGGCGCGTCGGTGGGAACGGTGGACACCGCGGTGTCCACCCGCTCCACGACCGGGGTGTCGCTCACGTGTCGTCCTCGGCTCCGGGCCGGTCCTCGCGGTGCCGGCGGCCGGGCAGGAACTCCTGCACCTTGGCCTTGAAGCCCTGGCGGACCATGTCGGTGCGGTCGCTGTCGCCCTTGACGACGGAGAGGGCCGCCGCCTCGATCTGGTCCAGACCGGCGTGCGGCGGGATCGGCGGCACGGCGGGGTCGGTGACGAAGTCCAGCACGCAGGGCCGGTCGGCGGCGAGCGCGGTCTTCCAGGCGCCCTGGACGTCCTCCGGCCGCTCGATCCGTATGCCCTCCAGGCCGAACAGCCGGGCGGCGTCGGCGTAGGGGACGTCGGGGATCGACTGGGAGGGCAGGAACTGCGGGGCTCCGGACATCGCGCGCATCTCCCAGGTGACCTGGTTGAGGTCGCGGTTGTTCAGCACCGCCACGATCAGGCGCGGGTCGGCCCACTCGCGCCAGTACTTGGCGATCGTGATCAGCTCGGCCATGCCGTTCATCTGCATGGCCCCGTCGCCGACGAGCGCGATGGCCGGGCGGTCGCCGTGGGCGAACTTCGCGCCGATGACGTACGGCACTCCGGGCCCCATGGTGGCCAGGGTGCCGGACAGCGAGCCGCGCATGGCGCCGCGCAGCCTCAGGTGCCGGGCGTACCAGTTGGCGGCGGAGCCGGAGTCGGCGGCGAGGACGACGTCGTCCGGCAGCAGGTCGTTGAGCGTGTGCACGACGTACTCCGGGTTGACGGGGTCGGCGTCGACGGCGGCGCGCCGTTGCATGACCTCCCACCAGCGGGCCGTGTCCTTCTCGATCTTCTTGCGCCAGCCCTTGTCCCCGCCGCTCCTCAGCAGCGGCAGCAGCCGGGTCAGGGTCTCGCGGGCGTCGCCGACGAGGTTCACCTCGAAGGGGTAGCGCAGGCCGACCATGTGCGGGTCGATGTCGATCTGCACGGCGCGCGCCTGTCCGAACTCCGGCAGGAACTGGGTGTAGGGGAAGGAGGAACCGATGACGAGAAGGGTGTCGCAGCCGGTCATCATCTCGTACGACGGCCGGGTGCCGAGCAGGCCGATGGAACCGGTGACGTAGGGCAGTTCGTCGTCGAGGGCGTCCTTGCCGAGCAGGGCCTTGGCGACTCCGGCACGCAGCCGGTCGGCGACGGCCATGACCTCGGTGCGGGCGCCGCGGGCGCCCTGGCCGACCAGGATCGCGACCTTGTCGCCCGCGTTCAGGACCTCGGCGGCACGGGCGAGGTCGTCGTCGCCCGGCACCGGCGCGTAGTGGGGCATGCCGAGGCTGGAGGGGACCATCTTGAAGGCGTGCTCGGGCGGCGTGTAGTCGAGCTCCTGCACGTCGGCCGGGATGATGACCGCGGCCACGGAGCGGCGGGCCATGGCGGTGCGCAGGGCGCGGTCGAGCACGTTGGGCAGCTGTTCGGGGACGGTGACCATCTCGCAGAAGTCGGAGGCGACGTCCTTGTAGAGGCTCAGCAGGTCGACCTCCTGCTGGTAGGAACCGCCCATGGCGCTGCGGTTGGTCTGTCCGACGATCGCGACGACCGGCACGTGGTCGAGCTTGGCGTCGTACAGGCCGTTGAGGAGGTGGATGGCGCCGGGCCCGGAGGTCGCGGCGCACACGCCGACCCGGCCGGAGAACTTGGCGTAGCCGACGGCCTGGAACGCGGCCATCTCCTCGTGACGGGCCTGGACGAACCGCGGGTTGTCGTCGGCGCGGCCCCAGGCGGCGAGCAGTCCGTTGATGCCGTCGCCGGGGTAGGCGAAGACGTGCTCCACTCCCCAGTCGCGCAGCCGCTCGAGAACGTGGTCGGAGACCTTCTTCGACATGATGGGGGCCTTTCGGTTTTCCGGGGTCGAGGGGTTCGGGGTCGCGGGCGGTCCCGACGGGTACCGGGTCCTGACGGGTTCTCAGCCCGGCCACGTGCCCGGTCCCGGTGCGTACCGGTCTCGGCCGGTACCCGGGCCGGGCCCGGTCAGGGGCGGCGGCGACGCCCGCGGCCGGCCCGTCCGGCTGCGATCACGAGGCCGGCCGTGAGCGCCGTGGCGCCCGCGGTGGCCGCCCACCGGGCCGCTCCGGAGGGTCGGCCGGGTCGCCGGCCGAGGCTTTCGGGGTGCCGCCCGGGCAGGTTCCCGTCGAGGCCGAGGGCGAGCGCCTCGGCCAGGTGCAGGGCCCGGCGGCCGGTGCCGCCCTGTTCGATCTGGGTGCGGCAGCTGAAACCGTCGGCGAGGACCATGTCGCCGGGGGCCGCCTCGCGGACGGCGGGCAGGACGCCTTGTTCGGCGACGGCCATGGACACGTCGTAGTGGCCGCGTTCGAAGCCGAAGTCGCCGGCCAGTCCGCAGCAGCCCTCGTCCAGGACGTCGGCGTCGACGTGCGCCCGGCGCATCAGTTCCCGGTCGGCGTCGAACTTCATGACCGCGTGCTGGTGGCAGTGGGTCTGCACGGTCGCCCGCCGGGCGAGTTCCGGCGGGTGCCAGCCCTCGGGGGCGTGGTGGACGAGCTGCTCGGCGAGGGTGCGGACCTGGCCCGCCAGCCGCCTGACGTCCTGGTCGGCGGGCATCAGTTGCACGGCGTCGGACCGGAACACGGCGGTGCAGGAGGGCTCCAGGCCGATGATCGGCGTTCCCGCGTCCAGGTAGGGCCGCAGCACGTCGAGGGTGCGTCGCAGCACCTTCTCGGCGGTTGACAGCTGACCGGTGGAGATCCAGGTCAGCCCGCAACACACCGGCTCGGTGGGGACGGCGACCTCGAACCCCGCGTCCTCCAGGACCCGTACGGCCGAGATCGCGACGGAGGGGTGGAAGTGGTTGCCGAAGGTGTCGGGCCACAGCACGACCGTCCTCGGGTCCGCCGGGTCGGGCCCGGCCCCGCCACGCGCCTTCCACCACTGCACGAAGGACCGCCGCGCGAACACGGGTGCCTGCCGCTCCCCCGCGACTCCCGCCAGCCGTTTGCCCGCACGCGCCAGTACGGGTGCGTGCAGGACCGTGTTGACCAGGGCCGGGGCGATCCGGGAGAGCCGCGCCCACAGCGGCAGCCAGCCCATCGCGTAGTGGGCGGCGGGGCGCGGCCGCCCCTCGTAGTGGTGGGAGAGGAACTCGGCCTTGTAGGTGGCCATGTCGACGCCCACCGGGCAGTCCGACTTGCAGCCCTTGCAGGCCAGACACAGGTCGAGGGCGTCCTTCACCTCGGTGGAACGCCACCCGTCGGTGATCACCGAGTCCTCGTGCCCGCCGAGCATCTCGAACAGCAGCCGGGCCCGGCCCCGGGTGGAGTGCTCCTCCTCCCTCGTGGCGCGGTAGGACGGGCACATCACGCCGCCCTCCTGGGTGCGGCAGTTGCCGATCCCGACGCAGCGCGTCACGGCGCGGGTGAAGGAGTGGTCGTCCTCCGGGTAGTCGAAGTGCGTGTCGGGGGTGTCCGGGCGCCAGGCGGGTCCGAGCCGCAGCTGCCCGTCGACCGGGTTCGGGTCGACGACCTTGCCCGGGTTCATCCGGTTCCCGGGATCGAACAGCGTCTTCAGCTCCCCGAAGGCGGTCACCAGCCGGGCGCCGAACATCCGGGTCAGCAGCTCGCCCCGGGACTGGCCGTCGCCGTGCTCACCGGACAGGGACCCGCCGTACGAGGTCACGAGGTCGGCCGCGCGTTCCACGAAGCGCCGGAAGTCGGCGACGCCCTCGGCGGTCCTCAGCCCGAACGGGATACGGGTGTGCACGCAGCCCTGGCCGAAGTGCCCGTACAGGGACGGGTGGTCGTAGCCGAACTCCTCGAAGAGGTCCTTCAGGTCGCGCAGGTAGTCGCCGAGCCGTTCGGGCGGGACGGCGGAGTCCTCCCAGCCCTCCCAGGTCTCCCGGTCGTCCGGCGGGCGCGCCGTGACGCCGAGCCCGGCCTCGCGGGCCCTGAGCATCCTCTGCTCGCGCTCGGGGTCGTCGGAGAAGGCCACGTCCGCGTCCTTCTCGCTGCGGCCGAGGGCCCGCAGCAGCGCGTGCGCCTGCTCGTCGACGTCCTCCTGGCTGTCGCCGCTGTACTGCACCAGCAGCCAGCTGTCGCCCTCGGGGAGGACGTCGAGCGATTCGAGGTGGGCGCCCTCCTCGCGCATCAGCCGGGCCATCCGGCCGTCCAGTCCTTCGAGCCGGCTGGGCTCGCAGTGTTCGAGCAGCCGGGCGACGTCGTCGCCGGCGCGGCAGATGTCCTCGTAGCCGAGGACGAGCAGCGACTGACGGCGCGGCACCGGCACCAGGTCGAGTTCCGCGCGCAGGACGGTGACCAGGGTGCCCTCGCTGCCGACCAGGGCGCGGGCGACGTCGAAGCCGTTCTCCGGCAGCAGCGAGTCCAGGTTGTAGCCGGAGACGCGGCGCGGGATCTTCGGGTAGCCGCGCCGGATGTCGGCCAGGTACTCGGCGACGATGCGGTCCAGGCCCTCGTACAGCTCGGCCTTCCGCCCGCCCTCGGCGGCGATCCGGGCCCGCTCGGCCTTCGGGGTCGGTCCCACCCAGGTGCGCAGTCCGTCGTAGGTGAGGATCTCCAGCCGGCGGACGTTGTCGACCGTCTTGCCGTACGCCTGGGCCGAGGATCCGCAGGAGTTGTTGCCGATCATCCCTCCCAGCGCGCAGTGGCTGTGCGTGGAGGGTTTCGGGCCGAACTGCAGCCGGTGGCCGGCGAGTCGCCGGTCGAGCTCGTCCAGGACGATGCCCGGCTCGACCACACAGGTGCGGGCGTCGGGGTCCACCGAGACCAGGGCGTCGCAGTACTTCGTCCAGTCGATGACGACGGCGGTGTTGGTGGTCTGGCCGGCCAGGCTGGTGCCGCCGCCGCGGGACAGGACCGGCGCGTCGAAACGGGCGCACACCTCGACCGCCCGCGCCCCCGCCTCGACGGTGCGCGGTACGACGACGCCGATGGGCACCTGGCGGTAGTTGGAGCCGTCCGTGACGTACGCGCCTCTGCTCCCGGCGTCGAACCTGACCTCGCCGTCCACGCCTTCGCGCAGCGCGGCCCGCAGCCCGGCCGCGTCGAGTGCCGGGGTGTCGAGGGGACGCGTGGAACTCGTCACGGGCGGACCGCCTCCTGGATGGATCGGGGCTTCGGACGGCCGGCCCGGGGGGTCGGCTGGGCGCCGAGTACCCGTCCGTCCAGGATGCAAAGGTGGGTTTTTCCGTCGTCGCCGTACGGTCCGGAGACGGCGTCGGGTCAGGGCGCCGTGCCCTGGGTGTACGGCAGGTCGGCCAGGTCCAGGACGCTCGCCGCGACGGAGTCGGCGCGGGCGACCAGGGTCAGTCCGGTGCGGCCGTTGCCGGCGCAGAGCGCGACGGTGTCATGGAGTACCCGCACACCGGCGCCGGCCAGGCGGGTGACGGCGGACAGGTCGACGGTGAGGTCGGTGGTGCCGCCGTGGGAGGCCGACATCAGACCGGCCTTCAGCCGTGGTGCGGTCGTGGTGTCGACGATGCCGCTGACGGTGAGGTGTCCGACGGCGTCCAGCACTTCCTCGATCCGCAGGTCCCCGGACCGGGTGGCCGCGGAGGCGGTGCCCGTGGTGACGACGACGGGGCGGCGCAGTCGGTGGCTGATCCGCACCGTCGTTCCCCTGCCCGTGGAGACGGCCCCGCGGTCGACGGTGAAGGCCCCGGTGAACAGCTCCACCATGGCCAGCCCCCGCCCCCGCACAGGGTCCGGCTGGTCCTGGTCCGACCAGTGGCCGTGGTCGGCGACCTCGATGAGGGCCGTACCGTTCTCCGTCAGGCGGGCACTCACCCGCACGCTCCTGTCGGCGTCCGGTGCCTCCGCGTCCGGGTAGGCGTGGTCGACCACGTTGGTGACGAGTTCCACGACGGCGTGCTGGACGGCGGTCTCGTCCTCGTCGCAGCAGCCCACGTGCAGCAGCCACAGGCCCAGTTCGAACTGAATGGCGCGGACACTGTCCACGACCGCGGGCAGGACCGTTTCGAAGGCGGGCACGGGCGGGGTGCGGTGGGCGGCGAGCAAGGTCACGTCGTTGCCGTGCCCGCCGTCACGCAACAGGAACTCGAGGGTCCGGGCCAGCATCCGCTCCACGGCGTCCGGCGGACCTCCGTGCCGCGGGGCGCGGTCCAGGACAGCGGCGGCGGCCGTCGCGGCCAGTACCGCGCGGCCTTCGGCCGGAGTGACGCCGGGACGCTCGACGAGGCCGTCGGTGTACAGGAGGACCACGCCGCCGTCGGGCACCCGGTCGTCCTGGTCCCGGTAGGAGGCACCGGTTCCCAACGGACCGGCTCCGTGGGCGAGATACCGCGTGGCTCCGTCGGGGGCGACGAGCAGCGGCGCGGGGCGGCCCGCCGAGGCGTACACGAGCCGGCCGTCGGCGGGCACCAGCACGGCGACGCAGCAGGTGGTCGCGCGTCCTCCCGGCACCCACGCCGTGAAGCGGTCCGCGGCGGACAGCGCGGCGGCCGGGCTCTCACCGCTGTGGAGCCGCTCGAGCACGACGGTCCGCAGCTGGCCCACGACGGCGGAGGAGGCCGCGCCGGGACCGACGGCGTCCCCCATCACCAGGGCGACCAGGCCGCCCGGCAGATCCGCCACGTCGAACCAGCCGCCGCCCGCCCTCCCGCCGGCCTCGGCCGGCGCGTGACGGGCGGCCACCCGTACCGACGGCAGCACCGGAACGTACTCGGGCAGCGACGCACGCCGCAGTTCGGCGATCGTCTCGCGCGCCTGTGCGCAGCGGTGTTCCGCCTCCTCGGTCCGCTCGCGTGCGGCCTGCCGTTCGTGAACCCGGTCGGTCACGTCGGTGACGAACACGCAGACGCCCTTCACCGCGCCGTCCGCGCCCACCCGAGGGGCGGCGGTGCAGTCGTAGAAGCCCTCCACCACCCGGCCTCCGGCCTTCGTCCGGACGCACCACTCGTGCGAGGACTCCGTCCGTCCGGTGGCCAGCACCCGGTCGTAGACCTCGTGCACCCGCTGTCCCACCGCCTCCGAAAAGACGGCGTGCATGGCCGCGCCGACGGGAGCGGCACGGTCGGCGCCGGCCCGGAAGGCGCCGTTCGCCGCCACGACGCGGTGCTCGGGCCCTTCCAGTCCGGCCATCATCAGCGGCATCTGCTCGAACACCGCGCGGACGACGTCCGCGTCACCGGTCGCGGCGGTCGTCTCGTCTTCCGTGTTCACTACGCGGATCACTCCGTCCGTGGCCCAGGACGCGCTCCGCTCACCGGAACGGCGTCCGCCCCGTGCAGTGACCACCCTTGCGGCCGGTCGAGCACCTCACCCTTGACGACGGTGCGGTGGCGCGGCCCGGTACGGGTGTTTCCCTTCCAGTGCCCACGACGCCCGTCCTCTCACGGCGATCCGCCCGGTGATTCGCCCGCGTCGGCGGGGGAACCCGGTGCGGGTTCCCCGCACGGGGGCGGGAAAGGAGGGCGGCTCGTGCGGTACGAGTTGCGAGCGGAGTACGCGGAAGGGATCCCGCCCGGGTCGGCCGACGCCCGGGTCGCCCTCTGGCACATGACGGAGGCGGGCTCGGCCGTCTCGCTCTGCGAGCGGCGGCTCGATCCGACCGCCTGGACGCAGCCGTCCACGGTCTGGGGCACCGACGCGTCGGACCCCTTCTGCCCCGAATGCGGCGTGAAGTACCTGCGTATGAACGCCGACTGAGGTTCCCCGGACGCGGTCCGACGCCACCGGGACGCTCTCGGAGGCGCGGGCCCCGGCGGGCCGTACCCGACCGCTACCGGAGCGGATTCACCCGGATCCCGGCTGCCGGGCGCTCACGGGCCACGGGTCGGACCACAGCGACCAGACCTCCGGTCCTCCGCCGTACCACTCGATGACCTCCCACTCGGCCACGTCGACCTCGTCCATGCCGTCCCAGCCCGCCGCGTTCAGCAGTTCGGTCAGGACTCTCAGGTTCTGGGCCGCGCCCACGGGCTTTCCGTCCACCCACACCTGACGGCCGTCGCGTTTCGTGGGCGGGTAAACCATCACGGACCGCTCGCTCATGTCCGACCTCCTGGGTCTCACCGCGCTTCTCCGCGCCGGACAGGGGCGTGCCCGTGGCCCGGGGCTCCCCCTCGCCCCTGGCGTACGAGCCGACGCCGGGGTGGGGCGGGGGCCCTGCGAGTGTCCTTCAGCCACGGGCTCAAACGTCCCGGCGTCCTCTCGACGGCACGAGGACCCGGCGGCCGGGAATCCGTGTCAACCGGCGACCGATGGGCACCCGGAAGCACCGGGCGGACCATCCGGGATCCGTCACCGCTGGAAAGGCTGAGGACATGGGGCACGGTGGAAACGTCATCGACGAGCTGATGACCGATCATCGGGAGGTCGAGGAGATCTTCGGGCGCATGGACCGGTGCGCGCCCGGCGACAAGGACCGGAAGGTCTACGCGGACCAGGTGACGATGGAACTGGTGCGTCACTCGGTGGCCGAGGAGGCCTACCTCTACCCGGCCGTACGCCGGCACGTGCCGAACGGTGACGCGCTGGCCGACAGGGAGATCGAGGACCACTCCAAGGCCGAGCAGATCATGAAGGGCCTGGAGAGCTACGAGGCCGACGATCCCGAGTTCGACCGGCTCGTCGGAACCCTCATGCTCGAGATCCGGGCCCACGTGGCCGACGAGGAGCAGAACCTCTTCCCCATGCTGCGCGCCGCGTGCCCTCCGGAGGCCCTGGACGATCTCGGGGACAAGGTGCGCCAGGCCAAGAAGGTGGCGCCGACCCGTCCGCACCCGTCGGCCCCCGACACCCCGCCCGCCAACAAGCTCCTGGCACCGGGCGTCGGCATGGTCGACCGGCTGCGCGACGCCCTGAGCGGCCGGGGGAAGATGGACTGAGAGGACCTTCGCAGAGCCGGCGCCGCGAACCGCCGGTGTCCTGTCCGCCCGCACGACGTCTCACGGCCGCGCGGGCGGACGGACGTCCGGAGCGGGGACCTGCCCCGTCATGCCACGAGCGCGCGCCCTCGTCCCAGGAGGCCGATGAGTTCCTCGCGGTGCAGGGCCGCCACCGGGGCGAGCAGGTCGGGATGGCGCAGCAGCGCCGCCGCCCGCCGGTCGTGGTCGTCCGGTGACCGCAGGCGCCCGAATTCCACGGGGGCGATCGTGACGTGGTCGCCGGCGGTGAGCGCGGAGACCGCCAGCCCGGCCAGCCGGGTGTCGGTCAGGAGCGACGCGGCCCAGCTCACCACGGCCTCGTCCACCCAGGTGCGCCAAGCGTCGTCCTCCGCGCCGTCGGCGGTGTCCGCGGTGTCCGCGCCGACGGTCCAGTCGAGCTTCGCGGAACCCCCCGGTCCCGCCATCGCGACCAGGGCGGCGTCCATCGGCGTCGGATAGCGCAGCCATGCCGCCACGGTGACGGCCTGGCGCGCCTGGGCCTCGCAGAGCGCGGAGGCGAGCGGCCCGCCGCAGGCCGGATAGGCGCGCGTCAGCCATTGCGTGGCCGCCGCGATGAGCGGGGAGAGATCTGCGAGCACTGCCGGCCCTCCGGGAGCTGCCGAGAGGATGGACTTCCTGCCAGGAACGGTAGCCCTGGTCAGGGGCGGCGGGATGTGGTCCAGCCCTCGATGCCGGGGTGTCGTCGGACACAGTGAGGGCCCCGGGACGGCATGCCGTCCCGGGGCGGGCTCAGTGGTCGTCCGGAGTCCCGCTGCTGTTCCGGACGGTTTCCTGCGCGTGCTCACTGACCGACAGCGCGTCGGCCGCTTCGGCATCGTGCTCGTCCGGGGGTCCGTCGCCCTGTCGCGGCTCCGCATCCTTCAGCTCTCGCAGCACCTCCTCCGCGGCCGTCCCGGCCCCGCGGCCCCCTCGGTCTTCTCGCTCCTCGTCGCGCCGGTGGCTCATGGCGTCTCGTCTCCTTCCGGCAGGCGGCCGTCCGGCCGCCGAACCGCCGCTGCGGCGGGCCGTGGTCGTGGTGGGCTCAGCCGGCCGGGTACGGGTGGTCCTTGAGCCGACGCGCGAGGTGGACCGCGTTGACGGCGAGCGTGCGCGTCGTCTTCCTCACCGCGTCGGGGGTCTTCTCGAGGTCCTGGTAGTCGGTCCCCTGCTGGGCCTCGCCGACCCAGTAGGTGACCGCTCCGGGCGCCAGGGAGAAGCCGATGTCGTTGAGGCCCTGGAAGAGGTCGGCGCTCACCTTGTGGGCGCCGTCCTCGTTGCCGACGACGGCGACGGCGGCGACCTTGTCGTAGGTGAGCATGCGCCCCTCGTCGTCGGTCTCCGAGAGCTCGGCGTCCAGGCGCTCCAGTACCCGCTGGCAGACGCTCGACGGGTGCCCGAGCCAGATCGGTGTGGCGAGGACGAGGATGTCGGCCTCCAGCACCCGCTCGCGCAGCCGGGGCCACTGGTCGCCGTCGCCCATGTCCGTCTCCACGCCCGGCCGGACGTCGAAGTCCGCCACCCGCACCACCTCGCCCTGGACTCCGAGGTCACCCAGTTCCGTCATGATCTGCTCGGCGAGCAGCTGGCTGCTTGAGGACGTGGGTGAGGCGTTCAGCGAGCAGACGAGGGAGAGTGCGCGCATGACAGGGCTCCTCGGTCGTGACGGGCCACGGACCCGTGGGCTCGTGGACGGTCGGTGGGGTCCGGGTTCCCGGATCGCGGGTTCCCGGGAAGCGCTACTTGAGCGCCTCGTGCCGGACGCGGGCGCAGCTGCGGCTGATGATCCGGGAGACGTGCATCTGGGAGATGCCGAGCTTGTCCGCTATGCGGCTCTGCGTCATGTCCTCGAAGAAGCGCATGTACAGCACGGCGCGTTCCCGTTCGGGCAGCCGGCGCAGCTCCAGCTTGGCCGCCTCGCGGTCGACGACGACGTCGTACGAGGAGTCCGCCGCGCCCAGGGTGTCCCCGAGGCTGCCCGTGTCGCCGTCACCGGGTGTGGCGTCCAGGGAGAGGGTGCTGAAGCTCTCCAGGGCTCCCAGGCCGGCGGTCACCTCCTCGTCGGTCAGGCCCGTGTGGGCGGCGATCTCGGACGTGGACGGTTCCGGACTGCCCGGCCGCTGGCTCAGTTCACGGCGGGCCGCACGGACCTGGTTGCGCAGTTCCTGCACCCGGCGGGGCACGCGCAGAGCCCACATGCGGTCCCTGAAGTGCCGCTTCACCTCGCCGGTGATGGTCGGCACGGCGTAGCTCTCGAAGGCGCCCCGGGTCGGGTCGAACCGGTCGACGGCCTTGATCAGGCCTACCGCGGCCACCTGGTTCAGGTCCTCCACCGTCTCGCCGCGGTTGCGGAAACGGCCGGCGATCCGGTGGGCCATGGGCAGCCACGCCGTCACCAGTTCGTCTCGCACGGCGTCCCGTTCGGGGCCTGCTTCGAGATGTGCCAGACGCCCGAAGAGCGCGGGAGTGCCGATGCGGTCGTCGTACCCGCGCCGCGGGCGTCGGTCCGCGGCGCCGCCCGGAGGGCCGGCACCACCGGTGGTCGTGTCCGTGAGCATGCGGTTCGCTCCTGATCGGTGGGTTCACGCCCGGTCCCGGACTCGTCCTGTGGACCCTGCCTGAACGTGGAGTCAGGTTCGCCGCTGCGAGAGTGCCGCCGGGACCGTCGGGCGGCCGTGGCAGCCGGTGTCTCCCGCTGGGCGTGCGCCTCCGGTCCGAAGCACGGACATCCGGGTGCCCATGGCCCACGACCGCAAACACGTGCGGCCGGTGCCTTCGGGTACGGGCTTCAGGCTTCGCCGGTCTTCAGGCTTCGCCGGTCTTCAGCAGCAGAACCGCGATGTCGTCGGTCGGCAGGCCGTGGGGCCAGGAATGGTGGATGAGCTTGTCGACGAGCCGGTCCGGGCGGGAGCCGCCCGCGAGAAGCCGGGCGAGACCGGTCGTCATCCGGTCGAGATCGGTGCCGGGTACCTCGACCAGTCCGTCGGTGTACAGGGCGAGGGTCGTCCCCGGGGGCATCGGGACCGTGGTGATCGGGTACGGGAGGTCGACGCCGATGCCGAGCAACGGACCCGGATCGATCTCCAGCACGCCGGGCCGTCGGCCGGGCCGGTGCAGGAGGGGCGGCGGGTGGCCCGCGCTGGCCAGGCTCATCCGCCGGTGGTCGAGGTCGATGTGCGCGTACAGGCAGGAGACGAGGAGGTCGGGCTCCAGGTCCGCGAGGACCCGGTTGGTGCGGGCGAGCACTTCGTCGGGCCGGGCGCCCGCGGTGGCGTGGACGGCCGTACGGACCTGTCCCATGAGCGCCGCGGCCGCCATGTTGTGGCCCTGGACGTCGCCGATGACGGCCGCCGCGGTGGTGTGATCGAGTCGGATGAGGTCGTAGAAGTCACCGCCCACGTCCATGCCGTGGCCGGCCGGGAGGTACCGCGCCGCCACCTCCAGCCCCTCGAGGGCGGGCAGGCTCCGTGGGAGGAGTGCCTGCTGGAGCGTGTGGGCCAGGGCCTGCTTCGCGTCGTAGAGGCGCGCCCGGTCGAGGGCCTGGGCGAGGAGGCCGCCCAGTGACGTGAGGACGGCACGGTCCTCCGCCGTGAAGGTGTGGGGGCGGGCGTAGGTGAGGATGCAGCAGCCGACGGGGCGCGCGTCGCTGATGAGCGGGAGGAAGGCCCAGGCCTGCTTGCCGCTGATCCGTGGTGCGGCCGGGTACTCGCGGACGAGTTCGCCGGGGTCGGCGAAGAACAAGGGGTTCCCGCTGATCAGCGCCTGGCCCGCGGGCGTCAGGCTGGTGCCGACGGGAAGGCCGTCGAGGCGTTCGATCGTCCGCGGGTCGTAGCCGTGGTGGCCCACGATCTTCAGGCGCCCGGCGTCGGCCGCGGACAGGACCATGCCGTCGGCCCCGAAGGCGGGGAGGATCTGGACGGCGATCAGGTCGACCACGTCCTGCACGCCGATCACGTCCGTCAGGGCCGCCGCCAGGTGCACCAGCTGGTACAGCCGGCCGACGGACGCCCCGGGCGGCGAGGTCGCGGCGGGGACGGCCGTGCCGGACGGGTCACCGGGCTGTGAGCGGCGGGGCTTCACCCGGACGCTGATGCCGCTGGAATCGGGATGGAGCTCGAGGTCGAGCCAGGTGTCCGGTGGCCGCAGAACGGTAAAGCGGACGGGCTCACGGCTGATGACCGCGGTGCGGTAGTGGTCCTCGACGAGGACCTGGTCCATCCAGGGCAGGGACTGCCAGGGCCGTGTCCCCAGGAGCTGACTGACATGGCGGCCGAGGAGGGAGGCGGCCCGCCTGGTGAGGAAGGTGATCCTGCCCTCCAGGTCGAGGGCCACGAAGCCTTCCGGCAGCCGTTCCATGAGATCGGCGGGCGCGTGGGCGGAGAGGGAGAAGGTCTCGGAAGCACCGTCCACGGGAATCATGTGCGGCTCGTCCGGCAGGACGAGTTTCCTGCCGGCCTCTTCCAGCACCCGGGCGACGCGTCGGCCGAGGGCGGCGAAGTTCCCCCTCTCCCTGGGCGAGGCCCGGCCGGAATGGCTGGCGGGCCAGACCAGGAACAGCGCCCCCCAGCGGCTCCGGCCGGTGATCGGTGCCGCTGCGGAGGCGAACCGGTAGGGCAGCGCCGCCGCGGTCTGCGGATAGGAGAGGGCCATCTCCTCCTGCGAGCCGACCCAGACCACACGGTTCTCGCGGAACGCGTCGCCGACCGGGACGGACGCCGCCACGGGCATCTGCCGCCAGGACACGGCGGCATCGCCGGGCAGCCCGTACGCCACCTTCAGTCCCAGCAGTCGCCCGGCCTCGTCCACCAGGTAGATGCCGCCGCCCGACGCGCCGGTGCGACGCACGGCGACCGTGAGCGCCTCCTCCAGGAGCTCGATACCGCTCGGCCCGTCGGCGCCGCCCGCCTTCTCGGCACCGCCCGGCTCGTCGGCGCGGCCCGGTCCCCCGGCACCGGCCGGCTCGTCGGCGTGGCTCGGCTCCCCCGCGCGGACGGGCGTCAACCTCCTCGGGTCGCTCGACACAGCGGCGAGCCTCCTCCCGCAGCCACACGCGACGGTCCGGTCCATGTGCCCGGCCTGCTCACGGAGCGGTACCGCCTCCGGGGAACTACCCGTCCGGCCACCATGTGCGCGCAATGTCCTTTCGGACCTCGGGGCGCAGACGCCGGTCCATCTCCTCGGATGCGCGACGACTGGAATCGGGCTTCCTGTCGGGCTTCTTCTGCACCGTCTCACGACGCATCTCTCTGCCTCCTCACCTCTGCACCACTCCCAAGTTCCGCGATATGAACGATTTAGGCGTATTTCGGCCGCATTGATGAATATCATCCTCCATTTCCCGCGCGGGCTCTCCCCGTCGCCCTGGTGCCTCCGTTACGTCTGCCGCACAGGGGTACCCGTGTGCCGCCGCCGACCCTCGGCCGGCCCGCCGCCACCCCTGGAGCACGTCCGGAAAGGAGCCCGCCATGACCACCGGGTTCGTCCCCGTCGCCGCCGCCCGGTTCCGCTGCTGGATCCCGCCGGGGGTCTACCGCCCGCAGACGGACACGGGACTGCTCGGGCGGGCGTTGCGCCGGGAGCCGATCACCGACGGCACCGAGGTCCTGGACCTCGGCACCGGCAGCGGTGCGCTCGCGGTGGAGGCGGGCCGCCTGGGCGCACGGGTGACGGCGGTGGACATCTCCTGGCTCGCGCTGGCCGCCACGTGGTGCAACGGGCTGCTGAACGGGCAACGGGTGAAGGTGCGCCACGGCGATCTGACGGCGGCCGTACCGGGCCGTCGGTTCGACCTCGTGGTCACCAACCCTCCGTACGTGCCCGCCCCCGGCGACGGTCCGCCCCGGGGCCGCGTTCGCGCGTGGGACGCCGGTACGGACGGCCGCCTCCTGATCGACCGGATCTGCGCGGCCGCCCCGTCGGTGCTGCGCCCGGCGGGGCGGCTGCTGATGGTGCATTCGCACCTGAGCGGCGTCGAGGAGACGCTGGCCCGGCTGCACGTGGGCGGTCTGCGCGCGGAGGTCGTCGAACGGACCCGGCTGCCCTTCGGCCCCGTACTGCGCTCCCGGCTCGGCTGGCTGCGCGAGCGCGGACTGCTGGAAGGCCGCACGAACGAGGAACTGGTGGTGATCCGTGCCGAACACGCCTGAACGCCCCCGTCGCGTCCGCGTCCAGCGCGAGGGCCCGATCCTCGTGGAAGGACCGGTCGAAATCGTCGGCGAGGACGGCGAGTCGACCGTCTCGCGGCGGTTCGTGGTGGCCGTCTGCACCTGCCGCCGTACCCGCACCCCGCCCTGGTGCGACACCAGCCACCGCCGCCGTACGAAACCGGACGCGGCGTCATGACCGGCGTACGCCTGCCGGAACCGCGCGGCCCGCTCTCGGCCGCGCTCCTCGTCGCGCTCCGCGGAGCGGACACGACCTTCCCGCCCGTTCCCGCCGACGCCTACGGCGACGATCCCCAACTCGCCCTGTACGTCCTCTACGAACTCCATTACCGCGGCTTCGACGGCGTGGCGGACGACCGCGAATGGGATCCCCGCCTCCTCGCCCTACGAGCCTCGCTGGAGGACCGCTTCCTCCACTCCCTGCGCGCGGACGCGCCGGCCGGGCCGTCCGACACCGCGGAACGGGCGCTCGACGAGCTCCAGCTCGAACCCGTCGGGGAGGCCGACGGCAGCCTGTCCCACTTCCTCCACGACCACGGCACCCTCGAACACGTCCGGGAGTACGCGGCGTTGCGCTCGCTCTACCACCTCAAGGAGGCCGATCCGCACGCCTGGGTGATCCCCCGGCTGCGCGGGCGGGCCAAGGCGGCCATGGTCGCGGTGGAGTTCGACGAGTTCGGCGCGGGCCGCGCGGACGAGATCCACGCGCGGCTCTTCGCCGACCTGATGGACGACCTGGACCTGGACGTCTCCTACGGCCACTACCTGGACGCCGCCCCGGCCGAAGCGCTGGCCACCGTCAACCTCATGTCCCTCTTCGGACTGCACCGCTCCCTGCGCGGGGCGCTCGTGGGCCACTTCGCGACCGTCGAGGTGACCTCCTCCCCCGCCTCCCGCCGCCTGGCCCGGGCACTGGACCGGCTGGACGCCGGTCCGGCGGCCGTCCGGTTCTACACCGAGCACGTCGAGGCGGACGCGGTGCACGAACAGGTCGTGCGGCACGAGGTCGTCGCCGGACTGCTGGCGGACGAGCCGTGGCTGGAGACGGACGTGGTGTTCGGCGTCCGCGCCACCGGCCACCTGGAGGACCGGCTGGCCACGCGTCTGCTGACGGCCTGGCGCGACGGCCGCTCCGCCCTGCGCGCGAACCACGTCACCCGCCCGCCCCGGGGACACCTCGGAAGGTGACGTCCTCCGCCCCGACGATCCTGGCACCCATGTTGCACTCCATCATCTCCAGCGCGGCGGCCTCCAGATGCGGGTGGATGGACGCGACCGCGTCCCTGGGCACCGTGATCTCGAAGTGACGGATGTGCGCGTCCAGGGCGGAGTACAGGACGCACTGCTCGGTGACCTGGCCGGTCAGCACGAGCGTTTCGGCGCCGAGCTGCCGCAGCAGGTACGACAGGGGCGTGTCGTAGAAGATCGAGTGCCTGGTCTTCACCACGAAGAGGGAGTCGTCGGCCGGCCGGATCGGTTCCACCAGATCGGCGTGCGGCCGGGAGAGGGCGGTTTCCACGAGTTCCCCGTGGTGGGAGCGCCAGAGCCCGAAGTTGTCGTTCGCGTAGATCACCGGCACCTCGGCGTCCCGGGCCCGGCCGATCAGCCGCGCCAGCACCGGTACGACCCGCTCGGCGGCGGGCGTCAGCAGCTCGGCGTCCTCGTACTCGTACGTGTTGACCATGTCGATGACGATCAGCGCACTGCCGCCCGTCTGTCCGGATCCGGACACGATGTTCACCACCTCGTGCGATCAGCTCCGCAGCCGCGGCAGGACCTTGGTGCGGTAGAAGTCGAAGAAGCCCTGCTGCTCCTTGCCGATCTGGCTGACGTACACACCGTCGAACCCGGCGTCGACGAACGCGGCCAGCGCCTCGACGTGGGCGTCCGGGTCGTCGCCGCACGGCACCGACCGGGCCGTCTGTTCCTCCGTGACCAGTTGTGACGCCTGCTCGAAGTGGCGTGGCGCGGGCAGCACCTGCGCGAGTTCGCCCGGCAGCTGCTGGTTGGCCCACAGCCGGTGCGCGGTGCGGACCGCCTCCCGCTCGTCGGCCCCCCAGCAGACCTTGAGCCCGCCGAGCACCGGAGCGGTACCGCCACCGCCGCGCCGGAACCGCTCCACCAGGGACTCGTCCGGCATCATCGTGATCAGCCCGTCGCCGATGCGCGCGGCGACCTCGGCGGCCTGCGGCCCGAACGCCGAGACGTCGATCGGCACCGGTTCGTCGGGCAGCGTGTACAGGCGGGCGTTCTCCACGGTGTAGTGCCTGCCGTGGTGGCTGGTCTGCTCGCCGGTGAACAGCTGCCGGATGATCTGGAGCGCCTCCTCCAGCATCTCCAGCCGGACCGGCGCCTCGGGCCACACCGTGCCGAGGATGTGCTCGTTGAGGGCCTCTCCCGTGCCCACCCCCAGCCGGAAGCGTCCGCCGAGCTGCACCGCGGCGGTCGCGGCCGCCTGGGCGATCACGGCCGGGTGCGTACGCACGAGCGGGCACGTCACCGCCGTCTCGACGGGCAGCGAGACCGCTTGGGACAGGGCGCCGATGACGGACCACACGAACGGGCTCTGGCCCTGCTCGTCGTTCCACGGATGGTAGTGATCCGATATCCACAGGGACTGGAATCCGGCCTGCTCGGCCATGCGCGCCTGTTCGATCAGTTCCGCCGGAGTGTGCTCCTCGCACGACAGGAAATATCCGAGGTCGGTCATCGTCCCTCCCACGGGATCGGTTTTCCGATGGGACCGTGGCCGAGTACCCATCGGCGGCCCTGATGCGCACGGGGCCGCCGGAAAGGGAGTGGCTTCCCGTGACTACGGGGAGGGTCGTGGGGTGTCCCGGCCGGTGGGACGCGGAGCGGGACCGGCGGCCCGTTCCTGCTCCCGTGCCCAGACGGTCGCCCATTCGTCGAGCGGGCGGAGCGCGTGGCCGAGGGCCGTTCCCGTCCGGGTGAGCCCGTAGCCGTCGGACGACCGGGCGACGATCCCGCTCGATGTGAGTTCGCGCAGGCGCTGGTAGAGGACGCTGGACGACAGGCCTTCGCACCGCGCGAGCAGCGCGCGGGCGCCGAGCGGGCCGACACGCAGCTCCCAGAGGATGCGCAGGGCCCAGCGACGGCCGAACAGGTCCATGGCGGCCATGAGCGGACGGCCGGTCGTCGAGCCGCGGACCGGTGTTCCCGGGCGAGGTGTCGACATGACCCTCCTTGCGTTTCGCTATTCGAAACACTAGCATCCGGTCTCGCACTTCTCATTTCCGAACAAGCCGGACGCCGGAGCAAGCCGGACGGGGAGAGCCGATGCCGCGGACAGTCCCGCCGGAACCACCGCGCTCCGATCGCGCCGACACACCGTCCGCCCGTGAGCACGAGGCACCCCGCTCCGCCGGCCTTCCCTCACCCCGTCCGATGCCCCGCCGCTCCTCCCGGTCGCCGGTGGGCCGGGACGACCTGCCCGTCACGATCGTGCACGCGTGCCTGCGCGAGGGCCGTGGCGGCAGTCCGACGGCGGTCGTGGACGAGGCGTCAGCGGCCGGCCGCCCGCTGACCGACGACGAGCGTCGCCGCGTACCCGCCCTGGCCGGCACCTCCCACGCGGTCTTCCTCCCGGACGATCGCGGCCCCGGCGGGAGCGGGGACGAACGGCCCGCGGTCCCGGCACGCTTCTTCACCACGGAGGGGGAACTGCCCGCGTGCGGCCACGGCACCGTGGCGGCCCTGGCCTTCCTCGCCACGCGTGCGGAGCACGGGGAGTACCGGGCCGGCCTGCGGGTGTCCGGGCGCGTCGTCGAGGGACGTGCGGCTCCCGGGGCCCCGGCCTCCTTCGACGTCACCTTCGGAGCGGGCCCGGTGCGCCTGCGTGAGCCCACGCGGGAAGAGCTCGCGCTGCTCCTCCCCCTTCTGGGGCTCCCCGCGACGGCGGGCCCGGGAGCCTGCGTCGCCACGCTGGGACGTCCACGGCTGCTCGTCCCCGTCGGCACCCGGTCCGCTCTCGCCTCCCTGTCCCCTGCTCCCGGTCCGCTCGCCGCCGCCTGCGACCGTCTGGGCCTGCTGGGCTGTTTCGCCCACTCCCCCGGACCGGCCACGGCTCGGGTCGCGGCCCGCATGTTCGCCCCCTCGATCGGCGTGCCCGAGGACATCGTCAACGTGAACAGCTCCGCCTGCCTGGCCGCCCACCTGCTCGCCCGCCACGGCACGCCCCGGATCGACGTCGACATGGGCGACACCCTGGGCTGCCCCTCCACCCTCACGGCCGGTGCGCATCGGGGTTCGGCGGGTACGCCGGTCGACGTCACCGGCGTCGCGAGGCTCGGGCGGGTGCTGCGCCTGCCGAGGTAGCCGCCCTGCCACCCTGTCCGGCGGGACGGGCCATCAGCTCGCCGACAGGGCTTCGAGGTGCGTGTCGGGGCAGGACATCCGTCCTCGGTCCGCCTCCGCCCACTCGGCCCCGGCCGTCCCCGCGCCCGCGGGTGCCCCCGGCCGTCGGATCATCCGCCCTCGACCCCGGTGGAGGTGTGCGCCGCGCCCACGGGCTTGGACTCGGGGGACCCGCGTTGGCGCAGGTAGACCGAGAGGATGACCATCGAGGCGACGGCCAGGAGTTCGGACTGCCAGTTCTGCAGGGTCCGGTTCCAGAAGTCGGCCGAGCCCAGGTACTGCGCCCAGGAGACGGGGGCCTGGAGCCGGCGCAGATGCTGCTCGTTGTAGGCGGCCACGCCGGCGATGGACTGGGCCAGCCACGACCACAGGAAGATCACGCCCATGACGATGCCCAGGGACCGCGAGTACACCCTCTGGCGCCATCCCGTCTCGGCCGCCCAGCGGGGTGAGGAGGGACCGGCGTGCTCGCCCACCTTCTGGTCCCGGTCGCTCTCCACACCGGCCTTGTCCAGTTCCTTGGACTCGGGCGAGCCGCGCTGGAGCAGCCAGACGGTGCCGAAGATGTAGAGGAAGAACTGCAGGTACTCCGACTGCCAGTTCTCGGTGACGTCCACGGCGAAGTCGGAGGTCGTCAGGTACGGGAGAAGGCCGATCGGCTGCAGCCCGTCGGTGACCAGCTGGTCGTTGAAGTCGGCGTGCCCGGACACGGCCTGGCCGGCGAGGGTGAGGAGAAAACCCGTGCCGAAGGCCAGGGTGAGGCCGTTGTGCTTCACGAACCGCGCCAGGCGGCTCATCGGTGCATCAGCCCGACGGCGGTGAAGTAGGCCAGTCCGGCGCCGACCGTGAGCAGCAGCAGCGTGAACAGGGTGCGCACCTTTCCGGTCAACCCCCTTTGATCCGGCACTGGTAGGGCTGGCGCGGGCGTGGCTCACAGCCCGCCGCGGTGATCTTCCAGCCGGACGAGAAGGCCGAGAGGAACAGGATGTCGGCGGTGAGGACCACTCGCGCCTGCCGCCCGTAGACCTGGACATCCCGCACCGCCCCCACAGGGGACAGCTGCTCGTCCAGGAGGGCCTCGGCACAGGGTGCCTTCGCGGACTGCTGCAGCTCCTGGCGTGTCTCGGGGGCCAGCGCCGCGCAGGCGCGTGCGCCGTCGGCGTGTCGAACGCTCTCCTCGAACCGCACGGCCGCGCGGGACGCGGCCGCTTCCCGCTCGCCGAGCGTGCTGCAGGCACACAGACAGACGGCGCAGACGGCCACCGTCAGACCCGTGCTCCACCAGCGTGACAAGGAAGCCTCCACGTGCGACACCAGGGCTGTCGGTCATGCTGACGGGTCGACGGCTCCGTGCGGAGCAGCCACGCCGTGGCACACGGCGACACGGAACCATCGGATCAGGGCTCGCTCGGCCGGCACCGTGGCCCCGTGCCCGACGGATGTCTCCGGGCTGCCGGCCGCTCACCGCCCGGTCGACGGTGAGCGGTCGGTCCATGAGGCATACGACCCCGTCCACCGCTTCGCCCCGAAACGCAGGAGCCGGCCACACCGCCTGGGCACGGGGCCGGTGGTACCGGTCTTTCACGGAGGGGGTGCCAGTGGAGTCAGCGTCGCGGGCCGCGCGGCGTCGGCGGCGGACGAGCCGCGCAGCAGTTCGGCCAGGTCGTGGGCCCGGGCCCGCTCGGTGGTGGGAGCCGCCGCCGTGATGCGGTCCAGCCGGAACCCCCGGCCCGCCCGGCGCGTGCGGCACCAGGCGATGAGGTACCAGCGGCCGTCGGCGGTGAGCAGTCCCGCCGGTTCCACCAGCCGGTCGCTCTCACATCCTGCCGCGTCGACGTAGGACAGCCGGAGGACCGTGTCGGTGGCGAGGGCGTGGTCCACCGCGGCACGGACGCCGGAGACGGCCCTCGGGGGCAGGGAGACGATCCGCGCGGCGAGCTTCCGTGCCGCCTCCGACGCGGGGCCGGTCATCGTGGCCGCGATCTTCTGGGCCGCCGTGCGGGCCGCACCGGCGTACGGGGTGGAGGCGTCCGCCGCGGCGAGCGCGGCCGCCAGCGCCGAGGCCTCCTCGACGGTGAAGCGCAGGGGAGGCAGGGTCGCCCGGGAGTCGATCGTCCAGCCTCCGCCCCGGCCGGGCGTGGTGCGCACCGGGACGCCGGTCTCCATCAGCGCCTGGAGGTCGCGCTGCACCGTACGCGCGCTCACCTCGAACCGCGCGGCGAGCGAGGCGACCGTCCGCTGCCGCGGCGCAGCGGCGCGCAACTCCTCCACCAGCGCGTAGAGCCGGGCGGTGCGATTCATTCCGGCGACACTACCGTCCTGCGGTCGACAGGAAGTCCCACCCTCGCCGCTGTTCCCGCTCGGTGACGGTCAGCGGGAACAGCGTGAAGCCGTGCATGGCTCCGGCGACCACGCCGAGTCGTACGGGCGCGCCCGCCGTCCGCCATCTCCGGGCCAGGAACAGCGAGTCGTCCAGCAGGGGGTCCTCACCGCCCACGACGATCCGGGCCTGCGGCAGGCCGGTCAGGTCGGCGAACAGGGGTGAGACCTCGGGGTCTCGGCGCTGTTCCGCCTCCATGCCCGGGGTGAACAGCTCGTAGGTCTGCCGCAGCGTCTCGGTGTTGCTCAGCAGCCGCCTGGTACCGAAGGACCGCTGGCTCGGCGTCATCGACAGGTCGTAGGGCCCGAAGAGCAGCTGGGCGGCCCGGAACGCGCCGACGACGCCGTGCCGGTCGCGAAGGCGCAGCAGGGTCACCAGGCCGAGATGGGCACCGGCCGACTCGCCGCCGATCAGCAGCCGTTCGGTGCCGAACTCGGCCGCGGCGTGCCTCACCAGCCACCGGGCGGCCGTCTCGCAGTCGTCGGGCCCGGCGGGGAACGGGTGCTCCGGCGCGAGCCGGTAGTCCACGCTCACCACGGCCAGCCGTGTCCGCTCGGCGAGCGACCACAGCCTCTCGTCCTGCCCGTCCGCGGACCCGAAGGCCCAGCCGCCCCCGTGGAGGTGCAGGTACACGCCGTCGACGCGGTCCGGCACGAAGACCCGTACCCTCACTCCGCCTCCGACGACGTGGTCCTGGCCGTGCGGCAGTCGTACCGGTGGCGTGTCGCCGCCGAGCCGGTTGCGCCGCAGGGCGGCCAGCAGGGCCGCGTCCGGTTTCCCTTCGCGCGCCGGCCGGCCCGCGGCGGCGGCCTCGAAGCACCTGTTGAACTCCAGGGTCTCGGCGAGGCAGTCCTCGTCTGTGATCGTCATGCCGGCAACGCTCTCAGCCGTCGGCGACAACCTCCTGTCACCCTTTCCGGGAGAGCCGCGTCACACTCCCGCTTCTCCTGCCGGCCCGGCCGCTCGCTCCGCGGCTTCGCCGTCGTCCCGGCGGGCGCGCAGACACCGCACCATCTCCTCCGCGTAGGGCAGGGCGACGCACAGACCGACGCCGGCGGCGATCGCGGTGAGGTAACCGGCCGACAGCGGGCGTTCCTTGGGCACGAGCTTCCAGTCGTCCGCCCGTCCACCGCTCCCGAAGACCTTCCTGACCTGGTCCCAATGCAGGCACGTGGTGAAGGCGGCGGCGGTGATCGGCAGCACCTCCAGGAAGCTGTGGATGTGCTGCTCGACGGGCCGCACCTCGCGCTTGTCGGTGGCCAGCGACACGTCCCACAGCGCGGTGGCCCCGTGCGCCACGGCCGCGCCTCCCATCAGCGACAGGACCAGCGGATTGATCTTGGCGGTGAGTCCCGCGACGACCGGGATGCCGGCCTCGGTCATCATCAGGGCGTGCACCGCGGACTCCCGCACCCCGCTGGTGTGCTCGATGTCCGAGCGGCGGTGCATCACCCAGTCCGCCACGGCGGGAACGAACCACAGGGGCAGGACCCCGTACAGCAGGAACCTGCGGCTGGCGTTCTCCACGTCGTCGGCCCCGAGGGGAACGCGCAGCACGGGCCGGGAACGCCAGCGCCGCCAGCGGGTGGGCGTCGAAGCACGGTGCGTGATCATGGATTCCTTCCCGGTCGGAACAAGGGGGCGTGGAGGCGGGTACCCGGGAAGATCGGAGCCGAACGGCCGTCAGGGGCGCGGGCCGTGCGGGGCACGGCCACCGGGCCACCGCGACGACCTGGTCATCGATGGGGATGACCCTGCTCGGGGTCCTCGTCAGGAGTGCTCCAGCCCTCTCCCCGGCGCGGGGGGTCCTCCATCTCCCGGCGCGCCTGCTGTATCTGCGGCGATTCGGGATCGGGGGCTGATTTCCGGCGCTTGGCGGAGTTCCGGTGGCCCATGAGGAATGCCGCGAGCAGGACGGCGACGACGAAGACACCCACCACCGGCCACAGGATCCCGGTGGACGAGGACGCCAATACGGTGTGCATTTCGGTGACCATGGGCGCCAAGTACCCAGAGCGGGACGACCTACCCGGTCTCGGGGTCAAGGTGGGCGGTGTGGCAGTAGGCGGCCGTCTCCGCCCCGGGTATCGGCGGCAGGGTGTCGAGGAGCACGCGGGACGGCAGGAAGATCCGAGTCTGCGCCGCGCGAGCGCGGGTACTCGGCCGCCATGGACGGTACATACTGGAACATCGCCCTCTCGAACGCCGCCCTCGGCACGATCGGCGCCCTGCTGGGCGGGCTGATCCTCGCGGGAGCCCTCGTGTGGGCGGTACCGCTGGGGATCCGCACGCGCCGTCGCGAGCCGGGCCCGCCCAAGGCCCACGAGCACCCCACCCTTCCGGAATCAGGTCCGGTGCACGAGTCCTCGGAGATCAGGGAACCGAACGAGGTGCCCCGGGCCGCGGACGAGAGCGAGCGCCTCACCCCGCACCAGCTCGGCGGCCCCGGCAGCAGGCGCAGCGACCGGCAGGAGCGTCCGCGCTGGGAATCCGGTGGCGGTGGTTCGTTCGGCAGCGGCGGTTCCGGCAGGACCTGAATCCCCGGCCGCAGGACGGTCCCCCGGTCGGGGGCGAGTGCGCCGACGCGCATGACGGCGCCCCTCCTCGAGGGGCGCCTTATTCATGTGCGCGTGTCCGCATGGACGAGCCGCGAAAGGGCACCCACCGTTCCCGAACACTCGCGTGCCCCCAAGGAGCAACCATGCACACGGCAGACCATGTTGCTCTTCCCTCCCTCCCGCTCCTTCCGCAGGGCGTGGGAGCCCGTCGGCCGCGGGTCGCCTCGGTGCCGGCCGGGCACGTCTACGTCCGGCACTGCAGTCCCGTGGGCCGGGCGAACGGGATCGTCAGGCTGAGGGATCCCCGGCCCGACGGAGCCCCCAGCACCTCCCAACGCTGGTGGCCGCCCGTGATGCTCGACCCCGACTGGGTCGGGGAACATCACGACCAGTTCAACCTCTTCCACCTGCACTTCGGATTCGACGCGCAGGGCCCCGCGGCACTGAGCGGCCTCGTCGCCGCACTCCGCCGGTACGGCAAGCCTCTGATCTACACCGTGCACGACACCTGCGCAACCCCCGTCAGACCGATCCGGCGTCGCACCTGGCCGCACTGGACGTGCTGATCCCGGCGGCAGACCGTCTGATCACCCTCACGTCCGGAGCCGCGGCCGAGATCGCGGCCCGCTGGAACCGGACGGCGACGGTGCTGCCGCACCCCCACGTGGTCGAACCGCCGCGGCTGGGCCGGCCCAAGGCCCCCCGGGACGGATTCCGGGTGGGCGTGCACGCCAAGAGCCCGCGCCCCAACATGGCGCTCCTGCCCGTGGTACGCGTCCTGGCCGAGACACTGGCCGAACTGCCCGCGGAAACCGAGCTGCTGGTGAACGTCCACCGCGAGGTGGGCGACCCGTCGTCCCACGCCTACGCCCCGGCGTCCTGAGGGAGCTGGAAGCACTCTTCCGTCGCGGTCTGCTGACCCTGCGCGTCCACGACCACTTCGACGACGAGCAGTTGTGGGACTACTTGAGCGGGCTCGACGTGTCCGTGCTGCCGTACTCCTTCGGCACGCACTCCGGCTGGCTCGAAGCCTGCTACGACCTCGGCACCACTGTGATCACTCCCAGCTGCGGCTTCTACGCCCAGCAGCGCCCCTGCCTGTCGTACCGCCATACGCAGGAGGACGGCCTGGACGAGGAGTCGTTGCGGGAGGCCGTCCTCAGGGCGCACCGGACCCGGCTGGTCTGGCAGGCCACGGCGGCCGACCGCGCCACCGAACGCGACCACGTCGCCGCATCGCACCGTCACCTGTACACCGAACTGACGGGCTGAGGATGGCTGCCTTGCGCGCGGCCCCGACCGTCGGCGACCGTCCTGCCTTGCCTCCGACCGGTGTTCCGGGGAACCGCTTCGCCGTGCCGTCGGCCGGGCCCGTGCGGCGGTACCGCGGTGATGCGGCACATCCCACGACGCTTCCGGGGAACCCGTCCGGTGGACGACCGGCGGTTCCGCGTCGTCCACCGGAAGGGAGTCGGATGATGGACGAACGACAGCCCCGCGGCCAGGTGCGGCGCATGGGCGTGTGCAAGGCGTGCGGGAGCAGGCCTGCGATCTCGTCCGAGGACGGGACGATGCTGTGCGAGCGCTGCGCCGCTCTGCTCGAACTGCCGGACAGGGCGGGCCTGGTGGAGGACGAGGGGGCCGGGGTCCGGCGGGATTTCGAGAACCGCGGTGGCCGGCCGGGGGCTTGAGGGCGCCCTCGTGAGCGGGGCACGGACGGCGGGCGAGGACGCCCCGACGGGCAGGACGTCGAAGGCACCTGCCCGCGGACGGACGCCCGGCCCGCCCCGGAGGGCAACCGACCGCGACGCCGGGGCCGGCCGAGTCGGCCGGCCCCGGCGTCGGCCCTGACGGGGCAGTGGCTTCGGGCGGCGCACGGGGCGCGGCCCGGACATGCGCACGGCACGGACGGAGGCCGTGCGGGCCGGGTCAGTCCTCGGCGACCACCCGCACGGTCTCCAGCCGCCGGTCGGCGGCGTCCGGCAGGAACATCCCGGCCGCGACGCCCGAGGTCAGGTACCGCAGTACGGGCTCGGTCAGCCGTTCGCCGGGCAGGACCGCGGGAATGCCGGGCGGGTACGGAGTGATCATTTCCGCGGCGACCCGGCCCGAGGCCTCGGCGACCGGCACCTCCTCGTGCCGGGCGAAGTAGGCGTCGCGGGGCAACCGTGCCTGTTCCAGGCGCAGTTCGGCCGGCTCCGGAACGACGACCCGCGGTGCGTCGCGCAGGGTTCCCGCGTGGTCGGCCAGATCGCGCAGGGCGGCCAGGAGACGGCCCGCGGTCTCCTCGTCGTCGGCGTGCGTCAACTGGGCGCTGATACGCCGGTGATCGAAGAGGTGCGTGTCGAGGTGGTGGTGCTCACACAACCAGTCCGCCGCGCGGTAGCCGGTGGTGCCCAGTTCACCTATGTCCATCACGACCGGCAGGGGATCGAAGCCAGCGGCGAGGCGGGGGCCGCAGAAGTCGGCCGCGTCGTTGACGTGGAAGCCGTCGATCGTCTCGATGGCCGTCCGGGTGCGATGAGCCAACTCCATTGCCCGGTCGAGGAGTCCGCGGCCGTCCTGGACCATCTGCCGACGCCAGGCGTCGATGCCGGCGTAGAGCAGGACGTTGGGGCTGGTCGTGCCGAGGAGGTCCGCCCTGGACGCGAGTTCCGCCGGGTCGACGAGCTCGCCCCGCAGGTGGAACACGGAGCCCTGCTCAAGACCGCTGCCCATCTTGTGGATGCTGGTCACGCAGATGTCCGCGCCCGCGTCCATCGCCCACGAGGGCAGATCGTCCTGGAAGGGCAGGTGCGCGCCCCACGCCTCGTCCACGACGAGCGGTTTGCCGTGGCGGTGGCAGACGTCGGCGATGCCGGTGAGATCGGCCGCCGCCCCGTACGGCGTCGGGCTGGTGACCAGGGCGCCGTCGGCGTCGGGGTGTTCCGTGAACGCCTTGTCGTAGGCGGCCGCCGACGGCGGATGGGCGATGTGCAGCGAGGCGTCCCACCGGGGTTCCACCCACACCGGCTCCACGCCGGAGAGAATGAGTCCGGCGATCACCGACTTGTGCGCGTCGCGGCCCACCAGGAACCGGCTGCCGGGACCGGTCACCACCAGCATGGCGGCCTTCACCGACAGGGAGCTGCCGCAGGTGGAGAAGAAGGTGTGGTCGGCGTGGACCGCGTCGGCCATGAGGCGTTCGGCCCGCTCCAGTACGCCGCCGCGCGCCAGCCGGTCGTCCAGACCGCCGTTGGCGAGGACGTCGCCGAAGAAGGCGGCGTCCCCCAGCACCGCTCGGGCCCGTGGATCCGCGCCCCGCGCCTGTTTGTGCCCCGGAGGCGTGAATCCCAGTTCGTCGGCGTCGTGGTAGCGGGCGAGCGCCTCGAGGACGGGCGCCTCGTCGTGGTTCAGATCCATGGGATGGCAGTTCCCGGGATGGCGGACTCGATGTCATCGATTCGGGCCGGGCGGGTGCGGGGAAGGCCACCCCGCGGTGCCGGCCGCTCCGGGCGGAGACCGTCCGCCACCGGAGCCTCGCCGCAGTGCGACGGGAGAGCCGCGGGCGGAGCGGGTACTCGGACGGGACGGACGACTCGCCACGGCCCCGCCCGACAGGTGCGGGAGCGACGGAAGGGAGGCCTCCGATGACCCAGCGCGATGGTGGGATGCTGCGAACGTTGACGGGACTGCTGGTCACCAGCCATGTGTTGGCCTTCGAGGAACTGCCGTCACGGGTGTCCGAACACTCCGCGACAGCCGGATTCGACGACGTACGGATCTACCTCGGCGACCTGCAGCGCGACGTCCTGCGCCTGCTCACCGGCAGGGGACCGGACAGCGCGCGGAACACCGTCGAGGTCCCGGCGGAGATCCCGGTCGAGGGCACCGTCGCCGGCCGCGCCTACCAGTACGGGCACGTCGTGGCCGCCGTCGGCAACCGGGACGGTCCGCACACGTGGTGGGTGCCGCTCCTGAACGGCACGGAGCGCCTCGGCGTCCTGCGCATGACCAGCGCCCGGGACGACGACGGCGTCCACCAGGACATGCTGACGCTGGCGTCGCTGGTGGCCATGCTGGTCGTCGGCGGCCGGGGCACCAGCGACTCCTACGCCCGCCTGACCCGTGTCAAGACGATGAACGTCGCGGCCGAGATGCAGTGGACGCTGATGCCGCCACGCACCTACGCCGACGACCGGGTCATCATCAGCGCGGTCCTGGAACCGGCTTACGAGGTCGGCGGCGACGCCTACGACTACGCCGTCGCCGGCGACACCGTCCACTTCTCGGTCTTCGACGCCATGGGACACGACACCTCCGCCGGGCTCACCGCCAACCTCGCCGTGGCAGCCTGCCGCAACCACCGCCGACAGGGCACTCCTCTGGATCAACTCGGCGACCGGATCGAGCGGGTTCTGCTGGAACAGTTCGGCATCAGCCGTTACGTGACCGGCGTCCTCGCCGATCTGGACACCACCACCGGCGTCCTGACCTGGGTCAACCGCGGCCACCATCCGCCCATCGTGATCCGCGGCGGCCGCTGGTCCACCCTCCTGAAGTGCCCGCCGGCCCACCCCATGGGCACCGATCTGCATCTGCCCACCACCCTCTGCCGTGAACAGCTCGAACCCGGCGACCGCCTCGTCCTCTACACCGACGGCATCACCGAAGCCCGCGTCGGAGGCCAGGAGTTCGGTCTCACCCACTTCATCGACTTCCTCGTCCGCCACCACAGCGACGGCCTGCCCGTTCCCGAGACCCTCCGCCGCCTCATCCGCGCCCTGCTCCAGCACCACGACCAGCAACTGCAGGACGACGCCACCATCCTGGTGTGCGAATGGCTCGGCCCGCAGGCCCAGACGGCCGCGGCCGTCGCGCCACGGGCGGGCGTACCCCTGCCCCCACCGTCACGCGGCCTCCACCACGGACCTGAGAGGGCGAACGGTCGCTCGGCGGGGACGGATCCGCCGGAGGAGGTCCACGGCCGCATCAGATGAATCGTGGTGAATGTGTGTCGGATGCGACCTATTGGCCACTCGGTGGGGGACGAACGGTCACGGAAGATTTTTCGGGCGTACCGCCTTCGGCGTGCGGCCGGTACCGAAATCGACGGGACCACAGCGAGCGTCCGGCGAGGAGGAGTCGCCGATGACTGAGTCCACGCACATCGGAACGGAGAGCACGGGGGAACGGGTCATGAAGGAGACCTCCGCCACGGCCGGACAGGCCAAGCAGGCCGCGTCGCAGGTCGCGGGAACGGCGGCGGAGCAGGCCAAGACCGTGGTGGGTGAGGCACGCCAGCAGGCCGGCAACGCCCTCGGTGATCTGCGCGGCCGTGCGATGGAGGAGGCCGACGGGCAGGCCAGGCGCGCGGCCGGCGTGCTGCGGCAGTGGGCGCAGGACCTCTCCGGGCTCGCCGAGCACGCCCAGGGCGACTCGCCGGCCCGCCACCTGGCGGCCCAGGCGGCCGACCGGGGGCACCGGACGGCCGACTACCTGGACAAGCAGGGGGTCGAGGGCCTCGTCTCCGACCTCCAGAACTTCGCCCGCCGCCGCCCCGGGGCCTTCCTCGGCGGCGCGGTGCTGGCGGGGCTGGCCGTCGGACGACTGGCGAAGGCGGCGACGAACGCCTCCCGGCCCGACGGGCAGGACCAGGGGCGGACCACCGGCGAGCGGGACCTGGGCGAGATGCGCACCCCCGCCCCCACCGCCCTGCCGGCCGGTTCCACCACGGATCGCTTCCCGGAGACACCGCTGCCCCCGGCCGCCCCGCCGGTCGTCGGCACATCGCCGGACGGCGTGCCGGGCACTTCCCGCCCGGAGGTGTGAGATGTCCTCGATCCCGCCCGCGTCCGGCTCCCTGGGCGCGCAGGAGCAGGACGCGTCCGTGGGGCAGCTCCTGGCCCAGGTCACCTCGGACCTGCAGACCCTCTTCCGGCAGGAGGTGGAACTCGCCAAGGCCGAGGTCCGGGAGGAAGCGGCCAAGGCGGGCAAGGCCGCCGGCATGTACGGCGGCGCGGGCTTCGCGGGATACATGGTCCTGCTGTTCCTGTCCCTGGCCGCAGTGCTCGGCCTGTCCAACGTGATGGACGGCGGCTGGGCCGCTCTGATCGTCACCGCGGTGTGGGCCGTCGTGGCGGCCGTGCTCTACCAGCGGGGCCGCACGCAGATGCGCACCGTCTCCCCCAAGCCGGAGCGAACCGTCGAGACCATGAAGGAGAACAAGGAATGGGCACGTCACCCGACCAAGTGAAGGCCGAGATCGAGGCCACCCGGGGCCGGCTGTCCGCCGACGTGGACCAGCTCGCCGACCACACGAGTCCCCGGCGGATGGTGGAACGCCGCAAGGAGCGGATGCGCGGCACGGTGTCGGGCATCCGCGAGCGGGTCATGGGCACCGCGTCCCACACCTCGCACGGGGTGGCGGGTGCCGCGCAGTCGGCCGCCGGTTCGCTCCAGGAAGGCACCGGCAAGGTCGCCGGATCGGCACGCGATGCGATGGGCCAGGCGGGGCAGGCCGTGCAGGAGGCGCCCGAGATGGCCCGGCGTCAGACCCAGGGCAATCCGCTGGCGGCGGGTCTGGTCGCCTTCGGGGTCGGTCTGCTGGCGTCCTCGCTGATCCCCTCCACCCGGGTGGAGGAGGAGAAGGCCGCCGACCTGATGCACAGCGACGCGGTGGAGCCGGTGAAGCAGGCCGCCGTGGAGTCCGCGCAGCACATGAAGGAGAGCGCCGGGGAAGTGGCGCAGGACGCGGCCGCGGAGGTGAAGGACACCGCCGCGCAGGCCGTCGGCGCCACGCGGGACGAAGCGCGTGAGCAGGCCGGGCAGGTCACCGAGCAGACGCGGGACTCCGACCGGGCCCTCGCGGACGAAGCCCGGCAGCGGACCGGACCGAGCTGAGTCGCGCCGCCTCACCGGGGTTCCGGTGAGGCGGCCCGTCGGCTCCGACGACAGACGGAGCGGCGGGTACGCCTCCGGCCGTTTCACCGAACCGGAGGCGTACCCGCCGACCGTCTCCACCCCGCACGAACCGCCGTCACCGGCTCGTCGCCCGGGCTGTCACCTTCCGCTGCCCCGGCCCGTGCTCGCGAGGGGTGGCGTCATGGGCCGCCCGGGGCGCGGGGCGGCGTCGCGGGAGCCGCCGGGCGCGACGGCCACCCGGCCGGATCCGGACCTGGTGGCCGTCGCGGAGGTGAAGGTGGTCGTGGTGGCCGGGTCGGCCAGATACGAGCGTGCGACGACGAGGGCGTCGGCGATCTCGCGGGTGCCGGTGGACACGCACAGGGTGTAGGCGAGGTCCCGCAGGCGCCGGCCGGAAGGATCCTCCTGCTCGGCGAGGAGCGTCTCGTACTCCTTCACCAGTCGGCGCAACGTGGCGGGGAGGGGCATCAGCATCGGTGCGAACTCCTTGGTCTCAGGGCCGTTCGGCCTTGTGCGGACTGTCTTGACAACGTGTGGAGGTCCGAGGCGCCGGCCATCGGCCACTCCCTTCGAGCGGGGTCCGTCAGTTCTTGGAGGGATCCGCCGGGCACTCGCGGTCCTGCAGCACCTGACGGCGGACGTGGGCACAGCAGCGGGTGATGATCCGGGAGACGTGCATCTGGGAGTAGCCGAAGTGGTCGGCGATGCGCCTTTGGGTCATGTCCTGGAAGAAGCGCATGTACAGGACGGCCCGCTCCCGTTCCGGGAGGCGGCCCAGCGCCTCCTTGGCGGCTTCGCGGTCGACGATGACGTCGTAGGAGTGCTCGTCGGCGCCGAGGGTGTCGGCGAGTGTGTGGTCGTCGTCGGCCAGGGCGGCGTCCAGGGAGAGCGCGCTGTAACTCTCCAGTGCCTCCAGGCCCGCGGCGACCTCTTCCTCAGTGAGGCCGGTATGAGCGGCGAGGTCGGCCGGGCCGGGTTCGGGACTGCCGGGGCGCTGGGTCAGCTCGCGACGGGCGAGACGTACCCGGTTGCGCAGCTCCTGCACCCGGCGGGGCACCCGCACGGCCCACATCCGGTCCCGGAAGTGCCGTTTCACCTCGCCGGTGATGGTCGGTACCGCGTAGCTCTCGAAGGCTCCCCGGCCGGGATCGAAGCGGTCCACGGCCTTGACCAGGCCGAGGGCCGCGACCTGGCGCAGGTCCTCGATGTCCTCACCGCGGTCGCGGAAGCGGCTCGCGATCCGGTGCGCCATGGGCAGCCACAGGGCCACCAACTGATCGCGCACGGCGTCGCGTTCCGGGCCCTCCTCCAGGGACGCCATACGCGTGAACAGCGCGGCGGCCTCGTCGGGGGCGTCGTCATGGGCGCGGCGCGATGGGGCGGGGGCGGGCCGGGCGGCGGAGGCGCTGTCGTCGTCCATGGGGCCCGCGGTGGTCGTCTCGGTGAGCATCGGGGGAATCGCTCCTGAGGCCGGGTCCAGGACGGCCCGGGAGCAGCACCGGGCACGGCCTGAACGGTTTCTGCCAGGGATCACCGCGCGGAGAGCCGCCTGGGCTGCCGAGGGAAACCGCAGCCGGAAAGATCGAGGTCTCTCGCGGGGCGTGCGCCTTCGGTCCAAAGCACCAACCCCCGACTTCCCCACCGCCACACCTGCAAACGCGAGATCCCGCCAGCCTCGTCGCGGCGTGATCGGCGGCGTCGGGCGCTGCCTCCCCGATCGGGCTCGGGGCCCTCACCAGCGATGTCGCACGCGGCACCGACGTGACTCACGCGCGGAACGGTGCCCGGAGCGAGGGGGAACGGAGGCGAGTCCTGTCACGAGAGCCCCTCCTCCGCGGCCTCCCCGCCCGCCCCGAGGAGCCCGCTGCCCTCCACGCCTCCACCCTCGTCGAGGCGCCGCGCCAAGCGGCGCGCGCGCAGCACGACCAGCGGCGGAAGCCAGGGACGTACGAACCGCACTCCTCTCACCCATTGCTGGGGGTAGACGGCGGCGGAACGGCGTTCGACCCCGCGTACCATGCGCTCCGCGACCTGCGCCGCCGGATGGGTGCGCGAGGCCGGCCACGGCAGGGCCGACCGCAGCGCCCGCAGGGCGGCGAACCCGTCACCCTCCCGGATCATCTCCGTGTCCACCCAGCTCGGGTAGGCGACTCCCACACCCACCCCCCGGTGGGCGACTTCGGCCCGCAGCACCTGGGCGAAGGACTCGGCACCCGCCTTCGAGGCGCAGTAGGCGCTCATGAACGGCGCGGGTCCGAGCGCCGCGAGGGAGGACACCTGGAGGTAGTAGCCCCGAGTCCGCAGCAGGTCGGGCAGGTAGGCGCGGGCCGTCACGGCGCTGCCCACCACGTTGACCTCGACGATCCGCCGCCACACGCCCGGATCGGAGTCCAGGAACGGGCCGACCCCGGCGACACCCGCGTTGGCGATCACCACCGAGGGCGGTCCGAGACGGGACCGCACACGTGCGGCCGTCTCCTCCATCGCGTCGGTGTCGGTCACGTCGACCCTCCACCACCGGACGGCGTCGCCGGGCAACGCGACGGCCGTCCTCGCCAGTTCCCCCTCCTCCAGCCCCAGCAGGGCCACCCGCGCACCGCGCCGCACCAGCGCCCGGGCCGTCTCGGAGCCCAGTCCCCGGGCGGCGCCGGTCACCACCGCCGTGCGGCCGGACAGAGGGCCTTCGAGGGACATGCCACCTCCACGCGGCGGAACGGTGCGGGGTCCGGAATCCAGGATGCCCCGCTCCCCCGCCGACGGCGCTCCGGGTGCCGGCGGCGGCCACCACTTGTGGGACGGGTGTGTGCTCCGTCCCGGTTTGGGAACGCGCAAGGGACGGGGCACTTCGAACGGCGGAGGCACACATGGCTGTACGGCATCGCCTGATCCAGAAGCCCCCCGAGGCCGTCTGGGACGTCCTGTCCGACGCCGGACGCTTCGAGGAGTGGGTCGTCGGCACCTCCCACGCCGAAGCCGACGAGGGGACGTGGCCGGATCTGGGGGCGACCCTCCGCTACGAGATCGCGATCGGACCGGTCACTCTGCGCAACCGCACCATCGTGCGCCGCAGCGAACCGAACACCGTGCTCGAACTGGAGGCGGACAGCGGAGCGCTGGGGACCGCGAGGATCGCGATCGAACTGCGGCCCTGGGGCGAGCACACGTTGCTCATCCTCGACGAACACCCCTTGCGCGGCCCGGGAGGCGCCCTGCACAACGGCCTCGTGGACGCGGCACAGCAGATACGGCACCGCACGATGCTCCGCCGTCTCGCCCGGCTCTGCGAGGAGGCCGACGAGCCGTCCCGTACCCGGGTCGGACAGCCGCGCAGCGCCTGAGCCCGCGCCGGGAGCCGCGGACGGCCGCGCCATCGGGCGCGGCGCCACCCATCGAACCGGGAGCATGTCATGCCGGACGCCGTAGTGATCGGGGCGGGCCCCAACGGGCTGGTCGCGGCCAACCTCCTGGCCGATGCCGGCTGGAGCGTGGAGGTGCTGGAGGCCCAGGACGTGCCCGGCGGGGCGGTCCGGCACGACCGGGGGGTCGACCCCGGTTTCGTCAGCGACGTCTTCAGCGCCTTCTACCCCCTGGCCGCGGCTTCCCCGGTCCTGGCCGGTCTGCGTCTGGAGGAGGAGGGGCTGGCGTGGAGCCACGCCCCGAAGGTCCTCGCCCACCCCCTGCTCGACGGCCGTTGCGCGGTCCTCAGCCGTGAACTGGAGGAGACCGCCGCGAGCCTGGAGGCGTTCGCCCCGGGCGACGGGGCGGCGTGGAAGGAGTTGTGGCGCGTCTGGGAGACGGTGCGGGAGGGCCTGCTCGGTGCCTTGTTCACTCCCTTCCCCCCGATCCGCGCCGGAGCGGGGCTGGCACTGCGGCTGCGGGGCTCGGGCGGGCTGCGGCTGGCCAGGACGATGGTGCTGCCGGTGCGGCGGCTGGGCGAGGAGGAGTTCCGCGGCGAGGGCGGCCGGCTCCTGCTCGCGGGCAACGCCCTGCACGCCGACCTCGCGCCGGAGGCCGCGGGCAGCGGTGGCTTCGGATGGCTCATGTCCATGCTCGGCCAGACCTACGGCTTCCCCGTCCCGGCCGGCGGCTCCGGAGCGCTCGCCTCCGCTCTCACCCGCCGCCTGGCACGGAAGGGCGGCACCCTCCGCTGCGGGCAGCGGGTCACCGAGGTCGTCGTCCGCGGCGGCCGCGCGGTCGGCGTCCGCACGGCCGCCGGCGACGCGGTCCCGGCCCGCAGGGCGGTCCTGGCCGATGTCTCCGCCCCCGCCCTGTACGGCTCCCTCGTGGCTGAGGACCACCTCCCCCCACGGCTGCTCGCCGATCTGAGGCGCTTCCAGTGGGACTTCGCCACGTTCAAGGTCGACTGGGCGCTGGACGGCCGGGTTCCGTGGACCTGTTCCGGGGCCGCGCGGGCGGGAACGGTCCACCTCGCCGACGGCGTCGACGGTCTCACCCGTTTCGCCTCACAGATCGCCATGGGCCGTGTCCCCGACGAACCCTTCTCCCTCTTCGGCCAGATGACCACCGCCGATCCCAGCCGCTCGGCCCCCGGCACCGAGGCCGCCTGGGCCTACACGCACGTACCGCAGAAGGTGCGGGGGGACGCGGGAGACGACAAGCTGACGGGTTCGTGGGACGCTCGGGAGCAGGAAGCCTTCGCCGACCGCGTGGAAGCCCAGGTCGAGCGCTACGCCCCCGGGTTCCGCGGCCTCGTCCGCGCCCGGCGCGTCCTCGCCCCGCCCACGCTGGAGAGCCTGGACGCCAACCTCCACGGCGGCGCCATCAACGGCGGCACCACCGCCCTGCACCAGCAGCTGGTCTTCCGGCCCGGTCCCGGCTCCGGCCGCCCGGAGACACCCGTCCCCGGCCTCTACCTCGCTTCCGCCTCGGCGCACCCGGGCGGCGGGGTCCACGGGGCCCCCGGGGCCAACGCCGCACGGGCCGCCCTGCGCCGGCCCCGCCTCATCTCCCTCTCCCGCCTCCAGAGCCGGCTGGCCCACCGCGACCGCAAGGGCCGGCGATGACGACCGGCGGCCGCCTTCCGCGTCCACCGGTGAAAGGGCCGTACGGGGGAATTCCAGGGACATGAGGCTGATCAGCGAACACTCGGGCAGCGAACGAACGCCGAAGGCCCTGCTCCGCTACGGCGTCGGCGCGGCCGCGGTGGCGGCCACCGCCCTGCTGGGGGCACGGGCGGTCGACGTCGACAGCGCCTGGTACCGGTCCCTGCGCAAACCGCCGTGGCAACCGCCGCCCTGGGTCTTCGGCGTCGTGTGGACCCCGCTCTACGCCACGATCGCCTACGCCGCCGGACACGCCCTGAACGCTTCCCCCGACGGTCCCCCTCGCACCCGCCTGGCCGCCGGCCTGGCCGTCAACCTCGCCCTCAACGCGGGATGGAACTGGCTGTTCTTCGGCCTGCGCGAGCCGAAGGCGGGACTCTACGGCACGCTCCTGCTGAACCTGAGCAACGCCGAACTCATCCACCGCGTCCGCCGGGTCGACCCCACGGCGGCCCGCGCGCTCGTGCCGTACGCGGGCTGGTGCGTCTTCGCCACGGCGCTGAACGGCTCCATCACGCGACGGAATCCCGCGCGCCACCGGTAGGGCGGGCGCGGGCGCTCCGGAGTTCACGGCCTCGGCTTCCGGCCCCCGGCACGGTGTGCCGGGGGCCGGAAGCCGAGGGGTGGATTCAGTCGTCGCCCCTGACGATGTTCCCCTCGGCACTCGTGTACGCGACGGGCGAGGTGGTCTCGTCCGCGACGGCGGCAACACAGGTACGTGCGCTTCTGCGGGGGAGGTGACGTGCTTTCGCCCAGCCGGTCTCTGCCACTCGGAGGACGGGTTTCTCTGCGGTTCGCCTGGTCACGGCGTCTCATCTTCTCTCGTTTCGCTGGTGTGCCGAGTTACCCGGGGACGCCCGGACAAACGTCGCCCGGGCGGGCCGCTCCACCCGCCTCGCCGAGACACCGGAGCGGCACGCGCATTCCCCGGATCCCGTCCTCCAATCGAGGAGTTCCGCAGTGAATTGTCACGGGCCCGGATTCTTCGGGAAGCTCGAATCTCCGGGTGTGCGGTCCGACCCGCAGGGCACACGGCGTTCCGGAGGTTGATAATCATGGTTCCCGTTCTTCTTGTTCTTCTGCTCGCCCTGATCCTCTTCGGCGCCGGTTTCGCACTCAAGGCCCTGTGGTGGGTCGCGGTCGTCGTGCTGATCGTGTGGGCTCTCGGCTTCGTGATCCGTCCGGCGGCGAACGGCGGCCGACGTGGCCGCTGGTACCGCTGGTGAGCGTCCCCGAACAGCAGTTCCGACGGGTGGGCCCCGGCGCCGCGGCGCCGGGGCCCACCCGTTTTCCGGCTCACGCGGCGATGCGCGGAGAAAGCGGTGATTCTCCCGTTCCGGGGTACTCGGAGGTCGGGGCCGGGGACGGCCGTGACATCGGGAACCGCCGCCTCCAGCACGGTGTCCCCGGCCGCCCGATCGTCTTCGCGAAATGAAGGCATGGAATCGAGGAAAGCCGGGCACCCGGCTTTCCGAGGAAAAGTCACCGTTATTCGATGACGTTCCGGAGAACTCCACGGTCCGACCGTGGAGAGGAAATCGATCGCGACAAGGGAGCAGTTCCTTATGAGTGACAGCATCTGGGGCTACCAGCCGACCACCGGCCACATCGCGGGCACCGATCTGACCGGGTACAAGGTCGAGGCGACCGACGGCAGCATCGGCAAGGTCGACAAGCACTCGGACGACGTCGACTCCGCCTACCTCGTCGTCGACACCGGCGTGTGGATCTTCGGCAAGCACGTTCTGCTGCCCGCAGGAACCGTGCAGCGGGTCGACCAGGAGGAGAAGAAGGTCTACGTCGCCCTGACGAAGGACCAGATCAAGGACTCCCCCGAGTTCGACAAGGACAAGCACGTCGGAGACGCGGGCTACCACGAGCAGATCGGCACCTACTACCAGGGCCACCGCGGCATCTGACCTCAGCGGGACCCGGGAGCGGGGCCGGCCGGAGCGACTCCGGCCGGCCCCGCTCTTCGCGTGTGCCGGACTCCCCGACGGGCCGGAGGACGGGTCAGCGCGGGGTCGCCGTCAGCACGAGGGCGGCCTGGTCGTCGTCGCCGTGCTGGCCGCCGCTGAAGGCGTGCACGGCGCCGATCACCGCCTTGATCACGTCGTGCGCCGTGGGCCGCTCCAGCCCCACGGCCTCGGCGAGACGCTCCTCGCCCAGGAGGTCGCCGTCGCCGTCACGGGCCTCGGTGATGCCGTCGGTGTACAGCAGCAGGCTCTCGTGCGGCCGCAGCGTCAGGCGGTGGGGCTCCAGGTGGAGGCTGGGCGTGATACCGAGCAGGGAACCCGCGGCGTCCACGGGGTGGGCGCCGTCGTCCGTGATGTGGAGCGGGAGGGTGTGGCCGGCGCGCACGAAAGTGACGTCGAGCCCGTTCTCGACGGGGGCGAGGTGACCGTAGACGAGGGTGACGAAGCCGGTGCCGTGGCTGTCGGGACGGTTGAGGAGGGCCTTGTTGACGGCGTCGACGACGGCCTCGGGGCCGGGCACCAGCGGGGCGACGGCGCGGGCGGTGTGGCGGACGAGGGCGGTGGTGGTGGCGGCGATGGCGCCGCGGCCGCACACGTCGCCGACCATGAACGCCCAGCGGCCGTCGGCGAGGGGGAAGAGGTCGTAGAAGTCGCCGCCGATGTCGAGGCCTTCGCCGGCGGGGTGGTAGTGGATGGCGATGTCCGCGCCGGGGACGGCGGGGACCTCGGGCAGCAGCAGGCCGGCCTGCAGATCGCGGGCGAGCGCGACGCGCTGGGTGTACTGGCGGGCGTTGACGGCTGCCGTGGCGGCGCGCCGGGCGAGCTCCTCGGCCAGGGCGACGGTACGGCCGTCGAAGGCGTCCTCGCCGGTGGTGAGCAGCGTGAGGGTGCCGAAGACACGGCCGCGGTCGGCCATCGGGACACACAGGTAACCGGTGACGCCGAGGTCGGGCCAGGGGCCGGGGCCGGTGGGGGCGCGCCGGGCGACCTCGCTCAGGCCGCTCTCCAGGACCCGCGCCACCGCGTCGTCGGCGGCGTCGTGGAACGGGGTGTGGGAGGCGAGCAACTCCCGGTCGCGCGGGGTGGGTCCGGCTGTCGTGACGCGGCGTACGCGGCCCGCCTCGACGATGTCGATCGCGCAGAGCGGCGCCAGCGCCGGCACGCAGGAGTCCGCCAGCCGCCGCAGGACCTGGTGGTGGTCCAGGCTCCGGGTCAGGGCGGTGCTGGTCTCCAGGAGGAAGGCCAGGTCGTCGCGGGCGGCACGAGCCTTCGCCTCCGCGGCGAGACGGCCCTGCTCGGCCTGGTGCCGCTCGATGGCCAGGGCGGCCGTGTCGGCGAAGACCCGGGCGAGCGCGTGGTCGGCCTCCTGCGGGGTGCGCGGGCTGCGGTGGTACATCGCGAAGGTGCCCAGCAGAGAGCCGTCCCGCGCGAGGATGGGGGTGGACCAGCAGGCCGCCACCCGGGCCCGCTCCGCCAGGTCCCGGAACTCGTCCCAGAAGGGGTCGGTGGCGATGTCGGTCACGATGACCGCCTGACGGCGGTGGGCGGCCGTGCCGCAGGAGCCGACACCCTCCCCGGTGGCGATGCCGTCGATGGCCCGGTTGTAGAAGTCGGGAAGGCTCGGTGCCGCGCCGTGGCGCAGATGCCGGCCGTCGGCGTCGGCGAGGAGCACCGAGACCAGCACCTCGTCGGGAGAGAGTTCCTCGATGACGCGGGCCATGCCGTCCAGCACCTGGTGCAGCGGGGCCTGACGGGCGATCTGCTCCAGCAGGGCACGGTGCTCGGCCGTCAGCCGCTGCGCCTGCTTGAGCTGTGTGGTCTCCACGCCGGACACCCACACGCCGGTGACGTTGCCGCCAGCGTCCAGACGGGGCTCGTAGGTGAAGTCGAAGAACGCCTCGCGCGCCTGGGGACCGCTGCCCAGCAGGACACGGCCGTCGCGCCCGACATGGCGCCTGCCGCTGCGGTAGACATGGTCCAGCAGCTCGAGGAATCCCTGGTCCGCCAGTTCCGGTATCAGCTGTCCCAGCGGCGCGCCGATACGGAGGCGCCCCTCACCGCCGATCGCGGCGGAGAAGGCGGGGTTCGCGCCCTCCAGCAGGTGGGCGGGGCCGGCGAGGGCGGCGAACACCGCCTTGGACTGCCCGAACACGCTCCACAGGTCCGGCTCGGCGTCACCCCGGGCGGCGGGGCGGGTCATCGGGGAATCGGGCGCGGGTGACTGCTCCGGCACGCGTGTCATCGCTCCTGTCATCCCTCGGCCGACAAGGACACCGAGGGAAGGCCCGCCCCGGTGCCGGCTCCGTACCCACCACTGCCGGAGGCGAGAGCGGCGTCCATCGTCGCATACACGCCGATGACCTGGTCGAGTCCGGTCAGGCTGAACGCGCGTGTCACGGGGGCGGGGGCCGCCGCTATGCGCAGTTCGCCGCTCCGGGCGGTCAGCCGCTGGTACATCCGGACGAAACAGCCGATCCCGGAGGAGTCACAGAAGTACAGGTCCGTGCAGTTCACGATGACAAGCGCCGGCTGCCCGCCCTCCCCCGAGAGGAGGCGGTCGGCCGCTTCGTCCAGCTGGACGGTGCTGTCGAAATCCAGCTCCCCCCGCAACGAGAGCACCACCGCCTGCGTGATCGGTTCGACCTCCACCGAGAACACTCTTCACAGCCTCCAGATCAGCTTCCTTTCCCCATGGTAAAGATCCGCCGGAGGACCGGAGGCGCGGGTCAGGGGTGTGCCGGGCGGGGGCGCTCGTCCCGCCCGGGGCTGCCGGAACCCGTGGAGCGCGCGGCCGTCAAGGCAGAGGCGTCCCCCCGGTGGCGTTGAGGATCTCCGCGGTGATGAAGCTCGCCCGGGAGGAGGCCAGGAACACATAGGCGGGCGCCATCTCCGCGGGCTGGGCGGGCCGGCCGAGGGGAGCCTGCTTCCCGAACTCGGTGGTGTCCGGCATCGTGGCCGGGATCAGCGGGGTCCACACCGGCCCGGGCGCCACGGCGTTGACGCGGATGCCATCGCCCGCCACCATCTGCGCCAGCCCCTGGGTGAAGGTCACGATCGCGCCCTTGGACGTCGCGTAGTCCAGCAGGTGCGGACTGGGCTTGTAGGCCTGCACGGACGTGGTGTTGATGATCGAGCCCCCCGCCGGTATGTGCGGCAGGGCCATCTTGCACAGCCAGAACATGCCGTACAGGTTGGTGCGCATGACGCGGTCGAACTGCTCGGTGGAGATCTCACCGATGCCGTCGGGCTGGGACATCTGGTACGCGGCGTTGTTGACGAGGATGTCGATGCGGCCGAACTCCTCGACCGCGCGTTCCACCAGCCGGCGGCACTGGTCCTCCTCCCGTATGTCGCACGCGACGGCGACGGCCTTGCGTCCCGCCTCCTCGACCAGCCGTGCGGTCTCGGTCGCGTCGTCCGTCTCCTCGGGAAGGTGGGTGAACAGGACGTCCGCTCCCTCACGCGCGTAGGAGAGCGCCACCGCGCGCCCGATGCCGGAGTCGCCGCCGGTCACCAGCGCCTTGCGGTCCCGGAGCAGGCCGCACCCTTCGTAGGAGTCCTCACCGTGGTCGGGCGGAGGGTCCATGGGGCCCGTCCAGCCGGGATGTTCCTGGTCCTGCTGCGGAAGGTCGGGGCGGGGATGCTTGTCGACCGGGTTGTCGGACATGGATCACCTTTCTGGGGCCGGGGTCCGCCGGGGCGGTCAGGTGCGGGAAGGAAGCCGGAAACGCGGTACCGGCGGCCGCGAGGGCCGCCCCGGACCGGCGTGCCGCGGGTGAGTACCCGCGCCCGCCCTCCGCATGCGCGGTGGACGCCTCTGCGTCGCGGTCGCCGAAACGGGTACCCACCCTCCTCGCACGTCGAGTGGCCCGTCCCCGTGGGGACCGAAGCCATGTCCGCCCGCCCTTCCCCCATTGATCGGAAACGTCGTGAGCGCCAAGAAGAAGAACCCTGTGGCGGCAACCGCCGACAAGATCGTCGAGAAGGTCCAGGAAGCCGTCAGTTCCGGCAACGACATCCCCGGCGCCCCGGCGCCCGTGCCGCCGTCGGTGGACGAGCCGACCCGGCCCGCCGGCCCGCTGCCGCCCAAGCCGGACCAGCGCGGCCCCGACGCCTACAGCCCCACCGGGCAGGCCACGTCGACCCCGCCGGACGAGGTCGCCCAGGGCGGCGAGTTCCTGACGACCGCGCAGGGGGCGCGGCTGTACGACACCGACCACTCGCTGAAGGCGGGTCGGCGCGGGCCGGTGCTGCTGCAGGACCACCATCTGCGCGAGAAGATCACCCACTTCGACCACGAGCGCATCCCGGAGCGGGTGGTGCACGCCCGGGGCGCCGCCGCCCACGGCGTCTTCCAGGGGTACGGAACCGCCGCCCGGATCAGCAAGGCCGCCTTCCTGGGCAAGGACGTGGAGACGCCGGTCTTCGTGCGCTTCTCCACCGTGCTGGGCTCGCGCGGATCGGCCGACACGGTCCGCGACACGCGCGGCTTCGCGACGAAGTTCTACACCAGTGAGGGTGTCTTCGACCTGGTCGGCAACAACATCCCGGTCTTCTTCATCCAGGACGCGATCAAGTTCCCGGACATCATCCACGCGGGCAAACCGCATCCCGACCGGGAGATCCCGCAGGCCCAGAGCGCCCACGACACCTTCTGGGACTTCGTCACCCTGCACACCGAGGCCACGCACCACACGCTGTGGAACATGTCCGACCGCGGGATCCCGCGCTCGTACCGGATGATGGAGGGCTTCGGCGTCCACACGTTCCGGCTGGTGAACGCCGAGGGTGCGACGACACTGGTGAAGTGGCACTGGAAGCCGAGGCTGGGCGTGCACTCCATGGCGTGGGAGGAGGCCCAGATCACCGCGGGCGTCGACCCCGACTTCCACCGCCGTGACCTGGCCGACGCCATCGAGGCGGGTGCTTTCCCGCTGTGGGAACTCGGGGTCCAGACCTTCCCCGACACCGAGGACCAGCTCTTCGAGGGCATCGACCTGCTGGACCCGACCAAGATCGTGCCGGAGGAGCTGGCCCCGGTCCAGCCGGTCGGCCTGCTCACCTTGAACGCGAACCCCTCGAACTACTTCGCCGAGACCGAGCAGGTCGCCTTCCACCTCGGCCACCTGGTGCCCGGCATCGACGTCACCGACGACCCCCTGCTCCAGGGCCGTCTGTTCTCCTACCTCGACACCCAGATCAGCCGGCTCGGCGGCCCCAACTTCAACCAGCTGCCCATCAACCGGCCGCACGCCGCCGTCAACGACATGCTGCGCGACGGCATGCACCAGACCGCCGTCCACCGCGGCGTGGCCCCCTACCGGCCCAACTCGCTGGACGGCGGCTGCCCCTTCCTCGCCGGTGAGGACAACGGCGCCTACGTCGAGGTCCCCGAGCACGTGCCCGCGGCCCCCAAGGTCCGCGACGCGGCGGTCTCCTTCGACGACCACTACAGCCAGCCCCGGCTGTTCTGGCTGAGCATGACGCCCACCGAGCGTGAACACATCGTCGCCGCCTACACCTTCGAGCTGAACAAGTGCTGGGAGAAGGCGATCAAGGAGCGGGCGCTGAAGGTGCTGGCCAACATCGACGGCGAGCTGTGCGCGCAGGTCGCCACCGGGCTCGGCCTGCCGGCCCCCGCACCGACCGTGACGCTCGCCGACCCCGCCCCGAGCCCCGCACTCTCCCAGCTCGGCAGCACCTGGCCGCTGGACGGACGGACCGTCGGTGTCATCACCGCGGACGGGCAGGACCTGTCCGGCGTCCGGTCCGTGGCACGGGCCGCCCTGGACGCCGACATGGTGCCCCTGGTGATCGCCCCGGCCGGAGGCGTACTCGACCAGGACGGCGATCCCGTGACCGTGCAGCGCACCTTCGCCACCGCCCGGTCCACCGAGTTCGACGCCCTCCTCGTGACGTCCGCGCCCGCGCCGGGTGACGACGCCTTCGCGGCGCGCGACGCCAAGGCGGACGACGGCGTCGGGGCGGCCACGGGCATCGACCCGCGCGTCGTGCTCCTGCTCGCCGAGGCCTACCGGCACGGAAAGGCCATCGGGGCCTGGAACGGGGGAGCCCGGGCCCTGGAAGCCGCCGGCATCGCCCCCGGCACACCCGGCGTCGTCACCGCCGACAGCGCCGAGAGCGGGCTGCGGGGCATCACCGAACTGCTGGGCCGCCATCGTGCCTGGGACCGCTTCGACCCCGTTCTCTGACGGCCGGGCAGGCCCCGTCGCACCGTCCGGCAGGTCTCGCGGCGCCGACCGGCAGGCCCCGTGACCCCACCCGCCAGGGGCCACGGGGCCTGCCGCACCCGCCCGTCCCCCGGCCGCCGGCGATGTCACCGGCCGCTCCGGCCCGGCCCTCCGGATCCGCGCTCCACGGCACGGACCGGCACCCGCGCAGAAGTGTCGAAATAAACTGGCATGCACTCCGCGACCCGGGGTAGACGCGGGTTGGCCGGCTCCCGGAAGCCGGCGGCGCGGAAAAGGACCACCCAGGGAGGGGCTTGTGATGACGGCGACCGAGATGACCACCGAGGCACGGACCGCCCCGCTCCCGGAGATCGCCGACCCCTCCCAGATCGCCCCCAGGGACGCCCGGCAGTTGTCCCGGCTGTTCTTCGACCGGCTCGCCGTCCTGGAGGAGGGCACGCCCGAGTACCAGTACGCGCGCAACACCCTCGTCGAGATGAACATCACCCTCGTGCGCTACGCCGCCGCGCGTTTCCGCAGCCGCAGCGCGGACGAGATGGAGGACATCGTCCAGGTCGGCACGATCGGGCTCATCAAGGCCATCGACCGGTTCGAGCTGTCCCGCGAGGTCGAGTTCACCTCCTTCGCCGTGCCCTACATCACCGGCGAGATCAAGCGCTTCTTCCGCGACACCTCCTGGGCGGTCCACGTCCCGCGCCGCCTCCAGGAGGCCCGCGTCCAGCTCGCCAAGGCCACCGAGGAGCTCCGCGGCCGGCTCGGCCGCATGCCCACCGTCAAGGAACTCTCCGAGCTGATGTCCCTGAGCGAGGAGGAGGTCAACGAGGCACGGCTGGCCTCCAACGGCTACAACTCGGCCTCCCTCGACGCCGCCATCAGCTCCGGTGACGAGGGCGAGGCGGCGCTGGCCGACTTCATCGGCAGCGACGACAGCTCGCTCGAACTCGTCGAGGACTTCCACGCCCTGGCCCCCCTGATCGCCTCGCTCGACGAGCGCGAACGCCGCATCATCCACATGCGGTTCGTCGACGAGCTCACCCAGGCACAGATCGGCGAACACCTGGGTGTCTCCCAGATGCACGTGTCCCGCCTCCTCAACCGCATCCTCGCCAAGCTCCGCGCGGGCATGCTCACCACGCACTGACCACGCGCCGAGTGGCCCCGCCCCTGCGTGGACCCCACGCGAGGACGTGGAACAGGGCACGTCTCACTCGGAGGAATCGCTGGAGCACTGCCCCAGCACCTCGTCCCGTACGTGGGCGCAGCTGCTCGTGATGAGCCGGGAGACGTGCATCTGGGAGAGCCCCATCCGGTCGGCTATACGAGCCTGCGTCATGTCCTCGAAGAAGCGCAGGTAAAGGATCGTCCGCTCGCGCTCGGGCAGGCGGCGCAGCCCCTCCTTGACCGCCTCGCGGTCGACGACGACCTCGTAGGAGGGATCGTCGACGCCCAGGGTGTCGGCCAGGGTGGCGCCGTCCTCACCGAAGTCCAGGGAGACGGTGCTGTAACTCTCCAGTGCCTCCAGGCCCGTGGCGACCTCTTCCTCGGTGAGGCCGGTGTGGGCGGCGAGGTCGGCCGGGCCGGGCTCGGGACTGCCGGGACGCTGGGTGAGCTCGCGGCGCGCGAGACGTACCCGGTTGCGCAGCTCCTGCACCCGGCGGGGCACCCGCACGGCCCACATCCGGTCCCGGAAATGCCGTTTCACCTCGCCGGTGATCGTCGGTACCGCGTAGCTCTCGAAGGCTCCACGCCCGGGGTCGAAGCGGTCCACGGCCTTGACCAGGCCGAGGGCCGCGACCTGGCGCAGGTCCTCCATGGTTTCGCCGCGGTCGCGGAAGCGGCTGGCGATCCGGTGCGCCATGGGCAGCCAGACGCGGACCAGCTCGTCCCGCACGGCGTCCCGTTCCGGCCCCTCGGGCAGTTCCCTCAGCAGCACGAAGAGTTCGAATGCCTCGGGGAAGGGATACTCGGCCACCCGCGCGGAGCGGGGGGCGGTGGCGGGAGAGCCGCGCGCTTCACGGTCGGAACGGCGGTCGGAGTTGAGGGCGGTGCGCACGGGGCGGCTCCTGGACGTGGGCTCGGGCCATCCCCGCCGTGGTTCCGGAGACGGCCCGAACAAGGTCTGTCGGTTCCGCCGGGCGGAAATGCGCGGGCCCACCGAAGGTGGGGCCGTACGAGAGGACCCCCGCTCGGCGCTGTACCTCCGGTCCGAAGCACGGATCCCGGGTCCCCCCGTGGTCACGACCGCAAACCCGGATCACACCCGTACCCGTCCGTCCGGTCGCGGCGCTCCCGTTCGGCGGTTCCCCCGGCACATGGGTCCGAACCGAGGGAACCCGAGCCGTGCCGGCCTCCCGAGGGAACCGGCCGGCCTGCCTCCCGAGTGCTCCGTTTCCGGTCCCTTTATTCGCCGGAAGACGACGGAAAGGCGACGGCCCCGCGGTCGCTCCCGGACCGCCGCGAGGGCGGCCCCGGAAGATCTTCACCGCTCGTTCTCGGACAACCGAGGAGCGTCTCCGTTAGACACGGGGAAAACCGGGGACCCAGCAGCCCTCACACACAACGCCGGTGCAGCCGTGAACGGGCCCGGCCCGAGGAGGGACAGCGATCATGACGACGGCACGAGAGATCATGACGAGCGGCGCCGAGTGCATCGGTGCCGAGGACAGCGTCCTGGACGCGGCCAAGAAGCTGAAGGACCTCGGCGTCGGCGCCATGCCGATCTGCGGCACCGACAACAAACTCAAGGGCGTCATCACCGACCGGGACATCGTGGTGAAGGTCCTCGGCGCCGGCAAGGACCCCGCCACGTGCAAGGCCGGAGAACTCGCGCAGGGTGAAGCCGTCACCATCGGCGCCGACGACGACGCCGAAGAGATCATCCGCACCATGACCACGCACAAGGTGCGCCGTCTGCCCGTCATCGACGGTCACGACCTGGTGGGCATGGTCGCCCTCGCCGACGCCGCCCGCGCGCTCCCCGACCCCAAGGCCGGCGACCTCCTGGAGGCGCTCTCCACCGACTGACCGCCCGACGGGGGCGGAGTCCTGGTCACGCCTCCCCGCGACCGGGGCTCCGCCCGCTCCCGCAGGACGGCGGTCAAATCCGAGGGCGGGCCCGGCGGGGAACGTTTCCGGCCGTGGCGGCGTCGCTCCTTGCTCTTCCTCCCCGCGCGGGGGAAGGTGAAAGAACGGTCAGGAGCGGCCGAAAGCCTCGGAGAGGACTGGCCGCATGCCTCAGGAAGAAGCAGTCGCCCCGCGTACCGGCCGCCGAGAGCTGAACACGACGCTCATGATGCAGTGGGTGGCGGACGGCGTGGACGTGCTGTGCCTGTCCGGCATCCTCGACACCGAGGGCGCCACCGCGCTCGGCCAGGAACTGGCCGCCCGCCTCCGGACGACGCACTCGCACCGGCGTCTGATCCTCGATCTGACGGGACTGCGGCTGTTGAGCGCGGCGGGCATCCAGGTCCTGGACACCCACACACGTCACCTGTCCGACGACCCGGTGCTGGTGATCGTCGCCGCTCCGCACGCGCGGGAGATCTTCACCATCGCGCCCGCCCCCGGGCTGCGCGTCTGTCCCACCCTCGACGCCGCACTGGCCACGCTGCCCGACACCGCGCTCCCCGCTCCCGGGGAAGCGGCGGGCACGCCCGAGGACCAGTCGGACGAAGTCCTCGGACTGCGCGCCAAGGCCCGCACCAGCGCCGTCATCGGGATGGCCCAGGGGATCGTGCTCGAGCGCTACGCGCTGGCCGACTTCCAGGCCGCCTTCGACCTGCTGCGCCAGGCCTCCCAGCACCACAACGTGCCGCTGCGGATCCTCGCCTCCGCCGTCGTGACCGCCCCTCCCCCGGCCGCGCGCTCGGCCGAGTGGTTCCCCGGCCGCCGGCACACGCCCCCGCCTCCCTCGGACCTGCTCGACACCCCGGAGCAAGGGGCGTACGACCGGCGCCGGCTGCTGCGTGCCCTCGTCTACGAGGTCGTCACGGTCACCGACGCGGACAGCGCCGAGGTGCACCTGGTCGATCCCGCTCTGCGGAACTCCCTCGTCCTGGAGTCCCACTCGGGCCTCGACGCCGCCTACCGGGATCACGTCGCACAGGTCAGCGGTCCCCCGGCCGTGTGCGCACGGGCCCGCCTGCTCGGTCGGCCGGTGTTCGTCGCGGACGTCCTGACCGACCCCGAACTCGCCGCCTCCGAGGTCGGCCGCGCCGCGCTGGCCTCGGGCAGCCGCGCCCTGTACGCGGTCCCCGCCCTCTCCGAGGACGGCGAATGCGTGGGCACCATCACTGTCCACCGCGCTCGGCCCGGGCCCTGGCCGACCGACGTCCAGCGTGCCGCCCTGCGGACCTTCGCGGACGAACTGGCGCGCTGGCGCTCCTGGTACCGGCGGACAGTGGTCCTGGACGCTCTGGAGTACGTCCACGCCCACGCCTGAGCAGGCCGTACCGCTCCCGTACCGCGTCGTCCTCCGCCAAGGCGGTGGCGGGCCGGTCGAGGGCCGGCAAGGAGGCCAGGGCGGTGGCGAGCGAGGGTGGGGAAGACCCGGGGACCGGCCGGAGGGGAGAGCAGGAGCAGTTCGCGGGCGTGGGGAACACCGACGACGACCGTGTGCCGGAGCAACGGCGGCCGCGGGCCCGCGCCGGGGAACCGCGCGGGCGGGAGGTGGCGTACTTGTCGCACATCGGGGGCACGGGGACAGCGTCGAGGACGAAGCCCGGCGCGCGAGGACCTGTCCTCGCTGGCCGGGCCTGCCGACCGGCGATCCAGGGCGGTGATCAGATGGACTCACTCAAGTTCGACAGCGACGACCTGGGCGTGACCGAGGACTTCCTCAGCCGCGCCTACGCCCGGATGAGCATCAGCAGCTCCACCCCGGGTTCCGGCCGGGCCCGGATCCGCCGTGACGCCCTCCCCGCCGTCAGCGTCGACGAACTCGACCTCGACTTCGACATGAGCTACGCGGTGACACCGCTCGGAAGGATCTGCCTGTGCGTGGTGCACGAGGGCACGATCCAGGACCACGCCTTCCACGGCGTCCGGGACGACTTCGGACCCGGTGACGTGGTGCTCTTCGCGCCCCACGACCTGCCGTACGCCGGCCGCATCTGTTCCGCCCGCTACAACATCACCATGCTGGATCCCGGGCTGCTGGAGCAGGTCGCCGCCGGGGAGGGGCCGCGGCACGAACCCGTGCGGCTGACGGGGCACCGGCCCCACTCCCCCGCCGCGGCACGTCATCTGACGCAGACCATCACCTATCTGCGCGACCACGTGCTCGCCGATCCGGCCGTGGCCCGAGAACCGCTGATCGCCTCGACGGGCAGTCAGATGCTGGCCGCGAGCGTGCTGACGGCCTTCCCCAACACCGCGCGGACCGAACCGACCGCGCAGGACCGCGGTGACGCCCACTCCGCCACCCTGCGACGGGCCGTCGCCTACATCGACGACCACGCCGCCGAGCCGCTGACGGTCGCCGACATCGCGGCCGCCGCCCATGTCACCGTCCGGGCCCTCCAGTACGCCTTCCGCCGCCGGCTCGACACCACCCCGCTCGCCCATCTGCGCCGGGCCCGGCTCGCCCACGCACACCACGAGCTGCGGGCCGCGCACCCCGGCGACACCACCGTCGGGCACATCGCCGCGCGCTGGGGCTTCGCCCATCCCGGCCGTTTCGCCGCTCTGTACCGCGCGGCCTACGGCCGCCATCCCTCCGACACCCTGCGCGGCTGAGAGCGCGGACCGGCCCGGAGGAGTCCCGCGCCCGCGCCCCGGTCATTCCGACCGGCTCGGCGCCGGCCGCGAGAGGCGGACGGCCGAGGTGTGCAGCACGGACCGCTGCGGGGCGGGACGGCGGCTCTCCAGGGCGGCGTCCAGGCAACGGTGGATCTCCGCGGGCAGCCACCGGCAGCTCGGCCACCGCACGAGGTGCTCCGCCACCATGCGCAGTTTGGTGTTCGTGTGCTGGGAGATCTCCCGCAGGACGTCCCAGGCCACCTCGGGCCGCACGCCGCCGTAGGCGAGGACGACACCGATCGCTTGATCGACGACGGCGTGCGAGACGACGGCGCGCCGCAGTTGCGCGTTCTCCTCCTCCAACGCGTCGACACGGCCGGTCGGGTCCTGCTGCTCTGGCATGGGGTGTTCTTTCTGCAGAAGCGGTTTCCCCGTGACAACCCGATGCCCCGCATCGCGTGCGCATGGTGGCGCCGGAAACGAAGAGGTGGTCCGCCACTGTCCAGAAAACGAAAGTCACCGCTGAACCCGCTCGATCCGGGTACTCACGTGCTGTGTGGGCGGCTGGACCGCACCCGGTCCGGGCTGTTTCGGACGGGTCCGCGGGGAAAGCCCGCAGGCTGAGGGACCAAGCGCCTTTCAAGGAGGGCGAGTTGAAGGCAAAGACTGCCCGAGCGGGCCGGATGCGGGAGGACGAGGTGTCCCAGCCGACGCGGCAGAAGATGTTCCTGGGAGCGCAGGTGGTGCGGGAGAACCGCGATCTCCTGCTGGCTGCGGCGGGCGTCGCCGTCGCGTCGTGGGTGGCCGTCCGCCGCGGGAAGGGATGAGGCGGATCCCGGGAAGCACGGGCGGCCGGAAGACGTCCCTCCGTCCGCCCGCATGAGCTGATCGGTCTGGGTACTCGGACGGCATGCCCTTGCGCGGCCTTCGGCCGTCGTCACCGGCGCCTCCGGCAGTTCCGGCTCCGGCCCGGCAGTCGGCAGGGCGCGGTTTCCCACCTACGAAGCGAGGACGCATGAAAGCGTTGACGTGGCACGGCAAACGCGACGTACGGATCGACACGGTCCCCGATCCCTCCATCCAGGAACCGACCGATGTGATCGTCAAGGTGACGACCACGGGGCTGTGCGGATCCGACCTCCATCTGTACGAGGTGCTGGGTCCCTTCCTCGACGCGGGGGACGTCCTGGGCCACGAACCGATGGGGGTCGTCCAGGAGACGGGCTCCGAGGTCACGAACGTCCGGCCCGGTGACCGGGTCGTCATCCCGTTCAACGTCTCGTGCGGGACGTGCTTCATGTGCGGGCAGGGACTGCAGTCCCAGTGCGAGACCACCCAGGTCCGGGAGTACGGCAGCGGCGCCTCCCTGTTCGGCTACACCAAGCTCTACGGTCAGGTCCCCGGCGGGCAGGCCGAGTATCTGCGCGTACCGTTCGGCAACACGCTTCCCATCGCTGTTCCGCCGGGTCCTCCGGACGAACGGTTCGTGTACCTGTCCGACGTCCTGCCGACCGCGTGGCAGGCCGTGGAGTACGCGGCGGTCCCCCCTGGCGGGACGGTCGCCGTCCTGGGCCTGGGGCCGATCGGGGACATGTGCACGCGCATCGCCGCCCACCGGGGCGCCGGGCGGGTCATCGGCATCGACCTGGTGCCCGAACGGCTGGAGAGGGTCAGGGCACGCGGGGCACACACCCTGAACCTGGAGGAGTACGGTGACGGGATCGTGGAAGCGGTACGGGACCTCACGGACGGCCGCGGCCCCGACTCCGTCATCGACGCGGTCGGCATGGAGGCCCACGGGGCCTCGACGGCCAAGGTCGGCCAGCAGATGACCACGCTGCTGCCCGACGCCCTCGCCGCCAAGTTGATGCGGCGGGCCGGGGTGGACCGTCTCAGCGCCCTCTACCTGGCCATCGACCTCGTCCGGCGCGGCGGCACGATCTCGCTCTCCGGCGTCTACGGAGGGATGACCGACCCCCTCCCCCTGCTGACCATGTTCGACAAGCAGATCCAACTCCGCATGGGACAGGCCAACGTCTGGCGGTGGGTGGACGACATCCTTCCCCTGCTGACCGACGGCGACCCGCTCGGTGTCGAGTCCTTCGCCACCCACCGTCTGCCGCTGGACCGGGCACCGGACGCCTACGCCACTTTCCAGAAGAAGCAGGACGGCGCCGTGAAGATCCTCTTCACGCCCTGATCGGCTCCTACGACGAGCGCGGGGCGCCCGTGCGGCGGGACCGCCCGTACTCGGGGTCGCGGAGGCAGTCATGCAGTTCGAGACGGACCGGATCGCGCGGCCCTGGGGCGAACGCACCCCCTACACCGGCGGAACCGCCTGGCCGGCGCGCGTCGACTCGTTCCTGGAGCCCGGTGTCGAAGCCGACGCGGTGGAGCGCTGGGTGCGGACCGCCTCGCTCCTGCACTCGAACGGCGACGCGATGGACCTCGCGGTCGCCGACGGCAGGATCGTCGGTGTGCGGGGCCGGCCGCAGGACCGGGTCAACCGCGGCCGGCTGGGCCCGAAGGACCTGTTCGGCTGGCAGGCGAACCGTTCGCCCGACCGGCTGACCCACCCGCTCGTCCGCGAGGACGGGCATCTGGTGGCCTGCGACTGGGACACCGCCATGGGGCAGGTCACCACCCGTTCGCGGCACCTGCTGGACGAACGCGGGCCCGGCTCGCTCGGGTTCTACACCAGCGGTCAGCTGTTCCTCGAGGAGTACTACACCCTGGCGGTGATCGCCCGCGCCGGTATCGGCACCAACCACCTGGACGGCAACACCCGTCTGTGCACGGCGACCGCCGGGGAGGCGCTGAAGGAGACCTTCGGGTGCGACGGCCAGCCCGCCTCGTACACCGATGTCGACCACGCCGACGTCATCGCCCTGTTCGGACACAACATGGCCGAGACCCAGCCGGTCCTGTGGATGCGGGTCCTGGACCGGCTGGCGGGGCGGGAGCCCCCACGGCTCGTCTGTGTCGACCCGCGTCCCACGGTGGTGGCCCGCCACTCGGCCGTGCACCTCGCACCGCGCGCGGGCACGAACGTGGCCCTGCTGAACGCGCTGCTGCACGAGATCATCCGGACCGACCGCGTCGACCGCGCCTTCGTCGACGCCCACACCGTCGGCTTCGACGAACTCGCCGACCGTGTCGCCGACTGCACTCCTTCGTGGGCCGCCCGGATCTGTGACGTCCCGGCGAGCGGGATCGTCGAAGCCGCGGAGATCCTGGGCGGGGCCGAGCGGCTGCTGTCCACGGTGCTGCAGGGCGTCTACCAGTCCCATCAGGCCACCGCCGCCGCCTGCCAGGTCAACAACCTCCAGCTCGTCAGGGGCATGCTGGGCCGCCCCGGCTGCGGGGTGCTGCAGATGAACGGCCAGCCCAGCGCGGAGAACACCCGGGAGTGCGGCGCGAACGGCGACCTGCCCGGCTTCCGGAACTGGGAGAACGAGGACCACGTGGCCGATCTCGCGCGGGTGTGGAACGTCGAGCCCTCACGTGTTCCGCACTACGCGCCGCCCACGCCCGCGATGCAGATCTTCCGCTTCGCCGAGCAGGGCTCGATCGGGATGCTGTGGATCTCCGGCACCAACCCCGCCGTCTCCCTGCCCGAACTCCACCGCATCCGCGACATCCTGAGCCGGGAACAGCTCTTCACGGTCGTGCAGGACCTGTACCTCACCGAGACCGCCCAACTGGCCGACGTCGTCCTGCCGGCCGCGACAGGAGCGGAGAAGACCGGCACCTTCACCAACGCCGACCGCACCGTCCACCTGTCCGACAAGGCCGTCGATCCGCCCGGCGACGCCCGCTCCGACCTGGACATCCTGCTCGACTACGCCCGGCGCATGGACTTCCGCGACAAGGACGGCCGCCCGCTCGTCTCCTGGCACGACGCCGAGTCTGCCTTCGAGGCGTGGAAGGAGTGCAGCCGCGGCCGGCCGTGCGACTACACCGGCCTGACCTACGCCCGGCTGCGGGACAGCGGCGGTCTCCAATGGCCCTGCACGGACGAAGCGCCCGAAGGCACCGAGCGGCTCTACACCGACGGCATCGCCTGGGCCGCCCCCGACGTCTGCGAGACCTACGGCAAGGACCTCGTCACCGGCGCTTCCGTGTCCGAGGTCGAGTACCGGGCGCTCAACCCCGGCGGCAGAGCCGTCCTCAAGGCGGCCGAATACCTCCCGCCCCATGAACCGCCCACCGACGCGTACCCGTTGCAGCTCACCACGGGGCGCACCCTCTACCACTTCCACGCCCGGACCAAGACCGGCCGGGTTCCGCAGCTGAACGCGGCGGCCCCCGAGATGTGGGTGGAGCTCTCCTCGTCCGACGCACGGCGGTACGAGGTGGCCGAGGGCGACCTGGTCGAGATCACCAGCCCGCGAGGATCGGTGCGGGCACGCCTGCGGATCACCGCGATGCGCGACGGCATGGTGTTCCTGCCCTTCCACTACGGCTACTGGGACACCCCCGAGGGAGACCGCCCCGGCAAGGACGGCGGCCGGGCCGCGAACGAGAGCACCGTCACCGACTGGGACCCGGTGTCCAAGCAACCGCTGTTCAAGACCGCCGCCTGCCGGCTGACCCTCGTCGAGCGCGCCCGGGGGGCCGTCAGCCCGGCGCCGACCACCACGGCGTCCGCCCCGGCCGAGCCGCACTCCGTCCCACCAACGGAGGGCGGCGCGGGAGCCGTAGCCGTCCAGCACATCGGAGAGCGACGATGAGTGAACTGCCGAGCGTCCTGCACGCCCTCCACGACGGTGAGCGAGCCCTGGAGCAACTCCTCGTCGACGTCGCCGAGCGCCATCGCGCCGAGCACGAGATCCACCACGTCGCCCTCGACCTCGCCCGCTGGTCCCGGGAACACGCCGAGCGCCTCGCCCTGGCCGGCGGACTCCGGCCCTCGCGTCCCACCGCCGGACGTCCTTCCGCGGAGACCCTCCCGCAGCTCCTGGCAGACCTGCGGGAACTCCACCTCGCCGCGACGGCGAACTCCCTCCACTGGGAGATGCTCGCGCAGGCCGCCCAGGCCACGAAGGACCAGGACCTCCTCGCCCTGGCCACCGCCTGCCACCCCCAGACCCTGCGCCAGATGCGCTGGACCAACACCATGGTCAAGACCCTCTCCCCCCAGCTCTTGAACTCTTGAGCTCTTGACCGGCGGCTGAAGCGACGGAGACGCGGGCGTCTCCGGTCTTCAGGGCCGGCAGGGCCAGCAGGACCGGCAGGGCCAGCAGGACCAGCAGGACCAGCAGGACCAGCAGGACCAGCAGGACCAGCAGGACGATGGCACCCCCTTGATCGGGCCCGTCCGGCCGCCCGCACAGTGCCGTTCCCGAGGCGGCCGGACGGGCCCACCTCACTCAGGGATGATCGGACCGCTGGTCCGGAGGCACTCCGCCGCCTTCTCCGCCGCCCCTGTCTCCCTTGTCCGTGCCGTGGGCGTGCCCGCCGCCCTGCTTGCTCCCTTTCTGCCGCGCCTTGAGCTCCCCGCTGTGCTGCGGGGTGGCGCCACCCTTGTGGCTGCGCCGCTGTTCAGGTTGTTGAGGATTCGACATCTCGCGGTCACCTCTCTCGCGTCGGTATCCGCTCGGTCACCGGGTTCCCCGAAGCGGCCGTCCGACCCGTCCGTCACAGGAGATGTGCTTCGCCGCAGAAGATGTGTTTCACCACCGCCGATGACACGCCCTCGTGTGCCCCGGCCTGGGCCGGGGCACACGAGGGCGACGCACCGGGTCGCTCAAGGATGTCGGCGACCGGTGCCGGTGGCTCAGCCCGGCAGTTTCCAGTTCTGGGCCGCCGTTCCGTTGCAGGTGTAGATCTGGAGCTGGGTGCCCGTCGTCGTCGTGGAGTTGGGGTCGTCCAGACACAGCTTGGACTGGGGGTTGACCAGCGATCCGTTGGCGTCCGCGGTCCATTGCTGGGCGCCGGTGCCGTTGCACGTCCACAGCTGGACCAGGGTGCCGTTGGTGGTCCCGCTGTGGTCGACGTCCAGGCATTTGCCGAGGGTGCGGATCGTCCCGTCACCGGCGACGGTCCAGTCCTGGGCGTAGGTGCTGTTGCAGGTCCAGAGCTGGACGTGGTTGCCGTCGGTGGTGGAGGAACTCGCGTCGTCGACGCACAGGTTCGACGCCACCGCGGAGGTGACGGGGCCGATCCGGGGCGAGGCCGGGGCCGGGGTGTCACCCGCGTAGGAGGGCGGGGCGGCGGACGCGGCCGTCGCCCAGGAAGTGTTGGCACTGGTGCCCAGGGTGTAGCTCAGCGTACCGCCCGCCGTGATCGCCGACGTGGGGGCGTAGGCGTTGTTCCAGGCGGCGCCGTTCCACGTGGCGGACTGTACGTAGGGGGCGTTGTCGGCGGCACCGTTGCCGTTGATCGTCAGTGTGTTGCCCGACGGGAGCGTGATCACCGCCTGCGTGAACACCGGGGAGCCGAGGGCGAGGTCGGCGGTGCCCGGGGTCTCGGGGAACATGCCGAGCGCGGACCACACGTACCACGCGCTCATCGCGCCGAGGTCGTCGTTGCCGTCGGCCAGTCCGCCGGGGGTGTTCGCCCAGATCTGCTGCTGGATCGCCCGGACGGTGCCCTGCGTCTTGTAGGGCTGCCCGATGTAGTCGTACTCCCACGGCAGTTCGATGCTGGGTTCGTTGCCGACCCACGCGTACCCCTTGTCGCCCGTGTAGCTGCGCAGCACGGTGTCCAGGTAGTGGCTCATCGCCGTGTTGCCGCCCTTGGCGCGCGCGAGACCGCCGATGTTGAACGGGACCATCCCGGTGTAGATCCAGGAGTCCGCCTCGACCATGTCGGTGCCGCTGGTGGGATCGAAGCCGCCGGTCCAGGAGCCGCTCGCGTTGCGCGGTTCGACGAAGCCGGAGGCGGGGTTGAGCACATTGCGCCAGCCCTGGGCACGGTTGGCGTACGTCTTCTGACTGGCGGTGTCGCCGAGCGCCCCGGCCATCGCGGAGAGGGCGAAGTCGGCGGTGTTGTACTCCAGCGTGGTGGCCACGGGGCCGTAGAAGTTGCAGCAGCCGTAGCTTCCGTCGTGCGGCATGTAGCCCGGCGAGTTCAGGTAGTTGAGGCCCGGTCGGTCGTTGTTGGCCGTACTGGCCTGTTTGACCAGGCCGGCGAGGGCGGCCTTGGTGTCGAAGTCCCGGGCGCCGAAGGCGTGGTAGTCGGCGAGGATGGCGGCTGCCGGATCGCCCACCATGACGTAGGACTCGCCGTTGTTCTCCGACCACTTGGGGAAGATCCCGGTCTGGGCGTAGTCGTCGACCATCGACTGGGCCGTGTCCGAGGCGACCTGGGGAGCGACCAGGGCTTCGAGCTGGGCCTGCGAGCGGTAGATGTCCCAGCCCGAATAGTTGGCGTAGGCCGCCTTGTGGCCGGTGTCCACGGTGTGGGTCCTGCCGTCGAAGCCGTAGTACTGGCCGTTGGTGTCGCTGATGACGTTCGGGTGCAGCAGCGAGTGGTAGAGCGCGGTGTAGAAGGTCTGCTGCTGCGCGGCCGTGCCACCGGCGATCTGTATCTTGCCGAGTGCGCTGTTCCAGGCGTCCTGGGCGGCGGTTCGGGTCGCGTTGAAGTCCCAGCCCGCGTTCTCCGCGACCCGGTTGGCCGTCGCGCCTGCCACCGACACGTAGGAGAGGCCGACCTTGGCCTGCACCACCGGGTTCGAGGTCGTGTTGAAGGTGACGTAGCCGTTCGAGGCGGCGGCTTCGGGAGAGGCGCTGTCCTTGCTCGTCCTGGGAGCCGCCGCTGTGGGCGTCTTGCCGTGCAGCACGGGCTTGTTGGGCTTCTCGGCCGCGTTCTTGGAGGCCGTACGGGGCTTCACCGGGGCGGCGTCCGACGTCTTGGCGATCGAGGTGCCCTGCGAGGCGAACGGCTGGTCGAAGACCATGTCGAAGTACACGGTGTACGTGTTGCCCGCACCGCAGAAGCGACCACTGGTGACCTGACCGCTCACCTCGGTGTTCGAGACCTTGGTGAACTGCGTCGAGGTGGCGCCGTTCTGACTGCCGGTCAGTTTGAAGATCAGGTTGGCCTGGGTGCTGGAGGGGAAGGTGAAGCGCGCCATGCCGCTGCGTGTCGTGGTGGTCAGTTCGGTGGTCACCTGGTTGTTGAGCGCGACCTTGTACGAACCGGCGGACGCCGACTCGTTGGCGTGGGAGAACGCGTCCGTCGCGCCGGTGTTCACGGCGCCGACCGTGGGCAGCACGGGTATGTCGCCGGCCGCGCCGCAGCCCGGCCCGGCGATGTGGGTGAGGCTGAAGCCGGTGATGGACGAGTCGTTGTACTCGTAGCCGCCGCCGGGGGGCCGTGACGTCGTGTCGGGGCTCCACTGCACCATGCCGAACGGAACGTCGGCCCCGGGGAAGTCGTTGGCCTCGTTCGACGTGCCGATGAACGGGTTGACCACGGTGGCCGGCGAGGTGACGAGCGCGGCCTTCCCGGCTCCCCACGCGGGTGCGCACAGTCCGGCCGTGGCCAGCGCCGTGGCCGCGAGTAATCCGATCGCGGCGGTTCCGGGGGGTCTCGACAATCGTGTCGTCACGGGGTTTCTCCTCTACTCGGGAGCGGGAGCTGAAGATTGACAACGTTGTCCAAGCGATGGAGCGCATCATGTGAGCAGCGATCGAGCTCGACAACGTTGTCGCACCGTCGAGATGGGATTCCTGGCGATGCGAACGCGCGGACGGGGCCCCTGGGCCGCGAGCACCTGGGGGCGCGGACGAGAACTGTTCGCGAAGCTAGCTATAGGGCAGGGTCATGTCAACGATTCGCGCAAGGGGTCCTCGGTTCCCGGCTTCCAAGGTTTCGACCGTTTCGGCTGTTTCGACTGCGGCCCCCTGGAAACCCGCCACCGTACAAGGGCCGCGCACCGCCCCGCAGACAGTCCTGTCCAGGAGCGGAACACGCCGATTCGCGCGAAGATGCGCCGCCCGTCGTTCGGACGGACCGTTGACGTATGACACATCCACTCGTACCCCCCGGTGAGACCCCGCCCGTCGAGGGCTCCATAGCCGAGGCGCACCAGGAGCAGCCCGACGGCGGGATATGGGATCACCCGTACATATGGCTCGGCTTCATCATCGTGGGCTCGGTGATCGTCGCCGGGTACTTCGTGGCCCGGATCAGCGGGTTCTGAGCCGGAACCGGGCGGGTCGCCCCTCGCCCGCGGACGCGGGGAGTCCCACGCCCCGCGCCTCCTGACTCGCACCTCCTGACTCGCGCCTCCTGTCCGAGGATCCCCCTCCCTTCCTGCCCGAAAGCCGGGATTCCTGCGAGGCTCGAGGGATGGACCGCCTCTGCGAGATCACGTTCCTGCTGCCCGACGACTCCGCGTCGCGGACCTTCCTGGACGAGCTCCGTCGGCTGCTCTCCGAAGTGGCGTACGCCGACTTCACCGCTCCGTCCGGAACGGCCGGCCGGCCGGGTGGGCGGCTGACCCTCACGCCCCCGCGGCCCGCCGGCGCCCGTCCCGTGACGGCGTTCGAGCTCGCGGACGTGGACGCGCCCGAAGTCGCCCTCGACACCGGTCACTCCATCGGCGTGTCGGAGGCCGCCGGCGCTCAGGGCACGGCGGCCCCGCCGCCCCGGATCGGGATGGCGGACCTGACCCGGCGCATGGCCGGGCACGTCCGGCGCGTCGACCACACCGGGGTCAACGTGCCCGCGTGTGTCACGCCGCCCGAGCGGTGGCGCGACCTCCGGACCGTGTTCTCCTCGGCCTCCGCCATGTACCGCTATCCCACCGGCGAGGACTGGCCGTTCGTCCTCCCCGCGACAGCGACCGAACTCGGCACGGACATCGATGAGTTCGTCGTCGGACGTGAGCCCCGGTTCGAGCTGGTCCACGACCGGTGGCTGACCCGGACACTGTGGCAGTTCGCGCTCTGGACCGACCTGACCCGGACGGAACTGGAGCGGTTGTTTCCCGAGCCCGACGGGTTCACGTTCCCCGAACTCGAAGAAGTCTTCCGCGTCGTCCCCGTCGCCGGTCCCTGGCCCGGACTCGACATACGATTCGACCTCTGTTACCGGATCGACGACGGTCCCTCCGCCTGGGAAACCGGCGAATGGCTGGTCACCGAGGGCGGCCGGATCCGCTGAAGCCGCTCAGCGCGGTACGGCCGCCGGCAAGTCGGCTCCCAGCGACGTCGGTTCGGGCAGACTGAGGGTGTATTGGGGGCGTGAGTTCCCAGGCATGGGCCAGTTCACGGGTGGTGTGCGGTCCACGGGCCAGGGTGCGCAGCAGCCGGAGCCGTACCGGATGCCCGGGCGCCTCCAGTCGCGGAGTGACCGTCTCCAGGGGCACCGGCTCCGACGGACCCGGTTCGGCGACGGGGTACTGCACCACCGGCCGCCATCCCGGCGCGTGGACCACGGCCAGGTGGGGGCTGCCGAACACGCTGGGGATGAAGGTGACTCCGGCGCAGGGTGACCGCGCCGGAGACCGACGCGAGCGCCGCCCCGACGCCCTGACGGCGCAGCAGTTCGTTCTTCAGGCGCAGGTCGGTGGCCGGCCGCACGGCGACGTCCGTCCACGCGGCGTCGAAGAACGCCTCGGCGCACTGTTCGAGGGTGTCGCGCACCCGCGCCCGTACCTCGGCCGGATCCGCGAGCAGGCGCTCCGCGAAGGCTTCCTGCCGCACGCCGCGGGCCTGCGCCACGTCCAGGGCCCGCTGGCGCGCGCTCGCGTCGGTGAGCGGTGAGGGCGTGCCGAAGTGGCCCCGGCTGCTGCCGCAGGGCTCGTCACCGCGCTCGCCCCGGACCGGGTCATGGGACGCGTTCTCGCCCGGTTCGAGCTCTCCACGGGGTTCGGTCTCGCCGTCTCCCCCGCGGTCATCACCGCACTCGCGCCCCACGGACCCGCCGCCCTCTGGGGCGGCCTCTCCGTCGCGGCCGCGCGCGTGCGGACGGGCCCCTCGGTCGAGGACTGCTCCGAGTGGAGCCCATGAGTGGTGGGCGTCCGTCCACGCGCCCAGGCTGGCCCACGTGGTGCCCGCCCGCAGCAGGCGGTGGCGGGCGGAGCCCCGCCCCCGCGTCGTGACATCGGCGTGGCCGGGGACGTCGGAGAAACGGGATCGCATGAGGGAACAGCGCATCGGAACGGGCTGTCCGCCGACCGTTCGCGGCAGCGGCGAAGGCGGGAGCACGGGAAACAGCAGCAGTGGCGGCGGGAACGGTGACGGCGGTGGCTGTCGCGGGGGCGGAGGCCACCGCGGCGGCTCCGGACCCGCCCCGGGGCGAACGCCGTACCGTTCCGCGCGACGGCACTCCCGGCGGGCGCGCGCCAAGGCGGCCGTCGCCGCCGCGGGCCTGGCCCTCCTCGGCGTCCTCGCCCCGACGCCCGGCCACGCCGCGGCGGCCTCCGCGGGCGGTCCGCGGCCGGGAGCGCCCGCACGGTTCGTGCCCGGTCCGTGCCCTCGGACGCCCGAACCGGTCCCGGGACGGTGCGGCTACCTGGAGGTTCCCGAGAACCGTGCCCGCCCCGGCGGACGGACGATCCGGCTGGCCGTCGCGATCGTCCCCGCCGTCTCGGGGAAGCGGTCGGCGGATCCGGTCGTGTTCATGGCCGGCGGTCCCGGAGGCGACGCGTTCGGTGACATGCCGTTCGTGATCGGCGCGGGCGTGAACCAGGACCGCGACCTGATCGTCATGACTCAGCGCGGAACGCTCTACGCTCAGCCGAACCTCGCCTGCCCCGAGATCGACCGCTTCTACGCGCAGGCCGTCGGACTGCGCTACGACGCGCCGTCGACCGGACGGCGCCTGGTGCGCGCGACCGGACAGTGCCGGGAGCGTCTCGCGGGCGAAGGCGTCGACCTGAGCGCCTACAACACCACCGAGAACGCGGCCGACTTCGCCGACCTGCGCAAGGCGCTCGGGATCCACCGGTGGAACGTCTACGGATACTCCTACGGCACGGACCTCGGGCTCACCTACCTCCGCCGCCACCCCCAGGGCGTCCGTTCGGTGGCGATCGACTCGGTCGTGCCTCCCCAGATCGTCAGCCTGCCGTGGACCTGGGACAGCGCCCGGGAAGGCATCGGCACCGTCTTCGCCGCCTGCGCGGCCCAGCCGGCGTGCGGGAGCCGCTACCCGAACCTCTCGCGCACACTGACCCAGCAGGTCCGGCGGCTCGAGGCGCACCCCCTGACGGTGATGGCACCGCCCCCGGCGGGAGGCGCGCCGGTCAGGGTCGTCCTCGACGGGGGCGCGCTCGTCAACCTGCTCGTCGCCAACGCCGTCCCGGCCGTCGACGTGCCCGCGGCGCTCGACGAACTCGCCCACGGGAATCCGGAGCGCTTCGCCCGGGCCCGCGCGGCCGGCGCGACACCCGTCATCGGCGAGTTCGCGCACGGCCTCACCCAGTCCGTGGCCTGCAGCGAATGGGTGCCGGGATATTCGCGGGCCGACCTGCTGGCGGCCGGGCGGCGCGCCTTCCCGGGGTGGCCCGACTCGGTGCTGGCCCAGGCACCGCAGCTGCCCTTCGAGCACGACGTGTGCCGCGTCTGGAACGTCCCGGACCGCACCCCGGTCCAGCGGGTGACGACCGTGAGCGACGTGCCGGCGCTCGTGCTCTCGGGAACCTTCGACGCCAAGACGGGGGCCCGCTGGGGCGCGTACGCGGCCCGCACGCTGTCGCGCTCGACCACCGTGCTGATTCCCGGGATCGGCCACTGGGTGGTTCCCCAGTCGCCGTGCGCGGCGAGCGTCCTGACCTCTTTCCTCACGCGTCCCACCGCGCCCGACACCCGCTGTGTCGCGGGCCTGACGCCGAAACCGTTCACCATCGTCCCCGCACTGGAGAAGTCATGACGTCCCTCCGTCCGCCACGCCGTCGCCGCACCGGGCGAGCGCTTCCCGCCGCACTGGCGGGGGCCACGGCCGGCCTCCTGGTCGCCGGTCTCGCCGCGACCCCCGCCGGGGCCGGGACCGGCACCACGACGACCCCGGGCACGGTCGCCCGGACCGCCGGCCCCTCCCGTTTCGTACCCGGCCCCTGCCCACGGACCGCGGACCCGGTCCCCGCTCTGGACGGGGCGAACTGCGGCACGCTCACCGTGCCCGAGAACCGCTCCCGCCCCAGGGGACGGAAGATCACCCTCTCCGTCGCCGTCGTGCCGGCCGCCACCCGCAGACACGCGCCCGACCCGATCGTGTGGTTCGCGGGCGGGCCAGGCGACGACGCCGTCTCCGAGGCCCAGCTGGCGGTCGACGGCGGCCTGAACCGCGACCGGGACGTCATCTTCATGTCCCAGCGGGGGACCTACTCCGCCGATCCGGTGCTGACCTGCCCGAACATCGACGAGTTCAACGCCAGCGTCGTCGGTCTGGTCTACGACGCCCCCTCCACCGGACGTCTGCACGTCCGGGCGACGCGGGCCTGCCGTGACCGGCTGGTGCGGCGCACCGCCGACCTCGGCGCCTACAACACCACCGAGAGCGCCGCCGACTACGCCGACCTGCGCGTCGCGCTGGGCATCCCGCGATGGAACGTGTTCGGCATCTCCTACGGCACGGACCTGGCCCTGACCTACATGCGCACGCACCCGCAGGGCGTCCGGTCCGTCGGCATCGACGGTGTGCTGCCGCCGTCCCTGGCCGGGGGCGCGGTGACCTGGAAAGCCGCGCGCGAGGGCTTCGACGGCCTGTTCGCGGCCTGCGCGCGGCAGCCGGCGTGCAACGAGCGCTATCCCCGTCTGTCGAGGACCTTCCAGGATCTGGTGAGCGAGCTGGAGGCACACCCGGTCACGACCCACGTCACCGTCCCCGGACAGCCCGGACCGGTGAAGGTCGTCATCGACGGCGGCACGCTGGTGACCTGGCTGACCTCCGCCACGCACCTGGCGGCCGGAGTGCCCCGCTCCATCGACGAGCTGGCGCACGGCAACCCGCAGCGGATCGCCGAGCAGTGGGCGGGGGGCAAGCTCAGCCCACAGGCCGTCGGCCGGGTCGCGCACGGGCTCGCCTACGGCGTCTTCTGCGGCGAGTGGACTCCGTACGAGACCGAGGACCAGGTGATCCGGGCGGGGCGGCGCCTGTTCCCCACGTTCCCGCGCTCCGTCCTGGCCAACGCGCCGCAGCTCCCGTTCCTCCACGCCGACTGCCGCGCCTGGAACGTCCCCGCGCAACCGCGTTCCGTCCGCAGCGTGGTGCGCAGCGACATCCCCACCCTGGTCATGTCGGCCGGCTTCGACGCGCAGACGGCACCGAGCAACGGGCCGTACGTGGCCCGTACCCTGAGCCACGCCACCACCGTGACCGTCCCGTACGTCGCCCACGTCGCGTTCGCCGAGTCGCCCTGCGCGCGGACGATCACCACGTCGTTCTTCGACTCGCCGACGGCGGCGGACACGTCGTGCCTCGCGGGGCTTCGGCCGCCGCGGTTCGAGATCGCTCCGTAGGGGCGGGTCAGCATCCCGCGCGGGATGTCCCGGGGCCGCCCCGGCCTCCTGACCCGGCGGGCGCCCTGGGCCAGTCCCCACACGCCGAGGCGGGACGCGGGGATCAGGGTCTTCGCCGCGCTCAGCGCGACCGCCCGGCTGCCGCGCACGGGCTCCGCCGTCACGCGTTCGTGGGCGGGGAAGGCCCGCTCGTGGTCGCCGCCCGCCCGTGCCGGCTCCCCGGCGAGGACGTACGCGCCGACGACGGCCAGGCTGGTGCCGCGCGCCGTACATGCCGGCGGTGCGGCCGACGCCTACGGGGATGAGGAGTTCGCCGTCGAGACCGAGGACTTCCGGGGTGAGCACCGCCGAGGCGTCCACACGGCCGAGGCGTCCGGCGGCGACACGTGTCGCCGCCGGACGCCTCGGCCGTGCTCGTCGGGATCTACCGCCCCCGCGTCACCTGCAGCGGTTGACGTGGCTGAAGTCCACGACCACGCGCTCGGGGCTGTGCAGCTTGGTGACCTTCCACGTGGGTTTGGTCTGGAACGCGGTTCCGAAGCTGACGACCCCTTCGAAGTCCCCGGTCAGAGCCAGGCCCTTCAGCTTGTACAGCGGGATCTTCGCCAGTCGGGGGCCCCTGTAGACCGACGCGCCCGCGTTGTTGTGGGCGACCGCGGGAGACAGCCTGATGGACAGGAAGTAGTTGCCCGTGAGCGGGACCTTCCTCCCGGAGGGGTCGTAGCGGAGTGTGCCGACCCGGCTGACAGCGACGGACGGGGCGCCGCCCTGGATGTCGATGACGAGCCGGTCGTAGGTGCAGTGCCCGGCCCACCGGGCGTTGACGACACGCGCGGGCGACGAAGGCGTGGCGGCCGCCGTCGGCTGGGTGACCGCGGATGCGGGGATCGTGGCGCCGACGGCGGTGAGAACGAGGCCGGCGACAATGGCTGCGCGGGATGGGTGCTGATGCATGACGCCCCCCAGGGCTTTCTGGTGAAGGGGACACGGTTTCACTGGTGGAGACATGTCCGGAAGCCGAATGGTTGCAGTCCCGCGGACTTCTCGTGGCTTGTTTTCGCCGTGGCCCGGATCAGCCGGAGTGAAGGACCCGAAAACGTTCGGGGTCCGCCGGATCCCGGTCGACGACCTGGACCGGCGGCCAGGCCCACTGCCAGACACCGGTGCCCGGCACACGGGAGAACCTGATCCGCCCGCGGGTGCCCTCGACGTCGACGTGCGGCCAGCCCGCGGCGACACCCGCCCGGTCCTCGCCCCGGGAGCGCAGGACGTCGGCGAGGACGGTGACCGAGTCGTAGCCCTCGAAGGCGACGAAGGAGGGTGCCCGGCCCAGCCGCTCGCGCAGGGCCGTCACGACACGCGCGCCCAGTGGCCCCAGGCGCTCCGGCAGATAACGCAGGAACGGGACGGCTGTGCCCTCGTCGCCCAGCAGCGCGGCCCATTCGCCGAACTCCGGCTGTCCGGCCGGGGCGCCGATCATCATCCCGGGCAGGCGCCGGTCACGGCGGACCGACCTGACGATCGACACGGCGGGCTCCGGATGTCCGACCAGGAGGAGGAGCGCCGTCGCGCGACGGCCGGCGAGTTCGTCGCACACGGAGGCGGGGGTCAGCGCGCGCATGTCGAGTTCGACGACGGAACCGCCGTGCGGGGCGAGGCGGTCCCTCAGGAGGGCGGCCCCGGACGCCCAGTAGACACTCGGATCGGCTGCCACGGCGACACGGCTGTGGCCCGCGCCGAGGAGGAAGTCCGCGTAGATCCTCCAGCCGTGGGACTGCACCGGGGCGACACGCGCGACCCACCGCGTCGGCTGTTCGGTGAGCGTGTCGAGAACCGCCGACGAGCAGAGGAACGGCACCCCGAGGGCGTCGGCCCTGGCCGCGGCGGCGCGGGCGACGACGCTGTGGTACTCCCCCACCAGGGCCGCCACGCCCAGCCGGGCCAGTTCGTCCACGGCGGCGACGGCCTTGTCCGGATCGGCCGCGGTGTCCCGCACCACCAGTTCGAGCGGCCTTCCGGCGATCCCGCCGGTGTCGCCGACCTCGCGGACGGCCAGTTCGAGTCCGGCGAGCAGGTGCCGGCCCGCCTCGGCCCAGCCGGGCCGGGACAGGGGCACGAGAGCGCCGATCCGGACGGGTGGTCCGTCGGTCCGCGCCCCCGCGGACGGCGACGGCACGGGCGGTGACGGTGGCGGTGGCGTCTGCATGTGCTGCTGTCTCCCCTGTGGACCGTGTGCTCGTCCTCCTGGGCGCCGGTCCGGCCGCGGAGCGGCGGGTACCGCTCCGCGACCGGACCCGGGCCGCACCAGGAGGTTGCTCTACCCCTTCCTACTTGTAGGTGACGGTGACCGGGGTGCGCACGCTGCGGCGCGGGAGCGTGATGGTCAGCACCTTCGAGGTGTCGTCCCAGTGGTACGCCTGCGGGGACAGACGCGTGCCGGACGCCGAGACCTCCGTGGGCGCGTGGGTCCCCATGAGCGCGATCGTCCACCGGCGGGTCTTCACCTGACCGGCGAAGGAGCCTCGCGCCGGACCGATCGACACCGTGTGACGCTGCCCCTTCTGCCGGTACCGGATCGTCGTCGTGGCGCTCCGGCCCTTGTCCTCGGTGACGCCGTCGTCCTCGTAGAGGCGGAACGTCCCCGGCCGGCCCGCGGCGATGGTGAGCGTGACGTCGGTCAGCGGGTTCCCGTCGTTGCCGGTCACGTCGTGGGTACGGGTGGGCAGGATGCCGCCCGACTTGACGAAGACCGGCATCGAGTCCAGGCCGGTGGTGACGTCCCGGGTGCCCCCGCCGGTGTAGGTCTCGCCGGTGAAGTAGTTCGTCCACCGGCCGGGCGGGAGCCAGACCGAGGTGGTGGCGGAGGTCCCCGGCGTGGTCACGGGGGCGACCAGGACGTCGGAGCCGTAGAAGTACTCGCTGTCGGCGGCGGCGTACGCCTGGGGGTCGTCCGGGTACTCCAGATAGGTGGGGCGGACGATGGGCACGCCGGTGCGGTTCGCCTCCTCGGCGAGCGTGTAGGTGTAGGGCACCAGGTTCTCGCGGAGGTTGAGGAACTTGTCGGCCGACCGCCGCGCGGCGGTGCCGTACTGCCAGGGCAGTCGGTCACTGTGGTTGCTGTGCAGCCGGTCGACGGGCTGGAACGTACCGAACTGGACCCACCGGGCGTACAGGTCGTCGGGGAGTTTGCGCGTGGTGCGGCTCTGCCCGCCCTCGGTGTACTTCTCCGAACCGGTCAGCCCTGTCGTGTCGTTGTGTCCGCCGATGTCGTGGGTGATCGCCGCCATGCCGGTCGCGGCGGACTCCCCGGGGGTGTAGCCGACCTCGAACTTCAACGCGCCCCAGGTCGAGGAGGTGTCGCCGGTGAAGTGGACGGTGCTGCGCTTGTCGGCCCACGGCCCGGTCGGCAGCCCCTGCTGGCCGCTGTAACCGGCCGCCTGCAACGAGCCGTAGGCGCGGGAGAGGACGAATCCGCGGCCGCCGAGGTTCGCGGAACTCGCCGTGGCGTACTGCTGGTTGATCCAGGCGTCGGGCGTGACGCCCCGCAGCGACGACTGCGACGCGTCGCAGCACCAGTCGAGCCACCAGAAGTCGTTGCCCTGCCGGTCCATGGTCCGGTGCAGGTCCATGTACGCCTTGAGCTGGTCCGGGTCGCCGAAGTCGAAGGTGTAGCAGTTGTTCTCGACGGAGGCCCCCGAGGCACAGCCGCCCTTGGTCAGTCTGCCCTTGGCCGTGGCCTGCGCCTGGGCGAACTGAGGGTCGGAGGCGAGGATGCTGGGGTGCACGTTGAGGGTGTTGTGCAGTCCCTGCGAGGCCGACCAGTCGAAGAAGCCCTGGGGATCGGGGAACTTCGCGGTGTCCATCTCCCAACCGCTCCAGGTGTTCCCGGCCTTGAAGTCCGTGTCGGTCACCAGGACGTCCAGTGGGGCGCCTTCGGAGCGGAAGGCGGGGAGGATGGTGTTCTCGTAGTCCGCCGCCGTGCGGTCGATGTACTCCGAGTACCAGACGCCGTAGGCCCATTGGGGAAGCAGTGCGGGCGGTCCGGTCAGGGTGGCCAGATCGGTGAGTCCCCGCTTGTAGTCGTGTCCGTAGCCGAAGACGTAGCCGTCCTGGTAGGGCGCGCCGCCGTGGCCGGGGCGAGGAGTCGCCTTGTGGGCCGTGGCGTCGTACACCGCTGACGACGTGTCGTCGAGGAGGTACCAGCCGTCCCGGTTGAGCAGTCCGGGCGTGGTGGGGACCGAGCCTTCGTTGCCGGTCACCCCGTCGAGTCCCCGGCGGTACCCGCCGAGCGCGAGGTGCGGCGGGGGCGCGGCCGTGCCGGGGGCGGCCACCGAGACGGTGTCCGCGTTGATGTGGCAGCTCGCCGTGTCGGGGCAGCCGAGGGTGATGTCGTTCGTGCCCGCGGTCAGGGTGACGGGCCCCGAGGCCGTCTGCCAGTCGTCCCAGTCCGCCGTCGCGGGGAACGACAGGGTGCCGGTGGTTCCTCCGGCGGAGACGGTGGCGGTGCGCTGCTGGTGGAGGCCGTCGCCGCCGGTGCCGTTGGCGTACCGCACCCGGAGGGTGTAGACGCCGTCGGCGGGCACGCCGGTCACCCGGGTCGTCAGACTCGACCCCTGGTGGAGGTCACCGACGAAGCCGTTGCCGGCGTACCCCTTGTGATCGGTGGCCGCGAACGCCGTGCCCCCGATGCGTCCGGCCTCCGCCTCGCAGCTCGCGCCGTACGCGCAGTCCGTGATCGCGGTGCTGGAGACGGGCGGGTAGGCGTCGCCGGGCCGGACGAGGGCGACGCTGTCGACGTTGACGTCACCGGAGTCCGAGGCGGTCCGGGTCAGGGCGAGGGTGTGGTGGCCCGCGCCGAGCCGGACGCTCGCCGAAGTGACGTTCCAGGTGTCCCAGTTCGCCGTGACCGGCAGGGACACCGTCTGCTGCGCGCCGCCGTCCACGGTGAGCGTCAGCGTACGGGTGCGGGTCTGGCCGTCCCCGCCACGGGAGTTGGCGTAGCGCAGGTCGAACTGATAGGTCCCGGCGTCCTTGACATCGATGTCAGCGGATGCCGAGCTGCCCGTTCCCTCGAATCCCGCGGCGAATCCGCTCCCGGTGTGCCCGGCGTGGTCGGAGGCGACGGAAAGCCCGTCGAGACTCAGGTTCTCGGCCTCGCAGAGCGCGCCGGTCCCGCAGGTCAGACGCTGCCAGGGAGCGGCGGTCACGGGAGTGTCGCCCGCCGTCGACCGCAGGGAGAAGTTCTGGGCGCTGAAGGGGCCCGAGTCGACTTTGTAGCGCAGGCTCATCGCGCTCGTCCTGATGGTGAGCCAGCCGTCGGACGTCGTGGCGCTGTACGCGGCCGGCTCGAACCCCTCGCGGCCGATGGCGTTGAACGTCGGGGCGTCGGTGAGCTTCCGGTCACCCGCGTATTCGGTGCGGATCAGCGTGGGCGAGAGGATCTCGAAGCGGGCGTTCCCCGAGGAGACGGTCGGGAGGCGCAGGCCGTGCGCGCCGCCCGCCGACGGTAAGTCGGCACCCGTCAGGGTCATGGTGGCTGTCACGGCGAGGGCGGCGGCGGCGCTCGCCCGCCGCCGTACGGCTCTCGGCCGTCGCCTCCTCGACGCCTTGGACGTCTTTGACGCAGTCGTCATACGCAACATCCGTTCTGCTCTCAGCAGGGGGACGTGTCCCCCTGTGCCGGTCGAGACCCGGAGTCGCCTTGCCGCGCACGGGCGGTGTTCGGGCTGCGGCATCCTCCGGCGGTGCGGCGGTGCGGCGGTGCGGCGGTGCGGCGGTGCGGCGGTGCGGCGGTGCGGCGGTGCGGCGGTGCGGGACGATACGCGGCCTCGGGCCCGCGCCCGAAGAGATCAACCCTGGGAATCAGAGCATGCCGACTCTCGCGCTGTCCATATGGCCGACCTCGGTGTTCTGCCCGGGCACCCCGGCCGGTCCGTGTCGTTCCGGTCCCGTTCCACGGCGGCGGGGCGGCCCCTCATGACGAGGACAACGCGTTGGCATAAGCCCCGTCCTCAGGACCTTCGCGCGTCCGCGGGGCCGGGATGGCGACGCGCGTGCGCCCAGGCGAGCTGCTCCGCCGCACTGTTCAGCAGGGTGTCGAGGACGACGGGGTAGGCGCTGTGGTTCATCCGCCCGGCCAGGAGCCGCGCGGTGGCCGCGATGTGCGGGTGGGTGCCGGCGGGCAGCTCGGCGTAGGTGGACCGCCACATCTCCTCGTCCGCCGCGCGGGCCTCGTCCGTGAGCGCCAGCGTCCCGGCGTCCAGGGCCGCGAACGCCAGGGTGAGGTCGATGAACGCGTGGTAGACGACGACGGCGTCCGCGTCCGGGAAGCCCGCGCCGCGCAGGACGCCCAGGATCGTCTCGTCCACGGCGATCTCCCGCGGCCGGCCGGTGACCCGGCTGGCCGTCAGCACGGCGGCCTGGGGATCGGCGAGGTAGGAGGCGTGGATGGCCTGGCCGAGCGCCCTCAGGTCGGCCCGCCACTCCCCGGTGGCCGTCCAGGTGTCCAGCGCCCGCCCCATCAGCTCCTCGCCGATGGCCCGGGTCAGGTCGTCCAGTCCGGCGAAGTACCGGTAGAGGGTGCTGGGATCGGCGCCGAGGGCCGCGCCCAGCCTGCGTGCCGTCAGTCCGGTGCCGCCGTGCTCCCGCAGCATCCGCAGCGCCGTCCGCACGATCAGTTTCTCGGACAGCACCGTGCCCTGCCGCGTCGGCCGGCGTCTGCGCCGCTCCGTCTCCGGCACCACCTGTTTCGCCATGCCGCCCCTTCCCGCCCACCGCGCGCCCGTGACCCTTATGCCAACACTATTGACCTTAACCGAGGGCATCCCCTTGCATCTGTCCGACCGGGAGGCATTCGTCCCCGGCGACGAAAGGTGTGTGACATGCGAGTACTTCTCGTGGGCGCGGGCGGCGTGGGCACGGCCGTCACCCGGATCGCGGCCCGTCGCGGCTTCCTGACCCACATGGTCGTCGCGGACTACGACCTCGCCCGTGCCGAGGCGGCCGTCGCGGCGCTGGAGGAACACGGGGACCGGTTCAGCGCGCGGCGTCTGGACGCCTCCGACGAGGACGCGGTGCGCAGGCTGCTCATCGAGGAGAGGTGCGACGCGCTGCTCAACGCGACCGACCCGCGGTTCGTGATGCCGCTGTTCGACGCGGCCCGCGCCGCGGGCACCCACTATCTCGACATGGCGATGTCCCTGTCCGCGCCGCACGCCACCCGGCCCTACGAGCGGTGCGGCGTCAAGCTCGGCGACGCCCAGTTCGAGCAGGCCGGGGCCTGGGAGGACTCCGGGCGGCTGGCCCTGGTCGGCATGGGGGTCGAGCCGGGCCTGTCGGACGTCTTCGCCCGGTACGCGGCCGACGAACTCTTCGACGAGATCGAGGAGATCGGCGTCCGCGACGGCGCGAACCTGACGGTCGAGGGCTACGACTTCGCCCCCTCCTTCAGCATCTGGACGACCATCGAGGAGTGCCTCAATCCCCCGGTGGTCTACGAGAAGGACCGCGGCTGGTTCACCACCGCTCCCTTCAGCGAGCCGGAGGTCTTCGACTTCCCCGAGGGCATCGGCCCGGTGGAGTGCGTCAACGTCGAGCACGAGGAGGTCCTGCTCATCCCGCGCTGGGTGGACGCCCGCCGGGTGACGTTCAAGTACGGTCTCGGCGACGACTTCATCGCCAAGCTGAAGGCGCTCCACGAGCTGGGCCTGGACTCCACGAAGAAGGTCACCGTCCCTTCGGCGGACGGGCCCGTGGAGGTCTCCCCGCGCGACATGGTCGCCGCCTGTCTGCCCGACCCCGCCACGCTGGGCGACCGCATGACCGGCAAGACCTGTGCGGGCACCTGGGTCAAGGGGACCAAGGACGGCTCGGCCCGGGAGGTCTACCTCTACCACGTGGTCGACAACCAGTGGTCGATGCGGGAGTACGGATCCCAGGCGGTGGTGTGGCAGACGGCCGTGAACCCCGTCGTCGCCCTCGAACTCATCGCGGGCGGAGCCTGGTCGGCGAGCGGTGTCCTCGGCCCCGAAGCCCTGCCGCCCCGCCCCTTCCTCGACCTGCTCGGCGAGTACGGCTCGCCGTGGGGCCTGCGCGAGGAGGGCTGACGCCCGGACGTGGCCCACGGCACACGGCGGGGGCGCCGTCACCGGCGGAGGGTGCGGTATGAAGTGTGCTGTGCATGATCAGACCCGACCCGCGACCGTCCGCGTGTTCATCGCCCTCGCCCCGCCCGACCACGCGAAGGAAGAACTGGCCCGGGAGCTGCGCCCCGCCTACACCACGCACCCCCACATGCGGTGGAACCGCATCGAGGACTGGCACATCACCCTGGCGTTCCTCGGGGAACTGCCGGTCGGGACGGTTCCTCTCCTGCGGCCGCCGCTCGCCGGCCTCGCGGCGGCCCGCAGGTCACCGTCCCTGGCCCTGCGCGGCAGCGGCAGTTTCGACGACCGTGTGCTGTGGAGCGGGATCGACGGGGACCTCGACGCGCTGCACGCGCTCGCCACGGATGTGCGGACCACCGTCGAGGAGTGCGGGGTCGTCCTCGAGGAACGGCCCTTCCGCCCCCATCTGACGCTGGCCCGCGCCCGCAGGGGGGACCACACCTCGACGGGCGAGATCGCCCGCGGGATCGCCGGGTTCACCGGCCTGCGGTGGCCCGCCGAACGGCTGCACCTGGTCGGCAGCAACTTCGGCCGCAGCAGCGGACCGATCCACTACCGCGACATCGAGGCGTGGCCCCTCGGCGACGGGAGCTCCACCGGTTCCTGAGGCGCCGGCCGGGGCGCCGTCCTCCCCCCGGGCGCGGCCCGGAGAACGGCCCCGGGCACCGGGTGACGGTGCCCGGCCGCATCACTCGTCGGAGTCCGGCTTGTTCCGCGCCGCCGCGTAGGCCTGTGCCGGGGTCATGGGGACTCCGTTGAGGCTGACCGTCCTGTAGGGGCTGACGTTCGCGCATTTCCTGGCCTCGGCGGTGGAGGCGTGGGCGTCGGCGACCGCGGCCTTCCTGTCCGGGGCGGAGGACGACGAGCCGCCGGGGTAGGTGCCGCCGCTGGGCCAGTCACTGCCGACCACCAGGACCAGCCCCGGGCCGGTGCCCTGCTTCAGATGCGAGGCGGGCAGTCCCAGGGCCTTGGCGGCCGTTCGGGCCGCGCCCTTCTCTCCCGCGCCGTAGGTGAGGGTCGTGGTGGTGGCCGTGCCCGGGGCGTTGCCGGTGGTCGTCCTGGGGCTGAAGCCCTTCCCGGTGAGCGCGCCGGCGACGACGGAGGCGCGGCCGGTGATCCCGGTGCCGTTCTCCACCGTGACGGCGACCTCGGCGGCGGGCACGGCCGGGGCGGAGGGCTTCTCGGTCGCGGCGGCCGCCGCGGACTTCTTGCCCGATCCGGTGGTCAGCGACTTGTCGTCGGCGATCGTCGCGAACAGGCTCTTCGCGCCCGCGCCCACCACCACACGGTTCTTGTCGGCCGGGTCGGGTGCCGTCTGCATCGTCGTGAAGGTCATCCGCTTCGACGGCACCTTGTCCAGGTCGGACGCGAGCCCGATCAGCTTCTTCACGGTGCCCAGGCCCTCGTCCACGGTCAGCGCCTTGGTGGCGGCGTCCGCGAGGTGGTACACGGCGCTGGGGTCGGTGAGGGTGCCCGCGCTCTTGAACTTGCGGATCATCGCGCCGAGGAAGATGTGCTGGGAGACCGTACGGCCCAGGTCGCTGCCGTCGCCGAAGCCGTGCCGGGAGCGGACGAACTGCAGCGCCGCGACGCCCTTGAGGGTGTGGTCGCCCTTGGACAGTTTCAGGTGCGAGTAGGTGTCGTACACGTCGTTGTCGACGCACACGTCGACGCCGCCGACGGCGTCGGACATCTTGACCACGCCGGAGAAGTCGAGTTTGACGAAGTGGCTGATCGGGATGCCGGTGAGCTGGTGGACCGTCGCCACCTGACAGGCCGGTCCGTACTGCAGCGCGCTGTTGATCTGGCCGTAGTAGCCGGCCGTCGACCGTCCCGTCTCGCTGTCCTTGCAGGCCGGGACACGGGTCATCGTGTCACGCGGGATGCTCATCACGGTGGCGTTGGAACGGTCGGCGGACACGTGCACCACCATCTGCACGTCGGCGTTGCTGCCGGTCTGCACCCCGGTCCGGGCGCAGCCGCCGCCGAGCTTGCAGTCCGCCTTGCTCGTGCGGCCGTCCGAGCCCATCACCAGGATGTCGATCGGGGTGCGGCCGAACGCGTCCGCCTTCTCCGTGCCGCCCTTGCCGTCCAGCGGGAGGGTGTCGATGTTGCCGTTCAGGTGCTCGTAGAACCACCAGCCGGCCCCCGCCGTGCCCAGCACGAGGAGCGCGAGGCATATACCGGCGACCCTCAGCACCCGTCTGCCGCGTCCGGCCCGGCGCCCCCGTCTGCCGCCGTGCGAGCGGGAGCCCGTTCCCGACCCGCTCCGACCGCCCGGAAGAGTCGTTTCCCCGGGGTCCGTCGCACGTTGTCCGGGAACCCGGGACGTCCGGTTGCGCGTGGCCTGGCCGCCCGGGCCGTCCCAGGGGTCGCTCATCTCCCACTCCCATGAACAGTCGGGCCCGTCAGCCCCGGCCCCGAGAAGCGCGGCCGGGCGTGTACTGCGGTGTACGGGCGGATGAAGCGGACGCCTGCTCGAGTCGCACGGTTGCGCAATCTAACAAATCGACGATCCACGCAGCGGAGTTCCCCCACGGTGCGCGCATGAGTCATCTCATGTCACCGGTGGGGCACCTGGTGGAACCGTCTCCTGGAACGAGACGTGGGTTCGAGCCTTTCGGTTGCCTGGGACCGGAACTCGACCGGCCCGCGGCGGGGTTCCGCCCCGCCGATAACTCCTGGCGATCCGTCAGCCGATCGGGCAGGGTCCGGGTGATGAGCGATGAGCACGAGATGGTGTACGCCCGGATCGACTCCCTGGAGGGCCTGCTGCAACGAGGGCGTGGGCTGGGCGCGGTACGAGCGCTCCGGGAACCGCAGGAAGCCGCCGCGTTCGTGTACGACGGGATCCGCCGTGACTGGCGGTGGGACGGGACCGATGACCGCTGTCTGTACCTGGCACGGCTCGTCCACGATCTGGAGCTGTCCCTCGCTCCGGTCCTGCGCCGGCTGGCGGGGGACGAGGACGCCTGCCTGCGGGCCTGCGACGTGCTGGAACTTCTGGCCCTCTCGGGCTCGGAGGCGGCCAGGGAGGGGCTTCGTGCGTACATCGGTGAAGGCGTCCACTGGGCCCGCGTGCTGGAGTCGGTCTCGATCGGCTGGCCGGCTCCGTGGTGGGAGGACCTCGGTGACATCGCCCGCGCCCGCATCGGCGGGGAGGCCGAACCCCCGTGGATGCCCGAACCGTGGACGCGGTTCGGGATCGAGACGGCGAACCGCCCGGCCGCTCCCCGGCCGTCCCTGGACGGGCTCGGCACCGACGAGCTCCTCGCCCTGCTCCGCGACGAACGCACCGGGGACGAGACGAAGTTCGACGCGTTGCGCGCGCTGAACCGCCGGGAGCCCGTCGAGGAGCTGCTCCCGCTGGTGCCCTCGCTGGGCACCGAGGACGGGCTGCGGCCGCTGCCGTTGCTCCGGCGGGCCGTCGAGCGCCTGGACGCCCTCGCCGTACCGGCGGCGCGCGGCTGGGCGGAGGACCGGCGTCCGTGGCTGGCCCGGCTGGGAGCGGAGGTCCTGGCCGATCACCCTTCCCCCGGGGACCTGCCCGGACTCGTACGGGAACTGGCCGGTCAGTGGGCGGCACGTTCCTGGTGCGGGCCCGACCGGACGGCCCGGCGCCTGGCCCGGTTCGGTCCCGACGCGGCCGAGGCGTTGCCTCACCTGCGGCGCTTCTGGCTCCACACCCCGCATTCGTACGAGCGGACCGCGTATCTGAAGGCCCTGGCGGCCATCGATCCGAGCGGACTCGACCACGTCCACGCCGAGTTCCTCTGGGACTGCGAGGAAACGGCACGGCTGACGGCGATCACGTCGGTGCCCGCCGTCCCGGAGACGCTGGAGCGGATCGCGGCACTGCGCGACGATCCGATGGAGACCCCCGAGGTACGGGCGGCGGCGCGGGAGCGTCTGGCGTCCGCCACCGCCGGGAGCACCGGCACGGGCACCGGTGCCGGCACGGTCACGTACGCGCCCTGAGGCCGGGCGGACCACCGGCCGCGAAAACGCCCACCGGTGGCGCAACGGAGCGCCGCCGCCGGAGCCGGGCGGTATCCCTGGGGACGTAGATCCACCGGACGAAACGGACTCACCATGCCGACCCGGCTCCCCCGCTCCCTCGTACGCCGCCGACGCACCCCCGCGCCCCTCCGGCGGCGTTCCCGGCTCACCGTCCTGCTCTCCGCCACGCTGCTGGCCCTGACCCCCGTCGCACCGGCCCTGGGCGCACCCGTCGGCATCGCCGACGTCCACCACCCGAAGGACGGCGCCCCGCCCTTCGCCAAGACCCTGACGCCCGATCTGATCGCGGAGATGCAGCGGCTGCGCATTCCCGGAGCGGTGGTGTCGATCCGCACTCCGCAGTGGGGCACCTGGACCAAGACGCTCGGCACCGAGTCCCTCAGGACGGGCAAGCCGATCGCGGCCGACGAGCACTTCCGGGTCGGCAGCATCACCAAGACCTTCACCGCCACGGTGATCCTGGAGCTCGTCGACCAGGGCCGGATCAGACTGGACGACCCGGTCTCGCGCTACCGGCCCGACGTGCCGAACGGGCGCAACATCACCATCCGCCAGCTGCTCCAGATGACCAGCGGCCTCTACAACTACAGCGAGGACCTGCACTTCAACCAGGTCCTCGACGACCGTCCCAAGACGCAGTGGACGCCCGAGGAACTGCTCGCGATCGCCTTCCGGCACCAGCCGTACTTCCCGCCGGGGCAGGGCTGGCACTACTCCAACACCAACTACATCCTGCTCGGGCTGATCGCCGAGCAGATCACCCACCGGCCGCTCCCGTCACTGATGCGCGACCGCGTCTTCCGTCCGGTCGGCATGCCGCACACCAACCTGGCCACCGACGCGGCCTTCCCCTCGCCCCACCCGCGCGGCTACCAGTTCATCAGCAACGTGGACAGCCTCACCGCGCCGGTGCTCACCGGGAAGGAAGCCGCGTGGGCCGACTGGTCGGCTGGCAACCCGATGGACGTCACCGACGCGAACCCCTCGTGGGCCTGGGCGGCCGGCGGCGGCATCTCCACCCTGGACGACCTGCTCCGCTGGGCCCCCGCGCTCGCCGAGGGACAGCTCCTCAGCCCGGAGACCCAGCGCCAGCGGCTGACCTTCGTCCCCACCTCGGACGTGCCGGGCGCACCCACGTACGGCCTGGGGATCGTCGACTTCTCCGGCTTCCTCGGCCATGACGGCCAGATCCCCGGCTACAACAGCTTCGTGGGCTACGACCCGAAGCGGAAGGCGACCGTCGTCGTCCTGGTCAACCTGAACCAGTCACCGGACGGGTCCGCCCCCTCCGACCAGTTGACGAAGCTGATCTTCTCGGAGGTGTTCCACATCCAGCAGCCCTGAGCGGCAGGGCACGACGACACGGGGCCGGGCCGCCGACGCGGCCCGGCCCCGCCGCGTTCCCGTGTCCCGCCGCGTTCCCGTATCCCCCGCGTTCCCGCGTCCCGGTCGACAGGCGCGGGAGGGAATCACCGAAGTCCGTCCAGGTCCGCCAGCAACTGCGGCCAGGTGGCCGCGAATCCGGGGTGCAGGCGGAGCGAGCCGATCTCGGCGGGGGCGCACCACCGGTAGGCGGCCCCTTCACCGTCGCCACGGCGCGGGGAGAAGGACTCGGTGACCTCCGCGACGACGGTGTGATAGGCCCATCCGCCGTGATCGTCCACGAAGGTGTGGATCCGGCGGAGCTCCGGAACACCGCCCAGTTCCTCCGCGAACTCCCGGCGGGCCCCCTCCCACGGGCTTTCGCCGGCGTGCAGCGCGCCGCCCGGAATGCTCCAGGTACGGCCGTGATGGACCCGCCAGGAGCGGCGCTGGAGCAGGAACCGGCCGTCCTGGCGCAGGAGCAGTCCCGCCGCGCCGTGCGGACCCCAATGACGGCACCCGCGCCGGTCCCTGACGTATCCGCGACCGCTGTCGGCCATGCCGCCTCCCTCGTGCAGACGATGCGGTGGGCTTCTCCGCACGCCGTGATGACGTACTCATTGTCGACGGACCGTCGGACGCGCCGCGCCGTGCCCGGTCGTGGGGGCCGGGACGGGGCGGCCGGAGGCGGGCCCGTGTTTAGCCCGCGCGACACAGGAAACGCGGCAGGAGAAGAAGGGGACGCCCGCAGACGACGTCCCGCCACCGGAGGACGTCATGATCATCCTCGGAGTCATCCTGCTCATCATCGGCCTCGTCGCCGGTATCGGAATCCTCTGGACCATCGGGATCATCCTGGTCGCGATCGGTGTCGTGCTGTGGATCCTGGGAGCGGTCGGCCGTGAGGTCGGCGGACGGCGGCACTACTACTGAGGGCCGCCCCCTGCCCCGGCGTGGGCCCGGACGGCGCACCGCGTACGCGACTCGTGACGGACGACGGACGCCCCGGCGAGCGGTCGGCCGGTTCTCGCCGGGCCTTTCCCCCGGGGGCCGTCAGTGCCCTCGACGGGTCGCCGGCCGCGCTCGTGCCCGCTCGTACGACGGGCAGGTCCGGCAGCGGGACGGACCCGGTCCCGGACAGCGAGAAACCCTGTCCCGCACAGTGCGGGACAGGGTTTCGACGGAGCGCCGGGCAGGCCTTGCACCTGCATTTCCCCGCAGGAAGCGGGGCGTCTTTCCTTGGACCACCGACGCGTCACCAACCGGAGGGACCCCCTCCGACCGGCACGAGGTGAATAGTAGCGTACGGATGTACGGGCGACGCCCCGCGCACCGCCGGGTGCCGGCACCCGGGGGCTCCGGCACCCGGCGGGCCCCGTCAGACGATGGCACCCGCGCATCCCTCGACCCGCCCCGGTACGACAAATCCGCCGTCCGGGGGCGGCGACCACGTCCGGGTCGCACCCCGCGTCGTCCCGCACCCGGCATACGCCGTTCCGATCACACCCCCAGGGCCCGATCGACCGGGACCGCGGACACGGCCCATCCTCGCGAAAACCCCTGGCCACAGAGCCGGAAGGGCGGCGGCGACCGTGGCCGCGCCACCAACGGCACGGATCACCGGGCCGGCCCGGTGATCCGGTGTGCGCCCCGGCGCTGTCGAGGATCCCCGGACCCAGGGTCACGCCGGGGTGAATATCTTCGGAAAACCCTTCTTTCGCGCCGTTGTGGACGAAGTATCACTTTCCCGATACTTCGAGTCGTCGCAGCCCTGCCAGGAAAGCGGCCACCTCCCGAAGCCGCGCGACCCGCTCCCGCTCCCCGGGCCGACGCGCCCCCCTCCCCGCCCTCCGGGCCGACCGGATCCCCACCCCCTTCGCCGTCCCGCCTGCACACGTCCCTGCCCTGAGGAGAAGTCCGATGGACAACCGGTACGAGGCCCACGCCTCCGCAGACCCGATCTTCTACGGCCCGCCCCGACGCCGGGGCGCCCAGGAGGAGTTCACGGCCGTCGGCCGCCCGGTGGGCGCCGCCGAACGCACCGCTCCGCGGGCGTCCGAACTCCCCTGCACCGTCGAGCGGGTCCTGCGCTTCTCCGACGCGGGCGGCGTCCACCTGGGGCGCGAGGCCCCGGACGGTCCGCGGGTGGTGCTGAAGGCGACCCGTCCCCGTGCGGGGCTGGACCAGCGCGGGGGTGACGCCGTCACCCGGCCGCAGCAGGAGCACGACATGACGGCCCGCCCGGCGGGTCTCCCCGGAGTCCCCGCGCTCCACGAACTGCTGACCGTGCGGGACCACCGTTTCCTGGTGAAGGAGTTCGTCGGGGGGCAGTCGCTGAGCGAGTGGCTGACCGCGAAGTACCCGCTCGTCCATCCGGACGCCGACGACACCGCCGTCGCCGAGTACACCCGCGAGGCGATCGCCGTCGTGGACCGGATCGAGCACGTCCTCGACGGCATGCGCGCCCGTGGTGTGGTCTTCGGGGACCTCCGCCCCCGCGACCTGATCATCCGACCGGACGGCGGCATCTGTTTCGTCGACCTCGAACTCGCCGGTCCCGCCGACTCGTTCGTACGTCCCGCGCCGGGTGCCGCCGGCTTCACCGCCCCGTCGGGACGCACCGGCTCCGAGATCGACCGGTACGGGCCGACCGCGATCCGCCTGTGGCTCTTCCCGCCGCCGACACGGCTGTCCGCCCCGGACCCGGGCAAGGGCACCGAACTCGCCGACGTCACCGAGCGCCGCTTCCCCGTGCCTCCCGGACACACCGCGGGGATTCGCCGTCCGCTCGCCCCCTCGCCCCCGGACGGCCGCGCTCCCCGGCCCGGACCGGGCCCGCGCAGGACCGAGACCCGGGCCCTGCTCAGCGGGCCGACCGCCGACTGGCCGGCCGTCCGCGACTCGCTCGCGGCCGGCATCCGGGCCATGGCCACCCCTCACTGCGACGACCGGCTCTTCCCCGGCGGCATCGCGCAGTTCACCCGGGGCAGCCTGGGTATGGCCCACGGGGCCGCCGGCGTCCTGTACGCCCTCCACGCCACCGGCGCCGGCACGGACACCGCACACGTCCGGTGGCTCGTCGACGCCGCCCGGACCCGCCCGGCCCGGTCCGGGCTCTACACCGGCGGCCACGGAGTGGCCTACACCCTCGACCTGCTCGGCGAGCGGGAGGCCGCGCTCGAACTGCTGCGGCGGATCACCGACACGGTCCCGGACAGCCCCCCGGGTCCGGACCTCGCGTCGGGCCGCGCGGGCATCGCCCTGGCCCTGCTGCACTTCGCCGACGCCACCGGCGACTCCCGGCTGCTGGACACCGCCCTCGTCCACGCACTGGCCTCGGCCGACGAACTGGAGAGGGAGGGCCCCTCGAGCGGGCGGCGGAAAGCCGGTCTGATGAACGGAGCGTCCGGTGCGGCCCTCGCCCTGGTCCGCCTCCACGAAAGCACCGGCGATCACGCTCTTCTCGAACGGGCCGAGACCCTGCTCCAGCTCGACCTCGAACGGTGCGTGACCGCGGCGGACGGCACCCTCCAGGTCCTCGACGGATACCGGGTGCTCCCCTACGTCGAAACCGGCAGCACCGGCATCGGGCTGGCCCTGAACGCCCTGCTCACCCACCACCCCGGCAGTCCGACGGCCCGCTACCGGACACCGATCGGCCGCGCCGCCGAACCCGGATTCATCATCCGGCCCGGTCTGTTCAACGGTCGCGCGGGGCTCATCGGCTACCTCGCCCTCACCCGGCCCCGCCCGCACCTCCTGGACGCCCGGGACGCCCGGCACTCCGTACACACCACGGACGGCATGGACGGCGTGGACGCGGCGGTCCACCGTCAGACCGCGCTGGACCGCCACCGCCGGCTCCTGGCCCTCCACCAGATCTCCTACCAGGGCCACCTCGCCTTCCCCGGCGACCGGCTCCTACGGCTCTCCGCGGACCTGGCGACCGGCTCCGCCGGCGTACTCCTGGCCCTGGGCACCGCTCTGGCCGGCACCCCCTTCCTCCCCTGGACGAGCGGAGCCGGCCCGACACCGCCGAGCCCCGTCCGGCCGGGTGATCACCGGGTCCTGAGCCGAACGGATCGAGCAGGATCGGAGAAGCCACCGCGGACGGGCCGCGACTAACGTGAACGGCACGACTTCCGTCGCATCCATCACGCTCGAAGCGGACGACATCACCACCGCCGAGCGGTTCTACGCCACCGCCTTCGGACTCGGCCCCCAGCTGCGCCTGCGTGCCGGCGCCACTTCGCTGAAGCCCGTGGCGAAGAGCTTCGGCGGCAAGTACGCGGAGTTCACGGCGGACGAGCCCGGCCGGTTCAAGCCGGCGCTCTACAAGCGTGCCGCTCCGGCCAAGGATGTCGGGGTGGCCGACGACGGCACCGGCTCGCACAGGATCGCCCTCGCCGGTTCCACCACGGTGTTCACCGACCCGGACGGCTTCGCCTGGGAGGCCCCGTCCCTGACACCCGCTCAGCACTGATCCCGCGCCACCGGAACCACGTCCCGCGCGAGCACGAGACGGCCGGCGCACCCCCGTCGAGGATCACCGCCGGCATGCCCGGCCCCGGTCGGCCCGGCTGCGGGCCCTCACCTCGCGGTGAGCGTTCAGCGCTCGGTCAGGGCGCTGTCCAGCAGGGGAAGCAGCCGGTCCCAGTGGCGTCGCAGGGCGGACGCGTCGAAGGCGTCGGTGTCGGACATGGTGAAGCCGTGGACGGTACCCGGGTAGATCTCGCAGGTTTGGTCGACGCCCGCGGCGCTCAGGGCCCGGTCCAGCGCGCCGACGGCCTCGGGGGTCATGTCGCTCTCGGCGATGCCGAGGTGGACCCGGGCGGTGAGCTCGGGGAAGAGGTGGTGCGGGCTGTCGGGCGCGTCGCTCATCAGAGGGCTGGGATGAAATCCGGCGACGGCGGCCACCCGGCCGGGGTGGGCCGCCGCGGTGCGCACCGCCAGTTTGGCACCCATGCAGTATCCGATCACGCCCACCGGTCCGGCACCGACCTCGGGCTGAGCGGTGAGGAACCCCAGGAAGGCGTCGGCGTCGCGCAGGGCGCGTTCGGCGTCGTGCGCCTCGATCAAGGGCATCACCCGGGCGAAGACAGCGGGCCTGGCCTCTTGCGTGATGTGCTCGGGAAGGTCGAACACCGGTGCCGGGCCGTGCCGGTAGAAGACGTTGGGGACGAGCACGTAGTACCCGTGCCGGGCCAGCTCACGGGCCCGTTCCTCGAGCTCGGGCCGCACGCCGAAGGCGTCCATGTACAGCAGCACACCCGGATGCCGCTCGCCGTCGTCGGGGAAGGCGGCCAAGGCGTCGGCCCGGCCGTCCGGAGTGGGGATCTGCAGCGCCTTGACGACGGGGATCACGGATCTTCCTTCCTCGTGACCGGCGAACGGGGCGGGAGTCGTCCGCGCACACCGCCGACGGCAGGAACGCTCCGGACGGCCGGTCCGTCACACCGGTTCGCGGTCAGCGGGCCCCAACGATCCGGACGCCGCCGTCCGTTCATCCTAGTGCCGGATCCTCCCCGGGCATGCGCCCCGGCCGCGGAGCGGCGGGGACACCGGGGGCGGTTCACGACGTCGCCGCCAGGCGGGCCCCAAAGCCGTCCAGGAGGGACCGCAGGCCGAATTCGAAGGAGCCGTCGGGTGCTCCGGCGTATTCCTGGGCGGCCGCCGTGTCCAGGCGTTTCCGCAGGTGCGGGAATTGCCTGGCCGTCTCGGTGGCGCGCGCCATGGCGTCGGCCATCAACTGTTCGGCGCTCTCGCCGTTCTTGCCCTGCCGGCGGTTCAGGGAGACCTGCGCGGCGGGTCCGACCGTACTGCCGAGGACGAAGGCGAGCACGGCGGCGGCCGCCCGGTCCGCGTCCGCGGGGGCGAAGCCGGCCTTTTCATAGACGGCCAGACCGAAGTCGTTGTGCCGGGCCTGGGCGGATCCGTACAGGAGGTGGCTGCTGAGCGCCTGGACGAGCCAGGGGTGCCGGGTGAGCATCGCGTACACGCCGGTGGCGTGGGAGGCGGCGGCCGTGCGCCAGTCGACGGCGTCGAGATCGGGCAGTTCGACCTCGCTCCAGACCTCCTCGCTCGCGAGCCGGACCAGGTCGTCCTTGCTCTTGATGTGCCAGTAGACGGCCGTGGCGGCCGAGCCGAGGCGTTGCGCGAGGCTGCGCATGTTGAGGCCGTCGAGCCCCTCGTCGTCGAGGAGCTCGACGGCCGCACGGACGATCCGGTCTGCGGTCAGCGTGTCTCGCGGCATGACCACCACCCTACACAGTTCTCGAACTTAGTTCATGACGCGTCTTGCACTTTGTTCAACCGGCTCCTACGCTGCCGCTCGTACTTAGTTCAAGAGCCATCGGGGAGAGTCATGTCGCAGGAGAAGCTGTCGGAGTTCGTCTCGTCGCGCGCCACGGAGCTCGGTGTTCCCGGAGCCGCCGTCGGGGTGCTCCTGGACGGCCGGGAGATCCACGCCTCGCACGGTGTGACCAGTCTCGCCGCCCCCTTACCGGTCGACGAGAAGACCCTCTTCCCGCTGGCCTCGGTGTCCAAGACCTTCACCGCGACCGCGCTGATGCGCCTGGCGGCCGAGGGGAAGGTGGACCTCGACGCACCGGTGCGGCGCTACGTGCCCGAACTGCGGCTGGCCGACGAGGAGGCCGCGGCGCGGATCACCGTGCTGAACCTGCTGAACCACACCTCGGGCCTGGAGTGGAACCTGATCGACGACGGCAAGGGCGACCGCTCCCTGGCCGGCCTGGTGGCCAGGCTTCCAGGACTGCCGCTGATCGCGCCGCCCGGAGCCCGCGCCTCGTACAGCCAGGCCGGCTACAACCTGGCCGGCCGGGTCGTCGAGAAGGTCACGGGCCTGCCGTTCGAGCAGGCCATGGCCTCACTCGTGCTGGAGCCGCTGGGCCTGGCGGACACCGTGTACGGACTGGCGGAGGCGATGGTCCGCAAGTTCGCCGTGGGCTACAACCGCGGCGAGGACGGCGAACTGCGCGCCGCCCGGCCCTGGAACGCGTTCAAGGAGGGCGCCCGCGGTGACAACCCCGGCGGTGGTCTCGCCTCCTCGGTGAGCGATCTGCTGCGCTGGGCGCGGTTCCAGCTCGGCGACGGTGAAGGCCTGTTGCCCACCGCTCAACTGCACCGCATGCGTGAGCGGACGGTCGAACTCCGCGGCAGCACCCTGGGCGACGGGTTCGGCGTCTGCTGGTTCCTCCACGACTTCGACGGCCTCCGCGGGATCGGCCACGGCGGTTCGGGCAACGGCCAGTTCGCGGAACTGCTCATCGTGCCCGAGCGCGATTTCGCGGTGGTCTCCCTGGCCGGCCTCGGTCCGGACGGCCATCCCTTCAACCAGTCCGTCGTGCGGTGGGCGCTCGAGCACTACCTCGGCGTCGCCGAGAAGCAGGCGCGGCCGCTCCCGTACGACGAAGGGAGGGCGCGGCAGGTCGTCGGCCGTTACGAGATCGACGCCATGGACCTCGACATCGCCACCGACGGCGCCCGGCTCACCCTCGGGGTCGGGATCAAACCGGAGATCCGCGAGGCGTCCGACGAGGAGATGCCGCCGGACCATCCGGCCGCGGGCATCGGCTTCCTTCCCGGCGACGGGGACGAGTACATCGTCACCGAAGGCGGCCTCGAGGGACAGCGCGGCTACTTCTCCCGCGACGCCGACGGGGCGGTCACCGGCGTCGACATCGCCGGCCGGCTCTTCAAACGGGTCACGCGGACGCCCTGAGACGGCGGGGCGGGGGCGGCGGGTCCCGCCGGAGGACGGCCACGGTCCGACCGGAGCCGGTGCCGTCCGGTGCGACGAACCCGAAGACGTACCCGCGGATCCCGTCCTCGGTGTATCGCCGAGGTGAGCCCAAAAGGGGCCATGGGATGATCTTGCTCCGTGATTGATGAGCAGAATGTGCGACATCCCGCGAGTTCCCCCGGGCCCGGCTGAGTCCCCGACCCCGTGGCCAGGAGGTTCTTTCTCCTTCAGGTGCACCGCGTCTTTGTGACGTGACTTCGGGATTCTCCAGGCGCTCTCGCCTCGTCCGAACGATCCGCAGTCGGGCCGAAGGCGAGGGGATTCGGGTTGGCGGCGCCGGCGGTCGTATGAAACCCGCTCGACCTGGTTGCCTCCTCGAAGAGACCTTTAGGCATGGAGTTCTTCTGCTACCACCGCGACCGGCCCGCCTCCCTGCCACTGCGCTACGAGCTGGGGGAAGAGCACTGGTCCTACATGGACCAGTACGCGAAGGAGATGATCGCCCGGGGCCCGACCCTCGCCGACGACGGCGACACACCCACCGGAAGCGTGCACATCGTCGACCTGCCCGATCCCGCCGCTGCCCGCGCATTCGCCTTCGACGAGCCGAACCACCAGGCCGGCGTCTACCGGGACGTGCTGCTGCGACGGTGGCGCAACACGCTGGGGCGCACCATGTGGGACTTCCCCGGCGGTCGGACCGGCGGCAACAGGTACCTGGTGATCGGCCTCGGCGCGGGACGGGCCGCCGACCTCGCGGTGCCGCCCGACCGGAACGAGCTGATCGCCTACGGGCCGCTGCTGTCCGACAACGGTGCCACCTGGCTGGGCACCGCGGCGCTGGTCCGGGCGCCGGACCCGAACACGGCACGCACCATCCTGACCCCGAACCGGTACGCCGGCATCGAGGTGCACAACTGGCAGTTCGGCGGGCGCCCGTCATAGCCGAGGACATCCGCCGGCGTAACCGCCTGGCTTCGTACGTGAGAGCGGGCGTAGCCGATGCGGATGTCCGCGCTCGGCAGGTCCGGGTCGATGGGCGCCGGCGGCGGGGTGCCCGGGCGCCACACTTCGGACAGATGTGCTGTTCGACGTCGTCCGCGTCCGACCGGTCGGCCGACGTGGCCCGGACGGTGACCGGCAAGGTGAAGTCCCCGATCCGCGCGGATCGGGGACTTCACCAGTGCGAGACCGGCCTGCGGGGGTCGGGGCGGGCCCCTTTTACGGCTCCGGGTGCCCGCTTACGCGGCCGGGGCGAGGTCGGCGCGGCCGAACAGCAGGGCGTAGCCGGTGGGAAGCCGGTGCAGGATGCGGGTGGTCAGGTCGGGGCCGGCGTGGGCTGCGACAGCGGCGAATACGGAGCCGGTGTCCCAGCGGGTGGTGGCCAGGGAGGCGCCGGAGCGGGCGGCGAGGTCCTTGACGAAGGCCCAGCCGGTCAGCGGCTGGGTGTCGGGGATCTGTGCGGTCAGGACGCGTGCGGCCTCCAGGGGCAGGCAGGAGGCCAGGTCGACGCGTTCGTCGCCGGTCAGCTGACGCCCGAGCCCTCCCAGGACGAGGCGGACGGCTTCGTCGGCCTTCTCACGGGTGGGGTAGGCGCCCTCGTAGCGGACTTTCTCCAGCATCTGCTCGTACGCCGTCCCGTACCGCTGCTGGTGCCCTTGCGGTGCGCGTACGTCGGTGATCACTGCGGTGCATGCCTTTCATCGGAGCCGGGATGGGGTGGCGCCCGGGGGGTGTGGCACCACCCCAGGTCTTGGTCAGGTGGGTTGTGGGCGGCCGAAGAGTAGGTCGTAGCCGACGGGGAGCTGGAGCAGGATCTGCCCCATCAGGTCGTCGCCGGCGGCGTCGGCGACCGTGGACAGCACGGCGCTGACGTCCCAGGTCGCGGTGCGCTCGGTGGCGCCTTCGATCCAGGCCGCGGTCGCGCGGACGAACCGTTCGGGGGGCAGCGGTTCGGCGCTCTGCAGCGGGTTCAGCAGGATCAGTGCGAATTCCTCCGGCAGGCGTGCGGCGAGCTGGGCTCGGACCTCGCCGACCAGGTGCGCGCCGAGCAGGGCGAGGACCACGCGGGCCGCCCGCTCCGCTTCCTGCACGGTCTCGTACTCACCGCGTTCTCTCACGTGGTCGAGGAACGCTTCGCGTCGCAGAGTCATCTCGGCCGCCCCTTTCCTGTTCGGACTGTCCAGGGGCGCGGAGGACGGGTGATGAGGGGGAGATCGGGCGCCTGTCCTCCGCACCGGTCCGGCCGGCTGGTGTCAGCCGGAGATCTCCCTGCGGCCGGAGCCGACGCCGATGGAGATCTTGCGGGGCTTGGCGCGCTCGGCGATCGGGATGCGCAGGGTGAGCACGCCCGCGTCGTAGTCGGCCTGGATGTGCTCGGTGTCGAGGGTGTCGGCGAGCACGAGCTGGCGGGAGAAGGCGCCCAGCGGCCGCTCGGACAGTTCCATCTGCACGTCGTCGGCCTTCGCCACCGGCCGCCGCTCGGCCTTGACGGTGAGCATGTTCCGCTCGACGTCGATGTCGATCGCGTCCGCGGTGACACCGGGGAGGTCGAAGGCCACCACGTACTCGTCGCCCTCGCGGTAGGCGTCCATCGGCATCGCCGACGGCTTCGACCAGGTGCCCGGGCCCATCAGCTGCTGTGCCAGCCGGTCCAGCTCGCGGAAGGGGTCAGTGCGCATCAACATCGTGAAACACCTCCAGCAGGTTCAGGCAGTTGCTGCCAATGCGCTGCACTGACACCGTTGTAACATGTCATCCAATGGATGACAAACATGATGTCGTCGACTTGATGACCGAACGAAGGAGGTGCCCGTGACCGCAGCAGACCAGCCGTCCACAACCAGCACCGACGCCCACAGCCCGGCGTCGTTCCTCGCCGCCGCGGCGGCCCTCGACGCCATAAACGACGCCCTGCACACAGCCCAGCACGAGACCCCTGGCAGCCCCGGCACCGGGCCGGGCCCGGAGCAGGCCCTGGCGTCCCTGATGCTGCTGCGGCAGGTCCGCGAGCAGCTCGCCGGATGGGAGACCGGCCTGATCGAAACCGCCCGCGACGCGGGCGCCAGCTGGGCCGACCTCGCCCACCCCCTCGGCGTCACCAGCCGTCAGGCCGCCGAGCGCCGCTACCTGCGCGGCCGCCCCGGCCCCGCCGGAACCACCGGCGAACAGCGCGTCACCGCCACCCGCCAGGCCCGGGCCGCCAAGCGCACCACCGCCACCTGGGCCCGCCACAACGCCGCCGACCTGCGCCGCCTCGCCGGCCAGATCACCGCACTCACCGACCTGCCCCCCACCGCTCGTCGCCCGCTCGGCGAGCTCCACGCGGCTCTCGCCCACAACGATCCCGCCGACCTCATCGCCCCCCTGACCGCCGCCCGCCCCCACCTGGCCGCCACCCACCCCGACCTCGCCGCCCAACTCGACAGCCTCCCTCCCCTCTGACCCCGCCCGGTGCACCGCAACACCATCCAGGTCAGCCTCCGCCCCGGGCGAACGCGTTGTGGCCCGGAGACCGACGAGGCCGGCCTGCGGTCTCACCTGGCCCGTTCCCTCGATGGGCAGGGCCTGGTGAGGGGCTGAGGTAGTTGGCGGTCGGAGTGCCGAGGCTCCGGTTCGCGCCGGGTCCGCCGACCGGCCCCGGCCTTTCAGGCGGCCTGACCGAATCCGGCCGCGGCCGGGGCCGTCTCGCGCAGTGGGACGAAGTCCACGTTCAGCTTCGGGTCGTACGCCTCCGGCTGGATGCCGAGCTCGTGCGTGCCGTACTCGCCGAACCGGTTGATGCGCTCGGTCAGGTACGGCGAAATGTGCGCCAGGTCCTCCGGCTCGATCGTCCAGCCCTCCTCCAGCATCTGGCGGACGATCTCGGCGATGTCCAGGGCGTTGTGGAAGATCACCGCGTTCGTCAGCAGCGCGTTGGACTTCACCGCCTTCTCCTGCTCGACGGGGTCGTTGTCGGCGATGACGCCGCGGTTGCCGAAGCCGAGCCATTGGAAAAAGCCGTTGAACGCCTCGACCTTGTTCGTCACCGCGGTGACCCGGCGCCGCAGCGGGGCGTCGGTGAGGTAGCGCAGCAGCTGCACGGTGCGGATGACGCAGCGAGCCGTCCCGGCTGCAGCCGGGCGGACTTCCAGCCGCAGCACCGGCACGAAAGCACCCCCGACACGGACCACTTGCGACGCAGAGAGGCCCTGTCCCTCCAGGGACAGGGCCTCTCGTGGCCGTCTTCCCGATCCTCGTCGGATCACTGAGGAAAGAGCGACGTTTCAGGCTCAGTTACGGACCATCGGGGGCGCCGTCAGCCGTCGGAGCGTCAGTCGGCGCACTTGGCTCCTGGCGTGAGCCCGAAGGGCCTGGATGCAGGAAAGCGCGACGCAGCCGCACGGTCCGCCTCCGCTCGCGCGGAGAGCAGGCTTCGGCGTATGCGTTCTCGGCGTCCTCTCAGGCCGGAACCGAGAAGTAACGCCGCCTCAGATGGTCGGGGTGTCGTCGACAACCGGCTTGTGAATCTCAACGATCGGCTTCCACCCCGCGGAGAACTCGATGAAGTCCGCACGGGTGGGGTAGGTGTCGATCGCGCGACGGTCACGCTTGGGGCTGTCGCCCCCCTTGCGCCCCCGGGGAATCTGCTCCTCGAAGATGTCGACCTTCACGTCGGGAACCTCCTTGAGGCCCTGGCGCCAGATCTGCACGATGTCGGCGCCGAACGCCTGCCGGGCCGCGGCGTAAAGGGCCGTGAGGGCCCCCTTGTCCCCACCAGGAACGAAAAGCGCCAGGTCCAGCACGACACCGGCGGACTGGAGGACCTCGATGGTCACCGAGCCGTTCTCGTCGGCCAAGTAGATTCCGGCTTCATTCTCGTCGTCGGGAAGGCAGGAGACCTCTTCCTGGAATACGGTTCTCGCCGTGACCGAGCCGCCCTCGAAATCCTCACCGGACTTGGTCAGAAAAGCAGGGACATAGCAGTCGGGAAGCTTGAGTTCTGCCGTGTCGGCGGAAACGAAGAGCCTGTCCTTCACACCGAGCTTCGTCACCTCTTCCAGCGAGAGGCGGCGCGCGGCGATCTTCTCCGTGTTCACGATTTCCCTTTCAGGTTGCACTGTCCCTCCGAACAAGGACGCTACCACGAAACCCCGAGGTCAACTGCCCAGTAATCCCTGGGTAAATGGCCTCCGACGACCTGCACGGGAGGATACCGAAGCGAGTGCCGCTCGGCCGGGAACACGCATCCGCCAGACAGTGTCCCTCGTCGTGATGTCGGGGATCAACTGGCGGTTGCATTTAGGTGCGTTGGGCAGCACGAAGGAACCAAAACAGAGTTTACGGTAGATATCACCCATATTGCCTTCGGGGAGGTGGCGGCGAGGCGAGGCGATCCATTCGTCACGCATCTCGAAGAGCGCGGCGGAAACCAACCGGATGGACCGACAACGCGACAACGCGACAACGGAGCCCCCATCGGCGACATCCGGATGGAACGCGAACCGGAAGTCGCTTACTACCGAGCCCTCTTCGGTCAGGACTTCGGCGCAGCCTGCTGACGCCAGGTTGCTGACGTCTCGTCATGCCGAAATCCACGATCCCGCGACTGCTCGCCAGAATCGACGCGGACGCCCTGGACCGGGCGGTCGGAGCCCGGCTCACGGACCGACAGACCAGGGAACAAGGACCGCGAGGGCCCGCGGTCGACGGGAAGTCGCTGCGGGGCGCGACCCGCGCGAAGGTACGGAAGATCCACCTCATGGCCGCCTACGACCACGTGAACGCACTGGTCCTGGCCCAGATGGACGTCGGCGAGAAGACCGACGAGACCACCCGCTTCCGGCCTCTGCTCGACGCCCTCGCGGATCTGGCCGGCACAGCCGTCACCGGCGACGCGATGCACACCCAGCATGACCATGCCGTCCACCCGCTCGACCGGCAGGCCACTACAACGTGATCGCCAAACGCAACACGAAGAAGCTCCGTCGGCAGCTCAAGCCCCTCCCCTGAACACAGATCCCACTGCAGGACAGGACCCGTGCGACCGGTCACGGCCGCCAGGAGATCCGTCGGCTGAAGGTGTGCACGGTCGACGACCTGCTCTTCCCCGGCGCCCGCCAGGCCGTACGGATCGTTCGCCGCCGCGTCCACCGCGAGACCGGGAAGATCAGTCCCAAGACCGTCTACGCGGTCACCAGCCTCACCGCCGAGCAGGCCGGCCCGGCTCGGCTCGCCCGACCGATCCGAGGACACTGGACCGTCGAAGCCGCCGAACGCGACGCCCTGACCTGCCTCCCGAAGCCCGCCCGGCCGCCACCCTCACCTACGAACAGGCCCTCCGAACCGGTCCGCCACCGGCGCGGACACCTGCTGCCGGAATGGATCCGGCAGGCCGAGCAGGACGCCCCGAAACCCATGAAGGGCTTCACCGGCTCCCTCCGCCAGGACCTCGACGCAGTGACCGTCGACTTGGCCCCGCCCTGGAGCTCCGGGATCGTCGAGGGGCATGTAAACCGGGTGAAAACACCCGAGCGGGCCATGCACGGCCGAGCCTCGTTCGAACTCCTTCGAACCCGGATTCTCATCCATCCATGAACCTCACGAAACTGCGGACAGGGCCGCTGAAAAACCCTGGTCGGATTCCGTGGAACTCCGGTTCAGGACGACTGCGGGGTCGGCTGCGGCTCACCATCAGCCCTTGGACCGCCGGCGAGAGACCCGAAGTACTCGTCGAGCAGTTCGAGCAGTAGATCCACGGCGCGCTGGTCGTCCTCGGGTGACCACGGCTGCGCGGGGCGGCCCTCGGGAAAGGCGAATTTGAGGACCAGATCCATCCAGATCAGATTCCCGCCGAATCCCAGTTTGGCGGCGAGCCACTCCTGGAACCCATTCAGCAGGTCTCCCGCGGAGGCGAAGTTGTAGCCGTTGAGGAACCCGGCCACCGACTCAAAATTGACGCGGGCAACGAATACGCCCGGATATGTCTTGAAATCCTCCCAGAAATCCTGGCGCGAGCGCACCGGCTTGCGCGTGACACGCCCCGCACGCCTCCAGGCAGGGGGGACGGCCGACAGATCGGTGCCGAACCCCCACGTGGAGTACGAGACCACCTCCGGCCCCACGCCAAGAGCCACGAGGAGACTGTCCGCGCGCGCGGCCGAGTCGACCGGACCGCCCTTCCGGGTCCAGATGTGCGTTCCCGGGGCGTCCCCCTCGTGATGGGTAGCGACGAAATCCGTGCCGTCCAGCACGAAGAACGCCGCCCGAACCCTGCCGTGTCCGTCCCACGAGGTCTCAAGAGTCAGCCTCAGCCGTCGGGCCACTGCGTCCAAGTCCACCGAGAGAAAGGCGAACGAACACAGAGGCCCGGCCGCGCATTGGAACATCGAGGCTTGCCGGGCCGGATTGGGTCCACCCGGGGGTTCTGTCGCGGGCTCCCAGTCGTCCTCGGCATCCGGTATGCGCACCAGTTCATTCACGGAGACAGTCAACCAGCATGCTGCGGCCTTGATGTGACGGGCCGACAGCAGCCTTACGGCACTCCCGGCCGGCTGTTCACGGAACCGCGGCCAGAGCCACGTGATTCGGCTCTGTCGCTGATCTTGTGATGCGGGGTAGATACAGTTGCCCTGCGGACTGAAAGGTGTGACGGTGAGCTCAACAGGGTTGTGGGTGGTCGGCGTCATCCCTGACGAGGAGGCCCGCGCACTACCGGATCGCTACATCCACCTCATACGGCCGGGCGACTGGGAAAGGCCGCCGGGTTTTGGTGAGACGCTTGCGTGGTGGTCGAACGGCGGCGACCAAGAGCCTTTCTTCGAGCTCCCCGCAGAGCCTTCAGAACCCTTGGCACCCACGTCGGCCGCCCAGCGATTCGCGGGCTTCGTTGAGGACGCCAACGCGCCTACCGAGGCGGCGGAGGCCATGCGGGACGCGAGCATGACGCTCATGCCCGAGACGGAGGGCTCCGGCCTCTTTGTCGCGACTGCCTGCAAGGCAAACCCGGTCGCGGCTCTGTGCTACGGACTTGGCGCACAGCGATCGACGTTGCTCCCCGGCTGGTTCGGGGACTTCCTGCTGTCCGCAGAGGAGGTTCGGACCGCCCTGCCCCGGGCCGAGGAAGCCCTCCTCCTCTCCAGCACACAGCGAAGCGCGGCCCTCACTCGGATCACCACCTGGATGACCTCGATGGGTGACGCCCCCGATTTCGATGCGGTGGAACTCATCGAGGCGCCACTGCGGGTTATTCGACACGCCACAGAGACCGGAACCGGCGCTGCTGCGTTCAGCCGCTGGTACTGACCTCGGCCTGGCACTCAGGGACTGCTGAGGACTCGTCGTCGGCACCACCGACCGCGGCATCCGCGAGCCGTCGCATGTACCGGCCGTGCACCCGGTCCGAGGCACTACCGCGGCGCGGACGGTCCGCACCCGCCGAGCGGGCCCGCGCATGCGACGTGACAACCCCGGCCGCAGCCCGATCCGCCAACTCCACCACGACACCGGGCAGATGAGGGAACAGCACCTCGAAACTCCGCGAAGAACACGCGAGACACGATCACAGCCGACCGCTGGTTCCTCGCGTACTCCTCTCCGTCATGCTCGCCGGACCAGGAGCGTGAGCGCAGCCCGGGCCCTGCGCGCCGCACAAGACTCAACACGGGGCCGGCAGCGCGGTTTCGGCCACTTCGTACGGCGTCGTGGCCGGTCAGCGATGGCGTACCGGCTCGGCGGGAAGATCGCTGGGTATAGTGCAGGCGTTTCGGGGAACCGGCGACCCGGAGTCGGCCGACCTCACGCGCCACCTGGCGTTCATCGGCATCCGGGACCCTGGCGGAGCCCCGATGACCCATATCGCTGAGGAGGCCGTCCCGTGGAACCCGTCACGCTGATCACCGGTGGCTCGACCGGAATCGGCGCCGCCACCGCCCGCGCCCTGCTCAAGCAGGGCCACCGCGTGGCCGTCACCGGACGTGACGCGGACAAGCTGGCCGCCTTCGCCGCTTCGGCCGGAGCGGGCGAGCGGCTGCTGACGATCACCGGCGACGCCGGCGACGCGCACGACGTCGCCTCCGCCGTGCGCCGCGTGGTGGACGCGTGGGGCCGACTGGACAACGTCATCGCCAACGCCGGTTTCTCACTGCCCGGCAACCTGGAGAGCCACTCCCCCGAGGACATGCGCGCCATGGTCCTCACCAACGTCCTGGGCCCGGCCCTGCTGGTGCGGGAGACCCTGCCGCACCTCAGGGAGTCCAAGGGCAGGATCGTGATCATCGGTTCGGTCGCCGGGGTGCGCAACACGCCCGGCAACCTGTACTCGGTCACCAAGTGGGCCGCGCACGCGCTGGCCGAGAACACCCGGCTGCTGGTCGGCAAGGACGGAGTCGGCGTGACCGTCGTCGCCCCCGGGGTGGTGGACACCCCGTTCTGGGACGAGCGCGGCGGCACCCCCGAGGCGGCGCCGGCGATGACCGCCGAGCAGATCGCGGACACGATCGTCTTCGCCGTCGACCAGCCCGCGGGCGTGGACATCAACCACATCACCATGCGGCCGACCGGGCAGCTCGGCTGACGCCGCGCTCCCGACGACCGTACGACAAGGCGCCTTGGGCCCCCGCCGCATACCACGCGGTGCGGGCCGAAGGCGCCTTCGGGCGTCCGGAGGACGCGCGGAGTCAGGGGGAGAAGTGGGCGCCCCCGGGAAGGACCACCCCGGACCGCTCGAAGGCAGCCACGGTGGGCGCCCCCGTCAGGGCCACGACCTCCTCGAACTCACCCATGAGCAGCCGCAGGACGTCCGCGACGCCCTCCGCGCCGGAGTGGAGGCGGCCATCATGTTGTGCGCCACGTTGACCGCCCGGACGCCCGGGGGCACCGCGAACCCGTCGGCGGCGTCCCGGGGACAGAACGCCACCCTGGGCGTGTCGACGGTGAGGACCAGCGTGCGGGAACCGGTGGCCCCGGCCCAGCGGATCAGGTCCACCGGGAGGTCGCAGCATTTGAGCCGGTACAGCTGTAACCACAGCGGGCCGGTGGCCGCGGTGGCGATTTCCGTACACCGACCGCGTCACAAGATCAGCGCCAGAGCCGAATTGCGCGACCGTCCCCATCGGCGTCGCGGAACGATTCGCCTCCGCTCGCGCGGAGAGCAGGAAGGCGCGGGCCATGTCGGGCTCGTCACCGCCGGTTCGCCCCGATAGCGGGAGTGGTCGGCCAGGGCCTGGTGGAAGTCGGCCATGTCTGCCCGTGTCATGTCGATCCGCATGGACGACGATCCTGACGGACCCCCGGTGGGCCGACGGGACTTCGCCCTGTTCGCGGGCGGCGGGAATCCGTTCGCCCACGTGCCCCGGGCCGGTTGCCCCGCCGGGCGGAGTCCACGGGAGCCGAGGGGCGCCGGGCGTCAAAAACGGTCGACGGTGGTCGCCCCGGCGCTCGATCATGGACGCATGCCACTGAGAGACACCCTTGCGCGAGTCGACGAGGACCTGGCCGCCGGCCGGGTCCCCGTCGCACGCCAGCGCCTGCGCGGGCTCGTGTCGTCCTTTCCGGACGACCTGACGCTCCGTCGGCGCCTCGCCGAGATCTACCGGCTGTACGGAGAGCCCGCGGAGGCGGGCCGCTGGATGTACCTCGAACCGGACCGGGACGCGGCCGAGACCTCGGCCTTCGAGGCCAGGTACGGCACCCCCGCGCAGCGCATGCGCGCACTCGCCTGGCGTGGCTCCGAGTCGCTCGCCCCGACGGCCTTCGCCAGGGAGCGGCTGGAGGCGGTGCGAGCGGCCTGTTCCGACTACATGGGGCGGCCCGTCGACTGGGACGCGGTGCCGTCCGGCCCGAAGACGGACAGCGGGAACAACCCTTTCGTCGGCTTCCTGGCGGGAGCCGGATGCCTCGTGGCGGTCGTGGCGTTCCTCGCGATCTGGGTGAACGGGCTCGTGGCCCTCTTCGACTGACGGGGCCGCCCCGCGCGGCCGGCGGGACCACTGCCGAGGACCCGGCCGGGGCATGCGGACGACGTCACCACCGGCGCGGGGTCCGGCCGGTGGCGGATCGCGCACCGCCGCCGGCCGGGGCCCCGCGCCGGGCTCAGGCGTTCACAGGAAGCGCCACAGGTGGTCGGCCGTGCCGTTGTCGTCGTACTGGACCACCTGCGCACTGTTGCCGGTGGACATGCGGTCCACGCCGAGGACCTTGCCGCTGTTCTCGTTGCGGATGCGGTACCAGCCGTCGCCGTTGTCGATCAGTGTCCACAGGTGGTCGTCGGTTCCGTTGTCCTCGAACTGCACGACGATCGCGCTGTTGTCCATCGACATGCGGTCGACACCGAGGACCTTGCCGCTGTTCCCGTTGCGGATCAGATGCCGGCCGTCACCCCTGTCGACGAGCTGCCAGGCGTGGTCGCCCGTCCCCGTGTTGTCGAACTGCACCACGCGCGCGCTGTTCTCGGTCGACATCCCGTCGACGGCCAGGACCTTGCCGCTGTTCTTGTTGACGATTCTGCGGAAGGGTGGTTCCGGCGTCCAGGGCCGCCCGTCGGGAGCCGCCGTGGGGAAGGACGTGACGCGGAGCCGCGCGGCACCCATGGGGATGAGGGTGACCGTCTCGACCGGCGCGTCGCTGCGGGCGGGACAGTCCTGCAGGGGCGCGACGACGTGTTCGTCGTCCGCGACCCACTCCTGGATCTTCCTGGCCCGCGCCGAGATGTACACGGGCGTGGTGGCGGGGGTGAAGGGCTGGTCCGAGACGACGGAGCCGGTCCGCGCCGGGGTCAGCGAGGTGTCCGGCAGGAGGCCGTAGTTCCATCCGGTGGTCGCGTGGACCTCGTACGCGGGGAACGTGTCGTCTCCCGCGTAGCGGTCGTAGCGTTCGCCGATCTTCAACGAGTAGGCGAGGGGCCCCTGTTCGACGCTGACCGCGCCGTGCTGGCCGGGCCACGAACGCAGTCGGGCCGTCTGCGGCAGCCGCAGCCGGACGACGTCGCCGTCGCGCCAGGTGCGGTCGATCCGCGCCCAGGACGGGCCGTCCGACGCCGTGACCGCCCTCCCGTTGACCTGCAGCCGGGGACCGCTGCACCAGCCGGGCACGCGCAGTTGCAGCGGGAAGCGGACGGGTTTCGGCGTGGAGACGGTGAGGGTGATCGTGTCCTGGAAGGGGTACCCCGTCTCCTCGGTGACGGTGACCGTCGTTCCGCCGGCGACCGTGGCCCGGACGCGGCTCGGGGCGTAGAGCGCGGCGACCAGGCCGCCGTCGGCGCCGGCGAGCCAGAGCTCCTCGGTGAAGTACGGCCATCCCATGCCGTAGTTGTGGGGGCAGCACCGGTACTGGTCGACGCCCGCATGGAAGGCCTGCATGGCGAAGCCGTTCTGGAACTGCCGTTGTGTCTTGGGGTGGTTGTCGAGGTCGACGCTGTTGGCGCTGGTGATGTAGTGAACGGCCTTGCCGTCGGGGTCGAGGGAGGCCGGGAGCATGTTGAAGGCCAGGTCCTCGCAGCGGTCCGCCCACACCGGGTCGCCGGTGATCCGCGTCAACAGCTCATGACTGGCCATGAATTCGACGATGCCGCAGGTCTCGAACCCCTGCCGGGGGTCCGCGAAGCCGGGCCGGAAGTTCTCGTCACCGGCCAGCCCGCCGCCGGGGAAACGCCCGTAGGTGCCCATCACGGCGTTATAGGCCCGGTACGTGGCCCGGACGAGGTCGGCGGAGCCGGTCAGCTGTCCGTACTGGGCGGGCTCCCGGAAGCCCTGGGCGATGTTCACGTTGTGCCGGCTCGGGACGGCCCCGGTCCAGTCGGCGCCGTACGTGTGCATCTTGGCGGCGAGATCGAGCAGGAACGCCTCGCCCGTCCGGCGGTGGAGCCATACGGCGATGTCGAGTCCGTCGCCCCAACGGTAGGACACCCAGCTGGTGTTGAAGGCACCCGGGCCCTGGGCGTTCATGTAGCGGAGGAAGCGGACGAGGAACGGCACGATCCGCTGGTCGTGGGTGTACTCCTCGTGCGTTCGCAGCGCTTGCAGGAGCGGCAGGAAGGGCCAGAAGTCGGGTCCGCCGTCGAGTGCCGTGCGTAATGCGCGCGGTCCGAAGAAGCCGTCGCCCTGCTGGGTCGCGAGGATGCCGTCCACCCACTCGCGCGACCGTGTCAGCGCGTGCGGGTCGCCGGTGGCGATCGCCAGCGGGATGTACCCGCGCAGCCAGTACGGCACCTCCTCCCAGGCGTCGTGCTCGGGGTGCACCCAGCCGGTCGTCGAGAAGTCGAGGAAGTGCGAGAGGTTCTCGTACGTGCCGCACAGACCCGCCAGCTGCAGCCGGAGTTGTCCGGCGAGCCAGCCGCGGGCGACCACGCTTCCGGGGGGCAGTTTCCGGAACGCGTCGGCCGGCGCCGTCCCGGCCACCGGTCGGGGTGCCGCGACCGCGGGCCCCGGGAACGCGCCTCCGAGCGTCGCGGCGCCCAGCGCGCCGGAGCCTATGGCGAGGACTCTCCGTCTGCTCACTGACATGCAGGTGACCTGCCCTTCCGCAAGGGGTCCGCTCGCAGTGCGACAACGTTGTCCCGTTCCGTCCGGCAGGGCCGGGTCCACAACGCCGGACCATCCGGATCCGGTTCCGCGGCACCTCCGTGGGAACGGAGGGCACGACGGCTTCTACAACGTTGGAAATGACACCGCGGACATGACAGCACGGCGGAGTGCGGCTGTCCAGAAGGGCGTCACGAACCATCCGGGCATCCCGGAGTTCCCGGAGCGCCCGGACACCGACCTGGCGGATCCTCGTGGACGGCGTCAGGTTCCGGCGGCGGATTCCCGGGAGCTCGCGCTCATGGCCCGGTAGTGGGCGGCGAGATGGGACTGGGGCAACTCGGAGCCGTACACGGCCACCTTGCCGATGGCGCCCTTGAAGTACGACTTGGTGCCCGCGGCTCCGATCCTCATCGGGGCGTCGGTGTTGCTGGGGGTGATGTCGTAGTCGTCGAGGGCGTCCTGATCACGGAGCACCCCGTTCTTGTAGACCTTGACGTACCCGGTGGGATAAGCGCGGCTCTTCTCGCGGGTGTTGATGACCAGTGCGTAGTGGATCCATTCGCCGGGCTTGACCTGGTCCTCGAAGTACGATCCGGCGCCGAGTCCGCCGCCGCGGTTGAAGACGTACCCGCTGATGCGGTTGGCGCGGACCTCGGTGTTGCCCCGCGAGTACATGCGCGCCAGCCACTCGCTCCGGCCGCCCCCGCCGGAGACCTTGCCGAGCCAGTTGACGTAGCCGGTGCCCGCGGTCTTGGCGAAGGTCAGCGTGTCGGGCCGCAACCACGCCTCCACGGTCAGTTCACCGGTCGCGGTGACGGAGAGCCGGTCGTCGTCCGGGACCTCCACGTACTGCGAGGCTCCGTCGAACACGGAGGCGCGGTCCCCGTTGGGCATGGACGTGACGCCGGGCGTGTGGTGATAGGCGGCCTTGACCGCGCCCGCGGACCGCTTCCCCGAGTTCCCGGAACCGAGCGGCAGGTAGAGGGCCGGAGAGTCGGCCTGGACCTCCGCGTCGTACGAACCGGGTGGGCGGGCGGAGGACGGACCGCCACAGGCGGTCTGCGTCATCGCGCCACCGACGACGAGTGCGGCCACGAGGCCGGCCGTGCGTCGTCTCCGCGTCACGACCGGGGCGCCCGGCGTCCGAAGGGAGAGCGCCGCGACGATCCGTCCGGCGCGGGGAAGGGACAGCAGGACGCTGCCGCGATGCCACAAGTCATGAGAATTTCCTGCTTGTTCCGCATTCACAGCCGGCCCGGGCGGCGGGCGCGGCACTTCGCGGTGGTGAGACCACTCGCCTGATCCGGCGCCCGGGTCGTCGACTCGCATGACGCCACGCTGACGAAGCAGAAACTCCGCAACTTTCACCATCATCCCACACAAAACCTCGGCGACGGAGGGGCGGAGTCCCCAGATGCGAACAAGTGAGGTGCACCACTTCCCGGAGGACCGAAAGGTGACTGCTACGTCACACCGGCCTGCGGGCGAGAGAGGTCCCACCGGCGACCGGAGGAGACGAAAGGCCTGCTCAGAGGCTGGATAACGGGAGCGTAAGGGGCGGTTCACCGGCGCTCCGCGGGTCGGTTTCCCGTTGTCCCGAATGTGGACATTTGGGATGGTTGTTGAAGCCAAGGACATTGCGCGAGTGAGATTCGGGGTCTCCGGCCGCGGCAATGCGTGCGCGCCCGCCGGCGCGTGTTTCCCACGAGTGATTCCGCTGGAGCTTTCGTCATGCCTGTGAACACCCTGCCCGTCACCGAGGGCCTGCGTCTGGGTGCCGCGTTCGAGACCGTGCCCGGCCCGGCCGCCCCGGCCGGGCCGCACGCGGGTGCGGTGGCGGTGGTGGGCCTGGGCTACGTGGGCCTGCCCACCGCGCTGGGCCTGCTGGCCGCGGGCACCGAGGTGATCGGCATCGACGTGAGCGCGCAGCGGCTGGCCGCCGTCCGCGCCGGCAACGTGGACCTGCTGCCCAGCGACCTGGAACGCCTGGCCCGCTTCGACAACGACCCGCGGTTCACGCTGACCGACGATCCCGCCGCGCTGGCCCGGGCACGGACGGTACTGGTGTGCGTGCCCACCCCCGTCGACCAGCACCTGGCCCCGGACCTGCGGGCGCTGCGGGCTGCGGCGGCCACCGTGGTGGAGCACGCGGTGCCGGGCCAGCTGCTGATGCTGACCTCCACCACCTACGTCGGCACCACCCGCGACCTTTTGACCGAACCGCTGACCGAGCGCGGCTTCACCGTGGGCCAGGACATCTTCGTGGCCTTCTCGCCCGAGCGGATCGACCCCGGCAACGCCGACCACACCCAGGACACCACCCCCCGCGTGGTCGGCGGCACCGGCCGGCAGACCATCGACCGCGCCGTCGACGTCCTCTCCCGCACCGCCTCCTCGGTCTACGTGCTGGACTCCCCCGAGGCCGCGGAGATGACCAAGCTGTGGGAGAACACCTTCCGCGCGGTCAACATCGCCCTGGCCAACGAGTTCGCCGACAACTGCCGGGTGCTGGGCCTGGACCCCATCCCGGTCATCGAGGCCGCCGCCACCAAGCCGTTCGGCTTCATGCCCTTCTACCCCGGCCCCGGCGTCGGCGGGCACTGCATCCCCTGCGACCCCCACTACCTGCTGTGGCAGCTGCGCGCCGAACGCGTCACCTCCCCCCTGGTCGAGGCCGCCATGAACAACATCGCCTCCCGCCCCCACCACGTGGTGCGCCGGGTGCGCGAGGCCCTGGGCGAGCGCGGCAAACCACTGACCGGCGCCCGGATCCTGATCGTCGGCATGGCCTACAAGCCCGGCGTGGCCGACCTGCGCGAATCACCCGCCCTGGAGATCTTCGACGAACTCGCCCGCCAGGGCGCCCGGGTCCGCTTCACCGACTCCATGGTCCGCGCCGCACACGTGGCCGGCGACATCCAGGAGAGCCTGCTCTCCCCCCAGACCCATGCATGGGACCTGGTCCTGGTCCACACCGTCCACCCCGGCGACGACCTGACCTGGCTCGACGACCGCGACGACATCCTCGACGCCACCTACCGCCTCGACACCGTGGCGGCCAAGGAGACACTGTGACCGACTGAGCCCTGTGACCGACTGAGCCCGTGAGCCGGCGCGGCGGACGGCCTTCAGCCGCCGTGCCGGGCCGGGTTTTCGACCATCGTCATCAGCAGCCGGTGGGTCTCGTCGTCGGCGGCCACCACGAGCCCGCGGCCCGTCTGCCCGACCGGGGCGCCGTCGATCCCGGTGACCACACATCCGGCGGCCCTGCACAGGGCGATACCGGCGGCGAAGTGCACGCTCCCGGACAGGTCACCGCCGTCCGTCACGTACGCGGCGCGCTTGCCCGCGGCGACCCAGGCGAGGGCCAGCGTCGTGGACACGACGCGGGGCCGGAAGTGTTCCACGAAGCCGGGCCGGGCCAGCAGGTCCACGGCCCGGAAGCCGGGCGCGCCCGGGAACGGCGGATCCAGGTTGACGTCCACGAGCCGGGTGCCGGACGTGGGCACCAGCCGGGCGTCGGCACCGTCGTGACGTACCCACGCGTTCTCGCCGTCGGTGAAGAAGACCTCGCCGCTGAACGGATCGGCCACCGCCGCGGCGCCACCGCACAGCGCCACGTTGACGGCCACCAGCATGTTGCCGACGGCGTAGTTCAGCGTGCCGCACAAGGGGTCCACCAACCATCGGCGCGCGGCCCCCGCCGCACCCCGCTCCCCGCTCTCCTCACCGAGCACGGCGTCATCGGGCCGGGCTTCGTGGAGCACGCCGAGGATCGCCTTCTCGGCCTCGATGTCGGCGGCGGTGGCGAAGTCCCCGCCGCCCTTGTCGACGCGGGTGAGGTGCCGGCCGTACATGGCCCGCACGACGTCCGCGCCGGCCCGGGCCGCCGCCGTCGCGACCCCGGCGTCGTCGAGTCCCGCATACGAGTCGATCACGTCGGCACCATAGCGCCGGAGCCGGGCCGCCCGGCCCGGCTCCGGCGAAAGCAGGACGTCCCCTCGCCGGGCCCGCAGGCTCAAGGCAGGTGTGCCGACCGGGATCTGTGGGGCTCCTGGACCGGTTGTCAGTGGCCGACGCTAGCGTTCGCTGCATGGTCGCAATCGGCCCGGGACGCACTGACCTGGTCGAACTGTGCTCTCATCATGCTGTTCTTCACGCGGAAGGCTGTGGCTCGTGGGGTGGGTGTCGACGGGTGACGGGTATGAAGTCGCCCTTGTGGAAGGGCGGGTGGCGGCGCGTGCCACCACGGGCCGGTCGGCGGGACGGCAGCTGAAGTCGCTCCCGCGCGCGCTCAAGGGCCACCCGGAGGTGGACCGGCTGCGGCGCTTCGCCGAGTGGCTCGAACGGCACGACGCGGCGTGCGTGGCGCAGGTCGACGCGTGGATGGTGTCGTCGCTGCCCGTGCCCACCGGGCTGCTGGCCCGGGTGTGGCCCGACGAGGCCTGGCAGTCCGCGCTGCGCGATCTGGTGGTGGTCGGCGACGACCCGGACGACGTGGGCTTCCTGCGCGGCGCCACCGACGCCGGCGAACTGCGGCTGGTGAACCTGGACGGCGAGACGGTCCGGATCGCCCCGCGCACGGTCACGCTGCCGCACCCGGTGCTGCTGCCGGACCTCGACGATCTGCGCGACTTCGCGGCCGAACTGGGCATGGTGCAGCGCGTCGAGCAGATCCACCGGGGGACGTGGCGGCGGCCGGAGGACCTGCGCGCCAAGTCCACCGAGGTGAGGGACTTCGCCGGGGGTTCGTTCCGCTCCCGCTTCGCGCTCGCCGCGCGGGCCAGTTCGCTGGGCTACCGCGTGTCCGGGGGGTACGCGACCGCCCGGGTGCGGGACGGCGTGCGCACCGTCGAGGCAGCGGTGTGGATCGGGGAGCCGTACTGGGACGGCGGGGTCGAGACCGGTGCCCTCAACTGGCAGGACCAGGACGGCCGCGCCCTGCCGCTGGTCGAGGTGGGACCGGTCGCCTGGTCGGAGGGGATGCGGATGGCCGCGGCGCTGTACGCCGGCCGCGTCATCGAGGAGGGCAAGAACGCATGAGCGGGGGGACGCAGGTGTCGTACGAGGAGCTGCTGACGGCGGGCGCGGTGCTGCCGCCCGACACGGAGGACGCCGGGGAGTCGGCGGTGCCGCTGACGGCGCGGACGTACCGTCACCCGGGCCTGGACGACCGGGTGGTGGTGCGGCTGGTGGCGGGTGAGCTGGGGGCGGCGGAGGACCTGGCCGCCGGATTCCTCGGCCTGGAGCAGGACACCGAGCCCGTCGTCGTCGGGTTCGGGCCGCGCCAGTCGCTGGGCTTCCCGGAATGGGTGCTGGTGCACCACCCGAAGGACGGCCATCACGCGCTGCGCGTCGTGCCGGACCTGGAACGGGCCGGGCGGCAGGTCAAGTCCCGTCCGAAGGCCGCGCTCGACGCCTTCACGGAACTCGGGGAGCGGCTGGCGGCCTCGGTGCCGCACTTCCTGCCGACGTTCTACGAGCAGGCCGGGCGCATGTTCCTCGCGGAGGAGAACGCCACCTACGCGGCCCAGCTGTTCACCCGTGCCCGCAAGGCCGAGGCGGAGCACGGTCTGACGGTGCAGGAAGAGCGGCTGGACGCCGTGTTCCTGGAGTTCGCGCTGGCCGGCGCGCTCCCGGTGAAGGTCCTCTCGGGCTATGCCAGGGAGTTGGCGGCGCGTGTGCCGGCCGAGGAGGCGCTGCGGCGCTTCACCCGGCTGTGCCTGCGCCGCACGGCGGGCGGGCTGCCGCCGTCGGTGCAGATGGCGAACGACCTGCGCAAGCTGGCCCGGGCCGCGGGCCAGGACGCGAACCTCACCGAGCAGGAGTACGTCTCCGAGCTCCTCGCCCTGCCCGCGACCCTGCGCGCGGCGGCCGGCTGGTGGAAGGGACACCGCACGGCGCTGATCGCCCTCGCCCGGCGCGAGCCGCGGGTGCGGGGCGCCCTGCTCGACCTGATGCCCGCCGCCCCCGACAGCGACATGCCGGCGATGTGGCTGGAGCTGCTGGAGACCTCCGGCTGCACCGCGGGACTGTGGGACGGCTCCCTGCCCGAGGACCAGCGGCCCCAGGACGGTGCCGCGGGCTGGCTGGAGCGGTTCCTGGGCTACTGGCAGCGGGCCCGGTCGTGGCGTGACCCCAGCCGCATGGCCGAGCTGTACCCGCTGGTGGAGCGGACCGCGGACCGGCTGCGGGCCGAACTCGCCGCGTCCGGTGGCGCGTTGAGGGTCGTCCACGACCTCGACCTGATCGACCTGCTGCTGTCGCTGGACGTTCCGGTGGCCGCTCCGCGGGAGGGTGACCAGCTGCTGCTGTCGCAGTGGGCCCTGGGCGAGGGCCGTCGAGACCTGTTGTCGGTGGCCGCCGACAGCCGTTTCCACGGTGCCTTCCGGCGGGGCGCGGACCGGTTCGGCGACGACGACCAGTCACGGCGGGCGATCGCGCTCCTGGCGTCGTCGCCGGGCGGCCGTCCCCTGCTCGCCGAGTGGGTGCGCGGGGTCGTGCGGCGGTTCACCGCCGTGGGCCTGCCCCAGTTGCCCGACGCGCTGGGCCGGCTGAAGTGGCTGCCCGCCGAGGCGCTCACGCTGGCCGAGGACGAGGTGCGCGAGGCGGCCGGCACCGATCTCGCGCCGGTGCTGGCGCGCACCCTGCGGGCGGGCCTCTTCGACGAACTCGGCTGGCCCGCCTGGGAGGACGCCGTCGCCTCGCTCGTCCCCAAGTCCGACGTGGAGGACGTGGTCGTCGCCGACGCCTGGCCCCATCTCATCGTGGCCGGTGCCTCCCAGGCGCGGGTGATCGGCGCCGAGGGCACGCTCCTCACCCACGACCTGCGGATCCCCGCGAACAGCCACTGGGGCGATCCCGGCCTCCACCACGTGGACGGAGAGCTCCTCGTCCACTGGAACGACCGCACCGAGGGGCTGCGCGGCTACTGGCACAACAGCCCCGACCGTCTCCTGTCCCTGGAGGGCGCCCGCAACACCCGGGGCACCCGCATGGACTGGTACCAGGGGAACGGCCCGATCACGCTGTCGCTGCCCGGCGGCGGCCGCACGACCGGCGGCGGTGTCCTGCACGCCGGTGACACCACCCTGCCCGAGGAGCGCCAGCTGCTCTGCGACGGCGTCTCGTACTGGGTGTGGAGCGCGGCGGACGGCGGGGCGCACGACTGGTACGAGTACGACCCGGCGACGGGCGAGCGGGGCCGTGCGAGCAGGCCCGCCTTCCTCGCCGACGCCCTGAAGGACACCCCCGAGGGCAGCACGTTCGGCGGTGGCCGGCTGTACCCCTCGCCGACCGTCGACGCGAGGCCCGCCTCCGCGCCCGTGAACGGTCTGGTCGGGCTGCGGACGGTGAAGCTGCCCGACGGCTCCGTGCGTACCGAGGACCTGGCCGGACACGCCGTCACCATGCCCGCGTCCGCCGGCCGGCCCTCGGCGCTCGTGGTCTTCCCCGGTGCCGAGACGGCCACGGCCGTCGTCCGCGAGAGCTGGCGCCTCGCCCTCGTGGACGCGGACGGCGTCACCACCTCGGTGGCCAAGACCGACCGCGTGCCCGGAGCGTTCGGCGAGGGCTCGCTGCTGCTGCCGCCGGTCCAGTACTGGGAGTGTCTGACGGCCCGCGATCCCGAGGGCTCCGCGTCGCTGCGGACCATCGACCGTGACACGGCGGCGGCCCTGCTGTCCGCCGCGGGCGGCGAGGACAAGGAGGTCCTGCCCGAGGCGGTCCGTTCCCTCCTCCCCGTCACCCACACTGCGCTGGTCGCGGGGATCGCCGGTGTCGTACGGCACGCGGCCGGTCAGCAGGCCGTCCTGGACGCGGTGGCCGCCCGGCTCACCCGTGCCCTCGACGGCGGCCCGGAGGAGGAGGGTCCGGCCGGACCGCCCGACAGCGTGCTCCTCGACGCGGCGAACGGTCTCTGCGACTCCGGCCGCTCCTGGTGGAACCGCGACAAGGAGACCGACACCGTCTTCCGCGCCCTGCGCGAGTTCACCCGGGCGGCCCGGCTCACCGACGCCGCCGGGACGGAGGGACCGGCGGCACCCCTGCACCTCGACGGCCGACGGGTGCCCGTCGGACAACCGGGTCTGGAGACACTGCTCGACCGCGTGCCCGCCCTGGCCCTCAGGACCGCGGCCCACACCACCGCCGACGAGCACCGGGAGGCCCTGCGGGCCCTGCTCACCGAGATCGACGCCCTGGGCCTGGCGCCGGGCGCCGAGCCCTCACCGTGGCGCAAGGTGGAGCTGCACCTGGAAGCGGACGTGGTGCGCACCCCGTCGGGCGACTGGCGCGAGGGCGCGTGGAACGGGGTGCTGCCCCTGGGCGACGGTTCCTTCGTCGCCGTCCTGGGACACGTCTCACAGGGTGACGACGGCTGTGTCTTCACCGGCTTCTTCCACGATCCGGCCGGGCGCTTCGAGGTGCCCGCGCCCTACACGCTCCGGACCGCCGCCCCGCTGGGCGAGGACGGGCACGCGGGCCGGCTCGGCGTGTTCCTGAAGGAGCTGTCCGCACGTGGACCGGCGCCCTGGTTCCCCGAGGCCGCCGAGGGGTTCGCCCGTCTGACGGGCGTCACGGACACCATGGCCCGGCTGATCGTGGCCGGCATGCCGCAGGTCGTCCACGAACGCTCGTACCTCACCGCGGAGACCTGCGCGGCCATCGGCGTGAAGGCCGGTCCCGCGGGCGTCGCCAAGGAGGAGCTGCGCCAGCTGGGCGACGCGGTCCGCGCCGAGGTCGTGGCCGCGCTGCTCCCCGCCGAACCCGCCCGGCTGTGGACCGAGGGACCGGACTGGGCCGCCGCGGCCGAGGTCTGGAACAGCAGGCTGGGCCGGCGCACCGCCGTACCGGAGGAGTTGCTCGGCGACGCGGTGCGCGCCTTCAAGCACGGGCAGTGGAACCCCCGCCAGGCACTGCCCGCGATCCTCGACCCGGCCCAGGAACCCCGGCTCGCCCGTGACCACGGGTGGGTGGTCGAGGGCGACCGGGTCAAGGCCGTCGACAGGGACGCGCCCGGATTCGCCGGACCGGTCCTGATCGGCTTCGTCGGACTCGCCGCCTGGCTCGCCCACCGGCTCCCGGCCGGTGACCCGATCCGCGCCGCGCTGCCCGCCGCGCTCGACGCCGTGCGCGAGAGGCTGTCCCACCCCGGGCTGATGCTCGACCTCAACCAGTACATCAGCATCACCGACTTCCGGAAGACGGCGGGCGCGCCGACCGAGGTCGGCAAGGGGTTCGAGCGGTACGGCGCCGTCGTCCTCGCCACGCACGACGACCAGCCCTCCCCCGCCCTGCGGGTCTCCCTGCTCGACGAGGCGGGCCAGGACCCTTACCTGCCGGCGCTGCGCGTCGGCGGCCAGCGCCCCTACCACGTGGAGGTGGCCCTGCGGCTGGCCCGCTCCGCCCGCTTCGAGGCCCTGCTCGCCGATCCGGGCGACCCGGGGGCCGGTGAGCGCGGCAAGGACGGCACCTGGTGGCCGCAGGACCCGACCCGCTCGGTGCCGGACCTGGTCACGGAGGCCGCCGAGGAGCACGGCCTCGGACAGGACGCGGCGGCGCTCTATCTGATGCTGCTCGCCATGCCGGACCCGACGGACCGGATGACGGCCCGGTGGACGGGCTGGAAGCCGGCCCGTCTCAAGGCGGCCCGCGCCGAACTCGCCGCCACCGACCTGGTGGTGGAGGCCAGCCGCACCCGGGCCGGGCGCTCGCTGTTCCTGCCCGGCGGCTGGGTGGTGCCGAAGGCGCCGCGCGTCCCGCTGGAGCAGTGGAAGCGGCCGCTGTTCGAGGACCTGCTGTGGCGCGAGGAGGCTCTGCTCGGCGTGATCGCGCCGACCGAACCGGTCGCGGATCTCTACCGCAGGGCCTGGCGGCTGGTCCAGGAGGGCGGCGGGCCCCGGTTCGAGGAGTTCGAGGTGCGACCCGGCCGCCGCCGCTGATCCACCGCCGGGGCCCCGGCGATCTCCGGCGGGGCCCCGGCACTTTCTCCCCCTGACGACACACGTACCTACCGATCAAGGAACACGCATGACCGCGACCGACACGGCGACGGTCCTTCCGGCACGGCAGACCCTGCCCGCCGAGGAGCGCCACGCCACCGAACTCGCCTTCCTCGCCGCCCACGACACGGGCCCCCGCCCGCCCGGCTGGCGGCTGACGCCCCGCGCCGTGATCACCTTCGTCTGCGGCAGCGGCGGCGAGTCCCTCGCCCTGCCCGAGCCCCACGACACGCTGCCCGACAAGCTCGTCATCACCCCCAAGTTCGTCGGCGAACGCGCCCTGGTGGAGCGGTGTGTCGTCACCCTCGCCGGAGAACGCGGGCTCCTGCTCGTCGGTGAGCCGGGCACGGCCAAGTCGATGCTCTCCGAGCTGCTGTCCGCCGCCGTCTGCGGCACCAGCGCGCTGACCGTCCAGGGCACCGCGGGCACCACCGAGGACGCCCTGCGCTACGGGTGGAACTACGCCCTGCTGCTCGCCCAGGGCCCGACGCGGACGGCGCTGGTCGACTCCCCCGTGCTGGCCGCCATGCGCGCCGGACGGGTGGCCCGCGTCGAGGAGATCACCCGCTGTCTGCCCGAGGTGCAGGACGCGCTGGTGTCGATCCTGTCCGACCGGCGGATGAGCGTGCCCGAACTGGCCGGCACGGACGACGCCCAGGTCGCGGCCGCCCCCGGGTTCACCGTCATCGCCACCGCCAACCTGCGCGACCGCGGCGTCTCGGAGATGTCCGCCGCGCTCAAGCGCCGCTTCAACTTCGAGACCGTGCACCCGATCGCCGACGTGGAGGCCGAGACCGCGCTCGTACGGCGGCAGGCCGTCGCGGCCGTCGAGCGGGCCGGTGCCGCCTTCGGTGTCGACGACGCCGTGCTGGACGTGCTGGTCACCGTCTTCCGCGACCTGCGGGCCGGACGGTCCGCGGAGGGCTGGGACGTGGAGCGGCCCGGCACGGTCATGTCGACGGCCGAGGCGGTGCAGGTCGCGGTCTCCCTCGGGGTGGCCGCCGCCTACCTCCCCGGGGCCGACTCCCTCGATCTGGTCCCGGGCCACCTGCTGGGCGTCGTCCGCAAGGACGACCCCGCCGACCACGCGCGGCTGCTCGGCTACTGGGACGGTCCGGTGCGCCGCCGCGCCGAGGACGGTTCCGCCGTGTGGCGCAGGCTCTGGGACCTGCGGGAGAACCTCCGGTGACGCACCCCCAGGATCCACGGGCGGCCGTCACCGCCCTCGCCGGCTCCGAGGCCCCGTACCTGCTGGGCGTTCGGCACCACAGTCCGGCGCTCGCCGCTGCGGTGCCCGCCCTGCTCGACGCCTGCGGGGCGGAGGTCGTGTGCGTGGAGCTGCCCGCCGACTTCCAGCCGTGGCTGCCCCATCTGGGCGCGCCGGGCACCGTCGCGCCGGTCGCGCTCGCCGGGGCCGGTGAGAACGGGCGGCTCGGTTTCTATCCGTTCGCCGACTTCTCCCCGGAGCTGGCCGCGGTCCGCTGGGCGCGGGAGCGCGGAGCGGACGTCGTGTGCTGCGATCTGCCGATGTCCGATCCCCGGTGGACCGCGGAGGGTTCCCTCCCCTCGGGTGACACGCGGACCGCGGTCGCCGAGGAGGCGCCCTCGGGCGTGGCCGTCTCCTTCGGGAACGCGCTCGCCGCGTCCGGGACCGGCCGTGAGGGTGACGACCTGTGGGACCGCTGCGTGGAGGTCCTCGCCCCGGGATCCACTCCCGAGGCGGTCCGCCGCGCCGCGCTCGGTGTCGGCTGGGCGCTGCGCAGCGACGCCGAGGCCTCGGGCGGCGCACCGGCGCTGGACCTCGCCCGTGAGGCCCACATGCGCGAGACGATCGCCCGTGCCGCGGGGGACGGCCGCCGGGTCGCGGCCGTCGTCGGCGCGTTCCACGCCCCGGCGCTGACGGCGGCCGCCCCGGCACCCGACGCGGTTCCGGGACCGGGTGCCGCCGGTGCGGTGCCGACGGCGGCCGGTCACGGCGCCGACGCGAAGCACCCGGACGTCGTCACCTCCCTCGTCCCCTACGCCTTCGATCTGCTGGACTCCCGCTCCGGCTACCCGGCCGGCATCCGGGACCCGCGCTGGCAGCAGGCGGTGTTCCGGGCCGGGGGCGACCCCGAGCGGGTACGGGACGCGGCCGCACGGGCGGTCACCGACGTGTGCCGGGAACTCCGCGCGGCCGGACACCCCGCCGGAACGGGCGAGGCCGCCGAGACCGTGCGGATGGCGGGCGACCTCGCACGGGTGCGCGGGCTCGCGGCACCGGGACGCGGCGAGGTCGTCGAAGCGCTGACGAGCGTGATGGGCCAGGGCGAACCCCTGGGCCGCGGCCGGGCCCTCGCCCGGGCGCTCGAAGTGGTCCTGGTCGGCACCGACCGGGGCCGGATCGCCCCGGGCACACCGCGCTCCGGTCTCGGCCCGTGCGTGGAGGCGGAGGTCGCCGCACTGCGGCTGCCCGGCCCGGACGACCCCGCGGCGCGCGAGGTGCGGCTGGACCCGCTCCGCTCGGATCTCGACGGCCGCCGCGAAGTCCTGCTCCAGCGTCTCGCCGTGTGCGGCGCCGGCTACGGCGAGACCGTGGCGGTGGCCGGTACGGGCGACGCGGCCGCCCTGACCACCCGGTGGCGGGTGTCGTGGACACCGTCCGTCCCCGTACGGCTGGACCTGGCCGGGATGCGGGGCGTGACCGCGGCCCTGGCCGCCGAGGGCACCCTGCGGGAGACCTTCCGCAGGGAGTCCGCGGACGGCGGGCCCACCTGCGCCCACGTCCTCGCGGCACTCGGCGCCGCCGCCCGCTGCGACCTGCCCGCGCTGGTGTCCGAGCGGCTCGCCGACGCCGCCACGCTGTTTCCCGCCACGGCCACGCTGCCCGAACTCCTCGCCGCACTCGACCTGTTGGAGGCCCTGTACCGCGGCCATCTGCCCGGCACCACCCCGGACACCCGGTGGACCGCCGCCGGACTGGCCACCGATCTGCTGGAGTCCGCGGTCCGCGCCCTGCCGGGACTCGCGGGCAGCGACCGGCCGGAGGACACGGCCGCGATCGTCGAGCTGGCCTCGCGGGCCGGTGAGCAGCGCCTCGGGCTGCGGATGGACGACGCCCTCGCCGCCCTCGCCCGCACGGGCTCCCCCCTCGTCCAGGGCGCCGCGCTGGCCGCCCGGGTGCTGCTCGACCTCGACGACGCGGCGGCCCTCGGCGCGCGCGCCGCGGGCTGGATCGACACGGCCACCGGACCGGAGGCGCGCCACGCGCTGAGCCGTCGGCTCGGCGGTCTGCTCAGCGGGGCGGCCACGTTGCTCCAGGCGGCACCGACGGCGCTGGACCCGCTCCTCGACCGCGTCGACACGCTCACCGACCAGGGCTTCCTCGACCGGCTGCCCGCCTTGCGCGGGGGTTTCGACACGCTCACTCCCGCAGGCCGCGACCGTCTCCTGCACACCGTGACCGAGCGGCTCGGCGACCGTCCCGATCTGTCGCTCACCGCCTCGCCACGGCTCCTCGCCCTGTGGACGGCCGCGGACGCGGCGGGACTCGCCGCCCTTCGCGCACTGCGTCTGCCCACCGGGACGGACACCGGGCCGACGGCGGGCCCCGAGGCCGGCGCGGTCCCCGGCGGGCCCGGGAACCCCGCGCCCTCCGGTTCGCCGCGCGCCGCGGCGGCGCCCGCCACCACGGCACCGTCCGCCGAACCGCGGATCACGCCCACCGACCGCTGGCGACTGCTGCTCGGCCGGGAGACCGACAAGCTCCCGCGGAACGCCCGCCGGTACGCGCACGCGCTCGACGAGCTGTACGGCACCGGCCGCGGCGAGGGCTCCTCCGACCTCGGCCGGGAAGGCGGCTCCCCGGGCCGGGGCGGTGGCCGGGAGGCGTCCTTCCCGACGGCCCGTGAGTGGGCCGAGGAACTGGAGGCGCTGTTCGGGGAGCAGATCCGGGAGGAGGTGCTGGCCCGCGCCGCCGACCAGGGACGCAGTGACGTACTGGCCGAACTCGACCCCGCCGCGGTGCGCCCGTCGGTCGACCTGCTGACCTCGGTGCTGTCCCTCGCGGGCGGGATGCCCGAGAAGCAGCTGGCCGCCCTGCGTCCGCTCGTACGCCGTCTGGTCGACGAGCTGGCCAAGGAGCTCGCGACCCGGATGCGCCCGGCCCTCACCGGGCTCGCGACGCCCCGTCCCACCAGGCGGCCCGGCGGTCGGCTCGACCTGCCGCGCACCCTGCGGGCCAACCTCGCCCACGCGCGCCGGACGGCCGACGGACGCACCGTGGTGGTGCCGGAGCGGCCGGTCTTCAGCACCCGCTCGCGCAAGGAGGCGGACTGGCGGCTGATCCTCGTGGTCGACGTGTCCGGGTCGATGGAGGCCTCCGTCGTCTGGTCCGCCCTGACGGCGGCCGTCCTGGGCGGCGTACCCACCCTGTCCACGCACTTCCTCGCGTTCTCGACGGAGGTGATCGACCTGACGGACCGGGTCGACGACCCGCTGTCGCTGCTGCTGGAGGTGCGCGTCGGCGGTGGCACCCACATCGCGGCCGGGCTCAGCCACGCCCGTTCCCTGGTCACCGTGCCCAGCCGGACCCTCGTGGTGGTGGTGAGCGACTTCGAGGAGGGCTACCCGCTGGGCGGGCTCCTCGGCGAGGTACGGGCCCTGGCGAGCTCCGGGGTGCATCTGATGGGATGCGCCGCCCTGGACGACACCGGCACCCCTCGTTACTCGGTGCCCGTCGCCCAGCAGCTCGTCGCGGCCGGTATGCCCGTCGCCGCGCTCAGTCCCCTCGCCCTCGCCCGCTGGGTGGGCGACCGTCTCCGCGGAGAGACCCGATGAACGCCGAACTGCCCCCGGCGGCACCCGATGTGGTCGCCGCCGCCGTGGAGGGCCTGACCACCAGGCTGCGCAAGAAGCTGGACGCCGCGATCGAGTCGTACGCGGCCCTGCCGGTCGTCGTCGACGGCACGGTCCGACGGGTGCGGTGCGGTGAGGACGCGGAGGTCGTCCTCACCCCCGGTCCGTCCGGTTCCGTCACGGACCCGGACCAGGTGGTGTGCAGTTGCCTGCTCTCCCCCCGGTGCCTGCACAGGGCGGCCGTCCTCGGCGCCTGCCCGCTGGCCGACCCGGAGGCCGGAGCGGACACCGAGGGCGACGGCACGCCCCCCGTGGACGCCGGCACCGCCCCCGGCACCGCGGACACCGCTGCTCCCGCGGCGTCGTCCACCGCCGCTGCCGCCGTGTCACCCGCCACCGGGGCGGCCGCGGAGCCCGAACCCGAGGAGGCCCTCCCCCTCACGGATGCCCAGCTGGCCGCCGCGTCCGGGCTGTGGGCGGCGGCCGCGGCGTTGCTCACCGCCGGGGTGCCCGCCGCGGGCGCGGTCCCCCAGGCCGAGTTGCTCAGGGCCGCGCACACGGCCCGGCTCGCCGGGCTGCACCGCGCCGAGGCGGCCGCGCTGCGGGTCGTACGGGGGCTGCGCGGGGCGCGTGCCCGTCATGACGGCCACCGGCTGGCCGACCTCGTGGCCCAGGTACGGGAACTGCTGCTCACCACGGCCCTGCTGGCCGCGGGGGGCCCGGAGCCGGCGCTGATCGGCACGGCCCGGCGCGCCTACCGGCCGGGCGGCAGCCTGCGGGTCCACGGGGTCTGCCGGGAACCGGTGATCGCCGCCACCGGTTACAGCGGCGTCGTCACCCACCTCGTCTCCGAGGACGGCCGGTGGTTCTCGGTCGCCGACGTCAAGCCCGGCGGGCCGGCCCGCGCCCAGGGTGCGGCCACCGCCACCGTGGCGCTCGGCTCGGGAAACCTCGATCACGCCCAGCTCTCCCGGGGCGGGCTGCTGATCTCGGGTGCGACGGTGTCCTCCGACGGCCGCCTCGGCTCCGGCAAGGGCGTACGGGCGACTCCGCTCACCGGCGGGTCGTGGACCTCGGGTCCGCTCGCCGCGCTGTTCGCCCGTCCGCTCGCCGAAGCCGTCGCCGAACGGCTCACGGTGGCGCCGGACACCGACCCGGAGCAGGCCGAGCGGGCGGCACGCGAGCTGGTCGGCTGCGACCTGGTCCTCGTCGGGGCGGTCGGCGATCACCTGATCGCCAGGGAACTGCCCTCCGGGCGGCCGGACACGGAGGGCGCCCTGGTACGGCTGGTCCCGTCGAGCGGTCACCCCGCTCTCGCCCACACGGCCAACTTCCGCCGGCTCGCGTCCCGGCCGGGGCTGCGGCTGCGTGTCGTCGGCCGTCTGGACCCGGACCGCGCCGCCACGCTCCGTCCGCTGGCCGTCGCCCCTTTGCCGGGGACCGAGGCGACCCTGCGGCTGCCCGCGGAGTGGCGGGGCCGTGCCGACCTGGGCTACGACCGTCTGGAGGGCGCGCACTTCCCGCCGCCGGAGGTCATGACCGCCGCCGCGACCGCCGCGGACGGCCCGGGCGAGATCCCGCCGGATCCGCTGGCGGAGGCCCCCGTGTGGCGGCTGCGGCGGCTGATCGAGGTCGCCGTCTCGGGTGGCCGCAGGGCCGTGGCGGAACCCGCGCGCGACGGCGATCTGCGCGGTGACGGAGCGGCCCTGCGGCGCGGCGGTTTCCACACGGCCGCCGACCTGGCGGCCGGCCTCACCGCGGAGGCCGACCGACGCACCCGTGACGTCTTCGGCCGTACGGGCGGGGCCGACCCGGACCGCTACGCACGGGCCTGGCTCGCCGCGGCCGTCTATCTGGCGGGCGTCGAACGGGCTCTGGTGCAGGCCACCTGGCAGCCGGCGGGCGCCGGTTCCTGATCAGCCGTTCTGCCGAGGCAGGCGCACCACCTGGACGAAGAAGTCGTCGATCTGGCGGACGGCCGCGATGAACTGGTCCAGATCGACCGGCTTGGTGACGTAGGCGTTGGCGTGCAGTTTGTAGCTGCGCAGGATGTCCTCCTCCGCCGCCGAGGTGGTGAGGACCACGACCGGGATGTGGGACAGGGCCGGGTCCGACTTGATCTTCTCCAGGACCTGCCGGCCGTCGTACTTGGGCAGGTTGAGGTCGAGGAGGATCAGGTCGGGCCGCGGCGCGTCGGCGTGGGCGGCCCTCCGGTAGAGGAAGTCGAGCGCCTCCTCGCCGTCCCGCACCACGTGCAGGGTGTTGCCGATCTTGTTGTCCTCGAACGCCTCCCGGGTCATCAGCTCGTCGCCCGGGTCGTCCTCGACGAGGAGGACGTCGATGGGGGTGCCGGCGGGAGTCGTCATATCAGGGCCTTGTCCTCGGTGCTGTCGTGAAGGGTGTCCGCCGCGTCGGCGGACGGGACGGTGAAGCAGAAACGGGTGCCGTCGGTGTAGGCCGTGTCGATCCAGATGCGGCCGCCGTGGTACTCGACGATCTTCTTGCACAGCGCGAGGCCGATGCCGGTTCCACCGTAGGCGTCGCGGCTGTGCAGCCGCTGGAAGATGACGAAGACCTTCTCCTCGAACTCGACGGGGATCCCGATGCCGTTGTCCGTGACGCACAGGCGCCAGGAGCCGGAGTCCTCCGGGTCCCGTTCGCAGGTGATGCGGACGTGGGGCGGGCGGTCGGGGTGGCGGAACTTGACGGCGTTGCCGACCAGGTTCTGCCAGAGCATCGTGACCAGGGTCGGATCCCCGACGACCTGGGGCAGCTCGTCCGGCCGGTCGATGCGCGCGCCGCTCTCGGTGACCGCGCTGTCCAGGTTGGCCAGCGCCTTGCCGAGCGCCTGGTCCAGACCGACCGGGAGGCGGGCGTCGTTGACGCGGCCCACGCGGGAGAAGGTGAGCAGGTCGTTGATGAGGATCTGCATGCGCTTGGCACCGTCGACGGCGAAGTCGATGTACTGCCGTGCGCGGTCGTCCAGCTGGTCGCCGTAGCGCTTCTCGAGGAGTTGGCAGAAGGAGGCCACTTTCCGCAGTGGCTCCTGCAGATCGTGGGAGGCCACGTACGCGAACTGTTCGAGTTCGGCGTTGGAACGGCGCAGCTCCACGGCCTGCGCGTCCAGGTCGGTGGCCTGTCGGGCCAGGACCTCTCCCTGTTCGCGGGAGGAGTCCAGCTCGGCGACTATCCGCTGCCGCATGTTCTCGACGTCCTGTGCCACAGCGGTGAGGTCGGCGGGACCGTCACCGGTGATGACGTGGTCGAAGTCTCCCTGCGCCACCCGGCGCGTGGCGATCCGCAGGTCGTCCAGCGGACGTGTCACCAGCAGGCGGATCAGGATCGTCAGCACCACGCCGGTCAGCAGGAACGCCACGACCATGCCCATGAGCACCACGTCGCGGAACGTACGTGCGGAGTCCAGCTGGTCCCGGCCCTCGTCGACCGCCGCCGCCAGTCCGGCGATCTGCCGGGCGGACGCGCCGCGGATCCGGTCGAAAGACTTCTTGCCGCGTTCAGCGGCCGCCGCGTCGATCGTGCGCGGTTCGCCCGGTGTGACGTCGTCCATCAGGGGCTCGGCGTAGGTGCGCCGCCAGTCGTCCGCCTGCTTCTCGACCGCTTCCAGTTCACCGAGCAGTTCGGGGCGGTCGCCGATGAGGGCGCGCATCCGGGCGACGGCGTGCTTCTCGTCCTCGCGGCCCTGGGTGTAGGGCGCCAGGAACTGGCGGTCGGCCGCGATGGCGTAGCCGCGGAGCCCCGTCTCCTGGTTCACCAGGGCCGATTGCAGCCGGTACGCCTCCGTCTGCGCGGGCTCGACGTCCAGGAGCAGGTGGTCGGTGACCGAGGTCGTCCGCTGGAGCAGCCCGGCGCCGACCCCGGCGCCCACGACCACCACCAGTGCCATGAGTGCCAGCACCAGTCTGATCCAGCCCTGCACCGTCAGCCGGCGTCCGGCCCACCGCTCGCCGGTCATGTTCCCCGTCCCGTCCTCGAAGTCCCTGTCGTCCCGCACGCTTTTCACACTCATCAGCCCCACCGCAGGTAGAGGACGGCGACGTCGTCGGCCAGGCCGCCCTGCGTCTCGGCCAGGGCCTCGGCCCGGTCGATCAGCCCGTCGACGAACGCGGCCGGGGCCAGACCGGTCAGTTCACGGGCCATCGCCAGCAGTCCCTCCTCGCCCAGCCGCTGGGTGCCGCGGCCGACGCGCCCCTCGAAGAGGCCGTCGGTGAACAGCACCAGCGCCGCGCCCTCGGGGAACGCCAGTTCCTCCACGGGCCAGCTCGCCCCTCCCGGGATGATGCCGAGCGCCGGGCCGCCCCGGATCTCCACCCACTCGACCCCGTCGTGCCCGCGCAGCAGCATTCCGTGATGACCCGCCCGTACCATCCGGACGCGTCTTCGACCGGGGCTGACGCTGAGGATGAGCAAGGTGGCGAAGACTCCGCTCCTGGCCCGCTCGGCCAGGAGGATCTCCTCGAGCCGTCCCACCTGGTCGGCACCGGTGACACCGCTGAGCACGAGGGTGCGCCAGGCTATGCGCAGCGCGACCCCGAGCGCCGCCTCGTCCGGACCGTGTCCGGAGACGTCACCGATCAGGGCGTGCACGGTGCCGTCGGCGCTCTGCACGATGTCGTAGAAGTCCCCGCCCAGCAGCGCGTGCGCGCGGCCGGGCCGGTAGCGGGTCACGACCTCCACGCCGTCCCCGCGCAGCAACGGGCGCGGAAGCAGCCCCCGTTCCAGTCGGGCGTTCTCCTGGGCCTGCATCTGGCTGGCCTGCAACGCCACGGCGTCGCGCTCGGCCTGTTTGCGCTGGATCGCGTAGCGGACCGCCCGTCCGAACAGTTCCGGCTCGACCCGGCCCTTGACCAGGTAGTCCTGTGCGCCGGCGGCCACGGCCGCCAGGCCGGTCCCCTCCTCGGCGAGTCCGGTGAGCACCACGACGGCGACGTGTTCGGCGCGCTCGCGCACCCTCGAGACCGCTTCCAGTCCCTGGGCGTCCGGGAGGTGGAGGTCCAGCAGCACGCAGTCGGGGACCTCGGACGCCAGCACGTCGCAGGCCTCGGTCATCGAACGCACCCAGCGCAGGCGCATGCCGAGCGCGCTGTCGGCGACCATCTCCTCCACGAGCAGGGCGTCGCCCGGGTCGTCCTCGACCAGGAGCACCGACGGCTCCTCCGTCCCCCAGGCCGCGGAGCGGTCCAGTTCGGGCGAAGCCACGCCGGTGGCCCCGGGCTGCGACGTCATCATTGAATGGACCCCCACACCCGCCACCACCACTCCGCCGCTTCATGACGGACAACTACGCGAGCATACTCATGCCCGTGTCCGAGTACGCGGCGAGGAGTTCCGTTCGTCGTTCCACTGCTCCGACCTCGGCGGCGCCGGGGACAAATCCGTTGCCGTGCCGCGCGGGAAGGAATCAGACTCGGCGCATGACCGACATGGGGGCGTTCCGCGAGGCGGTCACCGCCTGGGCGGCCGGTGGCTCCGGTGACCTCGCGCGCGAACTGGCCGCGCGGCTGTCCGTGAGGACGGCCGTTCTGCTCGAAGGACCGAGCGATCTCGCGGCGGTCGACGCGCTCGCCGAACGCCGCGGCCGGGACCTGGAGTCCGAGGGGGTCTGTGTCCTGGCGATGAACGGTGCCATGAGCGTGGGGCGTTTCGCCCGTCTCCTCGGGCCGCCGGGCCTCGGCCTTCGTCTCACGGGACTGTGCGACGAGGCGGAACGCGGCTACTACGCCCGCGCGTTGGGGCCGGCGAGCCGGGAAGACGCCGGTGCGCGGCAGGAGTTCTTCGTCTGCGCGGCGGACCTGGAGGACGAACTCGTCCGTGCGCTGGGCGTGCCCCGGGTGGAGGAACTGATCCGGGCGGAGGGCGATCTGCGGGCCCTGCGGACCTTCGTGCGCCAGCCGGCGCAGCAGGGCCGCACCGCACAGCGGCAGTTGCGGCGCTTCTTCGGCACCAAGAAGGGACGCAAGATCCGCTACGGCCGCGTCCTCGTGGAGGCGCTCTCCCCCGACCGCGTCCCCGCCCCGCTCGACGGCCTGCTCACCTCCCTGTGACCACCGGCGCCTCGCCCGCGAGGGGAGCCGGCGGGGGACGCCCTCTGGGCACGGTCCGGCGGAAGGGTGATGATGGCCGTCATGCCCTTGTCGACCGCATTCACGACGATGTTCGGTGTCCGGCATCCCATCGCCCTGGCTCCGATGGGCGGATCCGCCGGCGGCGAGCTGGCGGCGGCCGTCTCGCGTGGAGGCGGACTCGGCCTGCTGGGTGCCGGAGGGGGTGACCCGGACTGGCTGGCGCGCGAGTTGCCGATCGTGGCGGGGGCCGGAAAGCCGTGGGGTGTCGGGTTCCAGACCTGGGCGGCCGGCACGGCCGCGATCGAACAGGCGCTGGAGCACGGCCCCACGGCCGTGATGTTCTCCTTCGGCGATCCGAGCCCGTACACCGAACGGGTCCGTGAGGCCGGCGCGGCCGTGATCATCCAGGTCACCGACCTCGACGAGGCCGGACAGGCCGTGGACCTGGGCGCCGACGTCATCGTGGCGCAGGGCACCGAGAGCGGCGGGCACGGAGCCCGGCGTGGACGGTCCACGCTCCCCTTCGTACCGGTCGTCGTGGACCTGGCCGGGGAAGTGCCGGTGCTGGCGGCCGGTGGGATCGCGGACGGCCGGGGCGTGGCGGCCGTCCTCGCCCTGGGCGCCGCGGGGGCGGTCATCGGCACCCGCTTCCAGGCCACGGCCGAGGCCCTCGTCGATCCCTCGACCGCGAGGGCGCTCGTCGACGGACGCGGGCAGGACACGGAGCGAAGCCGCGTCCTCGACATCGTCCGGGGCTCCCGATGGCCGTCGAAGTACACGGCCCGCACCCTGGGCCACCCGTACCTCGACCGGTGGAGGGGCCGGGAGGGAGAACTCGCGGCGGACCCCGCGGCGGACCGCCTGGCCTATCGGGCCGATGTGGCGAGCGGGGCCGTGCCCCCACTGCCGGTCTGGGCGGGCGAGGGCGTCGACCTCGTCACCGGCCTGCCACCTGCGGCCGAACTCGTCACCGCCCTCGCCTCCGGGGCCGACCGGGCCCTGGCCCGAGCGGGACGCGGCTGACCGGGGCACCGCTCCACGGCCGGTACGTCCGTCACCACCACCGGGGGCGCCTTCCCGGCGCACCACGCCGTGCACGACTTCGTGAAAGACGGGAAGTCACCCTGACGGAATGTCACCATTGCCCGGGAAACCGTCCGGCCCGCCCCGTGCCCCTGTCGGCGTCCGGTACAGCGCCACCGCCCGACCGCTCCGGTTCAACTCACCGGGCGTGGAAATCCGTTCCTCGAAACCCGCTTCCACTCCCCCGTACGCACCCGACCGGCCGTACCCCGGCGGCACGACCCGCCGCACCTCGTACGGCCGGTCCGGTCCACGGCATCGCCGGAACAGGAGCACGCCCATGCGCCTCTACGCCCAGACCCCAGCGCGTCGGAGCCGTCAGGTCGTCGCCGACCTGATCGCCGTGGCACTGATCGCGGCCGCGGTGAAGTTCGCCCTGGTGGTCCACCACGCGATCATGCTGCTGGCCGAGCCGGGACGGAAGGCCCAGAGCGCGGGTGACAGCCTCGCGGGCGACCTCGACGACGCCGGCGACGCGGCTTCGAAGGTGCCGTTCGTCGGGGGCTCTCTGAAGAAGCCGCTCCGGTCCGCCGCCGACGCCGCCACCGGCCTCTCCGACGCCGGACAGTCGCTGGAGGACCTGGTGGGCCGCGTGGCCCTGCTGGCCACGGCGGCCCTGATCGTCCTCTCGGTGGCCTTCGTCCTGGTGCTGTGGCTCCCGCCGCGCCTGCGCTGGATCCGGCGCAGCGCCACCACCCGCCGTCTCCTCGACGCTCCCGGAGGCGCCGACCTGCTCGCCCTGCGCGCCCTGACCGGACCGCAGCGCGATCTCGCCGCGGTCCCCGCTCCGCCGGGCGGCCTCGCCGATGCCTGGCGGCGCGGAGACCAGCGGGTCATCGCCGACCTGTCCAGGGTGACCCTCAGGCGCGCGGGCCTGCGGCCGTGACGGGGGAAGGGCGCCCTTCTCCCGCCCTGCGCGGAAGTCGACGGTGCTCTTCCCCTTCCTCCACGAGAGCCGCTTCGACGGGGCGACCCTGGCCGCCGTCGACGACGTGATCGGGCGTCACCACTCCTTCGAGGCCCGGTTCGGACGCTGCGGGCGGTTCCCCGGCATCCTGTACCTCGCCCCGGAGCCGGACGCGCCGTTTCGCGCGCTCACCGAGGCCCTGGTGGACCGGTGGCCCGAAACCCCGCGAGTTCGCCGAGATCGTGCCGCATCTGACCATCGCCCAGGGGCAGGACGAGGCCGAGGCGGACCTTCGCGGCCGGCTCCCCGTCGTCACCCGTGTGGCGTCGGTCGATCTCATGGTCCACGACGGATCGCGGTGGCAGCAGCGGGCGTCGTTCGCGCTCCGGTGAACGCGGCGGGGAGGGTCCGTGGAGAGCCTCAGGTCAGCCGCTTGTGCATGACGACGCACGGGCGGCCGTGCCGACGGTCGGTACGGCGGTCGATCTCCTGCCAGCCCAGGGAGGTCCAGAAGGCCGAGGACTCCGGGGTGTTCTCCAGGACCGCCAGCCGGATGCCGTCCCTGCCCTCGCGCCGGTACCGCTCCTCCACCAGTCCGGCCAGCCGTCCGCCGATCCGCTGCCGGTGCAGGCTCCCGTGCACCAGCAGCAGCCCGATCCACGGGTGTCCGTCGACGGGATGGCGGTCGAGCAGGCACACCAGGCCGACGGCCCGGTTCCGCTCGTCCCGGGCGAGCAGGACCTCGCAGCCCTCGGTCCCCGCCTCCTCCCGCAGATCCGCCTCGAGCCGGTCGGCCGGAACGTGCTCGGGGTCGTACTCGCCGGCGGCACGGCAGTACCCCGGATTGCTCGCGTAGAGACCGACCACCTCGGTGAGCTCCTCCGGCGAGAAGCGGAGCGGCGTGAGCGTCAGCTGTGACATCCCGGCAGGCTAACCAGCCGTCCGAACAGCCGCTACGCGGACACGGTCGCGCCGCTCACGAGCAGCGCGCGCAGCGGTGCGGTGTCGGGCGTGTCGGCCACGGCCGCGTCGAGGGCGTCGTCCAGGCCCTCCTCCCACTCCTGCGGCAGAGCGAGCCCCGGCCGCGCGGCGAAGACCGGGGCCAAAACAGTTCGCCCCGGCCGGAAGGCCCCCGTTACCCTGCGCGACGTGAACGACCCCCGCGCCTCCCGCCGCCCCTCATGAGCGTCACCCGGACCCTGATCGACGTCCGGCCACTGCGTACGTCCCCGGCCTTCAGACGCCTGCTGATCGGCCGGACCGTGTCCGTGCTGGGCAGCTTCATGACCATGGTCACCGTCATGTACCAGGTCTGGGACATGACGCACAGCACGGTCTGGACCGGCGCGGTGGGACTGGCACAGGCGCTGCCGATGATCGTGTTCGGACTGTTCGCCGGTTCCTGGGCGGACCGGGGCGACCGGCGGCGGATCTTCCTGTACGCGACCGTCGGTCAGGCGGCCGTCTCCCTGCTGCTCGCGGCGCAGGGCTTCACCGGACACGTCCCGGTGGCGGGTGTGCTCGCGCTGGTCGCCGCGCAGTCCTGCTGCTCGGCGGTCGGCGGTCCCGCGGCCGGGGTGTTCGTGCCGAGGCTCCTGCCGAAGGAGCAGGTGGCCGCCGGTCTGGCGCTCCAGCAGGTCACCGGTCAGGCCATGATGCTCGTCGGTCCGGCGCTCGGCGGCGTCCTGCTCGGTCAGGCCGGCATCGGGACCTGCTACCTCGTCGACGCCCTGTCCTTCGGGCTCTCCTTCTACGGCGCGTTCGGACTGCCCGCCCTGCCGCCCGCGGGTGAACCGTCCCGGGCCGGGCTGCGCGGGGTGCTGGACGGCCTCCGTTTCCTGGCCGGGCACCGGGCGGTCCGCGGTGCCCTGGTCACCGACCTGGCCGCCACCGTGCTCTCGATGCCGACCAGTCTGTTCCCGCTGGTCAACGCCGAACGGTTCGGCGGCGGTCCCCGCACCCTCGGTCTGTTCCTCTCCGTGCTCGCCGTCGGCGGCATCGCCGCGTCCGCGCTGTCCGGGACGATCACACGGCTGGGCCGTCCCGGGCCGGTGATGCTGTGCGGGGCGGGGCTGTGGGGCGGGGCGCTCGCGGCCTTCGGCCTGGTGCACGATCCGTGGGCCGGTCTCGTGCTCCTGGCCCTGGCCGGGGCCGGGGACGCCGTCTCGGTGATCTCGCGCAGCACGATCGTGCAGACCCGTACGCCGGACGTCCTGCTGGGCCGGGTGACGGCGGCCGAACAGATCGTCGGTCAGGCCGGCCCCCATCTCGGCAACCTGCGCGGCGGTGTCGTCGCCGGCTGGACCTCGGGGGCGACCTCCCTGGTCAGCGGTGGGCTCCTGTGTCTGTCCGCGGTCCTCTGGGTCGGCGCGAGAACCCCGGAACTGCGCGGTGGATCCGCTCCCGGGCCCCGTGCCGGCACCGTGCCGCTCAAGTCCGCCGACGTCCCCGTGCCCGACGGACCGTGACCGGCGTGACCGGCGTGACCGCAGTACGCAAGGGTGCCGCGGGCGAAGAAGTACCGTGCGCCTGCGCGACGGGTGCCGGACGAGGCGCTTGAATACCGGAGCGTGACTACCGAACCTCAGCGTTTCACCGTCCTGCTGGTCCCCGAGTACGTCGAGAACAAGGACACCGTCTCCGCGCGGGAGGCGGCCGTGCGATCGGCGGTCGTCGAAGCGACCGGCGAGACGGGCGAGACCGGCTACCCCCGCTACGCGGGCGACGGGATCGTGGCCGACATCGATCCCCGTACGCGCACGGTCGAGGCGTTGCTGGTCGACGGCGCGGAACTGGACTACGGGCTGAGCGCCCTGGTCGCTTCCTGATCAGCCGGCCGTCCCGGCGAGCTGGTCGTCCAGTGCGGCGCGGAGCCAGTCGTGGGTGGCGCCGGGGGTCGGGTCCGGGGAGGCGGAGACCTCGGCGGTGAGTTTCCAGTAGTGGTCGATGCGGGGGTCCGCGGCCAGCTGTCCGCTGAGTCCGCGGCGAAAGGCGGGTGTGTCCCGCGTGCCGCGCGAGCGGGCGTAGGCGGAGACGAAGCAGTCGAGCGCCTCGCCCGCTCTCGGCGCCCGCTCCGCCCGGAGCTGGGGCGACGCCAGCGCGTACGCCTCGACGAGACCGTCGTAGAGCACGTCCGGACGGCCCCCGTCGGGTCGGTGTGCCGCGGGCTGGCCGTTGCCCGTGCCGGGACAGGGGGCGGTCACGAAGGCGTGCAGCCGGGTGAAGGCCAGCACCTGGGCCGGTATCGGGGCCTCGGGAAGCTGCGGCACGGAGTGTTCGACGACCACGGAGGCGAGCCGGGCCGGGAGCCGCGGCGGCAGCCAGCGCCGCCAGAAGCGCGCCAGCGGTGCGGTGCTGGGAGGGACGGGCACGGCGCCGATGAGCCGCAGACGGGCGGCGCGTTCCTCCGGGGCGCAGTCCTGGACCAGTCGGAGGGCGGCCTCCTGCCAGCGCAGGGCGGTGAGCCGTGAGCCGATCCGCCGCAGCTGCCCCGCGACGACGTCCTCCAGCGTGTCGTCCTGGTCGAGGATCCGTTCCACTTCGGGGACCGGCAGGTCGAGGGTGCGCAGGGAGCGGATCAGGTGCAGCCGGTCGAGTGCCTCGGGACCGTAGCGGCGGTGGCCGCCGCCGCTGCGGGCTTCTTCGGGCAGCAGCCCTCGGTCCGAGTAGAAGCGGACGGTCTTGACGGTGACGCCGGCGCGCTCGGCGAGCTCTCCGATGCTCCACGTGCTGTCGGGGGACACGGACTTGAACCTCCCTCAGGGGGAGTTCCTACCGTACCGGCGAGCGCGGGGCGGCGGTACGCCGGTCCCCGCGGACCACCGTGCGAGGAGGCAGTGATGACGGCGTTCGTCCTGGTGGCGGGGGCCCACACCGGCGGCTGGGTCTGGCGGGAAGTGGCCGCCCGGCTGCGGGAGTCGGGGGCGCGGGCGTATCCGGTGACGCTCACCGGCATGGGTGACCTGGACCGTCCGGCGGGTCCTGACACGGACCTGGAGACGCACATCCACGATCTGCTGCGGCTGATCGACGAGGTGGACGCGGCGGAGGTGGTCCTGGTCGGTCACTGCTACGGCATCTACCCGGTGCTCGGCGCGGCCGACCGGCGTCCCGGACGGATCGCCCGGATCGTCCACCTGGACGCGGGCATGCCCCGGAACGGCGACCGGGCCCTGACGCTGGTGCCGGACGAGGCCGTCCGCGACCGGCTGTCCCACCGGTCGTCCGACGCGGCCGACGCCGCACGGCCGGTCCCGCCGCCGGCGCTCGACGCGTGGCAGCGCTGGGGCAGCGTCGCCGGGATCCCCCCGGCCGCCCTGACACGGCTGGCGGAGGAGGCCGTCCCGCAGCCGGCGGGCACGCTCACCCAGCCGCTGCGCCTGACGGGAGCGGTCTCCGCGCTGCCGTCGACCGGCGTCCTGTGCACCGGCAACGGTTCCGGCATCGCGATGGTCGAGGACCTGGTGAGGATGGGGGACCCCCGGTTCCAGGCCCTCGCCGACCCCCGGGTGACCTTCTTCGAACTCGGCACCGGGCACTGGCCGATGCTCTCGCGCGCGGACGAGGTGGCCGCGACGCTGCTGCGGGCCGCCGCGGGGGAAGGCCACCGGGTGACCGTCGCGGCGGGCGAGCGGCCGGGGCACCTCCGCCCGTTCCTGCTGGACGTACCGCGACGGCGCCGCGAGCGGATCGGACGGGTCGACCTCCACTTCCCCGGCGATCTCCCCGGGCCTCTTCGGGGTGACCTCCCCGGCGACTCCCCGGAAGCCGGGGGACCGTGGCCGGCGGTGGTGTTCGTCCACGGCGGCCCGGTCCACCCCGATGTGCGGCCGACTCCGCGCGACTGGCCGGGGTTCGTCGGCTACGCCCGCTGCGTGGCGGGTCTGGGGGCGGTCGGCGTCACGCTGGACCACCGGCTGCACGATCTCGCCGACTGCGGACGGGCCGCCCGGGACGTCGCCGAAGCGGTCGACCTCGTACGGGTCGACCCGCGCGTCGACGCGGACCGCGTGGCCCTGTGGTTCTTCTCCGTCGGCGGGCTGCTGTCGGCGGACTGGCTCGCGGCGCCCCCGCCGTGGTTGCGGTGCGTGGCGGCGACCTATCCGGTCCTGGCACCGGTGCCGGGCTGGGGAACGGTCGATCCCCGGTTCCGCCCGGCGATCGCCGTACGGGGCGCGGAACGGCTGCCGGTCGTGCTGACCCGGGTGGAACGGGAGCGCGCCGGGATCGCGGTGACGGTCGAGGAGTTCCTGGCCGCCGCGAAGGAGTGCGACGCCGATGTCGAGGTGATCGACGTACCGGGCGGCCGCCACGGTTTCGAGACGACCGACCGTTCCGAGCGGGCGCGCCACGCCGTGGAACGCGCGGTGCGGTCCGTACTGGGCCACCTGCGGGACTGAACGGCCACCGCTTCCAGCGGGGTGATCACGGCTTTCAGCGGGGTGCTCACCGCTTCCGCCGGGGTGGTCACCGCTTCCACCGGAACGGTCACGGCCGAGCGGTCACCCGCCCGTGCGCCGTCACAACAGGCTTTCGTCCCGGACCTTCCACTCCTCGCCCAGCTCGTCGCGCAGGGACTCCAGCGCGGCGCGCGCCTGTTCTTTGAACAGCTGCTGGTCCTGGCTGGACCAAGGGGACGGATTCAGCGGGTACTTCCAGTCGATCGAGGACTGGTACCGCTCGGAGAGCCGCGCCAGCTCGGCCCGCAGGGCCGGGCTGATCGGCAGGAGCTCCAGATCGCACGGGTAGCCGTACTCGCTGTCCATGTCCTCCGGCCACAGCGGTGTGTCCACTCCGAGCTCGAAGAAGAATCTCAGGTACCTGACCATGCTGAACTCTCGCACACGGACCGCCCGTTGAGGACGGCGGCCTCTTCGTCACCTCGGGGTCCGCTCCGAGAGCGCCCGGGTGAACGGGGTGACGGGACGCTCCAGGGCCTCGCCGTCCACGGTGATGTCGACCGCCTCGTTGTAGAAGGCCAGGAGGTTCTTGATCGTGCCCACCGCGGGCAGCGGATCCGGGTAGCTCCAGACGATGTCCGGCGGGACGGCGGCACCGCCCCGCCACGACCAGTACTCGGCCGTGCCCTTGTAGGGGCAGCCGGTGCGGTGGTCGGTGGGGACGAACAGTTCCAGGCGGACGTCCTCGCGCGGGATGTAGAACCGTGTGGGCAGTGCCGTCTCGAAGAGCAGGACCGGGCGGGCGGTTTCGGCGACGAGGGTGCCGTCGATCTCGACCCGGACGTGACGGCTGCTCGCCATGGCGTCCACCCGTTTGTGCGGGTCGCGCGGGTGGACGAAGATCTCTTCCTCCTCCTCGTACCAGTGGTCCAGGCCTCGGCCGGTGCGCCGGAACCACTCGAAGGCGATGTGGCCGGCCAGGTCGGACGCGGGGAAGGTCCAGGCCGCGTTCTCCAGCAGCTCGCCGTCGAGCTCGAGGTCGTAGAAGATCCGCGATCCGGTGTGCGTGCCCGTCGCGGGGTTCTTCGCGGGGCGGAGCAGGTCCTCGCGTACCTCCTCGCGCGGGAAGGCGTACGTCGGCACCGGCACCTCCGGCTCCCACACGAGGACGGGGTGCCTGCTGTCCACGACGGCCACCCCGCCCCGGCGACCACGCACCCAGCGGCCGCTGGGTTCCCACAGCAGGCCCTCGGGGGTCGTCCGGACGGCTCGCGCGGTGAGGAATGTGGTCATGGCCGGTCCTCCTTCGGATCGCCCGGCGGACGGGCGACGGCCATAACCAGTCATCCGGCCGAGCATGCACAGGTCTGCTTTTATCGGACTTGTTCAGCATCATATGACCCACCGCGGTGTGACCTTCGAATGATTGTCCGTGCACAGCAAGCCCGGGTTTGGCATATTGCGTACGGAGACCGACCGCGTCGCCGTGCCGCTTCGGCGCCGACGAGCACAGAGCGAAGAACGCCGACACGAAGCCGCAGGCTTCTCGCACTTCCTGGGGAGAACAGTGCGCAAGGGAAGGGTCATGCGTCGTCTCGTCGACGAACTGGTCGCCGGTGTCGCGTTACCGGTCCCCACGGAGCCGGACGCCCTGTTCGACGCTTTGATCCGCCTGGTCAGTGCGAAGACGGGACGGGAACTCGTCGTCCTGCGCAAGGAGTTCCCGCACCGGACGGCCAGTGGTCTCTGGCTCGACCTGCCCGACCGCGACATCATCGTGATCGACGAACGGGCCACCCCGCTCCATCAGTTGGCGATCTTCTTCCACGAGGTCTGGCACCTGCTCGACGGCGCCTGCGGCAACCACGCCGTCGGCCGGTCCGTGGCGACCCGGATGCTCTCCACCCGCCCGGATCTGCCCGAGCTCGACGAAACGGTGCGCAGGGTGGCCGCGCGCTCCGAGTTCGAGCAGGACGAGGAGAGGACCGCCGAGACGTTCGGTCTGCTGGCGGCCACGCGGTTCCGCGTCTGGCTGGAGAGCGAGCCCGGCGCGATACCCACGGGCCGCGGTGACATCGCCGGACGCATCAGCGCGTCGCTGGGAAACCGCCGTCGGCAGGTCTGAGCCGTGAACTCCTCCGGCTACTACGTACCCGCCGCCGCCCTGTGGATCTGCTTCGCCGTGAAGGTCCCGGATCTGCGGAGAGCCTGGCGCGACCCGCTCATCCGGTCGGTCTGCGTCGTCATCGCCGTGGGCGGCGCGGGATTCTTCTTCGCGGCTCCCCCGACGATCGCCGCGGTGAACGACGTCAGCGGGATCCCCAACGTCTCGAGCCTGCTGGTGTACATCATCATCAGCGGGTTCAGCGCCTCCTGCCTGCTGCTGATCGTCCACTGGCGCGGCGGGCCGCCCGAGCACGTGCGACGGGTCTCACGGCACTGGCTCCTCGCGTACACGCTGGTCGTCGCCGCCCTGACCGTCCTGTTCGGCCTGGGCGACGCTCCGGTCGAACGCCGCACCGACTTCGACACGTACTACGCGTCGGCGCCGTTCATCGGCGAGATGATCATGCTGTACCTGCTGGCGCACATGACCGCCGCCCTGGTCACCACCCTGATGTGCTGGCGCTGGGCCCTCCAGGTCCACGGCTGGCTGCGGGCCGGCCTGTGGATCCTGTGCGTCGGCTGGCTGCTGAACCTCTCCTTCAGCGGCCTCAAGCTCGCCGCGGTGGCCGCTCACCGGAGCGGCCTGGACTGGGATGTTCTCAGCACCACCTTCTCCCCTCTCTTCTCGGCCATGGCCGCCCCCTTCGCCATCGTCGGATTCCTGCTGCCCCTGGTGGGCCCCTGGGCGGTCGGCACCGGACGGACCCTCGCCGCCTACGTACGCCTCGGACCGCTGTGGGACGAACTGAGCGGTGCCAGCCCCGGCACGCCCCTCGCCGCGCCCATCCGCTGGTACGCCTCGCCCCAGGTCCACCTGACCCGCCGCGAGGCGGGCATCCAGGACGGGCTGAGCCTCGTGCGTCCGCAGCTCGACGACGAGTTCCGCGCACGCGCGCAATCGGCCGCCGAAGCCTCCGGCAGCAGCGGCCCGGACGCCGTCCTCGTCGGTCAGGCGGCGATGATCCGCGCGGCCTCGCAGGCCACTCGTCAGGGCCGCACCCGCGCACCGCGCGTTCCCGGGGACTCCGCCGTCCCGACCTCGCGTGCCGCTCTCGTGGGGGTGTCCCGCGCCCTGCGCGGCTCCCCCGTCGTGGCCGCCGTCCGCGCCGATCGCGCGGTGGCGTCCCGTCCTGCCGTCGAACACGTCGAGGATGGCGAGAAATCACCCACATGAGCTCCTCCGCCACCCCGCCCGCGGGGGCCACGACCGCGCCGCTCCCCCACCGGACCGGTGCGCCCGCGGCCCCGGCGGAGCCCTTCGCCTCCTCCGGGGCACGGCTACGGACCCGTACCGGTCCCCGGCCGCGCCGCGAGGTCCCCGTGCCCGGGCCCGCGGTGGACCCGCACGCGAGCCCCTGTCCAAAAGGCCGTGGGCGATGAACGGCAGCGGCCTGGTGTTCTACGTCCCCGGCGCGATCCTGCTGATCGCCGTCGCGATCAAGGCCCCCTCCCTGAAGGAGACCTGGCGGGACCCCGCGACCCTGCCCAGCACCGCGATCCTGCTGATCGGCTCCGCCGTGTGCGTCCTGTCCGCACCCCCGACGATCACCGCGGTCAACGCGTTCACCGGGATCGCCAACTTCTCTGGACCGCTGGTGTACTCCGGCATGTCCGCGCTGAGCGCCGCGTACCTCGTCCTGATGGTCGCGTGGCGGGGCGGGCCGCGCTCCGCGTTCAAGCGGCGGACGCTTCTGGTCGTGGCCCTCTACACGCTGGTGATCATCGGGATCGTGGTGCTCTTCGGGCTGGCCGACGCGCCCGTCGAGCGGACACGGGACATGGACACCTACTACGCCCGCACACCGTACATGCGCGAAATGATCCTGCTGTACCTGGTGTTCCACACCTTCGCCACCGTCGCCCTGACGTGCATGTGCCTCAGCTGGCTCCGGATGATCACCGGCATCACGCGCACCGGTCTGACCCTGATCGGCATCGGCAGTTGCTTCGACCTGTCCTACCAGGTCGCGAAGTACACCTCCATGGCAGCCCGTTGGACCGGCCACGACTGGGACTTCCTCAGCACCGACGTGTCGCCGCCCCTGGTCGCGACGGCCGGCGTCCTCGTCGCCGCCGGCTTCGCGCTGCCCCGCCTCGGCCCCCCTCTCGCGGACAACGTGCGCGCCTGGAACCGCTACCGGCTCCAGAAACCGCTCTGGGCGGAACTGCGCGAGCTGCGCGGACCGGCCACAGCCGAATTCCGCTGGTGGACCTCTCCCGTGGTGCGGCTGACCCAGCAGGAGATCACGATCCTGGACGGCGTCCTGGCCTGCGTGCCCTATCTGGACAGGGAGATCCGTGACGCCGCCTACGCCGAGGCGCTTCGCCAGTCGGTCCCGCCGGCGGACCTCGGCCCTTCACCGGGGATCCGCGGCCGGTGGGCGAGGATCGGCACATGGAAACCGCGGCCTTCGCCCCGCCCCGCCGCCCCGGGCCCGCATCGGACCGCCGGCGCGCCGCAGACGGTGCTGGAGGACGCGAGGGTGGTGGCGGACGCCGCCATGCTGGCCGCGGCCCGCATACGTGTGACGGGCCGTCACCATGCTTTCCGCACCACCGAGGTGAGGCTCCTCGAGACCGTGGAGAGGCCCCACACCAGGGTCAGGCTCGCCCGGGCCATCGAGACCTCGCCCATCGTCGCGGCGGCCCGTCGGCGGGCGGCCCTGCAGGAGGTACACCAGGAATGACCGCGGCGCCAGAGCGATCCCGACCGCGTACGAGGTGCCGCTCCCGCCAAAAGGGCCGCGCCGCCGGCCGATGCCGGGCACATGGGGCGTCCCCGCCGCCCCGGCTCGTGCCCCGGCGGCCGTGGACGTGACGGTACGTTGTCTCCCGCAGTTCGAACTCCGGTGCTTCTGAAGGCGATTGTCCGTCAGGGGCCTTCACGGCCGGACGGCCGCCAGAAAGGGTGCTCCCGCCAATGCCCGAGAGATCGTCCGGTCGTCGGCCTGCCGCGCTCGTGATCGGAGGAGGCATGACCGGCATGCTCGCGGCCGCCGTGCTCTCCGACCACGCGGACGTCACGGTCGTCGAGTCCGACGTCCTGCCCCGGCTGCCGACCCCGCGCAAGGGACTGCCTCAGGCCCGCCACGCCCATCTGCTCTGGTCGGGCGGGGTGCGGGCCCTCGAGGACCTGCTGCCCGGCATCACGGATCAGCTCGTCACGCGCGGCGCCCGCCGCGTGCCGATCATGTCGGGCATGGTCAGCAAGGCACCCTCCGGGCAGTGGTTCAGGCGGTTCGACGGCGCCCGCCACCTCAACCTCGTGTGCAGCCGCGATCTGCTCGACTCGACGATCCGTGCCGAAGTCCTCCGGCTTCCCCGCGTGACCTTGCGGGAGCGGACCGAACTCGTCGCCCTCGAAGGCGACGCGGACCGCGTGACCGGGGTGCGCGTACACGGTCCCGCGGGAGACGGGGTGCTCCCGGCCGGCCTGGTCGTCGACGCCACCGGACGCGCGAGCCGCGCACCGGTCTGGCTGACGGACCTCGGCCTGCCGCCGGTGGAGGAACGGGTCGTCGACGCCGGCGTGGGCTACGCGAGCCGGTTCTACCGGGCCCCCGCCTCCACGGGCGAGGACTTCCCCATCGTCAACGTACAGGCGGATCCCAGGCGGCCGCCGGGCAGGGGCGGGATCATCCTCCCCGTCGAGGAGGGCCGGTGGCTCGTCACCCTCTCCGGCACCAGAGGGGGCCGGCCCAGCCGTGACAACGGCGCGTTCGTGCCCTTCGCCCGCTCTCTCGCCCATCCGGTCATCGGGGACCTCCTCGCCGGGGCGGAGCCGCTCGGCGACGTCGTCACCACCCGCAGCACGGCCAACAAGCGGCGCTACTTCGAGAAGTCCCCGAAGTGGCCGGCCGGCTTCGCCGTTCTGGGAGACGCCGTCGCCGGATACAACCCCGTCTACGGACACGGCCTGACGGCTGCCGCGCAGAGCGTCCTGGCGCTCAAGAGGGTGCTCGCCGGGCACGCCCTCGACTCCCCGGAGACGGCCAGGCGCATCCAGCGTCGTGCGGCACGCCCTGTCGGACAGGCCTGGGATCTCGCCGTGGGCCAGGACGTCCTCTACCCGGGTGCCACGGACGGGACGCCGAGCAGACTGGAACGTGCCGCAGCCGGGTTCGTCGACCGCGCGGTCGACGCCGGGGCGCGCAATCCCCACGCCTTGCGGATACTCCTGGACGTCATGAGCATGGAGCGGCCCCCGGCCCGGCTCCTCGCGCCCGACATGCTCTTCCGTGTCTTCCTCGGCCGGAAGGAACCCCTTCTGGACGGCCCCCCGCTGACGGAGGACGAACGGAAGGCGGCGGGGCTCTGATCACGCCGGGCGGTCCACCGGGCATCGCGGGCCGGAGTCCGGCGGCGGGGGCGGACCCGCGGGACCGGACGGAAACCAGAGACCGGACGGAAACCAGGGCGAGAGGATGATCGTCATGGCCGACTGGGACCTCCGGCCCGCGTCGCTCCGGGACGTCGAGGCGGTGGCCGAGCTGCGTGCCGTGGTGCTGCGGGCGGATCTGGAGCGGCTCGGGCGGTACGACCCGCACCGGGTGCGGCAGCGGCTGCGGGACGGATTCGAGCCGGCGCACACCTGGGTGATCGAGGTCGCCCGGGCCTTCGCCGGCTGCGTGGCCCTGCGACCGGACGACGACGCCCGGTGGCTCGAACACTTCTACCTGGCTCCCCGCCTTCAGGGGCGCGGCATCGGCTCGGGCGTGCTGGGCGAGCTGCTGGAGCGGTGCGACCGCTCCGGCGACCGGGCCCGGTTGAACGTGCTGCGGGGCAGTCCGGCCCGGCGGCTGTACGAGCGGCACGGGTTCACGGTCGAGACGGAGGATCCGGTGGACGTGTTCATGGTGCGCGAGGCCCTGCCGGTGAGCGAGCCCGGCTGACGCCCGCGGGAACGGTCCCCCGGGCCGTCCCCCGGCACGGGGCGTGCCGCCGGGCCGGTCCGGCGCGGGCAGGCCCTTCGGCTCCCCCTCGGTAGGGCCGACCGGCCCTACACGGTCCCGGCTCGCGGAGGGACGATGGGTGGATGTCCCAGGAAGACAGATTTCACGAACTCGACCGCCAGGAGTGCTTGCGCCTCCTGGCCAAGGTCCCGGTCGGCCGCGTGGTGTACACCCGGCAGGCACTGCCCGCGGTCCTCCCGGTCAACTTCTGTCTGGACACGGACGACTCCGTCCTGTTGCGCACCTCGTCGGACTCGGAGCTCGTCCGCGCGATCGACGGCGTCGTGGTCGCCTTCGAGGCGGACGAGTTCGACGTGGAGACCCGGTCCGGCTGGAGCGTGGTCGTCACCGGACGGGCCACCGTCGTGACCGACGCCGCCGAGCGCGAACGGCTGTCGCAGGTCGGTCCGACGTCCTGGATGCCGTTGCGGAACGCGGTGTTCGTACGGATCGAATCGGAGATGGTCACCGGACGCGACCTCAGGGGACACGCCTGAGCCGGTGACCGCCGGTCGGGTCCTGTCCGCACGGCCTCCCCGCCGCTCAGGACCCGCCCGGGAGGCCCGGGGCCCCCGGGTCCGGCTCCGCCGCCGGTGCGGGGGCCGCGCAGGCGCGCGGTGTGCGGCCCCCGTCGGTGCCGTATCCGAAGCGGATCAGCACCTGCGGGCCGCACCGCCGTTTCGCCCCGGCCATCGCCGCCCGCAGGTCCGGCCACTCCATCGCCTGGTGCAGCACCGAGGTGCGCACCCCGTGACGGGTCGCCGTGAGCAGTACGCGTTCCAGGGCCTGCCCCGCCCTCAGCCAGTCCTCCCGCCAGTCGTAGGCGGTCCACAGCAGGGCCACCTGGGCGTGACGCTCGAAACGCAGGGCCGGCAGCCGCGGCACGGGCCGCCCGCCGGTGAAGTCCCGCACCGGCATCCTGCCGGAGGCGTCCCGCGCGCCCAGGGCCGTGACGGGTATGCCGTACGGCGCGTCGTTGCCCGGCACGGTGACCCAGGAGCGCTCCTCGTCCAAGCGGGCCGGGTCGGCGCAGTTGCGGTCCTCGGCCGCCTGCGTCAGGCGCAGCAGGCGCCGGGTCCCGATGATGTCCGGCACCTCCAGGTGCGCGCCCTCGGCCCGGGCCGAGCAGGCCATCTCGTACGCGATCGGGTCCGGCACGGGGCGGCCGGTGAAGGGCATCCTGCTCGTGTGGCGTCGCGCGACCTCCTCGTACAGGTCGCGCAGAGGCAGCCGGGCGTCCTCGGCCGGCCTGGTGAGCCGTACGGTCGCGAGCAGGTCCGGATCCTGCGGGACGGGGCAGAGCCGGACGAGCGGGTCCCAGCCGAGGTGCTCGGCGGCCACCCGGAGGTTGAGGACGGCCGCGCCCACCGACAGGTGCTGGGCGCGCAGCCGGGGATCGGCCTTCGGCAGCCGGCGGGCCCGGTCGAGACGGACCTGGATCACTCCGGTGTCCGGGTCCAGGCCGAACCGCCAGGGCTGGGTGTTGTGGATCGACGGTGCCGCCACCGCCGCGGCCAGCAGGGTACGAACCGTCGCGGCGTCGACTTTCCGGGTCTGCATCGGGGCTCCTTCGCACGGGAGAACGGTCGGGTCAGGTGGAGGGCAGGGCGGTGGCGAGCAGGACGACGCCGAGGGAGCCCACGAGGGAGACGACCGCCAGGCAGCGGGCCAGGTCCGGGCGGCCCCTGGCCTGGGCGACGCCGTGGCCCGCCGCGGCGATCATGACCACGGCGAACAGGGCGAGCTTGGCCGCCAGGGTGCGTCCGTAGCCGGGCTCGGCGAGCGAGGCCCAGGTGACGCCCCTGTGCCAGGCCATGGCCCAGCCCGTGCCCAGTTGCACCGGCAGGAACACGGCCCCGGTGAGCATCCCGAACCGGCGTCCCGCCGCGGCGGTGAAGCGGTCCTTGGCCCCGGGGTCGAGCAGGCGGCGGGCCAGCGGCAGGATCACCAGGGACAGGGCCAGCTGACCGCCGACCCACAGGACGGCGCCCGTCACGTGCGCGAAGCGTACGAGGGACCACCAGCCGACGGTGTCCATCAGTCGCTCACCTCCACCATGCCGTGCGCTCCGGCCTCGGCGTGGCGCATGTCGTGGTCGACGAAGGCGTAGTGCCCGGCCGCCGGGAACACCGTCTCGACGAAGCCGCCCTGCGCGGTGGCGAGGTCCAGCACCTGGGATCCCCCCGCCTGGCGGGGTCGCAGCAGGTAGGCGCCCTCCCTGTACACGGTGTCGAAGACGGTGCCGACGACGTGGAAGGCGATGCCGTCGCTCGGCCCGGCCGCGACCACCCAGAAGCGGACCCGCTCACCGGCCTTCGCCTTCAGGGGCCGCTGGGCGTACTGGTTCGCGATGCCGTTGAAGACCCAGGCGTCCGGGGTGCCGTCGCGCATCTTCTTCACCTGGGCGGTACTGCCCGGGGTACCGAGGTAGAGCTCGGAGGAGACCAGCACGTACTCGTGGTCGACCTTCTTCAGGCCGGGCGGGTCGATGATCACGGCGCCGTACATTCCGTTGCCCATGTGCTGGAGCATCGGTGAGGTGCTGCAGTGGTACAGCCAGGCTCCGGCCCGCTCGGCGCGGAAGCGGTACACCAGGCGTTCACCGGGCTGGATCGTGCGCATGGGTCCGTCGGGGGCGAGGGAACCGGCGTGGAAGTCGATGCCGTGGCCCATGGCGGTGTCGTCGTTGACGAGGGTGACCTCGAAGACGTCACCGACCTCGCCGTGCAGGGTGGGGCCGGGGGCGCTGCCGCCGAAGGTCCACATCTGCTGCTTCACGCCCGGGGCCACCTCGGCCTCGGTGTGCGCGGCGCGCAGTTCCACCGTGTGGAGCGTTCCGCCGGGCACGGGGGCCAGCGCCGCGTCGCGGGGCCGCCAGCCCGCGGAGAAGTCGGCGGAGAGGTCGGGACCTCCGTCGGAGGCCGCGGCCATGGAACCGTGGTCGTGCGCGCCCGCGGCGTCGGTGCCGCCGCCGGTGTCTCCGGTGTTCTCGGTGACGACGATGGACATCGACATCCCGGCCGCCCGATGGCCGGGCAGGGTGCACCATGCCTCGCGGTTCCCGGTGATCCGTCCGACGTCGAGCGTGCGGGTGTGCCCCTCGGCGAGCATCGGTGTCGCCGGGCCGTCCTCGACCTTGAGGTCGTGGCGCATGGCGTCGCTGTTGGTGACCTTCAGTCGCAGGGTGGTGCCGGTGGCGACCTCGATCCGGGCCGGGCGGATCCGCATGTGGGCCAGGGTGACGGCGACGGTACGGGTGGCTCCGGAGTCCCCGCCCGTCGTTCCGGCGGCGGCATCGGAACCGCCCGTGCCACCACCGCTGTTCGCCACCAGGACGGCCAGCACGGTCACCACGGCGCCCGCGGCGGTGCCCCACAGGACGGGGCGCCGCGCCGGGCCGGCTCCGTCGGGCGCCCGTGAAGGACCGCGGCCGCCGCGGACGAGCACGGCCACCACCAGGGCGAGGAACGCTGCTGCGGCCGCTGCGGCGAGCAGTCCGCCCGCGGTACCGGCCGGGCCGGGCAGCTCCATGAGGGCGACGCCGAGGTTGAGGACCGCCAGCCGCGCCGGCCAGTACCGCTCCAGTACCGCGCGCAGCGCGGCCCGCTCCTTGGGACCGGAGGAGAGCACGACGGGGAGGAGATAGGTCAGGGCCCCGACGAGGACCTGTGCGACGAGTCCGACGAGCAGGACGGGGACCAGCGTGCCGAGGTCCTCCTGGACCGCGGCGAGCGGCCGGGCGGTCAGGAGCCCCAGGTCGGCGGTCACACCGATGACCAGCCATCCCATGGCCGCGGCCAGCATCCACGCTGCCGCCGCGGAGACCGCGGGACTCCTGCGTGGCGTACGGGCGAACAGGTACCCGGTGGCGACGACGCCGACGGCGTAGAGGGTCATGCCGAGAACGGCGGCGGGGCGCCGTCCGGCCGCCAGTCCGGCGACCGCGGTCAGCAGGCCGCCGCCGGTCAGCAGCAGCACCCGGCGGGCCAGCCGCGTGGTGCGTTCGGCCATGCGCACGCCCAGGACGGTGGGCCAGAGCATGAACAGCGTGCCCAGCACCGGCAGTCCGATCCAGCCGAGCAGTGTGATGTGCACGTGAGCCAGCTTGAGCCCGGTGTAGTACCGCGGGCCGCCCCGGCCGGTGGCCAGCAGCCAGCCGAGGACCGCGCCGACGAGCAGCGCCGCGGCGGCGGCACGGTAGTAGTCGGCGATCGGGGCGAGCCGTCCGCCCAGCGCTCCCCGCCCCATGCGGACGAGCACCACCAGGTGGGCGGTGATCGCGGCGATCAGCAGGGCGCAGCCGGCGCCGGTCAGGGCGGGCAGGTCCGCCCACACGCCGGTGACGACACCCACGACCCCGAGGTTGACGCCGGCCAGCCGGGCGCCGCTCCAGCGCCGGTCGGGCAGCCGGGCGTGGAGCATGGCGACCGCGAAGTGCTCGCTCCACACCACGATCGCGGTGGTGGCGGCACCGAGCAGGAACAGGTGGATCGCGAGCCAGCGGGCCACCGGCAGGGTCTGCCGTTCGGTCGCCGCCAGCAGGGCGAGCGCCGCCCAGGCCACGACCAGACCGTGGGCGGCCAGGTGACGGCCGCGCTGTCCGGACGCCTTGAACCTGCTGGGCGGCCGGGTGCCTCCGGCGGTCAGGTCATCGGTCTTGCTGCGCACGGTGGTGCTCCTTGCCGCCCGGGGCGGCGGTCGGGCGGGTACCCACGGGTGGCCGTGAACGGGTGCCGCCGGCCGTCAGCGCGGCCAGTTCCCGCTGGTGGGGGAAGGACCCGGGGACGTAGCCGCACCACGGCTCCTCGGCGTAGGGGTCGCCGGTGACGCCGTAGGCGCGCGAACGGGAACCCCCGCAGACCTGGCGGAACTCGCACGCCCCGCATCTGCCGCCCAGCCGGTCGGGGTCCCGCAGACCGGTGAACAGCTCGGAGGTGCGGTAGATCTCCGTCAGCGGCCGCTCGCGCACGCTGCCCGCGCCGAGCGGCAGGAACCCGCTGGGGTGGACGGATCCGGTGTGCGAGACGAAGACGAAACCGCGGCCCGCGTTGACGTCGAGCGGTGGACGGCGGACCCGGCGCACCGCGTCGGCCAGGCCCAGTTCGGCCGCCCGGTCGCGCAACTCCCTGTACAGCGGGCCGAGTCCGAGCGCCGTGACATGGTCCTCGCCCTTGTCCGCGAGGATCTGCCGCTGGAGCGCGACCCGGCGGAAGTGGTGGGCCTCGGTCGTCTTGGCGGGGACGGTCAGGCCCACGTCGTGGACGAAGTTGAGGACGTCCTCGACCTCGCCCGGTGTCAGCACGCCGAGGTCGCGGCCCCGGCCGGTGGGCACCAGGAAGAAGGCGCTCCACAGCATCGCCCCGTGTTCGGCGACCAGGCGGACGATGTCGGGGAGGTCGTGCAGGTTGTGCCGGGCGACGGTGGTGTTGATCTGCACCTTCAGGCCGAGGGCACGCGCCGTGTCCCAGGCGTCCAGGGTCCAGCGGAACACTCCGGGCACCCCGCGGAAGGCGTCGTGGAGTTCGGCGGTGGAGCCGTCCAGGCTGAGGGAGAGCCCGGAGGCGCCCGCGGCGTGCACGGCGCGCAGCCGCTCCTCGGTGAGCGTCGGGGTGCCGGAGGGCGAGACGGCGACCCGGACCCCGATCCTCCTGCCGTAGGCGATGAGGTCCGTCAGGTCGGGGCGCTGGAAGGGGTCCCCTCCGGTGATCACGAACAGGGGGGCGGGCTGCCCGAAGGCGGCCACCTGTCGCAGCAGGTCCTGGGCGGCGACGGTGTCCAGCTCCCGGGGGTCACGGTCGGGCACGGCCTCGGCACGGCAGTGGAGGCAGGCCAGCGGACAGGCCCGGGTGGACTCCCAGATGACGATGAACGGCCGCTGCCCCGCGTCGTGGCGCTGACGGCGGACGGCGTACGTGACGGTGCTCATCGGGCGGTCCTTCCCGGCGTCCCGCGACGGTGTCCGGCCGCCCTGGAGTCAGGGCAGACGAGGGGGGCGGCCGGACGGTGACCGGGCCGGACCGGGCGCGGCACCCATCGTGAGCGGCAGCGATGAGAGCGGCCTTGAAGGCCGGCGGTGTGGTCGTGCACGGTGTTCCTCCGGATCGGTCGCCGTCAGCATCCACCGGCGGCGGCGGTCGGCGCGGCGGCCGATGGTCTTCTCCGACGGAGCCGACGGTCCCTTTTCGCGACGGGCGCGCAGGGCCGACGGTCCCCTTTACGGCAAACGCATCAATTCGGTCAATTCGCCAGAAAACGGCGAAGTCCTGGTCCCGGGCGGGCGGGCCGCCGTGTGTTCAGGGGCGGTTCGGGGGGCCGGACGTCAGGGTGTCCGCGGTCACGACCAGTGCGACACCCAGACCGGTCAGCGCGGCCCCCAGACCGGCGACCAGGGTCGTGATCTGCCACGCCTGGTACGCGGACATCAGCGAGGCGCGCAGGGACTGGCCCATGAACGCGGTCTGGCGCAGCCGGGAGAGCTGCTCGTCCTCACCGCCGGCGGCGTGCAGCTCGGCGGTGATCTCCGCGTAGGTGCGGCCGCCGGTGGCACGGACGAGATTGCCCTTGATGAACTCGGCGTAGGCGAGCGCCTCGGGTCCTGTTTCCACGGAGTGCCCGGCGTGGGCCCGGAGATCGGCGGGCAGCCCCCGGTCCGGGAAGGTGATCTTCTGGGCGGTCAGTTCGGTACGGATCTGCTTCCTGCCGCCGCGTGCGCGCACCAGCATGACCGGCCCGGCCACGGCCAGGGCCGCGCCCACCGTTCCGAGCAGGGTGCCGGCCCGACGGTGTGTTCCGTCCATGGCGTGTCTTCCTTCTTTCCTCGTGAGCCTGCGGGCCGGCGGATGCGTGCGTCCGCCGGTCCGGGTGATGCCCGGCCTCTGCCGGGAGGGGGAACGGGGTGACGCCGCGTCAGTGGTGGCCGATCCGCAACCGCCAAGCTTCAGGGCCGCGTTCCAGGTACTCCACCGAGAAGACCCCGGGGCTGCGCTGCTCGATCTGCGCGAGGAGCGGCAGCGGGTCGTGCGGGGCGACCAGCACCATCGCGGTGCCGGCCGGGACGGCGTCGAGGGCGCCGAACACGGTGGCGTGGCGCAGGGCGTGCGGGACCTCCCGTACGTCCAGCTCGGGCTCCGCCGCCTCCTCGGCACCCCCGCAGGCGCACACTCCGCCGCAGCCGCCGCTCTCCTCGACCGGTTCTTCCCGCATGTCGTGTCCTTTCTCGGTGTTCCGGTTCCCACGGGCGCTCTTGACGGACGCGTCGTCCGCGAGGCGCCGGTGCGTGTCCGCGAGCAGTGCCGCGAGCGACACCTCGGGGGTCATGGCGAGCAGCGGCAGCACGATGCCGTTCTCCTTGGCCAGGTGCTCCTCGAAGAGCACCTGCAGGGCCCGGGCGTCGGCCGCCGCACCCGCCGGGGTGGGCGCCGCGCGCAGGGAGTCCACGAGCGCGGCCAGACAGCGGTGTTCGCCGATCAGGCTCTCGACGAGCAGTCGGGCCTCGGGCATGCCGTGAGCGGCCGGGTAGAGGTCCGCCTCCTCGGCTTCGGCGTGCGGCAGCAACGCCCGGTCGCAGAAGGCCACGAGGCCGCGGCGGATCTCCTCGGCGGTGCCCCCGTCCCGGTCCACGGCCGTGAGCAGCATCCTCACCCGCCCGGCCAGTTCCCCGGCGAGGCGGGCGTGGTGCATCGAGGCGGTCTCGAGGGCCGTGGCGTCCTCGGGGGCCGAGGCGAGGGTGAGCACACTCATCGCGGTGTCTCCAGCGGATCGGAGGTCGGCTCGGCCGACCGGTTCGGGGGTGACGGTTCGGGTGGTGACGGTTCGGGGGTGGCGGCGTTCCGGGGTCCGGTGCCGGGAGGGCGGATGCCGCCTCCGGCCGCGGTGGAGCAGCCGGAGGCACGGCCGAACCGGGCGGTACGCGCCATGAGCGCCGCGCCGGTGGCGGGCCGGGGACGGGGATCGGCCGTCCGGCCGGCACGGGACCCGGTGGTCCGGGCCGACGGCCGTTCCGCGGTTCGGTCGATGCCCAGCATGCACGCGGGTCGCACCTGTCCGGTCGGCCGACCGGACCCGGTACAGGGGCCGTTCGGCCCTGTCGCGGCCGTGTGAAGTGGGCCGAAAGGCGGTCCGGCAGGGACCGCCGGACCAGGTGCGCCGAGGTCGGCGGCACATAGCGTCAGCGCCATGGAGAAAGATCAGAACGTACGACCGCGGGCGCCGCTCGGTGAGGACTGGCCGCTGGCCGCCCGGCGGCTGCTCACCCGTCGTGAGGTGTCGGCCGACGGCCGTGCGGTGTTCGGCGAGGGCGACCCGAAGTGGGAGGGCTTCTACCGCGACCGGTGGGCGCACGACAAGGTCGTACGGTCCACGCACGGGGTCAACTGCACGGGTTCCTGCTCGTGGATGGTGTACGTCAAGGACGGCATCATCACCTGGGAGCACCAGGCGACGGACTATCCGTCGATCGGCACGGACTGCCCCGAGTACGAGCCGCGCGGCTGCCCGCGCGGGGCGTCGTTCTCCTGGTACACGTACTCCCCCAGCCGGGTCCGCTACCCGTATGTGCGGGGCGCGCTGCTGAAGTTGTGGCGCGAGGCCCGCAAGCGGCTCGGCGACCCGGTCGCCGCCTGGGCCGAGATCACCTCCGACCCGGCGAAGGCGCGGGCGTACAAGCGGGCCCGCGGCAAGGGCGGTCTGGTGCGCGCGGACTGGGACGAGGTGAGCGAGCTGGTCGCCGCCGCCCAGGTGCACACCGTCAAGAAGTACGGCCCCGACCGGGTGGCCGGCTTCTCGCCCATCCCGGCGATGTCGATGGCGTCGTTCGCGGCCGGCGCGCGGTACCACTCGCTGATCGGCGGCACCCTGCTGTCGTTCTACGACTGGTACGCGGACCTGCCGATCGCCTCCCCGCAGGTCTTCGGCGACCAGACCGACGTGCCGGAGGCCGCGGACTGGTGGAACGCGGGCTACCTGATCATGTGGGGCTCCAACATCCCCGTCACCCGCACGCCCGACGCGCACTTCCTGACCGAGACCCGCTACAACGGCACCAAGGTCGTCGCGGTCAGCCCCGACTACGCCGACAACGTCAAGCACGCCGACGAATGGGTCTCCCCGCATCCCGGCACGGACGGCGCGCTGGCGATGGCCATGGGCCATGTGATCCTGCGCGAGTTCATCGTCGACCGCGAGGTGCCGTACTTCCAGGACTACATGCGGAAGTTCACCGATGCCCCGTTCCTGGTGACGCTGCGCGAGCACGAGCGCGGTCTCGTCCCGGACGGGTTCCTGACCGCCGCCGACCTCGGTCAGGACGGCGAGAACGCCCACTCCAAGACCGTGCTGATCGACTCCGCGACCGGCGCACCGGTGGTGCCCAACGGCTCGCTCGGCTTCCGCTGGGAGAAGTCCGAGCAGGGCCGCTGGAACCTCGAACTGGGCGATGTTGTGCCCGAGATGAGCCTGCTGGAGAGCGCGGAGACGACCGTCGAGGTCGCGCTGCCCCGGTTCGACGAGGGCACCACCGAGGGCGGTTCGGTCCTGGTGCGCGGTGTGCCGGCGCGCCGGATCGGCGGCCGCCTGGTCACCACCGTCCTCGACCTGATGCTCGCCCAGTACGGCGTCGAGCGCCCCGGGCTGCCGGGCAGCTGGCCCACCTCGTACGAGGACGCCGCCGAGCCCTACACCCCGGCCTGGCAGGAGACGGTCACCTCGGTGCCCGCCGAGCAGGCGGCCCGGATCGCCCGCGAGTTCGCCCGCAACGCCGAGCGCACCAACGGCCGTTCGATGATCGCGCTGGGCGCCGGCACCAACCACTGGTTCCACTCCGACACCATTTACCGGGCCTTCCTGGCGCTGACCACGATGACCGGCTGCCAGGGTGTCAACGGCGGCGGCTGGGCGCACTACGTCGGCCAGGAGAAGGTCCGCCCGGTCACCGGGCAGCAGCACCTGTCCTTCGCCTTCGACTGGCAGCGGCCGACCCGGCACATGGCGGGCACCTCGTACTGGTACCTCAACTCCGACCAGTGGCGTTACGAGGCGTTCGGACCGGAGGAGCTGGCCTCGCCGCTCGGTGAGGGCCGGTTCAAGGACAAGGGCTTCGCCGACTGCCTGGCGCAGGCCATCCGCCTGGGCTGGAGCCCCGGTCACCCCGGCTTCAACCGCAACCCGCTCGACATCACCGACGAGGCGAGGAAGCGCGGCAAGCAGGTCTCCGAGCACATCGTGGACGAGCTGAAGTCCGGTGGGCTGCGGTTCGCCGCCGAGGACCCCGACGACCCGGCCAACTTCCCGCGGGTGCTGACCGTGTGGAGGGCCAACCTGCTCGGCTCGTCCGGCAAGGGCAACGAGTACTTCCTGCGCCACCTGCTGGGCACCGACGCGGCCGTCCGCTCCGAGGAGACCCCGGCCGGGGGACGTCCCAAGGACGTGGTGTGGCGGGAGGAGGCCCCCGAGGGCAAGCTCGACCTGATGGTCTGCATGGACTTCCGGATGACCTCGACCGGCCTGCTCGCCGACGTGGTCCTGCCCGCCGCGACCTGGTACGAGAAGGACGACCTGTCCAGCACGGACATGCACCCCTTCGTGCACGCCTTCACCCCGGCCATCGCCCCGCCCTGGCAGGCCCGTACCGACTACGACACCTTCATGACCATCGCCGACCGGTTCAGCGAGCTGGCCGCCGAGCACCTGGGCACCCGCACCGACGTCCTCGCCGTGCCGCTGCTGCACGACACCCCGGACGAACTCGCCCAGCCGGGCGGGACGGTGAAGGACTGGAAGCACGGCGAGTGCGAACCGGTCCCCGGCAGGACCATGCCGAAGCTGGTCGTCATCGAGCGCGACTACGCCGTGATCGGCCAGAAGATGCGCGCCATCGGTCCGCTCCTCGACACCCTGGGCACCACCACCAAGGGCGTCACCGTCCACCCCGACCAGGAGCTGGAGGACCTGCGGCACCGCTGCGGCACCGTCCGGGACGGCATCGCCGCCGGCCGGCCCTCGATCGCCACCGCGTCCGACATGTGCGAGGCGATCCTCGCCCTGTCCGGCACCACCAACGGCCGGCTGGCCACCGAGGGCTTCAAGGAGCTGGAGCGACAGACCGGCAGCGAGGGGCTGGTGGAGCTGTCCGCCGAGCGCGAGGCGGAGCGCATCACCTTCGCCGACACCCGTACCCAGCCCCGTTCCGTGATCACCTCCTACGAGTGGTCCGGCAGCGAGACCGGCGGACGCCGCTACTCGCCGTTCGTCATCAACACCGAGCACAAGAAGCCCTGGCACACCCTCACCGGCCGCCAGCACTTCTTCGTCCAGCACGACTGGATGGCCGAGCTCGGCGAGCAGCTGCCGGTCTACCGGCCGCCGCTGAACACGCCCAAGCACTACGGCGACGAGCGGCTGCACGAGGACGGCCGGGCCGAGGTCACCGTCCGGTACCTGACCCCGCACTCCAAGTGGTCGATCCACTCCAACTACCAGGACAACGCCCACATGCTGGCCCTGTCCCGGGGCGGACCGACGATCTGGATGTCCGTCGAGGACGCCGAGAAGATCGGGGTCAAGGACAACGACTGGATCGAGTCCTACAACCGCAACGGCGTCGTCGCCGCACGGGCCGTGGTCACCCACCGGATGCCCGCGGGCACGGTGTACATGTACCACGCCCAGGACCGCAACGTGAACGTGCCGAAGACCGAGGTCAGCGGCAGGCGCGGCGGCATCCACAACTCGCTGACCAGGCTGCTGCTCAAGCCCACCCATCTCGCGGGCGGCTACGCCCAGTTCACCTACGCCTTCAACTACTACGGCCCCACCGGCAACCAGCGCGACGAGGTCACCGTCATCCGCCGGCGCTCGCAGAACGTGGAGTACTGACATGCCCCGTGGCGAAGCCACCATCGGACGCGTCATGGCACAGATCGCCATGGTCATGAACCTCGACAAGTGCATCGGCTGCCACACCTGCTCGGTCACCTGCAAGCAGACGTGGACCAACCGCACCGGTGTCGAGTACGCCTGGTTCAACAACGTCGAGACCAAGCCCGGTGTCGGCTACCCGCGCCGCTACGAGGACCAGGAGCAGTGGAAGGGCGGGTGGATGCTGGACAAGCGCGGACGGCTCGTCCTGCGCTCCGGCGGCCGTGTCAGGCGGCTGCTGTCCCTCTTCTCCAACCCCGACCTGCCGTCCATCGAGGACTACTACGAGCCGGTCACCTACGACTACGACAACCTGGTCAGCGCCCCCGCCGGCCCCGACTTCCCGGTGGCGCAGCCCCGTTCGGTCCTCACCGGCAGACCCACCTCGATCACCTGGGGCGCCAACTGGGAGGACGGCCTCGGCGGAGCCCCCGAGCACGCCAGCGGCGACCCCAACCTGAGCGGCGCCTGGGCCGAGAAGGTCAAGTTCGAGTTCGAGCAGACCTTCCTCTTCCACCTCCCCCGCCTGTGCGAGCACTGCCTCAACCCGGCCTGTGTCTCGGCCTGTCCGTCCGGCGCGATGTACAAGCGGGTCGAGGACGGCATCGTCCTGGTCGACCAGGACCGCTGCCGCGGCTGGCGGATGTGCGTGACGGCGTGCCCGTACAAGAAGGTGTACATCAACCACGCCACCGGCAAGGCCGAGAAGTGCACCTTCTGCTTCCCGCGCATCGAGGCCGGACAGCCCACCGTCTGCTCCGAGACCTGCGTCGGGCGCCTGCGCTACCTCGGCCTGGTGCTGTACGACGCCGACAAGGTCGGCGAGGCCGCCGCCACCCCGGACGAGAAGGACCTGCTGGACGCCCAGCGCAACGTCTTCCTCGACCCGGAGGACCCGGAGGTCCGCGCGGCCGCCCGCGCCTCGGGCATCCCCGAGGACTGGCTGGACGCCGCCCGCCGCTCCCCGGTGTACGCCCTGATCTCGCGCTACAAGGTGGCGCTGCCGCTGCACCCGGAGTACCGCACCCTGCCGATGGTCTGGTACGTGCCCCCGCTCTCCCCGGTGCTGGACGCCGTCGACGCGGCGGGCGGCAACCAGGACGACCCCGACCACGTCTTCGCCGCCGTCACCCGGCTGCGCATCCCGCTGGAGTACCTGGCGGAGCTCTTCAGCGCCGGCGACACCGACGTCGTCGCCGGAGTCCTGATGAAACTCACCGCGCTGCGCTCGTACATGCGCGAGCGCACCCTCGGCGAGGAAGGCGACGAGGCCGCGCTGAAGGCCGTCGGCCTCACCGTCAGGGAGGCGGAGGACATGCACCGCCTGCTGGCCGTCGCCAAGTACGACGACCGCTACGTGGTGCCCGCCGCCCACAAGGAGGACGCGGCCGCCCTCAGCGCCATGGAGAACCGCTGTCCCGTGGAGTCCTCCGGCGACGACCGCACCGACAAGGCCGGACGGGTCATGCTCGGCATCCCCACCCTGCGCCGCCACACCGACGGAGGCCGAGCGTGAGTCCGCTGCCGACGACGATTCCCGAGCTGGTGCGCACCCGGATCCGCGCGGCCGTGCGCCGCCCGGCCCGGCTCACCCCCGAGGAGACCGAGGCACGCGTCCTGCTGCTGCGGATGTGCTCGCTGCTGCTGCAGTACCCGGACGCCGAACTCGCCGCCGCCCGGCCGGTGCTGACGGCCACCGTCGAGGCGCTGCCGCCGTCGCCCGCCGCGGAGCACCTGGCCGGCTTCGTCGCCTGGTTCGTCGGCCAGGACCCGGAGTCGCTGGAGCGGCACTACGTCGAGATGTTCGACCTGCGCCGCAAGAGCAGCCTCTACCTCACCTACTACCTGCACGGTGACACCCGGCGCCGGGGCATGGCCCTGCTCACCCTGAACCAGCGCTACCGGGCCGCGGGCTGGGAGACCGACGGGGGAGAACTGCCCGACCACCTGCCGGTGGTGCTGGAGTTCGCCGCCCTGGCGGGTCCGGGCGGCGGGGAGGCGCCACTGCGCCAGCACCGGCGCGGCCTGGAGCTGATCCACCGCGCCCTCACCGACTCCGACTCCCCCTACCGGCACGTACTGGCCGCGCTGCTCACCCTGCTGCCGCCGCCCACCGAGGCGGACCGTGCGGCGGTGGACCAGCTCGTCGCCGAGGGCCCGCCGAACGAAGAGGTCGGCCTCGACCCCTACGGGACCTACGGGGAAGGGGAGTTCGCCCCTCCGGGTGCCTTCGTGCCGCCCGCGCCCGCCGAGCCGACCCGTGTGCCGCCCGCCCCGACCAGCCGTACGGAAGGCCCCCGATGAACGCCGTGCCCACCCTCCTGGCCGCCGCGCCCGTGAGCGGAACCGATCTGCTCCTGTGGGTCGCCGTGCCCTACATCTGTCTCGCCGTGTTCCTGGTCGGACACGTCTGGCGCTACCGCCAGGACCAGTTCGGCTGGACCTCGCGCACCAGCCAGCTCATCGAGCACCGCTGGCTGCGCTGGGCCAGCCCGCTGTTCCACCTCGGGGCGTTCATGGTGATCGGCGGGCACGTCGTCGGACTCGCCGTCCCCGACTCGTGGACCGAGGCCGCGGGCATCTCCGAGCACGCCTACCACACCACCGCCGTCTGGGCGGGCTCGGTGGCGGGCGTCGCCATGGTCACGGGCCTGGGCATGCTGTGCGCCCGGCGGCTGCTGTCCCGGCCCATCCGGCTGGGCACCGACCGCAGCGACAAGGTGCTGTTCCCGCTGCTGTCCGCGACCGTGCTGCTGGGCCTGTCGGCCACGGCGGCCCACAACGTCTTCGGTCCCGGTTACGACTACCGCTCCACCATCTCCGTGTGGTTCCGCGGCCTGTTCGCCCTCCAGCCGCGGCCCGAGGCGATCGCCGGGGCACCGCTGCTGTTCCAGCTGCACGCCCTGACCGCCTGTCTCCTCTTCGCCGCCTGGCCGTTCACCCGGCTCGTACACGTGTGGAGCGCGCCGATCGGGTACCTCGCCCGGCCGTACCTCGTCTACCGCCGACGGGCCACTCCGGCGCCGGCGCCGAGGGCCACGACGGGCCGGACCCGGCAGGCCTCGCCCTTCGGGCGGACCCGGTGAGCCACGGCCCCGCCCTCTCGTCGAACACCACGACCCCCGCGACCGCCCGGTCGCAGGGGTCCGTCCGGCGGACCGGAGCGGTGATGCTCCTCACCGGCATCGCCGGCTGGCTCGCCTCCTTCCAGCTGACCGTGGACGACTGGCGGTCGCTGCGCGACCCCGCGTACCAGCCGCCGTGCAACATCAGTCCGATCGTGAGCTGCGGCAGCGTGATGTCCAGCTCGCAGGGCAGTGTGTTCGGCTTCCCCAACATGCTGCTCGGGCTGGGCGCGTTCGCGGCCGTGGCCGTCCTCGGCCTCGCCGTCCTCACCGGCGCCCGGCTGCACCGGACCCTCTGGCTCACGCTGGAGGCAGGGACGCTGTCCGGGGTGGTGTTCGTGCACTGGCTGATCTTCCAGTCGCTCTACGAACTCGACAAGATCTGCCCGTACTGCGCCGGCGTGTGGATCTCCACCATCGCCCTGTTCTGGTACGTCACCCTGCACTGTCTGGAACGGGGAGTCCTGCCCGCGCCACGCCCGGTACTGACCGTCCTCCGGGACACGCACTGGATGCTGCTCGGCGCCTGGTACGGAGTGATCGCGCTGCTCGTCCTGACGCGCTTCTGGCCGTACTGGAGCAGCCTGCTGTAATCCGCTGCCGGGGTCCCGGCGGCCGTGCGCGGTTCCCCCTCGTCGGTCCTGCGCCCGGTCGACGGCGGGAGCACCGCCGACGCCTAGGCACCGGTCCGACCCTCGACCGATCCGGCGTCCCCTTGAGAGCCGAAGTCAGCAGGTGCGCGACCGAGGCCACCGGCGTCTCCTCCGGTCGCCCGACTCCTCGCCTTCCTGGGGAGCGGAAGGCTCATGGATCTCGGCGAGTTCGGCGACCGACACTCGGAAGGACTCGCGGATGTACCCGCTGTCCGAGCGGAAACCCACTGCGAGCACTCGCTCGGAGAGCCGGTGGATCTCGCGCGTGCCATCGGTCCGCGAACCTGGAAAACGTTCGATCGACGTCGTGTCCGGCGACGGGGTTCGACCCGGGCGAACCTGCTCGCGGTGCGGCCCATCAGGCCTTCGAACTCTTCCTGCCGACGGGCGGCGTCTACGCTGTCACCCGCGGCCACCGCGTGATCGTCTGTCTTCACACACCGATGATCGACGGTGGCCGCATCTGCGAGTGCCGGTCGGGCTCCGGGATGCTCTTCCCTGCTGACCGACGGTACCTGGCTGTGGCGCCAGGACTTCCCGCACTACCTGGAAACGCACCACGTCTCGTTGCCCGACGCGTTCCTTGAACATGTCCGCGGCCTGAACCATCGGGTGCCCACGATCGCCGTTGCGCAGTTCGCTCCGCACTACGACGAGACCATGCCCCTGATCGGCTGGGCCTCGGCTGCGCCGTGGCGGTCGACCGCAACCACGCTCACGCCCGAATCGCGAACAGTGACCAGCAAGGCCCAGTTCGACGCCGCGATGCTGGCCCAGAGCCGGAACCGCCCGCACGGCAGCTGGGGCAAGCCCCGCAAGCCGCGGAAGACGTGAGCGCCCCCGGCGCAAGGGCTGCGCTTCACCGCCGCGTTCAGCGACGACGGAACGTGCGTGGGTGTGGCCGGACGGCGCGTCGTCGTGAACACCGTCGCGGTGCGCAAGCTGTACGTGGATGACCTGGTCACCGCGGAGACCGCTCGATCGGGCGGGGTGGGCCGCGCTCTCCTTTCGTACGTGGAGGAGCGGGCGCGGGAGGCGGGGTGCCGGAGGCTGGACCTGGACTCGGGTACACAGCGGGTGGAGGCCCATCGCTTCTACTTGCGGGAGCGGATGGACATCAAGTCCTTCCACTTCAGCAAGAAGATCCAAGACACCGGGCAGGCGTGATCGGCCCGGTCGGGACCCTGCGGTACAGCAGCGGAGCACAGCGGCCTCAGTGACCGTTCCCGGGATGCCGGCGACAACCAAGAACAGGAAGGGAGGCCACCCTGACTACTCACCCGGAGTCTCCCACTGCCCCCTGGCCACCCCGTCCGTGTCCGGTACGACGGCGCACCGGTCGCCCAGCGCCGCATCGGCCAGCATGAGGGAGAAACCGTCATCCGTGACCTCGGAGAGTGTGCCGGCTCCACCGGGGTAGTTCCGGTGGGCCAGTTCGCCGTACGGCAGCGGGGCCACGAAAGCGGTGAAGCCGTCCTGCAGCAGCTCCGCTCCGGGGCTCAGCTCCGGCTCGGTGGCGACGCAGACCAGCGAGCGTGGCCGCAGCAGTCGGGCCACTTCGGCTGTGTTCCCCGGTGTCACGCGGAACCATCTGCACCCGTGAGCGCCGTACGCCCAGCGCTCGCAGACCAGGGTCAGGCGCTCGGACGCCTTGGCCACCCTCGCCCAGAAATCCGCGTCCGCGACGGCCTCGACGGGGTCCGAGACCTCTATGGGCTCAGGAGCCGCGTCTCGCCACATGAACGTCACGCTCTCCCCATGGAGTTCCGCCAGATCGGCGGCCACCGCCGGCGTGGTCCAGAGGTGTACCGCTCCGTCCCATCCCGACTCGATCTGAAGCCTCCCGGGTGCGGCAAGCTGACAGTACGGCCCGCGCCCGGCTGCCATCGCCTCGGCAAGACCTGTCGCTTGTGGCGACCGGACCTCCGCACCATTGCGCAGGCCGCGGTGCTCTTCGGGAAGGGGCTCGCTCACCAGCAGCCCGCCCACCTCCAGGAAGTCTGCGCCGCTCCTCTCGATCGCGGCTTCGAGCACCTTGCGAAGCTCCGCCGCGTACGCGCTCCAGGCAGCGGCTTCCGCCAACTCCTCTCGCACGCGCTCGCTGCGGGGGCTGATGATCAGCTCTTTGCTCATTTCGTCAGCCACTCGAGTCCTCGCAGCTCTCCGTTCGGCCCGACGTCCCATCGTACGTTTCGTCTCGGGCCGGGCCCCTGGCGACGGCCGGGCAGCGAAGGCGGGTTCCCGTGGCCGCCGCTGCCTTGCACCCTGGGCCAGGGGCAGGAGACCGGGGCCTATTCGCCGGCCGGCGTCTCACCGCCGTGGTCGGCCGACATTTCCCCGCCGTCGTCGGTCGGTGTCTCCCCGGCATCGGCAGCAGGGGTTTCTCCGACGCCGTCCCCCGGGATCTCCCCGGAGCCTTCGGCGAGGTCTACGGGGTCTTCGCGGGGCGGGGCCAGTTCTTTGAGGGCGGTGGGGGTTTCCAAGCCCTCGAGGGGGTGCCACGTGTTGCCGGCCTGGGCTGTGAGCACGATCAGAGCCGCCACGAAGACGAGCGAAGCCAGCACGAAGGAGCCCTGGCGGATGTAGGGGTCGCCGGGGTCGGTACGGAGCGCCATGAAGAAGGCGTGCACGGCGGGGGCCGCCGCGCCGAGGCCGTAGCACCAGAGGGCCAGGTCGTTGATCGTGGTGCCCAAGTGGCGGCGGGTGGCGGGAGCGTGGGCGAAGAGGTCGTTCAGGTGAGCGCGAACGGCCGCCTGGAAGTCGGGGTCGCGGCCGATGTCGCCGACCCGTGGGCGGTCGCGGACGGTCCGGTACCGGCTGAGGAAGCGGAACGCGGCCGCGGTGACCGGATGGGCCGGCTCAGCCGCAGTCCCCGCCAGCTTCATGCCGTCTCTGTCGAGCAGCCCGTCCTCGCTCATCAGGCGGACGGCCACCACGGCTGCGCGAGAGGAGTTCAGCGCCAGTCTGCCGGGTTGGTGGTCGGTCGAGCACAACGGTTCGGAGGTGCTCAGCAGGTCCGCGTGGTACGCGTCGAGCCCCGGCCAGGCCCGTACCTGCCGGACCGTCCGAGCCTCCACCGACCGCCGCCACTGCCGGGTCGCCAGACCCAGCACGATGTTCACGGTGACCAGTGAGACCAGACAGGTCATCAGAATCTCCATGGGCACGACGATCGATGACGCGATGTGCGGCCCACAAGCCCCGGGTTCCTGCCGCACTCCGACCGGGGCCGCGCTCACATCACGTTCGGGGTTCCGTCCGAGGCCCTGACAGGCTTCGCCGGCCGACCGAACAGGCCCGTCGGCGAACCGGCGTCGCGGACTTCCCGCAGGCCAGGATGGAGCCGGCGCAGCTGACGCTCCAGACGCTGGTGCAGCGTGAACCAGGCGGCGGGGCAGCCGTGGCAGGCGCCGCCGAGGCGGACCGTGACGATGCCGTCCCGCACGTCGACGAGGTCGATGACACCTCCGTGGGAACGGGCGAGAGCGCCCACCTCCCCGGCGAGGGCCCCTCGTACCGTGTCGTACAGCGACGCGTCGTCGTCATCCGCGCGGGCGCCGGCCTCCACGATCCATCCGGTGGGATCGTCGAGGGCGGCGTGCAGCGCCGAGCGGACCCGCGCGCCCTCGTCCCTCCAGTCACGACCGGCGCCGAGCACGGTGACCACGGCCGTGGGCTCCACCGCGATCCGTTCGAGGGTGGCATCGGCCAACAGCGCGGCCAGCGGTCCGGGTACCCCGGCGAGCGGGCCCACGGGGATGCCGGCGAGGGTCCCCGCGGGGACGATCCAGCGCAGCCGGTCGGGCCGGCCGGGAACTCGCTGCGGGTGCAGGGGGATCATCGCGACGGCTCACCCGCCCAGCACGACGGTGACGGTCCGGGCAAGGTAGGCCATGAGCCAGGCCAGTACCGTCAGATAGGTGAAGGCGATCGCGGGCCATCTCCAGGTGCCGGTCTCCCGGCGCAGTACCGCCATCGTGGCCGTGCACTGGAGCGCGTACACGAAGTAGACCAGCAGCGCGGCGACGGTCGGCGCCGTGAACACCCGCTCCCCGGCGTGCGGTCCGTCGGTGTAGGTCATGCTCCGCAGCGCCCGCGCCGGCTCTTCGGGGCGCTCGGCGGCGGCCACCTGTCCGAGGGTGGCGACGAAGGTCTCCCGGGCCGCCTGCGCCGACAGCACACCGACGTCGATGCGCCAGTCGAAGCCCAGCGGCTCGAAGACGGGGGCGACCACGCGGCCCAGCCCGGCGGCGTAACTGTGATCGGTGGTGTAGGCGGACACGGCGACGGAGTCCGTGGTGTCGACGCCGGCCGCGCGCAGTCGCGCGTCCGTGTGCAGCGGCAGGTTCAGCAGCAGCCACAGCACGACGCTCGTGGCGACGATGACGGTCGAGCACTTGCGCAGGAAGGCGCGCGCAGAGGACCACATCGCCACCAGCACCGCGCGCGGGGCGGGCAGCCGGTAGGGCGGCATCTCCATGAAGAACGGCACCGGCCGGCCGTGGCGGTCGCCGAGCTTCTTGAACGCCCAGGCGGCCAGCATCGCGGAGACGGCGCCGAGCAGGTAGAGGCCGAACATGACCACACCCTGCGCGCCGAACGGGCCGACCCTGGCGGACGGGTCGACGAACAGGCCGATGAGCAGTACGTAGACCGGCAGCCGCGCGGAACATGTCATCAGCGGGGCGGCCATCATCGTGGCCAGGCGGTCCTTGGCCGACGGCAGGGTACGGGTGGCCAGGATGCCGGGGACCGCGCAGGCGAACGACGACAGCAGCGCCACGAAGGCACGGCCCTCCAGCCCGGCGCGGGCCATCACCCGGTCCGTCAGGAACGCCGCCCGCGCCATGTAGCCCACGCCCTCCAGCAGGGCCAGGAGCAGGAACAGCAGGACGATCTGCGGGACGAAGACGAGCACGCCGCCGACTCCGCCGATGAGGGCGTCGCCCAGCAGCCCGGACAGCCACGGAGCGCCGACGTGGGCGTGCACCTGGCCCGACAACCACGCGAAGAACGACTCCACCCCGCCCTGCAGCGGGGCGGCGAGGGTGAAGACGGTCTGGAAGAACAGCCCCATCGTCGCGAAGAACACCACCGTGCCCCACACCGGATGCAGCAGCACCGCGTCGACGCGCCGGGTGGCCCGGTGGCGCTCGGGGGGCCGGTAACCGGCGAAGGCCAGGACCGACTCCGCCCAGGCGTCCCGCTCGCCCGGCTCGGTGGGCGGGGCCACGACCGGGACGGACCAGGTGCGCCAGGTGGTGAGCTGCTCGCGCAACCGCGCGATGCCGTGTCCGCGGTGGCCGACCACGGGCAGGACGGGCACGCCGAGCGCCTGGGCGAACGCCCCGACGTCCAGGCTGCCCTGGCGTCGCGCCAGTTCGTCGGTGAAGGTCACCACCACGCAGGTCGGCAGACCGAGGGCCAGCACGTGCGCCAGGAAACCCGATGACCGCCGCAGCGTGGTGGCGTCCGCCACGACCAGCAGCGCGTCCGGCCGCCCGGCGTCCTCCAGCCGGCCGTCCAGTACATCGACGGTGATCTGTTCGTCCGGGCTGATCGGGTCGAGGCTGTAGGTGCCCGGCAGGTCCTCCACCATGTGCCGGTCACGGCCCGTCCGGGAGATCCCGACGAACCGGGACACGGTCACCCCGGGGTAGTTGCCGGTCTTGGCACGCAGGCCCGTCAGGCCGTTGAAGACGCTGGTCTTGCCCGAGTTGGGGGCGCCGACCAGAGCGATCCGCGGCACCCCGGCGAGGACCGGGTCCGCGCCGCCACCACCGTGGCAGTCGGCGCTCACCGCTCCACCTCCACGACGTGCACGCACGCCGCCTGTGCCCGGCGCAGGCACACCTCGTAGTCCTTGACCCGGTAGACGACGGGGTCACGCAACGGCGCCCGGCGCACCACCTCCACCACGGCCCCGGGCGTGAAGCCGAGATCGCGCAACCGGCACGCCACGGCCGGCGCCTCGTCGGCGACCACCTTCGTCACCGTGGCGCGGACGCCCGGCACCAGGTCCGCCAGCGAACGCGCCACGGCATCGACGACGGCGGTTCTCCGCCCGGCCGCCGCCTCGCGCACCTCGTTCATGGCACTCATCCGCATCTCCAGCACGTCGAGCCGGGCAGGAACCGCCCCGCGGAAAGGACATCGGGGCCATCAGTAAGGCGAGGCTAACCTCAGTCGCACCGGAGGCGCGGGGAGCTTGCGGCCCCACCTCATGGGCCCCTCGGCCCTGCCGGACGGGACCACACGGCCCACCGCACGCCACCGTGATACCGGCCTGGCCGCCGGGCCGACCGTGCCCGAGGGCGGCACCCTCGGCCGCGCCCTGGGCGACGGGAAGAGCGAGGCCCTGCCGGAAAGTTGGATCCGCCTGCCCGCGCGGCTGCCGCACACCGTCCGGGGCCCGACCGGCCCCGCGGGCGGGCCGGACCGGTCCCGGAAGCGGCACGATCAGCACATGGACCACCGATTTCCCGGCGGGGCGACCGGGGCGGCCCGTGCATCAGGCCGACGATCGGGGGTACCGCACCTGTGGAGGTACATGATGTTCGAGGCAGGTGACATCCGCGAATGGCGTGGTCACGACGTGGTGGACCCCGACGGCCACAAGATCGGCACTCTGGAGTCCGTCTACGTCGACACGGCCACCGACGATCCTTCCTTCGCCACCGTGACCGTGGGCCTGCCCACGCGCCGCCGCCTGGTGTTCGTCCCCCTGGACCGCGCGACCGTCGGGCCGGGCTACCTGAGGGTCGCGCACGACAGGAACCTGGTGAAGAGGGCCCCCTCCATCGACACGGACGGCGTGCTGCCCGCCACGGACGAGCCGGAGGTCTTCGCGCACTACGAACTCGAGTACATGCCGGGCCTCAAGGGCGAGCGCCGTCTCGCCCGTCGCTGATCCGAGCCGAGAGCCGCCCGGAGGACCGGGCCGAGAGCCGCCGGGAGAGCCGATGAGCCTGTTCCTGTTCCTGATCCTCGTGGCGGTGGTGCTGGGCCTCATCGGCGTCGCCGCCCACGGACTGTTCTACCTGCTGATCATCGGTGTCGTCGTCCTTCTCCTGGACCTCGTCTACGCCGGCACGCGCCTGCGCCGCGGCGGCCGGAAGCAGCGCGTCGCGCGGTGAGCGCGGCGTCCGCCCCGGCCGGCGCGGACCGGTCGCCGCGGCGCGGCGGTCACCCGCCCAGGTACGGGCTGTAGAGCGCGGACAGGAAACGGGTGACGATCACCTCGCGGGTCTTTGCCGGGAGGGCGTCCAGAAGACGGTTGACCGGGGCCATCCGGGCCGCGTTCTCCCCGCTCAGGTCGACCCCCGCGGCAGGGAGCAGCGCCGCGAAGGACGCGTTGTCGAGTTCGGTCAGGTCCACCTGCGTGAGCAGGTCGACGATGTCCGCGGGCGGCGTCGGGGGCCCGAGCGGACGGACGGCGTCGGCGCACTCGCGCAGGACGGTGAGCAGTTCCTCGACGCCCCGCTCGCTCACCCCGGTGAGGGTCAGGTGCAGGTTGGCCGGCAGGCCGTCGAGGCTGAGCTGCGGCTGGAGGAAGAAGCCCCGGGCTCGGGTCTCGTCGGCGAGGGCGAAGAGGTCGAGCGGGGCCCCGGCCGCCGGGTCGGTGCCGATGGCGACCAGGGTGGCCTCGGGGGCCCCGAGGACGGTGAGGCCGTCGATCTCCTCGACGCCGCTGATCAGCCGGCGGGTCGCGGACAGGGCGGCGCGGCCCAGTTCGCGGTAGCCGTCGGCGCCGAGGGCCTGCAGCGTGGCCCACGCCCCGGCGAGCGGTCCGGCTCCCTTACTGCTCTGGATCGTGGAGTTGACGACGGTGTAGCCGGGCCAGGACGCGCAGGCGTAGTAGGCGTCGAGGCGCAGGGCCTCGTCACGGAACAGCAGGACGGAGGCGCCCTTGGGGGCGTAGCCGAACTTGTGCAGGTCGCAGGAGAGGGAAGTGACGCCGGGGACGGAGAGGTCGAAGGCCGGGACGGTGGCGCCGGCCTCGGCGAGCCAGGGCAGCAGCCAGCCCCCGACGCACGCGTCGACGTGGCAGGGGATGCCGCGGGCGGCGGCGTCGGCGGCTATCTCCGCGACGGGGTCGATGACGCCGTGGGCGTAGGACGGGGCGGAGGCGACGACGAGGACCGTGTTCTCGTTGCAGAGTTCGGCCATGGCGGCCGGGTCGGCCCGGAAGGTGGTGGGGTCGACGGGGGCGGTGCGCACGGCGACCCGGAGATAGCTGCCGGCCTTGTGGAAGGCGGCGTGGGCGGTGACGGGGACGACGATCTCCGGGGCGAGGACGTCGGGGCGTGCGTCCCGGGCGGCCTTCACCGCGAGGATGATCGACTCGGTGCCGCCGCTGGTGAAGATGCCCGGGGTGGTGTCGTCACCGCCGAGCCGGGCGGCGGTCGCGCCGACGACCTGGCGTTCGAGCGCGACGATGCTGGGGAACGCGGTCGGGTCCAGACCGTTGACCTCCATCATCGTCAGATAGGCGCGTTCGGCGGCCTCGCGCACCTCGGGACGGCCGCTGTCGTAGACGTAGGCGGTGGTGTTCCCGCCCCGGGTCGGCAGGTCGGCGGCGGTGAGGACGGCGAGTTCGGCGAGGAGGTCGGCGCCGGAGCGGCCGGTCCCGGGCAGGCCGGGGTGGGCGGCCGGGGTGTCGGTCGCGGTCTGCCGGTGGGTCGTCATCAGGCGGTTTCCGTTTCTCGCGCGGCGCGGCGGCGGCCGTAGGCACGCAGGGCGGGGAGGGAGAGGAGCATGAGCAGGGCGGGGACGAGGCTGAAGCCCAGGAGGATGCCGGTGCGCGCGGTGGCGGTCTGGGCGACCGGGTGGTCCAGGGTCGAGGAGACGAAGCCGGTGGCGGCCAGGGCGATCGAGTACGCGCCGGGTCCGGCCGCGAGACCGACGGTCTCGCCGGCCGTCCACAGTCCGGTGAACGCGCCCGACTGGACCTGTCCGGTCCTGGCCGTGTCGGCGTGCACCGTGTCGGGCAGCAGGGCGAGCGGCAGGACCTGCAGGGCCGCGTAGCAGACGCCGAGCAGCCCGCAGAGCACAAGTGTCAGGGCGACCGCCACGGTGCCGTCACCGCCCGCGGCCGGGAACAGCGCCACCGCGCCGAGGGCGTAGCCGCCGGTCGCGACCGTGAGGCAGCGCAGCCGTCCCCAGCGTCCGGCGGCCTTGGCCCAGAGCGGGACGGCGACGGCGCTGGGGGCGACCAGGCAGACGAAGAGCATCGAGGTCAGGCCGTAGCCGCCGAGGCGGTAGGTGGCGACGTAGGGCGCGGCGGCGAGCATGATCGCGACGGCGGCGGCCTGGAGCACGAAGGAGAGCAGCAGCGCGAAGAAGGCGCGGTTGCCGCGTGCGGTGCGGAAGGCCGCGACCAGTCCGAGGGGTTCGGGTCCGGGCCGTGAGCGCACCCAGCGGGTACCGAGCGCGGGGACCAGCAGGACCGCCGCGATGACGAGTCCCACGGTCAGCCCCATCGCCCCGTATCCCTTGCGGCCTCCGCCCGCGGCGTCGACCACGAGGGGTGCCGCGCCGCCCGCGACGAGGATGCCGAGGGTCAGGAAGACGATCCGCCAGACCATGATCCGGGTGCGGACGGAGGGCACGGGCGACATCTCGGCGGGCAGGGCGACGTAGGGCACCTGGAACAGCGCGAAGGCGCTCGCCGCCAGGACGAAGGTCACCGTCACCCACACCGCCGCACCCGTGCCGGTCATCGGGGAGAGGAACATCGCCGCGAACGCGACGGGCAGCGCGAGCCCGCCGGCGACGAGCAGCCGCGTCCTGCGGCCGGTGCGGACGGCCTCGCGGTCGCTCGCGGCCCCGACCACGGGGTTGAACACGGCGTCCCAGGCCTTGGGCAGGGCGACCACGAGTCCGGCGATCCCGGCGGGGACGCCCAGCGTGTCGGTCATGAAGTAGAGCAGCAGCAGGCCGGGGACGGTGGAGAAGAGGCCGGTGCCGACCGAGCCGAGTCCGTAGACGAACAGACGGCGCCGGGTGAGTCCGCCGACGGCGGCCGGGGGGACCAGGGCGGTCGTCATCCGTGTTCTCCCTCGCGCGGCCGCGGGGCGTCGAGCCCCAGATCACGCAGGACGAGGGCGCGCAGGTGGGCGCGGAAGCGCGGGACCTCGGCGCGGATGCCCGAGCGGCAGAAGCCGTGGGTGCTCCACAGCACCGTCCAGACGGTCATCTCGACGTCGGCGCGCGCGGCGGACCCGGCCTCCGGCCCGTCCGGGACGGCCTCGCGCACGGTGTCGGTGACCGACTCGATGAGCGGTCGCGCGTAGGCGGCCTCCAGATCCGCGAACTCGGCGGCGTCCGAGAGCCAGCGGCGCATCCACAGGGCCGGGATGTGCGGCTGGTCGAGGCAGAAGTCGAGGTACCGGTCGACCAGCGCGGTGACGGCCGCGACCGGGTCGGTGGGCGCAACCTCCCGGAACGCGGCCAGCGCGTCCGTGAGCACGCGCTGCTCGGCGAGGTGGGCGCGGAGCATGACCTCCCGGTAGAGGTCCGGCTTCCCGCCGACGTGGTAGGCGACGGTGGCCATGTTCAGCCCCGCGTCGGCGGCGATCCGGCGGGTGCTCGTGCCGTCGTAGCCGTGCTCGGCGAAGAGGGAGGTGGCGGCCGCGATGATGCGCTCGCGACTGGCGTCGGCGGGCGGCGGGGCGGGGGCCGGTGAGGCGGGTGGCGAGTCGGACATGGCGGGGAGGATATGCCGCCGGGGGGCATCGATCAATCGATTGATGGAGAGAATTTCGCGGCCCCCACCGGACCGCTCACGACGCGGCCGGACACACCCGCCGGACACCTCTGCCGCCTTCGGCCGGACTCCGGCCACCCCCGCCGGATATCCTCACGGGTGCTCCCGGACCGGCTCCGGCGGGCGACCGGGCTGCCCGATCTCCGTCCGTGCCCGTGCCCGCCGACGCGCCGGAAGCGGCACGCCCCGACCTGTGCGACCGCTGTGACGCACGACACAGGAAAGGAGCCAGATTTTACCCGTCAAAATGATCAAAGGGGCCGTGACATCCGTACCCCCTGTGAAATCTGATCGATACGTCAGGAGGCATCATGCCCGTCTCACGCAACTTGGCAGGAACGGTCTTCGTGGGCGGCGCGGCGACCCTGACTCTCGCTGCTCTGGCATACCCGACCATGCTCGGCGTCCAGACCACGTCCAGCGCCCAGACCCGCGTCATCACGGACACCCAGTGGGGCCCGCTCACCGAGGGCGACCGCGACTTCGTCGTCAAGGTGCGCGCGGCCGGGCTGTGGGAGTACCCCCTGGGCGAGATCGCGCTGAAGAAGGGCTCGACCCCGGCGATGCGGGAGGCCGGCAAGCACCTGATCGTGGGTCACGCCCGCCTCGACGAGCTGGACCGCAAGGTCGCCGTCCAGCTCAACATCACGCTGCCCAACCAGGCGTCCCCGCAGCAGCAGCAGTTCGTGGCGACCTCCGCGGCCCTGAGCGGCAAGGAGTTCGACAGGACCGCCGCCAACATCCTGCGCGTCACGCACGGCTCCATCTTCTCGGTGATCGCCAAGGTGCGCGCCAACACCAACAACTCCCTCGTGCGCGAGCTCGCGGACCTCGCCAACGACACGGTCCTCGACCACATCACCATGATGGAGAAGACCGGCACCATCGACTTCCCCTCGGTCCTCGCCCAGCAGAGCGCCCCGCCCACGCTCCCCAAGGACCAGCTCACGCCCCCCGCGCCGCAGCCGGGTGCCCCGATCGTCGTCCTCACCCCGCGCCCCGACCTCAAGGTGAACACCAACAGCCCGACCCCCAGCCCGACCGTCGGCTGACCGGCGAAGGACCGGCGGCCCCACGTCCGGGGAACACCCGCCGGGACCCGCGGGTGTCCCCCTGCCGGACCTCAGACCGGTCGTGTTCCCTGCCAGCCGTCGCGGTGCAGGACCCGCTCCAGCGGCAGCCGCGGGCCCGGACGGAACGTGGTGCGCAGCGGGTGGGCCGTCGGCAGCAGCGCGCCCTGGCGCACCGTGGGCGGCAGGCCCAGTACGTCGGCGACCTCCCGCTCGCGGTCCAGGTGGACGGCCGTCCAGGCGGTGACCAGTCCGCGGCTGCGGGCGGCCAGCGCGTAGCTCCAGGCGGCCGGCAGCAACGACCCCCACAGACCGGCCTGGTTGCCCGGGGGCAGTCGTCCGCCGGGCACTTCGAGACAGGGGATGACCAGGACCGGTACCCGGTGCAGCCGGTCGGCCAGCGTCCGGGCCGCGGTGAGTACCGAGCGCGCGGCCGCGGGCAGTTCCTCCAGTCTCTCGAGAGCGGCGGCGTTGCGTTCGTGGAACGCGGCCCGGTACACCTCGGCGACGTCCGCGCGGACGCGCGGGTCGGTGAGCAGGAGCCAGCGCCAGTTCTGCCGGTTGTTGCCGTTCGGTGCCTGCAGGGCGGTGCGCAGACAGTCCTCGACCAGGGCCGGATCCACCGCCCGGTCCAGGTCGAGACCGCGCCGCACGGACCGTGTGGTGGTCAGCAGTTCCTCGCAGGACAGGGGAAGTCCGTCGGTCACGGCAGCAGCACCGCCCGGAGCACCAGCCCGAGGTGGGTGGCCACGACGAAGGCGATCGCGGCGGGCATCGGCCACCCGCCGCGCCCCGCGGCCAGGAACCGCCGGGTGGCGTGGGCGGGCAGGACGGCCGCCAGACAGGGCAGCAGCGCGAGCGGGCCCCACGGGGCGAACAGCAGGACCTGGCAGACGAGGGCCCCGGCCGCGAAGGCGGCGGTGACCGCGGCGGCGCGCCGCGGGCCGAGGGCGGCCGAGTACGGACGGGTGCCCGGTGGCGCCTCCCAGGCGGTCTTGCGGGCGAACTCGAAGTGCAGGAAGACGCAGGCGCTCAGGGCGAGCAGCGCGGCACCGCGCCAGTCGGCGGTGACGGTTCCCGCGGCGACGAGCGACCCGTAGACGTAGACACCGAGCAGCAGTTGGACCGGGTAGGCCACCGCCAGGCCGAGCAGGGGTCGGTCGCGCACCACGGGGGACAGCCGCTCCAGCGGGGCGAGGAGCAGCCCGTATCCGAGAGCCGCGAGGATCAGCAGGGCGGGGGCCGCCGAGAGGGCCGCGTTCAGACCGGTCACCACCGCGGTGACCGCCGCCATCGCGCCGCGCAGTTCGGCCGCGGTGATCGCGCCGGTGACGAGCGGCCGGTCCGGGTGGTGGACGCGGTCGTGGGCGAGGTCCTTCTGCTCGTCCAGCATCCGCAGGAACAGCAGGGCCAGTACGACGCTGACGGCCCGGATCCAGGTGGCGCCGGACGGGCGCCAGGCCGGGCCGGCGGCGGCCACCGCCGAGCCCTCCAGCGCGAGGACCCACAGCACTCCGTAGGTGACGTAGAGGTGCGGCCGGAACCTGCGCAGCACGAAACGGCCCAGTCTGGCGGGCACTCGGGCGGCGACGACGGTGGTCGCCGCGTCCCCGTGACCGGGTGCGTCCGAGGAGGGTTCGTCCCGGACGGGTGCGGCCGGGGGCCTCATGCGGCCCTGTGCGCGGTCGGCGCGGCCAGGGCGCGTGCCGGTCCGGCGTCCGCGTCGGCGAACCTGATCCGGGCCTCGGCGGCCACGGAGCCGGACTGGCGCAGGACGCACTCGGCGGCGGCGCCCGGCGGCGCCGGAGCGGCCCGGCACTCCAGCGGCAGATCCATCTCGGCGAAACGGCGGAACCGCGCGGCCAGGGCGACCGGCAGCGGGCTGGGCGTGCGGACGGTTCCGGTGGACACCGCGGCGCGCAGGGCGAGTTGGCGGAAGGCCTCCAGTTCCAGCATGCCGGGCACGTGGTCCACCCAGTGGTCGTAGAGGGTGGGGTGGGTGGTCTCGGCCAGCAGGCGTGCCGTGTGGGTGCCGTCGTCCGCGGTGCGCGGCGGTGAGATGACCGTGTTGGCCGGGGCGCGTCGGCCGACGAGCGCGGGTTCCACGTGGGGTCCGCGCAGCGCCACGGGCACGGCGGGCAGGCCGAGCGCGCCGCGCTGCCGGGTCCGCAGGCTCGTCCAGTCCTCGGGCGGCATCCAGGAGTAGTCGATGCGGGCCGCCAGGGCCTCCCGGGCGCCGATGGCCAGGCCGAAGCGGAGCCGCAGGCCCCGCACTTCGGCCCGGGTGCGGAACCGTTTCTCGATCCGGGTCGTGACGACCGCCTCGGTGGGCCGGTCGCCCCGGGTGAGGGCGTCCGGGTCCGGCACCTCGAACTCGACCGCCCGGAGCAGGAACTTGTGCCCCTGCCGGACGCCGAGGTAGCGGTGGGCCACCACGAAGATGCCCTGCCGGCACGCCTCGAGCAGCAGGAAGGGGTCGAGGCGGTCGCCGGGGCCGAGGGTGTCGTCGTAGAAGGCGTGACGGCGGGGGAAGCGCGCGGCCAGCAGCATCTGGTCCTCGCCGTGGCGCTCGGCGTCGGTCAGGAAGACCTCCTCGGCCGCCGAGCGGTGCACGAGTTCCTTGGGGAGTGTCGGGGTGAACCGCATGGTGGCGCTCCTCAGTTCGCGGTGGCGCGGACGGTTTCCAGGTGGCGGCGCCAGGTGCCGGCGTCGGCTCCGTCCAGCACGGGCGCCCGGCCCGGCTGTCGCATGGGGAGCACCTTCGAGCCGACGACGACGGCGTCCCACGGGTCGAGGTCGATCCCCCGCCGCCAGGCGTCCTCCAGCAGCGCCCGCGGGGTGCCCGAGGGGTCGGCGCCCCGGTGCCGGGACACGGTGGCGCGCAGCCGTGCGAGGGCGGGGTCGAAGTCGAGGTCCCGGGGTTCGGTGGCGGCGTACAGCAGACCGGTCAGCTCGCGGGCGTGTGCGGCGCGGTCCTCGTCGGCGAGGGCGGAGCGGAACAGGCGGTCGCGCTCGGTCTCGTCGAAGTGGACGGCCAGCTCCCGCAGCACGTCGGCGGGCTCGTCGGGGGTGTGCACCAGGTTCAGCAAGTAGCTGTAGCGGCCCAGGAGATGGCGCAGCTGGCCGGGCCGCCTGGCGTCCGGGTCCGTGGGCCCCTTGAGCCGGGTGAGTTCGACCGAGGCGGGCACGTCCAGGTCGTTCTCGGGGCGGACGAGCAGGACGAGGGCGTCGGCGTCCTCCAGGAAGAGCGCGGCCAGCCGCCTGCGGTGAGGGGTGGCGAGGTTCCACTGGAAGTACCACAGGGAGCGGATCATGGTGCGGGTCAGCCGGGTGACGGCCGCGCCGACGATCCGGAACCCCCGTTCGGCCAGCCAGTCCGCGGCCGCCTCCAGTCTGCGGGCCACGACGGCGTCGGGCTTGAGCAGCAGCAGCGCGTGCCGGTGGGCGAAGCCGGTGACGTCGCCGGTGAGGGCGGCGAGCTGGTCGTGGCTCTCCTGGTAGTAGGTGTCCGCGCCGTACAGCCGTTGTTTGTCGGGGTGGCAGGTCAGCAGCGGTGAGACGGGTATGCCGTACGAGGGTTCGGCGAGGTGGGCGAGGGTCATCGGTGGGTGCTCCCGTCGGGTCGGGCGGTCGGCTCCTTGCCCGGGGGCGGGCCGAGGTAGCCGGTCGCGAGGCAGTGGTCGAGGAGGCGGCGCAGGTAGGCGTGCGCGCCCGTCGCGGGCGGACGGTGGCCGAAGGCCTCGGCGTGGGCGGCGTCGAAGCGGACGCGGCGCCGGAAGTAGGGGGCGTACAGGGAGACGACGCGGTCGTAGTAGGGGCGTTCGCGGCCGGGCAGGGCCGTGGCGGAGAACGCGGACGGGGGGACGAACCGCGGTACGTGGAGGGACGGGTACTCGGCGAGGACGTCGGACATGTCCCGCAGGGTCAGCTCGTGGCCGACGGCGTGCAGGGTGCGGCCCTCGGCGTCCCGGAACCGGGTGGCGGCCTCGGTCACCAGGTCGGCGACCCGGTCGACCGGGACCAGGTCGAGGACGGCGTCGTGGTGGCCGGGCACCGTGCGCACCAGGCCCCTGGTCAGGACCCGGAGCACGGGGTAGACGGTCTTGTGGTCGCGGACGCGGCCGGTGCGGCTGGCGCCGGTGACGATGCTCGGGCGGACCACGGTCACGGGCAGGCCGTCCGCCGCGGCCTTGCGGACCAGGGTCTCGGCGGCCAGTTTGCTCTTCTCGTAGTCGTTGCCGGGGCGTTGGCCGAGGTCGAGTTCGTCCTCGTACGCGATGCCGTCGCGTTCCCCGCACACGTAGGCGGTGCCGACGTGGACCAGGGGTGTGCGGGCGCCGAGGGCGAGGCCCAGGACGTGCCTGGTGCCCTCGACGTTGACGCGTTCGTACCGGCCCGGCGGCAGTCCGAAGTCGGTGACGGCGGCGCAGTGGACGATCCGGTCGGCACCGGCGGCGAGCCGCCTGTCGTCGCCGCTCAGTCCGAGGCCGGGACGGGTGATGTCGCCGGTGATCCGGGTGAGGAGGCCCGGACCGGCGGTGAGTTTCCTGCCGTTGTTGCGGACGAGGTCGGCGTTGCGGTGCACCACCGCCAGCACTCTGTGGCCGGCGGCGGTGAGCCGGGCGGTCACCTCGGCGCCCACGAAGCCGCTGGCGCCGGTCACCAGCACCGTCATCGGGTGGGACGCCGCCGGACCTGAAGCCGTCGGATCGGGGGCCGTCGGATCGGAGGTCGTCGGATCGGAGGTCGTCGGATCGGGGGTCGTCGGATCGGACATCGGTGGATCCTCCGCGCGGAACGTCGGGTCGGATGCTCGGGAACCGAGGGCCCGTCAGCGGGCCTGATGGGGCTGGGCCCCGTTGCCGGCCAGCAGGTCGCGGGCCTCTTCGATGGGCAGCTCCGCGCCGAGGTGGGCGCCCATGCGCAGCCAGTCGTGGCCGAGTTGCAGCGTCGCCCGCCAGGTGTGCGCGGAGTCGAAGGAGAGCGGGAAGGAGTCGGCGCCCATGGCACCGCGTACCAGGGCGATGAAGCGGCGCAGCTCCGCGCGCAGCGCGTCGCCGTCCTCCGCCGAGTCCACGCCCCGTGCCAGGAGTTCCCCGGCACGGACGCCGATCGGTCCGGTGGCGGCGGGAAGCAGGTCCATGCGGCGCACGAGGTCGGTGTCCGCGGGCAGCGGGTTGACCCCGTGGGCGCTGAACAGTCCGCGCAGCGCGGCGTGCACGGCGCGGCGCGCGGTGAGTTCGGCGACCCGCCGCTGGCCGCGCCGCAGGGCTCCGGTCAGGTCCTCGAGGGCGTTCTCGACCACCACGTTGGACCACACCAGGGCCATGGCCGCGGCGGCGAACCGGTCGGCGGGCAGGGGCATCAGGTCGACGGCGCGGGCTCCGGTGACGGCCGCGCCGCGGACCGACAGCAGCGGCCGCGCGGTGGAGGGCGGCGGGGTCACGGGGCCCGGCGGGGCCCCGAGCGGAAGCGCGGGAGTGACGGCTCCGCCGCCCTTCCAGACGAGGCGGACCAGTCCGTGACGCAGGAAGGCGGCGAGCAGCGGGCCGGGGTCCGTGACGCCGGTGGCGGCGCTCTCGGCCAGTACGCGGGGCAGCGGCCGGCCCAGGACGAGGGAGCGCCAGACGGTTCCGGCGTCGGCGCCGAGGGCGAACACGTCGCGTCGGCCGCGGACGACGTGGACCCGTTCACCGGTCTGCCAGGTGGTCACCCGGGCCACGCGTTCCACGGTGAGCCGTTCGGGCTTCCGGGGGACGCCGGTGATTCCGAGGTCCGCGGCGAAGTCGAGGCAGGCGGTCAGACGGTCCCGGGCGGCACCGGCGTCGCCGGACGGGACGACGGCCGTCTCCAGCGCCCAGTAGCGGTCGCGTACGTCCTCCCGTCCCGCCCGGTCCAGTTGCATGGACAGCCACTTGGGTTCGAGATAGGTCTCGCCGAGGCCCGCCGCCCAGGACTTGACGCTCTGCACGAGCGCGGCGCGGGTCCAGTCGACCGCCTCGTCGCTCTCGCCGAGGCACTGCAGGGCCAGCGCGTGCCGCAGGGACTGCCGGGCCCGGTGCGCCCACCAGTCGGCGGTGATCCGGCGGAACCGCTCCACGGACAGCAGCGCCTTCACCTCCTCGACGAGGGCGTGGCCGCGCAGCGGATGGCTGTGCAGCACCCGCTGGCAGCGGTTGAGGAGGTCCTCGGAGAGCCGGGACGGCCGCGCGGCCGCCCGCTCCACCTCCTGGAACTGGTCGGCCAGTTGACGCACCGACCGCGTACGGATCTCCACCCTTCTGCCGTCCACGAACAACAGGGAGGGCATGGTCGGCAGGTCGTCGTCGCGGCGGCTCACGAGCAGGAAGTCGATGTCGGAGGAGGGGTTGCCGAACCCCTCCGCTATGGAGCCCTCCAGGGTCACGGCCCACTCGGTGTCGAGGGGGAGTTCGGTGAGGGACTTGTCGAGCAGGTCCTGCAGCCGTTCCTCGGTGAGGATCACTGGCGCGTCTCCGTTCGGGGGCTGTCCGGGGCGGCGGCCGCGCTGTCGCGGGACGGGTCGGCGAGCACGGCGACCGTGCCGGCGGCGCCGTCGACCCGCAGCCGGGTGCCGGTGCGGATCTCGGTGGTGGCGCCCTTCACCTGGACCACGGTCGGAATGCCCAGCTCCCTCGCCACGACGGCCACATGGGTCAGCGGGCTGCCCCGTTCGATGACCAGGGCGGCGGCCGAGGACAGCGCGGTCACCCATCCCGGATCGGTGCGGTAGGTGAGCAGGATGCCGCCGCCGATGTCGCCGGGGGTGTCGGTGACCACGGCGGGCCCTTCGGCGACGCCGGGGCAGCAGGGGACGCCGGTCAGTTCACGGGCACCGCCGGGGGCGGCCGGGCCGCTGTTCCAGCCGGCCCGTTCGAGGTTGCCCGACCAGTACGGCGCGCCGCGGGTGGTGAAGCGGGACGGGGCGTGCAGCGCGGTGTCGGCGGCCTGCTGTCCGCGGCGCAGCACGACCAGTTCCCGCAGTTCGGTGTGGGCGATCATGCCCTCGTAGGCGCCCCGGATCTCCTCCAGGCGCAGGAGGAAGACGTCGTCCCAGGCGTCGAGGGCACCCGCGCGCGCCAGATCGCGGCCCAGGGCGCGCAGCATGCGCTTGGCCGCTCCGAAGGCGCGGGTGCGGCAGAACCTGAGCCGTTCCCGGTCGGCGAGCGCGGCCCGGGCCTTGCCCCGCACCCGTTCGTACACAAGGCGCCGCGGGCGGCCGAGGTGTTCGTCGAGGTAGGCGTCGACCTCGCCGCCGCGGTCCGGGGTGCCGCCGCCGTCGCCGGTGTCCGGCAGCGCCCCGCGCAGCAGGGTGAAGAGTCCCGCCGGGTTCTCGCGCAGGTCGGGGACCTCCAGCTTGAGCTCGTCGGGGCTGCGGTAGCCGTAGTCGGCGATGTACGCGTCCACGGCCCGCAGGAACCGGACGTGGCCGGCGTCGCGCAGGGCCTGGTGGGCCTCGGAGTCGGGGGTCCGTTCCAGCAGCGCCAGGACCTCGGTGTCGGCACGCGCCTGGTCGGCCAGCTCGCGCAGCGCCCATACCGGTTCCGCGGACTCGACACCGCCGCCGGGGGCCGCCGCGGCCCAGGTGAACCATTCGGGCGCCGTCGGCAGCCATCTGCGGGTGAGCAGGGCCAGGAGTCCCACGGAGAGCAGGATCGTCGCGTCGAGGGTCTGCATCGGACCCCACTTTTCGATGAGTTCCCGCTGCAGCCGCCGGAAACGGCGGTACGTCTCATCACCCGGAAGGGCGTCGTAGTCGACGTTGTTGAATATCGTGTACGCACGATAGAAATCTCGATGAAACGTGTCGACGGATTTCCGGATGGTGATGAACCGCCCGGCAAAGATGACCGTACGTGTCAGGCGTTCGACGTGACCGCGCAGTCCGGTCCGGGGCGTGAACGGATGGAGCGTGTCGGCGACCTCGTCGGAAATGCTCTCGGCGACGCCCAGGGATTTCTCCAGGACGCGCCGGTTGAGCGGGTACAACGGCGCGAGGCGCACCATGCGGTACCAGTGGAAGAGGTTGTAGTAGACCCGTCCGTGGATGTAGCCGAGCAGGTGCGGGGTCCACTCCTGCACCTCGCGCAGCCGCTCCCCGCGGACCCCCAGGGCGCGGGCGTAGCTGTCGTACACCTTCGCGTAGGTGTCGGCGGCGAAGCTGTAGGTGAGCGGGGAGACGACGCCGCTGAAGCTCTCGACGATGTTGGAGTTGTCCCAGAGCCGCAGGTCCCGTCCGGGGTCCGGTACGGGGTCGGCGGCCGGGGCGAGGGTCGTGACGGGCCGGCTCTGCAGAATCCACAGGGTGCCGTCGGCCATGGCCCATTCGATGTCCTGGGGGGTACCGTACAGGGCGGCGAGGCGGGTCCCGGCCGCGTGCAGCCGCTCCAGCCGGTCGGCGGTCAGGGACAGTTCGGCGCGGTCCCCGTCGGCGACGGGCGACACCCGGCAGCCGGGCCCGGATCCGGCGTCGTAGCGCTCCCGCTTGTCGCCGACCACCGTGGTCAGCGGCTTGCCGGTGGTGGCGTCCAGGACGACGGTGTCGGCGTCGACCGCGCCCGAGACCAGCCCCTCCCCCAGCCCGTGGACGGCGCTGACGACGTACCGGTCGGTGCGTCCGGTCACCGGGTCGGCGGTGAACAGCACTCCACTGAGTTCGGCGGCCACCATGTGCTGCACGACGACGGCGACGCCACCGGTGTCGGCGGGCAGCCGGTGCCGTGCGCGGTAGCGCAGGGAGCGTTCGGAGAACGCCGAGGCCCAGCAGCGGCGGACGTGGGCGACGACCTCGTCGAGGCCGCGGACGTTGAGGAAGGTGTCGAACTGGCCGGCGAAGGAGTGGCGCGTGCCGTCCTCCTGCGGGCCGGAGGAGCGGACGGCCACGGCGCCGCCGCCGGCCAGCCCGTAGGCCAGCCCGATGGCGTCGGTGAGGCGGTCGCCGAGCGGCGCGTCCTCGATCAGGCGGGCTATCTCCGCGGCGATCCGGCCCGCCCTCGACTCCAGGTCACCGGCGAGCAGGCGCCCCAGGTGTCCGTCCAGGCCGCCGTCGCGGCAGAATTCCGCGAATACGTCCAGGCCGATGATCGACCAGCGCGGTACTTGAAATCCGGACACGGTCAGGGTGTGCAGGTTCTTCCCTTTTCCACCGGCCCATTCGGCGGCAATGGATTCGTCACTGGACGGCGTGAGGACGTGCAGGGACCCGCGTTCGGATCCCGTGGTGGGCGACAATGCGCTTCCCCTCCAAGGGTGTTGCTCGGCCTCGCTCGAATGTTGCACAGCAGGGCCGGTCGAAAAAACTCCCCCGGGCCGCCGTAGACGCTTTTCGGTCGTCGTACCCCTTTCAAATTCCGGTCGCGCACCGCTGTTCAGGACGAACGACGGGGGCGCGAGGGGAAACGGGATGATCCAGCCGAAGTGGGTCGACCCGGCCCCGAGGGCGGACCGGACCGCGGTGGCGATACGCGGCGGTACCACCGCGTACGTCCCGCCGCCCCTCCCGTCCCGGCGGAGCGTGGGACCGGACCCCGGCAGGACGCGCCATGGGCCACCGGCCGCCACAAAGCCACACGTTCGGACATCGACGAGGACCCAGAAGAAAGGAAAGCAACAAATATTGACACAATCAACCAGCGCTTGTAACTTCCGTCTCAGTCGCCAGGCAGCCTGAACTCGGCTGTCCCGAGGGCGAGTTGTAGCTCCACCCGCCACCTTGGGAGCACACGTGCGCAGAAGAAGATCCCCTTCCCCATGTCGCTTTCCGTCTTCCACGGCCGGGCCGGTGCTCCGGCTGCGCCACGCCCTGCTGTCCGCCGCCGCCGTTCTCGGCCTCCTGGTGACCGTCCTGGTCGGCATGCCCGGCGTCGCCCGGGCCGCGGGTTCCCAGCCCTGCGACATCTACGCAGGCGCGGGCACCCCGTGCGTCGCCGCCCACAGCACGACACGCGCGCTCTTCTCGGCGTACAACGGCCCGCTGTACCAGGTCAAACGCGTCTCCGACGGAGCGACCGCCGACATCGGGCTGCTCACGGCCGGCGGCTACGCGAACGCCGCCCAGCAGGACGGCTTCTGCGCGAACACCACCTGCAGCATCTCGAAGGTGTACGACCAGACCTCCCGCCACAACGACCTGTTCCCCGGTCCCGCCGGCACGGCCGGAATGGGTGCCGACCGGGGCGCCGACGCCGGTGAGCTGTCCGTCACGGCGGGCGGTCACAAGGTGTACGGCATCTGGATCTCCCCCGGGGTCGGCTACCGCTCGCACGGCGCCGCGTCCGGCACCGCGGTCAACGGCCAGGCGGAGGGCGCCTACATGGTCGCCAGCGGCACCCACGTCGGCTCCGCCTGCTGCTTCGACTACGGCAACGCCGAGGCCACACCGGCCGACACCGGCAACGGCCACATGGACGCCGTGTCCATCGCCACCACCTGCTACTTCGCTCCCTGCAGCGGCTCGGGACCCTGGATCGAGGCCGACCTGGAGAACGGCATGTTCCAGGGTGACAACGGCTCCAACACCGCGAACAAGGGCAACAACAGCACGTACGTCACGGCCGTCCTCAAGAACAACGGCCAGACCACCTACGCGCTGAAGGGGGGCAACTCGCAGTCGGGGGGCCTGACCACCTGGTGGGACGGGGCGCTGCCCTCACGGGGCGGCTACCGGCCCATGCAGCAGGAGGGCGGCATCATCCTGGGCACGGGCGGCGACAACAGCAACTGGAACATGGGCACGTTCTTCGAGGGCGTCATGGTCATCGGCTATCCGACCGACGCGGCCGAGAACGCCGTCCAGTCGAACATCGTCTCCGTGGGCTACTCGGGCCAGACCAACGTCCCCAACGGTCCGCAGGGCACCATCGGCGGCCCCGGCGGCCAGTGCGTCGACGTCGCCGCGGACGACACCGGGGTGAACGGCGCCGCCGTACAGCTGTGGAACTGCCAGTCGTACGCCGAGGACCAGCACTGGACCCACAACGCGGACGGATCGCTCGGCACCATCGGCCGCTGCCTGGACATCGTCGGCAACGGCACCGCCGGCGGCACCCAGGTCGAGCTGTGGGACTGCAACGGGGTCGGCGGCCAGAAGTGGGTGCAGCGCGCCGACGGTTCGCTGTTCAACCCGCAGTCGGGCCGCTGCCTCGACTCCCCCGACGGTGCCACGGCCAACGGCACCCGGCTGCGGATCTGGGACTGCAACGGCTCCGCCGCCCAGAAGTTCGCGGTCAACGCGGGCGCGCCCGTCATCGGACCCGGCGGTACCTGTGCCGACGTCGCCGGTGACGACAACGGCTCCAACGCGACCGCCGTACAGCTCTGGAGCTGCCAGTCGTACGCGGTAGACCAGCACTGGTTCCACAGCTCGGACGGCCGGCTGCACACGCTGGGCCGCTGCCTCGACATCAACGGCAACGGCACCGCGGGCGGCACCCAGGTCGAACTGTGGGACTGCAACGGGGCCGGGGGCCAGGTCTGGCAGCAGCAGGCCGACGGTTCGCTGCTCAACCCGCAGTCGGGCCGCTGCCTCGACTCCCCCGACGGTGCCACGGCCAACGGCACCCGGCTGCGGATCTGGGACTGCAACGGCTCCGCCGCCCAGAAGTTCGCACTGGGCTGACATCGCCTCACCGCCCTTGGGCCCGGCCGGACCCGACGTCCGGCCGGGCCCGCTCCTCGCGGGTCGCGCGACCGATCCGGCAAAGGCGCCGAGGCCGCCCCCGCACCGGCCTGTCCTGATGCGGTTGGCGCCGGCGGTGTCTGTGGTAATCGACCTGCATGCCGAAAAAAGCTCTCCCGGACGCCGACGACGACCGGCCCGCCCCGCGGGCACGGCTGTACGCGGCGCTGCACGACTCCCCCTTCGGCCGGGGATGGCGGCACAGCAAGGCCATCGAACTGGGACAGCGGTCACTGGGCTTCGCGGCCCTCGGCTTCCTCACGCTGGTACCGCTCCTGATCGTCGTCTCCGCCGCCGATCCGGCGCACGGGCGGGGTTTCGCGGAGTGGCTGGGGGACGGCCTCGGCGTGTCGAGTGCCGCCAGGGACGAGGTCGCGCGGCTGTTCGCCGGGCCCGCACAGGTACGGCAGACCACGACGGCCTTCGGTCTCGCCGCCCTCGCCGTCTTCGGCCTGAGCTTCGGTGCGGCGGTGCAGACCGGCTACGAGAAGGTCTGGGACCTGTCCGCGGCCCGTTGGTACGCGCGATGGCGCCAGGTCCTCTGGCTGGCCGTGCTCATCGGATCGATCTACGTGACCGCGACGACCACGCTGTGGCGCCACTCGGCCGCCGGAACGGTGGCCGCGGCGCTGAGTGCCGTCCTGTTCTTCTGGTGGTCGCAGTGGATGCTGCTCGGCGGGAGGATCGCCGCCGGGGCCCTGCTGCCCGGCGCGGTGCTGACGGCTCTCGGCCTGCTCGGTCTGCGGGTCTTCTCGCGTCGCGTCTTCTCACCCCTGATCGCCTCCAGCACCGTCTCCTACGGCCCTTTCGGCACCGTCCTCGTCGTCCAGTCCTGGCTGGTCGGTGTCGGCGTCGTCGTCTTCGGCGGCGCGCTGCTGGGGCGGCTGGCGCACGAGGAGATCACCACCGGCGCGAGAACCCTTCGGCGGCGGGGCCGGGGGCGCGAGCGGTGACTCCCGGCGGCCATGACCCGGACTCCGTGCCGCGCCGGGTCAGCCGGACGCGCCGAGCGGGGTGTCCGCCTGCCGGCCCGACGGGGACGCCGAGGACGGCTCCCGGTCCCAGCGCAGGGCGAGGATCGTGGCCGGGACCGCGATCAGGGCCCAGAGGACCACGGTCATGACCACAGCCGTCCAGGTGTCCCAGAAGTGACCGGCGGTGAAGGCCGCGACGATCGGCGTGATCAACACGCCGACGGGTTTCGCCCTGCCCAGCGGAACCCGGGGAACGACGGGGCGGCCCGTGGCGATGCGGCGGGCCCGCCGGGCGCTGCCGAAGGCGGCGACGAAGGCGAGGGCCGCCGACCAGGCGACGATCAGTGCGGCTCCGGTGAGGACGGTGGGGGTCTCGTCCGGCAGTCCCGAAAGCCGCTCGCGCACCCCGCCCTGGCTGACGGCGACCACCTCGTCCCGCCACGTCGTGACGTCCACCCGCTCCCCCGGCTCGACGAGTTCGGACAGGTCTCCGTGCGAGTCGAGGTCGATGGGCTGATCGGCGGGGGCCGGAACCGGCGGCCGCAGCATCACGCGGAAGACCGTCGCCTTGCCGCTCTTGGCGTTCCCGGCGGAGATCACCGTCCCGCGGATCGTGCGCAGACAGCTCGCGCCGTCGTCCCGCACCGCGGCTTCACCGGCGCACGGCCGGGCGTCCTCGAAGGCCGCCTCCGTGGCGACCCGTCCGGGGACGAAGAGGCCCGGCACCGCGGCCACCGCCGACAGGGCCAGTCCCAGCAGTGTCCAGGCGGCCGCCTGCCGCCGCTCCCGCCGGATCCGCTCCGGCACCGACCGCTCCACCGACCGCACAGCCACTTCCGTGTCTCCTTCGTTCCGGGAGCATTAGGTCACACGCGGCCGACCGGCCGACACGTCGGGTCCCGGAAGTGTCGGACCCCGGCGGGACTGCCGGTTCCCGGCAACGTGGAGGGCCGGTGCCCGTTCCCGGTCGGCCGGATCCGGGGCCCCGGCCGGCGCCCCGGTCAGCCGGAGTTGTAACCCCAGCGGGCGCGGCCGTCCCTGCCCATGAAGCACTTCGCGGGGCGCCCGTCGGCCGTGGTCGCGACGGCACCCACGGGAGAGCAGTACTGCCCGAACCCGATGCCGGACCGGCCGCCCGTGCCGCCGCCGCTTCCGCCCGAGGTGCCGGAGGAACCGCCCGTGGACCCACCGCTTCCGCTGCCGCCTCCTGACGTGCCGCCCGTCGTGGCGGAGCCGCTCGTGCCCCCGGTGCGCGGCTTCGGCTCCGGCTCGGGAGCGGGCTTCGGCTTGGGAGCGGGCTTCGGTTTCGGTTTCGGCTTCGGCTTCGGAGTGGGTTTCGGGCTGGGCTTGGCGCAGGGCCCACCCGGACCGATCAGCCACAGGTCGACCGGCGTCGAGGGCTGCACCTCGCGTTCGGGTTCCGGCTGCTGGCGGCACACCCGCCAGTCCTCCAGGTCTCCGGTGCCGCCGCCCAGACGCTCATCCGTGTGCGCGTGCCACGTGGTCGTGTACGAGAGACCCAGGTCGTCCAGGGCGCCCGAGGCCGCGCCGAAACTCTCGCCCCGGAGGTCCGGCATGACGACCCGTCGGGAGGCGTGCAGGCTCGTGGGGCACGCTTCCTTCTCGGGGACCGCATACAGCGTCAGGGCGCGGACGGCCGGACGGACCTCCTCCTTCGGGGAGGGCGTCTGGAAGCAGACCTTCCAACCGGGCTCGGAGTCCTTCACCGGACGGAAGGACGAAGACGCGTCGGCCGTCGTCACCGTCATCCAGTTCTGGCGTCGTGCGTCCGCGACGGCGCCGGTGAGGGCCGTTCCCCCGAAGTCCCGCACCACGACGGCGCGGTCCGCGTCGGCGCGGTCGGCACCGGCGCGTGCCGATGTGCCGTGTCCCACGCCCCAGACGGTCGCGAGCATCGCGATGGCGATCATGGCGGCGGGGACGGGACGCCGGTGGGCCCATTCGAGTACACGCTCTCCGCCACGCGGGCGGGCGGAGGGGCCGACCCGCGGGAGTTGCTCTCCCCTCTCCGCGAGGAGCTCTCCCCCGGGATCGAGGCGGGACCCGTGGAGCCCGTACTCCTTGCCGTCGACGACGATCACGGTGGAGTCGAGGATGCCGTGCCCACGGCGGAGGAGGGACACGGGGTGGGGCACCCTGAGCGCCTTGGGGGCCCAGAGACCGCGGAGAATGACGAGTCCGTCCTCGGTGAGCGCGGCGTAGCCCCAGCCGCAGTGGTAGAGGGCCCGTACGGTCTCGGCGGGACCGAGTTCCGCGAGCAGGGTCCGCCTGTGGTCGTCGGGCAGCGACAGCTTCTCGTCGGCGAGGACCGCGGCCAGGCGGGGGTCGTCGGCGGGCGAACCGGGCAGCGCGTGGTCGGCCGCCTGCACGAACGCTCCGGACGCGTCGATCCGCGACCCCCACACGGTGATCCGTCGCCCGTCGACGGACAGGTCCACGCGCGACGCGACCCCGTACGCGGGGCGCAGGACCACCAAGGGCCTCGGGACCCGCGAAGGCTCGTCCCCGCTCAGCAGGACGAGCGCGCGATCGGTGAGGGCGGCATACCCCAGCCCCTGGTGGTAGAGCGCCAGCACCGGCTCTCCCGGCAGGAGCGTACGGAGCAGGGCCCGCGCCTTGGGGAGGGGAAGGGCGACCTCTCGGGCGGCCACTTCGGTGGTGCGCGGGTCGTCACGCAGCAGACGCTGCGCAGCGGTTGGGGACATACGCGGAGATTAGCCGCTGTCGATCTTCGACAGAAACCCTGCTCCACGAACCGATGCACGGCCGTGACCTGCACAGATGATGTCGTCTCGCCGTCATTTCCGCGATCGCCGCGGCGGCTGGAGGCGGTCGGCGTGCCCGCGGGGCGCCAATCACCGGCCGGGCTCCGGCAGTTCAGTCGATGAGTTCCGGCGAGAGCAGGTGCAGCCGTGCCAGGAGCACGTTGAGGGCGGCGACGACCAGGACCGCCGCCGCGACGGCGAGCAGCGCCCGGCCCGTCCCCCACGGTGTGATGAGGGTGCCGAGGGCGCCGCCCGCGAAGATGCCGGCGACGGTGGCGACGAGCCGGATCCGGGCCGTGGGGTGCTGCCCGGCCGCTGCGGTGGCTCCGGTGAGGCCGTGGACGAGACGGACCAGGGACACCTGGACCAGCAGGGTCGGCATGCCGGGGACCGCCGCGCGCAGGGCGGTGTCCGCGCGCAGGCCCATGGCGAAGCCGACCATGGCGATGACCAGGTCGTCCGGGTGATCGGTGAGCGAGCCGGAACCGTGCCGCCACAGCGCCGTGGCGCCCGCGAGGGCCAGGAGCCCCCCTTCCACGGCCAGGGCGGCCGCGAACCAGTGCCGGTGGCGAGCGACGAGACCGCCGGTGGCGAGGGCCCCGGCCGCGGCCCCCAGGACGAAGGCGATCAGGGCGACGGCGGGGCGGGCCACCGGCAGTTCTCCCTCACCGGCGACGGCGAAGGAGAGGAAGAGCAGATTGCCCGTGGCCAGCGCGGTGAAGACGTGCCCCATGGTCAGAAAGCTGACCGCGTCGACCGCGCCCGCCAGGACGGTCAGGGTCGCCATGACGACGGTCTGCTGGCGTTCGCGTCGTACGGCCGACGCCGGCGGTCCCGCTTCTTCGCTCATGGGGCCAGTCTCGGCAACGGCGACGCCACAGCCGCGGTGTCCGGGCCGAAACGCGACGACCGTGCCACCGATGGACGGCGCGTCAGGGCTCCGGCCGACGTGCGCGCACCGTGCGACGGCCCGGCTGTCGGTGCCCCCTCCTAGGCTGCTGACCCACCGATCGACGAGACGAGGGAGACGAACGGCATGGGCGGCGACTGCTGGACCCACACAGGACCGTACGAGCCCGACCTGGCGGCCGCGTTCCGCAGAGCCCAGGAGGAGCAACTGTCCGAGGACGACCACGGCTTCCCCGGCCGGACCGTGGAGGAGCTGTGGCGGGACCCGGAATGGCACGAGTACATCTTCACCGGCGGTACCGCCACCGTCCTGGACCAGCCCGAGATGATCGACGCGACGGACTCCGACGACGGCCCGTTCATGCGTCCCCTGACGGACGAGGAGATCCGGGCCTGGGCCCCCGACGGCCGCCCCACCTATGACGACTGGGACGCAGCACTGGACTCCGGTCGGCTGGACTTCCCCGACCGCTCACAGGGCAGATGCACGGTGCTGTACGCCGATGGCGAGCCGGCGCGGATCGGCTATTGGGGAGTCACCTCGGACTGAGGGGTGTCGCCGCGCCGGACGGGGTGCTCCGCAGCCGCGTCGAGGGCCTCCCGGGCGGCGGCCGCGGCGGCGGTCCGGTCCTGTGGCACCAGACCGATGCGGGTGCGCCGGTCCAGGAGGTCGGCCTCGTCGAGGGCGCCCTCGTGCAGCACGGCCCACAGCAGCGCGGCCCGGGTGACGGGGTGTCCGGGCACCACGGGTTCGCCGAGCCGGGGATCGCGGGCGGCGAGGGCGTGGACGGCGGGGGCCTCGGCGCCGTAGCGGCGGATCAGGTGGCCGGGGGCGGCCAGTGAGCCGAGCCGGTGCGGGGCCGCCGCGCCGACCAGCGGCAGGGAGGCGGTCGTCGAGGGACCGGCCCGCAGCCCCCGGGCCTCGACCGCCGCGTCGACGGCGTCCTGGGCCATGCGCCGGTAGGTGGTGAGTTTGCCGCCGACCACGGTGGTCACCCCGTCGTCGGAGGTGAGGACGGCGTGCCGGCGCGAGATGTCGGAGGTGCGGGCGGGCTCTCCGGAGCGGGCGGGCACGGTGTCGAGCAAGGGGCGCAGCCCCGCGAAGGCACCCACCACGTCGTCGCGCCGCACCGGGACGTCCAGGGCCGAGCCGACGACGTCCAGCAGGAAGCCGACGTCCGACTCGGGCACCTCGGGCACGTCCGGCAGGTCCCCGTCGACCGGTTCGTCGGTCAGGCCGACGTACACGCGGCCGTCGTCCTGCGGAAGGACGAGGACGAACCTGTTGGTCTCGCCCGGGATCGGGATGTGCAGGCCCGCGGGCAGCGGACCGAACAGGTCGGCGCGCAGCACCAGATGGGTTCCGCGCGAGGGGCGGATCCGGATGCCCTCGACCAGTTCGCCCGCCCAGACGCCGGAGGCGTTGACGACCGCGCGGGCCCTGATCTCGCCCTGTTCCCCGGTCAGTTCGTCGCGTACGCGGGCGACGGTACCGCTGGTCCCGAGCACCCGGACCCGGGTGAGGATCTTCGCGCCGTGGGCGGCGGCGGTACGGGCGAGCGCCGTGACGAGCCGGGCGTCGTCGGTCACCTTGCCGTCCCAGGACAGCAGTCCGCCGCGCAGGCCGGCGGGGCGCACGGACGGCGCCAGGTGGCGGGCCTCCACCGCGGAGAGGCGGCGCGGCGCGGGCAGGGTGGCGCGGGAGGTGCGGGCGGCGAGCCGCAGGGTGTCCCCGGCCCTGAACCCGGCCCAGGCCAGGGAGGCCTGACCGCGTGACACCAACGGCGTCAGGGGCAGCACGAAGGGCTGGGCGCGTACCAGGTGGGGGGCGGTGCGCTCCATGAGGACACCGCGTTCGACCGCGCTCTCGTGGGCGACGTCGAGCTGTCCGGAGGCGAGGTAGCGCAGTCCGCCGTGGATGAGTTTGGAACTCCAGCGCGAGGTGCCGAAGGCGAGGTCGTGGGCGTCGACGGCGACGACGCTCAGACCGCGCGCGGCCGCGTCCAGGGCGACCCCGGCGCCGGTGGCGCCGAGTCCGACGACCAGGACGTCCACGGTGTCGCCGCCCACGGCCCGGTCCAGTTCACGGCGGCGGCGGGCGGCGGAGAGCGACGATCCGGGCGCCGGGGCGGCCGGGCCGGACGGACTGCTCGTGGGACTCATGGCGTGAGGGTCCTCTCCAATAGGGTGCGCAGCTCGTCGAGGAAGGCGGTGCCGGTCAGTTCGGGGTCGTCCTCGTCGGTCATGGTCCGCAGCGACAGGGTGAAGGACTGGACCACGAGCAGCACGGCACGGGCCTGGCGTCTCGTGGGGGCGATCCGCACCGAGCCGTCGGCGTGCCCCTGCTCCAGGGCGTCACCGAGGAGTTCCAGGAGGGCTTCCTGACTGGCGCCGCGGCGGTCCAGCACGTAGGGGAGCAGGAGTTCGGGGTCGACGTCGATGATCTTGCGGAAGAGCGGGTGGGCCCGGAAGCCCTCCACCCCGGCCACGAGACCGTCCACGATCAGGGTCCGCGTGTGCCCGTCCGGCTGGGGCTCCGGCATGGCGCGGGTCGCCACGTCGATCCACTCACGGGTCATCAGGTCGCCGACGAGCGAGCGCACGTCGGGCCAGCGCCGGTAGAGCGTCATGCGCGAGACACCGGCGCGGCGGGCCACGTCGGTCAGGGTGGTACGCCGGACTCCGACCGCCAGGACGCAGTCGCGTACGGCGTCGAGGACGGGGTCACCGTCCGAGTGGTTGTGACGAATGGGCGCCATGTGTCACAGTGTAACGCCCTGAGCGGCCGTGCGGGAGCCGACGCGTCGCGAACCGACCGATGAGGACTACGTTCATGGACATGCTGTGGAGTGGCTGGGGCGACCCGGCGAAGGCGGCACCGCTGCCCGACGCGGTGACCGGCCTGCTGCGGGACCTGCTCGGCGTCAAGCCGCGGGACACCGCCCCGCACGCCCTCGACGAGATCCCCCTCGCCGAACCCGCGCCGGACCCGGTCCTGCGCGCGCTCGCGGACGCCGTCGGCGGCCCGGCGCACGTGCGCACCGACGCGGAGACCCGGATCCGGCACACCCGCGGGAAGTCCACGCCCGATCTGCTGAGGATCCGCGCGGGCGACGCCGGGGACGCCCCCGCGGCCGTCGTACTGCCCGCCACCCACGACGAGGTCCTCGCCGTACTGCGCGTGTGCGCCGCACACGGCCTCGCCGTCGTGCCGTTCGGCGGCGGCACCTCCGTCGTCGGCGGCCTCACCCCGGAACGGAGCGCCTTCGTCGCCCTCGACCTGCGCCGCATGAACGGCATGCTCGGCATCGACCCCGTCTCCCGGACCGCGACGCTCCAGCCGGGCCTGCGCGCACCCGACGCGGAGGCGCTCCTGACCGAGTACGGCTTCACCCTCGGGCACTTCCCGCAGTCCTACGAATGGGCCACCATCGGCGGGTTCGCCGCCGCCCGCTCCAGCGGCCAGGCCTCCGCCGGATACGGCCGGTTCGACGAGATGGTCCTCGGTCTGACCCTCGCGACCCCGGAGGGCACCCTGGACACGGGCCGCGCACCCCGCTCGGCCGCCGGTCCCGACCTGCGGCAGCTGATCCTCGGCTCCGAGGGCGCCTTCGGCGTCATCACCTCCGTCACCGTGCGGATCAGGCCGCTGCCGCGGACCCGTGTCTACGAGGGGTGGCGGTTCGCCTCGTTCGAGGAGGGCGCCACCGCCCTGCGCCGGCTCGCCCAGGACGGACCGCGCCCCACGGTGCTGCGGCTGTCCGACGAGACCGAGACCTTCGTCGGGCTCGCCCAGCCCGACGCCATCGGTTCGGCCGGGGCCCCCGCGACCGCCGGCTGCACGGCGATCGCCGGGTACGAGGGGACCGAGGAGGAGACCGCGCGCCGCCGCGAGGAGGCCGCGGCCGTCCTGCGCGCGGCCGGAGGCACCTGTCTGGGCGCCGAGCCCGGCGAACGCTGGGCGCACGGCCGCTACTCGGCACCGTACCTGCGCGACGCGCTGCTCGACGCCGGGGCCTTCGCCGAGACCCTGGAGACCGCGACCTTCTGGTCCCGCGTCCCCGAGCTGTACGCCGCCGTGCGCACCGCGCTGACCGAGACCCTGACCGCCGCGGGAACCCCGCCCCTGGTCATGTGCCACATCTCGCACGTCTACGAGAACGGCGCCTCGCTCTACTTCACGGTGGTCTCGGCGCAGGGCGAGGACGCCGTGGCCCACTGGGCGACGGCCAAGGAAGCCGCCAACGAGGCCGTGCTGGGCGCGGGCGGGACCATCAGCCACCACCACGGGGTGGGCACGGACCACCGTGACTGGTACCTCCGCGAGGCGGGGCCGCTGGGCGTCGAGGCCCTGCGGGCCGTCAAGCGGCGGCTGGACCCCGACGGCGTGCTGAACCCCGGGATCCTGCTCCCCGTCGACTGACACCCGGCACACACGCGCTCCGGCGGCCCGAGGCCGCCGGGGGCGTGATCCGGTTCCGCCCGCCCGAACCCCTGCCCCGCTCCGTCCCACCGTCACTGCCCGGAGGCACACCGATGCGACAGTTCACCGCCGTCGTCAATCCCACCGCGGGCGGCTCCACCGGGGCGGCGGCGCTGCTCCCGGTCGCCCGCCTGCTGCGGGAGGCCGGAGCAGGACTGGAGACCGAGTACAGCCGCAGCCTGGCCCACGCGCAGGAACTCGCGCTGCGCGCCGGGGAACGGGGCCGGGTCGTCCTCGCCGTGGGCGGCGACGGGATCGCGGGCGGCATCGGCGGTGCCCTCAGCGGGACGGACACCGTGCTGGGCCTGGTCCCGGCCGGCCGCGGCAACGACTTCGCCCGCGCGCTCCGGCTGCCCACCGCCGCCGCGGACCTGGCCCGTGTCCTGCTGCACCACGAGCCGCGGCGCGTCGACACCATCGAGGTGGAATCGGCGGTGCACCCGCGCACCGTGGTGCTCGGCAGCGTGTACGCGGGCGTCGACGCCCTCGCCAATCAGCACGCCAACCAGGCGCGCGTGCTGCGCGGGGCCGCCTCGTACTACGCAGGAGGTCTGCGCGCGGTCACCGGGTGGCGCCCGGTGTCGTACCGCGTCACCGTCGACGGGGAGGAACACTTCCACCGCGGTTACACCGTCGTGGCCGCCAACTCCGCCTACTACGGCTCCGGGCGCATCATCGCCCCGTTGGCCCTGACGGACGACGGTCTGCTGGACGTCGTCATGATCCGGCAGGCCCCGCGGCGGCTGTTCTTCACCCTCATGAACGAGTTGAAGACCGGCGCGCACGTCGCGCGGCCGGAAGTGGTGATCCTGCGGGGCCGGGAGATCCGCATCGAGGCGGACCGGCCGGTGCCCTACGGGGCGGACGGGGAGGTCGAGGCCACCCTCCCCGTCACGGCCCGGGTGCGGCCGGGCGATCTGTCCATGCTCTTCTGACCGCCCCGGCCCCGGTGCGCCGCCGCGGGTCAGCCCGCGGTGGTCTCGCCGCTCGCGCTGCCCGCCAGCCACTGGTCCCAGCTCAGGTTGAACGAGGCGTAGCCGTTGTCGGCCGAGGCCTTCGCGCGCGGGGAGCCGGTGACGGAGACCGGGTCGCCCTGCTTGACCTGGCCGTAGAACCACTTGGCGTCGGTGATCGACAGGTGGACGCAGCCGTGGGAGCCGCGGGCGCTGCCGCTGCCGGGGTTCGGGTCACCGGTCGAGTAGTGGACGTAGGTCCCGGACTGGGTCAGGTGGACGTCCCAGGGAAGCGTCAGGTCGTAGTAGTTCGCGTCGCCCTTGTTGCAGCTGATGCCGACGCTGCACGAGGTCATGTGGACCTTCTCCTGCTTGTCGATCACCGCCATCACACCGTTCCACGTGGGGTATTCGGCGCTTCCCGCATTGATCGACAGCGTCCGTACGGGCGCGCCGTTCTTCGTCACCTTCATCGTGTGACCGGTGACCGAGACATCCGCGCGGACGTCGTCGCCGACGGTGAAGTCGTGGACGTAGGAACGCGTGCCGTAGCGGCCGTTGCCGTTGGCGACGCCCTTCAGGTCGGCGGTGATCTTCACCTTGGTGCCGGCCGCCCAGTACGACTTGGGCCGCCAGTCGGCGCGCCGGTCACCGAACCAGTGCCACGCGCCCGTCATCGGCTTGGAGCTGGTGACCTTCATGTGCTTCTCGATGTCGGCACGGGCCTTCTGCCCCACCGGATTGGTGAAGATCACCGAGATCGGCATCGCGACGCCGACCGTGGCACCGGTCTGCGGAGTGATCGTCTCCAGCAGCATCGGCGGCCCGGCGGGCTTCGTCGGAGACGGCTTCGCGCTGGCCGCCGGCTTCTTCGACCCGCCCTTCCCGTCGTCCGAACTCGCCTTCGTCTTGCCCCCGCCGCCACAAGCGCCGGCCCCCGCCAGCACCGCCGCCATGACGAGTGCCATCGATATCCCGCTACGTCGCTTCACTTTTACCCCGGCTCACAATCGTGCCTGCCTCACTTCTCTTTTTGACTGCGAGCACCGGTCCGCGGTTGCAGGGAATGTGTAAAGCGCGATTCAAAACCCGACCCGGGAGGCTCTCGCCCACGCCGGTCCGGACCGAGGCGCCGGACGGCGCGGGAGCCGCCCCACGGGAAAGCCGTCAGCCCGTACGCCGTCCCGCCGTTCCTCTTCCCGCCCCGCCCCCGGCGAGATTCCTGGAGCGTGTTCCCCGGGCCGCGCCGCCCCCCTCCCGCGTCGCCGCGGCTTCTCCCGCGGGCGTCCGCGCGCCGGAGCGGACGAGCGGGACCAGCACTCCGGCACCGGCCACGGACAGCACGGCGACCACCCGCAGCACCCCGTCGATCGCCGAACCGTCGGACGCCGCGGCACCGGTGGACCCGCTGACCTCCTCCAGCACGGTCGCGGCCACCGTCACGGCCACCGCGCCCCACAGCACCAGCGAGGTGAGCACCAGCCCCGACGCCGCCGCCAGCCGCCCGGCGGACACGTACGACTGGGTCGCCGCGTTGGTGAGCGCCCAGCCGAGCCCGACGCCCGCTCCGACCACCGCGAACACGGCGGCGTAGAGCGGCAGCGGACGCGCCCAGGTCAGCGCGGCGAGCGCCACCCCGCTCAGCAGCAGCCCCACCGCCATCAGCACCTCCGCCCGCCACCGGCGCGCCAGATGGCCCGACCAGTAGCTCGCCGCGCCGACCCCCGCCGACAGTGCCAGGAAGATCACCCCCGACTCCAGCGGCGACAGTCCGCGTGCCTGCTCCAGGTACAGCGCCGCCAGCACCGCGACGAGGCAGTACACGATGTTGGACACCGTCCCGGCCGCCGTCACGGTCACGAACGGCCGGTTGCGCAGCAGGGACAGGTCGATCAGCGGTTCCGTCGTCCGCCGCTCGACCACCGCGAACAGGCCCAGCATGGCCGCGCCCGCGGCGAAGCACGCCACGGTGGCCGCCGAGGCCCAGCCCCAGTCCGATCCCTGGTCGACGGCGAGCATGACGGCCGTCAGACCGCCGGCCAGGGTGACGGCGCCCGGCAGGTCCATCCCCCGCGCGGCCCCCTCGTCCCGCGACTCCGTCACGTACCGCAGCGTCAGCAGCGCCGCCAGCGCGCAGAAGGGCACGTTCAGCAGGAAGACCGCGCGCCAGCTGACGAGTTCGGCGAAGGTCCCGCCGACGAAGGGACCGAGCGCGGTGCCGATGGCGCTGAAGGCGAGGACCGTTCCGACGGCGCGGCCCTGGCGTCCGTCACGGAAGTGCGCGGTCACCACCGCGACCGCGATCGGCAGGACCAGTGCCGCCGCCGTCCCCTGGACCACTCGTCCCGCGGTCAGCCACGCCGCGTTCCGCGCGGCGCTGCACACCACCGACATCGCGGCGAAGCCCGTCAGCCCGATGACGAGGACCCGTCTTCGGCCGTAGAGGTCGGCCGCCCGCCCGGCGACGATCATCAGTGCCCCGAGCGTCAGCATGTAGCCGCTCACCAGCCACTGCAGGTTCGTGGCCGGCGTCCCGAAGTCGCGGGCGATCACCGGCAGCATCAGGTTCAGCGCGAACCAGTCCAGCTCGACCAGCAGCACCGCGATCGCGGCCGCGGCGATGACCGCGCGGTCCCGGCGCGAGAACAGTCCGGCCGTCCGCCCTGCGGATCCGCTCACGACGACCATCCCCTGCCACGGGTCACCCCTCCAGCCAGCGTGCGTGCGCTCGCGGGGCCTCGCAACCGGAGCCCCGCCCGGCCGGCCGCGCCGCCCCGCGGCTCCGTGAGGGGCGCCCGGCCGGCCGCGTTCCTCGTGGGCGTCCTCTTCTTCCGCCCAACTCCCTTGTCGCACGGACCACATGACCCTCCCGAGTAGGATGACCGAACATTTGGCCTGCCCGCGTTCGCGTGGTGCGATGGGAGCTAGCATGACGATCGACCGACAGTCGTTTCCGCCGCTCGACACCAGCAAGGCGCATCCCGCGCGGGTCTACGACTGGCTGCTGGGCGGCAAGGACAACTACCCGGTCGACGAGGCCGTGGCGGAGAAACTGCCGCCCGAGGCCCGGGACGCGGCCCGGCAGAACCGCGAGTTCATGCACCGGGCGTCCGCCTGGCTCGCCGAGCAGGGCGTCGACCAGTTCCTGGACATAGGCACCGGGATCCCCACCCAGCCCAACCTGCACCAGATCGTCCAGGGCATCACGCCCTCGGCGAAGGTCGTCTACACCGACAACGACCCGATCGTGCTGCGTCACGCCGAGGCGCTCCTGGTCAGCAGTCCCGAGGGCGTCACCGACTACATCCAGGCCGATGTGCGCCGGCCGCAGGACATCGTCGAACACGCCCGGCACGTGCTGGACTTCAGCCGTCCGATCGCGTTGTCGCTGATCGCGCTGATGCACTTCATCCCCGACGAGCAGGACGCCCACTCCATCGTCCGCAACCTGGTCGGGACGCTGCCCTCGGGCAGTTACCTCGTGTTGTCGCACGCCTCCTCCGACGTGTACCCGGAACTCTCCGCGCAGGTCACCGCCGAGTACGCCAAGGGCGGCATCCAGCTCGGCTTCCGCACCCGGGCGGAGGTGGAGCGCTTCTTCGACGGCCTCGACCTCGTCACCCCCGGCCTGGTGACGGCGACGGAGTGGTTCAGGTCGGACCGGGCACCGGAGCAGGAGGGCAGCGGCATCTACGCGGGAGTGGCACGCGTCCGCTGAGCGGCACGGGAACCGGCAAAGCCGCGCCGCGGGTGATCCCCGCGGTGCGGCCCGGCCCCGCGTCCATGCGGGTGGCGTACGGGGTGGCGGCGAGCCCCGGCGGCACGAGCGGCGTTGTGCAGGGTGCCACCTCACGATCAGTCAGAGAGGACGTACCGTGCGCCGAACCGTGCTGTTTACCGTCTGTGCCCTCGTCGCAGCCGCCGCCACCGGCTTCTTCACCACCAGCGCCATCCGCAACCGCTGACACCTGGGACAGGTCCTGCCCGCCCGCGTCCCCGGATGACCCCGTGACCGGGCGGCAGGCCCGCCCGGTCACGCGCCGGGGACCCGGTTCAGTTCTCCTCTCCGGTGTCCGCGGCGTCCGCGCGGACTTCGGAACCCGCTTTGCGCATCCGCAGGACCACGGGGATGACGAACCACCACGAGATGTACAGCGCGGCCACACCCGCGACGATCCAGGGCACATACCCGTCGTCGTGGGTGGCCGTGCGCAGCACCAGCAGGAGGGAGGCCGTCATGGTGAGCAGCAGGAGCAGCAGACCGAGGAAAGTCAGCCGGGACGCCCATACGACGGCCTCCGGCTTGATGAAGTGGCCCGACACGATGCGGTGGAACGACACAGGGGCCACCAGGGCACCGATGGCCGTGGCTCCTAGGACGATCGTGACCATGTACAGCGTCTGGTCCGCTTCGGACAGCCGCCGGTAGGACGGCTGGAACACCACTGTCAGCAGGAAGCCGAAGAGGATCTGCACGCCGGTCTGCGCCACACGGATCTCCTGGAGCAGGTCACCCCATTTGCGGTCGGCCCGCTCCTCCGGCGATTCCTCACGTCCGTCCCCCGGTCTGTCGTCCCGCATCGGCAGTCCCTCTCCGGTGGCACCGGTCTCGGAGCCACCCCGTCGTCCGTCGTGTCGTTCCGACCCGTCCGTGTGCTCGTTCCCGCGATCGGCGTCGTGACGCGTCTCAGCGGCCCAGCGCGTTCTTCAGCTGCTGCTTGCTCATGGACGAGCGTCCGTGGATGTCGCGCTTCTTGGCCTCCTCGTACAACTGGTCCCTGGTGGGGCCCTGCGCCCCGGAGTGCGAACGCTCGCCGCCCCGCTGCGACGCCGACTTGGGGTCCCGGGTGGACGTCTTGCTCGCCGTCTCGGACTCGCCCGCCCTGGCCCGCTCCTTGTTCACCGTGCGCGCCGCGATCTCCTTGGCGCGGCTCGCGGACTCCCCGCGGTCCTGCGCGCTCTCCTTGATGTGTTCGTACTGCCGCTCGCGCTTCTTGTTCGATCCTGCGGGCATGGTGCGCCTCCTGTCGGGACGTGGCCTGTACGTGGACATCGAGTACCCCCGATGGCCCGCGGGCTCACGGTCGGCCGGAAATTGCGCCCCTACGGCCGGTGGCCGTCGGGCACGATGAAACCGAGTGTCGCGTCCTTCACCACCTCGGCCGTGCTCGCCCGCGGTCGCGCCGGTGCGAGGCCCGCGCACGGTGACGCCGGGCGGTCCCGTCCGGTGCGCGCGTCCTCGCGCACCGGACGTCTTTCGCCGGACAGGCCGAGTCCCCGGTGGCATGTCGGCCGAACAGGACCCTTCCGCGGCAGGGAGATCCGAACCCCCGGGAACGGCGGAAGTCCCCGCGCCGTGACGGCCGGGGACTTCCCGTGGCAGTGGCTGCCGGCGGACGGGAGCACCGCGCATCACCCGGCGGACCCGGTCACGTGACGCGACCGCCCGACGGTGTTCCGCGCGCCCGCCCGCTCAGCCCTTGCGGTGGCGCAGCGCCAGCCATACGACGACGACCGCGCCCGCGGCGGCCAGGACCAGTGCCCGGTTCTCGCGCGCCATCCGCGCTCCCTGGGCCGCCTGCTGCCGCAGCGGTTCCGGAGCCTTCTCCTGCCACACGCCACCCGCCCGCGCGGCCTTGTCGCGCACCTGGCCCGCGGCCTGGGCCGCCTTGTCCTTGACCGGGTCGGGCACCTTGTCCTGGACCGAGTGCGCGGCCCTGGCCGCCCGGGTCCTCAGCTCCCCCGCCTTGGCCACGGCCTGCCCGGTGACCTCGGCGGTCTTCTCCCTGGCCTGTCCGGCGACCTCCACGGCCCTCTCCTTGACCTCGGCGCCCTTCTCCTGGGCGCGTGCCTTGACGTCCGCCTTGTCGGCCAGTGCCTGGACCGTCTCCCCCAGCTCGGCGCGGGTCCGCTCGACCTGTTCGCGCATCTCGCCGGGGGTCGTGGCCGTGCGCTTGTCGTCGGACGGTTCACTCATCGGTGGGCACTCCTCTTGATCTCGGCCACATCGGCCTTAACGTTCTCGATCGCCTGTTCGGGCTTCGGCGGTGCCGCCCGGTCGGCCTGCTTCTTCCCCGTCAGCGCCATGGCCGCGGCGACGAGGCCCAGGACCGCCGTCACGATCAGTGCCGCGGCCCATACCGGCAGCGGTACGACCAGCGCGGCGATCGCGGTGGCCACGAGGGCCTGGAGCGTCAGGAAACCGACCACTCCCGCGCCGCCGAACAGACCGCCGCTCTTCCCGTACCGCTTGCCCTTCTCCTTCATCTCCGCCTGTGCCAGCCGGAGTTCGCCCCGAACCAGCTCGGTGAGCTGCTGCGAGGCCCGCTGGACCAGATCACCCACCTGATCCGATCCGGCTCCACGTGTCCGCTCGGCCGATCCGTCGGCCCGCGTCCGTACGTCCGACACGGTGATCACCTCCTGTCCGTAGCCTGATGCGGCCGGAGCACGCGGACGCGCTCCGGCGATCGCCGATGACCGGGTACCCCGTTCCCGCCGGTCCAGGGCCGTTCCTTTCATTCCCGGTCGGCGAAGACGCTGGAGTCGAGGTTCTCGAGGAGGTCCGCGACGTCCTGGTGGACCGCGTCGGCGCCCGCCGCCTCCAGGTCGGCCCGCGGGATGCCGCCGGACAGCACCGCCACGGAGGTCACCCCGTCCCGTGCCGCGGCCTCCATGTCCCAGACGGTGTCGCCGACGAACACCGCTCGTCCGCTCGGCACACCGGCGAGGTCCCTGGCCCGTTCGACGGGGTCGGGCGCGGGTTTGCCCGAACTCACGTCGTCCGCGCTGGCCGCCCCGAGGATGACGTCGTCCGCGTCGATGGCGCGGCGGAGCGCCGAGAGTTCCGCGCCGCTCGCCGAGGTCGCCAGGACGATCTCCCAGCCGCGCCCGGCCAGCGCGCGCAGCAGCTCGCCCGCGCCGTCCAGCACGGTCAGCCGGTCGAACCAGGTGGCGTAGAGGGTGCGGTGGGCCGCCTCGAGCTCCCCGTCGTCCTCGGGGTCACGGTCCTTGCCGAGCAGGTGCTCGATCAGGTCGTCACTGCCGAGGCCCACGGCCCGGTGCACGTCGTGCATGGGGACACGGTGTCCGGCCTGCCGGAAGGCTTCCCACCAGGTGACGACGTGCAGGTGGTTGGTGTCGACCAGGGTTCCGTCGACGTCGAAGATCGCGGCGCGCTTCTCGGTCATCGCGGGTGTCCTCGCCCTCTCACAGCTCACGCAGGGCGGGAAGCAGCTTCTTCTCGGCCCAGTCCGTGAAGGGTTCCTGGTGGTCGCCGCCGATCTGGACGAGCGCGACCTCGGTGAACCCCGCGTCGACGAACGGCCGTACGGCCTCGACCACGCTCTCCACGTCGTCGCCGCAGGGTATGGAGCCGGCCACGTCCTCGGGGCGTACGAACCGCGTGGCGCTCTCGAAGGAGGCGGGGCCGGGCAGTTCGGAGTTGACCGGCCAGCCGCCGCCGAACCAGCGGAACTGGTCGTGGGCCCGGGCGACCGCCGCGTCCCGGTCGGTGTCGTAGCAGACGGGAAGCTGGCCGACCTTGGGCTTGCCCGTCCCGCCGTGCCGGTCGAACGCGGAGATCAGTTCCGGTTCGGGCTCCGTGGCGATCAGAAGGTCGGCGAGGTGGCCGGCGATCTCGCACGAGTGCTCGCCCGAGACGGCGACGCCGATCGGCGGTGGGGTGTCCGGCAGGTCGAAGAGCCGGGCGTTCTCCACGTCGAAGTGGGTGCCGTGGTGATTGACGTCGCCTCCCTCGAAGAGGGAACGGATGATCCCGACGGCTTCCTCCAGCATGTCGAGACGGACGTGGGCGGCGGGCCAACCCCCGCCCACCACGTGCTCGTTGAGCCTCTCACCGGAGCCGAGTCCGAGGCGGAAGCGTCCCTGGGACAGGATCTGCAGGGTGGCGGCCTTCTGGGCGACGACCGCCGGGTGGTAGCGGGTCGTCGGGCACGTCACGTACGTCATGAGCGGGATGCGTTCGGTGGCCTGCGCGGCCGCGCCGAGCACGCTCCACGCGTACGGGGCGTGCCCCTGGGAGTCCAGCCAGGGGAAGTAGTGGTCGGACGTGACGGAGAAGTCGAATCCGGCCTGTTCCGCGCGGACCACCTGCTCGACGAGTTCGCGCGGGCCGGCCTGCTCGGTCATCATCGTGTACCCGATCTGCACCATGTCGCTCTTCTCCTCCGTGTGAACGGGTGGTGGGACGGACGGGGCACGAGGAGCGCCCGGCCGCGCCCCGCCCCTCTTCTCCCGGCTACCGCTTGGCCCCGAGCCGCAGGTCGATCTCCTTCTCCTGGTCTCCCGACGCCGTGCCCCGCTCCCGCACGGCGAACGCTCCGTCCAGTGCCTCGCGCAGGAGGTCCACGGCGAGGCAGCCGCCCTGCAGCGTCGCGCTGACCGGGCCTTCCAGCGGGGCCGGGCCGGTCGGGATGCGGTCGTCGGCGGGCGCGAACTCCGCGGTCCACACCGCGGGACGGGATCCCGGGGGGTCCTCGGGGGCCTCCGGGGGGCGGTCGGTGGGGAACGCCGTCCGCAGTACGTCGAAGACGGCGGCGGCGTCCTCCTTGGACGTGCCGGTGAGGGACACGGTGACCACGGGTCACTCTCCATTCCGCTGGGGTACGACGGTGTATTTCGGATCCTGCGCGGAGGCGGTTCCCGCCGCGAAGATCCCGAAGCGGGTGCAGACCGATCCCCCGAGCAGGGCGAGCCCGCCCAGGGCGGCGGCCGGCCTGCTGCGTCCGCCGGCCAGCGCCGCGGTCGCGGCGCCCGCCAGGGTCAGGGCGCGGGCGGCGCGCAGGAGCGTGCCCGCCCGTCCTTCGCGCCAGGTCTCGGCCACCATGCCGAGGCGTCGCTCGGCCGCCTCGGCCGCCGCGCTCTCCCCGGCCGCCGCGAGCACCGCCGCGAGGCGGGCGGGAGCGTTCTCGCGCGGTGGCGCCACGACCAGCGCCATTCCCGAGGCGGCGGCCGTGGCGGACGCCGTGAACAGATAGGGCAGTTCCCGGTGGGCGCCGTGCCAGGCCGGTACGGCGGTGTCGGCGGCCAGGACCGCGGTGTACGAGGCGACGGCGGGCCCGAGCAGCGCGGCGCCCGCGGTCGCGACGGCACCCGTCCGGGGCAGCCGGCCGGTGACGGCGCTGAGGGCGGCGGCGCCGGCCGCGGGGCCGTAGGCGCTGAGCAGCCAGGACCCCACGCTCATGGGGGAGGTCGGTTTGAAGACCCGCAGCATGTTGGCGAACCGGCCGGGCCGGCCGAGGTCGTGGACCAGCGCGGCGGCGGACAGGGACACGGCGGCGAGGGAGGAGACCTTCATCGCGGTGGCGGTGCGGGTGCGGTCGCTGAGCTGCGCCCCGGCGGCGAACACCGAACCGGCTCCGGCGAGGCCGCCGAGGAAGAAGTATCCGGCGATGTCACGGGCCGCCCAGGACGGGGCGTGGATGATCGGGCGCCCGTAGTAGGAGGTGAACTCAGCCCTCGGGACCATCAGTTCTTCGCCGCGGCGCTTGCGGGTCCTGGTCATCGCGTCCCTCCGGTCCGGCCCGCCAGGGCGAAGGCGAGCGCGATGCCTCCGGCGAGGGAGAGCGCGGCGGCCCCCGCGTGTTTCCACATGGCCGGGAGATCGCGGGTGGTCACCACCGGGTCGGGCGGCAGTCCGTAGACCTCCGGTTTGTCGAGGAGCAGGAAGAAGGCGCCGTCGCCACCGACCCCGTCCTCGGGATCGTGTCCGTACAAGTGGGCTTCCCCGACTCCCTGTTCGTGCAGTTGTTCCACCCGCAGGGCGGCCCGTTCGCGCAGTTCGTCGAGGGGGCCGAACTGGATGGACTCGGTGGGGCAGGCCTTGGCGCAGGCCGGTTCCTGTCCCGCGCCGAGGCGGTCGTAGCACAGGGTGCACTTGAACGCCCTTCCGTCGTCCGGGCGTTGCTCGATCACTCCGTACGGGCAGGCGGGCACGCAGTAGCCGCAGCCGTTGCAGATGTCCTCCTGGACGACGACCGTGCCGAACTCCGTGCGGAACAGCGAGCCGGTGGGACACACGTCGAGGCAGGCCGCGTGCGTGCAGTGCTTGCAGACGTCCGACGACATGAGCCACCGCATGTCGCCCGGCGCGGGGGAGCCTTCGGGGACCGCCGCCGGGGAGGGTTCCGGAGCCTTCGCCGTGCTCCCGGCGAGCGGCAGTTCGGTGCGTCCCTCCGGCGCGGGCACCCGCTGTTCGACGAAGGCGACATGGCGCCAGGTGGAGGCGCCCAGGCCCTGGGTGTTGTCGTAGCTCATGCCGCTCAGCGCGAGCCCGTCCTCCGGGATCGCGTTCCACTCCTTGCACGCCACCTCGCAGGCCTTGCAGCCGATGCAGACCGAGGTGTCGGTGAAGAAGCCGACGCGCTCGGGAGGCCGGGAGTGGCCCGCGTCCCGGGCCGGTTCGGGCTCGGGACCGCTCAGCAGGTTCCGGTCCGTCATTTCCGGGTCTCCGTCCCCGTCGTCTCGGTGATTCCCGCGCGCCGGCGGTACTCCGCCACCAGCTTCGGCAGGTCCGGCCCGCGGGGGCGGCGCCCGGGCCGGATGTCGGCCGTGAGCGCCTTGTCCTCCTGGATGTGGGCGTTGGGGTCGAGCGCGATGGCCATCAGTTCGTTGGCCGCGTCGCCGGTGGACACCCCGTTGGGCCCCCAGTGGAAGGGCAGGCCGATCTGGTGGACGGTCCGTCCGTGCACGGTCAGCGGTGCGATCCGCTCGGTGACCATGACGCGCGCCTCCACGGCGTTGCGCGCGGTGATGATCGTCGCCCAGCCGCCGTGTTCCAGGCCGCGCTCGGCGGCGAGCTGCGGGGAGAGCTCGCAGAAGAACTCGGGCTGGAGCTCCGAGAGGTAGGACGACCAGCGGCTCATGCCGCCCGCGGTGAAGTGCTCGGTGAGGCGGTGGGTGGTGACGATGTACGGGTAGACCTCCGCGCCCGGCTCGTCGCCGCTGGGGTGGTAGCGGTTGCCCTCGCGCGGCAGCAGCTGCCGGACCGGGGAGCGCGGGGTCGACGGGTGGAGGAGGTTGGGGAAGGGCGAGTCCTGCGGCTCGTAGTGGGTGGGCAGCGGCCCGTCCTCCAGGCCGGCCGGCGCGTACAGCCAGCCCTTGCCGTCGGCCTGCATGATGAACGGGTCGTCACCGCGCAGGGCGTCGGGGCCGGTCGCGTCGTCCGGGGGGACGTGGCCGGGCGGACGGTCCGGGATGAAGTCGGGGACGTCGCGCCCGGTCCACTTCCCCGCTTCCCCGTCCCACCACACGTAGGCCTTGCGTTCGCTCCAGGGGGTGCCGTCGGGCGCGGCGGAGGCGCGGTTGTAGAGGATGCGCCGGTTGGCGGGCCAGGCCCAGGCCCACTCGGCGGCCACATGGTCCTGTTCGGCCTGGGGGGTGCGGCGGGCCGCGTGGTTGATCCCGTCGGCGTAGACACCGCAGTAGATCCAGCAGCCGCAGCGGGTGGAACCGTCGTCCTTCAGCTCCGTGTAGGCGGAGAGCGGCGCGCCGTCCGGGCCGTGTCCGTTGATCTCGGCCAGGACCGCGTCGGCGACCGGTTCGCGCTGCGGGCCGTCGACGGGATAGTCCCAGGTGAGGTCCTGGACGGGCCGGTCCATGGGGTCGGACGAGCCGGCCAGCCGCTCCCTGATCCGTCGGCCCAGGTGGTAGGTGAACCACAGATCGCTGCGCGCGTCCCCCTCCGGTTCCACGGCCGCGTGGTGCCACTGGAGCCAGCGGTTGGTGTTGGTGAACGAGCCGGACTTCTCGGTGTGGGCGGCGGCGGGGAAGAAGAAGACCTCGGTTCCGTTGTCCTCGGTGCGCAGCTCCCCCGTCTCCGTCTCGGGGCCGTCCTTCCACCAGGTCGCGGACTCGATCAGCGAGAAGTCGCGCACGACCAGCCACTTCAGGTTGGCCATGCCGAGGCGCTGGAGCCGGGTGTTGGCGGAGCCGACGGCGGGGTTCTCGCCCATCAGGAAGTAGCCCTCGCAGACGCCGTCGAGCTGGGCCATGACCGTGTCGTAGGTGGCGTGGGAGCCGGTGAGGCGCGGCAGGTGGTCGAAGCAGAAGTCGTTGTCGGCGGTGGCGGCGTCGCCGTAGTACGCCTTGAGCAGGCTGACGAGGTAGGCCCGCATGTTCCCCCAGAAGCCCTTCTCGGTGCGGGTCGCCTCGACGAACGTGTCCAGGTCCTCGTGGGCGTGGGCGTGCGGCATCGGGAGGTAGCCGGGAAGCAGGTTGTAGAGGGTCGGGATGTCGCTGGAGCCCTGGATGGAGGCGTGGCCGCGCAGCGCCTGGATCCCGCCGCCGGGCCGGCCGATGTTGCCGAGGAGGAGCTGGAGGATGCAGGCGGCCCGGATGTACTGGGAGCCGGTGGAGTGCTGGGTCCAGCCGACCGCGTACACGAAGGCGCTGGTGCGGTCCCTGCCGGAGTTGGCGGTCAGTGCCTCGCAGACGCGCAGGAACGTGGCGCGCGGGATGCCGCAGGTCTCCTCGACGAGTTCGGGGGTGTAGCGGGCGTAGTGGCGTTTGAGGATCTGGTAGACGCAGCGCGGGTGGGTCAGCGTCTCGTCGCGGGGCGGGCGGGCGCTGGTCCGGGCTCCCCCCGAGCCGTGGGACTCGGAGTGCCCCGAGCCCTGGGTCTTCTGCTCGTACTGTTCGTCGACGTCGCCGGCGGGCGCCTGGACCTGGACGCCCTCGTACTGCCAGCTCCGCGGGTCGTAGTGGTGCTCCTCCTCGTCGAGTCCCGAGAAGACGCCGTCCAGGTCCTCGGTGTCCCGGAAGTCCTCGTCGACGATCGAGGCGGCGTTGGTGTAGGCGAGGACGTACTCCCGGAAGTCCTTCTCCTCGGTGAGCACGTGGTTGATCACGGCGCCGAGGAACGCGATGTCGCTGCCGGCCCGGATCGGTACGTGAAGATCGGCGAGGGCGCTGGTGCGGGTGAAGCGCGGGTCGACGTGGATGACACGGGCACCGCGCCGCTTGGCCTCCATCACCCACTGGAAGCCGACCGGATGCGCCTCGGCGTAGTTGGACCCCTGGATGACGATGCAGTCCGCGAACTGCAGGTCCTGCATGAAGGTGGTGGCGCCGCCGCGGCCGAAGGAGGTGCCGAGGCCCGCGACGGTGGAGCTGTGGCACACCCTCGCCTGGTTCTCCACCTGGACGACGCCGAGCCCCGTGAACAGCTTCTTGATGAGGTAGTTCTCCTCGTTGTCGAGGGTCGCGCCGCCGAGGCTCGCGATGCCGAGCGTGCGGGCGGTGCGCACCCCGTCGCTCTCCCACTCCCAGGTGCGGCGCCGGGTCTCGACCACCCGGTCGGCGACCATGTCCATGGCCGTCTCCAGGTCCAGCCGTTCCCAGTCGGTGGCGTACGGGCGCCGGTACAGGACCTCGTGCAGGCGCGCGGGGCCGGTGGTGAGCTGGAGGGTGGCCGAGCCCTTGGGGCAGAGGCGGCCCCGGCTGACGGGTGAGTCCGGGTCGCCCTCGATCTGGACGACCTCGTCGTCCTTGACGTAGACCTGCTGGCCGCAGCCGACCGCGCAGTACGGACAGACCGACTGCACCACCCGGTCGGCGCTGTCGGTGCGCGGCCTCAGCCCTTCCGTACGGGACGACATGGCGGCGCGGCCGCGCCCCAGCGGGTCGGGGCCGGTCAGCTGGCGGTAGACGGGCCACTCGCTGACCCACGTTCGCACACCCATCGTGATTCCTCTCCGGCGGCCGGGCTCTGTCAACGGTCGCGGGCGTCGCTCCCCGGGCTCCCGCGGTGCGGGGGGTCAGTCGGCCGGTTCGTCGGGCACCGGATGCTCGGCGGGTGAACCGGCGGGGTCCGGGGTGCCCTCGCGACCGGTGCCCGCCTCGTCCGCGCCGTGGCCCTCCGCGTCGGGCTCCTGTCCGTCCTCGGCTTCGCCCTCCGCTCCGTGGCGCCCCGTCCCGGGCCCGCGGCTCTCGGGCGGCCGTCCGGGCACGCCGACGACGTCCGAGGGGTCCTCGTCGGGTGCGGCCTGCTGATCGGGAAGGTCCCTCGGTACGGGCTTCGGCATCGGCCCCTCACCGGTCCCGGGGCCTTGTGGGCGGGGCTCGCTCACGGCGTCCTCATTTCCTAGCGCGCGGGTGTGGCGTGACGCGCAAGTACCCCTCTCGTTCGTGATGATGCAGATGATCGCCCGACCGCCCCCTCCGGCCCGCCCCCGTCCGGCCCGCCCCCGTCCGGCCCGGCGCCGGCGATACCGCGCGGGGGACCACCCCGCCACCGGTTCCCCGCGGGACACGTCCTTCCCGCGCGGTGCATGTCCGCGGCCCCGCCGGGCACTGGACGGTCCGGGCTCACGCACGACGGCCACGAGAACCACGACGACCACGCGGAGGTCACCTTGCGCACGACCGGATCCCCTTCGGCGGACAGCACAGCGACCCCGGCATGAGGGCGGGACGGCTGGGCGCGACGATCGCCGAGGTCCTGGTGTGGCAGGCGGCGCTGTCGGCGCTGTGGCTCGTTCTCATCAGCACGGTCGACCCCCTCGAACTGTTCGTCGGGCTGGGCTGCGCGCTGATGGGCGCGGCCGCGGCGGTGGCGGCGCGCCGGGCGGTGAGCGGCCGGTGAACACGTGGCTCGTGTGCGCGTCGCTGCTCCTGGTGGCGGGTTTCCTGCCGGTCGTGTGGGGCACGGTGCGGGGACCGCTCGGGCACAGGGTCATGGCCCAGAACTGCGGCACCTCCGTCGTGTGCCTGGTGATGCTGCTGCTCGCCCAGGGCTACGGGCGCCCCTCCTACACCGATCTCGCCCTGGTCACCGCCGTACTGGGTCCGGTCGGCACGCTCGTGTTCGCGCGGCTGCTCGCCGACGAACTGGACGAGGCACCGCGATGGGCGCGGGCCGTGACCGCGCTGACGGTCGCCGCCACCGCGCCGGTGGTGATCGCGTCCTGCGTGGCCACCGGCCCGGGGCGGGCCGCGGCCAAGGTCGTGTTCATCGGAGTGCTGCTCGCCGCCGGGAACGTCATCGCCTCACGGACGCTGTCCGGGGCCCACCGCGACGCGACGGAGACCCGGTATGGCTGACGCCCTCCTGCTGATCTCGCTGTGCGCCGTCGCCGCCACCGCGACGGCCGCGGTGCTGGTCCGTGACCCGGTCCGCCAGGCCCTGGTGCTCTCGGTGCTCGGCCTGGCACTCGCGGTGCTGTTCACCGTCCTGCAGGCACCGGACGTCGCCCTGTCCCAGCTGGCGGTCGGATCGGCGCTCACCCCCTTGCTGATCCTCCTGTCCGTGCGGAAGGCGCGCCGCCGCGGGCGGCGCGAGGAGGACGGCCGGTGAGCCGCCGCCTGCGGATGTGGGTCCTGGCCGTGGGCGCCCTCGGCTTCGCCGCCCTGTTCGGCGCCGCCTGCCTGCGGCTGCCCGCCTTCGGCGGTGACAGCCACCCCTACGGTGAGCGTGCCGTGCGAGCCGCGCTCGCCCACCGCACCGCCAACGTCATCGCGGCGGTCAACTTCGACCAGCGGGCGTTCGACACCCTGGGCGAGGAGAGCATCCTGTTCGCCTCGGTGCTCGGAACGGTCGTCCTGCTGCGGCAGACGCGCGAGGAGCGCGAGGTGCCGCCCGCACCGGCCCGGGTCCCGCTCCCCGTCCGCCGCTACGCGGTCGTCCTGCTGCCCGTCGCCCTGGTCGTCGGCCTCTACGTCGTCGCCCATGGTCAGCTCAGCCCCGGAGGCGGGTTCCAGGGCGGGGTCGTCGTGGCGACCGCGCTCCACCTGCTCTACATCGGGGCCGACTACCGCGCCCTGGAGCGCGTCCGCCCGGTCGGCGTGTACGAGGTCGGGGACGCGGCCGGTGAGGGGGCGTACCTGGTCCTGGGGCTCGCCGGACTCGTCGCGGGGTCCTCGTTCCTGGCCAACACCGTCATCGGGTACGGCACGTTCAACACGCTCGCGTCGGGCGGCGTCGTGCCCCTGCTGAACGCGGCCGTCGGCATGGAGGTGGCCTGTGCCGTGGTGGTGCTGCTCGCCCGCTTCCTCGACCAGGCCGTGGAGATCGAGGAGGAGAGCGGACGATGAGCGAGCGGGGGACCACGTCATGATGTCCGTACTGCCCTACCTGTTCGCGGGCTGGATCTTCCTGGCCGGGTGCTACGGCCTCGCCACCAGCCGGCATCTGGTGCACGCGGTGGGGTGCCTGTCGGTCTGCCAGTCCTCCACCTACGTCCTGCTGCTGGCCGTGGGCTACCGCGACGGCGGTACCGCGCCCGTCTTCTCCGACCTGAAGCCGGGATCGAGACCGCTCGTCGACCCCGTGGTGCAGGCCCTGGCCCTGACGGACGTGGTGGTCGGCGCGACGGTCACGGCCCTGCTGCTCGCCCTCGTGATACAGGTCGCCAAACGACACGGCACGGTGGACCCCGACGAACTGTCCGAGCTGCGCGGATGAGCCGGTTGCTGCCGCTGGTCGTCGCGCTGCCGCTGCTGGGCGCCGCCGTGCTCGTGGCCGCGGGGCGCCGGCTGCCGCGCGTCGCCGCCGAGACGACCGGCTGCGCCGTGGCGGCGGCCACCGCGGGCCTGGCCGTGGCGCTCCTCGTGGGGTCCGGGCCGGAGGCGGTCGAGTGGGTGGGCGGCCGGCGTCCGCACGACGGCGAGGGGGTCGGCATCGTCCTGGTCGGCGACGCGGCCGGGGCGGGACTCGCGTCGCTGGTCTCCGTCCTGGTCGTCGCCGTGCTCGTCTACTCCTGGCGCTACTTCGACGAGCCGCCGCACCGGCACGCCGGCTCCTTCCCCGCGCTCGTCCTGCTCTTCCAGGCGGGCATGTGCGGCTTCGCCCTCACGGGGGACCTCTTCGACGCCTTCGTCTTCTTCGAGCTGATGGGCGTCGTGGCGTACGCCCTGACCGGCTACCGCGTGGAGGAGGCGAAGGCCGTGCAGGGCGCGCTGACGTTCGGGGTCGTCAACTCGCTGGGCGCGTACGCGACGCTGACGGGGATCGTGCTGCTGTACGCCCGCACCGGGGAGCTCGGCATGCGGCGGATCGGAGTACGGCTCGACGCCCTCGGCGGGCCCGACGCGCTGACCCTGTGCGCCTTCGTCCTGGTGCTCACCGGGCTCCTGGTCAAGGCGGCGGCCGTCCCGTTCCACTTCTGGCTGCCGGACGCGCACGCCGTGGCGCCGACGCCGGTCTGCATGCTGCTGTCCGGCGTCATGGTGGAGCTGGGCTCCTACGGTGTGTGGCGGGTGTACCACACGGTCTTCGCCGGCCCCGGGGGCGTCCCGGCGCCGGACGCCGAGCGCACCCTCGTCACCGTCGGCGTCCTGACGGCGCTGGCTGGCTCGGTGATGTGCTGGCAGCAACGGCACATCAAGCGGCTCCTCGCCTTCTCGACCGTGGCGCACACGGGGCTGTTCCTCGTCGGGATCGGCCTGCTGAGCGACGAGGCGACCAGTGGTGTCGCCGTCTACGTCGCGGGCCACGCGGGTGCGAAGGCCGCCCTCTTCGCCTGCACGGGCATCCTCCTCGACCGGTACGGCAGCGTCGACGAGCACGAACTGTACGGGCGCGCGAAGGAGCTCAAGGGGGTCGGCGTGCTGTTCGTGGCCGGTGCGCTGGCCCTGTCCGGGATGCCTCCCTTCGCGACGGGTCTCGGCAAGGCGCTCACGGAGGAGGCCGGCGGCCCGCTCCTCACCGTGGTGTTCGTCGCCGTGTCGGCGGTCACCGCGGGGGCGGTCCTGCGGGTGGCCGCGCGGGTGTTCCTCGGCGCCGGTGAGCGGCCCGCTGCCGCGGCGGCGTACGAGACGAAGGGGGACCGGGAGGAGCCGGAGAGCCGGGGGCGGCTCCGCCGGGTGCCCGCGACGATGGCCGCGGTGCCCGCCGTCCTGCTCGCCGGGGCCCTCGTGGCCGGTCCGGTCCCGGAGTCCGCCGCCCGTGTCGGCCGGGCGTTCGGCACCGCGGAACCACCGCACTGGACCGTGCCGGGCATGGTCCTCGGCCTCGTCTCGGCCGCGCTCGCGGTGGGACTGGCCGCGGCGGGTGTCCGCGGCCCGGCCCGCCAGGAGCCGTACGGCTGGACGAAGCCGCTGCGCCTGCTGCACTCGGGGCACATCGGCGACTACGTGGTCTGGCTCCTGGCCGGCATCACCCTGCTCGGCGCGCTGGCCCTGCCGGGCGTTCTCACGGGGTGACACCGGCGTCGAACACGGGGCCCGGGGCACCGGCGGTGCCCGCCCCGGCGCGGCCCGCGACCAGGAGCCCGGCCGCGGTGCACGAACGAGTACCCGCCTCGGGCACGGCACGGAGGCAGCCACTTGCCCCGGCCGCGCGGGCCGCGGACGGATACCGGGCCCCGCCTCGCACCGCGACCAGGAACCCGGCCGCAGCACGCGGACGAGTACCCGCCTCGGGCACGGCACGGAGGAAGCCACCCGCCCCGGCCGCGCGAGCCGCGGACGGATACCGGGCCCCGCCTCGCACCGCGACCAGGAGCCCGGCCGCAGCACGCGGACGAGTACCCGCCTCGGGCACAGCGCGGAGGAAGCCACCCGCCCGGCCACGCGAGCCGCCGCCCGGCCCCGCCCCGCGGAGCACAAGCAGACACCCGGCCCCGGACGCGAAGCCGCGGACGGCTGCCTCCGGTGCGGGCCGCAGCCGATACCGGCCCCGCCTCGAACCGCGACCAGGAACCCGGCCTCGGGTACGGCACAGAGGCCGCTGCCCGCCCCGGTCGCGCGGGCCGCAGGGCCCGGTGCGGACCGTGGCCGGGTGCCTGGCCCAGCCGCAGGGCACCTGCGGGCGCCCGTCCGGCCGCGGGCAGGTGCCCGGCCCGAGCCCGCAGTCGTGGACGGGTGCCCGACCCGGTGCGGGCCGCGGGCAGCGTGCGGGCGCCGTCCGAGCGTGCTCGCCGCAGGACGCTCGTCCGCTTCCGCGAGCGCGGGGCGATGAGGGAGCGCGGGCCGGAACCCCGGGCCGTGGGTACGGGCGCCCCGCCGGGCTACTGCAGGGCCCGGACCGCGGCGCTGAAGAGCGGGGGGAGCCGGGACGCCGCCGGGACGACCAGGCGGGCGGTGCCGGGGCGGCGGCTCGCGGCCAGGAGGGCCCCGGTCAGCAGCCGGTGACGCCGGGTCAGCAGGGCCCACGCCCGCTCGTACTCCCCCGCCCGCCCCGCCGCCAGGCAGCGGACGGCGGCACCGGCCGTCGCGAGGCCGAGGGCGATCCCCTCCCCGGTGAGGGCGTCGACATAGCCCGCCGCGTCGCCGACGAGCAGGACGCGTCCGGCGACCCTGCGGCGCACCCGCTGGAGCAGCGGCCCGGCGCCCCGCACGTCCGTGGCCTCGGCTCCGGCCCCGCGCAGCGAGGCGGTGAGGTCCGGGAAGTCGCCCAGGTGCTCGTCGTATCCGCGGCGCACACGGCTGAGGACCGCGACACCGACCAGGTCGTCGGCGACCGGTGTCACATAGGCCTCGCCACGGCCGGACCAGTGGACCTCGACGAAGTCCGTCCAGGGCTCGACACGGTAGTGCCGGCGCAGTCCGTAGCGCCGGTGCGCGCCGCCGGGCAGTTCCAGCCCGAGGCCCCGGCGGACGGTGGAGTGCAGTCCGTCGGCGGCGATCAGCCAGCGCGCCGTGAGACCCGCGGCGGTGACCGTGTCCGCGCCCTGGCACACCTCCCCCACCTTGCCCGGCACGATCCGTACGCCGAGACCGAGCGCGCGCTCGTGCAGCGCCCGGTGCAGTTCGGTACGGCGGATCCCCAGGCCGCTCGGCCCCCGGAAGAACGCTTCGGCACGGGTGGTGCCGTCCACGTACCGGATCCCGCGCAGTTCCTTCCCCGCGGCCTCGACGCCCAGCGTCCGCAGCCCGGCGACCCCGCTGGGCATGACACCTTCTCCGCAGGCCTTGTCCACGGGCGCGGTCCGCGGCTCGACGACCACCGCCTCCAGACCGGCCAGCGCGCCGTGGATCGCGGCGGCCAGGCCGGCCGGGCCGCCGCCGGCCACCAGGACGTCGATCACGCCGGAACGGACCCGAGCGAGGGGGCCGCACCGGCCAGTGCCCGGTTCTCGCACCGGACGCGCACGGTGAGCACGACGGCGTTGCCCAGTGTGAAGAGGAGTGCCGTGACCCAGGCGGTGTGCACCAGCGGGAGGGCCACTCCCTCCGCGACGACCGCCACGTAGTTCGGATGGCGCAGCACCCGGTACGGGCCGCGGGCCACCAGCGGCAGACCGGGCACGACGATCACCCGGGTGTTCCAGCGGAACCCCAGGGTGGTGATGCACCACCAGCGCAGCGCCTGGGCGCCCGCGAGCACGGCCAGCATGGACCAGCCGAGCGCCGGGACGAAGGGCCGGTCGGCCGGCCACACCTCGGCCGGGCAGCCGATCAGCAGGGCGGTGTGCAGGGCGACCATCGCCGGGTAGTGGCCCCGGCCCGCCTCGATCGCGCCGTGTGCGCGGCTCCGGCGTCCGTTGCGGCGGGCGACGACGAGTTCGCCCACCCGCTCGGCGGCGACGGCGGCCACCAGCAGTCCGTACCAGTCCATGTGTGCGTGTCCCACCGTTCCGTGTCGTGTGCCGGGCGGCCTACCAGCGCAGCAGCACCAGTTCGCAGGCGAGGCCCGGCCCCATCGCCAGCAGCACACCCGGCGTGCCGGGGGGCGGGCGACGGCCGGCCAGGGTGTCGCGCAGTACGTGCAGCACGGACGACGAGGAGAGGTTGCCCACCTCGGCCAGATGGCGCCAGGTCACGTCGAGGGCCCCTTCGGGCAGGTCGAGCGCCTCGCCGACGGCCTCCAGGATCCGGGGGCCGCCGGGGTGGCACACCCACGCGCTCACGTCCTTCGGCTTCAGGCCGTGGTCCTCCAGGAACCCCCGGACGTCGTCGGCGAGGTGACGGCGCACCACGTCGGGGATCTCCGGGTCCAGTACGACCCGGAAGCCCGAGTCCTTGATGTCCCAGCCAAGGACGCGGCTGGTGCCGGGGTACAGCCGGCTGCGCGTGTCCACGATCGTGGGGCCCCCGGCTCCGCCCGTACGACGGGAACCGCAGGCCACCACGGCGGCGGCGCCGTCGCCGAACAGACCGGTGGCGACCAGGTTGGCCAGGGACGCGTCGTCGCGCTGGAAGGTGAGCGAGCACAGCTCCACCGACAGCAGCACCGCCACCTCGTCGGGCCGGCCCAGCAGATAGTCGTGCGCGCGGGCCAGGCCCGCCGCGCCGCCGGCACAGCCCAGGCCGAACATCGGCACGCGCCTGACGTCGGGCCGCAGTCCGAGGCGGCCCGCCAGCCGGGCGTCGACGGAGGGCGCCGCGATGCCCGTGACGGAGGTGAAGACCAGCAGGTCCACGTCGGTGGCGGACAGACCGGCCAGGCGCAGCGCCTCCCGGACGGCCTTGGCCCCCATGTCCGTCGCGGCCTGGACGAAGACGCCGTTCGCGGCGCCGAATCCGTCCAGTGCCTCGTACTGTTCGAGCGGCAGTGTCATGTGGCGGCCGCGGACCTGCGCGGCCCGGTGCAGCCGGTCGAGCGCGCGGCGGTCGGCGCCGTCCCGCAGACACCTGCGGGCCACCATGTCCGTGATTTCGGACTGGTCGTAGCGGTGCGGCGCGAGGGTTCCGTGAACGGCGGCGATCCGCGTCATAGGACTCCCGTCCGAAACCGACCGGGCCGGGCTGCCCGGTTCAGCAGGCTTTCCCCGCACCGGCGCTTCGTCACCAGGGATCGCCCGTCCGGCCGTTCGTCCCGTGGCGCGCTCGAACCGCGTGGACCGGGCCTCCTACCATCGCCGGGTGGGTACTCCCGAGCACACGACGGCCGGTGACGGCGCCGGACGCGGGAGCGGCCTGGTGGCCGGTCTGGGCCGGGCGTGCCATCCCGGGCCCGTCGTGACCGTCACCACGCTGACGGCTGCGCTGGCCGTGATCGCCGGCCGCGGGACCGAGGGGTGTGTCCTGGCCTGGGCCGCCGTCCTGGCGGGGCAGTTGTCCGTGGGCTGGTGCAACGACGCGTTCGACGCGGGCCGGGACACGGCGGAGGGCCGCCGCGGCAAGCCCGTCGCGGCCGGAGCGGTCGGAGCGGGTCAGGTGTGGACCGCCGCGTACGCGGCGCTGGCCCTGTGCGTGCCCCTCTCGCTCTTCAACGGTCTCTGGGCCGGCGCCGTCCATCTGGCCGCGGTCGGTGCGGGATGGGCGTACAACCTGCGTCTCAAGGCCACCCGTTGGTCCTGGGCGCCCTACGCGCTGGCGTTCGCCGCGCTCCCGGCCTTCGTGACACTGGGGCTGCCCGGCCGGCCGTGGCCCGCCTGGTGGGTCCTCGGCGCCGGGGCGTTCCTGGGGATCGGGGCGCATCTGGGCGACGTGCTTCCGGACATCCGTGGTGATCTGGCGGCGGGGGTGCGCGGGTGGCCGCAGCGGCTGGGGCCGGACCGTGCGCGGCTGCTGCTTCCGGTGCCCCTGGTGACCGCGTCCGCGCTGCTGACCCTGGGGCCCGCGGGACCGCCCGGCCGGCGCGAGGTGACGGCGCTGGTCCTGGTCCTGCTGGTGGCGGTGACGGGGACGGTGCTGGGACGCCGCCGGGAGCGGCTGGCGTTCGCGACGGCGGTCGTCGTGGCGGCGGTGGACGTGACGCTGCTGCTGGGCGGCACCGGGATGGGACCCGTCTGACCGTCGTGCCCGGTCGTGGAGGGGAAGGGGAGCCGCGCGCATACAAGGAAGACCCGCACCGTGCGGTGCGGGTCTTCCTCGGCGGGACCGTCCGGTGAACCGGATGATCACGGGGTCTGGCGTCGCCCGGCCCACGGCCGGTCGTCTGCCGTCATCCGGCTCCGAACGGGCTTGCCGTCAGGGGGCGTTCAGCCACCGAAGTGACCGCGGTGGTCCCCAGGACCACGGTGGTCGTCACGACGGTGGTCGTCACGGCGGTGGTCGTCGTGGCGGTGGCCCCAGTGGCCCCAGCGGTCGTCACGGTCGTGGTGCCGGCCCCAGGAGACGCTGTCGACGAAGCGGCCGCGCTCGGTGCGCAGCGTGGCGGCGTCGGAGCGGTTGTCCCACACCTCGTTGCGACGGTCCTGGTAGAGGTCACGGCTGGTGTCGCGGCCGTAGCCGGTGTGGACGCGGACGGTGGAACGCCCGGCCAGGCGGTAGTGGTTGAAGGTGTAGCGGTTGCCCTGCCGGTCCGACAGCGTCCAGCCGTCCAGGTCGATGCCGCGACGGCCCGAGTTGGTGATTTCCACCCACTCCGCGTTCAGGGAACGGGCGGAGCGGTCGTCAAAGCCCGGCGCGTCGGCCTGCACCCGGCTGATCGCGACGTGCGAGCGCTCGAAGCGCGGCTCCGCGGCCGAGGCCGACACGGAGGCCGAACCGACCAGAGCGCCGGCCGCCAGGACGGCGGCCGCCATACGGCGGGCTGTGACAGACGTGGAAACGGACATGAAAGCTCCTCAAGGTTCGAGAGCCGGCACACCCCGTGCGGGCCCCCTCGCGGGGAACCCGCACGGTGCGACCCTGTGCGAGTCCCGGCCCGGTGGCCGAGGACTCATAACTTGCTCCACATCCCCGCCCAGGACGGGCGACACCCGGCCGCTGTTACAGATTACGGACATGTCGGTTACAGATGCTTGTATCAGCCCTTTAACTGCTGAAAGGCCATCAGTGCCGTCTCGTCACCGCCAACTCCCTTGTCTCCGTGGCGTCCTGGCGACATGCGGGCATCCCTCGCGTCACCGGGGACCATCCGGCCATCACCCGAAAGTGAGTAACGCCCCTCCGGTCCGGTGCGACCGTGTGACACGGCCGTATCGGCATCCGCCATCAAAGACCGGTGGAACGGGTGGACGGAACGCGAAGAGGAGGGCCCGGAAAGCGGACGCGTCGTCAACGCGGCCTCGGACCACGGGATCGACGGGACGCGGGTGCCGCCACGAGCGGTAGCGGCCGGACGCCGTCGACGGCCGCGGGAGGAAGGGGCCCGGACGCCTCGGCGCGCCCCTGAACGGGGGTGGTCCGGCCCGGGCGGGGAAGGACGGCGGCACTCGGGCCGCCGGGCATCGGCGCGTACGGCGCCGGAAACACGGTGCGCGCCCCGCTGCGGGCGCATGGCGCACCGACATCGTGCCGGCACGCCGCCCGGCCGCCCCTCCTGGGGAGGGCTACCGGGCCTTCGTCGTCCGCCGTCCCGCACGGCGCCTCGGTCACGGGTGATCGTCGAGGCGCCGCGCCGGCGTGACGCGGGGTCAGACGGCCGTGATGTTCTCCGCCTGCGGGCCCTTCTGGCCCTGGGTGATGTCGAACGTCACGGCCTGGCCCTCCTGGAGCTCACGGAAGCCGGTGGCGTTGATGTTGGAGTAGTGCGCGAAGACGTCAGGGCCGCCGCCGTCCTGCGCGATGAAACCGAAGCCCTTCTCGGCGTTGAACCACTTGACAGTTCCGCTGGCCATGCCAGTGCCTCTCACTCGTCGACGGGTCCGCACCGCGCGAACCCGGAGGTAGTCGTCCTGGTCCTCGGGCACTGCACAGCAAAACGCCCGCACCACGGCGCGGGCAGGTACTGCGAACCACGACATCTGTCGGCGACGTTACACGGCGAGAGCGCCTCTCACCAGAGAGCGAGGGCCGTCAGGTGGAGCGGCACCCGGGACACACACGCCCCAGGAGGTCTCGGCATCCGTGCGCGGACCCGGTCACCGGGCGGCATCGAGTACATGGCCGGACCCCGGACACGGGCCGCACCGCGTGCGACGGGTGGGGCGTCCGTCGTCGGGTGGGACAGACGGGCCCCGGACGCTCGACATATGCTCTGTCGCAGGCCGCTGACTGACCGTACGCTGACAAGCCAGACAGCTTCAGGCGTGATCGACGGGGGGAACCGTCATGTCCTGGGATCATCAAGGTGCTCGTGACGGCTTCGTCGTTCCGCCGATGCCGACCGCGCCGCCGCCCGCTCCCGCCAGCCCCTGGCGGGCCGTCGCGGTGGCGTTGCTGAACCTCAGCGGGCTCGGGCTCGGTTACGCCGTGGTGCGCCGCTGGGGACTGATGGCCGTGTGCTGGGTCGCGACGGCGATCCTGCTCCTGGTGGCCCTGCCCGCGGATCCCGACGGGGTCCCCGGTGCCGCGGTGGTGCTCTACCTGGCCTTCCTTGTGCTCGCCGCCGCGCACGGCGCGTTCGTGGGACTGCGGGCCCGGTCGGCGCTGCTGCCGAGCGCCCTGGTCGCGGCCGCGCTCGGCGTCGTCCTGCTGGCCGTGCCCGCCTCGGGAGTCGTCCTGTACGACGGAGCGCGCGACGAGGCCACGGAGCGGATGCTCCTCGACCGGCTCGACCGGGCCGACGAACTGGTCGAGCGCTCCGGGAAGCAGGGCTTCGCGACGGCCGAGGCCGGCTACCGCCGCGCCCTGGCCTCCTACGCCGCGCTCAGCGAGGACCACCCGGACTCACGCGCGGCCCGGCGGGTGCCCGACCGGCTCGAGACCTACTACGAAACCGTCGGTGCCCCCTACGCGCGCAAGGACTACTGCTCGGCCGTACCGCCCTTGAAGTACCTCCGCACGGTTCCGCGCACGGTGGACGAGGAACAGCTGGGGGACCTCGCCGACTGGCCCGACGACCGGCTGGCCACGTCGCTCTACGAGTGCGCGGCGGCGTCGCTGAGCGGTGGGAACGAGGGCTGGACCACGCAGTTCGACGAGCTCCTGTCGACCTTCCCCAGGTCCGCGCAGGCCAGGAAGGTCGAGCCCGCCGTGAGGAACGCGGTCGACGAGGCGGTCAGGTCCGTGGGCGGTGACGACCCCTGTGCCGCCGTGCAGCGGCTCGACGGTCTCGACACCCAGGTCCGCGGACTGTCCGGGGAGCGGGCCGGGGTGGCCGACGCCCTCGGCAAGGACGCCGACCGGGCCTCGGACAGCGCGCGTTCGGGCGCGTACGCCTGCGGTGTCGACCAGTACAAGGACAAGAAGTTCGGTGACGCCGTCACCACCATGAACGACTTCGCCAAGAACAACCCGCACCACAAGAACCGGGCGCGCGCCCAGAAGATCGCCATCGCCGCGGAGGTCGCGCAGACGGTGCCCGCGGCCGGCAAGCGTCTGCCGACCACGGCCTCGGGCGGCAGCATCGCCGTCACGGTCAAGAACGACAGCCCCGACGAGATCACGGTCCTGTACACGGGGCCGGTGACGGGGAGCTTCAACCTCAAGGCCTGCGGGAGCTGCACCTCGTACTCGCTGGGCAGCACGCTGGGGATCGGCTTCAAGCCGTGCAGCAGCGGCAAGAACTACCCGCAGCGGACCATCCACCTGCCCGTCGGCACCACCTACTTCGTGCACAAGTCCCGGAGCGGCACCGGGAAGTCCCCCGCCTCGGACACCGCCAAGCTCTCCCCGGGCTACCTCTACACGGAGTGTGCGTACACCACCACGGGCCTCGGCTACTGAGGTGACGGCGGGACACCCGGCACCGGGCCGGGTGTCCCCGTCGCCGCAGGCCACACCCGACGGCCCCACCTCACAGGCGCCGTGGCCGCGGTGTGTGGAGCGCGTAACCCCCGGTGATCGAGCGGTGTGACAACCGCGTAATGGGCCCTTCGTAGCGTCGGTGGAGAAAGGTACCGATCACACGGAGGGCCGCTCGTGACCACGACCACCCAGCAGGTGCGGACGGTCTGCTCGTACTGCGGTGTCGGCTGCGGGATGGTCCTCGACATCGGCATGGGGCCCGACGGACGGCGTACGGTCCTGAAGGCGTCCGGCGACAAGGCGCACCCCGCCAACTTCGGGCGCCTGTGCACCAAGGGCGCGACCACGGCCGACATGCTCGCCGCCCCCGGGCGGCTGGACTCGGCCCTCGTGCGGGCCGAACGCGGCGCGCAGGCCGAGCCCGCCCCGCTGGACACCGCGATCGCCGAGACGGCCCGGCGGCTGCGGGCGGTGATCGACGAGCACGGTCCGGACGCCTTCGCGTTCTACGTGTCCGGGCAGATGAGCCTGGAGGCCCAGTACCTGGCGAACAAGCTGGCCAAGGGCTTCGTCGGGACCAACCAGATCGAGTCGAACTCCCGGCTGTGCATGGCCGGCGCGGGCACCGGATACAAGCTGTCGCTCGGCGCGGACGGCCCGCCCGGCTCGTACCAGGACTTCGAGCACGCCGACGTCTTCCTGGTGATCGGCTCCAACATGGCCGACTGCCATCCGATCCTGTTCCTGCGGATGATGGAGCGGGTCAGGTCGGGCGGCGCCAAGGTGATCGTCGTCGACCCCCGGCGCACCGCGACCGCCGACAAGGCCGATCTGTTCCTGCAGGTCCGGCCCGGCACGGACCTGGCCCTCCTCAACGGGCTGCTGCACCTGCTGCACGAGAACGGGCACACCGACCCCGGCTTCATCGCCGCGCACACCGAGGGCTGGGAGGCGATGCCGGAGTTCCTGGCCGACTACCCGCCCGCCGCGGTCGCCGCGATCACGGGCGTGCCGGAGGAGGACATCCGCGAGGCGGCCCGGCTCATCGGCGAGGCCGGGGAGTGGACGAGCTGCTGGACGATGGGCCTCAACCAGTCCACGCACGGCACCTGGAACACCAACGCGCTCGTCAATCTGCACCTGGCGACGGGGGCGATCTGCCGGCCCGGCAGCGGTCCGTTCTCGCTGACGGGCCAGCCGAACGCCATGGGCGGCCGGGAGATGGGGTACATGGGTCCCGGCCTGCCCGGCCAGCGGTCGGTCCTGGCCGCCGAGGACCGCGCCTTCGTCGAGGACCTGTGGGAACTGCCCCCCGGCACCCTGCGCGAGGACGGGTCCGGCCGGGGCACGGTCGAGATGTTCCGCAGGATGGCCGACGGGGACATCAAGGCCTGCTGGATCATCTGCACGAACCCCGTCGCCTCCGTGGCCAACCGCAGGACCGTGATCGAGGGCCTGGAACGGGCCGAGTTCGTCGTCACCCAGGACGTCTTCGCCGAGACGGAGACCAACGCGTACGCGGACATCGTCCTGCCGGGAGCGCTGTGGACCGAGACCGAGGGCGTCCTCGTCAACAGCGAGCGCAACCTGACCCTCGCCCGGCCCGCGGTGGAGCCTCCCGGGGAGGCGACGGCGGACTGGCGGATCATCGCCGCCGTCGCCCGCGCGATGGGCTACGAGCGGGGCTTCTCGTACGAGAGCGCGGAGGACGTCTTCGAGGAGATCAAGCGCGCCCACAACCCGGGGACCGGCTACGACCTGCGGGGCGTCAGCTACGAGCGGCTGCGCTCCACCCCGGTGCAGTGGCCGTCCGCGCGCGAGGACGGCCCCGACCGCAACCCGATCCGGTACGTGGACGAGCACGGCGGAGGTCCGGTCTTCCCCACGGCGAGCGGCCGGGCGGTGTTCCACGCCCGCCCGCACCTGCCTCCCGCCGAGATGCCGGACGACGACTACCCCTACATCCTGAACACCGGCCGGGTGCAGCACCAGTGGCACACCCTCACCAAGACGGGCAGGGTCGCCAAGCTCAACAAGCTCGATCCCGGGCCCTTCGTGGAACTGCACCCGGACGACGCCGCCGGGCTCGGTGTCGCCGACGGCGACTCGGTGGAGGTCGCCTCGCGGCGCGGCCGGGCGGTGCTGCCCGCGGTGGTGACCGACCGGATGCGGCCGGGCTGCTGTTTCGCGCCCTTCCACTGGAACGACCTGTTCGGCGAGTACCTGAGCGTCAACGCGGTCACCAACGACGCCGTCGACCCGCTGTCCTTCCAGCCGGAGTTCAAGGTCTGCGCGGCGTCCCTGACGAAGGTGGCGGCCCCGGTGTCCGTGACGGCGCCGGTCACGGTCACCGCCGGTGCCGGTGCCGGTGCCGGTGCCGGCGTCGGGTCCGGGTCCGACGCGGGTGCCGCCCTCGCGGTGGCCGCCGTTGCCGGAGGACCGGCCGTGACCGCCCCCCTGCCCGCGGGACCCGTGGACGTCTTCGGGCTCCGGCCCGCTCCGCCGCCGGTCCTGGCCGAGCACGAGCGCCAGTACCTGATCGGGTTCCTCGCCGGCATCGAACCGGGCGCTCCGGGCGTGCCGGTGCTGCCGCCGGGCGCCCCGTTCAGCCCCGAGCACGCCCTGTGGGTGAACGGGGTGCTCGCCGGCATGTACTCCCGGGCCACCCCGGGAACACCGCCCCCGGCCCCGGCGTCCGCCGGTCCCGTCCGGGAGGTCGTCGTCCTGTGGGCCTCGCAGACCGGCAACGCGGAGGAGTTCGCCACGGCCGCCGCCGACCGGCTCACCACCACGGGGCACAGGGCCACCCTGGTCGGCATGGACGACGCCCGTCCGGGGGAACTGCCCGCCGGCGCCGACGTCCTGCTGATCACCAGCACCTTCGGCGACGGCGACGCCCCGGACAACGGCTCCGGGTTCTGGGACGCACTGGCCGCGCCCGACACCCCCCGCCTGGACGGCCTGCGCTACGCGGTCCTCGCGTTCGGCGACTCCTCCTACGACGACTTCTGCGGGCACGGCCGCCGCCTCGACCAGCGCCTGGACGAACTGGGCGCCGTACGCCTGGCCCCGCGCACGGACTGCGAACCCGACTACGGGCCCTCGGCCACGGCCTGGCTCGACCAGGTCCTCGCCTCCCTGACCGACGGCGCGGAAACGGTCACGCCGCCGCCGGCGCCCGCTCCTCCGGCACCCCCGTCCGCCGCCCCGCCGGGAAAGCCCGGTCTCGTCACCGCCCGCCTGGCCGGGAACCAGCTGCTCAGTCTGCCCGGGGCCGGCAAGGAGGTCCGGCGCTTCACCTTCGACACCCGCGACAGCGAGACCCCGCTCGTCTACCGGGCCGGCGACGCCCTCGGCGTACGCCCCGTCAACTCCCCGGAACTCGTCACGGAGTGGCTGGCCACCACCGGACTCGCGGCGGACGGCGCCGTGCGCCTGGAAGGAGTTGGGGAGATCCCGTTCCACGACGCCCTGCACCGGCATCTGGACATCACCCGGATCACCCCCGGGCTGCTGCGCTTCGTCGCCGAACGCACCCACGACCGGGTGCTGAAGAAGCTGCTGCGGCCCGACAACAAGGACGAACTGGCCCGGTGGTCCTGGGGCCGTCAGGCGGTCGACCTCGTCGCCGAACACCCGGTCCGGGCCGACGCCCAGGAATGGGCCGAGGTCCTGAGGCCGCTGCAGCCCCGGCTGTACTCCATATCGTCCAGCCCGCTGACCGACCCCGGTCTCGTCTCGCTCACGGTGTCCGTCGTCCGCTACGAGAACCCCGGCGGACGAGCGCGCCAGGGCGTCTGCTCGCCCTTCCTCGCCGACGCGCCCCTCGGCACGCCGGTACCGGTCTTCGTCCAGCCCTCCCCGAGGTTCCGGCCACCGGCCGACCCCGCCACGCCCATGGTGATGGTGGGCCCCGGCACCGGGATCGCGCCCTTCATCGGTTTCCTGCACGAGCGGCGCGCTCTCGGCCACCACGCGCCCAACTGGCTGTTCTTCGGGGAGCAGCACCGGGCCACCGACTTCTACTACGAGGAGGAGCTGACCGGTTTCCTCGCCGACGGCACCCTCGACCGCCTCGACACGGCCTTCTCCCGCGACCAGCGGGTCAAGGTCTACGTCCAGGACCGGATGCGCGAGCACGGCTCCCAGCTGTGGTCCTGGCTCCGGGACGGAGCGCACCTCTACGTGTGCGGCGACGCGTCCCGCATGGCCAAGGACGTCGACCAGGCCCTGCGGGACATCGCCGTGACCCACGGCGGCCACGGCGCGGACGGCGCCGCCGCCTACGTCAAGCAGCTCGCGGCCGAGAAGCGGTACGTCCGCGACGTGTACTGACCGGGGCGGCCCCGCTCCCGGCTCAGGGCGCGAGGCCGCCGTTCGGCGTGAACCCGAGGTCGACGGGTGTCGCGGGCGGGCCGTCCCGTCGTACCGCGGCCAGCAGTTCCGGAAGCCGGGGCGGCCACAGCGGCTCCGCCGGATCCGACAGGTCGAGCGGGGACCACCAGCTGCCCCCGAGAATGCCTTCCGCCGCCTGGAACGCGCCCAGTTCGCTCACCGGCTCCCTGCGCGGCCCGTACGCGAGGAAGATGTGCTCGTACTGCCGCACGGGGACCCCGGCGCGGGTGAAGTCGTGTTCCCAGAAGCACAGCGCCGTTCCGTCGGGTTCGACGTCCGTCCAGCCGGTCTCCTCCCGCACCTCTCGCACGGCGGCCTGGAGCGGGGTCTCCCCCGGATCCAGTCCGCCGCCGGGCAGCGCCCAGTGGACGCCGACCTCCTCGTTGTCGTACCGGAACATGAAGACGGCGCCCGCCGGGTCCAGCACCGCGACTCTGGCTGCCTGCCTGGGTATCCGCATCGGCCCACCCTGGCAGAGAGATCTGGATCACCGCCAGCGAGAGGTCAAGGTCACAGGCTTCGACACTGCTGCTGCTTCAGTACTCTGACCTAGCATCCGAGCATGACAGTCCTGCCCAACGACGGGCTCGCGCTGGCCGCCGAGTTCCCTTCCGCGACCCATGACCAGTGGCAGCTCCTGGTAGAAGGTGTGCTGCGCAAATCGGGCAAGGAGGCCTCGGGCGCGGCAGCCGAAGACGCGCTGTCCACCGCGCTCGAGGACGGACTCGCCACCAGGCCCCTCTACACCGCGCGCGACACGGCCGCCGATGCCGGTTTCCCCGGCTTCGCCCCCTTCGTCCGGGGCAGCAGGCCCGAGGGCAACACCGCGGGCGGCTGGGACGTGCGACAGCGGCACTCGGCGGCGGACAACGCCCTGGTCCTCGGTGACCTGGAGAACGGCGTCACGTCGCTGTGGCTCGCGGTCGGCGAGGGCGGCGTTCCCGTCTCCTCGCTCGAAGCGGTCCTGGACGGCGTGTACCTCGATCTGGCCCCGGTCGTCCTCGACGCGGGCCGTGACGTCGAGGCGGCGGCCCGGGAGCTGCTGCGGCTGTACGCGGCCCGCGGTGTCGCTCCGGATGCCGTGCGCGGCAACCTCGGCGCGGACCCGCTCGGCCACGAGGCCCGCACGGGGGCGGCGACGGACTTCGCCGCGGTCGTCCCGCTCGCGCTGCGGTGCGCCGGCGAGTACCCGGGGCTGCGGGCGCTGACCGTCGACGCGCTCCCGTACCACGAGGCCGGCGGCTCGGCCGGGCAGGAGCTGGGCGCCTCGCTGGCGACCGGTGTCGCCTATCTGCGCGAGCTGACCGAAGCCGGACTGTCCGTCGAGCAGGCCTGCGCGCAGCTGGAGTTCCGGTACGCCGCGACCGCCGACCAGTTCCTGACGATCGCCAAGCTGCGGGCGGCGCGCAGGCTGTGGGCGCGGGTCGCCGAGGTCTGCGGGACGCCGGGCGCGGGCGGGCAGGTGCAGCACGCCGTGACCTCGCCGGTGATGATGTCGCGCCGCGACCCGTGGGTGAACATGCTGCGCGCGACCATCGCGACGCTCGCGGCCGGTGTCGGCGGCGCCGACTCCGTCACCGTCCTGCCCTTCGACCACGCGCTCGGGCTGCCCGACGCGTTCGCGCGGCGCATCGCCCGCAACACCTCGACGATCCTCATCGAGGAGTCGCACCTGTCCCGGGTGATCGACCCGGCGGGCGGCTCCTGGTACGTGGAGCGGCTGACCGACGAACTCGCCCACGCGGGCTGGGAGTTCTTCCAGGGGATCGAGCGGGACGGCGGCCAGGCCGCGGTGCTGCGCTCGGGCCGGCTGGCGCGCGACCTGGCGGACACCTGGGCGGCCCGTTCGGTGAAGCTCGCCAAGCGGCGCGAACCGATCACCGGCGTCAGCGAGTTCCCGTACCTGGCGGAGCGCCCGGTGGAGCGCGAGCCCGCTCCCGCGGCACCGTCCGGCGGCCTGCCGCGGGTGCGGCGCGACGAGGCGTACGAGGCGCTGCGGGCACGCTCCGACGCGCATCTCGCCGCCACCGGGGCCCGTCCCCGGATCTATCTGGCCACGATCGGATCCGCCGCCGCGCACACCGCGCGGAGCACCTTCGTCGCGAACCTGTTCCAGGCCGGCGGCATCGAGCCGGTCACGGAGGGCTCGTTCGAGGACAGCGGCGCCACCGAGGCCGTCCTGTGCTCCAGCGACGCGCTGTACGAGGAGCAGGCCGTGAGCACGGCCGAAGCCCTCGCGGCGGCCGGGGCCCGGCACGTCTTCCTGGCCGGCCGGCCCGCGCAGTACGCCGGTGTCGACTCCTACGTCTTCGCGGGCTGCGACGCCGTCGCCGTCCTGACCGCCACCCTCGACCGCATGGGAGTGTCCTGATGGGAATCCCCGACTTCTCCGGAATCGACCTGGGGACACCCACCGCCGAAGGCACCGCCGACGCCTGGAAGGCCGCCGCCCAGAAGGCCGCCGGCACCGGCGACGCGTTCTGGGAGACCCCGGAGGGCATCGCGGTCAAGCCGCTGTACACCGGCCGTGACACGGAGGGCCTGGACTTCCTGGAGACGTACCCGGGCGTGGCGCCGTTCCTTCGCGGCCCGTACCCGACGATGTACGTCAACCAGCCCTGGACCATCCGCCAGTACGCGGGCTTCTCGACGGCCGAGGAGTCCAACGCCTTCTACCGCCGCAACCTCGCCGCGGGCCAGAAGGGCCTGTCGATCGCCTTCGACCTGCCCACGCACCGCGGTTACGACAGCGACCACCCCCGGGTGACGGGCGACGTCGGCATGGCGGGCGTGGCCATCGACTCCATCTACGACATGCGGCAGCTCTTCGACGGCATCCCGCTGGACAAGATGACCGTGTCGATGACGATGAACGGTGCCGTGCTGCCGGTGCTGGCGCTCTACATCGTGGCGGCGGAGGAGCAGGGCGTACCGCCCGAGAAGCTGGCCGGAACCATTCAGAACGACATTCTGAAGGAGTTCATGGTCCGCAACACCTACATCTATCCGCCGAAGCCGTCGATGCGGATCATCTCCGACATCTTCGCGTACACCTCGCAGCGGATGCCGCGCTACAACTCCATCTCCATCTCCGGGTACCACATCCAGGAGGCGGGCGCGACGGCCGACCTGGAGCTGGCGTACACCCTCGCGGACGGTGTGGAGTACATCCGGGCGGGCCGCGAGGCGGGCCTGGACGTGGACGCGTTCGCGCCGCGGCTCTCGTTCTTCTGGGCGATCGGCATGAACTTCTTCATGGAGATCGCCAAGATGCGGGCGGCGCGCCTGCTGTGGGCGAAGCTGGTCAAGCAGTTCGACCCGAAGAGCGCCAAGTCCCTCTCCCTGCGCACCCATTCGCAGACGTCCGGCTGGTCGCTGACCGCTCAGGACGTGTTCAACAACGTCACGCGCACGTGTGTGGAGGCCATGGCCGCCACCCAGGGCCACACGCAGTCGCTGCACACCAACGCGCTGGACGAGGCGCTCGCGCTGCCCACCGACTTCTCCGCGCGGATCGCCCGCAACACGCAGCTGCTGATCCAGCAGGAGTCGGGCACGACCCGGGTCATCGACCCCTGGGGCGGCAGCGCCTATCTGGAGAAGCTGACCCACGACCTCGCCCGGCGTGCCTGGCAGCACATCGAGGAGGTCGAGGCGGCGGGCGGCATGGCGCAGGCCATCGACGCCGGCATCCCGAAGCTGCGGATCGAGGAGGCGGCGGCCCGCACCCAGGCCCGCATCGACTCCGGCCGCCAGCCGGTCATCGGCGTCAACAAGTACCGCGTGGAGTCCGACGAGCAGATCGACGTGCTCAAGGTCGACAACTCCTCCGTGCGCGCGCAGCAGATCGAGAAGCTGCGCCGGCTGCGGGCCGAGCGCGACGGCCAGGAGGTGCAGGCCGCGCTGGAGGATCTGACGCGGGCGGCCGCCGGTGAGGGCAACCTGCTGGAGCTGGCGGTGCGCGCGGCCCGCGCGAAGGCCACCGTCGGCGAGATCTCCGACGCCCTGGAGAAGGTCTACGGCCGGCACGCCGGCCAGATCCGTACGATCTCCGGGGTGTACCGCAACGAGGCAGGGGAGTCCCCTTCCGTGGACCGGACCCGCGCGCTGGTGGACGCGTTCGAGGAGGCCGAGGGCCGGCGCCCGCGCATCCTGGTCGCCAAGATGGGCCAGGACGGCCACGACCGCGGCCAGAAGGTGATCGCGACCGCCTTCGCCGACCTCGGCTTCGACGTCGACGTGGGCCCGCTGTTCCAGACGCCGGGCGAGGTGGCCCGGCAGGCGGTCGAGGCGGACGTGCACATCGTGGGCGTCTCGTCGCTGGCCGCCGGACACCTCACCCTCGTACCGGCGCTGCGCGAGGAGCTGGCGGCGGAGGGGCGTGAGGACATCATGATCGTGGTCGGCGGGGTCATCCCGCCGCAGGACGTGCCGACGCTGCTGGAGATGGGCGCGGCGGCGGTCTTCCCGCCGGGGACGGTGATCCCGGACGCGGCGTACGACCTCGTCCAGCGGCTCTCTGCCGACCTCGGGCACGACCTGTGATCGAACTCGACACCTATGTCAAGGGTGTGCTCGACGGGAAGCGGGCGCTGGTCGCCCGCGCCATCACGCTCGTCGAGTCCACCCGGCCCCAGCACCGGGCGCTGGCGCAGGAGTTGCTGACCGAGCTGCTCCCGCACAGCGGGAAGGCCCGGCGGATCGGTGTCAGCGGGGTGCCGGGCGTGGGCAAGTCGACCTTCATCGACGCGTTCGGCACGATGCTGACCTCGCTCGGGCACCGGGTGGCGGTGCTCGCCGTCGACCCGTCCTCCAGCCGTACGGGCGGCTCCATCCTGGGTGACAAGACCCGGATGGAGCGGCTCGCCGTGGACCCGGCCGCGTTCATCCGCCCCTCCCCCACCGCCGGGACGCTCGGCGGGGTGGCGAAGGCGACCCGCGAGTCGATCGTGGTGATGGAGGCGGCCGGCTACGACGTGGTGCTGGTGGAAACGGTCGGTGTCGGTCAGTCGGAGACCGCGGTCGCGAACATGGTCGACTCCTTCCTGCTGCTCACGCTGGCGCGTACCGGGGACCAGTTGCAGGGCATCAAGAAGGGCGTCCTGGAGCTGGCGGACGTGATCGCGGTCAACAAGGCGGACGGTCCGCACGAGCGCGACGCGAAGTCGGCGGCGCGTGAACTGGCGGGCGCGCTGCGGCTGATGCACGGCAAGGACGCCGTCTGGACGCCGCCGGTGCTGAGTTGCAGCGCCCGCGAGTCGGCCGGTCTGGACACCCTCTGGGACCGTCTGGAACAGCACCGGACGCTGCTCGACTCGACCGGCGCCCTCGCCGAGAAGCGCCGTGACCAGCAGGTGGACTGGACCTGGAACATGGTCCGGGACGAACTGCTCGGCCGGCTGCACGCCGACCGGGCCGTACGGGCTCTCGCCCCCGAGCTCGAACGGCAGGTCCGCGAGGGCGACTTGACGGCGACGCTCGCGGCGGAGCGCATCCTGGAGGTGTTCGGCGGCGAGGGCCGCTGACCTGGACGGCGGTGGCGGGGCAGGTCGGAGCCCTGCCACCGCTCATATCCGCGGTGGACCGCGCGAACGCCACAGGCCCCCGGAGTGATCCGGGGGCCTGTGGCGTCGGTGCCGGAGGGTTCAGTTCGCGGCCGGGACCGACCGGCCCGAAGGTGCCCCGGCGGGCCGGGGGTTGAGCATGCGTTCGGCCAACTCGCCGAAGACCAGGCCGAATCCACCCCACAGGACGGTCTGGATGGCCAGTGCGGAGAGCCTGAACCGCCACAGCAGGGTGGCCGGGAAGCCTCCCGGGACCTCGTTGACCACGGGCAGGAACTGGTAGGCGAGTCCGATCACGACGGCGAAGGCGGCCACCGCGGTGACGGTGGCGTACCAGGTGCCGAGGGTCGGCGCGAGGCGCTTGCCGAGGATGACGGCGCCCACCGCGAGGAGCACGCTGAGGACCATCATCAGGAAGTACAGGGCGGTCCGCTTGCCGATGGTGTCGGCGTCGCCGACCGCCGGCGGGTTGGCCGGGTACTTCAGGAACGGCACGACGTACACGGCCAGCAGCGCGGTCCCGGACAGCAGGAGCGCGGTCGCGCGCGGTCCGAAGCGGCCCACGCGGCCCAGTGCGAAGCAGTAGGCGAGCGCGGCGATGCCGCCGAAGGAGACGCCGTAGACCAGGACGCCGGTGGCCAGGCCCGCGGTGGACTGCAGGCTCCGGGAGACGAGTTCGACCTCGTGCCCGTGCTCGTGGGTGTGGGCGTGGGCCTCCTCGAGGCCGATGGCGCTGTCGACGCTCGGTTCACCGAGGAAGTAGGCGACGACCAGGGCGAGTACACCGGCCGCGAGGCCGGCGAGCATGCCCCGCACGAGGAGATTTCTTACCGTTGCGGAGTTCATGGGTGTGCGCGGTCCCCTCGGGTCAGTGGCAGGGGAAGCCGAGCAGGTGGCGGGCGTCGTGCACCCACTCGTGGACGTCCTCGCCGGAGACGACGGAGGTGGCGCCCTGCTCGGCGCCGACGAAGTACAGCAGGACCAGCATCAGGATGCCGAAGAAGACCGCCCAGGGGGCGATCGCACCGATCGGCAGCTTGGCGGGGATGGCGGGGGTGGTGGCTGTCGGCTGGGCGACGGTCTGCGCCATGGCAGGACCTCCTCGGGAGTTCGCGTCCCATCTCGGTGGTGCACAGGATGCCGCCTACGGGTCTGACTCACGGGGCGCCCAGCGTGGCTGGGGCGTCTCGCTCACAGTGGCGCGACCGTGCCGGATTTCCGCCGGCTTCCGTCTTGACGTCATCGATATCGGACCGACCGTACCGCGTGCCGCGTACCTGGCCAAGACCGCGCCGACCGGGGTGATCTTCCTCTCGTCCCAGGTGACGGGTCCTCACGACGACCGGAAGGCCCCGTCGGACAGGCCGAGTTCACGCTCGCCGAGCGGGGCGAAGAAGCGCTCGACGTCGGCGTCGGTGACCTCGGCGAGCGTGGCCGGGGACCAGCGCGGCTCGCGGTCCTTGTCGATGATCTGGGCCCGGACGCCCTCCACCAGGTCGGGGGCGGACAGGGCCGCGCAGGACACGCGGTACTCCTGGTCCAGGACGCGCTCCAGCGAGCCGAGCCGCCGGGCGCGGCGCAGGGCGGCCAGCGTGACCTTCAGGGCGGTGGGCGAGTTGCCGAGGAGGATCTCCGCCGTCTCCTTGGCGGACGGGTCACCGGCCGCGAGCAGCCGCTGGACGATCTCCTCGACCGTGTCGGCCTCGTAGCAGGCGTCGATCCATCCGCGCCGCTCCGCGAGTTCCGCCGGGGGCGCGGGCCGCTCGTGCGCGGCCAGGGCCTCCGCCACGGGCCGGTCGGCGAGGTCGGACAGCAGTCGCGGGAGCGAGGCGGAGGGCACGTAGTGGTCGGCGAGGCCGCACAGCAGCGCGTCCCCGGCGCCGATCGAGGCGCCCGTCAGGGCGAGGTGGGTGCCGAGTTCGCCCGGGGCGAGGCCGAGCAGACGGGTGCCGCCGACGTCGGGGACGAAACCGATGCCGGTCTCGGGCATGGCGATCCGCGAGCGTTCGGTGACGATCCGGACGCTGCCGTGCGCGGAGACGCCGACGCCGCCGCCCATGACGATGCCGTCCATGACCGCCACGTACGGCTTGGGATAGCGGGCGATACGGGCGTTGAGGCGGTACTCGTCCCGCCAGAAGGCGGCGGACGCGGTGCCGTCCCCGTCGCGCGCGTCGTCGTGGACGACCCGGATGTCGCCGCCCGCGCACAGTCCGCGTTCCCCGGCGCCGGTGACGACGACGGTCTCGACGGCCGGGTCGTGTTCCCAGGCGGTGAGCGCCCCGTCGATCCGGCGCACCATCTCGTGGTTCAGGGCGTTGAGGGCCCTGGGCCGGTTGAGGGTGAGACGGGCGGCCCGTCCCTCGGTGCGCAGCAGGACGGGATCCCCGGCGCCCGATGTCCCGGTGCCGTTCATCCGGACACCTCCGCCGGCCGACGGGCCACGATGACGCGCATGATCTCGGTGGTTCCTTCCACGGTCCGGCCGGTTCGCCGGTCACGGCGATCTTCCCGCCACCGTACACACCGGTGGTGTCCGGGTTCCCGTCCTGGTCGGCGGTCCCCGGGCGAGGGACGTCCGGCAGAGGCGGTGGGTCACCGTGTGCGCCACTCCTCGGCCAGCAGCTCGTACGACCGCACCCGGTCCGCGTGTCCGTGGGTGATCGTGGTGACGAGCAGTTCGTCGGCTCCGGTGGCCTCCTGGAGCTGCGCCAACTGGTCGGCCACCCGCTGCGGGGAGCCGACGAACTGAGTGTCGAGGCGGTCCTGGACGAGCGTCCGGTCGGCGTCCGACCAGACGTGGGCGCGCGCCTCGTCCGGGGTGGGGAACTCGATGGCCCCCTCGGCCGTGCGGATGCTGCGGACCCAGAGGCCGTATCCCGTGGCGAGTTCGCGGGCCTTCTCGTCGTCCTCGGCGACGACGACGTCCGCGGACACGCTGACGTACGGCTTGTCGAGGACGTCGGAGGGCTGGAACGCGGCGCGGTAGCCCTCCACCGCCTCCAGCACGGTGGCCGGACTGACGTGGTAGTTCGCGGCGAACCGGAGCCCGCCCCGGCCGGCCGCTTCGGCGCTCTGTCCGCCGCTGCTGCCCAGGATCCACACCTCCAGGTCGGCACCCTCCCCGGGGACGACGTGCGCCTCGACGCCGTCCGGCGAGCGGTAGGTGCCCGCGAGCAGCGCGAGGATGTCGTCGATCTGCTCGCCGTAGTCCTGCGACTGTGCGCCGGGCTGCTGGAGGAGGGTGCGCTGCAGGGCGATCCGCGGTGAGCCGAGAAGGTGCTCGAAGGAGAAGCGGGGCGGGATGCGCAGCCCGTTCGGGGCGCGGCCGTCGACCACCGGGGTCACGGTGGCGGGCGGGACGGCGGGCTTGCCGGACGGCCGGCCGCCGGAGCGCCCGAGGCCGAGGTCGAGGCGCCCGGGGTGCAGCGCGTCGATCAGACCGAACTCCTCGACGGTGGACAGGGCGGTGCGGTGGCCGAGTTGCACGGCACCGGCGCCGAGCCGGATGGTCGAGGTCGCGGCGGCGGTCAGGGCGATGACGACGGCTGGCGAGGTTCCGGCCACACCGGGATTGAGATGGTGTTCGGCGAACCAGTAGCGGGCGTACCCGAGGCTCTCGGCCCGCCGGGCCAGGTCGATGGAGTTGCGCAGCGCGTCACCGGCCGTGGAACCCGAGGAGACCGGAACCAGGTCGAGTACGCCGAGAGGGATGTCGGACATGTGCTGGGGCCTCCTCAGTGGTCGGCGGACAGGTGCGGGGCGGTCGGCGCCCCGGCGTCGGGGTGGGCGAGGCCGAGGTGGTCGCGCAGGGTGCTGCCCTCGTACTCGGTGCGGTAGGTGCCGCGCTCCTGCAGGAGCGGGACGACGGTGTCCGCGAAGGCGTCCAGGCCGCCCGGGGTGATGTGCGGGACGAGGATGAAGCCGTCGGAGGCGTCGGCCTGGACGAAGTGGTCGATGGCCTCGGCGACCGTCGCCGGGCTGCCCACGAAGGCCTGCCGGTTCCCGGTCTCGATGACGAGGTCGCGGATGGACCACTTGTTGGCGGCCGCCCGCTCCCGCCACTCCCGGGCGGTGGCCAGCGGGTCGCGGTACATCCGGACCTGGGCGCGGCCGCGGGAGAGGGTGTGTTCGCCGAGGTCGGGGTCGATCTCGGGCAGCGGTCCGTCCGGGTCGTACGCGGACAGGTCGCGGTTCCAGACGAACTCCAGGTGCTTGATGGCGGTGGCGCCGCTGACCTGCAGGCGCCGCACCTCGCGGGCGTGCTCCTCGGCCTCGGCGTCGGTGTCCCCGAGCACGAAGGTCGCGGCGGGCAGGATCAGCAGCTGGTCGGGGCGGCGGCCGTGGCGGGCCAGGCGTGCCTTGACGTCGGTGTAGAAGGCCTGGCCCTCCTCGAGGGTGGCGTACCGGCTGAAGATCGCGTCGGCGCTCGACGCCGCGAACTCGCGGCCCTCCTCGGAGTCGCCGGCCTGGAAGATCACCGGGCGGCCCTGCGGGGAGCGCGGAACGTTGAACTGCCCCTCGATGTCGAAGTGCCGGCCCTCGTGGACGAAGGCTCCGGCCTTGGCGTCGCTCAGGAACGTTCCCGTCTCCTGGTCCGCGACGATCTCGTCGCCGCGCCAGGAGTCGAAGAGCTCGTTCGCCGTGGCCAGGAACTCCTCGGCCCGGGAGTAGCGCTCCTCCTGCGGCAGGAAGCCGCCGCGGCGGAAGTTCTCGCCGGTGAAGGCGTCCCAGGAGGTGACGACGTTCCAGGCGGCGCGTCCGCCGGAGAGGTGGTCGAGGCTCGCGAACTGGCGGGCCACCTCGTAGGGCTCGTTGAAGGTGGAGTTGATGGTGCCGGTCAGGCCGAGGTGTTCGGTGACGGCGGCGAGGGCGGCGAGGACCGTGAAGGTGTCGGGCCGGCCCACGACGTCCAAGTCGTAGATCTTTCCGCCCTGTTCACGCAGCCGCAGGCCCTCGGCGAGGAACAGGAAGTCGAACTTGGCGCGCTCCGCGGTCCGCGCGAAGTGCGCGAACGAGCTGAACTCGATGTGGCTGCCGGCCTCGGGATCGCTCCACACGGTGGTGTTGTTGACGCCGGGGAAGTGCGCCGCGAGGTGGATCTGCTTGAGCGGTTTGCTCATGGTCGGGGTCCTTCCGGCTCAGGCGGTCGTGGCGTAGCGGTTCGCGGGGCGGGCCAGTCCGAGCAGCCCGCGCAGGGTGTCCGCCTCGTAGGCCCGCCGGAACGCGTCACGGCGCTGGAGTTCGGGTACCAGGGCACGGGTGATCGCGGGGAGGTCGTGTCCGGCGACGGCGGGCCGCAGCCGGAATCCGGACAGTCCCGCCCCACTCAACTCCTGAAGCAGGTCAGCCAGTTGGACAGACGTGCCGGTGAAGATCAAGGCATCGCTCGTGTACGGACCGCCCGCGAGGGCGTCCAGTCGTTCGCGGCGGGCCCTCGCGGCACCGGGGTCGTCGTCCAGGAAGACCACGAGGTCGCCGAAGACGTGCAGGGTCTCGTCCTCCCGGCCCGCCGCGGTCTGCTCGGCGCGGATCGCCTCGACGACGGCACGTGCCTGCCCGGCGTCGTGCGGGGTGACGTAGCCGATGTCGGCGGCCCGGGCCACCAGCCGGTACGGGGCGGTGGCGTGGGCCAGGGCACTGACGATCGGCTGTCCCTGCGGGGGCCGGGGCGTGATCGAGGGACCCTTGACGCGGAAGTTCCTGCTTTCGAAGTCGATGTAGTGCAGCTTGTCGCGGTCGATGAAGCGGCCGGTGGCGGCGTCCCGGATCTCGGCGTCGTCCTCCCAGCTGTCCCAGAGCCTGCGCACGACCTCGACGTGGTCGGCGGCCTCGTCGAAGAGCTCGGTCACCAACTCCTGCGCGGCGGGCGTGTCGTAGTCCTCGAAGCGGAACGGCGGGAAGGTGCGCCGCCCGAAGTGCGCCGCCTCGTTCCGGCGTGCGCTGACCTGGACGCGCAGGCCCGCGCGGCCGGAGCTCACGTGGTCGAGGGTGGCGATCGCCTTGGATATGTGGAACGGCTCGGTGTGGGTGGCCACGACGGTCGGCACCAAGCCGATGCGGCGTGTCAGCGGCGCGACCCGCGACGCGATGAGGACGGCGTCCAGGCGGCCGCGGACCTGGTCGGTGCGCCCGTCGGGTCCGGTGGGCGAGGAGGACTGGAGGCCGAGCCCGTCCTCGATGGTCACGAAGTCGAGCAGACCGCGCTCGGCCTCGGTGACGAGGCCGGTCCAGTAGGCGGCGGTCAGCAGGTCGTGGGGGCGGGCCACGGGCTCGCGCCAGGCGGCCGGATGCCAGCCCGCGCCGTCCAGCGCGACGGCGAGGTGCAGAAAAGAGGGTGACGAGGACACGGAGGTGCCTTCCTGATCGACCGTACGAGGAAGCCCGCCCCGGTGAGCGGGGCGTGGCCGCGTGGGAACGGGTCAGGGACGACAGAGCGCGCCGGCGACCCGCAGCAGATCGATGTGCGGCCGGCCGTACAGGTACGGGCGGCGGGGCGGGAGCGGCCTCGGCACGCGGTGGGGCGCCTGACGCACGTGCCTCACCTCCGCCTTCTCGGTCCGGTGTTCCCGGGGTTCTTCTCCGCCGGTCCCCGGCGGGACGCCAGGGGTCCTGAACAAGCGCAACCGCACGGCTGTGCCTTTTCTTCCCGCTGCCGGGCCTCTTCCCGCTGCCGGACTTCTTCCCGTCTCTCCCACGCGGCCTGCCGTCCGCCCGGGGGTTCGGTGGACTCCCCCCGGGCGGACGGTGGTTCAGGAGTTGTCGAGCGGCAGGCCGGGCGGGTTGACCTCGGAGGTCTTCACCGCCTCGCTCGAGAGGTTCCAGGCCGCCAGCCACTTGGCGTACTGACCGTTCTCGATCAGGTGGTCGATGGCGTCGGCGACCGGCTTCGCGAGTCCGCTGTCCTTCTTCGCGGTGGCCGCGATCAGACCCTGGATCGTCGCGCCCGCGCCGGAGAACTGCCCCGCGTCGCGGGTCGGGTGGGGGGACTCGGCGGTCTGGGTGACGTGATAGGCGACGGCGGGGTTGGGCCCGAAGTAGGTGTCGATCCTCCCGCTGGTCAGCGCCAGGGCCACGGCGTTGTTGTCCTGGTAGTACTTGACGGTGAGCTTCTTGCCGGCCTTGGCCAGCTTCTCCTTCCACTCCAGCAGGATCTTCTCCTGGTTGGTGCCGGCGCCCACCGCGACCGTCTTGCCGGCGAGGTTGCGGTAGTCGCCGTCGAAGTTCCACGTGCTCGTCTTCGGGACCTCGAAGGCGAGGTTGTCCTTCCGGTACGAGGCGAACTCGTACTTCCTCTTGCGCTCCTCGGTGTCGGTGACGTTGGAGAAGGCGACGTCGACCTTGCCGCTGTCGATCCCGACGAACAGGTTCTCCCAGGTCGAGTTCTTCACCACCGGCTTCAGCCCGAGGACCGCGGCGACCAGCTTGCCGAGGTCGGGTTCGCTGCCGGTGAGCGTCTTCTGGTCCTCGCCGACGAAGTTCAACGGCGGTGACCCGGCGGGCAGTGCGCCGATGCCCACCACCAACGTGCCCCTCTCGGCCACGGACTCGGGCAGCTCGGCGCTGATCGACTTCACCTCGGACACCTTCAGCGCGGTCTCCTTCGCGGCCCCGTTGGAGAGTGCGCCCACGGTCACGGTTCCGGCCGCGTCGGTCCGTGTCCGGGTGGCGGCGTCGCCGTCTCCCCCGCAGGCGGCGAGCGAGACGGCGAGGGAGGCGACGGCGGCGGTGGCCGTGACGCCGCGGAGAACTCTGCTGTTCGGGCTGATGGCGCGCATGACTGTCCTTCTGGGGTGTGCGGTGGGATGTGGGGGCGCGGTCCCGGCGGGCCGCGGGTCTTCGGGCGGGGACGCCTCGCCCCGCGCGGGCTCAGAGCACCTTGCTCAGGAAGTCCCTGGTCCGTTCCTGTCGCGGATGGTCCAACACCTCCGCGGGCGTGCCCTGTTCGACGATCCGGCCGCCGTCCATGAAGACCACCCGGTCGGCGATCTCACGGGCGAAGCCGATCTCGTGGGTGACGATGACGAGGGTGGTGCCGCTGTGGGCCAGGTCCTTGATGACGGCGAGCACTTCGCCGACGAGTTCGGGGTCGAGCGCCGACGTCGGTTCGTCGAAGAGGATGACTCCGGGCCGCAGGGCGAGGGCGCGGGCGATGGCCACGCGCTGCTGCTGCCCGCCCGACAACTGCCGGGGGTAGGCCTGGGCCTTGTCCGCCAGGCCCACCCGCGCGAGCAGATCGCGCGCCAGGTTCCGGGCCTCCGGCTTGGAGAGCCTGCCGACCGCCACCGGAGCCGCGGCCACGTTGTCCAGCACGGTCAGGTGCGGGAAGAGGTTGAAGTTCTGGAACACGAAACCGATGCGGCCGCGCTGGGCCAGGATGACCCGCTCGCTCAGCTCCCTCAGGCGGTCGCCCTGCCTGCGTACGCCGACGAGCTCGCCGTTCAGACTGACGTGGCCGGCCTCGGGCTTCTCCAGGTGGTTGATCACGCGCAGCAGGGTGGACTTGCCGGATCCGGACGGGCCGACGACGACCGTCACCTCTCCCGGCCGCACGGTCAGCCGGACCCCCTTCAGCACATGGTGGGCGCCGTACCACTTGTGGACGTCGAGCACGTCGACGGCCGCGGGCGCCGGGCTGTTCGTCTCGCCGCTCATACCGCCGTCTCCCTCCGGATCCGCGCCCGCAGGTCACGCAGACCGCTTCGCGCCTTCTGCAACGGGGTCGGCGGCAAGGTGCGCAGCGCGCCCCGCGAGTAGTGCCGCTCGACGTAGAACTGGACGACGGACACGACGCTGGTGAGGATCAGGTACCAGGCGGTGGCGACGAGGAGCAGCGGCACGATGTCGCCGGGGTAGGTGCTGCCCATGCTCTGCACGGAGCCGAACAGGTCCAGCAGGGAGACGTAGAAGACCAGCGAGGTGCCCTTGATCAGACCGATCAGCTGGTTCACGTAGTTGGGGACGATGGAGCGCAGCGCCTGCGGGAAGACGATCCTCGCGAACCGGTACCGCTTCGGCAGGCCCAGGGCGGCGGCCGCTTCGTGCTGCCCCTGGTCCACGGAGAGGAGGCCGCCGCGCACCACTTCGGAGGCGTACGCCGCTTCGTTCAGGCTCAGTCCCACGACGGCGACGGCCATGTCGGTGGCCAGGCGGGACTCGTCGAAGGTGAGGAAGGCCGGCCCGAACGGAACGCCCAGGCTCAGCGTCTGGTACAGCGCGCTGAAGTTGTAGAGGAACAGCAGGACCACGATCAGCGGCACCGACCGGAACAGCCAGGTGTAGACCCAGCTCACCGCGCGGAGCACCGGGCTCGGGGAGAGCCGGGCCAGGGCCAGCAGGATTCCGCCCAGCAGGCCCGACAGGGCGCTGTAGAGCGTGACTTCGAGGGTGATGAGCAGGCCGTCGAGAACGGCCGGCCGGAGGAACCAGTACCGGAAGCGGTCCCACTGGTAGAAGGGGTTGGTCACCAGGCCGTGGGCGATCTGGGCGACCAGCACGAGCACGACGGCCGTGACGATCCAGCGGCCGGGACGCCGGAGCGGAAGGACCCGCCGGGCCGCCACGGGTTCGGACGGGGCGGGCAAGCCGGTACGGGGGATCGCATCGGCTGGCGTCGCCGGTCCGAAGGACACGGCGCTGCCGGGAGGTTGACTCATGGAGAGCTCCAGCGGATTCGGACTCCCCGCGTTCTCGCGGGCGCACGGCACCGTGCGAGCCGGGAGGCGGCTCGGACACGGCGGTGCGCGGTCGCGCGGACGACGGGGGCTGGACAGGAGGGGACGCACCGCGACGGCGGTGGTCGTCAGTGACGCGGAGGAAGCGTCAGCCCTGGCTGACGGGGCGACACGGACCGCTACACAGCGCGCTGTTGACGCGCAGCAGGTCCACGGAGCGGTCGGCGCACAGCACATCGCGGCCGAGGCGCCGCCATGCGGCCGTCCCCTCGGCTGTGTGCGTCACCGTCACCATCTCTTCTCCGGTCGGAAGGAATCCCCTTGGTGGGCCGCACGTTAGGCCCGCCCCGAAAAGAATGTCAATGCGCGTGACCACCAGGTGAGACCACTCGTACCGCCTTCTTGACGGCGCAACGGAGCCCGTCGAGACTGACATGGACGGTCACGATTGTCAGCGCCCATGGTGGGGGTAGAACTCCCTCCAGTGGTCATCGGCCCCGGCCCGCTGGCAGGCAACCCTTCCGCTGCGACGGGGTGCCCCGGGTGACGACCGGGTCCCGCCGGTGCGGCGGGGCAAGCGCGGTCTCGCGTCTCGCGAGCCCTGGAATCGGGACCGGTGGGAATGCCGAGGAACGGCTTGACGAGGCGCCTGCACATCGATCTGTTGCGTGTCTCCAGCGCTTACTGATCCGCGGCCGGTCCGTTCGATCCGGACCGGCGCGACGAGCGCAGTCGATCCGCATTCGGCCGCTGGTGCCCATAAGGCGGCGGTGGCTTCCTTCTTCCCCCAGGGAGAGTCATGCCCGAGACAGCTTCGCGCACGTCCAGCACCACCGGCTCACGCCCTTGTGAGCCGGTCTCGCTCCCCTCGACCCTGCGTCTCCAGCCGGCGGCCGCGTCGCCCGCCCTCCCCCACCGTGTCGACAGCCGTATCGGTGTGGGCCTCGCCGGCGGCTTCTACCCGGCTCCGCACCGCTACGAGCTGTATCTGTCACGGAGTTGTCCCCTTTCGCTGCGCATCGCCATCACCCTCGGACTGCTCGGTCCGAAGGAATCGGTCGCCACCACGCTCCTCGTGGACCCCGAGCGCACCCCCGACGCCTTCGCCTCGCTGCGCCGTGCCTACGAGGCCACCGAGCACCACTTCGACGGACCGCTGACGGCGCCCGCGCTGTGCGACCGCTGGAGCGGACGCATCGTCAGCAACCACACGCCCGACATCCTCCGCGATCTCGCCGGACTGCTCTCCGGCCACACCACGGCATGTCCTTCCACGCTCCGTCCCCCGTCCCTCGGCGCCGACATCGAGGCCCTGCGCGATCTGCTGGACCGTGATGTCACTCCGTCCGCCTGTCCGCCGGAGCTCACGGCGGCACTGGAGCTGCTGGACCGTCGGCTCGCCTCCGGTCCCTACGTGCTGGGCGACAGCCTGACGGCGGCGGACGTGGACGCGTGGGTGGCGCTGACCGCGTTGGGCCGGTCCGACGCCCTCCGTTCCCACCCCCGGCTCCAGGAGTACGTCCGCCGCCTGGGCGACCACCCCGCCTTCCGTCGGGCGACCGATGTGGTGCCCCTGGCGGCGGACGCCTGACGCTCCGGGCAGAACCCGGGGACGCGGTACGCCCGGCGGCGGGGGGAGCACCACGCGGCCGGGCGGTGCCACGGGCGGACGGGGCGGACGGAAGGCACGTCGTCCGCCGGCCCCGGCCCGGCGCCCGGACGGTTCACTCGCGCGGAACCAGCAGGATGCTCACGCCCTTCAGGGTCGAGGTCCACTGCCGGCCCTGGTCGAGGGCCTCGCGCCCCGGACCCAGGATCTGCTCCTGGACGATCAGCGCCGACTCGCGGAGCTCCTCCCACGGCTCCTGCACCTCGAAGGCGCGCCGGGCCCGCTCCACCGAGCCGATCAGAGCGCGGCAGGCCGCTTCCACGTCGGCCACGTTCTGGCCGGCCGATCCGACGCCCTCGATCGACCACGTCATCCACAGGCGACCCATGGCATCACTCTGTCCCATCCCCGGAACCGACGCATGTCCGATGCCCGGAACACCCTCCGGGGTCCGCCGTCGGACCCCGTCCACGTGCGGTCCACCGGTGTTCGGCGCACGCTATGAGCGTAGAAGCCCGGCACCCACACCACACGTCCGGTGGCCAGAAGGATGACGATGGCTGGAACCGGCCCCGCGAAACGGCCGTCGGCGGCACAGCGCCGTGTGCTCGCTCCGCTCGCCCTCGCCCAGTTCATCTGCAGCTTCGCCGGCTCCAACATGAACGTGATGATCAACGACATCAGCGAGGACCTCGACACCACCGTGCAGGGCGTGCAGGTCGCGATCACGGTCTTCCTGCTCGTGATGGCCGCGCTGATGATTCCCGGCGGGAAGCTGACGGACCGCCACGGCCGCAAGCGCTGCTTCCTCGCCGGTCTGACGGTGTACGGCGTCGGTGCCCTGCTGAGCGCCGTCTCCCCCGGCCTCGGTGTCCTCATCCTCGGCAACTCGATCCTCGAGGGTATCGGGACGGCCCTGCTGATCCCGCCCGTCTACATCCTCACGACGCTCCTCTTCGAGGACATGACCTCCCGCGCGCGGGCCTTCGGGGTCGTCATGGCGCTCGGCGGGATCGGCGCCGCGGCCGGTCCGCTGATCGGCGGACTCATCACCTCGTGGATCAGCTGGCGGGCCGCCTTCGTGTTCCAGGCCCTGGTCATCGCCCTCATCATCGTGCTGAGCCGGCATCTGGAGGACCCCCTGCCGCCGGACCCGAGACGGCCCTTCGACACCGTCGGGGCCGTCCTGTCGGCCGCGGGACTGGTCCTCGTCGTCATGGGCATCCTGGCCGCCGACAACGACGTGTGGCTGATGGCCGGTCTGCTCGTCCTCGGCGCCCTGACGCTGCTGTGGTTCTTCCGCCACGTGCGCGCCCTCGAGTCGGCGGGAGAGGAACCGCTGCTGTCCGTCAGTCTGTTCCGTGACCGCACCTCCAATCTGGGGCTCATCACCCAGAACATCCAGTGGCTGCTGCTCATGGGCACCTCGTTCACCGTGGCCGCCTACCTCCAGGTGGTGCGCGGCTACGACGCCATCGAGACCGGTGTCATCTTCACGGCCGCCACCCTCGGTCTGCTCGCGACCTCCCTGGCCGCCCAGCGTCTCGCCGAACGCCGCCCGCAGCGCACCCTGATCATCACGGGCTTCGTCGTCACCATCGCCGGCGTCGTCCTCCTCATCGCGATGGTCGACAGCTTCGCCGGCGCCTGGGCCTTCGCGCCCGGACTCCTCCTGGTCGGACTGGGGCTCGGGGTGATGCTGACCCCCTCGGTCAACATCGTCCAGTCGAGCTTCACCGAGGACCGGCAGGGCGAGATCTCCGGCCTGTCCCGCAGCGTGTCGAACCTCGGCTCCTCGCTGGGTACCGCCGTCGCCGGCACGATCCTCGTGGCCGGCTTCACCACTCGCTCGTACGCCGCCGCCATGGTCACCCTCGCCGTCCTCGGGCTGCTCGGACTCACCGCGGCGGCACTCCTTCCCCACCCCGCCAGGAGCACGCGGAACGCGGTGGGCGCCCGGGCACCCGACGGCGGCTGAACCCGGGACGGGGCGGCCGCCGTCCTCCTGGGTACGGGCGGTTCCCTGCGGCCCGTACCACCGGGAACCGCCCGCCACCCGCGCCCCCTCCAGCTCCTGTAACGCTTTTCGCACCGCTGTCCAAGAACGGGTGAAGAGACTCTGAAGCACTCCGGGAACCTCCGCCGTGAAGGACCGAGGGGCCCGCGACACGAAGGAGACGCCTGTGGACGGCGCGGAACCGATACGGGGCGGGCCCGCCGCAGCGGCGCGCGACCCCCGGCTCTTCGAAGCGTTCTACCGGGGTCATGTCGACGCCGTGACGCGTTTCGTGGCCCGCCGGGTCGACGACCCGCACACCGCCGCCGACCTGACGGCCGAGATCTTCCTCGCCGTCCTCGACTCGGCCCACACCTACCGGCCGGCCCTCGGCAGCGAGCGGGCCTGGCTGTACGGCATCGCGCGCAACGTCGTGTCGTCGGAGCGCCGCCGGGTCGCCCGGGAGGCCGAACGGGACCTGCGGTTCCGGGGACGGCGGCTGCTGGACGCCGACGACATCGTCCGCCTGGAGGACAAGCTCGACGCCGAGAGCCCCGGCCGGCGTGTCCTGGCCGCGCTCGCCCGGCTCCCCGAGGGCGAGCGCGCCGTCATGGAGCTGATCGCCGTGGACCAGCTCACGGTCACCGAAGCGGCGGCGGCTCTCGGGATCCGCCAGGTGACCGCCCGGGTCCGGCTGCACCGGGCACGCAAGGCACTGCGGGCGGAAGCCGACTCCCGGGCCCCGGAGCAGGGCGCGGCGGCCGTACGCGCGTCCGGCGGCCCGTCACGGGAGCGGACATCGAACGCGGCGCTGCTGTACGTGAAAAGGGGAGAGGCATGAACTCGACGCCGACGTTCGAGGACCGGCTGCTCGACGAGCTGAAGCGCGAGATCGCGCTCCGCGGGAGCACGGGGCGCGAGACCGCGCCGGCCGGCGCGAGAACCCCGGAGCGCGGGACACGTGCCTCGGTGCGCCGGCTGCTCACCGTGCGCCGGATCACCGTCGCCGCGGTCGGCTGCGCGATGGCCGCCCTCGCCACGGTGGTCGCGCCCGGTTCGCCGGCCACCCCCGCCGCGTACGCGGTGGAGCGCCACGGTGACGGCAGTGTCACCCTGACCGTCAAGGACCAGCACATCGGCGTCGGTGCTCAGCGTGAGCTGGCGGTGGTACTGCGCCGGAGCGACATCGCCGTGATCGTGGACGTCCTGGCGCCCGGCTACGTCTGCCGGGGGGAACCAGTGGTCTGGGGGGTCGGTGAGCGGGGTGCGCGGATGCCCATCCTCGTTCAGCAGTTTCCCCGGGAAATCAGTCTGCGCCCGGGCAACGTGCTGGTCTTCGAGAACCTCAGCGGACACACCGAACCGCACCGGGTCGACGTCTTCACGACCAGGAGCGGGATCAAGCCCTGCGTCCCGGTGAAACCCACCGCGCCGGACAACTCCTAGCGGCAGACCCGCGGCGGGCCCCGCGACCCGATCGGCCGGAGCACCGCGGGAGAAGCGGGACCCGGGCCGCGAGGGGCGGGGCGGCCGGGCGCCGTGATCCCCGGCCGGGCAGCCCGCCCGGCCGGGGGGCTCCGCCGCGGCACGGAGTCCGGGCCATGACGACCCGCCGCCCGGTGCGCCCCGACGGCGGCCGCCCGGCATCACCCGCGCGCTGCCGCGGCAGCCGGGACTTCGTCCCCCCACCCCTTCCTCTCCCTTACCGACCCGCTTGAGCGCGCCGCCGGACGACGCGTGGGTGATCCTGGCGAGAGCCGTCCCTTCAGGGTGCGTCCCGTGCCGCGCCACCGGGCGTCCGCACTTCCGTGCGGCATCCGCGGCCTCGCGCGCCGACCGCCGGCGGACCGCCGGCGGACCGCCGGACCGGGCCGCCCCGCTCGCCGTGCCCGTTTCCCGGCCGGACCGGCGAACCCCTCACCCACAGAACCCGGCCCAGGCAGGCAATCCCATGGAACCTGAACCTCCGATTCCGCGGCCGCTCTCGCACCGGCCTTCCGCGGCACCCTGTCCACCCGTGTCCGGCGACGACGCCGGTCCCGCGCGGCTGGGCTGGCTCGACGCGCTGCGCGGTCTCGCCGCGCTCCTCGTGGCGGTCGAGCATTCGTCCCACGCCTTCATGGCCCAGTTCCGAGAGCAGGTGATGCCCCAGCTGAACCTCGGCCGGTACGGCGTCATGCTGTTCTTCCTGGTGAGCGGCTACGTCATCCCCGCCTCGCTCGAGCGCCGGGGCTCCGTCCGGGCCTTCTGGACCGGACGGGCCTTTCGCATCTACCCGCTGTGGGCCGCCGTGGTGGGCTCGGTCCTGGCGCTGAATCTGCTGGGCGTCGTCCACATGGGTGCCCGCTTCGCCGGGCGGGACCCCGTCACGGTCGCCGTCGCCCATCTCACCCTCCTCCAGGAACTGCTGGGGACGCCGAGTGCCGTCCTCGTCCTGTGGACGCTGTCGTACGAGCTGGCCTTCTACCTCCTGGTGGTCGCCCTGTTCACGGTCCGGCTGCACCGGCGGCCGGCGACCGTCGCGGTGGTTCTGGGAACGCTGGCCGCGGTGAGCGCGACGGCGGCGTTCGTGCCACGGGCGTCCGCGTTGTCCTCCGCCGTCGGCACCGGCCCCCTCGTCGCGCTCGCTTCGGCGGCGCTGGTGACCGCCGTCCTCTGCGGGAGTTCCGGGCCGTCCGCGCTGCGGGTGCCGGGGGCCGTGGCGGGAGGTGTGCTCGCGCTGGTCCTGGTCGCCTTCAACGGCACCGTTCCCCTCTGGGAGGGCCTGGTGATCCTGGCCGTGATGTTCCTCGGCACCGCCGTCCGGCGGGCGGAGAGCGGGGGGAGCACCTGGCCGTGCGCGGCCCGCGCGGCCGTCGTGGTGCTGGTCTGCGCCGTGGGGAGCGCGTACGTGCGGGGCGAGGGGGCTCATTTCGCGCGGCGCGGCTGGATCACGGCCTTCCTGCTGGCGGTGCTCACCTTCGGCGTGGCCCTGGCGCTGCGCCACCGGAGGTTTCCGCGCGCCCTGATCTGGCTGGGGACGATCAGCTACTCGGTGTACCTGGTGCATCCGGTCCTGCTCGCGGTGAGCGACGGCGTGATCGGCCGGAGCCGGCACGACGATCCCGTGCTCGAAGCGGCCTTCTTCGCCGTGCTGCTGCCGCTGTCCGCGCTGAGCCACCGCCTCGTCGAAGTACCGGGAACGGCCCGGGGCCGGAAACGGATCCGCCGCATCCGTTCGACGTGACCTTGCCGCCCCGCCGTCCGTGGTGACACCGCCCGCCCGCGCCGGGCGGGGGTGACCGGCGTCCGGGCGGAATCCGGCATCCGGCGCGGTCCGGTGGCCGTGGAGAACGGGCGGCAACCTTTTCGCTCCCGGCGGCCACTGACGGGCACACGAACGGCTCGATCTCCCGGACGGATGCGCATGAAGGAAACGAGGCAGGCCGCGCGGCGGCGTGGACACCGGCCGGGGCCGTGGGCGCTCGCCCCGGTCGCACTGGTCGCGGCAGGCGCTCTGGTCTGCCTGGCCGCCGCGTGCCGGCCCGGCCACCGGACCGACGCGGAGCACACCGCGGCCACGGCGGTCGCGGGTTCCCGGGCGACCGCGGCTCCCGGCCGGGCGTCCTCGGCCGCGTCCGCGTCCCCCGCCGCGACACGGTCGCCGGGTCCGGCCGTCTCCCCGACCTCGGCCCCGGCCGCGAAGGCCCGCCCCTCCGCCGCCCCGGCGCGGCCGTCGGCGTCGCGCACCTCCCGGGCCACGACCACGACCGCTTCACTGGTGGGACGGATCCGCCCGGGAACCGGCTACCGGGGAGTTGCGACCACCTATGACGCCGGGACCGGCGAGGGCGGCTCCTGTTCCTACGGTCCGAGCGACGACCTCATGACCGCGGCGATGAACCACACCGACTACGAGACGTCCAAGGCGTGCGGGGCGTACGTGCTGGTGCGCGCGGCCGACGGAGCGACCGTCACGGTCCGGATCACCAACGAGTGCCCGACGGGCTGCGCCCCCGGGCAGCTCGACCTCAGCGCCCAGGCGTTCGCCCGGCTCGCGGACCCGTCGGCCGGCCGGATCCCGGTCACCTGGGAGCTGCTGAGCCCCGGCGACTCCGACACGGTCGCGCTCCGCTACAAGACGGGGTCCAGCCGCTACTGGTGCGCGGTCCAGGTGCTCGGCCACCGGAATCCGGTGGCCCGGCTCGAACTGCGCACCGGCGGCGGATGGCGGCGGCTGCCCCGCACCGACTACAACTACTTCCTCGCCGAGGACGGCGGCGGATGCGGCGGCACGATCAGGGTCACCGACATCTACGGTGAACGTCTGACCGTCGACGGCATCGCGCTGCGCCCCGACGCGGTGCAGGCGACCCGGCTCCAGTTCGCCCGGCACTGAGCCGTTCCGCGAAACCTGTCCGCCGCCGCTCGCCGGGGCGCGCGCCGGACGCCGCCCCTCCCCCTCCGGAGCGGCTACCCCCGGTCCCTGCCGCAGCTCACACCCGCGGCGGAGGGCTGGGGCGGGGAGGGGACGACGACGGAGCCGCCGCCCGCGACGACCACGGGTGACGGATCGGCGGCGGCCGGCTTGCGGAGCAGGAGCAGCGCGGCGTCGTCGTGCAGACGGCCGCCCACGTGGTCCTGCAGTTCCGCTTCGAGCGCGGCGAGGGTGGAGGCCGGCTCGTCGGAGACGTGCCGGGCCAGCCCTTCGGCGAGCGCGTAGAACTCGCGGCCGTGGTCACGGGCCTCGGTGACTCCGTCGGTGTACAGCAGGAGCTGGTCGCCGTCGGCCAGGGGCAGCACCTGCAGGCTCGGGGTCTCCCCCGTCAGGGCCCGCAGTCCGAGGGGCGGGGCGGGGTCCACGGGGTCGACCGACACGACGCTCCCGGACGCGCGGACGTGCAGCGGGGGCGCGTGCCCGCAGTTGACGACCTCCAGCCGGCCCGGTTCCGGGTACCCGGCGACCACGGCGGTCACGAAGTCGTCGTGGCCCAGGTTACGGGCCAGACTCCGCTCGATCCTGGCGACGACGGCGAGGAGGTCGGGCTCGTCGTAGGCGGCCTCGCGGAAGACACCGAGCACGAGCGCGGCCGTACCCACGGCCGGCAGCCCCTTGCCCCGGACATCTCCGACGATCATCCTGACGCCGTACGGTGTGGGCACCAGCGCGTAGAGGTCCCCGCCGATCCGGGCCTCCGCGGCGGCGGCGCTGTAGCGGACGGCCACCTGGAAGGGCCCGACGTTCGCCGGTATGGGGGCGAGGAGGGCGTGCTGGGCCGCCTCCGCCACCGAACGGACGGCCGCGAGGACCCGCTCCCGACGCCAGCGCAGCGCGCTGGCCAGGGCGCTCGCCAGGGTGACGGCCGACAGGGCGGACAGGACGGCCGTGAGCTCGCCGCCCGGAACGCCGTCCCGGATGCCGAGCACCGCGCTCAGCGCCGCGGCGAGGAAGCCGACGCCCAGAACCCCGCACGGCCGGCTGGTGATGGCCGCCAGCGCCGGTCCGGCGGCCAGCAGCGGCAGCCAGATCATGCCCGCGCCGCCGGCCAGGTCGACGAACACGACGGCGGCGACGAACAGGAAGGGGAGCATCGACGTGCCGCGGGCGAAGCGGGCCGCGTGCTTGCGGCCCGCAGCCCCGAAACAGGCGGCTCGGTTCCTGAACGTCCGTCCGTGCCAGTGCTCGCTACCGTGCTCTCGGGCCCGACTCATGTGCGTGCGCAGTCCTCACCTGGGTCGATCATCTGAAATGTCCGATTGATTCAGGAAAGACGTTCGGAGCAAGCTCCACAAGCGCGGGGATTTCAAATAGTGAGCGACAGGCTCCTGGTCACCCGGTTCGCGGTCGGGATCAGCCGGGTCAGGACCTCGTCGAGCCGGGACAGCCGTTCGGCCGGGAGCGACACGCCGAGCGAGCCCAACGTGTCCCCGCTGTAGACGGGTACGGCGACGCAGACCGTTCCGAGAGAGTACTCCTCCAGGTCCGTGACGGCCGGGGCCATCGGCGACGAGGCCAGGCTCCGCAACAGCTGCCGCCGGCTCGTGATCGTCCGCGGAGTGAGATCGGCGAGGGTGTGACGGGCGAGGTAGTCGTTGCGGGACTCCTCGTCCAGTTCCCGCAGCACGGACTTGCCCAGCGCGGTGGCGTGCCCGGCGTCCTCGAACCCGACCCACAGGTCGACCCTGGGCGCCCTGGGTCCGTCGACGATCTCGGCGACCCTGATCTCGCCCTCCTCGTAGAAGGTGAGGTAGGCGGCCGAGGCGATTTCGTCGCGCAGGGCGGCGAGCGTGGGGCGGACGCGGCTGAGCAGTGCCTGTCCGCGGCCCTGGGTCTGCAGCGTCTGCATCTTGTCACCCAGGATGAACCCGCCGTCGTCGAGTTTGCGTACGTATCCGTCGTGGACGAGGGTCCGCAGCAGGTGGTAGGCGGTGGCCAGCGGCAGCTCGGTCTCGCGTGCCAGCTGTTTGGCGGGCGCGCCGTTCTCGTGCGCGCTCACCGCCTCCAACAGGCGGAAGGCCCGCTGAACGGAGGTGATCAGCGTGGGCCCGTCCCGAGCTCCCATGCCCCCAGCGTGCGCCGAGGTCCCGGGACAGGCAAGAGGTCACGGGACCTCCGCCCGCTCCGGCCCGTCCCGCGGCGGACCGGAACGATCACGGTCGGCCGGCGGGCTTCTCCCAGACGGAGACGTGCCGGGCGCTCTCGCTGGTGAAGGCCTCCCTCGTCCATCCGTCCCATCGCTCACGCAGTCGCAGCCCGGCGAGCCGGGCCATCAGGTCGAGTTCGGAGGGCCAGACGTACCGGAAGGGAATCGATCTGTACTCGCCGCGGCCGTCGACGACCTCGACGTAGTTCGAGCTCGTCGCCTGGGTGGCGACGTCGTAGGTGTCGAAGGCCCAGCGCGTCGGGCTCACGTGGAAGGGCACGACGTTCTGCCCGGCCGGGAGCTTCCGCAGTTCGGGGATGATGACCTCGATGACGAAGCGGCCCCCGGGTTCCAGGTGGGCCGCCGCGTTGCGGAAACAGGCCACCTGCTCCTCCTGCGTCGTCAGATTCATGATCGTGTTGTAGAGCAGGTAGACGACGGAGAAGGTCCCGTCCACCCTCGTCGTCGCGAAGTCACCGATCGTGACGCCGATCGCGTCACCGCCGGGCTTGGCGCGCAGCCGGGCGACCATCGCCCGTGACAGGTCGATGCCGTGGACCCGTACCGCGCGTCGCGCCAGGGGCAGCGCGATACGCCCCGTCCCGATGCCCAGCTCCAGTGCCCGGCCGTCTCCGGCCAGGCCCGCGAGGAAGTCGACGGTCGTCTCGATGACGCCCGGCTCGAACATCTCCCCCGACGACTCGTCGTAGCCCGCCGCGACACGCTCTCCGAAATGACCGTCCTGATCCTGGATCGCCATCGTCGGACCGTACTGAAGGCAGCCCGGACGGCGCACCCCGTTTTCGGGGCTCCGGCGCGCCCTCGCGGGTGGACGGGAATTGCCAGACGGGCCCTGGCGCCGTCGTCCGGCCCGGCAGTCACCCGGGCGGCGCCGGTGCCGGACGGGGCGCCCCTCGGGGCGCCCCGTCCGGGACCGGACCGGCCGGCGGGCGGGTGCCGGCTCAGGAGCCGGCCGACCCGCGCCGGGTGAACCCGGTGCCGTCGAGGCGGCCGAGGAGACCGGCGAGCCGCGCGACCTCCTCCCCGGTCCACGCCGGCTCGGCGAAGATCTCGCCGGCGACGTGCCCGGCGGTGACGAGCATGTCCGCCAGGCGCTCCCGGCCGGTCTCCGTCAGGGCCGCGTAGGCCACCCGCGCATCACGGGCGTCCGTGTCCCGCCTGACCAGTCCGATGCGCTCCAGGGGCACGAGACCCCGGGTGACGCCGGAGGCGGTCAGTCCCAGCGCCTCCGCCAGGTCCACCCGGCGCATGCGGTCGCCCGGGGCCTGGGACAGGCGCAGCAGCACGGTGAAGTCGGCGAGGCTCACTCCGTGCAGTCCGCCGAGGCTCGCGTCGAACCGCTTCACCAAGGCGGCCTGCGCCCTCATCAGACGCAGTACCGCGTCCAGCCCTTCATTCATTGATTTCTCCTTGACTACTCAAGCATATCCGGAGCGCGAGCCCCGTCGACGTACGAAAGGTCAGGGGGTGTTCTGCGCGATGGCCCGTCGCTGTCGTTTGCCGAGAGGAGCCTGGGAGAGGTCCTCACCCTGGGACCTGAGCCTCTTGAAGCCGTAGCCGCGCCCGGTGAGCCAGGCCGTCGCCGCGGCCTCGGCGCGCTCGACCGCCTCCAGGATGTCCTCCTCCGCCTCCCCCGAGTCCAGGAAGCGGAAGGTGAAGGCCGGCCGGGCGGCCACGTCGTAACTGAGGTGCCCCTCGGGGGTGAAGGCCGCCTGCAGGACGTCGTGTTCCGACGCGTGCGCCAGAAGCTCGGCACGCTGGTCGGCGCCGAGCCCGTCGAAGACACCGCGAACGGTGATGCGGAAAGTGCGTGTGGTCATCGGGCGAGCCTAACCGGCGGGATCGGCCCTGCTCCACCACGTTTCCGGCACGCTCGCCGGGGACGCGCGCACGAGGAGAGCCGGGAGCGGAACGACCGCCCCCGGCCCTCACGCCTCGGCCGGAGCACTCAGTGGCCGTGGTGATGCGGCTTGCAGTCCCAGTGGCCCTTCACCCACACGTGGTCCCAGTGACCGGGAACGTAGACCCACTTCTGCACCCAGCCGTGGTGGTGATGGCCGTGGTGCCAGGAGTCCTGGTGGACCCACTTCTTGACCCAGTGTCCGGGCACCCACTTCTTGACCCAGTGCCCCTTCTTCCACTCGCAGCGGTCGTGGTGGCCGTGGTGGTCGGCGGTCGCCGAAGGCGTGGGCGAAGGCGCCGGGGTCGTCGCGGCGGCGACGCCGGACGTGCCCAGAGCGGCCCCTCCGGCCAGCAGGCCCGTAGCGGCGGCACCGGCGATCAGGCGCCGGACGCTGATGCGTGTGGTCACAGGACTCACCTCCCTCGAAACGTGATGGACGTGCGCAGCGGGAGCCGGTGTCACGAGAGTTCGCGGCGAAGCCCTCGAGACGCTCCAGGACTCCCGACGCGCGGGACATAAGCCATTCGGAGCAACAAAAGGACCATATGAGGATAGACCCCGGTAAGTTTCCGTCACGACTTTTGGGGAGGAGCCGGCCGGGGCCGGTTCCCCGGGCACCGGACCGCACGGCCCCGCACGGGGACTTCGCGGCGCTCCCGGCTCATACGCGGGTCGGAGCGGCTACGAATACACGGCGACGGCACCCTTTCCCTGACGCCCTTTCCCCGGCGACACCAAACGCCCGACCGCGACGGCGCCGGGCGGGGAGTCGAGCCGGACGGGCCGAGGGCCCGGCGAGAAGGAAGCAACGGACGGATCCTGTGAGCGATGCCCAAGACCGGCCAGAACGGACACGGTTCGCGACGGCGCCCATCGGCGGAGACGTGGCTGGACGCCCGGCTCGAGCGCGCCGCACAAGGTGACCAGGACGCGTTCACCGACGTGTACGACACCCTCGCGCGGCCGGTGAAGGGCCTGATCTGCCGCGTACTGCGGGACGAGGCACAGGCCGAGGAGGTGACGCAGGACGTGATGGTGGAGATCTGGCGGACAGCGGACCGCTATCGCCCCGAACTCGGCAGCGCCCGGGGATGGGTCCTGTCCCTCGCGCACCGGCGGGCCGTCGACCGGGTCCGGCACGTCCGGGCCAGTACGGCACGCGAGCGCCGCAGCGCCCTGCTCGCGGAGGACCGTCCCTTCGACGCGGTGGCCGAGGCCGTGGAGCGGCACGAGGACCACGAGCGCGTCCAGCGCTGTCTCGCCGACCTGGAGCGGCACCAGCGCGTACCGCTGGTGCTCGCCTACTACCAGGGCATGACCTATCTGGAAGTGGCCGCCTGCCTGGCCACCCCGGCGGGCACCGTGAACTCCAGGATGCGCGCCGGGCTGCGCCTGCTCCGCAGATGTCTGGAGACCGGCCGATGACAGCCGCAGAGGACCCGCACCAGCTCGTCGGCGCGTACGTCCTGCACGCCCTGCCGGCGGCCGAGGAAGCCTCCTTCGAGAACCACCTCGCCGGCTGTGCCGCGTGCCGGAACGAGGTGGCGGAGCTGTCCGAGGTCACGCTGCGACTCGCCTCGGCGCAGGACGCGACCCCGTCACCCGAACTGCGCCAAAGCGTCCTCGAACGGATCGCCCACACGCGCCAGGAGCGTCCTTCCCGCGCCCTTCCGGTCCGCCGGCGAGCGCTGCGGACGGCCCTGGCCGCGTGCCTGGCTCTCGCGGCCGCGCTCGGCGGAGTCGCCGTCTGGCAGCACACCCGGGCCGAGGACGCACGAGCCGAGGTCTCCGCCCAAAAGGCACAGGCCTCCGTCCTCTCCGACCTCCTGACGGCCCGGGACGCCACGATCAGCACGCAGAGGCTGGACGACGGGGCCGACATCGGCGTCGTCTCCTCCCGTTCCCAGGGCCGGGCCGCCTTCATCGCCTCGGACCTGCCCCGCCTCAAGAACGACCAGGTCTACGAACTCTGGTACGCCGCCGAGTCCGGTGCCCTCCGCCCGGCGGGCCTGCTCCCCGGTTCCGGCGGCGGCCAGGCGCGACTGCTCCACGGCTCCCTGGACGACGTCAGCGCCGTGGGCATCACCGCCGAACCGGCGGGCGGATCCCGGCAGCCCACCAGCAAGCCGCTCGGCATCGTCACGGTGCCCGCCTGAGGCCCGAGGCCATGCCGAGAAGCGCGGGCACCCGTCTCCGCGAAACCCGTCAGACTTGCGAGTCGCCTGACATGACATGTCAAAACTGGATAGTTAACTTTTGATGCGATTCGTTCTTGATCACCCTATGCTGATGTGAGGAGGGGCTCGGGCGGCGGTCAACAGCCGGTCCTGCACCGGCGGGAAGCGGGCTTCCATGACTGAGCGGTTCAAAAAGTCGGGGCTGATCGGCGAAATGTCCGCCGAGTTCCTCGGCACGATGATTCTCATCCTCTTCGGTTGCGGCGTCGTGGCCCAGGTGGTCGCCGGCGGCGCACTCACGACGCCCCCGGGCGGCCTCGGGAACCACGACAGCATCGCGTGGGCCTGGGGCATCGGCGTCACCATGGGCGTCTACGTCGCCGCACGGCTGAGCGGCGCGCACCTCAACCCCGCGGTCACCCTCGCGCTGGCCACGTTCAAAGGCTTCCCGTGGCGCAAGGTGGCGCCCTACGTGGTGGCCCAGACCATCGGCGCCTTCGTGGCGGCCCTGATCGTGCGGTGGAACTACACGGAGGCCCTGGCGAAGGCCGACCCCGGCCACACCATCAAGACCCAGGGCGTGTTCTCCACGCTGCCCGCCAACGGCAACCCGAACCTGCCGGTCCACGAGTGGGGCGCGTTCCGCGACCAGATCATCGGCACCGCGATCCTGCTGCTGGTGATCCTGGCCGTCACTGACCTGCTCAACACCCCGCCCGGCGCGAACCTGGGCCCGTTCATCATCGGCCTGCTGGTCGTGGGGATCGGCATGGCGTGGGGCACCCTCGCGGGCTACGCGATCAACCCGGCACGTGACTTCGGACCGAGGCTGGCCAGCTTCCTCACGGGATACGGAGGAGCCTGGCGAGATCAGTACGGAAACTTCTACTTCTGGGTGCCGATCATCGGTCCGCTGATCGGCGGTGTGCTCGGCGCAGGCGCGTACAAGCTCTTCGTCGGCCGGTTCCTGCCGACGGCGGAACCCGAGCCCGCGGGACGCATCCCGGCTCCCAAGGACTGACACCCCCGGCAGAGGCGGCAACTCATGGCTGACTTCGTGGGCGCGGTGGACCAGGGGACCACCAGCACCCGATTCATGATCTTCGACCACGCGGGCAACGAGGTGGCGAAGCACCAACTGGAACACGGCCAGATCCTTCCGCGCTCCGGCTGGGTCGAGCACGACCCGGTGGAGATCTGGGAGCGCACCAACTCGGTGATCCAGAACGCCCTGCGGCACAAGAACCTGACCGCCGAGGACCTGGCGGCGATCGGGATCACCAACCAGCGCGAGACCACCGTCGTGTGGGACCCGCGCAACGGCCGTCCCTACTACAACGCCATCGTCTGGCAGGACACCCGGACCGACTCCATCGCCGCGGCCCTGGAGCGTGACGGCCGGGGCGACGTCATCCGCCGCAAGGCGGGGCTGCCGCCCGCGACCTACTTCTCCGGCGGCAAGATCCAGTGGATCCTGGAGAACGTCGACGGGGTCCGCGAGGCGGCGGAGCAGGGGCACGCCCTGTTCGGCAACACGGACGCCTGGGTCCTGTGGAACCTGACCGGCGGCCCCGACGGCGGCATCCACGCCACCGACGTGACCAACGCCAGCCGCACCATGCTGATGAACCTCGAGACCCTCGACTGGGACGACGAACTGCTGGGCTTCTTCGGCGTGCCGAGGGCCATGCTGCCCAGCATCAACCCCTCGTCCGACCGCGAGGCGTACGGCACGGCGCGCACCTCCAGGCCGCTGCGCGCCGCCGTCCCCATCACCGGCGTGCTCGGCGACCAGCAGGCGGCCACCGTCGGGCAGGTGTGCTACGCGCCCGGCGAGGCCAAGAACACGTACGGCACCGGCAACTTCCTGGTCCTCAACACCGGTACGGAACTGGTCCGTTCGCAGCACGGACTGCTGACCACCGTGGCCTACCGGTTCGGCGACGAGCCCGCCGTCTACGCGCTGGAGGGCTCCATCGCGGTCACCGGATCCGCGGTGCAGTGGCTGCGCGACCAGATGAAGATCATCATGAATGCGGCCGAGAGCGAGACGCTGGCCCGCACCGTGGAGGACAACGGCGGGATGTACTTCGTCCCGGCGTTCTCGGGCCTGTTCGCCCCGTACTGGCGTTCCGACGCCCGCGGCGCGATCGTCGGACTCGCGCGGTACAACAGCAACGCCCACCTGGCCCGGGCGACGCTGGAGGCGATCTGCTACCAGAGCCGCGACGTCGTCGAGGCGATGGAGCAGGACTCCGGGGTCCATCTCGACGTGCTCAAGGTCGACGGCGGCGTGACCGCCAACGACCTGTGCATGCAGATCCAGGCCGACGTCCTCGGCGTACCCGTCAGCCGTCCCGTGGTCGCCGAGACGACCGCGCTCGGCGCCTCGTACGCGGCGGGTCTGGCCACCGGCTTCTGGCGGGACACCGACGAACTGCGCACCCACTGGCAGGAGTCCAGGCGCTGGGAGCCCCAGTGGTCCGAGGACCGGCGTCAGCAGGGGTACGCGGACTGGAAGAAGGCGGTGGAGCGCACGCTCGACTGGGCGAAAGTGGAATAGACCGGCGCGTCGGCCACGCCGGTGGCCGACGGCGCGCCCTTCGGCCCCCGGCCCGTATCAGGGCGGGGGCCGAAGCCTTCGGGGGTTCGCTCTCCTGTGCGGTCGCGAACCCCGTCGGGCCCGCCGGGAACCGCCGCGTCCTGGGCCGTTCCCGGGACGCGTGCCACCGACGGCCCGCCGTCCCGTCCGCCCGGACCACGTGCCGAATGATCACCCCCGGTCACGCGCCCGCCGCCTCGGCTTATCTATGCTCGGTGACGAACCTTCGCATCCATGAGGAGCAGAGCAATGAGCCAGAACGTATTCTTCGAGGTCACCGCCGACGGCCAGCCGCTGGGCCGCATCGAGTTCAAGCTCTTCGACGACGTCGTCCCGAAGACCGCGCAGAACTTCCGTGAGCTCGCCACCGGCAAGCACGGTTTCGGTTACGAGGGCTCGCCGTTCCATCGGGTCATCCCGGGCTTCATGCTGCAGGGCGGCGACTTCACCCGCCGGAACGGCACGGGCGGCAAGAGCATCTACGGCGAGAAGTTCGCCGACGAGAACTTCAAGCTCAAGCACACCAAGCCGGGTCTGCTGTCGATGGCCAACGCCGGGCCGAACACCAACGGCTCGCAGTTCTTCGTCACCACCGCCGTCACCGGCTGGCTGGACGGCAAGCACGTCGTCTTCGGCGAGGTCGTCGAGGGCATGGACGTCGTGAAGGCGATCGAGGCGCTCGGCAGCGACTCCGGCAGGACCTCCAAGGAGATCCTCGTCTCCAAGAGCGGCACCGTCTGATCCGTCCGACGACCGATACGGGGTCCCTTCCGCGGACGCGTGCGTGCGGGGGCGGCGGGTGACGCACCCGCCGCCCCCGCCCGGCGGTCCGCCGCACGGGACTCCGCGGCCACCGGAACCGATCGGGCCCCACACGTCGCGGGGCCCCGAAAGAGTTCGGCCGGATTCGTGGCCGGATCCCGTACACCAGGAGACCGGCCCCGCCGCGAGGGGTAGCCCTACCCGAACACGCCGAAGCGTGTGGGGGTTGGGGGGAGCTGGCCCGAGTGAGTTGGCGGGGGCGGACACCGGGAGAACACCTGTCAGGACGCGCGCGGCGGCGGTCGGCCGTGCGCCGGCTACGCGCGGAAGGGGCCCACGGGCCCGTACTCCGTGAAGTGCTGCCCGCCCTCGCGGCGGTCGTCGTCGCCCTCTGCGCGGTCGTCGCCGGCCTCGCCGTCGGTTACCGCGTGGCCGGTATCGGCGTACCCCTCGGCGCTCTGTCCGTCCTGGCCCTCGCCTGCTCCGTCGCGGTGCGGCGGAATCGTCCGCTGGCCCGCCGGCGGCTCGGCTTCTACACGCCCGAGGAGCTCGCGGAGCTGGACACCCAGGGACTGGCACTGGCCGTCTCCCGGATGCTGCGCCGGGACGGCTGGCGCGTGCTCCCTTCCCGCAGGAGCGAGGCCCGCGTCCGCGTCCGCGCGCGGGACGGTCACGGGCGGCGGCTGGAGGTCGCCTTCCGTCCCGTGGCCGAGCCGCTGCCCGACGAGGACGTGCCCTCGCGCCCCGGACGCCCGGGCGGCCCCGGCCCGCCGCTCCGCCTCGTGGTACACCGCGGGGCCTTCACCCGGCGTGACGTGCAGTGGGCGCGGCGTCAGGGCGGTGTCCGTCTGATCGACGGCTCGTGCCTGCGGCGCTGGGCGCACGGAACACCGCTGAACGAACTGGGCGACTCGTCCTGAGCCCGCGCGGGCACCCGCCCTCCGTGTCCCTCGGGCCCCGTACCGGACACCCCGCCGGACCTCCTCCCGAACCTCCTCCCGGACCGCCCCGTCGACCTACGCGCACGCCCCGGACGCCCCCTCACGGTGGGACCGCCGACGGATCCGCGCGCACCGGACGTCCGCCCCACCCACACCCCAGTCCTCACTCCGAGCCCGGGCGCAACAGCGGTTTCTTCGACAACGGGCGAGGTCAGGGGCGTGAACACGTTCCGACCAGGCAGTTGCAGGAAAGCCCTTCGCACGGACCGAGGAGCCGAATAGCGTGCGAGGACCCGAGCCGTCCCCACCGTCCCGCGGTCCGCGCACGCCGGGCCCGCACCCCACCAGGAGACCGGCATGTCGTACGACAGCTCCGCCCCGCGGCCCGCGCGACCGCCGCGGGGACACCACAACTCCTTCGCCGACCACGTCCCGGACCCCGCCGCGGCGGAACCCTTACGCGGCGGGGCATCACCCCGCGCCTGGACCGGACACCACCGTGATCTGCGCATCCTGCGCCGCGCCTACCGCCGCCAGCGGCGCGTGACCACCTTCGCTGTGCTCGGCTGCTTCACCCTCTTCCTCGGCCTGTGCGCCGGCTGTCCCGCTCTGATGGACCGTCCCGTCACCGGATCCGGAGGCCTCTCGACGGGCCTGGTGATCGCCCTCTCCCAGATCCCCGCCACCTGGCTCGCCGTCCTCGTCTACGAGCGCACCGCCCGCCGCTACGTCGATCCCCTCGCCCGCCGCGTGAACCGCAGCGTCCCCTGGGCCGGCGGCGAGCAGGAGCGCGAGCGGTGAGCGGCTTCGCCGGCTCCACCGAGTCCTGGTCCCTCGTCGCCTTCTCCGTCGCCGTCACGGTCACCCTGCTGCTGTGCGTGCTGACCGGCCCCGACAGCGACGATCTCGCCGAGTTCTACACCGGCTACCGCTCGCTCTCCCCGTTGCGCAACGGACTCGCCATCGCCGGCGACTACATCTCCGCCGCGACCGTGCTGACCATCGGCGGCGTGATCGCCCTGTGCGGTTTCGACGGTGTCGTCCTGGCTCTCAGCACCCTGCTCTCCCTGCTGGTGCTGATGTTCCTGCTGGCCGAACCCCTGCGGAACACGGGCAAGTTCACCATGGGCGACGTGCTGGCCCGCAGGATGCCCTCACGCGCCGTACGGATCACCGGGTGCGCCGTCACGATCACCGCCCTCGTGCCGATGATGCTCGTCCAACTCGCCAGCACGGGGCAGCTGCTGGCGTTCATCCTCGGCTTCACGGACGGCTCCATGAAGACGGGCTGCATCGTGGGGGTCGGCGCCCTGATGATCACGTACGCGGCCATCGGCGGCATGCGGGGCACCGCGCTGATCCAGCTCCTGAAGATGGTCGTGCTCCTCGGGTCCGGAATCGTGGTCTCCGTGCTGATCCTCGGTCAGTTCCACTGGAATCCGGGCGAGTTGTTCACCACGGCCGCGCGGCGCAGTGGATCGGCGGAGGCGTTCCTGCACGGCGGGCTCCAGTTCGCCGGTGGCCCGCATCCCCGGCTCGACATGATCAGTACGCAGTTCGCCATCGTGTTCGGCGGTGCCTGTCTGCCCCATGTGACGATGCGGATGTTCACCGCGAACAGCGCGCGCCAGGTGCGGCGTTCGATGTCCTGGGCGGTGTCCTCGGTGGCGTTGTTCATGCTCGTGGCGGGCGTCGTCGCCGTCGGCGCCACGGCGATGCTCGGCCGGGCGGGCGTCACCGCCGCCGACCCGCGCGGGCACACCGCCTATCTCCTGGGCTCACGGGCCGCGTTCGGCCCCGTGGTGTCCCGGGCGGAGACCCTCGTGTTCACCACGGTCACCACGGCGATCTTCCTCACCCTGCTCGCCTCGGTCGCGGGGATGACCCTCGCCTGCGCCAACTCGCTGGCCCACGACGTCTTCGCGGACCGCGGCACCGCCATGTCGTCCCAGCGCGAGACGGCCTTCGCCCGCGGCTCGGCCCTGGTCGTCGGCGCGCCCGTGATCGCCCTCGCGGTCCTCGTCCAGGACCGCAGTCTCCAGCCGCTGGCCACCATGTCCTTCTGCGTGGGCGCCTCGGCGATCGCCCCGGCCCTGGTCTACAGCCTCTTCTGGCGCCGCTACACCCGGGCCGGTCTGCTCAGCACGCTCATCGGCGGCACCCTCGCCGTCCTGGTCCTGATGCCGGGCACCCGGCTGGTCTCCGGCTCCCCGACGTCCGCCTTCCCCGCCGCCGACTTCAACTGGTTCCCGTTCACCACCACGGGGCTGGTGTCCATCCCGCTGGGCTTCGTCCTCGGCTGGCTCGGCAGCATGCTGTCCGGCCGCCGCGCCGCGGACCGGGAGCGCGGGGTGTACGAGAGCGTCGAGAGTCTGATCCTCGCGGGGCCGCGGCGGAGGAGGCGGGGCGGCGGGGAGCGGTGACGGCGGCGGGGTCGCCGCCACCGTCGTCCCGGAGGCCCGCTCCCTCAGCGGTTCACGCGCCGTCGACCACGATCTCGCGCTTGAGGATCTTGCCCGTGGGTCCCTTGGGCAGTTCGGCCGCGATCTCGACGAGACGGGGGTACTTGTACGCCGCGACCCGCTCCTTGGCGTGGGCGCGGATCTCCTCGGCCGTGGCCTCGGCGCCGGGCCTGAGCGTGACCACGGCCGCGACCTCCTCACCGTGCAGGGGGTGCGGCACCCCCACGACGGCGGCCTCGGCCACGGCGGGGTGCTCGTACAGCACCTCCTCGATCTCGCGCGGGTAGACGTTGTAGCCACCGCGGATGATCATGTCCTTCTTGCGGTCGACGATGAAGTAGAAGCCGTCCTCGTCGACGCGGGCCAGGTCTCCGCTGTGGAACCATCCGTCGCGGATCGCCTCCGCGGTGGCGTCGGGGCGGTTCCAGTAACCGGTCATGACGTTCTCGCCGCGGATGGCGATCTCGCCGACCTCTCCGGACGCGACCACGCCCCCGTCCTCGGCGACGAGCCGCATCTCGACCCCGCGGATGGGCACGCCGATCGAGCCGGCCTTGCGCGGGCGGTCCGGGTGGTTGAACGCGGCGACCGGCGACGTCTCGGAGAGCCCGTAGCCCTCCAGCACGGCGGCGCCGAAGCGTCGCTCGAATCCGTGCAGGACCTCGACCGGGAGCGCGGCCCCGCCCGAGACGGCCAGGCGCAGCCGGCCGGCGTCGAAGCCCTCGGGAAGGTCGGCGTGCAGCAGTGCCGCGTACATGGTCGGCACGCCGAGGAAGACGGTGACCTCGTCCCGGGCGATGACCTCCAGGGCGCTCACCGGGTCGAACCGGGGCAGCAGCGTCAGTGTGGCTCCGGTCGCGACGGCCACGTTGAGCGCGCAGGTCTGGCCGAAGGCGTGGAAGAGGGGCAGGCCGCCGAAGAGGACGTCCTCCGACCCGACCTGGAGGAGGGTCTCGGCCGTGGTGAGGGTGTTGCGGGCCAGGTTCCGGTGGGACAGTTCGGCGCCCTTGGGCGTTCCGGTGGTGCCGGAGGTGTAGAGGATCAGGGCGGCGTCGTCCTCGGCCCGGTCCGGGGTGTCGCGCAGGGGCTCGTGGCCGCGCAGCAGGGCGTCGAAGGTCCCGGGGTCGGTCACCAGGCAGTCGGTGCCGGTCTCGGCGGCGGCCTTCGTCACCTCGTCGGCGAACAGCGGGAAGACCAGTGCGGCGCGCGCTCCGCAGTCGCGCAGGGTGAAGGCGACCTCACGGGCCTTGAGCAGCGGGTTCATCGGGACGACGACGCCGCCGGCCCGCAGGATGCCGTAGTAGAGGACCGGGAACAGCGGGACGTTGGGCATGGTCAGCGCGACGCGGTCGCCCGGAGCGACGCCGCGGTCCCGCAGTAGCGCGGCCACCCGTGCGCTGGCGTCGTCGAGTTCGGCGTAGGTGAGCGTGCTGTCGTCGTGGCGGACGGCGACGCGCTCGCCGTGGGCCGAGGCGGTGGCGGCCAGAAGGGTGACGAGGTCGGTCATGCCGGGTATCTCCTTGAGTTCGTCGCGCGGGGCGCGGCGGTGGCGCGCGGTCGGATCACATCGCGAAGCGTGACCCAGGGGGGTGCGTCCTGGCTACCGGTCCCCCGGGGTGAGGCCAGCCACAGACGCAGCAGGTGGCGCCCGGGTTCCGGCGGACGGTGGTCCTCGAACGCCGAGCGGGCATGCATCACCCGGTGGGTGTTGATCAGCAGCAGGTCCCCGACCCGGAGGTCGAGGTCGAGCCGGTACTCCGGGGAGGCGGCCACGGAGTCGATGAGGTCGAAGAGCTCCCGGTCCGCCGGTTCGAGGCGGGGCACCTCGGGGAAGCGCTGGGCGGATTCGAGATAGCACCGGTTGTACCGCATGCTCGGCGCGCCGACGAGACCGCCGGGGCGGGAGACCAGCGGGGCACTCGTGCAGGGCGGCTCGCCGGGGGCGTGTTCGTCGCGGCGGTCGAAGTGGTACGTGCGGTACAGGCGCCCCGCGAGATCGGGGCGCAGGTCCAGCACGGCGTTGTGGACCGCGGCCGAGCTGACCAGGGAGACGCGGCCGCCGGTGCGGGACGCGCTCAGCGGCAGCACGGCGAGGAGATCGGTGGGGTCGGTGTGGAAGGGCAGGGCCTCCCGGGTCTGGTAGCCGCGTGCGGCGGGGTCGTCCAGGCTCCGGCCGGTGTCCCGGACATGGCCGAGGACGAGTCCGTCGGCGTTCTGCGGCACCGGGTGCCCCAGGTGCCGGCCGATCCCCCAGAAGACGGTGCTCGCGGCGCTCTCGCCGAGCCGCTCGACGGGGATGCCCCGGACGATCGCGAACCCCCGTCCGTGTTCGAGGACACCGGAGAGGCGCGCCAGGTCGGCGGCGAGGCCGGGGAGCGGGAAGTCGGCGGCCGTCAGCCTCAGCAGGGTGCGGTCCCGCCTGCGTGCCTCGCGCAGGGCGGAGTCGATCTCGGCGAGCCGGGCCTCCGACAGGCTCAGCCGCCACTCCTCCGGACGCGTGAGCTCGCGCCCCTTCCACACCGAGGGGCCCGAGCAGGGCGTGGGCGGTGTCCGGTCCGTACCCGGGCGGGGCGTGGACGATGTCCGGTCCGTGCCTGGGCGGGGCGTGGGCGTCTCCGGCGCCCGGTCCGCGTCCGCCGTTCCTGTCATGTTCGCCTCCAATCCGTCGCGCGTTCACCCGCCGGGGAGCGGTCACCCCGATCGGGCCCGGCCGGTGAACGGCGTCATGCTAGGTTCCTCGACCACCGCCGCGCTTGTCATGGCGGGACAGGAGACTTGGCTTTTCGGGACATCCCTGGAGCGTGCCCATGAGACCTCTGGTCCGCACCGCCGCCCTGAGCGGCTACGTCGAGCTGTGCCGCTCCCTCGGGATCGACCCCCAGGAGCTGCTGAAGCGGGTGGGCCTCGACACCGCCGCCCTCACCGTCCAGGACCGGTGGATCTCCGGCACGGCGGCCGTCCAGGTGCTGGAACTGTCGGCGGCCGAGTCCGGTCACGAGGACTTCGGGGTGCTGCTGGCGGAGTTCCGCCGCTTCTCCACGCTCGGCCCCATCAGCCTGGTCGTCCGCGAAGAACCCGACGTGCGCAGCGCGCTGGAGATGCTGATCCGCCATCAGTACATGTACAACGAGGTGCTGCACACCCGGCTGTCCGAGGGGGACGGCCTGGCGACGCTGAAGGTGGACCTGCGGCTCGGCGAGGCGATGGAGACCCGGCAGGCGACGGAGCTGGCCGTCGCCGCGTACCACCGCATCCTGAGCGATTTCCTGCACGCCCGCTGGCAGCCGCTGTCCGTCTGGTTCCGGCACTCCGCGCCGGCGGACACCTCGGCGCACCAGGACGCGTTCGGGCCGATCGTGGAGTTCGACCGCGAGATCGACGGGATCGTCTTCTACGCCGACGACCTCGACGCGCCCAACGCCATGGCGGACCCGCTGATGCGCGAGTACGCCCGCCAGTACTTCGACGCGATCGCCGTCCCGAAGGACACCACCGCGGCGGACCGGGTGCGTGAACTGATCGAGGTCCTGCTGCCGACGGGGCGCTGTTCGATCGAGCAGGTCGCGCGCAGCCTCGGCGTCGACCGGCGCACCGTCCACCGTCATCTGGCCGCGTCCGGCGAGACGTTCTCCTCGCTCCTCAACGTCACCCGCCGCCATCTCGCGGAGCAGTTCGTCGCCAATCCCCGGCGCCCGCTGACGGAGATCTCCGACCTGCTGGGGTTCTCGTCGCTGAGCGGGTTCTCGCGGTGGTTCCGCGAGCAGTTCGGATGCAGCCCGCGAGCGTGGCGCGGAAGCAGGGCCTCCTAGCAACTCCCCTTCCGGGACCGGAGGGACGGGTGGAACCCATTCCCCGGCCGCCCGCCGCCCTCGCCGGCGCCCCGCGGCGCCGATGTCCCCAAATGACAAATCATCTGTCCCCTGACGGCAAGCACGTCCCTGGACTCGGCCCTACCTTTGCACCACCGCACAGAAGACGCGGTCGGCCGTCGGAGGGAGCCGAACCACTCCCCCGGGCTCCCTCCGGACCGGCCGACCGCAGCGGGCCGTCTCGCGCCCGCTGCCACCGGTGACCCGCATCGATCCCCGCCGGACGTCCCAGGCCCGCGCAGCACGCGGCGATGCCCCCGGCGAGTGATCACCGATCCGACGAAGGAGACGGACCCCGTGCACTTCCACGACGACTCGCTCTTCCCCGAGAACCAGGAAAAACTCGTCATCCAGGCCGCCCCCTACGGCCCCGAATGGCTTCCCGGCGACGCCGACGACCTTCCCCTGACGATGGACGAGCACGTGCAGGCGGCCGTCGACTGCTACAACGCCGGTGCCACCGTTCTCCACATCCACGTGCGTGAGCTGGACGGCAAGGGCTCCAAGCGCCTGTCCATGTTCAACGAGCTGATAGGACGACTGCGCGAGGCCGTGCCGGACATGGTCCTGCAGATCGGCGGATCGATCTCCTTCGCCCCGGAGGGCGAGGGCTCCGAGGCCAAGTGGCTCGACTTCGACAGCCGTCACATGCTCGCCGACCTGGACCCGAAGCCGGACCAGGTCACCATCGCGATCAACACCAGCCAGATGAACATCGTCGAGATCATGACCGACGACGATCTGGAAGGCACCTCGATCGCCAAGCCGGACTACTACAAGGCGTACCGGGACATGTACCTGGAGGCCGGCCCGGACTTCTACCTGGAGCACCTCAAGCGCCTGGGCGAGAGCGGTATCCAGCCGCACTTCCAGCTCGCCACCCTGGCCCAGCTCGAGACCGTGGAGCGCCTCATCCGGTCCGGCGTCTACACGGGCCCGCTGGTCCTCAACTACGTGGCGATCGGCGGCGGTTTCGCGGGCCGTCACCCCGCCGACCTCATCGAGTTCGTCCGCCGCGTCCCCGACGGCGCCGTCCTCACCATCGAGAGCTCCATGCGCGCGGTGGCACCCATGAACGCGATCGGCATCGCGCTCGGTGTGCACGTGCGGGTGGGCAACGAGGACAACCTGTGGCGGCGCAAGGGCGAGCGCATGTCCAGCGTCGAGCAGGTCGAGCAGATGGTGCAGATCTCCCAGGCGCTCGGCCGCGACATCGCCACCGGCGCGGAGGCCCGGAAGATCTACAAGATCGGCGAGACCTACTCGAGCACCGACGAGACGCTCGCCCAGCTCGGCATGGTGCCGAACCGCCGCCCCGGACAGCGCGGCTTCATGCTCCGCGACGCCTGATCCGGCGGTCCACCGGTCCACCACCGTGCCGGGCCGTCCGGCACGGGCCCGCGGCAGGACCGCGCGGCAGGACGCCGGCCCGCGGTCCGGGCCGCCCGGCCGCCACGCGGATCACCGGCGCGGCCCGGCCGGCCGCCACGCACGGCCCGCGACCGGGCCGATCCGCACCGGACCGCACCAGGGCCGGCCCCGCGCCGAACCGGGACGGGCACGGCCTCGCGCCACCCGACACACCACGTGGCCGCCGGGGCCAGACCCCCCGGCTCCGGCGGCCCTTCCCCTCCCCATCCATCCGACACGAACAACGGAGCAGCCCCCGTGGCCCACGCCATTCGATTCGAGGAGACCGGCGGTCCCGAGGTCCTGCGCTGGGAGGAGGTCGTCGTCGGCGACCCCGGCCCCGGCGAGGTCCGGATCCGCCACCACGCCGTCGGACTCAACTTCGCCGACACCTACTTCCGCACCGGGCTCTACCCCGCGCCGCTGCCCGCCGGGCTCGGCGTCGAGGCGGCGGGCGTGATCGAGGCGGTCGGCGACGGCGTCACCGGGTTCTCCGAGGGCGACCGGGTCACGTACACCGGAAGTCCGCTCGGCGCCTACAGCACCGAGCGCGTCATGCCCGTCGGCTCCCTGATCAAGCTGCCGGACGGCATAGCCTTCGAGACCGCAGCGGCGATGACCATGCGCGGCCTGACCTCCTCGTACCTGCTCCGCAGGATCCACCCCCTCGAGGAGGGCGACACGATCCTGCTGACCGCGGCGGCGGGCGGTGTCGGCCTCATCGTCTGCCAGTGGGCCAAGCTCCTCGGACTGAACGTCATCGGCACCGTCTCCACCGAGGAGAAGGCCGAACTGGCCCGGGCCCACGGCTGCGACCACGTCATCCACTACCGGAGCGAGAACGTGGCCGAGCGGGTGCGCGAACTCACCGACGGCGCCGGGGTCCCGGTCGTCTTCGACAGCGTCGGCAAGACCACGTACGCCTCCTCGCTCGCCTCGCTGCGCCGCCGCGGTCTGCTCGTCTGCTTCGGCACCGCCTCCGGCCCCGTCCCGCCCATCGACGCCATGCAACTCGCCGTCCAGGGCTCCCTGTTCGTCACCCGGCCCGCCCTCGCCGACTACATCGCGGACCCCGCGGAACGGGCGGAGCTCGCCGGCGAACTCTTCGACCACGTCGGCTCCGGCCGCATCGACATCAAGGTCAACCAGCGCTACGCCCTCGAGGACGCCGCCCAGGCGCACCGCGACCTGGAGGCGGGACGGACCACCGGATCGTCCGTCTTCGTCCTCTGAGCCCCAGCCCTCCCCCGCGGTTCAACTCCACTCTCTCCAGGAGGAAGCACCATGGAACACACGCTCGCTCCGCCCGAGGGCGCGCCGGTCCGCGCCCATCACCGCGGCTCGATCCGCGTCGAACCGCTGACCTGCTCGATCGGCGCGGAACTGTCCGGTGTGAACCTCGGCGACGCCGCACGCGACGACGACCTCTTCGCCGAGATCAAGTCCCTGCTGCTCCAGTACAAGGTGCTGTTCCTGCGCGACCAGGACATCACGCGCGCCGAACACGTCGCCTTCGCCGAACGCTTCGGCGCGCTGGAGGACCACCCGGTGGCCGGCAGCGACCCCGAGCACCCCGGCCTGGTGCGGATCTACAAGGACCTGGACAGCCCGGCCGAGCACTACGAGAACGCCCTGCACACGGACGGCACTTGGCGCGAGAACCCGGCCATGGGCGCGGTGCTGCGCTGCATCGAGGGGCCGCCCGTCGGCGGGGACACCATCTGGGTCAACATGGCCGAGGCGTACCGCCGGCTGCCCGAGGACATCCGCACCAAGATCCGTGGTCTGCGGGCCAAGCACAGCATCGAGGCCACCTTCGGCGCCGTGATGCCCCAGGAGAAGCGGCACGCCCTCAAGGCGCAGTTCCCGGACGCGGAGCACCCGGTCGTGCGCGTCCACCCGGAGACCGGCGAGGAGATCCTCTTCGTCAACGCGTTCACCACCCACTTCGTCAACTACCACACGCCCGAGAACGTCCGGTTCGGACAGGACTTCGCCCCCGGCGCGGGCCTCCTGCTCAACTACCTCATCGCCCAGGCCGCGATCCCGGAGTACCAGGTGCGCTGGCGCTGGACCCCGAACAGCGTCGCCATCTGGGACAACCGCTCCACCCAGCACTACGCCGTACAGGACTACTGGCCCGCCGTCCGCCGCATGGAGCGCGCGGGAATCGTCGGCGACAGACCGTTCTGACCCCTCTTCCTCCAAGCGCGTGAGGTGATGACAATGGAGTTGCACACCACTGCTGGGCCCCTCTCCGAGACGGACACGACCGCATCGTCCGGATGGCCCGTGTCCCGACGCTACGCCTGGGTGGTCTTCGCCCTCAGTTTCGGCCTGCTGCTGTCCGACTACATGTCCCGGCAGGTACTCAACGCCGTCTTCCCGGACCTCAAGAGCGAGTGGCTGCTCTCCGACGCGAAGCTCGGCACCCTCAGCAGCGTCGTCGCCCTCATGGTCGGCCTGCTCACCTTCCCCATGTCGCTGATGGCCGACCGCTGGGGCCGGGTCAAGAGCCTGCTGCTCGCCGCGGGGATGTGGAGCGTGGCGACCCTCGGCTGCGCGCTCTCCGCGAACTACGACCAGATGTTCGTCGGCCGGCTCTTCGTCGGCATCGGCGAGGCGGCGTACGGAAGCGTCGGCATCGCCGTCGTCCTGAGCATCTTCCCCCTGGGTCTGCGCGCCACCCTCTCCGGCGCCTTCATCGCGGGCGGTGCCTTCGGTTCGGTCCTCGGTGTGTCGATCGGCGGCGCCGTCGCCGAACACCTCGGCTGGCGCTGGGCGTTCGGTGTCATGGGCATCTTCGGTCTGGTCCTGGCGGCGGTCTACGGCGTCGTCGTCACCGAGAAGAGGCTGGTGCCGGAGGGCGGTTCCACCGACGCCGGGCCCGAGCCCGGTCCCCAGGGACGGCTGCGCGTGCTGCTGCCCCGGCTGTTCTCCTCCGTGTCGGTGATCAGCGCCTACGTGGGCAGCGGCCTCCAACTGTTCATCGCCGCCTCCCTGATGGCCTGGCTGCCCAGCTACTTCAACCGCTACTACGACATGCCCACCGCCAAGGCGGGCGCGACCGCCGGTGTCTTCATCCTCGTCATCGGCGTCGGCATGATCGGCGGCGGCATCGTCTCCGACCGCATCAGCCGGGCGTTCCCCATCCGCAAATGGGCGGTCGCCATCGGGTGCAGCCTCGGCTCGCTCGCCCTGCTCATGACCGCCTTCCGGCTGCCGACGGGGCCCCTCCAGCTGGCGGTGCTGGCGGCCGGAGCCCTGCTGTCGGCCGGCACGGCGGGACCCGCGACCGCCATGGTGGCCAACCTGACCCCCGCTGCCATCTCCGCGACGGCCTTCGCCACCCTGACCCTCGCCAACAGCCTGCTCGGACTGGCTCCCGGTCCCGCCCTGACGGGCGCGCTCGCGGACGACACGGGGCTGCTCGGCGCCCTGCGGATCATCCCGCTCACGGCGCTCGCCGCCACCCTCGCCTTCCTGGTCGGCCGCCACTTCTACGAGCGTGACCTGCGCCGGCTCACGGGCACCCCCGCCCCGGCGGCGGAGCCCGAGGACGCGGTGGTGACCGCGTGAGCACAACGACCGAACCGGTGATCGTGATCGTCCCGGGACTGCGCGATCACGTCGCCGACCACTGGCAGACCCTGCTGGGTGACCGGCTGGCCGAGGCCGGGCGGACCGTGCTCACCGTCCCGCCGCTCACCGAGGACGCGTTGAGCCGCGAGGCCCGTGTGGCGGCGCTCGACAAGGTGGTCTCGGAGGCCGAGGGTCCCGTCGTGCTCGTCGCGCACAGCGCCGGCGTGATCACCACGGTCCACTGGGCCAGGGGAAGCACGGCACAGGTGCGCGGAGCGCTGCTCGTGACACCGCCGGACTTCGACACCCCGCTGCCCGAGGGCTATCCGACCCCGGAGACGCTCGGCGAACACGGCTGGACACCGGTGCCCCGGAGCCCGCTGCCCTTCCCCAGCGTCGTCGCCGCCAGCTCGAACGACCCCCTCGGCACGGCCGAGCGGGTCGCCGCACTGGCCCGTGACTGGGGCGGCACCCTCGTGGAACTCGGCGAGGTCGGCCATCTCAACCCCGCGTCCGGCTACGGCCCGTGGCCGCGCGCGGAAGAACTGCTCCGCCAAGTCGAAGCCGGCTGAACGCCGCGTCCAGCCCAGGAAGGCAACCGATGAACACCGACACCGACCTGCTGTGGTCCCCCGGTCGCCGCGAGTTGGAGGATTCCAACGTCGCGGGCTTCATGGACTGGGTGGGCGAAGTACGGGGTCTGCGCTTCTCCGACTACGCCGAGCTGTGGCGGTGGAGCTCCACCGACCTCGCGGGATTCTGGTCGGCGGTGTGGGAGTTCTACGGGCTGGACGCGGTCAGCGACTACGACGCGGTGCTGGGCGAGGCGTCGATGCCGGGCGCCTCGTGGTTCCCCGGCGCCCGGCTGAACTTCGCCGAGCGCTGCTTCGCCCGGGCCACGGACGCCCGCCCGGCGCTCGTGTGCCTGACCGAGGGCGGCACTCCCGAGGAGACCTCCTGGGACGAGCTGCGCCGGCAGGTCGCCGATGTCGCGGCGGCGCTGCGCCGCATGGGCGTGGAGCCGGGCGACTGCGTGGCCGGGTACCTCCCCAACCTCCGCCAGACCGTGGTGGCGCTGCTCGCCACGGCCTCCGTCGGCGCCGTGTGGACGGCCTGCTCCCCGGACTTCGGCACGCCCAGCGTGCTGGCCCGGCTCCGGCAGGCCCGCCCGACGGTCCTCGTGGCGGCGGACGGGTACCGCTACGGCGGCAAGACCTACGACAGGCGCCCGGAGATCGCCGAACTCGCGGACGGGCTCCCCACCGTCCGCCACGTCCTCGCCGTCGACAGCCTCTTCGGCGCCCCGGACGGACCGTGGTCCGGGCGGGGCGACGTCCACCAGCACGTCTGGTCCGCGCTGCCGTCGACGCACGAACCGCTGGAGTTCGCCGACGTCCCCTTCGACCACCCGCTCTGGATCCTGTGGTCCTCGGGCACCACGGGGATCCCGAAGGGGATCGTGCAGGGCCACGGCGGCATCGTGGTCGAACTGCTCAAGGCACTGGGTCTGGGCGTCGACCTGCGCGCCGACGACCGCTACCTCTTCATCACCTCCACCAGCTGGATGGTGTGGAACTTCCTGGTCGGCGGTCTGCTGCACGGCAGCACCGTCGTCCTGTACGACGGCAGCCCGACGTATCCCGACCTCGACGGCGCCTGGGCGGTCGCCGAGCGGACCGGCGCGACCGTCCTCGGCCTCGGCGCCGCCTACCTCACCGCGGCGGAGAAGGCGGACAGCCGTCCCGCGGACACGTTCGGACTCGGCCGGCTGCGGACCGTCCTGCAGACCGGGTCGACCCTGCCGCCCGGCACCTGGCACTGGGTCCACGACCGGCTGGCACCCGGCGTGCGGCTCCAGTCCATCTGCGGCGGTACGGACGTCTGCTCGGTCCTCGCGGGAAGCACCCCGCTGCTGCCCGTCCGCGCGGGCCGCATCCAGGCCCCCGCCCTCGGCGTCGCCCTGGCCTCCTGGGACCCCGAGGGACGCCCCCTGACGGGCGAGCAGGGCGAGCTGGTGGTGACCGCGCCGCTGCCGTCCATGCCGCTCCACTTCGTCGGCGACCCGGACGGCGCCCGCTACCGGGCCAGTTACTTCGACACCTACCCCGGGGTCTGGCGGCACGGCGACTGGGTCACCGTCGACGCCGATCTGTCGGTCGTCGTCGCGGGCCGCTCCGACTCCACCCTGAACCGGTCGGGCGTACGCATGGGGTCCGCCGACATCTACGCCGTCGTCGACCAGCTCCCCGGAATCGCCGACAGTCTCGTCATCGGTGTCGAACAGCCCGACGGCGGCTACTTCATGCCGTTGTTCGTCGTGCCCGCCGAGGGCACCTCGCTCGACGACGACGTGCGCCGGCGCATCGCCTCGGCCATCAGGAACCGGCTGTCCCCGCGCCATGTGCCCGACGTGATCGTGCCGGTCCCCGCCGTCCCCCGGACCCTCACCGGCAAGAAGCTGGAGGTCCCGGTCAAGCGCGTCCTCCAGGGCGCCCGTCCCGGCGAGGTCAGCAGTGAGGGAGCCGTCACCCATCCGGAGATGCTGACGTGGTTCGCGGAGTTCGCCGCGCGCGGGGCACGTGCCGGGGCTCCGGCGGACGGGTGAGACACCGGGCCGTCGGCCGCCGCTCCACGCATGTCGCCCGTCTCCCCCGCGGGCGACATTCGTGATCACCCACCAATCAACGACGGTCAATTCCCGGCCTCCCGAAATGCTCTTCAGTACTCCTTCCGTCAGTCCCGGAACAACCCGGCCGACCGGCGCGAACGGTCCGTAGTGTCCGGGGCACCGGCCGGTCGGGAACTCCTCCGTCCGCGCGGTGACCCGAAGGAGACATCGGTATGGCAAATGTGGAGATCTCCCTCAAGGAGACGATGACGTCGATCGAGGGCGCGCTGGGCGTGGCCCTCGTCGACTACACGAGCGGCATGGCACTGGGCACGCTGGGGGGCGGCAAGGACCTCGACCTGAACGTCGCCGCGGCCGGCAACACCGACGTGGTCCGGGCCAAGGTGCGCACCATGGAACACCTCGGACTCAAGAGCAAGATCGAGGACGTGCTCATCACGCTCTCGAGTCAGTACCACCTGATCCGGCCGCTCACGGGCCGCGACGGCAACGGGCTGTTCCTGTACCTCGTGCTCAACAAGACGACGTCCAACCTGGCCATGGCCCGCCACCAGCTCGCACGCATCGAAGCCGAACTAGAGGTGTAGACAGCCACGCCCTCCGCACCTTCGCATGCCCACGACTTGAAGACTTCTTCAATTAGGTACATCCAGATGGAGTCAATCACGTGGGCGTGCGGAGGCGGAGCCGCCAGGATCGGTCCTTCAGGCACGGTTCGCGGCGGGCACGCGGACAGCCACCGCACCAGCCGGAGAAACAGCCCGTCCCCAGGCGGCAGGGAGCGAACGATTTTGAACAGGCAGGTTCCCCTCTACCAGGCCAAGGCCGAGTTCTTCCGGATGCTCGGACACCCTGTGCGCATCCGCGTCCTGGAGCTGCTGCAGAGCGGACCGGTCTCGGTGCGCGACCTGCTCAGCGAGATCGAGGTCGAACCGTCCAACCTCTCGCAGCAGCTGGCCGTGCTGCGCCGCTCGGGCATCGTGGTGTCCATCCGCGAGGGCTCGACCGTCAGTTACGCGCTGGCCGGCGGCGACGTCGCCGAACTGCTGCGCGCCGCCCGCCGCATCCTCACCGAACTGCTCGCCGGACAGACCGAGTTGCTGGCCGAACTGCGGCAGGCCGACGTCGGCACGGGCCTGCCTGCCGCTCCGCACGAACCGGACCTCGTCGTCACCCGGTCCGCGCGCCCCTCACCCGCCGTCCGGGGGCACTGATACCCGGGGCGGTCGGCGGGCGGTCCGTCAGGCCCAGCCCTTGCGCGCGGCGTGCCAGCCGAGCTGGATACGGCTCTCCGCGCCGGCCCGCGCCATGAGTTCGCCGATGCGCCGCTGCACGGTGCGGCGGGAGACACCGAGGCGCGCGCCGACCGCCTGGTCGGTGAGCCCGGCGAGGACGAGGGCCAGCATCCGGGCGTCGAACTCGTCTATCTCGTCGGGGCGTTGCTCCACGAGCCCGTCTCCCGCCGTGTGGGGCGACAGGGGGTACGCCTGCTCCCAGGCCAGCTCGAAATAGGCGACGAGGGCGTCCAGCAGTCCGCCGGGGTGCACCAGCACCGAGGCGGCGGCGGTGTTGCGGCCGCTGAACAGGGGAAGCATGGCCAGGTCGTGGTCCGCGATCATGAGCTTGACCGGCACGGCGTCGGCGACCCCGATCCGCTGTCCTTCCGCCAGCACCGCGAGGGCCTGGGCGACCATTCCCGGTTCGGTCAGCGCGTCCCGGTGCAGGATCGTCCGGTAGAGCACACCCCGGCGGATCCCGGCCCCCTCCGCGGTGTTGTCGTCGCGCGACACGACGCGCTGTTCGGGCACCATCATCGACCGCACCTCGCGCCGGGCGGACTCCTGGAGCTGCCGGAACCGGTGCCGTACCGCGTCGACGTCGCTGATCACCTCCACCACGCCGCCCTCGGCACCCGTACGGTGCTGCTCCGCCAGGGTGAGCACCGCGTGCTCCGCGGCGCTCAACTCATCGCGTCGGCGCCGCAGTTCTCCACCGAGCGCGACCGCGGGCGGCGCCGCCACGAAGAGGGTGGCCGCGCCCTCGACCGGCTGGGGGACGACGAGGCCGCGCCCGGCCAGGGCGGTGAGGACGTCACGCGCCTCGGACTCGGAACGGCCGCTGCGGGCGGCCAGTTCGTGGACGGCCGCCCGTCCACGCGCCACCAGGAGACGGTAGATCTCCTCCTCGGCCGGACCGAGACCGAGCGCGGCGAGCATGGGCCACTCCTTGAAGTCGGCTGGTGGTACCGGGGCGGGACGCCGCGGGGGAGGCGCGGATTCCGCCCGGTCCCCAGGTCTACTTCACCCCCGGGGCCCCTGTCACCTCCGCGTGGCGTTGTTGCCCGCATCGCCCGAAGTGCGTGCCCCGGCGAGGCCGCCGAGAGGGCATTGTCAGTGGTGGCAGGCAGGATGACGGGCATGACAACACCTGTTGCAGTGATCGTGGACGCCGTCGCCTACGCGCAGGCGGTCGAGGACGCGTCGAAGGCGTCGGCCGCCTACTACGAGGGCGGCACCTCCGTGCTGGACGACGACGCGTACGACCGGCTGGTGCGGGGCATCGCCGCGTGGGAGGCCGCGCATCCCGATCAGGTGCTGCCCGAGTCGCCGACCGGGAAGGTCGCGGGCGGCGCCGTCGAGGGGGACGTCCCGCACACGGTGCCGATGCTGAGCCTGGACAACGTGTTCTCGCCCGAGGAGTTCACCGCCTGGACGGCTTCGCTGGCCCGGCGCACCGGTCACGAGACGGAACGATTCAGCGTCGAGCCGAAGCTGGACGGCCTGGCCATCGCCGCGCGCTACCACCAGGGCCGGCTCACCCGGCTGATCACCCGCGGGGACGGCACCGCCGGTGAGGACGTGTCGCACGCGATCGGGACGGTCGAGGGCCTGCCCGGAGAGCTCACCGAGCCCCTCACGCTGGAGGTGCGCGGCGAAGTCCTCATGACGACGGCGCAGTTCGAGCACGCCAACGAGGTCCGCACCGCGCACGGCGGGCAGCCGTTCGCGAACCCGCGCAACGCCGCGGCGGGCACGCTGCGCGCCAAGGAACGCGCCTACACCGTGCCGATGACCTTCTTCGGCTACGGCCTGCTGCCGGTGCCCGGCACCGACGCGGACACGGCCGCCCGGCTCGACGACCTCGCCCACAGCGAGCTGATGGCGCGGGCGGCCGGACTGGGCGTGAACACCACCGCGAGCACGGCCGTCCCCGGCGTCACGGCGGCCGACGCCGAGCAGGTCCTGGCCCGCGTCCAGGAGATCGGGGCGCTGCGCGCCGAGCTGCCGTTCGGGATCGACGGGATCGTCGTCAAGGCCGACCTGGCGGCCGACCAGCGGGCCGCCGGGTCCGGCTCACGCGCGCCGCGCTGGGCGATCGCGTACAAGCTCCCGGCCGTCGAGAAGATCACCCGGCTGCTGGCGGTGGAGTGGAACGTGGGCCGCACCGGCATCATCGCGCCGCGTGCCGTGCTGGAGCCGGTCGAGATCGACGGCTCGACCATCACGTACGCCACCCTCCACAACCCGGCGGACATCACGCGTCGCGATCTGCGGCTGGGCGACCATGTGATGGTCCACCGCGCCGGGGACGTCATTCCCCGCATCGAGGCGCCCGTCGCCCATCTGCGCACCGGCGAGGAACAGGCCATAGCCTTCCCCGAGGCGTGCCCGAACTGCGGATCCGCCATCGACACCAGCGAGCAGCGCTGGCGCTGCGAGCAGGGCCGCAACTGCCGTCTGGTCGCCGCCCTCTCGTACGCGGCGGGCCGCGACCAGCTCGACATCGAGGGTCTCGGTCACACCCGGGTCGTCCAGCTCGTCGAGGCCGGTCTGGTCACCGATCTCGCCGGTCTGTTCGGTCTGACCCGTGAGCAGCTCCTCGGTCTGGAGCGGATGGGCGAGACCAGCACCGACAACCTCCTCGCGGCGATCGGGACGGCCAAGGGCCGGCCGCTGTCACGGGTGCTGTGCGCGCTCGGTGTGCGCGGCACCGGCCGTTCCATGTCCCGGCGCATCGCCCGGTACTTCGCCACCATGGACGCGGTCCGCGCGGCGGACGCGGAAACGATGCAGCGGGTCGAGGGCATCGGCACGGAGAAGGCCCCCTCGATCGTCGCGGAGCTGGCCGAACTCGCCCCGCTCATCGACCGGCTCGTCGCCGCCGGGGTCAACATGACCGAGCCCGGGGCCACCCCGCCCTCCGCACCCGGCGAGGACGGCGCGGACGCGGAGCCGGGCGAGGCGGCCGGCGGTCCGCTGTCCGGGATGACGGTGGTGGTCACCGGGGCGATGACCGGGGCCCTGGAACAGCTCAGCCGCAACCAGATGAACGAGCTCGTCGAGCGCGCCGGAGGCCGTTCGTCCTCCAGCGTGTCGAAGAAGACGACCCTGGTGGTCGCCGGCGAGGGCGCCGGGTCCAAGCGGGCCAAGGCCGAGACCCTCGGGGTCAGACTCGCGGATCCGGAGGAGTTCGCCGAGCTGGTCGCCGACTACCTCGTCTGACCGCTTCGTCCGCGCGGGGCGCCGATCCGCCGGGCCAGCACCTGGCCCGGCCAGGTGCCGGACAGGAACGGCTCGGTGGGGGTGAAGCCCTGGCGCTCGTAGAACGCGACCAGTTCGCCCCCGCCGCCCGCCCAGCAGTCGACCCGCAGCAGTCCGACGCCGGCCCGCCGGGTCTCCTCGACGGCGTGGGCCAGCAGCGCGGCCCCGATGCCGCGCCCGGCGTACCGGCGGTCGGACACCAGCAGCCGGACGTACCGCTCGGGTTCCCCGGCGGGCTCGATCGGCATCCGCGGGCTGGGCCCGGTGTCGAGGACCATGGCTCCGACGGCCGTTCCGGCCGCCTCCGCGACGAAGGGCGCGTTCTCGGTCGTGTACCGCCGAACGCGCTCCGCCCCGCCCTCCGTTCCCGAGTACGGGGTCGTGCCCCACTGCTCGGTGTTGCCACGGGCGTTCATCCAGAGCACCGCTCCGTCGAGCATGTCCAGGATGGCCCCCGCGTCGGCCGGGCCGCCCGGCCTGATCCGCAGCGGCCGTGAGGCGTCCCACTCGATCTCGTCCACGGCAAGGCCTAGGAGCACGAAGGGCAGAGCCCCCGGTACGTGACCTCGGCGGCGGCCACCGTGAACCCGAATCGTTCCGTCGCCGGAAGGTCGGCCAGCGGGTCGCCGGTCGGGTGGACGTCACGGACGGTGCCGCAGCTGGAGCACACCAGGTGCTGGTGCGGGTGGTGCGCGTTGGGGTCGTAGCGCTTGGCCCGGCCGTCGGTGGAGACCTCGATGACCTCGCCGAGCGAGACCAGCTCCCCCAGCGCGTTGTAGACGGTCGCCCGGGAGATCTCGGGCAGCCGCTCGACCGCGCGGGCGTGCACCTCGTCGGCCGTGAGGTGCACGTGGTCGCCGTCGAGGACCTCCGCAACGACACGGCGCTGGGAGGTCATGCGCCAGCCGCGCCCTCGCAGTCGCTCCAGCAGGTCACTCATATCGGTTCACCTTTTCGGGATCAGTGGGAACCCGCAGTTTATCTGTGCGCATCCTGGGTCCGATCAGATATGGATCTGGTGTCCTTCTTGACTTGGACTCTGTCCATTGTAGGATCGGTTTCGGCACTGGCCAAGGGATCAAGAAGACTTCGGGACGGGCAGGAGAGACACAGATGTCGGGACCACCGCCGTGGAACCACACGGCGCCGGTCTGCGGGTGACGGCCGTCGTGATCCGCAGCCCGGGACCCTCCCGGAACCCGGGACCCCCTCGGCGACGACGCGATCGCCGCCGGGGCGGACGACCCGCCGCCGCATCTCCCGGCACGTCGCACACAGTCCTCCGTCCGCTCGCCGTGGCGGGATGCGTACCCCGTTTCGGACCGGTCCAGCCGGTCCGGCGCGAGCCGTGTACGGCGTCCCCGCACCCGGCCGCGCGGCCGGCCGGTCCCTTCGCCCGTTCCCGTCCGAAGACCACGGCCTCCCCGTCGACCCCGTCGGCGGTTCCGGGGCCTCCCGCCGGGGCCCCGCCCCGGCCGCTCCCCCCACCCGCAGTCGCTGAGCACCGAGATCGGCTTGTCCGGAAGGATTCCCATGTCTGAGAACCACGACGCGATCGTCACCGACGCGAAAACGGAGGCCTCGGGCGGCTGCCCGGTCGCGCACGAGCGCGCCCCGCACCCGACCCAGGGCGGCGGGAACCGCCAGTGGTGGCCGGATCGGCTCAACCTGAAGATCCTCGCCAAGGACCCCGTGGTGGCGAACCCGCTCGGCGCGGACTTCGACTACGCCGAGGCGTTCGGCAACCTCGACCTCGCGGCCGTGAAGCAGGACATCGCCGAGGTCCTGACCACCTCGCAGGACTGGTGGCCGGCGGACTTCGGCAACTACGGCCCGCTGATGGTCCGCATGGCCTGGCACAGCGCCGGCACCTACCGCATCAGCGACGGCCGCGGCGGTGGCGGCCGCGGGCAGCAGCGCTTCGCGCCGCTGAACAGCTGGCCGGACAACGGCAACCTCGACAAGGCCCGCCGTCTGCTGTGGCCGGTCAAGAAGAAGTACGGCCAGTCCATCTCCTGGGCCGACCTCATGATCCTCACGGGCAACGTCGCGCTGGAGCAGATGGGCTTTCAGACCTTCGGCTTCGGCGGCGGCCGCGCCGACGTCTGGGAGGCCGACGAGGACGTGTACTGGGGTCCCGAGAGCGTCTGGCTCGACGACCGCCGCTACACCGGCGACCGCGAGCTGGAGAACCCGCTCGGCGCCGTCCAGATGGGCCTCATCTACGTCAACCCCGAGGGCCCGAACGGCAACCCGGACCCGATCGCCGCGGCCCGCGACATCCGTGAAACGTTCCGCCGCATGGCGATGAACGACGAGGAGACGGTCGCCCTGATCGCGGGCGGTCACACCTTCGGCAAGACCCACGGCGCCGGCCCGGCGGAGAGCGTCGGCGCCGACCCCGAGGCCGCCACCATGGAGGAGCAGGGCCTGGGCTGGAAGAACAGCTTCGGCACCGGCAAGGGCGGGGACGCCATCACCTCGGGCCTGGAGGTCACCTGGACCACCAGGCCCACCCAGTGGAGCAACGACTTCTTCGACATCCTCTTCGGCTACGAGTGGGAGCTGTCCGAGTCCCCGGCCGGCGCCAAGCAGTGGGTGGCCAAGGACGCCGAGGCGATCATCCCGGACGCGCACGACCCCTCGAAGAAGCGCCTCCCCACGATGCTCACCACCGACCTGTCGCTGCGCTTCGACCCGGTCTACGGCGAGATCTCGCGCCGCTTCCACGAGAACCCGGCCGAGTTCGCGGACGCCTTCGCCCGCGCCTGGTACAAGCTGACCCACCGTGACATGGGCCCGAAGTCGCTGTACCTCGGCCCGGAGGTCCCGGCGGAGACCCTGCTCTGGCAGGACCCGCTGCCGCAGGCCGAGGGCGAGAGCGTCGACGCCGCCGACGTCACGGCGCTCAAGGCCAAGCTGCTGGAGTCCGGCCTGTCCGTCTCCCAGCTCGTGTCCACCGCGTGGGCGTCCGCGTCCACCTTCCGCGGCAGCGACAAGCGCGGCGGCGCCAACGGCGCCCGCATCCGCCTGGAGCCGCAGCGCGGCTGGGAGGCCAACGACCCCGACCAGCTGCGTCACGTCCTGAGCGTCCTCGAAGGCGTCCGGGCGGAGTTCAACTCCGGTGCCAAGAAGGTCTCCCTGGCCGACCTGATCGTCCTCGGCGGTGCCGCCGCGGTCGAGAAGGCCGCCAAGGACGCGGGCTTCGACGTGGAGGTGCCCTTCACGCCGGGCCGCGTGGACGCGACCGAGGAGCACACGGACACCGAGTCGTTCGCCGCGCTGGAGCCGGTCTGGGACGGCTTCCGCAACTACGTCGGCAAGGGCACCCGCCTGCCGGCCGAGTACCTGCTGCTCGACAAGGCGAACCTGCTCACCCTGAGCGCCCCCGAGACCACCGTCCTCGTCGGCGGCCTGCGGGTGCTCGGCGCCAACACCGGCCAGTCCGCCCACGGCGTGTTCACCGCCACCCCGGGCGTGCTGACCAACGACTTCTTCGTCAACCTGCTCGACCTGGGCACGACCTGGAAGTCCACCTCCGAGGACCAGCACACCTTCGTGGGCCGCGACGCCGCCACCGGCGAGGCCAAGTGGACCGGCACCCGTGCCGACCTGGTCTTCGGCTCGAACTCCGAGCTGCGCGCGCTCGCCGAGGTCTACGCGAGCGACGACGCGAAGGAGAAGTTCGTGAAGGACTTCGTCGCCGCCTGGGACAAGGTCATGAACCTGGACCGGTTCGACCTCGTCTGACGCCCGGTGTGAGGGCCGGCTCCCCGCGGGGAGCCGGCCCTCACGCGTCCCACGGCACGGGCGGCCCCGGCCCCTGACGGCCGCGCCCGTCCCGTCGCCGGGTGCGGTGGCGTTCTAGGCTGGCCGCCATGAGCGCACACTTTGACGTGGTGGTCCTGGGCGCCGGCCCGGGAGGATATGTCGCGGCGATCCGGGCCGCCCAGCTCGGACTCAGCACGGCGATCATCGAGGAGAAGTACTGGGGCGGTGTGTGCCTGAACGTGGGGTGCATCCCGTCGAAGGCGCTGCTGCGCAACGCGGAGCTCGCCCACATCTTCACCCAGGAGGCCAAGACCTTCGGCATCCAGGTGAGCGGCGAGGTGAGCTTCGACTACGGGGCGGCCTTCACCCGCAGCCGCAAGGTGGCGGACGGACGCGTCAAGGGCGTCCACTACCTGATGAAGAAGAACAAGATCACTCAGTACACCGGCCGCGGCACCTTCCGCGACGACCGCACGCTCGACGTCGCCCTGTCCGACGGCGGCTCCGATACCGTCACCTTCGGCAACTGCGTCATCGCCGCCGGCGCCACCACCAAGCTGCTCCCTGGAACCTCGCTGAGCGAGCGCGTGGTGACGTACGAGGAGCAGATCCTCTCGGACGCCCTCCCGGACAGCATCATCATCGCGGGCGCCGGCGCCATCGGCGTGGAGTTCGCCTACGTGCTCCACAACTACGGCGTCCAGGTCACCCTCGTCGAATTCCTCGACCGGATCGTCCCGTTGGAGGACGAGGAGGTCTCCGCCGAACTGGCCCGCCGCTACAAGCGGCTCGGCATCAACGTGCTGACCTCCACCCGGGTCGAGGCGATCGACGACTCCGGGGACAGGGTCAAGGTCATGGTGACCACGGGCGGCCAGCGGCAGACGCTGGAGGCCGGCAAGGTGCTCCAGGCGATCGGGTTCCAGCCGCGCGTGCAGGGCTACGGGCTGGAGAACACCGGTGTGAAGCTCACCGACCGCGGCGCGATCGACATCGACGGCCGGTGCCGCACGAGCGTGCCGCACATCTACGCCATCGGGGACGTGACGGCGAAGCTGATGCTGGCCCACGCGGCCGAGTCGATGGGCATCGTGGCCGCCGAGACGATCGCCGACGCGGAGACGATGGAACTCGACTACGTCATGATCCCCCGGGCGACCTACTGCCAGCCGCAGATCGCCAGTTTCGGCTGGACCGAGGCGCAGGCCCGCGAGAGGGGCTTCGACGTCAAGGTGGCGAAGTTCCCGTTCACGGCGAACGGGAAGGCCCACGGCCTGGGCGAGACGGCGGGATTCGTCAAGATCCTCAGCGACGCGCGCTACGGCGAACTCCTCGGCGCCCATCTGATCGGCCCCGAAGTGACCGAGCTGCTGCCGGAGTTGACGCTCGCTCAGCAGTGGGATCTGACGGTCCACGAGGTCGCGCGCAACGTGCACGGGCACCCGACCCTCGGCGAGGCGGTCAAGGAGGCCGTTCACGGGCTGGCCGGCCACATGATCAACATGTGACGGGTGCAATGCCGCCGCCCCTCTTTCGACCCGCGACGCGACGGGTCATGAAGGGGGGCGGCGGCGTCTTTGGCACTTCTCCCCGGCGCTCCTCCGGGACTTCGCGTCGACGGCGGCGCGGCCCCGAGCAGTGATCCGCCGCTCCTGGTGCGCCCCGCCGAAGAGCGGCCGGGCCGAGGGCCGAGCGGTCAGTGTCCGGCGAGGTGGGCCGTCAGCCGGGACAGCAGGGCGACGGACTCGCCCAGTCGCCGCTGTTCCTCGGGGGTGAAGGTCTCGCGGATGGCGGCACCGAGGGCGCCCGCGCGGCCGGTGCGTTCCCGCCTGAGGCGGGAGAGGCCGGCGCCGGTGAGGTGCAGCAGGAGCTTGCGGCCGTCGTCGGGGTGCCGCTCGCCGCGGACCAGGCCGGCCGCGGAGAGGTCCTTGACCGACTTGGCGACCGACTGGTGCGTGACGCCGCGCAGACGGGCGAGGTCGGCCGTGGTCAACGGGCCCTCGCGGTCGAGGAATCCGAGGACGGCGGCCTCGCCGGGAGGCATGGTGTCCACGGTTCGTACCGCACGGACCAGTTCACCGAGCGACTGCCGCAACTCCTCGGCCAGCACGTCTTCGTCCATGGGAGCATCCTACCCCGATTCACACAATCTAACTGTACAGTCTTGTTGTACAAATGAGTGACGGTGAAGACGGAAGGACATGCCGGTCATGGAGCTCACCAAGTTCGGTCATGCGTGTGTGCGGCTGGAGAAGGACGGGCGCCGCCTGGTCATCGACCCGGGTGGTCTGAGTGACGCGACGGCGCTGGAAGGCGCCGATGCCGTGCTCGTCACACACGAGCACTTCGACCATTTCTCGGAGGAGGTACTGCGCCGGGCGGCCGCGGCGCGTCCGGGCCTGCGCATCTGGACCAACCCCTCGGTCGCGAAGCGACTGGACGGCCTCGGCACGCGGGTCACCACCACGGGGGACGGGGACGCCTTCACCGCCGCCGGCTTCGACGTCCGTGTCCACGGCACCTGGCACGCGGTCATCCATCCCGATGTTCCACGCATCCCCAACATCGGTTTCCTCGTGGACGACTCCCTCTTCCACCCCGGCGACGCCCTGACCGTCCCCGACGGTCCCGTCGACACGCTGCTGCTGCCCGTGCACGCTCCCTGGTCCACCGTCGGCGATCTCATCGACTACGTGCGCGAGGTCGCCCCGCGGGACGCCTACGCCGTGCACGACGGCGCCCTCAACGACATCGGCGCCACGATGGTCGAAGGTTTCCTCGGCGAGCGGGGCCCCGGGGTCCCGGCCCGCTATCACCGGCCGGCCCCGGGCACGAGCGTCCGGATCGGCTGAGGGCCGGCCTCCCGCGTCGGCGGGAGGCCGATCGTCGCCGGGATCAGTCCGCCGGGCGGGCCCGGTCGGCGGAATCGGCTTCCGCGGCCTCCTGGAAGTCGGCGATGTCCCCGCCGTACTCCCTCGCCCAGTCCGTCAGGACCTCGATGGGTTCGATGAGGGTCCGGCCGAGGTCGGTGAGGCTGTACTCGACCCGCCTCGGCGCTTCGGCACGGCGGTCCACCAGGCCGTACTCCTGGAGCCGGCGCAGCGTCTGGGTGAGGACCTTGCGCGAGACACCGCCGATGAGGCCGACGAGTTCACCGTGCCTGCGCGGCTTCTGGCTGAGACCGAAGAGCGCGAGCACGGCCCATTTGTCGGAGATGATCTCGACCGCCAGACGAGTGGGGCAGTCGACGAGGGAGGCCGCTCCGTCCACGTTCTGCATGAAAGCCGAAGGTACCAGGAGGTAACCCACGGTTCCGTAGCGTCTTCCCCGATCGACCGACCAGCACCGGATACGGAGGAGTCACCATGCCACGAGTCGTCGTGTTCGACGAGTTCGGCGGACCGGAGGTCATGCACGTCGTCGAGGAACCCCTCGCCGAGCCCACGGCCGACGAGGTCCGGATCAGGATGGAGGCGTTCGCCGTCAACCCGCTGGACCGGATGATGCGTTCCGGCGCCTCGCCCGCACCCGTCCCCCTGCCGCACGCCCGCCTCGGCGTCGAGGGAACCGGCGTCGTCGACGCGCTGGGGCCCGGGGTCACCGGGCTGAGGACCGGTGATCCGGTCCTCCTCGCGGCCGTCCCGGACGCGCACGCCCGAGGCAGCTACGCCGAATACGTCACGGCCCCCGCGAGCCGGGTCGTCAGCCGGCCGGCCGGGCTCGGCACCACCGAGGCGGCGGCTGTCTGGGTCGCCTTCTCCACCGCCTACGGCGCGCTGGTCGAGAAGGCGGGGATGCGGCCCGGCGACCACGTCCTCATCACCGCCGCGTCCGGTGGCGTCGGCCGGGCGGCGATGCAGATCGCCCGTCAGATCGGTGCCGTGCCCATCGCCGTCACCCGGCACGCCGCGAAGAGGGACGAGCTGCTCGCCACCGGCGCCGCCGCGGTCGTCGCCACCGACCACGAGGACATCGCCCGAGCCGTGGGCCGCCACACCGGCGGTACCGGCGCGGACATCGTCCTCGACCTGGTCAGGGGCCCCGGCCAGCAGGACCTCCTGAAGGCGGCCCGGCCTGGCGGAACACTGGTCGCCGCGGGCTTCCTGGACCCTCGGCCCACGCCTTTCCCGGCGGGCCCGCCGCTCACGGTCTTCAGCTACGGAAGCTTCGAGCACACCCTCGACGTCGTCGTGGTGAAGCGCATGGCGGCCTTCCTGGACGCGGGCGTGCGCCTCGGCGCGCTGCGTCCCGCCGTCGACGACAAGGTGTTCTCCCTCGACGCGGTCGTCGAGGCGCACCGCCATCTCGAGAAGGGGCTGCACGCCGGGAAGAAGATCGTCGTGACGGTCTCCTGAGGCCGTGCCGGCTCAGGACGTGCCGACTCAGGACGTGGCCGCTCAGGGCGTGGCGGAAACCAGGCCGATCCGGTGGGCGAGGACGACGGCTTGTACGCGGTCGCGCAGGCCGAGTTTGGTCAGGATCCGCGACACATAGGTCTTGACCGTCTCCGGTGCGATGAACATCGCCGCGGCGATCTCGGCGTTCGACAGCCCCTCGGCGATCAGCCGGAGCGCCTCCAGTTCGCGGGCGGTCAGCGCGCTCACGACGTCCTCCCTGGCCGGCCGGGAGGTGTCCGCCGGGCGCAGCCGTTCGGCGAAGTGGCCGATGAGGTGGCGGGTGACGGCCGGTGCCAGCAGTGCCTCGCCCCGGGCGACCGTGCGGATCCCGCCCACCAGCTCCGCCGGGGGTGAGTCCTTGAGGAGGAAGCCGCTCGCTCCGGCCCGGAACGCCTCGTAGACGTAGGAGTCGACGTTGAAGGTGGTGACGACCAGTACCTTCGGGGGCGCCACGGCATCGGGGCCGGCCAGCCGACGGGTCGCCTCGATGCCGTCGAGCAGGGGCATCCGGATGTCCATCACGACGACGTCGGGGCGCAGTCGCAGCGCGGTCTGGACCGCCGCGTGCCCGTTCTCGGCCTCCCCGACGACCTCCAGGTCGGGCTGGGCGGAGAAGATGGTCGCATAGCCGGTCCGCACCAGTGCCTGGTCGTCGCAGACGAGTACGCGGATCGGCGGCGCATCGGACACGGGTCACTCCTGCGTGGGCTGGACGGGGATCAGGGCACGGACACGGAACCTGCCGTCCGGCAGGGGCCCGGCCACCAGTTCACCATCGAGCATCCGCACCCGTGACCGTAACCCGGTCAGCCCCCGTCCGCCGCCACGGCCCACCTCCCGGGCGGCGGGTACGGGTGCCGAGGAGGGCGCGGATCCTTCGGTGGCCACCTCGATCTCGATGTGCTCGTCGCCGTGCCGGACCAGGACCTGTGTCCGCTGTCCGACCGCGTGCTTCATCGCGTTGGTGAGCGCCTCCTGCACCACGCGGTACGCGACCAGTTCCACCTCCAGGCTCCGCACCCGCCGCTCGCCCCGCTCGGTGAACTCGACGGGCTGGCCCGACCTGCGGGCCTGCTCGACCAGGTCCCCCACCTTTCCCAGGGTGGGCGCCCGGTCCGCGGGCGCGGAGGCCGGCCGGCCCGTCGCCTCCAGCACGCCGAGCAGGTGCCGCAGTTCGGTGAGCGCCCGGCGACCGGTGTCGCTGACGGCCGTCAGGCTGTCGGCGGCACGCTCCGGCGCGGACGTGAGGAGGAACTGCGCCGCGTCGGACTGGACCACCATGGCCGTTACGTGGTGGGTCACCACATCGTGCAGTTCACGCGCGATGTGTGCGCGCTCGGCGGCCGCGGCCACCTCCGCGTCCAGCCGCCGCCGCTCGGCCTCCTGCGCCCGACGCCTGCGTACGCTGCTCCCCAGCAGCCAGATCCCGGCCAGAACCAGGAAGAACGCGAGGTAGTCCGGGACCCGCTGCGGTGAGCCGAGGCGGTGCAGGACGACCGTCAGCACGGCGTAGCCCGCGCTCGCCGCGGCGGCGAGCGCGCGGCGGAAGGAGACCTGGTGGGCTCCGACGGAGTACAGGGCCGCGTAGAGCCCGACACTCCCGAACGTCGCCGCGCCGCCCAGGGCCTGATGCACCGCGAAGGCGCATCCGACGGCGACGAGACAGAGCGCGGGCCGTCGGGTGCGTACCGCCAGCGGCAGAGTCTGCGTCAGCGTCAGCCCGATGCCCAAGGGGCTCTGCGGGTGCTCGGGCAGATCGCCGATCTGCGCCCCGATCTGCGACAGGGTCGGCACGAAGGCCAGCACGGTGAGAACCAGCGCGAAAGCACCGTCCTTGACGGGCTGCCGGCCTTCTGCCACCCGACCGAGCGGCCCCCGCAGCAACGGGGGTGTCCGAGACCACCCGGGCATCATCACTCCTGTCTCCGTTCCGGTCGGCCGTGGGCGGTGCCGCGCGCAGGACTCAGCGGACGGCGCGCCGCCGGGGCAGCAGACCGCCCCGCCGGTCGGCGAGGACGAACATCCGGACCGCCAGCGCCGTACCGATGAGGACGGTAACGACCGACGCCTCCAGACCGAAAGTGCCGCCGGTCAGCAGGCTCGAACCACTGGCGTGCAGGGACAGCAGCCCCTTCTCGGCGTTGCCCGAGACCGGGATGCCGAGCAGCTGCTCGGTGGCGTTCCAGGCGAAGTGCATGCCCACGACGAACCAGATGCTGCGCCGCCACAGGAACACCGCCCCGAGCAGCGCGCCCGCCTCGACGGCGATCGCCAGTGCGCTCCACGCACCGGCCCCGGGGTTCGCCAGGTGCGCGGCCCCGAAGAGCAGCGCGGTGATCGCGACAGCGGCACGGCTGCCGAACATCTGCTCCAGGGCCTGCAGGGCGAGGCCCCGGAACATCAGCTCCTCCGTGACCGCCGCGCCCGCCTGCACGGCGACCGCGGACGCCACGACGGAGAAGAACCCGTTTCCGGCCCAGGAGAACGAGTAGCCTCCGAGCGCCATGACCACGAGGGTGGACACGAGGATGAAGCCCAGGCCGATCCCGCAGCCGAGCGCCGCCTCCCGCACGGCCCCTCGCCGGGCGATCTCCGTCGTCGGCCGTCGCGCGACGAAGCGCAGGACCGCCCAGTACACGGCCATCGCGACGGCGGCTCCCAGCACCGGCACCGGTCCGGGTCCGGTCGCGGTCGCGGTGGAGACCGCCCCCACCCCGACGATTCCGATCAGCATCCAGCCGAGCGGAGAGCGGCAGATCCGGCCGAAGCGGCCACCGCTCGGGACGGAGACGTCCGCGAGCCGGTCGCGGTCCGTCTCGCGGCGGTCGGTGGATGACGTGTCCATCATGGCCTCCCCCTGATGTCCGGCCGCCCGGGCGGCGACCCGACAACCACGCTAGGAACCCCGCGACTTCCGCGATTCACCCGCGAGCGGACGACACCGGTAGCTCTCACGGGGGACGCGCTCCCGCCCTCGGCATGCCCTCGCCGCGCATCCCCCGGGAGAGCTACCGGTGTCAGGGCTCGCGGTGTCCGTTCAGAACAGGGCCAGGCCCTCGCCGTCGGAGTCCGCGATGACGGGCCGGGGCCGGTCAGGGAGGCCGTCCAGGCGGTCGGGGCCGGCCGCGGCGGCCACGGCGGGGGCCGTCTCGGTCAGCCAGACACGAAACCGCTCGACGGCTTCGCGGTAGGGGACTTGTGCCAGCACACGGTGCTCGCCGGAGGGGCAGAAGTCGACGGCGACCGTGAGCAGGCAGGAACGGGGCGCGTTCTGACTGCCCGTCCAGGACACGCGCAGGACACCGCAGGGCTTGCGCCCGCCAGGGGCACGGTGGGTCGGGCGCAGCGATCGGCAGGCCGTGTGGGCGGTCCATGCGGCGAGGTGGGGCAGGGGCAGGGTGGTACGTGCGCGGCAGCCGGGGCAGCGGTGCCAGTGGCGGAGCCAGTCGTCGGTGTCGGTGTCGAAGAGGCGCGTGTAGCGGTTCGCCACGCGGATGTCGTTGCCGTACAGGTGGTCGGGGCGTTCCTGGGTGTTGCAGGACTGGCAGACGGGGGCGCGGACGTAGCCGTGTTCGTGGCAGTGGTCGAGGACCGCGGCGGGCGCGGCGCGGCAGACGGCGCACGCCCACCCGGCCACCCTGCGGGAGGTACCGGGCTTCCTGCTGAGCACCGAGTACAGCTGGCCTTCCAGCTCCCTGCCGTACGGGCGCGGTGGGGCGGTGGGGATCTCGGGGCTCGTCGTCCGCCGGCTGCCGGCGTCTCGGGGGCGGGAGGGCGGCTCGGCAGGGGCCGCGCTCGCCCGGCGGGGCCGCGCGGCGCGCACCCACCGCGTTTCGGTGTGCTCGGCCGCGTCGAGGAGCATGACCACGGCGCGCGGCAGCCACCACGTCCGCCGCGTCCCGTCGCGGGTCTGCTCCACGAGCATCCGTCGCCAGTCGACCCCCGCCAGATGGTGCGGCCGGCCGACGTCATCCCGCGCCGTCCGCTCGGGGCCGCCCGGATCCCGCAGTTCCTCCGCGATGCGCCGGCGCCACCGCAGCGGCGTCTCCTCGCCGCCCTCCCGCCCCGGTGCCCCGCGAAAGGGGCCGATGCGGACCAGGTCCCGCCGGTCCACCCGGACCGCGTTCAGTTCCGCGGCCGCCCGGCGCACCTCGGCCTCCGGAACACTCCACCGGCCGCCGCTCCCCCGCACCGTCGCCACCGCATGGCCACCGCATGGCCACCGAGCAGGACATATCCCACCCGGGCCCGGGCAGGAGGACGGGTGAACGCCCCGGAGGCCGTCGGCACAGCGCTGTCGGCCGTCAGATCGACCCACAGGGCGTCCGCCGCGCCCAGGGTGATCAGGCCGTCCGTGCGACCCGGCATGACACGCTCCGACATACCGACAGGCTAACGGCCTGCGACGCACCGGTGGTCAAGTCATCGGGGTCGGCGACGCGGCGGCGCGTGCCGGCGGTGAGGCGGGTTTCGGGTTCAGCGGACCAGCCAGGTCAGTATCGCCGTCACCAGGTAGAGGGCGACCGCCGAAAGCCAGACCACAAGGCGCGTCGGCCGTGAGGACCCGGCCAAAACCCCTTCCCGTCCTTCCCCCGACAGCAGTGCGTCCGCGAACGCCCGCGCGGTTCGCGGCCGGTGCTCGGGGTCCACGGACAGCGCGGCACGGAGAAGTGCGTCGATGCCGTCCGGAACCCCCGGCTCCCTGGGAATCGCCGGCGGCGCAGACGTCGACGCCCGCTTCCTCGTGAGGTCCAGGCGACCGCCCGCGCCGAACGGTCTTTCCCCGGTGAGCAGTTCGAACGTCACGACACCGAGGGCGTACACGTCGGCCCGACCGTCGAACCCGCCGGTCCGGAAGGCCTGCTCGGGCGCCATGTACGCGGGAGTGCCGGTGGTCACGGTCACCCCCGACGCGTCAGCGAGTCGCTTCGCGCTGCCGAGGTCCGCGACGAGAACGGCAGGGGGCGTGCGGCCGGCGTCGAGCAGGAGGTTCGACGGCTTGACGTCGCGGTGGACGACGCCCGTGTCGTGGAGCACCTGGACGGCGTACGCGGCCTCGGCCGCCAGTCGGAGTGCCTCGGCGGGCCGGCAGTGCCCGATCCTCTCGGCCAGCGTTCCGCCCCGGACGTAGTCCATGACGAAGTAGGGCCGGTCGTCCTGGACACCGACGTCGTGAACCCGTACGACCCGCGGGCTGGAGATCTTGCGGAGCAGCCTCGCCTCCGCCAGGAACCGTTCTCGTACATCGGCGTTCGACGCCCAGTTGTCGGCCAGCACCTTGACCGCGACGTCCGTGTCGAACTCGGGATCGTACGCCCTCCAGACGGTGGCGAACGAACCGGCTCCCAGTCTGTCCTCGAGGAGGTAACGGCCCAGCTTCTGCATGTGGCACCATTCTGCCCGAGGTGTCGGGGGCTCTGAACTCCGGTGTGACCACGGGGGACTTGAGGTCGGCCCAGAACGGAAGACGGCAGGGTGATCGAAGAAGACGAGCTGGCGGAGCTCGTGACGTCCGCGCAGGCGGGTGACCCGGCGTCCATGGACCGCCTCCTCGTCAGGCTCCGCCCCAGGGTCATGCGCCGCTGCTCCCGGATGCTTCCGCACCACGCCGACGCCGAAGAGGCCACCCAGGACGCCCTGCTCTCCATCAGCACGCATCTGCACGAGTACGGTGGGCGGGGCTCGTTCCTCGGGTGGGTGACGGTGATCGCCTCGAACGCCGCCAGGTCCACGTACCGCTCGATGCGGCGGCGCGCGGAGGACAGTCATGCCGTCGTCCCCGACGGTGTCGACCCCCGGACGACAAGCGTCATCGCGGGGACCCGCCTGGATCTCATGGAGTCGCTGGCCGCGCTCGAGGAGCGGCATCCGGCCCTGGTGGAATCCTTCGTGCTCCGCGATCTCGGAGACCTGACCTATCTCCAGGTCGCCGAGATCACCGGCGCCCCCCTGGGCACGGTCAAGGACCGTATCCATCAGGCTCGCCGCTTCATGCGGGACCGCCTCGGCGCCGGTTCCTGAGACATCCCCCCTTTCCACTCCCCACCCGCATCGGCCCCGCAGGAGCCGGGAGGTGCAGTCGTGCGAGCCCGGACGATCGTCGTCATCCTGGCGACAGCCGCCGTGCTCGGCCTGCTGACCGGCCGTTTCGTCCTGCCCGCTCGCTCGGCCCCGACAGCGCCGCCCGGTGCCGCGCCCTCCTCTGCGGGGAGCGGCTCCCCCGCGCCGAAGCCCGCCGACGGACCCGTGACCGACCGGCACCTGCTGACGGCGGCCGAGTTCGAGAAGGTCGGGTTCACCCGGCGCATCCGGGTGCGGGACCGGGTCGGGGACGGCCACTACGCCAACGCGGCCTGCGCCGGGGAGAAGACCCTCGAACAGACCCTGGGAGAGGAGGACGCGCACTTCCGCGGTCTGATGACGACCGGGGAGACAGACGACAGCGATCCCACGCTGGCGGTCGACCCCGAGGACCAGGTCGCGCGCGAAGTCGCCGCCGACGCCAGAAGCCCCGCTCTGGCCCGGAACTACGCCCAGCGCCTCCTGTTGGAGGAGGTGCCGTGCCAGGAGGCGACGCCCTCTCACTGGGTCTACGGACCGACGCACACGGATCGACGTCGCCGCGGGCATCACCGCGAGCTGGCTGGGTTCCTACGACGGCGACCTGAACACCACGGGAACCGCGCCACGGGGCAAGGAGCCGTGCGGCGGTATCGCCGTCCTCCAAAACGGCTCGCACTACGGTGTCCTGGAGGTCCACACCTGCCTGGACACCACTGCGATGACGCGCGTCGTCCGCGCGGCGGTGACACGGCTGTGAGGCGTTCCCGGCCGCGCCGACGGAGGTGACGTGGATCACGTCGATCGGGGCGGGCCGCGATCCAACATCCGCCGCACGCGCCGCATCTCATGGGTGTACGGGGACGCACACCGCGTCGTGACCACACAGGGGATGACATGTTCGACAACCAGGCAACCGGCAAGAAGCTCTCGCGTCGCGGTCGTACCGCAGCAGTCGCAACCTCCGTCGGTGCCGCCCTGCTCGCCGTCGGCATCGGTATGACTCCCGCCGCCGCGGACGCGGCCTCGCCGAGCCGGGTGGCAACCGCCCCGGCCGCCAGGAGCGCCGCGCCCGGCCTCGGCTCCGACAACCTGATCCAGAGTGACGACTTCTTCCAGCAGGGCCTGACGCCGGTCGGCGCGACCGTGGACCTGACCGGCAAGCAGGCCCTCTCGGCCTGCTCCGGGGAGACGACGATGCGCACGCTCACCAAGGAGAGCGCGAGCGCCTACGCCGGCGTGACCTGGACCTTCGACAGCAGCGGCTCCTTCCTCACCGAATCCGTCGCGGACGGTTCCACCGACGCGTCGGCGGTCTCCTACGAGAACCGGCTGAACAAGGCGGTGCGCGGCTGTCAGAACGAGCCGGCGGGCCACTGGTACTACGGCCAGGGACACGCGCTCACCGTCCCGGCCGGCGAGGGCACTTGGTACCCGGCCTTCAACGGCGACGGCAAGGTCACCGGTGGCGTCGCGGTGATCCGTGGTGGTCACAGGTTCGGCATCGTCGAACTCGTCGGTCAGCCCAGCGACGACCCCGGATACATGAAGGGCATGGCCGCCACCGCGATCAACCGGCTGACCGACTGATCTCCGCGCCACGGCGCACTTTCTGCGGTACCCCGTCCGTCCTCGCCGATGTACACCGGCGAGGGCGGACGGCCGTCGCGGCACGTCACCGAGCCGGCCGGTCCTTGATCGACATCTGGCGCGCGACAATCGCCTCCGTGGACGACATACCGAGCGACACCGAGAGCCGGCTCGTCAGGATCGAACGGCTCCTGGAGTCCGGCGGACGTGAAGTGGCGCCCGCCTGGCGGAGGGTGACGCACGGTGAGCCGCGCTGGGCGGTGACCGCCGCGATCCTGGGGGCGGTCGCCCTCCAGCTGAAACTGCCGGAGCCTTTGACCTTGCTGCCGTTCGGGGTGCTGCCGGGCCTGGAGGCGGTCCTGCTGATGGGCCTCGTCGCCGCGAACCCCCGCCGGGTCGAACCCCGGAACAGGCGGCTGCGGTCGCTGGGCCTGGCCCTCATCGGTCTGATCAGTCTGGCCAACGGCTGGGCCGCCGCCCAGCTGGGCCAAGATGCTGATGATGCTCCAGTCCACGGTCTCCCTGGTGACCGTGGTGCTGGTCGTGGCCCGCGCCGTCAACATCCTCCACTGACCGTTCCCGCCACCGCTCGTCGGGGAGGGCAGGTTCCTGTCCTCCCCGACGAGCGGCTTTCCGGCCTTCGCCCACCGGCTCCACCGGCTACCGGCTACCCGCTGCCGGCGGTCCGGCGGTCCGGCATCACCTCAGGTGCCGGGTGAAGAACCGCTCCGCGGCCTCCCCCGCGAACTGCGGGACGCCGGTGTGCCCGCCCATGTTGGCGTGCAGGCTCTTCTCCTTGGAGCCGAAGGCGTCGAACAGGTCCAGGGCGGCCTGCCGGTCGTTCCCCTCGTCGTCCCACTGCAGCAGGACGTGCAGCGGAACGGTGACCCGGCGGGCCTCCTCGAACATGGCGGCGGGCACGAGACTCCCGGCGAACAGAACGGCGGCCGAGATGCGCGGCTCGACCACCGCGAGCCGGATGCCGATGGAGATCACTCCCCCCGAGTACCCGACCGGGCCGCCGACCTCGGGCAGCGACAGGAGGGCGTCCAGGGCGGCCTGCCATTCCGGAACCGCCTTGTCGACCAGCGGGAGGACGAGGGCGTCGACGATCCCGTCGCCGACCGGCTCGCCTGCCTCCATCGCCCGGCGCAGGTCGGCGCGGGCCTGCTCGACGGCGGGCCAGCGGGGCCGGTCACCGCTCCCGGGGAGCTCGATGGTGGCCGAGGCGAAGCCGTCCGCCGCAGCCTGACGGGCCCGGGCCGCCAGCCGGGGGCGCATCCTGCGCAGTCCGAGCGGAGGGTGGCCGAGCAGGATCAGCGGCACCGGTGCGGACACGGACGCGGACGCGGGCGTCCACAGGATGCCGGGGATGTCGCCGAGGGTGAATTCGCGCTCGAGGACGTCGTCGTCGAGGCGCTGCTCAGAAGTGAAGTGCACGGTCGTGCCTTTCGGGAGGGCTCATGAACGGCGCTCCCGGACGACGACCTATCGCCCGACCGTGACCCCGGAGGGGAGCACCCATGTCGATACTGCGTTCACGGGTACCACCTCCTCGTTCTCTCGCACGGCCTCGGGAAAGGTAGCAGCGGTCTCCGTGATCCGCCAACCAGGTTTCCGCGAAGGCTCCACGTCCGCACGCCCGCGGCGCCGTCCACGAAGCGGACGCGGGGGAAACAAGATGCGTACCGCATCTAATGTGCGAGGAGCACCGGCCGATCGAGGGGAGCCCGGACATGGCCGAGGTAGGGACCGAGACGGACGCCAGGGACGGGGAGACCGTGGTCGCGCTCCGCGGTGTGAGCGTCCACCGTCACACGAACAGCCAGGTGATCCTCTCGGAGATCGACTGGACGGTCCGGACCGGTGAGCACTGGGCCCTGCTCGGGGCCAACGGTGCGGGCAAGACGACCCTGCTGCGGCTGCTGGGCGCGCTGATGCATCCCACGACCGGCAGCGTCGAGGTGCTCGGTTCCCGGCTCGGCCGGGTAGACGTGCGCGAACTGCGCGCCCGCATCGGCCATGTGAGCACGGCCCAGCGCGTACCGCAGGACCTCGACGTCCACGGCGTCGTCCTGACGGGTCACACCGGCACCGTGCAACCGCTGTGGCGGAAGTACGACGGCGAGGTGCGCCGGCGCGGCCACGAACTGCTCGCCGAGCTGGACATCAAGGAGCTGGCCGACCGGCCGTACGGGGTCTGCTCGGGAGGGCAGCGGGCCCGCGTCCTGATCGCCAGGGCGCTGATGGCCGAGCCGGCCCTGCTGCTGCTCGACGAGCCGTTCAACGCCCTGGACCTGCCCTCCCGCGAGGACCTCGTCGAGGCCATGCGGCGGCTGGCCGGCAGCCGCCCCGAACTGGCCACCGTGACGGTCACCCACCACCTGGAGGAGCTGTCCCCGGCCGTCGGCCACACCCTGCTCCTGCGCGAGGGGCGCGTCCTCGCACAGGGGCCCGTCGGCGACACCCTGACCGATTCCTGGATGACCGACTGCTTCGGGCGGCCGATCACCGTGGCCCGGCACGGCGGGCGATGGGCCGCCTATTCCGGCTCCCACCTGGGTAGTTGACAGCGGTACGAAGCAACTCGCGGCGCGGGAAAGGGAAATGACGGGCGATTACCGCCCAGCGAGTACGGACGACACGTGCGGGCCTCCCGGTCCCCCATCGTGAGCGCGACCGCACGGCGGGGCGCACCGGTCGGGGGAGTGTGCCCTGTACGCGCCCCCGTCCGCACGGCGAAAATGCGCCTGTCGACGGTCATTTCGCCAAGACACCGAGTACCCGCCGCCAAGTCACCAGGAAAGCAGGTCGACTGTCGTGCTGTTGCGTCTGCCCACGTCCGTATCCGAAGCACAGGAGTACCTCGCCGAAGGGGCGGTGCCGATCGGCGGCGCCACACTGGTGTGGGCCACCTGGCAGCGGGACGGGTTCCCCGACCACGCCATGTCGTTGCGCGACCTCCCCGAGGCCAACACGATCGGGCGCGAGGCCCTGGGCGCGGCCGTGGTGCTGAACCGAATAGACGACCGGGTGCCGGAGGTGCTCCGCCGTGCGGCCGCCGGCGTGGGGACCGGAGCCGTGCGCCGGACGGCCACGGTGGGCGGCAACATCGTCGGCAGCACGCTGCGTTGTCTGCTGCCCGCCGCGCTCGTCCTCGACTCCCGGGCGGTGATCCTGGAACCGGAGGGCGTCACCGAGACCGATCTGGCCGAGGTGCTGGCCAAGCGTCAGCTGCTCCTGAGCCTGCGCTGGCGCACACCGGTCGCGAGCAACTACCACAAGGCCGCGGCCGAACCGGGCGGGGCGTCGCCGCTCGTCGTCGCCGCCGCCCTGCACTCCGTGGACGGCGGCGGGACCCGTCTTCGCGTCGCGGTCCGCTCCGACGACGAGGTGTTCAGCGAGAGCGCCGTGGGCCACGGCGACGCCGAGGAAATGCTGCGCACGCTGCACAGCGGCTCCTTCGGCCGCCTTCCGGCCGCGGCACGGGAACTCGTCGGCCGGCAGGTGACCGACCTCCTGGCGCGCCCCGGCACCCTCTAGTACCGCCCAGTACCGCGACGGGCGACGTTCGCCCCGGATCGCGGGGACCGGCACGTGCTCCCCCGGACTCCCGGACAGGGGACGGGAAATTCAACAAGGGCCGATCGGCCGTACCGATCCGGGGACGGGGGCGTCCGCGCGCTCGTCCCCGCCGGTCCGCCACCCCGGGCGTTCCGGCCCGCTGAGCTGCCTCTTCGCCCGGTCCGGTGCCCGGGCGCCGCGTTCGTACGCGGCCCTCGGCACCGGCCGCCGGCCCGCACTCCTAATTCATCGACGTGGAAATCGCGGGGCGGACTCCCGACTCTGGGACCAGGCGCCGGGAACCCCCGGACCACCCGGACGAAGGACGGAGCACATGCCCTCCCCACACGCCCCCGCCGCCGGTCCCGCACCGGCCGCACGTCACAACCTGGTGCTGGTGGTCACCTGCGTCGCCCTCGGCACGGTGGTCGCCGCCATGGCGTCGCTCAACGTGGCACTGCCCGATCTCGCCCGCGAGACACACGCCACGCAGACGCAGCTGTCCTGGATCATCGACGCCTACAGCCTGGTCTTCGCGTCGCTGCTGCTGCCGGCCGGCGCCCTGGGTGACCGTTTCGGCCGCAGGCGGGCCCTGCTCGCGGGACTGGCGGTCTTCGGCGCCGGGTCCGCCGCCGCCGCGCTGACGACCGATCCCTCGACGCTCATCGCGCTGCGGGGCGTCCTCGGCGCGGGCGCGGCACTGGTCATGCCGGCCACCCTGTCGACCATCACCAGCACGTTCCCGCGCGCCCAGCGGGCCCGGGCGGTGAGCGTGTGGGCCGCGGTCGCCGGAGCCAGCGCCCTGGTGGGCCTGTTCGCCTCCGGGGCCCTGCTGGAGGGCTGGTCATGGCGCTCGGTGTTCCTGCTGAACGTCGTCCTGGCCCTGGCCGCCCTGATCGGGACGCTGCTGTTCGTGCCCGAGTCCGCGGAGCCGCGGCAGCCCCGGCTCGACGTCGGCGGCGCCCTCCTCTCCGTGGCGGGCCTGGTCACGCTGGTCTACTCGGTCATCGAGGCGCCGACCCGCGGGTGGGCCGATCCGGTCACCCTCGCGGGCATCGGGCTGGGTCTGGCGGTCCTCGCCGGGTTCGTCCTGTTCGAGCTGCGCCGCGAGAACCCGCTGCTCGACCCCCGGCTGTTCCGCAACCGCCACTTCGCCGCGGGCTCGCTGTCGATCATGCTTCAGTTCTTCGTGTTCTTCGGGTTCGTCTTCGTGATGATGCAGTACCTGCAACTGGTGCGGGGCGACAGCGCCTTGATGGCGGCGACCGCCATGCTTCCCATGGCCGTGACCATGGTGCCGGTCTCCCGCGCCGCTCCCGCGCTGGTCGGCCGGTTCGGCTTCCGGGGCCCCTGGGCGGCCGGTCTCGCCAGTGTCGCCGCGGGCATGGGGGTCCTCTCCCGGCTCGACGCGTCCAGCCCGTACTGGCTGATCGCGGCCGGTCTCGTGCCCCTGGGCGCGGGGATGGGCCTGGCCATGACGCCGGCCACGACGTCCATCACGGACGCCCTGCCGCGCTCGCTGCAGAACGTCGGCTCGGCCATGAACGACCTGGCGCGCGAGCTCGGCGGCGCCCTCGGGATCGCCGTCCTCGGCAGCCTGCTCAGCGCCGCCTACCGCGACCACCTGATCCTGCCCGGTCTGCCCCCGCAGGTGGCGGACGCGGCGCGCTCCTCGCTGGCCGCCGCCCACGCCGTCGGCGGACCGGTCTCCGGCCGGGCGACGGCCGCCTTCGTCGACGGCATGCAGCTGGCGCTCCTCGGCGCCGCCTCGGCCGCCGTGCTCGCCGCCCTCGCCGTCGCGGCCCTGCTGCGCTCCGCCCCGCGGCCGGAGGCGTTCGCCGACGCCCAGGAGGTACCGGTCCCTGTCAGTGCGCAGGGGCGGCAGCCCACGTACCGCTGAAACGCCCGGGCGCCCTCGAAAGCGCTGAGGACCGGCGTCCCGGAGCCCCCGGGACGCCGGTCCTCGGCGCGCCGGGGCGTCGGCCGGGAGGGCGGAACGGGACGGTGGACCCGGACGGTGGACCGGGGGCGCCGAACCGGCACCTGGTGCGTCGGGGCTCCGGCCCCGCGTCGGACCCCGCCCGCGGCGGGGAAGGTGACGGCCGCTCAGGAGCGCTGCGCCGGCCGCGCGTCCCGGGCGGCGCGTCCGGGGCCGCGCAAGGCCTGCCGCAGCTGCGGGCTCACGAAACGGACCACGTCGTCGACCGTCATGGAGGCGACCGGCTCCAGGCGCAGCAGATAGCGGGTGGTGATCAGTCCGGCGACCATGGTGACGAACGCCGCGGCGCGGTAACCGGCGTCACGTCCGGGCACGAGGCCGGCGATCCGGTCGACGATCTCGCGCTCGACCGCCTCCTTCACCAGCGCGCCGAGCGAGTCGTCGTCGACCGCGGTCTTCAGCATCGCGATCAGGGGCGGACCCGTCACGGGGTCGTCCCAGACGGCGACGACCTGACGGACGACCCGTTCGGGGAAGGTGGCGAGGTCCCCTTCCTCCACCACCCGGGCGAGGAGTTCGGCCGGGTTCGCGCCCAGTGCCAGGGCGGCGCCGAACAGGCCCTTCTTGGACCCGAAGTAGTAGCTGATGAGGGCGAGGTCTACCCCGGCCCCGGCGGCGACGGACCGCAGGGTCACCGCGTGGTAGCCGTCCTCGAGGAAGCGGCGCCGGGCGACCTTCAGGATCGCGGCCCGGGTGTCCGGGCTCCCCGGTCTGCGTCCGCGGTGCGGCCCCGGTTTATTCATCACGGAGGAATTCTACGGCGGCGACGGACGGTGTCGCCGTACGTCGCGATGCATCACCCTGTGTACCGATGTCGGGCGGTTCTTGCGAAATGGCACCGTTAACCCGTATGAGTGGTACATCACACATCGGGGCCGTGGCGTCGAGGCAGAGCCGACACGCCGACGGCCACATGGCAGAGCGTCCCGCACGGAGCTGATATGCGCACAAACTCGATCCGGACCGCGTTCACCGTCCTCGCGGCCGCGGCGCTCGCAGCGGTGACCGGCACCGCTTCCGCCACCCCCGCCGCCTCGCACCCCGCGAAGCAGCGCCAGGCGTCCCCCGTACTCGTGGACTGCTTCTGGCACCCGGACGTGCGTCCCGCCGAGTTCATCCTGGCCTGCGGAGACGGCAACAGCCGGCTCGTCTCGCTCCACTGGTCGCACTGGAACCAGAATTCCGCGGTCGCCCGGGGCGTCAACATGGTGAACGACTGCAAGCCCTACTGCGCGGCGGGCAAGTTCCACGCGTACCCGGTCGTCGTCACGCTGGACCACCCGCAGCCGTGGAAGAAGAAGCCGCAGCTGCAGCACTACACGCGGATGACGCTGATCTACACCCACGACCACCCGGACGGATACGCGCAGAAGGTCAGCTACCCCCTGTGGAACTGACACCCGCCCTTCCCGGACCCGGCCGCCTCCCGCGCAGACGGTCCGGGGCCGCCGCGGGGCCCGGGGACCGGCGAGCGCGCCGGACTCGCCGACGGTGAACACCGTACGGAATCCCCCAGTCACGGAAACGGGTACAAAATGGGGCATGTGGGTAACCGGCGCATGTCAGTGGACCGCCTCGTGGAGCAACCGTCGGGCCGCGGTCTGGTGGCGATCCCGCTCGCGTTGATCGTCGTGATCACCGTGGTGGACATCCGCTCCCCCACCGACGTCCACCTGGGCCCCCTGCTGGTCATCGCGCCGACCCTCACGGCCTCGCTCGCGGGCCCCGGGCTGACGGCCCTGGTCGGGGCGCTCGCCGTCGCCGCCCAGGTGGTCATCGCCGCGCTGCACGGCGGGCTCGGCACCACCAACCACATCGCGCAGATCGCCGCCCTGGTGGTGCTCTCCGCGCTGGTGGTGTTCGTGTGCCACGTACGGGAGCGGCGCGCCCGGGAGCTGGTGCGGGCGCGCTCGGTCGCCGAGACCGCGCAACGGGTGCTGCTGCGGCCCCCGCCGCGCCGGATCGGGCCGCTGCGCGTGGCCTGGCTCTACCTGGCCGCCGAGGACGACACCCAGATCGGCGGCGACCTGTTCGCGGTCAGCCGGGCCGCCGGGGCGTCCACCCGCGTCATCATCGGGGACGTCCGGGGCAAGGGGCTGGCCGCCATCGGCGAGGCCTCGGTGGTGCTGGGCGCCTTCCGCGAGGGCGCCCACCGGTACGCCACGCTGCCCGAACTGACGGCGGCCCTGGAGGTGAGCGTGTGCCGGGACCTGGACGAGGTGGCCGACACCGAGCACGACCCGGGCGAACACTTCGTCACGGCGCTCGTCCTCGACATCCCCGACGACGGCGCGCGGGTCGAGATGATCAACTGCGGTCACCCGCCGCCCCTGCTCCTGCGTGACCACCGGGTCATCGTCCTGCACGCACGGCATCCCGTGCCCCCGCTGGGCATGTGCGAACTGCCCGCCTCCAGCCACCGCACCGACCCGTTCTCCTTCGAGCCCGGCGACTTCCTGCTGCTGTACACCGACGGCGTGATCGAGGCCCGGTCCCCGGACGGCGCCTTCTACCCCCTGGCCGAACGGGTCGCCGCCTTCCCCTCCCCCAGCCCCGACGTCCTGCTGCGCCACATCCACGACGACCTCGTCCGGCACATCGGTGACCAGCCCGGGGACGACGCCGCCTTCCTGGTCGTCGAACGCACCGCAGCGCACCACCTCCACCTCCCGCACTTCCCCGTGGACGGCCACCACCGGCTCGGCAGCGACGGACCGCCGCCTCCCGCATCCCGCTGAACCGGCGGAACGGGCGTCGGCGTGCCCCTCGCCCCGCCCGAGTAGCGGGGCCGGTCGCCGGAGGGCCAGGATGGAGGGAGATCGACTCGACCGAGGGGGTTCGCACGAGGAGGCTCCCGTGGCGCACGCCTTCGGAACCGACGTCGTGGTGGCGGGTGCGGGCCCGGTGGGTCTGACCGCGGCCGCGGAGCTGCGCAGACGCGGGGTCCGCTGCCGTCTCGTCGACCGGCTTCCGGCACGGCTGCCGTACGCGAAGGCGGTGGGCGTCCAGCCCCGCACGCTGGAGATCTGGGACCACATGGGGCTCACGCGCACGGTCCTGGAGGCGGCCGTGCCGATGTACGGGCAGCTGGCCTACGTCAACGGCGCCGAACAGCCCCGGATCGACCTCGTACTGCCGCCCGAAGTACCGTACGGCTTCGCCGCGTTGCCGCAGTACGAGACCGAACGCATCCTCGAGGACCACCTCGCGCGGTTCGGGACCGGGATCGAACGGGGCACGGAGCTGGTCTCGTTCGACCAGGACCCCGACGGCGTGACGGTCGCCCTGCGGTCGGCGTCCGGGGCCGAGGAGGAGGTCAGGGCGCGCTATCTGGTGGGCTGCGACGGCGCGCACAGCCTCGTGCGCAAGCGGCTGGGTCTCGCCTTCGAGGGCAGCGCGTTCCCGGAGGAGTACATGCTCGGTGACGTGGAGGTGGACTGGGACATGCCGGCGGGCTACGGCGTCCGCTCCATGCACCGGAACGGGGACGGCGCGGTGGACGACCTCCTGGTGTGCATCCCGCTGCCCGGCCGGAACCGGTACCGGATGTCGATGATGGTCCCGCCCGAACTCTCCGCCGCGGGACGGAAGGACGGGCCGGGCGGACCGGCCGACGGTGTCGCACACGGCCTGGAGGGCGGGAACGCCCCCGCGCTCTCCGACATCCAGGCCGTGCTCGACCGGTTGTCCCCGCAGCCCACGACCGCCTCCCGGCTGCGCTGGGCCTCGGTCTTCCGCATCAGCCACCGCATCGTCGACCGCTACGGCGACGGCCGCGTCCTCGTCGCGGGCGACGCGGCGCACATCCACCCCCCGACCGGCGCCCAGGGCATGAACACGGGGATCCAGGACGCCTGGAACCTGGCCTGGAAGATCGCCCTCGCGATCGAGGGCGGCGCGCACCAGGACCTGGTGGCGAGTTACGACGCCGAGCGGCGGCCCGTCGGCGAGGAGGTCGTCGAGCGCACGGTCCGTCACGCGAACCAGGGCATCCAGGCCGACCGCACCGACCCCGAGACCCTGATGCTGCGCGAGGCCCAGCTCCTCGTCGGCTACCGCGGCGGCCCGCTCGTGGACCCGGCCTCCGAGGGTCCCGGCCCCCAGCCGGGCGACCGGGCACCGGACTGCGCCGGTCTCTCGGCGCACATCGCCGTCTTCCCGCTGCGCCTGTACGACCTCCTGCGTGACCGCGGACACGTACTGCTGGTGTACGGGGACGGCGGGCAGGACGGACAACTCGCCGAAGCGGCGGGCGCGTTCTCCGGGGGACGGGTCGGAACCTGCGTGATCCTGCCCGCCGGGACCACCCCGCGGACCTCCGGCCCGCCCGCGTACGTCGACACGCTCGGCGAGTTCGCCCGTCTCTACGGGGTCGCCGACGGGACGACGGCCTTCCTGATCCGCCCGGACGGATACGTCGGCGCCCGGCTCCGTCCCCCGACGGCGGCGGGGCTGACGGCCCACCTGGCCCGCACGTTCGCCCCGGCCGGCTCCGGCGCGCGGTAGCGGCGCCGCCCCACGCCGGCCTCAACAGGCCCGGTCAGTCCATCAGTCGGGCCGCGAGGGTCGCACCGAGCTCCCAGCACGCCTCGATGTCGGCCTTGCCCGGCTCGCCGGTCACCTTCACCGCCTCGGCCGCGCGGCGCCAGCCCAGGCCCGTCGTCACGGACTCGATGCCGCGCACCGCGCCCGTGACGTCACTCCCGCCGTGCACGTAGTAGCCGAAGGGGCGCGCGGCCGTCGTGTCCAGGCACGGGTAGTAGACCTGGTCGAAGAAGTGCTTCAGCGCGCCCGACATGTAGCCGAGGTTCGCCGGGGTGCCGAGCAGGTAGCCGTCGGCGGCCAGCACGTCCGAGGCGGTCGCCTCCAGCGCCGCCCGCCTCACCACCTTGACCCCCTCGATCTCGGGCGCCGTCGCACCGGAGAGCACCGCTTCGAACAGGGCCTGGCAGTTGGGCGAGGGAGTGTGATGGACGATCAGCAAAGTAGGCACACCCCGCACCCTGCCCCGTCGCCCGCCGCCACCGCAAGCACCACCGGGACGATCCCCCGGCCGACTTGGGCCGGTGCCGTGGCGGGCGGTCTCCGCACGGCGGGGCGGACGTCACCCGCCGCGGCACCGGGCACTCCCGCCTCCCCGTCGCACCCGTGGGTTCCGTCTTCGGCACCGTCCGTCACGTGCGGGGAACGGCCCGGAGGCGGCGACCTGCCCGGCTGCGGGATCCGGTGCGCGGTGCAAGGCTGGAGGTAATCCGGAGCCGCTGAAGCCCGGCTATGTCGGGCGCACCGCGAACGAAGGGTGATCCGATGACCAGCCGCAAGAAGAAGGACGGCCAGCACTCCTCCGGGGCCGGCTCAGCCGCCGGTTCCAGCGCCCGGTCCCAGCCCCCCGGGGTCGAGCAGGACGTGGACGAACTGGTCGCACGCGGCCTGGAGGCGCTCGAGGAGTACGCAGACTACACCCAGGAACAGATCGACCACATCGTGAAGAAGGCCAGTCTGGCCGCGCTCGCCGAACACACCCGGCTCGCCATGATGGCGGTCGAGGAGACGAAGCGCGGCGTCTTCGAGGACAAGGCCGTCAAGAACATCTTCGCCTGCGAGAACATCACCCACTCGATGAAGGGCGTGAAGACCGTCGGCGTGATCCGCCGCGACGACATCGACGGGATCACGGAGATCGCCGAGCCGGTCGGGGTGATCGCGGGCGTCACTCCCGTCACCAACCCCACGTCCACCACCATCTTCAAGTCGCTGATGGCGCTGAAGACCCGCAACCCGATCATCTTCGGCTTCCACCCGGCCGCGCAGAACTGCTCCGCCGAGGCCGCCAGGATCGTCCGGGACGCGGCGGTGAAGGCGGGTGCCCCGGCCCACTGCGTGCAGTGGATCGACCGGCCTTCCAAGGAGGCCACCAGCGCGCTGATGAACCACCCCGGAGTGGCGTCGATCCTGGCCACCGGCGGCAACGCGATGGTCCGGGCCGCCTACAGCTGCGGCAAGCCCGCGCTGGGCGTCGGGGCCGGCAACGTGCCCGCCTACATCGAGAAGAGCGCCCAGGTACGGCGTGCGGTCAACGACGTGGTCCTGTCCAAGACCTTCGACTGCGGCATGGTGTGCGCCTCCGAGCAGGCCGTGATCCTCGACCGGGAGATACGTGACGAGGCGATCGCCGAGTTCCGCAAGCTCAAGGCGTACACGGCCAACGAACACGAGAAGGCCCTGCTGGAGTCGTACCTGTTCGGTGTCGGCGCCGAGCAGCAGGGCGGACGCGACTGCGCGGGCGCCCAGCTGAACGCGGACATCGTCGGGCAGACCGCCGTCGCCATCGCCGAGGGTGCCGGCTTCGAGGTGCCCAAGGAGACCTCGGTGATCCTGGTCGAGGCCGCCGAGGTCGGTGTCGAGGAGCCGCTGACCAGGGAGAAGCTCTGCCCGGTCCTCGCCGTGCTGACGGTGGACGGGCGGACCGACGGAGTGCGGCTGGCCACCGAGATGGTGGAGTTCAACGGTCTGGGCCACTCGGCCGCCGTGCACACCGAGGACGCGGCCTTCGCCGAGGAGTACGGTCACGCGGTCAAGGCCTGCCGGGTGATCTGGAACGCGCCCACCTCGCAGGGCGGGATCGGTGACGTCTACAACGCCTTCATGCCGTCGCTGACCCTGGGCTGCGGCTCGTACGGCAGCAACTCGGTCTCCGGCAACGTCACCGCGCTCAACCTGATCAACATCAAGCGCATCGGGCGGCGGAACAACAACATGCAGTGGTTCAAGGTGCCGCCGAAGATCTACTTCGAGCGCGATTCCATCAAGTACCTGGCCGATGTGCGCGGCTCCCGCAAGTTCGTCGTCGTCACCGACAAGACGATGGTGGAGATCGGGCACCTGGAGCGGATCCGCAACGTCCTGAACCGCCGCAGCGAGGCCCCCGAGATCCGGGTGATCGACAACGTCGAGCCCAACCCGAGCCTGGACACCGTGCAGAAGGGCGCCGAGATGATGCGCCACTTCGAGCCGGACACCATCATCGCGCTCGGCGGCGGCTCGCCGATGGACGCGGCCAAGGTGATGTGGCTGATGTACGAGCACCCGGAACTGGAGTTCGCGGACCTGAAGGAGAAGTTCTTCGACATCCGCAAGCGTGCCTTCACCTTCCCCGACCTGGGGGAGAAGGCCAGGCTGGTGTGCATCCCGACCACCTCCGGCACCGGCAGCGAGGTGACCCCCTTCGCGGTGATCACCGACACCGCCACCGGCCAGAAGTACCCGCTGGCCGACTACGCGCTGACCCCGAGCGTGGCGATCTGCGACCCGGCGCTGACCCTGGACCTGCCCCGGGCCGTCGCCGCCGACTCGGGATTCGACGCGCTGACCCACTGCCTGGAGACCTACGTCTCGGTGTACGCCAACGACTTCACCGACGGACTGGCGCTGCAGGGCATCAGGCTGATCTTCGACAACCTGGAGAAGGCCGTCAACGAGGGCGCGGCCAACCCGGTCGCGCGGGGCAAGATGCACAACGCCGGCACGATCGCCGGCATGGCCTTCGGCTCCGCCTTCCTCGGCGTGGTCCACGCCATGGCGCACACCCTGGGCGCGACCTTCCACGTCGCCCACGGCCGCACCAACGCGCTGCTGCTGCCGCACGTGGTCCGCTACAACGGATCGGCGCCCACCAAGGTCACCAGCTGGCCGAAGTACCACAGCTACATCGCCCCCGAGCGCTACCAGGACATCGCCCGGATGCTGGGCCTGGCCGCCGACACCCCCGAGGAGGGTGTGGAGTCCCTGGCCCACGCGATCGAGGAACTGCGCGAGAAGGTCGGCATCCCGCGGTCGTTCAAGGACGCCGGGGTCGACGAGGCGGCGTTCCTGGAAGCCCTGCCCGAACAGGCCATGAACGCCTACGAGGACCAGTGCGCGCCCGCCAACCCGAGGCTGCCGATGCTGGCCGACATGCAGGAACTGATGCGCCGCGCCTACTACGGCGACCCGGTGTGACCACCCGTCCGAACGGCGGGATCCCGATCGACCGAGAAGGAGTCAGGCACCGATGACCACGCAGCAGCAGCGGCCCGTCCGCAGCGCCTGGGACGGCTTCCGGGGAGGTCTGTGGCGGGACGAGATCAACGTACGGGACTTCATCCAGCAGAACTACACCCCGTACGAAGGTGACAGCTCCTTCCTGGCCGGTCCCACCGAGCGCACCACGGCCGTGTGGAAGAAGATCACCGTTCTGTTCCCCGAGGAGCGCGCCAAGGGCGTCCTGGACGTGTCGTACGACGTCCCGTCCACCATCACCGCCCACCCACCGGGCTACATCGACCAGGACCGGGAGCTGATCGTCGGCCTCCAGACCGACGCCCCGCTGAAGCGGGCGATCATGCCCTACGGCGGCTGGCGGATGGTGGCCGGGGCGCTCAAGACGTACGGCTACCCCGTCTCGTCCGAACTGGAGAAGGTCTTCACCCGGTACCGCAAGACCCACAACGCCGGGGTGTTCGACGCGTACACCCCGGACATCCGGGCCGCCAGGAAGGCGGGCGTCGTCACCGGCCTGCCCGACGCCTACGGCCGGGGCCGCATCATCGGCGACTACCGCCGCGTCCCGCTGTACGGCGTGGACCGGCTGATCGCGGCCAAGCAGGAGGAGAAGGCCGACCTGGACGCCATGCCCCGCGACGCCTCACGCCTGGAGGAGGTGATCCGCGAACGCGAGGAGATCTCCGAGCAGATCAGGGCGCTCGGCGAGCTGAAGGAGATGGCCGCCTCCTACGGGTACGACATCTCGGGTCCGGCGAGCAGTGGCCGGGAGGCCGTGCAGTGGCTGTACTTCGCCTACCTCGCGGCGGTGAAGGAGCAGAACGGCGCGGCGATGTCGCTCGGCCGCACCTCCACGTTCATCGACGTCTACCTCCAGCGGGACGTCGACGCCGGGATGCTCGACGAGAGCGCGGCGCAGGAGATCGTCGACGACTTCATCATCAAACTGCGGATCGTGCGGTTCCTGCGCACCCCGGAGTACGACGAGCTGTTCTCCGGAGACCCGACCTGGGTCACGGAGTCCATCGGAGGCATCGGCTCGGACGGCCGCACCCTGGTCACCCGGACCTCCTTCCGCTACCTGCAGACCCTGTACAACCTGGGTCCCGCGCCCGAGCCGAACATGACGGTGTTCTGGTCTCCGGCGCTTCCGCAGGGCTTCAAGGAGTTCTGCGCGCAGGTCTCGATCGACACCTCCAGCCTGCAGTACGAGTCGGACGAACTGATGCGCCCGCGCTTCGGCGACGACACCGCCATCGCCTGCTGCGTCTCGGCGATGGAGGTCGGCAAGCAGATGCAGTTCTTCGGCGCCCGGGTCAACCTCGCCAAGACGCTGCTGTACGCCATCAACGGCGGCCGGGACGAGCTGTCCGGCGCCCAGGTCGGCCCGAACACCGGGGCGGTCACCGGCGAGGTGCTGGACTACGACGAGGTGCTGGGCCGGCTCGACCTGCAGATGGAGTGGCTGGCCGAGACGTACGTCCACGCCCTCAACGTCATCCACTACATGCACGACAAGTACGCCTACGAGCGGCTGGAGATGGCGCTCCACGACCGTGACATCCGGCGCACCATGGCGTGCGGCATCGCCGGGCTCTCGGTCGCCGCGGACTCGCTGTCGGCGATCAAGTACGCCCAGGTGACGCCGGTACGGGACAAGACCGGGCTGGCCGTGGACTTCCGCGTCGAGGGTGCGTACCCGGCGTACGGCAACAACGACGAGCGGCCCGACGCCATCGCGGTGTGGCTGGTCGAGGAGTTCATGCGCAAGGTGCGCAGGCACCCCACCTACCGGGGTGCCGAGCACACCCAGTCGGTGCTCACCATCACCTCCAACGTGGTGTACGGGAAGAAGACCGGCAACACCCCCGACGGCCGCCGGGCGGGCGAGCCGTTCTCTCCGGGCGCCAACCCGATGAACGGCCGTGACACCCACGGTTACGTCGCCAGCGCGCTGTCGGTGGCCAAGCTGCCCTACGAGCAGGCGGAGGACGGGGTCTCGCTCACGAACACGATCACCCCCGACGCGCTGGGACGCACCCCCGAGGACCGGATCCGCAACCTGGCCGGAGTCCTGGACGGCTTCGTCACCTCCCAGGGCTTCCACATGAACGTCAACGTGCTCAACCGGGACACGCTGATGGACGCGATGGAGCATCCGGAGAAGTACCCGCAGCTGACCGTCCGGGTCAGCGGTTACGCGGTCAACTTCGTACGGCTGACACGTGAGCAGCAGCTCGACGTGCTGGGCCGTACCTTCCACGGGTCGCTGTAGCCGCCGGCCTCCCGGGGAGCGCGGACCGCCCGCCGCGCTCCCCGGGAATCGCCATGACGTCAGGAGGCTTCGCCATGTCCCTGATCCAGCCGGGAAACGCTCTCCCGCCCATCCTCGCCGGCGGCCCCGACAGGCCGGTCGAGGAGGCCGTACCCCGGCGCGGCAGCGGTCCGGTCACCGGGTCGGTGCACTCCTGGGACCTGTCCACCGGTGTCGACGGTCCCGGCACCCGTTTCGTCGTCTTCGTCGCCGGCTGCCCGCTGGCCTGTCTGTACTGCCACAATCCCGACACCCTGCGGATGAGCAACGGCAAGCGGACCACGACCGACGAGGTCGTCACGGAGGCGGCCAGGTACGTGCAGTTCATCCGCGCCGCGGGCGGCGGCTTCACCGTCAGCGGAGGCGAACCGATGCTCCAGCCGGACTTCGTCGGCGAGATCCTGCGCCGCTGCCACGACGACCTGGGCCTGCACACCGCCCTGGACACCTCCGGCTTCCTCGGCGCCCGCGCCACCGACTCCTTCCTGGACAGCGTCGACCTGGTCCTCCTGGACATCAAGTCCTGGGACCGCGAGCTCTATGTGCGCCTCACCAGCCGCCAGTTGGAGCCGACCCTCGTGTTCGCCCGCCGCCTGGCCGACCTCGGCAAGGAGGTCTGGGTCCGCTTCGTCCTGGTCCCGGGTCTGACCGACGCCCCGGAGAACGTGGCGGGAGTCGCCGCTTTCACGGCGTCCCTGGGCAACGTCACCCGTGTCGACATCCTGCCCTTCCACAAGCTCGGCTCCGACAAGTGGGCGGGTCTCGGCATGGACTTCACCCTCGCCGACACCCCTGTCCCGAGCGCCGCCCAGATAGCCGAAGCCCGTTCCGTCTTCGCCTCGCACGGCCTGAACGCCGTGTGACCGGCACACCGGCACAGGGTCCGCTGAACAGCTGATATGCTCGGCCCAGAGCCCGCACCGAACACCGGTGACGAGCCAGGCGTTGGTGGTCCAAGGAAAGACGCCCCGCTTCCTGCGGGGAAATGCAGGTGCAAGGCCTGCCCGGCGCTCCACAGGCACCGCCTCCGGTCGAACGACCGGAGGCGGTGCTTTTTCGTGCGGTCCGAAAGCCGGCCGTCTGCCCCCCGTCAGTGCCCGGGGACCACGAGATCCGCCCTCTCCCGGGGCCGGGTCGTGTTCAGGTAGTGCTCCTCGGCCAGCCGCCAACGGGCCTCCCAGTCGAGGGGGCCGTGGTCGTCGCCGCGGGCGCGGAGCCGGCGCATGGATTCGTCGGGCGGGGTGTCGACGTAGACGACCAGGTCGTAGTGGTCGGCGAGTTCGGGCCGGGCGCTGTAGACACCCTCGACGAGGACGATGCCGGCGCAGACGACGGTACGCACCTCGTCCGTCACCAGGGATCCGCTCGGCCAGTCGTAGCGCCGGTAGTACGCGTCGTGGCCGGTGGCGAGCGGGGTGAGGACCTCGTCGCGCAGCCGCTGCCAGTCGAAGTAGCGGTCGTAGCCCTGGGCGGGGGTCAGCGCGGCGCGTTCGTCCGCGTCCATGGGACGGTAGAAGTCGTCTCCGTGCACGACCACGGCGTCACCGAGCCTGGCCGCGGCCGCCGCCAGGGTCGACTTGCCCGAACCGCCCATGCCGTCGACCGCGATCAGCACCATTCCTCGGCCGCCGCGGGCGCGGGCGGCCGCCACCACGCGCTCCGCGGCTGTTTCGATCTTCGTCATGGGGTGATTGTGGCGGGACCGGGCGCCCGTCCTCCGCCGAATGAGCACACTCGTACGTTCCGACGGCGCACGGGTCCGGGCGGTCCTGTACGCACATACGACGGAGGGGCCGGCATGTGATGCCGGCCCCTCCGTCTTCGAGTAGCGGGGACAGGATTTGAACCTGCGACCTCTGGGTTATGAGCCCAGCGAGCTACCGAGCTGCTCCACCCCGCGTCGGTGAACACAACTCTACGTCATCTTTTCCGGGCCCAGAACCATGACCGGCCGGTTCACGGTCGCGCGGGACCGGCCGGGGCGCTCCTGCGAGGGTGTCACACGTCGGTGGGCAGACCGCTCGCTTCGGCGATGCCCCGCAGTTCCTCGTCCTGCCGGTGGCGCTCCCCGATGAAGTCGGCGATCTCCCTGCATCGCTCCGGGTCATCGGCCGTACCCGAATCCGTGACGACCCGGACGACACCGATCTCCTCCGTCTCCAGCTCGACGATCCGGTTGTCCAGACGTCCCGTGACGGCCACGGCGACCACCAGGGACGCCTCGTCGCGGACCTCCTGCGGGACGCTCTCGGGTTCCGCGCCGTCGAGACACAGCTCGATCGCTCCCACTCTCTCCTCCCTGATCGCTTCGAGTACGGGCTCGACCATGCGCAGCAAGAGCGCGTAGTCCGCCGGAGCCATACGCAGGCGGAGCATTTCGAGGTACAGGTCGAGGGGCCGGTCATCCGGTGCCTGCTCTGATGCGTCCATGGAGCTTCGCCTTCCCCAATGTGGACGACATGATCGCGTCTCCCCCCAGCATGCTGTGGATCGGCGCACACCGCCGGTCGAGACGGCCGCCCGGAACATGCCCGAGGGGGCTCGTGCCCTGTCCACACAGGCCACGAGCCCCCTCGACACCTTTTTCGGAACTCGTCCGTCAGGGCTCGTCCGTCAGGAGTCGCCCGTCCTCGCCGGTCCGTGTCACCTGTAGGCGCGACGCATCCGGTAGAGCACGAAGGCACCGGCGAGCACGCACACCCCGCCGATCACGCCCGGCCACAGGTTCGCCCCGGTCTCGGCGAGCCCGCCGGACCCGACGGCCTGCGGCTCGATCCCCGAAGTGGCCGGCGGGTAGGACTCGGCCGGCGGCTGCGTCTGCGCGGGCGTCCCCACCTCGGCGCCCTGGTCGGCACCCGACGTCTCCTTTGCCGAGGACGTCACATCGGACTTGGGCTCCACCGTGACGGGAGGCGCGTCCTCGCCCGCGGGCTCGGTGGCCGGCGCTTCCTCGGTGGGCTCGGCGGTCTGCCCGCCACCGTTGTCGCCGTCGCCGGCGTTGCCGCCGTTGTCACCGGAGCCCGATCCGCCCTTGCCGTCGGCCGGGTCGTCCGCGGTGGGCGCCGGCTCCTCGGAGGGGTTCTCGGAGGGGTTCGGGTCCGCCTCGGACGGCTCGGGGGCCGCTTCCGAGGGGTTCGGCTCGGCGCTCTGCGACGGCTCGTCGGTGGCCGGAGGGTCCTCCTGCTGCCCGCCGCCGTTGCCGCCACCGTTGTCGTTACCGCCGCCGTTGCCGTTGTCGTTACCGCCACCGCCGCCCGCACCCGCGCCGCACTTCTTGCCGCTGTTGATGCAGTCGACCACGTCCTTCATGAGGCCTTCGTCGAAGACGTTGATGAAGTCGCCGTGGTCGGTGATCGGCTTGTGGAGGTTCTCGGGGAAGGAGTCGACCGCGAACAGCGGTGACGTACGGCCGCCGTCCTGCAGGCTCGGCGCGTCGATGTCGTAGACGATGCGCTGCACCAGCTGCGGAATGGCCTTGAAGTTGTTCGGGCAGTTGCCCTGGGCGTCCGCGAAGGCCACGTGGGTGCGGTGGTTGGCGCTGTCGATGTTGGCGCCGTCCCAGCAGCTCTGGAACTTGAAGGTGCGCACCACGTCGCTGCCCTGCGGGCAGAGGGGGTACTTGTCCTTCAGCTGCCGGTCCTCGAAACCGGTGCAGCTCCAGGAGGCGTTGGCGTTCGCGGGTCCGTTGACGAACGCCTTGGCGTCACCGGTGATGATGCGCAGCAGCCGGGGCATGGCCGTGACCTTGCTGCGCGGGTTGCCGACGAAGGTCAGCGTGACCTGCTCGGGCGTGACGATCTGACCGGCGTTGCCCTCGGTCCCGCCACCGGGGGCGCCCGCGTCGCGTTCCTGCTTCCCGTTCTGGAGGCGCACCACGGGCCAGTAGTACGAGGACTTGTCGCCCTTGTCCTGGCAGGAGGTGTCGGCCTTGGTCAGGTCGTCGTCACTGGCGAACGCGGTGTTGGACTGGTTGCCGATGTAGTCGTGGAAGTGGTGGGCGCCGTTGGTGACGCCGGGAGCCACGATCACGTTGTCCGAGTTGAACAGGCCGTTCGCGTTCACCCCGCAGCTGGAGACGAACTCGCCCTGGGAGGCGTCGGCCTGGGGCTGCGGCTTCGCCACGTTGGGCTGGACGGACTTGATGTCCGCGTAGTCGGCGGCCACGGGGCCGTTGCCAGCCGGGGCGGCGCCGCCCTGCTGGCCGCCCTGGTTCTGGGGCGGGGCGCTCGCGTTCTGCGACGCGCCGTTCTGCTGGCCGCCCTGGTCCTGCGGCGCGGTGCTCTGGCCCGCGTCCGCCCCGGTGCCGGGCTGATTGCCGGAGGGGCGCAGCGTGCAGGCCTCGAACCCGTCGAGTCCGCCCGGCGGGTCGCCCGCGGCGTCGATGGCGGCCACGATGCGGCCGATCGACTCGGACCGCTTCTCCTTCAGCGGGTTCATGACGGCGTCGGCGCCGCTGTCGCCGTTCTGCTGCATCTGGTCGGCCCTGGCCTGGAGTTGCTGGTAGGCCTCGGCGATCTGCTGGTCCAGAACGGCCAGTTCCTTGTCGACATCCTCCTTCGCGGCCTCCGGGACCGTCTTCAACTGTTCGCCCACGTCGGGGCAGTCGATGGTGGCGGAGCCGGCGGACAGGACGCGCGCGTCGGTGCCCGCCCCCGTCTCGGTCGCCGATGCGTAGACGTTGACTCCTACGAGTCCGCCTCCGCCCAATATCAGTGCGAAAGCTGCAGAGGTCGCGCGGCGTGCGCCCGTGGGGCGTCTGCGCGTGTTGCGTCCCAAGGTGGTGCTCCTACGCGTCGTGGTCGGCTCGGCATGGAAATCCCCCCGGCCCTATACGCACACGGGTCGCGTTGTGTTCAACCGTCTTCCGAATTCACAGTGACCCCGTATGGAGCAACTGGCCCAGGACGCTTCGGTGAACGCCCGAGGGCCCGCTCGCCCCGGGCGGACCGGAGACCGCCGGGCGTACCGCGCGCCTCTGCGGTTGCGCCGGGCGCGGGCCGGTGGCCTGATGGGAACACTGCACCACGGGTGCGCCCTGGACCGGGGGCCCGGTCATGCCCGGGTCCGTGGGACAGGGCAGGGTGCTCCGCCGCTTCCACCGTGGGCACGGCCAGGACAGCGGCGTGAGGCGGGTGGACAGGTGACGGGAGCGGAGATCGACTTCGCCGGTGTCTTCAGAGCCCTGCCCGGCATGGTCGCCCTGCTCACCCCGGAGATGGTCTTCGTGGACGCGAACGAGGACTACCTGAGCAACTCCGGCCGCTCCCGGGAGCAGTTGGTCGGCCGCTACCTGTTCGACGTCTTCCCCGACCGGCCGGGTGATCCCGCCTCCACCGGGATGCGGAACCTGGAGGCCTCCCTGCGCCGGGTGGTGGAATCCGGGGAGCGCGACTCCATGGCCCTGCAGCGTTACGACGTGGAGTCCCTGGACCGGCCGGGTGTCTGGGAGGAGCGGTACTGGAGCCCGGTCAACGTGCCCGTGCTCGACGAGAACGGCGCCGTGGTCCTGGTGGTCCACCGGGTGGAGGAGGTCACCGAATTCATCCGCGCCCGTGGCGGGCTCGCGCGGGACGACCGGACGCCGCTGCTGGAGGCCGAGTTGTACACCCGGGCCCGGGAACTGCAGGAGCTCAACGAGCGCCTGCGGCGCGCCCACGCCCATGAACGGGAGGTCGCCGTCGCCCTCCAGGACGCGCTGCTGCCCTCGCCGGAACAGGTGGGGACGCACCACGCCGCCGTGCGCTACCGGCCGGCCACGAGTTCGCTGAACGTGTGCGGGGACTGGTACGACCTGGTGGCGCTGAGCGGCGACCGGATGGCCGTGGCGGTGGGGGACGTCGTGGGCCATGGTCTGTCCGCGGCCTGCGTCATGGGCCAGTTGCGCAGTGCCCTCAGTGCCGCGTCCCGGGCCGCCGACGGTCCGGCCCGGGCGCTCGAGGTGCTCGGGCTGTACGCGCGTTCCGTCGAGGGCGCCGAATCCACCACGGCGGTGACGGCCTGGATCGACTGGGAGACCCGCACCATCACGTACAGCAGCGCCGGGCACCTCCCGCCGGCCCTCCTGCGCGGCGACGGGAGGGTGGAGTTCCTGGACGGGGCGACCGACCCTCCGCTGGGAGCCCGGCCCGAGCACGTGGACCGCCCCGAGGCCGCCACGGGCTTCGCCTCGGGCGACACCCTGGTCCTGTACACCGACGGTCTGGTCGAACGCCGGGCCGAGGACATCGACGTGGGTCTCGAACGCCTCGCCGCCGCGCTGACCCACCACCGGGAGGCCGAGCCCGAGGCCCTCGCCGACGCACTGCTGTCGGACCTGCTCCCGCCCGGTGGCGTCACCGACGACACGGCCCTGGTGATCCTCCCGCTGTGAGCGCGCCGGGCGGGGGCCCGCGGTGACCACCGGCGATCCGCGGCTGCCGGACGGCGGTGACCGCCGTCCGGCATCACGCGGTGGAGGCGGACGGGGTGAGGCGGTGGGAACGGACGACCGCGAGCACGCATCCGGTGAGGAGGGCCGCGGCCAGGCCGGCCAGACCGCGCAGCGGCCCCGTCGTCACCGCCCCCGCGGCCAGGGCGCGTGACGGCGTCCGCCCCTCGGGGCCGTGGACGACGGCGAGCGCGTCCCCCGGCCGGGCGGTCCGCCCGCAGCCCCGCCGGACGCGGGCCCCGGTCGGCGCGCCGTCCCGGGTGGCCGACGGGCAGGGGCGGCGGACGCGGCCCGCGCCCTCCCGTCCGCCGCCCTCGACGGACGGGGCGGCCAGGGGGGCCGCCGCCCGCCCTCCGCCCACCGGTACCACCTCCGCCGCGGCCTGCGGGGCCTGGAGGGCGAGACAGACGCCGAGGGCCGCGACGATGCCCACCAGCGCCCGCCCCGCCCGCAGGAGGACCAGGTGCAGGACGAGGATTCCGGCGCACACGAGTCCCGCCTCGCCACTGGCCAGTACGGGCGTCCCGGTCCGGTCGCCGACGACCCCGGCGCACACGATCGACCCGGCCCCGAGCGCCCCGGTGAGGAGCCCCTCCCCCACCAGCCACCGGGGCGGCCATCCGACGAACTCGGCGGGCCCCCACACCGTGCTCCGCAGGTACGCCGTCAGCTCTGTCTCCTGGGCGGGCGGAGGACGACGCCACCGGTACATACCCGTACCACTCCCAGCCACGTTCTCTCGTCGGTCAACGCCTCGCATCCTGCCGTCCGGGCGCGGACCGCCGCCCTGCCTCCGTCCGGAACAGATGACGTGGACGACGCTTCCGGAAGTCGGCAGCGAGGCTCCCGTCCCCGCTCCCCCGGGAGCCGACACGATCCGCACGGAAAAGCGACAAAGCGTCAAAATCTCATCTGGTGAGATCTGGTGAGAGGAGTTGGCGACTCCGGACTTCAGCTCCGGGGCTCCGCGGCCAGGGACCTCGCCAGCAGGGCGCGCCCGCTGAGGCCGGCCAGCAGGAGCCCGGCCACCATGGCGACGAGGCACAGGGCCGGACCGGAGGACCAGTCGACGGCGGAGGCCCGGCAGGCCAGCACGACGGTCACGGCGGCACCCGTACCCGGCAGGGCGATCAGGGCCGGGCCGGTGCGTCCGAGGTCGTCCTCGGCCAGTGCGGCGAGGACACCGACGCCGAGGGCCAGCGCCCACACCCCGAGCGCCTGGGCGTCGAGGCGGCTGACGCTCCACGGCACGAAGCCGGCCCAGAAGCCGGGCCGCACCAGCAGCCCCGTGCCGATGCCGAGCCACGCCGAACCGAGCACGGCCAACGCCGGTTTCGACCATGCGGGCAGCGGCGCGCCGCGCGGGCCGGGCGGCCGGGCGGGGGTGAGGTACTGCCGGGCCAGCGCGATCAGGGCGCACACGCACAGCGTGCCGAGCACGAAGAGCCAGCCGAGGCTGAACAGCACCGGGACGACGGAGCCGCCCCGCGCGATGTACAGGTGCCCCGCGTCGAGCAGGCTCACGGTGAACAGCCCGGCCAGGACCACGGCCAGGGGGTGGACGAGCGAGCGGGCCTCGTGCCAGGCACGGACCCGGTTCACCGCGAACAGGCCGGGCGCGGTGCCGAGCATGCCCGCGCCGATCAGTCCCGGAGTCAGCGACTCCGGGGAGCGCCACGCGCCGAAGACGTGTCCGGTGAGGGCCACGGCCGTCAGCAGACCACCGACGAGGACGCCGACCACGGCGACCGCGGTGGCCAGCATCGCCACTCCCGCGGTCAGCGGCCGCCCGCCCGCCGCGGGGTCGTCGGGCAGGGGTGGACGGGATGCGTTCGGCATGGGGATTCCGTTCCGGACGGGAGCACGACGAGGCGGGCGAAGGAGCCGGGAGAGGCCGGGGGCTACGCGACCGGTGCCGAGAGGCGGCCGGCCGAACCGGGGGCGGGCAGGGCCCTCTTGAGGACCTCCCGGGCGTACATGACGCGCACGCTCACCATCAGGGTCGCCGCGAACGCCGTCATGCCGCAGCCGATCGCCGCTCCCGCGGCCGGCGCCGTGAGGCCGTCGAGCCCCAGCGACCGTTCGAGGAGCGGAGCGGCCCCGGCCGACAGCACCGGCGCCAGGCACAGGGCCACCCAGTGCAGGCGCCACTCCTCCCGCGCCCAGAGGCGGCCCTCACGGCCGGCGCGCCTCGCGCGCGAAGCCGTCACCGCGTACGTGACGGCGTACGGCAGGAGATAGGCGAGCAGGAGCCGTCGCCCCTGCGTGCCGTGGTCCAGCAGGGCGCGTGCGATCCAGGCCAGCGCGGCCGCTCCGGCCAGGTGCGCGAGGGCCAGGACGGGCACGGGGGCCCACGACCCGGACACCCCGGCGACCGTCCTGCGCCGGTCGAGGGAACGCGAGGCGATCAGGGCGCCGAACGCCACGACCGAGCCCAGGTGCATGGTGGCCACCTGGTTGATCTCGGCCATGGAGAGTCCGGGCATGAGCAGCGGCAGGCCGCCCCACTCGAACCGGAGCAGCGGGGCGGTCAGCAGGAAGCCGTAGCAGAGCAGCATCCAGCGCTGGTGCAGGTCGGGGAAGCCTCCGACGGCGGAGAGCACACCGAACGTCACGCTCGTCACGGTGCCCACGAGGATGGTCGCGAGCACGATCCAGAAGGCGGCGCCGCTGAAGGCGTCCTCGGGCGCCGTGCGCGCCAGGTAGAGCCCGGCGCCGGCCATCGAGGCGTACACGGTGACCGCGAAGAGGACCCCGAGCGCCCGGTGGAGCCGCACGCGCCGGCGTACGGCGGTGAGCACCTGCGCGGGGCCCAGCAGCATCAGCACACCACCGAGCACGGAGTGCACGATCATCGGCACGAGGCTGTGGCGGTACGGCCCGATCCGGGTGGCCAGCGCGTCGGCCACGTAACGCGGCGAGACCACGTGGGCCAGGATCCACTCGCCGAACGCCGGGGCGCCGGGGCGCGCGTACGGCCACAGCTCGGTCATCGCGATCGGCGCGTAGCCCACGCACACGGCCGACACGGCGACGACGGCGAGGCGGCGCCAGGTGGTGCCCGTTGGACGACGCACGACGACTCCCTGCCCGTGGCCGCGACCCGGCCATCGATAGTCTCGTTTGGACTATCGAGACGGTAGGGCCGTCCACGGGCGGGGTCAACGGTCTGTCGTGTCCTCTTCCCGGCGCTGCACCCATTCCCAGAAATCGATCATCATCCGCTCGTACCGGATCCCGAACTCCAGCGCGTCCCGCTGCCCGCGCGTCAGCAACTCACCGACGGTCTCGGCGAGTTCCTCGTACCCGTCCAGGGTCCGGCGGTGCTCGTCGAGCTGGACGGGACCGAGCACGTCGGGCTCGCCACCGAACCACAGCTTGAGGATGCCGCGCTCACGGGCCTCCACCGGGACGAACGCGGGGTCGTCGAGCCAGCTCCGCAGGGCCGCCCTGCCCCGGTCCGTCAGCGTCAGCACCCTGCGGTTGCGGCCGCTCTCCTGCCGCACCTGTGACAGGTGTCCGGCGTCGAGGAGACGGTCGCACTGCGCGTACACCTGTGCGTGCGGCACCGACCAGAAGGGCGCGACCGTCCGCGCCGCCTCCCCCTTCACGTCGTACGCGCTGGCCTCGCCCAGCTTGTCGATGATGCCGAGGACGAGGTACGAGGCGGTGGTCAACCTAGCGTCAGCCATGGGGCGACGGTATCGCCACGCGATCACCGGGCGGCGTGCCCCGCGGGGCACGGCCGCCCCACGGCGGGCTCCGCCGACGCGAAGAAGATCCGGGTGCCCGGCACAATGCGGGGTATACGGGCGATCACACAGCCGACCGAACCTCGGCCCGCGCGCCGGCCGCACTAGGAGTTCCTGTGACCACCTACGTCATCACCGTTCCCGGGACCTTCGTCCACGGCCTCTCGGACGCCTCCCGTGCCGACGTGGAGCGCAGGCTCCGCCCCCAGGACCCGCAGAACACGGACCTGGGCGAGACCGAGGAGCTGAGCCTGCTGACCGTCGACGAGGGCAACAGGTTCTCCGTCCGGCTCGAGGTCGAGGCGGCGGACCGGAGAAGCGCCGAGGCCGAAGCCGTGCGGCTCGTCTCCGGCGCGCTGCGGGACAGCGGTCTGTCCGCGGACGACGCCCCGCTGGGACCCGCCGCCGTCACGGGGATCGACCGGGAGTTCTGACTCCGCGCCGTCGCGACGCCCCGCGGGCGACCGCCGTCCACGGACGGCGGTACGCCCCCGGACGGCGGGCCGGGAATCAGGCCGGACGGACGACGCTGTGGATGGTTCCCGGCCCGGCGTACTCGATCGACTCCTCGGTGATCCGCGCCCCGGGACTCGGCGCGTGGACCATCATGCCGTCGCCGACGTAGAGACCGACGTGACTCACGTTGGCGTGCAGGAAGACCAGGTCGCCGGGCTGGAGGTCGGCGAGCGCGATCGCCTGGCCGGCCTGCGCCTGGTCCTGCGTCGCGCGGGGGAGCCTGACCCCGGCGCTCTTCCAGGCCGCCTGGGTCAGACCGGAGGGGTCGTACGAGCCGGGTCCGGACGCTCCCCACACGCACGGCCTGCCGACCTGCGCACGGGCGAAGGCGACCGCCTCCGCGGCCCTGCTGTCGTGCCCGACGACCGGCGGGGCGGCGGGAGCGACGAGGCTGTCGATGTCGAACCCCGGGTTCGTGTCGACGGCCCCGGGAGCGGCGGGCCACGCCTGCTGCTTGCCGGTCGGCCGCAACGACTGCCGCCAGGCGTCGTCGACCGGCGGGGGCGCCGGCTCGTTCGCCGGGGGCATGGGGGCCGACGGGTAGGACGCCGCCCCGGCGGCGGACCCGTACGCGGGAGGCTGGGGCGCCGGCTCGCTCATCGGCGGCATCGGGGCCGACTGATAAGCGGCCGGACGCGGCGCCGTCTCGTACGCGGGCGGCTGCGGCGCCGGCTCGCTCACCGGCGGCATCGGAGCAGGCCGGTAACCGCTGGGACGGGTCGGCTTCTGCTCGAGGGGCAGGAGCACCGACTTGTACTCGGGAGCCGGGGCCGGCGCTTCGTACCCGGGGGGCAGGATGACCGCCTTGGACTCGGCGGCGGGGGGCGCCGACTCGTACGCCCGGGGCATGGAGCCCGTCCCGAAGACCTCGGACGCGGGCGCCGCCTGGGGCACCGCCTCGTACGGGGCGGGCTGGGGCGCCGCCTGGAACGCGGGCGCCTGGGCGACGGACGGGAACGAACCCGTCTGAGCGACCGACGGGAACGAACCCGTCTGGGCGACGGACGGGAACGTGCCGGTCTGCGGGGCCGCCTGGAACGCCGCAGCCTGCGGGGCCGACGGGAAGGCACCGGTCTGAGCGGCGGACGGGAAGGTACCGGTCTGAGCGACCGAGGGGAACGAACCGGTCTGAGCAGCCGACGGGAAGGTACCGGTCTGGGCGACCGACGGGAACGAACCCGTCTGGGCGGCCGACGGGAACGTGCCGGTCTGCGGGGCCGGCCGGTATTCGATCGCCGGCGCCTGCGCCTGCTGCGGGACGGCCATGCTCTGCCGTGCCGCGTGCTGCGCCATCAGCTCCTGCGCGGCGGCGAGCTTGCGTCGGGCGCTCTGCTTCCTGCCGTGCAGCGCGGCCTTCTGCGATGCGGCGGCGGCCGGAGCGGCCCCCGCAGGGAGCGCCGCACGGCCCGGCACCCCGGGACCCGGTGCCGCCGGGGCGCGACCGGTCATGGTCTCGGCCACCGGACCCGCCGTCAGCTCCAGAACGGGACGCGCGGACGGTTCCGAAGCCGGACCGGCGGTCAGCTCCAGCACCGGGGCAGCCGTCAACTCGGCGGCGGGCCGCATGATCTGTTCCAGCTCGTACACCGTCGGAAGGTCCGACGAGGACCCCTTGGATCCCTTCCCGCCCTCCTTCGGACGGGCACTCTCACCACCGCGCTTCGGCTGCCTGTCGGCAGGGAGCACGGCCGGCGCCACGGGTCCGATCCGGGAACGCGCCCCGTCGAACCACTGCCGCATCAGGTCGTCCCGGGCGGCGTCGGAAACCCCGCTTCCTTGACCGGCACCCCCTCGGCCCGACCTACGGGCGGAGTTCGCCGAGGCACGGGTCCCGTTGAAGTTACCGGTGGCGAATTCCGCCTGGTCGTAGAGGGACGAGAGCCGTCGGGCGACTTCTTCGCTGCTGGGCGGGGTGCGTTCCGGCGCCATGGAGTGGTGCTCCTTCCGTCGTCCGCCTACCGGGTTAGCTGTCGGGTTCGGGCGGACGATTCCGGAAGGTATGCCCTACGGCCCCTGTCCCGTAAGACAGTTGGCCGATTCACCCCAAGTTCGGTGGGTCCCCGGCTCCAGCCGCCACGAGGACGGGCCGGATTCGGCGGAGGCCGCACCGCCCGGCGAGCTTCGCCGGAGGGAATCGGGCGGCCAGGTCGCCAACTTAGCCATGTTGTGCACCCGATGTGAAGATCCACGTCCCAGATGTCCGATACATTTTCGTGACCTTCATCGCATCACCCCGCAGCGCGACGGCGAGGACACGCGGCGTACTCGAAATGACGGCTGAGCACGTCCGTCGGGGCGGCCGGGCGCCGATCCCGGCCCGGCCTCCCGCTCGGCCGCCCCGGCCCGCCCCGTCCCGGTTCCGGTCCGGCCGCGCGGACCCGTCCCGTCCCGGCCCGCCGGTCACACATCCGGTCGTCCCGGATGTGTCGGAAGTGTGCACAGAACTGGCGTTCCCTGGCATGTCGTTCGACTTCGGCGGCACCCACTGGTCACACCTTGACCGGTTCTGGCCGAGCTGGCCGGATGACCGCTGCGACCACGTGCCGGCCGTACCGTCGAGGCACGTCAGACCACGAGAGCGAGTCGAGGATCCCCACGTGCACGATGCGCCGATCTACGCCCAACTGATCTCCGAACGCGGCGACATACCGACGCTCGTCCGGAGCGAAGCCCGTCGGCTGCAACGCGACTTCGAGTGGATCCTCAGCTGGGATCCGTCGACGGGCGCTCCTCTTCCCGCGTCCGCCGCACGCCTCGTGTCCGGCGGCCGCCGCCCCGCCTCCCCCGCTCCGGACCCCGAGGACCGGCCGGGCACCGCCCCGCGGCCGACGGCGAGTCGGCCCCGGCCGGAGACCGGCGACCGGCCCGCCCCGGCCGTCCGGCCCCGACGGCCGCCGGAGAACGCCGGGGCAGACAGCCCTTAGAGAACGCCGGGCTCGCCGTCAGTCCGCGTCCTCGGGCCGGGCCCGGTAGCCGTTGCGCCACTCCTGGTAGAAACGCCAGAGACGGGCGCCCTGCGGGCAGCGTCCGGACTCGCGTCGGCACGTACGGCAGTCGCCGACGTGACTGACGTAGGCGGTCTCGGGGGCGTCCCGCCCCGGTTGCTGATTCGGCATGACCCTCGGCACCTGTCGGCGCGACGCGCACGAGCGCGACGTCGCTTCTGATGCCGTACTTCCGGACCGGGGGCCCCGGCGGATGCGCCCGCCGAGGACCGGTTCCCGGCGAGGCGCATGACGTGCGTCAGTCGAGGAGGTCGGCCTCGCGCTCCGCCGTCGCGGGGAAGGGCCCGTCGGTCCGCGGCCTGCGGACCGTCAGACGGGCCACCTCGAAGTCCATCTCGGAGGCCTCGGGAGGCGGTGGTGGGTGATAACGCCCGGCGCACACGGACAGGTTGACGATGAGATAGGCGTGCCAGGACCTGCCCACTCCGCGCCGGTCGTCGAAGGCGCGGACCCCGTTGACCCACCACACGACGCGGTGGGCGCCGAACTCGACCACGAGGTCGACCCAGGCACCCGGAGAAATGGCCTGGTTCCGGTAGTAACGGTGGGTGTTGCGCACATGGTTGGACAGTTCCAGCAGGTCCGGGTTGTCGGGGTGGTACTCGAAGACGTCGATCTCCTGACCGCCGTCCCGCCATGTCCAGACGGCCGGCCAGGCCCCGGTCACCGTGGGCAGCTTGACCCGCGTCTCCAGCACGTCCCCCGTACGGACCATGAACCCGTCCGCACTGCCCTCGGTGGTGAGGAGGCCCGCGTCCCAGTCACCGTCCGGTCGTCGGGTGGCCCGGAAACGGCCCGTCCGGCAGTAGGCGGGGTCCTTCACCAGATGGTCGAGCTTTCCGTCGTCCGGGTTGACCGGACCGCCGTCGGGATAGGCCCAGGAATGACCCGCGACCCATTGACGGGACGAGGCGAAATCCGCGGTGAAGACGACATCGGACACGCGGCGCTCCTCGATGACGGCGTTTCGCGTACGCCCAGGTTCTCCCCAAGGCACCGACATCCACGCCCTGTTCACCACAACCCGCCACAAAACAACCCGTCAGGGTGAACCGGCCGCACTCCGGTGCGCGGGTCCCGGCGTACCGCGCCCCGCGCACCGGTCCGCCCGGCCGCCCGGCCGCCCGGCTGCCCTGCTGCCCTGCTGCCCGGCCGGATGCCCGGTCGGGTGCGCCGGCTACAGGTACGGGCGGGTGATCAGCTCGATCGCGTGGCCGGCCGGGTCCTTGAAGTACACGCCGCGGCCGCCGTGTTCGTCGTTGATCTCTCCCGGGCGCTGCATCCGGGGATCGGCCCAGTGCTCGACGCCCTGGTCACAGAGCCGCCGGTACGCGCGGTCGAACAGCTCGTCGTCGACCAGGAACGCGTAGTGCTGCATCTGGATGTCCACCGGGGGCTCGGCGAACTGCAGCAGCACGCCGTCCGAGAGCTGGACGTTGGTGAACGGTCCCCAGGAGGGCGCCTCCGGCAGTTCCAGCAACTCCCGGAAGAAGCCCGCCGATACGTGGCGGTCCTTGGACGCGATGATGGTGTGGTTGAAGGTGACGGTCATGAGGATGGCCTCGGTTCTGCTCGACACGGAAGGGAACTCGCGGTGCACAAGCACCAGGAGGTCCGCGTGCCGGGCCGGGAGGGCGCCCTCGGCGCGCCCGCCGCGCGATCAGCCCTCCACCGGATTGCCGTTCTGTGTGTGGCGTGGCGCCGGTCCGGTGTTCACGTCGAGTGACCCTACTCGACCGGGGTGCGCCGTGGAAACCGGAAAACGGTGGCCGGAGACAGTCCGAACGGCACACTGAGCGGCATGACCTCACCGGATCCCAAGGCCGACCTCCACTGTTATCTGCAGTCCGCCCGTGACGCCCTGCTGTGGAAGCTCGAGGGTCTTTCGGAGTACGACGTCCGCCGCCCGTTCACCCCGACCGGGACCAACCTCCTCGGCCTGGTCAAGCATGTGGCGACCGTGGAACTGGGCTATCTCGGCGACACCTTCGGACGCCCGTCCGGCGAGCCGCTGCCCTGGCTGGAACACGCGGGCGAGACGAACGGGGACATGTGGGCCACCGCCGATGAGTCACGCGAGTTCGTCGTGGGGCTCTACCGCCGGGCATGGGCGCACGCGGACGCGACGATCGACGCGCTGCCGCTGGAGACGACCGGCCGGGTGCCGTGGTGGCCCGCCGGGAAGGACGAGGTGACGTTGCACCACGCGGTCGTACGCGTGATCGCCGACACCCAGCGGCACGCCGGGCACGCCGACATCATCCGCGAACTCATGGACGGGGCCGTCGGGATGAACGAGGAGAACGACAGCATGATGCCGGGCGGCCCGGCATGGTGGGAGGACTACCGGGCCCGGCTGGAGCGGGCCGCCCGGGAGGCCGACGAGAACGGCTAGACGCCGAGGCCGGGGCCGGATCCGCCGCGGGACGGCGTCGGGGCGACCGGGCAGTCAGAGTCCGGCCAGGACCCGCGCCCCGCCAGGCCGAGGACGAGCGCGGCGATGTTCCACGCGTCGTCCTCGCCCCGGTGGTGCCTGCCCTCCAGAGGCAGTCCGGCGATGCGCAGGGCCTGCGCCATCCCGGGCCGTCTGCGAAGACCGTGAGCGGTGGTGAAGGCCGCCTTGGCGTTGGTGTGCCGGTGGCCGAAGGGGTACGGAGTCGCCGTCGCGGCGCACTGACGGGTGAACTGATGCCGGTCGTAGTCGCCCCAGCTCGCCCACGGCCGCTCACCGGCACGGTGCCGCACGGCCAACTCGCGGCAGGCCTCGGCGAATTCGAGCCCCCGCCCGACCTCGTCCTGCGTCAGCCCGGTGAGTTCGGTGCAGAAGTCGCTGACGGTCGACCGCGCGGGCCGCACCAGAAGGCGGTGCTTCTCCACCCGGACGCCCTTCTCCAGGTCGACGACCGTCAGGCCGATCTCGATGATCTCGCTGACCGCTCCGGGCGGAGGCTCTCCGTCCCAGCAGGTCGCCTCGACGTCCACGACATTGATCAGTCCCCCGATGTTGTTCATGCACGTGAGCCTAGGAGGAGCCGCACGGGCACGTCACCGGGTTTTCCGCCCTGCCGCCGGTCCGGCCGGCCGCGGGCCCCGAGTGCGACTGCGGCCGGCCCAGGTCATGGGCGCGGCCAGGGACGTCCCCCGATGCGCTCGATGTCGGTGTTGAAACGCCGCAGGTAGGAGGCGAAGGCGGCGATGTCCTCCTCCGGCCAGTCCGCCATGACCTGGTCCAGGGCACCGATGAGCCCCTGCCGCTCCTCGTCGAGGAGCCGTGACCCCTCGTCCGTGATGCGGAACTTGCGGGCCATGCCCCCGTCGGGGTCGGGGATGCGCTCGACCAGCCCGGCGCGCATCGCCGCCGCGGTCTGCCGGTTGAGGGTGGAGGCGTCGAGCCCGAAGGCGTCGCTCAGTTCACCGATCGACATCGGCCCCTGGATCCGGATACGGCTGAGCAGGATGTACGCGCTGCGCTCCAGGACGCCGTCCTTGGTCCGGCCACCCCGGTGGTTCATCCATCCGTGACGGCTGAGCAGCATCTGCTCGTACTCGACCTCGTGTGTGGGCCTGACCATCCGCCTGCCGCCTCCCGCTGTCGCCCGGGCCGCGCGTTCCGCACGTGCCGGTGCGGCCCGCCCCCATGGTCCCACACCCACATGCACACCCCACATCACATGCATGAGCCACAAGGCATGTGCGATACATAGGACATGTACGATGCACATCCCTTGCCCTGCAGACAGAACCCGAGGAGTCCCCCATGGACGCCCCCCAGCCTTCCGCCCGAGCGGGAGGCGTGGTCGCCACGCTCGCCTTCGCCGGCACCGTGGCGGCGATCATGCAGACACTGGTCACTCCGCTCATCGCCGAGCTGCCCCGGATCCTGCACACCACCCCCGCGAACTCCGCCTGGGTCATCACCGTCACCCTGCTGGTCGCCGCCGTCTGCGTGCCGGTCTCCGGCCGGCTGGGCGACCTGGTGGGCAAGCGGCGGATGCTGCTCGCCTGCTCCGTCCCGCTCATGGTGGGCTCGGTCGTGTGCGCGCTCTCCTCGTCCGTCGCCCCGATGATCGTCGGACGAGGCCTCCAGGGCATGGGCATGGGCATCGTGCCGCTCGGCATCGCCCTGCTGCGCGACGTGGTGCCGACGGAGAAGCTGAGCTCCTCCATCGCGCTGGTCAGCGCCTCCATGGGCATCGGCGGCGGCCTCGGCCTGCCCATCGCCGCCGCGGTCGCCCAGTACACGAACTGGCGCGTCCTCTTCTGGGGCTCCGCCGTGCTGGCCCTGGCGATCGGAACGCTGATCTGGTTCCTCGTCCCGGACGTGCCGGCCGGCGCCAAGGGTCAGCGCTTCGACGTCCTCGGCGCGCTCGGACTCGGCGCCGGCCTGGTCTGTCTGCTCCTCGGCGTCTCCAAGGGCGCCGACTGGGGCTGGGGTTCCGCGACGACGCTCGGGCTGTTCGCCGCCGCCGTCGCGGTCCTGATCGCCTGGGGAACCTGGGAACTGCGCACCAAGGACCCGCTGGTCGACCTGCGCACCACCGCCCGCCCCCGGGTCCTGCTCACCAACATCGCCTCGATCTTCGTCGGCTTCAGCATGTACGCGAGCATGCTGATCATCCCGCAGCTGCTCCAGTTCCCCGAGGCCACCGGCTACGGTCTGGGCCAGTCGATGCTCGCGGCGGGCCTGTGGATGGCGCCCGGCGGCATCATGATGATGCTCGTCTCCCCGCTCGGCGGGAAGCTGACGGACGCCCGCGGCCCGAAGTTCACACTGGTCTGCGGCGTCCTCGTCGTCGCCCTCGGCTACGGGCTGTCGCTGGTCCTCATGGGCTCGGCCTGGGGTCTCATGCTGACCCTCATGGTCACCAGCAGCGGTGTCGGCCTCGCCTACGGCTCGATGCCGGCCCTGATCATGAGCTCGGTCCCGCTCTCCGAGACCGCCGCGGCCAACGGCTTCAACACGCTGATGCGTTCGCTGGGCACCTCGGTCGGATCGGCCGTCGTCGGCGTCGTCCTCGCCCAGATGACGACCAGCATGGCGGGCTACACCTTCACCTCCGAGAGCGGCTTCCGCACCGGCCTCGTCGTCGGCGGCTGCGTCGCCCTGGTGGCCGCGGCCGTCGCCGCCGTGATCCCGGCGGCCCGCGCCGCCGGAGACGACAGGACCGGCCCCACGGCCACGCCGGAGACGGCCGCGGCCACGCGCTGAGGTCCGCGCGGCCCGCACCGGTCCCGGCGACCCCCGTCCCCCGGAACCGGTGCGCCCGCGCCTCTCCCGGGAGCGTGGCGGTGGACGAACACCCCCGGCTCCCCCCACGCGGAACGAGAGGGCGCACCCGGCCGGTGCGCCCTCTCTCCTTCGTACCGTCCGCCCGGCCTCGGCCGCACGCGCCACCGCGTCCCCTCCCTCACGCGGCTACGGACGCGGATCCCCCGGCGCGGGGGCGGGCACCGCCGGTGGCCGTCCGGCGTACGCGGGCTCCTCCACCACCGTCGACCTGCCCAGGTAGGTGAGCGGTCCCGGGTCGCCGACGGGGATCTCGTGGAAGCCGAGACGGTCGTAGAACGCCCGCGCGGGCCGGTTCGCGGTGACCATGCCCAGGTGGACCGCCGGCACCCCGCGGTCGTGCAGCGCGGTGAGGAAGGTGTTCATCAGCGCCCTTCCGTGGCCGCGCCGCTGGAAGTCCGGCAGCAGGTCGATGTGCAGATGGGCCGGATAGCCGTCGAGCTCGGGCAGGATCATGCGCTCGGGGGCGTGCAGCAGTTCGACCATCTCCTCGCTGGGCGTACGAGGTGGCGTCGTGGGCGCCGGATAGCGGTGCGCGACGCGCGGGATCCATGTGTCGCGGAACCGCTCGACGAACTCCGCGGTGTCCCCCGTGCCGACCACATAGCCGACGGCCCGTCCGCTCCCGTCGTCGAGGACGAAGGCCAGGCCGGGTTCGAGATGACAGTAGGGCGCGGCGAAAAGGGTCGGCATCAGCTCCTCGTCGGGATACAGGGCGCGCGAGTCCCCTCCGAGGTCCGCGGTGCTCACGCACACGTCGGCGACGGCGGCGCGGTCGGCGGGCCGGTAGGCGCGAATGGCCGGCAATGGGTTCATGAGCGGCATCCTGACCTCTTGGGAGCGCTCCCACAAGGGGTCGCGCACGACCGCACCCCCGCGGACCGCCGGGCACCGTCCGGCACGCGGCGCCGCATGGTGCCATGCTGAAGTACCGGATCATGTCCTGGGAGCAGGGAACGACGGCAGCGTGAGGACACCGACACGGCCGAACCGAGCGGCGGTCTGGAACCGGTTCGTGGCATCCGACCCGGGCCTGCTGCGGCTCATGGCCGGACTGCGGACCGTCGGCGCGATCGCCCTCACCCTCGCCGTCCTCGGCCCTTTCGGAGCCGGTCCGAACGACATGGTGAACGGAGCCATGAGCGCCATGGTCGCCACCTTCTCCATCAAGGAGAAGCACCGCGGCGAGCAGGCCGTCACCCTGGCGCTCGGTCTGCTCGTGGCGCTCGTGGCGATGTCGCTGGGCGCGCTGCTGAGCGCGTACACGATCGCGAGCGACGTGTGCTTCATCGCCCTGATCTTCGCCGCGGTCTACTGCCGCCGGTACGGCGACCGCGCCACGGCGCTCGGGCTGATCGGCTTCCAGATCTACTTCCTGTCCCTGTTCGGCGGAGCCGCCGCCTCCTCCCTGCCCGAGCTGTGGGCGACGCTGGCCATCGCCTTCACCTGCAGTGCGGCGGTGCGTTTCGTCCTGGTCGCCGAGTCGACCGAGCGGATCCTGAAACGGCTGCGCAAGGCGTTCCGGGCTCGCGTGGCCCAGTTGGTCTCCGTCCAGATCGCCCTGCTCGACGCCGGTCCCGACGACGTCGAGAAGGCCCTGGACGACGTACGGCTGCACACCGCACGACTGCACGAGAGCGCGCTGATGATCCAGGACCGCCTGGACGAGAAGGCCTCCGCCGGCGCGAGCGTCTCGCTGCTCCAGCGACGGGTCGCCGAGGCCGAGATCGCCGCCGAACGGCTCGGCATCCTCATCCTCACGGCGCGCAGCGTCGAACAGGCCGACACGCTCGCCCTGCACCTGCCGCACGCGCCGCTGCCCGAACCGGGAGACCGGCTCCAGGAGCGCGGCGACACCGTCGCGACGCTCCACCGCGATCTCGAAGGACTGGGGGTGCTCGTCGCCGGCCCGGCCTCCGGTGCGGACGGCTCCGGGGTGGCCCAGTTGCGCAACCGGCTGCTCGGTTACCGGGACGAGGAGAACCTGCCCGAGGCCCCGGCGGTCGTGCAGGACGTCTTCCGCGGCATCGGCGAGGCGGCCCGCGCCGCCCTCGGACTGCGGCTGGCGCTCGACGGTCCCCAGGACGAGTCCGACGACTCCCCCGAGACGAAACGTTCCCGTGAGGAACTGGACGCCGAGGACATCTCCATCGCCGCCGAGGGGGAACAGGACGAGCCGCACCCCAGGGGGCTGGACCGGCCCACGACCCGGGCGGCGGTACAGGTCTCGGTCGGGTCGACCCTGGCCATCGTCGGCGGGGAACTGATCGCCCCGCAGCGGTGGTACTGGGCGGTGCTGACCTGCTGGGTGGTCTTCCTGAACACCTCGTCGACCGGAGAGATCCTGGTCAAGGGCTATCGCCGTCTGCTGGGGACGGTCCTCGGCGTGATCGCCGGTGTCGTCCTGGCCGGTGCGGTGGGCAGCCATACCTGGACGGCGTTCGCGCTGGTTCTGCTGTTCGTCTTCGCCATGTACTTCACCGCCCCCGTGTCGTACGTCCTGATGTCGTTCTTCGTGACGGCGATGCTGGGGATGCTGTACACGGTGCTCAACACCTACAGTTCGGCGGTGCTCGTCCTGCGGATCGAGGAGACGGCGCTCGGCGCCGTCTGCGGGATGGTCGCGGCCCTCGTGGTCCTTCCGGTACAGACCGACCGCCGTACCGACGAGCTCCTCGCCGCCACGCTCGTCCGGCTCGGGGACGTCAGCGGTGCGGCGGTGGAGCAGCTGAGCGGCGGCATCGCCCTCGGCCTGCTGGACAGGGCGCGCGAACTGGACACGGCACTGGACAAGCTGCGGGCCTCCACCAAACCGCTGACCCACCCGATCACTCCGTGGCGCGCCCGCCGTCAGACCGCCCGCTACATCGTCGCCCTGCTGGAGACGTGCGCGTATCACGCGCGGTCCCTCGCGGCGACGGCCGAACTCCTGCCCTACAGCAGGTCGGTCGCCGCGGATCCCCGCCTCAAACTGGCGGGCCACCGGATCGGTCACAACATCGACGTTCTCGTCGCCCGGGTGGCGGCCGACGCCGAGGACGGCGTCGCGGAGACCGGCTCGAGCCTCGCCGCCATGCTGGAGCCGGAGGCGCCGGACTCGCCCCGCCACGACCGCGTCACGGGCCGGGTCCTGCGCCACCTGCAGCGTCTGGACGAAGGGGTGATCGGTCTGGCCCGTCCGCTCGGGGTGCGGATCTCGACCCCCGGCAAGAAGGCGGCCCGCGGCGCCGCGGCCCGGTAGCCGCGGCGGGGACGCGTCGTACGGCGGTCGTACGGCCGGTGCGCGACGGCCGGTGCGGGGTGGCCGGTGCGGGGTGGCCGGTGCGGGGTGGCGCTCAGCCCACGTTCCACAGGAACCGGTGCGTGTGGATCCCGAAGTAGGGGAACGACTGCACCTGCCGGACGCCTTCGATCTGCCGTACGACGTCGTTGACGAAGTCCAGCAGATCCCGCGGTCCCGGGCAGACGACCTCGGCGAACAGGTCGAAGCCGCCGGAGGTCAGCACCGAGTAGACGACCTCGGACCGCTCGGCCAGCGCGTCGGCGACCGCTCGTGGATCCCCGTCCACGGCGATGCCGAGCAGGGCCATCGCCTGCCCGCCCATGCCCATCGGGTCGGTGACCCCGACGACCTGGACCGTCTGCGAGTCGAGCAGGCGTTGCAGGCGCTGGCGGGCCGCCGACGCGGACAGCCCGACCCTGGGGCCGAGTTCGGCATAGGCGATACGGCCGTCGATCTGCAGTTCCCGCAGGATGGCCCGGTCGATCTCGTCCACGCTGTTCCTCTCCGGCTGACCGGTCCCAGGTTAACGGCGCGGTTCAGCCGACCAGTTCGGCCAGGGCGGCGGCGAAGACCTCGGTGTGCCGGTCCACGTCCCGCTCGGTGGTCGCCGGGCACATGAGCGCCATGTTGTGGAACGGGGTCAGCAGGATGCCCCGGTTGGCGAGGTACAGGTGGAGGAAGTCCTCCAGTTCGGTGTCGGCGGCCGCGGCCGACTCCGTTCCGGTGCGCGGCGCGGGATCGGCGAACCGGTATTCCGTCCGGGCTCCGAGCCGGCTCACCGACCACGGCAGGTCCCAGGCGTCGATGCCCGCCCGCACCCCGGCCTCGAAGCGCTCGGAGAGCTTCGCCATCGCGCCGAACGCGGCGTCGGTGAGGACGTGTTCCAGGGTCGCCCGCGTCGCCGCCGTGGAGAGGGCGTTCCCGGCGAGGGTGCCGCCGACGCCGCCCATGTCGACCAGGTCCAGATCGGCGCGGCCGAGCAGCTTGTCGGCGAGCTCGGCCGAGAGCCCGTACGCGCCGGCCGGGATCCCGCCGCCGATCGCCTTGCCGATGGTGAGCATGTCCGGTTCCAGGCCCCATGCGGCGGTGCAGCCACCGGGGCCGGCGGAGAAGGTGTGCGTCTCGTCGTTGATGAGCAGCGTTCCGTACCGGCGCGTCAGGTCACGGACGCCCTCCAGGTAGCCCGGCTCGGGCAGCACGATGCCGATGTTGGTGAGCGCGGGTTCCATGAGGACGGCGGCGACGTCGCCGTGGGCGAGTTCGCGCTCCAGCTGCTCCAGGTCGTTGAACTCCGCGACGCGGCTGGTGAGGGTGACGTCGCAGGGGGCGCCGACGTTTCCGGGGCGGGCCGTGCCGTGGCCGTCCGGGCCGACGACGATCAGCGACTCGTCGACGCTGCCGTGGTAGCTGTAGCTGTTCACCAGGATCTTCGGGCGGCCGGTGACCGCCCGGGCCAGGCGGATGGACCACCGGTTGGCGTCGGTGGCCGTCAGCGAGAAGCTCCAGCGCGCGAGCCCGAAGCGGCGGGTCAGTTCGGCGCCCACCCATTCCGCGTCCTCGGTGGGCAGCATCGCGGTGGCGCCGCCGCTCTCGGCGAACCGGGTCCGCACGGCCTCGGCCACCACCTCGGGCGAGTGACCCGCCATCGCGCCGGTGTCGCCGAGACAGAAGTCGATGTACTCGTGGCCGTCGATGTCGGTGACACGGGCGCCGCGCGCGCTGTCCAGATAGCGCGGGAAGGCTCCGGCGGTCTTGTTCATCCACGTCATCGGAACCCGGCCGAACAGGTGCTCGGCGCGCTCGTACGCGGCCCTGGACCGCGGGTTGCGGCGCTCGGCCTCGGCACTCTCACGGGCCAGGAGCTGCTGCAGGCGGGTGCGGTCCATCAAGGGCTCCTCTGTCGGTGAACTCGATCGGTGAACTCGATCGGCGAGCTCGGTCGGCGCCGTGTCCGGCGAGCGGATTCGGCAAGAGTACGAACGCATGCGGCGAAGAATCAAGTTCGAACGATCGATTCAGCCGTCACGACAACTGATTCGATCGCCGTGACACTCGATTCGGCGGTCGCCACCTCGAACCGAACCAGTCCCCGATGCGTCACATCCGGTCGGAATGAGTCGATCAGTGATCGCCCTCGTATCTCTGGATCAACACGGAGTCGCCGTCCGAATCGGCGCGCGGTCGCCCGGACGCGGCCTGCGGCAAGGATCGTCAAGGAGCGGTGCATGGCAGGGACAACGGGGAATTCGGCCCGCACGGGACGGAACCGGACGGAAGCGGCCGCCTCCGGTCAAGGGGCCGCGCCCGGCGAGGGGGCCGTGTTCGTCGACGAGAGCGGACGGCGGCGCTCCTGGCTCCGCAGCATGGGGTGGGTCGTCGCGGTGTCCTGCGTCTGTTTCGCCACGGCCCTCGCGGCCCTGGTGAGCGGGGGCGACTCGGCGGCACCCTGGCTGCACCTGCCGGACGGGGCGCGCGAGGCGCACAAGGACGTGTCGGCCAGGCGGGGCGCGTCACGCGTGGAGGAGCGGCCCACCGGCGCCCCGGCGCCGTCGCCCGTGGGACGCGAGAGCGCCGCCGCGGATCCGCCCGGCCCGGTCGCCGGACCCGTGACCCCGCCGACGGCCGACGCGGCCACCGGCCGGCGGGCCGACGCCACCGGGACCGAGGACGGGCCGCCCCGCCAGGACGCGATCGCGGCCCCCTCCCCTTCCCCCTCCCCCTCGGCCGCCTCGCCGAGCGCCCGGACGAGTGCGGCACCTCCGCGCGTCGCTCCCGCCGTCCCGGCCGACGGGACGTCCGGCTCCCCGTCCCCTTCCTCCTCCCCCTCCCCTTCCCCGAGCGGCTCGTCCGGGGAGGCCACGCGGTCGCCGGCTCCGGAACCGAGCGGCGACGCGACGGGCGAGGCCGCCTAGGCCCTGTCGTCAAATTCCCGCCTGCCCCGCGACGCCGGCACTCCCCCAAGCTCTTCGAGCAGGGGGAACCCCCACTCGCCGCACCGGGCGAAAGCCCAAGTACGTCCAGTACGAGGACTTCCGCCCGGCACTCCCCCAGCCTTCGGCCGGGGGGACCCCCAGAGCACGCTCCCCCGAGCTCTCGGCTTCGCTCGAGCAGGGGGGACCCCCACGACGCCGCAGGGCCGCCCTTCGGGCGACGACGGGAATGTGACGACAGGGCCTAGACCGGGGGCCGGGAGCGGCTACCGGGAGACCTCCGGGGCCCATACCCGGTCGGCGTAGTCCAGGAAGTTCCCGCCCATGATCTTCTCGATGCGCTCCGAGGTGTAGCCGCGCCGTTCCAGGAGCCGGATCAGCTCCCGGAACTGGTCCACTCCGCGCAGGTCGAGCACGAAGGGCAGGGTGTCGTCGCGCTCCCCCGCCGCGCCGACACCGGCCTGGCGCCGCAGGGCGACGTGCTCGGCGAGGTGCGCGCGGTAGGCGTCGAGGTCGTCGATGGACGTCACGGTCCCGTCGGTGCCGATGCCGACGTGGTCCTCGCCGCACACGTCGACCGCGTGGACGATGTGCTCCACGACATCGGCGGCCGTCGCGTGACCCGACACGTTCAGGAAGGGCATGAAGTAGATGCCCACGAAGCCTCCGCGCGAGGCCACCAGGCGCAGTTCCTCGTCCGTCTTGTTGCGCGGGAGGTCGGCCAGCGCACGGCAGCCGGTGTGGTTGATCGACACCGGGCGGCGCGCGGTCCTGGCGGCCTCCAGGCACGTGCGTTCACCGCTGTGGGAGAGGTCGACCATGAGGTGGTGCTCGTCGAGGGCCTCCACGACGCTCCGGCCGAAGTCGGTCAGCCCCCGGTTCTGCGGCGCCATGGAGCCGTCGCCGATGTGATTGGCCTGGTTGTACGTGAGCTGGACGACCCGGACGCCGAGGTCGGCGAACGTGGCGACGCGCCCGGTGTCCTCGCCGACCGCGACGGCGTTCTGGAAGCCGTAGATCACGCCGATCCGGCGCTCCTCCCGGGCCCGGCGGATGTCCGCGGCCGTGCGCACCTTGAGGAGGTCGGCCGCGTTGTCCCGGACGATGCCGTCCCAGACGGCGATCTCGTGCAGCGTGTGCTCGTAGGGCGGCAGATCGCCCATCGTGTAGCCGAGGGTGATGTTGACGGCGGTGAGGCCGGAGGCGTGGGCGTCCGCCAGGGTGCGGGCGTCGACCGTCAGTTGCTCGCTGGAGGGGTTCAGCTGCGCGGCGGCCTCGGCCGACCGGGGAGCGTTCGGGTTGTCGAGCTGCCCGAGCGCGTTGATGATCATGGGAAGGTCGGTCATCGGGTCTCCTCGGCGGGGCGGGCCTCTTCGGCGGGGCCGGTCTCTTCTGCGGGGCCGGTCTCCACGACGGGCCGGGCCGGGGCGGGCACTTCGGCCCCGGGGTCCTGAACGTCCTCGGGCCCCACGGCGCCGGAGGCGGTGCGTTCGAAGTCCCGGCGCTCGAAGCGCCGGCCGCGCTTGACGGTCAGGGTGACGCTGCGCAGGTTCGCGATGTCCCGCAGCGGATCGTCCTCCAGGACGACGAAGTTGGCGAGCTTGCCCGCCTCGACGCTGCCCATGACGTCCTCGGCCCCGGCGCTGCGGGCACCGATCAGCGTGGCCGAGCGCAGCGCCTGCGCGGGTGACATCCCGCAGCGCTCCACGAGGAACGCCAACTCGTCGTACAGGGCGGGGAAGGGATCCCCGGCATCGGTCTCGTAGTCCGTGCCGGTCGCGATCTCCACACCGGCACGGTGGGCCTGGGCGGTGAGCACGGCGGCGAGTCCGGTGTTGGCCGCCGCCCGCGCCGCGTCCTCGGGGCCCTCGCCCGCCAGGGCCTCGCTCGCCCACATGCCCGCGGTCGCGTCGAGGACCGTGCCCCGCTGCCGCATCAGGGCGAAGAGCTCCTCGATCCGGGGGTCGTCACCGGCGGCGAAGCGCTCGTGGTCGACCTTCGGCTTGGTCTTGTAGCTGGTCAGCGGCTCGTCCGCGCCCTCGAAGGCGAGCAGCGTGACGTGCGAGACGCTGTCCGCGCCCGCCGCGACGACCTGGCCGGGCGAGGCGGGGAAGACGGTGGCGTGGGCCCAGACGGGGACGCCCTGGCGGTGCGCCTCCTCGGTGATCGCGGCGACGGTCCCGTGGTCGAGATCCGCGTACACCTTGATCGCACAGGCGTGGGTGCCGCGTGCCAGGGCGACGGCGATCCGCAGGTCGGTGTCCTTCGTGACCGCCTGCATCCACGGCACGGCGCCGGGCGTCTCGCCCTGGGACACCTGATGGGTGCGCGGGTCGTCGAAGAAGCCGGGTCCCGCCATCAGCGCGGCGTAGCGGATGTCGGGGCCGGGGATCTCCCCGACGAGCGTCGCCCGCGCGAGGTCGCCCACCTGGCGCAGGTCGTCGGCCATGTCACGGATGGCGGTGACCCCGCTGTGGACGAGCCGGCGCAGCACCGCCTCGGCGGCGGGCCGGTCGGGCGGCGTCGCGATGTGCTGGTGGGAGTCGATCAGACCGGGGACGACGAAGCGGCCTTCGAGGTCGAAGACCTGGGCGTCGGCGGGCAGGTCCGCGGCGATCTCGGCGTCGTCGCCGACGGCGCGGATGACCGGGCCGTCGACCACGATCGACGTCGAGCCGCGGGCCGGCGCCCCGGTTCCGTCGAACAGTGTCGCGCCGCGGTACACCGCGACGGCTCCCGCCGCCGCGGGCGCGTACGGAGCCGGCGCGCCCGGAGTCTCGTCCGTCATCTTCACCTCAGTGGTAGCTCTGACCGGAGCGGCTCTGTCCGGACCGGTTGGCTGCTCGATCGATCTTGTTACGCTGTACGTAACATCCGTATCGTCTCGCGCAACATGCGTTACCGTACGCTCGCATCTCACGACGTCACAAGGAGGGGTCGGATTGCCCTCGGCACCCCGTACCGCGGTGGACAAGGCCCTGGACCTGGTCGAGGCCGTGGCCCGCGCGTCCCGGCCGCCGCGCCTCACCGACCTCGCCGAGGAGGTCGGCCTGCACCGCGCGACCGCCTACCGCGTGCTCGTCGACCTGGTCCGGCGGGGCTGGGTGCTGCGCGCCGACGACCGCTACCTGCCCGGCCCCGCGGTCCTGCAGCTGTCGTCCTCGGCGGCCAGGAACTCGCTCGGAGCCCTCGCCCGGCCGGTCCTCACGGCGCTGTCCGAGCGCACCGGCATGATGGTCAACCTCCAGGTGCCCGAGGTCGACCGGTCCCGCGTGATCGACGTCGTACGTCCCGACCGTCTGGCGATGATCAGCAGTCTGAACGGCCAGGCGCTGCCCGTTCACCGGTTCGCCGGTCCGCTCGCCCTCGTCGCCGCCCTCGCCCCGGCCGACCGCGCCCCCTACCTGCGCGCCGCGGAGGAGTCCGGGTATCCGCTGGACGGGCCCGACGGGCTGCTGGCCGACATCGAGGACGCCGAACGCACGGGATTCGCCGTCGAGTACGGGCGCAACGAACAGCCGGTCGCCTCGCTCGCCCGCGCCGTGGTCACGCGTCCGGGCGCGCCCGTCTGCGCCCTCACCCTGGTCGGACTGGGACCGGACTTCGGCGAGGCCCGGTTTCCCGGCCTGCGGGAGCGGCTGCGCGAGGCGACGGACGAACTGACGCGGATCCTCATGGGCCCCGCGGCCTCCGGGGTCCCGGAGGACGAGGACGACGAGGCCGCCGAGGACTCCGGACGAACGCCGGGCCGGTCCGTGTCCCCGTCCCGGCCCGCGCCCCCTTCCCCCTCTCCCTCCACCGAAGGCCCGGCATGAGCGAGATCCTCTTCCTCGACGGGGCGCGGACGCGCGCCGCCCTCGATCCGCACCGCGTCCTGGACGCCGTGGCCACGGCCCTCGTCGCCATCGGCCGCGACGAGGTCTCCGTACCGCCGCGGATCGCCGCCCACACCCCGCACGGCCTGCTCGGCGCGATGCCCGGTCATGTGCCCGGTCTCGGGCTCGCGGCCAAGCTCGTCTCCGTGTTCGCCGACCCCGGGCGACCCGGCCGCAGCAGTCACCGGGGTCTCGTCGCGCTCTTCGACGAGACCGACGGCCGCCCGCTGGCCCTGATGGACGCGGAGCCGCTCACCGAGATCCGTACCGCGGCGACCGCCACCCTGAGCGCCCGCGCCCTGGCCCGTCCGGACGTCACCGGGGTCGCCGTCGTCGGAACGGGCGCCCAGGCGCGCGCCCAGATCGCGCTGCTCGCGGCCGTGGATCCCGGGACTCCCGTCACCGTCGCGGGCCGCGATCCCCTGCGGGCCGGGAGCGCCGCCGCGCTCCATCCCGCCGGCCGGGTCGCGGAGAGCGTCGAGGAGGCCGTACGCGGGGCGGGCACGGTGTTCTGCTGCACCGGCGCCGTGCGCCCGGTGATCCGTCGCTCATGGCTCGCCCCCGGGACGCACGTCAGCTCGGTGGGCGGCTCCCACGGGCCCGAGCTGGACGCCGACACCGTCCGGGACGCCGCCCTCTTCGCCGAGTGGCCCGGCGCCGCCACGACCCCGCCCCCCTCCGGAGCCCACGAACTGCAGGACCTCCCGCCCGGACGGCGGGTGACGCTCCTCGGACAGGTACTGGCCGGCACCCGCCCCGGCCGGCGCGACGACGCCGAACTCACCCTGTTCAAGTCGACCGGCCACGCCGCGCTGGACGTCGCCGCCGCCCACGTGGCCGACGCCGTCGCCCGGGCGGAGGGATGGGGCACCCTCCTCACCCTGTGAGCCGGCGGCCCGGAGGCGTCGACACGGGTCCCGGAGGCGCCGACACCGTCCCCGCGTCGGCGCCGCCCGGTGACCGACGGGGCCCGTGGACTTTCCTCCCCCGGTTCGGCCATGCTGAAGGGTGCTTCCGCCGGTCCGCGCGCGGCTCCGGATCCACCGGCCGCGGTCCCGGAGACGCCGGCCCGGACGGGCGGCGGGCCCGACGGAACACGACTCGGAGGGAGGCCGGCGCCCCATGAGACGCACCGGAGCGGACGGCGGCGGAGTGAGGGAACGGCTGGGCAGCGCTCTGTTCACCCGGGTCGCGGGCCCCGACGGACCGGAGAACCGCGCCCGTATCCACGGCACGCCCGGGCCCCGCTGGTTCGGCCCGGACGGGCGGCGGGCCCGACGGAACACGACTCGGAGGGAGGCCGGCGCCCCATGAGACGCACCGGAGCGGACGGCGGCGGAGTGAGGGAACGGCTGGGCAGCGCTCTGTTCACCCGGGTCGCGGGCCCCGACGGACCGGAGAACCGCGCCCGTATCCACGGCACGCCCGGGCCCCGCTGGTTCGGCCCGGACCGGCCCATCCGCACGGTGCACGGGGACGCGTCGATGTTCATCGGGGGCCTCTCCGCGCTGCTGCTCCAGTCGCTCCACCCGCTCGCCATGGCCGCCGTCTCCGCGCATTCGGGCTTCCGCGGGGACCCCTGGGGCAGGCTCCAGCGCACCAGCACCTTCCTCGCGGTGACGACGTACGGGACGGCCGAGAGCGCCCAGCAGGCCTGCGAGCGGGTACGGGCGGTCCACCAGCGGGTGCGCGGCACGACCTCGGAGGGCACGCCGTACCACGCGGCGGATCCGCACCTCCTCGGCTGGGTCCACGTCGCGGAGGTGGACAGCTTCCTGCGCGCGCACCGGCGGTACGGCGCGCGGCCGCTGTCCGGGGCCGACTACGACGGGTACGTGGCGGACGCGGCCCGCGTGGCCACCGCGCTCGGGGTCCTGGACCCGCCCGTGGACCGCGCCGGACTCGCGGAGCGGCTGGACGCGTACAGGAGCGAGGTGCGGGCGACGCCGGAAGCACGCGACGCCGCGCGTTTCCTCCTGCTGAACCCGCCGGTGCCGCTCGTGGCCCGCCTGCCGTACGGGGTGCTGGCCGCGAACGCGGTGTCCCTGCTGCCCTCCTGGGCCGCCGCCGAACTCCGGCTGCCCCGGCTGCCGTTGGTGGACAGCGTGTGCGTACGTCCGCTGGGCTGCGCCTTCACCTCCGCCGTGCGCTGGGCGATGGCACCGCAGCGGGCGCGAACCGTCCAGGCGGTCGCGTGAGCGGCGCCCGCACCGGTCCGCCCGCCCGGGCGTCACTCCCCCTCCGGCGCACGGATCCGGCCCCGACCGGGCGAAGTGGGCCCATGGCGGGGCCCGGGCCGAAAGACTGTGCGCGTGCTGAGAAACCTGCCGCCCGTTCCTCCCGGTTTCGTCGGACGCCGAGGTGAACTCGCCCACTTGGACGACGTGTTGTACGAGGAGCGGGTCGTCACCCTGACCGGGGCCGGTGGGGTCGGCAAGAGCCGGCTGGCGCTGGAGGCGGCGGACCGGGTCCTGCGCGCGGGAGAGCGCGGGGCGGCGTGGGCCGACCTGTGGCCGCTCAGGGACGACCGGCTGCTCGTCGCGTCCGTGGCCGACGCGGTGGACTTCGCGGACCACACGACGCACCAGGCGCTGGACTCCCTGGCCGACTGGCTGGCCGACCGGGACGTCCTGCTCGTCCTGGACTCCTGCGAGCATCTGGTCGTCCCCTGCCGCCGTCTGGTCACCCGGCTCACGACGGCCTGTCCCCGCCTGACCGTTCTCTCGACGAGCCGGGAACCCCTCGGCGTACCCGGCGAACACGTCGTCGCCGTGGGGCCGTTGCCGCCCGCGACGGACGCCGTGGAGATGTTCCGGCTGCGCGCGGCCGCGGCGGGCACCCCCGTGTCCTCCCCGGCGGACACGGTGGCCGTGGCGCGTCTGTGCGCGCGGCTCGAAGGCATGCCGCTGGCGGTGGAGCTGATCGCGGGACAGCTCGCGCACCGTACGGTCGAGGAGGCCGAGCTGGAACTCGGCCCGCGCCTGGACATCACGGCGGAGGGCAGTCCTCCCGGCCCGCCGCGCCACCGGGCGGTACGCACGACGATCGGCTGGAGCCACGAACTGTGCGCGCCCGCCGAACGCCTGTTGTGGGCGAGGATGTCGGTGTTCCGGGAGCCGGTGGACGCGGACACCGTACGCGTCGTGTGTGCCGGGGGTCCGCTGCCCGCGGACGAGGTCGGCCGGGCGCTGGCGGGCCTGTCGAGGAAGTCGGTGCTGTCGCGCGTCGACGCCGGGTACCGGATGCTCGACACCGTGCGGGAGTACGGCCGCATGTGGCTCGACGAGGTGGGCGAGAGCCGGGAACTGGCGGACCGGCACGCCGCGCACTTCCTGGGGATGGCCCGCGACGCCGATCGGGACTGGCTGGGAGGGCGGCAGGCCGCGTGGTACGGGCGGCTCGGCTCGGCGCACGCCGATCTGTGCGCGGCGCTCGACCACCTGCTCTCCGAACGGCCGGACACCGCGATCGAGTTGATCGGCCTGCTCGCCTTCCCGTGGAGCTGCTGCGGACACCTGAGGGAGGCGGCGGCGTACCTGGACGACGCGCTGGCCCTGTCCACCGCGTCCGGCCCGGTCAGGACGAGGGCCCTGTGGGCACTGGGCATCACCCGTGTCCTGCGCGGCGAGCACGAGCACGCGGGGCGGCTGGCCGCGTTCTGCCGGGACCGCGCGGACCTCCAGGACGACACCGGGGGAACCCTGCGCGCCGCCTACCTCCTGGGCCTGACGCATCTGCTGCGGGGGCGGCCCGCGGAGGCCCGGAGCGAGGTCGAGACCGCCCTGCGGGGAGCCGACGGCACGGCCTTCGCCTCCGCGGGGCACGTCCTGTGCCGTCTGGTCCGGGTGTTCGCCCTGACCGGGGAGGGCGTGCTGGACGAGGCGCGCCGGGAGGCGGAGGAGCTGCGCGGGGGCTGCGTCGCCCGCGGCGAGTGGTGGACGCGCTCGTACACCGACTACCAGCTGGCGCTCATCGCCCTCTTCGAGGACCGCGCGCAGGATGCCACCGCCCACGCCCTGTCGATGCTGGACGGCAAGCGGCGCATCGGCGACAGTTTCGGCATCGCGCTCGGCCTGGACCTGCTGGCCTCCGCCCTGGCCGCGCAGGGCGCGGGGGAACGGGCGGTCGCCGCGTACGGCGCCGGGGAGACGTACTGGAGCGCGGTGGGCCATCCCCAGCGCGGCACGCCCGAGCTGGGTCCGGTGCGCGAACGCTACGAGTACACGGCCCGCTCCCTCCTCGGCGACGACGGGTACGAGCGGGCCCTGCGGCGCTCGGCCCTCAGCGACCCCGAGGCGGTCCTGCACCACCTCCTCGACGGTCCTCGCGGGAGCTCCTGAGGCGCGCCGGGCGGTGCGCTGCATCCGGGGGGCCGCCGCGCGCCGAAGCAGGGGATGAGCCCGGCGGACCGGCCGGGTGCCCGACGGCCCGGAAATCGAGGTGAGGTCCGTCATGCTCCGCTGCCGCCCCGCACCGGTCCCTGCCGCCCGCGGGTGGGACACGGCCTCCGACACGGCGTCCTCCACCGCTCTCCCGGGGACGGCGCCGTGGAACTGAGTTCCGACGAGGAGACGGAGACCACGGGGGTGGGGGTCACCACCGGTTTCCTGGCGCGCCGGCTGGGGGTGTCGCCCACGACGCTGCGTTCCTGGGACCGGCGGTACGGTCTGGGGCCCGCGGTCCGGGCGGACGGCCGCCACCGCCGCTGGTCCCCCGACGACGTGGCCATGCTCCAGGAGATGTGCCGGCTGACCGCCGCCGGCCTGCCGCCCGCCGAGGCGGCCCGCGCCGCGAAGGAGGCGGCCCGCCGCGGTGTCGCGGCCTCACCGGCCCTGGCCTCCCGGACCCGGGCCACCGCGCGTACGCGGGCCGGTGTCCGGGTTCCGGAGGGGGCTCCGCCGACGGACCCCGGCCCGGGTGCCCCACCGGACACCGGACCGCCGATGGACGCGGCCCAGGAGTACCGGGGCCTCGTACGGGCCGCCGTCCGGCTGGACGCCCTCGCCGTCCGGGAACGGCTGGCGGCGGCGGTCCGGACCCGCGGACTGACCGGCGCCTGGGAGGAGGTGATGGTGCCCGCCCTGCGGACGGTGGGCCGCAGGTGGGAGTACTCGGGAGACCGTCACGTCGAGGTCGAGCACCTCATGTCCTGGCACGTCTCCGCCGCCCTGCTGCACGTCTACGTGTCCGCGGCGGGTCACGAACCGCCCACCGGGGCGTCACCCGTGCTGCTGGCCTGCGTTCCGGGCGAACAGCACACCCTGTCCCTGGAGGTGCTCAACGCGGCGCTGGCGGAACGACGGGTGCCCGCGCTGATGCTCGGTGCCGCCGTTCCGCCCGAGGCGCTCCTGGCGGCGGTGCGCCGCGTCGGTCCCCCGGCGGTGGTCCTGTGGTCCCAGACGTGGTCCACGGCGAACCTCCCGCTCGCCCTGCACGTCGCCGCCGCGCGCTGGGGAGTACGGGGGGCGCGGACCCGGAGCCGGGTCCTGCTGAGCGGTCCGGGCTGGGACGCGCGGCCCGGACCGGGGCTCCTCCGTCCGCGCGACCTCGCCGAGGCGCTCCGTCTGATCACCGGCCCGGCCGACCGGGCGGCCGACGCGGTACCGCCGGCGCCCCTCTGACGGCGGCACCGCGCCCGTGCTACGAGCGCAGGAAAGCCGCCAGCCCCTCCAGCAGCCGGTCGACGTCGTCCTCGTCGTTGTACGGCGAGAGACCGACCCGCAGGCCCCCGGTGTCCCCGAGGCCGAGGTGCCGGGACGCCTCCAGCGCGTAGAACGATCCGGCGGGCGCGTGCACACCGCGGCCCGCCAGGAACACGGAGGCGTCGGCCGCCTTCCTGCCGTCGAACGTGAGCAGCAGGGTGGGCGTGCGCTCGGCCGCCCGGGAGCGGAGCGTGACACCGGGCAGTTCGGCCAGGCCCGCCTCCAACCGCTCGCGCAGCGCCCCCTCGTGCCGCTCGATCGCCGCGAAGGCCGTACGCAGCCGGTCCCTCCGTCCGCCCGCCGTGCCGCCCGCGAGCCCGGCGAGGACGTCGATCGCGGCGATGGTGCCGGCGAGCAACTCGTAGGGCAGCGTGCCCAGTTCGAACCGTTCGGGAACCGCGTCGGTGGACGGCAGCAGCTTGTCCGGGCGCAACCGCTCCAGCAGTCGCGGGGAGGCGGTCAGGACACCGTGGTGCGGGCCGAGGAACTTGTAGGGCGAGCACACGAAGAAGTCGGCGCCGAGCCGCGCGAGATCCACGAAGGCGTGGGCCGCGTAGTGCACCCCGTCCACGTGGAGCAGCGCCCGCGGGTGTCGGTGGACCAGGTGGGCGATCCCGGCGACGTCGGGCACGGTCCCGATCAGGTTCGAGGCGGCGGTGACCGCGACCAGCCGGGTGCGTTCCGTCAGCAGGCCGCCCACCGCCGAGGGCGGGAGTTCACCCGTCCCGGGATCGAAGTCCGCCCAGCGCACGCGGGCACCGGCCTGTTCGGCCGCCTGGAGCCAGGGCCGGATGTTCGCGTCGTGGTCGAGACGGCTGACGACGACCTCGTCACCGGGAGCCCAGTCCTTCGCGAGCGCCCGGGCGACGTCGTACGTGAGCTGGGTGGCGCTGCGGCCGAAGACGACCCCGGACGGATGGCCGCCCACCAGGTCGGCCACGGCCCGCCGGAAGCCCTGGACGAGGTTCTCGGCGTTCACCTCTCCCGGGGTCAGGCTTCCCCGGATGGACAGCGGCCCGGTGAGCGCCTCCGCGATCGCCCCGGCCACCCGGGCCGGGGTCTGTGTGCCGCCCGGCCCGTCGAAGTGCGCGACACCGGACAGCAGGGCGGGGATCTCGGCGCGCAGTGCGCCGACGTCGTACGTCACTCGGGCTCCTCGGTGGCGGCGTCGCGGCCCACGCCGGTCGGCCCGGAACGGGGCCCGGCGGGCAGGAGCCCGTGACCGGGCGGACCCGCGCTCCCGCGGTGATCATGGCAGGAGGCCCGTCGCGGTGGGAAGACGGCGCGCAGCCCCGGGCGCACCCCCGGGCGTCCCGGGACGCCGTAGGAGTGCTGGCCCGCGGGGCTGTCGATCCCAACCCGCGGGTTGGCCCACCAGTACCCAGGACCGGGGGGCGCACTCGGAAATGTGCGCCGGATTCGCTGCGGCCCGCCCGGTACGACGCGCGGCTTGGGGCCGGCAACCGGGGTTCCCGGTTGCCGGCCCCAAGCCGCGCGTCGTGAAACGCCGAACGGGCCCCGGTCCTTCACGCGTGGCGGTGCGACCGGCTGTTGCCCGTCAGTGCCCGGTACAGGATCAGGAGGATCAGCGATCCCACGACGGCGGCGATCCAGGTCGACAGGTCGAAGAACCCGTCGATCGAGTCGACGCCGAAGATGACCTTGCCCAGCCAGCCGCCCAGCAGGCCTCCCGCGATGCCGATCAGCATGGTGACGATGATCCCGCCCGGGTCCTTGCCCGGCAGGAGCAGCTTGGCGATGGCGCCGGCAAGCAACCCGATCAGAATCCAAGCGATGACGCCCACAGTTCCTCCATCGTCCGTACAGATGTGGCTTCCCCAGTCCGTGTGCGCCGTCCTGGCCGGAACAAACCTGCGAACCCCGGACCGTCACCGGCGCGTCGCCGCCGCGGCCCTGTCCAGTTCGGCCGTGAACTGGGCGCCCGCCAGCAGCGCCAGGTTGGACAGCCACAGCCACACGAGGAAGACGACGAGGCCGGCCAGGGAGCCGTAGAGCCGGCTGTAGGCGCCGAAGACGGAGGCGTACAGGGCGAATCCGGCCGAGACGGCCAGCCAGAGGACGGAGGCCAGGATGCCGCCGGGCAGGCTGTGCCGACGGCGGCGGGCGGGCGGCGGCCCGGTGTGAAACACGACGAGGACCAACAGGGCCACCAGGCACATCAGCAGGGGCCAGCGGAGCAGGTTCCAGGCCAGGGCGACCGGGCCGTCCACACCGAGGGCACGGCCGGCGGCCTCGGCCACGGGGCCGGTCAGCAGCAGGACGAGCGCGCTCACGACGAGCAGACCGAGCAGCGCCAGCGCGGTCAGCACCAGCCGGTGCGCGGTGCGCCAGGCCGAACGGTGGTCCTCCGCGCCGTGCATGCCGTGCAGGGCCCGGCGGAACACCGCGAGGTAGCTCGACGCGGACCACAGGGCGCTCGCCGCGCCGGTGACCAGCAGCGTCCAGGCGGCGGACCGCTGCCGCAGCATCTCTCCCAGCGCCCGGTGCAGTTCCGCCCCCGACTGGGCGGGGGCGTACGCCGTGACGTGCGCGATGAACTGCTCGGCGGTGCCCGGACCGATCAGGCCGAAGGCGATGACCATGACCAGCAGGGCGGGCAGGACGGCCAGGATCGCGTAGTACGTCAGCGCGGCCGCCCAGTCGGACACGTCGTCGTTCCACATCGAGACCGGGGTGCGGCGCAGCGCCGGCCACCAGGGGGAGGGCGATCCCGTCCCGTACCGGCGGGGCCGCGCCGGGTGGACCGCCCCGACGACGCCGTTCGGCCGTGGTTCAGCGGACATGCGCGGTCCGGTGGGGGCTGCCGCCGGTCCGGGTCCGGGTGCGGCTCCGGCGGGGAGCGGTGACGTCCCGCGCCTCCCGGCGCCTTCCGGCGATTCGTCTGTTCATCCCTCACCTCTCCGCGCCGGTCCGGCCGGCGTCCGGGACCCCGTGTCCGGCGGAGTCGGTAGAGGCTCTTCTTCCACGCGCGTTTCCCCTTACGCCTGCCGGTCCGGGAGGTGTCGCGACCGGCGGGACGTGGCGTACGCCCCGCACGGCACTCGTGCGCGGCGCGGGGAGACGTGGGGCGCGTTCAGGTCAGGGGGACGAACACGCGGATCGTCTTGCCGCCCCCGGGGCACGGCTCGACGGTGACGGCGTCGGAGATACGGATGATCAAGGGCCACCCGTATCCGTTCGTCCGGTGCGTCCGCGGGATCTCACCGGTGCCGTAGGCCTGGGCGGGGACGACGTCGCTGTAGTCGCGCACGGCGAGCCGTACGCCCCCGTCGGTGAGCGTCGCGTCGAACCCGGCGAGCCCGCCGCCGTGCCGGATCGCGTTGGTGACCAGCTCCGAGACCACCAGCAGCACGTCGACGACCGCGTCCGGGTTCTCCCCGCCCGTCCGGCCGTGCTCGCGCAGCAGCTCCCGGACGTGGTCGCGCGCGGTCGCGGCGCTCGTGATCGCGCCGCCCGCCGTCGGCGTGCGGTCGGCCGGGGTCATCGCCCGGTCGCCGGGTCCGGGAGTTCCAGCGCCGCCCCGACGTCGTCCGCCAGGACGAAGAAGCCTTCGGTCCCCGTCACGTCGAACAGCCTCCGAACGGTGTCGCTGAAGGGCCCGCAGACCACCATGAGCATGCCGCGGGCCCGGTGGGCGCGCTGTGCTTCGAGGAGGACGTGCAGGATCGACGAGTCCGCGAAGTCGGTCCCCGACAGGTCGACCACCGTTCGTTCCCGGCCCGCCCGCCGCGTCAGGCTCAGGGCCTGTTCCAGCCGGAACGCGCTCTCGTGGTCGATGTCGCCACCCACGCGCACGACGAGGGCGTTCCGGGTCGCCCCGTGCGTCACGGTGGCTTCCCACTCGTCGGACATGTGAACACTCTTTCTCGTGCGCTCCCGTGACGGAGCCGGGTCGTCGGGGCACGGCGGCCGACGGCCACGTGCGCACCGCCGGGGATCACCTCACGGCGGCTCACGCGGGCTGCCTCGGCGGAAGGCTTCGATAGTACGACCCGACGCTGGACAGGTACGCCGGGTCCGAGGTCTCGCGGTCGGTCCTGAACACGGGCGCCGACTTGATCTCCTCGCGGGTGCACGCGACGGCGATCTTCTGAGATTCCGTGTCGATGCCGACGACGACGCCCACGGGCACCAGGACGCTCTTGCCGAACACCCAGACGCCGGTGTCGACGACCAGGTGCCGCATCCCGGAGTCGTCGGACTGCCGGTCGACGTGTCCTATGGTCCCGTCGGTCGCCTCGACGCTGTAGCCGGCCAGTTCGTGCGCTTCGGGGTGGTCGAACTCCGGTGCGTACGTCCAGATCCTGTCGATCGTCATGTCATCCTCCGTCAGCTCGCGGGTGCGCCCGGCCGGCGGCTCACCCGTGAGGGGGACGCGGCGGGCGCGGGGCCCGACGGCGGGAATCCGCCTCCGCGCCGTCTCACAGGGCTGCCAATACCCCGCTGTCCGGCGGTCATTCGGCGGAATCCGGCGGGCCGTTCCACGAGTCCGGCTCCGGTCGCCCGCGTACGTGACCGGGACGTACGCCGCGTCAGCCGGTCCCGGGACTCCGCTCCCCGCCGTGCCCGTCGCGGGGCGCGGTGAGGTGCTCCAGGGTTCCCGTGATCTCCAGCAGCCGGTCCAGGGCGCGGGGCCGCCGGTCGAGGTGCAGGCTCATCCCCGCGGCGTCGGTACGGCGCCGGATCATCAGCAGGGCGGACAGGCCCATGGAGTCGATGCCGTCGAGACCGGCGAAGTCCAGGCGCAGCTCGGGGAACCCGGCTCCGGGGCCGGGGAGGTTCTGGTCGACCGCCCTCATCAGCTCGTCGCACGTCTCGTGGTCGAGGTCTCCGCCGACGCGGATCACGAGTGCGGTGGGCTGGACGTCGACGGTCAGCGTGAAGGCGGGGGGATGTGAAGTGGTCATGCGGACTTTCCGGGGCCGGGGGTCTTGGGCAGCGGCGTTCGGTCTCCGAGCGCATCCCGCGCGTGGGCCAGCGTGCGGCAGGCGCGTGGGAAGTCCTTGAGTTGCAGGGCCAGCAGGTCCAGGGCGGGGTCGAGGCTCCGTGCGGGGACGCGGCGGGCGGTCAGGATGTCCGCGGTCCAGAGGATGAACCGCGTGAACAGCTCTTCGTCGGCCACGTACAGGGACGTGGCCAGGTACTCCACGATGTGCGCGAGGTCCTCGGCGGTGTGCCGCCGCTGCCGTTCGGTGTAACCGCGCAGCGGCTCGAACCGGTCCTCCAGGTCCGCCAGTGTCTGCTTGACGAGCTGGTGGGCCGTCTCGGCGACGATCGTGTACTCCTGGTCGGCCAGGTGCGGCAGGTCGTCCACGGTCTGGTGGACGACCGCGGGACCGGGGCGGTCGAGGCCCCGTTCGAGGACGGCCGCTGCTCCCCTGGCGTCGGGAGCCCATCCGTCGGCCCCCAGGGAGCGGGCGTAGCGGCCGCCGGGGCCGAAGGCGGCGCCGCCCGCGATGACGGGCACGCCCGCCGCCTGACACGCCGTGATGGCCGTGTGGGCGGTGGGCAGATGGGTGGGGATCGAGGAGGAGAGCGCCACCGCCCGCGGTCCCGTCTGGTGCAGATGCGCGACGAGGTGGGGGGTGGGCACGTGCGCGCCGAGGAAGTCCACCCGCCATCCGCGCAGCCGCAGCACCTCCGCGAGGAGCCTGGCCGGCAGCGCGTGCCACTCGCCGTCGACGCAGGCCACCGTGACGCGAGGGCCGCTCGGGGTCTCGTCGCGGTGGCCGGGGTGGTGGGCGAGGACGGCCATGACCCGCTCGTGGATGGCGGTGGCGGTGTGTTCCTGCGCCACGGTGAGCCGGTTCGCCGCCCACTCCGTGCCGACTCTCGCCTGTACCGGGGCGATCAGGTCGAGCAGGACGGTCTCGGCGTCGCCCGACGATTCCAGCGCGTCGAGGACGACGGCCGCGGCGCGGCGCTCGTCGCCCTGGCGCACCGCCGACCACAGGTCTTCGCGGGCGGGACCGAGCGGCACGGCCTCGGGGTCCTGGAAAGGAGGTGGGGTCATCCTGTGTACCTGCCCCGAGTATGGCCGTTCACCGCACTCAGGTGCGCGTGGTGGGGCGCGGTGACCGCGACGGTCGCCATGTCGTCGTGGCCGCCGCGTCCGACCCACTGCGCGGCGAGCATCTGGACGTGCTCCACCACGGCCTCGGCCGGCATGCCCGCGCACTGCGAGAGCGCCGCCTCCAGCCGCTGGACGCCGAAGAATTCGCCCCCCATCGGTCCTCCCCTGGCCTCGGTGATGCCGTCCGTGAAGAAGAGACAGGTCTCGCCCGGCGCCAGTTCGACCCGGACCGTGGTGGAGCTGACGTCCCGGAACGCTCCTATGAGCGTCCCGCGGGTGCTGGCCTGCTCGACCGTGCCGTCGGCCCGCACGATCAGCGGCGGGGGGTGCCCCGCGCTGGTGACCCGCAGTCGGACGATGCCCGCGCGGCGTACGACGGAGGCCACGGCGAGGGTGGCGAAGCGGGTGTGGTGGGAGTTCATCAGCGCGCCGTTGAGCAGTCCCAGCAGCCGCTGGTGGTCGTCGGCCAGCGGCAGGAGCGCCTGTACGGTGTTGCGGATCTTGCCGGTCAGCACGGCCGCCTCGAGCCCCTTGCCGCAGACGTCCCCGAGGACGACGAGGGATTCCTGTTCCTCGTCCGCGGCGGGGTGGACGTCGTAGAAGTCGCCTCCGACGCGTTCGGTCCGGCCCGCGGGACGGTAGCGTCCGGCGAACTCGACCCCGTGCACCGCGTGCAGCTGCGGCGGCAGCAGCTCGCGCATCAGCGTCGCCGTGATCGAGGCCTGTTCGGCGTACATGCGGGCGGCCGACACGGCCGCTCCGGCGCGTGAGGCGAAGAGCCGGGCGAAGACCTCCTCGCTCTCCGTGAAGGCGGCGTGCCGGCTCGACCGCAGCAGGATCAGGGCGCCCGCCGGCACCCCGTGGCCGGGCAGCGGTGTCACGACCGCCGAGCCGACCGGTTCCGTGAATCCCTCCGGCACGACCCATCCGGGAACGGCGGCCGGGTCGATCCAGCGGGACGGCACGGGCGGGAATCCGCGCAGGGCCTCGCCGAGCCCCGGGAGCTGCCGTACGTCGTGGTGCACCGTCCGGTGCACCACGACGCCGTCGGGCCCGCAGAAGGTCAGCTGGACCTTCCTCCCTCGCGGAGGGGCGACGATCACGGCGGCGTCGGCGAGGTGCTCGGCGGCCAGCTCCGCCGTCACCTCCATGCACCGTTCGACGTTCAGCGACGACAGCAGCGCGCTGGACGCGCCGGCCAGGAAGGCGGCGCGTTCCCGCTCGGCCTTGAGGGCGTCCTCCGCCAGGCGCCGGTCGGTGTCGTCGACCAGCCACCACATGACGTCGCCGTCGTCCGTGCCGGTGGGGTGCGCCTCGAAGGTCCGGTCGCCGACCGGACCGTGCACGAGCGGGCCGGAGCCGGAGTTCCGGGGTCCGGGCACGGTGCCCCGCAGCCGTGCGTGGGCGTCGGCGATCCACGCGGGGACCACGTCCTGCAGCCATGTGCCGGTGGTCGCGCCCGGGAAGAGGGCGGTCGCGGCGGCGTTCGTCCCGACCACGCCTCCGGAGGGGTCGGCGACCACGACGGGGCAGGGGGCGAAACCCCACGTGGCGCCCGTGCCGGCGCCGCGCGGGCCGGTGGGAGGTTGCTGGGAAGTGTCCACGAGCAAGGGCCCGCTCCGCGAGCCCACCACCTTTCCGGACGACAGATTGTTTCCGTCCGACAACCATCTCTCGCGGGACCGCGTCACGGCAAGTCACCCCGGCGAAGTCATACGAAATGGGCCGTTCCGGCCGACGGGGCGCCGCCGCGCCGACCGCCTTCGCCGCCGGAGGGACCCGTCCCCGTCCGTCAACGGCGACGGCTGCGCGTCGTCCAGCCCCCGCCGACGCCCGAGAGGTGAAGAGCCAGCAGGGCGAGCCCTATGAGCATGACGTTGGTGGACGTGAAGACGTGGTTGGTCGAAACGTCACCGGCGTTGATCAGGAACGCGATGAACAGCAGTACGGCGGCGGCGATGCCGAGCATGGGGACTCCTTCGTGGATGAGCCGGTCGTCGAAGTGACGGGGTGTCGAAGTGACGGAGTCCGGATGCCCGGAGAAGGCCGCCCGACACCATGCCGGGCGGGGGATCCGCCGAATCCACCGTCCGGCGAAGGGGTGCGTGGCCTTCGCGCGTGACGTTCGGCACGTACGGGCGTGGGCCGAGTGACCGTCCCGCGACGGCCCGTACCGTCGGCGGCCCCACCCACGCGAAGCGGCCCGGGGATCCCGCGTCCGGAGCGGCCGGCGGGCCCCGGTGGCGCGCTTCGGATCGCGCGGGCCGGACCGTCCCGCGCGATCCGACCGGACCCCCTCCGGCTCCCGGGAAGGGGGGCGGCGCCCGGCCCGGGCAGGTCGCCCGGCGAGCGCCGCCGTGGACCACCGCCTAGGAAACGCTCCCGGCCGAGGAACCCGCGCCCTCACCCGAGACCGCGCCCTCCACCGGGCCGGTCGCCCGCCACACGCTCTCGTGGTCCTCGGCCAGTCCGAGTCCGGCCAGGCCCTTCAGGTGCCCGAGCACGGTGGAGCGCCGGAAGCCCACGGCCTCGGTGAGCTCCTCGACCTCGATCCCGCCGGAGCCCGCTTCCGCCAACCGCTCCCACGTGCGCACGGCGTGACGGCTCAGACCGCTCGCGTTCACCGTCCTGGACACGGCCTCGGCCCTTTCCCCGCTCGTCCCCCGCGCAGGGGCGGGAGGCTCGGCCCGCGTCGCCCGCGAGTCGACCACGCCCGCGCTCACCTGCTCCCGCACTCCGCGCGGCGATCTCCTCGGTCCGACCGGACGGGGCGTCATGTTCACCTTGCGGTGCCTGCGGCCTTTGCTGTGTCGGCTCATCGATTCCTCATCTCCGCCTCGACGATGCTCACAGCAGAAGAACGAGCGGGAGCCGACTAGGTAGTTCAGCCGTTCGACGGACAGGAACGTACCGTCACCGAGCCCTCACCATCGGGGCGCCGCCGCCGTCGGGACGGGTTCCGTGGCCGTACGCCCCGGCCGTTCGCGGTTCGGCGAAGGCCGAGAACGACCGGCCAACTCCCTTGCGCCACGTACCTGTTCACCACGGGGAGCCCCGTCGTGACGGCGGCCCGGATCCGGCCGTTCCGACCGCCGTACGTCCAGGGGTGCCGCCCGGCCGGGCGGCACCCCTGGACGTACGCGCACGACGCTCAGCGAAGAGGACCGGACACGTCGAGGCTCCGGCCGTGCAGCGTCCGCACCTCGGGGTGCGGCCGGCCGAGCGCCGGGGCGGCCACGGGCATCGCCTTCGGCGAGGCCGCCGATGCCGTCCCGCTCCCCAGCAGTCCGGCCTGCCGCGCGTCCCGCCGCTTCTCTCCGGCCGCGAGCAGGGCGTCCGCCGCGACGACGGCGTCGTGCACGGTGGTCGTTCCCGTCATCACGCAGAGTGTGTACGTGACGTCCTCCAGGCCGCGGGCGGTCTCCAGGGTCTCCTTCTCGGCGTACGCGATCTTCAGGGCCGCGTAACGCGTCAGCAGCCTCCGGACAACCTTCGGGTCGGGCACGAGCACGGCGAGGGCTCCTCTCTCGAGTTTTCGTCCGTGTGCCCGGGTTCGCGGCGGTTCATTCGCAACAACAGTCCCAGACAACCTATTTGGCCCAACGCCGCCTCCCTGACGAAATCCCGTCGCCCCGGCGGGAGGTGTGACGCGGAGGAACCAGGGCACTTGGAGGCACCGGAGATCGACACCGGCGGTCCCGCCGTCGAGCGCCGAGGCGGGTGCCGGTACCGCTGGTGGTCGCGCCACGGACACCCGCATCCGGGAACACGCTCAAGAGATCTGTACGAAGGAGAGCAGCATGGCGACTTCCACGACGCCGCACTACACGGTCCCCGGCGTCAGCACGCACGACGGCGGCCGGATCATCGATGTGCTGAGCACGCGGCTGCACGCCCTCAACGATCTGTCGCTCACGCTGAAGCACATCCACTGGAACGTGGTGGGCCCGCATTTCATCGCCGTGCACGAAATGCTCGACCCCCAGGTGGACCGCGTACGCGCCATGGCGGACGACACCGCCGAACGGATCTCCGCCCTCGGCGGGGTTCCGCACGGCACGCCGGGCGCTCTCGTCGCCGAACGGAGCTGGGACGACTACAGCGTCGGCCGGGCCGACGCCATCGCCCACCTCGGCGCCCTCGATCTCGTCTACACGGGGATCGTGGAGGCGCACCGGGCGGCCGTGGCCGAGGTCGGCAAGATCGATCCGGTGACCGAGGACCTCCTCATCGAGCAGCTGCGCGCGCTCGAACAGTTCCAGTGGTTCGTCCGGGCGCACCTGGAGAACTCGGGCGGGTCCCTGTCGCAGGCCGGGGCCCGGACGGAACACGAGGCGGCACGGTCGGCCCGGCAGGACACCGGACGGTAGCGGAGCGGGACGGCGTCACACACCGGTGCGGGGCCCGGCCCGGGAGCACGGGCCGGGCCCCGCACCGGTGTGCCGGCGGGCTCACCGGCCGGCCGGCGAGCCGCTCAGGTGCGGGCGATGTAGCTGCGCAGCGTCGTTCCGGAGTCCCCTGTGTGCACCCGGACGAGGTCCGAGAGGAAGTGCACGAGGAACAGGCCCCGTCCGCCGATCTGGTCGGGACGCACGGGATACCGGCCGGCCAGCGGATCGCTCAGCCGCCCCTCGTCCCGCACCTCGCACACGATCTGCTCGTCCTCGGCCCAGATCCTCAGGGTGCCCGAACCACCCCCGTGCACCACGCTGTTGGTCGTCAGCTCCGCGACGACGAGGTTCAGGTCCTGCAGCCGGACCCCGGTCATCCCCCGGCCCCGGGCCTCGGCCAGCGCGAAGTCGCGGGCGGCGGGCAGGAGTTCGGCGTCGAAACGGACCGCGGCCGCTCCCGGGGGGTGGCACAGCGCCTGGTTGAAGCGTGCCAGTACCGCGTCCGGGTCGTAGAACAGGCTGGCGCTCCGCCGGCCGGCGCTGATCACGACGGGGTGCGTGGCATGGGCGTCGGCGATCACCTCGTGGGAGAGGGCACGCCCGTCGTACGGGCACAGGATCGTCACGTCCCGTCCCGCGAACGCCCTGTTGATCAGGGCCTCGTGCTGGACGCAGGCGGGGTACTCCACCGCCGTACGGCCGTGCCAGACGGGCTCGCCGACGATCCGTACGCGGACTCCCTCGTGGGCGTCGGCGAACGCCCGCAGGACGGAGGGGATGATCCGGCCCGGGTTCCGTCCGGCCCGCGCCATGTCGATCCAGCGGACACCGTCGCCGAGCGGTCCCAACGCGTCCCGGACGAGTTCCAGCCGCGGGGCGGGGACGGCCACCGCCACCGGTTCCCCCGCGGCTACGCCTTCGGAGACGAAACGTGTCGTCCCTTCCACGTACTCGTGGTCGTCGCGGTAGACGAGCGCGGGGTGGACGAAGGAATCGTCGCGAAGTGCCGTCGTCGTCATGCCGCGGCTCCCGCGGCCCGGGACCGGTGTCCGGCGAGCGGTCCCGGGCCGGGGCACGCCGGAAAGGGGCGCTTCTGCGCCCGGCCGACTCGCCGCTCGATTCCCACGGACTCACCCCCGTGACTCATTTTACGTCCCCGTCATGACGGGCCGGCGGGCACCCGGCGGTGTCCGCGCCGTCGCGCCGGCCGCACCGGGACGTCGTCCACCCGCATCCGAACGGTGTCCCGGGCGAGAAGCGTCCCTTGACCCGGTGTCATGGGGAAAAGAAGCGGAACGTACGCCTCCCGCGAAATTCCGGAAACCGGGCGGCATGGGCGGTGTGATGCGGGGCAGACGGGCCCTGTCATCAATTCCTTAGGACGATGTGGGGTGGGCGGCATGGCAGCCGTGACGGCAGTGCGGACGACGGACACGGCGCACCGGGCGGCGACAGCCGCGGAGGACACCCTTCTTCCGCAGATCGACCAGCCGCTGAAGGTCAGCCCGAAGGACGCGCGTGAGCTGTCCCGCCAGTTCTTCGACCGGCTCGCCGTCCTGGAGGAGGGCACGCCCGAGCACCAGTACGCGCGCAACACCCTCATCGAGATGAACCTCTCCCTCGTCCGGTACGCCGCCGCGCGTTTCCGCAGCCGCAGCCAGGGCGAGATGGAGGACATCGTCCAGGTCGGCACGATCGGGCTCATCAAGGCCATCGACCGGTTCGAGCTGTCCCGCGAGGTCGAGTTCACCTCCTTCGCGGTGCCGTACATCGTCGGCGAGATCAAGCGGTTCTTCCGCGACACGAGCTGGGCCGTCCACGTGCCCCGCCGGCTGCAGGAGGCGCGTGTCGAGCTCGCCAAGGCGACGGAGGAACTGCGCACCCGCCTCGGCCGTACGCCGACGACCCGTGAGCTGTCCGAGCTGATGTGCCTGTCCGAGGAAGAGGTCATCGAGGCCCGCAAGGCGTCGAACGGCTACAACTCCTCGTCCCTGGACGCCGCTCTCACGGCCGACGGCGGCGCGGACGGCGAGGCGGTCCTCGCGGACTTCATCGGCGAGGAGGACCCCTCGCTGGAGCTGGTCGAGGACTTCAACTCCCTGGCCCCCCTGATCGCCGAGCTCGACGAGCGTCAGCGCCGGATCATCCACCTGCGCTTCGTCGAGGAGCGCACCCAGGCGCAGATCGGTGAGGAGCTCGGCATCTCGCAGATGCACGTCTCCCGGCTGATCACCCGCATCATCAAGCGGCTGCGCGCCGGGCTCCTCGACCCTGCGGTCGCCTGACGCCCCGGCGCACCTCGAGGACCCTCACGACGATCCCGTCGGCCCGCCCCGGACTCCGCTCCGGGGCGGGCCGACGGGTTTTCGCGCACCCGGCTCCGGCGAGCTGGAACGAGAGGGTCCTGTGTATCCACTTCTCTCCAGGTCATTCCTGTCACCGGCGATATTTTTCGGCCCCCGGGGAATTCCTTCCGACGCTTTGTTCCGCCCCCGTCGTCTGGGTTAGCCTGCGGCGTATTTTCTTGATGGAAGACCTGTGATCTGCGGGAATCCCATGGACGGACCGGGGGTCGTCCGTGGGCCCGGCACGGTTCCGAGTCCCGTGCCGCGGGACTCCAGGGGAGCGGAACGAGGGTGGCCATGACCAGGGCAGCGAGCGGGACGTCCGAACGGACGCCGGGTGAGCAGGAGCTGCGGCAACTGCTGGCCGGCCTCACCGCCGTGCGCGACGGCGACTTCGGCACCCGGCTCCCCGACGAGGCCGGTGGCCTGCTGGGCGACATCGCCACGGTGTTCAACGGCATGGTCGACCAGTTGTCGGTGTTCACCTCGGAGGTGACCCGGGTGGCCCGCGAGGTCGGCACGGAGGGGACGCTCGGCGGCCAGGCGGAGGTGCCGGGGGTCTCGGGCACCTGGGCCGACCTCACCGACTCCGTCAACGCCATGGCGGGAAACCTCACCACCCAGGTCCGCGACATCGCGCAGGTGGCCACGGCGGTCGCCAAGGGCGACCTCTCGCAGAAGATCGACGTGCCCGCCCGCGGTGAGATCCTGCAGCTGAAGGAGACCGTCAACACGATGGTCGACCAGCTGTCCGCGTTCGCCGACGAGGTCACCCGCGTCGCCCGCGAGGTCGGCACCGACGGACGCCTCGGCGGCCAGGCGCAGGTTCCCGGCGTCGGCGGCGTCTGGCGCGACCTCACCGACTCGGTGAACTTCATGGCGGGCAACCTCACCGCCCAGGTCCGCAACGTGGCCCAGGTCACGACGGCGGTGGCCCAGGGAGACCTCTCCCAGAAGATCACCGTGGACGCCCGCGGCGAGATCCTGGAGCTGAAGAACACCATCAACACGATGGTCGACCAGCTGTCCGCGTTCGCCGACGAGGTCACCCGCGTCGCCCGCGAGGTCGGCACCGACGGACGCCTCGGCGGCCAGGCCGACGTGAAGGGCGTCAAGGGCACCTGGCGCGACCTCACCGACTCGGTGAACTTCATGGCGGGCAACCTCACCGCCCAGGTCCGCTCGATCGCCCAGGTGGCCACCGCCGTGGCCAAGGGCGACCTGTCGCAGAAGATCACCGTGGACGCCCGGGGCGAGATCCTGGAGCTCAAGGAGACCATCAACACGATGGTCGAGCAGCTCTCGGCGTTCGCCGACGAGGTCACCCGCGTCGCCCGCGAGGTCGGCACGGCGGGCAATCTGGGCGGACAGGCCACCGTGCGGGGCGTCTCGGGCACCTGGAAGGACCTCACCGACAACGTCAACGTCATGGCGTCGAACCTGACCGGTCAGGTCCGCTCCATCGCGCAGGTGGCGACCGCCGTGGCCCGCGGCGACCTCTCGCAGAAGATCACCGTCGAGGCGAAGGGCGAGGTCGCGGCGCTGGCCGACGTCATCAACACGATGGTCGACACGCTGTCCGCGTTCGCCGACGAGGTCACCCGCGTCGCCCGCGAGGTCGGCACCGAGGGGCGCCTCGGCGGCCAGGCGCACGTGCCCAACGTGGCGGGCACCTGGAAGGACCTCACCGACAACGTCAACTCGATGGCCAACAACCTCACCGGACAGGTGCGCAACATCGCCCTGGTGACGACGGCGGTGGCCAAGGGCGACCTGTCCAAGAAGATCGACGTCGACGCCCGGGGCGAGATCCTCGAACTCAAGACGACCATCAACACCATGGTCGACCAGCTGTCCGCCTTCGCCGCCGAGGTCACCCGCGTGGCCCGGGAGGTCGGCAGCGAGGGCCGGCTCGGCGGCCAGGCCGAGGTGGAGGGCGTCTCGGGCACCTGGAAGCGGCTGACCGAGAACGTGAACGAGCTGGCCGGCAACCTCACGCGCCAGGTCCGCGCGATCGCCGAGGTCACCGGCGCCGTGGCCGAGGGCGACCTGACCCGGTCCATCACCGTGGAGGCCTCGGGCGAGGTCGCCGACCTGAAGGACAACATCAACTCCATGGTGGAGTCGCTGCGGGAGACCACGCGCGCCAACCAGGAGCAGGACTGGCTCAAGACCAACCTGGCCCGCATCTCCGGTCTGATGCAGGGGTACCGCGACCTGGACGTGGTGGCCGACCTCATCATGGACGAGCTCACCCCGCTGGTCGCCGCGCAGTACGGCGCCTTCTACCTCGCCGAGGAGACCGAGAGGGGAACGGAGCTCAGGCTGGTCGGGTCGTACGGCTATCCCGACGAGGACGGGCGCCCCACCCGCATCCCGCTCGGCCGCTCGCTCGTCGGCCAGGCGGCGCGCAGCCGGCGGGCGATCACCGTGGACGAGGTGCCGCCGGGCTACGTCACCATCTCCTCCGGCCTCGGAGGGACGGCGCCGACGGCGCTCGTGGTCCTGCCCATCGTCGTCGAGGAGCAGGTGCTCGGCGTCATCGAGCTCGCCTCGGTGACGCGCTTCAAGCAGGGCCACATGACGTTCCTGGAGCAGCTGATGGAGACCATCGGCGTCAACGTCAGCACCATCGTGGCCAACGCCCGTACCGATGAACTGCTGGGCGAGTCGCAGCGTCTGACCGCCGAACTCCAGGCCCGCTCGGAGGAGTTGCAGGTCCAGCAGGACGAACTCCAGCGCTCCAACGCCGAGCTGGAGGACAAGGCCTCCCTGCTCGCGACCCAGAACCGCGACATCGAGGCGAAGAACCTCCAGATCGAACAGGCCCGGCAGGAACTCGAGGCGCGGGCCCAGCAGTTGTCACTGGCCTCCAAGTACAAGTCCGAGTTCCTCGCCAACATGAGCCACGAGCTGCGGACGCCGCTCAACAGCCTGCTCATCCTGGCCCAGTTGCTGGCGCAGAACCCCTCGCGCAACCTCACACCGAAGCAGGTCGAGTACGCCGGCATCATCCACTCCGCGGGCTCCGACCTGCTCCAGCTGATCAACGACATCCTCGACCTGTCCAAGGTCGAGGCCGGCAAGATGGACGTGACCCCCGAACGCGTCCCGCTGCGCCAGCTGCTCGAGTACGTCGAGGCCACCTTCCGCCCCATGACCTCGCAGAAGAGCCTGGAGTTCACGGTCAGCACCGCTCCCGGGGCCCCGGCGGACCTGCTCACCGACGACTCCCGGCTGCGGCAGGTGCTGCGCAACCTGCTGTCGAACGCGGTCAAGTTCACCGAGCGGGGCCGGGTCGAGCTGCGGATCGAACCGGCGGCCGACCAGGAGATCCCCGCGGGCGTGCCGCGGGGCGGCACGATCGTCGCCTTCCGGGTCAAGGACACCGGTATCGGCATCCCCGAACAGCAGCTGGAGACGATCTTCGGCGCCTTCCAGCAGGCCGACGGCACCACGAGCCGCAAGTACGGCGGCACCGGTCTCGGCCTGTCCATCACCCGGGAGATCGCCCACCTGCTCGGCGGGGCGGTCACCGTCGACAGCACCCCCGGACAGGGCAGTACGTTCACGCTCTTCCTCCCGGTCGCCCGGCCCGAGTTCGAGGAACTGCTGGCGGGTGGCCGGGCACCCGAGGCGGCACCGGACGAGGACTCCGCGGAGCACGCCGAACCCCGGCACACCGTGCCCGGTTCGGTCGTCCCGGACCGCCGGCGGCGACGTCGGCTCCTGGTCGTCGAGGAACGGCCGCGGGGCCTGCTGACGCTGGTGGCCGAGAGCGCGGTCGGGGACGTGGCGCGCAGCCGGGACGAGGGCGACGCGCGGGAGAGCGTCGACGTGGTCACCGTCGTCGGGGCGCAGGAGGCGGCCGGCGCCCTGGCCGCGGAGCCGTGGCACTGCGTCGTGCTCGAACTGGGCATGCCGGAGGGCGAGACGGCCCGCTTCCTCGAAGCGGTGGAGGGCGACTCGGCCCTGGCGAGCGTGCCCGTCCTCGTCCACAACGGCAGTCGCGTCGACCTCGCGCAGGAGCAGGCGCTGCAGTCCCGCGCGGGCGCCCGGTCGCTGGAGTTCCTCTCCAGCCTGGACGAGCTGCGCGAGCGGATCGCGCTGCACCTGTCCGCGGAACAGCCGGGCGACGTGGTGCCGCTGGTCCGCGCCGAGGAGGCCAGGAACCGGCCCGCGCGGCCGGTCGAGGGCACCTTCCAGGGCCGTACGGTGCTCGTCGTCGACGACGACGCCCGCAACCTCTTCGCGCTCAGCGGGATCCTGGAACTGCACGGGTTCCAGGTGCTGCACGCGGAGAACGGCAGGAAGGGCATCGAGACCCTGCTGAGCCGGCCCGAGGTCGCGCTGATCCTGATGGACGTGATGATGCCCGAGATGGACGGGTACGCCGCGACCGCCGAGATCCGCCGGATGCCTCAGTACGCCGACCTGCCGATCATCGCGGTGACGGCGAAGGCCATGCCCGGCGACCGGGAGAAGAGCCTGCTGTCGGGCGCGAGCGACCACGTCACCAAGCCGGTCGACACCGAGGACCTCATCGCCTGTGTCCGACGCTGGCTCGGGGAGTGACATGACACCCGGTAGCCTCCGCCGCGGCGGAGCGGCGGAACACCCGCCGCTGCCGCCCCTCCCCCGCCCTGCCCCGGGTCCCCGCCGAGGAGCGGCCGCACGATGAACAGTCCTGAGGAAACCGGCGCGGACGTCCCCGAATCCCCGGAGAGCACCGCGGCCGCCGGGCGGGCCGACGACCTCCCGGACGTGGTCCGGACGTCCCCGGTGGGCCGTCTCGCGGCCACCGTCGAACGGCTGCGCCGCGAGGTGCGGGCCGCCCAGGTGGAGGCCGACGGGCGGGCCCTGATCGAGCTGGCCAAGGGCATCCTGGTCGAGCGGCTGGGCTGCGGACCGGCCCAGGCCGCCCGCCAGCTCACCGAGCTGGCCGAGCAGGCCAAGGTGCCGCAGCTCCAGCTCGCGGTCGAGATCATCAACCAGGCGGCGCACGACCGGCTCTCGGAGGTGACCAGCACCTTCCTCTCCGCCACGGCCGAGCACCCCTCGAAGGACGACGTCCCCGCGGTGCGGCTGCGCGCGGCCGAGAGCGGGGCCCTGGCGGCCGGCGACACCCAGGCGGTGGCCGACTCCCTGCTCCAGCACGCGCTGACCCCGCTCGGGGCGGTCGCGGTGGCCATCTGGGCCGCGGACGCCGACGGTTCGCTCTCCCTGGCGGGCAGCGCCGGGTTCTCGGCGGCGGAGGCCCACCGCTGGCGTTACGTTCCCCCGGGTGTGGCGACGATGGCACGCCGCGCGCTCACCGACCGTACGGCGCGGTGGGCGGACTCGCTGGCCGACACCGGCCTGCCGTCCATCGGGCACGCGGAGCACCCCGACGGCGGGCGGGTCGCGGTACCGGCCGGCTCCGGCGGCCGGATCCACGGCGTCCTGGAGATCGCCTGGCCGTCCGTCCTCGGGCCGCAGCCGCCCCAGGTGGTCCGTCAGGTGGAGGCGCTGGCCGAACTGTGCTCGCACACCCTGGAGACCCACGCGCTGCCGAACGACTGCCACGACGTGCGGGGGACGGCCGACGTCCGCGAACTGACCGACCTGGTGGACGGACTGCACGATCCCGCCCTGGTCCTGGTGCCCCAGCTCGACGCCCAGGGACGGCTCGCCGACTTCCGCATCCACCACGTGAACGGGCGCTTCCTCGATCCGGCCGGCCGGCCGCGCGGCACCGTCCACGGAGCGCTGCTGCTCGAGGCCTACCCGCTGGCCGCCGGGGAGAGCGGTCTCTTCCAGTGCGTCGAGCGGGTCTACGCCACCGGGGAGCCGTTCCGGGCGCGGCGCATGGATCTGACGGCGCTGGTCGACCAGGTGCCGCTTTCGGCCGTGGCGGACATCAACGTCAGCCGGCACGGCGGGTGCGTGCTGCTCATCTGGCGCATAGAGGACGAGACGGCACGGCTGGCGAGTCTGCTCCAGCACGCCCAGCGGCTCGGCAGGATCGGCGGCTTCGAGGAGAACCTGCTGACCGGCGAGACCGTCTGGAACGAGACGCTCTTCGATCTGTACGGCCGCTCCCCCTCCGGGACCCCGGTCCCGCTGGAGGAGCTGGCCGCGCACGCCCATCCCGACGACGCCGTCGCCATCGGCCGCTTCCTGCGGACCGTGCTGCACCACCGCCGGCCGGCCTCGGCGGCGTTCCGGCTGCAGCGTCCCGACGGTGTGACCCGGCACATCCGCGTGGTGGCCGAGCCGGTGCTCGACGCCGACGACCGGCTGTTCGCGGTCCGCGGGGCCTACCAGGACATCTCGGCACAGCACTGGACCGAGGTGGCGCTGGCCGTCACCCGCGACCAGCTGGCGCACACCGAACAGCAGGCGCACGAGCGCAACCGGCTGACCCTCCAGCTGCAGCACGCGATCATGCCGCCGGACCGGACGCCGCTCAGGGCCCCGGGCCTCGACGTGGCGGTGCGCTACCGGCCCGCGGAGACCGAGCAGCTCGTCGGAGGCGACTGGTACGACGCCGTCGTGCTGTCCTCCGGTCTGGTCCTGCTGTGCGTCGGCGACGTGGCCGGGCACGGGATAGAGGCGGCGACCAGCATGGTGGTGCTGCGCAACGCGCTGCGCGGACTCGCCGTGACGGGCGCGGGGCCGGGGCAGCTGCTGTCCTGGCTCAACATCGTGGCGCACCATCTGACGGGCGGGGTCACCGCCACCGCGGTCTGCGGGATCTACGATCCGCGCCGGCGCGTTCTGCGCTGGGCGAGGGCCGGGCACCTGCCGCCCGTTCTGGTCCGGGACGCGGACGCGGGCCCGCTGCCGCTCATCAAGGGCATCCTGCTCGGTGCCGTCCCCGAGGCGACGTTCGAGGAGGACGAGGTGCAGCTGGAGGTCCACGACACGCTGTTGATGTACACGGACGGTCTGATCGAACGGCGTGACCGCTCGGTGGAGGTGTCGCTGCGCCAGTTGCTGAGCGCGGCCCGTACGACGTCCGGGACCCTGGACCACCAGCTCGACCGGCTCCTGACGTACAGCAGGTCCGACACCGACGACGACACCTGCATCGTCGGCATCCGGGTGGAGTAGGGGCATACGCATGCGGCCCCGCCGGCAGCCGGGGGGAGTGACTGCCTGCGGGGCCTTGCAGCTCGGGCTTCGCCAGGGGGGTAGCTTCCCGAGCCGTCTCAGAATGCTGCTGCCCCGCTCCCGGCGATGCATGCACACGGGTTTCGGGCCGGTATTCCCCTCGTATGGCCGAGCGGCCGGCTCAGGAACGTTCCCTCAGGGCACGCAGCAGCGGCTCCAGGGACGCCGTGACGCCGTGGGGAGGCACCCCGGCCTCGTGCAGTGCCCTCGCGCGGGCTGGACGGCGGGCGTATCCGAGGAAGGGGACGCCGGCCCGGTGTGCCGCCGCGTGGTCCGCGGGTGAGCCGCCGATCACGAGCGAGGCCTCCGGTTCGGCCGCCATGGTGGTCAGGGCGGTCTCCAGGGCCCCGGGGCGGGAGGTGAGGGTGCCCAGGTCGGGGGTACGGCCGTGGATGTGCGGGGCGAAGCAGGGGGTGAGACCCCTCGCGTCCAGATACGAGGTGACGGTCCGGGCCGAGGTGTCGGTCGCCACGGCGAGCCTCGCCCCGACCGCCGTCCAGGTGCGGATCAGCGGATCCGCGTACGCCGTCGGCAGCGCGGTGCGCACCGCCTCCAGCTCGGTCCGGGTGAGCCAGGCGTCGAGCCGGGTGGCGACGTCGCCGCCGGGATGCCGTCCCGCCACCGCCGTCAGGGCGTGGTAGGGGTCCGCTCGGCCGCGCTCCTCCTCGGTGAGGAGGGCGCCGAGGCCTCGTTCCGCCAGCCAGTCCAGCTGCGCCCGGGCGACGGCCGTCGCCGAGGGGCCGGAGAACAGCTGGCAGAGCGGACCGTCGAAACCGAAGACGACGTACCGCGTTCGTGCGATCAGTTCTCGAACATTATCGATCCGACTCGTCACCACATTGGTCTGTCCAGACCTGGCCGCCACTAAGCGGGCGGGGGCGGGCCAGTCGGTGTCAGTGGGCCATGTCCGCGAGGTGCGGGACCACGCGGGTCAGTCGCAGGACCCCCCACAGGACCAGCCCGGCGCCGGTCAGTTCGGGGAGCAGCCACCAGCCCGTGCGGATCGTCTCGTCGAAGAGCGTGACACCGAGCAGCAGGCTGAGCGTGGCGTCCCCGATGGTCAGCGCGGGCTGCGAGGCGGCCAGCGGACCGGCCTGCAGGGCGTTCTCCAGCAGCAGGACGGCGGTGATCCCGGTCAGGACGAATCCGTAGGTCTGCCAGACGCCGAGGAAGGCGGCGAACCCGTCGTCGTCGAGCGTGCCCATGGCCGATTTGAGGAGGGCCGCGGTCAGCGCGTTGCTGATGGCGGACGCCGTTCCCAGCACGGCGGCGCGGAAGAGCGGCGGGCGGCCCGGACGGGCGACGGCGACCGCGGCCGCCACCGTTCCCAGGCACAGGACCAGTACCGGGATCCAGCGCTCCATGGAGGCGTCGGACCGCGCTCCCGAGGGAGCCGCCGAGAGGAGGACGAGGCCGAGCCCGGCCACGACGCCCGCGACGGCCTGCCACGCCGCGCGCGACAGACGGCGGTGCAGCAACGGGACGGCGATCATCAGGGCGAAGGGCAGTTCCAGGATGAACAGGGGCTGCACCAGCGACAGCGGCCCGTTCGCCAGCGCGAGGGCCTGGAAGAGCGCCGCTCCGATCACCCCGGCGATGCCGGCCAGCCACGCCGGCTGCCGGGCCAGCCGGAGGATGAACCGCAGCCCGCCGCCCTCGGTGACGCGGGAGGCCGCCTTGCGCTGGAACGCCGTGCCCATCGCGTTGCTCGCGGCCCCGAGGAGCGCGAACAGCACGGCCAGTCCGGTCACCCCTCCACCATGCCCCGGGACGGCGGTCCGGGCCTCCCCGGGCGCCGGCCGCGGTGTCCGCAGGCCGTGTCCGGTCCGGCCGCCGGCACCGGCCACGAGCGGGGCCGGGCCGCCCACGACCGCGCACCGACCGAAATGCGCGACGGCGGGGATGGGAGGAGCGTGGTGGCGAGGAGAGGAGCGCCATGTCCACGAAGGCCGCGCCCGGTCAGCGGGACGACCACCGGGGATGGCTGCGGGGCTCGCCCCCTCCGCGCTGGGTACGGCTGCTCCCGCCGCTCCTGCTGGTGAGCGTCTGCGTGGCGGGGCTCGCCAGCAGTGAACCACCGGACATCGGCTTCCTGCTGGGTGCCATCCCCTCCCTGGCCGTCCTCTCCTACGGGCCCCTGGCGACGGCCTTCTTCGGTGCGGTCGTCGTGGTCCTGCTGAACGTCCCCGCGATGCAGCTGAACCATCCGGGCAACGCGGACCTGCTCACCATCGGCTTCATCGCCGTGCTCAGTGTGTTCGTGTCCCTGGTCCGCAGCCGCAGGGACGCGCACCTGGTCACCGTGCGGTCGGTGGCGGAGGCCGCCCAGCTCGCCGTGCTGCCACCGCTGCCCGACCACGTCGGCCCGGTCCGCTGCGCCGGGCTGTACCGGCCGGCGCAGCAGGAGACGCTGGTCGGGGGTGACTTCTTCGACGTGCGCGAGGGGCCTTTCGGGGTCCGGGCCGTGATGGGCGACGTGCAGGGGCACGGGCTGTCGGCCGTGGGGACGGTCGCCGCGCTGCTCGGGGCGTTCCGGGAGACGGTGCTGGACCAGCGTGACCTGGAGGCGGCCGCGGCCCGGCTCGACCGCAGGCTGGTGGTGGACTCCGCGCCGGTCGATCACGCCGAGCTGTTCGCCACCGCGCTGCTCCTGGAGTTCCCGCCCGGCACCGACGCGGTGCGGCTGGTGTCCTGCGGGCACCCCTACCCACTGCTGCTGCGCGGCGCGAAGGCCTTCGAACTCGACACCGAGCAGGGCCCCCCGCTCGGGCTCGGCTTCTTCGGGATATCCCCGCCGAAGGGCCGCACCGTCGGGCTGGAACCCGGCGACCGGCTGTTCATCGCGTCGGACGGCGTGAGCGAGAGCAGGGACGCCTCCGGCGCCTTCTATCCGCTGCCGGACCGGCTGGCCGTTTTCGCCGAGGAGCCCTCGGACGTGCTCGTCGACCACGTGTGGGAGGACCTCGTCCGGTTCTCTCCCTCGATCAGCGACGACGTCTCCGTCCTGGTCCTGTCGCCACGGCTCCGCGGCGAGCGGGGCGGGGACGAGGCGGAGGACGCCGACGCGGGAGCCGGCGGCTGAGCGTTCCGCGCCGGTCCGCCACGAGGTGAGTGCCGCGTCAGCCCGCCGCGAGGTCGAGTGCCGCGATGTAGCCGAACGTCATCGCGGGCCCGATCGTCGAACCCGCTCCCGCGTAGCTGTGGCCCATGACGGCCGCGCTCGCGTTGCCCGCCGCGTACAGACCGGGGATCACCGTGCCGTCCGGGCGCAGGACGCGGGCGCGGGCGTCGGTGCGCAGGCCGCCCTTGGTGCCGAGGTCACCCGGGACGATCTTGAAGGCGTAGAAGGGAGGGAGCCACAGCGGGGCCAGGCAGGAGTTCGGGAGCACCGCGGGGTCGGTGTAGTAGTGGTCGTAGGCGCTGTCGCCGCGGTGGAAGTCGGTGTCCCTGCCGCCGAGGGCCAGGCCGTTGAAGCGGCTGACGGTGGTGCGCAGGGCGGCGGCGGGGACGCCGATCCGGCCGGCGAGGGCGTCCAGGGTCCATTCCTTGTACGCGGCCCCGGAGGTGTACCAGGAGTCGGGGAACGCCAGGGTCGGGGCGACGTCCTTGAACAGGTAGCGGTTGCGGTAGTTCTGGTCGACGACCAGCCAGGCCGGGATGTCCGGGGCGCTGGGGTTGCGGTCGTACATGGTGTGCACGACGTCGCTGTAGGGTCCGGCCTCGTTGACGAAGCGGGCGCCGGCGGCGTCGACGAGCAGTCCGCCGGGCAGGGTGCGTTCGGCGAGGCAGAAGTAGGGCTGGTCGGGCAGCGGGACGGCCGGGCCCCACCAGGCGTCGTCCATCAGGTCGAGCGCGGCCCCGGCACGCCGGCCGGCCTGGATGCCGTCGCCGGTGTTCTCCTTGGCGCCCACCGTCCAGGCGGTCCCGATGGGCTGCCGCTGGAACTCGGCGCGCATGGCCGCGTTGTGCTCGAAGCCGCCGGAGCCGACGACGACTCCGCGCCGGGCCCTGACCAGGCCGGGCGTGCCGTTCCGGGTGACCACCGCGCCGGTGACCGCGCCGTTCTCCAGGAACAGGTCGGACAGCGGGGTGTTCAGCCACACCGGGACCCGGGCGGCGAGCAGACCGGCGCGCAGCCCGGCCGCGAGCGACTGGCCCATCGTCAGCGGCTTCTGGCCGAGCAGCGCCGCGGTGGTGCCCCGGGCCAGGCATTCGGCGGCGACGGCCGCGCCCTTCACGCTCACGGCGGCGAGGGTGAGCCACTTGTAGTCGGCGCTGAAGACGACCATGCCGGCCGGGACGGTCATGTACGCCGGGTTCAGGTGGGCGAGTTCGGCTCCGAGGATGTTGCCGTCGAGCTGGTCGGGCTCCATGGAGCGTCCGCCCGCGAGGCCGCCGGGGAGTTCCGGGTAGTAGTCGCTGTACCCCTCCATCCAGCGGAAGCGCAGCGGGCTGTTGGCCATGACGAAGGAGATCATGGCCGGTCCGTGGCCGAGGAAGGCCCGCTGCCGGTCGGCGGAGACGTCCGGCCCGACCACTGCGGCGAGGTAGGCGGCGGCCTTCGCCGGGGTGTCGGGGACGCCCGCGGCGAGGATCACCGGATTGTTGGGGATCCAGATGCCCGCGCCGGAGCGGGCCGCGGAACCTCCGAAGGTGGCCGCCTTCTCCAGGACGACGCAGCTCAGTCCCCGTTTCGCGGCGGTGAGCGCCGCGGTCATCCCCGCGGCTCCCGAGCCGACGACCACGACGTCGTACGTGCCGAGCGGGGGCAGGTCGGCCGCGGCGGCGGAGCCGGTGGACACGGCGGCACCCGCGGCGAGCGCGAGTGCGGCGCCCGCGGCCGTGCCGAGCACCCCGCGCCGCGTGGGGCCGGGTTCCGGGAAGGGTTCGGTACGTCCGACGGGGTCCGCGCTCGGGGACATGGCAGGGCTCTCCAGCGGGGCGGGGGAAGGTGAGGCGTTCCGTTGCTCCGGGAGCCCGGCAGGCCCCCGCCGTACTGCTTCTGATGCGGCGTCAGGAAATGTCGCGCGAGGGTCTTGTGAAGTCAAGAGCGGGCCCGCCGGACCCCGTCGGCCATCACACCAAAAGTTACCAACCGGTATGTAGTGACTTGACAAGCCTGTAACAGTAGAACCTGTTCCCACTCATCTAGAGTGAGGAGCGTCACATGAGCACCATCAACCAGCAGACAAAAGACTCCAGGGGTGTTTCGCGCCGACGATTCATAGCTGGAACCGGTTCTATTCTTGGAGCAGTGAGCCTCGCCGGTCGCGCGGTCGCGGCCCCCGCACGGATCGCCGCGGCGGCCTCGTCGATCCCTTCCGGAGCGCACGTTCCCGTCCTGGTGATCGGCACCGGATACGGCGGCTCCGTCGCCGCGCTGCGGCTCGCCCAGGCGGGCGTCGACGTGCAGATGGTCGAGATGGGCATGGCCTGGGACACGCCGGGCCCGGACGGCAAGATCTTCGCCAACACGACCAGCCCGGACCAGCGTTCGTACTGGCTGCGCACCAGGACCAAGCAGCCCCTCAGCAACTTCCTCGGCTTCCCCATCGACAAGGACATCCCCCGCTACACCGGGGTCCTGGACGCCGAGGAGATGGGCCAGATCATCGTGTACCAGGGCCGTGGCGTCGGCGGCGGCTCCCTGGTCAACGGGGGCATGGCGGTCACCCCCAAGCGGGAGAACTTCGGCGCGATCCTCCCGTCGGTGAACGCCGACGAGATGTACGCGAACTACTACCCGCGCGCCAACGCGGCGCTCGGGACGGGCCTCATCGACCCGGCGTGGTTCGACACCACCGACTGCTACCAGTACGCGCGGGTCGGCCGCAAGCAGGCCCAGCGTTCCGGCTTCCCCTTCGTCTTCGTGCCCGACGTGTACGACTGGGACTACATGAAGCAGGAGGCCGCGGGCACCGTCACCAGGTCGGCCCTCGCCGGGGAGATCCTCTACGGCAACAACTACGGCAAGAAGTCGCTCCAGAAGACCTACCTCGCCCAGGCCACGGCCACCGGACGGGTCACCATCTCACCGCTGCACAAGGTCACTTCGGTCGCACCCGCGGCCGGCGGCGGCTACACGGTCCTGATCGACCAGCTGAACACCACCGGTGGCACCACGGCGACCAAGACGGTCACCGCGGACCGGGTGTTCTTCGCGGCCGGGAGCGTCGGAACGAGCAAGCTCCTGGTCCGGCTGAAGGCCACCGGCGCCCTGCCGGCGTTGAACGGCGAGATCGGCCAGGGCTGGGGCGACAACGGCAACGTCATGTGCGGCCGCGCCAACCACCTGTGGGATCCGACCGGCTCGCTCCAGGCCAGCATTCCCTGCGGCGGCATCGACAACTGGACCGCCGGCGGCGCGTTCGCCGAGGTGGCGCCGCTGCCCACCGGCATCGAGACCTACGCCTCCTTCTACCTGTCCATCACCAAGAACCCGAACCGCGCCCGGTTCACCTGGAACGCCTCCACCGGAACCGTCGACCTCGACTGGCAGACCGCCTGGAAACAGCCCTCCATCGACATGGCGAAGACCATCTTCGACAAGATCAACGCGAAGGAGGGGACGATCTACCGGACCGATCTCTTCGGCGTGTACAAGATCTGGGGCGACCATCTCACCTACCACCCGCTCGGCGGCGCCGTGCTCAACAAGGCCACCGACAACTACGGCCGCCTGCAGGGCTATTCGGGCCTGTACGTCATCGACGGAGCGCTGATCCCCGGCAACACCAGCGTCAATCCGTTCGTCACCATCACCGCCCTCGCCGAAAGGAACATCGAGAACATCATCGCCGTGGACCTCTAGGGCCCGTCGTCGGACGGGACGGGCCCGGTGCGCTCAATGGGTCGGCAGCACGCACACGGCGTCCAGGCCCAGTACGTGGTTGAGCCGGCCGAACGCCAGCCAGGAGCCGATGCTCATGGTCAGCTCCACGATCTCCCGCTGGCTGTACAGCGCCGTCATCCGGGTCCAGAACTCCTCGTCCAGACCGTGGTGATCCAGTGCGTACCGCTCGGCGTACTCGGCGGCCAGCCGTGTCCGGTCGTCGAAGGCGTCGGTGGTGCGCCACTGGGTCACCGCGTCCGCGAACTCCTCCTCGACCTTGTGGCCCTCCCGCTCCGTACGCCAGTCGAGGCAGAACAGGCATCCGTTGATCTGCGCGATGCGCAGCCGCGCGGCCTCGAACTCGCGCAGGCCCAGCGTCGTGTGCTCGTACACCGACAGCGAGAAGTTCGCGGCGGCCATGCCGATGCCGGGCACCATCTCGCCCCAGACGTATCCGATCGGTTCCTGTCCCTCGGGGATGTCGATGCGCAGGGGCATGGGTCACTTCCTTCCGAGCCGGCCGACTGCGGGACGCAGCGGGACGTCGAGTGCGTCGTAGAGCCCCGGTTCCGCGTCCACCAGCCAGTCGATCGCGCCGACCAGGCGGCCGACCGCGGTGGCGTTCCCGCCCGCGGAGCGGTTCTCGCCCTCGTCGGTGGCGGCGACGGTGACCTCGATGCGCGGGCGCCCCTCGATGATCACCCGGTGGGCGCCGTCCCCGTCGGGCGGGGACGGCCAGTCCGGTGCGCAGGACGCGTGGATGCGGGTGATGTGCTCGATGACGATCCGGGGCTCTCCCCCGACGATGCCCCGCACCTCGAAGCGGATCGCGCCCTGGGTTCCGGCCGCGAACTCGCCCATGGTGCGGGTGCTCACGGTGTCCGTCAGCGGGCGCCGCTCCATCGTCTCGCGGATGTCGTCGAGTTCGACCCCGAGGGCCCGCGCCATGAGCCGTATCTGGCCGCCCCACACCATGGTCGGGACCGACGGGGCGAGCATCAGCGGCTCGTAGTCCATCGGCTGCCCCATGCCGACCAGGTACCGTACGGACTCCTCCTGCTCGTACGTGGAGTAGTCGAAGATCTCCTGGCAGCGGATGGCGTCGACCGTGGTTCCCAGGCCGCTGATCAGCAGGGGCAGGACGTCGTTGCCCCAGCCCGGATCGACTCCGGAGGCGAACAGGGAGCCACCGCCCTCGGCGACGGCGGCGAGCACCGGATCCCGGAACTCCGGCGGGGCGCTGCGCTGGTCGTAGAGCGGATAGAGGGCGGGTGTGACGACCACCGCGCCGGCCCGGACCGCCCTGGTGATGTCGGCGAGGGCCTCGTCGGGGCGGATGTCGCCGGTGGCCGCGTAGACCACGGCTCCGGGACCCGAGGCCAGGACGGCGTCGATGTCGTCGCTCGCCGCGACGCCGAGACCGTTCTCCAGTCCCGCGAGTTCGCCCGCGTCGCGGCCGACCTTGGCGGGGTCGTGGACGAGGACGGCCGCGAGTTCCAGTTTCGGGTGGGCCTCGACGGCGCGGATGGCCGCGCGGCCGACGTTGCCGGTACCCCAGACCACCGTGGAAATCATGCGGCGGAGGGTAGCGAGAGCACCTCGAGGTTCCTATAGCCGTGACCGGGAGAATTCCCGCACGGAAACGGAACCGGTGTCGCCGGCCGGTACGGTTCGGCGGATGACGTCGGGGACAACCCGTAGGCTCGCAACATGGCCAAGTACTTCGACGTTCACCCGGAGAACCCGCAGCGGCGCATCATCGGCCAGGTGGTGGAGATCGTCCGTGACGGCGGGCTGATCGTCTACCCGACGGACTCCTGCTTCGCACTCGGCTGCGCGCTCGGCAACCGGGACGGGATCGACCGCATCCGCTCGATCCGGCAGCTCGACGAGCGCCATCACTTCACGCTCATGTGCGAGGACTTCGCGCAGCTGGGGCACTTCGTGCGGATCGACAACGCGGTCTTCCGCTCGGTCAAGGCGGCCACGCCCGGCAGTTACACCTTCATCCTCCCGGCGACGAAGGAGGCTCCGCGCAGGCTGCTGCACCCGCGGAAGAAGACCGTCGGGGTGCGGATCCCCGACCACGCCGTCGCGCAGGCGATCCTCGCCGAACTCGGCGAGCCGCTGCTGTCGAGCACCCTGCTCCTGCCGGAGGAGGACAAGCCGCTGACCCAGGGCTGGGAGATCAAGGAGCTCCTCGACCACGTGGTGGACGCCGTCATCGACTCCGGCGACTGCGGCACCGAGCCGACGACCGTCGTCGACTTCTCCGGCGGCGGGGCCGAACTCGTACGCCTCGGGGCGGGCGACCCCTCCCGGTTCGAGTAGCCCCGGAAAGCGGCGTGCGACGTGGGTCCTCCGTGCGGAGGACCCACGTCGCGGCCGTTGTGGGGGGAATTCCGGGTACTGCGTGTGGGGGGATTCCGGTTGCCGGAGGTCAGCTGGTCGTCACGGCGGTGTCGTCCACGACGAAGCTGGTCTGCAGGGAGGAGTCCTCGACACCGCTGAACTTGATGCTCACGGTGGAGCCGGCGAACGAGGACAGGTCGAAGGTCTTCTGCGTGTAGCCGGTGGCCTTGTTGAGGTTGGAGTAGGTCGCCAGCGTGGTCGATCCGGCGGTGACCGTCAGCTTGTCGTACTGCGAGCTGGTGGTGGTCTCCGCGGTGTCGATGTGCAGCCAGAAGGTGAACGAGGCCTTGCAGCCGCTGGGGATGGTCACCGACTGGGAGAGCGTGTCGGTGTGCGTGGAGCCGTAACCGTCCAGCCAGGCCTTGTACGAGCCGCCGTGGGCCGCCTGGTCGGTGTCATTGGTGATGACGCCGCTGGACGCGGTCCAGGTGGTGGCGCCGGACTCGAACCCGGGGTTGCCGAGCAGCTGCGCCGAGGTGCAGGTGCCGCCGCCTCCGGAGGAGCTGACGGTCCAGGTGAACGACGCCGTGCCGGTCGCCCCGGTGCTGTCCGTGACGGTCACCGTGGTGCTGTACGTCCCGGCGGTGGTCGGCGTCCCGGTGATCGCCCCGGTGGAGCTGTTGATCGACAGGCCGGTGGGCAGACCGCTCGCGGAGTACGAGAGCGAGCCGCTGTTGGTGCTGCTGGCCGAGATCTGCAGGCTCACCGCGGTGCCGACGGTGGAGGACTGGCTGCCCGGGTTGGTGACGGTCACACCGCTGCTCGGCGGGGTGACGTGACCGCCGACGGCGATGCCCGCGAAGGCGTTCGCCACACCCGCGTACTGGGTGGAGCTGGCGCCGTACAGCGCGGTCGCGGCGTTCAGCGCGGCGGTGCGGGCGCCCGCGTAGTTGGTGGTCGACGTCATGTACGTCGTCAGCGCCTTGTACCAGATCTGCAGGGCGGCGGCGCGGCCGATGCCCGCGACGGCGACACCGTCGGAGGTCGAGCTGTTGTACGTGACGCCGTTGATGGTCTTGGAGCCGCTGCCCTCGGAGAGCAGGTAGAACATGTGGTTCGCCGGGCCCGAGGAGTAGTGGACGTCCAGGTTGCCGACGCCGGAGTACCAGGAGTCGGCGGAGGAACCGTCCTTGGACGGCTTGTCCATGTAGCGCAGCGGGGTGCCGTCACCGTTGATGTTGATCTTCTCGCCGATGAGGTAGTCGCCCACGTCGGTCGAGTTGCCCGCGTAGAACTCCACGCCGGTGCCGAAGATGTCGGAGGTCGCCTCGTTGAGACCGCCGGACTCACCGGTGTAGTTCAGGCCCGCGGTGTTGGAGGTGACGCCGTGGCTCATCTCGTGGCCCGCGACGTCCAGCGAGGTCAGCGCGTGGGTGCTGCTGGTGCCGTCGCCGTAGGTCATGCAGAAGCAGCTGTCGTCCCAGAAGGCGTTGACGTACGCCGTGCTGTAGTGGACGCGCGAGTAGGCGGCGACACCGTTGTTCTTGATGCCGCTGCGCCCGAAGGTGTTCTTGTAGAAGTCCCAGGTCGTCTGGGCGCCGTAGGCGGCGTCCGCGCCGGCGGTCTGGGTGTTGGAACCCGCGCCGGTGCCCCAGACGTCGTCGGCATCGGTCATCAGCGTGCCGGTGCCGGACGTGCCGTTGTTCAGCGAGTACGTCTTGTGGCCGCCACGGGTGGAGTCCGTGAGCTGGTACGTCGAACCCGACAGCGTGGTGTTCAGCGTGACCGTGCCGCTGTACTGGGTGTTGCCGGTGCCGGTCTGGATCCCCTCGTACCGGGTGATCTCCTTGCCGGTGGTGGCGTCGGTGACGACGTGCAGCTTGCTCGGCGTGCCGTCGTCCTGGACGCCGGTGACCACGGTCTCCCAGGCGAGCCGGGGGGTGCCGGTGCCGGCCCAGATGACCTTGCGGGCGCTGTCCGTCGCGGGCTTCTCGGCCTTCAGCGACTTGGCCGCCTTGAGGGCCTGGGCTCCGGCGGTCGCCTTGGTGACGGCGGCGGTGGTGCTCGCGACCTTGATGGCGTGCTTGTTGGCGAAGGTCGTGCTCACCGTGCCGGTGGCCTGCGAGGCCGGCGGGGTGTGGACCACGAGGTCGCCGCCGAGCACCGGGAGACCGGCGTAGGTGCGCTCGTAACGGGTGTGCAGGGTGCCGTCGTTGTCCTTGACGACATCCTTGACGACCAGCTTCTCCTTCGAGCCGAGGCCCAGGGTGCCGGCGGTCGCGGTGGTCTGCTTCGATGCCTTCGTCAGCAGCGCCGCGTGCTGGGCCGGGGTGAGCTTGGCCTCGAGTCCCCCCGTGCGCAGGGGGGTTGTGTGGGGGGAGGGCTTGGCGACTGCCGGTACCGTCTGCATGCCGACGGCCAGCAGCGCGGCGGAGGCCACCAGGGCTCCGGCCGCGGTCGCCTGACGGGGGAAACGTCTCACTCGTACTCCTACTGCTTCGGCCGCGGTCGGCGGCCGGTGACAGACCGGGCAGACGGGATGTGCTGTCCGGGAAGAGCTGAGCAGGGGCGCGCGGGAACGCGACTGCGGGCAGGCCATGGACGACCCGTCCGACAGGTGTGGGAAGGATCGCACCTTTGACAGAGGCATGACACGGAGTCGGGGGCTATCGAGGGTTATCCCTACGCCCGCGCGCCGAAACCCCCGCCACGCGCCGCGTTCCACGGCCCGAGCCGCCGGAGCCCACCGCCCGGCGGGGCACCGCGCCACGCGCACGGCACAGCGGCCACCACACAACACGCTTTACACGGAGGCCAGTTCACGACGGGGAGTTCACGACGGGCAGTTCACGGCGGGGAGTTCACGACGCCGGCCGTGCGGCACGTGCCGCACGGTCCCCACCGTGCCGCACGGCACACGGTTCGCGCCAGACCCCGTTCGGCCACCGACGGCACGAGGGCCGGGCGGTGGAGCAAGGGGCGGGCGGTGGAACGGCGGCGGCGGCGCGGCCGCGCGACGGCGGCAGGGCGGTACGGCGACGACCGCGTCAGGGCCGGCCCGCTCCCGGCACCTCGACCCGGACGGCGAGGACCCGACCGGATCCGGGCGCCACCAGCCCCGGCTCCGTCATACCGCGCCAGGCGGCGGCCACGACGAACAGCGTTCTCCTGTCGTGGCCGCCCAGGACACAGGCGAAGCCGCCGCGGTCGAGGTCCACCCGGTCCAGCACGGCCCCTCCCTCGGCGACGCGCACACAGCACCGGCCCGGCACGTCGGCGTACCAGACCGCGTTCCGCGCGTCGGCGCAGATGCCGTCCGGGGTGCCCTCCCCCAGTTCGGCCCAGACACGACGGTCCGCCAGGGTCCCGTCCGGACCGATGCCGAAGGCGACCAGGGCGTGCCGGTAGGAGTCGGCGACGATCAGGGTGGAGCCGTCGGGTGTCACGGCCATCCCGTTGGGGAACGCGATGTCGTCGGCCACCTCGCGCACCGAACCGTCCGGGGTGACCAGCGAGACCGAGCCGGGCTCGAACGCCTCGCCCCTCACCGGATCGGACCCGGCCCGGTTGACGTAGGTGTTTCCGCGTCCGTCGACCACGATGTCGTTCCAGCCGGGCCGGCCCAGATCCGCGTACGTGGTCAGGGAACCGCCGGACTCCCGGCGGAGCAGCAGGCCGTCCGCCGAGGAGACGATCAGCATGTCCCCGTCGGGGTGCCGGTCGGTGCACAGCGGCAGCGACGCCACCCGCGCGACCACCTCGGCACGGCCGTCCTCCGGATCGAGGGCGACGACCTCGCCCGCGGTCCAGTCGGAGAAGTACAGCCGGCCCCCGTGCCAGCGCGGCGACTCGACCAGCCCGTACCCCTCCAGCAGCGTCCGCACCTCGCGCATCCTCATCACAGCCTTCACTCCGGACCGGCCCGGCACCGGTGTCCACCGACCGAACGAACGGGCACCGGCCGGATCGACAGGTCGCGGACCGCCGCACGGCGAAGAGGCGCCGCGGTTCCCGCCGGGCCGCGATGATCGTCGCATCGTTTAATGACGAAGTCGGAGGAATTGTCCTCGAGCAGGAGCTGCCCATGTCGGCGACACGAGCCCCTTCAGCCAGCGGGCGGACCAGGCCCGGGGTACTGCAGCGGCTGGGCGAGTGGTGTGCCCGCCACTTCGTGATCGTCATCGTGGCGTGGCTGGTCGCGCTCGGCGTGCTCCAAGGACTGAACCACTCGTTCGGCGGACAGTACTCGGACAACTTCTCCCTGCCGGGCGTGCAGTCCACCGAAGGGCTGAACGTGCTCAAGGAGCACGATCCGGCCGCAGGCGGCTACAGCAGCCAGATCGTGATGCGCGACACGCAGAAGCCGCTGACCGAGCTGAGTTCCCAGATGAGCCAGACCGTCGACTCCCTGGAGAAGCTGCCGCACGTCCTGTCGGCGCAGAACCCGCTGCCGCCGCCCGGGTCCCAGCCGCCCTCGGGACAGTCCCAGCAGCAGAACGTCGGACCGCTGTCCAGCGACGGGAAGACCGGCTACATCACCGTCCGCTTCGACGAGCAGCCCTCGACCCTCGGCGACGAATACCTCCACGGGGTGGACAGCGCCGTCCAGCCGCTGCGGTCCGCGGGGGTCGACGTCGAGTACGGCGGTCCGCTGGGCGAACTGGCCAGACCCGCGGCGAACGACAGGATCAGCGAGCTGATCGGGTTCGCGGTGGCGATCGTCGTCCTGCTCGTCGGGTTCGGCAGCGTCATCGCGGCGGGTCTGCCGCTGGTGACCGCCCTGGTCAGCGTGGTGGGCGGCCTGGCCATCCTCGGCCTGGTCGCCGCCGCGACCACCTTCGCTACGGTGTCGCCGACGCTCGCCACCATGATCGGTCTGGGTGTCGGCATCGACTACGCCCTGTTCCTGCTCACGCGGCACCGGCAGAACCTCATCAACGGCGCCGATCCGGTGCGGGCCGCGGGCCGGGCCACCACCACCAGTGGACGGGCCGTCCTGGTCTCGGGCTGCACCGTGATCATCGCCCTGGCCGGGCTGTCCGTCTCCGGTGTCTCGTTCATCAGCAAACTCGGCCTCGCCGCGGCCATCACGGTCGTCTCGGCGGTGACCGGCGCGCTGACCCTCGTACCCGCCCTGCTCGGGCTCATCGGCACGCGCATCGACCGCTACCACGTGCGCACCCCGATCGCGGAGACGAACGCCGAGCCCGGGGCGCCCGTCACCGGCACCTGGCACCGCTACGCGCAGCGCGTCGAGCGGCGCCCCTGGTGGTTCCTGACCGGCGGCCTCCTCACGGTGCTCATCCTGGCCATCCCCGTGTTCACCATCCAGCTCGGGCACATCGGTGACGGCGCCGACCCCACGTCGTTCACGGACCGGCGGGCGTTCGACATCATGTCGGACTCCTTCGGTCCCGGCTCCAACGGTCCGCTGACCGTCGTCATCGACCAGACGGACGTACCCTCCGACAAGCGCTCCTCGCTGGCCTCGCAGGCGCAGAAGACCATCGACGGGGTCCAGGGAGCGGCCGTGGTCACGCCGCTGACCGCCACCAAGGACGAGGACGTGCTGGTGGGCACCGTCTACTCCAAGGTGTCCCCGCAGAACCAGGACACCACGGACCTGACGAACCGCCTGGTGGACGACACCCTGCCGCAGGCCGTGAAGGGGACCTCCGCCAAGGGCTACGTCACGGGCACCACGGCCGCCCAGGTCGACTTCCGCAACATCGTCTCGAGCCGGCTGCCGCTCATCATCGCGGTGGTGGTCGGGCTCGCCTTCATCATCATCCTGATCGTCTTCCGCGGTCTCCTCGTCGCGCTGAAGGCGGCGATCCTCAACGTGCTGTCCATCGCCGCCTCCTACGGTGTCGTCGTCGCCGTCTTCCAGTGGGGCTGGGGCGGCCCGGCGCTCGGGGTGTCGGGCAAGGTGCCCATCGAGAGCTACGTGCCGATGATGATGTTCGCGATCATCTTCGGACTCAGCATGGACTACGAGATCTTCCTGCTGTCGCGGGTCCACGAGTTCTGGCTGCGCAGCGGGGACGCCAAGGCGAGCGTCGCGCACGCCCTGGAGATCACCGCCCGGGTGATCACCTGCGCGGCCCTGATCATGATGAGCGTCTTCGCCGCGTTCATCGTCAGCGACAACATCGTGGTCAAGATGCTCGGCCTCGGACTCGCGGTGAGCGTGCTGATCGACGCGACGGTCGTACGGCTCCTGATGGTCCCGGCGGTGATGACCCTGCTCGGGGCCCGTGCCTGGTGGTCACCGCGCTGGCTGGACCGGATCCTCCCGCACATCGACCCCGAGGGCGATCACCCCTAGGCCCTGTCGTCGGCAGCCTCCCGGCGCCCGGGGGAAAACCGCGTGCCCCGGAGCCCGCGGGTACCTAGCATGACGTGATGCCCCGGATCGAGCGTCTCCATGCCGACCACGCGCCCGCGCTGCTCGCGTTCGAGCGGGAGAACCGCGCCTACTTCGCCGCGACGATCCCCGACCGCGGCGACACCTTCTTCGACCGGTTCGACGCCCTCCTGGGCGAGCGTCTGGACGAACAGGCCGCGGGGCTGGCCCACTTCCATCTCGTGGTGGACGACGACGGCACGGTGCTCGCCCGCGTCAACCTGGTCGACGTGGCGCACGGTTCGGCCGACCTCGGATACCGCGTCGCCGAGCGGGCGGCGGGCCGGGGCCTCGCCACGGCCGCCGTACAGGAGGTGTGCGCCCTGGCGGCGAGCGCGTACGGTCTGCGTCTCCTGCGCGCCGCCGCGACCACCGACAACGCCGCGTCCCGGAAGGTCCTGGCCCGCGCCGGGTTCCTCGTCACGGGCCGTACGGAGCTGAACGGACGCCCGGCCCTCCGCTTCGCACGCGAACTGCCGGCCGCGGGCGCCGTGCCCGCGGCCGGGCGCTCGGGCCGTCAGGAAAGCGGTTCGACGGCCGGGTTGATCGGCGACTGATAGGCACCGCTGGCCAGCATGCGGACCTCGCCCGCCGGGCTGATCTCCGCGCGCAGGATGCCGGTGGGATCGCTGTACACCGGGTGGCCGCCCGGTCCGTTGGCGCTCGTCCGTTCCACGACCACCTCGTCCGTCACCATGCGCGCGTCCGGGCCGGGATGGGTGAAGGTCAGCCGGTAGCGGTCCGCGGTCTTCATCAGGGCCTCCACGCCGAATCGGCAAATAAGGGTAATAAGGACTGTGTCCCCATCATGCGGCCATGTACCCGTGAGCCGCTCCGTCCGCGCCGGGCGGACCCGCCGAGCGGTGCCCGCACCCGGGCGGCGACCCGTCACTGTCCGTCACGCCTCTCGCCACAGGACGCCGGGCAGTGTAGACATGGCTCATGGTCGGACTATTGGGTCGAACCCGGGCTCAGTCGCCCCGCCGCCCCAGTACAGCGCACCATGAGCGTGGGCCGCACGACGGCAAGCACAGGCACGGCCCGTCCAACGGGCTACGCTCCGCCATCGGCGGGCGCAGTGTCGCCGGACAGGTGTTCGTCCTGCAAGTGGTGATCGTGCTGCTCCTGGTCGTCGCCGCGGTGGTCGCGCTGATCCTCCAGGTGCGGCACGACAGCACGCAGGAAGCCCGCAACCGCTCGCTCGCCGTCGCGGAGACCTTCGCCAACGCGCCGGGCACGCGCGCGGCCCTCGACGCCCCCCACCCCACGGCCCTGCTGCAGCCCAGCGCGGAAGCCGCCCGCAAGGCGTCGGACGTGGACTTCATCGTCGTGATGAACACCGACGCGATCCGCTACACCCACCCCAAGCCCGACCGGATCGGCAAGAAGTTCATCGGGACCACCGCACCGGTCCTGGCCGGCCACTCCGTCACCGAGAAGGTCGACGGAACGCTCGGGCCGCTGGTGCAGGCCACCGTCCCGGTCGAGGCTCCCGACGGCAGGGTCGTCGGCATGGTGTCGGCCGGCATCACCACGAAGAACGTCGGCGGCGCCGCCGACCACCAGCTCCCGCTCCTGCTGGGCACCGCCGCGGTGGCCCTCGCCCTCGCGACCACGAGCACCGCGCTGGTGAGCCGGCGCCTGCTGCGCCAGACACACGGCCTCGGCCCGTACGAGATGACCCGCATGTACGAGCACCACGACGCCGTGCTGCACTCCGTCCGGGAAGGAGTGATCATCGTCGGCGCGGAGGGGGAGCTGCTCCTGGCCAACGACGAGGCGAACCGCCTGCTCGGCCTGCCCGCCGACGCCGAGGGACAGCACGTGCAGCGGCTCGGCCTGGACCCGGGCACCGCCGAACTGCTGGCCTCCGGGCGCGTCGCCACCGACGAGGTGCACCTCGTCGGTGAGCAGCTCCTCGCGGTCAACCAGCGGCCCACGCACCTGCGCGGCGGACCGGTCGGCAGCGTCGCCACGCTCCGTGACTCCACGGAACTGCGGGCGCTCTCCGGCCGCGCGGACATCGCCCGCGAACGGCTCGGACTCCTCTACGACGCCGGAGTGCGCATCGGCACGAGCCTGGACGTCACCACGACGGCCGAGGAGCTGACGGCGGTCACGGTTCCCCGGTTCGCCGACTTCGTCACCGTGGACCTGGCCGACGCCGTGCTGAACGGGCAGGAGCCGGACGCGGGCACCGGCCTGCGCCGCACCGCCTACGGCGGCATCCGCGAGGACGCGCCGCTCTATCCGGTCGGCGAGCACATCGGCTTCATCCCCTCCTCGCCCCAGGCCCACAGTCTGCGCACCGGGAAGGCGGTGGTCGAGCCCGATCTCGGCGGGGCCCCGGGCTGGCTGGCCCAGGACCCGCAGCGCACCGCACGGGTCGTCGACTACGGAATCCACTCCCTCATCACCGTCCCCCTGCGCGTCGGCCCGCGGGTCATGGGCGTGGTCAACTTCTGGCGCTCCGAGAAGCCCGGTCCCTTCGACGGGGACGACCTCGCCCTCGCCGAGGAACTGGTCGCCCGCGCGGCGGTCTCCATCGACAACGCGCGCCGCTACACGCGCGAACACACGATGGCCGTGACCCTGCAGCGGAGTCTGCTGCCGCGCACGCTCCCCGACCAGAACGCCCTCGACCTCGCCTACCGCTATCTGCCGGCACAGGCGGGGGTGGGCGGCGACTGGTTCGACGTGCTGCCGCTGCCCGGCGCCCGGGTCGCGGTCGTCGTCGGCGATGTCGTCGGCCACGGACTGCTGGCCGCCGCGACGATGGGCCGGCTGCGCACGGCGGTGCACAACTTCTCCGCGCTCGACCTGCCACCCGACGAACTGCTCGCGCTCCTGGACGAACTGGTCGGGCGCATCGACCAGGACGAGCTCCCGGAGGACAGGGCCGCCGTCACGGGCGCCACCTGCGTGTACGCCGTCTACGATCCGACGACCCGGCGCTGTACCGTCGCCCGCGCCGGACACCCGCCACCGGCGGTGATCCGTCCGGACGGCAGCGTCGAGTTCCCCGACGTACCGGCCGGCCCGCCGCTCGGTCTGGGCGGTCTGCCCTTCGAGACGGCCGAGCTGGAACTGGAGGAGGGCAGCCGGCTGGTGCTCTACACGGACGGCCTGGTCGAGGACCGGAAACGGGACATCGACGTCGGGCTCGAACTGCTGCGCACGGCGCTGGCCGGAGCCGACCGCTCGCCGGAGGACATCTGCCAGGCCGTTCTGAACGCCCTGCTGCCGGCCCGGCCGAGCGACGACATCGCCCTGATCGTGGCACGCACCCGTGTCCTCGACGCCGACCGGATCGCGTCGTGGGACGTGCCGCCCGAACCGGCCGCCGTCGGCGAGGTGCGTGCCTCGGTCAGCCGGCAGCTGGCACGGTGGGGGCTCGACGAGATGGCGTTCACCACGGAGCTGATCCTCAGCGAGCTGGTGACCAACGCGATCCGCTACGGCAACGGGCCCATCGAGGTCCGCATGCTGCTGGACCGGGCGCTGATCTGCGAGGTCTTCGACGGCAGCAGCACCTCACCGCATCTGCGGTACGCGGCGACGACGGACGAGGGAGGGCGCGGGCTGTTCCTGGTCGCCCGGCTCACCGACCGCTGGGGCACCCGCTACACGCCGGGGGGCAAGGTCATCTGGGCGGAACAGCCGCTGCCGTGAGCCCGGCCGGAGCGGCCCGCCGTCCCGGGCGGGCCGCTCGGGACGGGGCACGAGCCGACCGCTCGGGCAGGACGTGCGGGGCACCGGCGCGGGGCGTGCGGGCACCGGCGCGGGTGTGGATGGTCGGATGGTCAGCCGGGAGCGGACGGGCCGTCCCGCCCGTCCGGCTCCCCCCTCGGGGCCGCGCCCGCCGACGCGCCCGCCTCGTCACCGGCCCCGTCCACGGGTGTCATCGCGGCGGCGCCTCCCTGGAGCCGCTCCAGGTCGGAGGGGCGCACCTGGATGACGATCAGGGCGACCAGCGCGGCGACGACCGCGAAGGCCGCGGCGGCGACGAACGCCCCCGTGATGCCGGACGTCAGCACCTCGTTGCTCCAGGGCGCCGGCAGCTGTCCCGTCCTGCGGAACTGCAGTTGCTGTGCCGGGGTCGCGGTCGACAGGAAGTTCTTGACCTGGTCCGTCGCCTCGTTGCGGCTGGCGGTGCCGAAGACCGTGACCAGCACCGACAGGCCGAGGGATCCGCCGACCTGCTGGGTGGCGTTGAGGATGCCGGAGGCGGCGCCCGTGTCCCTGGGCTGCACTCCCGACACCGCCATCAGGGTCAGCGACACGAACTGCAGGCCCATGCCGAAGCCGAAGACGAGGGTGGGGCCGAGGATGCTGCCGAGATAGGTGCTGTCGACGTTCGTCAGCGTCAGCCAGCCCAGGCCCAGCGCGGCCAGGATCGCGCCCACGACCATGAACGGTTTGGGGCCCCATCTGGGCAGGAAGTTGGACGCGACTCCCGCGCCGATCGCGATGATCACGCTCACCGGAAGGAAGGCGAAACCGGCCTTGAGCGGGCTGAAGCCGAGGATGTTCTGCACGAAGAGCGTGAGGAAGAAGAACATCCCGAAGATGGCGGCGGACAGGCTGAGCATCATCGCGTAGACGCCCGAGCGGTTGCGGTCGCGGAACATCCACAGGGGCGTGATGGGCTGTCTCGACCGGCGTTCGACCGCGATGAACGCGATCAGGAACACCAGCGCGGCGCCGAAGGCGGCGAGCGTGAGGGGGTCGCTCCAGCCCTCCTCGGAGGCCCGGATGAAGCCGTAGACCAGCAGCACCATGCCCAGCGTGGAGGTGATGGCACCGAGGAAGTCGAAGTGGCCCGGATGCCGTTCGGACTCCCTGATGTAGCGGGGGGTCGCGAGCACGATCAGCAGGCCGATGGGGACGTTCACGAAGAACACCCAGCGCCAGTCGAGCCATTCGACGAGGACACCGCCCGCGAGCAGACCGATCGCGCTGCCGCCCGCGGAGACGGCGGCGAACACGCCGAACGCCCGGTTGCGCTCGGGGCCTTCACGGAAGGTGGTGGTGATGAGCGACAGGGCGGTGGGTGAGGCGATGGCCCCGCCGACGCCCTGCAGCGAGCGGGCGGCGAGCAACTGCCAGGCCTCCTGGGAGAGTCCGCCGAGCAGGGACGCGAACACGAAGAGCAGCACGCCGAACATGAACATCCGGCGTCTGCCGAGGATGTCGCCGGAGCGTCCGCCGAGCAGCAGCAGACCGCCGAAGGTCAGCGTGTAGGCGTTGATCACCCAGGACAGGTTCTCGGTCGAGAAGCCGAGCGAGGTCTGGATGTGCGGCAGGGCGATGTTCACGATGGTGATGTCGAGGACCACCATCAACTGGCACGAGGCGATGACGAGGAGAGCGATACCACTGCCTCGGCCCCGCTGCGGGGACTCGGCAGACTCGGAGGATGTCACGTGATCGGCCGTCATCGGAGAGGGCCCTGCATCGCGGGTCGGCGGTGAACGCGGACGTTCACTCCATCGACGTTAAGCCTGCCCGCCCCGCCTCACCAATCGATCAACGGACCGGGCCCGGGCGTGCCGGCAACAGGCCGCGCGGGGCGCCGACTTGGTGACCGAACGGATTGACCGGACTGACGGCCCGGGAGGTCGTACGCTCAAGACGGGGATCACACCGTCCCATTCGCCCAGCTCATCCGGCTCGTCCGGCTCGTCCGGCTCGTCCAGGGGAGGGTGTCCGTGCCGCAGTAGTCGGGGCATGTCGTGGTGACCGGGGCCGCGGGACTGGTCGGTTCGGCGATCGTGCGCCGTCTCAGAGCCGCGGGCCACCCGGTCACGGGTGTCGACCGCGTGCCGTCGCCCGACACGTCCGTGGTGGCGGACCTGCGTGATCCCGCCGCGTGGCGCCAGGCACTGTCCGGGGCCGGTGCCGTCGTCCACACGGCGGCTCTGCACGCACCGCACGTCGGAGTACGCCCGGACGACGAGTTCCGCGAGATCAACGTCGGGGCGACCCGGGACCTGCTGGACGCGGCGGCCGCGGCAGGGGTGCGCCGTTTCGTGTACACGAGCTCGACCTCGGTGTACGGGCACGCCCTGGAACCGATGGACGAGGCGGTCTGGGTCACCGAGGACGTCCCCTGCCGACCGCGCGACATCTACGACGAGACGAAACTCGCGGCCGAACGCCTGGTGCTCTCCGCGGCGGACACGATGAGCACGGTGTGTCTGCGCATCGCCCGGTGCTTCCCCGAACCGCCGCCGGTCCGGGCCCGGCACCGGCTCCACCGGGGTGTGGACATCGCCGACGTGGCCGAGGCCCATCTGCTCGCGGTCCGCGGCGCCCAGGAGGCGGCCGGAGTACTGAACATCGCGGGCCCGTACCCGTGGCGGGCCGAGGACAGGAAACAGCTGTGGCACGATCCGGCCGCGCTCATCACGTGGCGCCTCCCCGAAGTGGCGACAGGTTTCGGCCGGCTCGGATGGGCGTTGCCGATGTCGATCGACCGGGTGTACGTGTCGGCACGGGCCGGCGCGGTGCTCGGCTACCGGCCCCGTCACGGGGTGACGGCGCTGCTGACCGAGGCCCGCACGGACGGCTGACCACGCTTGCGGAACGAGCCTGCTGTCCGTGTCCGCGTCGGGAGAGGGACAGGCACGAGCGGCGACGCTGTGGGGTGGCGCGTCGACGGTGGGCGCCACGGCCGGACCGCTGCCCGACGGTCCGCTGGTCGACGGCACGGGGGGCAGGTCCTGTTCCTGATCGATGCCGGCATCGCGCTCGCCCTCGTACCGGTCACGCTGAAGGGCGTCGCCGGATCACGCGATCCGGATCGCAGCCGCTCGATCCGCTTCGCGGGGATCATGCTGATCGCCGCCGTGCTCACCCCGGCGCTGCTCGCGCTCGGCGAGGGTCCACATGGGGCTGGACGTCGGCCGCGGTGCCGGATGCTTCGCACTGACCGTGGTGTCCTGCGTGGCGTTCGTCGCGGTGGAGCGGCGGGCCGAGGCACCGCTGGCCGACCCGCAACTACCGAGTCGAGGCTCGAAAAGCGTTTCGCCGACGCGGAGGAGGCCCGTAGGGTGCCACCCATGGTGATCGCGACCGTCCGTGAGTGGAGCGACGAAGAGGGGTGGGGCGTGCTCGACTCCCCCGAGACTCCCGGCGGCTGCTTCGGCCATTACTCCGACATCCAGGAGCCCGGCTTCCGCACGCTGTCGCCCGGACAGCGGGTGGACCTCACCTGGGAGGCCCCCGGCTTCAAGCAGGACGGGTACGACTACCGAGCGGTGAGCATCGTGCCCCGGCCCGCCTGACACCCGCTCCGGTCCCGGGCCCGGTCGCCGTCTCACCTGGCCGGCCGGCCCAGCAGCGACGAGGCGGACAGGACACCGAGAGCCGCGGCCACGGCCAGGACTCCGTAGCCGAGGGGCAGGTGAGCCGGCGTACCGAGCAACAGGCCGCGCAGGGCGTCGACCTGGTAACTGAGCGGGTTGACCAGACTGACGGCCTGGGGCCGGCCGGGCATGACGGCAACCGGGTAGAGGGCGTTGGAGCCGAAGAACAGCGGCATGGTGATGGCCTGTCCGGTGCCCATCAGGCGGTTCCGGGTGAACGTCTCGCTGCCGTTCGCCGTCGCTTCCGGCGAGCGGGGCTCCCCCGTCAGCGGTCTCCGCGCCGACCGCGTGGGCCCAGGGCGGCGTCCGGTCGGGCACGGCGGCGAAACCCAAGGTGTGCATCTCGATCCGGGGGGTAACCGTTGACCTGCTCACCGGTGTGCCCCAGCGCCGGGTGGATCCCGACGTCAGTTCCAACTTGGAGGTAACCGTGCCGGCCGAACAAGCTCCTGTGTCCATCGACGCGACCTTGTACGGCGAGGGCATCGCCCTGGTCACCGTCGCCGGGGAACTGGACGTCGAGACAGCCCCCGAGCTGCACAACCGACTGGCCGACCAGGTGCGCGGCGGCCGGCGGCACCTGCTGCTCGACCTGTCCGCGGTCCCCTTCATGGACTCCTCCGGCATCAACGCCCTGCTCAAGGCCCATGACACCGCCGGCCGGGCGGGCGGCGGCGTGTGCCTCGTGTCCCCGGCGCCGGCCGTCCGGCGCGTCCTGGATCTCACGGGCGTCAGTCTCGCCATCACGTCGGTGGACGATGTCGACGCCGCGCTGGTCCACATAGGCGAAGGGACGGCCCGGCACTAGGCGAAGGGACGGCCCGGCACCAGGGAAAGGGCCGGTCCGGGCGGCCGTACCGTTCAGGCCGAGCGGACGTCCGTCGTGCCGCCCTCGTGGAGCTGCGCCGCCGCTGTCGCGCAGAAGGCCGCGAGCCCCTCCACGAGCGCCGCCCGCCCGGCGGGCGGCATCTGAGCGAGGACCGTCTCCACGGCGTGCTCGCGCCGTGAGCGCAGCTCCGTGAGGAAGGTCCGGCCCTGGGGGCTCAGGAACAGCCGCAGCTCCCGGCGGCTGGTGGCGCCCGGTGCCCGTTCGACGAACCCCACGGCCTGCAGCCGGTCACAGAGCCTGCTGGTCGAGGGAGGAGTGGAGCCGAGCGCGTCGGCCAGGGTCCTCAGGTTGATGCCCTCGTCGTGCTCCAGGATGAACAGCACCCGCAGCTGGGAGGCGGAGACCGGAGCCGTCGAGGCACGGCCCCAGAGGATCTCCAGCAGCTCGGCCGCCTCGGCGGTCACGCGAGCCACCTCACTGCGGTGCGGACGCGGGCCGGAGGAAGTCACCGTCCAACTCTCCCAGCCTTCGCGGGCACTGTCAGCCCGTCGCCACGACGAAATGAACAAAATGGTGGATAGCGGCACTCGTGTGCGAGAGCCGCCTCACTGAACTCACCGAACTCACCCGACTCATCCGACTCAGCCGACTCACCGAAGATTGGTCTGCCCGACATCGTGAACAGATTCGTGGCCGCGGAGCGCGCCTTGCGCACCGCGGCGCCCCACCAGCTGCTGGACGCGGTCCGTGGCGTGCTGTGCGACCACTACGCGGCCCGTTCCGTCGAACTCTTCATGGCCGACTACGGGCTCACCGTGCTGCAGCCCGTCTCGGTGCTCCCGCACACCCTGGAACCCGTTCCGGTGCACACCAGCCCCGAGGGCCGGGCCTTCGGGTCCCAGGAACCCTTCGTCGAGGAACGCGGCGACGAGGGCGTACGAGCGCACTTCCCGGTGACGGTGCGCGGTGACCGGCTCGGCGTCCTGTCCGTCGTCCTGCCCCCCGAGGCCTGTGGGGCGAAGACGCTCGCCGAGCTCGCCGACATCGCGGAGGTCCTCGGCCACGAGGTGATCGTGGCCGAACGCGACACCGACCTGTACCTCCGGGCGCGCCGCAAGGACCGGCTGACGCTGGCCGCGGAGATGCAGTGGCAGCTGCTGCCCGGCCGCTCCTGTTCCCGGCCCGAGTACGAGCTCGGCGCCCAGCTGGAGCCCGCTTACGCGATCTTCGGCGACAACTTCGACTGGTCGGCCGACGCCGACCGGCTGTCCCTCTACGTCACGAACGGGATGGGCGAGGGCATCGAGGCGTCGCTGCTGACCAATCTCGGTGTCAACGCCCTGCGCAACGCGCGCCGGGCCGGCATCCCCCTCCAGGACCAGGCGGCCCTCGCCGATCAGGCGATCTACGCCCAGTACCGCGGCGAGCGCCATCTGTCCGTGCTCATGCTCGACTTCGAGCTGTCCACCGGCCGGATGCGAGTGATCGACGCGGGATCGCCCCGGATGCTGCGGCTGCGCGGCCGGACCGTCGAACACGTCGGCTTCGAGGCCCAGTTGCCCCTCGGCATGTTCGAGGAGACCGACTACCTCGTGCAGGAGTTCCAGGCGGAACCCGGCGACCGGTTCCTCTTCGTGAGCGACGGCGTCCACGCCGTCGCCGGGCCGGGCGGGGAGGAGTACGGGGAGAGGGCCCTGGACAGGGCGATCGGATCCACCCGGCTGCTGCCCGCGACGGAGGTGCCCCGCGCCGTGCTGAGGGAGCTGACCGGCCACCGGGCCGGGACCCGGCCGGAGGACGACGCCCTCGTGGTGTGCCTCGACTGGCACGGCCCGGCGGGCACCGGGGGCCAGGCGGACCGATAGCCCGATGCCTCGGCGGCCCGGCGGGCGCCCGCCCGCCGGGCCCGTCAGCGGCAGCGGGGCCCGTCAGCGGCAGCGGGACTCCTCGGCATCAGCGTGGCTCCTCGGCGGCAGGGCTCGTCGGTGGTGGAGCTCGTCAGAAGCTCACGACCGCGTGGACCGTCTTGCCGTCGGGGCGGGACAGCACGGTCAGCTCGGAGGACAGCCGGCGCACCAGCGGCCAGCCGAAGCCGCCCCGGCCGGTCAGATCGAGGTTCCTGGGACGCGGCGGTTCGGGGTCGTCGTCGGAGACCGCGATGCCCACTCCGTGGCCCATGTCCTCCAGGTCCAGACTGCACAGCCGACCGCGCGCGTGTCGCACCACGTTCGTCACGAGCTCCGAGACCACGAGCGTGACCGCCTCGGCGGTCTCCCGCGGTACAGCGCGCGGCAGACCGCCGAGGAACGTGCGCGCCATCCGCCGGGCGTGCACGGCGGCCTGCGAATCCCGCTCCAGCCTCGCGCCGAGACCGGGGCCGAACGCGCGGGGCGGTTCGACGGTGGTCATGCCTTTGCCTCCCTTGCCGTACCTCCCGTCCGTTCACCGCGCAGCGGCTCGGCTCCGTGCAGGTCCACAGTGCCGGACAGGCTGTCTCCTCTTCTTCCCGGACCGCCGGAGGCCATGTCACGGGTTCCCCACCTTCACTCCCCGCCCACAGGAGCCCTGTCCGGGCGACGCCGAGGAGTCCGGCTGCCGCCCTCCCGTCGGCGGCGGCGGCCGAAGTCCGGGGGACTGTCCCGGCGGATCGGGGGCACCAGACACGCGTCCCGGGCGCCCGCGGGTGTCTCGGCGACATCGCTCCCGTGACGGTCGTACGGGGCCGGGCGACCCCGGAGCCGGCACGGTCGAGCGGCCGGGGTGGTGGCCCTCGCCGGGCAGGGGACGGCGGGGCCACCACCCCGGCACCACTCCTCCTCGTCCGCGCGGGGCGGCGAGGCGGATCACGGCACGGACAACAGGAGACGGCGGATGTCCAGGACGATCACGGCACCAGTCGAGGCGAGCGGAGCGGTCGACCCGGCGGAGGCGCGACGCCGCAAGCAGCGGTTCCGCAGACGCCTGGAACGGCTCCTCGGGATCGCCGCCACCGAGGGGAACGAGCTGGTCCCCCTGCGCAACGGCGACCGGATCTTCGCCGCGATGCTCGACGCGATACGGTCCGCCGAGCACACCGTCGACATGATGACCTTCGTCTACTGGCGCGGGCAGATAGCCCGCGACTTCGCGGCCGCGCTCGCCGACCGGGCGCGGGCGGGTGTCAGGGTGCGGCTCCTGCTGGACGGCTTCGGCGCGAAGCGGATCGAGGAGGACCTGCTGCGGTCCATGACCTCCGCGGGCGTGCAGGTCGCGTGGTTCCGCAAACCGCTGTGGCTCTCCCCCCTGAAGCAGAACCACCGCTGCCACCGCAAGGCGCTCGTCGTCGACGAGCACACCGCGTTCACCGGGGGCGTGGGCATCGCCGAGGAATGGTGCGGGGACGCCCGCGGCCCCGCCGAGTGGCGGGACACCCACGTCAAGGTGCGGGGGCCCGCCGTGGACGGCATAGCCGCCGCGTTCGCCCAGAACTGGGCGGAGTGCCACGACGAGCTCTTCGACGACCGGGACCGCTTCACCGGACACGGTCAGCCGGGCACGGCGACCGTGCAGGTGGTGCGGGGCTCCGCCAGTTTCGGCTGGCAGGACATGCAGACCCTCATCCGCGTGATGCTCACGTCCGCCGAGGAACGCTTCCGCCTCTCCACCGCCTACTTCGCCCCCGACGTCTACTTCGTGGACCTGCTGTGCGCGACGGCGCGCCGCGGTGTGCGGGTGGAGATCCTGCTGCCCGGTCCGTACACCGACCAGCGGGCCTGTCAGCTCGCCGGCCAGAACCACTACGGCGCGCTGCTGGCCGCCGGTGTCGAGATACGCCAGTACCAGCCGACCATGCTCCACACCAAGATCATGACGGTGGACGGGGTGGCTTCCCTCATCGGTTCCAGCAACTTCAACCGCCGCTCCATGGAGCACGACGAGGAGGTCATGCTGGCCGTCCTCGACGAGTCGTTCACCGCGGCCCTCGACCGGGACTTCGACGAGGACCGGGAGCGCGCGGTGGGCATCGACCCGGCACGCTGGCGGCGCAGGCCGTCGGTCCAGCGCGCCAAGGAACTGGCCGTCACACCGCTGCGCCGCTTCCTCTAGTCCGGTGGCCCGGTCGGCGGTCCCGCCCCGCCGGCCCGGCCGGGCCCCCGCCGGTCCGGCCGTGCCCGCGGCGGGACCGGCGGAACGGTCAGCGGGGCCGCTCGCCGGTCTCGCAGACCTTGCGGGCGATCTCCCGCAATTTGATGTTGTGGTCCTGGGACGCCTTCTTCAGCACGGCGAAGGCGTCCTCCTCGCCGAGACCGTGGCGCTCCATGAGGATGCCCATGGCCTCACCGATCTCGTGGCGGGTCTCCAGGGCGTCGCCGAGCTGCTGGTGCGTCCGGGCCGAGGACAGGGCGACCGCGGCGTGCGACGCGAGCACCCAGCCGGCGCGCTGGGCCGATTCGTCGAACATGTCCGGGCGGCGCGAGTACAGGTTGAGGGCGCCGAGTTCGTCGTCCTCGGTGTACAGCAGGAAGCCCATCATGCTGCCCATGCCCAGCTTCCTCAGCTCGGGCGCGAAGCGAGCCCACTTCTCGTGCGGCCGGCGCAGGTCCTCGATGGCGTACAGCTGCTCCCGGTCGGTCACCGCGTCGAAGCACGGCCCCTCCCGCAGGTCCTGCTGGATCCGGTCCGCCCTGCGCACGACGTCGCTGGTCGCGGCCAGCGCTCTGACCTCACCGCGGCGGACCGTGAGGATGCCCCCCTCGTCGCAGCCGTTGATCAGTACCGTCGCGTGTTCCACGATCCGGTCCAGCGTGGCCTGCACCGAGTCCTGGGCCAGCAGGTCGCGCGCCATGTCCGCCAGGGCGACGGCAAACTTCTCCCAGACCTCGCCGGACTCCTGCGCCATGGACCATCCGTTCATCCGTCGAAACGAAACCAGCCTTCACCCGGGGTCCCATTTTGCCATCCCGGTGCACCCCCGCCGAGGCGATCGGGTGACGCCTGTTCCTCTCCTTCCGGGGGAGCTCCCGCCCTGCGGCGCGCGGCCGCTCCGGTTTCCACCGGTTCTTTGCACGACTCACCTGTTTCATCCGGCGGATCAAGGGTGACCCGAGAAGGGACCGAAATTCCCGAGGACGCGTCCGACCCGATCGCAGGAGGCTCGCATGGAGAACTGGCGCGACAGCGCGTCTTGCCGCACCGTTGACCCCGATCTGTTCTTCCCCATCGGCAGCACCGGTCCCGCGCTGCTGCAGATCCAGGAGGCGAAGGCGGTCTGCGCGGGCTGCCCGGTCCGTGAGGAGTGCCTGCGCTGGGCCCTGGACACGGGCCAGACCGTCGGCGTCTGGGGCGGTACGAGTGAGGCGGAGCGGCGTGCGCTGGCACGGCGGCGATCGCGTCGGCGCCCTCAGGACTCTTCCGCGTAGGCAGGACGGAAGCATCACCGGGCCTCGCCGTGGAGCCCGGTCCGGGAGCAGGCGACCGGGTCGCGAAGCGGCGGGAGGCATCCCGCCGACGAGATCCGAACGAAGGGCACGATGGAGATCGATCCGAGCCGGAACATGAGGCCGTCGTCCGAGGAGTTCGGGACGCTCACGAGCGCGTTCGGCGGAGAACTGCGCAACGTGACCGACGCTCGGCTGGCCGCGGACGGTTATCTTCGCGTTCTCGCGCGAACGACACCGCCCTCGGCCGCCGAACACTGGGACGACATCCTGCTGGTGGTCACCGAACTCGCCGCGAACACGATCCAGTACGCTCCCGGCCCCTTCGAGCTCCAGATGCGTCCCACCACCGGCGGTGTGCACGTGATGTTCCACGACAGCAGCACCACCCCGCCCACGCCCCGCCGCTTCCGCCCCTCCCAGGGCGGGGGCGGCATCGGCTGGCACCTCGTCCACGCGCTCTGCGACCAGGTGAGCGTGATCGTGCGGCCCGACGGCAAGGACATCCACGTGTTCCTGCCCTGGTGACGGAACGCCACCCGCGGCCGCGCCGCCGACGCGGAGGTGTCGTTCCGCGCGGCCTGGGCACACGGTTCCGGTGAAGGAAGCCGCCGCGTCGCACGATCGAGGGGGAACGTTGGATCCGGAGCGGGAACCGTCCGAGCGGGAGCACGCCGTGTGGGACCGGGTGCGTCGCACCGCCACCGGGATGGACCATCACCGGGCGAAGGCCGCCCTCGACGAGGCGCGGAAGGCGGCCGAGGAGGGTTCGGCCGACGGCAGGACGACCCCCGACGCGCGGACGGAGCTGGACGAATGGGAACGGATCACCGACGTCCTGGCCGACCACGCCGGCTCGTACGACCCGGCCACGGATCCCTTCGTCCAGGGGCAGCTCACCGCCCGGTCCAACCGCGCGCGGGCATCGGGACGGCACGGCTGAACGCCGGCCGGCCCGCGTTGTCAGTGCCCTGCGGAACAATGCCGGTCAGCCAGAACGTCACCGCCCCGGTGCCGCGTGATCCCGTCCGTCCGTCGAAAGGCCGCCCGCACATGACGCCGACCCCGCACCTCCGTGCCGTGCCGCGAGCGCCGATGGGAGGCCGGTGACCATGCTGCGGCCGCTGTCCCGCGCACGCGCCCCGCTCGGTCCCGAGGGTGCCGAGGTCCTGCGTCTGATCACCCAGCGGCGGTTCCCCGTCCGCCTCACCGTGCACGCGAACGGCCGCCGCCGGTACGGCTATTGGCTTCCGCTCGATCCCGCGACCGGACGCGGCGGCTGCTACGTGGCCCTGCCCACCGGCGAGTGCGACGCGCTGCACGCGGCGGGCCGCATCGTGCTCGGTGATCCGCTCGTCGACCCCGCGAAGACCACGTACACCGTCCGGGCCGCGGCACCCGCCACGGGCCGGGGCGAGGCGGCCGGCCGGAAAGGGACGATCGGCCGGAGCAAGGCGGTCGGCCGGGGCGAGGCGATGGACCCGGGCACCTTTCGGCACGCCCTGACGGCCTGACCGCTCCGCCCCGTCCCGCTGTCCCGCTCCGGGTCGGAGTCCGCCCCGTCCCGCTGTCCCGCTCCGGGTCGGAGTACGGGCCGGCACGGGGTACGGGTCGGCACGGGGTACGGGCGGCGGGAGCGGCCGGGGCGCGTCACTTCCGCGGCCGACCGTGGACCGCGTGCCCGAACCCGGACGTTCGGGCACGCACCGGACTTCGCCCCCGCCCCGGCCCGTGAACAGCACCTCACCGTCATGTCCCGCCCGCACCACGGCCACTTACCCTGCAGTAATATCCGCGGCAGGCTTCCGGAGGAGGAACCGTGCCACGGCCCGAACGATCACCCTTGCTGCTCGCAGGCCTCCTGGCCACCGCGGGCGTCGCCCACTTCGCCGCACCACGGCAGTTCGACGCCACCATCCCGCGCGCCCTTCCGGGAGCACCCAGGACCTGGACGTACGCGAGCGGTGCCGCCGAACTCGCCCTGGCCGCCGGGGTGGCCCTCCCCCGCACACGCCGGGTGGCCGCGCTCGCCACCGCCGCGTTCTTCGTCGGGGTCTTCCCCGCCAACGTCCAGATGGCCGTGGACTGGCGTCGCCGTCCCGCGCCGCTCAGGGCCGCGGCACTCGCCCGGCTCCCGCTCCAGGTGCCGCTCGTACTGTGGGCGCGCGGAGTCGCCCGGTCCGGAAAGGGACAGTCATGACATCTCAGGTGAACGTGGGCGACCAGGTCGAGGACTTCGCGCTGCCGGACGAGACCGGGGTGACGCGGAGCCTGTCCGAGCTGCTGGCCGACGGGCCGGTGGTGCTCTTCTTCTATCCCGCCGCCCTCACCGCCGGCTGCACCGCCGAGGCCTGCCACTTCCGCGATCTGGCCACCGAGTTCACGGCCGCGGGCGCGCGGCTGGTCGGCGTCAGCGGCGACGCGGTCGAACGGCAGCAGGAGTTCGCCGACCGTCACACGCTCGGCTACCCGCTGCTGTCCGACGTCGACGGAACCGTGAGGGAACGATTCGGCGTGAAGCGGGGCTTCACGCTCGCCCCCACGAAGCGGGTCACGTTCGTCATAGGGAAGGACCGCACCGTCCTGGAGGTGGTCCGCAGCGAGCTGCGCATGAGCGTCCACGCCGACCGGGCTCTCGCCGCGCTGCGCGGGCACAAGGGCTGAGACGTCCGGAGCGCGCTCGCGCCCGGTCCCGAACGGAGCGAACGGGCCCCGCCCCTATGCGGATGGAAGGCGGGCCCCGTTCACTGCCCCCCATTCTCGGCACGGGCCGCGTCCGCCGACAGGGAGTGCGCCACAGTGACGTGGGGGACACCGGACACACCCCGTGCGCGCGGCGCGCCTCCCGTGTGCGCCCGCGCCTTCCGTACGCGCCCGGGGCCTCCGCGAGCGCCGGGCCTCCCGGCCCGCGCGCCCGCTTCCGTGCGCGAGGCGGCCTGTCGGGCACTGGGCCGAGCGGTCATGCTGGAGCCGACGAGCCGGACGCACGAGCCACGGAGGCCCCATGACGGACCAGGTCACACCCCTCGAAGTGAGACCGGCGGCGGGGCACATCGGCGCCGAGATCACGGGAGTCGACCTGGCGGGGCCGCTGACGGACGAGGCCGTGGCCGCGATCCGGGCGGCGGTGCTGCGCTGGAAGGTGCTGTTCTTCCGCGGCCAGCGGCTCGACCACGCCGCGCACGTCGCCTTCGCGCGCCGGTTCGGGACACCGGTCCGGCTGCGGTCCCGCGGCAGCGTGTCGCCCGGGGAGTTCCCCGAGGTCGAGACGACGGCCGACCGTCTCGAACTGGGCGGGCGCTACGGCATGGACCACGAGGAGTGGCTGCGCAGGCGCCGTCACTCCCTGCTGCGCGGGTGGCACTGCGACCACGGCGCCCGGGTCGACCCCCCGGCCGCGACGATCCTGCGCGCCGAGACCGTACCCCCGTACGGGGGCGACACGACCTGGTCGAACCTGGCCGCCGCCTACGCGGGCCTGTCGGCTCCCGTGCGCGCCTTCGTCGACACCCTGCGCGCCGAGCACCGGCTCGGGGTCGGGTACCAGAGCCGGCCGGGCGACGACGCGTACCTCCGTCATCTGCTGGACCGTCAGATCGCCACCGACCACCCGCTGGTGCGGGTGCACCCGGAGACGGGCGAGCGGGTGCTGTTCGTCAACGGCTACTACGTCGAGCAGATCCTGGGGGTGTCCCGGCCGGAGAGCCGGGCACTGCTCGACATGCTGCTGGAGCAGGCGACCCGGCCCGAGTACACGGTCCGTTTCCGGTGGGAGCCGGGCAGCGTGGCCTTCTGGGACAACCGGGCCACCGTCCATCTGGCGCCGGGCGACACGGCCCACCTCGACCACCCCCGGGTCATGCACCGGGTGATGCTGGCCGGTGACGTCCCGAGGGGGGTGGACGGCGAGCCGTCGGTGCCGATCGTGGGCAGCGAGCCGGGCCGCTGGTGAGCTAGGGCCTGTCTGACAATTCGCGTCGTCGCCCGGAGGGCGGCCGGGCGGCGTCAGGTGCGTGCTCTGGGGGTACCCCCTGCTCGAAGAGCTTGGGGGAGTGCCGGCCCCAGGCCTGCGTACTGGATGTACTCGGGTCTGGGGCCGGTGCGGCGAGTGGGGGTGCCCCCTGCTCGAAGAGCTCGGGGGAGCGTGCATGGCGTCGCATGGCAGACGGGAATTGTCAGACAGGCCCTAGGGCCGGGACGGGGGCGGACCGCGAACGGACCGCCGCCCTCAGAAGACGCCCTGCCCGGGGACCAGGATCCCTCTCGGGTCGTACGTGTGCCGGGCGGTGGCCAGGCGTCGGTAGACGGGCCCGAAGTGCTCGCGCCAGTCCGCCGCGCCGAAGGGGACCGAGCCGACCGGGTAGTGGGTGCCGCCCGCCGCGTGGACGGTGTCGTAGGCGGCCCGGTTGGCCGCGAGGAGCCGGTCGACGGTCGCGGTGTCGTCGGGCGCGGTCGTGCGCAGGACGGCCAGCAGATAGGACACGGGGTCGTCGGGCGTGCGCAGCAACGGGGTGTGCAGGTTCTTCCGCAGCACCGGGTACAGGAGGACGACGCCGGGACCGAGATCGGCCGGGGTGAGGTCCGCCAGCAGGGATTCGGCCAGCGTCGCCGCCGAACGGCCCGGCAGCAGCAGGTTCAGCCAGGGGTGGGCGAAGGCCCACAGGCCCGCTTCCTTGAGTGCGGCGACCGAGGCCGCGAGCCGGTCGAGGAAGTCGTAGTAGCCGAGGTCGCTCGTCCGGGCGCCCGCGGGATCGTGCCGCAGTCCGCGCAGCAGCGCCGTGTCGTCGGGGGCGGGCCCGACGGGCGGACCGTAGGCGACGGCCTCGATGACGTAGCCGCGGAAGGCCCCGTCGGCGTCGGCGCTCACCTGGCCCTCGAGGTAGTCGAAGCGGCCCTCCTGGACCAGCAGCCGCTGGTCGTCCAGGAACGTGCGCAGGTCGTCGTACGGAAGGAGGTATTGGCGTACGGTCCCGGGCGCGGGGACCAGGCGCAGCGTGGCACCGACGATGACCGCGCACTGGCCGAGCCCGGCGAGCACGGCGTGGAACAGGTCGCGGTGACGGGTCGGGGAGCAGCGGACGAGATCGCCCGCGCCGGTGACGACCTGGAGTTCCGTCACGTTGTCGACCTGGGCGCCCTGCTGGTGGGTCTGGCCCCCGATGCCACCGACCGACAGGGTGCCGCCGACGGAGAGTTCGAGGTAGTCGGTGAAGGTGGGCGGGGTGAGTCCGTGCGCCAGGGTCGCCCGGGCGACCTCGCTCCACCGGGCTCCGGCGCCGACGGTGACCGTGGTGCTGCCCGGTCCGACCGGGCCGATGGAGGCGAGCGGTGTGGTCTCGATGACCAGACCCCCGTCGACCTGTGCCTGCCCCTGGGTGGCGTGGCCCTGGCCCCGGGGCGCGACGGACACGCCGTGCTCGTTGCAGAAGCGCACCATGGCGACGACGTCGCGGACCGAGCCCGGCCGCAGCACCGCGGCCGGACGCCGGTGGACGATGTGGCCGAAGTCGTCGGCGTCCGCCGCGAGGGAGGCGTCGTCGGTGTGCACGCTGCCGTCCAGCGGCGGCAGACCGGCGAGCGGCCGCCCGGCGGTGCGGGTCGTGGTGGCCGCCCAGCTCCGGGTGAAGGGATCGAACCCGACGACCGCGACGCCGGCGGCGAGGCCTTGCAGTGCGGTGCGTCGCGAGGGTGTCCGGGGCATGCGCTCCTCCTGGTGCGGCCGCGTCGAGATCAACTGGGGCAGAGTGTAAGGGACTTGAGATCTCCTGGGGCCGATTGACCCGAACGGGGTCGCGGGCGCGCCGTGGCGGGAAACGGCCGCGTCCGCCGTCCCGGGAGGGACGGCGGACGCGGTGGACCGGGAGCCGTGGACCGTCAGCCGGCCGACGGGGCGCCCTTCGGCTCGTCGCCGTCGACGTCGACCGGCGTGCGGCTGTACCCCGGGAGTTCGAGCGGGCCGCTCGCCTTCGCGGCGCCGCCCTCGGAGTTCTGTCCGCCCAGGTTCTGGCGGACCGAGTCGAGGATGGTCAGGCCCTGCGCGACCAGTCCGGCCGCGATCTCGCCGAGGCCGTCGGCGCCGTTGAGGACGTTGACGTTCGCGCCGGCGAGACCGCCGGCCGCCTCCTTGACGATGAGGGGCAGCTGGTCGATCAGCATCCGGTCGAGCGCGACCCGGTCGTGCGAGGCGGCCGCCTCGGCCTGGATCTTCATGCGCTCGGCATCGGCGACGGCGAGCACCTTGATGCGCTCGGCCTCGGCCTCGGCGGGCTTGACGACCTCGGCCACCAGCTGCTCCTGCCGCAGCCGAGCGGCGCGCTGGGCGAGTTCGGTCTGCGCGGCCAGGACCTCCTGCTGGGCGTGGGCCTGGGCGAGCGGGCCCGCCTGGGCGGCCATCGCCTGGGCCCGGTCCACCTCGGCCGAGTACTCCGCCTGCACGATCGCGGTCTGCCGGGCGTACTCGGCCTGGTTGCGCGCCGCCACCTGCTCCGCCTCGACGGAGGCCTGGGTGGCCTGCGCCTGGGCGATCTGGGCCTGGCGCTGGATGGCGGCCTTGTGCGGCGCGGACATCGCGTCGATGTAGCCGGTGTCCCCGTCGTCGATCGACTGGATCTGGAACGAGTCGACGATCAGGCCGATCTTCGCCATCTCCGTCTTCGAGGTGTCGAGGACCTCGGCGGCGAGCTTCTGCCGCTCGGTGACGATCTCCTCGACCGTCATCGAACCGATGATGGCGCGCAGGTGGCCCGCGAAGATCCGGCCCGTCAGAACCGACATCTGCTCCTGGTCGGACAGGAACCGCTGCCCCGCGTTGATGATGCTCTCGGTGTCGTTGCCGACCTTGAAGGCGATCACGGCACGGACGTGCAGCGTGATGCCCTGCTTGGTGACGCAGGTCTCGGTGACCTCCGCCTCGCACATGGACAGCGTCAGGAAGCGGGTCTTGCGGAAGATCGGCAGCACGAACTTGCCGTGCCCCGTCACGACCCGGAACGGCGCGCCCCCCAGTCCCCGCCTGCCGCCCGAGATCAACATCGCCTCGTCGGGGGCGGGCACGCGATAACCGAACATGCTTCTCCTTCTCAACCGGCGCCGACGGCGTCGCCGTCCAGCGCGTCCAGCGGATCGGCCCACGCGATGACGTCAACCGTGCGACACCCCCGGGACTCGATCACCAGCACGGTCGCCCCCTTGGGCAGGGGCTCCCGGGACCAGGCGAGGAAGGTCTCGGATCCGCCTCTCACGCGCACCAGGATCTCGCCGGGACCGGCGGCTCCCCGGGTGCCGATGAGCAGTTCCCCCGTGCAGCCGATCACGGCTTCGTCCTGCACCACAGTCGGCCACCCCCCATCACTCTGAATCTGCCCCTGACCTTAGACCCAGCCCTTTCGGGCCGTACACGCCCCCCGTCGGTCGGCGCCCCGACGGGACACGTGCCCGGGCCTCGGGAGAAGTGTGGGCTCAACCCCTGGTGAAGCGATAGGTCTTGCTGTCCGTCAGCGCGCAGAAGCCCGGGGACACCACGATCACGCGCAGGGTGGCGCCGCGGCGGTCGTAGTCGATGCCCTCCGCCTCGAAGGTGCCCGAGCAGGAGCTGCGCAGCGGGAGCTGACGCAGTGCGGTGACGTGTCCGGAGACGTCGGCCGAGCCGTTCGGCTCGCCGGACAGGTCGATCTGCAGCAGCGGCCTGGTCATCCCGAAGAGCGTGCCCGCGGGGTCGTCGGACGAGCACAGCAGCCGGGTTGCCGTGACGAAGTCGCAGCCCTGTACGTCGCGCACGGCGTGGTCGAGGTCGACGGTGGACACCAGCGGGAGGTCGGCCGAGGGCGAAGTGGCCGGGTTGACGCCGGGGGTGGGGAACACCAGGAGCCGGCTCATCGTGCCGTACTCACCGGACAGCATCCACGTACCGCTCGGCGCGACGGCGGCGAAGGAGTTGTTCGGCGCCTCTCCGGCGCCCAGCTCGTGGACGTACTCGGACCAGGCGCCGCCGGGCGCCCGCACGCGGAACATCTTCGCGCCGCCGGAGTCGCTCTGGTAGGGCTCCACGTAATGGCCGTCGTACGAGGCGTCCGGGTCGCCGACGTGGTTCCAGCCCCGTGCGCTCACGCTCGCGGGGATCGTGCCGATGCCCGTGTAGCGGTTGGGGCTGCCGGCCGGGACCTCGACGGAGGCCAGTCCCTGACTCTCGGTCAGCGGGTCGGCGCGGTCCGACCCCACCTCGTTCCAGGTGTCGGCGGCGAAGGCGGGCGTTCCCGTGGTCACGGACAGGACGGCGGCGGTGGTGAGGGTGACGAGACCGGCCAGTACCGCGTGACAACGTTGCCGTGCGGGCTTGCGCATGGATGGTGCTCCTCGCTGGGGGGTGACTGGTCGGCGCACAGTCTGACCCGCCCACATGGTCATGTACAGGCCAATCGAGGAACAGAGGGGTGCCGGGCTCGGGCCGCCGCCGGGTCCGGGCAGGGAACGCCCGGACCCACGGACCGTCAGCCGTTCGAGCAGCTGTTCCCGGACGCAGGGTTCAGCAGGCCCACCACGTCGATCGTGTTGCCGCAGACGTTGGCGTCGACGTCGACGAGATCCTGGATGACGTTGCCGGACAGGACTCCGGGACTGTTCTGCGCGACACCGACCACCGGCCCATCGTCGGCGGCGGCGGTCCCGGCGGTGGCCAGCAGGGCCACACCGGCGAGTCCGGCGGCGGCCATCAGACGAATACGCATGTTCCAAGCTCCGTTCGTTTCGTTCGCAGGGGTGCGAGCCCCTTCACCATCACCTCCACGAACGATCTACGACATCGCAGCGCGGCCGAACGGGGGTTCGCCCGCCGCGGCGGGCGTGGAACGGGCCTGGCACCGGGCGTGTCGCGCGGGGCGCACGGAATGCCCGTAGCGTGAGAACAGATCCGGTGAAGCAGGGAGAAACCATGCCGACAAGCCAGAGCGACGCGTCCACGCCCTCCGACGACCGGGCGACCCCCGACAAGATGCTGCACACCGGGGCCGAAGGCCCGGTGTCGGCCGAGGACCTCGTCCTCGCCACGGGTCGCGACGTCACACCGAAGAACCTCGCCTGGGCCGAGCGCAAGCTCCAGGAGGAGGGCTCCGCGGCGGTCAACAAGCTGCTCCCCTAGGGCCTGAGCGCGAGAGAGGTCACGGACCGGCCCGGCCGGCTCCGATGCGGCGGAGCCGGCCGGGGACCCGCGAGGCAAGGACGGGTCAGGCGGCGGGGCACTCCTTCCAGGCCAGGTGATAGACGGTGCTGATGTCACCGTCCGTCGAGTCCATGGTCATGAAGCTGGAGCTGCCGGGCGTCGAGGTGCCCGCGTTGACGCGGAGTTCGGTGTTGATGTTGAAGTTGCGCTGGACACCGCAGGGGGCCCAGACCAGTTGGGCCCAGTCCGTGGTGTCCGTGGCCTGCCAGTCGTCGCTGTACGGGCCGCGGAAGGGGTGGGAGATGGAGGCCGTGTTCGGGGATCCCTGGAAGTAGTACGAGGCCTTCTCGGTGCTGCTGGCTCCCCGCTGGAGCGAGGCGAAGCCGCGGTAGTCCGCGCTGGCGATGGCGTAGGTGAAGCCCTGCGGGACATGCACATTCAGGTTGAGCTGGCAGTTCTTGCGGAACGCGGTGGGGTCGGCGTTGCCCCCGACCTGGGCGAGGTAGTCGCTGTAGGTCACGGTGAAGGCGGTGTTGTCCGGGGAAACGGCGACGGCCGCGGTTCCCTGGGGACAGCCGGACCCGTTGACCGTGGCGACGCTGATGATGATCTTGTCCGGGGGCGGGTCGTCGAACGGGGACGACTGACTCGACAGGGGAAGCGCTGTGGCGAACAGGGCGGCGATCGCGCCGCCCAGGAACAGGCCACCGGCCATGGTGCTCCAATCCGTTGCGTCGGTGTTCCGGCGACCGCACACGGGCGTGCCGCCATGAATGGGGGGTGCGGCGCCCCGAAGGACGGGGAGCCGTCGCGGACCAGTGCGGTGGATCAAGCGTGGTTCGTTTGTACATGCACATGACAAATGCACATGCGCAACCCGCTCCTGGCTGTGAAGGAGCTGTGAAGGCCGGGAGCGACGAAATCGTACGTACGGGGGGTCGCGATGGACAGGGCCATCTCCGGCCATTCGATACGCGCCGTTCACACCCGCCGCCCCGGTCGCGGGGCCCGTTCACCGCGGTTCCCGCCATTCGCGGCCACGGGCCCGGACGCTCCGGCCCCCGGCGGCCGTCACGGGGCGCTCCCGCCGCCATGGCGCGGAAAGCACCCCGGAACGACCGTCCCGGTGTCCCCGTCGGTCGTTCCCGTGCCCCCGGCGGTCGTTCCCGTGTCCCCGGGCGGTCCGGGAGGAGCGGGGCCGCACGAATCACCCGCCCCCTCAGCGCGCCCCGGACGCCCCTGCGACACTGGGACACATGGATCCACGACACCTGAGACTCGGCCGCCGCCGGATATGGATGAGCAGTGCCGTCTGTTTCCTGGTCCTCGGGCCGATCGGATGGTTCCTCGGTGGCTGGATCCCCCTCGTCCTGCTGGCCGTCGCCCTGACCGTCGCCACCGCGGTGTCGCACTGGCGGGCCCCCACCTGGCTCGCGCCCGCCGTCGCCCAGGGCCAGTCGGAGAGCCGCCGGGACGTCGCCACCTTCTGCGTGGTCATAGCGGTGAGCGGCTACGCCCAGCCGCCCGCGCGACCCGCCCCTTCACCGGCCGCCCTCGCGGCCCTGCGTCTGGAGGCGTACCGGGCCGCCGCCGACGACGACCTCTCCGAGGATCTCCGCCTCCTCGCGGCCGACGCGCTGGCCGCCGCGGACCAGGCCAACGCCGAGGACACCCCGGCGAGCTGGCGGGCCGCACGGGCGAGCGCGGAACGACTGGCGCACGCCGCCCAGGAGGGCAATCCGTACGTACGACAGCTGCTCATCCAGTGGGTGGAGGGCAACCCGGCGAGCGACCGGTAGACGATCCCCTCCGGGGCCGCCCGGTGAGCGGGATGTCCGGCGGCACCCCTCACGGCCGCTCGAAGAACTGGATCACGCCTCCGACCGAGAAGCACAGCGCTCCCACGAGCGTGCCCCAGTTGGCGATGTCGACGTTCACGAGGCTTCCGGTCGCCGGCCGCGTGTAGGCGGCCAACGCCGAGACGAGGAAGAGCACGGATCCGAACTGGTTGACCGCGACGATCCACCAGCCGAGGTCGCCGGCCAGGACGCGCGGACGTCCGTGGCAGACCTCGACGATCGCGAGGTGGCCCGAGACCAGGAACAGGACGCAGCCCACCAGGTCGGGGGCCCAGATCAGCCGGTCCACCTGCTGGACCGAGAGCCCCTTCAGCAGCGAGTCCACCAGGTTGACGCCGAACACGAGCGTCCCCACGAACAGCAGGAAGGTGCTGAGCCAGTCGATCCGGCCGGGCTCGTAGCTCCACCACCTCCAGCGCCGCCCGGCCAGCGTGTCGGACTCGCTGTCGCGGCGGGGAGCGTTCACCGCCTGGAGCAGTGAGGCGTAGCCCCCGGTGTTGAAGAACAGGCCGCCCGCGAAGTAGATCCAGACGCCCGTCGCACCGCCCGAGCCGAACTGGACGACCCCGGCCCCGAGGGCGAACAGCAGCCCGCCGACCGTGAACGCGGTCGCGGCGATGGCGTTCAGCCGGCGCAGCCGGGCGATCGACACGGTGTCCGCCCGCCGGGAACGTACCTGCGCCTCCCCGGGGGCGCGCACGGTGAGCAGACCGCGCTTACGGGCCCGGCGCGATTCCCAGACCGCGGTGCGCCCGTCCATGAGACGCCAGGTCAGCCGGGTCGTGAAGGGACCCGCCCCCTCGGAGCGCGCTTCGGTTCGACTCACCCGGCGACCTTAGCCCGGCACGGCGAAATCCGGCGTTCACCCACCCCGTCACGTTTCGGGTGATTCACGGGGGCGGGACGAACGCGCGCTCCGGGCCGCTCGGGCCGGTGGGCTCAGGACTCCGCCTCGCGCCTCAGGAAGTTGCTCACCTGACAGGCGAGGCTGTCCCGGGCCGCGTCGGGACGCGCGTCCGCCTCGACGGCCGCGTCGTTCTCGATGCCGCCCGCCCAGAGGTAGCGCTCGGTCCACTCGTCGTCGACCTTCAGCTGGATCTGGATGTCCATCCGGTGCAGGACGGCCTCGGGACCGGCCGCGAAGAGGACCGCAGTGGCCCGTCGCAGGGGATAGACGTCGTAGCCCTCGATGAACTGGGAGTTCCGCCAGTCGAGGAAGGCGCTCTCCCCGTCGGCGCCGACGCGGATGTCGATCTGGCCGTCCTCGAGGTGGATGCCGAAATGTTCGGTGGCGCGGTTCTCGACGGTCACCCGGAATCTGAAGTAGGTGAGTTCGTCGGCGGCGTCGTCGCGCCCCTTCGGGGGCTCCGCCTTTTCCACACCATGAACGCGAACACGCAGGCCGACCTGTTCGTCGTACTCCTGCCAGTCCCCGACCACGTTCGGCTCGCGCACAGTCCACCTCTCCACTTCAGAGAGCTGTTCCTATCTGTGCCCTCAACGAAGTGTCAAATGCGCCGAACATGCCGTGGCCAGCGATTTCACCTTTCTTGATCGGCGATCAAGCCGTGTCCAGCCAGAATCTTTCCGCGCCACCCGAAAGGGGCATTTCCGCACGTGCTGCACATCACGTTTCCCTGGAGCCCCACACGCCGTCGCTCAGGCACCGCAGCCGTTCCTCACGGCACCTTCCGGAGCACCATCGAGAACCACACCTTCTTTCCCGTGGTGCCCGGGTCGGCCGGCTCGACGCCCCATTCGTCGCTCAGCGCGGCGACGATCGCCAGTCCGTGTCCGGACTCCTCCGCCCCGGCGGCCGTTCGCGCCACGGGGAGGGCGGACGAGCGGTCGGCGACGGACACGCGCAGCTCGCGCGGGTCGCACTCGATGCCGACGGTGATGGTGTCGCCCCGGTCCGGGCTGCCGTGTCTGAGGGCGTTGGTGAAGAGTTCCCCGGCCGCGAGCACGGCGTCCTCGACACGTTCGGCCGGCAGCAGCAGACGGGTGAGGCACTCGGCGACCGCGGCCCGCACGGCGGGCACCCGCGAGGGGTGCGCCGGGACGGTGGTCCGCAGGCCGTGCGCCCCGTGCGCCGGGCCCGTCGGGGTGTCCCCGGACACGGCCGTCCCGCCGGGCACGGGGAGGGCGCGGCGGGTGCGGACGTCCGCCGGGCGCGCCCCCTGTCCCGGGGCCCGCGTCTCGTGCCCGGGAGCCCGGTCGCCGTGGGCCGGCGAGGACGACGGCTCGCGGCGCGGTGTCCTGGGTGCCGGCATCGGTCCTCCTTCGGGTGCGGCCCGTGGGGGGCGGCTGTCTCGGCGGCTGCCCGTGCAGCCAACCCTCCGGACTGCCGGGGCGACCAGGGGGTATTCGGGTTGTCCGGTTGCAGGCGCGTAGTGACGTGGGATGTATGTTCGATCTTGTGAGGAACGGGAGCGGGGGCCGGGCGACGGTGTCCCTTGACGGTGGCGCCGACCGGACCGGACTGCGGGACAAACGGATCCTGGTCACCGGCGGTACGCGGGGGCTCGGCGAGCAGATCGTGCGGCTGCTGTCCGCCGAGGGCGTGCGGGTGGCCACCTGCGCGCGCACCGCGCGGGGCCTGGAGGCGCTGGCCGCTTCGGTGGGTCCCTCCCTGTTCACCCGGCGGCTCGATGTCACCGCCCCCGGGGAGCTGGAGGGGTTCGTCGAGGACGCGGCGGAACTGTTCGGGGGTCTGGACGGGGTGGTGGCCTGCACGGGTGGTTCGCGCGGCGGCGGCTTCGAGGAGGCGGACGCGGAGGACTGGGCCGCGACCTGGGCGGTGAACGTCGGTCATGCGACCCGGCTGGTACGGGCCGCGGTCCCGCACCTGCGGGCCGCGGGCGGCGGTTCCGTCGTGGTGATCTCCTCGATCTCCGGCTGGAAGCCGGGCCCGCCCGCGCAGTACTCGGTCGCGAAGTCCGCGCAGATCCAGCTGGCCGCGTCACTGGCCCGTGAGCTCGGTCCGGACGGGATCCGGGTGAACGCGGTCTCCCCCGGTTCGATGCTGATCCCCGGCCGGCGCTGGGACCGGATGCGCCGGGAGGAGCCCGAGGCGTTCGCCCGCTTCGTGGCGGCGGAGCTGCCCGGCGGCGCGCCGGTCGCGCCGCAGGAGGTCGCCCGGGTCGTGGCGTTCCTGCTGTCGGACTGGTCGAGCGGGATCTCCGGCGCGCACCTGCCGGTCGACCGCGCCCAGAACGCCCCCTCCCCCGACGGGTACTGAGTCCCGCGGCGGGGCGGCGCTCCCGGTCACGGCATCGCGCCCGCCCCGTCGACGCTCCGCCCGTCCCTCATGCCACCGCTCCGAGGGCGGCGCGGGAACGGCGTTCGAACTCCTGGACGAGGGGCTCGGCGCGGCGGGGTTCGAGGCGCCTGCGGAAGTCGCGCAGGGCCTGGACGGACCGTTCGCTGTGGACGGCGCCGAGGGTCTCCAGGGCCAGTGTCGCGGTGCCGACCGCCTCGTCGAGGCGGTCCTGCTGCAGGTGCGCGGTCGCGAGGACGGAACGGCTGATGGCCTGGCGCCTGCGCCGGTCCGCGCCCGAGCCGAGCGACTCGCTCGCCGTGCGCTCGGCCTGGCGCGCGAGCCCCAGGTCGCGGAAGCACAGGGCCGACTCGGCCTGGAGGTAGTGATGGTCGAGATAGCGCACCCACGGCGACTCCTCCTCGGCCCCCTTGCTCGCCGCCAGGTGCCGGTCGGCCGTGCGCAGCGCCGTGGAGACGTCGTCCGCGCGGCCCTGTGCGGCATGTCCGCGCGCCACCATGGCGTACAGCCGCATCAGTCCGAGGGGGCTGCCCGCCCCCTGGGCCGTGACGATTCCGGCCCGGGCGAGTGCCACCCCCTCGTCGGGGCGGCCGAGACCGGTGGCGAGGTGGGAGAGCCCGGCGAGGATCTGGCCGCCCAGCACCCGGTCGTGCCCCTCCGCGCACAGGCGCAGGCCCTGGGTCATGTAGCGCTGGGCGAGGCCGTACTCCCCCGCGTCGTACGAACTCCAGCCGGCCATGGCGGCCAGGCGCGCGGCGGCCGCGAACAGCCTCGGGCGCTGCCCGGGCGGTGTGCCGCGCCGCTGGAGCATGGGGACGACCTCGGTGGACAGGTAGTGCACGATGCTGGTGCGGACTCCGCCGCCGCCGTAGTGGTTGTCCATCTGGTCGAACACGGCGATCATCGCGTGCACCTGCTCGACGGGGCCGCCGCTCACGGGCAGGGGCGGAGAGACCGTCTCCTGGTGCTCCGACAGCCAGAGGAGCCAGTCGCGTTGAGGGTTCACCAGGGCCGCCGCGATGAAGGGGACCGTCCCGAGGAGGCCCCGGCGGGAGATGTCGGTGGAGCCCAGTTCCGCGAGCGTGTGCAGGGTCTCCGCCACGTCCTCGCCGTAGACGAGGGCTCTGCCCGTGACCGGGCGCCGGGGATCCGGGTGGAAGCCGAGGTCCGCGGGGGACACGGCGCGGCCGAGCCGCTCGGACAGGACGGCGGCTATCAACTCCGGTGTGTTTCCCCTTGGTTGCTGGCCCTGGAGCCAGCGGGTGACCGACGTCTTGTCGTAGCGGGTGTCCGTTCCCTGACGGCGTCCCAGTTCGTTGACCCGCAGGGCGAGGGAGGCGTAGGAACAGCCGGCCTCCTTGAGCGCGGCCCCCAGCACCCCGTTGGCCCCGGCGGTCCCGCCCGCGTCCCTCGTCCGTCCCTCGGTCACGGCGGCCATCCCGTATCGCCTCGCATCCGCGTGCGGCTGCGCTCGGAACGTACCTGACGAGATTTCAATTACGTTAGATACAGGCGCAGTTGAGCGTGACCGTCGCCGAATGCGCGACAGGTCACCCGATCACTATGGTGGCCCGCCGACCGCCCGTGCAACCGGCGTTCCGATAATTTCGGAACGATCCGCACCGCTCTGTCCCTGTCGTCGGCCGCGTGGCACACTGCCCCCTGAGACGGCCGTTCCCGGGAGGTGGGGCGTGGGCGAGAACCGCTCCGGCGGCAGCGCGCCGACCGTCCTGCGCATGGTTCTCGGGAAACGGCTGCGGCACCTGCGGGAACGGGCGGGAGTCTCCTTCGAGGAGGCGGCGCGCGCCATCGAGGTCACGGCGCTGACGGTCCGCCGGATCGAGAAGGCCGAGGTCGGGCTCCGCATCCCGTACGTGAGGGAACTGCTCCGCGCCTACGGGGTCCCGGAGGCGGAGACCGACGACTTCCTCGCCCTGGCCAGGGAGGCCAACCGGCCGGGCTGGTGGTACAAGTACCGCGACGTACTGCCGGACTGGTTCAGCGCCTATGTGAGCCTGGAGAGCGAGGCCGGCGTCATCCGCCTCTACGAACCCCACTACGTCCCGGGCCTGTTGCAGACCCACGACTACGCCACGGCGCTGATACGCGTGGGTTTCCCCAACGAGCCGCCGGAGGACATCGCCCGTCGCGTCGCCCTGCGGATGAGACGACAGGACCTGCTCGCCAAACCGGAGGCCCCGGTCCTCTGGGCGATCCTGGACGAGACGGTGCTGCGCCGGCCGGTGGGCGGAGCCGAGGTGATGCGGGCCCAGTTCGACCGGCTGGCCGAGGCCCTGGACATGCCGAAGGTCCGGATCCAGATCATGCGCTTCGGCGTGGGCGCCCACCCCGGCGCGTTCGGCCCGTTCCACCACTTCCGCTTCGGCTTCTCGGAACTCCCCGACATCGTCTACACGGAGAGCCTGGCCGGCGCGGTCTACGTCGACCGGCCCGGCGACGTCGTCAGCTATCTCGAAGTACTGGACCGGATGTCCGTACAGGCGGAACCGGTCACCCGGACCAGGGCCATCCTGGGTGAACTGCGTAAGGAGCTGTGATCCATGGGACCCGTGCACAACGGCATGTCCGCGGCCGGTCTGGGAACCGAGGGCTGGCACAAGCCCTGGAGCGGCACCAACGGCGGAAGCTGCGTCGAGGCCAAGCGGCTCGACGACGGGAGCGTCGCGCTGCGCCAGTCGCGGGACCCCGAGGGACCCGCGCTGATCTGCTCCCGTGAGGAGATGGCCGCGTTCATCGAGGGCGCCAAGTCGGGGCAGGCCGACTTCCTGATCGCCTGAACGGATCCGCGCCGCACCTCCCGGGGCCCGGGCGGCCGCGACCACGCCCCCACGACCGGACAACCCGCACGCACCCTCCCGCCGTGCGGGTTGTCCTCCCACACCGGCGAAGCCGGCCGCCCGTCGACGGCGGTCTCGTCCACGAGCTGGTCCACGGACCGCCGCGTCGCCCACGATCCCGCTCGGGCGATCCGACAACTCGGCTTTCCCGCAAGTCCGTTGACGCTAACGTGGGAAGCCGACCGCGTGCCGTACGGCAGGAGGACCCCGATGGCCGACCGCCCCGTCCCCGACCAGGACGCGCTGTCCAGGATCGACACCACGGTGCCGCACTCGGCCCGCATCTGGAACTACTGGATGGGCGGGAAGGACAACTACGAGGTGGACCGGGCGGCCGGGGACGCGTACCGCGAACTCGCGCCGAACATCGAGACCATGGCCCGCGCCTCGCGCGACTACCTGATCCGTACCGTCACCTTCGTGGCCGGCGAGCTCGGCGTCCGCCAGTTCCTCGACATCGGCACCGGCCTGCCCACGTACGACAACACCCACCAGGTCGCCCAGCGCGTGGCGCCCGATTCCCGCATCGTCTACGTGGACAACGACCCGCTGGTGCTGCGCCACGCCCAGGCCCTGCTGACGAGCACGCCCGAGGGCGTCACCGACTACATCGACGCGGACCTGCGCGAGCCCGAGAAGATCATCGAGGCGGCGTCCCGGATCCTCGACTTCTCCCGGCCCGTCGCCCTGATGCTGATGGGCATCCTCGGCCACGTCCAGGACTACGAGGAGGCCCGGTCGATCGTCCGGCGCCTGCAGGCCGCCCTGCCCTCCGGAAGCTGTTTCGTGCACTACGACAGCACGGACACCGACGCGGCGCTCAAGGAGGCCCAGCAGGGCTACGACGACACGGGCGCGATCCCGTACGTGCTGCGCAGCCCCGAACAGATCGGCGCGTACTACGAGGGCCTGGACGTGGTGGAACCCGGCATCGTGTCCTGCCCCCTGTGGCGTCCGGAGCCCGGTACGTCGCCCGAGCCCACGGACGTCCACGGGGGCGTGGCCCGCAAGCCGTGAACGGGCCCGCCCGGCGGGTCAGTCGCTCGACGCCGGCTCGATGTTCTGGTTCAGCCGGAACAGGTTGGCGGGGTCGTACTCGGCCTTCACCCCGGCCAGCCGCTCGTAGTTGCCGCTGTAGCTCGCCCGGACGCCCTCCTGGTCCTCGGCCATCACCATGTTGACGTACGCGCCGCCCGCGGAGTACGGGAAGAGGGCGTCGGAGTAGTCGACGCTCCACCGCTTGACGACCTCCGCGTTGGCCGGGTCGGGATCCACACCGGCGTAGACGGCGGCCCAGCCGGAATTGCGGTAGCCCCACGCGGTGTCCGTCGGACCGACGTCGTGGACGGCTCCGTCGATGGGGTAGAGGTGCATGGTCGACTTCCAGGTCGGCATCTCGGCACCGAACTTGGCGTGCAGTTCGACGGCCTCGCCGGGGAGCTCGTCGACGAAACCCGCTCGCCAGTACCACTGGTCGCCGGGCGGGTAGACGCCGTCGAACGCGGACTGGATGGCCGGGTGCGGCATCGGCGCGGGGCCGTGCAGCAGGGGGTCGGGCAGGGCGTCGAGCAGCGGGGCCATCTCCCGGGCCGCCGCCTCGGTGTCGTCCCCGACGCGGCACCACAGCACACCGCAGACCTTCCTCAGGTGCATCTCCTCCGGGAACGGCGGCCCCGGCGGGACCGAGCCGAAGAGGAAGAAACCACCGAGTTCACGCGGCGCCTGGTGGATGAAGGAACGGTAGGCCGCGAGGACCTCGGCACCGCTCTCGACGGGCCAGAACGTGGGACCCGCGACGACCGTGCTCACCTCGTGCAGCCGGAAGAGGAACGAGGTGACGACGCCGAAGTTGCCGCCTCCCCCGCGGATCGCCCAGTAGAGGTCGGTGTTCTCGTCGGCGTTCGCCCGGACGTGTTCGCCGTTCGCCAGGACCAGCTCGGCCTCCAGCAGGTTGTCGATGGCCAGCCCGAACTTGCGGGTGAGATGGCCGAGGCCGCCGCCGAGGGTGATGCCGCCGACCCCCGTGGTGGAGATGATGCCGCTCGGTGTGGCCAGGCCGTGCTCGTGGGTGGCCCGGTCGACCTCGCCCAGGAGGCAGCCGCCGCCGACGCGTACCGTGCGGGCCGCCGGATCGACCTCGATGTCCTTCAGCGGGGAGAGGTCGAGGACCACTCCGTCGTCGCAGGTGCTCAGGCCCGCGCCGTGATGACCGCCGCCGCGCACCGCGAGCGGGAGCGCGTGGTCGCGGGCGAAGCCGATGACCTGGGCGACGTCCTCCGCGGAGGTGCAGCGCGCCACCAGGGCGGGCCGCCGGTCGATCATCGCGTTGTAGACGGCACGCGCCTCGTCGTACCCGGAATCCTCCGGGCCGATCAACTGCCCCTTGAACGCGGACAGTTCCTGGCGTGCCGCTTGTACCGGTGTGGTGGACATGCGCATCCCCGTATCTGGAGACCGCCCCAGGTCCCGGCGCCCGGGCCGGCTCCCGCCGATGGGTCCGATGTGCCCGTTTCAGCCCGATCAAAGACCAGCCTAACCCCGCGCCATCCGCCCGGCTCGGCGACCCGGGCCGCCCGCGGCGCACCGGCTCACGACAGTCCCGGTGAACGTCGCCGAGCGCGCCGGTCCACGGGGACCGACGCGCTCGGCGACACGATCGGGCGGCACGGACGGGCCCGCTGGCGGCTCACCCGTGGAAGGCGGCCGGCTCGGCCTCGTCGCGTCCGGCGACGAGCGCGGGCTCCGGCAGCACCGCGTACAGGGGCGTCGACCGCGCCTCACGCAGACAGGGCGCGGGCACCGGCGGGTCCAGCGGGGCGTGATCGGCGGCGCGGGCCCGCCACGAGGACCAGATGATCTTCCCGCCGGCGTCCGTGGCACAGCAGCCCCAGCCGTCGCTCAGGGCCGCGATCTGGGCCAGGCATCCCTGCGGCGCCCGGTGCGGGCGGATGTCCTGACTGCTGTCCGAGACGGCGGCGAACAGCCGTCGGCCGTTCCACCACATCTCGATCGTCGTGTTCTTGTCCGCCGAGTGCTGCTCGATGGTGCGGAGCAGTGCTTCCGCACAATGGCAGACGGACTCGACGAGGTTCTCCAGGTTCCAGTACCGGAGGTGTGCGGCCAGGATCCGCCTGACCTGTCCGACCCTTTCCTGGCTGAGCTCCACGTCCAGGTGGTAGTAGCAGGGGACTGCGGCTTTCATCGTTGGCTCCTCACCGGCGAAGCTCTCGCTCGCTCTCGCCCCCTGCGGGACCGGGCCCCGATCGCTGAGCGTGAGCACTCGCCGCTCCTGAGTCACCCTCAGCATGAGAGGGCTACTCCATTCGTGCAACACGAGCGCGACCCCGATGTGGTTGAAGAGCCAACAAGACGCTCGGTCGCCGTACGGGCACCATGAGTGAGGGTGTCGATCCGTGCCGGACCGGCTCCCCTTCGCGTACGGCCCTCATCCGCCGGCCAGGCGAGCCGTGCGCGGTCGAGAGATCGGGAAGGTGACCAGCGTGATGCTGCTGCCTGCCAAAGCCGAGGTCGCCAGACATCTGGAGCGCTACCGGGCGTGGGAACGCCTGCTTCTCGCGACTCCCGCCGACCGTGTGGTGCGGGGGAACTTCGAGAACACCGGATACACCCTGTGCGTCCTGATGGGGAAGCGCTGCGCGCGGGAGGCGGCGAACGCGGCCGAGGTCTACCTGCAGGACGTTCCGGCACGCATCTGAACGACGGTCCTGGAGGACCACACCGAAAGGGCCTTTCGCGGCAACGACGATTCGGGCCCAGAACCGCGGAGGCGAGAGGCATGGACGCGCACACGGAGACCGGCCGCATACCCGTCATGGATGTGCGGCCGCTCGTCGCATGCGGCAGACGGCCCGCCAAGGCGGTGGTGGGCGAGACCTTCCAGGTCACCGCCACCCTTTTCGGTGAAGGCCACACCACGGTCGGCGCCAATGTCGTCCTGCGTGATCCGGACGGCCGCCCCGGCCCGTGGACGCCGATGCGGGAGCTGGCCCCCGGCACCGACCGCTGGGGCGCCCATGTCACCCCGTCGGGAACGGGCCGCTGGACGTACACGGTGGAGGCGTGGAGCGATCCGGTGACCGGATGGCGGCGCTCCGCCGAGATCAAGGTCCCGGCCGGGATCGACGTCGGGCTGGTGCTGGAGGAGGGCTCCGCCCTCCACGAGCGGGCGGCCGCGGGCGTTCCCGAGGCCGCCGGCCGGGACACGGTCCTGGCGGCCTCGGCCGCCCTGCGCGACGACTCCCTGCCCCCGGCCGACCGTCTCGCGGCGGCCCTGGCCCCGGAAGTGACGGCCGTGCTGGCGGGGTGTCCGTTGCGTGAGCTGGTGACGTCGTCGGAGGCGTTGCCGTTGCTGGTGGAGCGGGAGCGGGCGTTGTTCGGGTCGTGGTACGAGTTCTTCCCGCGCTCGGAGAGCGGGCGGGTGGATGTGCCGGTGCACGGGACGCTGCGCAGTGCGGCCGGGCGGCTGCCGGCGATCGCGCGGATGGGTTTCGACGTCGTGTATCTGCCGCCGGTCCATCCGATCGGGACCACCTGGCGCAAGGGTCCGGGCAACACGCTGTCGGCGGGGCCCGAGGACGTGGGGGTGCCGTGGGCGATCGGTTCGCCCGAGGGCGGTCACGACGCGCTCCACCCGGCCCTGGGCACGATGGAGGACTTCGACGCCTTCGTCGCCGGGGCCGCCGCGCTGGGGCTGGAGATCGCGCTGGACTTCGCGCTGCAGTGCTCCCCGGACCACCCGTGGGTGGACAAGCACCCGGAGTGGTTCCATCACCGGCCCGACGGCACCATCGCCCACGCGGAGAACCCGCCCAAGAAGTACCAGGACATCTATCCGATCGCCTTCGACCGCGACATGCCGGGCCTGGTCCGCGAGACGGTACGGATCCTGCGGTTCTGGATGGACCACGGGGTGCGGATCTTCCGCGTCGACAACCCGCACACCAAACCCGTGATGTTCTGGGAACAGGTGATCGCGGACGTCAACGCCACCGACCCCGACGTCATCTTCCTGGCCGAGGCCTTCACCCGCCCCGCCATGATGCGCACCCTGGCCGAGATCGGCTTCCAGCAGTCCTACACCTACTTCACCTGGCGCAACACCAAGGAGGAACTCACCGACTACCTGACCGAACTGGCCGGCGACTCGGCCGCCCGGATGCGCCCCAACCTGTTCGTCAACACCCCCGACATCCTCCACGAGTTCCTCCAGCACGGCGGCCGCCCCGCCTTCGAACTGCGCGCCGTCCTGGCCGCCACCCTCTCCCCCGCCTGGGGCATGTACAGCGGCTACGAACTGTGCGAGAACACCCCCCAGCGCCCCGGCAGCGAGGAATACCTCCACTCCGAGAAGTACCAGCTCCGCCCCCGCGACTGGGCCGCCGCCGAACGCGAGGGCCGCACCATCATCCCCCTGATCACCCGGCTCAACGCGATCAGACGGGACCACAGGGCTCTCCACGAGATACGGAATCTTCGATTCCACCAGGTCGACGACGATGCCGTGATCGCGTACAGCAAGCGTTCGGGTGACGACACGGTGGTCGTCGTGGCGAACCTGGACCCCCACCGCACCCGGCAGGCGACAGTGTCCTTGGACATGCCGCGACTCGCTCCGAGCGAGGACGCGCGCTTTCCGGTGCGCGACGAGCTCACCGGCGAGACCTACAACTGGGGCAGGACCAACTATGTGCGCCTGGGTCCGGGCGGTGCACATGTGCTCGCAGTCGGCCCGGCACCGCTGATCGGAGGGTCCCCGCATGACGCTCAATGAGCCCGTCCCGGACACGTTCGAGGACACCCCGGTCAAGGACCGCGATCCCGAGTGGTTCAAACGCGCCGTCTTCTACGAGGTCCTGGTCCGCTCCTTCCAGGACAGCAACGGCGACGGCATCGGCGACCTCAAAGGCCTGACCGCCCGACTCGACTACCTCCAATGGCTGGGCGTCGACTGCCTGTGGCTGCCCCCCTTCTTCAAATCCCCCCTGCGCGACGGCGGCTACGACGTCTCCGACTACACCGCCGTCCTCCCCGAGTTCGGCGACCTCGCCGACTTCGTCGAGTTCGTCGACGCCGCCCACCAACGCGGCATGCGCGTCATCATCGACTTCGTCATGAACCACACCAGCGACCAGCACCCGTGGTTCCAGGAATCCCGCTCCGACCCGGACGGACCCTACGGCGACTACTACGTCTGGGCCGACGACGACAAGCAGTACCAGGACGCCCGCATCATCTTCGTCGACACCGAAGCCTCCAACTGGACCTTCGATCCCGTCCGCAAGCAGTACTACTGGCACCGCTTCTTCTCCCACCAGCCCGACCTCAACTACGAGAACTCCGCCGTCCAGGAGGAGATCATCTCCGCGCTGCGGTTCTGGCTGGACCTGGGCATCGACGGCTTCCGCCTCGACGCGGTGCCGTATCTGTACCAGGTGGAGGGGACGAACTGCGAAAACCTTCCTGCGACCCACGAGTTCCTCAAGCGGGTGCGCAAGGAGATCGACACGCACTATCCGGACACGGTGCTGCTGGCCGAGGCGAACCAGTGGCCCGAGGACGTCGTCGACTACTTCGGCGACTTCCCCTCCGGCGGCGACGAATGCCACATGGCCTTCCACTTCCCCGTCATGCCCCGCATCTTCATGGCCGTGCGCCGCGAGTCCCGCTACCCCGTCTCCGAGATCCTCGCCAAGACCCCCACCATCCCCGCCTCCTGCCAATGGGGCATCTTCCTGCGCAACCACGACGAGCTCACCCTCGAAATGGTCACCGACGAAGAACGCGACTACATGTACGCCGAATACGCCAAAGACCCGCGTATGCGCGCCAACATCGGCATCCGCCGCCGCCTCGCCCCCCTCCTGGACAACGACCGCAACCAGATCGAACTCTTCACCGCCCTGCTGCTCTCCCTGCCCGGATCCCCGATCCTCTACTACGGCGACGAGATCGGCATGGGCGACAACATCTGGCTCGGCGACCGCGACGCCGTCCGCACCCCCATGCAATGGACCCCCGACCGCAACGCCAGCTTCTCCTCCAGCGACCCCGGCCGCCTCTTCCTCCCCACGATCATGGACCCCGTCCACGGCTACCAGGTCACCAACGTCGAGGCCTCCATGTCCTCACCCTCCTCGCTCCTGCACTGGACCCGCCGCATGATCGAGATCCGCAAACAGAACACCGCCTTCGGACTCGGCTCCTACACCGAACTGCCCTCCACCAACCCCGCCGTCCTCGCCTTCCTGCGCGAATACAAGGACGACCTCGTCCTGTGCGTCCACAACTTCTCCCGCTTCGCCCAGCCCACCGAACTCGACCTGCGCGAATTCAACGGCCGGCACCCCGTCGAACTCATCGGCGGCGTCCGCTTCCCCGCCATCGGCGAACTCCCCTACCTCCTCACCCTCGCCGGCCACGGCTTCTACTGGTTCCGGTTGCGTCCCGCGGTCGGGCCCGCCGCCACGAGGCGCCCGTGAACGCGTACCCCTCGACAGCCCGCCCGCCCCTGAAAGGACGTGCCGTCATGGCGAACACCGCTCTGCAGCGTCCGAGCGGCCTCGACACCGCACCGCTGCTCACCCCGCTGGCCGAACTGCTGCGGGCCTGGCTGCCCCGGCAGCGCTGGTTCGCGGGCAAGGGCAGGCCCGTGGCGGATGTGACACTGCTGTCGACGACCGAGCTGTACCCCGGCTGCCTGCACCTGCTGGTCCGCACCGAGCACCTCGGCCCGCCCTCGCACGGCAGCGCGGACTCGCCCGCGGCCGAGGACTGCTACCAACTGCTCCTCGGTGTCCGGGAGGTCCTGCCGCCGCGGCTCGCCCCCGCCGCCATCGGCCGGGTGGAGACCGGTCCGCTGGCCGGGCTGACCGTGTACGACGCCTTCCACGACCCGAAGGCCGCCGGACTGCTCCTGGAGCGGCTGCGCCGTTCGGGTACCGCGGGTCCGCTACTGTTCGAGGCCGATCCCGCGGTGACGGTGCCCTCCGGTCTCGCACCGCGCCTCCTCGACGCCGAGCAGTCCAACACCTCACTGGTCTACGGGGACGCGTTCATACTGAAGGTCTTCCGGCGCGTGCAGCCCGGCATCAACCCGGACCTGGAAGTACCGCGCGCCCTGGCCCGGCAGGGCTGCGACCGCGTCCCCGCGCCGGCCGCGTGGTTCCGGACGACGCAGCCGCAGGAGGCGACCCTCGGCGTCCTCCAGCCGTATCTGCGCGACGCCGCCGACGGCTGGGCACTGGCGCTCGAGTCCCTCGGCTCGCGGCAGGACTTCACGGGCGAGGCGTTCGAACTGGGCCGTGCCACCGCCGAGGTGCATCTGGCCCTGGCCACGGCCTTCCCCGTGGACACGCCGAGCCCGGACCGCAACCGCCGGCTCGCCGAGGCGATGCACGAGCGGCTGGACGCCGCCGCGCGCTCCGTCCCCGAACTGCGCCCGCACGCGGCCGGGCTGCGGTCGGCGTTCGACGCGCTCGCCGCCCTGGACGCGGCGGTCCGCCCGGCCCAGCGCATCCACGGCGACCTCCACCTCGGCCAGGTCCTGCGGGCCGGACGGCGCTGGTCGGTGATCGACTTCGAGGGTGAACCGGCCCGCCCGATCAGCGAACGTCGGCGTGTCCAGTCGCCCGTACGCGATGTCGCGGGCATGCTGCGGTCCTTCGACTACGCGGCCCGCTCCCGGCAGCCCTGGCGTCCCGAGTGGGCGGAGCGCTGCCGCGGGGCCTTCTGCGCGGGCTACGCCGACGCCGCGGCCTGGGACCCGCGCGAGGAACCCGAACTGCTGCGCGCCTACGAGACGGACCGTGCCGTGTACGAGGTGCTCTACGAGGCACGGCACCGGCCCGACTGGCTGCCCGTCCCGATGGCGGCGGTCGGACGACTCGCCGACCGCTCCTGACCCCGCCCCGCCCGACCACCGACCCCGACCGTCCCGACGACCACCCCCACCACCCCACCCCGAGAGGCCAAGCCGTGACCCGCACCGCATCCACCCGCGCACGACGGGCCAAGCCCGCCGCCCCGTCCGCGCAGCCCGCCGCGCTGGACCCCACGGACCGGGAGCGGCTGCTGTCCGGCGCCCATCACGATCCGCACGCGGTGCTCGGTGCCCATCCGGTGCCGGGCGGAGTGGTGATCCGGGCGCTGCGGCCGCACGCCCGGGGGGTGGCGGTGGTCGTGGACGGGAACCGTACGGCGCTGGAGGACCTCGGCGACGGATTCTTCGGCTCCGTCCTGCCCCACGGCACGATTCCCGCGTACACCCTGGTGGTCACGTACGACGGCACCGAGTTCGAGACCGAGGACCCCTACCGGTTCCTGCCCGCGCTCGGCGAGTTCGACCTGCATCTGATCGGCGAGGGCCGGCACGAGGAGCTGTGGCGGGCGCTCGGCGCCGAACCGATGGAGCACCAGGGCGCCAGCGGCACGCGCTTCACCGTGTGGGCCCCGAACGCCCGCGGGGTCCGGGTCTGCGGGGACTTCTGCCACTGGGACGGCGCCGCCGGGTTCCCGATGCGTTCGCTCGGATCGTCCGGCGTGTGGGAGGTGTTCCTGCCCGGCATGGGCGAGGGAACGCTCTACAAGTTCGACATCACGCGGCCCGACGGCTCCCGCACGCTGCGCGCCGACCCGATGGCCCGCCGCACCGAGGCGCCCCCGGCGACCTCCTCGATCGTGACGCGGTCGTCGTACACGTGGCAGGACTCGAAGTGGATGAAGGAGCGGGCGACGCGCCGGCCGGTCCACGAGGCGCCGTTCTCGGTGTACGAGGTGCATCTGCCCTCCTGGCGCCCCGGCCTGACCTACCGCCAGCTGGCCGACCAGCTCCCCGCCTACGTCACCGACCTCGGCTTCACCCACGTCCAGCTCATGCCGGTCGCCGAGCACCCCTTCGGCGGCTCCTGGGGCTACCAGGTCACCGGCTTCTACGCCCCCACCGCGCGCCTCGGCACCCCCGACGACTTCAGGCACCTCGTCGACGCCCTCCACCGCGCCGGGATCGGCGTCCTCATGGACTGGGTCCCCGCTCACTTCCCCCGCGACGACTGGGCCCTGGCCGAGTTCGACGGCCGCCCGCTCTACGAACACGCCGACCCGCGGCGCTCCCACCACCCCGACTGGGGCACCCTGGAGTTCGACTACGGCCGCCGCGAGGTCCGCAACTTCCTCGTCGCCAACGCCACCTACTGGTGCGAGGAGTTCCACATCGACGGCCTGCGCGTCGACGCCGTCGCCTCCATGCTCTACCTCGACTACTCCCGCGAAGAGGGCCAGTGGGCCCCCAACGAATTCGGCGGGCGGGACAATCCCGACGCGGTGGCGTTCCTCCAGGAGATGAACGCCACGGTCTACCGCCGCAACCCCGGCGTCGTCACGATCGCCGAGGAGTCCACCGCCTGGGACGGTGTCACGCGTCCGACGTCCGACGGGGGGCTCGGCTTCGGCCTCAAGTGGAACATGGGCTGGATGCACGACTCGCTGGAGTACATGCAGCACGAGCCGATCCACCGCAAGTACCACCACGACGAGATGTCCTTCTCGATGGTGTACGCCTACAGCGAGAACTACGTCCTGCCGATCTCCCACGACGAGGTCGTGCACGGCAAGCAGGCGCTCGTCTCCAAGATGCCCGGCGACTGGTGGCAGCGGCGCGCGAACGCCCGCGCCTACCTCGGCTTCATGTGGGCCCACCCCGGCAAGCAACTCCTCTTCATGGGGCAGGAGTTCGCGCAGGGCGGGGAATGGAAGGAGGCCGAGGGCCCCGAGTGGTGGCTCCTCGACCCGGAGTACTGCGCCGCGGGCGACCACCGCGGGGTCCAGGACCTCGTCCGCGACCTCAACACCCTCTACCGCGGCGAACCCGCACTGTGGGAACGCGACACCGACCCGTCCGGGTTCACGTGGGTGGTCGGCGACGCCGCCGACGACAACGTCTTCGCCTTCCTGCGCCACGCGGCCGACGGCACCCCGCTCCTCGCCGTCTCCCACTTCTCCCCCGCCGTACGCCACGGCTACCGCCTCGGCGTCCCCGAGGACGTCCCCGCCTGGCAGGAGGTCCTCAACACGGACAGCCTCCGCTACGGCGGCGGCGACGTCGTCCACCCCGAGCCCGTCAAGGCCGAGGCGATCGGCATGCACGGCCGTCCGACGAGCATCGAGCTGACGCTGCCGCCGCTGGCGACGGTGTGGCTGCGGCCGGCCTGAGCCGGACCGCAGCCGCGGCCGGGAAGCCCGCCTCAGGGCGAGGCGGGCTTGCCCGACGTGAAGAGCCAGGTGTGGAAGAGTCCGGTGAGGTCCTTGCCGGACTCCCGCTCGGCGAGCCGGACGAACTGCGCCGTCGTGCCGTGCCCGTCGCGGTGGCCGGTGGCCCAGGTGCGCAGGATACGGAAGAACGCGGGATCGCCGACGGCCGTGCGCAGCTTGTGCAGGACCATGGCCCCGCGGGCGTAGACCGGCGTGTCGAAGATGTGCTCGCCGCTGCCGGGGTCGCCGGGCGGGAACGCCCAGAGGTCCTTGCCCGCGGGGGTGACGTACAGCGCCTCGAAGGCCTTCTGCGCGCTCGTGCCGCCGTGCTGCTCGGCGTACAGCCATTCGGCGTAGGTGGCGAAGCCCTCGTTGAGCCAGATGTCCTTCCACCGGGTCACGGTGACGGAGTCGCCGAACCACTGGTGGGCGCTCTCGTGGACGAGGGTGGCCAGGTCGGGCGCGGAGTCGTACACGGGACGGGTCTGGGTCTCCAGGGCGTAGCCGACCTCCGGGGCCCGGTCGACGATGGCCCCGGCCGCCTTGAAGGGGTAGGGACCGAAGAGCTTGCTCTCCCAGGCCAGGACGGACGGCAGCTTCTTGACCACCGGCGCGGCGGCGGCCGCCTCGCGGGGATCGACCGCGTTGTAGACCTTGATGCCGTCGCGGGTGGTGTACTGCTCGACCTTGAACGTGCCGACGGTCGCCGTGGCGAGGTAGGCCGCCATCGGCTCGGACTGGCGCCAGCGGAAGGTGGTCCGGCCGTTCGCGGTGCGCTGCCCGAGCAGGACGCCGTTGGCGACGGCGGTGCGCCCCTTCGGGACGGTCAGCGTGAAGTCGTAGGACGCCTTGTCCGTGGGGTGGCCGTTGGCGGGGAACCAGGTCATCGCACCCTGGGGCTCGCCGGCCACGAACGCTCCGTCGTCCGTGGGGATCCAGCCGTCGGAGGAACCGTCGGGGTCGGTGACCGGCTTCGGGGTGCCGGAGTAGGTGACGGTGACGCGGAACTCCTGGCCCTTGCGCAGGGCGTTCCGGGGAGTGACCACGAGTTCCCGGCCGTCGCGCCGGAAGGCCGCCTTGGCGTGGCCGACGGTGACGCCGGTGACCTTCAGTCCGCTGAGGTCGAGGTCGAACCGGGTCAGCCGCTGGGTGGCCCTGGCGGTGACGACCGCCTTGCCGTCGAGGTGGCGGCCGCGCGGGTCGTAGCCGAGCGTCAGATCGTAGTGGCGGACGTCGTAGCCGCCGTTGCCCGAGAGGGGGAAGTACGGGTCTCCCGCGCCGGCCGAACCCGTGCTCCCGGCCGCCGTGGCGGGCCCGGCCGCGATGAGCAGCGCGGCGAGCGCGACGGGGACGGCCGCGACGACTGCTTCGCGGCGCAGGACGGTTGTGCTCCGTGCGGCCTCGTACGGGCGTGGTCTCACGTTCGCTCCTCCGGTCAGACGGTGATCGCTCGCGCACAGCCTATGAGCCCCCGCCCGCCCGGCCCTCACACGATCGGGTCATGTCGTGTCCGTGGAGCGCGGGCCCGCGAGGGCACCGCCGGGAGCGGGCCGCTCGGGGGCCGGGTCCGTCCCGGTGACCGCGGCCGGGTCCGTCCCGGTGGTCGGCCCCGGAGCGCTCACACCCAGGGCGGCGGACCGTCCGGGATGAGCTGGTGGACGTCGAGGAGGACGGCGGACTCGACGCCGAGCGCCGCGCCGCCCATGCCGGACATCCAGGTCAGGAACGGCCGCGGTTCGAAGGCGCCCTCTCCCAGGCCCTTGGTGTACTCGGCGTGCGCCTCCAGCGAGGCGATGCCGCGCTCGAGGGGCTCGCCGGTGACGTCGACGCCGTGGGTGGGTCGTTCCGCTCCGGCGAAGCACACCATCCGGATGCCGTTCCAGGGCTCCAGGCCCTCGTCGGCGAGTTCGGGGAAGATCCAGCGGTTCCCGGCGTCGCGTGCCGCGTCGAGGGCGGCCAGGCCCACGGCCCGGTGGTCCGCCTGGTTGGTCATGCCGCCGACCATCCGTACCGTGAACGCGCCGGACACCACGACCTCGGGCCGGTGCCGGCGCATCGCGCGCACGATCTCCCGGCGCAGCCCGATGCCGTACTCGACGACGCCGTCGCGGTGGTCGAGGAACTCGACGGTCTCGACGCCGACCTGCCGTGCGCCGGCCCGTTCCTCGGCCTCGCGCAGCGGTGCCGCCCGGTCCGGGTGCAGGCCGTCGATGCCGGCCTCTCCCCTGGTCGCCAGCAGATAGCTCACCTGCTTGCCCTGCGCGGTCCAGCGCGCGACGGCGCAGGCCGTGCCGTACTCGATGTCGTCCGGGTGCGCGGCCACGGCGAGACACCTCTCCCAGTCCTCCGGCAGCGCGGGCAGGCCCGTACCGTCCCCGACGCCTGCTTTGTCCTGTGTGGGATCCATGTCCGGCATGATGGCGTGCGGCGGGCCCGGACCGACAGAGGCGCGCTCTCCGCGTTCGAGCGCCGGGCTCCCGCGCCCCCGTGTGCCCCGCGGGGCCGTGCGGCACGGGCGCGAGGCCTTGCTCCACTGGCCGGGCACCGGAACGCCGTGGTGAAGTCTGTCCACACGCCCGAGGATCCGCCGTCCGGCCGCCGCTCCCGGCGTCGGCGCCGGCCGACCGGCGGCGCGTCAGGCCCCGTACAGCGCAGAGGAGATGCCGTGACCACCACCTCGCCCACCTGGAACCACGCTCCCGTCAGGGTGGGGCTCGTCGGCGCGGGGCCCTGGGCGCGGGCCGTGCACGCGCGGGTGCTCGCCGCCGGGCCCGAGACACTGCTGACGTCGGTGTGGGCACGCCGGCCGGAGGCCGCCCGTGAGACGGCGGCCCCGTACGGCGCGGACACCGCCGCGACGTTCGAGGAGCTGCTCGACGGCTGCGAGGCGGTGGCCTTCTCGGTTCCGCCCTCGGTGCAGGCCGCACTCGCCGTCCGGGCCGCCGAGGCGGGCAAGGCCCTGCTCCTGGAGAAGCCGCTCGCGCTCGACCTGGCCGCGGCGCGGCGGCTCGTGGACGCGATCGACGCGTCGGGCGTGGTCTCGCAGCTCGTCCTCACGAACCGCTATCACCCGGCCACCCGGCGGTTCCTCGCGAAGGCGCGGGCCCTGGACGTCTCGGGCGCGCGGTCCTGCGGTGTCAGCGGCGCCTTCCTGGGCGGCGACTTCGCGACCCCGTGGCGGCTCGAGCACGGGGCGCTGCTGGACCTCGGTCCGCACCTCCTCGATCTGCTGGACGCGGCCCTGGGGCCGATCGTCCGGGTGCGCGGCGCCGGGGACCCGCGCCGCTGGCTCGAACTCACCTGTGAGCACGAGGGCGGCGCCGTGAGCCAGGCCTCCCTGTCGGGCTCGGTCGAGGTGGAGCGGGGCATCGTCCGCGTGGAGCTGTTCGGGCGGCATCCCGAGCTGGTCCTCGACGCCGGAGAGCTCGACCACGAGGAGTCCTGGCCCGTGCTGCGCCGGGAGTTCGCCGCCGCCGTCCGCTCGGGCCGGCCGGGAGCGCTCGACGCCCACCGCGGGCTGTACCTGCAGTCCCTGATCGCCCGGGCGCCGGCCGGCTGAGGGGCCGGCGGCCGGTCTGCCGCGTGCGCGACCGGTCCCGTCCGCGCACGTGAAGGAGCCGGCCGCTCGCGACGGTCGGCCCCTTCGCGTCCCGGTCAGGTCCTGCGTCAGGTCCTGCCGGGTCCGCCGCTGCCGAAGGATCCGCTGGATCCTGGTTGCCAGCGCTTGCGGTGCTGGTCATCGGCGTGTTTGGTTCCCGCGGAGTGCATGTTGTACGGCATCAGCCGCTCACTCTCGTCCGCGGCGTGCGGCACCTCGTCGGGTTCACGTATCTCGCGCTCCTCGTGCACCGCACCGGTCTCGGGCAGCCTGGGCTGCTCCTCGGCCGTGGGCGGGCGCGATTCCAGGTTCCGCACCCGGATGCCCATCCGGACGGCCCAGACGAGGGCGCCGGCGATGACGAGGCCGCCGATGAAGGCGGCACCCGCGTTCAGCGAGGAACTCGCTGCGATCAGATCTTGGCTCGCGGTGTACATGGTGTTCGCGTACCCCCAATGCCAGGGGAAAAATGCGTACTGGCCCGTCAGCGACGGCCATTCCATTGTATTCCGGTTCAATCCGGGCGCTACGCCATGATCCTGGGCCCGGTGGATCCGGGTGCGGCGCCCCGAGCCCCGGCCCGGTCATTCGGGGCGGTGCGCCACCGCCCCGAACATCGTCACGGACATGTGCAGGCCGCCCTGTCGCGCGGCTTCCGCGAGGTCCTCGTACAGGCGGTCGCGCTGCGCCTCGCCGATGAGTCCACGACTCATCGCCGAATCGCCCAGCATCCGGATGAGCGGCCAGGCGACCGACTTGTGGTCCTGCAGCAGGGCCTGCGACCCACGGTCGTCGATCACCAGCCCGGCGGCCGTCAGCCGTCCCACCAGCTTGCGTCCGGAGTACGGGTCGGCGGCCGCGGACAGCGCGCCGGTGGTGAGCGCGGCGATCGTCTCGGGGTCGCCGGGGTGCAGGATCGTGGTCGCCCAGTCGGTGTCCAGCAGGGCGACCCGTCCGCCGGGGCGCAGTACACGCGCTATCTCGAAGACGGCCTTCTCCGGCTCGACGAGGTGCTGGAGCACCCGCTCGCACCACACCACGTCGACCGTGGCGTCGGGCAGCGGCAGGGAGAGGGCGTCGGCGTCGGCGAAGCGCGCGGCGCTGCGCTCCTCGGTGCCGCGCTGCTCGGCCACGGCACGCAGTCCGGGATTGGGCTCGATGCCGAGCACCCTGCCGCGGGGACCAACGGCCGCCGCGAGGCGCCGAGTCTGCGATCCGGTGCCCGCGCCGATGTCGAGCGCCCGTTCTCCCGGCCGTACGGCCAGGGCCGCGTGCGCCCACGAACGCAGCCGCTGCACACCGTCGTTGACGTCCTGGGCGTCGAGGGCGCCCACCAGACGAGCAGTGCTGTCCGCGCTGATGTTCTGCGCGTGGAAGGCCGACGTGGGCCGCGTGTCCACCATGGCGGTCACTCTAGAACCACCATGGTCGTTTTTCAGATTCAGATTGTGTAACGCCTCAAGGCCGGTGTGACAAAAGCGAGCACAAGCACCGCCAAGATCACCAGCAGGCCGCCGACGGCGACCGCGGCGGGTGCTCCGAAGGCCGAACCGGCCGTGCCGTGCAGTACGTCGGCGACACGCGGGCCGCCCACGACGACGACGGTGAAGACGCCCTGGAGCCGTCCGCGCATCTCGTCGGTGGCGGCGGACAGCAGGATCGCGCCGCGGAAGACCATGGAGACCATGTCGGCGGCCCCGGCCACGGCGAGGAAGGCCACGGCGAGCCACAGACTGCCGCTGAGGCCGGACCCGGCGATGGCCGCGCCCCAGGCCGCGACGGAGACGATGACCATCAGGCCGTGTCTGCGGGCGCGGGAGAAGGTGCCCGACATCAGCCCGCCCACGACCGCGCCGACGGGGATCGCCGCGAACAGCAGTCCGAGCGCGAGCCCCTCCCCGTAGGAGGCGTACGTCTCGGCGGCGAGTTGCGGGAACAGGGCACGCGGCATGCCGAGGACCATGGCGATGATGTCGGCGAGGAAGGACAGCAACAGCACCTTGTGCAGCGCGATGTAGCGGAAGCCGGCCACCACTTCGCGCAGGCCGGCGCGCCCGGAGGCCGCTCCCGCGAGGGGTGGCAGCGCGGGGAGCCGCAGGACGGCCCACACGGTGACGCACAGGGCGAGGGCGTCGATCAGATAGAGCTCCGGCAGCCCGACGAGGGGGATGAGCGCGCCGGCGAGCATCGGCCCGGCCACCGAGCCGGTCTGCATGACGGTCGCGCCGAGCGCGTTGGCGGCGGGCAGTTCGTCCGCCGGGACGAGCCGGGCGACGGACGCGCTGCGGGCCGGGGAGTTGAGGCCGAAGAACGCCTGCTGCAGGGCGAGCAGGACCATCAGGACGAGCACCGAGTCCAGTCCGGTGACGGCCTGGGCCCAGAAGAGCAGCGAGGTGACGGCTATGCCGGTGTTGGTGACGAGGAGCAGCTTGCGGCGGTCCATGCTGTCGGCGATCGCACCGCCCCACAGGGCGAAGACCACCAGGGGCAGCAGGCCGGCGAGGCTCGCGTAGCCGACCCAGGCCGAGGAGCCGGTGATGTCGTAGATCTGTTTGGGCACGGCGACCGCGGTGAGCTGGCTGCCCACGGCGGTGACGGCGGTCGACGACCACAGCCGGCGGTAGGCGGGGCGGCGCAGCGGCCTGGTGTCCATGGCCCACCGGCGCCATCCGGAGCGACCGGTCCGCCCGGCGCCGGCGCTCCCGTCGGCCGTTCCGGCGTTCCCGTCGGCCGTCCCGGTGCCTCCGCCGGTCGCTCCAATGCCTCCGCCGGTCGTTCCGGTGCTCCTGCCGGGCGTCGCGGTGCCGCTGTCCGTACCGCTCTCGCCGCTGCTCTCGCTCGTGTCCACGCTCATCCTGGTTGCTCGATACATCTTTCGATTCGGGGATCACTATGGCCGAGCGGGGGCGGCTCGTGTCCCCCCGGGGACCTGATCGGGACACCGGGCACCCCGCGCCGGGCCCCGCGGGCCCGCCGTGGCGGCCCGGGCCGGTGTCCTGGACCGCCCGCTCCCGGACGGCTCCCGGCGCAGGTCCGAGCCGGTGCGTCCACGCCGGGCCCGCGCGGGCCCGGCCGGGAGGAACGGCCCCGCCTCCCGGCGCCGCGGAGGGCGCCGAGGTGCGGCGAGCGACCTGGGAGGCGCATTCTTGCTGTGTTGACCCCCGGCGGCGGGCGGACGAGGGCAGATCGATGACAGGGAGCGCCGAGCGTGAGGGCCAGGCGCCGGACGGCCTGACCTCCCTGCTCAGTGACGCGGTGACGGACGCGATCCGGGCCGCCCGCGGCTTCGCGGGAGGCGTCTATCTGCGCTCCCGCACGCCCGGCCTGCTGCGTATGGCCGTGCTCGCGGGGCTTCCGGGCCCCCTCTTCCGGCCCTGGTCGCGCATGCACGTGGACCGGCCGTTCCCGGTCGCGGACGCCCATCGGCTCGGCGTGGAGGTACTGCTCGCCGACCCGACGGAGACCATGCGCCGCTATCCCCAGCTCGCGGCGGGACTGCCGTTCCAGTTCGGTTCGCTCTACGTGCCGGTGGTGGGCGACTCCACCGCGTACGGCGTCCTGATCGTGCTGCGCCCGCCGGCCTCGGACGCCACCGAGGTCCTGCCGGACCGCGACCGGATGACGGCGGTGGCGGCGGAGCTCGGAGCCGCCCTGGCGCGGCTGGAGAAGGACGGGTCCCCGGTCCTGTGGGACGGTGACCCCCTCGGGACCCGGCCACCGGTCGACGGCCCGTCCACCCGGTGCGTCGGGGGGTTCACCTGGGATCCGGACGACGGCACGCTGATCGCGGACGACGCCCTGTGGGCGCTGCTCGGGATCCCCCAGGAGGATTTCGCGGGGACGCCCGAGGCCTTCGCGGACGCGCTGGCCCATGACGAGCCCCGGCTGCTGCTGGCCGCCCTGCGCGAGACCGCCGCGGGACGGCCGCCGTTCCATCCCCTGCCGGTGCGCACCGGCGGCGGCGGACTGCGGCTCCTCGAACTGTGGACCGCGGGTGGAGGGGACGTCCCGCCGTTCCGGGTCAGCGGCGCCCTCGTCGACCCGGGGCCGGGGCCGGCGGCGGACGGGGCGGCCGACCAGCTTCCGGAGGGCGTCTTCGCGATCGACCGGATCGGGCTGATCACCTACGCCAATCCGCGGGCCGCCGACCTCCTCGGCCGCCCGCGCTCCGAGCTGCTGGGACGGCTGCTGTGGGACGTGGTGCCCTGGATGGACCACCCCGCCTACGAGGACCACCTGCGCAGCGCGCTGCTCTCGCCGGACCCGGTGCACTTCCGGGCCCGCAGCCCGGTGGGGAGCGGCACCGAGACGACCCCGGGACACCTGACGGGCACCTGGCTGAGCTTCTCCGTCTATCCCGGCCCCCGCGGCGTGACCTGCAAGATCACGCCCCTGGGACGGGTCTCGGGGCCCGCCGGGAACACCCCGTTCGACGTGGAGGCGACCCAGGCCGTACAGACCGAGGCCGAGCAGCCCGACTCGGGTGTCTCGGGCACGGCGCCGCAGTACCGGCCCATCGTCCTCGCGATCGCGCTGACCGAGGCGGTGACCGCGCGGCAGGTGTCCGAAGTGGTGATGCGCGAGCTGCTGCCCGCCTTCGGCAGCCGCCGCCTGGCCATCTACCTGCTCCAGGACCGCCGGCTCTACCTGGCCTGGGAGACCGGTTTCCCGCAGGGGTTCCTCGCCCCCTTCGACGGCGTGGGCCTGGACGCCAAACTGCCCGGGGTCGAGACGCTCACCAGCGGCCGGGCGCTGTTCTTCGAGTCGATGCAGCAGCTGGCCGCCGCCTATCCGGGCGTCGCCCTGGACGCCACCCTCGGGGCCCGCGCCTTCCTGCCGCTGATCGCCTCCGGACGCCCGGTCGGCTCGTGCATCCTCGGATTCGACCGGCCCCGGAGCTTCAGCACCGAGGAACGCACGGTCCTCACCGCGCTCGCCGGGCTGATCGCCCAGGCCCTGGAGCGGGCGCGGCGCTACGACAACGAGGCGGCGCTCGCCCGCGGGCTCCAGGAGGCCCTGCTGCCGCACCGGCTGTCGGCGCACCCCCTCGTGCAGACGGCGGGCCGCTACCTTCCCGGCACCGTCGGCATGGACGTGGGCGGCGACTGGTACGACGTCGTCGAGGCCGGCGACGGGCTCGCCCTCGTCATCGGCGACGTACAGGGCCATGGCGTCCAGGCCGCCGCCACCATGGGACAACTCCGCAGCGCGGTCCGGGCGTTCGCCCTCGGGGACCACCCTCCGGACGAGGTGATGAGCGGCACCAACCGGCTGCTCATCGACCTCGACCCGGGCCAGTTCGCGAGTTGCTGCTACGTCCGGGTGGACCCCCTGACCGGTGAGGCGCAGGCCGCGCGGGCCGGGCACCCGCAGCCGCTGCTGCGCCATCCCGACGGCAGCACCGAGGTCCTGGACCTGCCGGGCGGTGTGGTGCTCGGCGTGGACCCGGGCGCCGACTACCCCGTGACGGACCTGGTGCTGGAGCCCGGGGCCGTGCTGGCCCTGTACACGGACGGACTGGTCGAACGGCCCGGCACGGACATCGACGAAGGGGTCGAAGCCCTGCGCTCCACCCTGGCCGGGGCGGGCACCCCGCGGCACCGCACGGCGGGCAGCCCCTCCCTGTCCCGCGCCGCCGACCTGCTCACCGCGGAGGCCCGGCAGGCCGACGAGCGCCCCGACGACATCGCCCTGCTGCTCACCACCCGCAGACCGCCCCGCAAGGGTGGACACACGTGACGGACGCCGTCCGGGCCGCCCTCGGCGACGGGGGCCCGGCGGGTGTCAGTGGGCCGCGTCCAGGCGGGCCCGCTGGTCCGGGGTGAGCTCCAGGTCCACCGCGGCCAGGTTCTCCTCCAACTGGGCCACCGAGGAGGCTCCGGCCAGCGGGATCACCGGCAGCTCGCCGCCGATCTGCCAGGCCAGCACGACCTGGTTGAGGGTCGCCCCCGTCTCCTTCGCCACGTCCCGGAGCACGGCGAGCCGGGCGGTGTTCCCCGGGTGGTCGTAGTCGGGGGGCAGCGGCTTGTCCCGCCGCCCGTAGGCACCGCCCAGCAGCGGTGAGTAGGCGACCAGGGTCAGTCCCTCCTCCGCCCCCAGGTAACTGAGGAGTTCTCCGGTCGCGGCGCCGAGGTTCCCCTCGGGGAAGAGCCCGCTCGGCACGTCGGAGCGCGGGCGCAGCAGGCTGTGCTGGTACTGAAGGACCTCGTAGCCGGGCAGTTGCGCCCCGGCGGCCAGGGCCCGGGCCCGCTCCACGCGCCAGACGGCGTGGTTGCTCACCCCGAGGAGCCCGACGCTGCCCCGCGCGACGAGTTCGGCGAACGCCTGGACGCTCTCGCCCGCTTCGACGGTGCGGTCCTCTATGTGCGCGTACAGGAGGTCGATCCGCTCCACCCCGAGGCGTTCCCGGCTCCGCTCGGAGGCCTCGTGGATCGCCTTGGCGGACAGGCCCTCGGGATTGTCGACGAAACCGGTCCCCGGGGCCAGCGGGCGGGCGCCGAGCTTGGTCGCGAGGACGATCTCGTCGCCGACGCCCCGGCTGCGCCGCCAGCGTCCGAGCAGTTCCTCGCTCTGCCCGCCCCGGCTGCCGTCGGTCCAGTAGGCGTAGTTGTCGGAGGTGTCGATGAAGTTGCCGCCGGCCTCGACGTAGCGGTCGAGCACGGCGAACGAGGTCTCCTCGTCGGTCAGTGAGCCGAACAGCATCGCTCCGAGCGCGAGCACGCTCACCTCACGGCGGGTGGCCGGGTCCGTGCCGATCGTGCGGTAACGCATGGTGTTCCTTCCCGTCCGGGCCCGAAGTGCCCGGGCCCGGACGGGAGTCTGCTCGTTGGAGCGCTCTCGAGGTCAAGCCTTGGCGAACGGCCCCTCCAGGGCGGCCCACTGCAGCAGCATGATGGTCTTGGCGTCCGCGATCTCCCCGGTGCGGATCATCGACAGGGCCTCGCGGAAGGGCAGTTCGACCGTCTCGATGTCCTCTCCCTCCTCGTCGAGTCCGCCGCCCTCGTGGGTGCGGGTGGACGGACCGTACGAAGCGGCGTAGAAGCTCACCCGTTCGGTGACCGAACCCGGACTCATGTAGACGTCGAAGACGTGCTCGACCTCCCCGACGGTGTGCCCGGTCTCCTCGATCACCTCGCGCCGCACGGCGACCTCGGGGTGCTCGTCGTCCTCGTCGAGGAGGCCGCCGGGCGTCTCGACCAGCATGCCGTCCGGGTGCCCGTTGACATACACCGGATAGCGGAACTGCCTGGTCAGCAGCACGGTTTCCCGCTCGGCGTCGTACAGCAGGAGGGTGGCCCCGTTGCCGCGGTCGTGGGTCTCGCGCTCCTGGGTGCTCCAGGTCCCGTCGGCGCGCAGGAGGTCGAAGGTGGTGGTGCGCTCCACGTACCAGTGGCAGGACAGGAGCTTCACGTCGCGGATCCTGACCCGCGGGTTGCCGGTCAGGTCACGGCCCGTCCGGTCGAGTCCGGTGCGGCCCCTGCGGTCGGGGGTGTCGATGCCCGCGGTCATCGCGTGCGGGCCCGGCGGGCGCGGGAGTTGTCGTTCATGGGGTCTGTCCACCTTTGATCTTGCGCAGTGCTCCCCCGTTCGCGGGGGAGGTGAAGCGCGTCTCGATACTGTCATGGCTTTGGCTTCGGTTACGGACCTGCGCTTTTGGCTTCAGCCAGGTCATCCGGGGCGCTGCTGGTCCTCGATGTACTGGCGCACGACGGTCAGCGGCGCCGCGCCGCAGCTTCCGGCGAAGTACGATCCGGACCAGAAATGCCCGCCCCACAGGTACCGGTGTACGTGCGCGTCGTACTCCTTGCGCAGGTAGCGGGAGGAGACGCCCTTGAGAGAGTTGACCAGCCTGGAGAGTTGGATCTTGGGCGGATAGTGCACCAGGAGGTGCACGTGGTCCTCTTCGCCGTTGAACTGCTTCAGCTCGGCCTCGAAGTCACGGCAGACCTCTCGCATGATTTCCTCGCACCTGATCAGCATGGCGTCCGTCATGGCCTTGCGCCGATACTTCGTGACAAAAACCAAGTGGACATGCAGGCTGTGGACAACGTGACGGCCGGTGCGTACATCAGGGTTCGGATTCCACCGTGGTGACATGAGCCAAACGCTATCGTGATCGAGTGAACACGGAACGTTCATGGGAGAAGCGGCAGTTCGGTCATCGTGCCCGACTTGTGCTGACCCCTGCGCAGATCCGGCTCGTGGACAACCAGGCGCACGCGGCCCGCACCCTGTGGAATCTGCTGCACGACTGGTGGACGATGCTGCCCAAGGACAAGCGTTCCCTGGCTGCGGCGGACACGGCGATCCGCCAGGCCCGAAGCGAGATCGACTGGCTCGCCGTCCTCCCCGCCCAGGCCGCGCAAGCGGTACTGAAGACCTACTTCCAGGCGTGGAAGAACTGCTGGGCCGGCCGCGCCCACGCGCCGAGCTTCAAGGCCCGCGTCCGCACGGTGATGTCCGTGGACATCCCGCAGGGGCGGGACCTGAACGTCGCCCGTGTGCACCGCCGCTGGGGCGTGGCCAGCATCCCCAAGATCGGACGGGTCCGGTTCCGCTGGACCAAAGACCTTCCCGTGGGCAAGCGCGCCGACATGGAGAACCGGATCACCGGGGCGCGGCTGGTCAAGGACGCGCTCGGCTGGCACATCTCCTTCCGCGTCCAGACCCTCGAAGCCGGGCCGGAACCACACACCGGCCCGGACGTCGGTATCGATGCCGGGGTGAACCTGCCCCTGGCCCTCTCGGACGGCAACCATCAGGACCACGAACGCCCGCCCCGTCTTGCCGACGGCACGGCTGACCGGGACAAGTGGCTGAACCCGCCCGAGAAGGCCAAGCTCCTGGGCCTGGAACGACGCGCCGCCCGGCGTGAGCAGCACCGCAAGCGGGGGGAGAAGACCTCGCGCCGCTTGCAGCACACTTACGACCAGATCAAACAGCTCCGCGCCAAAGCCACGCGCCGCGCCGTCGACTGGCAGCACAAGACCACCACCGGAATCGCCAGGCAGTACGGCACCGTCGTGATCGAACAGCTCAACATCAAGAACATGGTCAAGTCCGCCAGGGGCACCATCGAGGAACCCGGCCACAACGTCGCGTAGAAGTCCGGCCTGAACCGCTCCATCAGCCAGGAGGCATGGGGCCGCACCGTGACCATGCTGACCTACAAAACCGCCCGCCAGGGCGGCACCCTGCACAAGGTTCCCGCCCCAGGCACTTCCTTGCGCTGCTCGGCATGTGGGTTCACCACACCGGGCGGCCGGGAGGACCAGGCCACCTTCGTATGCAAGCATCTGGATTGTGGATGGTCGGGCAATGCGGACTGGAACGCGGCCCGCAACGTCTTGCACCTGTACCGGAGGGGCCACGCGCTCGTCCCGGCTGCCGGGAGGGCAGTCGTCAGGCGTCCCCGTGGCGTCAAGCCCGCCACCGCGAGGTAGGCAGGAATCTCCCTCATCCAGTTCACGAGGGAGAACACTTCAACATCCCGAGACCAAGATCCTGGTCACAGCGGGGCTTCACCCGTTTAGGCTCGCGGCATGGAACAGACGGAGATCATCCTGCGCGCGATCGGCGTGCTCACCGAGACCAACGCCATGGTGCGCAGGATCGCCCAGGACGAGGAGGCCGGGGTCGAGTCGGCCGAGAACAACCTGGGCGCGCTCGTCACCGAGGTGTTCCCGCGCGTCGAGGTGCCCGGTGACGCCGGCCCCGCGGAGGCGGGACAGGCGGTCGCGGACGCCTATCTGCCCGCCGCCATCTCACTGGTGGGCGCCTTCGCGTTCCTCTTCTCCGAACTCGCCGACCTCCACGACTCCGGACGGACCGACGTCTCGACGGCCGATCTGCTCCAGGACCTCGCCCTGCGGATGTCCCGGGCCGACAACGGCTAGGGCCTGTCTCCGGCCCGGGGTGCCCGGGGTCAGGCGTGCGGGACGACCGCCACCGGGCAGGGCGCGTGGTGCATCACCGCGTGGGCCACCGAACCGATGCGTACGCCCATCGCCGGACGGTCGGCCCTGCGGCCGACGACCATCAGCTGGGCCCGGTCGGAGAGGGACAGCAGCACCTGGCCCGCGCTGCCCATCTCGACGTGCTGGGTGACGGGCACCTCGGGAAAGCGTTCCCGCCACGGCCGCAGGGCCTCTTCCAGCGCCTTCCGCTCGTACGGCTCCAGGCCGCCGGCCTCGTCCAGCATCTTCAGCGAACCGGGGCTGTAGGCGAACACCGGCGGCAGGCTCCACGCCCGTACGGCCCGCAGCGCCGCGCCGCGGGCCGCCGCGGTCTCGAACGCGAAACGCAGTCCGGCCGCGCCGTCCTCGGGACCGCCCTGATGGCCCACGACGATCTCCCGGCCGCCCGCCTCGTCCCCGGGGCGGTCCTCCGAACGCACCAGCACGACCGGGCAGGGCGCCTCGGAGATCACCCGTTGCCCGACGGAACCGAGCAGGAAGCCGACGAACGCGCCGTACCCGCGCGACCCGAGGACCAGCATCCCGGTGTCGGCCGCGACGCCCAGCAGCGCCTCCACCGCGTCGCCTCCCTCGGAGTCGATCACGTCGACCGTCACCCGCAGGCCGACGTGCCGGTCGGTGACCGTGCGGGCCGCGTCCTCGATCATGTCGTGGGCCCAGTGCGCCTGGTCCTCCCGGTCACCACCGCCGACCATGTCGTGCGGCGGCCAGTGCCAGGCGTACACCACCCGCAGGGGCACGTCCCGCCGGACGGCCTCACGGCCCGCCCAGGCCAGCGCCGCCCTGCTCTCGGGTGATCCGTCCACGCCCACGGTGATCGGGTGGGTCATCCGCCTGCCTTCCGTCGCCGGCCCGCCTGACCGGCCGGGTGCTCGTTCGTCCTGACCCGTACAGTGTCCGCCACCGGCGGACTCCCGTCGGGGCCGCCCACGGACGTGGGGGCGCTACGCCGACGCGCGGAGCACGAGTTCCGGGTCGAAGACCAGCGAGGTGGGTTCGGTGCGCACGCCCCGGACGTGCTCGTCCAGGAGAGCCGCCATCGCCGCGGCCATCTCCTCCACCGGCTGGCGCACCGTGGTCAGGGGAGGCCGGCAGGTCACCGCCACGCTGGAGTCGTCGAAGCCGACGACCGCGACGTCGTCCGGCACCCGCCTGCCCCGTTCCCGCAGCAGCTGGCACACGCCCTGGGCCATCAGGTCGTTGGCGGCGAACACCCCGTCCACATCCGGGTGTTCGGCCAGCAGCCCGGACATTGCGGCCATTCCGCTGTCCAGCGTGAACCCGCCCTCGGCGACCGGGACGTACGGGTGTCCCCTGCGGGCCATCGTGTCGCGGAACCCGGCGAGCCGGTCCTGGCTCGCGGCCACGCCGAGCGGACCCGTGACGGTGACGATCCGCCGGCAACCCCGGTCCAGCAGGTGTTCGGCGGCCAGCCGCGCCCCCTCGCGGTGGGCGAGGTCGACGTAGCTGAGCCCGACGGGCCGGGAGGGCCGGGCGAAGAGGACGGCGGGGACCCCCGCGTCGGCGAGCAGGGCGGGCAGCGGGTCGTCGGCGTGGGTGGAGACGACGAGGGCGCCGTCCGCGCTGCCCTGCCGCAGGTCGGCCAGCACCTGGCTCCTGGTCTCGGCGGACTCGGCGAACATCAGCAGCGGATGCATCGAGCGTGGACGCAGGTATCCCACCACGCCGCTGACGACCCGTCCGAAGAAGGGGTCCGCGAACACCCGTGCCGTGAAGGCGTTCTGCTCCTCCCCCGGGGTGTCGCCCGCGCCGGAGACGATCAGCGCCACCGTCTGGCTGCGCCGGGTCACCAGCGATCTGGCGGCCCGGTTGGGCGCGTACCCGGTCCGCTCGACGGCCTGGCGCACCACCTCCTGGATCCCCGGGTCGACGTTGCGGACCCCGTTGATGACCCGGGACACGGTCGCGCGGGAGACTCCGGCCACTCGCGCGACATCCTCCAGCGTGGGGGCCTGTCTGCTCATGGCGGCACCCTAACGGCACGGTGCCGCCCCGGGATAGAGCGCTCTCCCCCAGCCGTCCACCGCTCAGCCGGGGGACCGGACCGGTGCGGTGGCCGTCAGCGGCAGGGCGCCCGCGGAACGGCCGGCGAACACGCGGCAGGGGCCGGTCGGCGTGCGCCACGCGTGCTCGTCCTCGTCCCAGTGACGCAGCGCGCGGGCCGGTATCCGTACCGACGCCGTCGCCCGTTCCCCCGGTTCCGCGACGACCGCGGTGTATCCGGCGAGCCGGCGGGCCGCGCGGTCGAGGGGGCCGGGGGGCCGGGCGAGGTAGACCTGGACGACCTCGCGTCCGCGTCGCGGGCCCGTGTTGCGCACCTCGACCCGCACGGTGAACGCCTCGCCGGCCACGATCTCGTCGGGGACGGCCAGCCCCTCGTACGCCCAGGTGGTGTAGCCGAGTCCGTGCCCGAACCAGTAGGCCGGTGCGCGGTCGTGGCGTGCCCAGGCGCGGTAGCCGATGTGCGGGCCCTCGGTGTAGTCGAGGCGCCCGCCCTCGGGCCGGGTGCGGGTGACCGGCGCGTCGGCGAGCCTCGTCGGCCAGGTCGTGGGCAGCCGTCCACCGGGTTCGGCCCGGCCGAACAGCACGTCGGCCAGGCCCGCGCCGCCCTCCTGCCCGGGGAACCAGGTCAGCAGTACGGCACCGGCCCGCGCGCGCCAGGGCAGTTCGACCGGTCCGCCGCTGTTGACGACGACGACCGTGCGCGAGCCGAAGGCGGTCACCGCGCGGACCAGGTCGTCCTGGCGTCCGCCGAGCCCGAGGTCCGTCCGGTCGTGCCCCTCGGACTCGCCGTGTTCGGTGGTGCCGACGACCACGATCGCCGCGTCCGCCCCGCGGGCCGCCCGCACCGCCTCGGCCAGGGCCGGACCGTCGTCGGGGCGGGGCGGGGCCGCGGTGACGACGGTGGCCCGGCCGGTCCCCGGGGCGAGTTCGCGGCGCGCCACCACGCGCACCGCGTGTCCCGCCGCGAGGGGGACGGTCACACCGTGGACGGGCGGGTTCACGTGGACGACTGCCGGATCGTCGGTGTCCCTGCCGAACTCCCCGTCCAGGACGACGCGTTCGTCGACCGTGAGGCTCAGGCGGCCGAACCCGCCGACTCCGAGCACCCACCGTCCGGAGGATCCCGGAAGCAGGGAGGCGCCGATCTCGACGGTGTGCGCGCCGGGTGGCAGCGGTGGTTCCAACTGCCTTCCGCTCGTGCGGTGTTCGGAGTGCAGTTCACGCCCTGCCGGGTCCAGCACCCGCAGCCGGACGCCGGGGTCGCCGGTGACGGGGTCGGTGCACAGGTCCGGGGTCAGGGGTGCCGGAGGCGCGTCCGCCGAGGGGCCCGGCACATGGACGACGCGCACGCCGTCGCCGAGCGCGGCCCTGATGCCGTCGAGCGGTGTGACGACCCGCTCGGGGAAGACCCCCGCGCTGCCGCCGCCCTGGACGCGCGGCAGGGCCGCGTGCGTGCCGATCACGGCGACGGTGCGCAGCCGGGCGGGGTCGAGCGGGAGGACACCGTGATTGTGCAGCAGGACGGTGCTCGCGGCCGCGGCCTCGCGCAGCAGCGCGCGTGCCCCGGACCGGCCGGTGACGGGCGGGGCGGACGTCCGCGGCTCCCCCAGCGCACCGCAGGCGGCGGCGAGCCCGAGCAGGCGCCGCACCTTGTCGTCGACGGCCTCGCGCGGAACACGCCCCGCCTCCACGGCCCGCACCAGCGCCTCCCCCCAGGCGCTCTCCGGTCCCGGCATCACGAGGTCGAGGGCGGCGAGGGCGGCCGGTTCGCAGCTTTGGACCGCTCCCCAGTCGGAGACCACCACGCCGTCGAAGCCCCACGCGCTCTTGAGGGGGTCGTCGAGCAGCGGACTGGCGGTCATCGTCGCGCCGTTGACGCCGTTGTACCCGGCCATGACCACCCGGACGCCGGCTTCGACGGCCGCCTCGAACGGCGCCAGGTACACCTCCCGCAGGGCCCGCTCCGGCACCCGTACGTCGACGGTCAGCCGGTCGGTCTCGGAGTCGTTGGCCACGTAGTGCTTGGCGGTGGCGGCCACTCCGTGCGCCTGGATCCCCCTGATGAGCGCGGCGCCGGTGCGGCCGGTCAGTTCGGGGTCCTCGGAGCAGCACTCGAAGTGCCGCCCGCCGAGCGGTGTCCGGTGGAGGTTGAGGGTGGGCGCGAGGACGACGTCGACGCCCTTGCGGCGCGCCTCGGCGGCGAGCAGCCCGCCGAGGCGCTCCACCAGTTCCTCGTCCCACAGGGCCCCGAGCGCGGACGCCGAGGGCAGCAGCAGGGCGGGGTCGCGCTCGTCCCAGGACTGTCCGCGCACTCCGGCGGGACCGTCCGACAGGACCATCTCCCTCAGCCCCAGAGCCGGTTCGGCCCGGGTGCGCCAGGTGGTCGCGCCGGTCAGCAGCCGGACCTTCTCGCGGAGCGTGAGCTTGCCGAGGAGCGCCTCGCGCTCCGCCTCGTCGCCCGACCGTCGCACCGGCGCGGCCCCCTTCCCGGGAGAGCGCTCTCCACCGGTGTCGGGGTTCAGTTGTAGACCCCGAACTCGTACAGCGAATAACCCCAGCCGGTGCCGCGGGCCGTGCCGTTCACCCGCACGTAGCGGCCGGTGCCGGACACGTCGAGGTCGTCGACGCCGCCGTTGCCGTCGGTGACCGTGCGGACCGTGGTCCAGTTCTGCCCGTCGTCCGAGGTCTGCAGGGTGTAGGCCTTGGCGTACGAGGTCTCCCAGACCAGTTGGACATGGCGGAACGAGGTGCGGGCGCCGAGGTCGACCCGCAGCCACTGGGGGTCGCTCCAGTCGCCGGCCCAGCGGGTGTTCGGGTTGCCGTCGACGGCGTTCGCCGCGGTGCAGGGGCAGTCGCCGCCGCCGGTCTGGAACGAGGAGGCGGTGGCGGGCCTGCCGAGGGCGAGGTTCGTTCCGCCCGGCGTCGGCGGCACGATCCGCACCGACCGGCTCTCCACACCGACGTTGCCCTTGCCGTCCTTGGCCTTGACGTAGAACTTCCACACTCCGGGCCGGTCCGACGCGGTCACCCTGAGCCGACCGCCGCCGAGGTCGGTGAAGGGCAGCGGGTTCAGCTGTCCGCTCCGGTCGAGGTACATGCTGTTGTCCAGCACCTCGTAGGTGACCGGGTCGCCGTCGGGGTCGGTGGCCTTCACCGAGAGGGTGAGGTCGCGCCCGGCGGGCACCCTGCCCGCGTCCCCCTCGACGGCGAGATCCGTGATGACCGGTGGTGTGTCGTCCCGGGAGGTGTCCCCGCCGTACGCCCTCTTCACGGCGTAGTACGACAGCCGTTTCTCGCCCGCGGGCAGCAGGTTGAACCAGATGCCGCCGAAGTCGTACTCGGTCCCGTAGTGGAACATCGTGGCGCCGAGCGCGACGCCCCGGTGTCCGGTGACGCAGTCCCACGCCCGGGTGTACCCGTCGGCCTTCGCCCGGTCGGAGGGTTCGGCGGGGACGCCGTTGGCGTCGTCCGGGACCTCCCACTCACCCGCGGGACCGCTTTCGGTGACGATGTAGGGCTTGGTGTAACCACCTTGCTGCCAGGCGGACTTGATGTCGCAGACGGCGTCGTAGGAGTTCACCGCGTACAGGTCCAGATCGGGCGCGTTCCTCTTGTAGTAGGGCCAGGCGCCGGTCCACGCGTCGGTGGAGGTGACGGGGTGGTTCGGGTCGACGGCGTGGATCTTCTTGGCGATGTCGCCGACGAGTGCCGTGTAGGCGTCCCGCTGCCGTTCCAGTTCGTCGCCGCCGTAGCAGTTCTGGAGTCCGAGCACGGACTCGTTCCCGACGTCCCACATCAGGACGCCGGGGTTGTCCTTGTAGGTGGCGGCCCACTGCGGGAACTCGGTGAGCACCTGGTTCCTGTAGGCGGTGTCCGTGAGGTAGTTCACGCAGCCGCCGCTGCCGGGGCCGCCGCCGGGCTGCAGCCAGAAGCCCGCGATCACCCTGATGCCCTGGGCGGCCGCCGCGTCGAAGAGGGACTTGCTGGAGGCGTCGGTGCCCCAGGTGCGGACGGTGTTGACGCCCATCGATCTCAGGTCGGGCAGGTAGCGGCCCGCGTCGGCGACGGCCGGGCCCCAGGTGAGGCCCTTGATCTGGTACGGGTTTCCGTCGACGGTCAGCCGCCAGTCGCCCTGCGATCCGGTGACCCTGACGACGCCGCCGGCCGCCTGGGCCTGCGGGGAGGGCAGGACGAGCGCTCCCGCGGCGAGCAGGCCCGCGGTGAGGGGCGCCACGACGCGGCGCCGGGTGGTACGGGATCCGGTCATGGGTGTCCGTCCGGGGTACGGGTGAAGGGTGCGGGTGAAGGGACGCGCAGGAGAGGTGCGCGCGGGAGAGGCGCTGGTGCGAGGGTGACGCGGGAGGACGTCCGGTCCCGCCGGCCCGGGTGCGCGCCGGACCGGCGGGACGCGCCGGTGTCGCGTCAGGGGAGCCGGTAGTTCGCGTCGAGCGCCGCGCCCGCCTCGGGATGCGTCTGGTCGTAACCGCGGGCGTCGCACTGGAGTCCGCCGACGACGCAGTGGTCGACGAGCGCCTTGAGCGTCGGCGGGTCCCACGCGTTGAAGAAGTCGTAGTGGAACGAGTAGCCGGCGCCGCTCGAGAGCCTGACCTGTGACATGTCGCCGTTGACCGGGAAGGCCATCTTGAACTCGATCATCGGCAGGGCGACCGGGTGGTCGTCCGGGCAGATGTTGTCGTTGGTTCCGGGGTTCACCACCGGGTACGCCATGTGGCTCTGGTGGTTCGGTGTGTCCAGGTACTTGCCGTCCCAGCAACTGGGCGCCTGGAAACGGATGTTGAGCTGGACGTCGGCCGTGTTCGGGCACTGCTGCGGGAAGTCCGTGTTGAAGTAGCTGTTGCCGCACTCCCACCCCTCGACGAACCCCCGGTGGTTGCGGAAGTCGGCCGCGGACTGCATCGGGCTGCCGACCACGAAGCGCAGCCCTTTCGGGAAGGGCCGCACGCTGGTGTAGTCGGTGACGCCCGCCTTGTAGTAGATGACCTGCGGCCCCACCGGCAGGACGGGGGTGCCGCCCTTGAGCAGGGTCGGCATCCAGTACGCGGACTTGTCGCCGGGAGCCCTGCAACTGGTCGAACCGGCGTCGAGCGAGGCGGTGGTGCTGGCCGCGTCGGTCGTGGTGTTGCCCATGAAGGTGTGATCGTGGGACTTGCCCGGCTGGCCGGGGTAGACGATCGGGTCGTCCGGCCTGGTGCGGGTCACCGAGCAGTTCGCCTGGAACTCGTGGAAGTAGCGGTGCGCCGGCTCCGCCTTGGACGGGACGACCCCGGCGACCTGGGGATTCGCCGGGATGTAGCCGTCGCCGTCGGGGTCCTCGGGTGAGGAGAGCGTCGAGGCGGGCATCGCGTGCACGGCATGGACGGCACCTGGGCCGGCCGACGACGGCGGACCGGACGCCGGGTCGGCGCTCATCGCCACTCCGGCCAGGCCGAGCGAGGTCAGCACCAGCGCGCCGGACATCAGCATTCCTGAGACGATCTTCGATCTCCGTGCCATGGAGACCTCCTGCCACGTCGATGGGGACGGTGGGGGTCGAACGGCCGGGCGGCGTCGAGCACGGGCCGCCGGACCGTCCGCGTGACGGTCCATCACATGTGCCGAGGAAACGGGAGAGCGCTCTCCCGTCGAGGAGTGTTGTGGCGGTCGCACGAGGGTGTCAAGGGAATCGGCGAAGGATCGTCCGTCGACGTTGAGCGCACCTCTTGAACGCGGCCGCGGGCCCGCCGTGGATCTCCGAACCAACCCATTTGTTGCCCAAGTACCTCAAATACAGGCCGTGTTGTCACTTCATTGTGCAACAACATCCGGGACTCCGGTCACAACTCTTGACGTGTCGTTCACCTGGATGAAGCATGCATCGGCGAGAGAGCGCTCCCCCGTACCTCCCACCGTTCACTTCCTGAACCAGGAGAGACGCCCCCCATGCCTCCAACCCCCACAGACGCCCCGGACCCCGGTCGTTCCACCGTCGCGCGGCGCACCGTCCTCGGAGCGGTGGCGGCCGGCGCGGCCGCACCCGGACTGCTCGCGCCGTCCTCACCGGCGTCCGCCGCCCCCGCCCGGCCCGCCACCCGGCCCGCCCGGAAGCCGTCGGCCCTTCCCGGCGGCGGTGATCTCGGCCCGAACGTCATCGTCTTCGATCCCTCCACGCCCGGGATCCAGGCCAGGCTCGACCAGGTATTCCGGCAGCAGGAATCGGCGCAGTTCGGCACGGGCCGCTACGCGCTCCTGTTCAAGCCCGGCACGTACAACGGGCTCAACGCCCAGCTCGGCTTCTACACCTCGATCGCGGGTCTCGGCCTGTCACCGGACGACACGACGATCAACGGTGACGTGACCGTCGACGCCGGCTGGTTCAACGGCAACGCCACCCAGAACTTCTGGCGCTCGGCGGAGAACCTGGCCCTCAGCCCGGTGAACGGCACCAACCGGTGGGCGGTCGCCCAGGCCGCGCCGTTCCGTCGTATGCACGTCAAGGGCGGTCTCAACCTCGCTCCCGCCGGCTACGGCTGGGCGAGCGGCGGTTACATCGCCGACAGCCGGATCGACGGCTCCGTCGGACCGTACTCGCAACAGCAGTGGTACACCCGCGACAGTTCGGTGGGCGGCTGGGTCAACGCCGTCTGGAACATGGTGTTCTCGGGCGTCCAGGGCGCGCCCGCGCAGTCCTTCCCGAACCCTCCGTACACCACGCTCGACACCACACCGGTGTCCCGCGAGAAGCCGTTCCTGTATCTCGGCGGCGGTGAGTACCGGGTGTTCCTGCCGGAGAAGCGCGTCAACGCGCGCGGCACCACCTGGGGGAACGGCACCCCGCGCGGCTCGTCGCTGCCGCTGGGCCAGTTCTACGTGGCGAAGCCGGGAGTCACCGCCGCCACCCTGAACGCCGCGCTCGCCCAAGGCCTCCACCTCCTGCTGACCCCGGGGATCTACCACCTGGACCGGCCGATCCAGGTGAACCGCGCGGGGACCGTGGTCCTCGGCCTCGGCTACGCCACGCTGGTCCCCGACAACGGCGTCACCGCGCTCAGGACGGCCGACGTGGACGGCATCCGGCTGGCCGGCTTCCTGATCGACGCCGGTCCCGTCAACTCCCCGACCCTGCTGGAGATCGGCCCGGCCGGGGCCTCGGCGGACCACTCGGCGAATCCAACCACCGTGCAGGACGTCTTCGTGCGCATCGGCGGTGCCGGCGCCAGCAGGGCGACGACCAGCATGGTCGTCAACAGCCGGCACACCATCGTCGACCACACCTGGATCTGGCGCGCCGACCACGGCACCGGCGTCGGCTGGGAGACCAACAGGGCCGACTACGGCCTCCGCGTCAACGGCGACGACGTCCTGGCCACGGGGCTGTTCGTCGAGCACTTCAACAAGTACGACGTGCAGTGGTACGGCCAGCGGGGCCGCACGGTCTTCTTCCAGAACGAGAAGGCGTACGACGCGCCGAACCAGGCCGCGATCCAGAACGGGAACGTCAAGGGGTACGCGGCCTACAAGGTCGGCGACTCGGTGACCACCCACGAGGGCTGGGGTCTGGGCAGCTACTGCTACTACAACGTCGATCCCACGATCGTCCAGCACCACGGATTCGCGGCGCCCGACAGGCCGGGCGTGAGGTTCCACGATCTGCTGGTGGTCTCGCTCGGCGGCAACGGGCAGTACGAGCGCGTCGTCAACAACACGGGAAGTCCCACGTCGGGCACCTCCACCGTGCCGTCCACCGTGGTCTCGTACCCCTGACGGTTCCCGGCACCGCGCCCGCGGCGGCCCGCGCCCCGGCAGACCTCCCCCACGGGTGCGCCCCGGGGCCCGGCCCCGAGAGGGGGGCCGGGCCCCGGGGCGACGGTGTCACCGACGCCCGGACCGTACGCGTCCGCGTCCGCCCCGTCAGTAACGCTGGGCCTTGGTCAGCACGGCGGTGAGCTGGGGCTCCGCGGGCTGACGGCTGATCACGATCGGCGTCGCCTTCTTCCCCGCCTCCAGGTTCTCCTTGCCGACGAACTTCGTCTCCACGACCTTGCCGTCGGGGTTCTTGAAGTCGACCTGCACGGCGTACGAGGCCGTCTCCCCGCTCTTGTTGGTGATGGTGATGAGCACGGCCCGCACTCCGCCGGTCTCCGCCAGGGGCACTCCGGTCATGGCGACCTCGGACGTCGCGTTGCCGCTGCCCTGGACGTTCTTCAGTTCCTTCTCCGCCGTGGCGGCGGCGCGGGCGGTGTCGGCGGAGACCGAGGCCGCGAACTCCGAGGCCCTGGCCTCCACGGAGGCGGCGGCCGACGACGCCCGTTCGCTGGCCGACGCGATGATCGAGGAGGCCGCCGAGGCGATGGCGGACGGCGGCGTCCCCGTGAAGTTCGACGTGTTCGGCGGGGTGGGCCGCGGGGTGATCGAGGCCGTGGCACTGCTGCCGCCGCCGTCGTCCGAGCTGCACGAGACGAGGACGGAGCCGCACGCGATCGCGGACAGCAGGACAGCGACACGCCGTGATCCGCTCCGGCCGTGGGGAACACGTCTGCTCATGGGGGCTCGCCTCTTCCTGCCGTACGGGGCACGGGGGCGCGTCCTTTTCCTGCCGTACGGACTCCCTCATGCTCCGCGCCGCGCCCGGCCACGGCGAACCACGGGGGCCCATTGGGGTGGCGCGCACCGGGTCAGCCCCCGTGCCGTGCCCCGGCGAGCCAGGCGTCCGTGACCGCCAGGGCCGCCGCCATGATGCTGAGCTGCGGGTTGACCTCCGGGCAGCCCGGCAGGACCGAACCGTCCGCGACGAGGACCCCGTGGACACCGCGGAGCCTGCCTTCGGGGTCCGCGGGCGCTCTGTGCGGATCGCCGCCCGCGGCCGCCGTGCCGGTCGGGTGGAACGCGGAGACGTGGAGGCCGCGGGCGCCGACCGGGGCGAGCAGTTCGTCGAGGGCGTCGAGCGAGCGGGCGCGCGGTGCGCCGGGGACCCCGGTGAGGACCTCCGTCGCCCCGGCGGCGAAGAGCAGGCGGCCCATGGCCCGTACGGCGGTCATCAGGCGGTCGCCGTCGCGGGGGTCGAGGTCGTAGCGGACGAGCGCCCGGTCCCGGCCCCCGACCCGCCCCGAGGGGCGGTCGGCGATCATGGCGCCGAGGGTGGCCAGCCGGTCCGATCCCTCCAGTTCGCGCCGCAGTTCCCGGCCGAGGCCGGGCAGGACGAAGCTGCTCATGCCGGGTGGGCTCGCGGTCGCCTCGAGGAGGATGCCGTCCGCGTGCAGTTCCTCGACGCCGACGCTCTGCAGCACGCCGCGCCAGGCCGTCACCGGTTCGGCGAAGCGTCCGGCGACGCTGGTGGCCGGGTGCACGCTGAGGTTGCGGCCCAGGCGGGGATGTCCGCCGAGGCCCGAGCGGCGCAGCAGGGGCGGGGTCTGGAGGGTGCCGGCCGCCACCACGACGAGGGGGCTGAGGATCTCCAGTTCGCCGCCGTCCGGGCGGCGGGCCCGGACTCCCGCGGCGCGGGGCGGGCCCGGGACGTCGTGGTCCAGCAGGACGCGGTGGACCCGCGCGCCGGTGACGATCCTGGCGCCGGCGGCGCAGGCGTCGGGCAGGACGGACAGCTGCACGCTCTGTTTGGCTCCGGTGGGGCAGCCCACCACGCACTGGCACGAGCCCTTGCAGCCGGGGGCGTTGCGGCGCAGCGGGGCGGCCCGCCAGCCGAGCCGTTCGGCGCCCGTGAGGGTGAGCAGTCCGTTGTTGCCGAGGACGTCGAGGGGCTGGGGTGCCACGCGCAGGGTTCGCTCGGCCTCGTCGAGGAGGGGGCCGAAGCGCTCGGCGAGGGCGAACCCGAACGTGCTCCGCCAGCGGGTGAGCACGTGGTCCGGTGTGCGGTAGCAGGTGCCGGAGTTGACGACGGTGGTGCCGCCGACGGCGCGGCCGACGGGCAGCAGGACGGGCGGTCTGCCGACGGCCACGGTGGCGCCGCCGTCCCGGTACAGCTCGGTGAACCGGTCGAGGGGTGCCCGGTGGCCGAAGGAGGCCGTCGGGTGGTGTCCGCCCTCCTCCAGGACGACGACGTCCAGTCCGGCGCGGGCGAGGGTCCGCGCGGCCATGGCGCCGCCCGCGCCGGAGCCGATGACGACCGCGTCGGCGGTGGTGCGGGCCGGCCATTCCCCGGCCGGTGTGCAGTCGAGGGGCGGGTCCTCGGGGGCGGGCACGGGGGCGGGCGCGAGCGGCGTCCGTTCGGTGCCCGCGGCCAGCAGGACGGGGACCTTGAGGAGGTCGAGGAGCGGGGCGAGCCGGGGGCGCAGGGCCAGCGAGCGGAGCACGTCCTCGCGTTCGTCGGGGCGCAGCGCGGCCAGGCGTCTGCCGGTGCGCGCCAGGGCGTACGTCTCGACGGCGGCGACGGCGGTGCGCATCCCGGCGCGGGCGGGGAGGGGCAGGGCGGCGAGGACCGCGTCGAGGCGGTGCGGGACGCGGGCGGGCCAGTCGCTTCCGCCCTCGTCGGCGAGGAGCGCGGCGACGAACCCGTCGGCGGTCATCGTGTCCCCGTCTCGGCGTGCGCGGTGCCGTCCAGGGTCCAGGCGGCTTCCGGGCGCCAGTGGCCCCACCAGCGTTCCAGGACGATCCGGGCGTCGGCGGACTCGCTGTTGCGGCACACCGCCCGGGAGCCGTCCGGGTCGCGGTACTCGAGGGTGAGGGTGCGCTCCGGGGGCTGGTTCACCTCGACGCGGATGCGGCGCAGGGCGGTCCGGCCGGTGACCGTCCACGTGGGCAGGCCGAGGGCGGCCCGGAAGCGTCCGAGTACCGGCCCGCCGATCGCCGGGCGTTCCGGGCGCCGGGGCCAGGTGCGGCCGTTCCGGCGCAGGCGCAGGAAGACGAGCGGGGGCAGCCGGCGCAGGGCGGGCCGGGTGGACACGGCGGCGACGATCTCCAGGACGTCTCCGGCGCCGAGGTCCGCGTGCAGCCAGGCCCAGCGGTGGGCGTTGCCGTGCCCGTAGATCCGGGCGGAGGCTCCGGGTGCGCCGCGCAGGTCCATCGTCGTTCCCCCGTAGGAGAGTTCCCCTTCGTAGGCGGCCCGTGCGGCCGGCAGCATCTGGGCCGCGGGCAGCACGGGGTGGCGCCAGGACCAGCGGGGGAAGGTGAACAGCGGCTTTCCCTGGGGCTGTTCGGTGAGCTTCCAGCGCAGGTCGCCCGCGCTGCCGGTCAGTCGTCCGCCGGAGCAGGTCACGTCCTCGGCCGTGAATCCGTCGGCCGGCCGGGTCCAGGGGACGGGTCCGAAGCGGGCGTGCCGCACCTCGCCCTCGCGGGGGAAGACCGCGGCCCAGCCGTGGGCGAAGGGTTCGGATCCGTCGGCGGGTGCGGTGAGTTCGTGGTGCAGCCAGACCCCGGTGCCGCTCGCGGGGTCGGTGAGGGTGGTGTACCAGACCTCGGTGCGGCCCGGGGCGCCGTTCCACCGCGGGGCCGTGTGCCGCGCGGGGTCCTCGCGGCGCGGGAAGCGGAAGCCGAGCAGGAAGGGGAGCAGGCCGGTGGCCAGGGGGAAGCGCAGGACGCCCTCGCCCGCCCGGGCCCGTCCCTCGTACACGGTGAAGGGCAGCACGGTCATCGACGCGAGGGGGTGGCGGAGGGTCACCGACTTCCAGCCGTCCAGGGTGAGGCGGCGTCCGTCGGCGGTGAACGCGAGCCGGTAGCGGATGCGCCGCCGGGCGATCGGCGACACCTCCAGCTCGCCCTCGGCGCCCGGGTCGTCGGCGCGTCCGGCGATGCGCACCCGGCCGGTCAGCCGGGCCGGGGTGGTCCGGTGCGGGAGCAGGACGCGGTCGGCGTCGGCACGCAGATCGAGCCGGACGCGCCGTTCCTCCGGCTCGCCGTCGAGACGGACGGTGCCGAGCATCGTCTCCGTGAACACCGTGCCCCTCATGCGAGGCCCTCCAGCATGATGCGTTCGGTCTCCCGCAGATAGGTGTCGGCCGCCTCGCGCGCCCGCCGGGCGTCCCCGGCGGTGACGGCCTCCACGACCGGCGCCAGTCTCCGGTGGGCGGCCTCCGGGTCGGTGAAGGGTCCCTTCAGCAGGGAGCGGACCGGCAGGTAGGCGTTGAAGAGCGTGTTCGTGAGCAGGACGTACACGCGGTTGCCGGTGGCGCGGGCCAGCGCGCGGTGCACCTCCACGTCGGCCAGCTGGACCGCGTCGGCGTCCTCGGCCCGCGGCAGGGCCGCGAGCAGCGCGCCCAGTTCGGCCCGTTGCGGGCGGGTGCCGCGCTCGGCGGCCCGCTCGGCGATCGACGCGCCGACCCCGCGCCGCACTTCGAACACCTCGCGCACCCAGCCGGAGTCGTGCCGGACGAGCATGGGCAGGAGATCCGCTCCGCCGAGCCGGGCGTAGTCCCGCACCCGGGTGCCCACTCCGTGCCGGGTCTCCAGCAGTCCGGCCTGCGCGAGCCGGCCGAAGGCGTGCTTGAGCGTGGTGCGGGTGACGCCGTACCCGTCGGCCAGCCGTCGTTCCGGGGGGAGGTAACTCCCCGCCGGATGGCGGCCGTCGAGTATGTCCGTGCGCAGCCGGTCCTCCAGGACGTCCACGATGGTCTCGCGGGGCAGGGCCTCCACGTTTCCCCCTCCGGGCAAGTGGCTGAGTGGATGAGCCACTGAACCAGTGGCCGTCCCTGGGAGTCAACCCCTCGCATTCGATCAACACCGTTTACAGAAAGGCGAGTTGGACCGGACCAATCGTGCGCGAATCGTTGACATGTACGCCACCTGGTTCGATTCTGAGAGCGCTCTCAAAAGGAAGCGGACGAGCCGCGTCCGCATGAATCCACCTCGCTGAACCCCACATCAAGGAGGCAGAGAGTGCGCGTACACACCAGACGGCCGGCCTGGGCGCCGGCCTCGGCCACGCTCGTCACGGCGCTGCTCACCACGGTCCTGCTCGCCTTCGGCGCCCCCACGCGCGCCGAGGCCGCGGTCCCGGCGACGATCCCGCTCACCTTCACGAACAACTCCGGCCGCGGCGAACAGGTCTACATCTACGACCTCGGCACCCAGCTCTCCACGGGACGGCAGGGCTGGGCCGACGCGAACGGCACCTTCCACGCGTGGCCCGCGGGCGGCAACCCGCCGACCCCCGCGCCCGACGCGTCGATCCCGGGACCGGCGAACGGCCGGTCGACGACGATCCGGATCCCCAAGTTCTCCGGCCGACTCTACTTCTCCTTCGGGCAGAAGATCGACTTCCGGGTGACGACCGGCGGTCTCGTGCAGCCGGCCGTCCAGAATCCGAGCGACCCGAACCGGGGCATCCTCTTCAACTGGTCCGAGTACACGCTCAACGACTCCGGCCTGTGGATCAACAGCACCCAGGTCGACATGTTCTCCGCCCCGTACGCCGTAGGGGTCAAGGGCGCCGACGGGACCACCAGGAACACCGGGCACCTCAAGGCCGGTGGCTACAAGGGCTTCTTCGACGCGCTGCGCGCCCAGCCGGGCGGCTGGGCCAACCTCGTCCAGACGCGGTCGGACGGCACGGTGCTGCGGGCGCTCGCCCCGGGACACGGCATCGAGGCGGGCGCGCTCCCGGCCGGCGTCATGGACGACTACATCAACCGCGTCTGGCAGAAGTACGGTTCGTCGACGCTGACGGTGACCCCGTTCGCCGACCAGCCGAACACCAAGTACTTCGGGCGCGTCTCCGGCGGTGTCATGAACTTCACCAACGGCTCCGGAGCGGTCGTCACCAGCTTCCAGAAGCCCGACTCGGACAGCGTCTTCGGCTGCTACAAGCGGCTCGACGCGCCCAACGACCTGGTGCGCGGACCCATTTCACGCACCCTGTGCGCGGGCTTCAACCGCACCACGCTGCTGACCAACCCCAACCAGCCGGACACGGGCTCCGGGAACTTCTACAAGGACGCGGTGACCAACCAGTACGCCCGCGCCGTTCACGCGCAGATGGCCGACGGCAAGGCCTACGCGTTCGCCTTCGACGACGTCGGGAACCACGAGTCCCTCGTCCACGACGGCGATCCGCAGCAGGCCTACGTCACGCTGGATCCGTTCAGCTGACCGGAGCCGCGCCGCCCGGGCCGCCGGGGCGTCACCCGCCCCGGCGGCCTCACCCGTCGCCGTCGGGATCCAGGCAGAGCACGGGGACGCGCTGGACGAGGTTGTTCATGAAACCGCCGCGGTTCCACGGCTGGTCGACCGGCTGGACACACCCGTCGGCGTCGGTGGCCCGCGCGCCGAGGACGTGCCGGCCGGGGGCCGCCGTCCAGGTGAAGCGCCACGCGCGCCAGGCCCAGCGGTGGGCGTTCGGCGGGTCCAGTTCCGCCGGGTGCCAGGTGCGCCCCGCGTCCGTGCTGACCTCGACCCCCGTCACCGGCGCGCACCCCGACCAGGCCCGTCCCGTCAGGGTGACGGGACCCGGCCGGACCGCCCGCTCCCGCGACATGAAGTCGGGGAAGCCGGGCGGGACCAGCAGGGCGCGCGGGGCGATACGGGTCACCGGCTCGCCCTCGTCGGCGGCGTCCTGCCGCAGCCGGTACGCGACGGCCTGCTGGAACCCCCGGAACGGGGCGCTCGTCACCGTGATCTCCCGGAGCCACTTCACGTGCGCCATGCCGTACCAGCCCGGCACCACGAGCCGCAGGGGGTGTCCGTGCTGCGGTGGCAGCGGGGCGCCGTTCATCGCGTAGGCCACCAGGACCTCGGGTTCCTCCCCGCGCGCCACGTCCAGCGGAAGGGACCGCCGGTAGTCCTGCTCGACCCCGCGTTCCACACCGTGATCGGCCCCGGTGAACACCACGTCCACCGCGTCCGGTCCGGCCCCGGCCTCGGCGAGCAGCACGCGCAGCGGCACACCCGTCCACTCGGCCGTCCCGACCGCCTCCACCAGCCACGGCTGGCTCACCGGCCGGGGTGTCAGCAGCGCACGCCCGTTGCCCGCGCACTCCATGGTCACCCGCTGCCGGACCGGAGGGTACGCCTTCAGCTCGTCGACCCCGAGCAGCAGCGGGCGCCGCACCCGCCCGCCGAGAGCGAGCCGCCAGTCGGACTCCTCCGCGTACGGGATGTCGTAGTGCGTCAGCACGTAGTGCAGGCCCGGCGGTGTGATCTCGTACCGCAGGGCCTCCAGCGGCAGTCCGTGGTTCCGGGCGGCGAGGGCCAGCTCCTGTGCGCTGATGCCCTCGTCCGGGCCGGCCAGCCGGGCGGGTGCGCTCATGTCCTCGAGGCGTGGCCCCATGGGTCCATTGTCCGCCCGCCCCCGGCGGAGACGCTAGACGGCGGGACGCGGGCCGACGCTCCGGTCGACCAGGTCGCGCCAGCCGGCCTCCAGGCGCTCCGGCGGCATACCACGCTGGCGGGTCAGATGACCGATCAGCGCGGGGTCGAGGTATCCCATCAGGGTCTGGGCGACGAGTTCGATGTCCGTGTCCGGTCCCGGGCCGGCCTGCCGCAGCAGCATGCACACGTGCATGAGGCGGACCCGGTACGGCGCGGCGGTGAAACGGCGGGTGACCTCGGGTTCGGCGGCGAGGTACAGGTCGAGCTGTTCGGAGGTCTGGCGAAGGGCGTGGCGGCCGAAGGCGTGCAGGCGCTCCACCGGCGACGCGCCGGGGCCGAGCGGAGCCGGACCGCTGATGAAGGCGGTCTGGAAGCGCTGTTCCGTGTGGTCGAGCAGCGCCATGAGCAGGCCGGTGCGGTCGCCGAAGCGCCGGAAGACGGTGCCCTTGCCCACGGCCGCCGCGCAGGCGACGCCCTCCATCGTGAGCCTGGCCACTCCCTGCTCCTCGACCAGCCGCGCCGCGGCCTCCAGCAGGCGCGCGCGGTTGCGTGCGGCGTCGGCGCGCAGCGGGGCGGCCTCGGGCGCGGTGAGCTGCATGAGGACGGGCTCGTCGGGCGGTTCCGGTCGCTTCGGGAACGGCGGAAGTGGCTGGGACATGAAGCCAGCGTAACGGCATCCGGGGACAACTGGACTGCGGTCCGCTTCGGTGGTACACCTTTAAGCGGACCTCGGTCCGTTTTATTGCGGCAATGTTTCAGCGATTTCCATCTCCAGGAGATATCCATGTCCGTACGCATCCTTGCGCTCGTCGGCAGCCTGCGCGCCGGTTCCCACAACCGTCAGCTCGCCGAGGCGGCCGTCAAGCTCGCTCCGGAGGGTGCCGAGGTCGAGCTGTTCGAGGGCCTGGCCGAGATCCCCTTCTACAACGAGGACATCGACGTCGAGGGCGACGTCCCCGCCGCGGCCGCGCGGCTGCGCGCCGCCGCCGGTGAGGCCGACGCGTTCCTGCTGTTCTCGCCGGAGTACAACGGCACCATCCCCGCGGTCCTCAAGAACGCCATCGACTGGCTGTCCCGTCCGTACGGCGCGGGCGCCTTCACCGGCAAGCCGGTCGTCGTGGTCGGCACCGCGTACGGCCAGTTCGGCGGCGTCTGGGCGCAGGACGAGGCCCGCAAGGCCGTGGGCATCGCCGGCGGCACCGTGCTGGAGGACATCAAGCTCTCCGTCCCCGGCTCCGTGGTCCGCTTCGCCGAGACGCACCCCGTCGACGACGCCGAGGTCGCGGCGCAGCTCTCCGAGGTCCTGAACCGGCTGCACGCGCACGTCGAGGCGCCGGCCGCCGCCTGACAACTCCCCTGTGGGCCGGTCCGGTTGCCCGGACCGGCCCTCGGCATGTCGTGACTCGGTCACCGTACGTCCCAAGATCGCCACGACTCTGGCGGAGCCCCACCCTCCGCGACAGGATGCCCGCATGAAGAGCGATCTCTTTTCCAGTGACCACATGGTGCAGCCGGCCGTCGCGGCGGGCATGAGCGTCCAGAACGCCAAGTCCATCAAGTACGCAGTCCAGGGCGAGATGTTCGCGCGCCAGGGCGCGATGGTCGCCTACCGGGGCGACCTTCGGTTCGAGCGCAAGGGCCAGGGCGTGGGCGGCATGCTCAAGCGGGCGGTCACCGGTGAGGGACTTCCGCTGATGACCGTCCGCGGGCAGGGCGAGGTCTGGTTCGCGCACGAGGCGCAGAACTGTTTCATCGTGGGCATCGAACCCGGCGACGTGTTCACGGTCAACGGCCGCAACGTCCTGTGCTTCGACGCGTCGCTGTCGTACGAGATCAAGACCGTGAAGGGCGCGGGCATCACCGGCGGCGGCCTGTTCAACAGCGTCTTCACCGGTCACGGCAGCCTGGGGCTGATATGCGAGGGCAACCCGCTCGTGATTCCCGTCTCCCAGCAGCAGCCGGTGTTCGTCGACACCGACGCGGTCGTCGGCTGGACGGCGCACCTGCGCACCTCGCTGCACCGCTCACAGTCGATCGGCTCGATGATCCGGGGCGGTTCGGGCGAGGCGGTGCAGCTGAAGCTGGAGGGCGACGGCTACGTCGTCGTGCGTCCCAGCGAGGCGACACCGCAGAAGACGCAGCAGCACTGATCCGGGCGCACGGCACGAGGGGCCCCGCCGGTCGGTCGGCGGGGCCCCTCGATCCGTCTGCCGGAGCCTGCGTCAGCGGCGGACGGCCGGGGTGTTGGCGGCCGTGACGTTGACGGCGGCCCAGGCCTCGTCCACCGCCTTGCGCTCGCGGCTGTTCGCGCCGTACATGTCGGCGGCGGCCTTCAGCGTGGCCTTGCGGGCGTCGTGGAAGTCGGTCGTGGAGACCATGTAGCGGGTGAGCGCCCGGTAGAAGACGGCGGTGGCCTTGGCGCGGCCGATCCCGGTCACGCGGGAACCGTCGTACGTCGGCGAGTCGTACGTCACGCCGTTGATCGTCTTGCGGCCGCTGCCCTCGGCGAGCAGGTAGAACGCGTGCGAGGAGACACCGGAACCGGCGTGCACCTCGGTGTCGTACGCGGCGGGCGACCAGTAGTCGACCGTCTCCTCCAGCACGTCGAGGGACGGGCGGTCGAGGCGGCGCAGGAACTTCTGGGCGAGCCCCAGCTTCTCCCCCACCAGGTAGTTCGGCGGGTTCTTCGGGTTGTTCGCCGAGAACTCGACGCCCGAGCCGAAGATGTCGGCGAGCGACTCGTTGAGGGAACCCGCCTCGCCGTACTGGTTGCCGTCGTCGTCGACGCGGGTGGGTTCGAGGGCGGCGGTCGCGTCGACGACCCCGTGGGTCAGCTCGTGGCCGGTGACGTCGAGGACGACGAGCGGCTTCTTGAACACCCGGCCGTCACCGTCGCCGTACGCCATGCAGTTGCAGTACGAGTCCCAGAAGGCGTTGCCGACCTTGTCGCCGAAGTGGACCATCCCGCGGGCACCGGTGCCGTTGTTCTTGATGCCCTTGCGGCCGAAGGTCTTCTTGTAGAAGTCCAGGGTCTGGGTGATGCCGTACTGGGCGTCGACGGCGGCGGTGGTCCGGGCCGAGGTGGCGCCGTTGCCCCACTTGTTGTCGCCGTCGGTGAACGCCTTGCCCCGCGCGAAGGACTCCAGTTCCTGGCCCTTGGCGTCCCGGGTCTCGGTGTTCCACCGGGTCGGGTCCTTGAGCAGGTAGCTGTTCCGGGCGGTCCGGGTGGTGGTCAGGGACACCTTGCCGGCGAACAGGGAGGCTCCGCTCCCCTTGGCCGTGGCCGGGTAGCGGCCCGCCGCGGCGATGCCCGTGAGACCGGACAGCCCGGCGGCACCGGCCGCGACGCCGGTCTGCGGGGTCGCGCTCTCGCCGTGCTCGCGCAGCGTGGCGGCCAGGGAGGGCGATATGAACTCGTCGGTGTTCGGGGTGTTGCTGCGGATCCGGCCGGTGCGGGCGTCCACGACGACCGTGGTCGACCCGCCGGTCTCCGTGGTCTCGCTGTCCGTGACGAGCACCTGGTAGGCGAGGGCGGCCGCGCCGTCGCGGCCGTCCACGACGAGCCGGGCGGTGCCCGCGTCACCCTTCGCGACGGCCTCGGCCTTGCGCTCCGCCTGCTCGGGCGTCAGCTCCGCCTCGACGGTGGACGGCTTCACCACGTGGTCGGCGGCCCGGGTCACGCCCAGGTACTCGCCCCGCGCGCCGAGGTGGACGACCATGTCGCCGCCGAGGACGGGAAGGCCCTGGTGGGTGCGGACGAAGCGGACGTGCCGCTTTCCGTCCGGGTCCGTCATCACGTCCTTGGCCCGGAGGGTGTCGCCGCGGGTGACACCGGTGGCCGAGGCGTGCGCGAACGCCGCGGCCCTGGCGGTGTCCACCGGCGAGGAGGCCGGGGCCGCCGTGCGGGCGGGTCCGGCGGGCGCGGACGCGAAGGCGGGACCGGGGAGCGTGGCGGCCGTCGTCACGGCGACGGCGATCGCCACGTGGCGTATGTGGGGTCTACGCACGGAGTTCCTTTGCACGGGGGCGGCCGGGGTCACCAACCGCCTTGCGGCGCGGCGCCGTCGGGCGCCGCGGGGGCTGTCGGCTCCCGACCGGACAGATGTGCGGGGGAATACGGCGGTTGCCTGGCCGGACCGATCAGCGCCCGCATGTGACCGATGTCGCACGTGCCCGGTCCCGGAGCGGACGGGACGGGCGTGCGTGCGTGCGGGGCTGACGGACAAGGTGGGTACGGCCGCCGGGGCGGGTCCGAGAACGCGGAGGTCTCAGATCGCGCGGTCGGCGAGGGCGGACAGGACGGTACGCAGTTCCGCCGCGGGCCCGGGGGCGAGGGGAAGCCCCGCGAGCAGCGCCTCCGCCGCGGCCAGGTGACGGCGCGCCTCGCGCACGGCCGCCGCGCGTCCGCCGGCCCGCTCGACGAGGGCGGTCGCGCGGCGGACCCCGGCAGCGTCCAAGGAGTGCGGGGCCGCGAGGAGTTCGGCGAGTTCGCCGTACCCGGCGCCGCCGAGCGCCGCGAGCACCGGCAGGGTCTTCTTCCCCTGCCGCAGGTCGCCGTGGACCGGCTTCCCGGTGACCTGCGGGTCGCCCCAGATGCCCAGCACGTCGTCGGCGATCTGGAAGGCGACGCCGAGATGGCGTCCGGCGCGGTCCAGCGCGGTCACGGCCGGGTCCGGCGCTCCGGCCAGCCGGGCGCCGAGCGCCAGCGCACAGCCGAGCAGGGCACCGGTCTTGCGCTCGGCCATCACCTCGTACTCCGCCACCCGGACCGCGTCCGGCCCGGTCCAGGGCCTGTCGGCGAACAGCAGGTCGTCGGCCTGGCCGCGGACCAGGTCACCGAGCGCGGAGGTCAACTGCCGTACGGCGGAGCCGGATCGGGGAGCGAGAGCCACGGTCTCGACGGCCAGCGCGAACAGCGCGTCGCCCGCGAGGACGGCGGGACCGGTGCCGTACGCCTTCCACACGGCGGGGCGCCCGCGGCGCAGCGCGTCACCGTCCATGATGTCGTCGTGGAGAAGCGAGAAGACGTGGACGAGCTCCACCGCGACGGCCGCGGGCACACCCGCCTCGGCCGGGCCCCGGACGGCTTCCGCCCCGAGGACGGCCAGCGCCTGCCGCACCCCTTTGCCCTGGCCGTGGTCGGCGGGGGCACCACCGACCTCGCAGCGGCCGAACGCGTACCGGGCCATCTCGGCGACCCAGGGGTGCAGCGTGCCGATCGCCTCCGCCAGCGCGGGAGCGGCGAGTTCGCGGCAACGGTGCAGCACCCGCGCGGCGGGCGGGGACCCGGGGGTGACCGGTGGCGTCCGGTCCTCCGGGGCCGCGCGGTCCGCGGCCGCCGCGGAAACCGTGACGACCGCCGGGACGGTCGAGACGTCGAGGGCCGTCGAGGTCATCGCGCGGCCTCCGTCTCGCCGGTTCCGGTCGTCAACCCGAGTTCCGTGCGCGCCTGTTCGACCATCCGGTGGGCGTGCCGCAGTCCGATGCGCTCCAGCAGCCCGGCCAGCTCGTCGAGTTCCGCGGCGGTCTCGGCGCCGTCACGGCCGAGACGGGCGAGGGACTTGACCAGCCCGAGGCGGGACAGGGCCGTGCCGCGCGGCTCGCTCATCGCCTCGAACTCGGCGAGGGCGCCCGCGTACACCTCACGGGCCTGCTCGTAACGTCCGGCGCGGTAGAGGACGTTGCCGCGCATCTTGTGGTTGTAGGCGAGCGCTCCGGACAGCTTCATCGCGCGGCAGGAGGTCTCGGCCTCGCTCAGCAGCTCCAGCGCGCGCTCCGTGTCCCCGTCCCGTACGGAGACGATGTCCGCGAGTCCTCGCAGCGCCCAGGCGTGACCGCGCCGGTCCTCGGCGCCGGCGGCTATCTCCGCCGCCTCCTCGAACATCGCGTAGGCGCTGTCGTACGCGCCGGTGTTGCGGTGGATCTGGGCAATGCCCTCCAGGGCCCACACGGTGTGCCGGGCCTCGCCGCGCTTGCGCGCCTCGGCCAGCAGCTGCTCGTGCAGCGCGGTCACGGCCGCGTAGTCGCCCTGGATGCGGCCGGTCTCCGCCATGCCGGCCAGCGAGTAGCCGCGCACGACCACGTCCCCCGCCCGTCCGCCGAGTTCGGCGGCCAGCCGCAGCAGCCGCCACGCCAGGGGGAACGCTCCGCGCTGGCGGGCCAGGGTGCCGCCGCTCCACAGCGCCCACGCCATCGCGGCGCCGTCCCCGGCCTCCCGGGCGGTGCGGTAACTCGCCTTCCACGCCCGGTCGGCGTCCGTCACCTGCCCGAGCCTGCGGTGCGCCTCGGCGACCGCGAGGCCCGACCGGGCGGCCTCGGCCCGGGCTCCGGCGCGTTCGGCGGCGCGCAGTTGCTCGGTGCCCGCCGCGAGGACATCGGTCAGCGAGGAGTTCACCGACAAGGTGGTCAAGGCGCCCTGGTACTCCGGGGCGAAGGCTTTGCCGTACATGAATGCCTTTCCGTCCGCCACCGTCCGCCCGCGAACGGGATCGGCCGGTGGTGATGCTGTTGTCGACCCCTCCAGGGCGGTGACGTGCAGTGATCCGCCTATGCACGCAGCGTATACATGAGGTGTATACACAAGGCGTATAGTGAACCGGCTTTCCGTCCGTGAAGGGGCTTCGGGAAGGGTCGCGTGGCACGCGCCCGTTGCCCGTCAAGACGACGATCATGTCCGGAAGGTTGCTCGGTCGCCTCAAAACACGTTGCGCGGCGGTCCGGACGGCCACAGGACGGCGGCTTCAGAGCCCCCACCGGAAGCAGGCCACCCTTGCCCACGGCCCCGATGCACGCAGGTGAGACACGGATCGGCGGCCCGCTCGTACGGCGTCTGCTGGCCGAGCAGTTCCCCCGGTGGGCCGAACTGCCCCTGAGACGCGTGCGGTCGGCCGGTACGGTCAACGCCGTCTACCGGCTCGGCGACGACATGGCCGTCCGTCTCCCGCGGATCGCGGACGGCTCCGGCGACGCGCTCAAGGAGCACGCGTGGCTGCCGCGGCTCGCCCCGATGCTCCCGTTCGCGGTGCCCGAGCTGCTCGGCCTCGGCACGCCCGCCGCGGACTACCCGTGGCACTGGTCCGTGGTGCGCTGGCTCGACGGCGACACCCCGGCGCCCGGTGCGCCGGTCGACACCCGGCAACTGGCCGCCGATCTGGGCGCGTTCGTCGCGGCCCTGCGCGGAATCGACCTGCCCGGGGGACCGGCCTCCTACCGCGGCACGCCCCTGGCCGCGGTGGACGCCGAGACGCGCTCGGCGATCGAGGACCTCCGCGGCACCATCGACACCGGGGCCGCGACGGCGGCCTGGGAGGAGGCGCTGTCCGCGCCGGTGTGGACGGGGCCGCCGCACTGGCTCCACGCGGACCTGATGCCGATGAACCTCCTGGTCCACGACGGCCGCCTCACGGCCGTCCTCGACTTCGGCACCCTCGGCACCGGTGACCCGGCCTGCGACTTCATCCCGGCCTGGAACCTCCTGCCCGCCGCCGCGAGGCCCGTCTTCCGGGACGCGGCCGGCGCCGACGACGCCGGGTGGGCACGGGGACGCGGCTGGGCCCTGTCCATGGCCCTCGCCCAACTCCCGTACTACCGCACCACGAACCCGGTGATCGCGGACAACGCCGAGCACGTGATCCGCGAGGTACTGGCCGAACGGCGGGGCTCCTAGGGCCTGTCCGGCGTCAGCGTGGGATCACTCCACGAGGGCCTGGGTTCCGAGGACGCCGAGCAGGGCGACGCGTTCGGCGTCCTCCGTACCGGGCTCGGCGGTGTAGACCATGATCCGCAGGTCGCCGCCCGCGACGCTGAGCACGTCGCAGTCCAGCGTCACGGCTCCGACCTGGGGATGGTCGATGGTCTTGCGGGACGCCTCGTGGCGGGCGACGGCCCCGGACTCCCACAGCTCCGCGAACCGCACGCTCTCGGCGCACAGGTCCTCGATCAGCTGCCCGAGGCGCCGGTCCGTCGGGTACCGGCTCGCGGTCGCGCGCAGGTCGGCGACGAGCGTCGCCTCGAAGGCGCGCCGCTCCCTGGGGGTGTGCCGCACCCGGCTGCCGGGACCGACGAAGGCGCGCCACACGCCGTTGCGTTCGTTGCCGCGCCACCCCGAGGGGTCACCCAGCAGGGCCGCGTGCAGCGGGTTGGCCAGCAGCAGGGTCCAGGCCGCGTCGTACACCGCCACGGGTGTCCCGCTCAGCCGGTCGAGCAGCCGGTGGACGCCCGGAGTGATGTGGGCCGGCACCGTGCCCCGGCCCGGCGGCACCAGCCCGGCCACCTGGAAGAGGTGCTCGCGCTCGGCCCCGGACAGCCGCAGCGCCCGGCCCAGTGCCTCGACGACCTGCTCCGAGGGGTGGGCCGCCCGCCCCTGTTCGAGGCGGGTGACGTAGTCGACCGAGATACCGGCGAGCAGGGCCAGCTCCTCGCGGCGCAGCCCGGCCGCGCGCCGCGTCCCGCCGCCGGGCAGCCCGACGGCCTCCGGTGTGACCCGGTCGCGCCAGCGCCGCACCGTCCGCCCGAACTCCGTGTTCACCATGCCACCCACTGTGCACCCGCCCGGGCGGGCCCGCCTGGTACCGGCGGTCCCAGGAAGAGCGGGCTCCTGGCTGTCCGCGACGCGCGGCCGGACGCTGGACGCATGACCACCACACTCGTCACCGGAGCGAACAAGGGTCTCGGCCTCGAGACCGCCCGCCGGCTCGTCGCGGCCGGCCACACCGTCTACCTGGGCAGCCGGGACCCGGAGCGCGGCCGGCGCGCGGCCGCCGGGATCGGAGCCCGCCCGGTCGTCATCGACGTCACGGACGACGCGTCCGTGACCGCCGCGGCCAGGACCGTCGAGGCCGGGGGCGGCCTGGACGTCCTCGTCAACAACGCGGGCGTCGAGGGGCGGGGCGAGGGGAACCGCGTGATCGGCGCGGCGGAGGTGACCGCCAAGGCGATGCGCGAACTGTTCGAGACGAACGTCTTCGGTGTCGTCCGGGTCCTCCACGCCTTCCTGCCCCTGCTCCGGCGCTCGGCCTCCCCGGTCGTGGTGAACGTCAGCAGCGGACTGGCCTCGCTGGCCGGGGCCACCGACCCCACGAGCCCCGCCCACGCCTACCCCGGCGTCGCCTATCCGTCGTCCAAGACCGCCGTCAACATGATCACCGTGCAGTACGCGAAGGCGTTCCCCGGGATGCGGATCAACGCCGTGGAGCCGGGCTTCACCGCCACCGACCTGAACGGCAACACCGGGACGCAGACCGTGGAGGAGGGGGCCGGGATCATCGTGCGCATGGCCCGGATCGGCCGGGACGGACCGAGCGGCGGTTTCTTCGACGCGGCGGGTCCCGTCCTCTGGTGACCGTGACGTGACGCCTCGCCGCTCCGCGGAGCGCGCGTCCGATCCGGCTCAGGGCGCGAGCTGGGCCTGCACCGCGGGCGCGTACCGGTCGACGATGTCGTCGACCGTGGTGGCGCGCAGGTGCGGGCCCCGGGCGATCCCGTACATCACGCCGAGGCCGAGCAGGGTGCTCACGGCGAGCTCGGCGCGCAGCCCCGCGTCCGGCCCGCTCAGCCGCCCCGCGAGCCGTTCACTGACCTGGGCGCGGAAGTTGGCCCGCAGTGTCTCGCCCTGCTCCCCCTGCAGCGGGGCGAAGACGATCCGCAGGACGGGGTCGGCACCGCGCCGGGTCTGGCCCTCCAGGAGGTGGCGGACCATGTGCCGGCCGAGCTCCTCCAGCGGGGCGTCCAGCAGGGCGTCGGCGTCGGACTCGAAGGACATGACGCGGGCGAACAGCGCGTCCTTGTTGCCGAAGTACTTCAGGATCAGCGGCGCGCTCACCCCGGCCCGGTCGGCGACCGCCTTCAGCGTGATGTCCGCGTGCGCGTGCCGGGCCAGCAGGTACCGGGCCGCGCGCAGGATCGCCGCCCTGCTCGCCTCGGCGTCGCGGCGGGGGGCGGGCGTCGGTTCCGGCTCCCCCGGCGGTGGAGCGGCGGCCGGCTGCTCGCCGGGCCCCGGGACGACCGGGGACGCCGTGGGACCGGAGTGCGGGGTGGTCACGGTGCTCAGGCTCCTTCGAGGGCCTCGTCGCGGGGTGCGCCGGTGGGGCGGCCGGTTCGCGGGGTCTCGCGGGAGGCGGGGTCGGCGGGTATCGACAGTGCGGCGGCGCAGGCCACCAGTGCGACGGTACCCGCCATGGCGAAGGCCAGCAGATAGCCGTGCAGGGTGGGCACCGGGGCGCCCGCGACGAGGCTCGTGTGGTGCACGAGCACGGCGGCCACGGCGGCACTGCACACGGCCTGCCCAATGGTGCGCATCAGGACGTTGACGCCGTTGGCGGAGGCGGTCTGTCCGGCGGGCACGGCGCGCAGGATCAGGGTGGGCAGGGCGGAGTAGGCGAAGGTCGTACCGATCGAGCAGACCGTGGCGCCCAGGATGATCGCCCACAGATCGCGGCTGTCGGCGATCCGCAGGACATAGCCGGAGGCGATGATCGCCGTCCCGAGGGCCAGGGTGATCCGGGGGCCGCGGGCCGCCGAGATGCGCGCCGAGACGGGCGAGAGCAGCAGCATCGTCACCCCGCCGGGCAGCAGGCACAGACCGGTCGCCACGATGGACAGGCCCAGTCCGTAGCCGGTGGCCTTCGGCGCCTGCACCAGCTGCGCGGTGACCAGCGAGTTGCCGTAGAAGGAGAAGCCGGTGAGCAGCGCGGCGACGTGCGGCAGGGCCACGCGCGGACGGGCGGCCAGCTTCAGGTCGACGAGGGGGCGCTCGGCACGCAGCTGCTGCCACCACCACAGCGTGAGGATCGCCGCGCAGCCGGCGAACAGGCCGAGGATCCTGGGGCTGGTCCAGCCCCAGGTGCCGCCCTGGGACACGGCGAGCAGCAGGCACACGAGGCCTGCGGCCAGGCCCAGCGCGCCCAGGGTGTCGAAGCGGCCGGGCTCGCGTACGGGCGACTCGCGCACCGCCCACCAGGCCAGGGCCGTCCCGAGGACGCCGAGCGCGGTCGTCGCCCAGAACATGGCGTGCCAGTCGGCGTACTGCACCAGGAGGGCGGCGAGCGGGAGGCCGAGGGCGGCGCCGATGCCCACGGTGGAGCTCATCAGCGCGACGGCGGAACCCGTGCGCTCCGGCGGCAGCTCGTCGCGCAGGATGCTGATCGACAGCGGGACCACGGCGGCGGCGGCGCCCTGCAGCGCCCGCGCCACGATCAGGACGCCGATGTGGGAGGTGAGCGCGCACATCAGCGAGCCGACCGTCATCATCCCGAGGGCCATGAGCAGCACGCGCCGCTTGCCGTACATGTCTCCCGCGCGGCCCAGGACGGGGGTCAGCACCGCTCCGGAGAGGAGGGTCGCGGTCACCGTCCAGGAGACCGCGCCCGCCGAGGCCCCGGTCAGCCGGGGCAGGTCGGGCAGCAGCGGGACGACCACCGTCTGCATCACGGCCATGAGGATCCCGCCGAACGCCAGGACAGGTATCGCGAGCCGCTCGCGCAGGGCCGCCATCTGCACTCCAGAAGTAGACGCGGAAAAGAGGTGAATGACAATTCACCATAACGGTGAATCGCCATTCACCCCAAGAGGGATCCACTTCTCGCGAGGCACCGGCCCCGCCCGCGAGCCGGGCACCGACCGGTACGGCCACCGTCGGCACCGGCCGCCGCCGGCACCGGCCGGTACGGCTACCGCTGGGCGCGGGCCTGCACTCCGCGGGCGACCCTGGGCCCGAGCCAGCGCTTGAAGCGGCGCAGCGCCTCCAGCCGTCCGGCCGCGCGGTCGATCCGGTAGTACAGCTGCGGCGGGACGTACGGCAGCAGCGGCGAGTGACGCTGCCCGAGCAGGGCGAACATCCGCTCCGGCGGAAGCCCGATGTAGCGCGGCAGGTTCTCGTACCACTGGGCGCTGTGGCGGGCGGCGCTCTGCACCGACAGGAGCTCGGCCCTGCGTTCCCGCCCGTAGCGGGTGAGGGCGGTCTCGAGGTCCGCGTGCTCGCGCAGCGCCCGCGCCAGACAGATGGCGTCCTCCAGGGCGAGGGTGGTGCCGGCGCCGATCGAGTAGTGCGTGGTGTGGGCGGCGTCGCCGAGCAGGACGAGGTTGCCCCGGTGCCAGGTCCGGTTGGTCAGGGTGCGGAAGGTGAGCCACCGGGCCGCCCCGTCGGTCTGCGCCCGGCCGATCAGCCCGTGCCCGTCCAGCAGGCCGGCGAAGAGTTCCTCCAGCAGCGCGAGGCCTTCGGTCTCGCCCGCGCCGTCGAGCCCGAGGCCGGTCCAGGTCCGCGGGGAGCACTCGATGACCAAGGTGCTCCGGTCGTCCTCGAACCGGTAGGCGTAGCACCAGATCCAGCCGTGCTCCGTCTCCACGAAGGAGAAGGTGAACGAGTCGAAGACCTTGGTCGTGCCGAGCCAGATGTAGCGGTTCCGCCCGTGGCTGATCTCGCTGCCGAAGTGGTCGGCGTGGCGCTCGCGCAGGGTGCTGTTGACCCCGTCCCCGGCGACGACGAGGTCGGCTCCGGGCAGCCGGTCGGCCGCGATCTCGCTCTCGTACTCGACGCGGACCCCGAGGGACCGCGCCCGGTCCGCGAGCAGGTCGAGCATCTTGCGGCGGCCGATGCCGAACCCCTCGTCCCCCGGGGCCACGGTCGTACGGGTGCCGACATGGGCGACGCCGTCGCTCCAGCTCACCGAGTTCTCGCTGACGGCGAGCGCGGACGCCGGGTCGCCCTCGCGCAGTTTGTCGAGCAGTCCCGCCCAGTAGGTCACGCCCCAGCCGTACGTCGATCCGGCCGGGTTCCGCTCGTGGACGGTGATGTCGTGGGACGGGTCCTGGAGCTTCATCAGGATCGAGAAGTACAGACTTGCGGGCCCGCCACCGACGCACGCGATCTTCACGCGCACTCCCCTATGTTGCACATTGCGGTCGATTGAGCACGAAGAGTAGCAGCGGGTGCCATACCCGCAGTTCACGCCAGATCACGAGCGTGAGCCGCGCCACGGATCGGCACCCGCGACCGCAAGATCATCCGCGCGAGGCCTCCCCGCCGGAGGATTTCCGTTCACCCCCGCACCGCGGGCACCCGGAACAGCAAGATCATCTTCGTTCAATCCTGCACGACATGTACGCGATTGTCCGGATCACGGCCAACCGACATTCGGCGATTTCTCCCGTTGTTTGACGACCCGATAGGCATATCGGGTCATCGACACAGCTGATCACAGGAGGTCTCCGCATGCCGGAGCTCACTCGCCGCCGCGTCCTCGGGGCCGCCGCCGCACTCGCCACGGGCGCGGGCGTCCAGGCCCTCGCCGCACCCTCCGCGTCCGCGGCACCGAACGGACCCGGTACGTCACGGAAGTCCATGGACGGGCACCACCACGGCGGCCCGCAACCCTTCGACGAGGTGTTCCGGGGGCGCCGCATAGAGGGCCGCCCGGTCACCGGGGGCGGTCATCATCACGGCGGCGGGTACGCCGTGTTCATCGACGGCGCCGAACTGCACGTGATGAGCAACGCCGACGGCAGCTGGATCAGCGTCGTCAGCCACTACGACCCCGTGCCCACCCCGCGCGACGCGGCCCGTGCCGCCGTCGTGGAGCTGCAGGGGGCGCCGCTCGTGCCCTTCGCCGCCAACTGACCCACCCCGTAAGCAGATCGTGGAGTCCCGCACATGACCGTACGCAAGAACCAGGCGAACCTGACCGCCGACGAGAAGCGGCGATTCGTCGACGCGCTGCTGCAGCTCAAGCGCAGCGGAAAGTACGACACCTTCGTCACCACGCACAACGCGTTCATCCTCGGCGACACCGACAACGGCGAGCGGACGGGCCACCGTTCACCGTCGTTCCTGCCCTGGCACCGCAGATTCCTCCTGGAGTTCGAGCGGGCCCTGCAGGCCGTCGACCCCTCGGTGGCGCTGCCCTACTGGGACTGGAGCACCGACCGCACCACGCGGTCCTCCCTGTGGGCGCCCGACTTCCTCGGCGGCACCGGACGCAGCCTGGACGGCCGGGTGATGGACGGCCCGTTCGCCGCCTCCACGGGCAACTGGCCGATCAACGTCCGCGTCGACAGCCGCACTTACCTGCGCAGGTCACTGGGCAGCGGGGTCCGGGAACTGCCGACACCTGCCGAGGTGGAGTCCGTGCTCGCCATGGCGACGTACGACATGGCGCCCTGGAACAGCGGCTCGGACGGCTTCCGCAATCACCTCGAGGGCTGGCGGGGCGTCAACCTGCACAACCGGGTGCACGTGTGGGTGGGCGGCCAGATGTCCACGGGCGTCTCCCCCAACGATCCGGTGTTCTGGCTCCACCACGCCTTCATAGACAGGCTGTGGGCCCAGTGGCAGCGCCGGCACCCGGGCTCCGGCTACCTCCCGCTCAAGGACACCCCGAACGTCGTCGACCTCGGCGAGACGATGAAGCCGTGGAACGACACCCGGCCGTCCGATCTGCTCGACCACTCCGCGTTCTACACGTTCGACACCGTCTGACCCCGGCCGCGGCGCGGGCGCGAGGACGCGCCCGCGTCACGGGAAACGGTGCCGGATCAGGCTCCGCCCTGCGCCTCGGTCCGGCACTCCGGATGACCCCAGCCCTGGGCGTTCTTGGCGATGGGCTCGCCCGCGGCGTAGGAACGGCCGCACACGCAACGGCCGTTGAACTTGGCCTTGATGGTGCGGCTGGACGTTCCCTGCCGGGAGGTCCGGGCGGCGGGGCGGCGGCGGGCGGCCCCCGAGGCGGCCGGGGTGTCGGGGGAGGCGGGGGGCTCCGGGGACCCGAGCTCACTGCCGGCGGGCTGCTGCACCACCGCGGCCTGGCTGGCGGCGCGGTCGGCGAAGTCGTTCAGCCGGTCGCCGTCGACCTGGTGGGCGGGAACGTAACGGAACTCCACCGAGCGGCCGGTGAGGAGTTCGTCGATCCGGGCGACGAGTTCCTGGTTGGCGACGGGCTTGCCCGCGGCCGTCTTCCAGCCCTTGCGCTTCCAGCCCGGCAGCCAGGTCGTGACGGCCTTCATCGCGTACTGGGAGTCCATCCGGATCTCCAGCGGCACATCGGCGGCGACGGCCGTCAACAGGCGTTCCAGCGCGGTCAGTTCGGCGACGTTGTTCGTCGCCGTACCCAGCGGCCCCGCCTCCCATCGGGCCGGGGCCTCGTCCCCGTCGGCGACGACCCAGGCCCATCCGGCGGGTCCCGGGTTTCCCTTCGAAGCCCCGTCACAGGCGGCAACAACACGTTCAGGCATGTCCCCGATCATGCCACGCCCCGGCGAGGTCCCCGCGCGCCGATCGGTGACCGGCGCAACCGCCCCGCCGGTCACCGGCGGGGCGGCGGCCACGGACGGGCGTCAGGACACGTCCGTCATCCCGGGCATCTCGCCCTGGGTCGTCTTCATGTCGATGACGGAGAACGCCGCGCCCTGTGGATCGCTCAGCGCGGCGAACTTCCCGAACGGGCTCTCCATCGGCCCGAAGCGCAGAACCGCGCCCCGCGCGGTCGCCCTGGCCACCGCCTCGTCACAGTCCTCGACGGAGAAGTAGACGTTGACGTACGACGGAACCTCGGGCGGGAAGTCGTCCGTCATCCTCATCCGGCCGAGAACCGGAGTGCTGCCGATGCTGAAGACGCGGAAGTCGACGGAGTCGTCCTGCATCTGCTGGGCGGTGAAGGGGAAGACGGCCGGGAAGAACGCGTCGGACTTCTCCGGCTCACGGGTGAAGACCTCGGCCCAGGCGTACGCGCCGGGCTCGCCGGTCACCTCGAAGCCCTCGTGGGCGCCCGCCTGCCAGATACCGAAGACGGCCCCGCCGGGGTCCCGGACCAGCGCCATGGTGCCGAACTCCCCGACCTCCATCGGCTCCATCAGCACCTCGCCGCCCCGGCTCCTGACCTTCCCCGTGGTCGTGGCGGCGTCGGCCGAGGCGAAGTACAGGCACCAGGCGGACTGGCCCTCCTGTCCCGGCATCGGCGGCACGACGGCGGCCACCGCCCTGCCGCCCGAGTAGGCCTGTGTGTAGTTCCCGTACTCCGAGGACGACTCGCCGAACGTCCAGCCGAGCACGTCCCCGTAGAAGCTCTTGGCCCCTTCGACATCGCTGAACATCGCGTCCGCCCAGCAGGGCGTTCCTTCAGGCTGTACGGCCATGACCCGACCTTCTCCTGTCCGGTGAACGGTTGCCTGCTCACGCTAGCCAGGCTTCACCCGGGCCGCGCGGTGAACGGCCGCCCGGCGGGGCCCGGGCATGCGGGCGGACCGCCCCCGTGCGTGGATGGAACCGGGCGCGTGCTGCGGTGGAGGTGCGATGGCGGGCCGAGGCGACGGGACGACGGGTGCGGGGATGCCGTCCAACGCCCTGGAGGACGCCGTCGAGTCGATCGGCACGACGCTCGACGAACGGACGACCTGCGAGGAACTCGTGGCGTTCGTGTGCCGGCGCTTCTGCGAGACCGCCGCGGTGGACCTGCTGCCCACGGACGTGCCGGCCGGCCGCCGCTCCCCGGCCCCGGAACTCGCCCGCGTGGCCGAGGCCGGCCGCACCCCGCTGCTCACCCCGCCCGACGGCCCGCGCCCCCTGTCCGTCCGCGCCCTCGACGAGGGGCGTCCGGTCGCCGCCTCGATCGACCTGTCCGGCCGGACGCCCCGGCAGGTCATGACCGTGCCGCTGTCGGCGCACGGGCGCCTGTACGGGGTGCTGCTCGCCGTCCGGCGGGGAGCGCCGTTCACCGGCGCCGACCTGTCGGGCGTCCATCACGCGGCGCGCCTCGCCGCCGTGCACCTCGGCCACTCCCGGCGGCACGCGTCCCTCCGCGGCACGGTCCTGGACCTCCAGCGGGCGCTGCTCGCCGCACCGGGCCGGCCGCACCCGAACCTCGACCTCGCCACCCGTTACCTGCCGGCGGGCGGCGGTTCCCTGGTGGGCGGGGACTGGTTCGAGGCCGTACGGCTGCACTTCGGGCGGACCCTGCTGGTCGTGGGCGACGTGATGGGTCACGGCCTGGACGCCGCGGTGGACATGACCGCGTACCGCTCGATGCTGCGTTACGTCGCCTCCACGGATCTTCCGCCCCACCGGGTGCTGCGCCGTCTGGACACGGCGGTCGCCGAGGACGGCACCCGGCGCCCGGCCACCTGTCTGCTCGTGCGTGTCGATCCGGCGCGCGGCACCGCGGTGATCGCGGGTGCCGGACATCTGCCCCCGGTGGTGTTCGCCGGTGACGGCTCCGGCGAACTGCTGCCGCTGCCGGTGGGGCCGCCGCTGGGCACGGGGGTGGGCGGCTACCAGCAGGTGGTGCGCAGGCTCTCCCCGGACGACACCCTGGTGATGTTCACCGACGGTCTCGTCGAGCGCCGCGGCGAGGACATCGACGAGTCGCTGGCACGGCTGGCCGCACTGCGTCTCCCGCCGGGCGCCGGGGTCGACGACCTGCTCGACGAGGTGCTCGCCGAGCTCGACGCCCGGCACGCGGAGGACGACGTGGCGGTGCTGGCGGCCCGGATCCACCCGCGCCACCACCCGGCCTGAGGCGCCCCGGCCGGGCCGGGGCGCCGGCCGCCGGCTACTCCCCCGCGTGCGCCTTCTCCAGGGCCGCCATGTCCAGCTTGGTCATCTTGTACATCGCCTGGGCCGTACGGGCGGCCTTCTCCGTGTCCGCGTCGCCGAGCAGCTCGACGAGCCCGTCCGGGACGATCTGCCAGGACAGTCCGTACTTGTCCTTCAGCCAGCCGCAGGGACCCGCCTCGCCCCCGTCCCCGACGAACTTGTTCCAGTAGTGGTCCACCTCCTCCTGGCCGTAGCAGTGGACCTGGAACGAGATCGCCTCGTCGAACGTGAACTGCGGGCCGCCGTTGACCGCGACGAACTTCTGGCCGTTGGCCACGAACTCGACGGCCAGCACGGAACCGGGGGTCCCGGGCCCGGCCTCGGTGTAGCGGCCGACCCGGCCGAGCCGGGAGTGCTTGAAGACCGAGACGTAGTAGTGGGCGGCCTCCTCGGCCTGGCCGTCGAACCAGAGACAGGTGGTGAAACCGTCGGCGGGCATGCGGACCTCCTCGGTCGGGAAAGCGTCGTCGTCTCTGTCGACCGATCCTGGTCCGAAAACTCATCGGCCGCGCGCGCACGGCCTCGCGGACCCGCCGGCCTGCCGGATCGCGCGGATCGCCGGGAGGGCGCCTTCCGGCTCTGCCGACAGCGAATCTGCCGCGGGCCGAGAAATCCGGTCCGGCGCCTCCTTCGGACCCAGAGTGGAGCCGACGGCGGCACCCGCCGCCTCACGACGAGGAGGAACCATGGCTCCCCCCATCACCGTCCGGTACCCGGCCCACGCACCGCGGGCCGAGGAGGGCGACACTCCCCCGACCCGCTACGACGACCACCTGGCCGCGCAGTTGCTCGCCCAGCGGATCGTCTTCCTGGGCACCCAGGTCGACGAGGTCTCCGCGAACCGGGTGTGCGCCCAGCTGCTCCTGCTGTCCGCCGAGGACGCGCGCGCCGACATCAGCCTGTACATCAACAGCCCCGGGGGTTCGGTGACCGCCGGGCTCGCCATCTACGACACCATGCGGCTGATCCCCAACGACGTCTCCACGCTCGCGATGGGATTCGCCGCGAGCATGGGGCAGTTCCTGCTCAGCGTGGGAACGCGCGGCAAGCGCTTCGCCCTGCCGAACGCGCGGATCATGATGCACCAGCCGTCCGCGGGCATCGGCGGCACCACCGCCGACATCGAGATCCAGGCGCAGAACCTCGAGTTCACCAAGCGGGCCATCGAACGGATCACCGCGGAACACACCGGCCAGAGCGAGGAGACGATCTCCAGGGACGGTGACCGCGACCGCTGGTTCACGGCGGAACAGGCCAGGGAGTACGGCATGGTGGACCGGGTCGTGGAGTCGCTCGCCGACGTCCGCCCGGCCGCCCCACGGCGACGGGCGGGACTCTGACATGGGTACGTACACGATTCCGAACGTCGTCGAGCGGACCCCGCAGGGCGAGCGGTCGTACGACGTCTTCAGCCGGCTGCTGTCCGAGCGGATCATCTTCCTCGGCACGGAGATCGACGACGGGGTCGCCAACGTCGTCATCGCGCAGCTCCTCCATCTGGAGTCGTCGAGCCCGGAGAGCGAGATCGCGATCTACATCAACTCGCCCGGCGGCTCGTTCACCTCGCTGATGGCCGTCTACGACACGATGACCTTCGTGCAGGCGCCGATCTCGACGTTCTGCGTCGGGCAGGCCGCCTCCACCGCCGCGGTGCTGCTCGCCGGAGGCGACCCCGGGCGGCGGTTCGTCCTGGAGCACGCGCGCGTGCTGCTCGGCCAGCCGGCGAGCGGCGGCCGGCAGGGCACGGTGTCGGACCTCAGCCTCCAGGCCAAGGAGATGCTGCGGATCCGCTCGCAGGTCGAGGAGGTGCTGTCCCGGCACACCCACCACGACGTCTCCACGCTGCGCGTGGACATGGACCGCGACAAGATCTTCACGGCGCGGGAGGCGGTGGAGTACGGGCTCGCGGACGAGATCCTGAGCCGTCGGCTCGCCGTGGTCTGACCTCCGCCCCGGCCCGGCCGGGGCGGACCGGTGTCAGGCGGCGAGGCACATCCCGTCGTGGCGCGGGACCGCGGACGGGGACGGGCCGGCCGCGGACGGGGTGACGACGGAGCGGCCCCGGACGGACTCGGCCCGGGTGTGCCGGGTCAGCTCGCGCTGGGCCAGCGACAGCAGCTCCGTCAGGCCGAGGCCGAGGGCACGCGCGGCCGCCGCGAGGACCTCCGAGGAGGCCTCCTTGCGGCCGCGCTCCACCTCGGAGAGATAGGGCATGGAGATCCGGGCCGCGTCGGCCACGTCCTTGAGCGTGCGTTCCTGGGCCAGCCGCTCGCGTCGCAGGACGTCGCCGACCAGGTCGCGCCACAACGGCTCCTTGGCGGCGGGAGCGGGAGCCAGGGGGACCGCGGGGCCTCGGCGCGGCGCGAGCGCCGGTGGCCTCGGTGCCCGGGCCGGGGCGTCGGGCGCCGTCGGGCGCAGCGGGATGACACGGGCTTCGTCCGTCACGTGGTCGCTCACCCCTCCAGCCTAGGAGCGCCCGGCCGCGGGGGAAGGGACCGGCGTTCCGCTCTCGGTGAAGCGGGCGGACGCCGGCGGTCCGGGACCGTGCCCGCTCGCCGCTCCCGACGCGGTACCGCCTCCTCGGGTCAGGAGGACGTCCCGGAGGAGGCGCCCGACTGCGTCGTCAGATCCGCGGAGGCCGGACCGGACGCCGGACCCGACTCCGTCGCGGGCGGCGGCGGCACGATGGAGGGGCTCTCCGGTTTCGACGTGGACGGCTCGGAGGTGGACGGCTCGGAGGAAGAGGGCTCGGAGGAGGACGGCTCGGAGGAGGAGTGTCCGGACGACGGGGACGAGCTCTCGGACGACGGCGAGGCCGACGTCGAGGGGCACGGGCTCCCGGAGGCCGGCTTCGAACCGCCCGGCGAGACGCACGGTGAGGCGGAGCCCGAGACACTGGCCGAGGGCGAGGGTTTCACCGGTGGGCGCGTCTTCTTGTCGTGCTTGCCCTCGTCGCCCCGCTCCCGGGCGATCCACTCCTTGTTCCCGGGGTCGTAGAGGACGAACACGTCGATGACCGTCGTCGAGGGCGCCACGACCACGACGTCCCGCGAGCGGTACGCGGGCCACGAGTCGCCCGTCGCCCTGGGGGTGCCCTGCTGCGCGACCGGCGGGAGCAGCGGGTTGCCGCACGCGCAGCGCACCCGGGGCACACCGCGGGAGTCCACGAGGACGGCGGTGCCGGTCTGGAGGACCGCCTGGTAGCTGGTGGGGGCGCCGTTGCGGTAGCCGTGGTTGGTGACGCGCGTGTCCATGCGCAGCTGCACGGGGGTCAGGGAGCGCAGGTAGGCGGGAACCGTGTTCGGCTGGATGCCCTCGACCGAGGCGAACGCCTTGTTCTTCGCCGGGTCAGCCTTGAGCGCGCTGATCTGCTTCTCCACGTCGCAGCTGGAGACGTTGCGGGTGCCGCCGTAGAGGCCGGGCGCGTTGCCGCTCACGGCGAGGGTCGCGTTGGCGGGCGCCGACGTGGACGGCGTCGCGGGGGTCTCCGGGGCGGTGGACGTGTCGTTGGCGGTCGACTCGGTGAACGGGTCGGGCCCCGTCTTGTCCGCGGCCTGCAGGAAGACCTCACCGCCGGTGTTCTTGGCCCCGCCGCCGTTGTTGGTGAAGACCAGTCCCAGGATCACCGCCGCCGCCACGACACCGGTGATCAGCGCGACCCGCGGCGCCGACCGCCACCAGGGGTGCTCGGGTTCCCCGCCCGGCCGCCCCGGCCCCGCGGCTCCACCGCCGGGTCCCGAGGGACCACCCGCGCCACCGCCTCCCGTCCCCCCGCCTCCCGCGCCGCCGGCTCCGCCGCCCGCGCCGGACGCGCCGCTGGGCGGTCCGGCGGGCGGGATGTCGACGGGCTGGGTCGGGCTCGGCTGCGACGGACCCGACAGCGGGCCCGAGGGCGGCCCGGTGGGACGGCCGGAGGACGGCGGTTCGACGCTCACGAGCTCTTCTTCCCGATGGGGGATGCTGCGGCGATGTCGCGTTCCGTTCCGCTTCGCCGCTTCGTTCCGCAACGCACCCATTGTGTGCCCCGGTCCGCCGGTGCCCGCAAGCCGACGCGGTCGGCTCTCCCGAGGGGCGGACGGTGTCACCGCTGCTTAGCGTGGCAGCGTGAGTCCCCAGACACCGTCCGCCCAGCCGGCCGGCACCAGCGGTGCGCGTCCGGCCGCCCGTCACGGCTGGCTCCAGGCTCTCGCGGCCGTACTGGCCGGTCTGGTCCTCATGGTGGTGGTCGCCGCGCTCGGCCTGTGGGCGTCCGGCGCCACCGACCTCCCCGACAACGCCTATCCACGGGTGGTCGCGGCCACCCTCGTCACGGCGGTCGGCGGCACCGTCGAGTTCACCGGCGACGCGGGAGCCATCGCCGAGACGAAGGCGGGCCTCACGGTGGTCCCGCTGTCGGTGACCCTGACCGGAGCGCTGGTGCTCGGGGCGGGATTCCTGCGGCCGCTGCGGCACCGGGCCGTCGCCGGGGCGGCGGAACTGGCCGGCTGGGCCGGACGGCTCGGCGTCCTGTGGCTGCTCGCCCTGGTCGGACTGGCGCTCGCGGCCCGCCAGAACTTCACCGTCGACCTCGGGAACGGCACCATCGGCGCCATCGGCGACCTGTTCGGCGCAACGCCCGAGGTGGGTTTCAAAGCCGCCACGGCACCGACCCTGGTCTTCGGCGTGCTGTGGCTCGCGGGCGTGTTCGTGATCGCCCTGCTGGTCTCGCGCGGCGCGCCGCTCCCCGCCCGGCTGCTGCGCTTCCAGGCATCGGTGCGGCCGGCCGCGTACGCCATGGTGGTCCTGCTGCTCGCCTGCGTCGGCCTCGGCGTGGTCATCGGCCTGGTGGTGGCGGCGACCCGCGGCCACCCGGCCGAGACGTTCGCCGTGATGCTCCTCGGTCTTCCCAACGTCGTCTGGCTCGCGTTCACCATCGGGCTGGGCGCCACCTGGAACGGACGCGTGGACGGGCCCTTCGGACTGCCGATGCCGCACGTGCTCGACGAGGTGCTGCGCACCCCGGACGTGTCCGAGCTCAACCTCGGCTCCCTCGCGGACTACGACGGCAGGATCTGGTGGCTGGTGGTCGTCGACGCCGTACTGCTGGTCGGGGCGGCGTTCTTGATGGCGGCCCGTTCACCGGCCCGGACGCGGGTCTGGCAGCACGCCCTCCACATGGCGGTCGCCCTGGCGCTGACGGTGCTCATGATCTGCCTGCTCGGCCGGATCTCGGCGAACTACGGCCTGTCGATCCTCGGTCTCGGCGACATCGGCGGGGGCCTGAAGGGGGAGCTCTTCCTGAAGCCCCAGGTGTGGGGTGCCCTCGGCCTCGCCGTGCTGTGGGGGCTGGTCACCGGTTTCCTGGGCGCCCTCCTGGCGAGGGGCGTCCGGCGCGGGGGCGAGGCCGGCCCGCCCGGGTGAGGGCGGACGCCGTCACCGGCGCCTCAGCTCCGGAACACCGGCCGGGCCCAGGCGGGCGGTTCCGGCACGGGCCCCGGGCCGCCCGGTACGTCCCCGGTCTCGGCGCCGGGCCGGGTGCCGCCCCCGGTCGCCGCGCCGCGTGCGGCGATCCGCAGCGCGCTGACGAAGGCGAGACACGAGTCGTACCGGTCGTCGGGGCTCTTGGAGAGCGCCTTCGCGAGGACGGCGTCGACCGCGTCCGGGATGCCGGGGCGCACGGCGCTCAGGGCCGGCGGCTGGTCGTACTGGTGGGCCCACAGCAGCGCCATGTCGTCGTCGCGCCGGAAGGGCGGCCGGCCGGCCATCATCTCGTAGACGACACAGGCGAGGCTGTAGACGTCGCAGCGGCCGTCGACCGGCTTGCCCGAGATCTGCTCCGGGGCCACGTAGTCGAGGGTGCCGACGAACTGTCCGACACTCGTGAACCCGGTCAGCGACAGGGACTTCTTGGTCAGTCCGAAGTCGGTGAGATAGACGTGTTCGGGGTGGTCGCTGTCGGTTCCCTGGGCGACCAGGATGTTCCCGGGCTTCACGTCCCGGTGCACCAGTCCGTGGTCGTGGGCGGCGTCGAGCGCGGAGGCGACCTGGATGCCGATCCGGGCGGCCACGGTGACCGTCAGCGGTCCCTCGCGGTCGAGGAGGTGGCGCAGGTCGCGCCCGGCGACGTAGCGCATGGCGATGTAGAGGACGCCGTCCGTCTCGCCCGCCTCGAAGACGGGCACGATGTGCGGGTGGTCGATCGCGGCGGCCACCCGTGACTCGTGCGTGAAGCGGCCGCGGAAGGTGTCGTTGCGGGCGAGTTCGGGGGCGAGGAGCTTGAGGGCGACCGTGCGGTCGAGGCGCAGGTCCTTGGCCTGGTAGACGACGGCCATCCCGCCGCGGCCGATCTCCCGCTCGATCCGGTACCCCGCGATCCGCCGTCCGATCAGCTCGGAGGGCCGTCCCGAGAACGGGCCGGCGTCCTGCCCGGGCGTCTCGTCCATCAGGCGTCACCCCGCTCGTGCCCCGCGCCGCGCGTCACTCCTCGCCCCGGTCGTCGTCGAAGGTGACCAGCCGGGTGGGCTCGTGTCCGCCGGGCGGACCCTCGGGAGGACCGCCGGACGCGGACCCCCGCACGATCCGCGTCGGCTCCGTCTGGTGCCCGTGCGCCGGGCCCGGCCCCTGCGCCACGCTCGGTTCCGGTGGCCGGGCCGGCCCCCGCGCGCGGTCCCGCTCCGGGGGCCCGCTCGGCGACGGGTCCCGCTCCTCGGGCCGGTCCGTGGTCTCGCGGCGCGTGGCCGAGGGGGCGCGCTCGGCCGCGAAGGTGCTCAGCCGTGTTCCGTCGCAGTACACCCACCGCTCGTGCTCGCCGTCGTACAGCCACAGCGACTCGCCGTCGACGACCATGCCGATCCGGCTGCCCTGGGTGCGGGCCCGGAAGGTCTCGGCCTCCAGCCGCCCGGACGCCAGTTCCTCCACCGCGCGCCGGTAGCCGGTGAGCGCCTGCTCGACGCGGGCCAGCAGCGGGCGCGGATCGGCCGTGCGGGCGAGCGGACGGGTCGCCGCCGGCGGTACCTGCGGTACGGCGACCAGCAGGCGGCCGTCGACCCAGGCCGACCAGCCGTTCGCGCAGACGATCCGCCCCCAGTCCCCGAGCCGGTCGACGAGTTCGACCGGCAGGAGCGCGTCCAGGGGCACGGTGGGCCGGGACGGGTCCGGGGACTCCCAGGCGGGCAGCCCGTCCTGCGGGACGACGTGCGTCGGGCGGAAGCCAGGGCTCGTCATCGGCGGCTACTTCCGCATGACCGCGGGCTCGTGCCGCCGCAGCAGCCGGGCGACCAGCCAGCCGAAGACGACGGAGAGCACGACGAGCATGCCCATGTTGATCAGCCACGCTCCGGTGGAGTGCCGGAACATCGGATCGCCGGTCAGGTCGCCGGGAACGATCCTGGCGAGGCCGATGGTCCCGGCCATCGCGCCGAGGGCCCAGCGGGAGGGCACGAGCCAGGACAGCTGCTCCAGGCCGGGCACTCCGTGCAGCTTCAGCAGGGCGCCGCAGAACACCACCTGGACGATGGCCAGCAGCACCAGCAGCGGCATCGTCACCTCCTCCTTGCGCACCACGGCGGACACGAGGAGGCCGAGCATCATCGCGGTGAAGGCGAGCAGCGCCACGGCCAGCGTGATCTCCAGCAGCGGCGGCATCAGCACGCCCTCGCCGCCGGGGGCGTTGAGGTCGACGCCGAACAGGGCGACGAGGGTGAGCACGACGGCCTGGAGCACGGTGATGGTGCCGAGGACGACGACCTTGGACATCAGGTACGCCGATCTGGACAGGCCGACCGCCCGTTCCCGCTGGTAGATCGTCCGTTCCTTGACGAGTTCGCGCACGGCGTTGGCCGCGCCGGTCAGCACGCCGCCGACGCACAGGATGAGCAGCGCGTTCATCGCCGTGTCCCGGGTCAGCTTCCCGCCCGCCAGCGCCCGGGCCATCGCGCCCATCACGAACGGCAGGGCGATCATGATGGCGAGGAAGGTCCGGTCGGCCCCCAGCGCGGCCGCGTAGCGGCGGACCAGGGTGCGCAGCTGGGAGCCCCAGCTCTGGGCCTTCGGGGGCGGCCCGACGAGCGCTCCGGTCTCCGCGTCGGGCACCCTCGGCTGCGAGGTCGACTTGTCGATGTACTGCCGGTGGAACGGCGAGTCCTGGTACTCCCCCGCCCAGTCCCGGTCCCTGTCGCGCTCGAAGGCCTCGAAGGCCTCGGGCCACTGCCGGTAGCCGAAGAAGGGCAGGGTGTCGTCGGGCGGCCCGTAGTAGGCGACCTTGCCGCCGGGCGCGAGGACCAGGAGCCGGTCGCAGACGTCCAGGCTGAGCACGCTGTGGGTGACCACGATGACGGTGCGGCCGTCGTCGGCGAGGCCGCGCAGCATGTGCATCACCGAGCGGTCCATGCCCGGGTCCAGCCCCGAGGTCGGCTCGTCGAGGAAGAGCAGGGAGGGCTTGGTGAGCAGCTCCAGGGCCACGCTGACGCGCTTGCGCTGTCCGCCCGACAGACTGTGGATGGGCTGGTCGGCGCGCTGCTCCAGGCCCAGTTCGCCGATCACCTCGTCCACCCGCGCCCGGCGCTCCGCCTTGGCGGTGTCCTGCGGGAAGCGCAGTTCGGCGGCGTAGGTGAGCGCCCGGCGGACGGTCAGCTGGGCGTGCAGGATGTCGTCCTGCGGGACGAGGCCGATGCGCTGGCGCAGCTCGGCGTAGTCGCGGTAGAGGTCACGGCCGTCGTAGAGGACCGTGCCGTGGTCGGCGGGCCGCTGTCCGGTGAGCGCGTTCAGGAGCGTGGACTTGCCGGCGCCGCTGGGACCGACGACGGCGAGCAGACATTTCTCGCCGACGGGAAAGGACACCCCGTCCAGCAGCGTCTTGCGCCCCCGGTCCACCTCGACGACGAGGTCCTGCACGTCGAGGGAGACCTCGCCGCTGTCGACGTACTCCTGCAGCTGGTCGCCGACGAGACAGAACGCGGAGTGCCCGATGCCGACGATGTCACCCGGTGTGACCAGGGCGCGCTCGACGGGCTGGCCGTTGAGGAACGTGCCGTTGTGGCTGCCGAGGTCGACGATCTCGTACGTCCCGTCGGGCCGGGCCAGCAGTTCGGCGTGGTTCCGGGAGACGATCAGGTCGTCGACGACGAGGTCGTTGTCGGGGCCGCGGCCGATGCGGACGGTGCGGGAGGGCAGCGGCCGTACGGTGGTCGGCTGCCGGAAGGTGCTGGTGGCGGCCGGCATGGAAACGGCCGAGGGGCGCTCCCCGGCGGGTGGCGGGCGGCTGACGAGGACGGCGCGCGGGCCGTCGGCGGGGCTGCCGAAGCGGATCACGCTGCCGGGTCCGACGCCCCATTCGTGGACGCGCCGGCCGTCGGCGTACGTGCCGTTCGTGCTGTTCTCGTCCTCGAGCGTCCAGTGATCGGCGTGGGGCCGCAGCACCGCGTGGTGCCACGAGACCCGGACGTCGTCGATCACGACGTCGCACAGCGGATCGCGCCCAACGTGGTAGTCGTGGTTCGGACTCATCACCGTCGAGCCCGTCTCGGTTTCGAGGACGAGTTCGGGTGCGGTCGCCGCGACCGGCCTCTCTGCCATGCCAGAATTCTAACGATTCGCCCACATACGCGCCTGAGCAACGTCGGGCGGCCGGGGCGCGCGAGCGGTCAGGCGGCGGAGATCCCGAGGACCGCGGCGGTGCGGTGCATGCGCAGCGCGTCCACCGATTCCGCGAGCAGCTCGTACTCGGTGGTGTCATCGCTGGTGGAGACGCGGACGAGCTTGCCCGCGGCCAACTCCTCGGCCACCAGCTCCTGTTGCTCGGTGTCACCGCACCAGGCGCGCAGCATCGCCGGGACGTCGGGGACGCTGTCGCCCACCGGCGCGATCGAGTTGGGCGGGAAGGCGGGGTCCTCGGGCTGCGGATCGAGCCGTTCGGCCATCCAGGCCGCGCGGTCCCGCATCCACCACAGGGCCAGCGCGAGGGTCGGCGCGCGATAGGTGCCCAGGGGTACGCCGACTCGCTGACCGCCGCACATGCCGTACGCGGTGACATGGCACAGGAATTCGTCGTGCACGATCTTCCCCCATTGGCGTCGCTCGTCGCCGGTCCGGCCTCTCTTTCCCTGCGGCTCATGGGCACCGCGCCGTGCAATTGCACGGGCTTGGTTGAATTGCCCTACTGATTGAGTATCGTCACTACTGACACACTGTCACCATGTGAATCCAGCCAGTCTCTTGGCATATTCACCGCCGCGATTGGCCGAAAGGGCACCGGCAGCGAACCCGGCTCCGGGGCCGCGGCATGACCCGCGGGGTAATCGACGCTCCGCGCGGCGCCCGCCAGGGTGGTCGTACCGCGTCCGGGGCACGGCACCGGCCCGGGACACGGACCTTGACCATGGATACGTTCCTCGATGGAGGCTGGTTCACCATGTCCGCGAACACCGACCGGTACGAGACCGCCGTCACCCGTTACTTCGAGGCCTGGAACGCGGGCGGCCGGGACACCCTGGCGAAGGCGGTGGCCGCCGCCTGGAGCACGGACGGCACGTACACCGACCCGCTCGCCGACGTCCGCGGGCACGAGGGGATCGCGGCCGTGATCACGTCCGTGCACGAGCAGTTCCCCGGCTTCGTCTTCCGTCCGCTGGGCCCGGTCGACGGCCACCACGACACCGCCCGCTTCGGCTGGGAACTGGTCGACGAGTCGGACGGCTCGGCGCCCGTCGCGGGATCCGACGTGATCGTCCTGGACGACGAGGGCCGGATCCGGAGCGTGCACGGATTCCTGGACCGCGTCCCGGCCTGAGACACCGGGTCCCCCGGCGCGCACGGGCGACGCGCCGGGGGTCCGGCACGGGTCCGGGCGCGCCGGGGGTCCGGCACGGGCACGGGGGTCCTATCCCTTGACCACCGCGTCGATCCGGGCAAGTTCGTCCTCGGCGAAGTCCAGGTTGCCGATGGCCGCGACACTGTCCTCCAGCTGCCGCGGGCTGCTGGCGCCCACCAGGGCGGAGGTGACCCGGCCGCCGCGCAGCACCCAGGCCAGCGCCAGCTGGGCCAGTGACTGGCCGCGGGACTTGGCGATGTCGTCGAGGGTCCGCAGCCGGCCCACGAGGTCCTCGGTGACCGTGTCCGCGCTCAGGAACGGGCTGTCGCTCGCGGCCCGCGAGTCCTCCGGGATGCCGTTCAGGTAGCGGCCGGTGAGCAGGCCCTGTTCCAGCGGGGAGTACGCGATGGAGCCCACCTGGAGCTCGTCGAGCGCGTCCAGCAGGCCCTCGTCCTCGGGACGGCGGTCGAGCATGGAGTAGCGCGGCTGGTGGATGAGCAGCGGGGTGCCCAGGTCGGCCAGGATCCGGGCGGCCTCGCGGGTCTGCTCCGCCGAGTAGTTCGAGACGCCGACGTACAGCGCCTTGCCCTGCTGGACCGCCGAGTGCAGGGCGCCCATCGTCTCCTCCAGGGGAGTCTCCGGGTCGGGGCGGTGCGAGTAGAAGACGTCGACGTGGTCCAGGCCCATCCGGCCCAGGCTCTGGTCGAGCGAGGACAGCAGGTACTTGCGCGAGCCCCATTCGCCGTACGGTCCCGGCCACATCAGATAGCCGGCCTTGGTCGAGACGATCAGCTCGTCGCGGTGGTGCGCGAAGTCCGCCCTCAGGGCGTCGCCGAGGGCTGACTCGGCGGCGCCGGGCGGCGGACCGTAGTTGTTCGCCAGGTCGAAGTGGGTGACGCCGAGGTCGAAGGCCCGGCGCAGGATCGCGCGCTGGACGTCCACGGGCCGGTCGGGGCCGAAGTTGTGCCACAGGCCGAGCGACAGCGCGGGGAGCTTCAGGCCGCTGCGTCCGGTGCGCCGGTAGGGCATGTCCGCGTAACGGTCGGGGTGCGGGGTGTACAACGCGTACTCCTGAGGGGCCGGGGAACAGGCTGCCTCCACTCTCGCGCGCCCCGCGGGCAGCGGTCCAACGGGAGGATCGGATGGCATTGAGCGGTCCCGCTTCTCAATCGGTCCGGACGTCCGTCCTGCGGCGCCTACCCTTGCTCCTCATGGAACTGCGTCATCTCCAGCACTTCGTCGCCGTCGCCGAGGACCGGCACTTCACCCGGGCGGCGGAACGGCTGATGGTGTCGCAGTCGGGCCTCTCGTCCTCGATCCGCGCGCTGGAGCGGGAGCTCCAGGCCCCGCTCTTCGTCCGCACGACCCGCCGGGTCACCCTCACGGAGGCGGGTCGCGCCCTGCTCGTCGAGGCGGAGCGGATACTCGCCCAGGTGCGTTCGGCGCACGACGCCGTGGCCGCCGTGCAGGGGGTGCTGCGCGGCACTCTTTCCCTCGGCACCGAACAGTGCATCGCCGGCGTGCACTGCGCCACGCTCCTCGCCGCGTTCCGGCGGCGGCATCCGGACGTGGAGATCCGGCTGCGCCAGGCGGGCTCCGAGGCGCTGGCGGAGGAGGTCGCCGCGGGCCGTCTCGACCTGGCCTTCGCCGTGCGGACCCGTGCCGACTCCGAGCACCTGCGGTCGGTCCCGCTGGCCAGCGAGCCGATGACCGTGCTCTGCCACCCGGAGCACGCCCTCGCGGCGGCCGCCGTGGCCACGCCCGAGGAGCTGGGCGACGAGGCCTTCGTCGACTTCCACCCCGACTGGGGGCCGCGGCGCACCACCGACGCGGCGTTCGCGGCGGCGGGTGTGCGGCGGACGGTGGCCCTGGAGGTCAACGACGTCCACAGCCTCCTGGAACTCGTCCACGAGGGTCTCGGGATCGCCGTCGTGCCGCGCCACTTCGGCCGCAAGCCGGAGGCCCGCGATCTGACCTCGCTGCCCTTCAAGGGCGTCTCGGAGGGGTCGTACGAGACGGTCGCGATGCTGCCGCCGGCGGAGGCCACGAGTCCGGCCGCGCGTGCCCTGATGACGCTGCTCGACGCCTCCCGGGACGGCACCTGAGCCGCCTGCGGACCCGTGGTTCCGGACGCAGGGACGGACGCGATGCGCGATGGTGGTCCCATGCTTGCGAAGGACATCCTCATCGACGGTTTCGGCCGCGTCCGGGAAGAAGTCCACGCGGCCGTCGGCGGCCTCGCGCCGGAGGTCCTCGACGCCCGCCCCGGCGAGGGGGCCAACTCGGTCTCCTGGCTGGTCTGGCACCTCACCCGGATCCAGGACGACCACGTCGCGGACGCGGCCGGGACGGAGCAGGTGTGGCTCACCGGGGACTGGGCGGAGCGCTTCGCGCTCGACCTGCCCCGGGGCGACACCGGGTACGGGCACACGTCCGCGCAGGTCGCCCGGGTCCGGGTGGAATCGGGCGACCTGCTGCTCGGCTACCACGACGCCGTCCACGAACGGACCCTCGACTACATCGGCGGGCTGGCCGCCCACGACTTCGAGCGGGTCGTGGACGAGCGCTGGGACCCGCCGGTCACCCTGGGCGTGCGCCTGGTCAGCGTCCTGTCCGACGATCTCCAGCACGTCGGACAGGCCGCCTACGTACGCGGGCTGGTCCAGGGTCCGTAGCCGGTCCCGGATGCCGCTGCCGGTCCCGGGTGCCGTGGCCGGTCCCGGACGCCTCGGCCGGACTCAGATGTCGTAGCCGGGGAGCACGACGTCCTCGATGAGGGCCTTGCGCTCGTCGAAGGGGATGAACGCGCTCTTGAGAGCGTTCACCGTGACGGTCCGCAGGTCCTCGACGCCCCAGCCCGCCTCCTCGACGAGCAGCGACATCTCCCGGGTCATCGTCGTCCCCGACACCAGCCGGTTGTCGGTGTTGAGGGTGACGCGGAAGCCCAGGTCGCGCAGGGCGGTGATGGGGTGCTCGGCGATGGAGGTCGCCGCACCGGTCTGGAGGTTGGAGGTCGGGCACATCTCCAGGGCGATGCGGCGGTCGCGCACCCAGCCCGCGAGGCGGCCGAGCTTGCCGTCCACGATGTCCTCGGTGATGCGGACGCCGTGGCCGATGCGCTGGGCGCCGCAGACCTGGAGCGCCTGGTGGATGCTGGGCAGACCGTGGGCCTCGCCGGCGTGGATGGTGAACGGGACGCTCTCGCGGCGCAGGTGCTCGAAGGCGTCCAGGTGGTCGGCGGGCGGGAAGCCGTCCTCGGCGCCCGCGATGTCGAAGCCGACGACTCCGGCGTCCCGGAACGCCACCGCGAGGTCGGCGGTCTCCCGGGTCCGGTCGAACATCCGCATGCCGCACAGCAGGGTGCCGACGCGCACCGGGGTGCCCGCGGCGGCCGCCTTGGCCATACCGGCGGCGAGGCCCTCCTGGACGGCCTCGACGACCTCGGGCAGGGTCAGCCCGCCGTTGACCATGAGCTCGGGCGCGTACCGCACCTCGCCGTAGACGACACCGTCCTCGGCGAGGTCGAGGACGTACTCCTCGGCCGTGCGCAGCAGGCCCTCCCTGGACTGCATCACGGCGAGGGTGTGCTCGAAGGTGGCTATGTAGCGCACCAGGTCGCCGGAGTTGGCGGCCTCGTAGTACCAGGCGGCCAGTTCCCCCGGGTCCGTGGTGGGCAGGGTGTGGCCGACGGTCTCCGCGAGCTCGACCAGGGTGGCCGGGCGGAGACCTCCGTCGAGGTGGTCGTGCAGGACCGCCTTGGGCAGGCGGCGGATGGTGTCGATGTCGATGCGGGGAGCGGTCATGTGCGGTGTTCCTCGGCAGGTCGTTCGGAGCGGGAGGGTGCGGGAGAGCGGGAGAGTGCGCGGGGTGCGGGAGACCGGGTCAGTCCGCGGGCTGGAGCAGGTCCCAGCGGTTGCCGTACAGGTCCTGGAAGACGGCGACCGAGCCGTAGGGCTCGTGGCGCGGCTCCTCCAGGAAGGTCACGCCCGCGGCGCTCATCCGGGCGTGGTCGCGGGCGAAGTCGTCGGTGTACAGGAAGAAGCCGACCCGTCCGCCGGTCTGGTCGCCGATCCGGCCGCGCTGCGCCTCGTCCTTGGCCCGGGCGAGCAGCAGCCCGGTTCCACCGGCCTCCGTGCCCGGCTCGACGACGACCCAGCGGGAGCCGTCGGGCCTCGGGGTGTCCTCGACGAGGCGGAAGCCGAGGGCTTCGGTGTAGTGGCGGACGGCCTCGTCGTAGTCGTCGACGACGAGGGTGACCAGGGCGATGCGTCTCATCGGGCCTCTCCAGGGTTATACGTAACACGCAGGGTACGGCATTCCCTGTCGGACGCCAGGAGGGCTCCCGTCGACGGCGGCCGGGGCCGCGCCCTCGGCCGGGCGGCGGGACGGCTCGCCGCGGGCCTCCCGCCGGGCGGCGGGACGCCGAACCCCTCCCGGGCGGCGCGGCACCGAGGCCTGCGGGGCGGGCGGGGCGCCGGTCCTCGCCGGGCGGCGGGGCGTCGCACCTTGCAGGCTGGCGGGAGGCCGGACCTCCCGCGGTGATCCGGGAACGACCCCGGCCGTCGATCGTCTACAATTGTGTAGACGAATCCGGCGAGGGAGACGGGCCCGGACGAGGTGTCCCGCCGCGTGCGCGCCCGCCGTGGAAAGGGGCCACATCCATGTCCGCCGCTCCGGGCGTCACGCCCGCGCGCGAGGCCGTCGCCGCCCCGGCGCGGCCATGAGGCGCGCGAACACCGGCGCCGTCGCCGCGGCGGTCGCGGCGGGGAGCCTGGTCGCCTTCGTGCTGCTGGCGCTGGTGGTGACCGGTCATGGAGGGGCTCCCCTGTCCGTCGACTCGGCGCTCGCCTCCTGGTCGTCGGCGCACCGCCCGGACGAGGCGCTCGCCCTGGCGCGCGGCGTGACGTACACCGGCACGGGGGCCGTCCCGTACGCGCTGGTCGTCGTGGCCGGCCTCCTCCTCGGACGGACGGCACGGCAGCGGGTGCGCGCCGTCACCGTCTGCGTGTGCGTCCTGGCCGTCGCGCAGACCGTCCGGTTCGCCGTGATGTCGCTGATCGCCCGCCCCCGGCCCCCCGTGGAGGACTGGGCCACCCGGGCCTCGGGCTGGTCGTTCCCGTCCGGTCACACCACCACCTCCGCCGTCGCCGCCGGAGTGCTGGTCCTCGCGGTGCTCGCCCGCGCCCCGCAGTCCAGGAGGGCCCTCGTCCTGCTCATCGGCGGCTGGGCCGTGCTCGTCGGCCTGTCCCGCGTCTACCTGGGCGTCCACTGGTTCTCCGATGTCGTGGGCGGCTGGCTGTTCGCCGTCTGCTGGCTGAGCCTGCTCCTGTACGTCCTCGCGCGGTTCTTCCCCCGGGTCCACTCCTCGACGACAGCGCCCCGTCCCGGCCCGAGCCCCACGGCGGAGGAGCGCCACGACTCGCCTCGCGAATGATGGGACCGCAGGGCGGAGCGGCATGCCGCGCCGCGGAGCCTCCGTCTAGCCGATCGAGAAGGTGGCGCCGGGAGCGGCGTGGTCGACGGGGCCGTCGAACCGGGTCGCGGCGCGCGTCACCGCTTGCCGCGGGGTGAGGAAGCGGCCGACGTGCGTGACGACCAGCCGGCCCGCCCCGGCCGCGGCGGCCGTGTCACCGGCGTCCTCGGGCGTGTGGTGCACCTGTTCGCCCTCGGCCGGTGCCTCCGCGCTCTCGGCCTCGCACAACAGGACGTCGCATCCCCCGGCCAGTTCCGTGAGGCTCGGGCACGGCGCCGTGTCCCCGGAGTACACCAGCGAACCGCCCGCCGCCTCGATGCGCACGGCGAAGGCCGGAATGCCGTGCGACACCGCCCTGCTGGTCAGCCGGAGCGAGCCGACGGCCGTCCGGTGCCCGTCGTACAGCTCGGTGACCGCGAAGGCGGATTCGATCGGGCTGCGGACCGGGGTGTTGGTGAGGAAGCCGGCCAGCCGGTCGGCGATTCCGGGCGGACCGTAGAGGGGGATCGGCGCCGCGAGACGGATGTCCGAGTACAGCGCGCCGTAGTACGCGGTGAGCAGGTCCGCGCTGTGATCGGCGTGCAGGTGCGAGATCCAGATCGCGTCGAGTTCGTCCAGCCGCACATGGCGCTGGAGCGGACCGAGCGTCCCGCTCCCGGCGTCCACCCAGACACGGGTGTCCCCGCTCGACACCAGATAGCCGGAGCACGGATTCTCCGCGCTCGGATACGGCGTCGCACAGCCCAGGACCGTGAGGTGGAGAAGCCCGTCGCTCATCCCGGGATCCTAGGCCCTGTCGTCAAATTCCCGCCTGCCCCGCGACGCCCGGCACTCCCCCTAGCTCTTCGAGCAGGGGGTGCCCCCAGAGCACGCTCCCCCGAGCTCTCGGCTTCGCTCGAGCAGGGGGGACCCCCACGACGCCGCAGGGCCGCCCTTCGGGCGACGACGGGAATGTGACGACAGGGCCTAGGACACGTGATCCACACCCGGCGGAAACCCGTGGACGCCGTCGTCCACGTGCGCGCCCTCCGGGATGTCGAGGGGGCAGATTCCCCAGTCCCGGGCGATGGCCATGACGTGCTGCTCGTTCGGCATGCCGGCGTGCCAGTCGTCCCATTCGGCATCGCTCCAGTCCTCCCGGCACTCCTCCAGCCCCCTTTGTCCGACACCGAGCCGGCGCTCGATCCCGGTGGGCTCGCCGAGCCGCATGGGCACGTCGCCGGTGCAGCCGTCGTAGCAGTAGGCCCGGACGACTCGGCCGGCCTCCACTCTCGCCCAGGCGTGGTGCTCGCCGATGCGGTCGGTGCTGAAGTACTGGAGGTCGCCGAAGCGCCCGCCGAGCGTCCCGAGCCAGGACAGGATGGCGGGGCCGTCGCCGTCGCGCCCGTCGTCGAGGTGGATCCGGCCGTGCGCCAGGGTCCAGCCGTCCACGGGGGACGCCACGAAGACGCCCCGCGTGTACGCCGCTTCGGTCCCCGCCTCCCAGTCCATCGCCACCCGTCCGGCCAACCCGAGCGCGTCGGCGACCTCCCCGCTGCCGGCACCCGGCACGGCCAGCCAGGACGTCTTGTATCCGATCCCCATGGCGATCCCCTCCCACGTCTGTGGACGGGGATCCTGCCGTACGGCACCGACACGCGCCCTCGGCGTCCCGGCACGCACGTGAGCCCCGCCCGGTCGCACCCGAGGGGGAACGGCCGGGCGGGGCTCGCGGTCCCGTCCGGTTACGGATACACGTACGTGTTCAGGGTGTTCACCGCGGAGGCGGGGTCGCCCAGGTCGTAGCGGTCGACGGCGAGGTAGTTGGGCTTCTTGCGGGCGGCCGGCTCGCAGAAGCGGCGGGCCCGGTCGGCGAGTTTGGTGTTGTCCGTGCCGACGGTCCCGGCGATGGTGGCGTCGCGGAAGTGGTTCATGACGAAGAGGGGGCGGAAGCCCGGCTCGGTGCGGGTGAGCGGCACGTTCGTGTCCGCGCCGTACCAGCGGCTGTAGCAGGACCAGTCGGAGGAGCCGAGCCCCGAACCCATGGACCAGTAGTTCTCGACCGTCCACTCACGCTGGTACATGACGCCGAAGCTGTCCCGGGTCAGTCCGGCGGACTCGTCGGACGCACGGCTGTGGTCGGTGAAGACGAGCAGGCGCTGTCCGGCGGCGGTCAGGTCGGCGAGCTTCGGCCAGCCGTTCTCGCGCACGCCGGTCCGGTCGGGACGGTAGAGGACGTCGGACAGGCCGTTCACGCGGGCGAGTTCGGAGCGCAGGACACCCGGGTCGACGTAGTCCTCCAGGAAGACGGTGACGAACTGGTCGGGGTGCTGCTTCAGGAAGTCGACCATGCGCTGGAGGTCGACCCAGAGCGCGACCGGCCTGCTGACGAGGGTGCAGCTGTTGTGGCAGAGGATCGCACCGTCGGGCGTCTGGTGCAGGTCGAGCATGAAGCCCCGTACACCGTCCGCGAGTTGCTGGTTGATGCCGCGGTTCTGATTCGGGAAGAAGTTGACGAAGGGCGGGGCGAATCCGCCGTCCACGCCGTTCGCGTAGGCGTTGTGGGCGGTGAGGAACGTGACCTGGTCCAGGGTTCGCTGGTCCTGGGGCGGCATCGGCCGGGTCGCGGGCACGACCGGGGTGAGGTACCAGGAGGCGAGGGCGCCGGGCGAGCCGATCGCCAGCTGGGCCGGGTAGTTGGAGCCCGCGGATTTGTCGGCGACGGTCAAGTACCTGTTCGTTCCGGGGTTTTTGAGCGCGTACTGTTCGGTGCCGCTCGGTGTCACCTCCCACGCGGCGTCCGCGCTCGTACAGGCGACGGTCCGGGCCTGGTCGCCCGAGCGGCCCAGACAACTGCCCGCCGTGTCGGCGCTCTCGAGCACGAACGAGGAGCCGTTCTGGCGCAGGGTCCACTGCTGGTGGTCCTCGTTGCCCTTGGGGTTGTGCTGGACGATCGCGCCCGCGCTGTCGGCGGCGTTCAGTCCGGTGACGGCGCTCTGGACGTAATAGGCCCCGGTGGCGGGGACTTCGGCGGCTTCGGCGGGTGCGGGGACGGCAAGAGCGGATCCCAGTACGGCGGTGGCGGCGAACAGGGAGCGTCGGCTCGGTCTCATGGCACGTGTTCCCTTCCTGTGGGAAGCATGAGCATGCCATGCGAAGGCGGGTGGCCGGAGGCATCGCGGCAGGGATCACGTCAACCGCGGGAATCGGGGGATTCCGTCCGACTCGCTTCGGTGGAAGCGCCGTTCACCCGCCGGGCGGGGTCAGACGGCGCCGTACCGCGTCCCGGGGTGCTCGATCCGCGTGACGAACGCGGTGAGGTCGGCGACCACACGTTCGGGCTGTTCCCAGTGGACGCAGTGACCGGTCCCCGGATAGGCGAGGAAGTCGGCGCCGTGGACGGCGTCCAGGATGGTCCGCTGGTCCTCACGGGGCAGGAACTCGTCCTGTTCGCCCCAGACGACGAGGGTGGGCACCAGGATGCCCGCGAGGGTCGCGCGCAGATCGGTGTCGAGGAGACCGCGGACGGTGTCCTTCCAGACGTACGCGGGGAGTTTGAGGTTCTCCTCGATCATGGTCTCGACGAAGCCCCGGGCGATCGGGCGGGCCACCGTGCCGGCCAGGAAGTCCTCGACGAACGCGCGGGGCACGGGATCGGACAGGGTTTCCACGGCCTTCACCACCCTGGTGACAGCCGGTTTGTCCGCGAGGGTGCCGGGGACGCCGAGCAGCACCAGACCCGCGATGCGGTCGGGGTGGCTGCCGGCGACGATGCGCGCCGGTACGCCGCCGCTGGACGCCCCGACCAGGACGGCCCGGGAGATGCCGACCACGTCCAAGAAGGCCACCAGGTCCGCGGCGAAGTCGTCGGGGGTGTAGCCCTCCGGGGGCCGGCCGGCGTCGCCGTGCCCGCGCTGAGTGGGCGCGTAACCGTGCAGGGACGCCGGAAGGCGCCTCAGGAGGGGTTCGAAGGACCACCAGGAGTCGGCCAGACCGTGCACGAAGACGACCGGTGTGCCACCGGGGTAGCCGGCGTCGGCGTACGGGAGGGCGAGTCCTTCCCGCACCTGCGCGGACTTCAGGGAGATCACGGTCACGGCACCCTGCCTCCTTCCGCCCGGCCGCCGGGGTCCGGGAACCCGGGGGCAAAGAGCGAGCGGCGATCACTTCCGACAGTACCGAGGGGCGGCACCCGCCGCGCTGTGAAACGGTCCGGCCGGGGGCCGGGCACGGGTTCCGGCGGCGGGACCCGCTCCCGGCCGGTCCCCGGGAGCGGTTAGGGTGTGCGTCGTACCGGACACGGGGTGCCCGTCCGAGGGCTGAGATCACACCCGTCGAACCTGAACCAGTTCGTACTGGCGGAGGGATGTCTTCCATGCCATTGGCGCATGTTCCCGGCGGGCTGCCCGCCGACAGCCGGCCCGCCGTCTTCGACGGACGGATGCCCGCCGCACCCGGCGACCTGCGGGTGGAGGGGCACGGCATCGAGCCGGTCCCCGAGACCAACCGGTACGGCGGGGCCGGGCGCCTGTTCACCGTGTGGTTCGCCCCGAACCTGACGATGACGGGCGTGTTCACCGGCACCATCGGCATCGCGCTGGGCCTGGACTTCACCACCGCTCTCGCGGCGGTGGTCCTCGGAACCGTGCTCGGCGCACTGCCCACCGCCTATCTCAGCACCTGGGGCGGCCTCACCGGCACCGGTCAACTCCCGCTCGCGCGGCTCGCGTTCGGCCGCTCGGTGGTGCTGCCCGGGATGCTCCAGTGGCTGTCCTCGGTCGCCTGGGACGCGTTGATCGGCCTGTTCGGCGGGGACGCGCTGGCGCGGCTGTGCGGCTGGCCGTTCTGGCTCGGCGTGCTGGTGATGATGGCGGCCCAGGGGGCCCTGGGCGTGCTCGGCTACGAAGCGATCCACCGTCTGCAGATCGTCATGACGTTCGTGCTCGCCGTGGCCTTCGCGGTGATCGCCTGGCGGATGCTCGACGGGGTCCACCCCGCGACGACCGGGTCCGCGACCGGCGCCGACCGCGCGGGGGCGTTCGTGCTCACCAGCACCATCGCGCTGAGCCTGTCGCTGTCCTGGGCGCCGTACGCCGGTGACTTCAGCCGCTACCTGCCGCGCACGACGTCCCGCCCCCGGATGTTCTGGTGCACCCTGCTCGGGCTCGTCGCGTCCTTCGTCGCGGTGCAGGTCCTCGGGCTGTGGGGCGCGTCGGTGCTGACCGACCAGACGGCGGCGGGCGTGGACACGCTGCTGGGCGGCGGCGCCGCGGGCGCGTTCGGGCTGCTGGCCGTGGCGCTCGCCGCGGTGTGCAGCAACGCGATGAACGACTACAGCGGTTCGCTGGCCCTGCAGACCCTGGGGGTCCGGATACCGCGCCCGGTGGCGGCCGCCCTGGCCGCCGCGCTCGGCTTCCCGCTGGTGCTGTGGATGCACGCCGCCGACACCACGGCGCGCTTCCAGAACGTGCTGCTGTTCGTGGGCTGTTGGATCCCCGGGTTCGTCGCGATCGTCGTCGTCGACTGGATCGCCTGGGGGCGGGAGCGCGCGGGCGCCCCGGTCGACGTCTCCGCCGAGACGGCACGTCCGCGCTCCGGACGGCCGTCGCTGGTGGCCTTCGTCGCGGCGTTCGGCGCGGCCGTGCCGTTCATGGACACGAGCCTGTACGTCGGTCCGGTGGCCGACGCGCTGCACGGCGCCGATCTCTCCTACTACGTGGCGTTCCTCGTCGCCCTCGCCCTCTACGCCCCGCTGCGGCTGCGCCGCCGCGCCTGAGGGCCGCCGCCCGTCGATCCGCCGGTCGCGGGCCCCGGCCCGAAGCCGTACCCGAGAGGAACCCCTCATGACCGTACCGCCCCGTGTCCTGACGATCGCCGGATCCGATTCCGGCGGAGGCGCAGGGATCCAGGCCGACCTGAAGACCATGCTCGCGCTGGGCGCCCACGGGATGAGCGTGCTCACCGCCGTGACCGCGCAGAACTCCGTGGGCGTGCAGGGGGCCTGGGAGCTGTCCGAGGAGGCGGTGCGGGCCCAGTACCGCAGTGTGGTCGACGACATCGGCGTCCAGGCCGTGAAGACGGGGATGCTCTCCTCGCCCGGACTGGTCGCCACCGTCGCCGAGTTGCTGTCCGACGTGGGCGCCCCGGTCGTCGTGGACCCGGTGAGCGTCTCCAAGCACGGGGGCCGGCTGCTGGCCGACGACGCGCTGGACGCCGTACGGACCCTGCTGCTGCCGCGGGCGACCGTGGCCACCCCGAACCTCGACGAGGTCGCCCAGCTCACCGGGGTGAAGGTGGACGGCGAGACGGGCATGCGCCGGGCCGCCGGGCTGCTGCTCGCGTTCGGTCCCCGCTGGGTGCTGGTGAAGGGCGGCCATCTGCCCGGCGAGGCCGTCGACCTGCTCACCGACGGAACCGCCGAGCACTGGCTGCGCGCGCCGCGCCACGACAACCGGCACACGCACGGCACGGGGTGCACGCTCGCCTCGGCCGTCGCGGTGGGCCTGGCCGAGGGCCTCGAGGTGCCGGAGGCCGTACGACGGGCCAAGGCGTACGTGACGGCCGCGATCGAGGCCGGTTTCGCGCTCGGCGCCGGCATCGGACCGGTGGACCACGGGTGGCGGCTGCGCCGGGAGGGCTGACCCCTCGCGGCCGTCGCCCGCGGCTCCCGGCGGCCCCCTCCGCCCGGCGCCGGACACCCGTTCCGCGGTCCCGCACAGCTCCTGCCCCGGACGCTGAACGCCCCGGCCCCTCCCGTGCGTACTGATCGGAACAGCGACAGTCGTCTGCTCGCCCGTCAGGTACGCGGACAGGCAGAACCGGATCCAAGGAGCACACCATGAAGGCGACCGCGCAGATCGGCGTCACAGGGCTCGCGGTGATGGGCCGCAATCTGGCCCGCAACTTCGCCAGGAACGGCTACACCGTCGCCGTCCACAACCGTACGCCCGCGCGCACCAAGGCACTGGTCGAGGAGTTCGGGCACGAGGGCTCCTTCGTCGCGGCCGAGTCGGCCGAGGACTTCGTGGCGGCGCTGGAGCGCCCCCGCCGCCTCATGATCATGGTGCAGGCGGGTGCCGCCACCGACGCCGTCATCGAGGAGTTCGCGCCACTGCTCGAAGACGGCGACATGATCATCGACGGGGGCAACGCCCACTTCTCCGACACCCGTCGTCGCGAACAGTCGCTGCGCGAACGCGGCATCCACTTCGTCGGCGCGGGTGTGTCCGGCGGCGAGGAGGGCGCCCTCAACGGGCCGAGCATCATGCCCGGCGGCTCCCCGGAGTCGTACGCCTCGCTCGGCCCGATGTTCGAGTCGATCAGCGCCAAGGTCGACGGCGAGCCCTGTGCCACGCACGTCGGCACGGACGGTGCCGGCCACTTCGTCAAGATGGTGCACAACGGCATCGAGTACGCCGACATGCAGCTGATCGGCGAGGCCTACGACCTGCTCCGCCGTGTCGGCGGCTACACCCCGCCGCAGATCGCGGAGATCTTCCGGCGCTGGAACAAGGGCCGTCTCGACTCGTACCTGATCGAGATCACCGCCGAGGTCCTCGCGCACACGGACGCCGCGACCGGGGAGCCGTTCGTCGACGTCGTGGTGGACGCCGCGGGGCAGAAGGGCACCGGCCGCTGGACCGTGCAGACCGCGCTGGACCTCGGCTCCCCGGTCACCGCCATCGCGCAGGCGACCTTCGCCCGGGCCGCCTCCAGCCAGGACGGGCTGCGCGCCGCCTACCGCGGCCTGCCCGGCGGCACCCACTGGGACCTGTCGGGGACCGAGGCCGAGCGCTTCACCAGCCAGGTCGAACACGCCCTGTACGCCTCGAAGCTGATCGCCTACGACCAGGGCTGGAAGATGATCCTGGACGCCGCCGCCGAGTACGGCTGGGACATCGACCTCGGCGAGGTGGCGAAGATCTGGCGCGGCGGCTGCATCATCCGCGCGGCGTTCCTCGACCGCATCCGGGCCGCGTACGCCGTCGACCCGGGCCTGGTCAGCCTGCTGTCCGACGCGGGGTTCGCCACCGAGATCAAGGACGCCCAGGTGCCGTGGCGCGAGGTCGTCTCCATCGCCACCCGCAGAGGCGTCCCGGTGCCCGCGTTCTCCGCGGCCCTGTCCTACTACGACACCCTGCGCGCCGACCGCCTGCCGGCCGCCCTCACCCAGGGCCAGCGCGACTTCTTCGGCGCCCACACCTACCGGCGCACCGACCGCCAGGGCAGCTTCCACACGCTGTGGGGCGAGGCGTCCCGCGACGAGACCGAGATGCTGTGACCCCACTCGGGTGACACACGGACGAGGAGCGGGCCGCACACCCCGGCGGGGGACGTGCGGCCCGCTCCCGCGTGTCCGCCCGATGCCTCAACCGCCTTTCACGGCAAGCCTGTCGACACTGCTCACGAGCTCCCGCATCACGGCGGGCGGCAGCGACGGGTTGGCGGCGGCCGCTTCCGCCACCTGCGCGTCCTCGTCGGAGAGCAGTTCCACGATCACCCGCGGCGGGAGTGCCGGGTGACCGGCGGCCCGGGGCCTGGCCTCGCGGTCCGCGAGGTAGGAAAGCAGGGCTTCGGCCGACGCGTTCGGGTGCCCGGCGATCGCCCGGAACGCCTTCTGCGGGGGTGGTGCCTGCCGGGTCAGGTACTCCAGCAGCGCCGGACTCGCGTCGGGGTTGGTCGCGACCTTGGCGAGGACCCTGACTCCGTGCCGGTCGGTCATGGCGCGCAACAGGCTCTCGGAGAGCCCCGGATGAGGGGCGACGGACTTGACCACCTTCGCGTCGGGGTCACCTGCCAGCGCGTCGCGCATCTCGGGCGGCAGATCACGGCGTTGGGCCACGAGCATGCGCGCCGCCGGGTCCGGCGACCGGGCCAGGTCCTCGATCTCGGCGGCCGTCGCGGCGGCGACGCGCGGGAGCAGAGTGGCGGCGGCCTTGGCGGTCCGGGCCAGTTCGGTGAGCACGTCGAGCGGGACACGGGGATGGCGGGCGAGGGCCCGGCGCACCTGGGGGTCCCGGTCCCGCGCCAGTACGCGGATGACGTCCTCGCCGGTCGCGGGGTTCTCGGCGAGGTCGGCGCGGACGCCGGGAACGGGGTCCGCGGCGAGCCGTGCGCACACCTCCGGCGGCAGGTCGGGGCGGGTGGCGAGCGGCCGGCGCAGCTGGATCGAGGGGTGGTCCGCGAAGGGGACGACCGCGTCGGTGGGCGTGCCGGGGTTGCCGAGTGCCGCGATCCGTATCTCGTGGACGGTGGATTCGTGGGAGCCGTCGCAGGAGTCGCCCGGACCCAGGTGGCAGTCCGGCAGGGAGCACTCGGGATCATGGGCGAAGGGGGTCGCCTCGCGGTCGCAGACCAGGCAGTGCCGCGCGGGCGGCAGTCCCTCGCCGGTGATGAGCGCGGCCAGTACGTCCGGTGGGGTCGCCTCGTTGAACGCCACCGCGCGGCGGACCTCGGCGTGCGGGTGCCCCGCGAGCCTCGCGGCCGTTTCCGATGCGGTCCGCAGCGCGAGTTCCGCGACGACGCACGGATCCGGGTCCGCGGCGAGCCGGTCCACCACGTCGGCCGGGAGGCCGGGGCAGGCGGCCAGCTTCTCCCGGCGCTCCACCGCGGGATCCGCCGCGAGGAGCCGGGCCCACTCCGGGCTGCCGGACCCCTCGTCGAGCAGGGCGAGGGCGGTGTCCGGCTGTGCCACGGGATCGACGTCGGCGGCCGTCAGCTTCCCCGCGTAGGCGAGCCGCACGCCGCACTCCGGGTCGTGCGAGAAGAGGGCGACCGCCTGTCCGTGGCCGAGGTCCTCCCGGTCGGCGAGGTCGTGAGCGAGGTCGGCGTCCGCGACGGCGATCAGCCGGTCGACCAGTTCGGAGGGCAGGGCCGGGTTGGCGGCGAGGCCGCTCAGGACGTGGTTCACAGGGGCATCCTGCCCCGGGCCGCGGTGGAGCGGCCCGGGGTTTTCCCGGCGCGGGGGTCACTGGGCGGCGAGCCCGTGGGACCTGAACTGACCCCGGACCCGTTCGATCAGGGCGGCGTCGGGAACGGGGTTGTCCCGCAGGGGGAAGGGGATGCCCAGGGCCTCGTACTTGGGGGCGCCCATCTTGTGGAAGGGGAGGACGTCCACCCGGTCGACGTTCCCGAGCCCGGAGAGGAACCGGGCGAGTCCGTCGACGGTCTCGGGGGCGTCGGTGTGGCCCGGGACGAGGACGTAGCGGACCCACACCGGGATGCGGAGACGGTCGAGCCTGGTGGCGAAGTTGAGCGTCGGGCCGAGTTCACCGCCGGTGAGCTTCCGGTAGGCGGCGACGTCGAAGGACTTGATGTCGAGCAGCACCAGGTCGGTGTCCGCGAGGAGCTGGTCGCCGGCACGGGCGCCGAGGAACCCGGAGGTGTCCACGGCGGTGTGCAGTCCGGCCTGCTTGCAGCGGCGCAGGATCTCGCCGGTGAAGGCGGGCTGGAGCAGGGGCTCGCCGCCGGTGATGGTCACCCCTCCCCCGGAGGCGGTGACGAACGGCCGGTACTTCTCGATCTCCGCCATCACCTCGTCGACGGTGGCCTCCTTGCCGTCGCGCATGTGCCAGGTGTCGGGATTGGCGCAGTAGAGGCAGCGCAGCGGGCAGCCGTTGACGAAGAGGACGAACCGGGTCCCGGGACCGTCCACGCCGGTGGACAGGTCCCAGGAGTGGATCCGGCCCGTGGTGGCCGTCCTCACAGCGAGCCGTGGAAGGTGCGGCTGATCACGTCGAGCTGCTGCTCGCGGGTCAGGCGGACGAAGTTGACGGCGTAGCCGGAGACCCGGATGGTCAGCTCCGGGTACTTCTCCGGGTTCTCCATGGCGTCCTCCAGGACCGCCCGGTCCAGGATGTTGACGTTCATGTGGAAGCCGCCGGAGGCCGTGTAGGCGTCGAGGATGCCGACGAGGTGGCCGGCGCGCTCGGCGGGCACGTGTCCCAGACCCTCCGGAGTGATCGTCGTCGTCAGGGAGATGCCGTCGCGGGCGTGCTCGTAGGGCAGCTTGGCGACGGAGAGCGCGGAGGCGGCGACCCCGTGCCGGTCGCGGCCGTTCATCGGGTTCGCGCCGGGCGCGAAGGGCGCTCCCGCGCGGCGGCCGTCGGGCGTGTTGCCGGTGTGCTTGCCGTAGACGACGTTCGAGGTGATCGTCAGCACCGACTGGGTGTGCTCGGCGTCCCGGTAGGTGGGGTGCTCGCGCACCTTCGTCATGAAGGAGTCCACCAGGGCGACGGCGATGGAGTCGGCCCGGTCGTCGTTGTTGCCGTACGCCGGGTAGTCGCCCTCGGTCTCGTAGTCGACGGCCAGGCCGGTCTCGTCCCGGATCACCTTGACCCGGGCGTACTTGACGGCGGACAGGCTGTCGACGGCGACGGAGAGGCCGGCGATGCCGCAGGCCATGAAGCGGTGCACGGGGTGGTCGTGGAGCGCCATCTCGATGCGCTCGTAGGCGTACTTGTCGTGCATGTAGTGGATGACGTTGAGCGCGTTGACGTACGTCTCGGCCAGCCAGTCCAGCATGACGTCGTACGCCTTCGACAGCTCGTCGTAGTCCAGGTACTCCCCCGTCAGGGCCGGGGCCTCGGGAGCGACCCGCTCGCCGCTCATCTCGTCCCGGCCGCCGTTGATCGCGTACAGCAGCGCCTTGGCGAGGTTGACCCGCGCGCCGAAGAACTGCATCTGCTTGCCGACCGCCATGGCGGAGACGCAGCAGGCGATCGCGGTGTCGTCGCCGGTGCGGGGCCGCATGAGTTCGTCGGACTCGTACTGGACGGCGCTGGTGTCGATGGAGACCTGGGCGCAGAACTCCTTGAAACCGGCGGGGAGCCGGGGCGACCAGAAGACGGTGAGGTTGGGCTCGGGGGCCGGTCCCAGGTTGTAGAGGGTCTGCAGGAAGCGGAACGAGGTGCGGGTGACGAGCGGACGGCCGTCCTCGCCGATGCCGCCGATGGACTCCGTGACCCAGGTCGGGTCTCCGGAGAACAGCGCGTCGTACTCGGGGGTGCGCAGGAACCGTACGATGCGCAGCTTGATCACGAAGTCGTCGACCAGTTCCTGGGCGCGGGTCTCGTCCAGGACCCCGGCGTCCAGGTCGCGCTGGAGGTAGACGTCCAGGAAGGTCGAGGTGCGGCCCAGGGACATCGCTGCGCCGTTCTGCTCCTTCACGGCGGCGAGATAGCCCAGGTACAGCCACTGCACGGCCTCGTGGGCGGTGGCCGCGGGGCGGGAGACGTCACAGCCGTACGTCGCCGCCATCCGGGTCAGTTCGCCGAGCGCCTTGATCTGCTCGGCGAGTTCCTCGCGGTCGCGGACGATGTGCTCGGTGGAGGGCGCCGCGTCGAGGACGGCGCGTTCCGCCCGCTTGGCGGCGATGAGCCGGTCGGTGCCGTACAGGGCGACGCGCCGGTAGTCGCCGATGATCCGGCCCCGGCCGTAGGCGTCGGGCAGGCCGGTGATGATGCCGGCCTTGCGGGCGGCGCGCATCGCGGGGGTGTACGCGTCGAAGACGCCGTCGTTGTGGGTCTTGCGGTAGGTACCGAAGACGCGGGTGACGAATTCGTCGGGCTCGTAGCCGTACGCCTTCAGTCCGTTCTCGACCATGCGCAGACCGCCGCCCGGCATGATGGCGCGCTTCAGCGGAGCGTCGGTCTGGAGGCCGACGATCAGCTCCCGCTCGCGGTCGATGTATCCGGGGGCGTGCGAGGTGATCGTGGACGGGGTCGCGGTGTCGACGTCGAGGATCCCCTTCCTCCGCTCCTCGGGGAAGAGCGCGCTGATCTTGTCCCAGACGGCCCGGGTGCGCTCCGTCGGGCCGGCCAGGAAGGTGGCGTCCCCCTCGTAGGGCGTGTAGTTGGCCTGGATGAAGTCGCGGACGTCGACGCGCTCGCGCCATGCCGTTCCGGCGAAGCCCTGCCACGCCTCGGCCGTCCGGCCCTCGGTCTCCCGGCCCTCGGCCGCCACCGTTGTGGTCATTGCCGGTCTCCCTCGCACAGTGTCCAGATGTTCGGCGCTTCCGCGCCTTCCGCGTTTTCGATCCTTGTCCTCCGGGCCGGTCCCGGCGAGGGCCGGACAGCACCGGCGTTCACGCCGAAAGCCCTCGGCCCGGTAGGGCCGTTCGGCCTCCCGCGGCCTCCCGCGGCCTCACAGGGGCAGATCGACGCCGTACAGCGTGCGGCCTCCCACGAGCTCGCGGCCCGTGACCAGTTCGGACGCGATCCGGATGAAGACGTCGCGGGGCGAGGCCACCCAGGAACGGGGCCCCGTCCGGATGAGGTGATCGTGCTCGGCGGGGTCGCTCACCACCAGGGCGTGGCCCGTCACGACCACGCTCCAGCCGGAGTGCGCGGCCGCGTCCACCGCGTCGGCCTCGAACGCCACCACCACGCCGTCGATGGAGCGGGCCAGTTCCGAGTCGGCCGACGTCCGCAGCACGACGGCGGAATCACCGTCGAGACCGAAGTTGACCGGCACGACCGCGGGCAGGGCGTTGCGCGTGTGGACCACCCTGCCGATGGGCGCGCCACCGAGCCGGTCCAGGCACTCCTGCCGGCCGAGTTCACGAAAGCCGTCGTTGGGATTCATCACCGGAGCCAACTCTCACGCGTCGGGGCGGCACAGCAGTGCGGCACAGCGGTACAGCGACATACGGTTCAGATTCCGGCGGCCGGCGCGGGGGGTACAGGGCCCATTGGTCCCGGCCGGACGGAGAGTGGCCACTTCCCGGCGCCCGCGTCACCGCACGGCGATCCGGCGGCCGGAGATCCCTTCCTCCTCGACGCGCACCCACAGGTCGCGCTCCGCGCCACCGGCCCAGGGCCGGCTGTGGGCGAGGGCGTCGAGCCGTCGCACGGCGTCGGGACCGGTCACGGCCCGCCCGCGTCCCCGGACGAGCACGCTCCAGCCCTGGCTGAGGGCCTCGTCGACGTGATCCACCTCGAAGGCGACACGGGCTCCGACCGCCATGGCGGGTGCCGAACCGGGCGCCGTCCTGAAGGAGACCGACCCGTCGAGGACGCTGTAGTTGACGGGAAGGACCGCGAGCCCCTCGGGGGTGTGGAGGGCGATCCTTCCGACGCCGTGCGTCGACAGCCGCGCCCAGCACTCCTCGGGGCCGAGTTCGACCAGCTCGGAGTGGGGCCCGGCCCGGCCGACACCCGGCGGCAGCTCGACGTCGCCGCCGTGCAGCGCGGCGACGCTGGTGCCCAGGGCGTCCGCGAGCCGGATCAGGGCGCTCGCTCCGGGCGCCGCGGTGGGCCGGCGCTCCAGGTACCGGAGGTAGCCGACGGCGATGCCCGCGCGGACGGCCGCGTCCTCCTGGGACAGGCCGAGCTCCTCGCGCCGCGCGGCGATACGCCGCCCGACGTCGCCCGTCACGGCCGTCGTCCCGGCCCCGGACGTCGTGCCCGAGGACCCGCGCGGCGAGTCCGTCCCGCCCGGAATCCCGCTGTGCCTCGCCTGCGGCGCCCCTTCGGACATGAGGCCTCGTGTCCGCTCGGACATGTCCTTCACTTCCTTCCGGCCATTTCTCGCCGACAGGACGTACCGACCTGCGGAGCGCCCGACGGCCAGGACGGACAGTGCCTCGACGGCGGTCCGTTCAGCATGCCGCCCGACCTCTCATATCCACCCTGACCGGGGCAGATGCCCCACGCATGGGCCGTTCGGTCCTCACCGCGGGACCGGACGTCCCCCGCCACCGCTCGCGCGCGCCGCGATCCGCTTGCACTGTTGGGGTGTAGCGAGGAGGTGCGGTGCCATGCGCGGAGCACAGGGTGCGAGGCAGTGGTGCTGGCGCTGGCGGAGGAATCCGCTGCGTCGCCGTGACGACGTCTTCGAGGCGTGGATCGTGCTGATCGTCTGGACGGTGATGGTGCTGGGCGGCACCGTCGCCGGTCTGGTGACGGCCCACGCCGCCGAAGCGTCCTTCACGCGGCTGCGCCACGACCGGCACGCCGTCCCGGCCGTCCTGGTCGCCGGTACGGGATCGGCGGTACCCGCCGGGGAGAGCGCGGTCTACGACCATGTCCGGGCGACGGTCCGGTGGACGGCGCCGGACGGGTCGCCCCGGGTCGGCAGCGCCCTGGTGGAGTCCGGGCACAAGGCCGGGTCGCACGTGATGATCTGGCTGGACGCGCGGGGTCTGCCGACGACGGCGCCTCCGACCGGGAGCGCGGCGGCCACCGAGTCCAGCCTGCTGGGCGTCGGCGCCGGCGTGGCCCTGGGCGGCCTGGTCTTCGGCGTCGGCGGTCTCGTCCGGTGGCGCCTCGACCAGCGGCGCTACGACCGGTGGGAGCGCGAGTGGGAACGGCTCGGCCCGCAGTGGGGGCACAAGACTCCGTGACGTCCCGGACGGCGACCGGCCGGAGGGCCACAGGAGCGGTGAGCCGGTGAGCCGGTGAGCCGACGGATCGGGCGGTCCTGGTGGCCGGGGCGCGAAGGGCCCCGGGGTGGTTCCCGGGGCCCTTCGTCGCGTACCGGCGACCGAGCGGTCAGTCGTGCGGGATCACCGCGACCGGCGCGGCGGAATGGTGCAGCACCGCTTGTGTCACCGGGCCGATGTGGCTGCCGACCGGGGACTGCCGGTTGCGGCGGCCGACCACGACCAGCGCGGCGTTCCGCGAGACCTCCACGAGATGGGGACCCGCGCCGCCGATCACGGCCTGCTCGCGCACCTCGACGGCGGGGAACTTCTCCCGCCAGGGGGTCAGGACCTCGGTCAGCTGCCCCCGCGCCTCCGTGAGCAGTTCCTCGTCGACCCCGGCGTCGAGGACTCCGCCGTAGCCGTAGTACGGCGGCAGCTTCCAGCCGTGGACGACGTGCAGGTCCGTCGCCCGGCGGGCCGCGGCGCGGAAGGCGAACGCGATCACGGAGGCGTCCGGGTGCTCCAGGTCGAGCCCGAGGACGACCTCCTCGCGCCCGGGCGCCCCCGCGGGCGGCGCGTCGGCCCGTACGAGCACGATCGGCGTCCGGCTCCGGGCCACCACGGCCTGCCCGACGGATCCGGTCAGGAAACCGGCGACCGTGCCGAGGCCCCTGGACCCGAGCACCAGCAGCTCGGCGTCCTCGGCGGCGGCCAGCAGCGCGGTGACGGGCTGCTCGGCGACGCGCTCGGCCGTGACGGACAGACCGGGGTGGTCCGCGAGGAGCTTGTCCGCGGTCTCGCGCGGCAGGCGCTCCGCCCATTCCCGCTGCGGGTCCTCCGACGGCGGCGGGACCGAGACACCGGCCAGCGGGCCGTAGACGTAGGGATGCCACAACCAGGCGTGCACGAGACGCAGCCGGGCGTCCGTGCGCAGGGCTTCACGGGCTGCCCACTCGGCTGCGGCGAGGCTCTCGGGCGAGCCGTCCAGACCGACGACGATGGTGCGGGACATCTGGTGACCTCCTTGGGGGATGCGTGATCAGTCTCGTGTCCGCACGGGCGCCGGAGGAGGGGCCGCTGGTCCTCCGTAGGGACCAACCGGCCCATGCCGCAAGGGACTTCACTCCTCCGGGAGGAAGACGCCGGCCGTCCGTACAGCAGGGGCCGCCGTCGGCCGTGCCGTGGCCGTCCTCACCGACGGGTGCCGTGCGGCCCGCGGCCGGGGCCGGACGGCCCATGGCGGCGGGCGGACCGCGGGCGGAGATTCGAGGTGGAAGGGCCGGGCGTCAGGGAGAGGCAGGATCATGAACGCTTCCACCACATCCACCATGCTGCGGGCGCTGCCCGCCCAGCACCGGGAACAGTTGTTGCGCGTGGCCCGCGAGGTGTCGTTCCCCGAGGGCGCCCGGCTGTTCGAGGAGGGCGGCCGCGCGGACCGCTTCTGGATCGTCCGGACCGGGACCGTGGCGCTCGACCTGCGGGTCCCGGGTCGCCGCCCGGCCGTCATCGAGATCCTCGGCCACAACGAACTCGTCGGCTGGTCCTGGCTGTTCGACCCGCACGTCTGGCATCTGGGCGCCGAGGCGACGAGCCCGGTGCGCGCCTACGAGTTCGACGCCGAGGAGGTCCGGAGCATGTGCCGCAGCGATCCCTCGTTCGGCATGGCCGTGGCCCAGTGGGCCGGCCGGATCGTCGCCCACCGGCTCCAGTCGGCCCGGACCCGGCTGCTCGACCTGTACGCCCCCTACGGCAGCGGCAGCGTGCGCTGACCGCACCCGTCACGCCGGCGGCCACCGCCGGAACCGACCGAGGAGTCACCGTGAACGGCAGTCCGCACATCGTGAGCGACGTGATGACCCACACGGTCGCCGCCATCGGCCGTGGGGCCGGGTTCAAGGAGATCGTGCGGCTGATGGAGCAGTGGCGGGTCAGCGCCCTGCCCGTGGTGGAGGGTGAGAGCCGGGTGATCGGGGTGGTCTCCGAGGCCGATCTGCTGCCCAAGGAGGAGTTCCGCGACCACGACCCCGACCGGCGCACGCAGCTGCGGCGGCTGGGCGATCTCGCCAAGGCCGGCGGAGTGACCGCTGAGGACCTGATGACCTCTCCGGCGGTCACCGTGCGGGCGAACGCGACCCTGGCGCAGGCCGCCCGCGTCATGGCGCGCGCGAAGGTCAAACGGCTGCCCGTCGTCGACGGGCTCGGCGGCCTCGAGGGCGTCGTCAGCCGCGGCGATCTCCTCAAGGTGTTCCTGCGCGGTGACGAGGACATCGCCGAGGAGGTCCGCCGGGAGGTCGTGGCCCGTCTGTTCCACGCGTCGCCCGCGGCGGTCCGCGTCGAGGTGCGGGAGGGTGTCGTCACCCTGTCCGGGCGCGTCCGCGACACCGCGCTGGTGCCGGTGGCCGCCCGGCTGGCGCGGGGCGTCGAAGGAGTGGTGGACGTGGGCTTCGACCTCACGGGCCCGGAAAGCCACCCGTAGTCGTCGGCCGGTCACCGACCGAGGTGGCGAAAAAAGGACAGAATACGCAACGGTGGAACAGGGGCAGACTCGTATGGGGCCGGTCGGCCCTAGTGCATTCGGGCCGGAAGAGTGATGATCGTCCTGAGAGGACTCACGGTGCGTGGTCCATTACTGAACAAGGGATCGTCATGACCGAGGCGCGTACGTTCTCCGAGCAGAACCCGATCAGGGTCTTCCTGCTGGACGACCACGAGGTGGTGCGCCGTGGTCTGACGGACCTCTTGGACGCCGAACCCGACATCTCGGTGGTCGGCGACGCGGACAGCGTCGAGCACGCCCTGGTGCGCGGCCCCGCGCTGCGCCCCGACGTGGCGGTCCTCGACGTACGCCTGCCGGACGGCGACGGCATCAGCGTCTGCCGGGAGCTGCGCAGCCAGATGCCCGAGCTGTCCTGCCTGATGCTGACGTCGTTCGACGACGAGGAGGCGCTGCTCGACGCCATCATGGCCGGTGCGGCGGGCTATGTGCTGAAGCAGATCAAGGGGTCGGACCTGATCTCGGCGGTCCGTACCGTCGCCTCCGGCCAGTCGATGCTGGACCCGACGACGACCGCCCGGCTGATGCGCAAGCTGCGCACGGACCCGGCCGAGGAGCCGCCCCTCTCGCAGGAGCTCGCCGGCCTCTCCCCGCGCGAGCGGGACATCCTCGCGCTGATCGGGGACGGGCTCACGAACCGCGAGATCGGCAAGGAGCTCTACCTGTCCGAGAAGACGGTGAAGAACCACATCTCACGGCTGCTGGCCAAGCTCGGCGTCCAGCGCCGCGTCCAGGCGGCGGTGCTCGCCAAGGAGCTCGAACACCCGGAAACGGCCGGCCACCACTCCGCGCGCTGAGTCCCTCCCGGGCCGGCGACCCGGCCGGCCGCGCCCGGCCCCGGGTTCCCGACCCCGAGTCCCCGGCGACCGGTCACTGTCGCCTGTCCGGCAGCGTCAGGACGCAGGACTCGCCCGGCGCCACCGTGACCGTGCGGTCCGCCAGGGTGATGTCGATCGGCGGCTCGTCCGACGCCGGCACGCTGACGCTCAGCCTTCCCGCGTTCAGGTGCACCTGCACACCACGGTGGCCCCGGTAGCGGATCGAGAAACCGTACTCGGACAGCTCCGGCAGCGGGACCGGGTCGAACCGCAGCGCTCCGCCGCGCGTCTCGAGGCCGGTCAGCCCGCGCTGGACGAGATCGAGGGTGCCCGCCATGGCACCCAGGTGGATGCCCTCCCCCGTGGTGCCGCCCTGCAGGTCGGCGATGTCACCCCGCAGCGCCTCGTGGATGTACGTCCAGGCCTCGGCGCGCCGCGCCCGGCCCAGTACCCAGCCGTGCACCAGGCTGCTCAGCGTCGAACCGTGGCTCGTGCGGCTCAGGTAGTGATCGACGGTGCGCCGCCACAGGACGTCGTCGACCTCGTGTCCGAGCCTGCGGAACAGGGCGCCGAGTTCGGCGGGCGAGAAGAGGTAGCCGAGCATCAGCACGTCCGCCTGCTTCGACGCCTGGTAGCGGTTGACGCTGTCGCCCTCGGCCTCCAGGACCCGGTCGAGCCGCCGGATGTCGCCGTACCGCCTCCGGTAGCCCTCCCAGTCGAGTTCCGCGAGGTCCCCGTAACCCTCGAACTGGCTGATCACACCGGCGTGGAAGGGCACGTGCAGTCCGCTCGACACGTCGTGCCAGAGATCGAGTTCGGCGGGGTCGAGGCCGGTCCGCTCGACGAGGTCCCGGCGCAGCAGTTCGGGCATCTCGCCCAGCACGTCGAGGGCGCGGGCGAGCACCCAGGCGGCCGTGACGTTCGTGTACGCGTTGTCGTCGAGGCCCGGCCGGACCGCGTCCGGGTAGGCGTCGTGGTACTCGTCGGGGCCGACGACACCGCGGATCCGGTAGCGGCCGAGGGCGCCGTCGTACCCGGCGAGGCCGGCCCAGAAGCGGGCGATCTGCACGAGCATCTCGACGCCCTTGGTGTGCAGGAACTCGGTGTCTCCGCTCGCCTCGCAGTACTGCCACACGTTGTACGCGACCGCCGATCCGACGTGGTGCTGGAGGCGCGAGTGGTCGGGCAGCCAGCGCCCGGAACGCGGGTTCAGGTGCAGTCGCTGGGTCTCCTCCCGTCCGTCGCTGCCGCTCTGCCACGGGTACATCGCGCCGGTGCGGCCGGCGTCCTGGGCCGACCGGCGGGCCCGCTCCAGCCGGCGGTGGCGGTAGGTGAGCAGGGCGCGGGAGACCTCGGGGAAGTGGAGGTTCAGGTACGGCAGCACGAACAGCTCGTCCCAGAACACGTGCCCCCGGTAGGCCTCGCCGTGCAGCCCGCGCGCCGGGACACCGACGTCGAGCTCCGCGGTGTGCGGGGAGAGAGTCTGGAGCACGTGGAACAGGTGCAGGCGCAGGATCGGGCCCACGCCGCCCCGCACGTCCAGTTCGGCGGTGCGCCACAGCTGCCGCCACGCCGTGCGGTGGGTCTCCAGCAGCGTCTCGAAGTCCCCGGCCCGGCCGACGCGGTCGACGGCCGCGTCCAGCGGGTCCTCGATCGCCGGGTCGTGGGAGGTGTGCAGGGCCACGGTCTTGTCCACGGTCACCGTCCGGCCGTCGGCCAGCGCGATCCCGAGCGACTGGGCGGCGCGCCCCGGGGTGTGCGCGTCCGTGGTCGCGGCGGGCACGTCCGTGACGGTCCGGGCGGCCATGGCGACACCGGTCTCCGAGGCGGAGGTGCGGCAGTGCAGCCAGACCGTGTCCGGTTTCCCGGTGCCGGTCCGGACGTCCGTGAGGTGGCGGGAAGCGAGGGAGCGGTAGCGCTCGACCCCGTTGTTGGTGACCGTCCCGTCGAGTGCCGACTCGATCTCCACGGGTCCCGACCAGCCCTCGGCCGTCAGCTCCGTGCGCAGCAGGGCGAGGTGGGGATCGGCCATGTGGACCAGGCGGAGCTGCCGCACGGCGAGGCGCCGGCCCTCCTCGTCCTCGTAGCGCGCGGTGCGTTCCAGGGTGCCCGCGAGCAGGTCGAGGCTCAGCCGGTGGTCGAGCAGCCGGTGGGAGTCGGGGGTGAGCCAGGTCCCGCCGGCGGTCCGCACGCGCAGGGTCAGCCAGTTGGGGAGATTGACCATGTCCTCGTTCTCGACCTGCTGCCCGGCCACCTGTGAGGTCAGACGGTTGTAGCAGCCCGCCGCGTACGTGCCCGGGTAGTGGACGGAGTCCGCGGTGCACTCCGGGGCGGCGCCGCGGGTCGCGAAGTACCCGTTGCCGAGGGTGCACAGCGATTCGCGCAGGCTTTCCTGCGCCGGGTGGTAGCCCTCGTATTCCCAGGTGAGGTCGTCCATGGCTCCATCCTCCGGTACGGGTGGCCCGCCGTCCCCGCGGAACGCGCGGGGACGGCGGGCCCTCCCGTGGGTCCTCAGCCGGTCCAGGTCCAGTCCGCGACCTCGGGGAGGTCGGTGCCGTGCTCGCGGATCCAGACGGCGTGCCGGGAGCGCGCGTCGGCCATTTTCTGGCGCAGGGCGGCGGCGCGGACGCCGAGGCCGGGGACGCGGTCGACGACGTCCATGACCAGCCGGTAGCGGTCCATGTCGTTGCGGACGACCATGTCGAAGGGGGTCGTGGTGGTGCCCATCTCCTTGTAGCCGCGCACGTGGAGGTTGCCGTGGCCGGCGCGGCGGTAGGCGAGCCGGTGGACGAGCCAGGGATAGCCGTGGTAGGCGAAGATCACCGGCTTGTCCGTGGTGAACAGCCCGTCGTACTCGAAGTCGCTCATCCCGTGCGGGTGTTCCTCGCGCGGCAGCAGCCGGGTCATGTCGACGACGTTGACGACCCGGACGGCGAGTCCGGGCAGGTGGCGGCGCAGCAGGCCGGAGGCGGCCAGTACCTCCTGGGTGGGGACGTCGCCCGCGCAGGCGAGGACGACGTCGGGGTCCCGGTCGCCGTCGGCCGTTCCCGCCCAGTCCCAGATGCCGGCGCCGCGGGCGCAGTGGGCGCGGGCCTGGTCCATGGACAGCCAGTCGAAGCAGGGCTGTTTGCCGGCGACGACGACGTTGACGTAGTCGCGGCTGCGCAGGACGTGGTCCGCCACGGACAGCAGGGTGTTGGCGTCCGGCGGGAGGTAGACGCGCACGACCTCGGGGCTCTTGTTGAGGACGTGGTCGACGAAGCCGGGGTCCTGGTGCGAGAAGCCGTTGTGGTCCTGGCGCCACACGTGCGAGGTGAGCAGGTAGTTGAGGGAGGCGATCGGGGCGCGCCAGTGCAGTTCGCGCGAGGTCCTCAGCCATTTGATGTGCTGGTTGACCATGGAGTCGACGATGTGGACGAAGGCCTCGTAGCAGGAGAACAGTCCGTGCCGGCCGGTGAGGGTGTAGCCCTCCAGCCAGCCCTGGCAGGTGTGTTCGGAGAGGATCTCCATGACGCGGCCGTGCCGGTCGAGGTGTTCGTCCACCGGCAGGGTCCCCGCCTGCCAGGCCTTGCCGCTGGCGCCGAAGACGGCCTGGAGCCGGTTGGAGGCGGTCTCGTCGGGGCCGACCAGCCGGAAGTCACGGCGCTCGGAGGTCTTGTTCATGACGTCCTCGAGGAGGTCGCCGAGGACCCGGGTCGGCTCGTGCAGGGTGGTGCCGGGCTTGTCGACGGGGACGGCGAAGCGCTCCAGGGGCGGCAGCGGCAGGTCGCGCAGGAGGAGGCCGCCGTTGGCGTGCGGGGTGGCGCCGAGGCGCCGGGAGCCGTCGGGCACGCAGGCCAGTACGTCGGCCACCGGCCGTCCCTCGGCGTCGAAGAGCTCCCCGGGCCGGTAGGAGCGCAGCCAGGCCTCCAACTGCCGCAGGTGTTCGGGATTCTCGCGGACCCCGGCCAAGGGCACCTGGTGAGCGCGCCAGGTGCCCTCGACGGGCTCGCCGTCGACCTCCGCGGGGCCGGTCCAGCCCTTGGGGGTGCGCAGCACGATCATGGGCCAGCGGGCCCGCCCGGTGACGCCCTCCTCGCGGGCGGTGCTCTGGAGCAGCGCGATGCGGTCGAGGGCGTCGTCCATCGCCGCGGCCATGGCGCGGTGGACCCGGTCGGGGTCGTCGCCGGTGACGTGGATCGGTTCGTGGCCGTATCCCCGCAGCAGCTCGTCGAGTTCGGCCTCCGGGAGCCGGGAGAGCACGGTCGGGTTGGCGATCTTGTAGCCGTTGAGGTGCAGGACCGGCAGGACGGCTCCGTCGTGCACCGGGTCGAGGAACTTGTTGGAGTGCCAGGACGCGGCGAGCGGTCCCGTCTCCGCCTCGCCGTCGCCGATCACGCAGGCGACCAGCAGTCCCGGGTTGTCGAAGGCGGCGCCGTAGGCGTGGGCGAGGGAGTAACCGAGTTCGCCGCCCTCGTGGATGGAGCCGGGCGTCTCGGGGGCGACGTGGCTGGGCACTCCGCCGGGGAAGGAGAACTGCCGGAACAGCTTCTCCATGCCCTCCGCGTCCCGGGGCACGGAGGGGTACGTCCGGCTGTACGTGCCCTCCAGCCAGGAGTTCGCCAGCACGGCCGGGCCGCCGTGTCCGGGGCCCCAGACGCACAGCGCGTCCAGGCCGCGGGCCCTGATCACCCGGTTGAGGTGGGTGTGGACCAGGTTGAGGCCGGGCGAGGTGCCCCAGTGGCCGAGCAGCCGGGGCTTGATGTGCGCGGGGGTCAGGGGCTCGGTGAGCAGCGGGTTGGCCAGCAGGTAGATCTGGCCCACGGCAAGGTAGTTGGCGGCCCGCCAGTGGGCGTCCAGAGTGCGCAGTTCGTCGTCGGTCAGTACCGTGCTGTCCTGGTGTCCGGCCTTGGGCATGGTGACTCCGTGGGTCATCGGGATAAGTCGACGAGGCGGTTCATCGCAGCGCTTCACAGGAGGCGTGATCGGGTGGAGGAGGCGGCATGGCCGACGAGAAGACGGCGAAGGTGCCGCTTGCGGCGTACGAGCGGGAACTTCTGCGTCTGCAGACGGAGCTGGTGAAGCTCCAGGAGTGGGTGCGGACGGAGGGCGCCCGGGTCGTGGTGGTCTTCGAGGGCCGGGACGCGGCGGGCAAGGGCGGCACGATCAAGCGGGTGGCGGAGCATCTGAACCCGCGCGTCGCGCGGATCGTGGCGCTGCCGAAGCCGACCGAGCGCGAGCGCACCCAGTGGTACTTCCAACGGTACGTGGAGCATCTGCCGGCCGCCGGGGAGATCGTGCTGTTCGACCGGAGCTGGTACAACCGCGCCGGGGTCGAGCACGTCATGGGCTTCTGCACGAAGGAGGAGCACCAGCTCTTCCTGCGGCAGTGCCCGATCTTCGAGCGCATGCTGGTGGAGGCGGGCGTGCTGCTGCGCAAGTACTGGTTCTCGGTGAGCGACGCGGAGCAGCAGAAACGGTTCCGGCGCCGGCTGAAGGACCCGACGCGGCGCTGGAAGCTGTCCGCCATGGACCTGGAGTCGATCACCCGCTGGGAGGCGTACTCCCGGGCGAAGGACGAGATGCTGGTGCACACGGACATCGTCGAGGCGCCGTGGTTCGTGGTCGAGAGCGACGACAAGCGCCGGGCCCGGCTGAACATGATCGCCCACCTGCTCTCCACCGTTTCCTATCACGAGGTTCCGCCGCCGGTCCTGGAGCTGCCCGACCGGCCGCCGTCGACGGGGTACGTCCGCCCGCCGCGCGATCTGCAGACCTTCGTCCCCGACCACGCGGCGGGCCTCTGAGGCCCTCACGCCCGCAGGGGCACGACGGCGACGGGGCAGGCCGCGTGGTGCAGGGCCGCGTGGGCGACCCTGCCGAGCTGCAGCCCGACGTGTCCGTGGCCGTCGCGCCGCCGGACCCCGACGACGAGCAGGTCAGCCTCCTCGGAGGCGTCCAGCAGCACCTTGCGGGCGGTCCCCTCGACGGTCCGCCGGCGCACGGCCACCCCGGGGTGCTCGGCGGCGGCGGAGCCCAGCGCCTCGTCGAGGATCTCCGCCGCCCGCTGTTCGTACGGCTTGCCGGGCCCGCCCGCCGTCAGCGGGTGTCCGGCGCCCTCGTGGGCGGGGCACCGCCAGGCCCGTACGGCCTCCAGCGCGACCCCGCGTCCGGCCGCCTCCTCGAAGGCGAAGCGCACGGCGGCCGAGCCGTGCGCGGGATCGCCGGCCCCGAGGACGACCCGCCGGTGGCGGCCGTCCCTGGCCCGGTTGTCGTGGCTGCCGCGCAGCACGATCACCGGGCAGTGGGCGCGGGCGGCGACGGTGAGGCTCACCGATCCGAGGAGCATCCCGGCGACGCCGCCGCGTCCTCGTGAGCCGAGCACCAGGGCGGTGGCGTCCCTGCCCTTCCTGAGCAGCGCGCCCACCGCGTCGTCGGGCACCACCTCGGTGGTCACCCGCACGGCGGCGTCGCGACGGCGGGCGCGCTCGGCGGCGGCCCGTACGACGGCGTCGGCCGTGATCTGCTCAAAGGACCTGCCGACCCCCTCGGCGAGGGCGGCGCCTTCGTAGCGCTCCCAGAGCGAGGCGTACACCAGGCGCAGCGGCAGCCCGCGCAGGGCGGCCTCGTCCGTGGCCCAGTCCACGGCGCGCATGGCGAGCTCCGATCCGTCGACACCCACGACGAGGGGCAGGTCCACCGCGGTCAGCTCCCTTCGCCGAAGTCGAAGACGATCCGGGCCTGGACGCGGCCGTGCAGGACCTCGTCGATGGACTCGTTGACCGAGCTCAGCGGCCGGGACTCACGGATGACCCTGGTGCGGCCCGCCGCGTGCAGCTCGAACACCTCGGCCAGGTCCTGCCGGGTGCCGACGATGGAGCCGATCACGGAGGTGCCGTTCAGCACGGTCTCGAAGATCGGGACCTGGATCGTGCCGTGCGCCGGCATGGCGACCATGACGAGCTTCCCGCCGCGCCGCAGTCCGGTGTACACCGCGCCGAACGCCTCCTCGTCGACCGCGAGCGCGAGCGCGGCGTGCGCTCCGCCGTGGCTCCGCAGGACCTCGCCCACGTCTTCCTTGCGGGCGTCGATCACGATGTCGGCGCCGAGTTCCCGGGCGAGTTCGAGCTTCTCGTCGGTGACGTCGACCGCCGCCACGGTCGCCCCGGCGATCTTCGCGTACTGCAGGGCGAGATGGCCGAGTCCGCCCACGCCGGAGACGGCGACGAGCTGGCTGGGCCGGACGTCGGCGACCTTCAGGGCCTTGTACGTGGTGACGCCGGCGCAGGTGAGCGGGGCCGCGTCGAGCGGGTCGATGCCCTCGGGCACCGGCTGGGCGAAGTCGGCCCAGGCGAGCATCTTCTCGGCGTAGCCTCCGTCGTACCCGTAGCCGGTGTTGAGCTGCTGCTCGCACAGGGTCTCCCAGCCGGAGAGGCAGTGCTCGCAGCGTCCGCACGCCTTGCCGAGCCAGGGCACGGCGACCCGCTGTCCCACCCTCAGGTGGGTGACGCCCTCGCCCAGCGCCTCGACCAGGCCGACGCCCTCGTGTCCGGGGACGAACGGCGGACTGGGCTTGACCGGCCAGTCGCCGTGGGCGGCGTGGATGTCGGTGTGGCAGAGCCCGGAGGCCTCCAGGCGGATGCGGACCTGACCGGGACCGGGCTCGGGGTCCGGGCGGTCCTCGATGACCAGCGGTTCACCGAACGCTCGTACGACTGCCGCTTTCATGGGGTGTCTCTCCTTGCACGGTCGGGTGCGGTCGGCACCGGGCCGGGGCGGCCGGTGGTGCTCACGGGTGCGGGACGACGGCGACGGGGGCGGTGGAGTGGTGGAGCACCGCGTGCGTGACGGGTCCGATGTGGGCGCCGAGCGCGGCCCGGCGGATCCGGCGGCCCACGACCACGAGCGAGGCCTCCCGGGAGGCGTCCACGAGGTGGTTGGCCGGCTTCCCCGACAGGGAGTCCTCGACGATCTCGACGGCCGGGTACTTCTCCCGCCAGGTCCGCAGCGCCGTGGTCATGGCGACGGCGTCCTCGGCGGCCAGCCGGGCGGTCATCTTCAGGTCCGGGGGCAGCCCGTAGGCGATGTAGGGCGGCTCGTTCCAGGAGTGCACGACCCGCAGCACCGTGGCGCGCAGGAGGGCCGCCTCGAAGGCGAAGCCGATCAGCTCGTCGTCCGGGCGGCTCGTGTCGAGTCCGAGCACGACGGGACGGAAGGGCGCCGCGGCGGACGGGATGCCCGTCGGATCCGGCAGGTGCTCGTCGGCGGCCTGCTCATCGGCGCGTACGAAGACCACGGGGCGTCCGGCGTGCGCCGCGACGGCCAGCCCGACCGAGCCGACCATGAAACCGCCCGCGCCGCTGAGCCCGCGGGTGCCGAGGACCAGCAGTTCGGCGTCGTCCGCGGCCTTCAGCAGTGCCTCGGCCGGCCGGCCGGTGAGCTGTTCGACGGTGACGTCGACCCCCGGGTGCCGCAGCCGTACCCCTTCGGCGGCCTCGCGCGGGATCCGCTCGCTCCAGTGCTGGAGGGTCTCGGCTCCGAGCAGCGGTGCCTGGGCCATGGGGTCCGGGGCCGGCTCCCACACGTTGACCAGTCTGACCGGCAGGGCGCGCAACCGTGCCTCGCGGGCGGCCCATTCGGCGGCGGCGCGGCTCTCGGGAGAACCGTCGAGGCCCACGGTGACGGTGCGGGACATGGTGTCCACCTCCTGAGTCGACGGTCCGGTCGATCCGATTCCAGCCTCGCGCCCGAGCGGCCGGACGGGGCAGGGGCCGCAGGTCCCCGATGAGGGCCGTTCGGCCCAGAGCGCGCCGCCGCGGGGGCCGCCCGCGGAGGCCGGTGCGAGGACGGTCGGGACGGCGGCGTACGAGGGGGCGGTCGACGATCGGGTCACCGGCACGCTCGGTGAGCCGTCGGACGGTGCCGGGCGGGCGGCCGCTCGGCGACCCGCGCCGGCCCTGTCATCACAGTGCCCGCGACCGCGGAGATCCGCAGCGCGATACCGCCGATCAGGGCGAGTGCGAGCCGCCTTCGATCCGGCCCTCGCCGGACGGCGGCAGGATCTCGCGCACCGGCCGGAGGCCTCGTGCACGGCCACGGTGGTGGTCCCTTCGAGGGTACCGAGGACGCCGGGCCGCCGCGGGTCGCGTCCCGGCCCCGGCCGGCCGCTCGCTTCGGAGGGCTCCGTGTGGAACCCGTCCGGGGTGTGCATGATCTCCTCCAGGACCCCGGACGGGGCCCGCACCCCGGATCGGCACGCGCCACGACGACGGCGGGAGACCCCTTCGATGACCGCCCCACCGCATCCGCTCGTCACCACGGCCCGGGAACTGGCGGACCGGGTGCTGGCGCCCCTGGCGGAACACGTGGACCGGGAGGGCCTGCCCGCGAGCAGCATCGAGGCCGTGAAGCGGTCGGGGCTGCTCGGGATCGGCGCCCCGGTCGAGGACGGCGGTTCGGCGGCGCCCGCCGCCGTGGTCCGGGAGACCGCGGAGATCCTGGCCGGGGCGTGCTGTTCGACCTGGTTCGTGCAGACCCAGCACCACACCCCGGTGGCGACCCTGGCGAGGAGCGCCCTTCCGGTACGGGAACGTCTGCTGGGTCCGCTCGCGCGCGGGGAGTTGCTCTCCGGTGTCGCGTACGCCCAGTTGCGGGCCCACCCGCGCGTCCCGGTGCGGGTCACGCGCGAGCGCGGCGGCTGGCGCTTCGACGGGACGGTCCCCTGGTACACCGGCTGGGGGCTGAACGACGTCATGCTGCTGGCGGGGGTGACGGACGAGGACGAGGCGCTGTTCGCGTTCACCGGGGCGCGTGAGCAGCCGGGGCTGCGGCCGTCACCGCCGATGCGGCTCGCGGCGCTCACCGCGTCCCGGACGGTCTCGCTGGAACTGGACGGGCTGTGGCTGCCCGACGACGCGGTGGCGCTGCGCACTCCGTACGAGTCCTGGGCGGTCACCGACCGGCCCAGGAACACCAACGCCTCGCCGGCCGTCTTCGGGATCACGGCGGCGGCGATCGGCCTGCTGGGGGACGATCCCCCGGCGCGGCGGACGGCCGAGGCGCTGCGGGCGCGCCTCGACGAGGTCAGACGGCGGGCGTACGAACTCGCCGACCACCCGGTGCCCACCGAGCGGATCGAGGAGCGCCTGGAGTGCAAGGCACGGGCGTACGACGTGATGCGGGCGGCCACCACGGCGGCGGTCGTGGCCGGCGGCGGGCGGGCGATGGATCTGCGCAGCCCGGCCCAACGCCTCGCGCGCGAGGGGATGTTCCTGCTGGTGCAGGGGCAGACGGCCCAGGTGCGCGCCGCGCACCTGGGATCGCTGGGCTGAGGGCCGTCCCGGACGCTCCGCTCAGCCGCCGAAGGGCACCTGGACGGCGGGCGCGGACGGCGCCGCGAACGGGTGCCGCCACAGGCCCCGCGTGGCGAGGCGGGGCAGGACGCCCTCGCCGAACCAGTAGGCCTCCTCCAGGTGCGGGTAGCCGGAGAGCACGAACTCGTCGATGCCGAGGGCGTGGTACTCCTCGATCCGCTCGGCGACCTCCTCGTGGCTGCCGACCAGGGCGGTGCCCGCTCCGCCGCGCACCAGACCGATGCCGGCCCACAGATTGGGGTGGATCTCCAGTCCGTCCCGGCTGCCGCCGTGCAGCGCGAGCATCCGCCGCTGTCCCTGCGACTCGCTGCGGGCGAGCCCTTCCTGCACGGACCGTACGGTCGCCGGGTCGAAGCCGTCGAGGAGCCGGTGGGCCTCGGCCCAGGCCTGCTCGGAGGTGTCGCGCGTGATGACGTGGAGCCGGATGCCGAACCGCGGGTTCCGCCCCTCCCGGGCCGCGAGCCCGCGGATCCAGGCGATCTTCCCGGCGACCTGGGAAGGCGGTTCGCCCCAGGTGAGGTAGGCGTCGGCGTGGCGGGCGGCGACCTCACCGGCGGCGGGCGAGGAACCGCCGAAGTAGATCTGCGGGACCGGGTCGGGGACCCGGGTGAGCCGGGCGTCCTCGACCCTCAGGTGCTCGCCGGTCAGGTCGACGGTCTTCCCGTCCCACAACTCCCTGACGATCCCCAGGAATTCGCCGGTACGGCGGTACCTGGCGTCCTTGTCGAGGAAGTCGCCGTACGCGCGCTGCTCGTGGCTCTCCCCGCCGGTCACCACGTTCAGCAGCAGCCGCCCGCCGCTGTGGCGCTGGAAGGTGGAGGCCATCTGCGCGGCGAGCGTGGGCGACACGAAGCCCGGCCGGAAGGCCACGAGGAACTTCAGCCGCTCCGTGCGCTGGCTTACCATCGCGGTCGTCAGCCACGCGTCCTCGCACCAGGCGCCGGTCGGGGTGAGGGCGCCCACGAACCCCAGGTCCTCCGCCGCGCGGGCGATCTGGCTCAGATAGGCGACGGTCGGCGGCCGGTCCCCTCCGGAGGCGGTGGCGGGGGTGCCGTGGCCGCCGCCGACGACATGACGGCTGTCTCCGTTGGTGGGCAGGAACCAGTGGAAGGTGAGGGACACGGCGGAGTTCTCCGATCGTGGGGGCCTGGCGGGCGAGGGGCCGTCGGACGGTGTCTGGAGAAGGCCGTGCCGCGGCGGTCTGATGCCGCTCAGGACGTGGCGGCCGATGTGCTGGATCTTCCAGCGCGCCGGGTCGTGCAGGGTGTGGGTGCGGGCGTCCCGCCAGTGCCGGTGCAGGTTCAGCGAGTCGAGCGCGGCACGGGTTCCGGACACCTCGAAGAGGGCGTCCGCGACCAGTACGGCGGTGCCGGAGGTGTGCGCCTTCGCGGCGGCCACGGCGATGGACGCCTCGGCCGCCGACGCGTCGGTCAGCTCCTCGCGCGCCGCGTCGACCGCACGGCCCGCGACACCGAGCAGTGCCTCGGACGCCCTCACCTGGAGCGCGAGTTCACCGAAGCGCTGGATGAGCAACGGGTCCTCGGCCGCCGTGTCCACGCCGCTCTCGAACCAGGGACGGCTCTTGGTGCGCACGAACTCCGCCGCCTCGGCGAGCGCGCCCGCCGCGATCCCGGCGTCGATGGCGGCGTGCAGCAACTGTGCCACCGCACCGTGCAGTTGCGGCCCCCGGAAGGTGAGATGGTGCGGGACCACACGGTCGGCCGGAACGACGCCGTCGAGACGGACGGTGCCGCTGGCCGTGGTGCGCTGCCCCATGCCGTCCCAGTCGTCGACGACGGTGAGGCCGTCGGCGTCCCGCGGGACGTAGGCGACGTGCAGGTCGTCGTCCTCGGCGCGGGCCAGGACCGGGATCCAGTCGGCGAAGAGCGCCCCGGTGCTGTAGTGCTTCACACCGGTGAGCCGGTACGAGCCGTCCGGGCCCGGTTCGAGCCGGGTGCGGATGTCCTGGACGTGCCGGGTGCCGGCCTCCGACTGCGCGTTGCCGAACCGCCGCCCCGCCAGGACCTCACCGAAGAAGAACTCCCGCTGGGCGGCGGATCCCTGACGGCACATCACGTTCACGTACACGAAGTGGTTCTGCGGGATCTGGGCGAGACTGGCGTCGGCCGAGGCCAGCAGCCGGAAGATCTCCGCCAGGGTCTCCGCGCGCACGTCCGCTCCGCCGTGCCCGGCCGGCACCGTGACGGCGAGCAGGCCGGAGGCGGACAGACGCTCCAGTTCCTCGTGCGGGAGACGCCGTTCGGCGTCCCTCGCCGAGGCTCCGACGCGGAACTCGTCGGAGCCTCGGCGAGGGACGCGGCGACGGCCGGCGCCTCGGCGTCGTCGGCGATCACTTCGGCGGTCATCGGCGTCAGCCCGTGGCGGCGAGCAGGTGCCCGCTGCCGAGGGCCGCAGAGAACTGGTCCACCACCTGGGCCAGGGCCTCGGCGGTGCCCGGCGCCACGGTGACGCTCCCGTCCTGCCCCGTGATGATGTCCTTGTCGAGGGTGAACCAGCCCTGGACTATATGGGCCGCCCCCATGGAGTTGAGCACCGGGCGCAGGGCGTAGTCCAGGGCGAGCACATGGGCGGTACTGCCTCCGGTGGCCAGGGGCAGCACGGTCTTCCCGGTCAGGGCGTACTGCGGGAGCAGGTCGAGCAGGGCCTTGAGGACGCCGGAGTAGGCGGCCTTGTAGACGGGGGTGCCGATGACCACGCCGTCGGCGCGGGCGAACAGCTCGGCCGCCTCGACGATGGCGGGGTGCTGGAAGTCCGCGCCGAGCAACGCCTCTGCGGGGACGGTGCGGACGTCGAGGGGGATCACCTCGTGGCCCTGTGCGGCGAGCCGGGCGTCGAGGTGGCGCAGGAGCTTGGCGGTGCGGGAGGAGACCGAGGGGCTGCCGGAGACGGACAGGACGATGGCCATGGGTCCTCTTTCGTGTGCTGGGTTGCGGGTGGGCGGACTGCCGGGTGCTACGGGAACGCGCGGGGGCGGCCCGTCACGCGGGCACCGCGGCGGGCTCCGTCTCCCGGTCGGGCAGCCGGGCCTCCGGTTCGCGTACGAGGGGCGGCACGCGGCGCCCGAAGTACTCGACCTCCTCCTGGTGGTGCAGGAAGCCGAGGAGGAAGAGGTCGACGCCGAGGCGCTTGTAGGCGACGATCCGTTCGGCGATCCGTTCCGGGGTGCCGATGAGCCCCGTGCGGAAGCCGTCGTTGTACTGGACGAGGCCCTCGAAGCCGGAGTCCTGCCACATGCCCTTGCCGTCGGCGGTGGAGGCCCCGGCCTGCTTCACGGCGGCGCCGTAGCCGGCCATGGAGCGGACCTGGGTGAGCGCGTGGTCGAAGCCGTTGTTCTCGGCGAGGACGGCGAGTTCGCGGTTGTAGTCGTCACCCCGGTCGGTGCGCTGTTCGATCGTGCTGGTGACCGGGCCGCCACTGACGTCGGGCACCCAGTAGGCGAAGCGGACGGGTTCGGTTGCGGACACGGTGCGGCTCCTGATGTGCGGTTCGAGGGCACGGCGAAGAAAGGCCCGGGAATTCGGCGGGAATTCGGGCGGCACAATGCGGGCGGCAGACAGGAAAGGCGTCCGGGCGCGGCGATCGTATTCAGCCGGGGCGGACCGGTCCGTGCGAAGGGGACCCTACTGCCGGGACCGTCAGACTTCGCGGCGACAGAAGGAGCTGGAGACACGCGCGAGGTCGACGTGGCGTCGCCGCGTGAGGTCCAGTCGCATCTTCATGACGTCGATCGTCGCAGCCCCCGGTCCGGACCGTCAAGGAACGGCGGTCCGGTCTCGCATCGCGGACCGGCGAATTTCACGAGGGCGTGACAGGGAAACCCTTGAACCGGTCCGGAAGACGGCAGCATTCTGCCGCTGTGCGAATAGAGCAGCTGGAATACATCGCGGCGGTCACCCGGCTCGGCTCGCTGCGCCGGGCAGCCGAGGAACTCCATCTGTCCCAGCCCGCGTTGAGCGAGACCGTGCGGAACCTGGAGCGCGAGCTGGGCGTCGACCTGCTGGAGCGCAAGCGGTCGGGTGCGCGGATGAGCGCCGAGGGAAGGGAGCTGCTGCCGCACATCGTCGACGTGCTGGACGCGGTGGACCGGCTGCGCGGCGCGGCGGGCGAGCAGTGCCGCGTCCGCCGGATGGTCCGGGTCGGCACGGTGAACGCGGCGACCGTGCCGCTGCTCATTCCCACGGTCCGGGACTTCAGGGCGGCGCATCCGCTGACACAGGTGGAGGTGGTCGGCGCCCAGCAGGCGGAGATCCACCGGACGCCGGCCGAGGGCGGTCTCGATCTGGGCCTGGTGAACCACCTCGACGGCGACGATCTGCCCGCGGACTTCGAGTCCACCCGGCTGCTCGGCGGGCGGCCGGTGCTGTGCGTCCGCCCGGACAGTCCGCCGGCGGCGCCGGCCGCGGTGTCACCGGACGATCTGCCGGCCGGGCACGAACCGCTCATCGCCATGCGCGCGGGCTATGTGATGCACCGTTACGTCCACCGGTTCCTGGAGGGCCGGGTGCCCGGGTTCTCGTACTCCACCGACGGTGCCGAGATGGGCAAGCTCATGGTCGCCGAGGGACTGGGGGTGACCGTGCTGCCCGGCTTCAGTGTCGTCGGCGATCCCCCGGAGAGGTGCGGCGCGATCACCTGCCGGCCGCTCACCGACGGCACGACACGGGTCCTGCTGATGCTGCGGCGCCGACGGGCCGATTCGGTGCCCCGGGCAGCCCGGGCGCTGCACGCCGCGTTCGTCCGCAGGGCGGAGGAACGCGGCGGCGAGCTGACGCGCGGGGAGTGACCCCGGCACGCCCGGGGCGCGAACCCGTCACGGCCCCCGGTCAGTCCTCGTCCCCCACCGGAACGACCACGAGGAAGGCGTCCGAGTTCAGGTCCATGACGACCGTCGCCTGCAGGCCCTCGGTACGGCGTCGGGCCGCGTACTCCTCCGCGGTCCAGGATCCGCGCGGAGCCCCGGCGGGAAAGCGTTCCAGCACCTTCGTGCCCATGACCAGACACCTCCAGTTCTGACGTCGGACCCGGAGCGACGAGTCCCGTGGGATGCGGTTGCCCGGTTTTCTCCCTGACATGTCAGGGCGTTCGCGGCCGTCCGGGGACGGCCGCGAACGGCCGGAGGGGCACGTTCCGCCGCCTCTCACACCTCGACGCGCTCGCTCCCCCGGGCTCCGGACGCGGGCTCGGGCTCGGCTCCGGGCTCACGGCTCAGCGCCCCCGGCCACCAGGCCCGGCGGCCGATGTCACGGACCAGCGCGGGCACCAGCAAGGAGCGGACGACCAGGGTGTCGAGCAGAACGCCGAAGGCGACGATGAAGGCGATCTGCACCAGGAAGGCCAGCGGGATCACCCCGAGGGCGGCGAAGGTCGCGGCCAGCACCACGCCCGCCGAGGTGATCACCCCGCCGGTGGCGACGAGTCCGCGCAGCACGCCCTGGCGCACCCCGTGACGCAACGATTCCTCACGGACCCGGGACATCAGGAAGATGTTGTAGTCCACGCCGAGGGCCACCAGGAACACGAAGCCGTACAGCGGCACGGACGCGTCGGTTCCGGTGAAGCCGAACCCGTGCCGGAACACGAGCGAGGAGATGCCCAGGGTGGCGAGGAAGTTGAGCGCCACCGTGGCCACCAGGAGCACCGGCATGAGCAGCGAGCGGAGCAGGACGGTCAGTATGACCAGGATGACGGCGAGGACCACCGGCACGATGAGCGTCCGGTCGCGTTCGGCGGTCTGCCGGGTGTCGTACTGCTGGGCCGCGTAGCCGCCGACGATCGCGTCGGCGCCCGGTACGGCGTGCACCGCCGTGCGCAGCCGCGCGACCGTGGCCTTGGCCGCGTCGCTGTCCGCGGCGGACCGCAGGGTGACGTCGACGCGGACCCGGCCGTCGACGACCCGGGGCGCTCCCCCGCCGGGCCGCCCGGACTCCGTCACCGCGGCGGCCGACGCGACACCGTCCGTCGCGCGCGCCGCGGACGTGACCCGGTCGACGCGGTCCGCGTTCGCGATGATCACGGCGGGGTTGCCCGAGCCGCCGGGGAAGTGCCGTCCGAGGGTCTCCTGAGCGGCGACCGACGGCGCGTCGTCGACGAAGATCTCGGAGAGCGGGATGCCCTTCGCGGTCAGGGTGGGCGCGAAGGCCGCGCAGGCGAGGAGCCCGGCCAGGGCCATGGCCCAGACCTTGCGCGGCGCGCGGTCGACCAGGTCCGCGACCCGGTTCCAGATGCCGCCGCCGGTGCTCACGTCGCCCGCCGGGCGGGGCTTGGCCGGCCAGTAGGCGGCGCGGCCGAGGAGCACCAGGACGGCGGGCAGGAAGGTGAGCGAGCTCAGCGCGGCGCAGACCACGCCGATGGCGCCCACGGGACCGAGCGACCGGTTGTTCGTCAGATCGCTGAGCAGCAGCGCCAGCAGTCCGAGGGCGACGGTTCCCGCGCTCGCGACGATCGCGCCCCAGGACTGGCGCAGCGCCGCCCGGGCGGCCGCGATCCGGTCGGCGCTCAGGGCGAGTTCCTCGCGGAACCGGGCGCTCAGCAGGAGGGCGTAATCGGTCGCGGCGCCGATCACGAGGATCGAGAGGATGCCCTGCACCTGACCGTCGACGCGTACGACGTCGTGGTCGGCGAGGACGTACACGACGGCGCAGGCCAGGCCGAGCGCGAACACCGACCCGAGGATGATGAGGAAGGGCAGCAGCACGCTGCGGTAGACGAGCAGCAGGATCACCAGGACGGTCGCCAGGGCCACCCCGAGCAGGAGCCCGTCGATCCCGGCGAAGGCGTTGCCGAGGTCGGCCTGGCTGGCCGCGGGTCCGGCGATCCCCACGGTCGTGCCGGGGACGCCTCCGGCGGCGGTACGAATGCGGTCGACCGTGTCGGGAAGCTGCTTGCCGAGGTCGGGCCTGAGCTGGACGACACCCTCCAGCGCCTTGCCGTCGTCCGACGGCAGGGCGGGTGACGGGCGGCCGACCACGCCGGGCGTACCGGCGAGGGAGGCGAGCGCGCGGGTCGCGGCGGACTGCCGGGCACCGGCCGTGGAACCGTCGCCCTCCACCGTCCACACGACGATCGCGGGCAGCGTCCCGGACTTCTGGAAGGCGCGCTGCTGCTCCACCACCTTCGTGGACTCGGCGCTGCGCGGCAGGAAGGCGGCCTGGTCGTTGGTGGAGACCTCGCCGAGCCGGCCGGCGTAGGGGCCGAGGGTGCCTCCGATGCCGAGCCAGGCGACGAGCAGGACGACGGGGATCAGCCACAGGGCTCGTCGCGGGGTGAGGGACATCGCTCTCCAGGTTTCACGTACGGGTGTCTCGATGAATGACAATCTCAATGATCGAGATATCTCGCGGCCAGATGGTAGACCATGCCCGGACTTCCGGCCCCGGCTGCCGTACGGATGCGCCGGACGGCGGCTTCCGCGCCCGGGACGCGCGGGATCCCCCGCCGCCGGGCGACGGGGCGGGGCGCGTGCGGACGTCCGCCGCCGGGTTCAGCGCCCGGGGGACCGTACGGCCGAGAGCCGTTCGTTCATCGTGGTCAGGAAGCGGAGCACCACGGACAGCTCGTCCTCGCTGAAACCGGCTCGCACGTCCGCCGTGACGTCGGCGAGCGGCCGGAAGTGGGCGCGCGCGGCCGACCTCGCGTCGGGAACGTAGTGGAGGTGGACGACCCTGCGGTCGGGGCTCTCCCGGACGCGTCGGATGTGGCCCGCGCGTTCGAGCCGGTCCAGACACGCGGTGACCGCGCCCGAGGTGAGTCCGAGGTGCTCGCGCAGCCGGCCGGGCGTGAGCGGCTCGGGCGCGTCGAGGATCGCCGCGAGCGCCAGCACGTCCGTCGCGTGCAGACCGTGCTCCCCGGCGAAGCCGTGGACCAGCCGGTTGATCTCACCGTTCATCCGGCGCAGCTGGACCGCGAAGGCGTGGAGGTCCGTCGTCACGCCCTGTTCCCGCTCCCGGCCCGCATCGGGGACCGGATCACCCGCCCGGTCGTCACGGTCGTCTCGTCTGGCCACGTGATCAGCCTATAGAAGCCCCGGCACCTCCCCCGTACGGGCGCCCGGCACCCGGCGGTCGCCCCGTCCGGCGCATCCGCGGGCGGCGCCCGGGTGGAAGGGATCAGGGAAGGAGGCGGTCCCCCAGGGGGCCACGGCGGCGACCGACGGAGGACCCATGAGCGACGAGGAGACCCGCACCGGCCCGAGGTGCCTGGTGACCGGTGCCACCGGCTACATCGGCGGACGGCTGGTTCCCGAACTGCTGGCCGCGGGGTACCGGGTGCGCTGTCTGGCCCGCTCGCCCGCCAAGCTGCGCGACTACCCCTGGGCGGGCGAGGCGGAGGTGGTGCGCGGCGACGTCACGGACGCCGACTCGGTCGCCGAGGCGCTGCGCGGGTGCGAGGTCGCGTACTACCTCGTGCACGCCATCGGTTCGGGCGGCGACTTCGAGGAGACGGACCGCAGGGCGGCCCGGATCTTCGGCGAGCGGGCCCGGGCGGCGGGTGTGCGGCGCATCGTCTACCTGGGCGGCCTCACCCCCGCGGGCGTACCGGTCGATGAGCTCTCCCCGCATCTGAGGTCCCGGGCCGAGGTGGGACGCATCCTGCTCGACTCGGGGGTACCGACGACCGTGCTGCGCGCCGCCGTCATCATCGGCTCGGGCTCGGCCTCCTTCGAGATGCTGCGCTACCTCACCGAGCGGCTGCCGGTGATGGTGACGCCGAGCTGGGTGCACACCCGGATCCAGCCGATGGGCGTGCGCGACGTGCTGCGCACCCTGGTCGGCAGCGCCGGGATGCCCCCGGAGGTCAACCGCGCCTTCGACATCGGCGGCCCCGACGTCCTCACGTACCTGGAGATGATGCGGCGGTACGCGGTCATCGCCGGGCTGCCGCGCAGGCTGATCTTCCCGGTGCCGGTGCTCACCCCGCGGCTGTCCAGTCACTGGGTCGGACTGGTCACCCCGGTGCCCGCGTCGATCGCGCGCCCGCTCACCGAGTCGCTGCGCCACGAGGTCGTGTGCCGCGAGCACGACATCGTCCGGTACGTCCCCGACCCCCCGGGGCGGCCGATCGGCTTCGACGCCGCCGTCCGTCTGGCACTCCAGCGGGTGCGCGACGCGCAGGTGACCACCCGCTGGTCGTCGGCCTCGTACCCAGGGACGGCCAGTGATCCGCTGCCCACCGACCCCGACTGGGCCGGCGGCAGTCTCTACACGGACGAACGCGAGCTGACCGTGGACGCGTCGCCCGAGAAGCTGTGGCGGGTCGTCGAGGGCATCGGCGGCGACAACGGCTGGTACTCCTTCCCGCTGGCCTGGGCGGTGCGCGGCTGGATGGACCGACTGGTGGGAGGGGTGGGGCTGCGGCGCGGACGCCGGGACGCCAACCGGCTGCGGGTGGGCGACTCCCTCGACTTCTGGCGGGTGGAGGAGATCGAGCCGGGGCGTCTGCTGCGGCTGCGGGCCGAGATGAGACTGCCGGGGCTGGCATGGCTGGAGATGTACGCCGAGGTGACGGACGACGGGCGCACCCGCTACCGGCAGCGGGCCCTGTTCCATCCGCACGGGCTGCTCGGGCAGCTGTACTGGTGGAGCGTCTCGCCGTTCCACGCCGTGGTGTTCGGCGGCATGGCCCGGAACATCGCGCGGGCCGCCGAGAACGCTCCCGTCGGCACGACGACCCCCGCCCCGGCCCGCTGACCCCCGCACCCACTGACCCCCACGCCCACCGCCGCCCCTCGCCCACGCCCACCGCCGGCCCCGCGTCCGCACCCACCGCCGGCACCTCGCCCACATCCACCGCCGGCACCGCATCCGCACCCACCGCCGGCACCTCGCCCGCACCCACCACCGACCCCGCGTCCACGCCCACCACCGGCACCGCATCCACGCCCACCACCAACTCCGAGTACGCACCCACCGTCGGCACCTCGCCCGCACCCGCCACCGACCCCGCGTCCACGTCCACCGCAGGCCCCTCGTACACACCCGCCTCAGGCCCCGCGTCCGCGGTCTCCCGTCGGCCCCCGCGTCCGCGACGGGCCGTCGCCCCGGGCGTATGTCCGCGCTCCTCCACTCCCGACAGGTCCCGCGCTCCCCCGCGCCGACGCCTCCCGACGGGCCCGCGTCCACGCAGAACCGACACCGACGCGCATCGGCGCTCCCGATCCCGACGGGCCCGGTCCACGGCGGGCGGCCCGTGTCCGTGCGTGCCGGACCGCAGGACGCCCGCACGAGCCGCACGAGCCGCACCGAACCGCACGCCCCGAGCCGTACCCCGCAAAGCCGCGCGCAGCGCATCCGCGCGGACCGCCCGAGCCGAAGCAGACCGACGCCGTACCCCCTCAGCACCGCCCCGGAGCCACCCCATGACCGTCTCGATCGTCCTGTACACCTCCGACCTGCGCCTGCACGACCACCCGCCGCTGCGCGCCGCCCTCGACGGCTCGGACGCGGTGGTGCCGCTCTTCGTCCGCGACGAGGCCGTGGCCGACGCCGGGTTCACCGCCCCCAACCGGATGGCGTTCCTCGCCGACTGCCTGACGGATCTGGACGCGGGGCTCCGTGAACGCGGCGGCCGTCTGGTGGTGCGCTCCGGCGACGTGGTGGCCGAGGTGGTCAAGGCGGCCGCCGAGGCCGACGCCGACGAGGTGCGCGTCGCGGCGGGGGTCAGCGCGTACGCGCAGCGCCGGGAGGAGCGGCTGCGCTCCGCGCTGGAGGCGGAGGGACGCCGTCTGCACGTGCACGACGCGGTGGTCACCGCGCTCGCCCCCGGCGCCGTGACCCCGGCGGCCTCCGACCACTTCGCCGTCTTCACGCCCTACCACCGGCGATGGGAGCGACAGCCGTTGCGGGACCCGGTCGCGGCTCCCCGGGTCGTCCGGGTGCCGGACGGCGTCGGTTCGGAGGCGGTCCCCGCGCGCTCGGACGTGTCCTCGGTGTCCGAGGGGCTGGCCCGGGGCGGCGAAGGGGAGGCCAGAAAACGGCTGACGGCCTGGCTGCGCGACGGGATCGGGGCGTACGAGGACCGCCACGACGACCTGCCCGGCGACGCCACCTCCCGGCTCTCCCCCCATCTGCACTTCGGCACGCTGTCCCCGGTCGAGCTGGTCCACCGGGCGCGCGGCGCGGGCGGTCCGGGCGCCGAGGCGTTCGTGCGGCAACTGGCGTGGCGGGACTTCCACCACCAGGTGCTGGCGGCCCGGCCGGACGCGTCCACCGCCGACTACCGTCCCCGGCACGACCGTTGGCGTTCGGAGGCCGAGGCTGCGGACGACATCGAGGCGTGGCGGGAGGGGCGGACCGGCTATCCGGTGGTGGACGCGGCGATGCGGCAGCTGCGCCACGAGGGCTGGATGCACAACCGGGGACGCCTGCTCACCGCGAGCTTCCTGGCCAAGACGCTGTACGTGGACTGGCGGGTCGGGGCCCGGCACTTCCTGGACCTGCTGGTGGACGGCGATGTCGCCGACAACCAGCTCAACTGGCAGTGGGTGGCGGGAACGGGCACGGACAGCCGGCCCAACCGTGTCCTGAACCCGGTGACCCAGGCCAGGCGTTACGACCCGGACGGGGCATATGTCCGACGCTGGGTGCCCGAGTTGGCCGGAATCGCGGGCCGTGCCGTGCACGAGCCGTGGAAGCTCCGGGGCCAGGACCGGGCCGCCCGCGACTACCCGGACCCGATCGTCGACCTGTCCGAGGGGCTGGCCCGGTTCAGGAGGGCCCGGGACCTGGACTGACGGCGTCACCGCGACCGGGTGCACAGGCCGGGCCGAACCGAATATAAACTGCCGAGGATTTTACCTGTTGTAGAGATTCCTCAGCGGTGCGCCGCCGTACAAGTGGTCGTCCGAACCACTCGTACCGGATCCGTGTGCACCGGATCCACCGCGCGGCCACCCCGGAGCCACCGCTCAGGAACCGCCGTACCCGCCCCCAGGAGGCTCCTCGATGCGCATTACACGGAACGTGGGAACCCTCGTCGTGACCGGTGCGTTGACGCTGACCCTGGCCGCGCTCGCCTATCCGTCCATGCTGGGGATCCAGACCACGTCCGCCGCCCCGGTCCGCGTCATCGCCAACCCCTCCTCCGGGCCGCTGACCGAGGCCGACCGCGACTTCGTCGTCAAGGTGCGCGCGGCGGGGCTGTGGGAGTACCCGGTCGGACAGCTGGCCCTGCAGAAGGGGACCACGCCGGAGGTGCGCACGGCGGGACAGCACCTGATCGCGGGCCACGCCGGACTGGACGCCACGAGCCGCAAGGTCGCCAAGGAGCTCGGCATCACGCTCCCCAACAAGCCGTCCCCGCAGCAGCAGGGCTTCGTGGCGACGCTGAGCGCGGACTCCGGCTCGAAGTTCAACACCGACTTCGCCAACATCCTGCGCCTGACCCACGGACAGATCTTCTCGACCGTGGCGAAGATCCGCGCCACGACCGAGAACACGCTCGTGCGGCAGCTCGCCGACCAGGCCAACGACACCGTGCTCGACCACATCACCGTGATGGAGAAGACCGGACTGGTCGACTTCGACCAGGTGATCATCCAGGAGACCAGCCTCCCGAAGGTGCCCGCGGTCAACCTGACGCCTCCGCCGCCGCAGCCTGGCGAGCCCGAGGTCGTCCTGACGCCCCCGGCGGGCGGGGCCGCGCTCCCTTCGGGCGGGGCGTCGCTGCCTTCGGGCGGGGCGTCGCTGCCTGCGGGCGGGGCGTCGCTGCCCGCGGGCGGGGCACAGCTGCCCTCTCCGACGCCGACGGTGGGCTGACCGGACGGTCACGGGAACGGCGGCCGTCCGGGCGGGAGTTCGCGACGGCGGCCGTACGGGCGTCGGGGCACCCGTCAGCCCGGCGGACCGGTCGAGCCGTCGGCAGGCGGGCCGGTCCGGCCGCCCGACAGGTTCACCAGCGAGGACAGCGCCTCCCGCAGTCCCGCCGGCCGGAGCATGTCCGGTTCCGTGCGCCCGGCCCAGCCGGGGCCGCCGAGAAGGACGGTGGGACGCGCGCGGGCGCCCTTGACCCCCCAGGTGGTGGCCGCGACGTGCCGGGCCAGGGGGCGGTCGGCCGTGGAGCGGGTCTGGGACCACAGCACGACGGCGACCGGCCCCAGTCGCCGGACCGCCGCGGTCAGCGCCTCCGGGGGCACCGCGGGGCCGAACATACGGGTGGGCAGGCCCTGTTCGACGAGTGCCGCGTGCAACGCCTCCAGCGGGAGGCAGTGCTGTTCGCCCGGTACGCAGGCCAGCACGATCGGTCCCGCGCCGGTGGCCGGCGCTCCGGGACCCACCGGTCCGGGGGCGCGGTGCAGCACCCGGGAGATCTGCCACGACAGCAGGTGCTCCACCTCCACGTAGCGGTCCCCGGCGGACTCCCACTTGCGGCCCACCGCGTGCAGGGCCGGCACCATCACCTCCTCCCAGCCGACGACCACGCCGTGCCGCTCGACGAGCGAGGTCAGCTGGTCGCCCACGGAAGGAGCGTCGAGGCGTACGGCGGCGCGCGCCAGGCCCTTGCACTCCTGCCGGGGGTCCCCGAGGGACTCCGCTCCGATCGCCGGTACGAGGAGGGCCGGCTCGTCGGCCGCGCCCCCGGCCCCGGGCGCCGGCGGGCCGGACAGCCCCCTGGCCGCCCTGGCCGCCTCGGCGGGCGGCACTCCGGCCGAGGTCAGCCGGCACATCTCCTCGAGCATCGCCACGTCCTGGGGCGTCCAGCGGCGGTGCCGCCCGCCGGACCGGACGGCGGGTCCCATTCCGTACCTGCGGTCCCAGGAGCGCAGCGTGGTGGGTGACACTCCGAGGCGGCGGGCCAGCGCGCCGGTGGTGACACCGGCTCCGGCGGATCCCGTGCCCGGCTCCCGCCCCTGCTCCGACCGCCGCCGCTCCGACCGGCTCTCACCCATACGGCGACTATACGACGCAGAAACGATGCGAGTTGTCGCCTCTGTCCCATGGTTCACACAATCGATTCACGGGCCCCGCACGGGGAGTTCCCGGAGCGAGGAGCCATGGCCATGAGCGCAGATCCGACTGCCGACCAGCCGACCGCGGAGCCCGGGGACGCGGTCACGGACACGGACCTGGCGCGCGGCATCGTCGACGGGGACGAGGCCTCACTGGCCACCGCGTACCGGCGCTGGGCGCCCCTCGTCCAGTCCCTCGCCCGGCGCTCGCTGGGCGACGCGCGCGAGGCGGAGGACGTCACCCAGCAGGTGTTCCTCGCCGTGTGGCGGGGCGCGCGCGGCTACCGCCCGGAGCGCGGCACGGTCGCCGGCTGGCTCGTCGGCATCACCCGGCGCAAGATCGCCGACGCCCTGTCCGCACGGACCCGGCGCGGCGAACTGGTGGGCGCGGCCGGCGCCCTGCTGGTCCTCGCCGACGACACCCGGACCCGCCCCGAGGCCACGCTGGACCGCGTCCTCGTCCGGCACGAGCTGGCCAAGCTCCCGACACCGCAGCGCCGGGTCCTGCACCTCGCGTTCTACGAGGACCTCACCCAGACGCAGATCGCCCAGCGCACCGGCTGGCCGCTGGGCACGGTCAAGAGCCACTCCCGGCGCGGCATGCACCAGCTGCGCGACTGCCTGCGCCCGGCGGTCGAGGTCTGAGCGCGGGAGGCGCTCACGCCCCGCCGGTGTACCGGGCCAGTTCCCAGGGGTCGTGGGCGCTGAAGACGTCGACCTCGTCGCCGTGCAGGCGGACCAGTTCCCGCAGCCGCGCGTGGTTGGCGAGCCGCAGGGGCCGGTCCACCTCGGCGGTCTGCTGGAGGAGGTCCAGGCCCGGGTGGCCCGCGGGGCGGTCCGGGTCGATCTCGCGGTGGAAGTAGTAGGCGTCACCGCACTGCAGGAGCCATCGCCCGGAGTCCTCGACGGCGATCGCGCTGTGGCCCCGGGTGTGCCCGCCGAGCGGGACGAGCAGGATCTCCGCCTCCAGGCCTTCCAGCGGCTGGACCGCGTCGAAGCCGAACCAGGGGTCTCCCGAGGGCTGCGCGTACGTGACCCAGTGCGGTCGGTGCGCCCACTGGGACGGCCGGTAGCGGACGCGGTCCTCGGGATGGACGCCGGGTGCCGCCATGGCCGCGCGGTGCTCGGCCTCGCTCAGATGGACCTTGGCCCAGGGGAAGTCGGGGAGGCCGCCGGCGTGGTCCACGTCGAGGTGGCTGAGCACGACGTGCCGTACGTCCTCGGGCCGAAAGCCCAGGGCGCGGACCTGGTGCAGCGCGGTCTCGGCGAGGTCCAGGGCGGGCCGGGCGCGGCCGAGGAAGTCCGCGCCGAGGCTCTCCTCGGGCCGGGCCACGTCCGCCGTACCGATGCCGCTGTCGACGAGGACGAGACCGTCGCGGTCGGTCTCGACGAGGAGGCAGTGGCACACGGCGGGCAGGCCTCCCTCGTCGGTGTCGATCGTCCGCAGGGAACCGCAGTTCAGGTGGTGGATCTTCACGATGAGTCCCTCTCGGGCGCATACGGGTGTCCCCAGGTGGCGCCACCATTAGATAACGAACGTTCGTGAGCTAATAGCGAACGGTCGTTAGGTTAAGGTGGGCGCATGAGCCCGCGCAAGTCCGTCGCCGAAACCGCCGCCACCCGCGACCGGATCATCGGGAGCGCCCTGGCACTGGCCTCCGCCGAGGGCCTCGAAGGGCTCACCATCGGACGTCTCGCCGCTGATCTGGCGATGAGCAAGGCCGGTGTGATCGGCCACTTCGGCAGCAAGGAGGCGCTCCAGCTCGCCGTGCTGGACGCGGCCGTCGAGCGGTTCACCCTGCGGGTGCCGGCGCGGGCGGTCGGAGCGCGGCCCGGCACGGAGCGGCTGGCCCGCGCCTACGACGAGTGGATCGCCTACATGGCCGAGGGCGAGGGCCACGGCGGCTGCTTCCTCACCTCCGTGGCCACCGAGTTCGACGGCCGCCCCGGCCCGGTCCGCGACGCGGTCCTGGCCGCTCTGGACACGTGGACCGCGTACGTCAAGGCGGAGATCGACACGGGGATCGGCGTCGGCGAACTCCCCGAGGACACGGACGCGGACCAGCTCGCCTTCGAGCTGGGCGGGGTGGTCCTCGCGGCCGGCCAGTCCGTCAAACTGCACCGCGACCCACAGGCCCCGGACCGGGCGCGCCGCGCCGTCGCCCGGCTGCTCGGCGCGCCCTGAGGACTCACCGCCGAAAAGCCCCGGGCCGGGCGAAGTCGCCCGGACAAAGGCTCAGTTGACGTCCCGGTCGCGTCCTTCCCAGTACGGCCGGCGCAACTTGTACTTCTGGAGCTTGCCGGTGGCCGTCCGGGCCAGCTCGCCGCGGAACTCGACCGAGGTCGGCGCCTTGTACCCGGCGAGACGCTCCTTGCAGTACCCGATCAGCTCGCTCTCCGTCGCCTCCGCGTCCGGGGCGAGGACCACCAGGGCCTTGACGGTCTCGCCCCACTTCTCGTGCGGCACGCCGATGACCGCGACCTCGGCGACCGCCGGATGGCTGAAGAGCGTGTCCTCCACCTCGATCGAGGACACGTTCTCCCCGCCCGTGATGATCACGTCCTTCTTGCGGTCACTGATCGTCAGGTAGCCGTCCTCGCCGATGGATCCGCCGTCCCCGGTGTGGAACCAGCCGTCGGCCAGCGCCCGTCCGGTCTCCTCGGGCTGCTCCCAGTACCCCTCCAGCACGACGTTGGAGCGCGCGAGGATCTCGCCGTCGGCGGCGGTGCGCAGGGTCACGCCCAGCGCGGGGACGCCGGCGCGCACCAGTTTCCCGGCACGCTCCTGCGCGTCGAGGCCGTCCCATTCGGAGCGGGTGCGGTTGACGGTGAGCAGCGGCGAGGTCTCGGTGAGGCCGTAGATCTGGATGAACTCCCAGCCCAGCAGGGACTCGACCCGCGCGACGGTCCTCGTGGGCGGCGGCGCCCCGGCGACGATGATGCGGACCCGGTCGCGGCCGGGGATCTCGCCCTCCCAGGACTCGGCGGCGGCCAGCACCGCGTTGACGACGGCCGGGGCCGCGCACATCACCGTGACGCCGTGCTCGGCGACCCGGCGCAGGATCTCCGCCCCGTCGACCTTGCGCAGCGCGATCTGCCGGACGCCGAGCCCCGCCATCGCGAAGGGCATCCCCCAGCCGTTCGCGTGGAACATGGGCAGGGTGTGCAGATAGACGTCGCGATCGGTGACACCCGCGTGCAGGGCGAAGGTCGTGGCGTTGACCCAGATGTTGCGGTGCGTGATCTGGACGCCCTTGGGCCGGGCCGTCGTGCCGCTGGTGTAGTTGATCGTCGCGGTGGCGTTCTCGTCCGCGTCCCAGGGACGGGGTTCGGCGCCGAAGCGGTACAGCTCGGCGTCCGCGGCGGCGCCGAGCGTGAAACGGTGCTTGCAGGCGACCCCGTCGAAGCGGTCGGCCAGTTCGGGGTCGACGAGCAGGACGCTCGCGCCCGAGTGCTCGACGATGTAGCCCACCTCCTCGGCCGTCAGCCGGAAGTTGACCGGCACGAGGACCCGGCCGTGGCCACTGACGCCGAAGAACGAGGTGAGGAGCCTGGCGCTGTTGGGCGAGACGACGGCCACGCGCGCGCCGTGCGGGACGCCCAGCGCGTCGAGCCCGGCCGCCTGGGCTCTGGCCAGTTCGCCGACGCGCCGGTAGGTCAGCCCCTCCCAGGGCTCGGCCGGCTGGTCGGGTTCGTCGACGACACCGAGGCGGTCGCCGTACACGGTGACGGCACGGTCCAGGAAATCAAGGGCTCCGAAGGGGACGAGCATCACGGCCTCCCGACGATCGGACGATGTCCCCTTTCTATCGTGACCCGGCCCCCGCGCATCCGGACGGCACCCGATCGGACACCGGCCGCGCCGTCCGGATCCATGTGCGCCTCCTCGCCTCCTTGGCCTTCGCCCGCCCGGCACGCCACGATCGTCCGATGGACAGCCGACCGACGTTCGACTTCCCCCGGCCCCTGCTCATCGGCGGGCTGGGGCTGCATCTGCGCGAGTGGTCCGACGACGACGTCGAGGACCTCGTCGCGCTCTACGACGATCCCGAGATCGACCGGTGGACGCCGGTCGTCTCGCCCTTCGACACCGAGGCGGCGCTCACCTATCTCGCGGCGGCCCAGCAGAAGAGCGCCGAGGGACGGAGCGTGCAGCTGGCCATCACCACGGACGGCACGCGGCCCCGGGGCGAGATCCTGCTGTTCCCCGGCACGGCCGACGACCGTGACGTCGAGCTGGCCTACGGCGTGGGGGCGGCCCACCGGGGCCTGGGGCTCGCGACCCGCGCGGTCCGGCTCGTCGTCGGCTTCGCCCGCCGCCACGTCGGCGGCCGGCGTGTCGTGCTGTGCATCGAGGACGGGAACACCGCGAGCGAGGCGGTCGCCCGGGCGACGGGATTCGCCCTCACCGACGACGAGCCCGTCATCCGTACGGCGAAGGGCCGGGCCGTCGTCCTGCGGACCTGGAGCCATCTCGAGGACGACGGGCCGCGCCTCGGGTGAGGGACCTCCGGGAGACCGACCGTCCCGGGAGCGCGGACGGCCTCCGTGGAACGGAGGAGCGGACCGGACGGGGCGGGGCTCCGACGGTGGCGGGCGCTCCGGCGTCGGTACGTCCGGGACGCCCTGTGCCGTCGTGCCGTACGACCGTCCGTCACGCCTCCGCGGGTTCCGCCTCCGGGGACGGCGGCGCCAGGTACTCCTCGCCGACCTCCTTCGGACCGAAGGGCCACACCTTCTCCAGCCGGGCCCAGACGGCGAAGGCGACCAGGCCGAGGGCGAGCCAGGCCAGCGACCACTCGATGGGGTGGCGGCCCGGGGAGTTCCTGTCCGCGTATCCGTAGATGGTGAGCCAGCCGGCGAGGGCGAGGAGGCTCGGCAGGGGATAGAGCCACATCCGGTACGGACGGCGCAGTCCCGGCTGCCGTCCGCGCAGCACCGACAGGGCGACGACCTGGGCCAGCGCCTGGACGATCACCATGACGGTGGTCAGCAGCTGGATGAGGGTGGCGAGGTCGGTGTGACGGCCGATCAGGAACCCGACCGCCGTGACGACGCCCATGGTGGCCAGACCCAGCGTCGGGAAGCGGTGCCTGGGGTGCAGCTTGGCGTAGGGGCGGAAGAACACGCCCTCGCGGGCGGCGTCGTAGGGCACTCTCGAACCGCCCAGCAGCCCGGTGAAGACCGAGGCGAGCGCGGTGATCAGGATGAGGACGGTGACCGTGTCGGCGGCGCCCCTGCCCCAGGTCTCCTCCATGACCGCCGAGGCCACCGAGGTGGAGGCGACGTCGCCCGGGTCGGTCATCCGCCCCCAGTCGATGACGCCGAGCGTGCCGATCTGGAGCAGCAGGTAGATCGTCATGATGCCGAGGATGGAGAAGACGATGGAGCGGGGCAGGGTGCGGCCCGGGTCCTTGATCTCGGCGCCCATGTACGCGGTGGTGTTGTAACCGAGGTAGTCGTAGATGCCGATGGTCAGGCCCGCGGCGAAGCCGACCCAGAAGTGGCCGGTGGACAGCGCGAACGCGTGCGCCGGGTAGGTGAAGGCGCGGGCGGCGCTGAAGTCGGTGGCGGCGGCGACGATCACGAGGAGGACCGAGGTGATCATCACGGCCCACATGACGGCGGTGATCCGCGCGATGTGCTCGATCCCCCGCCACAGCAGGAGGACGACGAGGGCGACCATGCCGAGTCCGACGAGGTCACCGGTGGTCCTGCTCATGTCGGGGGCCAGATAGCCGAGGTACTGGACGAAGCCCACCACACCCGTGGACATGATCAGCGGGATGAAGAGCATCGCCGTCCAGACGAACAGGAAGGGCATCAGGCGTCCGGTGCGGTACTGGAAGGCCTGGCGCAGATAGACGTAACTGCCGCCGGAACCGGGCATCGCGGCACCGAGTTCGGCCCAGACGAGTCCGTCGGCGAGCGCCAGCAGCGCGCCCGCGACGAATCCGATCACGGCCTGCGGTCCGCCGAACGCGGCGACCATGAGGGGGATCGTCACGAACGGCCCGATGCCGCACATCTGGCTCATGTTGATGGCGATGGCCTGGAACAGGCCGACGCGGCGGACGAAGCCGCCGACGGCCGACGGGGTACCGGACACGGATCCTCCTCAGGACGAAACGTGCGCAGAAGTACGAGGTGACGGCCGCCCCGGGGACGGCCGGGGGATTGAGGGCGGCGGGCGCCCGCACCGTGCCGGACTCCCCTCGGCCCGCCCGGCGAGGTCGACTGGGCGATAAAGTTAAGGAGACTTACTAAGCACGTCAAGGGGGCGTGACGCATGAGCGAGAATGACGCGATGCCCGCCACCGACGCCGCAGAGCAGCCCGGACAGCCCTGGAACCGCCGCCGGCTGCGCAGCGCCAACGAACGGCTGCTCCTCGACCGGCTGCGCGCCGGGGGCCCCGCCTCGCGCGCCCAGCTCGCCCGCGAGACGGGGCTGTCCAAGCCGACCGTCTCCAGCGCGCTCGCCGCGCTGGAGGAGGCGGGACTCGTCCACGAGGTCGGCACGCGGGCACCCGAGCGCGGCCGGGTCGCCGTCCTGTACGCCCCCGACCCCGCCGCCGGGTACGCGCTCGGCATCGACATAGGCCGGGGCTGGCTGCGCGTGGCGGTCGCCGATCTCGACGGCACGGTGATCGCGCGCGCCGACGTGCGCAACCGCGCCCGCACCTCCGGGGCCATGGCCGACCTCGTGGTGTCCACCGCCCGTCAGGTCGTCGCCGGCTCCGGCGCCGGAGCGCACGAGGTGGCGCACGCGGTGGTGGGCACACCCGGCGTGTACGACGAGAAGCGGCGCCGGGTGCGGTACGCGATGCATCTGCCCGGATGGGGCCGGGCGGGCCTGTTCGACCGGATGCGCGAGGAACTGGGCGTCCCGCTGGAAGTGCACAACGACGCCAACCTCGCGGCCCTCGGCGAGTACACGTACGGGGCCGGCGCGGGCAGCCGGCTGTTCGCGTACATTATGATCGGCACCGGTCTCGGCATGGGCGTCGTCAGCGAGGGACGGCTGTTCACGGGGGCGCACGGCGGGGCCGGCGAGATCGGCTTCCTCCCTTGGCCGGGCCGGCGAGGGCCCGGCACCCTGGAGGAGGCGGTGTCCGGCGAGGCGGTCGTCGAGGCCGCCCGGCACTTCGGCATGACCGGACAGCTGACCGCGAAGGCCGTCTTCGACGCGGCGCGGGAGGGGCAGGGTCCGGCGGCCGAGGCGGTCCGGCTGGAGGGTGAGCGGATCGCGCACACGGTGGCGGCCGTGACGGCGGTGCTCGACCCCGACCTGGTCGTCCTGGGCGGCGGGGTCGGACACAGCGTCGACCTGCTGCTGCGGCCCGTGCGCGAGACCCTGCGCACCCTGACCCCCCTGCGCCCGAAGATCGCACCCGGCCGTCTGGGCGAGGACGCGGTCCTGCTCGGCGCGGTGGCCACGGCCCTGGGGACGGCACGCGAGGTGGTGTTCGAGCGCAGGTCGGGTTCCTGAAGCGGGGCCGGGCCCACCGGCCCCGCCCGTGGAGGAATCCCGCCCTCGCGTCCCGGACCACGGACACGATCCGTGCCGCCCGCCGCGGGACGGACTCGGGCGACCTGAGGGCACCTCCCACAACGTTGAGGCAGCGGGGAGCCCGACACCGTTCGGGATGTTCGGCCGAGCAACTGCGGTCCTGGAGACAGGATTCACCACCGCTCGGTCTTCAGGAACGGTGTACACGGATTCGTTCCACTCGACGAATCATGGTGCCGCTGCTGTTGAGCACCCGGGCCTTGAAGGTGTCGTACGCCGTGGTCGTCTCGACCGACGCGGCTGGCGAGTGGCTGCGCAAGAACCTCATGGACGAGCCGGACGGCACGACGAAGACCAAGGTGGACGAGGACGGGACGCCCCTGTACGGGCCGACTGTCGCCCTGCCTGTGCCGCGCGTCCTCTCCGAGGAGCGCGCCCAGGCTCTGGCCAAGGCGCTCAAGGACCGCGGCCGGGACAAGCGGGCCAGTGGGCGCTATCCGCTGAGCCGTCGCATCGAAGGCTCATGCGGGAAGACCTACGTCGGCGCCGGCCTGCCCGACGGCACGCGGATGTACCGCTGTCAGGGTGCCGTTGGCGCCACGCCGTGCGGTGACTCCTACCTGGAAGCCGAAGCTGTCGAGAAGGGCGTCTGGGGCCGCCTGGAGGCTTTCATGGAACAGCCCGAGAGGCTGCGTCAGCTCGCCCGGGAATGGGCGGAGAGCCTGCCGGGCGATCACGATGCCTACAACGAGCGAGCGGAGTCCCTGCGCAAGCAGGCGGCGGACCGCCAGAAGGCGCTGACGAACGCATTCAAGAACGCCGTGCTCCTCGACCTTGACGAGCAGGCCGTCAAGGAGGCCACGGACGAGCTCAACATGGAGCTGGAGGCGCTGCGTGCCTCTCTCGCCGAGACGGAGGCCTGGCTGGCCGATTTCGACTCGGCCCAGGAGCCGGCCAAGGGCATGGTCGAGATGATCGAGCGAGCCAAGGGCAAGCTGCACACGCTCGACCTCGACAAGCAGGCCGAGGTCGTCGACATGTTCGACATCAGGGTCACGCCCGAGCGGCACAGGTTCGCCCGCCGCAGCGGGCGACGCTGCTCGGTCGCCGCTTGGCACGTCGAGAGCGGGACGCCGGCTCCGGCGGACCCGGACGACACCGCATGGGGCCAGGTCCAGGACATCCTTCTGGACATCGACGCGGCGCTCCTGAAAGGCCGCTACGACACCCGGGAAGCCCTGCGGGCGATGCTGCACCGGCTCCGCACCGGAGTCACCTGGGAGGAGCTGGACAGCGCCTTCGGCATCTCCAAGGCCACGCTCAAGCGGGTCCAGGGACTCTGGTTCAACTCGGGAGCCTGGGAGCCGATGATGAAGGTCCTGCTGGCCCGTGGAGGCGGTGAGCCCGTCTTCCAGGCACCCGTGATCCCGGACCTCAGGGTCCGAGGCAAGCTCTCGGAAGATCTGTTCACCAACCTGCTGACGGCTGAAGGGCCTTCTCTGCCCTGGTGAACAGCATGTCGAGCTCGGGCAGCACCAGCTCGTCGAAGTTCGACAGGTCGGTCGCGGCCGTGCCGTCGTAGGTGAGGCTAGAGCCCGAAGACACCCTCTTCAGACTGTGGTTGCCGGTCTTCTGCAGGGCCACGCCCCACGAGGACAGTGCGCCCGTCCAGGAAGTCCGCGTTGCCCGCGGTCTCGGCGTGGTCGTTGTCGAACAGCACGCGGTGGGTGGTGGCCGCGCGGGCAATAACCGGAAGGGACTGCACCCAGGATCCAGCGGGCAGGTTCAGTGCAGCGGGAGTCCGACGACAAGGGGCGGAGATGGAGATCTCGGGCGTCATCAGTGCCGTCGTCATCGGCATCGTCATCGGGGTGCTGGGTCGGCTCGCCGTGCCGGGGCGCCAGCGCATCGGCATCCTCTGGACGATCGTGGTCGGCGTCGTGGCCGCGTTCATCGGGTCGGGGATCGCCGCCGCGTTCGGCGTCGCCGACACGAAGGGCGTCGACTGGATCGAGTGGCTCATCCAGATAGGTCTCGCCGCGATCGGCGTGGCGGCGCTGGACCGGGCGAGGGGGCGGCACTGAGCGACCGGAAGCGGGCCGGAAGCGGCTGACAGGGCTCGGCTCCCCGACCGGGCGGTGTCCGGGCCGAGGGGGCTCGACCGGGCCGGGGCCCGTGGCGAGGAACACCGGACGGGCGGCCGGGCGACCCGCGGCGCGGAGCGCCGGACGGGCCGCCTGGCGGTCGGGCGGCCGGGCGGCCGGGCGGTGCCACGGTCACAGGGCCGTGGCCCGTGGTTGGAACACCGGACGGGCCGCCGGAGTCCGGCGCGGCCCGCCGACGGCCCGTCCGCGGGGCGGCGCCCGTCGAATTGCGTTGCGGTGCCGGGGTGCGCGCGGCTACGGTCTGCGGGTTTCGCATGCCCGCGCCCCACGTCACGGAGACATCTTGCCGCCACGCATCACGCCGTTGACCGATCCGGACTCCTCCCCGTCGAGCCGGCGTCTGGCCTGGCTGGCCTCGGACGCCGAAGGGGCCCCGGTGGGCTCGGCGTTCCTCTGGCTGTCCGACAGGAAGGGACAGGACCATCGCGCCGAGCTGGAGATCACGGTGCACCCCGCCGAGCGGCGCGCCGGGGTGGGCGGCGCCCTCCTGGACGCCGCTCTGGCCGCCGCGCGGGGCGACGGACGGCGGTCACTGGTCGCCCGTGTCACGGCCGGCTCTCCCGGCGAACCGTTTCTCGCGGCACACGGGTTCCGCCAGGTGCTGGCCCTGACGTTCGCCCGCCTCCCCCTGCCGGGGCTGGACCTCGACGCCGTGACCGGGATCGTGGAACGCCCGCACCCCGGATACGAGTTGAGGAGTTGGGACGGCGTCGTGCCGCCCGAGCTCGCGCGGACCTTCGCCGACTCGCGGCGGGCCATGGACGACATGCCGATGGAGGACAGCGACTTCGGCGTCGTCGTCTGGGACGTGGAGCGGGTCGTGGCCGTGGCCGAGGCCGTCCTCGACCGCGGCGACGCGCTGCACACGATGGCCGTGGTGGACCGCTCGGACGGCTCGGTCGCCGGATTCTCGGAACTCGTCGTGCCGGGTGACGGGCGGGGCGACGCCCAGCACTACGGAACGGGCGTCCTGCCCGAGCACCGCGGCCACGGCCTCGGGCTGTGGATGAAGGCGGAGTCGGTCCGCGCGGCCCGTCTGCGGTACCCGGAACTCGCCGGCCTGCTGACCGACACGGCCGACAGCAACGCGCACATGATCGGCATCAACGACACGCTCGGCTACCGGCCGACCCACCGGGAGCTGGAGTACCGGCTGGACCTCCGGGAGAACGGTTCGTGAGTCTTCGACGGCACCGGCCGGTCCGGGCACGCCGTCGGCCGGCGACGCGCCGGCCTCAGGCGGCCGCCGGATGGTGTGCCACGCCCGCGGCCCGGGTGTAGCGCCGCACCACCAGGCGGGCGATGCGCGGGTGGGCCCCGAGCGGTTCGGCGACCGCCCAGGCACCGGCGTCGCGCAGTTCCCCGCTGAAGCGGCCCGGTGCCAGCAGATGGGTGGCGACGGCGACACGCCGGTGGCCCGCCGCGCGCAGCCCGGCCACGGCCTCCGGCACGGTGGGCCGTGCGGCCGAGCAGTAGGCGGGCGGCACGGGCACGGCGGGCTCACCGCCGTGAGCCGCCGTCAGCAGGGAACGCAGCTGCCCGGCCGCGATCCTGGCCCCGGCGGTGCCGTCCGGGCGGCGCGAGCCGGCGGAGGCCAGGACCACGGCGTCGGCCCGTCCGCCCGCCGTCTGCTCGGCGGCGCGCAGCCTGTCGTACAGGGCCAGGGCCACGTCCGGCTCGCCGCTCAGTCCCCGCGTGAGGGTGCAGCGCAGCGTCCGGGGCTTCGCCAGCACGGCCGGCACGTCGACCCTGCGGTGGAAACCGTCCCCGAGCAGCAGGGGCACGACCACGGCGCGCTCCTGCCCCCGTGCGGCGAGCCGGTCCAGCAGCCCGTCGAGCGAGGGCCACCGCGGGCCGGGGCGGACGCCGGGGGCGGGCTGCCGTTCCTCGAGGCAGCCGACCTGCGGCCGGACACCGCCCAGCGCCGTCACGGCGTCGGCGAGGAGACCGGTCACCGCCGCGGCCGCCGGGTCGGCGCTGCCGTGGACGGCGAGTACGAGTGCGGGGGAGCTGGTGTCCATGGTCCCGACGCTACGGAGCCCGCCGACGCGCCGGTACGGCCGCCCGGCCACGACCCGTCGGGCCTTTCGGGCCTGGACACACCGGCCGAAGGTCCCGCGGTTGGGGCCCTTTGCGCGTCGGTCCCGCCCCGGAGCCGGCCTACGGTCGACATGACGTACGGACCCGCAGACGCCACCGTGACCCCCGCCCAGGAGCGTGACCCCCATGCCGCAGCCGCAGCCGCAGCCCCTCGTCCTGATCGGCCACGGCATGGTCGGCCAGCGCCTGCTCGAGGTCCTCGCGGACCGCGGGGCGCTGGGAGGCGACGGCACCGCCGGACGGTCGGTCGTGGTCCTCACCGAGGAGGACCGCCCCGCCTACGACCGGGTCCACCTGTCCTCGGTCTTCACCGGCACCGACCCCGCCGACCTCGCCCTGACCACCCAGGACTTCCTCGACCGGCACGGCATCGAGCTGCGCCTGGGCGACCCCGCCGAGCACCTGGACACCGCCGCCCGCACGGTCACCACGGCCTCCGGTCACGTCCAGCCCTACGGCACGCTGGTCCTGGCCACCGGCTCGGACCCCTACGTCCCGCCGGTCGACAACGTCGACGCCCCCGGCACCTTCACCTACCGCACGCTGGACGACGTCGCCGCCCTCACGGCGTACGCGCGGGGAAGGCGGACCGGCGTGGTGGTCGGCGGCGGTCTGCTCGGCCTGGAGGCGGCCGGGGCACTGCGCACCCTCGGGCTGGAGGCGCACGTCGTCGAGTTCGCGCCCCGGCTGATGCCGCTGCAGGTCGACGACGGCGGCGCGGCGGTGCTGCGCAGCACCATCGAGGAGATGGGCGTCACCGTGCACACCGGCGTCGCCGCGAGCCGGGTGGAGACGGACACGGACGGTGTCACCCGCGGGCTCCGGCTCTCCGACGGCCGCACGATCGACGCGGACGTGGTGGTCTTCTCCGTGGGTGTGCGGCCCCGCGACGGCCTCGCCCGGGAGGCGGGTCTCGCCGTCGGCGACCGCGGCGGGGTCGTGGTCGACGAGCACTGCCGTACGAGCGACCCGCACGTGTACGCCATCGGTGAGTGCGCGCAGACCGCCGACGGCCGGGTGTACGGCCTGGTCGCGCCCGGCTACCAGATGGCCGAGGCCGCGGCCGACGCCCTCACCGGCACCGGCACCGCCCGCTTCACCGGTGCGGACACCTCCACCAAGCTCAAGCTGATGGGCGCCGACGTCGCCTCCTTCGGCGACCCCTTCGAGGCGGGGGCGACCGCGGTCGTCTTCTCCGACGAGAGCGAGGGCGTCTACAAGAAGCTGCTCCTGGCCCCCGACGGCCGGCTGCTCGGCGGCATCCTCGTCGGTGACGCGCAGGCGTACGGCACCCTCAGGCCGCACACCGGCCGCTCGCTGCCCGCTCCGCCCGCCGCCTACGTGGGCCCGTCGGAGTCCGCCGAAGCGCCGGGTGCCGACACGCTCCCCGACGAGGCCGTGGTCTGCTCCTGCCACAACGTCACCAAGGGCATGGTCCGTACGGCGATCGCCGCCGAGGGCCTGACCGACGTGGACGGGGTGAAGAAGTGCACCAGGGCCGGCACGGGCTGCGGCGGCTGCGTCGGCACGCTGCAGGCGATCCTGGACGCGGAGGGCGTCGTGCGCAGCACGGCCCTGTGCGAGCACTTCGCCCTCTCCCGTTCCGAGATCTACGCCGTCGTGCGCGACGAACGCATAGACTCCTTCAGCGAGTTGATGGTCCGTCACGGCAAGGGCGGCGAGGGCTGCACGGTCTGCAAGCCGGTGGTCGCCAACGTCCTCGGCACCCTGTCCCCGGAGCTGGGCCTCACCCACATCCTCGACGGCGAACAGGCCGGCCTGCAGGACTCCAACGACCTCCATCTCGCCAACCTCCAGAAGGACGGCACCTATTCGGTCGTCCCGCGCATCCCCGGCGGCGAGATCACCCCCGCTCAGCTCGTGGCCATCGGCGAGGTGGCCGGCGACTTCGGCCTCTACACGAAGATCACCGGCGGCCAGCGGATCGACATGTTCGGCGCCCGCAGGGAGCAGCTTCCCGACATCTGGCGCAGGCTGGTGGCGGCCGGATTCGAGTCCGGCCACGCGTACGGCAAGTCGCTGCGCACCGTGAAGTCCTGCATCGGCTCCCGCTTCTGCCGCTTCGGCCAGGGCGACTCCGTGCAGCTCGCCATCGACATCGAACTGCGTTACCGCGGCCTGCGCTCCCCGCACAAGCTCAAGGGCGGTGTCTCCGGCTGCCTGCGCGAGTGCGCCGAGGCGCGCGGCAAGGACTTCGGGGTCATCGCCACCGCCAACGGCTGGAACCTCTACGTCGGCGGCAACGGCGGCACCCGTCCCCGCCACGCCGAACTCCTGGCCGCCGACCTGGACCGGGAGGCGCTGCTGAAGCTGATCGACCGCTTCCTCATGTACTACGTCCGCACCGCCGAACGCCTGGAACGCACCTCCGCCTGGCTGGAACGCCTGGACGGTGGCGTCGAGCACCTGAAGGAGGTCCTGATCGAGGACTCGCTGGGCCTGTGCGCGGAACTGGAGGCGCAGATGGAGCGGCACGTGGCCGGCTACCAGGACGAATGGGCCGCGGTCCTCGCCGACCCGGCCAAGCTCAGCCGCTTCGGGCGGCTGACCGGCGAGCCCGACGCCGGGGCCCTGGAACCGGGCCGCGGCAGGGTGGCCGTCCTCCCCGACGGCACCGAGGCGGCGCTCTTCAAGGACGGCGAGGGCAACCTGTACGCGGTCGGCAACCACGACCCCTACTCCGGCGCCGACGTCATGGCCCACGGCATCATGGGCACCCGCGACGGCCGCCCCGTCGTCGCCTCCCCGATGCACAAGCAGGAGTTCGACCTGCGTACGGGAGTCAGTCTCGACGACCCGGAGGTACGGCTGCCGGTGCTCGGGCCGGGCGTCCCCGCGCACTGAACCCCGCCGCGGGGCGGGCCGTCCTCGTGGCGGCGGTCGGCGGGCCGCCCCGAGCCGTGTGGCCGGAGGGTTCCTAGGCCCTGTCGTCAAATTCCCGCCTGCCCCGCGACGCCCGGCACTCCCCCTAGCTCTTCGAGCAGGGGGTACCCCCAGAGCACGCTCCCCCGAGCTCTCGGCTTCGCTCGGGCAGGGGGAACCCCCACGACGCCGCAGGGCCGCCCTTCGGGCGACGACGGGAATGTGACGACAGGGCCTAGACGACGTCGAACTCGTTGCCCTCCGGGTCCTCCAGCAGGACGGCGTACTGCCCGGCGTCCGGCTCGTCCGTGGTCCGGAGCACCCCGGCACCGGCCGCGACCAGTCTTTCCACCGTGGCGGCGACACGCCGGGCGCGGACCTCCAGCGGGACGTCCCGCCCGCCGCCGACCTTCAGGTCGAAGTGCATGCGGTTCTTGACGGCTTTGGGTTCCGGAACCTGCTGGAACCAGATCCGCGGCCCGTGTCCCGCGGGGTCGACGATCGACTCGGGGACGTCGCCCGCGCCGGCGGGCAGCTCCTCCTCGGGCACGCCCAGGGCCACCCAGTACTCCCGCCAGGTGGCATGGCCGCCCGGCGGGGGTTCGGGCACGTAGCCCAGGGCCTCGCTCCAGAACGCCACCAGTTTCCGCGGGTCGGCGCAGTCGATCGTCAGTTGCAGCGTCATCTCCATGGCCGGAGCCTGACAGACGCCTCTGACATCCGGGCCCGGGGCCGCGGAGCGGCGGCCGCTCCGCGGCCGTCAGCCCCCGTACACGTACGGCGTGGTCGTGGTGAGCGGCTGGAAGCCCAGGCGGGTGAGGATGGGGCGGCTCAGGCTGGAGGCGTCGACCTGGACGTAGCGGTAGCCGCGCTCGGCGGCGACACGGGCGCGGTGGGCGACGAGGGCGCGGTAGATTCCCCGCCCCCGCCACGCCTCGACGGTGCCTCCGCCCCACAGCCCGGCGAACCGGGCCCCCGGCGGGAGTTCCATGCGGGCCGCGCTGACCGGGACGTCGCCGGCGAGGGCCACGACGGCCACGACCGTGTTCGTGTCGCCGGTGAGCTGGGCCAGCAGTTGGTGGCGCAGGCGGGTGCTGTCACCGCCGAAGGCCTGCTCGTGGACCTCGGCGACCAGGGCGACGCCCGCGCGGTCGGTGACCGGCAGCAGCCGTACGCCCTCGGGCGGTTCCACGTCGAGGGCCAGATCGCTCAGCTCGGCGACCATCAGCGTCTCCTCGGGTTCGGCGGTGAAGCCCGCCGCCCGCAGCCGCCGCCCCAGGTCCCGGGGCCGGTCGTGTCCGTACAGCTTCCACTCGAAGCCGCCCCCGAGCCCGGAGAAGAACCGCACCTGTTCGGCGACGGCCGCGTCGGCGCCCGCCTCGTCGAGGTCGGACCAGAGCACCCCGTTCCAGCTCTTGTCGGCGCCGATGTGGCGCACCACCCTGCCGACGCGCTCGACCCGGGCGCCCGGCGTGTCGGGCCGCGCGCCCTCCCGCATGTCCCGGTCGAACAGAGCCAGTACCGCTGCATGATCCATGGGGTCACTCCAGCATCCCGGGACGAACGGGGCAACGGGAATAAGTGTCCGCGAACACCTGTGAAGGTGTCGTGCCGTCCCCTCGTGCGGGCCGCGGCGCCGTCCGCCGCGACCGGTCCCGCGCCCGCTCGCCGAGGCCGCGCGGAAGCCCCGGTACGTCGTCCGGGGGACGCGGCACCCCGCCCCCCTCCGCGTCGCCCCCGCGTCGGCACGACGCCGGCCCCGCTGTCGCCGCGGTGGCCGGCGTTCGTCATCGCCCGCGGTGGCCCGGCCGGTCCGCGGGGACCGGGTGGGCCGCCGTTCAGTGGGCGGCGACCAGCTCCTGCTCCTCGTCGGCCGTTCCCTCGGACCTGCCGCCGCGCAGGGCGGCGATGCCGATGAAGACCATCGAGGACAGGCCGGCGATCGCGAAGGCGGTGAAGCCCCAGTCGCCGTGGTTCGCGGCGAGGAGCTGGCCGCCGAGCCACGGGCCGAAGACGGCGCCGAAGCGGCCCATGCCGGAGGTCCAGCCGACGGCGGTGGCGCGGTCACCGGCGTCGGAACGGATGGAGACCGTCGCGTAGATCATCGTCTGGGCGCTGTTGAGGAAGACACCCGTGAGGAAGACGACCACCATGGTCACGCTCATCGGCATGTGGACGCTGAGCAGGAAGACACCGGCGGCGGTCAGGGCGAACCAGACCGCGGAGATCCGAGGCGCGCCGAAACGGTCGGCGGCCCGGCCGGCCACCAGCATGCCCACGATGCCGCCGAGGTTGAAGACCACCACGAAGTACAGGGCGGAGGCGAGCTCGTAGCCCTCGGCGCGCATCAGGGTGGGCAGCCAGGTGGCGACGCCGTAGACCAGCAGCAGACCGCCGAAGGAGGCCAGCCAGTACAGCAGGGTCTGCGTCCACTCGCCCCCGCGGAAGAGGTTGACCAGCGCGTTCCAGCGGTCCGCCGCGCCCTGACGGCCGGACGACTTGGCGGCGGGCAGCTCGACGTCGTAGCGCTCGGCAAGCTCGCGGGCCTCGTCGCTACGGCCCTTGGCGACCAGGAAGCTCAGCGACTCGGGCAGGTACTTGGCGAGGACCGGGGCGAAGAGCAGCGGGGTCACGCAGACCCAGAACGCGGACTGCCAGCCGACCGGCTCGACGAGCCACTTGGCCACGTAGGCGGAGAGGATGCCGCCGGCGTGGTGGGCGGTCATCAGCAGGCCGATGACGATGGCGCCGCGGCCTCGCGGGGCGTAGTCGGAGACCATGCTGATCGCGGTGGGGAGCAGGCCGCCGAGGCCGACGCCCGCCAGGGTCCGGCCGAGGCCGAAGACCGTGATGCCGTCCGCGAGGGCGCACACGCCGGAGGCCAGCGAGAAGAGGGCCACGCAGGAGACCATCAGCTTCTTGCGGCCTATCCGGTCGGCGACGGTGCCCGCGGTGAGGGCGCCGACCAGCATGCCGAACGTGGCGTAGCTGCCGAGGTCGCCGGCCTGGTCCGGGGTGAGGCCGAAGGTCTTCGTCGCCAGCAGGTGCGGCAGCACCGAGCCGTAGATGAACATGTCGAGACCGTCGAAGAGGACGGCCAGCCAGCACAGACCGACGACCAGGAAGGCCAGTCTGCTGCCGCCGCGAGCGGGCAGGGCGAGGGAGGAGGACATCGTTGTTTCCTCTCGTCCAGGAGGTGGGGGCCCTGGAAGCGGATCGGGGTGCGGGTCGACGCGGCTCGTGCGGCTGACCCGATGGTGCGACAGACGCTAAGGAGTGGACTCCTGAAGTGTCAACGCTTTTGTCAACAATCCAGGAAACAATCAGGCCACCCTCCGCGACCGTCGCACGCGCGGCTGAGAAGCAGGTGAAAAAGCGTGCGGGCGGCACACGGTCGGTGCCGCCCGCACGTACGCACCGGCCGGATCGGGTCGCTCGGCCGTTCGCCCGGAAGGACGCCGCGGAGGGCGGTCAGCCGACGGGCGGCGTGCCGTGGGTGTGGAAGGACTCGATGGTCTTCAGGCCCCAGGCCTGGCCCTTCTTCCGCTCCTCCTCGGTCCAGGTGACCAGCGGCCAGTCGGGGGCCAGGACGAGACGGGTGAGCGGGTTGCACAACTCGATGCGGTTGCCGCCGGGTTCGTAGACGTACAGGAAGAACGTCTGCTGGATGGCGTGCTTGTGCGGTCCCGTCTCGATGAACACGCCGGTGTCGATGGCGAGATCGGCCGCGCGCAGGATGTCCTCGCGGGTGTCCGTGGCGAACGCGATGTGGTGCAGGCGTCCGGCCGAGCCGGTCCAGTCCGAGGTGTAGACGACGTCGTACGACTTGTCGGTGAAGGTCAGCCAGCGCGCCGCGATCCTCCCGGTGTCGAGCCGGATCTGCTCGGTGGGCCGGGCGCCCAGCACGTGCTGCTGGAACTCGGCGTTGGCGACCACGTCGGCGGCGAGGAAGTTGACGTGGTCCAGGCGCCGCACGCCCACGCCGCGGTTGGGTTTGGCCTGCGGCTGGTTCTTCAGGGCCGGCTCCATCCCGTCCGGGGCCCGGTAGTACTCGCTCTCCCAGTACAGGGCGTGCTCGTGGCCGTCCGGGTCGGTGGTGACGTACACCTTGCCGAGCCCCGGTTCGTCCTCGGCCCAGTGGCCGGTGCCGCCCGCCGCCTCGACCGCCTCGATCCGGCGGTGGAGGGCCTCCTCGCTGGAGGTGCGCAGGGCGAGCCGGCCGAGGCCCGGCTGTTCGCGGGCGGTGAGCACGAGGCTGTGGTGCTCGTAGTCGTCGAAGGTCCGCAGGTAGACGGTGCCGTCCTGCTCCCCGTTGACCGTGAGGCCCATGTAGTCGGTGAAGAAGGCGACGCTGGCGTCCAGGTCCGGGGTGAAGAGCTGGGCGTGGCCGATGTGGGCGATGTCGCCGAGGGGCGGGGTCATCGCGGACCTCCTTGGGGTGGTGCGGGTGTCGTTGCCGTGCCGGCGGACCTGGGGAAGACGGTGCCGTCGAAGAGCTTGCGGGCGGTGCGGACGACGGCGGTGCGCCGGGCCACGGGCGCGCCGCCCCCGGGGCCGTGGTCGACGCCCGCTTCGATGTCGAGGAATCCGGTGGGGTGTTCGATGCGCAGCCGGTCGCCCCTCTCGGGCAGGCGCGCCACGGCGTGGCCGACGCCTCCCTCCACGCGCAGCCCGGCGGCGACGCTCGCGGCGCCGAGGACGCCGATGGAGGTGTGGCAGCGCACCGGGATGAAGGTGCGGGTCGTGACGGCTCCGCCGTCGCGGGGCGGGGCGAGCAGGGTCAGTTTGGGCACGGTGGTGTTCTCGACGTCCCCGAGGCCCATCAGCTTGCCCGCCTCCAGACGGATCCCGCGGAGCCGGTCGGCCAGCGCCAGGTCCTCCTCCAGGTCCCCGGGGTCCTCGTACCCGGTGACGCCCAGCGAGGACGCGGCGATCAGCACGGTCGGCATGCCGTTGTCCACGCACGTCACGGGGGTGCCGTCGACGAGGTCCCGGGCACGGCCGGTGGGCAGCAACGGGGCGCTCCCCCGCGGGAACTCGATGACGACGGGCGCCGCGGTCCCGGGCACCCCGGAGATCTCGGCGTCACCGTCGTAGACCACGCGTCCGCCTTCGGTGGGGAAGGTCGCGAGCGCGAGGTCGCCCGAGTTGACCATGCGGATGCGGACCGGCGTACGGCCCTCCCCCGGTTCGACCAGTCCGCGTTCGACGGCGAACGGGCCGACCCCGGCGAGGAGGTTGCCGCAGTTCTGGCGGTCCGACACCTCCGCCTTGTCGACGGAGACCTGGAGGAACAGGTAGTCGACGTCGGCGGCGGGGTCGGCGGAGACCGAGACCACGGCCGCCTTGCTGGTCAGCGGGTGCGCGCCGCCCAGTCCGTCGATCTGGCGCGGGTCGGGGCTGCCCATCACGCGCAGCAACAGGTCGTCGCGTTCGGCGGCGTCGGCGGGCAGGTCGTCGGCGAGGAAGTAGGCGCCCTTGGAGGTGCCGCCGCGCAGGAGCATGCAGCGCACCCCCTCGGACCCCCTCATGACGCGACTCCGTCCCGGACGGGGGTCCCGCTCATGGCGCGGCTCCGTCCCGCACGTAGTCGTCGTACGACGTGTAGGTCACGCCCAGGCGCACCAGGGTCTCGCGCAACCCGTAGCGGTCCAGGCCGAGTTCGCCGTCGAGGAAGGCGGCGCGGGCCAGCGCCTCCTTGCGCTCGCGGGCCGCGGAGGCCTCGGCGACCTCGCGGGCGTCCTCGCGCGGCACGCGCACCACGCCGTCGTCGTCGGCGAGGATCACGTCGCCGGGCCGGACGATCTGGCCGCCGATGGCCACCGGCACGTTCACGGAGCCGCCGGTCGCCTTCACGGTGCCCTGCGGGCTGACGGCCGCGGACCAGGCGGGAAAGCCCATCGCGCGCAGTTCGGCGGTGTCCCGGACGCCGGCGTTGATGACCAGGCCGCGCACGCCGCGCCGGTGGAGCGCGGTGGCGAACAGTTCGCCGAACATGCCGTCGGTGGAGGGCGAGGTGGTGGTGACGACCAGGACGTCGCCCTCGCCGCACTGTTCCACGGCAGCGTGGATCATGAGGTTGTCGCCGGGCCAGGAGAGCACGGTGACCGCGGTGCCCGCGGCCCGGACGCCCTGCTGGATCGGGCGCAGCCCGGTGCCGAGCAGGCCGGTGCGGCCCATCGCCTCGTGCACGGTGGCGGTGCCGTACGCGGCGATCGCCTCGACGTCCTTCGGGTCCGCCTTCGGCGGGCCGGTGACGATCACGCCGCTCATGCCAGCTCCTTCGCGATCTGCGGGTAGGGGCGCATGAACGCCTCGGCCATGGTCCGGTGGGCCAGGCCCAGGTTGGGGCCGGCGTTGCGCTTGAGCTGGACACCGCGGCGCACGGCGAGGTCGGTGTAGTAGTCCCACAGGTGCTGCTGGGCGCCGAGGCATTCCATCGCCTCGCGCTTGGTCTCCCACACCTCGGTGATGTCGAGGAGGACCTCGGGCCTGAAGCCGCTCATCTCGGGCTGGTGGGGCTCGAAGTAGAAGACGGGCGGGGCGCCGATGACCTCGCCCTCACCGGGGTAGCCGATGGCCTGGGCGAGGACCCGGGCCTCCAGCGCCATGCGGTTGGCGGCGGGGTGGTCGCCGTTGTACGGGTCCTCGGTGGGGTGGGTGAGCACGACGTCCGGCTGGGTCTCGCGGTAGACCGCCACCAGGTGGTCGGTGAGCTCGGCGGTGGCGGTCAGCGGGTAGTCGCCGGCGTCGAAGAAGCGGACCGCGGCACCGAGCGCGGCGGCGGCCCTCTCGGCCTCCTCACGGCGTATCGCCTTGATCTCGTCGAGCTTCTTGCCCTCGCGCCAGGCCTTCGCGGACTCGCCGCGCTCACCGAAGGTCAGACACGCGATGGTGACCTTCTCCCCCCGGGAGGCGGCCAGGGCGATGGCTCCCCCCGCCCGCCACACGAAGTCCCCGGCGTGCGCGGTGACGACCAGCGTCGATCGTGGTGGACGTCCCCCGGGCCCGGGCGGGACCGAGGGACCGGGGGCGGCGGGCGCGTAGCCGTGCGTCATTGCAGCAATCTCCTTGGTGGACAGGTGGGCGCCCGCCTCGGCTGTCCGTCGCACCGCGCGTCGTCGCGCGGTGCGTCAGTCGCGCAGCGCTTCGATCACACTGCCGAGGTGGGCGCGGACGGCCGCTTCGGCCGCCTGCGGGTCCCTGGCCCCGATCGCCTCGATCATGGCCAGGTGTTCACTCAGGGACTGCTGCGCACGACCGGGGCGCAGAGCCAACTGGAAGCGATGGCGCACCAGTTGGGCATTGAGCCGTTCGAGGAGTTCCACGGCCGTCCGCTGGCCGGAGAACTCCCTGATCCGGGCGTGCACTTCGTGGTTGAGCTCGGAGTAGGTGACCGGTTCGCCGTCGGCGACCGCCTTGACCATGGCGGCGCCCAGGCCGGCCAGCTCGGCGAGCTGGTCGTCGGTCGCCAAGACGGCCGCCTTGGCGGCACAGAGCCCTTCGAGCGCCATACGGCACTCGGTGATGGCGACCGCTTCCTCCACGGTCACCACCCGGACGCGTGATCCGCGGTTGCGGATCCGTTCGACCAGTCCCTCCGATTCCAGCTCGATCAACGCCGCCCGGGCGCTGGCCCGGGTGACACCGAACTGCTCGGCGAGTTCGTTCTCCACCAGCCGCTGGGCCGGTGCCATCTCTCCGCGCAGAATCGCCTGCCGCAGCTGCACCAACGCGTGCTGCTTGGCCTGCTCGCCGGTGCCTGGACGGGCTTCCTTCTGCATTGCGCCCTCCCTGAGTGAGTGCCTGTCGAACGTAAATCTAGACCAACAAGATTGTCAACAATTTTGTTGGTCATGTTGCCGGGCATCGACAGCACGGCGGCCCGGTGCGGCGCTCTCGGTCAGTTCGCGCCACGCCTCGGCCGCCACCGGCACCCCTCCCCCGAGCGAGGCGCTGCGCTCGCCCGGGTAGAACACACCCGGCGCCCCGTCCGCCGGGGGCAGCGCCTTGAGGGTGGCGAGCGTGGCGTCGACGGCCGCGGTGAAGGCGTCGGCGTCCCCGAAGGCCGCCTGGTCGATGGCGACGACCAGGGCGTTCTGGCGGTGCTCGCGGCCCCCGGGACCGTCGGAGTGGAAGGCGGCGAAGATCGGCGCGCCGACGAGCACGCTGGTCAGCAGCTCGAAGGCGAGCGACATGCCGGACCCCTCGGCGCCGCCCAGCGGCAGCGGCATGACGGCCTTCTCCGGGTCGGTGGTGGGGGTGCCGTCCGCGGTGGCGGCGGCGCCTTCGGGCAGCGGGGCGCCGTTCGCCCTGGCCTGCCGGATCCGGCCCAGGGCGACGGTGGCGGTGGCCATGTCGAGGAGCAGCGGGGCGTGGCTGCGCGCCGGCACGGCGACGGCGAGCGGGCTGGTCGCCACCGCCGCGCCCTTGACCCCCGTCCCCCATCTCTTCAGGAACGTCGGCGACCGTCCGCTGCGCATCCTGTGGGTGTACTCCTCGGGCCATGTGACCCGCACCTTCACCGCGACCGGGAAGACGGTCGAACACCTCTCGGACGAGGACCTGATGGGCTGACGCGAGGACGGCCCCGCCCGTGCGGGGGCGGGGCCGTCGTCAGGAGCGGGACCGCTCGGGGCTACCGGGCGGGCGCCCCCTGGGCGGGAGCCGGGGCGAGGCCGGCGGGACGGGTGGTGAAGGTGCCCCGGCCCTGGGTCCGGCTGCGCAACCGGGTCGCGTAGCCGAAGAGTTCGGCCAGCGGCACGGTGGCGGTGACCACCGACGTGCCCACCCGGGTGAGCGAGTCCGAGACCCGGCCCCGCCGGGCCGCGAGGTCGCCGAGCACCCCGCCCACGGCTTCCTCGGGCACGGTGACGGTGACCTCGGCCACCGGTTCCAGCAGGACCACGGCACTGGCGCGCAGCGCCTCGCGCAGCCCGAACCGGCCGGCCGCGCGGAACGCCGTCTCCGAGGAGTCCTTCACATGGGTCGCCCCGTCGGTCAGGGTGACCCGCAGCCCGGTCACCGGGTGACCGCCGAGGGGGCCCTCGGCGAGCGCGTCCCGGCAGCCCGCCTCCACGGCACGGACGTACTCCTGCGGCACCCGGCCGCCGACGACCGTCGAGCGGAACTCGAAGCCCGTCACCGGTCCCCCGGCGCCGCCGGGGTCGGTCCCCAGCGGCTCCACGTCGAGGACGACATGGGCGAACTGCCCCGCGCCGCCGTCCTGTTTGACGTGCCGGTACACCAGACCCGACACCCCTTCGACCACCGTCTCCCGGTAGGACACCCTCGGCCGCCCGACGGCGACGTCGAGTCCGTGGGCGCGCCGGATCTTCTCCACCGCCACCTCCAGATGCAGTTCTCCCATGCCCGACAGCAGCGTCTGCCCGGTCTCGGGGTCGGTGCGGACGACCAGCGAGGGGTCCTCCTCGGCCAGCCGCGCCAGCGCCGCCACCAGGCGGTCGGTCTCGGTGCTCCTGCGCGCCTCGACCGCCACGGACACCACCGGATCGGCGACGACCGGCGGTTCGAGGAGCAGCGGCGCCGCGGGGGCGCACAGGGTCGCGCCGGCCCGGGCGGCCTTCGGCCCGATCACGGCGACGATGTCACCGGCCACGGCGCGCTCCAGCTCCGCGTGGCGGTCGGCCCGGACCCGCAGGATGCGCGCGATCCGCTCGGTGCGTCCCGTGCCCGCGTCCACCACCGCCTGTCCCTTCTCCACCGTGCCCGCGTAGACCCGCAGGTACGTCATCCGTCCGGTCGCGGTGGCGTTCACCTTGAACACCAGCCCCGCGAACGGCGCTTCGGGGTCCGCGATCCGCTCCTGCTCCGCGCCGTCGTGCGTGCCGCGGACGGCGGGCACGTCGAGCGGCGAGGGCAGGTAGGCCACCATGGCGTCCAGCAGCGGTTCGACACCGCGGTCGCGGTAGGCCGAGCCGCACAGCACCACCACGCCCTCACCGGTACGGGTCAGGTCGCGGAGCGCGGCCGAAAGGGTCCGCGCCGAGAGCGTGGAGCGGTCGCAGAACTCCTCCAGGGCCGCCGGGTGGAGTTCCGCCACCGCCTCCTCGAGGAGCCGGCGCCGGTGCCCTGCTTCCTCCAGCAGGTCCTGCGGCACCGGGATCTCCTCGGCCTGCTCCGCCCCCTCGGCCCACACCAGGGCGCGCATCCGCAGCAGATCGACCACGCCGGTGAAGGCTTCCTCCGTGCCGATGGGCAACTGGACGACCAGGGGCGCCGGATGCAGCCGTTCACGGATCGAGTCGACGGCGGTGTCCAGGTCGGCGCCCGCGCGGTCCATCTTGTTCACGAAGGCGATCCGCGGAACGCCGTGCCGGTCGGCCCGCCGCCACACCGACTCGCTCTGCGGCTCCACGCCCGCCACGGCGTCGAACACCGCGACGGCCCCGTCGAGGACGCGGAGCGAGCGCTCCACCTCGTCGGAGAAGTCGACGTGGCCCGGGGTGTCGAGCAGGTTGATCCGGTGACCGTCCCAGGCGCAGGTGACGGCCGCGGCGAAGATGGTGATGCCGCGGTCGCGTTCCTGCGGGTCGAAGTCGGTGACGGTGGTGCCGTCGTGGACCTCGCCCCGTTTGTGGATGGTGCCGGTGAGGTAGAGGATCCGCTCGGTCACGGTGGTCTTCCCGGCGTCCACATGGGCGAGGATGCCCAGGTTGCGGACGGTGGCGAGCGGGCTGGTGACGGAGCTGGTGAGGTGACGGTGCAGGTCGGTACGCACGGCCGTGGGCCTTTCGGACGATCCGGAAACGGGTCGGCGCGATTCCCGGACGACACGCCTGGGTTCAGGCGGTGGCGGACCTCGGGCGGGCAGGGCGCGGGGCGACCGGGCATGCGGTCGGCGCCCTGCGGGCGGAGGTCAGAAGGTCGTCGCGGGCGTCCGGTTCCGGCCGCGCAGCCGGTACCGGGCCCTCGAGGACACGAGGATCACCTCGTACTGTGACGGGGGGACGACGACAGCGGTGCGGTAACGCACGGCCCGGCTCCCCTCGTTCGTCACGGCACACACGGCACCGGAGTGGTGGTGTGTGATGGTGTGGCGAGTCTAGGGAACCGGGCGCGGGCCGCGCACCGGTTTTTCCCGGGACCCGTCCGGCCCGGCGGGGCGGTGTCCCGGACCGGTGCCCCATGGCACTCGCGTCAGCACCTCATGGCACTCGCGGGTGCGGCGTGTAGCGCGGGAGCGACATGGAGACGGAGTCGCCGCAGGCGTCGATCTCGGCGGCTTTGTGATGCGTCTCCATGACCGGGACGTTCACGCGGTCGCTGTCGGGGTCGTGCGGTGCCGAAACCAGCGCTTCGTTCTCCGTCACGCAGTAGTCGCCGGCGCCTTTCGCGCCGCGGGAGGTGTACCGGAGGTCGACCGTCACTCCCGTGCCCTTGCGCAGGGCGATGGTCCTGGGGTGTCCGTGTCCGACGCCCTCGATGCTGTTCGCCTTCCCGTTGTGGACGCTGAAGCCCGGGTAACCGGCGAACAGGCATGTCTCCGGTGCCTCGTTGGCAACGGTCAGGCGCGCGTCGCGCCGGCCGCCGGTCCTCTCGGGGAGCAGGACCAGTGCCCACGTCAGGGAAGCGGTCCTGCACTCGGCCGGGCTCCTCGCCGGGGAAGGGGCCCCGGACGGACTCACGGAGCCGGCCGTGGAAGTGGCCCTGTGCGGCTGTGCGGTCGTGTGACCGCAGGCCGTCACGGCCAGGGCCGCCGTCAGCACGGCCGATCCGGCGGCAAGTCGGGTGGTCGCTCGCATGGTTCCCCCTGGATGACGGGTTCGTTGGTTCCGTTGGAAGGCCGGACGCCGTGGTCGCGGGCGGCGCCGGGGAGTGCCGTGTGCCGGCCGGACGGCCGCCCCGCCCGGTTCCGTTCGCCCGGCCGGTCGAGCGGCGCACGCGAGCGGAACCGGGTGGGGCGGCCGTCCGGTCCTGCTGGAGCTGCCGGTGTGTCAGGTGCCGGGGTAGACGAGGGTGTTCTCGGTACCGAGCTTCTGGTGGGTGGTGTCGGCGTACAGGGTGGTCTCGCCGTCGGACCAGCGGACGATCAGGTCGTTGCCGGCGTTGTCGGCGGTGTAGTTGCCCGCCGACATGACCTGGTCGTGCTTCCACAGGTCGTTGGGGTCACGCATGCGGGACTCGGCGCCGAGTCCCGCGGCCGAGGTGGCCGTGTAGGTGTCGAGTTCGCCGTCCACCCAGCGTACGAGGACGTCCCAGTTCCCGTTGCCGCTGAAGTTTCCACTGGTCAGCAGCGTCGCGTTCTTCCAGGTGTCGTTCGGTGCCTTGAGGCGGTTCTCGGTTCCGAAGGTGCCGGCGCCGACATAGGTGTAGAGGGTCAGTTCGCCGTCGACCCAGCGGACCAGCAGGTCCGTGGCGTACTTCCCGTTGTGGAACTGCCCGGCCGATATCTGGGTCGCGTTCTTCCAGACGGAGCCGGGGGCCGCCATCTGGACCTCCTTGCTCATGCCGGCGGAGCTGACGTCCGGGTAGAGGGTGACCTCGCCGTCGGACCAGCGCACCATGAGGTCGGACAGATCGGTGCCGGTGAAGTCCCCGCCCGTGATGGTCTCCGCGTGCGTCCAGGTGGAGTTGGGCGCCTTCAGCCGTGTCTCGGGCAGGAATCCGCCCTTGCCGTCACCGGGGTACAGGGTGACCTCGCCGTCGGTCCAGACCACGATCATGTCGCTGCGGTGGTTGCCCGCCCAGTCGCCCGAGGCCAGCAGTTTCGCGTGCTTCCACTGGGCCGCTCCGCCGGGGAGCTTCGCCTGGATGCCCTGGTACGGCGGCAGGTCGGACGGAGGGGCCCGGTCGGCGACGGCGTCGGCGAGGAGGTCGGCGGCGTCGGCCCCGAACGCCGGGGCGTAGCTGATGTAGTCGACGTTCGCGTCATTGCCGCCGCCGTTGTAGCCACCGAGGTTGCCGATGACGTGGCCGGTGCGCGCGTCGTCCTGGTAGTCGGTGATCCACGGACTGCCGGACACACCGCCGTAGTAGCCGCCGCAGGTCATCGACATCTGGCGGAACCCGGGGAGCTGCGTCGTCGGCACGGTGCACTTGATGGCCCGGCCGGCGTCGTTGTGGTCCTTGCCCGGGTAGCCCACGACGGTGACGTCCTTGTGGGCGTAGCCGGACGGCCGGGTGAAGGTCAGTCCGCCCCCCACGGCGTCCTGGAGCCGCTGCCCGCGCTGGTTGGCGGAGACGCGGGCGAACGCGGTGTCCAGATCGGACCAGGGCTTCTTGGTCGAGCTGTGCGGCTTGTCGGGTACGTAGCGGGGGTCGATGAAGACGCGCTGGATGTGGAAGATCCCGTAGGGCTGCTGGTCGGGGCCCGCTCCCTTGGCGAACTTCGGCACGAAGATGTAGTTGTCGCTGTACCTCAGCGCGCAGTGTGCCGCGGTGAGGATCACGTTCCTGGCCGTGGTGTCGATGACGCTGCCGGTGCACGACCAGTTGGTACCGGTCGTACTGCTGGAGCCGAAGAACGTTCCCACGAGGCGGGTCCCGCCGAACATGGTGCCCTTGGGGGTGGCCGCCGCGGCCGCGGCCCTCCGCCTGTCGGTGGAGGGCGCCGACCGGAGGGCGTCCAGCGGCTCGGCGTTCGCCATGCGCTCGGCCGTCCAGTACTCGGCGGCCTCCTGGGCCTCCCGTCCCGCGGCCGGTCCCGCGACCGGGGACGAGACCGCGGACGGGGAGACGGTCGCGGAAGGGCTGCGCGTCGGCGTGGCCGGCCGGCCCTCCTTCGTCGCGGTGGGCGTGGCGGAGCGCGTCGCGGCGGGGGGACGGGGCGCGGGGGAGCCCGACGCCGGGGACGCGTGCGGTGACGGCGAGGCGGCCCATGCGGCCCCGGTGCCGAGCACCGTCGTGCACAGAACGGCCAAGGCCGTCAGGTGTCTTCGATAGGAGAACAATTCCAGTCCTTCTGGTCTCACGGATCGGCGTGCGGAAGAAGGCACGCCGATGTCACGCCACGCGATGGACGCGGTGGACGCGATGGCGGGTTGAACGCGGCGGCACGGGGCGGCCCTTCGGCCGCGATTCCCCTGGCGCTTCGAGGGCGGTACCGGTCGTGGCCGCACGGCGGCACGGCACGGGCGCCGTCCTGTCGCGTTCGTCCGGATCGCCGTGGTGGACGGCGAAACTCACCGAGGAGTCAGGTGAGCGCACTCAGTCGTGGCGGCGGTGCCGAGGCCGGACCGGCCTTCGTGACGGTGGCCATACGGCCGTGGCGCCCGCCCGGGCGTCACGGCGGACAGCGGTCCTCTTCAAGTGTTTTCCCTCCGTAGGCTCGGCCGCCCCGTCGTCCGACGCTGGTCAGGCGTCGACGGAACCGGCCGATCGAAGTACAACTTATGTGATCATTCTTGTGCGGTCCATAGAAATCGATCACATCTGACATGTCGCGCTTCCCGGGAGGCCGGGCGGGGCGGGAAGCGGTGGCCGGGCACCGCCCGGGTCGCGCTCGCGATACGTTTCGCCCTGTCAGGGCCCCCACGGGCACCCGCAGTTATCCGACGTCAGGATGGTCATGCGCGAGGAAACGATCGTCGAGGCAGCCGCCGGAGTCCATCTGGTGCACGGCAGCAACACGAACTGGGTGGTGCTGTCCGAGGGCGACTCCGTCACCCTGATCGACACGGGATATCCCGGCGACCGGGAGCAACTGCTGGCGTCGCTGAAGACCCTCGGGTACGCGCCCGAGGCCGTGACCGCCGTGCTCGTCACCCACGCGCACAGCGACCACCTCGGCTCCGCCGAGTTCCTGAACCGCACCTACGGGATCCCGGTCCGGCTGCACGCCGCCGAGGTGCCGCACGCGCGCCGCGAGTTCCTCCACCAGGTGAGCATCGGACAGGTGATGCGGCAGGCATGGCGCCCCGGCGTACTGCCCTGGGCGGTGCACGCCATCCGCTCCGGCGGCACCACGGACGTGGCCATGACGCAGCCCGAGGCCTTCCCGCACGAGGGCCCGCTCGACCTGCCGGGCCGGCCCGTCCCCGTGCACACCCCCGGCCACACGCACGGCCACTGCGTCTACCACCTGCCGGAGGCCGGAGTGCTCGTCTCCGGCGACGCCCTGGTCAGCGGTCACCCCACGTCACGGATACGGGGGCCGCAACTGCTGCCGAAGATGTTCGACACCGAGCGCGCCGGGGCCCTCGCCTCGCTCGACCGCATCGAGGCCCTCGCCGCCGACGTGCTGCTGCCGGGACACGGTCCCGTGCACCGCGCGCCGGTGCGCGAGGCGGCTCGGCGCGCCCGGGAACTGGCGGGCTGACGACGTCCGGCCGGAGTGCCGCGCCGACGGGCGGCGGGCCGACGGGTGGCGGGCCGGTGCGGCGAGTGGGGGTCCCCCTGCTCGAAGAGCTTGGGGGAGTGCCGCCCCCGCTTGACGCACGGGACGGACGGGGGCAGAGTTGTACGTATACGTCATAAACATACGCCGTTTGTCCGCCGGTCCCGCCCAGGGGTGCCGCGCCATGGCGCACAGCGGGCCGAGTCGCGCGGGACCTTTTCCCGGGACCCCGGACACACGGGTCATCCGCCCCATCCCGGGCACCGGTACCCGGCATGTCGCGCCGGTGCGGCGCTCGCCTCCCGACCACCGCCCGCGCGATCACGAAGGAGCCGGGCCCATGAGTGCCCCCTCGACCATTCTCGTCACGGGCGGCGCAGGATTCATCGGTAGTCACGCCTGTGTCGAACTACTCGACCACGGATACGAGTTGATCGTGGTCGACGACTACTCCAACAGCAGCCCGCAAGTGTTCGCCCGCGTGGAGCGCATCGCCGGGCGTTTCCTCGGCACCGTCTATGAGCTGGACATCCGTGATCGGCGCGCCCTGTCGGCCGTCTTCGACCGTCACTCCGTGGACGCCGTCGTGCACTTCGCCGCGCACAAGGCCGTCGGTACGTCGACGCGGATGCCCATCGACTACTACGACACCAACGTCGGCGGAACGACCGCGCTGCTGAACACCATGCACGAGCACGACGTGCACCAGCTCGTCTTCTCCTCCTCGTGTTCCGTCTACGGCGACGCCGGTCACGGAGCGCTCGACGAGTCCACCCCGGCCCGGCCCACGAATCCGTACGCCGCCTCCAAGCTGATCTGCGAGCAGATCCTCGCCGACGTCTGCCGCCGACGTCCCGAGTACACCGTGCTGTGCCTGCGGTACTTCAACCCGGCGGGCGCCCATCCCAGCGGACTCCTCGGCGAGGACCCCAGCGGTTCCCCGGAGAACCTGCTGCCGAACCTGGCCCAGGTGGCCATCGGACGCCAGGAACGCCTCCGCGTCTTCGGCGACGACTACCCGACGGCGGACGGGACCGCGATCCGCGACTATCTGCACGTCATGGACACCGTCGAGGCCCATCGCGTCGCCCTCGACCACCTCGCGGACGAGCCGGGCATGCACGTGTACAACCTCGGCATAGGCAAGGGCAGTTCGGTCCTCGACGTGGTCACCGCCTTCTCCGAGGCGTGCGGCAGGCCCGTGCCGTACGAGATGGTGCGGCGCCGTCCGGGCGACGTCGCCGAACTCGTGGCGGACGCCTCCGCGGTCGCACGCGCCTGGGGCTGGCACCCTTCGCGGGACCTCGCCGACATGTGCCGGGACGCGTGGCGGTTCCAGCAGCTCAACCCGAACGGCTACGCCGGGTCCGCCCGGCGCCCGTCCGACAAGGGCTGACTCCCGCGTACGAGGGCCGGCTCCCGCCTGCCGGGCCCTCACCACGACCGCCTACGCCACAGACTCCGGCTCCGACTCCGACTCCGACTCCGACTCCGACAGCAGGAACGCGGTCTCCACCAGCGCGATGTGACTGAACGCCTGTGGCGCGTTGCCCAGTTGACGCCCGGCGTCGGGATCCCACTGCTCCGAGAGCAGGCCGAGGTCGTTGCGGATCTCCAGCACCCGCTCGAACGCCTCCACGGCCTCCTCCCGGTGTCCGGTCGTGGCGAGCGCGTCGGCGTACCAGAGGGAACACGCCACGAACGCGCCCTCGCCGCCGCGCATGCCGTCCACACCGTGCACGCCTCGGCCGTTCGACGCGTACCGCCGCACGAACCCGCCGTGGGTCAGCTCCCGCATCGCCCGCACGGTGCCGCCCACCCTCTCGTCCCCGGGGGGCAGGAAACCCAGCCGGGGGATCAGCAGCGCCGAGGCGTCCAGCGCCGGCGAACCGTAGGACTGGACGAAGGACCCCCGCCCGGCGTCCCAGCCCTCCCGGCACACCTCCCGGTGCACCTCGTCCCGCACGGCCCGCCAGGCGTCCGAGGACCCGTTCCTGCCGAGCAGCTCGCCCATCCGCAGCGCGCGGTCCGCCGCCACCCAGGTCATCACCTTGGAGTGGACGAACTGCCGTGCCGGCCCGCGCACCTGCCACAGGCCCTGGTCCGGCTCACGCCAGTGGCGTCCGAGGTGGCCCATCATGGCCTCCACCAGCCTCCACAGGTGCCCCGGCATGGGGATGCCCGCCCGCAGCGACAGCAGGAGCGCGTCGAGCACCTCGCCGTACACGTCGAGCTGGAGCTGGCTCATCGCGGAGTTCCCGAAACGAACCGGACGGGAGCCCTCGTAGCCGGGCAGCCACGGTGCCTCCGTCTCGGGGAGCAGCCGCTGTCCGGCGACGCCGTACACGGTCTGGAGGTCGGCGGGCTCCCCCGCGACGGCCCGTACCAGCCAGCCCAGCCACGCCGTCGCCTCGTCGCGGTAGCCGCCGCGCAGCAGGCAGGACAGCGTCAGCGCGGAATCACGCAGCCAGCAGAAGCGGTGGTCCCAGTTGCGTTCACCGCCGATGCAGCCGGGCAGCGAGGTGGTCGGAGCCGCGACGATGCCGCCGGTGGGCGCGTAGGTGAGCGCCTTGAGGGTGATCAGGGAGCGCACCACGGCGTCGCGCCAGGGCCCCTCGTACCGGCACTGGGCCGTCCAGCGCCGCCAGAAGTCGCCGGTCTCCTTGAGCACCGTCTCCGCCGGAACGGACAACGGGGCGGGCGGCTCGGGCACGTACGAGGGCGCCCACACGAACGTCAGCGTCGTCCGGCGGCCGGCCCGCACGGTGAAGTCGTGGACGACGGAGTTCCCTCCACCGGGTTCCGCCGCCAGCCCCTCGGTGTTCAGCCAGACGGCGTCCGGCCCGGCGACCGCGACCGTGCAGGCCTCACCGGCCTGGACCCACGGCACCACCCTGCCCTGGTGGAAGCGCAGCCGTAGTTCGCTGCGCATGGGCACGGAACCCCACAGGCCCTCCACCACCCTTACGATGCAGGGCAGTTGGCTGCGCGGCGGCATGAGGTCGATGACCCGGACGCCGCCCGTGGCCGTCTCCCAGCGGGACTCCAGGACGAGGGTGTCCGGCCGGTACGCCCGGCTCGTGCAGTGGGCGGGCACCGCCCGGGAGACCGGGGCGATCCGCCAGAACCCGTTGTCCGGCGTGCCCAGCATCGCGGCCAGACAGGCCGGTGAGTCGAACCGGGGCAGACAGAGCCAGTCGATGGAACCGTCCCTGCCGACCATGGCAGCGGTTTCCAGATCGCTGATGAGGGCGTAGTCCTCGATGGGTGCGTTCATGATCGAAGCCACGCCGCCGTGTTCCTTGCCGCCTTTTCAGGATACGGCCGCGGAATCGGAATCCGCATCCTGACCAGGAAGTTCGAAGACCCCGCCGCCTGCTCGAAGGCGGCGGCACCATCTGGTCCGCGGGGAGCCGGAACGTCCGTGGCCCCCAACTCGCCGCGCCACGGGGGCCGGACGGGGCGCACGGCCTCGCGTGTGCCCGGCCCCGGGGGACGGACGACGGCCGGTGCGAGATCGCTGGAGATGCACCGTCCACACCCCGGGCCTACGATCAACAATGCCCCGGAACCCGGCGAACGGTCCTGTGCCGTCCGACGTAACGGCCCTGTGCCGTCCGACGTAGGGAGGCGGTTCGGCTTGCTGCGGGCACTTCGCCCCAGAGGCGTCCTGCCGCGGCCACGGCGCCTCGGCGTGTACGCCTTCCTGGTCGCGGCCACCACCGTCGTCTACATGGCCGTCGCCCCGACCCGGACCCCCCTGTGGGCCGTGATCGGACTCGGCGGCGTCGCGGCGATGCTCACGGGCATCCTGATCAACCGCCCGGCCCACCGCTGGCCGTGGCTCCTGCTGGCCTCGGGGCTGCTGGCGTTCGCCGCGGGAGACACCTCGTACAACGTGATGGAGTCGTACTTCGACTTCAACAACCCCTTCCCCTCCCCCGCGGACGCCTGCTACCTCGCCACGTACCCGCTGTTCGCCGCCGGCCTCTACGGCCTCGTCCACTACCGATGGCCGGGCCACGACCTGCCGAGCCTGCTCGACGCGCTGATCTTCGCCCTGGGCCTGGCCCTGCCGGTCTGGGTCTTCCTCGTGCAGCCGCTCTCCCACGCGCCGGACATGACGTGGCAGCAGCGCGCCATCAGCATCGCCTACCCGCTCGGCGACGTCCTCGTCCTCGCGATGCTGGCCCGCCTGCTGGTGTCGAGCCCCGGCTCCGGCCGCAACCCCTCCCTGCAGCTCCTCGTGCTGGGAACCGCGACGCTGCTCACCTTCGACATCGCGTACGGGATCCTCCAGCTGAACGACCTGTGGCAGACCGGGACCCTGCTCGACTCCGGCTGGATCGTGTTCTACACGGCCTGGGGGCTCGCCGGACTGCACCCCTCCATGGTGGAACTGACCCGGCCCGTGGTGCGGCGGGAGTCCCTGCGCCCCACCCGCCGCCGCCTGCTCTCCCTCGCCGCGGCCACCCTGGTGGCACCCGCGATCCTGTTCTACGAGGGGCAGCGCGGGAACACCCAGGACGCCGCCGTGATCGCGGTCTTCTCCGCGGCGCTCTTCCTGCTGGTGCTCCTGCGGCTCTCCGGGATGGTGGTGGCCCACCGCAACGCCGTGGCGCGCGAGCTGGCACTGCGCACGGCGGCCACGTCCCTCGTCGCGGCCATCCGGCCGCAGGACGTGGAGCGGACGTGCGACACCACGGTCAGCACGCTGTTCGGGCCCAAGATCGAGCACCGCAGTCTCGTCCTGCCCGCCGAGTACGCGAACGGGCTCGCGACACGCCGCTCGCACATGGTGTCCACCACGGACCTCGGGACGGACATCGCGGACCGGCTCGGCCGTCTGCCGTCCACCCTGGTGTGCCCCATGATCCCGCCCGACGAACCGACCGGACAGCTTCCGGGCGTGCTGATGGCGGCGGGGCCCGAGCAGCAGCTCCGGGAGGCCCAGAGCACGCTGGAGATCCTGGCCTCGCACGCCGGCCTGGCCGTGGAACGCATCGCGCTGCGCCAGGAGATCATCCGCAAGGAGAGCGAGGCGTACTTCCGTACGCTGGTGCGCAACGCCTCGGACGTCATCCTCATCGTCGAGGACGACAACACCGTCCGCTACGCGAGCCCGTCCGCGCGGGCCGTCTTCGGCCGGGCGGAGCTGACCGGGGCGCCGCTGCCCGACCTGGTGGACTCCAGCGACCGGACGCGGGTGGTCAGGGGACTCGCCGCCCTGCGCAAGGGCGGGGCCCCCGAGAACCACGACCACTGGTGGGTGCTGCGCGACGGCAACCGCATCGAGGTCGAGGTGCGCTGCAGCGACCTGCGCCGGGACCCCACGGTGGCCGGTCTGGTCATCACCCTGCGGGACGTGACCGAGCAACGGCGTCTGGAGCACGAGCTGACGGAACGGGCGTTCCACGATCCGCTGACCGGTCTGCCCAACCGGACCCTGCTCCTGGAGCGCATCGAGCGCGCCCTGCTGCGCAGTCGCCGGGGGTCGACGCTCACCTGTCTGCTCTTCATCGACCTCGACGACTTCAAGATGGTCAACGACACGATGGGGCACTCCACGGGCGACCACCTGCTGACCGCCGTCGGCGAACGGCTGTCGGGAGCCCTGCGCCGCACGGACACCGCGGCCCGTCTCGGGGGCGACGAGTTCGCGGTGCTGATGGAGGACGCGAAGAAGCCGCTGGACGCCGAGCTCCTGGCGGCACAGGTGATCCAGGCGCTGAGCAGACCGTTCAGCCTCCGGGAAGGCTCGGTGAGCGTGTCGGCGAGCGTCGGCGTGGCCACCGCCAGGGACAGCACGGACGCCGAGGAACTCCTCGGCCACGCGGACCTCGCCCTCTACGCGGCCAAGGCGGCGGGCAAGCGGCAGTGGCGCAGGTTCCTGCCGCGGCTGCGGGTGCGGATGGTGGAACGGCACGATCTGCAGGCACGTCTCGACGGCGCGGTGGCCCGGTCCGAGTTCGCCCTGCGCTACCAGCCCGTCGTCGACATCGGCGCGGGCGAGGTCGTCGGCTTCGAGGCCCTGGCCCGCTGGCCGCACCCGCAGCACGAGCCGGTCCCGCCGGACCAGTTCATCGCCCTCGCCGAGGAGACGGGGCACATCACGCCGCTGGGCGCGTGGGTGCTGTCGAACGCCGCCGCCGACATCGCCGGACTCCAGCGGGCGGCCGATGGGGCGGACCCGCCGTACGTCAGCGTGAACGTCTCCCCCCGCCAGTTCCACGACAGCGGGTTCCTGGGCGAGGTGCGCAGGGCGCTGGAGACGCCGGGGCTCGCTCCGGGGTCGCTGCAGCTGGAGCTCACCGAGACGGTGCTGATGCGCCGGGACGCGCGGATCCAGGCCGTGCTGTACTCGCTCAAGGACCTCGGGGTGCACATAGCCGTCGACGACTTCGGCAGCGGTTATTCGTCGCTGCGGTACCTGCGGGACTTCCCCGTCGACGTACTGAAGATCGACAAGACGTTCATCGACGACATCGCGCTGGACACCCGGCAGGTCGCGCTGGTCGAGGGAATCGTCGGCCTCGCCGACACCCTGGGCATCCAGGTGATCGCGGAGGGGATCGAGGACCCTATCCAACGGGACCTCCTGGCCGGCATGGGATGCCGGTTCGGACAGGGGTTCCTCTTCGCCCGGCCGATGACGGTGCAGCAGAGCGAGGTCCTGCTGCGGCAGCGCGACGGGGCCCGCGTCCCGGCGCTGTCCGCCGTCGCGGCGGCGGAAACGAGGTACGGCATGGAACAGACGGACCAGGCTTCCGCCGACCCGCACAAGGACCGGCCCGGCTCGCCGGAGGCGGCGGGGACGACCGGCGGCACGCACGGCGACGGCCCGGGGCCCGAAAGCGTACGGCGCTCCCGGCGCTGGCGTGACCTGGAGCACCTGCGGCAGACCAACCCCATGAGCGACGCCGTGCTGGACGAGGTGCTCGGCCGGCACATCCGCAGCGGCGACCACTGGATGATCGACTTCGCCTCGTGCAACTACCTCGGCTTCGACTGCGATCCGGAGATCATCCAGGCGATCGAGCCGGCCGTGCGCCAATGGGGCACGCACCCCAGCTGGTCCCGGCTGATCGGCAGTCCCCGCCTGTACCCCGACATCGAGGAGCGGCTCGCCGACCTGCTCGGCGCGCCGGACACGCTGCTGCTCCCCACGGCGACCCTGATCCACGCCTCGGTGATCCCCGTGCTGGCGGGCCAGGGCCACGTCTTCGTCGAGGCCACGGCGCACCGGACCGTGTTCGACGGGTGCGTGGGAGCCCGCGGGCAGGGCGCGACACTGCGCCGGTTCCACGCCGAACGCCCCGACGAACTGGCCGCCATGCTGGACGCGGCGCCCGCCGACCTGCCCCGGCTCGTCTGTCTGGACGGCGTGAACAGCATGAGCGGGAACGTCCCCGACGTGCCGGGGCTGGCCGAGGTGTGCAGACCGCGGAACGCCCTGATGTACATCGACGACGCGCACGGCTTCGGCGTCATCGGGGAGCGCGGCCCGCACGAGTCGTGCCCGTACGGGGACCGGGGCAACAGCGTCGTGCGGCACACGGGAGAGTCGTACGAGGGGATCGTGCTCGTCGGCGGGTTCTCCAAGGCGTACTCGTCGCTGCTGGCCTTCCTCGCGCTGCCCCCTTCGCTCAAGGGGCGGCTCAAGACCGCCGCGGCGCCCTACCTCTACTCGGGGCCCTCGCCGACCGCCTCCCTCGCCACGGCGCTGGCCGGCCTCGACGCCAACGACCGCCGCGGGGACGCCATCCGGGCCGATCTGTACCGCAAGACCGTGGCCGTGCTCGACCACCTGGAGGAACTCGGGGCGGGCACGCTCAACACGGACCGCCTGCCGATCATCGAGATCCCCCTGGCCGACGCCGACGACCTGGACGCGGTCGGCGAGTTCCTGTGGGACAACGGCATCTACGTGACCCTGGCGGCCTACCCCCTCGTACCGCGCGACCGGGTCGGTTTCCGGGTCCAGCTGACCGCGCTCAACTCCGACGAGGACATCGAACGGCTCAACGACACACTCACCCGGCTCGCCGAGCGCTATCCGCTGCGGCCGAGGGAGGGACTCCGTGATGGCGGTTCTCAATGACGACGTGAACTGGGACAGCTGGCCGGTCGAGGACTACCTGGCGGAGAACTACCGCGAACTGCACCCCTCGGACGCGGCGGTCATCACCCACCACTGCGCGTTCTACCGCGGATTCGCGCCGGGCGCCGTCGCCCGGTCCGTGGAGATCGGGGCGGGCCCCAATCTCTATCCGCTGATCCTCGCGTCCGCCGCGAGCCGCCACATCGACGCCGTGGAGGCGGGCGCCTCCAACGCCGCTTACCTGGAGCGGCAGCTGAACGGGACGCCGGACCGGAGCTGGCTGCCCTTCCACGCCCTGTGCCGGGACCTCAACCCGGACGTACCCGAGACCCTGGAGGGGTCGCTGTCCGCGGTGCGTCTCGTGCACGGCGACCTGAGGTCCGTCGAACCGGGGAGGTACGGCCTGGCCTCCATGCACTTCGTGGCCGAGGGCGCCACCGAGGACTTCGAGGAGTTCAAGGAGTTCTGCCGGTGGTTCGTCCGGTGCGCGGCCCCGGGCGGACATCTGGTCGCCGCCTTCATGGAGAACATGCCGACCTACCGGATCGGCGCCGAGTCCCGCTGGCCCGGCTGCCCGGTGGACACGGACGCGATCACCGAGGTGTTCACCCCGCTCACCGACCGGCTCACGGTCGGCCGCATCCCCTCGGACCCGACGCTGCCGGACTACGGGGACTCCGGAATGGTCCTGCTCACCGGGGTGGCGGCGGCCCGTCCCCCGGTGTGAGGGACGCCAGCGCTCCCGTGCGCGACCGCGGGCCGGGTCACCCGAGTTCCAGTGACGTCACCCCGTGGACGCGTTCCCCCGCCGACGCCCTGACCGGCCCGGTGTACATGCGGGCCGTCTCGAAGGAGGGGGCCAGGCCGAGCTTCTCGGCCAGGGCGACGGTCTCCGTGTTCGTCCGGGGCACGTCGATGGCCAGCGCCCTCCCGTCCGCGTCGGCGGCGAGCGCGGCGAACAGGGCGCGGGCGTCGTCGGCGGTGTCGGCGAACAGGGGGCCGATCCGCAGGGAGTCGCGCGCCGGACGGATCACGGCGTATCCGCTCAGCCGGCCGCCGTCGTCGTTCCGGACGAAGGTGCGGTGCCCGGGGGCGGTCAGCCACGACTCCAGGAACACCGGCCGGTCGGCCGGATAGCAGGCGCTGTCGTACGCCGTGATCGCCGCGCGGTCCGCCGGCCCGGCCGCCCGCACCCCCGACGGCTCCTGCCCCACCGGGACCACGCCGGTGAACCGGACGGTCCGGTAGGCGAGTTCGAAACCGGACTTGCGGTAGTTGTCCTGCTGCGCGACCACGCCGTCGAGGCCGACGGTCCGGTCGCCCGCGTGGGCGAGGGCCGTCTCCCAGGTGGCGAGGCCGTATCCGTTGCCGCGCAGATCGGGGCGTACGAGGTAGAAGCCCAGGAAGGCGTAGTCGGGGCTGTAGTTGACCACCGAGATGGCCGAGACCGGCTCCCCGCCGACGCGTCCGATGAAGAAGCCCCCGGGATCCTGGGCGAAGAAGCTCGTGCTGTCGGACAGGCCGGGATTCCATCCCTCGTCCGCCGCCCAGCCGCCGACCACCTTCCAGTCGTCGAGCGTGGCCTGGCTGACGACGAGGCCGTCGGGTCCCGGAGAGGTCATGGGGCACTCCAATGCGTACGGGTCGGGTGTGCGCCGGCGTACGGGCGCGGTGTGCGCCGGCCGTCGCCCGCGCAGCATCCTTGCCGATCTCCGTGCCGATCGCAGCGAGGGGTGCCCGGCGCGGGGAGGGATTCGGCCACTCCGGTACGGGGGCCGGCCCGGCACCGCTCTCCGGGGCCCAGGGGCGGGGCCGGACGGCGGGGAGGCTCCGCCGGTCACCCGTCCGGTGGAGCCTCCCGATCGTGACCGCCGCGGGTCAGCGCACCGCGGCGGGCCGGAAGCGGCGGTACAGGACGGCACCGCCCAGCAGCATCGCCGCGCTCGCCGCGACGGCGGACATCGTGCCGTCCGCACCCGTGTGGGCGAGGGTGGCCGTGGTCCCGCTCTCCGGAAGGCCCCGCTCCGGCGCTTTGGTGCCGGGGGTCACCGTGGACGGGACGGCCGGCCTCGGGGCGGGTTTCGCCGGGTGGTGCGCCCGCACGGGCTCGGCGTCCGAGGTGTTGACCGCCTCGTTCCCCACGGCCGCGTTGCCGACACCGACCGCCGTCACGGAGTTGCCGCTGACGTTGACCGGAAGGTCCACCGGAAGCTGGAGGCCGTTGCCGGAGAGCACACCGGGCGAATCCTCCGCGTCACCGTGCGCGACCGCGCCACCGCCACCGCGGCTGTCGACGCCGCGGTCGGCCGTGCCGCCGCGGCCGGTGGCGCCACCGTGCGCCCCGGATCCCCCGTGCCGCTCACCGCCGGTCACGGCGGCCCCGCCCCCGGCGCCCTGGTTGGCGCAGCGGTTGCCCGCGGCGGGGTTGAGCAGTCCGGCCACGTTCACCGTGTTCCCGCACAGGTTCACGGGAACGTGCACGGGGAGCTGGACCGTGTTGCCGGAGAGCACACCGGGCGAGCCTGCCGCCGCGCCGTCCGCCGCGGAGTCGGCGTGCGCCGGCACGACCGCGGCCAGCGCGCCCGAGGCGGCGGCCGCGGCGATCAGACCATTTCGGGTCACCCGTTTCATACGTTCACTGCCTTCCTGACATGTCGCGGGCACTCGCCCGCATTGCGTAAAACGCCGGTGAACGATCCGAGTTATGGCTTATCCGCCTTTCACCCCATCGAGCGTCACGTATTTCGAACGGCCGCCGCGCCCCGTGGAGGACGCCCGGGCGGGGACACGGGCGCCTCCCGGCCCCGCTCGCCCGGAGGCGTGCCCCCGGGGCCGCGTCTATCGTGATCCGGGAGGTATCGCCGGTCCCCCGCAGGCGACCCTGGAGGCAGGCATGCTGTCCGTGCACCGACGCTTCGCGGTCGTGGGAGCCGCCACCGCGACGCTGACCCTGCTGGCCGCGTCTCTGCCGACGGCGGCCACCGCCGAGGCCGGGCCCGACCTGTCCCGCTTCTACCACCAGAAGATCGCCTGGGCGGCCTGCGAGGGCGACGGCGTGCCCGAGGACCTGCAGTGCGGCAAGATCACCGTCCCGCTGGACTACGCGAGGCCGGACCGCGGCACGCTCGACCTGGCGCTGGCCCGCTACCGGGCGACGGGCCGCTCACGGGGTTCGGTGCTGCTGAACTTCGGCGGGCCGGGCGGCGCGGGCATACCCGGGCTCGCCGCGGGCGGGAAGGACTTCATGGGGCTGACGAACGGCTACGACGTGGTGACCTTCGACCCCCGTGGCGTCGGCCGGTCCTCGCCCGTCAGCTGCGGCGACGCGGCGGACGAACTCTTCGGGGCGACGGCCGCGGACACCGACGTGCAGGCGGCGCTCAAGGCGGTCGAGAAGGCCGCCGACACCTGCGCGAAGCACTCGGGTGCCGTCCTCCCCCACATCGGCACGGTCAACGCCTCCCGCGACCTGGACGTGATGCGCCAGGCGCTCGGCGACAAGAAGCTCAACTACCTCGGATTCTCCTACGGGACACGGCTCGGCGCGGTGTACGCGGCCCAGTTCCCCAAGAAGACGGGACGGATGGTGCTCGACGGTGTCGACACCCTCACCCAGCCGCTCACCGAGCAGGGCCTCAGCGGCGCGGAGGGGCAGCAGACCGCGCTCGACGACTTCATCACCTGGTGCGCGAAGAACATGGCCTGCCCGTTCGGACAGGACGGGCGCAGCGCCGGCGAGCAGGTGGTCCAGCTCGTGAGGTCGCTCGACGCGGAGCCGGTGCCCTCGGACTACGGCCAGGAGTTCACCGGGCAGGACCTGGTGGGGGCGATCAGCCAGGCGCTCTACAGCAAGGCGATGTGGCCCGTCCTCGAACAGGCCCTCGCCCTGCTGGTCCAGGACGGCGACACCCACGGACTCGTCCAGCTGTACGGCGGCGCCTCCCTGCCCGCCACCGCCACACCCGTCCGGCAGCGGCCGGGGGGCGACGGCGGGCTCGTCGACGCCGAGGACGTCCCCCTCGACAACCTCCCCGCCGCCCTGATGGCGATCAACTGCGCCGACGACCCCGACCGGCCCGGCGCCGGCGAGGTGGCCCGGCAGATCGCCGGACTGCGGGCCGCCTACGAGGAGGCGTCGCCCGTCTTCGGCCGGTACCGGCTCGCCCAGGTGCTGATGTGCTACGGCCGCCCGAAGGGCACCGACTACATACGCGAGGAGGTCCGCGACGTTCCCGCCTCGAAGATGCTGCTCGTCGGCACCCGCGGAGACCCGGCGACCCCCTACCGCTGGACCCTGGAGACCGCGAAGCGTCTCGGTCCCTCCGCGGTGGTGCTCGACAACAGGGGCGAGGGGCACACCGGGTACACGTCCTCGAAGTGCGTGCACCGCAAGGTCGACGACTTCCTGCTGTACGGGTCGCTGCCGGCCAGTGGCAGCTCCTGCGGCCCGGAGGGCACGGACTCCTACTGACGACCGCCCCGCGGAGTGGGTGTGCCGGCTCCGCGCGCGTCCCGGTCTGCGCCTTTCGTCCTGATGGGTTTGACTCGTGGTGTGCTCCGGATGCTCCCCCTGCTGCTCGTCGCCCTCGGTGCCGCCGGGGCGCTGCTCCTCACGGGCTCGGTCTCGGCGTGGTGGTGGTGCGCGGCGGGCCCGCTGCTGGCGCTGACCGCGCTCGGCGGCCGGGACCTGGCGCAGCGCCGCGACTCCGTGCTGCGAAACTATCCGCTGACCGGCCGTCCGCCCCTGCTCGTGCACGAGCGGGCCGGGGGAGCCGGGGCCGGGGAGCCCTTCGGCACCGAGCGTGACGTGTACGCGGACGGTCACGAGTACCTGGAGCCGTCCGTGCGCCCGGTCGAGATGCCGGACGAGCCGCCGGTCGTCCGGGTGGGCGGCCCCGATTGCGCGCAGCCCTACGACATGGCCCTCCTGAACGTCTCGGCGATGAGTTTCGGAGCCCTCTCACCGAACGCGGTCCTGGCCCTCAACAGGGGTGCGGCGCTGGGGAGGTTCGCGCACGACACCGGCGAGGGCGGTCTGTCGGACCATCACCTGCGCGGTGGCGGCGATCTGATCTGGGAGATCGGCACGGGGTACTTCGGCTGCCGTACCTCCGAAGGGGGCTTCGAGGCACGGGAGTTCGCGGACAAGGCCGCGCTCCCCGAGGTGAAGTGCGTTTCGCTGAAGCTCTCCCAGGGAGCGGGGCCGGGGACCGGCGGTGTGCTGCCCGGAGCGAAGGTGAACGCGGAGATCGCGCGGGCGCGTGGCGTCCCCGAGGGCCGGACCGTGGTGTCGCCCCCGTGTCACCGGGTGTTCTCGACCCCGAGGGAACTGGTGCGGTTCATCGCGCGGATGCGGGAGCTGGCGGGCGGCAAGCCGACGGGCTTCAAGCTCTGTGTCGGCTCGCGGCGTCAGTTCCTGGCCGTCTGCAAGGCGATGCTCGCCGAGGGGGTGACACCCGACTTCATCGTCGTGGACGGCTCGGAGGGCGGCACGGGGGCGGCGCCCACGGAGTTCGCCGGCACCGTCGGCACGCCGCTGACCGAGGGTCTGATCACGGTGCACAACGCGCTGGTCGGCACCGGGCTGCGCGACCGGGTGCGGATCGGCGCGAGCGGCGGGATCGCGACCGGCTCGGACATCGTCAGACGTCTTCTCCAGGGCGCCGACTACACCAACGCGGCCCGCGCGATGATGTCCGCCGTCGGCTGCGTCCAGGCCCGGCGGTGCCACACGAACACCTGCCCGGCCGGGGTGGCGACCCAGGATCCGCTCCGGGTCCGCGCGCTGGACGTGGCCGACAAGTCCGAGCGGGTGCGGCGCTTCCAGTACGCCACCGTGCGCGGCGCGACGCAGATCATGGCCGCGATGGGCGTACGGGATCCGGGGGAGCTCACGCCCCACCGTCTGCTGCGGCGCGTCGGGCCGACGACGGTGAGGTCGTACGCGGAGCTCTACGAGTGGCTCGCGCCCGGGGTGCTGCTCGCCGAGCCGCCCCCGGCCTGGGCCGCGGACTGGGCCGCGGCCGATCCGGACTCGTTCTGAGCGGCCGGCCGGCGGGTCCGGCGCCGGGGGTCAGAAGTCGACGGGGTCGCGCACGATGGGGCAGGTCATGCAGTGGCCGCCGCCGCGCCCCCGCCCCAGCTCGGAGCCGACGATGGTGATGACCTCGATGCCGGCCCTGCGCAGCAGCGTGTTGGTCTGGGTGTTGCGGTCGTAGGTGAACACCACGCCGGGCTCCAGGGCGACGGCGTTGTTGCCGCTGTCCCACTGCTGGCGCTCGGAGGCGTACACGTCGCCGCCGGTCTCGACGATCCGCAGTCCGGACAGTCCCAGCGCCTCGGCGACGACGTCGGTGAACGCGCGTGAGCCCTCGTCGGTGATCTCGACGCCGGGTGCCTTGTCGCCCGGCCGCAGGGAGAACGTGTGCACCGAGTCCATGATGGCCGGGTACAGGGTGACGAGGTCGCGGTCGGCGAAGGTGAAGACGGTGTCGAGGTGCATCGCGGAGCGCAGTTTCGGCATGCCCGCGACGATGACGTGCTCGGCCGCGCCGCCCTGGAACAGAGCGGCCGCGACCTGGCTGATGGCCTGCCGCGAGGTGCGCTCGCTCATGCCCATGAGGACGACGCCGTTGCCGACCGGCATGATGTCGCCGCCCTCGAACGTGGCCTGGCCCCAGGTGAGTTCGGGGTCGCCCCACCACACCTTGGAGCCCGCGAAGTCGGGATGGAAGGAGTAGACCGCCTTCATCAGGAGCGTCTCGTCGTGCCGGGCCGGCCAGTAGAGCGGGTTGAGGGTCAGCCCGCCGTAGAGCCAGCACGTGGTGTCGCGGGTGTAGAGGGTGTTGGGCAGCGGCGGCATGAGGTATTCGCGCACGCCGGTCGACTCGCGGGCCAGGGAGAGGTAGCCGGTGCGGAACTCGTCGGGCAGGTCGGCGGTGGAGAGTCCGCCGATCAGGTACTCGGCGAGGACGGCGGGTTCGAGGGTCTCCAGGAAGGCCCGCGTGCCGTCGACGAGTCCGAGCCCGACCTCGTTCGCGGTGATCTTCCGGTCGAGGAGCCAGTCCTTCGCCTCGGGCAGGGCCATGGTCTGCGCGAGCAGGTCGTGCAGTTCCACGACCTCCACCCCGCGTCCGCGCAGCTCGTCGACGAAGTCGGCGTGGTCGCGCTGGGCGTTCTCCACCCACATCACGTCGTCGAAGAGCAGGTCGGCGGCGTTGGTGGGGGTGAGCCGGCGGTGGGCGAGACCGGGTGCGCAGACCAGCACCTTGCGCAGCCTGCCGACCTCGGAGTGGACGCCGTACGCCGGACGGCCGGTGGTGTCTCGACTGGTCATGGTGTGCCTTTCTCCGGGCCGGGGGCCGACGGGTCACAGACTGATCCAGCCCAGCGCCAGGGCGACGATCCCGGTGACGGCACCGGCGACCGAGACGACGAGGATGACCAGTTCGCGGGGCGAGAACGGCGTCCTGCCCTGCTCGCGGCGCGCCATCACGAACAGCACCGTGGCGGGCGCGTAGATGATGAAGGAGACGAGGAGGTACTTCAGCCCGGCCGCGTAGAGCAGGAAGGCCGTGTACACGGTGGCGAGGGCGGCGACGACGAGGTCGCCGCCGAACCGGTGCCGGGCGATCTTCAGGGCGAAGGCCGCCGCCAGCAGGAACGGGATCAGTGTCAGGGCGCTGGTCAGGTCGAGCGCGAAGTTGAAGGCGTCGTCCGAGAAGAGGGTGACGACCAGGACCGCCTGGGTGAGCAGGGTGCTCAGCAGCAGCGCGGGGGCCGGCACGTCGGCGCGTGTGGAGCGGGCCAGGAAGCGGGGCATGTCCTCGTCCTTGGCCGCGACGAACAGCACTTCGGCCGCCATCAGCGTCCAGGCGAGGTAGGCGCCGAGGACCGAGACGATGAGGCCGACGCTGACGAAGACCTGGCCCCAGTTGCCGACGGCGCTCTCCAGGACCCCGGCCATGGACGGCTGTCTGAGCTCGGCGATCTCCTCCGTGGGCAGCAGCCCGTACGACACGATCGTGACCGAGGCGAAGACGGCGAACACGCTGAGGAAGCCGAGGACGGTGGCCCGGCCGACGTCCTCGCGGCGCTTGGCGTGCCGGGAGTAGACGCTCGCCCCCTCGACGCCGAGGAACACGAAGACGGTGGCCAGCATGGTGCCCTTGACCTGCTCGAACAGTGAACCGTAGGCGGCGCCGCTCCAGTTCTCGGCGAAGACGTCGGGCTTCAGGTAGAAGAGCGCCAGTACGACGAAGACGAGGATCGGGACGACCTTGGCCACGGTGACGATCCGGTTGATGGCCGCCGCCTCCTTCACCCCGCGCCGGATGAGGAAGAAGAAGGCCCACAGGCCGACCGAGGAGAGCACGACCGCGAGGACGGTGTCCCCGTCGCCGAGCGCGGGCGCGACGGCCCCGATCGTCGACATGATGAGCACCCAGTAGGTCACGTTGCCGACGCAGGCGCTGGCCCAGTAGCCGAAGGCCGAGAAGAACCCGAGGTACTCGCCGAAGCCCGCCTTGGCGTAGGCGTAGACGCCCGCGTCGAGGTCGGGCCTGGCGATCGCGAGCCGCTGGAAGACGAAGGCGAGCATCAGCATGCCGGTACCGGCGACGGCCCAGGCGATCAGCGCGCCCGCCACACCCGTCTCCTCGGCGAACCGCCGCGGGAGGGAGAACACCCCGGCGCCGACCATGGAGCCGACGACCATCATGGAGAGGGTGATCAGGGTCAGCTTGGCGGCCGGTGCGGCCTCGGGTTCGGTGTCGGCCTGCGTCATGGGCGTCCTGCGGAGTGGGCATCGTCGTGCGCGACCACGATGCGGGCAACGTCATCTGGCGACCTGAGCGACATTAACAACCAAATGCCTCGAATGCCCGGAGCGGGTGGCCATCAGGGTACTGCGCCATCGATCTTCGCGGCCGACAATCGGACCACCGGGACGGAACGGCCCGGGCAGTCGTCGGAGAGGTGCGCACCGCGTGAGTGAGCTGTTGGGTGTGGCGGTACTGGGTGCCGGACACATGGGAGCCGACCATGTACGCCGCTTGGACCGGGTGGTGAGCGGTGCCAGGGTCGCCGCCGTGGCGGATCCCGACACCGGTCGCGCCGAGGAGGCCGTGGCCGGCGTCGACGGTGCCTCGGTCCACGCCGAGGCGGCCGCCGCGCTCGACGCGCCCGGGGTGGAGGCCGTGCTGATCGCCTCCCCCGGTCCCGCGCACGAGGAGGCCCTGCTCGAGGCCTTCGCCCGGGGCCTGCCGGTGCTGTGCGAGAAGCCGCTGGTCCCGGAGTCGGCCGGGGCGCTGCGGGTGATGGAGGCGGAGGTGCGGCTCGGGCGGCGGCTGGCGCAGGTCGGGTTCATGCGCCGGTACGACGCCGAGTACCTGCGGCTGAAGTCCCTGCTGGACGGCGGCCGGCTGGGCCGCCCGCTGATGCTGCACTGCACGCACCGCAACGTCTTCTCGCCGCCGGACTTCACCTCGGCGATGCTGGTCAACAGCTCCGTCTCGCACGAGATCGACGCGGCGCGCTGGCTGCTGGGGCAGGAGCTCACGGCGGTGACGGTGCTGCGCCCCCGGTCGTCCTCGTCCGCGCCCGAGGGGCTGGTCGACCCTCAGTTCGTCCTGTTCGAGACGGCCGGTGGCGCCCTGGTCGACGTCGAGGTCTTCGTGAACTGCGGGTTCGGCTACCAGGTGGCGTGCGAGGCGGTGTGCGAGGCCGGGAGCGCGCGGATCGGGGACGAGCGCTCCCTGGCCGTGACGACGGCGGACGGACGGCACGAGGAGGTGGCGCGGGACTATCTCGTGCGCTTCGCCGACGCCTACGACCGTGAGGTGCAGGCCTGGGTGGACGCCACCCGGGCCGGCCGGGTCACCGGGCCCGGGGTCTGGGACGGGTACGCAGCGTCCGCCGTCGCCGAGGCGGGAGTCCGGGCGCTGGAGAGCGGCGGCCGGGTGGCCGTCGAACTCGTCCCGCGCCCGGACCTCTACGCCTGACCGGTCCACCGGAGGGCGGCGGTCGCGCGTCTCCCGGCGAGCCGCCCCACGGAGCCGGCCCGCCACCTCGATGCCGAGGCTGCCGTTGCCGTAGGGCGGCCTGCCGTTGTCCCCGGGCACGACCGGGCCGTCCCTCAGAGCGGCGACGGGAGAACCGATGGTGTTGTGGGGATCACGCCCCAGTTCTCCGAGCGCGCCACCCGGTTGTCGCGGTCCGCGGCGGCGGACACCGTCCCCGGGACGGTCGAGGCGACGATCGTGGCGACCGCTCGCCGCGTCCGCGACGGGCCCTGCCGGTCCGCACGACACGTCCCGCGCGGGTACGCCGGGAGGCGAAGGCGGCGGCGCGCCGGGGCGGCCCGGAGGAGCGGACTTCGCGCGCCCCTGTGAACACCTTCCGGACACTCGCACAAACGCCCTTCGAACAGCAGGATGAAAGCCCGGTCCGGAACCGTCCATGACCCTCAACTCGCGTACGTTATCTACGACTTGAACCCTCCCGACGACTACCGCATCGGGACCGGTCACCCACTCCGGGAGGACTGCGGCATATACCAGAAGCACGACCGTATCGGGTGTTGCCAAATCCCTTACAGCGCGTCGCGGGCTGTGCGACAGTCGTAGCGGTCCTTCCGTCACCCAGGTCGTACCGTCCCCGCATCGGAGTACGTCATGCCACCCCATCTCTCTGCGGACCGCCCAGCCGCCCAGCCGCCCAGCCGCGGCACGGTCGACGCGCTCATCTCGCAGACGCGGCGCCTGCGCGGCGAGGTGGACGCCGTACGGCGTGAGGCACCCGCCGACGAAGGGGACGCGCAGGGACGCTGGCAGCGCGCGCTGTGCAACCTGGCACTGCACCAGCTGAACGACCTGGACGCGCACCTGGCCCAGTTGCGGGACGGACCGCCGGCCGTGCCCGTCCAGCCCCAGGCCGCCCCCGCGGCCCGGACCGCGCCGGCCGCGTCCCGGCACGGCTCGCTGCTGAGCCGGGTCGGCAGCGCCGAGTGGAACCTGCTGACGGACGAGGCCAGTTGGTCCGGCGAGTTCTACCAGATCCTGGGCCGCGACGCCGCCGCTCCCCCGCTCACCCTGGACGAACTGCCCTCACTGGTCCTCGACGAGGACCGGCCGATGCTGACGGCGATGGTCACCGACTGCCTCATCGACGCCAAGCCCATCGACGGGGAGTTCCGCATCAAGCGCCCCGACGGCGGGGTGCGGACCGTACACATGATGGGTGAGCCCGTACTCGACCCCGACGGCAGCACCGCCTCGATGTGGGCCGTGCTGCGCGATGTCAGCGAACTGCGCCGCAGCCAGCGGACCGTGGGCGAGACCGGCGAATCCCTCCAGCGCCAGCAGCACGTCGCACGGACCGAGCGCCGGCTCGCGGTCGAACTCCAGGAGGCCGTGCTGCCTCCCTGGCGCGGCTCCCTGCGCTTCCCGCGCGAGGGCCCCCGGGCGCTGGACGTGGCGGCCCACTACCTGCCGTCGTCGAGCAGCGCGCTGATCGGCGGCAACTGGTACGACGCGCTCGAACTCCCCGACGGGGAGACCCTGCTGAGCGTCGGCGACCTCACCGGTCACGGAGTGACCGTGACCTCGGGAGTGGCGATGCTGCTCGGCGCGCTGCGCGGCATGGCGGTGGCGGGCACCCGGCCGGGGCAACTCCTCTCCTGGCTCAATCAGTTGATCGACTCCACCGTCCAGCCCGCCCTGGGCAGTGCCGTCTGCTGCCGTTACCTCCCAAAGACCCGCACCCTCAGCTGGGCACAGGCGGGACACCCCGCCCCGCTGCTGTTCCGCGACGGGACGGGGCGTGCGCTGGCCGCGCCGGACGGCGTACTGCTCGGGGTCACCTCCGGTGCCGTCTACGGGCAGGCCGAGGAGAGCCTCCGCGTGGGCGACCTGCTGCTCCTGCACACCGGAGGGCTGGTCCCCCGGCGGTCGAAGGCCCCGCTTCCCGGCGAAGCCGAGGACCGGGGAGAAACAGCGGCCGTCCGGAGGCTGCTCGGCCTGGCCCCACGCTTCGGCGAGGCCCGTACGGCCCAGGACTGCATCCGGATGGTCGTCGAGGAATACGGCGGAACCGAGCGCGAGGACGACGCCTGTGTGCTCATGGTCCGGATCGGGTCCTGACGTCGAGGACGACGGGGACACCGGGAGCGGCTGACGTCGTTGCCGGCCGAGCCGTCGCGACGCGAACCGCGCCGAACACCCGCCGTGCACGAGGCGCCGAGGGCGCCACGTCCCCCTAGACCCGCGTGCTGCTGCCGTGCCTGGGCTTGAGCGCCCCCTTCGGCAGCGCGAGTTTGATCTCCTCACGCAGATCGCTGATCTTCGGATAGCTGGAATACTGCCCCGTGAGCCGGTACATCTCGCGCAGCCGGTCCCAGGTGCGATGGGAGGAGTTGGCGCCCATCGACGTCAGGGCCAGCCGCGCGTAGCGGTCGGCCTGTTCGGGATCGTCGGCGATGAAGCAGGCCGACGCGAGCGAGATGTGGTCGAAGATCTTCGACCGGTCCCGCCCCGACTCCCGCAGCTTCAGCGCCTCCTTGGCGTGCCGTTGGGCGGTCGCCGCGGCGGCCGGCTCGTGCTCGGCGAGGGTGCGGTAGGCGAGCGCCTGCATGCCGTGCATGTCGGCCTCGTCGAACAACTGCATCCAGCTGGGCGGCGGTACGTCACCGCGGTCGGAGACGAACAGGTCCTCCGCCATGCCCAGGGTCCGCCGCATGGCCTGGCCCCTGCCCATGGACGCCTGTGCCCAGGCCTCGATGGTGTGCAGCATCGCCTGGGTGCGGGGCAGCACCTCGTCACCCGAACCGGACTTGGCGAGCTTCATGAGGTCGAGCGCGTCGTCGGGCCGGCCCAGGTGCACCATCTGGCGGGCCGCCCGTGAGAGCGCCTCCCCCGCGCGGGGCCGGTCGCCGCCCTCCCGGGCCGCGTGGGCGGCGATGACGAAGTACTTCTGGGCCGTGGGCTCCAGGCCGACGTCGTGCGACATCCAGCCCGCGAGGACGGCGAGATTGGCGGCGACGCCCCACAGGCGCCGCTGGAGATGGTCGGGATGCCGGTAGGAGAGCATGCCTCCCACTTCGTTGAGCTGGCCCACCACGGCCTTGCGTTGCAGCCCGCCGCCACGGGACGCGTCCCAGGCCCGGAACACCTCGACGGAGCGCTCCAGTTCCTCGATCTCCTGCGACCCGATGGGGGCGGCCTCGTAACGGTCGAACCCGGCGGGGTCGGCGTGCAGGGGGTCTTCGAACTGCGGAGCGTCGGCCGTCAGGGCCGGATCGGTTTGCAGCCAGTCTCGCATGGCAGTGCTGAGTGCGGATCCCGCGGCGAGCGCGGCACCCGCGCCCACCAAGCCGCGTCGGTTGAGCATGAGGTCCATTCCCGTGAATTCGGTGAGGACCGCGGCAGTCCGCTCGGGCGCCCACGGCACTCCGTCGGGATGTTCCGCACTCCCGGCGGCGCCTTGCCGTTTCCCCGTACGCCCGTGCCTGACCAGACCGAGGTCCTCGATGGTCACGACACGGCCGAGACGCTCGGTGAACAGAGCCGCCAGCACCCGCGGCACCGGATCGCGCGGGATCTCTCCCATGTCGATCCACCGCCGCACCCGTGAGGTGTCGGTCGCCAGCTGGGGGTGGCCCATGGCCCCCGCCTGCCGGTTGACCAGCCTCGCGAGCTCACCCTTGGACCAGCCGGCCAGGCCGAACAGGTCCGACAGACGAGTGTTGGGTTGTCCGTTCACGTCAAGCCCCCAGGTTCTCGGCTGATTTCGACAGTAACCGCCTGTCAGTTGCTGAGCGACTATTCGCCAGGGTTCGCCAGGGTGCGCCAGATGGTGTGCCAGTGGGCGTCGGGTGTCAGGTAGGAACGCGCCACCCCGACCCGGTTGCCAGGGACATTCCCCAGGATGAACCAGGCGGCCGGGGCGGGCAGCGCGGCAACTAGCAGGCACACGAAGGGATCTGTTTCGCCCATGTACACAGCATCGTCCTCCGTGTCCGCTCCGCCCCGGTCGTTGCACCCCCGCCCGGTGGGCAGCGGCCCCTACCTCGACCCCGCGCGTCAGGCGGCCCCCGTGCTCGGTGCCGGCCGGACGCGGCGCGTGCCGGGGATCGGCACCCAACCGCTCAGCGGGAGACTCGACTTGTCCGGCCCTCAGGGCGCCCAGCTGCGCACGGCGATCGCGTCGGTGCACCGGATCTGTCCGGAGTTCGCTCCGGTCCAGGTGCTGCGCCGCAGCGGACGCTCCGTGCTCCTCGTCGGCACGACGGGACGCAGCACGGCCGTCGCCAAGTGTTTACTGGACCACTCCCCCGTCTGGGCCGAGCGGATCAGGCACGAAATAGCTGCATACCGTCTGTTCGTCCGGCACCGCCCGCCTGTTCGGGTGCCCCGGCTGATCGCGGCGGATCCGGACAACTGCACACTGGTGATCGAGCGCATGCCGGGCCGGGTGGCCGCGCTCCAGCGCCACCCGCTCGAGGCGCCGCCCCGCGCGGACATCCGCGCCGCGCTGGGCGCCATCTGCCGGCTGAACGCCTGGCGGCCGCCGGCCGGGACCTTCGACGCCCCGCTGGACTACGCGGAACGGATCTCCCGCTTCCATGAGCTGGGGCTGCTCACCGACCGGGACATGGGCGATCTGCAGAAGCTGGTGCACGGCATCGCGACGACCTCCGGCCGCCAGGGCATGGGCCAGTTCTGCCACGGCGACGCCCTCCTGTCGAACGTCCTCCTGTCACCGGCCGGTCCAGTGCTGGTGGACTGGGAGCACGCCGGCTGGTACCTGCCGGGCTACGACCTGGCGACCCTGTGGACGGTCCTCGGCGACGCCCCGGTGACGCGCCGCCAGATCAGCCAGCTCGCGCAGTCGGCGGGACCGGCGGCACGGGACGCCTTCCTGGTGAACCTGATGATCGTCCTGACCCGCGAGATCCGTACGTACGAGACGGCCGTGCAGCGTTCCCTGCACGAGGCGCCCCCGGCGGCAGCGGGCCCGGCGCACCCGGCTGCCGTGCCCTCCGGCGAGGAGCAGCGGCTGCTGCTGCGGCGGCTGCACGACGACTGCCAGCTGGCCCGGCGGGCCGTACGCGCGGCGGTCGGCACTCGCTGAAGAGGGAGGGAGGTCCGCGGTGGCACCGGAGCACCGGCCCACCGCGGACCTCCCTCGCGCACGACCCGCCGTTCGGGGCATTGGTCCACGCCACTGACGCCCCGCAGGCCGGGGGGCCACCGCCACGAAATCCCCCTCACCCCACGCTGACATGGGAAATCGCCTCCTCCTGAGCATGATTGACGGATCGTCGGGGAGCCGGTAGCACTGACGCGTTCGGCTCTCGCACGCCCCACCGCGCCCGACCGTCCCAGGAGGCTGCATTGCACCGGTCCGCCACCGAACCCGAAGGCACCACCAGGCGCAGACGCGCGCGCAGGTCCGCGGGAGCCGTCGCCTCGGCGGCGCTGCTGCTGCCGCTGCTCGGCGCGGCTCCGTCGAGTTCCGCCGAAGAGGCGCCCGCGACCGAGCTGCAGCGGGCCTTCGCCACCGCGTCCGCCGAGTACCACGTCCCGCAGGACGTGCTGCTCGCCGTCTCCTATCTGCAGTCCCGCTGGGACACGCACGCCGGCGCCCCGAGCGTCACCGGGGGCTACGGCCCCATGCACCTGACCGACGCCCGAACGGCGATCGCCGCGGCCCCGCACCACAGCGAGGGCACGGAGGACGCCCGCGGCGACAGCTCGCGCCGCGCCCTTCTGCCCGACGCGCGGGTGCCCGCGGACTCCCGGCTGCCGGCGCGGCTCAAGACCCTGACGAAGGCCGCCGGCCTCACCGGTCTGCCCGTGGAGCGGCTGCGCACCGACGCGGCGGCGAACATCGAGGGCGGTGCCGCCCTCCTGGCCGCCGCCCAGCGCGACCTCGGCGAGCCGCTGAGCTCCGACGCCTCCGACTGGTACGCGGCGGTGGCGCGCTTCTCGGGAGCGGACGACAGCGCCACCGCGGCGGCCTACGCGGACGACGCCTACGCCGTCATGCGCACGGGCGAGCGGCGCACCACGGACACCGGCCAGCGGGTGGCGCTCGCCGCGCGGCCCGGACTGGAGCCCGACACCGCGCAGCTCGGCCGCGCGGGACTGCGGACCGCCTCCGCCGACGGCACGGAGTGCCCGCGGACCGTGTCCTGCGAGTGGATCCCCGCCCCGTACGCGGAGTTCGGCGACGGCGACTACGGCAACCACGACCTGGGCGACCGGCCCGCCTCGCAGAGCATCAAGTACATCGTCATCCATGACACGGAAGGCACCTGGGACGGTGTGCTGAACCTCGTCCAGGACCCGACCTATGTGTCGTGGAACTACACCCTGCGCTCGACGGACGGGCACATCGCCCAGCACGTGAAGGCCAAGGACGTGGCCTGGCACGCGGGCAACTGGTACATCAACGCGAAGTCGATCGGCCTGGAGCACGAGGGCTTCCTGACCGCGCCCGACACCTGGTACACCGAGGAGATGTACCGGGCCTCCGCCCGCCTGGTGCGCTACCTCGCCCGGAAGTACGACATCCCGCTGGACCGGCAGCACATCCTCGGGCACGACAACGTACCCGGCCCCACGGCCTCCACCATCCCGGGCATGCACACGGACCCGGGCCCGTACTGGGACTGGCGGCACTACTTCGCCCTCCTCGGACACCCCTTCCGCCCCACGTTCGGCAAGGGCTCCGAGCTGGTGACCGTCCTGCCCGACTACGACGCCAACCAGCCGCTGTACACGGGCTGCACCGCCAAGGGCGAGCCCTGCGCCGCGCACGGTTCCAGCGAGGTGCGCCTCTACTCCCAGCCGGACGAGAGCTCGCCGCTGATCCAGGACATCGGCCTGTACCCGAAGGGCGACCCCTCGACGACCGGTGTGAACGACGTCGCCTCACGCGTCTCGACCGGCCAGCGGTACGCGCTCGCCGGAAGGGACGGCGACTGGACGGCGATCTGGTACCTGGGCCAGAAGGCCTGGTTCAAGAACCCGCGCAAGCAGCCGACCGCGGTGCGGGCGTCGGGGCCGGCCGTGACGCCCAAGGAGGGTCTGGCGGAGATCCCCGTGTACGGCAGGGCGTACCCGGAGAAGGAGGCGTACCCGGCGGGCGTGCCCGTCCAGGCCGTGTCGCCCCTGCCGTACAAGATCCTCGCCGGCCAGCGCTACGCGGCCGGTGACAAGGTGCCCGGCGAGTACTTCTACGCGCCGACCTTCGACACGACGCCGCACCGGGTCGTGATCGGCACGGACATGTACTACGAGATCCAGTTCGGGCACCGGGTGCAGTTCGTGCGGGCGGCGGACGTGGACCTGATCCCGTAGACCGCCGAAGACAATCACACCGGCAACCGGCCAGGGAAAGCGCCGACGAGGACAGGTTCGGCCGCGGTCGGAACAGTTAACGACATGTAACCGCGCGCCCGCTCTCCGTACGCTCTGATGGGCCGTTCACAGAACACGGCACACCCTGGGGCAGGCATGGGCAACTTCGTCGAAGAGACTTCACCGCGGCCGGCCGGTGCGGCGGTCCCCCAGCGATGCGCGTGCGGTGGTGAACCGCGCAACGACGCGCCGGCGGGGGCCGAGGAAAGGTTTCGGGGTCTGCTGGAGGCGGCACCCGACGCCATGGTCATCGTCGACGACACCGGCACCATCAAACTCGTCAACGCCCAGACCGAAGCCCTCTTCGGCTACACCCGCGATGAGCTCCTCGGCCGCCCCGTCGAGCTCCTCGTGCCCGACCGCTTCCGCGCCCACCACCACCATCACCGCAAGGGCTACTCGGACAACCGCCAGGTCCGCCCGATGGGCGCGGGACTCGAACTGCACGGACTGCGCAAGGACGGCACCGAGTTCCCCGTCGAGATCAGCCTCAGCCCGCTGGAGACCACCGACGGACTGCTCGTCTCCGCCGCCGTCCGCGACGTCAGTGACCGCAAAGCCGCTGAGGAAAGGTTTCGGGGTCTGCTGGAGGCGGCACCCGACGCCATGGTCATCGTCGACGACACCGGCACCATCAAACTCGTCAACGCCCAGACCGAAGCCCTCTTCGGCTACCAGCGCAAGGAACTCCTCGGCCGACCCGTCGAGCTCCTCGTGCCCGACCGCTTCCGCGCCCACCACCACCATCACCGCAAGGGCTACTCGGACAACCGCCAGGTCCGCCCGATGGGCGCGGGACTCGAACTGCACGGACTGCGCAAGGACGGCACCGAGTTCCCCGTCGAGATCAGCCTCAGCCCGCTGGAGACCACCGACGGACTGCTCGTCTCCGCCGCCGTCCGCGACGTCAGCGAGCGCAGGCGCGCCGAGGCCCGGATCAACGAACTGGCCGGTCTCGTGGAGTCCTCCCAGGACGCGATCCTGGCCAAGACCCTGGACGGTCACATCACCTACTGGAACGCGGCGGCGCAGCGGCTGTACGGCTACTCGCGGGCCGAGGTGATGGGCAAGCACGTGTCCCTCCTCGCGACCGCGGAGCGGCGGAGCGAGATCGACACGCTCCTGGACCGGCTGCGCAGCGGCGAGAAGGTCGAGCACTTCGAGACCCTGCGGCTGACCCGCTCGGGCGCCCTGCTGGACGTGGACATCACGCTGTGGCCCACCCGGGACGCGGACGGCACGGTGATCGGCGCGTGCGCGATCGTCCGGGACATCAGCGACCGCAAGAGGGCCGAGGCGGAGCTGACCTTCCTGTACGAGCAGCAGCGGCACATCGCGCTGACCCTCCAGCGCAGCCTCATGGGCACCCCGCCCGCCATCCCCGGTCTGAACACGGCGAGCCGCTACCGGCCCGCCACGCAGGGAGCGGGAGTGGGCGGTGACTGGTTCGACCTGATCCCGCTGGGAGCGGGCCGGGTCGGGGTGCTGATCGGCGATGTGATGGGCCGCGGCCTGGACGCCGCCGCCGTGATGGGCCAACTGCGGTCGGCCGCGCACGCCCTGGCCAAGACCGGTATGCAGCCCCGCCAGTTGATGCAGGCCCTGGAGGCCGTCGTCGGCGATCTGGACGTGCCCGACCAGCTCGTGACCTGCTGCTATCTGGTCATCTCCGCCGACGCGGGCGAGGTGACGGTCTGCTCGGCCGGGCATCTGCCGACCCTGGTGGCCACGCCCGGCGCCGGTGCCCGGCCGCTCCCCGCGCCGGTGAACGCACCGCTCGGCGTCGGGGGCATCCTCTACGAGCAGGCGACCTCGTTGATCCCGCCCGGGGCGACGCTCGTCCTGTACACCGACGGTCTGATCGAGACGCCCGGCAGTGACATCGAGGACCAGCTCACCGCGCTCACGGCCACCCTCGCGGACCTGTTCGCCGCCGCGCCCGATCTGGAGGACGCCGCCGACCACGTGCTGTCCGCCCTGCTGCCGGACAACGACGGGCACAACGACGACGTCACACTGCTGCTCACCCGGCTCCCCGACGGGCCCCTGGCGACCGTCAACACCGACCTGCCCGCGGTGCCCGAATCGGTTCCGGAGGGCCGCGCCTTCCTCTGCAAGGCGCTGACGGCCTGGGACTGCGCTCCCGCCGCGGACGACGCCCGGCTCCTGCTCTCCGAGATCCTCACCAACGCCGTGCAGCACGCCCAGGGGCCCATCGGCCTGCACCTGTGCCGCACCGCGACCGACCTGACCGTGGAGGTCAGCGATCGCAGCCCGCATCTGCCGCAGCCCCGGACGGCCGGCGAGGACGAGGAGTCGGGGCGGGGGCTGATCCTGGTCCGCTCGCTCGCCGACAACTGGGGCGTACGTCCCACCGACGCGGGCAAGACCACCTGGTTCACCCTCAAACTGTGAGCCCGGGCGGTGAGTTCGGGCTCAGCCCTGCTGGAAGAGCTCCGCCGGGAGCGGCTTCAGGAGCGCGTACAGGTCGTCCGTGATCGGACGGTCCCAGGCGGCGATCGTCACCAGGACGTTGTCGCTGCGGTCGAACTGGACGCAGGAGATACGGGTCTCGGAGAGCTTCAGCCGGCGCACGATCATGAGGTTGTCGCCCTGCATCACCGGCATGTCCTCGGTCCCGGTGACGGTCACCTCCTCGTGGTTCTCCAGCGCGATCAGCAGCTGGGCCACCTCGAAGGGGACCTCGCCCTCGGCGACGTCCCGGGCCTGGGAACCCTCGGGCAGATTGCCGATGATCATCGCGGGACCGCGGCCGCCGAACAGGTCGTAGCGCAGGAAGACGCCCTGGCAGGTGCCGTCGGGCGCGGGCAGCAGGCCCGCGCCGAGATTGCCGGGCCAGTCGCCCGGGTCCATGGCCAGAACATCGAAGTCGGGCCCGGCGGGCGTGGCGCTGCGGCGGCGGAGGAAGGACATGCCGCAATGGTACGTGCACGGGCGCGTACCGGGCCCCACGAGGGCCCCGCGCACCGGGTCCGGGGGCGGGTGCACCTGACCGGGGGACGCCCCCGCGCACCGGACCGGCACGGGGCGTGCACACGGGGTCCGCGGGGCCGTGGGCGCCGGGAGCGCGACGGTCCGGTGGCGTCAGGACGTGGCCTGGTCCCCCAACGCGGCGGCGAGTCCCCTGCGGTCGGTGCCGACCTTGCGGTAGACCGCCGACAGGAGCCGGGCGACGGCGTGCTCGTCGATGTGCAGCTCCTCGGCGATCTGGGCCGGGGTCCGGTCCCGCGCGGTGAGCGCGGCGGCGGTGCGCTCGCGGGCGGTGAGGGTGTTCGTCTCGGTGCTGTGCAGGCGGCGCGACCGCAGTCCCGCCGAGGTCAGCTCGTCGCGGGCGTCCTCGATCAGTCCGTCGGCCCCGCACTGGACCGCGGCGTCGAGGCCGCGGTACAGGTGTTCGGCGGCCTCCCCGGGGCGCCCGGCGCGGCGCAGTTCGGTGCCCAGGGCGACCAGGGAGCAGGCCAGTTCGTAGGCGGCCGGGGAGCGCTCCAGATGACCGACGGACTCTTGCAGGAGCGGAACGCGGTCCGGTCCGGGCGAGACCTCGGCGGCGACGCGCAGGGCGTGGCCGACGGTGGAGGGGGCGCCGTACTGGCGGGCGCGGTTCACCGCTTCGAGTGCCGTGGCGACGGCGCGCTCCGGGGCTTCGTGGTGCTCGGCGCGGGCGAGGTGGAGCTGCCAGGGACACCAGGCCGGGTTGCGCATGCCGCGCGGGTCGAGGCGGCGGCCGGCGGAGGCGAGCTCGGCGGCGGCGTCCTTCGTGAGGCCGCGGGCGAGCAGGAGTTCGCCGTACACGGTCTGGGCGTCGGGGAAGGTGACGGCGGCCGAGAAGGGGGCGTGGAAGGCGTAGGCCTCGCCGATGCGGGCGGCCTGTTCGACCCGGCCCCGGGCGAGCAGGACCTGGATGAGGGTGCCCACCGCGTACCAGTGGACGGGGGTGCCGGGCCCGACGCGTTCGGCGAGCCGGAGGCCCGCGCGGACGAAGTCCTCGGCCTCGACGAGACGGCCGCGGCGGAAGCGGACGTATCCGAGGATCGTGTAGCCGAAGGAGAGGTGGGCACCGTGCCAGCCCTGTGATTCGAAGTCGGCGATCCCGGTGGCGAAGAGTTCCTCGGTCCGGCCGGGCCGGTCGGCGTACATGAAGGTCATGGCGACCAGGACCGGGACCTCGAAGCCGCGGTCGGCCTCGGCCCAGCCGAGGCCGCCGGCCAGGGCGCGCTCGGCGTGGTGGAGGGCGACGGGGGCGGGTTCGCCGCGCAGGGTGGCGTCCCAGGCCCGCAGTCCGATGACGTAGCGCTCGGTGAGGTCGTGGCCGGTGAGCCGGTCGGCGAGGCGGGCGAGCCGTCGGGAGCGGGCGGGCGAGTCGGGTTCGTCGGCGCGGAAGGCGTCCCACATGAACTGCTCGGACTGCATGCGCAGGCGTACCCGGGCGTCGCCGGTGACCGGGATCTCGCGGGCGAGGGTCTCGGAGGCCTCGGCGAGGCAGTCGCTGTGCGCGAGCACCTGGGAGAGGCGGTAGACGATGTTGTGGCGCAGCTCGGGGTCGGTGATCGGTTCCTCGAGGGCGGCGCGCAGATGGTTGACCGTGTTCGTCGGTTCGGTGAGCAGGGACGCGCAGCCCAGTTCGTACAGGACGGCGGCGCGGTCCCCGAGGGGCGGCGGTTCGCGCAGGGCGCGCGCGAGGTAGCTGCGGGCCGCGTCGGGGGCTCCGGCGCGCTGGGTCTCGCGGGCCGCGGCGCGCAGCTGCTGGACGATCCAGGTGTCGCCGTCCGGGTGGGTCTCCATGAGGTGGCGGCCGGCGGCGGCCGGGCCGAGGCCCTCGTCGATCACGCACCAGGCGGCCTGGCCGTGCAGGGCCACGCGGACGCTGCCGGGGATGTCGCGGTAGACGGCGGTGGCGATCAGCGGATGGACGAATTCGAGGGGGTCGGCGCCGGTCAGGATGCGGGCGGCGCGCAGGGCGTCGGCCGCGTCGGCGGCCTCCTCGGGGCCGAGGCCCGCGACGGCGGCGGCGAGCGCGGGGCGGATCTCGGTGCCGAGCACGGCGCAGGCCCAGGCGAAGCGGACGGTCGCGGTGCCGAGGCGTTCGAGGCGGGCGACGATGCCGCTGCCCTTGACGGCGGCGGCAAGGTCGCGCAGGAGGTGCGCTCCGTCCTCGGTCGGGGTGAGGCCGCGGTCGCGGACCTTGGCGGTCAGCTCGACGGCCTCGAACGGGTTGCCCGCGGTGACCGCCCAGCACTCGCGGCAGAACGCGTCGTCGGCCTGGGTGCCGAGGTCTTCGCGGACGAGCCGGGCGACGGCGGCGGCGCTGAGCGGTTCGAGGCCGATGGGGCGCTGTCCGGCGCGGCCGGGCAGTCCCCTGAACGCCTCGGCGTGTTCGGGGAGTTCGTCGGGGCGGTAGGCGACGACGAGCAGCAGGGGGAGCTGTTCGGCGCGGGGGGCGAACGCGGCGAGCCAGCTGAGCGACTCGGCGTCGGCCCAGTGCGCGTCGTCCAGGAGGAGCACCATGGGGGCGCGCTGCACGGCGAGGTGGGTGAGCACCCAGTCGAGTCCGGCGCGCAGGCCCTGCTGGTCGGGCGGGGCGCCCTCGGAGGGCGCGCACAGGCCGAGCGCGGGGCCGACGATGGAGTACCAACTGCCCAGGGAGGCACGGAGTTCGGCTTCGGAGTATCCGGCCAGCTGGGGCTGCAGGAGCTGTCGGGCGACGTGGAAGGCGACGCGCTGTTCCTGTTCCCCGCCGCGCGCGCTCAGCACGGTGCAGCCCTTGGCCGTGGAGCGCCTTCTGACCTCGCCGAGGAGGGTCGTCTTGCCGATTCCGGCACGTCCGGCGAAGGCGAGGAGCGCCCCGCGGGAGCGGCCCGGTGGCTCGTCGGGTTCCCGGCTCAGGCCGATCAGATCGCTCAACGCCTCGTCGGCGGCGGAGAGTTCACTCTCGCGCTCGAAGAGCGTCCGACGGCTGCGAAGGCTGCGTTGCCCCATGATCACCCCCTGCCACGATCGCGCGCCCGCGCGGGGAGCGGATGCGGACCGTGACCTCCAGGCACCTCAGCGTACGCCCCGATCATCGACGGGGCAGCCCGTTCGCGCGCTCCTGGTCGGAACCTCCCGCACGACGGCGAGGCCGCGGGAGGACCGGGGCGGCGGGCGGTCCCGTGGGCACGGCGCCACGGGCCGCCGCCCCTCCTCCCTCCTCACTCCTGGAGGGCGGGGCGGAGCCCGGCGGCCGTCGGTTCAGGTCAGGTCGAACTCCCCCTCGCGGGCCCCCGATACGAACGCCCCCCACTCCGCGGGGGTGAAGATCAGGGAAGGGCTCTGCGGGCGGCCACTGTTGCGCATCGCGATGAAGCCCTCGACGAAGGCGATCTGGACATCGCCCCGTCCCCGGCTGCTGGACTGCCAGTCGGCCTTGCTGAGGTCCAGCTCCGGCTTGTCCCAGCCCGCGAGCGGGTGCTGCTCGATGGTGCTCTCGGCCACGTCCTGCTCCTCCCGGTTCGTCGTCCGCGGCCAGCCTAGCCATCGGTCCCTGTCGCGCACAGGCCGTGTGAGGGGCGAGGGTTTCAGGAGGCGGGCGGCGCGGCGCCGACCAGCCACATCGAGAAGAACTGGGATCCGCCGCCGTAGGCGTGGCCGAGCACCCTGCGGGCCCCGTCGACCTGGTGCTCTCCGGCCTGGCCGCGCACCTGGAGGGCCGCCTCGGCGAAGCGGATCATGCCGGAGGCGCCGATCGGATTGGTGGAGAGGACGCCGCCCGACATGTTGACGGGCAGGTCGCCCTCCAGCTCGGTCACGCCCGACTCGGTGAGCTTCCACCCCTCGCCCTCGTCGGCGAAGCCGAGGTTCTCCAGCCACATGGGCTCGTACCAGGAGAACGGCACGTACATCTCGACGGCGTCGATGTCGCGGCGGGGGTCCGCGATCCCGGCCTGGCGGTACACGTCCGCCGCGCAGTCCTTGCCGGCCTGCGGGGAGACGAAGTCCTTGCCGGCGAAGAGGGTCGGTTCGCTGCGCATCGCGCCGCCGTGCATCCAGGCGGACGGGTGGGGTGAACGGGCCGCTCCCGCGCGGTCGGTGAGGATCATCGCGCAGGCCCCGTCGGAGGAGGGGCAGGTCTCCGAGTAGCGGATCGGGTCCCAGAGCATGGGCGAGGCCTGCACCTTCTCCAGGGTGATGTCGTGCTCGTGGAGGTGCGCGTACGGGTTCTTCAGCGCGTTGCGGCGGTCCTTGTAGGCGACGAGCGAACCGACGGTGTCGGGGGCGCCGGTGCGCCGCATGTAGGCACGCACGTGCGGGGCGAAGAAGCCGCCCGCGCCGGCGAGCAGCGGCTGCTGGAAGGGGATCGGCAGGGACAGGCCCCACATGGCGTTGGATTCGGACTGTTTTTCGTAGGCGAGGGTCAGGACCGTGCCGTGGACACGGCCGGCGACGAGGTTGGCGGCGACGAGGGCCGTCGATCCGCCGACGGAGCCCGCCGTGTGCACCCGGAGCATCGGCTTGCCGGTCGCGCCGAGGGCGTCCGCGAGGTACAGCTCGGGCATCATGACGCCCTCGAAGAAGTCGGGCGCCTTGCCGATGACGACGGCGTCGATGTCGGCCCACGTCAACTCGGCGTCCGCCAGGGCACGCCGGGCCGCCTCTCGGACGAGTCCGGCCATGGACACGTCCCGGCGTGCCGCCACGTGCTTGGTCTGGCCGACGCCTACGACGGCCACGGGCTCCTTGCTCATCGGGCGTCCCCTTCGAGTACGGCGACCAGGTTCTGTTGGAGGCAGGGACCGGAGGTGGCGTGGGCGAGCGCCCGGTCGGACTCCCCCCGGTGGACGCGCGCCGCGGCCTCGCCGATGCGGATGAGGCCCGCCGCCATGATCGGGTTGGCGGCGAGGGCGCCTCCCGAGGGGTTGACGCGCACGCCCTCGCCGAGCCGCAGCGCCTTGCGCAGGACGACTTCCTGGGAGGTGAAGGGTGCGTGCAACTCGGCCGTGTCGACGGGCCTTTCGAAGGCTCCCGCCCGTTCGGCCGCGAGCCGGGCGGACGGCGAGTCGGTCAGATCGCGCACCCCGAGGGAGTGGGCCTCGATGCGGTGGTCGATGCCCCGGATCCAGGCGGGCCGCTCGCACAGCTCACGGGCCCGGTCGCCCGCGGCGAGGATCACGGCGGCGGCGCCGTCTCCGACGGGCGGGCAGTCGCCGGTGCGCAGCGGCCGTACGAGGTAGTCGCCCCGGGGCACCGGACCGCGCAGCTGTGCGTGGGAGTTGGCACTCGCGTCGGCCCTGCTCCGGACGGCGACCGAGGCGAGCTCCCGTTCGTCGGTCTCGCCCGCGTCGATGAGCGCCCGCGCCTGGAGCGCGGCGAGGGCGACCGAGTCGGGCCACAGCGGGGCCACGTAGTACGGGTCGAGCTGCCGTGTCAGGACGTCGCGCACGGAGCCGGGCGAGGACTTGCCGTAGGAGTAGACGAGCGCGGTGTCGGCGTCGCCGGTGAGCAGTTTGGTCCAGGCCTCGTACAGCGCCCAGGCGCCGTCCATCTCGACGTGCGACTCGGAGATCGGGGGCCAGGCGCCCACTCCGTCGAGCGCCATCGTGAAGGAGAAGGCGCGGCCCGCGAGGTAGTCGCTGGAGCCGGAGCAGGTGAAACCGATGTCACCTGTCCTCAGGCCCGTCCGGTCAAGGACCTCGTGCAGGACCGGGAGGAGCATCTCCACCTCGGAGAGCTCGTCGGAGGTGCGCCGGTGGTCGCTCTGCGCGAAGGCGACGACGGCGATGTCCCTGACGGTCTCCATCTACAGCATCTCCTTGTACGTCTCGTAGTCCGCGTCCGGTTCCCCGGTGGGCCGGTAGTGGTCGGGGTAGCGGCCGCCCTCGGACCACACGGGCTCCACGCGCAGGCCCATCCGGACCTCGTCGTAGGGGATGCCGCCGATCCGGCCGTGCAGCGCGAGGTCCGCGCCGTCGAGGGCGATGTGCGCGTAGACGTACGGGACTTCGATGTCGAGGTTCTTGGCCTTGATGTTGACGATGCAGTACGTGGTGACGGTGCCGCGGGGGCCGACCTCGACCCGCTCGGAGGTGGCCACCCCGCAGGTGGGACAGGCGCCCCTGGACGGGACGTACACCTTGCGGCAGGAGGGGCAGCGTTCGCCGACGGTCCGCCGCTCGGCGAGGGCCGCTATGTAGGCGGCCTGGGCGCGGCCCGGCGAGTAGACGTAGTCGAGCCGCGCGGGGGCGACGATCCCGGTGACCAGGTCCTCGAACCGGCCGTCGTGGCCGGCGGGTTCGGCTGCCGCTCCGTCGTACGGCTCGAAGCAGGCGATGTCGGTGATCGCGCCGGAGCGTTCGGAGGCCCAGCGGACGCGGACGCGCATCCCGGTGCGCACGGCGTCGGGGCCGGGGGCGTCGAGGGCGTGCAGCAGGCCGGTGTCGGCGCCGTCGAGCCTGACCAGGACCCAGGCGAAGGGGGTGGCGAGGGGCTGGCCGCGGCGGGGTTCGTGGTTCCAGGCCCAGGTGGTGACGGTGCCGGTGGGGGCGACCTCGACGAGGTCGCGCAGCTCCTCGGCGGTGACGGGGTCGTACTCGACGGGCGGGACGAGGGTGCGCCCGTCGGCGGTCCGCACACCGAGGACGACCTGCTCGCGCAGGCCCGTGAGGAAGGCGCTCTGCACGGGTCCGAGCGAGCGGGTGAAGGGGAACTCGACGACGAGGGGGGCTTTGAGGACTTCGGGCATCGGCGGATCTCTCCTTCCGGCGGCCGGACGCGCCGTGTCCGCGGGGCGGACGGGACGCGTCCGGGACGGGGCTTGCGGGTCAGGCGCGCCGGTAGACGGGCGGGCGCTTCTCGGCGAAGGCGCGGGAGCCTTCCTTGGCGTCGGCGGTGTCGAAGACCGGCCAGCCGCGCCGCAGTTCGGCGGCGAGGCCGTCGGTCTCGGTGAGTTCCGCGGTCTCGTACACGGACGCCTTGACGGCCTCGACGGCGAGCGGACCGCAGGCGTTGATCTGCTCGGCGACGGCGAGCGCCTTCTCCAGCGCCGTGCCGTCGGGCACGACATGGCCGATCAGTCCGATGTCCGCGGCTTCCCGGGCGGTGTACGGGCGTCCGGTCAGGAGCATCTCGAGGGCGTGGGTGCGCGGGATCTGACGTTGCAGCCGGACCGTCGAGCCGCCGATCGGGAAGAGTCCGCGCCTGACCTCGAAGAGTCCGAAGGTGGCGGAGGCTCCCGCGACCCGGATGTCGGTGCCCTGGAGGATCTCGGTGCCGCCCGCGACGCAGTGCCCCTCGACGGCCGCGATCACCGGCTTGCGCGGGCGGTGGTGGCGCAGCATGGCCTTCCAGTGCAGATCGGGGTCGGCCTTGAGCCGGTCCCGGTACTGCTCGCCCTCCATGCCCTTGCCCGCCAGCGCCTTGAGGTCCATCCCGGCGCAGAAGGCACCGCCGGCGCCGGTGAGCACGATCGAGCGGATCGCGTCGTCCTCGTCGGCCTCGACCCAGCCGTCGTACAGGCCGACCAGCATCGGCAGCGAGAGCGCGTTCCTGGCCTCGGGCCTGTTGAGCGTGAGCACCAGTGTGGCGCCTTCGCGCTGCACGGTGAGGTGTTCGGTCCCACCCATGGGTGTCCTCCCGTCTCGGATGCGAGAACAGGTTGCAGGAGGCGTCGAGCCAGTACAAGAGTTTTCTGACAGTCAGTCAGATTTCTTGTGCGGGGACCCTTCCCACTTGATTCGAGCTTTGCTCTGATGACCGTCGGGTCCGGGGCGGACACGCTCCGGGGAACACGGCCACGGACGTGCACGGTCAGGAGGAGCGGTGGAGTACAACCTTGCCGACCTGTTCGAGTCGGTCGTCGACGTGGTCCCGGACCGCGAGGCCCTCGTCTACCTCGACCACCCGGGCACGGGAGCGGAACGCCGCCTGACGTACGCGCAGTTGGACGCGGCCGCGAACCGTGTCGCGCACCATCTGATCGACAGCGGGATCCGCCCCGGCGAGCATCTCGGCCTCCATCTGTACAACGGGGTCGAGTACCTCCAGACGGTGCTGGCCTGCCTGAAGGCGCGGATCGTTCCGGTCAACGTCAACTACCGCTACGTGGAAGACGAGTTGGCCTATCTGTACCAGGACGCCGACCTGGTGGCGCTGGTCTTCGACGCGGAGTTCGGCGACCGGGTGGCGGCCGCCCGGCCGCGGGCCCCGCGGCTGCGGCATCTCGTCCGGGTGGGCGCCGCTCCGTCCGGAGCGGGCGCGGGCGACGCCGGGGGAACGGCGGACGCGGTGGACTTCGGCGACGCCGAGGCCGCCGGCTCACCCCTGCGCGGGTTCCCCGCGCGTTCGGCGGACGACCAGTTCATCATCTACACCGGCGGCACCACGGGGATGCCCAAGGGCGTGATGTGGCGGCAGGAGGACCTGTTCTTCGCCGGTCTCGGCGGCGGGGCGCCGACCGGGGATCCGGTGACGAGGCCCGAGGAGCTCGCCGAGCGCGTCGCGGCCGGCGGCGCCGGGATCACCTTCTTCCCCACTCCCCCGCTGATGCACGGCACCTCGACGCTCACCGCGTTCATCGCCTTCAACTTCGGCCAACGCGTCGTGCTCCACCGCAGGTTCGCGCCCGAGGAGGTCCTGCGGACGATCGAGAGGGAGAAGGTGACCAGCGTGTCGCTGGTCGGCGACGCGATGCTGCGGCCCCTGATCGACGCGCTGAACGGCCCCTTGAAGGGCACGGACTGCTCCGCCCTGTTCAGCGTCTCCTCGTCCGGCGCGATCATGTCGGACACCGTGCGCGAACAGTTCCAGGCGCTCGTCCCGAACGTGATGCTCCTCAACAACTTCGGCTCCTCGGAGTCCGGCTTCAACGGCACGGCGACGGCCGACTCCGGTCCCGGGCGCGGCTTCCGCATCCGCGTCAACGCCCGTACGCGGGTGGTGGATCCGGTGACGCACGAGCCGGTCGCGGTCGGCGAACCGGGACGGGTCGCCCAGCGCGGCCACGTGCCCCTCGGGTACTACAACGACCCGAAGAAGACCGCCGAGACGTTCTTCCGCAAGGGCGACGAACGCTGGGTGCTGCTCGGCGACATGGCCACGGTCGACGAGGAGGGCGTCGTCGTCGTCCTCGGCCGCGGCTCGCAGTGCATCAACACCGGCGGCGAGAAGGTCTACCCCGAGGAGGTCGAGCAGGCCCTCAAGTCGCATCCGGACGTGTACGACGCCCTGGTCGCCGGAGTGCCCGACCCGAAGTGGGGCAGTCACGTGGCGGCCGTCGTCCAGCTCCGCGAGGGCGCGCCGCGGCCCTCCCTCGACGACATCCAGACCCACTGCCGGGCCCGTCTGGCCGGGTACAAGGTCCCGCGCCAGCTGGTGATCACGGACTCCGTCCAGCGGTCGCCGAGCGGCAAGGCCGACTACCGGTGGGCGCGGGAGGTGGCGGTGGCCGCGGACCGGTAGCCGGCGGCCGGGGATCCGCGACGCCCTCCCATTGACCCTCGGGGTTCACGAATCTAACCTGTGTTCTCATACGTAGACAACGTCTGTATACAGGGATGAGATTCATGGCAGGGTTCAGCGCGGATCCGGACGGCGTGGTCCAGCGGCTGCGGGACGGCATGGCGAGTGGGGTCCTGTCCTTCCCGCTCACGAGCTTCACGGAGGACGGGGACCTCGATCCGGAGTCGTACCGGACCTATCTGGCGGGCCGGCTCGACACGGCCCCGGGCGCCGTGTTCCCCGCCTGCGGGACAGGCGAGTTCAGCGCGCTGGACGAGGACGAGTACCGCGCGATCGTCACGGCGACGGTCGAGGTCGCGGACGGCCGCATGCCCGTGGTCGCGGGCACCGGCTACGGATGGGCCCAGGCGCTGCGGTTCGCCCGCATCGCGGAGGAGGCCGGCGCGGACGCCCTCCTCGTGCTGCCCCACTATCTCGTCGAGGCCCCCGAGGCGGGCCTGGTCGAACAGCTGCGCCGGATCGCCGCCGGCACCCGGCTGCCGCTCGTCGCCTACCAGCGCGGCCCGGTCGCCTTCACCCCCGAGGGGCTGCGGGCCGTCGCGGCGGTCCCGGGCGTCATCGGGCTCAAGGACGGACACGGCGACCTCGACCGGCTCCAGCGGCTCACGCTCGCCGCACCCGACGGCTTCCTCTTCTTCAACGGAGCCGCCACCGCCGAGATCCAGGCCCGCGCGTACGCCACCGTCGGCGTCCCCGCCTATTCGTCGGCCGTCCACGCCTTCGCCCCCGAGATCGCCGGCGCCTTCTTCACCGCCCTGCGCGCCGGCGACGAGGCGACCGTGAACAAGTTGCTGCGCGACTTCTACGTCCCGCTCGTCGAACTGCGCGACAAGGTGCCCGGCTACGCCGTGTCCCTGGTCAAGGCCGCCGCCCGGCTGCGGGGCCTTCCCGTCGGCCCGGTGCGCGCGCCGCTCACCGACCCCGGCCCGGCCGACCTGTCCGCCCTGGAGCGGATCCTCGACACCGGGCTGGCCCTCGTCGGAGCCGCGCGCCGACCCGCCGCCGTCATCCTGTGATCACCGGCACCGGTCACCCTCGTACACAAGGATCGTGATGAAGAGCCAGCAACCGACGATCACCGAGTTCTCGGTCTACCCCGTCGCCGGACGGGACTGCATGGAGCTGAACCTGTCGGGCGCCCACGGCCCCTGGTTCACCCGCAACATCGTGGTCCTGAAGGACTCCGAGGGGCGGACCGGGCTCGGCGAGGTGCCGGGCGGGGAGAAGATCACCCGGACGCTGCGCGACGCCGGCCCCCTGGTCCTCGGGGCGAGGGTCGGTGACTTCCAGCGCGTCCTGCGCGAGATCGGGGACCGCTTCGGCGACCGGGACGCGGGCGGGCGCGGCGCCCAGACCTTCGACCTGCGCACGACCGTCCACGCCGTCACCGGCGTCGAGTCGGCCCTGCTCGACCTGCTCGGCCAGCACCTCGACGTGCCCGTCGCCGCCCTCCTCGGGGACGGACAGCAGCGTGACCGGGTGCGGGTGCTGGGCTACCTCTTCTTCGTCGGCGACCCGGACCGCACGGATCTGCCGTACGTCCGCGAGCACGGCTCGGACGTGGACTGGTACCGGCTGCGGCACGAGGAGGCGCTCACGCCCGGCGCGATCGTCCGGCAGGCCGAGGCCGCCCACGCGCAGTACGGGTTCCGTGACTTCAAGCTCAAGGGCGGGGTCCTGGAGGGCGCCGAGGAGGTGCGGGCCGTGCGCGCGCTCAAGGACCGCTTCCCCGGGGCGCGCGTCACCCTCGATCCCAACGGCGCCTGGTCGCTGCGCGAGGCGATCGAGCTGTGCGGGCCCCTCGTCGGCACGCTGGCCTACGCCGAGGACCCCTGCGGCGCCGAGGACGGCTACTCGGGACGGGAGGTCCTGGCCGAGTTCCGCCGGGCGACGGGACTGCCGGTGGCGACCAACATGATCGCCACGGACTGGCGGCAGCTCACCCACGCCCTGGCGCTCCAGTCGGTCTCGATCCCGCTGGCCGACCCGCACTTCTGGACCATGCGGGGCTCGGTGCGCGTGGCCCAGCTGTGCAACGCGATGGGCCTGACCTGGGGCTGCCACTCCAACAACCACTTCGACATCTCTCTCGCCATGGTCACCCACTGCGGGGCCGCGGCACCGGGCCCGTACAACGCCCTCGACACCCACTGGATCTGGCAGGAGGGCCTGGAGCGGCTCACGGTCACGCCCCCGCGCATCGTCGACGGCGAGATCGCCCTGCCGGACGCCCCCGGACTGGGCGTCGAGCTGGACATGGACCGGCTGCTGGCGGCGCACGAGCTGTACCTGAAGGAAGCGCTCGGCGCCCGTGACGACGCGGTCGCCATGCGTCACCTCGTGCCCGGGTGGGAGTTCGACCCCGGGCGCCCCGCCCTGGTGCGCTGACCAGGGCGGTCGGCCCGGCTCCCGCAAAAAGCTCCGCCGATCCCTTGCACTGACGGCCGACACCTGAATTACTGTCCGGAAAGGTACGACCGAATGATCGGTCGTCCGGTATGACATGGTTGGCGAGGGAGAGGGCGCGATGGCGGGCTCGGCGGACTCGAAGGGCCTGCTCGACGCGGGCGAGCGGCTGGACCCGGAGGAACTGCGGGCGCTCCAGCTGGAGCGGCTGCGCGCCTCGCTGCGGCACGCCTACGAGAACGTCCCCTTCTACCGGGAGTCCTTCGACAAGGCCGGACTGCGCCCCGAGGACTGCCGCTCGCTCGCCGACCTGGCCCGGTTCCCCTTCACGGTGAAGGCGGACCTGCGCGAGAACTACCCGTACGGGATGTTCGCCGTGCCCCAGGACCGGATCCGGCGCATCCACGCGTCGAGCGGGACGACCGGGCGGCCCACGGTCGTCGGCTACACGGAGAACGATCTGTCCATGTGGGCCGACATGGTGGCCCGTTCGATCCGCGCGGCGGGCGGCCGGCCCGGCGACAAGGTCCACATCGCCTACGGTTACGGGCTGTTCACGGGCGGCCTCGGCGCCCACTACGGCGCGGAACGGCTCGGCTGCACGGTGATCCCCGCGTCCGGCGGCATGACGGCGCGTCAGGTCCAGCTGATCCAGGACCTGAAGCCCGAGATCATCATGGTGACCCCGTCGTACATGCTGACCCTGCTCGACGAGTTCGAGCGCCAGGGCGTGGACCCGCGGGGCACCTCGCTGCGGGTCGGCGTGTTCGGGGCCGAGCCGTGGACCGAGGAGATGCGCCGCGAGATCGAGGAGCGGTTCGCGATCGACGCGGTCGACATATACGGGCTCTCGGAGGTCATCGGTCCCGGTGTCGCCCAGGAGTGCGTGGAGACCAAGGACGGTCTGCACATCTGGGAGGACCACTTCTACCCGGAGGTCGTCGACCCCTTCACGGGCGAGGTGCTGCCGGACGGCGAGGAGGGCGAGCTGGTCTTCACCTCGCTCACCAAGGAGGCCATGCCCGTGATCCGTTACCGGACCCGGGACCTGACCCGGCTGTTGCCCGGTACGGCGCGGTCCTTCCGCCGGATGGAGAAGATCACCGGGCGCAGCGACGACATGGTGATCCTGCGCGGGGTGAACCTCTTCCCGACGCAGATCGAGGAGATCGTGCTGCGGACGCCGGGGGTCGCGCCGCACTTCCAGCTCCGGCTGACCCGCGAGGGCCGTCTGGACGCGCTCACCGTCCGGGCGGAGGCCCGGTCCGGTGCCACGCCCGAGGCGCGCGAGGCGGCGGCGCGGGCGATCACGGCGGGTATCAAGGACGGGATCGGTGTCTCGGTCACGGTGGAGATCGTCGAGCCCGAGTCCCTGGAACGTTCGGTGGGCAAGCTGAAGCGGATCGTGGACCTGCGCCCGCGCGCCTGACCGGACGCGGGCAGGGCCGCGGGGTACCTGACACCCCCGCGGCCCTGTCCGCTACACCGGGCCGAACCGGTCCCGCAGTTCGCGCTTGAGGATCTTCCCACTGGCGTTGCGGGGCAGTTCGTCCACGAACAGGACCCGCTTGGGCGCCTTGAAGTGGGCGAGCTTCTCACGCGCGTGGGCGATCAGTTCGTCCTCGGTGACCTCGCCCCGGGGTACGACGACCGCGGTGACGGCCTCGATCCAGCGCTCGTCGGGGAGTCCGACGACGGCCACCTCGGCGACCGACTCGTGCGTGTACAGCGCGTCCTCGACCTGCCGTGAGGCGACCAGGACACCACCGGAGTTGATGACGTCCTTCACCCGGTCCACCACGGTGAAGTAGCCGTGGGCGTCGCGCACGGCGAGGTCTCCCGAGTGGAACCAGCCGTCACGGAACGCCTCGGCCGTCTCCTCCGGCTTGTCCCAGTAGCCCTCGCACAACTGCGGTGAGCGGTAGACCACTTCGCCCGGTGTGCCGTCCGGCACGTCCTTGCCGTCCTCGTCGACGACCCGCGCGTCCACGAACAGCACCGGAGTTCCGCACGAGTCCATCCGGCCCTTGTGCTCGTCCGGTCCGAGGACCGTGGCGAGGGGACCGATCTCGCTCTGGCCGAAGCAGTTGTAGAAGGCCAGCTTCGGCAGCCGTTCGCGCAGCCTCTCCAGGACGGGGACCGGCATGATCGACGCGCCGTAGTACGCCTTGCGCAGACCGCTCAGGTCGCGTTCGGCGAAGTCGGGGCGGTTGGACAGGCCGATCCACACGGTGGGCGGGGCGAACAGGCTGTCCGCGCGGCCCGCCTCGATCAGGTCGAAGATCCGGTCCCCGTCCGGCGCGTCGAGGATGGTGTTCGAGGCGCCGACGGCGAGGTAGGGCAGCAGGAACACGTGCATCTGCGCCGAGTGGTAGAGCGGCAGCGAGTGCACCGGCAGGTCCCCGGCGCTCAGGTCGAGGGCGGTGATCGCGCTGAGGTACTCGTGCACCAGGGCGCGGTGCGTCATCATCGCGCCCTTGGGCAGCGCCGTGGTGCCCGAGGTGTAGAGCAGCTGCACGAGCGTGTCGCCGCGCGGCTCCTCACCGTCGTACGGGTGTGCCGCCTCCAGCCGCAGCAGGAGCGAGTCCTCCGCGTCGCGCAGCGGCAGGGTCCGGGTGCCCTCCGGGAGCCGGCCGGCCAGATCGGGGTCGGTCAGGACCAGGGCGCTTCCCGACTGGCCGACGATGTAGGCGAGGTCGTCGCCGGTCAGGTTCTGGTTCACCGGCACGTGGACGAGACCGGCGCGGGCGCAGGCGAGGAAGCCGATCAGATAGGCGTCCGAGTTGTGGCCGTAGGCGCCCACGCGGTCCCCGGGAGACAGCCCCTCGCCGAGGAGGACGGTCGCCGCGCGCGAGACGGCCTCGTCCAGTTCCGCGTAGGTCCAGGAGCGCTCTCGGTAGTCGACGGCGCGCCGCGCCGGTGTGCGCCGGGCGCTGCGGCGCAGCACCCCGTCGACCGTACTGCCGTGTCCAGGCTTCATGCACGTGATCCTCGATCCGCGCAACGGCGAGGTCAAGTGAGCGCGGTGTGCCGCCGTGACGTGGCGGGCGGGTCACATCGTCCGGGAGCGGCCCTCCCAGTAGGGATCGCGCAGCCGCCGCTTGTACAGCTTTCCGTTGGGGTCGCGGGGCATGGCGGCGATGAAGTCGACGCTCTTGGGCCGCTTGTACCCGGCGAGCCGCCGCTCGCAGTGGGCGAGGATGTCGGCGGCGAGCGCGGGTCCGGCCTCGTGGCCCGGCGCGGCCTCGACCACGGCCTTGACCTCCTCGCCCCAGTCGTCGTGCGGGATGCCGAAGGCGGCCGCGTCGGCGACGGCGGGGTGGGAGAGCAGCGCCGCCTCGATCTCGGCGGGGTAGATGTTGACCCCGCCCGAGATGATCATGTCGATCTTGCGGTCGCGGAGGAAGAGGTAGCCGTCCTCGTCGAGCAGGCCGAGGTCCCCGACGGTGAAGAAGTCGCCGATCCGGTTCTTCCGGGTCTTGCCCTCGTCCTTGTGGTACGAGAATCCGCCGGTGCTCATCTTCATGTAGACGGTGCCGAGTTCACCGGGCGGCAGCCGGTCGCCGTCGTCGTCGAAGACGGCCAGTTCGCTGATGGGCCAGGCCTTGCCGACGGTGCCGGGCTTCTTCAGCCAGTCCTCGGCGGTCGCGAACGCGCCGCCCCCCTCGCTGGCCGCGTAGTACTCCTCGACGCACTCGCCCCACCACGCGATCATGGCCCGCTTCACGTGGTCGGGGCAGGGGGCGGCGCCGTGGATGGCGTGCCGCATGGAGGTGACGTCGTAGCGGGACTTCACCTCGTCGGGCAGGGCCAGCAGCCGGTGGAACTGGGTCGGCACCATGTGGGTGTGGGTGCACCGGTGCGCGTCGATGACGCGCAGCATCTCCTCGGGCGTCCACTTGTCCATCAGGACCAGCCGGTGGCCGATGTGCAGGGAGGCGCCCGCGAACTGGAGGACCGCGGTGTGGTACAGCGGCGAGCAGACGAGGTGCACGTTGTCGTCGAACGGCCTGATGCCGAAGATGGCGAGGAAGCCGCCGAGGTACGACTCCTCGGGCAGCTTGCCGGGCAGCGGACGCCTGATGCCGCGCGGGCGGCCCGTGGTGCCCGAGGTGTAGTTCATGACCCAGCCGAGGGTGCGGTCGGCGGGCGCGGATCCGGGCTGTCCGTCCAGGAGTTCGGCGTACGGCCTGAAGCCCTCGATCCCGCCGACGGCGTACCGCTGCGCCGGAGGGAGCTTCGCCTCGTCGGCGGCGTGGCGGGCGGCGTCGGCGAACCGCTCGTGGGCGATGAGGACCTTGGCCCCCGAGTCGGAGACGATCCAGGCGATCTCGGGTCCGACGAGGTGGTGGTTGACGGGGACGAGATAGAGGCCGGCCTGCGAGGCGGCGAGGTAGGCGACGAGGAACTCGACCCCGTTGGGCAGCACGACGGCGAAGGAGTCGCCGCGTTCGAGGCCGGCGGAACGCAGTCCGTGGACGAGCCGGTTGGCCGCCGTGTGCAGCCGTCCCGCCGTCCACTCCTCGCCGTCCGGGGTGACGAGGACGACCCGCTCCGGGTCGGCGGCGGCCTGGGCCCAGAAACCGTTGGGTGCTGTGGTCATGCCTGCTCTCCCCTGCCCGCGATGCGGTTGATGCGGTCGACGGCGCGTTCGAAGCCCCGGGTCAGGTCGTCGAAGACCTCCTGCACGGAGCGTTCGCTGTTCATCCGGCCGACGATCTGCCCGACCGGGGTGCCGAGCAGCGGCTCCACCTCGTACTTCTGGATGCGGGAGACGGCGTCGGCGACGAGGAGTCCCTGGAGCGGCATGGGGAGTGCGCCGGGGCCGTCCGGGTCGTCCCAGGCCTCGGTCCACTCGGTGCGCAGCTGGCGGGCGGGCTTGCCGGTCAGGGCGCGCGAGCGGACGGTGTCGCCGGAGCCGGCCGCGAGGAGTTTGCGGGTGACGGCGGGCGCATGCATGTCGGCCTCCGTCACGGTCAGCCAGACCGAGCCGAGCCACACCCCCTGGGCGCCGAGACTCAGCGCGGCGGCCACCTGCTCTCCGCTGCCGATGCCGCCCGCCGCCAGGACCGGCAACGGGCCCACGGCGTCGACGACTTCGGGCGTGAGCACCATCGAGGCGATCTCCCCCGTGTGTCCGCCCGCCTCGTAGCCCTGGGCGACGACGACGTCGATGCCGGCCTCGGCGTGCTTGCGCGCGTGCCGGGCGCTGCCCGCGAGGGCCGCGACGAGCACCCCCTTCTCGTGGGCGCGTCGCACGACGTCGGCGGGCGGTGAACCCAGCGCGTTGGCCAGGAGTCTGATCGGGTAGTCGAAGGCGACGTCGAGCTGGCCGCGGGCGACCTGTTCCATCCAGCCGGTGATGCGCCAGCCGGAGGCCTCGCCCTCGGCGAGTTCGGGGACGCCGTACTTGGCGAGGGTGTCCCTGACGAACCGGCGGTGCCCCTCGGGGATCATCGCCTCGACGTCGGCCTCGCTGACGCCCTCGACCTTCTTGGCGGGCATGACGACGTCCAGGCCGTAGGGCCTGCCGTCGACGTTCGCCTCGATCCAGTCGAGGTCGCGCTCCAGGTCCGCCGGGGCGGTGTAGCGGACCGCGCCGAGCACACCGAATCCGCCCGCGCGAGAGATGGCCGCGGCGACGGCGGGAAACGGCGTGAAGCCGAAGACGGCGTGCTCGACTCCCAGTTCCTTGCTCAGCTCCGTCTGCATGGGCGCAGGATGCCGCAGACGTCCGGACGAGGGAAGACCTTTTCTGATACTCCGTCAGATACCGCCGGAGGGGTCCGGCGGGGTCCGGCGGGGTTGACACGCCCACCCCTGACCGGAAAGTTTCACTCGGCACGGCAGACCCGGAAAGATACTTTCAGCCGACGCGAGCGAGAGGCTTCCCGATGACCGAAGGCGTGCGGGACCCGGCGAGAGGCACACGGGACGGAGCGGGCGGCGGGCTGACCCGTCGCCGGCTGGGCAGGGGCGTCATGGCGCTGGGCGGGGCGGTGGCCCTCGCCTCCTTCCCCGCGGGCCCGGCGGCGGCCTCGGCGGGACACGGCCAGCGGACCCTGCGGCACGGCACGCCCCGGGAGGCCGGGCTGCTCGCCGGTCACCTGCGTCAACTCGTCGTGGACGCCGAGGCGTTCCTCGGCCCCTCCCCCCGGCACCCCTGGTACGCCGGTGCCGTCCTGCTCGCCGGGCGCGGCGGCACCGTGGCCCTGCACCAGCCGATCGGCATGGCCGTGCGCTACGCGGCGTACGACGAGAAGACGGACACCGGGGTCGAGTTCCCCGCCGACCGGCAGATCCCGGCGGCGGACGACACGGTCTACGACCTCGCCTCCGTGTCCAAGCTGTTCACCTCGATCCTCGCGGTGCAGCAGCTGGAACGCGGCCCCCTGGAACTGGAGGCCGCCGTCGCCTCGTACCTCCCGGAGTTCGCGGGCGGCGGCAAGCAAGAGGTGACCATCCGTCAACTGCTCACCCACACCTCCGGGTTCCGCTCCTGGATCCCGCTGTACAAGGCGCCGACCCGCGAGGGCAAGCTCCAGCTCCTCTGGGACGAGAAGCTCATCGCCGCGCCCGGGACCGCCTATCTGTACTCCGACCTGAACCTGATCTCGCTCCAGCTGGTCCTGGAGAGGATCACCGGACGGAGTCTCGACACCCTGCTGCGCGAGGAGATCACCGGCCCCCTCGGCATGGACGGCACCCGCTACAACCCGCCCGCATCCTGGAAGCCGCGGATCGCCGCCACCGAGGACGCGCGGGCGCCCTGGTCGGGACTGGACCGGGGGCTCGTGTGGGGCGAGGTCCACGACGAGAACGCGTACTCCCTGGGCGGAGTCGCCGGTCACGCCGGGGTCTTCTCCACCGCCTGGGACCTCGCGGTCCTCGGGCGCACCCTGCTGAACGGCGGTGCCTACGGCAAGGCGCGCATCCTGCGGCCGGAGTCGGTGGACCTGATGTTCACCGACTTCAACACCGCCTTCCCGGGCGACGAGCACGGCCTGGGCTTCGAGCTCTACCAGCACTGGTACATGGGCGCGATGGCGACACCGCGCACCGCCGGGCACACCGGTTTCACCGGTACCTCGCTCGTACTCGACCCGACGACCGACTCCTTCCTGATCGTCCTCGGCAACTCCGTCCATCCCGTGCGCAACTGGCGGTCCGGATCCGCTCCCCGGGTCGCCGCCGGGAACAATCTGGCGCGGGCCGTCGCGGTGCGTCCGGCGCGCGGCCGTACGTCCTGGTTCGCCGGGGCGGCGAGCGCGACGACCGCGACCCTGACGCTGCCCGCGCTCGACACGACCGCCGGCCCGGCACGTCTTCGCTGCGCGCTGTGGTGGGACACCGAACCCGGGTCGGACGTCCTGTTCCTGGAGTCCTCCGCCGACGGCGGCGCCACCTGGCGGCCCGTCCCCTTCACGACCGGACGGACGCCGGAGGACCCCGAGGACCATCCGGCGGGGACGGCCACCGGATGGTCGGGGCGCGTGTGGCACCGGCTCGGCGCGGATCTGCCGGGCGCGGCGGCCCTGACGCTGCGCTGGAGGTACACGACCGACCGGCTGTACGTGGGCCGTGGCGTCTACGTCGACGCACTGCGGGTCGAGGCCGGCGACCGCGTCCTCTTCGACGAGCGGCGGCCCGCCGACGCGGAGCGGATCGCGGCGGCGGGCTGGGTGCCGTCCGAGGACTGACGGCGGGGCCGGCTGTCCTGCCCGGACCGGCGGCGGGGCCGGACCCCTGGGAGACCGGCCGCCGGACCGGGTTCCCTCCCGGGGCCGGCGGTGAGGCCAGGGCGCTTTCGGGGTCGGTGCGGGGCGGCCGGAGCCCGGGGGCCGGCGCGTCCGGTTCCCGGGCCGGGGCGCCCTCGGTATCGACGGCGAAGCGGCCGAAGTCCCGAGGCCAGCGCGTCCGGTTTCTAGCCCGCGCCGCCCAGGGACTCCAGCACCGCCTTCGCCGCGTTGTGCCCCGGTACCCCGCTGACCCCGCCGCCGCGCACCGCGCCCGCCCCGCACAGCATCACGTTGGCGTGCCGGGTCTCCACGCCCCAGCGGCCGGTGCCCTCCTGGGCGTAGGGGAAGGCGAGGTCGCGGTGGAAGATGTTGCCGCCCGGCAGGCGGAGGTCCCGCTCCAGGTCGAGCGGGGTCTTCGCCTCGATGCAGGGCCGCCCGTCCGCGTCGGTGGCCAGACAGTCGGCGAGCGGCTCGGCGAGGTGGGCGTCCAGCTGGGCCAGCGTGGACTTCAGCAGTTCCTCGCGCACGGCGTCGTTGTCCCGCTCGAAGAGCCGCGCGGGCGTGTGGAGGCCGAAGAGCGTGAGGGTCTGGTACCCCCGCTCGGCCAGGTCCGGGCCGAGGATGCTGGGATCGGTGAGCGAGTGGCAGTAGATCTCGGAGGGCGGCGCGGCGGGCAGCTCACCGGCCTCGGCCTGCGCGTGCGCGGTGGCCAGCTGTTCGTACCCCTCCGCGATGTGGAAGGTCCCCGAGAACGCCTCACGCGGGTCGACGGAGGTGTCGCGGAGCCTCGGCAGCCGCTCGAGCAGCATGTTCACCTTGAGCTGGGCGCCCTCCGCCGGGGCCGGCGGCTCGTCTCCGGTGAGGCGGGCGAGCTCCTGCGGGGAGGCGTTCACCAGGACGTGGCGGGCCGCGACGACGCCCTCGCCGTCGGCGGTCCGGTAGGTGACCTCGGCGGACTCGCCGTCCGTGTCGATCCGCAGCACCTCGTGTCCGGTCTCGATCACGGCGCCTGCCGCGCGCGCCGCGCCGGTGATCGCGTCGGTGAGGGCGCCCATGCCGCCGACGGGCACGTCCCAGGCTCCGGTGCCGCCGCCGATCACGTGGTAGAGGAAGCAGCGGTTCTGGCGCAGCGAGGGGTCGTGGGCGTCGGCGAAGGTGCCGATGAGCGCGTCGGTGAGGACGACACCGCGCACGAGGTCGTCGGCGAAGTACTCCTCGACGGCCCTGCCGACCGGTTCCTCGAAGAGGATCCGCCAGGCGTCCTCGTCGTCGACCCGCGCCCTCAGCTCCTCGCGGGTGGGCAGCGGTTCGGTGAGCGTCGGGAACACCCGCTGGGCGACACGGCCGGTCATCCCGTAGAAGCGCTGCCAGGCCTCGTACTCGCGCTCCGATCCCGTCAGCCGGGCGAAGGCCTCGCGGGTGCGCCGCTCGCCGCCGCCGACGAGCAGTCCGGTGGGCCGTCCGTCGCGCTCGACGGGCGTGTACGAGGAGACCGTCCGGCCCCGGACCCGGAAGTCGAGGCCGAGGTCCCGCACGATCTTCCGGGGCAGCAGGCTGACCAGGTACGAGTAGCGCGACAGCCGCGCGTCGACCCCGGCGAACGGCCGGGTGGAGACGGCGGCGCCGCCGGTGTTCCCGAGGCGCTCCAGCACCAGCACGGACCGGCCGGCCCGCGCCAGATAGGCGGCGGCGACCAGTCCGTTGTGGCCTCCGCCGACGATCACGGCGTCATATCCCTCGTGTACAGGCATGCCTCTTCGTAGCACGTGGTGATCTACGTCGGCCAGGGGTGCGTAGCAGGCGGCGGCGCTCCGTACGGGTGGGTACGGGCACCTCGGACCGCGGCCGTCCGCTCCTGCGGGACGGCCCCTTCGCCCCGGCGCTCCCGGGAGGGGCCGGGCTCCGTCCCTCAGCGTCCCGGGCGGGTGTTGAGCCGGGCGGCCTGGCGGATCAGATGGTCGCGTTCGGCCAGGTCGGACGCCTTGCGCGCCGCCTCCGCGTACAGCCGTGCCGCCGTCGCCGGGTCGCCGTCGCGCTCGTGGAGGTAGGCGGCCACCGCCGTGTGGCGGGGCAGCGAGTCGTCCAGTGCCGCGAGCGCCGCCAGGCCCGCGCGCGGGCCGTCGGCCTCGCCGACGGCCACCGCGCGGTTGAGCCGGACGACGGGGCTGTCGGTGAGCCGCGCGAGCTCGTCGTACCACTCGACGATCTGCACCCAGTCGGTCTCCCCGGCGGTGCGCGCGTCGGCGTGCAGTGCCGCGATGGCGGCCTGGGCCTGGAACTCGCCCAGCCGGTCGCGGGCGAGGGCCGCCTGCAGGATCGCGACGCCCTCGGCGATCGCCCGGGTGTCCCACCGGCCGCGGTCCTGCTCGGCCAGCGGCACCAGGCTCCCGTCGGGCGCGGTCCGGGCGTCGCGCCGGGCGTGGTGGAGGAGCATCAGGGCGAGCAGCCCCGCCACCTCGGGGTGGTCGACCCGGTCGGCGAGCTGCCGGGTGAGGCGGATGGCCTCGGCGACGAGGTCGACATCACCGGAGTAGCCCTCGTTGAAGACCAGGTAGAGGACGCGGAGCACGGTGGCGACGTCGCCGTGCTGGTCGAAGCGCACGCCGGAGACGGTGCGCTTGGCCCGGCTGATGCGCTGCGCCATGGTCGCCTCGGGGACCAGGTAGGCCCGGGCGATCTGGCGGGTGGTGAGCCCGCCGACGGCGCGCAGGGTGAGCGCGACCGCGGAGGACGGGGTCAGGGAGGGGTGGGCGCACAGGAAGTAGAGCTGGAGCGTGTCGTCGACCCCGCTCGCGGGTCCCGCCGCCGGCTCCTCGTCGACGAGGTCCTCGCGCCGGCGGCGGGCGGCGTCCGCGCGGGTCGCGTCGAGGAACTTGCGCCAGGCCACGGTGACCAGCCAGCCCTTCGGGTCCCGCGGCATCTCGTCCGGCCAGACGCGGACCGCCTCGACGAGAGCCTCCTGCACGGCGTCCTCGGCCGCCGCGAAGTCGGCTCCGCGGCGGACGAGGACGGTGAGCACGCCGGGCGTGAGGCTCCTGAGGAGGGCCTCATCCATGGCCGAGGCACTCCGTGACGGTGGGCGGCGCGGCCAGGAAGGGGCGGACCTCCAGCCACTCGTGGATCGGCTTCCCGCCCGCGCCGGGGGCGGCCGACAGTTCCCCGGCCAGTTCGACGGCGCGGTCGTGGCTGTCGACGTCGATGATCATCCAGCCGGCGATGAGGTCCTTGGTCTCGGCGAACGGTCCGTCGGTGACCGGCGGACGCCCCTCGCCGTCGTAGCGGACCCACTGTCCCTCGGGGGCGAGCGCCTGGCCGTCGACGAACTCCCCGGTCTTCTCCAGCCGGGCCGCGAAGTCGTTCATGTACTGGACGTGCGCGGAGATCTCCTCCGGCGTCCACCGGTCCATCGGCACGTTGTTCACCGGGTCCGGCGCGCCGCGGTAGTGCTTCAGCAGCAGGTACTTGGCCATGGTGACTCTCCTCGGTACTGGTGCGACCCATTGTGGGCGCGTTCACCTCTGGGACGGAGCGGACCACGGCTTCTCGACATTACGGGCCGAGATTTTTTCCGGCTGTTCTCCGGGGCCGTTCCCGGGCCTGCGTCCGCTCCGGTGGAGGCGGCCTTCCCGGCGGTCAGCGTCCCTGGGCCGCCCGCCGCTGCCGCACGGCGGCCACCCTGCGGTACAGCTCCGCCGCCTCCTGCCCGTGCCCCAGTTGCTCCAGGCAGTGGGCCTCGTCGTTGCGGCCGGCGAGGGTGTCGGGGTGGTCGGCGCCGAGCACCCGCTCGCGGGCGGCCGCGACGCGCCGGTACTCGGTGAGGGCGTCGGCCCAGCGTCCGAGCCAGCCGAGTCCGACGGCGACCTCGCGGCGGCTGACGAGGGTGTCGGGGTGGTCGGCGCCGAGGGCGCGCTCGCGGATGGCGCACACGTCACGGGACTCGGCGAGGGCCTCCTCCCAGCGGCCGAGGCGGCCGAGGTTCACGCCGAGCCCGTGCCGGGCGCGCAGGGTCTCGGGATGGGTGGCGCCCTGCGCGCGGGTCCGGTCGGCGACGAGCGAGCGGTACAGCTCCAGCGCCTGTGCGCTGCGGCCGAGTCTGCCGAGGCTGATGCCCACCTCGTAGCGTGCGGCGAGCGTGTCCGGATGGTCCCGGCCGAGCGCCCGCGCACGGGCCGCGGCCACCTCCTGGTAGGTGTGCAGCGCCTCCGGCCATCGCCCCAACTGGCCGAGCGCGTAGGCGACTTCGTAGCGGGTGACGAGCGTGTCGGGATGGGCCGGGCCGAGCACCCGGGCGCGGGCGGCGGCGACTTCGGCCGCCATGCGGTACGACTCCTCCAGCCGCCCGAGCCTGCTGAGGTTGAAGGCGAGGTTGTGCCGGCAGCGCAGGGTGTCCGGATGGTCGGGGCCCATCGCGCGTTCCCGGGCGGCGAGCACCGACACATAGGCCTGGTGCGCCTCGATGTGACGCCCCAACTGGCCCAGTACATAGGCCATTTCCTGCCGTGCGGCCAGGGTGTCGGGGTGGTCGATCCCGAGCACCCGCTCCCTGGCCTGGGCGACGCGCGCGTACTCGCCGAGCGCTTCGCCGGGATGCCCGGTGCGGCTGAGGGTGAAGCCGACCTCGTACCGGCTGGCGAGCGTGTCCGGGTGGTCGGGGCCGAGCAGCCGCTCCCGCTCGGCGGCGACCGAGCGGTGCACCTCGCCCGCCTCGGCCCACCGGCCGAGGCGGGCGAGGCTCAGTCCGGCGTTGTGCCGCCCCGCCAGAGCGGTGATCGACTCCGCCGCGGGGGCGGGGCGTCCGCCCCGGCCGGGAGGGACCGGGACGGCGGCGGAGGGGCGGGCGGTCCACTCGCCGGTGAGACCGGCGGAGGCGTCGGGCGGGGTACGGCGCGGGACCGCTCCGGTGGCCTTGTGGCCGGTGGTCATGCCCTGGGTCCAGGACGGCAGCCGGGGCGAGCCGGAGGGCGGCTGCCCGGGCCGGGGCGGGAACCGCGGCGCCGTGGCCCGCCGTTCGCCGTCCGGGTCCGGCAGGGGCCGGGCGACCACGGTCGGCACGTACACCGGCGCGGTGCGCCCGGCGGTGATGCGGCGGGCGAGCTCACCGGCGTCCTGCGGGCGCTGCTCGGGCCGTTTGGCGAGCAGGTCGAGGATGATCCGTTCGAGGTACTCGGGCAGGTCGGCCCGGTGGCTGCGGGGCGGCTCGGGCACGGTGTCGCGGTGGCCGACGAGGATGGCCCAGGCGTCACCGTGGTCGAACGGCGGGGCTCCGGTGGCGATCTCGTAGAGCACGCACCCGAAGGAGTAGAGGTCGCTGCGCCGGTCGACCTCCGAACCGCCGATCTGTTCCGGCGACATGTAGTGCGGGGTGCCCATCGCGACGCCCGTGCCGGTGAGCCGCGAGGTGAATCCGATGTCGTGACCGAGGCGGGCGATGCCGAAGTCGCAGATCTTCACGGTGCCGTCGGTCAGCCGCATGATGTTCGCCGGCTTCAGGTCACGGTGCACGATGTTCTGCCGGTGGGTGTACTCGAGCGCGGCGGTCACCTGGTCGGCGATGTCGACGACTTCGGCGACCGGGAGCGGCTGATGCCGGTTGTCCTCCAGCAGCTGGCCGAGGTTGTGTCCCTCCAGCAGCTCCATCACCAGGTACAGCACGCCGTCGGACTCGCCGAAGTCGTGGACGACGGTCACTCCGCGGTGCTGGAGGGCCGCGGCGACCCGGGCCTCGCGCCGGAACCGTTCGCGCAGGACGCGGGCGAAGGACGGGTCGTGGTGGGGGCCGAGCGGCTTGAGGCACTTGACGGCCACCTGGCGGCCCAGCGATTCGTCCCGTGCCCGCCACACCTCGCCCATGCCGCCGCGCCCGATCGGATCGAGGAGCCGGTACCGGCCCTGGATCAGCCTGCTCTCCGCCATCTCGCGCGATCGCCCCCGTCACCGCTCGCCCCGGGCCCGCCCCCGGCCCGGCCCCAGCCCAGCTCCGTCCAGTATGACGAGCTATCAGCCGACTTTGTACGCCATCGCGGGCGAGCCGGGGCCGAGCCGTGACACGGCCGGGAAAATGTTTCCGGACGGAAGCCGCCCGCACGCCCGTGCGGGCGCGCAGGGGGCGTGGCGCCCATGACACGCACCCCGGTCCCGGCGCGACGGGCCGCGGCGCGGCCCCGCCGCACCACGTGTGGGCGCACGACGACAGGGCGGCGCGCACGACTCCGGTCGCGCGCCCCGTCGACGACCCGCGCGCCGACCGGCACCGCGGCGGGACCGGCGGGCGTGCGAGACAGGCGGGCGTGCGAGAGCGGCTCACACCCTCCAGCAGCACCAGGACACGCCGGGCGCCGGATCACCGGTCCCCGCGCCACGCCCCTCCCGGCGAGCTTCACCGGGGTCTCTGGCGGGAAGCTCTGAATGGTGGTTCACTTCTTTCATGCCCTACCGCAAGACCCCTTCCGAGATCCGTCGGCTGGAAGCCGCCAGAGAGCACCTCATCGCCTGTGCCACCTCGGTCGTCGCCGAGGTCGGCTGGGCCCAGACGTCCGTGACCGCGGTGGCCGACTCGGCCGGGATCGCGGCCGGTTCGGTGTACCAGCACTTCCCGTCGAAGGCGGCACTCGCCGTGGAGGTGTTCCGGCGCGCCGCGGGCCGTGAGGTGGAGGTGCTCGGCGAGGTGCTGGACGGCGAGGGCGACCCCGTCGAACGGCTCACCCGCGGGATCGAGGTGTTCGCGCGCCGGGCCCTGGAGAACCGCGGCCTGGCCTACGCCCTGCTCGCCGCCCCGGCCGAGGCCGCGGTGGGCGCCGAGCGCCTCGAGTTCCGGCGCCGCTACCGCGCGTTGTTCGCCGAGGTGGTGCGCCAGGGCATGGCGGCGGGTCTGCTGCCCGCGCAGAACGGCGAGATCACCGCCGCGGCGCTCACCGGCGCGATCGGCGAGGTTCTCGTGGATCCGCTCGGCACCCCGTCCGGGCACACCACCGACGCACTCCTCACGGACCTCGTCGCCATGGCCCTGCGATGCGCGGGCGCCCCCGCCGTCTAGGACCGCCCCGCCGGGCGGGACGCCGCCGACGGGGTCCCGCCATCCGTACCGACCCCGATCCGTACCGGCCCCGACGTCCTTCCCGGGCACCGCTTCCCACCGTCCCCGCCGACCCGCACACCGGAGGTTTCCGCATGTCCGAGACCACCACGGCGCACAGCCGTCCCACCGCCGTGACGCACGAAGTGACCAACCAGGCACCGCCGTTGACGGGCCACGACGCCGCAGCGGACCCCGTGCTGCTGGAGGGTGTGAGCCGCGAGGGGGCTTCCTGGCACCTCGACGACCTCCACCGGTTCGGCCGGTACGTCGGCAGCGCGGAGGCGCGGACCTGGGCGGACCAGGCCAACCGCCACGAGCCCGAACTGCGCACCCATGACCGCTACGGGAACCGCGTGGACGAGGTCGAGTTCCACCCCGCCTACCACTCGCTGATGCGCGCCTCGGTGGACGCGGGCCTCGCGGGCGCCGCCTGGGCCGACGACCGCCCCGGCGCCCATGTCGCGCGGGCCGCGGGATTCATGCTGGCCACGATGCTGGAACCCGGCCACCTGTGCCCCGTCTCCATGACGTACGCGGTGGTCCCCGCCCTGCGCCACTCCCCCGACCTCGCCAAGGCCTACGAGCCCCTGCTCACCAGCCGCGTCTACGAACCCGGGCTGCGGACCCCGGCCGAGAAGCCCGGCCTGCTCGCCGGGATGGGCATGACCGAGAAGCAGGGCGGCAGCGACGTGCGCGCCAACACCACGACCGCGGCCGAACGGGACGACGGCACCTGGCGGCTGCGCGGCCACAAGTGGTTCACCAGCGCCCCGATGAACGACCTCTTCCTCGTCCTCGCACAGGCGCCCGGCGGGCTCTCCTGCTTCCTGGTCCCGCGCGTCCTGCCCGACGGGAGCCGCAACACCTTCCGCATCCAGCGGCTCAAGGACAAGCTCGGCAACCGCTCCAACGCCAGCAGCGAGCCCGAGTTCGACGACACCGTGGCCTGGCTCGTCGGCACCGAGGGCAAGGGCGTGCGCACCATCATCGAGATGGTGACCATGACCCGCCTGGACTGCGTCCTCGGCTCCGCCGCCGGTACCCGCGCGGCCCTCGCCGAGGCCGCCCACCACGCGCGTCACCGCTCCGCGTTCGGCGCCAGGCTGATCGACCAGCCGCTCATGCGCAACGTCATCGCCGACCTGGCGCTGGAGTCGGAGGCCGCCACCACCCTCGCCCTGCGGCTCGCCGGCGCCGCGGACCGCGCCCGGCGCGGCGACGACCGGGAGCGCGCGTTCCTGCGCCTGGCCACGGCCGTCGGGAAGTACTGGGTGTGCAAGCGCCAGCCCGCCGCGGTCGCCGAAGCCCTCGAGTGCCTCGGCGGCAACGGCTACGACGAGGCGTCCGGCATGCCCCGGCTGTACCGCGAGGCCCCGCTCAACAGCATCTGGGAGGGCTCCGGCAACGTCACCGCCCTCGACATGCTGCGCGCGCTCACGCGTGAGCCCGACTCGCTGGAGGCGTTCCGCGCGGAGGTCGAGGCGGCCACCGGCGCCGACCACCGGTTCGACGCCGCCTGGCGGGAGTTGCGGGACGAACTCGTCCTCACGGAGGACGCGCCCCTGCGCGCCCGCCGGGTCGCGGAACGCGCCGCCCTCGTCCTCCAGGGGTCCCTGCTCGTCCGCCACGCACCCCCCGCGGTGGCCGACGCCTTCTGCGCGTCACGACTGGCCGGCGACCGGGGGCAGGCGTTCGGCACCCTGCCGCCGGGGACGGACTTCGCGGGGGTGCTGGAACGGCTTCCGGCCGGGTGGGCCCACGAGTGAGGGCAGCTGCTCCAGGCGCCGACCGGAAGCGCCGGAGGTGACGGAACGGACACGCGCCGGGCGTCCGGACGCGGGGCCGCATAAATCGCTGGTGTGCGGCCCGGTGGCGCTTGTACGTTGAGATCGCGACCGCGCCTCCCGATGCGCTCGGCTGCGGCTACTTCCTTCCGAAAACCAAGTGACGCCGCCGCCATCTCTGATCTCGGCAGGCGCGGGCGCGTTCGCCCCGTCGACCTTTCGACCAGGGCCTCCAGTCCTTCGAATCCAGGGGAATTCGCTGCCTCGTCACACCCCGCGCGTCTCCAAGATCTGGTCCGAGATGCTCGTGGCCCCGCATGTCTCGGCGGCCGCCGTCTCCCTGCGTCCACCACGACCCGGTCGCGCGTCCTGGCCGCCCGTCTGCACCTACGAGGGCGGTCGGGCCTTCGTCCGGGAGCCCCGTGAGGAGCTCTTCCTCCTCGCGGTCGGCAACTTCGTCTCCCAGCGGACCTTTTACGAGAGCGGGGCGGAGCGGGACGACCGGTACGTCCGCCTCGTCGGTGAACTCGCCCTCCAGGACCCCGCGTGGACGGCCGGCCTGCTGCGCTGGCTGCGCGGCGAGGGCAACATGCGCACGGCGTCGCTGGTGGGCGCCGCCGCTTATGTGCACGCCCGGCTCGAGGCCGGGGAGTCCGGGGGCCCGTCCAACCGGTCCGTGATCGACTCGGTGCTCCAGCGCGCCGACGAACCCGGCGAGCTGCTCGCCCACTGGATCGCGGCGTACGGGCGCAACGTGCCGCAGCCGGTGAAGCGGGGCATCGCCGACGGCGTACGCCGTCTGTACACCTCCCGGTCCCTGCTCAAGTACGACACCGCCTCCAAGGACCTGCGCTTCGGCGACGTGCTCAACCTGGTGCACGCCTCCCCCGACCCGGACAAGCCCTGGCAGGGTGCGCTCTTCCGGTACGCCCTGGACCGCCGCCACCACCCGGAGCAGGCCGCTCCGCCGTCCTCCGACCGCCTGCTGGCCGCCCACCGGACGCTGATGGAGGCGGCTCCGGAGGAGCGGCGTGCGTTGGTCACCGGGCCGGGCGGCTCCGAGCGGCTGACCGCGGCGGGCATGACGTGGGAGGTCCTGGCGGGCTGGCTCCAGGGACCGATGGACGCCGCTGTCTGGGAGGCCGTGATCCCCGCGATGGGACCGATGGCGCTCCTGCGGAACCTGCGCAACTTCGACGAGGCGGGGGTCTCGGACGAGGTCGCGGCCCGGATCGCCGCCCGGCTCTCGGACGCCGCCGAGGTGGCCCGCTCCCGGCAGTTCCCCTTCCGCTACCTGGCCGCCCACCGGCACGCGCCGTCACGGCGCTGGGCTGCCGCGCTGGAGCGGGCACTGGGCCACTCACTGGCCAACGTACCGTCTCTGCCCGGCCGGACCCTGATCCTGGTGGACCGGTCCGGTTCCATGTTCTGGGACACGGTCTCCGAGCGGTCGAAACTGACCCGGGCGGACGCGGCGGCCGTGTTCGGGGCCGCGCTGGCCATGCGCGCCGAGCAGGCGGATCTGGTCGAGTTCGGCTCGAACAGCGCGCGGGTGCCGTTCGAGGCGGGCGAGCCGGTGCTCGAGGTGCTGAGGCGATTCCACGATCTGGGCGGCACCAACACCACGGAGGCGGTGCGGGCCCATTACCGGCGGCACGACCGGGTCCTGATCGTCACCGACGAGCAGGCCGCTCACTGCTGCCACGGCGAACCGGCACGATCGGTCCCGCCCGACATCCCGGTCTACACCTGGAACCTCGCGGGATACCGGCCCGCCCACGGCCCGGCGGGCCCCCACAGGCACACCTTCGGCGGCCTCACGGACGCCGCGTTCCGGATGGTCGGCCTCATCGAGGCCGGCCGCGGGGCCGCGTGGCCGTGGACCACCGGACCGGCGTGATCCGTACGGACGTCCCGCGGCCGGTGGACCGGGCGCGCCACCGGCCTCAGAACGGGGGCTCCGCGCTCCGGGCGCCGGCCGGCAGCTCGGCGATGTGCGGCGCCGCGTACGACGTGCCGTCCTCTGGGTGGGTCTGCATGGCCGAGTTCGAGGAGCCGGGAGACCAGATGCGGCGGTACGCGACCGGACCCGATGGTCAAGATCAGCAGCGTCCACGACGACGTACCGTAGTGCCTCCCTCCGACACCGCGCCGCTGCCCGGTGCGATGCCGACGGCCACGACGCGATCATGAGTAGCGGTACTCATGACACCCGGCGAGCCACGGGAAAGGATCGGGGGATGACCACGCGAGGGAAGACGAGAGCCCGGCTCGGGATGCTGACGTTGGCGGTGACGGTCCTCTCGGCGACAGGGTGCGGAACGCAGCGGGCCGGGGATGCCGCCGACGCCCACCGGAGTCCGCGTCCGACGCCGACCGCGACGCCCAGCACACCGGTCGACTTCACCTGTCCCGGCGAGAGTCCCGGCCCCGGGCCGACGGGGCCCGCGCCCGCCACTCCCACCTCGACCGAGCTGCCGGTCGACCACTACGCCGAGAACCACGGCTTCAGGGTGCCCATCCCGCTCCACGGCCGGAACCGCTGCGAGGGACTCGCCACCGTCGCACGCGTCAGGCACGCGCTCGAACCGCTCCGCGAGCGTGGCGACTTCGCCCCGGACAGCGTCCGCGGCGCGCTCACCGGTCTCGGCTACCCCGCCGAGAAGGTACAGGCGTACCAGAACGGGTCCACCGGGGTCGGCTTCCTCATCGACATCGGCGTCTCTCCCTGGTGCGTGGAGGGCACGATGAGCAGCGACTCCACCAAGGCGGACGCCTTCGGCGGCTACCCCGACGGCAGCGGCTGCGAGCCCCCGAGCGGCGGCCACTGAAGCCGGGGGCGCGACCGCCGCGTCGGGGTGCGTACCGTGGCGCGTGGCCGGTCTCGAACCGATGCGGCCGCCGCTGCGCCACCGGTGGATACGCTGCCGGGTCTTCACGGTCGTGGGGCAGGTGCCCGCCCGGCCCGCCGCCGGCCCTCACGGGGACGTGGTGGAACGGGTGAGCCGACGGGCCGTCCGGGTGACATCGCCGTGTCCCGCCGTCCTACGGCCGGCCCTGCTCCGAGCTCGCTTCCTAGGCTGGCGGACCATGGGACGGAGCGGTGGGATCGATCGTCGGCAGGTACTGAAAGCCGTTCCCGTCGCGGTCCTCGCGCCGGTGTTCGGCAGGGGCCCGGCCGGATCGGGGGCGTCGGCGGCGCCGATGCCTTTTCCGCAGCCGGCCGTCGCCGCCTCCCGACCGGTGCCCGGCTCGGCGTCGCCGGCGGTGGAGCAGAGGTTCGACGTCCGGTTCGCGGACGTCCACGTACCGGGCCACGGCCGGGTGACCACGCGCGCCTACAACGGGGCGATCCCGGGGCCGACCCTGCGCGTGCGCGGCGGGCACACCCTGCGGTTGACGCACGTCAACGGCCTGCCGCCCAACCCGCCCCACACCGGCGGCCCCCACACGCCGCATCACCCCAACAGCTTCAACCTGCACACCCACGGGATGCACGTCTGCCCGTCCGGGGACGCCGACAACGTGCTGCGCGAGTTCGCACCGCGTACCGCGCGGGAAGCCGCCGACGGCGTGGCGGAGCCGCAGTACGCGACCACCGTCCACGTGCCGGACGACCACCCGGCCGGCACCTACTGGTACCACCCCCACCTGCACGGGGCCACCGCCGAGCAGATCGCCGGAGGAATGGCCGGGGTGATCGTCGTCGAGGGCGACGTCGACGAGGTACCCGAGATCAAGAGGGCCGCCGACATCGTCGTGTGCATCAACGAACTCAAACTCGCGGACGGCAAGGTCCCCGCCTTCACCTCCGGGAACTGGACGAGCGGCATCCCCTCCACCTTCACCGTCAACGGCGCGGTCGGCCCCACCCTCCGGCTGCGCCCCGGCGAGGTCCAGCGGTGGCGTCTGGTCGCCGCGACCGCGTTCACCGCCCTGCGGCTCCAGGTCACCGGCGACCGCGGCGACCTGACCATGCACCAGATCGCACAGGACGGTGTCACCTTCTGCGCGCCCCGCACCCTGCGCCTGCTGGACCTGGCCATGGGAAACCGTGCCGACGTCCTGGTCCGTGGCGGCGCACCCGGCAGGTACGAACTGCGGGCCGCCACGCTGCCCAGGCCGTTGATGACGATCGAGGTGACCGGAGAACCCGTCGAACCGCCGATGAAGCTGCCGGCCTCACTGCCGCCGGGCAGACCGTTCCTCGACGAGAGGGACATCGCCAACCCCGGCGGGGACCGGGAGGTGGTCTTCCACACGGACCCCGGCGTCTTCGCCGGGCCGTTCCCCAACGCCTTCCGTGTGCTGGGCACCCACGCGACCCCCGCGGCCGACCCCGGCGGCGACCTCACCCGCGACCCGGCCCACGGCCTGTTCGACCCCGCCCGCACCAACCACACCCTGCGCCTCGGCACCACCGAGCGCTGGACCGTCCGTACCGACGAGACCCTGCCGGCGCACAATCACCCCTTCCACCTGCACACCAACCAGGTCCTCGTCACCCATCGGAACGGCGAGCGCCTCGACCCGCCCGTCTGGCACGACACCATCGGCCTGTCCGGCGGCACACCCGGTGAGTCCGTCACCTTCCTCGTCAGGTACGAGGACTTCACCGGCCGAACCGTCGCCCATTGCCACCAGCTCCACCACGAAGACCTCGGCATGATGCAGACCGTCCATTACGTCGGCTGTGACCGGGATCGGTAGTTGACACTTCGGTACAGCGCAGGTCACAAGGGGTGCCGCCGCGCTTCCCCTTCAGTTCGGCCCCGGGCGTGTGGCGTCCCGGCCTCCCATGGGGTCTCCGGCGGACTCTCGCGCCCGCACGGAGAGTCCAGGCCGCCACCTCCGTGGCGCCGGACGGGCGCGATGCGTCATGCGAGCCATGCGGACTCCTTGTGACGCATGCGTGGGGAGACGTCCGAGGGGCCCGCGGCAGCTGACGTGCCCGTGGTGCCGGGTGCGGCCGAGTGCCCCAGGTGCCGGTGCACGAAGTGGATGGCCATCGCGCCCTCACCGGCCGCGGAGGCCACCCGCTTCACCGAGCCGCTGCGGACGTCCCCTACCGCGAAGACCCCCGGCAGGCTGGCCTCCAGGGTCATGCACGAGCGCCCGCGGCCGTGCCACACCTCGGGGGAGGCGCAGGCCTCCTGGGCCTCCGGCCCGGTGAGGACGAAGCCGCGGGAGTCGAGGGCGACGATGCCGGTGAGCCACTCGGTGTGAGGTTCGGCGCCGGTGAAGACGAACAGGCTCCGTACCGCGAGCCGGCGGTGCCCGCCCGTGCGGTTGTCGACCACGTCGAGCTCCTCCAGCACTTCCTGGCCGATGACCTCGGTGACCTCGGTGTGCAGCATGACCTCCACCCGCGGATGGCGCTCGACCTGGTCGACCAGGTAGCGGGACATGCTGGCCTCGAGGCCGGCTCCTCGGACCAGCAGGTGCACCTTCGGCGCGTACCCGGCGAGGAACAGCACCGCCTGGCCCGCCGAGTTGCCTCCGCCGACGACGGCCACCGGGTCGGCGCTGCACTGCTGGGCCTCGTAGACGGTCGCCGAGTAGTGCACGCTCGTTCCCTCCAGGCGTTCGATGCCGGGCACCTGGAGCCGGCGGTAGCGGGCACCCATGGCCAGGACGACGGCGCGGGCGGCGATCTCGCTGCCGTCGGCGAACGCCACGACGTAGTGGTCGTCGTCCTTGGCGTGGAGGCCGGTCGCCTCCAGCGGAAGGCTGATCCCGGCGCCGAACTTGTCGGCCTGGAACACGGCGCGTTCGGTGAGTTCGGCGCCGGAGATGCCGGACGGGAAGCCGAGCAGATTCTCGATGCGGGACGACGTGCCGGCCTGGCCGCCGGTGGCCATCGCCTCCACCACCGTGGTGCTCAGGCCCTCGGAGGCGGCGTACACCGCGGCAGCGAGGCCGGCGGGTCCGGAGCCGACGATGAGGACGTCGCCGTGACGGTCTCCGGCGGGCAGTGACGGCAGGCCGATGAGCCGGGCCAGTTCCGCGTTGCTGGGGTTGCGCAACAAGGTGGTGTCCCGCCAGATGACGAGCGGTGTCTCCGCCGGGCCGACGCCGAAGCGGCGCAGCAGCTCCTCGGCCTCCTCGTCGGTCTCCAGGTCGATCCAGCGGTGCGGCAGCCGGTTGCGGACGGCGAACTCGCGCAGCCGTCTGGTGTCGGGCGAGTAGCGCGAGCCGATGATGCGGAAGCCGGCGCCCTGTCCGACGAGCAGCGCGCGACGGCACAGACAGGCACGCAGCACGATGTCCCCGATGGTGGGGTCCTGCGACACCAGGTGGCGCAACCGGTCCAAGGGGACGACGAGGACCTCGCCGGGCTCCCTGGCGACAGCGGTGTAGAAGGCCACCTGTCCGTGCAGCAGGCCGAGTTCGCCGATGAAGCGACCGGGGCCGTGCACGCGCAGCACGTGCTCCTCGGGAGTGCCGTGGTCCTCGACGACGGCGACGGAACCGCTGAGGACGACGAAGAACGTCTCGCAGCGCTCCCCCTCCCGGATCAGCACGTCGTCCGGAGCGATGTTCCGGCGTTGCCCGTGCTCCGCCAGACGTGCTGTCTGGTCCTCCGTGAGGCGCGGGTACGCGCCGTGGATGTCCGGGGTCTCCCAGGCGGCGGTCTCGTCCGCTTTCTCCGGCACCGGTTCCTCGCCCGGCAGCGACTGGTCGCCGGACATCAGACGAACGCCTCGTGGACGTAGCACCAGCGCCATTCCTCGCCGGGCTGGAACGACTGCACGACCGGATGAGCGTCGGCAGCCGCGTGCCTGCGCGCGTGCTTGTTCGGCGAGGAGTCGCAGCAGCCGACGTGCCCGCAGGTCAGGCAGAGCCTCAGGTGGACCCACGGGGAGCCGAGCATCAGACACTCCTGACACCCTTCCGGGGTCAGCGGCCGGACAGGCCGGACGAGCGCGAGGTGGGGGTCTGCGTGCAGGGTCATCCGGATCACCCTTTCCGGGTGGTGAGCGACTGTTCCACCCACTGGCGCAGAGCGGGGGCGGGCGCCGCCCCCGCCTGCCGGGCGACCGTCTCGCCCCGGTCGAGGATCAGCAGTGTCGGTACGGCCTGGACCTCGAAGCGCCGCGACAGTCGCGGGTTCTTGTCGATGTCGACCTTGACCAGTTTGATCCGGCCGGCGAGATCGGTGGCGACCGTCTCCAGTGCGGGGCTGACCATGCGGCAGGGGCCGCACCAGGTGGCCCACAGGTCGACCACGACGGGGACGTCGGCCCGCTCGACGACCTCGGTGAAGTCGTCGTCGCCCGCGTCCACCATCCACGGCAGGGGCTGCTTGCAGTGGCCGCACTTGGGTCGGCCCTCCGCGGCCACGGCCACCCGGTTGGTGCGACCGCAGTGGGGACATCTGACGGTCGTCGCCTGCATCGTGCTCATGCCGCCCGCGCTCCCTTCACGTCCTCGGGCTGGTCGTAGGTGACCACCAGCTCTCCGTGTTCGGCGTCGACGCGGACCGTCGCGCCGTCCTGGACGTAACCGCGCAGAAGTGCGCGCCCGACCATCGTCTCGACCTCGTGGGAGATGTAGCGGCGCAACGGCCGGGCCCCGTACACCGGGTCGTAGCCCTGGTGGGCGATCAGCTCCCGTGCCGCTTCGGTGAGTTCGACGGTGATGCGGCGTTCGGCGAGCCGGCGGCGCAGCTCGTCGAACTGCAGCTCCACGATCCGCTCGATCTGCCGCTCGCCGAGCGGTTTGAACAGCACGATGTCGTCGACGCGGTTGAGGAACTCCGGGCGGAAGTGCCCGCGCAGCTCGCCCATCACCAGGGCGCGGGCGTCCGGCTTGATCTCGCCCTCGGCGGTGGCGCCGTCGAGGAGGTGCTCGGAGCCGATGTTCGACGTCATGATGATCACGGTGTTGCGGAAGTCGACGGTCCGGCCCTGGGAGTCGGTGATGCGGCCGTCGTCGAGGACCTGCAGCAGGGTGTTGAAGACATCGGTGTGCGCCTTCTCGATCTCGTCGAACAGCACGACCGAGTACGGCTTGCGGCGTACGGCCTCGGTGAGCTGGCCGCCTTCCTCGTAGCCGACGTATCCGGGTGGTGCGCCCATGAGCCGGCTGACGGTGTGCCGCTCCTGGTACTCGCTCATGTCGAGGCGGACCATGTTCTCCTCGGAGTCGAACAGGGCCGCCGCGAGGGCCTTGGCCAGCTCGGTCTTCCCGACGCCGGTGGGGCCGAGGAAGATGAACGAGCCGATGGGGCGGCGCGGGTCGCGGATGCCGGAGCGGGCGCGGATGATGGCGTCGGCGACGAGTTTGACGGCCTCGTCCTGGCCGATGACGCGCTCGTGCAGGATCTCGTCGAGGCGTAGCAGCTTCTCGCGTTCGCCCTCGTGGAGGCGGGCGACGGGGATGCCGGTCCAGGCGGCGACGATCTCGGCGATCTCCTCCTCGGTGACGACCTCGCGCAGCAGCCGGTTCTGCCCTTGTTTGCTGGCCAGTTGCTCCTCCTCGGCCTTCAGCCGGCGCTCCAGGTCCTGGAGGCGGCCGTAGCGGAGTTCGGCGGCGCGGTTGAGGTCGTAGGCGCGTTCGGCCTCCTCCGCCTCGTGGCGGACCTGCTCCAGTTCCTGGCGCAGCTCCTGCACGCGGCGGATGGCCTGCCGTTCGGCCTCCCACTGGGCGTGTTTGGCGTCGGCCTCGCCGCGCAGGTCGGCCAGTTCCTTGCGCAGTTCCTCCAGGCGCGTCCTGCTGGCGGCGTCGGTCTCCTTGGACAGGGCCGCCTCCTCGATCTCCAGGCGGGTGACGCGGCGGGTGATCTCGTCGAGTTCGGCGGGCATCGAGTCGATCTCGGTACGCAGCCGGGCGCACGCCTCGTCGACGAGGTCGATGGCCTTGTCGGGCAGGAACCGGTCGGTGATGTAGCGGTGGCTGAGGGTGGCCGCGGAGACCAGCGCGGTGTCCTGGATCTTCACGCCGTGGAAGACCTCGAGGCGTTCGCGCAGTCCGCGCAGGATGGAGATGGTGTCCTCCACGCTCGGCTCGTCGACCAGCACCTGCTGGAAGCGGCGTTCGAGGGCGGCGTCCTTCTCGATGTGCTTGCGGTACTCGTCGAGGGTGGTGGCGCCGATCATGTGGAGCTCGCCGCGGGCGAGCATCGGCTTGAGCATGTTGCCCGCGTCCATGGCCCCTTCGGCGGCGCCCGCGCCCACGACGGTGTGGAGTTCGTCGACGAAGAGCAGGATGCGCCCCTGGGCGGCCTTCACCTCGGCCAGCACGGCCTTGAGGCGTTCCTCGAACTCGCCGCGGTACTTGGCGCCGGCCACCAGGGAGCCCATGTCGAGAGCGAACACCGTCCTGTCGCGCAGGCCCTCGGGGACGTCGCCGCGAACGATGCGCTGGGCCAGGCCCTCGACGATGGCGGTCTTGCCGACGCCGGGATCACCGATGAGGACGGGGTTGTTCTTGGTCTTGCGGCTGAGGATCTGGGTGACGCGGCGGATCTCGGCGTCCCGGCCGATGACCGGGTCCAGCCGCCCGGACCGGGCCTCGAGGACCAGGTCGCGGCCGTACTTCTCCAGAGCCTCGTAGGCCACTTCGGGGTTGGCGGAGGTGACGCGCTGGTTGCCGCGGACCTGGGTGAGCGCGCTCAGGAACGAGTCCCGGGTCACGCCGTGCTCCTTGAGCAGGCGTCCGGCGGCGGTCGCCGAGCCCTCCTCGGCCAGGGCGAGCAGGAGGTGCTCCACGGACACGTACTCGTCCTTGAGGCGTTTGGCCTCCCGCTCGGCGGCGTCGAGCAGGCGGGACAGGCGCTGGGTGACGAAGACCTGGCCGGGTGCCGCGCCGGGACCGGTGACCTTCGGGCGGCGGGAGAGTTCCTCTCGCACGGCCGCGCGCAGCTCCTTCGGCCCGGTGCCGGCCTGTTGCAGCAACCGTGGGATCAGACCGTCCTCCTGATCGAGGAGCGCGAGCAGCAGGTGTTCTCCGTCGACCTCGGTCTGCCCCATGCCGACGGCCGCGCTCTGGGCCTCCTGGAGGGCTTCCTGGGACTTCTGGGTGAGACGGTTCATGTCCATGGGGGTGTTTCACTCCTCGTGCCGCGGCCGCGCAGGGCGGCTTCAAGCAGGCTGATGCGGTCGAGCAGGTCGAGCACCAGGCCGATGGATGCGTAGTTGAGGCAGAGTCCGGTGCGCAGCCGCTGGATACGGGCGAGGACCGCCGGGGCCGTGGGGTCGAACACCAGTTGTCCCGCGGAGTCGCGTTCGGCGTCGACCAGGCCGAGGGCGACGAACCGGCGGATCAGATCGGGGTGGAGGCCCGAGCGACGGGCCACGGAGGCCAGGGAGAGCCTGGGGACGGGCACGAGCGCGTACCGGACGGCCGTGGAGGCGGTGATGTCGGCGCCCGTTCGTACCGGACGGGCGCCCACACCGGCCCGGCCGATGCCTCCCGCTGCTGCGGGTCGGTCGTTCATCACGTCCTCCTGGGGTCGAACGAGGAAGTGGCGGCGAGCTCCTCGAACAGTTCGCGCTCCCGGTCGCCGAGGACGGGCGGCACCATGATGCGGAGTTCGGCGTACAGGTCGCCGTTCGCGCCCCGCGGGTTCGGCATGCCCTCGCCGCGCAGCCGCAGCCGCCGACCGCTGGACGAGCCCGCGGGCACCGTGACCTTGGCCGTGCCGCCGCCGGGCGTGGGCACCGGCACGGTCGCGCCCAGGGCCGCCTCCCACGGGGCGACCGGGACCTGGACGTGCACGTCACGGCCGTCCAGCCGGAACCGGGGGTGGGGCTGGACACGTACCCGCAGGTACAGGTCGCCCGCAGTGGCGTCACCACTGCCCTGGCCACCCTCACCCGCCAGCCGGATGCGCTGCCCGTCGGTGACGCCCGGCGGTACGTCGACCTCGTAGCGCCGCGGCTGCCCGGTGGGGCCGGCGAGTGTGACGGTGCGACGGCCGCCTCGGTACGCCTCCTCGACGGTGAGAGGCAGTTCGGCCTCCTGGTCCGCTCCGGGGACGCCGCCTCGGGCGGCGCCGGCTCCGAACATGGAGCCGAGCAGGTCCTCGATGTCGATGCCCTCCGCGCCGAAGTCGTCGCCGAAGCCGGTGGCGTACCGGACGCGAGGACCGCCACCGCCCGCGGTCCTGCGACCGCGGAAGCCGCCGCCCGCTCCGGCCGTGACCCGTTCGTCGAAGTCCTCCGGGATCTTGCGGAAATCCTCGCCGAAGCGGTCGTAACGGGCCCGGGTCTTGGGATCGGACAGGACGCTGTACGCCTCGTTGAGGTCCTTGAACCGCTCCTCCGCCCCGGGGTCCTTGTTGACGTCCGGGTGGTACCTGCGGGCGAGTTGGCGGTACGCCTGCTGGATCTCGTCCTGGCTCGCGGTCCGCGACACGCCCAGCACCTCGTAGAAGTCCCGTGCCATGACCCGGTCACTCCCGCTTCGCGACCGTCACGGCGGCGGGCCTGAGCTGCCGTTCGCCGTCACCGTAGCCGGGGCGCAGCACCTCGACGACGGTGCCCGGTGGGGCGTCGGGGTCCTGGACGACACCGACGACCTCGTGCCGGGCCGGGTCGAAGGCGACGCCGGTCTCCGCATGCCGCGGGTAGCCGAGCAGTTCGAGGACGTTCACCGCCTGGTCGCGTACGGCCCGGATGCCCTCCACGACCGCGCCCGGATCGGCGTCGGCGTGGGTCAGGGCGAGTTCGAGGTTGTCGAGGACGGGCAGGAAGGCGGCCGCCGTGCGGGACCGCTCGACCGCCCGTTCGCGCTCCAGCTCCCTGGCGTGACGCTTGCGAAGGTTGTCGAGGTCGGCGAGTGCGCGCCGCCAGCGGTCCTCCAGTTCCTGGATCGCGGTCGTGTACTCGTCCTCGGCGGGCGCGGGGCCGGCGGCATCGGGTCCCGGTTCGCCGTTCGCCGCTTCGGGCCGGGACGGGCCCGGTTGGGGCAGATCCCCGCGAGGACGGCGTCCGGCACCTTCCGGGACCCGTACGCCCGGATCCGACGCGGCCCGGTCGGGTTCCTGGGGGTGGGTGGGCATGGCGCGCCTCAGCTCTTGTCGAACTCGGCGTCGATGACATCATCGTCACCGCCACCGCCACCCGTGGGACCGCCGGTGGCGGCGTCCTGGCCGGGACCGCCGTCCGTGGCGGCGGCGCCCTGATGGGCCGCCAGCCCGGCGAGCACCTGCTGGAGTTCGGAGGTCAGAGGCCGCACGCGCTCCGCGCCCGCCTCTTCCTTGACCGCCGCCCGGGCATCGGACACGAGCATCTCGGCGCGTGCCTTCTCGTGCGCGGGCGCCGCGTCACCCAGTTCGGCGAGGCGCTTCTCGACCTGGTAGGCGACGGCGTCGAGTTCGTTGCGGGCGTCGACGGCCTCGCGGAGTGCCTGGTCCTGACCCCGGTTGCTTTCGGCTTCCTGGACCATGCGTTCGACCTCGCTGCGGTCCAGGTTGGAGCTCTCGCTGATGGTGATGCCCTGTTCCTTGCCGGTGTCCCGGTCACGGGCCTTGACGTTGAGGATGCCGTTGGCGTCGATGTCGAAGGTGACCTCGATCTGCGGTTCGCCCCGCGGCGCCGGCCGGATGTCGGTGAGCTGGAACCGGCCCAGCACCCGGTTGTCGGCGGCCAGCTCGCGCTCGCCCTGGAGGACGACGATGTCGACGGCCGGCTGGTTGTCCTCGGCGGTGGAGAAGGTCTCGCTGCGGCGCACCGGGATGGTCGTGTTCCGCTCGATGATCTTCGTCATCACTCCGCCGCGCGTCTCCACTCCCAGCGACAGCGGTGTGACGTCGAGCAGCAGGACGTCCTTGACCTCGCCCTTGAGCACCCCGGCCTGGATCGCGGCGCCCAGGGCCACGACCTCGTCGGGGTTGACGCTCATGTTGGGGTCCTTGCCGCCGGTCAGCCGGCGGACCAGACTCTGGACGGCGGGGATGCGGGTGGAACCGCCGACGAGGATGACCTCGTCGATGTCGCTCTCGCCGACCTTCGCGTCGGTCATCGCCTGCTGCACCGGTCCCAGGCAACGCTCCACCAGGTCGCCGGTGATCTGCTCGAAGGTGGACCGCATGACCGAGTCGGTGAGGTGCTTGGGGCCCGAGGCGTCGGCGGTGATGAACGGCAGGCTGACCTGCGTCTGCGTCACCGAACTGAGCTCGGTCTTGGCCTTCTCCGCCGCCTCGAACAGCCGCTGCAGCGCCTGCGGGTCCTTGCGCAGGTCGATGCCGTTCTCCTTCTGGAAGTCGTCCGCGAGGTAGTCCACCAGACGCCGGTCGAAGTCGTCGCCGCCCAGGTGGCTGTCACCGGCGGTGGAGCGCACCTCCACCACGCCGTCGCCGACGTCGAGGATGCTCACGTCGAAGGTGCCGCCGCCCAGGTCGAAGACGAGGACGGTCTCGTGCTCCTTCTTGTCCATGCCGTAGGCGAGGGCGGCCGCCGTCGGCTCGTTGATGATCCGCAGCACCTCCAGCCCGGCGATCCGTCCGGCGTCCTTGGTGGCGGTGCGCTGGGCGTCGTTGAAGTAGGCGGGCACCGTGATGACCGCCTCCGTGACCTTCTCCCCCAGCTGCTTGGACGCGTCGTCGGCGAGTTTGCGCAGCACCTGTGCGCTGATCTCCTCGGGCGCGTACAGCTTGTCGCGCACCTTGAAGCGGGCCGCCCCGCCGTCGCCCTCGACGACGTCGTACGCCACCGCCCTGGCCTCGTCGGAGATCTCGTCGAAGTGCCGGCCGATGAACCGCTTGGCCGAGTAGATGGTGCCCTTGGGGTTGAGGATCGCCTGGCGCCGGGCCAGCTGGCCCACCAGACGTTCCCCGGTGTCGGTGAAGGCCACGACGGACGGTGTCGTGCGGTTGCCCTCGCTGTTGGGCACGACGGACGGCTCGCCACCCTCCCACACGGCGATCACCGAGTTGGTGGTGCCCAGGTCGATGCCCACTGCCTTGGCCATGAGGAACTCCTCCGGGTGCGGCGCCTGCGTCGACCCTCCGCGTCACGTTCGTTCAGGTGGAGGTGGGACTCCGTCGTCCCCACCGGTGCGCGCGGAGGGTCTCGAGCACTCCCCAGGGTGGCGAACCGGGTGGCTCCGCGCCTGCGCCTGGCGAGTCAGGAATGCACGGGTCCGGTCGCCCCACGAGTACGAGAGAAAAACCCACACGTCTCGGGTAGCCGGCCCGGGACCGGGTACGCGAAAGCCTCTTACCTCCGAAGGACGGGGTGATCCCATGGTCGGCCTTCCGCGGGGCAGCGTCTGGCGGCACCCCACGGCCGCGCACAGGGGGCCCCGCCTGCACGCTCGCACCCCGGCCCACGATGCCCTCCACGAACTGGTCGCGCTCTCCCGCGCCCTGTTCGACGCTCCGGACGAAGACGAGATCCTGCGCCTGGCCATGGCACACGTAGTCGCCGCGGGGCCGTACAGCGCCGAGGCCGGATACCTCGAGGTGGGCGGCGACCTGGTCCCCAGCCCGAGGAACGGGGCGCAGGCCTTGGCCGTGGGCCGAAGGGTCCGGGAGCTGGCCGGGCAGGACGGCAAGGTGACCGTGGTCGGCAGGCGCTGGGGCCGGGCCCTGGGGCTGCGCGGACCTGGGCGACTCCACGGCTACCTCGTGGTCACCTCCCACTCCCGGCCCACCAGGGCCGAGCGATCCCTGCTCGCCCTGCTCGTCCGGCACACCGCCGCCGCACTGTCGGTCGCCTTCGCACACCGCCGCCAACGCGAGGACGCGCTGGAGCTGCGCCGGCTGAGGGAGGAACGCACAGCCCTCCAGCGGCAGCTGATCTCCGTGATGGCTGAACTGGGCTACGAGCGAGCCGTTCACGCTCTCATGGCCGACGTCGCCGCCTCGGGTGGCGGCGAGGAAGCCGTCACCCGCGCACTGCACGGGCTCACAGGACTTCCCGCGCTGGTCGAGGACCGCTTCGGCCGGCTGAGGTCCTGGACCGGCCCCGGCCGCCCCGTCCCCTATCCCGAGCCGGACCCCGTGCGCCAGGACGAAATGCTGCACGCCGTCGCCCGTCAGGCCGGGCCGGTGCGGATGAGGGACCGGCTGATCACCCTGATCCGCACGCGCGGCGAGATCCTGGGCGTGCTGGCGCTGGTCGACACCCAGGACGAGGCCGACGAGCACACCGTACTCGCGCTCGGACACGCCGCCGCGTCGCTCGCCCTGGAGCTGACGCACCTGCGCCATCTGGCCGAAGTGGAGCTGAGGCTGCACCGCGAGCTGGCCGACGACCTCCTGGCGGGGACGGACGAGGCGAGCGCCTACGCCCGGTCCGAGGCGGTAGGCCACGACCTGCACCGCAGCCACTACGTCGTCGTGGTGCAGTGGTCGAACCGGATCGCCGACGATTCCTTCGCACAGACCGTGAGTCGGGCGGCCGTTGCGGTGGGCATGCGCTCGCTGCTGACCCGCCGCTCCGACCAAGTCGTCCTCATCACCGGCGACAGGCCGCACGCCCGCGAGCTGTACGACGCGATCGCCCGGGAGACCGGAACACGGTCCGGGACGATCGGGGTGAGCACCCCTTGCGACGCCGTGGGCGACATCCCCCACCACTACCAGGAGGCGCAGCGCGCCCTGGACGTGCGCCGCCACTCCCGCGAGCGCTACGGCGCGACGTTCTTCGACGAGCTCGGCCTCTACCGCATCCTGGGACCCGGCAGCGATCACCGGGAACTGGAGACGTTCGTCCACGAGTGGCTCGGGCAGCTCATCGACTACGACTCCCGGCACCACGCGGCCATGGTGAAGACCCTGTCCCGGTACTTCGACTGCGGCGGCAATTACGACGAGACCGCCGACTCCCTCGCGATCCACCGCAGCACGCTGCGCTATCGCCTCCAGCGCATCCGCGACATCAGCGGCCACGACCTCGCGAACGTCGAGGACCGGCTGAACCTCCAGGTGGCGACCCGGGTGTGGAAGATCGTGCTGGGCGGGCCCGGCTGACGCCTCGCTCGAACTCATGCGGGAGTGGTGTCAGCAGCGCTGGAGTGGGGGCCGGGCGGCGGCGGAGCATCTGGGCCGCCCTGCGGATGTCGGGACGGCCGGCGGCGACCCGGTCGAGCGCCCGGGTGCCGGCCGGGAAGTCCTGGATACCGGCCGTGGTGACCAGCACCGCCGGAAGGCGCCTCCGTCGCCGCCCGACGCCGCGCGTACGGCCAGTCGGTCCGGACGTCGCCTCGGTGGGCCGGGTCGAAGGCCACGAGGCCGCTCGAACGCCGGCGTGTCCCGCTCCCGAACACCAGCTCGCCGCGGGGTCGCGGCCGGCCGGCTCGTGGTTCAGCCCAGCACTTCTCCGATCGGGGCGTCGGCGTCCACGTAGCGCACGAGCTTGCGGTTCGCGAATTCCACGATGCCCGCGTCGCCGAGTTCGCGCCCGTAGCCGGAGCGCTTGATGCCGCCGAAGGGCAGCTCCGGTCGGGACGCGGTCGGGTGGTTGATCCACACCATGCCCGCCTCCAGCCGGTCCGCGACCCCGCGAGCACGCTCCGGGTCGGCGGCGAAGACCGCGCCTCCCAGGCCGTAGGGGGAGGTGTTGGCCAGTGCCACGGCCTCGTCCTCGTCGGCGACCCGGTAGACCGTGGCGACGGGGCCGAAGAGCTCTTCCCGGTAGGCCCGCATGTCCGGTGTGACATCGGTGAGCAGGGTCGGCTCGACGAAGGCACCCGGCAGGTCGGGCCGCCCGCCGCCCAGCACCACCGTGGCTCCCTTGTCCGCCGCGTCACGAACCTGCTCCATCAGTAGTTCGGCCGCGGCCTCGGAGGACAGCGGGCCGAGCGTGGTGGCGGGGTCGGCCGGATCCCCCGGTCGCGGTTCGCTCATCCGGTCACGCAACCCGGTGAGGAAGGCCTCGTAGACATCGGCAAGGGCGATGAAGCGTTTGGCCGCCACGCAGCACTGCCCGGTGTTGCCCATCCGGCCGAGGAACGCGGCGTACACGGTGCGCTCGAGGTTGTGACCGTCCAGCACGACGAATGGATCACTGCCACCCAGCTCGAGGACGGACTTCTTGACGTTGCGGCCGGTGATCTCGCCCAGGCTCACGCCCGCCCGCTCGCTCCCGGTCAGTGACGCTCCCTGCACTCGAGAGTCGTCGATGATCTTCCCGACGTCTCTCCCCCGCACAAAAAGATTCGTGTAGACCCCGCTCGGCACACCCGCGTCCATGAACAATTGCTCGAGTGCCAGTGCGGACTGGGGGCAGCTGCTCGCGTGCTTGAGCAGGATCGTGTTGCCGAGGACGAGGTTGGGAGCCGCGAAGCGGGCCACCTGGTACAGCGGGAAGTTCCACGGCATCACGCCGAGAAGGACGCCGAGCGGTTCGTTCACCAGCACAGCCGTGCCCTCGGGCACCGGCAGAGGTCGTTCTTCCAGCAGCTCGAGGCCGTGCTCGCCGTAGTAGGTGAGGATGTCGGACGCGAGGTCGACCTCTGCACGGCTCGAGTTGATCAGCTTGCCGACCTCGAGCGTCAGGAGGTGCGCCAGTTCCTCCTTGCGCTCCCTCATGAGCCGGCCGGCGCGTTGCACGAGGGCCCCCCGGTCGGCCGTCGACCGGGCACGCCAGTTCGGAAAGTTACGGTGGGCCGCGTCGATCGCGCGCCCCACCTCTTCCGCGCTCAGCGCCGGGAACTCACGAATCCTTTCACCGGTGTACGGGTTGACCGTGGCGATGGGGCTTCCCTGGGCAGTGACATGGGCGTCCATGACGCCTCCCTGCAGTCGGGGCACCTCGAGTCTCCACACAGGACCTGCTCACACCTGCTGAGCCCCGGTGAGGCCAGGGACCTGATCACCTAGGGCCTCGCGAAGGCGGTACGCCGGGGAACCACGGACCGCCCGGTGTCGGCGCTACCTCTCCCCGGCCCGGTTCATCACCGCCATCGCGATGATCGGCACGCCTCAGGCACCGGCCCGGGGGACGAGAAGGTGTCCGACGCCGTCCATGGGCGACGGCAGCGGATACCGCGGCGGATGTCGCGGCCGCAGCGAGGCGGACGCGGGGGGGCGGACACCATCGTCACAGGGCGATGACATGGAGGTCGACCAGGTCGAGCAGCGCCCGCAGAGCCGAGCTGGGCCGCCGGGTCGACGACGAGCCGAGATGCATGCTCCAGCGGAGCACGGTGTCGTGGACGTCCAGGACGTGCAGGCCGGGAGTGCGGGCAACGGCGAACGCGGGCAGGAAGGCGATGCCCAGACCGTGCCGGACCAGAGCCGCCCCCATGTCGATGTCGGGCACTTCCAGTGCCACCCTGCGCACGACGCCCGCCGCCGCGAACGCCCGGTTGACCACCTCACGGTTGCCGTAGCCCGGCGGGAAGTCCACGAAGGGCTCCCCCGCGAGGTCCGCGAGTGCCACCTTTCCCCGTTGCGCGAGCGGATGGGCGGCGCTCACCACCAGGACGAGCGGCACGGTGGCCAGTTCCCGTGCGTCGATCCCGGCGGGCTTGCGTTCGGGCAGCGACAGGAAGGCCACGTCCAGGTCCCCGCTGAGCAGCGCGTGCGCCAGTCCCGCCGACCCGGCCGTCGCCAGCCGCAGCCGGACGTCGATCGCCGGATGCCGCGCGTGCAGCTGCCCGAGGAGCGCAGGCAGGTCCACCACCTCGACCGAGGCCATGGCGCCCACGTTCACCGTGCCGCGCAGCGTGTCCTGTGCGGCGCCCACGGCGTCCTGGGCGGCCTGGGCGGCGTTCAGGGTGGCCCGGGCCTCCGGGAGCAGCGCGGCGCCCGCCCCGGTGAGCCGGACCTGCTGCGACGTGCGCTCGAACAGCGCGCAGCCGAGCTCGCGCTCCAGCGAGCGGATCGCGGCGGACACCCCTGACTGCACCACGTGCAGCCGACGGGCGGCACGCGTGAAACTCAGCTCCTCGGCGACCGCGACGAAGTGCTCCAGCTGACGCAGCTCCACGCGTGAAGTATCACTCGCATTGCTGGAGCCCAGCAAAAACATTCGTTGGCATTGATTCTGGCTGGTGAGGAGGATGGAAAGCACCATCTGCTTCCGCCCGAGGAGGGGTACCCCTGCCTGCCGTTCCGACGCCGCTGGGCCGTTCCACAGCCGACGCCCCCGACGACCCGCCCCACCGGATCCCACCGCCCGCTCCCGCCGACCTGCCGCCCCGCGCCCCCGCCCGGCGCCGTGCCTCGCACACGACCGGCTTCTGGTTCGTGGCGGTGGCCTTCACCGTGCTGATGGCCTTCGGCACCGCGCCGACCCCGCTGTGGCCGCTGTACGAGGCCCGGGACCACTTCGGCGCGACCACGGTCACGGTCGCGTACGCCTCGATGGTCGTGGGCGCGGCGGCCGCCTTCCTGGGGCTGGGGCACCTGTCGGACCGGCTCGGCCGGCGGCGCATCATCGTCCCGGCGCTGCTGGTCGGCATCGTCGCGTCGGTCGTACTGATCGTGTGGCGGGACCTGCCGGGGCTGATCGCGGGCAGGATCCTGAACGGTGTCGGACTGGGGCTGATGGCCTCGACCGCGACGACGTACCTGCACGACCTCCACCACGAGGTCCGTCCGGAACGGACGGGTTCGGTGCTGCCCGGCATCGTGGCCACCGCCGCCAACCTCGGCGGCCTGGCCTCAGGGCCCCTGGTCGCCGGAGCCGCCGCCGAGTGGCTTCCCATGCCCCTGATCACCGCCCAGGCGATCTTCACGCTCGCCATGGCGGTGTGCCTGGCGCTGGTGCTGTGCACCCCGGAGACCGTGGACCTGGAGTTGCCCGCCGCCCGACCGCCCAGCAGGTTCGTCCTGCGCCCCGGCGGCCGGCGGGCGTTCGGCGCGGCCGGCGCGCTGGGCGCCTTCGCCTTCGCGATCCTCGGCCTGATCTCCTCCCTCGGGGCGAGCGTGCTCCACGGCACCCTGCACACCGACTCGCATCTCGTGGTCGGCCTGGCGGCCTTCCTGATGTTCGGTTCCGCGGCGGCCGCCCAACTGGTGCTGGGCCGCCTCCCACTGCCCCGGCTCCTGACTGTGGGAGCAGTGGTCTTTCCGGTCGGGCTGGTCCTGTGCGCCGTCGCCCTCCACCACCCGGCGCTCTGGCTCTACCTGGTCGCCGTGTCCCTGTCGGGAGCCGGCTCCGGGCTGCTGTTCAAGGGAGGGGTCGAACGTGCCGGTTCGGTGGCCGAGCCCGCCTCACGCGCGGGGGTCCTCGCCGTGTTCTTCGTCGTCGCGTACCTGGGCATGGGCCTGCCCTCCGTCCTGTTCGGCATCGCCCTGCGGCACTTTCGCCGTGCAGACCGCGATGATCGGTTTCGCGACGGTCCTCTCCTGCGGCGCCGTCGTGTCGGTGGCCGTCGCGTTGCGGGATCGCGCAACCGGTCCCGGCGGGCTCTCGGCGCAATCCGCTCGCCCCTCCTGACCTCCCTGCGGCGTATCCGGCACCGGTTGTCTGGGAGGTGCCGACCTGGGCACCCGGTGCGGGTGCGCGTGACACGGATCCGCGGCGGACGGGAGGCCCGAGATGACTGCGGAATCGGCCAGAACGATCGCGCTCCCCTCCGGTGAGGAGATCGCGGCGCTCGGGCAGGGCACCTGGTACCTGGGCGAGGACCCGGCCCGGCGTGAACAGGAGATCGCCGCGCTGCGGTTGGGCGTGGACATGGGCATGACCGTCGTCGACACGGCGGAGATGTACGGCGACGGCGCAGCCGAGGAGCTCGTCGGGGAGGCCCTCCGGGGACGCCGGGAGGAGGTCTTCCTCGTCAGCAAGGTGCTGCCCGGCCACGCCGACCGGAAGGGCACCGTCGCCGCCTGCGAGGGCAGCCTGCGGCGGCTCCGTACGGAACGGCTGGACCTGTACCTGCTGCACTGGCGGGGACGGTGGCCACTCGAGGAGACCCTTGCGGGATTCACCGACCTGATGGAGGCGGAGAAGATCCGTTACTGGGGCGTGAGCAATCTGGACGTCGCCGGCATGGCCGAGCTGACCACCCTCCCCGGTGGCGACGCCGCGGCCGTCGACCAGGTGCTGTACAACCTCTCCCGGCGCGGCATCGAGTGGGATCTTCTCCCCTGGTGCCGCGAGGCCGGGGTGACGGTCATGGCCTACTCCCCGATCGAGCAGGGGCGGCTCCTGAGGGTCGAGGCACTGGATGCCGTGGCCCGGGACCTCGGAGCCACGCCGACCCAGGTGGCACTCGCCTGGGTGCTGGAACAGGGGGTGGCCGGGATCCCGCGTTCCGGATCACCCGACCACGTCCGGGAGAACCACGGCGCGGTGGACCTCCACCTTCCCGCCGAGGCGCTCGACGCCCTCGACGAGGCGTTCCCGCTGCCCGACGGGCCCACGCCCCTGGAGATGCTCTGAAGGAGTTGCCAGGGGGCGCGCCCCGCTCGTCGCGGAACGAGGGGTCGCCGCGCGCACCGTCGCGTGTGCCGACGCCGAGCAGGCAGGCGGTGGCGACCACCGAGATGAGGGCCTGTTCGCCCCGTCGGCATCTCTCCGGCAGCCGGTGCGGGAAGCAACTGCCCTGGAGCGGCTTGGGGATGGCCGGTTCGATCGTCCCGGCCCTCGTGTCCCACTCGGCGGGCGATAGCCGTTGCGGTGGTTGGCGCGTTCTTCGTTGACCTGCCCGTATTCGGCATTGCGGCGGGTGTCGGCCTCCGCGGACATGAGCGCGTGGGAGACCCTACGCGCCCGGGCCCCGGGCGCACCAGGTCCGCACGCTCACGTCCGCAGGGCACCGTCGGCCGTCCTCGAGCTTCGGAACCCAAGAGGCCGTGCCATACCTTGCCCGTTCATGCGGGGAGCGGATGTCCGGGCGCTTCATGCTGCTCTGCCAGGGGAGGAGGGGGCGCCGTTTTTCGGCCTGGAGTGCGGAGGCGCTCAGCAGGGGGCTCTGCGAATCTCGACCGGGTAACAGCCGATGACGGCGCGGGCGAAAACGAACGGCGCCGTCCGTTCCCGGTGAGGAGGCGAGAGGCATGACCGTGACGGGTGTGTCGAAGTTCGAGAGGTTCTTCCGCGCCGCCGCAAGCCTCGACGTGGACAAGAACGACCTGAAGCGGTACGGCGATTTCGTCGACGCCAAGCTCTACGACCTTCTGGTCGTCGGCCAGGCGTCGGCCAAGGCCAACGGCAGGGACACCGTCGAACCGTGGGACCTACCGATCACCAAGGGCCTCCAGGAGAGCATCCACCGGTTCTGGCAGCTCGACGAGGAGGTCGAGCTGAAGCCGATCCTGGAACAGCTCGCCGCACACCCTCCCCTCGACAGGACACCCACCGAGGAGACCGAAGAGCGCTACCCCGAGATCATCGGCGGTCTCGGCGTCGCCCTGGCCGAGACGTTCAAAATCATGTATCCGGATGTCAAGAACCCGCAGACCAGCCACTGGGAAGGCGTGACCGCGGCGTTCGACCGGCTGCTGTAGCACTCGCGCTCCGGTGCGTGTCGCCGGACCCGTCTCAGCCCCGGAAGGCCGAGCGCTCCGGATCGTCTCCCACGAACTCGTACGCGACAAGGCGGTAGACGGATACACGGCACCAGTATGTCGGCGCCCGCGACGACGGCCGGACGAAGGCCGTCCCCACTCGGACGGCAGCTTTTGCCGACCGCGCGCAGACATGCGCTCGGGGCACCTTCGGGCCTTGCGGTCCGGCCCGGAAAGGGATGCGGACAGGCCCTGCCGGGTGTCCCAACCGCTCGCGTCCCACAACCAGCGACTCGTGAAGGGAGCCGTGCCATGACACAGGAACTCCGGGGGATGCGGGTGGGGATTCTGGCCACCGACGGCGTCGAGCGCGTGGAACTCGATCAACCGCGCGGTGCGCTGCAGGGTGCGGGGGCGAAGACCGAGATCGTCTCGCTCCACCACGGCGAGATCCAGGCCCGCCAGTTCGACCTCAACCCGGCCGGAACCTTCCCGGTGGATCGCCTGGTCGCCGACGCCTCCGTCGACGACTACCACGCCCTGCTCCTGCCCGGCGGCACCATGAACCCCGACCAGCTACGCATGGACCGCGACGCGGTGCAGTTCGTCAAGGACTTCATGGCCAGCGGGAAACCGGTCGCGTCGATCTGCCACGGCCCGTGGACCTTGGTGGAGGCCGACGCCGTGCGCGGCCGCCGCCTGACGTCCTGGCCAAGCATCCGCACCGACCTTCGCAACGCCGGCGCGGAGGTCGTCGCCGACCAGGAGGTGGTCGTCGACGGGCAGCTGGTCACCAGCCGCGGCCCGGCCGACCTGCCCGCTTTCTGCGCCGCCGTCGTGGAGCAGTTCGCCCGGGCACACCACCCCATGCCCGGCTGACCCGGCGGCCTGGTCGCAGGCGGTGCACGGCGCAGGTGGGCCCGCTGGGCCCGCTCTCCACCCCACGGGCCGGTCAGCCTGGGCGGTCGCCTCCGTACGGCTGCCGTCCGTGGCATCGCGCAGCCGTCGAACGCCGGCACGCCCAAGTGCACATCAAGTGCACATCAAGGTGCGCCACGTCGCCGAACTCATCGTGGAACGGGCCCCGGCGGGACACCTCGAGGGCCGTTTCCGCCACAAGCCGGAACGCGGCATGGCGACGCGCGCGACCCCGCGCCCCGAACCCGGCTGACCCCGAACCCGGCTGACCGGTGCTCAGCTCCTCGCGCTGTCGTCAGGAGCGCGCGAGCCGGGCCGCGAGATAGGGGGCCGTGGCGCTGCGGCGGGCCCTCGCCACCTTGGCCGGCGGACCCGCCGCGACCACCCGCCCGCCCGCGTCGCCGCCGCCCGGGCCGAGGTCGATGACCCAGTCGGCGGTGGCGATCGTGTCCAGGTCGTGCTCGACGAGGACGACCGTGTTGCCTGCGTCGACGAGCCGGTGCAGCTGTCGCAGCAGCAGCGCGATGTCCGAGGGGTGCAGCCCCGCCGTCGGCTCGTCGAGCAGGTAGAGCGCGTGCCCGCGGCGGGCTCGCTGCAGTTCGGTGGCCAGTTTGATGCGTTGCGCCTCACCGCCGCTGAGTTCGGTCGCGGGCTGGCCCAGCCGCAGGTACCCCAGTCCCACCTCGCGCAACGTCTCCAGACTGCGGGAGGCGGCCGGGACGGCGGACAGGAACTCGGCGGCGGCGTCGACGGACAGCGCCAGTACTTCCGCGATGTTCTTGCCCCGGTAGGTGACTTCCAGCGTTTCGGCGTTGTACCGGGCGCCTTCGCAGGTCGGGCACGGCGCGTAGGTGCCGGGCAGGAACAGCAGTTCCACCGCGACGAATCCTTCGCCCTGGCAGGTCTCGCACCGCCCTTCGGGCACGTTGAAGGAGAACCGCCCGGCCGAGTAGCCGCGCGCCCTGGCTTCGTCCGTCGCCGCGTACAGCTTGCGCACCGCGTCGAACATCCCGGTGTACGTGGCCAGGTTGGACCGGGGGGTTCGGCCGATGGGCCGTTGGTCGACCCGGACCAGCCGGTCGAACGACTCGACCCCCGACGCGTCCTGGACGTCGACCTCCAACTGCGCCTCGTCGGGCTCCTCGGGTACGAGTCCGAGGTGGCCGCGGACGACCTCGGCGAGCACCTGCGTCACCAGCGTCGACTTTCCGGAACCGGACACGCCCGTCACCGCCGTCAGTACGCACAGCGGTACGTCGACGGAGACGTCGCGCAGGTTGTGGCGGGAGACGCCGCGCAGGTGCAGCCAGCCCTGCGGGGTGCGCGGACGGTGGTCGACCGGCTGGGCGCGCCCGAACAGGTACTGGCCCGTGGCCGACTCCCCCACCTGCTCCAGACCGGCGACGGGCCCGCTGTACAGCACGCGTCCGCCGCCCTCGCCCGCACCGGGGCCGATGTCGACCACCCAGTCCGCCCGCCGTACGACGTCCATGTCGTGCTCCACGACGAACAGCGAGTTGCCCGCCGCCTTGAGGCGGTCCAGCACGTCCAGCAGCGGTTCCGCGTCGGCCGGGTGCAGGCCCGCGGAGGGTTCGTCCAGGACGTAGACGACGCCGAACAGCCCCGAGCGCAGTTGGGTGGCGATCCGCAGGCGCTGCGCCTCACCCGGCGACAGGGTCGTCGAGCGGCGCCCGAGGCCGAGATATCCGAGGCCCAGGTCGAGCAGTACGTCGATCCGCGCGACCAGATCGCCGCAGATGCGGACCGCGACCTCGGTCGTCTCCCCGGATCGGGCGGTCGACGTGGTGGCGTCGGCCTCGGACCGCCCCGCGACGGGCCGCAGCAGCGCCACGACCTCGGTGAGCGGCATCGCGTTGACCTCGGCGATGGAACGTCCGGCGAAGGTCACGGCGAGCGCCTCGGGCCGCAGTCCGCTCCCGTGACACTCGGGGCAGAGCACACTCCTGACGAACCGGAGCGCCCGTTCGCGCATCTTCTCGCTCTTGGAGTCGGCGAGGACGTGCATGACGTGCTTGCGGGCGCTCCAGAACTTGCCCTGGTAGCCGTAGTCGACGCGGTCCTCCTCCGGCTCGATGTACACGGAGGGTTGTTCGTCCGTGTACAGCAGCCAGTCCCGGTCCTTCTTCCTGAGCCGGCGCCACGGTCGGTCGATGTCGATCCCCAGGTTGCTCACGACGCTGCGCAGGTTGGCGCCCTGCCAGGCGCCCGGCCAGGCGGCGATCGCCCCCTCGCGGATGCTCAGCGAGGGGTCCGGGACGAGCAGTTCCTCGGCGACGTCGTGCACGACGCCCAGTCCGTGGCACTCCGGGCAGGCGCCGGCCGCGGTGTTGGGTGAGAACGACTCGGCCTCCAGCCGTGCGGCCCCGGGCGGGTAGGTGCCGGCGCGGGAGTACAGCATGCGCAGCAGATTGGACAGCGTGGTGATGGTGCCGACCGTCGAGCGCGAGCTGGGCGACCCGCGTCGCTGCTGCAGGGCCACGGCCGGTGGCAGTCCGGTGATCTCCTGCACGTGCGGTGCGCCGACCTGTTGCAACAGCCTTCGGGCGTACGGTGCCACGGACTCGAAGTAGCGCCGCTGGGCCTCCGCGTAGAGCGTGCCGAACGCGAGCGAGGACTTGCCCGAACCGGAGACGCCGGTGAAGGCGACCATCGCGTCCCGCGGAACGTCGACATCGACGTTCCGCAGGTTGTTCTCACCGGCGCCCCGGACATGCACGAAGGAGTCGGTCGCGTCCTTGTTCACCGTTCCTGGTTACCTGATCGCGCCGGGAACCGCGCGACGGGCGCCGTCACCGGGCCCCTGCCTGCGCACTTCCGGGCAGGACACGAAGCGGGGTGTCCGGTGGCACGGCGTGCGGTGCCGGCCGGGGTGGCGCGGAGCTGGTGTTCGCGGTGGCGCACACCCCCGTGCGCCGGTGGTGAAACAGGTCCTGCACGGGGAGTACGAGGAGATCCGACCGTACCCCTGCACCTGTTGGCAGGGGCCAGCGTGTCACGCGGCGTCGGCGTTACCTCGGGGGCATCCTGTGGCCACGTGCGATCGCGGTGCAGCCGACGAGAAGGAGTCATGCGGGTGTCGTCACAGGACGTTACGGTCGTGGCTCTTCTGGCGGATCCGGATACGCCGACGGAGATCGCGCAGCGCATGGCCCGGATGCTTCCCGATCGGCTCGCCGACAGGTCGGGTCCGGGGCGACGGTTCGACGTCGAGGTGGTCAGCGAGCCCTTCACCGCGGGAACCGAGGACCTGTCCACCTTGATGCGCCGGATCATGGACCGCGGAGGTGAGGAGGACTGGGACGTCGTCGTGGCCCTGACCGACCTTCCGCTGCACTCGCACGGGCTCAAGCTCGTGGTGGATCTGAGTCACGAACACGGCTTGGCTCTGCTGTCCCTTCCCACGCTGGGGGGCTTTCGGCTGCAGACAAGGGCCCGGCAGGCCGTGGAAGAAGCCGTGCTCAGCCTGGCGGGCCCGCAGGCCACGGGGGCCGGGGAGCCCCCGGGGAGTCAGCCGCTGCGGGGGCCTTTCATCGATCGTCTCGCGCCGATCCATCCGGGCCAGGTCGGTGAGGAGGAGATCGCCGATCTGCGGTACGTCGTCAGTGGGCCGCGCGGTTACCTGAGGGTGCTCGCCGGCATGGTCCGCGCCAACCGGCCGTGGCGGTTGGTGCCGGGCTTGTCCAAAGCCCTGGCGGCCGCGCTCGCCACGGGAGCGGTCGCCACCGTGAACTCCACCGTCTGGAGCCTGGCCACCTACCTGAGCACGCCGCGCCTGGTGATCGCCATGGTCGGGTCTGTCGCGATCATGATCGGCTGGCTGATCGTGGACGCGAACCTGTGGCATCGATCACCGGAGAGCTCGCCGGAGGCGAGGAAGAGGGCGGCTCTCTACAACGCCTCGACCGTCGTGACCGTGGGGATCGGGGTGATCGTCTGCTACGTGGGTCTGGTGGTCATCAACCTGCTGTGGGCGCTGTTCATCCTCAACGGCCAGGTGTTCGCTTCCACGACACGAACGCCGCTGCACGCCACGGAGTACTGGACGTTGTCCTGGTTCGTCGCTTCGGTCGCCACCGTGGGCGGCGCCCTTGGATCGGGCCTGGAGAGCGACGAGGCGATCCGGGCAGCCGCCTACTCCAAGCGCGAACAGGAGCGTCTCAGCGTGCTGCAGGACGACCACAGGGACTAGCGGGTGACCTCGGTCGGAGATGTGCCGTCGGTCGGTGGTCGTCCGGGTCCGGAGATTCCGCGGATCGGTCGGTGCGTGGTGGTTTCACCTCGGGGCCGACGGGGACCCGGACGCAACGCCGCCGGAACGCGAAGCTCCGCCTGGCGGGCCGACGGCAGATGGCCGTTCCGTCTGATCCAGGTGAACGGCCCGTAGAGGCGTGCCGGAGCCCCGGCCCCCGTCGCAGCACTTCCGAGAGTCGGGCTCTTCGCGCCGTCTCCAGAACCGCCAGCCGCGACATCGAGGGAAGTCATCATGAGAGCAGCGGTATACGAAGGACCGCGAACGGTCACGGTGAAGGACGTGCCGGACGCGAAGATCGAGCACCCCTGCGACATCATCGTCAAGATCACCACCACCAACATCTGCGGTTCGGACCTGCACATGTACGAGGGCCGCACCTCGTTCGAGTCCGGCCGCACCCTGGGACACGAGAACATGGGCCAGGTCGTGGAGGTCGGCCCGGCCGTGCGCAAGGTCCAGGTCGGCGAGTACGTGGTCCTGCCCTTCAACATCGCCTGCGGCTTCTGCAAGCAGTGCGAGCAGGGCCTGACCAACTACTGCCTGACCATGCAGCCGGAACCGGCCCTCGCCGGAGCCGCCTACGGATTCGCCGACATGGGCCCCTACCAGGGCGGCCAGGCGGAACTGCTGCGCGTGCCCTACGGCGACTTCAACGCGCTGCGTCTGGGCGAGGACGCCGCCGATCGGCAGACCGACTACGTGATGCTCGCCGACATCTTCCCCACCGGCTACCACGCCACCGAGATGGCCCACGTCAAGCCGGGCGACCAGACCATCGTCTTCGGTGCCGGTCCCGTCGGGCTGATGGCGACCTACTCCGCCCTCCTCAGGGGCGCCGGCCGCGTCTGGACGGCCGACCACCAGCCCGACCGGCTGCGCAAGGCGGAGGAGATCGGGGCCATCCCGATCAACACCGCCGAGCAGAACCCGGCGGAGGTCGTCAAGGAGGCCACCCTCGGTCTGGGTGCCGACAACGGATGCGAATGCGTCGGCTACCAGGCACACGACCCCGAGGGACACGAGGACGCCAGCCTCACGCTCAACGGCCTGATCGACTCGGTCAGGTTCACGGGCGACATCGGCGTGGTGGGCGTGTTCCTGCCCCAGGACCCCGGCGGCGCGGAGGCCCAGGGGGAGCTGGAAGCTCAGGGCAAGGTCCCGATCGACTTCGGCATGATGTGGTTCAAGGGCCAGCGCATGGGGACCGGGCAGGCCCCGGTGAAGAGGTACAACCGGGCGCTGCGGGACCTGATCGCCGGCGGGAAGGCCAAGCCGAGCTTCGTCGTCTCCCACGAACTCAGCCTGGACGAGGCCCCCACCGCCTACGAGCACTTCGACGCCCGTGACGAGGGCTGGACCAAGGTGGTCCTGCATCCCGACGGACACGGCAACGGCCACAAGCGGTAAGGGACCCGGGGCCGCCGTGCCCCCTGTTTCCCCTGGAACGGTCCGGGGACGGGTGGCGATCCGCCCGTCCCCCGGCCGGGTCGGGGGCGATCGCCGCGCTCCGGCCGGACCTGAACCAACAACGATTGCCCGCGCTCCGGCCCGGAGGACGGACTGCGGACGCTCAGCAGTGTCCGCAGTGGCAGCACCCCGTCCAGCGACTGCGGCCGCCGGCCGGCGACCCGTGTGGGAGGCTTCCTTGCCCGACGGCTGCCACACCTCGACCAGGCCGACGCGACCCGGCAGGGCATTCCGGTCAGGCGGACACCCGTGACGTGGCTGCGGGCCTTCGGGGAGGTCGTGCGATCCGCGCTCACGATCGAGGAGACGCGGCTGGAGCCCCTGCTCGCGCTGCGCACGGCCGCTGGGATGGCGATCGTCATCGGGTCGGCGCTGTGGCTGGTCTCCCCCGCGTATGCCGCGTCCGCCGCCCTCGGCGCCTACTCCGCGGGTGGGGCCACCTTCCAGCGCACCTGGCGTCCACGCAAGGTGATCGCGCTCGGCGCGGGCGCGGGTCTGGCGCTCAGCACCTTCGTGGGCTACCTGGCGGCGGGGCGACTCGTGACGTTCCTGCCGTTGCTGGCCGTATGGGCCTTTGCCGCGGGAATGGCGTGGGCCGTCGGATCGACCACTGGGATCGTCGCAGCGACGACCGTGGGCAGCATGCTGGTGACCATCACCTTGCCCACGGGCATCGGGCGAGCCCTGGAGCACGCCGGGGTCATCGCGCTCGGGGGCGTGGTGCAGGCCGTGCTGATCCTGCTGTTCCCGATCCGGCGTTGGGGGGCGCATCGTGACGCGCTCGCCGACGCCCTGGCCGCCGTGGCGGACTACGCGCGCCGGTTGCGGCACGACCCGACCGCCCCGTTCGACCCGGAGCCGTTGATGACGGCCCGGGACGCGGCCGCCGTGACGCCGTCGCAGGCCCGCACCCGTCCCCCCGTCCTGCACGGGCCCCGGGGACTCGCCGAGCGCATTCGGCCGGTGGTCGCGGCGCTCGCCGACCCGGACGTGGGCGCCCCGGCGGAGGGACCCGGACGGGACCGCGCGCGGGAGTTGCTCGACGCGGCCGCCGACGTCCTGGATGCGGCCGCCCGTTCGATCCGCCGCGGCACTCCCGCCGAGGTGCGGCCCGAGAGCACGGACGTCCTGTGCGTCGACGAGGAGCACGAGGTGCTGCAGGGCCCCGCGCGGCAAGCCGCCGAGCGGCTCGTGGAACTGCTCGGCGAGGCGTTGGAGATCGCCGGGAGCGGCTGCGAGCCCTGGAGCACACCCACGCCGCCCGACCTCGTCGGCGCCCAGTTCCTGGTGCGCCCGACAATGCTCCGGCTGGTCCCGGTCGTCGTCCGGGGGGTCCGCCGTGAACTCCGCCGGGACTCGCCCGTGTTCCGGCACGCCGTCCGCCTGGCCGCGGTGGCCACGCTCGGCTATCTGATCGCCGCCCGGCTGCCCCTGGGCCACGGCTACTGGGCGCCCATCGCCTCGGTGATGGTGATGCGGCCGGACTTCCACCGGACGTACGCGCGTGCGGTGGCCCGTCTCGCCGGGACCCTGGCGGGGGTCGCGCTCGCCACCGGGACGGTGCGGGCCCTGGGACCGGACGCCCATGTGTTCGGCGCGCTGGCGGTGGTCTCGGCGGGCCTGTCGTACACGCTGATCCGTACCGGCTACGCATACTCCCAGTGCTTCACCGCCGCGTACGTCGTCTTCCTGCTCGGCATGGGCGGCCAGACATGGGAGCAGACGGTCCCGGAGCGGGTGGTGCTCACCCTGCTCGGCGGAGCCCTGGCGATGCTGGCGTACGTGGTGTTCCCCGCATGGGAGACACCCCGGCTGCCGGGTCGGCTCGCGGACTGGCTCGCCGCCAACGGCCGCTACGCGGCCGCGGTGCTCCGCGACTACGCCGAACCGACCCGGGAGCATCACGTCGACATGCGCAGGGCACTGCTGGCGAGCAGGGAGGCACGTGCCGCCTGGCAGGAGGCATACGACCGGGCACGACAGGAACCGGTCCGCCCCAGGGGGCTGACATCGCGCGAGGCGCAGGATGCGCAGGAGGCGCTCAGGGGGTTCGGCCGCGCGGCGATGCTCATGGAGAGCCACGTTCCGCGGGCCGACAGCCGTGTCGTCCCCGAGGCGGAGCGGTTCGCGGAGGCCCTGGAGACGGACACCGCGAAGGCGGCAGTCGCCGTGCGCGAGCACAGGAATCCGGACTGGGGACGCGTGGAGGAGGCGCTCCACGCGTGGGAGGACGCCGCCGGCAAGGGGAGCTCGGTCGTGCGGCGCGAGGCGGAGCTGCAAAAACGGGCCTTGGAAGACCTCGCGACAGCCGTGAGCCGCACACCCCTGGAACGGGACGTCGGCTCTGCTCGCGAGGAGCAGCGGGTGCGGGCCGCCGTGGCGGCGGAAGGTGACGGATCAGGACCCGCGCACCGGGGCGGGTGACGAAGTCGGCCACGGGGAGCGCCTCGCCTCCTGGAGCGGCAAGCAGCCTTCCCGCCGTGTCTTGGTGCGGTGCGAAGTCACGAAAGGAGAGCACGCACTCGGTCCCCGGATCATGGCACTGCGAGCAAACGGCGGCCCTGAAGCGCACTGCGCCGTTGCCCGAGCAGGAATCCACTGCGGGGAACTTCTGACACCCCGGCGCGCTCTTCGACAACGCCTCGATCGCTACGCCTCGCTCCTGTCAAAGGCCCGCGATGCAGAAAGATCCTTGGACATCGACGTCAGCGCGGCCATGGTCCGACCTCCCCGCCCCATGGCCGGACACCGTGGCGAGGGCAGATCCTCGGTGCGCGGGCGCGGCGGGACGGGACGGGACAAGTGGCCGGTTCCTCCTGCCCGCGCTGGAGAGAATGGGTGGGAGGTGCCCCTTCCTCGGGACGGCTCAGTGGCTCGTGGGACGCGGGCGTCCGAGTGCGAACCGGCTCGGTCCGGGCTCTCCGCGTACCAGAGCGGCCGCCAGCTCGCCGATGACCGACGCGAACTTGAACCCGTGCCCGGAGAACCCTCCCAGCACGGTGACCGGGCCCTGCCGGTCGATGACGAAGTCATGGTCGGGGGTGGTGGTGTACAGGCACGTCACGGCCTCGGGCGCGGTGTGGTCCACGCCGGGGAGCCAGCGCTCGGCGTACGCCGCCAGCTCCCGCAGGATCGCGGCGTCCGGGGTACGGTCGCGCCGGTCGGGGTCGACGACCGGGCCGACGCCGTGGAAGCCCGCCTTGACGCCGTCGGTGCTGCCGAGTCCGTACACCCCGTCCGCGGTGAGGCCGTCCATGGGCAGCGCGGCGCCCGGGTGGTGGATGTAGCTGGGCCAGGCGAGCGCGTCCGCCGCGGGGAAGTGCGCGGGCTGCTCCTGGGTGACACGCAGCACCGGCACGCCGCCGACCGGCGGAGCGGTACCGCCGCCCAGCATTCCGGGCGCCCAGCCGCCGACCGCGACCACGACGGCATCGGAGCGCAGTTCCTCCTCCGTGCCGGTGACCACCCGGACCCCGGCGTCGCCGAGCACCGACAGCCCGGTCACCCGGACGCCGTGCCGGACCTCCGCGCCGTGCGCCCGCGCCGCCTGCTGGAAGGCGGTGACCGCCTCGTCGGCGTGCAGGCGTCCGGCCTCCGGGTGGAAGACCGCACCGGTGTCGGCGCGCAGCCCCGGCCAGCGCTCGGCGACCTCCTCCGGGGCCAGCCGCTCGGCGGGGCGTCCGGCAACGGTCAGCGTCTCGTACAGTGCCTCGGTCGTGGCGGCCGGGCCGTGGTCGACGGCTCCGGTGAGGGTGAGCACCTGCCGTCCCGTCTCCTGCTCCAGCCGCCGCCACAGCGGCAGAGACCGCACGGCGAGACCGACGTAGAAGGGGTCCGCGTAGGCCAGCCGGAAGATCCGCGAGGTGCCGTGCGAGCTGCCCCGGTCGTGGCCGGGCGGGAAGCGCTCCAACAGGGTGACGCGGTCACCCTGGGCAGCAAGCCGCCACGCGGCGGACGAGCCCATGACCCCGCCACCGATGACGACGACTCGACGAGAGGACACGATGCTCGATCCTTTGGCGAACGATCCGGACCGACCGGGCAACCGGACGCCCCGAGGTTTTCCGGTGTGACCTGCAACTTTCTACCGGAAAAGTGCGGCGGCGAAGCCGACAGACATGGAATTCCGGACTGACGTGCAAATCATTGAAATGGGGGACCTCGGGGCCGCCAAAAAAACGGTGTCGTACGCGGTTTCACCGGGCCCGTGGCGGCGATCCGGCGCCAGTTCGCGCTCGGGATCGACCGTCTCCGGACAGGCTCTCACCCGCCCGTCTGCGCACTCGATAAACATGGCCTGACCTGGTGTTTTCCAGGGATCCGCCTAGGCTGAGGAGTTCTGCCGGACAGCATCGGAGGGGACATCATGAGCGAGGAAGTCGGCAAGTACGACGCCAGCCGGATCCAGGTGCTGGAGGGGTGGGAAGCTATCCGGAAGCGGCCCGGGATGTACATCGGCTCGACCGGTGAACGCGGCCTGCGCCACCTGGTGTTCGAGGTCGCCGACCGGGCTGTGAACGAGGTCCTGGCCGGCCACGCCGGCTGCGTCGACATTGCTCTCACATCCGACAGCGGCGTGTGTGTCGCCGACGATGGGCGGGGCGTCCGCGTCGACGAAGCGGGGGACACGGGCATCTCCGGCCTCGAAGCCCTGCTGACCCGCGTGCAGACCGGGCCGGGGCCCGGCGACCGCCACGATGTGACGCTCGGCTTCTGCGGGGTGGGACCCTTCGTCGCCAATGCCCTGTCGAGCCGGATGACGGCCGAGGTGCGGCGCGGGGGAGCCCGCTGGGTTCAGGAGTACGCGCGCGGCGTGGCCGTCACCCCGCTCACCGAGGCGGGCACGTCGACCGGTAGTGGTACCACCATCACCTTCTGGCCCGACGCTGACATCTTCGGAACCGCGGAGTACTCGTTCGACGGGCTGGCCGAGCGTTTCCGGGAACTGGCTTTGCTGAACCGGGGCTTGGAGATCTCTCTGACCGACCGGCGCCGACCGGGCGAGGCGCGGTCGGCGCGGTTCCAGTACCCCGACGGCGCGCGGGACTTCGTGGCCGTCCTTGACGAGCAGAAGGAGGAACCCGTTCATTCGCACATCATCGGCTTCGAACGGGAGGAACCGCGGATGGCGGGGACGGTGGAGGTGGCCCTGCGTTGGCGTGCCTCCCATGACGAGCGGGTCCGGAGCTTCGCCAACAGCCGGCCCACTGACGGCGGCACACACGAGCGCGGCTTCCGCGACGGGGTGGCGGCCGCAGTCACCGCATACGCACGGGAGCGGCGGCTGCTGACTGCGACGGATCCCGACCTTGACGCCGATCGGATCAGCGACGGTCTGACAGCCGTCGTGTCGGTGAAGCTGGACCATCCCGAGTTCGAGGGCTCCACGCGCGGCCGGCTGGGTAACGCCGCCGTGCGCGCCTGCGTCGAACAGGCTGTCCAGGAACACCTCGGCAGGTGGCTGGGAGAACACCCGGAACAGGCCGCAGCCGTTATCGACCGGATCATCCAGGGCGCCCGCCGGGACTGACCAGGAACAGGCTGCCCTGCCGACCCCCGGGAATCGGGGCCGGCAGGGCAGCCTGCAGCACACGACGGTCGACTCTGGGCTCGAAACCGTCCAGTGGGTCCGAGGGGCCGAGGAACTGTTCGACCGATCGACCGCGGGTCAGGGCACCGGCAGCGAAGGACTCGACCAGGTAGCGCACCCAGGCAGCCCGGAGACCGAGGGAGACGTCGCGCTTCAGTGGGGCTGCAGGTGGACGACAGATCCGGTGCTGACCCGACAGTCAGCGTGCCGAGTCACACTCCCCTCCAGTCCGTGCCGACGGTTCGGTGCCGACTGTCCCGCTTTTGTGCCGACTGAAAAGCCTCGTCACACGGGCCTAGCGCCGCACCCGGGGCATCCCCAGTCCGATCCACGAGATGATCTCCCGCTGGATCTCGTTGTTGCCGCCGCCGAAGGTGAAGATCACGGCCGATCGGTAGCCGCGTTCGAGTTCGCCGTGCAGGACGGCGCCGGCGGAGCCCTCCTTGAGGACACCGGGGGCCGCCACGATCTCCATCAGCCAGGCGTACGCGTCCCGGCGCGCCTCGGAGCCGTACACCTTGACGGCGGAGGCGTCCTGCGGGGTGAGCGTGCCCTCCTGGACGGCGTTCACCATGCGCCAGTTGAGGAGTTTCATGGCGTCCAGCCTGGTGTGCGTGCGGGCGAGGAGGCGGCGCACCCAGGGGAGGTCGACGACGCGGCGGCCATCGGCGAGCTTGGTCTCCGTCGCCCAGCGCTGGACGTCGTGCAGGGCGCGGATGGCCATGGTGCCGTGCGCGGCGAGGGTGACGCGCTCGTGGTTGAGCTGGTTGGTGATCAGCCGCCAGCCCTTGTTCTCCTCGCCGACCCGGCGCGTGGCGGGGACCTTGATGTTCTCGTAGTAGCTGGCGGTGGTGTCGTGCGAGGCGAGCGTGTTGATGACGGTGCACGAATAGCCGGGGTCGGAGGTCGGCACGAGGAGCATGGTGATGCCCTTGTGCGGCGGGGCGTCCGGATCGGTGCGGACCGCGAGCCACACCCAGTCGGCCGTGTCACCGTTGGTCGTCCAGATCTTCTGGCCGTCGACCGTGTAGTGGCCGGTCTCCTCGTCGCCCTCCCGTACGGCCCTGGTCCGGAGCGCGGCGAGGTCGGTCCCGGCGCCCGGCTCGCTGTAGCCGATCGCGAAGTCGATCTCGCCGGAGAGGATCTTCGGCAGGAAGTACGCCTTCTGCTCCTCCGTACCGAACCGCATGATCGTCGGCCCCACGGTGTTGAGCGCCATCAGCGGCAGCGGCACCCCGGCCTGAGCCGCCTCGTCGAAGAAGATGAACTGCTCCATCGGGGTCAGGCCCCGCCCGCCGTATTCCTCTGGCCAGCCGACCCCGAGCCAGCCGTCCGCGCCGAGCCGCCTGATCGTCTCGCGGTAGAAGCGCTTCTGCGCCGCCGGGTCGCCGTGGCGCGCGTAGGCGTTGTCCGGCACCAACTCGGCGAAGTAGAGACGAAGTTCGGTCCGCAACCGCTGCTGCTCCGGCGTGTATTCGAGATGCACGGCGCCTCCTGCCTCCCGGGCCCGACCTGACGGCGCACACCGTAGAACGTGTTCCAGAAATTGGGAATGCCGATGACACGGGCGCCGCCTGGACGCGCGTCGGGGCCAAGGGGTGCGGGCGGGCCGCCGGCCGCGAGGGGCGTGCGCGCACACGCGAGGGGCGGTGTCCGGTCACCCGGGCACCGCCCCTCGTGCGGGCCGGGTTCCCCCGGCCGTCGCGGAATGCCGTCGCTCGTACGCCCCCGTGGCCGTCAGTGGCAGGGGAAGCCGAGCAGGTGTCGGGCGTCGTGGACCCATTCGTGGACGTTCTCGCCGGAGACCAGGGAGGTGGCGCCCTGTTCGGCACCGACGAAGTAGAGCAGGACCAGCATCAGGACACCGAAGAACGCCGCCCAGGGGACGATCGCGCCGATCGGCAGCTTGGCGGGAACGGCGGTGGGCGTGACGGTCGGCTGGACGACGGACTGCGCCATGGGGCAGAACCTCCTGGGGAACTCGCGTCCCATCTCGGTGGTGCACGGGACGACGGCCACGGGTCTGACTCACCCGCGTCCGTCACCCCTGGCCGGAGTGGCGTGCGCCGGGCTCACAGTGGCGCGACCGTGCCGGAATTCCACCGGGCTTCCGTCGAACCGTCGTCAATATCCACGCGACCGTACCGCGAAGCCTCACCCCGGCCAAGGGCGCACGCCCCCGGCGTACTGTGAGAATGACGGTATGACCACCCGGATGTTCTTGGTTTCAGCGGCGATCGGCGAGGCACTGCGCGAGGCCCGCTTCGACGACGGGAGTCCGCTGGACGCCTCGGGCCTGCGAGCCGCCCGGACGGCGGCCGAAGCGGGTGCCGTTCCGGCCGGCGGGCGGCTGTGGGTCTCCCCCACCGTGAGGTGCCGGCAGACCGCCGAGGCACTCGGGCTTCAAGACGGCCTCGAGACGGCGGAGTTGGCCCCTCTGGACGTGGGCCGCTGGCGCGGGGCGACGCTCGCCGAGGTGGGCGCGAAGGAGCCGGAGGCAGTGGCGCGGTGGCTCGCCGATCCGGTGTCGGCGCCGCACGACGGCGAGTCGGTGCGGGAGTTCTGCGACCGGGTGGCGGAACACCTCGACACGGCGGCCGAGTTCAGCGGACGGACCGTCGCCGTGGTGGAGCCCGAGGTCGTACGGGCCCTGGTGGTACGGGCGCTGGGGGCACCGGAGTCGGCGTTCTGGCGGGTGGACGTGCCGCCGCTCACCGTCACGGAGCTGAGCGGGCGCGCGGGGCGCTGGAACGTCCGCGCCGGACGCCCGCTCGTCTGACCGGCCCGCTCCGGGCGGCGCGCGACCTCATCGCAGCGTGGCGATGAAGTCCGAGCACGACCGGGCGCAGTCACGGCAGTTCTGCGCGGCGGCCTCCGCCCCGGGACATTCGTCGAACGCCTCGGCGCACTCCAGGCAGACGTCACGACACCACTCCAGCCGGGCGCGGAGCTCCCGGTCGCTCAGCCCCGGATGACGGGACAGCACCTGGCAGGTCGCCTCGCACACCTCCGCGCAGAGAATGCCCGAACGCCGCGCGGTCTCCTGCTTCTTCGGCCCGCCGGGATCCATGAGGCTCGCGCGCAGCGTGGAGGTCCTGGCGCATTCGGCACAGGCCCGGGCGCACTCGAAGCGGTCCTCCAGGTACCGGAACAGCTCCTGCTGTGAAGGCGTCGTCGTCACGAACAGGCGGGTAGCCGGAGGGAGTCGGTTCAAACGGCGCGAGGCCGGGCCTCAGGCGCCGGCCGCCTCCCGGGAGATCTGCTCGAACTGCGCCCCCATGGCCTCGGAGAGCGCCTGCGCCGCCGACAACGGGCGGACCATCACCATGAGTTCGTCGATGCGTCCGTCCTCGTCGAAGTGCAGGAAGTCGCAGCCGTTGATCTCCTTGTCGCCCACCTTGGCCGTGAAGACCAGCGCGTGGTCACGGCCGTCGGCCCCGGCGATCTCACGGACGTAGCGGAAGTCGCTGAAGACGCGCCAGACGCCGCGCAGGATGGCCGCGGTGATCGGCTTGCCCGGGTAGGGCTTGAAGGCGACGGGGCTGGTGAACACGACGTCGTCGGCCAGCAGCTCCTCGACCGCGTCGAGGTCTCCGGCCTCCACGGCCTTGCGGAAGGAGTTCATCGCACCCATCTCCTCTACTCAATTAATTGATTAAGTGCAGATAAGATTAGTCCTGTGGGCAGGGGCCGTCTAGCCTTGCGGGATGGCATTGCGCAACGCGGTACTGGCCGCGCTCCTGGAGGGCGAGGCGTCGGGCTACGACCTGGCCAAGGGGTTCGACGCCTCGGTGGCCAACTTCTGGATGGCGACCCCGCAACAGCTGTACCGGGAACTCGACCGGATGGAGTCCGAGGGGCTCATCGAGGCCCGGGTGGTGCAGCAGGAACGCCGGCCCAACAAGCGGCTCTTCTCGCTGACCGCGGCGGGGCTCGAAGCACTGGCCTCCTTCACCTCGGGACCCGCGAAACCCACCGCGATCCGCGACGAGCTGATGGTCAAGGTGTACGCGCTCGACATGGGGGACGCCGACGCCGTCCGGGTGGCGATCACCGAGCGGCTGGAGGGGGCGCGCGCCAAGCTGGCGCACTACGAGCGGATCGGCGCCCGCCTGCTCGACGGGCGCGCCGAGGACGAGTACCTCGCCTCGGCCGAGCGCGTCGGCCCGTATCTCACCCTCCTGGGGGGACGCGCCTTCGAGCGGGCCATCATCGACTGGGCGGAACGGGCGCTGCTGGTCCTGGAACAACGGGCGTCCGCCACCCGCTGAAGGCCGCGTGTCCGCATTAGCCTGGTCGCGGGCGGTACCGGTTTCGGCCCGTTCCGGCGCGGTCCGGTTCGATCCGGCCGGGTTCGGCCCGGTGCGTTTCGGGTCCGGTCGGCCCGGCGCGTTTCGGGTCCGGTCGGCCCGGCGCGCTTCGGGTCGGAGCGGCCGGCACGAAGGAGGGCGGTCATGGTGCGTGCGCTCGGTGTCGCTGTCGTGGGGTTCGGCTGGATGGGACGGGTGCACACACAGGCGTACGCCCGCGTCCTCCACCACTTCCCGCGGCTCTCCCTGCGTCCCGAACCGGTCGCCGTCGCCGACGAGGTGCCCGGCCGGGCCGAGGAGGCCGCCGCGCGGTACGGTTTCGCGACCGCCGTACGCGACTGGCGGGAGATCGCCGCCGATCCCCGGGTCGAGGCCGTGAGCATCACCGCGCCGAACTTCCTGCACCGTGAGATCGGTGTGGCCATGGCCGGGGCCGGCAAGCACATCTGGATCGAGAAGCCGGTGGGACTGACCGCCGACGACGCCCGGGCGGTGTCGAGTGCGGTGGCCGAGGCCGGGGTACGGGGCACGGTCGGCTTCAACTACCGGGGCGCCCCCGCCGTCGTGGCGGCCCGCGAGCTGATCGTCTCCGGTGGGATCGGTGACGTCACCCACGTGCGCATCCGCCTCTTCAGCGACTACGCGGCCCATCCCGAAGGTGCGCTGACCTGGCGCTACGAACGGGAGCGGGGCGGCAGCGGCGTCCTCGGGGACCTGGCCTCGCACGGTGTCGACCTGGCCCGTTTCCTGCTGGGCGAGATCGAGGCGCTGGCGGCGGACACCGCGGTCTTCGTGCCGCTGCGGGCCCGTCCGGCCGGCGCGACCGCGGGTCACGCGCGCGCGTCGGGCGGCGAGCCGGCGCCCGTGGAGAACGAGGACTACGTCAACTGTCTGCTGCGCTTCGTCTCCGGCGCGCGCGGCGTCCTGGAGGCGTGCCGGGTCTCGGTGGGCGAGCAGAACAACTACGGGTTCGAGATCCACGGCACCGAGGGCGCGGTGTTCTGGGACTTCCGCCGGATGGGCGAACTCGGCGTCAGCCGGGGGACGTCGTACCAGGACCAGCCGGTCAGCACCGTGTACGTCGGTCCGGGGGCCGGGGACTACGGGGCCTTCCAGCCCGGCGCGGCGAACGGCATGGGCTACGACGACCTCAAGGTCGTCGAGGCGCACGCCTTCCTGCGGTCCATCGCCGACGACAGGCCGTACGGGGCCACCCTGGCCGACGCGGTCCGCAGCGCGACGGCACTCGACGCGATGGCGCGCTCGGCGGCGTCGGGGGCATGGGTGACGCTGGAGGCCTAGCAGACCGCGAGCGTTGCGTCACCTGCGTGGGGCCGTGTCACCGGCATCTCGTAGGCTTCCGGCCATGAGTGAGGGTGATTCCGGCAGACGGGTCATAGAGGGGCGCTTCGAGCTGGAGAAGCGGCTCGGCGGCGGTGGCATGGGCACGGTGTGGCGTGCACGCGATCTGGTCCTCGACCGGGCCGTGGCGCTCAAGGAGGTACGGCCGCCCGATCCGGGTCTCGCCGAGTACGACCCGCAGGGAGCGGCGATGCTCCGGGCCCGGGTACTGCGCGAGGCACGGGCGCTCGCCCGCGTCGATCACCCCAATGTGGTGACCATCCACCACGTGGTGGACGGCGGGGAGCACACCTACCCGTGGCTCGTCATGGAACTGGTGACCGGAGGATCGCTGCAGGACCGGCTCGAGAAGGGGCCGATGGCACCCGTCGACGCCGCCCGGCTGGGGCGCGAGATCCTGGCCGCGCTACGGGCCGCTCACGACGTCGGCATCCAGCACCGGGACGTGAAACCCGCCAACGTGCTGCTGAGGCCCGACGGACGTCCCGTCCTCACCGACTTCGGCATCGCGACCATCAGGGACTCGACCGCCCTGACCGCGACCGGGTCCGTCATCGGCACGCCCGACTACATGGCACCCGAGCGCATCTCCGGCGGCGAGGGCGACCCGGGCTCCGACCTGTGGTCGCTGGCGATGATGCTGTACGTCGCCGTCGAGGGACATCACCCGCTGCGCCGGGGAACCACCCTCGCGACGCTGGCGGCGATGCTGAGCGAGCAGCTTCCGCCACCCGCCCGGGCCGGAGTGCTGACCGGGTTCCTGAACGCCGTGCTCGTCAAGGACCCGGCCGACCGGGCGGACGTGAAGACCGCGGACCGGCTGCTCGCCGAGGCGATCGAGGGCGGCGACACGGGGCGAGGCGCTCCCGGCGGGGCGGACGGAACCACGTCGTACCGGCTGGCCCCTCCGCCGGGTCCGGCGTCCACGCCCTCCGCACCGGCCGGGTCCGGACCGGCTTCCGGCTTCGGGCCACCTGCCGGTTTCGGACCGCCCTCCGGCTTCGGGCCGACCTCGGGCTTCGGGTCGGCCTCGGGCTTCGGCCCGCCGACTCCGTACCCGGCGGGCCCCACACGGCCGACGTCGGCACGGCCGCCGGGCGGCCGGGCGAAGAGGCGAGCGGCGATCGCCTCGTCCGTCGTCGGGACCGTGCTGGTGGGAGTCCTGGTGTGGACCCAGCTGCCGGACGGGGGCGACAAGGACAGCGGTAAGCCCACCGGTTCCTCCGACGCGACCTCGACCAGGACGACGGACCCCGCTTCCACACCGTCCCGCTCGGCCCCGGCGGCCCAGGCCGACGCGAAGACGGATCTGCTCACCCCCGACGGCATCCGGACGGCGGTGAAGGAGATCAAGGCCGCGACCGGCACGGACCGCGCATGCGACTTCACCGTCTATCCGGAGTACGTCTCCGCGGAAATCATGGTCAAGGGCAGCGACGCCAAGTACGACAGCTACACCTACCGCCCGGGCCGGGGCGTCGAGAAGGGCATCATCAGCGGCGCCATCATCGGCGGCGACCGCCCCTTCAGTCTCGACAGCTTCGACTGGGACGTCCTTCCCCCTCTGCTGAAGCGGGCGAAGAAGGACCTGAACGTAGAGCGGCCGACCATGCGCTACGTCCTGGTCCGCCCCGCCGACGACACGTTCGACACCCCGCTGGGACTGGCCGTCTATCTCGCCGACGACCACGTCACCGGCTATCTGGACGCCGACTTGAAGGGCAAGGTGACCCGGGTGATGCCGGCCGAGGACTGAGCGGTCGTACCGGCGGTCGGTGAAGAGGGGGCCCGGAGCCGGACTCCGCCGAAGGGGCGGAAGGTGCGGGGCGTATCGTCGACAGCGGCGAAGCCGCAGAAGCTCTTCGCCTGTCCACCGGGGCGTCGGCACCCCGGCCGGAACGAGGGACGGGGGCACCATGCCAGGTCTGCCGAAGGCGTCCGGACCCGATGGCACGGTGCGGACGCCGCCGCCCGAGCCGGTCCCGTTCGCACCCGGCTCCCTTCTGTGGGACATCGCGGGTGACGTACGGATGCTGCTCGCCCTGCCCACCGCCCTGGTGCTCCAGGTCGCGCACCCGGCCGTCGGTGCCGGTGTCGACGACCACTCGGTCTTCCGCACCGACCCCTGGGGCCGCGCGCGGCGCTCGCTGCACTCCCTGCAACTGTGGATCTACGGCGGCGAGCAGGCCCTGGAGGAGGGGCGCCGGCTGCGGCGCCTGCACAGGACGATCTCGGGCACGGACCACAACGGCCGCGCCTACCACGCCCTGACTCCGGCCTACTACGCCTGGGTCCACGCCACCGCCTACCCGGTCTTCCTGCGGGCGGCGGACTGCTTCTCCCGTCCCCTGGACGAGGACGAGCAGCACCGCCTCTACGAGGAACTCCTCCGGCTCGGTGACATCCTCGGCATCCACCGCCGTGACATGCCGCCCACACCGGAGGCGTTCTGGCGGTACTTCGACGCGATGGTCCGCGACGAGCTGGAGGCGACGGCCGTCGTCCGGGAACTCCTCGACCCGCACCGCCCCGTCGCGCCGCCGGACGGATCGCCCGCCCTGCTCCGCCGCCTCTGGCCCCTGCTGCGCCCGCCGCTGGCGCGGTTGAACGTCTTCGTCACGACCGGACTGCTGCCACCCGCGGCACGGGAGCGGCTCGGCCTGACGTGGAGCGACCGGGACGAACGCCGGCTGCGCCGCTTCGGGGCGCTCGTACGCAGGACCGTCCCCCTGCTCCCGGAGCGGCTGCGCTACCTCCCCCTCGCCTACTCCGCGCGCCGCCAGGGGCTCAAGGCGGTTCCTGTTCAAGGGCGTTGTCCGTCGGCCTGATTCCGTTCATATGCGTGAGGCGCCTGTTGCTGGGGATGTACGTGAAGAGACGCACAGGCCCCGGTCGCACAGTGAGGTGCTGGAAGATGGATCGCACGTTCCGCCCCCGTTCACGGAGAATCACCCCGCTCGTCGCCCTGACCGCCGCGGCCTTATTGCTCTCCGCGGGCTGTTCCAGCGGTTCGGGCGGCAAGAAGGCCGAGGAGAGCGCGGGCGGTGGCACCGCGGGGAAGGCGAACACACCGCGGATGACGGTGGCGCTGGTCACCCACCAGCCACCCGGTGACACGTTCTGGGACATCGTCCGCAAGGGCGCCGAGGCCGCGGCCGCCAAGGACAACATCCGGCTCGTCTACTCCAACAGCCCGAACGCGGGCGACCAGGCCAACCTGGTGCAGAACGCGGTCGACCAGAAGGTCGACGGCATCGCCGTCACCCTGGCCAAGCCCGGCGCCATGAAGGCCGTGGTGGGCAGGTCGACTTCGGCCGGCATCCCCGTCGTGGGTCTCAACTCGGGCCTGAGCGACTGGAAGAAGCTGGGCCTGATGGAGTTCTTCGGCCAGGACGAGACCGTCGCGGGCGAGGCACTCGGGAAGAGACTGAACGCGGAGGGTGCCAAGAAGGCCGTCTGCGTGATCCAGGAACAGGGCAACGTCGGCCTGACCCAACGGTGCGACGGCGTGAAGAAGACGTTCGGCGGCACCACGGAGAACCTGTACGTCAACGGCACCGACATGCCGTCCGTGAAGTCCACGATCACCGCGAAGCTCAAGCGGGACTCCGCGATCGACTACGTCGTCGCGCTGGGCGCCCCGTACGCCCTGACCGCGGTGCAGTCGGTGAGCGACGCCGGCAGCAAGGCGAAGATCGCCACCTTCGACCTCAACAAGGACCTCACCGGCGCCATCGACAAGGGCACCATCCAGTTCGCCGTCGACCAGCAGCCCTACCTCCAGGGCTACTTGGCGATCGACTCGCTGTGGCTCTACAAGAACAACGGCAACTACAGCGGCGGCGGCGAGCAGCCGGTGCTCACCGGTCCCGCGTTCGTGGACAAGGGCAACGTCGGCACCGTCGCCGGGTTCGCCGCGAAGGGCACCCGTTGATGAGCGCGGCCGGGCCGACGGCGAGCGTGCCGCCGGCTCCCGGCCCCCGCGCGGCCGACGGGCGGACCACGCGGCGTTCGCCGGCGCTGCGGCTGCTCGCCCGGCCCGAGGTGGGGGTGTTCCTCGGCGCCGCCGCCGTGTTCGTCTTCTTCCTGATCGCGGCGCCGTCGGTGCGCTCCGGCGGTTCGATGGCGACCGTGCTCTACCAGTCATCGACGATCGGCCTCATGGCCCTGCCCGTGGCCCTGCTGATGATCGGCGGCGAGTTCGACCTGTCCGCCGGTGTCGCGGTGATCACCTCGGCGCTGACGGCGAGCATGCTGAGCTATCAGCTCACCGTGAACGTCTGGGCGGGTGTCGTGATCGCGCTCGTCCTCTCGCTCGCGATCGGGGCGTTCAACGGCTGGATGACGGTCCGCACCGGACTGCCCAGCTTTCTGGTGACCCTGGGGACCTTCCTGATCCTGCAGGGCGTGAACCTCGCCGTCACCAAACTGGTCACCGACAACGTCGCCACCGACGACATCAGCGACATGGACGGCTTCGGCCAGGCGAAGAAGGTCTTCGCCTCGTCGTTCGACGTCGGCGGCGTCCAGGTGAAGATCACGGTCGTGTGGTGGCTCGTCTTCGCGGCGCTCGCCACCTGGGTGCTGCTGCGCACCCGGTACGGCAACTGGGTCTTCGCGGTCGGCGGCGACCGGGACAGCGCCCGCGCGGTCGGCGTACCGGTGACCTTCACCAAGATCACGCTGTTCATGGCGGTCGGCTTCGGCGCCTGGTTCGTCGGCATGCACGAACTGTTCTCGTTCAACACCGTGCAGTCGGGCGAGGGCGTCGGCCAGGAACTCATCTACATCGCCGCGTCGGTGATCGGCGGCTGTCTGCTCACCGGCGGCTACGGCTCCGCGATCGGCCCCGTCTTCGGCGCCTTCATGTTCGGCATGGTGAACCAGGGCATCGTCTACGCCGGCTGGAACCCCGACTGGTTCAAGGCCTTCCTCGGCGTGATGCTGCTCGGCGCCACGCTCGTCAATCTGTGGGTCCGCCGCGCGGCGACCCGGAGGTGAACCGACCCATGGCAGACAACGGAACCGGAAGCACGGGCCTCCCCGCCCCGGCCGCCCCGCCCGGGGACGAGGGCGCCGCGATCGTCGAGCTGCGGGGCGCCGGGAAGTCGTACGGCAACGTCCGCGCCCTGCACGACGTGTCGCTCGCCGTCCGTCCCGGGCGGGTGACCTGCGTCCTCGGCGACAACGGCGCCGGAAAGTCCACGCTCATCAAAATCATCTCGGGACTGCACCGGCACAGCGAGGGCGAGTTCCTCGTGGACGGCACGGCGGTGCGCTTCAGCACCCCGCGCGAGGCCCTCGCCAAGGGCATCGCCACCGTCTACCAGGACCTCGCGACGGTGCCGCTGATGCCGGTGTGGCGGAACTTCTTCCTCGGCTCCGAGCTGACCCGGGGCCCCTGGCCGGTACGCCGGCTCGACATCGCCCGGATGAAGCGGACCGCCGACGAGGAACTGCGCGACATGGGCATCGTCCTCGACGACCTCGACCAGCCGATCGGCACGCTCTCCGGGGGGCAGCGCCAGTCCGTGGCCATCGCCCGTGCCGTGCACTTCGGCGCCCGCGTCCTCGTCCTCGACGAACCGACCGCCGCGCTCGGCGTCAGACAGTCCGGCGTCGTCCTCAAGTACATCGCCGCCGCCCGCGAACGCGGCCTCGGCGTCGTCTTCATCACCCACAACCCGCACCACGCCTACATGGTCGGCGACCATTTCAGCGTGCTGCGGCTCGGCACGCTCGAACTCAGCGCCGACCGCGGCGAGATCGGCCTGGAGGAACTCACCGACCACATGGCGGGCGGCGTCGAACTCGCGGCACTCAAGCATGAGTTGGCGCAGGTGCGCGGGGTCGACGTACAGCGGCTCCCGGAGGCGGAGGACCTCGGGATGCCCGCACCGCCCTCTCCCGGGGAGGCTTCCTGACACCCCCGTCCGGTCGGCGGCCCGCGCACCGAAGGGACCGCCGACCGGGTGCGCCGACCGCCTCCCGGGCCCGGGATCACGCCCCTGGAGGGGCAGCGGTCACGGTGAAGGATGAACGGTTACTCTGAGATCATGCCGTCCACACGACGTACCGCACGCCAGACCGACCTGCTCGAGCGGCTGGTCGCGTTGCTGGCGGCGGAGGGCTTCGCGGCGTTCACCCTGGACGAGCTGACCGAGCGACTGCACTGCTCGAAGACGACGCTGTACCAACTGGCGGGCAGCAAGCAGGAGTTGGTGCGGGAAGCGGTGAAGCACTACTTCCGGGAGGCCGCCCAGGCCGTCGAGAAGCAGGTGGCCGACACCTCCGCGCCCTCCGAGCGCGTGGTGGTCTACCTGAACGCGGTCGCCGAGCGGCTGCGACCGCTCTCCCGGCAGTTCCTCGACGACATGGCCCGGTTCGAGCCGGCCCGCGAGGTGTACGAGGCCAATACGCGCCTCGCCGCGGGCAGGATCCGGCAGTTGATCGCGGACGGCGTGGCCGCCGGGGCCTTCCGTGACGTCCACGCCGCGTTCGTGGGCGAGGTCGTGGCCGCGACCATGCAGGAGATCCAGCGTGGCGAGGTCGGCGCGCGCACGGGGCTGAACGACGCCGAGGCCTACGCCGAGCTGGCGTCGCTCATCGTGCACGCCGTCTCCCCCTGACGCCCGCCGCCCCGGCCTCCCCGCCCCGCGACGTCGCGGGGCGCACTCGTACCGCCGTCGAGGCGACCCGCCCGTCCGGGCCCTCCCCGTCCCCCGGCACCGCGGCTTCCCGCCGCCGCGTCCGCCCCTGAACCACGGGGACGGCCGGCCGCGAGCCGGGACCCTTCATCCGCAGAGACACGGCATCCGGTCGCGACCGGTGGATCCGTCGGCGCCCGGCATGGCCTGGCGGTACCAAAAACGATACTGTTGTATCGCCTGGCGTATCAATATCGTCCGGCGGACCGCCACCACCGAGGACATGCCATGCCCGCGACCCGCACGCTCCCCACGCCGGAAGCCGTCGACCTGATCGCCCTGACCCGCGAGCTCGCCGAGAAGGAGCTCGCCCCGCGCGTCGCCGAGGCGGAGGCCGAGGGGCGCTTCCCCCGCGAGGTCTTCCGCACGCTCGGCAGGGCCGGGCTGCTCAGCCTGCCCTACCCCGAGGAGTTCGGCGGCGGTGACCAGCCCTACGAGGTCTACCTCCAGGCCCTGGAGGAGATCGCCGCCGTGTGGGCGAGCGTGGCGGTGGGCGTCTCGGTGCACGCGCTGTCCTGCTTCGCCCTCGCCTCGTTCGGCACCGAGGACCAGAAGAAGGAGTGGCTCCCGGACATGCTCGGCGGCGAGCTGCTCGGCGCCTACGCCCTGTCCGAGGCCCATGCCGGTTCCGACCCGGGCGCGATGCGCACCCGGGCGGTGCGGGACGGCGACGACTACGTGCTCAACGGCGCGAAGGCCTGGACCACGCACGGTGGGCACGCGGACTTCTACACGGTCATGGCCCGCACGTCCGACGCGGGCTCGCGCGCCATCTCCTGCTTCCTCGTCCCGGCCGACGCGCCCGGTGTGGTGGCCGATCCCCCGGAGCAGAAGATGGGCCTGACCGGGTCGGCCACCGCCACCGTGCGCCTGGAGAACGTGCGCGTCCCCGCGAACCGCCGGCTCGGCGAGGAGGGCGAGGGGCTCAGGATCGCCTTCGCCGGACTGGACTGCGGACGGCTCGGCATCGCGGCGGTGGCCACGGGCCTCGCCCAGGGCGCGCTGGACCACGCGCTGCGCTATTCACGGGAGCGCGAGACCTTCGGCCGGCCCATCATCGAGCACCAGGGACTGGCCTTCGTCCTCGCCGACATGGCCGCCGCCGTGCAGGTCTCCCGCGCCACCACGCTGGCCGCGGCCCAGCTCAAGGACGAGGGGCTCCCGTTCCAGTCCGAGGCGTCGATCGCCAAGCTGGTCGCCACCGACAACGCCATGAAGGTCACCACCGACGCGGTCCAGGTACTGGGCGGCGCCGGATACACCCGCGACTTCCCGGTCGAGCGCTACATGCGCGAGGCCAAGGTCATGCAGATCTTCGAGGGCACCAACCAGATCCAGCGTCTGATCATCGGTCGCGGTCTGAAGGAGAGCGACCGCGGCAGCCTCCGGGTGCGGACCGCGGGGAGGTAGCGGGAGCGGTACGGCCACACCGTCCGGAACCGGTGAGCGCGGAACCCGCGCTCACCGGGGAACGCCCGCGCACATGGCCGTCGGCATCCATGCGCCCACGCCGGAGCAACGCGCTTCGCCCCCTCCCCTCCCCTCTCCCCCGAGCCGCCGTTCCGCCCGGGTGCCGGCCGCGCCCCGCACCGGCATCGTGACCTGCGGCTTCAGGCTGACAGTCCGTCATCGGGGGCAGACCGAAGGCCCGGTCGGCAAGCCCTGATGCCATGACCGTCCCCCTCCAGCGACCAAGATCGATTGTCAGTGGCGGGTGAGACAGTAAATGCATCGAGTCGGAACGAGGGGGGCCCGCCATGGCCGGAAGCCAGAACTACATCAATCACGTCGCTCTTGTGCTGGATGCCAGTTCGTCCATGTCGCATCTGAGCCGCAAGGTCGTCGAGGTCGCCGACCAGCAGATCGCGTACCTCGCCCGCCGGTCGAGGGAGCTGGACCAGGAGACCCGGGTCACGGTGTACGTCTTCGCGGACAAGGTGGAGTGCGTCATCTACGACAAGGACGTGCTGCGGATGCCCTCGCTGAAGCAGTTGTACCGGGTCGGTGGAATGACGGCTCTGCTGGCGGCCGCGCTGAAGTCGCAGCACGAGCTTGCACAGACGGCCCAACTGTACGGCGACCACAGCTTCCTGACGTTCGTGCTCACGGACGGGCAGGAGAACGCGAGCCACCGCGGTCCGGACTCCCCTTCCAGGGATCCGCGTGAACTGGTCAAGGCCGTGGCCGAGATGATCGCGACGCAGGAGGACAACTGGACGCTGGCCGTCCTCGTGCCGGACCAGATGGGCAAGCGCGAGGCCATGCAGTGCGGTTTCCCGAAGGACAACATCGCCGTCTGGGACGCCACGAGCACACAGGGCCTGGAGGAGGCCGGGCAGGTCATCCGGGAGGCCACCGAGAAGTTCATGGTGGGCCGCGCCCAGGGCATCCGGGGATCGCGGGCGGTGTTCTCCATGGGCGCGGAGGCGGTCAACGAGGACACCATCAAGGCGGCCGGTCTCGCCGCGGTGGATCCGTCGGGCTACCGACTGGTCCCGGTGACCCGTGACGCGGCGATACGGGACTGGGTCGTCGAATGCGGGCACACCTACCGCACCGGTGGCGCGTTCTACCAGCTGAGCAAGTCCGAGAAGATCCAGGCGCGGAAGCAGATCGCGGTGCTGGAGAAGAAGACGGACCGGGTGTACTCGGGGCCCGAGGCCCGAGCCCTGCTCGGCCTCCCCGACGTGGAGGTGCGCGTCAAGCCCGACCACAACGACGACTTCACGATCTTCGTGCAGAGCACCAGCGTCAACAGGAAGCTCGTACCGAACACGCGCCTGCTGCTCATGCTCTGAGCCCTCGGGAGCGCCTCGGGCCCGGAGGAAACGCGTGCCGAGCCGGTCGGCCGGAGTTCACGCCCTCGTCAGCGTATGGGCGGCGGGTGCGGGCGGGCCGGTCCGCGGATCCGTCGCACCGGCTCATGAAACCGCGCCCGAGGGGTACCTGCCGCACAGGGCGCCCCGGTTTCCCGGACGCGTTCGAGAGCGAGGCTGGATCCGTCGAAGCCGGGGCACTCGGCAAGGCGAACGCCGGCGGCGGGCTCGCCGCCGACCGGCAGGAAGTCGCCGATCAGCGAGGGGACGAGGGATGGCAGTGCCTGAGCACACGGTGCCCGCCGAGAACGTCGGCCGGGATGCGCCCGCCGCCGCGCTCACAAGGGCGCTGGAAGCCATCGGGGCCGGAGCGTACGTCGTCGACGAGCAGGGACGCATCATCGCGGTCAACGCCCACGCCGAAGACCTGCTGGCCCGGTCCGCCGGCGATCTGCTCGGCCATGACGCGCACGACCTGCTGCACGGGGACGCCCACGGCCAGCCCCTGCCGAGGACCCGGTGCCGTATGCGGCAGGCCTTCCACGCCGGCCGCATCGCCCAGATGGAGAACGACCATTTCCTCCGTGGGGACGGCTCCGTGCTGCCGATCTCCTGGATGATCGCCCCCTACGACATCGGTGGCCCGGAGAACGGCACGCTGGTGGTCTTCGAGGCCCTCGCCCGACCGCGGGAAGCGGGTTCGCGGCCGGAGGAGGCGGCGGCCGGGCCGCTGCCGGAGCTGGAGCGGCTCGCGCTGCTGGCGGAGACCACCACGCGGCTGACTTCCACCCTGGACGTCGAGGAGGCGCTGCGCCGGCTGGTGGCCCTGGTCATACCGCGGCTGGCGGACTGGGCCGTCATCGACCTGATCACCGAGCGTGACGAGGTGTGGCGCAAGGCCGTCGTCCACGCCGAGGGGGACACCCTGGTGTACCACGAGGAACTCCAGGGCCCGATGCCGCCGATCCCGGAGGAGTCCCCGATGCCGCTGTCCCGGGCGCTGCGCGGAGTGGCCTCCACTCTGGCCGGGCCCGAGACCTACCGGCGGGAGCCGGATTCCGGTATCGCGGTGGAACAGCGCGGCCTGTTCGACGCCACCGGCATCCGCTCGGCGGCCATCGCCCCCATCCGCAGCACGCGCGAAGTCCTCGGGGCCCTCACCCTGGGCCGCGCCAAGCACCCGGGAGACTTCGCCCCCGCCGATCTGCCCCTGATCGAGGACATCACCCGCCGTGCGGGCCTCGCCCTGGACAACGCCCGCCTCTACCAGCGCCAGCGCAAGGTCGCCGAGACCATGCAGAACCACCTGCTGCCCCAGATGCCGCGAGTGCCGGGACTGGAGATGACCGTCCGCTACCTGCCGGCACCCGACGCCTCGCAGGTCGGCGGCGACTGGTACGACGCCTTTCCCCTGTCCGACGGCTCCACCGCCCTCGCCATCGGTGACGTCGTCGGACACGACCTGGAGGCCGCGGCGGGCATGGCGCAGGTCCGCAACATGCTGCGTGCCTACGCCTGGTCCCAGGCGGAGCCCCCCAGCCGGATAGTCGAACGGCTCGACGAGGCGATCCGGCACATCACCGACGTCACCATGGCCACCATGATCCTCGCCCGCGTGGAGGAGGCGGAGGGCGGCGGGTGGAAACTGTCCTGGAGCAATGCCGGCCATCCGCCGCCCCTGCTGATCAGCCACGACGGCCTGGCCGACTACCTCACCGACGGCCACGGCATCCTCCTGGGCGTCCAAGCGGGCCGACGACCCGACGCGACCACCCTGCTACCCCCCGGATCCACCCTCGTGCTCTACACCGACGGCCTCGTCGAGGAGCTCGGCCACACCCTCGACGACGGCCTGCAGCGACTGCGCCGGCACGCCGCCGCCCTCGCCCACCGCCCCCTGGCCTCCTTCACCGACCAGCTGCTGCGCCGGGTCCGGCCCGCCGACAACGACGACGACGTCGCCCTCCTCGCCCTGCGGACACCCGCTCGAAGGTGACCTGGCCGGTACCGGCGAGATCCGACCGTCGTAGCCGTCGGCCGCCGCGGGTGCGGTCGAGGACGCCTCGCCCGGCACGGCTCCACGGGTGTCAGGTCTCGTCCAGGCGGCGCAGGTCCTCCTCGTCCCACTTCCGGGTGTCGCGCGGCTGGGTGTAGGGCTCCTTGCCGGGCGGCTGTCCGCCGGCGATCGCCCGCTGGCGGACGGTCTCGGCGTCGAACTCCAGGCCCAGCAGGATCGCCAGGTTGCTGATCCACAGCCAGACCAGGAACACGATCACGCCGGCCAGGGTGCCGTAGGTCTTGTTGTACGAGCCGAAGTTGGCGACGTAGAACGCGAACGCGGCGGACGCCACCAGCCAGATGACCAGGGCGAGGACGCTGCCCGGGGTCACCCACCTGAACCCCTTCACCCGGGCGTTCGGGGTTCCCCAGTACAACAGCGCGATCATGATGACGACCAGGAGCACCAGGACGGGCCATTTGGCGATCGACCACACCGTCAGGGCCGTGTCGCCGATCCCGAGGGCCGAGCCCGCCTGCCGGGCCAGGGCTCCGGTGAAGACCACGATCACGGCGCTGACGAGGGCGAGCACCATCAGTACGACCGTCAGGCCCACCCTCACCGGGAGGATCTTCCAGGCCGGGCGGCCCTCGGGCATGTCGTAGACCGCGTTGGCCGCGCGCATGAACGCGGCCACGTACCCGGAGGCCGACCACACCGCCAGGAGGACGCCGACGATCGCCGCGACCGACCCGAGGCCGGCGTTGTTCTGCAGCTGGTGGACGGAGCTGGTGATGATGTCGCGGGCGGAGCTGGGGGCGAACTTGCCGACGTTCTTCAGCAGTGCGTCCGTGGTGGACTTCCCCGTCAGGCCCAGCACCGACACCAGGACCAGCAGGGCCGGGAAGAGCGACAGCAGGCCGTAGTACGTCAGCGCCGCGGCCCGGTCGGTCAGCTCGTCGTCCTTGAACTCGCGCAGGCTGCCCTTCAGCACGGCTCCCCACGCCGGCTTCGGCAGGTCGGTCGGTGTGTCCGGCGCGCGCCGCTCCACTTCGGGTGAGGGGCCGACTTCTTCGGGTGGCGGCACGGGCGCGCGCTCACCTCGGGTCTCGTCGTCGACACGATGATCGTTCCGGCCGGGGAGATGCGGTTTCATGACCGCGGGGTACCCGCCCGAATTCCAGCTATTCGAGGTACTTCACCCTCGACAGCTCCACGGACCCCGTGTCGTGGCCGGCATACGGCAGGTCACCTTCACGCACTCCGGCCGCCCGCGCCGGGGACCCGCGCGAACACGGGCTCCCGCCCGCTTGCGCCATTCCGCACGGGGTAGTCGATCACCCCTGGGCAGAACCTCACGCGCGGGGTCACCCCCGCGGCCGGAGCACCCCGTGACGCCCTGACCGACATCGGAAGGAGGGCACCGCTCGTGGTGAAAAGCCGTGCCGTCGCCCGGACCGGGCATCCGAGGCACGAGCGCCGCGGTGAAGCGCGGCTGCCCGCCGCGGCAGCCACGCTCATCGCCATCGCCCTGTACGTGGCACTTCCCCAGCAGCTCCTCGTCGCCCCCCGCTACGTGCTGCCGGCCCTGGAGCTCCTGCTGCTGGTGCCGCTCATCGCCATCAACCCCAGGAGGCTCACCCGGCAGACCAAGGTCTTCCGGTTCCTGTCGCTGACCCTCGTCCTGCTCATCGCCACCGGCAACCTCACCGCTCTCGGCGTCCTCATCCACCAGATGGTCCACGCCGAGGTGAAGGACGGGCGCTCCTTGCTGCTCGCGGCGCTGCAGGTGTGGCTGACGAACATCATCGCCTTCGGACTCGCGTACTGGGAACTCGATCGGGGCGGCCCCGTCGTGCGCACCCAGGCCCCCCGCGGCGACCTGCCCCTGGCCGACTTCCGGTTCTCGCAGGACGAGAACGACGACGCGGTGGAGGAGGTCGCCGACGGCGCCAGCAAAACCTCCGACTGGGTGCCGACCCTCGTGGACTACCTCTACATCTCGGTGACCAACTCGACGGCCTTCAGCCCGACGGACACGATGCCCCTCTCCGCTCGCGCGAAGCTCCTGATGAGCATCCAGAGCGTGGCCGCGCTCCTCACGTCCCTGCTGGTCATCGCCCGGGCGGTCAGCATCCTCCACTGAACGCCCGGGTGCGGGACCGGCCGGCCCGAGCAGGGTGCGCGGGCCTCAGGAATCCGTCGCGCGCCGAGGCGGGGTGAAGGTGTACAGGTCGAGGATGTCCGGCGGCGGTGCCACTCCCGGGCCTCCGGCGCGCACCCACGTCACGATGTCCTCGGTCGCGTCCGGGTCGTTGACGAGTCCGAGCCAGACCGGCCGTGCTCCCGCGGCCCGGCCCGCGGCGGACGGCTGCACGACGACGACGTTGGCCTGGTCGCACACGTCGAGGCACTCGGAGATACGCACCGGTACGTCCGCGCGCAGTCGCGCGGTCTGTACGGCGTGGTCCACTCCGGTCACCTTGGGACTGCCGCAGCAGCAGTCCCGGCAGACGACGACCCGGCACGGCACGGCGCCGCCCGCCCGCACGGGTTCTCCCGGTGTCTCTTCCAACGGCGTCTCGGGCACGGCGTGCCACTCCCCTCCCGGGGAGATCCGCCCCGGTGTCGTTCGAGGAGGCGACCGCGTGAGTCTCCTGGCTCCCGGGTCTTGGCCTGCTCCGCCTTCCCACCCCGGTCGGGGCGGTGGCCTGCCGGAGCTCACTCACCGGTCACAGTGGCGGGACCGCGCCGGATTCACACCGGCTTCCTCGTACCGCCGTCGCCTTATGTCGCCGGTCATCATCTCATCCGGCGACCTCGGCCCCGTGCCGCGTACGCCCCCGGGCGTCCACGCGCGTGACCTTCGCCACGGCAAGGTCAATACTGGGGGTGACAGCCCTCTCACCGACTCGCGTCCCATCACCTCACCCCATACACCTGACAGTCCGTCACTGAAACCGGGAGGTACCCATGAAGATGCTCATCAACGTGGCGGAGACGGTGGTGGCGGACGCGCTGCGGGGCATGGCGGCGGCCCATCCGGAACTGACGGTGGACGTCGACAACCGTGTGATCGTGCGCAGGGACGCCCCGGTCGCGGGAAGGGTGGGTCTCGTCTCCGGCGGCGGGTCCGGGCACGAGCCGCTGCACGGCGGATTCGTGGGCCCGGGGATGCTGTCGGCCGCGTGCCCGGGCGAGGTGTTCACGTCCCCGGTCCCGGACCAGATGCTGCGGGCGGCGGCCGCCGTGGACAGCGGCGCGGGCGTGCTGTTCATCGTGAAGAACTACACCGGAGACGTCCTCAACTTCGACATGGCGGCGGAGCTGGCCGAGGACGAGGGCATCCGCGTCGCCAAGGTCCTCGTCGACGACGACGTGGCCGTCACCGACAGCCTGTACACCGCCGGGCGGCGCGGCACGGGCGCGACGCTGTTCGTGGAGAAGATCGCGGGCGCCGCCGCCGAGGAGGGCGCGCCCCTGGAGGCGGTCGAGGCACTGGCCCGGAAGGTCAACGAGAACTCCCGCAGTTTCGGTGTGGCGCTCAGCGCCTGCACGACTCCGGCCAAGGGCAGCCCGACGTTCGACCTGCCGGCCGGGGAGCTCGAGCTCGGGGTCGGCATCCACGGCGAGCCGGGCCGGGAGCGGCGCGCGATGATGACGTCGCACGAGATCGCCGACTTCGCGGTGCACGCCGTCCTGGACGACCTCGCACCGCGCAATCCGGTGCTGCTCCTCGTCAACGGCATGGGCGCCACTCCCCTGCTGGAGCTGTACGGCTTCAACGCGGAGGTGCAGCGGGTGCTGGCCGAACGCGGCATCCCCGTGGCACGCACCCTGGTCGGCAACTACGTCACCTCCCTCGACATGGCGGGCGCCTCGGTGACCCTGTGCCAGGTGGACGAGGAACTGCTGCGGCTGTGGGACGCGCCGGTGAAGACGCCGGGGCTCCGCTGGGGCGTGTGAACCCGGTCGGTGTCGGTGGCCGGGTGCCGCCCGGCACCCGGCCACCGACCGACACCAGGCCGACTTCCGTACCACGCAAGGAGATTCCGTGCTGAACGCCGATTTCTTCCGCCGCTGGATGACCGTGACCGCCGCGTCGGTGGACCGTGAGGCGGAGCGGCTCACCGAGCTGGACTCGCCCATCGGTGACGCCGACCACGGCAGCAATCTGCAGCGCGGATTCACCGCCGTGACCGCCGCCCTGGAGAAGGACGCTCCGGACACTCCCGGTGCCGTACTCGCGCTCGCCGGAAGGCAGTTGATCTCGACGGTCGGCGGCGCGTCCGGGCCGCTGTACGGCACCCTGCTGCGCCGGACCGGCAAGGCGCTCGGGGACGCCCCCGAGGTCACCGGGGAACAGCTCACGGACGCGCTGCGCACGGGCGTCGACGCGGTCATGGCACTGGGCGGAGCCGCGCCCGGCGACAAGACCATGATCGACGCCCTGGTGCCCGCGGTCGACGCGCTCGCCGAGTCGTTCGCCGCGGCGAAGTCCGCGGCCGAGGAGGGTGCCGTGGCGACGACACCGCTGCAGGCCCGCAAGGGCCGGGCGAGTTATCTGGGCGAGCGCAGCATCGGGCACCAGGACCCGGGCGCCACGTCCTCGGCACTGCTGATCGCGGCACTCGTGGAGGCGGCCGGTGAGTGACACCGGGGAACGGTTCGTGGGCATCGTGCTGGTCTCGCACAGCGCCGCCGTCGCCGCGTCCGTCGCCGAACTGGCCACGGGCCTGGCCGGTGGCGGCACGCTCGCTCCCGTCGCGCCGGCGGGCGGCACCCTGGACGGAGGACTCGGTACCAGCGCGGACGTGATCGCCGCCGCCGCGGCCTCCGTGGACCGCGGCGCCGGGGTCGCCGTACTCACCGACCTGGGCAGTGCCGTGCTCACCGTCAAGGCTCTGCTCGCCGAGGGCGACGAACTCCCGGACGGCACACGGCTGGTGGACGCCCCCTTTGTCGAGGGAGCGGTGGCCGCGGTCGTCACGGCCTCGGCGGGCGCCGACCTCGCCGCGGTGGAGGCGGCGGCAGCGGAGGCGTACACCTACCGGAAGGTCTGAGGACCGGCGGGCGCGGGACCCGGGGCCGCGGGAGCGCTCCGCCCGAGCGCCGGGACGTACGGGATCCGGCAAGCGCGGGGGCCGGGGTCAGGCGATTCCGTCCGCCGCGACGATCAGGGCCGAGCGGATGGTGCCCGCCAGCTCCGCCCGGGCCGTCGCGGGATCGGGCTCCGCTTCGTCGGTGTGCCACGCGTAGTGCTCGACCGCCGCGCGCAGCGCCGCGTTGAGCATGGCTGCCTGGATCTCCGAGCGCAGGTCGACGGCGCCCAGCCCGGCGCGGTCGGCGAGCGCGCGGGCGAACGCCGGCTCGGCCTCGTCATGGGCCTGGAGCCAGACGGCACGCAGTCCCGGCTCGGTACGGGTGAGCCTCAGCAGCGTGCGGACCCTCGGCGGCTCCGGCATCGCCATCGTCCCCTCGCCGTTCGTGGACACCTGCTCCAGGGCGTCCTCCAGGGGAGCGCCCACGGGCCAGGCCCGCAGCGCCGCGGCGATCGCGTCGATGCCCGCCGCGAACAGCGGGCTCACACAGCTCTCCTTGCCCGGGAAATAGCGCCACAGGGTCCGCGTGGACAGGCCGACGGCCCGGGCGATCTGGTCCCCGGTGGTGGCGGTCACGCCCTGGGTCACGAAGAGTTCCACAGCGGCGCGGGCGATCTCCAGCCGGATCTCGGCCCTGCGTTCGTCGGTGAGCGGCGGCCGTCCGGTACGGCCCCGAGCCGGACCGGGGCGTTCGCCGATCGCGCCGTCCGGCACTGATGACTCCTCGGTTCCCGGTTCCGTCCGCGGATGCTGCCCAGGGCTGCGGTGATCCTAGCCATCTCCGCACCGCTCCGAGGACTTTCCGTCCCCTGGCGGCGACGAGCCGCACCGCGGTGGAGCGGTCCGGCGGGGTGGACGGGCCGGTGAGCCCACGGTCCGCCGGCCTCAGCCGTCCCCCAGGAGCTTCCGGGTCAGCCGCTCCCCCTCCGCCGCCGCGGCGCCGTGGTCCTGGACGGGCGACACCCGGGCGTTCTTGAACACGAGGTAGGTCACCCCGGAAGGCGCGCCGCCGCCGCGGGGATCCGGGCGGACACCGAGCCCCGCGGCCGTGGCGTACGAGGCCTCGCCGATGATGTCCTGCGGGCCGACGTCACCGACGACGGCGTACTGGACGCGGTCGCGGTAGATCACGGCCGCCACCGAGCCGGGCCCGATGCCGTGGTCCCGGTAGTTCCAGATGCCGCTCGGCGCCGGTACGACGATGTAGGGCAGGGTCTCGGCGCTCAGGTACCGGCCGTCGGGCTGCTGGAAGGCCGTGGTCTCGGAGAAGAGCGGATCGGTGCGGCTGTTGCACAGGGGTCCCGCCCTGCCGTCGCAGTCGATGTCCATGTCGGCCGTCCAGAAGACCGCGTCCCGGGTGCCGCAGACCGGGATGTCGGCACGTTTTCCGTCGTCACTGCGGTAACGCCCGCGCGAGACGGCGGTACAGCCATCGAGCTTCGCCAGCAGGTCGGCGGCCCGGACGGAGCCTTCCCGCACGGGTTCGGCGGGGCTTCCGGGGCGGCCCGTGGTGGAGGTCGTGGACAGCACCACCGGGGCCGAGGCGAGCAGGGCGGCCGACGCGGCCGCGGCCAGCGCCAGCGACTGGACACGCACGATGGGAGACCCTCTCCTGGGGGACATGGACGCTCATCTGCCCAAATCTGGTGGGGGTCCGACAGCGCGTCCACCGGGAGGGGGCCGGACGGTGCACGGCCGTTTCCGCGGGCGCCGCACGGCCGAGGGCCCGAGCCGGAACCGGCTCCGGCCGCCCGACCGCGCACGGCGGCGCGGTACCGGCGACGACAGCTGTTCGCGCCGCGAACAGCAACTCCCCCGGGGGCACGGTGAGTTCACATCGCGTCGGGGACCGGCACACGCACCCCGCGACGGCCCGGTCGATGACGTCCGCCCTCTTGATGTGACCGCGCCATCCGTGTCTTATAGGTACAGACCAATCAGGCGCAGGCCGATCCCCGCCGAGGGAGGACAGACCCGTGCGACCCGTTCCCCCCGCCGTCCCTCACGCGCTGGTGTGCGGAGCGCTGCTCGCGCTCTCCTCCTGCGGATGGGGCGCCCCGGCGTCCGGCCAGGGCGCACGGCTGCCCGCCGCGACGACGGGCGTGACCGCGGCGGCGGGCAGCTCGACCAGCGTGCACGTCATGTGGAACCTCGCCTCCGAAGACCCGAGGATCACCCGCTACGAGGTGTATCGCGGCACCACCAAGGTCAAGGAGGTGCCCGGTTCGGAGCACATGGTGGACATCACCCGGCTCGAACCGTCCACCTCGTACGTCTTCCGGGTCCGGGCCCGGAACGCCGACGGGGTACCGGGGCCGCTCAGCGAACCGGTGCGGGCCACCACCCCCGCCGCGGTCACGGCCGACCGCACCGCACCCACCCGCCCCGGCGGCCCGCGCGGGAAGGCCGTCGGCGGCCGGGCGGTCCAGCTCTCCTGGACGAGGTCGTCCGACGCGCGAGGCGTGGCGTCGTACGACATCTACCAGGGCGCATCGAAGATCCACAGCGTGGGCGGCGCACAGACGGCCGCCGTCGTCACCGGACTGCGGCCGGGCACGGCCTACGTCTTCACCGTGCGGGCCCGCGACGCCGCGGACAACGTCTCGCCGCCGAGCGGCACCGTCCGGATCACCACCGCGCCGGGGCCGGACGACGGCCGGGACACGGCGCCCGCCGGCTTCCGGGCGACGACCCACCGGCGCGACGGGGCGTACTACATCGACCTGGCGTGGACCGCGCCCGAGGTCGACGGGGTGATCACGGAGTACCGGATCCAGCTCGACGGGCGTGCCGTGACCTCGCTCGTCTGGGGCGGCAGTCCGCCCAGCGGCACCTGCACCCACAGCTTCTACATCGGCCGGGAGGCGGACGTGACGTACCGGGTGCGGATCCGGGCGAAACTGCCCGACGGCACGTGGGGCGCGCTCTCCGCGGAGCGCACGGTGACGACGGGCCGCGGCTGAGGCGTCCTCTCGCGCCTGGTGCCGGACGCGGTGGCGGTGGCCCCTCGGAGGGATCGGACCGTCGGCCGTGCCGGCAGTCCGCCGGACGGCGGAATCCGTCACCTGCCCGGTCCCCGTCCGCATGCGGGCCAGGCCCGGGACGCATTGGCTCGCACTGAGGCAGCACGGGCCTTCCGATCCTCGGCGGCGCATGGGATGTACCGCCAACCGTGCCGCTGGAGGGCGGTTCCTATGCGTACCACTCAGAAACTTCTTCGCTCGGGCCTGACCGTGGCCGCCACCGCTGCGCTTCCCCTCACCCTGTCCGCCCCGGCGGCCGTCGCATGGGGTTCCGGGATCTCCGTGAGCACCAGTGGCACCTCGGTCTCGGTCACCACCAGCGCCTGCCCGAGCAACGGAAGCAGCTTCGGCAACGCCTCGCTGCTCTCCAGCGGGCAGACGAACTTCGCCCAGGGGCGCCAGATGCCGCTCACCGGGACGAGCAGCAGCCAGTCGGCGGCCTGGACGGGCGTGAGCCCCGGAACCTTCACGGTCATCGTCGTCTGCCAGGACGGCACGACGGCGGGCACCCAGTCGATCATCGTCGCGGCGAGCGCGGCCAGCACCGCCCCCGCGACCCCCACGATCTCGACGAGGGTGTCGCCGTCGCCGTCGCGCGGTGTCATGGGCGGGCTCGGCGGAGCCGTGAAGGACTACGGCACGGCCACGGTCGTGGGTGGCGGGGCCCTGGTCGTGACCGGCACGGTGGCGGCGGTGTGGTTCCTGCGCCGCCGGTCCAAGCCCCACCGGCTCTGATCCGGACATGTCCGCCCCGCGACACCACGAGACCCCAGGTCACAGACATGACCTGGGGTCTCGGCCGACCCCGGAGACGATCCGTGCGGGCCGGAGTGAGCGGTGGCGGGGCCGGTCAGAACGCCCGGCTGTTGCAGCCCATGTTCGAACCGAGGTTGCTCTTCTGCGCCCCCGGGGCCCCTTCGCCGTTCAGCAGGTTGCCGGCCAGGCCGGTGACGGCACCGAGGTCGCCGATCACCTGGACGTTCATGTCGTGCGAGCGGCACTCGACACCCTGTGTGACGTCGAAATTGTCATGGCCCTCATCGCCGTACGCGAAGGCGGTGTTGGCGCCGATGGTGCCGACACTGCCGATGAGAGCGGCGCCCACGAGGACTGCCTTCTGGAACGTGCGCATTGGTTCTCCGTTGGTCGAGCGGATCGGATCCGCGACATCGAATCGGGACTACGGGTGATTACGGGCAGGCCTTCAGCCGAGTCGGGGAAGCCCCAGCTGGCCGACGGGGGGCGCCGCGACCTGTCCGAGGCCGACCGGAGGCAGCTGCGGTGAACCGAGCTGTCCGACCTCCGGGTTGAGTCGCGGGTTCACCTGCGGGTTGAGCTGCGGGTTCACCTGCGGGGCGACATGCATCGGAGCGTTCGGGCCGAAGGGCTGGGGCACGGCCACCTGCGGAGCGACCTGCGGCATGACCTGGGGCATGACCTGGGGCTGCTGGGGAGCGGCCTGCTGCGGCATCGCCTGGGTCTGCTGCACAGGAGCGGCCTGCTGCGGCATGACCTGGGCCTGCTGCTGGGGAGCGGCCTGCTGCACAGGAGCAGCCTGCTGCTGGGGAGCGGCCTGCTGCGGCATGACCTGGGTCTGCCGTGAAGGAGCGGCCTGCTGCTGGTACGGCGAGGTGGAGGCCTGTGCCGATCCCTGGGACGAGGCCGAGGCGGAGGCGTAACTGGTCTGCTGGGACCCCGCCGGGGCGGACTGCGCATCCGACTCGGAGGCAGGCGCCGGAGCCGCGGCCTGGGCAATCGGCTGATCGGGGACTGACGCCGGAGTGGCGTTGTCGCGTCCGGCGGGAGCGTCGGCTTGGCTGGCGCCGATGCCGACGGCGGACAGGCTGCTGGCCGCTGCCATGATGAGCGCGGCCTTGTGAAGCTTGCGCATTAAAGCCCTTCGATACTGAAAATGGGAACCCGTCGAGTTCCGTGCTGTCGTGCGTGCGGCCGGTGCGATACGCGCGTCGCACCGTCAGCAGCGGTCATCTTGAGCGGTACGGGACTTCGCATCGGAGTCAGTGGCGAATTCCGCTGGTCCAAGGGCGCCGCTTCCCCTCGTGAACGACGGTTCTCTCGCCGCGGTCACGGCACTCCACGCCCCGTCACCCATTTGCCGCTCCAGCGGCTTGACGCCTCTCGCTCCGGCAGCCGGTTCGCGCCGCGGGGGTTCGGTCCGGTCACGGCCCCATCGCGGACGGAGCCCTCGGACCGAGGGCTCCCCGCCCAACGGTTCCGTCAACTCGCCCTGGGGAAAGGCCGATGCGCGGTGCGCGCCCACCGCCGGGATCTCGCTTCGTCGTTCGAGGCATCACACGTTTCACTGGAAAACGGACGACACATCCAGCACCGCGCGCGGACGGCTTTCCCTTGATCAAGCTTGTGTCTTCTATGAAGGAGACGCCACTGTGCGAATTTCTGATATTCAGCGCTGCGAGGTCCGGCCCGGACGGCTCATCGAGTGGACGTTCAGCAAGGCGACCGTCGCGGCCGCCGCGGCGCTGCAGCCGGATCCACGGCCGCCGGCCCACATCCAGGAGTCGCACATCAGAACGGCGCGGTCGGTCCGCGAGGACGGTCTGTTCGTGCCGACCTGGCTCGGCACGGCGTTCGACCTGCCGGGCCAGGTCGACCTCGACGCGCTGGAACAGGCTTTCCACGGCTGGACGTTGCGCCATGAAACGCTGCGCAGCGGCTTCAGGTGGGCCGGCGACGACATGCACCGGTTCACGCTCCACGAGGACGACGTCTCGCTGCACCGCGAGGTGATCGGCGACTTCGCCGACGCGGTGGTGCTGACCCGGTACATGCAGGACCGGTTCGACGTCGCGGCGGACGCGCTCGGCTGGCCGAACCTCATCTACACGGCGGTCGTCCGGGACGACTCCACCAGTGTGTACATGGCCTTCGACCACACCAATGTCGACGCCTACTCCCTGCAGCGCATCCCGGACGAGATCCGCGGACTGTACACCGCGGGTGTGACGGGGCGTCCCGTCGTCGACACGCCTGTGGGAAGTTACGTCGACTTCTGCAAGCAGGAGCGGGCGAAAGCGGACGGCATCGACGACACCCACACGATCGTCGCGCGCTGGCGGGAGTTCATCAGCCGGTGCGACGGGAGGCTGCCGGAGTTCCCCGTCGATCTCGGTCTGCGCCCCGGTGGCGCGCTGCCCACCCAGAAACTGATGTGCGAGCCGCTCGTCGACGCGGACGCCGCCGCCGCGTTCGAGGCGTACTGCCGACCCTACGGCGGCAGCATGGTGGGCATCCTGGCCGCGACCAGCCTGATCGTCCACGAACTCGGCGGACAGCCGGTCTACCGTACGGTCGTGCCGTTCCACACCCGGCTGAACTCCGCGTGGTCGGACTCCGTGGGCTGGTACGTCGGCGGCGCACCGATCGAGGTGCCCGCGGCGCGGGACTTCGACAGCGCGCTCGCCACGGTCCGCGCCGAACTGCGGGCCAACCGGTCGCTGGCGCGCATCCCGCTGGCGCGCGTACTCCGTCTGCTCGGCGCGGACTTCCGTCCTACCTCACCCGACCTGTACTCGATCGTCTCGTACGTGGACGCACGCTCCGTTCCCGGCTCGGCCCGCTGGACCGAGGAAAAGGCGTACGGGCTGATCCGGGTGTCGTACGGCGACCAGGTGTGCGCCTGGGTCAACCGGCTGCACGAGGGACTGTGGTTCGCCTGTCGGCACCCGGACACCGCCGTCGCGCACAAGAACGTGCGGCGGTACGCCGAAGGACTGCGGGATCTGATCGTCTCCGTATCGGCGCGCGATCAGCTGCGGGACGTGGAGGCGGCATTCTCTTGAGGCAACTCCTCTCGCCTCCAGCCGTGTTGTACGGGTGCCGAGCCGTGCCTGAAGTCTGTTCGCATGACGTGACGGCATACACCGAAGAGCAACCCGCTTTCCTGCACGGCGAATTGGCCGCCATGCCACGCGTCCGCACCCATTGGGGGGACATCCCGTGTGGAAAGCAACCTTCCGCTACTGCTAGTGTCTGAGTCGTCACAGCGCGCAATCATTCTCGATGCGCCAGCAAAGAACTGAGGGTTCCATGCGCAAGTTTCAGCAGGTCGTGATCGCAGCGGTGGCCGCGGGCGGCCTGTCCGCAATCGGCGTCGGCACCGCTACCGCTGCCCCCGAGAACGGGCCGAAGGCGTCCGACATCTTCCGCCCCTACCAGGAGTGCAGCCCGCAGACGGTGCTCGAGAACGACATCCCGATCAGCGTGCTCGGGCTCTCCCGCACCCTCGACACGACCTGCGGCCAGCACAACACCGCCTTCACCCACTGAGGTCGACGGCATCACCGGGCACGACGCCTGACGCGGGGCCCTTCGGAACCGAACTCCGAAGGGCCCCTCCCCGGTCGGCCGCCTGCGCGCCGAGAGCGGAGCCGGGCGGGCCCGGACACCCCTAGGAAGGAAACGCACCATATGTTCAGCGGGAAGAAGATCGCCGCCGTCCTGGGGCTCGTCGGCGGCCTCGCCGCGACCTGCACCGGCGTCAGCTGGGCGGCCCATGACGGCGGAAGCCAGGGATCCTGCGTTCGCGACTCCGAGGGCAGCGTCAGCTGCACCCAGCACATCGAGGGCCGGGTTCCCAGCGGCACCCTCCCGCCCCACCAGGAGACCTGCCTGCCGGTGCAGCGCTTGACGGTGCCCTCCGTCCAGGGCAACGGGACCATGCAGATCGGGCCCCAGGTGACCTGCTCCCCCGAAAAGTAGGGGCGCCCGGAGAAGCCGACGACGGACAGCGGACGTCTGGCACGACACCGGGAGCGTAAATCCCGATACGCCACCCAGCGTGTGCTTATGATTACTTGCAGTAGTCGAACGGGACGCCACGCTCGCGTGCGAAGACCTGCAAAGACATATCGAGGACTCATTCCGTGCGCCGAACGGCAGCCGTGACGAAGGCAGTCCGGACACGCGGCGGCTCACAGGTGTGCGTCCGGGATGCGGTGATCTCGCCGCCGGGCGCGACCGACAGGGCGTCCAGACGCAGAACAGCCGGTTTCGACCTTCTCGAGCTCGGGCGCACACCGGTCCATGGCAGACGCCCGAGCTTGGGTTGTAAAGGAATGCAGAACATGTTCACTTCGCAGAAGATCGTCGCCGTCTCGGGAATCGTCGGGAGTCTCGCCGCGATCTGCCTCGGGGCAGGGCACGCGTACGCAGACGGACGCTCGGGTGACTGCAGGAGCACCCCGCAAGGTGGCGTCGTCTGCGTCCAGAAGAACGAGATCCGCACCGACAAGGACGGTGAGCACACGCTCCAGCAGGAGCAGAGCTGCTCGACCTCCGACCGGCCGCACGTGACGGTGCCGGGGGACCGCGAATCCGGCGGTACCGGGTCGGTCGTGGACTGCTCCAACAAGGCCGAGCTGCCCAAGGGCTTCCAGAGGCCGCAGATCAGGTTTTGAGTCCTGCCGAAAATGCCGGACCGGGATCCTTCCCGGTCCGGCATTTTCGCTTTTCGGGCAGCACGCCTGCCGGCGAGACGAGAATTCCCGGCACCCGGGCCGTCGGCCAGGCCCAAACGGTTCCGGATCCGGCAGAGACTCCGGAGCGCGGCTGTCGTCCGCAGCCGTTCACGACGATGCCCCGGTCGGCCGGCGCGGCCCCGGACCGGGGCATCGGCACCACTTTCCCGTCGGCTCCGCCGTCGCGCGTCCCGCATCGGCTTCCGCGCCCCGGTGCCGGTCGGCCGGCGGCCGGTCCAGGCCCCTTCGACCCCGGGGCCGTCCGCCGTGCCGTCCCGGCGATGACCGGGGCGGCACATGCAATGGTCCCGGCACCCTGCCCTGGGGCTGGGTACCGGGACCATCTATCGGCCGGCTGCCGACCGGCTAGCGGTCGGCGACCGCGTGCCTGTCAGAACCTCAGAAGGCGCTGTTGTTGCAGCCCTGGGTGGAGCCGAGCGAGGTGGCCTGTCCACCCGGGTTGCCCTCGCCGTTGAGCGCGTTGCCCAGCAGGCCGTTGAGGATGCCGACCTCGCCGAGAACGTCGAGGTTCAGGTCGTGCGACTTGCAGCTGCTGCTCTGCGTGACGGTGAACTTGTTGCCGTCGTCGCCCCTGTAGTCGCCCGCGTGGGCCGTGCCGCCCACGAGTCCGATGCTGCCGATCGCGGCGATCAGGACGGCTACGTTGCGAAGCTTGCGCATTTCATCTCCGGTGTAGTGAGAGGTGCGATCTGCGAGAGACCGACTTTTTACAATTCGGAAGAGTAGTGCAAAACGGCCATAACGGGCTTTTGGCGCGCCGGACTTGCCGACTTTCGAAGCGGAAGCCACCCGAAAGGCCTAGCGCCGGGGAACGGACCCCTCCGGCACGATCCCCGAAGGCTCGTGCCGGGCGACGACGCCGGGCTCTTCAAGAGCCTTACTGCGCCTGGGCGTTGGCGAGTGAGTTCACCTGCCTGTTGATCTGGGTGCATTCGACGCCCTTGTTCTCGGAGTGGCCCAGCAGGGCGACCGGGACGTTCGCGGAGATCAGGGTCTGCGGGCTGCACTCCTGGTACGGACGGAAGAGGTTGGTCTGGCTCAGCTGGGCGCTCTGCCCCGCCTGCGGAGCCCGCGGGGAGAAGTCCGGGCTGAGCTGCGGGCTCAGCTGAGGGCTGACCTGAGGGGCGACCTCGGCGGTCCGCTGCGGAGCCGCCTGCAGCGGGGCGGACGAGCCGTAGCCCTGCGTGGTCGCCTGGGCCGAGCTGGCCGCGGCGGCCTGGGCGCCCGACTGCGAAACGGAGGGCTGCACAGCACCGTTGGGGGCGGCGGCGAAGCTCGAACCGGCGCCGATGACGGACAAACCGCCGGCTGCTGCGACAACGAGCGCTACGTGCTGAAGCTTGCGCATGGAATCCTCGGCCCTTCATTGACCTGTTCACGGAACCTGGTGAAACGCTGACGGGGCAACGCAGTTACCGCGGTTTCGCTGGCCGGTGCGGCTGCGACGGACCACTGCTCCTGCCCCGTGGGGGCAACGAGGCGAGCGAGGACCCGGATGCGGGTGCCGACTCGGGGTCACCCATTTGACGCATGGGCTCACGCGCGGCCGCGACGCCCGTCCCGGTGGTCGGCGGCGGCAGGATCCCGGCCCGGCCGGATTTCTCTTCGGCCGGGTATACGCCCTGGTGGCGAGGTAGTTGACGACAACTCGGGGCGGATGCCGGGGAGTGGTTCACGGGCCCCGGGCCCGCCCCCGTCCTCCCGTATCCGCCGGCTCACGACCGGCGTGCTAGAGGCCGTCGTGCCCCGGCGGCTCCTCGAACTCCGTCAGGGCGTGGGTCAGCCACTGGGTCCAGAAGGTCTCCAGATCGATGCCGGCCCGCAGGACGAGGTGCCGCAGACGGTCCTCGGGAGTGTTCCTCTCCGGCGGGAAGTCCCGCTCCTGGATCTCCTCGTACTCGGCCAACTGGAGCCGGTGCAGCTCGAGATGGCGGCGCAGGTCCGCCTCGATGCCCTCGGTGCCGACGACGGCCGCGGCCCGCAGGCGCAGCAGCATCGTGTCACGCAGCGGTTTCGGGTCCTGGGAGGCGGCCGTCCAGCGGGCGAGTTCGGCCCGGCCGGCGGGCAGGACCTCGTAGCTCTTCTTCTGGCCCCGGGTGGGCTGTTGCGGGGGCAGGGCCCGGATGTATTCCGCGGCCTCCAGTTTTCCCAGCTCGCGATAGATCTGCTGATGCGTCGCCGACCAGAAGTAGCCGATCGACTTGTCGAACCGCCGGGTCAGTTCGAGGCCCGACGAGGGCTTCTCGAGCAGAGCGGTGAGGATCGCGTGCGGGAGTGACATGGGGTCATCCTAGGGAGGGCCGCGAGGGCTGCCCGGTGCCCGGCCGTGTCCCCGGACACCACGACAGCCCTCTCGTGGTTCGTCTCCGCCGGCGCCCCGAACACCGCCGACGTATCTCTGCGACCCGTCGCTAGAGCGCCGCCGCCAGTTCGGTGCCCTGCTTGATGGCCCGCTTCGCGTCCAGTTCGGCGGCCACGTCGGCGCCGCCGATGAGGTGGACACCGCGGCCCGTGGCGCGCAGCGCCTCGTACAGGTCGCGGCGCGGCTCCTGCCCGGTGCACAGCACGATCGTGTCGACCTCCAGGACCTGGCTGTGCCCGTCCACGGTGACGTGCAGTCCGGCGTCGTCGATCCGGTCGTACTGAACGCCCGGAACCATGGTGACGCCCCGGTGCTTGAGCTCGGTGCGGTGGATCCAGCCGGTGGTCTTGCCGAGTCCGGCGCCGACCTTGGACGCCTTGCGCTGGAGGAGGTGCACCGTGCGCGGCGGGGCGGGCCGCTCGGGGGCGGCGAGACCGCCGGGGGCCCGGTAGTCCATGTCGACGCCCCAGCCGCGGAAGTACGCCGCCGGGTCCTCGCTCGCCTTGTCGCCGCTGTCGGTGAGGAACTCGGCGACGTCGAAGCCGATGCCGCCGGCGCCGAGGACGGCGACGCGGTCGCCGACGGGCGCTCCGTCGCGCAGGACGTCGAGGTAGCCGACGACGCTCGGGTGGTCGACGCCCGGGATCTCGGGGGTGCGCGGGGTGACGCCGGTGGCGATGACGACCTCGTCGTACGTCTCCAGCGTCTCCACGGTGGCCGGGGTGTTCAACCGGACGTCCACGCCGTGCAGTTCGAGCTGGGTCCGGAAGTAGCGGATCGTCTCGTCGAACTCCTGCTTGCCGGGGACCTTGCGGGCCACGTTGAGCTGGCCGCCGATGTCGTCCGAGGCGTCGAACAGGGTGACGTCGTGACCGCGTTCGGCGGCGCTGACGGCGCAGGCCAGTCCGGCGGGACCGGCGCCCACGACGGCGACGGTCTTGCGCAGCCGGGTCGGGGCGAGGACGAGTTCCGTCTCGTGGCAGGCGCGCGGGTTGACCAGGCAGGAGGTGATCTTGCCGCTGAAGGTGTGGTCGAGGCAGGCCTGGTTGCACCCGATGCAGGTGTTGATGGTTTCCGGGCGTCCGGCCTCGGCCTTGGTGACGAAGTCCGGGTCGGCGAGCATCGGCCGGGCGAGGGAGACCATGTCGGCGTGGCCGTCGGCGAGCAACTGCTCGGCGATCTCCGGGGTGTTGATGCGGTTGGTGGTCACCAGCGGGATCGAGACCGAACCCATGACCTTCTTGGTCACCCAGGCGTAGGCGCCGCGCGGCACCGAGGTCGCGATGGTGGGGATGCGGGCCTCGTGCCAGCCGATGCCGGTGTTGATGATCGTCGCTCCGGCGGCCTCGACGGCGCGGGCGAGCGTGATGACCTCGTCGAGCGAGGAGCCGCCGGGCACCAGGTCGAGCATCGACAGACGGTAGATGATGATGAAGTCGTCGCCGACGGCCTCGCGCACGCGGCGGACGATCTCGACGGGGAAGCGCATCCGGTTCTCGTACGAGCCGCCCCAGCGGTCGTCGCGCCGGTTGGTCTGCAGGGCGATGAACTCGTTGATGAGGTAGCCCTCGGAGCCCATGATCTCGACGCCGTCGTAGCCGGCCTGCCGGGCGAGCCGGGCCGCGCGGGCGTAGTCGTCGATGGTCCGCTCGATCTCGGCGTCGCTGAGCTCGTTCGGCACGAAGGGGCTGATCGGGGCCTGGAGCGCGCTCGGGGCGACCAGGTCCCGGTGGTAGGCGTACCGGCCGAAGTGCAGGATCTGCATCGCGATCTTCCCGCCCTCGCGGTGCACCGCGGCGGTGATCCCGGCGTGCTGCTCGGCCTCGGCCTCGGTGGTCAGCTTGGCGCCGCCCTCGTACGGCCGTCCGGCGTCGTTGGGCGCGATGCCGCCGGTGACGATCAGACCGACGCCGCCTCGCGCGCGGGCGGCGTAGAACTCCGCCATGCGCTCGAAGCCGCGCTCGGCCTCCTCCAGGCCCACGTGCATGGAGCCCATGAGTACGCGGTTGGGCAGCGTGGTGAAGCCCAGGTCGAGCGGGTTCAGCAGGTGCGGGTAACGGCTCATCGGGCCCTCCGTGCGCGGTGTCGTACGTCTGTTGTAGACGACGGGCCACGCGTTATGCAACTAGTTGCACAATGAGGAGGGTCACTCTGCAGGAGGCGGAGGCGGGGTCAGCCGAGGGCCACCCGGGCCACGAGTTCGGCGACCGCGTCGGGCTGGTCGACCATCACCACGTGGCCCGCGTCGGCGACCGGGACCATCGTCACGTTGGGGCTGGCCTCGAGGCCGGACCGCTCCTCGTCCGTGAGGCCGACCTCGTCGCGGTCGCCGCGTACGACCCAGGCGGGCACGCCCGAGTCGCGGAGCCGGGAGACCAGGGTCCCGTACCGGTCCAGGTGGTCGAAGTAGCGCCGGATCACCTGCCGGCAGAACTCCGGATCGTTCTTCGCCAGGTCGGCGCCCAGCGCCTCACGGCGTTCCGGGGGCAGCATCTGCCCCACGACCCGCGGTGTCGCCTTGACCATGCCGATCCAGGTCAGCGCCCCGATGCCCGGCACCCGCCCGAGGCCGTTGGCGATCGCGAGCGCCTTCGCCTCGTCGGACGCCGAGAACGTCGGGGAGAGCAGGACGACGGGTCCGGTGAAGTGCCCGCCGGCCGCCATCTCCAGGGCGACATTGGCACCGATGCTGTGGCCGACCACGACGCCGCAGCCCCGCTCCGCGGCCAGGGCGCCCGCCAGCGCCGCGTAGTTCTCCATGGAGAGATCGCGCGGCGGTGTGGTGCCCGCGTGCCCCGGAAGGGTCGCGGCCACCAGCCGCACCGGCGCGGAGGCCAGTGGCGGTGCGGCCATCAGGTCGTCGTAGAACACGGTGCCGCACATGCCGCCGGGCAGCAGCAGGACGCGGCTGTCCGCGTCGGCGGGACCCGACTCCTTGATGTCCCACGCGTCGAACTTCTCGGGGGTGCTGCTCATGTCCGGGCCTCCCTCTGACACCTGCGGTCGGTCGGAGTGTGGCGCGCGGGGCGGGGAGATCGGCCGACCAGGGGCCGAACGCGGCATGTCGCCCGCGTCCGGCCCGCCCGGTCAGGGCTTCACGCCGATCACCACGTTGGCGTACAGCTCCTCCGAGACGGCCAGCCGCGCGATCAGTCCGGCGCGGGCGAAGGCCTCGACGGCCGTGGGGGCCTGGCGCTCGCTCGTCTCGACGAGGAGGCAGCCACCGCGGGCGAGCCAGCGCGGCGCCTCGGCGGCGACCCGGCGGGCGAGGTCCAGTCCGTCCGCGCCCCCGTCGAGGGCCACCAGGGGTTCGTGGTCCCGGGCCTCCGACGGCAGCAGGCCGACCTCGTCGGTCGGGACGTACGGCACGTTGGCGGCCAGGACGTCGACCCGGCCGCGCAGTGTGGCGGGCAGCGCCGCGAAGAGGTCCCCCTCGTGGACCCGGCCCGCGAACGGCGCGACATTGCGGCGGGCGCAGCGCACCGCCGCCGGGTCGATGTCGGCGGCGTGCAGTTCGGGGCCGCCGAGGGAAGCGGCCAGGGCGGCGCCGACCGCGCCCGAGCCACAGCACAGGTCCACCACGAGGGACGCGCCGTGCGCGAGCGCGACGGCCTGCTCGACCAGGAACTCGGTACGGCGGCGCGGCACGAAGACGCCGGGGTCGAGGCTGATGCGCAGACCGTGGAACTCGGCCCAGCCGAGGACGTGTTCGAGGGGCAGTCCCGCGACGCGCCGGTCCACCATCGCGGCGGCCTCGTCCGGGGTGCGGGCGGCGGAGCGGATCAGCTCCGCCTCGTCCTCGGCGAAGACACAGCCGGCGGAGCGGAGCGCGGCGACCATGGGGTCTTCCGCGCCGGGGACATCTGGGGAGAAGGGAGGCATGAGACCGAGGGCCTTTCGACGAACCGAAGGGCGCTCCCACGGCCACCGTCAGACGGCGGCCGCGCTGCCCGGAGAGGGGAGCACCCGACCTGACACAGCGGTGATGGGTCCCACCTCCTCGGCGACTCGTCGGCCGATGCGGTCCACGGCCGGGACGGCCACATTACAGGAACGATCAACCGGCGGGCGGGGACGGAGCGCGATCGCGTGCCGTCCGCCCGTCACCGGATCCCCCGAGGCCGATCCGTGCCGCTCTCGCGCCTTACGCCCCAAGTTGTACCCTGCAACCAGGGGAGCTCGAGGAGGTCCTGTCATGGCATCCGAGGAGTCCGTTCGACACGTCGACGGCGCCGGATCGCCGGCCGACGGCGTGACGGCCGACGGCGTGACGGCCGACGGCGTGACGGCCGACGCGGCGGTGGAGATCATCCAGCGGGAGATGACCGCGTTCGCCCGCCGGGCCCGGGCCTCGGCGGAACGCATGCACCCCCAGCTGTCCCTGGTCTCGTACACCCTCCTCGGCCACCTGCAGGAGGTCGGCGGCTGCCGGGCCACGGACCTCGCCGCGCACTACTCGCTGGACAAGTCCACGGTGAGCCGTCAGGTGACGGCGCTGGACCGGGCCGGGCTGATCGAGCGGCGCCTGGACCCGGAGGACCACCGGGTCCACGTCCTGCATCTGACGCCCGTGGGCACGGCGGTCCTCGCCCTGGTGACCCGCAGCCGCCGGGCGCTGTTCCGCGAGCGGCTCTCGGGCTGGCCCGAGGAGGACCTCGCCCGCTTCGCCTCGTACATGGTGCGCTACAACGCCGCGGCCACCGCCTACGACACGGAACAGCCGGAGGCGGGGCCGCCGGGAGACTGACCCGGTGCCCCTACGGCCTCGGAGGTGAGTCTGTCTCCCAGGCCGTACGGTGCCGCCGCACAGGCAGTTGGGGGCGGCACTTCCCGGCCGTGTGGTGTCAGCCCACACCCACGGTCCGGTCGTCCTCCAGCCGCTCGGGCACTCGTGCGGCCATGAAGCGGACCGTGCGGCGCAGCCGGAATCCCAGGGACTCGTAGAGGCGGATGGCGCCGGTGTTGCTCGCGGCGGTGTGCAGGAACGGGGTCTCGCCGCGTTCACGGATGCCGTGGGCGACGGCCAGGATCAGACGGGTGGCCAGACCCTCGCCCCGGTGGGCGGGGTCCGTGCAGACCGCGCTGATCTCGGTCCAGCCCGGCGGGTGGAGCCGCTCACCGACCATGGCGACCAGGGCGCCGTTCCGGCGGATGCCGAGATACGTGCCGAGCTCCACCGTGCGCTGTTCGAAGGGGCCGGGCTGGGTCCGTTCCACCAGGTCCAGCATGTCCGGCACGTCGGCGGGGCCGAGCCGGACGGCCTCGGCGTCGGGTGCCGCGTCCAGTCCGTCGTCCACGAACTGGACTCCGTCGAGGTTGAAGATCACCTCCCAGCCGTCCGGGGTCCGCCCGTCGAAACCGGCCAGCGGCACCGCTCCCCCGGGGCCCACCAGGGCCGCCAGGTCGGCCCAGTCGGCGGCGTCCGGATCGTGGGGAAGCGCCAGCCACGGAGACACGTCCAGGGGGTAGCGCAGCACGCGGCCGCGCCGTTCGGCGAAGTGCGCGTGGGGCCCGGTGAGGGAACCGAGGGCCGGGTTGTCGAGGGGGTGACGGCCCGAGGGGGTCCCCTGCGCCTCCGGGCCCTCGAACCGTGTGGAGACGTACGCCTCGGTCATCTGCTCCCTCACTCCTCTTCGCCGTGGCCGCCGGTCACCGTGACCCCGTCCACCGGTTGTGCGTGTACGGGCCACCGGAGTCCGCTCCAGGGGCAAGGAGGACCGGGGCCCGGCTATTCCCGGACGCCGGGAGAGTTCATACGCACGCAACGATCGGCGCCCCGTACCGGCTCGGAGCACGATCCATGGGCGCGTACCGTTGAATGGTCAAGCAGCGGTGCGCGCCCGGGACACGGCCCCGTGCCCGCACCGGTCACCCCCGATCCGCGGGCCGCCGTCCCCCGCGGTCCTGGAGGCACCCACCCGTATGAACGTCACGCGAGGCTTCACCGGGCGTCCGCGCGTCCACAACGCCGGACTGCCGCCCGGCCAGTACGACGCCGGCGACGACTGGCCCGTCCTGTCCGCCGAGGTGACCCCCGACCTGGCGCCCGCCGACTGGACCCTGCGGATCGACGGTCTGGTGGCCGAACCTCGGACCTGGGACTGGGAGCAGGCGCACGCGCTGCCCGCCTCGGCCTACGAGGGCGACATCCACTGCGTGACGAGCTGGTCGAAGTTCGGGGTGCGGTTCGGGGGTGTGTCCCTGGACACGTTCCTGGAGGCCGTACGACCGGACCCGGCCGCCACCCACGCGGTCGCGTACGCGCACACCGGGTACACCGCGAACCTCCCGCTGGCCGACCTCGCCGGCGGTCGCGCCTGGATCGTGTGGGACCACGACGGCCGGCCGCTCCCGGCCGAGCACGGCGGCCCGGCGCGGCTGATCGTGCCCCATCTGTACTTCTGGAAGAGCGTCAAGTGGATCGCGGGCATCCGGATCCTCGACCACGACGAGCCGGGATTCTGGGAACAGAACGGCTACCACGCCCGCGGCAACCCCTGGGAAGAGCAGCGTTACTCCGGTGACTGAGACCACGACCACGACCTTCGTACCGCCGACACGGTTCGCCGTGCCCGGACGCATCGCGGTGGACACGCGGACGGCCACCACCTGGCAGACCGCGACGCTCACCGGGATCCGGCGCGAGACCCCGCACGCGTCGACGTTCCGGCTCGCCGTGCCCGCGTGGGCGGGACATCTGCCCGGCCAGCATCTGATGCTGCGGCTCACCGCCGCGGACGGATACGTGGCGCAGCGCCACTACTCCATCGCGTCCGCCCCCGACGACACGGGCCACATCGAGCTGACCCTGGACCACGTCGACGGCGGTGAGGTCTCCGGCTGGTTCCACACCGTCGCCCGGCCCGGCGACTCCGTCGAGGTCCGCGGTCCCAACAGCGGCTTCTTCGCCTGGCCCGGGGACCGGCCCGCGCTGCTCGTCGGCGCCGGCTCCGGTGTCGTACCGCTGATGTCGATGCTGCGGCACCACCGCGCGCGGGCGCTCGGCGTGCCGCTGCGCCTCCTGGTCTCCGCGCGGAGCCCCGAAGAGCTCATCTACGCACGGGAGTACGGCGAGGAGACCACGGCCGTGTTCACCCGCTCGGCCCCGGACGGCGCGCCCGTCGGCCGTATGACCGCCGCACATGTGGCACCCCTACTGGCCGAACAGCCACCCGGTGGGTGGGAGGCCTACGTCTGCGGTTCCAACGGGTTCGCCGAGCACGCCTCGCGCCTGCTGGTGGAAGCCGGACAGCCGGTGGACCGGATCCGGATCGAGCGGTTCGGCTGAGACGGCCGGCCTGAGCCTCCGCACTCGGACCGGCACGGTGGAACCGGCGTGGGCGATGCCTCTCCCCACCCGGCCCGCCGTGTGACCTGCCCACGGCTCGCGGAGCCCGGGAGGCCCTCCATGACCGCTATCGTCCGGGCAGGTCGGGCGAGCCGAACACGGTGGTCCACCGGCGGGCGAGCAGCGCGTTCTCGTCGGGTGCGAGGAACCCGGGAGCGCCGAGCGCCAGGGCGGCCGCGTACGCCGCACGCTGGGCCCGCAGCCAGGCCGGATCGCTGAGCACCTCGACCTCCTCGATCTCCTCGTCCGGGCCGAACAGGTGCGGGCCCACCCGGTGAGCGGCCTCCGTGACCACCTCCTGGAGCGCCGTCAGGGCCCATCCGACCGGAGAACCGCTGCCGTGGCCCCGCCTCCACCGAGCCCACAGCGTTCGGGTCAGAGGCTCTTCGCCTTCGTCCGACAGCGCGGCCAGGGCCTCGGCCTGGGCGCCGGTCAGCGCCCGCGCCTGGTCGATCACCCATTCCACGGCGTCACCGTGAGGGCCGGCGGCCAGCCAGGCGGGCACCTGTTCCACGACCGTGAAGGACCGGCAGCGTATCCACCCCTGGCTCAGCAGCGGCCGCATCGGTTCGAGATCGGTCACGCGCCACAGACTGGACGGCCACATCGAGACGTCCGTGGCGATCTCGTTCACCATCAGCCCCTCGTTGCCGGGCGGCTGCAGGTCCGCCGGTCGCACGGTACGGCGCTCACGAGCGGCGGACAGCTTGTCGGGTACGAAGGACACGCGTGCCCCGGGCGCGGGTTCCGGCTCGCCGTAGAAGTGCTCGGCGTCGTCAAAGGCGAAGAAGGGCACGCGGTCACCGTACACACGGCGACGCGGCGGCCGGCCCCGGCTCACGAAGTGCCGTACGGCGGCACGGGAGCAGCCCGAACACGTCCGGGTCGACGGCCCAGCGGCGACCGGCGGCGCCCTTTTGAGCACGGTGCCGCATGAAATCCGAACCCGCGTGTGTATGTGGGCTCCGATGGGGCAATCGGGTGTCGCGAGTGGGGACGGCTCGTGTCCCACCGTGGCTCCTCTTCGGGCCGGGGCGGCGCGCGGCGGTGAGGAGGGGACATGCGAACCCGGGTGCGCGGCTGGCGCTGGCGCCGCAATCCGCTGCGGCGCCGTTCCGACGTCGTCGAGGCGTGGTGGGCACTGGCCGTCGGCGTCCTGCTGCTCGTCGGCGCGCCGCTCGCGGGGGCAGGGGTGGCACGGTGGGCGTACGACGGCGCACAGGCGCACGCGGTGGCGCGGCGCGCCACCCAGCACCACGTACGCGCCGTACTGGCGGAGGACGCGCCCGCGGCGGTGCCCGCGACGCCGGGCGGCGGACGGCGCCCGCTCTCCGCGCCGGTTCGCTGGACGGGGTCCGACGGAACGGCGCGGACCGGCCTGGTGCGTGTGCCCGCGGGTCTGCGGCGCGGTACGCGCATCGATGTGTGGACCGACGCCCGGGGCACGATCGTGCGTCCGGCGCCGAGTCCTTCGGCGGTCCTGCAACAGGCCCTGGCCATAGGCGCCTTCACCGCCGCGGGCGCCGCCTTCGCCGTCTCGGTCGCGCATCTCTGCGTACGCCGGGCCCTGGTGCGCCGCCGGCTGGCCCGGTGGGAGCACGACTGGGCGCGGACGGAACCGGACTGGACCCGGCGGACGGCCTGAGGGGCACCGGGCGCGGCCGTGGCGGGCCCGCGAGGACGGACGTACGGTGTGATCATCCGCGTTCGCGTGCCGAAAGGTGGTCCTCGATGGCCCTGTTCGACCTCCCGCTCGACGAACTCCGCACCTACCGCAGCGCGTCCACCGAGCCCGAGGACTTCGACTCCTTCTGGGCCGAGACGCTCAAGGAGACCCGCGAACACGACCTCGCCGCCCGCTTCGAGCCGGTCGGGATCCCGCTGAGGACCGTCACCGTCCACGACGTCACGTTCGCGGGGTTCGGCGGGCATCCGGTCAAGGGCTGGCTGACCGTACCGGCCGGGGCGGACTCCCCGCTGCCCGCGGTCGTCGAGTTCATCGGCTACGGCGGCGGACGCGGGCTCCCGCACACACATCTGCTGTGGGCGTCGGCCGGCTTCGCGCACTTCGTGATGGACACCCGCGGTCAGGCGAGCGCCTGGGGCGGCGGCGAGACCCCGGACCCGGTGGGCAGCGCGCCCGCTTTCCCGGGATTCATGACGCGGGGCGTCGAGGACCCCGAAACGTACTACTACCGGCGGCTGTTCACGGACGCCGTGCGCGCCGTGGAGGCGGCCCGCTCGCACCCCCTGGTCGACGCGGCGCGCGTCGCCGCGCTCGGCGGGAGCCAGGGCGGCGGCATCACCATCGCGGTCGGCTGTCTGGTGCCCGACCTGGCGGCGATCGCCCCCGACGTACCGTTCCTGTGCGACTTCCCGCGCGCCACGACCCTCACGGACCGCGCCCCCTACCGGGAGATCGGCAACTACCTCAAGACCCACCGCGGCCGCACGGAACAGGTGCAGCGCACCCTCTCCTACTTCGACGGGGTGCACTTCGCCGCGCGCGGCCGGGCACCCGCCCTGTTCTCCGTCGCCCTGGAGGACCAGACCTGCCCGCCGTCGACGGTGTTCGCGGCCTTCAACGCCTGGGCGGGCGAGGACAAGCAGATCGAGGTGTACGACTTCAACGACCATGAGGGCGGCGGCCCTTACCAGCAGGCCGCGCAACTGCGCTGGCTGCCCGCCCGGATCTGAGGCCCGCGATGGACACGGCCGCCGCGGCGCGGCGCTTCGTGGCGGTGTGGGAGCGGTCCTGGGCGGCCCATGACGTCGAGGCGATCCTGGAGCTGTACGCGGACGCGTGCGTCCACCGGTCCATGCCCTTCCGGGAACCCCACCGCGGCAAGGACGAGCTCGCCTCTTACCTCCGCTGGTCCTTCGCGTCCGAGGACACGACCGACGTCCGTTTCTCCGAACCCCTGGTCGGCCGGGACGGCCGCGCGGTCGCCGAGTTCCGCGTCCTCGCACGGGAGGACGGCCGTCCCACGACGCTCGCGGGCTGCGTCCTCGTCCGCTTCGACGCCGCGGGGCTCGCGGTGGAGACGCGGGACTACTGGCACAGCACCCCGGAGTCCGTACCCGCCCTCCCCTGGCGGACGGCCTAGGAGCGCGACGGTTCCGCCATGACCTCCGGCCGGGGTTCCCGCCCATTCGGTATCGGCGCACCGATTCGCATGTACACGACATTCGACCGTCACGCACCGAAACGAAAAGGGCTTACGGACGACCGGGAATTAAACTTCAACCCCACTCCAAGCGGTCCCGATCTAGACATTCAGGGACACGATCCGGCCCAGAGGTCCATGGATCCTTGCCGTATGCAGTCGTCCTGCAGGATCTTCGTAGGGCAAGCCCGAGAGACAAGACGACGGAAGGGTCGCACGGAGGCAGGCGGATACCTTTTCGGCGTGCCTTCATGCGCCCGGCCGTGACGTACTTTCCCCGTTCGCGTGTTGAATGAAGGAGAAGTTGTGATCTCAAGGACCATGAGGGTCGCCCGTTCCATGACCATGGCGGCGGTGGCCACCGTGGGCATCACGATGGCCATGCCCACGGGCAACGCGTTCGCCATCGACCACGTCGAGTGCCGCGGCGGGGAGAACTTCCTGAAGATCTGGTCGCACCTCGACGGCAGGTCCAGCGTGGACTGCTACGCCAACAAGGGCCGGACCAACTTCGGCTCATGGTGGGTCGACCGCATTTCGACAGGAAACAACGACCTCATCTACTACGACGCGAACGGCGACTCCGTACGCATCAACCGGTGGACCGACATCACTTTCCCGAGCCGCCCCCCGAAGGTCAAGGACATCGAAATCCTTTAGCGGACGAGTGGACAGATCCCCGGGAAGGGACGTGCCGACGCACACCCTTTCCCTTATACGAATTCCTCCCGCGCGGGACTGAATTCCCTGCGGGGATGAACCGAATCCTCCCCGGCTCGCCGATGCGGGTCACGCGATTTCCGTGCGGCCCGCATCGGCCTGTTCCCATGAGGCCGCTCAGAAGAGGCTGTCCCACCGCGCGTCCACGCTCCACGTGGTCGCACCCGACGCGTAGTCGGCGAAGAGCGCGGCCACCTGGTCCCTCTCGCCCAGCACGCAGCGGTAGTGACGCTCCGGCGAACCGTCCCGGCGTTCGACGGCGAACTCGCCCGCGGAGAGGCCCGCGTTCGGGCCGTGACCGACCTGGAGGAAATGGCCGCTGCGCCCCTCCAGGATCAGGAACCAGTTGTCCTCGGACAACCGGTGCACGGCACGTTCGATCACGTCGGGGTCCGCGTCCTCCACCTTCAGCCCGACGCACGACTGAAGGCTCAGCGCGTCCGTACCGCGCTGCGCGGGCGGACGGTGCAGCACCTGGGCCTGCGGGTCGAAGCAGACGAGTCCGTGCCGGCCCGCGAGGGCCACCACCTCGGGCGCCGTACCGCCGGCCCGGCTCCAGGACATGGGCATGATCACATGTGCGGCGGAGACGTCGAGGCCCGCCGTCCACGGCGACGCCTCCGCCCCCGGCCCCTCGTCCTCGGTGGCCGGGAGCTCGGGGAACCGCCCGGTCAGCTCCCGGTGGAACGCGGCCACGGCCTCGCTCGCGACGACTCCGGCCCCGGCGAGGTCGCCGTCGCACAGCCGCTCGTACGTACCGACGGCGGCGGAGACCGGGATCCGCTCGGACTCGAACCACACCGCAAGATCGAAACTCACGTCGCCTCCGTCCATCGAACCCTGGGGCGGCGAGCCTACGGCCGACCGCTGACAACGCCCGCCCGGCACCGGCGTCACGTCGTGGGCGCGGGCGACCGCGCGGACCTCCGGCCCGAGCACGCGGGTCGACGGCTCGTATACACGGGCCGAGGACTTTCGGACACGGCGGGTCCGGCGGGTCCCACGATCCCGGCGGCCCGGAAACACGGTCCGGTCGAGATGGGCGACGAGCCTCGTGGGCCCGCGCATCGCAGTCGGCCCAAGGGAGCCGACGCCCGCCGGCACCCGGGCCCGCGCGCTCCGGTTCGGGCCCGCGCCGGGCAGGGGCGCGGACCGGAATCGGCCGAAGTCTTCGAACACCCTTTCCTAGTGGTTTAGACCAATGCTAGATGTGGTGGCGCACCGAGCTCATACGACTACGTTTTGTCACCATCAGGAGGCGCGGTCATGGCCCGCACCACCCATCAGTCCGACCACGAACCGCTCTACGCGCAGGTCGCCGCACAGCTGCTCGGCGAGCTGCGCGACGGGACCATCCCGCCCGGCGAACGCCTGCCGGGTGAACGCGAGCTGGCCGCCCGGTTCGGCGTCAGCCGGGAGACCGTACGGCAGGCGCTGAACATGCTGCGGCGCGACGGTCAGGTCTCCACCGACCGGCGCGGCAGCCACGCGACGCTGTCCGCCACCGGCGCCGAGCACGTCCCGTCCCTCGACTTCCCCGTCGGCGCGCACACCGGCGAACCCGACGGATGCCGGCGGACCACCGTGACCTGGGAGACGCCCTCGCCGGAACACGCCGAGGCCCTCGGACTCTCCCCGCTGCGGGCGACGCTGGTCCACCGCTACGAGTCCGCCGCGGCCGACGGCAGCGGGCTGCGCTCGGCCGTGACATCGTTTTCCGCCGTCGCCGTGACCGAGGTGGAGGAACTCGCCCGCTACCGCGACCGCGCGAACGGCCACTCCTCGGCGCAGCTGTCCCGCGCCTACGACTGGATGCGCAAGGCGGGCCTGACCCTGCACCACCGGGACGCCATCACCAGGCTCCCCCAGTCGGTACGGGTCACCCGGCGCGTGCACGACCAGTACGACCGGCCCCTGGAGATCACCGACCTGACCGTGGACGCCCGACAGGACGCGCTGGTCTACGAGTTCACGCTGCCGGCGGCGACGTAGGGTCCGGGCGGTCCGCACGCGTGGCCACGACCATCCGGGCCCGCGGACTGCCGTCCCTCCTGCGGCCGAACTCGGTCAGCGCGTGCAGCTCCGTCCGGAACCCGGCCCGCGCCAGCTCCCGCTCCACGTCACCGAGCCGGAACGTGCGGTAGTACATGACGAAGGTCGGGCGCCGGACGGCGTTGCGCACCCGCATCACCGTGTCGAAGCCCAGCAGGGCCCAGTACCAGGGCGAACCGGGCCGCGGCGGGGCCACGACGGGGAAGGCGAAGCGTCCGCCCGGACGCAGGACGTCATGGACGCCGGAGAACAGGCCGGGCAGCTCGCGCGGCAGGAAGTGCCCGAAGGCGCCGAAGCTCACGACCAGGTCGAACACCGGCCCGAAGGGCAGGGCACGGGCGTCCGCGCGCACGAGGGCGACCGACGGCGAAGGGTCCCCGCCCGCCGGGGACGGCGAACCGGCGCCCCCGAGCCGCGAGCGCCCGACCGTGAGCATGCCCGTGCTGATGTCGACGCCGGTGACGCTCTCCCGGCACAGCTCCCGCAGGACCTCCGTGCCCGCTCCGGTACCGCAGCAGAGATCGAGCCCCGTGGCGAACGGCCCCATCGGCGCGAGCGCCTTCCCCACCGCTTCGAGGATCGTGTCCGGCGTCCGGAACGGCGTGTGGTCGAACTTGGGCGCGAGCAGGTCGTAGCCGTGCTCGATCGACGAGAGTGCCTGCACGGTCAGTTCGCGGAGGGTGGGACCTTGCGGGGTGAACATCTCGCCGAGCTTAGACCGTGACGGACGCGAGGGCTGAGACCTCATCTCCTACGGAGCCGGACAGCTCTCGGTGTTCTGCGTGCTCCTGCCTTCTTGAGTGCTCCTGCCTCCCTGAGGACTTCGGCGGTCGCCGACCGCACGACCGATGCGGTGGCGCACGATCAGTGGATCGGGGTTCCCGCTCCGGTCAGGGGGCGGCCCGTTCCGCCTCTGTGGACCGCGACGATCTCCGCCGCGATCGACAGGGCGGTCTCCTCGGACGTACGGCCCCTGAGGTCGAGCCCGATGGGCGACCTGAGGCGCGCCAACTCCTCCGTGCGCAGGCCCGCTTCACGCAGTCTGCGGTTCCGGTCGGCGTGGGTACGGCGTGAGCCCATCGCGCCCACGAAGGCGACCGGCAGCCGCAGCGCCACCTCCAGCAGGGGGATGTCGAACTTGGCGTCGTGCGTCAGGACACACAGCACGGTCCGTTCGTCGGTCGGGGTCTCCCGCAGATAGCGGTGCGGCCAGTCCACGACGACTTCGTCCGCTTCGGGAAAACGGGCCCGCGTGGTGAAGACCGGCCGGGCGTCGCACACCGTGACGTGGTAGCCCAGGAACTTCCCGGCCCGCACCAGGGCCGCGGCGAAGTCGATCGCGCCGAACACGATCATCCGAGGGGGTGGTGTACGGGCCTCCACGAACAGGGTGAGTCCGCGGGGGCAGTGCGATCCGTCCGGCGACAGGTCGGCCGTACCCGTGCGGCCCGCGTCGAGCGCGACCAGGGCGTGCGCCGCGGCCGTGCGGTCGAGGTCCTCGTGGATCCCGAGGCCGCCTTCGGTGGAGCCGTCGCCGTGGACGAGCAGGGCGGCGCCGAGGTGTTCGGGCCGCCCGTCGACCACTCGGGCCAGGGCGACCGGCTCGCCCTTTTCCGCGGCGTCCGACGCGGATCGCAGCAGCGTCCTGGCCGGCGTGCCGGCGAACACGGGGGTGACCATCACGTCGAGGACGCCGCCGCAGGTCAGACCCACGGCGAAGGCGTCCTCGTCGCTGTAGCCGAACCGCTCCACGACGCTCTGCCCGGTCTCCAGCGCCCGAGCGCACAGCTCGTGGACCGCGCCCTCGACGCAGCCGCCCGACACCGAGCCGATGACGGTGCCGGCCCGGTCGACGGCGAGGGCGGCACCGGGACCGCGCGGTGCGCTGCCGTTGACGGACACGACGGTGGCGACGGCGACGTCACGGCCGTCGTCGAGCCAGTCCTTCAGTTCCGGAAGCAGGTCAAGCATCGTCGCCCGCTGCCGTGAGAACGCGGTCCGGGCGGATGGGCAGATGGCGCTGCCGTACGCCGGTGGCGTGCCAGACCGCGTTGGCGACGGCGGCCGCGGCACCGACGATGCCCACCTCGCCGATGCCCTTGATGCCGACCGGGTCGTCGGGGTCGGTGTCCTCCACCCAGTCCGCCTCGACGCGCGGGACGTCGGCGTGTGTGGCCACGTGATAGTTGGCCAGGTCGGCGCCGACCGGGCCGCCGAACGCCGGATCGCGCACGGCTTCCTCGTGCAGGGCCATGGAGATGCCCCAGATCATCCCGCCGGTGAACTGGCCGCGTGCGGTCAGCGGGTTGACGATGCGGCCCGCGGCGAAGACGCCGAGCATGCGGCGTACGCGCACCTCACCCGTGGCCGGGTCCACGGCGACCTCGGCGAACTGGGCGCCGTAGGAGTGCCGTTCCCTGTTCGTGAGCGCCGCGATCTGTGCGGTGGTGTCCGAGCGTACGGTGATTCCTCCGGCGGGGATCGCCGCGCCGGGAACGAGGTGCTCTCGCAGGTTGCCGGCGGCGGTGATGACGGCCAGGGACCAGGAGCGGGTGCCCATCGAACCGCCGGCGATCATCGCGGGACCGAAGTCGCTGTCCCCGATCCGCACGGTCACCCGATCGGGTGCGACCTCGAGGGCGTCGGCGGCGACGAGGGTGAGCGCGGTACGGGCGCCCGTTCCGATGTCGGCGGCCGATATCCGCACGGTGAAGCGGCCGTCGGCCTCGGCGGTGATGGTGGCCGTGGAGGGGGCCGCACCCGCGGGGAAGGACGCGGCGGCGGTGCCGGTGCCCAGCAGCCAACGGCCGTCGCGCCGCGCGCGGGGGCGGGGATCGCGCCGGTCCCAGCCGAAGCGGCGGGCGCCCTCGTCGAAGCAGGCCCGCAGGTTGCGGCCGGCGAAGGGCAGGCCCGAGACGGGACCCTTGTCGGGCTCGTTGCGCAGGCGCAGTTCGATCGGGTCGATCCCGCACTTCTCGGCGAGTTCGTCGAGCGCGGACTCCAGGGCGAAGGATCCCGGCGCCTCACCGGGCGCGCGCATGAAGGTGGGGCTGGGTACGTCGAGCCGTACGAGGCGGTTCTCGGTGTGGTGGGCGTCGGCGTCGTACATCGTCCGTGCCACACCGGCGCTCGGCTCGACGAACTCGTAGATCGTGCCGGTCCGGCTCACCGAGCGGTGGTCCAGGGCGCGCAGCCGCCCGTCGGCGTCGGCTCCGAGCCTGGCCCGCTGGACCGTGGGGCTGCGGTGGCCGGCCAGTGCGAACATCTGGGGCCGGGTCAGGGCCACGCGCACCGGCCGGCCGAGGATCCTCGCGGCCATCACGGCCGCCACCTGGTGGGCGCGTACGCCCTTGCTGCCGAATCCGCCGCCGACGTGCTCCGAACGCACGCGCACCGACGCGGGATCCAGCGAGAACAGGTTGGCCAGCTCGCCGACCACCCAGGTGGCGCCCTGGTTGGAATCGACCACTTCGAGGCGGCCGTCCTCCCAGCGGGCGGTCGCGGCGTGGGGCTCCATGGGGTGGTGGTGTTCTTCCGGGGTGGTGTACTCCTCGTCCACGACGGCGGCCGACGCGGCCAGTTCGGCTTCCAGGTCGCCCTTGTCGGTCACCCCGGGCATGTGACCGTCCGCGGGGTGGGAGTCCGGGTGGTCCCCGTGGAACCCGGTGTCGTGCGGCAGCACCTCGTAGTCGACGACCAGGGCCTCGGCCGCTTCCCGTGCCTGCTCGGGCGTCTCCGCGACGACGAGGGCCACCGGCCAGCCCAGGTGGGGCACGGTGTCGTTCTGGAAGACGGCACAGGTGGGGTCGGGCTTGATGCCCATCAGGCCGATGTAGTCGGTGTTCAGGCGTGGGGCGCTGCGGTGGTCCAGGACCGTGAGGACACCGGGCATCTCGAGGACGGGTGCGCTCTCGATGTCACGGATGCGGCCCCGCGCCACGGTGGACAGCACCAGCCATCCGTGGCCGAGTCCGGCGAAGGGGACGTCACCCGCGTAGCGGGCGGTGCCGGTGACCTTGTCCCGTCCTTCCACGCGCACGTGGGCGGTGCCGACCGCGCGTACGGCGGTCTTCTGTGCGGTGGTGGTCATCGCGCGGCCTCCTCGTCGAGCTCGCTCAGCACGGCCACGGTCAGGTTGCGCATCAGGGGCACCTTGTATCCGTTGTGCCGCAGCGGCCGGGCCGCCTCCAGTTCGGCTTCGGCGGCGGCCGCGTACGTCTCGGCGGTCGCGGGCGCCCCGATCAGGATCCGCTCGGCGGTCCGTGCGCGCCAGGGCCGGGAGGCGACCGCGCCGAACGCGAGGCGCGCGTCACGCACGATTCCGTCGCGGATGTCGAGCGCGGCGGCGACGGAGCCGATCGCGAAGGCGTAGGAGGCCCGTTCGCGTACCTTGCGGTACCGGGAGCGGGCCGCCACCGGCAGCGGCGGCAGCGAGACAGCGGTGATCAGCGCGCCCGCCGGCAGGGCCGTCTCGCGGTCCGGTGTGCCGTCGACGGACGGATACAGCTGGTCCAGCGGCAACTCGCCCCGTCCGTCGACGGTTTCGTAGTGCACGACGGCGTCGAGGGCGGCCAGGGCGACGGCCATGTCCGAGGGGTGCACGGCCACGCAGCTCTCGGAGGCGCCGAGGATGGCGTGGTTGCGGTGCTCGCCGCCGAGGGCCGGACAGCCGCTGCCGGGGTCGCGTTTGTTGCACGGCTTGGTCGTGTCGGTGAAGTAGGCGCAGCGGGTGCGCTGGAGGAGGTTGCCGCCGACCGTGGCCATGTTGCGCAGCTGGCCGGAGGCACCGGCGAGCACCGCCTGGGTCAGCATGGGACAGCGGCTGCGGATGTCGGGGTGGGCGGCGAGATCGCTGTTGGTGACGGTCGCGCCGACGCGCAGCCCGCCGTCCGGGGTCGACTCGACGCGGTCCAGGGGCAGTTGTCGTACGTCGACGAGACGGGTGGGGCGCTCCACGCCGCTCTTCATGAGGTCGACCAGGTTGGTGCCGCCGGCGAGGTAGCGCGCGTCCGGATCGGCGTCGAGGAGGGTGACGGCGCCCAGGACGTCGGGCGCCCTGCGGTAGTCGAACTCCTTCATGCGGCGGCCTCCCCGGACCGCGCCGGGGCGTCCGTCGCCGACGAGGCGTCGGCGTCGGCATCGGCGGCTCGTGCGACGGCCTCGACGATCGACGTGTACGCGCTGCACCGGCACAGGTTGCCGCTCATCCGCTCACGGATCTCCTCGGGGGTCAGCGGTGCCGGCCCGGCCGCCGGACGTACGTCCCGGGAAGCGGCGCTCGGCCATCCGGCGGCGTGTTCCGCGAGCATGCCGATCGCCGAACAGATCTGACCGGGTGTGCAGTAGCCGCACTGGTAGCCGTCGAGGTCAAGGAACGCCTGCTGGACCGGATGCAGTCGGCCGCCGGTCGCCATGCCTTCGATGGTGGTGATCTCACGCCCTTCGGCCGCGACCGCGAACTGCAGACAGGCCACTGTTCTGCGGCCGTCGACCAGAACGGTGCAGGCACCGCACTGGCCTTGGTCGCAGCCCTTCTTCGTGCCGGTCAGGTCGAGCCGCTCGCGCAGGGCGTCGAGCAGGGTGGCGCGGTGGTCGACGGGCAGCGTGTGCTTCTCGCCGTTGATGTGCAGGGTGATGACGCTGGACGTCGATAAACCCATGAGCAACTTCTTTCAGGCGTGCCGTACTTGGGATGTGCCGGCCTCGGTACCGAGGCCGGGTGGCTTCTTGGCGTGCGCCTTGCGGCGATGACGGCGTCGCCGACGGTGCGTCGTCGCGGGCGACATGGAGTACGTGAGGGAGGCGAGGCGCTCGGTGGAACGAGGTACGCGGCAGGGCCACGGATGGACAACTCCGATGACCGCGATGGGCTGACGTGCGGACCGCGGCAGCGGCTAGGCTGGACCCGAACCGGACAGCCGTCCGCTACCCGGAAACTTAACGGACAGCTGTCCGCTTATCAAGGATGCGATTCGGCCACGCGACGTGAGGAGCGACGAGTGCGGCACGAGAAGGACCCCCCTCTGCGCTCGGACGCGCAGCGCAACCGTGAACGCATCCTCCGCATCGCCCTGCACGAGCTGACGCAGCGTCCGGACGCACCGCTCAGCGCCATCGCCAAGAAGGCCGGCGTCGGCCAGGGCACGCTCTACCGGAACTTCCCCAACCGCGAGACCCTCGTCCTGGAGATCTACCGCCACGAGATGCGGCAGGTCGCCGACAGCGCGCCCCGGCTCCTCCAGGAGTTCCCACCGCACCGGGCCCTACGCATCTGGATGGACCGGCTGGCCGAGTTCGCCATGACCAAAGCCGGTCTGGCCGACGCGATCCGCCTCGCCACCAGTGCGCCCGGAGGCCCCACGAGACCCTCTCCCACGCCGGTCACCGAGGCGGCCGAACTCCTGCTGCGCGCCGGCGAGGAGGCGGGCACCATCCGCCCCGGGGTCACCGCCGACGACTTCGTCCTCGCCATCGCGGGCCTGTGGCAGATGACGCCGGAAGAGGGCTGGCGGCCGCGCGCCACCCGTCTCCTCGACCTCGTCATGGACGGGTTGCGGGCGGGCGCTCCCCGGCCGCACCCCCTCGTCGAGCAGCGCGGACACCCGGACTGAGCGCGTCCGGCCGTGGACGCCGACGGCGGTGCGGATCCGCGCCCGCATCCGAGGTCGGCGCATCGCGGAGACGCGATGCGCCTCCGGCTCGAAGGCCGGGGCGCGAACCGCCCGTCAGCCGAGCAGGGCCGTAGTGATCTCGCCCGCGTCACGACCGGCCCGGGCGACCGGCTCTCCGCTCCGCCCCCAGACGCCCGAGCCGCCGGAGGTCTGCGCGTAGGAGCCGCTGGGGCCGGCCGCGGTGGAGAGAACGACCCAGACGCCGTGGGCGGTGGCGCGCTCCCGCATGTGGGTGTCCCGGCGAGCCGCGGAATCGGGGCCCGGTCCGTAGAGGGTGCTCGCCACGTAGGCGTCGATGCCGAGCGCCGCCGTGTCGGCGGCGTGCCGGGGCACGGCGGCGTCGTAGCAGATGGCCAGTCCGAGCCTCCACCCGTCGACGGTGACCACCACCGGCTTCTCGCCGGGGCTGAACCGGTCGAACTCGGCCCCGTGCAGCCACATCTTCCGGTACACCGCCGTCACGCCGTCACCGGTCACGGCCAGAGTGGCGATGTGGTCGCGGCCGTCCTCGGCGCTGATCGGCGCGCCGACCAGCGCCACCGAGCCGACGGCACGGCAGGCGTCCGCCAAGGGCCCGAGACGATCGTCGTCCACGGCCAGCGAGGGCGCGCCGAGGTCGTATCCGGTGAGGGAGAACTCGGGGAAGACCACCAGTCTCGCGTTCGCCCGCTCGATGGCCCGCGCGTGTTCCCCGACGTTCGCCGGGACATCCGCTCCGGCCCACACGGGCTGGACGGCGGCCACCGTCAGCGGCTCCCTCTTCGTTCCACTCGTCTCCATGACCTGGATTATCCGATGTCCAGCCACACCGTCCGGAACCGGACCGGCCCGCCGGGCGGGGCGGACGCCTTCCCGGGCCGGGCCCCGCACCCGCGGCACAACGGCCGACGGCGGCCGAACGACGACCCGCGGGGCAGCGGACACCCGGTGCGCTGACTTATCGTCCTGGTATGACCTCGTTCCGCCCCGCCCCCGGCTGGCTGGCCGACGCAGTCTTCTACCAGATCTATCCGCAGTCGTTCGCCGACTCGAACGGCGACGGCATCGGCGACTTCGACGGGATCACCGAGCGCCTCGACCACCTGGCGTGGCTGGGCGTCAACGCCGTGTGGCTCAACCCGTGTTTCGTGTCCCCCTTCGGCGACGCCGGGTACGACGTCGCCGACTACCTGCGGGTCGCCCCCCGCTACGGCACGTCCGACGACCTCGCCCGCCTCGTCGACGAAGCGCGCCGCCGCGGCATCCGCGTCCTCCTCGACCTCGTGGCGGGCCACACCTCCGACCAGCACCCCTGGTTCCGGGCCGCGATGGACGACCCGGCCGACGACCGGTACATCTGGGCGCCCGAGGGTCACGCCCCGGACGGATTCGTCCCCTCCCCCGGGACCCGCCCGGGGTCGTACCTGCCGAACTTCTTCGCCTTCCAGCCCGCCCTCAACTTCGGCTACGGGCGCGCCCGTCCGGACGAGCCCTGGCGCCTGCCGGCCGACGCGCCGGGTCCGCGCGCCAACCGGGCGGCGCTGCGCACGGTGATGGACCACTGGCTCGGCCTCGGACTGGCCGGCTTCCGCGTGGACATGGCGGCCTCACTCGTGAAGGACGACCCGGACAAGCGCGGGACGGCCGCGGTCTGGAAGGAGTTGAGGCACTGGCTGGACGACGTCCATCCGGAGGCCGTACTGCTTTCGGAGTGGGGCGAGCCCGAGGTGTCCGTCCCCGCGGGGTTCCACGCGGACTTCTTCCTCCAGTTCGGCGGCCCGACCGACGGGCGCGCCCTGCGCTCGCTGTGGAGCAACGGCGAGGGCACGGTCAACGAGGCCTGGGATCCGCTCGACTGCTTCTTCGACGCCGAGGGCCGCGGCTCGCCGCGCCCGTTCGTGGAGGCCTGGCACAGTGCGGCCGCCGCGCTCGGCGACAGCGGGTTCATCGCGCTCCCGACCGCCAACCACGACTTCTCCCGCCTCAACTGCGGCCCCCGCACGGCCGGTCAGCTGCCCGTCGCCTTCGTCTTCCAGCTGACCTGGCCGACCCTTCCGGCGATCTACTACGGCGACGAGATCGGCATGCGCTACGTCCCGGGGCTGCCCGAGAAGGAGGGAAGCGTGCTGGGCCCGCGCTACAACCGCGCGGGTTCCCGTACGCCGATGCAGTGGGACGAGGGACCCGACGCCGGTTTCTCCACGGCCCCGGCCGACCGGCTGTACCTCCCCCTCGACCCGGCCCCGGACCGCCCGACGGTCGCCGCCCAACGGGCCGACGACACCTCGCTCCTGCACCTCGTACGCCGTCTGGTCGCGTTGCGCACGGGCGCGCCGGAGCTGGGGCCGGGCGGCTCGGTCGAGGTGGTGCACGCCGGGTACCCGTTCGTGTACGTGCGGGGCGGCCGGTATCTCGTCGTGGTCAACCCGCGCCGTGAGCGGGCGAGTTGCCCCGTCGGGCGGATCGCCGTCGCCCGCTCCCTGGAATCGGAGGGCGTCGGGATCGAGGCGGGCACGGTGAGCGCCCGGGGATTCGGTTACGGTGTCTTCGAACTCGCCGACGGACGAGCCGGATCCTGAACGACCGCCGTTCTCCGCGGAGTGTTCGACCACCGGGCCGGAGAAGATCTCTTATGATGAGTTCATGATCTCCAGCGCCCGCACCGGTTCCGGGGCGAGCTCTGTGCGCTGGATGTGGCTGGCCCTGGCCCTGATCGCGGGGGTGCTGGGCATGCACGCCCTGTCCCCCGCCGGTATGCCGGCCGCGGGCCGGCACGACATGATCGTGTCGGCCGGGTCCCCCGGGCATCACCCCGCACCCGTCCATGTCGCCGGAGCGGACTGCCGGCACCTGTCCGACGCGGACGACGGCGGCATGGCCATGGACCACGCCGGCGGGACATGCGCGGCGGGTGGTACGTCCACTGCTTATGTTCCGCCCGCCCTGACGCCCGACCCGGCCGTTCGTGTCGAATCCGTCGCGGCCGTCGGCGGCGGCCCGGCCGCCGGACCGGTCGACGGCCGCGCACCGCCCGATCTCTCCGAGTTGCAGCTCCTGCGGATCTAGAGGCTCCCGCACGACACCCCACTGACGGGGTGGCGTGCTCCGGCCTGCATGCATCCGTTTCTCCCGCGCGTGGGCGCGGGCACTTCAAGGAGTCGTACCTCTCATGGCACCTCGCCGTTCCCTCTTCCGCCGGACTGCCGTATCGGCTGCCATCGCCACCGCAGCGACGGTGCTGGCCGCCTGCGGCAGCAGCGATTCCTCCTCCTCGTCGGAGCACACGGGTCACGACAGGGAGGCGACGTCCACCGCCGGCCCCTCGAGCACCGCGTCCGGCGCACAGGGCAGCCACAACGCGCAGGACGTCTCGTTCGCCCAGGGGATGATCCCGCACCACCGGCAGGCCGTGGCCATGGCCGGCCTGGCCGCCTCGCGGGCGAAGTCCCAGCAGGTGAAGGACCTGGCCGACAAGATCAAGCAGGCGCAGGACCCCGAGATCGACACCATGTCCGGATGGCTGAAGGCCTGGGGCGCGAAGGTCCCGGACGCCGGCATGGAGGGCATGGAGGGCATGGAGGGCATGGATCATTCCGGCTCGCCGATGCCGGGCATGATGTCGGACGATGAGATGGACAAGCTGAAGGGTTCGTCCGGTGACGCCTTCGACAAGGCGTTCCTGCAGATGATGATCGGCCATCACGAAGGCGCGATCGCGATGGCGAAGACCGAGCAGGCCAAGGGCTCCTACGGTCCCGCCACGACGATGGCGAAGTCGATCGTCACCTCGCAATCGTCCGAGATCACCGGCATGGACAAGATGCTCGGCAAGTAGCGGAACACTCGGTCCGAGGGCTCGGAGCCGCTGTCGAACAGCCGCCCCGGGCCCGCGGGCCGATCACCCCGGTCCGAGGCATTCACATGAACTCGTTCCGACCACTCCGGAATACCCCTGGGGGGTATACGGTTGGCAGGGTGACACGATCCGACGAAGGGGAGGCCGACGATGGACCACACCGCACACGACCAGCACCAGCACGACGGCTCCGGGACGTCCTGGCGCACCGCCGCCCGGGCGACGCTGCACTGCCTGACGGGCTGCGCCATCGGTGAAGTCCTCGGCATGGTCATCGGTACCGCCGCGGGTCTGCACAACGTGACCACCGTCGTCATCTCCGTAGCGCTCGCCTTCGTCTTCGGTTACGCGCTGACCATGCGTGGCGTGCTGCGTGCCGGACTGCCGGTCCGCCAGGCGCTCAAGGTCGCGCTGGCCGCGGACACCGTGTCCATCGCCGTCATGGAGATCATCGACAACACCGTCATCGTGAGCGTGCCCGGCGCGATGGACGCCGGCCTCGACCAGTTCCTCTTCTGGGCCGCGCTCGCGTTTTCCCTGGCTGTGGCCTTCGTGCTCACCACGCCGCTCAACCGGTGGATGATCAGCCGCGGCAAGGGGCACGCCGTCGTGCACGCCTACCACTGACAACGCCGTGCACCGCCCGGCCCGGACGCCGACCCGGGCCCCCGTCCGGGCGCGACCGGACGGGGGGCGCGGGATCCTTGTCAGCGGACGACGTCGAAGACGTTCTTCTGAAGGCCGTTGGCGTACGCCTCGTGCTCGACCAGCTTCAGCTTCTGGGTGTCCTTGTCCGTGACGCTGAACAGACGCTTGCCCGCGCCGAGCAGGAGCGGGAAGACGAGCAGGTGGTAGCGGTCGATCAGGCCGGCGTCCGAAAGGCCCTGGTTCAGGGTGGCGCTGCCGTGGACGATGATCGGGCCGCCCTCGGTCTCCTTCAACGCGGCGACCTCGTCGAGCGAGCGCAGGATCGTGGTCTCACCCCAGTTCGAAACGAGGTCGTCGTCGGTGAGGGTGGTGGAGACGACGTACTTCGGCATCACCTTGTAGTCGGGGAAATCCTCCATGTCCGGCCACAGCGGGCTGAACGCCTCGTAGCTGACCCGACCCATCAGCATCGCGGTGGCTTCCTTCTGCTCCCTGCCCTTGATCTCGAACGCCTCGGGGAGGAACTCGACGTCCTTGTAGGTCCACCCCGCGTTCCGGTACCCGGGCTCGCCGCCCGGGGACTCCACGACGCCGTCGAGCGAGATGAAGGCGGTGCTGATCAGAGTACGCATCCAGGATTCCTCGGTGTCTCGTGTCCGTCCCGGCCAGGGTCGGCCGGTGCGCGCTCGGACCACCCTCGCAGCTTCCGCGCACCGACACGACCTCTGACCGCCGATCACCGGGATCCCGCCGTGGCCGCGGGCACCGACAGTCCGGGAAGTCCCGGCGAAGTGAGGCTCTTGCTAGGGCGAGTGACGCCACAACAGACTTGCGGGGCCCCTTGCTTCCCGTCCGTCACGTGGAGTCGTGTCCATGCCTCGCCTGATTCCGGATACCCGGCCGCAGCGCGTCCTCGCGGCCTCGGAGTTCGTCCACACCATCGGCACCGGCCTCTATCTGACCGCCGGAGTGCTGTACTTCACCGAGGCGGTCCACCTTCCGGCGGACCAGGTGGGACTCGGTCTCGGACTGGCCGGGCTCGTCGCGCTGACGCTGGGGGTCACGGTCGGCCATCTGGCGGACCGGTACGGAGCACGCGGCGTCTACCGGGCCACGCTCGTGGTGCAGGCGCTGGCCACGGCCGGTTTCGTACTGGCGGACAGCTTCTGGCCGTTCGTGCTCGCGGTCTGCGCGGCCGCCGGGGCGAAGACGGCCGGAGTCGCCGCCCACAGCCCGCTCGTCCGGCATTACGGAGGGGACCGGCCGCAGGAGTTCCGGGCCTATCTCCGCGCGGTGACCAACGTCGGCATCTCCCTCGGCGCGGTGCTGGCCGGCTGGGTGGTCCAGGTCGGCACCCTCACCGCGTACCAACTGATGGTCCTGGGGAACGCGTTCGCCTTCGTGGTCTGCGCGGTGCTCCTGACCCTGCTCCCGCCGGTCGCGCCGGTCCCCACCGACGGCGGCCCCCGCTGGATCGCCCTCCGTGACCACCCCTACCTGCTGCTCACCGCCCTCGACGGCGTCATGGCCGTCCAGTTCAAGGTCCTCACCGTGGGCATCCCGCTCTGGCTCGTCGGTGCCACCGCCGCCCCGCACTGGCTCATCTCGGGCACGATCCTCACCAGCACCGTCATCGTCGTCGCGTTCCAGGTGCGGGCGAGCCGCAGCATAGCCTCCGCCTCGGCCGGCGGAAGCGCCTACCGCCGGGCGGGCGTGGCCTTCCTCGTCTCCTGCTCGCTGATCTCGCTGTCCGCCGGAACACCGGCGTGGGCCGCCGCGACGCTGCTCCTGGTCGCGGCGGTGATCCACACCGTCGGCGAACTGTGGTACTCCGCCGCCGGTTTCGAGGTGTCCTTCGCCTTCGCCCCGCGGCACGCCACCGGCCAGTACCTGGGTGTGTTCGGTCTGGGCGCGGGGCTGGCCGAGGCCTTCGGGCCGGGTCTGCTGATCGCGCTCTGCATCACCTGGGGCCGCCCCGGGTGGTACGTCGTGGGAGCCATGTTCGCGCTGACCGGCCTGGCGGCACCGCTCGCCGTCCGCCGGGCGCAACGCCGGCAGGACGCCGCGCGGACCCCGGCCGAGCCCGCCGGGAACGAGAACGTGTCAGCCGCCTGACCGAAGCGCGGGAAGGACGGGAAGGGCGGCCGGGTCCGGGGGCCGGGCGTCCACGACGAAAGCCGGGCCTCCGGCCGCCGGCCGCCCCGCTCAGCGGGCGACCAGGCGCACGGCGGCGTGCGCCGGGCCGTTCACCGTGATCGAACGCAGCGGCTCCACGTCTCCGGCCGGTTCGACGACGGCGACCGACTCCACGAGCGTCTCCAGGAGCATCCGCATCTGGTGACGGGCCATGGTGCTCCCGATGCAGACGTGTTCACCCGTGCCCAGGGCCAGATGGCGGTTGGGCCGCCGGCCGAGGTCGAACCGTTCGGGTTCGGTGAACACCGACTCGTCCCGGTTGGCCGAGGGGATCCACAGCACCACCCGGTCCCCGGCCGCGATGCGCCTGCCCCCGACGACGGTGTCCGTCGTGGCCGTCCGCATGCTGTGCGTGGCGCTGCTCGTCCACCGCAGCACCTCCTCCGCCGCGGTCCTGAGGAGCTCGTCGTCCCGCTCCCGTACCAGCCGCCGCCACTGCCGCGGATGCCCGGCGAGGGCGAGGATCCCCGAGGCCATCGACAGCCCCGCGTTCTCCGACGCCCCGACGAGGTTCTCGCAGCCCAGCAGGATCTCGGTCTCGGTCAGCAGCTCGCCTTGGACCTCGTTGTTCACGAACATGCCCATCGCGTCGTCGGCGGGCTCCTCCATCCGCGCGTACATCATGTCGATGAAGTAGCGCATCAGCGCGAGATGGCTGGTGAGGGGTTTGCCGGACTCGAACGCCTCCGTCGTCCAGGCCAGCAGTCGTTCGCGGTCCTCCGGCGGTACCCCGAGCAGTCTGCCGATGTTGTGGCCGGACAGGCGGGCCCCGATGTCGTGGACCACGTCGCAGGTGCCCGCCCCGACGGCGCGGGTGACCACCGAGCGGATCTCGGCGCGCATCTCGTCCGCCAGGGAGCGGGCGCAGCGTTCGCTGAACCGGTCGGCCACCTGCCCGCGCAGGGCGCGGTGCCTGGGCGGGTCGGTGAGGGCCATGGTCCGGCCGCTGCCGGGGTCCTCCCCCAGCTCCGCCGGCCGCAGCAGGACGCCCCGGGCCGAACTGAAGACGGCCGGGTCCTGGTACACCTGCCGGATGTCGTCGTAGCGGGTGAGCGACCAGAAGCCCGGCAGGTCGCCCGGTTCGTGCCAGTGGACCGGGGCGTGCCGTCTCATCCAGCGCCACAGGGCGAACACCTCGCCGGAGGCGTGCAGGCCGGGGTCGACGACATCGGCGGGGGAATGAGTGATCACGGTCATTTCGCGGCTCCCGCGGCGATCAGGGCGAGACGGTCGTGGTAGCCCTTGAGCAGATCGAGTGCGGTGGTCCCGGTGACGGCGGCACGCCGGAACGAGAGCACCACGTCGAGCGCGCCGTTCTCGTCCGGCCACACCTCGAGGTGCAGTTCCACGGGAAGGGCTGCGTACGGCTGGCGCAGGTGGGCGGCGGTCACACCGGGCAGGTCGAGCCGGGGCGGAGGGTTGTCCTGGAGGGCGAAGAGGCACTGGAACACCGGCGGTCGCCCGGACGTCGTCCCGGCGCCCTGCGCGATGGCCGTGAAGGGGACGTCGCTGCGGGTGAAGGCGCGGTGCACCACCGCACCGGTCTCCCGGACACCGCTCTCACCGCCGTTCACCGCGTCGCCGCGCAGCCGCACCGGCATCATGTCGATCAGGCAGCCGACGGTCCGCTCCAGCTCCGGGACGGTGCGCTCGGCGACGGGCACGCCCACGGCGAAGTCCCGTTGGCCGCAGACCTCGGCCAGGACGTCCGCCCAGGCCGACAGGAGCACCACGAACCTGCTCGCACCGAGCGCCGTGCCCGTCGCGTCGAGGCCCGTCGTGAGGTCCGCGGGTACGGACACGTCGAGGTGTCCCACCCCGGTCTCCCCGGGGCCGGGCCGTTCGGGCCAGCGGATCGGGGGCACGTCCCGGAGTTCTTCCCGTGCCCGCTCGGCGCGCTCCGCCCGGTCCGTGAGGGGCGTGGCCGCCGTGGTCAGCCGGGCCCGCTCGGCCAGACCGGGCGGGGCGGGCCGGGGCTCACGCCCGGCGTAGGCGTCGGACAGGTCGCGCGCCAGGACGGACTCCGACCGGCCGTCGAAAGCGATGTGGTGGACGAGGAGCCCGAACAGCCGGCCCCCCGTCTCGGCCACCGGCACCAGCGCGGCGCGCCACAGGTCGGCGTCCTGGGGTTCGAGGGGCTCGTCGAAGAGCTGCCGCAGCGCGGCGGCCGCCTCGTCGGTGGTCGGCCGGGCGTCCAGGAGTTCCAGGGGCGGGGCGCAGATGTCGGTGACCTCGGCGTGGGGGCGGGGGTCGGCCCGGAAGGCGGTGCGCAGCACCTGGTGCCGTTCGTGGACGGCGGCGACGGCGTCCTCCAGCCGGTCCTGGTCGAGCGGGCCGTCCAGGTGCCAGACCATCAGGCAGTATCCGGACCGGTCCTGGGGCGCCGTCAGGTGCCGGGTCAGGAAGACCAGCTCCATGGCGGTCAGCGGGATGCCGCCGACGGGCGGCGGTACGGCGCCCGTGTCCCGCGCCGGGCCGCCCGTGTCCCGCGCCGAGCGGAGCCAGGTTCCGAGGCGTTCGGCCGACGCGTGCTCGTAGAGGCTCGACAGCGGTACGGGCCGCCCCGTCCGCCTGCGGATACGGGTGCAGGCGCGGGCGGCCTGGAGCGAGGAGCCGCCCAGGTCGAAGAAGGGGGTGCGGGCCGGTACGGCCGCTCTGCCCAGCACCTCGGCGAACGCCTCCGCCACCAGGCGGACCAGCGGGTCGTCGACCGCGCCGTGGTGGTCCTCGGCCGGACCGTGATCGCCCTCGGCCGGGCCGTGATCGCTCTCGGCCGGTGTGCCGGGCACGCTCGCCAGCAGGGCCCGGTCGTCCAGCTTTCCCCTGTCGGTCAGCGGGAACGAGTCCACGAAGGCGATGTGGGCGGGGCGCTGGTAGGCGGGCAGGTGGCGGGCGAGGATCGCCGGTACGTCCGGCGGCGCGCCCTCGGCCGGGCCCGGTACGCAGAAGGCCACCAGTTCGAAGGCGCCCGCGGGCTCGTTCCAGCGGGGGACCACCCGGCAGTCGGCGACGTACGGGACCAGGTGCTCGATCTGCCGCTCCACCTCGGCGGGTTCGACACGGTTGCCGCGGATCTTCACCTGCCGGTCGATCCGTCCGCGGAACTCCACGGTCCCGTTCTCGTCCCGGGTGCCCAGGTCCCCGGTGCGGTACAGCCGGACCTGCTCGCCGTCGATGTCGACGCTGATGAACTTCTCGGCGGTGAGGGCGGGTTCGTCGAGGTAGCCGAGGGCCAGTCCGTCGCCCGCGACACAGATCTCCCCCGGTTCCCCGGCCGCGCGGGAGCTGCCGTCCCGGAGGATGAGGACGGAGGTGCCGGGCACCGGACGCCCCAGCGGGATGCCGTCGGGCCGGGCGCAGTCCTCGGCGGTGATCCGGTGCGTGGTGGCGAACACCGTGCTCTCGACCGGGCCGTAGCCGTTGATGAGGACCGTGCCGGGGAACCGGTCGAGGAAGCGGCCGACGTGCCGCACGGACAGGCGCTCACCGCCGATGATCACTTGGGACAGGCCGCTCAGCGCGGTCAGGTCCTCGTCGACCATCAGGTTGAACAGGCTGCTGGTCAGCCACACCGTGTTCACGCCGTGGTCGGTGACCATCGCGCGCAGGGCCTCGGCCGTCAGGAACGGCTCGTCGATCAGGACACCGGTGCCGCCGTTGTACAGCGCGGCCCACAGTTCGAGGGAGAAGGCGTCCCACGGCAGTGCCGCCGCGAGGGGGACGACCGTGTTCCGGTCGAAACGCGCGAAGGTGTCCGGCCGGAAGAGCCGTGCCGTCGCCCGGTGCGGGGTGATCACCCCTTTGGGCCGCCCCGTGGTGCCCGAGGTGAAGAACACACAGCACGCGTCCTGGCCCCGCACGGCCACCCCGGGGCGGCGGGCGGGGCGTTCCCCTTCACCGTCGCCGCCCGTACCGCCGCCGGCCGTACGGCCGCCGGTCGTACCGCCGTCGGCCGGTGTCCACAGCGGTGCGGGCAGTCCCTCCGCCGCGCCGGGCCGACCGACGACGAGAGGGGGCCGGAGCTGTTCCACCACCGCGTCGAGACGGGCGGGCGGCCAGTCCGGGTCGAGCAGCGCGTACGCGGCGCCGAGTTCGAGCACGGCCAGCAGGGCGGCCACCAGGTCGACGGACCGGGGCAACAGGATCGGCACGACATGCCCCTGTCCGACACCGGCGGCGGCGAGCCCGTCGGCCAATTCCTCCGCGCGGGCGTCTAATTCCCCGTACGACACCCGGGCGTTCCGGGCGATGAGGGCTGTGTGCCGCGGTCGGGCGCGTGCCTGTGCGGCGAAGACGTCATGCAGCCCTTCCCCCGGCGATTCCCCGACAACTCCCGCGGTCCACACGGCATTCGAGCGCAACACATCAACTCCCTTCACAACCCCGTGCAATAAGGGGTTCGAGAGCACATCATCAGGACCGTACGACGTTGTCACGTCCACTCATTTCCTGCCAACCCCCCTTTCGCAGAACGTGGTTGAAACAGGCGTCATGCGAATACGACTGAGCCGATCCCTCGTTCGCCGGCGGTGAACTGTGCCATGATCGCAGCGCGGTCCGAGGAAACCTGTCCCGCCCACCGCCGAAGGCCGCCCTTTTCGCGCGAGAACAATGCGACAGCAGCACAACATCAGACCGAATATCCGATTTCTGGCGGCATGATGGGGGACGTTGTGACGAGTCGGGATCGCTCCTTGGACATCGCGGTCACGGGCATGGCGGCACGGTTACCGGGCCCTCGTGGAATCGACGACTGGTGGGATTCCCAGCTTCACGGGGGCGTGCACAGCAGGAGATACACCCGGGAGGAGTCGGTCGCGGCCGGAGTGCCCGCCGCACTGGCCGCCGACCCGGACTACGTGCCCGTACGCGGCCACCTCGACGACTGGGACCGCTTCGACCACGAATTCTTCCAGATCCGCAAGCGCGAGGCGGAACTGATGGACCCTCAGCATCGCTGGATGCTGGAGGTGGCCTGGAACGCCCTCGAGGACGCGGGGTCCCTGCCCCGCGAGGGCACGCCGGTCACCGGCGTCTACGCGTCCATGACGGGCAGCGGCTATCTGCGCGCGATGATCCGCGGCGGGAACGTCGATCCGGGCCTGCTGGACGACATGGTCCACGGCACCGAGCCGGACTTCATGGCGAGCCGCGTGGCCTACAGACTCGGCCTGACCGGACCGGCCTTCGCCGTGCAGACGGCCTGTTCCTCCTCACTGGTCGCCGTGCACCTGGCGGTGCAGGCACTGCTCGGCGGTGATTGCGACCAGGCCCTCGTGGTGGGGGCCGGGTTCGGCTATCCCCAGGCGGGTCATCTGCACCAGCCGGGCGGCGTGCTGTCCGCCACGGGTGCGTGCCGGCCGTTCGACCGGCACGCGGACGGGGTGATCGCCGGGTCCGGCGCGGGCGCCGTGGTGCTGCGCCGACTGGCGGACGTCACCGAGGACGACCCCGTTCCGCACGGCGTCATCCTGGGCACCGCGATCAACAACGACGGGAACACCAAGGCCGGTTACTACGCGCCGTCCTCCGCGGGGCAGGAGCGGGTCATCGGCGCGGCGCTCGATGCGGCCGAGGTCGACGGCGGCTCCATCGGCTATCTGGAGACCCACGGCACCGGCACCCGGATCGGCGACCCGATCGAGTGGGCGGCGGCCGACGCCGCGCTGCGCAGGGCGGGAGCACGGCCGGGCAGTGTGGCGGTGGGCGCCCTGAAGGCCAGCGTCGGCCATCTGGACGCCGCCGCGGGAGTCGCCGCGCTGATCAGGGCCCTGCTCGTGGTGCGCGGCGGCGTGATCCCGCCCGTCGCGGGGTTCACCGAGCGCAATCCCCTGCTGGAGGCGAGCGAGGACTGCCCCCTCTACATACCCACCGAGGCCGTCCCCTGGCCCGGGGACCGTCCGCGGCGCGCCGGGGTGAGCGCGTTCGGGATCGGCGGGACCAACGCGCACGTGGTGATCGAGCAGGCGCCGCCGCGCGAGCCGGCCGCGTCCGTCGTGGTCGCGGCCCCCGCCTCCGCGTCCGCCTCCGCCGAGGTGCCGGTGCCGCATGAGCGTCTGGTGCTGCTCTCGGCGGCGGATCCCGAGGCACTCGACCGGGTGGCCGACGACCTGGCCGCCCACCTGAAAGCCCGCGATCCGGACCTCGACGAGGTCCGCAACACCCTGGCCGACGGACGGCCGGCCCTGGGCGAACGCCTCGCGGTCACGGGCCGCACGAGTGCCGAGGTCGCCGAGCGCCTGGCCGACCGGTCCGGGGTGTCCCGGGGCACCGCGCCGGTGACGGGTCCCGCCCCGGTGGTCTTCCTCTTCCCCGGCGGAGGCACCCAACGCCCGGCCATGGCCGAGCCCTTCACCGTCCTTCCCGCCTTCGGCCGGGCGCTCGACCGGTGCCTGGCGGCCTTCGCCTCCCCGCTGGCGGAGCGGATCCGGCAGGCGCTGTTCGACCCGGACTTCCCCGCCGACGAGCTGAACCGGCCCGGACTGGCGCAGCCGGCCCTCTTCGCCGTCGGCCACGCGGCGGCGACCGCGCTCCAAGAACTGGGGGTCCGACCGGCCGCGGTGTGCGGGCACAGTTCCGGCGAGATCGCCGCGGCCGCCGTCGCCGGGGTCCTCGGCCTGGAGGACGCGGCCGCGTTCATCACCGCGCGCGGCCAGGCCATGCAGGACTGCCCGGAGGGCGCGATGCTGGCCATCGGGGCGGATGTGAAGCGGGCCCTCGCACTCGCCGAGGAGTGGGGTCTCGGCCTCGACGTGGCCGCGGTCAACGGTCCCGACTCCTGTGTGCTGGGCGGGCCGGTCGAGGAGGTGGACGCATACCTCCGGCACATCGGCGACACCTTCTTCGTACGGCGCCTGCGCTACACCCACGCGGGCCACTCCCGTCTGATCGAGCCCGCGCTGCCCACGCTCACCCGGGTGATGGCCGGGATCGAGCTCCGTCCGTCCACCCTCCCGATCGCGCTCAACGTGTCCGGGCGGGTCGTCGCGGCCGGTACCGTCCTCCCGCGCGACATGTTCGTCACCCAGGTCCGGCAGTCCGTGCTGTTCGGCACCGCCCTCGACTCGCTGGTCACGCACCTTCCGGGCGCCCTGGCCGTGGAGATCGGTCCGGGGCGTCCCCTCTCCCCGATGGCGGAGGCTGCCGGCCTCCCCGCGGTCGCCCTGGACCGGGCCAGGGACATGCCGGGGTCGGCCGTGCTCGCCGGCGTCGGCGCCCTGTGGACCCGGGGGCAGCCGATCGCGCCGGCCGGGCCGGTCGGCGGCGGCCGCCGGACCAGGCTGCCCGGCTACCCCTTCGCGGGACCGCGCTCGGTGGCCCCGGAAGCGCTCGCCTCGCCCGAACCGGAGCCGAGCCGCTCCCCGGTCCCCTCGCCCCTGCCGGAGCGGCGGAGCGAGCAGCCGGAACCCGAGAGCCCGGCGCCCCCGGCCGATCCGGTCGATCCGGTCGATCCGGCGGAGGCAGTGACACGGATCTGGGCGGAACTGCTCGGCCGTGACGCATTCCCGGCGGACGCCGACTTCTTCGAGCAGGGCGGCGACTCCCTGCTGATCATCCGGCTCATCCGCAGGGTGAACGACGAGTTCGGCGTCCGTGTCCCCGTGCGCGAGGTGCTGGCCCGGCGGACGCTGAACGGTCATATCGCGCTGGTCCGCCGCGTCCTGGAGGAGACGGACGGGCAGGGCACGTAGAGCGGGCGCGGGGCGCCCGGGGCGAGTACGGAGAGGGGGCCGGAAGGACGCGGCCCGCCGACCGCCCCGGGCGCGCCCCGCTCGACGGGGGCCGCTCGACGGGGCCCGCTGCTTCCGCACCCGGGGCGGCGGGGCGACGTCGCCGCACTTCGACAGACGGCCCATTTCACGCATCGGCGACTCACGACTTCGAAGGAGTCGAAACGCCCACATCCTCCGACTGCCGAACACGAGTCAATTCATGCATCGGCGTGCATGACTTTCCCGTACACACGGATCACACAATTCCGCTTTCGGCCGGACCGCACGCGACGAACCGCACAACCCGATTCCAACCGGGACAACCAATACCCCGTCCGCACCGGTCCGTTGCATGGATCAAGCCGCCCTCCTATGATCGCATCACGATGTCGCGGTCATCCGTGACAGAAAAGACCGCGCTCACGCTTCTCATCTCGAATCCGGACCGAGCAATAGGCGAACTCACGCCGTCGAATGCCATCGAATTCGTCGGCGAAGTGCTGGTGAGGCCGGTTGGAGCGCACACATCGCGCGAGCCCCCAGTAATCCCGCTGATAGCTTTGGGGAGTTTTCTCATGTCGGCCTTACCACCCGTGAAATCCTCTCCGTCCGAGCCGAAGGACAGCGACGGAACGACACAGGAGTGGACGGTCCCGGAACCCGGCGGACCCCTGCCCCGAAACGCGTTCGTCCCCGTGCACGAAATGGTGGCCCGCCTGGCCGCCGACCGTCCCGCGGCGATCGCCGTACGCTGCGAGGACACCACTGTCACCTACGGCGAGCTGATCTCCTGGTCCCGGCAGCTGTCCCACCGGCTCGCCGCGGCCGGAGTGACCGCCGGTGACCGGGTCGCCCTGCTCGCCGAGCCCTCCGCCGCGATGATCGCCGCCGTGCTCGGCGTCCTCGGCGCGGGCGCCGCCTACGTCCCCGTCGATCTGGCCCAGCCGGACGCCCGGGTCGCCACGATCCTCCAGGACGCGCGGGTGAAGGCCGTCGTCACGACGGCGCACACCCGGGACCGGGCGGCCGGTGCCCGGGTACCCGTCGTCACGGTCCCGGGCGTCCCCGGCGAGGACCCGGACACCGCGGCCCCCGGTTCCTTCGCGACGACGGTCGGCCCGGCCGATCCGGCCTACCTCATCTACACCTCGGGCAGTACGGGGGAGCCCAAGGGCGTCGTCGTCGAGCACCGCAATCTCACCGCCTCGACCCGGGCCCGCCTCGCGGTCTACCCGGGAAGCGCGACCTTCCTCCTGGTGTCACCGCTGGCCTTCGACTCGTCGGTCGCCGGGATATGGGGGACGCTCCTGGCGGGAGGCTGCCTGGTGGTGGCGTCCGCGGACGAACTGCGCGACACCGACCGGCTGGTCTCGCTCGTCAGCCGCCACCGCGTGAGCCGCACCCTGTGCGTGCCCACGCTGTACGGGCTGCTGCTCGACGCCGCCGAACGCGCCGGGACCGATCCGCTGGCCTGTCTGCGGCAGGTGATCGTGGCGGGCGAATCCCTGCCCCCGTCCCTGGTCGAACGGCACTTCGCCGTTCACTCCTCCGTGGTGGAGCTGGTCAACGAGTACGGACCGACCGAGGCGACCGTCTGGGCCACCTACCACCGCTTCACGGATGCCGGGCCGGTCAGCATCGGCGGCCCGGTACCCGGTGCCCGGCTCTACGTCCTCGACGGCGAGCTCCGACCCGTACCACCGGGCGCGGAGGGCGAGTTGTTCATCGGCGGGGACGGGGTGGCACGGGGCTACTTCGGCCGTCCCGAGGCCACCGCGGCGGTCTTCCTCGACGACCCCTTCGCCGGCGGACCCGGCGCGCGGATGTACCGGACCGGCGACATCGTCCGCCGGAACGCGGACCACGGCCTGGACTTCGTCGGCCGCGGGGACGACCAGATCAAGGTCCGCGGCCACCGTGTGGAGCTCGGTGCGGTCGAGTCGGCACTGCGCGCGCTGGAAGGCGTGCGGGACACGGTCGTGCTGCCCGACGCGCGGCGATCGGGCCTGATCGGCTTCGTCGCGTCCCCGGGGGGCGCGGACCCGGTCGTACTGCGCCGCGCCCTCGCCGAGAAGCTGCCCCCCGTGATGGTGCCCGGCGAGTTACGGGTCCTGCCGGAACTGCCGCGCAACCTCAACGGCAAGCTCGACCGCGCGCTGCTGCGGACACTCGCCGCGGAGCCGTCGGCCGCCGCCCGCCCGGACACCGCCCGCCCGGCGGCCGCTCCGCTCACCGACGATCCGCTCGCCGACCGGGTGACCGCAGCCTGGTCGGAGGTGCTCGGCGTGGCCACGGTGCCGCCGGACGTCAACTTCTTCGATCTCGGCGGCCATTCACTGGCCATGTTCAAGCTCCAGGACGCGCTGGAGCAGCACTGCGGGATGCGGCCGTCGATCGTCTCCCTGTTCCAGGAAACCACCGTGGCAGCACAGATCGCGCTCATCCGCACCAGCCGCGAACAGGGGGAGGACACGGCGCCGTCCTCCTCCGCCGACGCCGCCCGCAGGGCCCGTACGGCCAGACTTCGCCAGCAGCGCGCCCGGAAGGAGGCCCGCCAGTGACCGCGGACGCGTCAAGTGCCCCGGAGACCTCGGAGAACCCGGAGGACGCCGAGCACTCGGGGAACTCGGGAAACTTGGGGAACTCGGGGATCCCGACGGCCTCGGACGCCTCGCGCTGGCTCGTGTGCGAGACCCCTCGGCCCGAAGCGCGCGGACGTCTGGTGTGCTTCGCGCACGCCGGGGCGTCGGCGTCCTTCTACCGTTCCTGGGGCCGGTCGCTGACCGAGGTCGAGGTGCACGCCGTCCAGTACCCGGGGCGCGCCAACCGGTTCGACGAGGAACCGCCGGACGATCTCCTCCGGCTCGCCGCCGGTGTCGCCGACGCGCTGGAACCACTGGCGGATCTCCCGCTCTCCCTCTTCGGACACAGCCTGGGCGCCCCGGTGGCCCTGGAGACGGCACGCGAACTCCAGCGCCGGGGCATCGAGATCGAGCACCTCTTCGCCTCCGGCTCCTGCGACGCCCCGCTGCCCGCTCCCTTCCTCGGCGACGAGGACCCCGACGAGATCCTCGAGGAGCTGGTCAGGATGGGCGGCACCGAGGCGGAGATGGTCGCCGACCCGATCTTCCAGGAGGTGGTCCTGCCGTACCTGATCGCCGACAACCGCATGTTCCACACCTATGAGATGGCGCCCGAGCCGCTGCTCGGATGTCCGGTCACCACCATCGTCGGCGACCTGGACGAGGACGCGGACCGCCGCCCGTGGAGCACGCTGACCACGGCGCCCGTCCAGGAGGTCGGCGTCCCCGGGAACCACTTCTACCTCGTCGCCGACCCGCCGTACCCGATCCTGCGGGAGGCCCTCTCCACCCCGCGGCCCAGCTCCTGAGGATCCGGGTGCGGGGCCACGGAGTTGAGTGACACGAACGGGGACCCGCACCCGGGTACGGGCACACGGACCGCCCATCGGGACGCGGGCCGGCTCCCGACGTGCTCCGCGCGCGAGCGGGGTGATCCACGACTCGGCACCGACATCGGCGAAGACCGCCTGGCCGGCAGTGGACAGGACTGTCACATCCCGCGGGTACAGTCCGCCCGAAACTCCCAGGTGGCTGCTGAAGGAGCACGAGTGTCAAGAACCACCCCGCCCCGGCCTGTTGACATCGCGTCCGTGTTCCCGGAGCTGGCGCCGTTGGCCAGGCAGGCCGTCCGCCTGCACCCCCGCGCGGGCCGGCCGACCGTTCACGACAGCTCCGTCGGCGGACCACTCCTGTGGCCGGCCGACGAGACATGGCCGACCTGCGCGAAGGAACACCACAACGGGAACCCGCCCGTCTCCCTCGACGACATCCGCCGAAGGCGGGCGCTGCTCGACGCCGCCTGGCTTCGCCCCCGCGAGCCTCGCGAGCACCTCCTCGACCCCGACGAGCGCGCGTATTTCGCCGAGCTCCAAGCAGGGCATCCGGCTCACACCGAGCCGAACGCCCTGCTGCCGGTCGCCCAGCTCCACCTCCGCGACGTCCCGGGCTTCGCGGGCCCCGAGGGAGCCGACCTTCTGCAAGTCCTGTGGTGCCCCCTCGACCACCACAACGGGCTTCCCGCCGCCCGCCTCGTCTGGCGGAACGCCGCGGGCGTCGGCGAGCTGCTCACCGATCCCCCGGAACCCGCCGACGTCGAGCACTACGGCGGCTACGTTCCCGCGCCCTGTGTCCTGCACCCCGAGGCCGTCACCGAGTACCCGGCACCGCACGAACTCCCGGAGGAGCTCGCCGACCGTCTCTACGCCTGGGGAGAAGAGCAGGAGGAGGACCCGGAAGAAGGCCTCGGCGGCGCCTACTACCGGTACGAGCTCTCGGTCGCTCCTGGTTGGAAGGTCGGCGGTTGGGCCCCGTGGAGTCTCTGCGACCCCAAGCCCATGCACTGCGATACCTGCAACGCCCGGTACGAGCCCCTGTTCACCATCGACTCCGGCGAAGGCAACGGCTGGAACGACAGCTGGACCCCGCTGAAAGACCTCGAGAAGCCGTCAGGTCCCACCGGGCTGCGCACTCCCGCCGATGCGCCGATGGTGAAGATCGGCAGGGGCTGCAGCATGCAGATCTATGTCTGCCCGACCTCGTTCGACCACCCCCATCTCGAAGTCATGCAGTGAGCACGTCCGCGCGTCCCTCCCGCCGGGCGAGCAGTCGGCGCCGACCGGTCCGAAGCCCGAGCGGATCCCCGCGCCGCCCTGAGTCTTGTCCCGTAACGATCTCCGGGTCGTAGGGGCATGGGGCTTCGCCGCACCGGCTCGGGGTCTGATGACCTTGCGCGCCAGGTATCGCAGGCACATGCGGGCATGGGGAAAGGCCGTGTCGACGGGACCCCGGGCGGAGACCTTCCTGCGGGGCGTGGTGCGACGAGTGTCGGCGGGAGAAGCGCCGCAGCCGTGGTGGATTCCGCGACGCCTGCTGACCGTGGTGTCGGCTGATGTCGACTGATGCCCGGCGTGGTCATCGGTGGGTGGCACGGGAGTTGGGTCGAGATGGGCCAGCGGCCCAAGGAGTCCCCGGGACAGGCACGGTGGACGCTGGATCCTTTGGTGGGAGTCGCCCCCTTGCGCTTCGGGATGTCGCCCGACAAGGTGTCGGCGGTGTTGGACGGAGCCGTCGCGTACGCCTCGTACGACTTGGGCGGCGGGGCCGGCTGGGGGTACTACCTGTACGGCGTCTTCGAACTCGCCGACATGCGCACGCGGAGTCAGCTTCCCAGGCGTAGCCCGGCGAGCCAGACGTCCGGGGTGCTCGGGGTGCTCGGGACGGCTTCGGTGGGCGGGGCCACCGGCGCGGTGGTCGCCTTCGGCCATGCGTGACGGGCGAGCAGCCGGCCGAGGGGGCCTCGGGCACGTGGCGCCGGGGTGGGCTCCGTCGCCGGTACGGCCACGCCGGGGACGGGGGTGGCCGGGACGGCGGCGGCATCCGCCGGGGGCATCGGGGCCGACGGAGTCGTGGGAGCCGGGGTGGTCATGGGAGGGGCCTCCGAGGGTCGGGAGAGTGGTGTCGTCGCTCCCGGCGGGCACCGTCCGGGAGGTGGTCTCGCCCCACCGACGAACGCCTCTACGCCGATCGACACTCCCCGAGCCGCTTCTCCAGGAATCTCCGCTCGGCCGCGTTCTCCACCAGTTCGAGGGCCCGGCCGTAGGACTCGGCCGCCTCCGCCGTGCGGCCGGCGCGGCGCAGCAGGTCCGCGCGGGTGGCGGGCAGCAGGTGGTAGGCGTCCAGTTCACCCTCCTGCTCCAGTTCGGCGACCAGGGCGAGCCCGGCGTCGGGGCCCTCGGACATGCCGACGGCGACCGCCTGGTTGAGCCGGACCACGGCGGAGGGCACGAAGCGCCGGAGCTCGCCGTAGAGGGCGGCGATGTCGGCCCAGTCGGTCTCCTCGGCCGTGGCCGCGGTGGTGTGGCAGGCGGCGATCGCGGCCTGGATCTGGTACGGGCCCGGGCGTCCCCGGCGCAGGGCGGTCTCCAGCAGTGCGGCGCCCTCGTCCGCCTTCGAGGTGTCCCAGGCGGTACGGTCCTGGTCCTCCAGGGTGACCAGGTCGCCGGAGGAGTCGACACGGGTGCCGCTGCGCGCGTCGTGGAGCAGCAACAGCGCGAGCAGGCCGAGGACTTCGGGCTCGTCGGGCATCAGTCGGGCCAGGACACGGGCGAGGCGGACCGCCTCCGCCGAGAGGTTCGCGCGCACCAGATCGGCGCCGGCCGTGGCGGCGTACCCCTCGTTGAAGAGCAGGTAGAGAACGCCGAGGACACCCGTGGTGCGTTCGGGCAGGAGGTGGGCGGGCGGTACGCGGTAGGGGATGCCCGCGTTGCGGATCTTCCGCTTGGCGCGCACCAGCCGTTGCGCCATCGTCGCCTCGGGGACGAGGAAGGCGCGCGCGATCTCGGGTGTGGTCAGCCCGGCCAGGGTGCGCAGGGTGAGGGCCACCCGGGCCTCGATGGCCAGCGCCGGGTGGCAGCAGGTGAAGATCAGCCGCAGCCGGTCGTCGCCCACCCCGCTCTCGTCGCCGGGGTCCGGTTCGTACGGGTTGTACGTTCCGTACGGGTCGTACGGAACGTCGTCGCGCGCCGCCACCGCCACCTCCCGCAGCTTCCGCGCGCCGACCGCCTCCCGGCGCAGTACGTCCAGGGCACGGTTGCGCGCGGTCGTGGTCAGCCAGGCGCCGGGGCGGCGCGGTACTCCGTCGCGCCGCCACCGGTCGAGTGCCTGGGCGAAGGCGTCCTGGGCGCACTCCTCGGCGAGGTCCCAGTCGCCGGTCATCCGGATCAGGGTGGCGACGACCTGGCCCCACTCCTCGCGGAACGCGGCCGCGACCGCCTCCTCGACCCCGTCGTTCATTCCCAGACCGGCCGCACCTCCACCGAACCGCCGCCCAGCGCCGCCGGGTGCCGGGACGCGAGCGCGATGGCCTCGTCGAGGTCGGCGACCTCGATGATGTCGATGCCCGCCACGTACTCCTTCGATTCGACGAACGGCCCGTCGGTGAGCAGGACTTCGTCGCCCTGGACCCGGACGGTGGTGGCGTCGGTCGCCGGGCGCAGCCGGGCTCCGCCCTTCACGATGCCGCGCTCGCGCACCTCCTGGACGTACGAGGCGAACCGCGGGTCGGCGGCGATCTCCTCGGGAGCGAGCTCCTCGCCGTCGACCGGTGTGCAGATGAACAGGGCGTACTTCATGACCGCCCCTCCCTCGCCGTCGAAGGGTCCGGGGCCGACGGCACGGACGTGTGCTGGTGGACGATCCGCCAGCGGTCTCCGGCCGCGCGGTAGCCCGTGGTGACGCGTGCGGTGGTGTCCAGGGTGGTGCCGTCGGCGAGCGGGGCGCGCAGGCGCACCAGGGCGTGGCCGAAGGCGACGCTCTCGTCGACACGCACACGGAGGTCGAGCACCTCGCGTTCGGCGGGGCCCGCGAGCGTCGAGAACCACTGTTCCTGCGCCTTGCGCAGGGCGTCCGCACCGCTCTGTTCCGCGTCGCCCGCGGGGTGGAACACCTCGACGTCGGGGGCGTAGCAGGCCATCACCCGGTCGATGTCACGTTCACGGAGCGCCTCGGTGAGCTCGCCGTCGAGGCGGCGGATCTCTCCTTCGGCGTCCTCGTCGTCCCAGAACGCGCGGACCTCCATGGCGCCGATCGTCGCGACGGGGTGTTTCGCGGCGGCCTCGACCGCCTCCTCCATGGACGCGCAGTCGAGGACGTCGAAGCCGGCGACGTACTCCTTCGTCTCGGCGAACGGTCCGTCGGTGCGCAGTACTTCGCCGTCGCGCACCCGGACGGTGACCGCCTCGGCGGGCAGCCGGAGGCGGTGGCCGTGCAGCCGGACGCCCCGCTCGGCGCCCAACTCCTCGACCCAGGGTTCTACGGGTGCCATACCGGAGGCGTCGGCGGTGTCGTCGCCGCAGACCAGCAGCATGTACTTCATGGTTCCTCCCGGTGCTCACGAGCTTCCTACACCCCACCGACGAACCGCACCCCGGCGGATCGACCGGCGGCGGAAATTTTTTCGCGAGCGCCTTCGAACCCGGGTTCCCGAGCGCCGTCGGACGCGGTTCGCGTACCCCTCAGAGGCGGGAGGTTCCGGGCCGCACGGGAAGGACCTGGACGCTGTTGCCGACGAAGCTGGTCTGCTGGACGAGCTCCGCCTCGGACACGGCGAGGTCGAGGCCGGGGAAGCGGGTGAACAGCCGCTCCAGGGCGATGGTGGCCTCCATCCGGGCGAGCGGGGCACCGAGGCAGTAGTGGGCGCCGTGCCCGAGGGAGAGGTGGCGGGCGGCGCCGGGCCGCCCCGGACGGGTGACGTCGAAGCGGTCGGCGTCCGGCCCGTGCGCGGCCCGGTCGCGGCCCGCGGCCGAGTAGCCGGCGAGGACGGGCGTGCCCCGGGGGATGACGGTCCCGTCGACGGTCAGGTCGCGCACCGGGTAGCGGAACGGGAAGTAGCTGACGGGGGCGTTCCAGCGCAGGGTCTCCTCGACGACGTCACCCCACCCCGCCTCGCCCTTCAGGACGGACTCCAGCTGGTCCCGGTGCCCGCACAGCGCCCGTACGGCGTTGGTGATCAGGTTCAGCGTGGTCTCGTGCCCGGCGATGATCATGAGCACCAGGGTGCCGATGAGTTCCTGCTGGCTGAGCCGGTCGCCGTCCTCGTCGCGGGCGGCGATCAGCGCGCTGGTGAGGTCGTCGCCGGGGTTCTCCGCGCGGGCGGCCGCGACGGCGCTCAGCACCGCCACCAGTTCGCGGTTGGCGGCGACGGCCTGCTCGGGGCCGATGTCGGTGGCGACGACCTGGTTCGTCAGATGGTGGAGCCGGTCGCGGTACTCGGCACCGACACCGAGGAGTTCACCGATGACACCCATGGGCAGCGGGAGCGCGAGGTGCTCGCGCAGGTCGGCCACTCCCCCGCCGCCCTCCGCCGCCGCGTGCAGGCCGTCGAGCAGGCTTGAGGTCAACTCCTCGATGCGAGGACGCAGTTGTTCCACCCGTCGCACGGTGAACGCCTTGCTGACGAGGGACCGCAGCCGCCGGTGGTCCTCACCGTCGGCGGTCGTCATGCCCTGCACGGTGGCGAAGGTCATGAGCGGCCAGCCGGCGGCTATGCGTCCCTCGCGCAGCTCCGTGAAGTGCTGGGCCCCCTTGGCGACGTCCGGGTGCGCGAGGAATTCCTTCAGCGCCTCGTGCCCGAGCACCACCGCGCCCTCCACCTCACCGGGCAGCACCACCGTCGCGACGGCGCCCCGCGCGAGGAGCCGCTCGTTGTCGGCGTGCGGGCAGCCGCCCGCGGGGTCCATGCGGTGCGGCGTGACGGGCGAGGTGTCCACCGTGTTCTCCTTGCTGCCGGGCCGAGTTGACGGTCGCACGACGCCGACGGGCGTCGCGCGAAGATCGATTGTGCCTGCTCGGAGCGGCACGCGCAGCAGCTCTGCGGAGCCTTTCGAGTGGACCGGGCCCCCGTCGCGGCCGCCTTCCCGGAACGGCTCGCCGAACGGCTGCCGTCGGCGTCCGCGGACACCGCCGCCGGACGCCGCCGGTGAGGTCACCGTCCGGGAGCGCGCCGTCCCACGGGAAGCGGGAAACGCGGCTTCCTCCTTACGCTCGTAGGGACGGGTTCCCTTGGACCGCGGGCGCGGTCCCGGAGGTGAGAGCCATGCGTGCCTCGCTGATCCAGCTGTCCGTGGACTCCTCGGACTCCGCGGACGAGCGCCGTCGCCGGGCGGCCTCGCTGGTGCGCGGCCGGGCGGGCGACGACCTCGTGGTCCTGCCCGAGCTGTGGACCGCGGGCGCGTGGGCCTACGACCGCTGGGAACACGACGCCGAGAAGGTCGACGGTCCCACCGCGGCGGCCATGTCCGCCGCGGCCCGCGAGGCCGGGGTGTGGCTGCACGCCGGATCCGTCGTCGAGCGGGGCGAGGACGGGACGCTGTACAACACGGCGCTGCTCTTCGACCGGGCCGGCGAGCTGCGGGGGCGCTACCGCAAGATCCACCGGTACGGCTTCGACACCGGCGAGGCGACCCTGATGGGCGGGGGCGACGACATCGTCACCGTGCCCACCGACTTCGGCGTGGTCGGCCTCGCCATCTGCTACGACCTGCGCTTCCCCGAGCTCTTCCGGGGCCTGCTCGACGCGGGCGCGGAGCTGGTCGCGGTGCCCGCCGCGTGGCCCGCGGCCCGGCTCACCCACTGGCGGCTCCTGACCCGCACGCGGGCCCTGGAGGAGCAGGTCTTCCTGCTGGCCTGCTGCGCGACGGGCACGCACGGCGACATGCGGCAGGCCGGCCACAGCGTGGCCGTCGACCCCTGGGGAACCGCCCTCGGCGAGGCCGGCACCGCGGAGGAGACCCTGACGGTGGAATGCGACATGGCCCAGGTCGCCCGGATGCGTTCCGAGCTCCCCGTCCTGCGCGATCGCGTACTCGCCATCGAGGCTCCCCGGCGACGGTGAGTCCGGCGGCCGGGCACATGGACGGAGGCACCCGGCGGAGACCGCCGCTCCCGCCGGCCCGCGCGCCCGACCCGCTCCGCGGAGGGCACCCGGGCGACGTCAGTGGCCGCCGTCCTCGTCCGTGACCACCCGGGTCCCCGCGAACCGGTCGGCCAGGAGCGGGCGCCGCGGTCCGGCCCGGAGGAACAGGACCAGGTCCACGACCCAGACCAGGACGAGCCACGGAAATCCGTGCAGCACCCAGAAGACCAGCGCCCTCAGCACTCCGCGCGGGCCCGGGCGTGCTCCGCTCTCCTTCCCGACCACGCGCAGGCCGGCCGCCCGCTTCCCCACCGTGCGCCCGAACAGGGCCAGCGCGCCGCTCTCGTAGACGAGGGACACCCCCAGGAAGGAGGGAAGGAGCAGGACCACCCAGCGCAGGGCGAACAGCGCCGACAGCAGGGCCGCCACCAGGGGCGCCGTCGTCAGGGTGACCAGGAGGTCGATCAGCCTGGCCTTGAAGCGCACACCGGCGCCCGCCGCGACCACGGCCGCACCCGCCACCGGCTCCGGCTCCGGCTCCGGGTTGGGCTTCCGCTCCCGTACGGCGGCGGTCGCGGCCGGGGCGGTCCGTGCGGCGGGGGAAGCCGCTCGTCCGGAAGGGGACACGGTCGGGTGGGACACGAGGGGCGTGTCGGGGTCCCCGGGCTCCGGGCGGTCGACGACGGTCGGTGTCCACTGCCGCGGGGGCCGGGCGGAAGCCCCCTCCGTCACCTCGGTGAGGGCGGCACGCATGTCCGCGGCGCCCGCGTACCGGTCCTGGGGCCGCTTCGCCATCGCGCGCAGCACGAGGGCGTCCCAGGCGGCCGGGATCCCGGGCCGCACGGACGACGGCGGTTCGGGTGTCCTCTGCAGGTGCTGGAGCAGGACGGCGGTGGCGGAGTCACCACGGAACGGCGGCCGCCCGGTGAGGAGTTCGTAGAGCACGCATCCGGCGGAGTAGATGTCGGACCGCTCGTCCGCCTCCTTCCCCTCGGCCTGCTCCGGCGAGAGGTAGGAGGGAGTGCCGATCAGTACACCGGTGGCGGTGAGGCGGGTGGCGCTCTCCGACAGCAGCCGTGCGATGCCGAAGTCCATCACCTTGGCCGTCGTGCGCGACGCGGTCCGCTGGGTGATGATGTTCGACGGCTTGATGTCCCGGTGCACGACGCCGCGGCTGTGACTGTGGTCCAGCGCGTCCAGCACCTCCCCGATCACGGCGGCCGCGTGGTCCGGCGCGAGCGGCCCGTCGGCGATCGTCTCGGCGAGCGTGCGGCCCGACACCAGCTCCATGACCATGTAGAGGACGGGCTCTTCACCACGGGCGTCCTCCCCCATGTCGTGGACGACCGCGATGGCGGGGTGGCTCAGTCCGGCGGCCGCGCGCGCTTCGCGGCGGAACCGGGAGCGGAAGCCCGGCTGCCGCAGGAGTTCGGCGGGCAGCAGCTTGACGGCGACCGTCCGTCCCAGTTCGCGGTCCACGGCACGATGGACCACCCCCATGCCGCCGCGGCCCAGCAGCTCGTGCAACTCGTATCTGTCCGACAGCACCCGCACCGCGACGCCCCCCGTGTATCCCGTGCCCTGCATCGGCATCAGCAAGTACGCGACATTATGGGGACTTTGTGACCCCGACCGGAGCGCGTCCGGCCAACCGTACGGATCTACGAATGTTGTCGGCGCCGGACCCGGGCGCGGGCCGCGGAGGAGGTCCCGGAACGGACGGCCCGCGACCGATCACGCGGCGCGGCACCGGGCACCGCACGCCCCCGAGACGCGGATCACTCCCGAACCCGCCCTGGCCCGTGGTAGTCTGCGAACAGCACTCGTGTACGCCTCCTTCTTCAGGCGCCGGTGCCAGTTCCCTTCTCCCGCTGAGACACCGTCGGTTCCGACGCGTGGACCAGCTTCTCGGCACCACCTCCCGCACACGGCAGGCAATCCCTCCCGTCGCGTCCGAAGTGGTGTTCCCGCCGCACCGAGGCGCGCCCCGCGCCCTCCCTCAGCGGCCTCTCCCCCTTCCTTCCGCATGCCCATGCGACTCCGTCCGTGAGAGGACACCCCATGACCACCACACTCGAACACCCTCCCGTACAGCAGCGGTCCCTGCCCCGGACCGCCGTCGGTGTCCTCGACATCGACGGCGGCGGGAAGGGGCACCTGCGCTCCGCGAACCTCCTGCCGTCGCCCGACGACCTCCAGGTCTCCTCCGCGCTGATCCGCCGTCACGGCCTGCGCAAGGGCGACACCGTGGAAGGCGTGCGCGGCGGACCCCGGGTCCTCGCCGAGGTCGAGCGGGTCAACGGCCGGGCGGCCGAAGTGCCGCTCCGCCGACCGCACTTCAAGGACCTCACCCCGCTGCACCCGCGTGACCGGCTCCGTCTGGAGCACCCGGCGAGCGGACTGACCGGACGCGTCGCGGACCTCGTCTCGCCGGTCGGCAAGGGGCAGCGCGGCCTGATCGTCGCCCCGCCCAAGACCGGCAAGACGGTGCTGCTCCAGCAGATCGCCGCCGCCGTGGCCGGCAATCACCCCGAATGCCGTCTGATGGTGGTGCTGCTCGACGAACGCCCCGAGGAAGTCACCGACATGCGGCGCTCCGTGCGCGGCGAGGTGTACGCCTCGACCTTCGACCAGACACCCAGGCAGCACATCGCGCTCGCCGAACTCGTCGTCGAGCGGGCCAAGCGGCTCGTCGAGGCGGGCGAGGACGTCGTGATCCTGCTCGACTCGCTCACCCGGCTGTGCCGGGCGCACAACAACGCGGCCGCCGGCGGCGGGCGCACCCTCAGCGGCGGTGTCGACGCCGCCGCCCTCCAGGGCCCCAAACGGTTCTTCGGCGCGGCGCGCCTCGCCGAGGAGGGCGGCTCGCTGACCATCCTCGCCACCGCCCTGGTGGAGACCGGCTCCCGTGCCGACGACTACTTCTTCGAAGAGCTCAAGAGCACCGGCAACATGGAGCTCCGGCTGGACCGGACCCTGGCCGCCCGGCGCGTCTTCCCCGCCGTCGACATCACCCCTTCCGGTACCCGCCGCGAGGAACTCCTGGTGCCGGAGCCCGAGTTGGCCGTCGCACGAGGGCTGCGCCGCGCCCTGCTGACACGGGATGGGCAGACCGGTCTGGAAACGCTCCTGGAGCGGCTGCGCGCCACGCCCGACAACGCCGCCTTCCTGCGCCGCGTTCAGCCCACCCTGCCCTCCTGACCGCCGCCCCTGCGGCATCCGGGTGCTCGACGGCGCCGCGCGGCCCGGCCACCCCGGCGTGTCGCGCGTCCGTTCCTACGTTTGCGGTATGACGATCGGATTCTCATTCCGGACCGCCTCTTCGCGCTCCGCGGTCACGCGTGCCGCCCTGGCCTGTTCCGCCGTCTGCGCGGCCGGTCTGCTGGCCGCGCAGGGCCCGGCCACCGCACTCGGTGCCCGGGGGCCCGGGGCGGTGCGGCCGGCCGCGCTGCCGCCTTCGTCTCTCCATCAGCCGGGCACCCGGGTACGGCTCCGGACCGGGGCGCCCGACGTCCCCGCGAACATCTCCGCGCTGTCCTGGGTGGTGGCCGACGCGCGCACCGGTGACATCCTCGCCGCGCACAACGCCCACCGCAGGCTGCCGCCCGCGAGCACCCTGAAGACCCTGTTCGCCCTCACCGTCCTCCCGATGCTGCCCGGCAGCACCCTGCACACCGTCAAGGAGCGGGAGCTGGAGGGCATCGGCGCGGGCAGCAGCATGGTCGGTGTCGTCGGGGGCATCACCTACCGGGTGGCGGACCTGTGGCGCGGTGTCTTCCTCAACTCCGGCAACGACGCCGTGCACGTGCTCGCCTCGATGAACGGAGGCTGGACGGCCACCGCCGCCCAGATGCAGGCCAAGGCCCGCTCCCTCGGCGCGGACGACACCGACGTCGTGTCGCCCGACGGGTACGACACTCCCGGGCAGGTCTCCTCGGCGTACGACCTGGCGGTGTTCGGACGGGCCGGGCTGCGCGACCCCGACTTCGCGCGGTACTGCTCCACCGCCGAGGCGATGTTCCCCGGCGAGAACGGCTCCTCGTACGGGATCCAGAATACCAACCGGCTCCTCACCGGCGCGAACGGGGTGGAGCGGTACCCGGGGCTGATCGGGGTCAAGAACGGCTACACCACCAACGCGGGAAACACCCTGGTCGCCGCCGCCAAGCACGGCACACGCACCCTCGTCGTCACGGTGATGAACCCTCAGGCGGGCGGCGGGTCGGCCGTGTACGAGGAGGCGCGCTCGCTGCTCGACTGGGGCTTCGCGGCGGACGGCCGCGTCGATCCCGTGGGGACGCTGCCCGACGTACCCTCCGCCCCTTCCTCCGTTCCCTCCGTTTCCTCCGTTCCCTCCAGACCTGCCGTCCGGCCCCCGGCCGCCGCCCCGCCCGCGAACAGCGCCCGGCCGACGGCCGCCGCACCTCCTGAGGACGCGGGCCTCGACTGGTCCGGCGCGGCCGAGATCGCCGGTGCCGCCGTACTGGGCGCCGCGGGCGTCGCGCTGGCCCTGCGGCTCAGGGCGGGCCGGACCGGGCGCGGCTGACCGGCCGGCAGCCACAGCAGCAGCCCGAGCGTGATCCACGCATAGGTGTTGCTGCCGAGGAAGCCGTCGAGGCCCGAGGCGTCGTCGAACCACAGCCACACCACGCTGCTGCACAGCACCGCGTACAGGGCCGCCGCGACCCGCAGCCGGCGCCGGCGCAGCAGCACGGCGAAGGAGGGCAGCAGCCAGACGAGGTGGTGCACCCAGGTGATCGGGCTGACGAGACAGGCGGCCAGCCCGGTCAGGGCGAAGGCGGCGGTCCAGTCCTCGTCGGCGAGGGCGCGCGAGGTCCGCCGCGCCCAGACGCACAGGACCAGCAGGGCCAGCGTCGCCCACAGCTCCCTGCTCGGCTCCTGCGGCGCCACGAGCCGTGCCAGCACGCCCTGCAGCGACTGGTTGGAGACGTAGGCCAGGCGCCCGATGCGGGACGTGTCCCACAGCGCGTCGGTCCAGTAGAAGCGCGAGGCGTCCGGCGCCGCCCAGGCGGCCAGCGCCGTGGCGGCCGCGGCGACCGCCATGGCGACACCGGCGGCCCGCCGGCGCCGGCCCAGCAGCAGCAGCGCGATGAAGAGCGCGGGGGTCAGTTTGACCGCCGCGGCCAGACCGATACCGACACCCGCCCAGCGGCCCCGCCCGGCCGACAGCAGCCAGGCGTCGCCCATGACGAGGGCGAGCAGCACCAGATTGACCTGGCCGAAGCTGAAGGTGTCGCGGACCGGTTCGAGCAGCGCCAGCAGACAGGCCGTCAGAGCGCAGCCGAACCAGCCGTAGCGGCGCAGTTCGGGTCCGACCAGGATGCCCACCACCAGGGTCAGGGCGGCGAGGTTGAGCAGCAGCGCGAGGACGATCGCCGTGCTCAGCCCGACCAGTGCCATCGGCAGCATGCCGAGGGCCGCGAAGGGCGGGTAGGTGAAGCCGTACGCCGTTCCCGGCACCCGGTAGTCGTAGATGCTGCCGCCGTGGTGGACCCAGGTGTCGACCGCCCCGTAGTACACGCGCAGGTCGAACCAGTCGCGCAGCAGCGGCACGGTGGCCGTGAAGGCGCCGACGGCGACGGCCAGGGCGAGGACGAGGAGGAATCTCCGGCGGTCGGTGCCCAGCAGTGCAGCCGCGCCGCCGGAGCCCCGCCCACCGGGCGGCGCGTCCGCTTCCGCCGTCCCCGCCGTCCCCGCCGCCCCCGCCGTCGCGCTCCCGGCGCTCATCACCCTCACCCCGCCCGTCTCCCCCACCCTGCCCGTCTCCCCCGCCCCTCTCGTCCCGCTCGGGCCCGTTCCGTGCTCCGTGTCTTCCGTCATGCCGTCCGTTCCAGTACCGGGGCCTGCGGCCGCGCCGCCTGATGGGCGTGCCAGAGCACGACGAGGGCGAGCAGACCCCCGGAGACGGCGAGGACCACCTGTCCCGCGTCCGCCGGCGACCCGCTCGGCAGGACCGCGAGCGCGAGCACCGCGCTGACGGCCGCGACCCGGTCGCGCACCGAGGCGGTGGGCGCGGCCGCCGCGATGAGGAACAGGCCCCACAGCGCGTACCAGGGGCGGATCGCCGGTCCGAACACGGCCACCGCGGCCAGGCTCAGGCCCAGCGCGTAGACCGGGTGCGGGCGCAGCCGCAGCCATATGAAGAGCAGCAGTCCCACGGTCACCACGAGTCCGAGGGTGTGCCAGGCGGGCATCGCGAGGGGCGCGAGTCCGCTGCCGAGCTTCTGGAGCAGCGCGCCGGTGGCGCGTCCGAGGACGCTGGTGGGCGACCAGTTGTGCGGCGAGACGGGGGTCTTCAGGGCGGCTATCCAGCCGTAGCCCGTACCGGCCACCGCGGTCGCGGCGACCGTCGTCGCGACCGCGACCACGACGGTGGCCGCCGTGGCCCGCGCGATGCCCCGGTGCCCCTGCCCGCGCCCGCGCAGCGCGATCACCGCCACCAGGCCGAGCGCGGCGGGCGCCTTGACGAGGGCGGCCAGGGTGACCAGGACGATGCCCGCGACGGGCGACCGGCCGCGCGCGGCCACCAGGCCGACACCGAGCAGACCGAGCATGACGGCGTCGTTGTGCGCGCCGGCCACCAGGTGCAGCAGGACCAGGGGGTTCAGCGCGCCCAGCCACAGCGCGGCGGCCGGATCGGCGCCGCTGTGCCGGGCGAGGCGGGGCAGGGCCGCCGCCATCAGGGCCACGCCGAGCAGGGCGACCACGCGCATGCCGAGGAGTCCGGCCGGTATCTCCCCGCGGGTCAGCGACGACAGTCCGCGGGCGACGGCGAGGAAGACCGGGCCGTACGGTGTCGTCGTGCTCCGCCACACGGGCGCCACCTCGTCGGCGAGCGGCCCGCCGAGTTGCGCGGGCCCGTACGCGTAGACGTCGATGTGGGCGTCGACCATGGCACCCTGGGCGAGATAGCTGTAGACGTCCCGGCTGAAGAGCGGCGGTGCGAGCAGCAGCGGCGCCGCCCAGGTGGCCAGGACGAGCAGCAGGGAGCGCGGCGCCGGCGGTTCGGGCCCGCGGACGACGGTGCCGAGCAGCGCCCACGCGGCTATCAGCAGGACGACACCGAAGTACACCCCGACCAGGCCCAGTACGGCCCGCCCCGATCCGGGGGCGAGGAGATCGCGCGCGGGCAGGGCTCCCGCGGTCTCGCCGCCCAGGGCGAGGACGGCGGTACCGGCCAGGCCCAGGGCCTGGCAGCGGCGGAGATCGGCGGGGAAAGCCATGGCCAACACTCCGCAAGCGTGTCAACGCCGAGTGGCCGGAAGACGACGCGGCGCTCTCCGGACGGGGTCCGGCGCGTGACCTCCGTGTGGTCGGAGGGATTCAGAACACAGACAGGCCGGTCAGGGTCGTGAAGCGGTCCAGGGCCGCCACGCCCGCCACCGAGTTGCCGCGGTCGTCGAGGCCCGGACTCCAGACGCACAGGGTGCACCGGCCCGGCACCACGGCGATGATGCCGCCGCCCACCCCGCTCTTGCCCGGGAGTCCGACCCGGTAGGCGAAGTCGCCCGCGGCGTCGTACGTCCCGCAGGTCAGCATGATCGCGTTGATCTGCTTGGCCTGGCTGCGGGAGAGCAGCCGGCCGCCGTCGGCGCGGATGCCGTGCCGGGCCAGGAATCCGGTGGCGAGGGCGAGGTCGGCGCAGGAGGCGGCGATCGAGCACTGCAGGAAGTACTGGTCGAGCAGGACCGGCACCGGGTTGTCGATGTTGCCGTAGGAGGCCATGAAGTGGGCCAGGGCCGCGTTGCGGTCGCCGTTGGCGGTCTCGGAGGCGGCGATGTCGCGGTCGAAGGCGAGCCGTTCGTTGCCGCTCTCGGCCCGCAGGAACTCCAGCAGGGTGCCGGCCGCGTCGCCGGTCCGGGTCTGCAGCCGGTCGGTGACGACGAGGGCTCCGGCGTTGATGAACGGGTTGCGCGGGATGCCGTTCTCGTACTCGAGCTGGACCAGGGAGTTGAACGGGTTGCCGGAGGGCTCCCGCCCGACGTGCTCCCACAGCGCGTCGCCCTCTCGGGCCAGGTCGAGGGCGAGCGTGAAGACCTTGGTGATGGACTGCGTGGAGAACGGCTGCCGCCAGTCCCCCACGCCGTACACCGTGCCGTCGAGCTCGGCGACGGCCATGCCGAAGCGGCGGGGATCGCAGGCGGCGAGCGCCGGGATGTAGTCGGCGGGCCGCCCGCGTCCCGGTGTCTGCGCGATCTCGGTGGCGATGCGCTCCAGGACCGGCTGGAAGGTCAGGGAGGACGGCTGCGACGAGTTCCCGGGCATGATCGCCATTGTGCCGCCCGTTCCGCGCCGCGGCCCGGCGGCCCGGTCTCCGGCCTTCCGGCCTCCTGGGCCCCTGGGCTCCTGGGCTCCTGGGCTCCTGGGCTCCTGGGCTCCTGGGCTCCTGGGCTCCTGGGCTCCTGGGCTCCTGGGCGATTGGTGTGCGGTGTGCGGTGTGCGGGAACGGCGCAGGGGGCGTGGAGCCGGATTCCGGCTCCACGCCCCCTGCGGGCGGATCGTTCTCGGCCTGGAGCGGGTTCGCACCGTCGCTCCGGGCGGTGTCAGCTGTCGATGACGCCCGTGCCCAGCAGACCGAAGAGCAGCACGCCGATGACGATGCGGTAGATCACGAAGGCGTTGAAGGAGTGCTTGGCGACGAACTTCAGGAGCCAGGCGATGGAGGCGTAGGCGACCACGAACGACACGACGGTGCCGGTGATCAGCGGGGCGGCGCCCACGCCGGTGCCCAGGGCGTCCTTCAGCTCGTAGATGCCCGCGCCGGTCAGGGCCGGGATGCCGAGGAAGAAGGAGAGCCGGGTGGCGGCGACGCGGTCCAGGTCGAGGATGAGGCCCGTCGACATGGTGGCGCCGGAGCGCGAGAAGCCGGGGAAGAGCAGGGCGAGGATCTGGGAGCTGCCGACCAGCATCGCGTCCTTGAACGAGACGTCGTCCTCACCACGCTTGTGGCGGCCCATCTGGTCGGCCGCCCACATCACGCCACTGCCGATGATCAGCGAACCGGCGACCACCCACAGGGAGGCCAGCGGACCCTCGATGAGGCTCTTGGCCCCGAGACCCACGGCCACGATCGGGATCGTCGCGTAGATGACCCACCACGCGAACTTGTAGTCGTGGTTGTGGCGCTCGTTCTTGTCGCGCAGTCCGCGTCCCCAGGCGGAGACGATCCGCACGATGTCCTTGAAGAAGTACACGAGCACGGCGGCGATGGCGCCGACCTGGATGACCGCGGAGAAGCCGACGACGGCGTCGTCGTCGACGGGGATTCCCATCAGCCCCTCGGTGATCTTGAGGTGGCCGGTCGAGGACACGGGGAGGAATTCGGTCACCCCCTCGACGATTCCGAGGACGACGGCCTGACCGACGTTGATGACGCTCATGGGATCCAGTTCTGAAAGGTTGGTCGACAGTGCTGTAGACGGTGCAGGGGACAGTGTTACCTATACGCGCGGACGCCCGACACCTAGGTCCACAAAGCTTGGGCAAACGAGACCCCGGCGAACGCCGCGCCGAGGCCCGCCGTCACACTCACGATCACGTTGGCGGCAGCGTAGAACCCCGCCCCCGTCCCGGTGAGACGCAGGGTCTCGTACGAGAACGTCGAGTACGTGGTGAGCGCCCCGCACAGACCGGTCCCGATCAGCAGTTGCAGGTGTCCGGACACCTGCCCCGCCGAGGCGGCACCGGTCAGCAGACCGAGGATCAGGCATCCTGTCACGTTCACGACGAGGGTGCCCCAGGGGAAGACCGTATCGTGCCTCAGCTGTACCGCCCGGTCGGTCAGGTACCGCAGGGGTGCGCCGATCGCGGCACCGATGATCACCAGCAGCCAGTTCACAGCGGACTCCCGCCTTCCGCGGACGGGTCGCCGCCGGTCCCGCCGCCGCGGCCCGCGTAGCGGATGACCTCGCAGGGGTCGAGGACCACCAGGCCCTCGGTGACGAGTTCGTCGAGCTGCGGCAGGAAGGCCCGGATCCGCTCCTCGGTGTCCACGACGATCACGGCCACCGGCAGGTCCTCGCTCAGCGAGAGCAGCCGGGAGGTGTGGACGATCGAGGAGGCGCCGAAGCCCTCGACGCCCTTGAAGACGCTGGCGCCCGCGAGACCCGCCGCGTGGGCGCGGTGCACGATCTCCGCGTACAGCGGTCTGTGGTGCCAGGTGTCGTTCTCGCCGACGAGGACCGTCAGCCGCAGGGCGTCGCCCGTGAGTCGTGTCATCGCCGCCTCCGTGCCAGGGCGCGCCGCGCCGCCGTCGTCCCGAGCCACACCGCCGCGAGGGCCGCGCACAGGGTCGCGGCGAGGTAGGCGAGCCCGGTGCCGGGGTGGCCCGCGCCGACCAGTCTCCGGATGTCGACGGCGTACGTCGAGAAGGTGGTGAAGCCGCCGAGGACGCCGGTGCCGAGGAAGGGGCGCGCGAGGCGGTGCACGGCCGGCAGGTCGGTGATCAGCGCCATGAGCACGCCCATGGCGGCGCAGCCCACGACATTGATCGTGAACGTGGTCCAGGGGAAGGCACCGTCCGGCGTGGGCCACAGCAGCCCGGCTCCGTAGCGGGCCGTGGCGCCGATGACGCCGCCCAGCGAGACCGCCGCGACGACCGGGCCCTGGCCGTGCCAGGGGGACGGTGCCCGGGCGGGCGGGCGCACGGGGGTGCCGGACTCGCCGAGGCGCTCGGGATGCGGGACTGTCATGGTCTCCGGTGCTCCTACTCGCCGGGCCGGTGCGGGCACACGGCATCGCAAGCAGGGACCGTTGGCGGCATCCGCGCCGCGGTTCGGGTACGGCGGGCCCCACCGCCGCGCCGCGCTGCGAGATCGCGGCCGGTGAACAGGTTAACGCCGGGGGCGCGGGCCCCGCACACCCGGTCCCCCGCCGGAAGGTCCCGGCCGCTCAGCCGGTGGTGCCCGGGAGGTCGCAGACCGCGAGGCCCCGCTCCCAGATGCTTCCGAGGATCAGCCGGCCGTCGGACTCGCAGGCGCTGGTCACCATCCGGAACCGGGACCGGCGGCTCTCCAGGTGGTGCACGACGGTGCCGTCGTCGGCGACCGCGAGGACACCCGTGGTGCCCGGGGGCCGGAAGGGCGCCCGTACGGCGATCCGGGCGGCGGCGCGCCGGACGGCAGGGCCCCGGCGGTGCAGGAGTTCCAGGGCGCCGACGCGGGGGCCCGCCAGGGCCACCCAGATCGGGCCGTCCGGGGCGCGCCACAGGTTGTCGGGCTGGCCGGGCAGGTCGTCGGCGAAGGTCTCGGAACGGCCCGCGAGCGGCCCGGTGAGCCAGTGGCGGAGGAGCCGGAACCGGCCGGTCTCCGCGAGGACGAGGAACGACTCGTCGGCCGAGGCGGCGAGACCGTTCGCGAACTGAAGCCCTTCCAGGAGGACTTCGGGTTCCTTCTCCCCCGGCGCGAGGCGCAGCAGACGGCCCGAGCCGGTGTGCTCGACGAGGTCGCCGATCCAGTGCTTCAGGGGGTAACTCCGACTGGAGACGGTGAAGTACACCGTGCCGTCCGAGAGGGCGACCACATTGCTGCAGAAGCGCAGCGGGACTCCGGCGACCTTGTCGGCGAGGACGCGGACCACTCCGTCCTCGAGGCCGACCCGCAGCAGTCCGCGCTCGGCGTCGCACACCAACAGCGCGTTGTCCGGCAGGAGTTCGAGGCCGAGTGGCCTGCCGCCCGTCTCGGCGACGACCCGGACGCCGGTGCGGTCGGGGTCGTCGAACCCGTCGACGCGCACGATGCGGCCGTCCTCCAGGCCGGTCAGCACCCCGCCCCGGGAGTCGGCCACCACGTCCTCGGGGCCGCGGCCGCCGAGCGGCACCGCGCGCCGGGGCGAAAGGACCGTGGCCGCCGTGCCGGACCCGTCTCCCACGCGCCTACCAGCCCTTCTCGAAGTAGTTGCTCACCTCGGCGATACGGTACTCGTCGCGGCGGTAGTAGGTCCGCCGCCCCACCTTCTTGGCGCGCAGCAGACCGACTCCGGCGAGGAGGTCGAGGTGGGTACGGGCCACGGCCCGGCTCACACCGAGTTTGACGGCGAGGGCATCGGTGCCGACACCGTCCTCGACGAGGTCGGCGCGGCGCTGCGGCGGGAAGTGCGCCACGGGGTTGCGCAACCACTCCAGGATGTCCAGCCGTTGCCCGTTGCCGGGCCCCTTCAGCATCTCGTCCCCCTCCATCGTGACGGTCTCCCGCCACTGTCCCGCAGCCGACGACGGCACGCACGGTCTTCTCGCGACCCTGGCCGGAGCCGGACGCTTCACAGGACGCACGGGGCCCGGCCGCACCGGCGGCCGGGCCCCTTCGCGCTCAGCGATGACTGAACACGGACATGGCCGGAAGCGCCTTGTCGTCGAAGCCGAACAGGGCCTGGTTCTCCCACCCGTTGCCGGAGGAGGCGTCGGCCGGGTCCCAGCCGTTGCCGGTGACCGCCGTCCAGGTGGCCTCCCAGTAGAAGACGCCGAGACCGCGGCCGCTGGGCACGGCCTCCACGATGTTCATGACGTCGCGCAGCCAATTGGACTGCCCGGTGGTCGTGGCCGGGTAGCCGGAGACCAGTTCACCGGTCGTGTCGATCTGGTTGACGAGCGCGTCGTCGCTGTCCAGACGGAAGGGGTAGGCCGTCTCGGCGACGAACACCGGCTTGGCGTAGCGGGAGGCCGCGTCGTCCAGGGTGGTCTGGAAGTCGTGGAGCGAGCCGTGCCAGTAGCCGTAGTAGGACAGGCCGATGGCGTCGAACTTCACGCCGTCGGCGAGGGCGGTGTCGAACCACCAGCGGGTGCCGGTGAGGTCGCCGCCCTTGGCGAGGTGCAGGGCCACGACGGTGGAGGAGCTGACCGCCTTGGCCGCGTCGTAACCGGAGTTGAGCAGCCCCGCGAGCTGCGCGAAGTTGTCCGTGGAGCCCTCGGACCAGAGCATGCCGCCGTTGATCTCGTTGCCGATCTGGACCATGTCGGCGGTGGTGCCCTGCGACTTCAGGGCGTTCAGGACGTCGTAGGTGTGGTTGTACACGTCCGTCTTCAGCTGGCTGTACGTGTGTCCGGCCCAGGCCGCCGGCTTGGTCTGGGTGCCCGGGTCGGCCCAGGTGTCGGAGTAGTGGAAGTCGACCAGGAGTTTCATGCCCCGCGCCTTGACGCGCTTGGCCATCGCGAGGACGCGTGCCTTGTTGTTGTAGCCGTCGGCCGGGTTCACCCAGACCTTGAGGCGCGCGTAGTTCATCCCGGCGGACTTCAGGATGGCGAGCGCGTCGCCGGTGGTGCCGGAACCGGTCCTGTAGACCCCGCCGTAGGCCTCGCTCTTGGCGAGGGAGGAGATGTCGGAGCCCTTGACGGACAGTCCGGTGGTGCCGGAGGTGAACGTCAGGTCGTCGACGTTGATCCAGTTCCCGGCGTTGGCGTCGGAGGAGACGCTGATCGTGCACTGGTTGTTCGTCACGGAGACGGGCACGACGAGGTGGATCCACCCGCTGGTGGACACCGGCAGGTCGGTGCGCTGCTCGGTGCCTCCGCAGTTCTTCAGCGCGAGGTGGGCGGAGTTCTGTCCGCCGCCCGAGCGCACCCACGCGGTGAGCTTGTAGTTCCCGTTGGCCAGCCCGGAGAGGTACTGGTAGGTCTCCACCTTGTAGGCCGAGGCGGAGTAATGGCTGAGGCGGTAACTGCCGCCGTGGCCGCCGGCTTCGACGTACGAGGCGCCGGTGTCGCCGTACTCCGACCAGCCGCTGGGCACGGCGGCGCCGGTCCCGTCGGTCTCGAAGCCGGTGTTGGCCAGGGTGCTCGCCGCGTGCGCGGTCCCCGCGGGGAGGGCGGCCAGGGCGAGCCCGGCGGCGAGCGGAAGCAGCAGGGCCCTGAGTGTGCGTCTGGGATGGAACATCGTCGTCCGTCGTCCCTTCGACGTGGTGGGGAGAGGCGCCCCGGAGGGATCCGGGGTGGATCCGGGATGGATCCGGGGCGAACCCCTCCGCCCGCGGCTTCACGGCTCGCACGGGCGGAGGGGGGTCGGATCGCCGTCGAGTGCTGTGGCTCGGACGGCTGTCGGAGCGGTCCGGCGGCCGTGCGGCCTGCCGGGTGGGGGGATCGCCGGGTGGGCCGCGGACGGCTCGGGCGCGGTCGCCGGAGCCCCGGACCCGGCCGGTGGCCGGGCGGAGCCTCGCGCGGATCCGGGTGACCCGCGCTGTGGGTGCGGCTGCCGGGCCGCGGCCCGGACGGCTCTCGGTGCCGCCACCGGGTTCGGTGGAACCAAGGCAGGCGGTGCGGCCGGTGAGGACGGTACCGGCTCCGCCGTTGGGCCGGAGCCGGTCGGACGCCGCATACCGGCGACCCGGTCGGAGCGGGTCCGGTACCTCCCGCGCGGTGGAGGTCGGCCCGCCCTGGCCCGCTCCGGGACGGTCCCCCCGACGGCCGGTCAGCCCGGGCCCGGTCAGGTCCGTACCCGAGCCTCCGGCTCACCCGGGGGCCGGAACAGGACCCCTGTTCCGGCCCCCGGCCGCCCATGCGGACAGGGCAAGGCTCCCGTGCCGGCCGGCCGGCACGGGGTCGAACGCCCCGAACGGCCCACGGCCCGTCACGCGTCGAGGCGCACGACCCGCACCGCGCCCGCCGGGACCGCGAGACGGCCGGCGGCGCGTTCTCCGGTCAGGAGCTCGGTGCCGTGGGCGTCCAGCGGCACCTTCGCGTCGGACGCGGTGTGGTTGATCGCGAACACGTAGGTGCCCGACTCGCCCCTGCGGCGCACCACTTCGACATCGCGGGGCACATCGGCGCGCGGCGCGACGCGCGCGTCGTCGGCCACCCGGCCGATCAGGGCGTCAAGGCCCTCGGCCGCGAGGCGCGTGGACACGTACCAGGCCGAACCCGCGCCGCTGCGGTGCCGGGTGACGGCCGGGTGCCCTGCGGTGAGTCCGTCGGCGTACGTCCAGACGGTCTCGGCGCCGCGCGGCACCACGAACTCGGTCCACACGTCGCCGGTGAGTTCGGAGCCGTCGGGCCCGGTGATCCGGACGAGCTCCCCCTGGAGCAGGGGCGAGAACTCCTCGACGGTCAGGCCGAGCACGTCCCGCAGGGCGCCGGGGTGCGGTCCCTCGTGGACGGCGTCGTGCTCGTCGACGATGCCGGAGAAGTAGGAGACGAGGAGGGTGCCGCCGCGCTCGACGTACTCCCTCAGGTTGTCCGCCGCGGCCTCGGTCATCAGATAGAGGGCGGGTACGACGACAAGGGGATAGGCCGACAGATCGGCTTCCGGGTGGGCGAAGTCGACGGTGAGGTGGCGGTCGTAGAGTGCCTCGTAGAAGGCGTCGGCGCGCTCGCGGGCGTCGTGGTCCTCGCTCGGCCGCCACTGGAGGCTCTGCGCCCACCAGGACTGCCAGTCCCACAGCACGGCCACGTCGGCGGCCGTCCGAGTGCCCTTGACGGAGCTCAACGAGTCGACGGCCGCGCCGAGTTCGACCACCTCGCGCCACACGCGCGAGTCGGTGCCGGCGTGCGGCAGCATCGAGGAGTGGAACTTCTCGGCGCCGCTGCGGGACTGCCGCCACTGGAAGAACATGGCGCCCTCGGAGCCGCGGGCCACGTGGGCCAGGGAGTTGCGGGCCATCTGGCCGGGCGCCTTGGCGGGGTTGCGGGGCTGCCAGTTGACGCCCGAGGTGGAGTGTTCGAGGAGCAGCCAGGGGGCGCCGCCCGCGACGGAGCGGGTGAGGTCGGCGGCCATCGCGAGGTTCACGTGGGTGCGGCGCCCGTCGGTCATCAGGTAGTGGTCGTTGGTGACGAGGTCGACCTCGCGGCCCCAGGCCCAGTAGTCGACCGAGTCGCACTGGCTGAGGGCCGTCATGAAGTTGGTGGTGACGGGGACGCCGGGCGCGAGCCGGTGGAGGATGTCCCGCTCGGCGGTGAAGTTCTCCCGCATGGTCGCGTCGGCGAACCGCCTGTAGTCCAGCGCCTGCGCCGGATTGCCGACGGTCGGGGTCGTGCGCGGCGGGTCGACCTGGTCGAAGGCGGCGTACCGCTGGCCCCAGAAGGCCGTCCCCCAGGCCTCGTTGAGCTCGTCGACGGTCCCGTAGACATTGATCAGCCAGCGGCGGAAGTGTGCCGCGCAGGAGTCGCAGTAGCAGGCCGAGACGGGGACCCCGTACTCGTTGTGGACGTGCCACAGGGCGAGGGCGGGATGGTCCGCGTACCGGGTCGCGAGCCGGGTCGTGACGGCGGCGGCCGCGGCGCGGTAGTCGGTGTTGCTGTGGCAGATGGCGCCGCGTGAGCCGAAGGCGTAGCAGGTGCCGTCGGCGGCCACGGGCAGCGCCTCGGGGTGTTCGCGGTAGAACCAGGCGGGCGGCGCGACGGTCGGGGTGCCCAGGTCCGCGCGGATGCCGTTCTCGTGCAGCAGGTCGAGGACGCGGTCGAGCCAGCCGAACTCGTAGGTGCCCCGGACCGGTTCGATCAGGGCCCAGGAGAAGATCCCGACGCTCACCATCGTGACGCCCGCCTCGCGCATCAGCCGGACGTCCTCGGGCCAGACGCTTTCCGGCCACTGCTCGGGGTTGTAGTCCCCACCGAAGGCGAGCCCGGTGAGGCCCCTGGGGTTGGTCTCCGGCATGGATCTCTCCCATGTAATCGATCATTTGGGAACGTGCACACACAACGCCAGCGGCGTGAGCCCAACATAACCGCACAGCAACAACCATTGACAAGTGTCCGGGATGTTTCTCTACTGTGAACGCTCACAGAAGCACGGCAAGTGAGCCGAAGGGATGCTCAGGTGTCGGCGGGCGAGCGCGCGAAGGCCCGGAGAGCGCCGCGCACGCTCGTGGCCCCGGCGACGGCCGGCGCACCCCCGGAAGCGAACCGCGCAAGAACAGGGCAGGCCCCCGCAGCAGGCGGGGGCCCAGGTCAGGGGAGAACGTTCCATGCCCATCACGAAGCACGACCGCCTCGTGGCCAGCACCATCGCCGTCGTCCTCGGCGCCACCTCGCTCGTCGCCTGCGGCTCGTCGGACGACGACAAGAGCACGTCCCGGTCCGGACCCGCGACACTGACGTTCTGGACCTGGGCGCCGGGCATGGACAAGGTCGTCGACCTCTGGAACAAGGGGCCGGGCAAGCAGCAGCAGATCACCGTCACGGTGAAGAAGCAGGCGTCCGGCGACACGCTCGTCACCAAGATCCTCACCGCGCACAAGGCGAAGAAGGCACCCGACCTGGTCCAGGCCGAGTACCAGGCACTCCCGACGCTGGTCAGCAATGACGCGCTCGCCGACATAGCCGCGGAGTCGAAGGAGGCCAGGTCCAAGTTCGCCGACGGCGTGTGGCAGCAGACGACGCTGGGGACGGACGCGGTCTACGCGATCCCTCAGGACATCGGCCCGATGATGTTCTACTACCGCGCGGACCTGTTCAAGAAGTACGGCCTGACGGTCCCCACGACCTGGGAGCAGTTCGCCGAGACCGCCCGCGCGCTGAAGAAGAAGGCGCCCGACAAGGCGCTGACCACCTTCTCCGCCAACGACTCCGGCCTCTTCGCGGGCCTCGCGCAGCAGGCCGGCGCCAAGTGGTGGACCGCCTCCGGCGACAAGTGGAAGGTCGGCATCGACGACACGGCCACCCGCAAGGTCGCCGACTTCTGGGGCGGCCTCGTCAAGGAGGGCGCGATCGACAACCAGCCGATGTACCAGCCCGCCTGGAACAAGGCACTGAACACCGGCAAGCAGATCGCCTGGGTCAGCGCGGTGTGGGCACCCGGCACCCTGACCACGGCCGCCCCGCAGACCAAGGGCAAGTGGGCCATGGCCCCGCTGCCGCAGTGGTCCGCGGGCGAGAACGTCACCGGCAGCTGGGGCGGCTCCTCGACGGCCGTCACCACGGACTCCCCGCACAAGGCGGCCGCCGCGAAGTTCGCCGCCTGGCTGAACACGGACCCGCAGGCGGTGGCCGCGCTGGCCAAGGAGAGCGGCATCTACCCGGCGTCCACGAGCGCCCAGACCGGTGACGCGTTCGCGCAGCCGCCGGCCTTCTTCTCCAACCAGCCGGACTTCTACACCAAGGCCGCGGAGATCGCGAAGACCACCGCCCCGTCCGCGTGGGGCCCGAACGTGAACGTCGCCTACACGTCCTTCAACGACGCCTTCGGCGCCGCCGCCAAGAACAAGTCGGACTTCGGTGCCGCCCTGAGGACCATGCAGGACACCACCGTCGCCGACCTGAAGAAGCAGGGCTTCGGGGTCGCTCGGTGACCAGCGCACGCCGGAAGCCGTACGGGGTCAAGGGGGCCCCGTACGGTTTCCTCCTCCCCGCGACGGTCCTCTTCGTCCTCTTCTTCGCGCTGCCCATCGGCTACGCGATCTGGCTGAGCCTGCACAAGGTCCGGGTCAAGGGCCTCGGCCTGGGCGCCGGTGCCCGCAAGGAGGTCTGGGCGGGCATCGGGAACTACACCGACGCGCTGACCGACGGCGAACTCGTCGACGGCGCGCTGCGCGTGGCCGGTTACGGCGTCATCGTGGTCCCGGTCATGCTCGGCCTCGCGCTCCTCTTCGCCCTCATGCTCGACGCGGAGAAGGTACGTCTGGCCCCCTTCACCCGGCTCGCGATCTTCCTGCCGTACGCCATCCCCGGCGTCGTGGCCGCCCTGCTGTGGGGCTTCCTGTACCTCCCGGACGTCAGCCCCTTCTACTTCGTCCTCGACAAGCTGGGCCTTCCGCAGCCGAACCTGCTGGACGGCGGCCCCCTCTACCTCGCCCTGTCGAACATCGCGGTCTGGGGCGGCACCGGTTTCAACATGATCGTCATCTACACCTCGCTCCGGGCCATCCCGGCCGAGGTGCTCGAAGCGGCGAAGCTGGACGGGGCCGGTCCCCTGCAGACCGCCCTGCGGGTCAAGATCCCGATGGTGGCGCCCTCCCTGGTGCTCACCTTCTTCTTCTCGATCATCGCCACGCTCCAGGTGTTCAGCGAGCCGACCACCCTCAAGCCCCTCACCAACTCCGTCTCCACGACCTGGAGTCCGCTGATGAAGGTCTACCGGGACGCGTTCAACACCGGTGACATCCACGCGGCCGCCGCCGAGGCAGTGATCATCGCCGTGGCCACGCTGGTCCTGTCCTTCGGTTTCCTGCGCGCCGCGAACTCCCGTACCAAGCAGGAGGAAGCACGATGAGTTCTCTTGCCGTCCGCAAGGCCGCCCCGGCCGTGGACACGGCCCCCGGAACCGCCCGGGGGACGCCCCCGCGCGGCCGGATCGCCCTGGTCCCGACCCTCACCCTGCTGCTCGGCGCGCTCTACTGCCTGCTGCCCGTCGCCTGGGTGGTGATCGCGGCCACCAAGTCGGGCCGCGAGCTGTTCTCGACGTTCACCTTCCTGCCCGGCACCGGGTTCACCCAGAACATCGAGGACCTCACCGCCTACCGCGAGGGCATCTACTGGAAGTGGATGGGCAACTCCGCGCTCTACGCCGGTCTCGGCGCCCTGCTGTCGACGGGCGTCTCGGCGGTCAGCGGTTACGCGCTGGCGGTCTACCGCTTCCGGGGCCGTGAGACCGTGTTCAGCGTTCTCATGGCGGGCGTGCTGATGCCGCCGGTGATCCTCGCGATCCCGCAGTACCTGCTCCTCGCGAAGGCGGACCTGACGGATTCGTACGCCTCCGTGCTGCTGCCGCTCGTCCTGTCCCCGTACGGCGTCTACCTGGCCCGGATCTACGCCGCCGCGGCCGTCCCCGGTGACGTGGTCGAGGCCGGCCGGATGGACGGCGCCGGCGAGTGGCGGATCTTCACCCGGATCGCGCTGCCCATGATGGTGCCCGGCCTGGTGACGGTGTTCCTGTTCCAGTTCGTCGCCGTGTGGAACAACTTCCTGCTCCCCTACATCATGCTCAGCGACGACGAGAAGTTCCCGATCACCCTCGGCCTGTTCACGCTCCTCGAACAGGGCTCCAACACCCCGGCCCTGTACACCCTGGTCATCACCGGCGCCCTGCTCGCGATCGTCCCGCTGATCGCGCTGTTCCTGGTCATCCAGCGCTTCTGGAGCCTCGACCTGTTGTCCGGAGCCGTAAAGTCGTGACCATGAGCAACACGGGGGGCCGGCGCAGGCCGCCGACGATCCACGACGTCGCGCGTGAGGCGGGTGTCTCGCGGGGCACCGTCTCCCGCGTGCTCAACGGCGGGCACTACGTGAGCCCCGCGGCCCAGGAGGCCGTCAACGCCGCCATCCGCAGGACGGGCTACGTCGTGAACCGGCACGCCCGTTCGCTGATCACCGGACGGTCCGACTCGGTCGGCTTCCTGCTGACCGAGCCGCAGGAGCGGTTCTTCGAGGACCCGAACTTCAACGTCCTGCTGCGCGGCTGCACCCAGGCGCTCGCCGCGCACGACGTCCCCCTCCTGCTGATGCTCGCCGGCACCCAGGACGAGCGGCGGCGCATCACGCGCTACATCACGGCCGGCCACGTCGACGGGGTGCTGCTGGTCTCCAGCCACTCCGGCGATCCGGTCGCCGAGGAACTGCGCGAGGCGGGAGTGCCGCTCGTCGCCTGCGGCAAGCCCATCGGCCTCGGTTCCAAGGTGAGTTACGTGGCCGCCGACGACCGCGACGGCGCCCGGGACATGGTCACGCACCTGCTCTCCCTCGGGCGGCGCAGGATCGGCATGGTCACCGGACCGCTGGACACCCCCGGCGGTGTCGAGCGGCTGGCGGGTTACCGGGAGGTGCTCGCCGAGGCGGGTGTCGAGGCCGACGACCGTCTGGTCACCTCCGGCGACTACAGCCGCGCCAGCGGTGAGGCGGGCGCCGAACGGCTCCTCGACCGCGCCCCGGACATGGACGCCGTGTTCGTCGCCTCGGACCTGATGGCCCAGGGCGTGCTGACCGCGCTGCGCAAGGCGGGCCGCCGGGTCCCGGAGGACGTCGCGGTCGGCGGCTTCGACGACTCCCCCGCCGCCACGGCCGCCACCCCGGCCCTCACCACCATCCGCCAGCCCTGGGACCGCATCAGCTCCGAGATGGTCCGGGTCCTGCTGGCCCAGATCGGCGGCGAGGACCCGGCGGCGGTGATCCTGCCGACGGAGCTGGTGCGCCGCGAGTCCGCCTGAGGACCGCGCGGAAACGGACCGGGGGGCGGGGGGCGGGGGCCGCGCACCGGTCAGGATTCGAGAAGCCGTACCCGGCTTCCCCGGCTTAGCGTGAAAGCGCCGCCGGAACGCCGACGGCAGAACAGCCGGCCGACACGGCCGCACGCACCGCACAGGAGTCGGGATGACCGCCGGAGCCAGGACCATCATCTACCCCGTCAAGGACATCGAGAAGGCGAAGGCCCTGTTCACCGAGCTGCTCGGGGTCGAGCCCTATGTGGACGAGCCGTACTACGTCGGTTTCAAGGACGCGGGCCAGGACATCGGTCTCGACCCGAACGGCCACTCCAAGGGGCTGACCGGGCCGGTCCCCTTCTGGCACGTCGACGACATCAAGGCGACCCTGTCGGCCCTGCTCGGCGCGGGCGCCGAAATCCTCCAGGAGCCCCAGGACGTGGGCAACGGCAGGGTGGTCGCGTCGGTGAAGGACGCGGAGGGCAACCAGTACGGGCTCATCGAGGACCCCACCACCTGACAGGGGCCTCCCGGCGGGGCGGCACGAGCGGGACGGTGACGGCACGGGCCGCAGGGCGGCGACACGGGCGGGCACGGGCAACTGGATGCGCGCACACTAGTTGCATACTCAATCAATGGCCGGATCTCTGTTACCGTTCAATTATGGCAACGAAGACGTCCGGTTCCCGGCTGGAGGACCAGTGGCGGGACATCCTCTCGGTGCACGCGCGCACGATGTGCGAGATCGACCGCGTACTGCATCCGCACGGCCTGGGAGCCAGTGATTTCGAGGTCCTGGACATCCTCGTCTCGGAGACCGTCACGGAGCCCGGTGAGCACTGCCGGGTGCAGAACATCGCGGACCGGGTCCATCTGAGCCAGAGCGCGCTGTCCCGGCTCATCGGCAGGCTGGAGAAGGAGGGCCTGGTGGAACGTACCGTCTGCCAGGAGGACCGCCGCGGAGTGTGGGTCGCGCTCACCCGGAAGGGCCGCGCGCTGCACACCGAGGTGCTCCCCCTGCAGCGGTCCGTGCTCGCCCGCATGCTGCGGGACTGATCCGTCCGGGCCGGGCGGCCCGCCGGGTCACAGCGGCACACCCGTGATCGGACGGGACGGCCGACCGCCTCACTGCCCGCACCGTCCTCACTGTCCTTGGCTCCGCGTACGGTCTGCGCATGGAAGATCGCAAACCTCCTTCGTCGCTGGACGATTTCGGAACCTGGGAGCCCGTGCTGCGGCTCATGTCGGCCGGTGACGCGGAGCGGGGTGCCGCCCGGCCGACCCGTGTGGCGGGACGGATCAGCCGGCACGGCTGGAGTCTTGCGCACCGGGGATCCGCGCCGTCGACGGCGCGGACCGCGGTGAAGGGCGTACAGAGGGCGCTGGCGCGCGACGGAGTCCCGGAGGTCGCGTTCAGGGCGGAGGTCCGGCCCGACGGAAGGACCACGCTCGGCGTCGTCCGGCCGAGCCCGGTCGTGGAACCGGCCCACGGCTATCCGGACCTGGGGGTGCTCGTACTGGTCGAGGGATCCCTCCCCGATCCGTGGCTCCGCCGTCCCGAGCCGGTGCCCGCGGCGGTGCCTGCGCCGTCGGCGGACCTGGAGCTGCTGGAGCGGACGCTCCGGGAACGGCTGCCCGACGCCGTCGGCGCGACGGACGAGGAGATAGCCGCTGCCGAGGCACGCCTGGGCATCACGCTGTCCGACGAACTCAAGGTGCTCTACCGGGTGACGCGGGTGGATTGGCGCGACGACTTCGAGGCGGCGTGCCGCGCCGGTGACGCGGTCGGCTGCGAGCTCGGGGGTCTGGACGACCTGAACACGGTCGACGGCGCAGCACGTCACCCCGGCTGGGGCATCGGCGCGACGCGTGCGGTCGGCGGCGCGCCCGACGCCGCGGTGCAGGGCCTGGCCGGCTCACCCGGCTGGATCAGCTTCGGGAGCAACGGCGGTGACGAGTTCGCGGTCGACCTGACTCCCGGCCCGGGCGGGCACCTCGGGCAGGTCATCCTGGTCGATCACGAGCAGAGCCTGGGTGCCGAGCTCGTGGCCGATTCCCTCACCGACTTCGTCCTGGGCCAAGTGCACGAGGAACGCCGTGATCACCACGGAAACAGGCTTCCGGCCGTGGCCAGGGTCGGCACCGGATTCCTCGAGAGCGTCGAGGCCGCGGCCCACTCCGACCTGGAGGTGCTGTCTATCGGCCACCGGTACGGCACCCCGTTCAGCATCGCGCCCGTCGCCGGCCTGCCCCGCCTGCGCACTCTCACCGCCTCGCCCGGCGCACTGGCGGACGTCCTGGAGGTCTCCGGGCTCACCGGGCTGGAGTTCCTGGAACTCGGTGCGCGGGACTGGCGCGTCCTCCTGGACGCGGGAGCCGTCCCGCGCACCCTGAAAGCCGCGGCCGTCAAGGTCCACGACCAGGACCACCTGCCCGTCGTGGACCTCGCCAACGAGATCCTGGCCCTCTGGGACCGGCCCCGGATCCAGCAGACGCTCATCCGGGGAAACCTCGGCCCCACGGCCTGACCGGCGGACCGCACCGCCGAGCACGGCAGTCGGCCGGACAGGCCGACAACAACGCTCGGCCACCGACCGATGACCGGATCCTGTCCGGCAGGTCGTGTTCGGGCGGGCAGGGCCCGGGAGGTCGGCCGCGTGTCATCCACGCTCACCGTCGGCCACGCCCCGCAAGCGCTACCCGACGTCGATGGAATGGCACTTCGTACGACCCTTGACGCGGAGTCGGCCCGGTGCGGTGAGAGACCGGGGCAGTCTGCGCCGCTGACGGTCGGCCGCCCGGGACGAGGCAGAAGCGTGGACGGGCTCCGGAGCCGCGACACGGCACACGTCAGGCTGCAAGAGGAACCTGCTCGCCCTCTTCCGGGATCTGGTAGCGAGCCCAGATCTGGTTCAACTCGTTCTGGTAGTAGAGCGAGTACAGGCCGGCCACGATGGAAAGGATGAGTCCGATCCAGGGATTGCAGTTCCGCTGCATCCCGGCCGACTGCTGCATACGGGCAATGCGCAGACCGGTGTTGTAGACCGACACGAAGGGGGGAACAATCACCAGCCAGCCGACGGTGATAGCCAAAAGGGCCAACACCGGATTGACCTCGATCCGCTGATCAAAATCCCGAGCTTCGCGATTCACTTTGTAATACCAGACCAGGTGATAGATACCCAGCGTAATCAGCGGCCAGATCAGCCAAACGAGAAAGATGTTGCGGGTCTTGCCAGCGCGACCTGACATGACGCACCTCCCATAAACCCAGTGCATCACGACCAGCCGCCACGCGCGCGTCGTGCGCGTGAGGCAGGCACCCCTGACGGCCACGAGACGGGCCTCGTTCGGGACCCCGCCACAAGGCACCCTCGCCCTGGACCAGAGGGGTGAGTATCTATCTGCGTGACAACGCCGACGAACAACGGCGGACGAGCGCGAACGCCTGCGGCCCATCAGCACAGGCGAGGGGCACACCAGCCCGAGGCAGCACCCCCGCCCGACTTGCCTCGGGACGAAGAGGTCGCTCGGTTAGGGTGCGGCGCATGACTAGCGACGCCCCTGCCTGTCCCGAGTGCAGTCAGCTCATGAAATCCGGCGGCCTCGTGCTCTCCAAGCGAGAGGACGACGGCCGGCGGACCTGCCGAGCGCTGTGGAGGTGTGCCAGTCGGCACGTCTGGTGGAGCTGGGCGGATCGGCCGGGCGACCCCCTGGAGATCTGCCCGGTGCCGCAGTTGTTTCGGTGACATCCAACGCTGACATCAACGACCACAGACGGTTGCGGTATTGAGCGGCTGCAGACGGCACTTCTGTGCGCAGCTGGGCCCGGCCAAGGTCTAGTTGGAGCGAACTCCTAAAGCGGTTGTCGTAGGTTCGAGCCTACCGCGGCACTTGGCTGACGACCGGTGCTCTGTTACCCGAAGGCCGTTGCGAAGCCGACCGTTCAGACGAGACCGATCGCGGAGGCGGAGCACGCGTCCGGCCGCACATGAACGCAGGTGAACAGACCCGTCCGAGGCCTTCGGCCCCACCACCGCAGTTGGAAAGCGTGCGCTTCATGCCGAGGTACCTTCTGGTCATGTCAGTCAAGCGCGTCTGTCCACGCTGTGAGCCGTACTGGGTTCATCGGTATCGCTTCAAAGCCGATGGAGCCTTCTTCTTGTTGTGCACTGAGTGCGACTCGCTGTGGTAGCCCGACGAGGCGATCGAGATTGCTCGGGCGCACTTCCTTGACGACGTCGTTGCAGCACGCCTGGGCGTGGAGGGCAACCCGTGGACCGACCGTGTCTGGGCGGATGTCATCGAGCTAGTACCCGAGCTCCGTGCTGAAGCAGACCGCACCACTGGTGCACCAGATAGAGCGGGGAACAGCAGGGAGTCACGGTGAATGCGGTCAAAACAGATGAGCCCTAGCTCCAGGCATTCGCCCAGGCCAGCGCCCTAACCACCCCTAGATACCCTCAGCTTCCCAAGCTGAGACGCCCTCGACTGCGGGCTCGGCTGGTGACCCGGTTCGTCGGAGCCGACGACTACAGTCCGGGCATGCTGCTGCCACGCCCGGTCGAGGAGGCCGAAGGCCCGTACGACGCCGGGTACCTCCCCCGGTTGGAGATGACGTTCCACCCTGCCGAGGAGCCCATCACCGAGCCCGTCGCCAAACTGGGCGGTGAGCCCGTATGGCTGGATGGGCCCTGCTGGCCGGTGCACCCCAGCACCGCGGAGCCACTGGACTTCATCGGACAGTTCCCCATCCCCGCGGAACCGGGCCAGGAGCGGCGCATGGCGTATCTCTTCCTGTCCTACGACGACTATGAGACCGGCGGGACGGACCCGGAAGACGGCGAGGCCGTCCTGCTCGTCCAACCCGGCGGCCGGGTCCCCGAGTTCGCCACCATCGGGCCGGCCGGGACGAAGGGGCGTTCCCTTTGGCGGTTCGGTCCCGACGAGGAGCAGGTATCCGTCCAGTTCCGGATCCAGACCACGGCCGTCCCGGAGACGGTGGAACGCAACCTGGAAGAGGACAGCACGGTCGATGTCCGCGACTACCTGGGAGGCAAGCCCGTCTATCCGGACCGGGCCGGGGTGGAGGCGCCGTGGCGCTTCTTCTTCTGCCTCGGCGGAATGGAGGACGACGGACCGTACTTCCTGAACTTCGCGTACGGCAACGGATTCGCCTATCTCAGCCCCGACCGCCTGGAGGGCCGCTTCAGCTGGGAGGCAGCCTAGAACCGTGTTCGGCCGCCTCGCGGTTTCCGTCTCATCCAGCCCGATCGCGGTCGTTCAGACAGAACCAAAGCCCGAAGGCCACCGGAAGCCCAGGCGCCGATGAACGCAGGTGAACGCCCCTGTACACAGCCCACAGCTCCTCCAACACAGTTGGAAAGCATGCGCATCGAGGAGATGCGCCGGGCGTACTGCCCGCGTGCGCGTGGGCCCGGATACCACCTGCCATGCGCCCTCCCCTACGTCTGCACCGCCGCGCACGCTGGTTGTCGGCAGAGGGAGCTGGACTACCGGGGGTTGACGGTGGGCGAGTGGAAGCAAGGGAAGTGTGGTTGGCCAACGGCGGCCAGCCGTCGTTGCCAGAACAAGACAGTGAAGGGCACATCGCGCTGCCACCTCCACCAAGGTGACTGGACCAAGCGCGGTCAAGCCGAGCTGAAGAAAAGGGCGAGCAAGCGCCGCAAGAAATGAGCTGGAGGCGCGGGGTGAGTGTCTAACTGCGTGACAACGCCGACGAACAACGGCGAACGAGCGCGGACGTCTGTGGACCCTCGGCGCAGGTGAGAACCACACCGGCCCAAGGCAGCACTCCCGCCCAAGTTGCTTCGGGACGAAGAGGCCGTGGGTTCAAATCCCGCCACCCCGACAGCTGAAACACCAGGTCAGGGCCGGTCTTCCTTCACGGAGAACCGGCCCTGACTCGTTTCTCGGGGCCCCTGGGGAGTGAACGGGGAGTGGATCAAGGAATCCCACTCCCCGGGCTTCCCCCTGGCGCGCTCTCAACAAGACATCAAGTGCGCGCACCGGTGACCGCGAGTGCACGGCGGACCGCGCCGCCAACGACTCCTCCCACTGCTCGGTCAGTTCATCCATGAGCCGATTGGGTCTGCCGCACGATCACGATGTCGGATCCCAGCTGATGCCTGACGTTCTGGTCCCAGGTGATGCTTGACGGTGGGCCTAGACAACATGGGAAGCCCCGTGGGGCTTGTTCGCTTTCACGTTACGGACCGGGACGTCGGTCGTGCGGCGGATCACCCGGATCTGGCCGTCCAGCTCGACGGTGAACGTGGAGTCCGAGACGTGCACGGTCACGGTCCGACCTGCGTACGGGCGGCCCAGGGCCACGACCTGGCGGCAGACCATGACCGTGCCGGCCGCGCTCCGCTCCGCCGGGCGCGCTCCCGGCTCCGCTGCGGGCGCCGCTCCTGCCTTCGGCCCGCTCCGCCCCGGCTGCGCCGACGCGCGCCCACGTGTGGATAGGGCCGAGGCCATGAGTCGATCACCGCATACTGCGGCAGCTTCAAAGCAGCCTCCGACGGGGGCGCTCAGGCTCCGAGATGGCGGGGGCGCCGTTCGCGGGTGCCGACCGAGTGTGGCGTGCGCGGGGTGCTCCCATCCCGTCTGCCGTCGACCCAGGCAGAGCCGAGCAGTCGCGGCCCAGGGCGTCCAGGTCGTTCGTCCGGCAGGGCGCTCCACCTTGACGCCCTGAACCACGCCCGCTCCACGGTGTGTGAGTCGACGGCAGACGGGATGGGAGCTGGGGACTGTGGTGGGTTGAGCAAGAGGGGTTTGCGCAGCAGTGAAAGCCGAGCACCAGCCGAGCCGGGGCGGAGGATAGGTGGTCGAGGTGACGCGATGTCACGGTTGTCCGCCGAGCCCGAGCTTCTTCACCCCGAACGGGGAGAAGACCATATGGGCAGCCCAGCCGTGGTGGATGAGAGCGATCTGGGACGGCACTGGCGTCAGCGGATAGATGGCCTTGCCCCGCGACCAGTTCGCGAGCAGGCCCTCGGTGGTGTCGACCGCGGAGACGACCATCGTCACCTGGAGCTTCCCGTCGCCCCACGTGTTCCACAGGGCCCACCCCTCGGGCCGGGCCTCGACCCCGAGACGGGCGCACGCCTCCTCATAGGTCTCCTCCATGCCATCCGGCATCGACCCGGGACGCAGAATCACCACGCCCGCGAGCTTCAGCTCGGGGCGATCCGCCTCATCGTCGAGGCAGCCGTCCCCGGGGAAGTGGTAGTGGCGAAGCCCCCGGGCCAGCGCGTTCACCGCCCGCTGCAGGGGCGTCGCGTCGCCTGCTTCGGGTTGATACGAGAGCCAGCCCTCGGCCGAGGCGGCGCCCGCGATCACGCCGGCGAGCCGTTCTATTTCTCGCAGGTGGTCGAGTTCGGAGAGTTCAGGTCGCGTCACGGCGGCCAGTTTCGCAGCGGCGCACGGCCGGAGCACCCCAGTTTCCACGCGCCTCGGATATGAAACCGGGCCCTCGTCGGCCGGGACTGTCAGAGGCCAGCCCGAGAGAACCCGGGACAGAAGGCCGTCGCAGTGGGCTGACATCAGCGACTGACACCAACGAGCGCGAACAACGGCGGTCTGCGCCGAGTCTTGGCGGAGGCTCGCCCCAAGCACCAAGCTGGTTGACCGCTGTCGACAGCGCTCTGTGATCGACCTGATAAGGATGAGGCCGCTAGGTTCTGTCTCTTTGGTTAGCGTCGTGCCCAGATGAGGATGGCGGCGAGGTGGAGTGCGGCCTGGTAGGCGATCGCGAGTTTGTCGGTTCGTGTGGCCAGGCCGCGCCACTGTTTGAGGCGGTTGATGCACCGCTCGACGGTGTTGCGCTGCTTGTAGGCATCCGCATCGAAGCCGGGTGGGCGTCCGCCTCGGCGGCCCCGCCGCAGACGGTGGCCGACCTGGTCGGACGGCTGTGGGATGACCGAGCGGATCTGTCGGCGGCGCAAATGGCCGCGGATCGCTCGGGATGAATACGCGCGGTCGGCCAGGACCACGGTGGGGCGGGTTCGGGGGCGGCCGGGGCCGGTTCTCGGCACCCGGATGCGGGCCATGACCGTCTCGAAGGCGGGCGCGTCACCGGCCTGGCCGGCTGTGACGGCCAGAGCCAGGGGTCGCGCGTGACTGTCCGCGGCCAGGTGGATCTTGGTGCTCAGCCCGCCGCGGGAGCGTCCGAGCGCGTGATCGGCCGGCTCATTCGGCCCTGCGGCCCCCTTTTGAGTGCTCCGGCGGCGTACTGGTGGGCCCGGACGGCGGTGGAGTCGACCGACACGTTCCAGCCGATGTCGTCGGCGGCATCCGCTGCCGCGAGGACGGCAGCGAAGATCTTCTCCCACGTGCCGTCGACGGCCCACCTGATCAGCCGCTTGCGCGCGGTCTGGAACGAGCCGAGTTCCCCTGGGAGGTCCCGCCAGGGTGAGTTGGTCCGGTACTTCCACGCGATGGCCTCAAGAGTGCGGCGGTGGTCGGCCCAACGCCGTCCGCGGACCGGATCCGCCGGCATCAGCGGCTCGATCCGGCCCCACATCGCATCAGTGATCACTAATCGGACAGGCATATCCGATCAACTGACTTACCGACCAAAGAGACACGCGCTAGGGCATGACGGTGGACAGGGACACAAAGACCCCCGTGGTGCCGGAGACTCGGCGTCTCCGGCACCACGAAAGGTCTCCGTCGCGATCGGATCCGGCGACCGTCGGCGCCGATCGCCAACGGTGCACTCAGGGCCAGACGGTCATCGTCGGCAGGAGCTTGAAGCAGTAGTCGAATCCCTCGCTCTCGGCGGTGATGACGTTCCACATGCGCTGGCCGGTCTCCCGGCCGACGATGCCGTCAGCGGAGATCTGGCTGCGCTGCTGGAACTCCACGACCGCGTCCTGCGTTCGCGGACCCCACACACCGTCGACCTTCACGAGGTCACCGACGGTTCCCATGCCGGCCCATTTGACCGCTCGCTGCACACACTTGACGTTCTCCCCCTGGGCTCCGTAGCGGATGTAGGGCGCACCCGAGGTGGCGTGCCCGGGAGTGCCGCAGGCGAGGGAGGTCGCGCAGGCGAGCGCGGCGACCGTGACGATGCGCCTCGCGGCGGCCGCCTTCTTCGTGAAAAGCAATTTCTCTGACTTTCTCAGTTGCGCCCGCACGTGCGACTACGAGGTGCGGGACGGGTAGTTGTAGCAGTGGGCGGACTTGGCTCCCTGGTGCCAGGCGTCGTTGGGCATGTTGGAGCCGGTGTAGTACGGGTCACCGTGCGACATGATCGTGGTGCCGGTCCTCGGGGCCGGCGGCGCCGTCATGCGTCAGCCTCAACTCGCCCTGGAACTCCTGATGGCCGCCTGGACGGCGGGACCGAAGTCGGAGTTCTCGGCGACCCTCGGTGCGTCTGGACCGGATGTGACGAGCCAGTAGTTGATGTTGTGCAGCGCGGCGGCGGTCACGGCGGCAGCCACGGCACCCTTGACGACCTCGGACTTGAAGCTTCTCGGGTTCGCATGGATCGATCATCACCGGTGCCACCAACAACACACCAACACCGCGCGTTGTCTGTGAAGGCAGTGCCACGCCGCGGCAGGGCCGGGTCCGCCGGCCACGGACCGGATCAGCCGACATCAACGGCTCGAACCGGTCCCACATCGCATCAGTGATCACTAATCGGACAGGCATATCCGATCAACTGACTTACCGACCAAAGAGACACGCGCTAGGGCAATTCTGCGACGAGCCAGGAGCCTCGACCGAACGCAGGCACGGTCAGCAGTTCAGAACGGTGCGGCTCCTTCACCAACGAAGGACACAGAGGTTTCATCGTGGGGGCCGGCCAGAAGACGGATCCGGCGCACCTGGCCGTTCTCCAGACGCAAGCGAACCCATACCCCTTATGGCACCTGCCAGCCCTGGCGGAAGATTGCACAGCACGCCGCCCCACGATCCCGTGACAGGCAGGAACAGACCCAGGTCGACCTCCACGGCAATCTGCTGATCATCAAGGATCAGCCAGCCATCCTCGGAGCGCAGATGATCCGCCATACCCCCATCCTTCACCCCCGGTGCGCCCCTTGCTGGCAAGAGGCCACTCTGCGAGCGACGATCCGGGGTGCTTGTATGGAATAGCAGGTACCGGGACCCTCCAAGTCCATACGCTTGTTCGAATCTCTGTCGGAGGGCTCACTGGCACGTAGCGCGGGTGCAGCCTCCTCGCGGCGCTGTCACCTGCACTTATTGGCAATCCGGCTGTGAGTCTGTCAACCGCGGGTATCAGTTTTGCCTGACCTGATGCGAAGCGGAGGACGAAGTGGACTGGGGACAGTTCGGGCAGAAGCTGGCGGCGATGGCACGGGACCTCCTGGCGCAGGATTCGTTCGATGCCACCCTGCGGCGGATCACGGAATCAGCCGTGGAGCTGGTCGAGGGCTGCGATGCGGCGGGCATCCTCGTGCTGCATGACCACGAGGTGGAAACCCTCGCTCCCACCGACCCTCTGGTGGTCGACAGCGATCGACTCCAGGCGGAGCTGGGGCAAGGCCCGTGCTTCGACACGGCTCACAGCGCGCAGGGGGAGCGGGTCTTTCGGATCGCTGACCTCACCGAGGAGGGGTCGCGCTGGCCGCTCTTCGCCCCGCGGGCCTTCGAGCTGGGCGTGGGAAGCATGATGGGATTCCTGCTGTTCACCGATGCCGAGGAATTCGGGGCGCTGAACTTCTACTCACGCAAGACCGGCTCGTTCACCGATGACAGCGAACAGGCCGGCCTGCTGCTTGCCTCCCATGCGGCGATCGCGTTTTCGAGCGCCCGCACCCATGCCCAGATGGAGCATGCCATCGGCACCCGCCACGCCATCGGCGAGGCCATGGGCATCCTCATGGGCCGCCACGACCTCACCGAAGAACAAGCGTTTGACGTGTTGCGTCGTTACTCCCAAGAGACCAACGTCAAGCTTCGTGAGGTCGCCCGCCAGGTGTGCGACTCGTGTGGCGTCCCGCGGATCCCGCCTGGCGAACATCCGTTCCACGACCACGGCGACCACCGGAGCTAGGGCCTGCTGTACAGCAGCGAAGTACAGCAACCACCGCACCCACCCCCGACCGTCACCGGCCCTAAGCGAGCAACTGACATACCCGACAAACCTCAGCGACCAGCATGTCCATAGTTCGCATCGAGAGGGTCGCGGACGCGTCGGCCCGTCAACTGCGGACCGCTGACTTGAGCCATTGGGACTCCGCCAACCTACGTACCCGCCCGCGGTCTGTCTGGGGCATCATCTGGACCATGAAGGCTGTCACCCTGGAGCGCGAAAACGAGATCACCGCGTTGGCGGTGCAGGCCATGCTGGGGTTGATCTCTGCAGACGTAGTAGCCGTGGCTGTGCGTGTCGAGGAAGAAAAAGTGGTGCTCACCTTCTGGGCCCGCCGACAGAGTCCCGAGCTTGAGGAAGATGTCGATGACGCGATCTTTGAGCTGGATGTGCTCTCCGAAGACCATCCACTGATTGAGGCCACCATCCATGTGGGCGAGCCGGACATGACGGCGCTGAGGTCGTACGGCCGCATGATCTACCGGGCAAAGCGGCTGTAAGCATGCCCACAGCGTGCCCGAAAGAGCGGGGAACAACGGTGAACCACGGGCACTCACAGGGCACCGCAATAGGAACAGCCCTTGTTACTCCGGGAGGAAACGGTCGCCGTGCCACAGCCGTGCCACATCGTGCGGTCAACCACGGTCAACGACGGCTTGCCGCGGTCGAGATGCGCCGTTCGCTTGGACTGCCGCTACAGCCGGACTGACCTGGGCGCCTTCACCACCGGACACGTCCGCCCTTACAAGGCGGATGTCGGCGGTTCGAAACCGTCCGCGCCCACCAGGAAAAAGGCCCCCAGCCGATCATGGCTGGGGGCCTTTGACATCCAGATCTGACATCAGTGCAGTCGCTGCTCACGCTGCAGCCGCCGCGTGAGCAGCCGATCCATGTGACTGACAGCCTCGCGTTGGGTGTCCTGGACGACGTGCGCGTAGACGTTCATCGTCACGGCGATCTGGCTGTGCCCCAGGATCTCCATCACGACGCGGGGCGCCACGCCGGCCGCGGTGAGCAGGGTCGCGCAGCCGTGCCGGGCGTCGTGCAGCCGGATGACCCGCAACCCCGCGTTCCCGGCGCCCCGGGTGAAGGAGCGGTACACGTTGCGCGGCTCGATCGGCCGCCCCGTACGCGTGGTGAAGACGTAGTCACTGTCCTCCCAGCGATCACCCGCCCGCTCGCGCATCGCGGCCCGGCGCATCCGCTGGTACCACAGAGGTGCCACGCACATGGCTGGCAGCGGAAGCACCTGCCGACGACGTCGCCCCTTGGGCCCGGAGCATGGTCGCGCCCTTGCCGAGTTCGGCGCCGAAGCGCTGCCCGCAGACCTCCAGGTAGATCCCGGCGGCGCGGCCGAGCTGGGCGAGGCGGATGAGCTGGGTGACCATCTCGTCGCGCCGTTCCTCGTCCTTGCGGGTGGCGACTTCGAATCCTGCCAGGGCACCAGTTCAGAGGCCCGGCAGCTCCCGCCCAAAGCCGCTCCACCGACCTCCGCTGTACAGTGCGGCCAGGGGGCTCATGACTAATCAAGATCCGATGCAGGACGCACTCACCAGGGCAGTAACCAGCCTGCTGCGCGTCCTAGGGATCACGCTGCTGATCATCATCGTGCCGTTCGTGCTCATGATGGCTCTGGTCATGTTGTTCTTCGCGCTGGGCGGCACGATCGTTCACTGATAAAGAACCGGGCCGGCGGTCGACCGCCCACGTTCGATGCCGAGGCCTACGAGCAGCGCAACACGGTCGAACGTTGTATCAATCGGCTCAAGCAGTGGCGCGGCCTGGCCATGCGGACAGGCAAACTCGCCATGGCCTACCGGGCCGCACTCCACCTCGCCGCCGTCTTCATCTGGGCCCGACGCTGACGATGACGGCGTGGTTCAGTCCCACCACAGGGACCACACCGTCGAACGGGCCATGCCGTCGCCGGCGACCCGAGCGTCATCCACGGTGTCCTCGCAGTAGCCCGTCAGTTCCGTGGCGGCCTGTGCGGCGGACCGGGGGCCCAAGGGCGGCCTGTCGACGACGAGTTCCAGGCGTGGGCCCGAGGCGAAGAAGAGTTCGGCCCCCCACTGCTCATGCCAGCGTCTGAGCAGCGCCGCATCGTCGGCTGGGTGGAGGTAGTGGGTGCTGCCGTTGCCCGTCATGATGAGACCGGGCAGCATGACGGGTACCTCGTAGCCTCCTCGCGCCGGAACGAAGTGGAGCCACCACTGATCCCTCCAGTACAAGGCGTTCCGATCTTCGGGGACCCAGCGTGACACCCCTGGCAGCGGCTCCGCGATCGCAGGACTCAACCGCGGTGCCAGGCGATCGGGGTCATATTCGTCAAGCCATTCCTCGAGCTCCCCTTCCTCCAGACAGGCGGAGCCCCTGATCCATAGGAAACTCGACAGCACGATGGATGCCGCGCGCGCATCGTGGTCCCGGCACACGACCTCGGCCACCATGTTCTCCAGGAACGCAGCGTCCACGCCCTCGTGGAGACGGCCACCACTGGTCAGACCCTCCGGTGACATCTCGCTGACGTAGGGCCACCAGCCGGTCTCACCGTGCTTCCCGCGCCACTCACCCCATACGTCACGCACCCTGTCCGACGCCACAAGCACGCTCACCACCTCGACGCCTGCAGTTGTGGTGGACCGCATCGGCTGCGTCCGGGGAAAGAGCATCCGTAGAGCGGAAAACAGATCGTCCGCAGCAAGGCGCGGCTGGTGGAGGAACGTGTTCATGATGTCTGGACCCTACGATCCGCTCACTCACCACGCACCCGATAAAGAGACACGCTCTAGGGCGCGTATCGAGTCGTGATCAATTGGTGGTTCGGGTGAGGTCTTTGATCCAGATCATCGAGGCTCGGAGGTGGAGGCCGGCCAGGTAGCTGTCCGGGGTCTTGTCGTATCGGGTGGCGATGCCTCGCCAGGCCTTGAGCTTGTTGATCAGGCGCTCGACGGTGTTCCTCTCCTTGTAGAGGGCGGCGTCGTGGCTGACGGGCCGACCGCCCCTGGACCCCTTCTTCTTCCGGTTGGAGGCCTGGTCCCTCTTCTCCGGGATCACTGCCTTGATGCCGCGCTTGCGCAGGTGGGCCCGGTTGCCGCGGGACGAATAGGCCTTGTCCCCGGCAACCGCGTCCGGCCGGGTGCGGGGGCGGCCGGCGGGGCCGCGGACCCGTAACTTCCTGAGCACCGGGATGAACTGTGGACTGTCCGCAGCCTGGCCCGCGGTCAGCACGAACGCCAGCGGGCGGCACTTGCGGTCGGCGGCCAGATGGACCTTGCTGGTCTGCCCGCCCCTGGAACGTCCCAGGAGAGCGGCCTTCAGGCGGACTCTTCGCCGACGCCGGACGCGTCGCCGCTCCTGCCTTTCGGGATCGGCGTCCTGCCCGCTTTGTTCTTCGAGGCTGCCCCCTTTGACCTGGCCTTCTCCTCCTCGGCAGCCGCCTTCTCCAGGGCGGTGACGACGTCCTCGCCCAGGTGCATCCCGGCGGCATCGTGGTGTCCCCGCACGGTGGTGGAGTCGATACTGACCAGGGACAGGTCCACCTCGCCCCGCTTCGCCGCTTCCGCGATCAGGCCCTCCAGCAGGGCCTCGAAGACGCCGGCGTCACGCCACTGCCGGAAGCGGTTGTGCACGGTCGACCAGGCGCCGAACTCCTGTGGCATCTCCCGCCACTGCCCGCTGGTCCGAAACCGCCAGATCACACCCTCGAACTGCTGCCGCAGCCGCTCGGGGTACGGGCCGTACTCGCCGATCGGCAGGTACGGCCCGATGAACTCCCACTCTGCGTCCGTCAGTTGCCCTCGCGTCACACAAGAAGGTCTACCGGACCAGACCCCGCCGCGAGAGCGAACCCCGCAGATTGATCACAACTCGATACACGCCCTAGGACCCGCTCAGGACCTGCGGATCGGCGACTCTAGGACGTCGGCTCTTCAGAACCACCTGGGAACCGACGAACATGATCGCGACGGCAATCGTTCTTCCCGCCGTCAGCATCATGTCGGTGAACACCATCATGCTGACCGCCAGCAAACACATGCCGAGGGCGAGCAGCAGCACCCCCCAGCCGTAGACGCGAGGGCGCTCGATCACCGGCCGAACCCTCGGAAGCACCCAGCCGCGAGTGAGCGCCGCGATGCCGCCGCCGGCGGTCACCAACGCCGCCAGAGCAACGGGTATCGCGAAGTAGACGAGCATGCTTCCTCCCTGCGCGCCGGATCCATGCCGGACAGCCGCGTGATCATGTCACCCCTCGCGCCGCGCGTCCACGCATCGCCTGCTTTATACGCGGTCCCGGGCTACAGCTTGCCCAGGTCCGGCAGCACGGCGGCTTCTGGGTGTCGGCTCGATCGGATCACCCGGACACCGAGAAACACCGGCAGCAGTCCCGGGATTGGATCGGTGAACAGCTCGATGGCGCCTCCCGCCAAGCATGAGCCGAGGGCCATCAGCAGCGCCCCCTAGCCGTGCTGACGAGGGCGCGCGTTCCTCGGTCGGGCGTTGGGGAGCAGCCACCCGGACGTGATCGCCGCGATGCCGGGGCCAGGCAGGCCGACCATCCGGGTCCGGCTCCGGGGCGAGAGGGTTGTCTGGTCCGACCTGATGTACCCGGGCCTCGAAGGGAGGGTCGTCGAGGAGGTTCGCTTTCGCTTGGAGCAGTACCTGGGCGAGGTCGAGCGTGCACACGCGGCGTTGAGAGATCAGCTGGTGATCCCACCCAGCGAACCTGGGTGAGTGTCTAGCTGCGTGACAACGCCGACGAACACCGGCGGACGTCCGCGAACGTCTGTGGACCATCGGCGCAGGTGAGAACCACACCAGTCCAAAGAAGCACCCTTGCCCAACTTGCTTCGGGACGAAGAGGTCGTGGGTTCAAATCCCGCCACCCCGACAGAGAAGTACCAGGTCAGGGGCCTGACTCGTATAGCGAGTCAGGCCCCTGAGTGGTTTCCGGGTCTCCTGGGAGAAATCTGGGAGAAGATCTTGGGGCTTCCCGTCCAGACAGTATCTGCAACCACGCCAGGAACGCCCGCACGACAGGGCGTCCCGCGGAACGGACTCGGCAAGCCAAGAACCCGCCCGGCGGCTGTCCTCGCGGATCGCACCTACGCCGACGCGACATCCGTGCGGTCATCCTCCAGCCCGCCGACCAGATCGGCCACCGGCTGTGGCAAGGCCGCACTGGGGGGCGTCCACCCAGCTTCGACGCCGATACATACAAGGAGCGCAATGCCGTCGAGCGGTGCATCGCCCGACTCAAGCAGTGGCGCGGCTTCGCCATGCGGACGGACAAGCTCGCCATCGCCTACCAGGCCGCACTTCACCTTGCCGCTGTCCTCGTCTGGACCCGGCGATGAACAAGGCGTCCGAAGGATTCGTTAGGCCGGTCCGTGGACGACGAGCCGGTTCTGCTCTCCGTCAAAAATGCCGGCCAGGATGTCGGCCTCCTGCTGATGCCCGCCGAAGAGACCCAACTTGTCAACGTGCACGGTCAAAAGATCGTGGCTGTCGATCACCTCAGAGATGCCTCGGGTCTCGATGGTGTCCGACCACGCGTTCAGATTTCGGCCGAACCACTCCGGCAGCCCGCACGGCTCGCTCACCGCGTCCCAGAAGTCGTCAAGTGTCTCGATCAGCCGACCGCGTAGGTCAACAATCAACTCGCTATCCGTCATCGCAGCAGCCTAACCAGGCTCCACGACAAGGTGCTCACGGGGCAAAGAGACGTGCTCTAGTACTCCAGCCGTAGATCGTGACTCCGCTGGTGAGGGTCCCTCTCGGCTTGCTCGGCTTGATCCGGTTGCCCAACCGGTCCTGACCAGCAGTGGCTTACTTCCGCCGGTTGACCTGGCGTCAGGCCAGCTGACTTACGTTGGTAGCGTGACGTGGTTCGTGGTGTGATCAGTCGGGGGTGCCGGGGTGGCCACAGAGGTTGTCGTCAAGACTGGGCTCAGGTACGGGGCCAGTGGCAAGCTCCTGGACGTCTATCAGCCTGCGGGCGCGTCGGGTCCTGTGCCCGCGGTGCTGCTCTGGCACGGCCGGGGCCCGGACGAACGGGACGTCCTCGCGCCGGTCGCCCGCGCTGCGGCAAAGCTGGGCGTCATCGTCCTGGTGCCGGACTGGCGTCCCGACGCGCCGGACGGCGGGCGAACGCACCTGAGGGAGTCGGCTGTCTTCGTGCGGCAGAACGTGTCCGACTTCGGCGGGGATCCCGAACGGATCGCGCTCGCCGGTTGGTCGCTGGGCGGCAAGGCCGCGGTAGGTGTCGCCCTGAATCCCGCAGCATTTGGCGACTGGAGGCCGCAAGCGATCGTGGGAATCGCGGGTTCGTACGCATCGGCGGCACCGACCACCGGCACCGTCCCGATCGACGACCTCCGCCGGGGCGGCAGCCTGCTGCCGCCTATACCGGTGTGGCTGGTGCATGGCACCGCCGATTCGGTGGTGGACATCGAGCGTTCACGCGAGCTGCGCTCGGCTCTCATGGAACAGGGCTGGCCGGCATCGCTCAACGAGGTCGCGACCGATCACGCCGGCGTCATCATGACCGAGTTCGTCCCCGAGTACCACCGCTGCCTTCCCAGCACCGCCGCCCACGCCGTCGAGGCGGGATCGCGGACCGCCGACGTACTGGCCCGCGCCGCTGGAATCACCGCTCAGCACTCCAGCCGTCGATCGTGATCTCACCGGTCAAGACCGGTGTGGGACAGCTGCGCCCACTGGTGATCATCCTCGGGCGATCCTGCGACGAGCCAGGAGCCTCGACCGAACGCAGGCACGGTCAGCAGTTCAGAACGGTGCGGTTCCTTCACCGACGAAGGACACCGAGGTTTCATCGTGGGGGCCGGCCAGAAGACGGATCCGGCGCACCTGGCCGTTCTCCAGACGCAAGCGAACCTCAGTACCTCTTATGGCGCCCGCCAGCCCTGGCGGAAGATTGCACAGCACGCCGCCCCACGATCCCGTGACAGGCAGGAACAGACCCAGGTCGACCTCCACGGCGATCTGCTGATCGTCAAGGATCAGCCAGCCGTCCTCGGAGCGCAGGTGGTCTGCCATGCCTTCATCCTTCACCCGCGGCGAACCTGGCGGGCGGCTCACAGTCGTCGCCATCGGCCGTGAGCGTGACTATCCAGCCGTAAAACTCCGCCGACCGCATGATCAAGCTCACGGCGTATGCCACGGCCGTGCCAGAACGGGCGGGGAACCCCGGGGAGTGGCGGACACTGGCGTGATCCGGGAACGAGAACGGCCCCGACCAAACTTGCTGGTCAGGGGCCGATTCCCGTTAGGGTGGCGGCGCCAGGATTCGAACCTGGGAAGGCGAAGCCGGCAGATTTATAGACTTTCCGCCTGTAGCGGTCAGCAGCTCAGAACGGTGCGGTTCCTCCGCCGAGGAAGGCCACAGACTCATGAAGGCCAGCCAGAAGGCGGATCTGACGCACCTCGCCGTTTTCCAGTCGCAACCGAACCTCAGCGTCCCTCAAAGTGCCCGCCAGCCCTTGTGGAAGGCTGCACAGCACGCCGCCCCACAACCCCGAGACAGGGAGGAACAGACCCAGGTCGACCTCCACGGCGATCTGCTGATCACCATGGATCAGCCAGCCGTCTTCCGAGCGCAGGTGATCTGCCACGCCTTCGTTCTCCGCTCTCAACGGGCCTGACAGGCGGCTCACACTCGCCGCCAGCTCCTGTGGCATCCGACAGCTGAGAGTCGATTTTCGTAGGCAAACCGTTGTCGACACGTCATTGCCCGGCGGGCCCGCCACCCGCATCCTGACGGTTCAGCACGATCATGATGAAAAGAACGAAGGTTTCCCGCACATGCAGCAGATCCCCGACCTCGGAAAGAACTCGCTTGGCAAGCCGGATCCATGGGCCAAGTTCCGCGGTCTCGCTTGGTGGCAGTTGGTCCTCTCGATCGTGCCGATCCTCCTGATGCCGATCGGCGGAGCGATAGGCGGGCTCATCGGGGCGGCGGGTCTCTTCGCGAACCTCTCCCTCGCCCGCAAGCCGTTCGGGACGCCGGTCAAGCTCCTGGCGATGCTGGGCGTGGTACTCGCCTCTTACCTGGGTTACTTCCTCGTCGCGGGTCTCGCCTACAACCTGCTTAAGGGCTGACTCTCTGGCCGGAAATCCTGATCTCGGCGACCTGGGCGACGGTCCCGGGGTTATCCCTGGGGCCGTCTGTGGGCCGTCCGAGGGTGCTCAACGTCGACCAACACTGACAACCGTCGACGGCTGAGTCGCAGGTCGCAGCGTTGATCGATTGCAGGGGTGCGGGTCGGAGATCCGGTCCCGCACTTCTTCGGCTACTGATCCGATCACTGCGACCGACGCTTCGCGGCGAGGTGGTCGCGTCGGCTGGTTGTCAGTAACTGTGGTCGGGCCAGTGCGGATCCGACCAGCGGTCCGGCCCGGTGAGACCGAGCAGCCGTATCCGGTGCTGCAGGTCCGTCGGGGCGCCCGACTCGCGGAGCCGTGCCGCAGCGTGTCCGAGGAGCCACGCGACCAGTTCGGCGCGCATCTCCTCTTCGTCGTGTTCGTACCAGCTCACGCTCCACGGCAGGCTGTCCCCCAGGAGGTCGCGCTCCCATTCCGCCACCGCCTCGGCGAGACGGCGGTCGCTGAGAGGACCGGTCTGCTCCTCCCAGTCGGCGAGCCAGGGCCCGAGCGTTCCGGAGGCCTCGGCGCACATCGCGAAGACCTGGTGCGCCGGGACGATCGCATCCGGGTCGGTGAGGCTCTGCACCCACCAGGCGTGCAGGAACTCGCGTACCGGACCGGCCTGATCGTCGGGCCACTGCTGCCAGCAACCGTGGGCGAAGCAGTACCCGGCCTCTTCCAGACCGAACAGGGGCTGTGCGCGACCGGCGACCAGTGCTGTGGCGAACTGCGGCAGTATGCGGCGCAGCACGGCCGCGTGATCGGTCCAGGACCAGGACTGCCAGGTCCGGCGCAGGAGGTCCGGCTCCAGCTCCACGTTCGGCGTCTTCAGAAGGGAGAGTTCTTCCGAACTTCCCCAGTGACATTCGCAGTTGTGCTCGTCCGGATGCGCGTTCGTATCACGGAAGGTGATGGCGAGGTTGTCCAGCGCGGCACTGAGACGGCGGCGTGCGGGGTGGTCGGCGAGATGCATGATGTGCCTGGCCTTCGAGAACTCCGTACGGCTTCCGCCGGCCGAAGATCGGTACCTTACCGGGTGAGGACAGCGCGAGCAATGATGCGGATGTCCGGACCTCTCACCCGAATCCAGTCCGAGGCGGCAAGCCCGCCTGTGCTTGCCTCGGGACGAAGAAGTCGTGAGCCCTGTCGCTCGGTCTGGCCGCAGGTGAGCTTGCTCCCCGCCCGCGTGAGTAGCCCCCACGCCAAGTCCCCGCTCGCGCTGCCGCAGACGGGGACTCTGCTTTGGGAGTCAGTTTCTCCGGCGACGCCCCTGTGCGTAGGGGCCGTGGCGATCATGCTCCCGCCATTCCTCGTCATGAGGGTCACGGTCTTCGGCGCCCGCATTGTCTCCAGGAGTTGAGATGTGTTCCCCCTTGTTGACCTTGGCCAGCAGGGAGGCGAGGGGATCAGGGGGACCATCGCTGAAGCGATCGGAGCCGCGCTCGGGCGGCGGCCCCGGTTCTGTCCTGTCGTGCCGCGCCCGTGATGTATCGCTCATGAGCGGCCCCCTCCGAATCACTGAGATGCACTCGAGGTCTTTCCCTGGAAGGTCGCGGGTAACCCGACTTCGCCCTTGACGGCTGTGCAATCTTGCTGGAAGCCAACCGTCATCGGACACACTCCAGACGGGTCCGATGTAAGTTCGGACGACAGGTTCGGTCACGCCTGGAAGGCCGGTTTCGTCATGACGGTCTCGAATTCGACAGGTGTCAGCCGACCGAGTGCGGCTTGTCTGCGGCGCCGGTGGTAGGTCCGCTCGATCCAGGTCACGATCGCGATCCGCAGCTCCTCGCGGGTGGTCCAGCTCCGGCGGTCGAGGACGTTCTTCTGCAGCAGGCTGAAGAACGACTCCATGGCCGCGTTGTCGCCGGCCGCCCCGACCCTCCCTGTCGAGCCGGCCATCCGGTGGCGGTCGAGTGCCCGGACGAATTTCCGGGACCGGAACTGCGAGCCGCGATCACTGTGCAGAATGCATCCGGCAACGTGTTCGCGTCGGGCCACGGCGTTGTCCAGGGCGGTCACGGCGAGGCGGGACTTCATCCGCGCGTCGATGGAGTAGCCCACGATCCTGTTGCTGAAGACATCCTTGATCGCGCAGAGGTACGACTTGCCCTGGCCGGTGGCGTGTTCGGTGATGTCGGCGAGCCACAGCCGGTTCGGGCCGGTCGCGGTGAAGTTGCGGCTCACGAGATCGTCGTGCACCGGCGGGCCGGCCTTCCTGCCCCGGCCGCGCTTCTTGCCGAAGACACCCCACCAGCGGTTGTCCCGGCAGATGCGCCTGCGACAGACAGGCCGTGGCCCGGCGCAGGACCTCGTTCTCCTGCTCCAACAACTTGATCCGCCGACGAGCTTCCCGCGGTTCCGCGCTCTCCTGGCCGGTCACCCCAGGCTTGGTCCCGTCGTCGACATCCGCCCGGCGCATCCACTTCCACAACGTCATCGGGTGGCCCCCGAAGTCGGTGGCCACCTGCTCCACCGTCACATCCGGGCCGCGGTTCCTCGCGACCCGCACGACGTCCTGGCGGAACTCCTCCGGATCTGGCTTGGGCACAGTGACGTCCTTTTTCCACCTGCCCCACAGGGCAAGCCAGTTCAGATGTCATCCGATCGTGCGGCAGACCCACTCGCCGCGCCTACGGCTTGTCCGACGGTCTATGCCGTCACCATTCCAGTGGCTACAGTGGATTTTCCTGTTACGTCCGTAGTCCTCGTAGTCGAGGGCTCTCGGGGGCGTCGGAAGGCTCCGGTCTTCCGGCCCGTCATCACGACACCCTCGGAGGGCATATGGAAGTGGCGGGTTGGGCGGCAGTGGCTGTCGGCTCGATCGCGGGAGGTGTGACCGTTCTCGGCTACCTCGCCGATCAAGTCCCAGGACTGTCGAACAAAATGATCAAAGCTGTGCGCTCGGTTCGTGCCGTTAAGGACGAGGTGAGGCGCAAGCGCTGATCAGGGGCGGTTCCCTGGTGCGTCCCCCGTCGCCAGGGACCCCCTCCCCTGCTCCTCGACACCCAGCACCCCCTTAGCCTGCGACGGCGAAGGAAGCAGGCACGGACTACCTCGCAGCCTCAGGGCCGTGCGACGCGTACGCGGCTCGGATCACCCTTTGCCACGAGGAACCGCTAGAAGGCACCCCACGTGTTGCGGCCCTCACCCGTTCGCAGAGACCGCATGCGTCGCGTGAACTCCGCGGCGAAACGCTCGCTGGTGCCCACCTGGTGGCCGATCCACGCGACCATCATCAGTTCGCGCAAGTCGGCCAGCGTCTCGTATCCGGGCCAGTTCATGAGGTCGAAGCCGTACCGGTGGACGAACTCGGCGTACTGCGCCTCGGTGTGCCAGCCGTACCGGTCGTAGTAGATCGCGGTCAGGATCAGGCCCGCTCGCGCGGGGCGAGGGCAAGTCCATCGAGGTCGATGAGGACCGCATGGCCGTCCCGGTGACGAAGCACGTTCCCGATGTTGGCATCCCCGTGGATCAGGCCGAAGGGAAGGACGAAGTCCAGTCGGTCGTACTCCTTGGCGAGCGGCGAGCTTGGCCGCCCGCTCCTCCAGGAAGGACCGGTCCCCCTCGGAGACATCGGCCAGACCGTCCAGCGAGGCCGACAGCTTGGCCAAGGGGTCGAAGGACGGGAGGCATAGCGGCTCGGGTTCTTCGAGCCAGTGGAACCGGCGGAGCAGGTCGGCCAGTTCGCCGGTCGTCGCGTACTCCTCGCGCTCCTGGACGCTCTCCCAGAAGGTCACCACCAGTCCGCGCACGGCGATGGGCTGAGCGACGCCGGCCAGGACACGCGTCGCCGGGAAGTCGACCGTCTCCAACCACCGGGCAACCCCCACGGCGCGTTCCATCTCGGCGAGAACGGCCGGGTCACGCGCGATGCGGACGATGACCGGTAAGGATGCCAGCCGGTAGACCGCGTTGGATCCCAGGCGCAGCAGCTCTGCCCCGGTCGAGTCCAGGCCAGCCGCCTCGCACGCCTCACGGAGGACGACTTCCATCCCCTCCACTGTGAACTCCGTACCGCCGCCGTCCACTTCCCCGCCGCTGCCCGAGATCATGTCTCCGGCCATACGGCGGAGCCTCACGGCCCGACAGGGCGCCCACGTAACAGGGGCGTAATGATCTTCACCTGGGGCGCCTCCGGGAACTACTCCTTCGCAGGTCAGAGGCCTTGGAGGCCGTCGCACTCACCTGGGCTCCGGAGCCGTGTGCGCAGGTTCGAATCCTGCCGGGGGCACCTTGCACGAGGTGCCCAAAGACCCCGCCGTCAGCGAGAACGCTGGGGACGGGGTCTTGGCGTATGTGCAGGCGGATGTCGCCCGGAGCAGCACCGTGACGCGGTCCGTGGACTGTTCGCGGACAGGATCTTGGGGTGTCTTCCCTGGTCAGCCCCCACAAACACGAGGGTCAGATCTTCTCGCCCGTGACGAACAAGCCAATCACGTACAGGACGACCAGCGTCACCCCCAGCCCTATCGCCCATGACACCTGCCAGGCCACGTACAGGACCGCCCCGACAATGAGGAGGACGAGCCCCAGCGCGCCCATCGTCAGTGCCCAAGCGGCAAAACCTGCAAGAACCCCGGCACTCTTGATCTGATCCCCGAGCGGGGCCTTCTGAGAGTCGTCAGCCACACCGCGACAGTACACGTTTCAACGATCAAACTCCCGGCCGAAGTCGGCCGGGGCAGCCCCGGTCGATCACTCGTACTCGCGCAACAGTTCCTGCCCACAGACCGCGCTGTAACGTGCACGCCGTGGACGAAGAGAAAGAGGTCGGACCGAAGTTGCTTGACGCCCACGAGATCGGCCGCCTCCGACAGCTTGCCACCGCGGTGAAAGCGGACCTGTCCCGATCCGGACTCGTCGTTCGTGACGCCGGGGAGGAACCCGACCGGCAAACGGCACCCGGCGGGTTGGAGATCGACCTGGACCAGGTCGACGACGAAGCAGGCGGCCTCTGGCTCACCTGGGAGCTCCACCCCGACGTACGGCGATCCGTGCGTGAGGCCGTACAGCAGGGCCGGACCAGTGCCTCGGTGATCCAAGCTTCGGTCGACGTGCACGAACGGACAGCAGAAGCGATCGTCTGCATGCTCAACGCCCTCGGCTACGGGGCCGAGCAGAGCAATGCTTCGCACCGGCCCTTCGCGGTCAGGGTCCTGACTCGCCCTTGTTGATCCACAACCGGTTCCGTCGTCGAAGCGATCGCATCGGTTGCCGAGGGGCCTCGGACGGCACGGTGGACGGGTTGGGACGGAGGAGATCCGCACCCGACCCAGAACCGAGTCGGGAGCTCCGGCGTTCCGGGAACTCCCGCTCGTTGTGACTGTGGTGGGCCCGGTGCCGTGCGCACGAGGGACCACTACGGACACGGTGCGCCCGGAGCGGGGCGCGGGGGTGGGAGGCGTGGTTATGGAAGATCTTGTCGCCGGCGAACGGTCGAGAACCGGGGACGCCGATGCCGACGGCGAAGCGGCGGTCGACGGCCGGCGGAAAGCGCGCTCCTTCTGGAAGGAGTTGCCGATCCTCGTCGGGATCGCGTTGGTGCTCGCGCTGGTCATCAAGACCTTCTTCGTGCAGGCGTTCTCGATCCCGTCCGAATCGATGCAGAACACGTTGCAGCCGGGCGACCGCGTGCTGGTCGACAAGTTGACGCCGTGGTTCGGATCCAAACCGCAGCGCGGAGAGGTGGTCGTCTTCCACGACCCTGGGGGCTGGCTCCCTGAGAAAGCCGAGAAGCCGAACGCGGTGCAGAAGGCTCTCAGCTTCGTCGGCCTGATGCCGTCGGCGGACGAGAAGGACCTGATCAAACGAGTGATCGCGGTGGGCGGCGACACGGTGGAATGCTCCGGGAGCGGCCCGGTGAAGGTCAACGGGAAGGCCATGGGTGAACCATTCATCTACCCCGGCAACACCCCCTGCGGCGACAAGCCGTTCGGGCCGATCAAGGTGCCGAAAGGGAAGCTCTGGGTGATGGGCGACCACCGCCAGGACTCTCAGGACTCCCGGTACCACCAGGACCGGCCCGGCGGTGGCACGATCGACGAGGACCAAGTCATCGGCCGGGCTCTGGTCGTCGCATGGCCCGTCAGCCGGTGGGCCTCGCTGCCGGTGTCGCGGTAGCGAGCCCGTCCATCGAGACGTCAGCCTCGCCCCTGCGCGCCCCACCGGGCCGCGGGGGCACGCCACTTCCGCGACAGAACGGACAGGAACTCACGGGAAGTCGAGGTCGGCCAGGGGGTGGACCATCCCACGCTGCACAAGGCCGGGACTTCCAGGTCACGCCTGCGATCCCCCGGCCTCGCTCCTGAAGCGGGGATCGTGGGCCGAGGGCTTGCGCCCTGCGTCTCAGCGCGCGGCAGAGTCAGCGGACCCGCCTGTGTTCCGCCTGGCACCGGGCGCTCAAGTGGCGCCCTCGATTCGGCGTGGCAGGCACAGTGACGGCTCTCGGGGCGTTTCCCCCACCGGCGGCAGGGGCGGAATCGTCAGCCTCTCTCGCGCCCCGGACTTCAGGGAGATCGTCCGGCCCCGCTTGAAGAGCGCGTCGTACCTCATGCCAAACGCGGATGATCTCAGGAACCTTGGACAGCACCTCGGCGATCTGCGTCAGTAGCAGCATGACGCAGCCAAAAGCAGCCAGAATCACCAGCGTCACGTTGTCCCAGCTCATGAGAACTGTCCCGATGTCCGCTGGAACGGTGCTCGACGTCCGTGCAGGCTGAGTGTCGCGGCCCCCGACCGCACCTCCACGCGGTCGCCGGCATCGTGCATCGTGGCACCGGGGATACCAACCTGAGGAGCTGTCAGTGATGTCGCGACGTCTTCGACGTAAGGAAAGCCGTTCCATCGAAAAATCCATCGGTTCGCCGAGCCCCACAGTTGCTTCCCGTATCGTTCTTCGCTCCCGTCGTTGAGCCAACCGGAACGTTGTAGGGGGTCAGAGAACCAGTTGCCGATCGCCCATCTGCCCCGAGGGTCCTGAGTCGCGATTCTGGTGGCGAGACCGGCCAGCAGGCATTCAGCGTCTGCGCCCATGCCGGGTACTTCGTCCAGCTGTGTCTGCTCCGACGTGGTCAGCGGCTCATCAACCGCATACGCGGCTGGGCAGGAGGTACGGTGCCACGTTGTGCGGAACGTCCGTGATGAGGACGAGCCGGTTGTAGCGAGGCGACACCGTGATGTCGTAAGCCACGAGCGTGTGCAAACCCCACCGAGCAGGCGGCCGAGCTTCCCCGAGTCCCAATCGATCGAAAAGGCCAAGTGTCAACAGAGCACGAAGGGTGCGTTGTTCGCTCAAGCAGGTGTCAAGACCGAGTGACCCATCCCGTGGAACCCCTGCGAACGCTCCCTCTTCGGGCTCACCAGTGAATCCCACTCGGGTTCGAGCAATGGCCTTCTTCACACTTTCAGGCATGCTGATACCTCGATGCCACCCGGCTGGCGCTCTCGGTCACATACTTCGTGAACTCACCAAAAACTGATGCGGAGTTGGGTGCACCGCACCCATCTGCGGCGTCCGCAGGTGCCGGGCCTGTGGATACAGCGGGGAATCACGGTGAGAGCAGCCGCAACCGTCGATCCCCCAGCGCAACCGTTTACCCAGGCCAGCACCCAAGTTGCATGCAAATGATCGCAGCCTCCCAAACCGAGTGCTCTTGATGCCGAGCCTGATCAGTCGCTGGTACACCCTCATGAGCAGAAGCCGACCCAGTACTCGTCATGGCCGCATACGAAGTCGAGTGGACGCTCCGTCCTCAGCACCTCGCACCTGGCGGCAAAGGCGTCCAGGGCCCCGTGAAGAAGCCCACGGCGTCCGAGCTGGTCAGAGCCGCGGGTCAACACCCCGTCGCCCCGTCCGACGACGGCCTGTGACGGGGCACGTCATGACCGCACCGAACGAGGCCCGGGCGTCTGCTCGCACGCCTTTGCGGCGAGCCCCGGTGAGGGGCGGCGTACCGAGCGGCCGCGTCCGGACGGGCCACGGGGTGGACGAGCGCCTGTACGCCCGGACTTCGGGCACCCGTTCCGAGCCGACCCGGTGCGGTCAGGCCGCCCGCACCGGGAACACGCCCGACCCGATCGGAAGCGCGACGGCAAAGGCCCCGAACCGAAGTCGGCCACAGCCACGCCCCGTTCCACGGCACCCGGCCCCAGCGCGGGCAGGGCCGGGCCCAGCCGGATCACCGGGCCCGGCCCCTGGTGTTCAGCTCACGACCTGACGGTGGCGCTGCCGGAACAGTCCTTGAACGTGCCCTTCACGACGCAAACCGTCATGTAATAGGTGTTGCCCTCGGGAAGGTTGCCCGTCGCCTTGTCGGTGTACGGCGAGGCGTGCCCGCGGGTCGAGGCGACCCTGCCGGTGCTGAGGTGGGCTTCGATGCCGTAGCCGTCATCGAACGTGTCGTTGGCGATGAGGGTGTCGCCGGTGGAGGAGCCGACCTGGCCGGGGTCGGAGGCCCACGCTCCGGACCCGATGGCGGTACCGCTGCCGTTGCTCACCGTTATGACGGCGGAGCCGTTCGACATCTCGACGGTGAAGAAATTGAAGCTCGCGGCGCTCGCCTGAGGCGCGGCGGCGCCGAGCAGGAGCCCCGCGGCCAATGCCGAGGCGGCGGCTCCGATGGACGCCACCCTCATGCCTTTACGTGTCTTGCTCATGGTGTCCCCGCTTCGCTAGGTGTTGATGTTGAAGCAGAGACATCATTAACGAGCGAAAGACGATCACAACAGATGATTTCTTGACAGAATGAGATCCTTTGCGCAACAAAAGGATGGCCTCAACCGCCACGTGGCGGTCCGTCACGGTGAGCTGTCCTGCCTCTCGGGTTCCAGTTCGCCCTGTCACCCCAACCTGCGGCAGACCCAGCCCACAGCGTCTGAACCGGTCAGAGCTGTGGGCTTGTTCGGCGTCGCCGGCCGGCTGGACCGGTGATCAGCACACGGGCCGACGAGATCGCGCGGAAGGCTCAGACGTGCGTCTGTTCGTCGGTGGCCCGGCGACGGCCTCCGTACGAGGTGACCAGTGCGTCGGCGACGGCCACCGCGTCCGCGTCGGCCACGTCCGCCGGATACTCCGGCAGGAGGTCGTCCCAGACGGGCAACCATGACCCGTACAGCTGGGCCTGCCCCTCGGGCCGGGCGAAGAACCAGACGTGCAGGTGCGCGGCTCCGTCCCCGATCCGGTAGACGTGGGCTCGGGAGACATGCGGAAGTGCCTGCACATGGCGGACGATGTGAGTGGTGAGCACCCCCAGTTCGGCGGCCATTTCGTCGGGCAGGTCCGCCATGTCGTAGTGGTCCCGGGGGAACAGCATCAGCACCAAGGGCACGCCGACGCCCGTGATCCGGGCCAGTCGCCAGCGTTCGCCGAACCAGATGCCTTCGTCCCGGTCGCGGCACGGGTCGCAGTTCGCCGGATCCTCGCCGTGCCGCTCCGGCTCGGGCAGAGTGGGCGGACGCAGCGGCGCGACGCGAAGTCCTTCAGGTTCGAACGGGCTTATCTCCCAGCCGGTCATCCGCGCCAACGGAAGCCGAAGCTCACCGTCCGCGGCAGCGCGTGCGTGGTCGTAGAACTCATCAGGTCGCAAGGCCATGACCGGAGACTAACGTGGCCCACGGGCGCCCTGACCGCGCCGGACGCGTGCTGGATCGTGCGGGGAGCCATGGGAACAGCCGATGGCGTCCCGCACCTCTTCGACGAGGTCCGACGCCCGGTCGGGGTCCTGGGTCGCCCGGTCGAGCTCAGCGGCCGTGACACGTAGGTACTCACCGATCATGCTCATGGGCGGAGACTGGATGATCGGTTCCGAGGGGGGGTGGTCGTGGGCGGTCGGTGAGCGCAGGGCGGCTGACCGTCCGCGGGCCCCGCCCGTCCGGCGGAACGGGAAGGACGCCGTGGCCTGCCGCGTCACTCCGCTGTCAGGGGCCTCCGGAGCCGGGTCAGCCCAGCTTCCCGTGGGCGGCGGCGAGGAAGGTGTTCATGGGGGCGCGCAGGTGGTCCCACGCGGCTTCGGGGGCGCCGAGGTCCTCCCACAGGACGTGGTTCACCGCACCCGCGTAGTCCCAGGCGAGCCGGTGGAGCTCCGGGCCGACGAGGACCAGGATCATCCGCTCGCAGATCCAGAGGCGTTCGATGAGGCCCCGCGCGGCGGCGAGCCACTCGGGCGTGCAGCCGGAGGACCAGTCGGACGCCTCGTAGCGGTCCTCGGCGAGGCGTATGCCCTGCTGTGCGAGCTGGATGAACTCCCTTATCGCGTCGAGGCGTTCGGCACGGCGGGCCTCGGCCAGCTGCGTGGCCTGGCGCTTGTCCTCGGTGCGGGCGGCCTGGCGTGCGGTGGTGAACTGGGCCAGGTAGGACATGCTTCCGCCGAGTACGACACCGATCAGCGATGCCCAGATCTGATTCACAGGACGAATTCCGCTCCGTCCAGAGGGATCTCGGCTCCGGCCGCGGTCACCGACGCGTAGGCGTCCGTGGCCGGGTCGAGCAGTGGGTTCGCGCTGGCGAAGTGGGTGTAGACCACGCGCGGGCCCGGGTGCCGGGTCAGTGCGGCCAGGCTGCCGTCCGCGCCGGAGACCGGAAGGTGCCACGAGGCCGTCCGTCCCCGGGCCGCCCGCACCGGGGTGTCCGTCTCGCCGGCCGCGTAGAGGGTGCCGCCGAGCAGGACACGGGTCGCCCCGGCGATCAGTTCGTCCAGCGCGGGTGTCCACTCCCCCAGGCGGGGTGCGTAGACGAGCACGCCGCCGCTGGCCAGGTCCTCGATCCGGTACGCCGTCACCCAGCGGTCGTCGGCGGCCCCCGGGATGTGGCCGGGGGCCCTGGAACCGAGCGCGCGGGCGCTGACGACCAGCCCTCCGGCCAGAACGAAGCCGCCCTCGGTGAAGCTGTCCTCCCACTCCCACGGGGCATGGCGTTCGAGAAGGGGATGCAGGGGCGAGAGCGCGGCGAGGACGGGGGGCGAGGCGTAGATCTTCAGTCCCTGGGCGCCGTACAGCCCGGTCAGCCCCGTCACGTGATGGGGCTCGGCGTCCGTCAGGAGGACGCCTCGTACGGGCGTGCCGCCGGGGCCGGGTGCGAGCGCGGGGGTGGCGTTCAGCTGCGTACGGAGGTCGGGTGAGGCGTTGAGCAGCCACCAGTCGCGGGAGTTGCCGCTGACGGCGGCGCACTCCTGGGTGCGGGCGGGCAGTTTCCCGTCGCGGGCGGCCGAGCACCGCGCGCAGGCGCAGTTCCAGCGGGGGAAACCGCCGCCGGCGGCGGTACCCAGCAGGACGACTTTCAAGGGAACCCCACTCCTCCGCGGCGGCTTTCCAGGGATCTTCCCCTTACGGACGGCCCGGGCCACCCCCGGACGAGGAGCGGATCCGGACATCCTTCGCCCGCGGACCGGCCTCACCGGTCCCGGTACGGAGCCGTGGGCGGGGCCCGCGCCGGACGGCCGGCGGTCCGCTGCCTCACCAGCAGAGTGCGTACGCCCTTACCTCACCAGCAGAGTGCGTACGCCCTCGGAGGTGAGGGTCAGACCGTGCGGTGAGGCGGCGTCGATGATGAGGTCCAGATCGCCCGGGGGCCACTGGGAGGCGAGCGCGGCGAGCGGCACGAGCCGGTAGCGGGAGACGGAGGGCAGGAGCTCGGTCAGCTCCTGTTCCGAGGTGAACACCGGAACCACCTGTCCGCCCTCGGGATCGTCCAGGACGGGCAGGGCGACGGCATGGGGATCGGCGATGTCCTCGTCCGTGGCGTCGTCCGGCACGGGCACCAGTACGTCGCTTCCGGCGAGCGTGTCCAGCGCGGCGGCGTCGTCGGTGTTCACGACGAGGGTGTCCAGTGCCTCCTGGGCGGGCGTCGCCGCGGGCGCGGTCGGATGGTTGTTGTTCAAGGGCGTGTCCATGGCAGATTCCCGGGTCGTGGCGGGCGTCGGACACCCGGGCCGGTCCCGCTCCCGGGCGTGTCGACGGTCACGTACCCAACGCTCATCCCGCCATTCATCCTGGGTCCCGCCAGGTGCGGTGGCGGCGGTCACGGTGTCCCGCCCGGGCGTGGGGCGCCCGGGCGGGACCGCGGTGACCGCCGCTCGCGTAGCCGTCCGCCGGCCCCCGGTTACTTCAGGTAAGGGCCGTCGGTGCCGATCTTGCCGGGGCCGTTGAGGACGTAGACCCGCAGGTTGCCCTTCCCGGGCGCGGCCACCGCCAGGGTGCCGCCGGAGACGGTCTTCACGTCACCGGTGACGGCGTCCGTGTAGGTGCCGTTCGGGATGCCGGTGAACGTCGCGTCGCCGGTGACCGTGACGAGGGCGAAGCTGTCGGTCGACCCGCTGGTGTAGCGGCGCTTGAAGGCCATCGAGCCGCTGATGCCGTCCGTCGAGTACTGGCCCGACTGCAGGGCCGGGATCGCCCGGCGGATCAGGTTGAGCCGCTGGAGGTGCTTGACCAGCGGCTGCGCGAGGGTCGTGGCGACCTCGCCGCTCGCGGAGTCGGCCTTGCCGAAGTCGGAGGCCGTGACGCTGCCGGCGAGATGGTCGCCGTAGTACGCGCGTCCGGTGGTCGCCAGCGGGCAGGTCGGCCCGCAGTCGATCTGCTTGCCCTTCTGGAACTCGATCTCCGATCCGTAGTAGAGCGTGGGGATGCCGCGGAAGGTCCACATCAGGGACATGTTCTCGGCCCAGGCGTCGGTGCCGCCGGCGTAGCGGGTGCTCGACTTGTTGGGGCCGTAGTCGTGGCTGTCGACGTAGACGACGTTGTACGTGGCGTCGTTGACGGAGTCGTCGGAGTCCTTGCCGTTGCTGTAGGCGTTCTGCGCGTCACCGAAGTTCATGTGCATGCGCATGTCGATGATGTTCATCCCGGAGAACTGGCTGCGGTCCGGGGTGTGATAGCTGTTCCCGCTCAGGAAGGCGTTGGTGGAGGTGGGCTGGTCGCCGGTGCCGAGCTGCTCCTCGTAGTCGTACTGCTCGATGGCGGCGGTCTCGTCGTCGGCGCTGTAGTCCTTGCGTTCCTTCCAGGTGTAGAACTGCGCGGAGTGGTTCACCGAGCCGCGGTTCCACTTGTCGTTGACGAACGCGCCGACCTCGCCGAAGACGAAGAAGTTCTTCGCGGCGTCCGTGCCGAACCGCTGGGTGACCCGGTCGTGGATGGCGGGCAGGAAGCGGCGGTTCCAGGTGACGCGCGGGATGTGGACGGCCGTGTCGACGCGGAACCCGTCGACACCCATGTCGATGTACTTGTCGTACGCGCCGATCAGGTAGTTCTGGACGGTGGCGTTCTCGGTGTCGAAGTCGGCGAGGTCCTCGTGCAGCCAGCACGAACGCGAGTCCTCGCCCTCCCAGTTGCCGATCCAGCACTGGTGGTAGTACGCCTTCGGGAACATGCCCGAAGTGGGGCTCGGCCACTGGCAGTTGTAGAGGGTGTAGCCCTCGGCGCTCTTGCCCCCGGTGGGCTTGCCCCAGTTGAGGCAGGTGTTGCCGGAGGGTTCGGCGGTCGACCACAGGTCGCCGTTGTAGTACGACTTCCCCGACTTGGGTTCGACGGTCAGGCCGTCGTACTCGAAGCCGTCGTTCTTCTCGTCGTAGTACCAGCTCCACTGCGCGTCGCGCACGCCGTAGACCGTGGGGGTGAACAGGCCCTTGGCGCCCCAGCGGGAGCTGTGGTTGTACACGACGTCCTGGTAGATCTTCATGCCCTTGGCGTGGGCCGCGTTGATCAGGTCCTGGTAGGAGGCGCCGGCCGACTCCAGGCGCGGGTCGACCTTGTAGAAGTCGTAGCCGTGATAGCCGTGGTAGTCGTAGTCCGAGCGGTTGAGGACGACCGGGGTGATCCAGACGGCCGAGAAGCCGAGCGCCTTGATGTAGTCGAGCTTGTCGACCAGGCCCTTGAAGTCACCGCGGAACATGGGGTCCTTGTTGGCCGCGTTGCCCGACTTGACGTCCTGGCTGCCGCCGCGGTCGTTGGAGCTGTCACCGTCGTAGAAGCGGGCGGTGAGGACGAAGTAGATGGGGTCCTTGCGCGGGTCGGTGCCGAGCGGTGTCCCCGCGGCCGGCGCGGGAGCCTTCTGCCCGGTCGTGACGGTGGCCGCGGCGGAGGCGGGCGAGGTGTTCCCGGCCGCGTCGACGGCCTTCACCGTGTAGGCGTACTCGGTCTTCTCCTCGAGTCCCGTGTCGGAGTACACCGTCGAGCCGACGTCGGTGACGACCGTGCCCTTCGTACCGCCCGTCCGCGTGAGCTGGTACTTCGTCACGGCGGTGTCGTCTGTCGCCGGGTTCCAGCTCACCACCACCGAGGTGTTGGTGGCGCTCGCGGTGATCCCGGTGGGTGTGGTGGGCGCCTGGGTGTCGGGTGCCTGGGCCGCGCAGGGGTCCTTGGCGTCGGCGGTGACGGTCCGGTCCTTCACGGTCGTGGTGCCGGACGGGATCGTGTAGTCGGCGCTGTTGTTGTTGTCCCAGACGCCGTTCCCGTTGTTGAAGGCCGCCTTGAGCGAGGTCGCCGTCCCGATGTCGAGGGTCCTCTTCCACCATCCGGTGCAGGCGCTTTCCATGCCGACGCCGGGGACCGTCGTCCAGGAGCCGCCCGTGGGCGCGTAGTGGATGTTGGCCGTGGTCCAGCCGGAGGTCGCGGTCGAGTAGTACACGGTCGCCCGGTTGCCGCTGCCCGTACCGGTGTCGGCGCACGGGTCGCTGTGGGCGATGACACCGTCCTTGACGGTGATGGTGCCGGTTCCCAGCGCGTAGTTGTTGCCGCCGTTGTTGTCCCAGGTGCCGCTTCCGTTGTTGAAGGTGGCCTGCAGTCCGGTGGCCGAGCCGAGGTCGACGGTCTTCTTCACCCAGTCCGTGCAGGCCGCCTCCATCCGGACGCCGGGCACGGTGGTCCAGGAGCCGCCGTCCGGGGCGTAGTGCAGGTAGGTGGTCGGCCAGTTCTTGGTCTTCGTGTAGTAGAAGACGGTCGCCGTCGTGGAGGTGGCGGCCGTGTTCTCCAGGGGGACGGACCCCGTGTCCGGCGGGTTCAGTCCGAACAGTCCGGTCACCGCCAGGAGCGCCACCAGGGCTCTCAGCGGCGGGCGTCGACGTCTTCGGTTCATGGGGAGGCTCCAATACGGGTGCGGGGAGGGGGAGTTGACTTGCAAGAAGAACCGGTAAATTCCTGAAAGCCTTTGCAGCCCGGGAAGCTACAGGTACATGACAGCGACGTAAAGAGATGTGACAACGACCGCCGCGCGAGGAACGGCCGTCGCGCCGGGCGGGATCGGGCCGGTGCACTTCCGTTCGCCTCGGCGGGGCACCGGGGCGCCGGAGTGAACGCCCTTGCCGCGCCGACGGCCAAGGGACCCGCCCGCGCCGTCCCGACGGGCTCCGTGGAAGATGGATCCGCCGCTCACGGCGGCCGGGAGCGCGAGCCGACGCCCCTCGGTCACGACGGGCGGTCCCTCGAAGGTCAAGAATCCCCCGGGCGCGGGCAAACCCTCCGACGCCTGGTGAGAAGCTGTGGCCGGACCGGCGTATCCAAGGCGGAAGGGCATCCGCAGCCACGCCCTTCCCCGACCGGAGGTACCTCGAGCGTGACCACCACCAAAGAAGCCCCACCGCCGGTCCGGCCGCGGGACGAGGACGGCCGTCAGGGCCGGCAGGGCTGGAACTTCGACTCCCCGCTCGCCCTGACCATGCTCCTCCTGCTGGTCATCGCGGCACAGGGGCCGATCCGCGGGGCGCTGTCCGCGCCGGTGATGCAGAGCTGGATGACCGTGTTCGTCGCGGTGGTGGTCCAGGCCCTGCCCTTCCTCGTGCTCGGCGTCCTGCTGTCCGCGGTCATCGCGGTGTTCGTCCCGCCGACGTTCTTCGCCCGCGCGCTGCCGAAGCGGCCGGCGCTCGCGGTGCCGGTCGCCGGGATGGCCGGGGCGGTCCTGCCCGGCTGCGAGTGCGCCTCCGTACCGGTCGCCGGGGCGCTGGTGCGCCGCGGCGTCACCCCGGCCGCCGCCCTCGCCTTCCTGCTGTCCGCCCCGGCGATCAACCCGATCGTGCTGACCGCGACCGCCGTCGCCTTCCCCCGGAACCCGGAGATGGTCCTCGCCCGTTTCGTGGCCAGCCTCCTCGTGGCCTGCGCGATGGGCTGGCTGTGGCAGCGCCTCGGCCGCACCGACTGGCTGCGCCCGCCGGACCGCCCCGCGCACGACGGCCTCGGCAAGGGCGCGGCGTTCTGGGGGTCGGTTCGGCACGATGTGATGCACGCGGGCGGGTTCCTCGTGCTCGGCGCGATGGCGGCGGCCACGCTCAAGTCGGTCGTGCCCGCGAGCTGGCTGCACGCCGCGGCCGGGAATCCGGTGGTCTCCGTCCTGGCCCTCGCGGTCCTCGCCGTCCTGCTGTCGATCTGCTCCGAGGCCGACGCGTTCGTGGTCGCCTCGCTGACCCAGTTCTCCCTCACCGCCCGGCTCGCGTTCCTCGTCGTCGGCCCGATGATCGACCTGAAACTCTTCGCCATGCAGGTCGGCACGTTCGGCCGCGGCTTCGCGGCACGCTTCGCGCCCGCCACCTTCGCCCTCGCGATCCTCCTGTCCGTACTGACCGGGGCGGTACTGCTGTGAACCGGCAGGCACAGGCCGCCGTGCTCTTCCTCGTCGGCGCCGCGGTGCTGCACGCGAGCGTCACGGACCTCTATCTGCGGTACGTCAAGGCCGGGTTGCGGCCCCTGCTGCTCGCGGCCGGCGTGGTGCTGATCGTCACGGCCCTCGCCACGGTCTGGTACGAGATGCGCGAGCACCGGAAGGCCTCCGCCGACCGGTCCGGCGACGAACACGGGTATGGGCATGGTCACGGGCATCGTGAGCCGCGTATCGCGTGGCTCCTCGTCCTCCCGCTGCTCGCGCTCATCCTGGTCGCCCCGCCGGCCCTCGGCTCCTACAGCGCGATGCGCACCGGTACGGCACTTCAGGCCCCCTTCGGCTACGCCGAACTGCCCGCCGGTGATCCGGTCCCCCTCGGCCTGGTCGACTACGCGGGCAGGGCGGCGTACGGCCACGGCCGTTCCCTCGGCGGCCGGCAGGTCAGGATCACCGGCTTCGTCGCGCTCGACAGCGCCGGTGCCCCCTATCTCGTCCGCATGGCCCTCAACTGCTGTGCCGCCGACGCCCAGCCGGTCAAGGTCGGCCTGTCCGGGCGGATCCCGCCCGTCCTGCGGCCCGACACCTGGCTCGAGGTCACCGGCCGCTACACCGCCAGGCGCACGACGGACCCGGTCAACGGCGGCGTCATCCCCTACCTCGAGGTCAGCACGGCGAAGCCGGTCCCGGCGCCGCACGATCCGTACGACGAGAGCTGGAACAACTGAGCCGAAGGCGGCGGGGCAGTTCCACTGCGGTCTGCCCCGGGCTCAGGCCTCGCGGTCCGGCAGATAGCTCGCGAGGCCCCGCAGGATGATCTCCAGGCCGATGTCGAACCGCTCGTCGGAGGAGTCCGTCACCATCACCCCGGACAGGGCCCGCAGATGCGGGAAGTCCCCTTCGGGCAGGGACGCGAAGTAGTTCTGCATCTCGTCGGCCATCTCGCGCCAGTCGGGGCGGGCCAGGGAGCCGCCCCCGGACTGCTCGGCGGCCCGGTCCTGCCACATGCCCTCCTCCAGGACGAACCCGTCGATGTAGGTGGAGATGAGGTCACCGGCCTCGGCGGCGATGCGGTCGGGCAGCCCGGCGGTACGGAAGATGGCGAGCAACGCCTCGACGTACGGCAGCAGTTCGGCGGTGAAGGGGACGTGTGCCATGGAGATCCTGGCCATGTCGCGATGGGACAGCAGCCGCCACCGCCAGGAGCGCGCGTAGTCCCTCACCTGCTCCTGCCACCGTTCCGGGTCGGGTTCGGGCAGCATGAAGCCGGCGAAGAGCCGGGTGTACATCAGCTCCAGGAGGTCGTCCTTGGAGCGGACGTAGGCGTAGAGGGCGGAGACCGCGACCTCCAGTTCGGCCGCCACCTGACGCATCGACAGCTTGTCGAGACCGGCCCGGTCCAGCACGACGAAGGCCGCCTCGACGATGCGCTCGCGCGACAGCGGCTCGCGCGCCGGGGTGACGCGAGCACGGACGGGACGCTCGCGCTCCCAGGGGGACGGCGGGGGTGATTCGGGGGTGCCGGCGGCCGCGTCGCTCATGAGCACAGTGTAGGCGCGTGGAGAGCAGTGTTCTCTCCGAGAGAGCGGCGTTCACCCGGCGTCAACGCGATATATCTTGTCTCCCTCGCCAGGTTGCGCTATATCTTAATGAACGCCGTTCTCGTGGTGAGCAGTGTTCTGTTAAAGTGAACGACGTTCTCCAGCGTCTGGTCCCTGTTCCTCCCTCCATGACGGCAAACCGGGCAGTCACACATCCGCCGCACCGCGCTCCGGTCGTACCCGGCGCGGCCTCTTTCCGAGGAGTTCCCGATGTCCACCACCGGTGTCGCGTCCGCCGGGACGCCCATCGACTCACCAGCGCCCTACCGGTGGCGCTGGGCTGCGTTGTTCGTGATCCTCGCGGCCGAGGTGATGGACCTCCTCGACGCCGTCGTCACGAACATCGCCGGCCCCTCCATGCGGGCCGACCTCGGCGGCGGCGCCTCCACGCTGCAGTGGCTCGCCGCCGCCTACACCCTCTCGATGGCCGTCGGGCTCGTCACCGGAGGACGGCTCGGGGACATCCACGGGCGCCGCACGATGTTCCTGGTCGGCGCCGCCGGCTTCACCCTGGGCTCACTGCTGTGCGCGGTGTCCGTGTCGCCCGGGATGCTGATCGGCGCGCGGGTCGTGCAGGGACTGTTCGGCGCGGTGATGCTGCCGCAGGGCCTCGGCATGATCAAGGAGATGTTCCCGCCGAAGGAGTCGCAGAAGGCCTTCGGCATGTTCGGCCCGGTCATGGGTCTGTCCGCGGTGTGCGGGCCGATCCTGGCGGGCTGGCTGGTGGACGCCGACTACTTCGGCACCGGCTGGCGCATGATCTTCCTCATCAACCTGCCGCTGGGTGCCGCCGCGATCCTCGGTGCCGTGCGCTACCTGCCGAGGGGCCGGTCCGAGAGCAAGCCGCGCCTGGACATCCCCGGCATGATCCTGGTCTCCCTGGCCGCGCTGCTCATCATCTTCCCGCTGGTCCAGGGCCGTGAGTACGACTGGCCCGTGTGGACGTTCCTGATGATGGGCGCCTCCGTCGTCGTCTTCGTCGCCTTCGCCCTGTACGAATCGCGCCGCAGCAAGGCCGGCCAGGACCCGCTGGTCGTCCCGAGCCTCTTCCGCAAGCGCGGCTTCAGCGGCGGCATGATCCTCGGACTGGTCTTCTTCTCGGCCATGCAGGGCTTCATGCTCGTCTTCAACCTCTACACCCAGATCGGCCTCGGTTACTCGCCGCTCAAGGCGGGCCTGGTGATGGTTCCCTGGTCGGGCGGCATGATCGTCGGCTTCGGTATCGCCCAGGGCGTCGCCAAGTTCGGACGGACCGTGCTCCAGGGCGGCACCCTGGTCATGGCGCTCGGCGTGTTCGGCGTGTGGCTGACCCTGGACATGACCGGCAGCGGCGTCGGCCCCTGGCAGCTCCTGCCGTCCCTGCTGGTCACGGGCATCGGCATGGGCCTGCTCATGGCGCCGTTCTTCGACATCGTGCTCGCCAGCGTCGAGCAGCACGAGACGGGTTCGGCCTCCGGCACGATGACCGCGATACAGCAGCTCGGCGGCGCCTTCGGCGTGGCCGTCCTCGGCACGGTGTTCTTCGGCCTGGTGGGCGGCGGGATCGCCACCGCCGTCGACCACCGCTCGGACCACCTCCGGGAACAGCTGACCGCCGCGCACGTCGCGCCCGAGGCCCAGGACCGCATCGTCGCGGGCCTGCGCACCTGCGCCTCTGACCGCGCCACGGCCAAGGACCCCGCCGCGACGCCGGCGTCCTGCGCCCGCCTGGAGAAGGAGACCCGCTCCGCCGTGACCTCGCCCGAGGCCGGCGCCCGGATACCGGCCGCCCTGCAGGACACCGCGTCGTCCGCCTTCCGGAGCGGTTTCGGCTCCGTCATGCAGACGTTGCTCTGGGTCGTCGACGGCATGCTGGCCCTGACGTTCCTGCTCGCGTTCCTCCTGCCGCGCCACGCCCGCCCCGAGGAATCCGCCGGCCACTGAGCCCGGCTTCTTCACGAGCCGCGTCGACATCGACATCGGCTTCGGCTTCGGCTTCGGCTTCGGCGAACGGGACGGCCGGGCACCTCAGGGGTGTCCGGCCGTCCCGTTCCCCGCGCGGGCCCGCCGCCATACGAGCCGAGACCCGGTGCGGGCCGAAGCCCCGGACCGCGACACCCCCAGCCGGCACCCCGCGCCGGTCCGTGCGGAGCGTGCCGCGTACCGTGCAGGCGGGCAGGACGCGCCCGGGACGACGAAAAGCGGTCCGTCGCTCCGCCGCACCACCCGCTCACCCGGCGGGCCCGCCGTCACGGCCGCCCCGCCCGACCCGACCCGTACCGCCCCGTCCCGTCCCGTCCCGGAAGGACGAGCCCCGTGCTCACGTCGTACGCAGCCCACTTCGACACACCCTCCGGGTACCTCGACTTCGCACGGTTCGGTCCCCCGTCGCGGGACGCCGTGGCCGCCACCGCGCGAGCCATGGAGGAATCCGCCCGCGCCGATCACACCACCGTGGACGGCCTGATGCGCGCGGAGGCACTCGCGCGGGACACGGCCGCTCGCCTCGTGGGCACCGACAGCCGGCACACCGTGCTGCTGCCCAACGCCTCCACCGGCCTGTTCCACGCAGCCCTCGGCATCCGGGAGGGCGTGGTCCTCGCGCCGCGCACCGACTTCCCGGCCAACCACTATCCGTGGCGCCGCGCCGCCGGCCTGGGCCGGGCCACACCGCGCTGGCTCGACCCGGAGCCCGGCGGCGGGGTCACCGCCGATCTGGTGCGTGCCGCCCTGACCGACGACGCCGTCGCCCTGTCCGTCAGCGCCGTGGACTTCCGCACCGGATTCCGTGCCGATCTGGCGGCGCTGCGCGAGGCGGTCGGACCGGACCGGCTGCTGATCGTGGACGCCATCCAGGCGTTCGGCGTGGCCGCGATGGACTGGGACGCGGCCGACGTGGTGGTGGCGGGCGGTCAGAAATGGCTGCGCGCGGGCTGGTCCACCGGCTTCGCGGCGCTGTCCGACCGCGCGCTGGAGTCGCTGGAACCGGTCCTCACCGGCTGGACGGGCGTCGAGGACGTCGGCCTGTTCGACGGCGCCGAGCACCCGCCCGCCGCGGGCGCGCAGCGGTGGTCGATCACCAATCTCAGCCCGGTGACGGCAGCCGCGTTCGCGTCCGCGCTGGAGCTCGTGGAGCGGTACACGGTCGCCGCGATCGAGACCGCCGTCGCCGAGCGGATCACCGGACTCACCGAGACCGTCATGGCACACGGCGGCCGCGTCCTCTCCCCCACCGACCCGGCACTCCGCGCGGGCATCCTGTCCTTCACCATGCCGGACCACGATCCGGCCGTCGTCGCGAAGGCGCTGCACGCCGAGGGCGTCACCCCGACGGTGCGCGCCGACTCACTCCGCTTCTCCCCGCACGCCTCCACTCCTCCGGAGGCGACGGAACGGGTGGCGGCGGCCTTGTCGTCGCTCCAAGGGGCACGTCGGTGAGCCGACCAGGGCACGAGCGCGGCGGGCGATGCGACCGAAGGCGCGGCCCCCGCCACCCCTGCAGGAGCAGCAAGGAACGATGCGGACGGTGAATCAGGTCCGATCGGTTCCACAACCACGTTTGGAACAAGCGGAGTTGGGCTACTTCCGTGTGACAGGACAAACCTTCCCGACTGCTCATCCCGCATGAGTACGTGTACTCATGCGAGACGCGGAGGGCGGATCGGAGACTGCGCGCATGACACTCCGGCCGACGAGCGGAGCGTCCCTCCCGGGGAGACCCCTCCGACCGATCCGATCGAACCCGGCGCCCCGACAGGACCCGAGACGGAGCTGAACGCCCGCGACTGGTGTGCGAGCGTCCAGCACGAACAGCGCATCGTCCAGGCGCTGCAGGCGGTCCGGGAACCCACCCCCGCCAAGGTCCGCAAGACCCTCAACGGCCTCGGGTACATCGACGAACGCATCCACGGCCTCGAGCAGGACGGCAAGGCCACGCGCTTCCGCCTCGACCTGCGCGAGAGTGGCGGCCGGCTGTGCGAGGCGGGCCGGGCCGCGGGCGAGGAGACGGACGTGACCGTGTGCGCGGCCCCTACCACCGGAGAGTTCACGGTCACCGGCTCCGGCTCGTCGAGGTGACGCCGGGCCCGTGAAGGGCCGGGCCGGTGCCCGCCGTGAAGCCGTCGCGTGTGCCGGAGGGCGGATGCCGCGCGGCCCCGGGCGGCGGGGGGTTCACGTCCTGTCGGTCGGCAGCGCCGCCGCCGGCCATGTGCCCGGGTCGATCCCCGCCCGCGCCATCGGCGCACCCCCGCGCCCGGATCGCACCCCGTCCCGGATCCCGCTCGTCCGGCGTGTGCGGTCCCCGAGTAGCGGACGAAGAGCGCTGGGACAGGGGCCGGATAGGCGAGCCGCCCAGAGTGGGTGGAGGGAGTCACCGGAGTGGCTCACGCGGCGAAGACCTCCCGCGTGAGCCGTTCTCCGATGCCCCACCGCTCCATCGCTCCACTGCTCACCCAAGGAGATGTGCGATGTCCGCACACTCACGACTCACGCACGGGGGAATCCTGATGAGCTTCAATTCCACGATCCTCAAGGGCGGTATAGCCGCCGCCATGACCGGTGCCGCGCTGATGAGCATCGCCACCTCGGCCGGCGCCAGCACGAATGCCTCCTACATCGGCTCCGGCTACCCGAACAGCGGCGCCGCGGTGTGGTGCGTCCAGCACAACATCAACTACTGGCTCGTCACGTCCGGCTCCGACGCCCCGACGACCGGCGAGGACTCCAAGTTCGGTACTGCCACCAAGGCGGCCATCAGGGAGTTCCAGGGCGAGATGGGGCTGCCGCAGGACGGCGTCGTCGGCCCGAAGACCGGCAACGCGATCATGTCGCACGGCGACCCGTACTACACCGGCTCCAACATGCCCAACGACGCCTGGCACCAAGGGACCAAGTCCGCCTACTGCTACAGCTACATCCCCACCAGCTGGTAGTCGGCGGCCGACAGTCGTACCGCAACAATCCGCAGGCCCCGCTTCGGCGGGGCCTGCACGGCTCCCGTCCGATCCGGCAGCGAGGCGCCCGGCGTCCCCGGCCCCGCCGGAGGGTGCCGGGCGCTCCGGTGACGCGCTCGCTCACCCGACGGTTTTCGTCCACCCGGGCGCGGCCCTGTTCAAGGCGTGGATCCGATGCCCTCCCGGAGGGAAGCGAGCGCCTCCTCGCTCTCCTCCAGGACCTTCTGCAGACCGTGCTCGCGCGCGACCGCGACAGCCTCTTCCCAGCACGCACGCGCCTGCTCGACGTCACCGGCCCACAGGTGCATCTGTGCGGCACCGTGCAGACTGTCGGCGACGGCGTCCTGATCGTCGATCTTCCTGGCCAGTTTCAGCGAGTCCGCGTACGCCGCGAACCCCTCTGCCGCTTGTCCGAGGGCACGGTGGCATTCGCCGATGCTGTAGAGGCATCCGGCGATGTACTGATCCAGCCCCTGTCTACGGAAGATCGCCAGGGCTTGGGTGTGTGCCTCGAGGGCTGCCGCGGCGTCACCGCTCGCGTGCAGGACATTGCCCTTCAGCGACAAGGTGATCACCGAGTCCTCCGTGTGCCCCAGTTGCCGGCGCAGCCGCTGGGTCTCCTCCAGGACGGCGACCGCCTCCGCCAGCCGGCCCGCCTGCCGGTGCACCAGGGCCAGATTGCCCAGCACGCTCGCCTGCCCCTCGCGGTCCCCCGTCTCCCGGTGCAGGGCGAGCGCCGCCCGCAGGTGCGCCAGGCACTCCTCGTTGCGGTCGGCCATGCCGTTGGCCGCCCCGAGCGCGTTGTGCATGTGGGCCTGGCCCACGAGGTCCCCGCGTCGGCGGGCACTGTTCATGGCCGCCGTGAGGCACTGCGTCCATTCACCGGCCCACCAGTAGGCGTGCCCGTAACCGATCATCGCGTACGCGGTCCGCCAGGACATCTCGGGTTCGGAGGTGTCGCCGGCCAGTTCGATGACCGTCTTGAGAGAGGGCATCTCCTGCCCGAACCAGGCGAGCGCGTCCCGCCCGTCCCGGAAGTCCGGCAGGGGAGCCGAGGCCTGCGGGGGGTCGAACAGAGCGAGCGGCGCCGTCAGACTGTTCGCCCTGTGGGCGGCGGCGCTGTACCACGTCACCAGCCGCAGAAGCGCGGCCTCGCGCTCGGCCTCGGGCTCCTCCGTCAGGGCACACTGTTCGGCGAATTCCCCGAGGAGGTCGTGGAAGCGGTATCGGCCGGTGTCGGTGGCCTGCAGCAGATGCGTGTCGGCCAGCAGATCGAGCACGTCGGCGGTGTCGGCGAGGGACTCGCCGAGCAACGCCGCCGCGGCCTCGGGGGCCACGGGGTGGGAGGGCCACAGTCCCAGGAGCCTGAAGGCCCGGGCGGCTTCTCGTTCCATCGGGTGCCGGCTGTCGCGCAGGCCGTTGTAGCCGAGCACGAAGGTGTCGTGCACCGCGAGGTGGTCGACGGCGAGCGCTCGCAGGCGACTGCCGCTGCCGGAGAGGCGCCGAGCCAGCGTGTCCAGCGACCAGGTGGGCCGGGTGGCCAGCTGCGCCCCGGCGATGCGCAAGGCCAGCGGGAGACCCGCACAGGCGTCGAGGACGAGCGATGCCGACTCGGGATCGGTGCGCAGCGCGTCCTCGCCGCAGAGCCGTTCCAGCATTCGGTGCTGCTCGTCCTCGGCCATCGGATGCAGAGCTATGCGGGTCGCTCCGTGCGGACCGGCCAGTGCCCGGCGGCTCGTGACCAGCACGGCGCTGCTGCCGTTTCCCGGCAGCAGCGGACCGATCTGGTGGGTGTCGCGCGCGTTGTCGAGGACGATGAGGACCTGCCGATCGGCGAGGACCGCCCGGTAGAGCGCCGCGCGGTCGTCCACGTCCTCCGGCAGCGAACGTCCGCTGACGCCCAGGTCCATCAGGAACCGGCCCAGGACGTCGAACGGCGTCCGGGGTTCGCCCGCGCCGAATCCACGCAGGTCGGCGTACAACTGACCGCCGGGGAAGGCGGCGGCGAGACGATGGGCGGCGTGCAGCACGAGCGCCGTCTTGCCGACCCCGCCCATCCCCGACACGACGACGACTCTCGGAGCCGAGCACGGCGACCGGTCGGCCGTCCCTGTCTCGAGGAGGGTCGCCATCTCCTTCTCCCGGCCGATGAAGTCGGTCAGATCGTGCGGAAGTTGACGGAGCATCGGACTCCCCGGCGACGGGGCCGACGCGACCTGGTCCTCCGCCGAAGCGGGCGGCGCGGAACCGGACGGCGCGAGAACGGCCCGCGTGACTCCCGGTGCGGCTGCGGCACCGGAAGGCGTGGGTCCGGCCGGTACGGGTCCGGACGGCGCGGGTCCGGCCGGTGCTGACGGCGGGGCCCCGGTCGGGCCGGACGGCGCCGGGCCGGACGGGGTGACGGCCCGGGACGGCTGGTGCGCGCCGGGCGACGGCCGAACGCCGGACGGCGCCTCCCGGACGAGGTCACCGCGAAGCATGGCGCCTTCCAGGGCGACCAGTTCCCGGCCGGGGTCCACCCCGTAGTCCTCGGCCAGCAGGGCTCGTACGGTGCGCAGGACGGCAAGCGCCTCCGTCTGCCGGCCGGCGAAGTAGAGGGCGCGGGCAAGCCGCTCGGCCACGTCCTCCCGTTCCGGGAACTCGGCGGACAGGGCGGACAGTTCGGGTATCAGAGCGGAGCAGTCGCCCCCGGCCAGCTCCGCGTCCGCGACCATCATGTGCGCCCGGAACCGCTGCTCACGCAGCCTGGCGCGGGCCGCGTCCGCGAAGGGCGCGCCGATCCCCGACAAGGCCTCACCGCGCCACAGGGCCAGGGCCTCGCGCAGCAGTCCCACGGCTCGTTCGCGCTCCGCGGAGCACAGGTGCCGTTGCGCCTCGGTCACCAGCAGCTCGAACCGCGCGGAGTCCAGTACTCCTTGCTGGAGGTTCAGCCGGTAGCCGGCCGACTCCCGGGCCACGTGGTCGGGCGCCGGCAGGAGACGGCGGACCTCGGACACGACCGTGTGGACCTGCGCCCGGGCCGTCTTGGGCGGGTTCTCACCCCACAGACCGTCGATCAACGCGTCGATGGTGACCAGCTCGCCCGAGTTCAGCAGGAAGAAGGCGAGTGCCGCCTGGACCCTGGGGCGGGTCGGTTCGACCCGTCGCCCCTCGACGCGCAGCTCCAGCGAGCCAAGAATTCCGTACTGCAACGAGCCCCCCGGCCACTCATCCCGTGCGGCGCACCCTCGCCGAGGTGGGGCGCGGGCGACTTGGCACAACCGTCAGAATACAGCCCCAAAGCCGCACGCTCCGTCAACACCGCACGTCAGCACTCTCTTTCGCTCGTACGCTCGCCTCCCGGTTTCTTCGTTCCGGCAGATCGTCCGGCGTGGGCGGTGTTCACCCTCGCACCGGCTGGAATACGCGTTCACGGTCGCCGGTTGCAGCGGAACATGCGTCATCCCCAGGAGCCGCCCAGCGGCATGCACCCGCTGCTCGCCGAGCGCTTCAGCCCCTACCGGTTCGACCCGTCGGCGGTTGTCGACGACCACGCCCTCGGGCTGCTGCTGGAAGCCGCGCGGTGGGCACCGTCGGCGGGGAACTCCCAGCCGTGGGGCTTCTTCGTCGGCAGGCCCGGCGAACCGGAACACGACCGGGTGCTCCCTCACCTCGCGCCGAGCTCTGCCCGCTGGGCGACGGACGCGGGCCTGCTCGTCGTCACGCTGACGCGTCGGCACGTCGATGACACGCAGTTGCTCTACTCCGAGTTCGCGGACTACGACCTCGGCCAGGCCGTCGCCCACATGACCGTTCAGGCCCAGGCCATGGGGCTGGCCGCGCACCAGTTCCGGGCCTTCGACCTGGAAGGGCTCGCCAAGGAGCTGGACCCGAACCCGGGCTGGACGATCGTCTCCATGGTCGCGGTGGGCAAGGCGGTCGGCGGCCCTCCGGAGGGCCGTGCCCGGCGCAGCGTCGCGCACTTGCGCTCCGCCCCCTGGTCACCGGCGGAGTAGCAGCCGAGCCGTGACGAGCACGGTGTCCTCAGCGGAACTCGTGGACCACCTGGATCTCGCCGACGATATGGGCGTTGAAGTCGTCCAACTCCTCGGCCGGGACCCAGAGCTCGAGGATCGTCCGCCCACCGGCCTGCTGGACGGGGTACCGGCGCAAGAACTCCGACTCGACCTCGAAACGAGTGACGAAGCCGGCGCCGCTGTGCTTCACGTTCCAGTCCCGCGCGATCCTGACCGCGTAGTCCTCGTTGAGGACCGGGTAGAAGATCGGCTGCTCGGGCAGCCGGGGCGGCCAGGCACGCCAGTTCAGCTCCCGGACCAGATCCAGCTCCTCGGGACCGGTGGGGCGCCACAAGGTCGTCGTTGCCTGCCGGCTGGTCATCTGCGTCACTCTCTGGATACGGGCCGCCGGTACGGCGGGTCGGGAGGCCGGACGATACCGGCCCCCTGAACTCGGCGGCTACGTGATTTCCGTTCGGGCCGTGACCTGCCCGACGCCGCCCCCTCGGAGACATGCGGCCGGGCGGTCCGGCGGAAGGGGTCAGTGCTCCAGGTCCGCGCGCATCGCGACGAAGAGCTTCCCCGCGTCGGCGAGGGTGCTGTTCTCGAAGAGCGCGACGGCTGCCGTGCCCTCGTCGGCCCAGCCGCAGATGACATTGCCGTCCTCGCTGAGCGAGGCGAGCAGACACTCCACCGAGCCGCCGAGCGGTCCCGCCTCCACCGGCTCCGCCTGCGGGTTCCCCAGCTCCGGATCCCACTGGATGTGCTCGAGCATGCCCCGGAACAGGTGCTCACGGCGCTTGTTGGTGTCCTCGGGCACGTGATCGACGCCCTCGAACAGCACCGGCGTGCCCTTCCCGTCGGCGTCGCCGTAATTGCCGGTGACCAGTTTCATGCCGTCCCGCATCTCGCCCGGGTCGACAGGCACGTCCGTCAGGGCCCTGCCGCCCGTCAGCTTGTCCAGACCGCCCGCCGTGGGCGCGTCCTTCAAGGTGCGCGGGCCACTGGGCTCCGTGGTGGGCGTCGGCGACACGGATTCGGAGGCGTGTCCGGCCGGGGAACCGGAGGCGTGTCTGGCCGGGGAACCGGAGGCGTGGCCGGCCGGGGAACCGGAGGCGCGTCCGCTCGCAGAAGCGGCGGGCAGGCCCTCCTCCTCCGTCCTGCAGCCACCGACCGTCAGGATCGCCAGTGCCACAACGGCCGTCAGGCCCGCTCTTGTCGCGGATGCACGCTTCATGAAATTCCCTGCCGCTCAGCTCACGATGTTCGTCGCCGCTCCGGGCGGCGACCACGATCAGTGACGAGCTTTTCCGGCCACACGGTTCCCGCCTCCCCGGACTGTCCGTGCGGGGAGGCCGTCACGTCGCTCGGCGGGTGGGCCGGACGGCTTCCGGACGGCTTCCGGACGGCTTCCGGACGACGGCGGCGAACCCGGCACCGCGGGGGACCTCCGAGCGCCCGTCCCGTCCTCGTCGGGCTGGAACAATCCCCCCATGACCACCGACGGGATCCGCGTCCGGGCGGGACGGCCCGAGGAGGCCGCCGCGCTGAGCGCGCTGGTGCTGCGTTCCAAGGCCCACTGGGGTTACGACGACGCGTACCTGGCGGCCTGCGCGGACGAACTCCGGCTGGCCCCGGGAGACATGGCCGGTCGCAGGGTGAAGGTGGCCACGGCGGGCGGCCGGGTCCTCGGGGTCGCCGCTCTGGACGGGGAGCCTCCCCGCGCGGAGCTCGGCATGCTCTTCGTCGATCCGCCGTCGATCGGCCGGGGAGTGGGCCGGTCGCTCTACCGGCACATGCTCGCGGAGGCCGGACGGATCGGCTGCGACAGGGTGACCATCACCGCCGACGCGCACGCCGAGCCCTTCTACCTGGCCATGGGCGCGCGCCGCACCGGCACCTCGCCGTCCTCGGGAGGGCTGGTCGGGATGGAGGCGTGGCCGGCCGGTGCCGCTTCCTCCTGGGTGCGGGCGTGGACGGGAGGCGGACGCTCCGTCCACCTCGGCAACGTGGCGGAGTTCCACGCCCAGTTCCCCGGCGGCGCGCCCGCGGACGGTGTCCCGCACTATGCCTGCCTCTCCGTCTTCGCCGGCCCGCATCCCGCGCTGGTGGTCCTGCCGCTGCCGGTCGAAGCGGCCTGGACGCGTGCTCTGGCACGGCAGCTGGAGTGGGACGAGGTGGAGGTGCACTGCGTGGACGCCCCCGGCGGCACCCTGTCCCAGGCTCTCCTGGACCGGCCGGCGCTGACGCGGCGCATCCGGGACTCCGGCCTGCCGGTGCTGGCCTGGGGACGTACCGAGGCGTCCGAACGGCTCGTGCCGGGGCCGCCCCTCCGGCTCGGCCACGAGTCGAAAGCCGCCTCCCACCGGCTCTTCCGACGGCTCGCCGCCGCTCACCCCGGCATCCGGGTTCCCGCTCAGGAGCCGGTCCGCTCACGGCGCGAGCTGGCACGGGTGCTGGCGGACCGGGCGGCGGCCGGGCTGACGAGCGTGGTCAAGGGCGAGTACGGCGTCGGCGGTTCGGCCACCGCCGTCCTCACACCCGAGGACGTGCTGTCGGGCGGCGGCACGCGGGCTGCCGCGCGGCGGCTCTTCGGCGCAGGCCTGCTGGTGGAGGAGTACGTGCCCGGCGCCGACCTGTACCGGAACCCGACTTTCGACGGAGTGGTCGCGCGGGACGGGACCGTCCACGCCGTCGGCACAGGACTGATGGAGGTCACCGGAACGGCCTACCAAGGGGTCACCGTCGGCCCGGGTGTCCTGCCCGGGGCACTGGCGGCGACCGCGACCGCGTTCGGCACGGCCGTGGGAGAGGCCCTGTCGGCGGAGGGTTATCGGGGTTGGTACGACGTGGACTTCGTCACCGACATGGCCGGACGGCCGGCACCCACCGAGATCAATCTCCGGCTCACCGGCCCCGCCGTCGCCTTCGTCCTGCAGAGCCGCCTCGACGGCGTGCGGGGAGGCCGCCACCTGGTGCGCACCCTGGACCGCCTCCCCCTGGGCGCACGGCTGCCCGCCCCCGCCCTGCTCGAACACTGCGACGGCCTGGCCCGCCGGTGCGGAGCTCTGGGCGCCCTTCTGCTCACCACCATCCCCACGGCGGGACTGGATCCCGTGCCGTACGTCGGGGTCGCCCTCGCCGCACGGTCGCGTCAGGCACTCGACGAGGCCGAGGCACTGGTCCGGTTCGGCAACGGCGCGCTGGGCGGCCTGTTCACCGGCCCAGCCTCCGGCGCCACTTGGGAGTCACGGCGACGAAGGCGGCGACCACGACTGCGGCGATCATGAGCGACACGTTGAAGGCGTAGACGAGGACGGCCTGCGCCGGCCAGTCCGTCTTGGCGGTGAGCCGATAAGAGTTGTCCTGCGGCCACCACGCCGCCAGCAGCCAGACCACGGACAGGTGTGCCGCCGTGGTGAACCAGCCGCTGTGCCCGACCCGCGCCATGCCCGGCCGCCCCACCAGCAGGAAGGCCACGCCCGCGCCGAAGGCGACGTTCTCGCAGAAGTAGAGGAAGCGGAAGCGGTCCGCGTACGGAGCGGGCACGTCCGACAGGTCCGTCGAGTACGGCCACAGAAGGTCGGTGAACACCCAGGCCAGCAGTGCGAAGAGCGCTACGAGGACCAGGATCCCGGCCACCGCGCACCCTGCCGGCATCTCCGGCGACGCGGGGCCCGCGGTCCCTCCCTTGCCGCCGAGGAGCGGCCCCGGGCCGACGGGCAGGGGAAGATTCCTGCGGTCGACCTTGTCGGCCCGGGTGCGGGGCAGCGACCTGACGGACACCACCGCATGAGGCTGCGCGTCCCTTGGCACCGTGCGGCACACGTGCCGGTGGACGTCCACGGGGTCCAGCTCGCGGCCCTCGACGGGTACCGCGTAGGCCACGACCTCGACGTCCCGGGAGGGTTCGGTCTCGACCTCGGCCACCAGGCCCTCGCGCACGTCCGGGTGGCCGTGCAGGGCGCGTTCGGCGGCGGCGTACGCACCCTGCCGCCGGCCCAGGAACTCCAGCAGGCCGTCGTCCCGGATCCGCCCGTCGTCGCCGGTGTCGACGCCGTTCAGGACGATGGGCCCCCGCTCGCCGGGAGCGGATCCGCGGACGGCGAGATAGGTCCCGGGGAGCGGGACGCCGATCAGTGAGACCGGTTCGCTTCCGGACTCCGACGGCTGCCGCGTCTCCGGCAGCTCGAAACGGGCGCCGGCGCCGAACGCCTCGGTGACGGTGTAGGCGTTGACCACGCGCACGTCGCCGCCGAGCCTGTCCTTCAGGGCGCGCTGTTCGTCGAGGTACCAGGTGTCGCCCGTGACGGTCACCAGGCGCAGCCGCGTCGTCCGGGGCGGCTCCTGGGCCGTCAGCAGCCGCGCGGTGGGCACACCGCAGGCGAGCACGGTCGCTTCCTCGTCCGTGATGAGCCGTCGCAGGGCCGCGCCCCGGGCCGCGGGGTCGTGGTGTTCGTCGCCGTCGGGGAGGATCAAGGTGCCACCGGAACCGAGAGCCCGTACCCAGCCCGCCGTGAACCCCGCGGATTCGGGCGGGGCCGTGTGCACGTGGCGGTCGTGGGCGTCGGAGCCGTAGACCTGTTCCCAGGCGTTCCGGGCCGTGACGAGGTCGTGGTGGCCGACCGGGACGAGCCCGGGCGGCCCCGTCGTCCCCGCGGTGAGGAGCACGCACGCGGTGGCGCCACGGGCGGCCGGCACGTCCTGTGCGTCATCCGCGTGCGGCCGTGCCCCGTCCTCGCCCGCCGGCCCCGCTTCGGCGTCGACGCACACCACCCGCCGGTGCGGACCGTCTTCGACCGCCACCCGGTACAGCTCACGGGTGAGCACGACGGTCGGATCGGCGTCCGCCAGGGCGCGCCGCAGTTCCTCCTGGGGCACGGTCGGGTCGAGCGGCAGGTAGGCGCCCCCGGCCCTGAGGACACCCAGCATGGCGACCAGAGCGGCGACGGGCCGGTCCAGCACGACGGCGGCCAGCCCGCCGTCCCCCAGACCCGCGCGGCGCAGACGGTCGGCCTCGATGTCCACGAGGCGGCCCAGTTCCCCGTAGGTGATCCGCTCGACACCACACACGACCGCCTCGGCCGACGGCGTCGCGTCCACCCATCCGGCCACCAGCCCGTCCACGCGCTGCTTGCCGACCTGCACATGTTCCACCGACATCGAACCCCCCTCGTGACCAAGCACGTTGGCAGAATTATGCTGACAAGTCACCTATCCGGTGAGTCGATTGCCTTTCCTTGTCGCCCATGGCCCTGGACGGCACTCGTTTCGCCCCTCTTCGAGTCCCTGAACCGCCCTCCTCCGAGCTGGCGCGGTGGCCGCACGTACAGCCGTCCCCTGAACTATGGTGTCCCGCCACATGCGGGCCTGACCTGGCTGTTTCTACGGTGTGCCGACACGTACCCGTCCCCACCGCACACGAGGAAGTGGCGCACATGGCCCCCCGCAGCACCGAACCAGCACAGGTACGCGGCGTTGGAGCGGATGACCCGGGAGGTGGTGTCACCGGTCTCGAGAAGCGCTGCAGGAGACGCTGATGAGAGGTCCGGCCACCGCCCCGCCGAGCGCAATGCCCGGCATCCCGCGGGTGGCAGGTCTGCACGACGTGGGGGTGGCCTGATCGTGCTGCTCCTGTGCGCGCCTCTCCAGCGAACTCGGACTGGCCGTCACCGTCGGCGCCGGCGCCCGGTGGTCCTGCGGCGGTCGTCGCATCCTGGCGGGTGACGCCCCCGGCAAGGTGAGCACGGCCCCGCCGACCGCGGCATTCCCTCATGGTCAGCGTTCACCGCGCGATCCGCTGGTGTGGGCGAAGCGGCCCCCGGTGGTATTCAATGAGGTGTGCGGTCAGGGATCTCGGTGCCCCGACGCATGGGTCCGAGTACAGCCCCGGCGCTGCGCCGGGGATTGCGAGAGAGCCGCATGGACTCCACACCCTCCTCCTCGTCCTCTTCGCCGTTCGACCTGGTCAGCAGCGCCCTGGGGCGCTACGTCCCGCGCGGCGGAGCGGCAGCGGCGGGCGGTCCCGCGAACGCGCAGGGTGACCGCGCCACCCGCCAACGCGTACCCGACAACCCGGCAGCCGACCGTCAGGATCAGATTCTCGGCGTGGTCAACCTGGACAGGGACCTGAGAGTCACCGGCTGCAATCTGGACGCCCCCGTATTCGCGGGTCTGGACGCCGAGGCCGGGAGTCCGTTCGCCGATCTCCTGCCCGCCGGGGACGTACCGACGGTCACACGGCGGTTGCGGCAGGTCCTGGAGATCGGTGAGGCGCACGTCGCCCGGATCCAGCGCCTGCGGCGCGGCGACGGGTCGGAGCTGGTGGTCTCGCTGAGCATCCTGCCCGCCGCGGCGCCTCAGGAGGGCTTGACCGTCTCCGTGATCGCCATGGCCAGGAGGCTGCACCTGTACGCCGCCGAGACCGCGATCGGCACCTCGCTCGACATCGGCGAGACCGCGCAGTCGCTGGCGGAGTCCCTGCTGGCTTGGGGAGACGTGGCCGCCGTCGACCTCGACTTCGCCGTGTGGACGGGCGAGGGAGTCACCGAGCACGCGCAGGGGCGCATCCGGCTACGGCGGGCAGCCCTGGTGCCGGACCGGGCGTGGCCCGAGGGTTACGTGACTCCGGGCGTCGATCTTCCGAGCGACGCGAGTCGCCTGCTGGCACAGGCGGTACGGCGGGACGATGCCCCGCAGCCCATCGTCATACCCGACCGGGAGGCGGTCGAGCGGCTGCTCGGCAGTCCCCGGGTGATCCGTGCCCTGGTGCCCGGTGACCGGTCGGCGAGTGTGGCGTGCGTACCGCTGGTCCTGGACGGCGCGCCACCCGTCGTGCTGGGCCTGGCGGAGGTCTGGCGGCGGGCGGACCGCCCCTTCCGCGACAGCGAGTTGTTCGACCTGCAGGAACTGGTGGCCAGGACCTCCCATCACGTCGACCTGGCCCGTCAGCACCAGCGCGAGCACACGCAGGTGCTGGCGTTGCAGCGCCGGCTGCTGCCCCGGACCGGCGGCCACACCATTGAGATCGCCAGCGTCTACCAGCCCGCCACCCCCGACAGCGCGGGCGTCGGCGGCGACTGGGTGAACAGCTTTCCGCTGCCGGACGGCCGTACCGCGCTGGTGGTCGGTGACGTCGTCGGGCACGGCCTGGGAGCCGCGGCAACCATGGGCCAGCTGAGCATGGAGGCCCGCGCGCTGCTGTCCGCGGGGCTGGCACCCGACGAGGTGCTGGAGCACCTGGACGAGACCGTGACGCTGCTGGACGACGCGGAGTCCGGGCTGGCGGCCGGCTACAGCGCCCTCGGCTCCACCTGCTGCATCGCCCTCTACGACCCGGTCAGCCACCACGTGGCGCTCTCCAGCGCGGGCCACCTCCCTCCGGTCCTGGTGCTTCCGAACGGGCACGCCGGCCCGCTCGCGGTCCGCCCCCACCCCGGCCTGGGCGCCGAGTTCGCGCTGCGGGAGCCGTTCGACGTGCACACGTTCGGCGTGCCCCCGGGCTCCCTGCTCGCCCTCTACACCGACGGTCTGGTGGAGGATCCGGCCCTGTCGATCGACGAGGGCATCAGCAGGCTGGCGGATGCCGTTTCCACGGTGCACCCCTGGGATGCCCTGCAGCAGGCCGCACGGCACGTCGTCTCCGTGCTGGCGCCCGTGCGCCAGCGCGACGACGTGACCCTGCTGCTCGCGCGCATGATCGGCTACCGCAAGGGGGACACCGCGACCTGGCGGCTGCCCGCTCGCGACGACGCGCCCGCCCGTGCCCGCGCGCACGTCTCCGCACTGCTGCGGCAATGGCACACCAGGAGCGACACCCGGGACGACGTGACGCTGCTGGTCAGCGAGCTGGTCACGAACGCGGTGCGCTTTGCCGCCGGTCCCATCACGATACGACTGATCAGGGCCGGTGGTCACGGCCTGCTGTGCGAGGTGGGCGACACCGGCAACGGCAGGCCGCGTCTGAGCCGGGGCCGCCTCCTCGACGACGGCGGGCGCGGTCTGCACATCGTGCACCGGCTCACCACCCGGTGGGGGGTGCGGTGGACGGACACCGGCAAGGTGGTCTGGGCGGAAGTCGCAGGATGACGCGGCTGCGGGGCGGGGCGCGGCCGGGCGTACGCGAGCGCGGCGAGGGCAGGGGCGGCGTGAGCGTCAGCCGGCGCCACCGACGGTACGGACGGCGCCCTCAGCGGTACCGATGGCGTGACCGGTGATACGGGCGGCCCGTTCGCTGCTACGGGTGGCGCGGGCTCGCACTACAGCCACTCCCCTTCCAGGGCGGTGGCGGTGAGGCCCGGTGCCGCCGCGTACAGGACGGCGCGACTGCCCGACTTCTGTCCGGCGTCGTGCGCCCGCCTCAGGATGTCGAACACGGCGGCGCCTCCGCGGTTGCCGCTGGTGTAGCTGTCCCGGCTGTAGTCCAGCAACCCGGACGGCCATGCGTCGGGCATCGTCTGCTCCATGTACTCCAGCACCCGGGTCCCGCCGGGGTGCGCGAGCAGCACGTCGGGGTGCCAGGAGTCGGGGTCGTCCTGGTAACGGACGCGCAGCCACTCCCACATCGCGGTGACCGTCTCCTGTACGGCGCGCGGCCCGCGCCGGTCCATCACGAAGTGGGTGCCGTCCGCCCGTGTTTCCAGGCAGTGCAGGTCCTGGGTGTCGGGCACGGTGTGGTGCCAGGCCGCGTCCAGCCGCAGCACGGACTCGCGCCTCGGGCGGCCCGTGACCACCGCGGCGACCGCGGTGTCCGCGAACAGCAACCGGACGATCAGGGACTCGAGGGTGTCGTCCGCGGGCTGGTAGGTCGTGCTCAGCGCCTCCGCGATCACGACCAGGACCACCCGATCGGGGTCCGCGGCCACGAGATCAGCCGCCAGGGCCAGGGAGCGGGTCCCCGCGACGCAGGCCCACTGCGTGGCCGGCAGCAGCATCACGTCGTTGCGGAACGCGAGCTTGTTGGCCAGGGCGATGTCCAGCCCGGGCAGCGCCGGGGTGGTGGAGTGACTGGTGATCAGGCAGTCGATGTCCGCGGCGTCCAGCCCGGCGATCTGCAGGGCCCCGCGCGCCGCACGCTCCCCGTAGGACTGCACGGCCTCCCAGGCCGGCGCGGTGCGCTCCTGGACGCTCTGCGGCGCGGGTATCGCCTCGAGGGCTGCGATCACGCGGTCCACGTCCTGCTGGGTGAACCCGTCGCGCGCCAGCGCCTCTTGGGCGGTCCCGATGCCGACAGCCCGCAGGCCACCGCCGTCGCCGGGCGCGACGGCGGTCTCCAGCGGCAGCATCCACCCGCGGGTCTCGATGCCCGTACTGGCCGCGATGCCGTCGATCCGCGGCGCCCACGCCGCATGCGGGTGCCGGTCGCGCACCTCCGCCACTATCCGGCTGGTCTCCACGGGGTGCTCGCCGTGTATCACGGCAGGAGGGCAGAGGTAAGCGGCCATGATGGGCACCTTTCCAGGGGAGCGAGGAGGAACGTCACGAGGGCTGCGTCATGGGCCGCTTCGGAACTTCGCGCCCATGCCGACGGGCTCCACTTCGGGAGTCGCTGTCCGGGTCGAGCATGGACACAAAAGGGATATTTCCGCTGTGACTAAGACGACTCGGGCGACTCCAGGGGGCGTGATACGGCACACACCGCCGAAACAGAGGGGCCCTCAGACCGGTTCCGCAGGTCTTGCCTGACCCACCGTCAGCCAGGGGGCTCGTCAGGTCCGGGCGCGCACCGCCGGCGGGCCGGTGTCGGCGCCCGCCGTGATGGTCCCGCGGAGGCGGCCCTGCCGGAGGCCACCCGTCCGATGACGCGACACGGCATCGAACGACTTCCGGTGGCCGACGAAAAGGACCGGCTCGTCGACATCGTCGGCCGCCGCGACCTGCTCCAGGTCTTCCCGCGCTCCGCCGAGGGGATCTGGCAGGCCGCGCGACGTGAGGTGTTCGCCGACGCGCTCCGGCTCAGCCCCCAGATCCCCGAAGTCGCCGTCCACGACGGTGCGGTCACGCTCACCGGGCAGCTGGAAAGCGGCGCGGCGCCGCCGTCGCGGTGGGTCCGGCGCGCCCGCCGGACGGTGTCGTCGACGTCGTGGACGACCTCACCCACCGCTTCGACGACAGGCACGCACGGGCCACCGGACCGACCGAGCACGGAATGGCCGACGACCGGCCGCGTGGGTCATGAACCCACGGACCCCACCCACTGTCGACCGGCCTTGCGGCCACGGGGGCAAAGGCCCTCGGCGCGGCCCCCATCAGCGACGTGACCATCACCGTGGACCAGGGTCAACCGGCCCTGGTGGGTCGACATGACCGGACGCCGCAGTTGACGGGGACCGACCCGGCACGTTCCCGGCGCCTGCGATATCACCCGGGGGTCGGCTTGGACGAGGCACGCGGACTACGTGCCGAACTCGGCCGATGGGTCCACGAGGGCATCCTCCGCAGGATCGCCCGCGGCGTCCACGGGCTTGACGACGAGTGAGAACGTCCGGCCGCCCCGTCTCGCACGCCGTCCGGGACCTGGGCATCCACAAGGAAGCCCGGTCGCAATGGGTCCGCCAGGCCGAGGCCGGCCAGGGCGAGCGGCCCGATCCGCCGACCACTGCAGAGAGTCGAACTGCCGCGAGGCCACCGCAGTGGCCTCACCGGCCCCCACAACGCGGCCCCGCTCCAGGCGGCCGTCATGCCGGCTCCAGGACCAGTTTGCCGACGTTCTCGCCACGGAAGAGCATCTGCAGCGTCTCGGGGAAGTCGTCCACGCCGCCTCTCACGACGTGTTCCCTGACCTTGATGCGGCCGTCGGCGATCCAGGCGGAGATGTCCTGTGCGGCCTGCGGGCAGCGCTTGGCATGGTCGAAGACGACGATTCCCCCCATCCGGGCGCGGCGCACCAGCGGTGTCAGGTAGCTCGAGGGGCCCTTGACCGGGGTGGCGTTGTTGTACCGACTGATCGCACCGCAGACCACGACGCGCGCGTGCATCGCCGGCCGGGTCAGGGCGGCGTCGAGGATGTCGCCGCCCACGTTGTCGAAGTAGACGTCGATGCCGTCGAGGGTGTGCCGATGCAGCGCCTTCCTGACGTCGTCGGCGCGGTAGTCGATCGCCGCGTCGAATCCCAGTTCGTCGGTGAGCAACGCACACTTCTCCGGCCCACCGGCGATGCCCACCACCCGATCAGGTACGCCGGCGGCCGTGACATACGCCACAGGCCACCCCGCCCGGCGGGCACCTATGGTTCGCAGACCGTCAAGCCGTCGACCGACAGCGCCGGCCGGATGCCACGTCGAGCCCAAAACGTGACGCCCCACGGACTGCCCGGCGTACCAACCAGTCGGTATCGTGCGCCGCCACGCCTCCCCCCCAGCCCTCCACGGAACCGAGCCGAGCCGAGCCGGAAGGCCACGCAATGACATATCCCCATGACCAGCGGTACCCGCAGCAAGAATGGCCGCAGCCACGGACCGAACCGTACGGCCGTGCCCCTCGGTACGAGTCGTACGGGCGGGGCCCGGGGCAGGAGCCCTCCCCGTCCGGATACGACGACGCCGCGTACGACTGGTACGGGCAAGCCGCCCGGCAGGAACCGTACGCGCACGAAACGCATCGGCACGGCGCCGACCTGGCAGCCCTCCGCTCGGCCTACCGCGTGCTCCGCAGGGTCTCCTCGATCACCGCACTCGGCTCCTTCGTGGTGTACGTACTGCTGTCCTGCTACGCACCGGAGCTGATGGCGGCCAGGATCACCGGGGAGCTGAGCCTTGGAATCGCCCTGGGGATCCTTCAGCTCGTCGTCACCTTCGCGGCGGTCTTCTCGTACGAGCGCAGCGCACAACGCTCGGTGGACCCGTTGGCCCGCGTCGTCAGGGAGCGGGCGGCCGACCGGCCCGCGGGGGTGGCGAGATGACCGACTTCGACTCCGGGTCGCAGGCCACCGTCCTCGTCCTCTTCACCGCCCTGGTCACCGTCACGCTGCTGATGTGCGTGATGACGGGGCCGGACCGCGACGACCTGACGAACTTCTACACCGGCTACCTTTCGCTCACCCCGTTCAAGAACGGCCTGGCCATCGCGGGCGACTACATCTCCGCGGCCACGGTGCTGAGTACCAGCGGCATCATCGCGCTCGCCGGATACGACGGCTATGTCCTCACGGTCAGCACCGCCTTGTCCCTGGTGCTGCTGATGTTCCTGCTGGCCGAACCTCTGCGCAACGCCGGCAGGTTCACCATGGGCGACGTCCTGGCCCGCACCATGCCCGGGCGTGCCGTGCGAATCGCTTCCTGCGTCGTGACGCTTTCGGCGACCCTGCCCTTTCTGGTCGTCCAGCTCTCCGGGGCCGGGTCGCTGCTCACCTTCATCCTGAACATCCAGCACGGGGCGGGCGCCAGGACGGCGTGCATCGTCATCGTCGGCAGCCTGATGATCATTTACGCGGCGCTCGGCGGTATGCGGGGAACCGCGCTCCTCCAGATGATCAAGATCGTCATCCTGCTCGGCACCAGCGTCGTCGTCGCCGCCCTGGTCCTGAACCGCTTCGACTGGAACCCCGGAGACCTGCTCAGGGCCGCCCAGCACGGCAGCGGCACGGGCCCGGCCTTCCTTCGACAGGGCCTTCAGTTGGGCACCTCGGCCGGCGACCGGCTGGACTTCGTCGGTCTCCAGATCACCGTGGTCCTCGGCGTGGCCTGCCTGCCCCACATCACCATGCGCCTGTTCTCCGCGCAGGACGTGCCGGCCGTGCGGCGCTCCATGTCGTGGGCCGTCGGCACGGTCACCACCTTCTGCCTGCTCGTGATCATCTTGGGTACGGGCGCGGCAGCCCTGGTGGGATCGCGGTCCATCATCGCGGCCGACCCGCACGGCAGGACGTCGGTGCTCATGCTGTCGCAGGTGCTCGGCGGGGCCCCCGCCTCCGCGGGTGCGACGATTCTCTACTCGGCCGTGGCGGGAATGGTGTTCATCACCCTGCTGTCCTCGGTCGCGGGGATGACCCTGGCCGCGGCCTCGTCGCTCGCCCACGACCTGTTCTCCCATGCGGCGCGGCGGGGACAGGCGGAGCCGCGTACGGAGATGACGGTGGCGGCGTGGACGAGCGTGGCCGTGGGAACCGTGGCCATCGGTCTCGCCACCTTGGTCCAGAGCTGGGACGTCGGCGTGCTGACCACTCTGGCCGTCTGCATCGGGGCATCCGCGGTGGCTCCCGCGCTGACCTACTCCCTGTTCTGGAGAGGATTCACGCGCACCGGTCTGCTCGCCACCCTCTATGGCGGCGCGGCCTGCGCGCTGGTGCTGATGGTCTTCTCCAAGGCCGTCTCGGGCACGCCGTCCGCCGTCTTCCCGACCGCCGACTTCCACTGGTTCCCGATGCAGTCCACCGGACTGGTCTCCATCCCGTTCGGTTACCTGGCGGGCTGGCTGGGCAGCCGTCTGGACCACCGGCGCCGCGCCGCTGACAGTCGGGAGAGCCGACTGCTGTACGAGGAGAGCGAGGAACGTCTGCTCGCCGCAGCAGAATGACCGAGGTGGCGGGGGCGGACCGAGCAGGCGGCCTCGCTCCCGCCGCCGCAGTCCGCCCAGGGCCCCGCGCGGAGCCCCGTGACAGCCGCACGCCTGCACGCGCGCCGATGTGTGAGTCGACGGCGACGGCCTGCGACGGTCAGGTGAGCGTGCCGGCCAGTGATTGCTCGGTCCACACCGTTTTGCCTTCGCGGGTGTAGCGAGCACCCCAGCGTTCGGCCGTCTGGGCCACCAGGAACAGGCCGCGCCCGCCCTCGTCGGTGGTACGGGCGCGGCGCAGGTGTGGTGCGGTGTGGCTGGTGTCGCTGACCTCGCACACCAGGAACCGTTCACGGAACAACCGCAGGTGCGAGAGCACGGCAGGTGCCGAACCGGCGGCGCATGTCCCGCGACCTGCGCGGCGGCGGGCGCGACCGAGGCGGCTCAGCCCAGCAGCTCAGCGCTGCCGGCCGGTTCGCGCCGCTCCTGCCCGTTGATCCGGTGCCGTTCGACGGACGAGCGCCGGTACACCTCCTGCCGCACCCGCTGGATCTCGCCGATGGGCCGGTGGTCCTCGCGCGTACGCCACGGCGTGATCGACGTGGCGTCGGCGGCCGCCAGGTTGTCGTACCCGCCGATGGCCTGGCGCGGGAGATCCACCCGGGCGACCGTCACCCAGGGGGACAGGTCTTCGGGCCACTTGACGGATGTGTTGTCCACCGGCATACGGGTCAGATCGGTGTTGAGCTGGACCTGGAGCTCGAAGGAGTGGTCTCGCTCCGCGGCCTCGGCCACCAGGGTGCGGCGGAATGCCTCATTGTCCGCGCGCACGTCCACGATCTGCTGCGTGATGGAGGCCAGAGACGTGGCGGTCGGCACGGTACGGATCTTGGCGATGTGGTCGCCGTACCGGAAGGCGCCCATGCTGTTGTAGCTGTACGACAGCAGGTTCCTGCGCGGGACACCGGTGAACGACAGCATGGCGAGCAGTTCGTCCCACAGCCAGGTGTCGGGATCGGTGAGCGTCATCCGGCGGGTCAGGAACTCCGCCATCCAGGTCTTGCGGCGGGCCGGGTCCACGAGGGCCTCGGGCAATTCGGCGAACAGATCCTCGATCACCATGTAGTCGTAGGCCGTGTTCGCGAAGAAGACATCGTTGTTGATCAGGTTGAGGTCGAAGGTGCCGCTGTCTCGTTCGTCGTCCAGCAGCGAGGGGCCGGCGACTCCGAACAGCTTGATGCCCATTCCGCAAGCCGCGCCCAGCTGGTGGTCGGGGCGGTCGTGGCCCAAGCCGTTCGAGTAGCGGACGACGGCGTCGTACGCGGTCGGCCGCGCGAAGATTCCCTGCCGGTAGAAGCCAGGATTGTCACCAACCGTGACCGTGGCCTTGAGGAGGCCGTAGGTCTTGCCGTGGGCCGTGCGGACGGCGCGGCCGACGGTCTCGCGCTCGACCGAGGCGCGAGTACGACGCGCCACCTGGGCGATGACTGCCTCCATCTCCTCCTGGTAGGACGGTCGTTCGATGGGTCGATAGTCCTCGTAACGGACAGGATTCATTGTGCCGCCTCCCTCTCGTCGTGTACTGCACACAGACGCTAGTGCGCAATTTAATTGTGCACAACATAACTGTGAGCGATCGCACGCTCCCGGCATCGAATCGTCGGTGCCGACTACTTCCCGGCGCCCAGCGCCTGCTGTGCGGCTCAGAGGGACGACGGACAGAGATGAACGGCCCCACAAGCGGTCCAGTCACTACCTGGCCCGTCCGGCCAAGGCCCTCTGACGCATCGAGCACATCTGCCGCGAACTCAACACGGCCCGGGCCCGGACCACTTCGAAAGCCGGCCGGCGTTTCAGCCACCGGCTTCCCCTTTGCTGCTCGGTGAGCCGCTACCTGGTGGGAGAGGCGCTGATGCTGCCGGAAGAACTGACGGAAGGACTGACGGAAGGACTGGCAGAGGGACTTGCCGAGGGCCTCGCGGAAGGGGTTGCCGTATGCGAGGGCGAGCTGGGGCGGCGACTGCTGGAGGCTCGCGGGGTCGGCTTCGGCTTCACCGGTGGCGGCGCACTGGTGGTGGCGGGAGGCCGAGAAACCGGTGACGTGCTGCGAGTCGCCGTCGGCAGAGGACGCCGGATCCCGTCACCGTTTCGGTCCCGGACGCCCTTTCGGGCCGGGTGCGTGGTCACACGCTCCGGTGAAGCCTGTGAATCCGGAACGCGGACCCCGGGCTCTTCGGGGGACGGCTGTTCCGGGATCGAGGCTGCTCGTGGGGCCGTCGACTGGGGAAACACCGATGCGGTGGCCAGGCCTCCGAGGAGGGTGAAGGCGACTGCGGCAAGAGACCGGACGGCATACTTCTTCAGCCGCGCCGGACGGTCGCAGCGGTCAGCCGACAGGTCTTGCGAGTCGGCCGGTGACCCGGGAAGGGGCGACTCGGAAGAGCTCGGTCCCCTGCTCGAGCGGACCTCCGCCATCGCGGCCTCGACGGCCGGAGCGCCGCCTCTCCGATCGCTCAGCTGTGCCATGCCGGGGTCGCATGCCCCACACTCCGGGCAGGTAACGGCGCCGTTGAGCGTGCGGCTGCACGGGATGCAGTAGTCCATGAAGCGACCGTCCTCAGTCTTTGAGTTGACGGGAGCAAAGGTGCACCCAATCCGGGCAGCAGTCAGCGGTGGGGAGACGCCGCTTGGTTTGTTTCGGACCGATCTTTGACATGCACGAACCTCACTTACCGGTCTGCGGGTGGGTCACCGGTTACTGGGTCCAACGGGGCGTATCGAATGAGCGCTCACCCACAGGCTGAAATGTGGGGTATGCAACTCTGCTGGAAGGGACGTTGCCGACCGGGACGGCGCGGCAGCCTTCGGCATACGAGCCGAACGGTTGCGGCTCGATCCGGGCCGAGTGCTGCTCACTCCCCACGGCTCGACGCCCCCTGCACGCACCCTGTTTGCTCCTGCGACGCCCTGGGGCGAGGTGGTCAGGCGGAGGAGAGCCCCACGGGCAGCAGCAACCGCACTGCGGCCACAGCCGGTCGTCTCGGCGGCGCCGAGTCTGCTCCCACCTACGAGCCCCTGAACCGGACTTCCGCAACCCTGGCATGGTGGCCACACGCATAGCCGACCCCCGAACTATGGTGCCCCGCCACATGTGCGCCTGACCTGCGCCTTCCTACCGTGTGCCAACACGTACCCGTCCCCACCGCACACGAGGAAGTGGCGCACATGGCCTCCGCAGCATCCGCTCCCCCGACACCCGGCAACCTCAAGCGCATCGTCGCCGCGTCCCTCATCGGCACCACCATCGAGTGGTACGACTTCTTCCTCTACGGCTCGGCCGCCGCCCTGGTCTTCAACAAGCTGTTCTTCCCCGACTCCGACCCGCTCGTCGGCACGCTGCTGTCCTTCCTGACGTACGCCGTCGGGTTCGCGGCCCGGCCGCTGGGCGCGCTCGTGTTCGGGCACTACGGCGACCGGCTCGGCCGCAAGAAACTGCTGGTGCTGAGTCTGCTGCTGATGGGCGGGGCGACGTTCGCGATCGGTCTGCTGCCCACGCACGCGACCGTCGGCGCGGCGGCCCCCGTCCTGCTCACCGCGCTGCGTCTGGTGCAGGGCTTCGCGCTGGGCGGTGAGTGGGGCGGTGCCGTCCTGCTGGTGTCCGAGCACGGCGACGCGAGGCGGCGGGGGTTCTGGGCGTCGTGGCCGCAGACCGGAGCACCCGCGGGGCAGCTCCTGGCGACCGGTGTCCTCTCCCTGCTCACCGCCACGCAGTCGGACGGCACCTTCGTCTCCTGGGGCTGGCGCATCCCGTTCCTGCTCTCCGGTGTCCTGGTCGTCGTCGGCTTGTGGATACGTCTGTCTGTCGATGAATCGCCCGTCTTCAAGCAGGCGTTGGCGCGGGCCGAGGCCAGGAAGGCCGCCGGAGCGGACGAGTCGGAGAAGCTTCCGCTGGTCTCCGTCCTGCGCCACCACTGGCGTGACGTGCTCGTCGCGATGGGCGCCCGTATGGCCGAGAACATCAGCTATTACGTGATCACCGCCTTCATCCTCGTCTACGCCACCACTTCCGCCGGCGTCTCCCGCCAGACCGCGCTCAACGCCGTTCTCATCGCCTCGGCCGTGCACTTCGCCGTCATCCCGGCCTGGGGCGCCCTCTCCGACCGCATCGGCCGCCGCCCCGTCTATCTGCTCGGTGCCGCGGGTGTGGGCCTCTGGGTGTTCCCGTTCTTCTCCCTGATCGACACCGGCGGCTTCGCGAACCTCGTTCTCGCCGTCACCGTCGGCCTGGTCCTGCACGGCGCCATGTACGCGCCCCAGGCCGCCTTCTTCTCCGAGATGTTCGCGACCCGGATGCGCTACTCGGGCGCCTCCATCGGAGCCCAGTTCGCCTCCGTCGCGGCCGGCGCGCCCGCACCGCTCATCGCGACGGCCCTGCTCTCCTCGTACGACAGCTCGACCCCCGTCTCCCTCTATGTGATCGGGTCCGTTCTGCTGACCCTGATCGCCGTGGGCTTCGCGAAGGAGACCCGGGACCGCGACCTGTCCGCCGTCGACGCCACGGCCGACGACCAGCGGGCTCCGGTCGCGCCGGCGGACGCCCGTACGGTCTGACCGCGCTCCTGCGCCACCCGGTCCCCGCACGCGATACCGCGTGCGGGGATCAGCGCGGTCTGTCCGACGACAACCGGTGCAGTCTCAGCGCGAGTTGGATCTCCAGTGCGCGGGCCGGGCTCTGCCAGTCGTTCCCGAGCAGGCGCCCCACCCGCTCCAGTCTCTGTGCCACGGTGTTCACATGCACGTGCAGGGTGTCCTTCGTGCGCGCCGGACTCATACCGCTGGCGAAGTACGCGTCGAGGGTGCGCAGCAGGTCCGTGCCGCGCCGTTCGTCGTAGGCGACCACCGTGCCGATCGTCCGGCCGACGAAGCCGGAGATGTCCCGGTCACCGGCGAGCAGCAGTCCGAGGAAGCCGAAGTCCTCGGCGGCCGCGCCGTCGCCGGTCCGGCCGAGCAGGCGCAGCGCCTCCAGACAGCGCTGTCCCTCCGTGTACGCCGCGGCCACCGCTTCGGGGTGCGCCGTGAGCCGGTCGACGGGCGCGGAGGCCCCGACGGTCACCGTCTCCTGAACGGCGGTGCCCAGCTCCTTGGCCGTACGGCGGGCCAGTGTCGTCGCCGTGTCGCCGGGCCCGAGCGGCAGCAGCAGGACGGTACCGCCGTCACGGGCGGCGGCCAGTCCATGGCGGGTGGCGGCCAGGTGGGACGCGGCCGACCAGAGCCGTCCGCGTGTGCCCGCCTCCTGGCCGGCGTCGGTGGCCACGACGTCGAGCCGGGCCGCCAGCACCACATGGGGGCCGTCGAGATCGGCGTGCAGACGGGCCGCGCGCTCCCGCAGCAGCCCCGGGTCCCGGTCCCTGGCGTCCAGCAGATCGTCCAGCAGTTCGCCGCGCACCCGCTGTTCGGCCTCGGAGGCCGAGCGTCTGGCGAGCAGGAGCAACGAGGTGACCATCGCGGCGCGCTCCAGGGTGCGCTGGTCGACGGGGTCGAGGTCCGGATGCCCGCGCAGCACCAGCGCGCCGAGCAGTTCGCCTCCCGCGGCCACCGCGGCGACCCAGTCGTCGCCGTGCCGCACGGCGTGGCCGCCGGTGCGGGCCGCCTCCACGGCCATGACCGGTGTGCCGCCCGGATCCGTGAACTCGACGGCGCCGTCCAGGACTTCGGACACCGCGGCGGCGACGTCGTGGACTCCCCCGCCCCGCAGCACGAGTTCGGCCAGCCGGTCGTGGACGTCCGAGGCGCGCTCGATCGCCGCGCTGCGGTCCCGGATGATCTCGTTGGCCCGGCCCAGGCGGTCCAGGGCGGAGCGGGTCTCCGTCAGCGCGTTCGCCGTGTCGATGGCCGCCGCGGCCAGGGCCGCGAACGAGCCGAGCAGGGCGATCTGTTCCCGCTCGAAGACCCGCTCCCTGCGGTCCGCCGCGAACAGCACGCCGATGACCTGGGGACCGATCATCAGCGGCACGCCCAGGATCGCGACGAGCCCCTCGTCCTGTACGCCCGCGTCGATGGTCCGGGTGTGCTGGAAGCGCTCGTCCTTGAAGTAGTCGTCGGTGACGTACGGACGGGCGGTCTGTGCGACGAGTCCGCCCAGACCCTCCCCCATGCCGAGCCGCAGCTGCTGGAAGCGCGCGGCGACCGAGCCCTCGGTGACCCGCATGTAGGTGTCGCCCCTGGCCACGTCGTTCAGGCTGAGGTAGGCGATGTCCGTGCCCAGCAGCGACCGGGCCCGCTGCACGATCGCCCGCAGCACGGCGTCCAGGTCGCGCAGGCCCCCGAGGTCGTGCGCGGTCTCGAAGAGCGCGGAGAGTTCGGCCTCGCGGCGGCGGCGTCCTTCTATCTCCGTGCGCACGCGCAGGGCGAGCAGCTTGGCCTGTTCGAGCGCGGCGACGCGCCGGGCGGGCAGGCCCTCGGCGCGGGCGAGCAGCACCGGCTGCTCGTAGGCGTCGGCACTCGCTCCTTTGGCCAGGAGTTCCAGGAACGGCGCTTCCGCGCTGTCGGCGGAGCGCCCGGCTGATGGCAGATGATCGCGGGGCATGGCAACAGGATCGCGCATCCGCCGGGCGGCGCCCCTGCCCTGTGGACAACTCTTCGTCGGCCCTGGTGGGCACGGCGTGAGCGGGGCGGACCCCGGCTCAGTGCGCGGTCCAGCCCCCGTCCAGCGCCAGCGAGGTTCCGGTCATGAAGGCCGCCTGCGGACCGCAGAGGTAGGCCACCGCCTCAGCGACCTCCTCCGGCTCGATGAGCCGCTTGACCGCGCTGTCGCGCAGCAGGACCTCGGTCAGGACGCGCTCCCGGGGAATCCCGTGCGTGCGCGCCTGATCGGCCAGCTGTTTCTCGACGAGTGCGGTGCGCACATAGGCGGGGTTCACACAGTTCGATGTGACTCCATGAGGGGCGCCCTCGAGGGCCGCGGTCTTCGAGAGCCCCTCGAGTCCGTGCTTGGCGGCGACGTACGCCGATTTGAACGCGGAGGCGCGCAGCCCGTGGACGGAGGAGACGTTGACGATGCGGCCCCATCCTTGCCCGTACATATGGGGCAGGGCTCCGCGGATGAGCCGGAACGGCGCTTCCAGCATCACGGTCAGTACCGTGTGGAACATGGCGGGCGGGAAGTCCTCGATGGGGCGGACCATCTGCAGTCCGGCGTTGTTCACGAGGACATCGGTGCCGGCCGCGGCCTGCTCCGCCGCGTCGAGATCGGTGAGGTCGAGGACGCGCGGTTCGACCGTCCCGGTCAGGCCGTGCGCCCGCTCGGCCAGGGTCTCCAGGCCTCCGGCGTCCCGGTCGACCGCTCTCACCTTGGCTCCGGCGGCGGCGAGCCGCAGCGCGCAGGCGCGGCCGATGCCGCTCGCGGCGCCGGTGACGAGGGCGGTGCGGCCGCCGAGGTCGAGTGCGAAGGCGTGGGGGCCCGGGAGGGCGCTGGGCGCGGTCATGCCTCGACCCTAGGCAGCGCCCAGACTCCGACCGATATGGTCAGCCCACACACTTCATCTTCAGGTCGTGGGCTCGAACCATGTGGGTTCGTCGAGCAGTGCCTGCTTGATCCGGACGAGGGCGTAATCGTCCAGCTTCGGCAGGGCGTCCACGGAGAACCAGCCGACCTGGAGCGACTCGTCGTCGTTGACGCGGGCCTCACCGCCGACGGCACGGCACCGGAGCGTGGTGTCCATGAACTGGCAGACGTCGCCGTTGGCGAAGGTCACCTGCCCCCCGGCCTGGATCATCACGACGCGTTCGACCTCGACGTGCACGGCCGTCTCCTCGTACACCTCGCGCACCGCGCAGGCCGCGGGCTGTTCCCCCGGCTCGGGGATGCCGGAGATCAGCGCCCACTTGTGGCTGTCCGAACGCTGGCCGAGCAGAATCCTGCCCTCGTCGTCGAAGACCACGGCGCTGACTCCGGGAAGCCAGAGGAGCTGGTGGCCCGCGAAGGCCCGGATGGTGCGGATGAAGTCGGGAGTAGCCATGGCCCAGACCCTATCCGCGCGGCTGAGCCGTTCCGCGCACCGGCCGAGGCCCTGGACCGGGTGCCCTCGGCGCACCACGACGCGAAGACCGCCGCCCGGTCCCGGGCGGCGGTCCTGGTGTTCCCGCGCGACGCGAAGGTCGTCGGCTCGTCCTAGACGGCGGTGTTCCGCCGCGACCGGAGCGCCGTCGCCGCCGCCCAGCCGAGGCCGCCCGCCGCGAGAAGCACCAGGATCGTCTCGGGGAGGACGCCGAGCTTCGTGGCCGGGGTCTCGGAGGACCGCAGCGGCACCTTCTGGACCAGCGAGTCGGCGACGAACATCCCGGTCTTCTGGGTGATCCTCCCGTCGGGCATGATCACGGCGCTGACACCGCTCGTCACGGGCACCGTGACGGTGCGGCTGTGCTCGACGGCGCGGATGCGGGACATGGCGAGCTGCTGGTAGGTCATCTCGCTGCGGTCGAAGGTCGCGTTGTTGCTGGGCACCGAGATGATCTGCGCGCCGTCGGTGACGGTGCTGCGCACGGCCCAGTCGAACGCCGCCTCGTAGCAGGTGACGAGCCCGACGCCGGTGCCGTTCATCTTGAACACGCCCGGCTCGGTGCCGCGGCTGAAGTCCTGGCGGACCATGCTGGTCCAGTTCTTGTTGATGGCTCCGAGCAGCGGGCGCAGGGGCAGGTACTCGCCGAACGGCTGGACCTGCCGCTTGTCGTACGTGTCCACCGGGCCCTTCGCCGGGTCCCACAGGACCTGCTCGTTGTAGAGCTTGCCGTCCCGCTCGACGACCGCGCCGACGGAGACGGGGGCGCCGATCGCCTTGGCCGCCGAGTCGATGACGTAGCGGGCGTCGGCGTTGGCGTACGGGTCGATGTCGGAGGAGTTCTCCGGCCAGAGCACCAGGTCGGGCCGGGGCTTCTTGCCCGCCTTGACCTCGGCGGCCAGTCGCTCGGTCTCGCGCACGTGGTGGTCGAGGACGGCGCGCCGCTGCGCGTTGAAGTCGAGTCCCGCGCGCGGGACGTTGCCCTGGATGAGCGCGACCGTCGCCGTGCCGTCCTCCGCCTTGTCGCTGACCAGCACCCGCGCTGCGAGCGCGCCGACGACCGGGACGGCGACGCCGAGCAGCGCCACCAAGGCCGCGCCCCGGTGCAGGACTCCTGTGCCGCGCCGTTCGACGGCGAGACGGACGATCTCGTACAGCCCGAAGCCGCACAGCACGACACCGAAGCCGAGGACCGGAGTACCGCCGACCGCGGCGAGCGGCAGGAAGACACCGTCGGCCTGTCCGAACGCGATCTTCCCCCAGGGGAAACCGCCGAAGGGCGCACGCGCGCGTGCCGCCTCGCCGGCGATCCAGAGGGCCGCCGCCCACAGCGGCCACCCGGGCAGCCGGGAGAGGAACGTGATCCCCGCGCCGACGAGCGCTATGTAGATCGCCTCCACCGCGACGAGCGCGAGCCAGGGACCGGGGCCGACCTCGACGCCGGTCCAGACCAGCAGCGGCAGCAGGAATCCGAGGCCGAACAGATAGCCGAGGCCGAGGCCGGCCTTCCAGGAACGGCCGCGCAGGATCCAGGCGAAGACCGCGAAGGCCGGCGGGGCGAGCCACCACAGGGTCCGTGGCGGGAAGCTGACGTACAGCAGCACTCCGGAGAGCGCCGCGACGGCGGCCGGAACGAGGCGACGCACCAGGGCGGACCCACGCGGGGCGGGCACGGCCTGGGGTTCGAGCTGGTCCGGCTCGTCTACGGTGGTTGCGGTGGCGGTCACTCGGGGAGTGTACGGCGCCTGACCTGGGCCCCGACAGCTCGGACCGCTCGGTCCCGACGGACGGAACACCGCTCACCGGTCCCCTCATCCAGGTCCGCCGTAACGTTCCTGCGCAACCGGTGCCCAACCGGCGCACCAGCCGTTACGGTGTGGCCGAGCCTCTGACGTGCGGCCCGATGCGGTGACGGCGCCCGGGGTCCGGCGGGGTCGGGGGACGACGGGGGTGGGTTCCGCGGGGATGGCAGCCACGGGCGAAAGACACGGCGCCTCGGACATCGCCGGCGTGATCGTGCTCGCGGCCTGTGCCGCCTGGTCGCTGATCACGGCGGCCGCGCACGACGGCCGGCCCGAGGGCATGCTGCTGGCGGTGCTCGCCGTGACGGCGGGCTACGCGGTGGGCCGGATCTCCGGAGCGCTCCTGCCGGTGGCCGCCCCCTGTGCCGGAGCGGTGGCCGGGCTCGGCCTCGCGGTCTCCACGCCCGGCCCGCAGATCAGCCTGCGGCTCGGCCACAGCGGTGCCACGGCGGCCCTGCTGACCCTCTCCTGCGGTGCCGCGTGCTGTGCGGCCTGGGCCGCGCGCCCGTCCGCCCTGCGGTTCGCGCTGTGCCTGCCGGCCGTCGGGGCCGCCGTGGCGGCGGCGCTCCTCGGGTCCACCACCGGACTCGTCGCCTGCGCCGGGGTCCTGCTGTGTTCGCTCGCCGCCGCCCGTGCGCGCCGCCGGGCCCTCGGTCTGGCGGGGTTCGCGGCCGCCGCGGCCCTGGTGACCGGGGTTGCCTGGACGATCGGGGAGGACACCCTGCCGGGCGGGCTGGCCTCGTCCCTGGAGGGCCGGCTCACCGAGCACCGCGTCCTGCTCTGGCAGGACGCCCTGCGCATGACCCGTGCCGATCCCGGGCTGGGGGTCGGGCCCGGCCGTTACGGAGAGCTCAGCCCCACGGTCGCCCGGTCCCTGCTGCCCGACGGCAAACCGCACTCCGCGCCCCTGCAGCAGGCCGCCGAGCAGGGGCTGACCGGAGTGCTCCTGCTCGCGACGGCGTTCTGCTGGGTCCTGTACGCGCTTCTGCGCTCGCCACGCGCCACTCCGATCGCGCTGTCGGCGGGTGCGGCGCTGACGGCGGTGGCCGCCGTCGCCTCGGTCGGCAACGCGCTGAGCTTCACGACGGTGACCGCGGGTGCGGGGCTGCTGGCCGGGTGCGCGACCGCGCGGCCGCTCACCTCGGAGGAGCCGGACGGCGTCCCGGCCCCGGCCCGGCGCCCCGACGGCCGCCCGGGGACGTGCGCGACATCCGGACCGGCCGTCAGCGCCCCACGCCGGTCCTGTCCGGGTGGAGACGGCCGCGGATGATCCGGACGGCCGCCTCGGCGTTGTCCACGGTGATCGTGAACGTATGACCGTCGCCCAGGCGCAGCACCACGCCCTCGCCCCGCCGGACGACGACGGCGGTTCCCTGCTCGGGCCGCCAGCGATACCCCCAGCCGCCCCATTGACGTGGGGTGACCTGCGGCGCGAAGTCGGCGTCGACGACCGTGGAGAGCGGGATACGGCGGCGCGGCACGCCCATGTGGCCGCACCGCACCTCCAGGCAGTCCTCGTCCACCCGCACGGCGACCTGGACGAACGCGAGCGTGCCGAAGAGGATCAGCAGTCCTGCGGCGATGCATCCGACGACGGACATGACCAGCGGCGCCGTTCCCGACGTCCAGCCGGACGTGAGGGCCAGCTCGATCCCTAGAGCCACACAGGCCACACCGCCTATGGCGGGCAGCCACTGGACACGGTTCCTCGCGCGCCCGGTCCAGATCTCCGGATCCGGGGAGGCTTCGCCGTGGGGATGGTCCCTCATGCTCATGAGACTACTCAGGTTTCGCTGCGCGGGCACCGGATCGCTGAGCGTCACTCCGCCGAGCGGCAGGAGCGGAGGCGCCGGCTCTCAGCGGGCGGAGCTGACCGCCGCCAGGATGCGGCCTTCCTCGTAGGTGAGCGCCGTGGCGGGCAGCGCGCCCTCGCGTCCGCTCTGCAGCACCGTGACCGTGGACGTGGCGGGGGCCCCGGGGTCCGGGAGCTCGCCGATCCGGCGCAGCGCCTGGGCGGCGACCGCTCCGGCGGAACCGTGCAGGACGAGCGGCGGGCGGCCGGGGCGCTGCACGGCCGCGCGGATGCGCTCGGCGACGAGTTCGTAATGAGTGCAGCCCAGGACGACGGCCGTCACGTCCTCGGGGGTGTGCGCGGCGGCGGCCTCGATCGCGGCCTCGATGGCCGCCTGGTCGGCGTGCTCGACGGCGTCCGCGAGTCCGGGGCAGGCCACCTCGGTGACCGCCACTCCGGCGGCGAACTCCTCGATCAGTCCGCGCTGGTACGGGCTGCCTGTGGTGGCGGGCGTGGCCCAGATCGCGACGGGTCCGCCACCCGCGGCGGACGGCTTGATGGCCGGGACGGTGCCGATGACGGGCACCTCCGGTTCCAGGCGCGCGCGCAGGGCGGGCAGGGCGCGTACGGAGGCGGTGTTGCAGGCGACGATCAGGGCGTCGGGCCGGTGCAGCACGGCGGCCTCGGCGACGGCGAGGGCACGCGCGGTGACGTCCTCCGGTGTACGCGGTCCCCAGGGCATGCTGTCGGGGTCGGAGGAGAGGACGAGATCGGCGTCGGGCCGCAGTCGACGCACCGCGGCGGCAGCAGCGAGCAGTCCGATTCCGGAGTCCATGAGCGCGATCTTCACCCGGTCACCATAGACGATCCGTCTTCACGGGCGACCGCGGTGGGGCAGACTGCGGCGGGTGAGCGCCCTCGTGTGGACCGCCGTCGGATCACTGGCCGCGTGGCTGTGGCTGCTGCTCGGCCAGGGCTTCTTCTGGCGTACGGACGTACGGCTGCCCGCCTGCCGCGAACCGTCGGAATGGCCTTCGGTCTGCGTCGTGGTGCCGGCCCGGGACGAGGCCGCAGTGCTGCCCGAGAGCCTTCCCTCGCTCCTGGCCCAGGACTATCCGGGGCGGGCCGAGGTCTTCCTCGTCGACGACGGCAGCTCGGACGGCACGGGTGAGCTGGCCCGCGAGCTGGCGCGGCGGCACGGTGGACTGCCGCTCACCGTCGGCTCGCCGGGAGAGCCGCCGGCGGGCTGGACGGGCAAGCTCTGGGCCGTGCGCCACGGCATCGGTCTCGCCCGCGCGCGAGAGCCCGAGTACCTGCTGCTGACCGACGCGGACATCGCGCACGCCCCGGACAGTCTGCGGCTCCTGGTGGCGGCGGCACGCACGGGCGGCTTCGACCTCGTCTCGCAGATGGCGCGGCTGCGGGTGGAGAGCCCGTGGGAACGGCTCGTCGTGCCCGCCTTCGTCTACTTCTTCGCGCAGCTCTACCCCTTCCGCCGGATCGCCGTGAAGGGCTCGCGGACGGCGGCCGCGGCGGGGGGCTGCGTCCTGCTGCGCGCGGACACCGCCGAGCGGGCGCGGATCCCGGACGCGATCCGGCATGCCGTCATCGACGACGTGGCGCTCGCCCGTGCCGTCAAGCGCGGCGGCGGACGCATCTGGCTCGGACTGGCCGAGCGGGTGGACAGCGTGCGCCCCTATCCGCGGCTGCGCGATCTGTGGCGCATGGTCTCGCGCAGCGCGTACGCCCAGCTGCGGCACAACCCGCTGCTGCTCGCCGGGACGGTCGCCGGGCTCGCCGTGGTGTACCTGGTTCCGCCGGTCGCCCTAGTGACGGGCCTCGCCGCGGGGAATCCGTGGGCGGCGGTGGCGGGAGGGACCGCCTGGCTGGTGATGACGGCGACCTACGTACCGATGCTCCGTCACTACCGGCAGTCTCCGGCGCTCGCTCCCCTGCTGCCGGTCACCGCGTTCCTCTACCTCCTCATGACGGTCGACTCCGCGGTGCAGCACTACAGGGGGCGCGGCGCGGCCTGGAAGGGCCGCACCTACGCGCGCCCCGGCGCGGCCCTCGACGAGAACTGGGAGAACTGAGGGGGCGGGGCGGGCGGTCGCCTCCCGCCGGGCGGACGGTCGCCTCCTGCCGGGCGGACCGTCGTCTCCCGCCGGGCGGGAGGGCCGGCTCCCGCCCGGGCCGGGATCACTTCCTGCCGGGCGTCCAGTTCATGCCCCAGCCGTAGGCGTGGTCGACGGTGCGCTGCGGGCTCACCCCGCGCGCGGGGATCAGGTACCGGGCCTCGCGCTGGATGACGAGGTCGGCGCCGTTGCCGGTGATGAGGGCGAGCGCGCAGACCGTGGAGGGCACCGTGCACTCGTCGAGCGAGAAGTCGACGGGCGCGCCGTTCTGCGGCTGGAGGGTGACCGTGGCGTGCAGGTCGGCGAAGGAACGCGCGCCTTCGTAGATGGTCACGAAGATGAGGATGCGCCGGAAGCTCTGCTTGTGATCGAGGTTGATGGTGAGGTTCTCGCCACCGGCCACGGCTCCGGTGCGGTCGTCCCCGTCGAGATATATGTACGGCGGCTGGTGCAGTGCCCCGAAGGCGTTGCCGAGCGCCTGCACCACTCCCTTGCGGCCGTCGGACAGTTCGTACAGCGCGCACAGGTCGAGGTCGAGGTCCGCGTGCATGGCGACGGCCCGGCCGCGCTTGCTGCCCCAGCCCGAGAACTGCTTGCGCACTTCCCAGTTGAGGTTCACGCGCATGGCACCGCTCGTGCCGCCCTGCTTGGAGAGCGAGACGGAGGGCGCCTCCTTGGTCAGCGTCACCTTGGAGAGGCGGACGGGCGCCGGAGGGGCCGCCGGCGGCCGCGGGGCCATGGGCGGCGGCATCGTGACGGGCGGGGCGACCGGGGGCGCCACGGGGGCCGGGGGGCCCTGTACGAGGGTGGCGGGCCCCCGCGGCGCGGCGGCGGGCGGCGCCGCGTGCTGCGGCTCGTCCACGGTGATCCCGTAGTCGGTGGCCAGCCCTTCGAGGCCGCTTCCGTAGCCCTGTCCCACGGCGCGGAACTTCCAGGCGCCCTGACGCCGGTAGAACTCGCCCAGGACGAAGGCGGTCTCCACGGTCGCGTCGGTGCTCTCGAAACGGGCGACCTCCGTGCCGCCGCGTGCGTCGAGCACCCTGATGTACAGGCCGGGAACACGTCCGAAGGAGCCGCCGTCCGCGGAGGCCGCCAGGACCACGGTCTCGACGGCGGGTTCCACGCGCGTGAGGTCGACCGACAGCGTGTCGGTCACCTGGCCGCCGTCGTTCCGCTTGCCCTCGTGGCGCACGGCGCCCGAGGAGTGCGCCGGCTGGTTGTAGAAGACGAAGTCGCCGTCCGAACGGACCTTTCCGGCCACCAGCAGAAGGGCGGACGCATCGACGTCGGGCACCCCCTGTCCTGAACGCCACCCCAATTCCACGCTGAGCGCGCTCGTCGGGACAGGAACATTAGATCCCTTAGGCATTGACATGTACTCCCCCATCACGTGTCTCCGCGCCGGTGCGAGTCCCCGAACGGACCGCCGGCCCCGTCCCGCCAAACCTAATCCCCAGGTCCACCGACTCCCATGGCTCGCACAGGAAGATCCTGGTCAACCGCCGGTAACCCGTCCGAGGCTCGGCCTTTACACGATCTCAACCATCTTCGACGTCCTTTTTTGCCAAGTTCGCTCGCATTGGGGATCCCACGTCACCACGGACACCGAAAAACAACCCTCTTATCGGTCTCCCCAACCAGCACATCGTGGGCTTAACTTATGGCCATGACCTCCCCCCGCTCCACCTATGGCGGCGGTTACTACTCCGCCTTCCCTGACACCCCGATCTACGACTCCCTCGTCGCCGAACGGGGTACCCCTCAGATCGCCCCGATCCGGGTCCCTTCCGCCTACGACTCGGGCAGCAACAACCTCCCGGCCCTGCCGTCCGCGCTTCCCGCGCTGCCGTCCGGCCCCTCCTCCTACGGCTATCAGCAGGCCCAGCAGCCCTCTCCGCTGCAGCAGGCCCCCGCGCCGTACATCCCGCAGCAGGCCGGCGCGCCCCGGGGCTATCCCAGCCCCCAGCCGCAGCAGCCCCGCCCGATGGCGGCCCCCACGGGCTTCGAGGCCATGCGCCCCGCGGCCCCCCGGCCCGCCCCCGCTCCGTACCAGGACCCGTACAACGGTCAGCAGTACCGCGGATACTGACACTCCCTGACCGGCTTGTCGGTGCTTCCTGGCACCATGGCGGTCATGGGGAACGCGGTACTGCACTCGATTCACGTCCATCCGGTCAAAGCCTTCCGGAGCACGTCGCTCCAGGAGGCCGAGGTCGAGCCCTGGGGGCTGGCCGGAGACCGACGCTGGGTCCTGATCGACGACGGGGGAAAGGTCGTCACGCAACGCGAGCAGCCGCGTCTGGCGCTGGCCGCCGCCGAGACACTCTCCGGCGGCGGCCTTCGTCTGTCCGGCGGGGACCTCGGGTCCGTGACGGTTCCCGTGCCCGAACCCACCGGTACGACGACGGTGGAGATCTTCGGCGACAAGGTGGAGGCCGTCCTCGCCGACGCGGCCGCGCACGACTGGTGCAGCGCTTACCTGGGCGCCGACGTACGCCTCGTCCACATGGACGATCCGGCCGTCCGCCGGCCCGTCGACCCGGACTTCGCGCTGCCGGGCGAGACCGTCAGCTTCGCCGACGGCTACCCGCTGCTCGTCACCACGCTCGGATCGCTGGACGCGCTCAACTCCCTGATCGCGCAGGGCGACCGGGCCGAGGATGGCCCGGTGCCGATGAGCCGCTTCCGGCCGAACGTCGTCGTCTCGGGCACCGACGCCTGGGCCGAGGACCACTGGTCGCGGATCGCCATCGGCGAGGTCACCTTCCGGGTCACCAAGATGTGCGGCCGCTGCATCGTCACCACCACCGACCAGGACACCGCCCGGCGCGGCAAGGAACCCCTGCGCACGCTCGCCCGGCACCGGCGCTTCGGCGGAAAGGCGATGTTCGGGCAGAACCTGGTGCCCGAGACCCGCGGCTCACTGCGGGTCGGCGACCCGGTCACGGTCCTCGGCTAGGGAACGTCCGGATCAGGGCGCACCCGGGCCGATCCGGACGGAGTCCCCTGGGCCGCCCCACCACATTCCGCCAGAGACCGGACTCCGGGAACACCGGGGCCGGGCAGGATCGTTGGATCTGCGTGAGATGTTCGTGAAAGGTCCCGGGAGAGGGTGACGTCGGCCTCTCTTCCGCGGCCCCGCGCGTGAACGGCACCGCGGCTGGACATCACGGAGGCGGAAGGGGGTGCGGGACGGTGCGCGCGATCATCGGTCTCTGGCGCTGGCGGCGCAATCCGCTGTGCCGTACGACGGATCTCGTGGAGGCCTGGCTGGCCCTGGCCTCCCTCCTGCTCGTGCTGGTCGCGGCGCCCCTGGCCGGAGCGGCCGTGGGGGTCTCGGTGCAGGGAACGCTGCAGAAGGCCGTGCGCGACCAGCGCAAGGACCGGCACCACGTGGCGGCCGTCGTCGTCAGGAAGCTGTCCCGGGGCCCGCTCGCTCCCGACCCCGAGACCCCGTCGGGACGGGGCGCGCACAGCCGGGTCGTGGCCGACTGGACGGCGCCGGACGGCACTCCTCGGCACGGCACGGTGATCGCCGGCCTCAAGTCGCCGCTTCCCGGGGACCGGTTCTCGATCTGGACCGACCGGCACGGCCGAATAATGGGCCGCCCGCTGGACGGTGCCACCGCGACCGCGCACTCCGCTCTGGCCGGTTTCGGTGCGGCCGTGCTGGCGGCCGGACTCCTCGAAGGCACAAGGCGGTTGATCCTGTGGCACATGATCCGCCGGCGTCATGCCCGATGGGACCGGGCCTGGGCCGAGGCGGGTCCCGACTGGGGCAAGGCGGACGCCGGCAGCTGACGGCCTTCCCGCTCCGGTCAACCGGGCGCCCCCGCGCACGCTACGGTGGACCGGCCGAACCGTTCGGCACCGTCGTGAGAGGCTGTCCGGCAGGGCCGGCATCCCGGCCGACGGGGCATCAGCACGACCTCGCAGGACCCGCGTACGACGAGGTGGGGGCACAACAGCGCCATGGCACAGGGCACGGTCCAGGTGACGCACACCGGAACCTCGCGGTGGCGGCGCCGCACGGGTGAGTACGTTTCGCTGGCCGCCGCCCTGGAGGCCGCGGCCGAGGGTGATGTGCTGACCGTCGCTCCCGGCACCTACCGGGAGAACCTGGTGGTGGAGCGCGCGGTGACGCTGCGCGGCCCCGAGGGTTCCCCGGGCTCCGTGCGGATCGCGCCGGTCGACGGTGTGGCGTTGACCGTACGCGCCTCCGCCGTCGTCCAGGACCTGCACCTGGAGGGCCAGGACTCGGCCTCGCCCGCGCTGCTCGTCGAGGAGGGCACCCCGGAACTGCTGGACGTACGGATCGTCACGCGCTCCGCGGCCGGGATCGAGGTCCGCGGCGGCGCCCGGCCGACCGTGCGCCGTTGCGCCGTCGACAACCCCGCGGGCGTCGGCATCGCCGTACTGGACGGCGGCGGCGGGGTGTTCGAGGAGTGCGAGGTCGTGGCGGCCGGCCAGTCGGGGGTCGTGGTCCGCGGGGGCGCGCGTCCACGCCTCGAGCGCTGCCGGGTGCACCACACCTCCGGTCCGGGGCTGTCGGCGACCGGCGAGAACTCCTCGCTGGAGGCGGTGGGCTGCGAGGTGTACGAGGTCAAGGGCTCCGGGGTGCAGATCACCGCCCGGGCCACGGCCCACCTCACCGACTGCGACGTGCACCGGACGACCGCTGACGGCGTCACCCTCGACACGGACGCCGTGCTCACGCTCGCCGACTGCCGCATCCACGACATCCCGGAGAACGCCGTCGACCTGCGTTCCCGCTCGGTGCTCACCCTGACCCGCACGAGCGTGCGGCAGTTCGGGCGCAACGGCCTGTCGGTCTGGGACCCGGGCACCCGGGTGGACGCCAACCAGTGCGAGATCTTCGACAGCACCGGCGACTATCCCGCGGTGTGGGTGAGCGACGGGGCGACCGCCGTACTGGACTCGTGCCGGGTGCACGACGTGCCGGACGCCCTGTTCGTCCTCGACCGGGGCTCACGCGCGGACGTCGTCGACTGCGACATCTCCCAGGTGCGCAACACCGCGGTGTCGGTCAGCGACGGCGCGACCGCGCAACTGGACGACTGCCGCATCCGGGAGGCCGCGACGGGCGCCTGGTTCCGCGACCACGGCAGCGGCGGCACTCTGTCCGGCTGCATCATCGGCGGCACGCAGACCGGCGTGATCGTCACCAAGGGTGCCGACCCGACCTTCGAGCGCTGCACGGTCTCCTCGCCCGCCGAGGCCGGCTTCTACGTGTCGGCGGACGGCCGGGGAAGCTTCCTGAACTGCCGGGTGGCGGACAGCGGCGGCTACGGCTTCCATGTGATCGACGGTTGCCGGGCGACCCTGCGCAAGTGCCGTACGGAGCGGTGCGCGCGCGGGGGCTACGAGTTCGCCGACGCGGGCTCGGCCCCCGGCTCGGGTCCCGTGGTCGAGGACTGCGCGAGCGACGAGAGCGCATCGCTGCGCACCCCGGCGCACGCGACGGCCGTCGAGACCTCGGCTTCGTCCGTGAGTCCGCCGGGCACGATCCCCGGTCAGCGCAGCACCGAGCGGGAACCGCTCGTCGCCGGCGCGGAACCCGCCCCCGCGGCCCGTGGGTCGAAGATCGTCCTCGGTGAACTCGACACCCTGGTGGGCCTGGACAACGTCAAGCGCGAGGTGCGTGCCCTCACCGACATGATCGAGGTGGGCCGCCGTCGGCAGCAGGCGGGCCTCAAGGCGGCGTCCGCCCGGCGCCATCTCGTCTTCACCGGCTCCCCCGGCACGGGCAAGACGACCGTCGCCCGGCTGTACGGCGAGATCCTGGCCTCGCTGGGCGTGCTGGAGAAGGGGCATCTCGTCGAGGTGTCCCGGGTGGACCTGGTCGGTGAGCACATCGGATCGACCGCGATCCGCACCCAGGAGGCGTTCGACCGGGCGCGCGGCGGTGTGCTGTTCATCGACGAGGCGTACGCCCTGTCGCCGGAGGACTCGGGCCGCGACTTCGGGCGCGAGGCGATCGACACGCTGGTGAAGCTGATGGAGGACCACCGGGACGCGGTGGTCGTGATCGTCGCCGGGTACACCGCCGAGATGGAGCGGTTCCTGTCGGTCAACCCCGGCGTGGCGTCCCGCTTCTCACGGACGATCACCTTCAACGACTACCTCCCCACCGAGTTGCTGCGGATCGTGGAGCAACAGGCCGAGGAGCACGAGTACCGGCTGGGTCCGGGCGCGCCCGAGGCGGTCCTGAAGTACTTCACCTCCATCCCGAGGGGGCCCGCCTTCGGCAACGGCCGCACCGCGCGGCAGACGTTCGAGGCGATGCTGGAACGGCACGCGGGCCGGGTCGCCAAGCTGGAGGAGCCGAGCACGGACGACCTGACCCTGCTCTACTCGGAGGACCTGCCGGAACTGCCCTGAGCGTCCTCGCGGGGGCGCTGGTCCGACACCTGGGGCAGCAGCCGCTCCAGCAGGAGCTCACGCTCGGCGGCGAAGACCGGGTCCGCCTGGTAGTCGGAGTGGCCGAGGATCGGCGCGGGCAGCGGCTGCCGCTCGGTACGGCCGTAGGCGAGCGGGTCCTTCAAGGGTTCGTGGTCGACCTCGGGACCGCAGTCCCCGGGCAGCCGGACGGGCCCGCCGATCGGGTCGGTGCGACGGTACAGATTGCGCCAGCAGGCGACCTCGCGGTGCAGCGAGGCCAGTGCCGCGGGGCCGAAGTGGGCCGGGAACCAGCGACCGTACAGGCGCTCCAGCGGTGAGCCGTAGGTGAGCAGCGCGACCCTCCCCCGTACCGCGGGTTCGAGCTGCCAGGCCGCGGCGGCCGCCAGCACGCTGCCCTGGGAGTGTCCGGAGAGCACGAGCCGTCCGCCGGTCGCCCGGGTCCACGTGGCCATGCGCCAGGTGAGGTCCGGGACGGCGCGCTCGGCGTAGCAGGGCGGCGCGAAGGGGTGGGCGGCGCGCGGCCAGAAGGTGCCGACGTCCCAGAGGATGCCGATGGTGCGGCGGGCGGCCTGGTCCTTGTAGGCGCGCCGGCCCCAGGTGACGAACAGGACGAAGCCGAGGCCGATCAGCCAGGAGCCCAGTGCCTGCGCGGTCTCGGCCGCGCCGTGGACGAAGCCGTTCGTGCCTCGCGCGGCCTCGGCCGGGGCGTCACCGGTGACGAGGGACCCGGCCAGGGCGCAGGCCCCGAGCAGCAGGGTCACGGACGAGACGACGCCGACCATGAGCGGCGCCCGGTCGGTGAGGGCGGCCATCGCGCGCGTGCTCGCGATACGGCGGGTGCGGGAGGCGTCCCGGGGTCCGCCCGGGTACTCGCGCTCGACGGCGATCGCCTCCTGGCGGCGCAGCCGCCAGGTGCGCCGGGCGAGCAGGACGGTGAGGACGAGCAGGACGACGAGCAGCGGCGGGATCACGGAGGCCTGCCAGGTGAGCAGGACAGGCGGACCGGGGATCGAGTGGCGGGTGCCGTCGAGCCAGTCGGCGACCCGCTGGGAGACCCCTCCGGACATCACGCCGCCGAGCGCGCAGGCCAGCATGGCGACGGCGGGCCCCGCGAAGCCGCGCATCGCGGTGCGCGGGGTGGGGGTGCCGTCCGCTGTCCGGCCCCCGTCCACGGCCGGGGGAGCCGTGCGGTGCAGGGTCCGGGCGACCACGCACAGGGCGATCACGAGCAGACCCTGCGCGAGGGTGAGGCCGCCGAACGTGGCGTCGCCCGGCAGGCGCCCGGCCGAGTGCCAGTGGGGCCGCGACCAGCCGGCGTACACCAGGGTGAGGGCGAGCAGGGCGAGCGAGCCCAGCGGCAGCCGGCGCACGAGCGCCGGGTCGCGTCCGTGGTCGATCCGGTTCTCGCTGCGGCCACGACGGCAGACCACCCACAGCACAACGGCCCCGCCCGCCACGAGCGTTGCGTTCAAGAGGCCGCCCAGGACCTCCAGTACGGCGGGCCCGCCCCGGGCGCGGTCGTGGTGGGCGGCCGGGGAGCCCACGGCCGCGGCGACGGTCAGGAATCCGGCGGCGGTGTGCGCGGCGCGCAGCCGGGCCACCAGGCGGCGTCCGTACCAGAAGCCGGGGCGGCCGAGTCCGGTGCCGTCGGTCTCCTCGTCGTGCTCGGCGGCGCGGGCCATCGGCTGCTGCGACTCGTACGCGCTCCAGGTGCGGTGGGACAGGTACCACAGGAGCGTGGTGAGCGCCGCGGGCACCAGGGAGGCCAGGGCGAGGCGGCGGCCCGGCTGGCTCCACCAGCCGGCGTCGGGCCGGTCCGGGGAGAGGAATCCGAGCCAGGAGTGGTTGCGCACGCACAGGCGGGTACCCGCGCACTGCCAGGCGGCCAGGTCGAGGGCGACCTCGCAGGCCGCGGCGACCAGCAACACCGTGAGCGTGAGTCCGGCGAGGCGGACCAGCAGCCCGTACAGGCGCACCGTCCGTCCGTGACCGTGCGAGGCGGGGCGCATCCAGTGCGCGAGGTTGACGACCATGAACGGCAGCAGGAGGAGCCACAGGGCGCGGGCGCCGTTGCCGGAGGTGAGGTTGCACCACACGTACGCCTCGCGCACCGGTCCCCCGCCGTGGTCCCCGGGGCGTTCCTCGGCGTCGGTGTCGGTGTCGTCGGCGCGCCGGAAGACGGCGGCCGTGGCGTCGCCGGTGATCCGGACCGTCCGCGGGTCGTTCAGCATCTCCTCCGGCGTGGTGCCCCCGACGCCGTGGACCAGGAGTTCCAGGGCACTGCCGGCCGTTCCGGGCCGTCGTACGGGGCTGCCGGGCTCCCCGTCGACTGCGTGTTCCCGTGCACGTTCCACTGTTCCGCACTTCCCCGTGCCCCGCGTGTCTCAGGTGTCATGTGCAGGCACAAGGCTCTCGCGCTCCGGGCCTCGTGCACACCCGAAGGCACCAAATCTCCCCGATACGTGTGAACGCTGCGGCACAGGAGGGGCACAGCGGGTGCCCGGGCAGTGGCACGGCCGAGGGTGTCCCGTGCGAGGATGGGTCGTCCTCCAGACCTCGGGCAAGGAGAATGTCCACGTGGGAGTGGGTTCGGACGGAGTGTCGGGCAGGCAGCGGCGAAAGGACCGGAGCGGTCGTGAGTGAGAATCAGAACCTCCTCGCGGAGCAGCGTCGCGCTCTGATCCTCGACGAGGTGCGTCGCCGTGGCGGTGTCCGCGTGAACGAGCTGACGCGAAGGCTCGGCGTCTCCGACATGACGGTCCGCCGTGACCTCGACGCGCTGGCCCGTCAGGGCGTCGTCGAGAAGGTGCACGGCGGCGCGGTGCCGGTGGCCGAGGCGAGCACGCACGAACCGGGTTTCGAGGCCAAGTCGGGTCTGGAGCTGACCGCCAAGGAGGACATCGCGCGGACCGCGGCCGAGTTGGTCGCGCCGGGCTCGGCGATCGCCCTCTCCGGTGGCACGACGACGTACGCGCTGGCCCATCACCTGGTGGACGTCCCGGATCTGACCGTGGTCACCAACTCGGTGCGTGTGGCCGACGTGTTCCACTCGGCGCAGCGCACCTCCGGTCAGCGTCAGGGGGCCGCGACCGTCGTCCTGACCGGTGGGGTGCGCACCCCGTCCGACTCGCTCGTCGGACAGGTGGCCGACCAGGCCATCGCGGCCCTGCACTTCGACGTCCTCTTCCTCGGTGTGCACGGCATATCGGCGGAGGCGGGGCTGTCGACGCCGAACCTCGCGGAGGCGGAGACCAACCGGCGGCTCGTGCAGTCCGCGCGACGCGTCATCGTGGTCGCGGACCACACCAAGTGGGGCACGGTGGGCCTCAGTTCGTTCGCCGCGCTGGACCAGGTCGACACGCTGGTGACCGACGGCGGCATGCCCGCCGCCGCCCGCGCGGAGATCTCGGAGCACCTGCGGCGCCTGGTGGTGGCCGGCGAACCCGAGGACGATACAGACATCTGACGGTCCGCCAGCTAAGGTGACGCTGCCCGCGCCGCCGGTCACGCCATCGGCGTCGTCCGTGGCGCGGGTGCGCCGGGCCGCCGCTCGCGGCCGACCGCGAGGGGGGTTCGCTCATGGCACGTCGACTGCGTCCGGTGGGGCCCGAGTTCGTCGAGACCGCCGCGCTGCGTCTGGTGTTCGCGCGGGAGGTCGCCGCCCCTCCCGAGGCCGTCTTCTCCGCGCTCGCCGAGGACGTGTCCGGCTGGAGCGAGTGGTTCTCGGCGGTGACGCTCGCCCGGCCCACCGCCGACGGCGCCGGACGTGAGGTGCGGCTCCGCGGCGGAGGACGTTTCGAGGAGACCGTCCTGGTCGCCAGGGCCCCCGAGGTGTACGCGTACCGGGTGGACAGCACGAACGCGCCGGGGCTCCGCGCCCTGGCCGAGGAGTGGCGGCTGACGCCCGCGGGCAGGGGGACACGCGTGCAGTGGACCTTCGCCGCCGACGGAACCGCCTTGTTCCGGGCGACGCTCGCCGTGGGACGGAGCGGCCTGGGCCGCGCCTTCCGCGACGCGGTGACGGCACTGGACCGGCGGCTCGCGTCGGCGCCCGCCTGAACCGTCGGCCTCGGCCGTCAGGCCGGCCAGACGCCCGTCTCCAGCAGGGAGTCGATCGCCGCCGTGTACGGCGCGATGTCCAGGCCCTGTCCGGCCAGCCACTCGTCCGAGTAGTACTTGTCGAGATAACGGTCCCCGGGGTCGCACAGCAGCGTCACCACGCTCCCCCTGCGCCCCTCCGCCACCATCTCGGCGACGATCTTCAGGGCGCTCCACAGGCCGGTGCCGGTCGAGCCGCCCGCCTTGCGGCCGATGGCCTGTTCCAGGGCGCGTACGGCGGCGACGCTCGCCGCGTCCGGAACCTTCATCATGCGGTCGATGGCCCCGGGCACGAAGCTCGGCTCGACGCGCGGCCTGCCGATGCCCTCGATGCGCGAACCGCGGTCGCAGGTGACGTCCGCGTCGCCGGTGGTCCAGCCCTCGAAGAAACAGGAGTTCTCCGGGTCGGCGACGCAGATACGGGTGTCCGCCTGCATGTAGTGGACGTAGCGGGCGAGGGTCGCCGAGGTGCCGCCGGTACCGGCCGTGGCGACGATCCACGCGGGCTCCGGGAACCGTTCGAGGGCCAGTTGGCGGAAAATGGATTCGGCGATGTTGTTGTTCCCGCGCCAGTCCGTGGCCCTTTCCGCATAGGTGAATTGATCCATGTAGTGGCCGCCGGTCCGGTCCGCGAGAGCGGCGGACTCCTCGTAGAGCTTGCGCGAGTCGTCCACGAAGTGGCACTGCCCGCCGTGGAATTCGATCAGTCTGATCTTCTCGGCACTCGTGGTGCGGGGCATGACCGCGATGAAGGGCACGCCGACGAGCCCCGCGAAATAGGCCTCGGAGACGGCCGTCGAGCCACTGGACGCCTCGATCACCGGGCGGCCGGGCCGGATCCAGCCGTTGCACAGGCCGTACAGGAAGAGCGAACGGGCCAGGCGGTGCTTGAGGCTGCCCGTGGGGTGGGTCGACTCGTCCTTCAGGTACAGGTCGACGCCCCACTCCTCGGGCAGCGGGAAGCGGAGCAGATGCGTGTCCGCCGAGCGGTTCGCGTCCGCCTGGACCTTGCGCACGGCTTCTTTGAGCCAGCTCCGGTACTCCGCGTCGCTGCGGTCGACATCGAGGGTCTCGCCGGTCCGGATCGGCTGGACAGTACTCACGGGAAGGTTCCTAACGCAGGGCGCCGACGCCGCTTCAACTGGTCGGACGCCTCGATCATAAGCACCTTCCGCACGCTTCTCACCTGCATAAACACACCTTTGAGCAGCCCAAAGGCACCACTGGGGCGGGACCCCGGGAACCCGGATCCGGGGGCGTGGAACCCGAATCCCGGGGGGCGCATCCCGGCCTTTGCTCCCGCCACCTCCACCGCCTCGCCGCACGCACTGGTGCTCGACGCCACCTGCAGGCAGACTGCACCGCGCGGGGCGGTCGCCCCCGACACGGATGCACACTGGGTCACGACAGGGCACAGCCGGAGCCCACGAGGGGGCGGAGCGTCATGGCGGAGCCGGAGTTCACGGCCACGGGCGTGCGGATCGGGAAGAGGCTGCGTTCGCTCACCCGGGCCGGACAGGTCCGGATCAGCGACGGCAGGCTGGAACTGCTCACCAGCTACGGCAGCGAGATCGACAGCGCGCCGGTGCAGGCGGTGCGCGCCTCGAAACCCTGGTTCGCGCACGAGGACCGGGCGTTGGCGGACGTCAACGGCACGCGGTACTCGCTCACGCTCGGCGAGCACGATCCGGCACCCGGCCGGCCGGGACCCCCGTCGGCGCGCCGCTTCATCGAGGCGGTCCGCAAGGCAGCGGGCCACAGCGGCTGAGGTCACGCCGGCCGCGCGTCCACGAACACCGCGAGTTGCGGGACCGTGCCCCCTGGGTCACTCTGATGTGAACATCACTCTGGGTTTACCGGCGATAACGCTGCGAACCAGCCCGCCGGTCGCACAGCAGGCGGCCGCTCCACTCGACCGCTCTGCTGGATCCGATCTCCGTCTTCTTCCGGACCTCAATTCGGGGAGTCGCAGCCGTGATCAGCCAGCCAAGCAGGCATTGCACGGTGGAGCTCCAAGCCCTGCCGTCGCGGATCGGCCAGGTCCGCAGAATCGTATCTGCGCAGTTGCGCTACTGGCATCTGGACCCCTTGATAGACCGGGCCGTGCTCGGGGTGACCGAGCTGCTGTCCAACGTCCACCGGCACGCCCAGCCGGACAAGCTCTGCACCGTCGAGATCGAGCTGCTGCTCGACCGCCTCACGGTCTCGGTGCACGACCACGACCCCCGGCTTCCCGTGATACGCGAGGCCGACCCCGGTTCCACCTGCGGACGCGGCCTGGCCATGGTCGCGGCGGTGAGCGAGAGCTGGGGCGTGCGGCCCGACGGCGAGTCGGGCAAGGCCGTGTGGTTCACGCTTCCGGCGTCCGCCCCCGTGGTGGCGGCTTCCCTCCGTCCGCCGTACGAGACCGCGAGCGAGGTCACGCTCCGGCACACCGTCGACGTGCTCGGGCCGGAACACGCTCCCGCCCGGTCGGCCGTTGCCGGCTGACCGGGCGGTGACCTCCTCGCGTGCGCCGCCCGCTCACGGGGCGTCGTACGGCACGGGGCGGCTCATTCCGTGGCGATGGCGCGCAGCACGTCCAGGCGCGCCGCCCGCCGTGCCGGCCGCAGCCCCGCGAGGGCGCCGGCGGCGAGACCCACCAGCGCCACCACCGCGAGACGCCCCGGCGGGAGCGCGAAGGCGAAGGCGCTGTCCGACGCTCCGTCGGAGGCCTTGACCAGCACCCAGCCGAGGAAGGCGCCGAGGGCGAGCCCGCCCGCCGTGCCGAAGGCGGCGACGAGGACCGACTCCCAGCGGACCATGGCGCGCAACTGCGCCCGGGTCTGTCCGACGGCCCGCAGCAGACCGAGCTCCCGGGTGCGCTCGTGGATCGCGAGCGTGAGGGTATTGGTGATGCCCAGCAGGGCGATGAGCACCGCGAGGGCGAGCAGCGCGTAGACCAGGGTCAGCATCATGTCGATGCCGGCCGCCGACGACCGCGCGTACTCGTCCCGGGTCTGCACCTCGGGGCTGCCGTACCGCTCGGCGACCCGCTGCACCCCTGCCTTGCCCTCGGCGGTGCCCACGCCGTCCCTGAAGGAGACGGCGACGAGCGTGTCGGCGTCCTGCGTGCGGTGCGGGGCCCAGGCGGCGCGGGTGACGACGTAGTCGCCCACGAGCTCCGACCGGCCGTAGACGGCACGGACCGTGAAGTCCGCCTGTCGGCCGTCGGTGAAGGTCAGCCGGGTCGTGTCCCCGGTGTCCAGGTGCCGCCGGGCGGCCTCCTGGCGGGTGATCGCGATGCCGTCGGTTCCGAGGTCGCCCAGTGAGCCCCGCACCTGGCCGAGGTCGAAGACCTTGCCGAGCGTGACGGGGTCGGTGACCGTCAGCGCGCGGCCCTCGCCGTCGACCTCGGCGACCCCCTTGCCCAGTCCGACGGCGTACTCGACCGCGGGCAGGTGCCCGAGGGCGGGGGCCAGCTTCGGGCTGAGCCCGCTGCCGCCCGCTCCGAACGACGGTGTGCTGACGGCGACGTCACCGGCGAAGGACCGCGAGACGGTCTGGTCCATGGTGGCCTTGAGCGAGGCGCCGAAGACCGTGAACAGCGAGACGACGGCGACGCCGATCATCAGGGCGCCAGCGGTCGCGGCGGTCCGCCCGGGGCTGCGCAGCGCGTTGCGCCGGGCGAGTGAACCCGTGACACCGCGCAGCCGGTCGAGCGGCGCGCCGAGCACCCGTACGGCGGCCGAGGACGCGACCGGGCCGAGGACGACGAAGGAGGCGAGGGCCAGCACGGCGCCGAGTCCGGCGAGCCACAGCGACGGGTCGAGCAGGACACCGGCCAGGGTGACGCCCACGGCCAGGGCGGCCAGTCCCCCGCCGACCGCGGCCCGGGTGCGCGAGGCGCCGGACTCGTCGACCGCCGTCTCCCGCAGCGCGGCGAGCGGAGCGGTCCGTCCCGCGCGGACGGCGGGCAGCAGGGCGGAGCCGAGACAGACCACGACGCCGACGCAGAGCGGCAGCAGCACGGACAGGCCGCTGATCACCAGGCCGCCCTCGGGGAAGGGGAAACCGATGGCCGGGAAGAGGGCCTGGAGTCCGGCCGCGATACCGATCCCGCCCGCGATCCCCGCGGCCGAGGCGGTCACGGCCACGGCGCTCGCCTCGGCCAGGGTCGAGGCGGTGACCTGCCGGCGCGAGGCGCCGAGGGCGCGCAGGAGCGCGTTCTCACGGGTGCGCTGGGCGACGACGATCGCGAACGTGTTGTGGATGGAGAAGGTCGCCACCAGGAGCGCGATGCCGGAGAAGACGAGCAGGAGCGTGGTGAAGAGGTTCAGGAACCGGCTGGAGACCATGTCGGTGTTCTCCTGCGCCGACTCCTGTCCCGTGATGGCCTCGACCCCCTTGGGAAGCACGGGAGTCAGGGCGGAGACGAGCTCCTCCTGACCGACTCCGGGGCCGGCCCGCACCCGGATGCCCGCGGCCTCGCCGGGCTTCGCGGTCAGGTACTTCTCGGCGTCGGCCCGCGTCATGCCGGTGAACGTCACCTGGGCCATGCCGTCCTCGCCGCCGAAGGTGGCGAGGCCCACGATCGTCACCCGGACGGGGTCGGGCGTGCGCAGGACCGTCGTGTCGCCGATCTTCAGGTGGCCCTTCCTCGCGGCTCCCCTGTTGACGACGACCTCGCCGGACTTGGAGGGGGCGCGACCCTCGGCGAGCCGGTACGCGTTGAGCTTCGGGTCGCCGATCCAGTTGCCCGCGAGGGTGGGCGGCCCCTGTCCGCCGACGGGCCTGCCGTCGGAGCCGACGAGCTGGCCGGCACCCTGGATGTCGGGCGCCGCGGCCGCGACACCGGGAACGCGCTCGACCGTCTCGACCAGAGCGGTGCCGACGGGCGCGCGGACGCCCTGGCTCTCCCCCGGGGTGGTGATGACGTTCGCGCTGCGGACGACGGCGTCGGTGCCCTCGGTCGCCTCGCCGAACATCGTGTCGAACCCGGCGCGCAGGGTGTCGCCCATGACGAGGGTTCCGGCCAGGAAGGCGACGCCGAGGAACACGGCGAAGAACGTCCCGGCGAAACGGCGTCCGTGGCCGCGCAGCGACGAGAGGCTGAGGCGCAGTGCGGCGTTCATACCGGTGCGCCCTTGCCGTCGAAGGCCTTCATGCGGTCGAGGACCTTGTCGGCCGTCGGGTTCTCCATCCGGTCCACGAGGCGCCCGTCGGCGAGGAAGACCACCTCGTCGGCGTGCGCGGCGGCGACCGGGTCGTGCGTGACCATGACGACCGTACGGTCCATCCGGCGCACCGCCCGGCCGAGGAGGTCGAGGACCTCCTGGCCGGAGCGGGAGTCGAGGTTGCCGGTGGGTTCGTCGGCGAAGACCACGTCGGGTTCCGAGGCGAACGCCCTCGCCACGGCGACGCGTTGCTGCTGGCCGCCGGACAGCTCGCCCGGCCGGTGGTGGAGGCGGTCGCGCAGTCCGACGACGTCGACGAGGGCGTCCGTCCACGCGCGGGAACCCTTGGTCCCGGCGAGGTCCATGGGCAGGGCGATGTTCTCGGCGACGGTGAGCGTCGGGATCAGGTTGAAGGCCTGGAAGACGAAGCCGATCCGGTCGCGGCGCAGCAGGGTCAGCCGGCGGTCGTCGAGGGCGCCGAGTTCGGTGTCGCCGATGTAGGCGGCTCCCGAGGTGAGGGTGTCGAGACCGGCCGCGCAGTGCATGAGGGTGGATTTGCCGGAGCCGGAGGGCCCCATGATCGCGGTGAAGCGGCCGGCCGGAAAGCCGACGCTCACCCCGTCCAGGGCCCGTACGACGGTGTCGCCGGCGCCGTACACCTTCACGGCGTCGACGACACGTGCCGCGTCCGGGCGGGCGGTCGCGGCGGTCATGCCGCACCGCCCTTGTCCATGCGTCCGAACTGCTCGTCGAGGACGGACAGGCGGCGCCAGTACTCGTCCTCGTCGATCTCTCCGGAGGCGAAGCGGCGGCCGAGCACGGCGATCGGCGAGTCACCGGCGCTCAGGGAGCCGCTGGGGCCGTAGCCGCCCGCCGCCCGCCAGGGACCGCGGCGTCCGTACCGGCCGGTGCGCCGCAGGACGGTCACGACGCCGATCACGACAGCCGCCCAGATCAGCGGGAAGAACAGGATCCAGGGGCCGGGGCCGCCGTCCCAGTTCGCCAGGGTCTGCATCTCGGGTCATCTCCTCGGTGGAACCACGCCTCGGCGCGGGATTTCTCGGTGATGCTCCGAGACTCGCTCCGACAGGGGGTCCGAGTCGTCGTACGGCCAGCGGCCGTGCGCGTACCTCCCGGGGAGTACGCCGGGCGCCCCGGGCTGCTTCGCGCGGCGGCACCCCGTGGTGGACCGACCGCCTTCCTTCTGTACCTACTGGTATGTACAGTGGATCCATGAGCACTCCGGACCGACTGATCGAGTCCACGCGCGAGCTGCTGTGGGAGCGCGGATACGTGGGCACCAGCCCCAAGGCGATCCTGGAGCGCGCGGGCGCGGGGCAGGGCAGCATGTACCACCACTTCCGGGGCAAGCCCGACCTGGCGCTCGCCGCGATCCGCCGTACCGCCGAGGAGATGCGGGCCGCCGCCGAGGCCGTCCTCGGCCCGCCCGGATCGCCGTACGAGCGCATCGAGGCGTATCTGCGCCGTGAGCGCGACGTCCTGCGCGGCTGCCCCGTCGGGCGGCTCACGATGGATCCGGACGTGATCGCGAACGACGAACTGCGCGCACCGGTCGACGAGACCCTGGCCTGGCTGCGCGGACGGCTGGCCGCCCTCGTCGAAGAGGGCAAGGAACAGGGGCAGTTCGCGCCCGCGCTCGACAGCGGGGAGATCGCCTCGGTGATCCTCGCGACCGTCCAGGGCGGCTACGTCCTGGCGCGCGCCTCCGGTTCACCGGCCGCCTTCGACACGGCGGTCCGGGGTCTGCTCGCCCTGCTGGCGCCCCTCCGCTGACATCGCCGCACCGGGGCCGGCGCCCGCACTTCCCGCGAAGCCCAGGAAGGACCTTTCCATGCACGCCCTGCAGTACGAGGTCACGTTTCCCGCCGACTACGACATGACCGTCGTCCGGGACCGCGTCGCCCGCGTCGGCCACCGGCTCGACGCGTGGGACGGCCTCGGCGTCAAGGCCTATCTGATGCGCGAGCGCGGAGTGGACGGCTCCCCGGTCAACCAGTACGCGCCGTTCTACCTGTGGGACACCGCCGAGGGCATGAACTCCTTCCTCTGGGGAGGGGCGTTCCAGGGGCTGGTGAACGACTTCGGGCGCCCCGTGGTGCAGCACTGGACCGGTCTCGCGTACGAGGAGGGCGGCGCCACGGGATCGCCGGCCAGGGCCGCGGTCCGCCGGCGCCGGCCCGTCGCCGAGGGGGTGGAGCTGTCCGGGGCGATGGAGGAGGCGGTGCGCGATGCCGGACGGCTGGCCGGGCTGGACGGGGCGGTGTGCGCCGGTGCCGCCGTCGATCCGCGGCACTGGGAGGTCGTGCACTTCTCGCTCTGGGACCACGACCGGCCGACGGCGCCGGGAGAGGTCTTCCAGGTGCTGCACGTGTCCGAGCCCGGCCGTGACCGGCTGCCCCGGGGCCGGCAGTGGTGAGCCCGCCGGCCCTGGTCCGTACGGTGCTGGGCGATGTGCCCCCCGAGGACCTCGGGGTGTGCGACGCGCACGACCACCTCTTCTTCGCCAGTCCGGTGCTCCCGGGCCAGGAGCTGTGGGACACGTCCGCCGCACGGGCCGAACTGGCCGCGTTCCGCGCGCGGGGCGGGGGCAGCGTGGTCCAGTGGACCCCGTACGGCCTCGGCAGGCGGGCGGCGGACCTGCCGCCGGTCTCGCGCGACGCCGGGGTCCATGTCGTCGCGGCGACCGGACTGCACCAAGCGGCGCACTACGCACCGCGGACGCTGGGCGAGCTGCGCGGGAGGCTGGCCGAGGTCTTCGTCGCCGAGCTCACGACGGGCGTCGGGACGACCGGGGTCCGGGCCGGGCTGATCAAGGTCGCGGGCGGCTTCCACGCCCTGGACGCGCACGCCCGCTGGACGATGGCCGCCGCGGCCGAGGCCCACCACGCCACCGGTGCGCCGGTCGCCGTGCACCTGGAGCTGGGCACCGGCGCGCTCGACGTGCTCGACCTGCTGTGCGGCGAGGCGGGCGTGCCGCCGCACCGGGTGGTCCTGGGCCACCTCAACCGTTCCCCGGACCTCGTGGTGCAGCGCGAGGCCGCCGCCTCGGGCGCCTACCTCGCCTTCGACGGCCCCTCCCGGGCCCACCACGGCACCGACTGGCGCATGCCGGACGCCGTACGAGCCCTCGCCGACGCCGGTTTCGGCGACCGGCTGCTGCTCGGCGGCGACACGACGACCGCGGCGGCCCGCTCGGTCGACGGCGGCCCGGGAATGCCGTACCTGTTGCGCCGCGTCCGCCCGAGGCTCGAACTCGCCCTGGGGAAGGAGCTGGTGGACCGGATCCTCACCGAGAACCCCGGCCGCGCCTTCGCCGTGCCCTGGCGCTCGTGAGCTTCGTGTCCCCCGGCGCCCGGGATGCTCGTGAGGGTCAGGCGGGCAGCGCCCTCAGCGGGTCGTCCAGCACCGGCTGCCAGGCCAACTCGGCCGCCCCGACCAGGCTGTTGTGGTCCAGGGTGCAGGCGAGGATCGGCACCCCGCCACTGCGTCCCCACAGGCTGCGGTCGGCGACGACGGCGCGCAGCCGGTCCGGGTCGGCGTCCAGCAGGGCGCGGTGCAGCCCGCCGAGGATGATGCGGTCCGGATTGAGGATGTTGACCAGGCCCGCGAGGCCGAGTCCCAGACGGTCGATCAGCGCCTCGACGGCCGTGCGGACGGACGGGTCGGCGCTCTCGTCGCGGATCAGCTCGTTGGACTGCTGGAGCAGCGACACCTCGGGGCCCGGGGTCCGGCCGGCCGCGGTGAGGAAGGCCAGCGGGTCGGCCTCGACGTCGAGGCAGCCGCGGCTTCCGCAGTGACAGGGGCGGCCCTCGGGATTGACCGTGAGGTGGCCGACTTCGAGGGCGAGCCCCGAACTGCCGGTGTGCAGACGTCCGTCGAGCACCAGGGCACCGCCGACGCCACGGTGTCCGGTGGCCACGCACAGCAGGTCGCGGGCGCCCCGGCCCGCTCCGTGCCGGTGCTCGGCGAGGGCGGCGAGGTTGACGTCGTTGGCGGCGAACGCCGGTCCCTGGATCCCGGCTGCGCGCACCCGCTCGGCGAAGATCTCCCGGACGGGCGAGCCGGCGGGCCAGGCCAGGTGCAGCGGATTGAGCGCGAGCCCCTCGGGTTCGGTGACGGCCGACGGCACGGCGAGCCCGGCGCCCACGCAGCGGCGCCCGGTCTCGCGGAGCAGCTCGGCGCCCGCGTCGACGACCGAGCCGAGCACCTTCGCCGGATCGGCGTCGACGGTCTCGCAGCCGGGCGCGGTCGCGACGATCCGGCCGCCGAGACCGACCAGCGCGGCGCGGAACCCGTCGGCGTGCACCTGCGCGGCCAGCGCGACCGGCCCGTCGTCGGCGACCTCCAGCCGGTGCGAGGGCCGTCCCTGCGAACCGGCGGCGGCACCGGGCCGCGCGTCGACCCTGATCAGCCCCAGCGCCTCCAGCTCCGCGGCCACCGCGCCCGCGGTCGCCCGGGTGACGCCCAGCTCGGCGGTCAGCACGGCACGCGTCGGCGCGCGCCCGGTGTGCACCAGTTCCAGCGCCGGTCCGAGCGCTCCGCGCCCCCGGTCGAGCCGTGTCCGCGTGCTGCCGTCCCCCGCCGTCCGGGGACCCGCCTTGCCGTTCATGAGGGCGAGTCTCCCATGATCCGCTCGCGCGGGGCCCGTCCGGTCACGACGGCGCCGTGCGACCGCGGGCGCGTCCGCCGCTACCGCGCGGGCTCCGGCGGGAAGCCGCTCGCCCGGAGCGTGAGGTTCAGCCGCCCGGTCAGGCCCAACTCGTGGGGCGCCGTGCCCGCGTACACCTTCGGCACCCCGTGGTACGCGAGCCGTGACGGGCCGCCGAACACGAAGAGGTCGCCGCTGCGCAGTTCGATGTCGGCGTACGGCCGTGTCCGGGACTCCGTGTTGCCGAACCGGAAGACGCAGGTGTCGCCCAGGCTCAGCGACACGACCGGGGCGTCGCATGATTCGTCGCTGTCGCGGTGCATGCCCATACGGGCCTCGGCGTCATAGAAGTTGATCAGTGCGATGTCGTACGCGGTGGCCGGATCCGCTCCGGGGGCGTCGGGGCCGAAGGCGTCCGTGACCGCCTCGCGGGCCAGCTCGCCGAGCCGGCCGGGGAAGGGTTTCACCGGCGAACCGTCGCCGTCGACCACCGTGCGCGCGTAGCCGTACGGGTACCAGTGCCAGCCCAGGCAGACCTGCCGCGCGGTCATCGTGCCGCCGCCGGGGGTACGGACCGTGCGCAGGCCCGCGGGCGGGCGGGCCCAGTCGCGGCAGGCTTCCAGCAGGTGCCGCTGGCGTCCGGCGTCCAGCCAGTCCGGGAGGTGCACGGCGCCGGGCGCGATCTCCCTCCTGCCGCGCGGGAACAGCTCCGCGTCCATCGACATGCCCCCATCCTCGCGCACCCCGGGCGGCCCGGGTCGCTTAGCCTTGACCCACCATGAACGACCGGATGACGACGCCCTGGGGCGAGTACGAGCTCGCCCGCTTCCCCGAGGACCCCCGCGACCGGCTGCGCGCCTGGGACGCCGCCGACACGTACCTGCTGCGGCACCTCGCGGAGAGCGACACCCCGCTGACGGGTCCGGTCGTGATCGTCGGCGACCGGTGGGGCGCGCTCACCACGGCGTTGTCCGCGCGGCGGCCGACGCAGATCACCGACTCCCACCTGGCGCGGGAGGCGACCCGCTCGAATCTGGCGCGGACCGGTGCCGACGAGTCCGCCGTCCGGCTCCTCACGACCCAGGACCCGCCTCCCGGGCGGATCGACGTGCTGCTCGTACGGGTGCCCAAGAGCCTCGCCCTGCTGGAGGACCAGCTCCACCGTCTGGCGCCCGGCGTGCACGAGGGGACGGTCGTCATCGGCACCGGGATGGTCAAGGAGATCCACACCTCGACGCTCCACCTCTTCGAGCGGATCCTCGGTCCGACGCGCACGTCGCTGGCCGAGAAGAAGGCCCGGCTGATCTTCTGCACCCCGCTGCGGGGGATCGCCCGGAAGGCGAACCCCTGGCCGTACAGCTACCGGCTGCCCGACGACGTCGGCCCGGTCTCCGGCCGCACGGTCGTCAACCACGCGGGCGTCTTCTGCGCCGACCGCCTCGACATCGGCACCCGTTTCTTCCTGGCGCACCTGCCGCGCAGCCGGGGCGCGGAGCGGGTCGTGGACCTGGGCTGCGGCAACGGCGTGCTCGGTACGGCCATGGCGCTGGCCAATCCCGAGGCCGAGGTGCTGTTCGCCGACGAGTCGTACCAGGCGGTGGCCTCGGCGGAGGCGACCTACCGGGCGAACGCCGACGGACGGGTCGAGTTCCGTGTCGCCGACGGGCTGGAGGGAGTGCCCTCCGGGAGTGTCGACCTCGTCCTGAACAACCCCCCGTTCCACTCCCACCAGGCGACGACGGACACGACCGCCTGGCGGATGTTCTCGCACGCGCGGCGGGCGCTGCGGCCCGGTGGCGAGCTGTGGGTGATCGGGAACCGTCACCTCGGCTACCACCTGAAGCTGCGCCGGTTCTTCGGCAACAGCGAACTGGTCGCGGGCGACGCCAAGTTCGTGATCCTCCGGGCCGTCAAGAAGGACGCGGGCCGATAGGCCGACCCACCGGGTCCGGCTCACGGGACGACGCCCGAACTCCCCGTCGGGGGCCGTCCGAAGTCCCCGTCGAGGGTCGCCCGAAGTCCCCGTCCAGGACAGAGTTCCCTCACTTTATGATCACCTCTGGACACCTGCGCGTACGACCGTAGAGTGATGCCGATCACCAATGAGAACCGGGGGAACCATGTCGCGCCGCGCTGTCGTCATCGGTGGGAGCGTGGCCGGCATGCTCGCCGCCGCGGCCCTGTTCCGCTCCATGGACGAGGTGATCGTCCTGGAGCGCGACGAACTGCCCGACGGGCCGTTCCCGCGCAAGCGGACCCCGCAGGCACGGCATGCCCACATCCTGCTGCCCAGCGGACGCGACGCCATCCGGGAGCTGCTTCCGGTGGCGGACGTGCACGGACGCCTGCTCGCCTCGGGGGCCCACGAACAGTCCCTGACCGGCATGCTGGGTTTCGGCCCGCAGGGCTGGTACCGGCGCTGGCCGACCGTGACCGACGACCTGCTGCTCACCTGCTGCAGCCGCGACCTGCTCGACTGGACCCTGCGTGACGCGGTCCTGAGCACCACCCCTGTCGTGGTCCGCCGGGCCGAGGCGCTGTCCCTGCTCGGAACCGCCGAGCGGATCACCGGTGTACGTCTCCTCGCCGAAGGCCTCCAGGAGGACCTGCGCGCCGATCTCGTCGTCGACGCGAGCGGACGCGGATCACGTGTCGAGCACTGGCTCGAAGGGCTCGGCGTGACGGACATACCCACCGACGAGGTCGACTCGGGTCTCGTCTACGCCAGCCGGCTGTTCCGCGTCCCGCGGGGCGCGGAGAGCTTCCCGCTGACGCAGGTCGAGGCGGACCCGACCGCTTCCCGGCCGGGGCGTTCGGGGAACCTGGTGCCGATCGAGGACGGACGCTGGCTGGTCAGTCTGGCGGGTACCCGCGGCGGCGAACCCGGCGCCGACCCCGGGGCGTTCACCGACTTCGCCCTCGGTCTGCGCCACCCGCTCATCGGGCAGCTCATCTCCACCGCCGAGCCGCTCAGCGAGGTGTTCCTCAGCCGCAGCACCCGCAACAGGCGCCGCGAGTTCGAGAGGGCGGCCATGCCCGAAGGCCTGGTGGTGCTCGGTGACGCCGTCGCCACCTACAACCCCGTCTACGGCCAGGGCATGTCCGTCGCGGCCCTGGGTGCCCAGGCGCTGAGCCGGCAGTTGCGGCAGACCGACGTCACCGCTCCGGGCTTCGCCCACGCCGTGCAGCGGGCGGCCGCCAAGTCCGTCGCGGCCGCCTACACGATGAGCACCTCCCAGGACCAGTGGTTCCCGGAGGTCGTCGGCAGGGCTCCGACGCTCGCGGACCGGCTGCTCAGCCGCTACATGGGCCGGATGGCGCGCGTGGCGACCACCTCGTACGACGTGTCCGCGGCCATGTGCAAGGTCATCACGCTCCAGGAGGACGCGAGCCGTCTCGTCCGCCCCGAACTGCTCCTGGCCACGCTGAAGGGACCCGTCATGGAGCCCCTGACCGAGCCGCCGCTGACCGCCGTGGAGAGCGCCTTCGTGGACTCCGTGGGCCCGCTCGCCGTGTGACGCGGGGCTCGGCCCCGTGGCCCGCCCGACGGCGGGCGCGGTCAGGACAGTTGTCGCACCGCGGTCATCCGTGACTGGACCGCGGCGTCCACGATCGGCGTGCGCACCGCCCTGGACAGGCTCAGCAGGGACGGCTGGCCCGTGTCCAGCGACCGTGAACCGGCGGCCGGCCGTCGCACGCGCGCGCCGACCGAGACCACCACGTCGACGTCACCGACCGAGATACCGATGGTGCCGGTCTCCGGCACGGAGGCCGGGGCCTCGGCGAGAGCGGCCACGGCGACCATCGCGGCCGTCCCGATCGCCTCGGCCTCGGCCGCGGAGGACCCGGCGGCCATCGCGTCCCGGTAGGCGGTCTGCCGCACCTGGTCGTCGAGCTGTCCGGCGAGCCGCTTGAGGCCGTCGCGGATGGCGGTCTCCCGTGTGGTGAGCCGCAGTTCGACGTCGCCGATCGTGCGCCACGACAGTTCCGTGACGCAGCGCCGGCGGCCGGTCGGTCCCGCCAGCAGACGGAACAGCGGACGCAGGCGCACGAACGTGACGGCCGAGTCGATGCGCGGGCCGACGAGGGGAAGGATGTAGCCGGCCGAGGCCAGACAGGAGCCGACCGCCACCAGCGGCGCGACGCTGGTGCTGAGCCCGTCCCAGTGGCGTCCGAGCCAATGGGCGGTCAGCGCCACGAACTTGACGACGCTGTAGGCACTGGTGAAGAGCCAGCCCAGCACGAGCAGGGCCAGCGAGCCCCGGGTCCAGCGTTTCACCTTCCCTATCCAGCTCCAGCACAGCAGGGTCGTCGTCACCGCGGCCACCATGTGCGCCATCAGGTACAGCACGATCATCTCCCGGATGAACGGCGTCGAGGCGTAGTAGGTGTCGAAGTCGGCCCGGCGCTCGACCGGGGTGTCCCCCAGCGAGAACAGGACCCCCTCGGCGACGATCACTCCGAGGTAGCTGAACAGCCAGGCCCGGGACGTGCGTCGCACCTGGACGGGGTCGCTGCCGCGCCAGTGCACGATGAGGATGAGGGAGGCCGCGCCGAAGGCGGTCACCGCGCCGTAGGCCAGCGGCGCCGCCACGTTCGGTATGCCGGTGAGGCTGTTGACGAGGGCGACGGTGGGCGGCGCGCCGAGCACGAAGCAGAGGCCCGACAGCAGGATGACGGCGCAGAACGACCGCTTGAGCGGGTCCCTGCGGTGCCGGCACAGATCGGGCAGCTGAGCGGCGAGCCCCGTCCAGAGGACGGCCGCGGCCAGGTAGTAGATCAGTCCGCTCACATCGGGCCCAGAGGTGTGCGGGGGCCGGGCCCCCGGTGCTCGCCGACGCGCGTGCGGGGTCCGGCCGTCGCCCCGTTCGCCGGGGCGTACTCGCCGTCGTCGCGCGCCGGCATACGGATATCAGCCAGAAGTTGACCGCTCAAGGCCTTCTCCGTTCCCCGGCCGGTCCAGCGTCGGCCCTGCCCCGAAAACACCGCAAACCCCTGCTCCCCCGCGTTCATGAGGCATACGGACGCGTGCCCGAGTGGCCTCCGGGGCGAAGGTTCACCCGCGAACGTGCCGTGCCCTTTCGGCCTCCTCATGGTTGTTCACCCTAGCCACCTCGGCGCCCGCCCGAACCACCGTCGCCGCAAATGCACATGTGCGGAAAATTGCTTCCGGCCGACGCGGCGCCCGCCGGGCGGTCGCTTTGGGGCACATATCCCGCTGTAGCGGCATCTGGAGGGCACTCATCCCCGCAGCACGCCGATGAGCCCCGCCACCGTCCGCGCCATCGCCTCCCGTCCCACGCCCAGGTACTTCCGCGGGTCCACCGCGTCGGGGCCGGCCGCGAGGAACTCCCGGACGGCGCCGGTCATCGCGATGTTCAGCGCGGTGCCGATGTTGACCTTGGCGATACCGCCTTCGACGGCCGCCCGGAGCTCCCGGTCGGGCACCCCGGAGGAGCCGTGCAGGACCAGGGGGACGTCGAGCGAGGCGGCCAGGCGCTCGAGCAGGTCGTGGTCGAGGACCGCGGTCCGGGTGGTCATCGCGTGCGAGCTGCCGATCGCCACGGCCAGCGCGTCCACTCCGGAGTCGGCCACGAAGGCGCGGGCCTCCCCGGGGTCGGTGCGGGCGCCGGGTGCGTGCGCGTCCCGCGGCGGCTCACCGTTCTTTCCGCCGATCTCTCCCAACTCGGCCTCGATCCAAAGGCCTTGGGCATGTGCCCAGTCGGCGGCGGCCCGGGTCGCGGTGAGGTTCTCCTCGTACGGCAGACGCGAGGCGTCGTACATGACGGAGCTGAACCCGGCCCCGGGCGCCTGGCGCAGCAGGTCGTCGCTGCGCACGTGGTCGAGGTGCAACGCGACGGGCACCGAGGCCCGCTCGGCGGCGGCGGTCGCGGCACGGGCCAGCGGGAGCAGCCGGCCCTGGCGGAACTTGACCGCGTTCTCGCTGACCTGGAGCACGACGGGCGCGCCGACCGACTCCGCTCCCGCTATGACGGCCTCGACGTGTTCCAGGGTGATGACGTTGAACGCGGCGACGGCGGTCCGGACTCCGGCGGTCCGGGCGACCAGCTCGGCGGTTGCTGCGAGCGACACAACTCCTCCTGCTCCATGGGGGATCGAACCGGATCGGCGACTTCGGCGACTTCGGCGACTGGGTGCCATCGACCGCTTCGGCTGCTTCGGCTGCTTCGGCGCCGCCTCAGTGGCCGAGGATCACCGAGCGGGTGAGGTGGCGGGGCCGGTCGGGATCGAGGCCGCGCGCCGCGGCGACGGCGACGGCGAGGCGCTGGGCGCGGACGAGTTCGGCGAGCGGGTCGAGGCCGCCGTCCACCCAGAGCCCGCCGGTCTCCCGGACCTGCCCGGCCAGCCCCTCGGGCGCCTCGCCGAGCATCCAGGTGGCGGTGCCGTGGGTCGTGACGCTGATGGGGCCGTGCCGGTACTCCATCGCCGGGTAGGCCTCGGCCCAGGCGAGGGACGCCTCCCGCATCTTGAGCCCGGCCTCGTTGGCGAGTCCGACGGTCCAGCCGCGGCCGAGGAAGGTGAACTGCGAGCAGCCGACGAGCCCTTCGGGCAGCGGGGCGTCGAGCGCGGTGCGCGCGTCCGTGACGACGGTGTCGCCGTGCAGGCCGAGGTGGGCGCGGAGCAGGGTGAGCGCGGTGGTCGCGAAACGGGTCTGCACGACGGACCGTTCGTCGGCGAAGCCGAGCACGACGACGTCGTCCGCGGACTTCATGACGGGCGTGTGCGGATCGGCGGTGACCGCGGTCGTCCGCGCGTGCCCGCGCAGTCGTCCGAGGAGTTCGAGCACTTCGGTGGTCGTCCCGGAACGCGTCAGGGCGATCACGCGGTCGTACGAGCGGCCCGTGGGGAACTCCGAGGCGGCGAAGGCGTCCGTCTCCCCCTGCCCGGACCGTTCGCGGAGCGCCGCCGCGGCCTGCGCCATGAAGAAGGAGGTGCCGCATCCCACGATCGCGACGCGTTCCCCCGCCGCCGGCAGCGCGGCTTCGTGCGCCGCCGCCTCGTCGGCGGCGCGGATCCAGCACTCGGGCTGGCTGCTCAGCTCGTCCTCGACGTGCGTCATGTCGTACCCCTCCCACCGATGCTTGTTTCTGCAAGATATAGCGAGCTTTCGAGCACAATCAAGCATTCGGGTCGCGACGGGGTGCGTTAGGGTCGCGGAGGACCGAGGAATGGAGGGCCCTGATGTCGCGGGACGCCCGGTGGAAGGCGCTGCTGGAACTGCTGGTGGAGCAGGGCCGCCTGGACGTCGAGGAGGCCGCGGCGCGGCTGGAGGTCTCGGCGGCGACGATCCGGCGCGACTTCGACCAGCTCGCCGAGCAGCAGATGCTCGTGCGCACCCGGGGCGGAGCGGTCGTGCACGGCGTCTCCTACGAACTCCCCCTGCGCTACAAGACCGCCCGGCGCGCCTCGGAGAAGCAGCGCGTCGCGAAGGCGGTGGCGGATCTCATCGCCCCCGGCGAGGCGGTGGGCCTCACGGGCGGCACCACGACGACCGAGGTGGCCCGCGCCCTCGCCGTCCGCCCGGACCTGACCTCGGGTTCCCCCGCGCTGACCGTGGTCACGAACGCGCTGAACATCGCGAACGAACTCGCCGTGCGCCCCCAGTTCAAGATCGTGGTGACCGGCGGGGTCGCCCGGCCGCAGTCGTACGAGCTCGTCGGCCCGCTGGCGGACGGTGTGCTGGGGCAGATCACCCTGGACGTCGCGGTGCTCGGCGTGGTCGCCTTCGACGCCGGACACGGCGCCGCCGCCCACGACGAGGCGGAGGCGGCGGTCAACCGCCTCCTGTGCGAGCGGGCCGAGCGCGTGATCGTCGCCGCCGACTCCAGCAAACTGGGGCAGCGCGCGTTCGCCCGCATCTGCTCGGCCGGATCGGTGGACGTGCTCGTCACGGACACGGCGGCGGGGCCCGAGACGATCGGACGGTTCGAGGAGGCGGGGATCGAGGTCATGGCCGTGTGACTTCACCCTCACCGGAAGGCGGCCCGCACGCCCTCCGACGCTCCCGCCGGAGGGCGACCCGCACGACCTTCGGCGCTCCCGCCGGAAGGCGACCCGCGCACGGAGGGGCGAGCAGCGACGGAACTCCGGTCGCGCACGGACGGGCGAGCACCGGCGGAACCCCACGTCGCGCACGGCGGACCGGACCGCGGGCCCGGCGCGCGACCACGGTCCGGGCGGACGGGGACGGACCGGCCCCCGGCGTGGGGCACGGGGCCGCGGGCGCGCCGCGCCTCACGCGCGTCCCGGTCGACTCCGGTTCCGCGCACGGGAGTCCGACGGCCAAAGGGGCCGGGGCCGGCGACTCCGGCGCCGGTGACGGGGCCGCGCATCCGGACGACGCGCCCGCCGCCTCGTACCGGACCCCGCGAGGCGGAACGCCGGGGCCTCCGGGACCGCGGACCGGGAGGCGAACCGGCGGGCGGGCAGGGCCCGGACCTCGTGAAACGCCCCGGTGGACGCCGCACCACCCGCCAGCGGAGACCTCATGAATGATCAGAAAGACGGTCCGGTTACCATATGAGCGCCACCTAGCTCGAAAGATGATTCTGTGACTGTCAACGACGACGCGTTCACCAACTGGAAGACCCGCGAAGAAATCGCGGAGTCGATGATCCCGATCATCGGGAGGCTGCACCGGGAGCAGGACGTCACCGTCCTTCTGCACAGCCGCTCCCTGGTGAACAAGTCGGTGGTGAGCATCCTCAAGACCCACCGCTTCGCCCGGCAGATCGCCGGCGAGGAGCTGTCGGTCACCGACACGCTGCCGTTCCTCCAGGCGCTCACCGCGCTCGACCTCGGCCCCTCCCAGATCGACATCGGCATGCTCGCCGCGACGTACCAGGCCGACGACCGCGGCCTGTCCGTCGAGGAGTTCACCGCCGAGGCGGTCGCCGGCGCCACCGGCGAGAACAAGATCGAGCTCCGCGAGGGGCGCGACGTCGTCCTCTACGGGTTCGGCCGCATCGGCCGCCTGCTCGCCCGGCTGCTGATCGAGAAGACCGGCTCCGGCAACGGCCTCCGCCTGCGCGCCATCGTCGTCCGCCAGGGCGGCGACCAGGACATCGTCAAGCGCGCCTCGCTGCTGCGCCGCGACTCCATCCACGGCCAGTTCCAGGGCACGATCACCGTCGACGAGGCGAGCAGCACGATCATCGCCAACGGCAACGAGATCAAGGTCATCTACGCCAACGACCCGTCCGAGATCGACTACACGGTGTACGGCATCAAGGACGCCATCCTCGTCGACAACACCGGCAAGTGGCGTGACCGCGAGGGCCTCTCGAAGCACCTGCGCCCCGGCATCGACAAGGTCGTCCTGACCGCTCCGGGCAAGGGCGACGTCCCCAACATCGTGCACGGCGTCAACCACGACACGATCAAGCCGGACGAGCAGATCCTGTCCTGCGCCTCCTGCACCACCAACGCGATCGTGCCGCCGCTCAAGGCGATGGCGGAGGAGTACGGCGTTCTGCGCGGTCACGTGGAGACCGTCCACTCGTTCACCAACGACCAGAACCTGCTGGACAACTACCACAGTTCCGACCGCCGGGGCCGTTCCGCGCCGCTCAACATGGTCATCACCGAGACGGGTGCCGCCTCCGCGGTCGCCAAGGCGCTGCCCGACCTCAAGGCCCCCATCACCGGAAGCTCGATCCGCGTTCCGGTGCCGGACGTCTCGATCGCGATCCTCAGCCTGCGCCTGGGCCGCGCGACCACCCGCGAGGAAGTCCTGGACTACCTCCGCAACGTCTCGCTGACCTCGCCGCTCAAGCGCCAGATCGACTTCATCAGCGCCCCCGACGCGGTGTCCAGCGACTTCATCGGCTCGCGCCACGCCTCGATCGTCGACGCCGGCGCCACCAAGGTCGAGGACGACAACGCGATCCTCTACCTCTGGTACGACAACGAGTTCGGCTACTCCTGCCAGGTCATCCGTGTCGTCCAGCACGTCTCCGGGGTGGAGTACCCCACCTTCCCGGCTCCGGCGGTCTGAGCCGGGAGCGACACGCGCGGTTCGCCGTCCGAGCGGGCGGGACGGCGAACCGCCGCGCCACGAGGGGCGCCAGGGAATCCCGTCCGCCGGGAACCCCGGCGCCCCTCGTTCGCATGGGCCCGCACCGGCGCCCGCCAGCACTGCGGATCGACGCCCGTCGACACCCGCGGATCGACGCCCGTCGACACCTCGCCTGCGGGCCGGCGCCCGCCCGCACCGGCCCGACCAGGGCTTCACATCGCCCCACCAGCGCGTTCATCACCCGCGGCCCCCGGATCCAGCCCTCCCCCCTCTCTTGCTCCGAGCGCGGCGGCCGTCTAACGTGATTTTGTGCCGCTAATAAACAAAATGGTTCCGCACAGTGTCGTGCCGGATCGCCCCCTCACCCGACTCCGTATCGCCATCACCGCCTTCTTCGCCCTCGACGGCTTCGTCTTCGCCGGCTGGGTCGTCCGCATCCCCGCCGTCAAGCACCAGACCGGCGCCTCGGCCGGCGCCCTCGGTCTCGCCCTTCTCGGCGTCTCCGCCGGAGCCGTGATCACCATGATGCTGACGGGACGGCTCTGCCGACGGTTCGGCAGCCACCCGGTGAGCGTGGCCTGCGCGGCGCTGTTGTCCCTGAGCGTCGTCCTGCCCCCGCTCGCGCACTCGGTGACCGTCCTCGGACTCGTCCTGCTGCTCTTCGGCGCGGCCTACGGCGGTGCCAACGTCGCCATGAACAGCGCGGCCGTCGACCTCGTGGCGGCGCTCCGACGCCCGGTCATGCCCGGCTTCCACGCCGCGTACAGCCTGGGCGGCATGCTCGGGGCGGGTCTCGGCGGGCTGGTCGCCGGACAGCTGTCACCGTCGCGCCATCTGTTCGCGATCGCCGTCGTCGGCCTGCTCGTCACCGGGGTCGCGGGACGCGCGCTCCTCCGCGAGGCGGCCCCCGTACCACCGGAGCGCGCACGGGAGGACGCGTCCGCGGAGCGGCGGCCCGCCGGCACCCACGCGCGCGGTCTGGTGCTGGTCTTCGGGCTGATCGCCCTGTGCACCGCGTACGGCGAGGGCGCGCTCGCGGACTGGGGCGCGCTCCATCTGGAGCAGGACCTGGACGCGCGCCCGGGGACCGCCGCCCTCGGGTACTCGTGCTTCGCCCTCGCCATGACGATCGGCCGCCTGAGCGGAACGGCCCTGCTCGAACGGCTGGGCCGGACCCGTACGCTGGTCCTGGGCGGCACGACGGCCTCGCTCGGCATGCTGCTCGGCTCCCTCGCGCCCTCCCTCTGGGCCGCGCTCCTCGGCTTCGCCGTCACCGGGCTCGGCCTCGCCAACATCTTCCCCGTGGCGCTGGACCGGGCCGGCGCGCTCGCCGGAGCGAGCGGCGTCGCCGCCGCCTCCACGCTCGGGTACGGCGGCCTGCTCCTCGGGCCGCCCGCGATCGGGTTCATGGCCGATGCGTACTCCCTGCCGACGGCGCTCACGAGCGTCGCGGCACTGGCGGCCGTGGCCGCCCTGATCGGCTTCGCGACACGACGCGCCGCCGTGGGGTGACCCCGGCCCGCGGAAGCCCGCCGCCCCGACTCCCACTCCGCGAGACGGGCCCCCGGCCGCCCGCCCGCGTCGGGCACACTCGCGCCATGGAGATTCAGGAGTTCGTCGAAACGCTCGACCTGGAAGGCCGTTCGCTGGCCGCCGCCGCGGAGAAGGCGGGCGCCGACGCCGACGTCGCGACCTGCGCGGGCTGGCAGGTCAGGGATCTGGTGCGGCACACGGGCATGGTCCACCGCTGGGCCACCGCGTTCGTCGCCGAGGGGCACACCTCGTACCACCCCGACGGCGGCCTGCCGGACCTGGACCACGACGAGTTGCTGACCTGGTTCCGCGACGGGCACCGCCGGCTCGTGGACACACTGGCCGGCGCCTCGCCGGACGTGCGCTGCTGGAGCTTCCTGCCGGCACCCTCGCCGCTGGCCTTCTGGGCCCGCCGCCAGGCCCACGAGACCACCGTGCACCGGGTCGACGCGGAGTCCGCGCTCGGCGGGGAACCCACCCCCGTCGCGCCGGACTTCGCGGTCGACGGGATCGACGAGTTGCTGCGCGGATTCCACGCGCGCGAGAAGAGCAGGGTGCGCACCGAGGAGCCCCGCGTGCTGCGCGTGCGCGCCACGGACCGCCCGGACGCCGTGTGGACCGTACGGCTGTCGCCCGGAGTTCCGGTCGGTGAGCTCGCCGGATCGGACGAGGACGCGGACGTCGACTGCGAGTTGGCGGGACCGGCCGGGGCGCTCTACCTGGCCCTGTGGAACCGCGCGCCGTTCCCGGACGTGACGGGGGACGCCTCGCTCGCGACCCTGTGGCGGGAGAAGTCCGCCATCACCTGGAGCTGACCCCCGCATCCGGAACCCGGGCCCTCCGGGACGGCCGGAGTCCAGGAACGGCTCCGGGCTTCCGGGCGGCCGGCGAGGCCGCCCGGGTTCCGCTCACGCGCCGGGCGCCGCCGGACCGCCCGTCAGCATCCGGGCCAGCACCGCCCGCTGCAACGGCAGTACCTCGCCGTGCAGTTCGCGCCCCTTCGGCGTCACGCACACACGCACACCCCGCCGGTCCTCGGCGCACATCCCGCGCGTCACGAGACCGTCCCTCTCCAGGCGTCCGATCAGCCGGGACAGGGCGCTCTGACTGAGGTGGACCCGCTCGGAGATCTCCTGGACGCGGAAGCCCGGGTCGCCGTCCGCCGCCGTGCCCACCGTCAGCAGGTCGAGGACCTCGAAGTCGCTGGCCCCCAGGCCGTGGGGATGCAGCTCGCGGTCGAGCTCGCAGAGGGTGCGGGCGTGCACCGTCAGGATGTCGCGCCACTGGTCCACGAGCTCTTGCTCGGCATTCTCGGCCGCCATGTCCGCACCGTAGCAAAGAATGAACTTTGTTGCATCGGAATTAAATGCACTTGCATTGAATGCGTATGCATGTAATGTCTGCGGCATGACCTCTCCGCTCACCCACCCCGCGCCGGGACGCTGGACCCCCAGGCTGTGGGGCACCTTGCTCGTGCTGTGCGCCGCGATGTTCCTGGACGCGCTGGACGTGTCGATGGTCGGCGTGGCACTGCCGTCCATCGGCTCCGAACTCGACCTCTCCACCTCGACGCTCCAATGGGTCGTCAGCGGCTACATCCTGGGTTACGGCGGGCTGCTGCTCCTCGGCGGACGCACCGCCGACCTGCTGGGCCGCCGCCAGGTCTTCCTCGTGGCCCTCGCAGTGTTCGCGCTCGCCTCGCTCCTCGGCGGTCTCGTCGATTCGGGCCCCCTGCTGATCGCCAGCCGTTTCATCAAGGGCCTGAGCGCCGCGTTCACCGCGCCCGCGGGCCTGTCGATCATCACCACGACGTTCGCCGAGGGCCCGCTGCGCAACCGCGCGCTCTCGATCTACACCACCTGCGCCGCCACCGGCTTCTCCATGGGCCTGGTCCTGTCCGGCCTGCTCACCGAGGCGAGCTGGCGGCTGACCATGCTGCTCCCCGCACCCATCGCCGTCCTCGCCCTGCTCGCGGGTCTGAGGATCGTCCCGCGCAGCGAGCGCGAGAGGAACCACGGCGGTTACGACATCCCCGGCGCCGTCATCGGCACCACCGCGATGCTGCTGCTCGTCTTCACCGTCGTCCAGGCGCCCACGGCCGGCTGGGGATCGGCGCGGACCCTGCTGAGCTTCCTCGCCGTCGCCGTCCTGCTCACCGTCTTCGCCGGTGTCGAGCGCCGCAGCCCGAGCCCGCTGATCCGGCTCGGCGTGCTGCGCTCCGGCAGCCAGATCCGGGCCCAGCTCGGCGCGATGGCGTTCTTCGGCTCGTACGTCGGCTTCCAGTTCCTGGTGACGCTGTACATGCAGTCGCTGCTGGGCTGGTCGGCCCTGCACACCGCGCTCGCCTTCCTCCCGGCCGGAGCGCTGGTGGCGCTGTCCTCCACGAAGGTCGGCGCCGTCGTCGACCGGTTCGGCACGCCCCGGCTCATCGCGGCGGGCTTCGCGCTGATGGTCACCGGGTACGCGCTCTTCCTGCGCGTCGACCTCGACCCGGTCTACGCGACGCTCATCCTGCCGACCATGCTGCTGATCGGCGCCGCGTGCGCCCTGGTCTTCCCGTCCCTCAACATCCAGGCGACCAACGGCGTCGACGACCACGAGCAGGGGATGGTCTCGGGTCTGCTCAACACCTCCGTACAGGTCGGCGGCGCGCTCTTCCTCGCGGTCGTGACGGCCGTCGTCACCGCGAACTCCTCCGGGAGCTCCTCGCCCCAGGACGTCCTCGACAGCTACCGGACCGGCCTGGTGGTGGTGACCGGCATCGCCCTGGCCGGACTGCTGATCACGCTGCCCGGTCTGCGCGCACGACGCCCGCGGGAGTCCGTCGTCGTGGCCCGGTCCGGCCGGTCCCCGGTGTCCGAGCCGTCCGAGCCGTCCGGCTCCTCCGGCTCCTCCGGCCTCTCCGGCCGGAACGCGACGGAGCCGGGGCCGGAACGGATCGCCGTCCGCGACCACTGACGGCCTCCGGCGCACGCGCCCGGCGGGGTCCCTTGCCCCGCCGGGCGCACGGCTGTTGACTCGATGCATGGACAACAACGGGGAACACGAGGGAAGTAACCGCGGCGGTACGGACACCGCACGGACACGGCGGACCCAGGCACAGCGGGACGCCGTCACCGTCGAGATCGGGTACGCCCTGGCCAGCGCGGCGTTCGTCGCGGCGGTCGGCTTCGGGTTCGTCACCGGGCCCGCCCTCTTCCTCCCCCTGTCGTCGGGCACGGTCCACGCGCTCGTCACCGCGGGCGTCACCCTGGCCGGCGTCCTCTTCGCGCTCCGGGTCGCCACCGTGCTGTACCGGTTCCGCCAGGAGGGCGCCGGGCCTCAGCCCAGCCAGCCGGGCCGCACCAGCCCCGACTCGTAGGCGAGCACGACCAGTTGGGCGCGGTCGCGGGCCCCGAGCTTCACCATCGTCCGGCTGACGTGGGTCTTGGCCGTGAGCGGGCTGACGACCAGACGCCGGGCGATCTCGTCGTTCGAGAGCCCGATGCCGACCAGCGCCATCACCTCCCGTTCCCGCTCGGTGAGTTCGGCCAGGGACGCGGCCGTCCCGGGCTCCTTGGAACGCGCCGCGAACTCGGAGATCAGCCGGCGCGTCACCCCGGGCGAGAGCAGTGCGTCGCCCTCGACCACCGCCCGTACCGCACGCAGCAGTTCATCGGGTTCGGTGTCCTTGACCAGGAAGCCGGAGGCACCGGAGCGGATGGCCTCGAAGACGTACTCGTCGAGCTCGAAGGTGGTGAGCATGACCACCTTCACCTCGCCGAGGTCCCGGTCGCCGGTGACGCGGCGCGTGGCGGCGAGGCCGTCCAGCACGGGCATCCGGATGTCCATCAGGACGACGTCCGGGCGCAGCTCACGGACCGCGCGCACCGCCTCCTCGCCGTCGGCGGCCTCCCCGGCCACCTCGATGTCCGGCTGCGCGTCGAGCAGCGCCTTGAAGCCGGCCCTCACCAGCGACTGGTCGTCGGCGAGCAGTACGCGGATCACCGGTTCTCCTCCTTGGCCTTCCACGGCAGTACGGCCAGCACCCGGAACCCTCCGTCCTCGCGCGGACCGGCCTCGATCGTGCCACCCAGGGCGGCCGCGCGCTCCCGCATCCCCGCGAGCCCGTTGCCGCTCCCGCCCGCGTCCGCGCCGGTGGCCGGACCGTCGTCGTCGATCACCAGCCGCAGCACGCCCCGCTCGTGCTCGAATCGCACCCGCGCGCGACGCGACCCCGAATGCCGTACGACATTGGTGAGTGCTTCCTGGACGATGCGGAACGCGGCGAGGTCGGTGCCGGGGGCCGGCGCCGGGACCTCGCCCTCGACCTCCACCGTGAGACCGGCGCCCGCCGCCTGCTCGACCAGTTCGGGGAGCCGGTCGAGCCCTGGAGCGGGCGCGCGCGGCGCCTCCCCCGGCGTCCGCAGGGTGTCGAGCACCTGCCGGACCTCGCCCAGCGCCTCCTTGCTGGCCGCCTTGATGGTGGTGAGCGCCGTGCGGGCCTGTTCGGGGTCGGAGTCGAGGAGCGCGAGGCCGACGCCCGCCTGGACGTTGATCACCGAGATGCTGTGCGCCAGCACGTCGTGCAGTTCGCGGGAGATCCGCAGCCGTTCCTCGTCGGCGCGCCGCCGGGCCGCCTGCGCGCGCTCGGCCCTTTCACGGGCCCACTGCTCACGGCGCACGCGCACCAGCTCCGACAGCGCCAGCACCGCCACGACCCAGGTGGCGATGCCCACCTCCTGGATCCACGACGGGGGGTGGTCGCCGGCCGGGGGCAGCCGACGGTACAGCCAGTGGGAGGCCAGGAGGTGCCCCGCCCACAGCAGGCCGACCGCCGTCCAGGCCGCCCTGCGGTGCCCGGCGACCACGGCGCTGAAGCAGGCCACCGCGACGGGGAGGAAGACCGGCCCGTAGGGATATCCCGCGGCCACGTAGACCAGGGCCACCGCGGCCGTGCCGAACACGACGGGCACGGGGTACCGCTGCCGCCAGAGCAGCAGGCCGGAACCGGCCAGGAGGAGCGCCCGGGAGAAGGGGTCCAGAGCGAGCCGGTCGCCGTGCTGGGCATGGGCCGCGAAGTTGGAGCCGACGAGCACGAAAGCGGTCAGCAGCAGCGTGGAACGCCACGGCCATCGCGCGCGGCGCTCCTCGTCGTTCCAGCGGTCCCACCCGGGCGGCCGGTGCCGTCGTCGCGGCGGACCGCCCCGCGCCGGTGCCGCGGGGATGTGCTGCTCTTCCATGTCCGTCACGCTAGACGGCCGACCATCGCGGCGGCGTCCGCCGGGCGAGGTGATCACCCGTACTCCCCACGGAGTACGGCTTCCCCACGGGGCGCGGCCTCCCCATGGAGTGCGGCCATGCCGGGTCCGGCCCGTGCCGCCCGCGGCCCACGGCCCGCGTCGACGGCCCGCGCCCAGCGCTGCTCGACGGCCCACGCCCGGTGCCGCCCGCGTCGACGGCCTACGCCGGGTTCGGCCCCCCGGCCGTCCCGCCCGGCTCCGGGTACACCAGCCCCACGTCGTGCGCGAGCCGCTCCACCGCGTGCCGGAAGAACGGCTCGCGGTCCTCCACGACCCGGTTGAACTGACCGAACAGCTCGAATCCGATCAGTCCGTAGAGCTGCGCCCACGAGGCCACCAGCGCCACCACCACCTCGGGCGGCAGATCGGGCGCGATGTCGGCGGCCATCCGCCGCGCCTCGGTCTCCAGTCCGGCGGGCAGCGGCGCCCGGGCCACGCCCTTGCCCCGGTACGCGTCCCGGACGACTCCGATCAGGAGCAGGCCGACCCGGGAGGCGGACGGAACGGTCTCCTGGGGCGCGACGTACCCGGGGACGGGGGAACCGTAGATGAGCGCGTACTCGTGCGGATGCTCCAGCGCCCAGCGCCGCGCCGCCGCACACACGGCGATCCAGCGCTCCCGGGGGCCGGCGGCGGCCACCGCGGCGTGCGCCGCCTCGGCGGCCTCGCCGAGGGAGTCGTAGGCGTCGATGATGAGCGCGGTCAGCAGGTCGTCCCGGCTGGGGAAGTACCGGTAGAGCGCGGAGGAGACCATTCCCAGCTCGCGGGCCACGGCCCGCAGCGAGAGTTTGGCGGCGCCCTCCGCGGCGAGCTGTCTGCGCGCCTCGTCCTTGATGGCCGCCGTGACCTCGATCCTGGCTCGGGCACGTGCCCCTCGCGCGGTACTCATACGTGCAGTGTCCCACGTTTTCAGAGCAGTGCACACAAACAAGAGCGGCGCACAAAAACGAGAGCACTGCTCTTGCATTGGATCACCGATCCGATGCACACTCTTCTCGAGCGAGAGCAGTGCTCACAAAACAGATCGGCGCTCTTGCCGAATGTCCCGCAGGCCCCGCACGTCCCACACACCCCGAGAGGTCATCGTGTCCACACACGTCCAGAAGCCCGGCTGGTTCACCGTCAACGTCTTCAACCGCGTCGTGGCCTGGATCACCAGGCGTGGTCTCAGCGTCTGGGGCTCGCGCGTCCTGGCCGTCCGGGGCCGCAAGAGCGGCGAGTGGCGGACGACCCCGGTCAATCTGCTCACCGTGGACGGCGAGCAGTACCTCCTCGCGCCCCGCGGCCATGTCCAGTGGACGCACAACATGCGGGCGGCCGGCGGGGGCGAGCTGCGCCTGGGCAAGAAGGTCGACACCTTCACCGCCGTGGAGGTCGCCGACGACGACAAGGTGCCGCTGCTGCGCGCCTACCTCAAGCGCTGGAAGGCCGAGGTCGGCGTGTTCTTCGCCGGCGTCGGACCCGACTCTCCCGACGAGGAGCTGCGGCGCATCGCCCCCGACCACCCGGTCTTCCGGATCACGGTCGAGAGCTGACGCCGGCCACGTCCGTCCTCCTCCGGATCACGCTTCTTCCGGATCACGCTCCGGGCCGACGCCGACCGCGTCCGCTATTCTCCCGCCCCCTCCGCCACCGGAGGCCGTCGGTCGAGGGCGGTCAGGGCACGCCCGACCGCCGGGTGGGTCCGGACGATCTCCCCGAGCGTGGTGGAGCCGCGGGTGATACCCGTGAACGCCTTCCACACCGGGCGCAGGCCGGTGAGGCCGGCGTGGAACATGCCGGGACGGCGCTCGAAGGCCGCGAGCAGGCGCTTGCCGACGCTCATCTCGACGCCGAGCCCCGCCTTGATCGCGAAGGCGTAGTTCAGTGCCTGCCGCCGGGCGTCCACCGCGTCGTGCGCCTCGGCGATCCGCACCGCCCACTCGCCCGCGAGCCGTCCGGAGCGCAGCGCGAACGAGATGCCCTCGCGGGTCCAGGGTTCGAGCAGCCCCGCCGCGTCGCCGCAGACGAGCACCCGGCCGCGCGACAGCGGCGAGTCGTCGGCACGGCAGCGCGTCAAGTGGCCCGAGGAGATGGACGGTTCGAAGCCGGCGAGGCCGAGCCGGGCGATGAAGTCCTCCAAGTACCGCTTGGTGGCGGCGCCTTCGCCGCGCGCGGAGATCACGCCGACGGTGAGCGTGTCCCCCTTGGGGAAGACCCAGCCGTAACTGCCGGGCATGGGGCCCCAGTCGATCAGGACGCGCCCGCGCCAGTCCTCGGCGACCGTCTCCGGCACCGGGATCTCGGCCTCCAGGCCGAGATCGACCTGGTCGAGCTTCACACCGACGTGCGCTCCTATGCGGCTGGCACTGCCGTCGGCGCCGACCACAGCCCGCGCCAGGATCGTCTCCCCGCCCTGGAGGACCACGGCGACGGTGCGCCGGTCCGGGACCGCCGAACCGTGCTGCTCGACGCGCGAGACCGTGGCACCCGTGCGCAGTTCGGCGCCCGCCTTCTGCGCGAACTCGACGAGCTGCTGGTCGAACTCCGGGCGGTTGATCAGCCCGAACAGCATGTTCCGGGACCGCCGGGTGCGGACGAACTTGCCGTCCATCGAGAAGGTGACCGCGTGCACCCGGTCCCTGAACGGCAGCTCGAAGCCGGGGGGCAGCGCGTCGCGCGAGGGGCCGATGATGCCGCCGCCGCATGTTTTGTAGCGGGGCAGTTCGGCCTTCTCCAGCAACAGGACGCTGCGTCCCGCGACCGCTGCCGCGTAGGCGGCCGAGGCGCCCGCAGGCCCCGCGCCGACGACCACGACGTCCCACACCCGCTGTTCGCCGTCCGCCGGGCGCCGCTCGTCGTCCGCCGAAGAGTTCTCGCTGCTCACGTTGGTCTACTGCTCCCAGTCCAGCCGTCTGCCGCACCTGTCCCCCGCATCCTACGGCGGGCGTCACCGCGGGCCGCTGTGGGAGGATCTGCAACGGATGCGTCCTGTACACCAGTCCGCATCACTCGATCATCTGTACACAGAAGTACAACGTCGCACCTACAAGGAGCGTGCCCATGTCGTCGAATCCGGTCGCCGAGACCGTCGCCTCGCTCATGCCCCGGGCGAAGGCGGAACTCGCCGAGCTGGTGGCCTTCAAGTCGGTGGCGGACTTCGACCAGTTTCCGCGGAGCGAGAGCGAGGGCGCGGCGAACTGGATCGCGGACGCGCTGCGCTCCGAGGGCTTCCAGGACGTGGCACTGCTCGACACCCCGGACGGCACGCAGTCGGTGTACGGCTACCTGCCGGGTCCCGAGGGCGCGAAGACGGTCCTGCTGTACGCGCACTACGACGTGCAGCCGCCGCTGGACGAAGCGGCCTGGACGACGCCTCCGTTCGAGCTGGTGGAGCGCGACGGCCGCTGGTACGGGCGGGGCAGCGCCGACTGCAAGGGCGGCGTGGTCATGCATCTGCTGGCGCTGCGTGCCCTGAAGGCGAACGGCGGCGTCCCGGTGCACGTCAAGGTCATCGTCGAGGGTTCGGAGGAGCAGGGCACCGGCGGTCTGGAGCGGTACGCCGAGCAGCACCCGGAGCTGCTGACCGCCGACACCATCGTCATCGGCGACGCCGGCAACTTCCGGGCGGGCCTGCCGACGGTCACCGCGACCCTGCGCGGCATGACCCTCGTACGGGTCCAGGTGGACACCCTCGAAGGGAACCTGCACTCGGGGCAGTTCGGCGGTGCGGCGCCCGACGCGCTGGCGGCGCTGATCCGTGTCCTGGACTCGCTGCGGGCGAAGGACGGCTCGACGACCGTGGACGGTCTGGCGGGCGAGGCCGCGTGGGACGGTCTGCGGTACGAGGAGCAGGCGTTCCGTGAGGACGCCAAGGTGCTCGACGGGGTGGAGCTGATCGGCTCCGGCACGGTCGCCGACCGGGTCTGGGCGCGTCCGGCCGTCACGGTCCTCGGGATCGACTGCCCTCCGGTCGTCGGAGCGACGCCGTCGGTGCAGGCGGGTGCCCGTGCGCTGATCAGCCTGCGGGTGCCGCCGGGCGTCGACGCGGTCGAGGCGACGAAGCTGCTGGAGGCGCACATCGAGGCGCACACGCCGTGGGGCGCGCGGGTGAGCACCGAGCGGATCGGACAGGGCCAGGCGTTCCGCGCCGACACCTCCAGCCCCGCGTACGCGTCGATGGCCGAGGCCATGGCGGTCGCCTACCCGGGCCAGGAGATGCAGTCGGCGGGCATGGGCGGCTCGATCCCGCTGTGCAACACGCTGGCCTCGCTGTACCCCGACACGGAGATCCTGCTCATCGGCCTGAGCGAGCCGGAGGCGCAGATCCACGCGGTGAACGAGAGCGTCTCGCCGGACGAGCTGGAGCGCCTGTCGGTCGCGGAGGCGCTGTTCCTGCGGAACTACGCGGCGAGCTGACCGTCCGCGGACGTGTACGGGGCCCGCGCCTGACGGCGCGGGCCCTTCCCGTGTCCGGCCCTTGCCGTGTCCGGCCCTGCCCGCCCGTGCCCTGCCCTGTCCGCCCGTGTCCGGTCGGTTCACCGCGGGGGCTCTCCCGGAGAGCCGGCGGGGACGCGGGGGCTCCACGCGGTGGCGGTGCGGCGTGAGCACTGGGGCGGCCGGGGCCCGTACTCACCCGTCGTGCGGACCGGGCGGCGCGGAGAAGGTCTCATCGGCCGGGCCGCGGCGGCGGAGCGACGGGCGGAAGACCTCGGCTCCGACAGGGCGGACCGGATGTCAGCCGAGCGGTGTCCCGGCCTCCAGGTACAGCGCCGCGCCGCGCTCGCGGGCCCGCAGGGCCCAGCGGAGCCGTTCGTAGCGCACGGGCGGCAACAGGTCGGCCGCCTCCTGCTCGGTGACGAAGCGCCAGCCGCGCAGTTCCGGTCCGGGGAGCAGGAGCCCCTGGACGGCCTGTTCGTCGAGGCGTCCGCCGTCGAAGAGGAGCCGCAGGCCGCCGTAGCCGGGCGGCGCGGGCGACTCCCAGTCGACGACGAGCAGTGTGGGCACCTCGTCGAGGGTGATGCCGGTCTCCTCGGTGACCTCGCGCATACCGGCGCGGGCGGGGGCCTCACCGGCCTCGACGACCCCGCCGGGGAACTCCCATCCCGCCTTGTACGTCGGGTCGACGAGCAGGACGCGGTCGTCCTCGTCGAAGAGGAGGACCCCGGCGGCGACCGTCTCGCCGGTGGGTTCGGGGGTCTGCACGATGTCGCACACGGGTGCCTCCCCGGTGCGTACGGCCTCGGCGACGCGCACGGCGGCCTCGTACGGGGTGAGCGTGCTGGTGTCCACGGGGTGGGCGTCGGAGGCGAGCCAGGTGAGCGCGGCCCGGTAGGGCTCGATGTGGTCGTAGGACCACTGGCGCACGCGCATCTCGCCGTCGGGCAGGTCCAAGGGCACCTCCCGCCCGGCTATCCGCTCCCGCAGGATCGTTTCCGCCGGGGCGAGGAGCACATGGCGCACGGGAATCCGGCGCGCGGCGAGACCGCCGAAGATCTCGTCGCGGTACTCCTGCCGCAGCAGGGTCATGGGGACGACGAGGACGCCTCCGAGCTCGGCGAGCATGGCGGCCGCGGTGTCGACCACGAGCCGGCGCCAGATCGGCAGGTCCTGGAAGTCACCGACCTCGGCGAGGCGCTTGGCCGGGAGCAGCTGCGCGAGTGTGCCCCCGACGACCTCGGGGTCGAAGAGCGTGCTGTTCGGGATCAGCTCGATCAGTTCCCGTGCGGTGGCGGTCTTCCCCGCACCGAACGCACCGTTGATCCAGACGATCACGATTCCCCCTCTTCTGTGGCCCCCTGAGGCTTGCCCGCTCCACCCTGCCACGGAAACCAGCCGCTGATGAGGGCGAGAACGAGGCGGCGCCGGTGCCCCCGTGGCGGGGACACCGGCGCTGTGCGGCGGTCCTTCAGCCGTTCTGGACGCCGAGAGCGCCCCCGTCGGCCCCCAGGTCGCCGGTGTCGACGGCGTGATCGACCGAGCTGAGCGCGTCCTTGACGTCCGGATCGCTCAGGGTGTTCCCGCTCAGGGCATGGGACGGGGTGATCGCCGCGACGACGAACCCGGTGGCCAGGGAGGCGATGGCGAGCATGCTGCGCTTCTTCATGCCCGGTTCAACTACGAAGACCGGACGGGGTCACGGGTGGATCCGACACCTTCATCCGGACATCCCGTCCGGCCCGGTGTTCCGGCAGGACCGCCCGGCCCGGTGCTCCGATGGAACCGCCCGGCCCGGTGCTCCAGTAAGACCGTCCTGCCCGGTACTCCAGTAGGACCGTCCGGTCCAGTACTCCAGTAAGACCGTCCAGCCCGGTGCTCCGGTGAGACCGTCCGGCCCGGCATTCCGGTGGGATCATCCGAGCGGATGCCCGGTGGGATCCGCCGCCACGGCCGCGCACCGGTGCCGCGGACACGCCCGGCACCCGGTGGAGTGCCGCGGCCTCCGATCCGGCCCCGGCCGCGGGAAGCCGCGGCCCGGGGCGACCGGATCAGACGTGAGCCCCGGCCGTCCACGGCCTGCGGGTGAGCGCCGCCGCGGCCGCGCCGACCAGGCCGGCGTCGGTACCCATCAGCGCGGGCGCCACGGTCAGGCGCCGGACGAAGGACAGCGTCGCGTAGTCGTCCAGTGCCCGGCGCAGCGGCGCGAAGAGCACGTCGCCCGCCTTGCCCACTCCCCCGCCGATCACGGCGATGTCGATCTCGACCAGGGTCGCGGTCGCCGCGATGCCCGCCGCGAGGGCCTGCGCCGCCCGCTCGAAGGAGGCCACGGCGACCGGATCACCGGCGCGGGCCGCTTCGGCGACCGCCGCGGCCGAGGCGTCGCCGTCGGGGCCGGGCCGCCAGCCCTCCTCCAGCGCGCGGCGGGCGATGTTCGGGCCGCTGGCGATGCGCTCGACGCAGCCCCGGGAACCGCAGGGACAGAGGTCGCCGTCCAGATCGACACTGATGTGCCCGATGTGGCCCGCGTTCCCGGTGGGACCCGCGTGCAGCTGCCCGTTCAGGACGAGCCCGCCGCCCACACCGGTGGACACCACCATGCACAGCGCGTTGTCGTGCCCCCGGGCGGCACCCTGCCAGTGTTCGGCGGCGGTGATGGCGACGCCGTCGCCGATCAGCTCGACGGGCAGTCCGCCCGCGGCCTCGGAGGCCCGCTCGACCAGCGGGTAGCCCCGCCAGCCGGGCACGTTCACCGGGCTCACCGTGCCCGCGGAGGCGTCCACCGGGCCGGCGCTGCCGATGCCCAGGGCCGTGGCCCTGCTCCAGAACGGGGAGACGGCCAGCTCGCCGATGACGTCCTCGACGGCGCGCATCACGGTGCCGCCGTCCTCCTTGGCGGGCGTCGGGCGCTGCGCGCGCAGGAGAATCCGTCCGTGGCCGTCCACCAGCGCTCCGGCGATCTTGGTGCCGCCGATGTCGAGCGCGGCCACGAGGTCGGTGTGCATCAGAGTCAGGTCTCCCATGGGGTGTCGTGACGGGCCCGCCGCGCCGCGGGTCCGGGGTCTTCGGCCGGGAACCGGCAGAACCGGGCCCCGCCGCACGCGGCGCGGGGCGCGCCGGCGGACCACGGGGACCGTGCGCCCTGGGGAAGACGCAGGCCGGAGATTGCGGTGGACAGTGTCTCCCGCATCTGACAACGTTGTCCAGGCTCTATGCTCGACGCCACATCCTCATACAACCCCATGGACCTACGCATCCCCGTGGACGACAGGACAGGACAGCACATCGTGGCCGAGACCGCCCGCCGATCCGAGAACCGCTACGGAAACCGTCCGACCATGAAGGACGTGGCGGCGCGTGCGGGAGTCGGTCTCAAGACGGTCTCCCGCGTGGTCAACAGCGAGCCCGGGGTCACCCCGGACACGGAGCGCCGCGTCCAGGAGGCCATCGAGGCGCTGGGCTTCCGCCGCAACGACAGTGCCCGGGTGCTGCGCAAGGGCCGTACCGCGAGCATCGGACTGGTCCTGGAGGACCTCGCGGACCCGTTCTACGGGCCGCTGAGCCGCGCGGTCGAGGAGGTGGCCCGAGCCCACGGAGCCCTGCTGATCAACGGTTCCAGCGCGGAGGACCCGGACCGCGAGCAGGAACTGGTCCTCGCGCTCTGCGCGCGCCGGGTGGACGGGCTGGTCGTGATCCCGGCCGGCGACGACCACCGCTATCTGGAGCCGGAGATGAAGGCGGGCGTCGCGACGGTCTTCGTGGACCGCCCGGCCGGGCGGATCGACGCCGACGTCGTCCTGTCGGACAGCTTCGGCGGCGCCCGGGACGGCGTCGCCCACCTGATCGCCCACGGCCACCGCCGGATCGGCTTCATCGGCGACATGCCCCGCATCCACACCGCCGCCGAGCGGCTGCGCGGTTACCGGGCCGCCATGGAGGACGCGGGCATACCGGTCGAGGACGAGTGGATGTCCCTCGGTGTCACCGATCCGCAGCGGGTGCGCAAGGCGGCCGAGGACATGCTCTCCGGCCCCTCTCCGGTCACCGCGGTCTTCGCGGGCAACAACCGTGTCACCGTGACCGTCGTCCGTGTCATCGCCGAGCGCGGCCGCCCGGTCGCCCTCGTCGGTTTCGACGACATCGAGCTCGCCGACCTCCTGGAGCCCGGCGTCACCGTCGTCGCCCAAGACGCCGCCGCCCTCGGCCGCACCGCCGCCGAACGCCTCTTCCGCCAGCTCGACGGCAACCTCATAGCCCCGGAGAGGATCGAACTCCCGACCCGGCTGATCACCCGCGGCTCGGGGGAACTGCCGCCGGCGCACTGAGCCCCGGCCGCACCGCCTCCGGCCGCCGGAGCATCCGCCCGCGCACCCGCCCCCGCGCTCGCCGGGGCATCCGGCCCGGCGGCGCTACCGGTCCGGCGCGGTGAGGTCCCCCCGTCGCGGCGCCGCGAAGGCCTCCAGTTCGGGACGGGTCAGGCCCGTCTCCCGCGCCACCTCCGCGACGTCCAGGGCGCCGCAGTCCAGGCCGCGCAGCAGATGGCCGCTGAGGGCCTTGGCCGTGGCGGGTTCGTCCAGTACGTCGCCGGGGGCGCGGCCGGCGTAGCGGGACAGACGGGCGGCGGCCTGTGCGAAACCCTCGCGGTAGAAGGCGAAGACGGCCGCGTAGCGGGTCGGGATGTGGGCGGGGTGCATGTCCCAGCCCTGGTAGTAGGCGCGGGCCAGGGCACGGCGGGTGAGGCCGTAGTGCAGGCGCCAGGCGTCGTGGACCTTCTCGGTGGGTCCGACGGGCAGGACGTTGGTGGAGCCGTCCGAGAGGCGTACGCCGGTGCCGGCGGCCGCGACCTGCATGATCGCCTTGGCGTGGTCGGCGGCCGGGTGGTCGCTCGCCTGGTGGGCGGCGGAGACGCCGAGGCAGGCGCTGTAGTCGAAGGTGCCGTAGTGCAGCCCGGTGGCGCGGCCCTCGGAAGCCTGGATCATGCGGGCGACGGTGGCCGTGCCGTCGGCGGCGAGGATCGCCTGGCTGGTCTCGATCTGGATCTCGAAGCCGATCCGGCCGGGTTCCAGGCCGCGCGCCTTCTCGAACTCCGCCAGGAGCCGGACCATCGCGGTGACCTGTTCCGGGTACGTCACCTTGGGCAGGGTGAGCACGAGTCCGTCGGGCAGGCCGCCCGCCTCCATCAGGCCCGTCAGGAAGACGTCGAGGGTGCGGACGCCCCGGTCCCTGACGGACGCCTCCATGCATTTCATGCGGATGCCCATGTACGGGGCCGCGGTGCCGTCCTCGAACGCCCCGGCGATCAGCCGGGCCGCGCGGGCCGCCGCCCCGTCCTCCTCGGCGTCGGGACGCGGGCCGTAGCCGTCCTCGAAGTCGACGCGCAGGTCCTCGACGGGTTCGCGCTCCAGCTTGGCCCGTACGCGGTCGTACACGGGCCCGGCCAGTTCGTCGGGGAGGCCGAGGACGGCGGCGAAGGACGCGGCGTCGGGGGCGTGTTCGTCGAGGGCGGCGAGGGCGCAGTCGCCCCAGGAGCGGACCGTGCCGGCGTCGAACGCGTCCGCGGGGACGTACACGGTGTGGACGGGCTGCCGGGTGCCGGGGTCTCCCGGATAGAGGCGCTCGAGCTCGGCGTCGACGGGGGCGAGGAAGGCCCCGACCGCTTCGGTGACGGCACCCGGGAGGCTCGTCGCCACCTTCTCCCGCTGGTCCTGGCCCATCCGGCAGCCTCCCGTTTCCCGCGCCACGGAATCAACAATCCGTTGAACGAAGCTATCCGGCGGGCTTCCCGCGGGTCAACAGCCCCGCCGACCGGCGTCCTCCCGGCGCACGGCCGGTTCCCGAGCGGCCGGCCGTGCGCGCCGCCGCTCCGGGACGGGCGAAGGCCCCCGCGACCGGTGCGGTCGCGGGGGCCTTCGCCGGCGCTGCGGGATCAGCCCTTGCGGGTCTTGATCTCCTCGGTGAGCTGCGGGACGACGTCGAAGAGGTCGCCGACCACTCCGTAGTCGACCAGGTCGAAGATCGGGGCCTCGGCGTCCTTGTTGATCGCCACGATCGTCTTCGAGGTCTGCATGCCGGCGCGGTGCTGGATGGCACCGGAGATGCCGGAGGCGATGTAGAGCTGCGGCGAGACGGACTTGCCGGTCTGGCCCACCTGGTTGGTGTGCGGGTACCAGCCGGCGTCGACCGCGGCACGCGAGGCGCCCACGGCGGCACCGAGCGAGTCGGCGAGGTTCTCGATGATCGAGAAGTTCTCGGCGCCGTTGACGCCACGGCCGCCGGAGACGACGATCGCGGCCTCGGTCAGCTCGGGGCGGCCGGTCGACTCCCGCGGGGTGCGGGCGGTGACCTTGGTGCCGGTGGCCTTCTCGGAGAAGGTGACCGCGAGGGCCTCGACGGCGCCGGCGGCCGGGGCGGCCTCCACGGCGGCCGAGTTCGGCTTGACCGTGATGACCGGGGTGCCCTTGGAGACACGGGACTTGGTGGTGAAGGAGGCGGCGAACGCGGACTGCGTGGCCACCGGACCCTCGTCGCCGGCCTCCAGGTCGACGGCGTCGGTGATGATGCCCGAGCCGATGCGGAGCGCGAGACGGGCCGCGATCTCCTTGCCCTCGGCGGAGGACGGGACGAGCACGGCGGCCGGGGAGACGGCCTCGTACGCGGCCTGCAGCGCGTCCACCTTCGGCACGACGAGGTAGTCGGCGTACTCGGCGGCGTCGTGGGTGAGGACCTTCACCGCACCGTGCTCGGCGAGCGCGGCGGCGGTGTTCTCGGCACCGGAGCCGAGGGCGACGGCGACGGGCTCGCCGATGCGGCGGGCCAGCGTCAGCAGTTCGAGGGTGGGCTTGCGGACGGCACCGTCCACGTGGTCGACGTAGACGAGAACTTCAGCCATGAGAACGATCTCCTGCGGATTGCGAAGTCTGAGGGGCGGTGAGCGGGGTGGACCTTGGCCGCTGGGACGGTCCGGGAACGGGTCCCGGACCTCCTACGACTAGATGAACTTCTGGCCCGCGAGGAACTCGGCGAGCTGCTTGCCGCCCTCGCCCTCGTCCTTGACGATCGTTCCGGCGGTGCGCGCCGGACGCTCGGCGGCGGAGTCGACCTTGGTCCAGGCGCCCTCGAGACCGACCTCCTCCGCCTCGATGTCGAGGTCGGACAGGTCCCAGGACTGCACCGGCTTCTTCTTCGCGGCCATGATGCCCTTGAAGGAGGGGTAACGCGCCTCGCCCGACTGGTCGGTCACCGACACGACCGCGGGAAGGGAGGCCTCCAGCTGCTCGGAGGCGCTGTCGCCGTCGCGACGGCCCTTGACCACTCCGTCCTCGACGGAGACCTCGGAGAGCAGGGTGACCTGCGGGACGCCCAGGCGCTCGGCCAGCAGGGCCGGCAGGACACCCATGGTGCCGTCGGTGGAGGCCATGCCGGAGATCACCAGGTCGTAGCCGGCCTTCTCGATCGCCTTGGCCAGCACCAGCGAGGTGCCCAGGGCGTCGGTGCCGTGCAGGTCGTCGTCCTCGACGTGGACAGCCTTGTCCGCGCCCATGGACAGCGCCTTGCGCAGCGCGTCCTTGGCGTCCTCGGGGCCGACGGTCAGCACGGTGATCTCGGCGTCGTCCGCGTCCTCGGCGATCTGCAGCGCCTGCTCGACGGCGTACTCGTCGAGCTCGGACAGCAGACCGTCCACGTCGTCACGGTCGACGGTCAGGTCATCGGCGAAGTGCCGGTCGCCAGTGGCGTCGGGCACGTACTTCACAGTGACAACGATCCTCAAGCTCACGCCGGCTCTCCTACTGCATCGTCATTTCTGGGCTGCCTTCTTTCAGGCAGCATAGGCGCCTGAAGCGGCCGATCCCGGTCGGGGCGGCCCGCGCTCCGAACGAAATATTACTCACCAGTACACCCAGGGGGCGCACACTAAGCAAGCGCTTTGGACTGTGACCTTCGCAACGCTGTGTAACCGGTGAGTAGAACCGGTGGGTAGCAAAGCCCCCGCCCCCGGCCTGCGGGTATCAGTCACGCAGGCCGTTGAAACGGCCCTGGTGGTACAGGAGGGGGCTGCCCGCACCCGAGTGATCGCCGAGCACGACCTCGGCCAGGACGATGCGGTGGTCGCCCGCGGGCACCCTCGCCACGACGCGGCACACCATCCAGGCCAGCACGTCGTCGAGCACGGGAACTTCCTCGGGTCCCTTACGCCAACGGGTGGGCGCCCCGAACCGGTCGGCGCCGCTGCGGGCGAAGGTGGCGGCCAGCTCCCGCTGGTGCTCGCCGAGCACGTGGACGCCGACATGGGCGGCCTCGGATATCGCGGGCCAGCTGGAGCCTCCGGTGCCGATGCCGAACGAGACGACCGGGGGCTCGGCCGAGACCGAGGTGAGCGAGGTGGCGGTGAAACCGACGGGACCGTGGGCCCCGGGCGCGGTGATCACGGCCACACCGGCCGCGTGCCGCCGGAACACCGAGCGCAGCAGCTCCGGCGAGGCGGGCAGCGGGGTGCCGAGGCCGGGCGTGACCGTCATGGAGCTGTCCTTCTGCGAGATCCGACGTGGGGTTCCGGCCGCGCGGGCGGAACCGGGAGCGGGAGACGGTCCGTGGCCGGTCAACAGCCCGGACCGCGCGCGCCCGCGGTGCGGGCCGGGTCCGTGTCGGCGAGCTCGGGAAGAAGGCTGTGGGGTGACATACGGTCAGGCTGACGAGAGGTGACGGGCGCAGTCAAGGGCGTACCGGCATGTGGGAGATGCCTCACCATGATCGCCGCCGGTCAGAAGGCCTCTCCGAGCGCCGCGATGACGTCCGCCTTGCGCGGCTGCCCCGCCGCCCGCCGCACGATCCGCCCGCCGGCGTCGAGCACGAGCACGGTGGGCGTCTTGAGGATGCCGAGATCGCGTACGAGGCCGAGGTGGTCCTCGGCGTCGATCTCCACGTGCGACACGCCGGGGACCATGCCGGCCACCTCGCCCAGCACCCGCCGGGTGGCCCGGCAGGGGGCGCAGAAGGCGCTGGAGAACTGCACGAGCGTGGCCCTCTCCCCGAGGGCCTGTCCCAGCTCCGCCGCCCCGAGCCGCCTGCCGCCGTCGCGCCCGCTCACCCGCACCCTCCCGCTCCGCCACCGGTGCAGCACTCCGTAGACGCTCGCCGCCGCGAGCACCGCCACGCACACCACGAGTCCGCTCATCACCTGCACAAGCATTCACGAGACCGCAAAGATTCCCGGAGCCGGTCGGCGCCCTTCGTGCGGAATGCTTGATTCATGGACATCGATGCGAGAGGGCCGCGGTTCGGCGCCACGGTGACGGCCGTCGTCCTGGCGGTCACGCTGATCACCGGGAGCGTCTGGCTGCTGGCGTGGCAGACACTGGCGTTCGCCCTGGGCGCGGCGGGCGGCGTGACGCGCTCGCCGTACGGGTGGGTCTTCAGGAAGGCCGTACGGCCGAGGCTCGGCCCGCCCACGGAGTTCGAGGCGCCGGAACCCCCGCGGTTCGCGCAGGCGGTCGGGCTCGGCTTCGCGGTGGCGGGTCTGATCGGATGGACCGCGGGACCGGCGTGGCTGGGGTCGGCGGCGACCGCGTGCGCGCTCGCGGCGGCGTTCCTCAATGCCGCGTTCGGGTACTGCCTCGGCTGCGAGATGTACCTGGTCGTGCGGCGCGCGACCGCACGCGCGAAGTAAAGGCGGGTTAAAACTCCGAGGTGGATCAAGAGGGCGACGTGACGAGGATCTCGCCGTTCCACGGCACCAGGACTGGCCACCCGTTCGTTCTTCGGGCACGATCTGCGCATTGCCGTAAACCTACGGCAGCGTAACTTCCCGCCGGGAGACCCCTTCCCAGGCAGAGAGAAGGGTCCACCCCGTCCATGGCAGAGCTTGTCTACCGTCCCGTCGTCGGCCTCGCCCAGACACTCTTCAAGGTGTGGGACCTCAAGATCGACTGCAAGGGATCGGAGAACATTCCGCGCTCGGGCGGCGCCGTGCTGGTCAGCAACCACATCAGCTACCTGGACTTCATCTTCGACGGCCTGGCCGCCCTGCCGCAGAAGCGCCTGGTGCGTTTCATGGCGAAGGAGTCGGTCTTCCGGCACAAGATCTCCGGTCCGCTGATGCGGGGCATGAAGCACATCCCGGTGGACCGCGCCCAGGGCGAGACGGCCTACCAGCACGCGCTGGAGTCGCTGCGTTCCGGTGAGATCGTCGGCGTCTTCCCCGAGGCCACCATCTCGCAGTCCTTCACGCTGAAGAGCTTCAAGTCCGGCGCCGCGCGCATGGCCCAGGAGGCCGGCGTGCCGCTGATCCCCATGGCCCTGTGGGGCACGCAGCGGCTGTGGACCAAGGGCCACCCGCGCAACTTCAAGCGCAGCCACACCCCGATCACCATCCGCGTCGGCGAGCCGGTGGAGGCCCCGAAGGACCAGTACGCGGGCGCCATCACCCGGCGGCTGCGCGAGCGGGTCCAGGAGCTGCTCGAATCGGCGCAGCGCGCCTACCCCGTACGCCCCAAGGGGCCGGACGACACCTGGTGGATGCCCGCCCACCTCGGCGGCACCGCGCCGACCCCCGAAGAGGTGCGCGCGGCCGAGGCCCGCTGACCCCTTCCCCTCAGCCCGAGGGACGCTTCCCCCGCCTCACAGCGCGAGGGGAAGCGTCCGCATCAGGGACGCGCGGCCCGGGGCCGCCCTCATGACGCCGACGACGGCCGGGTGGGGCTCGGCGTACAGCTCCGGATAGTCGAGCTCGTCCAGGTCCGGGTCGGGCGTGAAGGCCAGCCGCTCGCCGTCGAGGGAGAAGCGGGCGTCCACCCCGGGCTTGTTGCCCCGGGGGTCCTGCCGGTGCCAGGCGCCGTCGAGGCGTACGGCGACGAGACCGTGGAGCACCTCGAACTTCTGATAGCAGAACGCGGTGGGGATGTCCTCCGCCCGCAGGAGCGCGGCCAGCGCGTGGGCCTTGGCGTGGCAGATGCCCGTGCGCTGCTCCAGGACGTCGGAGGCGCGCCAGGTCACCCGGGGATCGCCGGAATCGGCCGAGTGCGGGATGGCGTCCCGTACGAACTCGAACGCCGAGCGCGCATAGGCATACGAGTCGACGGATTCCCTGGCGAGCCGCGCGGCCGTCTCGCGGACGAGTGGATGATGGTGGTCGACCACGTCGTCGGCGGCCAGATAGGCGGACAGGTCGCTTGTCTTCTGGATCAGCTCCATGCCCGTAGAGCATAGGAATGCGACCGCCCGAGAGTCAATAACTTTTCAGGCGGTCGCATATCTATGCATCAACTTCTGTGCAGCGGGTTCCCCCCGTCGGGCCCTACTGCTGGGCCATCTCCTCCTTGAGCGCGGCCACGAATCCGTCGACGTCGTCCTCGGTCGTGTCGAAGGCGCACATCCAGCGGACGTCGCCCGCGGCCTCGTCCCAGAAGTAGAAGCGGTAGCGCTTCTGCAGCCGCAGGCTGACCTCGTGCGGCAGCCGGGCGAAGACCGCGTTGGCCTGGACCGGGTAGAGGATCTCCACTCCGTGCACGGCGCGGACGCCCTCGGCGAGGCGCCGGGCCATCTCGTTGGCGTGCCGGGCGTTGCGCAGCCACAGATCCTTGGCGAGCAGCGCCTCCAGCTGCACCGACACGAAGCGCATCTTGGAGGCCAGCTGCATGGACAGCTTGCGCAGGTGCTTCATGTGGCTGACGGCGTCCCGGTTCAGGACGACGACCGCCTCGCCGAACAGCGCGCCGTTCTTCGTGCCGCCCAGGGACAGGATGTCGACGCCGACCGCGTTGGTGAACGTCCGCATCGGGACGTCCAGGGAGGCGGCCGCGTTGGATATCCGGGACCCGTCCAGGTGCACCTTCATGCCGTGCGCGTGGGCGTGGTCGCAGATCGCGCGGATCTCACCGGGCGTGTACAACGTCCCCAGCTCGGTGCTCTGGGTGATCGAGACGACCTGGGGCATCGCCCGGTGCTCGTCGTCCCAGCCGTACGCCTGCCGGTCGATCAGTTCGGGCGTGAGCTTGCCGTCGGGCGTGGGCACCGTGAGCAGCTTGAGGCCGCCCATGCGCTCGGGGGCGCCGCCCTCGTCGACGTTGATGTGCGCGCTCTCCGCGCAGATGACCGCGCCCCAGCGGTCGGTGACCGCCTGGAGCGCGACCACGTTCGCGCCGGTGCCGTTGAAGACCGGGAAGGCCTCCGCTCCGCCACCGAAGTGGCTGCGGATGATCGTCTGGAGGTTCTCGGTGTACTCGTCCTCGCCGTACGCGACCTGGTGCCCGCCGTTGGCCAGGGCCAGGGCGGCGAGCACCTCGGGGTGGGTCCCCGCGTAGTTGTCGCTGGCGAAGCCGCGGACGGCCGGGTCGTGATGACGCCGGGCGTCGGTCTTCTGGGGGCTCACGGCTTCTCGGTCAGCCACAGGCGCTTTCCGTTCACTTCGGCGGCGGGCTTGTCCCAGACGCCGACGATGGACTCGGCCAGTTCCGTGACGTCCGTGAAGCCCGCGAACTTCGCGTTCGGCCGCTCGGCGCGCATCGCGTCGTGCACCAACGCCTTCACCACCAGGATGGCGGCCGCGGACGTCGCGCCGTCCGCGCCCTCGGCGATGCCGGCCTTGCGGAAGTAGTCCCCCATGGCCAGGGTCCACGCCTCGGCGGCGGCCTTGGCCGCGGAGTAGGCGGCGTTGCCCGCGGTGGGCTTGCTCGCGCCCGCGGCGCTGATCAGGACGTACCGGCCGCGGTCGCTGGCCTGCAGCGCCTCGTGGAAGGCGAGCGTGGTGTGCTGCACCGTGCGGATCAGCAGGAGTTCGAGCAGGTCCCAGTCGTCGAGGACCGTCTTGGTGAAGGTCTCGCTGCCGCGCCAGCCGCCGACGAGGTGGACGAGCCCGTCCACCCGGCCGAAGTCCTTCTGGATGCGCGCGGCCCAGTCGCGGGTCGACTGGAGGTCCAGCAGGTCGACGGTGTCGCCGACGACGGTGGAGCCGCCGTGCGCGTAGCGCGCCGCGTCGACGGCCTCCGCCAGCCGCTCCGCGTCGTTGTCGGCGCCGATGACGGTCGCGCCCGCCTCGGCGAGCCTGAGCAGCGCCGCCCGGCCGGCGGGTCCGCCCGCGCCCGCCACCGCGATCACCGCACCGCTGAGAGCCCCGTTCCCCATGGTCTTCTCCTCCTGAGCAATGTTCTCGCTACCGCGGTCGGTCACGCGGCGACCCGCTCGGAGCCGGCCGCGGTGATGCCCTTGGTGGAGGCGATCACGTTCTTCAGTTTCTTGGAGAGCGCCTCATAGAACATGCTCAGGGGAAACTCGTCCGGAAGCACGTCGTCCACGAGCTTGCGCGGCGGCTGCGACAGGTCGAGCGCGTCCGGACCCTTGGCCCAGCGGGAGCCCGGGTGCGGGGCGAGGTAGGTGGAGACCAGCTCGTAGGCCTTGAACCAGTGGACGAGCTTGGGGCGGTCGATGCCGGCCCGGTAGAGCTCCTCGATCTCGGAGCACAGCTGGTTGGTGACCTGCGGGGCGCGCTGCCAGTCGATGTGCAGCTTGTTGTCGGTCCAGCGGACGACGTCGTGCTTGTGCAGGTAGGCGAAGAGCAGCTGGCCGCCGAGACCGTCGTAGTTGCGGTTGCGGTCGCCGGAGACGGGGAAGCGGAACATCCGGTCGAACAGGACGGCGTACTGCACGTCACGGCCGTGCTCGTTGCCCTCGGACTCCAGCTTCACGGCCTCCTTGAAGGCGGTGAGGTCGCAGCGCAGCTCCTCCAGGCCGTACATCCAGAACGGCTGGCGCTGCTTGATCATGAAGGGGTCGAACGGCAGGTCGCCGTGGCTGTGGGTGCGGTCGTGGACCATGTCCCAGAGCACGAAGGCCTTCTCGCAGCGCTCCTGGTCGTGGACCATGGCGGCGATGTCCTCGGGCAGTTCGAGGCCCAGGATGTCGACGGCCGCGTCGGTGACGGCGCGGAAGCGGGCGGCCTCGCGGTCGCAGAAGATGCCGCCCCAGGTGAAGCGCTCGGGGGCCTCGCGCACCGCGATCGTCTCGGGGAAGAGGACGGCGGAGTTCGTGTCGTACCCGGCGGTGAAGTCCTCGAAGGTGATGCCGCAGAACAGCGGGTTGTCGTAGCGGGTCGCCTCCAGCTCGGCCAGCCACTCGGGCCACACCATGCGCAGCACGACCGCCTCGAGGTTGCGGTCCGGGTTGCCGTTCTGCGTGTACATCGGGAAGACGACCAGGTGCTGGAGGCCGTCCTCGCGCTTCGCGGCGGGGTGGAAGGCCAGCAGCGAGTCGAGGAAGTCGGGGACCTCGAATCCGCCGTCGGCCCAGCGGCGCAGGTCCTTCACGAGCGCCTCGTGGTACGCGACGTCGTGGGGCAGCAGCGGGGAGAGCTCGTCTATCGCCTCGGCCGCCCGGCGCACGACGGCTTCGGCGTCGGCGACGGCGGGGGCGCCGTCCGCCTCGAAGTCGATGGAGCCGTCCTTCGACTGCCAGGGGCGGATCTGCTCCACGGCAGCCTTGAGGACGGGCCATGCCGGGTGTTCCACCACCCTGGCCACGGGAGGAACCCGCTCCTCCGAACCCACCTGCACAAGAACTTCCGTCATGTCCCATCCTCCACAGGAAAACCTCGCGTATGGACACCGTATGTATGCGAGGTTCCGTTACGCAAGAGGAAACCCGGGAGATTATCCTGCTCAACCCCCGTCTTCACCGCTCTTTTTCCTGTCTGACACCGTCCATGCGATGACATACGCCACACCCTCCCGAACGGCGGGGGTCTCGGTGGGCCGACGACCGACGGGCCGCCGTGAGGAAGTGCCCGGGGTCCACACCTCCGCCGCGCCGTGTGAACCCGACACTCCCATTGCACGGTGTCGGAACGGGTACACAGAACAACCAGGCCATTAGGCTGCGGCCTGCCGCGTGGCCGCCCCCTCGGAACCACGCGTGAGCCGAGCCGCCGTCGACGGAAGCGAGTCGAATCTTGAACTTCCTCACCATCGGTCATCGCGGAGTGATGGGTGTCGAGCCCGAGAACACCCTCCGTTCCTTCATCGCCGCCCAGAACGCGGGCCTCGACCTCATCGAACTCGATCTGCACCTGAGCAAGGACGGCGCCCTCGTCGTCATGCACGACGCCGAAGTGGACCGTACGACCGACGGCACAGGGCCGATCGCCGACAAGACGCTCGCGGAACTGCGCGCGCTGGACGCCGGGCGCGGCGAACGCGTCCCCGTCTTCGAGGAGGTCCTGGAGGCGGTCAGGACACCGTTGCAGGCCGAGATCAAGGACGTCGCGGCGGCCAGGGCACTGGCCGAGGTGATGCACCGCGAGGATCTCGTCGGGCGGGTCGAGGTGTCGTCGTTCCACGACGAGGCGATCGCCGAGACCGCCCGGCTGGTGCCGGGGGTCCGCACCGCGCTGATCGCCAGCCGCTACGGCACCGACGTGGTGGAGCGCGCCGTCGAGGCCGGCGCCGCAACCGTGTGCCTCAACATCCGCAGGCTGAGCCTGGAGGTCGTCGAGGAGGCACGCAAGGCCGATCTGAAGATCATCGGCTGGGTGGTGAACACCCAGGACCAGCTCCGGCTGGTGCGCGCTCTGGAACTGGACGGCGCCACGACCGACTACCCCGAGATCAAGCGCACGGGCCGCTTCACGGCGTAGCCGGACCGGGCGGACCGCGGCACCGGGCGACGCCCGGGGGCCGCTCGGCGAGGACGCGCCGGGCGGCCCGGCCGCGGTCCCGTGCGGGACCGCCCGACCGTCTAGACGAGCGGCTTGACCAGCAGCTCGAAGCACAGGTCGTCGCGCTGCGGGATGCCGAAGCGCTCGTCGCCGTACGGGAAGGGCGTCATCCGTCCCGTACGGCGGTAACCGCGCCGCTCGTACCAGGCGATGAGGTCCTCCCGCACGGAGATCACCGTCATGTGCATCTCCGTGGCGCCCCACGCCTCGCGGACGGTCCGCTCCGCCTCGGCGATGATCGTCTTGCCGAGGCCGCCGCCCTGGAGCGCGGGGCTGACCGCGAACATGCCGAAGTAGGCGTGGTCGCCGCGGTGCTCCAGCTGGCAGCAGGCGACGAGCGCGCCGTCGCGCTCCACGGTCAGGAGCCGGCTGTCGGGCGCCGCGACGACCGCGCGGACCCCCTCGGCGTCGGTCCGCTGCCCTTCGAGGATGTCCGCCTCCGTGGTCCAGCCGGCCCGGCTGGAGTCCCCTCGGTACGCCGACTCGATCAGCGCGACCAGGGCCTCCACATCGCTGTCGACGGCGTCGCGGAAGGTCAGTCCGGTGGCGGCGGCGGTTTCCATGGGAGCGGTTCTCCGATCAGTGGCGCGGCTGGGCACGCCCGAGCGTAACGCTCCCCCGAGACCTGCCCGCCCGTCGCGGCGGGGGACGCCGACGGGACCCCGCCGACACGACACGGCGATGTGCGCACCGCACCCGTGTCACCACCGGAACCGGGCGTACGGGGCCTAGGCTCCGGGCGCATGGTGCACGTACTGAGCAGTCGGACCCTTCTGCGCCCGGCCGATCCCGAGCGCTCGCGCTTCTTCTACGGTGAACAGCTCGGCCTGGCCGTCTACCGCGAGTTCGGTACGGGGCCCGAGCGCGGGACCGTGTACTTCCTCGGCGGCGGTTTCCTGGAGGTCTCCGGACGGTCCGCGACCCCGCCCTCCCCGGCGCTGAAGCTGTGGCTCCAGGTCGCGGACGTGGCGGTGACCCGCGAGGAGCTGGTGGCCGCCGGTGTCGAGGTGGTGCGCGAGCCGGTGCGGGAGCCGTGGGGGCTGATCGAGATGTGGATCGCGGACCCGGACGGGACCGAGATCGTGATCGTCGAGGTTCCGGCCGACCATCCGCTGCGCCACCGGCCCTGAGGGCCCCGGCCGGACGCGGGGTCCGGAGCCGGCGCCGGATGGCCGGTGCTTCCCGGCGGGCTTAGCGTGCTGAGGGGGTTCGCTGCGGAAGGAACGTCATGAAGCTCGACAGGCCGGTGACCGGCGGACCCTGCTGGACCGAGCTCGGTACCGACGACCTGGAGGGCGCCAAGGGCTTCTACGCCGATCTGTTCGGCTGGCGCCCGGAGACGGACCCGCGTCCGGAGGCGGGCGGGTACACCGTCGAGCACCTCGGGGACGCGGCCGTCGCGGGGATCGCCCCGGTCTACCAGGAGTCCCAGCCCGTCGCCTGGAACGTCTCGTTCGCCGTCGCCGACGTGGACGCGACCGCGGCGGCCGTGCAGGAAGCGGGTGGCGTCATCGCCCTCGCGCCGACGGACGTGCTCGACATGGGACGTTTCGCGGTCGTCTTCGACCCGGGCGGCGCCGCCTTCCAGCTGTGGCAGGCGCGCTCCTTCCCCGGTGCGGGGCTGTTCAACGCACCGGGGACGCTCGGCTGGGCGGAACTCCTGACCCGGGCCCCGGACCGGGTGACCGAGTTCTACACGACGGTGTTCGGTTGGACCGTGACCCCCTCTCCGCATTACCCGCAGTGGGGCGTCGACGGGGCCGACTTCGGCGGCATGGTCACGATGGACGAGAACTTCGCGCACGAGGTCCCCTCGCACTGGCTGCCCTACTTCGCCGTCGAGGACGTGGACGCCACGGCGAACGCGGCCCTCATGGCGGACGGCCATCTGCTCATGGAGCCCGTCTCGCAGCCGGGCGGCCGGCGCCTGGCCGTCGCCCGGGACCGGCAGGGCGCGGCCTTCGGCATCTACGCGGAGGGCGAGAAGGACTGATCCGGCCGGCGTCAGGCGCGCGGCAGCCTCAGTCGGCCCTCCAGCTGCCCGAGCAACTCGCCCAGGAGTCCGGCCAGTTCACGCTGCCGGTCCTGGTCGATGCCGGACAGGACCCCGGTCTCGTAGGCGAGCTGGTCGGGCAGGACGCCGTCGACCAGGTCCCGTCCCGCGTCGGTCAGCCTGACGTGGGCGACGCGGCGGTCCCGGGTGTCGCCGCGCCGTTCGACCAGGCCGCGTTCGGTCAGCTGCTTGAGCCGCTTGGTGACGGCGGCACCCGAGGAGAACGTCTCACGGGCGATCTCGCTCGGGGTCAGCTCGTGCCCGGTGCGGCGCAGTGTGCCGAGCACGTCGAACTCGGGGCGGGTGAGCCCGGCCCGGCGCAGCGGCGCGTCCTCGGCCTGCTGGAGGAGCGCGGCACAGCGGTTGACCCGCCCGATGACCTCCATGGGCCCGGTGTCGAGGTCGGGCCGCACGGTCCCCCACTGGCGCACGACGGCCGCCACCGTGTCGGCCGCCGCCGGGCCGCCGGGCGCCCTCCCGGCGGGCCCGGTGCCGGCGGGCGCCTTTCCGGCGGGTGCCGTCCGGTCCGGCGAGGGGTCACCGCCCCGCGCCGGGCCGCCGTCCGCCGCTCTCCGCCCGTCCGCTGTCGTCATGCCTGTGCGCCCTCCCGGCAGTGCAGTCCCTGGCGTCGTACCGTCGCCGCGAGCGTACGGTGTCCGGCCTGCTCGGCCCGCATCACCCGCTCCTCCGGCAGGGCGCGCCGCCACCATTCGCCGGACGCGGCGTCCGCCACGGAGCGCAGGTGCACGACGGCGGCGGACAGTCCGCGGCGGGCCGACTCCAGGGCGCCGGACGCGGGCCGCTCCGCGGCGAGCAGAGCGGCCGCGTGCTCCTGGGCCCGCCCCACCGCGAGGAGCGCTTCTTCGACACGGTCACCCGCCCGCCGGTCGGTCACGGCGACGGCCGCGAGGAAGCCGACGAGCGCTCCCACGAGGGTGTCCAGGATCCGGTCGGTCATCAGCTCCCCGGGCCGCTGGGCGTGCGCGAACTCGGTGATCAGCAGGGCCATGGGGGTCACGCAGACGCTGCCGAGCCAGTAGTTGCGGCCGATCAGCGCCTCGGCGCCGAAGTTCAGGGCGAGGCAGCACAGGACGAGGGCGGCCTGTCCGGTGTGGGCGAGCGGGGCGAGGACGGCGAAGGCCACCACGCCGAGGAGGTTGCCGGTCACGCGCTGGACACCCCGGCTCCAGGTCAGGGTGACGTTGGCCTGGTAGAGGGAGGCGGCGGTGACCAGGGCCCAGGAGGGGCGGCCGACGCCGAGCGCGAGCGAGACGTATCCGGCGAGGGCGCAGCCGAGCGCGGTGCGCAGGGCTACGGGGGTGAGCGGACCCAGGCGGGTGAGCAGGGACGGTTCCCCGAAGGCGAGCGCGGCCTCGACGCCGAGGAGTTCGTCCGCGGCGTCCCCGAGGCCGTCGGGGCGCGGGACGGGTCCGGTGCCGGACAGTTCGCGGGCCCAGCCGCGCAGCCGTCCGGGGTCGGTGCCGGCGGGTGCGGCGAGCGCGACCTCGGCCCGTACGACGAGCCGCTCGAGAGCGCGCCGGGGCTCGGAACGGGCCCCCGCGGACAGCAGCGACTGCCAGGCCGCGTGCACGGCGGCGGCCGCGGCGGCGCGGGCCCGGGCGTCGTCCGGAGCGCCGACGGATGCCGCGGCGGCGTTCAGCGCGTGCGCGGTGGCGCGCCGCTCCGGGCCGTGCGGGCGCACGAGCGCGGGGGCCATGCCGACGATCCAGGCCCAGGCCCCCGCCGCCGCGCCCAGCGCGAGGTGGCCCGGCACCTGGCCGGGGCTCTGCGGCACGAACAGGGACGCCGAGGAGATGAAGGCGAGGACGACGTGCCCCGGCGGGCCGATGCGCGTGGCGTCGCACAGGACCTTCTGCGCGGCGGCCAGCAGCGCGCCGACGGTGACCAGGACGACGGCGTTCGTGGTGAGCGAGGCGGTGACGAGGGCGGCGCCGAGTCCGCCGAGCATCCCGGCCACCACCCAGGCGAGGGCCCGGGCCCGTGCGGCGTACGGGCGGTTGTGGGCGTAGAGCGCGCAGAGCGATCCGGCCATGGTGTACATCGCCAGGTCCAGCCGGCCGAGCGCCAGCAGTGTCAGGTTCGGCGGGGCGACCGCGGCGACGACGCTCAGGGCGGGCTTGAACCAGATGTCGGAGGGTCCCCCGAGGCGCAGCGCGGCGGCCAGCGGAAGCCGCCGTGCGCGCGAGGGGCCGGAAGAGGTCGCACTGCTCATGGCAATGACCTTAACAGGTGTTTTACCTGTAAATTAATTCTTCCGGACGGCCCCCACCTGCGGTGCACCCCCGCACGCTCCCCCGTGTACACCCCTGCGCTCGTATGCGCACCGGCCGCCCGGGGCATGCCCTGACCGACTGTCCGATGTCCGGCACCGCCGCCCGGCACCAGTTGCCCGGCATCGCGTGTCCCGCGTCGTGTGTCCGGCGTCGTCGAGCGGGGAGGTACGCGGTGCACGGACCGGCTTCACCCGGCTGGCTGCTCGTCGCGCTGTGCGCGGCGACCGGGGCCTACTGCCTGCTGCGGATGCGCAGCCCGGTCGAGGAACAGCGCCGCACGGCGGGCGGCGAGGCGCTCATGGGGTTCGGCATGGCCGCGATGGCCGTACCGGCGGCCGTGCTGACTCCGCCGCGCTGGGCCTGGTTCGCCTGCGCGGCCGTCTTCGGCGCCGCCGCGCTGCGCGCGCTGTGGACGGCCCGCGGCCGCCGGCACCACCTGCACCATCTGATGGGCACCGTCGCGATGGCCTACATGGCGGCGGTGATGACCGCCGCGCCGGCCCACCACGTCCACGGCGGCACCGGCGTCCCCGTCCTCACCGGGGCGCTCCTGCTGTACTTCACCGGCTACGTGCTCCGCTCGGGCGCCCGCCTCCTGCCCCTGGCCGTCGCGCCGGGCCCCGCGGTACGCGCCGTCGGCTGGGGCGACCGTCCCGAACTCTCCCAGGCCTGCCGCCTGTCGATGGGGATCGCGATGCTGGCGATGCTGGTCACGCTCTGACGTCGTTCACGCTCCGGCCTCCGGGGGCGCGGCCGCGCTCCGCGCCCGGTCGCGCTCCGAAGTCGGCGGCGTCCGACGGGAGTCCGGGCGCGGCACGAAGCCGTGGCGTACGTCACTTGGAGTCGCCGACCGTATCCAGCGGCGGGCCCCGCTCCATAGGCTTCGGCCATGATGGTCCCCGCGGCACTGTTGCTGCTCGGCGCCCTTGCCTCCGTGGCCGCTCCGCGACTGCTCGCCCGGGTCGACTGGCCGGACCGGGAACCCGTGGTCGCCCTGTGGGTGTGGCAATGCGTGGTGGCGGCCGTCCTGCTGTGCTGCGTCCTGTCGATGACGCTGAGCGCGTCCGCCGCCTGGGTGGCCGTGCGCGGCCACGTCTTCGGCGGCGCACCGGCCCCGGTCGTCGACGCCTACGCGCCGGGGGCGGGCGCCCCCTGGGCGGCCGCCACGGCCGTGGCGCTCGCGTGCGGCGGCGCCTGGACGGCGGCGATGCTGGCGCGCGAGATCGTGCGGGCACGGCTGCGCCGTCGCCAGAGCCGGTCCGAACTGCTGGTGCGCGCACCGCTGTTGCCGGGCGAGGAACCCGGGGACGACCGTCTCGTCGTCCTGGAGGGGGAGCGCCCCGACGCCTGGCTGCTGTCCGGCACCACTCCCCAACTGGTCGTCACCACGGCCGCGTTGCGCCGCCTGAAGGGACGACAGCTGGATGCCGTGCTCGCCCATGAGCAGGGGCACGCACGGGCCCGGCACGACTGGCTGCTGCACTGTTCGGCGGCGCTGGCCAACGGGTTTCCGCAGGTGCCCGTGTTCGCCGCGTTCCGCGACGAGATGCACCGGCTGGTCGAACTCGCCGCCGACGACGTGGCGTCACGCCGCTTCGGCCGGCTCACGATCGCTCTCGCCCTGGTCGAACTCAACGAGGACCGGGGCGTGTTCGGCCCCGGCCCGGCCCCGGACGCGCACGTCCCCCAGCGCGTCGACCGCCTCCTCACCCCCCGGGACCGGCTCCCGGCGGCCCGCAGACTGCGCCTGACGGCGGCGGCGGCGCTGGTGCCGGTCGTACCGGTCGTCGTGGCGTTCGTACCGGGGCTGCGGGCGCTGGGCCGCTGATCCGACCGCGGGTTCGCCGGGCGCCGCGCGAGTCGCTTTCCCCACCGGTTCACGGACTTGGCCGACGGATGGCGGCCGCTTCGGTCCGCCGCGGGCCGTGGGTGACGGCAGGCCGCGAGCGGATGTCAGCAGAAGGGCGCGACCAGGTCGGGTGGGCCGCTGCGGGCGTAGCGGCCGGGGGTGGTGCCGAGGGTGCGCTTGAAGTGGCGGTTGAAGTGGGACTGGTCGTAGAACCCGGCGGAGGCCGCGACCAGGCGCGGGGACATCCCGGCGAGGAGGAGTTTGCGGGCCAGGTCGACGCGGCGGCTCGTGAGGTACTGATGGGGCCCCATGCCGAATTCGCGGCTGAACACCCGGACAAGGTGTGCGGGGTGGGCGTGGAGGGCCTCGGAGGCGTCCTGGAGGCTGATGCCCTCGACGAAATTCGCGTCGAGGAGGTCACGCAGCTGGTGGGCGATGGGGGCGTTGCGCACGGCGGTGCGGTCTTCCACGCGGCCCTGCAGATGGTCGCGCAGGCGCTCGGACACCAGCGCGAGCCTGCTCTCGGCCTCGAGTTCCTCACCGGCGTGTTCCAGCGACTGGTGGAGCTGGTGGATGCGTTGGCGCAGCACGAGGTCCTCGAGGACGGGACTGTCGACGGCTAAGCCGATCAGGCTGTCCTCCAGCTGTGAGGAATCCAGATAGACAACCCTCTTTCGAAAACCCGCCGGGGTGACCGCGCGTCCATTATGTGGGACGTGCGGGGGGAGCAGTGTGACCATCTGTTCCAGCGCACCGTGCTCATGACGGTCCAGGTCGTATCTGACCATGCCGTCGTCGACGATCAGCAGGGTCCAGGAGTCATGCGTATGCAGGGGATAGACGTGGTCGGTGATACGAGCGTGGAAAACCTCTTCGACCCCCGACAGAGCAGGGCGCCATGCACGAATCTGCGGATGATCAAGCATGCAAAGATCGTACAAGACGCGACCAGCGCCGCCGGGGTTTGATTCACACATGGAATCCGTGAACGAACCCGTGCGTTTTGAGACAAAGATCGCCGTGATCTTGCGTGACGATCTCCAGGTGTGGCAGCGCCTCAACATGACCGCGTTTCTGGTCAGCGGCATCGGCCGAAACGTGCCGGAAGTGATCGGCGAGCCGTACTCGGATGCCGACGAGACCCCGTACCTGCCCATGTTCCGGCAGCCGGTCCTGGTCTTCGAAGCCGGCAAGGAGGCCCTGACCACGTCCCACCAGCGCGCCGTCAGCCGCGGCGTGCACCTGTCGGTGTTCACCAGCGACCTCTTCGCCACCAACAACGACCGGGACAACAGGGCCGCGGTGCGGGCCGTCCACCGCGATCAGCTGGACCTCGTCGGCATGGCGGTGTACGGACCGCGCAACGCCGTGGACAAAATCGTCAAGGGCGCCTCGATGCACCCGTGACGTCTCGTTAGGGGCGCGACGTGGAAAAAGAATCGCAACGGCGGAGCGAATCCGCCAACGCGTACATGTACCTGCTGACGACCATGGCGCTCTTCGGAAGTGCTTTCGCCAGCTCCAAGGCAGTCGTCGGCCATATACCCCATCAGGTCGCGGCCGGCCTCCGATTCGGCGGCGGTGCAGTTATTCTTCTGCTCCTGCTTGCCGTCATCGGGCGAAAATCTCGCGGCTCAGCACTTACTCGACAGCAGATCTTGCGCGCTGCGGGGGTGGGCCTGATCGGCGTATTCGCATACAACCTGTTCTTCTTCTGGGGCCTTTCCCTGGCCCCTTCGGCGGACGGCAGCATTATCGTTCCGGTACTGAGCCCGGTCATCACCACGGCCGTCCTTCTGGCCCTCGGCAGGGAAAAGGCGTCGGCCGCACGGATCGGCGGTCTCGCCCTCGGCGTGGCCGGCGCCGTGGTGTTCTTCGTCGGTGCAGGAAACGGGGGTCTCGACGGGGGCGGCTCCCGGCTGACCGGGGACCTGGTCTATCTGCTCGGCGCGTTCTCCTGGGCGGTGTACAGCATCGCCTCGAAGAAGGTCCTGGTCGGCATGGACCCGCTGCGGGCCACCACGTACGGCACGTTGGCCGGGGCGCTGGCCCTGGCCTTCCTCGCCGTTCCGTCCGTGCCGGACGTGGACTGGGGCGCGCTGTCCTCCGTGACATGGGCGAACATCGTCTACCTCGCCGTAGGCCCCACCGCTGTGGCCTATCTGTTCTACTTCCGGGGTCTGCGGGTCGTCAGCCCGTCGACCGCGACCGTCGTCATGTTCACCGTTCCCGTGTTCGGCGTGACCTGCGCCGTGATCTTCCTCGGGGAGTCGTTCGGCGGGCTGCAGCTCATCGGCGCGGCCGTCATGCTGGCCGGCGCGCTGCTGGCCGTGACGCAAGGCCACTTCCGGCAGGGGCACCGGCACGAACCCGTGCAGCCCGACAAGTCGGCCGAGCCCGGCAACACCACGGAGTCCGGCGATCTGGAATCCCTCAACAGGGGCTGATCCGGATCACCTTCGGCAATCGGACTCAGTGATTTCCACACCGCCTTCGGGGGGCGGCGGTGTCCACGCCTCGCGCCTGCCCAGGGCCCCACCCCCGCCCCGGGCGGGCGCTCGTTTTCACCCCCACGTGTAAGCAACGTCGCATACACGGTCATCATGCTCATCCATGCGGAAATGCAAGATCGGGGTCCTCAACTTCATGTCTGAAGTCGAGTTTCGGGTACTGGGACCACTTGAGCTCAAAGTGGGCGGACGCTCGGTACCGCTGCGAGGAATGAAACATCAGATCGTTCTCGGCGCGCTGCTCACCGCGGAGAGTCGGCGCACCTCCATCGGACGTCTCGTCGATGCCGTCTGGGGGACCGCTCCTCCGAGCACGGCGGGCAAGCAGATCCGCAATGCCGTGTCCGACCTGCGCGGCATCCTGGTTTCCAGCGGAGCCGTCATCACTCCCGTCGCCGACGGCTACGAAATCGACATCGGCGAGGCCGACTTCGATCTCCGTGAGTTCCACGGACATCTGGGACGAGCGCGCACGCTGCTGGGCCGGCAGCGGCCGACGGAGGCCATCACGGAGTTCCGCTCGGCGCTGTCCTTATGGACCGGCCCGATGCTCTCCGGAATCGACAGTCCGGTGCTGCAGGCCCAGGTCGCCGGGGTGAACGAGGTCCGGCTGTCGGTCGCCGAGGAATGCATCGACCTCGAACTCGCCCAGGACCGGCACAAGAACCTGGTCAGCGAACTCGCCGCCTGGGTGGCGGAGTACCCGCTGCGCGAGCGCATGGTCGCCCAGTACATCTTCGCCCTGTACCGCTCCGGTGCCCGGGCCCGCGCCTTCGCCGTGTACGAGCAGGCGAGACGCAGGCTGGCCGAGCTGCTCGGCCTGAGCCCGGGCCCCGAGTTGCTCGAGATCCACCAACTGATGCTGCGCGAGGACGCCGACGCGGCGGCGCCCGCACGCTCGGCTCCGGCCCCGGCTCCGAGCAGCCCGCCCGCTTCGGTACGACTCACCGCCTCCGCCCCGGCGCCGGCCACTCCGGACAGCTTGCCGTCCGAGGTCGGGCATTTCGTCGGCAGGACCGCCGAGATCAAGACGCTCCTCGCTGACGGGGCGCGCCCCGGACCACAGCGCGTGCTGTCCGTCGACGGCATGGGCGGGGTGGGCAAGACGGCCCTCGTGGTGCACGTGGCCCGCCAGCTCGCGGACCGGTTCCCCGACGGCCGCCTCTTCGTGGACCTGCGGGGCCACAGCGGCGAGCGGGCGCCGCTCGGCCATCGGGCCGCGCTGCGCCGGCTGCTGCTGCTCTCCGGGCTGCCGGAGCCGGAGCTTCCCGTGTCGTTCGAGGCGCTGGCCCAGCTGTGGCGCACCCGTACCTCGGGGCGGCGGGTGCTGGTCGTGCTGGACAACGCCGCCGACGCGGAGCAGATCGGACCGCTGCTGCCCGCCGGGGACGACTGCCTGACGTTGGTGACCAGCCGGCGTCGGCTGACCATGACCATGTTGTCCCCGACCCGGGTGCTGTCCTTGGACCGCATGCCCCGGGAGGAGGGGTACGCGCTGTTCTGCCGACTGCTCGGCGACCGGCACCCCATTCCGCAGCCCGATGCCGTCAGCGGCATCCTGGAGCACTGCGGCGATCTCCCGCTGGCCGTCTCGGCGGCCGCGGCACGACTGCGGCGACGGCCGTCGTGGCCGGTGAGGCACCTGGCGGAGCGGCTCTCGGATCCGGCACTGCGGCTCGCCGAACTGCAGACCGAGCACGGCGGGCTGATCGCCTGTTTCGACGCGTCGTACCGGCATCTGAACGCCGGTCAGCGACGACTGCTGCGGCTTCTGGGCGCCGCCGAGGGGGACCGTACGGACGTCGGGTCCACCTCGGTGCTGGCGGGCGTGCCGGCTTTCGCCGCCGAGCAGCTCCTGGAGGGGCTGGTCGACGAGCACCTCCTGATGCAGCCGGAGCCCGGTCAGTACCGGATGCACCCTCTCCTCAAGACCTACTGCGCGCAGCTGCCCGGCCCGGACGAGACCGCGGAGACGCAGACCGCGGAGACGCAGACCGCCGACCCCCGCCGCGTGCTCACTCGGCAACTGGCCGCCTGATCGCGCCGTTCCGCCCGTTCCGCTTTTCACCGCCTCCTCTTCTCCTGCGTCCTCTCGGAGCCCTCTCCCATGACCGGAAACGCTGTTGCGGACTTCTTCCTCTCCCTCGCCCTCGCCCTGGGCACCGCCCGGATCCTCGGGGCGCTCGCCCGCCGGGTGGGCCAGCCCGCCGTGGTCGGCGAGATCTGTGCCGGGGTGCTGGCGAGCCCGATGATCCTCACCCGGGCCGGCGCGGACACCGTGCTGCCCACCACGGTGAAACCCCTGCTGGGGGCCTTGGCCAACGTCGGCCTGGCCACTTTCATGTTCCTTATCGGCTACGAAGTTGACGGAACGTTTCTGCGCCACCGAAGGAAGGCCACGCTGGGCGTGGCCACCGGGTCCGTCGTCGTCCCCCTGGCCGCGGGCATGGCACTGGCGGTCCCGCTGGCTCACACCTACGCCCCCGGCAGCCACACGGCATTCGTCCTCTTCGTCGGCGTGGCCATGTCGGTCACCGCCTTCCCGGTGCTGGCCCGGATCCTCTCGGACCGAGGCCTGAGCGGACACCCCGTCGGCGCCCTCACCCTGGCGGCCGCAGCCGTCGGCGACCTGGTCGCCTGGATATGCCTGGCGGGCGTCGCGGCCTACGCGGGGGCGGCCGGCCAGTGGCAACTGGCCCTGCTGCCGGTGTACTTGCTTGTGATGTTCCTCGTGGTGCGGCCGCTTCTGGCAGGGCTCGTCGAACGGACCCGGCGCGACGGTCCGACCGTCGAACGGCTCGTGCCCCTCCTGATCGTGGGGCTGATGCTGTCCTGCGGCGCCACGGAATGGCTCGGGATCCACTTCATCTTCGGCGCGTTCGCGTTCGGTGCGGCGATGCCGCGCAACACCACGGGCGAGACGCGGTCGCAGATCATGCGGCACATGGAGCAGGCCGGACACGTGCTGCTCCCTCTGTACTTCGTGGTGGCCGGCACCAAGGTCGACCTGTCCGCCTTCGACGTCACCACCCTGCTCGCCCTCACCGCCGTGATCGGTGTGGCGGTGCTCTCCAAGGCGGGCGGCGCCTACGGCGGCGCCCGGCTCGCGGGAATGCCCCGTTCCGAGGCTCTGCCTGCCGCCGTGCTGATGAACACCCGGGGTCTGACGGAGATCGTCATCGTGGCCGTCGCCCTGGAGATGGGCCTCATCAACCAGGACTTCTATTCGATGATGGTCGTGATGGCCGTCGTGACGACCGCCATGACGGGACCACTCCTGAAAATCTTCAGGGTCCTGCCCGCGAACCCTTCTGTTCACCTGCCGGATAACCCTTCCGTCGCCCGGTCGTCCACTCTTTCGGAAAATACCTTGCAGACGGGCTGAGGCCGAGTTGAGGACGGGCCGGGGACGCATCGAGGACGGCCCGTCCTAGGTTTATGGACATCACCGGCCGAGACATCCGGACTCATCACCGGATGCGCCGGGCCGAAGTAATTCAAGGGAGGCATGAAATGACCGAGGCGCCACCGTCCCCCCTCGCCATGTCACGGCTCAGGACCCCTGTGGGTCCACGCCGCGCCGACCAGTCGCGGTGGAACGCGCAGCGCGGATCAGCCATGCCCTTCCAGCGGTACCAGCGGTCGGGAGGTCGGCTCCTCCACGAGCTGACCGACCGTACGTGGCCGACGAAGTCACTGGTCAGGGCACCGATCTGGGCTTCAGTCGACCTCCGCGACGGGAACCAGGCACTCAGCAGCCCGATGGACATCGAGCGCAAGAGCCGGATGTTCGAACTGCTGGTGCGCATGGGGTTCAAGGACATCGAGGTCGGATACCCGTCGGCCAGTGACGCGGATTTCTCGTTCCTGCGAACGTTGATCGAGCAGGACCGGATTCCCGACGACGTCACGATATCCGTGTTCACGCCGGCCAAGCCGGAATTGATCGATCGCACCTTCGAGGCCATCGAGGGCGCGGACCGGGCCATGGTCCACCTGTGCAACGCGACCGCCTGTCTGTGGCGTGAGGTCGTGTTCGGAATGAGCGCGGACGAGGTGCAGCAGATGGCACTCCGCTCGGCGGAGCACATTGCCCGCCGGGCGGACGCGGTCAAGGGCACGGAGCTGCGTTTCGAATACTCTCCGGAGACGTTCAACGTGACGGAACCCGAATTCGTGCTCCAGGTGTCGAACGCGGTCACCACGCTGTGGGACGCGAGCCCGGACCGTCCGGTGACGCTGAACCTGCCGACGACCGTGGAGACCGACTCGCCGAACGTCTTCGCCGACCAGGTCGAGTGGATGCACCGCAACCTGGGGCGCCGTGACGCGGTGATCCTCTCGGTGCACCCGCACAACGACCGGGGCACCGCGGTGGCCTCCGCCGAACTGGCCGTCATGGCCGGCGCCGACCGGATCGAGGGGACGCTCTTCGGCAACGGTGAGCGCACCGGCAACGTCTGCCTGGCCACGCTGGCGCTCAACCTGTTCAGCCAGGGCGTCGACCCGCAGCTGGACTTCTCCGACATCGACGAGATTCGCAGCACGGTGGAGTTCGCCAACCAGCTGTCGGTGCCCCCGCGCCATCCGTACGGCGGCGACCTGGTGTACACCGCTTTCTCGGGCACCCACCAGGACGCCATAGCCAAGGGTCTGGCAGCGGTCGAACGGCAGGCCGCCGAGGCGGGCACCTCCACCACCGAGGTGCCCTGGGACGTCCCGTACCTGCCCATCGATCCGAAGGACGTCGGCCGTACGTACGAGTCGGTGGTCCGCGTCAACAGCCAGTCGGGCAAGGGCGGCGTGGCCCACGTGCTCAAAAGCGCCTACGGGCTGGACCTGCCCCGCGGAATGCGGGTGGAGCTGGCCCGGCGCGTGCAGCAGGTGGCCGATGGTGACGGGGTGGAACTCACGTCCCGGGAACTGCGGGCCATCTTCGCGCAGATGTACCTCGAATTCGAGCGACCGGCGTTGCTGCTGAAGGAGTTCCGGCTGACCGAGGGGAAGGACACCGTGGCCGTCGAGGCCCTGGTCGTCGACGGGGACGGCCGGGAGCAGCGGCTGACCGGGGCGGGTCCCGACGTGTCGGCCGCTTACGCCGACGCCCTCGGGGACGGCGGCCTCTCCGTCGAGGTCACCGAGGTGTCCGGGCACGTCCTGCAGGACAGCCTCGGCACCCGGTACGCCGCCTATGCGCGGATCGTCCTGGACGGCGAACCCCGTTACGGCGCCGCGATCACGGGCGACGCGGAGAGTGCCCGTCTGGGCGCCGTCACCTCCGCCGTCAACCGCGCGCATGCCTGATGTTCCCCGTCTGCCACGGACTTCTGTGAGCCGAGCCATGGATTTCGCCTTCGTCGAGAGCGAGAAGGACCACGGTCGTGACTGCTTCGTGTACACGGGGCACAGCGACCTGGATCTGATGGGCGTCGAGAACCTGCGGGGACTGGAGGACCATGACCGGTTCGGTCTGCCCAGGGCCGGACAGGAGCAGGACGCCTTCGCCCCCCACACCACCCACATGCTGGTGATGGTCGAGGGGGAGTTGGTCGCCGGCGCGGAGCTGGTCGCCTATTCGCCACTGGGGCTGCCCCTGTCCGAGTGGCCCGCCCTACGGGGTGTGCTCAGGCACAGCGGTCGGCTGGTGCAGTGCCGACGGCCGGTGATACGCCCTGAGTTCGCGGTCGCGCCACTGCCGGAACTGCCGTTCGGCGCGCTCGGCGGTCTGCTCAAGGGCTGTCTGCAGTGGGCGGTGTTCCATGACGTCAGCGATGTCGTGGTGGAACTCGCCGACGGACGGTCCCCGAAGCGGCTGGCCGAGCTCGGCTTCACGGCGGTGGAGGGCTCGGGACCGGTCGGGGCACCACGGACGTACCGGCTGAACGTCAGCCGGCTCGTCGCCCGCAGCTTCCGGGCCAGCCACCCCTTCTACCGCTACCTGCTCGAGTACGACAAGAGCGTCCTGATCGGCGAGGCCGACACCGCCGTCGCCTGACCGGCCGCCGCACGAGCCCGAACCACCACGCATCCCGAGCCCTGGAGAGGAACGGATCGCATGTCCCTCATAGGCAGACACCACGCGCTGCCGGAAGACCTGCTCGTACACCGGGTCTTCGAGGCCCACGCCCGGCAGCACCCCGACCGTACGGCCCTGACCTGTGGTGACGAGCAGCTGAGCTTCGCGGAGCTGAACGCGCGGGCCAACCGGTTCGCCCACCACCTCATCGCCGCCGGTGCGGGCCGCGGCTCCGTGATCGGCGTGTGTCTGGACCGGACGCCCGACCTGCTGGTCGCGATCCTCGGCACGCTGAAGGCCGGCGCCGCGTACGTGCCCCTGGACCCCACCTATCCTGCCGAGCGGCTGCGGCTGATGATCTCCCAGCTGGACGAGATCAAGCTCAACGTGGCCTCGGCCGAGACCCGTGCCCTGATCGCCGGGGCACCGGGCGAGCTGCTCCTGCTGGACGATCTCGCCGGACATCTGGAGAGCCTGCCCGCCACCGATCCGGTCGTCGACCTGTCCAACGACGACCTGTGCTACGTCGTGTTCACCTCCGGGTCGACGGGCACGCCCAAGGCCACCGCGGTGCGCCACGAGGGCTGGTACAACCTCCTGGAATGGCTGCGCGTCGAGTACGCGCTGGACGGATCGGCCAGCGGGCTCACGGTCAGCTCCTTCGGCTTCGACATCAGCCAGCGCGGCCTGATGGCGCCGCTGTTCTGCGGGGCCGCCCTTCACCTGCTGCCCAGCCGGATGTTCGACCCGGGCATGGCGTACCGGCTGATCGAGACCCACGGCGTCCGGCAGCTGCACTGCGCGCCCAGCACCCTGTACGTGCTGATCGACCACGAGCAGGCACTCGGGACCGACGCGCTGACACGGGTCGGTCATGTCTTCATCGGCGGGGAGCCGCTCACGGTCGCCCGTATCGAGGAATGGGCCGCTCAGGACGGCAACTCCTGCGTACTGCTGCACCAGTACGGGGTGGCCGAGTGCACGGACGTGGCGACCTCCCACGTGCTCGCGGACCACGCCCGCTACCGCGGCGCGGCGACGCCGGTGGGCAAGCCCGTGTACAACACGGAGATCCGCCTGCTCGACGACGAACTGAACGAGGTGCCGGACGGCGAGACCGGCGAGATCTGCATCTCGGGCCTCAGCGTCAGCGCCGGCTACCTCAACGCCTCCCCCGCCGACAGCCGCCGGTTCACGGAACTGGCCGACGCCGGCGGTCCGGTACGGATCTACCGGACCGGCGACCGCGGCTACCTCACCCCGGACGGGGAGCTGGTGGTGGTCGGCCGGGTCGACGCCCAGGTCAAGATCCGCGGCATGCGGATGGACCTCGGGGACGTCGAACACGGCGTCCGCTCCCACCCGCTCGTCGACGACGCCGTGGTCGTGGCGCTCCCGGACGCCTCGGGCGAACTCCGCCTGGTCGGCTTCGTCCTGCCCGCCGCCGGGGCGATCGACGCCCGGGCCCTGTACCGCGACCTGTTGGACACCCTGCCTCTGAACATGGTCCCGCAGGAGTTCAAGGTCCTCGACGCCTTTCCCCTCAATCCGAACGGAAAGACCGACCGCCGGGCCCTGGCCGCCCTGGCCGCCGCCTGACCCCCGGACGAACACCTCCTCATCCGAACCCATCGAGCAAAGGAACGCCCTACATGTCCGTCGACCAGCAGCGCCCTACTCCGGCCGCCCAGATCTCCAGCAACGCTGTCATCCCCGATGACATCAAGGCGGACATCGAGCAGTTCAGCCTGGACGGCTTCACCGGCCCGATCAAGCTGTACGAGCCGGAGGAGGCCGAGGCGCTGATCCGCGAGATCCGCATCAACAACCAGGACGCCTCGCAGGCGCTCTACAAGAACAGCGTCAACTACGACCGGCACTTCGACATCCCCGAGCTGACCAGGCACATCGCCCACCCGACGATCGTCAAGTACCTGACCGCGATCCTGGGTCCGGACGTGCTGAACTGGCGCACCGAGTGGTTCCCGAAGTTCCCCGGCGCCAAGGCCACCGAATGGCACCAGGTGCGCGACTACAGCTACGCCAACGGCAAGCCGCAGCTCCTGCCGACCGAGTCGGAGTGGAACGCGTTCATCGACATCACCGTGTGGACCACGTTCACGCCCGCCACCAAGGACACCGCGTGCATGAAGTTCGTCCGCGGCTCGCAGCGTGACTGGATCTTCGACGAGCACAAGGCCACCCAGGCCGGCCGCGGCACCGACTACGACGTCGCCCACTCCAGCACCGGCTTCTTCGGCTACGACTTCGCCGACTTCAAGATCGACCCGAACTGGGAGCCGCGTCCCGAGGACGTGGTGGAGCTGGAGATGAAGCCGGGCGAGGCCGTCATCTTCACCGCGTCCTGCGTGCACGGTTCGACCCCGAACACCACCGAGCGCGAAACCCGCTTCGCGATCGCCAGCCGCTACGTGCCCACGCACGTGCGCGTGTACCCGGACCAGGACTCCTTCAGCGCCCACGGTGCCACGTTCGACCTGTCCGAGTACGGCAGCGTCCTCGTGGCCGGCGAGAACCGGTACGAGCACAACCGGATCCGCACCGAGAGCAACCACGGCACCCCGTTCGGCTGGACCAGCTGATCTCCTCCCCCGCTTCTCCTTCACCAGACAAGGAACACAGAACGTGATCACATCGAAGATCCACGCCATCTGGAGCCGTGAGCTCAATCTGGCGGAGTTCGCCGACACGGACGACTTCTTCAGCCTCGGTGGGCACTCGCTCATCATGACCCGGATCCAGCGCGAGATCCTCTCCGAGCTCGGCGTCGAGGTTCCGATGGACCAGCTCTTCCGCAAGTCCACGGTCGCGGAGATCTCGGAGCACATCGAGTCGGCGCTCTCGGCCGCCTGACTCCGGCCCCCGACCACCTGATCCCCCGGTGCCGCCGGGGACAGGGCCACAGGCCCTGTCCCCGGCGTTCCGCCGTCCCCTTCCCAACCCTCACTTCCACAGGAGAGCCCTCAGTGCAACTATCGAGTCGGGGCCGCCAGATGTCCCGTCTGTCGGGCATCCGCAGCATCATGGAGGACATCGCCGCGGTCGGTAACGGCGCCGGCTCCGGCGAGTGGCTCAACCTCAGCCCGGGCAATCCCTCACACATCCCCGAGGTCGTCGCGGCCTGGCACCGGCTCACCCGGGAAGCCCTGGACGAGCGGTTCGTCGAGTCCAGCACCCGCTACGGCCCCTCGCGCGGCACCAGCGAGCTCGTCGAGGCCGTGGTCGACTACTTCAACCTGACCTACGGGTGGTCGATCGGCCCCGAGAACGTGGTCGTGGGGCCCGGCAGCCAGATGCTGTCGTTCATCGCGACCACCCTCTTCACGGGCCCGGACACCGACGGGGTGGTCCAGCCGTTGGTGCTGCCGCGTCTGCCCGACTACACCGGCTACCAGGGACTGGGACTGGACCCGGGAGGCATCGTCGGCCTGGAGCCGCTGATCGTCCCGGAGGGCCGCCACTCCTTCCACTACGCCGTGGACACCGAGGCCCTGGCCCGGCAGAGCCGCATGGGCATGATGCTGCTCTCCAACCCCGCGAACCCGACCGGCAGCAGCATCGAGGCCGGCGAGCTCAAGGCCCTGATCGAGACGGCCGAGCGGCGCGACGTACCACTGGTCCTCGACCACGCGTACGGGGAGCCGTTCCCCGGAGTCGTCCAGACCCGGCTCGCCCCGGTCCTCCACTCGCACGTGATCAACCTCTTCACCCTGTCGAAGGCAGGCCTGCCCGGTGAGCGGATCGCCTTCGCCATCGGCCCCGCGGAACTGGTCGACCCGATGGTGTCCTTCATCGCCAACTCGGCGCTGCACGCACCGCAGCTGCTGCAGGCCGCCGTCGAACGCTCCTTGCGGACCCGGGAGATCGACACGCTCACCACGCAGCACATCAAGCCCTACTACAAAGCCAAACGGGCGATGGCCGAGGAGTTGCTCACCGGGGCGCTGCCGGACTCCATGGACTGGCGGCTGCACTCCAGCGACGGCGGGATGTTCTGCTGGCTGTCCATCGACCACGACTGGTTCGACGACCTGGAGCTGTACCAGCTCCTCAAGCGCAAGCGGATGTTCGTCGTCCCCGGCCGCCACTTCTTCGTCGAGCCGCTGGACACCCCGTTCCTGCGCACACACGGCAAGCGCTGCGTCCGGCTGAGCCTCAGTTGCGACGAATGGGCCGTCGCCGAGGGCATCGACCGGCTCGGCGAGGCACTCGAAGAGCTGCGCGTGAACGCGCGCGCCGGGGAGTGAGATCCATGGACAAGTGGTTGCGCCACCACCCGGTGGAAGGGCCTGTCGTCAGCCGTCTGGTCTGTCTGCCGCACGCGGGCGGGACCGCGGGCTCCTTCGCCGGCTGGGCCGGACGGCTGCCTGCCGGAGTGGAGCTCGTCGCCGTGCAGTATCCGGGCCGGCAGGACCGGCTGGCCGAAGAGCCGATCGGAGACATGGCCGAGATGGCCGACCAGCTGGCACAGGCGCTGCGCCCGCTGCTGGATCTCCCCATGACACTCTTCGGGCACAGCATGGGCACCGGCCTGTCCTACGAGGTGGCCGGCCGGCTGGAGCGCTCGGACGGCTTCGTGATGGACCACGTCTTCGTCTCCGCGCGGCCCGCTCCGCACCGGATCGACGGGGAGCACCGGCACCGGCTGAGCGACGAGGAGCTGGTCGCGGCGATGCGCCGACTGGGCGGGCCGGACGCCGCGGTGTACGACCACCCGTCGCTGCTGCCCCTGATCCTTCCGCCGCTCCGGGCGGACCTGGCCCTGCTGGACCGCTACCTGCCGAAGCGGCTGACCCCGCTGCGGGCGCCCCTGACGGCTTTCGGCGGCAGGGCGGACGACACGTGTCCGGTGGCGGAGCTGTCGTCCTGGGCGGAGGCCACGACGGCCGGCGCCCGGGTCCGGACGTTCCCGGGCGGGCATCACTACCTTCGGGAGTGCGAGGACGAGGTGCTCGGGGCCGTGTGCGCGGAAATGGCGCAGGCCCGGTAGATCCGACACGAACGGGCGCCGAGCCCCGGGGAATTCCCCGGGGCTCGGCGCCTTCGTCATGAAATACCTGTCCGGGGTCAGCCGATATGATGCCCGGTGGTCGCATCGACGTGGTCGGGGATTTCCTCGTGGGTGTCCCCGACCGTCAGCGTCCCCGTGGGCTCGACCATGAGGATATGGGATTCCACGTCGGACACCGGCTTGTGCTCCATGCCGCGCGGCACCACGTACGTGTCCCCCGCCTGAAGCGTCACGAAGCGCTCCACCCCGTTTTCCCGCAGGTGGATGACGAGTCGGCCGGCCACGACGAGGAACAGCTCGTCGGTGTCCTGGTGAGCATGCCACACATATTCGCCATGGAATTTCGCCACCCGGACGTCATAATCATTGAACTGAGCGACGATGCGCGGGCTCCACAGCTCGGTGAAGGAATCAAGAGTTTTCTGCAGATTTACCGGTTCGGTCATCATGAATTCATGGTGCCGGATTCCGGAGAACTCATCAAGACATCGAGGGAAATAGAATGAAACAAAAAATCGTGATCCCGGTCGATCCGGTTTCGTCCGGCTCCGGCCCGGGTCCCTCTGGCGGGCGGGCAGGAATACGCGATGCCGCCCGGGCGGGACGGAACCCGCTGGGGCGGCACACGCGGTCGGTGGTGGGCGGGGAGACGGTCCGAGGACGGTGGTACGGGCTGCAGGGTCAGCCGGCCACGCGGGCGGCGAGGGCGTCGCCGATGGCATCGGTGGTCCGGAAGGTCCCGTCGCGCTCCACCAGGTCGGCGCGGACCGCCTCCTCGATGCGGGCGGCCTGGGCCTCATAGCCCAGATGGCGCAGCAGGAGGGCGACCGAGAGGACCGTCGCGGTCGGGTCGGCCTTGCCGGTCCCCGCGATGTCCGGGGCCGAGCCGTGGACGGGCTCGAACATGGACGGGAAGGCTCCGGTCGGGTTGATGTTCCCGGAGGCGGCAAGGCCGATGCCGCCGGTCACGGCGGCGGCCAGGTCGGTGAGGATGTCACCGAAGAGGTTGTCCGTGACGATGACGTCGAAGCGCTCGGGCTGCGTGACGAAGAAGATCGTCGCGGCGTCGACGTGCAGGTAGTCGGTGGTGACCTCGGGGTACTCCGCGCCGACGGTGTCGAAGATGTCCTTCCAGATGCGGCCGGCGTGGACGAGGACGTTGTTCTTGTGAACCAGCGTCAGCTTCTTGCGGGGGCGGGCGTTCGCCCGCTCGTACGCGTCGCGGACGACTCGCTCGACGCCGTAGGCGGTGTTGACGCTGACCTCGGTGGCCACCTCGGCGGGGGTACCGGTGCGCAGGCTGCCACCGTTGCCGGTGTACGGGCCCTCGGTGCCCTCGCGGACCACGACGAAGTCGATCTCCGGACGGCCGGCCAGTGGGGTGGCCGTGTTCGGGAACAGCTTCGAGGGGCGCAGGTTGACGAAGTGGTCGAAGGCGAAGCGGAGCTTCAGCAGCAGGCCGCGCTCCAGGACGCCGGACGGGACCGACGGGTCGCCGATGGCGCCGAGCAGGATCGCGTCGTGGTGCCCGAGTGCTTCCAGATCGGCATCCGGGAGTGTCTCACCGGTGCGGTGCCAGCGCTGGGCGCCGAGGTCGTACTCCTTGGTCTCCAGCTTCACGTCCTGGGGCAGGACCGCGGTGAGGACCTTGAGTCCCTGGGCCACGACCTCCTGGCCGATGCCGTCACCGGGGATCACCGCGAGATCGATGACGCGGGGCCCGAGAGCGGTCGTACGGGGCTTGAAGGCCGGGCGCGCGCTTTCGTAGGTGGCGATGTCGTTCTCGTTCTGGAGGGTGATGGAGATGTCGTCGAGTCCGTTCAGCAGTCGCCAGCGGGCGTTCTCGTCGAGTTCGAAGGCGGCGGTGACGCCCTGGGCGCGTACCTCGCGGGCCTGGAGGTCGACGGTGATCTCGGCCTGCGGGTCACGCTCCGACAGGTCCTGGAGCGCGTCCACGGTCTTCTGGTCCAGGACCACCGTGAGCAGGCCGTTCTTGAGCGAGTTGCCGCGGAAGATGTCGGCGAAGCGGGAGGAGATGACGGCCTTGAAGCCGTAGTTCTGCAGCGCCCAGACGGCGTGCTCGCGGGAGGAGCCGGTGCCGAAGTCGGGGCCGGCGACCAGGACCGTGGCGCCCTCGCGCTCGGGCCGGTTGAGGACGAAGGAGGGATCCTTGCGCCAGGCCTCGAAGAGGCCGTCCTCGAAGCCGTCCCGGGTCACCTTCTTGAGCCAGTGGGCGGGGATGATCTGGTCGGTGTCGACGTTGCTGCGGCGCAGCGGGACGGCCCGGCCGGTGTGGGTGGTGAATGCTTCCATGGCTTTCAGACTCCAGCGGGCGCGGGGGTGTGGGACAGGTCGGCCGGGGAGGCCAGGTGGCCCAGGATCGCCGAGGCGGCGGCGACCTGGGGGGAGACCAGGTGGGTGCGGCCGCCCTTGCCCTGCCGGCCCTCGAAGTTGCGGTTGGAGGTGGAGGCGGAGCGTTCGCCGGGGGCGAGCTGGTCGGGGTTCATGCCCAGGCACATCGAGCAGCCCGCGTGCCGCCATTCGGCGCCGGCCTCCTTGAAGACCACGTCCAGGCCCTCGGAGACGGCCTGCAGTCCGACGCGTGCGGAGCCGGGGACGACCAGCATCCGTACGCCGTCGGCGACTTTGCGGCCCTGGACGATCGCGGCGGCCGCCCGCAGGTCCTCGATGCGGCCGTTGGTGCACGAACCTACGAAGACGGTGTCGACCTTGATGTCGCGCAGCGGCTGTCCGGCGGTCAACCCCATGTATTCCAGGGCCTTTTCGGCGGCCAGGCGCTCCGAAGCGTCTTCGTACGAAGCCGGGTCGGGGACGTGTCCCGAAAGCGGCGCGCCCTGGCCGGGGTTGGTGCCCCAGGTGACGAACGGCGACAGGGCGGCGGCGTCGATGACGACCTCGGCGTCGAAGACGGCGTCGTCGTCGGACCTGAGCGTCTTCCAGTACGCGACCGCCGCGTCCCAGTCCTCGCCCTCGGGAGCGTGCGCGCGGCCCCTGAGGTAGTCGAAGGTGGTCTCGTCCGGGGCGATCATGCCCGCGCGGGCGCCGGCCTCGATCGACATGTTGCACACGGTCATCCGGGCCTCCATCGAGAGCTTCTCGATGGCCGGGCCGCGGTATTCCAGGATGTAGCCCTGGCCGCCGCCGGTGCCGATCCGGGCGATGATCGCCAGGATCAGGTCCTTGGCGGTGACACCGGCCGGCAGCTCCCCCTCGACGGTGATCGCCATCGTCTTCGGGCGGGCCAGCGGCAGCGTCTGGGTGGCCAGCACGTGCTCCACCTGCGAGGTGCCGATGCCGAACGCCAGCGCGCCGAACGCGCCGTGCGTGGAGGTGTGCGAGTCACCGCAGACCACCGTGGTGCCCGGCTGGGTCAGCCCCAGCTGCGGCCCCACCACGTGCACCACGCCCTGCTCCACATCGCCCAGCGAGTGCAGCCGCACCCCGAACTCCGCGGCGTTCTTGCGCAGCGTCTCCAGCTGCACCCGCGAGACCGGGTCCGCGATGGGCTTGTCGATGTCGAGGGTCGGGGTGTTGTGATCCTCGGTAGCGATGGTGAGGTCCAGGCGCCGCACCCGCCGGCCCGCCTGACGCAGACCGTCGAAGGCCTGCGGGCTGGTCACCTCGTGCAGCAGGTGCAGATCGATGAAGAGGAGGTCGGGCTCGCCCTCGGCGCGCCGGACGACATGGTCGTCCCAGACCTTCTCCGCGAGTGTCCTACCCATCGCTTTCCCTCCGCCTGTTGTTTCGTCCAGTCACCTCGGCGACGCTAGGTGCGGGAATCCCCGCACCGTCCTTGATCGGTCCTCAGCGCGCCTCGGCCGAGACCCTGTCCGCGGTCACGGCCGAGGCGATGTCCGCGCTGTGGGACATGCCCGGCCACCCGTCCGTCGGTCGGCCGCCCGGGGACCGGGAGGGGCGGGGGCGTCCACGGCAGGACGGGGTGGATCACGGGCGGAAGGCGGTCGGCGCCGTCCCCGAACCGTCCTCGCGGCCCTGTGGTCAGTCGGCCACGGTGATGCGCAGACCGGCCAGGAGCCGCGCGGCGAGTGATTCGGCCGAGGCGGTGTCCTCCGTACCGACCACGACCGCTCCGTGCCGGTCGAGGTTGGAGGAGACCGGCCGGACGGCCGAGCCCGGGGACAGTACGCACGACGCGGCCAGGAGCGACGGATGGGCACTCAGCTCGGCCCAGCCGTGCACCGTCCTCACCACGCCGACGGGCGGGGTGAGGAAGCGGACCGCCGCGCCACGGGAGGGACGGAGCGGCAGGGGCGTGGCGGCCGGGACGCCCAGCAGGTCGTCGAGCCAGCGACCGTAGAGCTCCAGTCCTGGATGGATCCACTCCAGCATCGCGTGGAGCCAGTCGCCTGCTTGCCGGCCGTGCACCTCACCCAGCACCACCCCGGAGTCGGTGACCCAGCACTCGACGTGGAAGTGCCCCCGCCTCAGGCCGAGTACGCCCAGGGCCCGTATCACGGTGTCCCGGACCTCCGCCTCCACCGCGTCGGGCAGGGGCGCGGGCATGGCATGACCGATCTCGACGAATCCACCGGGCGCGAGGTGCTTGCGCGTCACCGCCAGCACGTGGGGGGCACCCGCCTCGAAGACGCCCTCGACGCTGTACTCGGCGCCGTGGACGAACTCCTCGACCAGTACCAGTCCCTCCGCGTCGACGGCGTCACGGAACGCGGCGGCCATCGCCGCCGGATCGGAGACCTGCCGTACGCCTTCGCTGCTGGAACCGCGCCGGGGCTTGACCACCACGTCGGGGCCGTGGGTCGCGAGGAACGCCACCGCCTCGTCCTCACTGGCGCACAGCGCCAGCTCAGGCTGCCGCAGGCCGTGCCGGCGCAGGAACTCACGGCACTCGTCCTTGGTGCGGACCCGGCGTATGGCTTCGGGCGGGTTACCCGGCAGTCCGAGCGCGGCCGCCGCCTCGGCCACGCTGACGGCGGCGTACTCGCGGAATCCGACCACGGCGTCCACCGGGGTGTGCCGGGCGAACTCCGTCACCCAGTCGCGGCAGGCGTCGGCGTCGGCGAAATCCAGTTCGTAGGAGTCCGCCGCCCTGGCGACGAGTTCCGGCGCGGCGGCCAGGTTCTTCTTGGTGTCGGTGAGTATCACCGTGGCTCCGCGGGCCAGGAACTGGTCCATCGCCCTTTCACAGATGTCCCGGACGAATCCGGATTCTCTCGGTGCGGCTCCACCGATGACGAGAACGGTGGTCATCAGACTCTCCTCGGACTGCGGACGGGGACTTGGGACGGGACGCTGCGCGGGGGTCTTGCCTCCAGCAGGGCGAAGACCACGGTCAGGGCCACCAGGACCACCACCATCGCGGCGGCGGGCGGCCGGAAGGCATCTCCGAACACCACCTGCGCCATATAGGTCAGCCCTGGCAGGGCCGTGAGCAGGACCATGGTCACGAGCGGCGGACAGCGTTGAACGCTGATCTGCAGCAGGTACAACGGGACCACCACACCGACCAGGGCGGTGATCACGGTGGTGCCCACGGACAGCTCCGACGTGCCGCCCCCGCCCCGCAGCACGAGGAGGACGGTGGCGAGTACGTAGGTCAGGTGGAAGCGGTGGGCCATCACCCGGGTGGGGTCGACGCCGAGGGCGCCCAGACGGCGTGACACGACGGCCAGGGAGGCCGCGCCGAACCCCGCGAGCACGGCCAGCACCGCGCCGGCGTAGACCATGGGGCCGGCTCCCAGCAGGAGGCCGGGCTGGATGCAGGCCGCGGTGGCCAGGGACACCGCCAGCAGGAGGACGGCGCGCGCCCAGGCGACCGGGCCGCTGGGCTTCGTACCGGCGCGGGTCCCCATCAGCAGGACCGCGAGCGGCCCGACCCCCGCGACCAGGCTGGCGCCCAGCGCGGCCGGTACCCAGGCCAGGGCCAGGTAGAAGCCGAGGAACGTCACCGTGCTGGCGATGTTCATCCGCCACAGCAGGCCCCGTATCCGCGCGCGCTGCGCGGCGGTGGCCGGCGGTCCGGGGCGGGAACGCCGCCTGAGCCAGGTGACGGCGGTGAACACCGCGGTGGTCGCCAGGAAGGCCAGCAAGGACAGGCGCAGACTCGCCGTCACGTCGAGCCGTCCGGAGAGGAAGCCCTCGGCCCCGGCCTGGAGGAGGACGGAAGCGAGGGTGAGTACGATCGGCACGGACATCAGTCCTGGTCGTCGAGCTGGTAGAAGCCGCCGGCGTCCTCCAGCGAGTGGAGGACGGCGAGGGAGTTCAGCAGCAGTTCCTCGTCCTCGTGCACCAGGTAGGCGATGCCGCACGCGCCGGTGGTCAGGTAACGGTCCTTCAGGGGCTCGCCCACGGCGGGCAGCCGGTCGATGCTGTGGAAACCGGGCATCCGGCGCAGTATGCGAGCCCCCTCGATCGAGCGCAGGACTCCCGGACGATGCGGCCGCAGGAAGACCTTGGCGATGGTCCGGGCCGCGGTGTAGGGAAGTTCGAAGCGGCGGACGAACTCGTCGGGCCGCAGGAACCGTTCCGTCACCAGGTGTTGGTGGCTGTATCCGAAGGCGGCGTGGTAGGCGTCGGGGGCCAGCGAGGGTCCCATGACACGCGAGTTGACCTCCACCAGGCGGGGTCCGGCGGGGGTCAGCATCACCTCGGTGTGGGCCGCGCCCTCACGGATGCCGAGTGCGTCGAGGCATTCCAGCACGTAGTCGACGAGCCCCGCCTCGGCGGGTTCCAGCAGCGGGCGGGAAATGATGTGACGGAGCACGGGCGCTCCGTCGACGTGGTCGATCCGTTCGGCGTACACGTCGCTGACCAGGTGCCGGCCCGCGAGGCCGACCGTGTTCACGATGTACTGGGTGCCGGTCAGGAACTCCTGGACGAGCACGTCCTCGTTGACCTCGCCCATGAGGTTGCGCCGGTGGACGATGTCACGGAACGCCTGGAGCGCGGTGTCCCGGTCCGGGGAGATGACGCAGCCGTCACTGCCGGCGCTGTTGCGCGGCTTGACCATGACCGGATAGGTGTCCCAGCCGGAGAGCAGTCGGCTCAGTTCGTCCTCGGTACGGACCGATGCCGTGCGTGCCGTCGGCACGCCGGCCCGGTCGAGGGCGCGCACCATCAGCTCCTTGTCCCGCCGGGCCGCGGCGAGTTCGGGCCGGTGGTGGGGCAGCCCGAGGGCGACGGCGAGCTCGTCGGCGAGGAGGACGCCGTACTCGCTGGCGGCGATGACCGCGGTCACCGGTAGTTCCTCCAGGAGTTCGAGGGTCTTCGTGAGGTCCTCGTGGAGCAGGGTGCGGGGCGAGTCGTCGGCGTCGTAGGCGTCGCGCAGGGAGGCGTCGTAGAGGTGCAGGCACTCGGCCCCCTCCTCGGTGAACGCCGCGGCGAGAGCCGCTCCGGTGGAGACGGGGTCGACAAGGATGAACATCAGACGGGCCTTCCTGCGAGTGACGTGGGCTCGGGTTCCTCGGCGGCGAACCGGTCCGCGACGGCCTTGCTCTGCTGAGCGGCCGTGTTCAGGTAGTTGACGATGGCCGTACGCCGGTGCGAGGCGCCGCCGAGCACCCAGATCCGCTCGGGCTCACCGGTCAGCGGATCGCAGACCCGCAGGTCGCCGGCGACGTAGGGGGCGACGGCGTCCTTCGCGGCCGTCGGATCGAGACGGAGGGTGCCGTCCGGGAGGCGGTCGAGCACGGGTTTGTGGTAGCCGGTGGCGCAGACGATGTGGTCGAAGTGCTCGTCCGGCGCTCCCGCCCACGTGACCTGCCATCCCCTGCCGCCGTCGGGGGCCGGGGTGACGCTCTGCGGGATCCGGGGAACGACGGACAGGGTTCCGGCGCTGAGATGTCCCAGAAGCAACGCGGCGTTGCGCACCGGGATGGCGGAGATGTAGCGGGCGACCAAGGACCGGTACCGGTTCAGGACAGCGGCGCGGGCGGCGTACCGCCAGTTGGCGGAGACGTGGTTGACCGCCTGGATGATCTCGGCGATGGCGTCCTGCCAGTGCGCCCGGCCGGTCCTGGCCATCTCCAGTTCCTCCGCCAGCCGTTCGGTGAGCCGCTCCGCCGTGCTGGTCTGCCTGCGCAGGGCGGTGCCGTTCCCCGTCCGGGCCACGGCGGCGAGCAGCAGGCGTGTCACGTCCCGGTCGAGGGAGGGCGAGTCCGGGGACAGCCCGTTCCAGGCGGAAGCGTCCAGCCGGGGTCTCTCGGACCGTCGCAGCCGGGTGCGTACGGCGGGCAGGGTCCCGGAGCGCGAGGCCATCGTGACCCGGTGCCGGGCGCGACCGAGTATCAGGGCGGCGTCGACGGCGGCCAGTTTGCTCCCTATGACGAGCACCCTGGAGTTCTCGGGCAGTCGGCGCAGTTCATCGACCGGGTAGACGGAGGCGGACAGCGCGGGGTTGCCGAGGTGCTCGCGCACCACGTCGGGAACGACCGGCCGGTCCAGTCCCTGGCACAGCAGGACGTCCGTGCCGGTCAGCCGTCGGCCGTCGGCGAGCTCGACCGCATAGCCGTCGGCGCCGACCGGGGTGACGGTCCGCGCCTTGGAGGTGTGGTGCCGCACCCGGACGCCGGCCTGCTCGGCCTCGCGACGGTGTTCGAGGAAGCGTTCACGGCAGTACTGGCCCACGAGGTAGCGGGGGACGAAATCGTCGCGGTGCACGGGCCAACCGCGCGCGGCGAGGTAACGGAGAAGGTCCGATTCGCCGTCCGGGTCCATGGAGGTGACGTCCACGGAGGTGTTGCACAGCAGAAAGGGTTCCGTGGTGCCGAAGGCGGTACCCAGCCCGATCGGGTTCGGGTCGACGATGGAGATCGACGAGATACCGGGGACGCGGGACAGCCTGGAGAAGAGGCTTACGCCAGTGCCGCCCCCACCGATGATGATCACCTGCTTGCCCACGGTGCTGCAACTCCCTCAACGGTTCCATCTGGGTCGGCATGCCCACGAGCCACCGGATCGAGGACTCGGTCAACCTAGACAGAGGCGTCCTTGACACGTCCTCGGCACGTCCTCCCGACCTGTGGGCGGGGGACGCAGAGGACGGGGGACACGAGATGGGCCCGCACACGGGCGGCCTGCCCGGTCATGGATGCGCCACGGCTCGAACCCGGGCACCGGGAACGGGGCCGGGGAGTCCGGCTCCTGCGCGCACGACCCGCGTCATCCGGTCGGCGACTGACCGGTCGGCCCTGCCCGTTGGCGACGCGCCTGTCTCACGACGCGTCAAATGCACGCCCCGGGGGGCGAGGTGCGCGTGGCGCGGGCCGACGGTTCGTGGGGCCCGGGGGACGGTCGCCGATCGGACGGCACTCCCGGCGCGCCCGCCGCCGCCCGTCCGACCTGAGGCGATCCCCCGCGTCGCCCCAGGTCGGCGGCAGCCCGGAACCGACCCGTGGAGGGCCTGGATCCCGTCGCGTTGAGTATAGTTGGCTGGCAGCCAGTCAACGCAGGAGTTACAGCATGTCCCCGCGAAGCGCCTCGGTCAATGAAGAGTTGCGGCGGCGTTCCCGGGAGCGGCTGCTGCAGGCGGCGGTGGAGCTCGTGAGCGAGCACGGGTACGACGCCACGACACTCGGGGACATCGCGGATCGCGCGGGATCGGCGCGCGGACTCGTCTCGTACTACTTCCCCGGCAAACGCCAGCTCCTGCAGTCGGCGGTGCACCGGCTGATGCACCGCACGCTGGAGGAGGCCCTCGAACGCGAGCCGCGCAGCGAGGACGGCCGGGAGCGGATGGCGCGGGCCATCGACGCGATCCTGGGCCTCACCCAGGACCAGCCGGTGCTGATGCGGCAGCACATGGCCGGGCTGCTCCAGGCCGAGGGGTTCGTCCAGTGCCCCGAACAGGTGCGGCTCTCGGAGCTGCTCGGGGACACCGTCGCACGGTACGGATCGCAGCAGGTCGCGGCCGATTACCCGATGCTGCGCGCCCTGCTCATGGGCGCGGTCTACTCGGCACTGGTGCCGGGCGTGCCGATGAAGGTCCCGGTGCTGCGGGCCGAGCTGTTCAAGCGCTACCGGCTGGACTGGGAGATGGGGGTGCCGCCGGACACCGGGACGCGGAACGGCCCCCGCGAGACGGATCTGTCCCGCTTCTTCGCGACCGGTCCGGAGCCGGAGGACGGCCGGCCCGAGTAGTCGCGCCGCGCGAGGACGTCGGGCCCGGTGCCTCCGGATCCGGTGCCTCCGGATCCGGTGCCTCCGGATCCGGTGCCTCCGGGTCCGGAGGCCGGGTTCGCGCGAAGACCGCGAGCACGCGTCCGGCCGCGGTCAGCGGCGGGCATGACGAGGTGTCAGGAACCCGGCGTCACGGGCCCCCGCGATCAGCCTCAGGGACTTGCGGCGGCTGTGGCCGGTGGCGTCCATGACGGCGAGCACCGGGTCCAGGCCCTCCTTCTGCGCGGCCCGGTACTCCTCCGCGACCAGCTGACGGCCCTCGGCACCGCGCGGCCAGGCGGGACGGGCGCGCCGCGCCTGGCCCTCCCGGTCCTGATCGCGGCCGGGACCGAGGCGGCTGCCGCACACCTCGGACAGCGGTTCCTCGATCCACTCGGCGACCACCGCGAGATCGTCCAGCGAGAGGGGCGGATCGGCCCGTACGTCCTCGATCGACAGGGCCGCCTCCGACAGCACGGCGAGCAGGTCGACCCGGGCACCGTCGGTGAAGGCCAGCCGGACGTTGTACCAGGACGTGACGCCCGTCCCGGACTCCCGCACCTCCCAGGCGGGCCACACGGACACGTCGCCGTCCGTGCGGCAGCGGTCGGACAGATTGAGAAACGATGCATCCAGCACGCACGGAACGTAGCCGCGTCATCACATTCCACACGCATGGACACGCGCGCGACCGGTACGCACCGCACCCTGTCAGCGGAGCACCCGGTGGTGCGATCCTGGGAGCACCAGCGATGTCCTGTCAGCGATCTCCCTGATCCCCCGGGTAAGGAGTTCCGCCGTGCTGCGTGTCGCCGTCGTGGGTTCGGGACCCAGTGGGGTCTACAGCGCTCAGGGGCTCGTCCAGCGGAGCGGGCCTCCCGACGTCCGCGTCGACGTCCTGGACCGGCTGCCCTGCCCGTACGGCCTGGTGCGCTACGGCGTGGCGCCCGACCACGAGAAGATCAAGTCGCTCCAGAACAACCTGCGCGCCGTGCTGGAGGACGAGCGGGTGCGCTTCCTCGGCGGCGTCGAGGTGGGACCCGGCGGAGTGCCCGCGACCCGGCTGCGGGAGCTGTACCACGCGGTCGTGTACTGCGTCGGCGCCGCCGCCGACCGGCGCCTCGGCGTGCCCGGCGAGGACCTGCCCGGCAGCTGGTCGGCGACCGAGTTCGTGTCCTGGTACAGCGCGCACCCCGACTCCGTGGCCGCCGGATTCGTGGCCGGCGTCCACTCGGCCGTCGTCATCGGCGTCGGGAACGTCGCCGTCGACGTGACCCGGATCCTGGCCCGCACCGCGCCCGAGCTGAGCCCCACCGACATACCGCAGGCGGCACTCGGCGCGCTGGCCGCCAGCGAGATCACCGAGATCAGCATGGTCGGGCGGCGCGGACCCTCACAGGCCCGCTTCACCACCAAGGAGCTGCGCGAACTGGGCGGCCTGCCGGAGGCCGGCATCAGCGTGGACGAGGCGGAGCTGGCGCTCGACCCGGACTACCTCGATCCGTCGGGGCTGCCGGCCGCACAGCGCCGCAACGTGGAGGTCCTCAGGGGCTGGGCGTCGGCCGCGCCGCCGGTCCGCCCGCGTACCGTCCGCCCGCGCTTCTTCCTGCGGCCCGTCGAACTCCTCGCCGACGGCGGCCGGGTGGGCGCGGTGCGTTTCGAGCGGACGGCGCCGGACGGGGCGGGCGGGGTGAGGGGAACCGGCCGGTTCGAGGAGATCGAGGCCCAGTTGGTGCTGCGCTCGGTGGGCTATCGCGGGGTGCCCCTGGACGGAATGCCGTTCGATCCCGGGCGCGGCACGGTGCCGCAGCGGGCGGGCCGGGTGCTGCGGGACGGCGTGGTCGCGCCGGGCGAGTACGTGGCGGGCTGGATCAAGCGGGGCCCCACCGGGGTCATCGGGACCAATCGCCCGTGCGCGAAGGAGACGGTGGCCTCCCTCCTGGAGGACGCTCCCGCGCTCCTGCGGCGAGGAGCCGCCGACGACCCGCTCGCGGCGCTGCGGGCCGAGGGGGTGTGGCCGGTGGAGTGGGCCGGGTGGCAGGCGATCGAGCGGGCCGAGGCGGAGCTGGGGGCCAGGCTGGGCCGTGACGTGGTCAAGCTGCCCGGCTGGGACGCGCTGCGGGCGGCGGCACGGACGGCGAGGTCCTGACCGCGGACGCCCGGCGGCGCCGCCGGCAGCGACCCGGTCCGTCACGGCGTCAGACGCGTCCGGCCTGCCGGTCGGCGGCCTCCAGGACGCGGCCGAGGAGTCCGGGGAAGAGCGCGTCGAGGTCGTCCGCGCGCAGGCCGTTCAGCTTCGCGGTGCCGCGGTAGACCTGGCGGACGACCCCGCTCTCACGGAGCACCCGGAAGTGGTGCGTCGTCGTGGACTTGGTGACCGGCAGGACGAAGTCCGAGCAGGAGAGTTCACGGCCCTCGGCGGCGAGTTCGCGGACGATCCGGAGCCGCATCGGGTCCGACAGGGCGTGCAGCACCGACTCCAGGCGGATCTCCTCCCGCGCGGGGTGCGGCAGGTCACGGCCATGGGCGGCGGGGGGTGTCACGGCGGCTCCACTTCGTCCGGGGACCTCGGCCCTCGTCCCCTCACCTTCGGCGTCGTCGGCGGATTCACCCGACGCCGTCATTGTACGAGAGCCATCGTAGTTTGACATTCGCCGTACTACGAGGTCTATCGTACGAGGAATACACCGGTCCCGCCATGAATGGAGTCGGCCGTGAGCGCCCTCTTCGAGCCCTGTGTCCTGCGCGACGTCACCGTCCCCAACCGGGTGTGGATGCCCCCGATGTGCCAGTACTCGGCCGCGCCCGACGGCCCCTCGGCGGGCGCCCCGCACGACTGGCACTTCGCGCACTACGCGGCCCGCGCCACCGGAGGGACGGGACTGGTCATCGTCGAGGCGACCGCCGTCTCGCCCGAGGGCCGGATCTCCCCGTACGACCTGGGCATCTGGAACGACACGCAGGTCGAGGCCTTCCGTCGCATCACGCGCTTCCTGACCGCGCAGGGCACGGTGCCGGCGGTGCAGCTCGGTCACGGCGGGCGCAAGTCCTCGACCGACCGCCCCTGGAAGGGCGGCGCCCCCGTCGGCCCGGACGCGCACGGCTGGCGGGCGCTCGCCCCGAGCGCGGTCGCGTTCGACGAGAGCCACCCGGTCCCCGACGAGCTGACGGTGGACGGGATCCGGGAGATCGTGGGCCAGTTCAGGGACGCCGCCCGGCGCGCTCTGGCCGCCGGCTTCGAGATCGTCGAGATCCACGGCGCCCACGGCTACCTCATCAACGAGTTCCTCTCCCCCCACTCCAACCACCGCACCGACACGTACGGCGGCTCCTACGAGAACCGCACCCGGTTCGCCCTCGAAGTCGTCGACGCCGTACGGGAGGTCTGGCCCGAGGACAAGCCGCTCTTCTTCCGCATCTCCGCCACCGACTGGCTGGAGGACGCGGGCTGGAGCGTGGACGACACCGTCCGCTTCGCCGCGGAACTGCACGGGCACGGCGTGGACCTGCTCGACGTCTCCACGGGCGGAAACGCCTCCGGCGTCCGCATTCCCGTCGGCCCCGGCTACCAAGTCCCGTTCGCCGCACGGGTGAAGAGGGAGACCTCCCTGGCCGTCGCCGCCGTCGGCCTCATCACCGACGCGGAGCAGGCCGAGAAGATCGTCGCCAACGGGGAGGCCGACGCGGTGCTGCTGGGAAGGGAGCTGCTGCGCAACCCGTCCTTCGCCCGGCTCGCGGCCCGCGAACTCGGGGCCGAGGTCCGCGTCCCCGAGCAGTACCACCGGTCCGTGTAGGCATCGCACCGCGGAGACGACGCGGCGGGGTCGCGCGCCGGGTGGTGGACGTGTCCGTCCACCACCCGGCGCGCGCGTGAGGGACCGCGCTACCGAGAAAGCGCCGTGGCCGTAGAGCGCGCTCCGGGCGAGCACCGCGGCCGACACGACGAACAGGAACCCGCGCCCGCGGCCGGCCGGGCACCGTCCCGCACCGGCCGCGCCCGCTCCCGCACCGGCCGGCGCCCACCGAGTCACCGAGCCATTGGGTCACCGGGGCACCGGACGTCATGGAGGAGTGCGGAAACCGGACGGGCGCCGGTCGGACGGCGCACCCGTGATCCGGATCACGCGGCCCGGACGCCCCGGTCCCGCATGGCGGCCGTCGCACGGGGTAGCCGCCGGAACGCGGTGGAAACACGGCCGGGACACGACGACCCTACGTACTGTAGGGTCCCGGCGGTGAGCGTCGTACACCAGAGGGAACCCGTGAAGGAACGTGACGCCGAGCGCGCGGCACGCGGACCGGCGTCCGTGCTGGCCCTGCTCGTACCGAGTCTCGGGATCGCCGCGCTGGGCGTGTACCACCTGTGCGGGTTCGACCTGCACGCCCTGCACGGACGCCCGCACCTCGGCGACGGACTGACCATGGCCGGGGTGATCGCGGCCCTGGTCTCGGCGGGCGCGGCGCTCGGCGACCTCCTGTGGTGGGCGACCACGCGCGACCGTCCGCTCCGCGGCGGGGGCAAGCCGCGTCCGGGCGGACGCGCCGGGAGCCCGGTCCGCGACCGGGAGGCATCGCCCCGCCACTGAGGAATCCGGGACGGGTGCCCCGTCCGCCGGACAGATGCGACCGGACCGGCGTCCGCATTCTCAACAGCTCCTTACCTCCTCACGCCGCTCCTGCCTGGCCATGCCCCCACTCTTCCCTACAGGATGTAGTGTTCCGGCCTCTGTCCCCACCGGTTCTCCCGGCCTCCCCCAAGGTGATGCTCCACGGTGTCCGCACAACAGTCAGTGCTCATCCCGGAACAGCGGAACGCGAACCCGCGCCGCGGGACCCGGTCCGGACGAGCGGACGGCGGGATCCGGCCACGGGCCGCCGCGTCCACGGTCTGGTACCTGCGGCTGCTCGCCGTCCTCAACATCGTCGCCGTGATCTCGCTGCCGTTCCGCGAAGAGGTGCACGAGCACAACGGAGGCGAGTTCTTCACCCCCTACCTGGCCACCGCCGGGCTGATCTCGGCGGCGCTGGCCCTGTTCCTCGCGCTCGTGATGCGGCGCCGCAAACGGGCCGCGTGGATCTTCAACCTGTTGCTCGCGGGGCCGCTCCTCGCGCTCTACACCGTGGCGTTGACCCAGGACCGCTACCAACGGCACGTCTTCAACTGGATCTCGGCCCTGCTCACCGCCCTCTTCGTCGTCGCCCTCCTGCTGGGGCGCAAGGAGTTCCACGCCGTCGGGGACCGCTCCAATCCGCGTCTCGCGCTGGCCGTCGGCGCGGGCGGCCTGCTCGTCAGCGCCACCCTCGGCACCCTGCTCGTCAGCGCCACCAACCGCGTGCCGGGAACACCGCTGGGCGACCGGATCGCGTACACCCTGCTGCGCGGGATCAGCGTCGGCCCGCTCGCCGACCGGTTCGACACGGTCGTCGCCCCCCGGTGGGTCGACATCCTCGTCAACGTCCTGATGGCCGCCACCTTCCTGCTGGTGCTGTACGCGTGCTTCCGTTCACCGCGCGGTCTCGAACTCCTCGGCGAGGAGGACGAGGCCCGGCTGCGGGCCCTGCTGGCCCGGCACGGGGAACGCGACTCGCTCGGCTACTTCGCGCTGCGCCGCGACAAGGCGGTCATCTGGTCCCCGAGCGGCAAGGCGGCGATCGCCTACGGCGTCCGCGGCGGCGTGACCCTCGCGTCCGGCGACCCCATCGGCGACCCGGAGGCCTGGCCCGGCGCGATCGAGGCGTGGCTGCGGGAGGCGCGGCGGCACGCGTGGACGCCCGCGGTGATGGGCGCCGGCGAGGAGGCCGGGACCGTCTACGCCCGGCACGGCCTGGACGCCCTGGAGCTCGGCGACGAAGCGATCGTGGACCGGTCCGACTTCACCCTGGAGGGGCGCGCCATGCGGGGCGTCCGGCAGGCGCACAAGCGCGTCCGGCGCGCCGGTTACACGGTCCGCGTACGGCGGCACGAGGACATCCCCGAGGCCGAGATGGGCGCCCTGACCGACAAGGCGGACCAGTGGCGCGACGGTGCGACCGAACGCGGTTTCTCCATGGCGCTCGGCCGGCTGGGAGACCCCGCCGACGGGCGGTGCGTGATGCTGGAGTGCCACGACAGCGACGGGGAACCCCGGGCCGTGCTGAGTTTCGTGCCGTGGGGCGAGCGGGGGCTCTCACTGGACCTGATGCGCCGTGACCGGAACTCCGACAACGGGCTCATGGAGTTCATGGTGATCGAACTACTGCTGCGCGCCGAGGAGTTCGGCGTCGAGCGGGTCTCCCTGAACTTCGCGATGTTCCGGTCCGTCTTCGAGCGCGGCACCCGGCTGGGCGCGGGACCCGTGCTGCGGCTGTGGTGTTCGGTGCTGACGTTCCTCTCGCGCTGGTGGCAGCTCGAATCCCTCTACCGGGCCAACGCCAAGTACCGGCCGGTCTGGGAGCCCCGCTACCTCCTCTTCGAGAAGAGCGCCGACCTTCCCCGCATCGGCATCGCCGCGGCCCGCGCGGAGGGTTTCCTGGCCCCGCCGACCCTGCCCCGGTTCGCCGCCCGGCGCCCGGCGCACCCGGACCGGCGGCTCCCCGCACCGCCCCCGGCGGCACCCGCGGCCCGGTCCGGCCGTCCCACGCCCTAGTGCCGCGACAGGCAACGTTCGCCCCGTCGCAACGCCCGGCACGGGGCCCTCTCCTCCCCCGGTCGTGCCGTGCCGTCGGCGTCCTCGCTCCGGCCGACCGTCGGAAAACGGCCGTCCGCCCGGCGGTTGGCCGGACCGGCGCCGTCGACGGGACGGTTCCCGGGCGTCACTGTCAGTGCCGTGGTGCACACTCGCGATCAATGGCCGTACGCATGGGGAGGACACCGTGTTCAGGGGGATCGACGACGTCGACTGGGCCTCGATGGAGCATGCCTACGGAAGCGCCGCGGACGTGCCGGAGCTGCTGCGGGGGCTCGCCTCACCGCTCCCCCAGGAGCGGGAGACCGCGCTCGACGGGATGTACGGAGCCGTGCACCACCAGGGTGACGTGTACGACTCGACGCTCGCGTCCATCCCCTTCCTCTTCGCGCTCGCCGGACACGCGGGGCTCCCCGACCGGGGCGGAATCGTGGAACTGCTCGCCAGCATCGGGGGATCGGACGACGGGGACACCTCCGGGGACGACGAGGAAGGGGCCGGAGACGGCCAGGACGAGGACTTCGAGGACGACAACGAGGACGACAACCACGCGATGGCGCACGCGGCGGTCCGGGCGGGTGCCGCGGTCTTCCTGGACCTCGTCACGGACGGGGACCCCGAGGTGCGCCGCGCCGCGCCGTCGGCGCTCGTCCGCTTCCACGGCGAACCGCCGCGCGTCCTGGCCCTGTTGAGGGAGCGGCTGCGGGACGAGCCGGAGGACGGCGTCCGGCCGGCACTGGTCGAGGGGCTCGGGCTCCTCGCCCGGCTGCACCCCGGCTCCGCGGCTCCCGCGGTGGACTGTCTGGTGTCGCTGTGCGGCGCCCCGCACGACCCCGGGCTGCGGCTCGCGGCGCTCGGGCAGCTCGCCTCGTGCGCCCCCCACCGGCTTCCCGCCGACCTCGTGCCCACGGTCGTCGCCCTGCTCCACACCAGGTCACAGCGGATCCAGCCGCCCAACGAGCCCGTCCGGACGTCCTCCGACACCCTCATCGGCAGTCTGCGCCGCATGCGCCCCGCGGACGAAGAGGGCGCGCAGCTGCTGCGGACGCTCCACCAGGCGCTGGGTGCCCGCACCGCGGACCGGATCGCCCTGCTCAAGGGCCAGTTGAGCAGCCGGAACACGGCCGACCGGTGCAACGCGGTCTGGATGTCGGCGGGGTTGTTCCGTGAGTGGCGGGCGGCGTACGAGGAGCCGGTCGCGCTGATCGGTGAGCAACTCGGCTCGGACGAGGAGCGGTTGCGCGGCGCTGCGGTGTCCGTCCTGGAGTTCCTGTTCACCCTGGCGGCACCGGCGGCCGACCGGCTCACCGCCCTCGTGGAGTCGGGGACGGACTTCCGGGGGCACGGCAGGGCGACACTGGACCGCCCCCTGAAGGCGCTCGCCAGGTGCGGGGACGCGCGGGCGGTCCCGCACCTCGCCGAAGTGCTGCGCCACCCGGTCGTGCCGAACGAGACCGGATACACGATCGGGCATCTGGGCCCGGCCGCGGCGCCCCTGGCTCCGCTGCTGCGGGAACGGCTGGCCGAGGTCCCGCTCGGCTCCCCGGACACCTACGACCGCGCCGCGCCGCTGCTGTACGGCCTCGGCGCGCTGCGGTACGCCGAGGCCGTGCCGGAGGTGCTGCGGCTGCTGCACGGCACACCACGCGAACTGCGGTCCCGGGACGCCCTGGTGAAGGCGTCGGCCAGGACGCTGGGCGCGTTCGGGGCGCGGGCCGGGGAGGCCGCACCGGCGCTGCGAGAACTTCTGACGGGCGAGAACGCCGTGACGGCGGCCGACGCGCTCCGGTCCGTGGAGGGGGACGTGGAGGCGGTCCTTCCGGCGCTGCTCGGGGCGCTGGCCCCGGAGCGGAACGCGGGCGGTCGCCGGGCGGCGGCCGAGGCCCTCGGCCGCGCGGGGGCGGCGGCCGCACCCGCGCTCCCGAAACTGCGCCGTCTGGCGGACTCCTCCGAGGTGTGGGAGCGGACGGCCGGTGCCTGCGCCCTGTGGGACGTCGGCGGAGATCCGCGCCCCGTCCTGCCGGTGTTCCGTGACGCCTGGCGGCAGAACCCGTACACGCGGGGCACCATCACGGCGTGCCTCGTCCGGATGGGCGGCGCGGGCGCGCCCGTCCACGACCTGGTCCGTGCGGAACTGGCCTCGCCCCGGCGGCACCGGGCACGTTCCGGCGGCCACGGCAGCCACGACGTGCTCGACGACGAATTGCTCCTGCGGGACTGCCGGACGGTGCTGGAGGCCGCTTGACGGAGGTGCCCCGGGGCCCGAGCGGTGCGGGGGTACGAAGGTGCGGGGGCGGAAGTACAGAGGTGCGGTGCGCGAAGGCGCGGAGGTGCGGTGCGCGAGGCGCGGAAGTGCGGGGCGTGAAGGGGCGCGGGGCTCGGAGGCGCGGAGGTGCGGTGCGCGAGGCGCGGAAGTACGGGGACGCGGAAGTGCGGGGGCGTGAAGGGGCGCGGGGCTCGGAGGCGCGGAGGTGCGGGACGCGGAAGTGCGGCCAGAACGGAGTGGCGGGGGGGGAGGAGCACCGGGCGGCGGCCCGGGCTGCCCGCTCAGCTCGCCGTCCGGCCCCACAACGGTCCGATCCGGTCCCACTCCTCGTCCCACCGGTCCATGCGCCGGCGTTCCAGCCGACCGCGGAGAAGACGGCAGGCGGCGAAGGGGACGGCCCCCACGCCCACGCCCGCGAAGACGCCCATCAGACAGGCCCGCAGCCGGGCCACGGCGACGCCGGTGGGCCGGTTGACGAGGCGCCCGTCGGGGTCGGTCCACACCAGGACCGGGGTGTCCGCCGGGATGCCCGCGGAGACCCGTACCCGGCCGGAGCGAGGGGTGCCGTCCGGCGCCGTCCAGCGGACCTTCGTCCACACGATGCGCCCGGCGGGCCCGGTCGTGTCCGCGTCCGGCGCGTCCTCGATCAGCTGAGCGGGGACGGCGTGCCACTCCGCGCGCTCCCGCGCGAGACCGTTCTCCACGGCGTGGACGGTCACCAGGCCCGTGACCACGCCGCCGAGCACCGTGAACACCCAGGCCGCGAGCATGATCCAGGCCTCCATGACGTCGCTTCGCCGCCGCAGCGGGTTGCGCCGCCAGCGCCACAGCCAGACCTTCGGACCACGGAACGCCGCCATCGAGGGCATCCTCCTCACGACCGCACGGACACACCACATCTCCCTCCCTTACGCGCGCGCTTCGCGCGATGCTCACACCCCGTGCCCACCGGCTCGTCCGCCACGAGGAGGCGGGGCCGCGGGGCGCACCCCGCGAACGCCCGGCGGACGGCGCCACCGGACCCCGCCGACCGTCGGCGCGGCCCGCCCGAGCTGCGAGAACGCCGGGCCGGGAGGTGACTGTCAGTGCCGGGGTGCAGACTGGCCCGTAGCGCAGACAACGACGTCGCGGAGGTGTCCGGCCATGGCCGACGTACTGCTCACGGTAGGTACCCGCAAGGGTCTCTTCATCGGGCGACGGCGCGGCGGCGCCTGGGAGTTCGACGAGAGTCCGTACTTCAACGCGCAGGCCGTGTACTCGGTCGCGATCGACTCCCGGGGCGACCGCCCGCGGCTGCTGGCCGGCGGGGACAGCGCGCACTGGGGCCCGTCCGTGTTCCACTCCGACGACCTGGGCCGCACGTGGACCGAACCCGCGCGGCCGGCGGTCAAGTTCCCCCAGGAGACGGGCGCCTCACTGGAGCGGGTGTGGCAGTTGCACCCGGCGGCCGCCGAACCGGACGTGGTGTACGCGGGGACGGAGCCGGCCGCGCTGTACCGCTCGGAGGACCGGGGCGAGTCCTTCGAACTCGTCCGCCCCCTGTGGGAACACCCCACCCGCTCGAAGTGGGTCCCCGGAGGTGGCGGTGAGGGACTGCACACCGTCCTCACCGACGAGCGCGACCCGCGGGCGGTGACGGTCGCCGTGTCCACGGCCGGGGTCTTCCGCACCGCCGACGGCGGCGCGAGCTGGGAGCCCGCCAACTCCGGTGTCTCCGCGGTGTTCCTGCCGGATCCGAACCCGGAGTTCGGACAGTGCGTGCACAAGGTCGCGCGCGACGCGGCGAACCCGGACCGGCTCTACCTCCAGAACCACTGGGGGGTGTACCGCAGCGACGACGGGGCCGGGCGGTGGACCGACATCGGCGCGGACCTTCCGTCCACCTTCGGGTTCACGGTGGCGGCGCATCCGCACCGCGGCGGCACGGCCTACGTCTTCCCGATCAACGCCGACGCGGACCGGGTCCCGGCCGACCGGCGCTGCCGTGTCTTCCGCACGGAGGACGCGGGCACGACCTGGGAACCGCTGACGGCGGGACTGCCCTCCGAGGACCACTACGGCACGGTGCTGCGCGACGCGATGTGCACGGACGACGCGGACCCGGCGGGCGTGTACTTCGGCAACCGCAACGGCGAGGTGTACGCGTCGGCTGACGACGGCGACAGCTGGCGGCAGCTCGCCTCGCACCTGCCGGACGTCCTGTGCGTCCGCGCGGCGGTCCTGGCCTGAGGGCCGTCCGGAGCGGCGCGGCTCGTCATCCTGATCCCGCGAGCACGGCGGCCGCGATCCTCGTCCGGGCGCCGATCGCCTTTTTGATCTTGGCCAGAGCCGCGCTGTTCCTCTCGATCGCCTGCCGCTGCAGGGCGGCGTCGACCGCGTACCAGACGCCGACGACGTTGTTCCGCTTCTTGCAGTCCGCGTCGGCGCGGGCCGCCGTCTTCTCCTTCGCCGACGCGGTGCTCGTGCGCCAGGCGCTGTCGCCGGTGGCCGCGAGCGGATCGGGGTAGGAGAAGCCGCGGTCCTTCATGCACCGCGACCACTTGGCGAACACGGCTCTGACCAGGGGATGCCTCCGCGAGGACTCGAAGCTGTCGATGTTGATGTCGTTGGAGAGCTCCGCGTCGCCCCCGGCTTCCGGTCCTTCGGAGAGCAGTCGTGCCCGCGCCTCACCGATGCATCCGCCGACAGGGATCCTCCGGCCCTTGTGGACCTGACCGCCGGCCTCGGTGGAGCCGGGTTTGACGTGCGGGTCGTTCGTCCCCGTCAGCACGAGGGTCATCTCCGCGGACAGCGGCGCGGGCTCGGCGGCCGTCGGGGCGGTCCTGCTGCCGGCCGGGGCGAATCCGTCGACCGCCGCCGCCTTCGGGTCGGTCACGCCGTACCGGAACTGGGTGGGGGTCCTCGGCCGGAACACCGGGGTCGGGGCGGGAGCCGTGTAGCGGAGCCCGAACCGGGTCATGCACTGTTCGGTCAGCTCGGCCTGGGCTGCGGTCAGCTCGTCCGACTGCCTGTCGCTCAGGAGGTAGGGGGCGATCGGCAGCGACCGGTCGGCCGCCGTGACCAGCCGCGGCACGGAGGAGACCTCCGGCATGGCGACGGCCGCGCCCTTCGGCCGGGAAGGCCCGGAGGACGACGGCGAGGACGAGGAGCAGCCCCCGGCCAGCAGCACGGCGGCCGTCGCCAGGACGACAGCGGCTTTCGGGTGGCCGGAGGCGGGAGACGAAGTCATGAACCGGTGTGTCCTCGTTGCGGTGGGTGGGTGCGCAAGGACGGCCGAGAGTGCGGCCGGGGCGCGGGGGATGCCCCGCCCGGTGTGCGGAGCGGGGCACCCCCTGCGTGAGGCTGCGGTGAACGGACCTCGGTCGGGACGTCCCGCCGGGTCAGCCGAACTTTCCGGAGGCGTTCTCGTTGCGCAGCGTGCTGTTAAAGTTTCCGCCGCCGCCCGCGGCGAAGCGCTGGCTCGCTCCGGTGTAGTTGATGTGGAAGTACACGGTGAAGGCGTTGTTGAAGTCCCAGTTGTCCACCGAGGCGGCGTTGTTCCGGACTCCCTGGCCCGCGCCGTCGCTGCCGTTGGCGCTGGCCGTGAAGGTGTAGCCGGAGTAGTTGGGGATGCTGGGGAACTGCTTGAAGAAGGCCCCCTGGTAGTTGGGGTGGTAGTAGATGCAGGCGTATCCGCTGGAGCAGGTCGTGTCGGCCGCCGACGCGGGGCTGACGGTGAGGGCGGTGGCACCGGCGGCCAGGACGGCTGCGACGGCTGCCGAGCGACGTATGTTCTTCACGGTGTGTCGTATCCCTTCCGGTACGGATGCGGGCTGCCAGCCATACTCGCCAGCGCGTTCGGTCGAGGGACACCCCTTTCCATCGCGGTCGAAACCCGCAGGTGGCCGGGGACCTGGCCACGTTTCCGGCATCAAGCGCCCGCGGTGTGAGCCGCGTTGACCAAGGCGGATCCGGTGGAGGTACGGGTGTGCAGGATGAGTTCGCCCCGCTGCAGGGTGCTCAGAAGACCCGCCGCGCGCAGTGCGGACAGATGGTGGCTCACCGTCGCGGCGGACACGCCCACCCGGCGCGCGAGTTCCCCGGACGTGGTCGCGGTCTCGGTGGCGATCAGGATGGAGGCACGGGTGCCGCCCATGAGCCGGCCCAGGGCCCGGACCGTCACCGGCGCCGCCCTGTCGTACCCGGCGGGATAGACGAGGACGGGCGGCAGGGCCGGATCGGCGAGCGAGTTCGCGGGGCCCTGGCCGAAGTGCGACGGAGCCAGGAGCAGCCCTCGCCCCTTCAGGTGGAGCGTCTGATCGACGGAATACCGGACGTGCAGGACGGGGGGCGCCCATCGCATCAGCGGCCGGTAGCTGTGCAGCAGCCCGTGGACCCCGCCGTCGAGAAGGGCCCGGGCGCGAATGGCCCGGTCCGCCTCGACGGTGTTGCGGATCGCATTCCAGTGAGGGGCGATGGCGATACGGTGATAGTCCCTCAAGAGGTTCCGCAAGTCTTCTCGGGCCGCGGGATCCGCTTCGTGCAACCGCTCGATCCACGCGGATCCCCGGCCTCGGTCGAGGAGGTCGAGTTGACCGCGCAGGACGCTCCTGGGACTTCCGGCCACCGCTTCGATGATCGATTCGATTCCTCCGTGCCGCCGGTTCTCCGGAGTCAGAAAGTCCGGAAAATATCCCGAGGCCGGGATCATGGGCATCAGCATGAGCCGAATGCGCTGCAGCAGATCACTGCGGGCCGCATCGGCCCTGACCTGCTGGTACCACGGTTCGTACCGGGCCACGGCCAGCCGCCTGCGTAATCGGAAGACGCTCAATACCAGTTCCCACATGGGATCCGGTGACGTGGCCACTCTGGTTTTCAAGAGATCTTCGGTCGTGAAATGAATCCTCAGCATCCCCCACCTCCACGAGCCCCCCGCGCCTCGTCGGTCATTGTCTATACCAGGAATGACCGGCTCGCAAGAAAATTTCTCGCAATTCCGCGTGCACCAATCCCGCCGACCCGGCCGTCGATTCCGGTTCTCATCGGCCCGTACCATCATCGCCATCGGGAGGGTGGCTGAATTTCCGCCAACGTTTCGAGCGACCGGGTCGGCCACTTCTCGCGGCGTATCCGCGCCTACCTGGAATGCCGTACGCGTCAGAGGTACGAACGGCCCATGCCGCCGGGACACCGTCGGCTCAGCCGTTCGCAGAAGCGGAACCCGTCGGCAGGACCGGGTCCAACGACCCGCCGCGGCGGGCGTCTTGCGACCGCAGATGACCGATTCGACGGCGAATCGGTCATCTCCGGTCGCGGGACGGCCACCGGTTTGATCTCGGCCATGTGTACGGCAGTAGGGTGACGCCCGTGGCACCACGACCGTTGCATGAGATCGTCGAACCGGGGTGGGCGAAAGCCCTCGAACCCGTCGCCGGACGGATCGCCCAGATGGGCGACTTCCTGCGCGCGGAGATCGCCGCCGGGCGCACCTATCTACCGTCCGGGGCGAACGTCCTGCGGGCCTTCCAGCAGCCCTTCGACGAGGTACGCGTCCTCATCGTCGGCCAGGACCCCTACCCGACCCCGGGGCACGCCGTGGGCCTGTCGTTCTCGGTGGCCCCGGAGGTGCGTCCGCTGCCGCCCAGCCTGATCAACATCTTCCGCGAACTGAACACCGACCTCGGAGTTCCCCAGCCGTCCACCGGTGACCTCACCCCCTGGGCGAACCAGGGCGTGCTGCTGCTCAACAGGGCGCTGACCACGGCGCCCCGCAGCCCCGCGGCCCACCGCGGCAAGGGCTGGGAAGAAGTCACGGAACAGGCCATACGGGCGCTGGCCGCGCGCGGTCGGCCGCTGGTGTCCATCCTGTGGGGCCGGGACGCGCGCAATCTGCGCCCCCTGCTCGGCAGTCTCCCCTCGGTGGAATCCGCGCACCCCTCGCCCATGTCGGCCGACCGCGGCTTCTTCGGTTCGCGTCCCTTCAGCCGCGCCAACGATCTGCTGGCCAAGCAGGGGGCGGAGCCGGTGGACTGGCGCCTGCCGTGACGGCCGACGGCGTACGTGGCGGGACGCGGGACGGGCGGGGCCCTTCCGTGGTCCTCGCCGTGGACTCCGGTGGCTCGGGGCTGCGTGCGGCCCTCGCCGCGCACGCGGTGCCGGGCGACGACCGCCCTCCCGTACGCCGAGGAGCCCCGGCGCGTCCCCACCCGGCCCCGCTCGGTGCGCCGTTGACCTCCAGGGAGCCCGTCCGGACCGGTCCGCGCGGGATCTCGGCAGAACATCTGCTGGAGCAACTGCTGCCGATGGCACGGCGGTTGATGGCCGATGCGGGCGCCGAACGGCTCGGGGCCGTCGCCGTCGGCGCGGCCGGTCTGGCCACGCTCGGCGACGAACTGCGCGACGAGCTCCCGCCCGCCCTGGAACGTGAACTGGGAGTACGGCGGCTCGCCCTGGCCGCCGACGCCGTGACCGCGTACACGGGCGCCCTGGGCGTCCGTGCGGGTGCCGTGATCGCGGCGGGCACCGGCATGATCGCGATCGGCACCGACCTGACGTCGTGGCACAGGGCCGACGGGTGGGGTCATCTGCTCGGCGACTGCGGCGGCGGAGCGTGGATCGGCCGCGCGGGCCTGGAGGCAGCCCTGCGCGCGTTCGACGGCCGCCCGGAGGGCTCGGCCGCGCTGCTGGCGCGGGCCGAGGAGGTGTTCGGGCCGGTGCCGGGACTGCCCGGCCTGCTGTACCCGCGCACCGACCGGGCCGCCGTACTCGCCTCCTTCGCCCCGGAGGTCGCCGGACAGGCCGGGAACGACCCCGTGGCCTCGCGCATCCTGCGGACCGCCGCACGGCACATGGCCGAGTCGGCCGCCGCGGTGTGCCCGGCCGACGGCGAGCCCCGCCTCGCCCTCACCGGGGGCGTGTTCGACATGGGCGCCGCGATCCTCGGCCCCCTGACCGAGGAGTTGGCCGGGCGGCTGCCGCACGCCCGGCACGTATCGGCCCTGGGCGGCCCTCTCGACGGCGCGCTCCGGATCGCGGCCGACCTGGCCGACGGCCGGCTCGCGCTGCCCCCGGACGAACGAATGCTGTACGTGGTCGCGGAAAAGCCGTACGGGCAGATCCATGACCCGAATTCACCGTAGGCCCGACAAGTCCGCGATTACCGATCACTTCCGACCGGTACGTAACCCATCAGACAAAAGCGGACGGATACCGCTCACCTGCACCCTCCCCGAACAGGGGAACCCAAGAAACAAGTAACATGCGGCGCCATGAGCTCCCCCACTGGGCCCGCGTCCGGCCTGCCAGTACGAATGCCGCGACCCCGCCAAGCCGGGCGGCACCGCCGTCCGGAACCCCTGGCGGCTCCCGAGGGCGCGCCCGCGCTCGTCCTCGCGGTGCCGGGCACCCCCAGCGCCGCCACGCGCAGCCTCGCCGAGGAGGTCGTGAGCATCGCCCGCTCCGAGCTCCCCGGCCTCGACGCCCGCATCGGCTACCTGGACGGGGACGACGAGTTCCCCACGCTGCAGTCCGTGCTGACCCACGCCGCCGAGGAGCGCACCGCGCGCTTCGAGCAGGCCCGCGCCGCCGGCTCCGACGTCTCCGAGCCCGACGGCCCCGTCGGCATCGTTGTCCCGCTGCTCGCCGGTCCGGACAACGCCCTGCTGCGCCGCATCCGCCAGGCGGTCATGGAAAGCCGTGTCGCGGCCGAGCTGACCGATGTCCTCGGTCCGCACCCGCTGCTCGCCGAGGCGCTGCACGTGCGTCTCTCCGAGGCCGGTCTGGCCCGCGCCGACCGCGCCCGGCTGTTCACCGTGGCGACCGCCGCGGACGGCATCGTGCTCGCCACCGTCGGCGGCGAGGACGCGGTGCAGGCGGCCGGCATCACCGGCATGCTGCTCGCCGCGCGGCTCGCCGTGCCGGTCATGGCGGCGGCTCTCGACGAGGAGGGCTCCATCTCGGCCATCGCCGAGCAGCTGCGCGGCTCCGGTTCGCAGCAGCTCGCGCTCGCCCCGTACCTGATCGGTCCGGAGCTCGACGCGGGTCTGCTCGACGCCGCCGCCAAGGAGGCCGGCTGCAGCGCCGCCGAGGCCCTCGGCCCGTACCCGGCGATCGGCAAGCTCGCGCTCGCCCAGTACACGACGGCACTGGGCATCGCGCCGCCGCAGACCCAGGGAGCGCCGGCCTTCTAGTCGGCCGCCGCACCCGCACCACCTGTACCGCCCGCACGTCGAAAGGGCCCCTCCTGAGCCAGGAGGGGCCCTTTCCCATGGGCGCGGGGCACACCCGGCACGGCCCCCTCCGGGAGCGGCCGGGCGGGCCGGGTCAGCCGAGGACCACGCAGGACGCGGCGGGCGCCTCGACCGAGCCGCCGCGGCGCGGAACGCCGGTGTCCTGGTCGACGGTGAACCAGGTCACGTCGCCGGAGCGTTCGTTGGCCGCGTACAGGAACCGCCCCGAGGGGTCGAGGGCCAGCGCGCGGGGCCAGGCTCCGCCGCAGGGCACCTCGGCGACGAGCGTGAGCCCCTCGCCCGCCGCGTCGACGCCGAGCACGGAGACGGTGTCCCGGCCCCGGGTGGCGGTCCACACGAAACGGCCGTCGGGCGAGACGACGATGCCCGAGGGGTACGCATCGCCGTCCGGGGCCGCGGACAGCACCGCGACCTCGCCGACGGGCCGCAGCGAGCCCTCCTCGGCGTCCCAGCGGCAGACGGTGAGGGTCGGGGCGAGCTCGTTGAGGACGTACGCGTGCCCGCCCCCCGGGTGGAAGGCGAGATGGCGCGGGCCCGAGCCGGGACGCAGGGCGATCTCGCGGTGCAGGGCGAGCGTTCCGCCGTCGAGGGCGCACACCCGGACCGAGTCCGTGCCGAGGTCGACGCTGACGGCCCAGCGGCCGGTGGGATCGGGCTGCACCTGATGGGCGTGCGGGCCCCGCTGCCGCTGCGCGTGCGGACCGGAACCGGTGTGCCGGAGCACGCCGGAGGCGGCGGGTGCCAGTTCCCCGCCGGGGCGGACGGGTACCGCGCTGACGCTGCCCGAGCCGTAGTCCGCGGTCAGGACGTGCCCGTCGAGGACACTGAGGTGGGTGGGGCCGCTGCCGCCGGTCCGGGTCGGCGGACCGGTCAGTTCCGGCTTGTCGCCGTGCACCCGGAAGGCGGCCACCGCGCCCTCGGCGGTCTCGCTGACCGCGTACAGGACGTCGCCCGCGGGCGCGAGGGCGAGGTACGAGGGGTCGGGCACGTCGTCGGCCGCGCCGAGGACGGTCAGCGCGCCGCTGTCCGGATCCACGGCCGCCGTGAGGACGCCGAGCCCTCCCGCCGCCGTGAACGATCCGATGAACGCCCGCTGCCGCCTGCCGCCGTCCGCCACGTCTGTCCCCTCTCGATCCCGCGCCGTCGGGGCGACGGTAGCAGTCACGGCGCTGCGGTCTAGACCAAAGCCGGGGCGGGGACGGCCCCTGCGCTCGTTCCCGGCGGCCGTTCCGGTCCTCGTGCGCGCGGTCCTCAGGGCGGGGCAGGGCACTCGGGACCGGGCCGGCCGGAAACCCAAGTACGTACGTACCGGGTACACGCAGGTCACGAGGGTGCCCAGAGCCCGCACGGCGGCCACCACGGGCTTCCCGGGCGCGCGCCGGGGAAAGAGGCGGCAGGGGCCGGTCCGAGGCCGCCCGGCGGGCCTCCACACCCCCGCCGCGGACCTTTCGGACAGGCCCCCTCTCCCGAGCGGGCCCCGGAACGAGAGCGGCCCCCTGGAGCGCCGGACAGCGCTCCAGGGGGCCGGGAAAAGCTCCGCCGACGTCAGACGCCGACGAGCTGCGAGTCGCGTACCGGTCCGCGCAGCGGTGTCGCCATGTCGACGAGCGCCCGCTCCAGGCCGTGCAGGTGCACGAGCGCCTGCTCGGCACCGGGGTGATGACCGGGGACGTCGTGGTGGGCCGCCGGAGCGCCTCCCGGCACGGCTCCGACCAGGGACTCCATGGCCGTCTCGACCCGTCGGCAGGCCGCCGTGAGGCGGGCGTCGTGCGAGGCGTCCGGGTCGGCGGCGACGGCCGCGAGACCCCGCACCTCGCGGGCGCAGTCGTCCAGCAGGGCGAGGATCGCGCGGGCCCGTTCCTTGCGCTGCAGCATCGGGTTGAGCGGGTGCACGAGGGGGGCGAGAGCCATGCGCACACGCCCCAGAAGCGCTTCGAGCTCCCCCGCGAGCGGTGCGGGGTCGGCCCGCTCGTCGCCCGCGAGCCGCCGGGCCGCCGCCGCGGTGCAGCCGTGCACGGCGTGCAGGGCGCGCTCGATCCAGCGGTCGGTGACCGTGTGCGTGGTGATCGGCAGGACGAGGGCGACCGCGAGCGCGGCACCAAGCGCGCCGACGCCCGTCTCGGCGAGCCGGAGGACCAGCAGTCCCGGGTGCAGCACGCCGAGCAGCCCGTAGAGCAGACCCGCCATGACGGTGACGAAGAACATCATCCAGCTGTACGAGGGGGCGGCCGTGTAGAAGATCCCGAAGACGCTCACCGCGACGAGGGCGGCGGTGGGCGCCGGCGCGCCGTGCAGCGGTACGGCGATCAGGAGCCCGGCCACGATGCCGGTGAGCGTGCCGAGGACACGCCGGAAGCCGCGGACCAGCGTCTCGCCGCGCGAGGCCGTGTTCACGAAGATCCACCACGCGGTGCCGACGGCCCAGTACCAGCGGTCGTGCGAGAGCAACTGGCCCGCGCCGAGCGCGAAGGCGCAGGCCGCCGTCGCCTGGAAGGCCTGGCGGGTGGCGGGGCGGTCCAGCCCGCGCCCCTCCAGCGGCAACGGCGCGGCGGGCAGCGGGCTGCGCCGCTCGATGCACCAGGCGCCGAACCGCACGGCCGAGGACGCCGTGAGCGACAGGGCGACGGCGGCGTACAGCTGCGGAAGCTGGCCGGGCACGGCGTGCAGGAACTGGGTGGTGAAGAACATCATGAACGCGAAGATGCCGAGCGCGTGCCCGCGGGGGCCGAAGCGACGGGCCCACACCCCGGCGAAGACCACGGCGAGCCAGGTCGCGTCCCGCAGCAGTGGCGTCCCGTGCAGGGCGGTCGCCGCCGCGAGGACCGGGAAACCGGCCACGGGGAGCAGCGCGGTGGTGCCGGCCTGGCCGCGCACGGTCGGGTCGCCGACCGTGAACAGCGCGAGGAGCGCCGCGAGCCCGCCGGCGATCGAGGCGGAGAGCGAGAGCCCGGTCAGTTGGCACAGGGTGACCGCGAGGCCGATCCCGGCGACCGCCCGGAGCGAGACCCGCAGCCGGAACAGTCCCGGATCCGGCGCCATGAACATCTTCTTCACCGTAGGCGGCCCGCCCCACTTCGCGTTCGATACAGAGTCCGGCATGCGCGGCGCACATGCGAAAGGCGCCGCGGGTCCGGTACGGCGTCCTTGCCGTCCGGCGCTGCGCAGCGCCATCGATACGGACAAGGTACGCGGCAGCCCAGAAGTGGCTCAACCGGCGCGTTTTCTACTGTGCCATTGGTACAGTCGGAGGTGAACATTGTCGGCCGCGAGGAGGCCAACGGACCATGCCCGTGGACGAGCTCGACACCCGCATCCTGCGGCTGCTCCTGGAGCAGCCGCGCACCAGCGTCCGTGAATACGCCCGTGTCCTCGGCATCGCCCGCGGCACGCTCCAGGCCCGCCTCGACCGGCTGGAGCGGGACGGGGTGATCACCGGTACGGGCCCGTCCCTGTCCCCCGCGGCTCTCGGCCATCCCGTGCTCGCGTTCGTGCACATCGAGGTCACCCAGGGCCACCTGGACGACGTGGGCGACGCCCTCGCCGCCGTACCGGAGATCATCGAGGCGTTCTCGATCACCGGCGGCGGCGATCTGATCACCCGGGTCGCGGCGCGGGACAACGCCCACCTGGAGGATGTGATCCAGGCACTGATCAGTCTGCCCGGCGTGGTCCGCACCCGGACGGAGGTGGCCCTGCGCGAACGCGTCCCGCACCGGCTGCTGCCGCTGGTGGAGTCGATCGGACGGACGACACGGGGCTGAGGGCGCCGCGGGCGGAACACTCCCGGGCATCCTCGCGGCCATCGGGGGCGAGACCCTGCGGGCCGGACACCGCGGCGGGCTCGCCCCTCCCGAGGGGCTGCCGGGCGAGCGGTCGGGTCAGCGGCGGACCAGCCGGACGTGCGCCGCGGCCGGCGATCCGACCAGCTCGGCCACCCGGTAGCCGTCGATCCCGTCCCCGAGGTTGTCGAACAGGCGCTCTCCCCGGCACAGGAGCCGCGGCACGACGGCGCAGTGCATTTCGTCGACGAGTCCCGCGCGCAGGTACTGCTGGACGGTGGCCGCTCCGCCCCCGAGCTGGACGTCCTTGCCCGCCGCCGCCTCGACGGCACGGGCGAGGACCGCCTCCACGGGTTCGTCGGTGAAGTGGAAGGTCGTTCCCCCCTCCATGACGACCGAGGGCCGCAGATGGTGCGTGTGCACGAACACGTCGTTATGGAACGGAGGGTTGGGGCCCCACCAGCCCGTCCACGACTCGTCCTCCCAGGGTCCGCGCTGGGGCCCGAACATGTTGCGGCCCATGATGGTGGCGCCGATGTTCTCCTTGCTGCGCTCCACGTACTCGACGTCGACCCCGCCCTTGCCGTCGGCCAGGTCGCGCATGGCCGCGAACATCCACTCGTGCATGCTTCCGAACCCCTCGCCGAGGGGCTGCTCGAGACGCTGACGGGGACCGGCGGCGTACCCGTCCACCGAGACGGTGAGGTTGTGCACACGCAGCTTGGACATGACCGTGCTCCTCGTGTTCGTGGTGTCCCGCTCTCACCCGTACGTCGAACGGGCCGGACCGGAATCGACAGCCTCTCCCGCGTCCCCCGCATCGCCCCGCACCCCACGCGACACGACCGGCCCCGCCGGGTCCCCTCCGCTCACCCGGCCGCCGAAGAAGGTGGCGACTCCGTTCCGGGCCCGGGTCCGGGGATCGTCATGATCCTTCCATGAATGCGGCGTTTCGGCATCGAGGAGACAGGCCGCCGGCCGTACGGGTTCGGCGGAGCCTTCGGGCCGAGGGGATCCGCCGCGCGGACACCCGTCCGGGTCCAGCACCGGAAGGCCGGGCGAACGGTCGAACCGGGCCCCGACTCCGCGCACGAGGAGCCGACTTCGCCATGTCACGTGCGTCGAAGGCGAGTTGGCGCCGCGGGCCGTCCCGGTCGTTCGTTTCCGGCGGGCGGATTCCAGCCGTGTCGGCACCGGACGACCCGGTAACGCGCTTCCGCTCAGCGCGAGTTCGGGTGCTGCCAGCGGCCGGAAAGCCGTCGCGGGAGCCGTTCCGCCGGTCGAACGGATTCGGTCACTCGGGCATCCCGGCGGACGCCGAACGACTATCGTCTCGAATTGACGTCTCCTGAGCGACCGGCAAAGCTCGGAGATCCCGTCATGACCGCTTTCATCCGCATTACGGACCGCTTTTCCCGCCCCCATGAAAGGTTCCTTTCGTGATCAACAGCAATCACGGGACTGATTACGAGAGCCTTCCGCTCGACCGCAAGGGCCAGGCCGAAGCCTTCGACGCCATCGGCGACCGCTACGACGAAGCCTTTCCGCACAAGGAAGGCCAGGTCGCCGCGGGCGAGTGGCTGATCGGATCGCTCGGCGAGGGGGCACGGGTCCTGGACCTCGGCTGCGGCACCGGGGTGCCGACCGCGCGCCAGATGGCGGACGCGGGGTTCGAGGTGGTGGGGGTCGACCTCTCCGGCGGCATGGTGGAGCTCGCGAGCTCCTACGTCCCCGGCGCGACGTTCCACCAGCTGGACATCGCCGACCTGCGCCCGGACGGGCCGCGCGACCTCGGCCGTTTCGACGCCGTCTCCGCCTTCTTCTCGCTGCTGATGCTTCCGCGCGCGGAGATCCCCCTCGCCCTGCGGACCGTCCGTCATCTGCTGGCCCCCGGCGGCCTGTTCGTCCTGTCGATGGTCGAGGCCGATGTGGACGACTTCGCGATCCCGTTCCTCGGGAACACGATCAGGGTCTCGGGCTATCTGCGGGAGGACCTGCACAGGGTCGTCGAGGAGGCGGGCTTCGAGATCGTCGAGGAGACCTCGTACACGTACGCCCCCGCGGTGACCGACGTCCCGCCCGAGGAACAGGTGTTCCTGTGCTGCAGGCGGTGCGACTGAGGAGGCGGAGTCCGAGCCGCGGACCGCGCACCCACCGGACGGGACAGAACGCGTGACCGAGCACCACACCCCCCACAAGGGCACCGCCGCGCCACAGGGCCCCCTCCCGCCTGCCGCCGTGGCGGACGGCCTCGTGCCGCAGACCGACCGCCTCAGGTATCTCGACGTGGCGACGCGGCGGATCGCCCGCGGGATGGATCTGGACGAGACGCTCCGGGAACTGCGGCAGGCGGCCGTACCGGCGTTCGCGGACGCGGTCTTCGTCCATCTCGACGATCCGCTGCCGGTGGGCACGGAGCGGTCGGCGGCACCCGTCGTGCTCCGACTGCACAGCGCCGACCGTGCGACGCCGACGCGCGCCGGCACGCCCCCGCCGCCGCTCCCCGAGATCGCCGAGCGCGTGCAGCCGGCCGGCGGCGGCCGGCTCGCCGAACTGCTGCGGGACGGGCGCCCCGCGTTCGGTGACGCGCCCGGCAACGCACCCGCCGTCACCGAACTGCTCGTGGCGGGGACCGGTCCGGCGGGAGCGCTCCCGCCGGGCCATCGCCTGATCATCGCGCCCCTGCACGGCAGCCATCACGTCATGGGCACGGTCGTCCTGCTGCGGGGCGCGGACCGCCCCGCCTTCACCAACGACGACCTGCTCGTCGCCTCGCAGCTCGCGACGCACACCGCGCTCGGGGTCCAGAAGGCGGTGATGTACGGCCACGAGGCCGCCGTGGCGGACACCCTCCAGCACACCATGCTCCCGTCCTCGCTGCCCGAACCCACCGGCGTCCGGCTGGCCAGCCGTTACCTGCCCGCCTCGAAGACCGCCCAGGTCGGCGGCGACTGGTACGACGCGATCCCGCTTCCCGGCAACCGCGTCGCGCTGATCGTCGGCGACGTCATGGGCCACTCCATGACCTCCGCCGCGATCATGGGCCAGCTGCGCACCATCGTGCAGACCCTCGCCGGCCTCGACCTGCCGCCCGAGGAGGTCCTGCACCACCTCGACGAACAGGCCCAGCGGCTGGGCAGCGACCACATCGCGACCTGCCTCTACGCGATCTACGACCCGATCTCGCACCGCCTGCTGATGGCGAACGCCGGTCACCCGCCCGCGGTACTGCTCCACGAGGACGGCCGGGCCGAGGTCCTGGCGGTCCCGCCCGGCGCCCCGATCGGCGTCGGCGGTGTCGTCTTCGAGTCGGTGGAGATGGCCGCGCCCGCCGGGGCGACCCTGGTGCTGTACACCGACGGACTGGTCGAGTCCCGTGACACGGACATAGGGAGCGGCGTCGAGGCACTGCGGGTCCGCCTCCAGGGCGCCGCCCGGGGGCTCACCTCCCTGGAGGTGCTCTGCGATCACGTACTGGGCACCCTGGGCCCGGGGACCCGGGACGACGACATCGCCCTGCTGACCGCCCGGTTCGAGGGCTTCCCTCCCGACAGCGTCGGTTACTGGTACCTGGCCCCGCACCCGATGACCGCGGGACAGGCGCGCCGGCTGACCCGCAGGGCCCTGCGCCGCTGGGGTCTCGAGTCCCTGGCCGACCCGACGGAACTCATGGTCAGCGAGATCGTGACGAACGCCGTGCGGTTCGCCTCACGGCCCCTCTCGCTGCGGCTGCTGCGCACCGACGTGCTCCGCTGCGAGGTGACCGACGACTCGCCCCAGGTGCCCCGGCTGCGGCAGGCCGGCCTCGGGGACGAGAGCGGCCGTGGCCTCTTCCTGGTCAATCAACTCGCCCTGCGCTGGGGCGCGACACGAGTGAGCAGCGGCAAGGTCGTCTGGTTCGAGCAGAAGATCCCGGCGAAGTAGCGGCCGCCCGGTCCGCATTCGGCTGATTCCCGATCGGCGGTTCCGGGGCACGCATACCCGCGCGGGGTATGGTGGCGATCCCAGCTCGCGGGAAGTGCGGACGCCCCTGATGACGGTACGAGAGTTGCTCCGGGCCTGGTTCGGCGGCGCCGCCCGCCGGGTTCGCGGCCCGATCGCCGCACCGCGCCCCGCGCCCCTGGTGCGGCTCCGTCACGAGATCCCCGGCACGGCCGCCGGAGCGATGCCGACGGCCCCACCGCGCGCCGTGCCGGCGTCGGCCGCCCGCCCCTGCGTTCCCCTCTCCACCGCGTCCGTCCCCCTCTCCACCGCGCACATAGGCCGCGTCCCCACGGCTTCCCGCGTCCTCTGACGCCGTGCGGCCGTGTGTGGACCGCCCCGGAACGCGTGTCGCGCATCGAGAAGAGGACTCTTCGTGAACAGCATCAACCGTCGCACCGTCCTCGCCGGACTGGGAGCGGCAGGCACCGGCCTGCTCTCCGCCTGCGGCAAGGACGTCTCCAACACCCCCTCCCTCCTCAGCCCTTCCGGCTCCCAGGTCGCCCGCGTGGAGAAGAAGCGCAGCGGTACGGGCAGGGTCCACAGCCTCAACGTGACCGCCGCGCCCGCCACCCTCGACCTGGGCGGCGGCGTCCGGGTCAACTCCTGGGCCTTCGGCGGCCAGGTCCCCGGCAAGGAGATCCGCATCTCCGCCGGCGACACGATCGCCGCCGAACTGTCCAACCAGCTGCCCGGCGCCACCACGACGTCCATCCACTGGCACGGCATCTCGCTGCGCGGCGACATGGACGGCGTACCGCCGGTCACGCAGGCCCCGGTGCGGGCCGGATCCAACTTCACGTACCGCTTCGTCGCCGACAAACCCGGCACGTACTTCTTCCACCCGCACGTGGGCGTCCAGGTCGACCGCGCCATGTACGCGCCGCTGATCATCGAGGATCCCAGGGAGCCGCTGTCGTACGACGACGAATGGGTCGTCGTCCTCGACGACTGGCTCGACGGCGTGACCGGTACCCCCGACGACGTCTTCGCCGAGCTCAGCCACGGCATGTCCGGGATGAACATGAAGGGTGACGGATCGGGGCGGCCGGCGTCCTCGCGGCATCCGTCCATGCCGACGTCCCCGTCCGCGTCGGCGCCCTCCGGCGAAGGCGCGCCGACGCGGTTCCGGCTCGGCGGTACCGCCGGCCCTCTGCTCGGCCGCGACGCCGGGGACGTGAACTACCCGTACCACCTGATCAACGGACGCGTGCCGACCGACCCGGCCGTCTACAGCGGCAAGCACGGCAGTCGTGTCCGCCTCAGGATCATCAACGCGGGTGCCGACACCGCGTACCGGGTGGCGCTCGGCGGCCACAGGCTGACCATCACCCACACGGACGGCTTCCCCGTCGAGCACGAGGAGGTCGACACCCTGCTGGTCGCCATGGGCGAGCGGTACGACGTACTGGTCACCCTCGACGACGGCGTCTTCCCGCTCGTCGCGCTCGCCGAGGGCAAGGACGTCAGCGGCATGGCCATGGTGCGGACCGGATCGGGGAGCCTGCCGGACCCGGCCGTGCGGCCGGGCGAACTGGACGGGCGGACGGTGACGGCCGGACAGCTGCGCGCGAGCGACGGCGTGCGGCTGGAGGCGAAGGAACCCGACCAGGTCCTCCGCGTCAAACTGACCGGCAGCATGGGCGCCTACGACTGGGCCCTCAACGGCCACCGGTTCGACATGAACGATCCGACCTCGGACCCGCTGCTCGTCCAGGAGGGCCGACGGGTCCGGCTCGACTTCGTCAACGCCACGAACATGTGGCACCCGATGCACCTGCACGGCCACACCTACCAACTCGGCGACACCGGCCCGCGCAAGGACACGGCCATCGTGCTGCCCAGGTCGAAGATGTCCGTCGCATTCGACGCCGACAACCCCGGACAGTGGATGCTGCACTGCCACAACGCCTACCACAGCGAGGCCGGGATGATGGCGCTCGTGGCCTACGGGGCCTGACCCTGCGGGACTCGGGTCCACGGAACCCCGGGCCCACGGAGCCCCGGGCCGGCCGCTCAGCCGAGGAAACTCAGCCGCACCTCGCGGTTGGGGTTGTCCCGGTTCGTGTCCACGAGGCACACCGACTGCCATGTCCCCAGCTCCAGGGCCCCGTCCACCACCGGCAGGGTCGCGTGCGGCGGGACGATGGCGGGGAGGACGTGGTCGCGGCCGTGCCCGGGGCTGCCGTGACGGTGCTGCCAGCGGTCGTCCGCGGGGAGCAGGGAGTGCAGGGTGGTCAGGAGGTCGTCGTCGCTGCCGGCGCCGGTCTCGATGATGGCGATCCCGGCGGTGGCGTGCGGGACGAAGACGTTCAGGAGGCCGTCGCGGCCCGCCGCGACCTCGCGGAGGAAGGCCTCGCAGTCGCGGGTGAGATCGACGACCGCCTCCGACGAACCGGAGGAGATGTGCAGGACCTGCGTGGTGAAGGCATCGGACATGCCTCAATCCTCTCCCATGCGCCGGAGACCGGCCTGTGACGACGGCACCGGGGCCGGTCGCGGACGACCGGCCGCCGACGGCTTCCGGCACGAGTCCGCTGGGCGGCTCACGGTGGCACAGGTCTCCGTCGGGGGGCTCACGGTGGCACGGGTCCGTCGGATGGCTCACAGCCGGGTGTCCGACGGGAAGATCCCGGGCCCCTGTCCGGTTCGTAGAAGCGTGAACAACACCGGGGTGAGCACGCGTGAGGTCGATGTGGTCGTCGTCGGAGCCGGTCAGGCCGGCCTGTCCGCCGCCTACCACCTGCGGCGCACGGGCTTCGAGCCCGAGCGGGACTTCGTCGTGCTCGACCACGCCCCGCGCCCGGGCGGCGCCTGGCAGTTCCGCTGGCCGTCACTGACGTACGGCAAGGTGCACGGGATGCACTCCCTGCCCGGCATGGACCTCACGGACGCCGACCCCGACCGCCCGTCCTCCGAGGTCGTCCCGGAGTACTTCGCCGCGTACGAGCGCGCCTTCGACCTGCGGGTGCGCAGGCCGGTCGACGTCAGGGCGGTCCGGGAGGGGGCCGACGGGCGGCTGCTCGTGGAGACCGGCGCCGGCACCTGGTCGACGCGGGCGCTGATCAACGCGACGGGTACCTGGGACCGTCCGTTCTGGCCACGCTATCCGGGCCAGGAGACCTTCCGCGGGCGGCAGTTGCACACGGCGCAGTACCCGGGCCCCGAATGGTTCGCCGGGCGGCGCGTGGTCGTCGTGGGCGGCGGCGCCTCCGGCACCCAGCACCTGATGGAGATCTCCGAGCGTGCGGCCGCGACCACCTGGGTCACCCGGCGCCCTCCGGTCTTCCGCGAGGGCCCCTTCACCGAGGAGTTCGGGCGGGCCGCCGTCGCCCTCGTCGAGGAGCGGGTCCGGCAGGGGCTCGTGCCGCGGAGCGTGGTCTCGGTCACCGGCCTGCCGCTGAACGACGCGATCCGGCGGGCGCTGGCCGACGGCGTGCTGGACCGGCTGCCGATGTTCGACCGGATCACCCCGGACGGCGTGGAATGGGCGGACGGGCGTCGCGTGGACGCCGACGTGATCCTGTGGGCGACCGGTTTCCGTGCCGCCATCGACCATCTGGCGCCGCTGCGGCTGCGCGAACGGGGCGGCGGCATCCGTGTCGAGGGAACGCGCGCGGTCGCCGATCCGCGGATCCACCTGGTCGGCTACGGACCCTCAGCGAGCACCGTCGGCGCCAACCGGGCGGGCCGGGCCGCCGTACGGGAGGTCAAGCGGCTGCTGGCGACCGCTCCGGTCGCCGTGTGACGCCCCGTACGCCTCTCAGTTCGTGGGAATGGCCGTGGGAGTGACGGCCGACGTGGCAGCCGGTGTGGCGACGGGTGTGACAGCGGCGGAAACCGCGGGAGACACCGTGGGAGGAGCCACGGAGGTGACCGCGGGGGAGGCCGTCCGAGGGGCCGCGGGAGAGGCCGTCCGAAGGGCCGTGGGAGAGGACTCCCGAGGGGGCGCGGAAGAGGCGGCGGGGGGCGCGCTCTTGTGGTGTCGCTGGTTGAACTCGGCCACGTCGCGCTGGTGTTGCTCGTAGCTGGCCGTGAAACGCGTGTCGCCCGGCTTGACCGTGACGAAGTACAGCCAGTCTCCCGGGGGCGGGTTGATCGCGGCGCGCAGCGCCTCCTCGCCGGGGTTGGCGATCGGCGTGGGCGGCAGGCCCATGCGCCGGTAGGAGTTGTACGGGCTGTCGAGCCTCGTGTCCGCCTCACTGGTGTTCAGGGTGGAGCGGTTCAGCGCGTAGTTGATGGTGGAGTCCATCTGCAACGGCATACCGCGCTCCAGGCGGTTGTGGATGACCCTGGCCACCTTGCCCATGTCCGCCTCGGTCGCCGCCTCCGCCTGCACGATGCTCGCGATGGTGACGGCCTGGTAGACGTTCGTCGCGCTGCGCTGCGCGCCCGCGGCGACCGGCGCCCCGTTGAACTTCTTGTTCGCGGTGTCGACCATGGACGTCAGCAGGGACTCCGGGGTCGCCTTCTCGCCGATCGGGTACGTCGCCGGGAAGAGATAGCCCTCGGGGTTGCCCCTGGCGTCCATCGGAAGCTTGAGGTGGGCTTTCGCCAGGGACTTCTTGGTGGTGCCTGCGGGAACCCGCAGGGCCTTGTCGACGGCCGCGTAGACCTGTCCGGAGCGCCAGCCCTCCGGAACGACGAGCGATGTCGGGCGCGCGTCGTCGCCCCCCGCGCTCAGCAGCGGCACCGCCACGGCGGTGGCCGCCACGACGGCGCCGGTCGCGATGAGGGCGACTCGGCCCCGGCGCGTCAGTCGGATCGTGCTCCGTGGCGGAGTGTTCGTCTGCATAACGGGCACGGTAACGCGCCATCACCGACAAACCCGACATATCGTCATCCTGTCGGCTCAAGTTGGGCGTCCCGATGGACGAGCGCGGCATAACGCCCCTCCCCCGCCAGCAGTTCCTCGTGCGTACCGCGTTCGACCGCGCGGCCCGAGTCGAGGACGACGATCTGGTCGGCGCTCCGGATCGTGGACAGCCGGTGCGCGATGGTGAGCGTGGTGCGGTTGGCCGACAGGGCGTCGATGGCCTCCTGGACGGCGTGTTCGGTGCGGGTGTCCAGGGCGCTGGTCGCCTCGTCGAGGATGAGCACGGGCGGGTCGCGCAGGATCGTGCGGGCGATGGCGAGGCGCTGCTTCTCGCCGCCGGAGAACCGGTGACCGCGTTCGCCCACGACCGTGTCGTACCCGTCGGGCAGCGACGCGATGTGGTCGTGGATCTGGGCCGCCCGCGCGGCCGCGTGCAGTTCCTCGTCGGTGGCGTCCGGCTTGGCGAAGCGCAGGTTCTCGGCGACCGAGGCGTGGAAGAGGTACGTCTCCTGGGAGACGACGCCGACCGCGCGCGCGAGGGTGTCGAAGTCCAGGTCCCGGACGTCGACCCCGTCGAGGGTCACGCGTCCGCCCGTGACGTCGTACAGCCGGGGCACCAGATAGCTGAGCGTCGACTTGCCGGAGCCGGTCGGCCCGACGACGGCGAGGCTGCCTCCGGCCGGGACGGTGATGTCGATGCCTTCGAGGATCGGGGCGCCCTTGTCGTCGTAGCGGAACTCGACGTCCTCGAAGCGGATCTCGCCCTTGACCTGGTCGAGGTGGACGGGGTTCTCGGGTTCGGTGATGTCGATGGGCAGGTCCAGGTACTCGAAGATGCGCTGGAACAGCGCGAGCGAGGTCTGGATCTGTACACCGGTGGACAACAGGCTGACCGTCGGCCGGAACAGGCCCTGCTGGAGCGAGACGAAGGCGACCAGCGTGCCGATCGATATGGAGGGGCCGCCGAGTTCGAGGGCCACGCCCGCGGTCCAGTAGATGACGGCGGGCATGCCGGCCATGACGATGCCGATGACGGACATGCGCCAGCGTCCCGCCATGTTCGACCTCACCTCGAGGTCGACCAGGCCTTCGGACTCCTCCGCGAAGGACTTCGTCAGCGAGTCGGACCGGCCCATGGTGCGTCCGAGCAGGATGCCGCTGACGGAGAGCGATTCGGTGACGGTGGCGGCCATCGCCGCCATCTGCTTCTGGCGCTGGGTGGTGATCTTCTTGCGTTCGTCGCCGACCCGGCGGCTGATCCACACGAAGACCGGCAGCAGAAGCAGCGAGACGACGGTCAGGCGCCAGTCCAGGGCCACCATCGCGACGATCGTGGCGATCACGCTGGTGAGGTTGGAGACCAGCGAGGTGGCGGTGGACGTGACGGTCGCCTGCATGCCGCCGATGTCATTGGCGATGCGGGACTGGACCTCGCCCGTGCGCGTCCTGGTGAAGAAGGCGAGCGACATGCGCTGGAGGCGGCCGTAGACCGCCGTGCGCAGATCGTGCATCACGCGCTGGCCGACGGTCGTGGAGATCAGCGTCTGCAGGACGCCGAAGACGCCGCTCAGGACGGCGCTCGCGATCATGCCGAGCGCCAGCAGGGTCAGCAGACCCGTACGCCCCTGGGGGATCGCGGTGTCCAGGATCGCCTTCAGCAGGAAGGGCGTGGCGACGCCCACGAGGGACGCGGCGCCGACCAGCAGGCCGACGATCGCGAGGCGGCCGCGGTAGGGCCGGAAGAGACTCAGGATGCGGCGCACCTGCCGTGGCTGTTCCTTGTCGACGGGTGGCGGGCTCCAGGTGGACTGTTCGGGACGCAATGGACTCCTAGGGAGACGGGACGACAGGGACGTCGATGAGGATCCGACGACCGCCGGACCCCAGCTCATTGTTACCTATACTCACAATGAACGGCATCCTGATATTGTTCCCGCATGACCACCCCCGATGCCGACGGTCTGCTCGCCGAGCAGCTGCTGCGTCTGACGCGCCGCGTGCACCGCATCCAGAAGCGCCATCTGGAGCAGCGCGAGCTGGGCATCACCCCCGCCCAGTCGCGGCTGCTGCGCACCCTCGCGCACTACGCCTCACCGCCCCGTATGGCCGATCTCGCGGAGCGCCTCGAAGTGGTGCCCCGTGCCGTGACCACGCTGGTCGACGGCCTGGAGGCGAGCGGCAGGGTGCGCCGGGTGCCCGATCCCACCAACCGCCGGGTGATCCGTATCGAGGTCACGGACGAGGGGCGCAAGGCGCTGCGGGAGCTGCGCGCCGCGCGCCGCGGCGCCGCGGAGGAGATCCTGGCTCCATTGACGGACGAGCAGCGCGAGGTGCTCGGCGGGCTGCTGGACACCTTGGTCGACGGCATGCCGAGGGTGGAGCACCGCTGCTGAGCGGGCTCGGGACGGTGCGCCTCCGCTGAGGCGGCTCGGCGCGGCGCCCGCGGCCGCCACGAGCGTGTGAGGAGTGGTCCGCGATGCCCCTGCTGGAGCCCGACCCCGCCAAGCTGCGTCCCCGCGCGCGCCCGGGAGCCCCGGCGGCCGACCGGGTCCCCGAGGACCGGGCCGGGGGCACTCCCGAGCCCTTGCGCGGCGACCTGGTCGCCCTGCTCGGCGCCGACAAGGTGCTGACCGGGGTCTCCGACCTCGTGCGCTACGCCTCCGACGCCAGCCCCTACCGCTTCGTGCCGCGGGTCGTCGTGGTCCCCGAGGACGTCGACGACGTCTCGGCCGTGCTCTCGTACGCCCACGGCAAGGGCCGCGAGGTGGTGTTCCGGGCGGCCGGGACCTCGCTCAACGGCCAGGCGCAGGGCGAGGACGTCCTCGTCGACGTCCGCCGGCACTGGACGGGCGTCGAGATCCTCGACGGCGGAGCACGGGTCCGGATCGCTCCGGGCACGACCGTCGCCCGCGTCAACGCCGCGCTCGCCCGGCACGGGCGCGTGCTCGGCCCCGATCCGGCCAGCGCGGTCGCCTGCACGGTCGGCGGTGTCGTCGCGAACAACGCCTCCGGCATGACGGCGGGCACCACCCGCAACGCGTACGTCACCCTCGCCTCGCTGACGTTCGTGCTGCCGACCGGCACGGTCGTGGACACGGCCGAACCGGACGCCGACGAGCGGCTGGCGCGGGCGGAACCGGCCCTGTGCGCCGGACTCATGGAGCTCAAGGCGGAGATCGAGGCGGACGCCGGACTGGTCCGGCGCATCCGCGCCAAGTACGCGATCAAGAACACCAACGGCTACCGCCTGGACGCCTTCCTCGACGGCTCGACGCCCGTCGGGATCCTGCGCGGCCTGATGGTCGGCTCGCAGGGCACCTTCGGATTCATCTCGGAGGTCGTCCTCGACACCCTTCCGCTGGACCGCCGGGTCTCGGCCGCGCTGCTCTTCTTCGGCTCGCTCCCGGCCGCGGCCGCCGCCGTGCCCCCGCTCACCGCCGCGGGCGCCTCGGCCGTCGAGCTGATGGACGGCAACACCCTGCGCGCCTCGGTGGCCGTCGAGGGCGTGCCCGGGGACTGGGCCGCTCTGCCGGGTCCGACGGCCGCACTGCTCGTCGAGTTCCGCGCCCCGGACGAGGCCGCGCAGGAGGTGTACGAGGAAAGGGCCCGCGCGGTGCTGGAAGGGCTCCCCCTGGTGTCGCCCGTGCCCTCGGTGACGAACTCCCTCACCCGTGACGGGCGTACCGTCGCCGGGTACTGGAAGGCCCGCAAGGCGTTCGTGGCGGCGGTCGGCGGCGCTCGTCCGTCCGGGACGACACTGATCACGGAGGACTTCGCGGTACCGCCCGAGCGGCTCGCCGAGGCCTGCGAGGCGCTGCTGGAGCTCCAGACCCGGCACGGCTTCGACGCCGCCGTCGCGGGCCACGCCGCCCACGGCAATCTGCACTTCCTGCTGGCCTTCGACGCGTCCAGGCCGGCCGACGTGGAACGCTACGCCGCCTTCATGGACGCGTTCTGCCGGCTCACCGTCGAACGCTTCGACGGCTCACTGAAGGCCGAACACGCCACCGGACGCAACATCGCGCCCTTCCTGGAGCTCGAATGGGGGCCCCGGGCGACGGAGTTGATGTGGCGCACGAAACGGCTGATCGATCCGGACGGCGTGCTCGCACCGCGCGTCGTGCTCGACCGCGACCCGCGGGCGCACGTGAGGGGCCTGAAGACGATCCCCCGCGTCGAGGCGATCGCCGACCCCTGCATCGAGTGCGGCTTCTGCGAACCGGTCTGCCCCAGCCGGGACGTGACAACGACACCGCGGCAGCGGATCGTGCTGCGTCGCGAGATGATGCGCCAGCCCTACGGTTCCCCGGTGGAGAACGGGCTCCTGGAGGCATACGGACACGACGCCGTGGACACCTGCGCGGGCGACTCGAGCTGCGGGCCGGCCTGCCCGGTCGGCATCGACACGGGCGCCCTGATGAAGACGCTCCGCCACGCCCGGCACTCGCCGCGCGAGGAGAAGGCGGCCGCGCTCGCCGCGCGGCACTTCCGCGTGCTCGAAGCCTCCGCCCGGCTGGCCGTCGCCGCCGCGCACCGGATCGGCGACCGGCGGGTGAACACCGTGACGCGGGCGGTCCGCACGGCCGTACGCCCCGATCTCGTGCCCGAGTGGCTGCCGCGGATGCCGGAAGCCGCCGACTCCACGATGCCCCGCACCGCACGCGTGGGGGCCGTCGCCGTCTATTACCCGGCCTGCGTCAACCGCGTCTTCGGCGGCCCGGGGGACGTGTCGCTCGCGCGGGCCGTCGTCGCGGTCTCCGCGCGGGCGGGAAGGCCGGTGTGGATCCCGGACGATGTGCGGGGAACCTGCTGCGCGACGATCTGGCACTCCAAGGGGTACGACGCGGGCAACGCCGTGATGGCCAACCGCGTCGTCGAGGCGGCCTGGGGCTGGACCGCCGGCGGCAGACTGCCGCTCGTCGTGGACGCGTCGTCGTGCACTCTGGGCATCGCGCGCGAGGTCGTTCCGTATCTGACCGACGACAACAAGGAGTTGCACGCCGGGCTGCGGGTCGTCGACTCACTCGTGTGGGCGGCGGAGGAGCTCCTCCCCCACCTCACCGTGCACCGCACTCTCGGCTCCGCGGTGCTCCACCCGACCTGTTCCATGCGGCACCTGGGCGACGAGGCGCAGTTGCGCGCGGTGGCCGAGGCGTGCGCGGACGAGGTGGTGGTGCCCGACGACGCCAGGTGCTGCGGCTTCGCGGGCGACCGCGGCATGCTCCACCGGGAACTCACCGAGTCGGCCACCCGCGAGGAGGCGGCGTTCGTGACCTCCCGCGACTTCGACGCGCATCTGTCGGCCAACCGCATGTGCGAGGTGGGCATGGAGCACGCGACGGGCCGCGGCTACCGCTCCGCCCTCCTGGCGCTGGAGCACGCGACCCGCCCGGGTGCCGGGCGGGCCGGCCGGCCCCGGTGACCCGGCCGGACACCGGCCGTGTCCGCTTCACCTCCTCGCCCGGGCCGCCCGGCTCGTCGGCGCGGGCCGGGCGCCGCCCGCGACACCGGGTGCGCCGCGGGCGGCGGGGCTCAGCAGCCGGCGCGGTCCCGGGTGAGCACCCCCTGCACGGTGACCAGGGAGCGGTCGTAACAGCCGGCCGGACCGCGGAGGCGTTAGCGCTCGCTCGTCGTGGCGACCGCGTGCCGCTGGTCGCGCGGCACACCGGCCGTGTACGTCGCGTCGCCCGTGTAGGTGTCGTCGAGCCGTGACCGCGTGGCGGGCCGGCCGCCGGACGCCGCGGTCACGACGGCCCGGTCGCCGAGCGTCAGCACGGTCCGCAACCGGTCGTCCGCGCCGAGGGTCGTCGTGCCGTCCATCGTGTACGTGCGCCGGGTGTGCGTCGTCGTGGCGGGTCCGCGTCCGTCGACGGTCACCACCTCGTCGTCGGTCCACGTCGCCTCGAGGCCGTCGGTGTCCTCACCTTCGGTCCAGCGGTGCGTGGAACCGTTCACGAGGGTGCGGTCGACGGTCGTCAGCACCCGGCCGTGTGAGGTGTCGAGGTATCCGGAGACCGTCAGCCGGTGCCTTCCCTCGGTGTCGACCCGGTGCCGCGAACCCGGCGTGTACGTGGACGCGTCGGTGAGGTCGCCCGCCTCGGCCCGGACGAGCGCACCGCTCAGGCGGGAGCGCTTCGCGTCCTGCCGGACGAGCACGTTGACGGGCAGGCTCCAGCCGGACTGCCCCTCGGGAACGCCGACGACGGAGACGTCGATCCGGTGCGGACGCCCGTCGTCGAGCAGCCCGGCGAACGGGGTCAGGTCGTACTCGATGGGCTTGACGGCGAAGGCGCGGGGCCCCGGAATCACGTACCAGAGGAAGGGGTTGGACCAGCCGCCGGTCCACACGGTCGGGAACGGTGCGGCGATTCCCGCGAGTCGGCCGTCGACCTTGATCTGCACCTCGCGGTAGGGGCCGTCGCCCGCCTTGCAGGAATACGGCGCCTCACCCGGGACCGTCAGGTACCAGACCTCCTCGCAGCCGCCGCCGGACCCGGTCGCGTACACCTCGGCGATCACGCGCTCGCTGTTGCGCGGCGTGGTCAGGGTGCCGTTCCGGAGGGTCAGGACGCGGTCGGGGGTCACGGCGGGCCTGCCCGTGTAGAACGTCAAGGTGGCCTTGACGTCGAGAACTCCGGTGTAGGTGTCGTCGACGACGTTCCCGATCAGCATCTCGACGTCCTGGATCCGCCGGAACGTGTCGCTGTAACGCGTCACGTCCGTCTCGACGGACCATTCGATGCCGTCGGGCGACGGCTCCGGGGTGGAGGTGCGGAGGATCTCCACCCCTCCGACGTGCAGATAGCCGAGTCGGTCGAACTGGCGCCCCTTGACCTTGCCTTCGAGCCGGAGCACGACCTTGCTCCAGCGGTCGCCGCAGCCAGACGGCGGGGTGTACGTGCCCGTGTAGGGCGTGAAGTCGCGGAACCGCGCCTCGGCGAGCGTCACTTCGCAGGACGTCCCGGACGGCCTGCCGACGGGTGGGGCGGCGGTGACGGGGTCGTGCCAGTCGCTGCCGAACTCGGCGGGCACGTCGGCCGGTCCGGCGACAGGCGCGCCTAAAGCTCCGGACGTATGAGCCGCGACGGACGCGGTGGCCGCCGGAGCCGGGCCCGCCCCGAGGAGGGCGCCCGCCACGAGGATCACTCCGGCGAGCATGGACATGATGACCGGTCTACTCATGTGCGGTGTTCTACGGGGCGGCCGGGCCGACCGCAATGGCGCACCCTTCTCCGGGCACCGCTCCGGGACTCGACGTCCGGGCCGGGACTTCGGCCCGCTAGGCCTTCAGGTCCGCCTTGTCCCCCATCACCACCACGGGATGCCGTTCCGGATCGAGTGTGCGCAGGAGGTACTCCATGGCCGGCTTGGACACGCTCACGCACGCCGACGTACCGCTGCCGTGGTCCATGTGCAACCAGATGCTGCCGCCCTTGCTCTGCCCCAGGGGACGGGTCGGGTCGTTCGGCGGACTGCCCTTGAGGCGGTTGTAGTCGATGGCGATGACGTAGTCGAAGTCGTGCCAGTGCGACTTCGCCCAGTAGTGCGGTGCCTGGAAACTCCCCGACTGCGTGTACGGCAGCCGGGCGCCCGGATCGTCGAGCACGCCACCGGCGTCGCTGAGGGTGAACACGCCGACGGGGCTGCGCTTGTCGCCCTCGTGGTGGTCCGTGGTCCAGCCCTTCTTCCCGTTGTGCGCGGCCCAGCTGCGCGTCTTCTCCCAGGCCGTACCGGACTTCGTGTACAGCACGACCGTGGAGTCCGCGGAGTCCTTGCCCTCGCCGTACACCGCCAGGACCTGACGGGAGTTCGAGGGGATCTGCCGCTGGATCCGGTCACCCACATCGGGGATGCGTGTCGGGTCGGCGGGCGCACTCGTACGGGCGGCCTCGCCCCGGCCTCCCGCATGGCTCTTCGCGCCGCTCCCGCCTCCGCCCCCCGGGCCACCGCAGGCCGAGAGGGTGACGGCGACGGCTCCGCAGACCATGGCCGCGAGCCCCGTACGCATCGCACCGTTCTTTCGCATGCCGTCCATCCTCGCACTGCGCACCGGACGGATCGCCCTCCCCTCCCGTCCCGGCCGGGCGCGGTCGCTCCGGGCCGGTTCCCCGCGCCGGGGCGGAAAACCGTTTGCCTTCGACCACGCTGCGACGCGAACCTTTCACGGTTTGCTGTCGGCCCCGCGGCCGGACGGCTGCCTAAATCCGGAACTCCCTCCATCTCCTGACACGAGCCACTGGGACGTCATGCAGATCCAAGACCTTCCGTATCCCGACCCGGGTGTGCCCGACGCGCACTCAGGTCCCCGATTCCTGTGGTGGCTCGGGCGGAATCAGCTCGGCGGACAGCTCAAGGCCCTGGCCTGGGGCCTGCTGCACTTCCTGGCCGTCTCCGCACTGCCGTTCTGCGTCGGTCTGGCCGTCCAGTCCGTCGTCGACCGCTCCGGCACCCGGCTCGCCCTGACCGGCGCCCTGATGGCGGGGTGCGGCGCGTGCATCGCCCTGGGCGAACTCATGCTGCACCGCACCGCGGTCACCAACTGGATCACCGCGGCCGCGCGCGTCCAGCAACTGCTGGCCCGCAGAACCGCGCTGCTGGGCTCCGCGCTGACACGGCGCGTCGCGGCGGGCGAGGTGGTCGCGGTCTCCACCGGCGACGTCGAGAAGATCGGCTGGTTCGTGGAGGCCGTGTCCCGGTTCTCGGCGGCCGCCGTGACGGTCGTGGTGGTCTGCGCGGCGCTTGCCGTCTACCAGCCGGCCCTGGGCGTGATCGTCGCCGTGGGCGTACCCGTGCTGGCGGTGGCCGTACTGCCGTTGCTGCCCCGTGCCACCCGGCGCGCCGACTTCCAACGGGAGAAGGCGGGCCGTGCCACCGAGCTGGCCTCCGACACCGTGGCGGGCCTGCGGGTGCTGCGCGGCATCGGCGGCGAGGAGCTCTTCCTCGACCGCTACCGCCGTGCCTCACAGGAGGTCCGCCGGGCCGCCGTGCGCAGCGCGCGCATGTGGTCGCTGATCTCGGCGATCCAGGTGCTCCTGCCCGGTCTGCTGATGATCGCCGTCGTCTGGCGCGGTGTGCAGCTGGCCCGGGACGGCCGGATCGAGGTCGGTGAACTCGTCACCGTGTACAGCGCCGTCATGCTGCTCACATACCCTTTGCGGCATTTCGAAGAGATCGCGATGGCTTATTCCTTCTCGCGTCCCTCCGCCAGGCGAGCGGCCCGGGTGCTGTCCCTGGAACGGACCGTGGACAGCGCCGGCTCGCTCGCCGCGGAGGTGCCGGGCGGCGATCTGTACGACCCGGTGACCGGTCTGCTGGCTCCTGCCGGCCGGCTCACCGCCGTGGTGTGCGGGGACCCGGACGCGGCGGGGCTGCTGGCCGAACGGCTCGGCGGCCACGCCTCCGGGCCGGGCGAGGAGGCTCTTGGCGAAAGCGGCCCGAAGAGCACCTCGGTGGTCCTCGGGGGCGTACCGCTGGACGAGCTGCCCCTGGAGTGCGCCCGCACCGCCGTCCTCGTCCAGGACAAGGACCCGGTACTGCTGTCCGGCTCCCTGCGCGAACTGCTCGACGTGCCCGCGTCGGGTCTCGTGAGCGCCGAGGCGGCCCTGTCCGCCGCGCAGTGCGGCGACGTGCTGGACGCGCTCACCCAGGGCTCGCTCGACACCGAGGACCCGATGGACGCGCGCGTCACGGAACGCGGGCGCTCCCTGTCCGGGGGCCAGCGCCAGCGGCTCGCGCTGGCCCGGTCCCTGATCACGGACCCGGAGGTTCTCGTCCTGGACGAGCCGACGTCCGCGGTCGACTCGCACACCGAGGCCCGGATCGCCGACGGAGTGCGCTCCTTGCGCGCCGGGCGCACCACCGTGGTCTTCACCTCCTCACCACTGCTCCTGGACCACGCGGACCGGGTCGTCCTGGTCAGCGAGGGCGAGGTCGTCGCGGTCGGCACGCACCGCGAACTGGTGCACGGCGAACCGCGGTACCGGGACGTGGTGACCCGGGAGACCGGGGAGGAGGCCGCCGGCGAAGCCCGGGACCGGACCGTTCCCGGCGGGGTGGCCTCGGACGACGAGGCCGTTCTCGACGGCGTACTGGAAGAGATCGAGGAGACCGCATGATCGGCGTGGTGCCACCGGCGTACGACCCGGCCGCCCCGACGACGGCGAACACGCTGCCCGTCGGCGCGCCCGCGACCGTACGCGCCTACGTGACCGAGCTGTTCCGGCGGCACCGCAGGGCCTTCCTGCTCCTGGTCGCCGTCAACGCCGTGGCCGTCGTGGCCTCGATGGCCGGGCCCTATCTGCTGGGCTCGGTCGTCGAACGCGTCTCGGACCACGCGCGCGACCTCCATCTGGGGACCACCATCGCCCTGTTCGTCGTCGCGCTCATCGTCCAGGCGGTGTTCGTACGGCAGGTGCGGCTGCGCGGTGCCGTGCTCGGCGAGCGGATGCTGGCCGATCTGCGCGAGGACTTCCTCGTACGGTCGGTCGGTCTGCCGCCCGGCGTCCTGGAGCGGGCCGGGACCGGCGACCTGCTGTCCCGCATCACCACCGACATCGACCGGCTCGCCAACGCGATGCGCGAGGCCGTGCCGCAGCTGGCCATCGGTGTGGTGTGGGCGGCGCTGCTGCTCGGTGGACTCGCCGTGACCGCCCCGGTGCTCGCTCCCGCCGTGCTGGTCGCCGTTCCGCTGCTGGTGGTGGGCTGCCGCTGGTACTTCAAACGGGCACCGGCCGCCTACCGGTCGGAGGCGGCCGGGTACGCCGCCGTCGCCGCCGTCCTCGCCGAGACGGTCGACGCCGGGCGCACCGTCGAGGCGCACCGTCTGGGCGGGAGCCGCATCGCGCTGTCGGACCGCCGGATCCGGGAATGGACCGCGTGGGAACGCTACACGCTCTGGCTGCGGTCGGTCCTCTTCCCGGTCGTCAACATCACGCATGTGACGGTGCTCTGCTCGGTCCTGATGATCGGCGGGTGCCTCACCCTCCAGGGCTGGATCGGGGTGGGCCAGCTGACGACGGGTGCGCTGATCGCCCAGATGCTCGTCGACCCGGTGGGGCTGATCCTGCGCTGGTACGACGAGCTCCAGGTCGCCCAGGTCTCGCTGGCGCGGCTGGTGGGCGTCCGGGAGATCCAGCCGGAGGCGGGCGACCCGGCCGTGGCTCCGGACGGACGTGACGTCCACGCGGACCGGGTGCGCTTCGGCTACCGCGCGGGCGTGGACGTGCTGCGGGAGGTCTCCCTGGCGGTGCCGCCCGGCACCCGGCTCGCCCTGGTCGGTCCGTCCGGCGCGGGCAAGTCCACGCTGGGCAGGCTGCTCGCCGGGATCTACGCGCCCCGGGACGGCCGGATCACCCTCGGCGGCGCCGAGCTGTCCCGGATGCCCGCGGAGGAGGTCCGCGCGCATGTGGCGCTGGTCAACCAGGAGCACCACGTGTTCGTGGGCTCCCTGCGCGACAACCTGCTGCTCGCCGTCCCCCGCTCCCGGCAGTACAAGGACGAGGACGAGGAGCAGGAGGGGGCCGAGGAGCAGGAGCGGACTCCGGCAAAGGCTCCGGGCGAGGGCACCGCCTCCGTCGACGCCCGCCTCTGGGCGGCACTCGGCGCGGTCGACGCGACCGGCTGGGCACGGGCGCTGGACGACGGTCTGGACACCGAGGTCGGCTCGGGCGGGTTCGCGCTCACTCCGGCCCAGGCCCAGCAGATCGCGCTGGCCCGGCTGGTCCTGGCCGACCCGCACACCCTGGTCCTGGACGAGGCGACCTCGCTCCTGGATCCGCGGGCGGCCCGCCATCTGGAACGTTCGCTGGCCCGCGTTCTCGACGGCCGCACCGTCGTCGCCATCGCCCACCGCCTCCACACCGCCCATGACGCGGACGTCATCGCCGTCGTCGAGAACGGCCGCATCAGCGAACTCGGCAGTCATGAGCAACTGGTCTCGGCGGACGGCGCGTACGCGGCGCTGTGGAGGTCCTGGCACGGGTGAGCGGCCCCGGCCGGGGCGATGCTGCCGGCGTCGCTCCGGACGGTGCCCGCGCTCACCGCGTATCGGTCCGCTCCCGCGTTCACTGCCGGGCGGGCCGGCGCACGCCCGTCCGCTCCGTGTGGTGCTCCGGTGTCCTCCCGCGGCCCAACGGTAGGTGCCGACGGCGACCGGTCCCGACGGCGACCTCGGCCGACGAGGTTTCGCCGCTCGCCGGATGAGGGGTCCTGGCCGTCCTCGGCGCATCGCGCGAGAGGCCGGGCGGGTCCGACGTCGGCCCGTGCGGCGCTGCTGGTCGGCCCCTGTGGCGTTGCGCGGTGCCGAAGGGGGGTGGAAGGCTGGACGTGGGCACCCGCTCGGGGGACTCCCGGGAACCACCCGGTTCGCGCGGAGCGACGCCTGTGCCCTCGGGCCCGCGCGCCCGCCGTCGAACACGGCGGCTCCGGTCCCGTCCGCACCCCCTGGAGGTACCCGTGGACAGCGCCGACGGATGGGGAGACGACGTCTACCAGCCCGACGGATCCGAGGTACAGGACGACGCGGGGCTGCTCGACGCCGAGGACACACTGGTCGCGGACGGCGTGAGTGACCCCCTGGACCGCGGCTGGTCCCCGCCGGAGCGGCCGTGGGCGGTGGAGCACCGCGGTGTGACCGCCTCGGAACGCCGGGCGGGCGAGACCTTGGACCAGCGCCTCGCCGACGAGCTGCCCGACATCGCCGAATCCGACGGGGACGGCATCGGCGACTGCGACGACACCGACGGAGAGCCCCTCGACAACGAGGTGGGCGCCCTCCGCTCCGGCCGTCTGGTGGCTCCGAACGAAGGCGCGCACGAGGACGAGGAGAGCGGGCTCGTCGCCACGGACATCGGCATCGACGGCGCCGCGGCCTCGGCGGAGGAAGCCGCGATGCACATCGTCGACGAGGACGCCGTGTCCGGCTGACCGGCACGCGTCCCGCACCTCCCCCGAGGAATCGCCATGCAGCAGGACAAGCAGCCCGACTACCGCCCCGTGGTCTTCCGCGACCGCGCCGCCGGCTACGCCTTCCTCACGCGCTCCACCGCGAAGAGCGAGAGGACCATCGACTGGGACGACGGCGAGACCTACCCGGTCGTGGACGTCGAGATCTCCTCCGAGAGCCATCCCTTCTACACGGGCGAGGCCCGCACGGTGGACTCGGAAGGCCGTGTCGCCCGGTTCGAGCGGCGTTTCGGTGGCGGGGAGCAGGCGTCCGGCGCGGGGAAGGACGGCTGAGCACGGCGGGTGCCCTCCGCCACGCGAAGGACGTCCCACCGCCCGGACCTGACCCCCGACGCGACCGCGGCGGCGCACAGCCCCCACGGACGCCGGCCGCCCGGTACCGGCCGGCGAGAAGGGCGACGCCGGACTCCAGGACGGCCCGGGAGGCAAGGGGCACCGGTGCGGCCGGGGAGCGGCCGCGCGCCGGTGCGGCCGGGGAACCGCCGGACTCAGATGAAGTTCAGCGCGGCGGCACAGCCCACGGCGCCCAGCACCATGAACACCGGGGTCAGGACCTTGAGCTCGACCCAGCTTCCCGCGCGAAAGCGCATCGCCTTGGGCGGGCCCACGGGATACCAGCGCTTGCGGCCGATCGGGATGGGCCACAGGATCGGGCAGCCCGACACCGTCAGCGCGTCCCCTATGTCGTGCACCAGGGCGCCGAGGATGACCGGCAGCCCGAGCCAGAGGTACTCCTGGCCCGGCGCCGTGAACAGCCAGTCCGAGCCGTTGCCCGGCTTGTCCAGGGTCTGCGCGAGGATCCACGAGCTCGTCGCGGCGAGCAGCCAGACCAGGACGTTGCTGCTCGAACCGCGGGCGGCCCGCCACAGCAGCCCCTCGATGGCGAGCACCATGTGCACGAAGAGGATCCCGAGGACCGCCCAGCGACCGCAGGTGATCGCCAGCACCGCCGTGCCCGATCCGACCGCCACCGCCCACACCCAGGTGTGCGTCAGCGTGCGGTGACCGCCGCTGCGCCGGGGGTCGCCCGGCTTCCTGGTGCTCTTGTAGGCGGCGTAGGAGAGTTTGTCGACGATCTCGCACAGCCTTTTCGACACCGGTCCGAAGGCGTTCGAGATGGTGGCGGCGTGGTGGTCCAGATCCGGGGCGAGAGCGGCGCCCGCGCAGATCAGGGCACCGACGAGCAGGACCGGCCAGGGCATGGCGTGGCCGGCCGCGGCAGCCGCCGCTCCGACGCCCAGCCAGGCCGCGGCCCCCGACAGTGAGTGTGCTGGTCCCATCATGGCCGTTCCCTGCCCCATTTCTCCTGTGACGCTGTCCAGTTGCCCGTGCGCGCTGACGCGTCACCGGCGCCACAGCGTAACGGGCGTGATCTTCCCCCGGACATCCGATTCCCCCATCACGTGTATCGACAGGCAAGATGGGGGCGTGACCCTTATCGATCAGCTGCCGCAGACCACGGACCCCGACGCCCTCTACGAAGCCTTCGAGTCGTGGGCCGGAGAACGCGGCATCACGCTCTACCCCCATCAGGAGGAGGCGCTGATCGAAGTGGTCTCGGGTGCGAACGTGATCGTCTCGACCCCCACCGGCTCGGGCAAGAGCATGATCGCCGCGGGAGCGCACTTCGCCGCGCTCGCCCGGGACGAGGTCACCTTCTACACGGCGCCGATCAAGGCACTCGTCTCGGAGAAGTTCTTCGAGCTGTGCAAGATGTTCGGCACCGAGAACGTCGGCATGCTCACCGGCGACGCCTCCGTGAACGCCGACGCTCCGGTGATCTGCTGCACCGCCGAGGTCCTCGCGTCGATCGCGCTGCGGGACGGCAAGCACGCCGACGTCGGTCAGGTCGTCATGGACGAGTTCCACTTCTACGCCGAGGGCGACCGGGGCTGGGCCTGGCAGATCCCGATCCTGGAACTTCCGCAGGCGCAGTTCATCCTGATGTCGGCGACGCTCGGTGACGTCTCGATGTTCGAGAAGGATCTCACCCGCCGCACCGGCCGCCCCACGGCGGTGGTCCGCTCGGCGACCCGGCCCGTCCCGCTGTCCTACGAGTACGTGCTCACTCCGCTGACGGAGACGCTCACCGAACTGCTCGCCACCAAGCAGGCCCCGGTCTACATCGTGCACTTCACCCAGGCGCAGGCCGTGGAGCGGGCGCAGGCGCTGATGAGCATCAACATGTGCACGCGCGAGGAGAAGGACCAGATCGCCGAGCTGATCGGCAACTTCCGGTTCACCACCAAGTTCGGCCGCAATCTCTCCCGCTACGTGCGCCACGGGATCGGTGTGCACCACGCCGGCATGCTGCCCAAGTACCGGCGGCTGGTGGAGAAGCTGGCGCAGGCCGGTCTCCTGAAGGTCATCTGCGGCACGGACACCCTCGGTGTCGGCGTCAACGTCCCCATCCGCACGGTGCTGTTCACCGCGCTGACGAAGTACGACGGGACCCGGGTGCGCACGCTGCGCGCCCGCGAGTTCCACCAGATCGCCGGCCGGGCCGGACGCGCGGGCTTCGACACGGCCGGCTACGTCGTCGCTCAGGCGCCGGAGCACGTCATCGAGAACGAGAAGTCGCTCGCCAAGGCGGGCGACGACCCGAAGAAGCGCCGCAAGGTCGTGCGCAAGAAGGCGCCCGAGGGCTTCGTCGGCTGGACGGACAGCACCTTCGAGAAGCTGATCGCCTCCGACCCCGAGCCGCTGACCTCGCGCTTCCGCGTGACCCACACGATGCTGCTCTCGGTGATCGCACGGCCCGGCAACGCCTTCGAGGCGATGCGGCATCTGCTGGAGGACAACCACGAGCCGCGCAAGCAGCAGCTGCGGCACATCCGCCGGGCCATCGCGATCTACCGTTCGCTCCTCGACGGCGGCATCGTGGAGAAGCTCGACGAGCCCGACCCGACCGGTCGCATCGTGCGGCTGACCGTCGACCTCCAGCAGGACTTCGCGCTCAACCAGCCCCTGTCGACGTTCGCGCTCGCCGCGTTCGATCTGCTGGACCCCGATTCCCCGTCGTACGCCCTGGACATGGTGTCCGTGGTGGAGTCCACCCTGGACGAACCGCGGCAGATCCTCGCGGCCCAGCAGAACAAGGCCCGGGGCGAAGCCGTGGCCGCGATGAAGTCCGACGGCGTCGAGTACGAGGAGCGCATGGAGCGGCTCCAGGAGGTGTCGTACCCCAAGCCGCTGGAGGAACTGCTCTTCCACGCGTACAACACCTACCGCAAGAGCCATCCGTGGGTCGGCGACCACCCGCTGTCGCCGAAGTCCGTCATCCGTGACATGTACGAACGGGCCATGTCCTTCACCGAGTTCGTATCCTTCTACGAGCTCGCCCGCACCGAGGGCATCGTCCTGCGCTACCTGGCCAGCGCCTACAAGGCCCTTGAGCACACCGTCCCGGACGACCTCAAGTCCGAGGACCTGGAGGATCTGATCGCCTGGCTCGGAGAGATGGTGCGGCAGGTCGACTCCAGCCTCCTCGACGAGTGGGAACAGCTCGCCAACCCCGAGGTGATGACGGCCGAGGAGGCCCAGGAGAAGGCCGACCAGGTCAAGCCGGTCACCTCCAACGCCCGCGCCTTCCGTGTGCTCGTCCGCAACGCGATGTTCCGCAGGGTCGAGCTGGCCGCTCTGGACAACGTCGACGAACTCGGCGAGATGGACGGCGACTCCGGCTGGGACGCCGACGCGTGGGGCGAGGCGATGGACAAGTACTGGGACGAGTACGAGGACCTCGGTACCGGTCCCGACGCCCGTGGCCCCAAGCTGCTCTCGATCGTGGAGGAGCCGCAGAACGGCCTGTGGCGCGTCCGGCAGACCTTCGCGGACCCGAACGGCGATCACGACTGGGGCATCAGCGCGGAGGTCGACCTCACGGCCTCGGACGCGGAGGGCCGTGCCGTCGTCAAGGTCACCGATGTCGGACAGCTGTGAGCACAGGAGAACCCCACCGATGACGAACCCGGCCGAAAGGCTCGTCGACCTGCTCGACCTGGAGCAGATCGAGGTCAACATCTTCCGCGGGCGCAGCCCGGAGGAGTCGCTGCAGCGGGTCTTCGGCGGCCAGGTGGCGGGCCAGGCGCTGGTCGCCGCGGGCCGCACCACCGAGGGCGACCGGCCGGTGCACTCGTTGCACGCGTACTTCCTGCGGCCGGGCCGGCCGGGCGTCCCGATCGTGTACCAGGTCGAACGGGTGCGGGACGGGCGGTCGTTCACCACGCGCCGGGTCACCGCGGTGCAGCAGGGCCGCACGATCTTCAATCTGACCGCCTCCTTTCACAAGCCCGAGGAAGGGAGCTTCGAGCACCAGCTGCCGCCGGCCCGTGAGGTGCCGGACCCCGAGTCCCTGCCGACGGTGACGCAGGAGATCAAGGAGCATCTGGGCGCTCTGCCCGAAGCACTGGAGCGCATGGCGCGGCGTCAGCCGTTCGACATCCGTTATGTGGACCGGCTGCGCTGGACGCCCGAGGAGACCAAGGACGCCGAGCCGCGCAGCGCTGTGTGGATGCGCGCCGTCGGACCGCTGGGCGACGACCCGCTCGTGCACACCTGCGCTCTCACCTACGCGAGCGACATGACTCTTCTGGACGCGGTCCGCATCCCGGTGGAACCGCTGTGGGGACCGCGCGGCTTCGACATGGCCTCGCTGGACCACGCCATGTGGTTCCACCGGCCGTTCCGCGCGGACGAGTGGTTCCTGTACGACCAGGAGTCACCGATCGCGACGGGCGGCCGGGGTCTGGCCCGCGGGCGCATCTACGACCGCGAAGGACGCCTGCTCGTCTCGGTCGTGCAGGAGGGGTTGTTCAGAGCGCTGTAGGCGGGCGTGCGTCCGGGCTCCTTCGGCGCAGCCATGTGAGCAGCCTCCGTGGCCGCGCGGACTCCGGCGGTGCGATCAGGCCCTCAGAGGCGGGGAGGCGTTCTCGCACCGCGCGCGGAGGACCGGCCGGTGCCGGGCGGGGCGCGGGGCGGTCCTCCCTGGCTTCCAGAACGCTCTGCCCCAGATCTGCCCTGAGCCAGCCGATCTCGTCCGGGTCGTCCGCCGTCGTGATGCGTTCGGCGATGCGGGCCCCCGGCGAGTCCGGCGCGGCCTGTGAAACAGGCGCGGGCCGAAGGCGGTCGAGATGGGAGCGCTCGTAGGGATCCTTGACGATCTCGGCCACGTGGACGGGGTCGAGCAGGGACGCCACCACCGCGGCACGGGCCCAGGGATCCTCGGTCCGCCTCAGCAGGAACCCCAGGTGGCGGCCACGCCAGTTGCGGGGACGAAGGTCCAGGCCTTCGCCCAGCTGGTCCCGGAGGCTTTCGGGTGTCCGGCCGCTCAGCAGCGGCGCGTTCTGCTCGTCGGCCGCGAACTGCCTCAGTTCCTCGGCGAGGTAGAGCCACACGACGGCTCGGTAGCGGTTCAAATAAAATTTGACCGGCACCACCAGTCCCAGGCGGGCGAGGCGGGTGAACCGGGTGGTCGTGACACCCATGAGAGCGGCGCCCTCCGTGGTGCCGACGGCCTTCACCCGTGCGCGCAGCGCATCCGGGAAGCCGGCTTCCGCTCGCACCCGGTCGATCTCCTCGCGGGTGATCCGGTGTCCCCCGCCTCCCTCGTCGGGAACCGAGCGCACACAGCCGAGATGCAGGGCCAGGTCGAACTCGCCTCGCCTGAGCTCCAGTTCCCGTGCGGCCCGGCTGAGCGGGAAGGTGGCGGACTGCGTGACAGTGGTCCCGGACATGATGGTCTCCCCCGTGGTGCGGAAGGCTCGCGCCGGTGTGCGCTCGCCCAGGGAAAAACCGTATCCGGCTCGTCGGACATCGCGGCGGGCCTGTGGAAAACCTCAGCCACTGCGACGTATCAGCAGGTCAGAACTCCGAAGCGGGCTTGCCTTCCGGCTGTCGGGCGTCCACGCGAAGGTGTTCGCCGACGCGGTTCACCAGCAACGTCATCTCATAGGCGACCTGGCCGATGTCCGCTTCCGCCCCGCTGAGCACGGACAGGCAACTGCCCGTACCGGCCGCGGTGACGAAGAGCACCGCGTCGTCGAACTCGACCATCGTCTGCCGTACCTGCCCGGCGCCGAAATGGCGTCCGGAGCCCTTGGCCAGGCTGTGCAGTCCCGACGACACCGCGGCGAGGTGTTCCGCGTCCTCGCGCCGCAGTCCCGTGCTCGCGCCCGTCACCAGCCCGTCGTTGGACAGCACCAACGCGTGCCGAACGTGCTCGACGCGCTCGGTGAGGTCGTCGAGCAGCCAGCCGAGTCCCGTGTTCTGATCCATGATCCGGTCTCCCCGTGTGCCGTTCCCCCCTGGCCGGAGGATTCGACCAGCAAGCCTTCCCCACAGCCGCCGTCCGGGCAAGGCGGACGGGAGGCATGGCAGAGAAGATGGCCGAGGGCGGGCGCACCCCCGGGAAAGCCGGACGAGCCGACGCGGACGGCGGGCGGCCTCAGCCGACGGATTCGAGCAGCCGGGCGGTGTACACCCTCCCCGCGTGTTCGACGAGCCGGATCAGCACCTCCTTCCCGGAATCGCGATCGCGGGCGTCACAGAGGACGACCGGTGTCCCGTCGTCGAGGTCGAGGGCGCGGGAGACGTCCTGGGCCTCGTACGCGCGGGCGTCCGGGAAGCGGTTGACGGCCACCACGAAGGGGATCCGGCGGTGCTCGAAGTAGTCCACCGCCGGGAAGCAGTCCTCGAGCCGTCGGGTGTCGGCGAGGACGACGGCGCCCAGGGCGCCCGTCGACAACTCGTCCCACAGGAACCAGAAGCGGTCCTGGCCGGGTGTTCCGAAGAGATAGAGCGACAGACCGGACCGGATGGTGATGCGGCCGAAGTCCATGGCCACCGTCGTGGTGATCTTCTGGCCCACGCCGCCGATGTCGTCGACCGACTGCCCGGCCTCGCTCAGCAGCTCCTCGGTACGCAGCGGCCGGATCTCGCTGACCGCGCCCACCAAGGTGGTCTTCCCCACGCCGAACCCTCCGGCGACCAGTATCTTCAGCGCCAGGGCGGTCGGGTCGCCACCCGTGGCGTCGGAGTTCTCGAAGACCATCGATCACTTCTCTCGGGAGTGCCGGCGACTGCCGGCATCGGTGCATCGGTGCGTCGGTGCGGGAGCGCGAAGCCAGCATCATGACAACCAGGGCCGCGTCGGACGCGGTTGGACCACACATCACCCCTTGCGGCCGGAACGCGCCCGTTCCGTGCCCAGGAGTGAACGCGAAGGGCCGTGGCTCCGACCGGTACGGATCGGCTAGAGCGCCCTCAGCCCCTCGATCACCTCGCGGAGGATTCGCTCGTCGGGCAGGTGCGCGGGCGGCACCGGGCGGCTGACGGTGACGCGGCCGCGTTCCAGGAGGTCGCCCAGAAGCACTCTGACCACGCCCACGGGAAGACCGGTGCCCGCGGCCAGTTCGGCGACCGACAGGGTCTCGGCACGGCACAGTTCGATCAGGGTCCGGTGCTCCGGGCCGAGCGAGGTGTCCTCGTCGGCTCCTGCCACCGCCCTGTCGAGCGTGACCAGGGCGATCAGGTCCAAGTGCGCCCCGGCCGGACCGGCTCTGGTGCGGCCGCCCGTCACGGCGTAGGGGCGGACGAGCGGTCCCGCCTCCTGGTCGTACCACTGGCTGCCCGGCCGTGGCGGGGTGCCCGGCGTGTCCTCGGTCATCGGTGCGGGCCGTCCTCGGTCATCCTGCCGCGGGCGGCTGCGCGGTGACCCGGGGCGGGGCGTGGAGATGCTCGCCGACCCGCTTGACCAGAAGCGCCATCTCGTACGCCACGAGCCCGATGTCGGCGGTGACGGCGGTCAGGACGGCGAGGCACGAACCGTCCCCCGCCGCCGCCACGAACAGGAAGCCCTCGTCCATCTCCACCATCGTCTGGCGCACCCCGCCCGCGCCGAAATGGCGTCCCGCTCCCTTGGCCAGACTGTGGAATCCGGAGGCGACGGCCGCGAGGTGTTCGGCGTCCTCGCGCCGCAGACCGGTGGACGCGCCCACCGCCAGTCCGTCGTTCGACAGGACGACGGCGTGCCGTACTTCGGTCACGCGCAGCACCATGTCGTCCAGCAGCCAGTCGAGTTCGCCGGACCGCCGGCCGCTGTCCGTGCTCGGGTCCTGGATCATGAGGGGTCTCCTTCGCTGCTGTCACTGACCGCTTCGGGGCCGGGAGTCGCGCCGGTACCGGGTGACCGGCCGCCGCCGCGTGCCCAGCCGGCCCGGTACGCGGCCATGCGCGCCCGTACGAGTTCGGGTGTGCGCTCGTCCTCCGCCGGGGGCGCCGGGGGTTCCGCCGTCTCCTCGGGGCGCTGTTCCCGCAGTTGGGGGACGAGGTTCGCCTGGCGGACCCGGCGCGGAAGTCCGCCGGAGCCCGCGGAGCCCTCCTGGGGACGGTGCAGGCGGAGCGGAGCGGTCCCCGAAGGCACTGTCCCCTTCGGACCGTCCACCGGGGGCGGTGTCCCCCGTGATCCGTTCGCCCGTTCCTCGGAAGCGCTCGGCCGCGGTGGGACCAGCGCGGGCCGCTCCTCGACGGCCCGGACGACGTCGGGCTCGACGGTCACCGGCACGCGCGCGTACTCTCTTTCCAGCGGCCCGTCCGCGTCGGCCTCGCGAGGGGACCGTTCCGCCGGGCCGTCGTGCAGCAGCGCCGTGGGCAGCAGCACGACCGCGGTCGTCCCCCCGTAGGGCGACGGCTGCAGGCGCACCTTGACGCCGTGCCGGGCCGAGAGTCTGCTGACCACGAAGAGGCCCAGCCGGTCGCTGTCGTACAGCTCGAGTGCCGCGGACCGTTCGATGCGCAGGTTGGCCTCGGCGATCCTCTCCTTGCCCATGCCCAGTCCCCGGTCCTCGACCTCGATCGCGTAGCCGTTCGCGACCGGTTCGCCGGTGATCCGCACCCTGGTGTGCGGGGGCGAGAACTGGGCGGCGTTCTCGACGAGTTCCGCCAGGAGATGGGTGACGTCGGCGACCGCTCCGCCGACCACGGCCGTCTCGGGGAGGCGCCGTACCTCCACGCGCGCGTAGTCCTCGACTTCGGAGACCGCCGCCCGGACCACGTTCGTGAGCGGGACGGGCCTTCGCCACGCCCGTCCGGGCGCGGCTCCGGAGAGGATGATGAGGCTCTCCGCGTGGCGCCGCATCCGCGTGGTGAGGTGGTCGAGCCGGAACAGGTCGCTCAGCTCGTCAGGGTCCTCGGACCTGCGCTCCATGGCGTCCAGCAGGTTCAGCTGGCGGTGCACGAGTACCTGGCTGCGCCGGGCGAGATTGACGAAGACCCCGGAGATACCGCCGGCCAGCTCCGCGCGCTCGACCGCCGCGTGCAGGGCCGCTCTGTGCACGGTGTTCAGCGCCTGGGCGACCTGTCCGGTCTCGTCCTCCGAGGGCCGTCCCCGCGGAGCCTCGTCGTCCACGTCGACCGCCTCGCCGGCGCGCAGTCTGCGCATGGCCTCGGGGAGTTTTCGGCGGGCGACGTCCAGGGCTCCGTCACGCAGTCCCACGAGTTCGACGACGAGGTCGCGTCCGATGCGCACGGAGATGATCAGCGAGGCGATGACGGCGGCGAGACCGAGGAGGACCGCGGCACCGGCCGGGGTGAGCAGGGCGCGCCCGAGCGGGTCGGCCGCGTCCGGGGCACCACGGTCCGCGTCGGCCCCGACCGTCCGCATTCCGTCGCTCACCCGTTCGTGAGCGATGCTCCAGACGGCTTCCGGCGCGGCTTCGAGGGCCTTGGCTCCGGGACGAGAGAGGAGCACCTTGTCCTCGACGGCGCGCACGTCGCCGTACGCGCTCCCCTCCACGAGGTCGTTCCACGCGGTTCGTGCGGGCCCGCCGAGGTCCGGTGCCGCGGCGTCCGTCAGGGTGCGGCGGGTGTTCACGGCCCCCGTGAACAGGCGTAGCCGCTCACCGTCGAGGGTCCCGGCGAGCCTGGCCCCGCCGAGCACGGCGTCCTCCTGGGCCAGCGCCTCCCCCGCCCGGGAGAACTCCAGCAGGACGCGTGCGTCGGAGCGCATGCCCGCGCCGGAGACACCGGTGAGCGCTCCGTCGACACCGAACGCCGTCGAGATGGTCCTGGTGTACTCCTCGTACGTCTCGCCCCATCCGGTCCTGCGGTCCAGTACGCCGGTGCGCAGCGACCGCAGTCGCTCCGTGTCGGCGATGAAGGCGGCGAGGCGCCCGGCGACCCCGGTGGGCAGGTCCGCACCGTCGGCGACGGTGTGGTGGTCTCCGAGGCGGAGCTTCGCCACGGCGCGGTCGGTGAGTCGTGAGAGGTCCTTGAAGTCACCCGGTGACACCGTGGCGGGACGGGTCGCGTAGCGGACGGCTTCCGCCCGTTCGGCCTGGAGTGCCGCGACCGCGGCGTCGACGGGGGTGCGGACCGTCGAGTCCACGCGCTGCGACTGCCGCAGCCGCGCGACGTCCTGCGCCGTGCTCACGGTGGCGTGGGCCCACAGCGCGAGCAAGGAGACGATGGGCACCATCAGCAGGCTGACGATCTTGGCCCGGACGGTACGGGGCCGGACGCGCCACCGTCCCGTGCGCGCTCCCGGCGAAGGTCCGGCGAGGAGGTCTCCGATGTCCGCGCTCTCGTCGGCCGGCGGGCCCGCGTGCGCGCGGCGGCCACGCGGCGGGGGCGATGGCCGGGCGCCGGCTGTGGTGGTCCTGCGGGGTGTACGCATGGCCTCCTCGATCGGAGAGGTTCGGGGCGTGCTGTCCGGGTCGCGCGGCTCGGGACGGGCGTCAGCGGGCGACGCCCTCGGCCGGCCGCCGGGCCGGCACGGACGCTTCGGTTCGGCCGGGCATCGGGGACAGCGCGACGAACGCCGCCGTCAGGAAGAGGTAGGACCCGAGACCGACGGCGAGGGGGAAGATGAACTGCATCGCCGTGGCGCCGGACAGCGCATCGCCCGAGGGGCTGACCCGCACGCTCACGGCCGCCATGCCGGTGTAGTGCATGCTGCTCACCGCGCCGCCCATGACGAGGGAGGCGACGGCGACCGCCGCGGGGGACCTGATGGAGAGCGCGGCCCACAGGGCGGCGGTCGCCGCGATCACGCCAATGACGACGGAGAGGACGACGAGTGCCGGGTCGTAGCGCACCCGGCCGTGCAGTCGCAGCGCCGCCATGCCCAGGTAGTGCATGCTCACGATGCCGAACCCGGCGGTGAGCCCGCCGAGGACGAGCGCGCGGCGCCGGTCACGGCCGTAGGCGACGGCGAAGAGACCCGCGCCGACGACGGCCATGGCGACCAGCAGACTGAAGATCGTCCAGGGCACGTCGTAGCGGATCTCCGTGCCGGTGACACCGAAGCCCAGCATCGCGACGAAGTGCATCGTCCAGATGCCCGTGCCGATCGCGGAGGCCGCCGTGAGCAGCCAGTTGCGGCGCGACCGTCCGGTGGCGTCGAGCGCGCGGACCGTGCAGCGCAGCCCCAGTGCGGAGCCCGTGCAGGCCATCGCGTACGACAGTACGGGGGTCAGCCAGCCGAAGGCGGCGTGGTCCATATGTCCCATGGCCCCGGGATGCTAGTGCGCACCGGGGCGCACGACGGGGGCGCGTTTCGAAAGCTGCCGCAAAGTGACGAAGAGGTGCGCCCGCGCGATCGCGTCGGGCTCGAACGTGTGCACCGCGCCGTCCTTCGTGTCGGTGAGAGATCATGCGGCTCATGAGCGATGACCACACACACGTCCAGGAGTTCTTCGGCACGCGCGCCGCCGACTGGGACAGCCGTTTCCCCGATGACGGGCCCGCGTACGCGGCCGCCGTGGCACGCATGCGGTTGCGCGCGGGTGACCGCGTGCTCGACGCGGGCTGCGGCACCGGGCGCGCCCTGCCTCCGCTGCGAGCGGCCGTCGGCGGCACCGGCGTGGTCGTCGGGGCCGATCTGACCCCGGCCATGCTGGAGGCCGCGGTCCGGGCCGGACGGGGCGGCGAAGGACAGCTGCTGCTGGCCGATGTCACCGCGCTGCCGCTGCGCGCGGAGTCGCTGGACGCGGTGTTCGCGGCCGGGCTCGTCGCGCACCTGCCGAACCCGGCCGAGAATCTGGCGGAGTTGGCCCGGGTGGTACGGCCCGGCGGCACGCTGGCCCTCTTCCATCCGATCGGCCGGGCTGCGCTCGCGGCCCGGCAGGGCCGGCGGATCACTCCGGACGACCTGCGCGCCGAGCGCAACCTGGGCCCCCTGCTGGCCGCTTCGGGCTGGGACATGACCTCGTACACGGACGAGGACGCCCGCTTCCTCGCGCTGGCCGTACGCCGGGGATGACCGTCGGCCGGATCCGGCGACCGGCCGTCAGGCCGTTCCGGCGACGGCCGCCGCGAACACGTCGGCGTTGTCGAACATGATGTTGTGTCCGGCACCCGGCACGGTCACGACACGCACCCCTGCCGCTTCCAGGGCTTCGGAGCCGGACAGTTCGCCACTGAGCTCGCCCTGGAGGTAGACGCGCTCCATCGTCAGCCCGACGAGCATCTGCCGCATCGTCGGGGTGGTGCCCCGGACGAGTCCCGTCGCCGACCGGTGCAGGGCGCGTGGATCGGCCAGACGCATGGTCGCGGCCCAGGGGTGGCCGACCTTTTCGAGCACACGCGCGTGCCCGCCGTTCTCGACGTAGTCGTCCTCCCCGTAGGAGGCGATGCCGCTGCTGCCCGCGGTGATCGTGGGGTGCGGATCGAGATTGGCCTCCACGAGGACGAGCCGGGAGACGAGTTCGGGACGGCGGTGGGCGAGCACGACGGCGACGGAGCCTCCCATGCTGTGTGCGACGAGTTCCGCCCCGGCGACACGGGCCGCGTCCAGGACTGCCGCCAGGGCCGTGGCGTGGTCCTCCAGGCCGTAACCGAAGCCGGCGGGCCGGTCGCTGATGCCGTGGCCGGGCAGGTCGACGAACAGGGTGCGCCGGCCCGCCAGTTCGGGCCGGGCCGCGATGTGGGCGTTGTAGACCGTCGAGGCCGACCCCAGACCGTGCACGTACACGCGCGCGGGTCCACCGCCCGCCACCTCCGTCCAGCGGATCATGCTTCCCCTGCCGTCGAACTCGGTCTGCCGCATACCGCTCTCCCCTGCCGCCGTTCCTTCGTTCCTCACAGCTCCAGGAGAATACATCGGTTCCGAGGTATCCATGAAGCGATGTACAGCGGTGGTGCGACAGAATGTGGACATGCTGGAACTGGCCATCCTCGGATTTCTGTACGACGCCCCTTTGCACGGCTACGAGCTGCGCAAGCGCATCACCGCGCTGACGGGGCACGTGAAGCCGGTGGCGGAGAGCACGCTGTACCCCGCGATCAAGCGGCTGGAGAACGCGCGGCTGCTGGAACGGGCCACACAGCCCGGCTCCGTGGCCGCCCCTCGTCATGTCCTGACGCTCACGGAGGAGGGCGGGCGCGAACTGAGCCGCAGGCTCGCGCAGCCGTCGCAGCGGGACATCACGGACGAGAACCGCTGGTTCACGGTGCTCGCCTTCCTCCGGCATCTGCGGGATCCCGGGGCACAGGCCGCCGTACTGCGTCGCAGACTGGCCTTCCTGGAGGAGCCCGCGAGCTTCTTCTACGACGGCGACCGGCCGCTGCGGGCCGAGGAGCTGGACGACCCCTTCCGGCGCGGCATCCTCACCATCGCGCGGGCCACGAGCCAGGCCGAACTGACCTGGTTGCGGACCACCCTCGACTCGCTCGACGCGGCCGGCCACTGAGACGGGGGTTCCGCTTCACCGGGCCGCCCCTCTTCTGCCGCCGCGACTCCATCTCTACGTTGAGTAGCAGCAACCGTACGATCAGCGATCACGAGGGGATGGTGACCGGATGTCCGGCATATTCGGCAGACTCCGTTCGATCGGACGCAGGACCACGGCCGAACAGCCCGGAAGCCCCTCGCGGGAGACGGCCCGGAAGGAGAGAAAGCGCACATACAACCTGTTCGAGGCGGCCGCGGTGTACGTGGCCGCGTGCGCGGAGGACGATCAGGAACAGATCGACGAGGCAGCCGCCTGGGTGTCGCCCGAGGCGCTGTCGTTCGGGGTGAACGAGCTGGCCTGCCGGGCCGTTGTCGCTCTCGCCCGGGAACGCGACGAGTCACCGCAGGCGGTCGCCCGTACCCTGCTCGGACTGCCCGCGGCCTGACCGGTCGGACCCATGGGGGCGTTTCGCCCCCGTCCGGCCTGGTAGCTGCAGCTCCGCACGGGTTTCGGGCCCGTGACAAGTGCCTCCCGGTCGCTTAGGGTGCGCCGACAGATGAAGCGATCGGGAGGCTGGAATGGCCGGGACGGACGAAGACGCCGTCGCCACCGGGGACGACGACGCGCTGTACGTGCTGACGGCGGTGCTGCTGACGCCGGCGAAGTTCCCCAGCGTGCTCGGTGACGACTACCCGGAGGCCTGCGCGACGCTCGGCCTGGCGCCCCTCGCGGAGGGGTACGGGCTGGTGCTCGGCCAGGACGGGCAGGGCGCGCGCTGGACCGTCGTCATCGACGACGTTTCCCTGGTCGCCGTCGCCATCGCGTCCTGGGACTGCGGGATGGAGCACGAGCTGTCGCCGGACGAGCGGACGGTCGTCGCCGCGCTGCCCGGCTGGCCCCTCGAGGTGGCCGTCTCGACCCCCGGGGTGCCGGCTCCGCACGACCCGTCGGCCGAACTCACGGACCGGCCTCCGCTCAGCCCGCCGGACACCACCACCTGGGGACCGGCCCAGCGGCGCCTCGGCGCGGACGAGATCGCGCTCCAGTGGGCGGTGTGGCGCGAGCAGATCGACGACGGCGAGTTCGCCCCCTCGGAGGGTGCCGAGGACGCTCCTGGCGACGCCCAGGACTCCCGGAGTCAGGACGAGAAGGAGGGCGAGGACGAGAAGGCCGTGAACCGTGCCGGCATCCGCCGGGTTCTCGCCGAGGCCCGCTCGTACGTGGACGCACCGCCTCCGCTGGGCCGTGTCCGCTCGTCCTTCGCCACGGGCGACGCCCGTACCCTGCGCGCCGACGGCCCCGGCTGGTCACTCGTCGCCAGGACCGACGACATCGCGTTCATCCTGCTCGACGAGGAGCCCGGCGAGGTCCTGCCCGTCGGCCGCGGACCGGAGCTGCCCGGCCTCCTGGAGGCCCTGGACAAGATGGCGGTCCGCCCCAGCTGAGCGACCGCGTCACACGGAATCCCGGTGACGCGGCCCTCGGCCGGTCCCCGCTTCGGTCCCTCCGGTCACCGGCCACGGCGAGCGGAGGGACGGCCGTGGACGGATCGCCGTCGGCGGTCGCCCCTCAGCGACCGAGTTCCTTGCGGGTGACACGGCGCAGCCTGCGCCGCTGCGAGGGGTCCAGCGCCAGATACGCGGCCGCCGGGACTCCCAGCACGATCAGGAAGGCGGCCCACCAGGGCAGCCAGATCAACAGAATCAGGCCGACCGCCACACCTCCTGCGGCGATCTTCGCGTTCTTCGACATGTGTCGCCTCCTCCGCGGCTGCTGCCGCTCTCTGTCCTGAGAACGGGTCCCCGTGACCCACGGTTCCGGACCGCGACCCTGATACATCCCTGACGCGCGCCCCCTAGTCAACCCCGAGAAGCCCCCGGCGACCTCGTGCACCGGACACAGGCCCCGGGGACGCGGAACACGGGACCTGCTGCCGGAACCGACGAGTCCGGGCTCCGGGCTCCGCTCGAGGCACGCCCGACTCCGGACAACGCGCGGACAACGCGGGCCACCGGACCCGCGAAGCCGACGGCGACATCCCGCCGACCGCCCTCGCCACGGCCGGGAAGACCCGATGACTGGTCGACGCGCGGCGTTCACCCGCACGTCGCAAACCGTTAGGCGCCGGGGCCAACTCTGTGCGCTGTCAACGAACTTGTGTCCCAGGAGGCCTGATGTCCCCGCATGTCGACGGCAAGCGCCACGTCCACCGATCCGTTGCCCTGGGCGTGCCGCTCGCCGTGCTGGCCGCCTTCGTGACGGCCGGCGCCGCGGACGCTGCGTCCGGACCCGCGCAGCCGCGGGTGACGCACACCGCGACGCTCGGAGACATCCCCCTCGGCGCGTTCAGCAACGCGCTGCTGCCCGGCACGGTGGCCGACGACCGTGGTGTCGATCTCGGCGGGATCGGCAGCGACATCTACCCGGCCGGACGCAAGGGCGAGTTCTGGACGGTCACCGACCGGGGGCCCAACGGCCAGATCAAGGTGGACGGCAAGAAGCGCCGTACGTTCCCGGTTCCCGGCTTCGATCCGGCGATCGTGAAGATCCGGGTGTGCGGTGACACCGTGAAGGTGATCGACTCGATCCCGATCACCACATCGTCGGGGAAGCCGGTCACCGGACTGTCCGACCAGGCGGGGCGCGACGAGGCACCGTACTCCTACGACGCGCAGACCCCCCTCGCGTACAACCCGAACGGCCTGGACACCGAGGGCATCGTGCGGGCGAAGGACGGCTCGTTCTGGCTCGTCGACGAGTACAGTCCCTCGCTGGTCCACGTCTCCGCGCGCGGGAAGGTCCTCGCACGCTACGTCCCCAAGGGTCTCGGCCTGACCGGCACGGACTACCCGGTCGTCGAGGCGCTGCCCGCCGTCCTGCTCCACCGCAAGACCAACCGCGGTCTCGAAGGGCTCGCCCAGCTCCCCGACGGTGACCTGGTGATGGCGCTGCAGAGCCCTCTCTCGCTGCCCGACGGGAACGCGGGCGACGCGTCGCGGAACACGCGGCTGCTGCGCTTCTCTCCCAGGAAGCGCGCCGTGACCGCCGAGTACCCGTACCGGTTCGACCCGGTGAACGTGGTCGACCCGAGCGAGGACGACACGTCCGAGCTGAAGATCTCCTCCGTGGTGGCCGTCGGCGGGAACCAGCTGCTTGTCGAGGAGCGCACCGACAAGGCGGCCCGTCTGCAGTCGGTACGGCTCACCCGGGACGCGGACATCCTCGGCGGCCCGTGGGACGCCGACACCACGTCGCCCTCGCTGGAGCAGCTGGACGACCTGGCGTCGGCGGGTGTCCCGGTGCTGGCGAAGCGTCTGGTCGTCGACCTGGGGACCGTCGCGGGGGTGCCCGGCAAGATCGAGGGCGTCGCGCGCGTGGACCACGACACTCTCGCCCTCATCAACGACAACGACTTCGGGATGACCGACGGGGCCGGCGCCTTCGACGCGCGGGGACGGCTCGTGGACAGCGGTATCGAGACGACCGTCACCTACGTGCGGCTGCCGCGCGGTATCTGATCCCGGAACCCTTCGGAGCGGCACGCGTGTGTGGACACGGACAGCGGCCACGCACGCGTGCCGCTCACTTCAGCGGTCCGGTGAGCTTGTGGCCGCCCTCGCCCATGTCCGCGGCCAGGCTGCACGTGACCTTGTCGATGCCGGTCCCGTAGGTCCCGGTGTCCGGGTACTGCACGAGTGTCTCGCGCACCGTGCCCGCGGCCTGGCCGGCCGCCTTCCGTTCCAGGGGGGACGCGCACAGCGCGGACGCGGCTTTCTTGAGGGCCGCGTCCGTCGTGTAGGTGCCGTCGAGTTCGGTGACCGTCACGACCTCGGCGTCGTGCGGCCGGGTGCACTCGCGCTTGGCGGCCTGTCCGGGCTCGGCGTCGTCCGTGTCGAAACAATCGCCCTTCCGGAGCATGTAGTAGGGCACCTCGTCGTCCGCGAGGGACGGGAAGAGGGACCGCAGGTCGCTGGGCACGAGCCCGGTGGGCAGGTCCGTGGGGAACGACGGCACGACAGTGGGCAGGCTCGAGGGAAGCGACGGAAATCCGGACGGGAGACCCGGCGAGGAGCTCGGCGACCGCCCGGTGCTCTCGGTGGGGGACTTCTTGTCCTTGCCGCCGCCGCCCGCGGCCGTCATGGCCACGACGACGATCACGCCGACACCGACGATCACCGCGATGACGAGGAGCAGGCTGTTGTGACGCCGCCCTCCAGGACGACCGCCGGGCCCGCCCGGCGGTCCGGGCGATGGTCCTGGCGGTGGTCCGGACGGCGGAGGCGGCGGCCATCCCCCACCGCTCTGCCCGGGAGGCCGGCCGCCGCCTTGCTCCGCCGAACCGTAGACCCCTGAGGAAGAGCCGTCGCCTCCCCGGGGAGGGCCGAACCCATCCGGTGGAGGCCCGTATCCGCCGGAGGGCGGAGGCCCGTAGCCACCCGACGACGGAGGCCCGTAGCCACCCGACGACGGTGGGCCGTATCCCCCGGATGACGGAGGACCGTACCCGCTCGGACGCGGGCCTTGAACGTTGCCCTCGGAAGGGTGCGTTTCTCTCTGCGACCGTGGATGCTGAGGCGGTTCGGGCGGCATGGCCATACCGTCCAGAGTCGCCTCGAATCCGGTCATCGCGCGACCCTCGCGCGGAAGTTGATACGGACTCATGCCGTGGATCGCACGATTCCGGAATTTCCGCGCGAAGAGCGGCCGCCGCGGAGGGCGGGCCGGACCCGCCGGAAGGCGGGTCCGGACCCTCGAAGGCGGTCCGATCAGCCGCGCGCGCCCAGGAGGTGGTCCATCGCCAGCTGGTCCAGCTGCTCGAAGGCCATGCCACGCGCGGCCGCGGCCTCGACGTCGAAGTCCTCGAAGGCGGTCCGGTCGGCGAGCAGCCCCGCGAGGCCGTCCTCCGCGGTGGGCTGCGCCAGCTCGTGCAGACGCGAGGCGCGCAGGGCCGCCTGGACCTCGGGGTCGGCGCGGAACGCCGCCGCGCGCTCGCGCAGGATCAGGTAGTTGCGCATGCAGCCCGCCGCCGACGCCCACACGCCGTCGAAGTCCTCGGTGCGCGGCGGCTTGAAGTCGAAGTGCTTCGGACCCGCGTAACCGGCGCTCTCCAGGAGGTCGACCAGCCAGAACGCGGCGCGCAGGTCGCCCGCGCCAAAGCGCAGGTCCTGGTCGTACTTGATGCCGGACTGGCCGTTGAGGTCGATGTGGAAGAGCTTGCCCGCCCACAGGGCCTGCGCGATGCCGTGCGGGAAGTTCAGTCCGGCCATCTGCTCGTGGCCGACCTCCGGGTTGACGCCGTACAGCTCCGGGCGCTCCAGGCGCTCGATGAAGGCGAGGGCGTGGCCGACGGTGGGGAGCAGGATGTCGCCGCGGGGCTCGTTCGGCTTGGGCTCGATCGCGAACCTCAGGTCGTAGCCCTGCGAGGTCACGTACTCACCGAGGAGGTCGAAGGCCTCCTTCATGCGGTCGAGAGCGACACGTACGTCCTTGGCGGCACCGGACTCGGCTCCTTCACGGCCGCCCCAGGCGACGTACGTCTCGGCGCCGAGCTCGACCGCCAGGTCGATGTTGCGGACGGTCTTGCGCAGCGCGTAGCGACGCACGTCGCGGTCGTTCGAGGTGAACGCGCCGTCCTTGAAGACGGGGTGCGTGAACAGGTTGGTGGTGGCCATCGGCACCTTGAGGCCGGTGGCGTCCAGGGTCTGCCTGAACCGCTTGACGTGCGACTCGCGCTCACCGTCCGAGGACCCGAAGGGGATCAGGTCGTCGTCGTGGAAGGTCACTCCGTAAGCACCGAGCTCGGCCAGTCGCTGGACGGTCTCGACCGGGTCCAGGGCGCGCCGGGTGGCGTCGCCGAACGGGTCCCTTCCCTGCCAGCCGACGGTCCACAGGCCGAAGGTGAACCTGTCCTCGGGGGTGGGCTGGTAGTTCATGCCGCGGCTCCTTGCTAGCTCCGACTATTTCGTCATGGCGGTTTACAAATTAGTATGCGGACGCATCTCTGGGAAGAGACGAAGTAGGAAACCTGGTCACATCGATCCAGGGACGAACTGCGGGATCCGGACCGTGGCGGTCCGAAAACCCCCGTGACCAGCACAGATCCCGCGGAGCCGCGGAAGAGGGAGAGCCCGATGTCAGCAGCCGAGGGTCCGCTCGTCGTCGGGGTGGACTCGTCCACCCAGTCCACCAAGGCCCTGGTCGTCGACGCGTCGACGGGACAGGTGGTGGCGAGCGGACAGGCGCCGCACACCGTCTCCACCGGGGCGGGCCGCGAGAGCGACCCCCGTCAGTGGTGGGACGCGCTGTGCGAAGCCCTGCGCCAGTGCGGAGACGCCGCCCACGAGGCGGCGGCGGTGTCGATCGGCGGGCAGCAGCACGGGCTCGTGACGCTCGACGCGCACGGCGAACCCGTACGACCCGCCCTGTTGTGGAACGACGTGCGCTCGGCGCCGCAGGCCCGTCGGCTGGTCGAAGAACTCGGCGGCCCGAAGGCCTGGGCCGAGCGGACCGGCAGTGTGCCGGCCGCGTCCTTCACGGCCACGAAATGGGCCTGGCTCGCCGAGCACGAGCCGGACGCCGTCCGGGCGACGGCGGCGGTCCGGCTGCCCCACGACTACCTCACCGAACGGCTCACCGGACAGGGCACCACCGACCGCGGCGACGCCTCGGGCACCGGGTGGTGGGCCTCCGGGAGCGAGGCGTACGACGAAGAGGTGCTCGCCCACATCGGTCTCGACCCCGCCCTGCTCCCCCGCGTCGTCCGGCCGGGCGAGGTGGCCGGGACGGTGCACGCCAGGGGTGAGCTGCCGTTCTCCCGGGGCACCCTGGTGGCGGCCGGAACCGGGGACAACGCGGCCGCCGCGCTCGGCCTCGGGCTGCGCCCCGGCACCCCGGTGGTCAGCCTCGGCACCTCGGGGACCGTGTACGCCGTCTCGACGCACCGTCCGGCCGACCCGACCGGCACGGTGGCGGGATTCGCGGACGCGCACGGCGGCTGGCTCCCCCTGGCCTGCACACTGAACTGCACGCTGGCCGTCGACCGGTTCGCCGCGCTGCTCGGTCTCGACCGCGAGGCCGTCGAGGCCGGCTCCTCAGTGACGTTCCTCCCCTATCTGGACGGGGAACGGACACCGAACCTGCCGCACGCCTCGGGACTGCTGCACGGGCTCAGGCACGACACGACGGGCGGGCAGTTGCTCCAGGCCGCGTACGACGGTGCCGTGCACTCCCTGCTGGGCGCCCTCGACTTGGTACTGGACGCGGACGCCGACCGTTCGGCGCCGTTGCTGCTGATCGGCGGCGGGGCGCGGGGCAAGGCCTGGCAGCAGACCGTGCGCCGGCTCTCGGGCCGGCCCGTCCAGGTGCCCGAGGCCAGGGAACTGGTCGCACTCGGCGCCGCCGCCCAGGCGGCGGGCCTGCTGACGGGTGAGGACCCGGCCGCGGTCGCCCGGCGCTGGGGCACCGCCCGCGGGCCGGTGCTCGACGCCGTGGAACGGGACGAGGAGACGCTCGCGCGGATCACCGGGGTACTCTCCGACGCGGCTCCGCTGTTCGAGCGGGAGCCGAACAGGAACTGATCAGGACCGACCGTGCCGCCCCGGCGTGACCGGCTCTCACGAGTGACGTCCCGTGCGGGCGGCACCGGCCGGGGCCGGCCGGTGGGGCGGGCACCGAGACAGGCCGACGGGACCGGCCGGACGAGGATCGACGGAAGCATGACCGCACCGCTGCACGAGGCCCACCCGGCCGGCTCCGGCCGGCGACTGCCCGACACCCAGCAGGGCATGCGCCGCCGCAACCTCTCCCGGGTCATGCACACCGTCAGCGACGAGGGGCCGTTGTCGCGTGCCGCCGTCGCCTCCCGCATCGGTCTGACGCGGGCGGCCGTGTCCACCCTGGTCGACGAGCTGATCCGCACGGGGCTCCTCGAAGAGCTGGGGCCCGAGCGGCCGGGCAGGGTGGGGCGGCCCGGCTCGGCGCTCACCGTCAGCGGGCACGGTCCCGCCGGGATCGGCGCGGAGGTGGGCGTCGACCATCTCGCGGTGTGCGCGGTCGACCTCCGGGGCGCCGTGCGGGCCCGCGCCGTGCGCCACGGCACGAACCGCGGCCGGCCGGCCGGGCCCGTGATCCAGGAACTGACGGCGCTGGTGCGCCAGGTCGTCGCCGAGGCCGACCGGGAAGGCCTGTGGCCCGCCGGCCTCGCCGTCGCCGTCCCCGGACTCGTGGCACGGGACGCCCGGACCGTGGTCCAGGCCCCGAACCTCGACTGGCACGACACCGACCTCGGCGAACTGCTGCCCGCCGAGTGGCCCCTGACCGTGGACAACGAAGCCAACTTCGGCGGGCTCGCGGAACTCTGGCTCGGGGACGCGGCACCTCGTGACTTCCTGCACGTGTCCGCGGAGATCGGCATCGGTGCCGCGGTGCTCGTGGACGGGCGGCTGCTGCGCGGGACCCGTGGTTTCGCGGGCGAGTTGGGGCATGTCCCGGTGCGCCCGGAGGGACCGGAGTGCCCGTGCGGCGGACGGGGGTGCCTCGAACAGTACGCGGGCGAGGAGGCGGTTCTGCGCGCCGCCGGGCTCGAACCGGGTGAGGACCGGGTCGGGCTGCTGTCCCGGCGCGCCGCCGACGGTGACCCGGACGTACGCCGTGCCCTGCGTGACGCCGGAACCGCGCTCGGCATCGCCCTGACCGGGGCGGTCAACCTGCTGGACCCGGAGACGGTCGTGCTGGGCGGGGCCCTCGCCGGGCTCGCGCCCTGGCTGCTCCCTTCGCTGGAGGGCGAGTTGGCGCGGCGCACGGCGGGTCCCGCCTGCCCCGTGTCCGTTTCCCGCCTGGGATCCGAGGGCCCGCTGCTGGGTGCGGCGCATTCGGTGGTACGCGGGGTGCTCGACGACCCGGCGGCGGTGGCCGGACGGTCGTAGGCGCGACGCACGGGGCACGGTGGGCGAAGCAGTCCTTCGGAAAACCCGCCGTCACCCGCAGGACGTTCCCCCGTGCGGGTGATCGGGTTGTCCACATTCCGCGGGCCGTCCACGGACTCGCGTCTGGCTCTTCCTGCCCAACCGGCAAGCGCCGTACCGTGATTCACGCGAGGCGCAGCCGTCCTGCCGGCGGCTGTGTTCCGGTCGGATCGGGGGATTCAGATGTCGGAGGAGGCGGTTCCGGGTCTGCGGCGTGAGGCGATCGGCCTGCGCGAGGTCCTGTTCCAGAGCATCACGGCGATGGCGCCGGCGGCGGCGGTCGCCGCGTCCATCCCGTCCGGAGCGGCGTTCGCGGGCGGCAGCCTGCCCCTGGCGGTGCTGATAGCGCTGGTGGCCTGTCTGTTCACCGCGTCGTGCGTGGCCGAGCTGGCACGCGAGATGCCCTCCGCGGGTTCGGTGGCCACCTACACGGCGCGGGGACTGCATCCGTCCGCCGGATTCCTCGTGGGCTGGGGCTACGTGTTCGTCGAGGCGCTGGTGCCGCCGCTGCTCCTCCTTCAGCTCGGATTCACGACGGCGGGCACGCTGCACCAGGAATGGTCCTCGTACCCGGACGGCCTCTGGTGGCCCTGGTCGCTCGCGGGCGCGGTGGTCATCGCGGTGGCGGGCTATCGGGGAGTCCGCGCCTCGGCCCGGTTCGGCACCGTTCTCGGCGTCTTCGAAGTGCTGGTCTTCCTCGTCTTCGCGGTCTGGCTGATCGCCAGAGCCGGCGGGGACAACACGCTGTCGGTGTTCGGGGCCTCCCACACGGCCGAAGGCCACGGCGGGATCAGTGGCGTGTTCGCGGGATCGGTGTACACCGTGCTCGCCTTCGCCGGGTTCGAGGCGGCGGCTCCGCTCGCGGAGGAGACCAGGGACCCGCGCCGCACGATGCACCGGGCCGTCCTCGGCGCGGCGCTGGCCATCGGACTCGTCTACGTCCTGACGACGTACGCCATGTCGGTGTACTTCGGTCCCGACCGGTTCGCCGGGTTCGGAGCCTCCGGCGCCGCGTCGTGGGAAGGCGTGGCGCGCGCTTCCTTCGGGCTGTTCTGGGTGCTCGTGTTCCTCGCGGTGGTCAACTCGACGATCGCCAACGCCAACGCGTGCGCCACCGTCTCCACGCGAACGGCCTTCGCTCTGGCCCGGATCCGCGTCCTTCCCGCGCTCTTCGCCCGTGTGCACCCGAGACACCGCTCCCCCGCGGCCGGGGTGGCCGTGCAGTGCGCCGTGACCGTGGCCGTCATGCTGGGGCTCGGTCTCGCGTACGACCCGGTGACCGCGTTCCTGCTCCTCGCGACGGTGATCGTCACCGTGGTGATCGGCGTGTACATCGTGGTCGATCTCGCCTGTGCGGGCTACTTCCTGCGCCGCGGACGCGAGTTGTTCGCCCCCGTCCGGCATCTGGTGTTCCCGCTGCTCGGCATCGTCGCCTTCGTGCCCGCGCTGCTCACCGCCGCGGGTCTGCCGGTCTTCGACTTCGTGACCGGACTGACCGCGCCGGTGTCGTACGCCGGGCCGGTCGTGGGTGCCTGGATGTCGGCCGGGGCCGTGATATTGGTCTTCCTGCTGCGTCGCCACCCGGAGCGCATAGCCGAGACCGCCCGTGTCCACCTCGACGAGACCTCGCCCCCCGCCCCTTCGCAGAGCGGAGCCGTGCAGCCATGAGCGACCCCAGGATCCTGACCGTGCGCCCGGTGCCGGGCGAGTTCGCCTGGACGTTCGGCGGCGCACCACCCGTGGCACGCATCGCGCCGGGCACCGTGCTCGATCTGTACACCGAGGACTGCTTCGCCGGACGGGTGCGCTCCGAGAAGGACTTGGTGTCCGAGGTCTGCGAGTTCCCCTTCCTCAATCCGCAGACCGGCCCCTTCCATGTCGAGGGAGCGGAGCCGGGCGACACGGTCGCGGTCCACTTCGTCTCGATCGAGCCGGCCCGCGACTGGGCGGCTTCGACGACGGTCCCCCTCTTCGGCGCCCTGACCTCCACCCACACCACGGCGTCCCTGCAGCCACCGCTGCCGGAGACGGTGTGGATCTGGCAGCTCGACCGGGAGCGCCGGACCGCGCTGTTCAGCGCACGGGACGGCGACATCCGGATCGAGCTGCCGATGGATCCGATGCACGGCACCGTGGGTGTGGCGCCCGCGAACCTGGAGGTGCGCTCCGCGCTGGTGCCCGACGCGCACGGCGGGAACATGGACACACCGGAGATGCGGGCCGGAGTGACCTGCTATCTCGGGGTGAACGTCGAAGGCGCCCTGCTCAGCCTGGGCGACGGACACGCGCGCCAGGGTGAGGGAGAGACCTGCGGGGTCGCGGTCGAGTGCGCGATGAACACGGTGGTGATCGTCGAACTCCTGAAGGGAGTCGCCACCCCCTGGCCGCGCATCGAGTCCGACACCCACATCATCTCGACCGGCTCGACACGCCCGCTGGAGGACGCCTTCCGGATATCCCAGCTCGACCTCGTGCAGTGGCTGGTGCGCGACTACGGGTTCAGCGAGCTGGACGCGTACCAGTTCGCGACGCAGACGGTCGAGTCTCCGCTCGCGAACGTCTGCGACACCAACTACACGTGCGTCGCCAAGCTGCGCAAGGAATGGCTGCCCGCGCGTGAGACTCATCGCGGACTGCACGCCCAACTGCGCGAGACGGCCGCGGCGTTGCGGCGCTGACCACGAGGCCCACGTGCGGCAGGCCCCGGCCCGGCCCTCCGCTTCCGGCACCCGCTTCGACCTGCCCGGATCCGGGCCGCGGGTTCACGGCCCACCCCCACCGACGAAAGGCCAACCCCATGGAGCGAGCACAGCCGTTACCCAGCCGACGACGGCTGCTCAAGGGCGCAGCCCTCGCGGCCCTCCCCTACGCGTTGCTCCCCGATGCGCGGGCGACCGCGCAGCCGGCGGCCGTCGACTATCCGGGCGCCGAGTGGATTCCGGCGACCGGCTCCAACTACACGGCCTCCGACCGCCCCTACAGCTACGAGCTCGACTACGTGATCATTCACGTCACCCAGGCCTCGTACGTCACGACCCTGTCCATCTTCCAGAATCCGCAGAAGAAAGTGTCCGCGCACTACCTCGTGCGCTCGGCCGACGGCCATGTCACCCAGTGCGTGAGGGAGCGCGACGTCGCCTGGCACGCGGGCAACTGGGACTACAACACCAGAAGCATCGGAATCGAGCACGAGGGCTGGATCGACCGGCCCGCCTACTTCACCGACGCCCTCTACGAGGAGTCGGCCAGGCTCACCGCCGCGGTCTGCGACCGGTACGGCATTCCCAAGGACCGCGCCCACATCCTCGGACACCGCGAGGTACCGGGCACCGATCACACCGATCCCGGGCCGAACTGGGACTGGACGCGCTACATCAGGCTCGTCAACTTCGCCTGACCTGGGGCGGGCCTCGCTGCGGCCAGAACGGGCAGGCCGCGAGGCACCGGGCGGAAGGGGAACGTCACACGGGTTGTCCAGGCCCGCTCCCGGAGTGACGATGGGCCCAGTCGCATCGCCTTCCGGGAGGCCGAGTTGACCGATCCTTGGGTGGCCCTGGAACCGGGGACCGATCCCGCCGAGCGGGGTCGGCTGCTGCGCCGCGCGTACGAGTCGTTCACCGAGGGCGGCACGGTGTCGCGGCCGGTGCGTGCCGTGGTGGCGGAATCCTGGCGGCGGTCGGCGCGGGCGGGCGTCGTGCCGGAGGGCGCCGCGAGGGTGGAACTCACGGACGGGGAACTCGGTTCCTACCGGGCGGAGCATCCGCTCGCACGGGTGATGCCGCTGTTCCGGGAGCTCATGGGAACGTTCGCGGCGGACGGGGAGCACCTGCTGGCCGTGTGCGACGCGCAGGGCAGACTCCTGTGGGTCGAGGGCCACCCGGGAACACGACGACAGGCCGGACGGATGAACTTCGTGCCGGGCGCACGGTGGTCGGAGTCGGCGGTCGGAACGAACGCCCCGGGCACGGCGGTCGCCGTCGACCGTCCGGTGCAGGTGTTCGCGGCCGAGCACTTCATCCGGCGTGTGCAGCCCTGGACCTGCGCGGCGGCCCCCGTGCACGATCCGCGCACCGGACGAGTGCTCGGCGCGGTGGACATCACCGGCGGGGACGGGCTCGCGCATCCGCACAGCCTCGGCTTCGTCCAGGCGGTGGCGCGGGCCGCCGAGGCCCAACTGGCGCTGCTCGCGCCGCCTCGGGCCATGGCCGACTCCCTCGAACTGACCGCCCTGGGGCGTGACGAGGCCCAACTGGTCTCGGACGGAAGGAAGATCAGGCTCAGCCGTCGGCACAGCGAGATCCTCGTGCTGCTGGCCCGGCATCCGGAAGGTCTGACGGGCGACGAGTTGCAGTGCGCCCTGTACGAGGACGAGTCGGTGACGCCGGTGACCCTGCGGGCCGAGCTGGCACGGCTGCGCAGGATCCTCGGTCCGGAACTGCTGGGTTCGCGTCCCTACCGGCTCACCCGGCCGGTCGAGTCCGATGTGGCGGTGGTGGAGCGGCGGCTCGGCACCGGCGCGGTGACGGCGGCCGCGGCGGTGTACGCCGGTCCGCTGCTGCCGGGTTCGACGGCACCGGCGGTGGTACGGCTGCGGCGACGGCTCGCCGACGGGCTGCGGACGGCGATCATCGCCCGGCGGGACCCCGACCTGCTGGCCGACTGGGCCCGAGCGCCGTGGGGCGAGGACGACCTCGACGTCTGGCGGGCGTTGTCGGCGCTGCGCCCGGCGGCGACCGTACACGCGCGCGTGGCGGAGCTGGAGTCCGAGCAGGGCGCACAGGCCGGATGGACGGGTGCCGCACGCACCGGCCGTGCGCGACCGCAGTCTCGCTGACGCGGTGGGGTGCGGCCCGCCCGCAGGGCGGGGCAGCGGTTCCGAGCGCGCAACGTCGTTGCAACGTCCGGGTTCCTAGCCTCGCGGCGAGAGCTGCCCGACGGCGGGCAGCGCTTCTCCGGGAGGCAACCAGCATGACCCGATACGCGGCGCCCGGCAGCGAAGGCGCGATCGTCTCCTACCAGGCGCGTTACGACCACTTCATCGGCGGGGAGTACGTCGCGCCGGCTCGCGGGCAGTACTTCGAGAACCCGAGCCCGGTGAACGGGCAGCCGTTCACCGAGGTCGCGCGCGGCACCGCCGAGGACGTGGAACGCGCGCTGGACGCGGCGCACGCGGCGGCACCCGCGTGGGGGCGCACCTCCGTGACCGCGCGCGCCGACATCCTGCTCAAGATCGCCGACCGGATGGAGGCGAACCTGGAGAAGCTGGCGGTCGCGGAGACCTGGGAGAACGGCAAGCCGGTCCGTGAGACGCTGGCGGCCGACATCCCGCTCGCGATCGACCACTTCCGCTATTTCGCGGGGGCGATCCGCGCTCAGGAGGGTTCGCTGAGCGAGGTCGACGACGACACCGTCGCGTACCACTTCCACGAGCCGCTGGGCGTGGTCGCGCAGATCATCCCGTGGAACTTCCCCATTCTGATGGCGGTGTGGAAGCTCGCTCCGGCGCTGGCGGCGGGCAACGCGGTCGTCATCAAGCCGGCCGAGCAGACGCCGGCGTCCATCCACTACTGGATGAGCCTGATCGCGGACCTGATCCCGCCGGGTGTGGTGAACATCGTCAACGGCTTCGGCGTGGAGGCGGGCAAGCCGCTGGCCTCCAGCGCGCGGGTGGCGAAGGTCGCGTTCACGGGCGAGACCACCACGGGGCGGCTGATCATGCAGTACGCCTCGGAGAACATCAAGCCGGTGACGCTGGAGCTGGGCGGCAAGTCGCCGAACATCTTCTTCGACGACGTGTGGGCGCAGAACGACGACTTCCGCGACAAGGCGCTCGAGGGCTTCACGATGTTCGCGCTCAACCAGGGCGAGGTGTGCACGTGCCCTTCACGCGCCCTCGTCCAGCGCGGCCACTACCGCGAGTTCATGGAGGCGGCGGTCGCCCGCACCGAGCTCATCAAGCCTGGCAACCCGCTCGACACGGACACGATGATCGGCGCGCAGGCGTCCAACGACCAGCTGGAGAAGATCCTCTCCTATCTGGACATCGGCCGGCAGGAGGGCGCCAAGGTGCTCACCGGCGGTGAACGCATCGAGCACGACGGAGAGTTGAAGGGCGGTTACTACGTCCAGCCGACGATCTTCGAGGGCGACAACCGGATGCGGATCTTCCAGGAGGAGATCTTCGGCCCGGTCGTCTCGGTGACGTCCTTCGACGATTTCGACGACGCCATCAAGATCGCGAACGACACCCTGTACGGGCTCGGCGCCGGCGTGTGGACACGGGACGTCAACACGGCCTACCGGGCGGGACGTTCCATCCAGGCCGGCCGCGTCTGGACGAACTGTTACCACGCATATCCGGCACATGCCGCATTCGGGGGCTACAAGCAGTCCGGCATCGGCCGCGAGACCCACAAGATGATGCTGGAGCACTACCAGCAGACGAAGAACCTCCTGGTGTCCTACTCCCCGAAGAAGCTGGGCTTCTTCTAGGCGCACAACAAAAGGCGCCTGACCTGGTTCCTCACCTGTCAGGCGCCTTTCGCTCGCTCGATGAGGCGGTTCGCCCGCCCTCGAGCGAACCGGCCGACCGCTGTGCCGCGGGGATGCCGCCCTCGCCAACGGCGGGGAACCGGTCGGGAGCGGGCCGTCCCGGTGGCGTCCACCGGAGTCCCCGCCGCGCGGCCGGACGCCCGTTCCCGGAGACCGACGACGCCGCCGCGCGTACGGCTACCGTGCGGACGGCAACCCCAAAGGACGCCATTGCCGAACTCGAACGGCTGAACCGCTTCCTGAAGTCCATCGGCCACGGGTGAGAGCAGCCGCGGATGACGCCGATCCGTACCCTGAACGACGCGGACGCAGAGACGCGCTCCAGGAGTCAAGCCTCCGCGCCGACGGATGCGGGGCACGAGAGGACCCGACGGTGCCCGAAGACTTCGACCGTGGTCGCTCCCTCGAGGAGTTGGAGGGCCTGCACCGGCCGACTCCTCCCGCGGACACGACCCCCATGGTCCGGAACGTGTACGAGCTGCGGCGTCGACCGGCCGCGGCCCTGGAGCCGCACGAGCCGGCCCGGCTGACCGGACAGGACGTGGGGCTGCCCTGGCTCCTGCCCCTGGCCGTGGAGATCCTGCGGGACACCGCACCGCAGCAGGCGGAGGGTGGCTGGTTCGACGACGACCTGCTGTACGCGGTCGTCACCAGAAAGCCGGAGGCATGGGCCACCGCTCCTGAGCCGGCTCACGAACTCAAGGAAACCGTCGCCGTCCTGACCGACGTCTCGCGCTACGTCCGCCAGGAGATCGACGCGTTCCCCTCGGCCCTGCCCGGGGACGATGCCTGACAGTGAGCCGCGGAAGCCCAGGAGGAGGGAGGCACTCCACCTACCGGCGGACGCCGGCCGAATTCGGTGGCAGCGGGGCCGATGTAGGCCGGTCGGCATGCAACCCGCCGGCAGAGGCGCCCGGTGGAGTCATCCCTGGCCCGAACCGCCCGTGCGTCGCCTGTACACCGAACACGGCAATGAGTACACGAGTAGGGTCGCGGATCCGTCGCCCATCCATCATTGATTCGTATTATTATATTGCGGAATTGAAGGGCGGGGGTGCGCTACGGCGGCACGCACCGACAGCATTCACCTTTCCCACGGTCGCCATTCGCGTTCGATCCGCCGCTCGACCAAAATCAGGGATTAATTGACGGTAAAGGTGGGCACGGCGCCCATCACCATGAAATAGAATGGAACTGCTGGGGAAGCCGGGGTCGACGTGTCACCTCGGCTTCCCCGAATCCGGGCCGCCAATCCCCGTTCTAGAACGAATGAGCCTCAGCTGTTTGTTCTTTCTAGCACAAGTGGCCATTCCACCGAACAGGCGGAGCATTTTCGACCCGACATATGCGCTCCCTATTCACGCCGGACTGCGCCGCCCATCGTCGCGATAACACCGCACGCCCGCCGAACAGAGCGAATTCCGCCTGGCACGTATTGTGCGTTTCTCCTTGATGAAGGAATATTCCAATCAGCGGTTCTCACCGTTGGGAGGGACACGCATGACGAGCCACGCAATCGAAGTCGACCTGAAAAGCCTGCTCCACCAGGCGCTGCAAGCCACAGGTACGGGCGCGCGTTGGACGACCGATGCAGACGAGATGTGGTGCCGCCTCACATGCCGGTCCGGCGTACAACGCCGACAGGGCTGGAAACTGCACGTGTCCGCGACTGCCGCCTCCGCGCCAGAAGTCCTCGTGAAGGCCCTGGACGTGCTGCTGCGCGAGGAGGCGGCATTCAAGTTCGTCCAGTCGCTCGAGCAGGTGAGCGCGCTCAACTCCCGTGCCACACCGCGGGGAAGTTCCGGCAAGTTCATCACCGTATACCCGCCCTCCGACGGCGACGCGGCCCGGATCGCGTTGGCACTGCACAAGGCCACGGCGGGACTGGCCGGCCCCCGGATCCTGTCCGACCAGCCGTACGCCCCGCACAGTCTGGTGCACTACCGCTACGGCGCCTTCGTCGGCCGGCGGCGGCTGTCGGACCAAGGCCTGCTGGTGTGGTTCATCGAGGACCCCGACGGCAATCCCGTGGAGGACAAGCGCACCGGGCAGTACTCCCCTCCCCCGTGGGCGGTCAGCCCCTTCCCCGCCTCGGTGCCGCTTCCACCACAACAGGAGAAGGCGGCGCGGAGCCGGGTGGTGCTCGGCGGCCGGTTCTCGGTCCGGGAAGCGATCCGGCACACCAACAAGGGCGGCGTCTACCGGGGGACCGACGTCACCACCGACGCACCCGTAGTGATCAAGGAGGCTCGGCCGCACGTCGAGGGCGACGCGGCCGGCTCCGACATCCGTGACTGGCTGCGGGCCGAGGCCAGGACGCTGGAGAAACTCAAGGGCACGGGACTGGCACCGGAGCCGCTCGCGATGTTCGAGACAGGCGGGCACCTGTTCCTCGCCCAGGAGGAAGTGCCGGGCGTGCCCCTGCGTACCTGGGTCGCCGAGCGCTTCCGCGACGTCGGCAGCGAACGCTACCGAGCGGACGCGCTCGACCAGGTCGGGCGTCTGATCGACCTGGTCGCGGAGGCCCACGCCCACGGCTGCGTACTGCGGGACTTCACGCCCGGCAATGTCATGGTCCGCCCCGACGGAGAACTGCGCCTCATCGACCTGGAGCTCGCCGTCCTGAAGGACGACATCATGCTCCCGACCAAAGTGGGGACCCCCGGCTTCAGCGCCCCCGAGCGCTTGGCGGACGCTCCCGTCTCCCCGACGGCCGACTACTACAGCCTCGGCGCCACCGTGTGCTTCGTGCTCAGCGGGAAGGTACCGAATCTGCTGCCCGAGGAGCCGGCCACCAGGCCTGCCGAGCAGCGGTTCGCCGAGTGGCTGGCCGCCTGCGCCGGAACGCTGCGCCTGCCGGACGGCCTGCCGGAGATGATCCTCGGGCTGATGAAGGACGATCCCGGCGAACGCTGGGACCTCGCCAGGGCTCGTGCGGCTCTCCGCGAGACGGACCTGGCGCGGCCGAGACACCCCGCCGCCGGACCGGTGCGGACCGACGAACCGGACGACGTGACGCAGATGGCGGTCACCGGGATGGTGAACCACCTCGTCGATTCCATGACCCCGGCCGACGACCGCCGGCTGTGGCCCGTGTCCACCCTGGCCGGGGAGACCGACCCCTGCACCGTGCAGCAGGGTGCGGCAGGTGTACTGGCGGTCCTGACCCGGTACTTCGAGCTCACCGGCGACCCACGTCTGCCGGATCTGCTCTCCACCGCGGGCAACTGGATCGCCGCCCGTACCGGCACCCGCTCCATCCGCCCGGGCCTGCACTTCGGCGGCCGCGGAATCGCCTGGGCGCTGTACGACGCCGGACGTGCCATCGACGACCGCACGCTCACGGACCACGCGTTGGCCCTGGCACTGGCTCCACTGGAGCCGACGCCCAGTCACGACATCACCCACGGCTGCGCGGGCAGTGGGCTCGCCGCCGCCCACCTGTGGCACCGCAGCGGTGACCCGCGCCTGGCCGAGCTGGTCGTCGACGCGGCCGACCGGCTGGCCGCCGCCGCTCAGCCCGAGCCGTCCGGCGTGAGCTGGCCCGTCCCCGCGGAAGCCGTTTCCGAAGAGGCCGGCAAACGCTATCTGGGCTTCGCGCACGGAACGTCCGGCATCGGCAGCTTCCTCCTCACCGCCGCGGCCGTCTCCGACCGGCCGGAGCACCTGGAGCTGGCCGTGGCGGCGGGAGAGCACCTGGTGGCCAACGCCGTGACGGTCGGCCGGGCGGCCCAGTGGCCGGCCCAGGCCACGGACCTGCCCACAGCCCCGTACTGGTGCCACGGTTCGGCGGGCATCGGCTCCTTCCTGGTCCGCCTCTGGCAGCGGACCGGCGACGAGCGGTTCGGCGATCTGGCACGCGGCGCCACGCACGCCGTCGTGGAGCGCGCCTCCCGCGCCCCCCTCGCCCAGTGTCACGGGCTGGCCGGGAACGGCGACTTCCTCCTCGACATGGCCGACGCCACCGGGGATCCCGCCTACCGGGCGATGGCCGATGACCTGGCCCGCCTCATCGTCTCCGAACGGGCCCACCGCGACAGCCACGTCGTCTTCTCCAACGAGTACGGGGACGTCTCGACGAGCTGGAGCGACGGCTCCGCAGGAATCCTGGCGTTCCTCCTGAGGATCCGCCACACCGACTCCCGGCACTGGACTGTCCAGCAGCCGGGCTGAGCGACAGGAAATCCCCTGTCGCAACCGCTCACAGAAGGAGAATGTCATGGAGAACCAGGCCCTCGAGCTGCTGGCCCACCTGCACGCCCTTCCCGAGACCGACCCGGTCGACTTCGACGGAGCATCGTTCTCCGGAACGTGCGCCTGCGTCGGGGTGCTGACGCTGCTCAACACCGTCTGTGTGGGCGTCAGCTGCGCCTGACCGAGTTCCTCCGGCCGGTGGCCGCCCTCGGGCGGCCACCGGCCGGAGCCAAGGCCGCTGCGGCCGGCAGGCCTGCGGAGGACACCCCCGTCGACGAGGACCCGACCATGCAGCCACACGCCGGTGACGACGCTCGCACCCGGGCAACCCCCCTGACCACCACCCTCACGGACCCGGAAGCCACGCGGTCCTCCGCCCGGCCGGTGTACGCCATCAGCGCGCGCGGTCTGGTCAAGAGCTACCCGGGCCCGGACGGGACCACCACCCACGCCGTCCGCGGCCTGGACCTGGACGTGCGCAGGGGCGAGACCTTCGCCTTCCTCGGCCCCAACGGCGCGGGCAAGTCCACCACCCTCGCCCTGCTGTGCGCGCTGGCCCGCCCCACCGCCGGACAGGCCACGGTGGCGGGCGCCGACGTGCTCAGCCGGCCGGACCAGGTACGGAGAGCGGTCGGGATGCTCTTCCAGCACAGTGCCCTGGACCCGGACCTGACGGCCGAACAGAACCTGTACATCCACGCCCGTCTCTACGGACTGCGCCGCCGCCACGCCCGCCTGCGCGTCACCGAGACGCTCGAGACGGTCGGGCTGGCCGACCGGCGGTGTTCCCCGGTGCGCACCCTGTCCGGAGGCATGCGTCGCCGCCTGGAGCTCGCCCGTGGTCTGCTGCACGCGCCCCGGATGCTGTTCCTCGACGAGCCGACCACCGGACTCGACCCGCACGCCCGCGCCCAGGTCTGGGAGCACCTGCGCGCACTGCGCGACCGGCACGGCTGCACGCTCTTCGTCACCACCCACTACCTGGAGGAGGCGGAGAACTGCGACCGCCTCGGCATCCTCGACCACGGCCGGCTCGTGGCCCAGGGCACGCCCCTCGCGCTGAAGGCCGCGATCGGGGAGGACCGGGTGGTGCTGCGCACCGGCGACGACGCGGCAGCACGACAGGTCGTGGGCCGGACCGCGCCGCCGGGCCTCGCCGTCACCCTGGAAACCGAAGGAGTGTCCCTGCGGGTGCCCGACGGCAGCGCCTGGATCCCCCGGCTGTGCGCGGCACTGGAAGCACACGGCATCGCGGTGCACGCCGCGTCCGCGACCCCGCCGACGCTCGACGACGTCTTCTTCCACCACACCGGCCGCAGCATCCACACCCCCCGCTCCCACCGGGAACCGGCCGCCTCGGTTCCGGGCACGACCGTCCCGGCGACAGAGGAGACCCCGTGACCGCACCCGCTCCGCCGGCCTCGGACGCCTCCGACACCCCTGATGCCCCTGGCGCCTCCGGCCGTGAGCCGAGGCACCGCCTGCGTCACGAACTGCGCGCGGTCCACGCCCTGGTCCACCGCGATCTGCTGCGCCTGGCGGCCCAGCCCGTCCACACCGCCCTGATGCTGCTCCAGCCGGTGCTCTACCTCTTCGTCCTGGGGGGTGGTCTGGCCGCCCTGATCCCGAACTCCTCGCTGGGTACCGGCTACCAGACGTACCTCTTCCCGGGCATGCTGATGATGACGGTACAGGCGCCGGCCGTCATCGTCGGTGTCCGCCTGATCACCGACCGGCAGAGCGGCTACCTGCGCGAACTCCTGATGGCCCCGGTCGGCCGGCCCACCCTCCTCCTCGGAAGCTGCGCCGGCGGCACCATCGTCTCCACGGTCCAGGGCGCCGTCCTGCTCGGCCTGGCCGGCGCCGTCGGCCTGCCCTACGACCCGCTCCTGCTGGCACTGCTCCTCGCCGGCATGGTCCTGGCCTCCTTCACGGTCACGGCCCTGTCCCTGTCGCTGGCCGTGAGCCTGGACCGGCCCGAGATCTTCCACATGCTGCTCGGCCTGGTGATGATGCCGCTGCTGTTCCTCTCCGGCGGCTTCTTCCCGCTGGAGAACCTGCCGGGCTGGGCCCATGCGCTGGCCGCCGTCAATCCGCTCGCCTACGGAGTGGACCTGCTCCGCCGCTGCATCGCGCTACGGGTACCGGACCAGGCAGCCACCGTGGGCATCGAGTGGTCCGGCCTGCGCCCTCCCCTGCTCCTGGAAGGCGCTCTCCTGCTGGCCACCGGAGTCGTGGCCCTGCTCTGGGCCGCCCACCGCTTCAGCCGCCCCGAATGACACCCGGACGCGGGGCCGAAAAAGTCCAGGCCCTCCGAGAGCTTCCCGCCTGGTCCGACAGACGCGCGCCCGTCCGCCACGGCGAGAACCGTCCGCCCGATCCGGTCGCCCCGTACGGCCGCGAAGGCCGACGCTCGGTCGCGGTGCGGTTCCTGATACCGAACTCGGCTCCGCGCGAGCGGAGGTGTCCCGTCGGCGTATTCGGCCGGCGAAGAACCTTCTGGTCAGCCACTCGCCCAAGAAGCTCGGCTTCTCCTAGGCCCTGTCGTCAAATTCCCGTCTGCCCTGCGGACGGACGACGGGAATTTGACGACAGGGCCTAGAGCCCGGAGTCGGTTGCCCGGAGGCCTGCCCGGGCTCCGGGCAACCGACGGAGCACCCGCGCTCCGCGGTCAAGGCGACAGCACGTGCCGCTGCGCAGGCTCCGCCGCACCCTGCGGCGGTGTCGGCGCGCCGGAGCCGCGAGAACACCGCCGCCTCGTGCAGCGGCGGCACTAGTGATCCCCGCGTCACGCTCCCTAGGATGAGGCCACCACATCACCGGGGGGACTGATGACCACGCTGGGCGAAGCGAGTTCGGGTACCGCGCACGGTCCGGAATCCCTGGGCGACGACCGGCTCAAACACCTGGAGTTCCTCCAGGCCGTCATCACCCGGCTGTCGAACCAGTCGTTTCTCGTCAAAGGGTGGGCACTGAGCCTGGCGGCCGGAATCTTCGCCGTCGCCTCCAGCCAGCAGAGCTGGCAGGTGGCCGTGAGCGGGCTGGTGCCGCTGGCGTGCTTCTGGTCCCTGGACGGAATGTTCCTGCGCCAGGAACGCCTCTTCCGGTACCTGTACGACGACGTACGGCGCCCGGAGAACGAGGTGGAGACGCTCTCGATGGATGTGGGGCCCTATCTCGGGCGGATCAGCTGGTTAGGGGCGACGTTCTCCACGACGCTTCAGCTTTTCTACGGCGCCCTGCTGGTCGCAGACGTCGCGCTGGCCGCCGTCAGCCTGTGACGGCCGACCCCGCGGAGTTCTCACCGGCCGGGTCCCGGCGCTCAGCGGGCCTCGCCTTTGACGTAGTCGATCAGGCTCTCCAGGTCCCCTTCTCCGGTCTCGGGGTCCAGGGTGTAGAGAGTCACGCCGGCCAGGAAGTCGGGCACGTGCTCTTCGCCGTGCTCGGGGAAGGACACCACCAGGATGCGCCGGTACCAGTCGCGGTTCTTCCTGCGCTCCTCGAGGATGTAGTCCGCCTCGAATCCCACCCCGTCCCCCTTGCCCTGGACCTCCTCGTGCTCGGCACGGCGCTTGTAGGCCGGTGAGACGATCACGATGACGAAGTCCGCCTCCTTGTAGTGCTTGCGCATCCATCTCGTCCAGTGCTGGGGTCCTCTTTCGTGTGCGGCCGTGTCCATGTCCGCGTCGATCCCCTCGGAGTGCAACCGCTGGTACAGGGCCTTGACCCTCTTCTGGTGGACGCCGCCGTCCTCCTCGTGGGCGTACGAAAGGAACACGCGCGGTCTGCCCGGAACCTCCTGCGGCGTCCGCGGGGACGGCACCTTGGACCGCGGACCGCGGCCGCCGCGCGGGAACGGGAGCGCCAGGCGCGGCAGTTCACCGGCGGACACGACGGGCGGACTGCCCGCCTGTCCGGCACAGACGGTCGCGGCGATCTCCACGAGGGCGTCACGGTAGGCCCGGGAGCTGAAGCCCTCCTCGCGGATGATGCCGTAGACGCCCTTGCAAGCGTAGCTGTCGGTGACCTCACCGCTCATGATGGGGGCGAGCGGCATGCCGCTGGGCGGGGCGGCCGGCTGCCAGCGCACCAGGACTCGGGCCGGCGGGACGGCGGGGCGGAACTGCACCGGCACGAGGCTCAGCCGGTGTTCGAAGACCGCCCAGTCGCCGCCGCACCCGGGGTCGGCGTAGTAGGCCCGCGAGCACAGGGCGACGAGGACCTGGGCCCGGGCGACCAGCGGGTGGTTGGCGTCGCCCTGCCCGCCGCAGCACATGGCCGCCTCGATCGCACGTCCCTTGGTACGCGCCACGGCGGCTATGAGATCTTGGTGGAATCGTGTCGCATAGGCCAGGTTCTCTTCGGCTGCGTAACTCGTGACGAAGTCGTCGGCCATGCGTAACTCCTCTGTTCCCCGCGCCCGGCAGCGGTCGAAGTCACGCCAACTAAGCTTTGACGTTGGCCAGTTGACCGCTCATGGAACACCGGCTGCTCCTCGTAAGCTGCACGGGGGACATTCGCATCGCCACGCCGTCCGTGCCTTCGGCGTGTGCCGGGCCGACCCCTGAGCAACGATCGGGGGTCGGATGAAGGCAGCCTCGCCGAGACTTGACAGTACGTCATCGAGAGCCGCCCGGAACAGGCCTCAGGGGCCCACTTGGGACGATTCCGCACCACCCCTCAATCATTGGCCAGAGCCTCACATATCGGTCACTGATGACGGTCGGGTGACGCTGCGGGCGTTCGACCAGTTCATCGTCAAGCTGAGCAGCCGGTGCAACCTCTCCTGCGACTACTGCTACGTATACGAGTTGCGCGACTCTGGATGGCGGGCCCGCCCCCGGATCATGCCCGCCCCGGTCCGGGAGCGGCTCGTGTCGCGCATCGCGGAACATGTGCGGAGACACCGTCCCGAGCGGGTCCGCGTCCTTCTGCACGGAGGAGAACCGCTGCTCGCCGGCGCCCAGGTGATCGCCGAGTTCACCACGGCGGTCCGCCGGGCCGTGCGCGGGGCGGGAGCCGAAGCCGACTTCGTCGTCCAGACCAACGGGACACTGCTCACCGAGGCGCTCCTGGACCTGCTGCTGGGACTGGACGTACGGGTGGGAGTGAGCCTGGACGGCTACGCCGAGGCGCACGACCGGCACCGGCGCGGCCCGGGCACCGGTCCGCGCCGGGGGAGCCACGCGAAGGTGAGCGCGGCGCTCGGCCTGCTGGGAAGCGCCCGTTACCGGCCGCTGTTCGGTGGCCTGCTGTGCACCATCGACCCGGCGAACGATCCGGTGCGCACCTTCGACGCCCTTGCCGCCCATCGTCCGCCCGCCGCCGACTTCCTTCTGCCGCACGGGACCTGGGATCATCCGCCGCCCGGCGCGGGCGGCGGCGGGACACCGTACGGAAGTTGGCTGCGCGCCGTCCACGACCGGTGGCGGGAGACCGGGCGGCCCATGCGCATCCGGCTCTTCGAGTCGGTCGACTCCCTGTCCCGGTACGACGGCGGAAGCAGCAGCGAGGTGCTGGGCACCCTGCCGGCGGCGGCCGTGGCGATCGAGACGGACGGAACCCTCACCTGGACGGAGTCCCTCAACGCGGTCGCGGAGGGGGCGGGTGCCGCGGGCGGCACGGTATTCAGCCACTCCTTCGACGGTGTGCTGGATCTCGCCTGTGCGCCGGAGTACGGCGTGGGGTCGCTGTGCCGTGTGTGCCAGGAGTGCCCTCTGGTACACGTCTGCGGCGGTGGACTGCGCGCTCACCGCTTCGGGCGCGGCCGGGGCTTCGACAACCCCTCCGTCTACTGCGAGGACATCTCGTCCCTCATCCGACACATCGAGCTTTGGACGGATCACTGATCGCGATTTACCGGAAAGCGCGACCGGAAAGCGGCGGTCACCAGCGCGCATGCCCGATGGCGCGCACTCTTTCAGGTGAGAGAACGGCCAATGTCGGGTTTTCGGGGGCGCCGGACGGGCAAAGCCTCCTAGCATAGAGGCAATTGGTGTGGGGGGACGCACAACGGAATCACGCCTGTGCACTTCACGTCGAAGTGGGTCTATGGGTGGGGTCCGAGCCGTGGTTGCAGCAGGAGGCAGGCCCTTGGGGGGATGCGATGGGGCCGTTGTTCTTCATCAGCTACGCAAGCTCGACCGGTGACAGAGGACCGGTTCAACGGTTCCACATCGACGTCCAGAACGAGATCTACAGCGTGCTGGGCCGCACGGCTTCCGCCGAGGGCCGGCTGAAGCATCCCGAGCCCGCCGCGGGGCCCGATCCCGCGGTTCTGGACTGCCGGGCCCTCCTGGTCCTCTACTCCGCGCAGTACGTGGACGACCCGCAGTGCGCCAAGGAGTGGTCCATCTTCACCGAGCGCGTGGACCGCCGTATGCGGCGCACCGGTGAGCGCCCTGACTCGCTGGTCGGCGTCGTGTGGCGTCCGGACGGACTGGTCCTGCCCCGTCCCGTCACCGCTGTACGGCATATCGTCGACGAGGAGTATCAAGGCCCCGGCACGCTGGGCCTCCAGCAGGACCCGGACGAACGGGACCGCTACCAAATGATCGTCCGTCGCGTCGCCACACGTCTGATGCGGGCCGCCGCATCGCCGCCACCGGTCATGTCGGAGGCGGAAGGACACGACGTGGCCGCGCGGTTCGGCCCGAACCGCGCGGCGGTTCGCACGCGGCCGCCCGTCCCGGAACCCCCGCCGTCAGCGGGGCCGATGCCGGCTTCCGACCGTGCCGACCGGAACGTCACGCTCTTGCTGATGGCCGGCACAGCGGACCGGATGCGAGATCTTCGCGAGCGGGTCGACGGCTACGGACAGTCCGCCGAGGAGTGGCGTCCCTTCCACCTTCACAGCGAGGAGACCGTGGCATCCACCGTCGGATGGGCGCTGCGGGCCTGCGGGGGCGGGAGGCTGACGGTGGCGGCGTCCGGCCCGGCGGACCCGTTTCCCGACGGCATCGACGAGTCCACGACGGTCCTCCTCGTGGTCGACCCCTGGCTGACAGGCGATCCAGCGTTCCGCCCGCTGTGGGAGCGGATCGCGCGCTCCCGGGCTCGAGTGGCCGCCGTCGTGGTCGTGCTCGCCCGGTCCGACGAGGAGAGCATGGCCCACGCGGGGCGGTTACGGGAGGCCGTCTCCCGGACGCCGGCACGTATGCTCGGCGCGGCCCATCACGAGGCGGGCAGCCGGGACGCGCTCGCGCACATCGTGGTGGCCGTCATGGCCGATTCCCGCACCCGCACCCAGGACGACACAGGAGGCACCCGGGCCAGAACGGGTGAGCTGATGATCGAGAGCCCGGACGACCGGCGCAGCCGCAGACAGCGGGAGCGGGTCGGCTGGCTCAGACGCGCGGCGAACCCCTGGCCCCCGGTACTGAGCACAATGCCCGGCGAGTCGCTGGGCCCGAGCTGAGGGCATGAGGCGGGGGATGAGTACCACAGGTACCACGGGAACGGCGGGTCCGTCCGACCCCGGAGGGTCCGCGGATCCCCCGGGCTCGTCGCGTCCCGCGAAAATCGTCACCTTCTACTCGTTCAAGGGCGGGGCCGGCCGCACCATGGCCCTGGCGAACGCCGCCTGGATCATCGCCAGCAAGGGCAAGTCGGTGCTGGTCATCGACTGGGACCTGGAAGCGCCTGATCTGCATCTCTATTACGGCGCGTTCCTCCCGTTCTCCGACCTCAGCCAGTCCAACGGCGTACTGGAGATGTTCTCCGCGTTCGCCGACGCGGCCGCCGCCGTACCGGACGAGATCCCGGACGATCTGAGGTCGCTGCACCCGCAGCACACCGACTTCGAGCGCTACCAGGTCGATCTGGACCACCGGTTTCCCAACGGCGGCCGGCTCCACTACATGGGTCCGGGGCGGGTGGACGAGGGCTACGCCGACCGGCTGGCCGCCTTCAACTGGAGTGCGTTCCACACCAGCGACGACGGCAAGGACTTCCTGGAGGCCCTGCGCACGCGCCTGCGCGACAGCGACTACGACTACGTCCTGATCGACAGCCGCACCGGATTCTCCGACGGCGCCAGGATCTGCACGCTCGCCCTGCCCGACGAGGTCGTCATCGCCCTCACCATGAACCCGCAGGCCATCCAAGGCGCCCGCAAGATCGCCGAGCTGATCCGCCGACAGGGCAGGAACACCAAGCTGCACTTCGTCCAGATGCGGGTCGACCAGAACGAACGGGACAGGCTGGACCAGCGCTTCCGCGAAGCGCGACAGACCCTCGACACGTATGTCGGCATCGGGAACGAGGACGAACTCGCCGCCTACTGGGGCCAGATGAGAGTGCCGTACGTGCCCTACTACACGTACGGCGAGGAACTCGCGGTGATGCGCGAGGATCCGCGGGTCAGCGGCAGCATCGTCGAGGCGTACGTGCGTCTCGTCGATCACATCACCGACGGTGAGATAGGCGACCTCCGGCCGCCGTCGCCCACCGAATCCCGCTCCTACCGCCGGCTCCTGGAGCAGCACGAGCGCTCCCAGGCCGAGTTGGACGCGGAGCCCAGCACGGTCACCCTGCTGCACGCGCCCAACGACCAGCTGTGGGCCGACTGGATCGGCGAACTCCTGCGGCCGACCCGCATGCAGATCGTCCCGCCCGCGGAGCGGTCCGACGACACACTGCCCGACACCACTTACGTACTCGCCCTGCTCTCGCCGCACCTGGCGGGGACGCAGGTCGGCGAGACCGTGGCGCGCCTGGCCACCGGCGCACCCGTGGGCCGGGCACCCGGGGACCAGCGGATCGTCGGCGTCCGGGTCAGCCCGGCGCGGCTCGCGCCGCACTTCGAGTTCGCCCCGCAGGACACCATCACGCTGGACGGCCAGAACGAGGATGCGGCCCGCCAGGAACTGCTCGGCCACTTCGGACTGCTCGCCGGCACCGAACCGGAGCCCTCCTGGTCCGGGCCGCGCTTCCCCGGCCTCCAGCCCGCGGTCTGGAACATGCCCAGGCGCAACGCCGGGTTCGTCGGGCGGACCGAACAACTCGACGCGCTGCGTCAAGGCTTCGACTGCTCCGGCGCGAGCTGCTCCCCGCCCCAGGTGCTGCGCGGTCTGATCGGCACCGGCAAGCGGCAGATCGCCCTGGAGTACGCCCACCAGTTCGCCTCGCAGTACGACCTCGTGTGGCGGGTACCGGCCACGTCCGCGGCGAGTGTCCAGGCCTCCCTCGCCGAGCTGGCGCAGGCTCTCGACACCAGCGGCGACGGCTCGCCCACGGGTGAGGACTGGCGCGCGCTGCTCGAGGACCTGCGGGTGGGCCGTCATCCCCGACTGCGCCGGTGGCTGCTCGTCTTCGAGGGCGCGGCGAACCAGCAGTCGGTCGAGGAGTACATCCCGACCGGCGGCACGGGTCATGTCCTGATCACCTCGAACGCCATGGACTGGACCCCGGAGTACACGACGCACGACGTCATGGCCTTCACTCCCGAGGAGAGCCTGGCTCTGCTCGGCCAGCGGCTGCCCGGACTCGCCGACGAAGAGCTGCGGCGGCTCGCCGAACGGCTGGGGCACCTGCCGATCGCGGAGGAGGCGGCCGCGGCAGCGCTGCGTACCTGCCCCGAGGACATCGACCCTTACATCGACGCGCTCGACAGCGTCCTGACCACTCCCCCGAAGTCGCTGCCGTCCGACTACCAGGCCTTCGTCCAGGTCTGCCGGATCGCCTACGACGACTTGCGGGACAGATCCCCGGCCGCCGCCCGGCTCCTGGAGCTGTGCGCCTTCCTGTCACCGAACGGCGTGGGCATGGACATCGTCCGGTCGAAGGACATGGTGGAGCTGCTGAAGCCGCTCGACCCCGAACTCAGCGGCTCCGCCTTCACCCTGTTCCACCATCTCAACCTCCTCCGCGAACAGGCGCTCGCGGTCCAGGACCTGTCCTCCCGGACACTTCGCGTCCACCGTGTCGTCCAGGACCTGGTACGCGGCTGGATGTCGGAAGAGGAGCGGATCTCCACCCGCTCCGAAGCGCAGCAGGTCCTCGCCTCGATGGTCCCCAACGACCTGGAACGACACCTGCCGAAGCACCACGACACCTTCGCGGAGCTCGACCGGCATGTCATCGTCTCCGGTGCCGTGGACAGCACCGAGCCGAAGGTCCACGCCTGGTTGGTGAGCCAGGTGTACCACCGCTGGATGTCGAACGACCTGAGGGGCGCCCGCGAACTCGGCGAACACGTCCTGGAGCGCTGGCGGGAGACCCTGGGTCCCGAGCACCTCATGGTGCTGCGCATGGAGTCACAGCTCGGAGCGGCCTGCCGGCTCCTCGGCGACCACCGTACGGCGCTCGCACTCACCAGTCACGCCGTCGCCCATCTGGTCAGGGAGAAGCACACCGAGGCCGACGTCCTGCTGGCGCGCCGCGGTTACGCCGCGGACCTACGTGCCGCGGGCCAGTTCAAGAAGGCGTTCGAGGAGGACCAGACGACCTTCTCGAGGTTGCGGGCAGCCATCGGCGAAGACGCCAACGGAACACTCGCCGCCTCCCACAACCTCGCCCTCTCCAAGTTCTACGTCGAGTCGGTCCCGGCCGCCATCCGCCAGGAGCGGGACGCCCACGAACAGCGCGAGGGCGCGCCCGACAAGGCCTCCGACCCCAAACGGTGGGTGTCGTACGCCCACCTCGGCACCTACCAACGGGAGTTGGGCGACCTGGCCCAGTCCGAGCTCTATCTGACCAGGGCCCGCGATGAGCTGCACCGACTCCTGGACCCCGGCGCCCAGCACGTGTTGGGCGCGGTCGCCAGCCTGAGCATGACCATGGTGCGCCAAGGAGACGTGCAGCACGGTCTGCCGCTGCTCAAGGACGCGTACGTCGCCTACCGCGAGCAGTGGGGGGAGAAACACCCCCGGACGATGGCCTGCAGGCTGTCGCTGGCCATCGGTCTGCACGCGCAGGACAGAACCGCCGACGCCGTGGCATACGCCCGGGACGTCCTGGGCCACTACGTCGACGTGTACGGCGAGGACCACCCCTTCACCGCCATCTGCCGCAACAACCTCGCCCTCTACCTGCTCGTCGCCGGTGAGCCGGACGAGGCGAACGAACACGCGGGCAAGGCGTTCCTCCAGTTGAAGGACGCGTTCCACCGCAAGCACCGGTACACCCTGGTCGCGCGGATGAACCAGAACAACTGCCTGGCGGCGCTCGGTGACCTGTCCGCCGCCGAAGTGACCGTCGAGGACCGGGACATCTACGACGGCTGCAAGGAGGAGTCCGCGTGGGGCCCGAACCATCCGGTCACGCTGACCGCCCTGGCGAACCTGTGCTCCTCCCCGCTGCCGGTCGACGGCGAACTGGAACCACTCCTCAAGCGCAAGGTCGCCGAACACCTGCCGAGGGACCACGGGCTCGCCAGGGCACTGCTGGCCGATCCCTACCAACGGGTCGGTGCCGATCTGGAGGTGCAGGGTGTCTGATCCTTCCACGGCGGCGGAGCGCGATCCGGAAAGGGGGCGGCAGAAGATGGGCGAATTCGAGACGCAGCTGAGGCAGATACTGGAGTCGTGCGGTCTGACGCATCTCGCCTTCTACCATCGGGACCGGGCGAAGATGTTCAGTGCCGAAATACCGGAACCACCGGACGAGAGTCCTGCCGAGGCGATATCGCACCGGCTTGAACGCTCCGGCCGTCAGCTCTTCTACATACTTGAGGAACTGGCATCTGATTTCGCCGAACTCCGGACCGGTTCACCCATACGCACGGTGGTCCATGTGCCCACCGGAGCGCTCCTCTATCACTCCGTCGCGGCGGAGAGCCATCTGTGCTGCGTCACGCGCGCGGACCTGCTGGGCGAACTGATTCCCCGCCTGGCCGAAGGGATCGTCGATCTGCGGCCGTCCCTGAGTCACCACCTGGGTGCCCACCGCTCCTATCCGAGCAGGTACGCCCGGCGCGAACCGCCGTCCGCCGACCCGACGCCATCGCCCACGTACGGGGCGACGGACACGGACCGGCCGGAGACTGCCGGGAAGGCCGCCGAAGGCACCGCGTACACGGTCGACCAAGCCGCGGGCGCGGACGACGTCCCTACCGCCACCACCGACCTGATGTGCGAGGCTCTCGGCGTCCACGGGCTGCACTATCTGGCCTACTACACCGGTGGAGCACCGACCTGCACGGTCGACATCTTCGCCGACCCTGCCGTGCGGAGTTTCCTCGGCTCCTCCACCGCTCAGCAACGGCGCGACAGGTACTCCCTGCTGGGCCAGTTGCTGCCGGGAGTCACGGGCCGGATGAACACGTCCCTCAACGCCCTGCTCGAAGGGGAGATGCGCCAGATCGTCCTGAACATCGAGCGTGGGGCCGTGTACTTCCAGCAGTTGCGCGAACACTGCTACCTCCTGGGCGTGTCGCTGGACCAGTCGCACCTCGCGGAGGCGGACCGGCACATCGAGTGGCTCGGGAGGGAGCTGGCGAGCGAATGACGGAGTCGGGTCGCCGGGCACTTCGCCACGACGGACGACGTCCGCGCCGCTGACGCCGAAACGGCGCAGCGGATCGAGCGCGACGGAGTCCCGCCGTCCCGAGGAGAACCCTTCGTCTCCCGGAGCCGCTCCATGAACGCCCCCAGGGACCGCGTCCGTGAACGCCCGTCCGGTCGCCCGAGGACGACCGGATACAGTGCGCGAGATGGCAGCCTGGTCAGAGGGGGAAGCGTGACCGACACCAGCAACACCCGGCCCGCCGGCAGTGAGGCGCAGGAACCGCCGCGGAGCCGGCTGCACCTCCTGATGCGCTACATCCCCCTGATCGCCCCCGTCCTGCTGTGGACCGTGCCCTGCTGGGTGCTCCTGTACGGCGGCCAGCACTGGCCGCTGCCCGTCACGTCGGCCGGCACGGCCCTGTTCGTCCTCGGCCTCGTCGGTATGCCGCTCGCGATGGTGCGCGGCCACGGCCGGCACCAGCAGGACTGGGCGGCGGTCGTCGGCGGCATCCTGCTGGGCACCGGCTGGGTCCTGTTCACCTGGTCCGTTCTGCTCGGCGTCCTCTTGCGGATCGCCCTGACCGTGGCCGGCGTCGGCGAGGGGCAGGACCGGGCCCGGATCGTCACCTGGGCCGTCCTCGGCGTGACCGCCGCACTCCTCTCCTGGGGGCACGCGGAAGCCCGCCGCGTGCCACGCGTGCGCCGGCTCGACGTGGAACTCCCGCGGCTGGGTGCCGGGCTGGACGGCCTCCGCGTCGCCCTCATCACCGACACCCACTACGGACCGCTCGATCGCGCCCGCTGGTCGGCACGGGTGTGCGAGATGGTGAACACCCTGGAGGCCGATCTGGTCTGCCACACCGGCGACATCGCGGACGGCACGGCCGAACGCCGCCGCGCCCAGGCCGCCCCGCTCGGTACCGTCCGGGCCACCCGGGCCCGCGTGTACGTCACCGGCAACCACGAGTACTACAGCGAGGCCCAGGGCTGGGTCGACCTGATGGACGAACTGGACTGGGAGCCGCTGCGCAACCGCCATCTGCTGCTCGAACGCGGAGGCGACACCCTCGTGGTCGCCGGCGTGGACGACGTCACCGCCGAGTCCTCCGGTCTGGCGGGCCACCGCGCCCACCTCGCCGGGGCCCTGGACGGCGCCGACCCCGACCTGCCCGTCCTGCTCCTCGCGCACCAGCCGAAGTTCGTGGACCGGGCCGCGGCCGGGGGCGTCGACCTCCAGCTCTCCGGCCACACCCACGGCGGCCAGATCTGGCCCTTCCACCACCTGGTCCGGATCGACCAGCCCGCCGTCGCCGGCCTGAGCCGGCACGGCGACCGCACCCTCCTCTACACCAGTCGCGGCACCGGCTTCTGGGGCCCGCCGTTCCGTGTCTTCGCCCCCAGCGAGATCACCCTGCTCGTGCTCCGCTCCCCGCGCCCGTCCACCTCGTCGTAGCACTGGGTGGGCCGGCACATCGGCTCGGAGCCGTCCACGAGCCGATGAGTACGGAGCCGGCGGACGACCACCGGGCCCGGCCGGCTTCGGCCGGGGTTCCTCGGCGGGGGGCGAGGTCGGCGGTCTTCAGCCGACCGCGGCCCCGTGCGCCGTCATCTCACCGTCGAGCTTCACACCATGTGTGCGAGCCGAACTCGCCAGCTTCTCGGCAGCCACTTCGGCGGTGAGGCCCTGGATCTCCTCCCCGGCCTCGATGACCGCACGCCTGACTTCGAAGGTCAGGCCGACCGAGGTCTTGATGACGCCTCGCACCAGCGGTTTCGCCACTCTTTTGACCAGAGGAGCCGCCAGCATGCCGACGAGGAAGGGAGGAACTGCAGGGAGCATGTGTGAACCCTCTTCTTGTGTACACAACACGACTGCCGCCGCCACATGTGCCGATACCGTCTGGCCGACAGCCCTGGACAGGAATTCCGCCCCCACCGAAAACACGGTAGTCGGACCTCGGCCGATACGCCCGTGGGCGCCGACGCTGTTCATTCGTTCGGACGGAAGCCCGCCGGAGCGGACCGTGGCCGCGCGACGGGATCAGAGCGGCTCCGGCGCGTCCGGCCCGCACCGGTCCAGCAGGGAGTCCACCACCCGCACGACGAAATCGGGTACGCGGTCCGGGAAGTCGTGGCCGGTTCCCTCCGGGGTGTAGACCCTCCGGCTCCTGCTGGAGGCCGCGAGGAACCGTTCTCTCACGGTGAGGAAGAAGTGCCGCACCCGGGCGCTCTCCTCCGGATCGTCGACCGCGTCGAAGATCTCGTCACCGCCCGTCAGATCGCGTGGCGCCACGAGGAGGAGGGGCAGCGAGCCGAGTTCACCGTCGTGCACGGCCGTCTGCCAGCCGTCCCTGGTGATGCCCTCCGGCGACAGCTCTCGCAGGATCGAGGCCGCGGCGCAGTTCGCCCTGGTCCTGAGCTCGATCATGGCGAGGACCCGCGCCGGGTCCTCGGGGGTGCGCGCCTCCCCCTTGTCCGCGAGGGGGTGGAGGCCGAAGAGGTGGCGCAGCGCGAGGACGGTCTGGTCCCTCGGGGCACGTCGCATGCCCGGAAGCGCCGGGCCGAAGGCGACGGCATCGGGCGGGGTCGGATCGAGCAGCACCAGACCGGCCACCAGGTCGGGACGGCGCCTGGCGGCGTTGGCCATGAGCAGCCCCCCGAACGAGTGCCCCGCGAAGACGTAGGGCCCCTTCTCACCGGCCCGCTCCAGCGCCGTGAGCAGTTCGACGGCTTCCGCCGCCGTCGTGCGCGGGAACGGGCCCGGGTCGCTCCAGCCGGCTCCCGGGCGGTCCACCAGGACCGAACGCATCCGTTCCCGCGCCAGCTCGTGCAGTTGGTACATGGCGTACCCGCCGGCATGGCCGCCCGGCATCCAGACCACCGTGGGCCTCGGTCCGGCGTCCCCCTCGGCCAGGACATGCATGCGGTGGCCGCCCACGTCGACCATGCGTCCGGGTGGCGGATACCTCACCCGTACCCGGGCCACGTGCACGAGATGGCGGAACGACCCGAGACCGAGTGCGAGGGCCCCGGCCCACAGCGCACCGCCGAGAATCCGCCGGCCGGTCCCCCGGGTGACGCACCACGCACCCGCGGCCGCCGGCAGCAGGGCGACGACCGGCCCGGCCCAGTCCCGGCTGAGCGGCCGGAGTATCGCGTCGGCGGCACGTGTTCCCGGTCGCATGGTTCCCTCTCCGTCCCGGCCTTCGCGGCCGCTGCCGGGGACACCGCACGTCTCAGCGCCCGGTACGACCATCGTCTCCCGGTAACCCCGCGGGCGCCATGCGCGGTGCCGGGCCCCGCCTTCCGTCGCGGCCGGTCGGGCGGCCGCCGTCAGGCCCGACCGGAGCCCCACACGCGCGCGAGACGTGCTGCCACGTCCGCAACCACTTCGGCCTCCCGGTCCACGAGGTAGAAGTGGTCCCCGGGGAACGGGCACAGTTCGAAGGAGCCGGGGCCGGTGAGGCCGGACCAGGCGAGGACCCCGTCGAGCGCACAACTCCGGTCGTCCTGGCCGACGTACGCGGTGATCGGCGCCTTGACCGGAGCCGGAGCCGGGGGGTGGTAGCCCTCGAGCAGCCGGTAGTCCGAACGGAGGGCGGGCAGCAGCAGGTCGCGCAGTTCCGGGATGTCGTAGGCCTCCGAGTGCAGGTCTCCGAGGTGCCGGACATGGGTGATCAGGGTTTCGTCGTCGGCGTCGTGCAGCGCGGCGCGTCCGGCCCGGTGGGGGGCTTCGTGCGCGGAGACGAGCAGGTGCTCGGGGACGATGCCGCGGGCCTCCAGCCGCAGGGCCACCTCGTAGGCGACGCAGGCGCCCATGCTGTGCCCGAAGAGCGCCAGCGGCCGGTCGAGCCAGGGCCGCAGTGCGTCCTCGATCGTGTCGGCCAGGGTGGCCATGTCCTCGATGCAGGCTTCCGCGAGCCGGTCCTGGCGGCCGGGGTACCGCACGGCGAGCACCTCGACGTCCGCCGGCAGCAGCGCGGGCCAGCCGTGGAACAGCTGTGCCGTGCCGCCGGCGTGCGGGAAGCACACCAGTCGGATCCTGGGGTCCGCCGTACGCCGGTGGACACGGAACCATTTCCTCGCGTCGGTGGCCGTCATCGCCGACGGATTCCGCCCTGGTGCGGGGAGTCGAGCTTGGAGAGGAAGGCGGGAAGCTGTTCCACCGCCCTCCTGGACACGTACGCGGTCTGCACGGTGTGGCGCAGACGATCGGTCACCACGAGTTTGTAGGCACCGCCTTCCTGGATGAGTTCCGCGGAATACAGAAGGGTTCCGGTCGCAGACATCTGACCTGTTCTCCATCAGGGTGTCGTCTTCGTTTCGCCTTCTTGGCCATGCCCTTCGCCCGCTCGCCCGCTCGCCCCTTCGCCCGCTCGCCCGAGTGAAATGGTGAAGCGGACTCAGCGCGCCTTGGCGGCGACCGGACTGCCGCCACGGGCCTTGCCCGCGGACTTGTCCCGACCGCCGGCCCGCCCCTCGCGGGCCTCCGCGGGCGCCGGCCCGGTGGCCGCTTCGGACCGGTCCGCGGCGCTGTCCTCCGGCTCCGGGGCGCCGGCGCCGTGCCCGGCCCCTTGTGCCGTCTGGACCGCGAGCACTTCGGCGGTCGTCTCGGCGGCGAGGTCCTGGATTCCCTCGCCCGCTTCGTGGACGGCGCGCTTGACCTCGATCCCCAGGCTCACCGACGTTTTGACGAGCCCTCGCACCAAGGGCTTGCCCAGCCTCTTCACCAGGGACGCGGCGATCAGGCCGATCAGGAAAGGAGGTACTACAGGCGGCATGGCACAACATCCTTCTCTTCTGCCGAAAAGATGGCGACGGAAAACAACGGTGAAGTGAACGGCGAAACGTGAGGCGAAGGGGAGAGAATTCGACGAGACGGGCGCACTGCGCGCCGACGGACTCACACCTTCCATCACAGAGAGTATCCGAGGCCGGACAAGCGGCTGCGAATTCCCCTGTGTCCTTCACTCATTCGAGTAGGGCGGCCTTCCCCTGGAAACCGTTCAGCTCCCTCTCCACCCGTCGGCGCAGGGCGGGAAACGGCAGTGTGCCGCCGGCCAGCACGGTCTCGTGGAAGGCGCGCACGTCGAACGCGGCGCCGGCGTCGCGTTCGCACGCCGCCCGCAGTGCCGTGAACTCCGCGTGACCCGCCCGGTACGTCAGCGCCTGCCCCGGCAGGTCGGTCGCGTAGCGCAACAGCTCGGTCGTGATCTGCCCTTCGGACTCGGCCGCCGCGTGGGCGCGCATGAAGGTGCGCGCCTCCTCCAGTGTCATCGTCCCGAGGTTGAGGCCGGTGTCGACGACGAGGCGCTGCGCGGTGAACCGCTCATGGGCCAGCCGTCCGTACGCGTCCCACGGGTCGTCGTACAGCCCCATCTCCCAGCCGAGGCCCGCCGCGTACTCCGCCCAGCCCTCCTCGAACCCGCTGAAGGCCGTCAGTTCGCGTCGCAGGTCGGGCAGCGCGGTGTTCTCGGCCTGGCGGGCGAGGTGGAAGTGGTGTCCGGGCGAGAGCTCGTGGTAGATCAGCGCGGCCGCGCCGAGCAGTGACCGGTGCGCCAGGTCCGAGGCGTTGTAGCGGTAGCGCCCCACCGGTTGCGTGGCGGTCGGCGGTTCGTAGTAGCCGAACGTCATCGACCCCTCCAGCGCCGGGTCGAGGCGGGCCACGCCGTAGGGGGCGCGGGGCAGGACCGCGAACCAGCGCGGCAGCAGCGGCGTGAGGCGGTCGAGGTGTCCCCGGTAGCGGGCCTCGACCTCCTCCGGGGTGGCGGCGTACAGGCGCGGTTCGGTCGCGAGCCGTTCGTTGAACTCCGCCTCCGTCCCCGTGAAACCGAGCGTGCCGCGCATCTCCCGCATCCGCTCGCCGAGTTCGCGGCAGTGCTCCCGGCCGAGTTCGTGGAGGCGTTCGGGCGGTGTGGCGCCGGACGTGTACGTTCTGACGAAGGCCCGGTACGCCGCCTCGCCCTCCGGGTAGCGGGCCCAGCCGACCGCTCCCGGCGCCCGCCGGAGGTAGTCCGGGTCGCCCACGAGGGCGACGAGGCGGTCGAACGCCGGCTCCAGTTCGGTGGCCACGAGCCGCTCCACCGCCTCGCGCAGATGACCCCGGCTCGCCGCGCCGAGCCGGGTGAGCCGCCCGGCGTCCGCCCGGACGTACCGTGCCGTCGACTCCCGCAGACGGATGAGCGTGGTGCGGACACCGGTCAGGGCCGGAGCGTGGACGTGGAAGCCCCGCGCCGCCTGCCCGGCGGCCTTGTCACCGATCGTCGCGACACAGCGGGCCAGGTCCTGTACGAGGGTCACGTACCGTTCCGCGTCGGCCCGGTGCTCGAAGCGGAACGGGCGGAAGACGGTGTCGCCGTACTGCTGGAGACGGAAGAGCTGGTACGGGGTGGCGGTGGGGGTGAGCCAGTGGAAGCGTCCCGCCTCCGCCTCCTGTTCGGCCAGCGCCCGCAGGAAGCCCGCCGTGTCGGCGGCGGGACCGGACCGCTCCTTTGGCCGCAGCGCGTCCAGCCGGCTCAGCACCCCTGCCGCGAACCCGGCGCGCTCGTCGGCCTCCGCGGCGGACACCCCCGGCAGCGACTCGACCGGCAGCCCGCGGCGCGTGCGCAGCGACGGCTCGCGTGCGAGCAGGAAGTCCCAGTACGAGGCCGCGAGCCGGTCGATCTCCCGCGCCGTCGGGCCGTCCGGGGAGCCCCCTGGATTGATGACCATGCCGTCAGTGTGCGCTTCGAGGTGACGCAGCGTCAGCAACAGGGCCGCGCACCGCGCGTCGGACGGCCTCGGCCGGACGGGGGAAATCGTCCGGCGCGTCGTCGGCCGCCCCGGGAAGGCCCGGCCGACACCGTCGATCACGGTGGCACGATGAGCGCCATGTGCCGCCGAACCGTGTCGTCTCCCGGGCCCCGGCCGGTCGTGGCGGCCGGTCGCGGCGGCGGCGTGCCGTCGACGCACACCGCCGGGGACCGGCCGTCATGACGGCCGGGGCGGCGGACACGCCTTTGTCCGGCGCGGACGCGGTCGTCGTGGGGGCCGGTGTGATCGGTGCCGCGGTGGCACTGGAGCTGGCGCGCACCGGTCGGCGCGTCGTGGTCGTCGACAAGTCCGGTGGTGCCGGCCACGGATCCACCAGCGCGTCGAGCGCGATCATCCGTTTCAACTACTCGGCCTGGGACGGTGTCGCCACCGCCTGGGAGTCCCGGCACTGCTGGACACGGTGGGCGGAGCACCTGGGCACCGCGCGCGGCCCCGGTCTGGCGTCGTTCCGGCGGACCGGGGCGGTGCTCCTCGACGCGCCGGGCTCCGGGACGTCCGAGGTCACGGCGCTGTTCGAGCGTGCCGGTGTCCCGTACGAGCGCTGGGACGCCGCGACGCTGCGCAGCCGGGTCCCCGGTATCGACGCCGGACGCTACGGGCCTCCCCGGTCCCTGCTCGACGACGCCTTCTTCGCCGGCCCGGAGGGGGAGCTCGGCGCGCTGTTCACCCCCGACGCGGGCTTCGTCGACGACCCCCGGCTCGCGGCGCAGAACCTCGCGGACGCGGCGGCCCGCGCCGGGGTGCGTTTCCTCTTCCGGCGCGCGGTCGTCGGGGTGCTGCGCGACGGGGACCGGGTGGCGGGCGTCCGGCTCTCCGACGGCACCGCGATCACGGCACCGGTGGTGGTCAACGCCGCCGGGCCCTGGTCGGGCGGGTTCAACCGGACGGCCGGGGTCGGGGCCGAGTTCACCGTCGGGGTGCGCCCGCTGCGCCAGGAGGTCCATCAGGTGGCCGCGCCGGCCGGTCGGGGCGACGGGACCGCCCCGGGCCCCAGCGGCACCGGGACTAGGACCGGGACCGGTCCGATCGTGGCCGACGTCGACCTCGGGACCTATCTGCGCCCCTTCGGCGGACACCTCCTCGTCGGCAGCACCCTGCCCGCCTGCGATCCCCGGGAGTGGCTCGACGATCCCGACGCGTGCGACCCGCGCCCGACGCCCGCCCGGTTCGAGACCCAGGTGACCCGGGCCGCACGCCGGTTCCCGCTCCTCGGCGTCCCGAACCGGCCGACCGGCGTCGCCGGTGTCTACGACGTCGCCGACGACTGGTCCCCCGTCTACGACCGCACCGATCTGCCCGGCTTCTACGTCGCCATGGGCACGAGCGGCAACCAGTTCAAGAACGCTCCCCTGGCGGGCCGGTTCCTCGCCGTCCTGGTCGACCGTGTCGAGGCCGGCCACGACCACGACCGCGATCCGTTGCGGTACACGGGGGAGCACACCGGTCTCGTCGTCGACCTGGGTGCCTTCTCCCGCAAGCGGCCCCCGGCCGAGGGCGCCGCCTCCAGGACGGTCCTGGGCTGACGCCCGGCAGGGGTGCGGGGCCGGAAGCGGTCTACCGGCGACCGCCCGCCGACGCCGGGCCGAGCTTGGAGCTCAGCACGGACAGGAAGACCGGAAGCCTGGCCACCGCGGATTCGGGGACCGGGGTGACCTGGACCGTGTCCCGCACCACGTCCTGCACCACGAGTTTGTAGGCGCCGTCCTCCCGGACGAGTTCGGCGGCGTAGAGCAGTGTTTCCACCAGAGGTCCTTCGATCGTGTCGTGCGGCGGGGTCAGGCGCCGTTGAGCCAGGTGTTCCAGGCCTTGGTGGCCAGTTCCTCGTCCGTGTCCTCGGCGAACAGGTGGTGGCCCAGCCAGATCGGCACGTTCCAGGAGCTGCCGTTGAAGAACCGGTACAGCGCGTCCGGGCCCCGCAGGCCGAGGAAGTCGGGGCTCAGCCAGTCCACGACCACCTCCGTCGGGCCGCCGTCCGTACCCGGGAGGTCGAGCGGGAGCCGGTCGCCGACGGCCGTGTCGTCGGCGAGGCCGAGGCGTCGGCGCAGGGCGGCGAAGTCGGCCGGGTCGGTGGTGGCTTCGGGGCGGATCGCCCTGACGTAGACGGCGGGGCGGCCGGCGAAGTGCCGCAGGTACTCGGGGAGGGAGTGCTGGTAGAAGTCGACGTGCTTCTCGGCCGCGTCCGCCTTGGTGTCCCAGTTCCAGGCGTCGTCGACGACGCCCGTGTGCACCCAGTGGATCCCCATCCGCAGGTGGCTCGTGCCGCCGTCGGCCGGCTCGATGTGGTAGGTGAGCGTGTTGGAGAACCCGCCGTCCTGGGTCGCCCGGACCGCGAAGTGGTGCGGCGGCTCCCACGCCACGACGGTGCTGTCGCCGCGCGTGGCCTTTCCGCCGACGCGCGGTTCGACCTCCATCGGGTACAGCCAGCCGAGGTTGCCGGCGCCGGTGGCGACCGCGTCCCAGACCTGTTCGGGCGTGGCGGGCAGGTCCTGTTCCCGGCGGACCTCGAGCTCTTTGGCCATGGTCGGTGCTCCTTCGTCGTCGTTCGTGTCAGTAGGTGAGCGGAAGCGCGGTGAGCCGCCGTTGCAGCGGGTTGGGCCGCCAGTCGAGGGCGGCCTCGTCGGCGAGCCGCAGGTGCGGGAGCCGGCGGATCAGCGTGCCGACGGCCACCTCCGCCTGGAGCTTGGCCAGCGGGCCGCCGAGGCAGAAGTGCGGGCCGTTGCCGAAGCTGAGGTGCCGGTTGCCCGGGCGGGTCAGGTCGAGCCGGTCGGGGTCCTCGAAGCGCTCGGGGTCCCGGTTGGTCGCGGCGAGGAACAGGTAGGCCAGTTCGCCCTCGCGCAGCGTCCGCCCGCCGATCTCGACGTCCTCGGCGACGACCCGGACGATCGCCTGGGTCGGCGTGTCGTAGCGGGCGAGCTCGTCGACGGCCGTACGGATCAGCGCCGGGTCCTCGCGCAGCCGGGCCAGCTGGTCGGGGTGGCGCAGCAGGGCGAGGACGGCGTTCCCGACCAGGTGGGTGGTGGTCTCGTCGCCGGCGGTGATCAGGACGAAGCAGGTGGACAGCAGTTCGGAGTCGGTGAGGCGGTCGTCCTGCGCCTGGGTGGCGACCAGGGCGCTGATGAGGTCGTCGCCCGGGTCGGCCCGGCGTCGGCGGACGAGCCGGGCGAGGTACTCCTCGTACTGCTCGATCGCCGCCTCGGACTTGTCGATGTCCTCGCTGATCCGGCCGAAGCGGTTGAACCAGGTCTTGACCTGCGGGACGTCCTCGGGCGGGATGCCGAAGAGCTCGCAGACGACGGACATCGGCAGCGGGCAGGCGACCGCCTCGATCAGGTCCATGGCCGGCCCGGCGTCGACCGCCTCGTCGACGAGCCGGTCGACGATCCGCTGGATGCCCTCGCGCAGGGCTTCGACGCGCCGGGCGGTGAAGGCACGGTTGGCCAGTTTGCGCAGCCGGGCGTGGTCCGGCGGGTCGGTGTTGGTCATCACCCGGCCGAGCCGGTCGGTGAGCCGGCTGAAGGCCTTGAGGTCGCCGCCGAGCGCGGTGTAGGCGCGGGTCATCCGGTCCCGGTCGTTGGACAGCCTGAGGTCGCCCAGGGCCGCCTCGACGTCGGCGTACCGGGTGAGGTACCAGATGCCCTGGGCGCTGCGGTGGACCGGGTCCTCGCGGCGCATGCGGGCGTAGAAGGGGTACGGGTCCCGGCGGGCCTCGGGCGTGAGCAGGGCCGCGGCGAGGTCGTCGGGCCGGGCGGGGCCCACGCTGTCGCGGGCCCCACCGGTGGTTTCGGTCAGTGTCACTGCGGGCCGCGCTACCGCTGGGCGTTCATGGCGTCGGCGAGGCTCCTGGGCCGCATGTCGGTCCAGTTCCGCTCGACGTACTCCAGGCAGGCCGCGTGGGTGTCGGGGCCGTGGGAGACGCTCCAGCCGTCGGGGACGTCCGCGAACCGCGGCCACAGCGAGTGCTGGTTCTCGTCGTTGACGAGCACGAGGAAGGTGCCGTCCTGGTCCTCGAACGGGTTGGTCATGGGTCAGTCCTCCTGGTGGGAAAGGGTGGTGTCACCGGTGGCCTCGGCGAGGCGGGCGGCCAGGATCGGGCCGATCTGGGCCAGCGAGCCGGCTTCGGTCATCCGGTTGTGCCGGGTGGTGATCTCGTGCGATTCGATCCGGCCCGCGATGTACGGGCGCCAGGTCGCGGGCCCGGCGTCGTCCCCGTCGCGGTCGATCGTCGAGTTGAACAGCAGCAGGTCGCCGTCGAAGCGGGCGGGGACGAAGTCGACCGCCAGTCTCGCGTTGTTGATCATGATGTGGACGATGACCTCGATCTGCTGCTCGGTCAGGCCCTGCAGCGCGCTGCCCCGCCGGTTCAGGACCTCGGCGACCTCGGCGTAGGTCAGTTCCCGGTCGCCCAGTTCGTCCGGGTCGACGTCGAGCACGCCGACGAGCACGTCCCGCTCGGTGGGCACGGGCATCTCCTCGAACTTCACGTCCTTCACCGGGTAGGCGTCGAGGATGGCCAGCAGCCCGGTCCGCTCGCCGCGGGCCTGCAGTTCGCAGGCGAGCGCGTGGGCGATCAGCCCGCCGGCGGACCAGCCGAGCAGCAGGTACGGGCCCTCGGGCTGGATCTTGCGGATCTGGTCGGCGTAGTCGGCCGCCATCTCCTCGACGGACGTCGGCAGGGGTTCGGGGCGGCCGAGGCCGCGCGCCTGGATCGCGTAGACCGGGTGCTGGGGACCGATGTGGTTCAGCAGTCCGCTGTACGACCAGCTGATGCCGCCACCGGGGTGGACGCAGAACAGCGGTGTGCCGGTCCCGGTCGAGCGCAGGGGCAGCACCACGTCCAGCGCGTCGGCGGGGTCGTCCATGACCAGGCGCTCGCTGAGACCGGCCACGGTCGGCGCCTCGAAGAGCATGCGCAGGCCGAGCTCCAGTCCGAGGGTCTCGCGGACGCGGGAGGCCAGGCGGGCGGCCAGCAGCGAGTGCCCGCCCAGATCGAAGAAGTTGTCGTCGATGCGCACCTGTTCCCGGCCGAGCACCTCGGCGAAGAGGTCGCACAGCAGCTGCTCCCGCGGCGTCCGGGGGCCGCGGCCGGTGCCCGTCGTCCCGTACTCGGGGGCGGGCAGGGCGGCCCGGTCCAGCTTGCCGTTGGCGGTCAGCGGCAGTGCGTCCAGGGTGACGAACGCCGACGGCACCATGTAGTCGGGCAGGTCACGGCGCAGTCGCCCGGAGAGCTCGGCCGCCTCGGGCGCGCCCTCGGGGGTGGGCACCAGGTAGGCGACGAGCCTCTTGTCGCCGGGCCGGTCCTCGCGGGCGACGACGGCCGCCTGGGCGACGCCCGGGCAGCCCGCGAGGATCGCCTCGATCTCGCCGGGCTCGATCCTGAGGCCGCGGAGCTTGACCTGGTGGTCGGTCCGTCCGGCGAACTCCAGGGTGCCCTCGGCGGGCCACCACGCCAGGTCGCCGGTGCGGTACATCCGGCTCCCGGGCGGTCCGTACGGGTCGGCGGTGAAGCGCTCCGCCGTCAGACCGGGCCGGCCGAGGTAGCCGCGGGCCACTCCCGTCCCCGCGAGGTACAGCTCGCCGACCAGGCCCGTGGGCACCGGGCGCAGGCGCTCGTCGAGCACGTAGGCGCGCATGTTCGCCATCGGTCCGCCGATCGGCACGGTCGCGGCGTTCTCGGGGAGGCCGTGCACCGGGTGGCGGGTGGCCAGGGTCGTGGCCTCGGTGGGCCCGTAGCCGTTGACCACCTCGATGCCGGGGCAGGCCTCCAGCACCCGGGCGACGGCGGCCGGGGAGACCACGTCACCGCCGGTCCACACCTCGCGGACCCCCGCGAGCAGACCCGGCCGCTCCTCGGCGACCAGGCGGAACAGGCCGGCCGTCAGCCACAGCCCGGTCACCCCGTGCGTGCTGATCGTGTGCTGCAGCAGGTCGAGGTCGAGCCGCTCGGGCGGTGCGACCACGATCCGGCCGCCGTTGAGGAGCGGTACCCACAGTTCGTAGGTCGAGAGGTCGAAGGCGGTCGGGGAGTGCATCAGCACCCGCTCGTGTCCGCCGCCGCGGTACTCGGGGGTGAGCGCGAGGCCCACCACGTCGCGGTGGGTGACGACCACGCCCTTCGGCCGGCCGGTCGAGCCGGAGGTGTACATCACGTACGCCGACTGCCGCTGGTCGCAGCGTACTCCGACGTCGGACGAGTCGGGTTCGCCGTCGATCAGCGCGGCCAGCACCTCCTCGGTGAGCACCAGCGCGGCCCCGGCCTCCCGGAGGATCAGGTCGATCCGGGACTGCGGGAAGCGCGCGTCGAGGGGCGCGTAGGCGCCGCCCGCCTTGATGATCGCCAGGAGCGCCACGACCAGGTCCGCCGAGCGGTCCAGCAGCACCGCGACCGGTGTCTCCGGCCGTACGCCCCGGCGGACCAGTGCCCGTGCGAGGCGGTTGGACCGCCGGTCGAGTTCGCGGTAGGTCAGCTCGGTGGCGCCCGCCACGACGGCCGGCGCGTCCGGGGTGGCGCGCACCTGACGGGCGAACAGCTCCGGCAGCGCGGCCTCGGGCAGTTCGGACGCGGCGCCGGTGGACCGGGACACCAGCCGGCGGCGTTCCTCGCCCGACATGACGTCGATCCGGCTGATCGGCCGGCCGGGGTCGGCGACCGCCGCGCGCAGCAGCCGTGCCCAGCGCTCGAACAGCAGCTCCACGGTGGCCGGTTCGAACAGGTCGGTGGCGTACTCCACCGCGCCGACCAGGCCGTCGGGATCGCCGTCCGGGCGGAACCGCTCGGCCAGGCTGAACGTCAGGTCGACCCGCGAGGTCCCGGTCGACGCCTCCAGGTGGGCGGTCTCCAGTCCCGGCAGCGCGAACTCGCCCACCGGCGCGTTCTGCAGGGCCAGCATGATCTGGAACAGCGGGTGGTGCGACAGCGACCGGGCCGGGTTGACCACCTCGACCAGGTACTCGAACGGCACGTCCTGGTGGTCGTACGCGGCGAGCGCCTTCTGCCGCACCCGGCCGACCAGTTCGGCGAAGCCGGGGTCGCCGCTGGTGTCGGTGCGCAGCACCAGGGTGTTGACGAAGAAGCCGACGAGCTCGTCCAGCGCCTGGTCGGTACGGCCGGCGATCGGACTGCCCACGGGGATGTCCGTGCCGGCGCCGAGCCGGGTGAGCAGCGCGGCGAGTCCGGCCTGGAGCACCATGAACATGCTGGCGCCGCGCTCGGCGGCCAGGTCCCGCAGTGCCCGGTGCAGTTCGGGGTCCAGTCCGACCACGACCCGGCCGCCCCGCTGGGAGGCCACCGGCGGCCGGGGCCGGTCGGCGGGCAGCTGTACCTGCTGCGGGATTCCCGCCAGCTCGTCCTTCCAGTAGGCCAGTTGCCGGGCGAACAGGCTGTCCGGGTCGGCGGCGCTGCCGAGCAGGTCGCGCTGCCACAGCGTGTAGTCCGCGTACTGCACCGGCAGCGGGGCCCACCGCGGCTCCTCGCCCCGGCAGCGCGCCGTGTAGGCGGCCGCGAGGTCGCCGGAGAGCGGCCCCATCGACCAGCCGTCGGCGGCGATGTGGTGCACCACGACCAGCAGCACGTGCCGGTCGGGCGCGAGCGCGTACAGCTCCGCCCGGACCGGCGGCTCGGCGGCCAGGTCGAAGCCACGCCGTGCCGTCCGTGCCAGCCGCTCGGTCAGCAGGCTCTCGTCGAGCTCGACCACGGGCAGCTCCGGGTACGCCCGCGAAGCGCTCAGCACGATCTGGTACGGCACGCCGTCCGTCTCGCGGAAGACCGTGCGCAGGCTCTCGTGCCGGGCGATCACGTCCGCGAGGGCGGCGCGCAGGGCCGGGCGGTCGAGTTCACCGGTCAGGTTCAGCGCGAGCGGCATGTTGTAGGTGGCGCTCGGCCCGTCCATCCGGTGCAGGAACCACAGGCGGCGCTGGGCGAAGGACAACTCCACGAGGTCGGCTCGCGGCCGGGCGGTCAGCGCGGGCCGCGCCGTGCCGGAGCCGTCGAGGCGGGCCGCCAGGCCGGCCACGGTGGGCGTCTCGAACAGCGTCCGGACCTCGAGCTCCGCGCCGAGGGCCGCCCGGACGCGGGATGCCAGACGGGTCGCCAGCAGCGAGTGTCCGCCCAGGTCGAAGAAGCTGTCCTCGACGCCGACCCGGGCCAGGCCGAGCACCTCGGCGAACAGCCCGGCGAGGAGCTGTTCCTGCGGGGTGCGCGGTGCCCGCCCGGCCGCGGCCGGGCCGAGGTCGGGCGCGGGCAGCGCGCGGCGGTCGAGCTTGCCGCTCGCCGTCAGCGGCAACGTCTCCAGCGCCACGAACGCCGACGGGATCAGGTAGTCGGGCAGTCGCCCGCGCAGCCATTCACGGAGTTCGCCGATGAGGGCGCCGGTGCCCCGGCTGCCGGTCGGACGGTTGGTCAGCGACGACAGCGGCCTGTCGGCGGTCCGGGCCGGCCGGTACGGCTCGACCGGGGAGCGGTACCGCGCCCCCGGGCCGGCGAAGACGACGTCCACGGCGTCGGCCGCGCCGGCCGACCAGGTGACGCCCACCCAGCGGTCGAACTCCCGCCCGAGGGCCCGGAAGTCCTCCGGGTCGGGCAGTTCGCTCTCCTGCGGGCCGTGCAGCCGCTCCAGCAGCTCGGTGAGCGAGCCGTCGTCGTCCTGCACCGCCCGGGCCAGGGCGGCCTCGCGCTGCACCCGGCGGTTGGGCACCCCGGTGATCCGCAGCACGTCCGCGGGCGGCCCGGCGAGCAGCTCGCGCAGTTCGTCGAGCCCGGCGACCTGCCGCCCCCACTCCAGCTCGGTCGTCCGGTCCGGGGCCGCCGGAACGACCGGGGCCTTGTGCAGCGTCACGTCGTAGCGGTAGCGGGTCAGTTCGTTGTGGTGGCGGCCGCTCTTGACCTCCACGGCCACCGCGCCGATGTCCGTGCCGCGCTCGCGCAGGACGGTGAAGAAGTCCGGGTCTACCAGGAGTTCCTTCTCCACCCTGACGGCCTGCTCCACCGCGCGGCGCACCATGGCGAGGTCGCCGTCGGCACCGGTGCGGTGCAGCTGGACCGCGGTGGCCAGCGGGCGCAGCAGCCGCAGGTTGCGGACGTCGCCGACGAAGAGCGCCCCGCCGGGGGCGAGCAGCCGCATCAGCTTCCCGATCACGTCCGCGAGGTAGTCGGCGGACGGGAAGTACTGCACCACCGAGTTGATCACGACGGTGTCGAACCGCCCGGCCGGCAGGCCGTCGGTGTCGTGCGCCGGACGGGTCTCCAGCACGACGCGGCCGGTCAGGTCGTTCCGCCGGGCGACCTGCGCGGTCAGCGCGTCGACCGCCGTGGCGGAGAAGTCCGTCGCCCAGTAGCTCTCGCAGTGCGGCGCGATCCCCGAGAGCAGCAGTCCGGTGCCGACGCCGACCTCCAGCACCCGGCGGGGGCGCAGGGCCAGGATGCGGGCCACGGTGGCGTCCCGCCACTCCCGCATCTGCTCGACCGGGATCGGGCTCGCGTCGTAACTGCTGTTCCAGCCGACGAAGTTCTGGCCGAAGCCGGCTTCCTCGGGGGTGATGGGCAGGGCGTCGTAGATGTCCTGCCACTCGCCCACGTGGTCCGCTTCCAGTCCGCTGTCCCGGGCCTCGTCCTGGCGCGGGACGACGTAGCCGACGAGCCGGTCGTCCTGGGCGAGGACGGCGGCCCGGGCGACGGCGGGGTGCTCGGCCAGCGCCGCCTCGACCTCGCCGGGCTCGACGCGGAAGCCGCGCACCTTCACCTGGTCGTCGGCCCGGCCGACGTACTCCAACTGACTTCCCCCAGCCTCCGGCCGGGGGTGCCCCCAGTTGCGCCAGCGCACCAGGTCCCCGGTGCGGTACATGCGCTCACCGGTTCCGAACGGGCAGGCGACGAACCGCCCGGCCGTCAGGCCCGGCCGGTTCAGGTAGCCGCGGGCCAGTCCCGCGCCCGCGACGTACAGCTCCCCCGCCACGCCCGTCGGCACCGGCCGCAGCCGGTCGTCCAGCACGTACACCCGGGCGTTGGCGATCGGGCGGCCGATCGGCGGCACGTCCGACCCCGGCGAGAGCGGGTCGCTCATGGTCGCGCACACCGTCGTCTCCGTCGGACCGTACGCGTTGATCATCCGGCGGCCCGGTGCCCAGCGGTCCACCAGCTCCGGCGCGCAGGCCTCACCCGCCACCACCAGCGTCGACGCCAGGACCGATCCCTCCGGTACGGCGGCGAGGACGGACGGGGGCACGGTCACGTGGGTGACCGCGAGGTCCCGGTCGGCCAGCGCGGCCACCGGGTCCGCCGTCGGGGGCAGCACCAGGGCCGCGCCGCGCAGCAGCGCGGTGTAGATCTCCGACACCGAGGCGTCGAAGCTGGGCGAGGCGAACTGGAGCACCCGGCTGTCGGGTTCGATCGCGAAGCGCTCGATCTGTGCGGCGACCAGGCTCGCGACGCCGCCGTGGCCGACCACGACGCCCTTGGGACGGCCCGTCGAGCCCGAGGTGTAGATCACGTAGGCCGGATGCCGGACGTCGAGCGCGACCGCGGGGTCGGTGTCCGGCCAGGCGGACACCTCGGTCACCAGCGCCGGGTCGTCGACCATCAGGGCCGGCCGGGCGTCGTCCAGCATGTACGCGATCCGCGCCGCCGGGTACGCCGGATCCACCGGCAGGTACGCGGCCCCGGCCTTCAACACGCCCAGGACCGCCACCACGGACTCCACCGAACGCGGCAACGCCACCGCCACGACCTGCTCCGGCCCGACCCCCCGCGCGATCAGCGCGTGCGCGAACCGGTTCGCCCAGCCATCGAGTTGACGGTACGTCAACTCGACATCGCCACGGACCAGCGCGACCGCGTCCGGCGTCGCCGCCACCTGCGCCGCGAACGCCTGCGGCACGGGGACGGCCGCCACCTCCCGAGCGGTCGCGTTGCCCCGCTCCAGCAGACGGTGCCGCTCGTCGGCGTCGAGGAGCTCGATCCCGCCGATCGGCCGGTCCGGGTCGGCGGTGACCGCCTCCAGGAGGCGCGTCCAGCGCCCGGCGAGCGCCTCGACCGTCGAGCGGTCGAACAGGTCGGTGGCGTACTCCACCGCGCCGGCGATCCCCGCCGGGCGGCCGTCCGGAGCGAACTGTTCGACGAGGCTCACACCGAGGTCGAACTTGGCGGTCCCGGTGGCCACCGCGTAGGTGGTGACGTCCAGGCCGGGCAGCGAGAACCGGCCCATCGGGGCGTTCTGCACGGCGAGGATGGTCTGGAACAGCGGGTGGTGGGACAGCGAGCGGGACGGGTTCAGCACCTCCACCAGCTGCTCGAACGGCACGTCCTGGTGCGCGTACGCCGACAGCGCCGTCTCCCGCACCCGGTCCAGCAGTTCGGCGAAACTCGGGTCGCCGCTCGTGTCGGTGCGCAGCACCAGCGTGTTCACGAAGAAGCCGACCAGATCGTCCAGCGCCTCGTCGGTGCGCCCCGCGATCGGGGACCCGATCGGGATGTCCGTGCCCGCGCCCAGCCGCGTGTACAGCGCCGCCAGCGCCGCCTGCAGCACCATGAACAGGCTCGCGCCCGACTTTCGGGCCAACTCCACCAGAGCGGCGTGCAGTTCGGGGCTCAGCTCCAGGCCGACGTGGTCCCCGTGCCGGCCCGCGACGGCCGGCCTCGGCCGGTCGGCGGGCAGCCGGAGCAGCTCCGGCAGGTCGGACAGCTGACGCTTCCAGTAGTCGAGCTGCTCGGCGAACCGGCTCTGCGGATCGGCGGGGTCGCCGAGCAGATCGCGCTGCCACAGCGTGTAGTCCGCGTACTGCACCGGCAGGGCCGGCCGGTGCGGCGCGCGGCCCTCGCACCGGGCGGCGTACGCCTCGGCCAGGTCGCGCGCCAGCGGGCCGGTGGACCAGCCGTCACCGGCGATGTGGTGCATCACCAGCAGCAGTACGTGCTCGTCCGGCGCGAGTGCGAACAGCTCCGCCCGCAGGGGTGCTTCGGCCTCCAGGTCGAAGGGCCGTCGGGCGAACTCGGCGAGTCGATCGAAGAGTTCGGCCTCCGACACCTCGGTCAGCCCCGCCCGGGGCCGGGCCTCGGCCGGGTCCAGGACGCGCTGGCACGGTACGCCGTCGGCCTCCGGGAAGACCGTCCGCAGGCTCTCGTGCCGGGCCACCACGTCGGCCAGCGCCTCGTCCAGCGCCGCCCGGTCGAGCGTTCCGGTCAGCTGGAGCGCCAGCGGGATGTGGTAGGTCGCGGCGGCGGCGTCCATGCGGTGCAGGAACCAGAGCCGACGCTGCGCGAACGACAGCGGCACGGCCTCCGGCCGCTCGTGCGTGGTCAGTGCCGGGCGGGCGTGGCCGGCTCCGGCCAGTTCCCCGGCCAGGCCCGCCACGGTGGGCGCCAGGAACAGCGCGCGCAGCCCCAGCTCCACGCCGAGCACCGAGCGCACCCGCGCGGCCAGCCGGGTGGCGAGCAGGGAATGTCCGCCCAGGTCGAAGAAGTCGTCGTCGACCCCGACCCGGGGCACGCCCAGCACCTCGGCGAACAGCTCGCACAGGATCTGCTCCTGCGGAGTGCGCGGCGACCTCCCGGCCGGGCCGGGGTCGGGAGCGGAGGCGGGCAGCGCCGCCCGGTCCAGCTTCCCGTTCGGCGTCAGCGGCAGCGCGTCCAGCACGACGAAGACGGCCGGTACCAGGTAGTCGGGCAGCCGGTCACGCAGGTACGCCGCCAGCTCCGCGGGGCTTGGGGTTCCCCCCGGCCGGAGGCTGGGGGAAGCCGTGCCGGGACGGGCCGCGACGTAGCCGACGAGCCGGTCGTCCCGGGCGAGGACGGCGGCCTGGGCGACGGCGGGGTGCTCGGCCAGCGCCGCCTCGACCTCGCCGAGTTCGACCCGGAAGCCGCGCACCTTCACCTGGTCATCGGTACGGCCGACGTACTCCAGCCGACCGTCGGTCCGTCGGCGCACCAGGTCGCCCGTGCGGTACATCCGCGCACCCGCCGGACCGAACGGGCAGGCGACGAACCGCCCCGCCGTCAGACCCGGACGGTTCAGGTAGCCGCGCGCCAGACCGGGACCGGCGACGTACAGCTCCCCCGTCACCCCCGGCGGCACGACGCGCAGCCGCTCGTCGAGGACGTACACCCGGAAGCCCGCGACCGGGCGGCCGATCGGCGGCACGCCCGACCCCGGCGAGAGGGGCTCGCTCATGGTCGCGCACACCGTCGTCTCCGTCGGACCGTACGCGTTGATCATCCGGCGGCCCGGTGCCCAGCGGTCCACCAGCTCCGGCGCGCAGGCCTCACCCGCCACCACCAGGGTGGTGGCCGTGAGGTCGGCGCTCTCCACCGCGGCCAGGGCCGACGGCGGGAGCGTCACGTGGGTGATGCCGAGCTTGCGGTCGGTCAGTGCCTCCAGCGGGGCCTCGGCCGGGGCCAGGACGAGCGCGGCGCCGGTGAGCACGGCACCGCACAGGTCCCAGAAGGACGCGTCGAAGCTGGGCGAGGCGAACTGGAGCACCCGGCTGCCCGGCGCCACGCCGAGCCGCTCGATCTGCGCCGCCACCAGGCCCGACACGCCCGCGTGGCTCACCACGACGCCCTTGGGGCGGCCGGTCGAGCCCGAGGTGTAGATCACGTAGGCCGGATGCCGGACGTCGACCGCGACCGCGGGGTCGGTGTCCGGCCAGGCGGACACCTCGGTCACCGTCGCCGGGTCGTCGATCACCACCGTGGGCCGGGCGTCGTCCAGCATGTACGCGATCCGCGCCGCCGGGTACGCCGGATCCACCGGCAGGTACGCGGCCCCGGCCTTCAGCACACCCAGGACCGCCACCACGGACTCCACCGAACGCGGCAACGCCACCGCCACGACCTGCTCCGGCCCGACCCCCCGCGCGATCAGCGCGTGCGCGAACCGGTTCGCCCAGCCATCCAGTTGACGGTACGTCAACTCGACATCACCGCGGACCAGCGCGACCGCGTCCGGCGTCGCCGCCACCTGCGCCGCGAACAGCTCCGGCAGGCTCACCCCGGCCGCCCCGCCCTCGGCGGCGGGCAGCAGCTCGCGGCGCTCCCCGTCGGAGAGCAGGTCGATCCCGCCGATCGGCCGGTCGGGCGCGGCGGCGACCGCGGCCAGCAGCCTGGTCCACCGGGCGACCAGGGCCTCGACCGTCGAGCGGTCGAACAGGTCGGTGCTGTACTCGACCGCACCGCTGAGCCCCGCGGGCGCGCCGTCGGACCCGTGCTCCTCCGCGAACCCGAAGGTCAGGTCGAGCCGCGCGGTCCCGGTGAGCACGGTCACCCCGGAGACCTTCAGGCCCGGCAGCTCGAAGTCGCCGCCCGGTGCGTTCTGCACCACCAGCCCGGTCTGGTACAGCGGGTGGTGGGACAGCGAGCGGGACGGGTTCAGCGCCTCCACCAGCTGCTCGAACGGCACGTCCTGGTGCGCGTACGCCGACAGCGCCGTCTCCCGCACCCGCCCCAGCAGCTCCGCGAACGTCGGATCGCCGCTGGTGTCGGTGCGCAGCACCAGCGTGTTGATGAAGAAGCCGACCAGATCGTCCAGCGCCTCGTCGGTGCGCCCCGCGATCGGGGACCCGATCGGGATGTCCGTGCCCGCGCCCAGCCGCGTGTACAGCGCCGCCAGCGCCGCCTGCAGCACCATGAACAGGGTGGCACCGGAGCGTCGCGCCAACTCCACCAGCGACGCGTGCAGTTCGGCGTCGATCCGCAGTTCCAGCAGGTCGCCGCCGTACGACATGGTGGCCGGGCGCGGCCGGTCGGCGGGCAGCCGCAGCTGCTCGGGCAGCCCGGCCAGCGCCTCGGTCCAGTGGGTGACCTGGCGGGCGAACACGCTGTCCGTGTCGTGCTCGTCGCCGAGGATCTCGTGCTGCCACAGGGTGTAGTCGCCGTAGGTCACCGGCAGCGGCGGCCAGGCCGGAGTCCCGCCGGTCCGCCGGGCGGTGTAGGCGGTGGCCAGGTCACGGGCGAGCGGGCCCATGGACCAGCCGTCACCGGCGATGTGGTGCATCACCAGCAGCAGCACGTGCTCGTCCGGCGCGAGCGCGAACAGCTCCGCCCGCAGCGGTGCTTCCGAGGTCAGGTCGAACGCCCGTACCGCCGCCTCGCGCAGCAGGGCGGTCACCTCCGCCTCGCCGGCCGCGCGCACGGTCAGCGGGACGGCGGCCTCGGCGGCGTCCAGCACCCGCTGGTAAGGGACTCCGGCGGTGTGCGGGAAGACCGTGCGCAGGGTCTCGTGCCGGGCGACCACGTCCGCGAGCGCGGCGCTCAGCGCGGCCCGGTCGAGGTCGCCGGACAGCCGCAGGGCGAGCGGCATGTGGTACGTGGCGCTCGGCGCCCCGAACTGCTGGAGGAACCAGAGCCTGCGCTGGGCGAACGACAGCGGCATCGGTTCGGGGCGGGGCCGGGGTACCAGGGCCTGCCGCGCGGTGCCGGCTTCGTGCAGCCCGGCCGCGATCCCGGCGGGCGTCGGCGCCCGGAACAGACCGCGCAGCTCCAGCTCGACGCCGAGGGTCGCCCGGACGCGCGAGACCAGCCGGGTGGCGAGCAGGGAGTGCCCGCCCAGGTCGAAGAAGCCGTCGTCGACCCCGACCCGCGGCACCCCCAGCACCTCGGCGAACAGCTCGCACAGGATCTGCTCCTGCGGAGTGCGCGGCGCCCGGCCCGTGGTGGCCGTGGTCACCGGCTCCGGCGCGGGCAGCGCGGCCCGGTCCAGCTTCCCGTTCGGCGTCAGCGGCAGGGCGTCGAGCAGCACGAACGCGGACGGCACCAGGTGGTCCGGCACCCGGTCGCGCAGGTACGCCGCCAGCGCCGCCGCGGTCGTCCCGGTCCCGGCCGTGGGCACCACGTACCCGACGAGCCGGTCCTCCCGGGCGAGCACCGCGACCTGGGCGACCCCCGGGTGCGTGGTCAACTCGGCCTCGATCTCGCCCGGTTCGACCCGGAACCCGCGGATCTTCACCTGGTGGTCCACCCGGCCCGCGAACTCCAGCTCCCGGTCGGCCCGCCAGCGCACCAGGTCACCGGTGCGGTACATCAGCGCGCCGGCCGGACCGTAGGGGTCGGCGACGAACCGGGTGGCGGTGAGCCCGGGCCGGTTCAGGTAGCCGCGGGCGAGGCCCGTTCCGGCGAGGTACAGCTCGCCCAGTACTCCGGGGGCGACCGGCCGCAGGGCGGAATCGAGCACGTACGCACGGCAGTTGGCGATCGGTCGGCCGATCGGTACCGGCAGCGGGCAGTCGGCGGGGTCGGCCGGCAGCGGGTAGGCGGTGATCACATGGGTCTCGGCGGGCCCGTAGTGGTTGTGCAGTTCCCGGCCCGGCCGCCGGGCCTGGAAGCGGCGCACGGCACCGCCGAGGCGCATCGCCTCACCGGCCTGGGCGACCAGCCGCAGGCTCGGCAGTTCGAGACCGGCCTCCTCGGCGGCCTCGGCCAGCGCCTCGACCACCAGGTTGGGCGCGAACAGCTCCTCGACCCCGTGCCGGTCCAGCCAGCGGGCGAACAGTTCGGCGCTGCGGCGCTGCTCCTCGGTCGGCACCACGAGGGTCTTGCCGTACAGCAGCGCGGAGAGCGTCTCCTGCACCGAGACGTCGAAGCTGATCGCGGTGAACTGCGCAGTGCGCGTGCCGGGTTCGCCGCCGACGGACCCGTGGTGCCACGCCAGCAGGTTCAGCAGCCCGGCGGCGGGCATCACCACGGCCTTGGGCCGGCCGGTGGAGCCGGAGGTGTAGATGACGTAGGCCGGGTGGCGCGGGTCCACGGCGACGGCCGGGTCGTGCTCCGGCAGGTCCCCGTGCGGTGTGACGGCCGCGAGGTCGTCGAGCACGACGGCCGGGCGGGAGTCCTGGAGCATGTACGCGATACGGGCGGCCGGGTAGTCCGGGTCGACCGGGAGGTACGCCGCGCCCGTCTTGAGCACGGCGAGGACGGCGACCGACAGCTCGGCGGAGCGCGGCAGCCGCAGGGCCACGACCCGCTCCGGCCCCACCCCTCGCGCGATCAGCGCGTGCGCCAGGCGGTTGGCCCTGCGGTTCAGCTCCCGGTAGGTCAGCACGGTGTCCTCGAACACCACCGCCGGGGCCTCCGGGATCGCCCGGACCCGCGCCTCGAACAGGGCGGGCAGGGTGGCGGCGGGCACCGGACGCGCGGTGTCGTTGCGTACGGCCAGCAGCTCGTGCCGCTCCTCGGCGGTGAGGACGTCGATCCGGCTCAGCGGCCGGTCCGGCTCGGCGACCACCGACGCCAGCAGCCGCAGCCACCGGGCGACCAGGGCCTCCACCGTGGCGGGGTCGAAGAGGTCGGTGCTGTACTCGACCCGCCCGACGATGCCCTCGGCCGGGCCGCCGGTGCCGCCGCGCTCCAGCAGGTGGAAGCCGAGGTCGAACATCGCCGTGGGCGTCCGCACCAGGACGATCTCGGCGCCCAGGCCGCTCAGCGCGAACTCGGTGCGGGGCACGTTCTGCAGCGCGAGCAGCACCTGGAACAGCGGCTGACGGGCGAGCGACCGGGACGGGTTGAGGGCCTCGACGACGTGCTCGAACGGCAGGTCCTGGTGCGCGTAGGCGGCCAGCGCGGTCTCCCGGACCCGGCCGAGCAGCTCGGCGAAGGTCGGGTCGCCGCCGGTGTCCGTGCGGAGCACCAGGGTGTTGACGAAGAATCCGACGAGGTCGTCCAGGGCCTGGTCGGTCCGGCCCGCGATCAGGCTGCCGACCGGGATGTCGGTACCCGCTCCGAGCTTGTCCAGCAGCGACGCCAGGGCGGCCTGCAGCACCATGTACACGCTGGCGCCGTGTTCCCGGCCGAGCCGGACGAGACCGGCGTGCAGTCCGGCGTCCAGTTCGATCGCGAGGTGGCCGCCGGAGTAGGAGGGGGCCGCGGGGCGGAGGCGGTCGGCGGGGAGCCGGATCTGCTCCGGCAGGTTCGCCAACCGCTCGGTCCAATAGGCCTGTTGGCGAGCGAACAGGCTGTCCCGGTCGGCCGGGTCGCCGAGCAGCTCGTGCTGCCACAGGGTGTAGTCGGCGTACTGCACCGGCAGCGGCGCCCACCGCGGCTCCTCGCCCTGGCGGCGCGCCGCGTACGCGGTGGCCAGGTCGGCGGCCAGCGGGCCCAGCGACCAGCCGTCACCGGCGATGTGGTGCATCACCAGCAGCAGCACGTGCTCGTCCGCCGAGACCTCGAACACCTCGGCGCGCAGCGGCGGTTCGGCCGCGAGGTCGAATCCGCGCGCCGCGGCCCCCGTCAGCAGTTCCGGCAGGTCCGTCTCGTCGGCCGGGGTGACCGGCAGCCTCGGGCGCGCCTCTCCGGTGGCCAGCACCCGCTGGTGGGGCACGCCGTCCACGGCCGGGAAAACCGTGCGCAGGGTTTCGTGCCGGTCGACGACGTCACCCAGCGCCGCCTCCAGGGCCGCCAGGTCCAGTGGTCCCGTGAGCCGCCACGCGAGCGGCATGTTGTAGACCGAGGCGGCGTCCTCCAGCTGGCGCAGGAACCACAGCCTCCGCTGGGCGGACGACAACGGCACCCTCCCTGGGCCTTCGGCCGAAGGTGCCCCCATGGGCCGCTCCGCCCGCTTCAGGGCGGGCCGGGCCCGGTCCGCGCCGTCCAGACCGGCGGCCAGCCCGGCCACGGTCGGGTTGCGGAACAGGGTCCGCAGTGCCAGTTCCACGCCCAGGGTCGCCCGGACCCGGGCCACCAGGCGGGTGGCCAGCAGGGAGTGCCCGCCCAGGTCGAAGAAGCTGTCGTCGACGCCGACCCGGGGCACACCCAGCACCTCGGCGAACAGCCCGGCCAGCACCTGCTCCTGGGGAGTGTGCGGGGCCCGGCCGGACGGCGCCACGGCGGTTTCGGGCTCGGGCAGGGCGCGCCGGTCGAGTTTGCCGTTGGCGTTCAGCGGCAGGGCGTCGAGGGAGACGAACACGGCGGGCACCATGTGGTCGGGCAGCCGCTCGCGCAGGCGCGCCCGCAGGTCCTCCGGCCGGAGCTCCGCTCCGGTGGCGGGCACCAGGTAGGCGACCAGGCGGGTGTCCCCCTCCCGGTCCTGCCGGACGGTCACGGCGGCCCCCGCGACCCGCGGGTGTTCCGCCAGTGCCGCCTCGATCTCGCCGAGCTCGATCCGGAATCCCCGGACCTTGACCTGGTCGTCGGTACGGCCGAGGAACTCCAGGTTCCGGTCCGAACCCCAGCGCACCAGGTCCCCGGTGCGGTACATCCTCGTACCGGCCGGCCCGAACGGATCCGCCACGAACCGTCCCGCGGTCAGTCCCGGCCGGTTCAGATAGCCGCGTGCCAGGCACGCACCGGCGATGTACAGCTCACCCGGCACACCCGCGGGCACCGGCCGCAGCGCGGCGTCGAGCACGTGCAGCCGGACGCCCCCGATCGGCCGGCCGATCACCGGACGCGGGCTCGACCCCAGCGGCGCGACGACCGAGTCCACCGTGCACTCGGACGGCCCGTAGTAGTTCAGGGAGAACACCCCGTCGGCCGCCCGCAGCCGCTCCCACAACCGCTCCGGAACGGCCTCCCCGCCCAGCCCGATCAGCGACGGACGCCACCGCGGGTGGTCCAGCAGGCCGTGCGCGACGAGGACTTGCAGGTAGGACGGGGTGCCGCCGACGGTGTCGAGACCGGCCCGCGCGGCGTACTCGAGGTAGGCGTCCGGGTCGGACCAGGTCGCCTCGTCCAGGACGTGCAGCTCGTGGCCCGCGTACAGGGCGAGCATCTGGTCGCAGGAGGCGTCGAACGACACCGACGTGGTCAGCCCCATCCGCAGCCGCTCCCCCGTCCGGAACATCAGCGGACCCTGGCCGGCGAACAGGTTGCGCAGGCCGCCGTGCGTCACCACCACGCCCTTGGGCCTGCCGGTGGAACCGGAGGTGTAGATGACGTAGACCGGGTGGTCCCGGTCGACGGGCACCGCGGGGTCCGTCGCCGGGCACGCCGCCACCAGCGCGGCCGTCGCCGGGTCGTCGGTCACCAGCCGTCCGGCGGAACCGGTCTCCGGCAGCCGGTCCCGCGTACGGGCGTCGGTCACCACCAGGACCGGCCGGGCGTCGTCGAGCATGAACGCGATCCGCGCGGCCGGGTACTCCGGGTCGACCGGGACGTACGCGGCACCGGTCTTCAGCACCGCGAGGATCGCCACCACCAGCCCGGCCGACCTCGGCAGGGCCACCGCCACCAGCCGCTCAGGACCCGCGCCCCGCGCGATCAGCGCGTGCGCCAGCCGGTTCGCCCGCGCGTCCAGCTCCGCGTACGTCAGCGACGCCTCCGGTCCCACCAGCGCGAGGACGTCCGGAGTCGCGCGCACCCGGTCCCGGAACAGCTCCGGCAGGCTCTCGGTGAAGGCGTGCGCCGCCGGGCCGGTGCCCAGCGCCGTCAGCTCACCGCGCTCCTCGGCGGTGAGCAGGCCGAACCGGCTGAGCCGCCGCCGCGGGTCGGCGACCGCCGCGCGGAGCAGCCGGACCCACCGCTCGAACATCGTCTCGACGGTGGCCGGGTCGTACAGGTCGGCGGTGTACTCGACGGACCCGTCGATCCCCTCCGGGGAGCCGTCCTCGGCGTGCCGCTCGGACATCGTGAAGATCAGGTCCAGCTTGGCGGTGGTCGACGCCGACGGCACGTCGGCGACACGCAGCCCGGGCGGCGCGAAGTCGGCCCGGGGCGCGTTCTGCAGCACCAGCATGACCTGGAACAGCGGATGGTGCGCCAGCGACCGGACCGGGTTGAGGGCCTCGACCAGGTATTCGAACGGCAGGTCCTGGTGGGCGTACCCGGCCAGCGCGGTGTCCCGGACCCGGCCCAGCAGTTCGGCGAACGTCGGATCGCCCGAGGTGTCGGTACGGAAGACCAGGGTGTTGACGAAGTAGCCGACCAGCTCGTCCTGCGCCTGGTCGGTCCGGCCCGCGACCGGGCTGCCGACCGGGATGTCGTCGCCCGCGCCGAGCTTGCTCAGCAGCGCCGCCAGCCCTGCCTGGAGCACCATGAACAGACTGGTGCCGTGGGCGCGGGCGAGCTCGCGCAGCCCGCGGTGCAGCTCGGCGTCCAGCCCGGCGCGCACGGAACCGCCCCGGTGCGAGGCGACCGCCGGGCGAGGGCGGTCGCCGGGCAGCTGGAGCTGCTCGGGCAGACCGGCCAGCGCCTCCGTCCAGTAGGCCGCCTGGCGGGCGAAAAGGCTCTCCTCGTCGGCCCCGTCGCCCAGCAGCTCGTGCTGCCACAGGGTGTAGTCGGCGTACTGCACCGGCAGCGGCGCCCACCGCGGCTCCTCGCCCTGGCTGCGCGCCGTGTAGGCGGCGGTCAGGTCCTGTGCGAGCGGGCCCAGCGACCAGCCGTCGCCGGCGATGTGGTGGAGCACCACCTGGAACACGTGCTCGTCCGCCGCCAGCTCGAACAGCTCGACACGCAGCGGCACGTCGACCGCCAGGTCGAACGGACGGGCCTTCGCCCGCGCCAGGGCGGCCGGCAGCCCGGCCTCGGCGGTCCGGCTCACGAGCAGCCGCGGCCGGGCCGCCACGGTGTCCAGCACCCGCTGGTACGGCACGCCGTCCACCGCCGGGAAGACGGTGCGCAGGCTCTCGTGCCGGGCCGTCACGTCCGCCACGGCGGCCTCCAGGGCCCGCCGGTCCAGCTCCCCGGACAGGCGCCAGGCCAGGGAGATGTGGTAGTTCGCGCTCGCGCCCTCCAGCTGGTGCAGGAACCACAGCCGCCGCTGCGCGAACGACAGCGGGACCGTCTCGGGGCGCTCGCGCCGCGCCAGGGCGGCCTGCGCCGGTCCGGCCGCCACCAGGGCGGCGGCCAGTCCGGCCGGGGTCGGCGCCTCGAACAGGGTGCGCAGCGGCATCTCCACGCCGAGCGTGGCGCGGATCCGGGCGGCCAGGCGGGTGGCCAGCAGCGAGTGCCCGCCCAGGTCGAAGAAGCCGTCCTCGACACCGGCCGACGCCACGCCCAGGACCTCGGCGAACAGCTCGCACAGGATCTGCTCCTGCGGGGTGCGCGGCGCGCGGGCGCCGGCCGCCGGGGCGAGGTCGGGGGCGGGCAGGGCCCGGTGGTCCAGCTTGCCGTTGGCGGTCAGCGGCAGCGCGTCCAGCACGACGAACGCCGACGGCACCATGTGTTCCGGCAACCGCTCGCGCAGGTACGCGCGCAGTTCGGCCGGACTCGGCGCGTCGCCCGCGGCCGGCACCGGGTAGGCGACCAGCCGGGTGTCGTCGGCCCGGTCCTGCCGGGCCAGGACGGCGACCTGGGCGACGCCGGGGTGCGCGGCCAGCGCCGCCTCGATCTCGCCGAGCTCGATCCGGAAGCCGCGCACCTTGACCTGCTGGTCGGCCCGGCCGACGTAGTGCAGGCCGTGGTCCGCCGCGCGGCGCACCACGTCGCCGCTGCGGTACATCCGCGATCCCGGCGGTCCGAACGGGTCGGCCACGAAGCGCCCGGCGGTCAGACCGGGCCGGTTCAGGTAACCGCGCGCCAGGCCGGCGCCCGCGACGTACAGCTCGCCGGGCACGCCCGGGGCCACCGGCCGCAGATGGGCGTCCAGCACGTACGTCCGCAGGTCCCCGATGGCCGTGCCGATTCCGCCCGCGGCACCGCCGGACCGGTCGAGCGCCGCGTACGTGACGTGCACCGTGGTCTCGGTGATGCCGTACATGTTGACCAGCAGCGGCGCGTCGTCCGGGTGCCGCTCGTACCAGCTCGCCAGCCGGGCGTGCTCCAGCGCCTCGCCGCCGAACACCACCGTGCGCAGCGCGAGTTCGCGCGGGTGCTCGGCGTCCGCCTGCATCAGCTGGTAGAACGCGGACGGCGTCTGGTTGAGCACGGTCACCCGCTCGCGGGCGAGGAGCTCCAGGAAGCGGCCGGGCGAGCGGCTGGTCTCGTGGTCCACGACCACCAGCCGGCCGCCGTGCAGCAGCGGGCCCCACAGCTCCCACACCGAGAAGTCGAAGGCGTAGGAGTGGAAGAGGGTCCAGACGTCCTCGGCGGAGAAGCGGAACAGCTCCTCGGTGGTGCCGAACAGCCGCACCACGTTCCGGTGCGTGACCACCACGCCCTTGGGGTCGCCGGTGGAGCCGGAGGTGTAGATGACGTAGGCGGCGTGGCCGGGGTCGAGCGGGACCTCCGGGTCCGTGTCCGGCAGCCCGTCCAGGTCGGCGGTGTCCAGCAGCAGCCGGTCCACCGCCTCCGCGCCCGGCAGGTCGCCGGTCCGGCTCGTGGTCACGAGGAGCGCGGGCCGGGCGTCCCGGAGCAGGTAGGCGATCCGGGCGGCCGGGTACTCCGGGTCCACCGGGAGGTAGGCGCCGCCCGCCTTCAGCACGGCGAGCACCGCCACGACCTGATCCGCCGAGCGCGGCAGGGCCAGCGCCACGCGCTGCTCCGGGCCCACCCCCCGGTCGATCAGGGCGTGCGCGAGCCGGTTCGCGCGGGCGTTCAACTCGCCGTAGGTCAGGGCGACTTCGCCGTCCGTGAGGGCGACGGCGGCCGGGTTCGCCCGTACCTGCCGCTCGAACAGCGCGGTCGGGCCGCTCTCCGACGGCTCCCCGCTCCGGCCGGTGGGCGCCGGGAGCAGCGCGCGGAGCTCGTCGGCGGACAGCACGTCCACCCGGCCGATCCTGCGGCCGGGGTCGGCGACGACGGCGCGCAGCAGCCGCAGCCACCGCTCGACGATCCCGGTCACGGTGACCTCGTCGAACAGGTCGGTGCTGTACTCCACGACGCCCGTCAGGCCGTCCTCGCCGGGTTGTTCGGCCAGGACGAAGGTCAGGTCGCACTTGGCCGTCCCGGTGTGGACCAGGTCGGCCGTCACCCGCAGCCCCGGCAGGTCGAACGTGCCGAGCGGCGCGTTCTGCAGGGCGAGCATGGTCTGGAACAGCGGGTGGTGGGCCAGTGTGCGGGTCGGGTTGAGCGCCTCCACCAGGTGCTCGAACGGCACGTCCTGGTGCGCGTACGCGGCCAGCGCGTCGGCCCGGACCCGGCCCAGCAGTTCGGTGAACGACGGGTCGCCGGAGAGGTCGGCGCGCAGCACCAGGGTGTTGACGAAGAAGCCGACCAGGTCGTCCGCGGCCTCGTCGGTGCGTCCGGCGATCGGCGTGCCCACGGGTACGTCGGTGCCCGCGCCCAGCTTGCCCAGCAGGGCGGCCAGCCCGGCCTGGAGCACCATGAAGAGGCTGGCCCCGCCGTCACGGGCGAGCGTCCGCAGCCCCTGGTGCAGCTCGGCGTCGATCCGCACCGGCAGGTGGGCGCCCCGGTAGGACATCGCGACCGGCCGAGGACGGTCGAACGGCAGCTCCACCTGCTCCGGAAGTCCCGCCAACTGTTCACGCCAGTAAGCGAGTTGATTGCTCAACAGGCTGTCCGGGTCCGAGCCGTCGCCGAGCAGCTCGCGCTGCCAGAGGGCGTAGTCGGCGTACTGGACCGGCAGCGGCGACCACTCCGGCTTCCCGCCCTCGGCGCGGGCCGCGTAGGCGGCCGTGAGGTCCCGTGAGAGCGGCCCCGTCGACCAGCCGTCGCCGGCGATGTGGTGCACCACCAGCAGCAGTACGTGCTCCTCGTCCGCGAGCCGGAAGAGTTCGACGTGCAGCGGCGGCTCCCCGGCGAGGTCGAAGCCGTACCGGGCCGCCCGCGCCAGCCGCTCCGGCAGCTCGCGTTCGCCGAGCTCGGTCACCCGCAGCCGCGGCCGCACCTCCTCCGGGTCCAGCACCCGCTGGCACGGCACCCCGTCGGCCGTCGGGAAGACGGTGCGCAGGCTCTCGTGCCGCTCGACCACGTCCGCCAGGGCGGATTCCAGGGCCCCTTGGTCCAGGCTCCCGGACAGCCGCAGGGTCAGCGGGATGTTGTAGGTGGCGCTCGGGCCCTCCATGCGGTGCAGGAACCACAGCCGTCGCTGCGCGAAGGACAGCGGGACGGTCTCCGGCCGCTCGCGCCGCCCCAGCGCCGGACGCGCCCGTCCCGCGACGTCCACGGCCGCCGCCAGTTCCGCCGGCGTCGGCGCGTCGAACAGGTCGCCGAGCCGCAGCTCCACGCCGAGGACCGAGCGGACCCGGGCGACCAGCCGGGTGGCCAGCAGCGAGTGCCCGCCGAGGTCGAAGAAGCTGTCGTCGGGGCCGGGCTCGGACACCCCGAGCACCTCGGCGAACAGCCCGACGAGCAGGTGCTCGGTCGCGGTGCGCGGTGCGCGGCCCGGCGCGACGGGCTGTCGCCCGGGGGCCGGCAGGGCCCGCCGGTCGAGCTTGCCGTTCGGGGTCAGCGGCAGCGCGTCCAGCAGCACGTACGCGGCCGGCACCATCTGCCGGGGCAGCCGGTCCCGCAGGTGGTCGCGCAGGGCGGTGTCGGTCACGCCGGCGCCGGGCTCGGGCACCGCGTAGGCGACCAGCCGGGGCTCGTCCTCGGTGCGCACCACCACGGCGGCCCGGGCGACCCCCGGGTGCTCGGCGAGGACGGCCTCGATCTCGCCGAGCTCGATGCGGAAGCCGCGGAGCTTGACCTGGTCGTCGGTGCGGCCGAGGAACTCCAGGTTCCCGGCCTCGTCCCAGCGCACCAGGTCCCCGGTGCGGTACATGCGCGAGCCGCCCGGACCGAACGGGTCCGCGACGAACCGCCCGGCGGTCGGCCCCGGCCGGTTCAGGTACCCCCGGGCCAGCCCCGCGCCCGCGATGTACAGCTCGCCCGCCGCACCGGTCGGCAGCGGCCGCAGGGCGCCGTCGAGCACGTACAGCCGGGTGTTGGTGACCGGTCGGCCGATCACCGGGCGCGGGCTCGAACCCAGCGGCGCGACCACCGAGTTGACGGTGCACTCGGACGGTCCGTAGAGGTTGAGGCAGGACACTCCCTCCGCCGCCCGCAGTCGCTCCCACAGCCGCTCCGGGACGGCCTCGCCGCCCGCCGCGACCAGCGCGGGACGCCACCGCGGGTCACTCAGCAGCCCGTGGGAGACGAGCACGTGGAGGTAGGACGGGGTGGCTTCGATGTAGTCCAGTCCGTGGCGCGCCGCGTAGTCGACGAAGGCGTCGGGGTCGGTCCAGGTCGCGTGCTCCAGGACGTGCAGCTCGTGGCCCCCGAACAGGGCGAGCAGCTGGTTCCAGGACGCGTCGAAGGACACCGAGGTGGTCAGCGCCACCCGCAGCCGCGGCCGCTCCTCCAGCACCGGCGCGAGGTGCACCTGCAGGAGGTCGGTGAGCAGGTCGAGCAGACCGCCGTGGGTCGCCAGCACGCCCTTGGGCCGGCCGGTGGAGCCGGAGGTGTGGATGACGTACGCGGGGAGGCACGGGTCGACGGCCACCATCGGGTCGGCCGCCGGGCAACCCGCCAGCAGGGCGGCCGTCTCCGGGGCGTCGAGCACCAGCCGGTCGGCGGGCCCGCCCTGCGGCATGCGGTCCCCGCCGCGGGAGTCGGTGACCACCAGGGCCGGCCGGGCGTCGTCGAGCAGGTAAGCGATCCGGGCGGCCGGGTACTCGGGGTCGACCGGGACGTACGCGGCCCCGGTCTTCAGCACCGCGAGGACCGCCACCACCAGCTCCGCCGAGCGCGGCAGGGCCACCGCCACCAGCCGCTCGGGGCCCGCGCCCCGGGCGATCAGGGCGTGCGCCAGCCGGTTGGCCCGCGCGTCCAGCTCCGCGTACGTCAGCGAGAGGTCGCCGCACACCAGCGCGGCCAGGTCCGGAGTCGCCCGGACGTGCTCCCGGAACAGCTCCGGCAGGCTCGCGGCCGGGACCGGTGTCACCGGCCCGGCGCCGAGCTCCGTCAGCTCGCGGCGCTCCTCGGTGGTGAGCAGTTCGATCCGGCCCACCGGCTCGTCCGGATCGCAGTCCGCGAGGGTGTCGAGGAGCGCGAGCAGCCGTTCTTGGTGGGCGGCGAGGTCGTCGTCGCCGTACGTCTGCGGCGAGCCGTGCAGCCGGAGCAGCGGCGGGTTGCCGTCCCGGTAGTCGAAGACCCAGACGGCGATGTCGGTGGTCGACCCGGACACGAAGTGGTGCACGTCGGCCGGATGTCCGGCGAAGCTCGGCCTGGAGTTGAAGGCCATGATGTTGACGATCAGCGGGAACGCCGTCCCGATGCCGCCGGAGGCGCCGAGGTCCCGCAGCAGGTCCTCGCTGCGGTAGCGCTCGTGCGCGACGGCCGTCTCGACCTCCCGCGCCGCCTGTGCGACGAGTTCGCGCCACGGCATGTCCGGCCGCACCGTCAGCCGCAGCGGCACCACGTTGGACATCGTGCCCGGCACCGCCGTCAGGTCGCGGTCGGCGCCCCGGCGGGCGGTGACGGGCAGGGCGAGCACCACGTCCTGGTCGCCGGTCAGCCGGTGGGCGTAGAGCGCCGTCGCCGCGACCACCAGCCGGGACCACCGGACGCCGCAGCGTCCCGCCGCCGCCCGCAGGGCGTCCGGGCGGCGCAGTTCCCGCTCCCCGGCCAGCCGGAGGGCGCGGTGCGGGTCGGTCGCGGCGGTGTCGGTGAGCCGGGTCGGGGCGGGCAGGTCGGCGAAGCGTCCGGTCCAGTGGGCGCGGTCGGCGGCGAAGTCGGCGGAGGCGCGGTAGGCGGCGTCGCTGTCGACCAGGTCCCGCAGCGGGCCGAACGGGCAGGGCGGTACGGCGCCGCCCCCGGCCAGTGCCGAGTACACCTCGCCGACCCGCTGCCGGAGCATGGAGCTGCTGATCGCGTCCAGCACCACGTGGTGGTAGTTCAGGTACCAGAGGTACTCCGTCGGCGACGCCTTGATCAGCGCGTGGCCGAACAGCGGGTCACGGGCGAGGTCCAGCGGGCGCAGCAGGTCCCGTTCCATCCACTCCAGGGCCGCCGCCCGGGGGTCGGGCTCCCCGCTGAGGTCGAGGTGGGCCGGGGCCCAGTCCCAGCTCTCCCGGAGGACCTGGCGCGGGCCCTCGCCGTCGTCGACGAAGGTCACGTGCAGGGCGTCGACCTCGTCGACCACCCGGCGCAGCGCGGTCTCGAACAGCTCCCGGTCCACCGGCCCGTGGATCTCCAGGCACTCGCCGACGCGGTAGCCCGGGATCGGCGTCCGAGAACTCTGCTCGGCGAGCCAGATCTCGCGCTGGGCCGCTGTCAGGGGAAGGGAGCCGCCGTCGCGACGGGACATGGGGGGATACCTCCATGAGTGGGGGGAGGAGTGGGGGGGGAGGAGTGTGCGCGGTGCGCGCCCGTGAGGAGCCGACCGCGGTGACGTCACAGGTCGGCGGTCGGGGCGCGGCGGTCGCGGTCAGGCAGCGGGTTCGCCGGCCTGGAGCCGCCGGAGGGACGCGTGGAGTCCTTGCCGGGCGAGGACTTCGTCGTGGGTCCCCTGTTCGGCGACGACGCCGTCCTCGTCTATGACGTGGATCCGGCCGGCGCGGCGGACCGTGAAGAGCCGGGGGGCGACGGCCGGCATCGTCCGGTCGGCCGCGAGGACGCGGAGCGTGCGCCGGCCGACGGCCTGGGGCCCGGTCCCGTCGTCCACGGCGGAGGTGGCCCCGTCGAGGACGTTCTCGTTCCACACCCCGGCCGACGCGTCGTGCCCGACGAGCACTCCGTCGGTGAGCAGGGCGGTCCGAGCCTCGGGGATCCCGGGAACGCGGCGCGGCACGGCGGCGGGCACCACGGCCGTGCGGGTCCGTTCGGGCACCGGCTCGACGTCCCGGCACCGGCGGCCCGGAGCGACCGGGCACGGGCTCGCGTCCCATTCCGCGGGGCGGAATCCGGCTTCGGCACCCAGTAACGATGACATGCGTACGATCACCTGTTTTGCGGAGGTCACGGTTAATTCCGCCGACAAATACGGCCGAATTCGGCGCACGGCGGATTACTGCGACGGAGCGGAAAGTCCGAAAAGGGGCGGAGACATGACCGAAAGGCCCACGGCCGCGTCTCCGCGAGGGCTCGTCTTCCGAAACCGGCGGGAAAACGCGCCCGGACGGCGGGCCGGGCCGCGGGTCAGGGCGTCGCTACGCCCTTCCGGCGCCGGCGGTCGCGCGGCCCTTCGGAGTTCCGGCCTCGCCCTCGGTCCGGTCGGCGGTCTCGCCCTTCTCGCCGCTCGGGGCCGCGCCCTCGGGGAGCCGGCGGCCGTAGCCGGAGGCGATCTGCGCCGCCACCACGTCGGCGGCCATCTCGGCCGCGAGGTCCTGGATGTTCTCCCCGGCCTCATGGGCCGCCTTCTTCATCTCCATGGCGACGTCGACGGACGTCTTGACGACACCGCGCACCAGCGGTTCGAGGAGAAGCTTGGCCAGTGGCGCGACGACGAGACCGATCAGAAACGGCGGGACGACGGGCGGCATGATGCTCCAGACCTCTCTACACGGACGCATGACAGGGGACCCAGGACATGGAGACCCCGGAGCACGCACAGCAGGGAAGAGGGAAGGCTGAAGCATCCATTTACGGAATTCTCGATGATCGTGCCGGCCTCGTCGCCGGGTCGAATTCCTCGTCGATGGGGTACACCGTCCGCTCTTCGGTCACCGTAGTCCAGTCATGTCCATCAAGACCAAATCGTCTCGGCGGGTTTCACTCATGCGGGTGCTATCCGGGTCCCCGGCCGTTACGGATTGCGGCAGGCACACATACCAGGCAAATTATTTTTCCAATTTACCTATTACCGGTGATCGCTTTCGTGACACCACCAGGGCCGTACACGAGGCGGAGCGGTGATCCGCGTCCTGCGGGGAGGCCGCCGGCCGCTGCCCGGCGGCGGCTGTACACGATCGAGGGGTGGGCCGGGAAAGAAAGCGCAAGGTGTCCCACAGCCCACTACACTCACTCAGACCTGCCTCTGAACAGGGAAAACGCCAGAGTGCCGCTGGAGCGTCAAGCGGCAGAAGGCGACTGATCAGCCAGTGGGATCACCATCCTTGTCCGGCTCGACCGGCTTGCCGATGTGATCGTCGCGGTGTTCCTCTCCGGCTGCGAAAGGTCACCACCGGCCAGCACAGACCAGCACCGGCCGCCTTCGGGCGCTCCTGACCGGCCGGAGATCGATACCCGCCCAAGCGTTTCGACGTCTGCCCGTGAAGGGCGCCCCGCGGCGCCTCGGCGCGCAGACGTCCCTGAACGATGTTCCGCCCCGACAGCTGGAAGGTGCCATGAGCGCGCGTCGTCTGTTGCCGAACGAGGAGTCCCTCGACCTCATCAGGCTGGTCCGGAAGCTGGCGGCCGACGAACTGGCGTCGCGGGTGGACGCCGACGAGGCGAACGGGGCGTTCCCGCGCGACGTCTTCAGGCTCCTCGGGCACGTCGGCCTGCTCGGTCTGCCGTACCCCGAGGCGTACGGCGGCGGCGGTCTGTCCTACGAGGTGTACCTGCAGGTCGTCGAAGAGATCGCGTCCGTGTGGGCCTCGGTCGGCGTGGGTGTCTCCGTGCACGTGCTGTCGTGCTTCGGCCTGGCGACGACGGGTACCGAGGAGCAGAAGCGGGAGTGGCTGCCCGCGATGCTCGGCGGCGAACTGCTGGGCGCCTACTGCCTCTCGGAGCCGCACGCGGGCTCGGACCCGGCCGCGATGCGGACCCGGGCCCGTCTGGACGGCGATCACTACGTCCTCAACGGCGCGAAGGCCTGGACGACCCATGGCGGCCACGCGGACTACTACAAGCTCATGGCCCGCACCTCGGAGGACCGCACGGGCATCTCGTGCTTCATGATCCCGGCCGACACCGAGGGCCTCACCGCCGACGTGCCCGAACGGAAGATGGGCCTGACCGGGTCCGCGACGACGACCATGGTGCTCCGGGACGTCCGTGTCCCCGTCGAGCGGCGTATCGGTGCCGAGGGCGAGGGCCTGCGCATCGCCCTCGCGAGCCTGGATTCCGGCCGTCTCGGTATCGCGGCCGTCGCGGTCGGTCTCGCCCAGGGCGCTCTCGACCGCGCGATCGCCTACGCACGCGACCGGGAGACGTTCGGATCACGCATCATCGACCACCAGGGAGTCGCGTTCCTGCTCGCCGACATGGAGGCCGCGGTCGTCTCGGCGCGCGCCGCGACCCTGCATGCCGCCCGGTTGAAGGACGCGGGGCTGCCGTTCAGCCGTGAGGCGTCGGTCGCGAAGCTCGTCGCGACCGACAACGCGATGCGGGTCACCACCGATGCGGTGCAGGTGCTCGGCGGGGTCGGCTACACGCGCGAGTTCCCGGTCGAGCGGTACATGCGCGAGGCCAAGGTGACGCAGATCTTCGAAGGCACGAACCAGATCCAGCGCATGATCATCGGACGGTCGCTCGCCAGGTCCAACAGCGGTGACCTCGCCCTGTCCCCCTGAGCCCGGCTCTGCCTGAACCCGGCTCTGCGGCCGCGGATCGTCCGCCGTCTCGAACGGCATGCCGCGCGGGAGCTCCACCGGCTAGTCCCTTCCGGAGCTCCCGCGCGGCGGCCGCGGTCAGGCGGCGAGTTCGCCGGCCTGGAGCCGCCAGAGGGACGCGTAGAGCCCGTGCTGGGCGAGGAGTTCGTCGTGGGTTCCCTGCTCGGCCACGACCCCGCCCTTGTCCATGACGTAGATCCGGTCGGCGTGGCGGACCGTGGAGAGCCGGTGGGCGATGATCAGCATCGTCCGGTCGGCCGCGAAGACGCGGAGCGTGCGCTGGATGGCGGCCTCGGTCTCGTTGTCCACGGCGGAGGTGGCCTCGTCGAGGATGACGACCGGCGCGTCCTTGAGGATCGCGCGCGCCAGCGCGATCCGCTGCCGCTGGCCGCCGGAGAGCGCGGCGCCGCGTTCACCGATCACCGTCTCGTAACCGTCCGGCAGCGTCGCGACGAAGGTGTGCGCCTCGGCCTTCGTGGCCGCCTGGACCACCGCTTCGTCGGAGGCGCCGAAGCTGCCGTACCGGATGTTGTCGGCGACGGTGCCGTCGAAGAGGAACGGGTCCTGGGCGACGAAGCCGATGGCGTGGCGCAGGTCGTGCCGCGACAGGTCGCGCACGTCCCGCCCGTCGAGCCGCACGCTGCCGAAGTCCGCGTCCTGGAAGCGCATCAGCAGCTTGGCGATCGTCGTCTTGCCGGAGCCGGTGGCGCCGACGAGGGCGGTGACCTGCCCGGCGGGGACGGTCAGCGAGAGGTCCTCCAGCGCCGGTGGCCGACCGGGGTAGGCGAAGGTGACCCCGTCGAGGACGATCTCCCCGCGCACCTCTTCGGCGTCGAGCGGTCCGCCGGTGCCGTCGGTCTCGGCGGGCAGGGCGCGCAGCCGCCGGACCCGGCCGTAGGAGGTGATCGTGCGCTGGTACTGGTCGACGATGCCGCCGAGCCGGTTCATCCGCACCATCACCATCTGGGGCAGTCCGATCAGCGGGCTGAACACCTCGAACGGCAGGCTGCCGTTGAGCACCGCCCGGCCGCCGATCAGCAGGGTGCCGGCCATCGAGCTGGTCGTGCAGACCCGGACGGTCTCGACGTGGCGGATCGTGCTGCGGTCGGTCCGCCGGCTGCTCTCCTGCGCCTCCCCGCTCAGCCGGTCGATGCGCTCGGCCTCGTAGTCCTCGGTGCAGAAGCTCTTGACGGTGGCGCCGGCCTCCAGGGTGTTCACCAGCTGGCTGTGCAGTCTGGCCCGGTCCTCGCCGGAGACGGCGTAGTCGGCCGCGACCTTGTCCTGGTAGTGGAACGAGAGCCAGGCGATGACCGGGATGGGCAGGAACGCGATCCAGGCGATCTGTGGTGCCATCAGCAGGAACAGCGGCACCAGGAGGGCCAGGCTGGTGCCCAGTTGCAGCAGGTCGCCCGCCGAGCCGGCGAAGAAGGTGCCCAGTTGACGGACGTCGTCGGTGAGCGCGCCGGCGATCCGGGTGGTCCGCTCGCCCTCCAGGTGCCGTAGTTCGAGGTGCTGCACATGGGCGTACGTCCGGTTGCGCCAGTCGTGCTCGACGTCCTGGCCGAGCCGGCGCCACTGGAGGTTCGAGGAGTACGAGAGACCCGCCACGGCGGCACAGGCGACGGCCACCAGCCCTGCCAGGCCCCAGAGTTGGGCGGACGCGGTCGTCAGACCGAAACGGACGAGCGGTGCGGCCCGCCCCTTGATGAGGACCAGCGCGGTCCAGCCGAGGAAGGTGCCGAGCGCCATCTCCGAGACCTGGCAGGCGACCGACAGCGCGGACGCGCGCCAGAGACGTCGGCGGTGCGGTCCGACGATCTCCAGCAGGGGGTGGCGTCCGGCTCCGGCTACGGTTCCGGCTCCGGGCAGGTCCCGGGTAGCGTCGGCCGTTCTGCGCCATGCCTTCCGGACGACGATCCCGGTCGCCACCGCCACTCCGCCCAGCGCCACCAGCTGCTTGCCCAGCGACGCCCCGCGGATCAGGGCGAGGCCGGCCACCACCCCGCCCCCGACGGCGAGCACGGGGCCCGCGACGCCCCGGTCCGTGCGCGGCGCCGGCCCGGCGGCGGGCCGCGCCGGAGCCGGACGCCGCGCCCCGGCCGAGCCCGCCATGACCAGGGCGACGGCCCTGCGGACGAGTCGGCCGACGTCCGCGCCCCTCACCCGCGCGTCGTGCCGGACGAGGAGCCCGCCGGTGACCGGGCTGGCCTGTGCTTCGGTGATCCCGGGGACGCGTCGCAGGACCGCGGCGAGGACTTCGGCCGCCTGCGGCCGTCCGAGAACCGGTTTGACGTCCCAGCGCTGGCGTCCCGAAATGACCGAACGCGGACGCACGTCCAAATCCGTGGAATGGCGTCCGGCTGCAACATCCAGCAGAGATGACATTTTTACGATCACCTGTTGAGGAGGTCGCACATGCCGCCACGAGCACGACGGACCAATGCGACGGAATGGAAATTCCAGGGAAAGCGGCGCGATCGGAAATTCTACGACCGACTACGGCCGGGGCGTATTCCTTCGGCCCCGACCGGAATATGCGCCCGGGCGGCGACCCCGGGCGCCGGACGAACCGTCAGTCCGCCTTGCCGACACCGGCGGTCGCACGGATCTTCGGAGTCCTCGCCTCGCCCTCGGACCGGGCGGCGGCCTCGCCCTTCCCGCCGTTCGGGCCCCTGCTCTCGGCGGCCCCCTGGCCGTCACCAGCGGCGATCTGCGCCGCCACCATCTCGGCGGTCACCTCGGCCGCGAGGTCGTGGATGTTCTCCCCGGCCTCATGGGTCGCCCTCTTCACCTCGAGGGCGATCCCCACGGACGTCTTGACGAGGCCGCGCATCAGCGGCTTGAAGAGACGCTTGGCCAGCGGCGCGGCGATGAGGCCGACCAGGAAGGGCGGTACTACGGGGGGCATGACGCTCCATTCTCTCCACGCATACGTATGACAGGCATTTCGGATGCCCCGAACGCCCGAGCGGCGCACGACCGGCGGACAGGAGAACCCGTCCTCGGAATTTACGATTTCCCTGCCGGTCGCATTCCTTGCCGATGAGGCCCAGTACCCGCTCTTCCATCACCGTAGCCGAGCCACGCCCATCGAGGCCAAATCACCTGGGTCTGTTTCACTCATGCGAGTGCCGCCGAACTTCCCGGAAACAGGAATTACCGTACGCGCGCTCACCGGACGACTCTCCGAATCGATTTTCCTATGTTCCGATAACCATCGTGTTCGGATATCGGGCGACGGCCCCCGTGTACGATCGACGACGGCTTGGGCCGGGCGGCACCCTCCGCGCCCGCCCGGGCATGCGCCAACGGCTGGGCGGCGAGGCGTCGGAGGCGTCCGCGTTCCTCCGACTCGCCGTCCGAGCACGGACATTCAGAGAACGTCCGTGCGATAAAGTGTGCGAAATTCTCAGAAACCGTGGAGCACCGGACTGAGGACGGGGGGCATGGTGCTGCGGTATGACGCTGCCCTCGTCCGTGCGGCGGGCTCCGCCGATGGAACGTGGGGCAGTGGACGATGGCTTCGGAGCATCCTCCCCAGGGACTTTCTCCAGACGACCCGGCTGAAGCGCTGCGCGCGGAACTGCTGGCGGTCAAGCAGGCTTCGGGGCTCAGCTACGCCAGGCTGGGCGCGCGTACGCACTACGCGAAGTCCTCCTGGGAACGCTGGATCAACGGCAAGCAGTTCCCTCCGCGCGCGGCTGTCGAAAGCCTGGCCGAGGCCCTGGAACAGGATCCCGAGCGGCTGCTCGCCCTCTGGGAGCGGGCCGATGGGGCCCGTACGGACGAGGCCGGTACGGACGAGACCGGTACGGACGGAGTCCGGACCGACGGCGTGCCGGTTCCGGCCGACGGCTCCGAGGACGCCCGTTCCGACGAGGACGGCGAGGACGGCACGGAGGCCGGCGCCCCCGCATCCCTTCGGCAGCGGTCGGCCGGCCGGCGACGGCTGCTGCTCGTCGGCGCGCTGTGCCTGCTCGGCGCCGCGGTGTCCGTCGCCGCCGTGCTCGTCACCGACGGGGACTCCCACGGCACCCCCGCCGCCTCCCCCAAACCGTCCGCCGCGGCGGGGTCCGCGGAGCCGCCCACACCGAAGTGCAAGGCGGAGGGCTGCAGCGGCAAGAGCCCGGTGACCACGAACTGCGCCCTGGACGGCCAGACACTGGCACTGACCAGGAACAAGAACATGGTCATCGAGCTCCGCTACAGCAAGGCCTGCGCCGCCGCCTGGGGGCGCATCACGTACGCCAGCAAGAGCGCGATCGTGGACGCGGACAACTCCGCGGGCGTCAGCTTCGCCACGCCCGTGCACTGGGGCAACGACGTCTACTCGCCGATGGTCTCGGTGACGGGCCGGATGACCGCGTGGGCCTGCGGCACCCTGCCGAAGGGCGGCGCCCGTGAGTGCACCCGCCACATGCCGGTGCCCAGCTCTCACTGAGGCCCTCCCCCTCCCCCCCTCCCCGGGGACGACGACCCGGGGAGGGGGGCCGGGTTCAGGGGGCCGGGTTCAGGGGGCCGGGAAGGAGATGCGGATGCCGTAGCGCTGCTCCAGTTCCCGGATCTCGCGCGGCAGTTCCGAACGCATCTTCTCGATCTCCTCGCGGTGCTCCTTGCGGAAGCCGTCCCTGAGGCGCTCGCGGAGCGGTACGCGGGCGCTCTCGACGGGCTTCATGCAGGCCGCGTACGTGGCACCCAGGGAGCGGTTGCCCTTCGTGTCCCCCGCCTGCAGGCGCTCGTCGACGAGGTCGAAGAAGGCGCTCTCGTCCTTGGCCCGCACCTCGTGCCGGGCCAGGCAGTCGCTGAACCCGCCGAAGGCGGCGGACGCCTCGGGAGAGGACTTCAGCGAGGTGATCGCCTGCCACCACTGGTTCTGCAGGGACAGGTACGACTTCCGGAAGTCGGCGGCCGCGGTCGCGCCCCGGGTCAGACACGTGCGCTGCGTGGCGTCGGGCCCCGAGGCCGCCGCGGCGGCCGGGGAACCGGCGGCGGGGGCGGCGTCCGAGGCGCCGGGGACCGGGACGGCGTCGAAGCCGTGCCCGGCTATGAAGCCCAGGTCGGGTACGTCGGAGTAGCGGATGAAGCTGACCGGGGGCTGCGCGGGCATCGCCGCGCCGTGGGACGCGACGCACCGGCGGGTCACCTCGTCGGCGGCCTGGCGCGGGAGCGCGTCGAGGCCCTGGGTCCACCGGCTGTCCGTACCGCTCGCGGGAAGGACCACGTCGGTGATGTCCGACGGCATCGCGTGCGTCACGGTGACGGGCCGGGCCGCCGGAGCGGCGTGCCCGGACACGGGAGGCCGGTCCCCCTCACCGCCCGCGCACGCGCTCAGTGCGGGCAGGGCGAGGCCCAGGAGCAGCACCGGGGCCAGCCGGCGGACGGTGCGCACGCGCTGGTCGGGGTGGGGCATGGTCGGCGTACCTCCGGAACACGGGTGGGAACTCCCGTGCCCGGCCGCCGGACGGGCAGCCGGGCGGACGGGCACGAGAACGACGAGCGGCCGGCGTTCGCGGCCGCGGTGCGTCAGTGGGCGATCGTCACCGCGCCGCCGGCGTTGTTGTAGGCGGCCACGCCGAACTCACGGCCGTTGGTGAGGTCGCTCACCAGGATGTACTTGTTGACCGCGTACGTCCCGTTCGGGATGTAGACGTAGCCGCGCGAGCCGAAGGTCCAGCTGCCGGAGGAGTTGACGTACATGCCGGCGTAGTAGTCGCCCGAGGCTCCGCCGGGGGCCGAGGCCATGACGACGTTGAGGTCGTGGCAGCCGCTGGTGGACGACTTGTAGGCGGTGCTCCAGTACCCGCGGTAGCCGGTGGTGAGGTTGGTGCGCGCGCACGAGTCGGCCGAGGCGGCCGGGGCGAGCGCGAGCACGGACGAGGCGGCGGCGCCCACGATGGCCAGGGTGGCCAGAGCCTTCTTCATCGAGACGTTCCTTCGGGTCTGCGGTCCACGGAACCGCGCGGGACAGCCCGGCCGGGCTGCGTGGGATCACCCTCGCAAGCGGCGGGCGCACGGGGATTGGAGAAAATCGCGGAGCCGGTCGACTGCCCTGCCGCCCTGCGGCCCGTCCTCCCCGCGGCCGGGGTCCTCCCCGCGCCCCGTCCGCCGTGCGGCTCACTGCCATATGCGGCTGTTCATCCCGCCACCCAGTGGCTCGACCGCCATGCGGTGCCGCGGGCGGCCAGGAAGCGGCGCGGCGGCATGCCGAGCAGGGCGGTGAACTCGTTGGTGAGGTGGGCCTGGTCGGAGAAGCCGCAGGCGTACGCGGTGTCGGCGGGGGTGTTCCCGGTCGTGAGCAGCCGCAGGGCGCGGCGGAGCCGGATGATCCGCGCGAGGCGTTTGGGGGTGAGGCCGAACTGCCGCCGGAAGAGGGTCTCCAGATGGCGCCAGCTCCAGCCGGTGGCCGCCGCCAGGTCCCGTACGGAGATGGTTCCTCCGGTACGGACCAGGAGGTCCCAGGCCTCCAGCAGTTCGCCGGCGGGCGGCCTGCCCCCGCGCACGGACTCGGTCCAGCGGGCCAGAGCCGAGTCGAGCAGTGCGAAACGGTCCGGCCAGTCCGTGGTGTCGCGCAGCGCCTCGGTCAACTCCTCGAAATCACGCCCGAGTACGTCGGCCGGGTCGATCACGGTGTCCGTCAGGTCGCTCATGGACACGCCGAAGAGCTGGTGCGCGGTCCAGGGTGCGAGGGTGATCTCGACGCCGTGCAGGGCCCCTCGGTGCCCGAAGTGCCGAGCCCGTGTGTGCAGACCGGTCGCCAGCGACGTGGTGGGACGGACGGCCTTCCCGTCGTGGCCGCCCACCGGCCCGCCCGGTTCCAGTCCGGGCCCGAAACCGACCACCAAGGACACCGTCCCCCGCGGAACGACCAGCCGTTGCCGGGGTTCTCCGTGGGTCACCCGGAACCCCCGGTAGCTGTGCACCCCCGGACGCAGTGCGGCGTGCGGCCGCGCGTACGTCCGCTCACAGGTGCCCGCGGGGCACACTCGACGTCTCACCGTGGTCCTTCCTGAACCGGGTCTTTCCCGGAGCGGTCACGACTGTCGGACCGGAGGCGGGACGGGCGCCAGAGTCATCGGCGTCCCAGGGACGTTCAGGGATGTCCCAAGGCCGTGACCTGGGCGGATGCGGAGGCGTCCCACGGCGGTCGGACCGGTGTCCGCGGTGGTGTGCCCTGTTTCCGGGCGAACGGACCTCCCGGACGACGGCCGTTCGCACGGCCGCTGTTCACCGGTCACCGGTCACCGGTCACCGGTCAAGGCAGCGTCCACACCCGGACCGTGACGAGGTAGAAGACGACGGCCCAGAAGACCATCGTCCCGGCGACGACGCCGAGGCCGCGCAGGTTGTTCCTCGCCGCCGGTTCCTCCGGGGGCGGCCGCAGCCATCGCCCGAGCAGCGGGTTCACGTAGTAGGGCATGGTCAGGAAGCTCATGACGAAGCTCGACAGCAGGTTGCCCACGAGCAGGCCGATCCAGAGCGGCATGTGCAGCGGGGACAGAACGAGCGTCAGCAGGACGACGGTCGGGTACAGGCCGACCCAGACGGCGAGGGCGGTCCTGGTCTCGGAGGGCGGTGGCGGTGCCTCCTTGCCGTTCTCCTCGAAGGCGAACCAGCTGCCGAACGAGTTGTCGATCGTGCGCATCGTGAAGTCGCTGAACTTCTCGCCCTCGGCCAGGATCTCCTGCCGCTCGGGCGAGGTCAGCCAGGCGTCGAGGTGTTCGGCGCTGTCGTAGCGGTACAGCGTGGTCCATTCCTCCTGGAGCCCCTCGACGGGACGGAAGAGCTCCGTCCCGCGGAACCCCTCGAACCTGCTCTCCTCCTGGACCATGCGGCGCTGCCAGTCGAGGAAGTCGTCGATCCGGTTCGGCGGGACGTGGTGGGTGATCACCACGGTGACCAGCGGATCCGGTGGCTGGGGGCCGCTGCTGACCACCTGCTGGGTCGCCGGGCCGTCGAAGTACTGCGCACCGGCGTCGAGATGCGTCTGTCTGGTCCCGCTGTTGGTCCACGCCTGCAGGTGCGCCACCGAGTCGAAGCGGTACACGACGACCCAGTCGGGTTGCAGCGGTGTCGGCGGGGAGATCTCGGCGCCGAGGAAGCCGGGGTAGCGGGCGGCCGCGGTGTTGACTCCCTCCTGCCACGACTCGAACTCCCGGTCCTTGCCGGGCAGGACCTTCTGGCCGATGATCGCCGTCACCGTGGCGGCCGTGTTCCTTCCGGCGTTCATGGTGGCTCAGCCCGTCGGCACCGACTGCTCCGTGGGGAGCCGGCCGTAGACGCGTTCCGGGGTCAGCGGCAGCGCGCGGTAGCGGACGCCGGTGGCGTCGTGCACCGCGTTCGCGAGCGCGGGGGCGACCGGGTTGATGCAGCACTCGGCCATCCCCTTGGCCCGCGCGGGCCCCACCGAGTCCGTCGAGCCCACCAGGAGCACCTCGGTGCGGGGGACGTCGGCGAAGGCGGGGATGCGGTAGTTGCGGAGGTTCGGGTTGACCATGGCGCCGTCGTCGTCGACGTGGTGGTTCTCGGTCAGCGCGAAGCCGATCCCCTGGGCGACACCGCCCTCGATCTGTCCCCGCACCTGCGCCGGGTTGACGACCGTCCCCGCGTCCGCGGCCTGCACGCTGTGCAGGATCCGTATCTCGCCCGTCACGCGGTGCACGGCGACCCGGAACCCCTGGGTGTTGGAGGTGACGCTCCGGGGAGAGCCGTACGCCTTGCGCGCGGCCCGGAAGCGGATCCCGCGCTTTCGGGCCAGCGCGACGAGTTCGGCCAGCGGCACCCGCCGGTCCCCGCAGACGACACCGTCGTCGTCCATCGCGCACATCACGACGTGGACGCCCGTGTGTGCCGCGGCGAACTCCAGGACGCGGTCGCGCACGGCACCCGCCGCGCGCAGGACCGCGTTGCCCGCCACGAAGAGGCCCGCGCTCGCGAAGGCACCGGTGTCGAAGCCCGTGCGGTCGGTGTCGGACTGCACCAGCCGGATCCGCGACGGCGTCGTGCCCAGCTGGTCGGCCGCGATCTGGACGTGGGCCGTGGAGGTTCCCTCCCCGAACTCGACCGTTCCGACGGCCAGTTCGTAGACGAGATCGTCGCCGAGCGTGACCCAGGCCTCGGAGATGTGTTCCGTCGGGGGCGCGGTCTCGTGCAGCGAGCTCGCCACGCCGGTTCCGACGAGCCACTGCGGGCCGGGGGGCGGCCGGCCGGCCGTACGGGCCAGGGCGTCGCCCACCAGGTCGAGGCACGTGGCGAGTCCGTCGTCGGTGAAGATCACGTCGTCGGGGCCGTCGTGCAGGGCGACCAGGGGCTCACCCGGTCGCACGATGTTGCGCCGGCGCAGTTCCAGCGGGTCGAGGTGGAGGGCGCGGGCCAGTTCGTCCATCGCCGACTCCACCGCGAACGCCGGCTGCGTCATCCCGTAGCCGCGCAGCGCCCCGCTCGGCACGGTGTTCGTGTAGACGGAGCAGGCGTCGTACTTCTTGTTGGGGCAGCGGTAGATCATGACGGCGGCTCCGCCCGCGTACAGGGTCTCGCCGCCGTGGTTGCCGTAGGCCCCGGTGTTCGACACGTTGCGGACCTGGAGGGCGGTGAGGGTTCCGTCGGCCTTCGCGCCGAGCTTGACCGTCAGGGTCATCGGATGCCGCGGCGAGGCCGTGGTGAACTCCTCCTCGCGGGTGAACTCCAGGCAGACGGGCCGTCCGGTGTCCAGGGCGGCGAGCGCCGCCAGGTCCTCCGTGATCATCTCCTGCTTGCCGCCGAACCCGCCGCCGACGCGCTTGCAGAACACCCTCACCTGGTCGGGCCTCAGCGCGAAGAGGTACTCCAGTTTGACCTTGGCGATCGACGGCGACTGCGAACTGGTGCGGACGTTCAGCCGGCCGTCCTGCGTCCAGGCGATCGAGCCGTGGGTCTCCAGATGCGCGTGCTGCACCCGCGGTGAGAAGTACGTGCCCTCGTGGATCACGTCGGCCGCCGCGAATCCCGCGTCGACGTCGCCCACGTGCGAGTGGAGTTCGAGCAGGATGTTGTGGGCGGGGTCACGGACGAACGGATCGTGCGAGCCGTGCAGTTGGGGCGCCTCGTCGGTCATCGCCGCGTCGGGGTCGAACACCGCCGGCAGCACCTCGTACTCGACCGCGAGACGCCGGCAGCCCTCCTCGGCCGCCCCGACCGTGTCGGCCAGGACCGCGGCGACGCGCTGGCCGGTGAAGCGCACCGTGTCGTCGAGGACGACGGTGTCGTCCGGGTCGACCAGGTGGTCGGTGTGGAGCGCCGTGGTGAAGCGCCTGCGGGGCACGTCCTGCCAGGTGTAGACCCGGTGCACGCCGGGCACCGCGAGGGCGGCGCTCTTGTCGACGGAGAGGATCCGGGCGTGCGCGTGGGGCGAGTGGAGCACCTTGAGGTGCAGCATGCCCTCCATGGAGGTGTCCATGGTGAACTCGGCACGGCCCGTCACCACGTCGTGGCCCGCGGGCGCTCCGGCGCTCGTCCCGACGGCCTTGCCCGGTGGCGCCGTCTCCACCGCGCCGACGCCCTTCACGGCGTCCTCGATCGCCCGGTATCCGGTGCAGCGGCAGAGGTTGCCCTTCAACGCCCGTGGCAGGTCGGCCTTCTGCTCCTCGGTGAAGGTCGCCGACGTCATGATCATTCCCGCGGTGCAGAACCCGCACTGGAACCCCGGGGCCTCCTCGAACCGCCGCTGCACGGGGTGCGGGGCGCCGGGCCGTCCGAGGCCCTCGATCGTGGTCACCTCATGGCCGTCCGCGCGGAACGCGGGGGTGATGCAGCTGTGTACCGGTGAGCCGTCCAGCCACACCGTGCAGGCGCCGCAGTCGCCCGCGTCGCACCCCTTCTTGACGCCGAAGTGGCCGAGTTCGCGCAGGAAGGTGCGCAGGCACTGGCCGGGGGCCGGCTCCCGGTCGAATTCCCTGCCGTTCACGAGGTGGTTCATGCCAGGTCACCGGCCGTGAGTTCGCGGCGGATCTCCTCGGCGAAGTGCCGTGTCAGGTGCCGTCGGTGGTCGGGGGTTCCGTTGGGATCGTCGAACCAGACGTCGTTGGGCACGGCGTCGACGCTCTGCCGCAGGGTCCGGGCGTCGGGCAGGGAGTCGAAGGCGAGGCGGACCGGCCGTACGGTCCCGGCGGTGATCGTGAGCAACAGGTCGTTCCCGCCCGGCCGTTGCGTGCCGACGAGGAACACCGTCGAACGGCCGAGCCGGGTCAGCGTGAAGCGGCGGTGCGCGGTGCGTCCGCGCAGCGCGTGCTCCGGAACGGTGACGCGCCTCAGGATCTCCCCGGGCGTAAGGACGTTGCGGTGGTCGCCGGTGACGAAGTCGAGGGCGTCGACGAAGCGCACGGAGCCGTCGGGCGCCCACAGTTCGTACCGCGCCTCCAGCGCGACCGTCAGCGTGATCATCGGGCCGGCGGGCAGGGACATGCAGATGTTGCCGCCGACGGTCGCCGCGTTCCAGACCTTGAAGGAGGACAGGAACGCCTCACAGCTCTTTTGGAAGAGGATTCCGGCGGTCCAGTGCTCGGGCCGGGGGAAGGCGTACAGGTCACGGACGGTGCAGGTGGCGCCGATCTCCAGGCCGTCGCCCGTCGGGACGAGGGGCTCCCAGGGCAACGCCGTCAGGTCGACCAGCCGTCGCAGGTCCGGCTGCTCCACGGAATAGAGCCACGTTCCCCCCGCGAGCCAGGCGTCACCCTCGCGCCAGTCCGCGCCCGGCCGCTCGGACGGCCGCCGGACCACTTCGGTGATGGTGTTGAGGTCCATGAGAACGACCTAGGGGGAACGACGGGACGGCCGTTGAGGATCGACGGGCCCGGACGGTCTTGACCCAGTTTATCGCAGTATGCGTACGGCGGCCCGGTTCGCGAAGCGGTCGCAGCCAGTGACCGACCGACGATCCCGCGACCGCGGGTCCGCCCCTCAGCCTTCCGTCACGAACCTCACGAAGCGCGCCCATCCGGCCTGTCCGACGGCGAGGCCGGGGCGGGTCACGTCCTTGGAGTCCCGTACGTGGACGGCGTGTTCGGTGAGGGCGACCTCCACGCAGCTGTCGCCCTGGCTGCCGCTGTAGCTGGACTTGAACCAGGCGAGTTCGGTCGCACTCATAGCTCTCCTCGCAGTCTCTCCAGCAGGCCCCGCGACTCTTCGGGGCTCAAGGCCTGCGAGCGCAGTTTGTCATAGCGCTGGTAGAGCAGACTCACATCTTTCGGGTCGGAGATCAGACGTCCGTTTTGCTGCCCTTCCGAGTAGGCGAGCCGTCGATGCTCCGGTGTCTCAAGCAGCTGCACGGGGCCATCCAGACACGCATGCAACCCTGCGCGCAACGGAACGACTTGGAGCGTCACGTTGCGCGGTGCGCTGCGTTCCAGTACGTGGTCAAGCAGCGCCCGCATCTGCTCCACGTTCCCGAACCCTCTCCAGAACACATGCTCCTCGACGATGAAGCTGAATGGCACGGTGGGTCGCTCGCACAGCATCCGCTGCCTTTCCAGCCGAACAGCGAGCAAGGCCTCCAGCACCCCGTCGGTGACCACCGGAATCGTCCCCTCGAACACCGCCCGCGCATACCCCTCCGACTGCAACAGCCCCGGCACCAACCGGCACTCGTACGTGCACAGGCTCACCGCAACCTTCTCCAGCCGGGCCCACCGTCGGAACCAGGTCGCCAACCCCGCCTCCCCGCGCGTCAGATGCCCTGCGGCCTTCCGCAGCGCCCCCGTGTTCCCCAGCGCCTCCTCCGCCCGTTCCACGAACGACTCGTCGGGCATGCGCCGCCCCAACTCCACCGACTCCACGGTGTGTTTGGAGAACCGGACCCGCGCCCCGAAGTCCGCCCTGCTGAGTCCGGCGTGCTCGCGCAGGGCCTGGACGACGGCCCCGAAGGTCCGCAGACTGTCGGAGGGGCCGGGCTCGCGCTCCCCGTCACACGCCGTCCCGTCACTGCTGTCCGTCATACGCGGCCACCTCCAGGTGCGTACGTACCGTGCCGCGTCCCCGCGATCGACAGCACCCACAGTGACGGCGAGAGCCCCGTACCGTCCACCGAACGCGTCCGTACGCTGACGCAGCGTACGGGCCGTATCCCTGGTGCACGCACCCGCACGCCCGCCACCGTGGCCCCATGAACGCCGCACCTCCCCAGCTCACCGACACCGTCGTCACGTTCGCCCAGCAGCTCTCCTCCACGCGTCGCGGCGCCCGCCTCGCCCGCCTCCTGGCCATGGAGCGTCTGACCGCCTGGGAGATGGCGCCCGGAGCCGTCGAGCGGGCGGAGCACGTCGTCGCGGAGCTGGCGTCGAACGCGGCGCTGCACGGCCGCCTCCAGGGGCGTGACTTCCTGCTGGCGCTGACGCTGGACAACGCGGCCGGGACCCTGCGCATCGCGGTGAGCGACACCCGGGGCGAGTGCCGTCCGGCGATCCCTCCGGAACGAGCCGCGGACGCCGAGTCGGGTCGTGGTCTCCTCCTCGTCGACGTACTGGCCGACCGCTGGGGCACGGACCCCCGCCCGCCCTCGGGCAAGACCGTCTGGGCGGAGATCGACCAGCACCGGGAACGGCCGACGACGCTTGACCTCAACCAATCTTGAGCTTCTAGGTTCGATCCAGAGCCGCGGGAACCGACCGGCGGTGTCGTTCAAGGAGGTTCGTCATGGCCGAGCTCGCAGTCGGCGTCGAGATCCCCGACCGTTACCGCTATGCCGTGGTCCCGCACATCATGGTCGACGACGCCGCCGCGGCGATCGACTTCTACCAGCGGGCGTTCGGCGCCCGTGAGGACTTCAGGATCGGCGGTCCGGACGGCGGAATCCTGCACGCCGAGATCACCGTCGGACGGTCCGCGCTGATGCTGGGCGACGTGGGCGCGGACGGGGCGGGAACCGGCTCCTTCGCCGCACCGGCCTCGCTCGGCGGGGGCACGTCCGTCGCGCTGCACGTCTTCGTGCCGGACGTCGACGGCCTGGCGGAGCGCGCGGAGGCGGCCGGAGCCGAGATCCTCCAGCCGCCGACGGACACGTTCCACGGGGACCGCACCGTCATCCTCAAGGACCCCTCGGGTCACCTGTGGATATTCCTGACCCATCTGGAGGACGTCCCGGAGGAGGAACTCCGTCGCCGCCTGTCCGCCGCCGGGTGACCCGGCCACGGGACCGGCCCGTGGAGCCGGTCCTTCCTCTCCCCGGCCGTACCGCCGGGGGGGGAGGGGGAAGGCGCGGATGCCGGCCGGGTCTCACGCGACCACGGCGTCGGCCTCCATGGTCATGCGGGCCACGTGGAGCGCCAGGTAGGAGACCTCGTCCTCGCTCAGGTTCCGTCCCAGACGCAGTTCGACGATCGTCGCCAGCTGCTGCGCGGTGTGGGTCGCCTCCGGGTAGTGCTCGCGGATGCCCTTGCCGATCGTGGACTCCTGGCCCGTCAGCTGCTGGTGCTGCTGGATCCGCACGAAGAGGTAGCGCACGTGGGTGATGAACCGGGCCACGTTCATGGACTCGTGGGAGACGTCCACCCCGTAGCGCTCCCGCACGACGGCGAGCATCTGCTGGATGACCCCGGTCATCGTGTACGTGAAGGACAGGTCGCCCGAGACGAAGCCCGCGTTGACCAGGTGCAGCGCGAGCGCGGTCGCCTCGGAGGCATCCAGCTGCGGGGTCACGTACTTGTTGATGGCCGCCAGCAGGAGCCGCGCCTGGGCGTACTCCGCGGCGTAGAGGGTCTGCACCTCGGGACGCAGCGGGTACTCGATGACGATGCCTTGCGCGGCCCGCTCCAGCGCGCCGGCGATGTGGTCGGCGATGGCGATGGCGAGGGTGGGGCGAGTGGACTCGCGCCCCTCGATGCCGACGTCGCCGAGGGCGGTCACGACGGCCTGCAGGACCTCCTCGCTGATGAGGGCGAGGGCCTCGGCCAGGCAGTCGGCGTCGGAGCCGGAGCCGGAGGCGGTGCCGCGGTCTTCGGCCGGGACGAAGACGCGCTCGACCAGCGTGGTGTCGACGGGCTTGCCCTGCTGGGAGCTGAAGCCGATGCCGCGCCCGGTGAGGATGACCGGCTGGTCGTTCTCGTCGCGCGCGAGGACCACGTTGTTGTTGAGCACTCGCACAGCCTTCACCGCCGGTCCTCCTCTCTGTTCTCTGTCCGTGTCCATCCTCTCCCCAACCGACGCGGCGCGCGCACGCCCCCCCTTCCCGGGAAGCGTGCGCGCGCCTGATCGAGAGCGGGTCGTCACCGCCGTACGGTCACCACAGGGGCGCCCGCGACGACGTCCTGCCCGGTGTGCGGCTCGACCGAGCCCATGTCCGCGGTGTTGAGGACGGTCACGAGGGTGACGGTCGGGTGCTTCGCGGCGCGCACGGCGTCGAAGTCGACCTCGGCGAGGAGGTCGCCGACGGAGACCTTCTGGCCGGACTCGACGCGCACGTCGAACCCTTCGCCCTTCATCTGCACCGTGTCGATGCCGACGTGGACGAGCACCTCGACGCCGTCCTCGGTGCGGATGCCGAAGGCGTGGCCCGTGTTGGCGACGGTGATCAGCTCACCGGCGACCGGGGCGACGACACGGCCGTCGGTGGGCTCGATGCCCACGCCCTCGCCGAGCGCACGGGAGGCGAAGACCGGGTCCTCGACCTCGCCGAGACCGACCACACGGCCCGCGACCGGTGCCGCGAGTTCGAGGCTCTTGCCGGCGGGGGCGCCGGCCGTGCCGGTGGTACCGGCGGTGGTGCCGGCCGTGGCACCGGCGGTGGTGGCGGCGGCCGTGGCGCCGACGGCGACGAGCTCACGGTCGTCGGCCGGTGCGGCCTGAGCGGGGACGGTGACCTCACCGCGGGCGGCGGCCTCGGCCGCGTCACGCTCGGCGTTGGCCTCGATGCGCTCCTCCTTGGTGCGGTAGTCGGAGAAGTAGACGAGCGCCATCGAGGTGAAGAAGGCCACCGAGATCGCGATGATGTACTTGATCATCGGGTCGAAGACCGGGATGGTCAGCAGCGAGGTGAAGGCGAAGGCGTCGGTGTTCACGCCGCCCAGGATGCCGATGATCACACCGCCCACGAGGCAGCCGACCAGCATGCGCGGGTAGATCCTCTTGAAGCGCAGGTGGATGCCGTACAGCGAGGGCTCCGAGATACCGCCGAGCAGACCCGCGGCCAGGGCGCCGGTGGCGGTCTGACGCATGTCCTTCTCACGGTGACGGATCGAGAGCAGCAGGACACCGGCGGTGGCGCCGAAGCAGGCGAAGTTCCACGTGCCCATGGGGCCCTGGATGAAGTCGTACCCGAGGGTGTTGATGTTGACGAGCATGAGCGCGTTCAGCGGCCAGTGCAGACCCAGCGGCACCAGGAAGGGGTACAGCATCGGGATGACGATCGCGAAGACGATCGGGGCGTGGCCGTTCAGCCAGGACAGACCCGTGCCGAGGCCGTTGCCGGCCCAGACGCCGATGGGGCCGATGAGGAAGGCGGTCAGCGGGATCATGATCAGCATGCTGAAGAACGGCACGAAGACCATCTGGACGTTCTCGGGGAAGATCCGCTTCAGGCCCTTGTAGACCACGGCGAGCAGCGCGACCATCAGCAGCGGCACGAACACCTGGCCGCCGTAGTCGTTGAGCTGCATCGGCAGCCCGAAGACGTGCGCCACGGACTCCGAGGTGCCCAGCGTGTGGTTGACGTGGGTCTCGACACCGGGGGTCTTGGACCCGATCATGCCCGTGAAGTTCGGGGTCATCACCGCGGCCATCACGGTGGCACCGATCCACGGGTCGATCTTCAGCTTCTTGGCCGCGTTGTAGGCGACCATGATCGGCAGGAAGTACAGCACCGATCGCCACATCGCGTCGACGAAGACCCAGCTGGCGGACTTGTCCGCGGACCGGAAGTCGACGACGCCGAAGGCGTCGAGCATGGAGGCGATCGCGATGATCAGCGAGGCACCGAGCAGCACGCCCAGGAGCGGCCGGAACGAGTCCGAGAGGTACTCGAAGAAGTTGTCGAGCCAGGCGTAGCGGCCGCGGCCCTTGGCGCGGGCCTCCGCCTTGACGTCGGCGTCGGACTTCGGGGCGGGCGTGCCGCCGCCGCTCATCGACGGCAGGTTCATGATGTCGGAGTAGACGCCCGCGACGGCTCCGCCGATCACGATCTGGAAGCGGTCGCCGGACTGGGGCACGGTGCCCATGACGCCGGAGAGGGCGTCGAGCGCGGCCTGGTCGACCTTCTTGCCGTCATGGAGCTGGAAGCGCAGCCGCGTCGCGCAGTGCGTGAGGCTCTCGACGTTCTCGGGTCCGCCGACACCGCGGAGAATATTCTCCGCGAGCGTCCCGGTGGTGGGTGTGTTCATGCTGCATCCCTGTTTCTTGCGATACTGCATCGGTCCACGACCTCTCACGCACAGGACCGAGGCAACAAAAAAGGCCCGGGCAGCGCACGGGGCGCCACCCAGGCCTTGCCTCCCTCAGCCGGGCGCCTCCGCCGCGTCGCACGGGGCGACGACGATGGCGTCCATAGGGAGTAACAATCCTGCGATCGAGATCGATCGTCTACGACTATAGCAGCGGGTACGGCGGCACAAAGCGCCTCCGAAACCCGGCCCCCGCCTCCGTATGCGCAGGTCAGGGATGCTTTGAGGCTTTATGAGGGGCCGTCCCGCCGGGTAAACGGGCGAGGTTCGTGACGCTCACCACAGCAGGCCGCCCGCCCGCCGACGCCGTGGACCGTCTCACCGGGGTCGTCTCAGCGCGGCACGACACCGCGGCGACGTGCCACGGAGCGCGCCACCGGGACCCCCGCGGCCGCCAGGAGCAGCAGCGCGCCGCAGACGACGGCCGCCGTCCACGCGGCGTCCGGTCCGGCCGGGGCGTGCGCCGCCTACGGCATCGCGTCCGCCGTGACCGGGACCTGCGCGTCGTCCTGGCGGCCGGTCCGGAACTGTGTCCGGTACAGCTCCGCGTAGCGCCCGTCCGCCGCGAGCAGGTCCTCGTGGGTGCCCCGCTCCACGATCCGGCCCGCCTCGACGACCAGGATCAGGTCGGCCGCCCGTACCGTCGACAGCCGGTGCGCGATCACGACGGCGGTGCGGCCCTCCAGCGCTTCGGCGAGTGCCTCCTGTACGGCCGCCTCCGAGGTGTTGTCGAGATGGGCGGTGGCCTCGTCGAGGATGACGACGCGCTGGCGGGCGAGCAGCAGCCGGGCGATGGTCATGCGCTGGCGCTCGCCTCCGGAGAGCCGGTAGCCGCGCTCGCCGACCACGGTGTCGAGGCCGTCGGGCAGGGACCGTACGAGTTCGTCGAGACGGGCGCGGCGCAGCACGTCCCACAGGTCGTCCTCGGTCGCGTCCGGCCGGGCGAGGAGCAGGTTCTCGCGGACGGAGTCGTGGAAGAGGTGCCCGTCCTGGGTGACCATGCCGAGGGTCGCGCGCATCGACGCGGCGCTGAGTTCGCGGACGTCGACGCCGCCGATCCGCACGGCCCCGGCGTCGGTGTCGTACAGCCGCGGCAGCAGTTGCGCGATGGTCGACTTCCCGGCACCGGAGGAGCCGACGAGGGCGACGGTCCGGCCGGGTTCGGCGCGGAAGGAGATGCCGTGCAGGACCTCGTCGCCGCCCCGGGTGTCGAGGGCGGCGACCTCCTCCAGGGAGGCGAGGGAGACCTTGTCGGCGGAGGGGTAGGCGAAGCGGACGTCCTCGAACTCGACGGACACGGGTCCGTCCGGGACCGTGCGGGGCTCCGGCTTCTCCTCGATGAGCGGCTTCAGGTCGAGCACCTCGAAGACGCGCTCGAAGCTGACCAGGGCGCTCATGACCTCGACGCGCGCCCCGGCGAGCGAGGTGAGCGGCGCGTACAGCCGGGTGAGCAGCAGCGCGAGCGAGACGACGGCGCCCGGCTCCAGGGTGCCCCGCAGGGCGAACCAGCCGCCGAGCCCGTAGACGAGGGCGAGCGCCAGGGCCGACACCAGGGTGAGGGCGGTGATGAAGGCGGACTGGGCCATCGCCGTACGGACCCCGATGTCCCGCACCCGCCGGGCGCGCGCCGCGAACTCGGCGGACTCCTCCCCGGGCCGCCCGAAGAGCTTGACGAGGGTGGCGCCGGGGGCGGAGAAGCGCTCGGTCATCCGGGTGCCCATGGCGGCGTTGAGGTCCGCGGCCTCCCGCTGGAGCTTCGCCATACGGCTGCCCATGCGCCGGGCGGGGATCACGAACACCGGCAGCAGGACCAGCGCGAGCAGGGTGATCTGCCAGGACAGGGTGAGCATCACGACCAGCGTGAGCAGCAGGGTCACCAGATTGCTGACGACTCCGGACAGGGTGTTGCTGAACGCGCGCTGGGCGCCGATCACGTCGTTGTTGAGTCGACTGACGAGCGCGCCCGTACGTGTACGTGTGAAGAACGCGACCGGCATGCGCTGCACATGATCGAAGACAGCCGTCCGCAGATCGAGGATGAGTCCCTCGCCGAGCGTCGACGAGAGCCAGCGGCCCAGGATCCCGAACGCCGCCTCGGCGACCGCGATGACGGCGATGAGCACGGAAAGACGGACGACGGTGCTCTCGTCCCCGTGGGCCACGATGGTGTCCACGACGTGCCCCGCGAGCACCGGCGTCGCGACGGCCAGCAGCGCGGTCACCACACTGAGGAGGACGAACTGCGCGATACGGCGGCGGTGCGGACGGGCGAAGACGGCGATGCGGCGCAGCGTCGCGCGGTCGAAGGGACGACGCTCCTGTTGGGCGTTCATGACACTGTGCAACTGTGTCCAGGCTGTGGTCTCCATGCTCATGGAAGAGACAGTAGGACCTCAAGCTTTGTTGAGGTCAAGCGATCCGGGCGGGAGCACACCCGCGGGCGGCACCCCGCCGGGGCCGGGGGCGGCACCGCCCTCCGTACCGCCCTCCACACCGGTACCGGTGCCGGGCACCCGGGGGCCGCCCCTCCCGCGCCTTGCCCGGCGTGTCAGCCGCCGTCCCCGCGCCCGCAACCTCACGTTGGCGCGGTGCGGAAAACCTCTCCCGATGTGACAGCCGTACGACTCCCCCGGGCGCTGCCCCGGCTCCCCCGCCTCCCCCGCCTCCTCGCCCTGCGGCCCGCCGTCCGGCCGGTCCTGTGCCTGCTCCCGCTCGCGCTGGTCCTCGTGGTGGCCGTGCGCCACCGGTCCGTGCTGGCCGAGGGTTTCGGTCAGCTGAGGTCGGCCGAGTGGCCCTGGCTCGTCGCCGCGGCGGGCGCGACCTGTCTGACCTGGGTGGCCGCGGCCGTGACCCGTCAGGGCGCGGTCATGGAGCGGCTGCCCGCGCGGCGGCTGCTCGCCACGCAGTTCGCCGCGGGCGCGGCGAACCACCTGCTGCCGACGGGACTCGGCGCCGGGGCGGTCAACCTGCGGTTCATGACGGTGTGCGGGGTGCCGCTGGCCCGCTCGTCGGCCGCGCTCGCGCTGTACCTGCTGGCCGAGGCCGTCGCCCGGACGGCCCTGCTCCTCGGTCTGCTGATCGCGTTCCCCGGGGCACTCCGGATCGACGGTCTGGTCCCGGACGGCGCGGTCGGCCCCCTGCTGCTCGGTGCCGCCCTGGCCCTGTGCGCGGCGCTGGCGGTGCTCGCCCTCGTACGACGGCTGCGCGCGGCCGTGTTCTCCTTCCTGCGCACCGCCTTCGGGGAGGCCCGCTCGGTGCACACCCGCCCGTCCCGGGCCCTCGCCCTGTGGGGCGGCTCGCTCGCCTTCCCGCTGCTCCAGGCCGCCGGACTGGCCTCGGTGGGACGGGCGCTGGGCCTGCCGGTGTCCCCCACGCACATGATGATCGCCTACCTGGCGGCGACGATCGCGGTCGCGATGGTGCCGACGCCCGGCGGGCTCGGTTCGGTGGAGGCCGCCCTGGTCGTGGCCCTGGTCGCGGCGGGCGGCCCGGTGGCCGTGGCGACCGCGGTCGTGCTGGCGTACCGGATCATCACGGTGTGGGTGCCGCTGCTGCCGGGGGCGCTCACGCTGGGTGCCCTGGTCCGCTGGAAGGTGATCTGAGCCGGCCCGGCCCGGCCGCTCCGGGCCGTCCGCCCCGGGTCGTGCGTTCCGGCGCACGCCGTGATACCGATGGGTAACCACGGCGTGCGGTGTGGCGCGCCGGCCGCGGAAGGGGACAGCGCGATGCCGGTCCGGAGCGAACGTCAGGGTCACGTCACCACCGTCGTCCTCTCCCGGCCCGCGGCCCGCAACGCGGTGGACGGGCCGACGGCGGCCGAACTCGCTGACGCGTTCCGTGAGTTCGAGGCCGACGAGACGGCGCGCGTCGCCGTGCTCTGGGGCGAGGGCGGCACCTTCTGCGCGGGCGCGGACCTCAAGGCCATCGGCACCGAGCGGGGGAACGAGGTCGCCGAGGAGGGTGACGGGCCGATGGGGCCCACCCGGCTGCGCCTGACCAAGCCGGTGATCGCCGCGGTCGCGGGGCACGCCGTGGCCGGCGGTCTGGAGCTGGCGCTCTGGTGCGATCTGCGGGTCGCCGAGGAGGACGCCGTCTTCGGGGTGTTCTGCCGCCGCTGGGGCGTGCCGCTGATCGACGGGGGCACGGTACGGCTGCCCCGGCTCATCGGCACGAGCCGGGCGATGGACATGATCCTCACCGGCCGTCCGGTCACCGCCCGGGAGGCGTACGCGATGGGGCTCGCCAACCGTCTCGTCCCGGCCGGCCGGGCCCGCGCCGAGGCGGAGCGGCTGGCCGCCGAGATCGCCGGTTTCCCGCAGGCCTGTCTGCGCAGCGACCGCGCCTCGGTCCTCGACCAGGAGGGTCTGGCCGAGGAGGAGGCCATGCGGGCCGAGCTCCGTCACGGCACGGCCGTGCTGGAGGAGAGCATGGAGGGCGCGGCCCGCTTCGCCTCCGGCGCGGGGCGGCACGGCGCCTTCGGCGAGGTGTGACACCGGCGGGCGGGTGTGTGGCGGGACCGCGGTCCCGCGGTTCCGGTCCGGTGGGTGGGTCGGGGCCGTGCCGGTACATCCGCCCGTCGCCGTCGGGTGAGAGGTGACCGTCGGTGGCGACGGGCATGTGATGTACCGGCACGGCCCCTCGCGCCGGACCCCGGCTGCGGGCACCGGCACGGTCTCGCTCCGGACCCCGGCTGCGGGCACCGGCACGGCCCCTCGCGCCGGATCCCGGCTGCGGGTGCGTCATGGTGGCCGGATCGGGGCGTCAAGGGATGTTCTCCGCAGGGCTGGTGACGGAGTGGCAGGCGGATGCGGCAGGATGAGCGGTCTCCCCGGACGACGAACACCCGTCCGGGCATGATCGCGCGTTCCCGGATTCGAGCAGGTGGCAAGTGACGACACAGCACATTCGGCCCGCGGGCCCTCACCCCGGTCGCGGCCCGCGAGGAGGTCATCGATGAAGCGCTCCGTCACCCTGGACGACCTGATGATCGCCGGAATAGCCGTGGCGGCCGGGCTGCTGGCGGCGTTCCTGCTGCGGATGCTGCTGCGCTGGCTGGGCAAGCACGCCGAGCGCACCCGCTGGAGCGGTGACGACATCATGGTGGACGCGCTGCGCGCCTTCGTGCCGTGGTCGGCGGTGGCCGGAGGCGTCGCCGCGGCGGCCGCGGTGCTTCCGCTGACCGCGCCGGTCGGCAAGACCGTCAACCGGTCGCTGACCGTCCTGCTCATCCTGGTCGCGACCATCACCGCGGCCCGGCTGATCACCGGGCTGGTCCAGTCGGTGACCCAGTCCCGTTCGGGCGTCGCCGGCTCGGCCACCATCTTCGTCAACATCACCCGGGTCGTGGTGATGGCGATCGGCCTCCTGATCGTCCTGCAGACCCTGGGGATCTCCATCGCGCCCCTGCTGACGGCCCTGGGCGTGGGCGGTCTCGCCGTCGCCCTCGCGCTCCAGGACACCCTCGCCAACCTCTTCGCGGGCGTGCACATCCTCGCCTCGAAGACGATCCAGCCGGGCGACTACATCCGGCTGAGCAGCGGGGAGGAGGGCTACGTCGTCGACATCAACTGGCGCAACACCACGGTCCGTCAGCTCTCCAACAACCTGGTCATCATCCCCAACGCCCAGCTCTCGGGCACCAACATGACCAACTTCACCCGGCCCGAGCAGAAGATGACGCTGCTGGTGCAGGTCGGCGTCGGTTACGACAGCGACCTCGACCACGTCGAGCGGGTCACGAACGAGGTCGTCGCCCAGGTGATGACCGGGATCGACGGCGCCGTCCCGGAGCACGAACCCGCCGTGCGCTTCCACACCTTCGGCGACTCGCGCATCGGTCTCACCGTGATCCTCGGCGTGGGCGAGTTCAGCGACCAGTACCGGATCAAGCACGAGTTCATCAAGCGCCTGCACAAGCGCTACCGGGACGAGGGCATCCGGATCCCGTCGCCCGCCCGGACGGTCGCGCTCCAGCCCGGCGGCGCGGGGCTCGTGGAGACGGTCATACCCCATCAGCGCGAGGCCGCGAAGCGGCCCTGAGAACGGGCCGGGGGCCGGCGGAACACTCCGCCGGCCCCCTTCTTCGTCTTCCCGCCCGCCCGGTCAGAGCGTGGCGGTCGAGTCCGGGTAGTGGCCGGGCGCGCGGTGACGCGGCGCGACCAGGCTCGACACCACCGGGGTGACCGTCCAGTCCGGGTGGTTCGGCATGCGCGGGGTCTTCGTCCCGTACAGCCAGTCGTTCAGGAAGCCGGACTGGTCCGTTCCGGAGATCTCCGTGGCGACCGCGATGTAGTCGGCGGTGGTCGCCGCGCCGTTGCGGTACCGGTCCAGGAAGGTGCGCTCGATGCGGTGGAAGACGTCCTCGCCGACCAGCTCGCGCAGCGCGTACAGGACCAGGACTCCGCCCAGGTAGCGCTGGTTGTCGAAGAGGTTGACGGCGTTCGGCGCGGCGACGGGGCCGGAGGACTGACGCCACTGGTCGCCCTTGGCGTACGTGTCCTTCATCCGGGCTTCCATGGTGGTCAGGCCGAGCGAGTCGGCCCAGCCGCGCTCGTAGCGGTAGAGCAGCCCGTAGAAGTCCGCGTGACCCTCGTTGATCCACAGGTCGGCCCAGTTGGCGGGGCTGACGCTGTTGCCGAAGTAGGAGTGCACCAGCTCGTGCATCATGTGCGAGCCGATCTTCTTCTCCTCCTGGAGCAGGAAGTTCGGCTTGTAGAGCGTGAGCGTCTGGGTCTCCAGGCCCGTGAAGTCGAAGGCGTTCGAGGCGTCGTTGTTGCAGGGCAGCAGCCCGTACGTCTCGAACGGGTAGGCGCCGAGCCGCTGCTCCAGCCAGTCGACGAGACCGGGGGTGAGCGCGAGCGCCGGCTCCAGCGCGGCGGCCCGCGCCGTCGGGACGACGTCCCGCAGCCCCAGCCCGTGCGGGCCCTGCCGCTCCTTGACGACGTAGTCGCCGACGGTGATCTGCACCAGTTCGGTGGCTATCGGGTCGGCCGAGCGGTACGTGTACGCGGTCCGGCCGCCGTCGAGCTGCTCCGTGCGGACCAGCGAGCCGTTCGCGACACCGCGCAGGGTGTTCGGCACGGTGACGCGGAAGCTGAAGTCCGCCTTGTCCGTCGGGTGGTCGTTGCACGGGAAGACGGTGTGCGCCGCGTTCGGCTGGGGACAGATGGCGAATCCGTCGGGGGTGGGCACCCAGGCGGTGTACGGCAGCGTCTTGGCCGGGTCGGCGCCGTACTCGACGCAGACCGCGGTGGCGCAGTGCTTCGGCAAGGTCCGCGCCGGAGTGATCCGCAGCTTCTCGTCCACCTGCTCGAAGGTGGCGGCCACGCCTCCGACCTTCACCGCGCGCACGTCCAGGCCGAGCGCGTCGAGCGAGAAGCGCGAGAGGTCCTGGGTCGCCTTGATCCTCAGGGTCGCCTTGGCGTCGACCAGACGGGTCGTGGCGTCGTAGGCGAAGTCGAGGTGGTACGCCTCGACGCGGTAGCCGTCGTTCCCGAGGGCCGGGTAGACGGAGTCACCGAGGGTCTCCGCGCCCGGGGTGCCCTGGTCCGGCTTCGCGTCCAGCGGCCGGGCCGAGGCGGTGGGGGCGACGGCAAGGGCGGCGGCGGTACCGAGCAGCGCGGCCGCGGGGGCCGTCACTCTGGTGCGATATCTCATCATTCGCTTTCGTTCGGGCGACGGAGGGCCGGGGGGTCCGCCGCGAGACCAGGTGCGCGATCAGGTGCGCGATCACTCTCATGTACGGCTGAGCGGGCCAACTGGTTGCTTCCGACGGGCACTTGGCGTTTTCACTTCGGACCGCACGTTCACACCCGCGAGTCGGACGGGCACCGGAGGTGTCCGCTCCGGGCGTTTCGCCCCGAAAGGGCCGATCCGGCGCCCGCGGCCGTTTTCCGTCCCTCCCGGTCCGACGCGGAACGGACCCCTGTCGAGCCGGGGGCGCTCACGAGATATCTTGATGTCGAGCAATGTTGCAGACGTGGAGCGGAGCACCCGGTGACTGACTCGACCATCATTTACACGCACACTGACGAGGCCCCGGCCCTGGCGACGTATTCGTTCCTGCCGGTGGTCCAGGCGTACGCCTCTCAGGCGGGTGTCACTGTGGAGACCCGTGACATCTCGCTGGCCGGGCGCATCATCGCCCTCTTCCCGGAGTTCCTCCAGGAGGACCAGCGCATCGCGGACGCCCTGTCCGAGCTCGGTGAGCTGGCCAAGACGCCCGGCGCGAACATCATCAAGCTGCCGAACATCTCGGCGTCGATCCCCCAGCTCAAGGCCGCGGTCGCCGAGCTCCAGGCGCAGGGCTACGCCCTTCCGGACTACCCGGACGACCCGAAGTCGGACGAGGAGCGCGACATCCGCGCCCGGTACGACAAGGTCAAGGGCAGCGCCGTGAACCCGGTCCTGCGCGAGGGCAACTCCGACCGCCGCGCCCCCGCGTCGGTCAAGAACTACGCCAAGACCCACCCGCACCGCATGGGCGCGTGGTCGTCCGAGTCGAAGACGAACGTCGCCACCATGGGCGTCGACGACTTCCGCTCCACCGAGAAGTCCGTGGTGATCTCCGAGGCCGGCGCGCTGCGCATCGAGCTGGTCGGTGACGACGGCTCGACCACCGTGCTGCGCGAGTCCGTACCCGTCCTCGCGGGCGAGGTCGTGGACGCGTCCGTGATGCACGTCGCCCCGCTGCGCGAGTTCCTCACCGAGCAGATCGCCCGCGCCAAGGCCGAGGGCGTGCTGTTCTCGGTGCACCTCAAGGCCACGATGATGAAGGTCTCCGACCCGATCGTCTTCGGTCACGTGGTGCGCGCCTTCTTCCCGAAGACGTTCGCGACACACGGCGAGACGCTCGCCGCCGCCGGTCTGACCCCGAACGACGGTCTGGGCGGCATCTTCAAGGGCCTGGAGGCGCTTCCGGAGGGTGCCGAGATCAAGGCGTCCTTCGACGCCGAGCTCGCCGAGGGCCCGGCCCTCGCGATGGTCGACTCCGACAAGGGCATCACCAACCTGCACGTGCCGTCCGACGTCATCGTCGACGCCTCGATGCCGGCCATGATCCGCACCTCCGGCCACATGTGGGGCCCGGACGGCCAGGAGGCCGACACCCTCGCGGTGCTGCCGGACTCCTCCTACTCCGGCGTCTACCAGGCCGTGATCGAGGACTGCCGCGCCAACGGCGCCTACGACCCGTCGACCATGGGCTCGGTCCCGAACGTCGGCCTCATGGCGCAGAAGGCCGAGGAGTACGGCAGCCACGACAAGACCTTCGAGATCCAGACCACCGGCACGGTCCGCCTGGTCGACGAGGCCGGCAACGCCGTCCTGGAGCAGACGGTCTCCGCCGGCGACATCTTCCGCGCCTGCCAGACCAAGGACGCCCCGATCAAGGACTGGGTGAAGCTCGCCGTCACCCGCGCCCGCGCCACCGGCGACCCGGCCGTGTTCTGGCTGGACGAGACCCGCGCCCACGACGCCAACCTGATCGCCAAGGTCCAGCAGTACCTGCCGGAGCACGACACCGAGGGCCTGGACATCCGCGTCCTCGCCCCCGTCGAGGCCACCAAGCTCTCCGTCGAGCGCATCCGCCGCGGCGAGAACACCATCTCGGTGACCGGCAACGTGCTGCGCGACTACCTGACCGACCTGTTCCCGATCCTGGAGCTGGGCACCAGCGCCAAGATGCTGTCGGTCGTCCCGCTGATGGCGGGCGGCGGCCTGTTCGAGACGGGCGCCGGCGGCTCCGCGCCCAAGCACGTCCAGCAGCTGGTCAAGGAGAACTACCTGCGCTGGGACTCGCTCGGCGAGTTCTTCGCGCTGGTGCCGTCCTTCGAGCAGTTCGCGAAGACCACCGGCAACGCCCGCGCCCAGGTCCTCGCCGACACCCTCGACCGCGCCACGGCGACCTTCCTCGAGGAGGACAAGTCCCCGACCCGTCGCGTCGGCGGCATCGACAACCGCGGCAGCCACTTCTACCTGTCCCTGTACTGGGCGCAGGAGCTGGCGCGGCAGACCGACGACGCGGACCTCGCCAAGGCGTTCGCCCCGTTCGCCGAGGCGCTGACCGCGCAGGAGCAGACGATCGTCGGCGAGCTGAACGCGGTCCAGGGCAACCCGGCCGACATCGGCGGCTACTACCAGCCCGACCCGGCCAAGGCCGCGAAGGTCATGCGCCCCTCCGCCACCTGGAACGAGACGCTGGCGACCCTCGCCTGATCCACCGCGTCACCCCGCACCACCCACGGGCACAGCTCCGCACGCGCCGCCCCGGCCGGATCCTCCGGCCGGGGCGGCGCCGTCGTGAGGTCCTCCCGGCGCGTCACGGTGACGCGACGGGCCACCTGGGCGATCAGCGGTGGCGGGGCGGAACACCCGTTCATAGCTTCGGCCCATGACCAGACAACAGATGGCCTACCTCGCGTGCACGGCGGTCGTCGTGGCATCGGGAGTGGGCGCGGCCCTGCCCTCCGACCGCCCGTCCGTGCACCTGGTACGCCCGGGTGAATCCATCCAGAAGGCCGTGGACTCGGCGCGCGCGGGTGACACCGTCGTCGTCGCCCCCGGCACCTACCGCGAGAGCGTCACCATCACCACGCGGGACGTGACCCTGCGGGGCGCGAGCGCCAGGTCCACCGTCATCGTGCCGAACACGGCCGCCACCGACGCCTGCGCCAAGGCGGGCAACGGCATCTGCGTGACCGGGACCGACAGCAAGCGCGTCCGCGGCGTCACCGTCGCCTCCCTGACCATCAGGGGCTTCGCCAAGCAGGGCCTGTGGGCGACCGGGACCGACGGGCTGACGGTGCGCCGGGTGACCGCCGAGAAGAACGGCCAGTGGGGCATCGCCGAGGAGAGGTCCGTGCGGACCAGGTTCGTCCGCAACACCGCGAAGGACAACGGCGACGCCGGCCTGTTCGTCTCCAACACGGTCACCACCGAGGAAGGAGCCCGCGACACCCTGGGAACGGTGGTCGCCCACAACCTGATGAGCGGCAACCGGATCGGCATCACGGTCCGCCGCGTACGGAACCTGACCGTCGCCCGCAACGAGGCCACCGGCAACTGCACCGCGGTGTTCGTCGTGGGCGACGAGAACAAGCCGCGCGTCGGGAACCTGTCCGTCCGCGACAACTACATCCACGCCAACAACAAGTCCTGTCCCAAGACCCCCCGGCTGCCCGCCCTGCAGGGCTCGGGGATCGTCCTCACCGGCGCGGAGGACACGCGGGTGACGCACAACAGGGTCGAGGACAACGTGGGCACGTCCCCGCTGTCGGGCGGCATCGTGCTCTTCAAGAGCTTCGTGGGCGCGCTCAGCGAGCGCAACGAGGTGCGCGACAACGTGGTGCTGCGCAACGGCCCCTCCGACATCGCCAACCGCGACACCGCCGGCAAGGGCAACACGTTCCGGGGCAACTCCTGCAAGGTCTCCGAGCCCGCCGGGATGTGCTGAGGTCCCGGCCCGTCCGCCCGGCCGGGTACGCGCCCCCGTACAACCCGGTCCTCCCTCCGTACACCCCCGCCCTCCCCCCGCCCGGACCGGTCCGCCCCCGTACGGACCGGTCCGGTCTCCCCGCGGGGGCACGACATCAGAAACGAGGCATTGAATGACGACTGTCGAACAGAGTCCCCCGCCGTCGATGCAGCTGAGGGAACTCGTCTTCGGCGCGGCCCGCGCCGCCGCCGTACGCGCCGCCGCCCGGCTGGGCGTGGCGGACGCCCTGGACGACGTCCCCATGAGCGCGGAGGACCTGGCCGCCGCGGTGAAGACCCAGCCGGGGACCCTGCGCCGGCTGCTGCGCGCCCTGTCCTGCCAGGGCGTCTTCGCCGAGCGCCCCGACGGCACGTTCGCGCACACCGAGATGTCCCGGCTGCTGCGCGAGGACGACCCGAACAGCCTGCGCTACATCGCCCTGTGGTGCACCGAACCGTGGACGTGGAACGTCTGGCCGAAGCTCGACGAGGCGGTCCGCGACGGCGGCAACGTCTTCGAGAAGGTGTACGGCAAGGAGTTCTTCCCGTACCTCAACGAGGACGCCCCCGAGTCCGCCCACGTCTTCAACCGGGCCATGACGACGTCCAGTTCGCAGTCCGCCCAGGACGTGGCGAAGCTGCTGGACCTGCGGGGCGTGAAGTCGGTCGCCGACATCGGCGGCGGCCAGGGTCACGTCGTGGCCAGTCTGCTGGAGAAGCACCCCGGCATCCACGCCACCCTGCTCGACCTGCCGGGCGTGGTGGAGAACGCCGATCCCCGGCTGCGCGAGGGCGGTGCGCTGGCCGGCCGGGTGCGGATCGTGGCCGGGGACTGCCGTGAGGACATCCCCGTCCAGGCGGACGTGTACATCATCAAGAACATCCTGGAGTGGGACGACGAGAGCACCCGCAGGGCGCTCGCGAACGTCCGCGCGGCGGCCCGGCCCGGTGCCCGGGTCGTCGTCATCGAGAACCTCGTGGACGACACCCCGTCGATGAGGTTCACGACGGCCATGGACCTGCTGCTGCTTCTCAACGTCGGCGGTGCCAAGCACACCCGGCAGAGCATGGTCGACCGGCTCACGGCGGCGGGCCTGGTCATCGGCGAGATCCGCCCGGTGAACCCCTATCTGCACGCCTTCGAGTGCACCGTTCCCGGCTGACCGGGCGGCGCGAGGAGCACGACCCGAGGCCGCCGGTTCCGCTTCGTCGCGGAGCCGGCGGCCTCGGGTCGTGTCACGGTGTCCGCTCAGGAGGCGGTGTCCCGCTCCCAGCGGTAGAAGCAGTGCGCCATGGCGTCCTTGGGACTGCGCCAGGTCTGCGGGTCGTACGCGCTGACGTACGCCGACAGTTCCTCGCTGACGCTCCGGAACTCGGGGTGTCCGGCCACCTTCGCGATGGCGGGCCCCGGGTCCCGTTCCGATTCGATGAGGTGCAGGTACACATCACCGAACTGGAAGAGGCTGCGCCGGCTCACCCCGATGAGGTGCGGGAGCTCACCCCGGTCGGAGGCGGCGAACACCTCGGAGATCGCCGGGGCCGAGTCGGGTGCCATGCGGGCGACGATCAGGGCGTGGTGCATCGGGTGTCCTTTCCTGTGCCGCGTCCGGCGGTCAGCGGGGCACGGCGGCGGGGCTGCGCCGCTCACGGGCGGCCTGCTCGATCCGGTCCCGAATGAGGGCCATCTGCGTGACGGAGTTGCGGTTGATGTTGTCCGTCATCCAGGCGTCGTCGACCGGGGCGTCGGGCTTCATCGCGAAGTCCTGCACCCAGCGCATGTGGGTGCCGGCCGGGGTCTCCTCGTACTCCCAGCGGATGTTCATGTGCGCGAACGGTCCCGTCTCGACGCGGCGCGCCCGCACGGTCCGCCCGGGACGGTCGACGGTGCGCTGCGAGACCCAGCTCCACACCTTGCCGTTCTCGTCCGGGTGCATGGTGAGGCGGAAGGTGGTGGTGTCGCCGTCGCGGGTCAGGACTTCGAGGGACGCGTACTCGCTGAAGAGCCGCGGCCAGTTCTCGATGTCGTTGGTGATATCCCACACGAGGTCGAGCGGGGCATCGATGACGATGCTGTTCTCGGTGTGTCCGGCCACTTTCAGGCTCCAGCCTTGAGGGTGTCGTTGACGAGGTCGAGGAACTCCCGCGGGGTCTTGCAGCGCTCCGCGTCGGGGGGCAGGGGCCGGCTGTACCGGTTCTCCAGCTCGCCGACGATGCCGAGCAGACCGAGCGAGTCGAGTCCGAGGGTGCCGAACGGCGCGTCGAGGGACTGCGCGAGTTCGCGGGGGTCGACGGTGATCCCGGCGGCCTTCTTCATGAGCGCGGCGAGTTCGTCGACGGTCACTTCGGTGGTGATCATGCGGTTGTTCTCCTCACGTGCGGCCCGGGCTACCGGGCGTGGTCACCGCCGCGTCGCACGACCAGGGCCGCGTTGGACCCCATGAGGCCCCTGCTGAGGACCAGGGCCGTGCGCAGTTCGGCGGGTCGGGCGTCCGACGTCACCAGGTCGAGGTCGTGGCAGACGTCGAACACGTTGGGGGTGGGGGGGATCTGGCCGTGCTCCATCGCGAGGACGGCGGCCGCGGTGTCCAGCAGGGGTGCCCCGCAGTAGGCCCGTCCGATGCCCGTCTTGGGGGCCGTGACGGGGACCCTGGTGCCGTGCGCTCCCAGGGCGTCGGCGATGGCCAGGGCCTCGGCGCGGTCGGCGGCCGGGACGCCGAGGGCGTCGGCGAAGACGACGTCGATCTCCTCCGGGGCGCAGCCGGCCTCGTCGAGGGCGCCCCGGATCGCGTGGGCGAGCCCTTCCCGTGACCGCTCCCACCGCGAGGCCCCGGTGAAGGTGGCCGCGTGTCCGGCCACGAGGGCCCGGACCTCCGCGCCCCTCTCGCGGGCACGCCGCTCGTCCTCGACGACGAGCATGGCGCCGCCTTCCGCGGGCACGAAACCCGAGGCTCCCTCGGTGAAGGGGCGGTAGGCGCGGCGGGGATCCTCGACGGTGCTGAGCTCGGGGTAGCCGAGCTGGCAGACCATCGAGTACGGGGCGAGCGGCGCCTCCGCGGCGCCGACGACCATCGCCCGGGTGCCGCGCCGCACACCGCGGGCGGCGTGCGCGACGGCGTCCAGTCCCCCGGCCTCGTCGCTCGCGACGACTCCGCACGGCCCCTTGAAACCGCCGCGGATGGAGATCTGGCCGGTGCTGGCGGCGTAGAACCAGGCGATGGACTGGTAGGGGCCGACGAACTTGGAGCCCTGGCCCCACAGTTTCTGCAGTTCGCGCTGGCCGAACTCGCCGCCGCCGGATCCGGCGGCGGTGACCACGCCGACGTCGTACGCGTCCTCGGGGCCGGTCGCTCCGAGGCCCGCGTCGTCGAGGGCGAGGACGGTCGCGGCCATCGCGAAGTGGCTGAAGCGGTCGGTCTGGACGAGGAAGCGCTCCTCGATGAGGTCGGCGGCGTCGAAGGCCCGTACCTCACCGGCGACGCGCAGCGGCAGGTGTCCGCATCCCTCGCGGGTGATGCCGTCCAGGACGCTGAGGCCTTCCCTGACGGACTTCCAGTAGGCGTCGGCGCGCAGTCCGTTGGGGGCGATGACGCCGATGCCGGTGATGGCCGCCTCGCGGGGGCGCTGAGTGCTCATCGTGTCCTCCCAGCCGGCCCGGTCAGGAGCACCGCGGACTGGAATCCGCCGAACCCGCTGCCGACGGAGAGCACGTTCCCGAGCTTCCGGGGGCGGGCGGTGCGCGGCACGTAGTCCAGGTCGCACTCGGGGTCGGGGGTCTCGTAGTTCGCCGTGGGCGGCACCACCTGGTGCTTCAGGGCGAGGACGCAGGCGACGACCTCGATCGCGCCGATCGCGCCCAGCGAGTGGCCCACCATGGATTTGATGGAGCTCATCGGCGTCCGGTGGGCGTGCTCGCCCAGGGACCGTTTGACCGCGGCGGTCTCGTGCCGGTCGTTCTGCCGGGTGCCGGAGCCGTGCGCGTTGACGTAGTCGATGCGCGTGGGGTCGAGGCGGGCCTGGTCGAGGGTGCTGTCGATGGCCCGGGACATCTCCAGGCCCTCGCTGGTCAGGCCGGTCATGTGGTAGGCGTTGCCGTAGGTGGCGTAGCCGCCGATCTCGCAGTAGACGTGCGCGCCGCGGGCCCGTGCGTGCTCGTACTCCTCCAGGACGAGTACGGCCGCGCCCTCGCCCATGACGAAGCCGTTGCGGTTGGCGTCGAAGGGCCGGGAGGCGTGTTCGGCGTCGTCGTTGTCGGGCGACGTGGCCTTGATGGCGTCGAAGCAGGCCATCGTGATCGGGGATATCGGCGAGTCGGACGCCCCGGCTATGCAGACGTCGGCCCGGCCCTCCTCGATGGTGTGGAAGGCGTACCCGACCGCGTCGAGTCCGGAGGTGCACCCGGTGGAGACGGTCTGGACCGGCCCCTGCGCCCCGAACTGTTCGGCGACGACCGAGGCGAGCGTGCTGGGCGCGAACGCGAGGTGGAGTTTCGGATCGGCCGCGCGGTGGTCCACGTCCCACCGCCGGCCCGACTCGCTGACCTGCACGTAGTCGTGTTCCAGACGGGTGGTGCCACCGACGGCGCTGCCCAGGGAGACCCCCACGCGCCAGGGGTCCTCCCGGTCCGGGTCGAGGCCGGAGTCGCGGACGGCCTCCCCGGCCGCGACCACGGCGAACTGGATGTACCGGTCGACGTGTTCGATCAGCTCCGGGTCCAGGCCGTGTGCGAGCGGGTCGAAGTCGCATTCGGCGGCTATGCGCGAGCGCAGGCCCGCCGGGTCGAAGAGCGTTATGCCCCGGGTCGCGGTGCGGCCGCCTTCGAGGAGGTCCCAGAACGCCTTCGTCCCGATGCCTCCCGGAGCGACCACACCGATGCCGGTGACAGCCACCCGCCGCGTCACTTTATGGCCCCGCTTCGTTCGGACGGCTGTCCGTGGTCCGGCGCGGACAGGTGGGGCACGGCCGTCATGAACTCGGGGCTCGGCACGGAGTCGTCGGTGGCCTCCGTGTCGACGTGGCCGAGGCTCGGGCGCGGAGCGAGCGGGCCGAGGTGGAAGACCATGCGGGCCTCCTCGTCGCCGACGTTGCGGAAGCGGTGCCGCATGTCGATCGGGATCAGCAGCCCCTGGTCGGGCCGGAGCGCGAACGCCTCACCGTCCAAGTCCACTTCGAGGGCGCCACTGACGACGTACACGAACTCCTCGGAGTACGGGTGGTAGTGCTCGGCGATGCGCTCGCCGGGCTGGATGACGGCCATCCCCATGAAACCGCTGGTGGACCCCACCGTGGCGGGTGTGAGCAGGGCCCGGACGTCTCCTCCGCGCCTGCGGTTGGGCTCCGTCTCGCTCAGGTCCACGATGCGTGGGTGGTGCTGGATCATGCTTGAACCTCCGGGTGTGGCGAGGACGTCGGACGACGTCCGGGGACGCGGGCTGCGGCGGTCCGTCAGGAGGGACCCGAGCTCCGGTCGGTGACGGGCAGCATGTCGGCGTGCGACAGGAGGCGGTTGATGTTGCGTTCCGTCTCCAGGGAGCCCTCGACGCCGATCGCGGCGCCGTCGAGGAGCCGCTCCAGCTCGGCCGCCTTCCCCGCTCCCTTGAGGCCGAGGGAGGCGACGGGGTCGAGGTCGAGGTCGCCGGTGATGTCGATGAGCCGCACCACGATGTCGTCGCGCTGGAAGACGGTGCTGCTGTACACCGGGCTCGCCGGGTCGTCGGCCGCGGCCTCGTCCTGGTGGGCGAGCAGCCGGGCCAGTTCCATCCCGCAGCCCTTGCGGGCCGGGTAGAACAGCGCGTGCCGGGTCACCTTCGCGGGTTCCTCGTCACCGGAGACCACGTGGTGCACGGCGGGGAGCGCCGCACGGGTGAAGAAGACCCGCGCCGACTCGGGGTCGCTCAGGTCCCGGTCCTGCTCCAGGTAGGGGTTGATGGCCTCCTCGACCGCCCGCACCTCGGGCTGGCGCGACACGTGGCGCAGCGCGGCGAGGAGGTCGCCCTCGACCTCCACGGCCCGCACGACGCGGTTGCCGTGCATGAACAGCGAGGTGCGGCGCAGCCGAGTGGTGTCGTCGACCTGGGCCTGGGGCGACTGGTACCCGGCCAGGATCTCCGCGACCTTCGACTCGGATCCCGGCTTGACGGTGAAGGTGAGGGCGTGGCGCGCCACTCCGGTGCCCACGCGGGCCTCGACCTGGCGGGGCCTGGCCGGCTCGGGGGTTTGCTGTTCGGCGGGGCTGGTCTCGCGGAGGATGCTGTAGCGCATCGACCGGGTGTCGCGGACGCAGCTGTGCATGGGCCGGACGGTCTCGACGTGCTCCTCGCTGTTGACCCAGGCGAGGAAGGGCGGGGCGCTCTCCCACTCGCTGGTGATGAGCCACTGCGAGGGGTTCTCGATCGACTGGCAGAGCTGGTCACTGATGTGACCGGGGACCGAGGCGACCTGGTTGCGCATGAGTTCGTAGGCGTCGAGGAACTGCTGCTGGGCGCCTTCGTACAGGTCGAGCAGCAGGATCACCCGAAGCTTCGAGCCGTCGAAGGCCGACTGCGCGATACGTCCCGAGTTGGACATTGCGGCACACCTCTCCTTTTCGTCACGGAAGTCAGGAACGACCGCGGTATCCGAAACGCCGGGGCCGCCATGTGCTGATCGTTGCCGCGCGCCCGGGACTCCGCGAGCCTCGCGGGTCAGGCGGGTGAACCGCGCGCCATCCGGGTGCCCCTGCCGTGCGAAGGGGCCCGCACCGGGCATGGAATCTGCATCCCATCCCTGACTCGCGCCCCAGACGGCGCCGGAGGCAAGCGATGAACCGATTCGAAGAGGCCGGCGAGAACGGTCTCCACACGCCCGTCCTCATCGTCGGCGGCTCACTGGTGGGCCTCTCGACCTCGCTGTTCCTGGGGCGCCTCGGGGTACCGCACGTCCTGGTCGAGAAGCACGCGGGCACCTCGATGCACCCGCGCGGGCGCGGCAACAACGTGCGCACCATGGAGATCTTCCGGGCGGCCGGCGTGCAGCGGCGCATCGAGGAGGCGGCGTCGGTCCTCGCGGACAACCACGGCATCCTGCAGACGCCGACCCTGGTGGGCGACGCCGGGGAGTGGCTGTTCAAGGAGATCGACCCCGGCGGCGGGCTGGCCCGCTTCAGCCCGGGGGCGTGGTGCCTGTGCAGCCAGAACGACCTCGAACCGGTGCTGCTGAGGAGCGCCCGGGAGCTGGGCGGCGACCTGCGGTTCTCGACCGAGCTGATGTCCTTCGAACAGGACTCCGACGGGGTGACGGCGAAGGTCAAGAGCCGGGAGACCGGTGAGCACACGACGATCCGCGCCGACTACCTCGTCGCCGCGGACGGTCCGCGCAGCCCCGTCCGTGACGCGCTCCGCATCGGTCAGACGGGTCCCGGCGACCTGTTCCACAACGTGAGCCTGACGTTCACCTCGCGCGGTCTCGCCGAGGTCGTCGGCGACCGCCGGTTCATCGTCTGCTACCTGACCGATCCGGCGGCCGACGGGGCGCTGCTGCCCGTCGACAACGAGCAGCACTGGGTCTTCCACGCTCCCTGGCACCCCGAACACGGGGAAACCCTGGAGGAGTTCACCGACGAGCGGTGCGTGGAGCACATCCGGCGGGCCGTGGGCGTGCCGGATCTCGACGTGGAGATCACCGGCCGGGCGGCCTGGCACGCGGCCGAGCGGGTCGCCGAACGGTACGCGCGGGGACGGGTGTTCCTGGCCGGCGACTCGGCCCACGAGATGTCCCCGACGGGGGCGTTCGGCTCCAACACCGGTATCCAGGACGCCCACAACCTCGCCTGGAAGCTGTCCGCGGTGCTGGCGGGCTGGGCCGGCCCGGGCCTGCTGGAGTCCTACGACGCCGAGCGCCGGCCGGTCGCGGAGGCGACGAGCGCCCGCGCCTCGTCGCGTTCGGTCGAGCACAGCCACCCGGGGTACACCCCGGAGCCCGCGGCGCTCGGGCAGGGCGGTCCCGGCGGCAGGAAGGGCGGGATCCTCAACGTGGCGCTCGCCTACCGCTACCCGCGCGGCGCGGTCCTCGGCGCCGACACGGCCGCTCCGGTCGTGCCCGAGGGCGTACGGCTGACGGGCGAGCCGGGGAGCCGGGCGCCGCACATGTGGCTGACCCGCGCGGGCTCCCGGATCTCCACGCTCGATCTGTACGAGCGTTCCATGGTGCTGCTGAGCTCGGCGGACGGCTCCGGCGCCTGGCACGCGGCGGCGAAGGACACGGCCCGGCAGCTGTCCGTCCCGCTCGACTCGTACCGGATCGGCGGCGGGCCCGAGGCGGACCTGGTGCCCGCGGGCGACGCGGACTGGGCACAGGTCCACGGCGTGAGCGCGGAGGGCGCCGTGCTGGTGCGCCCCGACGGCTTCGTCGCCTGGCGGTCCGAGGGACCGGCCAAGGACCCCCGGACGACTCTGCGGAAGGCCCTGACCGCCCTGCTGGACCTGGCCTGACCCGCCCTTCGCGGGCGGCGGTCCGCGCGGTCCGCGCGGGAGAACGGCCGGAGGCCGTACCGGAGTTCCGGTACGGCCTCCGGCCATGACGTCGGCCGCCCCGTGCACGGGGCGGCCTTCCCCTCAGACGTCGGGCGCTCCGGCCGGGGCGGACACGGTGCGCAGGAACCCGCGATCGCCGGGGGCGACCAGGTCCCGTGGGCCGGCGGCTCGCAGGACGACCTCCAGGACCCGGTCGGGATCGGCCGCGTAGCCGTGGGCGAACCAGGGCATGTTCGCCTCCACCACCGCCCACCGTTCGCCACCGGTGTCGGGGTCCTGGCTGAGGCCGACGTCGACGACCACGGCGCTGGGCAGCGAGCCCCGCCGACCGTGCAGGAGCGTGTCGGTGAACGCACGGACCTCCCGCTCGGCGGGGTCCCCTTCCAGCGCCGCGACGTCGAGCCGCCCGAAGCGGGCGTAGCGGCTGCCCGTGGTGACGCGCCCGTCCAGGACGAACAGCCGGTACTCGACGGCGAAGGTCACCACCTCCGAGACCAGCACCGGGGTGCCGGGGCCGATCCGCTCGCCTTCGCGCGGCAGCCGGGTGCCGTCGGCGTAGACGGCCGCGGGGAACTGCTTGTCGCTCGGTGGTTTGACGAACAGCGGGCGGCCGGCGCTCCACGCCTGCGAGAGCGTGGTCAGCGTGATCCGTCGGCCGGTGAACTCCTCGGGCAGCTCGGCGAGCCAGGCGTCGGCCGGCTCCAGCAGCCCCAGGCCCAGCCGAGCGGCGACCCGGTCCGCCGCCAGCGGCCCGCCGTACCAGTGCACGGCGCGCCCGGCCAGGGCGTCCACCACGTCCGGACCGTCCAGGACGACGTGCTCCAGACCGCGCCGCCGGGCCGCTTCCGCGATGAGCAGGGCGGTGCTGGTCTCCTGGGCCGTGGTGAGGAGCACCGCCCGCGCCGGGGCGTTCACCGCTCGGTCCGGACCGCGTGGACGGCCTCCGGGCCGGCCGGACGCCACGGCGTCGTCGCCGTCTCCGCCTCGGTCATCGCCGTTTCCCCTCCGATGTGGTCGGCCGCCCACCGTAGCCACGCCTCGGCCGCCGGGGCCAGCGGATATCCACCACACCGACGGGGCCGCTCGCCCACGGACGACGCTCCCCGGGACGACGCCCGGCGCAGGACGGATGCGGGAGCGGTCCCCGGAACACGCCGGAGGCCGTTTCCCCGTGAACGGGGAAACGGCCTCCGACCTCCGACAACGGGGCGAACCCCGGTCGGGACGACAGGATTTGAACCTGCGACCCCTTGACCCCCAGTCAAGTGCGCTACCAAGCTGCGCCACGTCCCGATGCGTCTCACCCGCGGTCGCCCGCGTGTTCGCGCACCCGAACCTTACCGCACACCGGTGGACGGCCGCACACACAGGGTCATCGCCGCAGCGCAACGGGACGGTGTCCCCGGGTGGGGCCGGTCAGGCGTTGGGGTCGAAGGCGATGCCCGCCGGCTTGGCCTTCGACAGGTGGGAGCTGAAGCTGTCGTCCCTGAGGCCGAAGTGGGCACTGCCGAAGTCGTACGAGGTCAGCTTGTCGCGCAGTCCGGCGGGGTAGCCGTTCCAGCCGACCAGGGTGGGGAACTGCCAGGTGTGCTTGTGGTTCTCCGGCGGCTCGTCGTTGGTGTTGGCGGGCCGGAAGCAGTGCGTGCCGATGCCGTCCTTGTGGTAGACGACCTTGGGGTGGTTCCCGTCCCAGCGGATCTGGTCCCGGGTGTAGATGTCGAAGTTGCCGTGGGCGGACGTGGAGACGTACTTGGCCTGGTTGTCCTGGACCCACACCACGACGTGCTCCCAGTCGTTGCGGTGCCCGCCGAGGCCGCTGCCGACGACGGCCTGGTCCTTCTCCATGTAGAGGCCGTAGATGATGGCGCACCAGCCGTTGTTGCACTTCTCCCGGGAGTACCCGTTGGTGTTGTCGAGGTCCCAGGAGTCGCGGCAGTGGCCGTTCAGGGCCCCGGAGGGCTTGAGTCCGGGGTTGATCGTCCCGTCGGGTCCGATGGCGGGGGTCGGGTAACAGCCGTCGGTGTCGTAGTCGAAGGCCGGCTGGAACGTGCTCTCCAGTGCGTCCGCGTTGCCGGGCAGGGCCGTGGGCGGGTCGGCGAGGGCGCTGCCCGGGAAGGCGACGACCAGCGCGACGGCGCTGCCGAGGACGAGCGAGACCCTGCGGGCCCGCGAGCTTGCTGTCACTGCTTCCTCCAGATCGACCGCGGCGTGGGGGCGGGGCAGACCAGGCGGTCGTCTTGGCATGCCCAGGTCAGCCTTCCGGGCGCGCGGGAAAAACACCAGAGGCCGCGGGTATCGGAGCGGTGAAGGATCCCCCAACGGGCGGGAAGCGGCGACCCGTTGGAGGATCGAGGACCCCGGAGGATCCGTCAACAAGCAGGGGGTGAAAGCCGGTTGGAGGGTTCAGCACCTCACGCGGAGCCCGGCTCCCCTTGCCCGCGGCCCGATCGCCGCCACACGAAAGGGGCCGGGTCCGCGGACCCGGCCCCTCGCCGCCGCGAGGCCGTCGTCGCTACGCCTCCTCGCTCCGCGGCTCCCAGCCCTCGTAGGCGGCCGTCAGCAGTCCGAGGACGCCGTTCGCGGTGACCTCACGGGGGTTGGGGAAGGACTCGGCGGCCACCTGGGTCGCCGCACGGGCCAAACCGGCCTCCTCCATGCCGAGTTCGGCGAGCGTACGGGGAGCGCCGAGGCGGACCGCGAGCTCCCGGAGGGCGCGGGGGACGTCGTCGGTGTCCAGGGCCCGGGCCAGGGCGGAGACCGCCTCCGGCGCGGCGGGCGCGTTGTGGGCGAGGGTGTACGGGAGCAGCACGGTGTGGGTCTCGGCGTGCGGCAGGCCGAAGGTGCCGCCGAGGACGTGGCACAGCTTGTGGTGCAGGCCCATGGTCGTCGCACCGAGGCAGGAACCGCAGAGCCAGGCGCCGTAGAGGGCCCGGCCGCGCGCCCCCTGATCAGCGGGGTCCGCGGCCACACCGGGAAGCGCGCCGGCCATCGCCCGGGCGCCCTCCTGCGCCATCAGGGAGACCAGCGGGGAGGCGTCGGGGGCGTACAGCGCCTCGACCGCGTGCGCGAGGGCGTTGACCCCGCTGGTCACCGAGAGCGGGACCGGGAGGCCGAGGGTGAGGTCGGGGTCGTAGACGACGCAGCGCGGCTGGACGGAGGAGTCGCGTCCGGTGCGTTTGACCCCCTGCTCGGTCAGGCCCCACACGGACGTCATCTCGGAGCCCGAGTAGGTGGAGGGCACGGCGATCAGCGGCAGGCCGGTGCGCAGCGCGATCGCCTTGCCGAGGCCGATCGCGCTGCCGCCGCCGACGGCGACGCACCCGTCGGCGCCCACGGCCCGCGCCACCTCGACGGCCTCGTCGGCGACCTCGACGGGTACGTGCATCCGGGCACCGGAGTGGACCCCCGCGCAACTGTCGCCGAGCGCGGCCGCCACCGCGCGCGCGGCCTCCGTCCCCCGGCCGCCGCACACGACGAGCACCCGGTGCAGCGCGAGCCGCGCGACCTCCCCGGGCGTCGCGGTCACCGAGGCCCCGGACCGGAAGACGACCCGGACGGGCCGGGTCTCGTGGGTGAAGTCGAGCGGGGTGGTCATGCCGGCTCCAGTACGAGGTCGAAACGGGCGTGTCTGAAGGGGTTCGCGACACCGAACTCCCGCGCCAGCGCGGGGTCGTCGGTCTCGGCGAAGTCCCGGACGAGGCTCTGCTTCACGGCGAAGACGGCGTCGGAGTCCAGATAGGGGCCGCCCGCCACGAAGACGTGCGTGGATGCGGGCGGGGCGCCAGGGGTGGCGGCCGGTGCCCCCGAGCAGGGCGCCGACCGGACCGTCGACGGGGATCGGGCACGGGTGAGCGGGCCACTTGACATCCTCCCCCTCTTGAAAAGAGGGGGATTCCAGCCCGTACGGGCTGGGGTTCACGGGTGTTCGAACGGCTGGTGGCCGTTGTCACCCCTCCGGCACCGGCTGTTCGCCGGGGGCGGGGGATCCCGCCCTGTCCTGCCGCGACATTGACTGCTGCGTTGGTGTCGGCGTTGCGGGTGAAGCCGCAGGAGGAACAGACGAACTCGGCTTGGCTCTCGCGCGAGTTCTTGTCGATCCTCCCCCACTGCCCCAAGGGCGTGGGAGGTGCCCCCAGCAGACACTGCAGCGCAGACCGGTGCAGGGCGGCGGCAAGGTTCCAGACGTACCGGGCGTGCGCGCAGAGGCCGAGCATGACGCCCGCCTGCCCACTCGTCGGATACGTCCGAAACCGCGCCATGACCATGAACCTAGCCAACACGTTCCCCGACCGCGCACACCATCGACCGACATCACCCGTGCGAGTGATCACCCCGGCCGGGTCTCGCGGACGAAGGCGTGCAGATGGCGGGTGAGCGAGCCGAGCAGTTCACGCAGCCTCGGATCGGCCGTGTCCGCGAAACTGTCGACGACCGCTTCGGTGATCCCGGTGGTGAATTCCCTGGCCATGCCGCTCCCGTGGTAGAGCCGGTCGTCCTGCCGAGCGTGCCCAGGCTACGAGGCCGCCGGGGCGCACCGCCCCGGGCCGGCGGGCCTCCGCCCCGTGTCCGGCCCCGTGTCCGGCCCCGGGGCCGGAACGTCGTGGCCGAAACCGAAAAACACACAATGACCCTTTCGGTGGGGCATCGTTGACCTGGAGCATCACGCCCGCAGCGGACGCACGGAAAGTATGATCAAGCAATGTCTGACTTGACCGAAACCACGCCCGGCTGGCTGTCCCGCGACGAACTGGAATCGGCCCGCGCCCGCATGCCGATCCTGTACGTCGAGGCCGTACCGGTGCGCGTCGACGACAACGGCGAAGTCACCCACGTCGGGCTCCTGCTCGGCATCGGTCCGGACGGAACGGTCAGCCGCTCCCTCGTCTCGGGCCGGGTACTGCACCACGAGCGGGTCCGCGACGCCCTGCTGCGCCACCTGGAGAAGGACCTCGGTCCGGTGGCCCTCCCCCGGATCCCGGCCTCCCTGCAGCCCTTCACCGTCGCGGAGTACTTCCCGACGCTCGGTGTCACGCCGTTCCACGACCCGCGTCAGCACGCCGTGTCCCTGGCGTACATCGTGCCGGTCACCGGCGACTGCCGCCCCCGGCAGGACGCCCTGGACCTGGTCTGGTTCAGTCCGGAGGAGGCCGCGTCCCCCGTGGTCACGGACGACATGCCGGGCGGTCACGGCGTCCTGCTGCGGCAGGCGCTGGCGTACGTCGGACGCATCGCCTGAGCGGGAGCCCGTGGAGCGCCCCCGGACGTCGCGGGCGGGAGCGATCCCGCCGGCGGTCAGACCGGTACGCCGTCGGCCGGAGCGGCCGCGGCATACGGGCGCAGGACCATGAGCGAGTCCTCCGGGGCGGCCGCCATGGCGAAGGGGAACCGGTCGAGCTCGAGGCAGAGTGCGACGTCATCGGGATGGACTCCCTCGCGCACACCCGTCGCCAGTTCGACGGCGGCGCGCGAGCCGGCGGCGCGGCGGAGGAACCCGGTCGCGTCCGTATCGGCCCCGGCGGCCCTGTGGGCGATGTACTGGGCGCACGCCAGGTCCTCGTCGGCGCGCCCGTCCTCGCCGGTGACCACGAACGTGACGCTGTCGCACCCGCGCGCCCGCAGGACCCCGGCCGTCGCCTCCGCCACCACGAAGCCCGCGCACAGCACCAGGGACGCGTCCTCGACCGCGAGGGCGCCGACCGTCCCCGCCGTGGTCTTCTGCACCACGGTCCGTCCGCCGAGGTCGAGGGAGCGCAGCAGGCCCGGCGAGTTGACGGTGTCGAAGCCGGGAGCGGGCGGCCCGTCCTTGAGCGCCACCCAGTCCGGGTGGCGGGCCTTGAGCGCCAGCGCCTCGTCCAGGGACCCGGCGAGAACGATCTTCTCCGCTCCCCGGGCGAAGGCCCATGCGGCCACCGTGAAGGCGCGCATGACGTCGACCACGACCGCCACGGACGGGGTCTCGGCCAGCTCGGCGATGCCGAGGAAACGGGCGTCCATCCGGTCATGATCGCGCACGACCGGCCCGGAAGGCCGGGCGGGTGACCCGTATCACACCAGTGACTCCGGGGCCCGGATCGGGGCCGGGGCGCGCGGCCCGGGACCGGCGTACGCCCGTGCGGGCCCCGGCCCAGGACCCGACGCCAGCACTGGCACCTCCCGGAACAACGGAAAAGGCCGCTTCCGCCTGAGCGGAAACGGCCTGCGACCTGCGTCGAGCAAGTCGGGACGACAGGATTTGAACCTGCGACCCCTTGACCCCCAGTCAAGTGCGCTACCAAGCTGCGCCACGTCCCGGTGCCCTCACCCGCGGTGACCCGCGTGATCGTGCGAACAGAACTTTACCCCACTCCGGAGGCTGTTCCGCAGGGGGACGGCGGCACGCGACAATCGGCGTATGACCGGGACATCCGAGACACGGCGAGCCGACGGACGCGATCGCGACGCCGAGGGGCGGGCCCGGAACGCCCGGCCCCGCGACGGACTGGGGCGTCCGCTGCCGTACGGCGAGGCCGGGGTGGAGCGGGCGCCTGAGGGCGTCGTGCGCCGTCCCGGGGAGACGGTCACCGAGGCGCAGACCCTGCTGGACGCGGGCAGGCCGTTCCACGCGCACGAGGTCTTCGAGGACGCCTGGAAGTCCGGCCCCGCGGACGAGCGCGGGCTCTGGCGGGGGCTCGCCCAGCTCGCCGTGGGGCTCACCCACGCGGCGCGGGGGAACGCGACGGGCGGCGCGCGGCTGCTGCGGCGCGGTGCCGGGACGGTCGAGGAGTGGACGTCGGCGACCGGGCGGCCGCGGCCGTACGACCTGGACCTCGCGGAGATCACCCGCTGGGCCGGGGGGCTGGCGGCCGTCGTGGAGCGCGACGGCGGGCGGGTGGACGCGGCGGAGGCGTCGCCACGGCTGCGCGGACGGACGGTCTGACGACGGCGGACCCGGGGCCGGCACCCGGGCGCGCGCCGGCCGGGGACCGGCCGGACACGTCCGCCGCCCGCGGGTACGGAGCCCGGGTCCGGCCGGTGCGTCCACCGTCCGTGGCGTACGGCAGACTCTCGGTGTGCGAAAGATTCATGTCATCGGCATCGGAGCGGGCGACCCCGATCAGCTCACGCTGCAGGCGGTCAGGGCGCTGAGGAGCACGGACGTGTTCTTCATCCTGGACAAGGGCGAGGTGAAGTCGGACCTCGTCCAGCTGCGCCGCGACATCCTCGACGCGCACATGCCCGAGGGCGGGTACCGCCTGGTCGAGGCGCGCGACCCGGACCGGGACCGGACCGCGGGCGGCCCGGCGTACTCCCCCGCCGTCGGGGACTGGCGCAGCGCCCGCGCCGCCATCTACGAACGGCTGATCACCGAGGAGCTGGGCGAGGACGAGAGCGGCGCGTTCCTGGTGTGGGGCGACCCCGCCCTGTACGACAGCACCCTCGGCATCCTGGAGGAGATCCTGGACCGGGGCGCGGTGGCGTTCTCGTACGAGGTGATACCCGGGATCAGCAGTGTCTCGGCGCTCGTCGCCCGGCACCGCACGGGGCTGAACCGGGTCGCCCGGCCCGTGCAGATCACCACCGGGCGGCGCCTGGCGGAGGGCTTCCCGGACGGGGTGGACGACGTGGTCGTGATGCTCGACGCCCACCAGACGTTCCGGCGGTACACGGACGAGGACATCGACATCTACTGGGGCGCCTACATCGGCACCCCGGACGAGATCCTCGTCTCCGGTCCCCTGGCCGAAGTCGCACCCCTCATCGAGGATCTGCGCGCCGAGGCCCGGGAGCGCAAGGGATGGATCATGGACACCTATCTGCTGCGCAGGAATCCGGGGAGCTGAGGACTCCCGGCCGGTCCGTACACCGGGCGGGTCGCCCCGCATGCACGGGGGGCCCACCGGTGTGAGGGTGGCGACTGTGACGATCACCGAGGACACCGCGCCGGCCCCGGCGGGGGCGCCCGGACCGCCGGTGCTGGACAACCGCCGCCGCAACATCGTCTTCGCGACGATCTCGCTGGGTCTGCTGCTCGCCGCCCTGGACCAGACGATCGTGGGCACCGCGCTGCCGACGATCGTGTCGGATCTGGGCGGCGCCGCGCACATGTCCTGGGTGGTGACCGCGTATCTGCTGGCGGAGACCGTGGCGACCGTACTGGTCGGCAAGTTCGGCGACCTGTTCGGCCGCAAGGTGGTCTTCCAGGCGTCGGCGGTCATCTTCATCACGGGGTCGTTCCTGTGCGGGCTCGCCACGAACATGTCGCTGCTGATCGCCTGGCGGGGTCTGCAGGGCATCGGCGCGGGCGGTCTGATGGTGACCTCCATGGCGCTGATCGCCGATGTCATCCCGCTGCGCGAGCGGGGCAAGTACCAGGGCGCGATCGGTGCCGTCTTCGGTGTGGCCACCGTCATCGGGCCGCTGCTCGGCGGGCTGTTCACGGACCATCTGACCTGGCGCTGGGCGTTCTACGTCAACGTGCCCCTCGCGATCCTCGTGGTGATCGCGGCGGCGCGCACCATTCCCGTGGTGAAGTCGGTGACCCGGCCGGTCATCGACTATCTGGGCATCGCCCTGGTCGCGGTGGGGTCCAGCGCCCTGATCCTGGCGACGAGCTGGGGCGGCAACGAGTACGCCTGGGGATCGCCGGTCATCATCGGGCTCTTCGTCGGCGGTCTGGTCGCGCTCGGCCTGTTCTGCCTGGTGGAGACCCGTGCCGCCGAACCGATGCTGCCGATGCGGCTGTTCTCGAACCCGGTCTTCTCGGTCTGCTCGATCCTGAGCTTCATCGTGGGCTTCGCGATGCTCGGCGCGATGACGTATCTGCCGACCTATCTGCAGTACGTCGACGGGGACTCGGCCACCGTCTCCGGGGTGCGCACGCTGCCGCTGGTGGCGGGGCTGCTCATCGCGTCGGTCTTCAGCGGCAACGTGGTCAGCAAGACCGGGCGGTACCGGATCTTCCCGATCGTCGGTTCCCTGGTGATGGCGGTCGGGCTCTATCTGATGTCCCTCATGGGGCCCGGCACCGGGGCGTGGCTGGAGTCCCTGTACATGTTCGTGCTCGGCACCGGGATCGGGCTGTGCATGCAGGTGCTGACGATCGCGGTGCAGAACACCGTCGAGTACACCGACCTCGGCACCGCGACGTCCGGGGTCACCTTCTTCCGTACGCTGGGCAGTTCGTTCGGCACGGCGGTCTTCGGCACGATCTACACCAACGCGCTGAAGCCCAACCTGACCGACGGCGTCAGGGCGGCCGCCGCGACGGGCGCGGCCCCGCCCGCCGTCATCGCCCGGGCCGCGCAGAGCCCGGAGGGGCTGCACCGGCTGCCGCCGAGGGCGGCCGCGCCCATCGTCGACGCGTACGCCGACACCTTGCACACGGTGTTCCTGTGGACGGTCCCGGTCGCGCTCCTCGGCTTCGTCGTGGCGCTGTTCCTCAAGCAGGTGGAGCTGCGCGACAGCGCGCGCATGGGGTCGACGGACATGGGCGAGGGGTTCGCGTCACCGTCCACCGCGGACTCCCAGCGGCTGCTGGAGTTCTCGGTCGGGAAGATCATCGGCGCCACGGAGCTGGACACCGCGCGCCGGATCGTCTCCGAGTCCGACACCCGGCTGGACGTGGCGGGCGCCTGGGCCGTGATGCAGGTGGAGCTGTTCACCCGCATGGTCGGTCACGCCAACCTGGCGCTGATCGCCGCCCGGCGCCGGCTGCCGCCCGAGGTGCTCGTCCCGGTCTTCGAGCGCATGGTCGAGGAGGGGTATCTGACCCGGCACGGATCGCTGTTCTCGCACACGGCGGCGGGCGAGCGTGAGGCCCGGGTGATCAGCGAGGCCTGGGGCCGCTGGCTCGCCGGGCAGGTCGAACAGGATCTCGGCCGCCCGTCCGGCACGGAACTGCGCGCCGCCGTCGACACGATCGCCAAGCGGCTGCTGGTCGAGGACCTGACGCAGGGCCTGCAGTCCGGCCGGCCCCCGGAACCGGCGTCGGTCACGACGAGCTGACCGGGCCGCCGGGGCGCGGGCGGCGGAAGTCCAGGGGCGGGGTCAGGGGAGCAGGAGCTGCACTCCGCCCACCACCGTCGCCACGATCACCAGTCGTTCGAAGAGCAGCTGGTTGATGCGCTTCACCGCCCACTTCCCGATGAACGCCCCCGGCACGACGAACACGGCCAGGGCCGCGTCCAGCAGCAGCGAACGGCCGTCGATCAGACCGAGGCCCGCGCTGAACGGCAGCTTGGAGACGTTGACGATGAGGAAGAAGAAGGCGGAGGTGCCGAGGAAGCCGAGCTTGCGGAAGCCCGCCGAGAGGAGGTACATCGACATCACCGGGCCGCCCGCGTTGGCGACCATGGTGGTGAAGCCGCCGAGGACCCCGTAGGAACGTGCCTTGACGCGGCCCGCGCGGGTCACGACCGCGTCCGGTTCGTCGTCCTGGACGGCGGCCCGGCGGCGCCACAGCGTGATCCCGGTCATCAGCAGCAGGGTCGCGCCGATCGAGGCCCGTACGACGGCGTCGTCGGCCCACACCAGGAACAGCGTGCCGAGGACGACACCGGCGGCGACCGCCGGGAACAGCCGCCACAGCGTGGGCCAGTGGGCGTGGCGCCGGTAGGTGACGACGGCGAGCACGTCGCCGACGATCAGCAGGGGAAGCAGGACTCCCGTCGAGGCGCGGGCGGGCAGTACGGCGGCGAAGACCGCCAGGCTGACCGTGTTGGCGCCGCTGACGGCGGTCTTGGAGAAGCCGACGAGCAGAGCCGCGGCGGCGAGAGCGGCGAACTCCCCCGGGGATATGTGCCAGAGCGTCATCGTGTTCATGCGGGGGCCGATGCTATGCCCACGCTTCTCGCCCGGGTGCCGAGGGGCCGCCGGGCGGGTTCGCGCGAGGGGCGGACGGCGTTCCTCGGCCGTGACGCCCCTCACGCACGGGACCCGCGAGCGGGGTCCGGGACCGTCAGCGGCGCTCCACCAGCACCGCGCTGCCCTGCCCCACGCCGACGCACATCGTGGCCAGGCCGCGCTCGGCGCCCGTGCGGCGCATGCGGTGCAGCAGGGTGGTGAGGATGCGGGCTCCCGAGGCGCCGAGCGGGTGGCCGAGAGCGATGGCGCCGCCGGTCGGGTTGACGAGGTCCGGGTCGATGCCGAGCTGGTCCACGCAGGCGAGGGCCTGGGCGGCGAACGCCTCGTTGAACTCGGCCTCCTGGATGTCGGCGACGGTCCAGCCGACGCGTCCGAGCGCCTTGCGGGTCGCGGGCACCGGGCCGATGCCCATCACGTCGGGACCGACACCGGCCGAGGCCCCGGCGACGTACCGTCCGAGCGATTCGAGGCCGAGCTCGTTCAGGGCCTCCTCGCTGACGAGCAGCACGCCGGCGGCGCCGTCGTTCATCGGCGAGGCGTTGCCCGCGGTGACCGTTCCGCCGGCGCGGAACACCGGCTTGAGTCGGGCCAGCTTGTCGAGCGAGGTGTCCTCCCGCACGCATTCGTCGCTGTCGACGACCACTCCGTCGGGGCGCTCGACGGGAAGCAGTTCGGCGTCGAACCACCCGTTCTTGCGGGCGTCCGCCGCACGCTGGTGGCTGCGGAGCGCGAACGCGTCCTGCCGTTCGCGCGAGACGCCGTACCGCCCGGCGACCTCTTCCGCGGTCTCCCCCATGGACAGGACGCCGTGCAGGTCCTTCATCGCCGGGTTGACCAGCCGCCAGCCGAGCCGGGTGTCGACGGTCTCGATGCGGTGCGGCAGCGCCTCGTCCGGGCGGGGCAGCACGAAGGGGGCGCGGCTCATCGACTCGGAGCCTCCGGCGAGCACGATGTCGGCCTCGCCGGAGGCGATGGCGCGGGCCGCCGCCGTGACGGCTTCGAGGCCGGAGGCGCAGAGCCGGTTGACGGTGGCGCCGGGCACGGTGTCGGGCAGTCCGGCGAGCAGCGCGGCCATCCGGGCGACGTTGCGGTTGTCCTCGCCGGCCTGGTTGGCCGCGCCCCAGTAGACGTCGTCGACGCGGGCCGGGTCCAGGGTGGGCACCTCCGCGACCAGGCCGCGGATGACGCCGGCGGCGAGGTCGTCGGGCCGCACGGAGGACAGGGCACCGCGCAGCTTGCCGATGGGCGTGCGGCGGGCGGCCGCGAAGTGGACGGGACGCACGACAGGACTCCTGACGGACACCGGCGAACGGACGCCGGACGGTGATGAGGACGAGCCAGCGCCGACATTAATTAGCACTGCTAGTTTCGGACTATAACCCCGCACCGCACCCTTGGGAAGATCCCCCGCGGCCGGTATCCGTCCATCCGTCCCGAGCGCCCGGGTCCGTACGGGATCGCCCCACGGCCGGGGCGGCCGGGCCGGTGGCCGAAGACCGACGGCCCTCCGCTCCGTCCCCCGCGCGGATGGCAGACTGCTCGCGCACCTCCGCCGGACCTGGGCCGACGGGGTGAACAGGACCGGCGGAACGGGGAGTTGTCGTATGACGGGGACGGAGTCCGCCGCGGACGGGATCGACACCAGCAGGCCGCATCCGGCACGGGTGTACGACTGGTACCTGGGCGGCAAGGACAACTACCCGGTGGACGAACGGCTCGGGCAGCAGATCACGGCGCGTGACCCCGGGGCCAAACGGGCCGCGCGCAGCAACCGCTGGTTCATGCAGCGCGCCACCCGCCATCTGGTCCGTACGGCGGGAATCCGCCAGTTCCTGGACATCGGCACCGGCATTCCCACCGAGCCCAATCTCCACCAGATCGCGCAGAGCACCGCCCCGGACGCTCGGGTGGTGTACGTCGACAACGACCCGATCGTCCTCGCCCACGCCGAGGCGCTGCTGCGCGGCACCGACGAGGGGGTGACGGAGTACGTCCACGCGGACGTGCGCGAGCCGCGGAAGATCCTCGACGAGGCCGCGCGCGTGCTCGACCTCGACCGTCCCGTGGCCCTGTCGCTGATCGCGCTGATGCATTTCGTCGCCGACGACAGCGGCGCGTACGAGCTGGTCGGGACCCTGGTCGACGCGCTGGCGCCGGGCAGCTTCCTGTCGCTGTCCGCGATGACCGCCGACTTCGAGCCGGAGGAGGTCCGGCGGGGCATCGAGGCGTACGCGCGCGGCGGTGTCACCCTGGTGGGCCGCTCGCACGCCGGGGTGAGCCGTTTCTTCGAGGGTCTCGACCTGGTCGAGCCCGGTGTCGTCCCGGTGAAGGACTGGCGTCCCGAACTCGCGGAGGGCGAGACCCCGATCGGCGACGGGCCGGTGTCGCTGTACGGCGGGGTCGGCCTCAAGAGCCGGTGAGTGCCGGGGCCGAGGATGTTCGGCCCGGGCACTTGGCCCTGTCGGCCGGGACGGTCGGCCCCTGCCCCCAGGGGTGCCGGAGGGGAACACTGGGAAGCCGTCGGAGCAGGAAGCGAGATGGCGAGATGACCCTCATCGTCGGGCAGGTGATGACCAGCGAGGTCGTCGGGGCGCACCGGGAGATGTCCTACAAGGACGTGGCCCGATTGCTGGACCGGTACCGGATCAGCGGACTGCCGGTCGTGGACGACGACGACAAGGTCGTGGGCGTGATCTCGGAGACCGACCTGCTGCGTCTGCAGGCGGCCCGGCCCGGCCGGGGAGGCGTGCTGCGGCGCAGGCGGCGGACGGCGTGCGGCGCGACGGCCGCCCGGACCAGGGGCGCCCGCGCCACGACCGTGGAGCAGCTGATGTCGACGCCCGCGATCACCGTGCATCCGGAGCAGCGGGTCGCCGATGCCGCCCGGGTCATGGAGCGTCATCGCGTCGAGCGGCTGCCGGTGGTGGACGAGGAGGACCGGCTGATCGGGATCGCCACCCGCCGCGACCTGCTGCGGGTCTTCCTGCGGACGGACGAGGAGATCCGCCGGGAGGTCGCCGACGACGTGCTGGTGCACGCGCTGTCGCTGCCGCCGCACGCCGTGACCGTCTCGGTCGGCGACGGCGTGGTGACGCTGGAGGGGCAGCTGCAGCACCGCAGCCAGATCCCGGAGGCGATCCGGCTGACCTGGCGGGTCGACGGTGTCGTCGGGGTCATGAGCGCTCTGACGTTCCGCGTCGACGACACCCGCCCCGCCGAGCGGCACGCCGCACAGCTGACCGACCCCCGGTGGATGGCCGGACACTGAGCCGCGCCCGGGCGGCCGGGACGTACGAACGCCCCAGAACCCGGCCGTCACGGGCCGCCCACGCCCTCTCCCGGCCCCTTCCGCACCTGTTCCTCCCCTTTCCGTCCCCGAAGCCGCCGCCGCGATCCGAGCAGGTGCCCGACCGCGGGCACGGGCGGTCGGGCATCATGGCTTCGACGGGCGGCAAGTGGAGGGGATCTCGAATGGACCAGAGCGCACACCTTCCGGAGGAGCCGACGGCCCCGCAGTTCCGGCTGGATGCACTGCTGGAGGACCTGCAGGAGCAGGTGCAGCGTGTGCGCGGCACCCAGAACCGGGTGCACACCCTTCTCGAGGCGGTTCTCGCGATAGGCAGCGATCTGGACCTCGACGTGGTCCTGCGGCAGATAGTGGAGTCCGCGGTGCAGCTCGTCGACTGCCGCTACGGGGCGCTCGGCGTCCTCGGCGACGAGGGCGGCATCAAGCAGTTCATCACGGTGGGCATCGACGAGGAGACCATCGCCCGCATCGGTCACTACCCCCGGGGAGAGGGCATCCTCGGCCTGCTCATCCGCGAGCCGCACGCGCTGCGGCTCCCCGTCCTGAGCGACCACCCGGACTCCGTCGGATTCCCGCCCGGCCACCCCCCGATGACCACGTTCCTCGGCACGCCCGTGCAGGTCCGCGACAAGGTCTTCGGCAACCTGTACCTCACGGAGAAGCACGGCGGCACCGAGTTCGACGCCGAGGACGAGGCGGTGCTGCGCACGCTCGGCGCGGCGGCCGGTGTGGCCATCGACAACGCCAGGCTGTACGACGACGCCCGGCGCCGCGAGCGCTGGCTGGCCGCGAGCAGCGAGCTGACCCGCACCCTGCTGTCGGGCGCCGATCCGGTCGACGTCCTGCACGCGTTCACGGCGACGGTCCGGGAGCTGTCCGACGCGGATCTGGTCACGCTGGCACTGCCGCTGACCGGGACCACGGACCTGGTCATCGAGTCCGCCGAAGGGCTCGACGCCGAGCGGGTGCGGGGGCTGACCCTGCCCGACGGGACGAGTCTGGCGGCCAAGGTGTACGCCTCGGGCGAGAGGATCGTCAGCCCCTCGCTCAGCCAGGACCCGCGCACCGGGACGGGCAGCGCGTCGGTCCTCGATCTCGGCCCGGCGTTCGTGATCCCGCTCGGCACCCAGGAACGGGTGCGGGGCGTGCTCCAGGTCGCGAACCGGCAGGGCGGCCCCGCGTTCCCCGACGCCACCATCGACATGATCGCCGGGTTCGCCGGCCACGCGGCGCTGGCCCTGGAGATCGCCGAGCACCGCCGCGACGCGGAACAGCTGCTCGTGCTCAACGACCGTGACCGCATCGCGCGCGACCTGCACGACCTGGCCATCCAGCGGCTCTTCGCGGGCGGGCTCAGCCTGCAGTCGGTCCTCAACCGGCTCACCGACCGGCCCGAGGTGGCCGAACGCGTCCAGCGGGTGGTGGACGACCTCGACGACACGATCAAGGTCGTACGCTCGACGATCTACGCCCTGCGGGAGAGCGACCGGTCGGACGCCACCGCCGGTCTGCGCGCCCGGCTCGTCACCGAGGTGGGCCGCGCGGCCGAGACGCTCGGCTTCGCCCCCGCGCTGCGCATGAGCGGGCTGCTGGACACCGACGTCTCCGACGAGCAGCGGGAACACGTGCTCGCGGTCCTGCGCGAGGCCCTGTCCAACACGGCCCGGCACGCCCGTGCCACGGCCGTGGAGGTCACCGCCGAGGTCACCGCCGACACGCTGCGGCTGCGGGTGGCGGACAACGGCCGCGGCATCGGCCCCGACGTCACCCGCAGCAGCGGCCTCGGCAACATCAGCACCCGCGCCGAGCACCTCGGCGGCAGTTGCGCCCTGACGGCCAACGAGCCGAGCGGCACCGTCCTGGAGTGGACGGTGCCGCTGCACCACGACGACCCGGCCTGACCCGCGTCGTCCCCGGCGCCCCCCGGCCCGCTCGTGTTCAGTGCTGGTCGGCCGGGGCGGGACTGTCGTCGATGAAGCCGCCGGACTGGTGGCGCCACAGCTTCGCGTAGGCGCCCTCCGACGCGAGCAGCTCCTGGTGCGTGCCCTGTTCGACGATCTTCCCGCGGTCGAGGACGACGAGCCGGTCCATGCCGGCGACCGTGCTCAGCCGGTGCGCCACCACGAGCGCGGTGCGCCGCTCCATGAGACGCCACAGCGCCGACTGGACGAGGATCTCGCTCTCCGAGTCCAGGGCGCTGGTCGCCTCGTCGAGCAGCAGGATCGGCGCGTCGCGCAGGATCGCGCGGGCGAGGGCGACCCGCTGGCGCTGGCCGCCGGACAGCTTGATGCCGCGCTCTCCGACCATGGTCGCGAAACCGTCCGGCAGGGCGTCCGCGAACTCCGTCACGTGGGCCGCCTCGGCGGCCCGGCGGATCTCCTCCTCGGTGGCGTCCGGGCGGGCGAAGGCGATGTTGTCCCGCAGCGTGCGGTGGAACATCGCCGGGTCCTGCGGCACGTAGGCGATCAGACTGCGCAGATCGGCCTGGCGCAGTCTGCTGATGTCCTGGCCGCCGATCAGGATGCGGCCGCCGTCGATGTCCGTCATCCGCAGCAGCAGCCGGGTGAGCGTGGTCTTCCCCCCGCCCGAGCGGCCGACCAGACCGATCTTCGCTCCGCTGGGGACGGCCAGTTCGAGCCCGGTGAAGAGCGGCTTCGCGCCGCCGTGGGTGAAGGTCACCTGTTCGAAGCGGACGTCGGCGGCGCGGGGCCGCAGGGGCTCCGGAGCGACGGGGTCCAGCACGGTCGGCGGTGTCATCAGCAGCTCGGTGAACTGGGCCGCCTCCGTCATCGCGCTTTCCAGGCGCCGGTAGATCTGGTTGAACTCGAACATGATCCGGGTCGCGTTGGCGTAGTACGTGAAGGCGACCACGACCGCCTCCACACCGTGCCCGCCCCCGCCGAGCGTGATCGCGAGCAGCAGGCCGAGCGCGTTGGTCAGGACGGACATCGGCGCGACGAACGTGTCGATGCGCAGGTTGCCGTAGTCCCACGACCGCAGGGTGAGCCGCCGCGACGCCGCGACCCGGGAGCGGTGTTCCGCCGCCTCGCGCTCCTCGGCGGCGAAGGCCCGGACGGTGTCCATGTTCATCAGGCTGTCCGCGACATGGCCCGAGACCCGGGCGATCGCCTCCTCCCGCTGGTCGACGAGCGCCTGGCGGCGGCGGATGAGCGGCACCACGCACACCGCCGTCACGGCGATCATCACCAGGAGCCCGACGACGAGCAGCGGTTCGTAGCGCCACAGCACCACCGACCCGAAGAGGAGCGGCACGAGGCTGCCGATGACCTGGAACGTCATCGTGTCGACGAACTCCTCGAACCGGGAGGCGAAGCTCAGCACCCGCTTGGTCAGCGAGCCGGCGAAGTTGTCGTGGAAGAACGAGGCGTCCTTGGCGAACAGTTCGTCCATGCCGATCACGTACAGCCGCTCGATGCCGAGCGCGTCCAGGCGGTTCAGACAGTGCAGGCCGAGGCGCCAGAACGCCTCCGCGAGGAGCAGGACACCGCCGAAGACGAGGACGTAGGGCAGCGCGGCGCCGACGGAGACACCGCTGCCGTCGGCCGCGATACGGCCGACGAGCTTCGCCACGACGAGCGGCGCGACGTAGCTGATGCCGATGTTGCCCAGCGCCGGCATCAGCATGCCGGTCACGGTCAGCCACCGGAGTCTGCGCAGCTCCCTTCCGTAGTAGCGGAGTGCGAGGAGCACCGGGCCCCTGCCCGGCAGTGCCTTGCGCGATTCAGGAGATGCCATCACAGCCCTGTGTCGTCGTACGGCGGCCCGCCGCGCCGTCCGCGGTCCACGCCGTCCGTGGTTCACCAGGACGTCGATGTCCGGATATGGCGGGCCAGGGACTACATCGTCCCGTGACGGCGGCCACGCGGTCCAAGCGTTTTTCTCGGCCACCGGCCCGTCCCGGAGGGCCGTACGCGCTCGGCCGAGGGATCAGGAGGCATCGTGCCGACAGGGCCGTTCGGCATCACGTCCGGGGTTCCCCGTCGCCCAGCCGGGCGTACGCGCGGTCGTGGTACAGCAGCGGGCGCCCGCCGGGGCGGGGCTCCGCCGCGACGGCACGTGCGACGATCAGCCGGTGCTCCCCCGCGGGGACGGTCGTCTCGACCCGGCACACCAGCCATGCCAGCACCCCGTCGAGCACCGGGACCCCCCACGGGCCCCGCCGCCAGCGGGTGGGCGCGGCGAAGCGGTCCGATCCGGTGGTGGCGAAGGTCGCCGCGAGGTCCCGCTGGCTCTCCGCGAGGATGTGCACCCCGACGTGGGAGGCGTCCTGGAAGACGGGCCAGCTCGACGAGGACGTGCTCATGGAGAACGAGACGGTGGGCGGGACCGCGGCCACGGAGGAGAGCGAGGTCGCGGTGAAGCCGGCCGGTCTGCCGACGTGCGCCGTCACCACGGCGACACCCGCCGCGTGGTGACGGAAGACGGATCGGAACGCCTCGGCGGTGAGCGGCAGCGCGTCGGTGCCGGTGTGAACCGTCACGGTTTCTCCTCCAAGGACGTGTGCGGGGAAGCGGGCGTGCCGGCCCGGTCCACCGGGTGGGAACCGGGCCGGCACGCGTCAGGCGGACGGCGGCGTGGAACCGGCGGCGGTGAGGTGCTCGGCGAGCCCGCGGACCGTCGGACGGCGGAACAGGTCGGGCCAGCGCAGGCCGTTGCCGATGCGGGTCAGGCAGCGCAGGGCGGACATGGAGTCGCCCCCCAGCGCGAAGAAGTCGTCGTCGCGGCCGACCGCGTCGACGCGCAGGACGTCCTGCCACACCGCGGCCACGTACTCCTCCCAGGCACCGACCGGAGCCTCGGTGGCCGCCGTGCCGGGGCCCGGTTCGTCCGGGGCGGGGGCGAGGGCGCCGAGGGCCTTGCGGTCGAGCTTGCCGTTGACGTTGAGGGGCAGTTCGTCCAGGACGAGCACCGCGGCGGGCACCATGTACGAGGGCAGCGCCTTGGCCAGGTACGCGCGCAGTTCGTCGGGGCGCGGCGCCGGACCGGGGTGGGTGACGGCGTGACCGACCAGTTGCCGGCCGCCGCCGGCGTCCTCCCGAGCCGTGACGACGGCCTCCCGCACGGCGGGATGGGCACGCAACACGGCCTCGATCTCGCCCAGTTCGACGCGCAGCCCGTGCAGCTTGACCTGGAAGTCCTTGCGGCCGAGGAGCTCCAGAACACCGTCCGGGCGCCAGCGGGCGAGGTCCCCGGTCCGGTAGAGGCGGTCGCGCACATCACCGTACGACCAGTCCAGGAATCGTTCGGCCGTCAGGTCCGGGCGCTCCAGGTAGCCGCGGGCCAGCCCGGTGCCGGCCAGGTGGAGTTCGCCGACGACACCGGGCGGGACCGGCTGCGCCACGTCGTCGAGGACGTAGGCGCGCTGGTTGGCCATGGGCCGGCCGTAGGGGATGCTCGTCCAGGTGGGGTCGGTCTCCACGACTTCGTAGAGGGTGGAGTGGATCGACGCCTCGGTGGCCCCGCCGAGGACGATGAAGCGGACGTCGGGGGCGAACGCCCGGACCCGGTCGGGCAGGGACACCGGGACCCAGTCGCCTCCGAGCATGACCAGCCGCAGCCGGGCCAGAACCGCGCCACCGGTGTGCTCCAGGTGCTCCGTGAGCAGTTCCAGCAGGGCCGGGGCGGAGTTCCAGACGGTGACGTCGTACCGGGCGAAGAGCTGGGCCCAGTACGCCACGTCCTTGGCGCGGTCCGCCTCGGGCACCACCACGGTCCCGCCGGCCGCGGTGATGCCGAGGAATTCGTAGACCGACATGTCGAAGCTCGGCGAGGACAGGGCGAGGACACGGTCCGAAGGGCTCACGCCGTAGCGGGAGTTGAGGTCGGCCAGGTTGTTCACGACACCGCGGTGGCGTAGCGCGATGGGCTTGGGCAGGCCTGTCGAGCCGGAAGTGTGGATGACGTAGCACAGGTCGTCCGGGCCCGCGGTCCCACCGGGGTCGGTCTCCGGCTGGTCCGCGAGTTCCGGCGCCGTACCGTCGAGGAGTCCGTCGGCCAGGACGACCAGCCGTTCGGTGCCGGGCGACGGGGCGGGCAGCACCGTGGCCCGGAGCCGGTCGGTGACGACGACGGCGCAGGAGGTGCCCTCCAGCATGGTGGTCAGCCGCTGGGCGGGGTAGTCCGGGTCGAGGGGCACGTAGGCGCCGCCTGCCTTGAGGATGCCCAGTACGGCGGAGAGCAGGGTGGCGGAGCGCTCCAGGCACAGTCCGACCCGTACGTCGGGGCCCACGCCGGCCTGCCGGAGGCGGTGGGCCAGCCGGTTGGCGGCGGCGTTGACCTCCCCGTAGGACCAGGTGCGGGCGTCGTGGACGACGGCGGGCGCCCCGGGGTCGGCCGCGGCCCGCTCCTCGAACGCCGTGTGCAGACAGGTGCCGTGCGGCAGGTCGGCCGACGTGTCGTTCCACTCGGTCAGGACCCGGTGCGTCTCCTCGGCGGTGAGCAGGGCGAGCCGGGAAACCGGTGCGTGCGGCTCCTGGAGGGCGCTCTCCGTCAGGATGCGCAGCCGAGAGAGGAGGCGACCGGCCGTGTCGGAAGTGAACAGCCGCTCGTCGTAACGCAGTTCAGCGGTCCATTCGCCGTCCTGCCGGTCCAGGGCGAGGTGCAGCTCGAACGGCGGGACGTCCTGCGGTCCGGCGCCGTGGGCGACCGCCACCAGGGGTGTGCCCGCGTCCGCGGTGGGGGTCACGGGAGTACGGCCGGCCACCAGGTCGGCCGTGCTGGAGTCCGCGGCGACGGCATGTCCGGTGATGCCGTCGGGAGTGGCGATCGCGATCAGTTCCTGGCCGGTGAGGCGGTACAGCAGTGCCGCGAAGCAGGCGACGAGCAGGTCGTGGGCCACCGCTCCGTCCTCCCGCACGGCCAGGGTGCCCCGGACCAGGCCGGTCGCGCGGGGGTCGGCACCGGCGCGGCGCGGCCGGTCGGCCGGGACGAGCACGGCGGGCCAGGCGACCGGGGCATCGGCGGTCACGATGTCTGGGCTCACAGGGAGGCTCCTGTCCGGAGGGCACCGGGGTCGTCGGCCCGGGCGGTCGCGTGCGGCAGGGGGTGGCGAGCGCACAACGCCCTTACCCGCTCGCGGAGATGGACGCGCTGGTGGGGGTCGATGCGGTACTCGGTGTCGCTCAGCGGTGTGGTGGCGGTCAGGACGGCGTGCAGGAGTTCCGCGCACTCCCGCATGTGCTCCGGACCCATACCGCGCTGGGCGAGGATGTTGCAGCCCAGCCGGACGCCGCTCGTGACCAGGGGCGGCCGGGTGTCGTCCGGTATGCGGTTGCGGTTGACGAGGATGCCGCATTCCTCCAGGGCCCGTTCGGCGACGACTCCGGTGAGCCGGCTGGCGCGGAGGTCGATCAGGACCATGTGGTTGTCTGTCCCGCCGGTGAGCACCTGGTGCCCCAGGCGTGCCAGTTCGGCGGCGAGCGCGCGGGCGCCGGAGACGGTCAGCCGCGCGGTGCGGGTGAACAGGGGTTCGGTGGCGAGCGCGAACGCCCGGGCCTTGGCGGCGATCGACGCGGGAGCGGGGGTGCCCTGGGTCTGCGGGAAGACGGCCCGCTGCATCAGGCGGTCCAGCGGAGTGCGCCCGTCGGGGCCCGGGGCCCGGTGGTCACGACCGCTGAGGATGATTCCGCCGCGCGGGCCGCCGAGCTGCTTGTAGGTGCTGGTCGTGGTGATGTGCGCGTGGTCGACGGGGCTGGGGTGCTCACCGGCCGCGACCAGGCCCGCGATGTGCGAGATGTCGGCCAGCAGGTAGGCGCCGACCGAGTCGGCGATCTCCCGGAAGCGGGCGAAGTCCAGGGTCCGGGGGTAGGCGCTGGCGCCGGCGATCAGCACGGTGGGGCGGTGTTCGAGGGCGAGTTCGGCGACGTGCTCGAAGTCGATCAGGCCGTTCCTGTCGAGGCCGTAGTGCACGGCCTCGTAGTGCCGTCCGGTCACCGAGGCCGGGGAGCCGTGCGTGAGGTGGCCGCCGGCGTCGAGGCCGAGACCCAGCAGGGTGCCGCCGGGCGGCACGAGGGCGGCGAGCACGGCGAGGTTGGCGGAGGAGCACGAGTGCGGCTGGACGTTGGCGTACCGCGCCCCGAACAGGGCCTTGGCGCGGTGCACGGCGAGCCGTTCGACCTCGTCGAAGTTGACCGCGCCGGGGTGGTAGCGGGCGCCGGGGTAGCCCTCGGCGGTGACGTTGGACAGCGCGGAGCCGCTCGCGGCGAGGACGGACGGGGCGGCGATGCTGGCCGACGCGATCATCGCCAGGGTGGTGTCCTGGTCGTGGACCTCCGCGTCGAGCAGGTCCGCCAGTTCCGGGTCCTCCCGGCGCAGTTCGGCCAGTCCCGCGTGGGCGAGCCGGTCCTGGCCGTGTTCCGGTGCGGCCGGAAGCGGGGGCAGGTGGGCAACGGTCATAGCTGCTCCTCGATCAGGCGCCACAGTTCCGGCATGGAGTCCAGCAGGTAGAGATGGCCGCCGGGCATCTCGTACTCCGCGTAGTCCTCGGTGGTGAAGGTCTTCCAGTCGGCGACCCCCTCCGGGGTGGCCAGGGTGTCCGACACACCGCGCAGAGCGGTGAGCGGGACCGGCAGCGGGTCGCACACCTCGGGCCGGTAGTCGCCGTACTGCTCCAGCAGCCGGGCGTCGGAGCGGAGCGTCGGCAGCAGGATGGCGCGCAGTTCAGGGTGGTCGAGCGCCTCGAAACCGCGCAGGCTGTCCTGCTTCAGCCGGTCGACGGCCTCGTCGTCGTCGTCGCTGAGGCCCGAGTAACCGCGGTGGCGGGGACTGCGCGTGCCGCTGACGATCAGCCGCTCGGGCAGCGGTCCTCCGGTCTCGTACAGATGGCGCGTGACCTCGTAGGCGATCAGCCCGCCGAAGCTGTGGCCGAAGACGGCGAAGGGTTCGCCGGCCGCGGCCTCGGTGACGCGGCGGGTGACGTCGGCGACGCACTCGGGGAACGAGGTGTAGCGGGGCCGGGAGAACTCCTCTTCCCGGCCCGGTAGTTGGATGGGTACGGCCCGAGCGCGGTCGGTGGCCAGGGCCTTCCAGGAGCGGTAGACGCCGGCACCGGCTCCCGCGTACGGCAGACACATCACTAGTGTCATCTGGCGATCTCCTCGGTGGTGTTCGTGAGCAGGGCGAGCCGGTGCTCGATGGCGTCCGACAGCTTCGCCAGGCATCCCGCCCAGAACCCGCCGGCGGGGGCCTGGAGCATCCCCTCCAGGCGCCGGCCGGGCAGCTCGTTCAACTGGAACAGGACCTCGGCCTGGGTGCCGAGCGGGGTCACGGGCTCGGTCCGCATCCGGACCGGGCCCGCGTCGTGCACGGGACGCGGCCAGCTCTCGTACGCGAACAGGGCCTGGTAGAGGGGCATGCGGCGGCCGGGACGGGTGCGCACGGCACGGACCAGGTCGTCCTGCGGGAGGTCCATGTGGAACAGACCGTCGGTGAACGTCGTCCACGTGCGCTCGCACGCGTCGGCCGCGGCGGGCAGCCGTATCCGCACCGGCAGTGTGGTCAGCAGGCAGCCGATCGCGTCCTCCAGGTCCGGGGTCCGGGTCGACACCGGGGTGCCGATGCAGAAGTCCTCGGCGCCGCACAGGTCGTACAGGGCCTGGGCGTACGCCGTGAGCAGCACGGCGAACGGTGGACAGGCCAGGCGCCTGGCCGCCTCCCGCACCGCGGCGCCCACCCCGTCGGGGAACCGGACGACGTGGCCGTGGGGCTCGGTCCGGGCGAGCTCCCGCTGGGTCGGACCGTCGTCGTCCCCCGGCAGATCGGGCACGCCGTCGAGCGCCGTCCGCCAGTAGGCGGAGAGTTCGTCGCGCCGGACGGCGTCCGGAGGCCGGGGGACGGGACGGGCGAGCGGGGCGGGTTCGGGCTCCCCGGCGACGACGCGGGCGTGGGCCCGCGCGAGGTCGGCGGTGAACACCTCGTGGGACAGTCCGTCGTACACGAGGTGGTGGGTGAGGACGTACAGGGTGGCGCCGGGGGCGTCGCCCGGGTCCTCGGTGAGCGCGAGCACCACGTGGTGGCCGGTGCCGGGGTCGAGGAGCCCGGTGCGGGCCAGTTCGCGGGCGGCCGCGTCGAAGGCGGTGCCCGGCGGGAGTTCGAGCAGCGGCGGTTCGGCGGGCGGTACCGTCGCGCACCACAGCTCCCCGTCCGCGGGGGCGAAGACCGACCGCAGCGCGGGGTGCCGGGCGACCACCCGCGCCGCTGCGGCGGCGAGTGCCTCCCGGTCCGGTGGGCCGTCGATGCGCACGGTGCTGAGCACGCGCCAGGCGGGTGAGCCCGGTGCGATCCGCTCGGCGAACCAGAACTGGCGTTCGGTCGCGGTGGCGGCACGCCGTTCGGCGTGGAGCGGGCCGGAGGTGTCCACGGGCGTCACCGGACCGAGTAGCCGGCGTCGACGGTCAGGGTGGTGCCGGTGACACGGCGGGAGCCGTCGCCGGCCAGCCAGAGCGCGGCCTCCGCCACGTCGGCCGGGTCCACCAGCGTGTTCATCGGCTGGTCGGCGGTGAACAGCTCCTCGTGCTCGGCAGCCGGGACGTCGAGCGCCCGGGCCACCTCGGAGAGCATCCGGCCGTCCATCGCCGGCTCGTCCCGGATGTTGCCGGGGCACACCGCGTTGACGCGCACTCCGTACGAGGCGTAGTCCAGGGCACTGGCCTTGGTCAGGCCGACCAGCCCGTGCTTGGCCGCGACGTACCCGGCGAAGTTGCGGTAGCCCACCAGACCCGCGGTGGACGCGATGTTGACGATCGAACCGGAGCGGCGTTCGACCATGGCGGGGGCGAACACCTTGGTGGCGCGCCAGGCGCCCCCGAGGTCGATGTCCACCATGAGCTGCCAGTCCTCCTCCGCCGTCTCGTGCACCGGCAGCCCCGAGGGCGCCACGATGCCCGCGTTGTTGACGAGCACGTGCGGCGCGCCGAAGCGGTCGTGCGTCCGCTCGCGCAGCTCGGTCAGGGCCGCGAGGTCCCGGACGTCGACGGCGGCGGTGAGCACGTCGGCACCCAGGCGGCGGCAGGCGTCGGCGGTGTGGGCGAGCTGGCTCTCGGAGCCCATCGGGTAGGGGACGCCGGGAATCCTGGCGGCCACGTCCAGCAGGACCAGGTCCGCGCCCTGGGCGGCGAAGGCGAGCGCGCAGGCCCGTCCGGCGCCGCGCGCGGCGCCCGTGATCACGGCCGTGCGCCCTTCGAGGGTGCCGTCGGCCGGGTGTTCCGCGGTCATCGGGCGCTCGCCTCCTCGTCCAGCCGGGGCCCCGGATCCGTGCCGGGCGCGGCCTCGTCCCCCGCGTCGCCGGTACCGGGCCGCTCGTCCATGGCGCGCAGGGCGGGCCACCGCCAGCTGACGGCGATCAGGACGAGGTAGACGAGGGAGAAGCAGAGCATCGGGACGCGCAGGCCGGCCAGGTCCACCAGCCATCCGGCGGTCAGCACGCCGAGCGGGGCGGAGGTGAGGGCCATGGCTCCGGTGAGGCCGAAGACCCGGCCGCGCAGGTCCTCGGGGACCCGCTCCAGCATGATCGTCGAGAGCATCGGGTTGAGCGGTCCGCCGGCCACACCGACCAGGAAGCAGATCACCGTCACGCCGACGGCACCGGGCTCGAGGTAGAGCGTCATGCGCAGTACGGCGACCACCGCGAAGCAGCCGAACAGGGTGTACCGGCGGTTGGACAGTATGTTCCGGCTGGCGGGGCCGTACAGGAAGGTGCCGACGATGGCACCGATGCCGACCGCGCCGAGGAACCAGCCCATGGCCGCGCTGCTGTGCAGCACCTCCTGGGCGTACACCGGCAGGAAGAGCGGGGTGAAGGCGTCGTCGAGGAAGTTGGTGACGACGACGAAGGCGGTCATCGCCCCGATCACCGGCATCGTCCTGACCAGTGCCGCGCCTTCGCGGAGCTGGCCGAAGAAGCCGGGCCCGGCCGCCGCGCCGCCCTGGGGCCTCTTGGGCTCGGCGACCGGCACCGCGAAGGCGACGAGCACGGCGGCGACGAGGAAGGTCGCGGCGTCGACGTACATGCCGACGGCCGAACCGGTCGCCGCGATCAGCACGCCGGCCAGGGGCGCGCCGGCCACCAGGCCGAGCCGGGGTGCCGCCTGGTACCAGGAGTTCACGCTCTCCAGCCGTGCCCCGGCGCCTTCGATGACGGGCTTGAGCAGCGCCATCCGGGCGGCGGTGGCGGGGGTCGCCACGACCGTGCGGACGAACAGGAGGGCGAGCAGCAGCGGGATCGGCAGCCCCGTGGTGGCGTCCAGCAGCGGTACGAGCAGGACCAGGATTCCGGCCGCGAGGTCGGACAGCACGCTCAGCACGCGTCCGCCGAACCGGTCGACCAGGACACCGCCGACGGCGCCCGCGAAGATCAGCGGCAGCGCGCCGATGAACCCGGCGAGACCGGTGGTGGCGGTCGATCCGGTGGTGTGCAGGACGAACAGCGGCACCGTCACGATCGTGATGGCGTTGCCGAAGGCCGACAGGTACTGGGCCGTCAGCAGGGCCACGAGGGGGCCGCGGCGCGGCGCGGCCGTTACGGCGGGCTCGGTCATGTCTGTTCTCCCTGCCGGTCCCGTCGCTCCCGGCTGAGCCGTGCGAAGAGACGTTCCATGCTTTCCTCGGTCACTCCGGTCACACCTGGAAGGCCGTCCGGGAGCCCGGTCCGCCGCTCCCCCGCGAGCAGGTCGCGCAGTTCACGGACGGTGGCCGCGGCGGCCTCGTGGACGGCGGCGGCGTCCACCGCGTCCGGGTTGAACAGCCAGCGCAGGACGGCGTGGCCGTCGCGCACTCCGACCGCGACGTCCACGTCCACCTCCCGCTCCACCTCGGCGTTGCCGGTCGCGGCGGTCTGCGCCGAGGCGATGAAGGGGCCGGTCGAACCGTCGACCGGGTCCGTCAGCTCACCGAGGTGGTTCACGATGACCCGGGGCCGTTCCAGGGCCGCGAACTCCGCGCGCAGGCCGGGTTCGGCGGCACATCCCAGCAGCCCGAACGTCTTGCCGGAGTCGGGGATGCCGCGCAGCGCGGTGACCGTGGCGCGCAGGTCGTCCTCGGCCGGACCGCCGGTGAGGGGCACCCGGAAGGGGTGGGCGGCCGAGTAGAACCCGACGGCCCGGTCCGGGTCCCAGTCGGGCAGCGCGGCCAGCGGGTCGCGGCCCAGGCCGATCAGCCACACCGACGGCTGGTCCTGGGACGCCCAGGGGCGCAGCGCGCGGGCGACGGCGGTGAGGGCCGCCGCCTGCAGTGCGCCGTACCCGTCCGGGGGCAGGGGCAGCGACACCTCGAACGACCGCTCACCGGAATAGGTGTTGGGACCGTCCAGACGCCAGCGGTACGGACCCGCGCCGCCCGACTGCGCCCGCCAGTACCCGGCGTGCGGTGCCGGGTCCAGACTCCTCACGACGGCCGCGTGTTCGGCGTGGCCGGCACGTTCGGCGGCCAACGGCTCACCCCGGTAGGCGGCGGCCAGGTCGGCGATGACGATGCCCCAGGACATCCCGTCGATGACGAGGTGGCTCGCGCCGATGACGACCCGGTCGGCCTCGCCGGGGACGCCGGGCAGGTGGCTGACGGCGAACAGCGGCCCGGCTCCGCGGTCGAAGCGGGCCCGCTGGGCGGCCACCACCTGTCGCGGGTCGGTTCCGGCCGGTTCCGCCGACCAGTGCCAGTCCGCGCCGGGCACGAGCCGGGCGCCGAGGGTGTCGTCGGGGCGCACGGCGGTGGTCAGCGCCGGATGGGAGCGCACCACGTCCTCGGCCGCCCGTCGCAGACGTTCGGGATCCAGCGGGCCGGCCGCGGTGAGGACGTGGCTGTGCGAGAAGTCCTCCACCCGGGACAGGCCCCGGCCGAGGAGCATCTCCTGCTCGGGACCGAGCGGCCCGACGGGCGGGACCGGCGCACGGTCCGCCGGAGTGCCGCTGCGGGAGGCGAGGACCTGGGCGAGTCCGGCCGGGGTGGGGTGGGTGAAGACGTCCTTGAGGGTGACGGTGAAGCCGTCGCCGCGCAGCCTGTGGGCGAGCCGGACGGCGAGCAGCGAGGTCCCGCCGCTGGTGAAGAACACCGCCTCGGGATCGGCCGATTCGACGCCCAGCACATCGCACCAGGCCGTGGTGACCCGGGCGAGGGTCTCGGCCGCGGCCGGTCCGGCCGCGGCCTCGCCGGGCGTGGTGCTGCCGCCGAGCAGCGGTGCGGGCGGCACGGGCAGCGCCGGGGAGGGCCGCCGCAGCGGCTCGTCGGGGTACCGGGTGAACTGCTCGATGAGCTGGAGCAGGCGGTCGGCCATGGCGGCGACGGTGGCGTGCTCGAACAGTGCCGTGCGGTACTCGATGCGTCCGTAGACGGTCGTCCCGACCCGCCACCAGGCCGTCGTCAGGTCCATGGTGGAGATGCCCTCGGGCACGGCGTTGGCGTACACCTCGGCACCCGGGAGTTCGAGGATCTGCGAGTCGTCGAGGTCGAGTTGCACCAGCATGGTCTGGAGCAGCGGGTACTGGTTGGTGGAGCGGTCCGGGGCGGCGGCCTCGACGATCTCCCCGAAGGGCACTTCCCTGTGGTCGGCCACGGCCGCGGCGGAGCTCGCGACGGCCGCGAGCACGTCCTTGGGCGCCGGGTTCTCCGGCAGCCTGATCCGCAGGGGGACGCTGGTCAGCAGGAACCCGATCAGCGGCTCCGCCTCCGGCTCGTTCCGGGTGGAGGTGGGAATGCCGATGATCAGGTCACGCTGGCCGGTGACTTCGTACAGCAGCGCGGCGTAGACGGCGGTCATCGCCGTGGCGGGGGTGGTGCGGGCCTCCCTCGCGTACCGGAAGAACGCCTCGGCGACCGTGCCGTCGAGCGTGAAGTTGTAGTGCTCGCCGCTGTGGTCGGTGGTGTCGGGGCTGTGGTCATAGGGCAGCGCGAGACGCTGGGGCACGCCGTCCAGGAAGGTCCGCCAGAACTCCCGGTGGCGGGCGCCGTGCGGGCCCGCGAAACGTTCCCGTTGCCAGTGCGCCCAGTCACCGAACTGGACCGGCATCTCGGCCACGCGCGGCGGACGGCCCTCGGCGAGCGCCCGGTAGTGCTCGAGGAGTTCCTCGTTGAGGCGCACGTACGACCACTGGTCGACGAACGAGTGCGGCATCGTCTCGACGATCTGGTGGTCGTCCTCGGCCACCTTGGCGACCGCGAGGCGCAGGACCGGGTCGGCGGCCAGGTCGAAGGGACGGCGGACCTGCTCGGCGATGAACTCCTGCCGGCGCGCCTCGATCTCGTCGGCCGGTACCTCGGTGGTGTCGTCGCGCGTCAGGTCGGTGAAGCCGAGGTCCGCCCGCCGGTCGGGGTGCACCCGCAGGAAGGGACGGCCGTCCTCGGCCTCGGCTCCGGAGCGCAGCAGTTCGTGGCGGCTCACCAGGGCGTCCGCGGCGCGCCGGAAGAGATCCCGGTCGAAAGCCCCGCGTACGCGGAGCCCGTAGCCGAGGGTGTAGGTGGTGGTCCCCGGGTCGAGCTGGTCGAGGATCCAGAGGCGTTCCTGGTCCATGCCGAGCGGGAACCGGTCCCGGGGCCCCGGCCTCGGACGCAGTACCGGACCGTTGCGGGCGGCGAGCCGGCTGGTGAGCGCGGCGCGCTGGGCGGGGCTGAGCCGGGCGAGCCGGGCCGTCAGCCGCTGGTCTGCGGGGGTGCTCATACGGTCCTCCCGACGGCCGGGACACCAAGGCGGAAGAGGGCGGGCAGTGCGTCCAGGACGTCGGAGGCCGGCAGCCCGAAGTCGATCAGGCAGCCCACCTCGTCGGCGCCCGCCTCGGTCAGGTCGGCCAGGACGGCCAGGGCCTTGTCCGGGCTGCCGAGGAGCGAGGGACCGGTCAGGAAGTCCAGGTAGGCGCTCTCCAGCAGGACGAGTTCGTCGCTGCTCCCGGTCTGTTTGCGGAAGGACCGCAGGTAGGAGTGCATGGCCGGGCGGAGGAAGTCCTCCAGGTCCGGCCGGTCGCTGACGTACGCGTGTGCCATGACGACGACGTCGCCCTCGCCGGGATGACCGGCGTCCTTCCACGCCTGCCGGTAGCGGGCGATGTTCTCGCGCAGGGCGGGCATCGTCTGCCCGAGGAGCGCGGTCGCCACCCCGTATCCGACCCGGGCGGCGGTGACGAACGTCTGCGGGGTGCCGGTGGCGGTGAGCCAGACGGGCAGCTCGGGCTGGACGGGCCGGGGGCGGGTCAGCACCTGGGTCGTGGTGCCCGCGGTGGACGGGTACGGCAGGGTCTCGCCGCGCCAGAGGGCACGGATGTCCTCGATGGTGCGGCCGGTGACCTCGCGCCGGTCCTGGTAGTCCTCGCGGGCCAGGGCGAAGTCGTCCGGGTGCCAGCCGCTGCCGAAGGAGAGGCCGACACGCCCGCCGGAGAGACCGTCCACGACCGCCCACTCCTCGGCCACGCGGGCGGCGTGGTGCAGCGGGGCGGCCACACTGCCGGCGCGGATACGGATGGTGCTGGTGCGGGCGGCGACCGCGGCGGCCAGGACCGACGGGTTCGGCGAGAAGCCGCCGAACTCGACGAAGTGCCGCTCCGGGAACCACACGGCGTGCTGGCCCGCCGCGTCGGCGGCGGCTGCCGCCTCCAGGACGAACGCGTAGTAGGCGGCGGCGTCGGCGTGGTCGGCGCTGGCGAAGAAGTAGAGACTGCGGCGCAGCTTCCCGGAGAGCTCCACCGGGCCCCGCCGCTGTTCGGCGCGCTGGGCGCGCAGCCCCGCACTCAGCTGGCGCCGCTGTTCCGGGGTCAGCGCGCCAAGGCGCGCGGAAAGATCACTCATGGCTGGTCCGCCCCTCCTCGCTCTCGCTCTCGATCTCCTCCAGCAGCCGCAGCAGGGCGGCGTCGTCGCGCTCGGCGGCGAGTGCCTCGGCCCGGGCGATGAACCCGGCGAGGGAGGAGTTCTCGTACAGGTCCTGGAGCCGGATCTCCACCAGGAGGGCGTCGTTGACGACGCTGACCAGGTGGGCGGCGTGCAAGGACGTGCCGCCGAGGTCGAAGAAGTTGTCCTCGGACCGCAGTTCGGCGATGCCGAAGGTGTCCTGCCAGAGGGTCCGGACGGCTTCGGCCGTCGACGCCTCCTCGGCCGGCTCCCCGGTGGCCGCGGTGACGGGGCCTGCCTCGTCGGCCGCGGGGATCAGGTCCGGCGCGGGCACACCGGCCGGGCGGGCTTCGAGGGGCCCGGGCTCCGGGGCCGCCACCCAGTGCCGCTGGTCGGCGAAGGGGTAGGCCGGCACTGCCACGACGCGGGCGGGCCGCGCGGGTCCGGCCGGTGTGTGACCCGCGGTCCACAGCGCCGCCAGGGCGCCGTACCAGTCGGCGGTCTCGTCCGCGCCGGCACGGCCCGCCGCGTCGACGACGTGGAGGTCGCGCCGTGCGGCGAGGGCCGCCCGACGGACCTCCGCGGTGGCCGCGTGCGACCGGTGCAGGCCGAGGACGCTGTCCGGGGCTGCTTCGAGCAGTGCGGTGACCGCGTCGGTGAAGCGGACCGGGCTGCTCAACTGGCTTCCCCAGTGGGCCGGGTCGACCGCCTGGGCGTCGGTGAGCAGTGCGCCGGTGAGTCCGGAGACGATGGGCACGGCGGGTACCGAGAGCGTCAGGGTGGCGACGAACTCCTCGAACTCCTTGGCCGCACCGGCCATCGCGCGTGAGTGACCGGCGCGGGTGACCGGCAGGCGCGTGGTGCGGATGCCCTCCTCGGCGCAGCGTCCCTCGAAGGCGGCCAGCGCCTCCTCGGGGCCGCCGCAGACGGTGTTGTCCGGCCCGTTGAGCACGCAGACGTCGACCTCCAGGCCGGCCGCGAGCCGTACGGCGGTCTCCTCTCCGGTGCGCACCGCGGTCATCGTCCCGGGCTCCGCCGAGGCCATCAGCCTCCCGCGCCGCACGACGGCGGCCACCGCGTCGGGCACGGAGAAGACACCCGCGTGAGCAGCCGCGGTCAGTTCGCCGACGCTGTGTCCGAGCAGCAGCTCCGGGACGAGGCCGTGCCGTTCGGCGTGGCGCAGGCCCGCGAGGCCGAGGACCAGCAGCAGCGGCTGGACCACGGCGGTGTCGAGCAGGCGGGGGTCGTCGGCCGGCCAGTTCCGGGCGTCGGAGAGGTCGGGACCACCGGCCCGGCTCACCTCGGCGGCGAGTTCGGCCAGGTCCGCCGCGAAGCCGTCGTCCACGGCGGCGAGCCCGGCTCCCGCACCGGCGAGCGGGACGCCCTGGCCGGGCAGCACGGCGGCGAGCCGCGGCGCGGTCTGGGCTCGACGGCTGTCGTTCCCGGTCAGTGCGGTCAGTGCGGCGACGAGGTGGTCACGGGCCTCGGCGGGGTCGGCGGGCAGGGCGGTCGCCCACCGCTCGGGCAACGCCTTGCGGTGGTGCCACAGGGTTCCGGTGAGCTCGCCCAGCGGAACCTCGGCGCCGTCGCCGTCGAGCCACGCCGCCAGGTCGCGGGCCTTGCGCTGGAGGGCTTCCGGGGTGGCCGCGGACAGCACGGCGAGGTGGGGCTCCCGCCGTGCCGCCGGCGCGTGCCCGGCCGAGCCGGTGGGCCGGGGCGCGGCGGTCAGCAGTACGTGGCAGTTGGTGCCGCCGAGCCCGAACGAGCTGACGCCCGCGGTACGGGGCCGGTCGTCGGGCCAGGGACGGGAGGCACGGGGCAGTTCGAAGGACGCGGAGCCCAGCTCCACGTCGGGGCCGTCGCCGGGCTGGGACGGGGTCGGCGGCACCACGCCCGTCTCGACCGCGAGGACCGCCTTGATCAGGCCGATGACGCCGGCCGCCGAGTCGCAGTGCCCGATGTTCGGCTTCACCGCGCCCAGGGCCAGGCCCGAGTCCGCCGGCCGTCTGCCGTACACCTCGGCCAGGGCGGCGAGTTCGACCTGGTCGCCCAGGGTCGTGCCGGTGCCGTGCGTCTCGACGTAGCCGACGTCGACGGGTTCCAGCCCCGCGACGGCCAGGGCCTCGCGCAGGACGTCGGCCTGGCCCTGCGGGCTGGGCGCGGTGGGGCTCATGCGGGCGGCACCGTCGTTGTTGACGGCGCTGCCCAGCAGGTGGGCGCGGGCGTTCTCACCGGTTCCGGGCAGGTCGGAGGCCCGGCGCAGCACCACGATCCCGGCGCCGCTGGACGGCACCGTCCCGGCCGTGCCCTCGGTGAAGGCGCGGCACCGGCCGTCGGGCGAGGTGATGCCGCCCTCGGCGAAGACGTAGCCCTGCTCCTCGTCGAGGTGGACCGTGGCTCCGCCCGCGATCGCGATGTCGCACTCGTAGGTGAGCAGGCTGCGGATCGCCTGGTGGACGGCGACGAGGGAGGTGGAGCAGGCGGTCTGGACCGTGATGGCGGGGCCGGTCAGGCCGAGCCGGTACGCCAGGCCGGTGGCGAGGAAGTCCCGTGAGTTGCCCAGGGCGATCTGTTCGGTGCCGAGGACGCGCACCGTCTTCTCGTCCTTGAGCACGTGGTCGCGGTAGTACGTCTCGCTGCCGCACCCGACGAACACTCCGATGCGGCCCGTGGCGCGTTCGGGGTCGATGCCGGCGTCCTCCAGGGCCTGCCAGGCCACTTCGGTGAGGACGCGGTGCTGCGGGTCGGTCGCCGCCGCCTGGGCGGGCAGCATGCCGAACAGGTCGGCGTCGAACCGGTCGAACCGGTCGATCTGTCCCGCGCGCAGACCGCCCTCGGGCGCGTCGGCCCGCAGGGAGACGACACCGTCGGTGATCGACTTCCAGAAACCGCCGAGATCCGTACTGCCGGGCACACGCAGGGACATGCCGACGACGGCGACGGCGTCCGTGTCCTCCGAGACCGTACCGGGGTCGTGGTCCTGGCTGTACTCGCTCACGCTTCCTCCTGGTTGGCCCGCCCGCCGGAGGGCGGGCCGATGATCGCCGCGAGGCGGCGCGGGGTCGGGTTGCGGAATATGTGCTTGAGCTGGGAACCCGGGAATCCGGCCGTACGCTGCAGGGTGTTGAGCCGGACCGCGAGCAGTGAATTGCCGCCCAGCTCGAAGAAGTTGTCGTCGGGCCCCACCGGGACGCCGAGGAGTTCCTGCCACACCCGGGCGAGCCGGTCGGCGGCCACGGGTTCGCCCGGGGCGGCCGGGCGGCCGGTGCCGGTGGTCTCCTGCGGCGGAGCGGTGTCGTTGCCCCGCGCCGGTTCGGGCAGCCGGCTCGGGTCGAGCTTTCCGTTGACGGTCAGCGGCAGCGACGGCACGGGGGTGAGGGTCGCGGGCAGCATGTGCGAGGGCAGCCTGGCGGCGAGCCACCGGCGCAGTTCCGCGAGGTCCGGCGCGGCGTCGGTGCCGACGAAGTAGGCGTCGATCCGCGCGGTGGCCGCGTCGTGGGCGTCCCGGACGACGGCCGCGGCTCCGGTGACGGCGGCGTGTGCCAGGAGCGCTCCGCCGATCTCGCCGAGCTCGATGCGGTGGCCCCGGATCTTGACCTGGTCGTCGAGCCGTCCCAGGTGCTCCAGTTGGCCGTCCGGCAGGAGCCGGCCCCGGTCGCCCGACCGGTAGAGCACCTCTTCCGGGAGTCCGACGGAGCTGCCGGGTACGAAGCGTTCGGCGGTCAGTCCGGGCCGGTTGAGGTACCCGGCGCTGACGCCGCTGCCCGCGACGTGGATCTCGCCGGGGACTCCGGGGGCCACCTGGCGGCCCTCCTCGTCCAGCACGTACAGCCGCCACCCGGGCAGGGCGGATCCCACCGAGCGCGTCCCGGAGAGGGCGTCCGCCCGGGTCAGGTCGCGCCACGTGCAGTGCACGGTGGTCTCGGTGATGCCGTACATGTTGACCACCCGGCAGGTCCGCTCCGGATAGCGGTCCATCCAGGGCAGCAGCATCCGCGGGTCGAGCGGTTCACCGCCGAAGATCAGCAGACGGACGAAGAGGTCGTCCGCCGAGGCCGCGTCCGCGGCCAGGAGCTGTGCGAACGCCGACGGGGTCTGGTTGAGCACGGTGACGCGTTCGGCGGCGAGGAGGGCGTGGAAGCCTTCCGGGTCACGGGCGATCCAGTGCGGTACGACGACCAGACGGCCGCCGGTCAGCAGGCAGCCCCAGATCTCCCAGACGGAGAAGTCGAAGGCGAAGGAGTGGAAGAGCGACCAGACGTCCTCCTCCCCGAACCCGAATCCTTCCGGACCGGCCGTCGCGGCCAGCAGGGCGGCGACGTTGTGGTGCCGTACCAGGACCCCCTTGGGGGTGCCGGTGGAGCCGGAGGTGTGGATGACGTAGGCCACCCGTTCCGGGTCGGGTCCGGGCAGCGGGGTGTCGGTCCGGGCGGGCGTGGCGTCGGCGGGCAGCAGGGTCAGGTGCGACGGCAGCAGGTCCGGGTCGCAGTCGGTCACGGCCGTGGTGAGACCGGTGTCCTCGGCGACGAAGGCGAGCCGTTCGCGCGGGTAGTCCGGGTTGAGGGGTACGTAGGCGGCGCCGGCCTTGAGCACCGCGAGCAGCGCGACGACCAGGTCCGTGCCGCGGTGCATGCACACGCCGACCCGGTCCCCCGCGCGCACCCCGGCCTCGGCCAGCGACCGGGCGACCGCGGTGGCGCGGTCGTCGAGCTCGCGATAGGTCAGGCGCTGCTTCTCACAACTGACGGCGACGTGGTCGGGCAGACGAGCGGCCTGCTCGGCGAAGAGCGAGGCGAGGTCGGCACCGGCCGTGACGGTGTCGCCGGACGACGGCCCGGCGGGACCGGCCGGTTCGGTCGCGGGGACGGTGGAGAGGCGCGCGAGGGGGGCGCTCGGGTTCTGGGCCATGGCAGCGAGGGTGGTCTCCAGTTGGCGGCAGAAGCGGGTGGCCGCGGCGGTGTCCACCTCGGTCGCCCTGTGCCGCAGCAGGCCGCGCCGCTCACCGCCGAGGTCCTGCCGGACGTAGAGGGCGAGGGGGAACTGGGCCGGGCCGAAGCCGGGGTCCGGCAGCGAAGTCGCCGTCAGCTCGGGCGTGACGATGTCGGGCAGGGTGCGGCAGGGGACGACGACCAGGGAGAGACCGGCGCGGTCCGAGGGCGGCAGTACCGTCGACAGGGGCAGGTCGGCGTCCCGGTAGGCGGTCATGGCCCGCTGGTGGGAGCCGCGCAGATAGTCGGTCACGGTCTGGTCGCTGTCGGTCTCCAGCGGCACCGGCACCGTGGCACTGAAGTAGCCGACGGCGGTCGCGTGGCGTGGTGTGCGGCGGGAGACGGTGGTGCCGAGCACGGGGCGGGCGGTGGCGCTGTTCCGGCTCAGGACCAGGCCGGCGGCGGCGAGGACCAGCGAGTGCCGGGTGATGCCGAGTTCGGTCGCCAGTCCGCCCGCGGCGTCCCACACCGCGTCGCGGATCAGCAGGGGCACCGCGCCGGAAGGTCCGGCGGGCTCCGGCCCGGGGGTGCGGGCCCATTCCAGTGCGGCGGACACACCGGGCCGGAGTCGGCGGGCGAGCTCGGCGGCCCGCTCCCGCCGCTCGGGCGGCAGTTCGTGCCTGCCGAGGGACCACTGCGCGAAGGATTCGGCCGGGAGGCCGGGCGCGTCACCGAGCAGCCACTGGGCGAGCACCGCCATGGACGTCTCGTCCACGATCAGGTGATGGGCCGTCAGGCAGAGGTGAGCGGTGCGGGGGCTGTGGCGGACCAGGACGACGCGCAGCAGGGGGCCCTCGTCGAGGTCGAACGGCCGCAGCGCTTCCCGGCGCAGACGGGCCCGGGCGAGCGGTCCGTCGGGGTCGACGGGTGCGTCGGCGACGAACAGTTTCGGAGGGCGGCGGCCCGGAACGAACACCAGCCGGCCTTGGTCCTCCGTCACCCGTGAGCCCAATAACGGGTGGGCGGCGAGCAGTTCGGCGAACCTGGTGCGGAGGGCGGCCTCGTCGAGGGTGCCGTCGACACGCAGGAACAGGGCGGAGTTGTACGTGGCCGGGTCCTCCGCGCTGCGGTCCGCCGCGTACAGGTCGCACTGTCCCGGGGTGAGGGGCAGCACCTCCGGCCCTCTAGTCACGGCCGCCGGCGAGGACGGTCCGGAAGAGGGTGGCCGCGTCCGGGGCTTCCAGGATCTCCAGGTAGTCGAGCTCCTGCCCGGTCAGCTTGAATATTCGGTCGGCCAACAGCACCGCCTTCAGCGAGTCCCCGCCATTGGCTATAAACCCTGTATTCAGATCGGCTTCATCACCGAGCATTTCTTTCCAGAGTACGGCGAGCTCTTCCGTGGATACCCGCATCGCAGGCCCTCCCGTTACGCCATCGAATAACGCTTCTCCCGACACAGAACATCACCAACCAATGACTCTCGACGGTGACTGCAGCCTGGTGGCCGCGAGAACAAGGAAGATCATCTCCACAACGGAACGGAACTGTCAACCAGAAAAATCAAGAAGCAAAGCGACGGGAATCAGCCACCGTCCTGATTTACCCAGGTGTTTTCGGCGGCCCGGAAGGGTAACGAGAACAAAAGGGGCAAAACTCCCACATCCCGGCAGAGTTCGCCCGTTTTTTCTGACATTTTCGTGAAGCCGATCCACGAAGTGTGTCGATGTTGTGACCGCCATTCCGTCGGGCCAATTACGCCCTGGTGGATCTTGACGACTTCTCGCGATTCCACTTACGATCCGAAAATTCTTGCAGTCGACCGAATAAGGACGCCGAATGCAGAATCCCGCTACTCCCGGGCAGCTCCGCTTCTTCGTGCTCGACATGCAGCAGCCCCGGCCCGCCATCGTGCATCGCCTGACCGCCTCCGGAACGGTGGACATCGACCGGCTGCTCGCGACGGTGCGTGCCGTCCTGCGCGCGCAGCCGGCCCTGCGCGTCTCCCTGCGCATGGAGCCGGAGGGTCTGGTCCAGCACCTCCACCCGGTGTCCGGGGTGCCGGTCGACGTGCACCCCCTGCCGGAGGACGAGGAGGCGGCACACAGGACCCTCGAACACCACCTGACCGCGCTCGCCGCGCCGTTCGACCACGCCGGCGCGCCCCTGTGCCGTATCACCGTGCTGCACCGCGCCGACCGGGCCCACCTGCTCTTCTCGGTGCACCACGGCGTCTTCGACGACGGTTCCGCCCCGGCCCTGCTGGCCTCGCTGACCACCGCTCACGGGTCGGGCCCGGACAGCCTCGCCGACGCCGAGGCGCCGCAGGGCGTCCTGTCCGCCGAACGGCAGGACGTCTTACGGAAGTTCTGGGCCACCACGCTCGACCAGGCACCGGAGAACTGCTCGCTTCCGCAGCTCGTGCCCGGCGCGGACCGGGCCCGCGCGTCGGTCGCCGCACGGCTGCCCGAGGCCCTCGTGGACCGGATGCGCCGACGCGCGGCGGAGACCGGGGCGAGTCCCTTCACCCAGGTGATGAGCGCGCTGGCCTGGGTCGCGGGGTGGTACGGCGGCACCGACGACATGGTGGTCGCCACCGTGAGCGGAGCCGAGCGGGACACCCAGGGCATCTCGGCCGTCGGCTGTCTGCAGAACACCATCCCGATCCGTGTCGACCTGGCCGGTGCCACCACCGAGAGCCTGCTCGACCGGACCCTGGAAGCCCTCCTCGACGCGGTCGAGCACGCGGAACTGCCGCTGGAGGAGATCCTGGCCGTGACCGGCGCGCCACGGCACCCCGACCGCAAGCCCTTCACACAACTGATGTGCACACAGGGCGAGTTGTTCACCGAGACGGTCGACGCATCGGGTCTGCGGTGGCGGATGGACCCCCCGGGGTCCGACCAGGTCGAGTACGACCTGAGCGTCACCCTGCTGCACGCTCCCGATGGCGGGGAGCACCTGGTCGTGGCCCATCCCCGCGCGGCCCTCGACCCGGGCGCCGCGGATCGCTTCCTCGACCACCTCGTCACCGCCCTCGGCGCTCTGACCGCGCCGGACGCCCGGCCGCTGACCACGTGCGACCTCCTCGGCGCGCCCGAGCGCGCCGAACTCGCGGCGCTCACCGGCGCACCGGTCGGCGCGGCCGCCGAACCGGTGCACCGCGTCGTCCAGAGCCGGGCGGACCGGGCCCCGGCGGCCGCGGCCGTCCGCGCCGGCGGGATCGAGCTGGACTACGCCGGCGTGACCGGCCGCGCCCGGGCCCTGGGGGCGGCCCTTCTCGCGGCGGGCGTGGGCCCGGGTGACCGGGTCGCCATCCACCTGGACCGGTCCCCGGACCTGGTCGTCGCGGTCCTGGCCACCTGGTGGGCGGGCGCCGCGTACGTACCGCTCGACCCCGACCACCCGGACGAACGGCTGCGCTACGTCCTGCGGGACGTCGAGCCCGCCGCGCTGATCGCCCGGGCCCCCCTGCTGCCCGACCTGCCGACGCTGGCCCCGGACTCCTCCGCACCGGAGCCGGCGGCCTGGCCGGAGGTCGCCGCCGACGCCCCCGCGTACGTCATGTACACCTCTGGTTCCACGGGCCACCCCAAGGGTGCCGTCATCCGCCACGACAACCTGTGCGCCCTGTTCACGGCCTTCGACGCCGAGTTCGCCGGGGGCCCCGCGGTCGTCCTGGCGGGCACCAGCCCGTCCTTCGACATCAGTCTCATCGAGCTGGTCTGGCCCCTGACCAGCGGCCGCACCCTGCACCTGACCAGCCACCGCACGGTGCTCCAGGACGTACCGGACCCCGACGGCGCGTTCTACCAGTGCACCCCGTCCGCCGCCCGGCTGCACACCGCCTCCCAGGAGGGCCGCGCGTTCCTCGGCCGGCTCGGCGCTCTCCTGGTCGGAGGCGAGCCGCTCGCCTCCGACCTCGCCGACGACCTCGCCGGTCTCGTTCCCGGTCCGGTCCTGAACGGGTACGGACCGACCGAGGCCACGGTGTACACCACGCTGTGGCGGGTCACCCCGGGTGCTCCCGTGCACATCGGCCTGCCGCTGCCGGGCGTGCGCTGCCACGTCGTGGACGCGCACGGCCGCGATCTGCCGCCGGGCTGCCCCGGCGACCTGCTGATCTCCGGCACCGGCGTGGGCGACGGCTACTGGCGGCGCCCGGGCCTGACCACCGAGCGCTTCCCCGCGCTGCCCGGGGCCGGTGGCATCACCGGCTACCGCAGCGGCGACGTGGTGTCCTTCACCCCCGGCGTCGGGCTCAAGTTCCTGCACCGGGCGGACGAGCAGGTCAAGGTGCTCGGCCAGCGCATCGAGGCCGGGGAGATCGAGACCACGCTGCGCCGGCGTCCCGGCGTCCAGGACGCCGCCGTCGCACCGCTGCCGGACCGCACCGGCGTCGTCGCCTTCCTCGTACGGGAGGACGACCCCGCGGCCGGTCTCCGGCCCCGCCCGCTGCCCGCCGCCGTCGCGGCGGAACTGCGGCGCGGCACGGCCGACTGGCTCACCGGGGCCATGCTGCCCACCGCATGGCTCGGGGTGGCCGACCTGCCCCGCTCTCCCAACGGCAAGCTGGACCGGCGGGTCCTCGCCGACTGGGCCGCCGCGAGTGCCGAGGCGGCCCAGTCCGCGGTGCCGTCACTGCCGGGGACGTCCGCCGGCGCGGTCGTGGAGGTGTGGGAGCGCGTCCTGGGCGAACCGGTCACCGACACCGGGGCCACCTTCTTCGAACTCGGCGGCACCTCCTCCGGCATCCTGCGGGTGCTCACCCTGCTGCGGGCACGCCATCCCCGGCTGCACGCGGCGGACCTGTTCCGCCACACGACCGCGCGTGGGCTGGCCGGGTTCCTGGACACCCTCGACGACGCGGCCCCGGACGACGCCCCGGCCCCCGTCGGCGCGGTCCGGATCCCCGCCCCGGCCGACGTGCCGACCGGAACGCAGCGCGGTGCGCGCCGCGCCCAGGCCCTCGGCCGCTGGGCCCGCCGGTGACCTCCGTCCCCCTCTCCTCGCACCCCTGGAGTCCGCGATGACGCTCTCCCTCATGTGCCTGCCCTACGCCGGAGGCGGAGCGGGAGTCTTCCGCCCCTGGCAGAACCAGCCCGACCTGCCGTTCCGCGTCGTCCCGGTACAGCTTCCCGGGCGGGACGAGTGGTTCGTCCAGGAACCCTGCACCACCATGGCGGACGCCGCGCGCGTGTGCGCCGACCAGATCCGCGAAGCGGCCGGGACCGGTCCGTTCGCCGTCTTCGGGCACAGCTTCGGCGCGCTGCTCGCGTACGAGACGGTCCGGCTGCTCGCCTCCGACGGAGCACCGCTGCCGGAACACGTGCTGGTCAGCGGGGCCGCGGCGCCCGACGTCGACCGTCCCAGGATGGACGGCGCCCCGCTGGACGACGACGCGTTCGTCGCCCGGCTGCGCGACCTGGTCGGATACGACCACGAGGCATGGCACGAACCGGAGTTGCGGGAACTGCTGCTCCCCGCGCTCCGTGCCGACCTGGCGGTCCAGGACGCCTACGTACCGGCTCCGGGCCCCCCGTTGACGATGCCGGTGAGCGTCCTGCGCGGCACTCAGGACGACTTGGTGCGCCACGAGGACGCGGCCCGCTGGGCGGAGCACACCTCCTCCGGAGCGCGGATGGTGGACGTGCCGGGCGGCCACATGTACTTCACCGAGGACTGGCCGCTGCTCTGGAAGACGCTCGGCACGCTGCTGGCCGACCACGGCTGACGGTCCGCGACGCCCGAAAGGGCCGATGGGTTCCCGACCGGTTCCCATCGGCCCTTTCGACGTGCCGCCCGGTTCAGTTCCGGATCGCGGCCAGTCGCTCCGCCAGCACCCGGCGGTCCAGCTTTCCGTTGTGGTTCAGCGGCAGCTCGGCCAGGTGCGTGAACCTGTGCGGCACCATGTACCGCGGCAGGCGTGCCGAGAGCGCCTGCCGGAGATCACCGGCCGGCCGGGCCGTACCGGTGTACGCGGCCTCCAGCCGGGTCTGCCCGTCCTCGTCGCGCATGGCCACCACCGCCACGTGGCCGATGGCGTCCTGTTCCCGCAGCACCGCCTCGGTCTCGCCGATCTCCACCCGCTGGCCCATGATCTTGACCTGCTGGTCGAGCCGTCCGAGGTGCACCAGGGTCCCGCCCTCCAGCACCTGGACCAGGTCACCGGTGCGGTACCAGTGCTTCTCGTCCGGCACGTACCGTCCGGCGGTCTCCACCGGGCGCCCCGAGGCGTCCAGGAACCGCCCCCGGTTGTCCTTCTCGTCGAGGTAACCGGCGAACCGCTGTACGCCGCGCAGCCGCAGCTCTCCCACGTCGGAGGGCCGGCCCTCCTCGTCCACCACCTGATGGTCGAGGTGGGGGTAGACCTCACCGATGGGAAGGGTTCCGTTGGCCGTGTCCGGCCAGTCCTCCGTCCTTTCCGGCAGCCGGTACTGCGACGAGAGGATGGTCAGCTCGGTCGGCCCGTACACGTTCTCGATGACGCTGTGCGGTGCGGCGGTGCGCCATGCCCTCGCCTGCTGCACCGTGAGCTGCTCACCACCGAAGAGGGTCCAGCGCAGCGACTGCATCGAACCGGGAGCGAGTCCTCCGGTCAGGGCGGCCATCGTGATCACGGACGGTACCGAGAACCAGTGCGTGATCCCCTCACGGGCCACGAACCGCGCGGGCTTGGGGAGTTCGGCCCGCGGCGGCACGACCAGCGTGGCGCCCGAGCCCCAGGCCCCGAACATCTCGAGGACGGACGCGTCGAAGGCCAGGCCGCTGTTCTGGGCCATCCGGCAGCCGGGCCCGAGCGCGTAGCGGTCGATGACGTACCGCAGGAAGGCGTCCATGCCGCGGTGCGCGATCGGCACGCCCTTGGGAGTACCGGTGGAGCCCGAGGTGAACAGCACGTACGCGATGTCCTCCGGCGACACCTCGACCGGGGGCAGCGGGCCCGGGGCCGCGTCCTTGCCGCGCAGCCGGGCCAGGAGGTCCTCGGACAGGAGCAGGGCCGGTATCTCCGGACCCTCGGGAACCGGGGCGCGGTCGGTCAGGTGCAGTTCCAGGCCGGCGGTCCGCGCGATGGTGACCAGCCGGGCCGGGGGGAAGGACGTGTTGAGCGGGACCACGGCCGCGCCCAGGCGCAGCACCGCCAGAGCCGCCGCGTACGTCAGCACGTTCGGCGCGGTCGTCAGGCCCACCCGGCGCGGGGCACGGCCGCCGCACAGGGTGAGGATCTCTCCGGCCAGCGCCGCGGCCAGGTCGTCCAGTTCCCGGTAGGTCAGCCGCTCGCCGCCGGCCTCCAGGGCGGTGAGACCGCCGTGCTCGCGTGCCGACGCGGCGAACCATTCGTGCAGTTCGCGCGGGGTTCCCTGCTCTCGTCCGGTCATCGGGTGCCCGCCTTCGCCTGCCACGCGCGAAGCACTCCGCGCTCCTTCTCCGGATCGATCCCCAGCACGATGTCGCCCTGCCGGTAGGGCGTCTCGGACGGGCCGCGCTCGCGCAGCCACTCCCAGGTGTCCGCGACCGTCTCGCCGATCGGGCGGCACCGCAGTCCGGCGTCGACCGCCTTGGCGGGGGAAGCGGCCCAGGCGCCCGCCATGGCGGGCTGCTCCGTCGCCCAGAACGGCAGCTCGGTCCAGGCTCCCACCTCGTGGTCCGCGAGCAACTCCTCGTCGATCCACACCGGTCGGGCCCCGGCCCCGGTCACCTGGGCGCACAGCTCCAGCAGTTCCCCGAGGGTCGTGGTGTCCTCGGGGCCGGTGACCAGGTAGTGCCCGGCGGCACCCGCCTCCAGCAGGTCCAGGGCGAACGCCGCGACGTCCCGGGCGTCGATGAACTGGATCGTCCGGTCGGCCCGCCCCGGCGCGAGGACGTCACCGCCGCGCGCCATGCGCTCCAGCCACCACAGGAGCCGCCCGGGAGTCTCGCGCGGGCCCACGATCAGCCCGGGGTTGAGGATGAGGACATCACCCTCGAAGTACTTCTCGACAGCCCGCTCGCACCCTGCCTTCAGCGCATTGCCCGGCACGTCGTCCACGGCCGCGTCCGGCGGACAGGCATGGCGCGCGGAATCCTCACTTACGGGCCCGGCGGGCCAGTCGGAGTAGACGTGGAAGGACGATACGAACAGATACGTTTCCGCGTGCGCGCTGAGCGCGTCGGCCGATTGCCCGACGGTACGGGGATGGAAACCACTGGTGTCAATGACCGCGTCCCATGGCCCCGCGGCGGCAAGGGCCTCCAGATCAGCGGAATTCTCCCGGTCGCCGTGAAGGTTCTCCGCTCCCTCGATGTCCGGTCCGGACTTTCCTCGATTGAAGACGGATAAGCTATGGCCGCGGTCGATTGCTTCCTGCACAAGGGCTTGCCCCAGGAATACCGAGCCGCCCATGACGAGAATCCTCATTCCAACATGATCACTCAACTGCCGCCGCTTGACAAGGAATCAGGATTCCCGCAACCGCTCCAGGGCGGCCCTGTCGCCCAATTCCCCGGGGCTGACGAGTCGACGGGTCGGGCATCCGGGGCGACCGGTACGGGGGCGCGGCGTGAACATTCGGTTGCCGCGTGCGGCGGTGGCGCACCGGGTTCGGACCGGGCGGGCGCGGCGGTCCGACTCGGCGAACACCTCCGCGAGCCGATCACGCCCCCGGACCGGAAGCGTCCTGGACCTCACCGGGTCCTCACCGAGCCCTCCGGCCGCGTCGACGGGCACGAGCGTTCAACAGCCGTCGTCGGCGCGGGTCGGACCACGTCCCCGGGAACGGTCGAGGGGCCGCTTCAGATCTCCTCTGAAGCGGCCCCTGACCTGCGACTTCTCAAAGTCGGGACGACAGGATTTGAACCTGCGACCCCTTGACCCCCAGTCAAGTGCGCTACCAAGCTGCGCCACGTCCCGATGCCCGTCTGACCTGGTGTTTCCCCTGGCTGGACGCGCACGGAAACAATACCGCACTCATGCCGGTGGTCGCGCACCCGTTGTGCGCGGGCCGGGTGGCCGGCGGGCCTGTCCGAGCGGTGCGCCGGCGGTGTTCCGCGACAGGGGCGCGGGGCCGTCGGCCCGTACCAGGTCGCGTATCGCGGGCACCGAGAGCAGGGCCACGCAGACGACGAGGGACATGACACCGGCCACGAGGAGGACGTTGTCGGCGCCGAGGGTCGAGGCGGCGGGCCCCGCGAGCGCCTGGCCGACGGGCATCATCGCCAGGGAGCCCGCGACGTCGTAGGCGTGGATGCGGTTGAGGACGTCGGGCGCGACCTGCGTCTGCACGCTGGTCGCCCACATCACGCCCCAGAACGACGTGCCCGCTCCGGCGATCACCGCGGCCGCCGACACGGCGGGCACGCCGCATCCCGCCCCCACGGACGCGGGGAAGCAGGCGAAGGTCACCAGGGCGACGGAACCGGCGCGCAGCATGCGGCGCGGACGCAGCCGCAGCGCGAGGAGCCCGCCGACGACCGTGCCCGCGCCGAGGGCGGAGTTGACCAGCCCGTAGGCGCGCGGTCCGTGCCGCTGCACCACCTCGGTCGCGACCAGGGGGACGGTCGGGCCCCAGACCGAGATCATGTAGACGCACCAGATCGCGATGACGGCCCACAGCCAGGTGCGGGATCTGAACTCCCGCCACCCTTCGGCGAGGTCGGCCCGGAAACCGCCGCCGTGGTTCCGGCTTCCCGGGGCGGCCGGGGGCAGGCGGAGCAGCAGGAGGCACAGGGCGCTCAGCGCGAAGGTCCCGGCGTGGGCGACGAAGACCCCTCCGGCGGAGGCGAACGCGACCAGCAGTCCCGCCAGGGCGGGGCCGGCGAGCTGGGCGGCGGACTCGGCGATACGGATGGCGCCGTTGGCTCCCTGTATGTCGGAGGCCAGGCGCGGCACGGTGCTGGCGACGCCGGGCTGGAAGACGGCGCCGGCCACGCCGTTGACCGCGCCGATCACGCAGATCTGCCAGAGGACCACATGGCCGGTGAAGAAGAGGGCGGCGGCGATCGACTGGGCCACGAGCCGCACGAGGTCGGCGCCGATCATCAGTCTCCGGGTGCTGAACCGGTCGGCGATCACTCCGCCGAAGACGACCAGTCCGGCGAAGGGGGCGGCCGACGCGGCCATGGCGAGGCCGACGGCCCCGACTCCGTACCCGTACCGCAGCAGTCCCGCGGCGAGGGCCACCGGCAGCATGGTCTCGCCGAGCCGGGCGAGGGCGCGCGCGACGAAGAACAGGGCGAAGTCCCGCGACCAGACGGGCCGGGGCGGCCGCTCGGCGACGGGGCCGGAGCGGGTGGGGTCCGGGCCCGGTGCTCCCGGCGGCCCGCCGCGGCGCACGGTCGGGACGCCCCCGGCGGAGCCCCCGTCCGTGGCCCGCCCCCCGCCGCCCGCGGCGCACGCGTCCGTCGTGAGGATCTTGGCCGTACGGTCCGACGGTTCTCCGTCCGGTGGCTGCTCGTCCGATGACGTCACGGTCATCCCGTTCGCGCCCCTCCCCCTGTCCCGGCGGCTCCCCCACGAAGCCGCCCGCCCCGCGCTTCGTTCCCCGCTCCCGGATCACTCCCGGTCCGGATCATGCCACGGGGCACCGACGGCGCAGGGGGCGTTTCAGTCGGCGGACGGCAGGCCCAGCTCGGGGTGGGCGTCGACGAGTCGGGGCGGGGCCGCCTGGCGCCAGGAGTCGGCGAGGATGGCGTGGAGTTCGTCGTCGTCCTCCAGGGCGGCGAGCCGGGCCCGGACCCAGGCGAAACCCGCCTCGTGGCCGGCCACCCAGAACTTCTCCGGCTCGGCCAGGACCAGCTCGTCGCGCTCCTCCTTCGGGCACCGCACGGCGATGGAGGTCTCCGCCTCGGGCAGCGTGGCGAACATCTTTCCCGCCACGCGGAAGGTGGGCATGCTCCAGGCGATCTTCTCCGTCGTGTCCGGCAGGGAAAGGGCGATACGGCGTACGTCTTCGGCATCCGGCATGAGACGCACGGTAGCCAACGGCACTGACATCGACGCGGCGAAGCACGACGTCAGCGGCGGACCGGCGGCACCAGCCGCTTGTAGAAGATCGTCGTCGGGCGCAGTTCGCCCGACGGTGCCGCCGCGTAGTCCGGTATCGCCCCGACCCGGGTCCAGCCCGCCGAGACGTACAGCGACTCGGCGGGGCTGCCGGTCTCGGTGTCCAGGTGGAGGAGGGTGATTCCGGCGGCGGCCGCCTCCGTCTCCACGGTCGCGAGGAGCGTACGGGCGACACCCTGTCCGCGGCCGTTCCGGTGGACCATCAGCTTGACGAGTTCGGCGCGGTGGCGGCTGTTGGGCTTGTCCGGGAGGGCCAGGGCGATCGTGCCGAGCAGCCGGCCGCCGACGTGGGCCACCCAGACCGCGTGGTGCCCGGCCGCGACCGCGTCCGCGCGCTCCTGCCACCAGGCCAGGGCCGCCGCGCGGCCGAGCGGCGCGAGGAACCCGATCGAGGCGCCGCCGTCCACGGTGTCGGTGAGCAGGTCCGCCAACTCGTCGGCCACGTCGTGGAGTCCGGCCGCGGTGAGACGCGAGACGGTGATCACGGCAGCACCACCGCCAGCGCGTACCGCACGTCGTCGGGTCCGGGGCAGTGGAAGCGGGTCGGCCCCCAGACGCGCAGCCTCAGGCAGTCGCCGGCACCCAGCCGGTGCTCGACGTCCTGCGCGGTCACGTCGAGCCGTCCGCCGAGGACCCAGATGTGCTGTTCCAGGCCGGGGACAGGGGGCCGGTCGTACGCGATGTCCGCGCCGGCCGCGAGCCGTCCCTCGACCAGTTCACCGCGCAGTCCCGGATGCGGCGGCGACACCGACCGCCGGACGAACCCGGAGGCCCGGTCCGTCCAGACCGTCTGGTCGGCGGCGCGGACCAGGAGCGCGGATTCCCGCTCGACCTCGCTGAGCAGCTGCGACATGGTCCTCCCGTAGACATGGCAGAGGCGGTTCAGCAGGGAGGCCGTGGGACTGATCTCGGCACGCTCCGCACGGGAGAGGGTCGATCGGCTGATCCCGCTGCGCTCCGCCAGTTCGCCCAGGGTCCAGCCGCGTTCGGCCCTCAGCTCGGCCAGTCGCGCCCCGAGCCGGGCGTCGACCGTGGCGCTGTCATCTTCTCCCATATCCGGGATCATATCCCAGATATGAGAACGGGAGGACTCAGTCGACCGTGGCCGCCCGCGTCAGCGCCTCCAGTACGGGCCGGATCAGCGGGTGGTCCTCGGCGCCGCGGCGCACCGCGGCGAAGACGCGGCGGGTGGGGGCGACCCCGTCCACGGGGCGCACGACCACGCCCGTGAGGTCCATGCCCCGCAGCGCCGAGCGCGGCACCAGGGCGACGCCCGCGTCCGCGGAGGCGAGGGCGACGACGGCGCGGAAGTCGTCCGAGGAGTGTTCGAGGCGTGGCTGGAATCCGGCGTTCTCACAGGCCAGGACGACCACGTCGTGACAGGGGTTGCCCGGGTAGGGGCCGATCCACGGATCCTTGGCCAGCTCGGCGAGGGGGACCTCGTCGGCGTCGGCCAGCCGGTGGGTGACGGGGACGACCGCGTCGAAGGGCTCGGCGTAGAGCGGGACGTGCGTCAGACGCGGATCGTCCGCGTCCGGGGCGCCCCGGTACTCGACGGCCACCGCGATGTCGACCTGCCGGTCGAGCACCATCGGGAGGCTGGCGTCGCCCTCGGCGTCCTGGACGCGGACGAGGATGCCGGGCGAGGTGACGGCGAGGCGGGCCAGGGCCGGGGCCACCACCAGGCCGATGCCGGTCGCGAAGGAGGCCACGGTGACCGTACCGGCGGAACCCGAGCTGTACGCCGCCAACTCAGCCTCCGCGCGCTCCAGTTGGGCCAGTACGGCGTTGGTGTGGCCGAGCAGGATCTCACCGGCGGGCGTCAGCCGCACCCCCTTGGCGCCCCGCTCGACGAGCCGGTGGCCCGTCTCCTGCTCCAGGGCGGTCAGCTGCTGCGAGACCGCCGAGGGGGTGAGATAGAGCGCGGCGGCCGCCGCGGTCACCGTGCGGTGGTCGGCCACCGCACGGAGGATGTGGAGCCGCCGTGCTTCGATCATGCGACCGATTCTCTCAGGTCACACGCGTTTTCCGGCCATCCGGCCGGTGTGCGCCCCCGGCGCGGGGGCGCACCCTCCGTCAGGCGGCGAGTTCGGCCCGCGCCGCCACGAAGGCGTCCACGGCCCGGTTCACGTCCTCGGTGGAGTGCCCCGCGGAGAGCTGGACACGGATACGTGCCGCGCCCTGCGGGACGACCGGGTACGAGAACCCGATCACGTACACGCCGCGTTCCAGGAGCAGCTCGGCCATGCGGCCGGCGACGGAGGCGTCACCGATCATGACCGGGGCGATCGCGTGGTCGCCGGGGAGGATGTCGAAGCCCTCCTCGGTCATCCGGGAGCGGAACAGCGCGGTGTTCTCCGCGAGCCGCACGCGCAGGTCGTCGGCGGACTCCAGCAGGTCGAGGACCTTCAGCGAGGCCGCGGCGATCACCGGGGCGAGCGTGTTCGAGAAGAGGTACGGGCGGGAGCGCTGGCGCAGCAGGGCGACGATCTCGGCGCGGGCGGCGACGTAACCGCCGGAGGCCCCGCCGAGGGCCTTGCCCAGGGTGCCGGTGATGATGTCGACGCGGTCCATGACCCCGTGCAGCTCGGGGGTGCCCCGGCCGCCGGGTCCGACGAAGCCCACCGCGTGCGAGTCGTCGACCATGACCATGGCGTCGTAGCGGTCCGCGAGGTCGCAGATCTCCTGGAGCGGGGCGACGTAGCCGTCCATCGAGAACACGCCGTCGGTGACGATCAGACGGCGGCGCGCGCCGGAGGCCTCCTTGAGCTGCGCCTCCAGGTCGGCCATGTCGCGGTTGGCGTACCGGAAGCGGCGTGCCTTGGACAGCCGGATGCCGTCGATGATCGAGGCGTGGTTGAGGGCGTCGGAGATGACCGCGTCCTCGGCGCCGAGGAGGGTCTCGAAGACACCGCCGTTGGCGTCGAAGCAGGAGGAGTAGAGGATCGTGTCCTCCTGGCCCAGGAACGCGGACAGCCGCGCCTCCAGCTCCTTGTGCACCTCCTGCGTACCGCAGATGAAGCGCACGGAGGCCATGCCGTAGCCCCAGCGGTCGAGCGCCGCGTGGGCGGCGGCGACGACCTCGGGGTGGTCGGCCAGACCGAGGTAGTTGTTCGCGCAGAAGTTGAGGACCTCTCCCCCAGCCTCCGGCCGGGGGGACCCCCAAGGGCGGCCGCCCGCGGTGACGGTCACGGTCGCGGACTGCGGGGTGCCGATGACCCGCTCGGGCTTGTACAGCCCGGCGGCGCGGATCTCGTCGAGGGTGGTGCGCAGGTCGTCACGGACGGAGTCGAACATCATCAGTTCCTTAAGTCCTCAGAGGGTCCAGTCGAGAATGACCTTGCCGCCGCGGCCGCCTGCCGCGTCGTCGAACGCCGCCTCGTAGTCCCGGAACCCGTACCGGCCGGTGATCACGGGCATGAGGTCGAGGCCGCTCTCCAGGAGGACCGACATCGCGTACCAGGTCTCGAACATCTCGCGGCCGTAGATGCCCTTGATCGTGATCATGGAGGTCACGATCCGGGCCCAGTCGACCGGGAACTCCTGGGACGGCAGACCCAGCATCGCGATCCGCCCGCCGTGGGTCATGTTGGCGATCATGTCGCGCATCGCCTCGGGGCGGCCGGACATCTCCAGGCCGATGTCGAAGCCCTCGCGCAGGCCGAGGGTGCGCTGTCCGTCGGCGATCGTCGAGCCCGCGACGTTGAGGGCGAGGCTGACGCCGATTTTGCGGGCCAGCTCCAGGCGCTCCTCGCTGACGTCGGTGATCACGACGTTGCGGGCGCCCGCGTGACGGGCCACGGCGGCGGCCATCAGGCCGATCGGACCGGCGCCCGTGATCAGGACGTCCTCACCGACCAGCGGGAAGGACAGCGCGGTGTGGACGGCGTTGCCGAACGGGTCGAAGATCGCGGCGACGTCGAGGTCGACCGGGACGCGGTGCACCCACACGTTGGTGGCGGGCAGCACGACGTACTCGGCGAACGCGCCGTCGCGGCCGACGCCGAGACCCACGGTGGCACGGCAGAGGTGGCGCCGTCCGGCGAGACAGTTGCGGCACTTGCCGCAGACCAGGTGGCCCTCGCCGCTGACGCGGTCGCCGACGTTGATGTCGGTGACGTCGCGGCCGGTCTCGACGACCTCGCCGACGAACTCGTGGCCGAGCACGAGGGGCGTCTTGATCGTCTGCTGCGCCCAGCCGTCCCAGTTGCGGATGTGCAGGTCGGTGCCGCAGATCCCGGTCCTGAGGACCTTGATCAGCACGTCGCCGGGGCCGGCCTCGGGCTCCGGGACGTCCTTGAGCCAGAGTCCGGGCTCCGCCTTCTCCTTGACCAGCGCCTTCACTCGTACGGCTCCTGTGCGTGCGGCCCGGGAGCGGACACGCCGAAGCGGTCCCGTACCGGGGAGAGGGGTGAGTTCACCCAGGAATCTGCCGTACGACGGCGCCCCGGGTCCATCGAGGATTTCTTAAGCGCGGCCCCAGCTTTCCTTCACGCCCGCGTTCTTCCGCACCGTCCCGGGGCCGGTCGCCGGGTCGGCGGAGCGGCCGGGAGGACGGAGGGGCGAAGAGGTGAGGAGGGGGACGGTGGCATCAGGCACGACTACGTGGACACGCGCGACCCCCGTTCCACGGGGGCTCGTCACATACCTCGAGATCACATACCTCGAGAAGGGATCCCGGCATGAGTCAAAGGATGGGTCCCGGGCGGCCGACAAGTCCGCACCCGCGCCCCGGCGCGTCGTCAGATCCCGTGGACCTCTTCCCGCCGTTCGAGCTGCCCGGTCAGCTCGGCCGCCAGCGCCTTGATGGTCTCCAGGCCCGCCCTCCCCCACGGGCGCGGCTCGGTGTCCACGACGCAGATCGTGCCGAGGGCGATGCCACTGCGGTCGAGCAGCGGGGCGCCGAGGTAGGAACGGACGCCGAACCCGTCGACGACCGGGTTCCCGGCGAAGCGCGGGTAGTCGCAGACGTCCTCCAGGACGAGCGCCTTGCGGCGCACCACCACATGCGGGCAGAAGCCGTGGTCCCGGGCCATGTAGCGGCTCAGCTCGAACTCGTTCCCGGCCGCGTCGGCCAGGGGGCCGACGCCCCTGGCTCCGCCGTCCGGGGTGTGCAGACCCGCGAAGAACTGCTGTCGCTCGTCGATGAAGTTGACCATCGAGTACGGCACCGAGGCCACGTGCGCGAGGCGGTCCGCGAAGGCGTCGAGGGCGGGCTCGGAGCGCTCCCCAAGGCCCAGCCCGCGCAGCCGTCGCACCCGGGCCGGAGCGTCCTTGTCCTGGGGCGTCAGCAGCAGACGGCCGGCCGGCCGCGACGGCTCGTGGCTCATGTACGGGCTCCATGGCTCGGGGAGTGGACGGGCGCGTGGGCGAGGAGGTGACGGACCAGGGTGAGCAGGGTCTGCACCCCCGAGCTGGAGATCCGGGCGTCGCAGCACACGACGGGGATCCGGGGGTCGAGATCGATGGCGGCGCGCACCTCGGCCGGGTCGTAGCGGTACGAGCCGTCGAACTCGTTGACCGCGACGACGAACGCGAGACCGCGCTGTTCGAAGAAATCGACGGCCGCGAAGCAGTCCTCCAGGCGGCGTGTGTCGGCGAGGACCACCGCGCCGAGCGCGCCGTCGGAGAGCTCGTCCCACATGAACCAGAACCGCTCCTGCCCGGGTGTGCCGAACAGGTAGAGCACGTGCTCCTGATCCAGGGTTATGCGGCCGAAGTCCATCGCCACGGTCGTCTCGACCTTGTTCTCGATCCCGTCGAGCCTGTCGGTCGAGGCGCTGACCGTGGTCAGCAGTTCCTCCGTGCTGAGCGGCGCGATCTCGCTCACCGCGCCGACGAACGTCGTCTTGCCGACGCCGAACCCTCCCGCCACCAGGATCTTCAGCGCGGTGGGGAAGGGGTCAGAGCTGTCGTCGTAATCCATCGAGCACTGCCTCCAGAAGGGATCGGTCAGTGGGGTTGTGGTGGAACCGAGGGGGCTTCGTGGTCAGCGCCCCGCAGTCGACGAGGTCCGACAGCAGCACCTTGGTGACAGCCGCCGGCAGCTTCAGATGGGCGGCGACCTCCGCGACCGAGACGGGCACCCGGCAGCGTTCGAGCGCCTGGCCGTGCTCGGGGCCGAGGTGGCCGAGGGGGGTGGCTCCCGTGGCCATGACCTGGGAGATGAGGTCGAGCGTGGTACTCGGCCGGGTCCGGCCGCCGCTGACGGTGTAGGGGCGCACCAGGCGTCCCGCCGCGTCGTCGAGCCAGGGCCCGTCGCCGGCCGCGGCCACCCTCAAGACCTCATCGCCGGAGGTTCGACGGCGTGCCGCCGGGGTGGGGTGACCAGATAGGGCCGGACGCTCTTGACCAGCATCGCCATCTCGTAGCCGAGGACGGCCGCGTCGGCCTCGCGGCCCGCGAGCACGGCGAGGCAGGTGCCGGAACCCGCCGTGGAGACGAACAGCAGGGTCGAGTCGAGTTCGACCACGACCTGGCGCACCTCGCCGCCGTCCCCGAAACGCACACCCGCGCTGCGCCCGAGGGCGTAGAGGCCGCAGGCGAGCGCCGCCATGTGGTCGGCGCTGTCCGGGTCGAGGCCGTGGACCGACTTCACGAGCCCGTCGCTGGAGAGCAGTACCGCGCTCGTGGTGTGGGGTACGCGCTGGACCAGGCCGCTCATCAGCCAGTCGAGGTCGGACACGTGGCCGGTCGGCGCATCGCTCGCCATGGGGGATCGACTCCTTGAGGTACGAAGGTCTGCGGGAGCGGTGGGCAGGGGTGCGGGGGTCGTCATCCGGCCGGTGTGCTCCCGTCGTGCCGGATGACGCGGTCGTCGTGGCCGGGCGCGAGGTCGTGGGCTCCTCGGGGTGCCTGCGCGTGCGCCGCGCGCGCCGCGTCCGGGCGGGCCGCCGGTGTGCCGTCCCCCGGGGAGGCGTCCAGGAGGTCGCCTCCGCCGGCGGAGGCGCCCGCGGGCAGTTCCCCGCGGGTCCGAACCACGCCGTCGCCGGGTGGCGCCTCCAGGCGCGCCCGGTCCGGGAACGACGCCGGGGCGGCCTGCCGGGCCGTCGGCGACGGGCCCCGGTCCGGCTCCGGCCGCTCCCGGTCCGCCGACTCCGCGTGGGCGGCCTCCGCGAGCCCGATCCCGCGCTGGAACGCCGCCATGAGACCCGGGTCGTGCCCGACGAGGTGCTCCGTGTCCGGGCGGGGCGCCTGTCCTTCGCGCAGCTGCGGGACGATGTGCTCCTGGGCGCGCCGCCTGGGCAGGTTGGGCTTGCCCATGGTGCCGCGTACGACACCGGCGCGCGGTGCGGAGGGCACGACCGCGTTCCCGGCGGCGGCGAGCCGGTCCTCGGGACGGATGCCGGGTACGGCCTCGGCCGGGTTGGGCCGCTCGGAACGGGTACCGCGCACCGGGAGCGGCGTGGCGTCGCCGTGCCTCCCGGCCGGCGTGCCCGGCATGACGCGCGAGGGTGTCCGCGTCCCCCGCACCTGTTCGGGCACCGGCTCCCGCGGCGACTGCCGGGGCACGGGAGCCGTCGGACGGCCACCGGGATCCACCGGGACCCGCGCCGACGGCGGCTGCGCGGCCCCGGGGCCGAGGGCCGGCCGGTGCCCGGCGTCCGTGCCGTGCGGCGGCGCCTGGATCGTGCCGCCGTCCTCGGCGGGGCCCGGCCGTGAGCCCAACAGCCCCTGCGGGACCACGAGTACGGCCTGGACGCCGCCGTAGATGTTGCTCTGGAGCCGTACCTGGATGCCGTGCCGGCGGGCGAGCTGCGAGACGACGAACAGGCCGATGCGCCCGTCCTGGAGCAGACCGGCGACGTTGACCTGGTCCGGGTCGGCGAGCAGGGCGTTCATCCGGTCCTGTTCGGCCGCCTGCATGCCGAGTCCCCGGTCCTCCACCTCGATGGCCAGCCCCGAGGTGACGTGGTCGACGCGCAGCAGCACCTGGGTGTGCGGGGCGGAGAACAAGGTGGCGTTCTCGACGAGTTCGGCGAGCAGGTGGATGACGTCGGCGACCGCGTGACCGCGCAGGGTGCCCTCGGTCGGGGGCACCAGCTTGACCCGTGAGTACTGCTCGACCTCGGCGATCGCGGAGCGCAGCACCTCGGTCATGGAGACGGGGTTGCTCCACTGGCGGCGCGAGACGGCGCCGCCGAGCACGGCCAGGTTCTCGGCGTGGCGTCTGATGCGGGTGGCCAGGTGGTCGACGTGGAAGAGCCCCTTGAGGAGCTCCGGGTCCTCGATCTCGTTCTCCAGGTCGTCGAGGATGGAGATCTCGCGGTGCACGAGGGACTGCAGGCGCCGGGCCAGGTTGACGAAGACCTCGACCTTCTGTTCGCTGCCCGCCTGGCTGGAGAGCTGCGAGGCCTGCACGACGGCCGCGACGGCGCCGTCGTGGGCGCGGGAGAGGTCGGCGGCGAGCAGCTCGAAGTCGTCGGCGTCCACGGGAAGACGGCGGCGCGTGCTGCGCGCGGGCGGGTCCTCGCCGCGGCGCAGCCCCTCGACGACGGCGAGCAGATCGGTCTCGGTGCGGGCGCTCGTGCGGCGCAGGGCTCCTATGCGTTCCCGTACGGACGCGGCGGCGCGGTCGGCGGCCACGGCGGCGATCAGGATGCCGGCCAGGGCCACGCCCGCCGCTCCGGCGAGGACGGCCCACAGGGCGGGGCCGGGCCGGGCGCCGGTGGAGCGGACGGTGAACAGTACGGCGGCGCACGCGCTGAGGGCCACGGCGGTCGGCGGCAGGACGGCGAGGCGCAGCAGCTGGGGCCGCAGGTGCGTCTCGGGGGGTGCGAGGGTGGCGCGGGGGGCCGGCCGACCGTGCCGCCCGCCCTCACGGCGGTCTGCGCGTGCGGCCGGTGCGCGGAGGTGAGACATCTGCGTCCTCGTACTGGATGCGTCGGGGGCGTGGAGCTCCCGCGGGTCTGCGCGACTCGGGCGTGTGCCATCGCGGTGCCGGTCGAGAGAGCCGAAAAAAACGGCCCTGCGTCGCCCGTCGGCAACTGACAGTAGTCGCCAACGCGTCATGTGCGGTGGGCTGTTGACAAACTCCCCCGGGTAGCGTCCCGCTCTGGTATGAGGCATCGCACGACTGACCGATAACACCGCCGGACACGCGTTCACGGCAGGCTCCGGATCCGATCGGAGCTGGTCGGAAGCGGTCGCAAGCAAACAGCGAGGGCCGGAGAGCGTTTCGCTCTCCGGCCCTCGTCAGGGGTCGGCGGATCAGCCCGCGGGCACCGCCTCGGGCTCTCCGGTGTCCTCCGTCGAGCCGTCGGCGATGTCACCCGGCGTGTCGGCGACGGCCTCCTCGAAGGCCGGCCAGCCGCCCTTCGGCGCACGGGCCGCACCACGCCACCAGGGCTCGGAGGGGACGGTCTCGGCCGTGGGTTCGAAGGGCTCACCGGGGCGGGGCAGCGCGACGCGCGCTCCCACCGCGCGGGCGGCGGCCAGGGTGCCCTCGCCCGGGTCGGACCAGGCGTGGGTGGCCAGGTTGAACGTCCCCCAGTGGATCGGCAGCATCACCCCGGCGGGCCGCCCGCCCTGGAGGTCCAGGTGGGAGCGCATGCCCTCCTGAGGCGTCATATGAATATCAGGCCAGAAGTCGCTGTATGCACCGATCTGGATCATTGTGGCGTCGAACGGGCCGTGGGCGGCGCCGATCTCCTTGAAGCCCTGGAAGTAGCCGGTGTCGCCGCTGTGGTAGATCCGGTGCGCCTCGCCCTCGGCGACCCAGGAGGCCCAGAGGGTGTGCTGGGTGTTGCGCAGACCGCGCCCGCAGAAGTGGCGCGCCGGTGTCGCCGTCAGGGTGATCCCGCCGACCCGGGTCGACTCGTTCCAGTCCAGCTCGCGGATGCGGCCCTCCGGGACGCCCCAGTGCTCCAGGTGGGCTCCGACGCCGAGCGGCACGGCGAACACCGCGTCCGTTCCGCCCAGCGCCTTGATCGTGGGCATGTCGAGGTGGTCGTAGTGGTCGTGCGAGATCACCACGACGTCCACCGGGCCGAGCTCGGCCAGCGGCAGGGGCACCGGGTGCAGGCGCCTGGGACCGGCGAAGGCGAACGGGGAGCAGCGCTCGCCCCAGACCGGGTCGAACAGCACCCGGTGGCCGTCGATCTCGGCGAGGACGCTGGAGTGCCCCATCCAGGTGAGCCGCAGCCCGGTCGCGGCGGGCCCGGCCAGGTCGGCGAGGGTCGTCGCGTGCACCGGCACGGTCCCGGCCGGGGAGCGGTGGGCGCGCTCCTCGCTGCGGAAGTAGACCTTGGCGAACTCCACCATCGAGCCGTCGGGGCGGGTGCGGGCGCTCTCCGGGTTCTGGAAGACCCCGTCCGCGAAGTTCGGCGAGTTGCGGATGCGCCGCATGCGCGCACCGGCCGGATCCGCGCCGAAGGCGGCGGGCCGCAGCGCGCGGAGCCCGGAGCTCAGGGTACGGAAACCGGTCACGGATACCTCCAGATGGAGTCGGTCAGGCTTTCATTATGGTCGTCGCCCCCGACAGCGCCGGGGCGCCCGGGTCACAGCGCGACGTCCGTGATCCCGGGCCCGTAACTGCTCAACCCCGCCGCACCCCCGCTTCTTCCGCTCCGGGCGGGCGTTTCCGGGCGTCACGGCGCCCCGGTGACCGCCGACGGACCGTCCCGGCACCTCCGGCGACGGTCGATCCGGTGCGTTGACACGACCCGGCACCCGTTCCGATACTGACCCATGGTTCAGTAGTCAGGTATTCGTCCCGGCGGCCCGGCGGCCGTGCCGGCCCGTCCACGTCTGGAGACACCGTGTCCGACCTCCCCGCCGAACCGGCGCCGTCCGAGGGCGCCTCGGGCGCCGTGCGGCGCGCCGTCACACGGGGCCTGTGATGGGCGAGACGCTCACCGGCGGCGAGGCCCTGGTCCGCGCGCTGTCCGCACACGCCGTGACCCGGGTCTTCGGCATCCCCGGTACGCACAACCTGGAGATCTACCGCCACCTGTCCGCGTACGGCGTCCGGCACGTCCTGACGCGCCACGAACAGGGCGCCGGATACGCCGCCGACGGCTACGCGCGCGTGACCGGGCGCCCCGGCGTCGTGATCACCACGACCGGACCCGCCCTGCTGAACGCGGCGGCCGCCGTCGGCCAGGCCTACTCGGACAGCGTGCCGCTGCTCGTCGTCTCCCCCGGCGTGCCCCTGCGCCACCCGCGGCTCGCCACCGGCCTGCTGCACGAGACGCGCAGCCAGACGGAGGCCCTGCGGGGCGTGGCCGCGTTCAGCCACCGCGTGTCCTCGGTCGCCGAGATCGACACGGCGGTGGCACGCGCCTTCACCCTCTTCCGCACCGGCCGGCCGCGGCCCGCGCACATCGAGATCCCGCTCGATCTGCTGGAGGCCGCCGAGGAGACCGGCCCCGTCCGCGTCGCCCCTCCCGTCACTCCCCGCGCCCCGGCTCCCCCCGCCCTGGAGCGGGCAGCCGAAGCGCTGCTCGACGCCCGCCGTCCGGCACTCGTGCTCGGCGGCGGGGCGCGCGGCGCGGCCGTCCCGGCCCTGGCCCTCGCCGAGGAACTGGGCGCTCCCGTCCTCACCACGGCCAACGGCAAGGGGATCGTCCCGGAGACCCATCCGCTGGCCCTCGGCGTGTCGCTGCCCAGTCCCCCGGTCCGGGACTGGCTCACGGAGCGCGACGCCGTGCTCGCCGTGGGCACCGAGCTCGCCGAGTCCGACTTCTGGTCCGCGCCGCCCGCCCTGAACGGCACGCTGGTCCGCGTGGACCTGGACCCGGACCAGATGTACGCGGGCCTCGCCGCGGACATCGCCGTCGTCGGCGACGCGCGGCTCTCCCTGGCGGCCCTGCTCGCCGCGGTCCGGGAGCCCGCCGGCACACACCGGCACGCGCGCGTGCCGGCGGAGGACCCCGTCCGGCGGGCCGGAGCGCTGCGGGCCGCGCGGAACGCCGGGACCGCCGGACGCGACGCCCGCTGGATCCCGTACCTGCGGGCGATCCGTTCCGTCCTCCCCGAGGACGCCGTGATCACCTCGGACAGCGCCCAGTGCTGCTACTACGGAGCGCTTCCCCACCTCCCGCTCGGACCCGCGGGCCGCTATCTTCATCCGACCGGCTACGGCACGCTCGGCTACGCACTGCCCGCGGCGATCGGAGCCAAGGCGGCGTGCCCCGGCCGCGAGGTGGTGGCGCTCAGCGGGGACGGCGGCCTCCAGTTCACCGTGCAGGAGCTGGCGACCGCGGCACAGCTCCGCCTCCCGCTGCCCGTCGTGGTCTTCGACAACGGCGGCTACGGGGAGATCCGCGACGAGATGGCAGCCCGGGGCGACACGCCGACGGCCGTCGACCTCGCTCCGGTCGACCTGCCCGCCCTGGCCCGCGCCTACGGAGGACAGGGCACGCACGCGTACGGCCCGGACGAGCTGAGCGCCGCGCTCGCCGAGGCACTGCGCACCCCCGGCCCCACCCTGATCGCCGTCCCCGAGGAGACCCCATGACCGCCGCCCCTCTGATGACGCTCACCTGGACGGACCACGTCACCGGCCGTCCGGGGTTCCTCGTCGTCGACCGGCTCGTACGGGGCGTCTCCAGCGGCGGTCTGCGGATGCGGCCCGGCTGCACGCTGGAGGAGGTCGCCGGGCTCGCCCGCGGCATGACCATGAAGGAAGCCCTGCACTACAACCCGGAGGGCCGGTACGTCCCGCTGGGCGGCGCCAAGGGCGGGATCGACTGCGACCCCCAGGACCCGGAGGCGTACGGCCTGCTGGTGCGCTACCTGCGCGCCATGCGCCCCTACATCGAGTCCTTCTGGACCACCGGTGAGGATCTCGGGCTCAGCCAGGACCTGGTCGACCGGGCCGCGGAGGAGGCCGGCCTCGTCTCGTCCATCCAGGCCGTGTACCCGCTGCTCGACGACGAGGCGGCGGCCCGCGCGCGCCTCGCGGACGCCTTCGCGGTCGAGGTGGACGGCATCGGCCTCGACGAACTGGTCGGCGGCTGCGGGGTCGCCGAGTCGGTGCTCGCCGCCCTGGACCGGGCCGGGACCCCGTACGCGGGAACGCGTGTCTCCGTGCAGGGGCTCGGCACCATGGGCGGGGCCACCGCGCGCTTCCTCGCGCGCGCGGGACTCAGGATCGTGGCCGTCGCCGACGTCAAGGGAACCGTCGTGAACCCGGACGGCCTCGACGTCGAGGCGCTGCTCGCGGCACGGGACGCGTACGGGACCGTCGACCGCGCGGTGCTGCGCCCGGCCGACCACGAACTCCCCGGTGACGCCTGGCTGTCCGTCGACGCGGAGGTACTGGTGCCCGCCGCGGTCTCGTACGCGATCGATACGGCGAACCAGCGGGAGATCAAGGCCCGTTGGATCGTCGAGGCGGCCAACATGCCCGTCCTGGCGGACGCGGAGGAACTGCTCGCCTCGCGCGGGATCACCGTCCTGCCGGACGTCGTGGTCAACTCCGGTACGAACGCCTGGTGGTGGTGGACCCTGTTCGGCGACATCGGCGCCGACGCGGACGAGGCGTTCGCCCACACCCGGCGCTCCATGCGCGCCCTGATCGACCGGACGCTCGCGCGCGCGGAGGCCGACGGAACGACCCCGCGCGCCGCCGCCCACGCCATCGTCACCGACCGGCTGCCGGTCATCGCGGAGCGGTTCGGCTGGTACCGCTGAGGGGGCGGGGCCACCGGGCGTCCGCTCCGGGAGGGGAGCCGCGCCGGGTACGGCGATTCCCTGGCGGGAATTGAGGGGCGGGCCGGACCGGAGCAGAGTCGGTGACGTCACAGGAACCGCGCGAGAGCGCGCACCGACCCGTACGAGGAGCACCATGTCCGCCACCGACGCGCAGGACCTGATCGAGCGCTACATCGGCGTCTGGAACGAACCCGACCCCGCGGTCCGCCGCGCGACCGTGCGGGAGCTGTGGGCCGAGGACGGCGTGCATCTCCTGCGTCCCCCGCAGGAGATGCACGACAGGGCCGTGTCCCTCGGCTTCGGCACCGCCGCGCTGGAGGCCCGGGGTCACGCCGAGCTGCACGCGCGCGTGACACGCGCCTTCGAGGAGTTCGTGGCCCCGGGGACGTACGTCTTCAGGATCGGAGAGCCCGCTCGCGAGCTGGACGACGTGGTCACGTTCCGCTGGGAGTCCTTCCACACCGGGGAGGGGCGGGTCACGGGTGGCGGGCTGGAGTTCCTCGTCCTGGACGGGGAGGGCCGCATCAAGGCCGACTACCAGTTCGTCGACTGAGGGCGGGCGGGGTGTCCTCGCGGGGGCGGACCGGACGGGACGCCGGGAAGGACGTCGACCGCTGCCGGGCCTCCCCCGAAAGGGCTGTGTAGGGTTGCCGCGTGGCGAGAGTCCGGTTGAGCGTGGCGGAGCGGCGCGGGGAGTTGCTGCGGGCCGCCGTCGAACAGATCGAGGCGCGGGGCGTGGCGGCGGTACGGATCGCCGACGTGGCCTCGGCGCTCGGCGTGAGCAACGCGCTGGTGCTGTACCACTTCTCGACGAAGGAGAAGCTGGTCGCCGCCGCGTTCACCCACGCCGCCGAGGACGACCTCGCCCATCTGCGCAAGCTGCTCGGCCGCCGTACGACGGCGCTGCGACGCCTTCGGGCCGCCGTGCGCTGGTACGCCCCGACGGGGCAGGCGAAGGGCTGGCGCCTGTGGATCGAGGGCTGGGCGGTCGCCCTGCGCGAGCCCGCGCTGCGCGAGGTCACCCGCGATCTCGACCGGCAGTGGAAGGCCGCGATGACCGAGGTGATCGCGGAGGGGGTGGCCGCCGACGAGTTCCGCTGCCCGGACCCGGCGGGCGCGGTCCTCAGGCTCACGGCGCTGCTGGACGGACTGGCCGTCCAGATGACGGCGTACTCCGGAGCGGTCTCACGGGCGCGGACCCAGGAATGGGTGGACGAGGCCCTCGCCCGCGAACTGGGCCTGGAGCGCGAGGCGTTGATGGCGGCGGTGCGCTAGGCCGGACACGGCCCGCAGACGCGCGAGTGCGGGGCCGAGGTCTTCGGCCCCGCACTCGTCGTCCTCGCCCGCTCCGGTCGCGCAGACCCTCGGGACGACGTCGCCCGGATCAGGCGACAGCCTCGATGCGCAGCTTGATGTCGTCCGGTGAGAGGGCGCCCTTGGCCGAGATGTGATCGCCCGAGGACTCGCCGCGCAGCCGGCGTCCGATCCACGGGACCAGGTATTCGCGCGCCCACTGGATGTTGTCGCGGCGCACCTCCAGCGTGCCGCGCGGCGGGAGGGGCGGCCAGGGCTGGTCCGGATCGGCGGGGACCTCGAGGCCGAGCACCTGTCCGGCGCGGAGCGCCACCCGGGTGTGCCCCTCGGGCGAGAGGTGCAGCCGGTCGCCGTCCCAGGCCCGCCGGTCCTGGACCGTCTTCAGCGACCAGAGGTCGAGGACGGGACAGCCGTAGCGGTCCGCGATGGCCCGCACGTGTCCGTTGTAGGTGGCGATCTTGCCGCGCAGGTGCTTGAGCACGGGGACGCCACGGGTGTCGAAGCCGGTGGTCACCATGACGGTGCCGACGGCGGAGGTGAGGTCGGCGACCGCGCGCTCGAAGCGCTCCGCGACCTCGTCGGGGTCGGTGCCGGGGCGGATGATGTCGTTGCCGCCGGCGCAGAACGAGACCAGGTCCGGGCCGAGTTCCTTGGCCCGCTGGAGCTGGGTCTCGACGATCTGGTCGAGCAGTTTGCCGCGCACCGCGAGATTGGTGTAGTCGAAGTCGCCTTCGGGCCTGCGGTCCGCGAGAAGTACGGCGAACCGGTCGGCCCAGCCGACGAACGCCCCGTCGGGCCCAGGGTCGCCGACGCCCTCGGTGAAGCTGTCCCCCACCGCCACGTACGACCCGATCACTGATCTGTTGTCACTCTTCGAATCGTCTGCCACGTCGAGCCATGATTCACCTTTCGATGTGAGCTACGCGACCGTAGGGAAGGGTTGACTGACGGTGAGATAAGCCACTCGCCAAGCGTTGGTCAACTCCGGAATAAGGCTCGCATCAGGGATGTTGAGGCAGCGATCACCCGGAAGCCCGTGCCGCGGGACCACCGAAGGCCGGACCCCGGGGATCGTGGGGTCCGGCCTTCGGACATTTTCCTGCCGTCAGGAGCAGGAGACGGGGGGTCAGCCCACCGCGACACCGTGCGAGCGCAGGTACGCGACCGGGTCGACGTCGGAACCGTAGTCCGGCGTGGTGCGGATCTCGAAGTGCAGGTGCGGTCCGGTCACGTTGCCGGTCGCGCCGGAGAGGCCTATCTGCTGCCCCTCGGTCACGGTCTGCCCGGCGGAGACGGACAGCGACGACATGTGGGCGTACTGGGAGTACTTGCCGTCGGCGTGCTGGATGACGACCTGGTTGCCGTAGGCGCCGCCCCAGCCCGCGGAGACGACGGTGCCCGCGGCGATGGACTTGATCGTGGTGCCGGTCGGGATCACGAAGTCCACGCCCGTGTGGTAGCCGCTGGACCACATGCTGCCCGCCACCTTGTAGCCGGTGCCGACGGAGCTGCCGCCGACCGGCAGGGTGTAGCCGGAGGAGCTGTCGGCGGAAGCGGAGGCGGTTGCGCCTGCGGCCGGGGTCTCCTGGGCGGGCTTCGCCGGAGTGGCCTCCTGGGCGGGCTTCGCCGAAGTGGCCGCCTTGGCGGACGTGTGCGTGGCCGAGTGGGCGGCCGCGTGGGCCTTCCCGCCGAGCGACAGCTTCAGACCGGGGTGGATCAGCGACGGGTCGCCGCCGATGGCGGAGCGGTTGTCGGAGTAGATCTTCTTCCAGCCGCCGCTGACGTTCTGCTCGTCGGCGATCTTCGAGAGGTAGTCGCCGGACCTCACCGCGTACGTCTTCGTCGTGGTGGCCGGAGCCGCCTTCTCGGCGGGGGCGGCGGCCGGGGCCTTCTCGACGTGGTGCGCGACGGCGGTGGCCTGGGTCGCGGCGTGGGCGCCCGTGGCTCCCATCAGGGGCAGCGCGAGTGCGGCGCCACCGGTTCCGGCCACGGCGATCGAGCGGCTGAAACGAGGGGACTTGGGACGGCGATGCTTACCCTTCGCGGGCATGGCGGATTCCTCTCCGGCGCCTGCGGGGTGAGCTGTCGGGTGCGGGCTGGAGATGCCCGGCCGCGTCGCTGCGCGGCTGTACCCCAAGCCTGTTCCGGGAACCGGACCAGGCACGGAACCTGTGGGTCCCCCGCTCCTGCCGTGTACGGGTGAGTGTGCGGACTCCGGGCGGCGGCAGGATTGGGCGTCCGTCCGGATTGAGGCAGAACGTAGGCGACATGAGAGCGCGTCGACAACTATGGGCGGTTTCTGTGCGCTCGTCTTTCTTGATCCATGCCGAGATCACCGTCACCCTCCGTGGAACGACGATCTTCCGGGCCTCCCAATCCGTCTGGAAAAAATGGTGCGTTGAGAAGCGAGGGCGGCAACGCATCGTCACGAATATGACGCTCCTCACGCGACTCATCCCAGCGGCCCTTATTCCAGGGCCAGTTGTAATGAAGGTGCCTATTCGGACAGAACGACCAGATGCGACGCGAGCGGATAACCGACGCATTCGACTCTCCAGGCAGAGAGGCACTCGAAACGGTGCTCTAAATGCCCCACTTCAGGGAGATTCGCCCGCACCACCCGCTCGATCCGGTCCCGCGATCGGAGCCCCCTTTAAATCGAACGTGAATTCGATCGCGTGAGCCTCCGGGACGGCGTCACCGGGTGCGTCCCGACCGCGAGCCGGCGCCTGTGGACAACTCATTGCCCGAGGAACCCATGTCGTATCGTCGAGAGCGCGAGCCGGCACAACCGCCGACGAGCGGCGCCGAGTCCGTTCCGGCGACGCCGGAGGCCGAATGGGAGGAACCCCGTGACGCAGCAGATCCCGTCGACCGAGCCCGAGCTCGGCGGAGTGCGCAACTTCCGCGACGTGGGCGGACTGCCCACCACGGACGGCCGGCGGGTGCGCTACGGGCACCTGTTCCGCAGCGGTCACCTCGCGCACGCCACGGAGGAGGACGCCGCGTTCCTCGCCTCCCTGGGACTCCACACGATCTTCGACTTCCGCAATGCCGCGGACCAGAAGCTGGAGGGCCCGGACGTCGAACTGCCGGGCGTGCGGAACGTGAACCTCCCGCTGAGCGACCCGGCGGACGGCAGCGAGTTCTGGAAGATGGTCCGCGACGGCGAGATCGACCAGCTCCGCGGGATCCTCGGCGACGGCAAGGCCGCGAACCGGATGATCAACTCCTACCGCACGATCATCAAGGAGCGCACGGCCGAGCACTCCCAGGTGCTGCACGCCCTGGCCGACGACAGCGTGCCCGCGCTGATGCACTGCGCGGCGGGCAAGGACCGCGCCGGGCTGTCCATCGCGGTCACCCTGCTCGCCCTCGGCGTCGAGCGCGAGGCGATCGTGGCCGACTACCTGGAGTCGAACGCCACGCACCGCCGTTACAAGGTGCACCGCAACGGTTCCTCGGCCGGCGCCTACTCCCCCGAGGTGATGGAACTGCTCAGCCCGCTGTTCGACGCGCGCGCCGAGTACCTGACGGCCGCGTTCGAGACGATCGAGGCCACCTGGGGCGGCGTCGAGGCCTATCTGGAGCAGGGGCTGGGGCTGACGCCGGAGCTGCGGGAGCGCCTGCGCGCGCGGCTCCTGGACTGAGCCGCGCGCCGGGGCCGGGCCCCCGCCGGGCCGGGCCCCTACTGGTTCTGCGCGCCCAGCGTGAAGAGCAGGTAGATGAAGGCCGCGAAGAGGTGGCCGACGGCGACGTAGATGATCAGCCGCACCCACAGGGCGCGCGGGAACCTGTCCTCCATGGACCGGCGGGGCGTGGGTTCGGTCATGACGTCTCTCCCGGGGTGGGGTGGCCCGTCGCCGTGCCGAGGCACAGCGCGGCGACGGGGCTCTGCAACAGGGTGTGCACGAAGAGGAGCTCGGCTCCGCCGCGCTCGGCGGCGGCGATGCGGTGCGGGGTCAGCGAGTCGAAATGGGCGCTGTCCCCGGGCGCGAGGACGTGCGCGGTGTCCCCGAGGCGCAGGCTGAGCCGCCCCTGGAGGACGTACAGCCACTCCTCGCCCGGATGGACACGCACGATGTCGCCCTGCGACCCGTACGGGACGCGCACGCGCAGCGCCTGCATCCCGCGGCCCGCGGAGCCCGCCTGCCAGTAGGTCCAGCCGCCCGCCGGGGCCGGCTCCATGTCGGCGGCCCGCACGATCGCGTCACGGTCGGGGACCGCCTCGCCGAGCAGTTCGGAGACCGTCGTACCGTAGACACGGGCCAGCGTGAGCAGCATCGGCAGCGAGGGCTGGCGCTGCCCGGTCTCCAGGCGGGAGAGATGGGCGGGCGAGAGTCCGGCGGCACGGGCGGCGGCCTCCAGCGTGAGGGAGGCACCGCGGCGCAGGGTGCGGAGCCGGGGCGCCACGGCGTGCAGTTCGGCGGACGGCTCGTCGGCCGCCCCCGGTTCGGCAGGGCTCATGGGACCATTGAGCCAAACAATTACCTCCGAGGCAATTTCCTTGCCCCAGAGGCAAAAGTCTCGGTGCGCGCGGCGCGTCCGACGGGACCCGTCCTCCGCGGGCCGCCGCGCCGCACGCGGCCCTCAGCGGTTCGCCACCGCCTGCTTCACCAGCGTCTTCCCGAAGTCCCACATCAGCCCGCCGCCGTTGTGCGCGTCCTCCATCACCGCGGTGAAGGCCTCCACGAACCGGTCGACGTCCCGCTCGTCGACGACCAGCGGCGGGATCAGCTTGATCACCTCCAGGTGGTCGCCGGAGACCTGGGTGAGGATGCGGTGCCGCTGGAGCAGCGGCACGACGACCATCTGCGCGAACAGACCCTTGCGCGCGGCCTGCAGCATGGTCCAGCGGCTGCGCAGCTTGAGGGACGCGGGCCGGCCGAACTCGATGCCGATCATCAGGCCCCGGCCGCGCACCTCGCTGAGCAGCTCGTACCGGTCGACCAGGGCCGCCAGCCGGGACTTCAGCAGTTCGCCGGTGATCCGCGCGTGGGCGACGGTCTGCTCGTTCTCCATCACGGAGAGCACGGCGAGGCCCGCCGCCATGGCCTGCGCGTTGGAGCCGAAGCTCGCCGAGTGCACGAGGACCCGGTCCATGGAGGAGTAGACCTTCTTGAAGATCCAGTCCTTTCCGATGGTCGCGCCCACCGGGACGTAGCCGCCGGAGAGCGCCTTGGCCACGCACACCAGGTCGGGTTCGACCCCGTCCTCGTGCTGATGGGCGTAGAAGTCCCCGGTCCGGCCGAGGCCGGTCTGCACCTCGTCCGCGATGAGCAGGGCCTTGTGCCGGTGCAGGAGTTCCTGGGCGGCGCGCAGATATCCAGGCGGGGACTCGTGGACGCCCTTGCCCTGGATCGGCTCCACGATGAGCGCGGCGACGTCGCCCTTCCTCAGCTCCCTCGCCAGGGCGTCGAGGTCCCCGAGCCGCACGGCCGTGTCGGGCAGCAGCGGTGCGAAGCCGTCGCGGAAGCCGTCCTCGCCGTTGACCGACAGGGAGCCGGTGGTCAGCCCGTGGAAGGCGTGCGAGCAGTACAGGATCCTCGGCCTGCCCGTGGCGTACCGGGCGAACTTCAGCGCGGTCTCGACGGCCTCCGTGCCGCTGTTGCCGAAGAACACCCGGTCCAGGTGCGGACTGTGGGTGAGCAGCTTCTCGGCCAGCAGTCCGGGCAGCGGCTGGCAGTCGAAGCGGGTGAGGTCGGCGAGCGAGGCGTCGAGGACGTCGTGCAGCGCCTGCCGGACGACGGGGTGGTGGCGGCCGAGGCCCATCACCCCGAAGCCGGCGAGCATGTCGAGGTAGTCGTTGCCGTCCGCGTCCCAGAAGTGGGCGCCCTCGGCGCGCTCGTAGACCTTGTCGAAGCCGATGGTGTGCAGCATGCGCGGGAGCTGGTGGTTCAGGTACTTCGTGTGCAGCTCGTAGCGCTCGGCTCCGCGCTCGGCGAGGAGCGCGCCGAGGTCGAACTCGCCCTTCGGGGCAGGGTCGGTCATTCCTGTTTCTCCTTGGACGACTCGTCCTCGGCCGGCCGGTCGGCGGCCTCGGTCAGCTCGTGGGCGGCCTTGGCCCGTTCGTCCCGGACGGCCAGGGAGGCGCTGATCCGGCCGGCGATCTCCACGGGCGTGAGCCCGATGTCGGCGAGCACCTCGGACCGTTTGGCGTGCGCGAGGAACTGCTCGGGGATGCCGAACCGCCGCACGGGCACGTCGACCTCGGCGTCCCCGAGGGCCAGCGCCACGGCCGCGCCGACGCCCGAGGACCGGCTGTTGTCCTCGACGACGGCGACGAGCCGGTGCCCGGCGGCGAGACCGGGCAGCTCCGGGTCGACGGGCTTGACCCAGCGCGGGTCGACGACGGTGCAGCCGATGCCGCGGGACTCCAGCAGGTCGGCGGTCTGGAGGCAGACCGGGGCCATCACGCCGACCGCGACGAGCAGGACCTCGGGGCGCTCGCCGCGGTGCAGGACGTCGACGCCGCCCACACGGTCCACGGCGGGGACCACCGGCCCGACCGACTCCTTCGGGAAGCGGATCAGGGTCGGCGCGTCGTCCACGGCGACCGCCTCCCGCAGCTGGGCCCTCAGCTGGTCGGCGTCGCGCGGCGCGGCGATCCTGAGACCGGGCACGACCTGGAGGACCGACATGTCCCACATGCCGTTGTGCGAGGCGCCGTCGACACCGGTGACCCCGGCCCGGTCGAGGACGAAGGTCACGCCGCAGCGGTGCAGGGCGACGTCCATGAGGAGCTGGTCGAAGGCCCGGTTGAGGAAGGTCGCGTACACGGCGACGACGGGGTGCAGGCCGCCGGTCGCGAGTCCGGCCGCGGACACCGTGGCGTGCTGCTCGGCGATGCCGACGTCCCACACCCGGTCGGGGAACCTCTCGGCGAACTTCCCGAGTCCGACGGGATGCAGCATGGCCGCCGTGATGGCCACGACGTCCGCGCGCTCCTCGCCGATCCTGACGATCTCGTCTCCGAACACGGAGGTCCAGGAAGGGCCGTTGGACGGTACGAGGGGTTCGCAGGTGAGCGGGTCCATCACCCCGACCGTGTGGAAGTGGTCCTCCTCGTGCGCGAGCGCGGGTTCGTAGCCGCGCCCCTTCTCCGTCAGACAGTGGACGAGCACCGGACCGTGGAAGCGTTTGGCGCGGCGCAGCGCGGACTCCACGGCTCTCACGTCGTGCCCGTCGATCGGACCGACGTACTTGAGCCCCAGGTCCTCGAACATGCCCTGGGGCGCGAAGGCGTCCTTGAAGCCCTTCTTCGCGCCGTGCAGCGACTCGTAGATGGTGTTGCCGACCAGGGGGGTGCGCAGCAGGACCTCCTTGCCCCAGGCGAGGACCTGCTCGTAGCTGTCGGTCGTCCGCAGGGTCGCGAGATGGTTCGCGAGCCCGCCGATGGTGGGGGCGTAGGAGCGTTCGTTGTCGTTGACGACGATGATCAGCGGCCGGTCCTTGGCCGCGGCGATGTTGTTCAGCGCCTCCCACGCCATGCCGCCGGTCAGCGCGCCGTCGCCGATGACCGCGACGACGTGGCCCTTGCCGCCCTGCACCTGCCGGGCCTTGGCGAGCCCGTCCGCCCAGCCGAGCGCCGTGGAGGCGTGACTGTTCTCGATGACGTCGTGCTCGGACTCCTCGCGGGAGGGATAGCCGGACAGGCCGCCCTTGCCGCGCAGCTTGGAGAAGTCCTGACGTCCCGTCAGCATCTTGTGCACGTAGCTCTGATGGCCGGTGTCCCACAGGATGCGGTCGACCGGTGACTCGAAGACCCGGTGGAGGGCGATGGACAGCTCCACCACTCCCAGGTTGGGTCCGAGGTGTCCGCCGGTCCTGGCGACCGCGTGCACCAGGAACTCCCTCACCTCTTCCGCCAGTTCACCGATTTCCGCCTCGGACAGCGCCTTCAGGTCGCGTGGTCCCCGGATGTTCTCCAGAATCGTCACGTCGGGCCCCCTCTCGGTCCGTGCTGATCAGCTCACGGTGACGGCCGGTTGCCCGGACGCGACGCCGTCGTTCTCCATCTGTTCGGCGAGCTTCATCGCCTCGTCGATGAGGGTCTCGACGATCTTCGACTCGGGGACGGTCTTGATGACCTCGCCCTTGACGAAGATCTGCCCCTTGCCGTTGCCGGAGGCGACGCCGAGGTCGGCCTCGCGGGCCTCGCCGGGACCGTTGACGACACAGCCCATGACGGCGACGCGGAGCGGGACCTCCATGCCGGTGAGGCCGGCGGTGACCTCGTCGGCCAGCTTGTAGACGTCGACCTGGGCGCGGCCGCAGGACGGGCAGGAGACGATCTCCAGGCCGCGCTGGCGGAGGTTCAGCGACTGGAGGATCTGCAGGCCGACCTTGACCTCCTCGACCGGCGGGGCCGAGAGGGAGACGCGGATGGTGTCGCCGATGCCCTCGGAGAGCAGGGCACCGAAGGCCACGGCCGACTTGATGGTGCCCTGGAAGGCGGGTCCGGCCTCGGTGACACCGAGGTGCAGCGGGTAGTCGCAGGCGGCGGCGAGCTGCCGGTAGGCGTTGACCATGACGACCGGGTCGTTGTGCTTGACCGAGATCTTGATGTCGTGGAAGTCGTGCTCCTCGAAGAGGGAGGCCTCCCACAGCGCGGACTCCACCAGCGCCTCGGGCGTCGCCTTGCCGTACTTCTGCAGCAGCCGCTTGTCGAGCGAACCCGCGTTGACGCCGATGCGGATCGGGGTGCCGGTGTCCTTGGCGGCCCGCGCGATCTCCTTGACCTGGTCGTCGAACTGCTTGATGTTGCCGGGGTTGACACGGACCGCCGCACAGCCGGCCTCGATCGCGGCGAACACGTACTTCGGCTGGAAATGGATGTCCGCGATCACCGGGATCTGCGACTTCTTGGCGATCGTGGCGAGCGCGTCCGCGTCGTCCTGCGTGGGACAGGCGACCCGCACGATCTGACAGCCCGACGCGGTCAGCTCGGCGATCTGCTGGAGCGTGGCGCCGATGTCCGACGTGCGCGTGGTCGTCATCGACTGCACCGAGACGGGTGCGTCTCCGCCCACGGCCACGGTCCCGACCTGGATCCGCCGCGACACGCGGCGCTCCGCGATCGGCCGGACCGGTACCTCCGGGAGGCCCAGGGAAACGGCGGTCATGACATCACCCGCGGCTTTCCGTGAAGGTCTCGCGGGCGGCGCGGATCGACTCCTTGAGGGAGCCCATGGTGGCGAGGACCGCGGTCGGCTCGTAGCCGCAGTGCGCCATGCAGTTGGCGCACCGGTCGTCCTTGCCGCGGCCGTAGGAGTCCCAGTCGGTCTCCTCCAGGAGCTGCCGGTACGTCTGCACGTACCCGTCGCTCATCAGGTAGCAGGGCCGCTGCCAGCCGAAGAGCGAGTAGCTCGGGATCGCCCACGCGGTGCACGGGAAGTCGATCTTGCCCTCCAGGAAGTCCAGGAACAGCGGGCTCTGGTTGAGCCTCCAGCGGCGCCGGTTGCCGCCCGCGAAGGCCTTCTTGAACAGTTCCCGGGTCTGCTGGACGCCGAGGAAGTGCTCCTGGTCGGGGGCCTTCTCGTAGGCGTAGGCGGGCGAGAGCATCATCTCGTCGACCTTCAGGTCGTCGTTGAGGTAGTTCAGCACCTCGATGACGGTCTGCGGGGTGTCGGTGTTGAAGAAGGTCGAGTTCGTGGTGACCCGGAAGCCGCGCCGCTTGGCCTCCTTGATCGCCTCGACGGCCTCGTCGAAGACGCCTTCCTTCGCGACGGACTCGTCGTGCCGCTCGCGCAGCCCGTCGATGTGCACGGCCCAGGCGAAGTACGGCGAGGGCTTGAACTTGTCCATCTTCTTGCGCATCAGCATGGCGTTGGTGCAGAGGAAGACGAACTTCTTCTTCGCCACCAACTGCCGTACGATCTCGTCGATCTGAGGGTGCATCAGTGGCTCGCCGCCGGCGATGGACACCATCGGCGCACCGGATTCGAGGACCGCGCCCACGGCCTGGGCGACCGGCATGCGCTGCTTGAGCACACCGGCGGGGTGCTGGATCTTGCCGCAGCCCTCGCACGCGAGGTTGCACGCGAAGAGCGGCTCCAGTTCGACGAGCAGGGCGAACTTGTCCCGCTTCCTGAGCTTCTGTTCAAACAGGTACGCAGCGACCTTCATGGACTGCCGAAGCGGCATGGCCATACGGCTCACCTCCGAGGGAGCGACAAAGAACGGTGCCATTCGAAAAAAGCGGGAAGCACGGCACGAAGAACGCGGAAGGCTGATATTCCACCGCGGAACGTGCCGATTCGGACGAGTTCATGTTCTGGAGCATCCACGACCACCCGGACGGCCGCAACGGGACGGGGCCCCGGGCGGACGGCGCCGAGCAGCGTGGCCGCCGACTCCATGTCGACGGCGATGGCGCCGGTGGCGAGCAGGGCGGAGCGCTCGTGCCCGCGGACCACGTGATCGGAGCCGGTGAGCGGCCCCGTGTGGACGGTGCGGCCCGGCACGGCACGGACGAGTTCCTTGACCAGCAGATCGGTGCCCACGCACGGTGTGGTGCCGGCCGGGTCCCGGGTCTCCTCGGCCACGACCAGGTCACCGGGGTGCATGCCCGGGGCCAGCCCCGCGCAGAAGCCGGTGGCCAGCACGGCCGCCGTGGCCAGCGCCGGGTCGGCGAGCGCCCGGGTGACCGACCGGTCCGCGGCCCGGGGCCCCATGCCGGTGCGCAGGACGGTGACCGGCCCGCCGGCGCCGCTCCGGTCGCCGCTGCGCAGGGCGAGGTGCTCGATGCCGAGCGCGCAGGCGATCAGGAGCGGGTCCGGGGCGGGCAGCCTGTCCATCAGCCCCCCTCGGCCGCGGAGAAGGGCTCGCCGTGGACGTAGCGGCCGAGCGCGGTGAGCGGGAAGACCTGGCGGTAGAGGTGGTAGTTGATCGAGAAGTCCCACGGGAAGCCGGTCCCCGTGAAGTACGGCTCGTCCCAGGTTCCGTCGGGCAGCTGGGTCTCCGCGAGCCAGACCACCCCCCGCTCGACGGCCTTGGAGTCGCGCTCGCCCGCGGCCAGCAGGGCGAGCAGCGCCCAGCCGGTCTGGGAGGCGGTCGAGGCGCCGCGTCCGCTCCAGCCGGCGGTGTCGTCGTAGGAGCGCAGGTCCTCGCCCCAGCCGCCGTCCTCGTTCTGCACGGACTCCAGCCAGGCGACCGCCCGGCGGATCGCCGGGTGCGAGCCGGGCAGTCCCGCCGCCACGAGCGCCGGGACCACCGACCCCGTTCCGTAGACGTAGTTGACGCCCCAGCGCCCGAACCAGGAGCCGTTCGGCTCCTGGTGGGAGAGCAGCCACTCGACGCCCCGGCGGGTGCGCGGGTCGTGCGTGAGCCCCTCGACCGCCAGCATCTCCACCACGTGCGCCGTGACGTCCGCGGAAGGCGGGTCGATCACCTCCCCGAAGTCGCAGAACGGCAGCCGGTTGGGGAAGGGGCTGGTGTTGTCGACGTCGAACGCGCCCCAGCCGCCGTCCTTGGACTGCATGCCGAGATTCCAGCGGACCCCGCGCCCGATGGCGTTCTCGACGCGGTCCGGGTCGTGGTGCCGGACGCGACGCAGTGCGAGGACGACCTCGGCGGTGTCGTCGATGTCGGGGTAGTTGTCGTTGTGGAACTCGAACGCCCAACCACCCGGGGGAAGTTGGGGCCGCTTGACCGACCAGTCGCCGGGCCGGACGATCTCCTCCCCGAGCATCCAGTCCACGGCCTTGACGAGCTGGGGGTGATCGGCGGGCACGCCCGCGTCGGCCAGCGCGATGGTCGCCAGACAGGTGTCCCACACCGGCGACTGGCAGGCCTCGATCATCCGGGCGCCGTCGTCGCGCCATACGGCGAAACGGTTTAGCGAGGCCAGTCCCTCGCGCATCACCGGGTGTTCGAGGTCGTAGCCGAGCAGGTGCAGGGCGATGACCGAGTAGACGGCCGGGGGCTGGATGCCTCCCCAGCAGCCGTCGTTCTCCTGGCGCTCGATGATCCAGCGGCCCGCCGTGTTCATCGCCGCTCTGCGCAGCGCGCGCGGCGCGACCCTGCGGTACTGGTGCAGGGCCTTGTCCAGACGCTGGAAGAAGCCGTCCCAACTGGTCGCGGGGGCGAGGGGCCTGACCGGGCTGGGGCGACGGGCGTCGGTGTGCAGTTCGTCCAGCGGGAACGGCGCGGGCCGCACCGGACGCTTCGCCGAGACGATGGTGAGCGGCACGATCGTCTGCCGCGCCCAGCATCCGAAGTCGTAGATGTTCAGCGGCATCCACTTCGGCAGGTAGATGAGCTCCGGCGGGAGTTCGGGGAGGTCGTCCCACTTCCACCAGCCGAAGAGGGCGAGCCAGATCCGGGTGAAGACGCGGGCCGCGGCGATGCCTCCGCGCTCGCGGATCCACGCGGCCGCCCTCGCCATGTGGGCGTCGTCCGGGGAGTCCCCGGCCAGCCGCAGGGCGACGTACGCCTCGATGGTGGTGGACAGTTCGCCCGGACCGCCGTAGAACGAGGCCCAGGTGCCGTCCTCGCGCTGCTCGCCGCGGATGAACAGCGCCGCGCCGCGGGTGGTCGGCTCGTCACGGATCCCCAGGAACTGGCGGAGCAGCAGGTCCTCGGCGTCCATGGTGACGTTCGTCTCGAGGTCGCCCTTCCACCAGCCCTCGGCGTCCTGCCGCGCGAGCAGGAAGTCCGTGGCGCGCTCCATGGCGCGCGTGGCGGCGTCTCGGGTCTCGACTGTCCCGGCCGCCTCGGGAGTCGTCTCGTGCTCGCTTTCGCTGGCCGAGGCAGCGCGGGGAGGAAGTGCCCCGGTGCTTCCGTCGGTCGTCGCTGTCATGGCTTCCCCTTCGTGCAGTGGTGTGTCTCTGCTGTGGGTCCGCCGTCGGCCGGTGCGTTCGTTCGGATGGACATCCCCCCGCTCGAACGAGGTTCGAAGCTCGGGGAAGGCACCGGCCGGCGACTACGCGAGGTTTATTCGACCGATAACGATCATCTCTTCCGCACGACGACGAAATCGGCGAGCGCCACGAGCTGGGCGCGCACCTGCTCGGGCATCGGCACGGCGTCCAGGGCCTCGAGGGCGATCGCGTGCTGGCGGCGAGCCTCCTGGGCGGTCCACTCGCGGCCGCCCGCCTCCTCGATGAGCGCGGCGCGCGCCGCGAACTCCTCCTCGGAGAAGTTCTCGAAGTCGCTGGCCTTGGCGTCCTCGGCGAGCAGGTCGCCGAGCCGCCGGGAGGCGGGGCCGCCCGCGGCGAGCGCGGCCACGACCGGCAGGGACTTCTTGCGCTGGCGCAGGTCGCTCCAAGTCTGCTTCCCCGTGGCCTCCGGGTCGCCCCAGATGCCGAGGAGGTCGTCGATGGCCTGGAAGGCGAGGCCGAGGTGGTAGCCGTAGCGCTCCAGGGTGTCGGCGGTGAGGTCGTCGGCGCCGCCGAGGACCGCGCCGATGGAGCAGGCGCAGGCGAGCAGGGCGCCGGTCTTGTTGCCCTCCATCTCCAGGCACTCCTCGACGCTGACGCGGTCGCGGTGCTCGTAGGAGATGTCCTGGGCCTGGCCGTCGATGAGGGCCCGGGTGGCGGTGGTCAGACGGCGGGCGGCCCGGCCGGCCTCGACGGTGCCGAGCTCCAGCAGGACCTCGTTGGCCAGCGCGAACAAGGCGTCGCCGACCAGGATCGCCTGGGCGGGGCCGTGCACCTTCCAGACGGTGTCACGGTGACGGCGCTGTTCGTCGCCGTCCATCAGGTCGTCGTGCAGCAGCGAGAAGTTGTGCACCAGTTCGACGGCGACGGCGCCGGGAACGCCCACCTCGGGGGCGGCGCCGGCGGCCTGCGCGGAGAGCACGGCGAGCGCGGGACGCACCGCCTTGCCGCCGTCGCCGTCCGCGGGGTTGCCCTGGGCGTCGATCCAGCCGAAGTGGTAGGCGGCGACGGTGTCCATGGGCGGCGCCAGGCGGTCGACGGCCGCCTTGAGCACCGGGGTGGCCAGGGTCCGGCCGCGCTCCAGGAGCGCGGTCACGTCCACCGCGTCGGCAGCCGCTTCGGCCGGGGGCACAGTGGGCACAATCTCTCCTCTTGTTGCAATACCGGGGGTGCGGGGGCCTGCCATGCTCCGGTCGAGCGTCATGCCGCCTCCTCGAAGAGTCCGAGGAGGTGGTCGCGGGGCCGGCCCAGGGCGCCCAGCGCGGCGTCAGCCGCACCGACTCCACTGCGAACCGCACTCTCCATGGTCGCGGGCCACCCTGTGGCGGTCCACGCTCCGGCCAGGTACAGGCCGGGGGCCTTGGTACGGGTGCCGGGCCGCAGCCGCCCGACGCCCGGGGCGGGGGCGAACGTCGCGGTGCGCTCCCGGGTCACGAAGAAGTCCTTCACCCCGGCGCCGCGCGCACCGGGCAGCAGCCGCTCCAGCTCCGGCAGGTACCGCTCCCGGAGCACGGCGACGGGCTCGTCGATCTCGTCCTGCGCGGCCGACTGCGACAGCGCGAGGTACTGCCCCTCCCGCAGCCCCGAGGCCTCGGTGCGGTCGAAGACCCACTGCACCGGGGAGCCGAGGGCCGCGAAGAAGGGCGCGGTCAGGACCGTGCGGTCGTAGACGACGTGGATGTTGAGGATCGGCGCGGTGCCGATGTCCAGCAGCCGCTCGGGGGCGTCGAGCGCTCCCTGGGGCAGCAGGTCGTGCGCCTCGCGCTGGGGCACGGCGAGCACGACGGTGTCGGCCTCGATGCGCTCGCCGGGAACCTGAACGCTCCAACGGCCGTTCTCGTAAGGGGAGACGGAGGTGACGCGTGTACGGATCTCGGTACGTACGCCCGCGGAGTCGAGCGCCTTGCGGGCCAGGGTGTCGTGCAGTTCGCCCAGCGGGACGCGCGCCCAGCCGATGTCGGCCGCGCCCGGGTCGGACAGCAGACCCGTCTTGAACACCATCGCGGCGAGCCCGAGCGAGGAGTCCTGGGCCACCGCGTTGAGGGTGGCGACCCCCACGAGGTCCCACAGTGCTTCGACGGCACGTCGTGACTGACCGTGCCCGGCGAGCCAGTCGCCGAAGTTCTGCGCGTCGAGTGCCGGATCGGTGAGGTCCAGGCCCTTGAGCGCGAGCGCGGCACGGCCGACTTTGGCACGCTCGGCGAGCGAGAGGTGCTGGTACGTCGCGAGGCTGCGCGCCAGGTGCAGCGGAACGGGCAGCGCGCTGCGCCCGATCCTGCCCAGCCGTCGTCCCGAAGGTGCCCCCAGGTCGAGAACGGGCACGTCGAGACGATCCTGCAGGGGAGCGAGCGCGGTCGCGTCGACGCGGTCGAGGAACCAGCGGTAGGCGGTGCAGCAGCGCAGGAAGACGTGCTGGCCGTTGTCCACGGTGAGGTCGCCGCGCCGGAAGGAGAACGCGAGGCCGCCGAGGCGCGGCCGGCCCTCCAGCAGCGTCACCCGCAGCCCGGAGTCGGCCAGCGCGAGCGCGGCGGTGATCCCGGCGAGCCCGCCGCCGATCACCACGGCGGTGGCCCGGCCGGGATCGTCCGTGGACTCGGCCTCGCTCATCACGCACCCTCCCCTGCGGCCGCACCGTGATGGTTGAACGATTCACGGCAGGCCGTCGCAGTCAGGGACGCCCCCCGGCTCCGGAGGGTTGCCTGCCGTTTCTCGCCGGCCGCGCCGCCTCGGTCCCTCTCCTCCATCAGACACGCCTCCGGACCGTACGGCGGGAGACGTGCCGGGCGTCGAGACCGGAGAGGCCGCGCACGGCGACGTACGCCTTCTCGCGCCCCGGCAGGGACACCCGGCCGCGCAGCACGGCCTCCGGCTCGCGTTCGATGCGGTCGAGGAGGCGCCGGTAGATGCCCGCCATGGCCGCGACACAGGCACCGCTGCGCCGGTCCAGCATGGGCAGCAGCCGGTAGCCCTCCGCGAACAGGGCACGCGCCCGCCGCACCTCGAAGTGCACGAGGCCCGCGAAGTCGGAGCCCTGCGGCGGGGTCGGCCCGTCGAACCCGGCCGAGCAGCCGAACTTGGCCAGGTCGTCGGCGGGCAGATAGGTACGCCCGCCCTCGGCGTCCTCGCGGACGTCCCGCAGGATGTTGGTGAGCTGGAGCGCGAGCCCGAGCGTGTCGGCGTACTCCGGCGCCCGTTCGGCGCCCCGCGCCCCCGGCTCGGTGCCGAACACCCCGAGCGAGAGCCGTCCGATCGCTCCGGCCACGCACCGGCAGTAGACCTTCAGGTCGTCCCAGGTCTCGTACGTCTCGCCGCGCACGTCCATCAGCACGCCGTCGATGAGCTCGTCCAGGCCCCCGAGGGGTACCGGGAAGTACTCGGCGGTGTGGCCGAGGGCGACCGCGACCGGGTCGGTGTCGTCCTCGGCGACCTCGCCCGCGCGGACACGGGCGAGCAGCGCCCGGGTCTCCTCCAGGCGCGCCGCCTTCACGTCCGGTGCCAGCGTGCCGTCGCCGATGTCGTCGACACGCCGGGAGAACGCGTAGAGCGCCGACATCGCGCGACGCTTGGACGTCGGCAGGAGCCTGATGCCGTACGCGAAATTACGGGCCTGCTGACCGGTCACCGCCTCGCAGTAGCTGTACGCGGCGAGTACCGGTGCGGACACGTGCTGTTCCGACTCCACGGTCCGGATCACCCCTCTCCTCGCAGAGTCACTCCCACCTCGCGCAGCAGCTGGAGCTTGCCGGGCTTGGGCGGGCCGGGAAGTACGTCGTATTCGGCGGCGGCGATCGCGCGGACCGCCGCCTTCCCCCCCGCGACGAATCCCGCGAGCAGCAGTTTCAGCCTGCCGTGGACGCTACCCACGAGGGGGGTGCCTTCATTCAGGAGGTTCGAGGCGCGTTCTGCTTCGTATGCAACCAGTGCTCGCACCGATGCGCCTGCTGTGGGAACGGCGAGATCCGCCTCCACCACGTGGAAGCGCTTCATGTCCTCCGCGGGCAGGTAGACACGGTCACGGCCGAGGTCCTCGGCCACGTCCTGGAGGTGCTCGACGATCTGGAGCCCCGTGCACACCGCGTCGGAGCGGCGGACCCGCTCGGGCGTGGACGTCCCGGTGACGGAGAGGACCAGGCGGCCGACGGGGTTCGCGGACAGTTCGCAGTAGGCGAGCAGGTCGTCCCAGGTCTCGTAGCGCTTGACGAGCTGGTCCTGGCGGTTGGCCGCGATCAGGCCGAGGAAGGGCTCGGGGGTCAGGCCCGCGCGGCGGACCGTGGGCTGCAGCCGGCGCATCAGGGGATGGCGCGGGGTCGAGTCGAACACACGGTGAAGATCGGCTTCGAGGGCGTCGAGCAGGACCAGGCGGTCGTCGGCGTCCGCGGACGGCACGCCGAGGAGGCGGGCGTCGGCGCCGCCGGGGGCGAGATCGCCGTCACCGATGTCGTCCACGAGACGGGCGAAGCCGTACACGGCCATGAGGTCGTCGCGCCAGGCCCTGGGCAGGAAGAACGGGGCCACGGGAAAGTTCTCGTCCGCGGCCTTGTCGAGGGTGCCGCGCTCCGGATCGCCGGTGCGGGCCGTCCCGGCTTGGGTCACCGCTCGCCGCCCGCCGCGAGGACGGCGCACGCATCGCGGAGCTGGAGAGTCACCGTAGCCATTGCCGTCACATCTCCCGTTCTACACTGCCGACCCAACCCTGCCCATTTCGGACACGCCGCCCATAGATCCGCTCGGCGTGACGGTGCCGGATGTCGCGTATTATCGCCCTACTTGACGCGATTCAGCACCGGTACAGCTTACGTTGTACAACGCGGCACACTCCGCCGGGGTGTCCTGCACATCACAACAACACACCGATTGGCGTCAAGATTCCTCATGCCGACGGGAGTTGGCGTTTCCTTTGCAGACGCAGGGCCTCGCCGGAGGGTTCCGGCGAGGCCCTGGGCAAACCGGGCTACTTGCCCGTGAACTTCTCGTACTCCTTGAGGACGTCCTCGGTCGGGCCGTCCATGCGCAGCTCGCCGCGCTCCAGCCACAGCACGCGGTCGCAGGTGTCGCGGATCGACTTGTTGTTGTGGCTGACCAGGAACACCGTGCCCGCGCTCTTGCGCAGCTCGCGGATGCGTGCCTCGGAGCGCTTCTGGAAGGAGCGGTCGCCGGTGGCGAGGGCCTCGTCGATCATGAGGACGTCGTGGTCCTTGGCCGCGGCGATGGAGAAGCGCAGCCGGGCCGCCATGCCGGAGGAGTAGGTCCGCATCGGCAGGGTGATGAAGTCGCCCTTCTCGTTGATGCCCGAGAAGTCGACGATCTCCTGGTAGCGCTCCTTGATCTGCTCGCGGGACATGCCCATGGCGAGGCCGCCCAGGATGACGTTCCGCTCGCCGGTGAGGTCGTTCATCAGGGCCGCGTTCACACCGAGCAGCGAGGGCTGGCCGTCGGTGTAGACCTTGCCCTTCTCCGCGGGGAGCAGACCGGCGATGGCCCTCAGGAGCGTGGACTTGCCGGAGCCGTTCGAACCGATCAGGCCGATGGCCTCGCCCCGGTAGGCGGTGAAGGAGACGCCCTTGACGGCGTGCACCTTGCGCACACCGCGTTCCTCACCGCGCTTGAGGATGCGGCTGAGGGCGGCGGTGGCGCTGCCCTTGCCGGTCTTGGCGCCGTTCACGCGGTAGACGATGTGCAGTTCGTCCGCGATGACGGTCGGAATGTGCGACCTCTTCTCGAGCTCAGCCACGGCCGTACCTCTCCTCAGCCTTCCAGAAGTAGACGAAGCCGCCGACGGCCGTGACCACGGCCCAGAAGACGGCGATGGCCCACACGTGCGGGGGCAGATTGGAGGAGCCGTAGCCGTCGATGAGCGCGAAGCGCATCAGGTCCATGTAGACGGCGGCCGGGTTCGCCTGGAGCACCCGGGCGATCCACTCGGGGCGGCCGGCGAGCATGGTGCTGATGGAGAACATGACACCGGAGGCGTACATCCACGTGCGCATGATGAACGGCATCAGCTGGGCGAGGTCGGGCGTCTTGGCGCCCATCCTCGCCACGATCAGCGCGAGGCCGGTGTTGAACAGGAACTGGAGGAACAGCACCGGGACGATCAGCAGCCAGGACAGGCCCGGGTAGCTGCCGAAGGCGATCGCCACGACGAACAGCACGAGCATCGAGAAGAGCAGCTGCTGGAGCTGCTGGAGGGCGAAGGACACTGGCAGTGAGGCGCGCGGGAAGTGCAGCGCGCGCACCAGCCCCAGGTTGCCGGAGATCGCCCGCACACCCGCCATGACCGAGCTCTGCGTGAAGGTGAACACGAAGACGCCGGTCACCAGGAACGGGATGTACACGTCGTGCGACAGACCCTTGTTGGCCTGCAGGATCAGCCCGAAGATCAGGTAGTAGACCGCCGCGTTGAGCAGCGGCGTCACCACCTGCCAGAGCTGGCCCAGCTTGGCCTGGCTGTACTGGGCGGTGAGCTTGGCCTGCGAGAAGGCGAGGATGAAGTGCCGCCGGCTCCACAGCTGGCGGACGTACTCGACCAGTCCCGGACGGGCGCCGCTGACCGCGAGGCCGTACTTGGCGGCCAGGTCTGCCGCGGACAGCCCGTCGTCGGGCGAAGGCCGGTCGCTCACCGCGATGCCGCCGTCATGCGTCGTACTCACAAGAGGAAACTTTCGTCTTCGAGAGGCGCACGGCCGGCCGGGCACCGGCATGAGCCGGGACCGGGTGGTGTCCGGGTGCTCCCAGGAACGAGCTTGTCAGATGACCGGAGGCCGGCCCAGTCGGGTCAGCCGCCACACCGTGCGCCACTTCATGGGGCGCCTCGGTCCGCACGGACTCCTCCAGCCTTCCCCGAATCCGCCGAACCAGGCCCGCAGAGCGGCCCGCGAGGGGCGGCGCAGCAGCGTCAGGAGCATCCAGACGCCGAGGTAGACCGGGACGAGCGGCGCGGGGAGGTTCCGGCGGGCGAGCCAGACGCGGTTGCGGGCCACCATCCGGTGGTACACCGCGTGCCGCGAGGGGGCGGTCGTCGGGTGGTACAGCACCATGTCGGAGCGGTAGTCGATCATCCAGCCGGCGTCGAGGGCCCGCCAGGCGAGGTCGGTCTCCTCATGGGCGTAGAAGAAGGCGTCCGGGAGCCCGCCGACCTCGGCGAGGACCTTCGTGCGGACCGCGTTGGCACCGCCGAGGAACGTGGTGACGCGCGAGGAGCGCATCGGGTCGGCGGCGCGCAGCCTCGGGACGTGGCGGCGCTGGGTCTCACCGGTGTCGGGGTCGGCGATGCGGAAGCTGATGATGCCGAGCTCGGGGTCGTCGGCGAAGGCCCGGCGGCACAGCTCCGCGGTGTCGTGGCGGGCCAGCAGGCCGTCGTCGTCCAGGAAGAGGAGGACGTCCACGTCGGTGCCACCGGGGCCGAAGGCCTCGATGCCCACGTTGCGGCCGCCGGGGATGCCGAGGTTCTCCGGCAGCTCGACCGTCCGGACACCCGCGGGGACGTCCGGTACGGGCGAGCCGTTGCCGACCACGACCACCTCGACGCGGTCGCCGTCCTGCTTGGCGACGGAGTCGAGCAGGGCCCTGAGCTCGTCGGGGCGGTTGCCCATGGTGATGATCACCGCGCCGACCCTGGTCGCCGTACTCATTTGAGCCTGCTCGAAGCGAGGATGGACACCAGGTGCAGCACGGTCTGCAGGAGCGCGATGCCGGCGAGCACGGCGGTGCCGAGCCTGGTGAAGAACAGGTCGCCCCTGATCTGGTCCACGACGGCCAGGAGCAGGATCAGCAGGGACGCCTCGATGCCGAGGATCAGCCGGTGGAACTTGAGCGCCGCGGCGGCCCTGCGGGCCAGCGCCACCCCCGACGAACGGGGCTCGGACGCGGATTCCTTCACCGGCGGCAGCCCGCCCTGGTGACGGGCGACGCCGACGAGGTCGGTCTCCGCCTTGACCAGGATCGCCCCGAGGGCGGCCAGCGTGCCGAGGAAGGCCCACAGCCAGTCGACGCGGCCGCCGCCCCACAGGTCCGCGGCGCGCAGGCCGAGACCGACGAGGACGGCCGCGTCGGTGAGGTAGGCGCCGACCCGGTCGAGATAGACCCCGCCGAGCGAGTACTGCTTCTTCCAGCGCGCTATCTCGCCGTCGACACAGTCGAGCAGCAGATAGAGCTGGACCATCACCACACCGAGCACCGCGCCCGCGATCCCCGGCACCAGCAGGGCCGGGGCCGCGAGCACGCCGCAGAGGGTCATCAGGTACGTGAGCTGGTTGGGCGTGATCCTGGTGTTCACCAGGTAGCGGTCGCAGCGCAGCGAGATCTCCCGCATGTACAGACGTCCCGCCCAGTGCTCACCGCTGCGCCGGTCCTTCACCCCCGGGGGATGAACGACCGGGCGGAGTTCAGCTACCGATGGCCTTGGCATAGTCGGAGTAGATGTCCTTGATCTGGTGGGTTTTCAGGTCGAGGTGTTCGAGGACCGTGTAGCGGCCGGGCCGGGTCCGCGGAGCGAACTCCACGACCTGCACGAACTCGTCCACGGTGAAACCGATCTCCTCGGGCAGCACCGGCAGCCCGTGCCGCCGCAGTACCTCGGCCATGAACGCCGCGTCCTCGTGGGCCCCGCGCAGGTACATCGCGAAGGCCGCGCCCAGACCGCACTGCTCGCCGTGGCTCGCCGCGCGCTGGGGGAAGAGGATGTCGAAGGCGTGGTTGATCTCGTGGCAGGAGCCGGAGGCCGGCCGGGAGTCGCCCGAGATCGACATCGCGATACCGGTGAGGACGAGCGCCTCGGCTAGGACCTGGAGGAAGTCGTTGTCGCCGACACCCCCGGGGTGCCTGAGCACGGCCTCGCCCGCCTGGCGCGCCATGGCGGCGGCCAGTCCGTCGATCTTCTCGCCGGTGACGCGGTTGGCCAGCTCCCAGTCGGCGATCGCGTTGATGTTGGAGATCGCGTCGCCGATGCCCGCCCGGACGAACCGGACCGGCGCGTCACGGATCACGTCGAGGTCGATGACCACGGCGATCGGGTTCGGCACGCCGTACGAGCCGCGGCCCGCGTCGTTGTCGAGGGTGGCGACCGGCGAGCACAGACCGTCGTGCGCGAGGTTCGTGGGCACCGCGACCAGGGGAAGCCCGACCCGCGCCGCGGCGAACTTCGCGCAGTCGATGATCTTGCCTCCGCCGAGTCCCACGACCGCGTCGTAGTGCCCGGACTTCATGTCACCGGCCAGCCGGATCGCGTCGTCGAGCGTGCCGCCACCGACCTCGTACCAGGTGGCTCCCGGCAGCGCCGGGGCGAGCCGCTCGCGCAGCCGGGCCCCGGAGCCGTTGCTGACCGCTATGGCCAGCTTGCCCGAGTGCGAGATGCGCTCGTCGCTGAGCACTCCCGCCAGATCGTCCAGGGCACCCGGACGGATGTCGACGACGACCGGCGAGGGGATGAGCCTCGTCAGTACTGGCACGCGATCTCACGTCCCTTGGCGAGGTCGTCGTGGTTGTCGATCTCGACCCACTTGACGTCGCCGATGGGCGCGACGTCGATCTTGAAACCGCGGTTGACGAGCTCCTGGTAGCCGTGCTCGTAGAACTGCTGCGGGTCGGTCTCCCACACGGTCTTCAGCGCGTCGGCGAGCTCGTCGGCGGCGGCGCCCTCGATGAGGGTCACACCGATGTACTCACCGGTGGCCTCGGCCGGGTCCATGAGCTTGGTGATCTTCTGGACGCCCTTCTCGGGGTCCACGACGACCTTCATCTCCTCGTCGGCGAGCTTCTTCACCGTGTCCAGCGCGAGGATGATCTTCTTGCCCTCGCCGCGGGCGGCGAGCAGCGTCCGCTCGACGGAGACCGGGTGCACGGTGTCGCCGTTGGCGAGTATCACGCCGTCCTTGAGGGCGTCACGTCCGCACCACAGGGAGTAGGCGTTGTTCCACTCCTCGGCCTTGTCGTTGTCGATCAGCGTGATCTTGAGGCCGTACTTCTCCTCGAGGGCCGCCTTGCGGTCGTAGACGGCTTCCTTGCGGTAGCCGACGATGATGCCGACCTCGGTCAGACCGATCTCGGCGAAGTTGCCGAGGGTCAGGTCCAGGACCGTGAGGGAGTCCTCCGCGCCCTCGGGACCGACCGGCACGAGCGCCTTGGGAAGGGTGTCGGTGTAGGGACGCAGACGCCGTCCGGCGCCGGCCGCCAGCACAAGGCCGATCATGCAGGTTCTCCTTCGTCGTGTACGGCGGGTGCCCCGGAGGACACCCAGAAGCGGATGCTCTCGATGAGCACCAGCAGCGCCACGGCCACGGCGAGCACCGTGAGCGCGACCTTGAACTGTGCGGCGGTGAGCAGCGCGGCCAGGACGGTGACCAACAGCGTCCTGCCTTCGTGCCCGCCGATCGCCCGCACCAGCCAGTGCGGGGGGGCTCCGGCGTTTCCGCGAATGCGGTACACCGTGTCGTAGTGATGGTAGGCGACGGCGGCCACCAGGCCGAAAGCCGCGGGAAGCACTCCGTTCATCCCGGCGTTGACCGCCAGTGCCAGAACGGTGAGGTACTCGGCCGCGCGGTAGAACGGCGGGACCAGCCAGTCCAGGGCGCCCTTGAGCGGCCTGAGCAGGGCCGCCGGCGACAGCAGGACGTACACGGCGGCGCCGAGCACGGGCAGCCAGCCGCCGTACGGGGCGAGTGCGGCGCATGTCACGACGACCGCTCCGGCGACGAGGGCGACCACGGCCGGGGCGACGCGCGGGAGGCGGCCCGTGAAGCGGGTCAGGTACTCGGCGAGCGCGCCGGAGTCGGTGAGGTCCACCAGCGCCCCGGCGGCGCGGTCCGTACGGCTCGCCTTGCGGGTGAGCGAGCGCAGCACCCGGCCCGCCGTGGTGTAGGTGGCCGCGAAGGCGCAGCCGGCGAGCAGCGCGTAGAAGGTGATACGGGGGGTCGTCAGCGCCGTCAGGACGGCGATCATCGCCCATCGTTCGCCGATGGGCAGGACTATCATCCGGCGCACCCAGACCGTCCAGCCGACGCTGTCGAGCTTGTCCGAGAGGGCCGCGGTGGGGCTGGTGTTGGCCGTGGCGTCGTGGTTGGCCTCGTTGAAGGAGAAGTCCACGACGTGCCGGCAGGTCTGGAGGATCATCGCGCCGAGCGCGAGCGCCCACACGTCGTCGCCGCCGCGGGCCGCGCCGAGCGCGAGTCCCGCGTAGTAGGCGTACTCCTTGGCGCGGTCGAAGGTCGCGTCCAGCCAGGCGCCCAGCGTCGAGTACTGCAGGGAGTAGCGGGCGAGCTGTCCGTCCGTGCAGTCCAGGACGAAGGAGAACAGCAGCAGCAGACCGGCCGCGACGAAGCCGGCGCGGGTGCCGGTGGCGGCGCAGCCCGCGGCGATCAGCGCGGTGACCAGGGAGGCGGTGGTGACCTGGTTCGGGGTCAGGCCGCGGCGGGCGCACCAGCGGGCGATGTAGCGCGAGTACGGGCTGATGCAGTACGTGGTGAAGAAGCCGTCGCGGGCCTTGACCGCGCTGCGCAGCCGTACCGCCTCGTCGTCGACGGCCAGGACGGACTGCCGGACGCCGTTGCGCTCCTGCGGATCCGCGGGGACCGCGGCGACGAGGGTGCCGAGCTCGGGGCGGTACACGGCGAGGCCGTCCTCGTCGAGCGCCTCGCCGAGGCGTTCGACGAGGTCCTCCGGGGCCGCGGCGGCGTTGCCCGCGGCCACGCTCTCCCGGGTCACGGCGCGGGTCAGGGCACGCCGGGCCTCCGGCTGCACGCACACGGCGCCGGGAAGGGCGGAGGCCGCGAAACGCGGGTCGGTCAGACCGAGGCGCAGGGCGTGCACGTGCCCGACGAAACGGGCGTCCACGACGGCGACCCGCTCGTCCGCCGGCACGGCGGCGAGCAGGGCCTCGGTCTCGCCCGCGTCGGACGCGAGACGCACGTCGAAGCCGAGCGACCGCAGATCGCCGTCGAGCGACGACCCGGGGACCGGCTGGCCGGTGAGAATGGCGGTCGGCAGCGAACTCACTCCCTGGGTGCCGGCGCGACCTGGCGTCCGGCGTGTGCGTGATGGGATGGCCCCCGGTCCACGGCGGCGGCCCCGGCGGCATGTCGGCAGAGGCTATCCGATGAACGGAAGCGGGTGTTCACCACCCGTTCACGGCCCGATCAGCCGATTTTGTCCGGCGGGTGCCGCGGTCATCATCGGGGATCCCGGGCCCGGGTCACAAGCGCGGCTCCACGGACCGGAACATTCCCGGCATGACGTACGGCACTCCGCCCGCCGCGGGAGCGGGTCGGGCCGGACCCGGTGCCGGCCCCGCATAGGGTGAGCGTCCATGACATGGCTGATCACAGGCGGAGCCGGATACATCGGGGCACACGTGGCACGGGCGATGGCGGAGGCCGGGGAGCGCGTCGTCGCCCTCGACGACCTGTCCGCCGGGATGCCGGACCGGCTCCCGGAGAGCATTCCCCTCGTCCAGGGGTCGTCGCTGGACGGTGATCTGCTCAAGCGGGTCCTGGCCGAGTACGGGATCACGGGCGTGGTGCACCTCGCCGCCCGCAAGCAGGTCGGCGAGTCCGTGGCCGATCCGACGCGCTACTACCAGGAGAACGTGGGCGGCCTCGCGACGCTCCTGGAGGCGGTGGCCGGAGCGGGCGTCAAGCGGTTCGTCTTCTCCTCGTCGGCGGCCGTCTACGGCAACCCCGATGTGGACCTCATCACGGAGGACACCCCCTGTGCCCCGATGAGCCCCTACGGCGAGACGAAGCTCGCCGGCGAGTGGCTGGTGCGGGCGGCCGGACGGGCGCACGGCATCGCCACGGTGTGCCTGCGCTACTTCAACGTGGCGGGCACGGCCTCGCCGGAGCTCGCCGACACCGGGATCTTCAACATCGTCCCGATGGTGTTCGACCGCCTCACCCGCGGCGAGGCCCCGCGGATCTTCGGCGACGACTACCCGACGCCGGACGGCACCTGCGTACGCGACTACATCCACGTCGCCGACCTCGCCGAGGCGCACCTCGCGGCGGCCCGGCGGCTGACGGACGGGGCGGGCGGTGACCTGACGGTGAACATCGGCCGGAGCGAGGGCGTCTCCGTACGGGAGCTCATGGCGCTCGTCGCCGAGGTCACCGGGAACACCGTGCGGCCCCTCGTCGAACCGCGCCGCCCCGGCGACGCCCCCCGCGCGGTCGCCTCGGCCGCCCTGGCCGCCGACGAGCTGGGCTGGAGCGCGCGACGGGAGGTGCGCGAGATGGTGGAGTCGGCCTGGCAGGGCTGGCTGCTGCACCACCCGGAGATCACCGGCGCCTGACCCGACGCTCTGACCTGCGGATCGTTTCCGCAGGTCAGAGCATATGACAACGGTGTTCAGTGCCGCGTTGCCCGATACCCCCCGCCCGTAGTTGACTGACACGACCGAGCGGAACACAGGAGGCGGCTTTCATGGGGGCTGGGCACGACCACGGGCACGCGCACGGCGCTCCCCCGGCCGGTACGGCGACGGCCGCGTACCGCGGGAGGCTACGGGTCGCGCTGGCGATCACGCTCACCGTCATGGTCGTCGAGATCTTCGGCGGTCTCCTCGCCGATTCGCTCGCGCTCGTCGCGGACGCGGCACACATGGCGACGGACGCGCTGGGGCTGGGCATGGCCCTGCTCGCGATCCACTTCGCGGCGCGTCCGCCGAGCGAGAAGCGCACCTTCGGGTACGCGCGGGCCGAGATCCTCGCCGCGCTCGCCAACTGTCTGCTGCTGTTCGTCGTCGGCGGCTACGTGCTGATCGAGGCCGTCCGGCGCTTCATCACGCCCGCGGACACCCACGGCGGGCTGACGATCGCGTTCGGTGTGTTCGGCCTGGTCGCCAACACCGTCTCGCTGACGCTGCTGATGCGCGGGCAGAAGGACAGCCTGAACGTGCGCGGCGCCTTCCTGGAGGTCGCGGCGGACGCGCTGGGCTCGGCGGCGGTCATCGTCGCCGCCGTGGTGATCATGACCACCGGCTGGCAGGCCGCCGACCCGATCGCCTCGATCGCCATCGCGCTGATGATCGTCCCCCGCGCCTGGAAGCTGCTCCAGGAGACGCTCGACGTGCTGCTGGAGGCGGCGCCCAAGGGGGTCGACATGGCGGAGGTGCGCGCCCACATCCTGGCCCTCGACGGGGTCGAGGACATCCACGACCTGCACGCCTGGACCATCACCTCCGGCATGCCGGTGCTCTCCGCGCACGTGGTCGTCAGCTCCGACGTCCTGAACGCGATCGGCCACGAGAAGATGCTGCACGAGCTCCAGGGCTGCCTGGGGATCCACTTCGACGTCGAGCACTGCACGTTCCAGCTGGAGCCGAGCGGCCACGCTGAGCACGAGGCGAAGCTCTGCCACTGAGGGGCCCCGGCGCCCGGCGCCGGGCGCGGCCGGCGCGGGGAAATCCGGAGGCGGCGCCGGGCGGGCGCTGCTAGCGTGGCGGGGACCCAAGGAGGTGGGTCGATGACGGCCGTGGCCGGCGCTGCCGTGCGCAGCGACTTCGGTGTCCCCGTCTCCCGGGCCCGGGGCTGACCCGCCGTTTCCCTCGACGCGTCGGCCGGGCCCATCACCCGAGGGTTTCCACAGTGACCGACCACACAGCGCACAGCACCGTCTGGCACACCCGCCAGGAGACCTCCGCCGACCTCGCCGAGGTGCACGCCGTGACCGCCGCCGCCTTCGACCGGGCGGAGGAGGCCGATCTGGTGGACGCGCTCCGCGCCGATCCCGGGGCCTGGCTGCCCGGCCTGTCGTACGTCGCCGAGGCACCGGACGGCACGATCGCGGCGTACGCCCTGATCACCCGCTGTCATGTCGACGACGTCCCGGCGGCCGCGCTGGCGCCGGTGGCCGTCCGTCCCGACCTGCATCGCAAGGGCGCCGGATCGGCCGTCGTCCGCGCGGTGCTGGAGGCGGCACGCGCGCGGGGCGAGGGGCTCGTCCTCGTGCTCGGGCATCCCGGGTACTACCCGAGGTTCGGCTTCGGGCCCGCGGCCGACCACGGCATCCGGGCCGGTTTCGACGTGCCGTCCGAACACCTGATGGCCCTCGTCCTCGACGGTTCCGTGCCGGTGGCGCCGGGCACGATCAGGTATCCGGCCGCTTTCGGCGTCTGACCCACGTCAGCCGCGTGTCCCGCCCCGGCGTCCGGGGCGGGACATGCGGAGAGTCACGAAGTGCCGGGAGTGCCGGTTTCGTACGGCAGACTTGGGGCTGGAAAACCGATGCGAAGGATGGGCATGCCGATCACACCTGCCACCGCGACGCACAGTTCGTCGAACGGCACCGCTGAAGCGATCTTGCTGGAGCTGGTCGACGAGGACGGCAACACGATCGGCACGGCGGAGAAGCTCGCGGCCCATCAGGCCCCGGGACAGCTGCACAGGGCGTTCTCGGTGTTCCTCTTCGACGAACACGGCCGGCTGCTGCTGCAGCAGCGCGCGCTCGGCAAGTACCACTCCCCCGGTGTCTGGTCGAACACCTGCTGCGGCCACCCCTACCCGGGCGAGGCTCCCTTCGCGGCGGCGGCCCGGCGGACGTACGAGGAGCTCGGGGTGTCGCCGACGCTGCTCGCCGAGGCGGGCACGGTCCGCTACAACCACCCGGACCCGGACTCGGGCCTGGTGGAGCAGGAGTACAACCACCTGTTCGTCGGGATGGTGCAGTCCGCGCCGCGGCCCGATCCGGAGGAGGTCGGCTCGACGGCCTTCGTGACCGCGGCCGAACTGGCGGAGCGGCACGCGAAGGAACCCTTCTCGGCATGGTTCATGACGGTGCTGGACGCGGCCCGTCCGGCGATGCGGGAGCTGACGGGTCCGTCCGCGGGCTGGTAGCCCGGTCCGCCGGACGCTCAGAGGCCCGGAGCGAGCGGCAGGGCGGCCCAGATCACCTTGCCGCCGTTGGCGGTGTACTCGACGTCGCAGCCTCCGCCGAACTCCCTGGTGATCTCGCGCACCAGCAGCAGGCCCCGGCCGCCGGTCTGGCCGTGGTCGGCCTCCAGGGCGGTCGGGCGGTAGGGGTGGTCGTCCTCGACGGACACCCGCACCCAGTCGGCGCCGACCGCGACCTCCACGGCGAGCATCGGCGACAGAAGTGCCGCGTGCTTGACGGCGTTCGTGACCAGTTCGGAGACGATCAACAGCAGTCCCTGAACGACATCGTCCGAGACCGGCACCGCCTGGCGGACCAGCAGATCGCGGACGGCGTGCCGCGCCTGCGGCACCGAGGCGTCGACGGCGGCCGCGGTGAACCGCCACACCCCCTCGTACGGCAGCGGTCCCGGCGATCTGACGTCGGGAGTCACGACTCCGCCTTCGGGGCTCGGGTCGGACCCCCGCCCGAGGTTCTCCATCGTCCGGTCGCCACCCTTGCGCTCGATTGTCACCACACGTCGAGTGTTGGTAATGCGCCGGTCCGTACCGGTTGACTGAACAGAAGTCAGCAATTATCGCCGATTTCTGATCACCGATGCCAAATAAAGTCGTTTCTACGACAACCCTTGCCACTTTTGCATCGCCTTCCGAAACTATTCGGGTTGTACGGGTTTGCCCCATCTGCTGACCCGGTCCGTTCCGCACGGCCCCTCCACCCGTGAGGCGGTCCCGGAGCATGATCGGAAACCGGTCCGCCGGTGCGGATAGCATCCGGCGTATGGAGCCGCAGCTGTTGCACCACGTCGGCGACGGGGTCGCCACCGTCGTCATCCACCACCCCGCCAAGCGGAACGCCATGACGACACCGATGTGGCGGGCGCTGCCGCCCCTGCTGGAGGAGCTGGGCGCACGCGCCGACGTGCACGCGCTCGTGCTCACCGGCGAGGGCGGCACGTTCTGCGCCGGGGCCGACATCTCGACGCTGCGGGAGTCGCCGGCCGAGGCGCAGGGCCTCGCCGTGCTCGCCGAGGAGGCCCTCGCCGCGTTCCCGAAGCCGACACTGGCCGCGATCCGGGGCTACTGCGTGGGCGGCGGGTCCCAGCTCGCGGCCGCCTGCGATCTGCGGTTCGCCCAGGAGGGCTCGTTGTTCGGGGTGACCCCGGCGAAGCTCGGCATCGTCTATCCGGCTTCCTCCACCCGGAGGCTGGCGGCACTGGTGGGGCCGTCCGCCGCCAAGTACCTGCTGTTCTCGGGTGAGTTGATCGACACCGAGCGCGCGCTGCGCACCGGCCTGGTGGACGAGGTGCTGCCCGAGGGCGAACTCGACAAGCGGGTGGCGGAGTTCACCCGCGTCCTGGCCGCGCGCTCGCTGCTGACGCAGGCGGCGGCGAAGGAGTTCGTGAACGGGCGCACCGACCGTGACGCCCACTGGGCGCGGGCGGCACGCACCGGCGGCGACACCGCGGAGGGCGTCGCCGCCTTCCTCGAGCGCAGGCAGCCGCGCTTCACCTGGACTCCCTGAGGGCTCCCGGGACGCGGTGGGCGGTACCGGGGGTCCGCGCGTCTACGTCAGGATGAAGCGGCTCTTGTTCCGGAACTCCTCGACGAGGTGCGCCGGCGCCTTCTCCGGGGAGCCGGCGTCATAGGGCGGCTGCGGGTCGTACTCCGTCAACAGCTGGACGGCCTGGGCGTGTTCGTCCCCGGCGATCCGGCCGAGCAGGGCGAGGCCCATGTCGATGCCGGAGGAGACACCGGCCGAGGTCACGTACCTGCCGTCGAACACGACCCGCTCCCCCGTGGGCCGGGCCCCGAACCGCTCCAGCTGCCCGAGGGCCAGCCAGTGGGAGGTGGCTCGGCGGCCGTCCAGGAGCCCCGCCGCGGCGAGCAGCAGGGAGCCGGTGCACACCGAGGTCGTCCAGAGGCTGGTGGCGTCGGCGGTCCGCAGCCAGTCGAGCAGGACCGGGTTGTCCATCTGGTCGCTCTGGCCCGGCCCTCCCGGTACCACCACGACGTCCGGGTGCGGCACCTCCGCGAGGCTCCTGTCCGCGGTCAGCGCGAGCCGGCCGGTGTCGGAGCGGACCGGGCCGGTGCGCTCGGCGACGAAGACGGTGTCCGCGTCCGGCAGCCGGCCGAGGGTCTCGTACGGGCCCACGGCGTCCAGGGCGGTGAAGCGGTCGTAGAGGACGATGGCGATCTGCATCGGGGTCCTTTCGGCGAAGGGGCGTACTGCGGGTTTCAGGGGGAGCGGGCGCCGGGAGGCGGCCCGCGCGGGGCGGCGGGGCGAGGCCCGGGGCCGTCAGCCGGTGGCGGCCGGCCGGAAGCGGCGCCGGTACTCGGCCGGTGCCGAGCCGAGGAGCTTCACGAAGGCGCGGCGCATGGCCTCGGGCGTGCCGTAGCCACAGGTCCGGGCGACCTCTTCGACGCCGTCCGTGGTGTCCTCCAGGAGACGGCGGGCGTGTTCGAGCCGTACCCGCTCGACGTACCGGCCGGGCGTCGTGCCCGTCTCCGTGCGGAAGGCACGGGCGAAGTGGCGCGGCGAGAGCCGGGCGCGGACCGCGAGCGCCTCGACGCTCAGGTCGTCACCGGGGTGCTCCGAGATCCACCGCTGGACCTCGCGCAGCGGTTCGCGCCGCGCGGTCTGGGCGGCGAGCTGGGCGCTGAACTGCGCCTGGTTGCCCGGTCGCCGGAGGAAGACGACGAGATGGCGGGCGATGGTCAGGGCGGCGTCACGGCCCAGGTCCTCCTCCACGAGGGCGAGGGCCAGGTCGATGCCGGAGGTGACGCCCGCCGAGGTGGACACGTTCCCGTCGCGGACGTAGATGGGGTCGGGATCGACCGTGACCGCGGGGTGGTCACGGGCGAGCCGGTCGCAGTGGGCCCAGTGGGTCGTCGCCCGCCGGCCGTCGAGCAGGCCCGCCGCCGCGAGCAGGGCGGCGCCGGTGCACACCGAGACCAGGCGCTCGGCGCGCGGGCCGTGGTCGCGCAGCCAGCCGATCAGGCCGGGGTCCGGGCGCCGGGTCCCGCTGCCGCCGGGGACCAGCAGGGTGTGCGGGACCGGCGCGTCGGCGAGCGCCCGGTCGGGGACCAGGACGAGACCGCTGGAGGAGCGGACCGGGGCGCCGTCCGGGGAGGCCGTGCGGATGCCGTACGAGCCGCCGCGGTAGCTCTCGGCGCCCGCGAACACCTCCAGCGGACCGGTGACGTCGAGGCTCTGCACGCCGTCGAAGAGGACGATCAGGACCGTTCGCATGTCTCGATTCTCGGCCGGTGCGCGGATGGCGGCAATGACGAGAACCCCACCTTTCCTGCCATGGCGGATCCGGGGGTTCACGGCATACCAACCAGTCGGTAATGTGCGGGGCATGACCCCTCCCCTGCCGGAGCGCGCCGGCCGACGCTGCCACAACGTCCTCAATCCGCTGCACTCGACGCACTACTTCTCGCCCGATCTAGGCCGTGAGCTGGCCGCGGTCGGCATCGAGGACGAACGGGCCGCGTACTTCGCGGTGCGGGCCGCCGCGATGGGCGCGGTCGGCGCGGGCACGGTGACGGCGACGTTCTTCAACTTCCGGCACGAACTGGTCGCCGGGCACGTGCCCGCCGTGTGGCGGACCGCGTCTCCGGAGGCGGTGCTCGCGGCGCGTCTGCGCGCCGTGGACGCGACGCTCCGGCGGCTGCTCGGCGAGGACGTCATCGCCTCCGGGGAGGTGGCCGAGGCCGCGAAGCTCGCCCTGCGCGCGGCCGAGGCCTGCACCCGCACCGCCCGCCCGCTGTACGCCGCGCACGCGGACCTTCCCGTGCCCGAGGCCCCGCACCTGGCGCTCTGGCACGCGGCCACCCTGCTGCGCGAGCACCGGGGCGACGGTCACCTCGCGGTCCTGCTCGACGCCGGGCTCGACCCGGTGGAGGCCCTGGTGAGCCACACCGCGACCGGCAAGGGCATGGCGCCCCGGTGGGCGCTGGGCACCCGCGGCTGGTCCCGGCAGGACTGGGAGGCGGCGTCCGGGCGGCTGCGCGAGCGCGGGCTGCTCGACGCGGACGGCGAGCTGACGCCGGCCGGCGCGGAGCTGCGCCGGGACGTCGAGGACCGGACGGACCGCCTCGACCGTGCTCCCTACGAGCACCTGGGCGCCGCCGGGGTCGAGCGGCTCACCGAGATCGCGAGGGGCGTGCTGATGACGGCGCTCGCCGCGGGCGCGTTCCCGGAGGGAATGGTCGGCAAGGAGTGAGCGGTCCGGCCCCCTCCGGACCACGCCGGCCGGGAGGGGGCGTCCGCGGCGCGGACCGGGCCGGGCCGCGGCACGCGGCCCCCCGGAGTACCGCCCTGGGCCCCCGATGTCGGCGTCACCTGCCACAATTGCCGCGCAACCTCAGTGGAGAAGGCGGTACGGGATCGTGACGACACCCCTCGTAGGGTCCATCGAAGGCAGGATCGCCGAAGAACTCGGCGTACGGGAGCGGCAGGTCAAGGCCGCCGTCGACTTGCTCGACGGCGGTTCGACGGTTCCCTTCATCGCCCGCTACCGCAAGGAAGCGACCGAGATGCTCGACGATGCGCAGCTGCGCACCCTCGAGGAGCGGCTGCGCTATCTGCGGGAGCTGGAGGACCGGCGGACCGCGATCCTCGACTCGGTGCGCGAGCAGGGCAAGCTCAGCCCCGAGCTGGAGGCGCAGATCAGGGGCGCCGAGACCAAGGCGCGCCTCGAGGACGTCTATCTGCCGTTCAAGCCCAAGCGGCGCACCAAGGCGCAGATCGCGCGCGAGGCGGGCCTCGAGCCGCTGGCCGAGGGCCTGCTCGGCGACCCGTCGGTGGATCCCCTGGCCGCGGCCGCGGCCTTCGTCGACGCCGACAAGGGCGTCGCCGACCCGCAGGCCGCCCTGGACGGCGCCCGCGCGATCCTCACCGAGCGGTTCTCCGAGGACGCCGACCTGATCGGCGAGCTGCGCGAGCGCATGTGGGTGCGCGGGCGGCTGGCCGCCAAGGTGCGCGAGGGCAAGGAGGAGGCGGGCGCCAAGTTCGCCGACTACTTCGACTTCGCCGAGCCCTTCAAGGCGCTGCCCTCGCACCGGGTCCTCGCCATGCTGCGCGGCGAGAAGGAGGAGGTCCTCGATCTCGTCCTGGAGCCGGAGGAGCCCACCGAGGGGCCCTCCTCGTACGAGGGGATCGTCGCCCACCGCTTCGGGATCGCCGACCGCGGCCGCCCCGGCGACAAGTGGCTGACGGACACCGCCCGCTGGGCCTGGCGCACCCGCATCCTCGTGCACCTCGGCATCGACGTGCGCCTCAGGCTGCGCACCGCCGCCGAGGACGAGGCGGTGGACGTCTTCGCGGCGAACCTGCGGGACCTGCTGCTCGCCGCCCCGGCCGGCACGCGCGCGACGCTGGGGCTGGACCCCGGTTTCCGTACGGGTGTGAAGGTCGCCGTCGTCGACGCGACCGGCAAGGTCGTCGCCACGGACGTCATCCACCCGCACGTCCCGGCCAACCGGTGGGACGAGGCCGTCGCGAAGCTCGCCCGGCTGGCCAAGGAGCACGCGGTCGAGCTGGTCGCGATCGGCAACGGCACGGCCTCCCGCGAGACCGACAAGCTCGCCGGTGAACTGATCACCAAGCACCCGGAGCTGAAGCTCACCAAGGTCATGGTGTCGGAGGCGGGCGCGTCGGTGTACTCGGCGTCCGCGTTCGCCTCGCAGGAGCTGCCCGACATGGACGTGTCGCTGCGCGGCGCCGTCTCCATCGCGCGCCGGCTCCAGGACCCGCTGGCCGAGCTGGTGAAGATCGACCCGAAGTCGATCGGTGTCGGGCAGTACCAGCACGACCTGTCCGAGGTGAAGCTGTCCCGTTCGCTCGACGCGGTGGTCGAGGACTGTGTGAACGGCGTGGGCGTGGACGTGAACACCGCCTCCGCACCACTGCTGGCCCGGGTCTCCGGCATCACCTCCGGCCTCGCGGAGAACATCGTGGCGCACCGCGACGCCAACGGCCCCTTCACCTCCCGCACGGCTCTCAAGAAGGTGGCCCGGCTCGGCCCCAAGGCGTACGAGCAGTGCGCGGGCTTCCTGCGGATCCGGGGCGGCAGCGACCCGCTGGACGCGTCCAGCGTGCACCCCGAGGCGTACCCCGTGGTGCGGCGGATGGTGAAGACGGCGGGCGGCGAGGTCGCGTCGCTGATCGGCAACACGAGTGTGCTGCGCTCGCTGCGGCCGGCCGACTTCGTCGACGAGACCTTCGGTCTGCCGACCGTCACGGACATCCTCAAGGAGCTGGAGAAGCCGGGGCGCGACCCGCGGCCCGCCTTCAAGACGGCCACCTTCAAGGAGGGCGTGGAGAAGATCTCCGACGTGGCGGCCGGGATGGTCCTGGAGGGGGTCGTCACGAACGTGGCCGCGTTCGGCGCGTTCGTGGACATCGGCGTCCACCAGGACGGGCTCGTGCACGTCTCCGCGATGTCCAAGACCTTCGTCAAGGACCCGCGGGACGTCGTGAAGCCCGGTGACATCGTCAAGGTGAAGGTGCTGGACATCGACGTCCCGCGCAAGCGGATCTCGCTGACGCTGCGGCTGGACGACGAGGCGGCGGCCCCGGCGGCCGAGGGCGGCGGCGGTCGCGACCGGCAGCGGGGCGGACGGCCGCCCCAGCAGCGCGGCCAGCAGCAGCGCCAGGGCCGCGGCGGCGGTCCGGGCGGTGGCGCCGGGGGCGGCTCCCGGCAGGCCCCGCCGCCGGCGAACAGCGCCATGGCCGACGCCCTGCGCCGCGCGGGCCTGACCGGCCCCGAGCGCGGCCGGAGCTGACACACGGGAAGGGGTGGCGGCCACCGATCGGTGGCCGCCACCCCCTTCCCGTTCCGGGCCGAAGACCCGGCTCACGTGTACGGGCCGAAGGCGCGGCCCACGTGTACGGGCCGGAAGCTCAGCGCTCCGTCACCTTGCCGTCCGCAACCTCCAGGCGGCGGGTCGTGCGGACCGCGTCCAGCATGCGACGGTCGTGGGTGACCAGCAGGAGCGTGCCCTCGTAGGAGTCCAGGGCCGATTCCAGCTGCTCGATGGCCGGCAGGTCGAGGTGGTTCGTCGGCTCGTCCAGGACCAGCAGGTTGACGCCCCGGCCCTGGAGCAGTGCCAGCGCGGAGCGGGTGCGCTCGCCCGGGGAGAGCGTGGCCGCCGGACGCAGGACGTGGTCCGCCTTGAGGCCGAACTTGGCCAGCAGCGTGCGGACTTCGGCGGGTTCCGTGTCCGGGACGGCCGCGCCGAACGCCTCCAGCAGCGACTCGGGGCCGTGGAAGAGCTTGCGGGCCTGGTCCACCTCGCCGACGACCACACCGGAGCCGAGTGTGGCGTGCCCGGAGGACAGCGGGACCCGGCCGAGCAGCGCGCCCAGCAGGGTCGACTTGCCGGCGCCGTTCGCGCCGGTGACGGCCACCCGGTCCGCCCAGTCGATCTGGAGCGTCGCCGGACCGAAGGTGTAGTCCCCGCGCCGCACCTCGGCGTCGCGCAGCGTGGCGACCACCGCGCCCGACCGCGGAGCGGCCGCGATCTCCATGCGCAGCTCCCACTCCTTGCGGGGCTCCTCGACGACGTCGAGGCGCTCGATCATGCGCTGCGTCTGCCGGGCCTTCGCGGCCTGCTTCTCGCTGGCCTCGCTGCGGAACTTGCGGCCGATCTTGTCGTTGTCGTTGCCCGCCTTGCGCCGCGCGTTCTTGACGCCCTTGTCCATCCAGCCCCGCTGCATCTGGGCGCGGCCTTCGAGGGCGGAGCGCTTGTCGGCGTACTCCTCGTAGTCCTCGCGGGCGTGCCGTCGGGCGGTCTCGCGCTCCTCCAGATAGGCCTCGTAGCCGCCGCCGTACAGCGTGATCTGCTGCTGGGCCAGGTCGAGTTCGAGGACCTTGGTGACCGTGCGGGTGAGGAACTCGCGGTCGTGGCTGACGACGACGGTCCCGGCGCGCAGGCCGGAGACGAAGCGTTCGAGGCGCTCCAGACCGTCCAGGTCGAGGTCGTTGGTGGGCTCGTCGAGGAGGAAGACGTCGTAGCGGGAGAGCAGGAGGGAGGCGAGTCCGGCCCGGGCCGCCTGGCCGCCGGACAGGGAGGTCATCGGCTGGTCGAGGCCGACGCCGAGCCCCAGGGAGTCGGCGACTTCCTCGGCACGTTCGTCCAGGTCGGCGCCGCCGAGGTCGAGCCAGCGCTCCAGGCTGGTCGCGTACGCGTCGTCCGCGCCGGGCGCCCCGTCGACGAGCGCCTGCGTCGCCGCGTCCATCACCCGCTGGGCCTCGTCGACACCCGTCCGGCGCGCGAGGAAGTCCCGTACGGTCTCGCCCTCCCGGCGCTCCGGCTCCTGGGGCAGGTGCCCGACGGTCGCGGAGGGCGGGGAGAGCCGCAGTTCGCCCTGTTCCGGGGCGAGGAGACCGGCGAGCAGCCGCAGCAGCGTGGACTTGCCCGCGCCGTTGGCGCCGACGAGCCCGATCACGTCGCCGGGCGCGACGACGAGGTCGAGTCCGGAGAAGAGAGCGCGGTCGCCGTGTCCGGCGGTGAGGTTCTTGGCGACGAGGGTGGCAGTCATCAGGGGGCCGATCCTAACGGCCCGCCACGGCCCCTCTCACCGTGGATCCCCACGCTCCACGGCGCCCCGGCCGCCCGGCGGCGGGCTCCGGAACCGCGGGGCCGCGGAGTCGACGGGCCACCCGCGGGACACCGGCTGGCCCGGTCAGCGGGCCCGCCGGTGGGTCACCGGTTCCGTCAGGGCGCCCTTCGGCGTCCGGGCCACGGTGAACGCCCCCTCCCTGGCGTCCCCGGCCTCCGGCGGGATCCGGTGGCGGCCGGTCCGCGGTACTCCGCCGAGCAGGGAGTTCAGGGCGCCGCGGTACTCGGGGCCGCGGAAGCGGAACGGTCCCGTGCCGTGGTAGCCGTTGCGTTCCAGGTCGGCCCGCTCGCCGGTCTGCCAGGCGAAGTCCCGCCAGACGTAGTCGTCGCCGTCCCTCTCGACGACCGCGGTGACGGCACCGCACTCGACGCTCTCGCACTCGGGACAGCCGTAGATGACGTACCTGCCCCCGTCGAGCGGGGCGGCCGCCTCCAGGAGAAGGCCGCGCACCTGCGCGGCGAAGATCGCGGGCGGCACGTCGGAGGCGAGCGGGGACACCGTGTCGAGGCCGGAGAGCCGGAGCAGCAGCGGGCGCCCGTCGACGACGAAGTCGACGAAGCCCCGGGGCGCTTGACGGTCACTGTCGGTGAGGGCCCCACCGGCACGCATCGCCGGTGCCAGGCCGAAGGTGGTGTACTCGGAGGGCATGCCACGAGTATCTCAGGACGGAGAGTGACGAGACCACCGCGTGGCGTGTTCCGCTAACGTCCCGGCATGGAGAAGCCCGGGAGCGTTGATGTGATCGTGGTCGGCAGCGGGGTCGTCGGCCTGACGACGGCCGTGGTGCTGGCCGAGACCGGCCTGCGGGTGCGGGTGTGGACGCGGGAGCCCGCCGAGCGGACCACCTCGGCCGTTGCGGGTGCGCTGTGGTGGCCGTACCGCATCGCGCCCGAGGCCCTGGCCCGCGAGTGGGCGCTCGTGTCCCTCGGCGTGTACGAGGAGCTGGCGGCGCGGCCCGAGGCGAGTGGCGTACGCCTGGTCGAGGGGGTCATGGGCGAGACGCGGCTGGACGGACTCGGGTCGTGGGCGGCCCGGGTGCCCGGGCTGCGCGCGGCGACGGCCGGGGAGTACCCGGGGACCGCGCTGCGGGCGCGGCTGCCGCTGATCGACATGCCCGTGCACCTACGCCATCTGCGAGAGCGGTTCCTGCGGGCGGGCGGGACGGTGGAGGAACGCACGGCGACGGACCTCGCGGAGCCGGACGCGCCGGTCGTCGTGAACTGCGCGGGCCTCGGCGCCCGCGGTCTCGTACCGGATCCGGCCGTACGTCCCGTGCGCGGGCAGCTCGTGATCGTCGAGAACCCCGGGATCCGTGAGTGGCTCGTCTCGACGGACCCGGTGGCCGGGACGACGACGTACGTCTTCCCGCACCCGGACCGGGTGGTCCTCGGCGGCACCACGGACGACGACGACTGGTCGCGGGTTCCCGATCCGGAGGTGGCGGCGCGGATCGTCGAACGGTGCGCGGCACTGCGCCCCGAGCTCGCCGGAGCCCGGGTGCTCGGCCACCGGGTGGGGCTGCGGCCGGTGCGCGAGACGGTCCGGCTGGAACGCGAGGTCCGGCCGGACGGACGGGTGCTGGTGCACAACTACGGGCACGGGGGCGCCGGGGTCACCGTGGCGTGGGGATGCGCGCGGGAGGCGGCCGGACTGGTCGGTCCGGCCGCCTCCGCCTGAACTCCGTCCGCGACGGTCCGCGACGGTCCGCGTCGAGGACCCGGAGGCTCAGCGGGTCAGTGGGTCTCCCCCGGGATCCGGAGCGCGGCGCGGGGCGCGCGCACGCCGTCGAGGACGGACGCGGCCGGGGCCGCCGTGGAGCCCGCCGTCGCCCGCTCGAACGCCTTCGTGCCGCCCACCAGGGGCACCCGCGCCGAGGTACGGGACAGGTCGATGGTCAGGGTGGGGGTGTCGGCGGGAGGGTCGATGAGGTCCTTGTCGGTGCCCGCGACGATCAGCGCGAGCCGGTGCCCCTTCGGGACCACGTGGTCCGTGGCCGCCAGGTCCAGGGTGATCGTGTACGCCTTGCCCGGGGTGAGCGCGACGCCCTTGCCCCCCTTGTCCCAGGCGTAGTCGCCGAGGTCGGCCCAGCCGCGGCTGACGACGGTCCGACCGACGTCCGTCCTGGCCGCCCCGGTCACCTTGTAGCAGGAGCTGTCGCCGGCCGTGCTCGCTCCCCAGCAGGTGCGGTCGGTGAGGGTGGTGATGCCCTCGCCCGGTCCCGCGTAGTCGCGGACGGTGTCCGGGCCGAGGTCGACGAGCACCGCCGAGAGGTGGGCCGTCGGGGTGGTCGGCGTGGCGGTGACCGTCACCCTCGAGGAGCCGGAGAGCCGCAGGTCGCGGGTGAGCGGCCCGGTGGCGAAGCCGGCCTTGTCGGGGGTGGACCGGTCGATGTCCGCGGCCCAGTCGGTCTCGCCACGTCCCGGGTCGTCGGTGAAGGTCTCGCTCCCGGACCGGCGGGCGAGCCCGAGGGTGCCGACTCCCGGTTGCGCGCCCGCGCCCGGACGCAGGATCGTGGCGCCCGTGGTGCGGGGCGGCCAGAGGGCGGAGGTGCTCCACTGGTCGGGGTGGCGTTCGACGTCGGCCATGGGCTCGCGGTCGATGCCGTTGTCGTAGCCGAGGAGTTCGTGGTCGAACCAGCGGTGCAGGGTCTCGACCCAGGCGGCGCGACGGAAGTCGAAGGGGTCGACGTGGCCGGTCTGGGAGAGCCAGATCTTGCGCTCGACGCCGTTCCTGGCGAGGGCGTCCCACCACTGGCCGAAGTTCTTGGTGCGCACGTTGAGGTCCTGCATGCCGTGCACGAGGAAGACGCTGGCCCTCACCTTCGCGGCGTCCTTGACGTAGTCGCGCTCGGTCCACAGCGACGTCCAGTCGCCGGTGCGCGGAGCGCCGTCGACCAGCTTCCGCTGCACCGCCGCGCACTTGGCGCGGGCGTCGGGGCTGTCGACGTAGTCGGACAGCCAGTCGGGCCCCGAGTCGTAGAGCGGGGCGCCCTTGGCGAAGTAGTAGTCGTACCAGGAGGAGATGGCGCTGATCGGCACGATGGTCCTCAGGCCCTCGACGCCGGTGGCGGCGACGCCGTTGGCGATGGTGCCGTCCCAGCTCTTGCCGATCATGCCGGTCCTGCCGTCGGTCCAGGTCGCTCGGGCCGTCGTGGTGCCGGTGCGGCTGGTGTATCCCCTGGCGCGGCCGTTCAGCCAGTCGATCACCGCCTTGGCGGACCGGACGTCGGAGCGGCCGCCGACGTCGACGCAGCCGTCGGAGCGGTTGGTGCCGGCGAGGTCGACCCCGACGAAGGCGTAGCCGCGCGGCACGAAGTAGTTGTCGTAGAACAGCGGCATCCCGACGACGTGGCCGTCGGCGTCGTACGTCTTCTTCTGGCTCTCGTTGCCGCGCCCGCAGCAGGAGTAGTACGGGCTGGCGTCCATGATGACGGGGATCCTGCGTCCCTGGCGGGCGGGTTCGCGCGGCCGGACGATGTCGACGGCCACGCGGTCGTGCTTCCCGTCATCGTCGCCGTCGAGCCCGGTGTCCACCCAGACGGACTCACGGATCGCGTTCTCGTACGAATAGACCGGGGTGCTCTCCCTCGGGGCGCCGTGTGCGGCGGCCGGGACGAGGAAGGCGGCCATCAGGGCGGCGACGGCCGCCGTCGCGAGCGGTCTCCAGGTCATGAAGCGCGTGCGGCTCACTGATTTCGGCATGCGCGGAACGTACCCCGGCCGACTCCCGTGCGACAGAGGGTCTCTGACGGACCCTCGGGACCGGACGGCTCATGTCGGCCGAATGGCGATCGTGTGACAGGGGTGGCCGTGGACATGACCGGGACCACAGGGGCTGAATAGGCTCCGAACCGACTTCATGCCCCCACGACTTGGAGCTCGACGTGCACCGCAGACTCATCGCCCCGGGCGCCCTCGCCGCCTCCCTGCTGCTGGCGATCCCGGCCTCGGCGGCGAGCTACGCCCCGGGAGCACCGGGCATCGGCGACCCCTACTACCCGGCCTACGGCAACGGCGGATACGACGTCTCGCACTACGATCTGAGGCTCACGTACCAGCCGACGACGGACGAACTGGAGGGCACGGCCACCCTCCTGGCGACCACCACGCAGGACCTGTCCCGGTTCGACCTGGACTTCCTGCTCGATGTGAGCGAGGTCCGGGTCAACGGCGCGAAGGCGTCGTTCGCCAGGTCGGGCGAGCACGAGCTGGAGATCACGCCGGCGAAGCCGCTCGCCAAGGGGACGTCGGCCACCGTCGTCGTCCGCTACAGCGGAGTGCCGTCCACGAAGAGCGCGTACGGCTTCTCGACCTGGCACCGCACCCCGGACGGGGCGGTCGCGGCGGACGAGCCCGAGTCGGCGTGGTGGTGGTATCCGAGCAACGACCACCCGCTCGACAAGGCGACCTACGACGTGTCGGTGGCGGTCCCGGACGGCACCCAGGCGATCTCCAACGGCACCCTGCAGTCGACGAGTTCGCGGCTCGGCTGGACCCGCTGGAACTGGCGGTCGAACAAGCCGCAGGCCACGTATCTGACCACGCTCGCGGTCGGGAAGTTCGACATCACGACCGGAACGTCCGACGGCGGCGTCCCGGTCGTCAACGCCTACAGCAAGGACCTCGGCGACAACGACGGCGCGGCGCGCGCCAGTGTCGAGCGCACGGGAGAGCTGGTCGACTGGCTGAGCGGCTATTTCGGGCCGTATCCCTTCAGCAGTGCCGGCGGGTACGTCCCCAACACCACCACCGGGTACGCGCTGGAGACCCAGACCCGGGTGTACTACAGCCCGCGGCAGTTCGCGAACGGCTCCAACACCTCCGTCGTCGTGCACGAGCTGGCGCACCAGTGGTTCGGCGACGACGTGTCGCTCAAGGGCTGGAAGGACATCTGGATCAACGAGGGCTTCGCGCGGTACGCGCAGTGGCTGTGGTCGGAGCACGAGGGCGAGGGCACGGCACAGGAGCTCGCGGACTACGTGTACGCCTCGCACCCGGCGGACGACGCCTTCTGGACGGTGGCGCCCGGCGACCCGGGGCCCGACGACCAGTTCGACATCGCGGTGTACGACCGGGGCGCGCTGGCGGTGCAGGCGCTGCGCAACCGGGTCGGGGACGACGCCTTCTTCGCCGTCCTGAAGGGGTGGCCGAAGGAGCACGCGTACGGGAACGCGTCGGTCGACGACTTCCGGAAGTACGCCGAGCAGGTGTCGGGCACGTCGCTCGCCTCCTTCTTCGACACCTGGCTGTTCCAGCCCTCGAAGCCGGCGGCGCCCGCGGCGCGGAACGCGGGGCTCGCCCCCGCCCGGGCCGCGAAGGGCGCCGTCGCCCGGCCGAAGTCCTGGAAGAAGATCGCCGCCACGGACTCGGTCCACTCCGGCCGAGGCTCGGTCCACTCCCGCTGAGGCTCGTGCCGCCCGCCCCGGCCGGGGCGGGCGGTTCCGGCGCCGCGTCGGCCGCTCCTCCGGCGCAGGCTCAGCGGGCGGCGGCCGGCGCCTCCGGCTCGGGCACCTGGTCGAGGAGCTGGGCGCGGCTGATGGCGTCGGCGCGGGTCGCGGGCACCGTGCAGGCGTAGGCGCCGGCCACAGCGCCGTACAGGGCACAGCGCTCGACGGGTTCGCCGGCCAGACGGCCGTAGAGGAAGCCCGCGGCGAAGGAGTCCCCGGCGCCGTTCGAGTCGACGACGGGGGTGAGGAGCGGGACCGCGGGCACGTGGGTCACCTCGCCGTCGTACAGCACGTACGCGCCCTCGGCACCGGCCGTGGCGACGACGATCTCGGCCCGGCCGTTCTCCATGATCTTCCGCATGGTGCGCTCGTGGTCGGGGAGGCGGGTGGTGGAGACGAACACGATGTCGGCGGTGTACGCGAAAGCCTCCTGGTACGGGTTCTCGCCGTCCCAGTCGTGCAGGTCGGTCGAGATGGTCACCCCGGCCTTCCGGAGGATCGGCAGGGCGAAGGCACAGGGGTGGGTGATGGACACATGGGCGTGCCGGCTCGACGCGGCCAGGTCCCGCACCGTCCGCTCGGGCAACCGGTCCTCCTCCCTTCCCCTGCTGATGTCGTACAGGGACAGCCTGCGTCCGTCGGGGCCGACGAGGTTGACCGCGCGCTTGGTGCCCGAGGACTGGTGGACCTCGGTGAGCGGGATGCCCCGGTCGCGGTGCAGGGCGCGCACGAGGTCGCCCTCGGGGTCGTCGCCGAGCAGGTCGAGGTGGTGGGTGCGCAGGCCGAGGCTGTGCAGGCCCAGCGCGACGAAGTCGCCGGTCTGCCCGGCGCGGGTCTCGATGCCCGGTTGGATCATGTAGCTGTCGGCATAGGGCAGCGGCAGTTCGGGGACGTGGACGATGGTGTCCACCCCCGCACCGCCGAGGACGAGGACGTCGATGTCGCGGCTCATGACTCTCCCTCTCGGACGCGGGCAGTCGAGTCAACCAGGCTCCCGACGATCACAGCAAGGGCTTGCAGAAACTTGCGCAAATTCTGTCGGTCGTCGTCCCGGAACCTCCGCGCACCGGTCAGTCGCCGTAGTCGTACACGGTCACCGACAGACCGCGGCGCACGAGCCGCTCGGTGACCAGGGGCTCCACGCGCGACCAGGTGCCGCCGGCCAGACCGCATCCGATGCGCGGCATGTGCACGGAGGCCCCGAGCTCGACGGCCTTGTCCGCCAGCAGCGCGAGCGAGGCGTCGACGGCCTCGTAGCGCACGGGCACGCCCTTGCTCCCTGTGCGTATCCCCCGCTGGCCCACCAGGTTCGCCACCCACACGTACGGCTCGACCTGGACGAACTGGGCCGCGCCCAGGCCGAAGTCGTTGCCCGCGCGGCCGCGGTGCCAGGCGCGGTACGCGGCCTCCGGCTCCGGCCAGCGGCGGGAGAGGGCCAGCACGAAGCCCTTGCCCCAGCCCCCGATGTCGTTGCACACGTGGGCTATCAGCTTGACCCCTTTGACCGAGGGAGCGGTGGCGTCACCGCGGACGTACCTGATCTCCGGCATGCCCCCACCGTAGAGGCCGCCACTGACAACGGCGCCGGCCCGGCGGCCGGCGAGAACTTTCACAACACTGGTGGGACAGCAATACTGTTGCACCGCGCCGTCAGCGGTCACCAGGGGCGGGCGCCGCACGACGCGAGAGGCGAGGACCTGCCATGACGACGGACACCGGAGAGTCGGCACTCACGGTCGACGAGCTGGCCGCGCGGGCGGGCGTCACGGTCCGTACCGTCCGCTTCTACAGCGCCAGGGGCCTGCTGCCGCCGCCCGTGATCGGCCCCCGTCGGGTGGGCCACTACAGCCAGGAGCACCTGGCCCGGCTCGCGCTCATCGAGGAGCTGCAGCGCCAGGGCATGACGCTGGCCGCGATCGAGCGGCACCTGACGCGGTTGCCGCCCGACCTGAGCGCACGCGATCTCGCCATCCACCGCGCCGTGGTGGCCTCCTGGGCCCCCGACGCGACGGAGGAGGTGACCCGGGAGGAACTGGAACGCCGGGCCGGGCGGGCCCTCGGTGACGCGGACCTGGAGCGGCTCGCCGCGATGAGCGTGATCGAGGGGACGGGGGACCCCGTCCGGCTGGACCCCGGGCTGCTGAAGCTCGGCCTGGAGCTCCTGGACGTGCCGATCGCGGACGAGTCCCTCCTCGCCGCGCGGACCGTCCTGCTGGAGCACGCGCGCGCGGCGGCCCGCGAGCTGTCCGGCCTGTTCCGCGACGCCGTGGACGGGCAGGAGTCCGTGGCGGCCGTGAAGTCGCTGTCGGCGCACATGCAGCCGCTGGTGGTGCAGGCGCTGCTGACCGCGTTCCAGCGCTCGCTGAAGGACGAGCTGCGGGAGTGGCTCAAGGAGTCCTGACGCCGGGGCGCCCTCGTTGAGGGGCGTCCCGGCGCGGTCGGGGACGGGTGCGCGAGGCCCAGGTGCGCGGGGCACGAACGCGCGGGGTGCGGGTGCGCGGAAGCCCGAACGCGCCGGGCACTGATGCGCGCGGCATGGATGCGCACGGCATGGGTGCGCCGGGGCGCGGGTGCGCCCCGGCGCGGACGGTCCGGTCAGGACGCGTCGGTGAACCGCTCGCCCTTCTCCGCCTTCTCGACGAGCAGCGCCGGCGGCAGGAAGCGGTCGCCGTAGCGCTCGGCGAGTTCCCGCGCGCGGGCCGTGAACGCGGCCGGTCCCGTGCCGGTCGCACCCTCGTAGCCGTTGATGTACTGCAGGACACCGCCGGTCCAGCCCGGGAAGCCGATGCCGAGGATGGAGCCGATGTTGGCGTCGGCCACCGAGGTCAGGACGCCTTCCTCCAGGAGCCGGACGGTGTCCAGCGCCTCGGAGAAGAGCATGCGCTCCTTCATGTCCTCGAACGGGATCTCGTGCCCCGGCTTCGTGAAGTGCTCGCGCAGACCGGGCCACAGGAGACCCCGCTTGCCGTCCTCGCCGTACTCGTAGAAGCCCGCTCCCCCGCTGCGTCCGGGGCGCTCGAACTCGTCGACCATGCGGTCGATGACGGCCTCGGCGGGGTGGGTCTGCCAGGTGCCGCCCGCCTCCTCGACGGCCTGCTTCGACTCCTTGCGGATCTTGCGCGGCAGGGTGAGGGTCAGCTCGTCCATGAGGGAGAGGACCTTCGCCGGGTAGCCGGCCTGGGCGGCGGCCTGCTCGACGGAGGCGGGCTCGATGCCCTCGCCGACCATCGCGACACCCTCGTTGATGAAGTGCCCGATGACCCGGGAGGTGAAGAAGCCGCGCGAGTCGTTGACGACGATCGGGGTCTTCCTGATCTGGCGGACCAGGTCGAAGGCGCGGGCCAGCGCCTCGTCGCCGGTGCGCTCGCCCTTGATGATCTCCACGAGCGGCATCTTGTCGACGGGCGAGAAGAAGTGCAGCCCGATGAAGTCCTCCTGCCGCTCGACGCCCTCGGCGAGCGCGGTGATCGGCAGGGTGGAGGTGTTGGAGCAGAGCAGGGCGTCGGGCTCGACGATGTCCTGGATCTCCTGGAACACCTTGTGCTTGAGCGAGGTGTCCTCGAAGACCGCCTCGATGACGGCGTCGCAGCCCGCGAGGTCGTTCGGGTCGGCGGTGGGCGTGATCCTGGCGAGGAGCGCGTCCGCCTTCTCCTGGGTCGTACGGCCCCGGGCCACCGCCTTGGCGCAGAGCTTCTCGGAGTACGCCTTGCCCTTGTCCGCCGCGTCGGCCGAGACGTCCTTGAGGACGACCTCGATGCCCGCGAGGGCGCACGAGTAGGCGATGCCCGCGCCCATCATCCCGGCGCCGAGGACGGCGACCTTGGTGACCGGGCGCGGCTCGATGCCCTTGGGGCGGTTGGCGCCGGAGTTGACGGCCTGGAGGTCGAAGAAGAACGCCTGGATCATGTTCTTCGAGGTCTGGCCGGCGGCCAGCTCGACGAAGTAGCGGGCCTCGATGACCTGGGCCGTCTCGAAGTCGACCTGGGAGCCCTCGACGGCCGCCGCGAGGATGTTGCGCGGCGCCGGGTAGGGCGCGCCGTTCGTCTGCTTGCGCAGGTTGGCCGGGAAGGCGGGCAGGTTGGCCGCGAACTTCGGGTTCGACGGGGTGCCGCCGGGGATGCGGTAGCCGGGCTTGTCCCAGGGCTGCTGCGACTCGGGGTTGGCGTCGATGAACGCGCGGGCCTTGGCGAGCAGTTCCTCGGGGGTGGCGGCCACCTCGTGGACGAGGCCGTTGTCCCGGGCGCGCGTCGCGTTGTACTGCGTGCCCTGGAGGAGGACCTTCAGCAGCGCGTCGGCGATGCCCAGCAGCCGCACGGTGCGGACGACACCGCCGCCTCCGGGGAGCAGGCCGAGCGTGACCTCGGGGCAGCCGATCTTGGTGCCGGAGGTGTCGAGGGCGACGCGGTGGTGGCAGGCGAGGGCGAGCTCGAAGCCGCCGCCCAGGGCCGCGCCGTTGATGGCGGCGACGACCGGCTTGCCCAGGGTCTCGATGCGGCGCAGGTCGCGCTTGATGGCGAGGCCGCCGTCGAAGAGGTCCTGGGCGGTCTCGGGGGTGACCCGGATGAGGTCGCGCAGGTCGCCGCCCGCGAAGAAGGTCTTCTTGGCGGAGGTGAAGATGACGCCCCGGATCGAGTCCTTCTCGGCCTCCAGCCGGTCGGTGACCGCGGCGAGGGAGGCGCGGAACGCCGCGTTCATGGTGTTGGCGGACTGGTTGGGGTCGTCGAGGACGAGGGTGACGACGCCGGTCTCGTCCTGTTCCCAGCGGATGGTGGTGGGCTCAGTGCTCATCAGGGGATGCTCCGTAGATCCTTGATCCGTTGGGGAGGTCAGACGCGTTCGACGATCGTGGCGATGCCCATGCCGCCGCCCACGCACAGGGTGGCGAGGCCGTACCGCTTGTCCTGGCGCTCCAGTTCGTCGACGAGGGTGCCGAGGATCATCGCGCCGGTGGCGCCGAGGGGGTGGCCGAGCGCGATGGCGCCGCCGTTGACGTTGACCTTGTCCAGCGACAGGCCCATGTCCTTCACGAAGCGCAGGACGACGGCCGCGAAGGCCTCGTTGATCTCGACGAGGTCGATGTCGTCGATGGTCAGACCGGCCTTGGCGAGCGCCTTGCGGGCGGCGGGCGCGGGACCGGTGAGCATGATGGTCGGCTCGGAGCCGGACACGGCGGCGGAGACGATCCGCGCGCGCGGGGTCAGGCCGTAGCGCTCGCCGACCTCCTTGGAGCCGATGGCGACCAGCGAGGCGCCGTCCACGATGCCGGAGGAGTTGCCCGCGTGGTGGACGTGGTCGATCTTCTCGACCCAGTGGTACTTCTGGAGCGCGACCGCGTCGAAGCCGCCCAGTTCGCCGATGTCCGCGAAGGACGGCTTGAGCTTCGCCAGCGAGTCGGCGGTGGTGCCGGGGCGCAGGAACTCGTCGTGGTCGAGGACCGTGAGACCGCCGCGGTCCTTGACGGGGACGACGGACCGCTCGAAGCGGCCCTCCTTCACGGCGGTGGCCGCGCGCTCCTGGGACAGGGCCGCGTACTCGTCGACGTCGCGGCGGGAGAAGCCCTCGATCGTGGCGATGAGGTCGGCGCCGATGCCCTGCGGCACGAAGTTGGTGGCCAGGTTGGTCATCGGGTCGGCGAACCAGGCGCCGCCGTCCGAGGCCATCGGCACGCGCGACATCGACTCGACGCCGCCCGCGAGGACGAGGTCCTCCCAGCCCGAACGGACCTTCATCGCGGCCATGTTGACCGCTTCGAGGCCTGAGGCGCAGAAGCGGTTCTCCTGGACGCCGGCCACCGTGTCGGGCAGTCCGGCGGCGATGGCCGCGATCCGGGCGATGTCGGAGCCCTGGTCGCCGACGGGGCCGACGACACCGAGCACGATGTCGTCGACGGCGGCCGGGTCGAGGCCCGGGAAGCGCCGCTGCACCTCGTGGATGAGCCCGACCACCAGGTCGATGGGCTTGGTTCCGTGCAGGGAGCCGTTCTGCTTGCCGCGACCGCGCGGGGTGCGGATCGCGTCGTACACGTACGCTTCGGTGCTCACTGGTAAGCCTTTCGATGAGGGTTCAGCCGAGCAGGGAGCGGCCGATGATCTCTTTCATGATCTCGGTCGTCCCGCCGTAGATGGTCTGGATGCGGCCGTCGGTGAAGGCCCGTGCGACCCGGTACTCCGTCATGTAGCCGTAGCCGCCGTGCAGTTGGAGACAGCGGTCGGCGACCCGCTTCTGCAGCTCGGTCGCCCACCACTTCGCCATGGAGGCGTGCACCGCGTCGAGTTCGCCGTCCGAGTGGTCGACGATGCAGCGGTCGAGGAAGGTGCGGGTGACGGCGCACTCGGTGGCCATCTCGGCTATCTCGAAGCGGATGTGCTGGAGTTTCGCGAGCGGCCGCCCGAACGCCTCGCGCTCCTTCACGTACGCGGTGGTGATCTCCAGCAGGTGTTCGGCCCCGGCGATGGCGGCGACGGCGATGCCCATGCGCTCCTGCGCGAGGTTGGTCATCAGGTGGACGAACGCGCCGTTGAGCGTGCCGAGCAGGTTCTCCTTGGGGACGCGGACGTCGTTGAAGAACAACTCGGCGGTGTCCTGCGACTTCTGGCCGATCTTGTCGAGGTTGCGGCCGCGCTCGAAGCCCTCCGCGCCCCGCTCGACGACGAGCAGCGACAGTCCGTGCGCGCCGCCCTCGGGGGTGGTCCTGGCGACCACGATCACCAGGTCGGCGAGGATGCCGTTGGAGATGAAGGTCTTGGAGCCGTTGAGCAGGTAGTGGTCGCCCTTGTCCTCCGCGTGCGTCTTGATGCCCTGGAGGTCGGAGCCGGCGCCGGGCTCGGTCATCGCGATCGCGGTGATGATCGAACCGTCGCAGAAGCCGGGCAGCCAGCGCCGCTTCTGCTCCTCGGTGGCGAGGTCCGTCAGGTACGGGCCGATGATGTCGTTGTGCAGCCCGAGGGCGAGCCCGGCCGCTCCCGCGCGCGTGAACTCCTCGGCGAGCACCGCGCTGTAGCGGAAGTCGGTGTTGCCGCCGCCTCCGTACTCCTCGGGCACGGCGAGGCCGAGGAGGCCCTGCCGGCCGGCCGCGCGCCAGGCGTCCCGGGAGACGATGCCGTCCTTCTCCCACTGCTCGTAGTGGGGCAGCACCTCCTTGGCGAGGAAGGTGCGCACGGTCTCGCGGAACGCGTCGTGCTCGGCGGTGAAGATCTGCCGCTTCATGCGGGGAACGCCTTCCTGGAGTGGGTGCGGAGGCCCTCGTGGAGGGCGGTGCGGGGGCTTCTGCCGGTACGGGCGGGCGCCGGGGAGGCGCCGGGGACGAGCGGCCGGCGGGGTTCCATCAGCAGCCGTCCTTCGCCGGCCGGGGCACGTCCCAGTCGCGGGCGACGTCCGCGGTGTCGGCGCCCGGCAGGGCGGGGCCGCCGCGGACCGCGGTGGGGGTGACCGAGAAGCGCGGCGCGGGGGCGGGCTGGGTGACGCCGCCGTGGTCGACGAAGGTGCCCCGGGCGGCGAGGTGCGGGTGCCCGGGCGCCTCGCGCAAGGACAGGACCGGCGCCACGCAGGCGTCGGTGCCCTCGAAGACGGCGGTCCACTCGTCCCTCGTACGGGTCCTGAAGCGCTCGGCGACCGCCCCGCGCAGTTCCTCCCAGCGCGCCGGGTCCTTGTGGGCGGGGCCGAGTCCGGGGATGCCGAGCAGTTCGGTGAACTCGTCGTAGAACCGCTGCTCCAGGGGGCCCACGGCCATGTACCGGCCGTCGGCGGTCTCGTAGGTCCCGTAGTACGGGCAGCCGCCGTCGAGGAGGTTGGCGGCGCGCCGGTCCTGCCAGCCGCCCGCGGCGATCATGCCGTGGATCATCGTCGAGAGGTGCGCGGTGCCGTCGACGATGGCCGCGTCCACGACCTGTCCGGCGCCGGTCGCGCGCGCGTGGTTCAGGGCGGCGAGGACGCCGACGACGAGGTAGAGCGAGCCGCCCGCGTAGTCGCCGAGGAGGTTCGCGGGGACCGCCGGCGGCCTGCCCGGCTCGCCGATCATCCCGAGGGTTCCGGTGATCGCGATGTAGGCGATGTCGTGACCGGCGCGGTGGGCGAGCGGGCCTTCCTGGCCCCATCCGGTCATCCTGCCGTAGACGAGCCGCGGGTTGCGGGCACGGCAGTCCTCGGGGCCCACACCGAGGCGCTCGGCCACGCCGGGCCGGTAGCCCTCGATCAGGATGTCGGCCCGTTCGGCCAGATCGAGGACGCGGGACGCGCCGTCCTCGGCCTTGAGGTCGACGATCACGGACCGCTTGTTGCGGTTGACGATGTCGCGGGCCGGGTCGACCCCGATCCCGGCGCCGCCGGGCCGGTCCACCCGGACCACGTCCGCTCCGAGGTCGGCGAGCAGCATGGCGGCGAACGGGCCGGGCCCGATGCCCGCCAGTTCGACCACGCGCACTCCGGCGAGGGGACCGTGCCCCGGCGTTCCTGCCGCTGTCATCAAGCCCCCAGCACTGTGACACCACTGATGTGACATCAGTGATGTTAAGAACGTGTTCCACTCCGGGCAAGCCCCTGACGAGCAAGCGCTTAGTCAAATTCCGGGATCGGAGTCGGGGACGATCTCGGGGTCGGAGACGGTCCCGGGGTCGGAGACGGTCCCGGGAGCGGGGACGGTCCCGGGAGCGGCGTCACCCCGCCCCGGGGCAACTCCCGCGGGGCGCCGGGCGGGCCGGACGTGGGCCCACGCACCTTCTGCCACTTTTTCAGCGCGTTTTCCGACACGGCCACGGCTGCCTCCGGCCTGTTCGTGCGACCTCGTCGTCCGACTGTCGCCACCTCACGCTAGCCTCAGCCACCGACAACGGCGCTTCGCGCACGACGTGGCGCGGGACGGCACGTCCGGGCGCAGCCCACAGTGGTGGAGGGTGTCATGAGCAGGCTTATCGAGCCGGACCGCGCGTACGACATCGTGCTCTTCGGAGCCACGGGGTTCGTCGGGGAGCTCACCGCGGAGTATCTGGCCGCTCACGCTCCCGAGGGGCTGCGGTGGGCGATCGCCGGACGCAGCACCGGGAAGCTGGAACGGCTGCGGGAGCGGCTCGGCGGCGCGCCCGGCGTGCTGCGGGCCGATGTGACGGACCCGGACTCGGTGCGCGAGCTCGCCGGACAGGCGCGCGTGGTGGCCTCGACCGTGGGGCCGTACATCACCTACGGGGAGGACCTGGTGGCCGCCTGCGCGGACGCCGGGACCGACTATCTGGACCTGACCGGCGAGCCCGAGTTCGTGGACCTGATGTACGTCCGGCACGACGCACGCGCGCGGGAGACGGGCGCGCGGCTCGTCCACGCCTGCGGCTTCGACTCCGTCCCGCACGACCTGGGCGCCTACTTCACCGTCAAGCAGCTCCCGGAGGACGTGCCGCTGCGGGTGGAGGGATTCGTGCGCTCCCGGGCGATGTTCTCGGGCGGCACCTTCGCCTCCGCCCTCAACCAGTTCGCGCGCGGCCGGCACATGCTCGCCGCCGCGCGGGAGCGCAGGTACCACGAACCGCGCCTGATGGACCGGCGGGTGGAAGCCCCCCTGGGCGCGCCGCGGTTCGCCAAGGAGGTCGGGGCGTGGGCCCTGCCGCTGCCCACGATCGACGCCCAGGTGGTGCAGCGCTCGGCGCGGGCCCTGGCGCGGTACGGGCCGGACTTCCGCTACCGCCACTACGCGGCCGTCGAGCGGCTGCCCGTCGCCCTCGGCGGGGTCGCCGGGGTGAGCGTGCTCTTCGCCGCCGCCCAGCTGCCGCCCGCGCGCCGCTGGCTGTCCGACCGGATCAAGCCGGGTGAGGGGCCGGACGCCGAACGCCGTGCGAAGAGCTGGTTCTCGGTGCGCTTCGTCGGCGAGGGCGGCGGCCGGCGCGTGTACACCGAGGTCTCGGGCGGCGACCCCGGCTACGGCGAGACCGCGAAGATGCTCGCGGAGTCCGCCCTGTCCCTGGCCCTCGACGAGCTGCCGAAGACGTCCGGCCAGGTCACCCCGGTGGTGGCGATGGGCGACGCACTGCTGGAACGGCTGAGCGCGGCCGGGATCACCTTCCGGGTGGCGGCGGTGCGCTAGGGCGGCCGTCCGGGTCATGGGGCGGGCGTGGGGGCGCCGGCGGCCGGGTGTGCCCGTCGGTGACGGGCGCGGTCGTGGGGCTCGGGTGTGACCGTGCGGGTCGGGCGGTCCTCACGACGCCCAGGCGAACACCGTGTAGATGATCCCGGCCGCCCAGGCGAGGCCGGCCGGGACGGCGAGGACCAGCGCGGCCGTCACCGCGCGCCCGGCGGGCCGGGAGGGTTCGGCGGCGGGCTTCGGTGCGTGGTACGTCGTCATGCGGATCAGCCTGCCGGGCGCGGCACGGCCGTACATCCGTACGGGTACTCAGAAGCCGTACTCACACGCGCAGACGGTGTGGACGGGGACGGGTGGACGGGATCAGGAGGTCGCCTGCCGGAGAGCCCGTCTGCACAGGGAGTCCGCCCGGCGGGTGGTCTCCGGCAGACGGTACTTCGGGGTGAGCGCGAGGGTGTGGGCGCAGGCGTTGCCGAGGTCCACGCGGTGGCCGACGGACACGAACACGGGCTTGGTCCCGTCCTGGGTGCGCAGCGCGCGGCCCACCTCGTCGGTGCCCGCGAGCAGCGGTGAGGCGCTGCCGCGCCGGACGCCGGGCTCCTCGTAGGAGAAGGTGAACGGGTTCTTGGCGACCCCGATCGTGGGGAGCCCGGTGAGGACGCCGAGGTGGCTGGCGAGGCCGAAACGGCGTGGGTGGGCGAGCCCGTACCCGTCGCAGACGACCAGGCCGGGCGGGCAGGGCAGGGCGTCGAGCGCGGCCATGACGGTCGGGATCTCGCGGAAGGCGAGCAGCCCGGGGACGTACGGGAAGGAGACCCGGCCGACGGCGGTGGCCTCCGCCACCACCTCGTGGGTCGCCGCGTCGAGGACGACGGCCGCCGCGACGACGACATCGCGCTCGTCGTCGTACGCGACGTCGACACCCGTGACGCGACCGGTGCCGGGCGGCGGGCCCGGCTCGTCGAGCACCACCCGCTCGCGCAACTCGTCCTGCACGGCGCGGGCCTGTTCCTCGGTGGCGGGCCAGCCCGCGGGAATCCTCACGGTCGTCATGGTGGGAACGAGCCTACGGGCCGCCGCTCGCCCGGACCCACGCGGGGCGGTCCGCCCACGGACGCTCCCGCCGGACACACGGGCCGGGGCCGGAGGCGGGGTGAGGGGTTCCGGCGGCCCAACCGGGTTGCGGCGCGAGGGACTTGCGCGACCGCCGTCGCGGGACCGGGGCGGGCTGGCGGCGGGGCGGCCGGGGGTAAGCTCGCGATCATGTTCGTACTGGAGCTGTCCTACACCGCGCCACTCGAAGCCGTCGACGCCGTCCTGGAGGCCCATGTCGCCTGGCTCGACGAGCAGTACGCGGCAGGGACCTTCCTCGCCTCGGGGCGCAAGAACCCCCGCGACGGAGGCGTGATCCTGGCCGTCGCGGACGACCGGGCGCGGATCGAGGAGATCGCCGCGGGCGACCCGTTCGTCACCGCGGGCGTGTGCGCGTACCGCGTCACCGAGTTCGTGGCGACGAAGACGGCCCCGGGCCTGGAGCGCTATCGCGAGACCCCCGGCTGAGGCCCCTCGCCCCGCGTCCCGCGCGACCGGCCCGGTTCAGCGCTCCAGCCGGGCGATCCGGCCCTTCTCGCCGGAGGCCCAGCAGCTCAGGTCCGGGGTGCAGTCCACGGTGTCGTACGAGCCGGTGTCGAGGGTGCGCCAGGTGCGGCCGCCGTCGATGGTCAGGTCGGTGCCGGTGGGACCGACCGCGAGGGCGGCGGCGCGGCTGTGCGGAAGCCAGGTGACACCGGAGCGGTAGGCGGGCGGGGGCCGGTCGGCGGTGGTCCAGGTGCGGCCGCCGTCGGGGGTGACCGCCGCGGCCCGCGGTGAGGCCTGGTCGGCACGGTAGTCGCCGCCCACCGCGAGTCCGTGCGTACGGTCGCGGAACGCGAGGGCGAAGACGCCGCGCGCCGGATCGCCCGCGGGGACCGGCGTGCCGGTGGCGGTCCAGGTCAGTCCGCGGTCGGCGGAGTGCAGCACGCGCGCGGTCGCGCCGCCTCCCGTGGCCAGCCACACGTCGCGGGGCCCCGAACCGACCAGACACTGGCCGCTCGCGGCGAAGCCCGCCTCGCCGTCCTCGGCGGCGGGCATCCCGTCGCCGGGCAGCACCTTCCAGGAACGGCCGCCGTCGCTGGTCGACAGGATGCGGAACCTGCCGTCCACCGGGTCGCTCACGGCCAGGCCGTGCCGCCGGTCGAGGAAGGTGAGGCAGTCGTAGAAGGCCTTGGCGTCGGTGTTGCGGAAGGACTCGGTCCAGGTGGTGCCGCCGTCCTCGGTCCGGTAGACGCGGGACGCCTCCCCCTCGCCGATGGCCAGGACCACGGCACGCCGCGCGTCGAACGCCTCGACGTCACGGAACTCCAGGTCCCCGGCGCCGGGCGGCGAGACGTTCCGCCAGAGCGCGCCGCCGTCGGTGGTGCGCAGCACGGTGCCCTTCGAACCGGCCACCCACGCGGTGTCCCTGCCGACCGCCGACAGTCCGCGGAAACGGGCGTCCGTACCGCTGTCCTTGAGCGCCCAGCGCGGGGCCTGCGCCTTGTCGTGTGCCGGTGCGGGCGCCGCCACCGCCGGCGCGGCCACCACGAGCGCCGCGGCGAGCGCGGCCGCCGCGGGTCCCACGCCGATCCTCCGGCCCGTGCGTCCCGTCTTTCCCGAGCTCCTCATGGCGGGCGAAGCTAGTGCACTCCCCCGGCGGCGTCCAGACGGCCTCCGTTCCCCCATTGGTGTCCACATGGCGGTCGACTGCAACCCTCGGGGCCACCTGGGTGTCCTCCTCGGTGTCGGGTGAGCGCGGAACGGAAAGGGACCACCACGATCGGAGAAAGTTGATCTCCCGGTGCATGGCCTCGGTGACAGAGGTCACTCGGTCCACAGGTGCACGCGCCGGGTCATTCTTCCGTCTCTTCAATTGACCGGCTTCATCCGTCCGGAGTCCGTTCAGCCGTCACAAGGGAGCAAGGCGTTGTCCACCGCCATCGAGCAGCCCGTAGAGGCCCGCCTCGTCGCCGCCGCGCCGCGGATGCCGAGCATCCCGGCCACGCTGCACTACGACCGGACCGATCCGTTCGCTGTCCGCATGACGTTTCCCGCCCCCGCCACGCTCGAGGGCGTCGAGGTCTGCTGGACCTTCGCCCGCGAACTGCTCGTGTCGGGGCTCGAGGACGCGGTGGGGCACGGCGACGTGCGGGTGCGGCCGTACGGATTCGACCGCACCGTGCTGGAGTTCCACGCCCCCGAGGGCACCGCCGTGGTCCACGTCCGCTCCGGTGAGGTGCGGAACTTCCTCCGGCAGACCACCGAGTTGGTGCCGGTCGGTCTGGAGCACCTCCAGGTGGACCTGGACCACGATCTGGCGGAACTCATGCGGGGCACCTGCTGAATCGGCGCGGGTGCCGTCAGTCGGCGCGCGCCATCAGGGCGTTGAGGCCCATGTACTCGAACCCGCCGTCCAGGGTCTCGTAGGTCCCCGTGTCCAGCAGCTCCCGCGCGGCACGCCGGACCAGGGCGTGCGCGGCGGACGCGACGCTCGAACCCGCGCTGATCCGGGCCACGCCGAGCTCGGCCAGCTCCTCGACGGACGGCGCCCCGGGACCCACCAGGATGTTCAGGGGACCGTCGATGCCCTCGACGAGCGCCTTCACGGTCGCCGGATCGACGGTTCCGGGTACGAAGACGCCGTCGGCTCCCGCGGCCAGGAAGGCGGCGGCCCGCTCCAGGGTCTCCTCCACCCCGCCCGCGCCGCGCAGGAAGGTGTCGATGCGGGCGTTGACGAACAGCGGCACCCCGGCCGCGTCGGCGGCCGCGCGCGCCGCCGCGACGCGCTCCGCCTGCTCCTTCAGCGGACGCAGCGGCCCGGCGCCCTCCTCGTAGAGGGCGTCCTCGAGGTTCACGCCCACCGCCCCCGCCGCGAGCACCGCGCGGACGGTGTCCCCCACGCCCTCGGCGTCGGACGCGTACCCGTTCTCGATGTCCGCGCTGACCGGAACCCGGACCACCGAGGTGATCCGCGCGACGGCCGCGAGCGCGTCCTCCCTGTCCAGCCGGTCCCCGTCCGCCGCGCCCAGGGCCCAGGCGAGTCCCGCGCTGGTCGTCGCCACCGCCGCGGCGCCGGACTCTTCGACGATGCGGGCGGTCACCGCGTCCCAGGCGTTCACCAGGACGAGGGGACGGCCCGGCACGTGCAGGGCGCGGAAGGCGAGGGCGGATGCGCGAAGTCGCTCGATGTCGGTCATGGGGTCAACCCAAGCACGGCCGGTACGACGGGAGCTGGCAGGAATCCGACATGTACGTGAAGGCGTGCCGCCGCCTCGGGGGTGCTCCTCGGCCACACCCGTCCGGCTCGCCCCGGCCACGCCGTTCAGTTCGCCGTGGTCGCCGCCGTGGTCGTGGAGGCGGCCGTCGCGGCCGCCACGGCCACCGCCGTACGGACGTCCTGGACGACCTTCCTCAGCGCGGGCGCCGCCGCGCCCCCGCGTTCGGCGAGTTCGTCGATGCGGGCCCTGTGGAGCTTGCGTTCCCCGGACGACGCGAAGGTGCGGAGTTCGGCCGCGGCGGCCAGGGCGACGAGGGCCGCGTCACGGTCACCGACGTCGGCGACGGGCACCGGTCCCTCCAGGACCTCGCGCGCGTCCGTGCGCAGGGCCTCGACCGCGGGCACCCGGTCCAGCTCGTACTCGACGGACGGGAAGATCCCGAGGACCCGCTTCTTCTCCGCCCGCAGGTACCCCTCGGCCGCGAGCTGGGCGCGTACCGCGTCCAGGGTGACCCGGGCCCGGCAGGTGACCCACGACTTCCACCTCCGGGGCCGCGACTCCGACACGAGTTCCAGCAGCCCGTCCAGCACGACGTCCCCCGTCCGGGAGTCGGGGTGGACGGGGGTGACGATGCCGTCGTCGTCGACGAGCAGCCCGCGCTGGGCGAGTTCGGTGAGGGCGCCGGCGCGCACCAGGTGGTGCAGGTGGGTGGATCCGGTGATCCTCCGTTTCGTGGTGTCCCACGCCAGGAGGTAGAGCCGGGCGGGCAACGAGAGCGAGCCGTTCGGCACGAGGTCTCCTCGGTTCGTCGGGGGGCGCGTTAATCCTTTGACAGTCCTCGGGACCGCCCCTACGGTGTATAGCGGTTCTGTTGCCGTCGATTGGAGAAGGACGTTGCTCGTCTGAGGTCTGAGACACCGCGTCACACCCGGCTGGTCCCGTCGGACCCGTGTGTGCGCAGCGTGCGACCTCGGCGTTCGAGCCGTCCCCGGGTGCGGAGCCTTCTTCTCGCTCTCCTCCGAACTGGATCGTCGTCGCCTCGCGGTGTCCCGTACGCGTACCCCCGACCGCATCCAGCAATCGCGAGGCCCTCATGTCAACGTCCCCCACCTCCATCACCTGCACGTCCCTGTCCTTCGCCTGGCCCGACGGCACCGAGGTCTTCGACGGTCTCCAGGCCGCCTTCGGCCCCGGCATCACCGGACTCGTCGGCCTCAACGGGTCGGGCAAATCAACCCTGTTGAAGCTGATCTCCGGACAGCTCACCCCGGCCGACGGCACCGTCAAGGTCGCCGGCGAGGTCGGTCACCTGCCGCAGAACGTCACGCTCGACACCACGCTGCGGGTCGACGAGGCCCTCGGCATCCGCGCGGTCCGCGCCGCCCTGCACGCGATCGAGTCGGGCGACGTGGCCGAGGAGCACTTCGACGTCGTCGGCGACGACTGGGACGTCGAGGAACGGGCCCGCGCGACCCTCGGCGAACTCGGTCTCGGACACATCGACCTGGACCGCACGATCGGCGAGGTGTCCGGCGGCGAGTCGGTGCTGCTGCGGCTGGCCGCGCTCCTGCTGCGCCGACCCGACGTACTGCTGCTCGACGAACCCACCAACAACCTCGACCTGTACGCGCGACGGCGGCTGTACGCGGCCGTGGAGGCCTGGTCCGGGGTGATGATCGTGGTCAGCCACGACCGCGAACTCCTCGACCTGGCCGACCAGATCGCCGATCTGCACTCCGGCGAGGTCACCTGGTACGGCGGGAACTTCTCCGCGTACGAGGAGGCACTCGCCGCCGAACAGGAGGCGGCGGAGCGCATGGTGCGCGTCGCCGAGTCCGATCTGAAGAAACAGAAACGCGAACTGATCGACGCTCAGCTCAAGTTGGCCCGGCGCAAGCGGTACGGGCAGAAGATGTACGAGCAGAAGCGCGAGCCGAAGATCGTCATGGGGGCGCGCAAGCGGGCGGCGCAGGAGTCCGCGGGCAAGCACCGCATCATGCACGAGGGAAGGCTCAGCGAGGCGAAGGAGCGTCTCGACGAGGCGGTGGAGGCCGTACGCGACGACGATCTGATCCGGATCGACCTGCCGTACACGGCCGTACCGCCGGGGCGCACCGTCCTCACCCTCGACCGGCTGGAGCTGCAGCACGGCTCGCGGGTGAACGGCGTGTTCGATCTTCGCGGGCCCGAACGCGTCGCGCTCGTCGGACGCAACGGAGCGGGCAAGACGACGCTCCTGCGCACGATCGCCGGGGAGCTGGAGACCGTGTCCGGCGAGGCGCGGACCCATGTGCCCCTGCGCTTTTTGCCGCAGCGGCTCGACGTCCTGGACGACTCCCTGAGCGTCGCCGAGAACGTGGCCCGGTACGCGCCGGCCGCCACCGACAACCGGATCAGGGCCCGTCTCGCCCGCTTCCTGTTCAAGGGGGCGAAGGCCGACCAGACGGCGGCGACGCTCTCCGGCGGCGAGCGTTTCCGCGCGGCGCTCGCGGCGCTGATGCTGGCCGACCCCGCCCCGCAGCTGCTGATGCTCGACGAGCCGACGAACAACCTCGACATGGCGAGCGTCCGCCAGCTCACCACGGCCCTGGAGTCGTACGAAGGGGCCCTGATCGTCGCCAGCCACGACATGCCGTTCCTGGAGTCGATCGGCATCACGCGACGGCTGCTGCTGGAAGGAGGAGAACTGAAAGAAATCGCTCCGGAAACTGTCGGGTATTCCTCATAGTGCGGGACGCGGGGGCCGCCTAGCGTCGGGGGTGGGCGGTGCCCGGCGTACGGGCCGGGGGCTTTCGCACGCGGGGCTTTTGCGCGCGCGGAGGGCACTGCATGATGTTGCGCCGACACCCCCGGCCGATTCGGAGACCCGCCCGTGCCCAGTCAGAAAGCGCTCGTCCGCAGGCCCGGCCCCCGCCTCGCCGAGGGGCTGGTGACGCACGTGGAACGCCGGGCAGTGGACACCGGTCTCGCGGTCGAGCAGTGGGAGGCGTACACCGAGGCGCTGCGCGCGCACGACTGGGAGACCGTGGAGGTGGACCCGGTCGAGGACTGCCCGGACTCGGTGTTCGTCGAGGACGCCGTCGTCGTCTTCCGCAACGTCGCCCTCATCACCCGTCCGGGCGCCGAGTCCCGCCGCGCCGAGACCCCGGGGGTGGAGGAGGCCGTGGCACGCCTCGGCTGCTCGGTGAACTGGATCTGGGATCCGGGCACCCTCGACGGGGGCGACGTCCTGAAGGTGGGCGACACGATCTACGTGGGCCGCGGCGGCCGCACGAACGCGGCCGGGATCCAGCAGCTGCGCGCGGTCTTCGAACCGCTCGGGGCGCGGGTCGTCGCGGTCCCCGTCAGCAAGGTGCTGCACCTGAAGTCGGCGGTCACCGCGCTGCCCGACGGCACGGTGATCGGCCACGAGCCGCTGGTGGACACCCCTTCCCTCTTCCCCCGCTTCCTGGCGGTGCCGGAGGAGTCCGGGGCGCACGTGGTGCTCCTGGGCGGCAGCAGGCTGCTGATGGCCTCGTCCGCCCCGAAGACCGCGGAGCTGCTCGCCGACCTCGGCCACGAACCGGTCGTGGTGGACATCGGCGAGTTCGAGAAGCTCGAAGGCTGTGTGACATGTCTCTCGGTGAGGCTTCGGGAGCTGTACGTCTGAACGAGTGAACGAGTCATCCGGACGGCCCAGGACCCACGACGCCCCGGGTCTCTCCGGCATGCGCCGGGGAAGCGCGGACTCTCGCCCGTAACACCGCTGATCAGCGATCTTTACGGGTTCCTTAACCTACGGAGACGTAACCTACGGAGACGTAGCCTACGATGCCGTAGGTTAAGTTCTTCGCTCGTTGTCCCGTCCCCCTGGAGCACCCGTGACGATCACTTCTCCCGACCTCGGTAGCCCGGCAGCAGCCTGGACCGACGCTCGCCTGCTGTACGCGCTGGAGGAAGTCGTCGAGACGGAGCTGAACCGCCATCTGAAGGTGGCCAAGGACTGGATGCCGCACGAGTACGTGCCCTTCAGCGACGCCCGCAACTTCCCGGGGCAGTTCGAGGACGGCGAGGCCTGGGACAAGGAGCAGTCCAAGGTCACCGAGATCGGCCGGATCGCGCTCGTCGTCAACCTGCTCACCGAGGACAACCTCCCGAGCTACCACCACGAGATCGCGTCCCTCTTCGGCCGTGACGGCGCCTGGGGCACCTGGGTGCACCGCTGGACGGCGGAGGAGGGCCGGCACGGCATCGTGATGCGCGACTACCTGCTCGCCTCGCGCGCGGTCGACCCGGACAAGCTCGAGGCCTTCCGCATGCAGCACATGAGCGAGGGCTTCGAGTCGGACAACCGCCACTCGATGCTGCACTCGGTCGCGTACGTCGCCTTCCAGGAGCTCGCGACCCGCATCTCGCACCGCAACACCGGTCACCAGTCGGGCGACCCGGTCTGCGACCGCATGCTGGCGCGCATCGCGACCGACGAGAACCTGCACATGGTCTTCTACCGCAACCTCCTGAAGGCCGCGTTCGAGCTCGCCCCCGACCTGACCATGCAGGCGTGCCGTGACGTCGTCGTCAACTTCCGGATGCCCGGTCACGGCATGCCCGGCTTCGAGCGCATGGCCGCGCAGATGGCCATCGGCGAGGTCTACAACCTGCGCATCCACCACGACGACGTGCTCCAGCCGGTGCTGCGCCACCTCAAGGTCCTGGAGATCGGCGGCCTCGGCCCCGAGGGCCTCAAGGCCCAGGAGGAGCTCGGCTTCTTCATGGGCGGCCTCGACGCCGAAGCCTCGAAGTTCGACGAGAAGCTCGCCGCCCGCAAGGCCCGGATGGCGGCCCGCGCCACCGCGTAGCCCCGCCCGCGGGCGAGGCGGCGACCTCCTGGGTGCCGCCTCGCCGGCAGGCTGCCGCCCGTGCGCGTCCCAGGTGACTGGCCGTACACGGGCGGCTCCGTTCCGGGTCGTACCGGTCGGGCCGTACTAGTCGGGCAGCCGGTCCAGGACCCACTTCCCGATGTCCTCCGTCATGAGGGTGTGCGGGTCGTTGTCCTGCGAGAGCATGAAGTCGTCGAGCTCGGACTCCTCCGGGGGCAGCTGGTCGATGTTGATGTACAGGTCCTCCTGCCGGTCCAGGTCACGGATGGAGACCGCGCTGACCGACGGGACGAAGCAGACGGACCGGTGGACGATGTCGACGTTCTCGTTGACCGAGGCGAGCGCGTCCCCGATGATGCCGAACGACTCGAGCGTCCCGCCGGGCGCGCCGTCCAGTTCGGGGAACCCGCTCGTGGTGATCGTGTGCGGTCCGCCGAAGGCGCCGTCGAGCACGGCCACCTCAGCGGCCTCGCCCTGCGGCTGGGCGAGGAAGTACGTGCCCTCGAAGATCGGCCCGGCGCAGGTCAGCGCCTTCGCCCCGGCACGCACCCCGTTGCCCACGCCGTCACCGCGTCCGCTGGACACCCCGATCAGGCGCGGGATGCGCGGCCAGCCGCCCACCTTCTGCAGCTCCTCCTTGAACTCCGTGCGCAGCGGGCTCTCCCTCGGCGTGCCGTCGACGCTGTCCAGATAACGCCAGAGTGTCTGCTGGGCGGCCGGACTGCAGATCTGCCTCAGGTAGGTGTCGTCGACGGGGGCGATGTGGTGTGCGAACGCCTGGAGCCCGATCGGCACCCACGCGCCCCGGTGCGGGCTGTCGAACGACACGTAGCAGCCGACCCGGTGGTCGATGCGCTGCAGTTCCATCCTCGCCAGCGCGTACCGGGCGACCAGCCCGCCCATGCTGAACCCACCGACGAGCAGCCGGGTGTCTCCGAGCTGCTCCGCGCCGGTGCGCATGATCGCGGCCATCATCGTCTCGGCGTTGCGCAGGATCGACTCGCTGCGCTCGTCGAACCCGACGAGGACCAGCGTGCGCCCCCGCCGCCGCAGTTCGCTGTTGAACGGGAACCTGCCGTTCTCCAGCCCGTCCCACAGCCAGTCGAAATCGGTCGGGCCCAGGTCGAACCCGTCGGCCAGGACGACCGGCCGGACCACACCCTTCTGGCCCTCCCCGTAGTACACCCGGGCGCTGCCGCCCGGGAGCTCCCATTCCTCGTCGGCCGGAGGAGCCTGCGCGGGTGCGGGCTTCCCCACCGGAGCCACGAGTCCGATGGACCTCGCGGCTTTCCTGACTTTGTCGGCCTTGTTGTCGGCCATGACGTCCCTTTCGATGTCGGTGACAACGGTCAGAGGACGTCATGCGCACATTTGTAATATTCCATGCACATATGACATACCGCTCACCCCGATGAGCCATGTGATCAGCGCGATCAGGGCAACCAGGGCGATCGGGCGGGATCGGCACGGGAGAGCGGCACCGACCTGCGAAGAGGGCCGTCAGGACCGGCCGCGGCCCGGGGGCGTGTCACTCCAGGGCGCGCCGCAGGCCGAGACGCTCCTTCTCGGAGAGCCCGCCCCACACGCCGAAGCGTTCGTCGTTGCTCAGCGCGTAGTCGAGGCACGCGGACCGCATCGCGCACATCCCGCAGATGCGCTTCGCGTCGCGCACCGAGCTGCCCGGCTCGGGAAAGAAGAAGTCCGCCCCCGTCTGCGCGCACAACGCCTGCTCCTGCCAGGCGAGGTCGGACGGAGTGATGGTTTCCGAGTACATGACCATGAGCGTGCCCCGCGGGGAAAAACGTTCGCTCAACGCGGGATCAACGCCACGTCCCGAGGCTCCCGGCGGCTTCGATGATGGCCTCGCGGGAGGTCCCGGGCACGGCGGCGCGCGGGAAAACACGGCCACGACCGGAATCACGGCAGACCCTCGGAACGGCGAGCACCGCCGGTCCAGGCGATTTGCCCCTCTCCGCGACGATTGTCAGTGGGTGGTGGAAGAGTGGTCCCCAACGGCAGCGAGACCCCTCGAAGGAGGGCGGCCATGCTCACCACCCGCTTCATCGACGGCGCCCCGAACTGGCTGGACGTCGGCACGTCCGACATCGAGGGTGCCATCGCGTTCTACGAAGGCGTCTTCGGCTGGCGGTTCCGGTCGGCGGGACCCGACGCCGACGGCTACGGCTTCTTCCAGCTCGACGGCAAGACCGTGGCCGGGGGCATGCGGATCGCCCCCGAGCAGGGCCCGCCGTCCTGGAACGTCTACTTCCGGACCGCCGACGCCGAAGCCACCTCCAAGGCGGTCGAGCAGGCCAAGGGCACGGTGCTCGTGCCGCCCATGGACGTGATGGGCGAGGGACACATGGCCGTGTTCGCCGACCGGGCGGGGGTGCCCTTCGGCGTCTGGCAGCCCGGCCGGACCGAGGGGCTGGGCATGGCCGGCGACCCGGGTTCCCTGTGCTGGGTCGAGCTCGTCACCCCGGACATCATGGCGGCCGCCGCGTTCTACAACTCGGTCTTCGGGTGGGAGACCTCGGCGGTCTCGTTCCCGGGCGGGATCTACACCTGCGTCAGCCCCGCGGGGACCGAGGAGGAGGGCGTGTTCGGCGGTCTGATGCCGCTCGCCGACGACCCGGTCGAGGCGAGGACCGGCGCGTACTGGCTGCCGTACATCGAGGTCCCCGACACGGACGCCGTGGTGGCCGGGGCCCAGGAACTCGGGGGTGCGGTCCGTATGCCCGCCACGGACCTGGAGGGCGTCGGCCGCATGGCCAAGCTCACCGATCCGTACGGCGCACGCTTCGCGGTGATCAAGAGCGCACCGCAACAGAGCTGACGTCCCGGCCGGCAGGCCCCCGTCGCACGACGGTCACTCCCGGTCGCGGCCACCCTCGGCGCCCCTGGGCCGACGCCGGGGACGGCCGCCCCTACGCGGAGGCCCGTCGTACCACCGTCGTCGGCAGGACCACTCCGGAGGACTCGGGCACCGGGCCCTCCGTGCCGGCCCCGTCCCCCAGTCCACGGATCAGCAGCCGGGCCATCAACCGGCCCATCTCCTCTATTTCCTGACGCACCGTCGTCAGCGGCGGATCCGCCTGTTCGGCGATCGGCAGCATGTCGTCGAAGCCGATCACGGCCACGTCCTCGGGCACCCGCCGTCCGCGCTCACGCAGTACGCGCAGCGCGCCGAGGGCCGACAGGTCGTTCGCCACGAACACCGCGTCCACGTCGGGGCGGCGCTCCAGCAGCTCCCGCATCGCGCGTTCGCCGCCCGCGGGAGTGAAGTCGCCCTGGGCGACGAGCGCCGGATCGGCGTCGGCCATGACGTCCCGGTAGCCGTCCAGCCGGTCGACCGCGGACGTCTGGTCGAGGGCTCCGGTGATGTGGGCGATGCGGGTCCGTCCGAGACCGAGGAGGTGGCGAACGGCCTGACGGGCTCCGCCGCGGTTGTCGCAGTCGACGTAGACCGCCTCACGGACGCCCTCGCCCCAGCCGGGCCGACCGCCGAACACGGTCGGCACGCCCGCGCCGTGGATCAGTCCGGGCAGCGGGTCGTCGAGGTGCAGCGAGAAGACGAGCGCGCCGTCGACGTGGCCGCCGGCGAGATAGCGGGCGACGCGGACGTGGTCGTCGCGGCCCTCCGTGAGCAGCAGCACCAACTGGGAGTCGTGGGCGGTCAGTTCCTTGCTGATGCCACGGAGCTGGAGCGCGAAGAAGGGGTCGGCGAAGACCCTGGTCTCCGGCTCGGCGATCACGACGGCGACCGCGTCGTGGCGCCGGGTGACGAGGCTGCGGGCGGCCTGGTTGGGAACGTACCCGAGTTCTTCGACGGCCTGGCGCACGCGCTCGACGAGCGGCTCGCGGACCCCGTCCCCACCGTTCACGACCCGCGACACGGTGGCCCGGGAGACCCCGGCCCGCGCGGCCACGGCCTCCAGCGTGGGGCGCGACACTGTCCCGGTCACCTCAGGGCACCTCCTCTGCGGATGCGGATCAGGATAACCATGACCGCCCGCCCGGTGAGAGCGCTCCTCGATCAACGGGATCGACACGAACCGGTCACGTTCGAGGGCATTTTGGCGGAGAGATCACCTGCCCGCCCCGCCGGGGCCGGGCCGCCCGACCCGACCGCCCATGGGTGATCCTCCCGGACGCGCGTCCGTCCGACCGCGGGTGATCCTCCCCGACGCGCATCCGTCCGAGGTCGAGCCGATCAGTCGCCCGGCGGCCGGGCCTCCTCGTGTCTCGCCCTGCTCGGCTGCACCCGCTTGGGCTCGCCCGGCATCTTCGGGTAGTCGGGCGGGTACGGGAGGTCGCCGAGGCCGTGGTCGTGCTCGTCACGGTCGGCGAGTTCCAGCAGTGCCTCCAGGGAGAAGGCGTGGTCGTCCATGTCGGCGTGCACGTCCCCGAGTTCGGCGAAGCGCCCCGGCATGGTCGCCAGGTCGAAGTCCCGGGGTCTGGCGTCCTCCACCTCGTCCCAGCGCAGGGGCGCGGAGACCGGGGCGTGCGGGCGGGGTCGTACGGAGTAGGCCGAGGCCATGGTGCGGTCCCGGGCGTTCTGGTTGTAGTCCACGAACACCTTTTCGCCCCTTTCCTCCTTCCACCACGCGACGGTGACCCGGTCGGGCATGCGGCGTTCGAGCTCGCGGCCGACCGCGATGGCGGCCCGGCGCACCTGGGTGAAGGTCCAGCGCGGCCGGATCGGCACGAAGACGTGCAGCCCGCGGCCTCCGGAGGTCTTGGGCCAGCCCCGCAGACCGCCGTAGTCGTGCAGGACCTCGCGCAGTTCGTGGGCGGCGCGCACCGCGTCGGCGTAGTCCGTGCCGGGCTGCGGGTCGAGGTCGATGCGCAGTTCGTCGGGGCTGTCGACGTCGTCGCGGCGGACCGGCCACGGGTGGAAGGTGAGCGTGCCGAACTGCGCGGCCCACAGCACGGCGGCCTGCTCGGTGGGGCACATCTCGTCGGCGTCGCGGCCGCTGGGGAAGGTGATGCGGGCGGTCGGGATCCAGTCGGGCATGTTCTTGGGCGCGTGCTTCTGGAAGAAGGACTCGCCGGTCACCCCGTCGGGGTAGCGCTCCAGCGTGGTGGGGCGGTCGCGCAGGGCGCGCAGGATGCCGTCGCCGACGGCGAGGTAGTACCGGGCGAGGTCCAGCTTCGTGAAGCCGCGCTCCGGGAAGAAGACCTTGTCCGGGCTGGACAGACGGACGCTCCTGCCCGCCGCTTCGAGTTCCACCGCATCGCCCATGCGAGCCACGGTAGGCGCGGCACGCGGCCCCCGCACACCGGGCGGACGCCCGTGCCGCCGCGCGGAACCGGCATGCGGTTCCGCGCGGATTCCGCCGGACACGGGCCGGGCGCGGCCCACCACGTCCGTGGGCCTCCGGCACCGGCCGGCGATCACCAGCCGGGGTGCTTCGACCCGCCGATCGGATCGTGGACGGTGCCGGGCGCGGACACGGACACGTCGCACAGGTCGGCGTCGGCTCGGGTGCCGGAGTTCAGAGCCGCATGCCCACCGCCGGGGTGTCGTTGCCCGCGAGCCGTGCGACCGCCCGCAGCGTCACCGCCAGGCGCCGCTCGCCGAGATCGGACACCGCGGCCAGGGGGACGTGCCCGATGCCCACCATCGACGGGACCAGACCGAGGAACGCCCGCTGCTCCTCGTCCAGGCCGAGGCAATAGACCCGGCCCGTCAGCCCCTCCCGCTGAACGTTCGCCTCCGCCGGGCACGTCCAGGAGGCCGAGCGCGCCCAGCACCCCACGACGGGCGCGGATCGTCCCTTCCTCGACGAGGGCCTGCGCGGCGGCCCGCTCCCCGGCTGTCCTCGCCGAGGCGGTCGGCCTCTTCGCCGGCTGTTCGAGCAGGGCATCGTCCGTGGTGGCGGCCGGCCATGCCCCGCCACCGCACCGACATCGTCCCGCTGCTGCGCACTCTCTGACGGGCCCCTCCATCCGTCCCGGCTTACAGGTCGAGCTGGGGACGGGCGGGGTCGAGGAGGTCAGGATCCTGGCGAACGAGTGCGTCTTCGAATGCCCGCCAGCCCTTCTCGCGGATGAAGGAGGTCTCCTGATCCGTGATGGGGACGAGCCAGACGATCGCGACATCACTACCGTTCTCGATGGTCACCGAGAAGAAGTCGTCGTCGAAGTAGACGGGCAGCCCCGCGTAGAGGGACGTCATGGTTCCCCCGGGCAGCGGAGCGGGAAGCGGCACCACGTCGCCACGGAGAATCGCTTGGCCGCTCGCCATCAACTGCCCGACGACGTATTCCAGCACGTCGGGGAAGTGCCCATAGCCAGCGGCGCGGCCGGCGTTCTCACAGGCCAACAGTTCCAAGTGGAAGTGACGATCCGAAGCCGGATGCCACAGCGGAGTTCGGGAAAGGCCGACCGTCGCGAACGCCTGGGCCCCTGAGAGCCGACCCTCACGGAAACACGCCACCTGAGGGGTGCCCTGCACGGCACCCGCAGGCGGGGACCAGGCACCGATCATCCTCCCCGGCCTGCTCTCGAAGTGGTCCATGGGTTCCGGCACCAGGTTCTCCCGTCCGACCTCTGGGCCCGTCAGGCCCGGCGATGACCGATGATCCCCGGACAGTAACGGTGGCAGCGAGATCGGGGCGAGCCAGGTCGAGCAACGAGCACCACCTCGGCCGCCCCTCACCGTCAAGCGGCCGAAGAACGTACAGGTTGCGGTCGGCCCCCGTCCGTTGAAGGCGGCCTCCGACCGCACGAGGGACGCGATGTGTGGGCTCCGACCTGCGGATGCCCGGAGTGATGGCACCCAGTGTGGCGCGTGGAGGCGTCGGCTACGCCTTCGGTACCGCCCACTCCGCCAGCGTCTCCAGTTTCTCGAACTTCTCCGAGGTGTGCAGCACCCGCTCGGGCCGCTGGTTCGCCGGCACCGCGAACACGGTCTTCCCGTGCACGCACTCACCCGCGTTCACCGTCGCCATGCGGGGATACTCCGGCTTCGGGAAGTCGCCGTACGTCACGCGGCTCGGCTTGATCCGCGTTCCGTCGGCGTACTCGAGCGCCCACGTGTTGCGGGTGACCACGGCGAAGCCGCTCTTCAGGCATCCCTTGATCTCGACGACGGCCCACGTGTACCCGGTCGTGCCGAACTCCTCGTCGGCGGACCGCCGGGAGTGGAACTTCCCCTGCTCGTACCGGAGGACGGTCGTCGCCATCGTGGCTCCGTCGGTCGTGACGGTGAACGGCGCGCCGAACGCGAGAGGCCCCTTCGGGCTCGGGCTCGGGCCGGGCTTCGCCGCGGCACTCTTCCCGGCGGCCTTCGACGTGCCGGGCTTCGCGGCCTCGCCGCTCCCGGAGCAAGCGGTGGCGAAGGCGAGCAGGAAAACGGTGGCGATGGCGGTACGGGTGCGCATGGTCCCCCCGAGGACTGCGGATGCTGAAGGGGCATCATCCGTCGTCGAGGGGCACCCCGGGGGCCGTATGGCCGTCCTGTGATCCGGGAGCGAAGTCCGCCGTCCCTGCTGACGGGAACGACACGGTCGGCCGTGTCGTCGGCGCAGCGGCCGCAGACGTCGGAGACGGCCGTCGAGCCGTGGCCGACCGTGGCGGACGGGGGCGGCCGTCCCGCGCCCGTCTCGTGGTCCCGCCCGTCAGGCGACGGCAAAAGCGCAGGAAGAACGGCGTCTGCCGGACGAACCGCGCGGCGCGCGGACGTCATGGACGGCTCTTAGAGTCGAAGTATGGATCTGCCGGTGATGCCGCCCGTGAAGCCGATGCTCGCCAGGGCCGTGGCGAAGATCCCGCCGGACATGCACTACGAGGCGAAGTGGGACGGCTTCCGGACCATCGTGTTCCGGGACGGCGCCGAGACGGAGCTCGGCAGTCGCACCGGCAAGCCGCTGACCAGGTACTTCCCGGAACTCGTCGAGGCGCTGCGGGAGCGGCTGCCGGAGCGCTGCGTGATGGACGGGGAGATCCTGATCGCCAGGCAGGGGCGGCTCGACTTCGACGCGCTCACCGAGCGGATCCATCCCGCGGACTCACGGGTGCGGACGCTGGCCGAGAGGAACCCCGCCTCCTTCGTGGCCTTCGACATGCTGGCGCTGGCCGACACGTCACTGCTCGACGCACCGCTGGGCGACCGGCGCGCGCTGCTGGTGAAGACGCTGTCCGGGGTGACGGCGCCGGTGCACGTGGCGCCCGCGACCACGGACCGCGAGGTGGCGCAGCGGTGGTTCGAGCGGTACGAGGGAGCGGGGCTCGACGGGGTCGTGGCGAAGCCCCTCACGTTGCCGTACCTGCGGGACGAGCGGGCCATGTACAAGATCAAGCACGAGCGGACGGCGGACGTGGTCGTCGCCGGTTACCGCTTCCACAGGAGCGGACCGGTCGTCGGGTCGCTGCTGCTCGGCCTGTACGACACCGCGGGCGTGCTCCAGCACGTGGGCGTGAGCGCCGCGTTCACGATGAGGCGGCGGGCGGAACTGGTGGAGGAGTTGGAGCCCTCGCGGCTGAAGGACGTGGCCGGGCATCCGTGGGCGGCCTGGGCGCGGGAGTCGGCGCACGAGTCGGCCCGGCTGCCGGGGGCGCCGAGCAGGTGGGCGGCGAAGAAGGACCCGTCCTGGGTTCCGGTCCGGCCCGAGCGGGTGGCCGAGGTGGCGTACGACCACATGGAGAACGGCGTCCGGTTCCGCCACACGGCCCGCTTCCGCCGATGGCGCCCCGACCGCACCGCCGAGAGCTGCACGTACGGACAACTGGAGGAGCCGGTCGGCTACGACCTCGCGGAGATCCTGGGGCCGCCGGGCTGACGCGCCGGGCACGGAACCGCTCCCTCGGCGCCCGTTCGGTTCGGGCACGGAACCACCGTCTCCGCACCCCTGTTCGATCCCGCACGGACCGTCACGCCGATCCGGTCGGTCCACCCTCCGCACACAATCAGAAACGATCGGGTATGACCATCGATGAACTGTTGAACGCACAATCGATGGCACGGGACAGGTGGCACGGTGGGCATGCGAGAGACGGTGCGGACGCGGCGGGGCGCGTGGACGGCGGCACTGCTGGCCGCCACGGTGACGGGCTCCCTGCTGTCGGGCTGCACCTCGGGGGGCGGAGCGGCCGACGACGGCCGGTCTCCGGGGCAGAGCATGAGCCCGAGTTCGAGCCCGAGCGAGAGCGAGAGCGGCACGGCGACCGCCGGTCCGGTGCTCGCGGTGAAGATCGACAACGCACCCGCCGCCCGCCCCCAGACGGGCCTCGACGCGGCGGACGTGGTCTACGCGGAGCAGGTCGAGGGCGGGCTGAGCCGGCTGATGGCGGTCTTCGCGAGCACCCTGCCCGACGCCGTCGGGCCGGTGCGCAGTGCCCGCGAGTCGGATCTCGAACTGCTGGGACAGTTCCACGAGCCGACGCTCGCCTTCTCCGGGGCCCAGCGCAAACTGCTGCCGCTGATCGACGACGCCCCGCTGGATCCCGAGCCGGCGGGGAAGGTGCCCGGCGCCTGGTACCGGGGCACGGGCAAGGCCGCGCCGCACAATCTGTATCTGCGTCCGCGGCGGCTGATGGACTCCGCGCCCGGGGAGGCCGCGCTGACCACGGGCTTCCGTTTCGGTCCGGCACCCGAGGGCGGCACCCCCGAGACCTCCCGCACGGTCCGCTTCCCGTCGGCCCGCTTCACCTTCACCTGGTCCGCCGACCGCGGGCGCTGGCTGGTGGCCATGGACGGCACCCCGACGGTGACGACCGACGGCAGGACGGTGGCTCCGGCGACGGTGGTCATCCAGTACGTGAAGATACGCGCGTCGAAGTACCACGACGTCCTCGGCAACAACACGCCGTTCACGGAGTCGGTGGGCTCGGGCACGGCCCGGGTGCTGCGCGACGGCCGCGCCTTCGACGCGAACTGGACCCGCTCCGCGGCGGCCGACGGCACACGGTTCACCACCCCGGACGGCGCGCCGATGAACTTCGCGCCGGGCCAGGTGTGGGTGGTCCTCGCCAAGGCGTGAGCGCCCCCGGCCGGAACCCCTCAGTGCTGCGCGCGGAGGGGTTCCGGGGGATTGCGGAGCCCCTCGGCGGCGTCCGAGACCCGTTGGACGAGGTCGAGGAAGAGGTCCTGTTCCTCGGCGGAGAGGGGAGCCAGGAAGACCTGGTTCATGCGCGCGGTGCGCACGGTCAGCTTGCGGTGGACGCGCAGCCCGTCGTCCGTGAGGCGGAGCAGGAAGCGCCGTCCGTCCTGCGGGTCGCGCACCTTGTCGAGGAGCGCGCGGCGCCCGAGCCGGCTGATGACCTCGGCGATCGTGGACCGGTCGAGCCCCACCCGCTCCCCCACCGTGCGCTGGTCGAGGCCGGGCTCGGCGACGAGCGCGTTCAGGACCGCGAACTGGGGTGAGGTGATCTCCTCGGAGACCATCGTGTTCCACAGCAGGTGGTGCGCCTGCTGCAGTCTCCGGGCCAGGTGCCCGGGGTGGGTGGAGAGGTCCACCGCGGCCATGTGCGCTCCTCGGGTCCGGTACGCGCGTGCGCGCCGATGGGTCCGAATTCGTTGGTGCACTGAACAATACCTTCACCTCCCGACGGCTGTCCCGCCCCCCTGGACCTTACCGACCACCCGTGCCAGCTCGCCCATCCAGAGTCTTGACGGACCGAATCCCGGGTGGCAGCGTGTCCGGCACCTCAGAAATTAATCAGTGCCCTGATTAATTCGGGGCGCCGGACACTCGGGAGAGATGGGGCTTCGCGGATGGACAAGGTGGTCGCCACGGCACTTGGGGCGGTGGCCGATGTACCGGACGGCGCGACACTGGCGGTCGGCGGATTCGGCCTCAGCGGCGTACCGAACGTGCTGATCGGGGCCCTCCACGAGCGTGGTGTCCGGGGGCTCGGGGTCGTCTCCAACAACTGCGGGGCCATGGACTCGGGGCTCGCGACCCTGCTCGCCGCCGGACGCATCGCCCGGGTCACCGGCTCGTACATCGGCGCCAACAAGGAGTTCGCCCGGCAGTACCTGGCCGGGGAGCTGGAGGTCGAGATGATCCCGCAGGGCACGCTGGCCGAGCGGCTGCGCGCCGGCGGCGCCGGGATCCCCGCCTTCTACACACCTGCGGGGGTCGGCACGCAGGTCGCCGAGGGCGGGCTGCCGTGGCGGTACGACGGCCGGGGCGGCGTCGCGCTGGCCTCCCCGCCGAAGGAGGTGCGCGAGTTCGACGGCGTCCCGTACGTGCTGGAGCACGGCATCCGCACCGACTTCGCGCTGGTACGGGCCGCGAAGGGCGACCGGCACGGCAACCTCGTCTTCAACAAGTCTTCCCGGAACTTCAACCCGCTCGCCGCGATGGCCGGCCGGGTGACGATCGCCGAGGTCGAGGAGCTCGTGGAGCCGGGCGGCATCGATCCGGACGCGGTGCACCTGCCGGGCATCTTCGTGCAGCGCGTCGTGGCCCTGACCCGCGAGCAGGCGGACGCCAAGATGATCGAGAAGCGGACGGTCTCGGCGTCCGCGGCGGACGGGACGGTGAACGGCTGATGGCCTGGAGCAGGGAGGAGATGGCCGCCCGCGCCGCGCGGGAGCTGACGGACGGCCAGTACGTGAACCTCGGCATCGGCCTGCCGACGCTGATCCCCAACCACCTCCCCCCGGGTGTCGAGGTGATCCTGGAGTCGGAGAACGGCATCCTGGGCACCGGCCCCTACCCGGCCGAGGACCAGGTCGACCCCGACCTGATCAACGCGGGCAAGGAGACCGTCACGGTCCTGCCGGGCGCCTCGTACTTCGACTCCGCGCTGTCCTTCGGGATGATCCGCGGCGGGCACATCGACGTCGCGGTGCTGGGCGCGATGCAGGTGTCGGCCGGCGGCGACCTCGCCAACTGGGCCGTCCCCGGCAAGCTGATCACCGGTATCGGCGGCGCGATGGACCTCGTCCACGGGGCCCGGAAGGTCATCGTCGTCATGACCCACACCGCCAAGGACGGCTCGCCCAAGATCCTGCGCGCGTGCGAGCTGCCGCTCACCGGGAAGGCCTGTGTGAACCGGATCATCACCGACCTGGGTGTCCTCGACGTCACCGCCGAAGGGCTGGTGCTGGTGGAGACCGCGCCGGGTGTGACCGCCGCCGGCATCGCGGCGGCGACCGCGGCCGACATCGTCGTCCCGGAGGGGACCGGACCGTGAAGGACGTCCGCGTCGTCGCCGTCCGGACGCCCGTCGTCAGGTGCGGCGGCTCGCCGGCCGCCGTCCGCCCCGACCGCCCGGCGGCCCGCACCGTCCGCGAACCCCTCGCCCTCGAACCCTAGGAACCCGACCATGGCCCTCACCCAGGCGGAGATCGACGCCGAGATCAAGGATCTCCAGGACGCGTACGACAAGGCGGTGGCCGGCGGCGCGCCCGTACGGCACCACCCCGCGCGCGACTACCCCCCGTACCGCAGTTCACGGCTGCGCCACCCGAAGCAGCCGCTGGTCGCCGTGAGCGGCGACCCGGAGACGGTCGAGCTGTCGGGCCCGGTCTTCGGTGTCACCGACATCACCGAGATCGACAACGACCTCACCCTGCAGCACCGGGGCGAGCCGATCGGCGAACGGATCACCGTCTCGGGCCGGCTGCTCGACCGCGCGGGCCGCCCGGTGCGCGGCCAGCTCATCGAGATCTGGCAGGCCAACGCCGCGGGACGGTACGCCCATCTGCGCGAGCAGCACCCCGCCCCGCTCGACCCCAACTTCACCGGTGTGGGACGGACCCTGACGGACGATCAGGGGCGGTACACGTTCACCACGGTGAAGCCCGGACCGTATCCCTGGGGCAATCACACCAACGCCTGGCGGCCCGCGCACATCCACTTCTCGGTCTTCGGCACCGCGTTCACCCAGCGGCTGGTCACCCAGATGTACTTCCCCGGCGACCCGCTCTTCCGCCACGACCCGATCCTGCGGTCCGTGACGGACGAGGCGGCCCGCGAGCGGCTGGTCGCCGTGTACGACCACGGCCTCTCGCGGCCCGAGTTCTCCCTGGGCTACGCGTGGGACATCGTCCTCGACGGCCCCTCCGCCACCTGGATCGAGGAAGGCCGATGAGCGCCACCGGTCGACCGCTCCCCACCCCCGCCCACACCATCGGCCCCTTCTACGGCCACGCGCTGCCGTTCCCGGGCGGCGGCGACATCGCGCCGCCCGGTCACCCCGACACGATCACCCTGCACGGCCACGTGCTCGACGGGGCGGGCGCGCCGGTCCCCGACGCGCTGCTCGACTTCTGGCAGGCCGCGCCCGACGGCTCGCTGACGGGCGCCCCCGGCTCCCTGCGCCGCGACCCGTCCACGGGAGGCTTCCTCGGCCGCAACGGCGTCGACTTCACCGGTTTCGGCCGGGTCGCCACCGACGCCGACGGGCACTACGCGCTGCGCACGCTGCCGCCGGGGAACGCCGGGGCGCCGTACATCGGCGTGTGCGTGTTCGCCCGCGGTCTGACGCACCATCTGTTCACCCGTGCCTATCTGGCCGACGGCCCGGACCCTCTGCTCGACGCGCTGCCGGACGAGCGGCGCGCCACGCTGATCGCGACCGCGACCGCGACCGCGACCGCGGGCACGGGCACGGGCACGGGCGCGATGCGGACGTACCGTTTCGACATCCGCCTCCAGGGCGAGGGCGAGACGGTCTTCCTGGAGTTCCGGTGACGGCCGCCGACCCCGTCGCGGCCGACGCCGGTCTGCTCGCCCCCGGCCGGGCGGGCTCCCCGGCCTCGGCCGCGACGAGCGACACCGCGTATCTGCGGGCCCTGCTCGACGCGGAGGCCGCGCTGACCCGGGCCCAGGCGTCACTGGGTCTGGTCCCGGCCGAGGCGGCGTCGGCGGTGACGCTCGCCGCCGACGGCGCGGACTTCGACGTCGCGTCGATCGCGCTGCGCGCCCGAAGCGGCGGCAACCCGGTGATTCCCCTGGTCGCGGACCTGACGGCAGCCGTCGGCGCCGGGTTCGGCCCGTACGTCCACCGGGGCGCGACGAGCCAGGACATCCTCGACTCGGCCACCATGCTCGTCGCGGCCCGCACCCTGGACCTGATCCTGGCCGACCTGGAACGGACCGGGCGCAGCCTCGCCCGGCTCGCCGCGGAGCACCGGGACACCGTTCTGCCCGGCCGCACGCTCACCCAGCACGCGGTGCCGACGACCTTCGGGCTGAAGGCCGCGGGGTGGCGGTCGCTGGTCCTCGACGCCAGGGACCGGCTGCGCGCCGTCCGGGCCTCCCTGCCCGCCCAACTGGGCGGCGCGGCGGGCACCCTGGCCGCCTTCACCGCCTTCGGGGCGGACGACACCCGGGCCCTGACCGCCGCGTACGCCCGCGAACTGGGCCTCGCCGAGCCCGTGTTGCCCTGGCACACCCTGCGCACGCCGATCGCGGACCTGGCCGGAGCGCTGGCGTTCACGGCGGGCGCGCTCGGCAAGACGGCCGTCGACGTGCTCACCCTCTCGCGCACGGAGATCGCCGAGCTGGCCGAGGGGTCCGGCGGCGGGTCGTCCGCGATGCCGCACAAGGCGAACCCGGTCAGGGCCACCCTCGTGGCCTCCGCCGCCCGGCGCGCCCCGCTGCTCGCGGCGACGCTGTACGGTGCGCTGGCGGCCGAGGACGAACGGCCGGCCGGGGCCTGGCACGCGGAGTGGGAGCCCCTGCGCGATCTGCTCCGGCTGACCGGCGGGGCGGCCCGCGACGCGGCCGGACTGACCGAGGGCCTGCGGGTCGACACCGGGGCCATGCGCGAACACCTGGGCCTCACCCATGGGTTGATCGTCTCAGAACGGCTGGCCGCCGAACTCGCCCCGGTCCTGGGCCGGGCGCGCGCCAAGGAGCTGCTGACGCGGGCCGCCGAGCGGGCCGTCGCCGAGCGCCGTCCCCTCGCGGACGTGCTCGGCGAAGAGCCCCTCCTCGGGGACCTCCCGGGCGCCGGCCTCGCGGACCTCACCGACCCGACCCGCTACACGGGCTCCGCCGGAGTCCTCACCGACCGTGCTCTGGAGCGACGTTGACCGCGAACCTGCTCACCCATCGCGCCGAGGGATCCCCCACCGCTCCCCCGCTGCTCCTCGGGCCCTCGCTCGGTACGTCGTACGCCCTGTGGGACAGGACCGCCCCCGAACTGTCCACGAGCCACCGGGTGGTGCGCTGGAACCTCCCCGGGCACGGCGGCTCACCGGCCGGTGCGATCGGCCCCGGGGTGACGGTCGCCGACCTGGCCGCGCTCGTGCTGGAGCTGGCCGACTCCCTGGGCATCGGGCGTTTCGCGTACGCGGGTGTGTCGTTGGGCGGAGCGGTGGGCCTGCACCTGGCGGTCCACCACCCCGAGCGGCTCTCCTCCCTCGCCGTCATCTGCTCCTCGGCCCACTTCGGCGGGGCGAAGCCGTGGGAGGAACGGGCCGAACTGGTGCGCCGCGAGGGCCTCGGGCCCGTCGTCGCGACCGCCGACGCCCGCTGGTTCACCGCCGGTTTCACCGTGCCGGAGCTGGTCGAGGACCACCGCGACGCCGACCCAGGTGCGTACGCCGCCTGTTGCGACGCCCTGGCCGCGTTCGACATCCGGGACCGGCTGGCGTCGATCACCGTCCCGACGCTGCTGATCGCCGGGCGCGAGGACCCCGCGACGCCACCCGCGCATCTGCGGGAGATCGCGGACGCGGTGCGGGGCGCGACGCTCGTGGAGATCCCGGGCGCCTCGCACCTGGCGTCCGCGCAGTGTCCAGAGGCCGTGCTGACGGCCCTGCGGGCGCACTTCTCGGGGGACGCCCGGCGCGGCATGGAGGTACGCCGTCAGGTTCTCGGCGACGCGCACGTGGACCGTGCCCAGGCGCGCCAGAGCCCGTTCACGGCCCGGTTCCAGGACTTCATCTCGCGCTACGCCTGGGGCGAGATCTGGACCGACACGACACTGACCCGCCGCGAGCGCAGCATGATCACGCTGACCGCGCTGGTGGCGCACGGCCACCACGACGAGCTGGCGATGCACGTCCGGGCGGCCCGGCGGGGCGGGCTCACTCCGGAGGAGATCGGCGCGGTGCTGCTGCAGACCGCGGTCTACTGCGGTGTGCCGGCCGCCAATGCGGCGTTCGCGGTGGCGCAGCGGGTGCTGGCGGAGGAGACCGCGGACGGCGACGGCTCCCCGTCGCACGCGCCGGACTGACCCCCGGCGAGGGGGCTCCGCCCGCGGGCGGCCCACCGGCGGGTGAGGGCGGCGCGGTGCGCGTTCCGACGCCTCGGGCGTCCCGACCGTGACGGCACCGACCGCCCCGGGTCCGCCCGGAGGTCCGTCCCGGCCCGGGTCCACCCGGAGCTGCCCCGACCACCGGCACGAAGACAGGTGTGGTCCGACCCGAGGTACGCCCGAAGCCGTGGCCCGGCTCGGGTCCGCCCCGGGACGCGGCCCGGGACCGGACGCCCGTGGATGTGGACCGGTGCCGGACGGCGGCGGCGGCGGTCGGCTCGCCGCGGAGGGCGGGCCGCCGGCCGCGTGCTACAGACCCGCCAGCGCCGCCTCCGCCTTCGCCGCCAGACCGTCCGCGCCGCAGGTGCGCGCCAGGGTGAGGCCCTTGTTCAGTTCCGTCACCGAGCGGGACACGATGCCGTACTCGACGCGGGCCGCCGCGTGTTCGTACTGGCAGGGAGAGGCCTCCAGGTAGGTGACCGCCTGGGCCGCCAGCCGGACCGCGCGCTGTCCGGTCTCGAGGGCGGCGGCGCACCGCAGGGCCTCGCCGATCGCCGTGTCGGTGCCGAACCGCTCGGCCTGGCGGCGGGCGTCGCCTGCCAGGGAGGCGGCGCGTGCCGGGTCCTCGTTGGCGAGCGCCCTCGCGAGGTCGACGGCCCAGGGCGCGAGCACCGGGTTGTGGTGGCCGCGGGCCGCCGCGGCCTTCTCCGCCGCCTCCAGTTCGTTGACGCCCTCCTTGGCCCGGCCGGTGGCGAGCAGCAGACGGCCGCGCACCGAGCGAGTGTCGGGCAGGACGATCGTGGTGGGGTACGGGGGCGCGAAGCCGTAGCGCTCGGCGATCTCCGCCGCCTCCTGGAGGTGTCCGCGGGCCAGCAGGGTGTCGATGAGCCCGGAGGTCGCCGACCAGTACAGGGGCAGTCCACGGCCGACCCGTTCCGCGAGGCGCAGCGACTCGCGCTGGTAGTGCTCGGCGTCGGCGAGACGGCCCCGCCGGCGCAGGGCGAGTCCGAGGTAGGCGTTGGCCAGGGAGAGGTGACCGCCGCTCCAGCCCGCCTTCACATAGGCGTGCAGTGCCTCGCTGAACAGGCTCTCGGCGCGGTCCAGCCGGTCCGTGTAGGCGTACGCGCTGCCCAGCATCAGCAGGAGTTCGACGCCCCACTCGGTGTCGGTCCAGGCGAGTCCGGGTGCGAGGCGTCCGTTGACGAGGGCCCGGTCGCAGAGTTCGACGACCTCCTCGGCGTTCTCGCCTCGGGTCATCGCGTCGAAGCCGCGCAGTATGAGGAGCGCCCGCTCGGAGTTGTCGCGTCCCGTGCAGGTCGTGACGAGTTCGGCGAGACCGGTGGAGTGTCCGGCGCGCTCCTCGCCCGCGTGGATGCCCTCCCACATGTAGTGCACGGCCTGGAGCCGCATCCGGGCGGGTCCGGGCTCCAGCCGCTCGGCCTCGGCGTCGACCGTGCGGACGGCCTCGTCCAGCTGGTTGTTGTGCAGCAGCGCCTGGGAGAGCCGGAAGACGGCGTCGACCCGTTCGGCGTCCTGGAGTCCGGGCCTCTCCAGCGCGGCCCGGAGATGGCCGATGGTCTTGGCCGGCGCGGTCAGGAGCGTGGCGCAGCCCAGTTCGTAGAGGACCCGTGCGTGCACCTCGGGCAGCGGAGGTTCCTTCAACGCCCGTTCCAGGCAGCGCCGGGCCGCGTCCGGGGCGCCGACGGCGAGGTGTTCGCGGGCGGCTTCGCGCATCTGCTCGACGAGTTCGGGGTCGTCGTCCGGGTGCACTTCGAGGAGGTGGCGGGAGGCCGCGGCCGCGCCGCGTCCGGACTCGGTCACCGCCCAGGCCGCCTGACCGTGCATCGCCGTTCGCAGGGCGTCCGGGATCGAGCGGTAGACCGCCGTCGCGATCAGGGGGTGCACGAACTCCAGCTCGCCGTCCGCCTGTTGCCCGTTCGTGGATCCGACCGCGGTCAGGATGCGCGCGGCGCCCAGCAGTTCGGCGCAGCGGGAGGCCTCGTCGTCCGGCATTCCGGCGAGTTGGGCGGCGAGGTCGAGGGAGATGCCGGTGCCGAGGATGGCGGCCGCCCAGGCGAACCGGGTGGCGTCGATGCCGAGGCCTTCCAGGCGGGCGACGAGTCCGCGGCCGCGGGCGGAGCGGTTCAGGTCGCGCAGCTCGGCGGCCGAGCCCTCGACCGGGTCCAGTTCGCTGTCCTGGACCTTGGCGAGCAGTTCGACGGTCTCGTACGGGTTGCCGCCGGTGACCGCCCACACCTCGCGGCAGAACGGCGCGTCGGCGTGTTCCCCGAGCGTGGCGCGGGTGAGCCCCTCGGTGGCGGCCGGGGTCAGCGCGGTCAGGGTGGAGACCGGCCGGCCCGCGGCGGCCACCGCGTCGAGCAGCCGGGCGCTCTCGCCGCTGACGCCACCGGGCCTGCGGGCCATCACGACGAGGACGGACAGGTCGTCCAGGCGCTCGGCGAACGCGGCGAGCCAGCGCAGGGTCTCCTGGTCGGCCCAGTGCGCGTCGTCGATGAGCAGCACGAGCGGCCACTCCCGCTTCGCGAGCCGGCGCACCGCGGCGACCAGACCGTCGCAGACGCCCTGCGGGTCGGGCAGCCGGTCACCCGGTTCGGCGATGCCGAGGGCGGGTCCGGCGATGTCGTACCAGTCGCCCAGGTATTCGCGCGCCTCCTCCGGAAGCAGCGAGAGGAGGGCCGGCTGGAGCAACTGCCGTACGACGTTGAAGGGGACGGACGTGACGGTCTCGCCGCCGCGCGCCGACCACACGGCACAGCCGTTGCTCTCCGCGATCCTGCGCGCCTCGGCGAGGAGGGCGGTCTTGCCGAGACCCGCCTCTCCGCTGAGCACCAGCAGGGTGCCCGACGTCGCGGAGTCCGCGCGCAGCGCGGTGATCGCCTCTTCGAGAGCGGCGACCTCCTCGTCACGCTCCCACAGGGAAGCCGAGGCGGCCGCTCCTGGCCGTGCCTCCGTCATCCCGTTACCTCCCCAGGTCGCCCGAATGACGTAACTGCAACGAGCCTAGCCTCCTGGAAGCCGCGACGGAGGCGGGACCCGGCACCAGTTGCCGGGACGGGTGAAGGCGGTCCCGCGATGGCGGAACCGCCGAACACCCCGCGGCCCCGAAGGGAAGTGACGCACAGTCAACTACCGGAAAAATGAAGGTAATTTTCCTTCCCCGTCCGCAGCGCCGGACCGTGGCCGGCCGGCCCGCGCGCCCCTCGGGAAGAACCGGCACGAGCGCCCCCGCGCACGGCCGTGACCTGCACGCCCTCCTCCTCAGCGGCTTCGCCGAGCCCCGCCCGAGGACGCCGCGGACGTCCCGTCGGGCCCTTCGGACCCACCGCCCACGACGGTCGTCCCGGTCCGCCCCTCATCCGCGCGTCGCCCGGACTGGTCCGGGCGACGCGCGGGGCGTGCGCACTCCTGGTACTGGCGTTCTTCATCCGTCCGGGCGAGACGGCGGGCGGGGCGGTCCCGATCACGGCCCGGCCCGGGGCGCCCCCCCACCCGTCCACATGCACGCGTCAGGTTGCGGGAGGGCCGCGGGCACCTCCCGGCGGGCTCCGGGGGGAACCCTCTCATCAGCCTTTCACCCGGGACTCATACGGTGGGCCCATGACGCAGGTGACTCCCCCCGGCTGGTATCCCGACCCCGGGCAGACAAGTGACGCTCCCGCCACCGAGCGCTGGTGGGACGGTAAGGCATGGACGGACCAGGTCCGCCCCGTCGGGTCGGCGGCCGCATGGGGTCCCCCGGCATACCCGGCGGGGGCCGGTCCCTATCCGGCGTACGCCCCGAGCGGCCCGCGGCGCGGGCTGCGCACGGGCATAGCGGTCGCGGCGGCTGTCGCCGTCCTCGCGGGCATCGGCGGCGGTGTCTACGCGCTGACCAGCGATGACGGTCGCGGTGGCAGCGCGGCCTCCCCGGGCACCACCGGGCCGGGCGGCCAGGGCGGTCCGGGGGGACCCGGCGGCGGCCAGGAGCGCGGCCCGGACGGAGCGCCCGGCGGACCGGGCGGCTCGGACGGCTCCGGCGGTTCCGGCGGGCAGACCCCGGCCCCCGGCGGGTCCGGCCTGCCTGAGATCGACCCCGGCTACGCCACGGACGTCTACAACGGCATCAGCATCCCGGTGCCGGACGGCTGGACCGGCCGGAACGGCGCGGGCACGGCTTCCGTGTCCACGAAGGACACCTACAAGTGCCCCGGCGACACCTCGCAGGACTGCCAGCGCGGCGGCGCCTACTCGGCCTCCGCGAAGGCGCAGAAGCTGAAGTCCACGACGGCGGAGGGGGCGGCCAAGGAGGACATCTCCAAGAACGCCACCGAGTCGTACGGCAAGGGCTACGGCTCGATCACCTCGCACACGGAGCTCGCCTCGAAGGCGGTCACGGTGGCCGGCGAGAAGGGCTACCTGGTGCGCTGGAAGGTCGTGACGAGCAAGGGCGACGACGGTTACGTCGAGTCGCTCGCCTTCCCCTCCCCCGCGGACCCCGCCTCGCTGGTCGTCGTCCGGTTCGGCGTCGACGTCAGCTCCGAGGCCCCCCGGCAGTCGGTCATCGACACGATCACCAAGGGCATCAAGGCGGCGCCCGGAGCGGGCGGCAACGGGCAGAACGTCTAGGACGCCCCTCTCGCGCCCCCGCCCCGCCCGGCCCCGGGCGGAAATGGACCGGCCCGGCGGAAATGGACCGGCCGGGTGGAACTCCCCTCCGCTCAAGGAGAATCCCACCCGGCCGGGGGTGCGCGCCGCCCCCGTCCCCACGGTGCGGCGCGGTACAGGCCGACGTCCGGTCATCCCACGGACGGCGGCCTGAGACTCAGGTGAGGCCGAGCGCCGGCAGCACGACGGCCTCCACGAACCGTGTGAGGTACGCCGCGTCCGCGTACTGGCCGTCCAGCAGGGGGCGCACCCTCAGGACGCCGAGCATCTGGGCCGGGATGAACTCCAGCGCGGGATGGCCGGCGTCGACCTCGCCGCGCTCGACACCGCGGCCGATCATCTGCCGCAGCTCGGCGACCTCGGGTTCGACGAGTGCGTCGCGGAGCGCCTGCTGGAGCTCCTTGTCCTGCATCACGGCATTGCCGAGGCCCTGCAGCAACTGTGTGCTGTCCCTGGCCGACCACTCGCCCGCGGCCCTGGCCGCCGCGCGCAGGTCTCCGGCGAGCGAGCCGGTGTCGATCCCCGTGAACCGCGGGCAGCGGTTGTTGCGCAGCGCGGCGGCCACGAACTGGGGCTTCGTCTTCCACTGCCGGTAGAGCGTGGACTTGCTGCACCGCGTGCTGGCGGCGACGCCCTCCATGGTGAGCGCCTCGTAGCCGCATTCCCGGATCTGTTCGAGCACGGCGTCGTAGAACTCCTGCTCACGCTCGGGCGTGATCTTGGAGCGGCGCGAGGCAGCGACCGTCTCCGGTCCGTCCGCGGCCTGCGACGTCATGGCGCTTCTCCTCGCTCGATCCGGCCGTGCCGGTGCGGTCTTGCGCCCAGTGTAATCGATACGCGAGGGTACCGGTACGCAACCGTATCGATACAAAAGCGTATCGGTACACCTGCGTATCGGTACACGACCGTATCGGTACACTGCCGTATCGATGAGCCTCGGACAGGGCCCGCCCCTCCCCCCGCGGGGGAGCCGAACGGGTCCTGTCCCGGGCTCACCGCGCACCTCACGAGACCAGACCGTCGACAAGGGGGCCGGGGATGGATTCCCGAACCGAGCCCGCGGATCCCGCATCCGGGTCCGCGTCAGAACCGAAGCCGCCCGACGCGGCCGCACCCGCGTCCGGGCGCCCGCACGCGCGCCCGGACGACACCGCGGCGCGCCCGCCACTATTGCGGGAGCTGCTGCTCGTCGCCGGGCTCTTCGTCGTCTACAAGGCCGGCCGCCTGGCGGCAGCCGGCCGCACCGACGAGGCCTTCGCCGACGCGCACCGCGTCTGGGGCTGGGAGCGGTCCCTGCACCTGCCGGGCGAGGGCGCCGTACAGGGCGCGCTGCTGCACAGCGACACGCTCGTCCACCTCGCGAACGCCTACTACGCGACGGTCCACTTCCCGGCCACCGTCGCCTTCCTGGTCTGGCTCTACCTGCGGCGCCCCGCGCACTACGTGTGGGCGCGCAGGGTCCTCGCCCTGGTCACGGCCGCCGCGCTGGCCGGGCACCTCGTGTTTCCGCTCGCGCCGCCGCGGCTGCTCGCGGGGACGGGTCTCGTCGACACCGGCCAGGTCTACGGGCCCACCGTGTACGGCGCGCACCCGGCCGCCGACACCCTGGCGAACCAGTTCGCGGCGATGCCGTCGCTGCACTTCGGCTGGGCCCTGATGGTCGCGATCGGCCTGATCACCGCGACCCGGTCACGCCTGCGCGCGCTGTGGCTGCTGCATCCCCTGCTCACCCTGCTGGTGATCGTCGGCACCGCGAACCACTACTGGCTCGACGCGGTCGTGGCGACCGGGCTGCTCTGCGTCGCCCTCGCCGTGGTCCACCCGCCGTACCGGACGGCGACCGCCCCGGGACGGCGCCGGGGCCACGAACCCGCCGGGACGCCCGTACGGGATCTGCCCGAACTCGTGGGAGCGGGACGGTGAACCCGACGCTCGTCGCCGTCGCCCTGTCCCTCTTCTCCTCCGTCGCCTACGCCTCCGCGGCCGTCGCGCAGGAACGGCTCGCCGCCCGGTCGGCCGGCCCGGACACGGGCACGCTGCGCCTGCTGGCCCAGGGCGCCTGGTGGTGGTCGGTGACGCTGAACGCCTCGGCCGCGCTGCTGCACGTGGCCGCCCTCAAGTACGGAACGCTCACCCTGGTCCAGCCGCTCGGGGCGCTCACGCTCGTGGCCGCCGTCCCGCTGGGCGCGCGGGTCGCCGGACGGCGGGTCGGCGCGGCCGAGTGGCGCGGCACGGCACTCACCCTGACAGGCCTGGCCGCGCTGCTCGTCACGGCGTCCGGGACCGCGCCGGACGAGGCGCTGAGCCTGCCGCAGGCGCTCGCCGTCGCAGGAACGACCGCCGCGGTCATCGGCGGACTGGCGCGCGGGGCCCGGCCGGGACTGCGGCACGCGACGGCCTCCGGGTTCGCCTCGGGCGTGGCGTCGGCCCTCACCCAGACCGTGACGGTGGCCGCGACGGACCGTTCGGGCTCGCCGCTCAGCGCTCGGGTCGTCGTGGTGGCCCTGCTCGTGGCGGCCTTCTCGGCGGGCGGGCTGCTGTTGTCACAGACCGCTTACCAGGGCGGACTCGGCGCCCCGCTGGCCGTTGTGACGCTCGCCAACCCGCTGGCCGCGGCGGTGATCGGGCTGTCCCTGCTCGACGAGCACCTCCGGGGCGGCGTGGCGGGCCTGCTGCTCGCGCTCGCGGGAGCCTCGACCGCCGCGTGGGGCGTGATGACGCTGTCCCGTCCGGCACCCGGGCGGGCCGCTCCCCCGGACGGCTTGGCGGACGACGATCACCCGGTCGCCGCGGTGCTGGCGCTGGAGACCGGACCGGCGGCGTACGAACCCTCGCCGGTGCCTGTCGGCCCGGCCCGGGCCGGCTGACCTCACCGCAGGGAACCGCGGCCGCCCGCAAGACGGGCGGGGCGAACGGGAGACGGGCGGGGCGAACGGGAAGGGCGGCCGCGGAGAGATCCGCGACCGCCCTTCCTCACGACCGGAGCCGGTCAGCCCAGCCCGCGGGCGTCCTGCTTGAGCGCCGTGTCGACGGTCAGCGCCGTCGCGACGACGAGGCTCAGCAGCGGCTCGGGCAGCTGGAAGTGGATCTGCAGGACGTAGTTGTCCGCGGTCGTGAACAGCGTCTTGGCGAGGCCTTCCCAGGTCTTCGTGATCCGGGCCACCTCGTTGTCCGCGTGGTCGACGATCGCGAAGTTCCAGGCGCGCCAGTTCTCCGCCTTGATCGCGCCGACCTTCTGGCCGTCGACGTTGATCGCGAAGTTGATCTTGCCGATCATGTTCTGCTGCACGATCTCGCCGACGGGCGAGCCGTCCGGACGCGTCACGACCACCCGCGACTTGAATATCTTCGCGGGGCGCGTGAGCAGCAGCTGCGGCACGCCGTGCGCGTCACGGATCTCCAGCTTGTGCGTCAGGAACTGGTCGAGGCTGGAGACGAAGCGCAGGATCTTCCTGAACACGCCCTGTCCGACCTGGACGACCGAGCCGACCGGATTGCCCTGCTGGTCCATGACCTTGTACTCGTTGGTCAGCTCGATCAGCTTGGCCTTCTGGTTCACCACCAGGACCGGCTCGGTGAACAGCGTGCCGCCGCCGGCACCGCTCGGGGCCACCCCGGCCTGCTGCTGCACCTGGCTCTGGACGCGCGGGTCGGGCGCGCCCGCCTGCTGCGGGAACGCCTGCTGCGGCGGCGGGCCCTGGTGCGGCACCTGCTGCGCGGCCGGAGCCTCCTGGTCGGTCCACTGCGAGCCGTCCCAGTAACGCTGCGTCTGAGGCTTCCCGTTCGGGTCCGGATACCAGCCCGCAGGAGTGTTCGAATGTGTGGTCACCGGGGCACCCTACCGTGACATGGCCGGAAATCAACGGTCAGTTGGGGACCCGTCAGACGGTACCGAGGGCGGGGTCGCTGACACCGGGCCGGCCGTTCTCGACATGTCCGGCGAATCGCCGCAGGAATCCCGCCAAACCGTCGCAGACGACGCTCAGGTCGTACCAGCGGGCGCTCGCCCGCAGGTCCACCGTGTGCTTCACGGTCGCGCCCGCCTTGACCCGGAAGACCCGGGGCCGTCCGCCGTAGCCGTTCGTGAGCGTGAGCGTCGCCGCGGCGGCACCCTTGTTCACGAGGGTGAGCTCCACGTCACAGCCGGTGTGACGGGCGGTGACCTCGACTCCCGGGGTCCTGCCCGCGCCCTTGAAGGTGCGCAGGAAGCCGTTCGGACCGTGCACCGTGAGATCGTACGATCCTCCGGAATAAGCGGAGTTCCAGGTGTCCGAGATGGTTCTGCCCGCTTCGGTGGTGTACGTCCAGGGGCCGTCCGTGCGGTTGCCGGAGGTGACGAGGAAGGCCGCGCCGGCCTCGGCGCCGGAGCCGAAGGTCAGCGTGAACGTGCCGGCCGCGGTGTCCGCCGAACCGTCCACGTGGGGCGCGTACTTGAGCGGGCGGGTCGGGCGCGAGCCGCGCTCCTGCCGGGGCAGGGCGGGGTTCGCGGGCGGGGTCGGCACGTAGTCGGGGTGGCGGCCGCCGTCCGGCGGCCGGTAGCCGTCGGTGGCGGGCAGCGCGACCGGCCCGGTGTCCTTGCGCGCGAAGTCGAAGGCGGCGGTGAGGTCGCCGCAGACGGCGCGCCGCCAGGGCGAGATGTTGGGCTCGCGCACCCCGAACCGGGCTTCCATGAACCGGAGGATCGAGGTGTGGTCGAACGTCTCGGAGCAGACGTAACCGCCCTTGCTCCAGGGCGAGACGACGAGCATCGGCACCCGCTGGCCCAGTCCGTACGGTCCCGCGGCATGGCTCGCGTCGCCCGCGAACAGGTCCGGGCCGACGTCGACCGTGGACCTGCCCTGCGCCGGCGACTGCGGCGGGAAGGGCGGCACCAGGTGGTCGAAGAAGCCGTCGTTCTCGTCGTACGTGATGAACAGCGCCGTCCGGCTCCACACCTCGGGGTCGGAGGTGAGCGCGTCCAGCACCTGGGAGATGTACCAGGCACCGTAGTTGGCGGGCCAGTTGGGGTGTTCCGAGAACGCCTCGGGGGCGACGATCCAGGAGATCTGCGGCAGCGTGCCGCCCCGCACGTCGGCCCGGAGCCGGTCGAAGAAGCCCTCGCCCTTGCGTGCGTCGGTGCCGGTGCGGGCCTTGTCGTACAGCGGGTCGCCCGGCCGGGCGTCGCGGCACTGGTTGAAGTACAGCAGCGAGTTGTCGCCGTAGTTGCCCCGGTAGGCGTCGGGGATCCAGCCCCAGGAGCCGTTCGCGTCCAGCCCGTCGCCGACGTCCTGGTACACCTTCCAGGAGATGCCGGCCGCCTCCAGCCGCTCCGGGTACGTCGTCCAGCCGTACCCCGCCTCGTCGTTGCCGAGGACCGGGCCGCCGCCCTTGCCGTCGTTGCCCGTGTACCCCGTCCACATGTAGTAGCGGTTGGGGTCCGTGGAGCCGATGAACGAGCAGTGGTAGGCGTCGCAGACGGTGAAGGCGTCGGCCAGCGCGTAGTGGAACGGGATGTCCTCACGCGTCAGATAGGCCATCGTCGTGGCCGACTTGGCGGGCACCCACTTGTCGTACCTGCCCTTGTCGAACGCGGCGTGTCCGTCGCTCCAGCCGTGCGGGAGGTCCTTGAGGAACGCGAGACCGAGGTCGTCCGCCTCCGGGTGGAAGGGGAGCACGTCCTTGGTGCCGTCCGACTGGTACCAGACCGGTTTGGTGCCCGCCGTGGTGGCCGGACGCGGGTCGCCGAAACCCCGGACGCCTCTCATCGAGCCGAAGTAATGGTCGAACGAACGGTTCTCCTGCATCAGGACGACGATGTGCTCGACATCCTCGATCGTGCCCGAACGGCGATGTGCGGGCAGAGCCGCCGCGCGCTGGACGCTGCCGGACAGCGCGGTGAACGCCGCTGTTCCACCGGCGAGTTGGAAAAACCGGCGCCGATTCACTTGAGACATGAGCGGTGACCTCTTGTCCTGACGGGCCCTTCGGCCGGAGATTGACGGAACGTGCGCGAGGGAGTTTTCCAAGCGCACCGAACGTCAGGAAAGGGTCCTCTGTCGCTCGCGTGAAGGTCGGCGGTACGTGAGACGAACGGTTCCGGCCATACCACGGGGGACCGAGGGCCGGACCGGCCCGACGCGAGCGGCAGACCTCAGGCGCCGGCCGCGAAGAGGGAGAGCACGCCCGCCATGACACCGGCGACGACCAGCGCGATGACCAGGGCGAAGCCGAGGAACACCAGAAGGCAGCCGAGTTCCCGCTGGGCCGTCCGGTCGCCGGGCAAGGCGACCGTGGCCCGCTCCGGGTACTCCGGAAGGTAGGAGACGGTCAGGACGTCACCCGGGACGGTGGTGTTCGGAGCGGCGTCCTCGAAGCGGACCTGTCGGCCCTCGTGGGTGATGAACTCGAAGAGGAAGTAGCGCCGCGTCGAGGTGGCGTACCCGCCGCCCGAGCGCCGCACCGTCTCGACCCGTATGCATCTGCCCTCGGTGCGCAGGCCGTGCCGCTGCGCCCGCGTCCGCCAGCGGACCTTTCTGACCGCCATGACACCCACGGCGATCGGGGTGATCACGATCGCGGACAGGAGAACGACGACGACGGCGACGAGCATCATTCGTGATTCCTTGCTGTGCAGGTGGTACTGACGGTGCGTCGGGCCCCGCGGAGGCCCTGCGCGCCAAGACGGGTGCCGGGCCGCCCGCGTTCCGTCGGAACCTCCGAACCGTCGACGGTTACCACGATGCCTGAGGTGGCCATGACGAGGACGGCATCGGAGACGCGGACGAGTCCGGCCACGGAGTGATCCGTGCATCCGGCCGGGACGAGGAAGGCGGCGCGCGGTGATCTCAATCCGAATGCACTGCGCACACGCCGTTTCATTAGCGGTCGACTAGCGGCAAAGCCGCCGTACCGCGCATTCCGTCCATAGGCTCGCACAACGCTCCCTCGACATATGCCAGTTGGAGGTTCCTCTTGCCGCATCCATCTCCCGACGACGAGCGAATCCGGACCGAGCGAATCCGGACCGCGTCCGCCGACTTCCACTGGCTCGTCCGGGTGCTCGACCCGCACCTCGCCGACCGCCGGGCCGGGCCGTCCCGCCGGATCAGGTCCCGTGAGCACCGGCTCCCGGCCCTCCTGCTGGCCCGGATGCGGGACGGCGGCACGGTCACCGGCCGCGCCGAACCGGATCCGGAGCTCGCCGGACTCGTGCTGGACTACATGAGGCACCTGAAGTCCTCCCCGGCGGGGGCCGATGCCTCGGTCACCAGCTTCGCCCCGCACGCGGTGGTCGGCGACGTGTGGCCGGAGCCGGCCGAAGGACAGTCGGACGGGCCGCACGTGCTCCTACTGGAGAACGTGGCCCAGCAGCTGAAGGACTCCGTGCCGACGGGGGCCGGCACACTGCGGCTGCCCGAGTTCGACACCCTGCTGGCGGTGCTGCGGGCCGATGTCCAGGAGAGGGAAGCGGAGGCGCAGCGCCGCGCCCTGCGACGGGTGCTGAGCGAGGCGTACACCCGAAAGCTCCACGAGGACTTCCCGCTCACACAGCTGCGCGAGATCACCGACGGATGGTGGGGCGCCCCCTTTCGCCTGCTGGACATCGTGGCCGCCTGGTCGTGGCGCCGCTGGTACGGCATGCGCCTCGACCGGCGTCACGTGTGGGTCAGCCGGATGCTGGACCTGCCCGGCCGGAGCTTCCTCAAGGCGGCGGTCCACCTGCGGGTGAGCCACCGGCTCGCCCTGGCGCAGGAGGCGGCACGACCCCCGGGAACCGTGGCGTCACGCGACGAGGGGCTGGTCCGCGAGATCCTCCTCACCGCGCTGATCCGCGACCTGGCCAGGGCGGCCCGGCCCCGTGCGTGGAGCCGCCTCCGTCCCCGGCGCGCATGGCCCTTCGTGGTGCTCCTGCCCACCGTGGGCGGCCCCGGGTCCGCGTGCCGCGAGGTCCTGGACACGTACGCCGCCGTCTCCCGCGACATCGGGAGCAGTCCGCTGCTGGTGCTGGGCGCCGCCACCGGCGCGCTCCCCCCGTACGCCACGAGTCCGCCCACCCGGACGGTGCCGGCACAGCGGGACGGCTTCGGCGCACACCCGACGGGCCATGAGGTGACCGCGCTGTTCTCGGCGGCGATCTCCGGCCGCAGCACCGATCCGGTGCATGTGCTGACCGTGCCGCGCGCCGCGGGCGAGGGCACCGCGGTGGCCGACGTGCCTCAACCGGCCGCCATGGACTTCCGTCGTCCCCGCGTCCGCGACTGGTGGCGCCCGGTGGCCGCCGCCACCGCCGTCGCGGTGCTGTGCGCAGGCCTCGTCGTCCTGTCCCGGGCGCTGACGGAGCTCGTCACCGACGGCGGTGCCGCGGACTCCTGCCGCCACGTGGACAACGGTGAGGTCGTCGGTCTGACCGACGGCAACGACGGCTGCGACCTGGCCCACGGCGAGTACGCGGACGACCTCAGGGACCTGGAGAAGATCCTCGGCCACCAGAACGCGCAGGTGGACACGGACAAGCCGTACCGCACGATCGTCTTCTTCGCCCCGCTCAGCGTCGGCTCGGAGTCCAAGCGCACCGCTCCCATCGGCTTCCAGACCCTGCGCGGCGCGCTGCTCGCGCAGGAGGACGTCAACGGCAGCCACCGCAAGGCCCAGGTACCCGTGCGCCTGCTCGTCGCCAACGCCGGGGAGTACTTCCACTACGGGTCGAGCGGTGGCCTCAACACGGCCAACACCAGTGGCGTGGACGTCGCGCAGATGATCATCGACCGGGCGGAGCGGGACCACATCGCGGCCGTCATGGGACTCCACCAGAGCCGCCCGGAGTCCCAGCAGGCCGCGATCGAACTGGGGGGCCAGGGCATCACGGTCCTCGGGACCGGCGTCTCGGGTCAGCGCATGGTCGACGGCGACTCCCCCTCGTCCTACTTCCAGCTCTCCCCGGTGGACGCCCGCATCGCCGCGGTCATGACCGCCTTCGCCCGCAACTCGCCCCAGTTGCAGGCCCTGACGAGCCCGGCCGCCGACGGCTCCGGTCCGGCGGCCGTCGTCGTCTACGACCCCAAGGACACCTACTTCAGCGCCGACCTCGCCCACCGGTTCGACGCCTCCTACCGCTCGACCGGGCCGGTGCATCTCGTGAAGTACGGCGAGATGGAGAACGGGCGCGCCACCCGGGGCATCGCCGGCACCGTCTGCACACTCGTCCACCGCACCAACGGCTTCGTCCTGTACGCGGGCCGGTCCAGCGTCATGGAGGACCTCTTCAAGGCGATGCAGACGACCCAGGCATGCCGGGCCCGCGTCTCCCCCGTTCCGGTGCTGGCCGAGAGTCCGGCTCCGGACGTGGTCCTGCATCCGGAGCTCATGCGTCAGAAGTACGACGCGCTGAAGCTCTTCTACAACCAGTTCAGTCTCCCGGACCCCGAGGGTTCCTTCGCGGAGACGTTCGACGCGGCTTACCACCTGTCCGCCGAGAACGACGCCGCTCTCGGCTACGACGCCGTCGAGATCCTCTCCGAGGCCATGAACGACCTCGTCACCAACGACCCGGGCTTCTCGCCCCGGGCGCTCGTCAACCACCTCCAGGATCCCGGCATCCAGAACTACGTGGGGGAATCCGGTGTCATCACCCTGGACAGCGATCACCACTACCCGCCGAACAAGGAGATCCACGTCCGTGAGATCACGAACGCGGGCGACAAACTCACGGACCTGACCTGCGGAGTGCTCTCCCAGGGTGCGCGGAACGCCACGCACTGGGGTCCCGGTGACCGCTTCGACTGCCCCGTGGATCCCGCGTCCTGATGTCCGGTCATGTCAGGGGCAGAGATCCATCGCGTGAACTTCCGCCCCTGAAAGGCCACTTCCCGGAATCCTTCCGCCCGGCGGAAGCCGTCTTGCCCGCCCGCCGCGAACGTCACGACCCTGAGGGCGACCACGGCACGCGGGGCGGTGGAGCCCCGCTCTCAGGGACGGGAACGCCATGCCGCACACCACCGCCTTCGCCCGCAACCAGTGGTACGTCGCCGCCTACACCTACGAGGTCGGGCGCGAGCTCCTCGGCCGGACGGTCCTCGGTGAACCGCTCGTGCTCTACCGGGCCGAGGAGGACGGGGCGGCCGTCGCGCTGTCCGACCGGTGTGTGCACCGGCGTTTCCCGCTCTCGGAGAGCCGTCTCGACGGTGACCGGATCGTGTGCGGCTATCACGGGTTCACCTACGACAGGGCCGGCACGTGCGTGTACGTGCCGGGGCAGAAGCGGATACCACGGACCGCCCGTGTCGCCTCCTACCCGGTCGTCGAGCAGGACCTGTTCGTCTGGGTCTGGATCGGCGACCCCGCGCTCGCGGACCCGGGGTCCGTGCCGCGCGCACCGCACATGGACTCGCCCGACTGGACGACGGTCAGCGGCATGGAACCCGTCGACGCGGACTACGGGCTCCTCGTCGACAACCTCCTCGACCTCTCGCACGAGACGTACCTGCACGGGGGCTACATCGGCACGCCCGAGGTCGCCGAGACGCCGATCACCACCGAGGTGGACGAGGAAGCCGGTGTCGTGCGCGTCTCCCGGCACATGGACGACGCCGAATGCCCTCCCTTCTACGCCCGGTCGACCGGCGTCCGGGGCCGGATCACCCGCTGGCAGGACATCGAGTACCACGCGCCGTGCCTCTACCTGCTGCACAGCAGGGTCGCGCCGGCCGGTGTGCTGCCGGAGGCGGACGGCAGTGACCCGAACGCCTTCCACACCGAGATCACGTACGCCATCACACCGTCCGGCGCGGGCGAGGTGTACGACTTCTGGGCGGTCTCGCGCGACTTCGCCCGATCGGACGACGAAGTCAGCTCTTTCATGCGGGACTTGAACCACACCGTCGTGATGCAGGACGTCGACGCGCTCAACCTCCTCCAGCGGGCCCTCGCCTCCGAGCGCACCGGCTACCAGGAGCTGAGCGTCGGCATCGACGCCGGGGGCCTCGCGGCCCGGCGCATCCTGGCCCGGCTGGTCGAGGAGGGCGACAAGCCGGTGGAGAGGGTGCGGTGACCGGTTCCGCCGGCGAGGCCCCGTACGAGGCCGAACTCGTCGTCGAGCGCCGGGAACTCGTCGCCGACGGTGTGCTCGCCCTGATCCTGCGGCATCCGCTCGGCGCCGGACTCCCTCCCTGGGAGCCGGGTGCCCACATCGACGTCGTGCTCGGGCCGGGCCTGGAGCGGCAGTACTCCCTGTGCGGTGATCCGGCGGACCGGGGGGCGTGGCGGATCGCGGTGCTGCGCGAGCCGGACGGGCGGGGCGGATCGGCCTACGTGCACGAGCGGCTGGGCGTGGGCGACAGGGTGCGGGTCCGGGGCCCGCGCAACCGCTTCGCGCTCGTGCCCGCCCCGCGCTACCGCTTCGTGGCGGGCGGGATCGGCATCACCCCGATCCTGCCGATGCTCGCCGCGGCCGAGGCGGCGGGCGCCGGGTGGACCCTGCTGTACGGCGGCCGGACCCGCGGCTCCATGGCGTTCACCGGGGAGTTGGGGCGCTACGGGGACCGGGTCACCCTCGCTCCCCGGGACGAGACCGGAGACCTCGACCTGTCCTCCGCACTGGCCGGGGTCTTTGAGGACACCCTCGTCTACTGCTGCGGCCCCGGACCGTTGCTGGACGCGATGGAGGAGCGCTGTCCGGCCGCCCTGCTGCGCGTCGAGCGGTTCCGGCCGAGGGAGCAAAGGGCGGACGGGGAGCGGGAGTTCGAGGTGGTCCTGGAGCGGTCGGGGCGGACGCTCACCGTCGCCCCCGGCGTCTCGGTCCTCGACACCGTGCGCGCCGCCGGTGTCGAGGTCCTCCACTCCTGCGCCGAGGGCACGTGCGGGACCTGCGAGACGGACGTGATCGAAGGGGCCCCGGACCACCGGGACTCGGTGCTCACGGACGCGGAGCGGGAGGCGGGCGGGACCATGCTCATCTGTGTGTCCCGCTGTCTCGGGGAACGGCTCGTCCTGGATCTGTGACCGCCAGGTCCCGCTCGATCCGCGCGACCGTCTCCAGCAGATGGGGAAGCAGGTCGCGGCGGACGGATTCGAGGCTGTTGCGGCTGGCGTGCACCGGGATGTTCACGGCCGCCACCACGTCGCCGTCCCGGTCGCGCACCGGGGCGGCGACCGAGCGCAGCCCCTCCTCCAGCTCCTGGTCGACGACGGCGTATCCCTGGCGCCGCGCCCGGGCCAGTTCCGCTCTCAGCAGGTCCGGCGCGACGATCGTGCGCGCGGTCAGGGGGCGCAGATCGGCCCGCCGCAGCCGGGTGTCGATCTCGTCGTCCGTGAGGTGCGCGAGGATCACCCGGCCGACCGAGGTGACATGGGCCGGGAAGCGGGTGCCGACGGTGATCGCCGCCGTCATGATGCGCCGGGTCGGGACCCGTGCCACGTACACGATGTCGTCGCCGTCGAGAACACAGAGCGAGCTCGACTCCCCGACCTGTTCGGCGAGTTGCTCCAGATGGGACTGGGCGATCTCCGGGAGGGTGAAACCGGAGAGATAGGCGTAGCCGAGTTCCAGCACGCGCGGGGTGAGCCGGAAGACGCGGCCGTCCGTGTGGACGTAGCCGAGGTCGACCAGGGTCAGCAGGAAGCGGCGCGCCGCCGCGCGGGTCAGGTCGCAGCCGCGGGCGACCTCACTGAGCGTCAGTTCCGGCCGGTCGGCGCCGAAGACGCGGAGGACGGCGAGTCCTCGTTCGAAGGAGCGGACGAAGTGGGGAGCTCGGTCTGCTGCAGGCATCGTCGCCTCCAGGGGGACACACGGAGTGCTCTCCGTACGGGACGGGGCACACTTCGATAACTGTCAACAATATTGTCAGCCAAGGCCATTGACCCGGCACGGACAGGGTTCTACCTTCGCGCTGAGCACCATTGTGCGGTGTGCGCACGCCCTGTCGGAACACTCTCGTCTGCACAGGAGGAGCCATGCGTCGTCTGCTCGCCGGGATCGCGGTCGGAGCCTTACTGGTCGCCGCGTCGGCCTGCGGTTCGTCGGACGGCGGTGGCGCCTCGGACAAGAACTCCTCGTCCGGCGGCACCACCGAGGTCAAGCTGGGGGTCATCCCCATCGTCGACGTCGCCCCCGTCTATCTGGGTCAGAAGAAGGGCTTCTACAAGAAGCACGGACTGACCCTGTCGATGACGGCCGCGCAGGGCGGCGCGGCGATCGTCCCGGGTGTCGTCTCGGGCCAGTTCCAGTTCGGGTTCTCCAACGTGACCTCGCTGATGATCGCCCAGTCCAACGACGTTCCCGTGAAGGCCATCGCGAACGGCGTCGCCTCGACGGGCGCGGCGGGCGCGGACTTCGGTGCCATCACGGTGAAGAAGGGCAGCGCGATCAAGTCGGCGAAGGACCTGGAGGGCAAGAAGGTCGCCGTCAACACGCTGAAGAACATCAACGAGACGGCCGTGCGCGAGTCGGTGCGCAAGGCGGGCGGTGATCCGTCCGCGGTGAAGTTCGTCGAGCTCGCCTTCGACCAGATGCCCGCGGCGCTGGACAGCGGTCGGATCGACGCCGCGATGGTGGTCGAGCCCGCGCTCGCCACCGTCAAGGGCCAGGGCGCGACCGAGATCGCCTCCTCCCTGGTCGACGTGGCGAAGAACCTCACCGTCGCCCTGTACTTCACCTCGAACCAGTACGCGCAGCAGCACCCCGACGTGGTGAAGAAGTTCCAGGAGGCGACCGCGGAATCCCTCGCCTACGCCGACGCGCACCCGGACGAGGTGCGGCAGATCGTCACCACGTACACCACGATCCCCGCGGCCGTACTGGCGAAGGTGACCCTGCCGAAGTGGCCGGCCGAGCCGAACCGGTCCTCGATCGAGGCGCTGGAGAAGCTGGGCGAGCAGGACGGGCTCTTCAAGTCGACGCCCGATCTGGACGAGCTGCTGCCGTGAAACCCACGTCACCGCGCGGCGGCGGCCCCTCCGGGCGGGCCGTGAACGCCGCACTGGGCGCCGCCGGGCTCGCGGCCTTCCTCGCCCTCGGCGAGGCGGTGCCGCGGCTCGGCATCGTCAAGGAGCAGTTCTTCCCGCCGACCAGCCGGATCGCGCGGGCCCTCGGCGACGAGACCACCGACAGCGCCTTCTGGACGGATCTCGGCGACACCCTCACGGGCTGGGCGCTGGGCCTCGCGATCGCCGTCGGCGCGGGCATCGTGGTGGGGGTGGTCGTCTCGGTCGTGCCGTATCTGCGCGAGGCGACCGCCTCGACGATCGAGTTCCTGCGGCCCATCCCCTCCGTGGCCCTGATCCCGCTGGCCGTCCTGCTCTACGGCACCGAACTGAGGTCGGTGCTCCTGCTGGTCGTGTACGCGTCCTTCTGGCAGGTCCTCGTCCAGGTCATGTACGGGGTGCGGGACGTCGACCCGGTGGCGGAGGAGACCGCACGCTCGTACGGGCTCGGCACCTGGGCCCGGATCCGCCATGTGCTGTGGCCGACCGCGCTGCCGTACGTCATGACCGGCGTCCGGCTCGCCGCGGCGGTCGCGCTCATCCTCACGGTGACCGCCGAACTCGTCATCGGGGCACCGGGACTGGGCGCGCGCATCGCGGTCGCCCAGACCTCGCAGGCGGTGCCCGAGCTGTACGCGCTGATCGTGGTCACGGGTCTGCTCGGGCTGCTCATCAACACGGCCGCGCGGTCGGTGGAACGGTACGCGCTGGCCTGGCACCAGTCGGTGCGCGGGGAGGTGACGGTGTGACGGACGTCCCCGCCGGGCGGAGGAGGCCGGGCGCGTGGGGAGGCCGCCTGCTGCGCGCGCTGTTCGTCGTCGCGCTCCCCGCCCTGCTGTTCGTCGTGTGGTGGTTCGCCTCGGACGACAGCACCGACGTCTACTGGCCGCCGCTGCGCACGATCCTGCGGACCTTCCCCGACGTCTGGACCCGCGCGCGGCTCCGCGCCGACCTGCTGCCCAGCCTGCTGCGGCTGCTCGCCGGCTACACGTCGGCCGCCGTGGTGGGGATCGGCCTCGGCACGGTCGTCGGCTCGTACCGGAAGGTGCGGGCCGTGTGCGAACCGGTCCTGGAGTTCCTGCGGGCGGTACCGCCGCCCGTCCTCGTTCCGGTCATCATGCTGTTCGCGGGCATCGGGGACACGATGAAGATCGTCGTGATCGCGAGCGGCTGTGTGTGGCCGGTCCTGCTCAACACGATCGAGGGCGTGCGCGCCGTCGACTCCGTGATGTCCGAGACGGCCCGCTCGTACGGCATCACGGGACCGGCCCGGATCCGGTCCGTCGTCCTGCCGGCGGCGAGCCCGCAGATCTTCGCGGGCCTGCGCCAGGCGCTGTCCATCGGCATCATCCTGATGGTCATCAGCGAGATGTTCGCGGCCAGCAACGGACTCGGCTTCACCATCGTGCAGTTCCAGCGCGGCTTCGCGATCCCGGACATGTGGACCGGGATCCTCGTCCTCGGTCTGCTCGGTTTTCTCCTCTCGGTGCTCTTCCAGCTGGTCGAGCGCCGGGTCCTCGGCTGGTACCACGGTCTGCGCGACGCCTCCAGGCGGTCCCCGTGACGTCGCTCGCGAAAGGGCGGTCCATGCACGCGTCTTTGGTCGTATCCGGCCTGCGGAAGGTCTACGAGGGGTCGGGGCGCCGGGTGGAGGCGGTCCGCGACCTCACCTTCACGGTGGACGCGGGTGAACTCGTCTGTCTGGTGGGCCCGTCGGGCTGCGGCAAGACCACGCTGCTGAAGTGCATGGCCGGTCTGCTGGCGCCGACGTCGGGCGAGGTGCTGCTCGGGGGCCGGCGGGTGAGCGGTCCGCCGCCGGGCATGGCGTTCGTGTTCCAGGAGTACGGGCGCAGTCTGTTCCCCTGGATGAGGGTCGGCGAGAACGTCGAACTCCCGCTGCGGCAGAAGAGGCTGAGCAGGGCGAGGCGCGGGGAACTGGTCGCCGACGCGCTGGAGTCCGTCGGTCTGGCCGATGCCGCGGGAGCCTATCCGTGGCAGCTCTCGGGCGGGATGCAGCAGCGGGTCGCGATCGCCCGTGCCCTGGCGTACGAGCCCGAAGTCCTGCTCATGGACGAGCCGTTCGCGGCGGTCGACGCGCAGACCCGCGCCGATCTGGAGGATCTGGTGCGCCGGCTGTGGCGGCAGCGCGGGATCACCGTCCTGTTCGTGACCCATGACATCGACGAGGCCGTGTACCTCGGCGAGCGGGTCCTGGTCCTGACGGCCTCCCCCACCGTCGTCCGGGAGCAGCTGAAGATCGATCTTCCCGGGGAGCGGGACCAGTTGCGCACCCGGGCGGCCCCGCGCTTCGCCGAGTTGCGGACCCGTGTGTACGAGCAGATCCAGGCGGCGAAACGCGGGGAGCCGGTCGTCGAGGACGCGCCTCCGCCTCGGTGAGGCCCGCGGGGAGGGCGCCGTGCGGTGCGGTCCCGGTCAGGCGCGCAGCCAGACGGCCGTGTCGGGGGGAAGCAGTCCGTCGGCGGTCAACGGGTCGCTGTGGAGCAGGAGCCGGGAGTGCCCGGGCAGTGCGACCGGGCCGTCGGACAGATTGACGACGCAGAGCAGACCGTCCGCGCGGGTGAGGGCGAGGACGCCCTCGGGTGCGGGGAGCCAGTCGAGCGGGCCGTCGCCGAAGCCCGGTTCGGTGTGACGGAGGCGGAGCGCGGCACGGTAGAGGCTCAGCATGGAGCCGGGGTCGTCCGCCTGGCGGTCGGCGGCGTACGCGGGCCAGTCGGCGGGCTGCGGGAGCCAGGGCTCCCCGCCGAATCCGGCGTACGGTTCGTCCGCCGCCCAGGGCAGCGGGACCCGGCAGCCGTCGCGGCCCGGGTCGGTGCCGCCGGAGCGCGAATACATCGGGTCCTGGATGCTCTCGCGTGGCAACTCCACCTCGGGCAGGCCGAGTTCCTCGCCCTGGTAGAGGTACACGGAGCCGGGCAGGGCGAGCGAGAGCAGCGCCGCGGCCCGGGCCCGGCGGGTGCCGAGAGCGAGGTCGGTGGGGGTGCCGAAGGCCTTGGCGGTGAAGTCGAAGCCGGTTTCGGCGCGGCCGTAGCGGGTGACCGTGCGGGTCACGTCGTGGTTGCACAGCACCCAGGTGGCGGGAGCGCCGACGGGGGCGTGCTCGGCGAGGGTCTCGTCGATGGAGGTGCGCAGCCGTCCGGCGTCCCAGGGGCACGACAGGAAGGAGAAGTTGAAGGCGGTGTGCAGTTCGTCGGGGCGCAGATAGCGGGCGAAGCGCTCGGAGTCGGGGAGCCAGACCTCGCCGACGAAGATGCCGTCGTGGGCGTCGGCGACCGTCCTCCAGGAGCGGTAGATGTCATGGAGCTCGTCGCGGTCGACGTAGGGGTTCGGGTCGCGGCCCTCGACGAAGTCGGGCAGGTCCGGGTCCTTGGCCAGCAGCGCGGCCGAATCGATGCGCACGCCCGCCACTCCCCGCTCGAACCAGAAGCGCAGGATCTCCTCGTGCTCCCGGCGGACGGCCGGGTGCGCCCAGTTGAGGTCGGGCTGCTGGGGGGTGAAGAGGTGGAGGTACCAGTCGCCGTCGGGCAGCCGGGTCCACACCGGTTCGGTGGAGCCGGCGAACTGGGACGGCCAGTCGTTGGGCGGGAGTTCGCCGTGCTCGCCGCGTCCGGGGCGGAAGTGGAACAGCTCGCGCTCCGGGCCGCCGACCAGCGCCGCCCGGAACCAGGGGTGCTGGTCGGAGACGTGGTTCGGGACGATGTCGACGAGCGTGCGGATGCCCAGTTCGCGGGCCTCGGCGATGAGCTTCTCGGCCTCGGCGAGCGTCCCGAAGGCCGGGTCGATGGTGCGGTAGTCGGCGACGTCGTAGCCGCCGTCGGCCAGGGGCGAGAGGTACCAGGGGTTGAACCACAGCGCGTCCACGCCGAGTTCGGCGAGGTACGGGAGTCTGGCGCGGACGCCCGCGAGGTCGCCGGTGCCGTCGCCGTCGCCGTCCGCGAAGCTGCGGACGTACACCTGGTAGATGACGGCGGAACGCCACCACGCGGACTGATTTCGGGCAGGGCGGGGCTGTCCCACGGTGCGTTGCCTTTCGTTCGAGGAGGTCGGGTACGGGCGTCAGCCCTTGGTGCTGCCCGCGCTGATCCCGGCGATGATGTGCCGCTGGAACACCAGGAACATCACGACCATGGGGATGCTGGCGATCACCATCGCGGCGATGAGCACGGTCAGCTGGATGTTCTGCGACAGCTGGACGAGCGCCACGCTGATGGGCTGCTTGTCGGTGTCGGAGAAGACCATCAGCGGCCAGAGGAAGTCCTGCCAGACGGCGACCAGGGCGAAGATCGACACGACTCCGAGGACGGGCCGGGACATCGGCAGCACGATCGACCACAGGGTGCGCAGTTTCCCGGCGCCGTCGATCTCGGCGGCCTCCAGGACGTCACGCGGGATCTGGTCGAAGAAGCGCTTGAGGAGATAGAGGTTGAAGGCGTTGGCGACGGCGGGCAGCCAGATGCCGAGCGGGGAGTTGAGCAGGCTGGTGTGCAGGACGGGCAGGTCGGCGACGGTCAGGTACTTCGGGACGACCAGGGCCTGTGCCGGGACCATCAGGGTGGCGAGGATCCCGCCGAGGATCACCTTGCCGAAGGCCGGCCTCAGTTTGGACAGGGCGTAGGCGGCGGCCGTGCAGAAGACGAGCTGGAGCAGCCAGGCTCCCGTCGCCTGGACGACGGTGTTCCACAGGTGGGTGGGCAGGTCCATCAGGTCCCACGCGTCGGTGTAACCGCTCAGGTGCCAGTGTTCCGGCACGAGCGTGGGCGGGGTGCGCGTGACCTCGTCCGGCGACTTCATGGCGCCGGTCACCATCCAGTAGACGGGGAAGAGGAAGGCCAGCGCGAAGAGCAGGACGACGCCGCCGAAGACGGTCCAGTAGAGGGCCCTGCCGCGGGGGCGGGCCAGGGTGAGCGGAGAGATCAGGGTGCGGGTGCTCACGCGTCCTCCCCTTCGGAGCGGGTCAGCCGCAGGTAGAGGGCGGAGAAGGCGCTGAGCAGGACGAGCAGCATGACGCTCAGCGCGCAGGCTCCGCCGAAGTCGTTGTAGAGGAAGGCGTACTTGTAGATCAGGTAGAGCACCGTGACGGTCCTGTCCTCGGGACCGCCGCCGGTGATCACGAAGGGTTCGGTGAACACCTGCATGGTGGCGATGATCTGAAGCAGCATCAGCATGAGGATGATGAAGCGCGTCTGGGGGATCGTCACGTGGCGGATGCGCTGGAGCAGGCTCGCGCCGTCCAGTTCGGCCGCCTCGTACAGCTCGCCGGGGATGCTCTGGAGCGCGGCGAGGTAGATGAGGACGGTGCCGCCGAGGTTGGCCCAGGTGGCGACGATCACCAGCGAGACGAGGGCGGTGTCGGCGCCGTTGGACCAGTTGGAGGTCGGCAGGTGCAGTGCGCGCAGCGCCTCGTTGGCGAGGCCGGCCCCGGGATCGTAGAACCACTTCCACAGCAGGGCGCTGACCACCGGCGGGATCATCACCGGCAGATAGACCACGACTCTGAAGAACGCCTTGGCGTGCCGCAGTTCGTTCAGGACCAGCGCCGTCACGAACGGGACGGCGAAGCCGATGAGCAGGGCGAGGACGGTGAAGGTGAGGGTGTTGCGCCAGGCTGCGGTGAACTCGGGGTCGTGGAAGACCCGGGTGAAGTTGGCGGTGCCGACCCACTCGCCGCCGCTGCCGGGCGTGTACTTCTGGAAGGCGATCACGACGGCGCGGATCGCCGGGTACCAGGAGAACAGGGCGAAGCAGAGCAGGCCGCCGGCCAGGAAGGCGTAGGCGCGGAACTGGTCGGCCAGGCGCCGGTGCGATGATCCCCCGGTCCGGCGCCCGGCCGACCGCGGCGCCTCCGGCGCGCCGACGGCGGCCGGAGGGAGCACTGCGGGGGGCTTCGATGCGGTCTTCATGAACGGTGTCAGCTCCGGGCCAGGATGGAGTCGATCTTGCCGGAGGCGTCCTTCAGGAGCTGGTCGACGTCGGCGTCCTTCTTGGTGAGGACCGCGGACACGGCGGCGTCCAGGACGGAGTAGATCTGCTGGGCCTGCGGGGGCTCGATCTTCATCTGCAGGCTCTGGTTGCCGTCGAGGAAGGCCTGGTAGTTCTCCACGGGCACGTTGGCGTTGGCCTTCTTGACCTGCTGGTCCTTGGCGTCCGCGGCGCCGGTGAACAGGCGCGGCTCGGGCAGGCCGACGGGCGCATTGTTCTGCTTGGCGCGGGCGTAGTCGCCGAGGAAGCCCTTGCCGGGGGTCAGGAACATGTGGTCGAGCCACTTGAGGCCGGCCTTGATCTGGGCCGGGGTGTCCTTCTTGTTGAACATGTAGCCGTCGCCGCCGATGAGCGTCCCCTTGCCGCCGGGCATCGGGGCCAGGGCCAGGTCGTTGTAGTTCCCGCCCTTCTCCTTGACGAGGATCGGGATGTTGTCGGGCGCGGAGAGGTACATGCCGAGCTTGCCGGAGCCCATCATCTGCTGGACGTCGTTGATGACCAGCAGCTGCTTGCTGCCCATGGAGTCGTCGCTCCAGCGCATGTCCTTCAGGTTCTGCAGGACCGCCTTGCCCTCGGGGGTGTCGACGGTCGCCTTCTTGCCGTCCTCGGAGACGACGTTCCCGCCCTGGGAGTAGACCTCGGCGGTGAAGTGCCAGCCGCCCTGGTTCTGGGCGCTGTAGTCGGCGTAACCGACGGTGCCCTTGCCGAGCGCGGCGATCTTCTTGGCGTCCGCGCGCAGTTCCTCCCAGGTGGCCGGGGGCTTGTCGGGGTCGAGGCCGGCCTTCTTGAACAGCGCCTTGTTGTAGATGAGGCCCATCGAGTAGCCGGTGCGCGGGACGCCGTAGATCTTGCCGTCGACGGTGTAGATGTCGCGCAGCTGCTGCTGGATGGTGCCGTAGCTCTTGAGGTCCTTGACGTAACTCGTGATGTCGGCGGCCTGGTTGACGTCGACGACGTGCTTGGCGTCGGTGAAGTACGTGTAGAACACGTCCTCCATCTGGCCTCCGGCCAGCTTGGCGTCGAAGGTCTTGGGGTCCTGGCACGGGAACGCGTCGTGGGTGACGACGTCGATGTCCGGGTTGGCCTTCTCGAAGGCCGCGACGTCGGCGTCGAAGAACGAGCGGTCGGTCTTGGCGCTCTTCGGCGGCTCGCAGTTGACGGTGATGCGGGTCTTTCCGTCGGCCGCATCGTCGTCGCCGCTCGAACCGCACGCGGCGGCGGTGAACGCGACGGAGGACGCCATGAGCATGACGAAGCTACGGCGGAACCCGGTACTTCTCATTGGTGGACCCCTTCGGGCTGGAGCGAGGAAGGCCCACGGCGGGCTTGCCGCCGTGTTCTGGCGCCGCACACTCAAGCACCGTCGACATCGGTCCGCAAGATGTCGCGCAGAATCTGTAATTATTTGACAGCGATCAAGGATCTTCACGGCAGGTGGTTGCGTACCGGAGTCAACGACCCCGGTACGGCACATCGGTCACCGGTCCCGGCACGGCGGCGCAGGCCGCCCCGGTCGCGCGGCTCAGTCCCGGGGCGCCTGCGCGGTCGACCCGCGCACCACCAGTTCCGGCTCGAACAGCAGCTCCTCGGGAGTCACGCTGCTGCCGCCGATCTGCGCGTTCAGCAGTTCCACCGCGGCGCGCCCCATGGCCTCGATGGGCTGGCGGACCGTGGTCAGCGGGGGTTCGGTGCAGTTCATGAACGCCGAGTCGTCGTACCCGACGACCGAGACCTCGCCGGGGACGCCGAGCCCCCTGCGGCGGGCGGCTCGCACGGCGCCGAGCGCGAGCGGGTCGCTGGCGCAGATGATGCCGGTGACCCCCTGGTCGAGCAGCCTGGTGGCCGCCGCCTGGCCGCCCTCCAGCGAGAACATCGCCCGCGCCACCCGTTCGTCGGGCAGATCCGGCGCGAGGGCGCGCGCCGCCGCGAGCTTGCGGCCCGAGGGCATGTGGTCGCCGGGGCCCAGGACGAGGCCGATCCGTTCGTGGCCGAGCGAGGCGAGATGGCGCCAGGCCTGCTCGACGGCCACGGCGTCGTCGCAGGAGACGCACGGGAAGCCGAGGTGCTCGATGGCCGCGTTGACCAGCACCACCGGAATGTTGCGGTCCGCGAGTTCGCGGTAGTGGTCGTGCGGCGCGTCGGCCTGCGCGTACAGACCGCCGGCGAACACCACGCCGGAGACCTGCTGCTGGAGCAGCAGGTCCACGTAGTCGGCCTCGGAGACCCCGCCCTTGGTCTGGGTGCACAGCACCGGGGTGAGGCCGAGCTGGGCGAGCGCTCCGCCGATCACCTCGGCGAAGGCCGGGAAGATCGGGTTCTGCAGCTCGGGCAGGACGAGCCCGACGAGCCGCGCGCGCTCGCCGCGCAGCTGGGTCGGCCGCTCGTAGCCGAGGACGTCCAGGGCGGAGAGGACCGCCTGCCGAGTGGAGTCGGAGACACCCGGCTTGCCGTTGAGCACCCGGCTGACCGTGGCCTCGCTGACCCCGACCTTCTTCGCCACCTGAGCAAGTCGTCGCGTCATGCACGCAAGAATAGCGCAAGAAATGTAAGTTGCTTGCGTAAGGCTTCGGCTGGTTCCGGTTTCCGTTCTGGTTTCGGTTCCGGTTCACAGGAACGGGATCGGAGGCCGGGCGCTCACCGCGGCCGCTCCCTCAGGGAGCGGCCCACAGTCCGCGGACATGGCCGAGGTGGCGGGTCATCACCGCGCGCACGGCGCGTTCGTCGCGCTCCAGGAGCGCGTCGAGCAGTTCCAGGTGCTCCCGCGCCGATTCCTCCAGGCGGCCCGCCCGGACCAGCGCGTCGAGCCCGTACAGGCGCGAACGCTTGCGCAGGTCGCCGACGACCTCGACCAGATGGGAGTTGCCCGCGAGGGCCAGCAGACCGAGGTGGAAGCGGCTGTCCGCCTCCACATAGGCGATGAGGTCGCCGGCCGCCGCCGCGGTCACGATCTCCCGGGCGGCCGGGCGCAGTGCCTCCAGCGAGACGGGGTCCGCCGTGGCGGCCAGGCCCACGACCGTGGGGATCTCGATGAGCGAGCGGACGTGGGTGTATTCGTCGAGCTGCTTCTCCGAGACGGCCGTGACCCGGAACCCCTTGTTCGGGACCGTGTCGACCAGCCCTTCCTTGGCCAGGTCGAGCATGGCCTCGCGGACCGGCGTCGCCGAGACGCCGAACCGGGCCGCGAGCGTGGGCGCCGAGTAGACCTCGCCGGGCCGCAGCTCTCCCGCGATCAGCGCGGCGCGCAGCGCGTCGGCCACGCGCTCGCGGTAGCTGCTCCGCCTGCCGCCCAGCGCGGGCAGGTCGGGAGCGGCTGGGGGTGCGCTGCTGCGCTGGGCGGCCATCGGGGTCTCCTCGTACGGGCCTCGGTGCCTCGGTGCGCCCTCGTCCTGCCGCACCGTGGCGGAGTGCCATGTCACGTGTTACCGGGGCTCCAGTATCCACGGCCCGGCACGGGACCGCTCACAGGACGAACCCGGCCGGGAACGGGTCCGTAGGGTCGAGCAGGTACTGGGCGGTTCCCGTGATCCACGCGCGCCCGGTGAAGCTGGGCAGCACGGCGGGGAGTCCGGCGACCTCGGTGGTGCCGAGCAGTCGTCCGGTGAACCGCGTCCCGATGAAGGACTCGTTCACGAACTCGGTGTCCAGCGGGAGTTCGCCCCGGGCGTGGAGCTGGGCCATGCGCGCGCTGGTGCCCGTACCGCAGGGAGAGCGGTCGAACCAGCCGGGGTGGATCGCCATCGCGTGCCGTGAGAAACGGGCCGTCGCCCCGGGTGCGTACAGGTGGACGTGGTGGCAGCCCCGGATGGACGGGTCCTCGGGGTGCACGGGCCCGCCGTCGGCGTTGACCGCGTCCATGAGCGCGAGTCCGGCCGCCAGGATCTCGTCCTTGCGGGAGCGGTCGAAGGGCAGGCCGAACCGCTCCAGCGGCAGGATGGCGTAGAAGTTCCCGCCGTAGGCCAGGTCGTACGTCACCGTGCGCCCGTCGGCGAGGGTCGCCTCGCGGTCGAGGCCGACGGCGAAGGAGGGCACGTTCCTGAGCGTGACCTCCCTGGCCGCGCCGTCCTCCACGGCGACCTCGGCGACGACGAGACCGGCCGGGGTGTCGAGCCGGATCGTGGTGACGGGCTCGACGACCTCGACCATGCCGGTCTCCACCAGCACGGTCGCCACCCCGATCGTGCCGTGTCCGCACATCGGCAGATAGCCCGACACCTCGATGTAGATCACGCCGTAGTCGCAGTCCGGGCGGGTGGGCGGCTGGAGGATCGCCCCGCTCATCGCCGCGTGACCGCGCGGCTCGTTCATCAGGAGCTGCTTGATGTCGTCGCGGTGCTCGCGGAAGTACAGCCGCCGCTCGTTCATGGTCGCGCCGGGGACCGTGCCGATCCCGCCGGTGATCACCCGGGTCGGCATGCCCTCGGTGTGCGAGTCGACGGCGTGCAGGACGAGTTTGCTGCGCATGGGGCTCCTGGCTCCTCGGGGGGCGGGGGCGGTGTCGGCCGGTGGGTGGGTCGGGGCCGCGCCGGTACATCCGCCCGCATCCGGACGGATCTCAGCGGGGTGGCGAAGTGGACGCGGGTGATGATCCGTCCGGATGCGGGCATCCGATGTACCGGCACGTCCCCTCCCGCGCGTACCCGGCTGCGGGTGCGTCCTGGCCGGCGCCGTGGGCTTTGACCGATGGGGGTCAGGCGCGGGGCTGCGGGAGGGGCGGTGGCGGCTCAGGCGAGTCCTGCGGCGACGGCCCGTTCCGTGGCCAGGCGCACGGCGGCCTCCTGCTCGGGCAGCAGCGGGACGCGCGGCGGGCGCACCGGGCCGCCGTGGCGGCCGACGACGTCCATGGACAGCTTGATGGCCTGGACGAACTCGACCCGGGAGTCCCAGCGCAGCAGCGGGTGCAGCTGCCGGTAGAGCTTGCCCGCCGTGTCGAGGTCGCCCGCGACGGCGGCGCGGTACAGCTCGACGCCCGCCCGGGGCAGCGCGTTCGGGTAGCCGGCCACCCAGCCCTTGGCGCCCGCCACGGCGAGTTCGAGCAGGACGTCGTCGGCGCCGATCAACAGGTCCAGTTCCGGCGCGAGTTCGGCGATGCGGTAGGCCCGGCGTACGTCACCGGAGAACTCCTTGACGCCTTGGACGAAGCCGGCCGCGTGCAGTCGCGCGAGGAGTTCGGGCACCAGGTCGACCTTGGTGTCGACGGGGTTGTTGTAGGCGACGACCGGCAGGCCCGCCCGGGAGACCTCCTCGTAGTGCGCGAGGACGGAACGCTCGTCGGCGCGGTACGCGTTGGGCGGCAGCAGCATCACGGCACCGCAGCCCGCGTCCCTGGCCTGCTCGGCCCAGCGGCGGGCCTCGGCCGAGCCGTACGCGGCGACACCCGGCATCACCCGGGACCCGCCGACCGCGGCGACGGCGGTCTCGACGACCGAGGTCCGCTCCTCGGGGGTGAGCACCTGGTACTCGCCGAGGGACCCGTTGGGCACGACGCCGTCGCAGCCGTTCTCGACGAGCCAGGCGCAGTGTTCGGCGTAGCGGCCGTGGTCGATCGAGAGGTCGTCGTTCAGCGGGAGCGCGGTGGCGACGAGGACTCCGTGCCAGGGACGGTGGCTGCCGGGGGTGACGGTCATGAGGTGTTCCTCGCTCTCGGTAGGGTGTGACATTGCACTGTGCGTCCCGGCGAGCCGGGTCATGGGTGAGCCGACGGGGGACTCCCGCCGGGCGGGCGGTCGTCGCAGCCGTTGTCCGCACCCGCGGAGGCGAGTTCGCCGAGTGGTACCGGTCGGGCCAGCATCCTTCGCGCGGGCGTCTGTTCGCAGCCGGCGAGTCCGGCGACGGCGGGTTCGCAGATCCGGCCCTGGCACCATCCCATTCCCGCGCGGGTGAGCAGTTTGACCGTCCGCAGGTCGCCCGCGCCGAGGTCGGTGACGGCCTCGCGGACGCGGCCTGCCGTGACCTCCTCGCAGCGGCACACGACGGTGTCGTCGGTGACCTGGTCGGCCCAGTGAAGGGGCGGTCGGTACATCGTTTCGAGCGTCGCCGCGAAACGGCGCGTTCGCGTCCGGACCCGTGCGGCCCGGGCGGCGGGGTCGGGTGCGGTGCCGTGCAGCCGGGCGGCCGCCGACCGGCCCGCGATATGCCCCTCGGCCAGGGCCAGTTCGGCCCCGCCGATGCCCGTGGTCTCCCCCGCGGCCCAGACGCCGGGTACGTCGGTGCGCTGTTCGTCGTCCACGGAGACGTTCACCCCGTCGACGCGACAGCCGAGCGCCTCGGCGAGGTCGGTGTGCGGGATCATCCCGTGCCCGACGGCGAGCGCCTCGCACGGGATCCGCCGCTCCGTCCCGGGCCGCACCCGCCCGTCGGGGCCGAGCGCGGCGACGGTGACGGCTTCGAGACGCCCCTCGCCCTCGGCCTCGACGACGGTGTGCCGCGGGAGGAACGGGACACGACGGCGGAGTAGACGGGCCGCGTACCGGGCTCCCTCGGCGGCTTTGCCGGGGGCGGACGCCAGCGCCCCGGCCGCGCGCGCCAGCCTCCGGGGGTCGAGGGACTCCACGAGCGCCGCGACCTCGACCCCGGCGGCCGCGAGTCCGGTCGCGACGGGAAGCAGCAGTGGTCCGCTCCCCGCGACGACGGCTCTGCGGCCGGGCACGACGAGACCGCCCTTGAGCATGGCCTGGGCCCCGCCGGCGGTCACGACCCCGGGCAGGGTCCAGCCGGGGAAGGGCAGCACCTTCTCGTATCCCCCGGTGGCCAGGAGCACGGCGTCGGCCCGCACGGCGACGGAGTGCTCCTGGAGCGGGCCGATGAGCGCGTGGACGGTGAATCCCGGTCCGGCGCCGGGTGCCCGACCCGTCCGCTCGACCGTCCAGACGTGGTGGTCCGGCAGGTGCTCGACCGTGCCCGCCTCCAGGTGTGCCGCGAGCCCCTGCTCCAGGCGCTCCCACGTGCTCCACCGGTGGTGCAGGGCCGAGGGCCGCCGGGCGCCGAGGCCGCTCGCGGGGCGGCGGTAGAACTGTCCGCCCGCCGCCGGGGCCGCATCGATCAGGGTCACGCGGACACCGCGCGCCGCCGCGGCCAGGCAGGCGGCGAGACCGGCCGGCCCCGCGCCGATCACCGCGAGGCGGTGGGGTCCGTCAGTCATCGTGACCGGTGCCCTCCTGCGTGCGGATCGCGTCGCCGGGGGCGAGCCGGACCAGGCAGGCCCGCTGGTTGGGACGGTCGTTGACCGTGACGAGACAGTCGAAGCAGACGCCGATGCCGCAGAAGACCCCTCGGGGGCGCCCGGTGTCGCGGGTGCTGCGCCACGAGGTCACGCCCTCGGCCCACAGCGCGGCGGCGACGGTCCGGCCGGGCAGCACGTCGATCGTCCGGCCGTCGAGGGTGACGGTGAAGGCGGGCCCGGGCTCGGCCCGTACGAGGTCCAGGGGGTTCACACGGCCTCCTCGGGGAAGCGGTCGGGCCGGAACGGCGTGAGGTCGAGGTCCGGTGTCCTGCCCGCCAGGACCTGCGCGATCAACCACCCGGTGCCGGTGGACAGTCCGATGCCGGCCCCCTCGTGCCCGCAGGCGTGGAAGAGACCGGGCGCCCGGGGGTCGGGGCCGACGGCGGGCAGATGGTCGGGCAGGTAGGGCCGGAAGCCGAGGTAGGTCCGCAGGGCGCGCACCCGCGCGAGGAACGGGAAGAGCCGGGTGGCTCCGACGGCCAGCTCCCGGACGACGGGCAGCGAGAAGGACCGGTCGAAGCCGACCCGTTCCCGGCTCGCGCCGATCAGGACGGGACCGGCGGCGGTCCCCTCCACCACCGGTGACGTCTGGAGGGCGGCCGAGTCGCTGGCGACGTCGGCCACGTAGTCCGCCGCGTACACCTTGTGCCGCACCCGGCGCGGCAGGGGCTCGGTGACCAGGACGAATCCCCTGCGGGGCAGCACGGGAAGGGTGACGCCCGCGAGCGAGGCCACCGCGCCGCCCCACGTTCCGGCCGCGTTGACGACGGCGGGCGCGTGCAGCTCGCCCCGGTCGGTGCGCACCCCGCGGACCGAGCCGTCCTTCCCGCGCAGCACCTCGGTCACGGTGTGCCCGGTCAGCAGCCGCGCGCCCGACGCCCGCAGGAGGTGCGCGGCGGCGAGGGCGGGCATCACCTGGGTGTCCTGCGGGTAGCGGACGGCGCCGGCGAGCCCCGGCGCCAGGTACGGTTCCAGATCGCGCAGTCGATCGGCGGCGACCGGTTCGGCCAGCACGCCGGCCGCCCGCTGGCCCGCCGCGAACGTCTCCAGCGCGGTCAGGCCCTCGGGGGTGGACGCCACGACGACCCCACCCTTGGCCTCGTACTCGACCGCCCGCGCGTACTCCTCGGCGAGGTCGGCCCACAGGCGCCCGGAGAGCAGGGCGAGGTCGAGTTCGGGTCCGGGCGCCTTGTCGGAGACGAGCAGGTTCCCCTCGCCCGCGCCGGTCGTCCCCCCGGCCACCGGGCCCCGGTCCACCACGGCGACGTCGAACCCCTCGCGAGCCGCGTACAGGGCACAGGCCGCACCCACCATTCCGGCTCCGACGACCACGACATCGCAGGTAACAGGCTGACTCACGCCAGTACTATGTCACATACCGCAGTCCCCGTCCCCGAGTCGGACAGGAATCCCCAGGAGTCGGGCGGAAGTCGGCCGGGAGTCGGCCATCGATGGCGTGCCACCTCCGCCTCCGAAGTACGCGGCGGCCCTTCGCCTGGATGCGCGCGCCCTCCGACCCCCTCGTGGCACAACATGGTGCCGCGTGGCATCACTCGGCGCCATCCGGTGCCACATGGCGCCATCCGACACCACCAGCCACGCACCCTTGGTGCGCAGGCATATGTGGCACCATTCCGAGCCAGAAATCCTGTCTCTCATTTCCGCAGGTCAGGCTCATTCCGGCAGGCGCTTGCCGCCAAGAGGTGCCACTCGGGCTTGCATGTGGCACCACAGTGGTGCCACGATGTTGTCATGGACCTCACTCCGTATGTCGACAGCCTGCGCCACGAACTCGCGGTGGCCGCCGAAGCCGGCGGGGACGAAGCTCGGCAGTTGGCCGAGCGGCTCACCGCTCCGCTGGAGTCGGCGACACGTCTGACCATGCTCAACGTGCTCTCCGCCGCGATGGACGAGATCACCCGCGAGCTCGCCCCCGGCTCGGTCGACGTACGGCTGCGGGGACTGGACCCCGATTTCGTCGTGACACCGCCTCCCTCCTACTCCGGCACCACGGAAGTTGTGGAGGCACCTGTCGAACCGGTCAGGGCGCAGCCGCCCGCCGAGGGCGACGAGGGTGGCACCGCGCGCGTCAACCTGCGTCTGCCGGCCCATCTCAAGGCGCGTGCCGAGGAGGCCGCGAACCAGGAGGGCCTGTCGGTCAACGCGTGGCTGGTGCGGGCCGTGTCGGCCGCGGTCGACGGCGGAACGCGGCCCCGCACGACGGGCAGGGTCCGCACGGTCGGACAGAGCTTCACGGGCTGGGTGCGCTAGCGGCATCCGCGCCCCGTCACCGGCGCCACATCACCCGCACCACTTCACCCACACCGCCCCCACCTGCGGGGACGGTCCGCAGACTCAAGAGGACGGGACAGCCATGCCTTCTTTCGACACTCCCCAGCCCATCTCGGTCACGGCCGAGGTGGCCGCCGGTTCCATCCGTCTCACCGCCGGCGACCGCGCCGACACGGTCGTCGAGGTGCTGCCGCGCGACCCGAAGCGGGACAAGGACGTGCGCGCCGCGGAGCAGACCGAGGTCGTGTACGCGGGCGGCGTCCTGACGGTCAGGACCAAGCACCGGCCCCTCGTCGGCCCCAGCGGTCTCGTCGACGTGACGGTCGGCCTGCCGGCCGGCTCCCAGGTCGACATGTCGGGCTCCTGGGCCCAGATGTTCGGTGAGGGACGGCTCGGCGAGGTCCGGGTGAAGACCTCGGCCGGGGACGTCCGCCTCGACACCACCGGCCCGCTGACCCTGACCGTGTCCCACGGCCTGGTCACCGTGGACCGGGTCGAGGGCCCGGCGGAGATCACCAGCAGCACCGGCAACGTGCGCGTCGGCACCATCGACGGCCCCGCCGTCCTGAAGAACGCGCACGGCACCACGACCGTGGGCACGGTCACCGGCGAGACGCGGACGAGCAGCACGAACGGGGGCATCGACATCACGCGCGCCGGATCCTCCGTCACCGGCACCACGACCAACGGGCACGTGCGCGTCGGCGAAGTCGCCCGCGGGGAGATCCTGTTGGAGACGTCCAACGGCTCCATCGAGGTCGGTGTCCGCGCGGGCGTCGCCGCCTGGCTCGACGTCAGCTCCAACCGCGGGCAGGTGCGCAACCTGCTCACCGAGTCCGAGGCCCCGGAGCGGACCGAGGGCACCGTCTCGGTCCGGGCGCGGAGCAACTGGGGCAACATCGACATCGTCCGCGCCAAGTCCTGACCCTCCTCGTCAAGTCCTGACCCTCCCCGCCACCGACGCCACCACTCCGTCACCGGCCCCCTCCCCGAGCCGCCGCCCCTCCCTCCACGAGCCGCCGCCCCTCTTCTCGGGGCCGCTCCCCCGCGGCCCCGTCTCTCGGGCTCCTGGGCCCTGTCGCGGCTCCCCCGGCAGCTCCTCTCGCGGCGCCCGTTGCGGCCTCCGCCCCGCCCCAGCGCCCCGCGCTTCCTCCACCTCCCCCTCTTTTCTTCCAGCACCTCCATCACCCAGCCTCCGAACGGGAGAGCCCATGTCTTCATCTGTCATGCCCACGCCCAGAAGGGGTGACGGACCGCAGGCCCCCGCCGCCGTCTCCGCCGTCGGTCTGCGCAAGGCGTACGGCGACAAGACCGTGCTCGACGGCATCGATCTGCGCATCCCGGCCGGCTCCGTCTTCGCGCTGCTCGGGCCGAACGGCGCCGGCAAGACCACCACCGTGCAGATCCTGTCCACACTCGTCGCCGCCGACGGCGGGCAGGCCCAGGTCGCGGGCCACGACATCGCCGCCTCGCCCGACGGCGTGCGCGCCGCGATCGGCGTCACCGGGCAGTTCTCCGCCCTCGACGACCTGCTCACGGCCGAGGAGAACCTGATCCTCATGGCCGACCTGCTGCGCCTCGGCAAGCGTGAAGGGCGGTCCCGCGCCGGGGAGTTGCTCCAGCGGTTCGACATCGCGGACGTCGCCGACAAGCGGGCCGCGACCTTCTCCGGCGGGATGCGGCGTCGGCTGGACCTCGCCATGACGCTCGTCGGCGACCCCCAGGTGATCTTCCTGGACGAGCCGACGACCGGGCTCGACCCCCGCAGCCGCCGCACCATGTGGGACACGGTGCGTTCCCTGGTCGCGGGCGGCACCACCGTGTTCCTCACCACCCAGTACCTCGAAGAGGCCGACCAGCTGGCCGACCGCATCGCCGTGCTCGACAAGGGCCGGATCGTGGCCGAGGGCACGGCGGAGCAGCTCAAGGCGCAGATCCCCGGCGGCCACGTCCGCCTGCGGTTCACCGAGGCCGCCGACTACGAGCGAGCGGTCGCCGTCTTCCCCGGAGCGGCCACCGACGAGGAGAACTTGGCCTTGCGGGTGGCGGGCGACGCCGGCCTCGACGCGCTGCGCGTCCTGCTCGACCGGCTCGACGCCGCCGGCATCGGAACCGCCGACCTCTCCGTGCACACCCCCGACCTCGACGACGTGTTCCTCGCCCTGACCGGCGACGGCGCCGTCGGCACCCCGCTCCACGTCAAGGAGAACTCACGATGAGCACCCTCACCTACGCCGTGCACGACTCGATGACGATGCTGCGGCGCAACCTCAAGCACGCGGTCCGCTACCCGAGCGTGTCGCTCGGCGCCGCCATGATGCCGATCCTGATGCTGCTGCTGTTCGTGTACGCCTTCGGGGACTCGCTCGGCGCCGGAATGGGCGGCGGCCGGGACGCCTACCTGGAGTACCTGACCCCCGGCGTCATCGTCATGGGGGTGGCGGCCGGGGCGATGTCGACCTCGATCGCGGTCTGCTCGGACATGACGGAAGGCATCATCAACCGCTTCCGCACCATGAACATCACCCGCTCCTCGTTCATGACGGGCCATGTCGTCGGCAGCGTCGTCCAGACGATGGTGAGCATGGTCCTGGTCGTCGCCTTCGCGCTCGCCATCGGCTTCCGGTCGGACGCGAGCCCGCTCGAATGGCTCGCCGCCGCCGGTCTCCTCACGGCCGTCGCGTTCGCGGTGACCTGGCTCTCGGCGGCGCTCGGCCTGATCTCCAAGACCGTCGAGTCCGCGAGCAACAAGCCGCTGCTGGTGCAGTTCCTGCCGTTCCTGGGCTCCGCCTTCGTGCCGGCCGACTCGATGTCCCCGGGCCTTCGCTGGTTCGCGCAGAACCAGCCGTTCACCCCGATGACCGAGACGCTGCGCGGTCTGCTCTCCGGCTCGGCGATCGGTGACAACGGCTGGATCTCGCTCGCCTGGTGCGCCGGCATCAGCCTGGTGGGCTACCTCTGGTCGCGTTCGCTGTTCAACAGCACCACCAAGCGCTGACGGAGCCCGCCCGCGAGGGGCGGCCGGAGTCCGTGCACGACGGACCCGGCCGCCCCTCGACGGTGCCGGCCGGCCTTCCGGCGGGGGCGGTTCGGGGCCGTCAGATCCGGCTCCCGGTGGCCGTGTCCGCGGACAGCCGCTGCGCCGCGTAGATCGGGATCACCGAGAGCAGGACGAGCACGGCGGCCACGACGTTCACGACCGGCGCCTGCTGGGGCCGGGTCATGTTGTTGAAGATCCAGATCGGCAGGGTCTCGATGCCGGGTCCGGCCGTGAACGTCGTCACGACGATCTCGTCGAAGGAGAGCGCGAAGGCGAGCAGTCCGCCGGCCACCAGCGCCGAGCGCACCAGCGGGAAGGTGACGTCGACGAAGGCCCGGAAGGTGTCCGCGCCCAGGTCCATCGCCGCTTCCTCGTACGTCCCGGACGTACGGCGCAGTCGCGCCACGACGTTGTTGAAGACGACGACGATGCAGAAGGTCGCGTGGCCGACGATCACGGTGAACATGCCGAGTCCGACGCCGAGCGGTTCGAGCACCGTGCTGAACGCCGAGTTGAGCGCGATGCCCGTGACGATGCCGGGCAGCGCGATCGGCAGGACGACCACGAAGGAGACGGTGTCCCGGCCGAAGAACCGGTGGCGGGCGACCGCGAACGCGATCAGCGTGCCGAGCACCAGGGCGATCGCCGTGGCGCCGAGGCCGGCCTTGACCGAGACCCACAGGGCCGCGCGGGCGCCCTCGTTCTCCCAGGCGACCGACCACCAGTGGAGGGTGAGCCCGGACGGCGGCCAGCTCGCGCTGCGGTCCCGGTTGAAGGAGTTGACCAGGACGAGCGCGAGCGGCACGTAGATGAACGCGAAGCCGAGCCCGGCGGCGACGCGCAGCGCGATGCGCGCGGGACGGGAGAGTTGCACAGCGGGCTCCTCAGAGACTGCTCAGGGCGCCCGTGCGGCGCATCGCGAGGAGGTACACCACGATGACCACGACGGGGACCGTGCCGAGCGCGGCGGCCATGGGCAGGTTCAGTTCGATGTTGGAGTAGACGACGTTGCCGATGAGCTGGCTCTTGCCGCCGACGATCTGCACGGTGATGTAGTCGCCGAGGCTGAGCGAGAAGGTGAAGACCGAGCCGGCGGCCACGGAGGGGAGCACCATCGGCAGGACCACCGACCGGAAGGTGCGGCTCGCGCCGGCCCCCAGGTCCGCCGAGGCGTCCAGCAGGTTGGCGGGCAGCTGCTCCAGCGCGGTGTGGATCGGCAGGATCATGTACGGCAGCCAGAGGTAGGTCAGCGCGATGACCGCGGCCACCAGTCCGTACCCGGGTCCGCTCAGTCCCAGGGGCTTCAACGCCCAGTCGGCGAGGCCTCCTTGGGAGAGGATCAGCCGCCAGGCGTACACCTTGACGAGGTAACTCGCCCACAGCGGCGTGAGGATGGCGACGACGAGCAGCGGGCGCCGCGCGGGCTTGGCGATGCGGGCCGTGTAGAAGGCGACCGGGAAGGCGATCACCGCGCACAGGACGGTGACCGCGAGGGCGACGCCGACGCTGCGCAGGATCACCTGCCGGTACACGGGCAGGGTGAACAGCTGGTGGAAGTTGTCGGTCGACCAGACCTTCACCACCTCGGAGGTGAAGGAGTCCGTCGTCCAGAACGCGGAGACGAACAGGACGGCCAGCGAGCCGAGATAGAGCACCGCCAGCCAGAGCAGGGGTGCGGTCAGCAGCAGGGACAGCCGCAGCCGGGGGCGCCGGTGCAGGGTCCCGGCGAGCCGCCGGACGGGGGAGCGTCCGGCGGCCTGCGCGGTGGTGGTCATCGTCCGGTCAGCCCTTGATCTCGGTCCAGGCCTGGACCCACTTCGCGTACGGAACGCACTTGACGTCGGTGCGGCCGTCGAGGCACTGCTCGATGGGCGTGTTCCAGAAGGCGATGTTCTTCCAGTAGCCCTCGTCGGTGGCGTGGAAGGTGTCGCAGAAGGACTTGTCACTGGTGTACCGGCACGCCTCGGAGTTGGCGGGTGCCTCACCGAAGTACTCGGCCACCTGGGCGTTCACCTTCGGCGAGATGATCCAGTCCATCCACTTGTAGGCGCAGTTGGGGTGCTTGGCCTCGGCGGAGACCATCCAGGTGTCGGACCAGCCCGTGGAACCCTCCTCGGGCACCACGGCCTTCACCTTCGCGCCCTCACCGGCCGCGAGGTTGGCGATGACCTGCCAGGTGGTGCCGACCACGGAGTCACCGCTCTTGAAGGCGGAGATCTCCTTGAGGTAGTCGCTCCAGTACTCCCCCACGTTCGCGTTCTGCTTCTTCAGCAGGTCGACGGCCGCGTCGAACTGCTTCTGGTCGAGCGCGTAGGGGTCCTTGATCTTCAGCTCGGGCCTGGCCGACTTCAGGTAGAGCGCCGCGTCGGCGATGTAGATCGGCGAGTCGTACGCGGTGACGTGGCCCTTGTTCGCCGGGGCGTCGTCGAAGACCGCGGACCATGAGGTGGGGGCGGGGGTGACCTTCTGGGTGTTGTACATCAGGAGGTTGGCGCCCCGGCCGTGCGGGATGCCGTACATCTGGCCCTTGACGGAGTTCCAGGCGCCCTTCTTCAGGCCGCTGAAGACGTTCTTGTAGTTCGGTACGAGGGCGGTGTTGACCGGGGCCGCGTCACCCGAGGCGATGAGGCGCAGGGAGGCGTCCCCGGAGGCGGAGACCGCGTCGTACTGGCCGGTCTTCATCAGCTTGACCATCTCGTCGGAGCTGGCGGCCACCTTGGAGTTGACCTGGCAGCCGGTCTGCTTCTCGAAGTCGGAGACCCAGTCGACCTTCGGGTCGTTGGAGCCGTCCTCGACGTAGCCGGCCCAGGCGACCAGGTTGACCTGCCCCTCGGTCTTGCCGAGCTTCGACTGCGCCTTGAGGTCGGGCGGGTTGAGGCCGGTGGACGCGGAGGAGCCCGTACCGGACGATCCGCAGGCGGTGGCGGCGAGGAGCACCGCGACGGCGGCGGCGGCCTTGAGGGTTGGGGTGAGGCGCACGGCGTACTCCATACGTGACGTGACGGGGAACTGGGCGGGGAGGTCAGCGGGGGTCGGGGACCTGGACGGCGTGGCGGCGGTGCCACCGGAGCCGGACCCGGGTGCCGCGCAGGGCGGCGACGTCCTCGGAGGAGGTCTCCAGGTTCTGCTGGAGCGCGGTGAGGCGGCCGCCCGCGTCGAGGTCCACCAGGAAGCGGGTGGCGTCGCCGAGATAGACGACCTCGGCGACGGTGCCGGTGGCGGTGGAGTGCTCCGGGTCGGCGGCCGCACCGGCATCGGTGGACTCGGTGGGCTCGGTGCGCTCCGCGGACTCCTCGAGCACGCGGATCTTCTCGGGCCGGATGCTGTAGGTGCCCGGGGCACCGACGATCTGCTGGGCCGACTGTCCGTCGAGCAGGTTGGACGTGCCGACGAAGCCCGCGACGAACGCGGTGGCGGGACGCTCGTAGATCTCGGCCGGAGTGCCCACCTGCTCGATGCGGCCCCGGTTGAAGACGGCGACGCGGTCGCTCATCGTCAGGGCCTCCTCCTGGTCGTGGGTGACGAACACGAAGGTGATGCCGACCTCGCGCTGGATCGCCTTGAGCTCGACCTGCATCTGCTCGCGCAGCTTGAGGTCGAGGGCGCCGAGGGGTTCGTCGAGGAGCAGGACGCTGGGGCGGCCGACCAGAGCCCTGGCGAGGGCGACGCGCTGGCGCTGGCCGCCGGAGAGCTGGGCCGGACGGCGCCGGCCGAACCCTTCGAGGCGCACGTCGACGAGCGCCTTGCGGGCCCGGACCAGCCGCTCGGCCTTGGGCACCTTGCGGACCTTGAGGCCGTAGGCGACGTTCTCCTCGACGGTCATGTGGGGGAACAGGGCGTAGTCCTGGAAGACCGTGTGCACGTCGCGTTCGAAGGGCGCGAGACCGGTGACCTCCTGGCCGGCCAGTTCGATCCGGCCCTCGGTAGGGCTCTCGAACCCGGCGATCATCCGCAGCACGGTCGTCTTGCCCGAGCCGGACGGGCCGAGCATCGAGAAGAACTCGCCGTCGGCTATCTCCAGATCGACTCCGGCCACGGCGGTCGTCTCGCCGAACGCCTTGCGCAGGCCCTGGAGCCGGATCGCCTTTGCCTCCATGGGCGGGGAACCTTTCTGGTGCGGTGGTGCGTTGCAACACTGACCGGAAAGATATGAAGCCATAGTTCAAACCTCAAGACCCCCTTAGAGTAAAGGTTGAGTCAACGCACAAGGTGGTGACCGTGAAGCAACACAGGGGCGACGGCGTCCGCAGAGCCGTCTTCACTCCCGTGGACAACCGCGCGCGCGTCGAGACGGTCGTGCACCGGATCGGCGACGCCATCGAGCTGGGCCTGCTCGCCGACGGGGAGCAACTGCCGGGCGAGATGGAGCTGGCCGGGCAGCTCGGCGTGTCCACGGTGACCCTGCGCGAGGCCCTCATGGCCCTGAGGCAGCAGGGTCTGGTCACCACGCGGCGGGGGCGCGGTGGCGGCAGCTTCGTCTCGCTCCCCGAAGCCCCTGGCGAGGAACGGCTGCTGGCCCGGCTGGCCGGCTGGAGCACCGAGGAACTGCGCGACCTGGGCGACCACTGGGCGGCCCTGTCCGGAGCAGCGGCCCGGCTCGCGGCGCAGCGGACCGAACCGGACGACCTCAAGGCGCTGCGGCGCACCCTGGACGACCTGTCCTCCGCCGAGGACGCCGCCGCCCGCAGCCGCATCTACGGTCGCTTCCACGTCGAACTCGCCGCGGCGGCGCAGTCCGCCCGGCTGACGCGCGAGCAGGTCGTGCTCCAGACGGAGGTGGGGGCGCTGATGTGCCTGGTGCTCGGGGACGACGAATATCGTGAAGAAGTCGCGGACCGTCATCGCTCCGTAATCTCGGCCGTGCAAGATGGGGCGCACGAATCGGCCAGAACACTGGCCGAGCGGTGCGTGGTGGACTCGACGGCGCGGCTCATCACCCTGCGCCTCCAGATGCCCCGTGCCGTGTCAGGTCCGCGTCCACTGGAGGGCAACCGTGCGCAGGAGCCCCGGACCGGCCGGCGCGACGGCGACGCTTGACGTCTCCGCCGAGGCGGCCGTCGCCGCGCAGGTCCGCTGCACGCTGGAGGCCGTGTTCGACGCGGTCGCCGAGACCCGGGCCGACGCGACCGCGCTGCTCGCCCGCGTCGCCGCCGGGGGCCGCCGCCCCGCGACGGCGGACCTGGCGGCGCTGCGCCCGGGGCTGCACCTGCGGCTCACCCGGCAGGAACTGGTGTCGGGCGCCGGGTTCGTGGCCGCGCCGGGACTGCTCGGTGACGTACCGGCGTGGCTGGAATGGTGGCAGCAGGGCTCCGACGGGAGCCTGCGGCCACTGCTGCTCGACCTCGATCCGGCCCACTCCGCGTACTCGGACTACACGCACTGGGACTGGTTCGCCCTCCCCCGCGACACGGGGCAGCGCGCGGTCGCCGGGCCCTACGTCGACTACCTCTGCTCCGACGAGTACAGCCTGACGCTGTCCGCGCCGGTCCACCTGGAGGGCCGCTTCGTGGGGGTCGCGGCGGCCGACGTGTATCTGCGGCACTTCGAGGGCGCGGTCGTCCCGCTCCTCCAGCGGCTGCCCGGAGCCGCCTACCTGGTGAACGCGCGGGGCCGGGTGGCCGCGTCCGCCGACCCCGCCCATCTGGCAGGATCGCTCACCAAGGGGCCCGACTTCGCGGCCGTGCTGGCGGCGGCCCGGAGCACGCGCCACGGGGACATGCGGCTCGTCCCCTGCGACGGGGTGCCCCTCGTCCTCGTGATGCCGGCCGGCTGAACGGGTCGCGCCGACGGGTCAACGCGCGTCACACCGCGCGAAGCTCCGCCGTGCCGTTGCGCGTCCTGCGCGTCCTGCACGGGCCGCCCGTGACCGGCCGGACCGCCTCGCGCAGCACCAGGGTCATCCGCGAATAGCCCATGTCCCGCAAGGTCCGGGGGGTGTCGTCGACGATCCGGCAGTTCGTGCTGCCCCAGCGGGGATCGGGGTGGACCAGCGGGCGCACGGCGCCGTCGTGCTCGACCCCGCGCGGTCCGACCGCCCGGATCCAGTGCGGCAGGCCGTGCCGGTAGGCGGCGTCCATGATCGGGTCCTGGGCGATGTCCCGGCGGATCGACTGGAGTCCGCGGTCCTGGCCGTTGCGCTCCACCGCCGCCGCGAAGTGCGCGAGCATCGGCAGGCACCAGCTCGACTCGTGCTCACCGAGGACCGACCCCGCGTCCGGGTGGAACAGGACGAAGCGCAGGAAGTTGTCGCCCGGCATGGCGGTCGGATGCGCGCCGACCCCGCCGAAAAGTGTCTCGAACGCGGCGTTGGACAGCACGACGTCCCAGCGGTGGTCGAAGACGACGGAGGGGAAGGGGACGGCCTCGAGCAGCGTGGCGTAGTCCTGGAGGTACGCCTGTGCTTCGAGACTCTCGGGGACAGGTCGCGGCTGGGACCGCTGCCTTCCTGCCTGGTACGCCATCGGGAGGTCACCCCTCTTGCCTCTGCGGCCTTCACGCGGCGCCCCGATCCTGGTACCCGGGGCGCGGGCGTGTCAACTATCGTGGCATTTGGCGCTCGTTGACGGCTGAATCTCGCCACAGTTGTGGCGAGACCTGGATGTGAGTTCGAGCGACGGGCTAGGCTCCGGTTGGTCCCCGGTCTTTCCGCCGGGATGGTTCCTGACCCTCGTGTCCACATGGTTCCCGAATTTCGTGAGAGCCACCTGAGAGAGACGTAGGAGATCTGTCGGTGACGGATGGCTTCGAGGTTCCGTTCGCCACGGCGACGGTTCTGCTGCAGGCCGTCGTGGCCAGGGTCACCGCGCTCGCCGACCGGCTCGGCGTGCCGCACGCCGAGGTCTTCGACGTCCGGCGGCTGTCGGCCGAGTCCGGCGTCCCCGAACCCGTGGCGAAGGCCCTGCTGAGCGGCCGCCCCGCCGGAGAACCCGACCTGCAGGCACGCTTCCTGCAGCGTCTGGACCTGCTGCGCCGCACCCGGCTCAAGCCCAACGGCCGCCGCTACACGCAGCAGGAGATAGCGGACGGTGCCGGCATGTCGCGCCAGCAGGCGGGCGCCCTCATCAACGGCGACCGGCGCCCCACCATGGAGCACTGCGACGCCATCCAGCGCTTCTTCCGGGTGCACGCCGGATTCCTCACCGCGGAGGACTCCGAAGCGCTCGTGGGCGCCCTCCAGCGGTCGGAACAGGAACTCCTGCAACGGCTCGCCGACCGCGAGCGCGCCGCGGCCTCGGCCGCCCACGACCCGCTCGAGCGGCTGCTCCTCGACCACGGCGTCCGCGGAATCGCCTGGCGGGCCGCGCAGTTGCCCACCGACCAGCACCGCGACAAGGTCGCGGAATGGCTGGACATGCTCCTGGAGAGCGTCAAACGGCCAGAGTCGTGAGCCGGGGGAGATCAGTGGGCATCGGAAGGGAAATGCGCCGTCTGTGCGGCGAGCTGGTCTCGGAGCTCTCGCTCCCGGCGCCGGCGGCACCCACCGACCTCTACACCGCGCTGTGCGGCGCGATGAGCCGGCGCCGCGGCCGTCCCGTCCAGTTCCGTACGGCCGCCTTCCCGCCCGGCACCGCCAGCGGACTGTGGCTCGACATGGCCGAACAGGATCTGGTCGTCATCGAGGAACGCACCGCCCCCGACCACCAGTTGGTCATCCTCGGCCACGAGCTGTGGCACATGAAGGCCGGGCACTGCAGCCATCACGTCGACGGCACGGCCGTCGCGGCACGCTTACTCAGCGACGGCGCGGACCTCCAGGACACCGTCCTGAAAGTGGCCGCGCGGACCCGCTTCGACCTCGCCGACGAGCAGGAGGCCGAGAGCTTCGGCCTCCTGCTCGCCAGCAAGTGCCGCACCTGGCTGGCCGGTTCCTCGCTGCGCGGCCCGGTGCAGCGGCACGGTCTGGCCGGCCGCATCGAAGCCTCCCTGGGCTGTCGCGGGCCACGGGGCTGAAGGACCCGGGGCCATGGACGGATCGAGCTACTACATCCCGGCCGTCGCCATGGGCGCGGCGATCGCGTTCAAGGGGCCCGCGCTGCTGCGCGGCTGGCGCGACCCGCTGCTGCGCTCCGTGGGCGCGCTCCTCGCCCTCGCGGGCCTGGTGTTCCTCTTCGCCGCCCCGCCGACCATCGCCGCGGTCAACGACATCACCGGGATACCCAACGTCTCGGCCCCCCTCGTCTACTGTCTGCTGAGCGCCTACAGTGCCTCGTGCCTGGTGCTGATCATCAACTGGCGCGGCGGACCGCCCGAGGTGACCCGGCGGCTCTCCCGCCGCTGGATCCTCGGATACACCGTGGTCGGCGTGGCGCTGATCGTCCTGTTCGCCCTCGGGGACGCCTCCGAGGAACGGCTGCGCGACCTCGACACCTACTACGCCAACACTCCCTTCATCCGCGAGATGATCGTCCTGTACCTCGCCTCGCTCACCGTCGCCGGTGTCGCGATGAACGTCATGTGCTGGCGATGGGCGATCGAGGTGCGCGGCCGGCTGCGTGCCGGGCTGGTGGTCATCGCTTTCGGGGCGCTGTGCAACATCCCCTACTCCGCTGCCAAGTTCACCGCGGTGGTCGCCCGCTGGAACGGCATGGACCTGGACGGCCTCAGCACCAACACGGCCCCGATGCTGGCCTCGGTGGGGGCTCAGATCACCGCCGTCGGCTTCTGCCTCCCCCTTGCCTGGCGGCGCGTCGAGGACAGCTGGAACACCTGGTCGACCTACCGCAGGCTCGGGCCCCTGTGGCGCGAACTGAAGCCGGTCTCCGTACCGGAGGACCGCGCGGTGCGGATGTCCTGGTGGTCGTCCGCCGAACTCCAGGTCACCCAGAGGGAGTCCGACATCCATGACGGCATGCTGAGCCTCTACCCCTACTTCGACTCCGAGGTGCGTTCCCGGGCGTACGGCGCCGCGGTCGCGGCGGGCTCCTCCGCCGCCGAGGCACAGGCCGAGGCGGACGCCGCGATGGTGACGGTCGCGGTGCGGGCCAGGGCCGCCGACCCGGAGGGGCGCGTCATCAGTTCGGCGGAGACGGCGGACGCACCGCCCTCGGCCGGGTCCACGTTCGCGCACACCGACGGGCAGCGCGATCTCGTGCGCATGTCCATCGCCCTGCGCCGTTCGCCCGTCGTCGCGGCGGCGCGCTGCCGGGCACCGGCCGGAGGGGGCCACGACACCCGCGAACGAACGGGGTGACCCCTCCGGCGCCCCGGCAGGACACGGGCGGCGCCCCGGGCCGGGACCTCAGGTCGCGCTGCGCTCGCTGGCCTCGCGCAGTTCCCTCTCCACCGCGCGGCTCCGGGCGGTGTCGGGCTGCCCCGCCGCCGTGCCCGGACGCCCGGCGCGCAGCAGTTCCCGCCACTTCTCACGGCTCCAGTCGGCCGGAGCCGTGGTGGCCGTGAACTCCTCGACCAGGGCCAGGAAGCGTGCCGGATCGCTGTGGAAGGGGAAGTGCCCCGCCCCCTCGAAGATCTCCAGGCGGCTGCCCGGCATGGCCTCGTGGGCCCCGTGGGCGTGCCGTACCGGCACCACGCTGTCCCGGCTGCCCCAGAGCAGCATGGTGGGCATGCCCTCGGTGAGATAGCAGCGGTCGAGCATGGTGACCGCCTGGCCGCGCCAGTCGACCACGGCCCGCAGGGTCCGGATGAAGGCGCTGCGCGAGGTCCCGTCGGGCAGCGCGTCCACGAGGTTCACCAACTCCGGCGCGTCCCGCGCCAGATCGGTGTCGAGCAGACGCATCAGCCGCAGGAAGAGACCCACGTGCAGCCGCATGCCGGGCAGTTGCAGCATGGACAGCAGCAGATGCGCGCCCGGCAGCGACACGGCGCGCAGGACCGGGTTGACCTCGCCGCCGACACCGCCCGAACTGACCAGGATCAGCCGCTCGGTCCGCTCGGGGAACTGGTAGGCGAACTGCATCGCCACTCCCCCGCCCAGCGAATGCCCGACCAGCGTGGCGGACTCGATGTCGAGCGTGCCCAGCAGATCCCGCACGCCGTTGGCGTAGGCGGCCACCGAGTAGTCGGCGCGCGGTCTGTCGGACGCGCCGTGGCCGAGCAGGTCGGGCGCGATCACGGTATGGGTGCGGGCGAGGTCGGGGATCAGCTCCGCCCAGGTCGCGGAGGAGTCCCCGATGCCGTGGATCAGGACGAGCGCCGGCCCCTCTCCCGCCATCCGGTAAGCACGCCGGTAGCCGTGCACGACACGGTGGCGCAGGCTCAGTTCTCCGTCACCGACCGAACGCAGCCGCGGGGTGCGCCGCGGCTGCCGAGGCTGTACGTCGACCACGGGCCGACCTCCCGTTCCCAGGCCGCCGCACGGGCGGCTCCGGGGCTGTCCGGCAGGCGGCCCCGGTTCTCCCCTCCAGCGTAGGGCTCCTGTTCCACCTGGGGTTTCCATGAGGTTTCATCTCCGCTAAGCGGGCGAACCTCCGCGGACCGGAACCGGATTGTCAGTGGCGGACGGCAAGCTGGGACCAGGACCAGTGTCACGACCAGCCGACCGGGGAGAGCCGTCCGATGCCGACCGCCGTACTGACCGACCGTGAACGCGCCGCCGTACAGGCCTACCTCCGCCTCCTCGGGACGGTACGAGCGGCATTCGACGCCCCGCCGGACGGGGGTGGGCCACCCGTGGTCCCGCCCGCCGTCCTCGCCGAGACGGAACAGGCCCTGAAGGCGGCGGGCCTCGCGGGCAACGAGGACGCGTTCTTCGAACTGCTGCACTCCTGGAACCCGGTACCCGGCAGGACGTGAGAGGTCCGGGAGCGGGACGACGGCCGCGCGGGGACCGCGCGGGGTCTCAGCCGGCCGTGCCCCCGTCCCCTTCGCGCGTCGGCCCGGCGGCCGGGCCGGACCCGGACCACGGGACCGTGACCACCGTCGCGAGCAGCCCGTGCCGGACGGCCCAGCGCCCCTCGAAGGCCTGGACGAGGACGCCGTCCACCACGGGCCCCGGGACCAGGAGCCGGGCGCGCAGGCCTCCCGAGAGGCCGTCGGCGGCGGGTGTCGGTTCGAGGAAGAGGTCTATGTCCGCCTCGGAGAAGTCGAGCCACTTGCCGGTGAGCGGGAACCACGCCTTGTAGACCGCTTCCTTGGCGCTGAACAGCAGCCGGTCCCAGTGCACGGCGGACGTCCGGGCGCCGAGGCGCTCCAGGCGGGCCGACTCGGCGGGCAGGGCGATGGTCTCCAGGACGCCTTCGGGGAGCGGCAGATGGGGTTCGGCGTCGATGCCGAGGGAGGCCAGATCGCCGGCCCGGGCGAGCGCGGCGGCGGCGTACCCCTCGCAGTGCGTCATGCTGCCGATGACCCCGGCCGGCCACTGCGGGGCCCCGCGTTCGCCCGGCAGCACGGGCGCGGGGGCCACGCCCAGCTTCTCCATGGCGCGCCGGGCGCAGACGCGCACGGAGGCGAACTCACGGCGCCGCTTTCCCACGGCCCGGCTCACGACCGCCAGTTCCTCGGGGTACAGACTCGCGTCCCCGGCCCCGTCGTCACCGTGGCTCTCCACGGCCACCACCGACTCCGGAAGCAGTTCCTCCATCACCGGCTTTGACCTCCATCGGCAGAATGCGGCGCAGCGTGCCGGGCGGTCCCGGTCGCCTACGCCATTCTCGCGGATAGCCCACCGACACCTCCTCGAACCGGACACCCTCGTGCCAGGTGGTCCGGGGGATGTGCAGATGCCCGTAGACCATGGTTTCGACGCGGAACCTGCGGTGCCAGTCGGCGGTCGCCGCCGTACCGCACCACATGGCGAACTCGGGGTGCCACAGGACGTCCATCGGGTGGCGGTCCAGGGGGTAGTGGTTCACCGGGATGACCGGCAGCCCGTCGGGAACCGCGGCGAGTCTGCGCTCGGTCTCGGCCACCCGGGCCCGGCACCAGGCCTCGCGGCTCGGGTACGGGTCGGGGTGCAGCAGGTACTCGTCCGCGCACACGATGCCGGTCCCGTGGGCGTACGCGAGCCCCTCCTCCTTGGTGGCGCAGCCCTGCGGCAGGAAGGAGTAGTCGTAGAGCAGGAAGAGCGGCGCGACGACGGCGGGGCCGCCCGGCCCGTTCCAGACGGGGTAGGGGTCCTCGGGGGTGATGACGCCCAACTCCCGGCACAGGGACACCAGATGCTCGTAGCGGGCCACGCCGCGCAGCTGGACCGGGTCCTTGGGATGGGTCCACAGTTCGTGGTTGCCCGGCACCCAGACGACCTTCCGGAAGCGGGCGCCGAGCGTCTCGAGGGTCCACCGGACGTCGTCGACGATCTCACCGATGTCACCGGCCACCAGGAGCCAGTCCTCGTCCGACTCCGGGCGCATGTTCTCGACCAGGGCACGGTTCTCGGCGTAGCCGATGTGTAAGTCGCTGACGGCCAGCAGATTTCCGGCACCGTCGTCTGTCGGCCGCACGCGCCACCCCCGTAGAGAACGAATACCGACACGACAACACATGTGACCGCCCTCGTACAAGGAGCCCCCGGCGGGCGGTTCGGCGGATCCGTAACATCCCCGTAGCAGCATCGGGGTCCCGCGAGCCTTATGATCGCCCCTACACCACCGCTCGAATTCTCCCTCGCGTGCGACGGCTCGGTGTACCTCCCCTACCCCTGGCCGGGCCCGGCCCGCTCCGCCGTGCCCGCGAACCCTGAATGGTGGCTCGCATGGGCTCTCGCGTACGCGTCTGGCTCAACCGCACGTACGCGGAGAACGTGTTCTTCATGGATCAGCTGCGGAACAATCCGCAGCACCGCGCGGTCGAGATCCACGCCACCCACGGTGACGCCGACTCCCCCGTGCTGGCCGCCGCCGACACCGCCGAGATGGAGCCCGAGGGCCTGTCGCCGCGCGCCTACGTCGAGTACGCGCTCGACATGTGCGCACGCCGTTCCGTCGACGTGTTCGTGCCGGTCCTGCACCAGGACGCGATCGTGGCGCAGCGCGCCGAGTTCGCGGCCCTCGGCACGGCGCTGCTGGCGCCGCCGGCGGAGGCGGTCGCGGTCTTCCGCGACAAGGCCGTCGCGTACCAGGCCGTGGAGGCCGTGGGCATTCCGGTTCCCCCGTGGTACCGGGTGCGCACGGTCGAGGAACTCGTCACGGCGGTCGAGGAGTTGGAGGGAGCGGGTCAGCGGGCCTGCTTCAAGCCGGCGGCCGGGGCGGGCGGAGTGGGCTTCCGGGTGATCACCCGTACCCCCTTCTCGCTCATGCACCTCAACGGCTTCCCGAGCGCGTACGTGCCGCTGGACCTGGTGGTGGAGGCGCTGCGCACGGCCGCGGAGCCCGTCGACTGGCTGGTGATGCCGCACCTCGGACAGCCGGAGGTGTCGGTGGACTGCCTCACCGGACCGGACGGCCGCGTCCGCATGGCCATCGGCCGCACGAAGAACGGCCGGCGGCGCGGATTCACCCTCGACGACGCGTGGATCGAGCCCGCCCGGCTGCTCGCGGAGGCGTTCGGGCTGCACTATCTGTCCAACATCCAGTTCCGTATGCACGGCGACGAGCCGGTGCTGATGGACGTGAACACCCGTCCGGCGGGCGGGCTGCACCAGATCGCCCAGTGCGGGGTCAACGCCCCTTGGGCCGCTGTGCAGTTGGCGCTGGGCGAGGAGACGGGCGAGCTGGTCCCGCCGTTCCTCGGACCGGACTACACGGTGGTCGCCGGGCCGCGTCCGCTGCGCCCGGTGCCGCTGCCGGCACAGCGGACCGGCTCGGGCACGCCCACCCTGTCCGCGATGCCGGCGCAGGCCACGGAGCCCGGCGCCGCGCAGCCCGCGCCCGTCGAGGCGACCGCCCCCGCCGTTCCCGCCCGGACCACCGCGCCCGTCACCGCACCCGCCAACGCGGCGATCGCCCCCGCCTAGCCGGACCCGCCCCCCTTTACCGGTCTGGACCAATTCCCGCACGGTGTCTTGACAGCGGGATTGGTCCATACCAACTTGGTTGCGCACCTCTTGCACTCCCGAACACCCCCATATCCCCAGGGAGATCGCGTGCGCATGACCATGCTCAGACGTTCCAGACACCGTTTCCTCGCCCTGCTGGGCACGGCCGCGCTGGCCCTCGCCGGCGCGGTCGCCCTGCCGGGTACGGCCGAGGCGGCCAACATCCTGACCAATCCCGGCTTCGAGACCGGGGGCCTCTCCCCCTGGTCCTGTTCCGGCAATCTGGGTTCGGTCGTCTCCAGCCCCGTGCACGGGGGCTCCAAGGCCCTCGCGGGGGCGGCGAGTTCGAGCGACAACGCCCAGTGCGTCCAGACCGTCCCGGTCCAGCCGAACACGACGTACAGCCTCTCCGGCTGGGTGCGCGGCAACTACGTCTACCTCGGCGTGGACGGCGGCGCCTCGACCTGGACGACGTCCCCGTCGGCGTACAGCCGGCTCGCCGTGTCCTTCACCACCGGCGCCTCGCAGACCAGCGCCAAGATCTACGTCCACGGCTGGTACGCGCAAGGCACCTACTACGCCGACGACATCAGCCTCGACGGTCCCGGCGGCGGTGGCGGCAGCGACACCCAGGCGCCGACCGCGCCCACCAACCTGACCTCCACCGGCAAGACCTCCTCCAGCGTGTCCCTGTCGTGGGGCGCGTCGAGCGACAACGTCGGCGTCACGGCGTACGACGTCTACAGCGGGGCCGGCAAGGTGCTCACCGTGTCCGGCACGAGCGGCACGGTCAGCGGGCTGTCCGCGAGCACCGCGTACACGTTCACCGTCAAGGCGCGCGACGCGGCCGGGAACACCTCCGGGGCCTCCAACTCCGTGAGTGTCACCACGAGCGCGGGCGGCGGGGGCGGCACCGGCTTCAAGCAGGCCGCTCCGTACCTGTACGAGGGCTGGGGCGACCCCCCGAACCCGACCACGGTGATGAGCGCGACCGGGATCAAGTGGTTCACGATGGCGTTCGTCCTCGACTCCGGCGGCTGCAACCCCGCCTGGGACGGCAGCCGGGCGCTGACCGGCGGCGTCGACCAGACCGCCATCAACCAGATCCGTTCCGCGGGCGGTGACATCGTCCCGTCGTTCGGCGGCTGGCAGGGCAGCAAGCTCGGCGCCAACTGCTCCTCGGCGAGCGCGCTCGCCGGTGCGCTGCAGAAGGTGATCGACGCCTACGGCCTCAAGGCGGTCGACATGGACATCGAGAACACCGACGAGTTCGAGAACGAGGCCGTCCAGGCGAGGATCCTGACCGCGCTGAAGACCGTCAAGGCCAACAACCCCGGCCTGAAGACGATCGTCACCTTCGGCACCTCGACGACCGGCCCGACCTACTACGGCAACCGGCTCATCGAGCAGGCGCAGTCCCTGAACGCCAACATCGACGTCTTCACCATCATGCCGTTCGACTTCGGCGGCGGCTCCGACATGTACGGCAACACGGTCAACGCCACCGAGGGGCTGAAGACCAAGCTGAAGTCGACCTTCGGCTGGGACGACGCCACGGCCTACTCCCACATCGGCATCTCCGGCATGAACGGGCTGTCCGACCAGCAGGAGAACACGACCCCGGCGATCTGGACCTCGATCCGTGACTGGGCCAACTCCCACCACATCGCCCGGCTCGCCTACTGGTCGGTCAACCGCGACCGGTCCTGCCCCGGGGGCGGCGTGGTGAGCAACTGCTCCGGCATCAGCCAGAGCACCTGGCAGTTCACGTCGATCACGGCCGGCTTCACGGGCTGACGACGGCGGGGAACACCGAGACACGACGGGCCGCCCGGAACATCCGGGCGGCCCGCCGCGTCGTGCTCGGGCACCGGCCGCCGCCGTCCGGCGGCCGGTCGTCAGCCGTCGGACTCCGACGACGGGAGGTAGGCGCCGGGCACGTCCCGGGGCGCGAAGATCTTGTGCTCACCGGGATACGGCTCGGTCCACCCGTGCGCCTGGTACCACGTGAAGTGGTTCATCTGCGCGGGGTTGGCGAAGTCGGGAACGGCGTTGGGCCCGGTGAGCCGCTGGTGCGACTTCCAGGTGTCCCACTTCGCCGCGAGCGCCTTCTTGTCCGCCGGCACCTTCGACGACGGCACGGGCGCCGCGGCGGGATTCGGGGGCGCCGGAGTGTCCAGGCCGCAGGACGGCGGGGTCTTGAGGCCGTCGGTCAGCGAGGTCCGGTTGGGCAGCGCCGTGAACGGCGTGAAGTCGGGGTGCCGGGTGAAGGCGGCGCGCATCGGAGTGGCCGCGCTGTCCTTCTGGTTCATGGGGTGGATGCCGAGGATCTGCTCGATGGTCCGGATCAGCGTGATCTGCGAGTAGTAGTGGCTGTCGACGATGCCGCGCCGGGCCCAGGGGCTGATGATCTGGACCGGGGCACGGTGGCCGTCGACGTGGTCGAGACCGGCCTGTGAGTCGTCCTCGACGACGAAGACCGCCGAGTCCTTCCAGTACGTGCTGTGCGAGATCTCGTCGACGATCCTGCCGGTCGCGAGGTCGTTGTCCGCCACCTGGGCGGCCGCGCTCGCCGGACCGCCGGTGTGGTCGCTGGAGAGCCAGAACATGTTCAGGTTCGCCGGCCCGTTCCGCTCGAAGTCGCGCTTCCAGATCTCCGCCCGGTAGATGTCCGGGATGCTGGTGTCGTACTTCGGGAAGCCGTGCACGGACACGTCGTTGAGCGACGGGATCGGCGAGGACGAGTTCAGTGTGTACGCGGTGTCCTGGCCCGTCGACGCCATGTTCCTGGAGTCGCAGTACAGGTTCTGCCAGCTCGCGTCCGCCGGCTTGGTGAGGAACTGGTGGAACTCGCCGAAGTCCCGGACCGAGTTGCCCGCCGCCTGCGCGCCGGTCCACAGGAAGCCGGTCCGCTGGTGTCCGAGCGCGTCGTCCTCGGTGTCGTAACTGCGCGCGTACTCACCGGCCGAGGACTCGGTGTACTCCGGATCGTCCGCCTGCATCAGCCAGTTGTGGCCCTCGGCGGAGTTCGTGCCGATGTCGTACGTGTTGTCGTACAGCCCGAACTGCCGGGCCAGCGCGTGCTGGTTCGGCGTCACGTTCTCGCCGAACTGCGCGAGCGACGGGTCGCCGTCGCCCTCCGGGACGTCCCCCAGGATCTGGTCGTAGGTGCGGTTCTCCTTGACGATCAGGAAGACGTGTTTGATCGTCGAGGGTTCGCCGAGCCGCAGCGGGACGGGGACGGGCTTCGCACGGCTCTTGCCCTTGGTCCGGACGACCGAACCGGGGGTCCAGCCGTTCTGCCGGAAGACCTTGGCCGTCTGCGCCCGGACGACGCTGTCGTCGGGGAGGGTGAACCGCTGCAGGCTCGACGTCGTGTCGTGGGTGCCGTGCCCGGCGGTGGTGACGACCCGGCGGGCGTCGACGCCACGGGTGTTGGAGACCACGACGTCCTTGCCGACGGCGGCGATCTCCGCGGGGAAGTAGTCCGTCGGGAGCAGGCCGACGTAGCGGACCGGATCCTGCGGGGACCGGTACCGGTACACGGCCACGGCGTTGGCGCGGCCGAGCGTCACCAGCAGCCGGCCGTCGTCGGTGAGCGTCACCGCGTCGGGCTCGTAGCCGACCGACGCCTCGGGCCACGGCTGGGTCGCGATGGTCTGGACGACCTTGTCCTTGCCGGTGTCGATGACCGAGACGTCGTTGGTGGCGGTGTTGGTGACGAACAGGGCCCCGCCCTTGGCGTAGAGGGCGGTCGGGTGCAGTCCGACCGGGATGCTCCTGACGGCCGCGGCCGGGTCCCCCAGGTCGATGACGCTGACGGTGCCGGTCGTGGTGGCCGCGGTGACCGGGTCCGCGGGCACCTGGGTGTTGTACGAGTTGAGCGTGGTGTCGCCCGGCTGGGCCGGGCGCCCGCCCTCGTTGCTGACGTAGAGCTTGCCGCCCACCTCGGCCAGGCCGCGCGGGGCGTTGCCCACGTTCCAGCTCTGCCGGACGGTCCCGGTGGCCGCGTCGATGGCGACCACCCGGTTCTGTCCGTTCACGGCCGAGTACACGGTGGTGCCGTCGGAGGAGAACACCGCCGCGCCCACGAGCGCGTGCTTGGCCCCGTCCGCGGCGATCGGGACGGACACCGGGGCGGTGACACCGCCGTCCGCGTTCACCGTGAACCGGGTGTAGCCGTCGGTCTGGCCCAGCCAGAGCTGCGAGCCGTCGGGCGAGTACGTCGGGCCTTCCTGCCCCACGCTGTTGCCGCTGATGCGCGGTACGGACGACGCCGAGCTGCCGACGAGCTGCTGCACCTTCCAGCTCTTCAGGTCGACGATCGCCAGGGCGCTGCCGCCGTCGGTGACCGAGGCCGCGAGGTGGGTGCCGTCCGGGCTGACCGAGGACGACATGATCTTCCCGTTCTGGACGACGAGCCGGTCGCCGTACGGGGCGATGTACTGGTCGCTGGAGACGACCTGGCCGCGGTCGGTGACCTGGCCCACCCGGTCGGTGCCGAACTGGTGCGTCTGGGCGTACGCGGCTCCGGTGGCGACGAGCGCGAGCACGGTGATGCCCGTCGTCACCAGGGGTATCCGTCTTCCGGTGTGTCTGCCGAACGGACCCGGACGCCCCTTCCGCTCACTCCGTCGGCGACGCGTTACCTGCATGGGGTCATCCCTTCGAGGTGGCGAGCAGGTCGACGTCGCCGTCGAACTGCCACAGCGGGTTCGGTGCGTCCCCGGTCGGGGTGCGGACCAGGAAGTAGCCGTTCACCTCCTTCGGTCCGTCGCCGTCGGCCATGAACCGCCCGTCCGGGGTGATGTCGAGCTGGTAGACGGCCGTCCCCACGGCGTCGACGCCGGGAAGGTGCCAGGAGACGACACAGCGCCAGTCGTTGCCCGGCCCCTCGGCCGCGACCTTGACGCTGCCCTTGTCGCAGTCCGCCGTGACCTTCAGCTGCGCCTCCGTGACGGCCGGGCGGTTGAGCTGACGGGTCTGCAGCCGGTAGAGGTGGGCGAACGCCGTCGCGGCCGAGCGCTGCACCTTGTCCTGTTCGATCCCCGAGCCCGTGGCCCCCGTGGCGGCGGTGACGGCCACGGCCGTCACGGCGGCCAGGGCGACGAGCGGCAGGACTCCGGCGGTGACCGCGCCGCGGCCCGGACCGTCGTGGGCCGCGGAGGTGAAGTCCCGCCGCAGGAAGAGCAGGAAGGCCGACACGGTCGCGGTCACCGCCCACAGCAGGCTGACCGCGATCCCGATCAGGAGCGGGCCCAGCTGGGCGGGGCTGGTGAACAGACCGCTCCAGGCGATGAAGGCGTAGCCGGGCAGGGCGAGACGCACGGCGACGGGCAGCGGCATCATCTGGGCGAGCTGCATCGCGAGCGCGACGAGCGCGGGCAGCAGCAGTCCCATCGGGGACCGTCCCAGAGCGACGGACCCGAGCAGTCCCACGGCGGCGAGGGCCAGGGTCGGGGCGAGGACGCAGACCCAGGCGAGCAGGACCCTGCCGGCGGCGTCCGCCGGTGTCAGCAGGTGGCCGTCGAGGCCGACGAGCGGCCGGTCACCGATCGCGACGACCCCGCCGGCCGAACTGGAGGCGACCAGTCCGGCCACGAGCAGGAGGAGGACCGTGAGGCCCGCCAGTGCCTTCGCGGCGAAGATCCGGCGCGGTGACCGGACCGCCACGAGCAGATGGCGCCAGGTGCCGAGCCGGTCCTCGGAGGCGAACACGTCACCGGCGACGACCGAGGTCAGCAGCGGGAGCGCCCAGGTGCCGGCGAAGCCGAGCACGACCAGCGGCCCGGCCCACCCCGTGGCGTGCATCCAGCGTCCGAAGAGGGTGTCGACGGGAAGCGTGCTCTGCTGGCCGACCGCGGCGACGAACAGCCCCGGCACGGTCCAGCAGGCGAGGACCAGCAGGCGGATCCGCCACTGCGAGACGAGTTTGACCAGTTCGAAGCGGTAGACGCGGGCGACCGGGACACGGGGGACCGCGGCGGCGTCCTGGTCCGGTCCGTGTGCCCCGGGGCCGGCGTCCTCGGCGACGGTCGCGGTCATCCGCCGGTCTCCTTCTGTTCGGTGAGGGCGAGGAACGCGGCTTCGAGGGGCGACACCACGGGGGCGAGCTCGCGCAGCGCGATGCCGGCGCCCACGAGCCGCGCCACCAGTTCGTCCACGGCGGGCACCAGCGCGCGCACGACCAGCACGTCGGTGTCGTGCCGCGGTACGGCGTCGTCGACGACCCGGATCCCGGCCGTGGCGAGCGCCAGCGGGCGGGCGGCCACCGGGTCGGAGGTGAGCAGCCGGTAGTCGAGTTCACGGTTCTCCGCGGCCAGCTTGCTCAGCGGGCCGGAGAAGACGGCCCGTCCGGTCGCGAGGATGGTGACCTCGGAGCACAGGGCCTGGAGGTCGTCCATGCGATGGCTGGAGAGGACGACCGCGGTCCCGTTCCCGGCGAGCCGGTCGAGGACACCGTGCACATGGCGTTTGCCCGCCGGATCGAGGCCGTTGGACGGTTCGTCGAGCACGAGCAGCCGGGGCCCGGTGAGCAGGGCGGCGGCGAGGCCGAGCCGCTGACGCATGCCGAGGGAGTATCCGCGGGCCGGGTCGTCGGCGACGTCGGTGAGCCCGACCTGATCGAGCACGTCGTCGACCCCGGCCGCCCGCGCGCTCCGGCCACGCAGCGCGGCCAGGGCGGCGAGGTTCTGCCGGGCGGTGAGCGAGGGGTAGAGGCCGGGACCGTCGACGAAGCCGGCGACGCCGTCGGGGGCGGCGAGCGCCCGTCCGATCCGGGTGCCGAGGATCTCCAGGCGGCCTTCGTCGGCGACGGCCAGTCCCAGCAGCAGGCCGAGCAGGGTCGTCTTGCCGGCGCCGTTCGGTCCGACCAGGCCGTGGATCTGACCCCGCGCCACGTCCAGGTCGACGCCGTCGAGTGCCACGACGTCCCCGAAGCACTTGGTGATCCCACGGGCCCGGACGGCGAGAGGTCTGTCCATGAGTTCCTTCCTCCGAAGCACTCGGCGCACTCGAAGCACTCAGGGACCATAGGGACGTTACACAACGCGGGCGCGGGCGAATGGCTGAACACGCAGGGAACGGAGCGTCAAGGCGTCGGCAAGTCCGGTGTGCAAACCGGTGGTCACCGGGAGGTAACCGGGCAGCCCCCGCGTGCGCCGATTTCGGCTCGATCCGGCCCTACGTCAGATAGGCGAGACCCGGGTGCACGGCCGTGTAGCCGTCGACGAGCGCGCGCGCCACGGCGACCGAGTCGACGAGCGGGTGCAGGGCGAAGGCCTTCACCGCCGTCGCACGGGAGCCCGACTCGGCGGCGGAGAGCACCTCCCGCTCCACCGCCTTGACCGCGCACACCAGTCCGGTGGCGTGCCCCGGCAGCGGGGCGGCGGCGACCGGGTGCGCCCCGTTGGCGTCCACCAGGCACGGCACCTCGACGACCGCCTCGGCGTCGAGGACGCCCAGCGTGCCGCGGTTGCGGACGTTGAGGATCAGGGTGGTGCGTTCGTCGCGGGCGATGGCCCGCATCAGGGCGAGCGCCACCTTCTCGTAGCCGCCGGAGAGGTCGTCCTCCTCGCGCTCCCCGGCACCGGCGGCGTCCCGGTTCTCCGCCATGTACGTGGCCTCGCGCTCGGCCCGGGTGCGCTCCCACGCGGTCAGGGCCGCCGCGTCCGGGCGCGTCATCTCCTCGTAGAAACCGGCCTGCTGGTCGCGCAGGAAGGCACCGCGCGTCTTCTCGGCCCGCTGGTAGGCGCGTACGGTCTCGCGGTTGAAGTAGTAGTAGTGCAGGTACTCGTTGGGGACGGCGCCCAGCGACTGGAGCCACTCGGGGCCGAAGAGCCGGCCCTCCTCGAAGGAGCCGAGCAGAGCGGGGTCGGCGAGCAGGCGCGGGAGTTCGTCGCGGCCGGCGACGCGCAGGCCGCGCACCCAGCCGAGGTGGTTGAGCCCGACGTAGTCGATCCACGCCTCGCGCGGATTCGCGCCGAGGACCTTGGCGATCCGGCGCCCGAGGCCGACCGGCGAGTCGCAGATGCCGATCACCCGGTCGCCGAGGTGGCGGGACATGGCCTCGGTGACCAGTCCGGCCGGGTTGGTGAAGTTGATGACCCAGGCGTCGGGCGCGAGCCGGGCCACCCGCCGCGCGATGTCCACGGCGACGGGCACGGTGCGCAGGCCGTACGCGATGCCGCCGGCACCGACCGTCTCCTGGCCGAGGACGTCCTGGGCGAGGGCGACCCGCTCGTCCGCCGCGCGCCCCTCCAGGCCGCCGACGCGGATCGCGGAGAAGACGAAGTCGGCGCCGCGCAGGGCCTCGTCGAGGTCGGTGGTGACGGCCACCTCCGGTGCGTCCGGGTCCCCGGCCGCCTGCTCGGCGAGGACACGGGCCACGGCCGAGAGCCGTCCCGCGTCCAGGTCGTGCAGCACGACCCGGGTGACGCGGCCCTCGGCCCGGTCCCCGAGGAGCGCTCCGTACACGAGCGGAACGCGGAATCCGCCGCCGCCCAGAATGGTCAGCCTCACGCAAGTACCACCTTCGCAGTCCGTACGGGGACACGGGCCGCGCGGCGGGGGAAGCGCGCCGCGACCGCCCGGTCCACCCCTGTCTTCCAGGGATCAGCCTGCCATCGCGCGGGTGCCGGTCCGTCGCACCACGTCGGGTTCCCGGCCCCGCCGGCCACCGGGCCGCCATCAATCCGCCCCCGGGGGGCTTCAGTGCGGTTTCATCCGGCGGTCCTTGGACCGCGCCATTCTCCAACGCGTGCACGACAGACGATCGGCCGGGCGCGCCGTCCCGTCCCGTCGTCCACGCCCCGCCGACCGAGGGACCGACACGACCATGACCGAGCAGCGGCTGCCCGTCTGGGCCGACCCGTCCGTCTCCCCCGCCGCGCTCGATCCGCAGGGCCTGTCGCGGCGCGGACTGCTGCGGGGCGCGGGCCTGTTCGGAGCGGCCTTCGCGGTCGGCTCGCTCGGCACGCCCGCGGCGGCGTCCGGAAGAGGTCACGGCGACGACCCGCGCCTCGCCTACCTCGTGGGCGACCATCACATCCACTCCGTCTACAGCCACGACGCCAAGTACACGTTCTCCCAACTCGCCCGGGCGGGAGCCGAGTACGGCCTCGACTGGATGGTCTTCAACGAACACTCCGACTTCGGGCACGCCTCCTACGGAGCCCGTCTGGAGCACGAGGAGATCCTGAGGGCGCGTGCCGCGAACCCGCGCCAGCTGATCTTCCAGGGGCTCGAGTGGTACATCCCGGGTGTCGAGCACGCCACCGTGTTCGCCGCGCCGGGCCCGCACGAGGTGGCTGGTGTCCGGCGAGTGGGGCGACCAGAACCGGCTCCAGGTCTTTCCCGCGCCGCGGCTCAACCCGTCGACCCCGCCCACCGGGGGCGCCCTGCCCCAGGCCGGGCAGATCACCCTCGACAAGCCCGTCCGCGACATCCAGGGCTGCGACTTCGTCGACGGCACCCGGCTGCTCTGCGCCTCGGACGACGGCTCGCGCACCCTCTTCCCCGAGGACCGGCCGCTGCTCCAGGTCGATCTGGACCGGCCCGTGGACGGCCGTCCGGTCACAGGACACGTCACCAGCCTCTTCGCCCTGCCGCAGCGGAGCATCTGCACCGACGGCACGTACGAGGCGGAGGGCGTGGACTACGACCCGGCGAGCGGGACCCTGCGCGCCGAGGTGGTCCAGCCCGGCGTGTGCTCCGTCGCCACGACCGTGTACGCGTACCGGCTGAAGTGACCTGAGCCGCGCGGGAGCCGCCGGGCACCGGACATCGGACGCGACGGGACCGGCAGGACGGCGGCGGGTTCCCACCGCCGTCCGTCTCCGCCCGGCCCGGTACGCGAACGGTACGGCCGGGCGCCCGTGGAGGGCGTGACCACGGCCGGTGCCGGCGATTGCCGCCGTCCGGCCTGTGCGGCATGGTGGGTCCCCACGCCCGGACGGCCCCGTCCGGGGTCGGCCCGCAGGGAGCCGGTCATGGCAGGTCGACAGCGCGCCGCGGAACACTCCCGAGGACCGGGCACGCCACCGCCGAGGAGCCGTGGACGCGCGGCCCGCCCGTGGACACCGGCCGTCGGGCCGGACCCGTGACCGCCCCGTCCGCTCCCGGCCGCCTCCTCGCCGTGCTCGCCGCCTTCGACCAGGAGCACACGGCGCTGTCCTTGACGGACATCAGCCGCCGGGCCGGCCTCAGCCTCACCACCGCCCACCGGCTGGTGGCCGCGCTCACCGGGTGGGGCGCGCTGGAACGGGACGCGAACGGCGCCTACCACGTGGGCCTGCGCCTGTGGGAGCTCGCGGCACTCGCCCCGCGCGGCCCCGCGCTGCGCCAGATCGCCCTGCCGTACCTGGAGGACCTGTACGAGGCGACGCACGAGAACGTGCAGTTGGCGGTCCGGGACGGTGCCGAGGTCGTCTACACCGAGTGGATCTCGGGGCGTTCGTCGGTCGGCGTACGCATCCAGGTGGGCGCCCGCTGGCCGCTGCACGCGACGGGCGTCGGGCTCGCGCTGCTCGCGCACGCCCGGCCCGAGTTCCAGGACGCCTACTGCGCCGGGCCGTTGGCCGCGTACACCCCGTACACGATCACCGATCCGGTTCGGCTGCGCCGCGTCCTGGCCGAGGTCAGGCGTACGGGAGTGGCGGTGAGCAGCCGTCAGGTCACCGACGACGCCCTGTCGGTGGCCGCGCCGGTGCGTGGCGCGGACGGCTCGGTCGTCGCGGCCGTGTCACTCGTGGTGCCCTGGGCCGGGTCCCGGGTGGCGGTGCTGGTCCCGGCCGTGCGACTGGCGGCCCTCGGAATCTCCCGCGCCCTCGGCCGGCCCCCGGCGGCACGGGCGGACCCGCCTGCCTGAGCGAACGTGGACACGGCCCGGCCCCCGGGGCCGATCCCTGCGCCGGGAACGGGACGGTCCGGGACCGAGACGGTCCGGGACCGAGACGGTCCGGGACCGGGACGGTCCGGGACCGGGACGGTCCGGGACCGAGACGGTCCGGGACCGAGACGGTCCGGGACCGAGACGGTCCGGGACCGGGACGGTCCGGGGCCGAGAACGGAAACGGAAACGGTCCGGGCCGTCGGCCGAGGCGGTCCGCGACTCGCCCGGCCACGACGGTCCGACGCCGTCCGCCGTCCGCCACACGGTCCCGCACGCCGACCGGGACACCGCCGAGCACGGCCGTCCGGCACCGTCCGGCACCGGCTGGCCGCGGTGGGCGCAGTGGCCGCAGCGGGCCGGCACCCGCCAGGGGACGGGCGCCGGCCCACCCGGACAGGCCCGTCGAAGACGACGTCACGCGAGCGTGCTCGGCGGTCCGTCCGGTCTGTCCGGCCCGCCCGGCCCGTCACGCGCCCCCTTCAGCCGGTCAGTGCCGCCAACAGGCGGCGGTCCCGGGGTGCGTGGCCGCGGTCGAGCCGGGTGTCCAGGAGGCGGCGGGCCGCCTCGCAGCGGCCCGCCGCGACCAGGGCGTACAGCAGTGTCTCCTCGACGACCTCGCGCTGGGCCGCGCTGCCGCCGACCCGGCCGAGGACCGGCAGGAGCGCGTCCAGACCCCGGGCGGCCTCGTGGAAGCGCTCCTCGACGAGGGCGGCGAGGGCCTCGCACAGCGGGACGACGACCTCGCGCTGCACCGCGTCGGCGCCCGCGGCGTGGTCGCGCAGCCGGCGCAGTGCCGCGAGATCACCGGCGGCGGTGAGCGCGACGGCGGCGTGCAGCGCGGTGAAGGCGGTCGCGGGGCGTTCCACGGTCTCACGGGCGACGCTGTCGAGCACGTCCGTCGCCGGCACCCGCCCCCGCCAGCTGTCGCTCAGCCGGGCCCGCCACAGCAGCGACCCCGAGTCGACCAGGGCGCGTACCCCGGTCACCCGCCCCGGCGCGAGCTGCGCGAACCAGCGCCTGCGGACGGCCGCGGGATCGTCCAGGGCCAGTTCGTGCAGGGCGGCGTGCCAGGAGAAGTGGGCCCGGTGGACGGCACCCCGTCCGTGCCCGGACACCCAGGCGTCCAGCCAGTCGCGGCCCTTCTCGTGGGCGCCGGACTCGTAGTGGACGTGGGCGAGCGCGTGCACGGCGTGTCCGGAGGCGGGCTCGGCGGCCAGCGCGCGCCCGGCCAGTTCGGCCGCCTCCTCGTGGCGGCCCTGGTCCTGGCGCAGGAAGGCGAGGAGCGAGGCCGGGAACCAGTGGCCGTCGTAGGCGGGCGAGGAACGCTCGACCAGGTTCAGCGCGTATCCCGTGTCGAGGTCGTCGATGCCGGAGAAGGCGATGGTGGGCACGGCCGCCGCGAGCGCCAGCGCGTCGGCGGGGTACGCGGCCAGGTGCCCGAGCAGGGCACGGGCACCGTCGCCGCGGCTCCGGCCGTGCACGCGGCGGGACACCACGTCGACGAAGGACCGCTCGCGCGCGTCGGCCCTCTCCCGCGCGCAGCGCCGCGCCTCGGCCAGCGCCCGCGGTACGTCGACGTCGGCACCGCACTCGTGGCCGAGCAGGGCGAGGGCCGCGTGCCCGAGCGCGAAGCCGGGGTCGAGGGCGACGGCCCGCGCGAAGGCGTCCTCGGCGCCGGCCCTGACCTTGAGGACCCGTTCGAGGCCGGTGCGGTGGGCGGCGGCCGCCTCGGCGTGGGTGGACAGCGGGAGCCCGTGCGCGTCGAGCGGTCGGCGGCGCCCGGGGCGCCGTCGCGGTGCCAGGGGCGCGAGCAGTTGTTCGGCCAGGTCCGCGGCCTGGACGCGGATCTCGGGGACGGCGGTGGTCTCCCACAGTTCACCGCGGCGCGGGGCGCCGAGGGTGAACACCGGGAGCCCTGTCCCGCCCCCGGCGTCGAGGAGCCGGCCGTCGCGGGTCGCCACGCCCAGGCCGAGCGGGCCGGGCACGGCGGCGCCCGCGCCGAACAGCGAGCGCCACAGCGGGTCTTCGGGGCGCGGTCCCGGTCCGGTGCAGTCGATCACCCAGCCGGCATCGATGCGGCCCCCGTCGGCGAGCGTGAGCAGTACCGAGCCGTCGGGCCGGACGACGGCGTCGGCGACCGTGCCGGTGCGCACGCGCAGGCGCCGGGCCGTGCGGGCGCGGTCCAGCGACTCGGCCGTCGTCGGTGCCATCCGGTGCCGGTGGGTGTTCCAGAGCGCGCCCTCGCGCCGCAGGAAGGCGGTGCGTTCCTCGGGTGTGAGGCTGCGCCACAGGCGGGCGGTGTGCGGGCGCAGGCTGTCGAGCGCGGGACGCCAGTCGCCGTGGGCGCGCACGGCCCGGCCGATGTGGCGGTAGACGGTCCGGCGCAGCGTGGGCAGGGTCGGCGCGTCGAGTCCTTCGGGCGCGGCCATCTCCGGCGCCGGGCTCAGCGCGTGCGGCTGCGGCAGCAGACCGGTGCGGGAGAGTGCGTGCACGGTGCGTCCGGGACGGCCGAGGGTGAGCGCGAGGTCGACCGCGGTGAGCCCCGTACCCACCAGGAGGACGTCGTCGACCGCGCCGTCGGCCGGTTCGGCGAGCGGTCCGTCGAGGGCTCCCGGAGCCCAGGGCGAGCCGATGAAGCGTTCGCAGGCGCGGAGCCGGGGCGGGGCCCAGCCGCCGGTCGGGGCGGCCGGTCCGGTGGCGAGGACCACGCCGTCGGCCACGAGGACGTCCCCGTCGAGGAGCCGCAGTTCCAGCCTCCCGTCCGGGGCGGGTGCACAGGCCTGCGCCCTGGTGCGCAGCCGGCGTACGGCGACGGTGCCGTGGGCGTGGACGATCGCCCGGGCCAGGGTGTCGGCGAGATAGGCGCCGTACCGGTAGCGGGTGGCGAAGTCGGTTCCCCTGACGGTCGGTTCGCCGTGCCGGCACAGCCATCGGGTGAAGTGGCCGGGATCGTCGGGGTAGCAACTCATGCCTCCCGCGGGCACGTTCAGCCGGTGCCGGGGATCGGTGGTGGCGTACGCGCCGCCGCGTCCGGCTTCGGGAGCGGGGTCGATCAGGACGAGACCGAGGGGGGTACGACGGCGGGTCGCCGTCTCGCACAGCTGCACGGCGGTGAGCGTGCCGGCGGCGCCCGCCCCGACGATCGCCACGGTGTGCCGCTCACGGGCTGGGTTCACGGATGCCTCCGGCGTGGGTCGGCTCGGTTCCGGCGAGCGGGACCGCTCCTTCGTTCCCGCGGCCGGGAGCCTGGTCGGGACTCCCGGAAGCGGGCTCTCGTCGAGTTCTCGTGGATCTCACGGAGGAACTCAGGGATCAAACAGACGCTTCATACTCTGTTCATAATCCGGGGCGGCCCGGCAACCGTGGATTCAGGCCGTCTCCCCGGACGTCTTCACCGGAATCTCAGGCGAGGGCGGCCGGATTCAAAGAATCAACCCAGGGAAGTCCCGCAGGATGCACCCCGAGCGGTGGTGAACGAAAGAACCGAGGAAAGGCGTTCCGTGGGCGTCCCTGAGATATCGAACCGTCCCCGGTCCGCACCCCGGGAGCCGGGGCGGGTGCCACCGGGTCCGGGACGTCGGGCCTGGTCACGGCGGGGGGTCCTCTCGGCGTTCGGCACCGCCGTACCGGCCCTCGCGCTGAGCGGATGCGGCGGCCCGGCGGACGCCACCGAGGGGAAGGACACCGCGGCGACCGACGGCACCGGGACCGGGACGAAGGCGAAGGCGCAGGTGAGGACGCCGACGGTCACCGTCTCCCCCGCCGACGGCACGAAGAGGGCCGACTTCACCGATCCGGTCGTGGTCTCCGTGACGGACGGGGCGCTGTCGACGGTCGAGGTGTCGGGCAACGACGGTTCCACTCTGGCCGGATCCTTCGACGAGGGCCGCACGCGCTGGGTCTCGGACAGGAATCCGTACTCGGGCACGAAATACACGGTCACCGTGAAAGCGGCGGGCGCCGCGGAGCACACGTCGACGTTCGTCACGAAGCCCCCGGGCGAGACGTTCGCCGGCTATTTCACGCCCGAGGCGAATTCGACCTCCGGCGTCGGCATGCCCGTGTCGATCAACTTCACCCACGCCGTGACGGACCGGGCCGCCGTGGAAAAGGCCGTCACGGTGACGGCGGAGCCGGCCGTCGAAGTGGTCGGCCACTGGTTCGGGAACACCCGGCTCGACTTCCGCCCCGCCGAGTACTGGGCGGCGGGCACGAGGATCACACTGAGTCTGCGCCTCAGGGACGTCGAGGGCGCGGACGGCGTCCACGGCGTCCAGTCCAAGGACGTCACCTTCCACATCGGCCGCCGCCAGGTGAGCACCGTCGACCTCGCGAAGAAGACCATGACGGTCGAGCGGGACGGGACCGTCCTCGCCACCTACCCCGTCAGCGGCGGCTCCGCGGCCCACACCACGTGGTCCGGGATCATGGTGATCAGCGAGCGGTTCGAGGAGACCCGGATGGAGTCCTCGACGGTCGGGCTCGGCGACGAGTACGACATCGCGGACGTGCCGCACGCCCAGCGCCTGACCACCTCGGGCACCTTCATCCACGGCAACTACTGGGCCGCGCCCTCGGTGTTCGGCGGCAGCAACACCAGCCACGGCTGCATCGGACTGCGCGACACGAAGGGCGCGCACGACAGCTCCGCGCCGGGCCACCGGTTCTACGGGAGTTCGATGCCCGGCGACGTGGTGGTCGTCGAGAACTCGGGCGAGCGGACCGTCGAAGCGTCGAACGGACTGAACGGCTGGAACCTGTCGTGGGCCGACTGGAAGGCCGGCAGCGCCCTTTGAGGGCCACGCCAGTCGAACGAACTTCAACTGCCCGCCGCAGCGCGCTCATCGGCTCTTCTTCCTTCCTTCACGGCGTGAACTCCCATACGGACAAAGGACTTTCTCGGCTTCACCTCTTGACGACCGGAGTGACAGAGAGCACATTGGCCGCGCACCTCTGGTGAGAGCGCTCTCAAATTTCGTGGGAGCGCTCTCACACCACCCGCGCACCCCACACTCCGTACGCGAAGAGGCACACCCATGAGAGAAACTTCCGGCACGTCCAGACGCGGCTCCGTCCGGCGCGCGCTCGTCGCCGTGCTCGGCACGCTGAGCCTGGCGGCGGCCGCCGCGACCGCGGCGACCCTCCCCGCCAACGCGTCCGCCCCCACACCCCCCACCGGCTGGTCCCAGGTCTTCCTCGACGACTTCACCGGGGCCGCGGGGAGTGGCGTCAACACCACCAACTGGCAGTACACGACGGGCACCAGCTATCCCGGCGGGCCGGCCAACTTCGGTACCGGCGAGGTCGAGACGATGACCTCCAGCACCAGCAACGTGGCCCTGGACGGCAACGGCAACCTGCTGATCACCCCGCGCCGCGACGCCTCGGGCAACTGGACCTCGGGCCGCATCGAGACCAGGCGCACCGACTTCGAGCCCCCCGCCGGGGGCAAGCTGCGCATGGAGGCGCGGCTGCAGATGCCGAACGTGACCGGCGCCGCCGCCAAGGGCTACTGGCCCGCCTTCTGGGCGCTGGGCGCGCCCTACCGGGGCAACTACCAGAACTGGCCGGGCGTCGGCGAGCTGGACATCATGGAGAACGTCCAGGGCCTCAACACCGAGTGGGCCACGATGCACTGCGGCACCAACCCGGGCGGTCCGTGCAACGAGACCAGCGGCATCGGCAACAACACGCCCTGTACCGGGACGACCTGCCAGGCCGGTTTCCACACCTACGCGATGGAGTGGGACAGGTCGACGAGCCCCGAGGAGGTCCGCTTCTACCTCGACGGCGTCAACTTCCACACGGTGAAGGCGAACCAGGTCGACGCGACCACCTGGGCGAACGCCACCAACCACGGCTACTTCATCATCCTGAACGTCGCGATGGGCGGCGGCTTCCCGGGCGCCTTCGGCGGCGGCCCGGACGGCGGCACGGAGCCGGGTCACCCGATGGTCGTCGACTACGTCCAGGTGCTCTCGGCGGCCGGCAGCGGCGGCGGTGGCGGCGGCACCACTCCCCCGCCCACCGGCAACCGTGACGCCTACAGCGCCATCCAGGCCGAGTCCTACGACAGCCAGAGCGGCGTCGTCACCGAGACCACCACGGACACCGGCGGCGGCCAGGACATCGGCACCATCGCGAACGGCGACTACGCGGTGTACAAGGGCGTCAACTTCGGCTCCTCGGCGGCCACCCAGTTCCACGGCCGGGTCGCGAGCGGCGCGGCGGGCGGGGTCAGCGGCCTGGTCGAGGTGCGCCTCGACAGCCGCACGAGCACACCGGTCGCCAGTTTCGCGCTGGCCAACACCGGGGGCTGGCAGTCCTGGAGGACCGTGCCCGCGAACATGAGCTCCGTGACCGGAACCCATGACGTCTATCTGACCTTCACCAGCGGACAGCCCGCGGACTTCGTGAACGTCAACTGGTTCGACTTCGGTCACTGACGGGCGGACCGGGGCCCGGTCACCCGTGACACGACCCGGCCGAGCGGGGCGGACCCACGAGGTCCGCCCCGCTCGGCGTGGTTCGGCCCGGAAGACCACCGGCGGTCATGCCCTCCACGTCCCTCACACCCGTCATGTCCCCCATGTCCCCCATCTCCTTCTCGTGCCGACTCGCCACGGCACCTTGTGTCCCGCTTTCGCCGGAAGCCGACACACGGACACCTTCCCCCGGCTGAAGCGAGGGCGCTTTCCCCAGCTAAAGTCTGACTTTTAGACTTGAATGAACAAGCCGGGATGCAGCGCTTTCCGTAAGGACTTCTTGAAGATGAGTACGCAGGGCCCCGACGGATCCGTCTGGACCGGGCTCGACCGTCACGCCCGCGAAATCGCGCGTCCGTCGGCGGCCGACGCCGCGCGGACGACCGGCGGCGGCCGGCCCGGGACCGTGACGAGCCCGGCTCCGGCGGCGTACACGCTCTTTCAGAAGGTGACGCGGCACGCCACGAACCCGGGTTCGTGGCGTGCCGCCGTCCGTGAAGGCCCGCGCGGGAATCCTCGGCCGCCCCGCGCGGTTGATCCGTCCGCACGAAAGAAGATGATCACTGTGACCGAAGCGACCGCGACCGCGGTACCCCTGGAGCGCCTCTCCGGCGAAGGCGTCTCCGTATGGCTCGACGACCTCTCCCGCAAGCGGATCGAATCCGGCGGCCTGGCCGAACTCGTCGCGACGCGACACGTGGTGGGCGTGACCACCAACCCGTCCATCTTCCAGGCCGCCATCGGCTCCGGGGAGGGGTACGAGCGGCAGCTCGCCGACCTCGCCCTGCGCGGGGTGACGGTCGAGGAGGCCGTCCGCATGATGACGACCGCGGACGTGCGCGCCGCCGCCGACGTCCTGCGCCCGGTGTTCGAGGCGACCGGGGGCCGGGACGGCCGGGTCTCCATCGAGGTCGACCCCCGGCTGGCGCACCGCACCGCCGCGACCGTCGCCGAGGCCGAGCAGCTCGCCTGGCTCGTCGACCGCCCGAACGTGATGATCAAGATCCCGGCGACGAAGGCCGGCCTCCCGGCGATCACCGAGGTCGTCGGCCTCGGCATCAGCGTCAACGTCACGCTGATCTTCTCGCTGGAGCGCTACCGCGAGGTCGTGGACGCCTATCTCGCGGGCCTGGAGCGGGCGCTGGCCGCGGGCATCGACCTCGCCGGCATCCACTCCGTCGCCTCCTTCTTCGTCTCCCGCGTCGACAGCGAGATCGACGAGCGGCTCGCGAAGAACGGCTCGGACGACGCCCTCGCGCTCAGGGGCAGGGCGGCGCTCGCCAACGCCCGTCTGGCCTACGAGGCGTACGAGAACGTGTTCGGCACCGCCGACGGCACGGCGCGGGGTGACGCCCGCTGGACGGCCCTCGCCGCCCACGGCGCGCAGAAGCAGCGCCCCCTGTGGGCCTCCACCGGCGTCAAGGACCCCGCGTACAAGGACACCCTGTACGTCGACGAGCTGGTGGCGCCGGGCACGGTCAACACCATGCCGGAGGGGACGCTGAACGCCACCGCCGACCACGGCGACATCCAGGGCGACACGGTGACCGACCGTTACGACGCGGCCCGGGCCGACCTGGCCGCGGTCGAGGCGCTCGGGATCTCCTACGACGAGGTCGTCGGACAGCTGGAGGACGAGGGCGTCTCGAAGTTCGAGGCGGCCTGGGAGGACCTCCTCGAAGCGGTGGCGGCCTCCCTGCGGGGCAAGGGAGCCGAGGGGGAATGAGCGAGGGTGAGGAGCTTCCCGAAGGTGGCGCGCAGGACGCGGCCACCACGCCGCAGGGATCCGGTGACGCGGCCGTGGAACAGGGCGGTCTGACACCCGGGGTCCTCGCCGAGACGCTCGGCGTCCCGACACCCGAGGCACACGCCGAGACGCACGGCGTCTCGGCCACCGAGGACCACACCGACACACACGACGCCCCGGCCACCGAGGACGAAGCCGACACGCACGACGCCCCGGCGTCCGAGGACGACGCCGGCATGCACGGCGACTCGGCCACCGAGGACCACACCGACGCGGTCCACCGATCGGCGTCCGAGGAACTCGCCGACGCGCTCGGCGCGGCGGCCGACTGGGACAATCCGTTGCGCGACCCGCGCGACCGCCGGCTCCCCCGGATCGCGGGCCCCTCCGGTCTGGTCGTCTTCGGCGTCACCGGCGACCTGTCCCGCAAGAAGCTGATGCCCGCCGTGTACGACCTCGCCAACCGGGGTCTGCTGCCGCCCGGCTTCTCGCTCCTCGGGTTCGCCCGCCGCGACTGGGAGGACCAGGACTTCGCGCAGGTCGTGCACGACTCGGTGCGCGAGCACGCGCGGACCGAGTTCCGCGAGGAGGTCTGGCAGCAGCTCGCCGAGGGCATGCGGTTCATCCCCGGCGACTTCGACGACGACACCGCGTTCAAGCAACTGCGTTCGGCCGTGGACGAGTTGGACGCGTCCCGGGGAACCAGCGGCAACTACGCCTTCTACCTCTCCGTACCGCCGAAGTTCTTCCCGAAGGTGGTGCGGCAGCTCAAGAGGCACGGGCTCGCGCGGGCTCCCGAGGGGTCCTGGCGACGCGCGGTCATCGAGAAGCCGTTCGGCCGCGACCTGGCGAGCGCCCGCGAGCTGAACCGGATCGTGCACGACGTGTTCGACCCGGACCAGGTGTTCCGCATCGACCACTACCTGGGCAAGGAGACCGTCCAGAACATCCTGGCGCTGCGCTTCGCCAACCAGATGTACGAACCCGTCTGGAACCGGTCGTACGTCGACCACGTGCAGATCACGATGGCCGAGGACATCGGCATCGGCGGCCGGGCCGGCTACTACGACGGCATCGGCTCCGCCCGGGACGTCATCCAGAACCACCTGCTGCAGCTGATGGCGCTGACCGCCATGGAGGAACCGGCCGCCTTCGACGCCGAGTCCCTGCTCGCCGAGAAGCTCAAGGTCCTCAAGGCCGTCAGGCTGCCCGAGGACCTGGGCGAGCACACCGTGCGCGGCCAGTACGCGGCGGGATGGCAGGGCGGCGCGAAGGTGCGCGGCTATCTCCAGGAGGACGGCATCGACCCCGCCTCGACGACCGACACCTACGCGGCCGTCAAGCTCCAGGTGGACAACCGCCGTTGGGCCGGCGTCCCGTTCTACCTCAGGACCGGCAAGCGCCTCGGCCGACGCGTCACGGAGATCGCGGTGGTCTTCCAGCGCGCCCCGCACTCCCCGTTCGGCTCCACGGCCACCGAGGAACTCGGCGCCAACGCGATCGTCGTCCGCGTCCAGCCCGACGAGGGCATGACCGTGCGCTTCGGATCGAAGGTGCCGGGTACCTCGATGGAGATCCGGGACGTCACCATGGACTTCGCGTACGGCGAGTCGTTCACCGAGTCCAGCCCCGAGGCGTACGAACGGCTGATCCTGGATGTCCTGCTCGGCGACGCCAATCTCTTCCCCCGTCACCAGGAGGTGGAAGAGTCCTGGAAGATCCTCGACCCGATCGAGGGGTACTGGGAGAGTCACGGCACTCCCGCGCAGTACCCCTCGGGCAGCTGGGGCCCCGAGGAAGCCGACGAGATGCTCGCACGAGACGGACGGAGCTGGCGCAGGCCATGAAGATCGACCTGACCGACACCACGGCAAGCAAGATCAACAAGGCGCTCGTACGGGGGCGCCGTGCCATCGGCACCCCCGCCGTGGGCATGGTCCTGACGATGGTCATCGTCACCGACGAGGAGAACGCGTACGACTCGATCAAGGCGGCCGAGGAGGCCTCCCGTGAACACCCCTCACGGACCCTGGTCGTCATCAAGCGCGTCGCCCGCACCCCGCGCGACCGCACCCACTCGCGCCTGGACGCCGAGGTGCGCGTCGGCTCCGACGCGGGCACCGGCGAGACGGTCGTCCTGAGGACGTACGGCGAGGTCTCCGACCACGCCGACTCGGTGGTCCTGCCGCTGCTGCTGCCGGACGCCCCCGTCGTCGTCTGGTGGCCGGTGGACGCGCCCGACACCCCGGTCAAGGACCCGCTGGGCGCCCTCGCGCAGCGCCGGATCACCGACATGTACGCCGTCGAGGAACCGCTCGTGGCGTTGGAGGTCCGCGCCGCCTCGTACGCCCCGGGCGACACCGACCTGGCCTGGACCCGGCTCACGCCCTGGCGTTCCATGCTGGCGGCGGCGCTCGACCAGGCCCGTGCGAAGGTGATCTCGGCGACCGTCGAGAGCGAGGCGCAGAACCCGAGCGCCGAACTGCTGGCCCGCTGGCTGGAGGCCCGCCTCCGGGTCAGGACCGAACGGGTCGTCACCGCGGGCCCCGTGGTGACCGCCGTCCGGCTCGGCACCGAGAGCGGCGAGATCGTCATCGACCGCCCCGAGGGTCCGCTGGCCACCCTGTCCCTGCCCGGTCAGCCCTCCCGCACCCTCGCGCTGAAGGTGCGTTCCACCTCCCAGTTGATCGCCGAGGAACTGCGCCGCCTCGACGCGGACGAGATGTACGCCGTCGCCCTGCGCGGCGAGGCCCCCAAGGAGAACCCCCGTCATGTCTGAGTACCCCAAGCCCGTACGCCGTCCGGAGTGGACGGCCCTGGAGAACCACCGCGCGATCACGATGCGCGACCCGCGCCTGCGCGACCTGTTCGCCGCCGACCCCGCGCGCGCCGAGCGCTACGCCGTGCAGGTCGGCGATCTGCGGATCGACTACTCCAAGCACCTGATCACGGACGAGACCCTGGCCCTGCTCCAGGAACTCGCCGTCGCCACGGATGTGTTCGGGTTGCGGGACGCGATGTTCCGGGGCGAGAAGATCAACGTGACCGAGGACCGGGCGGTGCTGCACACCGCGCTGCGGGCGCCGCGGGAGGCGGTGGTCGAGGTCGACGGACAGAACGTGGTGCCGGCCGTGCACGCGGTCCTGGACAAGATGGCGGACTTCGCCGGACGGGTCCGTTCGGGTGAGTGGACCGGACACACCGGCAGGCGCATCAAGAACGTCGTCAACGTCGGCATCGGCGGCTCCGACCTGGGCCCGGCGATGGCCTACGAGGCGCTGCGCTCCTTCACCGACCGCTCACTGACCGTGCGGTTCGTCTCGAACGTGGACGGCGCGGACCTGCACGAGGCGGTACGGGACCTGGACCCGGCGGAGACGCTGTTCGTCATCGCCTCCAAGACGTTCACCACCATCGAGACCATCACCAACGCCACCTCCGCGCGCGAGTGGCTGCTGACCGGTCTGAAGGCCGGTCAGGAAGCGGTCGCCAAGCACTTCGTGGCCCTGTCGACGAACGCGCAGAAGGTGTCGGACTTCGGCATCGACACGGCGAACATGTTCGAGTTCTGGGACTGGGTCGGCGGGCGCTACTCCTACGACTCGGCGATCGGCCTGGCGCTGATGATCGCGATCGGCCCGGAGCGGTTCCGGGAGATGCTCGACGGGTTCCACCTGGTCGACGAGCACTTCCGCACCGCCCCCGCCGAAGCCAACGCGCCCCTGCTGCTTGGGCTGCTGGGTGTCTGGTACGGCAACTTCCACGACGCGCAGTCGCACGCGGTGCTGCCGTACTCGCACTACCTGTCGAAGTTCACCGCCTACCTCCAGCAGCTGGACATGGAGTCCAACGGCAAGTCCGTGGACCGCGACGGCGACCCGGTCCAGTGGCAGACCGGCCCGGTGGTGTGGGGCACGCCCGGCACCAACGGCCAGCACGCCTACTACCAGCTCATCCACCAGGGCACCAAGCTGATCCCCGCCGACTTCATCGGCTTCGTCAACCCGGTCGGTGAACTGAGCGACCGGCTCGCGGCCCAGCACGACCTGCTGATGGCGAACTTCTTCGCGCAGACGCAGGCGCTGGCCTTCGGCAAGACCCCCGAGGAGGTCCGTGCCGAGGGCGTGCCCGAGGAACTGGTGCCGCACAAGACGTTCGAGGGCAACCACCCCACGACCACGATCCTCGCCGCCGAGCTGACCCCCTCGGTCCTCGGCCAGCTCATCGCCCTCTACGAGCACAAGGTGTTCGTCCAGGGCGCGATCTGGAACATCGACTCCTTCGACCAGTGGGGCGTCGAACTCGGCAAGGTACTCGCCAAGCGCGTCGAACCCGCCCTGACCGAAGGCGCCGACGTACCCGGACTCGATCCCTCCACGGCCGCGCTCGTGGCCGCTTACCGCACTCTCCGGAAGAAGTGAACTGACAATGCAGCTCGGACTCATCGGTCTCGGCAAGATGGGTGGCAACATGCGCGAGCGCATACGCCGCGCCGGCCACACCGTCGTCGGCTACGACCGTAATCCGGACCTCGCCGACGTGCACAGCCTCGCCGAACTCGTGAGCAGCCTCGAAGGCCCGCGTGTGGTCTGGGTGATGGTGCCGGCCGGCGCCCCCACCCAGACCGTCATCGACGAACTCGGTGACCTGCTGGAGGCCGGCGACACGGTCGTGGACGGCGGCAACTCCCGCTGGACGGACGACGAGAAGCACGCCGAGGAGCTGGCGGCCAAGGGCATCGGCTTCGTCGACGCCGGCGTCTCGGGCGGCGTGTGGGGCCTGGAGAACGGCTACGCGCTGATGGTCGGCGGCGACGCCGAGAACATCGCCAAGGTGCAGCCCGTCTTCGACGCGCTCAAGCCCGAGGGCGACTTCGGCTTCGTGCACGCCGGCAAGGTCGGCGCGGGCCACTTCTCCAAGATGGTCCACAACGGCATCGAGTACGCCATGATGCAGGCCTACGCCGAGGGCTGGGAGCTGCTCGAGAAGGTCGACTCCGTCACGGACGTGCGCGAGGTCTTCCGGTCCTGGCAGGAGGGCACGGTCATCCGGTCCTGGCTGCTCGACCTCGCCGTCAACGCGCTGGACGAGGACGAGCACCTGGACAAGCTGCGCGGCTACGCGCAGGACTCCGGCGAGGGCCGGTGGACCGTGGAGGCGGCCATCGACCACGCGGTGCCGCTGCCCGCGATCACCGCGTCGCTCTTCGCCCGCTTCGCCTCGCGGCAGGACGACTCGCCGCAGATGAAGATGATCGCGGCGCTGCGCAACCAGTTCGGCGGCCACGCCGTCGAGTCGGCGAAGTAGGGCCCCTCCACCGGGCCCGGCCCGGCCGGGTGCGCGGCGATCCGGTGATCGTCGCGTGGAATCAACCGGGAACTTCCGTCACGGTCCGCTAGTTTCCACACTGTTGCCGTAGAAACACTGCTGCCGTAGAAGCCGAGGAGCACCGGTCCGCCCGCTGGGGCGGACCGGACTCCTGACGACATATGGAGTTCTCATGGCCCTGTGGGACCGCATCAAGGAATCCGCGTCGACGATGCAGACCCAGCTCGTGGCGAAGAAGAACGATCTCAAGAGCGGTGCCTTCCGCGACGCGAGCATGGCGATGTGCGCGCTCGTCGCCGCCGCGGACGGCACGATCGACCCGTCCGAGCGACAGCGCGTGGCCCAGCTCATCGCCACGAACGAGGTGCTGCAGAACTTCGACGCCATGGACCTGCAGCGTCGTTTCGACGACAACCTGAACAAGCTGACCGCCGACTTCGCCTTCGGCAAGGTCGGCGTTCTCCAGGAGATCGCCAAGGCGAAGAAGAAGCCCGCCGAGGCACGCGCCGTCATCCAGATCGGCATCGTCATCGGCGGTGCCGACGGCGACTTCGACAAGACCGAGCAGGCCGTCGTGCGGGAGGCGTGCTTCACGCTCGACCTGCCCCCGCACGAGTTCGACCTTTAGAGCCGGGCGGTCACCGCGGGTGGTGGCCCGACCCCCGGGTCTGGCCGCCGGAGGCCGGCTTGAGCTGAACCCAGCCGGCGGTGCTGGGGACGCCCTCCTCGTTGAGGAGGAAGAGCATGTAGTAGCCGGGCGGGGCGGCGTTGGCCGACGGAGGTGCCTGCAGTTCGATGAAGCTGCCGCTGCGGCTCTTGATCCGCAGGTCGAGGTGGCGCTGGCTGGTGTTGAGCGAGTGGGTCGCGGTGGTCGGTGCCAGCAGGACGGCGCGGGTGACGTCGGCGGCGGTGTTGCTGCTCACCGTGATCTTCTCGTTGTACCCGACGGACGGGTTGAACACGGTGCCGAGGTGGGGACGGCCGCCCTGCTGGAGGTAGGCCGGCTCGTAGATCTCGATGCTGCCGTTCATGTCGTCCTTGATGTCGGGGTCGTTGGCGAGCTGCTGGAGCTCGTCACCGGTGACCATCACCCGGCCGTCCGGGAGCACCACGGCGTTGGAGTGGTAGCCGCGCGGCAGCCGCTGGGCCGGGCCGAGCTTCCAGTTGCCCTTCTCGTCGCGCAGTTCGATCTGGCGGTACTTCAGGTCCGCGTTGGGGTTGTACGGGCCGTTGCCGTAGTCGCGGATGTCGAAGGCGCCGTTGACGGTCATCAGGGTCCCGTCCGGCATGAGCAGGGTGTCGTCCTGGGTGCGGCCGAAGGCCCTCGCCTTCTCCTTGCTCCACTGACCGCCCACCAGCTGATAGGTGTTCGGGTCGTTCCGGTCCCCGCCGAGCACCAGCAGCGAGTCCGGGCCCTTGAAGCCGGCGGGGAGCGGCACGGCGGACCCGTAGTTGCGCGGCATGCCGTCCGGCCGGGGTGCCAGCTCCGTCCGGGTCTCGGTGGTGGGATCGAACTTCCACTGCTGGTCGTGGTCCCGGCCCAGGCCGTAGATCTTGCCGTCACGCAGTGAGAAGAGGTGCGGGTAGTCCCGCTTGAACGGGGCGTCGGCCTTGAACAGTTCCGGCGCCCAGCCCTCCGGTTTGTCCGTCTTGGCCGTGGGCACCGGCTTGTTCAGGGCGGGGAAGCGCTCGACGATCGAGGTGGGGGTGCCCCAGCCGAGCTCCGACTGGCCGGACATGATCAGCTGCCGCCCGTCCGCGCCGGTCACCACCGACGGGTACCACCGGCCGACCACCATGTCCTGGTTCTGGTACCACTTCTCCTCCCACGGGTCGAACACCAGGGAGAGCTTGGCGCCGCTGCCGCCGTTGCCGCCGAGGTTGCCGCCGAAGACGCCGAGCATCCCGTTGGGCAGGAAGGAGTGGCCGGCGCAGAAGAACGGCGCGGGACGGGGCTGGTTGAGCCCGTCCGGCATGTCGATCACGGGCGGTGTGACCTTGGTGAACGAGTCCGCTCCCGTGCCCTTGGCCGGATCCCACAGGTAGGCGCGGCCCGCGTTCTCCTTGCCGATGGTGTCGGTCGGGGCCGGCTCCTTCTGGGGGTTGGTCTCGATGCGCTCGAAGGAGAACAGCAGCACCTTGCCGGTGGGCAGCATCGCGATGTGCGCGGCGAAGTCCGGGGACTGGAAGTACTCCCGGAACCGGCCGGAGTCCAGCGCGTCGAAGTCCGCGTTGGCCTTGGCCTGGGAGGCCGCGAGCGCCTTGAGCCGCTCGGTGCGGGTGGTCTGCGGGTACTCGCCGACGGCCCTGACGGCCTTCCTGGTCATGGCGTGTTCCTCGGCGTGCTCCTGGCCGATGACTTTCGCCTCGTCCGGGTCCGCCTTCGCCCGGTCGGCCGAGGGGGCGTCACCGCCGTGCCCGTGGGCGGCGGCCGGGCCGGAGGACAGCACGGCGAGTGTCAGCGCGGAGACGGCACACGCGGAGATCGTCGCGGACAGCATCCTTCTGGACGACGGCCCGGTCAGGTTCCTACGGGACATGGGACTCCTTGCGAGAGAGGGGCGCAGGGTGCGCGGCGGTGGCATCGCGGCCGCGCCGTGTCACCGGCTCGACGGTGGGCACATGACGCGGGCACATGACTACGCACAGTGTTCGCGGCTCGGTCGCCCGCTGTCGCGCGATGCCGGGCGGGCGGGTGATCTTCCGACAGCCGAACGAGTCAGGACCCGTACGGGACAAGGGTTTTACATCGCGGCACACACCTGCCGACAGGCCCGTCCGGCGATACCCCACTTCTCCGTCGATCACATGGCGTAGCGGCGCGATTACTGTGATCATTACATGGCATATGCGGCTGTCAAGGAGGAAACGTGACAGAAGAGACCAGGCTGCGTGACAGCGACGACATCCAGGGCGACGTGATCGCGGGCTTCAAGAAGGACCGCATGGCGCTGCTCTTCCTCAAGTTCGAGGACCCCGCGAGGGCCCGTACCTGGGTGAAGCGGCTCGCGTCCCAGATCTCCACCACCAGACAGGTGGCCACCTTCAACGCGGCGTTCAGCAAGGCCAGACAGGCCACCGGCGGCGACGACCCGCACACACTGAAGGCCACCTGGACGAACGTCAGCTTCACCTACGAGGGTCTGAAGGTCCTCGTGGGCGGCAAGGATCCCCTGCCCTCGGTACGCAAGGGCGGCACCCTGGAGGCGTTCAAGGAGGGGTCCCACAAGCGCTCGCTGGGCGACACCGGCGACAGCTCACCCGAGAACTGGCTGTTCGGGGACGGCAAGGGCCAGACCGTGCACGCCGTGGTCACCATCGCCTCCGACACCGCCGAGGGGCTCCAGGACGCGCTGACCGCCCAGCGCGAGGCGGCCGCGCAGGCCAAGATCGTGATCGTCTTCCAGCAGAACGGCGCCACGCTGCCGGGCACCCGCCGCGGAAAGGAACACTTCGGTTTCAAGGACGGGGTCAGCGAGCCGGGGGTGATCGGCTTCGACGAGCCCGACCCGAAGCGGCCGGAGTACGTCAAGGACCACCCGGGCACCCGGCTGATCCCGCCCGGCGAGTTCGTCATCGGGCACGACCGGGTCGGCGGGATCCCGTACGACGAGATGCCCGAGTGGGCCGCCAACGGAAGCTTCCAGGTGGTGCGCCGGCTCGCTCAGGACGTGCCGGGCTGGTGGGCCCAGGTCACCGCGCAGCTGAAGGTCCTGCGGAAGGCCAAGGTGGTGCCGGACGAGGCGACCACCGAATGGCTGGCCGCCCGCCTGGTGGGCCGCTGGCGCTCGGGCACGCCTGTCGCCAAGTGCCCGCACGCCGACATGCCGGACAACGCCCTCGCGGGCCAGGACAACGACTTCGGCTACCGCAACGACCCGGAGGGGTTCACCACCCCGCTCTTCTCCCACCTGCGCAAGACCAATCCCCGGGACGGCCTGCAGGGGGAGCCCGGCACGGAGCCGCTCCCCGAGAACCCGGTCATGGACCGGCGCCGGATCATCCGCCGCGGCGCCCCCTACGGTGCGCCCTTCGACCCGGCCTCGGACGGCCCGGGCGGCCCCGACCACCCGCGCGGACTGCTCTTCGTCTGCTACCAGTCCGACCTCGTCGAGCAGTTCGAGTTCATCCAGAAGAGCTGGATCAACAACGTCGACTTCCCGCCGAACCGCCCCATGAAGCCCGGCCCCGACCCTGGGGTCGGCCCCACCGGCAAGGTCAACTTCGAAAGTCCCGGCGCGACGACCGAGCTGAGCTTCCATCAGTTCGTCACCACCGAGGGCTCGGTCTACGCCTTCGTCCCCTCGCTCACCACCCTGCGGCTGCTGGGCGAGGGCCGCCTGACCGACAAGCTCCCGGACACCGTCCGGCCGACCGATGCCTTCCTCCCGATTCCCGACCGCCAGCGGGACGACGGCAAGAGCTGGTACTGGGCCTACGGGACCGGCGGCGGCGGACCGGTCTGCCGCACCATCTCCATCGCCGACGGCGACGAGCACAAGGACGTCGTCGAGCGCCCCGACCGGCCCCTGGCCACCTGGCCGTGCTACCTCGGCGTGTCGAAGGTGGACGCGATCCTGCCGGTGCCGGACGAGCAGCGGGTGGGCGGCCGGAGCCGGTACTGGCTGTTCCACACCGTCGAGGGCCGCCAGGTCTACCGGCTGATCTCGATCGCCGACGGGGCCGAGTCCGGACTCGACCCCGAGGCGGCGGGCGCCGTCGACCGGCCCGACCGGCCGATCTCGGCCTGGGCCTCGCTCAACGGAATCGAGCAGGCCGACGCCTTCCTGCCGGTGCCCGACATGCAGCGCGTCAACGGGAAGAGCTACTACTGGCTCTTCCACTCCTCCCTGGGGCAGCAGGTCTACCGGCTGATCTCGATCGCCGACGGCTCCACGCACAACGACGTCATCGAGCGCGGCGACCGTTCGCTCGGTCTGTGGCAGTCGCTGGCCGGCGTCTCCCGCGTGGACGAGTTCCTCGCTGTACCGGACATGCAGCGCATCAACGGGCTGAGCCTGTTCTGGGTGTTCCACCAGCAGAAATACCGGATCATCTGCATCGCGGACGGTCACGGACACCCCGACCAGATCACGGTCGAGGACCGCCCGATCACGCTGTGGAAGTCCCTGACCGGCTGAGGCCTGCCGGTGGTGCGGGCGTCCCGGGCGACCGGGGCCGCCCGCACCACCCGAAACGCTCGCGTCCGCGGCACCCCCCGGGCCGTGACTCCGCGCGGCGCGTCACGGCCCGGGCGTCGGGGGACTCCGTATCAGCGCCCGGGGATTCCGTACGCCCGCTCGACGTGCAGCCTCAGCACCAGGCGGCCGTCGCGAACCATCGCCGCGCGGTACTCGTCCCAGTCGGGGTGTTCGCCGAGGACGTCCCGGTAGACCCGGACGAGTTCCTCCACGGTCGCGTCGTGCGGATCCTCCGCGACGGGCGTCAGCTCGGCCGTCCCCTCGACGACCGTGTACGCCCACCGGTCCGCGCTGGTCACGTGGTACGAGGCCCGCGGGTCCCGGCGCAGATTGCGGGTCTTGGCGCGGTCGTCGGTGAGCGACACCCGGATGATCCCCTCGTCGGGGTAGTACATGTGGCTGACGTTCGACAGCTGGGGCCGTCCGTCCTTCTTGAGGGTGACGATCACCCCGCCCTTGTGTTCGGAGAGCAGCTTCAGCAGTGCGTCCTGGTTCTCTTCGTCGGTCATATCCGCGTCAACGCTCCGGCTGCGTCACGTCATCCCGTAGACACTGTCTACTCCCGACTGGTAGACAGTGTCTATGAATGATCCGGACGCCACCGGCCTACGGGCCCGGCTGATCGACGTCGGAGTCGAACTCGTGACGGCGGAGGGGGCGCAGGCGCTGACGCTGCGGGAGATCGCCCGGCGGGCCGGGGTCTCGCACGGCGCTCCGCGCCGCTACTTCCCGACCCATGTGGAGTTGCTGTCCGCCATCGCGCGGCGCGGCTTCGCCGACCTCCAGAACCGCGCGGCGAAGGCGGTCGCCGACACGGGAACCGGTCCCCGCGCCCGCCTCACCGCCCTGGCGGAGGTCTACCTGGACTTCGCGCTGTCCCAGCGCGGCATGTACGAGCTGATGTTCCGTCACGACCTGCTGGAGAGCAACCGGCTGGGGCTCCGCGAGACCAGTCTGCCGATGTTCGCGACGCTGGTGGACCTCGTCGGCCGGGTACGCCCGGAGGCCGACGCCCGGATCCTCGCCGGTGCCCTGTGGGCGAACCTGCACGGCATCGCCCAGCTGTGGGGCTGGGGAAGCCTGAAGCTCGCCACGGACGCCGGCGACCACGCTCCTCTGCTGATCGCGGCGCTCGACGCGCACCTCGGACCGGAGGAACGATGACGGCCACGGCTCCGGGGAGGGCGCACCGCGCGGTCACCCTCGCGAGCAGCGTCGTCGGTGCCGTGATCGTCGCCCTCGACGGCACGGTCCTCACCGTCGCGCAGCCCGCGCTGGGGGCCGACCTGGGCGCCTCGTTCGCGCAGGTCCAGTGGACCAGCACCGGATATCTCATCGCGGTGGCGGGCCTGCTGGTGTTCGCGGGGCGCCTCGGGGACCGCCACGGGCACCAGCGGGTCTTCGCGCTCGGCATCCTGGGATTCGGCGCGGCCTCGGCCGGGATCGGCCTCGCGCCCGGGATCGGCTGGGTGATCGCGCTGCGGGTCGCCCAGGGCGTCTTCGGCGCGCTGCTGCAGCCGGCCACGCTCGGCATGCTGCGCGCCGCGTACCCGCCCGACCGGCTGGGGCCTCCCGTCGCGCTGCGGGCGAGCGCCATCGGTATCGCCGCGGCCGCGGGTCCGCTGCTCGGCGGCGCCCTGGTCGACCTCTTCGGCTGGCGGTCCGTCTTCTTCCTCAACGTCCCGCCCGCCCTCGCGATGGGCGTGGCGGCGCTCGCCGTCCGGACCCCGGCCGCCCCGGGGCCCCGGACCGGCCGCACCTCGGCGGCCGACGGCCTCGACGTGCCGGGCGCCTGTCTGCTCACCGTCGCCCTGGTCGCCCTGGTGCACACGCTGGTCGCCGTGCCCGGGACCGGCTGGACGGCGACGACCGCGGCCGGTCCGGCCGTGGTGGCCGCCGCCGGCATCGCGTTCGGGCGCCGCCAGCGCCGGGCCGCGAGCCCCCTGGTGCCGCCCGAGATCCTCGGCTCGGCGACCATCGGCGCGGCGCTCGGCATCCTGGTCACCGTGTCCGCCGCCCTGCTCGGCACCCTGTTCGCCGCCAGCTGGTTCCTCCAGCGGATCCTGGGCCTCGACCCGCAGGAAGCCGGCCTGCGGGCGCTGCCGGCCGGTGTGATGATGGTGCTCGGCGCTCCCCTCGCCGCCGTGCTCATGCGCAGGTTCGGCCCGCGCCGGACCGTCGTGGCCGGAGCGCTCGTCCTCACGCTCGGCATCCTGCTCCTGGCCCGGCTCGGACCGGGGTCCACGGCCTTGCCGATCGGCTGCGCCTTCCTGCTGCTGGGCGCCGGTTTCGTCACCGTGATGGTGACCACGACGGCGGTCGCCGTGCGGCACGCCCCCAAGGCGTCGGCCGGTGTGGCGGGCGGGCTGCAGCAGACGGCGATGAACATCGGACCCACGCTGGGGATCGCGGTGGCGGCCACGCTGATGTCACTGACGCCCGGCGCCGGCGTCGGTCCCCCGCTGACCGTCCTCGCGGTGTTCTCCGCGACGGCGGCCCTGCTCGCCCTGGGGCTTCCGGGGTACGAGGACCCCGTGAGCACCACCGGGCCGAGCCCGGCCGACGCATCACCGGAACGTTTGGGACGATGAGGGACAAGAGCCGCAGCCCGAAGGAGAACCATGGGACATCTGCGACAGGAGGTCGAGCCGGGAGCCGTGGGTCTCGACCCCGGGGCGCTGGACCGACTCGACCGGCACTTCGCCGCTCTGGTCGACGACGGCCGGCTGCCCGGCTTCCTGGTCTCCGTCGCCCGGCACGGGCAGGTCGCCCACCTCACCACGTACGGCCGGCGTGACCGTGCGGCGGAACTCCCGGTGGAGAGCGACACGTTGTGGCGGATCTACTCCATGACCAAACCGGTCACCTCGGTCGCCGCGCTCATGCTGTTCGAAGAGGGCCGCCTCGGGCTCGACGACCCGGTGGCCGACTTCCTTCCCGCCTTCGCCGAACCACGGGTGTACGTCGGCGGGTCGGGGCCCGGCACGAGGACCCGGCCCGCTGAACAGCCCATCCTGGTGAGGCACTTGCTGACCCACACCGCGGGTCTGACCTTCGGCTTCTACCACGCGCATCCCGTCGACGCGCTCTACCGGGACGCCGGGGTCGAGTCCTCGGTGGCACCGGGCGCCGACCTGGCCGGGACGTGCGAGGTGTACGCCCGGCTGCCGCTCCAGTTCGAGCCGGGCACCCGGTGGAACTACTCGGTGGCCACCAACGTCCTCGGCCGCGTCATCGAGGTGGTGTCCGGCCAGGACCTCGACGACTTCCTCCACCGGCGCGTCCTCGGGCCGCTCGGGATGACGGACGCCGGTTTCCAGGTCACGGACGAACAGGCGGGAAGACTCGCCGAGTTGTACGGGGAGGACGACGAGGGCGGACTCGTCCCGATCGCCGGTCTCCCGCTGCGCGGCCGGCCCCGCTTCCTGTCCGGCAGCGGGGGAATGGTCGCCACGGCCCACGACTACCACCGCTTCATGGAGATGCTCCGGCGCCGCGGCGAACTCGACGGGACCCGGCTGCTGCGTCCCTCGACCGTGGACCTGATGACGGCCAACCAGCTGCCCGGCAACGCCGACCGGCGTTCCTTCGGCAGCCCGGTCCACCAGGAACCCGGCAACGCGGGTCTCGGTTTCGGCCTGGGCGTCTCCGTCGTGGTGGACCCGGCCGTCACCCGGGCGCCGTCCGGTGAGGGCGCGTTCGGCTGGAGCGGGGTGGCCACCACGACCTTCTGGGTCGACCCGCGGCGCGATCTGACCGTGCAGTTCCTGAGCCAACTGCGCCCGAAGGGTTCGCACTCGGTCTTCCCCGACCTCAAGCGGCTGGTGCACGAGGCGGTACGGTCCTGACCGGTACGAGGGCGCGCCCGGTTCTGCCGGGCGTCCTCGGACATGCGGTGACCGCACGGGGCGGGGCCGGTCCGGGGCCCTGGTTCGCACAGCCCCGGGACCGTACGCCCCTCTCCCGTAATTCCTCTTCCGCCGTCTCTTCCGCCGTCCCGCTTCCGGCGGCCTCTTCCGTCATTCCTCGGTGACGACCGTCTTCGCCTCCCCGGCGAAGATGGCCTTCGCCCATTCCTCGCCGTCCAGGTGGGGCAGGTAGTGGTCGAGGCGCTCCCGCTTGGTCAGCAGGTAGGTGAGGTTGTCCTCGCACGGCGGTATCAGGAGCGGCACCTGCTCGGCGACCTCGATGCCGTGGTGCTGCAGCGACTCGCGCTTGCGCGGGTTGTTCGACAGCAGTCGGACGGACCGTACGCCGAGGTCGTGCAGCATCTGGGCCGCCACCCGGTAGTCGCGGGCGTCCACCGGCAGCCCGAGGGCGACGTTCGCCTCGACGGTGTCGAGCCCCTCCGCCTGGAGCTTCATCGCCTTGAGCTTGGCGAGCAGGCCGATGCCCCGGCCCTCGTGGCCCCGCAGGTAGACGAGGACGCCGCGGCCCTCGGCCACGATGGCCTGCAGCGAGGCGGTGAGCTGGGGGCCGCACTCGCAGTGCTGCGATCCGAAGGAATCGCCGGTGAGGCATTCGGAATGCAGCCGGGTCAGGACGTCCCCCTTTCCGAGGGTGTCCAAGTCGCCGTACACGAGGACGACTTGTTCCTCACCGAGGTCGTGGTCGAGGTAACCGACCGCGTGGAAATCGCCGTGCACGGTGGGCAGCGGGGCAATCACGACGCGTTCGACACCTGTGAGGGGGGCATTCCCGCCGAGCTCGCCAAAATTATCTGTCATGATCTGGTTCCTAAGCAGAGTCGAAAGGGCCGTGAGAGATGAGTAGTTCGGGAACACGTGTGATGGTGTCGGGTGGTCTGCTGTCACTGGACACCACGGAGGATGTCCGCGAGCGGGGGTCCGGTGTCGCCCGCCAGGTCGCCGTCCTTCCCGTCGGCAGCCTCGAACAGCACGGCGCCCACCTGCCCCTGACGACCGACACACTGGTGGCGTGCGCCATCGCGCGGGAGATCGCGGCCGCCTATCCGGTGCATCTCCTTCCTCCGGTGACGATCTCCTGCTCGCACGAGCACGCGGACTGGCCGGGCACCGTCAGCATTTCCGCCGTCACGCTGTACGCCGTCGTCCGGGACATCGCCGCTTCGTTGCGGCGGTCGGGCGTCGACACCCTGGTCGTGGTGAACGGGCACGGAGGAAATTACGTGCTGGGCAATGTGGTCCAGGAATCCGCGGGCACCGGTACGCGCATGGCGCTTTTCCCTGCCATGGAGGACTGGGAAGGAGCGTGCGAACGGGCCGGTGTGCAGACGTCGTTGCTCACTGATATGCACGCGGGAGAAATCGAGACGTCCATTCTCCTGCATGCCCATCCGGAATGCGTCAAAGACGGTTATGAGGCCTCCGATTTCGTCGCCGACGACCGCCGGCATCTGCTCACCCTCGGCATGTCGGCCTATACCGAGTCCGGGGTCATCGGGCGTCCCTCGATGGCCGGTGCCGAGAAGGGGAAGGAACTCCTCGCCGGGCTGACCGAGGCCTTCGGAGCGTATTTCTCCTTGGTGACGTCCGAGACGCTGCACTGATCGAGCCCTCCCGCGCTCTCCTCGCGGGGGCGCCGGAGCGCCGCACCCCACCGGACGACCAGGACCACGGCGCCGGGCAGGGCCGCCGCGAAGCTGAGCACCCCGTAGATCACCGCGACGGTCAGGCCCGTGCCGGCGCCGAGCCCGGCGGCGCCGAACGCCCAGGCGGTGGCGCCCTCGCGGGGGCCCCACCCGCCGACGTTCAGCGGAAGTCCCATGGCCAGCAGGGCCAGCACGGCCAGGGGCACCAGCCGGGCGACCGACGCGTCGGATCCGGCGTCCCGGGCGGCGAGCACGAACATCGCGAGGTGCCCGGCGAGCACCAGGACCGACGAGAGCGCCACGCCGGGCCAGCTGCGCCGGGCCAGCAGGGCGCCCCGCGCCTCGACGAGCGCGCCGCGCACGGCTCCGTACCGTCCGGCCCCCGAAGGGCCCCGCCATCCGCGGACGACGGCGAACGCCCCCGCGCCGCACACCGCGACGGCCGTGAGGACCAGGGCGGCCTCGCGGGCCTGCGCGAGCACGGGCGACGGCTGGGTGAGCAGCACCACCGCGCCGACGGCCACCAGCACGGCCTGTCCCGCGGTGCGTTCGAGCACCACGGAGCGCACGCCCCGGCCGATGTCACCGGCGCTCTGCCCGTGCCGCACCGCCCGGTGCACGTCGCCGAGGACCCCGCCGGGCAGCGCGGCGTTCAGGAACAGCGCGCGGTAGTAGTCCGCGACGGCCGCGCCCAGCGGGAGTTCGATGCGCAGTTCCCGCGCGACCAGGCACCACCGCCAGGCGCTGAACACCGTGGTGAGCAGCCCGATCCCGATCGCCACCGCGAGCGTGGTCCCGTCGATCCGCCGCAGCCCGTCCATGAACACCCCGGTACCCAGCCGCCAGAGCAGCACTCCGAGGATGAGGACGCCGGCGGCGGTGCCGAGGTGCTTGCGGACCCGGCCGGACACGCGCCGGGCCCGTGAGGTTCCGTCGGCCGTGGGGCTCCCGGGGTCCCCGGCCGGGGCGGACCCCGGCCCGGTGCCCGCGGGGCCCGGCGTCCGCGAGGCGGACGCGCCGGACTCCGCGGGGTCGTTCAGGTGCGGGCCGTCGAGGTCCGGGTCCACGGCCACCAGGGCGGCGGCCGTGACCGGCGTCTCCAGGCCCGCGCTCACGCCGCACCCCCGACCGGGTGGGGCAGCGCCAGCACGTCGCTGTGGTGGACGACCACCCGCAGCTCGCCCGCGGCGCACGCGGCCAGCCGGGACTCCAGATACGCCTCCGCGCGTTCCGCCAGCTCGGGGCGCTGTTCCACCGCCGCGCCGACCCAGCCGCGCAGCCACTCCGCGGTGAGCTCGGCCTCGCCGGGGCCGAGCCGCCAGGGGCTCGGATGCACCCGGACGGTCGCGTCGTGACGGGCGAACGCCTCGCAGGCCACGGTGATCGCGTCCGGACCGAGCAGTTCACCACGCCGCTGGTGGGCGTTGAACGCCTCGGTGATCTCGGCGTCCAGCGGGTCGGCCGGGGTGAGGTCGACCCGGCCGGCGACGGACAGCGTCAGCAGGGCGGGCACGCCCGCTCCGGCGCAGGCCGCCGCGAGCTGGTCGATCTCCTCGGCGGTGAGCACGTCGAGCAGCGCCGAGGCGGTCACCAGGGAGGCACCGGCCAGGGCGTCCGCGGTCAGCCGCCCGATGTCACCGCGCTGGGTGGTGACGTCGACGTGGCTGCCGTCGGCCGCGGCCTTGGGCGCCCCGACGGTGGCGAAGTGCAGCAGGTACGGGTCCCGGTCGTGCAGGATCCAGTGCTGGGCACCGTCGAGCCGGGGCGCCAGCCAGCGGCCCATGGAGCCGGTGCCGCAGCCGAGGTCGTGGATGGCGAGTCCGCCGCGCACGGGCCGGTTGGCCAGCCGGATGCGCAGCGGGTCGAGCAGGTCGACCGCCCGCGCGGCGGCGTCGGCCGGTTCGCGCAGCTGGAGCCACTGGGGCGCGTAGCGCACCTCTTCGGTGTCGGGGTCCCCGACACGCTGACCGGGCACGCCCGTCCTCACCTTCTCCTCGGGGATGCCGGAGTCCGGCCCGCTCGTGGGGGTCGTCGCGGTACTCACGCCGCCCTCCGGGGTTCCTGGGGCAGCCGGCCGAGCACCCCGGCCAGACTGCGCGCGGTGGTCGCCCAGCCGTCGAGCGCGGCGCGCCGTCCGCGGGCGGCGGCCTTCAGCCGGCGGCGCACGTCGGCCTCGCCGAACCAGCCGCGCAGCTCGGCGGCGAGTGCCGCCGGGGCCTCCGGGGGCACGAGGATGCCGGGCACCCCGCCGTCGGGGGCGCGTCCGACGGCCTCGGACACACCGCCGACGTCCGTGGCGAGCACGGGGATGCCGCGGGCCAGGGCCTCGGTGACGGCCATGCCGTAGGTCTCCGCGTAGGAGGTGAGGACCATGAGGTCGGCGGCGGCGTAGGTGGCGTCGAGTTCGGCACCGGCCCGGGGGCCGGCGAGGTGCAGCCGGTCGCCGAGGCCGTACTTGGCGATCAGGCCGCGCAGGTGGTCGACGTAGGCCGGGTCCTGGCCGAGGCCGCCGACGCAGACGCAGCTCCAGGGCAGGTCGGTGACGGTGGCGAGGGCCTCGATGAGCCGGTGCTGGCCCTTGCGCGGCGTGACCGAGGCGACGCACAGCAGCCGTGAGACGCCGTCGGTGCCGGAGGCGAGCGGGGCGATGTCGGCGCCGGGCGCGGCGGCGTGGACCCGGTCGGGGGCGAGGCCGTGGTGGGCGACGAGCCGGCGGACGGCCCATTCGCTGGTGGCCACGACGGCCGGAACGGCCCGCAGGGTCGTACGTTCCAGGGCGTCCAGCTCGGCGGCCACGGCGGGCTCCAGGCCCGTCTCGTCGCCGAGCGGCAGGTGGACGAGGACGACGAGACGCAGCCGGTCGGCCTCGGGGGCGACGATCTCGGGGACTCCGCAGGCGACGATCCCGTCGAGGAGGACGACCGTGCCGTCGGGCAGGTCGGCCAGGGTCCGGGCGAGCTCCGTACGGGCGTTCGCGCCGGGGCGGGGCCACTCGCCGTCGAGGACGTGCCGCTCGACCTGCCAGCCGAAGCCGGGCAGGTCGAGGCAGAGCCGGCGGTCGTAGGCGTTGCCGCCGCTCGGCGTGGCCGGGTCGTCGACGCCGCCCGGCATGACGAAGTGCACGGTGCGCAGGGACATGGGGATGATCTCGGCGTTCTTGAGAGCCGCGTTCTGCACGGGCACGTAGTTCAGGGCACCGGATCCGGCGGCCCGCGCGGCACGGCCGGACAGCGGGGACGCCTTGTCGAGGGTCACGTCGGTCACAGGTCACGCTCGTAACTCGCCCAGGCGATGTGCGACTCGTGCAGGGTGACGGTGATCCCGGTGAGGCCGCGGGCTCCCTCGCCGAGGCCTCCGGCGTGCACCCGGTCGGCGAGCCGGTCGGCGATCACCTTCGCCAGGAACTCGGTCGAGGTGTTGGTGTCCTTGAAGTCCGGCTCGCTGTCGAGATTGCGGTAGTTCAACTCGCTCACGACGGCGCCGAGCTCCTGCGTGGCCAGTCCGATGTCGACGACGATGTTGTCGTCGTCCAGCTCGGGGCGACGGAAGGTGGCGTCCACCAGGAACGTCGCCCCGTGGAGGCGCTGCGCGGGTCCGAAGACCTCGCCACGGAAGCTGTGGGCGATCATCAGGTGATCGCGGACGGTGATGCTGAACAACGGACGACCCTCCAGGTGCGGTGCGTCTGATCCCCTGCCGGGATCACGTCGTGTAGTACGGCTGCCCGGTTCACCTTGTTCAGCCGCGTGTCGCCCTTTCTTCGGAGTCCGTGGAGGTCAGGCCGGTTCTCGACGGCTCAAACCTCTTCGTAGGCGACTCGGTGACACAGGGCGGGTATCGATCCGGAGGCGAGTTTCCCCATCACGTCGGGGAGTTCCCCGAAGGAACACTCGCCGGTGATCAGGGCGTCGAAGGCCGGTTCGGCGAGGAGTTCGAGGGCCAGCGCCAGCCGGTCGGCGTACGTCCTTCCGGCCCGGGCGGAGGAGGAGACGGAACCCACCTGGCTGCTGCGCAGGGTCAGCCGGCGCGAATGGAACGCCTCCCCGAGCGGCAGGGCGACCCGGCGGTCCCCGTACCAGCTCAGCTCGATGACGGTCCCCTCGTGGGCGAGCAGACCGAGGGAGAGGTCCAGCCCGGCCTCGGTGGCGCTCGCGTGCACGACGAGGTCGCGCCCGCCCTCGGCCTCCTCGGGGAGCGCGAAATCGACGCCGAGCGCGCGGGCGATGTCACCGCGCGCCGGATCGGCGTCGACGAGCTGGACGCGCACCCCGGGGAAGCGGGCGAGCAGGGCCGCCACCGAGCAGCCGACCATGCCGCCGCCGACCACGGCGATCCGGTCGCCGATCAGCGGGGTGGCGTCCCACAGGGCGTTCACCGCGGTCTCGACGGTGCCGGCGAGGACGGCGCGGGAGGCGGGCACCGACTCGGGCACGACGGTCACGGCGCTCGCCGGGACGACGTAGCGCGTCTGGTGCGGGTAGAGGCAGAAGACCGTGCGCCCGAGCAGGTGCGCGGGGCCTTCCTCCACTCGGCCGACACTCAGATAGCCGTATTTCACGGGTGCGGGGAAATCCCCGTCCTGGAACGGCGCGCGCATCGAGGCGTGCTGGTTCTCCGGCACTCCCCCGCGGAACACCAGGGTCTCGGTGCCCCTGCTGACTCCCGAGTAGAGGGTACGGACCAGTACCTCGCCCTCCCCAGGCGCGTTGAGGGTGACGTCACGGATCTCGCCGTGGCCCGGCGAGGAGAGCCAGAAGGCGCGAGCTGTGAGTTCCATGAGCGTCCCCCTGAACGATTCAGCAGATCTTCACGTACGGAGCAGTGACAAGTCGCGCACACGGTACGCGGCGTTGATCGAATCTGTCATTCGGCCGGAGGATCTGCGGTGGCCCTGAACAACATGTACGGCGCAAGGCTCCCCCAGCAGGAGACCATGGTGGGAGCCGGCGTGCAGCTCCTGGTCCTGGCCCTGCTGGGCACGGCGATCGGGATGGGGCCCGCGGGGTGGCTGTCCGGCCTGGTGTTCGCGTTCGCCACCTGGGCGGTGCTCACCCGCGCCCTGCGGCGCACGCAGCCCCGCTCCTTCGGACCCGCCAACCGGGTCACGCTCGGCCGCTCGATCCTGGTCGGCGGCGTCACCGCGCTGGTCGCGGACTCCTTCGAGAGCTCGCCGCCGGTGAGCCTGCTGGTCGGTCTGACGGCGGTCGCCCTGATCCTCGACGGCGTCGACGGCAAGGTCGCCCGGCGGACCGGCACGTCCTCGGCCCTGGGCGCCCGCTTCGACATGGAGGTGGACGCGTTCCTGATCCTCGTGCTGAGCGTGTACGTCGGGATGTCGCTCGGTCCGTGGGTGCTGCTGATCGGCACGATGCGGTACGCGTTCGTCGCCGCCGCCCGGGTGCTGCCGTGGCTGAACGGCGAGCTGCCGCCGAGCATGGCGCGCAAGACGGTGGCGGCCCTGCAGGGCGTCATCCTGCTGGTCGCGGGCTCCGGTCTCCTGCCGTACGACATGAACCTCGCGGCCGTGCTGACGGCGCTCGCGCTGCTCGTGTGGTCGTTCGGCCGCGACATCCTGTGGCTGTGGCGGCGGAACGGGCAGGGGCCCGCGGAGCGCACCGTGGAGAACCGCGAGCTCCACGAGCGCGTGCCGTCGCGGGAACTGGTCAGCGTGGGCGCGGCCTCCGCGGGCTCGGAGGGCTGACCCCCCGGGGCGAGCGCGGCACCCACGGACCGTCTCCCCGCCGGCACCGAACGGCGGCGGGTCACGGTCCCGGAGACAGCGGGCTACGCACGATGTTCACGATCTGTCATGGCCGGGAACGGACATCGACTGATTAGACTACGCACCCTCGTGCACGTGATCGCGCCACGCGCGGGCAAGGCCGTTCCCGAAGGGTTTCGACGCTTGATAGCCATCGAAGATGTCAGCAAGCGATACGCCGACGGCACGGTGGCCGTCGATCGCCTGTCCCTCCAGATACCGGACCGCTCCATCACCGTTCTCGTCGGACCCTCGGGCTGCGGCAAGACCACCACGCTCCGCATGATCAACCGCATGATCGAGCCGAGCAGCGGCACGATCCGCGTCGACGGCGAGGACGTCCGCAGCCGCCCGGTCAACACCCTGCGCCGCTCCATGGGTTACGTCATCCAGAACGCCGGCCTCTTCCAGCACCGGACGGTCCTCGACAACATCGCCACCGTGCCCCGGCTGCTCGGCTGGTCCAAGCAGCGCGCCCGCGAGCGCGCGGCGGAACTGATGGAGCGGGTCGGCCTCGACCCGGCCATGGCCCGCCGCTATCCGTACCAGCTCTCCGGGGGTCAGCAGCAACGGGTCGGTGTCGCCCGCGCGTTGGCGGCCGACCCGCCGATCCTGCTCATGGACGAGCCGTTCTCCGCGGTCGACCCGGTCGTACGCCGGGGTCTGCAGGAGGAGTTGCTGCGCATCCAGGGCGAACTGGGCAAGGCCATCGTCTTCGTCACCCACGACATGGACGAGGCGATCACCATCGGCGACAGGATCGCCGTGCTGCGCACCGGCGGCAGACTCGCCCAGTTCGCGGCCCCCGACGAGATCCTCTCGTCACCGGCCGATCCGTTCGTCGAGGAGTTCCTCGGCTCCGACCGGGGCATCCGCGGTCTGTCGTTCCTGTCCACCCGCGATCTGGAACTCGACCGCTCCCGGGTCTTCCCCGTCGGCTCCGACCGGCGGGAGATGTCCGGGCGCGCGCCCGAGGGGGCGCCCGTCCTGGTGACCGACGCCGACGGCAGGCCGCTCGGCTGGGCCGACCCCGGAAGCTGGGACGGGGACGTCGAGGCCCTCGAACCGTACGGCCCGGTCTTCGAGGTGGGCCGTGACTCGCTGCGGGTCGCCCTGGACCGGACCGTGCTGTCGCCGACCGGACAGGCCGTCGGCGTCGACGGTTCCGGGAAGGTCCTCGGGGTCGCCGGGCAGGAGACGGTGGCCGCGGCGATCCGGTCGGCCCGGCGGCGGGCGGCGGACGCCCCGCAGGAGGCGCCGGCGGTGAAGGCCGGGCGATGAACGGGTTCTTCGACATACCGAGCGACCTCCAGCACAGCTACGGCGGTCTGATCGCCGTCCACCTGCAGGAGGCGCTCGTCCCCGTGCTGGCCGGGCTCCTGCTGGCGCTGCCGGTCGGCCTGTTGTGCGTCCGTCACGGCTGGCTCTACGCGCCCCTCCTGTGGACCTCGACCGTGCTCTACGCGATCCCCTCGATCGCCTTCTTCGTCGTGCTCATCGACTACACCGGGCTGACCCAGCTGACGGTGATGATCCCGCTGTGCCTGTACAGCCTGGTCGTGCTCGTCCCGGCGGTCGTCGACGGGATCCGTTCCGTCCCCGAGGAGACGAACGCCGCCGCCACGGCGATGGGCATCGGTCCCGCGCGCCGCTACTTCCAGGTCCAACTGCCCATCGCCGTACCGGCGATCATGGCCGGACTGCGGGTGGCCACGGCCTCCAGCATCAGCCTGGTCAGCGTCGGCGCGCTGATCGGCAACCAGGGCGGGCTCGGAAACCTGCTGACCACCGCCCAGTTGTACGGCCGCCCCCGGCTCGCGGTGACCTCGGTGGTCACCACCGCCGTCCTCGCGATCGTGATCGACGCCCTGCTGGTCCTGCTCCGTCGGGTCCTCACCCCCTGGCAGCCGCCGTCCGGCCGCGCCGCCGGGCGCTCCGGCGCCACTCCCGCGGACCCCGTCGCGCACACCGCGGAGGGCGCCTCGTGAACGTACTGAACTTCATGCAGTCCTTCTTCAGCGACGGCTCGCACTGGCACGGCCGCGACGGCATCCCGCAACGCGTGTGGGAGCACGTCCAGTACACGGCCGCGGCCCTCGCGATCGCCTCGGCCATCGGCCTTCCGGTCGGTCTGGTCACCGGGCACACCCGGCGCGGCGGCAACACGCTGGCCTTCCTGGCCGCCGGGGCACGGGCGCTGCCGACCTTCGGGCTCCTGGTCCTGATGTTCTTCTGGCTGGGCCTCGGCATCGTGCCGGTGATGATCCCGCTCGTGGTGCTGGCGATCCCGCCGGTCCTCGTCACCACCTACGAGGCGATCCGCACCGTGGACCCCTCCCCCGTCGACGCCGCACGCGGCATGGGCATGCCGGAGGCGCGGATCCTGTTCCAGGTCGAGGTCCCGGCGGCGCTGCCGCTGATCCTCAGCGGGCTGCGCTCGGCGACGGTCCAGATCGTCTCGACGGCCACGATCGCGGCCTACGTCTCCCTCGGCGGTGTGGGCCGGTACATCCTGGACGGCCTGTACCAGCACGACTACGAGAAGGTGGTCGGCGGAGCCGCCCTCACGGCCGTCCTCGCGCTGCTCGCCCTCCTGCTGTTCTGGGCGGTGGGCCGGGTGGCGGTCTCCCCGGGAGTACGCAGACGCCGGACCGCGTAGGGCCACACGGACGGACGGTCCGACGGGGACGGCCTCCGGGCCGTCCCCGTCCTCGTTCCCGGCCGCCTCGTCCGGGGCGCTCCCCGGACGGGGCGCTCAGCCCCCAGCCCTCAGCCCTCGGCCCTGGCCAGGGCGTGTTCGAGGACGACGAGCAACGCGTCCCGCACGGACCCCCGGTCGCGTGCGTCGAACACGGTCAGCGGCACGTGGTCGGCGACGTCGAGGGCCCACCGTACGTCGTCCAGGTCGTGCTCGACCTTGCCGTCGAAGGCGTTGACGGCCACCGCGAAGGGGATCTGGCGGTGTTCGAAGTAGTCGACGGCCGCGTAGCAGTCGTCGAGCCGCCGGGTGTCGACGATGACGAGCCCGCCGAGCGCGCCCTCGACGAGGTCGTCCCACATGAACCCGAACCGCTCCTGGCCGGGGGTGCCGAACAGATAGAGCTTCAGGGTCGGGTCGAGGGTGACGCAGCCGAAGTCCATGGCGACGGTCGTCGTCACCTTCTCCGGCGTCTGGGTGAGGTCGTCGACACCGGCGGCGACCGAGGTGATGGACGCCTCGGTGGTCAGCGGCTCGATCTCGGAGATGGCCCCCACCGTCGTGGTCTTGCCCACCCCGAAGCCGCCCGCGATCACCATCTTCACCGGCAGCGGCGGCCGGGGACGCCCGTCGTCATCCCTCACGGATCGCGCCCCGGGAGTCGGGGACAGCTCGGAGACCATCGATCACCCTTCGCAGAACAGTGACATCACGGTTGGAACGGGCCTGCGGCGCGTACAGGGTCAGTTGGCCGTCGGCGCGCAGATCGTCGGCAAGCACCCGGACCACGTTCAGGTGCATCCTCAGTCTCGCCGCGATCTCCGCGAGCGACTGCGGCTCCCGGCAGACCGTGATGATGTCGCGGTGCTGGTCGAAGACGAAGCGGTCCAGTGCCGCCAGCCCCCTGTCGGTGGCGACCACCTGTGTCTCGATCGGTATCGGCGGTACCAGACTGTCCCCGCCGGCGATCCGCCCCGCGGTCAACAGGAACGGCCGGACGACCGAGGCGGGGCGCTCCACTCCCCGTTCGGCGCCGTCGCCGGCCAATGGCTCGCCGGACGTCATCACGTCCTCCCCCTTCACCTCTGCGCGCGTCACCGGTCATATGGCGCACCGTCGGAAAACCGCGCGTCACCGGTCATGTGACGCGCCGTCGGACATCAGCCGGCCGGTGCGATGCCCACGGTCCTCTTCAGTTCCATCACCAGTTGCGGGCTGAGCACCGCACCGGCCCGGTTGGCGAAGAGGGTCATCTCGTAGGCGATGTTGCCGAGCTTCGCCTCCTTCGAGGCGACCACTCCGAGCACCGCTCCGGCGCCGAGGGCGGACACCAGCACGTGTCCTTCCTCCAGGTCGATGATGACCTTGTTGAGGCCCCCGAGGCCGTAGTTGCCGGAGGCCCCCATGGCGAGGCTGGTGATTCCGGAGACGATCGCCGCGAGCCGCTCGGAGTCGGCCTGGCCGCGTTGCTGGGAGACCGCGATGAGCAGTCCGTCGGAGGAGACACCGATCACGTCGACGACCCCGGCCGTCTCGGTGGCGAATCGGTTGAGCAGCCAGTTGAAGTCGGCAGCGGCGGTCTTCACGTCCGCCGCTGCTTCCGCTGTCCGGGATTCCGGCCCGCCTGTCCACATGGTCACGTACTCATGCCTTCCGGGGAAGAGGGTCTTCTGTTCGGGATGTCGGTCCGGGCCGGGCCGCCGGGTCTGCCGCCCGGCCCGGGCCCCGCGGTCGAACGGTTCTCGGCCGCGCTCTCGCGTTCGGCCCGCAGGACGGCGGCCTCGAACTCGTCGAGTTCGGAGCGCGCCGCCTCGGCGTCCGTGGGCTGCCAGGAGGGCGGCCTGCGGTGGGTGGGGGGTTCGGTGGGACGGGGCAGCCGGCTCGACGCGGTGGCGGCCGACAGGGTCGCGCCGCGCACCCTGCGGCGCAGCGGACCGGCCTCACCGGTGCGCCCCGGGCCGGTGGGCGCCGGCTCGGATCCGGCGCCGGGCCGGGTACCGCCGTGCGTCGTCGCGTGCTCGGCGCCGGTGTCCGTCGCCTCCGAACGGCGGGCGTGGCCCGGGGACTCGGCGGTCCGGGGCCGCGCGGGCACCCTTCGGGGCAGGCCCGCGGGTCCGGGCGGCGCCTCGACCCGCGCCCTGCGCGGCTCACCCGGGCCGGAGCGGCGCGCGGGCGGCTCGATCCGCGGGGCCCGCGCCGCGGTGGACACCGGGTCGCCGGGCACGAGGTGGCTCGCGGGCACCGCGACGGTGGCGGTGACGCCGCCGCCCGGAGTGCGGGACAGGGCGACCTCGATGCCCCAGCGCCGGGACAGACCGCCGACCACGAACAGCCCGAGGACCTCCGTCGGCGCCAGGTCGAGGCGCTCGCGCCGGATCAGCCGGGCGTTCTCCTGCTCCAGCCGCTCGGCGCTCATCCCGAGTCCGTGGTCGATGATCTCGACGAGGGCTCCGCCCCCCTGGTGGCGGGGCCGCAGGACGACTTCGACGCCGCTGGTCGCCGGGGAGAACATCACGGCGTTCTCCAGGAGTTCGGCGAGCATCAGGGTCAGGTCGCCGACGATGTCGGGGACGACGGTGACGTCGCCCTCGGCGTGCGGGGTGACGCGCTGGTAGCCCTCGATCTGGCCGAGCGCGGCGCGGACGAGATTGCTGAGCCGCATCGGTTCGGTGTTGAGACCGGTCTCGCTGATCCCCGCGAGCAGCATGAGGCTGTCGGCGTTGCGCTGGAGGCGGACGGCGATGTGGTCGATGCGGTAGAGCCGGTCCAGCACCTCGGGGTCGGTCTCGCCGCGCTCCACCGAGTCGATCAGGGCGAGTTGGCGGGCCGTCAGGTTGCTGACCCGGCGGCCGACGTTGCCGAACATCTCGGCGATGTTGCGGCGGCTGACGACCTGGCGTTCCAGCAGCGCGCCGGCGGTGACCTGAACCTGGTTGAAGGCCTCGGCGAGTTCACCGATCTCGTCGCGCACCGGCACGGGAACGGCCTCCAGCCGCGGCGGGCCCGCGTCGTCGGCGTCGTCGTCCGCGACGCGGGCGAGCTCGCTCTTCGCGGCACCGGCCACGTGCTGGGCCGCCGCCGTGAGGGTGCGTACGGTCCGCACCACGGAGCGCCGGATCAGCACGGAGAACAGCAACCAGGCCGCGAAGGCGGTCAGAATGCCGGCGACCAGCCAGACCACCCGCCACCAGGCGGCGTTCGAGGCGGACTGGGCGTTCCCGGCGATCCCGTCGATCAACGACTGGACGATCTTCAGCCGGTTCTCGGCCTGCCTCTCGTACGTGGGACTCGCACGCAGCGCCTCGTCGAGCGCGGTCCGCAGCTGTGCCGCGTTCTCGGCGACCAGCGCTCCGGGGTCGACCTGGAGCGCGGCCCAGTGCTGGGCGATGACGCTCTGGTACGGGCTGTGCTCGATCCCCGCGAGGTCGGTGCCCTGTTCCGGACCGGCGAACCGGGTGAACCGGTCGGCCTGGTAGGTGTACTGGTCGTAGTCGCCGACGGCGGCGGTGAACTCGATGAGCGCGTTGGCGTCACGGGTGCGGGCGGCGAACACGCTGGTCTCGAAGGAGGCGTGGGCGGTGTCGGCGCGCAGCAGCGCGTCGAGCAGGCTGCCCGCGGAGGCGGAGGACTCGCCGCCCGAGCGGCCGAGACCGAGGCCGTCGATGAGGCCCTCGATCACCGATCCGTACGCCGGGTCGATGTTGTCGGCGGGTATCGGCCCCTGTTCGACGGTCTCACGGAGGCTGTCCAGGCCTTCGAGTTCCTTCAGTGCCTGGGCCTCGCCGTCGGGCAGCCGGTCGCCGTAGACGGCCCGGACCTCTTTGACGCGGGCACCGACCCTGTCCTGCGCGGCCAGGTAGGCGGCGGTGTCCGGCGCGCTCTTCCCCGAGCCCGCGGCCTCGTAGCGCAGGGAGACCAGGAGTGCCTGCCGGTGCTCGGTCTGTACGGCGTCGATGAGTTTCGCCACCTGCGTGCTGTCGCGCACGAGCCGGGCGGTGTCGGCGGCGGACCGGGCCCGGCCGATCTCGTCGGAGACGGCGTAGGTGAGCATCACGGAGATGACCGCGAGCGGCACGATCACCAGAACGTTGAGTTTCCGGCGGAAGGGCCAACGGTCCAGCAGAGATGGTGTCCGGCCGGTCCCGAGAGCCGTGGACGGCTGCTCCGAGGGGGCTTTTCTGTGCGCGGGCACCCAACCTCCTTGACTTCATTCCCCGTTGGAAGCCCGAAAACAGGCCTGTATGGATCAGTGGTCACGAGCGAACGCGATCGGGCCGACAAGTGGAAGGGGGCCCTCGACGCGGCCAACCCTAGCGGCTGCCGTCAGAGTGCGGCCATGATCAACCGAAAAGTGCCTCGTGAAGACGCCTGATTCGCGCCCGTTTCGGTCACGTTGCGCCTACGGGCTGAAGCTGTACGGTCCCCATCAGTGATCTATTCGTGTCTTGACGGTGGTTGAGGCGGCTCGATTGGATCGTCAGGTCCGTCGCCCGCACCCGCCAGTCACCATCGCCCCACCGATTGCCAAGTCTGGATGACCAACGTGACCATCGCCAGAAGCATTCGATCCTCCTCGACTTCCGCCGTTTCCCTGCTGGTTGTGGCCGCTGCCGCGCTGACGGGCTGCGGCTCCTCCGACAGCTCCGACGGCAAGGACCCGTTGAAGGGCGACACCGCCAAGGCCGGTACGGTCGTCGTCGGTTCCAACAACTTCCCCGAGAGCATCCTGCTCGCCGACATCTACGGCGAGGCCCTCAAGTCCAAGGGCATCAAGGTCAGTTACAAGCTGAACATCGGCACCCGCGAGGTCACGTACGGTCTGATCAAGAACGGTACGATCACGGTCCTCCCGGAGTACAACGGCGCTCTGCTCGCCTACCTGGACGCCAAGGCCGCCCCGCAGTCCGCCGACGAGACCAACCAGGCCATCTCGGCCAAGCTCGACCCGAAGCTCTCCCTGCTGGTCTCGTCCCAGGCGCAGGACAAGGACGCGATCGCCCTGAACGAGGCCACGGCCAAGAAGTACAACCTCACGGACAAGTCGACCATCGGTGACCTCTCCGGCGTGGCGAAGGACCTGGTCCTCGGGGGATCTCCGGAGTTCCAGACCCGGCAGCAGGGCCTGAAGGGCCTGAAGTCGTCGTACGGTCTCGATTTCAAGAGCTTCAAGGCGCTGGACGCCGGCGGCCCGCTCACCGTGGCGGCGCTGCAGAAGAACAACATCCAGGCCGCGGACGTCTTCACGACGGACCCCGGGATCGGCAAGAACAAGTTCGTCGTGCTGCAGGACCCGAAGAACCTGTTCGGGTTCGAGAACGTGACTCCGCTGACCTACCGGAGCGGTCTGCCCGCGGCCGGGGTCTCCGTCCTCAACGACGTCTCGGCGAAGCTCGACACCGAAACCCTGGTGAAGCTCAACGGCGACGTGCAGAACGGCGACAAGGACCCGCTGGACGTGGCCAAGAACTGGCTGGCCTCGGCGGGACTGAGCTGACACCGGTGCCGTCGCCGTCCTCGCCGGGAGGGCGACGGCACACGGCCGAGGAGAGAGAACGTCCGGCATGCTCGAGCGCACGGCCGACACCGCCATCGGTGGTCCGGTCACCGAACACCCGGCCCCGGCGGGCGCGTCACCCGGCGCGCTCCTCGACGGCCGGGGGCTCGACGCCGCCACGGTGGCCAGGATCGCCGACGGAGCGGAGCCGCCCGCCCTGTCCCCGGTGGCACTCGCGGCCATGGAACACACCCGGCGGGCGGCCGACCGGCTGGCGGCGGAGGGGACCCGCGTCTACGGCCGCAGCACCGGTGTGGGAGCGCACCGGGGACTGGCCGTCGAAGAACACGACGGCGCGGGCCACGACCTGCGGCTGCTGCTGAGCCACGCGGGCGGCGCGGGAGACGCCCTGCCGGCACGCCAGGTCCGCGCGATGATGGTGGTGCGGACCAACCAGCTCCTCGCCGGGGGCTCGGGGTCGGGCCCCGAGATCGCGACGGCCGTCGCGGGGGCGCTCCGGGCGGGAGTGCATCCCCGGGTCCCCGAGTACGGATCCGTGGGCACCGGCGATCTGACGGCGCTGGCCCAGCTCGGGCTCGCGCTGTTCGGCCACGACACCTGGACCCGGGACCCGGCGGCCTCCGGAAACCGCTTCGCCGACGACCTGCCGCCCGGGCGTCCGCTCCCCGAGCGCCTCGCCCTGCGGCGCGGTGACGCGCTGGCCCTGTTGAGCAGCAACGCCCTCACGCTGGGGCAGTCCGCGCTCGCCTGGCACGACCTCGGGGTGCCCTTGCGCGCCGCGCATGTCGTGGCCGCGCTCTCCCTCTACGCGGTGGACGGCTCCCTCGAACCGTACGCACCCGAGGTCCACGCGGCCCACGCGCACCCGGCGACCGCACGGGCGGCGGCCCGCGTCCGGGGGCTGCTCGGCGTGACGGCCGGGGACGGAACGGCCCTGCCCGATGCGCCGGGCCGGGCGCCGGCACGGGTGCAGGACCCCTTCGGCTTCCGCTGCTTCCCGCAGGCCCACGGCCCCGCGATGGAAGCGTGGTCCGGCCTGGAGCGGGTGCTGTCGATCGACCTCAACTCCGCCACCGAGAACCCCCTCATCGGCTGGGACGAGATCACGGGGACCCCCTTCGCACGGCACCACGGCGGCTTCTTCACCGCGCCGCTCACCCTCGCGCTCGACCAGCTGGGCCTCGCCGTGCTCGGTACGGCACGGCTCTCGGCGGCCCGGCTGTCCGCCCTCGGCCGTCCCGAACTGACCGGACTGCGCTCCTACTTGGCCGACGCCGCCTCGGCCGGGTCCGGAATGATGATCCTGGAGTACAGTGCCGCCTCCGCCCTCGCCGAGATCCAGGCGTGCGCCGGCCCGGCCTCGCTCGGGCACGTGGTGCTGTCCCGGGGCATGGAGGAGGCGGCGACCTTCGCGACCCAGGCCGCCCGCAAGTCGCTCCGAGCGGCAGGGCCCTACCGGCTGGTCCTGGCCTGCGAACTCGTGTCCGCCGTAAGGGCGTTGCGCTTGCGGGGCACTCCGCCCGCGCCCGGCACCCCGGCGGGCCGCGCCTACCTCCGCGCGGCGGCGGCCCTGGACCCGGACATGCGGGACCGTCCCCTCACGGACGACGTGACCGTGGCCGCGGCCCTGCTCGACGAGTTCGCCGGACTCACCGGCGACGCGTGAGGGCCCGCGGGGCCAGGATTCAGGACATCGGGCCGGAACTTCCTTCCCGGCACAGCCACTTCCAGCGCCGACGCTCCGTCACACAGGTCGCGACGGCCAGCAGGGTGACCGGGACCGCCGCCCAGGCAGGCCAGGCGAGCCACGAGAACACGACAGCCGCGACGAGTTGGACCAGCACCAGCAGCACGGTTACCCAACCGGGAACTGCCACGATGACGTTGGCCTTGTCCCCCGGCGTCGAGAAGACCGTCGGCAGACCGATGAGCAGCACCACGGAGGCCACGGCGAGCAGCCACGAACGGTCGGCCAGGGCCCAGGGGGCGGCCACCCAAGCCACGATCTCCGTCGCGAAGCGGAGCACGGACGGTATGCGGTCGTCGGGTCGCCCCGACGCGGTCGTTCCGGCAGCGATATCGGTCACCGCGAAACGATCCCACGCCGACGTCACGACATCCGGTTCCGGCAGCACGACCGACGACAGAAATGTTTCACTGGCTGCCGGTTGACGTGACGATGTCGCCTCCTCGCATACCGAAGGAAGTCGTTCCGATGGCTGCTTCTGCTTCCGTACCGCCTCCTCCGTCCACCCCGCCGACCGCCGCCACCGGTCGTCGTGCCCCCTCCCGGTGGATCGCGCCGTTGGGGGCTGCCGTCGTCGCCGCCGGTGCGGGCATCGGCCTGGGCTGGCTCCTGTGGGCCGGCCCGGACAACACGGCGTCCGGGACCGGCCCGGACGACGCGGCGGCCGATGCGGCGGGCGCCTGCCAGGCGTGGAGCCGGGTTCCGGCGTTGAGCAAGGCCTACAGTGACGACGAGACCTCCAAGGCCTACTTCGTCCGCGCCGGCGGGGCCGCCGCCCTGGCCCAGTCGGCAGCCCAACTGGACCGCCGTTACAGCACCCTGGACAAGGCCTTCCAGGACGTCACCAGACGTCTGCAGACCTTCGACGTGAAGGGCGCCGAGGCGGTGGCGGCCCACGAGAAGGTGAGCACCCTCTGCGCCGGCCTGGACGACTGACAGGCAGGCACCTTCCTGCCCCGGTCGCCGTGGAGTTCGGGGCTCACTTCCTGGGCGGCACGATGGTGCCTCCCGTGATCCCCTTCGGGTTCAGGTGGGCGATGTGGCCGCTCTCCGTTCCGGCGGAGGGGTCGATGACGCAGTCGATGAGGGCCGGGCCGCCGGAGGCCAGGGCCTCGGTGAGGGCCGCGGTGACCTCGGCGGGCGTGGTCGCGCGGTAGCCCTTGCCGCCGAACGCCTCGATCATCCGGTCGTGGCGGGCCGTGGACATGAGGGTGGTCGGGGAGGGCGCGTCGCCGAGGGGGTTGACGTCGTCGCCGCGGTAGACACCGCCGTTGTTCATGACGACCGTGACGACGGGCAGCCCGTACCGGCAGATCGTCTCCAGCTCCATGCCGCTGAACCCGAAGGCGCTGTCGCCCTCCACGGCGACGACCGGGTCGCCGCCGCTCTCGACGGCGGCGGCGATCGCGTAGCCCATGCCGATGCCCATGACCCCCCAGGTGCCGCTGTCGAGGCGGTGCCGCGGTACGTGCATGTCGATGACGTTGCGCGCGATGTCCAGGGCGTTGGCACCCTCGTTGACGATGTACGTCTCCGGGTGTTCGCACACCACGTCGCGTACGGCCTTCAGGGCGCCCATGAACTGCATGGGGTGCGGGTCGGCCCGCAGCCGCTCCGCCATCTTCGCCACGTTCTGCGCCGACCGCGCGCCCAGCTCCGCGCGCCAGGCGGCGGGGGCCGTGATCCGGCCGGGCTTGGCGCGCTCGGCGATCGCCTCCAGCACCGACTCGATGTCCCCGACGAGCGGGGCCGCGACGGGCTGGTTGCTGTCCATCTCCCGGGCCTCGATGTCGACGTGGACGAACCGGGCGCCGGGGTTCCACTGCGGTGCCCGGCCGTGGTTCAGCAGCCAGTTGAGGCGGGCGCCGACGAGCATCACGACGTCGGCCCTCTTCAGGGCCAGCGAACGGGCGGTGGCCGCCGACTGCGGATGGTCGTCGGGCAGCAGGCCCTTGGCCATCGACATGGGGATGAACGGGATGCCCGTGGACTCCACGAACTCGCGGACGCGGTCGTCGGCCCGCGCGTACGCGGCTCCCTTGCCGAGCACCAGCAGCGGCCGTTCGGCGCCCGCCAGCAGTTCGACGGCGCGGTCCACCGCCTCGGGCCCGGGGAACTGGCGCGGCGCCGGGTCGACGAGACGGCTCAGCGTCCCCGCGCCCTCCTCCGCGTCCATGACGGAGCCGAGCACCGCGGCGGGGATGTCGAGGTACACCCCGCCGGGCCGTCCCGAGACCGCGGTGCGCAGGGCGCGGGCGATGCCTCTGCCGATGTCCTCCACACGGCTCACCCGGTAGGCGGCCTTGCAGAACGGCTGCGCGGCGGCGAGCTGGTCCATCTCCTCGTAGTCGCCCTGCCTGAGGTCGACCAGGTGCCGCTCGCTGGAGCCGGAGATCTGCACCATGGGGAAGCAGTTGGTGGTGGCGTTGGCCAGGGCGACCAGACCGTTGAGGAATCCGGGCGCGGACACGGTCAGACAGATGCCGGGCTTCTTGGTGAGGAAGCCGGCGGCCGCGGCCGCGTGACCCGCGTTGCTCTCGTGCCGGAAGCCGATGTAGCGGATGCCCCGCGCCTGCGCGAGGCGGGCCAGGTCGGTGATCGGGATGCCGACGACCCCGTAGATCGTGTCGACGTCGTTCATCCGCAGCGCGTCGACGACCAGGTGGTACCCGTCGGTGAGCTCGGTCTTCGCGACGGCGTCCGCCGTGGTCTCCGGCGTCGAGGTGGTGGTCATGGTCCGGGCTCCTCCTTGGGCAGGTCCTGTCGTCACGGTCGTTCCTCTCTCGCCTTCCGCGGCCCGCTCTCCCGCGTCCCGGACCCGTGCAGGAGCCGTACCGCGGCGATCACCAGCGGGTGCAGCCCCTCGGCTCCCCCGGCGGCGTACGCGAGGAGCCGGGAGCGCATGCGGGGGTCCCAGAAGCGGCCGATGTGACCCGCGACGGCCTCGGCGGCCGCCTCCTCGGGCAGGTGTCCGAGGTTGGCTGCGATGTCGTTGGCCATACGGCGCTCCGGGGGCACGGTCGCCGTCATGTCAGTCCACCGCCGTGAGGAAGTCGCCGGCCGCCGGTTCCCGTGTCTCGTCCGCGGCCCGTCCGGCAGGCTCGCCCGCGGCCCGTTCCGGTGTCCCGTCGCCGTTCTCCGGCGGACGGGCGAGTCCGACCTGGACGGCGGTCACCTTGTACTCGGGGCAGTTGGTCGCCCAGTCCGAGTTCTCGGTGGTCACCACGTTGGCTCCGGTCACGGGATGGTGGAACGTGGTGTGGACGACGCCGGCCGGCATCCGGTCGGAGATCTCCGCCCGCAGCGTCGTCCGTCCGACCCGGCTGGCCAGCGTCACCAGCGCGCCGTCGGTGATGCCGCGGACCTCGGCGTCGTGCGGGTGCAGTTCCAGGACGTCCTCGGGGTGCCAGGCGACGTTGCCGGTGCGCCGGGTCTGCGCGCCGACGTTGTACTGGCTGAGGACGCGCCCGGTGGTGAGCACCAGCGGGAAGCGGCGGGTGCTGCGCTCGTTGGTCGGCACGTACGCGGTGACGACGAACCGCCCCTTGCCGCGCACGAACTCGTCGACGTGCATGACCGGCGTCCCCTCGGGGGCGGTGGCGTTGCACGGCCACTGCACGCTGCCCAGTTTGTCGAGCAGGCCGAAGGACACTCCGGTGAACGTCGGGGTCACCGCGGCGATCTCGTCCATGATCGCGGAGGGATGGTCGTACGCCATCGGGTAGCCCATGGCGGTGGCGATGTCGCACACGATCTGCCACTCGTGCCTGCCCGTCCTCGGCCTCATCACCGCGCGCACCCGGTTGATCCGGCGTTCGGCGTTGGTGAAGGTGCCGTCCTTCTCCAGAAAGGAGGCACCGGGCAGGAAGACGTGTGCGAACTTGGCCGTCTCGTTGAGGAACAGGTCCTGCACGACGACGAGTTCCATCGCTTCGAGGGCGGCGGTGACGTGCTGGAGGTTGGGGTCGGACTGGGCGATGTCCTCGCCGTGCACGAACAGGCCGCGGAACGTCCCGTCGATCGCGGCGTCGAACATGTTGGGGATGCGCAGCCCGGGTTCGGCGAGGAGGGTGCCGCCCCACAGGTTCTCGAACACCTCGCGGACGGCGTCGTCGGACACATGGCGGTAGCCGGGCAGTTCGTGCGGGAAGGAGCCCATGTCGCAGGAGCCCTGGACGTTGTTCTGCCCGCGCAGGGGGTTGACGCCGACACCGTCGCGGCCGATGTTGCCGCAGGCCATCGCGAGGTTGGCCATTCCCATCACCATGGTCGAGCCCTGGCTGTGCTCGGTGACGCCGAGACCGTAGTAGATGGCGCCGTTGGGCGCGGTCGCGTACAGCCGTGCGGCGGCGCGCAGTTGGCCCGCGGGGACGCCGCTGATCCCCTCGGTGGCCTCGGGACTGTTCTCGGGCCGCGCGACGAACTCCGCCCATTCGTCGAACCCTTCGCACCGGCCGTCCACGAAGGCGCGGTCGACGAGACCCTCGGTGACGACCACGTGGGCCATGGCGTTGACGACGGCGACATTGGTGCTGGGCCGCAGCTGGAGGTGGTGCGCGGCCTCGACGTGCGGGGAGCGCACCAGGTCGATGCGGCGGGGGTCGACGACGATCAGCCGCGCGCCCTCGCGCAGGCGCCGCTTCATCCGGGAGGCGAACACCGGGTGTCCGTCGGTGGGGTTGGCGCCGATCACCATGATGACGTCGGCCTCGGCCACGGAGCGGAAGTCCTGGGTGCCGGCCGACTCGCCGAAGGTCTGCTTGAGTCCGTATCCCGTCGGGGAGTGGCAGACGCGGGCGCAGGTGTCCACGTTGTTGTTGCCGAACGCGGCCCGCACCATCTTCTGGACGACGTACACCTCCTCGTTGGTGCACCGCGACGAGGAGATCGCGCCGATCGCACCCGGCCCGTGCCGGCGCTGGATGTCCCGCATCCGGCGCGCGACCGTGCCGATGGCCTCGTCCCACTCGACCTCGCGCCAGGGATCGGTGACCGCGTCGCGGACCATCGGCTTCAGCACCCGGTCGGGGTGGGTGGCGTAGCCGAAGGCGAAGCGGCCCTTCACGCAGGAGTGGCCCTCGTTGGCGCCGCCGTCCTTGTACGGCACCATGCGGACGAGTTCGGCGCCGCGCAGCTCGGCCTTGAAGGAGCAGCCGACCCCGCAGTAGGCGCAGGTGGTGACCACCGACCGGGTCGGCATGCCGAGTTCGACCACCGACTTCTCCTGGAGCGTGGAGGTCGGACAGGCCTGGACGCAGGCCCCGCAGGAGACGCACTCGGAGTCCATGAACGTCTCGGCGGCGCCGGGCGAGACCTTGGAGTCGAAGCCGCGTCCCTCGATGGTGAGCGCGAAGGTGCCCTGGACCTCGCCGCAGGCGCGTACGCAGCGGGAGCAGGCGATGCACTTGGCGGGGTCGAAGTCGAAGTACGGGTTGGAGGTGTCCTTCTCCGCGTCGAGGTGGTTCTCGCCCTCGTAGCCGTAGCGCACCTGGCGCAGGCCCACCACGCCTGCCATGTCCTGCAGTTCGCAGTCGCCGTTGGCGGGGCAGGTGAGGCAGTCGAGCGGGTGGTCGGAGATGTACAGCTCCATGACGCCCTGACGGAGCTTCTCCACCTTGGGTGTCTGGGTCCGCACCGACATCCCGTCCGTCACCGGGGTGGTGCAGGAGGCCGGGGTGCCCCGCCGTCCGTCGATCTCCACCACGCACAGCCGGCAGGAGCCGAACGGTTCCAGGCTGTCGGTGGCGCACAGCTTGGGGATGTCGACGCCGGCGAGCGCGGCGGCGCGCATCACCGAGGTGCCCTCGGGGACGGTCACCGCCAGCCCGTCGACCTCCACCGAGACCGTGGCCTCGCCGGGACGTTCCGGGGTTCCGAAGTCGGGTTCCTTCAGCAGGGTCATGACGTGCCCTCCCCCCTCGCGCCGCCGGCCCGCCGGGAGTCGGCCCCCGGGTCGGATCCGCGGGCGAGGAAGTCGTCGGGGAAATGGGTGAGGGCGCTGCGTACGGGCATCGGGGTCAGCCCGCCCATCGCGCACAGCGAACCGTCGGTCATCAGGTCGCACAGGTCTTCCAGGAGCGCCAGGTTCTCGTCCCGGTGCCGGCCGGCCACGATCTTGTCGATGACCTCGACACCGCGTACCGAACCGACCCTGCACGGGGTGCACTTGCCGCAGGACTCGGCGGCGCAGAACTCCATCGCGAAGCGGGCCTGGGCGGCCATGTCGACGGTGTCGTCGAAGACGACGACGCCTCCGTGGCCGACCATCGCGCCGGCCTCCGCGAAGGCCTCGTAGTCCATCGGCAGGTCGAACATCGACGGGGGCAGATAGGCGCCGAGCGGTCCGCCGACCTGCGCCGTGCGCACCGGGCGGCCGGAGAACGTGCCGCCGCCGTAGTCCTCGACCAGTTCGCGCAGGGTGACGCCGAACGCGGTCTCGACGATGCCGCCGCGCGCGATGTTGCCGCCGAGCTGGAAGACCTGGGTGCCGCGCGAGCGTCCGACACCGAGGTCGGCGTAGGCCCGCGCGCCGGACGCGAGCACGACGGGGACCGTCGCGAGGGTGAGCACGTTGTTGACGACGGTCGGTCTGCCGAACAGGCCCTCGACCGCCGGGATCGGCGGTTTGGCGCGGACCGTGCCGCGCCTGCCCTCCAGGCTCTCCAGCATGGAGGTCTCCTCGCCGCAGATGTACGCGCCGCCGCCGACCCGGACGTGCAGGTCGAAGTCGAGCCCGGAGCCGAGGATGTTCCTGCCGAGCCATCCCTGCTCGCGGGCGACGCCGATCGCGGCCCGCACGGTGGCCACCGCGTCCGGGTACTCCGAGCGGATGTAGAGGTATCCCTCGCTCGCCCCGACCGCGTGCGCGGCGATGGTCATGCCCTCGATGAGCAGGAACGGGTCACCCTCCATGACCATGCGGTCGGCGAAGGTGCCGCTGTCGCCCTCGTCGGCGTTGCAGCAGACGAACTTGAGGCCGTCGGCGCAGTCGAGGACGGTCTTCCATTTGACGCCCGCCGGGAAGCCCGCGCCGCCTCTGCCGCGCAGGCCGGAGGCGGTGACCTCGGCGACCACGTCCGCGGGCTCCCGCTCCAGCGCGGCGCGCAGTCCGGCGAGGCCGCCGTGTGCCACGTAGTCGTCCGGGGACAGCGGGTCGGTGACGCCGACGCGGGCGAAGGTGACCCGGTTCTGCCGGGCCAGCCAGGGAAGCCGGTCCACCGCACCGAGCCGCAGGGGATGGCCGGCGCCGTCGAGCATGCCGGAGGCGAGCAGGTCCTCCACGTCGGACGGGGCCACGGGCCCGTATCCGACGCGGCCGTGCGGGGTCGCCACCTCGACGAGGGGTTCCAGCCAGAGCATGCCGCGTGATCCGTTGCGTACGACGTCGAGGGCGAAGTCGCCCCGTACGGCGGCCCGTCGCAGGGCGTCCGCGACCTCGTCCGCGCCGACGGACCGGGCCGCCGAGTCGCGGGGGACGTAGACGGTGACGGCGGGGGGTACCGCGCCCTCGTCGCTCATGACGATGCCCTCCCGTCGAGGAGCGCGCCGAGCCGGGCCGGGTCGACGCGTCCGTACAGCCGTCCGTCCGCCTCCACCGACGGGCCCAGGGCGCAGTTGCCGAGGCAGAAGACCTGCTCGACGGTGACGGCGCCGTCCGCACCGGTCTCCCCGGGGGCCAGTCCGGCCTCGCGGGCGTAGGTCACCAGGCGCTCGGCGCCGAGCGCCTGGCAGGCCTCGGCCCGGCAGATGCGGACGAGGGTGCGGCCCGCCGGCTCCCGGCGGAAGTCGTGGTAGAAGGTCACCACTCCATGGACGTCGGCCCGGGAGAGGTTGAACTCGTCGGCGAGCACGGCGATCGCCTCCCGCGGCACACAGCCCAACTCCGCCTGCACGGCGTGGAGTACGGGCAGGAGCGCACCGCGCTGATCCCGGTGGGCGGCCGCCGCCCGGCGCACCACGCCCTCGACGTTCCCGTCACCCACGCCGACCGTCATGATCGCTCCGCCTTCCCTGGTTCGGGTCCCCGGCGCTGCTCGCGGAGACCGAGACTACCCCATACAGGCTTCTGTATACAGAACTCAATCTGAATCAACTCCCCTCTCCCATGCGGGAATCGGCCTCCGGCGCGAGCCCCCCGGCGACCCGCGAGCAGGTGGCACACCCCCTGCAGGCCCCGGGATCACCTCCCGTCGCCCCACCGTCCTGCATACGAAAACCTGTATCCTGACGCGGCCGTCGGCGACCCTCTCGGCGGCCACCTCTAGGCAGAGCCGTCGGCCCCGCGGGGTCCGGTGGCGGAACGGGGCTCCCATGCGTGAGGCACTCGCGGCCGCGGCGACCCGGCGCGTCGCCCGCCCCGCACCGCTGCGGCAGGCGGTGTACGACGCCCTGACCGAACTGATCGTCAACGGCTCCCTCAAGCCCGGCCAGCACCTCGTCGAGGCCGAACTCGCCGAACACCTCGGGGTCAGCCGCCAGCCCGTGCGCGAGGCGTTGCAGCGGCTCCAGACCGACGGCTGGGTCGATCTGCGCCCCGCCCAGGGGGCCTTCGTCCACTCCCCCACCGAGGAGGAGGCCGCCCAACTCCTCGGCGTCCGCGCGGTCCTCGAGACCTACTCGGCCCAACTCGCCGCCCGGCAGGCGAAGCCCGCGGACGTCGAGCGGCTCTGGGAGCTGCACCAGGAGGGTGTCGACGCCCTCGCCGCGAGCGACGTCGAGCGGCTGGTCGCGGCCAACACCGCGCTGCACGCCTTCATCACCTCCGTCGCCGGCAACGCCGTACTGGCCGAACTGATCGCGGGGGTCGGTCAGAAGGTGCGCTGGTACTACACGCCGATCGCGCGACCCCGGGGCAAGGAAGCCTGGAACGAACACGCCCAGCTGATCAGGGCCATCGCCAAGGGCGACTCCGAGCGCGCCGGCGATGTCATGCGCAGGCACACCGAGCGCACCACCGGCTTCTACCTCAAGCAGCTCGCCGCCGGGACGGGCCAGGACTGACCGAGGGGTCTCCCGCACGGGACTCGTCACGCACACCGCCCGCCGGGTCACGCGGCGGGGGCGGGCCTGAGCTCCCCGCCCTCCGGCCGAAGGACGTCAGGACCGGACCGCGGCTCTTCGCCCCCGGGCCCGGGGGCCCCGGCGACGGATCCGGGGAGCGCGCCGTCGACGGCGGCCCCCAGCTCCAGCAGCCACGGCCGTACACGGCGCAGCAGGACGTCGAGCCCTCCGCCGTCCCGCCCGAGCATCACGTCGGCGGGAACGAGCACCGGGTCCGCGTACAGGGTGGAGGTCCCGCTGCCCCTGGGCCCTCCCCCGCCGGGCCGGGCGGGGACGAACAGCTCCGGGGCCCGCGCCGGAACGACCCACAGCGTCAGCCCGTCCGGTCCGGCGAGCGGCCGGGAGGACCAGAGGTAGCTGTCGGCCTCGCCCGCCGCGACCACCTGCCGCTTGCGGCCCCGCAGCGCGACCACGTCGGCGAAGCGCGCGGCGACCGAGGAGGACCTCCCGTACGGCTTCTCGTACGAACCCTCGTCCAGCGCGAGGCTCACGAGGTGCCGCCCGGCGGCGACCTCCTCGCGCACCCAGGAACCACCGCAGGACTCGATGGCGGCGACCGCCGCGAAGTGGGACGCGAGCACGGCGGCGGTCGCCGGGCAGACGCGCGCGGTCCGCGCGACCACGTCGACGGCCTCCGGCAGCCCGAGCCCGCCGCCGGAGCCGGAGGAGACGGTGAGGCCGAGCAGCCCGGCGCGACCCAACGCCGACACGGCGTCCCGGGGAAACCTGCCTTCCCGGACGGCCTGTTCGGCCGCGGGCGCCACGACTTCGGCCAGAACGACGGAGAGAGCGGTGCGGTAGGACACGGGGTGCCACCCTCCTCGCGAACAACTACCCATGAAAACTGCATACAGTATGCAGCTCGCTCACGAGGCGCACCAGAGGGCTGCGCGGACGAATCCGGGAGAACCGCCCTCCCGACGCCGGACGACGGCTCGGCACACCGACGGCCCGGCGGTGACGTCGAGGACGATGCCGCGGAAGCGGCCACCGCACATGCCGGCGGCATCTGAACGGCACGCCCCCGGAAAGACACCCCGGAGTCCTCCCTCGTGGCTCCGGCAGTCCTATGGCCTGGGGTGATTTATGGTGACTCAAGGAGTACGCCCCTACCGGAGGTGCAATGATGCGCGCCGCGGCAGCGATCGTCTCTCTGGCTGTCAGCGTGGCGCTCATCGTCGCGACATCGGCTTGTGACGAGGACGCCTCGAAGTCGTCGAAGGTCCACTACGGCGACTGCGACGTCTCGGGACACCGTGGGGAGTTCCACCTGTCCCCCATGACGGCGGATGCCCTCACGGTGAAGACGACCCTGCCCGCGCCCGGCTGGTGGAACGGCGGCGACACACCGGACTCCATCAAGAGCGGCTACGAGTACTGCATGGCCGCCAACATCGCCTACCGGTCCGGACTCGACCGGGTGAAGGTGGAGAACGCCCCCTTCCCGGAGGTCGTCTCCGGGAAGACCGAGGACTTCGACCTGGCCCTGGCGCAGATCACGATCACCCCGGAGCGGAGCAAGGTCGCCGCCTTCTCCCCGCCCTACCTCTCCTCGACCCTGGGAGTGCTGATCAGGGACGACGAGAAGATCGACGAGAGCAACATCCGGGACGTCCGCATCGGAGTGGCCGAGGGCACCACGGGCGAGGAGTTCGTCAGGAACCGCCTCAAGCCGACCAAGCCCGTCACCGCCTTCCCCAACGACCCGGACATGGTCACGGCGCTGGAGAAGGGGCAGATCGACGCCGTCGTGCACGACACGACGATCCTGCTGGCGTACCCCCAGAAGCGGGAGGGCAGGGTGCGGATCGTGGGCCAGTACAGGACCGACCAGGGTTACGGCGCCCTGTACCCGAAGGGGTCGTCGAACAAGAAGGAGCTGGACCGGGTCATCAAGCAGCTGATCGACGACGGGACCCTCGCCAAGCTGTCGGCCGTCTATCTCGGGTCCGCCTTCGGCCAGGACCCGGCCAAGATCCCGTACTTCACCGTCGACGACGGTTCCTGAACACCCCGGGCGCGCTCCGGGGCGGGCAGCGGTCCGGTTCCCGTCCGTCCCGCTTCACAGGTCCATGTCCATGTCCAGGTCCAGGTCCAGGTCCGCCAGCAGGAGACCGCTCAGGTCCCCGGCGGCTCCGGCGTCGAGCGCCTGCTCGGCCCAGATGATCTTTCCTCGGTCGGTGTACCGGGTCCCCCAGCGGCGGGACATCTGCGCGACGAGGAACAGACCTCGGCCCCCCTCGTCGGTGATGGCCGCGCGGCGCAGGTGCGGGGAGGTGCTGGTGCCGTCGGCGACCTCGCAGAACAGGCTGTCGCGGTCGCGCAGCAGCCGCAGACCGATGGGGCTCCCTCCGTACCGGATGGCGTTCGTCACCAGTTCGCTGAGGATCAGCTCCATCGTGAAGGCGGCCTCGCCGAGCCCCCAGGCCTCCAGCCTGCGGGTGGCCTCGGCGCGGATCCCGGAGACGGCCGCGGGGTCGTCGGGCACCTCCCACTCCGCGACCTGGTCCGGGTCGAGCAGCCGGGTGCGTGCGACGAGCAGGGCGACGTCGTCGCTCGACCTGGTGCGCAGCATCGCGTCGAGCACCGCCCGGCACGTTTCGTCCGGGGCGGCGCCGTCCGTATGGGCGAGTGCCTCCTTCAGCATGTCGAGGCCGGCGTCGATGTCCCGGCCGCGGGCCTCGACCAGGCCGTCGGTGTAGAGGACCAGCCGGCTGTCGGCGGCCAGCACGAGTTCCGCCGTCTCGACCGGCAGGCCTCCTCCCACGCCCAGTGGCGGGGAGACGGGGATGTCGGGGAAGGTCACGGAGCCGTCGGGGGAGACCAGCGCCGGACCGGGATGACCGGCCCGGGCGAGAACGCACCGGCCGGAGACGGGGTCGTAGACCGCGTACAGGCAGGTGGCCCCGGTGACGGCCTCGGCCGCCGCGTCCTCGTCGATCCGGGCGATCAGGTCGTCCAGGTGCCCGAGGATCTCGTCCGGGGGCAGGTCGAGGGCGGCGAAGTTGTGCACCGCCGTCCTCAGGCGGCCCATCGTCGCGGCGGCGTGCAGTCCGTGTCCGACGACGTCGCCGACCACCAGGGCCACCCGGGCACCCGGCAGCGGGATGACGTCGTACCAGTCACCGCCCACTCCCGCCTGGGCGGGCAGGTACCGGTGTCCGACCTCCAGGGCGGACAGTTCGGGGAGCACGCCGGGCAGCAGGCTGCGCTGGAGGGTGACGGCCGTGATGTGCTCGCGGGTGTAGCGGCGCGCGTTGTCGATGCACACGGCCGCCCGGGCGGCGAGCTCCTCGGCGGGGGACAGGTCGTCCAGCTCGAAGGGGGGCTGCTCCGAGCGCCAGAACTCCACGACCCCCAGCAACTGGCCGCGCGCCCGGAGCGGCACCGAGATCATGGAGTGGATGCCGTATTCGACGACCTCCCGGGCCCGCTCCGGGTCCTGGGTCCGCCACCCGTCGGCCGTGGCGAGTTCGGCCACCAGGACCGGCCGGCCGGTGGTCATGCCGAGGGTCACGGGGTTCTCGGGCACGTAGTGCATGCGCGTCCCGACGGAACGGAGGGGCGCGTCGTCCCGGATGCCCTCGACCGCCGTGCGGTGCATCTCCATGCTCTCCCCCCTCGGTTCGCCACCGCGCAGCACGGGCTCCACCAGTTCGACGGTGGCGAAGTCGGCGAAGCGCGGGACCGCCACCTCGGTCAGTTCCTCGGCGGTGCGCTTCACGTCGAGGGTGGTGCCGATCCGCGTGCTGGCCTCGTAGAGCAGTCGCAGGCGCCCGCCCGCCACGTCCGCCCGGCCCGCGAGGGCGCGCAGCTCCGTGGTGTCCCGCAGGGTGGCCACGCTGCCCCCCTTCGCGCCGACCGGCCGCACGTTGACCGCGAGCAGGACGTCCCCGGCCAGGAAGACCTGGTCCGTGGCCTCCCGGCCCGATCCCAGCAGCCCGGCCAGGTCCGGGCTCAGCCCGAGTCCGGTGACCGGCCTGCCCTCGGCCTCCGGCGGCAGGGCGAGCAGCCGCCTCGCCTCGTCGTTGACCAGCAGCAGCCGTCCGTCACCGTCCAGGATGAGCACGCCTTCACGGACCGCGTGCAGCACCGCGTCGTGGTGCTCGTACATGCGGGTCATCTCCACCGGCCCCAGGCCCCCGGTCTGGCGCCGCAGACGCCCGCTGACCAGGGCCGCGCCTCCCGCGGCCAACACCAGCGCGACACCGCCGGCGGCGAAGATCACCGGCAGTTGGTGCTGCACCGCGCTGGTCACCTTGTCCACCGTGACCCCCACGGTGACGAGGCCGACGGCGTCCCCCTTCTCGTCGAAGACGGCCACCGTCGAGTCGACCGCCTTGCCCAGACTGCTGTCGAACGTGGTCTGGTGGGGCTCGCCCCCGAGCGCCGCGCCGTAGGAGGTGGAGACGTGCTTCCCGATCTGGTCCGGGTCCGGGTGGGTCCACCGGAAGCCGTAGGGGCTCAGTGCGACCACGTAGTCGACGCCGGTCTTCTTGCGCACCACCTCGGCGTGCGGCTGGAGTGCCGCCGTCGGGTTCTTGCTCTGCATCGCCTCCGCGGTGCCCGGGGCGTTCGCGAACGTCTCGGCCACAGCCAGGGACCGGTCGCCGGCCTCCTGGATCGCGCGGTTGCGGTCCTGGATCACGAGCGCCACCACGGCGGTGGCGATGAGCAGCAGGACGACCACCAGTTGCAGCAGGAAGACCTGACCGGCGACGCTGCGCGGAGTCAGCCGCGACCAGGCACGCCGGCCGGTCGACCGGCGATGGGCCTTCGGACCGGCTTTCGCCGGTCCGGCCTTCGGCGGCACGCGGTCACCCCGTCGGCCAATCGGGACGTATCGCCCAAGTTTGCCCATTTTCTCAGTATCAGTGACCTGCCCGGCGGGCGCGGCCCAGGATGGACCGGCCCCCGGGTCCCAGGCCCCGGAGGTCCGGGGACGAGCCGGGCCGGCCCGCCCCCGGGGGAGGTCAGCTGTTGGCGTTGAGGACGGGGTAGTAGCCACTGGCGTGGCCGGTGGCGGTGGGGTGGTACGACTCCCAGCCCGGCGAGACCACCAGGGAGTGCAGCCAGTCGTCGCCGGAGCACAGCTCATGGCCGCCGAACGCGGTGCGGACGTCTCCGAAGACGAAGCCGTGGGCGGCGGCACGAGCGGCGATGACGCCGTCGATGACGTCCGAAGCCTCGTCGATCTTGCTGTGCTTGGTGGCGCTCAGGCCGACGCAGAAGACGTCGAGCGTATACATGTGCGGATAGCCGAGAACGACCACCTTGGCGTTGGGCGCCTTGGCGCGGATGGCGTCGTAGGTGGCGTCCAGGCGGGCGGGGAGCGTGTTCCGGGCGTAGTTCTCGGCCGTGTTCACGCGGTTGACGCAGTCGGCGTCCGAGCCGGTCACGCAGGTCGTCATGACGTCCGAGAAGCCGGCGTCGTTGCCGCCGATCGTGAGGGAGACGAGGCCGGTGGAGGAGTTCAGGGGAGCGAGCTGGCTGTTCGTCACGTCCGTGGTGACCGCGCCCGAGCAGGAGGTGTCGGCGAACGAGGACGGTGCGTGGGCGTTCTTCCACAGGTAGGGGTAGGCACTGAGGCTGCGGTGGCAGCCTCCGCTCGAACTGTCGTAGTTCCCCGCGCCGTTGCCGGCCGAGTACGAGTCACCCAGTGCGACGTAGGCCGGTCCGGCGGCGTGCGCAGGACCGGCCAGCACCAGGCCGGACATCATCGCGAGACCGAAGGCGACAAGGGTGGATCTCAGTTTGACGCGTCTCACAGGACCTCCCTGAGCGGGAAAGCTGGCCCTCATTTGGTACAACCGGCAACCACTTTACGGAAGTGTTCATGTCAAAACTGTTTCCGTATTCAACATCACGTTTGACGTCACGGAAACACGCGCGGGCGGCAGGTCAGGGCTCACGCCGCGGCGTGAAACCCACCACAAACACCCCACAAAGGCAGACAAATAGACAAAGATGCTTCTTTGGGGCCGATCGACCTCTCGGCGACCGGCTCCAGGGATCCACCGACCAGCGGCATGGGAGAAGCGTTTGATCACGGCACGCAAGCGACGCATCGGGCTGACGGCCACGGCCGGCGCACTCGCACTCACGGCGCTCGGCGGTACCAGCTACGCGGCGACCAACGACACCGCGACTCCCCCAGGACCACAGGCCCAGGCGGATCCGACGACTCAGGCGGACGACCAGGACGCCTCCGACGCCCGAATAAAGATCGCGCCCGGGGACGGGGTCCACGGCGTCGGGATCGACGGCTCCGTGAACGTCACCGTCAGCGACGGCAGGCTCACCAAGGTGACCATGACCGCCGTCGCGACCGGCACCGAGGTTCCGGGCACCCTGTCGGCGGACGGCACGTCCTGGAAGCCGAACGGCCCGCTGAAGCAGGCCACCCGGTACCAGATCGCCGCGGAGGCCGTGGACGCGAAGGGCCGCTCCGCGACCGAGAACGCCGCGATCTCCACGGTCTCCCCGGCCAACGACCTCCTCGGGCACCTCTCCCCCCAGAACGGCTCGACCGTCGGCGTGGGCATGCCGGTGAGCTTCACCTTCGACAAGGCGATCGCCGACAAGGCCGCCGTGGAGTCGAAGATCCAGGTCAGCTCCAGCAGCGGCCAGCAGGTCGTCGGCCACTGGCTCAACGGCAGCCGTCTGGACTTCCGCCCCGAGAACTACTGGAAGCCCGGCTCCACCGTCACCGTCAAGGTCGGCCTCGACGGCGTCCAGCAGACGGCCACGTTCAAGATCGGCCGGAGCCAGATCAGCACCGTCGACGCGAAGACGAAGCAGATGACCGTCGTGCGGAACGGCAAGACGATCAAGACCATCCCGATCTCGTCCGGCAGCGCGGAGCACCCGACGTACAACGGCCGGATGGTCATCTCCGAGAAGTTCCGGCACATCCGCATGAACGGCGCGACCGTCGGCCTCACGGAGAAGGACGGCAAGCCCTCGTACGACATCGAGGCCGTACCGCACGCCATGCGCCTCACCGACTCGGGCACGTTCATCCACGGCAACTACTGGGGTGCCGACTCGGTCTTCGGCAAGGTCAACACCAGCCACGGATGCGTCGGCCTGAAGGACGTCAGGAACGCCGGCGACGCCAAGCAGCCCGCCGCCTGGTTCTTCGACAACTCGATGGTCGGCGACGTCGTGGTCGTCAAGAACTCCGCGGACAAGACCACGGTGGCTCCGGGCAACGGCTTCGGCGACTGGAACATGCCGTGGAGCGAGTGGGTCTCGGGCGGCACGTCCGGCTGAGGCCGCGCCCCTCACGCGATCGCTCGCGCGCGTGAAACCGCGCCCCTGACCCGCGCCCCTGCCGTCGGGGGCGGCCGGCACACCGCCGGCCGCCCCCGACGGCACCGGGGAAGCCCGGACGGACCTCGCCCAGGAGAGCCCCTTCGGCCCCGGGCGGTCGCGAAAACGCCACGAGGACCTCGACCGTCAGGTCGGGGTCCTCGTCGTGTACCGCTGTCAGAAGTGTCCGAGGGGGGACTTGAACCCCCACGCCCGATAAAGGGCACTAGCACCTCAAGCTAGCGCGTCTGCCATTCCGCCACCCGGACAAGGTGTCTGCCGCCTGGCCGGGGGTGTTCCCCGCGGCGACATGGACAACAATACCAAGGTTTCGGAGTGCCTTTCACCTGCGTATCCGGGCCCCCGGAGCGGGTCCGCGGAGCGTGGTGGGGGTGCGCCTACAGTCTCACCATGGGTGACTGGATGACTACCGGTGGTCTGCGCGAAGGGCGGCTGCCGCGGGCGCTGTCGCCGTGGCGGGAGCACCTGCGGGACACGTTCTGGTTCGCGCCCACCGCGGCCATGGTGCTGGTGTTCGTGGTGTGGGCGGTGGCGACCGAGATCGACACCGCGATCGTCGACGCGCTGCGCGCGGAGCGCGACTACGACACCCTCGACGACATGCTGGGGCTGGCCGACGACGCGAAGGCCGTGGTGACCGTGGTCAGCTCGGCGATGATGACCTTCATCGGCGTGGTCTTCAGCATCTCGCTGGTCGCCGTGCAGATGGCGAGCGGGCAGTTCAGTCCGCGCGTGGTGCGGATCTTCGTCCGGAGCCGGATCACCAAGGCCACCTTCGCCGTGTTCCTCTCCACGTTCCTGCTGTCCCTGCTGGTCCTGACCTCGTACGAGGGACATGCCGAGGCGCGGTACGTGACCTCGATCCCGCTGGTCCAGTCGGTCCTGACGCTCACGATGCTGGGACTGAGCCTCCTGCTCTTCGTGCTGTACGTGAACCAGACCCTGCGGCTCATGCGCATCAGCCATGTCATCGACCGCATCACCCGCGAGGCGTTCAAGGCCGTCGCGCGCATGCCCGTGGGCCGCTCGACCGGCGAGGAGGAGGCGGCGCTCGGGCCCGAGACCGCCCGGGTCGTCCACCACGGGCGGGCCGGGATCCTGCGGGACGTCGACATCGCCCGGCTGGTGCGGGCGGCCCGGCAGGAGGGTGTCGTGCTGCGGCTGCTCCCGCGGATCGGGGACTTCGTCGTACCGGGCACGCCGCTGTTCGCCGTGCACGGAGGTCCCGCACCGGCGGGGCGGTCGCTGAGCCGCGCCGTGTCCGTCGGGGTGGACCGCACCTTCCACCAGGACTTCGCGTTCGGGCTGCGCCAACTGTCCGACATCGGGCTGCGGGCGCTGTCGGCCGCGATCAACGACCCGACCACGGCCGTGCAGGCGATCGACCGCATCGTGCAGTTCCTGGCCGCCGTCGCCGGCCGGCCGCTCGACCCGGCGCTCCATCGCGACCGGCGCGGGAACGTGCGGCTGGTGCAGCCCGTACCGGGGTGGACGGAGCTGGTCGACCTCGGGTTCGCGGAGATCCGGGGCTGCGCGGTGGGCACCCCGCAGGTCACCCGGCGGCTCGTCGCGGGGTTCGACGACCTCGCCGCGATCGCTCCCGCCGACCGGCGCGAGCCGCTGCTCCGGCACCGGGCGCTCCTCGTCGAGGCCGTGGAACGCTCGGTGTCCGAGGCCTCGGACCGCGCCTTCGCCCTGCGGCCGGACCGGCAGGGCATCGGCTGACCGGCCGGACATCGGCTGACCGGCCTGCTCACGGGTCCACCGGGCTCACGGGGCCGCCCGGCTCATGGGGCCGCCCGGCTCACGGCATCAGGTGGTAGTCCGGGAAGTTCCCCGGCAGCCGCTCCCCTGCCGGGCCCTGGGTCACGGCCCGGACCAGGAGTTCGCCGCCCACGAACGCTCCGCGCCACGACGCCCCGAAGCCACCGAACAGTTCGTCGCGGTCGCCCCGGGAGCGGGGCCTGCCGTGGCCGACCTTGAACGCGCGGATCTGGGGGGCCAGCCGGGCGTACGTCGCCTCGTCGTCCGTGGACAGCGTGGCGACCAGCGCGCCGTTCGACGCGTTCATCGCGGCGAGCAGTTCGGCCTCGGTGTCGACCAGGACGATGGTGTCGACCGGGCCGAAGGGTTCCGCGTGGTGCAGCGGTGAGGAGGGGGGCGGATTGAGGAGCGTGACGGGCCGGACGTACGCCGTCGTGTCCTGGCCGGGCAGGAAGCGGGCGTCGGACGGCTTGCCCCGGTACAGCGGGACGGCGCCCCGGTCGATGGCCTCGGTGACCTGGTCGTCCAGTTCCTTGGCCTTGGCCGCGTTGATGACCGGGCCGAAGTCCAGCGCGGGGTGGGGGTCGTCGGGGTGCTCGACGGCGAGCGGATGGCCGGTGCGCAGGGTGCGGACGGCCGGGAGGTAGGCGGCGAGGAAGTCGTCGAACAGCGTCCGCTGGACGACGAAGCGCGGGTAGGCGGTGCAGCGCTGCTTGCCGTAGTCGAAGAGCTTGGGGATCACCGCCGTCAGCGCGTCCCAGTCGGTGTGGTTCCAGACGCCCCAGGTGTTGAGCCCCTCCTGTTCGAGGACATGGCGCTTGCCCAGGTCGGCGACGGCGGTGGCCACGGCGGCGCCGGTGTCCCGGCCGCCGACGAAGGAGACGCAGCCGATCTCGGGCGCGCGCACGAGCGCCTCCGACAGCTCGCCCCCGCTGCCGCTGACCAGGGTGAGGGGGACGCCTTCGCGTACGGCGAGCGCCGAGGCCAGGGTGAGACAGGCGACCCCGCCGTCGGTCGGGGTCTTGGCGATGACCGCGTTGCCCGCCAGCGCCTGCACGAGCATCGCGTGGACGAGGACGCTCATCGGGTAGTTCCAGCTGGCGATGTTGGAGACGGGCCCGTCGAGCGGGGTCCGGCCCTCCACCATGGGCTCGATGCCGTCGACGTACCAGCGCACGCCGTCGATCGCGCGGTCCACGTCGGCCCGGGCCTGCCGCCAGGGCTTGCCGATCTCCCAGACCAGCAGGAGGGCGAGCAGCTCACGGTGTTCGGCGAGGGCGTCGAGGGCCGCCGCCACGCGGGCCCGGCGTTCGGCGAGGGGCACGTGGCGCCAGGCGCGGTGCTGGTCGAGCGCGGCGCGGACGGCGCTCTTGGCGGTGGCGCCGTCGAGCCGAGGGGGTCCCGCGACGGGGCCGCCGTCGACGGGGCTGGTGGCGGGCAGTGCCCGGCCGTCCGGCCGCCAGCCGGAGTTCCAGAGGTTGAGCACCCGGTCGTCGCGGAACGCCTCGGGGGCGACGGCGAGGCAGCGGCGCCAGGCGTCGGCCCAGGACGTGCCGGACTTGAGGACGAGGGGGGTGGGAGTGCGGGGGCCGGGGCGGGGTGGCGCGGGTTCGGGAGGGGTGGGGCCGGGGGTCGTCATGCGTGTCTCCGCTCTCGGTGCACGGTCGGGGGCGGGGAGCCCGGGTCCTGCCGGACGGCAGGCCGCACGGGCCGGCGCGAACGGTCGTCACGTGCGTGCCGCACAGGCCGGCGCGAACGGCCGCCGCGAACGGTCGTCACGCGCGTGAGGAACGCAGGGAGGTCCGGCGGCTTCCGGAAGCGACCTCGCATCAACTATGGGTGACATCACTCGGGACTGCCCGCTCCGCCAGCCGTGCCAGGACCAGCCGTGCCGTCTCGGCCGGGGTCTCGCCGACCCGCACCCCGGCCGCCTCCAGGGCCTTCTTCTTGGCCCGGGCGGTGCCCGAGGAGCCGGAGACGATGGCGCCGGCGTGCCCCATGGTCCGGCCCTCGGGGGCGGTGAACCCGGCGATGTAGCCGACGACGGGCTTGGTGACGTGATCGCGTACGTACGCGGCGGCCCGCTCCTCGGCGTCGCCTCCGATCTCCCCGATGAGGACGATCAGCTCGGTGGCGGGGTCCTCCTCGAAGGCCGCCAGACAGTCGATGTGGGAGGTGCCGACGACGGGGTCCCCGCCGATGCCCACGCAGGTCGAGAAGCCGATGTCCTTCAGTTCGTGCATGAGCTGGTAGGTGAGGGTGCCGGACTTGGAGACCAGGCCGATCGGTCCGGGTCCGGTGATGTCGGCGGGGACGATGCCCGCGTTCGACCGTCCGGGGGAGATGACGCCGGGGCAGTTGGGGCCGATGACGCGGGTGCCCCGGGCGGCGGCGTGCGCGCAGAGGGCGACGGAGTCGTGGACGGGGACGCCCTCGGTGATGACGACGGCGAGCGCGATCCCGGCGTCGGCGGCCTCCCGCACGGCCGCGCGGGTGAAGGGGGGCGGCACGAACACGACGCTCACGTCGGCCCCCGTCGCCTCGATCCCCTCGCGCACCGACCCGAAGACGGGGACGGTGCGCGGGGCGCCTCCCCGGCCCCCGGGGCCGGCGACGTCGAACTCCACGTCCAGGCCGGCCTTGCGCGGATTGACGCCGCCGACGACGTCGGTGCCGGCGGCGAGCATGCGCCGGGTGTGCCGCATGCCCTCGGCGCCGGTCATGCCCTGGACGAGGACCTTGGACTCCTCGGTGAGAAAGACGGCCATGTCCCGCTCCTTCAGCTGATGTGGGCCAGTCGGGCGGCGAGACGGGCGGCGTCGTCCATGGTGGCGGCCTGGTGCACCAGGGGGTGCGCCCTCTCGCCGAGGACGGCGCGCCCCCGGGCCGCGTTGTTGCCGTCGAGGCGGACCACGAGCGGCTTGGTCGGCCGTACGGCGTCCAGGGCCGCGACGATGCCGTCGGCGACCGCGTCGCAGGCGGTGATGCCGCCGAAGACGTTGACGAGGACGGACCGCACGTCGGGGTCGGACAGGACGACGGACAGTCCGTCGGACATGATCCGCGCGGAGGCTCCGCCGCCGATGTCGAGGAAGTTGGCGGGGCGGGCACCGCTGCCGGCGACGACGTCGAGCGTCGACATCACGAGGCCCGCGCCGTTGCCGACGACCCCGACCTCGCCGTCCAGTTTCACGTAGTTGAGGCCCTTGGCGGCGGCCGCGGCTTCCAGCGGGTCGTCGTGCTCGGTCCTCCGTTCCGCCCGACGCGCCCGGCGGAAGCGGGCGTTGTCGTCGAGGGTGACCTTGCCGTCCAGGGCCACGAGCTGCCCCCGGGCGGTGCGGACGAGGGGGTTCACCTCGACGAGGAGGGCGTCCTCGCGCGTGAGCACCTGCCAGAGCCGCACGAGGATGTCGGCGGTCCGCGGCGGCAGTCCGGCCGCCCGGACGATCTCGGCGGCCTTCCGCGGGGTGACGCCCTCCGCAGGGTCGACGGGGACGCGCGCCACCGCCTCCGGCCGGGACGCGGCCACCTCCTCGATCTCGGTGCCGCCCTCGGCGGAGGCGATCGCGAGGAAGCGTCCGGCGGCGCGGTCGAGGACGTACGAGACGTAGAACTCGCTCTCGATGTCGACGGGTTGGGCGAGCATGACGGTGCGGACCGGGTGGCCCTTGATGTTCATGGAGAGGATCTCGCGTGCCGTGCGTTCGGCGGCGGCGGGGTCCTCGGCCGGCCGCACCCCGCCCGCCTTGCCCCGTCCGCCGGTCTTGACCTGGGCCTTGACTACGACCCGGCCGCCGAGCCGGCGGGCGATGTCGCGCGCGGCGCCGGGCGAGTCGGTGACCTCGGCGCGCGGCACCGGGATGCCGTGTTCCTCGAAGAGCTGCCGCGCCTGATGTTCGTACAGGTCCACGTTCCGGCTCCTGTCCTGAAAGTGGTGCACGACCCCTGGACATCACCCATCGGATGCGGGATAACAATCTTCATACAGTATTCGTCGACTGTATGCAATGTGCCGAACCTGGCCCACCGCCGGCTCCACCGGGGCGGCTCAAGGCAACGGACAAGTGAGGTGACCTGTGACGACCAAGGCTCTCGAAGGCATCCGGGTCCTGGACATGACGCACGTTCAGTCCGGTCCCTCGGCGACCCAGTTGATGGCATGGCTCGGCGCCGACGTGGTCAAGCTCGAGGCGCCGGCCGGCGACATCACCCGCACCCAGCTGCGGGACGTCCCGGACGCCGATTCCCTCTACTTCACCATGCTCAACAGCAACAAGCGCAGCATCACCCTCAACACCAAGACCGAGCGCGGCAAACAGCTCCTGACCGAGCTGATCCGCCGCTCCGACGTCATGGTGGAGAACTTCGGCCCCGGAGCGATCGACCGCATGGGCTTCACCTGGGACCGCATCCGCGAGATCAACCCGCGGATCGTCTACGCCTCCATCAAGGGCTTCGGGGACGGCCCCTACACCGACTTCAAGGCGTACGAGGTGGTCGCGCAGGCCATGGGGGGCTCCATGGCCACCACCGGGTTCGAGGACGGCCCGCCCCTGGCCACCGGCGCCCAGATCGGCGACTCCGGCACCGGCGTCCACGCCGTCGCCGCCGTCCTGGCCGCGCTGCTCCAGCGCACCCGCACCGGACGCGGCCAGCGCGTCAACGTGGCCATGCAGCACGCCGTCCTCAACCTGTGCCGGGTCAAGCTGCGCGACCAGCAGCGCCTGGCCCACGGGCCGCTCGCCGAGTACCCCAACGAGGACTTCGGCGACGAGGTCCCGCGCTCGGGCAACGCCTCCGGCGGCGGTCAGCCCGGCTGGGCCGTCAAGTGTGCGCCCGGCGGCCCCAACGACTACGTCTACGTCATCGTCCAGCCCGCCGGCTGGAAGCCGATCACCCGGCTGATCGGCCGCCCCGAACTGGCCGACGACCCCGGCTGGTCCACCCCGGGGGCCCGGCTGCCGAGGCTCACCAAGATGTTCCAGCTCATCGAGGAATGGACCACCACCCTGCCCAAGTGGCAGGTGCTGGAACAGCTCAACGCCGAGAACATCCCGTGCGGACCGATCCTGTCCACCAAGGAGATCATCGAGGACGCCTCGCTCGTGGCCGACGGCATGGTCGTCGAGGTCGAGCACCCCGAGCGCGGCTCCTACGTCACCGTCGGCAGCCCGCTCAAACTCTCCGACTCCCCCGTCGACATCACCGCCTCCCCGCTGCTCGGCGAGCACAACGAGGAGATCTACATCGGCGAACTCGGCCTCGGAGACGAGGAACTGCGGCTTCTCAAGCAGGGTGGGGTGATCTGAGATGGCGGCACGGGACCGGGTGGCGCGGGTACGGGCGCTGCTGGACGGCGTCCGGCGCCAGGGGCGCACCGCGCTGACGGCGCCGGAGGGCAAGGAGATCGCCGACGCCTACGGGATCGCCGTGCCCGGCGAGGAGCTGGCCCGCGACGAGGACGAGGCGGTGGCCCACGCGGAACGCTTCGGCGGCCCCGTGGTGATGAAGATCGTCTCCCCCGACATCCTGCACAAGACCGATGCGGGCGGGGTGCTGGTCGGCGTCGAGGGGGAGGCGGACGTACGGGCGGCCTTCCGGACGGTCGTCGGGAACGCCCGCGCGTACGACGAGCGCGCCCGGATCCACGGCGTCCAGGTGCAGGAGCTGGTCCCGCCGGGGCAGGAGGTCATCGTCGGCGCGGTGACCGACCCGACCTTCGGGAAGGTCGTCGCCTTCGGGCTCGGCGGTGTGCTCGTCGAAGTACTGAAGGACGTCACCTTCCGGCTCGCTCCCGTGGACGCCGACGAGGCGCTGTCGATGCTCGGCTCGATCCGCTCGGCACCGGTCCTGCACGGGGTGCGCGGCGGGCCCGCGGTGGACCGGACCGCCCTCGCCGAGCAGATCCGCCGGGTCTCCGAACTCGTCACGGACTTCCCCGAGATCGCGGAGGTGGACCTCAACCCGGTGATCGCGGGCCCGGACGGCGCCGTCGCGGCGGACATCCGCGTGATCCTCGGCGCGAGCGCCCCGCCCGCGCGGCGCCGGTACACCCGGGACGAGATCCTCGCCTCCGTGGACCGGCTGATGCGGCCGCGGTCGATCGCCGTGATCGGCGCCTCGGACGTGCCGGGCAAGATCGGTCACGCGGTGCTGCGCAACCTGGTCGACGGGGGCTTCGCGGGCGAGATCCATCCGGTGAACCCCAAGGCCGACGACATCCAGGGGCGCAAGGCCTACGCGAGCGTCGCGGACATCCCCGGCGAGGTGGACGTCGCGGTGTTCGCCGTCCCCGCCCGGGCGGTGGCACGGGTCCTGGAGGAGGTGGGACGCAAGAACATCCCCAACGCGGTCCTGATCCCCTCCGGGTTCGCGGAGACCGGCGAACAGGGGCTCCAGGACGAGATCACGGCCATCGGCGAGCGGTACGGCGTCCGGCTGCTCGGCCCGAACATCTACGGCTACTACTCGACCTGGCAGGACGTGTGCGCCACGTTCTGCACCCCGTACGACGTGAAGGGCGGTGTCGCGCTCACCTCGCAGTCCGGCGGGATCGGCATGGCCGTCCTCGGGTTCGCGCGGACCACGAGGACGGGGGTGTCGGCGATCGTCGGGCTCGGCAACAAGGCGGACCTGGACGAGGACGACCTGCTCACCTGGTTCGGCGAGGACCCGCACACCCGGTGCGTCGCCATGCACCTGGAGGACCTCAAGGACGGCCGCGCCTTCGTGGAGGCGGCCCGCGCCACGGTCCCGAAGAAGCCCGTCGTCGTCCTGAAGGCCGGGCGGACCGCCGCCGGCGCGCGGGCCGCGGGCTCGCACACCGGAGCCCTCGCGGGCGACGACGCCGTGTACGACGACGTCCTCCGGCAGGCCGGGGTCATCAGGGCCCCCGGGCTGAACGACATGCTGGAGTACGCGCGCGCCCTGCCGGTGCTGCCCGCTCCCCGGGGCGACAACGTCGTGATCATCACCGGCGCGGGCGGCAGCGGCGTCCTGCTGTCCGACGCGGTGACCGACAACGGACTGTCCCTGATGGAGATCCCCCCGGATCTCGACGCCGCCTTCCGGGAGTTCATCCCGCCCTTCGGGGCGGCGGGCAACCCGGTGGACATCACGGGCGGGGAGCCGCCGTCGACGTACGAGGCGACGATCCGGCTCGGCCTGCAGGACCCGCGCGTCCACGCGCTCGTCCTCGGCTACTGGCACACGATCGTGACCCCTCCCATGGTCTTCGCCGAGCTCACCGCGCGCGTGGTGGCCGAATTCCGCGAACGCGGCGTCGAGAAGCCCGTGGTGGCGTCGCTCGCGGGCGACGTCGAGGTCGAGGAGGCGTGCCGGTACCTGTACGAGCGGGGGGTCGTGGCCTACCCGTACACGACCGAGATGCCGGTGGCCGTCCTCGGCGCGAAGTACCGCTGGGCCCGCGCGGCAGGACTGTTGGGAGGCCGCCCATGACATGAGGACGCGCGGGGCCGGCCGGCGGTGCGTCCGTCGGCCGGCCCGGGACCCACGGACGCACGAAAGGCATGTGGCAGGGGGCGCTGACTCGTTCTTTCGACGCAAGGGGATCTCGATCGACATGACAACCACCGGCTACTCGACTCCGGTGCCTCATCGAGAGGTGAAGGACCGGCACGGACGCGTGTACCGCGTCGGCGAGAGAGACATCGACATCATGGGCCGCAAACGCGCCTGGATGGTCTTCCTGCCCTGGGCGGGCATGCTGGGCATCAGCTCCGCCGAGTACGCGTTCACGTCCGCGGAGGACACGCTCCACGAGGCCCACCTGTGGAGCAGCGGACACATCTTCTGGCTGATGGGCGTCTGGGTGTTCTTCCAGGCGGCCGTGGCCTTCCCGGCCGGGCAGCTGCGCGAGAGCGGCAGGCTCCCCGCCCGTACGGCGATGCTGCTGGGCGCGCTCGGCACCCTGCTCGGCTATGTGTCCCTGGCGTTCGCGCCGCACGTCGTGGTCGCCTATCTCGGCTTCGGCATGTGCAGCGGCATCGGGGCGGGTCTCGTCTACGCGACCTGCGTGAACATGGTCGGCAAGTGGTATCCGGAGCGCAAGGGCGGCAAGACGGGCTTCGTCAACGGCGGTTTCGCCTACGGGTCCGTGCCCTTCGTCTTCCTGTTCACCTCGTACATGGACCTGGGCAACTACCGGGGCGTCCTGGTGGGCGTCGGTCTGCTCTGCTGCACCGTGGTCGCGGCGGCCGGCTGGTTCTTCAAGGACCCGCCGAAGGGCTGGTGGCCGCCGGACGTGGACCCGCTGAAGGTGCCGGACGACCCCAAGGTCCGGCGGGCGCTGGAGAAGAACCCGCCGGCGCCGAAGCAGTACACCCCGAAGGAGGCCGCGCGTACACCTGTTCTGTGGATGATGTGGTTCTGTCTGCTGTGCACGGCCGGCATCAACATCTTCGGCATCGCCTTCCAGGTCCCCTTCGGCAAGGACATGGGCTTCGCGGGCGGGATCGTGGCCACGGCGATGTCGCTGAAGGCCATCGTCAACGGCACCGGGCGCGGGGTCATCGGCTGGATCTCCGACCGGGTCGGGCGGCGCCACACGCTGATCATCGTGTGTCTGGTGCTCGGTTCCGCCCAGTTCGGCGTGCTGGTCTCCGGCCAGATGGGCAGCATGCCGTTCTTCCTGTTCTGCTCCATGGTCTCCGGTTTCGGCGGCGGCGCGATCTTCCCGCTGTTCGCGGCCATGACGGCGGACTACTTCGGCGAGAACAACAACGCCTCCAACTACGGGATGGTCTACAGCTCGAAGCTGATCTCGGGCCTCGTGGGTTCCGGCCTGGGGGCGGTCGTCGTCGACGCGTGGGACTACCACGGCGCCTTCGTGCTCGCCGGGTCCATCGGTCTGGCCTCCGCCGTACTGGCCCTGTTCCTCAAGGCACCGGACCGGCCCCGCGCCCGGGGCATCGTTCCCAATCCGCACCCGCTCGGCGAGGAGACGGCGTCATGACGGCGGAACCCGTCGCGGCGGAGGACCCGCCGGTGGGCTTCGGTCCGCTGGTGGCGGCCTCGTCGATGGGGGTGATGGCGGTCGTCAACGGTGTGGGCCGGGGGTGGTGGGCCGGCTGTCCGACACCTGGGGGCGCAGGCAGACCCTGGTCTTCGTCATCGTGGTCCTCGGGCTCGCGCAGTTCGGCGTGATCTGGGCCAGCGGCATCCACAACGAGGCGCAGTTCCTGTTCTTCGCCTTCCTCTCCGGGTTCGGCGGCGGGCTCGGTTCGATGGTGGTCGCCGCCTGGGGCTACGACGGCGCCTACGCGCTGGCCAGCGGCGTCTCCATGGTGGCGGCCGCGATCGCCCTGCTGCTGCGGCAGCCGGGGCGCAGCACCGCGGACACCTCGGCGCCACGGCCACAGCCGGTCGGCTGAGCGCCCACGGGCCGCGCCGACACGGGCGGCCCGTTGCCCGCACCCCGTACCCCGTACCCCGTATCCATTACCCAGTACGGGAGTTGACCGTCCGCGGCCCGAACGGGGTGGCGGCCCTCCTCGCGCCCCGGCGGGGAGGGCCGCTTCCGCGCGCCCCCGTGGACCGGCGGGTGAAATGCCCGCTCCCCGGGCGGAAGGGCCGCATACGATCTCCGGGACCGTCTGTCACGGGGGGACACATGAGCAGAGCAGAGAACGAGGCGGGGCACACGCCGCCGGCCGGACCGACGCGGCCGGCGGAGCCCGGGGACGCCGGCACGGCGGCCCGGAGAACACCGACCGGGACGGCACGCCCACCGGGTGACGGAGCCGGGATCCCGCGTGCGCGCGAGGCGGCACCCCCGCCGGACGGCGGACCCGCGGCCCCGCCCGCGCACGGGGCCGGGCATCCGGCCGGGGCTCCGGCGGGGGACGGGGCCGGGCGGCGGGTCAGTACCCTGGAGCTCTTCTTCGACCTCGTCTTCGTGTTCACCCTCACGCAGCTCACCGTGCTGCTCACCGCCGACCTGTCGTTCGCGACGGCGGCCCGCGTCGCGCTGATCTTCGTGGTGCTGTTCTGGATGTACGGCGCGTACGCGTACCTCACCAACCAGGTTCCGCCCGACCGGCCTTCACGGCGGATCCTGTTGCTGCTGGGCATGGGCGCGTTCCTGGTGTGCGCCCTGGCCGTCCCGCGCGCCTTCGACGACGGCGGCGTGGTCTTCGGTCTGGGCTTCCTCGGCGTCGTCCTCGTGCACAGCGCGCTCTACACCCGCGGCCACGGCCGCGACGTCATCTGGTACGCGGTGCCCAACTCGCTGGCGGCGCTGGCCGTCACGGCGGCGGGGCTGTTCGACGGCCTCCGCGCCGACGGGCTGTGGCTGCTGGCGCTGGTCCTGCAGTTCGTGACACCGTTCTTCGCCGAGCACGGGGCCAGGCGGCGGGGCGGGCGTGACGCCGCGGTGCTGCGCGCGCAGTTGGGCGCGCTCGACCCGGCCCACTTCGTCGAGCGGCACGGGCTGCTGCTCATCGTCGCGTTCGGCGAGTCCGTCATCGCGATCGGCATCGGGATCGGGGACCGGCCGCTCACCGCGGACCTGTTCGCCGGCGCCTTCCTCGCGCTCGCGCTGGCCGGGGCCCTGTGGTGGACGTACTTCGTACGCGACGAGCACGCCGCGGAGGCCGCGTTCACGGCGGCGGCGCCGGACCGTCGCTGGCGTCTGGCCATGAACGCGTACTACTACGCCTTCCTGCCCATGCTCCTCGGCATCGCCTACTGCGCGGCCGGGGTGAAGAAGACGCTCGGCCATCTCACCGAGCAGTCGGGCACCGGTCCGGCGCTGGCGCTCGCGGGCGGGGTCGCGCTGTTCCTCGCCGGGGACGTGGCGTTCCGCTCGGTGCTGCGGCTGGGGCCGGTGACGTTCCGCGCGGTCGCCGTGCCCGTCGCGGCGGCCACCGCGCTGCTCGGCGTCCGGCTCTCGGCGGTCGCCGAACTGCTCGCGCTGGTCGCGGTGTTGGTGGTGATGCTCGGCGTGGAGGCCCGCCGGTCACCCGCCCGCCCCGTCCCCGGGGACGGGGCGCCGTCCGCCGGGTGACTACTTCTCGCGGTCGTGGTACATCTTCCGCGTGTGTTCGGTGTGGGCCCGCATGACGTCGGTGGCCCGCTGTTCGTCGCGTTCCGCTATCGCGGCGATCAGCTCGCGGTGTTCGATCCAGGACTGGCGGCCGCGCTGCCGGGCCACCGGCGTGTAGTACCAGCGGACCCGGCGGTCGACCTGCGCGGCGAGTTCGGCGAGGACCGTGTTCCCGGCGAGTTCCATGACCTTGGCGTGCAGTCGCGCGTTCGTCGCGACCGCGGCGTCGACGTCGTCGGCGGCGACCGCCCGCTCGCCCTCGGCGCACAGGTCCTCGAGCGCGCCGATGGCGGCGGTGCCCGCGTTGGCGGCGGCGAGCCGGGCCGCTTCGGCCTCCAGGAGCGTACGGACCGTGAGGAGCTGGTCGGCCTCCTCCTCGGTCGGCTCGTGCACGAACGCGCCCTGGGCGGGCCGCAGATCGACCCAGCCCTCGGTGCTCAGCCGCTGGAGGGCTTCCCGCACGGGCTGCCGGGACACTCCGAGATGACCGGCGAGTTCGCTCTCCACGAGGTGCTGGCCCGGCTTCAGGGCACGGGTGGTGATGAGTTCGAGCAGCGCCTCGTAGACGCGGTCACGGAGCGGGCCGGGCCGCTCCAGCCTCGGTACCGCTCCCTGAGGCAGTCCTGTCGACAACATCACGGTCCCTCCTGGGCGGCGTCGTCGCCGCGATAGGAAAGTCGGTCATCCATTGTCTTTCGCCTACAGTCTACGGCGCACAAACGCCAGGCAGACGGGGGAGTCGGCCTTGTCACACCCGGGGAGGCGGAGGCGGACGAGCGGCTCGGCCGCCTCACGGACAGCGGGCGGGCGGCCCGGTGCGGCTCACGGACAGCGGACGACCTGTCCGGCGTAGGAGAGGTTGCCGCCGAAGCCGAACAGCAGGACGGGATCGCCGGCGGAGACCTCTCCGCGCTCGACGAGCTTGGAGAAGGCGAGCGGGATGCTGGCGGCGGAGGTGTTGCCGGAGTCGACGACATCGCGCGCGACGACGGCGTTCACCGCGCCGATCTTCAGGGCGAGCGGCTCGATGATGCGCAGGTTGGCCTGGTGCAGGACGACTCCGGCGAGGTCCTCGGGCGCGAGGCCGGCGCGCTCGCAGGCCTTCCGGGCGATCGGCGGGAGCTGTGTGGTGGCCCAGCGGTAGACGCTCTGCCCCTCCTGCGCGAACCGCGAGGGGGTGCCCTCGATGCGCACCGCGTGCCCCATCTCCGGCACCGAGCCCCACAGCACGGGCCCGATGCCCGGCTCCTCGTCCGCGGGGCAGGCCTCGACCACGGCGGCCCCCGCGCCGTCCCCGACGAGGACGCACGTGGTGCGGTCGGTCCAGTCCGTCACGTCGGTCATCTTGTCGGCGCCGATGACGAGCGCCCGGGTCGCGGCACCGGCGCGCACGGCGTGGTCGGCGGTGGCGAGGGCGTGGGTGAACCCGGCGCAGACGACGTTGACGTCCATCGCGGCCGGCGAGGGGATGCCGAGGCGGGCGGCGACGCGGGCGGCCATGTTCGGGGAGCGGTCGACGGCCGTGGAGGTGGCGACGAGGACGAGGTCGATGTCGCCGGGCGTCAGACCGGCCGAGGCGAGCGCCTTGGCGGCGGCGTGCGCGGCCAGCTCGTCGACCGGTTCGTCGGGTCCGGCGACATGGCGGGTCCGGATGCCCACGCGGCTCCGGATCCATTCGTCACTGGTGTCGACCATGCCCGCCAGGTCCTCGTTGGTGAGTACCTTGGCGGGCTGGTAATGGCCGACGGCGGCGATCCGTGTGCCGTTCATGGGTGGTCCCCCTCGTGCCTCGGGTAGCGGGATCCACCAGTCTGATCAATGACTCACCAGTACGACGGCAGGTGAAGCCACAGGATTGCGGCGCCAGGCTTGTCGGCTTCTGTCAGACCTTGGGACGTCCGAACACCTACCCGGAGAACAGTTGAGCGGCCTTCTGTGCGAGCTCGTAGACGCCGTAGCACAGGGGTGCGCCCACCCACAGCCAGGCGAGGACGATCAGGGCCCGCCGGTCAGGCGGACTCGGGCTGCTGTCGTGCGACATCGGCGGCCTCCCTCGGCGCGGGAACGTGGTGGCGGACGTGCACGGGGCGCACGAACTCGTTGGCGACGAAGCCGACGGCGAGCAGCCCGATCATGATCAGGAACGACAGTCCGTACAGGGACGAGCCGTGTCTGCCCGCCGCCTCCTGGTGGTCGGCGATCCGGTTCACGATCAGCGGTCCGAGGACGCCCGCGGTGGACCAGGCGGTGAGCAGCCGGCCGTGGATGGCGCCGACCTGGTAGGTGCCGAACAGGTCCTTCAGGTACGCCGGGACCGTGGCGAAGCCTCCGCCGTAGAAGGAGAGGATCACCAGCGCGCTCAGGACGAACAGCGGTTTCGAGGAGTCCCCGAGCCAGGCGATGAGCGCGTACATCAGGGCGCCGACCCCGAGGTAGACCCGGTAGATGTTCTTGCGTCCGATCAGGTCGGAGGTCGAGGACCAGCCGATGCGGCCCGCCATGTTGGCGGCGGAGAGCAGGGCGACGAATCCGGCGGCCGCGGAGGCGGTGACCGGGGTGGAGCCGTCCGCGAAGAAGTCCGTGATCATCGGCGCGGCCTTCTCCAGGATGCCGATGCCCGCGGTGACGTTCATGCACAGAATGATCCAGAGGCACCAGAACTGCGGGGTGCGGACGGCGCTGCGGGCGGAGACCTGGACGCCGTCGAGCGCGCTCGGGCCCGACGCGGCCGGCCTCTCGCCGCGCGGCACCCGCACCAGCAGCACGCCGAGCGTCATGAACACGGCGTACGACAGCCCGTGCACGAGGAAGGCGAGCGCGATCCCGGAGGAGTCGGAACCGAACGACTTCAGCATCTGGGCGGACCAGGGCGAGGCGATCAGGGCGCCGCCGCCGAAACCCATGATCGCGATGCCGGTGGCCGTTCCGGGCCGGTCCGGGAACCACTTGATCAGCGTGGAGACGGGTGAGATGTAGCCGATGCCGAGGCCCGTGCCGCCGATGAAGCCGTAGCCGAGGACGATCAGCCAGTACTGCTCGGTGGCCGCGCCGAGCGCGGAGACGAGGAAGCCGGAGGAGAAGCAGACGAGGGCGACGGTCATGGCCCAGCGCGGACCGTTGCGCTCGACGAGGGTGCCGCCGAACGCGGCCGACAGGCCGAGCATCACGATGGCGAGCTGGAAGGGCAGAGCGCTCTGCGTTCCGCTGAGACCGAGCGCGGATTCGAGCGGCGGCTTGAAGACGCTCCAGGCGTAGGCCTGGCCTATGGAGAGGTGGACCGACAGGGCGGCGGGCGGGACGAGCCAGCGGCTCCAACCGGGCGGTGCGACGGGAGGGCTCATGATCCGGGACGATAGGAAGCGGCCGCCCGGCTGTGAAGCGCCGTGACACGACCCGTCGACCGTATGCGGTGAGCGGTATTCCTGGTGCGACGAACGGTCACCGGACCGGTCCGCCCACCCCCTTGTCGGCCCCTGCTCCATCCTGTAGACAATATTTCGTCGACAGAGTTCGGCAGTTCCTCGGTACCCTCGACCGAACGGAGCGCCACACAGTGAGAGTCGCAGTTCTCGGCGCCGGTGCGATCGGCGCCTACGTCGGCGCCGCTCTGCACCGCGCGGGCGCCGACGTGCACCTCGTCGCCCGTGGACCGCACCTGGAAGCCATGAGGCGGCACGGCGTCCACGTCATCAGCCCGCGCGGGGACTTCACCGCGCGGGCCCACGCCACCGACGACCCGGCCGACATCGGTCCGGTCGACTACGTCTTCCTCGGCCTGAAGGCCAACTCGTACGCGGCGTGCGGGCCGCTGATCGAGCCCCTGCTGGGCGCCACCACGGCGGTGGTCGCCGCCCAGAACGGCATCCCCTGGTGGTACTTCCACCGGCACGGCGGACCCCACGACGGCCACCGGGTGGAGAGCGTGGACCCGGGCGGCGCGGTCAGCGCGGTGCTGGCGCCGGAGCGGGCGGTCGGCTGCGTCGTGTACGCCGCGACCGAACTGGAGGGACCGGGCGTCGTCCGTCACCTCGAGGGCACCCGGTTCTCCGTCGGGGAGCCCGACCGGTCCGTCTCGGCGCGCTGCCGGGTGTTCAGCGACGCCATGCGGGAAGGCGGGCTGAAATGCCCCGTCGAACCGGAGCTGCGCAATGACATCTGGCTCAAGCTGCTCGGCAACATCTCCTTCAACCCGATCAGCGCGCTGGCCCGCGCCACGATGCGGCAGATGTGCCTGCACGGCGGAACGCGCGAGGTCATCGAGATCATGATGACCGAGACGCTGGCCGTCGCCCGGTCCCTCGGCTGCGAGGTGGGGGTGTCGATCGAACGGCGCCTCGCGGGTGCCGAGCGGGTCGGCGACCACCGCACCTCCACGCTCCAGGACCTGGAGCGCGGCAAACCGCTGGAACTCGACGTGCTGCTCGCGGCCGTCGTGGAACTGGCGGAGATCACCGCAGTGCCGGTGCCGACGCTGCGGACCGTGTACGCCATCTCGGACCTGCTCGCGCTGCGGACGGCGGCCTGAGCGCGGGGCGGGCCGCCGCCCGCCGAGGCGTCACGCGGCCCGCTCCGCGGGTGCAGGACAATGAGGACGTGAAGGTCATCCCCGCGCCACACTCCGGGTGACCCGAACGGCAACCGCCGGTTGAAGGGCCGATCCGGCCGGCCGCACGTACGGAAGCGGGACTGATCAGGACATGGGACGAGTCACGGAACGACGCAAGGTGATCCGCATCCGGGACGGGGCCGTGAGCACCCGCCCGGACACGCTCGTCGCCGAGGAGCCGCTGGAGATCCGGCTCAACGGCAAGCCGCTGGCGATCACCATGCGCACCCCGGGCGACGACTTCGCGCTGGCCGCGGGCTTCCTGGTGAGCGAAGGGGTGCTGGGCCGGGCCGACGAGCTGCAGAACATCGTGTACTGCGCGGGCGCCACGGTGGACGGCTCCAACTCGTACAACGTCGTCGACGTGCGGACGGCGCCCGGGGTCGTCGTCCCCGACATCACGCTCGAACGCAACGTGTACACGACGTCGTCGTGCGGTCTGTGCGGCAAGGCCAGTCTGGACGCGGTCCGTACGACGGCCCGCTGGACCATCGACGACACGCAGGGCGGCACCGCTCCCCCGGTGCGGCTGGAACCCGATCTGCTCGCGAGCCTCCCCGAGCGGCTGCGCGCGGCCCAGCGGGTCTTCGACCGGACCGGGGGCCTGCACGCGGCGGCACTGTTCACCGAGGAGGGTGAACTGGTCGACATACGCGAGGACGTGGGCCGGCACAACGCGGTCGACAAACTGGTCGGCCGGGCCCTGCAGGACGGGACGCTCCCGCTCTCCCGGACGGTCCTGCTGGTCTCCGGCCGGGCCTCCTTCGAGCTGGCGCAGAAGGCGGTGATGGCGGGCATCCCGATGCTGGCGGCGGTCTCCGCCCCGTCGTCCCTGGCCGTCGATCTGGCGGCGGAGACCGGTCTGACCCTGGTCGGCTTCCTGCGCGGCTCCAACATGAACGTGTACGCGGGCGAGCACCGCGTCACCCTGCGGGCCACGGCCGTCCAGGGCTGACACCGGCTCCCCGCGGCACGGCGGCGGGGGCCCCGGACGGCGGGGAGCGCCCCCTGCGCCGGAGGGGGCCCCGCCTCGGCCCCGGGCCACCACCGCCCCTCCGTGCGCGACGGACCTCGCCCGCGCCGGGGGTTCACCGCTCCGAGAAGCGCACCTCACCGGCGGTCACGACCGTGCCGAAGCGCGGGAAGTCCAGGCGGACCGAGGCGTCGTGCTCGGCGGAGGTGAACGCGGCCATCGCGTCCTCCACGAAGACGAGCCGGTAGCCGAGGTCGTCGGCGGCGCGCGCGGTCGACTCGACCCCGAGGTTGGTGGCGATCCCCCCGAACACCAGGGTGGAGACCCCGTGTTCGCGCAGCCGCTCGTCGAGGCCGGTGCCCTGGAAGCCTCCGGTCGTCCGCTTCACGATCTCCAGATCCCCCTCCACGAGGAGCCCGTCCACCAGTCCGCTGCCGGGCGGCTGCTCCGCGACTCCCGGCCGCTCGACCCGGACGAGCACGACGAGCGCACCCGCCTTCCGGAAGGACGCCGCCAACTCCTCCGCCGCGGAGAGGACTTCGGTCCCCTTGTACGGCTCCAGGGGCAACGCCACGATGCGCTCCATCAGATCGACGAGCACGAGGGCGGTGCGCGCCGGGTCGAGGGCGGGACGGAGTTCGGCTCGGGGTGCGGTCATGACGGAACGTTATCCCGCAGCGACCGTCGGTACCGGAGATGCGGACCGGCGAGCCCTCGGGACATTCTTCGCCGAGCGGGCGCACAGACGCGCGAATTCTGGCGCGAACACGACCACCACATGCTCCTTGTGGGGTGCACGGAGGCCCAAGTAGCCTCTGCGGCGCGAACGTTGGACGTGGGATGTCCAGAGAATCCGGATTGCCCAGCCGCCGTACGAAGGGCAGGTCGCACCATGCCGTCACGCCTTTGCAGCCGTCTGAGATCCACCTTCGCCACCCTCCCCGGACACGGCTCGCGCGCGCGTCCGCGAGCCGTTCCTCCCGCCCGGCCGGGACCCGCCCCGGTCACCCGGCCGGGCCCCCGCACCCGCACCCGCATCCGTCTCGAAGCCGCCCTGACGGCCGCCCTGAGCATCGCCGCGCTGGTCGCGCTCCCGGGCACGGCACGGGCCGAACCGGTCGCCGCGAGCGGCGAGTTCGAGCAGCAGGTGCTGTTCAAGGCTTCCCAGGATCCGGGCTACGCCTGCTTCCGCATCCCCTCCGTCGTCCGGACGACGGAGGGAACACTGCTGGCCTTCGCCGAGGGCCGCGTCCTCAACTGCGGTGACGCGGCCGACATCGACATCGTGGTGAAGCGCTCCACCGACGGAGGGCGCACCTGGAGCCCGCTCCAGGTCGTCAACGAGGGGAACGGGGACACCCACGGCAACCCCACCCCGGTCGTGGACCGCGAGACCGGCCGGATCGTCCTGGCGGAGACCTACAACACGGGCCGCACCGACAGCGCGGGCTGTTCGGTGCCCTGCGACCGCACCCCGCACCTCCAGTACAGCGACGACGACGGCCTCTCCTGGTCGCGGCCGCGTGACCTGAGCGACGAGATCCTGCCCCCGAACTGGAACTCCTGGTACGCCACCGGCCCGGTGCACGGCATCCAGCTCACCCGCGGCCGGCACGCGGGACGGCTCGTCTTCGCCGTCAACACCGAGACCTGGGACGGCACCCGGGTCACCGCCAACAACGCCGCCCTCATCACCAGCGACGACGGCGGCGACCACTGGGACATCGGGGCCACGGACTCCTGGCCGATCGCGGCCGACGGCACCTTCCGGCAGAAGCCGTCCGAGATGACGCTCACCGAGCGCACCGACGGGTCGGTCCTGGTCAGCGGGCGCGAGCAGGACGGCACCGACCTCGGCCACCGTGCCCAGGCGGTCAGCAGGGACGGCGGCGACAGCTTCCTCTCCCCCTTCCGTGACCTCCCGGACCTCTACGCGCCCCAGGTCCAGGGCTCGACCCTGCGCGTCGGCGACCGGATCCTGCTCTCCTGCCCCGCCGACCCCGACCGCCGCCGGACCATGGCGATCCGCTCCTCCTACGACGGCGGACGCACCTGGGACAGCGTCGACCGGGGCACGGTCGTCACCACCGACTGGTCCGGCTACTCCGACCTGGTGCGCGTCGACGGCGACACCGTGGGCCTGCTGTACGAGGGCGGCGCGGTCGACGCGCGCGACGAGATCCGCTTCGCCCGCTTCACCGAGGACTGGCTCCAGCCGCGCCGGGGCCCCGACCCGACGACGGCCGACCTCGCTCCGTTCACCCGGCGGGCGGCGGTCCTCGGCGGCCCGGGCGAGACCTCCGGCGTCCTCGGCGGCGCGCTGGAGTTCGACGGCACCGACGACGCCGTACGGCTGCCGTACCAGGACCGGCTGCCACTGGGGACGAAGGACTTCACGGTGTCCCTGTGGTTCCGCTACACGGCCACCAGCGGTGAGCAGCCGCTGCTGTGGATGGGCGGGATCGGCACGAGCCAGCCGCAGGTGTGGCTGCGCGGGGAGCCGGCGTCCGACCGGATCACCGGGCTCATCACCACCAGGAACGGCGCGTCGCCCCCGGCCACGGCGTTCGTGCGCACCACCGGCTCCTTCAACGACGGCCGGTGGCACCATCTGGCGCTGCGCCGCGGCGGCGGACAGCTCACCCTGTTCCTCGACGGGACGACGGTCAGCGCGGCGGACGTGCCCGGATCGGTGAGCCGGAACTCGCCGTTCGGTGTGCACATCGGCCAGCGGATGGACAGCCGGGCGTACTTCACCGGGGCGATCGACGAGGTGCGGGTCCACGACCGCGCGTTGAGCGACGAGGAGCTGTCGGCGCCGCCCTCGCGGAAGGTCACCCCGGACACGGTGCTGTGGCTCCCCCTCGACCGGGTGAGCGACAAGCCTTAGGGGCGGGGTCCGCCGGTGACGGCGGCCGGCGCCCCGGCGAGCGCGGGCGCGCCGTCGGGTGAGCCGCCGGACACGGTCAGCGGCCCGCCGTCGTCACTGCCGGGGCGACCCGGGTTCCGGGGGAGCGGGCGGGGCCGCCGGCCCGGGCCGCTCCCCCGGTCGTTCCGGCGCCGCCGCCCGCTCCCGTCGCGCCCCCGGTGCCGGCCCGCCCGTCCGGGCCACCGGGCAGGCCGGTCGCCTCGGGATCGCGGGCCCGGCGTCTGGCGATCACCGCGCACACCATGAGCTGCATCTGGTGGAAGAGCATCAGCGGGAGCACGGCGAGGGAGGCGTGCGCGCCGAACAGGACTCCGGCCATGGGCAGGCCCGAGGCGAGCGACTTCTTGGACCCGGCGAACTGGATGGCGATCCGGTCCTCCCGGCCGAAGCGCAGGGCCTTCGCGCCGTACCAGGTCAGGGCGAGCATCACGCCGAGCAGCAGCGCCTCGACGACGAGGAGTCCCGCCAGCCGGACGGCGCTGACCTGGCTCCAGATGCCCTGCACCATGCCCTCGCTGAAGGCGGTGTAGACGACGAGCAGGATCGAACCGCGGTCGACGAGGCCGAGGACCTTCTTGTGGCGGGTGATGAACGCGCCGATCCAGGGGCGCAGCAGCTGTCCGGCCAGGAACGGCACCAGCAGTTGCAGCACGATCTTGACGAGCGAGTCCGTGGAGAAACCGCTGCCGCTGCCGCCGAGGAGGAGGGCGGCGAGCAACGGGGTGACGACGATGCCCGCGAGCGAGGAGAAGGAGCCCGCGCAGATGGCGGCGGGGACGTTGCCGCGGGCGATCGAGGTGAAGGCGATCGACGACTGGATGGTCGAGGGGACGAGCGTGAGGAAGAGCAGGCCGGTGTAGAGGTCGTGCGTCAGGAACGCCGGCTCCAGGCCGCGGGCGGCGAGACCGAGCAGCGGGAAGGCCACGAAGGTGCAGATCAGGACCGTACCGTGCAGCCGCCAGTGCTTGAGGCCGTCCAGCGCCTCACGGGTGGACAGGCGTGCGCCGTACAGGAAGAAGAGGAAGGCGATGGCCGCCGTGGACGCGCCCGAGACGACGTCCGCCGCCGTACCGCTCGCGGGGAACAGGGCGGCGAGGCCCACCGTCCCGAGCAGCAGCAGGACATAGGGGTCGACCGGCATCCAGCTCGGCCACTGCAGGCGTTTCACGGTGCTCCACTGCTCGGTTGCTCGGTTCGGTGCGTCTGGTCCTCGTCGGCGGATCGTGCCCTCTCCATCGTCCTCTCCCGGACCGCGATCGGGAATCCGTCATACCGCTCTGACTGTCATCACGTATCGCGATAACGTGGGGGCGTGTACGACCCTTCCCAGCTGCGGACGTTCCTCGCGGTGGCCCAGACGCTGAGCTTCACTCAGGCCGCCCGGCGGCTGGGGGTGCGCCAGTCCACGGTCAGCCAGCACGTGCGCCGGCTGGAGGACACCGCGGGACGGCAGTTCTTCTCCCGCGACACCCACTCCGTCGAGCTCACCGAGGACGGTGAGGCGATGCTCGGGTTCGCACGCCGGATCCTGGAGGTCCAGGAGCAGGCGGCGGCGTTCTTCACCGGGACACGGCTGCGGGGCCGGCTGCGCTTCGGCGCGTCCGAGGACTTCGTGCTGACCCGGCTGCCGGAGATCCTGGAGAGGTTCCGCACCGACCACCCCGAGGTGGACCTGGAGCTGACGGTCGAGCTGTCCGGCACCCTCCACGAACAGCTCGCCGCCGGGCACCTCGACCTGGTGCTGGCGAAGCGGCGGCCCGAGGACCCGCGCGGCGAGCTCGTCTGGCACGACCGTCTCGTGTGGATCGGCGCCCGGCGGCTGCGGCTCGACCCGGACCGCCCGGTCCCGCTGATCGTCTACCCGCCCCCGGGCATCACCCGCGCGCTCGCCCTCGAGGCGCTGGAGCGCCAGGGCCGCCCGTGGCGCGTCGCGTGCACCAGCGGCAGCCTCAACGGCCTGATCGCGGCGGCCCGCGCGGGCCTCGGCGTGATGGCCCACTCGCGGGGACTCGTGCCGCCCGGCCTGGTCCGGGTGCCGGAACGGGCCGGGCTCCCGGAGCTCGGCGAGGTCGACTTCGTACTGGTGCACGGCCGCCGTCGGCCGTCCGCACAGGGTGCCGCGGACGCGCTCGCGACGGCAATCCTCGCGGGCGGGGACCGTCTGCACCGGGGGCGGCGGGACTGACGAGCTCGTCAGGGCCTGTCCGACAAGCCCTGGGAACCCGGAGCCGGGTCACCCGGCTCCGGCGGCCGAACCGCCCGGAACGAGAAATTCCGAATCAGCTCCCCGAAGCGCCCGGATCCTAGCGCCGGGTCGTAGCGATTCCGTGGAGATTAAGGAATCGAAACCTACGGAACCGTAGGAAATTCTGTCCGACCCTTCCCCTTGTGCGGGCATTTATGCGGTTGACCTGTGCGGACGCCGCGCCCCCCGGCGGTTCGGACCCCCTCCCGTCCGCTCACACGGTGGGGTAGCTTTCACGGCGCTGTGCGGAGGCCACGAGGAGCGGGATTGCGAGAGTTCACCAACCCCCCGTTGGCGTCGGCGCCGCCGGTGGGCGGCCTGGCCGACGCCGTGTTCGAGTACGCCCGGGTGGACCCGCTCCACGTCGCCCTCGGCCGCAAGGACGAGCGGGGACAGTGGCGCGACGTCACCTCGGCCGAGTTCCGGGACGAGGTCCTGGCGCTCGCCAAGGGCATGCTGGCGCAGGGAATCCGCTTCAACGACCGGGTCGCCATCATGTGCCGCACCCGCTACGAGTGGACCCTCTTCGACTTCGCCCTGTGGACGATCGGCGCCCAGGTCGTGCCCATCTACCCCACGTCCTCCGCCGAGCAGGTCTTCTGGATGCTGCACGACGCGCAGGTGTCGGCCGTCATGGTGGAGCACGAGGACCACGCCATGACCATCGCCACGGTCGTCGACCGGCTGCCCCAGCTGCACAAGCTGTGGCAGCTCGACGTGGGCGCGGTGCACGAGCTGTACGAGGCGGGCGCGCACCTCGACGACGAGGTGGTCCACCGGCACCGCCGCGCCGTCACCCCCGAATCGATCGCGACGATCATCTACACCTCGGGCACGACGGGACGCCCCAAGGGCTGTGTCATCTCGCACGGGAACTTCATGTTCGAGGCGGACACCGTCATCGCGCGCTGGGAGCCCGTCTTCCACTCCAAGCGCGGCGACGAGGCGAGCACCCTGCTGTTCCTGCCGCTCGCGCACGTCTTCGGGCGGATGGTGCAGATCGCCGCGTTCCGCGGGAGGGTCAAGTTCGGGCACCAGCCCCAGCTGAACGCGTCCGCCCTGCTGCCGGACCTCGCCGCGTTCCGGCCCACCTTCTTCCTGGCCGTGCCGTACATCTTCGAGAAGGTCTTCAACTCCGCGCGCCGCAAGGCCGAGAGGGAGGGCAAGGCAGGCCCCTTCGAGAAGGCCGTGGACGTCGCCGTGCGCTACGCGGAGGCCGTCGAGGCCAAGGCCTGGGGCACCGGCCCCGGCCCCTCGGCGAGCCTGCGCATGCAGCACCAGGTCCTCGACAAGCTCGTCTTCTCCAAGGTGCGGGCCGCGATGGGCGGCCGGGTCCGGCACGCGATGTCCGGCGGCTCCGCGATGGACCGGCGGCTCGGGCTGTTCTTCGCGGGCGCGGGCATCACCGTCTACGAGGGATACGGGCTCACCGAGTCCACCGCCGCCGCCACCGCCAACCCGCCCGAGCGCACCCGGTTCGGCACCGTCGGCCAGGCGATCCCCGGCACCACCGTGCACATCGCGGACGACGGCGAGATCTGGCTGAACGGCGGCAACGTGTTCCAGGGCTACCTGAACAACGACAAGGCCACCGACGCCACCCTGCACGACGGCTGGCTCGCCACCGGCGACCTCGGGTCCCTGGACGAGGACGGCTACCTCACGATCACCGGGCGCAAGAAGGAGATCCTGGTGACCTCCGGCGGCAAGAGCGTCTCGCCGGGCGCCCTGGAGGAGCGGGTGCGCGACCATCCGCTGGTCGCGCAGTGCATCGTGGTCGGCAACGACCGGCCGTACATCGCCGCGCTCGTCACCCTCGACTCCGAGGCCGTCGAGCACTGGCTCCAGATGCGCGGCAAGCCGTCGCTGTCCGCCGGCGACCTGGTGCGCGATCCCGATCTGGAGACCGAGGTGCGGCGTGCCGTGGTCGCCGCGAACACGCTGGTCTCGCAGGCCGAGTCGATCCGCACGTTCCGGATCCTGGCCAACCAGTTCACCGAGGAGCACGGCCTGCTGACGCCGTCGCTGAAGCTGAAGCGCAGGGCGATCGAGAAGGCGTACTCGGCGGAGGTCGAGGCGCTGTACCGGACGTAGACCGGGACGGACCGGGGAGCGGGCGCGTACAGGGCGGGCCCCGGAGCGGGCGCGCACCGGACGTAGTCGCGGGCGGGCCCCGGAGCGGCGCGTGGAGACCCGGATCGGTCTCCGGCGCAAAGGACCGCGCGATTGATCGGACTATTTCAGCCAATCTTCGATTCTCCGCGCCCGGAGCCCGGTCAGGAATGCATCACGGCCCGTGATCGTTGACGATACGAAGACCATCCGACGACTGAAGGATCGAGAGCTCGTGAGCAAGGTCCCCCCGATCATCCTGAACAACGGCGTCGAGATGCCGCAGCTGGGCTTCGGCGTGTGGCAGGTGCCGGACGACGAAGCGGAGCGAGCGGTCGCCACCGCGCTGGAATCCGGGTACCGCAGCATCGACACAGCGGCGATCTACGGCAACGAGGAGGGCACCGGCAAGGCCGTGAACGCCTCCGGCATCGCCCGCGAGGAGCTCTTCGTCACCACCAAGCTCTGGAACAGCGACCAGGGGTACGACTCCACGCTGCGCGCCTTCGACGCCTCGCTGGACAAGCTCGGCCTGGAGTACGTCGACCTGTACCTGATCCACTGGCCGACACCGTCCCGGGACCGTTACGTCGACACGTTCAAGGCCTTCGAGAAGATCTACGCCGACGGCCGCGCCAAGGCCATCGGCACCTCGAACTTCCTGCCGGAGCACCTGGCGAGGCTGATCGACGAGACGTCCGTCGTCCCGGCCGTCAACCAGATCGAGCTGCACCCCCACCTCCAGCAGCGCGCGGCCCGCGAGTTCCACGCCGAGCAGGGCATCGCGACCGAGGCCTGGTCGCCGCTGGGCCAGGGCAAGGGGCTCCTGGAGGTCCCGGCGATCATCGCCATCGCCCAGAAGCACGGCCGCTCCCCGGCCCAGATCGTCCTGCGCTGGCACCTCCAGCTGGGCAACGTCGTGATCCCCAAGTCCGTGACCCCGGCCCGGATCAAGGAGAACATCGACGTCTTCGACTTCTCGCTGGACACCGAGGACATCGCGGCGATCTCGGCCCTGAACGAGGACCGCCGGATCGGGCCCGACCCGGCCGTGTTCGACATCGGCTGACCCTCCTCCGTCACGTCCGGCACCGGTCCGGCCACGTTCGACCGGCGCCGAAGCCGTCGGCCCGGATGCTCACCGCATCCGGGCCGGCGGCTTTTTCGCGCTCTTGGACCGGACCAATTCGCGCCCGAGCCTTGACGTGGTCATGCAAGCGGGGCCACTTTGGACGCAACCCGGTAAGGAAAGTTTCCTAACAGAAGGGTTCCCCCACAGTGCGCACTCGAACATTGACCCTGCCCGCAGCCCTCGGAGCGGCACTGCTCGCCCTCGCCGCGCTCCCCGCCGACGCCTCCGGCGCCACCGCACCCCGCTCGGCACAGGAGGGTTCCGTCAGCGCGTCCGCCCTCCTCGCCAAGGTGACGTCCTGTTCGCAGATCTCGAACGGCAAGTACAAAACGGACGACGAGACCTCGGCCACGGTCCCCGTCTGCGGCAAGAACGGCGCCGTGTTCTGGAAGGCCGACATGGACGTCGACTGCGACGGCCAGGTCACCGCCAAGTGCAACGCCGACACCGACCCCTGGTTCCAGGACGACACCGCCTTCCACCAGTCCGACGGCCGGGCGCTGCGCGCCGACTCGCTGCCCTACGTCGTCGTGCCGAGCTCCAGCAGCATCTGGAAGTACACGAGTTCGGGGATCAAGGGCGGCGGTGTGGTCGCCGTCGTCTACAACGGCAAGGTCGAGTACGCGGTGGTCGGCGACACCGGACCGACGAAGATCATCGGCGAGGCGTCGTACGCCACCGCGAACGCGCTCGGCATCGACCCGGACCCGGAGACGGGCGGGGCCGACAGCGGCGTGACGTACATATTGTTCAAGAACTCCCAGGTGTCCCCCATCGAGAGCCACAGCGCGGCCGTGTCCCTCGGGGACTCGCTGGCCAGGCAGTTCCTCGCCAATAACTGAGGACCGGGCGGAGAGGGACGGGAGCTCCCGTCCCTCTCCGCCCGGCGCGGATCAGACGGGCTGGCCGATCGGGCGGACGACGACCGTGTTCACGTCGACACCCGCCGGCTGCCCGACCGCCCAGACGATCGAGTCGGCGAGCTGGTCCGCCGTCAGGAGCTGCCCCGGCGGGAGGCTGCCGTAGCTGTCCCAGAACGGGGTCTCCACCCGGCCGGGCGAGACCAGCGTCACGCCCACGCCGTACTCGGTGACCTGGCGCCTGGTGTTCTCGGCGAGCCCGGTCACCGCCCACTTGGTCGCGCCGTAGATGTTGCCGGGCGTGTTCACGTGCCCGGCGACACTGCCGATCAGGACGATGCGGCCGCGTGACTCCTTCAGCGCGTCGATGGAGGCCCTGATGAGCAGCGCGGGCCCCAGCACATTGGTCAGCACCATCTCGGACCAGCCGGCCGGGTCCCCCTCCGCGACCGTGTCGTGGGTGGCGAAACCGGCGTTGGCGACGACGGTGTCGATCCGCCCGAACTCCTTGAGCGTCGCCTCGACCGCGGCCCGCACCTGGTCGTACTCGGCGGCGTGCCCGACGATCGTCAACAGCCCTTCGGGGTGGCCGAGTTCCTCGGCGAAGGCGTTCAGCCGCTCCCCTCCGCGACCGGTGACGGCCACCCGGTGCCCGGCGTCGAGCAGCCGGCGGGCGACCGCGGCTCCGATGCCGGTTCCGCCTCCGGTGATGAGCGCGACAGCGGATTCGGTCATGGTGTACCCCCGGAGTGTCCGGCCCGTGTGGGCCAACTGTGCTTCGAACTCCGGGAGTTCATCACTTGGAGCGCACTCCATGTCAAGGCCCGCCGACCGCCCTCGCGGCCGGAGGACCCGCACCGGGACTACTCCGGCTTGACCCCCACGTACACCGTCATCGCCGTCAGGACGAACACGTCCGGACGGTGGTGCACGCTCGCCTTGTCGTCCGGGTCGAGGAGCCGGTCGAGCGTGGCGAGGTCCTCGGCGTCGAGCCCTTCGGCGAGACCCTCGCGCCTGCGCGTGAGGGCGGTGACGGCGAAGGCGCGGGCCTCGTCCGAGACCGGGGCGGGGAGGTCGAGCAGGAAGGTGCGGGTCGCCGTGTGGCGCAGGCCGACGGAGGCGAGCAGGGCGGGCCAGTCCTCCGTCTCCGCCACCGATCCGGGCAGCTCGGTCCGCATGCGGGTGAACCACTCGTCGTGCACCGCGTCGATACGGGCCTCCAGGCCGGGCCGGCCGATGCCGGTGTCGCGCGGGAGGAAACGCGTGGGCAGACCACCCTCCAGCAGGGCGAGGGTGCCGCCGGGGGCCAGGCTCCGGACGAAGCCCGTGAGCGCGGCCCGCTGGTCGCCGACGTGGTGCAGCGACCTGCTCGCCCACAACAGGTCCGCGGGGTACTCCAGGTCGCCCACTCCCTCGGAGAGTTCGGCCTCGATCGTGCTGAAGCGGTCGGCGAAGCCGAGCCGCTCGGCACGGGCGCGGGCCTCCGTCAGCAGGGGCTCGGCACCGTCCACCGCGACGATCCGCGCGCCGGGGAACTTCTCGGCGAACAGACCGGAGATGACTCCGGGACCGCTTCCCGCGTCCACGATCAGCCCCGGATCGGGCCGCTGCTCCCGCAGCCACTCGGCCGCCTGGACGTACGCCGGGGCGAACAGCTCCGCCTCCTGCACCAGCATGGGCAGCATCTCGGAGAAGTCCATGTGGGTGTGGGAGTCACCGTGCCCGTGGCCCTGCGCGGGGCCGTGGTGGTGGCCGTGGTCGTGCGCCCCGCCCTGGTGGTGCGCCGGGCCGCTGTCGTGGTCGTGGTCCTGTGCCATGGGACAAGCCTCTCTCTCGGGATGAGGACAGCCTGCGCCGCCACTCCCGGAAACAGCCAGCCATGTTGCTCGAACGGCAAAAACGGACGGTAAAACGAGCGGCGAGAACGGACGGCGGAGCGGGCGCCGCCGGAGAACCGGACGCGCCCGCGGAAAGGCCGGGGACCGTTCATCGGTGGTGCGCGGTCCGCCAGGGGCCGGGGAAGGGGAGCCGCCCCCGGCGGACCGCACCCGCTCAGCCGGTCACGGTGGCGGTGGCGCGGCTGCCGATGTCGGCGGCGGCTCCGCCCGTTCCCGCGGCGATCAGGGCGAGTGCCCCGAGAAGGGCTGTTCGTGCACGGCTCATGTGCGGGTTCCCTGTCCGTCGAGGGCGCGCAGGTGGTCGCGCAGCCCCATGCCGTAGGAGGTCGGAGTTCCGTCGTAGTTCGAGATCAGCGACGGGCCGGAGGAGCAGTCCCAGGTGTTCCAGGTCCAGCCGAGGTAGGACAGGTCCCGGTCGTCGAACCACTTCATGACGGTGTCGGTGAACGAGTGGGAGCAGGTGTTCTCCCCGATCTCGCCCGCCACCAGGGGGACCTGGGCGGCGACGGGAGCGAGCGTCGCGTTCCAGCAGCTCTCGCTCGCGCAGGTGTTGAAGTTGTAGACGTGGTACGCGGCGACGAGATTGCCCGTCGGATCACTGGGCCTGTACGTCAGCCACTGGCTCAGGTCGTTGGAGTACGCGAGACCGCCGGCCAGGATCAGGTTCTTGGCGCCGGCGCCGCGTACCGCGTCGACCAGGTCCTGCATCCCGGCGACCTCGTAGGAGATGCCGGGGCAGGTGCCGCCGTCGCGCCAGCAGGTCCACGCCTGGGTGGTCGTGGAGGTCGCGCGGTCCGGGTAGGGCTCGTTGAACAGGTCGAAGGCGACGGCCGGGTCGTCCTTGAAGGTGTTCGCGACCGAGGCCCAGAAGGAGGGCGTGTACTGCGCGTCGGGCATCGGTTTCTGGCAGGTGGCGTGCACGTCGGAGCAGCCCGCCGAGTTGCCGGTGTACTGGCCGTGGGTCCAGTGCAGTTCGACGAGCGGTGTCATGCCGTGCGCCTCGACCTTGGCCACCAGGTCCTTGACCGCGGCGATGTAGTTGGCACCGGCGTACTCGGGCTTGATGTTGGAAAGACCCAGCCAGCACTCCTCGTTCAGCGGGATGCGGACCGTGTTGGCCTTCCAGTCGGCGATCGCCTTGACGGAGGCGTCGTCGACGGGACCGTCGAAGAAGCCGTAGCCCTGGACGCACATGAACTCGCCGCCGGAGCGGTTGACGCCGAGCATCCTGCGGGTGGCTCCCGCGGAGTCGACCAGCTTGTTGCCCGAGACGTGCAGTTCCGGCGCCCCGCCGCCGGACGGAGGCGGATCGGTGGGGGTGGGCGTGGGCGTCGGCTGGGTGTCCACGTTGCAGGTGGTGCCGTTGAGCCGGAAGGCCGTCGGCACCGCGTTGCTTCCCGACCAGGACGCGAGGAACCCGGCGCTGACGCTCGCGCCGCTCGCGAGCGGGCCGTTCCAGCTCTCGTTCGCGGCGGTGACCGTCGTACCGGACTGGGACCACTTGGCGTTCCAGCCCTGGGTGACCTTCTGGCCGTTCGGGAAGTCGAAGCCGAGACTCCAACCGCTCAGCGCGGCCATGTTGTTGGTGATCTTCACGGCGCCCTGGAAGCCGGTGTCCCACTGGCCGGTGACCGAGTACTCCACCGTGCACGCGGGAGTTGCTCCCGAGGCCGTGACGACCGGCGCGACGGCCGTGCCCACGAGGGCGACCGCGGCGCCGATCACCAGGAGAGACAAACGAGGGGGGTGACGCATGAAGCGACTCCTTGCAGCTCTGGCGCGCCGTGACGGACGCGTCGACTGATGGAACCGCTCCCACTGGTGCGGATGAAGCTAGCGCCAAGCGCCGTCGTTGCCCAGAGGAGTCGCACAGTCGATCTATCGAATCATTTCGACTCTTCAAGCACCTTGACCGCCCACACCCCCCTCTCCAATATGGGAGCGCTCCCACTGGTTCAAGGCTTGTTGCTCCTCCCCCCATTCTCCGAGCCGCAAGGAGGAACCAGCACCATGGATCCCAGCTCTCGATGGAGACTCCGTCGCAGGTCAAGGCGGTTGTGGACCGCCGTGGTGGCGGCACTCGCCCTCCCGCTCGCGACTCTGGCGACCGGTACGACTCCCGCACGCGCGGCCACGGTCCAGTGCAGCGTCGACTACAAGACCAACGACTGGGGCTCCGGCTTCACCGCAGATCTGACGATCACCAACCGGGGTACCGACGCCATCAACGGCTGGACCCTGACGTACGCCTACACGGGCAACCAGACCCTCACCAACGGCTGGAACGGCACCTGGTCCCAGTCCGGCAAGACGGTCACCGTGAAGAACGCCTCCTGGAACGGGACGATCGGCGCCGGTACCGCCGTGACCACCGGCGCGCAGTTCACCTACAGCGGCACCAACACCGCCCCCGCGTCCTACGCCGTCAACGGCACCACCTGCACCGGGGCGCACCAGCCGCCGATCACCGTGCTGACCAGCCCCGCGGCGGGCGCCGTCTACACCCAGGGCGATCCCGTCCCGCTGGCCGCGACCGCGGCGGCGGCCGACGGGGCGACCGTCTCGAAGGTCGAGTTCTACGACGACACGACCCTGCTCGGCACCGACACCAGCTCGCCGTACACGCTGTCGGCGTCGGGGCTCGCCGTCGGCGCCCACTCCATCGTCGCGAAGGCGTACGACAGCCTGGGTGCGTCGGCGGACTCCACCCCCGTCGGCATCACGGTCGCCTCGGGGCCGGCGATCGTCGCATCGCCGACCCAACTCGGCGTGCAACAAGGCAAGTCGGGGACGTTCGCGGTCAAGCTCTCGACCCAGCCGAGCGCCAACGTGACGGTGGCGGTGGCCCGCACGGACGGCAACACGGGGCTGTCCGTGACCGGCGGTTCGAGTCTGGTCTTCACCCCGTCCAACTGGAACACCGCCCAGACGGTGACGATCACCGCCGACGCCTCGGGCACCGGATCCGCGACCTTCACGGCCTCGGCGACCGGTCAGACCAAGGCGACCGTCACTGTGACGGAACTGGCCGCGACGAAGACGTACGACGCGCGCTTCCTGGACCTCTACGGCAAGATCACCAACCCGGCGAACGGCTACTTCTCCCCCGAGGGCATCCCCTACCACTCGGTGGAGACGCTGATCGTGGAGGCGCCGGACCAGGGCCATGAGACGACCTCCGAGGCGTACAGCTATCTGATCTGGCTCCAGGCGATGTACGGGAAGGTCACCGGCGACTGGTCGAAGTTCAACGCCGCGTGGTCGACCATGGAGACGTACATGATCCCCACGCACGCCGACCAGCCGACCAACTCCTTCTACAACGCGTCCAAGCCGGCCACCTACGCGCCCGAGCTGGACACCCCGAACGAGTACCCGGCCAAGCTCGACACCGGTGTCTCCGTCGGCACGGACCCGATCGCCGGCGAGCTGAAGAGCGCGTACGGCACGGACGACGTGTACGGAATGCACTGGCTGCAGGACGTGGACAACACCTACGGCTACGGCAACGAGCCCGGCAAGTGCGAGGCCGGCCCGACCGCCACGGGTCCGTCGTACATCAACACCTTCCAGCGCGGCGCGCAGGAGTCGGTGTGGGAGACGGTGCCGCAGCCGACCTGCGACGCCTTCAAGTACGGCGGCAAGAACGGCTACCTGGACCTGTTCACCGGGGACTCCTCGTACGCCAAGCAGTGGAAGTACACGGACGCCCCGGACGCCGACGCGCGTGCGGTGCAGGCCGCGTACTGGGCCGACGTGTGGGCCAAGGCCCAGGGCAGGAGCGCCGACGTGTCGGCGACCGTCGGCAAGGCGGCGAAGATGGGCGACTACCTCCGCTACGCCATGTACGACAAGTACTTCAAGAAAATAGGCAACTGCGTCGGCCCCTCGGCCTGCGCCGCGGGCACCGGCAAGGACGCCTCGCACTACCTGCTCTCCTGGTACTACGCCTGGGGCGGCGCGACCGACACCTCGGCGGGCTGGGCCTGGCGCATCGGCTCCAGCCACACCCACGGCGGCTACCAGAACCCGCTGGCCGCCTACGCGCTCAGCACCAACGCCGACCTGAAGCCCAAGTCGGCGACGGGCGCCTCGGACTGGGCCACCTCGCTGACCCGGCAGCTGGAGTTCTACCGCTGGCTCCAGTCGAGCGAGGGCGCCATCGCGGGCGGCGCGACCAACAGCTGGGCGGGCCGTTACGCGACGCCTCCCACCGGGACGCCGACCTTCTACGGCATGTACTACGACCAGCAGCCGGTGTACCACGACCCGCCGTCCAACCAGTGGTTCGGCTTCCAGGCGTGGTCCATGGAACGGGTCGCCGAGTACTACCAGCAGACGGGGAACGCGAACGCCAAGACGGTCCTCGACAAGTGGGTCGCCTGGGCGCTGTCCAAGACCACGATCAACCCCGACGGCACCTACCGGATCCCCTCCACCCTCCAGTGGTCCGGCGCCCCGGACACCTGGAACGCGTCGAGTCCCGGCTCCAACAGCGGACTCCACGTGACCGTCGCCGACTACACGAACGACGTGGGCGTGGCCGCCGCGTACGCCAAGACCCTGTCGTACTACGCCGCCAAGTCCGGCAACACCCAGGCGAAGACGACGGCCAAGGCGCTCCTGGACGGCATGTGGAACAACTACCAGGACGCCCTCGGCATAGCCGTCCCGGAGACCCGCGCCGACTACAACCGCTTCAACGACAGCGTGTACGTGCCGAGCACCTTCAGCGGCACCATGCCCAACGGCGACGCGGTCAACTCCTCCTCCACCTTCGCCTCGCTGCGGTCCTTCTACAAGAACGACCCGGCCTGGTCGAAGATCCAGGCCTATCTGGCGGGCGGCGCCGCGCCCTCCTTCACGTACCACCGGTTCTGGGCGCAGGCGGACATCGCCCTCGCCATGGGCTCGTACGCGGAGCTTCTCGAATAGTCCCCGCTGTGGCTCCGGGTACGCGGTCCTGTCCCTGACGGCAGGGCCACCGGCCGGGCGGTCCCTCACCGCACTGAGGGCCGCCCGGCCGTCACTTGCTCCCTCCCCCACTCCTCCTGTGCACCGGAGAGGACTCCCCCGTGCGAAGAACACGCATCCTCACGGCCGTACTCGCCCTCGCCGCCGGGCTGTCGGCCGGCACCCCGCCCGCACTGGCCGCGAGCACCCCCCGGGCGGCGGCCGCGAGCACCCCCACGGCAACGGTCGCGGCCGACACGTACACCTGGAAGAACGCCCGGATCGACGGCGGCGGCTTCGTCCCCGGCATCGTCTTCAACCGTTCCGAGAAGAACCTCGCCTACGCCCGCACCGACATCGGCGGCGCCTACCGCTGGGTCCAGGCGACGAAGAGCTGGACCCCGCTGCTCGACTCGGTCGGCTGGAACGAGTGGGGCCACACCGGCGTCGTCAGCCTCGCCTCCGACTCCGTCGACCCGGACAGGGTGTACGCGGCTGTCGGCACGTACACCAACGGCTGGGACCCGACGAACGGAGCCGTCCTGCGCTCCTCGGACCGCGGGGCGAGCTGGCGGAAGGCCGACCTGCCCTTCAAGCTGGGCGGCAACATGCCCGGACGGGGCATGGGCGAGCGGCTGGCCGTCGACCCGAACAAGAACAGCGTGCTCTACCTCGGCGCGCCCAGCGGCAAGGGCCTGTGGCGCTCCACGGACTCCGGCGCGAGCTGGTCACAGGTGACGGCGTTCCCCAACCCGGGCAACTACGTCCAGGACCCCACCGACACCAGCGGCTACGCCTCCGACAACCAGGGCGTCGTCTGGGTCACCTTCGACGAGTCGACCGGCACCCGGGGAAACGCCACGCAGACCGTCTACGTGGGGGTCGCCGACAAGGACAACGCGGTCTACCGCTCGACGGACGGCGGGACGACCTGGTCGCGGCTCGCGGGCCAGCCGACCGGCTACCTCGCCCACAAGGGCGTCCTCGACGCGGTGAACGGCCACCTCTATCTCGCCTACAGCGACAAGGGCGGCCCGTACGACGGCGGCAAGGGCCAGGTGTGGCGGTACGCGACGAGGACGGGGACGTGGACGAACATCAGCCCGGTGGCGGAGGCCGACACCTACTACGGCTTCAGCGGGCTGACGGTCGACCGGCAGCACCCGGGCACCGTGATGGCGACGGCGTACAGCTCCTGGTGGCCGGACACCCAGATCTTCCGGTCCACCGACAGCGGCGGGACCTGGACGAAGGCGTGGGACTACACCTCCTACCCGAACCGTTCGAACCGCTACACGGTGGACGTCTCCTCCGTGCCCTGGCTGACCTTCGGCGCGAATCCCTCGCCGCCCGAGCAGACCCCCAAACTGGGCTGGATGACCGAGGGGCTGGAGATCGATCCGTTCGACTCGGCCCGGATGATGTACGGGACGGGCGCGACGGTCTACGGCACCGAGAACCTCACCGACTGGGACAGCGGTGGCCGGTTCACCGTCAAGCCCATGGTCCAGGGGCTGGAGGAGACGGCCGTCAACGACCTCGCCTCTCCCCCGTCGGGCGCTCCCCTGCTCAGCGCGCTCGGCGACATCGGCGGTTTCCGGCACACGGACCTGACCAAGGTCCCCTCGATGATGTACACCTCGCCGAACCTCACCAGCACGACGAGCCTCGACTACGCCGAGACCGACCCGAACACGGTGGTGCGCGTCGGCGACCTCGACTCCGGTCCGCACATCGGCTTCTCGACGGACAACGGCGCCAACTGGTTCGCGGGCAGCGACCCTTCGGGTGTCACCGGCGGCGGTACGGTCGCCGCGGCCTCGGACGGCGGCCGCTTCGTATGGAGCCCGGCGGGCACCGGAGTGCAGTACACCACCGGGTTCGGTACGTCGTGGTCGGCGTCCGCGGGCATCCCCGCCGGCGCGATCGTCGAGTCGGACCGGGTCGACCCCAAGACCTTCTACGGCTTCAAGTCGGGCAGGTTCTACGTCAGTTCGGACGGCGGGGCGACCTTCACGGCGTCCGCGGCCGCCAACCTGCCGGCCGGGGACGGCGTCCGCTTCAAGGCGCTGCCCGGCACGAAGGGCGACGTGTGGCTGGCGGGCGGCGCGAGCGACGGCGCGTACGGGCTGTGGCACTCGACGGACTCCGGCGCGACCTTCACCAAGCTGTCGAACGTCGACCAGGCCGACACGATCGGCTTCGGCAAGGCGGCGACCGGCGCGTCCTATCAAACGCTCTACACCAGCGCGAAGATCGGGGGCGTCCGCGGGATCTTCCGCTCGACGGACAAGGGCGCGAGCTGGACCCGTATCAACGACGACGCCCACCAGTGGGGTTGGACCGGCGCGGCCGTCACCGGGGACCCGCGGGTCTACGGGCGCGTGTACGTCGCGACGAACGGGCGCGGGATCGTCTACGGCGACACGTCGGACAGCGGGGGCGGTGACGGCGGCGGCGGTACGGACCCGACGCCGCCGACCGGGGCCTGCTCGGTGACGTACAGGATCACGAACCAGTGGCAGGGCGGCTTCCAGGCCGACGTGTCCCTCACCAACACCGGCTCCGCCGCCTGGGCCGGCTGGACACTGAACTGGTCCTTCGCCGACGGCCAGAAGATCACGCAGCTCTGGAACGCCGACCACACCCAGTCGGGCGCGGCGGTGAGCGCCAGGAACCTCGGCTGGAACGCGAACGTCGCGGCGGGTTCGACGGTCGGCTTCGGCTTCACCGGGAGCTGGACGGGGACGAACACGAAACCGGCGGCCTTCAAGATGGGGGACCGCACCTGTGCGGTGAGTTGAGCCCCCGCCTCACCGTCTCGGGGCGCGTGTCCGGCCAGGCGTACGGCCGGCGGACACGCGCCCCGAGCGGCCGGACCCCCAAGATGATCACAACTGCGTCACCCCCTTCACTCTCCACTCACACTTCCTTCACACATCTCGATATCGTCACCCCACCACGAACCATCCCTTGGGGGGACCATGTCGTACAGCCAGCCGCCGTCCGGATACGGGCGGCAGCCCGTGCCGACCGGACCGGAACCGCAGCCGGGCCGGCCCCGTTGGGCGCGCAAGCGCTACGTGCTGCCGTCGATCGCGTTCGCCTTCTTCCTCGGTGTCGGCGCCGGCGGCAGTGACAGCGGCGACGGCGGGCAGAAGACCGCCACCACGAAGGCCGCGGCCGAGAAGGTGCGGCCCGCCCCCACCGTCACCACCACGGCGACCGCGACGGCGACGGCCACCGCCGAGCCGGAGCCGGCGCCGACGGTGACCGCGACGAAGACGGTCAAGGTGAAGGTGAGGGTCACCGTCACCGCGCGAGCCGCCTCCAACAGCGGTTCCGGTGGCAGCGGTTCCGGTGGCAGCGGCGGCTCCGGAACCAGTGTCGGCACCTGCTCGATCACCTCCAACGCGGGCAACTGCTACTCGGCCGGTCAGTACTGCCGCAACAGCGACCACGGCGCCAGCACGACCACCGCGGGCGGCACCAGGATCACGTGCGCGTACCGCTCCGGCGGGTGGCGCTGGACGTACAGCTGACGGTCCGGCGGAGAACGGGCACGGCGGCTCCCGGCAGCAGCGAGCCCCGCCCCGGTGCATCACGCCAGGGCGGGGCTTCAGCAGCATCCCCGACTTGTTCGTCGTTGAATGCCTGATGGGATCAGCGTAACGGGGACCACTGACAACGCCTTCGGAGCGCCGGCCCGGAGGTGCCCGGCCCGTCAGGGCGATGTCAGCGGCCAGGACTCGCACGAAGGGTCCGCGACGCAGGCGTCCACGGACCTCCGGTTCCGCGTGGCCCGCTCCAGCTCGGCCTCCGAGAACATCTTCAGCTGGTCCGGCAGCCGGTCACACGCACGGGGCCTGGAGCCGTCGCTCTCGCCGGCGTCGTAGTCGTCCGCCGACATCACCCCGACCCAGGCGTTCACGCACGCGCGGTGGGCCCGTGCGGCGGCCTCCGCGGAGGCGCGCGTCCCGGCGGCGGGCCCGCTGTCGCCGCCGAGGCCGGAGCAGCCGGCGAGCGCGAGCCCGGCGGTGGCGAGCAGAGCGGTGACGGAGCTGCGCATGGATCCCCCGGGAGCGACGCGGTGTCGGGGTCCGGACGCTAGCGGCGGCGCATCGGCCGGACGCACGGATCGGCCGGGCGTCACTCGGCCGAGTGTCACCCGAACGTGGAAGGCCTCCGGACGTCCCTACGCGTATCTGCGGGCCAGCTCGGCGACGGTCTCCGCGACGCGGGCGCGCAGTTCGGGCGGTTCCAGGACCTCGACGGCCGTTCCGAGCCGCAGGAAGTCGTCATGGGCCCGGTCCAGGGATTCCACGGGGACGGTGACACGGATCCAACCGTCCTCGTCCGCGGTGCCGTCGGCCGCCGCGGCTCGACCGACGGGACCGTCCGGAAGGGTTCCGGGCGCGATCCGCACGACCGCCTCGTCCCGGTGCAGCCGCTCGTGGAACTCCCGCTGGTACGCCGTCCAGTACGCCGCCAGGTCGAATCCCTCGGGCCGGGTGAACTCCGTTCCTGGCACGTCCAGTTCGAGGATCTGGTCCACCCGGAACGTGCGCGGCCCCGGTCCGGCGACGACGTACCAGCGCCCCGCCTTCAGGACGAGCCCGTACGGTTCCAGACGGCGTTCCACGTCGGTCGGTTCGCGCCAGCGGCGGTAACGGACGTCGAGGACCCGGCCGTTCCAGACCGCGTCGGCGACCGCGGTGAGGTAGGGGGTCTCGTCGGCGTCCGCGTACCAGCCCGGCGCGTCCAGGTGGAAGCGGCCGCTCACCCGGTCCGCGTGCTCGCGCAGTTCGCGCGGAAGGGCGGCACGCACCTTGAGCCGGGCCGCGGCGAGCACGGAGCCCAGTCCGAGTTCGGCGGCGGGTCCGGGCACGCCGGTGAGGAACAGCGCCTCGGCCTCCTCGGTGGTGAGGCCGGTGAGCCGGGTGCGGTAGCCGTCGAGCAGCCGGTAGCCGCCCGCGTGCCCCGCGTCGCCGTACAGCGGAACGCCGGCCGCGCTCAGCGCCTCGACGTCGCGGTACACCGTCCGGACCGACACCTCCAGTTCCTCGGCGAGCTGGGCGGCGGTGAGTCTGCCGCGGGTCTGGAGCAGCAGGAGGATCGAGACGAGACGGCTGGACTTCACTGACACAGGATGTCAGTGAAGCGGGCCTAGCGTCCTGCCATGACTTCAGCCACCTCCCCGCCTTCCACGGCCTCCGGGGCCTTCAAGGAGAAACTCCTGACCGTGCCGCCGCCCATCGAGGTGGCGGGACGGCACGTCAAGCGGTACCACGTGACCGCGGACCCGGCCGGCATCGAACCGGAGATCGAACGGGCGGCGTACGCGATGCTGCCGCGGCTGCTCCCCGAGCCGGACGGCACCCCGCCCGCCACGTTCGCCGTCCTGCACCGGGGCGCCGACGGCAGCGCCTACCTCAACGCCTACAGCTGGGTCTGGGACAACGTCCTGCACTTCCGGGGCGCCGCCGCGGGCCAGCCGGTGCTCGGCTGCCCCGACCGGGACCCGGCGAACTTCGTCGTCACGGAACGCCCGTGGATCGGCTGCGTCTGGGAGCTGCCGCCGGTCCTGCACGAGCGGGACGCCTGGGTACGGCATCTGCTCGCCCCCGAAGTACCCGACCTCGACGCCTACTTGGCCGACTCGCTGCCCGAAGGAACCACGGGGGACCGCACATGAACGACGTCCGCGACAACACCTCGGCCGCGCACGGCTTCGACTTCCTCCACGGAGAGTGGGACGTCGTCAACCGCCGTCGTACCGACTTCCTCGATCCGGAGAGCGGCTGGGAGGAGTTCCCCGCGGTCAGCCGTTGCTGGAGCCTGTTCGGCGGTGCGGCGAACATCGACGAGATCGACGTACCGGACCAGGGGTGGACGGGACTGACGCTGCGGCTCTTCGACGTGGAGACCGAGCGGTGGTCGCTGAACTGGTCGTCCAGCCGCAGCGGCCGGCTGTTCCCGCCCGTGCTCGGGCGGTTCGGACCGGACGGGCGCGGCGAGTTCCACGGCGACGACACCCACGACGGGAAGGACGTGCGGGTGCGGTTCGTCTGGTCGGGGATCTCGGGGACGACGGCCCGCTGGGAGCAGGCGTTCTCGCTGGACGGGGGGAACACCTGGCTGTCCAACTGGACGATGGATTTCACGCGCCGCCGGACGGCCTGACACCGGGGCGGCCGGGGACGGGCGCCGAGGCTCCGGATCAGGCCCTGCGGAAGGCGAGCAGGGTGAAGTCCGGTTCGCGGCGCGGGACATCGGGTCCCGGCAGGGTCTCGACGCGCTCGGCCAGCCGGGGTCCGCCGGCCGCGTAGAGCCGGCCGCTGCGGATGTACTGGGCCACGCGGCGCGGGGTGCTGCCCTGGCCGTGGCCGCGGAAGAGGGCCGTGCCGCCCGGGACCAGGCCGTGTCCGGCGGCGTACCGGGTGACGCGCTCGGCCGCGTCCTCGGCGTGGCCGGCGCGGCAGTCCGCGGTCAACGCGTCGATGTCGCTGCCGACGTGGTGGGCCGCGGCCTTGTCGACGGTGGTGACGAACACACCGCCGGGGCGCAGGACGCGCGCGGCCTCGGCGACGACGGGGCGCGCGTCGTCCAGCAGATGGAGCAGCCAGACGGCGCTCACGGCGTCGAACGAGTGCGCCGGGAAGGGAAGCCGACGGGCGTCGGCGCGGACGACGGCTCCCGGGACGCGCTCCGCCGCCCGGCGTGTCATGCCGTGGGCCGCGTCCACTCCCGTCACCCTCAGCCCCGGTCGCCCGGCGGTGAGCCTGCTCGTCACGGTGCCGGTGCCGCAGGCCATGTCGAGCAGGCCCCGGGCGCCCAGGGGGACCAGCGCGAGCACGGCGGCGGCGGCCGCGGCGGCCCGTGGTTCGCCGCCCCTCGTCGCGTCGTACCGGTCGGCTTCCTTGTCGTAGTCCAGCACGGGGATCAGCTCGCCCCGTGTCCCGGCGCGAGCTCCTCGACCCTGCGGGCGAGGTCGAAGTCGAGTGCGGTGACGGCGCCGCCGACGCTGTGGGTGTTCACGGTGAGGGCGATCGTGTTGTAGCCGAGGGTGAGGTCGGAGTGGTGGCCGAGCTCCTCCTGCACCTGGGAGATGTGCACGACCATCGCGGTCGCCGCGAAGTGGGTGCCGAGCCGGTAGGTACGGGCGAGCCGGTCGCCGTCCAGCGACCAGCCGGGCAGCTCCGCCAGCCGTGCCTCGATCTCCTCGGACTCCAGCGGTTCGACGGCCATGGGTGTGATCCCTTCGTACGGCGGGTGAGGGGTGCGGGGTGGTGCGGCGCCGGGGCGGACCGGCGGCGGAGGCGACCGAAGCGGGCCCTTCGCCCAGCCTGCCACAGCCGCCACCCCTCGGCAGGGCGCACGCGGCGAGGCGGCTGACCTGCGGCGGCCGAACGGGGCGCCCCTCCGGCCGGGGACCGGGACGCCTCGCCGGTGACGGGCCGCCACAGCGGGGCGGCCGACGGTGGGACCGGAGGACGGTGGGACCGGGGGACGGTCGCCGGATGGGGTCGGCGGACGTGGTCGGCGGCGTCCTCGGCCGGGCGGCGGGTCCGGACCGCGGGTCCGGCCGCTCCGCCGACCGGCGAGCCGACGCCTTCGCAGGCCGGCCGGCGCCGTGCCGGCCGGCTTCGCCCCGTACGTACTCCGCCGTACGGTCGTCCGCCAGGAGCGTGAGCGTGGAGCGGCCCCGGATCCACGTCCTCGGTTACGGTCGTGGCATGAGCATCCTCTCGTCCGGTCCCGCCTCCGTCCCGAGTGCCGCCGCCGACAAGGGGGTCGGGCCGCTGCTGCGCGGCTGGCGCGAGCAACGGCGGGTCAGCCAGCTGGAGCTGGCCCTGCGCGCGGACTCCTCGGCCCGGCACATCAGCTTCATCGAGACGGGCCGCTCCCGCCCCAGCGAGGAGATGGTGCTGCGGCTCGCCGAACACCTCGACGTCCCGGTCCGGGAGCGCAACGCGCTGCTGCTCGCGGCGGGTTACGCCCCGCACTACACGGAGACCCCGCTCGACGACCCCTCGATGGACGCGCTGCGCGATGGCATGGAGCGGCTGATCCAGGGCTACGAGCCGTACCCGGCGCTGGTGGTCGACGCGACGTACGGCGTCCTCGCCGCGAACCGTGGCGTCTTCATGCTGTTGGACGGCGTCCCGGAGCGGCTCCTCGAACCACCGCTGAACGCGATGCGGCTGACCCTCCATCCGGAGGGCCTGGCGCCGCGCATCCTCAATCTGCGCACGTGGCGGGACCATCTGCTCGCCCAGATGGAGCGGCAGATCGCGCTGCGCCGTTCCCGGCCGCTGCGCGCGCTGTACGAGGAGGTGGCGGCGTATCCGGTCCCGGACCGGGACAGGGAGGCGGACGACGAGCCGTCGGGACCCGCTCCTCACTTCGCGCTCCCGATGCGGATCGAGCACGAGGGGCGGGTGCTGTCGTTCATCTCGTCCATCTCCACGTTCAACACCCCGATGGACGTGACGGTCTCCGAGCTGGCCATCGAGACGTTCCTCCCCGCGGACCCGGCGACGGTCAAGTACCTCCATTCACTGCGTTCGTGACGGCATTGGTGACGACATTCGTCACGGCATTCGTCACGGCATTCGTCACGCCTTTCGTCGACGGTGTGTCATATCGCCCTCGGTGTACATGGGTTGAGGCCAAACGATGATGGTTTCGCGCGGACATGGCACACTGCACGCATACTTCGGCGCGTGGGGAGGCTTGGCGTGAGCGAGCGGCGGCCGGCACCCACGGTGGGGCAGGTGGTCCTGGGGCGACGGCTGCAGGAACTGCGCGAGGCCGCGGGTCTGAAGCGGGAGGAGGCGGCGCGTGTCCTGCGGGTCGCTCCGGCGACGGTGCGGCGGATGGAGACGGCCGAGGTCGCCCTCAAGATCCCCTACGTCCAGGTCCTGCTGACCACGTACGGGGTCGCCGACGACGAGGCCGAGACCTTCGTGGCGCTGGCGGAGGAGGCGAACGAGCCGGGCTGGTGGCAGCGGTACCACGACGTGCTGCCGGACTGGTTCAGCATGCACGTCAGCCTGGAGGGCGCGGCCCGGATGATCCGGTCGTACGAACCGCACTTCGTGCCGGGACTGCTGCAGACCGAGGAGTACGCGCGCGCCGTGCTGGAGGCCGGGACGGTCGGGCAGACGGGCACCGAGGCCATCGACCGGCACGTGGCCCTGCGCATGAAGCGGCAGACGCTGCTCACCCGCGAGAACCCTCCCCACCTCTGGGTGATCATGGACGAGACGGCGTTGCTGCGTCCGGTGAGCATCCGGGGCGAGGTCATGCGGGACCAGATGGACCGGCTCCTCGAATGGGTCGAGCTCGATCACGTCACGCTCCAGGTCGCCGAGTTCGCGGCCGGCCCGCACCCGGGGACGTACACGTCCTTCGCGCTGTTCCGCTTCGCCGAGCGAGAGCTGCCGGACATCGTCTACAGCGAGTACGTGACCGGCGCCCTCTACCTCGACGCGCGCGAGGAGGTGGCCCTGCACCTGGAGGTGCTGGACCACATGTCGGCCCACGCCGCCTCCGCCGAGCGCACCAAGGAGATCCTCCGGGAGTTCCGCGAGCGCTACTGAGCGGCCCCCGGGCCCCGGTGCCCTCCGCCGCCTTCGCGTTCCTCGTCCACGATCTCCGCCTCCACCACGACCTCGTCCTCGGCCTGCCCGGTGGGCGACTCCGTGGGCGGCCGGTCCTCCGGGGCCGACTGCTGCTGGGCCCGGGCGTACATGGCCTGGCCCATCTGCTGGCTGACGGTGGCCAGTCTCTCGATGGCGCCGCGCAGGGCGGCGGTGTCGGTTGAGGAGTCCTCCAGGAGCTGTTTGAGTTCGGCGGCCGCCGAGGCGACCTGGTCCTTCGCGTCGGTGGGGATGCGGTCCTCGTTGTCACGGACGAACTTCTCGGTCTGGTAGACGAGTTGCTCGCCCTGGTTGCGGGTCTCGGCCGCCTCCCGGTGGCGCCGGTCCTCCTCGGCGTACCGCTCGGCCTCGCGCACCATGCGGTCGATGTCGTCCTTGGGCAGCGCGGAGCCGCCGGTCACGGTCATCTTCTGCTCGCGTCCCGTGGCCAGGTCCTTCGCGGAGACGTGCGTGATCCCGTCGGCGTCGATGTCGAAGGCGACCTCGATCTGCGGGACACCGCGCGGCGCGGGCGGCAGGCCGGTGAGGTCGAAGACCCCGAGCTTCTTGTTGTACGCGGCGATCTCGCGCTCGCCCTGGTAGACCTGGATGCCGACCGAGGGCTGGTTGTCGGCGGCCGTCGTGAAGATCTCCGAACGCCGTGTGGGAATCGTGGTGTTGCGCTCGATGAGCGTGGTCATGATGCCGCCCTTGGTCTCGATGCCGAGGGACAGCGGGGTCACGTCGAGGAGCAGGACGTCCTTCACGTCCCCCCGGATCACACCGGCCTGGAGTCCGGCGCCGAGGGCCACGACCTCGTCCGGGTTGACGCCCTTGTGGGGGTCCTTGCCGGTGAGTTCCCTCACCAGGTCGGTGACGGCGGGCATCCGGGTGGATCCGCCGACCAGGATGACGTGGTCGACGGCGGACAGTTTCACCCCGGCGTCCTTGACGGCCTGGTGGAAGGGGGTCCTGCAGCGGTCGAGCAGGTCGGCCGTCAGCTCCTGGAACTGGGCGCGCGTCATCTTCTCGTCGAGGTGCAGCGGACCTTGGGCGGTGGCGGTGATGTAGGGCAGGTTGACGGTGGTCTCGGTGGACGAGGACAGCTCGATCTTGGCCTTCTCGGCGCCCTCGCGCAGCCGTTGCAGGGCCATCTTGTCGCGTCCGAGGTCGATCCCGTGCGCGGCCTTGAAGCGCTGGGCCAGGTGCTCGACGATCCGCTGGTCCCAGTCGTCACCGCCGAGCCGGGTGTCGCCGTTGGTCGCCTTGACCTCGATGACCCCGTCACCGATCTCCAGGAGCGAGACGTCGAAGGTGCCGCCGCCCAGGTCGAAGACGAGGACGGTCTGCTCCTCCCCGCGGTCGAGCCCGTACGCCAGGGCCGCGGCGGTCGGCTCGTTGACGATCCGCAACACCTTCAGGCCCGCGATCTCGCCCGCCTCCTTGGTGGCCTGGCGCTGCGCGTCGTCGAAGTAGGCGGGCACGGTGATCACGGCGTCCGTGACGTCCTGGCCGAGATAGGCCTCGGCGTCCCGTTTCAGTTTCTGCAGCACCCGCGCGGACAGTTCCTGGGCGCGGTAGCGGGTGCCGTCGACGCTGCCCTTCTCGGGGAACCGCCAGTTCGCGTCGCCCATGTACCGCTTCACGGACCGCGCGGTGCGCTCCACGTTCGTCACGGCCTGCCGTTTGGCGACCTCGCCGACCAGCACCTCTCCGTTCTTGGCGAAGGCCACCACCGAGGGCGTGGTGCGTGCTCCCTCGGCGTTGGCGACGACCGTCGCCTCACCGCCCTCCAGAACGGCCACCACCGAGTTCGTCGTACCGAGGTCGATCCCGACCGCGCGTGCCATGTCCGTCCCCTTCCGCCCACGGCTCTGCCCGCCCTCAAGCACAAAACCTGTGTTCTCGCTTGTCAATGGCGCGGACGGCCGCACGGGGGCGGACACGCCGGTGCCGCGCCCCCGCGGGGAGGACGCGGCACCGGCGTGCGTACGTCAGGCGAGCTTCGCCGACAGGGTGATCGTCGTACCGGTCAGCGCCTGGCTGACCGGGCAGTTCTTCTTGGCGTCCTCGGCCGCCGAGGCGAAGCCGTCCTCGTCGAGGCCCGGCACCGTGCCCTCGACCGTGAGGTGGATGCCGGTGATGCCCTCACCGGGCTGGAAGCTGACGTCGGCGTTGGTGACGAGCTTGGTGGGCGGCGTCCCGGCACCCGCGAGGGCGTGCGACAGCGCCATGGAGAAGCAGCTGGAGTGGGCGGCCGCGATCAGTTCCTCGGGGCTGGTCCTGCCGTTCGCGTCCTGGGCGCGCGAGGCCCAGGTGACCGGCTGGTCGGCGATGGCACCGGAGGAGTCGAAGGTGACGACGCCGTTGCCCTCGAGCAGGTTGCCTTCCCACACGGTGTGTGCGGTGCGCGTGGTTGCCACGGTGATTCCTTTCGGGTGTGGTCCCGTTGCCGGGGTCCGGGTCTCCCATCCGATCACACCTGGGGCCGGTGCACCCGGTGGTTCGGGCGGCGACCTGCCGGTGCGTGTCCGGGATTTCGTCGCCGCGGGCCGCGGACTGACTCGCCGGGGCGGCGCGGCGGGTGCTCAGGTCACCCGGAAGACCGGCCCCCGCGCGGTGAACGGGAGCCGTGCGCCGTGTGGCACCAGATAGGCGTGCTCGCGCCGCACCCGCAGTACGTCGCAGTACCCGTCCGTGATCACCAGGACGGGTGCGCCCGGCGGGAAGTCGTCGGCGCGGTGCAGCAGGTCGACGCCCGGCTGCAGCACGGTGCCGCCGCGCCCGTGCACCCGTACGCGTCCGGCGATCTCCGTGACGGGCAGATAGCCCGCGTCGTGCGGGGCGGCGTCGCAGAACACCACGCGGGCGGCGGGTACGTCACGGGCCTCGGCGTAGGAGGCGATGGCCCCCAGTGCCTTGCCGAGCAGGGTGCGGTCCATGGAGGCGGAGGTGTCGAGCACGACGCCGAAGGTGCAGCGGGCGATCTCCTCGGGCGGGTACCAGCGGCCCGCGCGGGGGATGCCCGGGGTGGCCGCCTGCCGGCGCGAGGGACGCGCGTACGACCGCAGCGGCTCGGGCCGGGGCACGAACTCGTCGAACCAGCGGGCGAGCCGGGCGTCCCAGGGCAGCGGCGGGTGGCTGAGCGCGCGGATCTCCTCGACCAGGCCGCCGGGCAGGAAGCCGCGCTCCTGCTGCTGGTGCAGGTCGAGGCCCTGGGCCAGGCCGCGACGGTAGAACTCGTCGAGGTCGACGTAGTCGCGCGGTGAGCCGAGCGGCCCGCCCAGGATGTCGCCCGCTCCCCTGCCGCGCAGCGTGGCGAGGCGGCGCATCCGGCGCAGGTCTCCGGCGATCCGGTCGTACACCTCCTCGGCCGACAGGTCCTTCAGCTCCGGGTCGTGCAGCAGCCCGTCCGGCATCGTGCCGACCTGCATCTCGCACAGCCAGCCGTTGATCACGTAGTCGGCGGCGACGTTGAAGAGGTAGGGGTCCCGGGTGCCGCAGCGGTCACCGTGGCGCAGGGCGGCGTGCAGCATCTCGTGGGCGAGGACGAACCGCCATTCCTCGTCGCTGAACGTGCGCAGCGGGTTGATGTAGATCTCGGCCGCCCCGGTATCCACGGCGGCGACGGAGATGCCGTGGGCGCGGGCGAGTTCGGCGTCGGCGACGAGGGTGATGCCCGCCGCGAGGCCGCCGAGCAGCGGGTAGGAGGAGACGAACCAGCTCAGCGCCCGTTCCCAGGGCCGGAGCGGGGTGGGCCCCTCGCTCATGGAGGCGCGCCTGCCGCCCGCGACGTCCATCGCGGCGGCCATGGTGCGGGTCAGCGCGTGCGCGAAGGCCACCTGCCAGTCGGTCGGAACGGAGCCGTGCCACGTGCTCCGGGGCACGAGCACCTGGTCCGGGGCGCCGCCCGCCGTGCCGCAGCGTTCGTACCGGGACGGGATGCCGTCGCGGCGCCAGGCCGCGGCGAGCCGTTCCTCGTCGCCGTCGGGGTAGGAGTCCGGGAGGTCCTCGGGGGTCAGCCCCACCGAGAAGCCGAGCAGGAAACGGTTCACCACCGCGCAGCGGGCGGCGAGGTCGAAGCGGTCCGGCTGCTCGCGCGGCCCGGTCGCGGCGGGGACGTGGCCGAAGCCCAGGTGGATGACGGCGTGCGCCACCGCCCAGGCCCAGGCGGCGGGTTCGGCGCGACGGGTCGGGTGGACGTGCACGGTCCCGTTGGAGTCGACGACCGCCAGTCCGTCCCGGGGAACCCTGGCGCACGTCTCCTCCCGGCAGACGCGGAAGTCCATGGCGGCCAGCGCCGGGTTGGCCCGCACCAGCCGCAGCCCCTCGGCGAACGCCTCGGCGGCGGGATCGGGCTTGGCCTTGGCCCCGGCCCTGCGGGAACGGCTCATCGCGCGTCCCCCGCGGGCCGGGCCGGACACGGGATCGCGGGGACGCTCACCGGCGCGCCTCCACCAGGCGCGGCATGTCGCGGGCGGCCTCGACCAGGAACCACGCGGGCAGCACGGGATTGCCGTCCGCGTCCGACGCGATGACGCTCCGGGCGATCTCGACGGATATCTCGGCGAGCTGGACGAGCAGGGACTTGGCCCGGTACGCGGTCTGGCGGGTGTTCGCCGAGATGTGCTCCCGGGCGGCCGGGAGTTCCTTGATGAGCCGGCCGCGGAAGGACTCCGCGAGGTAGTACAGGAGATCGCGGTCCTCCGTGCGGGAGGGCCAGCCGGCGTCGCCCTTGAGGATGGCCTCGATGCCGAACCGGCTGCGCACGATCTTGACGTAACCGCAGAACGCGACCGCGTGCGCGGGCGTCAGCGTGCCGTGGGCGATCACCTTCAGGGTCTGCTCGTCGACCGCGTCGCCGAAGGATCCCAGCGCGTCGGAGAGCATGTGCCAGGAGCGCGGCGTGGAGAAGGGCTCCTCCGTCTTCGGCGGCTTGGACCACAGGTGGTCGGGGCGGTCGGTGAGGTGGTCGAGCACCCAGGGGTGGATGTCGTTCGCGGCGGCCCAGGCGAGCCAGTCCTTCGGGGAGGCCTCCAGGTGGACGTGGGTGAGCCGGTTGACCAGCGCCGAGGCGATCGGACGGGCCAGCGCGTTGTCCGTGGCCCGGTTGCCCGCGCCGATCACGATGGAGCCCTTCGGCAGCTCGTAGTCACCGATGCGGCGGTCCAGGATCAGCGAGTAGAAGGCCTTCTGCACGTCGGGGGTCGCCGCGTTCAGCTCGTCCAGGAACAGGCAGTACGGCTCGTCGCGGGCGATGGCCTGCGGCGGGCAGAAGACGGAACGCCCGTCACGGATCTGCGGCACGCCGATCAGGTCCTCGGGCGCCAGCTGCGTGCCCAGCAGGCTCACGCACTCCAGCCCGAGCGATTCGGCGAACTCCCTGACCAGGGAGGACTTTCCGATGCCGGGGGCGCCCCAGAGGAAGACCGGCCGCACGGTGGCGAGACCGAGAAGCAGTTCCGGGACGCGGGAGGGAGTGACGGTGACGGCTGCCTGCACAGGCGGACTCCTTGGACGGACGGGAGAGGTGGCGAAAAGGACGTGAGGGACGTGTGCGCGAAAGCGCGCGGCGCCCACAGTGTGGGCGCGGCGGTCCGTCCGCCGCCTCCCATTTTCCGGCGCGCACGGCCTCCGGAGAGGACGGGCGTCTTTGCGTCGTCGCCGCGAACGGCGCCTGAACCGGGTTGCGCGGTCCGGCAGTTGGTGGCGTCCAAGACGCACCCCTCTGAGGAACCGGTGCCTCGGGCAGATCAGCGGAGGCTCTGCGCCGAACTGTTTCGCGAACGGAGCAACGCAGGCCCCCGCCGGCACACCCGGTCCCGCACTCACCACCTCCGTGATGCACGCCTCCCGTGATCACGGACCACCGGTTGCAACTCCCGGTCGACCGGGAACCGACGGGGAACTGCAGGGGTTGACGGACAGCGCACAACCACCATCAGTTTCGCGTGATACGCACCCCAGACCGCAACGACAGCCAGTGCCACAAGCACCATGCCCGCGAAGGGCGGGACAGGGTCGAAGGCCGCAGGACGGACAACGTGGTCCGAAGCCTCGGGTCCACTGCCGGGTGACACGCACGGAAAAGCGGACAACGCTCCCAGGAAGACCCCGCCGATACCGAGCAGCGGAGTCAGCGCGACCACCTCGACGAGGAGGTACTTCCCTCTTGTCAGCCAGGTACGGAGGGACGCTCCCCCGGACGTGAGGCCACCCGTATCGGCACTCTGATCTTGCGGCACTGCCCCTCCTTGCATCCAAAAGCGGGGGCGGACCCTGCCAGGTGGCGTCAGTCCGTCCGGCGGCGGGCTCGGCGGGTGCGGATCAGGGCGGCGGCGAGGAGCCCGGTCAGCGCCACGGCTGCCGTACTCGCGGCTACGGCCCAGGCCGTCGCACCGGAGCCGTCGGCTGCGCCGGTGGTGACGGGAGCGGTAATGGGAGCGGTGTTGTTCCCGGGGTCGGCGTCGCCCCGCAGCGGCCTCCCCTGAGCGTCCACGACACGGATCCTGCCGCCGGTGAGCCTGGACGGGTCATCGATCCGCAACTCGAAGGGATAGGCGATGTGGAACCCGTCCCGGAGCAGGGCTACCTCGAAGTCGGAGGTGTACACACCGTACTCGCACGTATATGTCTTCACCGGCCTGCGGTCGGTGATCTTGCACTTCTCCGGGTCGCTCAGCACGGTCACGCCCTTGGGGAGCCTCACTTCGACATTGGCGAACGGATCGTCGTTCTCGATGCTGTGTTGGGCCCAGACGTTGGCGCCGTGGAAGTCCAGGGCCAGGTCGGCCGTGACCCTCCCGCCCTTCCTGCCCTTGAGCGCGGTGCCCGTCACCTCGAAATCCCACGGGTTGTCCATGGGCACGAACAGAACGCCGTGCGTGTCTTCGAACAGAGGGCTGTGCGTGCCGCCGGCCCGGCCGGCGGCGGGCGGCACGCTGCCGGTGCGCCGCGCGAGGGTCAGCTCCTCGCCCCGGCCCCGATGCCGGTCCCGCCACTTGCGGTTGGACCAGCCCCTCTGCTCGATCTTTCCCACGGTCATGTCCACGTCTCCTGAGCTGGCCAGACTGCCCGCCTTCAGGGGGATGGGGGCCAGGTCGACGGACTCGCCGGACTCGACCCGCGCCTCGATCAGGCACAGCGCCTGGCGGGAGCCCCGGAACTCCGGGGAGGACGGTTCCTCGGTGCCGTACTCGCAGTTGCTGTACTCCGTCGCGAACGAGATCCCCTCGGACACCTTCATGGAGACGGCGACCTGCCGCAGCGCCCGCTCACCGTGATAGGTGAACCCGCCCCGCACGCGGAACGTCGACCCTCCGTGGATGAGCTTGCCACCGTCCTGTTCCAGACGGTCGAACGTCAGCCGGTCCTCGTCCTCCGCACTCTCCGCCGGGAGGACGCGACTGCTGCCCGCGGGCAGCGACCCCGCGTCCCCCTGCCCGGGCTGGTGCGTCACCGGCACGCCCGGGAGCAACCCTCCGCCCAACACGGCAGCCGTCACCGCACATACCCGAGCGAGCCCGAGCCGTCTGATCACGTGTTCCCTTTCGAACGGGGCCCGGGCAGAGCGGGGCAGGCGCCGCGAACGTGCCGGCGAGCCCGGGTGCATGGCCTTTACCTGTGAGGACAAGTCCGGCGGGCCCAGGGTTGTACCGGGCACCGAGGGCTTGCCGGGTCCGTTCCGCGAGCACCGGGCCAAGTGGGGCGAGGAGCGTCCCCGGTCATTCTCAAGAACCCCCGTCACCACGGCGCCCAGCGGCCTTATCGAGCAGCACCCACGGCCCGACAGCCCACTGTCACCGAGTGAGTTACAACCTTTTCCACTGGTTCGACGCAGGTCAGCGCAGCGCGTTGATCGCGTAGAGGGTGCCGAGACCGGCGGCCAGTGAGCCCAGGAGCAGGCGCAGGAAGGTCTCGGGCATCCGTGGCTGGAGACGGGCGCCGAGGTAGCCGCCGATGAGACCGCCCGAACCGCAGGCCAGGCCGAGGAACCAGTCGGGAGCGATGCTGCCGCCGTGGCCCAGCGAGAGCAGGGCGTAGGTGGAGGCGCCGAGCAACGAGGTGGCGAACGTGGAGGCGAGCGCGGCCGGGGCGACTTGGGAGACGGGGAGGCCACGACCGACGAGGACGGGGCCGAGGATCGAACCGCCACCGATGCCGTAGACGCCGCCCACGACCCCGACCACGAGGGCCAGACCCGTCACGGCCCGGGGCGAAGGCGCAGACCGTTGGGGTTCCGGGGGCTCGGGGCGGAGCGTCCGGATGACGAGCCAGGTGCCGAGCGGCAGCATCAGGGCGGCGACCAGGAGACGGAAGACGTCGGGGCCCGGGAGGGCGAACACGCGGATGACCGCTCCGAGGACCACCCCGGGCAGGGTGCCCAGCACCAGTCGGCGCACGAGCGGTCCCCTCAGGGCGCCGTCGCGACGGTAGCGCAGGAGGGCTCCAGGGCCTGCCACGACGTTGTAGAGCAGGTTCGTGGGCGTGACGGACGGGTTCGGCACGGCGAACACGCTGAGCTGTACGGGCAGGAGGAACACCGCCCCGGACACCCCGACCGGCGCAGTCACCACAGCGATGAGCATCCCGACCGCGAGGCCGGCCGCCCCCAGCTCCCCATCCACCCGATGCCCCCGCCGTGCCTCAGTCCGTCCCGGTCGCCCAGTGGCGACAGACTAGATCGCCCTGGACGTCGAGGGTCAAAGGCTCCGTCCCACTCCGTGGGACACCCCGGGCACGATCAATGGCCGCGCGGGGCGTACATGATCACGGCCATTCCGGCGAGGCAGATCAGCGCGCCGGTGAGGTCCCACCGGTCGGGGCGGTAGCCGTCGGCGACCATGCCCCAGGCGATCGACCCTGCGACGAAGATGCCGCCGTACGCGGCGAGGACACGGCCGAAGTTGTCGTCGGACTGGAGGGTCGCCACCACCCCGTAGATGCCGAGGGCGATGACGCCGGCGCCGATCCAGGCCCAGCCTTTGTGCTCGCGGATGCCCTGCCACACCAGCCAGGCACCACCGATCTCGAAGAGAGCGGCGACGACGAACAGGGCAATGGAACGAGCAACGGTCATATCGGCGGACCCTACCGGCGGCCCACCCCTGTGATCTTCAGCGGGTCATCGGAGGCGTTGCAGCCACATGCGCCCTCACCTGCACTCTTCGGCGAGCAGGAGCAGGAGGGGCGGCGCTGGCCGAGCCACCACGTTCCGACGGCGAGGACGGCCAGGACCACGGCGATGGCAGGCAGCCATCCCACGACCACTCCGGCACCCGCGCCGACGACCCCGGCCGTGATCAGGACGGGCAGCGCGCAGCAGGCCACACAGGCCAGGGCGGCCAGGCCCCCGAGCGCCGTGGATGTCTTGTGCGGGCGGGAGTCAGCAGCAGGGTCCGGCATGACGCTCCTTGGCGAGGTCGGTGAAGGGGATCGGGCAGCAGGAACTGGAGGCACAGACGGTCAGGTCGTCGCAGCCCGCCTCGACGGCGGCGACCAGGGCGGTGCGGATGGTGGTCAGGTCGGCGATCTTCGCGTCGACCTCGGCGAGCTTGGCCGCGGCGCGCTCCTGCAGGCCGGCCACCGGGCGGCCGTGACGGTGGCGGCCGGCCTCCAGCAGCTCGCCGACCTCCTCCAGGGTGAACCCGAGCCGTTGAGCGGCCTTGATCACCCGCAGTGCAGTGACCGCATCCTCGCCGTACAGGCGGTGACCGCCGTTGCTGCGTTGCGGCTCGGCGAGCAAGCCACGCCGCTCGTAGTAGCGCAGGGTCTGGATGTTCACCCCGGCAGCCTCGGCGACCTGACCACTGCGCATGCCCGCGCTCACCCTCGTTCCCCATCAGCGGCGGTCCGGGAGGCGAGAGCGTCCAACACCGCAGCGTGCGGCTGGTCGACGGAGATCACCAGTCGGATCAGGTCCTCGTCCGGGGTGACCGTGAAAGCGAAGAACGAGCAGCAGCCGCTCTCGCGCTCCACCAGGTCCCGGACCCGCTCCTCGACGCCGGGCCCGCCCGCCAGATCAAGCCGCAGCTGAAGCGGCTCGGGACGGGACAGAGACCTCAGCCGCTCGGAGAACAACGCATCCCACTCCGCGACCCGCAAAGGCTGCTCCTCGGTGGGCAGCGTGCAGGACTGCGGTACCCATGCCAGATCGCTCATCGCGTCGCTCCCGTCTTCACGCCCCGCGGATGGGGACACTCCGACGGTAAACCTGTACCTGGGTACCGGTTGCAACCCCGCACAGGCGTGAGACCGGGCGACGCGCCCCTCCCGTGCCGCATCCGTGCCACATCGTGCGGTCAGCCACGGTCAACGACGGTTCACCACAGCCGAGATGCGCCGTGCACCTTGGCAGCGGCTACAGCCGAAGCGACCCGGAGAAGTGCGTCGCCGACCGCTTCCGCCCTTACAAGGCCGCGGTCTGCCCTTCTCCGGTGCAGTCGTGCTCAAGTCGATGACCGGCGAGGTGTTCGCGGGAGCCGCTTCAGATGATTCGGGCGTCTTGGCCTCACGGCCAGAGCCTTGTTCCTACGCTGAGTTCTTTCGGAGCCGCGTGGGTTTGGGGATCAAGTGGATGCTGAGATCGTGCAGTTGGTCGGGCAGGCGGGGCCGGCCGTGACGGCTGCGGTGGGGGCGTATGGGGCAGCGGTGCTGACCCGCACACAGGATGCTGCCGCCGACGCCACCGTTAGTCTCGGGCAACGGATTCTTCAACTGGTCTGGCGGCATAGGGACGAAGAAGGTCAGGCGGAGCTGGAACGGGTGGTGGGCGAGGCCGCCGACGAGCAGGACGACACGTACTCCACAGCCGTGCTGAGCCGCCTGCTCAAGCAGGCGTTGCAGAACGATCCCGCACTCCGGGAGGAACTGGCCGCCGTACTGCCCGCTCCTGTGCCGGGCACGGTCAATGTCACGGCGTCTGGTGAGCGGTCGATCGCCGCCCAGCACATCGGTACTGCCATCACCGGTGACGGTCACATTGCGCCGCGGCCGTGAGTACGGACAAGGATTGGTCGCGGCCGGGGATCGAGGCGGTCGGGCCGAGGGCGATCGCCGCCCAGCGCATCGGTAGCGCCTTCACGGGCGATGTACTGCCGGTCGAGGCACTGCACGCACCGAGCAAGGCCGCGGCGGCCCCGGGCACCTCCAATCTGCCCCCGGCTGCCCTCTGCCTGGGGCGGGAGGATGAACTAGCTGCGTTGCGGCGCATCCTGACCAGCCGCCATGAGAGTGCGATCACGCAGAGCGGGACGGTGCATGGTCTCGGCGGGATCGGCAAGACCACGCTCGCCCTGCACTACGCCCACCGCCACCGCGGCGACTACAGCCTGATCTGGTGGATCAACGCCGGGTCTCCCGACGAGATCGAGACCTCACTCACCAGCCTCACCCACACCCTGGTACCCGACTGGGCCACCACCGCGGGGCGGGAAGCGCAGGTGGCGTGGGCGATGCAGTGGCTGGCCTGGCATCCGGGCTGGCTGCTGGTCTACGACAACGTGGAGGATCCCGACGACCTCGCCGCCTACACCGGTGCCCTTCACCAGGGCCATCACCTCGCCACCAGCCGCCGCACCACCGGCTGGCCCGACAGCGCCCCCACCCTGACCCTGGGCAACCTCGACCCTGACGACGCCACTGCCCTGCTGTGCCGGCTCGTGTTCAAGGAGACCAGCCCCACACCTCGCCAGCAGGCCGAAGCCAGGGCCCTTGCCGCCGAGCTGGGATACTTCCCGCTGGCGATCAAACAGGCCGGCGCCTACCTGGCCCAGAACCGCGGCATCAGCCTGGACTCCTACCGCCGCCGCCTGGACACCAAACTCGCCAAGACCGCCCACGGCACCGACACCGAACGCACCCTCGCCCGCATCTGGAACGTCACCCTCCACACACTGGAGGAGGCCGATCCACTGGCCGTGGAGGTGCTGCACACCGCCGCCTGGCTGGCCCCCGACGACATCCCCCACAGCCTGCTCACCCCGCCCGGCACCGACCCGGACGACGTCGCCGAAGCCGTGGGAACCCTGGCCGCCTACAGCATGGTCACCGACACCGGCGCCACTCTGAGCATTCACCGCCTGGTCCAGACCGTCCTGCGTAGCGCTCAGAACACTGACGACACGCAGTTGTCCCGACACCTGGAGGGGCGCGACCGCGCTGAACGAGCGGTCCTCCACAGTCTGGCTCCCCTCCCCGCCCAAGACACCGCTGCCGAAGAGCAGTGGGACACGCTGACACCTCATCTCGTTGCCCTGGCGGGCACCAGACAGGCCGAACACCACGACAGCCCATTGACCAGCCTGTACGAGATCGCCGGCCATCGGCTTCACCAGCAAGGCCACACAGCGCGTGCCATCCCCCTGCGCGAAGCCACCCTCGCCCAGTGCGAGCAGACCCTGGGCGACACCCACCCCCACACCCTCGACTGCCGCAACAACCTCGCCAGCGCCTACAGTGCGGCGGGCGACCTGCAGCGCGCCGTCCCTCTGTACGAGGCCACCCTCGCCCAGTACGAGCAGACCCTGGGTGACACCCACCCCCACACCCTCAACTGCCGCAACAACCTCGCCAGCGCCTACTACACAGCGGGCGACCTGCAGCGCGCCATCCCCCTGCTGGAAGCCACCCTCGCCCAGTACGAGCAGACCCTGGGCGACACCCACCCCAGCACCCTGCGATGCCGCAACAACCTCGCCAGCTCCTACGAATCCGCGGGGAACCTGGGCCGCGCCATCCCTCTGTACGAGGCCACCCTCACCCAACGCGAACAGGCCCTGGGCGACACCCACCCCGACACCTTGCAAAGCCGCAGTAACCTCGCCTACGCCTACAAGGCAGCGGGGGATCTGGGCCGCGCCATCCGCCTGCACGAGGTCGCCCTCGCCCAACGCGAGCAGGTCCTGGGCGACACCCACCCCGACACCCTGACCAGCCGCAACAACCTCGCCAGCTCCTACAATGCGGCAGGGGATCTGGGCCGCGCCATCCCCCTGTACGAAGCCACCCTCACCCAACGCGAGCAGGTCCTGGGCGATACCCACCCCGACACCCTGAACAGCCGCAACAACCTCGCCATCGCTTACCACGCGGCGGGTGATCTGCAGCGTGCCATCCCTTTGCTGGAAGCCAGCCTCGCCCAGTGCGAACAGGTCCTCGGCGACACCCATCCGGACACACTCAACGGCCGCATCAACGTCGCTGGTGCATACACGGCGGCAGGGAAACTTGACCGTGCCATCCCTCTGCTGGAGGCAGCCCTCGCCCAGTGCGAGCAGGCCCTGGGCGACGCCCACCTCCATACCCTGACCAGCCGCAACAACCTCGCGAGTGCCTACAAGGCGGCAGGGGATCTGGGCCGCGCCATCCCCCTGTACGAAGCCACCCTCACCCAATACGAGCAGGTCCTCGGTGACACCCACCCCAACACCCTCGACGGCCGCAACAACCTCGCCTATGCCTACAAGGCGGCGGGGGACCTGGGCCGCGCCGTCCCTCTGTACGAAGCCACCCTCGCCCAGTACGAGCAGACCCTGGGCGACACCCACCCCAACACCCTGACCAGCCGCAACAACCTCGCGAGTGCCTACATGGCAGCGGGCGATCTGCAGCGCGCTCTCCCTCTGTACGAGACCACCCGGGCACAGTGCGAGCAGGTCCTCGGCGACACCCACCCCCACACCTTGCAATGCCGCAACAGCCTCGCCGGCGCCTACTACGCGGCAGGCGATCTGCGGCGCGCCATCCCACTACTGGAAGCCACCCTCGCCCAGTGCGAGCAGGCCCTGGGCGACACTCACCCCCTCACTCTCAACAGCCGCATCAACCTCGCCGTCGTCCATCACGCGGCGGGTGATCTGCGGCGCGCCATCCCATTGCTGGAAGCCACCCTCGCCCAGTGCGAGCAGATCCTCGGCGACACCCACCCCCACACCTTGCAATGCCGCGACAACCTCGCCAACGCCCGTCGACAAGCCGAAGCCGTACAGCACGGAAGTACGGCAACCTCAGCGACCGAGGCTGTACCTCAAAAGCCGGCCACGGCTGATTGAGCAGCCCGCGAACTGTCAGTGACCTCCCTGCCGAGAGTTCGGGACGAAGAGTTCGTGCCCGCCGCCGCGGCTGACTGTCTTCGGCCGAAGTTCAGGCGGCGTGCAGCAAGGGTGTCGGCCATCGATCGCGCGCGGCGGAGCCGGCCGTCCCAGGTTGCTCAACCGTGGCCGAGGCCGGCCACCGGCGGCGACCAGGCGCCTGAGTTGACCGCTCCCGGACAGGAAGGACGCAGCTCGCCGAGATCCCCGGCAAGACCCGGGGCAAGAGGGAGCAGCTTCCGTGATCACGCCTCCCACCCGCGCGGTCGGCGCAGATGTGAGGCGTTTCTTCATGCGCCGAAACCTCTCCGGGCGCCCTGGACGCCCGGGTCGGACCCTTGTCGCGGCCAGTCGGGGGCGGGGTCCTCGGCGAGCAGCGGCCGGAGGGCGCCGAGGACCGCGCCGATGCAGACGTCGCGCAACTGGGTGCGGGTGCACGTCTCGTGGGTGAGCCAGTCGACGCAGAGGACCTGGACGAAGACCAGCCAGCTTTTCAGGACGCCGGACACGGCCTCGCGGGCACTCTCGTCCGCGAGCGGGAGCACGCCCATCAGTCGCGCGCGGAGCGCGTCCAGCTCGTTCGTCATGATCGTCTGGATCACCGGATCGCCCGCGAGCACCCGGTTCGCCGCGAGGACGGCGTTGCGGTTCGCCACGAAGTAGTCGAGATGGACATCCATGCCCTGGACGAGCTGTTCCACCAGGGAGTCGGCGGGGTCGAGCCGCGTCTCGGCGAGCAGCTGGTCGGCCGCCTGCTGGTAGACGGCCGCGAAGAGGGCGTGCTTGCTGGAGAAGTGACGGTAGAGCAAGGCCCGGGAGACACCGGCCTCTTCGGCGACCTCCTCCATCAGCACGTCGGCGTACGCGTGCGCGGCGAAGAGCCGTGCGCCCACGGCGAGGAGCTGGGCGCGGCGGTCGGCGGGGGCGAGTCGTTGGCGGGGAGACACGGATGAAGTCTAGTTGACATATGTCTACTAGAGCTCCCATCGTAGTAGACACACGTCAACTAAGCTCCGCCGAGACGGCTTGGAGAGAACTATGGCCAGGGTTCTGCGCATACTCACCCAGCTGATGGGCTGGTCCTCTGTGGCGATCGGCCTGTTCCACGTGGCGCTCGGCAACGCGGCGATTCCCGGGGCCGGTTCCGCCGGCGCGACGGTCGACAGTTGGGGCCGGTTCATGGGAGCCGTCTTCGTCGGCTACGGACTGGCCTGGCTCTGGGCCGCGCGGCAGCGTCCGATCCCGGCTCGGGCAGTGCGATGGCTGGCCGGCGTCTTCCTGCTGGGCGGCGTGGGCCGGCTGCTCTCGCTCGCCGTGCACGGCCGGCCGCAGTGGTTCCAGATCGCGCTGGCGGTGATCGAACTCAGCCTGCCGCTGGTCTTCTTCCGGCTGGCCGACTCGGAGGAGCGGACCCTGCGCGACGACGTGGAGGCCACGCCTGCCGGGCGGTGAACGCGCGCGAGCGGAGCGGGCCCGGAGACGCGCGGCCGTAGGCCGCTCCAGTGCCGTGGCGGGTGAGCCGGCATCGACCGCGTCGCATGCACCGACGACACAGGCGTGGTCCCCGCCCCGGCCGTGAGGTGGGATCCCCGCTCAGGCGGCCCGCTCGTCCGGGTGGGACGGCAGCGGTACCTGGGGCCCGTCGCACTCGCGCAGCCAGCGCCGCAGCACGTCGTGCACGCGCTCCGCGCCGACGATCCCGGGGTCCGGCCCCGCGGGTCCGGTGTCCGCGCCGGCCGGTGCGGACAGGGTCACCGGGGAGAGCAGGAAGGGACGCCCCTGGGCGCCGCCGAGCCCGCCGTGCGAGCCGATCTGCTCCTCGAAGGCGAGGACTTCGCCCTCGGCGGGGTCGTACGAGGAGTTGACCATGATGTCGGCGGTGTGCGGGAACGTGTGCGTGCGCCGCACCGCGGCGGCGGCGCCGGGGCCGAAGTCGGCCAGGGGGCCCGGGTGTCCGTCGTCCAGCCGGTCCACCGGCACCTCGGCGCCGTGCGCGCCGAGCACGAGGCCGCCGTGCTCCTCGCTGCGGACCAGGAGGAAGCCGACGCCGGGGTGGTTGGCGAGCGTGGACAGCAGCGCGGGATGGCGCCGGTCGATCTCCTCCCGGCTCATCCGGTGCGGAACGTCGGGGAAGGAGACGAGACCGAGGTTGCCGGAGGCCAGGACCAGGGGCTCGGAGCGGCGCCCCGCCGGTCCGCGCAACTCCTCGCGCTCCTCGACCGGTCTGCGCAGGGCGGCCCGGACGGCGGCCCGCGCCTCGGCACCGCTGTGGGTGCGCCGCGCCTTGCGGGGCACGGGCAGTCCGCAGCCGGCCCGGACCAGATTGCCGAGGCTGAGGCCGTACCGGGTCAGGAAGGTCTCTCCCGGGCTCTGGCCGTGGTCGGAGAGCACCACGATCCGGTACGGCCGCGGGGCGTGCTCGGCGACCTTCTCGATCAGCGCGAGCGACCGGTCGAGCCGCTCCAGGATCTTCTCGGCGTCCCGGCTGCGCGGCCCGGAGTGGTGCGCCACCTCGTCGTAGGCCACCAGGTCCGCGTAGACCGCGTCGCGTCCGGCGAGCATGTCGCCGATCACCGCGGCGACCACGACGTCCCTCTCGACGACGGTCGCGAAGGCACGGACGAACGGGTACAGCCCGCCGCGCTTGACGCGGGGCCGCCGGCGCTGGAGACGGGCCCGGACCGACTGGCCCGCCTCCCTGAACACCTCGGCGACGAACGACATCGCCGTACGGACGGCGTTGGCCGGGTCGGAGAAGTACGCGAAGTAGCCGGCCCGCGAGCGGTTGTCCCGTCCCCTGCGCGCGGCCACGGACAGCACGAGGGCGAGCTCGTCGGCGCCGCCGCTGAAGAGGTTGCCGCGGCTCGCGCCGCCGGCGGTGAGCAGCCCCCCGTCGCCGGTGTGCGCGACGGCCCGCCGCTGGAGTTCGGCGGCGCTGGTCGGCCGGTTGCAGACCATGACCTCCTGGGTGTCCTTCTCGTACCACCGGAAGGCCGGGACGTCGTGGTTGCTGCCGTGCAGGATGCCGAGCTGGCTGGCGCCGGTCTGGCTGGACCAGTCGGTCCTCCAGGGCGTGAGCCGGTGGGTGGGGCGGGTCCCGTCGAGCCAGCGGGCGGTGGTCGGCATCAGCTCCTTGTCGACCGCCTCCCGCAGCACGTCGTGCCCGACGCCGTCGAGCTGGAGGAAGACCATGCCGGGGGTGGAGGGGCCGGGCCGCCCGGCGGCACGTCTGCGGCGCCGGTCGGCGAGCCGGTAGAGGCGGCGCCGGTACGCGTCGTCGTCCCGTACGGCGAGGGCGGCGCCGGTGGCCGAGGCGACGGCCGACATGACGGCGGCCACGACCACGGCGGTCTCGGGGGCCGCGTCACCGTGCCCGGAGGGGTTGAGCCGCAGGGCGATCAGCAGCAGCGAGCCGTTCAGGAAGAAGACGAGCAGACCGAGCACGAAGGCCGGGACGAGCAGCAGGGTCCGCACGAGCAGGGGCCACACCAGCGACGACAGGAGACCGAAGACACCCGCGCCGGCCGCCGCGGTGACGGCGATCCGTGTCGCGCTGTCCCCGCTCTGCGACTGCAGCCGGAAGTCGGGCAGCGCACCGGCGAGGACGAGCATCGTGACCGTGGACACGGCCCACACCGTGATGCTGCGTCCCGTCGCGCTGGCGAGGCGCCGCCACCGTCCCTTGTCCACGCCCAGCCCACCTCACGTCCCGGCCCGCCCGGTCCGCGCGGCCTGCTCCCACCCTGTCACAACGGCCGGAGATCCCCAGAAGTCCCCAAAAGCCGCGGGAACTCCCCCGGGGGTCCGGGGAATCGCCCCGGGTGAGGGGTCAACGGCCGTCGTATCCGGCCGTCGGCATCGACAGGCGGCGGTGGACGCTGGCCTTCATCTGGGCGTCGTACGACGGTTCGGCGGTGCCCACGGTCTCGACGCGGACGCCGCGGCGCGCGCACTCGGCGGTGAACTCCTCCACCGAGGCGAGGGCGCGCTCCAGCACCCGGCGGCTGGGCGCGACGAACAGGTCCACGAGACCGGCCTCGACGTCCGCCCACAGGCTGCGGTGGTCGGGGCGCAGACCGCGCACCAGGAGTTCCCGGGTGACGACATGGCCGTGTTCGGCGGCCCAGCGGGCGCACATCGCGTGCTGGCTGCGGGAGTCGACGAGGAAGGGGTCCTCGTCGAGCTCCTCCAGGGGCGTCAGGCTCGCGATCGCCATGACGCGGAGCGACGGGGGGCGCGGCACGGGGCCGCTCCGCTCGTGCGGGCGCGCGAGGGCGTGCGTGCCGGAGGCACCGCGTGCGTCTCTCATGGTGTCCCCCTCACCTCCGGGTTTCGCCGCAGACCCTACTCCTGCCCGTAGGCTCGGGGGGAGTCGCGCGCAAGGAGGCGAAGAGGTGCCGGTGGAGATCACCTGGTGGGGGCATGCCACCTGCACGCTGGAGGACTCCGGGACACGCGTGCTCACCGATCCCCTCTTCGCGCGCCGGCTCGCGCACCTGCGGCGCAGGCGCGGGGCGCCGCCCCCTCCCCCGGCGGCGGTCGCGGACGTCGCGCTCGTCTCCCATCTGCACGCCGACCATCTGCATCTGCCCTCGCTGGCGCGGCTGGCCCCGGGCACCCGGCTGCTCGTGCCGCGCGGGGCCCCGCGCTCGGTGCCGGGACTGCGCAGGCTGGACCATCTGCGGCTCACGGAGGTCGTGCCCGGTGACCGCACCCGGGTCGGTGACCTGGCCGTACGCACGGTCCCGGCGCGGCACGACGGACGCCGGCTGCCGATCGGCCCGCACCGCTCCCCCGCCGTGGGGTACGTGATCGAGGGCGAGGCGCGGACGTACTTCGCCGGGGACACGGGGCTGTTCGCGTCGATGGCCGAGGAGGTCGGACCGGTCGACGTGGCCCTGCTGCCGGTGGGCGGCTGGGGTCCGTATCTCGGGGAGGGACATCTCGACGCGGGGCGTGCCGCGGAGGCGCTCGCGGAGTTGCGTCCGCTCAGCGCTGTGCCGGTGCACTACGGCACGTTCTGGCCCATCGGGATGGATGCCGTGCGCCCCCATGAATTCCATGCGCCGGGTGAGGAGTTCGTGCGCCTGGCCGCCGAGCGTGCGCCCCAGGTGGCGGTGCACCTGCTGCGGCAGGGCGAGAGCGTGCGTCCGGAGGCCGCTCGGTGATGCCCTGGTCCGCCGCGGGGACGGTGGTTCCACCGGTCCTCCAGCCGCTCGGGAGCACCGCTCCGGTGATGTTCCTGTCCGCCACGGCGCCGACCGTTCCGCCGGAGTCCACCCAGCAGGCGCTCGGTTACCCGTCGCTGTTCCTGCTGGTGCTGATCGGCGCTCTGGTGCCGGTGGTGCCGACGGGTGCCCTGGTGAGTTCGGCGGCGGTGGTGGCCTTCCACCAGACCTCGCCCTTCGCGCTGCTGTCGGTGTTCCTGGTGTCCTCGGTCGCCGCGTTCCTCGGTGACATGTCGCTCTACTGGCTCGGGCGGCGCGGCATGGGTTCGAAGAACGGGTCGCGCTGGCTGGAGGCGATCCGGGAACGCGCCCCCGAGGACCGGCTCACCCAGGCGCAGCAGAAGCTCGCCGACCACGGAATCGCGGTCCTCGTCCTGTCCCGCCTCGTCCCGGCGGGCCGCATCCCGGTGATGCTGGCCTGTCTGCTGGCGAAGATGCCGCTGCGTGTCTTCGCCCGCGGCGACGTCCCCGCCTGTCTGGCGTGGGCGGCGACCTACCAGGTCATCGGCATCCTCGGCGGTTCGCTCTTCCCCGAGCCGTGGGAGGGCGTGGTGGCGGCGGTGGCGCTGACCGTCGCGATCAGCGTGGCACCGAGCGTGTGGCGCAGGCTCCACGGGGCGAAACCGTCGTAGGGCCGCGGTGGGCCCGTTGGACGCCGTGGACGTGGTGGACGCGCTGGACCCGGCGGACGCCGTGGACGCCGTGGACGCGCCGGACGTCCTCCACGAGGGGGCGGTCACCGTGCCCCGGGACCCCGAGGGAGAAGCACCGTCACTCCAGCACCCGGGAGCCTCCCACCGCCAGGTCCCACAGGTTCTCCCGGGCCAGGCCCGCCCGCTCCCACGCGGCCCGCACCCGCCGCAGTGGTTCCAGCACGGGCTCGGCCGAGAGCACGAACGTGCCCCAGTGCATCGGGGCCATCCGCCGCGCGCGCAGGTCGACGGCGGCCCGCACGGCCTCTTCCGGGTCGCAGTGCACGTCGCCCAGCCACCAGCGGGGTTCGTACGCGCCGATGGGCAGGAGGGCGAGGTCGATCCCCGGGTGCCGTTGTCCGATGCGGGTGAACCAGTGGCCGTATCCGGTGTCGCCCGCGAAGTACACGCGCCGGCCCTCGGGCGCCGTGAGGACCCAGCCGCCCCACAGGGAGCGGCAGGTGTCGGTGAGGGTGCGCCTGGACCAGTGGTGGGCGGGGACGAAGTCGAAGCGGACGCCGTCCAGTCGGGCCGCCTCCCACCAGTCGAGCTCGGTGACACGGGTGAACCGGCGGCGCCTGAACCAGTGTCCGAGTCCGGCCGGCACGAACACCGGTGTGTCGCGCGGGAGTCGGCGCAGGGTCGGCGCGTCCAGGTGGTCGTAGTGGTTGTGGCTGATGACGACCGCGTCGACGCGCGGCAGCGCGCTCCAGGCCACGCCGACCGGGGTGATCCGGGCGGGGGTCCCCACGATCCGGCGGGACCAGACCGGGTCGGTGAGGACGGTGAGCCCGCCGATCCGGATCACCCAACTCGCGTGTCCCGCCCAGGAGACGGCGATCGTCCCGGCGTCCACGCCGGGCAGCGGTCCCGGTTCGAAAGGCAGCAGCGGGATGTCGGCGAGCCCTTCGGCGCGCGGCCGCAGGGCGCCCTCGCGGGCGAGCCGCGCGAAGGCCCGGGGCCCCGGCAGCGGCGCGGTCAGCCGGTCCACGAAGGACCGGGGCCAGAGCCGCCGTTCGCCGAGCGGGCGCGGCTCGGCGAGGGGCGGAGGCGGCGGAAGGACGGTGGGCCGCCCCGGCGCCGGGGCGGCCGAGACGGCCGGAGCGGCCGGGGTGGCCGGAGCGGCCGAGGTGGCCGAAGCGGCCGAGGTGGCCGAAGCGGCCGAGGTGGCCGGAGCGGCCGGGGGCGCGGAATCGCCGGTGTCCCGGGGCGTCGTACTCGTGGTGGTCGACTCGGACTGCTGCGTCATCGAGGGGACTCCCGTCGCCGAGCGTCGTCGCGGAGATCGCCGAAGGCCGACTCCAACAGGGTCAACGCGCGGTGCACATGCGGCAGTTCCAGTGGCGAGGGGGAGGCGAGCGACTCCTCCCTCTCCTCGTCCGTGGAGCCGAGCAGCGGCCCGGTGCCGAGGCGGACCCGGAGGGCGGCGAGGTCGTCGCCGAAGCGGTGTCCACCCGGGGCGGGCATGCCGAGCCGGGCGGAGAGCCAGTCCTCCAGGTCCTGCGCGTCACCGACGCCGTGCGCGGCGAGGGCGGAGCGGAGCGGACCGAGGTCGACGTACAGGTGCCGGCCGGCCTGCGGGGGGCGCACGACGGCCCCCGCGCCGCCCACCACGTGGTAAACGGCCTCGGCCACGCGCGCGTGCAGGCGTACGGCGGCGGTGAGCCGGTCGGCGACCGCGGCGGGCTCGTCGAGCACGTACGCGGCCGCGGCGGCGACCGGTTCGGCGACGCGCGCGCCCAGCACGGTGAGCACGTCGAGGACGCGGGAGCGCAGCGACGCGCCCGCGTCGTTGTCGGGGAAGCGGGCGACGGCGGCCGGCCAGCCCTGCGGCAGGAAGGCGCCCGCCAGGTCGGTGATCACGACGACGTCGTCGGGGAGCATCTCGGCGGGGCTGAGCAGCACGGTGTCCTGCGGCCGGTGCAGGGTGTCGCGCCAGGTCTCGTCGCTGACGATGTGCAGCCCCTCGCCCGCCGCGGCCTCGACGGCCTCGTGCACCACCTCGGGGGGTGCGACGGTGGCGGTCGGGTCGTCGGCGACGGACAGCAGGAGCAGCCGCGGGTCGCCGCCCTCCGCGCGGACCCTGCGGACGGTCTCCAGGAGGGCGTAGGGATCGGGGACGCCGCCGCACTCCGCGGGCGTCGCCACGTGGAACACGGATCTGCCCAGCAGGCGTGCCTGCGGCGCCCACCACGCGGCGCACGGGCGGGGCACGAGGAGGTCGCCGCCGAGCGCGCCGGTCAGGGCCAGCAGCAGCGCGGGGGCTCCGGGGGCGGCCGCCACCCGGTCGGGCGCGGCGCGCAGTCCGCGCCGGGTCCAGTAGCCGCCGGCGGCGTCCCGGAGCACCGGGCCGCCGCCGAAGGGCTCGGCGGCGAAGCGGTCCGCGGCGGCGGCCGGCACGGAACGGAGTTCCGGCGGCACGGGCAGGCCCTGGTCGGGCAGGGGCGGGCCGTACCGGACCGGTCCGTGGCTCTCCGGGGCCGTCCGCCGCATGTCCGCCTCCGCACCGTGGATACCGCCGGTCCCCGTTCCGGAGCCCGCCCGCCCGTACGGTTCCGGGTCTCCTCGTCCCCTCGTACAGCTCACCGGGCGCTGCCCGCCGGTCCGTGCCGTGAGCCGTTCAGTGCCGCCCCGGGCGTGTCCTCACGCGTGCGCCCGTCACCTCGTCGGCCGCCGTGCCGTCCAGGCCGCGTAACGTCGCCTGCGCAGTCTGTGCAGCCGGTGCGCCACCGCGCCCAGGGCCCCGGCGATCAGCACTCCGCCGGTGACCAGGGCCGGCACGGAGTCGGTGAACACACCGCCCTCGCCGGCCCGTACGCCCCGCTGCACGGTGGGCGGACGCCCGCCCGCGAAGCTGTCGGAGCCGGTCCCGCCGTCGGGCCCGTGCGTCGCCGTGACACCCCGGGCCACGGCGTACGAGGCCGTCCACTGTTTCCCGTGGCCGCCGGGGGGCGCGGGACAGACGCCGCCGACGTTCCAGCGCCCGTCGGCGCCCCCGGTGCCGGGGTCCGCCCGGTCCGGGTCCACCGGGCCGGGAGCAGCGGTGTCGGGGCCCACGGTGTCCGGGCCCGGCGTGTCGGGAACCGTGTCCGGACCCGGCGTATCCGGACCCACCATGTCGGGGACCGCGTCCGGGCCCGGCGTGTCGAGACCCGGCGTCTCGGGGACCGTGTCCGGACCCACGTCATCGGGGCCCGCGGTGTCCGGACCGGCGGTGTCCGGCCCCGTGGTACCGGCGGGCGGCGGGACCGGGACCGCGGGGTCTCCGGCGCCGGGGGCCGGTGCCGGGGCATCGGGACCCATGATGTTCGAACCCCCGGACACGGGGTCCGCCGCGCCCGCGCCGTCGGAGTTCTTCGCGTCGGAAGCGCCCGAGCCTTCCGGGACGCCGGGGCCGCGCGCCGTGGAGGCCCCCTCCGTGGCGGAGTACGCGGCCTGGTCGGGAGCCGTGCCGGGCTCGCCGGACGAGATGTGGGCGGTGCCGCTGTAGGAGGCCGCGCCCGCGGCGCCCGGGTCGGCGCCCTCGACGCGGTGCAGCTGGACCATGCCCTCCTGGAACCCCTGGGAGCTGGCGTCGATGGAGTCGGGCAGGGTCCCCCCGGTCGCCTCGCAGCTGACCGTGACGGTGACGGTGCCGCCCGGTTCGACGGAGCCCGGACTGACCTGCGCGGCCGGATCCGCGGACGCGCCCGACGCGGCGGCGCCGAGGGCGGCGCCGGCCAGGGCGGTGGCGTACAGGACACAGGCGGTACGGCGCATGAGCGGGGCTCCTTCGGCGGGGCGTGCGGTCCGAGAGCCACGGCCGTCGTGCCCCTCGGGGCCATCAGAGCCCGCCGTACCGCCGGGCGCGAACGGCCGGGCACCATTCGCGGGAAAGCGGGGGCCCGAGCGGGTGACATCGCCACCGGATCCCCTGGGGCGCCCGCGGCACCGGCCCGATCGGTCCTAGGCCCTGTCGTCACATTCCCGTCGTCGCCCGAAGGGCGGCCCTGCGGCGTCGTGGGGGTCCCCTCTGCTCGAGCGAAGCCGAGAGCTCGGGGGAGCGTGCTCTGGGGGTACCCCCTGCTCGAAGAGCTAGGGGGAGTGCCGGGCGGAAGTCCTCGTACTGGACGTACTCGGGCTTTCGCCCGGTGCGGCGAGTGGGGGTACCCCCTGCTCGAAGAGCTTGGGGGAGTGCCGGGCGTCGCGGGGCAGGCGGGAATTTGACGACAGGGCCTAGGCCGCGTCGCGCATGATCTGGTCGCGCAGCCGGGTGCAGCAGCGGCTGATGAGGCGGGAGACGTGCATCTGGGAGATGCCCAGTTCGTCGGCGATGCGGCTCTGGGTCATGTCGTCGAAGAAGCGCATGTAGAGGATGGCGCGTTCCCTCTCGGGCAGGGCCTGGAGCCGGGGCTTGACGGCCTCGCGGTCGATGACGGTGTCGAGGGCCGGGTCGGGTGAACCGAGGCCTTCGCCGAGGGAGTAGCCGTCCTCGCCGCCCGGCAGTTCGGCGTCCAGGGAGAGCGCGGTGAAGCTCTCCAGGGCCTCCAGGCCCGTCCGGGCGTCCTCCTCGCTCATGCTGGCGTGCTCGGCGATCTCGGCGACCGTGGGCCGGCGGCCCGGGATGGTCTGCGACAGGTCCTGGCCGGCGAACCGGACCCGGTTGCGCAGGTCCTGGACCCGGCGCGGCACGTGCAGGGTCCACATGTGGTCGCGGAAGTGGCGCTTGATCTCGCCGGTGATCGTGGGCACGGCGTAGCTCTCGAAGGCGTTGCCGAGCTCGGGGTCGTAGCGGTCGACGGCCTTGACCAGCCCGAGCGACGCGACCTGGCGCAGGTCCTCGTAACTCTCGCCACGGCTGCGGAAGCGACCCGCGAGCCGTTCGGCCATCGGCAGCCAGGACTCGACGATCTCCGCGCGGAGCGCGTCGCGCTCCTGCCCCGGGGGAAGTGCGGCGAGCCTGCGGAACGCCTCCGCGGTGTCGGGGGCGTCGTCGTGCGGATGGTGCGTCGCGCTCGCTCGAGTTCGCATGATGCGTCGCAACTCCCTTGATGGTGCCATGTGATGGACAGTCATCGTGGGAACGCACCCGTGCTCCGGACGAGTACACCCATGGCGCGGATGGCCGCTCCCACGGACGTGCCTCCTGTCCGAAGCACTGCAACTGCGTCTGCCCCGCGCCATGCGGGGCAAACACCCCCTATTCTCCCCGACGCCCGGCCGCCCGGCCCCTCGGGGGTCCGGATCCCGGCTCTCCACGGGCTCTCACCGGGCGGCGCCCGGGGTCAGGGCCGGCGCCCGACCAGGCAGAGCAGCTTCGTCTGGACGTCGGCTCCGGGTGGTGGCTCCTCCGGCGCCGCGAAGAGTCCGGTCCGCTCCAGTTCCGCCGCGTGCGGGGTGACCTCCCTGACCGCGAAGTACAGGAGCTCATCGGGGAGTTGTTCGTCGGCGCCGATGGCGCGGGACAGGTCCCAGGTGTGGACCGTCAGATCGGTGACCAGCTGCGCGCAGTAGTCGTCCGCCGGCATGTCCCCGAACGAGAGGTGGACCGTGCGGTCGAGCGCGCCCGGCTCGGCGAACGCGGCGCGGGAGGCGTCGGCCACGGCTTCCCAGGCGGCGACGGGGTCGGAGCCGAGCAGGTCGCCCTCCAGGTCGTCGCCGACCGAGTCGACGGTGGCGCCGTCCCGGACCAGCGCGGGCACCCACGCCTGCTCCGAGACGAGGTGACCCACGAGATCGCGCACGCTCCAGTCGGTGCACGGGGTGCGGGCCCCCCACTGGTCGTCCCGGATCGCGTGGACCCGGCGGCCGAAGAGCTCCAGGGCCTCCGTCTGCCGGGCCAGGACCGCATGCGGACCGTTCACGCCGGTGGCACCCCCGCGGGCCCGCGTTCCCGGGCGCCGTCGCGGGTACGGCCCGCGATGACGGGCCGTCGCGGGTGGCGGCGCAGGTACTCGCCCTCCAGCTGGGCCATGCGCACGTTGTGGGTGTGCAGCGCGTCGTTCGAACCGTGCAGCAGCGTGTCGTGGCGGGTGCGGTGGATGGCCTCCAGCTCTTTCATCAGCTGCTGGTCGTCCAGCCGGCCCGGGTCGACTCCGGTCATGGTGCTACCCCGCTCGTCGTGGCCGTCGGTGCGCTCCGGGCACCCGCCACGGGCAGTCACTGCCCCGAGCGGCGTCCGGGAGGGAGCCGTGGATCGAGACCCACTCCCTCCACTCTACGAACATCCGGGGTACCGGGCCTCCCCGGGACGTGCCCGGTACCCGGCGCCCCCGGCGGAGGCGTCCGTGCGGGGGCCTCCGCTCCCGCCCGCCTACCGCGCCCGCTCGACGCGGCGCTCGTCCCACACCGGCTCCGACGTCTCCCGCACCCGGCCGTCCGAGCCGAAGACCAGGTAGCGGTCGAAGGAGCGGGCGAACCAGCGGTCGTGGGTGACGGACAGCACCGTCCCCTCGTACGCCTCCAGTCCCTCCTGGAGCGCCTCTGCGGACTCCAGGTCGAGGTTGTCGGTCGGCTCGTCGAGGAGCAGGGCCGTCGAGCCCTCCAGTTCGAGGAGCAGGATCTGGAAACGTGCCTGCTGGCCGCCCGACAGCTTCTCGAAGCGCTGCTCGGCCTGGGCGGTCAGCTCGTAGCGGCGCAGCCGGGACATCGCGGCTCCGCGGTCCTGCGCGTGCTCGGTCCACAGGATGTCCAGGAGGGCGCGGCCCTCCAGCTCCGGGTGGGCGTGCGTCTGCGCGAAGTGGCCGGCGACCACGCGGGCGCCGAGCTTCCACTCGCCGGTGTGCGCGACGTCGCCGCCCGCGAGCAGCCGCAGGAAGTGCGACTTGCCCGAGCCGTTGGAGCCGAGGACGGCGACGCGTTCGCCGTAGAAGATCTCCAGGTCGAAGGGTTTCATCAGCCCGGTGAGCTCGAGTCCCTTGCAGGTCACGGCCCTCACCCCGGTGCGGCCGCCGTGCAGCCGCATCGTGATGTCCTGCTCGCGCGGCGGCTCCGGGGGCGGTCCGGCCTCCTCGAACTTGCGCAGCCGGGTCTGCGCCGCCGCGTAGCGGGACGCCATCTCATGGCTGACGGCGGCCGCCTGACGGAGGTTCAGCACCAGCTTCTTGAGCTGCGCGTGCTTCTCGTCCCAGCGCCTGCGCAGTTCCTCGAAGCGCGCGAACCGCTCCCGCCTGGCCTCGTGGTAGGTCGCGAAACCGGCACCGTGCACCCAGGCGTCCGCGCCGGCCGGACCGGGCTCGACGCTGATGATCTTCTGGGCGGCGCGGGCGAGGAGTTCGCGGTCGTGCGAGACGAACAGGACGGTCTTGCGGGTCTCCTTGAGACGCTCCTCCAGCCAGCGCTTGCCGGGCACGTCGAGGTAGTTGTCCGGCTCGTCGAGGAGCAGCACCTCGTCGGTGCCGCGCAGCAGGGCCTCGAGGACCAGGCGCTTCTGCTCGCCTCCGGACAGGGTCCGCACCAGCCGCCACTGCGCCTTCTCGTAGGGGACGCCGAGAGCGGCCGTGGTGCAGATGTCCCAGAGGGTCTCGGCCTCGTACCCCTGGACCTCGGCCCAGTCGGACAGCGCCTGCGCGTACTGGAGCTGCGCCGCCTCGTCGTCCACGGTCATCATGGCGTGCTCGGCGGCGTCCACCGCCTTCGCCGCCTCGCGGATGCGGGGCGGGGCCACGGAGACGAGCAGCTCGCGCACGGTCGTCTCATCGCGTACGGACCCCACGAACTGGCGCATGACGCCGAGCCCGCCGCTCACGTTCACGGTCCCGCCGTGGGGCTTGATCTCCCCCGAGATCAGCCGCAGCAGCGTCGTCTTGCCGGCGCCGTTCGGTCCCACCAGGGCGACGACGGCCCCCTCGCCCACCCGAAACGACACGTCGCCGAGCAGCGCCCTCCCGTCGGGAAGGTAGTACTCAAGGTGTGCGGCTTCGAGATGTCCCATGGGCAGGCATTCTCCGGGGAGCGGGGGCGCCGGGCAAACGCGTATCCGGGCGGGGCCCCGGAGCCGGGGCGGGAAGCGCCCGATCCGGGGTAGACGGAGCCGCATGACGACGACCCCGGATGTCGACCTGACCGCCCTCGTACCGGGCCGCCACGCCCTTCGGGACCGCCTGCTCGGCCTGGACCTGCGCCTCTTCGAGGCGGTCGCGGCACGGCACTGGCCGGGCGGTGATCCCGTGCTGCCGCGGCTGAGCAGGGGCGCGAACCACGGTGTGCTGTGGTTCGCGACGGCCGCCGCCGTGGCGGCGAGCCGTACTCCGCGGGCCCGCCGGGCCGCCGTCCGCGGTGTCGCCTCGCTCGCCCTGGCCTCCGCGGCGATCAACACGCTCGGCAAGCGCTCGGTGCGGCGCGCCCGCCCCGGTCTCGGCCCGGTGCCCACCGGCCGGCAGCTGAAGCGGCAGCCGATCACCACGTCGTTCCCGTCGGGGCACGCCGCCTCCGCCGCCGCCTTCGCCGCGGGGGTGGCGCTGGAGTCCCGCGGCTGGGGTGCGGCCGTCGCCCCGCTCGCCGCGGCGGTGGCCGTGTCCCGCGTCTACACCGGCGTCCACTTCCCGAGCGACGTCGTGGCCGGTGCGGCCCTGGGCGTCGGCGCCGCGTACGCCGTGCGGGCGCTGGTGCCCACCCGGGACCAGCTGACCCCGCCCGGCCGGCCGCGCGCCGACGCGCCCGCGCTGGCCGACAGCGAGGGCGAGGGCCTGGTCATGGTGGCCAACAGGGGCTCGGGCACCGCGGAGCGGGCCGGCGCGCTGGCCGCCGCGCTGCCGGGGGCGGAGATCGTGGAGTGCGAACCCTCCGACGTGCGGGAGGAGCTGGAGAAGGCGGCGGTCCGCGCCCGGGTGCTGGGCGTGTGCGGCGGCGACGGCACGGTGAACACCGCGGCCGAGGTCGCCCTGCGCCACGGGATCCCCCTCGCCGTCCTGCCGGGCGGCACGCTCAACCACTTCGCGCACGACCTCGGTGTGGAGGGCGAGCGCGATCTGGTCCGCGCGCTCCAGGAGGGCGAGGCGGTCCGGGTGGACGTGGGCCGGTTCGCGTCCGGCGGCAGGAGCGGCGTCTTCCTCAACACCTGCAGCCTGGGCATCTATCCGGAGTTGGTGCGCGAGCGGGAGAACTGGTCCAAGGTGATCGGCAGTTGGCCGGCGGGAGTGCTGGGCGCCCTGCGGGTACTCCGGGCCGACCACCACCCGCTGCGGGCCGAACTCGGCGGCCGCAGCCACCCGTTGTGGCTGCTGTTCGCCGGCAACGGCACCTATCACCGGATGGGCCTGGCACCCGCCCGCCGCTTCGACCTCGCGGACGGCCGCCTCGACGTACGGGTCGTGCACGGCGGCCGCCATCCCGCGGTGCGGCTGCTGGCCGCGGCCTTCGCGGGGCCCCTCACCCGCTCCCCCGCGCACGCGGCGGTACGGGTGGGCCGCCTGCGCATCGAGGGGATGGCGCCCGGGACGCTGCTGGCCTACGACGGCGAGGTCACCGAGGTGAGCGGCGAGGTGACGCTGAGCAAGAGCCCCGAGGCGCTGACCGTCTACCGCCCTCTTCCGGCGCACTGACCGCGTCCGGCACGCCGCCCGCGCCCGGCACCGCGCGGACCGCCCCCGCGGAGCGTCCCCGCGGGCCCCACCTGATCCCGCCCACCGATCCCATGTCCACATGGCAAGACATGTATCTCATAATTCGACATGCCCGCGTACGGTGATGACATCGCGTCAGGGAGTACGTGCACCCGGCGAGGCCCGTACGACGAGAAGGGGACCGGTCATGTCGAAGTCCGAGGCGAAGCCGCAGGAGACCGCCGTCTACACCCACGGCCACCACGAGTCGGTGCTGCGCTCGCACACCTGGCGCACGGCCGCCAACTCGGCGGCCTACCTGCTCGGCTCGCTGAAGCCGCACATGAGGATCCTCGACATCGGCTGCGGACCGGGCACCATCACCGCGGATCTGGCCGAGCGGGTGCCGGACGGTCATGTCACCGGCGTCGACCACGCGCCCGGCATCCTGGACCAGGCACGCCGGACGGCGGACGGACGCGGCCTGCGCAACGTCGAGTTCGCCGTCGCCGACGTCCACGCGCTGGAGTACCCGGACGACACGTTCTGCGTGGTCCACGCCCATCAGGTGCTCCAGCACGTGGGCGATCCGGTGCTGGCGCTGCGCGAGATGCACCGGGTGACCAAGCCCGGCGGGTTCATCGCGGTCCGTGACGCGGACTATTCGTCCATGACCTGGTACCCGTCCACGCCGGGCATGGACGGGTGGCTGGACCTGTACCTGCGCGTCGCCCGCGCCAACGGGGGCGAGCCCGACGCCGGCCGCCGTCTCAAGTCATGGGCACTGGCGGCCGGCATCCGGGACGTCACGGCCACGTCGAGCACCTGGACCTTCTCCACCGAGGACGAGCGGGAGTGGTGGAGCGGCCTGTGGGCCGACCGCACGCTGGCCTCGGCGTACGCGGAGCGGGCGACGGAAGGGGGCCACGCGACCGCGGAGGACCTGCGGGCGGTGTCGGAGGCCTGGCGGGAGTGGGGCCGGCAGGAGGACGGCTGGTTCTCCGTCCTGCACGGGGAAATTCTCTGCCGAAAGGAAGCGTGATCCCGCGATATCGGGCAACCAGGAACGCAGGAGGTTACACACTATGGTTCCCATTCTGCTGGTTCTGCTGCTCGCATTGATTCTCTTCGGCGCCGGATTCGCGCTGAAGATTCTGTGGTGGATAGCATTGGTGGTCATCGTCCTGTGGCTGCTCGGATTCCTGGTGCGCGGCACGAACGCTTCCGGCGGCCGGGGCCGCTGGTACAGGTGGTAGCTCTCCCCCTTCGGTGAGAATCCGGGGAGAAACGGCTTCGCCCGGCCCGGGATCCAGGACAGTCCTGGATCCCGGGCCGGGCTCCGTGCCGTTCAGCAGCCGTACGGCTCAGCAGCCCGTACAGCTCGTGAGACCGCTGAACCCGGTGAGGCCAGTGGATCGCGTGAAGGAGTACGCGGCCCACGGCCCCGTGAGCTCCACCCGCACCCCTGGCTCCTCCCCCACCTTTCCGTTCACCCGCTCCACGAATTCCCCCGAGTCCGCGCGCGGCACCAGATAGGCCGCGTCGAATATCTTCTCGCCCTCTCCCCCGGGAGGAGCGTCCCGAGCGGATCGCGGATTCCGCGGGGTCAGCAGCCGGTTCTCCTCGGCACACTCGGAAAGGGTGTCGTGCAGCCGGCTCGTGAATTCGCCCGCGGAGTTCCCGGAGCCCCCGGAATCCCCCGCGGGCGCGGCGTACACCCTCACGTCCCATTCCACTCGCCCGTCGAGCCGGTCGAGGGTCCGCAGGAAATCCTCCCTGCGTTCGTCCATCATCACGCGTACGCCGCTGTCGTCCCGCAGGACGGTGGCGAGCCGGAGCGGCAGCGGGCTGGTGACGGCGGTGAGCGCGTCGATGACGCTCTGGTGCGCGCGGACCGTCGCCTCCAGCCAGTGGACGTCCTCCAGCCGGCGGCGCAGCGGTTCCGCGGCGAACTCCCGCTCCGGGACCGAGCCGACCACGGCGACCAGGTCGCCGTGGCGCAGCAGTCTGGGCGGAATGCCCCCGACCCCGGTCAGCTCGGCCGACAGCGCTGCCGAGAAGGGGCGGCAGATCGCGTACACATAGCGCAGAGCGCTCATGGGTCTCCTCCCGCGCTTCCACTCGCGCCCCCCACGGCGTACTGACCATGGTGCGCTCCGGACTCCGGTCGGCGCACCACGACGGCCCGCCCGCGCTCCGGCGGGCGGGCCGCAAGGGCTCTCTCCGGCCCCGGCCCGGTCAGCGCACCACGGCCGTCTCGACCAGCAGACGGCCCGCCGCCGCGATCGACTCGGCGTCGATGCCCGCGGCGCGCAGCTGCTCGTCGGGGCTCGCGGAGCCCGGCATCGTACGGACGGCGAGGCGCACCAGGCGGGGCACGGGGCGGCCATCGGTGAAGGCGTCCAGCACCGCGTCCCCGAGGCCACCCTCCTCCCGGTGGTCCTCCACCGTGACCAGGCAGCCGGTCTCCTCGGCGGCCTCGCGCAGGGTCGCGCGGTCCACGGGCTTCACCGAGTAGAGGTCGATCACGCGGGCCTGGATGCCCTCCCGGTCGAGCGCTTCCGCGGCGGCCAGCGCCTCGTGGACGGTGACCCCCGCCGCGACGAACGTGAGCCGGTCGTCGGCGGAGGCGCGCAGCACCTTGCTGCCGCCGACCGGGAACTCCTCGGTGGCGCTGTAGATGACGGGGCTCTCACCGCGTGAGGTGCGCAGATAGCGGATGCCCTCCAGACCGGCCATCGTGACGACGAGCTTCGCCGTCTGGTTGGCGTCGCACGGGTACAGCACGGTCGAGTCGTACACGGACCGGAACATCGCCAGGTCCTCGAGACCCATCTGCGAAGGCCCGTCCTGCCCGATGGCGACGCCCGCGTGGGAGCCGACGAGGTTGACGCCCGCGCCGCTGATGGAGGCCATGCGGACGAAGTCGTGGGCCCGGGTGAGGAAGGCCGCGAACGTCGAGGCGTAGGGGACCCAGCCGCGCGCCGCCATGCCGACGGCGGTGGCGACCAGCTGCTGCTCGGCGATGTAGCACTCGAAGTAGCGCTCGGGGTGTTCCTTGGCGAAGAACTCGGCGCGGGTCGAGTCGCCGACCTCGCCGTCCAGGGCCACCACGTCACCGCGGGCGCCGCCGAGCGCGGCGAGCGCCTTCCCGAAGGCGTCGCGGGTGGCGACCTCGTCACCCGTCTCGTACCGCGGCAGGTCGAGGTGTCCGGAGCGTACGGCGTGCAGCATCCTGGCGACGGGCGGCGGCTGGACCTCCACCCGGCGGTCGTGCACACCGCCGAGTTCGGCGATCGCCTCCTCGGCGTCCGGCAGCGGCTTGCCGTGCAGTCCCTCGCGGTCCTGGACCGAGGCCACGCCCTTGCCCTTCAGCGTGCGGGCGAGGATCACGGTGGGCTGTCCGCTGGTGGAGTCCGCCTCCAGGAAGGCCCGGTCGATCGCGTCCACGTCGTGTCCGTCGACCTCGACGGTGTGCCAGTCGAACGCCCCGAACCGGCGTGCGTACGCGTCGAGGTCGTGTCCGTGCCGGGTCGGCCCGCGCTGGCCCAGCCGGTTGACGTCGACGATCACGGTCAGGTTGTCGAGGTGCTCGTGGCCCGCGTGCTCGGCGGCCTCCCACACGGACCCCTCGGCGAGCTCGCTGTCGCCGCACAGCACCCGGACGCGGTATCCGGTGCGGTCGAGCCGCTTTCCGGCGAGCGCGATGCCGACCCCGACGGGCAGCCCCTGGCCGAGCGATCCGGTGGCGGTCTCCACCCACGGGAGCCGCCGGGGCGTGGGATGCCCCTCGAGCCTGCTGCCCGCCTTGCGGAAGGTGAGCAGTTCGGCCTCGTTCAGCGCGCCGGCCGCCTTGTACGCGGAGTACAGGAGCGGTGAGGCGTGCCCCTTGGAGAGGACGAAACGGTCGTTGCCGGGATGCTGAGGACGTTCGAAGTCGTACCGTGTGTGGTTGGCCAGCATGACCGCCATCAGGTCGGCGGCGGACATGGACGACGTCGGGTGCCCCGAGCCCGCGGCGTCGGCGGCCCGGACGCTGTCGACGCGCAGTTGCTGGGCCAGATCGATGAGCTGGCGTGTGTTCATGATGCTCCTTCCAGACCTCCGGCGGTTTCCGGACAGCCCGGCGCTCCGGCCGTTCCGCCCCTTCGGACGAGGCCGGTTCCCTCCCGCCGTACGGGCTTTCCGCGTCCCCCCGACCCCGGCGCCCAAACACGGGCACGTCCGGCGTTTCCCGCCCGGGGCGCGGACACGGCCGGCGCCGGTGCCACGGACCCGGCACCGGCGCCGTGCGCGGCGGAGGATTCATCGCGCCCGGCGATGCCACACCTCGGGGTCGTCGGAGAGACCCGGGCCCGTGCCGCCGTCGGGGACACCGGGCGCCCCGGTCGGCATCGGCGGGTACGGCAGACCCAGGCCGCCGGGCGGGAAGGGGGGCGCGTGGGCGCCGACGACCCGGTCGGGCGGGGTGAGTGCGGCCGCGTCCCCGGTCGTCGGCCCGGGCGCGGACGGCCGGGCCGTTCCCCGCAGCGCGTACGCGACGGCCCCGAGCGCCACCGCCGCGACGAGGGCCGCCGCCCAACCGGGCATCGCCGACGCGAGGGCCAGACCGAGGGCGAGGACCAGGGCGGCGCCCGCGTACAGCGCGGCGGCGCCCGAAGCGGCGTACAGCGCGGCCGTCCGGCGCTTCGCGCGCGTCTGCTCGCGCAGTTCGTCCCGGACGGTCTCGCGGGCCACCATGGCGAGTTCGTCGACGAGTTCCCTGTCCAGATGCTCCAGATGTTCCAGGTGCTCGATGCGCTTCATCGTCCGCGGGTACCCCGCCGGGCCGGACCCGTAACGGACCGGCCCCGGCTCCGGAGGCGATCGTCCGAATCGATCTCCCCCGCCGCGCGTGCCCAACTAGGCTCGTCCTCATGGAGATTCTGGGAGCCACGCTGCGCGTCTGCGTCGACGACCTGGAGACCGCGGTCCCCTTCTACGAACGGCTCGCGGGCGGCAGGGCGCTCCGCTTCGAGCGCGGCGGGGTGTCGGTCGCCGCGGTCGGCTGCTTCCTGCTGATGAGCGGGCCCGAGTCCGAACTCGACGTGCTGCGCAAGGTCGCGGCGACGATCGCCGTCAAGGACGTCGAGGAGACCGGCCGGGTCCTCACCGGCCTCGGCGCCCGTGTCGTCGCGGGCCCGGTGGAGACACCCGCGGGCCGCAACCTCATCGCCGTCCATCCCGACGGATCGGTGTACGAGTACGCGGACCGCAACGGCTGAGCGGCACCGCGCCCGGACGCGCCCGGTCCCGGGTGCCCCACCCGGCGGCGGAGCACCCGAGTCCGCGCCCCGAAGGCCGGACGGCGACCGGGACCGGGGTCGGGGACCGACGGTCCGGACGGGAACCGTCCGGCATCGGACGGCTCAGGGCGTGGACGGCGGCCGCATGCGGAAGTCGTAGCGCGCCGGCAGGGGCTCGTCGCCCAGCCGGGACCACAGCCGGTCGACGGTCTCCGCCCCCTCGCGCAGGTCGGCGACCTCGAAGCCCGCGTCGAAGACCGCCCGCGCGTCCTCGCGGCGGCCCTCGGCGAGCAGCAGTCCGGCCTCGACGAGACGGAACCGGCCACGCTCCCGGGTCTCGGGGTGCAGCCGCTCCCACACGGCACGCGCCTGCGCCGGACGGCGGGCCGTCAGCAGCGCCTCGATGGCCTCGCGGCCGAGCGCGGCGGTCACCGCGGTCCACCGGGGCCCGTCGTCGCGCCGCTCCCGGCACAGGTCGTCGAAGGCCTCGGCGTAACGGTCGGCGGCGCGCTCGGCGGCGCCCGCCTCCTGGTCGGCGACGGCGAGACAGCGCAGCAACGGCCAGAGCGACGGGGCGAGTCCGAGCGCCCGCTCCCAGCTCCGCACGGCCTGGGCCACGTCCCCGGCATGCCACTGGGCGACTCCGAGGTGGTACTCGGCGACCGGTGTGGCGGGGGCCGTCTCCAGCATGTCGCGCCAGTGCGACGCCACCAGGGTCTCGCCGGGCGGGCCGATCCGCCGGGGCTCCGGGAACGCGCCGGAGCGCAGCAGTTCCAGCCACGGCTCCTGGTCCTCCCCGAGCGTGCTCTCGTCGAAGGGCGTGCCGGGCAGCTTGTGCGCGGCGCGCAGCACTTCGAGCGCTCCCCAGCCGGATCCGACGGCGAGGACCTCGCCGGGCGCGGTGTCGGCGTGCGGCAGCCAGGCGGCGTACGCGGTATCGACCGCCTCCCGGGAGAGGACGCTCTCCAGACGGCCCTCGACCTCCGCCCGCGCGGCCTCCCAGTCCGCCCCGTGCGCGCTCTCGGCGCTCACGGACAGCGGCCCGTACGCCTCCAGCCAGGAGACGTCGCTCTCGGCGTCGAGCCGTACGTGTTCGAGCTGGGTGCGGGCGAGTCCGGCCTGGATCTCGCAGTACCCGCCGGTCCCCGGCTCGGTGAGCCACTCCTGCCAGCGCCGTCCGCCGGGCCCCGAGCCCCAGACGAAGAGCTTGCGCCCGCGCAGGACGTCGGTGGACGTCTGGACCAGGCCCTCGCCCGACTCGTCGACCGCGGCGATCCAGCGGCGCCGGCCGTCGGGCACCTCGTAGAAGTAGTCGGCGGGGAAGGTGCTGTTCAGCGGGTACGTCCGGTCGGTTCCGTCGTACGTCGGCACGGGCACCCGGCGCAGCCGTCGCTCGTAGCCGAAGTGCCAGGTCTCCTCGGCGGGGGCGATGACCCTGCGCTCCTCGGGGACCGCGATGTTGGACCACCAGTACAGCGGGGCGGGTTTCTCGTGCGGGTTGCGGACGCGGACGCCGACGTACAGGAAGTCGGAGCCGTCCGGCAGCCACAGATCGACCTGGAAGGGGAGGTCGCGCAGGCGTTCCCACTCCCACAGGCGCAGCATCTCGCCGCCGTCCGGGGCGGGGACACGGGCGGCGTGGACGGGTGAGCACGACAGGGTGGTGTGCCCGGTGGCCCCGATGTTCCACTCGATGCCGCCGGAGAACCAGGCGCCGTTGAGGGCGAAGCAGGCCGGCTGGAGCACCGGGTTGGTGTAGAGCAGTTCCGTCTCGGTGGGCTTGTGGAAGAGCGAGACGACACGGCCGCCGTAGCCGGGCAGCACGGTGGCGCGCAGCCGGTCGTTCTCGATCACTATCGTGTCGAGTTCGCGCGGCGTCCTCTCGCGCCCGTATCCGTCGCGTATGCGCTCGGGCAGCACGCTGCGCAGCGGCTCGTACCCGATCTGCCGGGCCATGTCGCCCGGCAGGCCGACGCGGTCGCGGTCGTCGATCTGGTGCATCTCGTCGAGGGTCCGCAGGGGCGGCAGGGGGTTGCTCGGACCCAGTTCGGCCGCCGGGAGGGTCAGTACGTCACGTCGGATCGTCGTCACGACGACCATGGAACATGGTCATCGGCCTGCTGACCAGGGTGTCCGCTCACCGGAATCGGGTCAGGATTCCGCAAAGGCGCCGCCGGTCAGCCGGGTTCGACCATCTCCGCGGTGATCGCCCACCGTTCGTGGTCCCGCCAGGCACCGTCGATGCGGATGAAGTCCGGTGAGAAGCCTTCGAGCCGGAAGCCGCACTTGCGGGCGAGGGCGATCGAACCCGCGTTGCCGGGCTGCGCGTTGATCTCCAGCCGGTGCAGGCCCATCTCGCCGAAGGCGTACCGCACGACGAGGCCGAGGGCCTCGGTCATCAGCCCGCGTCCCGCCGCGTGCGCGAAGGCGCCGTAGCCGAGGGCGCCGCACAGGAAGCCGCCCTCGACGATGTTGTTGATGTTGATGAAACCGGCGATCCCCCCGCCGTCCCGCTCGCAGACGAGGAACCCGGCCTTGGTGGGGTCCTCGATGAGCCGCCCGGCGTAGGCGGCATAGGCGTCGGTGTCATCGGGCGGGAAGAGCCAGGGCCGGTGCAGGCTCCGGCTCTCCCTGGCCCGTGCGGTGAACTCCGGGCCGTCGTCCAGGGTGAAACGGCGAATGCCCACGCGGGGGCCTTCGGCGAGTGAGCCGATCTTCTCAGGCATCCGGACACCTTACGCGAGCACGGACCCGGCGGCGGCTTCCCCGAGGTCAGACCAGCGCGGGCTCCTCCAGGGTCAGCGTCCCCGCGTCCGCGTCGAGTTCGGCCCGGAGGCCGAACGGCATCGTCAGCGTTCCCTCCACGTGCCCGAACCCGAAGTGCTCGGCGACGGGAACGCCGAGCGGGCCGAGCCGGTCGGCGAAGACCTCGCGGAGCCTCTCGTACGGTCCGCAGTCCGTCCAGGAGCCGAGCGCGACCCCGGCCACCCCGTCGAGCCAGCCTCCGCGCAGCAGTTGCGTCAGGATCCGGTCCAGGCGGTAGGCCTCCTCACCGACGTCCTCGATCAGGAGGAGCCCGCCCCGGGCACCGGCACGGGCGTGCGGGGTGCCGAGTTCCGCGGCCAGCAGACTGGCGCAGCCGCCGAGCGTGACACCGCGGGCCTTGCCGGGCACCAGCGCGGTGGCTTCGCCGGAGGCGATGGTCCGCACCGACTCGGGTTCGAAGAGGGTCGCCCGCAGATGCTCCTGCGACCGCGCGTTCTTCAGGAAGCCCATGGCCGACACCATCGGCCCGTGCAGGGTCGCGAGCCCCACCCGGGTGGCGAACGCCTCGTGCAGCGCGGTGATGTCGCTGAAGCCGACGAAGACCTTGGGGCCCGCGGCCCGGACGGCGTCCCAGTCGAGCAGGTCGACCATGCGCTGAGCGCCGTACCCGCCGCGGGCGCACAGCACGGCGGTCACGTCCGGGTCGCACCAGGCCGCCTGGAAGTCGGCGGCCCGGTCGGCGTCCGTCCCCGCCAGGTAGGGGAACCCGGTGTGCCGGTCCAGGACGTGGGGTGCCACGACGGGGTCGAGGTCCCAGCCGCGCAGGATGTCGAGGCCGGCTTCGAGCCGCTCCTCGGGGACGGGCCCGCTGGGCGCGACGACCGCCACCCTGGCCCCGGCGGCGAGCCGCGCGGGTCGGGTCAGGGCGGGGATCGGCGCGGTCGTTCGTATCACTCGTGCGGCTCCGGTCACTGGTGGTTCGTATGCGGGCGGTTCATGTGCAGGCGGTTCATGTGCAGGCGGTTCATGTGCAGGCGGTTCATGTGCGGGGGTTCATCCGCGAGTGGCCCCTGTGCCGGCGGCCGCCTCACTTGGACAGCTCCAGCGTGGGGATGCCGGGCGGGTTCAGTCCGAGGGCCTGGGCGTACAGGGAGAGTTCGGCCTCCAGGGCCCGTTCCATCGTCTCGGCGCGCCGGAAACCGTGCCCTTCCCCCTCGAAGGCGATGTAGGCGTGCGGGACACGGCGACCCTGCTCCTCGACACGGGCCAGGAAGCGTTCGCACTGCGCGGGCGGGCAGACCGCGTCGTCGAGCCCCTGGAGCAGCAGGAAGGGGGCGGTGATCCGGTCGGCGTGCGTGGACGGCGACCGCTCCGAGTACCGGGCCGGGACCTCGGCGATCGGGCCGACGAGCGATTCCAGGTACTGCGACTCGAAGTCGTGGGTCTCGCCCGAGGCCCATTCGGTGAGGTCGATCACGGGATAGAGGATGGTGCCGCAGGCGTAGACGTCGGTGCGGGCCAGCGAGGCGGCCGTGGTCCAGCCTCCCGCGCTGCCGCCGCGGATCGCGAGCCGCCGCCGGTCCCCGGTGCCCTCGTCGGCGAGGGCGAGGGCGACGGCGGCGCAGTCCTCGACGTCGACGACACCCCACTGTTCGCGCAGCAGGTTGCGGTACTCCCGTCCATGGCCGGTCGATCCGCCGTAGTTGACCTCGGCCACCCCGATCCCCCGGGAGGTGAAGTAGGCGATCTCCAGGTCGAGGACCAGGGGCGACCTGCTGGTGGGACCGCCGTGGACCCGTACGACGTACGGCGGGAGCTCGTCGGCGCGGCCGACGTGGCCGGGGTGGTGCGGCGGGTAGATGTGCGCGTGGACCTCGCGTCCGGCGGGGCCGGCGAAGGTACGGATCTGGGGCTCGGGGTAGTACGCGGGGTCGACCGGGTCGTCGTGCGCGGCGCCGATCACCCGGGCCCGGCCGGTGCGGGCGTCCAGTTCGACGACCTCGTGGGCGCTGCGGGGGCTGGCCCCGACGCCGACGACCCTGCTGCCGTGGACGGCGAGCGTGGGCGCGAACTCGGTCCAGGGACCCGCCGTGTCGACGAGTTCGCCGGTCTCGGGGTCCAGTATCCCGAGGGCGGTGGCGCCCCGCCCGTGCACGACGGCGACCAGACCGCTGTCCAGCGGCGCGAACCAGCGGAGTCCGATCTTCCAGAGGGGGCCGCCGAACTCCTCCTCGCGCGGACAGAGGACGATCGCCCCGCCGTCCGCGCCGAGACGGTGGAGGTTCCACCAGCCGCCGCGGTCGCTGACGTAGAGCAGCGTGCCGTCGGCCGCCCAGTCGGCCTGGACGACGGACTCCTCCGGACCCCCCGCGACGGCTCGCGGGCCGGACAGCGTGCCGTGCCCGGTGACGTCCGCGAGGATCACCTCGGTGCCGTCCCAGGGCATGCGCGGGTGGTCCCAGGCTAGCCAGACCGCCTGCCGGCCGTCGGGCGAGAGCCGGGGCCCGGTGACGAACCGGTGCCGCCCGTCGGACAGTTCGCGCACGGCGTCCCGGTCCCGCGCCGCCGATCCGTCCAGCGGCACCGCGACGACGGCCCGGCGCACATCGGCGGGTCCGTCCCCGGTGAACTCCTCCATGACGCACCAGACCTCGCCGTACTCCGGCCGCAGCTGCGGATCCACCCAGCGCAGTCCGCCGCCCACCGGCGAGAGCGGGGTCAACGGGCGCGGTTCGCCTCCGGGCTCGCAGACGTGGAGGCGCTGGTCGGCGAAGTCGACGAAGACGATCAGCGGGCCTTCGGGGCGCATGACTCCGGCCCAGGGGCTGCCGCCGTACTCGATGACGCGGCTGCGCACGTTCCAGGGAGCCGGGAGCACCGGCTCCTCGGTGCCGTCCGCCTTCCGCCGGACCAGTGTGCGCCGCCCGCCCTCGGCCGGCCGGGGCTCGGTCCACCAGGCCTCGTCGCCGACGAAGCCGACGAACTCGGGATGGCCGTCGTGCGCGGCGGCGAGCCTCGCGTCGATCGGCGAGGGCCATGAACCGTATGGCGTGGTCTGCATCTCGTCCCCCTAGGCCGTGCGCAGGAAGCGGTCGAGGACCCGGACGCCGAAGTGGAGCGCGTCGACCGGGACCCGTTCGTCGACCCCGTGGAACATCGCCTGGTAGTCGAAGCCCTCCGGGAGCCTGAGCGGCGAGAAGCCGTAGCCGGTGATGCCGAGGCGGGAGAACTGCTTGGCGTCCGTGCCGCCCGACATGAAGTAGGGGACGACATGGCCCTCGGGCGCGAACTCCTCGATGACCGCGCGCATCCGTGCGTACGTCGGCGAGTCCAGCGGTGCCTGGAGGGCCACCCCGTGGTGGTAGAACTCCCACTCCACGTCCGGTCCGGTGAGTTCGTCCATGGTCGTGCGGAACTCGCCCTCGCCGCCCGGCAGATAGCGGCCGTCCACGTAGGCGACGGCCTCCCCCGGGATCACGTTGACCTTGTAACCGGCGCTCAGCATCGTCGGGTTGGCGCTGTTGCGGACGGTCGCCTCGACGAGCGAGGCGGCCGGGCCGAGCTTGACCAGCAGGGCGTCCACGTCGTCCAGGTCGCCGTCCACGCCGTACAGGAGGGCGAGTTCGGTCAGGGCGGCCCGCAGGGTCGGGGTGATGTGCAGCGGCCACTTGTGGGCACCGATGCGGGCGACCGCGGCGGCCAGGCGGGTCACCGCGTTGCTCCGGTTCACCTTGGAGCCGTGGCCCGCCCGTCCCCGCGCGGTGAGCTTGATCCATCCGGTGCCGCGCTCACCCGCCGCGATGGGATACAGCTGCCGTCCCGCGCCGTCATGGAAGGTGAACGCCCCCGACTCGCTGATGCCCTCGGTGCAGCCCTCGAAGAGCTCGGGGTGCTCGTCGGCCAGGAAGCCCGAGCCGTCCGCGGCGCTCGCCTCCTCGTCGGCGGTGAAGGCGATGACCAGGTCACGCCGGGGCCGTACCCCTTCGCGGGCCCAGGAGCGGACGACGGAGAGGATCATCGCGTCCATGTTCTTCATGTCGACCGCGCCGCGTCCCCAGACGACGCCGTCGCGGACCTCCCCGGAGAACGGGTGGACGCTCCAGTCCTCCGCCTGGGCGGGCACCACGTCCAGATGACCGTGGACGAGCAGCGCGTCGGCGGAGGGGTCGGTGCCCTCCAGGCGGGCCACGACGTTCGTGCGCCCCTCGGTGCGCTCCAGCAGCGTGGGCTCCAGGCCCGCCTCGGCGAGCCGCGCGGCGGCGTACTCGGCGGCGGGACGCTCCCGGCAGTCCCCGCCGCCCCGGTTGGTCGTGTCGATCCGGATGAGGTCGGAAGTGAACCGGACGACCTCGTCGAGTGCGCGTTCGTCAGCCATACTGCTCCTCCACCGCAGCCGAGACGATCGTGGTGACCGCCTTGAAGGTCCGGATCCCCTCGTACATCGTGTCGCTGGTGTACACGATCTTCCGCTCACCGGCACGGCCGACCCCCGGCACGACGGTGGCGGCCATGGCCAGGTGCTCGGCGTCGAACTCCACCGCGATGGTGACCGGCCCGCCGGCGACCGGCTCGTGCCGCACCGCGAGCGCCGCCGCCTCCTTGGCCGCGGCCCGGATGTCCGCGGCGGTCCTGGCCGGGGTGCGGCACACGGCCGCGTACCGCGAGACGTGGTCCTTCACGGCGACCTTCAGCGCCCCCGGCGCGTACCCCAGCGCGTCCTCGCAGGCCACGTCGTCGCCGGTGACCAGCACGACCGGCACGCCGTACTCGGCGACGACGCGGGCGTTGAGCAGCCCCTCACTGGCCCGTACGTCGTCGACCCACACGCCCGTGATGGAGTTCGCCAGATAGGTGTGGGCGAGGACGCCCTCCGTGCCCGCCCCCGCGTGGTACCCGACGAACGCGATGCCGTCCACGTCCCCGTGCTGCACGCCCTCGACCATGGACAGCGCCTTGTGCCGCCCGGTGAGCATCTCCGCTCTCTCGTCGAGCCGCTCCAGCAGGAGGTTCCGCATGGTCCAGTGGGCTTCGTTGATCAGCACCTCGTCGGCGCCGCCGTCGAAGAAGCCGAGCACCGCGGCGTTCACGTCCGAGGTGAACAGCGCGCGGCACCGCTCCCACTGGGGAGTCCCCGGCAACACGTCGGCCGGCCAGGTCACACCCGTGGCGCCTTCCATGTCGGCGCTGATGAGGATCTTCATGCCGAAACCGTACGCGCTTCGGCCCGGACCCGGCAGAGCCTGTGGACAACTCGGGCGGGTCCGGACCACCGGTGTCAGCCGGGGCGGCCGGCCACCAGCCACCGCGACGGAAGCTCGATGAGGGTGCCGTCGGGCGTGTGCTCGGTCGTGAGGAGCGGGAGCTCGCCGCTCGCGAGGACCGTGAGGCCGGCCCGGCGCAGATGCTCGGGCACCGCCGCGTCCGCGATCTCGCCCGGGGCGATGCCGTGCCGGAACACCGGGGCCAGCTTGGCCGGAGGGCCGTCCGGACCCTGGGCCAGCGCGCGCAGGACCGGACCGGCGGCCTCGGCGAGTTCGACCAGGAAGACCCGGCCCCGGTCGCCCGCCAGGGTGGCCAGGCCGTCCGCCAAAGGCTGCCGGTCGTCCGGCTCGGTCTGGTGGAGCACGCCCCGCATGTAGACGTTGGCGTCGCCGAGCTCCGCGTGCAGCGCCTCGGTCTCGGACTTGTCCGCCGCGTCGAGCAGCCGGTACCGGGCCCGGCCCGCCGGATCGGCGGTGCGGGCGTGGTCGAGCGCCGCGGGCGCGAGGTCGGTGCCGACGACCGTGGGGAACCGGCCGGCCAGGAAGCGGGTCTGGGTGCCGTTGCCGCAGCCGAGGTCCACCAGGGGCAGCTCGGGCGTCGTCAGGTGCGGCTCGAAGTGGGCGAGGTGGACCGCGGCCGTGAGCACGGGCTCGGCGTCCCAGAGGACCCCGCCCTGTCCGCCGGGGGCCTCGCGCCAGAAGCCCTCCCAGGCCTGCCTGTACCGACTGCTCACGCTCATGTCCGCTCCCCGGGGTCGTGACCGCGCCCGCCGGGACCCGGCGGGCCCGATCGGTCTACCGCGCCCGGGGTGCGGCGACAAGCCGCCGGCGCATTCCTTCACCGCTCATTCGAACCCCGTACGCCTCCGTGCGCCTCCGTGCTCCTTCGCGTGCCGGAGCCGACCCCGTCGTGCGGGCGCCGCGGACACCGTGCGGACGCCGCGCGGACGGATCAGCTCCGCGGGAGCGTCAGTTCGAACCACACGGTCTTGCCCGCGCCGGTGCGGCTGGACCCCCACGCGCGGGACAGCGCGCTGACGAGCCGCAGTCCGCGTCCGAACTCGTCGCCGGGACCGGCGCTGAGCAGGATCGGGAGCGTGTGGTCCTCGTCGTCCACCTCGCACAGCAGGGTGTCGCCGCGCACGAGCCGCAGTCCGATCCCCCGGCTGTTCGCGTGCCGTACGGCGTTGGTGACGAGCTCGCCGACCATCAGCCCGGCGTTGTCGACGAGCCCCGCCAGACCCCACGCGTGCAGTTGTTCGCGGACCACGGCGCGCGCCCTGCCGGCCTCGGCCGGGTCGAGGGCCAGGCGCCATTCGGCGACGTCCGCGGGCGCGATCCCGTTGAGCCGGGCCATCAGCAGGGCCACGTCGTCCTTGCGCCCGCCGCGGGTGTTGAGCGCGCGGATGATGGTGTCGCAGGCGTGGTCCATGGAGGCGGCCGGGTGGGCGGCGGACTCGCAGAGGGTGGCGAGGCCGACACCGATGTCCTCGCCGCGCATCTCGACCAGCCCGTCGGTGCACATCACGAGCCGGTCGCCCGGCCGCACCCGCACGCGGACCGCCTCGAAGGGCACTCCGCCGACCCCGATGGGCGCTCCGGTCGGCAGGTCGAGCAGTTCGCTGCGGCCGTCCGCGGCGCGGACCAGGACCGGCGGGATGTGGCCCGCGTTGGCGATGTGCAGCATTCCGGCGATCGGGTCGTAGACGGCGTACAGGCAGGTCGCGAGGTAGCTGTCGCCGAGGCGCTGGGCGAGGTCGTCGAGGTTGCGCAGAAGCTGGGCGGGCGGCAGGTCGAGTGCGGCCATGGTCTGTACGGCGGTGCGTAACTGGCCCATCATCGCGGCCGAGTTGAGGCCGTGGCCCATGACGTCCCCGACGACCAGGGCGGTGCGCGAGCCGGGCAGCTTCACCGAGTCGAACCAGTCGCCGCCGATGCGTCCGAGGAGCGTTCCCGGCAGATAGCGGGTGGCGATGTCGCAGCCGGCCATACGGGGCTCGATGGTCGGCAGCATGCTGTCCTGGAGGGTCTCGGCGACGCTCTCCTGGTACGTGTACATGCGGGCGTTGTCCAGCACCAGGCCCGCGCGGGCGGCCAGTTCGGCGCCGGTGACCCGGTCCATGTCGTTGAACTCGACGCGCTCGGGGTGACGCAGCAGGATCATGAAACCGAGCACCACGTCACGGGCCTTGAGGGGCACGACCAGCATGGAGCGGCCGGTGATGAGCGGTCTGATGTCGCGCTTCTCGAACTGCGCGGCGATCATGTGTCCCATCTGCTCGCTGATGCGCGGCACGAGGACGGGCTCACCGGTGGTCATGCACTGGAAGAACGGGGTGTGCGCCGGGAAGGGCATGGCCTCCCCGACCGGCACGACGTCGTCCCAGCGGCCCGGCTCGTCGGTGTGCTCCACGGCGACCCGGTGCCACATCGTGGTCGTGTCGGGCACGCCTTCGGGAAAGCCCTCACCGGCGACGACCTGCTCGCGCAGATAGGTGCCCGCCACGTCCGTGAAGCGCGGCACGACGGCCCGGCTGACCTCCAGGACGGTCCGCGACAGGTCGAGGGAGGTCCCGATGCGCCCGCTGACCTCGTTCAGGAACTCCAGGCGCTCCCGGACGGCCACGTACTCGAGGTCCTCGCCCTCGTCGTCCGGGAGGTCCCGCGGCACGGGCGCGCCGAGGGCCGCGGCCCGCATCGCCCGCTCGCGGCGCGCCCTGCGCTCCGCGCGCCGGGGCACGCCCCAGTCGGGGGTGACGGGCACCCGGTCGTTCTGGCTGAACTCCAGGACGGGATATCCCAGTTCCAGTACCTGCGAGACGATGCGGGCGCTGTCCCCGACGCTCATGCTGGGCAGGATCTCGGGGAGCCGGCGGGCCAGCTCGTCGGCGCCGGGGAAGTCGGTGTGCAGCGCGAAGCCGGGCGCGATGCGCTCGAAGGAGACGTCGTCGTCCTCGTGGCGCGTCGCGCCCGCGTCGGCGGCGAGCACGAGCAGCCGCTCCGGGCCCGGGCCGACCAGCGGGTAGGCCCACCACAGGACGTCGATCCGGTCGGCACCGGCCGCGGTGAGCCGGGCGCGTCCGGCGGCCGGGTAGGAGAGCCGTCCGTCCAGGGAGGACTCCAGACCGGGCCCGAGTCCGTCGTACGTGGCACGGCTCCCGAAGGGGGACCCGTCCGCGCCCTCGGGGAGCGCGCCGGAGACGGGGAGCAGGTCCGCCGCGTGGCGGCCCAGCGCCTCCTCCTTGGGGGTGCCGAACATCCGCCGCGCGCCGCTGCTCCAGTGCGAGACGAGCCCGTCGCGGTCCACGACCACCACGGCCAGCGGGACACGGCCGGCGTCGGCGCGCTCCGCCGCGCCGTTCCCAGCTCCGGGGCTGGAAGTCGCGCCCGCTTCGGTGCCACGGTCCATGGCCCAGGCCCTCTCTCCCCACGGCTCCGCAAGATCTGTGCCGCCCCCACCACCGTACGGCGGCGTCCCGTCACGATGTGCGGCAACGCGGGAATTGGCCCCGGCGGGGGCGGCTCCGGCGCGCGGGGCCCCCGGGAAGCGCGTGCCTCCCGGGGGAGCGGGTCACTTCTCGGTCTGCGCCGCGAGGTTGGCGAGCAGGGCGTCGTAGATGCGGCCGAGGCCCTTGGGCGCGAAGGTCCGCTCGAAGAAGCCGCCGATGCCGCCCGCGCCGTTCCAGACGCTGGTGACCACGACGCGGGCCTTGCCCTCACCGGCCGGGGTGACGCGCCAGGTGGTGACCATGGAGGAGTTGCGGTCCTTCTCCACGAGCTCGCCGTCGGTGGGCTCGCTCACCTCGAGCAGGCAGTCACGGACGCGCTTGCTGGTGGCCTGGAGCTTCCAGTGGACGAGGGTGCCCTCACCGTCGCCGCCCTCGCGCACCTCGTACTCGCTGAAGTGCTCGGGCAGCAGCTTCGGCCGCGTGCCGCTGTAGTCGGCCAGGGCGTCGAACACCGTTTCCGCGTCCGCCGCGATGACCCGCTCCGTCGTGGCCTCGACCTGCGCCATGGCACTTCCTCCAGCGTGTGGTTCCTCGGGTTGTACGGCCAGCCAACCACCCGGCGCCCCGGCCGCCCAAATCGGGGTGCCCGCGGGTGCGTGCCCCGCCCGCGGGGCGACACGGGAAACGGGTCGCACGATCAAGGGAACATGTGTTCTATTCTCTGTCCAGTGCTACCTAGGAGGCGCCATGCGCTGGGAGAACCTGACAGCGGACCTCGCCGGCAGCCCCGCCCGGGACGCCGCCCTGTTCGACGCGGACGCGGTCACGACGAGGACGTTCGACACCCCCGAGTTCAGAGGGATCACGTTCCACGAGATCCAGGCACGGTCCATCGTGAACCGGGTGCCGGGGGCCTCCCGCATGCCGTTCGAATGGACGGTCAACCCCTATCGCGGCTGCTCGCACGCGTGCGTCTACTGCTTCGCCCGCAAGACGCACAGCTATCTGGACCTCGACACCGGACTCGGTTTCGACTCGCAGATCGTGGTGAAGGTCAACGCGCCGGAGCTGCTGCGCCGCCGGCTCGCCTCGCCCCGCTGGCACGGCGAGCACATCGCGATGGGCACCAACGTCGACTGCTACCAGCGCGCCGAGGGCCGCTACGGGCTCATGCCGGGCATCATCGCGGCCCTGCGCGACCACGCGAACCCCTTCTCCGTCCTGACGAAGGGCACGCTCATCCTGCGCGACCTCGACCTGCTGAAGCAGGCCTCCGAGGTCACCGACGTCGGGATATCGGTCTCCGTGGGCTTCACCGACGGCGAGCTGTGGCGCACCGTGGAGCCGGGCACACCGGCCCCCGAGCGCCGCCTGGACGTCGTCCGGACGCTGACGGACCACGGCATCGGCTGCGGCGTCCTGATGGCCCCCGTGATCCCCTTCCTGAGCGACCACCCCGCCCAGCTGCGCGCCACCGTACGGGCCGTCGCCGCTTCGGGGGCCACCTCGGTCACCCCGCTGGTGCTGCACCTGCGGCCCGGCGCCCGCGAGTGGTTCACGGCCTGGCTGGAACGCCACCACCCCCACCTCGTACGGCGCTACGAGCGGCTGTACGCGGAGGGCGCCTACGCCCCGAAGTGGTACCAGCGCCGGATCACCCGTCAGGTCCACGAACTGGCCCAGGAGTACGGCATCGGCCCCGTGCGCGCGGGAATGCCACGCCGGATCACCGTCCCCGAACCCACCCTCGCGCCGGCGCCCGCCGCGCCCGGACCGACCCAGCTGACGCTGCTCTGAAGGACGGTGACGGGCCCTCACGGCCGTCCGCCGCGCGCTCCCCCGGAACCTCCGGGCCCCTGAATGCCTCCGGAGGCGGCCGTGACGGCATCCGGGCGCATCCCGCGGTCCGATCGGGTCGAGTCCCGCCGGAACGCGTTCTTCCAGGACCCCCCTCCGGCACGATACGGCGAAGGCCGTGGCGTGCACGGCTCAGAACCCTCCGTCCTGGGAGGCCTTGTGAAGAAACGCGCAGCCGCTGTGTGCGGGGCGGCCGTCGTACTGGCCGGGATGATCACGTCGGTCCCCGCCGGCGCGAGCCCCGGCTCCGCTGGCGCACCGCGCACCGCCCCGACCGCGAAACCCGTCTGGAAGAAGTGCGGCACCAACGACTACCCGACGCTCCAGTGCGCGTCCCTGAAGGTGCCGCTGGACCACGCGAACCCCTACAGCGAGCGGATCACCCTCGCCCTGTCCCGCGTCCCGCACACCGCGAAGAAGTTCCAGGGGCCGCTGCTGGTGAACCCGGGCGGTCCCGGCGGCAGCGGACTCACACTGGCCGGTTTCGTCGCCTCCGCGCTGCCCAAGGCCGTGGCGGCGCAGTACGACGTCATCGGCTTCGACCCGCGCGGTGTCGGCGCGAGCAAGCCCGCGCTGGACTGCGAGCCGGGGTACTTCAAGCCCGTCCGCCCCGACACCGTTCCGAGCACCCGGGCCCTCGAGAAGGCCAACCTGGCCCGCGCCAGGTCCTTCGCCGAGGCGTGCGGCAAGAAGTACGCGAAGCTGCTGCCGTACCTCGACACGGTGAGCGCGGTCCGCGACATGGACGCGATCCGCGCCGCCCTCGGCGCCAAGAAGATCAACTACTTCGGCTACTCGTACGGCACCTATCTGGGGGCCGTGTACGGCAAGCTCTACCCGCAGCGGGTCCGCCGGCTGGTCCTCGACTCCATCGTCGACCCCACCGGTGTGTGGTACGAGGACAACATCAGCCAGGACTACGCCTTCAACGACCGCCACCTGGCGTTCCTCGCGTGGGTCGCCAGGAACGACGCGGCCTACGGGCTCGGCACCGACCCGGCCGCGGTCGAGGCCAAGTGGTACGCGATGCGCGCGGCGCTCGCCAAGAACCCCGCCCAGAAGACGGTGGGCGCCTCCGAACTGGAGGACACCTTCATCCCGGGCGGCTACTACAACGGCTACTGGCCCTACCTCGCCGAGGCGTTCGCGTCCTACGTGAACGACAAGAACTCGGACGCGCTCGTGGAGGCGTACGAGAACTTCGGCGCCGTCGACGCCTCGGGCGACAACGGCTACAGCGTCTACGCGGCGGTCCAGTGCCGTGACGCGTCCTGGCCGCGCGACTGGCGCCGGTGGCGCCGGGACAACTGGGCGGTCCACGCCAAGGCACCGTTCATGACCTGGAACAACGCCTGGTACAACGCGCCGTGCGCGTTCTGGCCCACGGACTCGCTCCGGCCGGTGGACGTCTCCAACCGCCGGCTCCCGCCGACGCTCCTCTTCCAGGCGACCGACGACGCGGCCACGCCCTACGAGGGCGGGGTGACCGTCCATCACCAGCTGCGCGGATCGAGCCTGGTGGTCGAGCAGGGCGGCGGCAACCACGGCATCACCCTGAGCGGCAACGACTGCCTGGACAAGTACCTGGCGGCCTATCTGGCCGACGGCAGGGTGCCGCGCGGCGACGGCGAGGCCGACGCGGTGTGCCAGACGCTGCCCGACCCGAAGCCGCTGACCGCGAAGGCCGCGTCCGCCTCCTCGCGGGGGTCGACACTGCACGAACTCCTCGGTCACCGCGGCTGATCCCGCCCCGCCCGCGAACCCGTCGGGGGCACCGCCGGACCCATGGTCCACGATGGACCCATGAGTGAGCCGACACGCATCTCCGCCCCCGACGGGGTCGCCCCAGCCACCGCCTACTCCCATGTCGTGACGGGCACGGGCCGCTTCGTCGCGGTGTCGGGCCAGCTCCCCCTGGACGAGGACGGCGCCCTCGTCGGCGAGGGCGACGCCGAGGCCCAGGCCCGCCAGGTCTTCGAGAACCTGCGCCGGTGCCTGGCGGCGGCGGGCGCCGGCTTCGACGACGTCGTCAAACTCACCTTCTTCGTCACGGACATGGCCCACATGCCCGCGATCCGGGCCGCCCGCGCCGCGCACATACCCGCGGAACGCCTTCCGGCCGCCTCGGCGGTCCAGGTCGCCGCGCTGGTCCGGCCCGAGTTCCTGATGGAGATCGAGGCGTACGCGGTGGTCGGCGCGTGAGCGGGACCCGGGTCCGCGAGATGACCCTCGACGACTGCGCGCGCGTGGCCGAGATCCGGGTGCGCGGCTGGCAGACCGCGTACGAGGGCCTGATACCGCGGTCGTACCTGGACGGGCTCAGCGTGACCGAGGACGCGGCGCGGCGCCGCCGCACCCTCGAGCAGGGTGACGGCGGCGTCGTGAACCTGGTCGCGGAGCGCGACGGGTCCGTGGTCGGCTGGGCCTGCCACGGACCGCACCGGGACGACGAAGCCCGTTCCGGGGAAGTCGAGTTGTACGCCATCTACGTACACCCCGACGTGCTGGGCCAGGGGATCGGGCAGGCCCTACTGCGGGAGTCCGCGGACCGCTGCGCGGCGGCCGGGCACGAGCGCATGCTGCTGTGGGTCCTCAAGGAGAACGCCCCGGCCCGCCGTTTCTACGAGCGGGCCGGCTTCCGCCCCGACGGCGCCGAGGAGCCCTTCGAGGCGGCCGGGGTCGCGGTGCCCGAGGTGCGCTACACGCGCGTGCTGACGGGCGGCGACGCGGACTGACGAGGGCGTGCCGGCCCGCGGGCGCACCCACGGGCCGGCGCCTACACCTGTGCCTCGGTCAGCCGGGCCAGGGCGTGCACGGCCGTCTCGGCGAGCGCCGGGTGGGCCAGTGCCTCGTTCAGGACTCCTCTCGCCCGGGCGTCGCCCAGGACGCCCAGGCCCTCGGCGCACGCGAGGGCGACCTTTCGGTAGGGGTCGTGCGGGCGCAGCCTGCGCTCCAGGGTGGTGATCAGCGCGGGTACGGCCTCGGGGGCGCGCAGCCGGACCAGGAGGCGTACCGGCTGGAGCGCGTACGCGACCCGCAGTTCGTTGGTGGCGAGCGCGGCGGCGGCGCGGGCCGTGCGCGGGTCGCCGAGCCGGGCCAGGGCGTCGGCGGCGGACGCGCAGCGCTGCGGATCGCGGTGGTTGAGCAGCAGGACGAGTGCCTCGAAAGCCCGCCGGTCCCCTGCCGTGCCGAGCCGGAAGGCGACCAACTCCCTTGCCCAGAGAGGCTGTCCCGGCTCGGTCAGGGCGGCGGCCAGCACTTCGCGGTCCTCCGTCCGCGCCAGACGTTCGAATGCCGCCGAAGCCCCGGCCTCGGTCCGCAGACGCTCCGTGAGCGATCGCAACGCTTCGTCCATGGGCCGAGCTTAGGCAAGCCCGCGAGGTGCGGGGACGTACATCACAAAGTCGGGGACTGGCGCGCTCGTTACCGGCGGGTTAAGCTCAGACGAGCGAGTTACCCACTCGTGTCTCACCTCTCGGTGGCCTGGTGACGCAGCCGCCGTGAGAGCAGTCGGTTCGGTACTTCAGGTACCTCAGTACGACATGGCTCCGGGACAGGGCCGGTCGGCTTTCACCGCCCGTGGGCGCCCGTTCGACGGCGCTTCGGGACGGCACCGGGCGTGTGCGCTCGTCAGCCCGGAAACACCCGCAACCTCCGCACGGTGTGCGCCTTTCGGCGCACCCGCGTGCGCTCCTCAGTCGTCACCTCTTCCAGGAGTCCCGCGATGGCCACTCCCCTGTCCGACACCCCTCTGTCCCCGTTGAAGACCGTCGCCGTCGTCGGCCTCGGCACCATGGGCACCGGCATCGCCGAGGTCCTGCTCCGGGCCGGCCGTGACGTGATCGGCATCGACGTCAGCGAAGCCGCGGCCGCCCAGGCCGTGGCCACCCTCGAAGCCTCCACCGCCCGCGCCGTGCGCCGCGAGCACCTGAGCGACGCGGAGCGCACGGACGCCCTCGCCCGCTTCCGCACCTTCACCGACCTCGCGGCCGCCGCCGACGCCGACCTCGTCATCGAGGTGACCCCGGAGTCGTACGACATCAAGCAGCAGGTCTTCCGGGCGCTCGACGGCATCGTGCGCCCCGAGGCGATCCTCGCGACGGGCACCAACGCCCTGTCCGTGACCCGTCTCGCCGCCGACTCGGCCCGCCCCGAGCGCGTCCTCGGCCTGCACTTCTTCAACCCGGCGCCCGCGATGAAGCTCGTCGAGGTCGTCTCCTCGGTGCTGACCGCGCCGGCGGCCGTGGCCGCGGTCACCGACCTGGCGCTGGAGCTCGGCAAGGAGCCCGTCGCGGTGGGCGACCGCCCCGGCTTCGTCGCCGACGGCCTGCTCTTCGGCTACCTCAACCAGGCGGCCGCGATGTACGAGGCGAAGTACGCCTCCCGCGAGGACATCGACGCGGCGATGCGGCTCGGCTGCGGACTGCCCATGGGCCCGCTCGCGCTGCTCGACCTGATCGGCGTGGACACCGCGCGGACCGTCCTGGAGGCGATGTACGCCGAGTCGCACGACCGGCTGCACGCCCCCGCGCCGATCCTCAAGCAGCTCAGCGAGGCGGGCCTGACCGGACGCAAGTCCGGCCGCGGCTTCTACTCGTACGAGGCCCCCGGCAGCGACGCCGTCGTGCGGGACGCGCTGACGCCGCTGGAGGGCGCCGTCCTGGCGGAGGGGCGCACGGTCCGCTCGGTGGGTGTCGCCGGCTCCGGCACGATGGCCTCCGGGATCGCCGAGGTCTTCGCCAAGGCCGGGTACGAGGTCGTCCTCGCCGCCCGTACGGAGGAGAAGGCGCAGACCGCCAAGGCCCGCATCGGCAAGTCGCTCTCCCGTTCCGTCGACAAGGGCCGCATGACGGCCGAGGCGGCGGCGCGGACCCTGGAGCTGATCACGCCGACCGGCAGCTACGACGACTTCGCCGACGTCGACCTGGCGCTGGAGGCGGTCGCCGAGGACCTGGAGATCAAGCAGCAGCTCTTCGGCACGTTCGACAAGGTCTGCAAGCCCGGCGCGATCCTCGCCACCACCACCTCCTCGCTGCCCGTCGTCGCCTGCGCCCGCGCCACCTCGCGCCCGCAGGACGTCATCGGCATGCACTTCTTCAACCCGGCCCCGGCGATGAAGCTCGTCGAGGTCGTGCGGACCGTGCTGACCGGGGACGACGTGCACGCCACCGTGCGCGAGGTCTGCGCGAAGATCCGCAAGCACCCGGTGGACTGCGGTGACCGGGCCGGCTTCATCGTGAACGCGCTGCTGTTCCCGTACCTGAACAACGCGATCAAGATGGTGCAGGAGCACTACGCCTCGCTGGACGACATCGACGCGGCGATGAGGCTGGGCGGCGGCTACCCGATGGGCCCCTTCGAGCTGCTCGACGTGGTCGGGCTCGATGTCTCGCTGGCCATCGAGAAGGTCCTGCACCGCGAGTTCCGGGACCCGGGACTCGCCCCCGCGCCACTCCTGGAGCACCTGGTGGCCGCGGGCTGCCTCGGCCGCAAGACGGGCCGCGGCTTCCGCGAATATGCCCGCCGCTGACGGCCAGGGCGACCGGTTCGCGGACGACGCCGACTGGGGCGGACTGCTCGACCCCGCCGGACACCCCCCGCTCTTCCAGGGCGGGGGGATCCCCGGACATGCGCGCTCTCCTGCGCACATGCAGTACGTTCGGGTCATGTCCCAGCCCGCCAAGTCCTCACGTACACCAGCCACGCCCGACGCGCCGGAGAGCGCCGCGGGCAGTCGCGCGGCGGCCCAACGCCTCAAGATGCGCCGGGAACTGGCGGCCGCGGCCATGGAGCTGTTCGCCGCCAAGGGGTACGAGGCGACCACCGTCGACGAGATCGCGGCCCAGGCCGGAGTGGCCCGCCGTACGTTCTTCCGCCACTTCCGCTCCAAGGAAGAGGCGATCTTCCCCGATCACGACGACACCCTGATCCGGGCGGAGGCGGTGCTCAACGCGGCACCCGCGCACGAGCATCCGCTCGACACCGTGTGCCGCGGCATCAAGGAAGTCATGAGGATGTACGCGGCCCAGCCGGAGATCTCCGTCTCGCGCTACAAGCTGACGCGCGAGGTGCCGACGCTGCGCGAGGCCGAGATCGCCTCGGTGGCCCGCTACGAGCGGCTCTTCACCCGCTACCTCCTCGGCCACTTCGACGAGCACGCGCACGACGACGACGCCAACGACGATCCGCTGCTCGCCGAGGTCGCCGCGTCGGCCGTGGTCACGGCCCACAACCACGTCCTGCGGCGGTGGCTGCGGGCCGGCGGCCAGGGCGACGTGGAGTCGCAGCTGGACCACGCCTTCGCCATCGTCCGCAAGACCTTCGGCACCGGGATCGGTGCGGGACGGGAGACCGCGCCGCGACCCGCGCCGGCGTCCTCCTTCACCGAGGGGGACGTCCTGGTGACCGTCGCCCGTGTGGACGCCCCGCTGGACCAGGTGATGCGCACCATCGAGCAGGCCCTCAAGGAACGGCCGTAGGACCCCTTCTCCCCATAACGGCAAGACTCTCGCCGGACACGCTCTTCTCGAGCGCGTCCGGCGTTTTTTGTGTCCCGGTTTGAGTGTTTTACGGCTCGATCTGATCGATCATCGCTCAGGTGTTACGTAAAGATTTCACCTGAGCGCAACTTCTGGCACTCCGTGCCTTGTCAGGTGACACGGCGTGCCATACGTTGAAGGAGTCCGGGCGGCCGGCGTGCAGAGACCATGCGTACGCCGGCTGTCCCCGCAAGCCACATGGCCTGCGCGCCCGGACGCCTGCGTCACAGGCAACCTCCTGCGCCAACCACAGCGCTGCCACAGCACCACCCTCCGCCGGACCGACGGCACACCCCTCAGCAGCAGCACCGACGTACCCCTCAGCGTTCTCCCTCGGAACTTCCCCAAGCTCTCGACTTCGCTCGACCAGGGGAGACCCCATCTCGCCGGAGGCAACACCGTGAAGGAAATCCTGGACGCGATCCAGTCGCAGACGGCCACGGCCGACGACTTCGCCGCTCTTCCGCTCCCCGAGTCCTACCGCGCGATCACCGTGCACAAGGACGAGGCGGAGATGTTCGCCGGGCTCAACAGTCGCGACAAGGACCCCCGCAAGTCGATCCACCTGGACGACGTTCCGCTGCCGGAGCTCGGCCCGGGCGAGGCGCTGGTCGCCGTCATGGCGTCCTCCGTGAACTACAACTCGGTCTGGACGTCGATCTTCGAGCCGGTGTCGACCTTCAACTTCCTGGAGCGCTACGGGCGGCTCAGCGAGCTCAGCAAGCGCCACGACCTGCCGTACCACATCATCGGTTCGGACCTCGCGGGCGTCGTCCTGCGCACCGGTCCGGGCGTGAACTCCTGGAAGCCCGGCGACGAGGTCGTCGCGCACTGTCTGTCCGTCGAGCTGGAGTCCAGCGACGGCCACAACGACACGATGCTCGACCCCGAGCAGCGCATCTGGGGCTTCGAGACCAACTTCGGCGGTCTCGCCGAGATCGCGCTCGTCAAGTCCAACCAGCTGATGCCCAAGCCGGACCACCTGAGCTGGGAGGAGGCCGCCGCTCCCGGACTGGTGAACTCCACCGCCTACCGGCAGCTGGTCTCCCGCAACGGCGCCGGCATGAAGCAGGGCGACAACGTCCTGATCTGGGGCGCGAGCGGCGGACTGGGCTCGTACGCCACGCAGTTCGCGCTCGCCGGCGGCGCCAACCCGATCTGCGTCGTCTCCAGCGAGCAGAAGGCGGACATCTGCCGCTCGATGGGCGCCGAGGCGATCATCGACCGCAGCGCCGAGGGCTACAAGTTCTGGAAGGACGAGCGCACCCAGGACCCGAAGGAGTGGAAGCGCTTCGGCAAGCGCATCCGCGAGTTCACCGGCGGCGAGGACATCGACATCGTCTTCGAGCACCCGGGCCGCGAGACCTTCGGTGCGAGCGTCTACGTCACCCGCAAGGGCGGCACCATCACCACCTGCGCCTCGACCTCGGGCTACATGCACGAGTACGACAACCGCTACCTGTGGATGTCGCTGAAGCGGATCATCGGCTCGCACTTCGCGAACTACCGCGAGGCCTGGGAGGCCAACCGCCTCATCGCCAAGGGCAAGATCCACCCGACGCTCTCCAAGGTCTACTCCCTGGAGGAGACCGGACAGGCCGCCTACGACGTGCACCGCAACCTCCACCAGGGCAAGGTCGGCGTGCTCGCGCTGGCGCCCGAGGAGGGTCTGGGCGTGCGCGACCACGAGAAGCGCGCCCAGCACATCGACGCCATCAACCGCTTCCGGAACGTCTGAGGTCCATCCATGACAGAGCGCCAGAAGGACCGGCCGTGGCTCATGCGCACGTACGCCGGCCACTCCACGGCCGAGGCGTCCAACGAGTTGTACCGGCGCAACCTCGCCAAGGGGCAGACAGGGCTCTCCGTGGCCTTCGACCTGCCGACGCAGACGGGCTACGACCCCGACCACATCCTCGCCCGCGGCGAGGTCGGCCGGGTCGGTGTTCCGGTCTCGCACCTCGGTGACATGCGCCGGCTGTTCCAGGACATCCCCCTGGAGCAGATGAACACCTCGATGACCATCAACGCCACCGCCATGTGGCTGCTGGCGCTCTATCAGGTCGTCGCCGAGGAGCAGGGTGCGGACATCACCAAGCTCCAGGGGACGACCCAGAACGACATCGTGAAGGAGTACCTCTCGCGCGGGACGCACGTCTTCCCGCCGGGACCCTCCCTCCGCCTCACGACGGACATGATCACGTACACGGTCAACCACATCCCCAAGTGGAACCCGATCAACATCTGCAGCTACCACCTGCAGGAGGCGGGCGCCACGCCGGTCCAGGAGATCGCGTACGCGATGTCCACCGCGATCGCCGTCCTGGACGCGGTGTTCGCGTCCGGACAGATCTCCGAAGACCGCAAGGGCGACGTCGTGGCCCGCATCTCCTTCTTCGTGAACGCGGGTGTCCGCTTCATCGAGGAGATGTGCAAGATGCGGGCGTTCGGGCGGATCTGGGACAAGATCACGCGCGAGCGGTACGGCATCGAGGACCCCAAGCAGCGGCGCTTCAGGTACGGCGTCCAGGTCAACTCCCTCGGTCTGACCGAGGCGCAGCCGGAGAACAACGTCCAGCGGATCGTCCTTGAGATGCTGGCCGTCACCCTGTCCAAGGACGCCCGCGCGCGTGCCGTCCAGCTGCCCGCCTGGAACGAGGCGCTGGGCCTGCCCCGCCCGTGGGACCAGCAGTGGTCGCTGCGCATCCAGCAGGTCCTGGCACACGAGAGCGACCTGCTGGAGTACGAGGACATCTTCGAGGGCTCGCACGTGATCGAGGCCAAGGTGACCACCCTCGTCGAGGAGTCGCTGGCCGAGATCGCGCGGATCGAGGAGATGGGCGGCGCGATGGCCGCCGTCGAGTCCGGCTACCTCAAGTCGCAGCTCGTCTCCTCGCACGCCGAGCGCCGGGCCCGCATCGAGGGCGGCAAGGACAAGATCGTCGGCGTCAACGTCTTCGAGTCCACCGAGCCGAACCCGCTCACGGCCGACCTCGACGCGGCGATCCAGACCGTCGACCCCGCGGTCGAGGCCCGGGTGATCTCCGCGCTCGGGACCTGGCGCGACACCCGGTACCAGCCGCCCTTCAACCACCCGCGCCCGTGCAAGGCGCTGGAGCGGCTGAAGGAGGCCGCGAAGGGCACCGGCAACCTCATGGAGGCCACCCTGGAGTGCGCCCGCGCCGGTGTCACCACCGGCGAGTGGGCCGGGGCCCTGCGCGAGGTGTTCGGCGAGTTCCGCGCCCCGACCGGTGTCTCCTCGGCGCCCGTCGCGGTCACCGCCGAGGAGGGCACCGCGCTCGCGCTGGTGCGCCGCAAGGTGGAGCTGACCGCCAAGGAGCTCGGCGCCGGCAACCTCCGGTTCCTGGTCGGCAAGCCGGGCCTGGACGGGCACTCCAACGGTGCCGAGCAGATCGCCGTGCGGGCCCGTGACGCCGGCTTCGAGGTGGTCTACCAGGGCATCCGGCTCACCCCGGAGCAGATCGTGGACGCGGCCGTGGCCGAGGACGTGCACGCCGTGGGCCTGTCCATCCTCTCCGGCTCGCACGCCCAGCTCGTCCCGGACGTCCTGGAGAAGCTGCGCACGGCCGGCGCGGGCGACATTCCGGTGATCGCGGGCGGGATCATCCCGAACGCGGACGCCGAACAGCTGCGGGCCGCGGGAGTGGCCGCGGTCTTCACACCGAAGGACTTCGACATCACCGGAATCATCGGCCGTATCGTCGACGAGATCCGGAAAGCGAACAAGCTCGACCCCCTGGAGGTCCCCGCATGACCACGCCCGTCAACCGTCTGCGTCCCAGGCGCTCCTGTCTCGCCGTGCCGGGCAGCAACCCCCGCTTCCTGGAGAAGGCCCAGGGGCTCCCCGCGGACCAGGTCTTCCTCGACCTGGAGGACGCGTGCGCGCCGCTGGCCAAGCCCGAGGCGCGGCACACCATCGTGAAGTTCCTGAACGAGGGTGACTGGACCGGCAAGACGCGGGTCGTGCGCGTCAACGACTGGACCACCGAGTGGACGTACCGCGACGTCGTCACGGTCGTCGAGGGCGCGGGGCAGAACCTCGACTGCATCATGCTGCCGAAGGTGCAGACGGCCGAGCAGGTCGTCGCCCTCGACCTGCTGCTGACGCAGATCGAGAAGACCATGGGCTTTGAAGTCGGCAAGATCGGCATCGAGGCGCAGATCGAGAACGCCCAGGGCCTGAACAACGTCAACGCGATCGCCACCGCCTCGCAGCGCGTGGAGACGATCATCTTCGGCCCGGCCGACTTCATGGCCTCCATCAACATGAAGTCGCTGGTCGTGGGCGAGCAGCCGCCCGGCTACCCGGCGGACGCCTACCACTACATCCTGATGAAGATCCTGATGGCCGCGCGCGCCAACAACCTCCAGGCGATCGACGGCCCCTACCTCCAGATCCGCAACATCGACGGCTACAAGGCGGTCGCCCAGCGCGCCGCGGCCCTCGGCTTCGACGGCAAGTGGGTGCTGCACCCGGGCCAGGTGGAGGCCTCGAACGAGATCTTCTCCCCCTCGCAGGAGGACTTCGACCACGCCGAGCTGATCCTGGACGCGTACGACTACTACACGTCCGAGGCGGGCGGCAAGAAGGGCTCCGCGATGCTCGGCGACGAGATGATCGACGAGGCCAGCCGCAAGATGGCGCTGGTCATCTCGGGCAAGGGCCGGGCCGCCGGCATGCAGCGCACCAGCAAGTTCGAAGCCCCGGAGGCCTGAGCACCATGCAGTTCGGACGCACCTACGAAGAGTTCGAGGTCGGGGCGGTCTACAAGCACTGGCCCGGGAAGACGGTCACGGAGTACGACGACCACCTCTTCTGCCTGCTGACCATGAACCACCACCCGCTGCACATGGACAGCAACTACGCGGAGAAGACGACCGATTTCGGCAAGAACGTCGTCGTCGGCAACTACATCTACTCGCTGCTGCTCGGCATGTCCGTGCCGGACGTCTCCGGCAAGGCGATCGCCAACCTGGAGATCGAGTCGCTCAAGCACGTGGCGCCGACCTTCCACGGCGACACGATCTACGGCGAGACCACGGTCCTCGACAAGACGCCCTCCCGGTCCAAGTCGGACCGCGGGATCGTCTACGTGGAGACCAAGGGCTACAAGCAGGACGGCACGCTGGTGTGCGTGTTCCGCCGCAAGGTGATGGTCCCCACCGAGACGTACATCAAGGAGCGCGGCGGCGAGCAGCCCGGCCGGCCCGAACTCACCGCCCCGGCGGAGAAGAAGACGGAGAAGTAGTCATGGCGCGACTCGCCCAGACCGCCGGTCTGACCGATGTCCAGCAGGAGATCCTCTCCACGGTCCGCGATTTCGTGGACAAGGAGATCATCCCGGTCGCCACCGAGCTGGAGCACCGCGACGAGTACCCCCAGCAGATCGTCGACGGACTCAAGGAGCTGGGTCTGTTCGGTCTGATGATCCCCGAGGAGTACGGGGGCCTGGGCGAGTCGCTCCTGACCTACGCGCTGTGCGTGGAGGAGATCGCCCGCGGCTGGATGTCGGTCTCCGGCATCATCAACACCCACTTCATCGTCGCCTACATGCTCAAGCAGCACGGCACCCAGGAGCAGAAGGACCACTTCCTGCCCCGCATGGCGCTCGGCGAGGTGCGCGGCGCGTTCTCCATGTCGGAGCCGGGGCTCGGCTCGGACGTGTCGGCGATCACATCGAAGGCGGTCAAGGACGGCGACGAGTACGTCCTCAACGGCCAGAAGATGTGGCTGACGAACGGCGGATCGTCGACCCTGGTGGCCGTTCTCGTCAGAAGTGACGAAGGACACCCCGAGGGCACGGCCCCCCACAAGTCGATGACGACCTTCCTGGTGGAGAAGGAACCGGGCTTCGGCGAGGTCCGTCCCGGTCTGACCATCCCCGGCAAGATCGACAAGATGGGTTACAAGGGGGTCGACACCACCGAACTCATCATGGACGGACTGCGCATTCCGGCCAATCGGGTCCTCGGCGGCACCACCGGCCGAGGGTTTTACCAAATGATGGACGGGGTCGAGGTCGGCCGCGTCAACGTCGCGGCCCGTGGCTGCGGCGTCGCGCAGCGCGCATTCGAGCTCGGTGTGTCATACGCCCAGCAACGTCACACTTTCGGCAAGGCGATCGCCCAGCACCAGGCCATCCAGTTCAAGCTGGCCGAGATGGCTACCAAGGTCGAGGCCGCCCATGCAATGATGGTGAACGCAGCTCGCAAAAAGGACTCTGGGGAACGAAACGACCTCGAAGCAGGGATGGCGAAGTACCTCGCCTCCGAGTACTGCAAAGAGGTCGTGGAAGATGCGTTCCGGATCCACGGCGGCTACGGCTTCTCCAAGGAGTACGAGATCGAGCGCCTCTACCGTGAGGCACCGATGCTGCTGATCGGCGAAGGTACCGCCGAGATCCAGAAAATGATCATCGGGCGCCGGCTGCTCGAAGAGTATCGACTCCAGGGCTAGATGTCCGGGTTCGGGGTGTTTTCTTGGCGAAAAAGATCACACCCCGTCAGCTCTCTTCAGCCGTCGACTCCGCATCTTGGCTTGCCCAGTTGCGGTATGCGACCGGTACGATCGCGTGAAAGCCGCCGTCCCCCGTTCGAGCGCGGCATCATCCGCTACGAAGGTCATCCATGCCCCACAGCCAAACCTCTGCACCTCGCGGCCGGGTCCGCCTCGCGCGCGGAGCATCGCCGTGGCTTCTCCCGACCGTTGCCACCGCAGCACTCAGCCTGGCCCGTTCGCGCCGTTCCGGCGCGGCCAAGGCCGTGGCCGTACCCGCCACCGCGCTCGCGGCCGGGATGCTGTGGTTCTTCCGCGACCCCGAGCGTGAGATCACGCAGGGCCGGGTCATCTCGCCCGCCGACGGTGTGGTGCAGAGCATCATGCCGTGGAAGGACGGGCGCACCCGCGTCGCGATCTTCATGAGCCCTCTCAACGTCCACGTCAACCGCGCGCCCCTCTCCGGCACCGTGACGTCGGTCGAGCACATCCCCGGTGGGTTCGTCCCGGCGTTCAACAAGGAGAGCGAGAACAACGAGCGCGTCGTCTGGCACTTCGACACCGAGCTCGGTGACATCGAGATGATCCAGATCGCCGGCGCCGTCGCCCGCCGCATCGTGCCCTACATCCCGCAGGGGACGAAGGTCGAGCAGGGCGACCGGATCGGCCTGATCCGCTTCGGCTCGCGCGTCGACATCTACCTCCCCGAGGGTGTCGAGGTCGACGTGGAGGTCGGTCAGAAGACCGTGGCTGGGGTGACTCGAATTGACCGTGATTGATCCCGAGACACAGGCCGGCTGGGTGCCGGAGGCCGATGGGATGGACGACGAGGAGGAGATGCCTCTCTCGCTCCGCCTCTCGATAGCGGACACGCTCACGCTCGGCAACGCCACGTGCGGCTTCATGGCGGTGTACTTCACCACCACCGGCATCCTGATCCCGCACCTCACGGGCAGCGACGAGTCGGGCATGGCCCGTCACTCCGCCGCGACGGCCGTGATCCTCATGCTCTGCGCCGCGGTCTTCGACCTGTTCGACGGCCTGGTGGCGCGCAAGCTGCGCTCCTCCCCGATGGGCGCCGAGCTGGACAACCTGTCCGACCTGATCAGCTTCGGTCTCGCGCCGGCGTACTTCGTGCTCGTGTACGGCATGGTCGCGGACGACGCCTACCAGAAGGTGGCGGCGGTCGGAGCGATCGTGGTGCTCCTCGCCGTGGTGCTCAGGCTCGCGAGATTCTCCTGCGTCACGGTGAAGGACGGCACGTTCCAGGGCATGCCGAGCCCGTTCGGCGCGCTGACGGTGGTCTCCATCATCCTGCTCGAGCTGCCCTTCGTCGCCACGCTCATGGCGATCATGGGCACCGCCTGGCTGATGGTGAGCCGGGTCGAGTACCCGAAGCCGCGTGGACGCCTCGCGGTCGCGATGCTCTCCTGGATCGTCCTGTCGATGGGTCTCCTGGCGGCGTGGGCGTTCGACGCCCCGGGCGGCCAGCTGCTCCTCCAGACCGGCTGCGCGCTGCAGCTGGTGATGGGCGCGGTGATCCCGCTGTTCGCCACGGCCCGCCGGGTGAACAACTTCCGGGGCAACCGCCGCGAGGCGCGAGCCGCGCAGCTCCCGTAACACCCCGTACGACGGCGAAGGGCCCCGAACCACACGGTTCGGGGCCCTTCGCCGTGTCCGGCCCGGCGGGGCGGGGTGTCCCGCCGGGCCGGACACGGCTTCTTCCGGTCCCGTGCGCCCCCGCGCGGGGGCGCACGGGATCATGCGCCGGGCGTGCGCCGGGGTCAGGTGCCGGGTGTGTACCCCTGTGCGACGGACGAGGCCTCGGCCTCGCGGACGGCCTTCATCCCGCCCACGGCGTTCTTGTCGGGCCGCAGGATGACGCTCTCCCTCGACGAGGCCGACTTCGGGTCGGTGAAGTTCTGGGAGACGCCGAACCCCGTGTCGAACGCGTCGATGGTCAGCAGGGCCTTGTCGACGCCCTCACGGGTGAGGTCCTTGGCCGCGCAGGCCTTCTTCAGCGCCTCACCGAACGCCGAGGCGGCCACCCAGCCGGCCACCACGCCGTTGTCCAGGGAGTCCTTCGGATAGGCGGCCCTGTAGTCCGCGACCAGCTTCTTCGCCTTCGGGGTGTCCGCGCCGACCGGCAGCAGGGGGCTGGCCACGTAGTAGTTCGCCTGCAGGGCCGGGGCCGCCGCGGTGGCGAGGAGCTGCGGGGCGAACGCCGAGTTGTTGCCGATCACCGGCACGTCGAACTTGACGGCCGCCGCGACCCCGACGAGCGAGGCCGCCTGGCGCGGGCCGGCGCTGATCACCACGGCCTTCACCCCGGCCTTCTTCAGTGCGACGACCTGGCCGGTCATGTCGTTGTCCGTCGGCTTGATCTTCTGCTCGACGACCTTGAGCCCCGACTGCTTCGCCATGTACCGGGAGCCCGTCAGGGCGTTCTCCCCGTAGTCGCCCTCGAAGTACACGTGACCGATGCTGTCGCCCTTCTTCAGCCCCTTCTCCTTCATCAGGAAGTCGATCGCGTTGATCGTCTCGATGTCGTACGTGGAGCCGATGGGCCGGATGTACGGGCTGCCCAGCAGGGTGGCCGACCAGGCCTGCGGCAGGACCAGGGCCTTGTCCCGGCCGTCGATGCGCTGCTTGACGGCCGCGACGAACGGCGAGCCGATGAACTGGGTGAAGCCCAGCACCTTCGGCGCCAGCTCCGTGTAGCCGGAGACGGCCTTCTGCGGGTCGTACCCGTGGTCGCGGACCGTCAGCGCCAGCTTGTAGCCGCAGACGCCCCCCGCGGCGTTGGTCTGCTTCACGTAGAGCTGCTGGGCCTGGGTGACGCTCTTGCCGAGGGTCGCGTACACCCCGCTCATGTCCGTGAGCACGCCGAGGCTGATCGTCTTCCCGGAGATCCCCTCCCCGGTCTTCACCCCGCCCGCCGCCCCCTTGTCGCCGCCGCCGTCCTTGGCCTTGGCACTGCATCCGGCCAGGACCAGCAGGGCGGCCAGCGCCCCGGCGGCCAGCCGCGCGGTGTGTGTCGTTCTCATCGTTCCTCCCCTTCGGTGGCCCCGGGACGGGGCGTGACGCGGGCCCCGGGACGGGGCGTGACGCGGGCCCCGGGACGGGGCGTGACGCGGGCCCCGGGACGGGGCGTGACGCGCAGCCGGGCGGCCATCCTGACCAGGCCGCCCGGAAGAAAGAGCACCACCGCCACGACGGCGGCGCCGTACAGGTACCGGGCCGCCTCGCCGGGCGCGATCCCGCCCGTGCCCGGGTCCGAGACCAGGGGCAGGGCGTCGCTGTAGCGGGTCAGCACCTGGGGCAGCAGCGAGACGAACACGGCCCCCGCCACCGCTCCCCCCACCGAGCCGAGCCCACCGATGACGATCATGGCGAGGTAGTCCAGCGAGAGCGTGATCCCGAAGTAGTCGGGCACCGTGCGCTGGAAGACCAGGGCGAGCAGCACCCCGGCGAGCCCCGCGTACATCGAGGACAGGACGAAGACGCCCGCGCGGTAACGGGCGACCGGCACGCCGAGCACTCCGGCCGCGATCCGGTGGTCGCGGATCGCGTTCATCGCCCGGCCGGGCCGGCCGCGCAGCACGCCGCGGGCGAAGAGGGCGCAGCCGAGGAGCAGCAGCAGACCCGCGTACCAGAGCTTCTCGGCCGAGCCGAACGGAACGTTCGCGACGACCAGCTCGCGGTCGTCGAAGGTGAGCCCGAAGAGGCTCAGCGGCGGTACGTCGCGGCCGTTGAAGCCGCCCGTCAGATCCCGGGCGTTGAACAGGACGTGCTGTCCGATGAAGATCAGGGCGAGTGTGGCGATGCCGAGGTAGGCGCCGCGCAGCCGTCCCGCGATCGGGCTGAACAGGCCCCCGGCGATCCCGGAGACGGCCACGGCGAGCACGGCCGCGAGCCAGGCGGGCAGCCCCAGGCCGGCCGGCCCGTCGCTCCCGTCGGCGGCGAACACGCAGTAGCCGTACGCGCCGACCGCGAGGAAGAAGGCGTGCCCCATGGAGAGCTGCCCGGTCGCGCCGGTCAGCAGGTTCAGGCCGATCGCGCCGATCGCGGCCGCCATCGCGAACAGTCCGGCCTGCAGCCAGAAGCGGTCGACGTAGAAGGGCAGCGCGAGCAGCAGGACCGTGCCGCCGGCCCAGCCGGCTGTCCGGGCCGCGGGCAGCCGGACCGTGCGCCGGCGGGCGGGACCGGCCGTGCCGGCCGCCTCGTCGCGGGTGAGGACCTCAGACACGGGCGAGCTCCTTCGTGCCGAACAGCCCGGCGGGCCGGATGAGCAGGATCGCGACCATGACCACGTAGGGCGCGAGGTCGCCGAGGCCGCGCCCGAGGAAGGTGAGGTCGCTCTGGTAGCCGGTGGCCAGGGACTCGGTGACGCCGACGAGGAGACCGCCGACCAGCGCGCCGGTCGTCGAGTCGAGGCCGCCGAGGATCGCCGCGGGGAACGCCTTGAGCGCGGCGAGCGAGGTGGCGCGTTCGAGCCCGGGGGTCGGGAAGACGGTCAGGAACAGCGCGGCGACGGCCGCGAGGGCGCCCGCCACCGCCCACGCCCCGAGCGACACCCGGCCGAGCCGGACGCCCATCAGGGCGGCGGTCTCCGGGCTCTCGGCCGCGGCGCGCATCGCGACTCCCCAGGACGTGTACCGGAAGGCCAGCAGGAAGGCCGTGATGAGCAGGGACGCCGTGACGAAGGCGGCGATCCGGGTGTGGGCGACGGACACGGGTCCCACGGTGAGGACCGCGTCGCCCCAGGGGTCGCCCGGCACCAGGACGTCCGTGCCGATCCGGCGCGTCAGCTCGGTGGTGAGCAGGATGTCGACGCCGATGGTGACGATCGCGAGGACGCTCTGGTCGGAGCCCCGGTAGCGGCGCATCACCAGGAACTCCACGGCCGCCCCCACCAGCGCGGCACCCGCGATCCCGGCGAGCAGGGCGGGCCAGAAGCCGATGTCGTCGTGGAGGGTCGCGGTGACGTAGCCGCCCGCCAGCAGCAGCGAGGCGTGCGCGAAGTTGACGACCTCGGTGGCCCGGAAGATGACGACGAATCCGAGCGCGATGAGGGCGTAGACGGAGCCCAACGACAGTCCGTTGAGCAGGAGTTCGGCGAAGGTGCTCATGACGGGGTCTCCTCCGGTCCGGCGCGCTCGCCCAGGTAGGCGCGGATCACCGCCGGGTCGTTCTGTACGTCGGTGGGGGCGCCGTCGGCGATCCGGCGCCCGAAGTCGAGTACGGTCACCGCGTCCGCGAGCCGCATCACCACCCCCATGTCGTGTTCCACGAGCACGATCGAGATGCCGAGGCTGTCGCGGACCCCCGCGACGACCGCGGCGGTACGGCGCCGTTCGTCGGCGGTCATGCCGGCGACGGGTTCGTCCAGGAGCAGGACCCGGGGTTCCATGCACAGGGCGCGGGCGAGCTCGGCGAGCTTCTGCTGTCCGTACGGGAGCGAACCGGCGGGCCGGCCGAGCTGCCGCTGAAGGCCCACGAACGCGGCGATCTCGCGGACGCGCTCGCGGTGGCGCCGGTCCTCGCGGGCCGCCGAGGGCAGCCGCAGCCCGGCGGAGAGGAACCCGGCGCGGGTCAGCCGGTGCCGGCCGAGCAGCAGGCAGTCCTCGACGCTGGCGTGCGGGGGCAGGGCGAGGTTCTGGAAGATGCGGGCCACTCCGAGCCCGGCGATCCTGTGCGGCGGCAGGCCGGTGAGCTCGTGGCCGCCCAGGCGGACGCTTCCGGCGGCGGGCCGGCACACACCGGACAGCACGTTGAAGCAGGTCGACTTCCCGGCGCCGTTGGGGCCGATGAGGGCGTGCACGGTGCCCGGCCGCACGGTGAAGCTCACCGCGTCGAGCGCGGTCAGCCCGGCGAAGCGGACGGTCACGTCCCGGACGTCGAGTGACGGGACGCCGGAGGGCACGGTCGTCCGAGCGGTGGTACGGGCCGGAGCGGCCGTGCGGGCCGGTGCGTCGTCGCGTTCCTCCACGGCGGGTTCACCCCTTCCAGCGGGACAGGGACGGAAGGCCGTCCGGCGTGGCCGCTCCGTCGGCCGCGGCGTCCTCGTCGACCACGCCGAGATAGCGGCGGCGCACCTCGTCGGAGGCGGCGAGTTCGTCCGCGGGACCGGACAGGGTGACCTCACCGACCTCCAGGACGTAGGCGCTGGACGCGAGGCGCAGGGCGAGGGCGGCGTTCTGTTCGACGAGCAGGACCGAGGTGCCCTGTTCGTTGATCTCCCGCACGGTGTCGGCGATCCGCGCGGCCATCAGCGGGGCGAGCCCGAGCGAGGGTTCGTCGAGCAGCAGCACCTCGGGGGCGCCCATGAGCGCCCGGCCGACCGCGAGCATCTGCTGCTCCCCGCCGGACAGCAGCCCCGCCCGCTGCCCGGCGCGGTCGGCGAGGACCGGGAACAGTTCGTGCACGCGCCGCAGGGCGCGGGCCCGGCCGGCGCGACCGCCGGTGCCGCCGAGGGCTCCGGCGCGCAGGTTGTCCGCGACCGTCATCCGGCTGAACACCCGCCGCCCCTCCGGGACCTGGGACACCCCGGCGGCCACCACCCGGTCCGGCGGCAGCCGGTCCAGCGGGCGCCCGCCCAGGGTGACCGTGCCGCCGGTGACCGCTCCCCCGTGGAAGGAGAGGGTGCGGCACACCGCCCGCAGCAGCGTCGACTTGCCCGCGCCGTTGCCGCCGAGGACCGTCACCACGGTTCCCCCGGGCACCTCCAGCGACACATGACGCAGTGCGCGTACGGGGCCGTATCCGGCCGACAGATCCCGCACGAGCAGAGCGGAACCGCCCATGGCATCTCCCTTGTCCTCACTCGGTGTGGCGCTCACCTCAGCACCGGCGGAGACCCCCGTCCACGGGCCGCGGCCGATACGCGGCGGGAGCCCACCGGTGGTGCCCGCCCGTTGTGCACGCGCACAACACCGCGTGTCAGGGGCCTGTGCGCCCCCGTGTCCCGGTGGCATGCTCCGGCCATGGGAGGGCGCAGACCGCGGACCGGTCATGACTGGAAGCTGCTCGCGGAGTCGTGTGCGGCTCTGCTGGAACGGCTGCCCGAGCTCGTCGACGAGCACGTCGGGCAGCTCGCCGAGTACTCCCCCGTCTACGGACAGGTGCTGCCGTACGACCAGCAGTGGCGGGAGGCGGAGACCGCGATGCGCATCGGCATCGAGGCGATCTCCGCGCCGCGGGACTCACCGCGCCGCGATCTGGAGCACGCCGAGGAGGCGGGCCGGCGGCGGGCCCATCAGGGGCTGCCGCTCGAACTCCTCGTGCACGCCTACCGTGCCGCGGGCTATCTGGTGTGGGACGCGCTGATGGAGGGCGCGGCGGGCCGGGAGCCCGAGCGGCTCGCGGTGCTCATGCGGTGCGCCACGATGGTGTGGTCGGCGGTGGACGCGCAGGCCAGGGCCGCCTCGGAGTCCTACCTCGCCACGGAACGCGAACTGCGGCGGCGCACCGACGAACAGCTGCAGGCCCTGCTCGACGCCCTGCTGGAGGGTCAGGAGACACCGGGGCTCGCGGCGCGGGCGGCCGCCGGGCTCGATCTGCCCGAGCGGGGACCGTACGCCGTCGTCGTGCTGCGGACGGAGCGTCACGACGGACGGGACGGCTGCGTCCGGCCGGTGCTGGGCGCGGGGCTGCGGTTCATCTGGCGGATGCGGGCCGACTGCGAGATCGCGGTGGTGGCGCTGGACCCCGGGCAGGGCCTGGACGGGGTGGCCCGGCTGCTGGACGGACGGCGTTCGGGTCCGGGCGGCATCTCTCCCGTGGTCTCGGGGCTCGGCGAGCTGGGGCGGGCCCGGCGGTGGGCCGAGCTGGCGCTGCGCACCTGTCCGCCGGACGCGACCGGGGTCGTACGCCTCGACCAGCGGATGCCGACGGCGCTCGTGGTGAGCCAGCCGGAGCTGGCGGGCCGGCTGGTGTCGGACGTGTTCGGGGCGCTGCTGGAGCTCGAACCCGGGGACCGGGCCGTGCTCATCGAGACGCTGGACATGTGGCTGGCCTGCGAGGGCTCGGCGGGGCGCGCGGCGGGACGGCTGTACTGCCACCGGAACACGGTCTTCAACCGTCTGCGCCGGCTGGAACAGCTGACCTCGCGCTCACTGGCCCGTCCCCGCGACCTGATCGAGATGACCCTGGCCCTGGACGCCTACCGGCTGGCGGGCGCCCCGGCCGCCACGGGGGCGGGTCCGGGCCGGTGAAGGCCGTGGGCCCCTCGGCGTCGGCCGTGGGACCGTCGGTCCGGCCATGAGTCCGTGGGAACACCGGCCAGGCGGCCGGTCCGTGCGAACGTCGGCCCGGAAGCGGGCCCGTACGAAACGCGCCCGGGCCGAGGCCCACGAGCACACCGGCCGCGCCGAGGCCCTGCAGGAACACCGGCCGCGCGGTGGGCGTGCAGGAACACCGGCCGCGCGGTGGGCGTGCCGTCAGACCAGGAAGTCCCGTCCGATGTCCTCCGCCACCCGCTCCAGGATCGGCCCGGCGTCGGAGAGGCACTTCGCGATGTCGGGTTCGGCCTCGGTGAGGGGGTACGCCCGCCGGATGCCGGCCCTGCCGAGCGCCTCGGGCGGGAGCGCGAGGCGGCCGCAGACCGCGACGACCTCCTTGCCCCCGGCCCGGGCGGCCGCCGCGACCCCGGCGGGCGCCTTGCCGTGCAGGGTCTGCTCGTCCAGCGACCCCTCACCGGTGATCACCAGCGTGGCGCGCTCCAGCGCGGGCGCGAAGCCCAGCACCTCGAGCATCACCTCGATACCGGGCCGGAAACGGGCGCCGAGCACCAGCGCCCCGTAGCCGACACCGCCCGCGGCACCGGCGCCGGGCGCGGCGGCGCATCCGGCGGCCTGCGGCCCGATCTCCTCCTCCAGGACGCCGGCGAAGTGGGCGAGGGCGGTGTCCAGCACCGCCACGTCGTCGGGACCGGCTCCTTTCTGGGGGCCGTAGACGGCGGGCGCGCCCCGGGGACCGGTCAGCGGGTTGTCCACGTCGCCGGCGAGGACCAGGTCGACCGCGGCGAGCCGCTCGTCGAGGCCGGACAGATCGGCGCTCCGCACGTCGCACAGCGCGGCGCCGCCGGGAGCCACCGGCTCGCCCTCCGCGTCGAGGAAGCGCGCGCCGAGCGCGGAGAGCATGCCCGCTCCGCCGTCCGTCGTCGCGCTGCCGCCCACGCCGAGGACGACGGTGCGGGCGCCGGCGTCCAGCGCGGCGCGCAGCAGCTCCCCGGTGCCGTACGTCGAGGACGAGAGCGGAGCGAAGACGCCCTCGGGCAGCCGCTGCAGCCCGCTCGCCTCGGCCATCTCCACGACCGCGGTCGACCCGCGCAGCGCGAACGCGGCGGTCACCTCGTGGCCCAGCGGCCCGGCGACGCGCACCTCGCGGCGCTCGAACCCGGCCGCGACCGCCGCGTCGACGGTGCCGTCGCCGCCGTCGGCCACGGGCAGCGACTCGACCTCGGCGTGCGGCGCGGCGCGGCGCAGTCCGGCCGTCACCCGCTCCGCGACCTGCACGGCCGTCAGCGATCCCTTGAACTTGTCCGCCGCGATGAGCACACGCGGGGTCCGGTCCACAGCAGCGTCCGCCACCTTGCATTCCCCTTGCTTCCGGGCCTTGCGCACGTCAAGGCAGTCGCGCCGCTGCGACCATAGCCGGAGCGCGCCCCCGTCGTCATGCCCCTGCCCGATCCCCGGGACCGGCCCGGTGCCGCGCCGCCCCGGCGAGCACGCCCGCCCGGAATCGGTTAGACCGGAGCCATGACCCCCCTGGGCACCGACATCGCCGACCGCGTCCTCGGGGGCTGGCTGGGCCGGATCGCGGGCAACATGCTCGGCAAGCCGGTCGAGCAGGGCGACCACTGGACGCGGGACCGGATCGACCGCTATCTACGGCAGGCCGCGGCCCTGCCGCTGACCGACTACCTCCCCGGGCCCGCCGACGACGGCGCCGGGGGCGAGTTCGAGCTGCGGCCCGAGTGGCGCGAGTGCGTGCGCGGCCGCATCCACGGCAGCTGCCGTGACGACGACGTGGACTACGCGATCCTCGGACTCGACCTGCTGGAGACGCACGGCTTCTCGTTCAGCACCGAGCAGGTCGGTGACCTGTGGCTGGCGCGCCTGCCGTACCTCCAGACGTTCACGGCGGAGCGCGCCGCCTACCGCAACCTCGCCAAGGGGCTGAAACCGCCGGTGACGGCGACGTACGAGAATCCGTACCAGGAGTGGATCGGCGCGCTGATCCGCGCCGACGTCTACGGCTGGACGTCCCCGGGGCTGCCGTGGCGCGCGGCGTCCCTGGCCCGCCGTGACGCCGTCCTGTCCCACACCGGCAACGGCGTCTACGGCGCGATGTGGGCGGCGGCGCTGATCTCCGCGGCCTTCACCGCCCCGTCCGTCCGGGACGCGCTGGACACGGCGCTCGACGTGATCCCCGCGAGCAGCCGGCTGGCCCGCGCCGTGCGCCGGGTGATCGCGCTCCACGAGGCCCGGATGAGCTGGGAGGACACGCTCACCACCATGTCCGAGGAGACCGCGGGGATGGGCTGGATCCACACGGTCCCGAACGCGGCCGTGCTGACCGCCGGGCTGCTGTACGGCGACGGAGACTTCACCCGCACCATCACGCTGACGGTCCGCGGCGGACTGGACACCGACTCCAACGGCGCGACCGCGGGCTCCGTCGCGGGCGTCCTGTGCGGGGCGGAGGCGATTCCCCCGCAGTGGAAGGACCCGCTGGAGGACACCGTCCGCAGCGCGGTGTTCGGCTTCGACGGGGCACGGATCAGCGAGCTCGCGTCCCGCACGGTCGCGCTGGTGGAGGCATGAACCGGGGGTCCGGGGCCGGGTCTGGTTACCCTTCCGGGGTGAGCACTTCGGACTATGCCGCATATATCGCCGGCCTGCCCCGTGTCCTCGCCGGGGCCGCCGCGCTCTTCCGGGACGCCGACGGGCGGGTGCTGCTCGTCGAACCGAACTACCGCGAGGGCTGGACGCTTCCGGGCGGAACCGTGGAATCGGACGCCGGTGAGAGCCCGCGGCAGGGGGCGCGCCGCGAGACGGCCGAGGAGATCGGGCTCGACGTGGAGCTCGGACGGCTGCTGGCGGTCGACTGGGTCCTCGGGCCGGGACGGCCGCCGCTGGTGGCCTATCTGTACGACGGCGGCGTGCTGGGCGAGCGGGAACTCAAGGAGATCCGGCTGCAGGAGGAGGAACTGCTGTCCTGGCGGATGGTGCCGCGCGAGGACGTGGTCTCCCACCTGTCGGGGGCCACGGGCCGCCGTGTCCTCGCCGCGCTCGACGTCCTGGCGGAGGGCTCGGGCGCGGCGGAACTGGAGAACGGCCACCGGGTGGACCGGCCCCGGGGCTGACCGGGAGTCCGCCGCACACGCCCCGGCGGCCGGGGGCCGGGCCCCCGGCCGCCGGGCCGGTGTTCGCGATATACGCGTCCTCGTCGAGGTTGTCGTCAGGTGCCCTCGACGGGGTCCTGTGGGGGTCAGCCGAGGATCCGGGCCTTCTGCGCCTCGAACTCGGCTTCGGTGAGCACGCCCTGGGCCTTGAGGTCCCCCAGCTGCTTCAGCTGGTCGATCTTGCTGGTCATCTCGTCGGCCGGCGCCGCGGGCGGAGGCGGGGGCTGCTGCTCCTGGTACTGCTGCTGGTACTGGTACTGCTGCTGTGCTTCCTGCTGGGCCCATCGTCCCTGCTGACGACGTGACACCCGGTTCGAGACGGCGGTGGCCGTACCGGCCACCACGGCGGTGCGGGCGACCCCGCGGAGGAGACCTGGCACGGTGGTTTCCTTTCCGGCACGAGAACATACGGAACGGGCCCGAAAGGGATTCGGTCCCTTGCGCGCGCCGAATTCGTCCCGGCGCACCGGGCAGGTCCATTGGAGCACCGAACGGATTCCCCCGCATCTCGGTCCCGCCGTCACCGGGCGCGATTTCCGACGATCTGCCGGTCCGTCATTCCCGTGGCAAGCTGAAATGTGGCCACCGGCCGGCGACGGACGGTGGCGAGGTCTACGCAGGAGGAGCTCGCAATGGCTACGACGGGTATGCACCACCGGCAGGAATCCGCCGGCGGTTCGGGGGCGTGGGTGTCCGGCTGGACCGCCTTCGCCGGAGTCATGATGATCTTCGGAGGTGCGATGGCGATATTCCAGGGCATCGCCGCCATCGCCAAGGACGACGTCTTCGTCACCACCAGCAACTACGTCTACACCTTCAACCTCACGAGTTGGGGCTGGATCCACCTCACCCTCGGCGTCCTGATCGTCCTGGCCGGCATCGCCGTGTTCCGCGGCATGCTGTGGGCCCGGATCGTCGGTATCACCCTGGCGGGGCTGGCCATGATCGCCAACTTCATGTGGCTGCCGTACTCCCCGGTGTGGGCCAGCGTGCTGATCGCCATCGACGCCTTCGTCATCTGGGCGCTGTGCGTCGGATCCAGCCGGGACGCCCGTACCGCGTAGCCCCGGGCGCGACCTCCCCGAGGTCTCCGGCCGGCGGCGGCCCCGCACCGACGTGCGGGGCCGCCGCACGTCTCCGACGGTTCCCGTCCCCCGTCCGGCCGGGTCCGGCGAGGCCCCGGCTCCGGGGACGGACACGGCCGTGCCCCCGGATCTCCGCCGGGCGGCGGGTCCGGGGGCACGGCTCCTGCCGTGGCCGGGCCGCCGTGGGGGGCGTCCGGCACTCGTGTCGGCTACGCGGCCTCCGTTTCCTCGAGCGCGGCCAGCACGGCCGGCACCGGGATGCGCCCGGAGGCGACCAGCTGGGCGCCGCCACGTCGCAGCGCGGCGGCGAAGGGCGCCGCCCACACGTTCTCGTAGACCAGGATTCCGGCGGAGTTGCCGGGTTCGAGCGCCTTCCCGGCCTCCTCGATGTCGTCCTCGCCCAGCAGACCGGAGGACGCGCCCTCGAACACGGCGAGGTCGAGGGCTCCGTCCCCGTCGAAATCGGCGATCTCCATGCCGACCACGGATCCGTCCTCGTCCTTCCTCACGAACAAGAGGTCGAGAATCCGAATGAGGCCGCGGTCCACCAGATCGACCAGGATCGGCAGTCCCTCCCCTGTCATCCGGTTACCGGGAAACTCCACGACGATATAGTCGATCGGTCCCATCTCGACGAATTCATCTTCGCTCACGGCTTCACCCCTGCGTGGTCATGGTTTTCCCCTGCCCCAGGTCAATGTCATTGCAGCACCGGACGGAAGCCGCCGCATTTCGGTGCCCGGACGGGCCGGGTGGTTCACGCGGTGAGCTGGTAGATGCTCTTGCCCACCAGCCACAGCCCCAGGAACAGGAACAGCGACACCAGCGCCTGGTCCTGGTGCCGCTCCAGCCACGCGCGCAGCTTCCCCAGCCGGACGTGGGCCGTCCGCGGGGCGAACGTCGCGTAGAGCTCCATCGCCAGGATGCTGGAACTGGCCAGCAGGACGTAGCCCATCAGGGCCGCGTACGACGCGGCGTGGTCGAGGTTCGCGTCCACGACGGTGGAGGCGCCGGCCGCGATCATCCCCCACGGCTGGAGCAGCAGCGCCAGCCCGGCCGCCGTCCAGGGGGAGATCCGTTCGATCCGGGACATGAAGCCGGAGGACTTCGGCTGCTTGTCGAGGTTGCGCCGTCTGCGTTCCGCGTACAGGACGAGTCCGACGCCGATGGCGAGCTTGCCGGCCAGCGCGGCCGTGGAGGGCGTGGACTTCGGAGGCGGCGGCTCACCGCCGGTCATGAGCAGCACGGCGGCGATGATGGCGACGAAGGAGGCCAGCCAGGTCAGGATGAAGGCGAGGCCCTTCCAGATCCCCTTGTCCGAGGAGAGCACCAGCACGAATCCGGTGACCGGCAGCGGGTCCAGGGCGATCGCCAGGGCGATGAGGAGCAGGTCAAGGACCATCGCCGCCCCCGCGTGGTCTCGCGCGGCCCGGAGCCGCGGTATCGCGCATGCCATCATCGTCACCTTTGCCTCATGCGCCCACAAATCCGGTGTTCCGCCCCGGGCGTCGGCGCCCGCCCGGCCCGACTCGCCGGACATATCGCCCGGAGCTACCTTGGTGACCGGGCCGGGCCCCTCCCGCCACGACCGGCGCGCCCCGACCGCCCGCGGGTCGCCGGCGAGCCCCGCACGGCCGGCCGCGTCCCGCCGGCCACCGGCACGTCCCCGACAGGAGCTCCCCTCCCGAGCCTCGGCGCGGTGATTCCCCCGCCGACCGCCTTCGCCGGCGCCCCGCGCGCCTGCGACCAGATCGCGGAGCGTCCGCAATGACTCCCAAGCACCCGGCCGGCAGCCTTCCACCGCACCACACCCCGGCGGAGCGCGCCGCGCTCGGCAAGGCCGCCCGCTCCGCCGTGCCGCGCTCCAGCCACGCCGACTTCACCCCCGCGCCGAAGCGTCCCGACCCGGTGGACATCGTGGAGGCGCAGTCCGCGACCCGGGTGCCCGAACTCGTGCCGATCCGCTACGGCCGGATGACCGAGTCGCCGTTCCGCTTCTACCGCGGGGCCGCCGCCATCATGGCCGCGGACCTCGCCGGCACGCCCCGGTCCGGCATCAGGACGCAACTGTGCGGTGACGCGCACATGTTGAACTTCCGGCTGCTGGCCTCGCCGGAGCGCCGCATGATGTTCGACATCAACGACTTCGACGAGACGCTGCCCGGTCCCTGGGAGTGGGACGTCAAACGGCTGTCCGCCAGCCTCGTCATCGCGGCCCGGGCGAACGGCTACAGCGGCAAGGAGCGCGCCGACATCGTCCGCACGACGGTCCGGTCGTACCGCGAGTGGATGAGACGCTTCGCCGGCCTCGGGAACCTCCCCGTCTGGTACACGCATTTCGACGAGGACTGGGTACGGACCCACATCGTCGGGGAGCTGGGCTCGCGGGGGCGTGACCGCTGGAAGAAGACGACCGCCAAGGCGCGCAGCCGGGACAGTCTCCAGGCGTTCAACAAGCTCACGCACATGGTCGACGGCCAGGCCCTGATCGCCGCGGATCCCCCGCTCGTCGTACCGCTGCAGGACCTGCTTCCCGACATGGAACGCGGCGCTCTGGAGAAGCAGCTCCGCAAACTGATCGGGAGCTACAGCCGGAGTCTGAACTCGGACCGGCGGTTCCTGCTGAAGCAGTACCGGTTCGCCGACGTGGCCCGCAAGGTGGTCGGCGTCGGCAGCGTGGGCACCCGTTGCTGGATCGTCCTCATGCTCGGCCGGGACGACTCGGATCCGCTGCTCCTGCAGGCCAAGGAGGCGGACGAGTCCGTGCTGGCGCCCTACGTCGGCGCGAGCGAGTACCGGACGCAGGGCGAGCGCGTGGTCGCCGGCCAGCGGCTCATGCAGGCCACCAGCGACATCTTCCTGGGCTGGGAGCGGGCCGAGGGCATCGACGGCCGCCGACGGGACTTCTACGTGAGGCAGTTGCGGGACTGGAAGGGCATAGCCGAACCCGAGCTGATGGTGCCGGCGGCCATGCGGGCCTTCGGCGAGCTGTGCGGTGCCACGCTGGCCCGCGCGCACGCGAGGTCGGGCGACCGGATCGCCATCGCCTCCTACCTGGGCGGGGGCGACGTCTTCGACCGGGCGCTCGTCCCGTTCGCCGAGTCGTACGCGGACCAGAACGAGAAGGACCACCAGGCACTCGTCGACGCCGTCCGCTCGGGCCGCGTCAAGGCCGAGGCCGCCTGACGGAAGCCACCCGGCAGAGGCCGTCCGACAGAAGCGGCCGACAAGGAGGCCCGCATGGACCGCTATCCCCCCATCGCCGACCACGGCCTGGTCGGGGACCTGCAGACCGCGGCCCTGGTGTCGTCCCAGGGAGTGGTCGACTGGTTCGCGGCACCCCGCTTCGACTCCCCCAGCGTCTTCGCCTCCCTGCTGGACCACGACCGCGGCGGCCACTTCCGTCTCGCCCCCGATCACCCCGAGGGAACCTGGAGACAGCTCTACTACCCGGACACGGCCGTACTGGTGACCCGCTTCATGTCCCCGGACGGCGTGGGCGAGACCATCGACCACATGCCGGTCCTCACGGGCCGGACGCCGAGCGACCGGCACAGTCTGGTGCGCGTCGTCCGCACGGTACGCGGCACCGTGCACTTCGGTCTGGAGTGCCGGCCGAGGTTCGACTACGCGCGGGCGGACCACGAACTCGAACTGACCCCCGGCCAGGCCGTGTTCCGGTCCCCGGGAGCCACCGCGCACCTCCAGGGCAACATCCCGCTCGAACGCGACGGCCAGGACGTCCGGGGCGGCATCACCCTCAAGAACGGCGAGCAGGCGGCCGTCGTGTTCACGGTGTGCGGGCCGGACGGCGAGGCCCCGCGGCCGCCCACGCTCGACTCGCTCACCGAGGAACTGTGGAACAACGTCGACTTCTGGCAGAAGTGGGTCCGCACCTCCAACTACCGGGGCCGCTGGACGGAGATGGTGCACCGCTCCGCGATCACCCTCAAGCTCCTGACCTACGCCCCGACCGGGGCGCCGGTCGCCGCCGCCACCATGGGGCTGCCCGAGCAGATCGGCGGCGAGCGCAACTGGGACTACCGGTACACGTGGGTGCGCGACGGCTCGCTGTCGGTGCGGGCGCTGCTCGACCTCGGCTTCGTGGAGGAGGCGACCCACTTCACGCGCTGGCTGGGCGAACGCCTCCAGGAGCGCGAGGGACCGGAGGACGAGCCGCTGCAGATCATGTACCGGGTCGACGGTGACCCGAATCTGACGGAGGAGATCCTGGAGCACTTCGAGGGCTACCGGGGCTCGTACCCGGTGCGCGCCGGCAACGGCGCCTCCGGTCAACTGCAGCTCGACATCTACGGCGAGGCCCTCTACGCCCTGGCCGAGAGCCGCGCGGTGCGAGAACAGGGCAGCTACCAGGGCTGGAAGGCGCTGGCCGGCATCCTCGACTGGCTCGCGGACTCCTGGGACCGCCCCGACGAGGGCATCTGGGAGACCCGGGGCGGACGCAAGGACTTCGCCTACAGCCGGGTCATGTGCTGGGCCGCCTTCGACCGGGGCCTGAAGCTGGCCGTGGAGTACAGCAGGCCGGCCGACACGGTCCGCTGGACGAAGGCCCGGGACGCGATCCTCGAACAGGTGATGGAGCGCGGCTGGAACGAGGAGCAGCGGGCGTTCGTCCAGCACTACGGCAGCGACGTCCTGGACGCCTCCCTGCTGCTGGCCCCCCGCGTCGGCTTCGTCTCCGCGCGCAGCCCCGGCTGGCTGAGCACGCTGGACGCCATGGAGCGCGTCCTCGTCTCCGACAGCCTCGTCTACCGCTACGACCCCGAGGCCTCCCCGGACGGGCTGCGCGGCTCCGAGGGGACGTTCAGCCTCTGCACGTTCCTGTACGTCGACGCGCTCGCGCGGGCGGGACGGCTCCCCCAGGCCCGCTACACGTTCGAGAAGATGCAGACGTACGCCAACCACGTCGGCCTGTTCGCCGAGGAGATCGGCCCGAGCGGTGAGCAACTGGGCAACTTCCCGCAGGCGTTCACCCATCTCTCCCTCATCATGGCCGCGACGACGCTGGACGAGGCGCTCGACCGGCTGCGGCCCTGAACGGCGGGATGTCCGGGCCCTGCGGAAGCAGTTCCACGGTCACGAAGGACACCACGGCGGCGAGCACGATCACCGGCACCGTTCCCGAGTTGCCCACCAGGAGGACGACCAGCACGACGCAGCTGACCGGCAGCCTGAGCGCGGCGGCGGACGCCGCGGCCATGCCGGCCGCCATGGCCGGTACGACGCCGAACCCCGGGAGCGGTGCCAGCAGGGCGCCCATCGCGCCGCCGAGGAACAGCGAGGGGAACACCGGGCCGCCCCTGAGGCTGCCCAGGCACAGCGTGTACGCGATGGACTTGAACACCAGGACGGCCACCAGGCTGCCGACCGACCAGGCGTGCGGATGGGCGGCGAGCTGGGCGAGGGTGGTCTGGCCGGACAGGGCCACCTCGGCCGGAGACCGGTCGGTGAGGACCGCGTAGAGCGCCGCGCAGCAGCCCGCCCCGAGCCCGCACAGCGCCGTGGCCCGCAGGATGTGCGCGGACACGGCGCGGGCCGCGTACCGGCCGCCCACGATCACCCAGTGGACGCCGAACCCGATCACGAGGGCCATGAGCACCGACCAGACCACGTCCCCGGTGTCGAGGGTGGAGGGCGCGGGCAGTCCGATCCTGAGGCTGCCGGTCTGCAGTCCGGTCCAGTCGTCGAAGCCGGTGAACACGATGGCGCCGACCCCGCTGGCGAGCAGCGCGGGCAGCATCACCGCGAAGAGCTGGGGCCCGCCGACACCGGCGACCTCCATCAGCAGCACGGCCGCGACCAGGGGGCTGCCGAAGATCGCCGAGATGGCCGCGGCGGCGCCCGCGGCACCGAGCAGCGCCGTGCCCTGGGGGGTCGCGGGGGCCCGTACGAGATCCCGGAACAGCAGGGCCAGGCCTCCGCCGAGCGCGATCAGCGGTGACTCGGGGCCGAGCACGGCTCCCAGCGGAAGGCTGGCCAGCGCGGCGAGCACGATGCCGGGCAGCGCGGACGTCGCCACCCCGCCGGCGTGCAGGCCCGAGGCCGGGATGTGTCCGCCCCGGCCCGGAAGCCACCGCACGATCAGGCCCACCAGCACGCCGGCCAGGAGCATCGGGGGAAGCGGCCACCACCACGGGGGATCCGACCACCCGAGATCCTTCGGCCACTCCTCCCACATCAGGTTCTCCAGCTCGTGGAGGAGCACCAGGAACCAGAACGCGGCCAGCGAGACCGGGACGCCGATCACGGCGCAGAACACCAGCGCCTTGCGGTACGCGGGCTGCACCAGCATGTTCCGCAGCTGCTCGGCCTCCGTGGGCTGATTGCCCGGCGCGGACTCCGCCCCGGCGGACCGGCCCTCCGGAGCGGTCCCGGCCTTCTCGGGCTTCGGCTCGGTGATGGGTCTTCTCCTACGTCCGCTCGGAGGGATGCTGCGGTGGAACGCCGTGCGACCGCTGTCCGGCCGCCGTGGGATTCTGCCGTCGGAGCGCGAGCGTACCCACGGGATCCTCCGCATCCGGGCGGCCCGCGCGCCGAGCCCCGAAAACCCTCCGGGTGGACGCGTCGTACGCACCCTCGTGACCCGGCGCGGGCATCCCGGCCGGGTGGGATGCCCGCCCGGCGTAGCCTCGCTCCATGACCGGCGAACGCCTCGGCCGACACGCGGCCGCCCCCGCCGACGGGAAGCGGTCCTTCCGCGCTTCGTCCGTACCGCGGAAGCCGGTACGGTGACCGGGACCCCGGGCTCCCCGGGCGGCCTCGGCAGCCCTGGCACCCCCGAAGCCCCCGTCGCCCGAGCGGCCCCGGACCGGCAGATGTGGCCGCTGTACGCGGCCGGATTCACCACCGCCTTCGGCGCCCACGGCATCGCCGCGAACCTCGGCGGCCACGGCGGCGGCGCGGTCACCTCGCTGATGGTGCTCGGCGGGCTGCTCGCCCTGTACGACGGCGCCGAGGTGCTGCTCAAGCCGGTCTTCGGCACGCTCGCGGACCGTGTCGGGGCCCGCCCGGTCCTGCTCGGCGGGCTCGTCGCGTTCGCCGCCGCCTCCGCCGTGTACGCGCTGGCGGACAGTCCCGGCCTGCTGTGGGCGGCGCGCCTCGGTCAGGGCGCCGCCGCGTCCGCCTTCTCGCCCTCCGCCTCCGCGCTGGTCGCCCGGCTCAACCCGGCGGCGAAGCACGGCAGGGCCTTCGGCGGCTACGGCTTCTACAAGTCCGTCGGCTACACCCTCGGCCCGCTGCTCGGCGGAGTGCTCGTGTGGACCGGCGGGCTGCGGCTGCTGTTCACGGTCCTCGCGGTGACCGGCGCGGCCGTCGCCGCCTGGGCGGCGCTCGCCGTCCCCGTGGTGCCGCCGCTGCCGAAGGCCCGGCAGACGGTGCTGGACCTGGCCCGGCGGTTGGCCCGTCCTGACTTCCTCCGTCCGACGGCGGCGCTGGCCGCGGCGACCGCCGCCCTGTCCGTCGGCGTGGGCTTCCTGCCCGTCTCCGGCCGGGCGGCCGGTCTGGACACGGTCGCCACCGGTGCGGCGGTGTCCGTGCTCGCCGCCTGCGCGGCCGTCGTCCAGCCCCGGGCCGGACGTGCCCTGGACGCCGGGCGCCTCACCGCGCGCGGCGGCATCCTGGCGGGGCTGCTGCTCACCGCAGCCGGCCCGGGCTGCGCGACCCTGCCGGGCGTTTCGGGGGTGCTGTCCGGCGCGGCGCTGATCGGCACCGGAACCGGCCTGATCACCCCGCTCGGCTTCGCCGCCCTGGCCGCCTCGACCCCCGCCGAACGGCTCGGCCAGACCATGGGCACCGCCGAACTCGGCCGGGAACTCGGCGACGCGGGCGGCCCGTTGCTCGTCGCCACGGTCGCCTCGCTCACCACCCTCGACCACGGCTACGCGGCACTGGCCGTGCTCCTGGCCGTGGCACCGGTGACGGCTCTCGGGCGCCGGGCGGCGAGGGAACCCGACCCCCGCTGACCGGGCCCGGCCCCCGCCCCGGGTGTCGAACCGGGCGTGTCGCGACCCCGGTTCACACCACGGGCCGCTCCCTCACGCACCTCTTCCCCGCTGGGCCCGCCGAGCCCGTCCTATCGATCGGAACCGGTCGCCGGGGCCTTCATGAGAAGGGAGTCCTGCCCTCCCAGGTCGAGGCGGAACGGCGGGTACTCATCGGTCATCAACGCGGCATAGGCGGCGACCCGTGCGGCCCAGCGGGCCAGACCGAGCAGCAGGTCGAAAAGGTGAACCGGGTATCGGGCCGTGAACGCCAGGATGACCACGGCGACCAGGGAGAGGAAGGGAATCAGGCCGATGCCGCGCCAGCTGTCCTCTCCGCCCCAGCCCCAGCCGCCGACGAAGATCCCGACGACGATGTACTGCGGGATCGCCAGCAGCCACCACTTCACCAGGACCAGACCGCGGGAGAGACGTTCGGGATAGGCGACATCGAAACGCGCCGGGTAGTCGGGCGCGTCCGCGAGGGTGAACGGCGGGTACCGGTCGGTGCCGAGCGCGGTGTGGGCGTAATAGCCGACACGCCAGTTCCAACGCAGCACGCCGACACTGAAGTCGAAGAGGGATCGGGGGTAGCGGCCGGTGAACAGGATGGCGAAGAACGCGACGACGGTCACGAAGGTGAACGCGATCCACAGGAAGAACAGCACGATGTAGTGCGGGATGGCGAGGAACCACTTCACCAGCCACATCCATCTGGACAGCCGGGGATCGATGAATGCCTCGATACGCACAGGTGACGCGGTGGCAGGAATCATGGGGCCGAACTCCTTTCGGGCGTCCCCGCCCGGCGGCCACCGGTGGCCGCCCTCACCCGAACGGGCAGGTGGGCGGGCAGCGAGGCGATCGCCTGATCATGAATTCAGGCTCGCACGCGAGGTGGAGGGCCGCGACTCGGGTGGGTCCGCCCCCCCCTGTTCGTGCCGCTCTCGCCGTTCACCACGACTCAGCCCACGTCTGGCATGAGCATGCCAATATGAAAGACTGCCTGATCGTGTGCGAGGAGGCGATCGGTGAGTAACCGGCAGGCGCGAAAGATGCTGCGGCAGATGGCGAGCGGGGAACCCGTTCAGGTCGTCACCGCCAGGGCGTCCATGAAGAAGATCGCCCGACTCGCTTTCATCGCCCAGCAGTTCGGGTACGAGTACGCGGACGTACGGCAGGGCGGCGGGGCACAGGGCAACGGGTTCACGATGCTGATCGTGCCCGACCCCAGCCCGCAGGCCCGGGCGCGTGCCGAGCAGAGCCGGGCGCGGTATCCGGACGCGGTCGACGGGGGCGCGCTGCCGGAGCTCGTGCCCGGCGAGGTCGAGCTCCTCAAGGCGCGCATCTCGTTCGATCTCGCCACCAGGTACACCGAGAAACAGCTGGTGGTCATCCTGGTCGCCGGCTTCAGCACGTTGGCCGTGTGTCTCGGCCTTCAACTCGGCGCGGACACCACCGCCGCGGTCGTCGCCGGCATCACCTGGGCGGTGCTGATGGCCCTCGTGCCCGTCGGGCTCGTCGTCAACCGGCGCTACAGAGCCAAGTACGCCGCCCTGCTGCAGGCCGCCGGGTTCACGCCGGTGACCGAGCGGAGCGGGCGGCTGCGGTACGTCCCCAGGGAAGGGCAGCTTCCCGGGCACGGCAATCCGTTCGCCGGAGGAGCGTAGGGCTTCCGCCCACCGCCGGGCCCGCAGGCGGGCGGGCGACGGCGGGCGGCAGGAGCCGGCGCGGAACCCCGCTTCCCCCAGGCCTGGAGAAGCGGGGCCGGCGTCACAGCCGTGTGCCGTTGACCACCAGCGCCACCTCGACGTTGCCGCGCGTGGCGTTGGAGTACGGGCAGACCTGGTGGGCCGTCCTCGCCAGCTCGACCGCCTGCTCCCCGGCGACCGAGGGAAGCGAGATCCGCAGCTCGACGCCGAGCTCGAAGCGGCCGCCGTCGACCGGGACCAGCGAGACGAGCGCGTCGACCTCCGCGTCGTCCGCCTTGAGTTCGCCCCGCTGCCCGACCAGGGCGAGCGTCGTACTGAAACAGGCGGCGTACCCGATCGCGAAGAGCTGCTCGGGGTTGGCGCCCTCGCCGTCCCCGCCCAGCTCCTTGGGCATCCGCAGGTCCAGATCCAGTCTCCCGTCGGACGTGCTCCCCCGGCCGTCCCTGCCCCCGGTGACGTGCGCCTGCGCCGTGTAGAGCGCCTTGGACATCCTGAACTCCTTCAGTCGCTACCGTAGTTTGAACCTGTCACTTCAAAAACAAGAAGTCAACAGCTAGGGTCAGGAGCCGAATCGGGAGCCCCGCGACGACCGGGAGGAAAGATGGCGAAGCCGGAGGTCGGCTATCTGCTGCCGACACGCGACCGGTCCGTCATGGGTGAGCACGACTCGAGGCGGCTCGTCGCCCAGGCGCGGCGGGCGGAGGAGCTGGGGCTGGACTCGGTCTGGGCGGGCGACAGTCCCGTGACCAGGCCGCGCGCGGATCCGCTGCTGCTGTTGGCCGCCGTGGCCCAGGCCACCGAACGCGTCACGCTCGGCACGGCGGTGCTCCTGCCGGCGCTGCGCCATCCGATCCTGCTGGCACACCAACTCGCCACCCTCGACCGGCTGTCGGACGGACGGCTGATCGCGGGCATGGGCGGCGGGTTCCCGAACCAGGCGACCCGTGCCCAGTTCGCGTCGATCGGTGTCGGATTCGCGAGCCGCGCCGGCCGCACGGCGGAGTCGATCGACGTCATGCGGAAGCTCTGGTCGGGGGAGGCGGTGTCCTGGCGGGGCGAGCACTTCGCCTTCGAGGACGTGCGGATCGCGCCCCCGCCGTCCCGCCCCTCAGGTCCGCCGATCTGGCTGGCCGGGAGCGGCGTACCGGCACTGCGGCGCGTGGCCCGCCTCGCCGACGGCTGGCTCCCCTACCCGCCCGAGTGGACGACGTACGCGGAGGAACACCAGGTCATCGAGCAGGCGGCCGCGCGCCCGGTCACCCCCGCCCTGTACGCGACGCTCTGCCTGGACCAGGACCCGGAGAAGGCACGCCGACGCCTGCGGACGAGCGTCGAGCGCTACTACAACGCGCCGCTCGACACCATCGCACCGATCCAGGCCCTGTTCGCCGGTACCGCCCGCCAGGCCGCCGACTGGCTGACCGGCTACGTCGCGGCCGGCGCCCGCCACCTGGTGATCCGCCTGGCGACCGACGACCACGACGCGGGCCTGGAGGAGTTCGCCGACCGGGTCCTGCCCCTGCTGCGCGAGGAGCGTCACCGATGACCACGTTCGTTCTCGTCCACGGCGCCTGGCACGGCCCGTGGGCCTGGGACCGGATCGTCCCGCTGCTGCGCGCCGCCGGGGCGCGGGCGCTCACCCCGGACCTGGGCGCCGTCGGAGACCGCGGGCTCCACGACGACGCCGGGACGGTCGTCGCCGCCATCGACACCGTCGGGCAGGAGGGCGAGCTCGTACTGGTCGGGCACAGTTACGCGGGCCTGGTCGTACGGGAGGCGGCCGACGCGCGGCCCGACGCCGTCGGCCACATCGTCCTCGTGGACGGATGGGCCGGGCCGGACGGCTCCGGCATGTTCACCCTGGCCCCCGACGCCTTCGTCGACGCGATGCGCACGGCGGCCGAGACGTCCGGGCACGGGCGGCGGATCCCGGCCCCGCCTCCGGAAGCCTTCGGCATCGTCGACGCCGACGACACGGCCTGGCTCGCCGCGCGCCTGCTCCCCCAGCCGCTGCGCACGTTCACCGAAACCACCCGCCTGACCGGGGCCGTCGACCGGATCCCCGGAACGGCCGTCCACTGCAGACCGGGGGCCTACCCCTTCGACCGGTTCGGCGAGGCCGTCGGGTACCGGACACGGGCGCTGGACGGCCCGCACGACGTGATGCTCACCCGGCCCGAGCCGCTCGCCCGGATGCTCATGGAGACCTCTGAAGACCTCTTCGTTCAAGAACGAGAAGCGTCGAGTCTAGAGTGATGAAGTGGAACAGCGAACGTACAACCAGTACTGCGCGACCGCGCGCACCCTCGACCTCGTCGGCGAGCGCTGGACGCTGCTGCTGATCCGCGAGCTGCTGACCGGGCCCAAGCGGTTCGGCGATCTGCAGGCCAGCCTGCGCGGCCTCGGCACCGGGCTGCTGGCCGCGCGCCTGAAGCATCTGGAGCGCGAGGGCCTGGCCCGGAAGGTCACGCTTCCCCCGCCCGCCCGGACCGCCGCCTACGCCCTCACCGAAGCCGGTGAGGAACTCGGGCCGGCGATCCTGGAGCTGGCCCGGTGGGGACTGAAGTGGGCGATGGGCGAGCCGCGCGCGACCGAGACGTTCCACCCGGGCTGGGCCGTGCTCGGCCTGCGGGCCTGCTTCGACCCCGAGGCCGCCACGGGACTGCGCGCGGTGTACGAGTTCCGCATCGACGACGAGGTCTTCCACGCCCGGATCGACGACGGGACGATCGAGGCGCTGCACGGACCGGCCCAGCACCCGGACGCGACCGTCACGACCAGCACGGACGCGTTCCTCCGCCTGACCGGCCAGGGCCTCACCTGGGCCGAGGCGATCGAGAGCGGTGCCGCGTCGGCGACGGGCGACAGCGAGGCGCTGTGCAGGCTGGGGGGCCTGTTCCGCATGCCTCCCCCACACCCCCGGAGAACGGACCGGACCTCGCCCTGATCCTCCTCCCGATCCCACCGGAACGACCGGTGCTCCGAAGCCCTCGCCGGGAGTGGTCCGTGAACGCTGCTCGATGATCCAAGTCAAGCCGCGTTCGCAGACCCCCTTTGTGAGGGCTGGCCCGACCGTCCCGTACCTGTGTGCAGGAGCTGATCCTTACGGCCTGAGCATGACGGGTGTCTGGCTGAGGTTCGTGCTGAGGGCTCACCCGGAACTTGTATCTTTCGCCCTGGCGGCTTCGATTTCGCTCGCAGCCAGTTGGCAGCGGTCGGCCCACGCGGTGATGCCCAGCTCGGTGTAAAGATCTCTTGCCTTTTGAAACTCCCCGACAGCTTCGTCGTAGCGACCCTGCGTCCGGTGAACGTCGCCGAGGTTGTAGCTGATGTTGGCCTGGCCGAGACGGTCGCCGATGGCTTGGTAGATGGTCAGGGCGTCGTGGTAGGCGATGGTGGCTTCGTCGTAGCGACCCTGCAGCCGGTGGACGTCACCGAGGCCTTTGGTGGTATTGGCCTGGCCGAGACGGTCGCCGATGGCTTGGTGGATGGTCAGGGCGTCGTGGTAGGCGGTGGTGGCTTCGTCGTAGCGACCCTGCATCCGGTGGACGTCACCGAGGCCTTTGGTGGTATTGGCCTGGCCAAGACGGCTACCGATGGCTTGGTGGATGGTCAGGGCGTTGCGGTAGGCGGTAGTGGCCTCGTCATAGCGACCCTGCATCCGGTGCACCTCGCCGAGGCTGTAGGTGGTGTTGGCTTGGCTGAGGCGGTAGCCGAGGTCCTGGTAGATGGTCAGGGCGTTGCGGTAGGCGGTGGTGGCTTCGTCGTAGCGAGCCTGCACCTGATGGATCTCGCCGAGGCCTTTGGTGGTGTTGGCTTGGCCGAGACGGTTGCCGATGGCTTGGTAGATGGTCAGGGCGTTGCGGTAGGCGGTAGTGGCCTCGTCATAGCGACCCTGCATCCGGTGGACGTCGCCGAGGCTGTCGATGACGTTGGCCTGGCCGAGACGGTTGCCGATGGCTTGGTAGATGGTCAGGGCGTTGCGGTAGGCGGTAGTGGCCTCGTCATAGCGACCCTGCATCCGGTGGACCTCGCCAAGGCCTTTGGTGGTGTTGGCTTGACCATGGCGGTTACCGATGGCTTGGTAGATGGTCAGGGCGTTGCGGTAGGCGGTAGTGGCCTCGTCATAGCGACCCTGCATCCGGTGCACCTCGCCAAGGCTGTAGGTGGCGTTGGCTTGGTCGAGGGATCCAGGGGCTGTGGTTCTCAAGACCGTCCGGAAAAGCCCATCGGCCTCGATATAGCGATTGTCCAGGTAGAGCGATTCACCGACAGCATTGAGGAACGAGGCTGCGTCCTGCCATTTGTCCGTACTGGAGGTGTGTGCGGCGGACTGGAGTTCCTGGGCGTGTGCATCGAGCCACTCGCGTGCGCTCCGTACTTCTTGCTCCTCCTGGGACCCGCTTGTGCTCAGGGTGTCTCGAGCGTGGCTGAGCTTGGTGTGCAGGTGGTGGTAGAGCCGGGATCTGCTGGATCGTTCTTCGTCCTGGGTGCAGTGGTGTGCGGCTGTCCGGCGGGCGTAGGCGAGGCTGCTGTCGTGGAGGCTGTAGCGGTTGTTCTTGCGGATCAGGATCTGTTCGATCTCGGTGAGCCGGACCTCGACCTCGTGTTCGGGGCGTTGGGCCATGGCGGCGAGGGAGTCGGGGGCGAAGTCGGGTCCCGGGTGCCAGGCGCAGTGGTGGATCAGGGTACGCAGGTCGGTGTCCAGGGCCGTGTAGGCGCTGTCGAAGGCGTCGCGTTCGGCAGCGTCCAGGTCGGGGAAGACGGTGGAGCGGTCCTGGCCGGCCAGTGAGGCGAGGATGGCGGTGGGGTGGGCTCCGCGCAGCAGGCGGGTGCCGACGGGTCCCAGGGCCAGAGGACTGCCGTTGACGCGGTCGGCCAGTTGGCCGAGATCATCGGTGTCCTGGGAGATGCCCATCTTGTGCCAGACCGTGACGCAGTCATCGGTGGGCAGGGGGCGCAGTTCGCAGCGCAGGTGTGCGCTGATCTCGGGTAAGGCCGAGCGGCTGGAGATCATGACGACGCTCGGCGAGCCCGCCGACGGCAGAAGCGGCGCCAGCTGCTTGGCGTCGTGGGCGTTGTCCAGCAGCAGGAGGACGGGATGCTGCGCGAGCTGCAGGCGCCAGGTCTCGGCACGCGCGGTCAGGTCGGCCGGGATGCGTTCGGGGCCGTGGCCCAGGTGGTGGAGCTGCTCGGCGATGACCATGTACGGGTCACGGGGCTGCTGGCCGGGTGTCCAGCCGCGCAGGTCGATCTCCAGGCAGCCGCCGGGAAAGCGATGCCCCGCACGGGCGGCCGCGGCGCGCAGCAGTTCGGTCTTGCCCTGGCCACCGCGCCCGTGCACGACGCACACCGCGGCCGGCTGCCCGGCCGCCCCGGTCAGCGCCGCCAGCTCGTCCTCCCGGCCGGTGAAGTACCGGGTGGCCGCGTAGGCCGTATGCACCTTGGCCGGCGGGCCGAACGCTTGGGCGGCCGACGGGGCGAGGGGCGGGGCGAGGGGCGGGGATGATGTGTGCGGGGGGTGGGCCGGGTTGGCGGCGAGAGGGATGCGGTGGCCGCTGTCGCGGGTGCTCATCCGCGGGGCCGGCACCCGGTGGCCCTCCACGGTGCGTCCCTTGAGCCGTTCGCGCAGCACGTCGTAGACGTCGGCCATCGTCAGTACGCGAAGGTGTTCGCCGCGGCGGCTGTCGGGCAGTTCTCCGGTGAGGCCGTCGCGCAGGAGCAGGACCAGTTCCCGGGTGAAGACGCTGCCGTCCGGCAGGCACAGGGACCGCTCGGTCTCGGCCGAGGAGGTCAGCACGCACGCGCCCTCGATGTCGAACTCCACTCCCGTCCGGCCGTCGTCCTGTGCGTTCATGTGCAGGGCGGCCCCGCTGAAGCAGCAGTCGACCACCACGACGCGGTGCCGGGCCTTGGAGGCGGCCACGATCGCCCGTATCTCCTCGTAGGGAACCGAGTGGTGCGGGCGGTCCGGGCGGGAGGCCTGGGTTGCCAGCAGCAGGGTGCGGCCGTCACGGCCGAAGTGGCCGTGCCCGGCGTAGTACACCAGCAGCAGACCGCTCGCGTGGTCCGCGGTTTCCTGCACGGCGTCCAGGAACGTCTGGGGAGCGCTGTTGGCGGGGACCGCCACACAGTGCTCACCGGCGAAGCCTCCCGCCTCCCGCGCGGTCAGCCGGTCCCGCAGCGCGGGCACGTTGTGACGGACGCCGTCCAGGGCCGACAGGTGCTGATAGGCGTGCACCCCGAACAGGACGGCCCGGGACCCGCTCTGGTCGAGTGCCATCAGGAAGAACCGGAAGGCGTGCCGTCCTCGTCGCCCTGCAGGCGCCGCAGCAGCTCGGCGAGTTCCTCCGCAGAGAGGTGGCCGATGTCGACCGTGCTGGTGCCGTGTGTCAGCGTCCTCGCCCCGGGGGCCGTCCCGGTCGGCCGGGTCGTACGCCACGTCGCGTAGGCGACGGCGAAGTTCGCGATGCCGGTGGCGTTGCCGAGAACCACGTCGAGCGCCTCCAGCACCCCCATGGTCCTCGGACCGTCACCGGTCACCGGCTCCACCGGCAGCCCGGCCGTACCCGGATCCCGCCCCAGCCAGGACTGGAGATCCGCCAGCGTCCGCTCGTCACTCTCGGCCAAAACCCGGATGCGCATGCCCCACCATTCCCGACGTGCACCACTTGCCCACAGGACATCCAGAGTAGAGGCGACACGGCACCCAAGACCCGGACTTGGACCATCGGATGCGGTCACCGCCCGGCCTTGACCACGCCGCAACCGCTTCGGAGAGTTCGACCAGCCGACCGCATTCGAAGCGGGTGCCTCCCGGACCAGGCGACGAGACGGCGTGCGTTCAGAGCCCACCACCGTTGCCGGGCGGACCCGACAAGTTCGAAACCATGACCAGGGCGACGATGCGGGCGCCGGCAACCCCGATCTCGCCAACAGGACGTCAAAAGTCTGCGAACGCGGCATGATGATCCAAGTCAAGCCGCGTTCACAGCCCTCTTCGCGGCCGACGCACCTCGCGGGATCAACGCTGTGCAGGGCGACCACGTGGACACTGCGGGCCGGTACAGTCCTGGAAGCTTCATGTGACCGGTCCGGACGCGGTCATGCGGAAGCCACCACCTCGCCGGCCATGACCTGGGGAGGGTTGGGGAGCAGTGACGCGAGGTTGTCCCGCACGAAGTCCGCGGCCCTCGAGATCGATTCCTCGGCACCGGCCCGGTCCTGGAAGACGCTGGTCGAGACCATCACTCCGTCCCCGGCGTCGATCCAGTAGTAGGCCACGAAGCCGGGGACCTGGCGCACGAGGGCCACGAACCCCTCGTTCACGAGACGTGCCGCCTCGGCGGGATCCGTCACCCCTTCGTACCGCCGGACTGCTGCGTACATCGCCAAGCTCCTCACGGCGTTCCGGGTTCGTTCTCTGCTGAGACGTCGTACCCCTGCGACGCCCGCCTGCCTCATGAGGCGTCCGGCAGTCACCTGAAGGGCCGCCTCGGGTGATCCGAACGGCGGCCGCCGGCCCGGACACACGGCCCTGCGCAGGTCTGCCACGAGACGGCATCGACATGGAGTGTGGAGTGGAGCAGCCTCGGGCGTTCACAGACTCTTCCGGGACTCTTCGAAGGCGCCCAGCAGGTTGAGGATCTCCAGGCAGTCGTCATAGGTCTCGCCGTACTGCCGGGCGACGTCGATGCCAGGCAGGTGGGCGACCTGCAAGGGAGCAAACCGCCTTGTCTGCGAAGCCCGTTGGGCACCAGCCCGCACCCCGCCCCGTACCCGCGAGTAGGCTCGGTGGCCATGACACGTGTTGCGGTGGTGGGCATGGGCGCGGTGGGTGCCGTGGTGGCCGCTGGCCTGGCCTCGACGGGGCGTGTGGAGGTGACTGCCTGTGTGCGCTCGCCACTGGGCGGACTGCGGATCACACAGCCTGGCGGTGCGGTCGAGAGCACGGTGATTCCGGAGATCCTCGACCCTGCTCAGGTGTCCGCGGTCGAGTGGGTGGTGCTGGCGACCAAGGCTCATCAGACGGCCGGGGCCGCGCCCTGGCTGGAGCGACTGTGCGACACGGGCACCCGTGTCGTGGTGCTGCAGAACGGTGTCGAGCACGTGGAGCGGGTCACACCGCTGGCGGGCGCGGCTCGGGTCCTTCCGACGGTGGTGGAGATCTCGGCCGAATCACCGGAGCGCGGCCGCATCCGGCTGTTCGACCGCCCGAGGATCGTGGTACCCGAGAGCGATGACGGTGCGAAGTTCGCGGCCCTGTGCGAGGACAGCGGCATCACCGTGACTTCGACCGAGGACTTCGTCACCGCAACGTGGGCGAAGCTGTGCCTGAACGCGGCCAACGGTGCCGTTACCGCCTTGACGATGCGCCGTATGCCGGTCTTCGCCAATCCCCGCATCGCCCGCCTGGGCCACGCGTTGGTGGAAGAAGCGCGACAGGTCGCCGCCGCTTCGGGGGCGAACCTCCCCGAGGACATGGCCGACCGGGTCATCGCCCGACTGCGGGCCATGTCTGCCGAGTCCGGCAGCAGCATGCTGTGGGACCGTCTGGCAGGCCGGCCCATGGAATACGACGCGCGCAACGGCGCGGTGGTGCGCGTAGGTGCCCGCCTGGGCATCCCCACTCCGTACAACGAGACCGCGACCGCGTTGCTCGAAGCCATCAGCGAATCCGGGGATGCGACGTAGTGGCCGCTGGACGGTGAGGTTCCAAGGCGCGGTAACCCATCGTCGTATGGCCGACATGGAGATCATTCCGGGGATCGGCGTCGACACGGTCAGGATCGGTGACCGGCGTTCGCAAGTCGAAGAGTCCATCGGGCCACCGCATCACGGCCCCGGCGGGCAACGGGCCGTCTACACCACCACACCCATGCTGGTCATCACCTACGCCACCGACGAGACGGTCGAACTCGTAGAGGCCCACTACAGCGGTGAAGACGGCCCGGCCGAAGTGCACTACGACGGGGTCCAATTGACTCATCGCTTTCTCGATGACGTCGTCGCGGACCTCCACGGCCTGGGGTACACGAGCACGCCCTCAGACATCGGTCACGACTTCCACGCCGGATTCTCCGTATGGTCCATGCACTCGCTGTGGGCCCGTGACATCGACCCCGAGGCCGACGAGGACGACGAACGCGCGGTCTCGGAGGGAGTCTCGGTGGCGCCGTACACCTACTTCGTCGAGGGGTGAGACGACCGGGAGTCCCTGCAGGGTCCTTCGCACGTCCTGGCCGTCCCCACGCAAGGAGACCGACCGCATGGAGTTCGACTTTTCCGGCCGAGTGATCGAATGGCGCGGACCGTCGCCGTACTACTTCGTCCGCGTGCCGGACGAGGAGTCCGCCGACATCCGCGAGGTGGCCGCAATGGCCACCTACGGCTGGGGCGTGATCCCGGTCGAGGCCCGGATCGGTGAGGTCGTCTTCCAGACGTCTCTCTTCCCCAGGGACGGCGGCTATCTGCTGCCGCTCAAGGTGGCCGTGCGCAAGCCGAGCGGCCTCTCGGCGGGAGACGACGTGACGGTGAGGATGGCAGTCCGCCTCCACGAACCCCAACCCCGCTAGGTTCACGGCACCGGTGACCGGAGGGTCTGTGACCGCTGCTTGATGATCCATGTCGTCCTGTCCCGCGCCCGGATAACCGGTCGCTCCGGACAGGTGCGCGCCGTACCTTCATGTCCATGAACAGGCCACTCGTCGCCATCCTCAGCGGGGCAGGCGTCTCCACCGATTCCGGCATTCCTGATTACCGCGGGCCCAAGGGTCTGTGGCGGCAGGATCCCGAGGCCGAGAAGCTTGTGACGTACGAGTACTACATGGCGGATCGCGAGATCAGGCGCCGGGCCTGGCAGATGCGGCGGGAGAGCGGTGCGCTCGGGGCCGAGCCCAACGCCGCGCATCGGGCCGTCGCCGAGCTGGAGCGGTCGGGAGTGCCGGTGCGGGTCCTCACCCAGAACGTCGACGGACTCCATCAGCTCGCCGGCATGCCCGACCGCAAGGTGCTCGAACTCCACGGCACAGCAAGGAGTTTCGTGTGCACCGGATGTCATGCACGCGGGCCCATGGAGGACGCTCTCGCCCGGGTCGACGCCGGCGAGGACGACCCGGCCTGCGTCACCTGCGGCGGGATCCTCAAGCCCGCGACCGTCATGTTCGGTGAACACCTCGACCCCGTCGTCCTCGGCCAGGCCGCCGCCATCGCCAAGGCCTGCCAGGTGTTCATCGCCGTCGGCACCAGCCTCCAGGTCCACCCGGCGGCGGGCCTCGTGGGTGTGGCCGCCGACCACGGAGCCCGGCTCGTCATCGTCAACGCCGAACCGACCCCGTACGACGAACGCGCCAACGAAGTCGTCCGCGAACCCATCGGCACCGCCCTACCTAGGCTACTGACGGAACTGACGGCAAAGAGCGACTAACTGTAAGCACGGTGTCAGCTCAGATTGCGCTGGCGAGGCCAGCCGCGTCGGCAATGGCTTTGAGATCACCGGTCCAGGGCGAGCCGACCATCAAGTCGTTGAAGGCCACCATGCCGAAGAACAAGAAGAAGAAGGGGTCTGCTGCACGATCGGGTGACATCTGAACTGGCTTGCCCTGTGGGGCGGGTGGGAAGGATGTCGCTGTGCCCAAGCCTTATCCCGAAGAGTTCCGTGAGGACGTCGTGCGGGTCGCGAGGAACCGTGGCCCGGGGGTGACGGTGGAGCAGGTGGCCAAGGACTTCGGTGTCCATCCGATGACGTTGTGGAAATGGATGCGCCGGGCGGACATCGATGACGGGGCCAAGCCCGGGGTGAGCAGCCAGGAGAGCGCGGAACTGCGGGAAGCACGTCGGCGGATCAAGCTGCTGGAGCAGGAGAACGAGGTCCTGCGCCGGGCGGCGGCCTGTCTGTCGCAGGCGCATCTGCCGGGAAAAGGATCTACCCGCTCGTGAAGGAGCTGGCCGTGGACGGGGTGCCCGTCACGGTGACGTGCCGGGTGCTCAAGCTCGCCAGACAGCCCTACTACCGCTGGCTCGACAAGCCCGTGACCGACGCCGTGCTGGAGCAGGCGTACCGGGCGAACGCGCTGTTCGACGCCCACCGCGAGGATCCCGAGTTCGGCTACCGCTTCCTGGCCGATGAAGCCCGCAGCTCGGGGGCCGCGATGGCCGACCGGACCGCATGGCGGATCTGCCGGGACAACCACTGGTGGAGTGTGTTCGGCAAGAAGCGCGGCAGGACCAAGAAGGCCGGCCCGCCGGTGCACGACGACCTGGTCCGCCGCGACTTCACCGCCGACGGCCCGAACCGACTATGGCTCGCCGACATCACCGAACACGCCACCAACGAAGGGAAGTTGTACCTCTGCGCGATCAAGGACGTCTTCAGCAACAGGATCGTGGGCTACTCCATCGACACGCGGATGAAGTCCCGCCTGGCCGTGACCGCCCTGGACAACGCCGCGGCCCGGCGGGAACACGTCGACGGATGCATCCTGCACAGCGACCGCGGATCGCAGTTCCGGTCCCGGAAATTCGTGCGCGCGCTCGGCCGCCACCGGATGGCTGGCTCGATAGGGAGAGTCGGGGCAGCCGGCGACAACGCGGCCATGGAGTCCTTCTTCAGCCTGCTGCAGAAGAACGTCCTGGACCGCCGGAGCTGGACCACCCGCGAGGAACTGCGGATCGCGATCGTGACCTGGATCGAGCGGACCTACCACCGACGTCGCAGACAAGCCGCACTCGGCCGGCTGACCCCCGTCGAATTCGAGACCGTCATGACCACACCGGCCTTCCAGGCCGCGTGATCAAACCTGTCACCCGAACCTGCATCAGACCCGTCCGCCGCCAAGGTGCTTGAGCAGGTTGCTCGTGCCGTTGTAGGTATCGGCCGGGTTGCTCGGAAGCACCGCGTCACGAACAGCGTTCGCAGCGTCCACGTCGTACTGGTATCCGCCGTCGTCCGCCGCTTTCCGAAGTTTCGAATGCTCGTACTTGAACGCCATGTTCATCGAATCCACGGCGTTCTCGCCATCCCGGACGAGCCACTGGAGCTTAGCCACGTACTCCACCATCAGGCGACGGTTGGGCGCAGCCTCGTACCCAAGTCCCTTGCTGTGCAGAGTGACTACCGCTGCGGCCTGACGGTGCAGGGCAGCCACCATGCCCCAGCCCACCAGGAACGGGCGCCTGTCGGCGGGAGCTGGAGCGAAATCCGCCGCTCCCCGGGCTAGGAGCCCTGTGAGTGCCTCCAGAGCGGGAATTGCCGCCTTGTTGAATGCCTCAATATCGATCCCCATGCGCAGATCATCCTGCATGCTGCGCCCTGCAATCACCGGAATTTCGCCCCAGACCAACATTGCACGGCTGCTGCGGTTGATGGAGACGCCACGATCGGCATCGGACAGGCGATCCTCGTTCAGTGCGCAGTCCGGTCCCTACCACACATGCGATGTGTGGGTGTCACGATCTCAATCCAGGCACTGGTGTCACATCTGCCAATGCCTTACGACTCAAGGGCTCGTCAATAGGTTTCCTGGCCCGAGGACCGCGCTTCATCGCAAGTATCGCTGCTGCGTTGAGCTACCACATGATCTTGGTGGTGCGCACCACCCAACAGGCAGGCATCAGTTCCGGGAAGCGACGGAAGGGCTTTCACCTCACCAGGCAATTCTTGAAGAACACTGTCGTTGGTCAGCAGAGTCTGCTGTCCCCCCGCCCGCACAGCCGACTGGTTCAACGTGCTCCCACCGATGTGCAGAGTCTGCTGATCCCCCGCCCGCACAGCCGTCTCGTTCAACGTGCTCCCACCGATGTGCAGAGTCTGCTGATCCCCCGCCCGCACAGCCGTCTCGTTCAACGTGCTCCCACCGATGTGCAGAGTCTGCTGATCCCCCGCCCGCACAGCCGTCTCGTTCAACGTGCTCCCACCGATGTGCAGAGTCTGCTGATCCCCCGCCCGCACAGCCGACTCGTTCAACGTGCTCCCACCGATGTGCAGAGTCTGCTGATCCCCCGCCCGCACAGCCGACTGGTTCAACACCGAATTGCGCAGGTCAATCGTTTGTCCATCTCCTGCGATCAACTGAAGGCCGTAGATGACTGTTCCTCTTAGATCCACCACGCTCGGTGTCTCACCAGCACTCTTCCGCCCTGCGGGTTCGGCTTCCGCAGCAACTTCCTCAGCTTCCTGCAACTGCCGCGTCGTCTCTTCCGCTGCCGCTACGTCGTCGCCATTGAGGGCAGCCAATGCGCGGGCAACGGGGATCACACTGCCCTGCTTTGCATGTGCCCCAGAGATCACGCGGCGAATGGTCTCAGCACTGACATCCTTGCTTTCGGAGTCGGTCAGGACAGCCTCGCTGATGGCCCTCAACGACGGGCGGCCGGCAGCCACGTAGAGCCGTCTGACCTCAGATGTCAGCGCCGATGGCGACGAGGGACCAACTGCCATCGACGGAACACCTGACGGCGTGGAGCCACCCACGGGCTCAGGCCGGCGAACCTCGGGCTCGTCAAGCTCAGCAGTACGCATCTCAGCCGTGTCCGTGATCGAGTCCTGAACGACAGGCGGATCAAGACTCAGCGCTGTTTCAACCTCCAACCTTCGGTTCATCCAATTGGGGAGCGCGTTCTCCCCCCTCGGGTCCCAAGCCAGGACCATGGCTCGCAGCAAAGTACGAGAAGGCAAGCGCCGCGCGCTCAAGGCGGCGTAGATGCTGGATGAACTCACCCCGTAGTTCTTCACAACGTGCCTCACATCGGGCAACACCCACTGCTCGCCCTGCTCGACACGGTCACCCTGCTCGCCCTTGATTTTGATCTTAATCTTGATGGGCGTGGCCGAATCCCGCAATCGCCGCAGGTCAGATGCAAAGGCATCGAGTGGTTTAGATAGATCCAATCGACCTAAGCGACGACCCAAAGCTACTCCCGAGTAGGAACTTTTAGTCCTAATTAGAAGCATAATAACGGCTCGTTCCTTGCATGGTGGTGAGGTTGGTTCTGTTCGCTCACCTCAGAGCGGCAAGTCGACCGACTGACCTGCAAGAACGAGGAATTGACATGGCCTTTGATGATCACTTGAGCGGTATCGACCACGTTTCCAGCACAGGGGACGGCAGTTGGCGTCAAGTGGCGCTTCGAGTCCCTCGCCTGGGGAAGTTGGCGCGCGCCTGCGGGTTCACATCCCGAGTGGGCACCTACGCCGGATCCGGGCTTGCCGGCTGGATTGCCACTGGCCAGACCCAAGGACAGACTACCTGGGCCACTGTGACCCTCGCAGTTGCCGTGATCGCGGCAGATGTTCTCCGTACACGCAAGTGCACTTGCTCAGTGCCGGAGAGCAAGTATCAGTAGCAAAGCGGACAACGGCGGTGCTCAATGCGGTAAGTAGCCGCCGTGAGCACCGCCTGTCGCTGTATCGCAAGACGATGCAAGAGGGTTACATATACCGATGCCTTGCGACTCTGGGATCCCCGACTACCGCGGGCCCAACGGGTTGTGGCGGAAGGATCCCGAGGCCGAGAAGCTCGTGACGTACGAGTACTACATGAGTGATCCCGAGATCAGGCGCCGGGCCTGGCTGATGCGGCGGGAGACGCAGGAGCTCGGGGCCGAGCCCAACGCCGCGCACCGGGCCGTCGCCGAGCTGGAGAAGTCCGGGGTGCCCGTGCGGGTCCTCACCCAGAACGTCGACGGACTGCACCAGCTCGCCGACATGCCCGAACGCAAGGTCCTCGAACTCCACGGCACCGCGAGGGCGGTGGTGTGCACGGGGTGTCACGCGAGGACACCCGTGGAGGAGGCCCTCGCCCGCGTCGACGCCGGTGAGAGCGACCCGGAGTGCCTGAAGTGCGGCGGGATCCTCAAGCCCGCCACCGTGATGTTCGGCGAGCACCTCGACCCCGTCGTCCTCGGCCAGGCCGCCGCCATCGCCAAGGCCTGCCAGGTGTTCATCGCCGTCGGCAGCACCCTCCAGGTCCACCCGGCGGCCGGACTCGCGGGCGTCGCCGCCGACCACGGCGCACGGCTCGTCATCGTCAACGCCGAACCCACCCCGTACGACGAACGAGCCGAGGAGGTCGTCCGCGAGCCCATCGGCACCGCCCTGCCCGAGCTGCTGCGGCGGATCGGCGAGGAGGGTGCTCCCTAGGGACGGATCCCGTCGCAGGCGAGGTGCAGGTGCCGGGGGCCGCGCAGGACGGCGTTCTGGCGGTACGGGGGCGGGTCCTCCAGGAGGCGCGGGTTCTCCAGTCTCCGGGCCAGCTCCGCCAGGGCGAACTGGGTCTCCAGGCGGGCCAGCGGCGCGCCGAAGCAGCTGTGGATGCCGCTGCCCAGGCCGAGGTGCTGGATGTCCGGGCGGTCCGGGTCGAAGCGGTCCGGGTCGTCGAAGCGCTGGGGGTCGCGGTTGCCCGACGCCAGGACCAGCCACAGGGCGGCGCCCTTGGGGATGGTGACCCCGCGGACCTCGATGTCGGCGAGGGTGGTGCGCTGCGGCACCAGTTGCACCGGCGGCTCGAAGCGCAACAGTTCCTCGACGATGGGCACGGCCAGCCGCGGATCGGCACGCAGCCGCTGGAGGACATCGGGGTTGCGCAACAGGGTCAGCATGCCGTTGGTGATCAGGTTGACCGTGGTCTCGTGTCCCGCGATGAGCAGCAGCGCCGCGGTGCTGAGCAGTTCCATCGTGGTCATCGGGCCGTCGTCGCCCTTGGCCGTCGCCAGCTGGGAGAGCATGTCGTCCCCGGGGTTCTTGCGGCGCTCCTCGATCAGACCGGCCAGGTACATGCCCAACTGCATTCGGGCGTCCTGCGCGTCCTTGCCCTTCCCGACGGTGTCGGCGTCCGGGTCGGGGTCCAGGCTCGCGGCCAGGGTGTCCGCCCAGACGTGGAAACGCGCCTCGTCCTCACGGGGGATGCCGAGCAGCCGGCAGATCACCGTCACCGGGAAGGGGTACGAGAACTGCTCCACCAGGTCGATGCGTTCCGGCTCGCCGATGCCGTCGATGAGGCCGGTGACGATGTCGCGGAGCTCTCCGCGCATCCCGTCGACCCGGTGGGGGGAGTGCGGCGGACCGAAGGGGCGGTTCGTCATGCGCCGCAGCCGGTCGTGCTCCGGCGGGTCGAGCTTCAGGAAGCCCGGCGGGAGGGTGCTCTCCTCCGCGGGCGCCTCCGAGGCCAGCGGATCGGCCGCGTTCGAGGCCAGGTTGCGGGCGTCGGAGCTGATCCGGGGATCGTGCAGCAGGCTCCGGATCTCGTAGTACGTGCTGACCACGTACGGCCCGTCGCCCTCGTGGTGGACCGGGGTCTTCCGCAGCTCCTTGTAGATCGGGTACGGATCGGCCCGGTTGGCGTAGTCCAGGATCTGGTGCAGCAGGGTTTGCGTCATGGCGAGTCCTAGGGTCCTCGTGGCCGTGCGGTCAGTGCGCCGGGATGAACGTGATCCGGCGGTCGGCCGGCGAGTATCCGCTGAGGGTCACGGTGGGGCCGTGGGTGGGGACCGAGGGGTCGGGGAAGTCCGCGTCGAGCGGGCGGTGTCCGTCCGGGCGCCGGTCGACCGTGGTGAACGGCGGCGGGAACGGCGCGGTGGTCTCGATCAGCTCCTGGTAGAACGGCAGCCACCGGCCGTGGTCGAAGGCGACGGCGCCGATGACGCGTCCCTGGTACCCGTAGACGCCGAGGAAGCGGTGATCCGCCAGTGAGCCCTGGGAGATGAGGATCTCCGTCCCCATCGAGGGGATCCCGACGGACTTGATGTTGACCCCGAACTGCGAGGACCAGAAGGCCGGGACCTCCATGTGGGGCAGGCGGTCGGTGCTCTCGCTGAGCATGTTGTGCGCCGCGATCCGGGCCTGGGAGACGGCGTTTCCCCAGTGCTCCAGGGACAGGAACTGGTAGCCGAACAGGGCGTTCGGGCAGCGGGCGACGTCACCGGCCGCGTAGACGTCGTCGGTGACGATCCCGCGGATGTCGAAGGCGCGGCAGCCCGCGTCGCAGGCGATGCCCCGGGGACCCGCGCCGAGGCCGGACCCGGCGAGCCATTCGGTGTTGCGCAGGGCGCCGAGCGAGACGACCACCACGTCGGCCTCCACGGAGGAGCCGTCGGACAGCTGGGCCGCGCGCACCCTTCCCGCGGCGTCGCCCTCCAGGGCGGTCACCATGACCCCGGTGCGCAGGTCCACCCCGTGCTCGCGCTGCATCTCCGCGGCGACCGCGCCGACCACCCCGCCGAGCGCGCCGACCAGGGGCGCGGCACCGCGTTCGGTGACGGTGACGGGGAGGTCGCGTTCGCGGCAGGCGGAGGCGATCTCCGAGCCGGTGAATCCGCCCCCGATGACCAGGACCCGTTTGGGGCCCGCGTCGAGCCGGCGCGCGAGGGCGGCGCTGTCGTCCCGGGTGCGCAGCGCGAAGACACCGTCGAGTTCCGCCTCGGCCTCGTTGGGCCACGGCCGGGCCCGTACGCCGGTGGCGATCAGCAGGCGGTCGTAGGGCACCTCGTCGCCGTCGGCGAGCCGCACCCGCCGGGCGGCCATGTCCAGGCCGGTGGCCGGGGTGCCGAGCCGCCAGGTCGCGTCGACGGACCGCAGTCTGGGCAGTGCCGTACGGTCGGCGCTCGCCCGGCCCAGCAGCACCTGCTTGGACAGCGGGGGCCGGTCGTACGGTTCGCAGGGCTCGTCGCCGATCATGGTCAGTGATCCCGCGAAGCCCTTCTCCCGCAGGGTCTCGGCGGCTCGCAGGCCCGCCAGCGAGGCACCGACGACGACGATGCGGCCGTCGCGCTTGAGCTGTTCCAGGGATCCGTCACCGGGCACGGGACACCGCCTCGGCCGGCACGTCCGGGGCGCCGGGTTCCGCGTCGTCCGGCTCCACCGCGTCGACGAGGATGGCCTGCACCGGACAGGCCGCGGCGGCCCGGTCCAGCTTCTCGCGCGGCGCCTCGTCGGCGTCCGGGTCGTACAGCAGCGCCTCGTCGCCGTGCATGGCGAAGATCTCGGGAGCGAGGAACGCGCACTGCGCGTACCCCTGACAGCGGTTCAGATCGACGGCAATCCTTACCACGGGATCGGTCCTCTCCATGGGCCCGGTCAACCCTCCTGCGACCACTCTCGACGGCCGGACGGGAAGCGGCGACGAGGAACGGACCGTTCGAGTGAGCAGACCGTTCGAGTAAGCAGACCGTTCGAGTGAGCGGCGCGGCCCGGTCAGGCCGGGGCGGCGGGCGGTGCCGCGGGGGGACGCCGGCCCCGCAGGATGTTCAGGCTGAGGAGCAGCGCCCAGGCCGGGAAGACCAGTTCGGACCAGGGCAGACCCGTTCCGGCCACGAGCAGCGTCAGGCCCGCCAGATAGCCGATCACGACGAGCGGGCGCGGGAGGATGCCGCGCCGGCGGCCGATGGTCGAGGTCGCGATGATGAACACCGCCGCCATCCGCATGGCGTACGTGGTCAGCAGGGCGTAGGCGAAGCGGCTGCCGAAGGAGGGTCCCTGCTGCTGGCTCTCGCCGAGCACGGTCCCGGCCGCCGCGGCGGCGCCGAACAGCGTGGCGACGAAGACCAGGCCGCTGCCCAGGAACACGGTGGCGACGAACCGGTCCTCGGCCCGGGCCGCCTGCTCGCGGAGGGCGCCCATGAACCACAGGAACGCGATCCCGGCGAACGGCACCAGCTCCAGGGCGGTGCGGACGCCGCTGCGCTGTCCGGCGTCGAGGGTCGCGTCGTCCTCGCCGCCGGGCAGGGCGATGCGCACCAGCACGATCGCCGAGGCCATCAGGATCGCGAACACCACTCCGGCCATCCCGGCGGCCCGGGGTGTCGCGAGGCTGTCGTGCTTCCGCTCCATGGTCTCCGCCTTCCGCCCGCTCCCCCTCCGTCCAGACACCAGTGATCGCGGGGCTCACGCCACCGGGGTCACCCGGGAGGAAGAGCGCGGTGCGCCATACAGGTCACGGCTGCCCTCCGACCTCCACGGAGAGGTCGTTGTCGACGGTGTAGTAGGGGCGCAGGGCGACACCGCCGAGGTCGGCCGTCGGGTAGACGACCACGTCCTTGCGGTCCGCCAGGTCGTCGAGGAGGCGGCCGACGCGGATGAGGGGTGCTCCGGCCGCGGGCCGGACGGAGACGTCCCAGACGCCGGACCCCGGCGGTGTCCCGGCGGCCAGCTCCGCGTGGTCGACGGTGAAGGAGAGGCTCCGGCCGTCGTCCCCGGCACGGTGCTCCACGGTGCGGACGGTGTCGCCGGAACCCCGCAGGCGCAGGATCACGGCGGCTCCTTCCTGGAGCGAGGCGCCGTGCAGGCGTGCCCCGACCGTCGTGGAACGGCCGGTGACGTCGACGCCCTCGGCTTCCGTGTGGGCGGTGCGCAGCCAGGCACGCACCGCGAGGTGGCCGTCCTTGGTGACGTAGGGGATCCGGACGGCCAGCGGTGCCGGCCACCGGCGGAGGTGTCCGCCGACGAGGGCCCGCAGATCGCGCAGACCGGCGCGCAGGCGCTGCCGCTCGGCCCCCGGTTCCCGGAGCAGGTACACGTCCCAGCGGCCCTCCGTGAGAACGGGGCGCGTGTCCAGGACGGCGCTCCGGCGTTCACCGGCCGGCTCGATGCCGAGGACGTGGACCGTCTTCTCGGGCTGTCCCTTCCTGGGGCGCAGTCGCAGCAGCAGCTGCTGTCCTTCGGACGGCCCGGGCGGCAGGTCGAAGGTGATCCGGCCGTCCGTGTCGATCGTGCAGCCGGCGCGTGGCTGCTTTCCCCCGTCGGTGCTCATCCTGTCCGTGCTCGTCCTGTCCGTGCTCGTCCTGTCGGTGCTCGTGCTGTCCGTGCTCGTCCCGTCGGTGGTCATCCTCGCCTCCGCAGGGCGCGCAGCACGCGGCCGGCCGCGCCGCGCGCGATGTCGCGTAGCGCGAAGCCCCGGCCGGCCAGGGCACGGCGCACCCCCGGGCGTTCCCGCAGGACCGGCCGCCCCGCCCTCCTCGCCGCCACGGCCTCGGTGAGCAATCGTTCCGCCTGGGTGACGACGGGCCCTGGAGCGAAGCGCCGCGCGTTCTTGCGGGCGGCACGGCCCGCGCGCAGGCGCCACTCGTCGTCGCGGACCGCTTCCCGCAGTGCCGCGCCGAGCGCGTCACGGTCTCCGACCGGCACCAGCCGGCCGTCGACGCCGTCCTCGATGATCTCGCCCGGTCCGTGGGGGCAGTCGGTGCTCACCACCGGCAGACCGCAGCTCATCGCCTCGACGATGGTCATGCCGAACGCCTCGGAGTCGGAGGCCGCCACCGCGATCGAGCCCTTGACCCACTCCGCCTCCATGGGGGTCACCGCGCCCATCAGGAGGACCCGGTCGTACAGGCCGAGGTCGGTGACGAGCCGTCGCAGCCGGTCGTGCTCCTCGCCCTTGCCGTATATGCGCAGTTGCCAGCCGGGGCAATCGGCGGCGATCAGGGCGAAGGCCTCGATGAGCAGGTCGTAGCGTTTGACGGGGACCAGCCGGCCGGCCGCGACGATCACCTTCGCGGTGCCGTCGGCGGGTGGCAGCACGGGATCCGGCACGCTGTTCGGAAGTGCCTCCACCCGGACTCCGGGCAGGTGCATCCTGCGCCGGTAGGCGGCGGCGTCCGCCTCGGTCACCGTGGTGAGCGTGTCGAGCCGGCGATAGGCCCGGCGCAGGGCGGAACGCAGCCGGGGCGGATGCCTGTCCAGGGTGAGGTGCTCCTGACCGACGCGCGCGACGTGCCGCGGGGCCTGGAGCGCGAGGTGCACGTTGAGCCCGGGCCTGGTCCCGATCACCACGTCGGCGTCGGTCCCCGCGAGCCACTCGCCTATCCGCCGGTCGGTCAGCTCGCTGTACTCCCGGTAGCGGTACTCGGCGCGGGGGAAGACCCGCGCCGGTCTCAGGTGCGACGGATGTTCCTTCTCCCGTCTCAGATCCACCAGTGACCGCAGCGAGACCCGGGGGTCCAGGGACAGCAACGGGTGCTCACGGTTGCGCAGCACGGAGACGATCTCCACCTCGTGCCGTGCGGCGAGCGCACGGGCCAGATTGAAGGTGGTGGTGATCGTGCCCCCTATCCCGTAGGCGCTGTGGATCAGAAAGGAGATCTTCATAGCGGTTCAGACGACCCCGGCTCCGTGAGGGTTCCCGCTCGTCACCGACCCGTGTCGCGTGTCGCCGCGAACCGCCGCGAACCGCCGCCGGAACCGCTCCGCCGGCCGGGCGGCCGGGGTGTCCGGCGGCCCGGCGGGCGGGCGTGGGGGGGGGCGGACGGGAGCGGTCAGAAGAGTGCCGATCCGCTCTCCAGATCGAGGAGCCGCCTCTTGCGGTCCAGCCCGCCGCCGTAGCCGGTGAGGCTCCCGCCCGCGCCGATCACGCGATGGCAGGGCACGATGATCCCGATCGGGTTCTTGCCGTTGGCGAGGCCGACCGCGCGAGAGGCGCCCGTGTTGCCCAGGGCTTCGGCGAGTTCGCCGTACGACCGGGTCTCGCCGTAGGGGATCCGCCGCAGCTGGTCCCACACGCTGCGCTGGAAGGGCGTCCCGATCAGGCGCAGTTGGACGGTGAACTCCTTCAACTCGCCCTCGAAGTAGGCGTTCAGCTGTTCCGTCGCCTCGTCGAAGAGGGTGTCGTCGCGCTCGCCGAAGCTCTCCTGCGGCGGGCGGTGGCGCTGACCGACCACGTAGAGGCCGCACAGGACGCCGTCGTCGTCGGCGACGAGGGTGAGGGGGTCGTAGGGACTGTCGATGACCGTGTGCCGTTTCACTGGGCGTCCTTGGTGCGTGAAGTGCGGGTGGAGTCCTGGGCGCGGGCGGCCGGGGTGCGTGGAGCACGCGCGCGTGGCGGTGTCGTACGGGGGGCGGGCTTCGTGGCCTCCGGCGGGTGCGGGGCGCCGTTCCGCCCCGGCAGGAAGTTGATCGGGTGGCTGCCGGTCGCCCACAGGTACTGGACCGCGTAGGCCCTCCAGGGACGCCAGGCCGCGGCACGGGCCGTCAGCGCGGCGGGCGTGGACGGGAGTCCCAACTCCTTGGCGGCGTAACGGATCCCGAGGTCGGTGGGGAGGAAGGCGTCCGGGTCCCCGAGGGCGCGCATCGCGATCACGTCGACGGTCCAGGGGCCGAAGCCGGGGAGCGCCAGGAGCTCGGCCCGCGCCTGCTCCCAGTCGCTCTCCACTCCCAAGTGCAGTTCCCCTGCGGCGAGTCGGCTCACCAGCGTGGTGAAGGTGGTGCGCCGGGTGCGGGGCATCGCGAGCGACTCGGGGTCGATCGCGGCGAGCGCCCGGGGCGAGGGGAAGAGGTGGGTGAGGCCGCCTTCGGGGTCGTCGACCGGATCGCCGTACGCGGTGACCAGGCGGGCGGCGTGGGTGCGCGCGGCGGCCGTGGAGACCTGCTGCCCCAGCACCGCCCGTACGGCGAACTCGGCCTCGTCGACCGTGCGCGGCACCCGGCGGCCGGGGGCCTTGTCGACCAGCGGTGCCAGCAGCGGATCCGTACGCAGCTGGTCGTCGACCGCCACGGGGTCGGCGTCCAGGTCCAGCAGACGGCGGCAGCGGCTGATCGCGACGGACAGGTCACGCAGGTCGCTGAGGGCCAGGCGGCACGCGATGTGGTCCGGCATCGGTGTCAGGGCGGCGACGCCGTGTCCGTACGGCAGTCGCAGGGTCCGCCGGTACGCGCCGTCGCGCCACTCCTCCACCCCGGGTACGGCGGTCGCCGCGAGGTGCCCGAAGAGGTTGTCGGGGTTGAGCGGGGCGCGGAAGGGGAGCCGGAGGTTCAGCGCGCCCGGCATGCCCGGGGCTGCGGCCGTCGCGCCGGCCCGGTTCCTGGGCAGGCGGGCGCGCAGCTCGCTCGGGGACAGCGCGAAGACCTCGCGGACCGTGTCGTTGAAGGCGCGGATGGAGGAGAAGCCGGCGGCGAAGGCGACCTCGGCCATCGGGAGCGGTGTCGTCTCGATGAGCAGCCGGGCCGTCCGGGCCCTCTGCGCACGGGCGAGCGCCAGGGGGCCCGCGCCCAGTTCGGCCAGGAGCTGCCGCTCGATCTGGCGGGTGCTGTAGCCGAGCCGGGCGGCCAGGCCCGGGACACCGTCGCGGTCGACGACCCCGTCGCCGATCAGCCGCACCGCGCGGGCCACCAGATCGGCCCGGTGGTTCCATTCGGGGGAGCCGGGACTGGTGTCCGGGCGGCACCGCTTGCAGGCCCGGAACCCGGCCTGCTGACAGGCGGCGGCGCTCGGGTAGAAGGTCATGTTCCGGGGCTTGGGCGGCACGACCGGGCAGCTGGGCCGGCAGTAGATCCTCGTCGTCGTCACCGCGGTGAAGAACCATCCGTCGAAGCGCGCGTCCTTCGACTGGACGGCACGCACGCAGCGCTCCGTGTCCGTGTGCATCCCGTTCCGCATGCCTCAAGCATCGGGTACGCCGGGGGGCGGGGCTGGCAGGAATCCGACATCAACCTTGCCCGGCCTGCGGCCCGCGCGAGCCGCGTCAACGGGCCTCCTCGCCCTGCGCGACCTCCACCTCGTGGTGGAAGGAGACGACACCCGCCCCCGACGCCCCGGCCGAGACGGCGGCGCAGACGGCGAGGAGGAGAGCGGCCAGGGCGGCGGCGCGGGGGCGGTGCCGGGGAGCGGCGGCCAGAAGGGCGGCGACCCGCTGGGGGACGGGGCCCGTGGTGGCCGCGGGGGCGAAGCCGGGGCGCTCGCGGCGGGCCTCGCCGGTGGCCAGGGCGGCGCGGGCGATGGCCCGCGCGATCAGCCGCCGGTCCCCCACGGCGAGGGCCGCCGCCTCGTCCGCGGCGCGCTCCGCCGCGAGCGCGACGGTCGCGCGGACCGTACGCAGACCCGGGTGGCAGTGGGCCGCGAGTTCGGCCACGACGAGGAAGCGGTGGTGGCCGCCCGCGTTGTGGGCCCGCTCGTGGGCGAAGAGGGCCTCGCGCTCGTCGGCGCCGAGGCTGCGCAGCATCGCGGTGGTGACGACGATGCGGTGCGGCCGTCCCGGGAGCGCGTAGGCGTCGGGGTGCGGCGATTCGATGACGCACAGGTCGCCCGCGGCGGGACGGCGGTCGGCCTGGCTGCGCGCGGTGCGGAAGGCGCGCAGCTGGCGCACGGCCGAGCGGACGACGGTCCAGGCGCCGACGGTGAGCACACCCGTCGCGGCGGCGGCCGCGGGCAGGACGACGAGGTCCGAGGCCGTGCGCAACGGATGGACGAGGTCACCGAGGCCGGCGAGCAGGGGCACCTTGAGCAGCCCCGTCAGGACGAACGCGCCCAGCGCGGCCACGGAGGCGCCGGCCAGCACGACGAGCGCGAGGGTCACCGACCACAGGGCGGCCACCGGGGTGAGCCGGTCCAGGCAGCGGCGGGCCAGCGGCCCCAGCGCGAAGGGGACCAGCAGGGGGACCGTCAGGAGGAGGATCATTCCCCACCCGGCTCCGGACGCACGCCGAGGTCCGGCTCCAGCAGGTCCCGCAGGAGCCGCTCGTCGTCGGGACTGAGCTGGGCGACGAAACGGGCCAGCGCGGTCTCGCGGTCGTCGTCGCGGTCGAGTTCGGTGTGCATGCGGCGCGCGGTGAGGCCGTGCGGGTCCTGGACGGGGAAGTACGCGTAGCCCCGGCCCAGCCGCTCGCGGCCGACGATGCCCTTCTCGTGCAGCCGGGAAAGGATCGTCGTCACCGTCGTGCGGGCCAGACCCGAGTCCAGCTCGCTCTGCACGCGTCCCGGCGTGAGCGGCACGCCCGCGGCCCACAGAGCCGCCATCACGCTGGCCTCCAGCTCGCCCGCAGGCCGGCGCTCGTCCTTGTCACTGCTCATGGGAACGATCCTCACCCCACCATCGTCTACAGTTCAGTAGACCGTCTACAGAATTGTAGTCAGTCGGGCGCGGGTCTCGACCGTGCCCGCCCCTTCCAGTATGAGAGGGACCGCGACGATGACCGCACCATTGTTCACGGCGTCCGACCTCGCCGTGAATGTTCTCAGCGCCCGGTCCCTGCTCGCCGCCTTCGGTGTGCTGGGGGTGGGCGTGGTGATGTTCGCGGAGACCGGCCTGTTGATCGGTTTCTTCCTGCCGGGCGACTCACTGCTGTTCACGGCGGGCCTGCTCTGCACCGGATCGGGGCAGAACGGCGTGAAGCTGTCGCTCCCTCCCCTGCTGATCGCCGCGGCCGCGGGCGCGCTGGCCGGCGCCCAGACCGGTTACCTGATCGGCCGGAAGGCGGGCGGCGCCCTGCTCGCCCGCTCCTCCTCCCCCCGCCTGCGGTCGGGCACGCACCGCGCCGAGGAACTCCTGGAGCGGTACGGCCACGCCAAGGCGATCGTGCTGGCCCGCTTCGTGCCCGTCGTGCGCACGGTGCTGAACCCGATGGCGGGCGCCCTCGGCGTGCCGGCGCGGACCTTCACCGTGTGGCAGGTGGCCGGCGGCCTCGTCTGGAGTCTCGGCCTCACCCTCGCCGGGTACGCGCTGGGCTCCTCGATCCCGAACGTGGACCGCTACCTGCTCCCGATCGTCGCGGTCATCGTGCTGGTGTCCCTGGCCCCCCTCGCCGCCGAGCTGTACCGCTCGCGCCGGCGGGGCGCCACGAGCGAGGAGGAGGTCCGGGGATGATCCTGGCCTTCGACGGATCCTCGGTCGACGGCTCCGCCTACCGGTACGTGACCGGTCTCGCCGCGCACTCCCCCGCGTGGCTCGACGGCCTGGTGTCCTTCTGGTCGACGTACGGGCTCGGACTGTTCGCCGTCCTGATGGTGCTGGGCTGGTGGCGGGCACGGCGCGAGAGCCCCGGCGCGGCACTGGCCGCGCTCGCCGTGCCTCTCGTCGTGGTCGTGGCGTACGGGGTGGACCTCGGCGTGAAGCTGCTGGTGCGCGAGGACCGGCCCTGCCGGAGCCTGCGGGTGGTGACGCTGGAGGCCTGCCCGGCGCCGGGCGACTGGTCGTTCCCCAGCAATCACGCGGCGATCGCGGCCGCGGTGGCCGTCGCGCTCCTCTCCGTCTCGCGCCGCCTCGGCGCCGTCGCCGTCGTCGCCGCGGGCGCGATGGCCGCTTCCCGGGTCTGGGTGGGGGCGCACTACCCGCACGACGTCGCGGTCGGTGTGCTCGTCGGCACGCTGGTCGCGATGGCGATGACGGCGGCCCTGCGGATACTCCCCGACGTGTCGGGGCACCCGCTGGCCGCGTCGCGGCTCGGAGTCCTGCTCCTCGCGCCCCGGCTCACGAGGAGCGGCTGAGCGGGCCGTACGCACCGACGGATCCCGGTCGTCGAGGACCACCACGTGCTCGGCGCGGGCCCCGGGACGAGGGCTCCGGCCTCGTTCACAGCACCCGGCGGCGGATCAGCACGCCCAGCGCCACCAGCCCGGGAAGCAGCGGGAGCCACACGGTGAGCAGCCGGTAGCCGAGCACGGTCGACGCCGCCGCGGCGCCGGGCGCCCCGGCGAGCGTGAGGGCCAGCGCGAGGGCGGCGTCCAGGGAGCCGAGACCGCCCGGGGTGGGCAGCAGGACGGCGGCGCTGCTCGCGGCGAGGTAGGCGAGGGCCACCCGGGCCGGTGACGGCGGCAGACCGACGGCCTGCGCGACGGTGACCACCACGGTGGTGTGCAACGCGGCGAAGGCGAGCGAGCCGCCCCACAGCGCGGCGGCCCGCGCGGGGAGTTCGTGCACGGCGCGGACGTCCAGGAGCACACGGCGCAGCACCCGCCGCAGCGGTCCGGCGAGGAGGGCCGCGGCGACGGCGGCCGCCACGGCGACGGCCGTCCAGGCGGCCACGGTCCAGGCGCTCGCCGTCAGCCGGGGCGGACGGAGCGCGCCGGGGCAGGCCAGGGCGAGCCCGCCGATCAGACAGGCGCGTACGACGGTTCCGGCGCAGGCCTTGACCGCGAGCGCGGTCGCGGAACGGGCGAGGGGCAGTCCGCACCGGGTCAGGAAGCGGAGATTGACGGCGCCCGCGCCGAGCCCCGAGGGCAGCACGTGGTTGGCGGCGGCGGCCGCGAACTGCACCGCCACCAGTCGTCCGGCCGGCAGCGGCTCCGGCACCGCGCCCTGCTGGGCGAGGGCGGAGCACGCCCAGGTGGCCAGGGTGGCGACGGCCGCCACCAGCAGCCAGCCCCGGTCGGCGTGGGCGAGCCGGCCGGCTCCCGCCTCGATCACCGGCCAGTGCCGGTGGGCGAGGAAGGCGGCGCACACCAGCACGAGCAGGGAGAGCCAGGCGTGCCGGCCCACCCGCCCGTCCCGCACGGACAGCTGTCGCCCGGTGCCCGTCCCCCCGTCGTGGGCCGGCACGGGGGACGACGGCCCGCCCGGGCAGGACACCGGCTCGGGCGGTGGCGTCCCCGGGCCGTCGGCCGTCGGCCCGGGGCCCGCGACGGACACCGGTGCGCCGCCGGGCCGCCCGCTCCCGGCCGGGACGCGCGTCGGACCGCCCGCCGGTTCGCCGCCGGAGGGCCGGCCGGGACCGGCCGTCCGGCCGCCGCGGGCCGTCCGTGCCCCGCCCGCGGGTGAAGGCGTCTTCGGCGGAAGGATCACGGCGTACGGCTCCCCACACCCGGAGACACGCGGATGTCGACGTCACCGGCGCGACGGTGCGCCCAGGCGCGGGCGTATCCGGGCGGCTCGCCTCCCGGAGCCGTGATGACGGCGACCGGCATGTGCCGGGCGGAACGCGTGATGCCCGCCGCGGTGGCGTTGGCGTTGTGCCCGCTGGTCGCCACGGAGGAGCAGCCCGCGTAGAAGGCGATGGGGACGGACTGACGGCCGGCCAGCGCGCAGGGCGGCCGTACACCGAGCCGGTGCAGTTCCGCCGCCGTCACCGCCCAGCCGTGGTGACTGTCGGCGGCGCGCCGGACCGTGGTCTCCAGCACCGCGAACTGCACGGCCAGATGTCCGGCGAGACCGGCGGCCACCAGCGTCACGAGCACCGGCCGCCACCGCCCGCCGGGGACGGTGACCAGATGGACCAGGGCGTCGGCGACGGGGATCGCGACGAGGGCGTAGAGGGGCAGCAGGAAGCGCGGAGCCGCGTATCCGATCATGAAGAGGTACGGGATCCCGGCTGTCGTGGCGCAGGCCAGGAGCAGCAGGGTGGGTGCCGGACGGCGGGCCCTGACGGCGATCACCAGACCGAGGGCGGCGATCAGCGGCAGGACGAACCACCACGCCGTCACCACGGGGTTCGGCATCCCGCCGGTGCAGGGCCGGCACAGCACGCGCCCGCCGAGACCGCGCACCTGGTCGCCGACCGCGATGTTCCAGCCGAGGCCGCCCTGGATGCGCGAACCGTCGGCGAGCCGTTGGCCCAGGCCTCCGTACGAGACGTACGCCTCGACGATCCACTCCGCCGCCCCGGCCAGCAGACCCCCGAGGAGCGCGAGCAGGGGCCGGACCCGCCGCCGCCGGGGGGCCGCCACGGCGAGGACGAGCAGGGGCAGCGTCACCCAGACCGCGTCGGGGGGCCGCATCCACGCCATCAGCGCGGCGCCGAGTCCGGTCCCCCACAGCGCCGCGAGGGCGCGGCCTCCCGCGTGCGCCCGCAGGAAACACCCGACGCAGACCAGGGCGCCGATCGCGACCCAGTGGTTGGGCATGGCCTGCGGGCCGTAGAAGAGGGTCACCCACAGCGTCGCGAACAGGGCGCCCGCCAGGGCGAGGACCCGCACCGGGAACAGTCCGCGCCAGACGCGCAGGGCCACGAACAGGCCGAGTCCGGAGAGCAGCGCGAGATAGACCCGCAGCAGGGCGGTGGAGGACGACCAGGAGGCCACCGGCGCCACGAGCAGGGAGACCCCGCGGGCCCGTGGCGCGCTGAAGAACGCCGTGGGGGCGTGCGGGGAGACCTGGCTGACGTACACGGTCTCGTCCCAGCCGAGGCCCGTTCCGGGGTGCACGAGGACCAGCTGGGCCAGGGTGAAGCCGGCCGCGACCAGGGCGAGCGGGACCTGGCCACCGGGGCGCCGGGACGCACGGGCCGTCCCGTCCGGCGGTCCGGGCCGCCGGGTGCCGATGAGCGGGACGTTCAGGGTCTTGGCCATCGTCCACCCTTCAGCCCTACACCTTGTAGGGTTTCTCAACCCTACAAGGTGTAGGGTCGGGCCGGGAGCCGGGGAATCATGGACAAACTACCGCCCACCGGGAGAAGACGCCGGACAGGACGCGCACCCGAGGAGGCACCCGGAGCGGTACGCGCCCCCGCGCTCCCCGGGCGTACGCCCGGAATCGGCGCCGCCTCGGACTTGGCTACGCACGGTAAGGTGACGGGCATGGCTGGCACAGGTCCCCACGGGCGGGCGGAACGGCGCAGCGCGGGCGAACTGGAGAGCGAAGTCCTCGCCACCCTGTGGGCCACCGCCGACGCGCTGACACCCGCCGAGATCCAGGCCGAGATCGGCGGCGGACTCGCCTACAACACGGTGCACACCATCCTCAAACGTCTGTACGACAAGGGACTCGTGCTCCGGGACGTCGACGGCCGGCGCGGCGCGTACCGGCCCGCCAAGGACGCCGCCCAGCTGACCGCCGAGGCCATGCACGAGGCGCTGGACCGCGGGCCCGACCCGATCGCGGCCCTCCAGCAGTTCGTGACCGGCCTCAGCCGTCAGGAGGAGGCGGCCCTCCGCGACCTCCTCGGAGGGAACGGGCCATGAGGATCGACGTCTATGTCCCGCTCGTGCTGGCGCTGCTCCTCACCTCGATCGCCCCGGGAGTCGGCAGACGGGTGTCGCCCGCCCTGGCGGCCCGCGTCCTGGTCACGGCCGCCGCGCTGACCGCGGCCGCGTCCACCTGGGCCCTGCTGTTGCTCGGGGCCACTCTGATCGACCAGGCTCCGGCGGTGATCGCCGAGGCCGGCGAGGAGGGCCGGGTGCTGCCCGAGCCCGTCCCGGAGACCGTCGCCGTACTGGCGGTGGCCGCCCTCGCCATGATCGCCCATCGACTCCTTCATGTTGTACGAGCACACATCGCGACCCGTCGGCTCCTGCTCAGGCTGTGCGAGGGGCACCCTCCGGACAGCGAACTCGTCGTCGCCGCCTCGCCGACCCCGCACGCCTTCGCGATCCCCGGCAAGCCGGGCCGGATCCTCGTCACGGCCGCGATGCTCGGTGCGCTGGAGCCCGCCGAACGACGGGTCCTGCTCGCCCACGAACGCGCCCATCTGACGCACCGGCACGCGGCGCTGTCGACCGCCGTGGCCCTGGCCGCCGCGGCGAACCCGCTGCTCGTACCGGTCCGCGAGACCGTCGCCTTCCTGCTGGAGCGGTGGGCCGACGAGGAGGCGGCGTCCGCCGTCGGCGACCGGCGCACGACGGCGCGCGCCCTGGCGCGCGCCGCCCTTGTCTCCCGGCGCGCCCGTCCCGGATACGCCCTGCACTTCTCCGAACACGCCGTCACCCGGCGGATCGCGGCCCTGCAGACCGCTCCGCCGCCCGTCATGAGGTCCGTCGGCGCGGCCGTGCTCGCGCTCGGCGCGCTGCCCGCGCTGGGCGCGGCCGACGCGACGAGCGACCTGCTGCACCTCCTGGCCGGAACGCTGCCGGGCTTGTGACAGGACAGGCCGACGCCCCGGCCTGTGCCGCTCCGGCCTGTGCTGCCCCGGGCCGTGGCATCTCCGGCTCATGACACCCCCGGCCTGCGACACGGCCGGGTCCGGGACAGGGCCGGGTCCGTGTCGCTGCCGGGTCCGTGTCGCGGCCGGTCACACCACCCCGTCCGGGGCACCACCCGGCCGGGACACGCCCCGTGGCACCGCCCGGATCGACCCGGCCCTGTGACACCCCCGGCTCTCGGTCCGCGGCACCGCCCGGCCCGGGACATCGCCCGGCGCTCGGGAATCCGGGCCGTCGCCCGGCACATGGGAATCCGGGCCCTTGCCCGCTGCTCCCGCCGGGTACGGTCGCGGTCATGACACCTTCCGAGTCGGCCCGCCCCGGCCCCGCGCGCTCCGGGCGCGTGCGGTTCGCGACGTTCAACGTGCTGCACGGCCGGACGCTGGTGGAGGGCAGACCCGTCTCCGTCCGGGACTCGGGCGGCCCCGAGGCGCCGCTCGTCCGGGCCGTCGCCTCGCTCGACGCCGACGTGGTGGCGCTGCAGGAAGTGGACCGGCTGCAGGAACGCTCGGGCGGGGTGGACCAGGCGTCGGCGGCCGCCGCGGGGTCCGGCGCGCGGTACTGGCGTTACGCGTCCGCGTTCCACGGCACGGCGAAGGCGGACGGCGGCTGGGTCCCGGCGCCGTCCGAACCCGGCCTGCGCGTGTACGGGCCGGGTGAGGGCGAATCGGGCGAAGGCGGAGGCGGGACGGGCGAGGGCGTGCCCTCGCACGGTGTCGCCCTGCTGTCCCGGCTGCCCGTACGGCACTGGAGGGCGCGACGGCTGGCCCCGGCCCCGGTCCCCATGCCGCTGCGGACGCCCGGACGCCGTGGGCTCACCCTGTCCAGGGACCAGCCGCGGGCGGCACTGGCCGCCGTGCTGGAGGGAGACCGCGGGCCGTTCACCGTGGTGGCGCTGCACCTGTCGTTCGTGCCCGGCTGGAACGTACGCCAGTTGCTCGCCGTCCGCGCCTGGATCGCCGACCTGCCCGGACCCCGGGTGCTGCTGGGCGACTTCAATCTGCCCGGCGCGCTTCCACGGACGGTCCTCGGCCCGGCGGGACCGGCCGCCGGCCGCCGGGAGCGGCCCGGTGGCACCCCGCCGTCGCCGCGCGGCTGGCGGGACCTGGCCCGTACGCCCACCTATCCGGCCCACCGGCCCGTCGTCCAGCTCGACCATGTGCTGGCCAGCGGGATCGAGGCGGGCGCGGCCACCGGCGCGCACGCGCCGCGCACCCCGGTCTCGGACCACCGGCCGCTGGTGGTCGAGCTGCCCTTGTGACCGGGCCCGGTGCCCCGCCGGGCGGAACCCGGTACCACCGCGGTCCGCTCAGCCCCCGGTCCCCTGCGTCCGGGGCCGGGTCCGGGTCCGGGTCCGGCAGTTCACCCCAGCTGTCCGGCGAACGCGTCGTACGCCCGCTCGTCGAAGAGCACGAAGCGGACCTCCTCGACGTCGGTCTCGGTGGCCCGGACGGTCTCCACCGCGATGCGCGCCGCGTCGTCCATCGGCCAGCCGTAGATGCCCGCGGAGACGGCGGGGAAGGCGACGGTACGGGCTCCGAGCTCGTCGGCGACCCGCAGCGACTCCCGGTAGCAGGACGCCAGCAGCTCCGACCGGTCCTCCTCCCGGGAATGGCGGGGGCCCACGGTGTGGATCACCCAGCGGGCGTCGAGGTCGCCCGCGGTCGTGGCGACCGCCCGGCCGGTCGGCAGGCCCTTGCCGTAGTGGCCGGCGCGCAGCTTCCGGCACTCGGCGAGGATGGCGGGGCCGCCGCGGCGGTGGATGGCCCCGTCGACGCCCCCGCCGCCGAGCAGCGAGGAGTTCGCCGCGTTGACGACGGCGTCGGCGCTCTGCCGGGTGATGTCGCCCTGCACCAGCGTGATCGTGGTCATGACTCCCTCAGCCTCCTCCACACGGCCTTCGCCGCGTTGTGCCCCGACATCCCGTGTACCCCGGGCCCGGGCGGGGTGGCCGAGGAGCACAGGAAGACGGCGGGATGCGGGGTGCCGTACGGGGACAGGGACAGCTTGGGGCGGAGCATGAGCTGGAGTCCGGAGGCGGCCCCGCAGGCGATGTCGCCGCCCACGTAGTTGGCGTTGCGGGCCGCGAGGACGGGCGGTCCGGCGGTCGCGCGGGCCAGCACCCGGTCGCGGAAGCCCGGCGCGAACCGCTCCAGCTGGCGCTCGATCGCGTCGGTGAGGTCTCCGGTCCAGCCGTTCGGGACATGCCCGTAGGCCCAGAAGACGTGCTTGCCCTCGGGGGCACGGGACGGGTCCACGACGCTCGGCTGCACCGTGATCAGGAACGGCGCGTCCGGCGCCCGGCCCTCGCGCGAGGCCGCCCGCAGCGCGGCGCCGATCTCCGCCCGGCTCGCCCCGACCTGGACCGTCCCGGCGGCGCGGGCCTCCTCGGCGGTCCAGGGCACGGGGCCGTCCAGCGCGTAGTCGATCTTGAAGACGCCCGCTCCGTAGCGGTAGCCCTCGTAGTGGTGCCCGAAACCCGCGATGCGGGCCAGCGCCGCGGGCGAGGTGTCGAAGACGTACGCCCGCGCGGGGGGCAGGTCGTCCAGGCGTTTGACCTCGTAGTCGGTGTGGACGGTGCCGCCGAGGTCCTTCAGGTACGCGGTGAGCGCGTCGGCGATGGACTGGGAGCCGCCGCGCGCCACGGGCCAGCCCCGGGCGTGCGCGGCCAGCGCGAAGACCAGGCCGACGGCGCCCGTGGCGACGCCCTCCAGCGGCGCGATGACGTGCGCCACGAGACCGGCGAACAGGGCCTTGGCCCGCTCGTCGCGGAAACGGCGCATCAGCCAGGTCGACGGCGGCAGTCCGGCCAGGCCGAACCGGGCGAGGGTGACGGGGTCCCGGGGCAGCGCGGTCAGCGGCAGCGACATGAAGTCGTGCGCCAGGGTGTCCCACTTGCTCAGGAACGGCGCGACGAGTCTGCGGTAGGCGCCCGCGTCACGGGGTCCGAAGGAGGCCGCCGTCTCGGCCACGGACCGCGCGAGCACCGCCGCCGAGCCGTCCGGGAAGGGGTGCGCCATGGGGAGATCGGCGTGCAGCCACTCCAGTCCGTACCGCTCCAGGGGCATCGCCCGGAAGGCGGGCGAGTTGATGCCGAGCGGATGCGCCGCCGCGCACGGGTCGTGCCGGAAACCGGGCAGGGTCAGCTCTTCGGTGCGCGATCCCCCGCCCACCGTGTCGCGGGCCTCGAACACGGCCACCGAGAAGCCCCGGCGGGCCAGCTCCACGGCAGCCGTCAGTCCGTTCGGCCCCGCACCCACCACGACCGCATCGAGCATCGACGGCACCTTCGGACTCCTTCGTCAGCCGACGGCCACTGGGGATCAGGATATGCCGGAGGACTGACAGCCTTGACGGCACCGGGCGTTGGAAGGAAGCGCCCGGTGCCGTGCGCCGGCCGCGGGAAGGGGGGTCCGGACCCGTGCGGGGCACGGAACTCCCGCTCAGGCGCGGGCCGCCACCCACTCGGGCTGCGCCGTGAGCAGGGCGGTCACCCGGCGGGCCGTGGCCTCGTCCCGGGCGGCCGTGAACGGGAGGGCGTTGCCCCCGGTGACACGGAACGGCTCGCCGTCGAGCGTCAGATGGGCGCCGCCCGCCTCCTCGACCAGCAGCAGCCCGGCGGCGTGGTCCCAGGCGGCTTCCCACGAGAAGGCGGTCGCGTCCAACTCGCCGCGGGCGATGGCCAGATACTCCAGGCCGGCCGAACCGCACGGGCGCGGGGCGACGCCCTCGGTCCACAGTCCGAGGAGCGCGCGCTTCTGCTCGTCCGTGGTGTAGTCCGGGTGGGAGGTCGCGACGACGAGGTCACGGCCGGGCTCGGGCGATCCGGAGCGCAGCGGCACGCCGTCGAGCACGGCCCCCCGCCCCCGGATCGCGGTGGCGAACTGGTCACGGGCGGGCGCGTACGTCCACGAGGCCCGCACCACGCCGTCCAGCACGAGCGCCACCAGGGTGCAGAACCCGGGGTCGCCGTGCACGAACTGCCGGGTGCCGTCGACCGGGTCGACGATCCAGACGGGCGCCGTGCCCTGTATCGCCTCGTAGACCGCCGGGTCGGCGTGCACCGCCTCCTCGCCGACCACGACCGAGCCGGGCAGCAGTGCGGTGAGGGCCGCGGTGAGGTGCTTCTCGGCCAGCCGGTCGGCGTCCGTCACGAGGTCGTGCGGGCCGGACTTCTGGTCGATCTCGTCCGCGGAGAGCTGCCGGAACCGGGGCATGATCTCGGCGGCAGCGGCCTTGCGGACGGCGTCCTCCACGTCGGACGCGCGGTGTGCGAGAAACTCGTCGATGGTTTCGATGTCTTCGATCATGGCTCCATGACAGCACGCGCCACTGACAATCCCCACCCCTCCGGGGTACTCGGGGTGGAATCGCCATGAATTCCCGGGGCCGACGATCATGGATATGTTCCGATGCGCCCCCATACGCCCCGATGCGACCGGTATGCCCCTCAGCGTCCGACCGCGTATCCCTGCATCCCCCGCGGATTGGCCCCCGCCGACAGGACGCCGGTCCCGGGGTCGCGGGCCACCGCGCACAACCGCCCCTCGGACCAGGCCTCGGCGACCGTGACGTCGTGGCCCCGGCGGCGCAGTTCCTCCACGACGTCCGGGTCCATGCGGGACTCGACGGTGAGGCTGCCCGGACGCATGCCACGCGGATAGAAGGAGCCCGGGAAGCCGTCGGTGTGCCAGTTCGGGGCGTCGATCGCGCCCTGGAGGTCGAGTCCGCCGCGCACCCGCGGGCGCAGCGCCACGGCCAGGAAGAAGTGCGTCTGCCACTGGTCCTGCTGGTCGCCGCCGGGGGTGCCGAACGCCATGACCGGCACACCGTCGCGCAGCGCCACGGAGGGCGTCAGCGTGGTGCGCGGCCTGCGGCCCGGGGTCAGGGAGTTGGGCAGCCCCTCCTCCAGCCAGGCCATCTGGAGCCGGGTGCCGAGCGGGAATCCGAGTTCGGGGACGACCGGGTTGGACTGGAGCCAGCCGCCGCTGGGAGTGGCGGCGACCATGTTGCCCCAGCGGTCGACGACGTCCAGGTGGCAGGTGTCGCCCCGGGTGCCCCCGTCGGGCGACACCTCGGGTTCCGCGGCCGCGCGGGCCACGGTCGGCTCCCCCGCGCCGGGCACCGCGAGCGCGTCGAAGCCGGGCTCCCCCGAGGCCACCACGCGCGCGTGCCCGCTCAGCCGCGGATCGCGGCCGCCCGGACCGCCGGGGCGCAGTTCGTACGACGCCTCGTCCCCGACGAGCGCCCGCCGGGCGGCGTTGTAGGGCTCCGACAGCAGGTCGTCGAGCGGCACCTCGGCCGCGTCGCCGTACCAGGCCTCCCGGTCGGCCATGGCGAGCTTGCAGCCCTCGACGAGCAGGTGGACGTACTCGGCGGAACCGTAGCGGGGCAGTTCGGGCGGGAGCAGCGCCAGTTGCTGGAGCAGGACCGGGCCCTGGCTCCAGGGGCCCGCCTTGCACAGGGTCCAGCCCCGCCAGTCGTACGTCGCCGGGGCCTCGTACGTCGCGGACCAGCCGGCCAGGTCGGCGGCCGTCAGGGTTCCGGCGTGGCGCTCGCCGCTGGTGTCCATGGTGGGCCGCCCGGACTGCCGGACCAGGGCCTCGGCGATGAATCCGGAGCGCCACACCTCCCGGGCCGCGTCGATCTCGGCCACCCGGTCCCCCGCGCCGGAGACCTCGTCGAGCAGCCGTCGCCAGGTCGCGGCGAGGGCCGGGTTGCGCAGCAGTTCGCCGGGGCGCGGTGACCGGCCGCCGGGCAGGTACACCTCGGCCGAGGAGGTCCACTCCGTCTCGAAGAGCGCCCGTACCGATTCCACCGTCTCGCCGACGCGTTCCACGGGGGCGTGCCCGTCCTCGGCGTATCCGACGGCGTACTTCAGGACGTCGGCGAGCGGCTTGGTGCCGTGGTCGCGCAGCAGCAGCATCCACGCGTCGAACGCGCCCGGCACGGCGGCGGCGAGCGGGCCCGTGCCGGGAACGAGGTCCAGCCCGAGGCTCCTGTAGTGGGCGATCGTCGCTCCGGCGGGCGCGACGCCCTGTCCGCACAGCACCCGCACGGGTCCGTCCGCGGGGGCCAGGAGGATCGGGACCTCGCCCGCGGGTCCGTTGAGGTGGGGTTCCACGACGTGCAGGACGAAACCGGCCGCGACGGCGGCGTCGTAGGCGTTGCCGCCGTCCTCCAGGACGGCCATCGCGGACTGCGAGGCGAGCCAGTGCGTGGAGGACACCATGCCGAAGGTGCCCTGGAGGGTGGGTCGGGTCGTGAACATGCCTGCCGCCTCACGGTACGGAGCGATCGTCCTCGGCCCCGACTATGGCATCCGCCCGGGTCCGCGCGGCGGGGCGGACGCGCGCCCCGGGGAACGAGGCCCGGGGCGCGGGCGTCCGGTCCGTGGTTCCCGGGGCGCGGGCGTCCGGTCCGTGGTTCCCGGGGCGCGGGCGTCCGGTCCGTGGTTCCCGGTTCAGCGCACGGGCGCCCAGGCCGTGGTCCCCAGCGTGTTCTCGGGGCCGATGTCGAGGGGGTCCGGCAGCTTCAGGGTGACGGCCGGCTGCCCCTTCTGCGGCGCGATACGCAGGGACACGCCCTCCTGGGCCGCCATCCTCCAGTACAGGGAGGCCCGCGCGCTCTCGCCCGGATGGAGCGTGAAGGGCTCGGGCCCCGGGTCGGCGGGGGCCATGGGCACCTCGTCCGTCCCCTCCACCACGCGTACGCCCGTGATCGGCGCGCCGTCCCGGTCGAGCACGTGGACGACGGCCGGGCGGCCGTTCACCTCGTACGGGCGCTTGCCGCAGTCGGTGAGGGTGAGCGTCATGCCGCGCAGGCCCATCGCCGCGTCGACGGGTCCGGCGTCGAGGCGCAGGCCGGACGGCGGGCAGGGGCCCGGCCGCGTCGGCGCGGTCCTCGACGGCCCGGGCACCTCGATGACGAGGGAGCCGTCGGTGGAGGTCCCGGACGGGTACGGGAGGTGGGCGGCGTCGGTCCCGACGACGCTCGGGACGGGGTCCGGGACGGCGGTCCGCCCGGGGTCGCGCTCACGGTCGATCTCGGCGGACAGGCCGCACGCGCCGGCGGCCGCCGCGATCAGGCAGACGAGCAGAACCGTGCGCACCGTCCTCGCCCGGAGGGCGGCGGCACGGCACGGAGCACCGCGCGCGGGTAAGGAAACGGTGGGGACTTCGGACCGGGCCGGAGGTCCGGCCGGGTCCGCCGCGCCGGCCCGTCGCCGTTTCGTCGCGATCATGGGCCGATCATGGCACGGAAGCCCCGTGACGAACACCGCCGCGCGAGGACCCGCGCCCGCCGCGAGGACCGACTCACAGACGTGCGGGGCCAGTTGAGGACGTCCGCGATCAGACGGCCACGCCGGTCGAGCGGTCGGGGCAGACCGCCCGACACCCCCGGATCCCGGTACGGATCAAGCCCGATGCGCCGCGATACGGAGAAAGCAGCGATCATCAGGGCGAACAAATCAGACATCTTGCTGCAGCTTCAGTCAATCGACGCCAAGGTGAGTCACCGTCATCACACGGGCATGACGTCGGCCGACCCTTCCGCACCACGTCACCTCATGTGACACTGGCATCCCGTCCGCAGTGCGGACCTCCTCCGCACCATCCCCCACGAGAAGTGCGCTTTGGGTTCTCTTCCTCTGCCGCTCGCGCTCGCCGCGCGCCTGCTGCCGGTCGCTCTGCTCGCCTCGGCGGGCTGGGCCCTGGCGGCGGGCCCGTCCGAAGCGACCCCCAATGCCGAGGACAAATCGACACAGAAACAGACACCCGACTCACCGTCGGCCCCCTCGGCCTCCGCCGCCGTCAAGACGTTCACCGCCTCGCCCGCCCCCTGCGGCGGCGTCCAGGTCGCGACGATCAAGTCCCTCGTGCCCGGCGCCAAGACGGCCGGCCAGGAGATCGCGTCGACCGACAAGGCGGTGCGCCGCACCTGCTCGTGGAACGCGCTGAAGGGCTTCGACTACCGCTGGCTCGACGTCTCCTACGAGATCAAGGACTCGGAGGCCGCGGCGGAGAAGGCCTACAAGGACCGGGTCGCCGACAAGAGCGGCGGCGGGGCGGTGCCGGGCACGGGCGACGAGGCCTACTCCGTGGTCAACCTCAGCACCGAGGACAAGCAGCAGACCCGCGAGGGCGTGGTGATCGTCCGGGCGTCCAACGCACTGGTGGTCGTCACCTACAACGGCAGCGACTTCGAGACCAAGAAGGCGCCCGGCACGGAAGAGATCAACAAGGGCGCCATCAAGGCGGCCAAGGAGGCGACGGCCACGCTGAAGGGCGGCCAGAAGAGCTGACCGCCCTCCGCCCGCCGCGGTCAGGCCGTGACCGCGGCCTTTCCGCGTGACAGCGTCAGGACCAGGTACAGCACCATCGACGTGCCGAGGCCGACCGCCCATCCGTAGTCGGCGAGCGGCTCCAGCGCCGGGACGGGCCGTCCGTCGACCAGGGGGTGGAAGTCCGCCCCTCCGACGGCCAGGACGCCGCCGGCGACGAAGGCGGCCACGGCCCGCCAGTTCCAGCCGCCGTCGTACCAGTACCGGCCGCCCGTGCGGTACAGGTCGGCGAGGTCGAGCCTGGTGCGGCGCAGGATCCAGTAGTCGGCGATGAGGATGCCGGCGACCGTCCCCAGCAGACCGCCGACCAGGCCGAGCCAGGTGAAGATGTAGCCCTGGGGGTCGGAGTACAGCTTCCACGGGAGGATCAGCACTCCGAGGACACAGGTGACGAGCGCGCCGGTCCGGAAGCTGATCTTCCGTGGGGCGATGTTGGAGAAGTCGAAGGCCGGGGAGACCAGGTTGGCCGCGATGTTCACCGACAGCGTCGCGACCAGCACGGTGACCAGCGCGAAGACGATGCCGACGACGTTGTCCGTCTTGGCCGCCAGCTGGACCGGGTCCCAGATCGCCTCGCCGTACACGGCCTGCGAGCCCGAGGTGACCATGACGGACAGGAAGGCGAAGAGCGTCATGGTGGTGGGCAGCCCCAGGGCCTGTCCGACCGTCTGCGCCCTCTGGCTCCTTCCGTACCGGGTGAAGTCCGGGATGTTCAGCGACAGGGTGGACCAGAAGCCGATCATGCCCATCAGCGAGGGCCAGAACAGCTTCCAGAAGTCCCCGCCCCAGCCGAGCTTCGACGGCTGGTCGAGCAGCGGCCCGAAGCCGCCCGCCTTGTCGCTCATCCACCACAGCATCACGCCGGCGCCCACGAGCACGAACGGCGCGGCCCAGTTCTCGAACCGGCGGATCGTCTCCATCCCGCGGTAGATGACGGCGACCTGGAGCACCCAGAAGAGCGCGAACGACAGCCACATGGTCCAGGCGTGGCCGCCGATCTCGGAGGCGTTCCGCCAGCCGTCGCCGAAGAGCTTGCCGGCGAGGAAGTAGATCGCCTCACCGCCGATCCAGGTCTGGATGCCGAACCAGCCGCACGCCACCAACGCCCGTACGACAGCGGGGAGGTTGGCCCCGCGGACCCCGAAGGAGGCGCGGGCGAAGACCGGGAAGGGGATGCCGTACTTCGGCCCCGCGTGCCCGGTGAGCAGCATCGGGACCAGCACGATCAGGTTGGCGAGCGCGATGGTGAGGACGGCCTGCTTCCAGTCCATGCCGACGGCGATCAGGCCCGAGGCCAGCGTCCAGGAAGCGGTGTTGTGGGCCATGCCGACCCACAGGGCCGAGAAGTTGTACGTGGTCCAGGTGCGTCTTTCGACCGGAACCGGGAGCAGGTCGTCGTTGGCGTAGGGACCGGTGGGAGCGGGAGCGTCGGGCGCGATCTCCACCCGGCCGTCGGGGAGCGTGACTTGTCCCGCGGGCGGACCGCCCGGGGAGACTATTTCTGTCATGAGCAGGCCAATCAATGAGGAGTGACGGGAAAGGCCGTGCGGGGACGACTCGGGGGGGTGCGCGTGGTGCGCCCTGATCCCCTTCCCGGAACGGCGGGAAGGGGAGACTGAGGGAATCGGCCTTCGGTCAAAGCCCGTTGACGGCGGGGATGACCCGCGCTCCGTACGCGTCGATCGTGGCCTCCTGGGCGTCGTGCATGTCGTAGACCGCGAACTGGTCGACGCCCAGGGCGCGCAGGGCGTTCAGCTTCTCGATGTGCCGCTCGGCCGAGCCGATCAGGCAGAACCGGTCGACGATCTCGTCGGGCACGAACGCGGTGTCGGGATTGTCGGCGCGTCCGTGGTGGGAGTAGTCGTAGCCCTCACGGGCCTTGATGTAGTCGGTGAGTTCGTCGGGAACGGCGGCCGAGTGCTCGCCGTACTTGGAGACCAGGTCGGCGACGTGGTTGCCGACCATGCCGCCGAACCAGCGGCACTGCTCGCGCGCGTGGGCGAGCGCCCCGGGCGAGTCGTCCTCCGTGATGTACGCGGGCGCGGCCACGCAGATCTTCACCTCGGACGGGTCGCGCCCGACACCGGCCGCCGCGTCCTTGACCGCCTTGACCATGTATTCGGTGAGGTAGAGGTCGGCGAGCTGGAGGATGAACCCGTCGGCCTCCTCGCCGGTCATCTTCAGCGCCTTCGGGCCGTACGCGGCCATCCAGACCGGCAGTTCGGCCCCGGGACGGACCCAGGGGAACTTGACGACCGTGCCGCCGAGGTCGGCCTCCTCGCCCCGGCCGAGGGCACGGATGACCTTCATCGCGCCGCTGATCCGGGCCAGGGTGTTGGGCTTGCGTCCGGCCACGCGCATCGCCGAGTCGCCGCGCCCGATGCCGCACACCGTGCGGTTGCCGTACATGTCGTTGAGCGTCGCGAAGGTGGAGGCGGTGACCTCCCAGGTGCGGGTGCCCGGGTTGGTGACCATCGGGCCGACCGTCAACTTCTCGGTGTTGGCGAGGATCTGACTGTAGATCACGAAGGGTTCCTGCCACAGCACGGCCGAGTCGAAGGTCCAGCCGTACGTGAAGCCGTTGGCCTCGGCCCGCTTCATCAGGTCGATGACACGGGAGGCCGGGGGGTCTGTCTGCAGGACGAGTCCGAAGTCCATGGCGCCACTCCTGGTCGCTCAGAGAAGGTACTGACAGGTGGAACGGGGGGTGTAGACGCCGTGGCCCGCGCGTCCGGTGAACTCCCGGTCGGTGATGACCGCCTCGCCGCGCGAGAGGACGGTCTCGACCCGTCCGGTCACGCGCCTGCCCTCGTACGCCGAGTAGTCGACGTTCATGTGGTGGGTCTCGGCCGACAGGGTCTGCTCGGCGTGCGGGTCGTAGATGACGACGTCGGCGTCGGCGCCGGGGGCGATGGTCCCCTTCTTCGGGTACAGGCCGAACATCCGGGCCGGGGTGGCGCAGGCGATCTCGATCCAGCGGCGCCGCGAGATGTGCCCGTCGACGACCGCCTGGTGGAGCAGGTCCATGCGGTTCTCGACGCCGGGAAGCCCGTTGGGGATCTTCGAGAAGTCACTGCGGCCGAGTTCCTTCTGGCCCACGAAGCAGAACGGGCAGTGGTCCGTCGAGACGACCTGGAGGTCGTTGGTGCGCAGACCGCGCCACAGGGCCGCCTGGTGCTCCTTGGGACGGAGCGGCGTGCTGCACACGTACTTCGCGCCCTCGAAGTCCGGTTCGGCGAGGTTGTCGGTCGACAGGAACAGGTACTGGGGGCAGGTCTCCCCGAAGACGTTCAGGCCCTCGTCGCGGGCCCGGGTGAGTTCGGCGACGGCCTCGGCCGCCGAGACGTGCACGACGTAGAGCGGGGCCCCCGCGACCTGGGCCAGCTTGATCGCGCGGTGGGTGGCCTCGGCCTCCAGCAGCGCCTTGCGCACCTCCCCGTGGAAGCGCGGGTCGGTCTCGCCGCGGGCCAGCGCCTGTTCGACGAGCACGTCGATCGCGATGCCGTTCTCGGCGTGCATCATGATGAGCCCGCCGTTCTCGGCGGAGCGCTGCATGGCGCGCAGGATCTGGCCGTCGTCGCTGTAGAAGACGCCCGGGTACGCCATGAACTGCTTGAAGGAGGTGACCCCTTCCTCGACCAGCAGGTCCATCTCCTTGAGCGTCTCCTGGTTCACGTCGGAGACGATCATGTGGAAGCCGTAGTCGATGGCGCAGTTGCCGTCCGCCTTGGCGTTCCAGGCGTCGAGGCCCTCGCGCAGGGAGCGGCCGACGCTCTGGACGGCGAAGTCGACGATGGTGGTGGTGCCGCCCCAGGCGGCGGCCCGGGTGCCGGTCTCGAAGGTGTCGGAGGCGAAGGTGCCGCCGAAGGGCAGTTCCATGTGGGTGTGGGCGTCGACGCCGCCCGGGATCACGTACTTGCCGGTGGCGTCGATGACGCGCTCGGCCGTCCACGACCCGGCCGCGGGCGTGCCCGTCGCGGCGAGGGCGGCGATCCGGCCGTCCTCGATCAGGACGTCGGCGTGGATCTCGTCGGACGCGGTGATGACGAGACCACCCCGGATGACGGTACGGCTCATGCTCCCTCTCCTTCCGGTCGTGCGTGCGCTGAGGGGGTTGCGGGGCTGTCGGGGGCTTCGGGCGGCGCCGGGGCCGGCGCCGCCCGCGGGTGACGGAGCCCGTGGGGCGGTTCGCGGGAGGGCCCGTGCCGGATGCCGTGCCGCGGGCCGGGCGCTCGGTCCACCGGACCCGCGGCACGGACGGCCGGCGCGCGCCGGGCCCGGACGGTCAGGGCGCGGTCAGCGGCCCGTACGCGCCCGGGGCGCGGTCGCGGTAGAACTGCCACCGGTCGCGGACCTCGCGGAGCCTGGCCATGTCCAGGTCGCGGACGACGAGTTCGCTCTCCTTGTCGCTCGCCACCTCGCCGACGAACTGGGCCTCGGGGTCCACGAAGTAGGAGGTCCCGTAGAAGTCGTTGTCGCCGTACTCCTCCTGCCCGACCCGGTTGATCGCACCCACGAAGTACTCGTTGGCGACGGCCGCGGCCGGCTGTTCCAGCTGCCAGAGGTAGCCGGACAGGCCGCGCGAGGTGGCCGAGGGGTTGAAGACGATCTCCGCTCCCGCGAGACCGAGGGCCCGCCAGCCCTCCGGGAAGTGCCGGTCGTAGCAGATGTAGACGCCGATCCGGCCGACGGCCGTGTCGAAGACGGGCCAGCCGGAGTTGCCGGGACGGAAGTAGAACTTCTCCCAGAATCCCGGTACTTGGGGAATGTGGGTCTTGCGGTACTTGCCCAGGTAGGAGCCGTCGGCGTCGATCACGGCAGCCGTGTTGTACAGGACGCCGGGCTGCTCCTCCTCGTACATCGGCAGCACGAGGACGAGACCCAGTTCCTTCGCCAGCGCCTGGAAGCGCCGGACGATGGGACCCTCGGGGATCTGCTCGGCGTACGCGTAGAACTCCTTGTCCTGGACCTGGCAGAAGTACGGTCCGTAGAACAGCTCCTGGAAGCACAGGACCTGGGCGCCCTGCGCGGCCGCGTCGCGGGCCGCCTGCTCGTGGACCTGGATCATCGATTCCTTGTCGCCGGTCCACGCGGTCTGGAAGACGGCGGCGCGGATCACTCTGCTCATCGGGACCTCCGGTCGCTCGGTGTGCGAGGAGACTAGAAAGCCCCGGAGCGTTCTTTGAGTTGCACCGTGTCACGTCCGAAGTGCTGTGCCGTTCCACGGTGTCACCTCCGTGCTCTGCCGTGTTGCGCCTGAATGGTCTTGTGTTTCACCGCTGTTGCCCGCCGGATCGGCGCCGCTCGCGCGGACCCTCGTGTCACCGTTGCTGCGCGTCGTGCGCGAGCAGGGCGATGTGGACGGAGGCGGCCTGTTCGAAGTCGTCGAGGTCGATGCCGAGGCGCTCCTGTATGACCTCCAGACGGCGGTAGAGCGCGGGGCGGCTGACGTGGTGGAGCTGCGCGGTGCGCGACTTGTTGCGTCCGGTGGCGAGGTAGGTCCGCAGGACGGGCAGGAGCCGCGGGTCCGCCCGCGGCCCGCAGAGCAGCCCGTCGAGTTCGCGTTCCGCGAAGGACTGGACGTGCGGGTCGTCCCGCAGCAGCCGGACGAGTCCGCGCAGGTGGACGTCGCGCAGCCGGACCAGTACGGGCCGGTCCTGGTCGGCGGGCGTGCCGGCGGCGGCCTCGGCGACGTGCAGGGCCTCACGCAGTCCGAAGGGCACGTCGTCCCAGGCGGTACGGGGTCCGGCGGCGGCCACGACGGCGGGGACCCCGGTCTCGTGCCGCAGCCGTACGGCGAAGTGCTCGGCCAGCGCCTCCGCGTCCTGGTCGCGCGGGAGGCTGAGCAGCAGGGCGGTGGCCCCCTCGGACAGCTCGGCGACGAGCCCCGGCAGGCCGAGCAGCCGGAGCACCTGGTCGAGCCGGGCGGGGTCGCCGCCCCGTACGACGAGCGGCACGAAGGTGCGGCGGTTCACGGGCAGTCCGGCGGCGCGCGCCCGCGGCAGGAGCTGGCGGGCCGGTACGACCCCGCTCACCAGGTCGGTGAGCAGGCCCTGCGCGGACTCCTCCTCCCAGGAGTGGGCGGGGCCGCCGAGCATGCGGTGCAGGACCAGGGCCTCGGCGGCGCGGTCGGCGAGCAGCCGCCCGGTCGCCGCGTCGCCCCGGTGTCCGCACAGCAGGAGGCGGCCCCATCTCTCCCCGCGGCCGCCCAGTTCGGCGCGGATCCATCCGTCGCCCTGGTTGCCTCCCCCAGTGCCTGAAGGGCCTGGGTGGTATCCCCATGCCTGCCGGGCGATGCGGTCCCAGTCGCGCAGGACGTCGTCGACGGCGGAGCGTTCGCCCGCGGTGGCGAGGACCCGGTGGGCGAGGTTGGTGACGACGACGGGGCAGGCGGCGTGCACGGCGATCTCGTCGAGCAGGTGCTGGAGCGGGGCACCGGTGGTGATCAGGGCGGTGAGCGCGGTGCGTACGGCCTCGGAGAGGCTCACGGCCGCGAACTTGTGCCGCACCAGCCGGGACTGGACCTCCTCCGTCAACTCGACGAAGGGGAACGGACGGTGGAGCACCACCATCGGCAGTCCACAGCGTTCGGCGGCCCGGCGCATCACGTCCGGGGGCGCCGGGAAGGCCCGGCCGAGTCCGAGGACGACGGCCGCGGCCTCGGCACGGTGCAGCGAACGGATGTACTCGGCCTGGGCATCGGGGTCGCCCGCGAGCAACACCCCGGTGGTGAGGACCATTTCGCCGCCGCTGAGCATGACGCCCACGTCGGCGGCCTCGGCGACGTGCACCCAGCGGACGGGCCGGTCGAGGTGGCCGGCGCCGGCCACCACCTCGGGCTCTCCGGCGAGCACCCGGTCCAGGGCGAGGACCTGGCGTACCGAGAGGGCGGGTTCCAGGGCGGTGGTCATGGCGGATTTCCCCTTCGTCCGTGGCTCGGTTCGCCTCCGGAGCGCTGCGGCCGGCCCCGGGGAACCGCCGCGCACCCGGACCTCCGGGTCCTCGCGCGCCGGGTCCCGGCACCACCGCCCCTTCGGCTCACCCGCCCCTGATCGTCTGCTACTGGGCCCTCCTCAGGGCGTGTTCCAGGATCGACGCGCCCTCCTCCGCCTCCGCGACGGTGAGGGAGAGCGGCGGGGCGATGCGCAGCACGCTGGTGTCGTGGCCGCCGCCCTTGCCAATCAACAGGCCTTCCTCGCGGGCCGCTTCGAGCACCGCCGCGGCCGCCCGGGGGTTCGCGCGGTCGGTGCCGGGCTCCACCAGTTCGATGCCGATCATCAGTCCGCGCCCGCGCACCTCGCGCACCCCGCCGAACTGGGCGGCGACCGCGCGGAGCCGTTCGATGAGCAGGCCGCCGACGCGCCGGGCGTTGCCCTGGAGGTCGTGTTCGAGGAGGTAGGTGAGGTTCGCGAGCCCCGCCGCCATCGTTACCGGCGAACCGCCGAAGGTCGAGATGGAGTTGGAGTCGAGGCAGTTCATGATCTCGGCGCGGGCGACGACCCCGCCGATGGACATGCCGTTGCCGATGCCTTTGGCGAAGGTGAGCATGTCGGGCGGCCCGGAGGCGGCGTGGGCCCCCCAGCCCCAGAAGTGCTCGCCGGTGCGGCCCCAGCCGGTCTGCACCTCGTCGGAGATCCAGAGGACGCCGTGCTGCTGGAGCACCTCGCGGAAGGCGGCGTACAGACCGTCGGGCGGCGCGGTGAAGCCGCCGACGCCCTGGATCGGTTCGGCGATCAGCGCGGCGGGCGGGCGGACGTGGCCGAGCAGGTCCTTGAGGTCCTCGACGCAGGCGTCGGTGAACGCGGCGTCGTCGAGGCCGGCGTAGGGGCCGCGGGTGCGGACGCCGCCGTGCACGTACAGCGTCTGGAGCGGTGACAGGGAGGTGGGTGACCAGCCCTTGTTGCCGGTGATCCCGACCGCGCTGAACGACCGTCCGTGGTAGCTGTTGCGCATGGCGAGGATCTGGTTGCTGCGCCGGTGGGCGGTGGCGAGCAGCAGGGCCGTGTCGTTGGCCTCGGTCCCGGAGGTGGTGAAGAAGACGCGGGCGTCGGGGATGCCGGACAACTGGGCGACGCGTTCGGCGAGTTCGACCATCGGCCGGTTGAGGTAGAGCGTCGAGGAGTGGATGATCCGGCCGGCCTGTTCGCTGACGGCCTTCGTCACCTCGGGCAGGGCGTGCGCGGTCATCGTGGTGAGGATGCCGCCGAAGAAGTCGAGGTACTTGTTGCCCCTGGCGTCCCAGACGTGCCGGCCCTCGCCGTGGGTGATCTCGATCGGGTCCTCGTAGTAGAGGGCGAGCCAGTCCGGCAGGACGGCCTGGTGGCGGGTGTACAGGTCGGTCATGGCCGCACCAGCCCTTCGTAGGCGTCGGGGCGCCGGTCGCGGTAGAACGCCCACTGCTGCCGTACTTCCTCGATGAGGCCGAAGTCCAGGTCCCGGACGACGAGTTCCTCGGTCTTGTCGTTCGCCGTCCCCCCGACGAACTGTCCGCGCGGGTCGACGAAGTACGAGGTGCCGTAGAAGTCGTTGTCGCCGTACTCCTCCTGCCCGACCCGGTTGATCGCGGCGATGAAGTACTCGTTGGCGACGGCCGCCGCGGGCTGTTCCAGCTGCCAGAGGTAGGCGGACAGGCCGCGGGAGGTGGCGGAGGGGTTGTACACGAGCTGGGCGCCGTTCAGGCCGAGCTGCCGCCAGCCCTCGGGGAAGTGCCGGTCGTAGCAGATGTAGACCCCGACCTTGCCGACGGCCGTCTCGAAGACGGGCCAGCCGAGGTTGCCGGGCTTGAAGTAGTACTTCTCCCAGAACCCCTTCACCTGCGGGATGTGGTGCTTGCGGTACTTGCCGAGGTAGGTGCCGTCGGCGTCGATCACGGCCGCGGTGTTGTAGTAGAAGCCGGACTGCTCGACCTCGAAGACGGGGACGACGATCACCATGCCGGTCTCGCGCGCGAGCTCCCGCATGCGGGTGACGGTGGGCCCGTCGGGGACCGGCTCCGCCCAGGCGTAGTGCTCCGGCTCCTGGACCTGGCAGAAGTAGGGAGCGTTGAAGACTTCCTGGAACCCGATGACCTTGGCGCCCTGCCGGGCCGCCTCACGGGCGTGTTCCTCGTGCTTGGCGACCATGGATGCGGTGTCGCCGGTCCAGGTGGCCTGGACCAGGGCGGCGCGTACGACGTTGCCCATGAGCTGCTCCTTCGACGGGACGTCAGAGAGCCTCTACGCCCGTAGACAAAGGCTGTGGAGGCTCGAACGTAAGCCTCCCGGACAGCCTTGCCAAGACCATTGTCGTCAACCCGTCGAGTCGATCACGTTTCTGACCCTCACGGGTGAGTGACGTGGCCGGTGGAGCCCGAGGTACGGCCGATCGGAGGACCGGGCGGCGGCCGGCGCCCGCGGGCGCGCCGCCGTCCGCGAGCGGGGGCGGGCGCGGACGCGGGGGCCGGGGAAGGGCGGGTAGGGCCGGGCGGCGCGGCCCTCCCGCCGGGTGGAGGGTCACACCGTGAACCCGGCGACGCGCAAGGCGTGGACCAGGTCCCACAAGCACGCGTCGGACACGCCCCGGGCCGCCCGCAGGAGGAACGGCACGAGGCGCTCCGGGTCCGCCTCGGCGCTCCGTGCGGCCTCCTCCGGGGCGCGCACGCGGACGTACGCGTCGAGGAGGGCGTCGATCTCGCGTCCGCGGCCCTCCTCGGCGAGGCCGAGCACGGCGGCGCCGATCTCGGGCGCGGGCCGGGCCACGCCCTGGCGCAGCAGTTGCCGGCCGTCGAGGGTGCGGTCGGCGGCGGTGAGCGCGTCGGCCGCGGCGACCAGCCGGCCGACGGGCAGCGAGGCGGCCTCCCAGAGCAAGGTGGCCCAGTCCGCGTCGAGGCCGGCGCGGTGCAGTCCGGCGGCGAGCAGGGGGAAGCGGGCGGGGGGCCAGTACGCCGCTTCGACCAGCAGGGCGTGCGCCTCGCCGCTGCGGCCTTCGCTCCGCAGCCGGGTGAGCGCCGCGACGGTCGCCGCGGTGAGCTGCCGTGCCTCCTCGTCCGGCGGCTCCGGCTCCGCCGTCGTGTGCGGGCGCACGGGTTCCTCGGCGGCCCCCGCGAAACGTGCGCCCCGGGGCGTCCGCCCGCCCCGCGCGGACGGGTCGGGCAGCACGGGGGCCGTCTCCGGTACGACCGCGGGCGCCACGTCCGGCTCGGCCATCCCGGCGAAGCGGGCGCTGCCCCTGCGGCGCCGCTTGGGCCGTTTCGCCCCGGGGCCGGGCGGGTTCCCGCCGTGCGCCCGGGCGGGCTCGGCGGCCCGGCCGTGGACCTGCTCGGCGTGACCGCCCGGAACGGAGTCCGCCGAAGAAAACCGGTGCCCGGCCCCCTCACCGACCACCGACCGAGGACCGGCGCCCGCCCCGGCGCCAGCGGCCGGCCCGAAGCCGGGGCCGGCTTCCGAAGCGAGCGCCGGCCCAGGTCCGGGACCCGTTCCCGGGCCGGGGACCAGTCCAGGACCGGGACCCATTCCCGGGTCGGAAGCCGATCCAGGGCCAGCAGCCGGTCCGAAGCCGGAGGCCGGTCCAGGACCAGAGACTGGTCCAGGGCCAGGGCCAGGGCCAGGGCCCGTTCCCGGACCGGGGCCGGGGCCGGGGCCGGGGAGAGTGTCTGGAGCTGGCGTCGGTCCGAAGCCGGAGGCTGGTCCGGGGCCGAAGGCCGGGCCGGGGTTGAAGGTCGGTCCGAAGGCGGGGGCGGCTTCCGGGGTGGGCGCGGGGCCAGGGCCGGGGCCCGTTTCCGGGCCGGGGCCGGGGCCGGGGGCAGTCTCCGGAGCAAGCGCCGGTCCAGAGCCGGAGGCCGGTCCAGAGCCGAAGACTGATCCGGGGTCGAAGGTCGATCCGAAGCCGGGGCCGGCTTCCGAAGCAAGCGCCGGCCCCAAGCCGAAGGCCGGTCCAGGGCCGGATACCGATCCAGGGCCAAGACCCGTTCCCGGGCCGGGGCCAGGGCCGGGGAGAGTGTCCGGAGCTGGCGTCGGTCCGAAGCCGGAGGCTGGTCCGGGGCCGAAGGCCGGTCCGAAGGCGGGGGCGGCTTCCGGGGTGGGCGCGGGGCCAGGGCCGGGGCCCGTTTCCGGGCCGGGGTGTGGGGCGCGGTCGGCGGGGCGTGCGACGGTGTCGCGCGCATCCCGCTTCGCGCCGGAGTGTGCGCCGGGCGCACCCGTCCCCCCGTCGTGTGGGGCACCTCCCGCGGACGGCCTCCCGTCGGACCGGCCGCCTCCCGCCGGGTGCCGTCCGGGCAGGTGGCCTTCCGAAGGGGCCGCCCGGCCCTCCGGGTGCGGCGCCCCGGCGCCCCCTCCGGCCGCCGGAGCCGGGAAGCCCGGCGCGCCCCGCGTACGGGCCCTCAGGGTGCGGTGGTCGACCTCGTCCATGCGGTGGCGCAGTTCGGCGCAGCGGGCGGTGGCCCGTTCGTGATCGTCCTGCGCCCAGGCGATGTCCAGGCGGATCGCCTCCGCCTCCTCCCGGGTGGCGGCCGAGCGGAGCCGCCCGCCCAGTTCGGCCTGCCGCTCGAAGGCGTAACGCCGTTCGCGCAGCATGACGTCCAGGCGGTCACCGAGGGCGTCCCTGCCACCCGGACGGGCGTCGTACGCGGCCAGCGAAGCCCCGTGCAGCGCCCGGGCCCGCGCCGTCTCCTGGGCGGCGGCACGCTCCCCGTACCGCGCGAAGACGTCCTGGAGGAGCGCCTCGACGACGTCCCAGGGCGGCACCTCCCGGCCTTCGAGGCACGCCCGCATCCCGTCGGGGTCCCGTTGCCAGAAGACCCCGTACCAGCCGTCGCCGGGGTCGAGCCGCTCCACCAGCCCGTTCAGGTACCGCGCGAACTCCAGCACCCGTTCCGGGAGTTGTTCTACATTCATCAACCAACGCCCCGCCCGCCGTGAGCACTTCGACCCGACAGGTAACACCAGTCGTGTTACGTACCGACTACGGGGAGTTTTCGTCGCGGACGCGGAGAGCTCGCCGAGGGGCGCACCGGCGCACGCCGACGGGGCGCACGCCCGGGTGCGCTCCGGACGGGCGCACGGTCGGGCGTGCGCCCGGGCCCGTCAGACAGCCGGCACCAGCGCGCACCGCGCGACGAGCTCGTCCATCGAGAGCCCTAGGGCCCGCGCCAGCGCCGCGACCGTGAAGAAGGCCGGCGTGGGCGCGCGCCCGGTCTCGATCTTGCGCAGGGTCTCCGCGGAGATCCCGGCCTCCCCGGCGACGTCCGCCATGCTGCGGCCGCCGCGGGCCTCGCGCAGCAGCTGCCCGAGCCGCTCGCCGCGTTCACGCTCTTCGGGGGTCAGGGGGGTTCGCACCATGACACCATTCTAATACCGGTATAGTAATTGGCATGGTGGAACTGAAGACCGACAGATCGATCGACGAGATGTACGCGGCCGGCCAGGTCGTGGGCAGGGCGCTCACGGCGGTGCGGGACGCCGCCGACGTGGGCGTCTCGCTGCTGGAGCTGGACGAGGTGGCGCACCAGGTGCTGCGCGACGCGGGCGCGACGTCACCCTTCCTCGGCTATCACCCCTCCTTCGCGCCCACGCCCTTCCCCGCGGTCATCTGCGCCTCCGTGAACGAGGCGATCGTGCACGGCATCCCGACGGGCCACCGGCTGCGCGACGGCGACCTGGTCTCCATCGACTTCGGCGCCGAACTGGGCGGCTGGGTGGGCGACTCGGCGATCAGCTTCATCGTGGGCGAGCCGCGCGCCGCCGACGTCCGGCTGGTGGAGACCGCGGAGCGGGCGCTGGCCGCGGGCATCGAGGCGGCCGTCGTCGGCAACCGCATCGGGGACATCGCACACGCCGTCGGCACGGTGTGCCGGGCCGCGGGTTACGGGATCCCGGACGGCTTCGGCGGTCACGGCGTCGGGCGCCTGATGCACGAGGACCCGGCCGTCCCGAACGAGGGCCGCCCGGGCCGAGGAATGCCCCTGCGGCACGGCATGGTCCTCGCCATCGAGCCGATGCTCATCGGCGGCGGCACGGACGGCTACCACGCGGCCCCCGACGGCTGGACCCTGCGCACGAACGACGGCTCCCGGGCGGCGCACGCGGAGCACACGGTGGCCATCACGGACTCGGGTCCGCGCGTCCTGACGGCCCGCTGACCACCCGGTCGCCGCGCGCCGCGGAACGCTCCCGCCCCGCGGCACGCGACCGGACGTCCGCTAGGACGCGGGCCGCACGACCATGGCCGAGCCCCCGCCGCGCCTGACCTTCTCGGCGGCGGCCAGCCACCTGCCGTCCGCGAGGCGCTGGACGCCCGTGGCCGCCCCGATCTCGGGGTTCACCTTGAACGAGTGGCCGATGGCTTCGAGCCCGGACCTCGACGGGCTGTCGTACAGGCCCGGTTCGAGCTCGGTCTGGGCGGCGTTGCGCTGGCTGGCGCGCGGCGCGGCGATCGCGTCGGCCAGCGGGAGCCCGCGGTCGACGAACTCGGTCAGGGTCTGCAGGACGGTCGTGATGATGCTCGCGCCGCCCGGGGAACCGAGCGCCACGACGGGCCGGTCGTGCCGGTCGAGGACGATGGTCGGCGAGATCGACGAGCGCGGGCGCTTGCCCGGACCCGGCAGATTGGGGTCGTGCACGGCCGGGTTGGCCGGTGCGAAGGAGAAGTCGGTCAGCTCGTTGTTGAGGAGGAAGCCGCGCCCGGGGACGGTGATCCCGCTGCCGCCGGTCTGCTCGATGGTCAGCGTGTAGGCGACGACGTTGCCCCACTTGTCGGCCACCGTCAGATGGGTCGTGTTCTCGCCCTCGTACGTCGTCGGGGCGGCCGTCCCGGTGGCGCCGCAGCCGGCGGGGCCGTTCGGGTCGCCCGGCGCGAGCGGGCTCGTCAGCACCGCGTCGTCCTTGATGAGACAGGCCCGGCCGTCCGCGTACCTCTGCGAGAGCAGGCCCTTGGTCGGCACGTCCTCGAAGGCCGGGTCGCCCACCCAGCGCCCCCGGTCCGCGAAGGCGATCCGGCTCGCCTCGATGTAGCGGTGCAGGTACTGCGTCTCGCTCGCCTTCGAGAGGTCCGTCCCCTCCAGGATGTTGAGCGCCTCGCCGACGGTGGTGCCGCCGGAGGAGGAGGGCGCGATCGAATAGACGCCCAGACCGCGGTACGAAGTCCTGGTGGGCGCCTGGCGCTTCGCCCTGTACGCCGCGAGGTCCTTCAGGGACAGCTTGCCGGGGCGGGCGTCGTAGCCGGAGGCCGGGTCCACGGGCGGTTTGTCGGCTGTGGCGACGATCTCCCGGCCGAGATCGCCGGTGTAGAGCGTCCGGGTGCCCTTCCTGCCCAGCTCTTCGTACGTGCGCGCCAGGTCGGGGTTCTTGAAGGTCGACCCGACGACCGGCAGGGCGCCGCCGGGCAGGAACAGCTTCGCGGTGTCGGGGAAGTTCGCGAAGCGGGCCTGGTTCAGCTCGGTCTGCGCGCGGAAGGTCGCGTCCACCGTGAACCCGGAGCGGGCGATGCGCTCGGCCGGTTCCAGGACGCTGCCCAGGTGCTTGCTGCCCCATGAGTCCAGGGCGGTCTGCCAGGTGGCGGGCGTGCCCGGCGTGCCCACGCTCAGCCCGCTGGTGACGGCGTCCGCGAAGGCGAGCGGCTTGCCGTTCTCCAGGAACAGCCCGGAGTCGGCGGTCAGGGGCGCCGTCTCGCGCCCGTCGATCGTGTGCACCGTACGGGACTTGGCGTCGTAGTAGACGAAGTAGCCACCCCCGCCGATGCCGGACGAGTAGGGCTCGGTGACCCCGAGGGCCGCCGCCGTGGCGACGGCCGCGTCGACGGCGTTGCCGCCCTTCCTCAGGACCTCGATGCCCGCGGCGGAGGCGTCCGCGTCGACGCTCGCCACCGCGCCTCCGTACCCGACCGCGACGGGCACCTTGGCGACGGGCGTTCTCGCGGCCGCGCCGGCAGTCGGCGCCCCGGGCGGGGCCGCCGCGCCCACCCATAACGTCGCGGCCGAAACCGCCAGGACCGTCAGATTCCGCGCAAGAGGACGTCGCATCGATACCTCCAGTCAACAGCCGTCCGCGCAGCGTAACTTCACCGCCGTCACCGCGTCAGGCCCCCTCGAACACGCCTTCACGGGCCCGCTAGCATGCGCGCACATGAATGACGACGTGCGCAACATCGTCCTCGGCGTCCTGGCCGCCGGCATCAGTGCCGCGCTCGGCTGGATCGCCCGGACCTACCTGTGGAAGCGCAAGCTCCGCCGCAAGCAGGCGTTCTTCGGGCTGCCCGACAACTCCGAGTCACTCCTTGTGGTGAACCGCGAGGCGGGCGGTCCCGAGCTCACGGTGACGCGTCACGACGTGTTCGCGCTCCTCGAACTGTCCGCGCTCATCAAGGACTGCGGCGCGCACGCCCAGGTCATCGCGCACGACGCGACACAGCAGGGTTTCGGCGAACGCACGGAGTTCTGCGTGGGCGGACCGGCGTCGAACCGACGCATGGCCGCGCACCTGCAGTCCCTGCTGCCCGGTGTGCAGGTCAACGTCGAGTCCGGACGGGGGCCCGACCGGGGCGCGTTCCAGATAGGCGGCGAACGCTATCGCCTGGAGTCGGGGCAGGCCGAGTACGTGATCCTCGCCCGGCTGACCGCGGGCCAGAGCCGTGACGCGAGACCGGTGTTCCTCTTCTGCGGCCAGCGTGCGATCACCAACCAGGCGGCGACCCGGTATCTCGCCCGCCACCACACGCGCCTCGCCCGCAAGCACGGCGGCAACAGCTTCGTCCTGCTCCTGAAGGTCGTGAACTCCCAGGCGTACGGCCCCGATGTCGTCGAACTCGTCGCGGACGTCACCCGCGCCGCCCAGGCCCCGCTGCCGACGCCGCCGGCCCTGGACCCGGCGCCGGACGCGGCGTCCGAGTCCGGCCAGGACGGGGAGGCCGCGCCGAAGCCGGCCGCGCCCCGGGCGCGTCGGCGCACGTGACATCCGGGTGCGCCCGGCGCTCCGCCCTCCGACGGTCGGCCCGCGGGGCGCCGCTCCTTTCCAGCCACCCTTTTCGGGCCACCCCCCGCGGCGCGGGCGGACAAGGCCCCGGCGAGCGGAGATGAACGCTTCAACAATCGTTACTCGCACGTAACTTACCGACGGGTTACTTCGAGTAAGGCGCCGCGGCTACCGTCGGGTCACCCTTGCACTGACCAAGTGAGGAGTGACCCGTTGAAAAACGGTCGCAACCCCCTGCGCACATCCGCCGTCGGCACCCTCTCCGCCACCCTGATCGCCGCCGCGGGCCTGGGCCTGGCACCCGCCGCCCAGGCCGCCGGCGGCTCGGGCGGTGTCCGCTTCGTCGACATCTCGGGCGACGGCGGCACCACCCTCAAGGCCAACGTCACCACCCCCGCGGGAGCGGACGGCACCCGCTCCTACCCGCTCATCGTGCTGCCCACGAGCTGGGGCCTGCCCCAGGTCGAATACCTCGCACAGGCCCAGAAGCTCGCGAACTCCGGCTACGTGGTGGTCGGTTACAACGTCCGCGGGTTCTGGCAGTCGGGCGGCGAGATCGACGTCGCCGGCCCCAAGGACACCGCCGACGTGTCCAAGGTGATCGACTGGGCGCTCGCCAACACCCCCGCCGACGCGGGGAGGATAGGCGTGGCGGGCGTCTCGTACGGGGCCGGGATCAGTCTGCTGGCCGCCGAGCACGACAAGCGCATCAAGGCGGTCGCGGCGCTGAGCGGCTGGGCGGACCTGACCACGTCGATCTACTCCGGCCGCACCGAACACACCCAGGCGGCCGCCCTGCTGGACGGCGTCGGGAACGTCGTGGGCCATCCCAGCGCGGAGACCCGGCAGGTGTTCAAGGACTTCTTCTCCGGGGACCTGTCGAAGGAGCAGAATCTGCTCGACTGGGGGAAGAAACGTTCACCCGGGACATACGTCGACCAGCTCGACAAGAACCGTCCCGCGGTCTTCATGGCCAACACCTGGGGCGACACGATCTTCTCGGCCAACCAGTACGCCAAGTTCTACGAGGAACTGTCCGGGCCCAAGCGGCTGGAGTTCCGCCCCGGCGACCACGCCACCGCCGAGATCACCGGACTGTTCGGGCTCCCCAACGACGTCTGGACCGACACCGCCCGCTGGTTCGACCACTATCTGCGCGGCGAGGACAACGGCATCGACCGTGAACAGCCGGTGCAGCTCAAGTCCCGCTCCACGGGCGGCTACGAGGGATACCCGGACTGGAAGTCGGTCGGGGCCACCACGCGGAAGATCGCCCTCGAGGGCAGCACCAGGATCCACACGAACGTCGACTCGGGCGCGGACGGCGGGGTCATCTTCCTGTCCAGCATCCTCGACCAGCTGACGCGGATCCCGCCGATGGCCTCGATCCCGCTGCTGCCGCGCTACTGGACCGCGGTGTGGCAGTCGGAGAAGTCCACGAGCGTCCAGCGCGTGCGGGGCACCGCCAGACTGCACACCACGGTCACCGGCACCAAGGAGAGCGGCACGTTCATCGCCTATCTCTACGACGTGGGCCCGCTCGGCATCGGCAAGCTGGTCAGCAACGCGCCGTACAGCTTCCACGGGCAGACGCCCGGCGAGCCGTTCGGCGTGGACCTGGACCTGTTCTCCACGGCCTACGACGTCCCGGCCGGGCATCGTCTCGCCGTGGTGGTCGACACGGTCGACCCGCTCTACATGGAGCACAACCCGTCCGGCGCACAGCTGACCTTCTCCTCGCCGGAGCACGACCCGTCCTACGTGTCGGTGCCCCTGCGCGAGCAGTGATCTCCGGCTGGCGCCGGCCGGGCCTGGCCCTGTGAGCTACTGCTCCCCCCACGGTGTCGGGGCCGGGTGGTTCGTCCCACCCGGCAGCAGCGTCCCTGGTTCGGCCGGAGCCACGTCCACGGCCTCGGTCTCGGGACTGCGCCGCCCCCACCCGTACGCCCACGGGGCGAACGGGGAGAGCAGCACACACATCCCGATGCGGAGAGGCGAGATCACCGTCACCACGGGGATGAACGACAAATCGTAGTCGAGGATCGGCGCGGCCGTTTTCCCGGCACCGGGGAAGCCCTCACCGGCGAGGTGCGCGAGCACCCGCCGCGTCCCCGGAACCGATGGGACCGCCGCCGGTGGGGTGCGGCGGCGGCAACTCCTGGACGGCGGGGCCCGGCGCGTCCTCCGCGTGCGGGACACGGGCACGGATCCCCTCGCCTCATCCGGAAGGCGAGGGCCGGTCCGGCGGGCCGGTGATCACGGCCGTCCCTCCCTTGCCGGCGGCGAGGTCGAGGTCGAGGTCCTGCGGAACATGCGACTCCCCGAGGTACGTGTTGATGTCGTACAGCTCGATCAACGGATCGACGGCCATTCCGGTCCTGCCCAATCGTGAACTGTGTCGGTCGATGCAAACTATCGACGCAAATCGGCACATATCGATCGACACGCACGTCGGGCAATTAGCCGTATTTGAGCCTGTCCGAAGAACGGATCACGACACCGCGGGTGCTTCGGGGGGGTCCCTCCCGGCACATCAGGCCTCTGCGGCCTCGGCGTACATCTGGGACAGCTCGGGGACACCCTGCACGGCCCAGTCGAGACCGGCCTCGACGACCGGGATCTCACGGCCCGAGGGGAGCCGGACGGCCGGGCTGCCGCCGGGCCAGACGTGCCAGGCGGCACCCGGCACCGTGCGCACCACGACGGTGCCGAGATAGAGACCGGCGTCGTTGCCCAGCCAGGGCAGCGCCTCGGGGTCGTCGCGCCACAGCGGCAGCAGCTGGTCGAGCGCCACCAACGAGGCCGGGGTGTCGTCCAGTTCGAGGCCCACCGCCGAGGCCTGGGAGCGGAGCAGTTCGCACTCCGAGAGCAGCTCGGCCACACCCGCCGGGTCGTCCTCGAAAGCCGCGGCGAGAGGCCGGTCCCGCAGCGCCGGATCCCGTTTGAGCAGCTTGTCCAAGAAAGGAATGTTCATGACCGGCCTCTCCGTGGGGTGCGATCGTCGAAGCTCCGCGTTCCTGGTATGTGAACAAAATGTAGCTCGCGGCATTTGAACACGGAACAAGGCGGATCGTGACGCCCCTCGGCACGGAACCGGCGGCGGGACGGCCGGGCGGACCGTTACTGGACGTCCAGGTCCACCACGACCGGTGCGTGGTCCGAGGCGCCCTTGCCCTTGCGCTCCTCGCGGTCGACGTACGCGTCCTTGACCGCCGCCGAGAAGGCTTCGTTGCCGTAGACGAGGTCGATGCGGATGCCGCGGTTCTTCGGGAAGCAGAGCTGGCGGTAGTCCCAGTAGGTGTACGGGTGGTCGTACTTGAGGGGACGCGGGACCACGTCCGTCAGGCCCGTCTCGCGCAGGGCCGCCAGCGCGGCGCGCTCGGCCGGGGTGACATGGGTCAGTCCCTCGAAGGCGGCCACGTCGTAGACGTCGTCGTCCGTGGGCGCCACGTTGTAGTCACCCAGCACCGCGAACGGCCGGCCGCCCGCCGCGTCGTCCGCCACCGCCGCTCTCAGCGCCTCGAACCACTGGAGCTTGTAGGCGTAGTGGGCGTGGTCCACCTCGCGGCCGTTCGGCACGTACACCGACCAGACGCGGACCGGACCGCAGGTCGCGGAGACGGCCCGGGGTTCCTCCACGCCCTCGTACCCGGGGCCACCTGGCAGGCCCTTGACCACGTCCTCCAGGCCGACCCGGGAGATCAGCGCCACGCCGTTCCACCGTCCCGTGGCGTTGACGGCCGCCTCGTAACCCAGCTCGCGCAGCGGTTCGACCGGGAACTGCTCGGCGGCGACCTTGGCCTCCTGGAGGCACAGCACGTCCGTGCCACTGCTCTCCAGCCAGGCCAGCAGCCTCGGGAGACGGGCGGTGATCGAGTTCACGTTCCAGGTCGCGATGCGCATGCCCACAACCTACCGGGCGGGTACGACAACGGGTCCGCCGAGGACACCCCGTGCCGTCCCGTCGTCACCGGGACGGCACGGGGCCCACGGTCCGGCACGGCCCGGTTCAGACCTGTACCGACGCTCCCGGCGCGAGCCGCAGGTGCTCGGAGCCGCCGAGGGCGCCGATCTGACGGTCGTAGATCGGCCGGGCGAGATCCGTGAGCAGGGCGTCGTGGATGTCGTACGCACGCTGTGGCTTGACCTCGCGGACGTACTCGATGACCTCGGAGATCTTGTTCCACGGGGCCATCACCGGGAGCATCAGCGTCTCGACCGGCCGGTCGGGCACGGTGAGGGCGTCCCCGGGGTGGAAGACGCGGCCGCCGTCGACGAGATAGCCGACGTTGGTGATGCGCGGGATGTCCGGATGGATCACCGCGTGCAGTTCGCCGTGCACCTGGACGTCGAAACCGGCGGCGGTGAAGGTGTCGCCGTGGCCGACGGTGTGCACGCGGCCGGGGAAGGCGGCGGAGACCTTCTCCGCCACCGACCGCAGGGTCCAGATCTCGGCCGCCGGGTCGGCCTCCATGGCCGCCCGCAGCCGCCCCTCGTCGAAGTGGTCGGGGTGCTCGTGCGTGACGAGGAGGACGTCCGCGCCCAGGGCGGCGTCCTCCTCGCTGAAACCCCCGGGATCGATGACGAGCGTCCGCCCGTCCTTCTCGAGACGGACGCAGGCGTGCGACTTCTTCGTGAGCTTCATGAGTCCATCCTGCCCCGCGCCCTCCCGGAAGGCCGTTCCCGCGGACGACTCCGCCCGCGTCACTCCTGGGGGGTCGTCTCCTCACGGATGATCTTCTGCGCCACCCGGAAGGCCCTGTTCGCCGCCGGCACACCGCAGTAGACGGCCGTCTGGAGCAGCACCTCCTTGATCTCCACCGGGGTGAGGCCGTTGCGCAGGGCGGCACGGGTGTGGGTCTCGAGCTCGTCGAGGTGGCCGCCCGCGACCAGGGCGGTCAGCGTCACACAGCTGCGCGAACGCCGGTCGAGTCCGGGGCGGTCCCAGATCTCGCCCCACGCGTACCGGGTGACGAACTCCTGGAAGTCCCCGGAGAAATCGTCCGCCGCGGCCAGCGCCCCGTCCACGTGCGCGTCCCCCAGCACCTCGCGCCGCACCTTGATCCCGATGTCGTAGGGATCCTGCCGCCCCGTGGTCTCGGGGGCCACGGGGGCCGGGGCGATCTCGGCGAAGGGCGCCACGGGCGGCGGAGCGGTCTGCGCGGGGTACGCCTGCGCGGCCTGGACCGCCATCTGACCGGTGGACGAGTCGAAGGCGGGCAGCCAGGCGCTGGAGAAGTGCCGTACGAGCAGATCCGTGACGGCGGCGGGCTGCTCCACGGGGACCAGGTGCGAGGCGCCGGGGACGACCGCGAGGCGGGCGTCCGGTATCCCGGCGACCAGCGTGCGCGCCTCCGCGGGCCCGGTGACCTGGTCGTCGGAGCCGGCCAGGACGAGGGTCGGCACGCCGACCAGGCCCAGTTCGCCCCGCACGTCGAAGGTGGCGAGGGCCTCGCAGGCCGCGATGTAGCAGCCGGGGTCGGTGGTGCGCACCATCTGCACGGCCCACTCGGTGATCGCGGGCTGGGCCGCCGCGAAACCGCTCGTGAACCAGCGTTCGGGCGAGGTACGGGCGATCGGGTCGAGGCCGTTCGACCTCACGACCACTCCCCGCTGCCGGAACTCGTCGGCGGTGCCGAAGCGGGGCGAGGCCGCGATCAGCGCGAGGGAGGCGACGCGCTCCGGACGACGCAGCGCCAGTTCGAGCCCGAGGGCTCCGCCGAACGCGCAGCCCGCGTACCCGAAACGCTGGATGCCCAGCTGGTCGAGGGTGACCAGCAGTCGTCCCGCGAGTTCGGCCACCGATCCGGCCGGATGGGCGGGGGCTCCGCCGTGTCCCGGGAGGTCGAAACGGAAGATCCGCCAGCTCTTCGCGAGCTCCGGGACCTGCCTGTCCCACATGTGCCAGGTGGTGCCGAGCGAGGGTCCGAGTATGAGCACCGGAGCGTCTTCCGGGCCGTCGACGCGGTACTGGAGGGCAGGGGTCTTCGTCTCACTCACCGGACCACGCTAGCTTCCACGCCCGTTCGGACGGAAATGGAGGCCGCTCGTCCACACCGCCCCCACAGGACCGCCCCCTGTGTCCGCACCGCTCACACCGGGTCCACCGGACCGGAAATGGGCCGGATCGGACCACTCCGGACCGCAAGGGACCGGCTCGGCCCGGAAGAGAACGGCTCGGACCGCGCAGGTAACAGCTCGGACCGTGGAGGTAACAGCTCGGCCCACGAGGGAACGAACCGGCCCGCGAAGGGGCGGCTCGGCGCGGACGGACCGGTTCCGCCCGGCCGGTCCGGGGCTCCCGTCCGTGTCAGAGCTCGTCCGGCACGCCGAGTTCCGTCAGCGCGCCGACCGGATCGAGGTCCGGGGTGCCGCGGGGCCACCAGTCGTCACGGCCCGGCTCGGACTCGTAGGCGTACCACAGGCCGTCGCGGCCGAGGCGGATCTGGGTGTGGCCGCGCGGGTGGGTGAGGTGGTTGCGCCAGGGACGGAAGGCCGGGAGATCGGCGGCCATCAGCAGCGGCCGGGCCCGGTCGAACCGGCCCGCCGGGGGGTCCCAGGCCTCCTCGAGCACGCTGAGCGCCTCGAAACCGCCCTGCCGCCAGGCGGCGACCGCCCGTGCCAGATCGACCGGGGTACGGCCGGTCGCGGAGGCGAGCGAGGAGTAGAGGGCGCGGGTGGAGGCCGTCAGACCCGACCCCGGACGGGCCGCGGCGATGCGCACCGCGTCCTGCCAGAGCGTCAGTTCCGCGACGGGATCGCGGCCCGAGGTGAGCAGCGCGTGCGCGCGGGCGGCGGCGTCCGTGGCCAGCTGGTCCAGCGCGAACGGATCCGGGCCGCCCGGTGCGCCCGGGTAGGCCGGCGGCTGCTCGGGGTGCGCGGGCGGCGGCAGCGGAGCGGGAAGGGGCGGCAGCACACGTCGTGCGAGGACGTCACGGGCGCGTACGCCGGCCGGCTGTTCCGGTTCCCGTTCCTGGGCGGCGCGGGCCGCTCGGGTGGCGCTGCGCCGGGAGAGCGCGTCGAGCAGCTCGCGCTCGCCACGGCCCCGCAGGAGGAGCAGGACGAACGGGTCCTGGTCCAGCAGCCGGGCCGTCTGGTAGCAGAGCGCGGCCGCGTGCTTGCAGGGGTGCCCGAAGTCGGGGCAGCTGCAGTGCGGTTCGAGTTCGCCGGGGCCCGGAAGCAGTTCGACACCGCAGTCCGCGAGCGACCTGGGCATCTCCTTGTCGAGCAGCGCCGCGATGTGGCCGGGCCGCTCGGCGGCGGCGTCGAGGAAACGGTCCCAGTCGTCGTCGGTCAGCGTCCGCACCCTGACCTGGACGCGGTACGGCCGCGGCCGGCTCCCGTGCACATAGGCGAGCACCAGGCCGGGTGTGACGGTGACGGCGTCGACGTTCCCGTGCCCGGCGTACGTCCGTCCGCGCGCCAGCCGTGCCGCGTCCAGCGCCCCTTCCTCCAGCGCCCCGACCCACGCGTCGCCCCACCACGTCTCCGCGAACCCGTCGTCGTCCTCCCGGACCCGCGCGGGGAAGGCGGGGAACGTACGGCGCAGCTCACCGTCACGGCCCGGCGCCGCCATGGAGCGGGGGAGCCGCTCGGCCGGGACGGGAGCGGCCGGCCCACCGGTGCCCGCGGCGCCGGTCCGGTCGGGGGAACCGGAGGCAAGGCGATCGAAGGACTCGAAGGACTCGGGGAGATCGGAGGGCTCCGAGCGACCGGAGGGCTCCCGGGTCTCGGTGAAGGGTTCGGAGGTGAAGAGCTCCGGGACGAGGGAGCCGACCGTGAAGGGCTCGATGTCCGCCGTCGCCTCCCGCTCGGGCACGGGGTACGGGGAGCCTTCGGGGTGTTCGACGGGTTCGGGGTGCGCGGAGTGTTCGACACGCCGGGCGTGTTCGGTGTGCCGGGCGTGTTCGGGGTGCTGGGCGTGTTCGGGGTGCTGGGCGTGTTCGGGGTGCTGGGCGTGTTCGGGGTGCTGGGCGTGTTCGGGGTGCTGGGGGCGCGTGAGGCGGTCGTGGGTACGGTCGAGGATCCCCTCTCCGGCGTCGCCGGCCGAACGCGACGGCTGCCCGGTCTCGGCGGCCACCTCGGGGGGCAGCCGGAAGGCGTCCGCGAGCATGTCCTGGAGCCGGCGCTGCTGGGACGCCCGGTCCATGGTGACGGGGTGCGCGTGACTCCGGCGCCCCCGGGCACCGGGCGGGGACGTCCTGGTGGGCCGACGCCCCGGGCCGGCTCCCCTGTCCTCGCCCTCCTTCGACCGCTCGCCGCCGCCGTCCGTCTCCCCGGACCGGAGCCTCCGCGCCTCGGACCGCGCGGCACGCAGCGCCTCACGGGCGACGTCGCCGGGGCGCGCCCCTCCCCCGGCCTCCGCGCCGGGACGGCCGGCCGTCGCTCGCCGTGCCGCTCCGGGCCCTTCCGCCGAGGCTCCGGCGGGGCGCTGCCCCGGGTCGGCCCCGATCGTGTCCCAGGACGCCGGAAGCGCCGCACCGCGCGTGCCGGGCGCGTCGCCCGGGCCGTGCTCGTGCGCACGAGCGTGTGCACCGGCACTGATGCCGGTGTCCGGTCCCGCGTCCGGGTGCACGGCCGCGACCGGACGCGCACCGGCGTCGGCACCCTCCTCGTCGCCGGCCCTCGCGGCCGCGTCGGCAGCGGCGGATCTGACCGCCGCCGACCGTCGCAGGGCCTCGCGGGCCGCGTCGCCCGGCCTCGCCGGAGCGGACGCCCCCGGAGGCGCCCCGGTCGCTCCGGACGGAGAGGACGGGGCCGACGGCACGGACGGCGGACCGGCCACCGTCTCCCGTCCGTCACCCGCGTCGGCTCCGGCACCCGCGGTCGCGGCCGCGTGGCCGTCGGCCGCAGCGGCCTTCCGTGCGGCGCGCAACGCCCGGCGGGCCTCGTCGGCGGGGTGGTCCCCGGTTCCGCTCATGCCGGCCTCCGCAGCGAGACGAGGTCCGACAGCTCGCGGTCGGTCAGCTCCGTCAGGGACGCCTCGCCGGAGCCGAGGATCGCGTCGGCGAGGGCCCGCTTCGCTTCGAGCATCTCGGCGATCCGGTCCTCGACCGTGCCCTCGGTGATGAGCCGGTGCACCTGGACGGGCTGGGTCTGGCCGATGCGGTAGGCGCGGTCGGTGGCCTGCTCCTCGACCGCGGGGTTCCACCAGCGGTCGAAGTGGACGACATGGCCCGCCCGGGTGAGGTTCAGACCGGTGCCGGCCGCCTTGAGGGACAGCACCAGGACCGGGGTCGCCCCGCTCTGGAAGCGGTCCACCATGTGTTCGCGGTCGGCGACCGGCGTACCGCCGTGCAGGAGTTCGACCGGAACCGCGCGGGCGGTCAGATGCGCCGTGATGAGGCGGGCCATCCCCACGTACTGCGTGAAGACGAGTGCCGAGCCGTCCTCGGCGAGCAGGGTGTCCAACAGCTCGTCGAGCAGGGCCAGTTTGCCCGAGCGGGCGGAGGCCCCCTGTGCGGCGGCCCGCGCGTCCTCCTTCAGGAACAGGGCCGGGTGGTCGCAGATCTGTTTGAGGGAGGTCAGCAGTTTGAGGACGAGTCCCCGGCGGGCGATGCCGTCGGTGGTCTCGATCACCAGCATGGACTCGCGGACCACCGCCTCGTACAGGGAGGCCTGTTCGCGGGTGAGCGGCACGGGGTGGTCCGTCTCCGTCTTCGGCGGGAGCTCGGGGACGATGCCGGGGTCGGACTTCTTGCGGCGGAGCAGGAACGGGCGGACCAGCCGGGCCAGCCGGTCCACGGCCTCCTCGTCCTCCCCGTTCTCCACGGCGCGCGCGTGCCGGGCGCGGAAGGACTTGAGGGGGCCGAGCAGCCCCGGGGTCGTCCAGTCCAGCAGGGCCCACAGCTCGGAGAGGTTGTTCTCCACGGGTGTGCCGGTGAGCGCGACACGCGCGGGGGCCGGGATCGTCCGCAGTGCCTTCGCCGTCGCCGAGTAGGGGTTCTTGACGTGCTGCGCCTCGTCCGCGACGACCATGCCCCAGCGCTGGTCGGCGAGGTGGGCGGCGGCCGACCGCATGGTGCCGTAGGTGGTGAGGACGAAGCCCCCGTCGAGACCGTCGAGGGTGCGGTCGGGGCCGTGGAACCGGCGCACGGGGACGCCGGGCGCGAAACGGGTGATCTCCCGCTGCCAGTTGCCGAGGAGCGAGGCGGGGCAGATCACCAGCGTCGGTTCGCTGCGGGCCCGCCGCAGGTGGAGGGCGATGAGCGTGACCGTCTTGCCGAGACCCATGTCGTCGGCGAGGCAGCCGCCGAGGCCGAGGGAGGTCATGAGGTCCAGCCAGGCCAGCCCGCGGAGCTGGTAGTCCCGCAGGCGGGCGTCCAGGCCGGGCGGGGGCTCGACGGGGGGCACGCCCGCGGTGAGGCGGTCGCGCAGGGTGGCGAGGGCTCCGACCGGCACCGCCTCGACGGTCTCGCCGTCGACCTCGGCGGTTCCGGTGAGCGCGACGGAAAGGGCGTCCACCGGGTCGAGCAGGCCCAGTTCGCGCTTGCGGGCCTTGCGGACGAGTGCGGGATCGACCAGGACCCACTGGTCGCGCAGCCGGACGACCGGCCGGTGCGCCTCGGCCAGGGCGTCCATCTCGGCCTCGCTGAGCGGATCTCCGCCGAGGGCCAACTGCCAGCGGAACTGGAGGAGTTCCTCGCTCTCGAAGAATCCGGTCCCGTCGGTCGCCGATCCGGGCGCGGGACGCACCACCGCGGTGGCGCTCAGGTCCTGCGCCAGGTCCCGGGGCCAGTGCACGGCGACACCGGCCGCGCCGAGCCGGGTCGCCGCTACCCCCAGCAGCTCCGACAGCTCCTCCTCGGAGAGGGCGAGCACATCGGGCACGTCCTGCTCGGACAGGCGGTCCAGGGGCGGCCAGACCCGGGCGGCGCGCCGGACGGCGAGGGCGGCGTCGACACGGGCGCGGGGTCCGAACACCGCGTCGGCGTCCCCCGCCCACAGGGCGGCCGCGTCGGCGACGAGGGTGGGGTCGGCGAGGCTGTGCACCTGGACGACGGCGGCGCCCGCGCGCCGCGCTCCCTCGACGTCGTCGAAGAGCTGGTGGGCGGACAGGTCCAGGCGCAGCGAGATCCTCACGCCCGCGTCCATGCCCGCCGCGACCTCCGCGGCCCAGTCGTGGGCGCCGGTCAGCCGCTGCGGCTCGCGGGCCGCGAAGGGTCCGCCGCAGGTGTGGGGCGCGGCGGGGGTGCGGGGCAGGGTGTCGGCGACCGCGTCCAGGAAGGACCGCATCAGCGCTTCCGGCTCGGGCAGCCGGACCGGTCCCCTGCCGGGCAGGGGGACGGCGTGTCCCTCGTACGGGAGGGCGTCGGCGACCGACCTGAGGTGGGCGATGTCGTCCGGGTCCAGGGGACCCGCGCGCCAGGCGTCGAAGCCGTCGGGGGTGAGTCCCGGCAGCAGCCGTCCGCGGGCGACGAGACGCAGCGCGTGCAGTGCGGCGGCGCCCCAGCAGGCGGTGGCGGGATGGGCCGCGGGGTCCCGCCGCGCCCCCGCGAGCAGGGGCAGGGCCTCACCGAGGGGGAGGATCCGGGCGGGCACGGTGCTCCGGCGGACTCCCGAGCCGTGCGGCCGTACGACCGTCAGTCCGGTGTGCTCGCGCGCGGACGCCCGCTCGCCGGGTGCGGCCGGCGCCGCCCCGTCGGGGTGCTCCCCCGGCCGCGGGTCCTCCCCGTGCTCCCCGTGCTCCTCGGCGGACAGGGGTTCGCCGCTCGGGTCCCAGAACGCGACGCGTCCCTCGCGGGGCAGCGGCGCGGGCAGGAAGACGGCGGCGAGCCGGACGGAGGGCGGCTCGCCCGGGGACGAGCCCGCGAGCTCTCGTGTCCGGGGGCCGGGCGTGACCGCGGAGCGTGCCCACGCCGACGGCGCGCCCGGGGAAAGCGCCCGCGCGGTCATCGCTTCCACCCTGTCCCCCATACGCCCGGTCACCTCCCGCCCTTCGGCCGAATCAGTCGTCTTCGACTCTACGGGCGGGGTCTGACAATCGGCTCCCACGGCCGCTGCGGGCGGCCGCGGACCTGACCGGGCCGGGGCCGGGGCCGGGCTACGGGATCGTGCGTGAGACGAGGTACACCATGGGGTGAGCGGACTCGGAACCGTTCACGACGATGTCCTGGGTGGGCGCGGGGTCCTTCTGCTCGTGGGCGAGCCCCCACCAGGGTCCGGGGCCCGTGAACTCCCAGCCGACGACCTTCTGGTCGCGGTCGCTGACGGTGATGCGGTCCTTCTTCAGGGCTGTCCTGTCGGTGCCGACGGTCCTGAGGAACCAGTCGAGGCCCCCCTGGGTGGTGCGGAACTGGACGTACAGCCGGCTGGTCTTCCAGTTGTTCGTCTCGTAGTACGCGAGGTCGGTCGAATCGGCGGGGACGGGCACCTGGTAGAGACGGCGCTGGACGCGCGAGGGCCAGCCCTCGGTGAGGCCGGTCGCCGAGTACTTCTCCTCCTTGTCCTTGCCGCTGTTGCGGCTCTGGTCGGCGGAGATCACCAGGTAGCCGGCCGGTACGCCGATGAGCAGCACGATGATCAGCAGGGTCAGGGCGCGGCGGCGGAACCTGTGGCGCGGGTCCTCGGGGGCCCGCTTCGGCTCGTCCGGGGACGTCGCCTGACGGGGGAGCGGGGCGGTCACCGCGACTCCTGCCGTGTCGTGCGGCGGGTCTCGGCGTAGCGCTCGTACCGTTCGTAGCGCTCCACGCGGCGCCGCTTGGCGCGCCGGAAACGGCGGGCGACGAGACGCGCGAGGTCGGCGGCGCCGACCATGCCGGCCTCGGGGCCGAGCTGGGCGCGCGCGATCCGTGCCTCGGGGCGGTAGCCGCGGCCCGTGAGGTGCCGGCGGAAGGCGTCGCGGGCGGGACCGATCAGCAGGTCGTCGGCGGCGCTGACGCCGCCGCCGATGACGAAGCAGGAGGGGTCCAGGGCGGCGGCCAGGTTGGCGATGCCGACGCCGAGCCACTGACCGATGTCCTGGAGGAGCTCGACGCACATGGCGTCGCCCTCGCGGGCCAGCTCGGTGATCATCGGTCCGGTGATGTCACCGACGTTGCCCTTGACGTGCTCGATGATCCCGAAGGCGACCGGGGAGTCGGCGGCGGCGAGTTCACGGGCCTCGCGGACCAGCGCGTTGCCGGAGCTGTACTGCTCCCAGCAGCCGCGGTTGCCGCACGGGCAGCGGTGGCCGCCGGGCACGACCTGCATATGGCCGAACTCTCCGGCGACACCGAACTTGCCCCGCTTGACCTGGCCGTCCTCCAGGATCGCGCCCCCGATGCCGGTGCCGAGCGTGATCATCACGAGGTGGTCCTCGCCGCGCCCGGCGCCGAAGCGCCACTCGGCCCAGGCGGCGGCGTTGGCGTCGTTGTCGACCAGGACGGGTACCGCGAGCCGCCCGGCGAGACGGTCGCGCAGCGGCTCGTTGCGCCAGGACAGGTGGGGGGCGAACAGGATGCGGTTGCGCTCGGCGTCGACCCAGCCGGCCGCCCCGATGCCGACGGCGTGCACGTCGTGCCGGTCGGAGAGGTCCAGCACCAGTTCGACGATGGTGTCCTCGACGACCTTGGGGCTCTTGGACTTGTCCGGCGTCTCGGCGCGGACCTTCTCCAGGATGTTGCCGTCGGCGTCCACCACGCCCGCCATCACCTTCGTGCCGCCGATGTCGATGCCGACGGTGGGGACACGGGGTGCCGTCAGATGGGAACGGCGCTCGCGTGTGCCCACGGTCCGCAGGACGGTGGCCCGCGCGGAGCCGATGGGGGTGCCCCCCGCGCGAGCGGAGCCGAGCGCTCGGGGCAGCGCGAGGTCGCGGTAGGTGCTCATCGCGCCGATTCTGCCCTACGCCGCACCGGCGCCGCACCGTGGAAGCGTGGTGACACAGGTGACTCGAGAGCCTTCTGTGACCTGTTCCGGCAGGTCCCCTGGACCTGCCGGGCCATGGCCCGCGCTTCGGCAGGGCGAAACGATCATCCATCGCATATGGGTGCGATGCGGATCATGGGTGATGAAGACAACACCCGGTCCGGCGCCCCGTACGGAAGGCCGGCCCGGCAGGAAGGCCGACCCCTCAGGACCGTACGAGGAGCTGGAACTCGAAGGAGTAGCGCGAGGCCCGGTAGATGTGGGAGCCGAACTCGACGGCGCGGCCGGTGTCGTCGAAGGTGGTGCGCTGCATGGTGAGCACGGGGGCCCCGGCCGGCTCTCCGAGCCGCTCGCCCTCCTCCGCGCTGGCCGCGCGGGCGCCGACGGACTGACGGGCGCTGTGGAGGGTGATGCCGGCGCCGCGCATCAGCCGGTACAGGCCGGTGGCCTCCATCCGGTCGCTGTCGAGCTCCAGCAGCTTGGGGGGCAGGAAGTTGCAGAGGTACGCCATCGGCTCACCGTGCGCCAGACGCAGTCGTTCGACACGGTGGACCTCGGCGCCCTCGGCCACCCCGAGGGCGGCCGCGACCTCGGTGGACGCCGGTTCGACGGTGTTGAGGACCACCTTGGTCGCGGGGCGCTGGCCCGCCGATTCCAGGTCGTCGTAGAGGCTGCTGAGTTCCAGGGGGCGCCTGACCTGGCTGTGCACGACCTGGGTGCCCACGCCTCGGCGCCGTACGAGCAGTCCCTTGTCGACGAGGGACTGGATGGCCTGGCGGACCGTGGGGCGGGACAGACCGAGGCGCCCGGCGAGCTCGATCTCGTTGCCGAGCAGGCTGCCCGGGGTCAGGGATCCGTGCTCGATGGCGGCCTCGAGTTGCTGCGACAGCTGGAAGTACAGCGGGACCGGACTGGTGCGGTCGACGCCGAGCTGGAGCGACACGGTCGGATCCACATCTGGTTTGGCCACGGATCGAGCGTAGCTCCGGGAGATGTTGACGGGAAGTTGTGAAGTTCGGTTGTCCGGACAAAGCATTGACAGCGCGACGGGTCGCCCACCAGTTTGTTCCCATGCGCATCGGACTCATCGGAGCGGGCCGTATCGGTGCATTTCACGCGGCCACTCTCAGCCGCCACCGCGAGGTCGGCGGCTCCCTCATCGTCACGGACGCCGACCCCGTACGGGCTCAGCGGCTGGCGGACCGGCTGGGCGCGACGGCGGCGCCCACCGTGAACGAGATATTCACCTGGGGCGTGGACGCGGTGGTCATCACCGCCGCCACCTCGGCCCACGCCGAACTGATCGGCAGGGCGGCGCGCTCCGGACTGCCGGTCTTCTGCGAGAAGCCCATAGCCCTCGACCTCGCGGGCACGCTGGCCGCGCTCGCCGAGGTCGATGCCGCTGGAACGGTTCTGCAGATGGGTTTCCAGCGCCGTTTCGACGTGGGCTACACGGCCGCCCGCGAGGCGGTGCGCTCGGGCCGGCTCGGACGCCTGCACACCGTGCGCGCGATGACGTCGGACCAGTCGCCGCCCCCGCCCGGCTACCTCCCGCTCTCCGGAGGGCTCTACCGCGACTGCCTGATCCACGACTTCGACATGCTGCGCTGGGTCAGCGGCCGCGAGGTCGTCCAGGTGTACGCGACCGGCTCCGACGCCGGGCCCGCGATGTTCCGCGAGGCGAACGACATCGACACCGGCGCGGCCGTCCTCACCTTCGACGACGGCATGCTCGCCACGGCGACGGCGACCCGGATGAACGGAGCGGGCTACGACGTCCGCATGGAGCTCTCCGGCGAACTGGACCAGATCGCCGTGGGTCTGGACGACCGCACGCCGATCGCCTCGACCGAACCGGCCGGACCGCCGCCCGCGGACAAGCCGTGGACGGGCTTCCTCGAACGCTTCGGCCCCGCGTACGAGGCGGAGCTCGCCGCGTTCGTCGAGGTGGTCCGCGGCGAGCGCGCCAACCCCTGCGACGGCCGCGAGGCACTGGAGGCGCTGCGGATCGCCGAGGCCTGCGAGCTGTCCCGGCGCGAGCGCCGCCCGGTCTCACCGGCGGAGATCCCGGGCGGCAGGCTCTGACAGGCGCCCGGCACCGGCGGAACGGCCGTCACCGGAAGGGGGAGCGCGCCGCGCCCGACCCGGCCCCTCACCCCAGAAGCCGGACGGCGGGGGTCTCGCTGTCGACGCCGAGCACCTGGTCACAGTGCTTGCACGTCAGCCGGTACGGCCGTACCAGATTGGTCTGGACGCTGTCGGTGCCCGACTCCTTCGCCTCCGGGCAGTGATAGGCGAGGTGCAGCCGCACCCAGGGGTGGCTGGTGGGCGCGGCGGCCCTCCGGCCGTCCCGGGTGTCGGTGAAGGGCGCCCACCAGAAGTCGACCAGCGCCCGGACCGCGAGTCTCTCCCGGCCGTTCGTCGCGTCGAATCCCGCGATCCTCGCGGCGGTGCGATGGCTCTTGAACCCGCTGCGGCTGCCCGAACACAGGGCCTGCTCGGCCCCGCGCTCGAACACCGTCGTCCGCCCGGTCCGCTCGCAGACGAAGCAGTCGAGGCTGAACTCCAGCCGGGAGCGCCAGTAGAGCCGGTGGCGCTCCTCCAGGCCGGTCAGCTCCGCGGTGATCTCCGCCGTACGCAGCACGGTCCACACTCCTCACACGGTCCCGGGCCGCTCACCAGCGCACCGGCATACGGCGCACGCCCCGCATCAGCATGCCGGGCAGCCAGCCGCTCGGCGGCCCGTCGAGCGCCAGGTCCGGACACCGCTCCAGCAGGGAACGGAGGGCCACCCGGGCTTCGAGCCGGGCCAGCGGCGCGCCCAGACAGTAGTGGATGCCGTGCCCGAACGCGAGGTGACCCCGGGCCTCGCGCCGCAGGTCGAAGCGCTCGGGCGCCGGATAACGCGCGTCGTCGCGGTCGGCCGCGCTGAGGCAGATCATCACCTCTTCCCCGGCCGCGATCGCCGTGCCGCCTATGTCGAGCGGCTCGGCGGCACAGCGGAAGGTGGCGTTCTCCACCGGCCCGTCGTAGCGCAGGGTTTCCTCGATGGTTCCGTCGAGCAGCGTCATGTCGGCACGCAGGGCGGCGAGTTGATCGGGGTGGCCGAGCAGGGCCCGGACGGTGCCGGTGATGAGGTTGACCGTCGTCTCGTGTCCGGCGACGAGGAGCAGGAACGCCATGCCGCGCAGCTCCCGCGCGGAGAGCCGGTCGCCGTCCTCGGCGGTGGTGCGGACGAGACCGCTGAGCAGGTCGCCCGTGGGACCCGCGCACCGCTTGTCCTCGATCAGCTCGCCCAGGTAGGCGGCCAGTTCGACGAAGGCCTTCTGCTCGCTCTCGGCGCTGGTGGGGGCGACCACCTCCGTGGACAGCTCCCGGAAGGCGGCCCGGTCCGGCTCGGGCACCCCGAGCAGCTCGCAGATGACGGTCAACGGAAGCGGATGGGCGAAGGACTCGACGAGGTCGGCGTGCCCGAGCGGGAGCATCGCGTCGAGCAGCTCGTCGGTGATCTCCTGGATCCGCGGACGCAGCGCCGCGACCCGCCGGCCGGTGAACTCGCCCGCGATCAGCGCCCGCAGGCGGGTGTGCCGCGGCGGGTCGGCGAGAAGCATGTGCTCGCCGATCAGCCCGTCGTCGTAGAAGACGAAGCCCCCCGTGTTCGGGTTCTTGGCGAGCCGCGGGTCGGCGAGCGCGGCCCGCGCCTCCTCGTACCCGACGACGAGCCAGGTCTCATGCCCCGCGTCCGGTGCCGGCAGCCGCACCCGGTGCACGGGGCCGAGCGCGCGTAACTCGGCGTAGACCGGGTGCGGGTCCTCGGTGAACCGCGCTCCGTACTCCCCCAGATCGATCACGGCTTCTCCCTCCCGTCACATCCCCCAACGGACGAGAGGCCCGGTCAGTGCCCGCCTTCCTCCAGCAATCCGGCGTCGTACGCCAGCAACGCGATCTGCACCCGGTTGTTGAGGCCGAGCTTGGCGAGGATGCGGGAGACATGGGTCTTGACCGTGGCGACGCTCATGAACAGCCCGGCGGCGATCTCCGCGTTCGAACTGCCCCGGCCGACCTCGACGGCGACCTCGCGCTCACGCTCGTTCAGGACGGCCATCCGGGAACGGGCGCCGGACCTGCGGGTGTCGAGGGCGGAGCCCGCGGCGTGTTCCATCAACTGGCGGGTGACGGTGGGCGACAGCACCGGGTCACCGGCGGCGACACGGCGCACCGCCGCGAGGATCTCCGCGGGCGGCGTGTCCTTGAGCACGAACCCGGCCGCGCCCGCGCGCAGCGCCCGCAACACCTGCTCGTCGGCGTGGAAGGTCGTCAGGACGACGACCTGGGGTGCCTTCTCCCGCCCGCGCAACCGCTCGGTGGCGGTCAGCCCGTCGACGCCCGGCATCCTGATGTCCATCAGGACGACGTCGGGCCGGGTGCGGTCGACGAGCTCCTCCACCTCACCGCCGTCGGCGGCCTCACCGACGATCTCGACGTCCTCGGCTCCCCCCAGCATGAGAACCAGCCCCGCCCTCACCAACGGATCGTCATCGACGAGCACCAGCCGAATCACAGTCATCCCCCCACCCAACCAGCTCCCCAACCCTCCCCCGCCCCAGACCCCGAACACCGGAGAGGCCGGACCTTCCCGGCCGAGGCCGAAACGGTCGGCCACCACGAAGCACCCGCAGCCGGCGACGCACGGGAGGGGCCGTGCCGGTACATCGAATGCCCGCAGGCCGGACGGATCGGAACCGACCCGCACCTCTTCGACCCCGCTGGGATCCGTCCGGATGCGGGCGGATGTACCGGCACGGCCCCGCCCCACGACGCACCGCACCCGCCCCACGACGCACCGCACCGCACCGCGAACGCCAGCGCAGCGAACCGCACCCGAACCGAGAACGCCGGCGCAGCGAACCACCGCAAGCGACTACGCCCCCCAGGGCAACCAGGCCCGAACCCGGAACCCCCAACCCCCCACCACCCCGTGCTCCAACCGCCCTCCCGCCAACGTCGCCCGCTCCGTGAGCCCGATCAGCCCCTGCCCGGACCCCGGAACCTTCGGCACCGGCCCCGGCGGCGCGGGATTGGCGACGGTCACGGTCAGCCCGGAGCCGACAGCACCCCGCACCGTCACCGTGACCTCCGCCCCCGGCGCGTGCTTGCGCGCGTTGGTCAGCCCCTCCTGGGCGATGCGGTAGGCGGTGCGCCCCACGGAGGCGGGCACGGCGGCCGGATCGACGACCCGGTTGTCGAGGACGACCTTCGCGCCGGCGGAGCGCGACTCCGCGACCAGCCCGTCGAGCGCCGCGAGCGTCGGCTGCGGCCGCCCCGCCTCGTCGGAGTCCCCGGCCCGCAGCACCCCGATGATCTCGCGCAGATCCTGCAGGGCCTCGTGCGCGCTCTCCCGGATCACTCCCGCGGCCCGGGCGACCTCCTCCCGGGGCGCGTCGGGCCGGAACTCCAGTGCCCCCGCGTGCACGCTCAGCAGCGTGAGCCGGTGCGCGAGCACGTCGTGCATCTCGCGCGCGATCGCCTCCCGGGCGAGCCGCTGCGCCTGTTCGGCCCGCAGCGCCGCCTCGGTCTCGGCCCGTCGCGCGCGGTCCCGCAGGCTCAGCATGAGCTGGCGTTTGGAGCGCACGAACATGCCCCAGCCGACCACCGCGGAGGTGAGCAGCGCGGTGACGGCGAGGGCGGCGGGGTACGGCAGTTCGGGGTCGGGCCGCAGCCAGAAGAACGCCGGGAGCAGCGCGAGCTGGACGCCGGCGACCCAGGCCACGTACCGGAAGGGCCGGTGCACGGCGAGGGTGAAGAGGGCGACGAGTCCCGCACCGCCCGCCGTGTTCGAGACCAGCCCGACCGGGATCATGGCGACGGCCAGTCCCAGCGGCCACCGGCGGCGCAGCCAGACCGCCGCGCAGGCGAGCGCTCCGATCAGCTGGTCGGCGACGGCGAGGCCGCGCGGGATGTCCGGCTCGTCGTTCACGGTGCTCGCGGCCGCGAGACCGATGAGGACGGCCAGCAGGAAGCAGCCGAGGTCGACGATCCAGTCGCGCACGGTGCGCCGGGGCCGCCCCGAGGACCCCGCGCGTTCGGCGTCGGGGTCGAGGTCCGCGGCCACGGCCGACGGCAGCAGCCATCGCCGGGCGGACAGGACCGGCGATGGAACGTCACGCGGCTCGGGCGCCGGACTGTCACCACTCACGGTCGACAAATCTACGCAGCGGAGCCCGCCGCCACCTCCCCGCGAGCCCGGCCGGCGACCGAAGTCGCAGCGGTTCAGACTTTCGTCGACCGGGGGGCCGGTGCCCCGCGACTCAGGTCGGACGCGCCTCGCCCCGCGGCCGATGTTCCCGGGGGGTCCGCGGGGCGAGGGTCGTGCCATGAAGCAATCGCTGGAGACGCTCGGTTTCATCGCCCTCGTTCAGGGCGTCCTGGGGCTGGTCCACGAGGCGACCGGCCGCCTGCACGGGTGGGGATTCGTGCAGCGACTGGGTTTCCTCGACGGTCACGAGGTCTACGCGAGCGTCTCGCTCATCGTCCTGGCGTTCGCGCTGTTCGCGGCCGCGTGGAGCCGGAAACCCGGATGAGCGGGGACCGGACGTCCGGCAGCCCGGATCAGCAGCCGAAGTTGATCAGCTTGAAGGTGACGTAGTGGTCCGCGGTGTAGTAGTCCTCGAGGGTCTTCCTGCCGGTCACGATGCGACGGGCACCTCGTGTCGAGGAGCCGGGCGTCTTGACCGTGTACTCGTGGTAGTACCCCGTCGACCGGGCGGGCAGGACACCCTCCCGGTTCTGGAAGACCGCCCCGTCCTGCGAGTACGGGAAGGGGCCTCCCGAGTCGATCAGGTCCAGCGTGTCGTACGCCTGGGACGGCAGCGCGCCGTAACAGATGCTGCCGACGGAGGCCGCCGCCGCGTTGGCCGGAGCCACGGCGGTGCCACCGACGAGCAGGGCGGACATGAGGGCCACGAGGGCGCCGATGCGGGTGGTTCGTGGGGGGAATCTCATGACCCTAGAATGACGCGCGTAGAGTCTGGCATGTCAATGACAAGACAACCGATTTCCATCGCCAAGTCCCATGAATTTTCCGGGAGTTAACTTGTCGCGCGGCACCATCACGCGCCCCCCACAAGCCCCGGAACCACACCCGTCCGGCCCCGCCGCCTCGTGTCGTCCCAGCCACCGCTCCGACCGGGACGACACACGACACCCCGCAGCCAGTGGCTAGTAGCTGCCGTACGTCGGACGGCCTTCACGCTCGTACGTGTTGATCGCGACGCCCGAGCCGGTGACCGTGCCGCCGGTGCGCCGGAACGCGGTGGGGGCGGCGCCGTCGGCGAAGAGGCGGCGGCCCTCACCGAGCACCACGGGGAAGGTCATCAGGTGCAGGGTGTCGATCAGACCGAGCGCGAACAGGGACTGGGAGAGGACGGCGCTGCCGTGGATCTGGAGCTCGCCCTCGGTGCGCTCCTTGAGAGCGGTGACCTCCTTGCCGAGGTCACCGGTGATCACCGTCGTGCCCTCCCAGGCGGGGTCCGTGAGGGTCGAGGAGGCGACGTACTTGGGCAGCGAGTTCAGCTTGGAGGCGATCGGGTCGGCCGGGTCGGTCATCTTCGGCCAGTAGCCCGCGAAGATCTCGTACGTGCGCCGGCCCAGCAGGAACGCGTCCACGTGGGAGAAGTTGTCGACGACGAAGCGCCCGAAGTCGTCGTCACCGAAGGGAACGCTCCAGCCGCCCTGGGTGAAACCGCCGCTGGGGTCCTCCTCGGGACCGCCCGGCGCCTGGTGGACTCCGTCGATGCTGACGAACGCGGTGAGGGTGAGCTTGCCCATGGCGGTGCCTGCTTCCTTGCGGTGGGGTCTGCTGTCATCAGGGCAGACCCCACCGGTGCCCGCAACTCATCGCTCCGCGCCGAAAGTCACCCGGTGCCGTGCCCCTGCGTCCGTGCGGGCCGAGGGCTCACCCCGCGTCGGACGAGAACAGCCCGCCCGTCGGGCCCTGCTTGTCGCCGCCCTGGGCCTTTCTCAGGGCGTTGGCGAGGCTCTCGATGGTCAGGGACTGGAGGATCACCCGTCCGTCGCCCTCCAGGGTGGCCAGCGACAGGCCCTCGCCGCCGAAGACCGCGTTCATCAGCCCCTGCCGGTTGAGGCCGCCGATGCGCTGGACGCCGTACCGGATGCCCTCCTCGAAGGCGACGACACAGCCGGTGTCGACCTCGATGCGGCCGCCGAAGTCGGCCGGGTTCAGGTCGATGAAGTTGCCCGCGCCCGCGATGATCACCGTGCCGTGGCCGGTGAACTTCTCCAGGACGAATCCCTCGCCGCCGCTGCGCCCGGTCCGGCCGCCCTGGAAGGCGATGCCGAACTGCACGGTCGACTCGGCTGCCACGAAGGCGTCCTTCTCGGCGAACCACGCGCGGGTGCCGTCGAGCTCCAGGGCGCGCATCTCGCCGGGCAGCACGCCCGCGAAACCGACGGTGCCCTCGCCGCCCGTCGACGTGAAGTACTGGAACGCCAGTGATTCGCCCGCGAGGGCGCGCTGGCCCGCCTGCATGGCGGTGCCCACGGCCTGGCGCAGCATGCCGCCCATGCCGCCCCCGCCACCCTGCTGACCTCCGCCACCGGCGCCCGACGGCCCGGAAAGCCGCGTCTCCATGGTCACGTTCACCGTCTTGAACAGGAACTTTCCCGCTTCGCAGTACACGGTCTGGCCGAGGCGCAGGTTGACGACCGCCATCTGCATGGCGTTGCCGACGATTTCTTGCTGAAGGGTCACACAGGAAGAACGCGGGAGGCGGAGCGAAGAGTTCCGGCCGACCGGGTGAGGCGTGAGGCTGGGGTGTGAGGGGCCGGGGCGTGAGGGGACTGGGGCGTGAGGGGCCGTGTCCGCTCACGCCCCTCTGCGGGCCCCGGGGGCCCGCCAGGTCCCGGCTCTAGTTCTGGTGGACCTTGTCGGTGCCCGCGCCGCCGGAGAGCGTGTCCGTGCCCGCGCCGCCGTGCAGCAGGTCGTTGCCGGTGTTGCCGTAGATCGTGTCGTTGCCGGCGTCGCCGTACAGCTTGTCGTTGCCGCGGCCGCCGGAGAGGAGGTCGGCACCGGAGCCGCCGTGGACGACGTCGTTGCCGTCGTCCCCGTACAGGCCGTCGTCCTGTCCCGAGGCGGTGCCGAAGAGGACGTCGTTGCCGGGACCGCCGTGGCAGCTGGAGTCGCAGCCGGTGAGCGTGTCGTTGCCCGCGCCGCCGGACGAACCCTCGCCGTAGACGCCGCCGCCCCCGTCGACGCGGTCGTTGCCGTCCTCCGCGTACAGCTTGGAGCCGCCGTTGCCCTTGAGGACGTCGTTGCCCTTGCCGCCGTAGACCGAGTTCAGCGTGGTTCCGGTGACCGTCGCGGTGTCGTTGCCGTCACCGAGGTAGGCGTCGAAGTCGTCCCCGTCGCCGGTGCCCCCCACACCGACCGCCTCCGTGCACTCGACGACCTTGTGGTCGGTCGCCGACGGATAGCGGCACTTGTCCGTGGAGAGGGTGATGTCGTACCTGTCGCGGAAGGTGATGAGGAGGAAGTAGTAGTCCTCGGAGTGGGCGTCGGCCTTCTTCGCGGTCACTCTCAGGTCGTTGGCCTGTCCGGCGGCGGCCTGGTACCGGAACTGGCCCCAGGAGGTGCGGCCGATGGAGGCCGGACTCGCGGCGGCCTGGGCGGTGGACGCCACGAACACGCCTCCGCCGAGCGCGAGCGCGAGAGAAGCGGTGGAGGCGATGGTCCTTAACGTGCGCATGCGGAAATGGCCCTTCGGGGAACGGATGGTGATCGGGCCCGGCGGGGAAAGGCACCGGCCCGTACGTCGTCACCGCCGCCGTCGTCACGGCGGGCAGCGGTCGAGTCGTGAGCCCGCAGTTGCGTGCGGGGATCGTGTTTCTGTTCACCCGTTTGGACACCGCACCCCGAGCGGTGGTTGTAGCGGAATTCCGCAGGACTCCCGCAGGCGAATTCAATTTCCCGTCCATTAACCGACGGGACACCGGGATGCGGCCTTCCCTTCGGATCCCTCCCGGGGCGCGAAGGTCCTCCGGGAATCCGAGAACCGGAGGCGCCTTCGCGCGGGTGGCGGTTCAGAGGCGGGTCGGCAGCCAGCCCTGCTGGACGGCGCGCACGCCGGCCTCGAAACGGCTGCGCGCGTCGAGGCGCTCCATCAGCTCGGAGGCGATCCGCCGGGCCGTGCGGTGCGAGACCCCGAGCCGTTTGGCGATCGCCTCGTCGGTGTGGCCCTCGGCCAGGAGCCTAAGGGCGGTCGCCTGCTGGCCGGTGAGCCCGTTCGGGTCGGTGGGGACGGTCTCGCCGAGCGGCTGGGCGGCCTCCCAGGTGGTCTCGAAGAGCGCGCACAGGGCGGTGAGCGTGCCCTGGCCGGTCAGCAGGACGGCGCCCGCGGCGGTGTCGTCGCTGCTGACCGGGATCATGGCGGTCAGCCGGTCCATGATGATCATCCGGGTCGGCAGGGAGGGAACCGTGCGGACCTGGCCGCCCAGCCGGGTCAGCCAGGTGGCGTGTTCGACGGTGGGCCGGTTGGTACGGACACTGTCGAGGTAGATCGTGCGCATGCGCACCCCGCGGCCGAGCAGGTCCTCGTTGAGCGGCCGGGAGGCCGCCATGTTCTCCGCGGTCTGCGGTCCGCCCGGGGCGAAGGCCAGGAACTCCTCGCGCACCTCGCGGGTGAGCACGGCCAGCCGGTCGCGTATCCGGTCGAGGCCGACCAGGTGTTCCACCCCGGGATGACTGGTGGCCGGACGGAGCTCGGCGTACTCGGAGATGAGCTGGGCCGCGGCGGCCCGCGAGGATTCGAGACGCTGCTGCTGGGCGGCCAGTTGCGCCTGCTGACGGCGCATCAGGATCTCCATGCCGATGTCCGGGGAGACGGCCCGGAGCCGGCCCGCGTCCCCGGCGGCGGGACGCACTAGGGCCAACTCGCTCAACGTGTCGAGGGCGTGGCGCACTTCCTCCCCGGACAGCTCCACGGCGTCGGCGAGGGCCGCGACACCGGCGGCCGGATGTCTGAGCATGGCGCGGTACACCGCCTCCGCGGCGGCGTCGAGTCCAAGAGCGGTCAGCATCCGATCCCCCCAGTTTCCTGCACGGTTCCTCCCCTGTCCGACGATGATCTTCGCAGAGGACGAGGGATCGTCACAGGGGCAGGACCAAAGCGGCCACGACCCCAACTGACCATGCCACAAGTCGACTTGCTCACGAATCCTGTTGAGTCCCTGGAACGTGTGCATCGGGTCCGCACATGTCCGGAACTACCGTCCGGCGAAGGACTGCCGCAGCACATGAGGAACGGGCCGTCCGGACCGCCCGCCGACCGCCCTTCTCCGTGACGCAGTTGTCCACGGCACGGCCGACCGGCGTGGGGGTGCCGCTGATGCCGCCGGCCCTCGAACCGCGGACGGTGGACCGAAGCGGCCCGCGTGGACGCATCGGTCCAAGGCCGCTTCCGTCCATCCGTGAACCCTTTTCACGGGCCTGAGCTGCGACGAACCTATTGAACACCGGCCGAGCAGAGCGCCACCGCGGGGCGCGACGGCGGACCGGACACCGCATCTCGTCCCGGAAGAAACGGAAACAGCCATGCTTCGCACCCGAATCGCCAAGGTCGCCGCGGTCTCCTCTCTCGTCGTCACCGCGGTTCTCGCCGCCCCGGTGGTCACCCACCGGTCCACGACGGACGCGGTTCCGGCCTCCTCCGTTCTCGCCGGTGACGCCGGCTGGCAGGTCGCTCCGACGGACGCCGGCTGGCAGTAGGCCCTCCACCGCCACTGACGGCCGCTACGGCTCCCCGTGCGGCGCGCAGGACTTCTGGCAGGCGGACTTCCGGTACCGGTCCGGCACTGATGCCGACGGAGCCGAAAAGGGCGGCGCCCCCTCGATCAGAGGGGGCGCCGCCCTTTTCGGCGTGGGCCGGGAGGTGGACGCGGCCGGTGACGAGGCCGTTCCGGGCCGGGAACGCCCGAAGGCCCCGCCGGGGACCGGCGGGACCTTCGGGGTGTCGGGCGGGGGCGGGGCGTCAGGCGATCTTCTTGTAGCGCAGGGCGACGTAGTCCGAGCCCGGGTGGCCGCCGATGTTGCCGCTGTTGATGTTCGCGGTGTCGTAGTTCATGTCGGTGGCCGTGCTGCCCTCGGCGTAGTAGTAGAAGCTGCCCGCGTCCTGGTCCTTCCAGCCCGCGAAGAGGACGACGTGCTCGGAGTAGTCGTTCAGCGCGTCGCCGGGCCGCAGGTCGGCCTTGTTGATCTGCGTGGCCACGCTGGGGAGGGTCTCGGTGGTCAGCGAGGTGGTGAGGTGCCAGGCCATGGAGACGAAGCCGGAGCAGTCGGTGCGGTAGGTGTGGTCGCCGTCGACGTCGGAGGCGTAGGCGCTCTGGCTGTAGGGGACGTTGCGGGTGTACCAGTTCTTGGCGCGGGCGATGACCTCGTTGCGGGAGATGGTGCCGCCCTGCACGGACTCCGCCGGGGCCGGTGCCACGTAGGAGCAGTTGTTCGCGTAGGCCGACAGCAGGCTCTGGGTCCAGCCGGAGGCGTCCACCGGGTCGTCGGAGTGGTACGCGATGTCGCTGCCGTCACCGTCGGTCGGGTCCGCGTCGGAGTACCAGTACAGGCCGCCGTTGGTACGGCCGTAGTAGAGGCCGCCGCCCGGCGAGGAGAGCGAGTCCACCGCCGACCAGCCGCTCGACTTCAGGACCGTGCGGTCCCAGTCGCCCACTCCGTTGATCTTGTAGCTGAGCAGCCGGCCGTCCGCGGTGGAGGCGACGATGCGGTCGTCGCCCGCGGCGGCGAGCGTCTTGAGGACGAAACCGGAGTCGATCACGACGTGCTGGCCTATGTGGGCCGACCCCGCGGGCTTGGCCTGCGACACCAGGTACTGGTGGAGCTGGCCGTCGACCGTCCCGTAGAGGTGGCCGGCGCCGTCGTAGACCAGCTTGTCGAAGGTCCAGCCGCCGTCCCAGATCTTGGTGACGCCCGCGAGGGTGAGGGAGGTGTTGTTCGTCTGCACGTCGACCCGGTAGAGGTCGCCGGTGGTCGAGGTGACCAGGACGGTGTTGAAGTTGAGGGCCGCCATCGCCTTGGGCGTGAAGCCGAGGTTCGGGCCGGTGAGCGTCTTGACGCGGTTGCCGGTGTCCGGCGCGATCTGCGTGTACGTCAGCCGGCCGTCGGACAGCGTGCCGTACATCGACACGTCGCCGCTGCACGACGCGGCGGCGTGTGCGGCTCCGGCGGTCGTGGCGACCATGCCGAGGGACATCGCGCCGACGGCGAGCACGGTGGCGGTGGTGCGGCGGATGGCATGGCTCAGCTTCATGATTTCTCCTGCGGTGTGTGAGTCGAGCGCACGAAGGCACATCCGTGGTCTGGACAGCTGCCCTGCAGGTGCAGCTGTGAAGGCCGTTCCGGGTGTGGCGCTCGGTGGCAAGAACTACTTTCGTCGCAGGTCACGCGGGTTGGAAGAGGAAACGGATGGACGCAAACGTCCTTGGCCCGTTGCGTCCTGACGGAGCGTCGGAAACGTCCCGATGCCGGTGGTTCCGGACCGGCCCGCGTGGGCCGCTGTCGCACATGCCAAGAGGCCGGCGGTCCCCCCTCCCGTACGCGGCGGACACCGAGCCGTTCGTGGCACTCCCGAAGACGATCGAGTTCCGCAAGTGCTCGACGGTCACGGTGAACCGTGGAAGGGGGTGCCCAGGGTGGACAGTTCGGCGCCGGATGCGGCGACGATCCGTGCGAACGCCCCGTACTACAGCGAGAAAGGGGCCGATCGGCTGGTCCGCCTGTGGGGGAGTACAAGGGCGTCGACCCGCCGGACCTGAACGTCAGCGTGTTCGACGACGAGAGCGGTCACCTTTACGTCAACTACGTCGCGGACTGACGCGGCCGAGGCGGAAAAGCGGAGCACAGCCGAATTCCGGGGCGGGTCGGCCGCTGTCGACAGCGGCCTGTGATCGACCCGGTGAAGATGGGACCGCGCCTCAAAGGGCGTTTCCCGCGGTCGTCGTCACGAGCCCGCCGCGGGGTCGCCGTCACCGAGGCCCATCCACCAGTGCCCGTCGTCCTTCACCAGCAGCAACTCCTGCCGCTGACCGGTTCGTTCGTACGTCACTGTCACCGGGTTGAAGTAGGGGACGGCTCCCTCCAGCACGGTGACTTCGACGGGACCGCCGGCCGCCCGGCCGTACTCGCGCACGTACTCGGCCGCGGTGGGCCCGGGTCGTTCGTAAGCGGGCCCGGCCAGCTCGGCGATTCCCTTCGCGTCTCCGTCCTTGAGGCGCTGCACGTAGACCCGTACGAGAGTGTCGACGTCCTCGGCCGTCTCCTGCACGTCGGGGTACCTGGACTTCTCCGCGCGCACGGTCACGTCGACCCTGGGCGCGTCGGCCAGGGCATAGGGCTCGTGGAACCAGTTCCACCACACCCCCGCGGTGATCCCGGCGACCAGCAGGCCGCTGCCGAGCGAGACAGCCGACTTCTTCATGCGCTTCCTCCTCCCGTACCAGTTGGACTGGACGCGGTGAACGAGTGATCGGTTGCGGGCAACCACGGGGAGCGGTTTCGGATCCTGCCGGGGCACGAGGCCGGAAGCCCCGGCCGACGGGCGGCTCGGGGCTTCTGGCGGACGGTCCGGGACCGTGGGTCACTTGGTGAAGTAGATGTACTTCCAGGAGCCGTAGGTGGTGGAGTTGACGTCGTCGCCGGAGGAGCCGTTGATGTAGGCCGACCGGATCCGGACGCGGAGGCCCGCCTCGTCGGAGGCGCCGAGGTCGATGACGCTCTTGCCGCTGCTGTTCAGTTTGAAGAACTTCTCGTAGCCGCGCTGCCACTCGCCATCGATGTAGACGTCGATGTCCAGCCGGTGCTTACGGCCCGAGTAGTAGCTCATCGTGGTGGTGAACACCGGGCCGACGGTCTTGCGGTACCAGTAGTACGAGGTCGAGCCGGAACCGATCTTGCCCGTCTTGTAGTACTTCGCCAGCGACGTGGAGACGCTCACCTTGGCGTACGCGGTGACCTTGACCGTCTTCGGGGCGGTGCGGGCGTCACCGGCGAAGACCGCGGTGACGGTGGTGTCCCGCTTCATGTCGACCACGGCGGAGAGGTTGCCGCTGGAGTTGACGGTGGTCTTCTTCAGCAGCTTGTTGGGCTTGTCGGAGCCGTAGGGGTCGGCCCAGATCTCCACCGTGCGGTTCTTGTAGGTCGAGCCCAGGTGCGCGGTGAAGGTGACGTCCTTGTCGTAGGAGTACACGTTGCCGTTGTTGTTCAGGCTCAGCGTGGTGGCGGCCCGGGAGACGGTCACCGTGTCGGATCCCGAACCCGCGAGGCGGGTCGCGTCGCCCGCGTAGGAGACGGTGTACTTCACGTCGCCCTCGGCCGGCGGGGTGTCGGTGAAGGAGAACGTCCCGTCCGCGCTGGTCGTCACCGAGGCCAGGGCCTTGCCGGACGACGACCCCGGGTCCGTGCGCTTGACGGTGAGCACCGTGCCGGCCGGCAGCGCGTCGGTGTTGTCGACCTTGCCGGTGGCGGTCAGCGACTTGCCGAGGGTGACCGTGGCGGGCGCGCTCACCGTGATCGTGGTGGCGTTGCGGGCGACGGCCACGGTCCGCGAGGCGGACGCCGGGGCATGGCCGGCGTCACCCGCGTAGGAGACGGTGTACTTCGCATCGCCCTCGACCGACGGGGTGTCGCTGAAGGAGAACGTCCCGTCCTCGTCGGTCGTCACCGCGTCCAGCGCCTTGCCCGACGGCGACTGCGCGTCGGTACGGGTGACCGTCAACGACGTACCGGCCGGCAACGCGTCGCCACTGGTTATCTTCCCGGTGACGGTCAGGGACTTTCCGGGAACGACCGAGGAGGGCGCGCTCACCGTGATCGTGGTGGCGTTGCGGGCGACGGCCACGGTCCGCGAGGCGGACGCCGGGGCATGGCCGGCGTCACCCGCGTAGGAGACGGTGTACTTCGCATCGCCCTCGACCGACGGGGTGTCGCTGAAGGAGAACGTCCCGTCCTCGTCGGTCGTCACCGCGTCCAGCGCCTTGCCCGACGGCGACTGCGCGTCGGTACGGGTGACCGTCAACGACGTACCGGCCGGCAACGCGTCGCCACTGGTTATCTTCCCGGTGACGGTCAGGGACTTTCCGGGGACGACCGATTCGGGCGCGCTCACCGTGACCGTGGTGGCGGCCTTGGTCGGCGCGTCCAGCGTGTTGAGGTGGTACGTGCCGCCGCTGCCGGTGACCGCGAAGAGGTGGTCGCCGTCCGGGTCCCAGGCCAGACCGTCCGGGACCAGGGTGCCGGTGCGGGTGTCGGCGAAGTCGTACTTCCGGACCGGCTGGGTGGTGCCGGGCTTGAAGATGTAGACGTCGGGCTCGTACGAGCCGTCGATGCCCGCGGCCACGGTGCCGTCCGCGGCGATGTCGACGGCGTTCGGGTAGGCGTCGGTCGGGTAGCTGCCGACCTTCTTCAGGTCGGTGGCGGACAGCACCTGGTGCTCGTAGGGCGAACCGCTCGCCGTGACGACCTGGCTGCCGTCGGGGGTCACCGCGAGGTCGCGCAGGTTGCTGCCGGCCTCGCGGCTCTGCGCCATGAGCTTGGGCGCGTCGGGGCCGGAGACGTCATAGGTCACCACGGTGGCGGGGCTGAGACCCGGCACGGCGGCGGCCAGCACGCCGGGCGCGGCCGGGTTGGCCGCCAGCCGGGGCGCGTAGTACCAGCGGCTGCTGCTGTCCTGGGCCACGGCGAGGACGGGCTCCGGGCCCGAGAGGTCGAGGGAGCCGATGTTCCCGTCCGCCGCCGTGCCGTAGCCGAACCACAGCTTGCCGCCGGTGCGGGCGAGGTTCGTCGGGGCGTCGGCGGTGCCGGTCGAGTAGCGGGCGGACTCGGTGAGGCCGGCCGTGTCGATCGCCGCGATCTCGTCGCTGCTCGTGACCGCCACGTACAGCGTCTGCGAATCGGCCGAGAGTTCCAGGCCGTTGGCCCCCGGCAGCGAGCCGACCGTCCCGACGACGTTGCCGCCGTAGTCGGTGGCGACGACCTTGCCGCCGGCCCGGTCGCTGACGAAGACGCGGTGGTGCACGCTGTCCACGACGACGTCGGCGACGGAGGTGACGGGCAGGACGGTGTGGCCGTCGGCGTGGGCGGCCGTGGCCCCCAGACCCGTCAGCGCCACGGAACTGAAGAGGACGGCGAGTGCCGTCGCGGTGGAGATTCTGCGATTGCGCAAAGTGGTTCAAGTCCCTATGAGCCGTGGAAGACCGCGTACCACCGGGAGTTGGGACGCACCGGGCGCGGCAGGTTCCGGAAACCTATGACACGGGTGTGACAACGGAGCCGGCGGAATGGTTGTGCGTGGGAAGGGAGAATTCCGGAAACGGGAGGAGCCCCGGCGGACCGGGGCTCTTCCTGCGGCGATGTCCGTTCCTCGCCGGGTCGGGCGATGGAACGGAAGCACGTCAGCGGCTGTGGGGGGTGGAGTCGGCGCTGCCGCCGGAGGGGGCGCTGCCGCCTCCCGGGCCGACCCCTTCGCCGCTTCGGTGCCATGTCGCTCGCGTGCCGTCACGCTTGAGCGGAGCCGGCACCGCGCCTGGCGTCCGGGAGGGGTCCCGGACGGCGCTTCGGGCTCAGCGTTTCGGGCTCAGCACTTCGGGCTCAGCACTTCGGGCTCAGTACTTCGGGTTCGGTGCTTCGAGTTCAGCCCACCCACCGGGAGTCGAGCGCGATGGTCTGCAACCGGTCGAGGGTGAGCGGGGGTTCGGGCCGCGTCACCGGTCCGCCCTCGATAAAGGAGTTCACCTCCTGGACGACGACCCGGCTGCCGTCCGGGTGGAGGGTGTCGACCAGCCACACCACGGTGGAGCCGCCCTTCTCGGACGCGCGCTTGGCCCGCTTCACCAGGGTGCCGTCGGCCAGGGTCAGCGCCTGGCACTCGATGTACTGGCCCTCGCAGCCCATGTGGAGGTCGCCCTTGTCGTACTGGGCGTTCACCCCGATCATGCTCTTGCCGCGGCCGTCGTCCCAGACCACCGCGGCGTAGCCGTCCTGGCTCTGCTGGTCGGAGATCTTCCCGCCCTTGGGCAGCGTGGACTTCAGCACCCTGAGCATCCGGCGGCCGGACAGCGGATCTCCCGAGCCGGAGAGCGCGGTGGCCGAGGCCGAGGTGCCGAACTTGCCGCCGACCGACCGCGGTTCGGCGGCGGACGCCTGCGCCACCGCGCCGAGCCCGAGGGCCAGGACGAGGCCGGCGGTGATGGCCGCGCGGCGGCCCGGACGACGGCGGGCGGGGGTGTTCCTGTTCATGGCGTGGCTTCCTTCTCTGGTCCGCATGTGGGTGTTCTCCGCGTCGTGGACCGGCGGGTGTCGCGAGGTGCAGAATGCCGCACGGGCACAGAGGTGTCCCGGTGCACGGGCGCGGGGTGGTGGTTGTCATATCTGCCGGCGGGCGGTCGTGCCGCCTCGGCCGGTGCGACACCCACAGATTCCAGGACGCCGGGGACCCACGGCAACGGCCGCCACCGTCCCCGGGACGATGAGATCGTCTCACCCCTGTTGACCTGCGAAAACAGGCAGTCCCTGAGATGACGCCCTGGGATGCGGAGCCGACTCGCGCCGCGTCGGCCGACCACCGGACGCGGCCGGTGCCACGGTGCTCGTGACGTCGGGGGCGTCGGTGCCCGCCCGGCATCGGACACGCGTGATCATCGCCGTGCCGCGCCGTGCCGCGCCATGTCATGCCATGCCGTGGCGTGGCGTGGCGTGGCTGCCAGGACCCACCAACGGCGCAACTCCACACGCTCCTCGGGAGAGGCCCCGCAGAGCGCGGCGAACCGCTCGGCCCCGGCGAGGCCCAGGGGAACCGCCTGTCCGGGGCCTTCACCACGATGCCGACCGCGCCGCCGGCCTCCGTTCCGGGCCAGGACTCTCCGACGCCGCCCGGACGGACGTCACCGGACAGCGTGGCTGAGGCCCGGTGGTGGACACCCTGGACGGGCGGGCGTACGAGGTCACCGGTGACATGCCGAACGCTACAGGCCCAAAGCTGTGACGAAGTCCGAAAAGGTGGGCATTACAACCCTCCATCGGCACATGTTTGGGTCTGACCAGAAATCACTGCCGACAACGCGGGGGTCCGAGGGGTCAGACCGGTAGTCGAGTGCCAGGGCTCCGTCATCACCGGGGTTGCGAGTGACGGCAATCAGCACGGCCTGTTCGGCGTCGAGCCACGGAAGTTCGAGCGGGATGGCCGCCCTGTTTCCACGCGCCACGCTGAAGTACATCGATGAGGGACGCCAGTTGGGCAGGTAGAGCAAGTCCGCGGACGATCGCAGGCACCATGGCTCACAGCTTCGCACGGCAGGTCACGCCACAGTGTTCGGCTGACGCCACCAAGGAGACAGGTCCTAGGGTCCGTCTTCAAAGATCATCGGGTGGTGGATCATGGTGGGGTGATACGTCGCCATGAACTCACCGATCTGGAGTGGGAGTTACTCGCTCCCCTGATACCGCGGGCTTCGACGGGGCGGCCGCGGGTGTCGGACCGGCAGGTCGTCAACGGCATGGTCTACAAGATCCGGACCGGGATCTCCTGGCGTGACCTGCCGGAACGCTACGGCTCATGGCAGACGGTCTACACCCGCTTCCGCCGCTACGCCCTGGACGGCGTGTTCACCCGAGCTCTCCAGCAGATCCAGGCCGACGCGGATGCCGTCGGCGACATCGACTGGCTCGTCCAGATCGACTCCACCATCGTCCGCGCCCACCAGCATGCCGCCGCCACCGGGCGAAAAAGGGGAGCCACCGGCCGGACGAACCGGACGATCACGCCCTCGGCCGATCCCGAGGCGGACTGACCACAAAGATCCACCTGGCCTGCGACGGACGCGGCCGCCCCCTCGCGATCCTGCTGACACCCGGCCAACGTCACGACAGCATCTGCGCCCGCCCCCTCCTGGAACGGATCCGCGTCCCGCGGAACGGACTTGGGCGTCCTCGCTGCAAGCCCGACCAGGTCGTGGCCGATAAGGCCTACAGCTCCCGCGGCTTCCGCACCTACCTGCGCAAACGCGGCATCGCGTGCACCATCCCGGAGAAGAACGACCAGAAGCGACACCGCAGAAACCGAGGCCGCCGAGGAGGCCGACCACCCGCCTTCGACCGGCAGACCTACCGGCGACGCAACGTCGTGGAACGCTGCTTCAACCGGCTCAAAGGCTTCCGCGGCATCGCCACCAGGTATGACAAGACCGCCACCTCCTACGAAGCAGCGGTCAGTCTCGCGTCATTCCTGCTCTGGGCAAGATCCGTTTGAAGACTGACCCTAGTCCTGCGGAGAAGGTATCGGGGCGTGCAGCTCACCGCGTGCCACCTCCAGGACCGCTTTTCCGGGGATCCGACGCCCGCGAAGCGCCTCGGCTGCCTCATTGAAGCGGTCCCAGGATCCTTGCCAGCCGATCTCGACGGTGACGGCCCCCTCGGCGGCCAGCTCGGTGAGAACGGCCAGGTCCGCGCCGGCGTCGCCCTCGATGACGAAAGAGGTCAGCGATTTGGCCGGGCCGACGGTCGCATACGGCGGAAAGACCGCCGGCTCCTCGGATGTCCAGCCGACGCTCTGCACGCTGCCTCCGGGAGCGAGCAGGTTCCACGCCGCCACCAGCTGGGGGCCGCCGACGCTGTCGATGACCACGTCGACCGGTCGCTGGAGTCCTTCCAGTCCGATCAGCACCTCGTCGGCACCGGCCTCGGCCAGCCCCTCCCTGCGGGTGGCCGAGCCCACGGACGCGATCACATGCGCACCGGCCCGCGCCGCCAGCTGGACGGCGAACCGGCCGACTCCGCCGGAGGCGCCGGTGATCAGCACCCTCTTGACCCTCTTGCCCGGTCCGAGCCCGGCGGCCCGCAGCGAGCGCAGTGCAGCCACTCCGGCGACCGGCAGGGCGACCGCCTGCGCCGGTTCCAGGTTTTTCGGTATCTCGGCAAGCGCACCCACGTCGATCGCGACGCGCTCAGCGAACGCCCCCGAGGTCAGGGCCACCACCTGGGTCCCCACCGCCGGACCGGTTCCGTCGGCTGCGGCTTGAACCACCGCTCCGGCAGCGTCCGAACCAAGCACTGCACCCACGGGGACGCGACCGGAGCGGGCGTCGTTGAGGTCGCCATAGTTCAACGAGGCGTGAGAGACGTCCACCAGGACCTGGCCCGGCCCGGGCACGGGATCGGGAACCTCGGCGAGGCGGACAGCGGCGGGCGCGGACGGATCGACGACGAGAGCACGCACGGACATGCCTTCTTCCTTTGGTTCACGACCTGTTACAGCAGCCATCGTCGGTAACCTTGCTCGCCGGCGGAAGGAGGCACATTTATGTCACGCAGTCACACGCATGTTGCCGAGGCGCTGAGGGACGAAGCCTGCCCGGTCACCGAGGTACTCGACCGCGTGGCGGGCAAGTGGAGCATCGGGATCCTGATCGCCGCCGCCCACGGCCCGGTCCGCTTCACCGAACTGGAACGCGCCATCAACGGCATCAGCCGACGGATGCTCACCCTCAACCTGCGCAGGCTGGAGCGGGACGGACTGCTCGTTCGCACCGTGTATCCGACCGTGCCGCCCAAGGTGGAGTACAGCCTCACCCCCATGGCCTGGGAGCTCCACACCTCACTGACCGGGCTGGTGGGCTGGGCCGAGCGGCACCGGTCCGCGGTCGCCGAGGCCCGTGTCGCCTACGACGCCGCGGCGGAGCGGGGACCCGACGCCGACTGAACGGGCCCGGACCGGCTCTCGGGCTTCTGCAATTCAGCGACAGCCGGCGGGTAGCGAAGGGCCCACCATCGGCGTCACAAGACCTGCATGATCGCCCGGACAGGCCCTGGCGACGAACGAAACAATTCAGCCGAGGCTCGGGCGGGTGGACCCCTGGCGCCGACCTCGCAGAGCTTCCAGGAGCGCTCCCAGGGCGAACGACTGGAGCAAAGCACTCATGACGACCCCACTGACCAGGTACCAGACGGACGCATCCATACCCCAAACCGCCCCGACGACCCCGGCTGCCAGCAAGGAGGTGGGGGCGGTGAGAAGGAAGGGCCATATCCCGACGATCCCGGGATCCGAAACAAGCGCAGCAGTCACTTCGAACACGACGGACGCACCGACGAGCCCCAGGTAGACAGCAGAAGCAACATTGGCGAAGGTCAGACGCACCAGGGTACGAGCGTTCATCGAGTGCCCCCAGAGATGTGATGTGGTGCGCTCCATGCTCCTGACGGGACCGCGATTCCAGAATGAGTATCCATACTCACTTCGGTGCACTTCGGCTCCAACAGGTACTCAGAGCGACGGGCAATCGCGTCGCCCCGTCAAGACCGCGTACAGCCATCCCAGGCTCTGCGCGGCCATCGTCGACCGTCTCACCTTCGGCGGCAACGTCATCGAGACCGGCACCGGCTCCTACCGCCTCGCCACCACCCGCGTCCAAACGGAACGAGCAGCCGTCTGAACGCGGTCCGCCTGCTCTATCGAACAGGCCCGCACTCATCGACGATCACGGTCGGCTCCGACAGGAAGACATCCCGGTCGACGAGGCCGTAAGCGATGTTGAACGTGTCGAGCCAGTACGACCAACCTCGGATTCCCAGGGCGCTGGTGAACCGGTAGTTCAACTGCCAGCGAACCCACTGCCCGGGAAGCAGTCGAACTGCCGGCGGCCTGCGCGGCCGAGGCGGCAACCCGAAGAGCGGCTCCACACGAGCGAGCACTCGGAGTCGATCGCCTTCGTCCCGCAGGCTGACACCGATCTGGCGAAGGTCCTTCTGGCTCGAACGCGGCTCGAAACCATCACGCTCGGACATCTGGACGAAGTGGGCAAACCCGGAGGGCACCTGAGGCAACGAAAAGCCGACCGGCGCCGCGTTCCTGCGGGCAGCGGCCTCCCCGCCCCGAGACTGCTTCGTCCACGACGTCTTGATCCACTGCGCCGTGATGTCCACCGCACCTGCCTTTCACCGAGAGCCTACGGTCAACATTTGCTTGACGTCACCCAGGTTCCGACGCAACTGCCTGCTGCCAGTTCTCAGCAACATTCCAGATGGCTGGTGCTCTGACCGGGAAGGTTCGCCGGGTTGGCCGTTGTGGCGGTTGGATGTGTCGTGACGTCCGTCTGGCCGTTGGGGGTGTGGTGGCCGAGCCGGTCCGCGTGCGCAGGTTGACCGACCAGGAAGGGCAGAAGCTGCAACTGGTCCAGGCCGACGAGGACACGGTGCCGGAGGTGATCCACCGGTTCAACGAGATCGGCCTGGCCTGTCTGGGCCCTTGTCGGACGGGTGGCCGTCCTCCCCCAGGCTCCGCCCGGGGGTACTCCCAGCCTGCTCAAGTCTTCCGAAGCGAGAGAGGTATCCGCTGGGGCGGAGGCCCGCTCCGGGCCGTGGCCCGACTCCCCGGAACAGTCAGATGTCGCCCTGGACCAGAGCGTGCAAATGCTGGTCGTGCCACCCGTCTTCATGCAGCAGCGCGCTGCGCATCGTGCCTTCGACGGAGAAGCCGGCCCTGGTCGCCACTCGGCACGATGCCGGGTTGGCCATCGAGTGGCACAGCTGGAGCCGGTGCAGCCCAAGGTCGTCGAACGCCCACTGGCTGAGGCGCTTCGTGGCCTCGACCATGACACCGCGGCCGCGTCCTGCGGGCAGGATCCAGTACAGGAGTTCGGCGCTGCCACCAGCGAGATCGACGTCACCCAAGCCGATCAAGCCCACGGCCTGGCTGCCGTCGGGGTGGGCGATGGCCCATATCGCGCTCTGCTCGTTCTGCCAGCGCTCGTGCATGCGCTCGATACGCCTGCCTGCTTCCGCGGACGAGGCCACGGCCAGTAGGTTCCACCGGCGAATTGCCGGATCCTGGCCGGCAGTCACCAAGGTGTCCGCGTCGTCGGCGCGCCAGGGGCGCAGTTCCAGACCGCCGGGGAGAGCGAGCACAGGTTGTTCCTGCTCGGCCATGTGGCCTGCGGGAACGACGGGTGGTACGGCTGAGGTGATCATCGCGGCATCGTGCCACAGCCCGACATCGGACAGAACTCGATATCCGGTACCCGATCATCAACCCGGCGAACGTATGCGGTCAGAGCGCCAGAGGCCCGGACCACTCTCCGAAACCGCGAAACCGCCGACAAGCGCTCTCCGATCTCACCTACGCAGCCGCTCAGGGAGCGTCCGCAAGCCGCGCTCGATCCATGCATGGCCCACTGGGGAGGGATTCCTCCACCGCGAGCCTTCTGGCGGCCGCGCGGATCCCGGGCACCGTACCGGCCTCTCCGCCTCGCGGGAGGCGGGGATCGTCTGATGCTCCATTGTGATTCGCGGGTGTACAACCCCGTGCGGATGCCGGCCGTCTGTAAGGCGCTGGAGGGATGTGCCTTCGGTGCCTTTCCGTAAAGAGATCGGGGATCAGGTGGGGAATCAGGTCTGGAGAGTCGTCGTGGCCGGTGGTGCGGCGGCGGTGTTCACGGCCGTGGCCGCGGCGCCGGCCGGGGCGGCCGAGGGTGGGGTCTCGTTCTCCCGCGTCCAGGTGAACGGCGGCAAGTCGATTGTGATCGGGGTGTCGAACGAGGTCGCGGTGCCCGCCTCCTTCAGGATGACGACCACTCACAAGTGGAAGTGGCCGGCGGTGTTCCTGTACCGCGGTGGTGCGGGTGATCGGCTGTGGCACGCCGTCGAGACGAGCGACTGCATCAAGGTGAGCTCGGGCGTCTGCGACTTCAACGAGACGATGTACTTCGACCCGAGCGTGTGGGACATGCGTAACAGCGAGGCCGGGGCCTGGAAGGTCGGGGCCGAGGTGTACTTCGAGGGCGGCGGCGGTGACACCGACGACAAGGGGCTGACGGTCCACGTCAAGCGCAACTCCCGCCTGACCGTCAACGCATCGCCCGAACCGGTGTCCAAGGACAGGACCATCACCGTGACCGGAAAGGTCACGCGGGCCAACTGGGAGACCAGGAAGTACGCCTCCTACGGAGACCGTCTGGTGAGCCTGCAGTTCAAGCCTGCCGGCACCGCCTCCTACACCACGGTGAAGAAGGTGTACGCGAACGGCTCGGGTGATCTCAGGACGACCGTGAAGGCCTCCAAGACGGGTACGTGGCGCTGGGTGTACTACGGCAACACCACCACCGGGCCGTCGACGTCGCCCGGGGACAACGTCGTGGTGAAGTGATGTCCGCGGTGCCGGCGGGCTGGTGGGCGCCGAGCCGGCGGTAACGACTGCGACGGTAAAGGTGTCGGGTCCGCCGCGATCGCGGCGGACCCGACACCTCGCGCCGGCCGACCGCAAGCGAAGAGGCCGTGCCAGGCCCGTGCCAGATCGTGCGGGAACCACGAGGAACACCGGGGAATCAAATGGCCTCGCACCAAGCACCTATACCGCTCAGCAGCAGGTGAGCCTCGGAGCAAGCCTCAGATCACCTCAGCTTCCCAAGCTGAGAGCTGAGCCGCCAGCGCCGCCTGTGTGCTTCCGTGCGCCCCCGGTCGCGCCACCCCAGCATCCCGGACGGCAATGAACGATGACCTCGCATGAAGGGATTCGGGAAGTACTGGGGTTGGATCGTCTTCGCGGTACTCATTGCCGGCTGGTTGACCTTCGACTTCGGACCAGTCGCGCTCATCGTCCTGTCCGGGGTCAGCGCCTTCTACTTCTTCTTCAACGTGCCCGTCTGGTGCGGAGCAGAGGGCCGCACCAGCTCATGCCGTAATAACAGCTACGGGGCTCTCATGGGTTGCCACCTTCGCCAACACAAGTGGCAGAAGCTCAAGATGCTCTTCTGGAGTGCGCGTTGGGCACGGCTTCGGCAGGAGTTGTTCCAGAACGCGACCACCACCCTCGCCAGCGTCGGCGGAATCCTGGCGATCACATCAGGCCTGGCGGCCACGTTGCAGCCCCTGTTCGGCGGGGGTTGGTGACGGAGCCAAGTGACGCCCAGTGAGTGTCTAACTGCGTGACAACGCCGACAGACAGCGGCGGACGAGTGCGGACTATCAGCGCAGGTAAGAGCCGAGCCAGCCCAAGCATGGGGCCCTGCCCAACTTGCTTCGGGACGAAGAGGTCACCGCGCCATAGCCATGCCCGATGCGGCAGTGGTCAGTAGGGTCTGATGCAGGTTCGGGTGACAGGTTTGATCACGCGGCCTGGAAGGCCGGTGTGGTCATGACGGTCTCGAATTCGACGGGGGTCAGCCGGCCGAGTGCGGCTTGTCTGCGACGTCGGTGGTAGGTCCGCTCGATCCAGGTCACAATCGCGATCCGCAGTTCCTCGCGGGTGGTCCAGCTCCGGCGGTCCAGGACGTTCTTCTGCAGCAGGCTGAAGAAGGACTCCATGGCCGCGTTGTCGCCGGCTGCCCCGACTCTCCCTATCGAGCCAGCCATCCGGTGGCGGCCGAGCGCGCGCACGAATTTCCGGGACCGGAACTGCGATCCGCGGTCGCTGTGCAGGATGCATCCGTCGACGTGTTCCCGCCGGGCCGCGGCGTTGTCCAGGGCGGTCACGGCCAGGCGGGACTTCATCCGCGTGTCGATGGAGTAGCCCACGATCCTGTTGCTGAAGACGTCCTTGATCGCGCAGAGGTACAACTTCCCTTCGTTGGTGGCGTGTTCGGTGATGTCGGCGAGCCATAGTCGGTTCGGGCCGTCGGCGGTGAAGTCGCGGCGGACCAGGTCGTCGTGCACCGGCGGGCCGGCCTTCTTGGTCCTGCCGCGCTTCTTGCCGAACACACTCCACCAGTGGTTGTCCCGGCAGATCCGCCATGCGGTCCGGTCGGCCATCGCGGCCCCCGAGCTGCGGGCTTCATCGGCCAGGAAGCGGTAGCCGAACTCGGGATCCTCGCGGTGGGCGTCGAACAGCGCGTTCGCCCGGTACGCCTGCTCCAGCACGGCGTCGGTCACGGGCTTGTCGAGCCAGCGGTAGTAGGGCTGTCTGGCGAGCTTGAGCACCCGGCACGTCACCGTGACGGGCACCCCGTCCACGGCCAGCTCCTTCACGAGCGGGTAGATCCTTTTCCCGGCAGATGCGCCTGCGACAGACAGGCCGCCGCCCGGCGCAGGACCTCGTTCTCCTGCTCCAGCAGCTTGATCCGCCGACGTGCTTCCCGCAGTTCCGCGCTCTCCTGGCTGCTCACCCCGGGCTTGGCCCCGTCATCGATGTCCGCCCGGCGCATCCATTTCCACAACGTCATCGGATGGACACCGAAGTCCTTGGCCACCTGCTCCACCGTCACCCCCGGGCCACGGTTCCTCGCGACCCGCACGACGTCCTCACGGAACTCTTCGGGATAAGGCTTGGGCACAGCGACATCCTTCCCACCCGCCCCACAGGGCAAGCCAGTTCAGATGTCACCCGATCGTGCAGCAGACCCTACTGGCCGCTGCGACGCCGCGAGAGACGCCGCCGCGGGGAGGGGTTGAGCACTGCGCGCACCGCGTTTCCGAAGTCGGCTGCTGAGGCAAGGTACTGAGGGTCGCGTGGCTCGGGCCCGTGGAGGCAGAGCGGGGCATACACGTGCGTGCTCCGTCGGCGCACCCGCCGTCGTGGCTGATTGTCGGCGGCTGAGGTTCGGACGGGGCTGTCGAAGGTCCCATCAGTCGAGTGCGCCAGGGCTGGGCCGTCCCTGGGCCGTCCGAAGGTCGCCGAGGACCACCGGTGACGACCGACAGTGACAGGTGGGTCGCAAAGATCAGCGGCAGAACCCCAGGTCACAGCCTCCCGACCCAACGGGTTTCCCCCAGGGGCTAGCCGTCAGGCAAGATGGGGCGCTTCTCGCCATGTGGCGCAGCGTCCCAGGGCATGCGTGCCACAGCCGTGCCACATCGTGCGGTCAACCACGGTCAACGACGGGTCGCCGCAGTCGAGATGCGTCGTTCACCCAGGCCGCCGCTACAGCCGTAGTGACCTGGACGGACAGGCTGACGACTACGTCCGCCCTTACAAGGCTGCGGTCTGCCCTCTCCGGTGTAGTCATGCTCGGGTCGGTAGCTGGCAACGTGTTCGCGGGGACTGCTTCAGACGATTCGGGCGTTTTAGCCTCACGGACCAGGCTTTGTTTCTACGCTGAGTTCTTTCGGAGCCGCGTAGGTTTGGGGATCAAGTGGATGCTGAGATCGTGCAGTTGGTTGGGCAGGCCGGGCCGGCCGTGACGGCTGCGGTGGGGACGTACGGGGCAGCGGTGCTTACCCGTGCACAGGATGCTGCTGCCGACGCCACGGCCGGTCTCGGGCAACGGGTTCTTCAACTGGTCTGGCGGCGCCGGGACGAAACGGGCCGGGCGGAGCTGGAACGGGTGGTGGGTGAGGCCGCCGACGAACAGGATGATGCTTACTCCACAGCCGTATTGAGCAGGCTGCTCAGGCAGGCATTGCAGGACGATCCCGCACTCCGAGAGGAACTAGCTGCTGTACTGCCTGCTCCTGTGCCAGGCACGGTCAATGTCACGGCCTCCGGTGAACGGTCGATCGCCGCTCAGCACATCGGTACTGCCATCACCGGTGACGGTCACACCGCGCCGCGGCCGTGAGTACGGACGAGGATCGGTCTCGGCTGGAGATCGAGGCGGCCGGACCAAGGTCGATCGCCGCCCAGCGCATCGGTAACGCCTTCACGGGCGATGTACTGCCAGTCGAGGCACTGCACGCACCAAGCAAGGTCACGGCGGCTCTGGGCACTTCCAATCTGCCCCCCGCCGCCCTCTGCATGGGGCGAGAGAAAGAACTGGGCTGGCTGCGGCGCATCCTGACCAGCCGCCGTGAAAGTGCGATCGCCCTGAGTGGGACAGTGCACGGACTGGGAGGGATCGGCAAGAGCACGCTCGCCCTGCACTACGCGCACCGCCACCGCGGCGACTATGCCCTGATCTGGTGGATCAATGCCGCGTCCCCCGACGAGATCGAGACCTCTCTCACCAGCCTCACCCACACTTTGGTACCGAGTTGGGCCACCACAGCCAGTCGCAGGGCGCAGGTGGCGTGGGCGATGCAGTGGCTCGCCTGGCATCCGGGCTGGCTGCTGGTCTACGACAACGTGGAGGACCCCGACGACCTCACCCCCTACACCGGAGCCCTCCACCAGGGCCATCACCTCGCCACCAGCCGACGTACCACCGGCTGGCCCGACAACGCCCCCACTCTGACTCTGGGCAACCTCGACCCCGACGACGCCACCGCCCTGCTGTGCCGACTTGTGTTCAAGGAGGCCACCCCCACGCCCCGGCAACAGACCGAAGCCCGGTCCCTTGCTACCGAGCTGGGGCACTTCCCTCTGGCGATCAAACAGGCCGGCGCTTACCTGGCCCAGAACCGCGGCATCAGCCCGGACTCCTACCGCCACCGTCTGCACACCAAACTCGCCAAGACCGCCCACGGCACCAGTAGCGAACGTACCCTCGCCCGCATTTGGAACGTCACCCTCCATGCGCTAGAAAGAGTCGATCCGCTAGCCGTGGAGGTGCTGTACACCGCCGCTTGGCTGGCCCCCGATGGCATCCCCTACAGTCTGCTTACCCCGGCTGCCGCCAATCCGGACGATGTCGCCGAAGCCGTCGGAACCCTTTCCGCGTACAGCATGGTGACCGAAACCGGCACCACCCTGAGCGTTCACCGGCTGGTCCAGACTGTCCTACGCGCCCCGCAAAGCACCGACGACACCCAGCCGCCCCGGCACCTGTTAGGGCGTGACCGCGCCGAACAAGCGGTCCTCCACAACCTGACCCCGCCACCGGGCCAAGACGCCCCCACCGAAGACCAGTGGGACACCCTCACACCCCACCTCGTCACCCTTGCAGCCACCCGACTGCCCCAACACCACAACGCCTCACTTGCCTATGCGTATGAGTTCACGGAGCGACGGCTCCATCAACAAGGCCACACAGTCCGTGCTATCCCTCTGCTAGAGGCCACGCTCGCCCTGCGTGAGCGGGTCCTGGGTGATGTCCACCCCGACACCCTGTCCAGCCGCAACAACCTCGCTCTCGCCTACAAGTCGGCGGGGGATCTGGGCCGGGCCATCCCTCTGCTGGAAGCCACCCTCGCCCAGCGTGAGCAGGTCCTGGGTGATGCCCACCCCGACACCCTGACCAGCCGCAACAACCTCGCCTACGCCTACTACGTGGCGGGGGATCTGGGCCGGGCCATCCCTTTGCACCAGGCCACCCTCGCCCTGCGTGAGCAGGTCCTGGGTAATGCCCACCCCGACACCCTGTCCAGCCGCAACAACCTCGCTCTCGCCTACAAGTCGGCGGGGGATCTGGGCCGGGTCATCCCTCTGCTGGAAGCCACCCTCGCCCAGCGTGAGCAGGTCCTGGGTGATGCCCACCCCGACACCCTGACCAGCCGCAACAACCTCGCCAGCGCCTACCAGGAGGTGGGGGATCTGGGCCGGGCCATTCCCCTGCTGGAAGCCACCCTCGCCCAATGTGAGCAGGTCCTGGGCGATGCCCACCCCGACACCCTGTCCAGCCGCAACAACCTCGCCAGCGCCTACTACGTGGCGGGGGATCCGGGCCGGGCCATACCCATGCTGGAAGCCACCCTCGCCCAATGTGAGCAGGTCCTGGGCGATGCCCACCCCGACACCCTGACCAGCCGCAACAACCTCGCCAGCGCCTACTACGAGGTGGGGGATCCGGGCCGGGCCATACCCATGCTGGAAGCCACCCTCGCCCAATGTGAGCAGGTCCTGGGCAATGCCCACCCCGACACCCTGACCAGCCGCAACAACCTCGCCTACGCCTACTACGAGGTGGGGGATCCGGGCCGGGCCATACCCATGCTGGAAGCCACCCTCGCCCAGCGTGAGCAGGTCCTGGGCGACACTCACCCCGACACTTTGCAAAGCCGCAACAACCTCGCCTACGCCTACCAGGTGGCAGGGGATCTGGGCCGGGCCATCCCTTTGCACCAGGCCACCCTCGCCCTGCGTGAGCGGGTCCTGGGTGATGCCCACCCCGACACCCTGTCCAGCCGCAACAACCTCGCCAGCGCCTACCAGGAGGTGGGGGATCTGGGCCGGGCCATTCCCCTGCTGGAAGCCACCCTCGCCCAATGTGAGCAGGTCCTGGGCGATGCCCACCCCGACACCCTGACCAGCCGCAACAACCTCGCCAGCGCTCGTCAGAAAGCCGAAGCTGTACAGCACGGAAGTACAGCAACCCCAACGACCGCAGATGACTCTCAACAGCCGTTTACAGCCGATTAACCAGCCCAACAGACCTCAGTAACCACCCCGCCGAGAGTTCGGGACGAAGAGGTCGTGCCAGACCCGCGCCAGATCGCGCGGGGAACCACGGGGAACAGCGGGAAACCCAGCGGCCGTCTACCGCGCGCCTGTGTCCCTCCGCCGCAGGTCAGACCGAGAGAAAGCCGTAAATACCCTCAGCTTCCCAAGCTCAGAGCGCGAGTTCGATTCTCGTCACCTGCTTCACAATGAAAGCCCAAGTCAGCGGCTTGGGCCTGTTTGTTGTCTAGACCTGTCTAGGTGTCTCGTGCCCGATCCGTGCCCGATGCCTGTTCATCGGCCTTGGCCGCAGCCTTCCGCCGTTCAGCCTGCATCAGGGAGTCGAGCCCGGAAGCGACCTCACGTTGGCGCTCGGAGTCCGAGTGCTGATAGATGTGCGGCCCTATCCGTGGACTGGCCGACACGCACCACCGTGTCCTTGAGCGTCGCGCCCAATCGGGTGGTCAGGGTGTGTCCGGTGTGACGAAGATCGTAGAACCGGACATCGGCCGGCAGTCCGACCACGCTACGGACCTTGCGCCACTCCCGGCCGAAGGTCGAACGACGGGCTTGCCCCGCTCGCCCACGAACAACAACCCGCCCGGGGTCTTCTCCGCGTACCAAGCGAGCCAGGCATGGATCAACATGAGTCGATTGAGAGTGGTGGCGCCCTCCCGTACCTTCTGGAACATGGGAGAGGGACGGGACGTCACCAACAACGTAAGTAACGGCGTGAGCGGCCATGTCAACGGGCCCGTGGTCCAGGCTGGATCCATCAACGGCAATGTGATCCTGCCTGCTACGCCGAGCCCAGAGGAGGCAGAGTTACGTGCTCGCTGGTCGGCACGCACGAAACGAATCCTGGACGCCGAAGATGCAGCACGTGCAGCACGCTACGCCCAGTCTCAGTTTCAAAGACAGAGATTCCTCAAGAAGGCGCGTCGTGGAATCTGCGGGTCTGTCGTATGGATCCTTTTCGGCCTGTTCCTGGTTGTCGGTGGTCACGGATCCGGGGGCGACAGCACGCGAGTGATGTGGGCGTCGATTGGGTGGTTCGACGTGGTGATCGGTTTCGGCTTCCTGGCGAAGCACTGGTTGGCTCTTCGACGCTCCCGCTGAGTCCCGGATTGAGCAGCTGATCAACCGCTGTCCTTCAGTACGTCTGACACTTGGCGCCACACGTGCGCAGTCGAGTGGATCACGTACCGCAGCCCGTCGCAGGAGCGGTCGTGGCACTTGATCGGCTTGTCCTCGCCGCGTGCTGTGGTCTCTTCTGGCCAGGCGTAACCGGGCAGCTCGTCGAGGAGTCCCCGGCATGATCGATGTACGCGCAACGGCCCCGAACCGAGCGCGGTCGACACGCTGCGGATGCCGTTGAGCACCTCGTTGTTCGCAAGGGCGACGACGGAATGCTGATGGGCGAGCAGGTGGCGCCAATCGTGTGCAGCGAATGGACGGCTAGCACAGGGCGTCGACGCTGTGGTCGTCGAGTGTCAGGGGGTACGGTGGCGGCCTCAGATGCTGCAAAGGTGGTTCGATGGAAGCGGAGTTGGTGGCACTTGCTGCCGCAGGCGCTACGACATTGGTTCAGCAGATGGCGGTGGACTCCTGGGCACAAGCTCGTGACCGGATGGTGTCGTTCTTCTCGCGTCGCGGTGGTGGTGAGGAAGACGTGATCGAGGGGGAGCTGGAGACCTCGCGCGGAGAACTGGCGGCGGCAATGGAGGCCAGCGACGAACAGACCGCCTTGGATGTCCAGGCGGAGTGGCGTACACGATTGCGGCGCACTTTGCTGGCAAATCCGGCCGCGGCTGCCGAACTGCGGTCAATCATTGATGATTTGGCGCCCCCAAAGGGTGATCAACAGGTCGCGGATGTCCATAACACGATCAGTGGGGGCGTACAGCACGGCCCAGTGATTCAGGCTGGCAACGTGGGCTCGCTGAGCTTCGGGACACCTTTCGGTCAGACCTGAGCCTGGCGGCAGTACGGGGCCCACGCCGACGACGGCCACGGTACGCCGCTCTCCGGGAAGGCGAAGGGGGCGGTCACCAAGTGTGCTCGCGGGCATTGGCATCGGCCGCTTCGATGGTGATCTTGTGAGTCAAGCGCGTATCTTCCGCCTCATGAGCGAACAGCCGTCCATACGCAACGAGTTGAGTGGAAGCGTCGTGGGCCACGTCGTGCAGTCCGGTGCTATTCACGGCGACGTTGTGTTCACTTCGCCCGCTGCGCCGGTGGACTCGGAGGCAGTGGAGACGCAACGACGTTGGAGCGAACGTCAGCGGCGCATCCTCGATGAAGGGACCGCCAAAGAGGCGGCAGAGCAGCGCAGGTTTGAAGACTATGTCAGGGTCGTTCACAGGAAGCGACGTTGGAACTTGTGGTTGCTGTTGGTTGAGGATCTGGCCGTGGCGCTGGGGTATCTGCGCGCGTTCCCCTCGGCTGCGCTCGTTGGCGCCTTGGGTATTCTGTTTGGGCTGATCTCCCTGTTCGGCTGGGTCCACTGCTCCGTGCTCTTGTGGAGGGCCCGGACGGGGCGGACTATCCCGGTTCCCCGGCATCGGTGGATGTGGTGAGCCGGTGGCGTCACTCGTGCGCATTGGAGTGCACGACGTAGCGCAGCGCGTCGGCGCTGTGGTCGTCACGCTTGATCGGCTGGTCCTCGTCGCGGTCGGATGCTGCGGGGTCCCATGCGTAGCCCGGTAGCTCGTCGAGCAGCCCGGTGCATGGGCGGTGGATACGCATCAGCCCGGATTCGAGGGCGGTCGACACGGATCGGATGCCGTCGAGGACGTCGTTGCGAGCCGGGGTAGTGCCGAGGTGCCCGCCATCGTTCCGCTTGATTGCGGGGCGCCGGTGGTGCTTCTAGGTTGCGTCTGGCGATGTGTCCCGTGTTGTTGCTGTGGGGCGCGTGTGAACGCCCTCGTACGCGGCGCAACGCCCCACCAACAGAGTTAGAAAGCGTGTTGGTATCGGAGTTGGGTTATGGTCCGCGGAGGGCGGCGAGGCGTGATCAGCTTGGGATGTGGAGACCATCATCGCCAGCGGCATAGCCGTCCTAGGGACGCTGCTCGGTTCGGGAATCACTCTGGCGTTCCAGCAGCGCACCACCGACAGAAGCCACCAGTTCACCCGCCGCGAGAAGCTCCGGCAGGAACGACTCGATGCCTACTCTGCCTACGCCGGCGCACTGGTCGACTACCGCCGATGCCTAGTGCACCTCTGGTTCTGCGAGCACGAACAGCCACCACCGGAGGACCCGGACACGGTGCGGATCCGCGCCTATGACCTGCGCTCCAACGCCCAAGAAGCGCTGTTCCGCGTGCAGATGCTCACCGATTACGAGACGTTGAGTCAGTCTGCGGAGGACGTGCTCGCATTCGTTACGGCTCTGTCCAAGACAGACAGCAGAACCGAACTTGACGATGCCAGGGTGCGGACCCGTGACGACATCAGCCGACTGGTTCGAGCAGCCAAAGAACACCTCTGAGACTCCCGCAGCCGCACCGGTTGCAGGAACGCCGCCCACATTGACTGCACCACAAGCGCACCAGATCGAGCGGGGAACAGCGGGGAATCACGGTGCAAACAGCCGCGCCCTCAGAGTCCGCGAGCAGGCCGTTCGAGCCGGTCAGCGCCTACAACGGATCGTCGGTGCCCGCAGCTTCCCAAGCTGATGTCCCGGCTGCTCAGTACGGCCACTGAATCTCGTGTTCGCCCGACGCGGCCTCGTACCGCGTCAGCGGAGCATCCAGCCCGGCATCACCGGCTGACCTCAACGACGTTGGACTCAAGCGGCATTGAACGATCACGCACGCCGCACCTGTGGGAGCACGTCGTCCCCTCGAAAGACAAGCCCCGACTCGCCGGGAGCTCACGGAGCCGTGATCATTCGCTCCGTGGCGGCTCCGGCTCAGGACCCTTCCCTCGACCTCACGTAGTGTCCGGCTCAGCTTCTCCGAACGGTTGGAGGACGCTCATGACGGAAACGTTGTCGATTTGCACCCGAACTCCCCGAGCCGATGGGTTGGTTGTCAGCCCCTACCGCTAACTTCTGCGGTCCCGGAGGAACGGAAGAGAGATGAGGACTGATGGGGGCATCGGGGTGGGACTACTACGTGCCGTACCAGGAGGATCTGAACGCCGCACTTCAGCAGTTGCGGCACGAGGTGTTCGAAGCCGGGGACTACTACTGGGTCAACGGCGGTGACTGGCGGCCGGAGGAGGAGCGGGAACCACTGCCCCGGTCGCTGAAGGAGCTGTGGGACGACGAGTTGGTCCAGGAGACCGGCACGCACTCGGTCCTGGACGTCTTTCGCGTCCTGGAACCCGACGAACCCGCGGACTACAGCACCGTGAAGCCCGTGACGGCCGAGGAAGCACGCGAGTTGCTGGGTACCGGCGAACTGACCCGTGCGCACGTCAAGGACTTCGACGTCTTCCCCCGATCGCGGTGGGTCGGACGATGCGCGGTGCTGCACGACGACGAGGGGAACCCCCAGGAGATCCACTTCTGGGGCCACTCGGGCGACTGACCCGGCCGGTGAGCGCGCGTCGGCCGGCGTCCACGCCCGGCATCGCCGGCAGTTCGGCGGCGGGTCAGGGTGTCGACCGGTCGGGCGGCCTCACGTCGCTGTCTTCGAAGGCCGGTCGTGGCCGATCAGGCGGGAATCCAGTCGGGCCACCGCGGCGGGACATTGCTCGCGGGGCAGAGGCCGGAGTCGCCGGGGTAGCCGTCCAGCGTTCCCCGGGTCGCGAAGAACCACCAGGCGAGCCCCACCGTCGTACCGGCCACCAGCAGCGCCGGCAGCAGGACGCGGACCGCCGTCGGCGCGTGGAGGACCAGGCGTCGGCCGGCGGCCTGCGCCACGAGCCCGGCGGACGCCCCCGCTCCCACGACCGGAAGGAGCAGGAGGTTGAGTTCGAAGCGTCCGCCGGCGTCGAACCCCGCGTCGCAGTACGCGCGCGCCCAGACGGTCAGTGACCAGGCGACGCAGCCCATGGCGGCTCCGAACAGTGCGGAAACCGCCCGGGGGAGGCATGAGTCGGATCTCGGCTTGACTGTGTCCACGACACAGCAGGACATCGAACACGGCATGCGCGGTTCCGCGGCGGGCGGTGGGTGTCCGACCGCGTGGCGACAAGGCCGCCGTCCCCGTACGGCCGGCGCGACCTCGGTCAGGTCGTCGTTCACGGGGTGGGCGGTTCTGATGAAGACGGAGCCGGATGGGACTGGCCGAACGGGACCGACCGGACGGACCGGTCGGACGAGACCGGCCTGGACGGGACCGGTGAGGTCGTCGTCGTGCGCCGCTCCCCCGGGCGGGGCAATGTCGTCGATCAGGTGGCGCAAGACCTGTCCCTCCGAGGTGCCGCCCTTCGCGTGGGGTGATTGCCTGGCGCCCGGGCTTCCGGACGCGGCCGGGTGCGCGAGGTGAGGAGGCAGCCGGTTGTGGGGTCGTCGGCCAAGGACGTGACTCCCGTCCGCCCGCGCGGGGGCGGCGGTGCGTCGGAGACGGTCGTGGACCCCGGGAGGCCGGCGGCGGACGTCCGGGGCGCTTGCGGTGCGGGGAGCCGGGAGGACGGGAACGCGATGGGCGTGCGGGACCGGAACGGGCCGGAGCCTCCTTCGCGTCCGGAGGGAGCGGGGAGGCCGTGACCGAGGATCAGATCCTGCTGGGCGTCGGTCTGACCGTCGTGCTCGCGGTGGGCTCGCAGATCCTGGCGAGCAGGCTGCACGTCCCTTCGCTGATCGTGCTGCTGCCCGTCGGATTCACCGCCGGGGCGCTCACCGAGGTCGTCCGTCCCGACCGTCTGGTGCCCGACTTCACGGCCCTGGTGTCGCTCGCCGTGGCCGTGATCCTCTACGACGCGGGGCTGGGTCTCGATCCGCAGCAGATGAGGGGCGAGACCCGGAGCGTGGTGGCGCGGCTGATCGTGCTGGGGATCCCCGTCACCGCGGGAGCCTGTCTGGGACTGGTCGCCGCGCTGTTCGACGTCCCGTTCGCCGTGGCGGCCATGATCGGGGTCATCCTCGTCGTCTCCGGACCGACCGTCGTCGGCCCGCTGCTCGACCACGCCAGGCCCGTCGACCGGGTGCGGAGGATCCTGACCTGGGAAGGGACCCTCATCGACCCCCTCGGGGGCATTCTCGGCGCGGTCGTCTTCCACATCATCGTCCGGTCCCAGGACAGACAGGGCTTCCGGTTCGGCATGTTCTTCGGGAGCATGGCCGTGGGGCTGACCGGTGGCCTGGCCGGTGTCGGCCTGCTGTGGCTGACGCTGCGCAGGCTGCGGCTCGGCGGGACGCTCGGGACGCTCGCGCAGCTGGCCACCGTCGTCGCGGTGTCCGCGGGCTGCGACATGGTCCTGGACGACACCGGGCTCATCGCGGCGATCGTCACCGGCATCGCCGTGGCGAACCTGCCCGGATTCGACATGCCGGCGCGCCGCCCCTTCTTCGAGACCGTCGTCCAGCTCGTCATCGGTCTCCTGTTCATCTCCATCTCGGCCTCGGTCGCGCCGAAGGCCGTCGCCTCGGTGCTGCTCCCCTCGCTGGTGCTCGTCGTGGCGCTCGTCCTGGTGGTGCGGCCGGTGGTGTCCCTCGTCTCGGCGGCGGGGACGGACGTCGGCCCCGGGGAGCGGGCCTTCATCGGGTGGATGGCGCCCCGGGGCATCGTCGCCGCCTCCACCGCCGCGACGTTCTCCGCGTCGCTCGTCGACAAGGGCCTGTCCGGCGCCGACAAGATCCTGCCGATCACGTTCCTGGTGATCGTCGGAACCGTCCTGGTCTACGCGCTGACCGCCAGGCCGGTCGCGGTGCGGCTGGGGGTCGGCCGGTCGGCACGCTCGCGGCCCCTGCTGGTGGGAGGCGCCCCGTGGGTGATCGACCTCGCGCGGTCGCTCGGCGCGGCCGGCCTGGACGTGCTCATGTGGGCCGGTCTCCCGCGGGAGCGGGACCGGATCAGGGACGCGGGGATCGAACTGGCCGCGGGGGAACTCCTGGCCACGGCCACCGACCCCAAGGCGCGTCTGGAGGGCGTCACGACCGCGCTGCTGCTCACGGACGACGACGACCTGAACGCGCTCGCCTCGGTGGTCGTGCAGGACAGCATCGACGGCCCGGTGTACCGGGTCGGCCCGGCGCCCGGCGGCGAGGGCATCGTCGCCCCGTACACCGGCGGCGGTGTCCTCTTCGGGCCCGGTCTCGTCCGGAGCGCGCTGGAGGACCGCCACGGGCGGGGCGCGCGTTTCGTCGTGCGGCCGGCCTCCGACCCGCTCCCGCCGGGCCACGAACTGCTCTTCGTCGTACGGGCCGACGGCCGGCTCGAACCGGTCACCGAGGTGCAGGAGGCCGCTCCGGCGGACGACGACACGCTCGTGCTCCTCGGCCCCGCGCCGCACGCTTCCGCACGGTCCGACGGCGCGCACGGCCGGGGCTGACCGCGTGCGCCGTCCGGGGAGGCCCGGACGAAGACGCCCCGCCGGGTCAGCCCCCCTGTGTCTCGGCCCGGCGCTCCGCGCGCCGCCAGAAGCGCCGCTGCAGGCGGAGGGTGAGGACGCCGACGACCACGAGGACGGCCACGTTCAGGAGGAGCTGGAACAGCGATCCCCGGGCCTCGGACCAGTCGGCGAAGGCGATCGAGACGGCGATGTCCGAGGCGGCGGGAATCGTGGTCACGGAGATGAAGACGCCGAGGAGCGCGCTCGCGCGTGCCTCGGTGAGCGAGACGATGCCCACGACGCCGGCGAGGGCGGCCACGACCAGGGAGAAGAAGTTGGGCGTGTCGATGAGCTGGGACACGGGACGCAGGCCCCGCTGGAACGCGTCGGACTCGAAACCGAAGGCCCGTGACAGCGCCGAGAAGCCCAGCGTCACGACGATGGCCAGTGAGAACCCGACGGTCAGTGCGCGCGCGCCCTCCCGGACCCGGCGGCGGTTGCCGCGGTCGATCCCCAGGGCGATGCTGACGATCGCGTTGTACTCGGGGCCGACCACCATGGCGGCCACGATGAGGATCTGGGAGTTCGACATGATGCCGACGGCCCCGATGAGCCCGGCGATGACCAGGAACAGGTAGAAGGAGGGCAGGTAGGTGCCCTCCGCCCGGATGTGGGCCTCGACCGCAGCCCACAGCGGGGTGTGGACGAGGATGCTGGGCTGGTCGGCCTCGATCCGCTCCGCGTGCCGCGAGAACATCATCTCGACGTCGTCGACGGCTATGGACCCCGACCGGTCGATCCCCAGCCCGCGCAGGCCGGCCAGCACCTCGTTCGCGGCGCCCTTCACGACGTCGCACTCCAGCGCGTCGCCGTCCGGCGCGTTCGACACCGACCGCAGGACCACGAGGTTGAGGACGTGGTCGTCCGCGGAGAGCAGGTCGACCGTCCGCTGGGTGAGCGATGACGGCGTCACCATCCGGAAGTGGATCAGGTCCATCGCGTCCTCGCTCCTGCCGAAGCCCCCGCGGTCGTGTGCGGGACGGTTGGAGGCCGGCCCCGCCGCGGCCGCCCGGGCGGGCCGGGCGGCCGGCGGGCCGTCTCAGCCCGCGGGGTCGTGCCAGGTGTCGCCGTCGGGGAGGAGGGCGTCGGCCTCCTCGGGACCCCAGGTGCCGCGGGCGTACGGGTGGACGGGGACGGTGTCGCCGAGGACGGGGTCGACGATCCGCCAGGCCGCCTCGACGGTGTCCTGCCTGGCGAACAGCCAGCGGTCCCCGTCCAGGGCGGCGCCGATCAGCCGGTCGTAGGGGCGCATGTCGGAACCGGGCACCTCGGTGAGGGCGAGTTCCTCGTGGTTGGCCTCCCAGCCGCCGCCGGGCTTCTTGCCGGCGAGGGTGAGCGCCACCTGGGTCTCCGGCCAGATCCGGAAGCGGAGCATGTTGGTGGCGGGTGCCGGCCGCAGCCCGAACACGTCGTGAGGGGCCCTGCGGAAGCGGATGGCGACCTCGGTGGCGGTCACCGGCAGGCACTTCCCCGCGCGGATGAGGATCGGGACGTCGGCCCAGCGCCAGGAGTCGGCGGTGAGCCGGATCGCGGCGAAGGTCTCCACGGTGGACTTCGGGTCCACGCCGTCCACGTCGCGGTACCCGTCGTACTGCCCGCGCACGATGTGGTCGGGGGTGAGGGGGCGCAGGGAGGCGACGGTGACCGCCTTGGAGTCCCGCCAGGCGCTCAGGCCGTGTCCGGAGGGCGGGTCGGCCAGGACGGTGGCGAGGACCTGCAGCATGTGGTTCTGGATCACGTCGCGGATCGCGCCGGTGCGGTCGTAGAAGCGGCCGCGGTCGGAGACGTCGAAGGCCTCGGCCATCGTGATCTGGATGCTCTCGACGTGGGTGCGGTTGAGCAGCGGCTCGATCACGGAGTTGGCGAACCGCGCGAACAGGACGTTCTCGACGGGGTCGAGCCCTAGCCAGTGGTCGACGCGGTAGATGGAGTTCTCGGAGAAGTACTGGTGCATGGTGGCGTTGAGGGCGCCGGCGCTCTCGAGGTCGGTGCCGAAGGGCTTCTCGACCATGATGCGGGCGCCCTTGGCCCGGCCCGCGGTGGCGATGCCCTGGGCGATCCGGCCGAACAGCGGTGGAGGGACCTCGAGGTAGTACAGGGCACGCCCGCCGGGGCCCATCGCCTCGGACATGGCGCTGTAGGTGGCGTCGTCGCCGAGGTCGCCGTCCACGTAGCGCAGCAGGCCGAGCATCTTGGTCGCGGCGGGGGACCTGGGGTCCATGCCGTTGAGGGTGAGGGAGGCCTCCGCGTAGGCGCGGAACTGCTCCAGGCCCCAGCCGGCCTTGGCCACGCCCACGACCGGGACGTCCAGGACGCCGCGTTCGACCAGTCCCACGAGAGCGGGGAAGGTCTCCAGTTTGGCGAGGTCGCCGGTGGCGCCGAAGATCACCAGCGCGTCCATCGGTCGTGCCGTCATCTCTGGTTCTCCTGTGGGGTACGGGCGGTCAGCTCAGCCGGCCGGCGAGGTGGTCGCCCACCCGGAGGGCGTTGGCGATGGCCGTGAGCGACGGGTTCACGGCACCGATGCTCGGGAAGAACGAGGTGTCCACGACGTAGAGGTTGTCGACGTCGTGGGCCCGGCAGTCGACGTCGAGGGCGGACGCCTGCGGGTCGGTGCCGAAGCGGACGGTTCCCGCCTGGTGGGCGGTGGCGCCGATCGGCATGCCCTTGTGCAGGTAGATGCTGTGCGAGAGCAGGTGGTGCTCGTGCATGCCGAGTCTGCCCAGCATGCCCTGGAGTTTGTGGCGCAGCCGTTTGAGGCCGGCGATGTTGTTCTTCTCGTCCAGGGCGAGGTGGACGTTGCCGTCGGAGTCCAGGGTCACCCGGTTGTCCGGGTCCGGGAGGTCCTCGCCGCAGAGCCAGAAGTCGACGGCGTGGTGGGCGATCACCTCGAAGGGCATGTCGGGCGAGACGGAGCCGGCCCAGCGCGGGGCCTCGCCGTGGATCTGGTCGGCGTCGGACTTGCCGAGCATCTGGATGCCGCCGAGCGGGTAGTCCCAGTCGTCGGCGCCGAGGTACCAGTCGTGCAGGGCGAGCGTCTTCTGGAACAGGGTGGGGTTCGGTTCCTTCGACACGGCCATCAGGGCGAGGTTGTTGTGCCGCATGTAGTGGCGGCCGACCGTGCCGGAGCTGTTGGCCAGTCCGTCCGGGTGCCGGTCGTTGGCCGACCGCAGCAGCAGGACGGCGGAGTTGACGGCGCCGCAGGCGACCACCACCACGTCGGCGGCGAAGGTGGCGGTGGTGCCGTCGCCGAGTTCGGCGACCACGCCGGTGACGGTCCGGCCGGTGGGGTCGGTCTCCAGCCGGCGCACGTCGGCACGGGTGATCATCGTGACGTTGTCGTGCTCCAGGGCGGGATCGACGCAGATCACCTGCGCGTCGGACTTGGCGCCCAGCAGGCAGGGGAAGCCGTCGACCCGGTCGCAGCGGATGCAGGCGCTGCCGTGGACCGCCCGGCCCTGGTCGTCCTGGGTCAGGTCGACACCGATCGGCAGGTGGAAGGGGTGCAGGCCGTGCTTCTCGAGGTCGTCGCTGAGCTGCTGGATGCGCGGCTCGTGCTCGACGGGCGGGAAGGGGTACTGGGCGCTCGCCGGGCCCTCGGTCGGGTCCTCGCCGTGACGGCCGTGGACCCGGTAGAGCTGTTCGGCCTGGGAGTAGTACGGCTCCAGGTCGGTGTAGTCGATCGGCCACGCCGGGGAGAGTCCGCCGTGGTGACGCAGCTCGCCGAAGTCCTCGGGGCGCAGGCGGAACAGGGCGGCGCCGTAGAACTTGGTGTTCCCGCCGACGTAGTAGTTGACCTCGGGCGGGAAGGCGTTGCCGTCCTTGTCGTACCAGTACTCCGGGGCGCGGTACTTGCCCTTGACGAAGACCGCGGTGGAGTCCCAGTTGTCCCGCTCGCGGGGCAGGTAGTCACCGCGTTCGAGGATGAGGACGCGCTTGCCGGTGGGCGCCAGCCGGTGGGCGAGGGTGCCGCCACCCGCACCGGTGCCGATGATGACGACGTCGTAGTGCTGATCGCCTGCCACGGAGGGTTCCGATCTGGAGTCGTTGCTCGTCCCGCGTCCCCTGTCCGCCCGCGCGGCGCCCGTGGCGGTGGGGTGACATCACCGCACCACCGCCCCGGCAGGACGAGTCCCGTCCTCAGCAAGCTACAACCGGCCGGACCGGGCGGCATCTCAAGAACGGTGGCGGCGCCCCGGTGGGGCCGGACCGCGGGAGGGCCGGGCGAGTGCGCGCAGCGCCGCCTCCACGGTCTCCTCCGTGCCGCCGGAGGCGTCCACCGTGGCACCGGGCTCACCCCTCTGGAGCGGCTCCAGGAGCCGGTACTGCGAGTCGAGGAGCTCCGGCGGCATGAAGTGCCCCCGCCGGGCGGAGATCCGCTCCCGTGCCACGGCGGGATCGAGCGACAGGTGCAGGAACCACACCTCGGCGCCCGGCGGGCGCAGCCGGTCGCGGTAGTCCCGCCGCAGCGCGGAACACGCCATGACGCCGCCTCCCCGTTCGGCGGCCGCGCGGATCCATCGGGCGAGGGCCGACAGCCAGGGGCGGCGGTCGGCGTCGTCGAGGGGGCGCCCCGAGGCCATCTTGGCGCGGTTGGCGGCGGAGTGGAGGTCGTCGGCGTCGGCGAACGGCACACCGAGCCGGTGTGCCAGCCGGCGGCCCACGCTCGTCTTGCCGCACCCGGACACGCCCATCACGATCACCACGCGCTCGCCGAGCACTCCTTCGACCACGGTGAACAGGCCTCCCTGCGTCGGCTGCGGGAACATGGGCCCGTATCCACTGTCGTCCGAAGGAGCCGAGACCGCCGCCGGACGCACCGACGCGGTGGGGCCGGCCGGCCAGGCACGGAGGTGCGCATGACGGGTGCGGCCGGCGATTCCGCCCGGGCGCGGGCGATGCTGCCGTACGAGCCGTTCGAGCTCGGCGGGCTGCCCGAGGGCCGGCGGGCCGTCGTCCGGGACGGCCGTGGCCCCGCCCCGGCCGACGCGGTGCTGGAGGCCGTCGAGTTCTTCGTCGTCCCGTACACCCGTACGGACGCGGCGGTCCTGGTGCTGGGCTACGGGCGATCGGGCCGCCGTCGAGGCCCGCCTCGCCCCGTTCGAGTGCGAGGTGCTGCGGGTGGCCCGCATGGCCCGGTCCGCTCCGCACGGCCCGGTCCGCTCCGCGCGGACCGGTGCACGCACTGGCGGAGCTGCCGCGGGCCGACGCGGTCGTGCTGACCCTGCCCCTCACCGAGGAGACCCGCGGCCTGGTCGACGCCGGGTTCCTCGCCGGGCGGCGCTCGCGCTCGTCCGCTCCCAGCCGGCGCGGTACGCGGCGGGTGAGCCGCCGGAGAACGTGGTGTCCGGCCGGGGCTGATCCGGTACCGGCCGTACGGGCACTCCGGAGCGGGGCGTGCCCCTCCGCCCGGCCTGTCGAGAAAGGGGGCTGAGCAGGCGTCAGAGGACGGCGATCGGGTTGACCGGGGAGCCGGTGGCGTGCGGCAGGCGGAGCGGCGCGACCACGCACAGGAAGGACCAGCGGCCCTCTCGCGCGCAGTGCGGCACGAGGTCCTCGAACTGCAGGTAGTCCAGCAGGTGGAGGCCCATCGCGTGGACCGCGAGCACGTGGACGGGGAAGGCCACGCCCTCGGTCCGGGACGGCGCGGTGTCGTTGTTGCCGTCGCTGCCGAGGGCCGCGACACGCCGTTCGGCGAGGAAGTCCATCGCGCCCGGATGGAGTCCCGCGCGGGCGGCCGCCGCGTCCCAGGGACCGTGTTCGGCGCGGCGGAGACGGTGTCCGACCCGGACGAACAGCAGGTCTCCCGGGCCGACCCGGACTCCTTGGGCGGCCTCGGCCTCGGCCAGTTCCCCGGCGCCCACCTGTTCACCCGGCTCCAGCCAGGGCACCCCGCGCAGCCGTGGGATGTCCAGCAGGACGCCCCGGCCGACGATGCCGTCCCGGACCAGGTCCACCGAGAGAGCGCAGGCCCCGCCGGTGGTGAGGGTGTCCGCGTCCACACCGCCGTAGAGCGTGCCGTCGTAGACCACGTGGCACAGCGCGTCCAGATGGCTGTCGGCGTCGCCGTGCACGTTCATGGCGATGTGGTCCCGGGCGAAGTCCAGGCCCTCGGCGGGCAGGTGGCCGGCCACCGCGCCGGTCATCCGGTGGACGGCGGGCTCGGGGTTGTCCGGCCCGGGGGCGGTCTCCACCGGTGCCGCCAGCGAGACCCGCAGCCCCGACCGCACCTCGCGGGCCGCGGCCGCCACGCGCTGCGGGGTGAGCTCCGCGAGGGCGCCGTCCGGCCGGTCGCGGCGCAGCCGCCGGTACAGCTCGCGGAACTCGGCGCCCGTCGTCGCGGTCACCGGGTCGGCGGCCACTCAGGAACCCTTCTTCGCGTCCAGCACGCTGTCCAGTGTGGTGGCCGCCATGATCAGGGACAGGTGGGTGAAGGCCTGCGGGAAGTTGCCGAGCTGCTCGCCGGAGGGGCCGATCTCCTCGGCGAACAGGCCGACGTGGTTGGCGTAGGTCAGCATCTTCTCGAAGGCGTAGCGTGCCTGCCGCAGCCGTCCGGCGCGGGCGAGCGCGTCGACGTGGAGGAAGGTGCACAGGCTGAAGGTGCCCTCGGAGCCGCGCAGTCCGTCGGGCGACGCGGCGGGGTCGTAGCGGTAGACCAGGCTGTCGGAGACGAGTTTGCGGTCCATCGCGTCGAGGGTGGACAGCCAGGCCGGGTCGCGCGGGCCGAGCAGGCCGACCCGGGGGATCAGCAGCAGCGAGGCGTCCAGGACGTCGCCGTCGTAGTGCTGGACGAGCGCCTTCTCCTTCTCGCTCCAGCCCCGGGTCATGATCTGTTCCAGGATCGCGTCGCGGGTGTCGCGCCAGCGCACGATGTCGGCGGGGCGGCTGAAGTGCTCGGCCAGCCGGATGCCCCGGTCGAACGCGACCCAGGTCATCACCCGGCTGTAGGTGAAGTCCTTGCGTCCGCCGCGGGTCTCCCAGATGCCCTCGTCCGGCCGGTCCCAGTTGTCGCTGAGCCAGTCGAGCATCCGCGCCGTCTCCTGCCAGCCCCGGTAGCCGGGCTGGATGCCGACGTTGCGCCCCTCGGCGAGCGCGTACAGCGCCTCGCCGTAGATGTCGAGCTGCAGCTGGTCCATGGCGGCGTTGCCGGCGCGGACGGGGTACGAGCCGCGGTACCCCTCGAAGTGCTCCAGGATCTCCTCGGTCAGCTCCGGGTCGCCGTCCACCCGGTACATGATCTGCAGCCGCTCGCCGGGCAGTTCGAGCCGCTCGTGGAGCCGGTCGCTCAGCCAGCGGGTGTACGCGGCGGCCTCCTCCAGGAAACCGAGGTCGATCAGCGCGCGCACCGAGAGCGAGGCGTCCCGCACCCAGGTGAAGCGGTAGTCCCAGTTGCGCTCGCCCCCCACCTGCTCGGGCAGTCCCATGGTGGCGGCGGCGATCGGCGCGCCGGTGGGGGCGTAGGTGAGCAGCTTGAGGGTGATCGCGGACCGGCGGACCATGTCGGGCCAGCGGCCGCGGTAGTTGGAGGTGCGGACCCACTCCTGCCAGAAGTTGACGGCGTCCCAGAGGCCCTCGGTGACCTGCTCCTCGTTCGTCGGCGGCGGCGCGGCTCCGTCCGCGGCGCAGACCGTGAGCACGGCACCGGCCGTCTGTCCGGCGCTGAGCGTGACGGTGCCGGCCACGTCGTCGCCGGCGCGCTCCAGCGGGAAGGTGGTGCGCAGGTGCAGGGCGATGCCGGGAGCCCGGAAGACGGCGTACCGGTCGTCGTCGAGGTGGAGTTCGTGGGACGCGCGGCCGTAGTCGAAGCGCGGGTTGCACGCGAGGGAGAAGGTGACGGTGCCGCGGACGACGCGGACCGCGCGGATCACGGTGTGCCGGTCGGTGGGGGTCGCGGAGGTGTCGGGCGGCATCCAGTCGATCAGCTCACCGACGCCCTCGGGAGACATGAACCGGGTGACCAGGACGGCGGTGTCCGGGTAGTACAGCTGACGGTGGGTCACGTCCTCGGTGTCGGGGGCGATGCGGAAGTGACCGCCGCGGTCGTGGTCCAGCAGGGCGGCGAAGATGCTCGGCGAGTCGACCCTGGGCGCGGCGAACCAGTCCATCACGCCCTTGGCGGAGACGAGCGCGACGGTCTGGAGGTCGCCCACCAGGCCGTGGTCGGCGATCGGCGGGTAGCGGTCCATCAGCAGACTCCGGGTACGAGATCGATGATCGGCATTTACTGGTTGTCCCCCGGCATCCCGGCGGCCGAGGTGTCGGCGTCGGTGAGCGGCTCCAGCCGGCCCTTGGTGTCGAGCCGGTAGACCAGCACCAGGGCCGGGCCGACGAGCACGATCGCGATGAGCGTCACGATCCCCAGCCAGCGCAGGCTGTGCGCGGCCCCGGCGGCGTCGGACACGGTCAGCGTGGTCGGCAGGAGGTAGGGCCGCTGGGCGAAGCCCCAGGCCAGGACGGCCAGCGCGACGGTCGCCACGGCCGAGTAGCGGGACCAGCCGTACATCCGCCGCGCCAGGAGGAGCACCGCGGCCAGACCGCAGACCCCGGCCAGGACCGCCGTCAGCAGGCCGAGGCCGCTGGTGAGGCCGTCCCAGACGTACCGTGCGTCGTCCCGGGTGACCGGCAGGGCGACGAGAGCGAGGACGACGAGGACCGCGAAGGCGGTCCACGCCCGCAGCCGGAAGTAGCCGACGAGGTCGTCCGCCCCGAACCGCCGGGCGTCGGAGCACAGGAACACCGCGCCGAGGAAGGCGGTGGCGGCGATGGCCAGCAGTCCGGCCATGAGCGAGGTCGGGTTGGCCCAGGCGTCCGCGGACGCCGTGGTGCCCACCGCGACCCGCCCGGAGGCGATACCCCCCAGGACCGATCCGAGGAAGAACGGCGTGAGGAGGGACGAGATCGCGAACACCGCGCCGTAGACGCGCCGTTGGGCGATCCGGCGGCTCGGCTTGCGCAGGGCGAATCCGGCCCCGCGGAGCACCTGGCCGACGGCCGCGAGGGCGAGGGGCAGCCACAACGCCTCGAAGACGGCCTGGAACATCACGGGGAAGCCGGTCCACATGATGATCATGATGAAGATCAGCCAGACGTTGTTGACCTCCCAGACCGGTGCCATGGCGTGGTCGATCAGCCAGCGGGGGCGTTTGCCGCGCTCGGCGCCGCCGGCCGTCAGGTCCCAGAAGCCCGCGCCGTAGTCGGTGCCGCCGGCGCAGGCGTAGGCCGCGATCACGATCACCAGCAGCCAGGCGATGACGTCGGCCATCATCGGGCACCGCCGGACGTCGTGCCGGACCCGCCGCCGGCCGCCGCCCCGGCCTCACCGGGTGCGGGCTCCCGTCTCGGCCCGTAGGGGATGTCGGTCTCGGGACCGTGCGCCCCTCGCGCCGCCGCCCCCTCGTCGGCGATGCGCCAGCGGGTCCGCATCTTCAGCACGACGGCCAGGAACGCCCAGAACACGGTCACGTAGAGGACGACGACGATGCCGAGCATCGTCCAGATACCGCCGGCGTGGGTGGTGGTGACGGCCTCCGACACCCGCATGTTGTTGTAGACGATCCACGGCTGGCGGCCGACCTCGGTGGTGATCCAGCCGCACTCCACCGTGATCAGGCACGCGGCTCCCGCGAGCGCGGCGCAGGAGAAGAACCAGCGGTTCAGCGGCAGGTCCCGGTGCCGCCACCAGATCCAGGCGTACCAGAGGGCGAGCAGGATCAACACGCTGCCGATCGTGGCCATGATGTCGAAGGCCCAGTGCACGATGGTGGCCTCGGTCGGCGTGGGGCGGTCCGAGGCGGGCACGGCGGTCAGTCCGGTCACCTGGGTGCTGGGTTTGAACCCGGCGAGGATGGAGTCCAGTTGCGGGATCTTGATCCCGCCGGAGATCGTCCCGTTCCCGTGCAGCCGCCCGAAGATGTACTCGGGCACGTGTCTGTCGGTCTTCCAGACGATCTCCATGGCGGCGAACTTGACCGGCTGCTTGTGGAAGACGGCGCGCGCGGCGTTGTCACCGAGGAAGAACTGGACGGGGGTGAGGATCGCGGCGACGGTGAACGGCACGGTGAAACCGAGCTTGTGGTAGCGGTCGCGCCGTCCGCGCAGCCAGCCGACCGCGTACACACCGGCGACCACGTAACCGGCCGTCATAAACATGGCGACGACGAAATGCCAGTACTGGGGGCCGAACATCGGCGTGAAGATCGCCTGCCGCACGTCGACGTCGACGGGGTTGCCCTGCGCGTCCAGGCGGAAGCCCTGAGGGGTGTTCATCCAGGAGTTCGCGGCGATGATGCCGAACGCCCCCATCGCCGCGGTCAACGGCAGCGGCACGGCCAGCCACCAGTGCGTCCACGGCTTGAGCCGGCGCCAGCCGTAGAGGTACACGGCGATCAGGACGGCCTCCAGGAAGAACGCCCACGCCTCCACGCCGAAGCCGAGGCCGAAGACGTCGCCCCAGCGCCCCATCATCCCCGGCCACAGCAGGCCGAACTCCAGGGACAGGACGGTGCCGGTGATGATGCCGATGGCGAACTGCACCGCCATCACCGCGGACCACCGCCGGGCGAGGAGCAGGGCCACGGGGTCGTTGCGGCGCAGCGCGCGGTAGTGCATCAGGACCGTGATGAACGGCAGCGCGACGCCGAACGGCACCAGCAGGATGTGCGAGGCCAGGGTGAAGGCCATCTGCTCGCGGGCCGGCAGGAGCTGGGGAGGTGTGTTCGCCAGGTGGACGGCGATGGTGAGCATGTACGCCTCGTTTGTCTGCCCCGCGTGCGGCGGGGCTGAGGGGGAACGGCGAGGTACGGCCGGCGCGGACCGGCCGGGGCGGCGTCAGGAGGAGGTGGCGGGCGGCTTCCTTCCGGCGGGGGGATCCGGGGACGGATCCCGGTCGGGCATGGTGAAGGCGCGTTCGCGCCGCGAGCCGGAGGCGAACACGACGGCCCAGCTCAGCACCGCACCGAACCTGCTGCGGAATCCGGTGAGGAAGGTGAGGTGGACCAGGAGCCAGGCCAGCCAGCCGGTCCTGCCGGACAGGTGCACGGGGCCGGCCTTGACGACGGCCCTCCCGCGGCAGAGGTAGGCGGCACTGCCCAGGTCCACGTACTTGAAGGGCTTCGGCCGCTTCTTCCTGCCCTCGATGGAGTGCCGCACGGCGCGGCCGGCGTAGGCGCCCGTCTGCATGGCGACCTCGGCGAGCCCGGGGAGCCGGTCGAGGCCCATCACGTCCCCGGTCACGCGGATGTCCGGGTACCCGGGGAGGGTCAGGTCGGGTTCGACCGCGATGCGCCCGGCCCGGTCCTGCTCCGCTCCGGTGGCCCGCGCCAGTGCCGCGGCGATGGGCGGGGCTTCGACACCCGCCGTCCACAGCACCGTGTGCGCCGGGAAGTGCGTGCTCGCGCCGTTCCCGTCCTTCACGGTCAGTCCGTTCGCGTCGACACCGGTCACGGTCGTGCCGAGGTGGATCTCCACGCCGAGGTCGCGCAGGGTCCGGGCCGCGCGTTCGGCGAGGCGGGGACCGAACGCGCCCAGCACGGCGTCGGACCCTTCGAAGAGCAGCACCCGTGCCTGGGCGGAGTCGACGGCCCGGAACTCCCGGTCGAGCGTGTGGCCCGCGATCTCCCTGATCTGTCCGGCGAGTTCCACACCGGTCGGACCGCCCCCGACGAGCGCGAAGGTGAGCCACCGCCGGCGTTCCCTGGGGTCGGTGGCCGTCTCCGCCATCTCGAAGGCCTGGTAGATGCGGCGGCGGATGCCGAGGGCGTCGTCCAGGGTCTTCATCCCGGGCGCGTGCGCGGCGAACTCGTCGTGCCCGAAGTAGGACTGGCGCATGCCGACGGCGACGATCAGGTCGTCGTAGGGCAGCTCCAGGAGCCCGCCGTCGGGCCGCCGCGCCCGCACCGTCCTCGCGTCGGGGTCCACGTCCGTGGCCTCGGCGAGCAGGCAGTTCACGTTGTGGTGGCGGCGCAGGACCGTACGCAGCGGCTGCGCGATCTGGCCTTCCGACAGGATCCCGGACGCGCACTGGTAGAGCAGCGGCTGGAACAGGTGGTGGGCCCGGCGGTCGACGACCGTCACCGCGGCCGGCGCGTGCCGCAGGGCACGGGCGGCGAACAGTCCGGCGAAGCCGCCGCCGATGATCACCACCCGGCGAGGCGTGACGTGGTCCTCCATCATCGTTCAGCCCCTGCGGACGGGCCGGGGAAGGGCGCCGTCCGGCATCCGGCGGACGGGGACGCGGCCGCGACGGGGGCGAGCGGACCGGGCGGAGGGGCGGCGACCGCGTCGACGCCGTGCTCCGGGTGCGTTCCCCGGGACCCGTCGGCCGTTCCTGCGACCATGAACCTTCCTCCGGGCGGACCGGAGGGCATCGCGGCCATGCGCACGACGGCCTCCGGTGGACACTGTCGGTCGGACGCGCTCGGGACGGACGACCCGTCGCGGCGCGGGATTCAGACCCAAGCACCTCGCGCGGGCGGCGGGCGGACCCGGCGCGCCGGGCGGGTGTCGTTCCCCCGGTCGCTTCACCGGGACGGACGAAGCCTCACCGGCGTTCACCGGCCCGATGGCGTGTCGCGGGGTGACGACTTCGCGGTTCGGCCGTGTCTCGCTTGCGCCGACGCGGAACGGCTCGCACCCTCGACGCGTGCACATGAGCCAGACCGGACGTCAACTGACCCTGCGGCACGGCGACCACACCGCGGTCGTGGTGGAACTCGGAGCGGCCCTGCGCTCGTACGCCTTCGAAGACCGCGAGGTGCTCCACGGGTTCGGCCCGGACGACCCCGTCACCGGCGGGCGCGGCCAGGTCCTCGTGCCGTGGCCGAACCGGGTCGGCGCGGGACGCTACCGGTGGCGCGGAGAGGACCTGCAGCTGCCGCTGACCGAGCCCGAGCACGGGAACGCCATCCACGGGCTGCTCCGCTGGACCACCTGGCAGGTCGTCGAGTCCGGTACCGGCCACGCCGTGTTCGAGACCGGTCTGTGGCCGCAGCCCGGTTATCCCTTCCACCTCCGGGTCCGCGCCCGGTACGCGGTGGACGACACGGGTCTCGAGGTCGCCCTGACCGCGTGGAACGAGGGTGAGAAGGCCGCGCCGTACGGCGTCGGTCAGCACCCCTATTTCACCGTCGGCACCGACACCGTGGACGACGCGTCGCTCACCGTGCCGGCACGGACGTGGCTGCGCACCGACGAGAGGGGGCTTCCGGTCGCGGAGGAGCCCGTCACCGGCACCCCGTACGACTTCCGGGAGCCGCGGGTCATCGGTGCCACGCGGCTGGACACACCGTTCGGTTCGCTCGTGCGGGACGCGCGCGGGCGGGCGGTGGTCCGGCTGGCCCACCCCTCCGGCGAACACGGTGCGGACGTCTGGCTGGGAGAGGGCACGGAGTACCTCCAGCTCTACACCGGTGACACGCTTCCGGAGCCGGAGAGGCGCCGGGCCGTCGCGATCGAGCCGATGTCGTGCCCGCCGAACGCGTTCGCCGACGGGGTGTCGGTCGTCGCCCTGGAACCGGGTGAGCAGCACACGATGCGCTGGGGCGTCACCCCGTGGCGCGGGTGACCGCACCCCTCCCGTCAGGGAGCCCCGAGGGCTCTCGCCCGCGGGGCCGGACAGGTCTCACGGCGAGGCGCCGATCGGGACGGCCATGGCCGCGGCCTCGGTGGCGTCGGTGGGCACTTCGGCCTCGGAGCGACGAAGGTCGAGCACGATGAGGACGGCCGCGGCGACGCCCAGGTAGATCAGCAGGGTGGTCAGCGCCTGCCCGGTCCCGTGCCCGTCGAAGTAGATCGAGCGGTGCAGCAGGAGGTAGCCGCTGCGGGGCGGCAGCCAGGGCCCGATGTCGCGCCAGAAGGCGGGCAGGTACGGCACTCCGCTGGCGCCGCCGGAGGACGGGTTGCCGAACTGGACCATCAGGACGACCGTCAGCAGGGTGCCGATGGGGCCGAACAGTTTCTGCAGGATCGCGGCGACGAAGGCGATCACGGCGACGATCAGCGAACAGATGGGCCAGACGATCCAGAACTTGTCGCTCGGGAACCCCCGCAGCCAGTAACAGACGATCAGATCGACGATCAGGCCGCTCATGACGGCGAATCCGGCGAGCTGGGCCGCGCGCCAGCGGCCCGCCGCCCTGCCGGTCCCGGCCATGAGCAGGGTCGAGCTCATGTATCCGCCGATGATCAGCGGGAGCAGCATGAGCCCCTGCACCAGTCCGAACGGGTCCTTGGCCGCCAGTGGCGTCGGCGCGTACTGCTGCACCGTCAGCTTCGTGCCGGTGGCCTTGGCCGCCGCCTCGAACTTCACCGCGAGATCGAGCGGCGCGAGGTCGCTCATGGACGGCACCACGATCAGGGTGGTCGTGGTGCCCGAGGTGACCAGCGCGCCGAAGAGTTCGGCCCGGTCGATGGCGGACTTGGCGGCGGCCTCGTCCTGGTACCGGGTGACCTTCAGGGAGATGCTCTTCTCCGCCGCGGTCAGGACCGGCGAGGATCCGACGGCGCCGAACGGCAGGTCGGTGGCCTTCGGCGCGTGCTCGGCGCTCATGTAGGTGGTCGCGAACAGGCATTGCATGACGGCGCAGACACCGAGCGCCACCAGGATGCCCGTCAGGGGACGCCTGCGGCCGCCGGGGTTCACCGCGGAGTTCGCCGGCGCGGTCGCGTCGCCTTCCCGGCCCCCGGCCCGGGCCGCCTCCCGGGCCGGGCGGATGCGTCCGTACCAGCCGATGACGGCCGTTCCGACGGCGGCGTAGACCAGCAGGACGACGAGCGGAGTGGTGATGTCGCTCCCGCCGAAGTAGAGCACGTGGTTGATCAGGGTGACCGCGCTCTGCGGTGGGAGCACGACGCCGATGTTGCGCCAGTAGACCGGCAGCAGGTAGGTGCCGAGGCCTCCGGCCGGCGGACCCCCGACGACGATGAACAGCACCGCCACGAGCAAGGTGCCCATGCGGCCCACGACGGCCTGCACCGCGGCGGCGGCCAGCGCCACCGCCGAGGTGACGAGCCAGAAGCACGGGAGCAGCGGCCAGAAGTGGCTGTTGGAGTACGCGCCGATCCCCGGTCCGGCGATCAGGTCGGTGAGCAGCGCGCCCACCAGGGAGTACCCGATCAGGATGAGGGCGCGCCAGGGCGCGGCCGCGATGCCGTGCGCCGCCTTGTAGACCAGCACGGCGGCCAGATAGCCGCCGATCAGCAGGGGCAGCAGCAACAGCGCCGTCACTGCGCCGACCGGGTCACTGGGGGCGAGGGGCTTCACCGTCCGCACCGTCAGGGGCCGGCCCAGCTTGTGCGCCGCCTCCGCGAACGCAGGCTCCAGTTCCGTCTGCGCGAAGAAGCTCTTCGACGGGACGACGATCAGCGTGTCGGCCGATCCGGCGCTGACGTACGCGCCGTACAGCTCGCCCCGTTCGGCCGCGTGGGTCGCGGCCGACTCGCTGGGATAGGAGGTCAGGTCCAGCCCCGCTCTGGACGCCACCGCGGCGACCACGGGCGAGGGCGGCCCGGTCACGCCGAAGGGCATGTTCCGTGGCACGAGGAGCTGTTGGGCACTGACCAGGCACAGCGCGAGCAGGGCCTGGGCGACGAGCACGATCCCCAAGGTGACGACGACCTTCGTCACGGCGTTCGCCGAAGCGGTCTCCTTCGCCATTCCTGCCCTCCAGCCGGCCGTCGTCACGGGCGTCCGGGACGTACTCCCGTGCCGGCGTACGGCGTCCCGATGTCCTGAGCCGTGACCGCGGGGTCGTCCGCGGGCCTTCGGCGGAGGCGTCCCGGATCGGGCGGGCCCGCCGTCGGCCGGCTTCGGTCTCGGTGGGACCGAGCTGCCGTCAGCCCGGTTCCCTTCCGTGAGCAATCACGACACGGGCCCGGCCGGGCGGCAACTCGGAAGGCGTCGCAGAGGTCAGACGGCGCGGCGGGTCCCGGTGTTGTCGCAGGGCAGTTCGGCGGCGGGGTGGTTGGCGGTGAAGTCGCGGGTGGCCTGGCGTTCGATCTCGGAGATCGCGGTGGGCTCGACGTCGATGACGCCGCCGAAGGGGCGGTCGACGTCGCGGATGATGACGAGGGTCGCGGTCAGCAGGGTGGTGATCACGGCGAGGGTGAGGATCTGGCCCCGGTTGTTCCTGCGGGGCAGGCAGACGCCCAGGGTGATGACGGTGATGGTCAGCGTGGCCAGGAGGAACCAGAAGATGGTGCCGGGGATGCCGGCGGACGCCTGGGTGAGGCGTTCCTCGCGTTCCTCGGAGCGCTTGTTGTCGGCGGCGACCGGCATCCCGAAGACCGGCTCGCCCGCAAGGGGCCTGAAGGACTCCCGGAAGCCGGTCGACCACACGCTGGGCGCCGGTGAACCGTTGCCGTCGGCCATCGTGGACCACTCGCGGACGCGTACGGCACGGGCGTGACAGACGGCGCCGGCCTGGAGCTGGGCCCGCTGGAGCGCGGGTGCGTACTCGGCGCTCTCCACGAGCTGGTCCAGGGCACGGGCTTCACCGCGCGAGGAGATCTCGGCCTTCCCGTAGGAGCCGCCGGCGGTGACGAGGACGAAGGCGAGCAGCAGCACGGTGAGGGTCAGCAGCGGGCCGACGAGGTCTTTCACCGCCATGCCCTCGTCGTCCCCGACGTCGAGCAGCAGGGGTCGCAGCCAGCGGTTCGCGGCGAGGCCCGCGAGCAGGGCGATCACGGCGATGACGATGACGAGGGCCACGGGCGGCCACCTCCGGGGGCGGGATGAGGATTTTTCCGGGGATGCGCGAGGGCGCCATGATCATTTCTGTCGCCCGACCCGCCCTGAACAGCCAAAACGTTCACTCGCCCCCGTACGAGGGACGGCCCTTGCGCCGGGCGGACGAGCCCGGCACACCGAAGGCACGCACGGTCGGCGGCGAGGCGGGCGGCCCCGGATCCCCGCCCGGCGAATTGCGTGTCCGTTCGCCGCCAGCGTCGGGTGCGCGCGGCCGCTGGGATGGGTGCATGACTTCTCAAGGAACCATGAACGGCAAGGTGGCCCTCGTGACCGGCGGCAGCCGGGGCATCGGGGCCGCGACGGCGTTGCGCCTGGCCCGCGAGGGCGCGGACGTGGCCATCACCTATGTGAGCGGCAAGGAGGCCGCGGAGGATGTCGTACGGGGCGTGGAGGCGCTCGGACGCAGGGGGCTCGCCCTGCGCGCTGACTCCGCGGACGCGGTGGAGGCCGGCGCGGTGGCCGACCGGGTCGTCACGGAGTTCGGACGGCTCGACGTGCTCGTCAACAACGCGGGGATCGGTGTCCTGGGGCCGCTGGAGTCCCTGTCCCCGGCGGACGTGGACCGCGTGCTCGACGTGAACGTCCGGGGGGTCTTCCTGGTCTCCCGGTCGGCCGTGCCGCACCTCGGGGACGGCGGGCGGATCGTCACGATCGGCAGCTGCATGACACAGCGGGTCCCCGGCCCCGGGGGAACGCTCTACGCGATGAGCAAGTCCGCGCTGATCGGCCTGACCAGGGCGCTGGCGCGGGAGCTGGGCGACCGCGGGATCACCGCCAACATCGTCCACCCCGGTCCCGTCGACACGGACATGAATCCCGCGGACGGTCCGTACGCCCCGCCCCAGAGCGCGATGACCGCCGTGGGCCGCTTCGGCGCCGCCGACGAGGTCGCTTCGATGGTCGCGTATCTGGCGGGGGGCGAGGCGGGGTACGTGACGGGGGCCGAGTTCGCCGTGGACGGGGGACACGCGGCGTGACGCGCCGGGGCCGCACCGGCCGGTCCCGGTGCGGCCCCACCGGGAACACGCCGGACCTGGAGGGACCCGGAACCGACGCGGACCGGACGCGAGCCGGACGTGGACCGGACGCGGACCGGGCACGGACCGGAGGCGGACCCGGCGTTCCGGCTCGGGACACGGCTCCGGGTCCGGCGCGCACCCCCGCTGCGGACAGCCCCGCACGGCCCGGGGACGCGCGGCGGCCCAAGCGCACAGCGGCCCAGGGACGCCCGGCGGCCCGGAGGCGGACACGCCTCCGGGCCGCCGCGCGGCTCAGCCGTCCAGTTCCCGGTGCCGTGCCGTCAGCCGTGACGCCCCCTCCTCCGTCAGGGAGCCGAAGAGGCGCAGGCGGGAGATGCCGCCGTCCGGGAAGATGTCCACGCGGGCGTGCGTGCCGACCGCGGGGGCGGGAAGGGTGAAGCGGTGGTTGGTGTCGGGCTGGAGGCGGGTGCGGGGCAGGACCTCCGTCCACTCCCCCGCGCCGCCTCCGTCCCGTTGCCCCGCGCCGCCTCCGTCGCCGTCCCGCACCGACACCGAGGCCCATCCGGCACTGTTGCCCTTCAGGTACGCCGTGTCGATCTCGACGGCGCGGATCTCGGACCGGGCCGCGAGCCGGTAGCGGATCCAGTCGTTGCCGTCGTCGCGCCGGCGGCGGGTCTCCCAGCCGTCGTCCATCTTGCGCGAGCGGCCCGGCTGGATGGTGTTGGTGGCGGGTGAGTAGAAGAGGTCGGAGGCGTCCTCGACCTGTCCGCCGTTCTCCAGGGCGACCACGTCGAAGGTGCCGAGGACGGACAGCCAGCGCGGATCGGGCACGACCTCGCCGTGCACGCGCAGTCGCGCGATGCCCCCGTCGGGGTGCTGGTTGACGCGCAGGTGCGTGAAGCGCCGCTCCACGGAGACGGCGAATCCGTTGGCCGCGTGACCGCCGACCGGCGTGCGCGGCACCAGGACCGTCCACCTCACCCCGTCCGCGAGGAGTTCCTCGGGCGAGGGGGAACCGGGCACCGAGGCGCCCTCGACCGACACCGCCTGCGGGTAGTTGCCGCGGAAGTGGGCCGTGTCGACGACGATCCCGCGGATCACCCCGGGGGCGCCGAGGCGCACCAGGGCCCAGTCGTGGTCCTCGGCGGCCGGCCACGGGTGCTCGGCCGAGACGCCACGGCGCCGCCGGGTCTCCCAGCCGTCCATGATCTTGCCCTTGTGGCCGAAGCGCTCGGGGTCGAACTCGGCGGGCCCGGCCAGGAGGAGGTTCTCCCGCTGGGCGAAGAACTCGTCGTTGGCGGCGACGACCCCGGCACCGAGCCGCCGGTCCGCCAGGTCGGCGTACCGGGTGAAGGGGAAGTCGGCGGTGCGGTAGTCCGCGTACGGGTCGCCGCCTCCGTAGGGGCTCGCGTCTCCGGTGAAGGCGGCCGGAACGGTCGGGTGCTGCGCCGTCACGATGATCGGTCTTCCTTTCGGGGGTCGGCCGTTGCGGTCACGGACGCGGACGGACGTGGAGAGGGGCGGATGCGGGCCGGGGCACGGACTACGGCCGACGGGTGAGGAGTTGTCCGGTGGGTTCGGCGAACCGGCCCTCGGCGACGATGCGTTCGCCGCGCAGCCAGGTCGACTTCACGACGCCGCTGAGCGTCCTGCCCGCGTAGGCCGTCACCCGGTTGCGGTGCTGGAGCGCGGCGGGGTCGACGGTGAAGGTCTCGTCGGGGGCGAGCACCGCGAAGTCGGCGTCGCGGCCCGCCTCGATGGCGCCCTTGCGGTCGCCGAGGCCGACCAGTTCGGCCGTGCGGGAGGACATCCAGCGGACCACGTCCTCCAGACCGTGGCCGCGCCTGCGGGCCTCGGTCCAGACGGCGGACAAGCTCAGCTGGAGGCCGGAGATGCCGCCCCACGCGGTCGCGAAGTCGTCCGTCTTGAGGTCGGCGGTCGACGGCGAGTGGTCGGTGACCACGCAGTCGATGGTGCCGTCGGCCAGCGCCCGCCACAGCAGGTCCTGGTTGGCGGCCTCGCGGATGGGCGGGCAGCACTTGAACTCGCTGGCGCCGTCCGGGACTTCCTCGGCGGTCAGGGTGAGGTAGTGCGGGCAGGTCTCCACGGTGAGCCGGACGCCGTCCGCCCTGGCGGCGGCGATCAGCGGGAGCGCGTCGCTCGACGACAGGTGCAGCACGTGCACCCGCGCGCCGAGGCGCCCGGCCTGCGCGACGAGGTTCCCGATGGCGGTGTCCTCGGCGCCGCGGGGGCGCGAGGCGAGGAAGTCCGCGTACTTCCGGCCGCCCTTCTGCGGGGCGGCGGCCAGGTGGCGGGGGTCCTCGGCGTGCACGATCAGCAGGCCGCCGAAGCCGGCGATCTCGGCGAGGGACCGGGCGAGCTGCTCCTGGTCCAGTTCGGGGAACTCGTCGACCCCGGACGGCGACAGGAACGCCTTGAACCCGAAGACACCGGCGTCGTGCAGGGGTCGCAGGTCCTCCACGTTGCCGGGCAGCGCGCCACCCCAGAAGCCGACGTCGACGTGCGCCTTGGCGCGGGCGGCGTCCTGCTTCGCGCGGAGGCCCGCGACCGTCGTCGTCGGCGGGAGGGAGTTGAGCGGCATGTCGATCAGGGTGGTGATGCCGCCGGCGGCCGCGGCGCGGGTCGCGGTCCAGAAACCCTCCCACTCGGTGCGGCCGGGGTCGTTCACGTGGACGTGGGTGTCGACGAGACCGGGCAGCAGGACGTCGTCGCCGAAGTCCTCGGACCGGGCGCCGGGCGGCACCTCGGCGTCGTACGGCAGCACGGCCGTGATCTTCCCCGCGGCGACCGCGACCGAGGCGGCGCGTGTTCCTCCGGGGGTGATGACGCGCGTCGAGCGCAGCACCAGTTCGGCATCGGACACCCGGACCCCTCTCTCTCCGCCGCCGTCGGCATCCCGTTGCCGCCGAGTCGTTTCCGCGTAACGGAATTCAACTTTCTGTTGAAGAAGTCTTCACTCCGGCCCTCACGCCGTCAAGGGCCCGTCCCTCCACCCTCTCCCGGCCCGGACCGCATTCCACCCCCGACGCGCCCTACGCGCTCGACACGCTCGACACGCTCGACCGCAGGTTTTTCCGAGGTGCGGAACCCGGCTTCCGGAGGGAAGGGTGTGGATTCGTGCCGCCCGGCGGCCGATCGGCCGCCGGGTAGGCTGCGTCTCTGCCCGCCCGCCACCCGCCGCCCCTTCGAGACTCTTCGGGTCACCCCGCTCGATTCCGCGCCCCGAAAGGACCGCCGCCGTGCCGCCGTCCAGCGCCAGCACCACCGACGCCCGATCGTCCGCTTCCAGTGGCGGCGTCCAGTCCCTCGAGCGCGCCTTCGACCTGCTGGAGCGCATGGCGGACGCCGGGGGCGAGGTCGGCCTGAGCGAGCTCTCCGCGAGCAGCGGACTGCCGCTGCCCACCATTCACCGGCTGATGCGCACCCTCGTGGCCTGCGGATACGTACGTCAGCAGGCCAACCGCCGGTACGCGCTCGGCCCCCGGCTGATCCGCCTCGGCGAGTCCGCCTCCCGGCTGCTCGGCACCTGGGCCCGCCCCTACCTGGCGCAGCTGGTGGAGGAGACCGGCGAGACCGCGAACATGGCCCTGCTCGACGGGGACGAGGTCGTCTACGTCGCCCAGGTGCCGTCCAAGCACTCGATGCGCATGTTCACCGAGGTGGGCCGCCGGGTGCTGCCGCACTCCACGGGCGTCGGCAAGGCGCTGCTGTCCCACACCCCGGACGACGAGGTGCGCGCCCTGCTCGCCCGTACGGGGATGCCCGCCGCGACGGAGAAGACGATCACCACGCCGGACGGGTTCCTCGCCGCGCTCGACGAGGTGCGCCGGACCGGCTACGCGGTCGACGACAACGAACAGGAGATCGGCGTCCGCTGTCTGGCCGTCCTGGTGCCCGACTCCCCCACCGCCGCCGCGATCTCGATCTCCGGCCCGGCCGGCCGGGTCACCGAGGCCGCCACCGAGAGGATCGTGCCGGTGCTCCAGCAGGTCGCGGCCGAGCTGTCGGAGGCCCTGGCCAGCTCGGGCCCGGGTACCGGCTGACCCGAACGCCGGCCGCGTCCGGACCGCTCCGCCCCGGACACCACGGACGGACCGCTCCGCCCCGGACACCACGGACGGGTCGTTCCACCGCCGGCGGAACGACCGGATCACTCCGCCCCCGGCACCGCGACCGGTGTCCCCAGGCGCCCGTCCCGCATCTCCCGTACCGCGTCCGCCTCGCCGAGGCGGGCGCGGTCGTGCGTCACGAGGACGGTCGCCGTCGCGCGTTCACGGGTGAGCCGCAGCAGCAGGTCGAGCACCGCCGTCCCGCGCTCCCGGTCGAGGGCGCTGGTCGGCTCGTCGACCAGCAGCACCGAGGGCTCGTTGACCAGCGCGCGGGCGATGTTCACCCGCTGTCGCTGGCCACCGGACAACTGGTGCGGACGCCGGTGCGCCAGGTCGCCGAGCCCGACCTCGGCCAGCAACTCCCTTGCACGCAGGGACACGTGGCGGCGTCCGTCCAGATGGCCCATCACCTGGAGTTGTTCCAGCGCGGTCAGCGAGGGCAGCAGGTTGGGCTGCTGGAACACGATGCCGATCTCGCGTCGCCGCAGGACGGCCCGCTCGGCGGAGGTCAGCGCCCCCGTCTCCGTACCGCCGACGAGAACGCGCCCGCGGTCCGGTGCGACCAGGGTCGCGGCGACCGCGAGGAGGCTGGACTTGCCGGATCCGGAGGGACCGACCACGGCCGTCGTCGTGCCGGCCGGCACGCGCAGGCCGACACCGTCCAGAGCGGTCAGACGGCCGTCGCCGTCGGGGTAGGTGAGGGTGATGTCGTCGAGGGTCAGGCTCACGCGGCACTCTCCTGTGCGTCGGTCCGGTCGGTCCGGGGCCTCGGGGCGGGGCGGCCGGCGAGCCCGGCCGGGGGCCTCATCGGACGCTCGCCAGAGCCGTCAGGGGGTCCACGGCCGTGACCCGGCGGACGGCGAGCCCCGCACCGAGCGCCCCGAGGGCGATCGTCACGGCCGCGGGTCCGAGCACGGTCGTGACGTCCAGGGCGTACGGCACGTCGCCGCCCCGCACGAGTGCTCCGGCTCCGGCCGCGAGCCCGCTGCCGAGCAGCGTCCCGGCGGCGAGCACGAGGACGGCCTGGCCCAGCGCGTCGCGCAGGAGGTACGGCGTGGAGGCGCCCAGCGCCTTCAGGACCGCGACGTCGGGCGACCGCTGGATCGTCCAGACGGTGAAGAACGCCCCGGTGACGAGCGCCGAGATGACGAAGAGGAATCCGCGCATGAGCTGGAGCGAGCCGTTCTCGGCCCGGTAGGAGCCGATGGCGGCGAGGGCGTCGTCTCTCGTGAACGTCTTCGTGCCCGCGGCGCGGTCGCCCGCCCGCAGATCGGCTCCGTCGGTGCGCAGGGCGAGTACGGTCGCCGGACCGGAGAGGCCGGTCCACACGACGGGGGTGTGGCTGTACGAGGCACGGCCGGCCACGGCCGCGACGGTCAGCCCGGCGCCGCCGAGCTCCACCCGGTCCCCTCGCCCCACGCCGAGCACCGCGGCGGCCCTCTCGGACAGCACGGCACGCCCGGGGGCGACTCCCGCCGGGGCGATGCCCGAGCCCGGCCGCACGGCGAAGGACGACACCGCGGCCGTACGGTCCCCGGCGGAGGCGTTCAGGGTGCGGATGCCGATCGGCTCGGCCGAGGTGACGCCGGGCCGCCCGGCCCAGGTCTCCCGGGCGTGGGACGGCAGCGGGGTACCGGTGAAGGACACCGGCTGTCCCGCGGCCGGCGCGGCGAAGGCCAGGTGGTCGGCGGGCAGGGCGGTGACCGCCGAGGTGTTCTCCTCGGCGAGGCAGGCGGTCAGCCCGGACAGCAGGCCCACGAGCAGGGTGATCAGTACGACCACGGCTCCCATCAGGGCGAACCGCCCCTTGGCGAACCTCAGGTCTCTCCATGCGACGAACATGCCTCGAGCCTGCCGCCCGGACCCCGTCCGGGGCATCGCACCGCCGGACGCTTCGGCCGGGCCGAAGGGCGGGCGCCCGGATCGCCGGGAGACGCACCGGACGGAACCGGAGGAACGACTGCTCACGGGCCGGGGAGGGGGACGGCGTCGACGAAGGGAGCAGTCCTCTTTCAACCTTTCGGTTGACCGGGGCCGGCCCTGTCCCGCCTACCCTGGAACGACCATGAATGTCCCCCGCCGCTCCCCCGTCGTCGCCGCCCTGCGCCTGTGCCTGTACGTCCTGCTCGCCGGCCTCCTCCTGCTCGCCGCCGTCCGTTCCGGGGACACCGGGCACCCGACGGCCGTCGTCCTGTCGGTCCTGGTGACGGGCGCGGTGCTCGTGGCGGGCGCGGTCTCCCCGGCGGTGCACCGATCACGGCGTGCGGCCGCGCTGTGGGTGGCCGCCCTCAGCGCGAGCTGGCTGGTGCTCGTCGCGCTCTCACCGGACGGGCTGTGGGTGGCCTTCCCGCTCTATTTCCTGCAGCTTCACCTGTTGCCGGTGCGCTGGAGCCTGCCCGCGGTCGCCCTGACCGCCGGGGCGGCCGTGGCGAGCTTCGTGGCGCACGGCGCGCCCCTCACCCCCGGCGTGTTCATCGGCCCGCTGCTCGGGGCGGGGGTCGCGGTCGCCACGGTCCTCGGGTACGAGGCGCTGTACCGGGAGAGCGAGCGCCGCCGCGAGCTGATCGAGGAGCTGATCGCCACCCGCGCCGAGCTGGCCGAGGCCGAACGCGCCGCGGGCACGCTCGCCGAGCGGGAGCGCCTCGCCCGGGAGATCCACGACACGCTCGCGCAGGGCCTGTCCAGCATCCAGCTCCTGATGCGGGCCGCCCAGCGGCTGCTGCCCGCGGACTCCCCCGCCGCCCCGCATGTCGAGCAGGCCCGCGCGACCGCGCAGGACAACCTCGCCGAAGCCCGTCGCTTCGTCCGCGCGCTCACCCCTCCCGATCTGGAACGCGGTTCGCTCGCGGTCGCGCTGGAGCGGCTGTGCCGGTCGGCCGCCGTGGACACGCCGACGGTCCGCTTCTCGGTGAGCGGCATGCCGGCCGGGCTTCCCACCCCGTACGAGGTCGCCCTGCTGCGGATCGCCCAGTCGGCGCTCGGCAACACGCTGCGCCACGCGCACGCGGACCGCGTGGAGATCACGCTCAGCTTCATGGACACCTCGGTCACGCTGGACGTGGTGGACGACGGCACCGGCTTCGTCCCCGGCGACGTACGGCCGGACCGGGGCACCGCGGAGGGAGGCATCGCGGTCACGGACACTGCGGGCGAGGGCGTCACTGACGGAGGTGTCACGGACGGAGGCTTCGGTCTGCCCGCGATGCGTTCGCGCGCGCGGTCGCTGGGCGGAACGTTCACCGTCGAATCGGCCCCCGGTCAGGGCACGGCGGTGGCGGTCACGCTGCCGCTGTCCGTACCCGCCGCCGGGGAGCCGGCCGCCATGGACCGCCGCACCGCGGGGAGCCGACCGTGACCGTCCGTCTGCTGCTCGCGGACGACCACCCCGTCGTCCGCGCCGGACTGCGCGCCGTGCTGTCCGCGGAGCCGGACTTCGCGATCGTCGCGGAGGCGGCGACGGCGGAGGCCGCGGTGGAACGGGCCGGCGCGGGCGGTGTGGACGTGGTCCTCATGGACCTCCAGTTCGGCGCCGGGATGCACGGGGCGGAGGCCACGGCGGCCATCACCGCACACCCCGGCGCCCCCCGGGTCCTCGTCCTGACCACGTACGACACCGACGCGGACATCCTCGCCGCGGTCGAGGCGGGCGCCTGTGGCTACCTCCTCAAGGACGCGCCCCCCGAGGAACTCTCCGCCGCCGTGCGCACCGCCGCCTCGGGTCACTCGGCGCTCGCCCCGAAGGTCGCCGACCGGCTCATGGACCGCATGCGCACCCCGGCCGCGGCCCTCAGCCGTCGGGAACTCGAGGTGCTCGAACTGGTCAAGGACGGTCTCTCGAACCAGCAGATCAGCAAGGAGCTGTTCCTGAGCCAGGCGACCGTGAAGTCCCATCTGGTCCACATCTACGCGAAGTTGGGCGTGGACTCCCGCACATCGGCGGTGGCGGCGGCCACCGAACGGGGTGTCATCCGCAGAGGACGCTGAGGGCTGTCCGGCAGTTCACCGCCGGCTTCGGTGCGGGGGTCACCGCCGGCTTCGGTGCGGGGGCTCCCCGAAGCGTTCGACCGCGCTGCGGACGTCCGCGAGGCGGGTGGCGAGAGCGCTCACCGAGCCGATCGCGCCCGCGACCAGGAGGAGCGAGCGGCGCAGCCGGGGAGCCTCCGGGAGGCCTCCGGCGGCCATCGCGGCGAGGGACGCGAGTTCGTCCTCGGCGATGCCCCGGTCGGGGAACTCGACCGGGTGCACGGCGAGTTCACGGCGCAGCCGGGCGACGGCGGTACGCAGTTCCGCCACCCTGGGATCCTCGTCGCTGCCGGTCACCGGTCTCTGCCCCAAGCTCCGTAACACAGCTCTCCCCCTCGCGCGCCGCCGTGCGTCGGTCCCGCCCATGTCGGCTCCAACTCCCCGTGGCGGTGGTCGGGCGCCGGGGGACGCGGGCCAGTAAACGCCACCCGATGCGCCGGGCGCCACCGCGCGGACCGAAATTCAGTCCGGGGACACCAGGGCGACGGTCCGGGTTCCGGGGCGCGCTCCGGCCCGGTCGGGTATGCAGGGGACATGACGGAGAACAAGGGCGAGGTGGTGGGGCTGGTGCTGGCGGCCGGAGGCGGACGGCGCCTCGGGGGCCGTCCCAAGGCGCTGCTGCCCCACCGGGGACGCCCCCTCGTCGAACACGCGGTGGAGGCGCTGCGCGCCGGCGGCTGCGCCCGGGTCCACGTCGTCCTCGGCGCGGAGGCCGCCGTCGTGCGGGACCGGGCGTCCCTGTCCGGGTGCGTCCTCGTGGACAACCCCCGCTGGGAGGAGGGCATGGGCTCCTCGCTGCGGGCCGGGCTCGGCTCGCTGGAGGGCTCGGGGGCCCGGGCCGCGCTGGTGTCGCTGGTGGACCAGCCGGGGATCGGCCGGGAGGCGGTGGCCCGGGTGCTCGCCGCGTACGCCTCCCCGCTGACGCTCGCCGCGGCGGCGTACGAAGGCGAGCGCGGCCATCCGGTGCTCTTCGGGGCGGCGCACTGGAGCGGGATCGCGGCGGCCGCCACCGGTGACCGGGGAGCACGCGCCTATCTGAGGGCCCACGCGGACACGGTCGTCCTCGTCGAGTGCGGGGACGTGGCGCGGGCGTACGACATCGACACGGAGGCCGACCTGGTCCACCTCGAATGAGGGCGGACCGAGGCCGGACGGAGGTGGCACCGGGCGCCACCTCGCGTCGGCCCGGAGGATCCCGGCATCAACAAACCATTGAACTTCCACCATGAGGAAATTAATATCCACTGATCAGAGGCGTCTCGCCGGACCGGAACGCGCCGAAGGAGCCGGGCGCCGTCCCCGCGCGCCACGGCACCGGGTGCCGGGCGCGGTGACGCCGTCCGTGGTTCGCTCGTCCGACCGGCACGGGGCGCGTCCGCGGGACCCGTACGCGGCCCGCCCGTGACCGGCCCGTCCGCACGCAGCTCGCCGAAGGAAGTGACAGCTCATGTCCGCACCAGCGCCGTCCTCGCCGACCGTCGTCGACGCCGAGCCCCTGCCCCGGCAGGAGGAGGTCCTCACCGCAGCGGCCCTCGCCTTCGTGGCCGAGCTGCACCGGCGGTTCACGCCCCGGCGCGACGAGCTCCTCGCCCGCCGCGCGGAGCGGCGCGCCGAGATCGCCCGCACCTCCACGCTCGGCTTTCTCCCGGAGACCGCCGCGATCCGGGAGGACGACTCCTGGAAGGTGGCCCCCGCCCCGGCCGCGCTGGAGGACCGCCGGGTCGAGATCACCGGCCCCACCGACCGCAGGATGACGGTCAACGCCCTCAACTCCGGCGCCCGGGTCTGGCTCGCGGACTTCGAGGACGCCTCGGCGCCCACCTGGGAGAACGTCGTCCTCGGCCAGCTGAACCTGATCGACGCGTACACCCGGAACATCGACTTCACCGACCCGGGCTCCGGAAAGTCGTACGCCCTCCGGCCGGACGCCGAGCTCGCGACCGTCGTGATGCGGCCGCGCGGCTGGCATCTGGACGAGCGTCACCTCGTCGACCCCGACGGCACCCCCGTGCCCGGCGCGCTGGTCGACTTCGGCCTCTACTTCTTCCACAACGCCCGGCGGCTGCTCGACCTCGGCAAGGGCCCCTACTTCTACCTGCCCAAGACCGAGTCCCACCTCGAGGCCCGGCTGTGGAACGACGTGTTCGTCTTCGCGCAGGACCACCTCGGGATCCCGCAGGGCACGGTCCGCGCGACCGTGCTGATCGAGACGATCACGGCCGCGTACGAGATGGACGAGATCCTCTACGAACTCCGCGACCACGCCTCCGGGTTGAACGCGGGACGCTGGGACTACCTCTTCTCCATCATCAAGAACTTCCGTGACGGGGGGCCCAAGTTCGTCCTGCCGGACCGCAACGCGGTCACGATGACGGCCCCGTTCATGCGCGCGTACACCGAACTCCTCGTCCGCACCTGCCACAGGAGGGGCGCTCACGCGATCGGCGGCATGGCCGCGTTCATCCCCTCGCGGCGCGACGAGGAGGTCAACCGGGTCGCCCTCGAGAAGGTCAAGGCCGACAAGGACCGTGAGGCGGCCGACGGTTTCGACGGCTCGTGGGTGGCCCACCCCGACCTCGTCCCGATCGCGACGGCCTCCTTCGACGCCGTCCTCGGCGACCGGCCGAACCAGAAGGACCGGCTGCGCGAGGACGTGTCGGTCGCGGCCGGTGACCTCATCGCCGTCGACTCGCTCGACGCGCGGCCGACCTACGAGGGTCTGGTCAACGCCGTGCAGGTCGGCATCCGTTACATCGAGGCCTGGCTGCGCGGTCTGGGCGCGGTCGCCATCTTCAACCTCATGGAGGACGCGGCCACCGCCGAGATCTCGCGCTCGCAGATCTGGCAGTGGATCAACGCGGGCGTCGTCTTCGAGCACGACGGCCGGACGGTGGCGGCCACCCCGGAGCTGACCCGTGAGATCGCCGCGCGGGAACTCGCGGACATCCGTGCCGAGACCGGCGAGGAGGCCTTCGCGGCCGGCCGCTGGCAGCAGGCGCACGACCTGCTCCTGAAGGTCGCGCTGGACGAGGACTACACGGACTTCCTGACCCTGCCCGCCTACGAGCAGCTGAGGGGCTGACCGGCCGGCCCCGGGTGAGGGTGCCGCGCCCGGCCCCGCATCCTCACCCCTGGTCCGCCGTGCGGTCCGAGTGGCCCAGGGAGCGCTCCGGGGCCACCCGGTCGCGCACCAGGCGCTTGACCGCCGTCGGCTCGGGGAAGCCCTGCTCACGGCGGTCCCAGACCACCTCGTCGTCGACCCGGACGAGGAAGACGCCGCCGGTGCCCGGCTTCAGGGACAGCTCGTCGAGCTCCGCCTCGAAGGTGGTGAGCAGTTCCTGGGCGAGCCAGGCCGCGCGGGGCAGCCAGCGGCACTGGGTGCAGTACTCGATCTGGACCCGGTGGACGTCCGTCATCCCAGATGCACCGACCAATCCTGTTCCGCCGCCGGTTTGCCGTGCAGGTCCGGGACGCGTTTGAGCCAGTCCGGGCGGCCCCGCTGGGTCCGCTCGGCACGGTCGGCGTCCTCGGCCGCGAGCTGTTCACGGCTCGGGAAGTCCGTGGGGAGCCAGGCCGCGGAGGCGCGGACCCGGGCGAGCAGATAGGCGGCGTACGCCTCTCGGACCGCGTCCGGGCCCGCGAAGCCGGGCTCCTCCGCCAGCCAGGCGTCGGGCACCTGGGCCAGGACCGAGCGCAGCAGTTCCCCGGTGACCCTCGGGGCGAGTTCGGCGTCGGCCGCGCGGGTGTCCGGGCCGTGGCCGCCGAGCGCGTGGTTCCTGAAGTCGTAGGCCTTCTCCGGCGCCGAGGCGTCCCAGCGGTGGTGGAAGACGAGGGCGGCGCCGTGGTCGATCAGCCACAGGCGCGGCGGCGCGACGCCGAGGGTGGGCCAGATCATCAGGTTCGAGCTGTGCACCGTGCGGTCCACGTTGACGGTGAGGGCGTCCAGCCAGACCACCTTGCCCGCCTCCAGCGGGTCGACGGGGAACGTCCGCGCGACCTCGGGGGTGAAGTCCTTCGCGCCCGGCAGGTAGTCCATGCCGAGGTTGAGCCCGGCGCTGGCCCTGAGCAGGTCCTGGACCTCCTGATGGGGTTCGTGCCCGCCCACGGCCGGGTCGAAGTGGACGAGGACCAGCTCGGGGAAGCGCAGTCCGAGGGCCCGGGCCAGCTCGCCGACGATGATCTCGGCGACCAGCGCCTTGTGGCCCTGGGCGGACCCCGTGAACTTCACGACGTAGGTCCCCAGGTCGTCGGCCTCGACGACTCCGGGGACGGAGCCGCCCGCCGTCAGCGGGGTCACGTATCGAACAGCGGTCACGTCGCGGAGCACAGGTCACACTGTAGGACAGCCCGTCCTCCCGTTCACCGGCGTCATGTACCGGCCAACGGGTTCGGCAGGGGTACGTAGCGGGCGTCGGCCCCGTCCGCGTCCGTCCAGCGGAGCAGCAGGTTGGTCTTGCCCGGGAGGGCGGGCGAGGAGAGCAGCGCGGCGGTCTCGGGGAGGCCGAGCTCCTCGCCGCAGCGGTGGAGTTCCCGTCGTACGGCGGGCCAGGGGTCCGTGCCGGGGAACCGTTCGGCGAGGAGGGCCGCCAGCTCGGAGAGGTGGTTGACGACCAGGCAGTAGACGAGCCGTTCCCAGCCGGCCGCGCGGGTCACCGGCGGCAGCAGTTTCACGCCTTCCGCGTCCCGGAACAGGGCCTGGACGGGCGTGCCGTCCGCGTCCACGGCCACCAGCGTGTTCTGCAGATGGGCCTCGACGACGACTCCGTGGCGGGCGAACGCCTCCAGCACCGGGGGCACCACCTGGCGGAGGTAGGCGGCCCACCAGGGGGAGGGGTCGGTGAGCCGGTCGAGCGGGCTGCCGTCGAAGCCCTCCACGAGGGCGGCGGCGAGCAGCGGGGTGGCGCCGGGGACGAGGTGGCCGCCCAGTCCGTCGCGGACCAGGACGGCGAGTTCCTCGAAGGCGAAGCCGGCGGTGCGCCAGCCGCGGTCGCTCAGCCAGGCGGCGGGCCCGTCCTGCGCGGCGAACGCGGCGGCGGTGGCCGCGTCGGTGGCCCGCGCCTTCAGCAGGTCGTGCCGCCACAGCCGGCGGATGTCGTTGGTGATGCGGACGTCGAGGCTGAACTTGAGGAAGAGGTCGTCCTCGGGGGCGTGGAGCGTGCGGACGGCGGCGGTCGGCCACAGCTGGCGGGCGGTGGGTCCGAGGCGCAGGAGCCTGCCGTCCGCGAAGGCGTCCCGGATCGCCGGGCTGTCCCCGGTCAGGGCCAGCTGCCAGGGGTGCGCGGGCAGCAGCCGGTAACCGTCGGGGGCCCGGCCCAGGGTGTCGAGCGCCCGGGTGTCGCCCTCCTCGACGACCGTGTCCTCGCGCACGGCGAGCAGTTCCAGCGGGAAGCGGGTGTGGGCCTCGGGGGCGTACGGCAGCCAGCCGGCGGCCGGGCCGCCGCCGCGTGTCTTGGGTGCCGGGTGGTACGGGTGCCCCATGACCAGGGACTGTTCGGAGCGCAGGTACGGGTCCTCGGGGGGCGGCGCGACGGCGCGGGCCCGCAGGAGGGCCGCGACCACGTCCCGGCTGTCCCTCATCTCCGCGGGGAGCCGGGTGTTGTCCACTCCGGTGGACAGGCGCAGTTCGTCCGCGGCGAGTTCGACCAGCTCCCGGTGCGTGAGCCGGTGCCAGGCCCCGTCGGAGCGCGCCTCGGGTGCGCAGGGGCGCCGGGTCCCCCGCGTGCGCAGCTCCCGGCCGCTCGCGCGCAGCCGGTGGACGTCCGGTCGTCCCGTGGGCTCCGCCAGTTCGCGAAGGAGACAATTGAGCAACGGTGCGGCGGCGTACGCGTCGGCGGCCTCGTCCGTGTCGCCCGCCGTGAGCTGGGGGAACACGGTCGGCTTGAAGTCCACGCGATCCATCCGGTCCATTCGATTCGTACGGTGCACTGGTGATCAGTATGTCCGCCGCGGCGGACGATCTCGACGCAGTCCCCGTACCCGAGGAGCCCGCCCGTGCCCCGTCCCTCCACGCCCGACACCGAGGCCGCGTTCGCCGAGGAACTGAGCGCCGTACGCCCCGGGCTGTCGGAGCCGTACGCGCGGGCCCTGCCCGGTGCCCGGGCCGCCGTGCTGACCCGGCTGTGGCGCGCGCTGGCGTACGAGCCGCTGCCCTGGATCGACCGGCGCGAGGCGGACCGTGAGGGACTGACGCTCCGCCTCGCGGACGGCCGCCGGCTGCGCGGACCGCTTCCGGACCCGTACGCCACCTCCGCCTACGTCACCGAAGTGCGGCTCGGCGAGCGGGTGTACGACCGTCCGGAGGCGCTCGTCGACGCCCTCGGCGTGCCGCACGGGGGTGCCTTCTCGGCCGAACTCGGCAACAGCGTGGCCTCCTTGGCGCTGTCGCGGGCGAACCGGACGTCCGAGGACGTTCCCGGGGCGTCCGGGGCGAGCTGGGCGTGGGAGCAGCGGATCGTCGACGGGCATCCCTACCACCCCAACTGCCGTGCGCGGCCGGGGTTCTCGGTGGCCGAGCAGCTCGCGTACGGGCCGGAGCACCGGACGTCGGTGCGGCTGGGCCTGGTGGCGGTGGACGACGCCCTCGTCACGGGCGAGTGGCCGAAGTGGCTGCGGGACGGGGAGCGGGTGCTGGTCCCGGTGCATCCCTGGCAGGCCGCCCACGTGCTGGACGCGCCGGTCCAGGAGGGCTTCGCCGCCCGCCCGTTGATGTCCCTGCGCACCCTGGCGGTGCCGGACGGGACGCATGTGAAGACGGCGCTGAGCGCCCGGCTGACCTCGTCGGTGCGGGACATCTCGGTGTACTCGGTGCGGACGGCGGACGCGGTCTCGGCGTTCATGGAGGAGACGACGGCCCGCCTGGGCGCGCCACTGCACATCACCCGCACCCTCGGCGCGGCCACCGCCGGTTCCCCCGATCTCGCGGCGGTGGTGCGGGAGTCCCCGGACGGGTACGCGGGCGAGGGCGAGCGGTGCGTCCCGGTGGCCGCGCTTCCGCTGACCGGCCTGCCCGGGAAGGCTTCCTGGCTGGCCGATCTCGCCCGGCTCGTCCTCACCGTGGGGCTGCGACTGCTGGAGCTCGGGGTGGCCCTGGAGGCTCACGGCCAGAACCTGCTCGTGATCCTCGACCGCGCGGGCTCCCCCGTCCGGCTCGTCTACCGCGACCTGGCCGACATCCGGGTGAGCCCGGCCCGGCTGGCCCTCCACGGCGTCCCGGTCCCGGAGTTGTCCGGGCGCATCGTGACCGACGACGTGAGGGCCCTACGCCGCAAGCTCTTCGGTTCCCTCGTCGGCGGCGCGCTGGGCGCGACGGCGGGCTCGGCGGCCGCGCTCCGCGAGGCCCTCGCGAGCGTCGCACCGGACCTCCCGCGCACACCGGACCTCCCCGCGCTCCTCGGCGAGCCGGTCCCCGCCAAAGCGCTGACCTTGATGCGGCTCTCCCCCGGAACCCCCGGCAACCTGTGGACACGGCTGCCCGGGCCGCTCGCCGGACCCGGCTCGTCGTGACGCGGGACACCTCTCGTTTTTACGATCGGCACCTTCGATCAATAGGATCCGCCGATGATCACAAGACAACGGCTGGCGGCGGGCGTCTGCGCCCTGCTCGCCTTCCTGGCCGCCGGGATCGCCTTCCCGGCCGGGGCGGTCGCCGACGAAACCACGGCGCTGGCGCCCAAGGTCGAACTCCTGCTGGACGTCAGCGGTTCGATGCGGGCCCGGGACATCGACGGCGAGTCGCGGATGGCCGCGGCGAAGCAGGCGTTCAACGAAGTACTCGACGCGACACCGCAGGAGGTGCAGCTCGGCATCCGCACCCTCGGCGCCAACTACTCGGGGGACGACCGCAAGACGGGCTGCAAGGACACGGCCCAGCTGTACCCGGTGGGGACGCTGGACCGCACCGAGGCCAAGACGGCGGTCGCGACCCTCAGCCCGACCGGCTGGACCCCGATAGGCCCCGCGCTGCTCAAGGCGGCCGACGACCTCCAGGGCGGTGAGGGCACCCGTCGCATCGTGCTGATCAGCGACGGCGAGGACACCTGCCAGCCGCTCGACCCGTGCCAGGTGGCCCGCGAGATCGCGGCCAAGGGCATCGACCTGACCATCGACACCCTGGGTCTGGTCCCCAACCTCAAGGTGAGCAGGCAGCTGAGCTGCATCGCCGAGGCCACCGGTGGCTCGTACACCTCGGTGGAGCACAAGGAGCAGCTCAGCGACCGCGTCAACCAGTTGGTGGACCGCGCCGCCGATCCGGTGGTCAAGCCGGTGGCCGTGAAGGGTGCCGACTCGTGCACCGCGGCGCCCGTCGTCAAGTCGGGCTTCTACACCGACCGCGAGGAGTTCTCCCAGCACCGCTGGTACCGCGTGGAGGTCGCGCCCGGCAAGGAGCTGCGCGCCTCGGTGAGCATCGCCGCCGACCGCCAGGTCCACCCCGACTACGGGGTGCTGCTGCGGGCCGTCACCGTGCACGGCCGGGAGATCGTGCGCGGCGAGTCGGCCGGGACCGGCCGCACCGACGTCGTCTCGACCGGTCTGCGCTACCCGAAGGCCGAGAGCGACGACGAGGACGCGCCCGCCGAGGTCGTGTGCCTGCAGGTGTCCAACTCCTTCTCGGCCGCGTCCGGCGTGAAGACCACGCCCGGAATGCCCCTGGAACTGACGGTCGACGTCGTCGACGGCCCGGACCAGGCGAGCGACGTGGCCTCCTTCGGCCTCGGCCGCGGCTGGTGGCTGCTCGGCGCCCTGGTGCTGACCGGCTTCCTCGCGGGTCTGCTGTGGGGCTGGATCTCCCGTTGGCGGTTCTCGGTCTGGAGGACCAACTGATGCGTATCCGACGTGTACTGAGCACCACGGCCCTCCTCGCGGGGCTCGCCGGTGCGCCCGCGCTGCTCGGCGCGGCCGCCTTCCCGGCCCTCGCCGACTCCTCGCCGTCCGCGAGCCCTTCGGACGACGGCTCCGCGCCCACCGAGGCCGGTACGTCGTTCCGTACGGCGACCGAGATCGAGCAGGGCGAGCAGGCCACCGCCGGCGCCTCCACGGGTGACTACCTGTACTGGCAGTTCCCGGCGGACTCGGGACAGCAGCCCACCGTGAAGGCGACGGTGAAGCTGCCCGAGGCGTCCAAGCGCGCCTCCTCCGAGACCTGGCAGATCGACGTGTACGACGGGCTGCGGCGCCGTCAGGCCTGCCAGTACGGGGCGCAGACCCGGACGGCGGGCACGGACGCGTCCTCCGTGGAGCTGTCCTGCACCCTGCGCACCGTTCGCGCCTGGTCGGAGACCTGGGCCAACGACCCGCTGCCGGGCACCTATTACATCCGGCTGACCGCCACCGGTCTGGGGACGGCCGATCTGGGTCTGCCGATGAGCGCGCAGCTCCAGGTGGACTCGGAGGACATCGGCGGTTCGGCGGCGGTCGACGGCTCGCTCGCCAAGCCGTTGGTCCCTGGCATCGCCGTGACGTCCGCGAACTCCGAGGAGGACGGTTCCGACGACAGCTCCGACTCGAAGACGGCGACGCTGTCCTCGCTCCGGCCCGACACCTCCGGCTGGTGGTCCGACCGCTGGGTGTGGACCGGCATCGGCGGCGTCCTCGCGGCCCTCGCCGGCATCTGGGGCTACTCGCTGACGCGAGGCCGCGGACGTCCCTCGCGGATTCCGCCGGGCGCCTGACCCGCAAGCCGTGGACCGAGGCCCGCGCCGCTCCCCGTCAGGGGGCGGCGCGGGCCTCTCGCTCGTGGTGCGGGGCGCGTCACGCGCCGCGGAGCGCTTCGGCGAGCGGTCCGTCGCCCGTCACGTCCACGCCCCGCCCGCGCAGCGCGTCGAGCAGCGTCAACTCGCCCCGGTTCAGGGCCTCGCACGTCCGCGCGTCCGGGGCCAGCCGGGCGTCCGGCTCCCGCGGGGCGGGTCCGTCCCCGTAGAGCGGCCCGTCCCCGTCCCCCAGCCACACGTGGAACAGGCCTTCGTCCAGGCGGACTTCGACCAGCCCCTTCCCCGCCCCGGTGGCGTCGAGACCGCGCAGCAGCGGCAGCGCGAACCAGTGGGCCCGTACCGCGTCGGTGGGCCGCCGCTCGCCCAGCGCGGGCCCGCCCCACTCCCCGAGCGCCTGCAGGACGGGCAGCAACTCCCTTCCGCGATCGGTGAGTTCGTACACGTAGGCCGCGCCCGGAGGCGGCAGGCGGCGTCTCGTGGTCAGTCCGTCGCGTTCCATGTCCTTGAGCCGGGAGGCGAGGACGTCGGTGCTGACACCCGGCAGATCGGCGTGCAGGTCGGTGTAACGGCGCGGTCCGCCGAGCAGTTCGCGGACGATCAGGAGGGTCCACCGGTCTCCGACGGCGTCGAGGGCACGGGCGGCGGAACAGTACTGGTCGTAGCTTCGGCGCGGTGACATGTGACGCAGTCTAGCTATCTTGTTGGACTTTCCAAGCTCCCACTTGGTAAAACCAAGCAACACCACAACCGGAGGGGCGCAGCGCATGGAGTTCCGGCAGTCGAGCAAGCTCAGCGAGGTCTGTTACGAGATCCGCGGCCCGGTGATCGAGCACGCCGACGCACTGGAGGCGGCGGGCCACAGCGTGCTGCGCCTGAACACCGGCAACCCCGCCCTCTTCGGGTTCGAGGCGCCGGAGGAGATCCTCCAGGACATGATCCGGATGCTGCCCCGGGCGCACGGTTACACCGACTCGCGCGGCATCCTGTCCGCCCGCCGGGCCGTCGCCCAGCGCTACCAGGACCGGGGCCTGGACGTCGGCGTGGACGACGTCTTCCTCGGCAACGGCGTCTCGGAACTGATCTCCATGGCCGTCCAGGCCCTGATCGAGGACGGCGACGAAGTCCTGATCCCCGCCCCGGACTACCCGCTGTGGACCGCCGTCACCACCCTCGCCGGCGGCAAGGCGGTCCACTACCTCTGCGACGAACGGTCCGACTGGTACCCGGACCTGGACGACATGGCGGCGAAGATCACCGACCGGACCCGCGCGGTCGTCATCATCAACCCCAACAACCCCACGGGCGCGGTCTATCCGAAGGAGATCGTCGAGGGCATCCTCGATCTCGCCCGCCGGCACGGCCTGATGGTCCTCGCCGACGAGGTCTACGACCAGATCCTGTACGACGACGCCGTGCACCAGTCGGCCGCGGCCCTCGCCCCCGACCTGGTGGTCCTCACCTTCTGCGGGCTGTCCAAGACCTACCGCGTCGCCGGTTTCCGTTCCGGCTGGCTGGTCGTCACGGGCCCCAAGCAGCACGCGCGCAGCTATCTGGAGGGGCTGACGATGCTGGCCTCCATGCGACTGTGCGCCAACGCCCCGGCGCAGTACGCCATCCAGGCCGCGCTCGGCGGCCGCCAGTCGATCCACGAGCTGACCGCGCCCGGCGGCCGCCTTCGCGAGCAGCGCGACCTCGCCTGGGAGAAGCTCAACGAGATCCCCGGCATCTCGTGCGTCAAACCCAAGGGCGCGCTGTACGCGTTCCCGCGCATCGACCCGGCCGTGTATCCGATCCACGACGACGAGAGGTTCGTCCTCGACCTGCTGCTGCGCGAGAAGATCCAGGTCGTGCAGGGCACCGGCTTCAACTGGTCGCGGCCCGACCACTTCCGCATCCTCACCCTCCCGCACGCCGACGTCCTGGACGCGGCGATCAGCCGGATCGGACGGTTCCTGAGCGGGTACCGACAGGAGAAGGACTGAGGACCCGGTGGACCGGCCGAGGAGCCGGGCCCGGGTGGGCCGACCGGGGACCCGGTGCTGCGGCCGCGCCCACCCGGTGACACCGTACGAGGGACAGCGGACGGCACAGGGACGGAGAGGGCGCGACGATGGGTGATCTGCTCCTCGTACGGCACGGTGAGACCGAATGGTCGATGTCGGGGCGGCACACGGGGTCGACCGACGTCCCGCTGACCGACAACGGCCGCGAGCAGGCGCGGCGGCTGCGCCCGCTGATCGCCCGGCACCACATCGCGGCGGCGTTCGTCAGCCCGATGCGCCGGGCGCGCGAGACGGCCGAACTGGCCGGGATCGGCCACGCCCGCGTCGACGCGGACCTGCGCGAGTGGGACTACGGCGGGTACGAGGGGGTCACGACCGTGGAGATCCACCGGGAGCGGCCCGACTGGTTCCTGTTCACCGACGGCGTCGCCCCCGGGCCGCCCGAGCACCCGGGCGAGAGCCCGGACGAGGTCGGGGTGCGCGCCGAGCGGGTGCTGGCCAGGATCGACGCGGCGCTCGCCGAGTCGGAGGGCAGCGTGGTGGTCGTCTCGCACGGCCACTTCCTGCGGGTGCTGACCGCGCGGCGGCTCGGTCTGACCGCCCAGGCGGGCGCCGTCTTCCAGCTCGGCACCGGGACGATGAGCCGGCTGAGCACGGAGCACCGCCGGCATGTGGTGGCCGGCTGGAATGTCAGACCCGACGCGTACTGTTCCCACGAGCCCCCCTCCCCGGCGGGAGGAGGGCCGGAGGAACACTGAGCCGCGGCCGGGCCGGAGCGCCGCGGCGGCACGGGTGGTGGAGGGAGTTCTCCGTGACACGACCGCCGACCGCCGCGCAGCGGCGCATCGTCGACGCGGCCGACCCCGTGACCGGGCGGCTGAAGGGTACGGAGGCACAGCTCGCCGCCCTGGTGAGGCAGGGACTCGCCTTCCGCCATCCACGTCCCCCGCGCGACCACTTCCTGACACCGGCCGGGCACCGGCTGCGCGAGGATCCCGGGACCCCCGGGCCGGCCGAGGAGGCGGGGGCTCCGGCTCCGGAGGCGTCCGGGGTGTTCGCGGCGCGGGTCGGCGGCGAGGAGGGGGCCGAGGAGGGTCCCGCGCGGCGCAGGGAGGTGCACAGCGCCTGGCAGGGGCTCCTGGAGCTGCGCCGGATGACCCGTCCGGACGGCGCGACCGGTCTTCCGTGCGCCTGGGAGCGGACGCATCTGGTGCAGGCGGCCGCGCTCGCGCTGGAGGCGGCGGAGCACCGGCCCGCCCGGGCCGAGGGCGGCGGATACCGGGTACGGGCGACACCGCAGCCGGAGGCCGTCGCGGTGTACGAGCCGGACCCCGCGGCGCTGCGGGCCTGCGCGGCCACCCTGGAGAAGGCGGGCTGGCAGACCGGCGAACACACGCAGCCGCGCACGGGCGTCCGGTACGTCCTGGCCTCGCCCCGGCGGACGTGATTCCGCGCGCGCCGGGCGTCGCGGTCGTCCCGGCGCCCGCCGTCGAGAAGCCGGGAAACCGGGAAGCAGTCAGCAGTCGTCGTCGAAGGGAAAGTCGTGACAGAGCCGTTCTCCGTCCCCGTGACCGTTCGCGGGTACGAGACCGATGTGCTGGGCCATCTCAACCAGAGCGTCTACCTCCAGTACGCCGAGCACGCCCGCTGGTCGGTGCTCCGGGCGGCCGGGATCGGCCAGGCGGAGCTGGCGGCCCGCGGGGTGGGCCCGGTCGTGCTGGAGACGACCATCCGCTATCTGCGCGAACTGCGGGCCGGTGACGAGGTCGAGGTGACGTGCGCCTTCCTCTGGGGCGAGGGCAGGAGTTTCCGCATCGAGCAGACCGTCAGGAAGACCGACGGGACGGTGTCCGCCGAGATCACGGCGGTCGGCGGGCTGATGGACCTCACCGAGCGCCGCCTGGTGCCGGGGGCCCGGGACGCCTTCAAGTCGCTGGCCGCCGACCCGGGGCCGCTCGGCCTCTGACCCGGCCGGGCCTCCTCACGCCCCCTCTTCCGCCGCCTCGGCCGCGCCAGGTGCACGGACCGGCACCGGCACTTGGTTGAAGCCGTAGTAGACCGCCAGCATCCCGTGCGCGGCGAGGGTCAGCGGCGCCGAGACGAAGGAGAGGGCGACGGTCGCCGGATAGGCGAGGGAGCCCAGGGCGAAACGGACCCGGGTGCGCCGGGCGCCTTCCACGTCGACGCGGCTGTCGAAAAGGTGCCCGGTGCGGGTCAGGTGCCACCACACCGCCTGGAACGCGAGGGCCATGGCCACCATGACCAGGCTGTAGACGGCGGCGGCGGCGTGAGACGCCTTCTCCTCGCGCAGGTACTCCGCGACCATCGCCGTCGGCCAGGGAATGGCGGCCACCACCATGAGCAGGAGCAGGTTCAGGAACATCAGGGTGCGGTCGACCCGCGCGACGTAGCCGAACACCTGGTGGTGGTTGACCCACATGATGCCGATCACCAGGAAGCTGACGACGTAGGCGGCGTAGGAGGGCCACTGCTCCGCGAGCGCGTGCCACAGACCGCCGTCCTCACCGGCCTCGGGGACCTTGATCTCCAGGATCAGCAGAGTGATCGCGATGGCGAACACGCCGTCGCTGAAGGCCTCCACACGGCCCGATTCGTTCATGACCGACTCCCCCGTCGCGGCCGCGCCTTCGTCCCGGTTTCCGTACGCGCACGCCGTGCGGCCCATGTGTCCCATGTGCCCTGCGTGTGCTCAGACCGTAGCCCAGCGAGGTTCGGTCTCGGTGCGCGAAACGCCAACTCCCCCTGGTTCAGCGGGTGTACGTCGCACCCGAACTCTGGTAGGAAACTTTCCTAACAGTATGCGGCAACACCGCTCCCCCAACCGGAGGTACCGTGCACACCCCCCACATACGCACTTCGCGTCGCACCCTGCTCACCCTGATCGGAGCCTCACTGGTGGCAGGCCCCCTGATCGCCTCCCAGGCCGCGACCGCCTCGCCGGCCGGTCTGGACGACCCGGCGAAGAAGGAGATCGCCATGAAGCTGGTCTCCAGCGCGGAGAACTCCTCGCTGGACTGGAAGGCGCAGTACAAGTACATCGAGGACATCGGCGACGGGCGCGGCTACACCGCCGGGATCATCGGCTTCTGTTCGGGCACCCACGACATGCTCGAACTCGTCGAGCTGTACACGCGGCGCAAGCCCGGCAACGTCCTGGCCAAGTACCTGCCCGCGCTGCGCGAGGTCGACGGCAGCGACTCCCACGAGGGCCTGGACCCCGGCTTCCCGGCCGACTGGCGCCGCGCGGCCCAGGACACGGCGTTCCAGCAGGCCCAGAACGACGAGCGGGACCGCGTCTACTTCAACCCCGCCGTCCAGCAGGGCAAGGCCGACGGCATCGGCACCCTCGGCCAGTTCACGTACTACGACGCCATCGTGATGCACGGCAACGGTGACGACAGCACCAGTTTCGGCAGCATCCGGCGGCGCGCGCTCGCCAGGGCCAAGCCGCCGGCCCAGGGCGGCGACGAGGTGACGTACCTGAACGCCTTCCTCGACGCCCGGGTGTGGGCCATGAAGCAGGAGGAGGCCCACTCCGACACCAGCCGGGTCGACACCGCGCAGCGGGTCTTCGTGCGCAAGCGGAACCTGAACCTCGACACGCCGCTGGACTGGAAGGTCTACGGCGACAGCTACCACATCGGCTGAGACGCGCGGCGGAAGAACCCTCCGGGGCGCACGTCCGTGCGCGCCCCGGAGACGGCCGCCGCGGGGCCCGGCCGGGTCCACGGCCACCGGCCGGGGGCCGTCCCCATCGGCCGGAGTTCCGCGGCGGTCACGCCTTTTCGGCGATCCGGGCGAGGCGCCGCGCCTCGTCCCGGGTGGAACGGGCGACGGCGTCCTCGTCGACGTGCAGCAGGTGACCGTCCTCGACGACCGGGCGGCCGTTCACGAGCGAGAGGGTGACCGGGGCGGCGGCGCCGAGGACGAGCGCCGCCACCGGGTCGGCGATCGAGGCGTGCGCCACGGTGTCCAGCCGCCACAGCACGAGGTCGGCGAGCTTGCCGGCCTCCAGCGAGCCGATCTGGCTCGCCCGGCCCAGGACCCGGGCCCCTCCGTAGGTGCCGAGGCGCAGTGCCTGACGGGCGCTCAGGGCGGCCTCGCGGTGGGCGCCGAGCCGGTTGACGAGCAGGGCGTTGCGCAGTTCGGTGTGGAGCTCGCCGGACTCGTTGGAGGCGGTGCCGTCGACGCCGAGGCCGACCGGGACGCCGGCCGCGAGCATGTCGGGGACCCGGGCGATGCCCGCGGCCAGCCGGGCGTTGGAGGAAGGGCAGTGGGCGACCCCCGTCCCCGTCCGGGCGAAGGCGGCGATGTCGGAGTCGTTCATGTGGACGCAGTGCGCCATCCACACGTCCTCGCCGAGCCAGCCGGTCGACTCGAAGTAGTCGGTCGGGCCCATGCCGAACAGCTCCTTGCAGAACTGCTCCTCCTCCACGGTCTCCGAACCGTGCGTGTGCAGCCGCACTCCCTTGCGGCGGGCCAACTCGGCGCCCTGCCGCATGAGTTCGGTGGAGACGGAGAAGGGCGAGCAGGGCGCGACGGCGATCTGGACCATGCTGGCGAAGGAGGCGTCGTGGTGCTCGTCGACGGTCGCCTCGGTCGCGGCCAGGGCCCCTTCGAGGGTCTCGACGGCGAAGTCCGGCGGCAGTCCGCCGTCGCTCTCGCCGCGGTCCATGGAGCCGCGGGCGAGGGTGAAGCGGACGCCGGTCTCACGGGCGGCCCGGATGACCGCTCCGGACAGGTCCCCCGATCCCTTCGGGAAGACGTAGTGGTGGTCCATGGCGGTGGTGACACCGCCGCGGGCCATCACGGCGAGGGAGCCCTGGGCGGCCGCGTAGACCATCGGCTCGTCGATGCGCGCCCAGGTCGGGTACAGCGCGACGAGCCAGTCGAAGAGGTTGTGGTCCGTGGCGAGGCCGCGGGTGATCCACTGGTAGAAGTGGTGATGGGTGTTCACCAGACCGGGTGTGGCCAGGTGTCCGGTGCCGTCGATGCGGCGGACCACGTTCTCCAGGCCGTCGGGGGCCTTTCCGTCGCCCACCGACTCGATCAGGTCGTCGGCGACGACGATGTGGCCCGAGGCGTACTCGGTGTCGCCCGCGTCCACGGTCGCGACGGCGCAGTTCTCGATGACGATGCGCTGGACTGCCACTGCGGTTCCTCGTTCTTCCGGGTCTGCGGACGGACCTGGCGGCCGAGCGGGGGGAACGACCGGGTCCGTCGTGGCGGTTCTGGGGGCTGGTTCTACAGGTTGGTGAGGTCCACCGGGATGCGCGGCTCGCGGCCGTCACGCAGGACGGTGGCCTCGATGAGCCCGTACGGACGGTCGGCGGCGAAGTAGACCTCGTTGTCGTTCTCCAGGCCGAACGGCTTCAGGTCGACCAGGAAGTGGTGCTTGTTCGGGAGCGAGAAGCGGACCTCGTCGATCTCGTCGCGGTGCTCGACGATCCGCGCGCCCATCTCGTACAGGGTCTGCTGGAGCGAGAGGGAGTAGGTGTCCGCGAAGGCCTGGAGCATGTGCTTCCTGGCCTGCTCGTAGGAGGTGTCCCAGTCGGGCATCGGCTGCTCGTCGCCGGTCCAGCCGAAGCGCCAGCGGGCGGAGACCTGGGTGGCGAGGATGCGGTCGTGGGCCTCCGGGAGCGTCGTGTACCTGTCCTTGACGTAGCCCCAGAACTCGGAGTCGGTCGTGTTCATCACCACGAGGTCCTTCAGGCCCGAGACGACCTCCCACGCGTCGCCGTCGTAGGTGATCTGGGTGACGCGGGTCTCCTGGCCCTTGCGGACGAAGGAATGCCGCGGCTCGTCCGCACCCGGGACCCGGGACCCGGCGTCCGGGACCTCGATGCGTTCCCAGGCGTACTCCTCGATGCGGACGCGCGCCCGCCGGATCGGCTCCTGGCTGGTCACGAAGTGCCGGGCGAGGTGGATGCCGAACCGCTCGGCGGACTCGACGCCGTGTTCCTTGGCGAAGGCGTACACCGTGTTCTTGGTGGTGTCGGTCGGCAGGACGTTGGCGTTGGAGCCGGAGAGGTGGACCTCCTCCATGTCGCCGCTCAGCGCGACGGACACGTTCAGGTCCTTGATGTGGTGCGTGGCGCCGTCGCGGGTGATCCGGACGACGCGGGTCTCGGCCTTGCCGTACTGGTTCTGGCCCAGCAGCACCGGGCGGCCCTTGCGGGAAGGTTCGGTCATCTCTGCTAGCTCCCTCGGTAAACGGAGTAGCCGAACGGGTTGAGCAGCAGCGGTACGTGGTAGTGCTCGCCCGGCCTGACGGCGAAGGTGACGGTCACCTCGGGGAAGAACGTCCCGCCGTCCCGGTCCGCGGGGGCGTCCCGCCGCGCCTCGGCCCGCTGTGCCGTCGTCGCCGGATCCTGCTCGAAGTACGGCTCGACCTCGAAGTCGAGCCGTACGTGGGTCGTGCCCTCCGGTGGCTCCGGAAGGTCCTTGCAGCGGCCGTCCGCGTCGGTCGCGGAGCCGCCGAGCGCCCGCCAGTCGCCCTCGCGCCCCGCGCGGGCGGCGAGCCGGACGGCGACGCCGCGGGCGGGGCGGCCCGCGCTGGTGTCCAGGACATGGGTGGACACGGAGGCCGTGGTGTCGGTGCTCATGCCTCTTCCTCCTGTACGGGGCCGGCGGTCACGTCCTGCGCGCGGGGCCGTCAGCCGCCTTCCGCGCCGGACGGCTCGTCCCGCACGAGGCCGCCGAGCCTGATGCGATTGATCTTCCCCAGTTCCACGCGGACGATCTCGCGCTCCCGCTCGGCGGAGTTGCCGATCCGTTCCCTGACCGCGTCACGCATCTGCTCGCCGGTCCGGCCGGTGGCGCAGACGAGGAAGACATGGCCGAACTTCTCCTGGTAGGCCAGGTTCAGCGCGAGCATCTCCTCCCTGAGCTCCGCGGAGGCACCGGCCATCCCGCGCTGTTCGCGCGAGGAGGTCGGGTCTCCGGGCCTCGGCCGTCCGATGGGCGGGTGCCCCGCCATCGCCTCCGTCAGGTCGGCGGTGGCGAGGCCGGCCGTGGCGGCGTCGCTCTCGGCGTACAGGGCGTCGGCGTCGGCGTACGGGCGGGCGGCGAGCAGCCGTTCGGCCCAGGCGCGGGAGGCGCACACCTCGTGGAGGACGGCGCGGGCCGCGCCCTCCTCCAGGGCGTTGAAGCGGGCGAGGCCACCGGATGCCGTGCTCGACGTCATGAGGAGCCTCCGTGGCCTTGTGCTGGACGGGCTGCGCACAGCTAACGCCCCGGGCGAGGGCGGCGTCAACACTTTGTTGAAAACTTCGGGTTACGAGAGGTCGCGGCCACCGCCACCCCGCGGTCCCGGAAGCCGGTCAGGCACCCTTCTCGCGGTTCAGGTAGTTGTAGATGGTGAACCGGCTGACGCCGAGCGCGCTCGCCACCGTCTCCACGCCGTGCCGCACGGAGAAGGCCCCGCGGGCTTCCAGTATGCGCACAATCTCCTGTTTGGCCTTGCGGTCGAGTTCCGCGAGCGGCCTGCCGCTCGTGCGCTCCAGGGCGGCGAGGATGCGGTCGAGCGAGTCGGCGAGCCGGGGCAGGCGCACGGCGACGACGTCCGCGCCCTCCCAGGCCAGGACGACGTCATCGGCCCCGGCCTGCTCGGGCGGCAGCATCTCGCCGCCCAGGGCGTCGACCAGCGGTTTGACCGCCGCGACGAAGGGGTCGTCCGCGATTCCGGTCAACTGTCGCCCTCCCCGGCCCCGCCCACGACGTTCAGCTGGAGCGAGACCCGGGTGGCCCCCGCCTCCAGGACCTTGCGCAGAAGCGTGTCGACGGCGGTGAGCACGGCCTCCGCACCGCCTTCCACGGTGTTGCCGAACGGGCCGACGTCCACGGCGTCCAGCTCGGCCGCCCCGATGACCTCACGGGCGACCAGCGCGTGCCGGGGCGCCTCGTCGAGATCGAAGGGCTCGGTCGTGAACTCCACTCTCAATCGCACGGGGTCAACCTACTGCGCGCCGCGGCCGCCCCGGCAAGCCCCCTACGGGCCGAGCGGGCCCCGGCCTTCCGCCGCCACTCCCCTTGACAGCCCTCGCACCCCGACGGCAATCTTCCATTGAGCAGAAACTAACTTCCATTATACGGAAGAGAGTGCTGACCCCATGGGATTCGCGGACCAGCGCTTCAACGTCAATCTGTCGATCCTCTTCACGGAACTCCCGCTCCTGGAACGGCCGGCGGCGGCCGCCGCGGCGGGCTTCACCGCGGTCGAGCTGTGGTGGCCCTGGCCCGGCTCCCCCACGCCCGAGCCGTCCGAACTCGACGCCCTGAAGGCGGCGATCGAGGCCGCGGACGTCCGGCTGGCCGCCCTGAACCTCTACGCCGGACGGCTGCCAGGCCCGGACCGGGGCGCCCTGTCCCTGCCCGGGGAGGAGTCCGCGAGGTTCCGGGCCAACATCGACGTGGCCGTCGGCTTCGCCGGGTCGCTGGGCTGCACGGCGCTCAACGCCCTGTACGGCAACCGCGTCGACGGCGTGGACCCGGACGAGCAGGACGCGCTCGCACTGGAGAACCTGGTCCTCGCGGCGCGAGCCGCGGACCGGATCGGCGCGGTCCTCCTCGTCGAGACCCTCAACGAGCGGGAGTCGCCGGACTATCCGCTGGTGAGCGCCGCGGCCGGTGCCGCCGCCGTCGACAAGGTCAACGCGGCGACCGGCCTCGGCAACACCAGGTTCCTCATGGACCTCTACCACCTCGCCGTGAACGGCGAGGACCTGCCTGGGGTGATCGCCGCCCACGCCGGCCGGACCGGTCATGTGCAGATCGCGGACAGCCCCGGCCGGGGCGCGCCGGGCACCGGCACGCTCCCCCTGGAGGAACTCCTCGACCGGCTCACCGAGGCCGGTTACGAAGGCCGGGTCGGCCTGGAGTACAAGCCGGGCGACCGGCCGAGCGCACAGACCTTCGACTGGCTGCCCGCCGCGGCCCGGGGGCGTCCGTTGAGCGGCGCCCCGGCGGAGCGGCGGGGATCCCGACGACGTGACGGAGATTCCGGAGAGGCATCCTCATGAGCGACAACCTCCCCAAGGTGGCATGGATCGGCCTCGGCATCATGGGCTCGCCCATGTCGGAGAACCTGATCAAGGCCGGTTACGACGTCACCGGCCACACGCTGGAGCGGGACAAACTGGAGCGCCTGGCCGCCGCGGGCGGCACCGCCGCCGCCTCGGTCGCCGAGGCCGTGCGGGACGCCGACGTGGTGATCACGATGGTGCCCGCCTCCCCGCAGGTCGAGGCCGTCGCGTACGGCCCCGACGGCATCCTGGAGAACGTGCGGCCCGGCGCGCTGCTGATCGACATGTCCTCGATCACCCCGGGGACCTCGGTGGACCTCGCGCGGGCCGGTGCCGAGAAGGGGGTGCGGGTGCTGGACGCCCCCGTGTCCGGCGGCGAGGCCGGAGCGGTCGAGGCCGTGCTGTCGATCATGGTCGGCGGCGAACAGGCCGATTTCGACGAGGCGGGGCCCGTCTTCGCGGCGCTCGGCAGGACCGTCGTCCTGTGCGGTCCGCACGGCTCGGGCCAGACCGTGAAGGCGGCCAATCAGCTGATCGTCGCCGTGAACATCCAGGCGTGCGCCGAGGCCGTGGTCTTCCTGGAGCGTTCCGGGGTGGATCTGAGGGCCGCGCTCGACGTCCTCGGCGGCGGCCTCGCGGGCTCCACCGTGCTGGCCCGCAAGAAGGACAACTTCCTGAACCGCGACTTCGAGCCGGGCTTCCGCGTCGACCTGCACCACAAGGACATGGGCATCGTGACGGACGCCGCCCGCGCCGTGGGCGCCGTGCTGCCCGTGGGTGCCGTGGTCGCCCAGCTCGTGGCCGGCCTGCGCGCCCAGGGCGACGGCGGCCTGGACCACTCCGCGCTGCTGCGCGCGGTCGAACGCCTCTCGGGCGTCCGGGCCTGAACCACGGCGGGCTCCGGGTGCGGATCCCGGCCGCGGCCAGCAGCCTTGGAGCATGGAGGCTGACGGCATGGAATTCCCCAGGATCGTGGTGCACACACCGGGGCTGGACGGGTCGCGGCGGGTCACCGAGGGCGACCGGGTGCTCGGTATCGCCTCCCACCTCGACGACGTGGTCGAGATCCTGCGCCAGGCGGACGTCGACCTCGACGCGATCGAGGTCGAGGAGAGCGACATCATCGAGTGGCAGGGCGGCGGTCCGGACGACTGGCCCGGCCTCTCCGAGCACCCGGAGCACACGGACGGGTGAGGGTGGCCGGGACGGGTTCCGGCCGTACGCAAGTGGGCGTAGGGCGCCTACGGAACCCTCAAATCAACCTCTGAACACCGCCCCGGGGGCTTCACCTCACGCCGGATGAGGCACATTCTCGGCACACGGGTCCCGCCGGCACGGGGGCGGCGGGTCCCGAACGGGGGGTACGGGGGTACACGGGGGTAGCACCATGAGCGGGAGCGCGGCGGTCGGGCTCGGGCCCCAGACCGTCGCGCTGCTGCGTGGCGGGCCCCGCGCGGCCGTGAAGGTCGCCGTGCTCGCCCTGCATCTGCGGGGCGCGGTGGCCGTGGGACGGCCGGGCACGGTGCGGGTCTCGGGCCCGGCCGTGGGAAGGTCCTCCGGGCCGGGGATCGCCCTGGAGAGGGCCGTGTACGGCTCCCTCTACAACCCCGCGGCAATACGGGAGTTGACGGAACGGCCGCGTGTGCGGCGCGCGCTGGCGGAGCTGCGGGGCGAGGCCGTCGCGGCCGGACTGCTGCGCCGCCTGCCCCCTCACCGGACCCGCGCCGCCCGGCACGCCCTCAGGGAGCTGCGCGCCTCGTTCCCCCCGCCCGCCGGACCCGAGGGCCTGTCCCCCGCCGACGTCCTGCTGGCGGTCGCCCTGCACGGCGACACCGCCCTGACCGTGCTGGTGCCGCGCTTCACCGGAGCGGCCGGGCTGACGGGCCGCGGCGGGCGGCAGGAGCGCGGACCGTCCTGGAGCGGTGGCGGGGAGGGCGGCGGTTTCACCGGCTGCGCGGGCGGCTGGGAGGCTTGAGGCCGCGTGCGGTGACCGCCCGCGGATCCTCCAGGAACGGCAGGACGTGCCGGAGGAAGAGCCCGGGCCGTTCGTTGTACGGCTCGTGGGCCGTGGGCAGCCGGACGCTCGGCGTCCCCGCGGGGAGGACGCGCCGGGCGCGCCGGCCGTCGAGGAACACGGGGACGACCGGATCGCGGCGCCCCCACAGGAGCAGGATCGGCAGATCGAGGGCGGCGGGGTCCACGAGGCCGAAGTCCGGGTCGGCGAGCCCGCGCCACAGCGCGCAGTGCACCGCCAGTCTCCGCTCGTCGTGCGGCAGTCCGCGCGCACGGGCGTACGTCTCCCGCACGCTCGGTGTGCCCAGCCGGCCCAGATAGGCGCGGGCCAGCGGGACGACGAGCCGACGGGCCCGGGCGGGGCGGCCCATCACCTCGCGGCAGAACCACCGGGTGAGCGCGGTGTGCCGGGTGAAGCCCGCCGGGCCGACCAGGACGAGCGCGGTGAGCGACGCGGCGCGGGGGCCCTCGGCGAGACGGCAGGCGACATAACCGCCGACGCTGTTGCCGAGCACGGCGACCTCCCGCACGCCCTGCTCCTCGGCGAGCGCGTCGATCACCCGCTCCGCGACCTCCACCAGGCCTTCGGGGGTGACCCGTCCGGGTTCCGGCGCGGTCGAGCCGCCGTACCCGGGCCAGTCCACGACGAAGGTGCGGTACCGGTCGGCGAGGGCGGGCAGCACGGCGTCGAAGTCGCGGCCGTCCCCGGGGTTGGCGTGCAGGAGCAGCAGCGCGGGGGCGCCGGACGGGACCGGGGCCTCCTCGGACCGGGCGCCGGGGAACGGGGGGAGACAGCGTACGGCGATGTCGCCGAGGGGGGTGGGGACGGTCATCCGCATGGGGCGAGCATGCCGGACCCGCCCGCTCCTGGGAACAACGCGCCCGCCCCGCCCGCCACTCGGGGCGGGCAGGGCGGCAGGGCAGGGCAGGACGGACCGACCGGGACGAGGGTGACCGGGACGAGGGCGGTCCGCTTCAGACCTTCAGCGTCCTGATCGCGGTGGGCGCGTGGCCCGGCTCGGTCGCGACCTCCTCGAACTCGACCACGTCTCCGATGTCGTTCGTCCTGCTCATGGCGATGTTGGTGACGCGCTCCAGGATCACCTCGACGACGACGGGCACCTGGAACTCGGCGGCGAGCTTCTTGGCGCGCTCGAAGGCACCGCCGAGTCCGCCCGGCTCGGTGACCCGGATCGCCTTGCAGCCGAGGCCCTCGACGACCTTGACGTGGTCGACGCCGTAGACACCGAGCTCCGGGGAGTTGATGTTCTCGAACTCCAGGTTGACCTGGAAGTCGATGCCCAGACCGAGCTGTGCCTGTCGGATCAGGCCCAAGTAGGCGTTGTTCACGAGGACATGGACGTACGGGATCCTGTGCTGGGCCCCGACGGCCAGTTCCTCGATCATGAACTGGAAGTCGTAGTCGCCGGAGAGGGCGACGACCTGCGCGCCGGGGTCGGCCCTGGCGACGCCGAGCGCGGCCGGGACGGTCCAGCCGAGCGGGCCCGCCTGGCCGCAGTTGATCCAGTGGCGCGGCCGGTAGACGTGCAGCAGCTGGGCGCCGGCGATCTGCGAGAGGCCGATGGTGGTGACGTACCGGGTCTCGGGGCCGAAGGCCTTGTTCATCTCCTCGTAGACGCGCTGCGGCTTGATCGGGACGTCGTCGAAGTGCGTCCGGCGCTGGAGGGTGGCCCGCCTCTCCTGCGCCGAGGCGGCCCACGCGGAGCGGTCGGGCAGTTCGCCCGCCGCCTTCAGCTCCCCCGCCACCTCGACGAAGAGCTCCAGGGCGGCCCCGGCGTCGGAGGCGATGCCGAGGTCCGGGGCGAAGATCCGGCCGAGCTGGGTGGGTTCGATGTCGACGTGCACGAAGGTACGGCCCGCCGTGTAGACGTCCAGTCTGCCGGTGTGGCGGTTGGCCCAGCGGTTGCCGATGCCGAGGACGAAGTCGGACTCCAGGAAGGTGGCGTTGCCGTAGCGGTGCGAGGTCTGCAGGCCCACCATGCCCGCGTTGAGCTCGTGGTCGTCGGGCAGCACGCCCCAGCCCATGAGCGTGGGGATCACCGGGGTGCCCGTCAACTCGGCGAACTCGACGAGGAGTTCGGCGGCGTCGGCGTTGACGACTCCGCCGCCGGCCACGATCAGCGGGCGCTCGGACGCGTTGAGCATCCCGACCGCCTTCTCGATCTGGGCGCGGGTCGCGGCGGGTTTGTACGCCCGGAGCGGTTCGTACGTCCCGGGGTCGAACTCGATCTCGGTGAGCTGGACGTCGACGGGCAGGTCGACGAGGACGGGCCCGGGACGCCCGGAACGCATGAGGTGGAAGGCCTGCTGGAGGACACCGGGGACCTGCGCCGCCTCCAGCACGGTGACGGCCGCCTTGGTCACCGGGCGCGCGATCGCGGCGATGTCGACGGCCTGGAAGTCCTCCTTGTGGATCACCGCGGTCGGCGCCTGGCCGGTGATGCACAGGATCGGGACGGAGTCGCCGCTCGCGGAGTAGAGACCGGTGATCATGTCGGTTCCGGCGGGGCCCGACGTGCCGACGCAGACACCGATGTTGCCCGGGTGCGTCCGGGTGTAGCCCTCCGCCATGTGCGAGGCGCCCTCGACGTGCCGGGCGAGGGTGTGGCCGATCCCGCCGGACGCCGCGAGGGCCGCGTAGAAGGGGTTGATCGCCGCGCCCGGAACGCCGAACGCGTGGGTCACGCCCTCACGCTTGAGGATCTCGACTACCGCGCGGGCAGCGGTCATACGAGCCATGGAGCACTCCTGCTCGGACTGTCGGACTCGGACTGTCGGACTCGCGCTCCCGTCGCGCCCCACGGGAAGCCGATTATTCCGCATCATGGAAATTAACTTCTACTATCTGGAAGCAATGTAGGTTTCGGGACAGGGAGCGTCAAGGGCGGGCGGTGCGCCGGACCGGCCGGTGCGCGTCGCGGCGTTTCGCTGCCGGACACCGCCCGGCAGGAGGACGATGGACGCGCCGATCCGACGTGAGCTTCTGGAGTGGGCCATGGCAGAGAGCGTGCCGGTGCGGTGTCCGGCCTGCCGCCGCGAGCACCTGTACGCGGCCCCGTCCTATCCCTGCGTGTGCGGATCGCCCGTGACGGCACCGCTCGACCGGCTCGCGGAGCCGGTTCCCGTCGCCCATCGCGCGTGGGACGACGAATGGACCGTGGTCCGGTGCGGCGCCTGCGGCCGCGAGACCCAGTGGCCCCACCCCGAACTGGGCTGCTCCTGCGGGACGACCCTGCGCATCCCGATGCGGACGCCGCCGTCCCGGGACGGGAGCCGGGTCTCCGAGGACGGGAAGCGGGAAGCGGCGGCCGACGCGTTCCCGGGCGGTGACGAGCCCGAACCCCGGGACGGGGAGGTCGACCCGGCACGGGGCAGCGGGCCCGAGCGGGACCGGGAAGCCTCCGCCGACGTTCCCCCGGGCGGGAAGGCCGAAGGCGGAACCGGTTCGGACCGCCCTGGAAGCGGGCGGTCCGGTCGTGACGGCGGGGACGGCCGGAGGCCCGCGTTCCGGCCCGTCACCATCCGTACCGCGCGCGACGCCGTCACCGCCGCCGCGCTGTATCTGGGCTGGCTCGGCTACCGCGACATCCGGCGCGCGGACCAGCGGCCCCCGACCGGGATCGGGCTCGCCGCGCGCGGCATCCTGGCGCAGGTGGACCCCACCGTGCGGCCGGCCTCGCTGCGCGACGTGGAGTGCCTGTGGCTGACCGCCATGACGGAGTCCTCGGACTGCGTCTTCTTCTCCCTGGCCGGGTACGCCGAGGACGCCCGCGCCCGCGCCGACACCCTCGGCGTCCCCCTCTTCGTCCTGGACCTCACGGGCACGCCCCGGCCGGTGAACAGCCCCGCCGACGAACTCATCGCCGTCACGGACTGACCACCGGCCACGGGCACCCGCACCGGAAGCCCTCCGGGCGCCTACTCGGCGTACGTCTCCCGCAGTTCGATCTTCCGCACCTTCCCCGAGACCGTCATCGGGAAGGTCTCCAGAATGCGCAGCCGGCTCGGGATCTTGTAGTGCGCCAGCCTGCCCTCGCAGAAGGCGCGCAGCTCGTCCAGGGTGAGGGGGTCCGCCGGATCGCGCGGGATGACGCAGGCGAGCACCTCCTCGCCGTAGCGCTCGTGGGGGACGCCGACCACCTGGACGTCGGCGATCTTCGGATGGGCGTACAGGAACTCCTCGATCTCGCGCGGGTAGATGTTCTCGCCGCCCCGGATGATCATGTCCTTGATGCGGCCGACGATCTCGACGTACCCGTCCTCGCGCATCACGGCGAGGTCGCCCGTGTGCATCCAGCGCCCCGCGTCGACGGCCTCGGCGGTCCTGTCGGGCTCGTTCCAGTAGCCGAGCATCACGCTGTAGCCGCGGGTGCACAGCTCCCCCGCGGTGCCGCGCGGCAGCGTCACCCAGTCCACCGGGTCGACGACCTTGACCTCCAGGTGCGGCAGGACCCGGCCGACCGTGCCGGTGCGGTGTTCGAGGTCGTCGTCGCGGCGGGTCTGGAGCGAGACGGGCGAGGTCTCCGTCATGCCGTAACAGATGGAGACCTCCTCCATGTGCATCTCGGCGACCACCCGTTTCATCACCTCGACCGGGCAGGGCGAGCCCGCCATGATGCCGGTGCGCAGGGTGGACAGGTCGTACGTCGCGAAGTCGGGGAGGTTCAACTCCGCGATGAACATGGTGGGTACGCCGTAGAGCGAGGTGCACCGCTCCTGCTGAACGGCCCGCAGCGTGGCCGCCGGGTCGAACGACGGGGCCGGGATCACCATGCACGCGCCGTGCGAGGTGGCGGCCAGATTACCCATCACCATGCCGAAGCAGTGGTAGAAGGGCACGGGGATGCAGACCCGGTCCTGTTCCGAGTAGGCGATCGACTCCCCCACGAAATAGCCGTTGTTGAGGATGTTGTGGTGGGAGAGCGTGGCTCCCTTGGGGAAGCCCGTCGTGCCCGAGGTGTACTGGATGTTGATCGGGTCGTCGCAGGACAACTCGGCCTCACGTGCCTGGAGTTCGCCCCGCAGGTCGGGGGTGCCCCGACGGACCAGCGCGTCCCAGCCCGGGTCGCCGATGTAGACGGTCTCCCTCAACTCCGGGCACCTGTGCCGTACTTCCTCGACCATCGTCCGGTAGTCGCTGGTCTTGTGGCTCAGGGAGGCGAAGAGCAGCGAGATCCCGGCCTGGTTCAGGACGTACTCGACCTCGTGGGTGCGGTAGGCCGGGTTGATGTTCACCATGACCGCGCCGACGCGGGCGGTGGCGTACTGGACGAGCACCCACTCGGGGCAGTTGACCGCCCAGATGCCCACCCGGTCGCCCTTGGCGACTCCGGAGGCGAGCAGCGCGTACGCCAACTCGTCCACGGCCGCGCCGAACTGGGCATACGTCCAGCGCCGCCCCGAGGGCACGTCGACCAGTGCCTCCCGCTCCGGCCAGGCGGCGACGGCCCGGTCGAGGTTCGCCCCGATGGTGTCGCCGAGCAGCGCCGTGCCGCCCGTCCCGTGCGCGTACGACAGTTCACTCACCGGAAGTCCTCCTCGCGGTACTCGGCGTCCGAGCCGGCGGCCGTGGCCTCGCGCAGCTCGATCCGGCGGATCTTGCCGGAGACGGTCTTGGGCAGCTCGCCGAACTCGATGCGGCGGACGCGCTTGTACGGCGAGAGCACCGTGCGCGCGTGCTCGAAGAGGAGCTTGGCGGTGTCCGGGCCGGGCTCGTACCCGGCGGCGAGGACGATGTAGGCCTTCGGGACGGCGAGGCGCAGTTCGTCGGGGGCCGGGACCACGGCGGCCTCGGCGACGGCCTCGTGCTCCAGGAGCGCGCTCTCCAGCTCGAAGGGGGAGATCTTGTAGTCGGAGGCCTTGAACACGTCGTCGGCGCGGCCGACGTAGGTGATGTAGCCGTCGGCGTCGCGCGAGCCGATGTCCCCGGTGCGGTAGTAGCCGCCCGCCATCGCCTCCGCCGTACGGTCGGGGTCGCCGTGGTAGCCGGTCATCAGGCCCACCGGACGCTCGGACAGGTCGAGGCAGATCTCGCCCTCCGTGGCGCCGGGCGCGCCCGTGACGGGATCGAGCAGTTCGACGCGGTAGCCGGGGCTGGGACGGCCCATGGAGCCGGTCTTGAGCGGCTGACCGGGGCTGTTGGACACCTGGACGGCGGTCTCCGTCTGTCCGAAGCCGTCCCTGATGGTGACGCCCCAGGCGCGCCTGACCTGCTCGATGACCTCGGGGTTCAGCGGCTCGCCCGCGGCGACGACCTCGCGCGGCGGGGTCCGCAGCAGTCCCAGATCGGCCTGGATGAGCATGCGCCACACAGTCGGCGGGGCGCAGAAGGTGGTGACGCCGGCCCGGTCCATCTCCGCCATCAGACGGCCCGCGTCGAAGCGCGTGTAGTTGTACAGGAAGACGGTCGCCTCCGCGTTCCACGGCGCGAAGAGGTTCGACCAGGCGTGCTTGGCCCAGCCGGGTGAGGAGATGTTCAGATGGACGTCCCCGGGCTTCAGCCCGATCCAGTACATGGTGGCCAGGTGGCCGATCGGGTACGAGACGTGGGTGTGCTCCACCAGTTTGGGCCGGGCGGTGGTGCCCGAGGTGAAGTAGAGCATCAGGGGGTCGTCCGCGTGGGTGGGGCCGTCGGGCTCGAAGGCGGCGTCGGCTCCGGCCGTCTCCTCGTACGCGTGCCAGCCCGGCCGCGTGCCGCCGACGGCGATCCGGGTGTAGTCCCCCGGCACCGCGTCGAACTTCCCGGTGTCCTCCGCCCGCACGACGACGTGCCGCACCCGGCCGCGTTCGACCCGGTCGGCCAGGTCGGCGGGGCCGAGCAGCGGGGTGGCCGGGATGACGACGGCGCGCAGTTTCATCGCGGCCAGCGCCGTCTCCCACAGCTCGGTCTGGTTGCCGAGCATGACGAGGACGCGGTCCTCGGCCCCCACGCCCCGCTCGCGCAGCCAGTTGGCCACCCGGTTCGAACGCTCGGACATCGCGGCGAAGGAGACCTCGACACGTCCGCCGTCCTCCTCCACGATGTGCAGGGCGGTGCGGTCGTTGTCGCGCGCGATGGCGTCGAACCAGTCGAGAGCCCAGTTGAACCGCTCCGGGCGCGGCCAGCCGAAGCCCTCGTAGGCCGCGGTGTAGTCCGCCCGGTGCTCCAGCAGGAAGTCCCGTGCGGCACGGAACTCCTCCGCCCTGCCCGTCGTCGCCGTCATGTGTCCTCCTCGTTGCCGGACCGCCGCCTACCATCGTGTATTCCGTGATGCAGGTCTCACCACCCCCGAACGGGGGTGCGCCGCGACGAAGGGGTGAGCAGGTGGCAGCAGACACGGCCGAGTCGGTGGAAGTGCGCGCCGCGCTGGTGCGGCTGCGGCGTGCCACGGGGCTGCCGGTGGCCTTCGGCGGCCTGGTGGATCCCGGGGGGCGGCTGGTGCGCATCAGTGAGCTGAGCGGTACGGCGACGCACGCGCTGAGCGCGCTCGCGGTCTCCTCGGGCAACGGCCTGGGCGGCAAGGCGGTGGCCCTCGCCCGGCCCTGCGCGGTGAGCGACTACCCGGCCTCGCGGCAGATCAGCCACGAGTACGACACGGCGGTGGCGACGGAGGGGCTGTGTTCGGTGCTCGCGGTCCCCGTCGTCGTGCGGCGCCGGGTGCGCGGGGTGCTGTACGGCGCCCTGAGGACGGCCCGGCCGCTGGGCGACCGGACGCTGGGAGCGGCCGTCGCGGCGGCCCGGGACGTGGAGCAGGCGCTGGTCGTCCGGGACGAGGCGCGCGATCTGCTCGACGCCGTCCGCGGGCCCGGCCCCTCGGCGGGAGCGGCGAAGGACGCGGCCTGGGAGGAGGTGCGCGAGGCGCACGGGGCGCTGCGGGCGCTGGCCCCGCGGATCGCCGACCCGCACCTGCGGGCCGAGCTGCTCTCGGTGTGCGGCCGGCTGGCCGGTGCGGCGGCTCCGTCCGCGGGGGCGCCGCGCGATGTCGGCCTGTCCCCGCGCGAGGTGGACGTCCTCGCCTGTGTCGCGGCGGGGGCGACCAACGCGGCCGCCGCCGAGCGGCTGGGGCTGCGTCCGGAGACGGTCAAGGGGTACCTGCGGTCGGCGATGCGCAAACTCGGCGCGCACACGCGGCTGGAGGCGGTCGTGGCCGCGCGCCGGGCCGGAGCGCTGCCTTAGCGCACCGTCCGCTTCGGCACCCTCCATTCAATCGTCCGGACGGTGAAATGACGTATGCGCACCATCTGTTATTTCCCTCACCACCCGGACTGTCCGAAATTCAAAGAGACCTTGCCTAATATTGGCCAGGACACGACACACGAGGGGAGCGGTGACCGTGCGAGGGGACTTCAGGGAACCTGCCAGATCACGCCCCGACCTGGTCATCGGCCGGGAGGAACTCTTCGCGGGGGCACGCGAGCAGCTCTCCGGGGGCGGCAGTGTGCTCGTGCACGGGCCGGCGGGAATAGGAAAGTCGACCGTTCTGCGGGCGCTCGCCGCCGAATGCGCCGAATCGGCGCGGACCGTCTTGCGTTGCTCGGCCACCGAGTCCGAATCGCATCTCCCCTTCCTCGCCCTGGCCGACCTCCTCGGTCTGGTCGTCGACGAGATAGCCGACCGGCTGCCCGCCCCGCAGCGCACCGCCCTGGAGTCGGCGCTCACCGGCCGCGGTGAGTCCACCCTGCAGCGCGACGGCCTGGCGCTGCGGCTCGCGGTGCTGTCGGCGTTCCGCGCCCTGGCCGCGCGGGGGCCGGTGCTGATCGTCGCGGACGACCTGCAGTGGCTCGACCCGGCCAGCGCCGAGCTCCTCGGCTTCGCCGCCCGCAGGCTCGGCGGTACCCCGGTCCGCATGCTCACCGCGGTCCGCACGGAGACCGAGCCCCAGGCACAGGACCACGACCGCTTTCTCCGCGCGTCTGTCCCGGAGACCCTGGCCCTGCGGGTCGCCCCGCTGGCCCGCGCCAAGGTGGCCGAACTCCTCGCGCAGCGCGGCTACACCGGCCTGCCGCGCTCCACCGTGCGCGACATCCACCGCACCAGCGGCGGCAATCCGCTCTTCGCGCTGGAGCTGGGCCGCGCCCTCGCCGAGTCCCCCACCCGGCCGAGTCCGGGCGAGCCGCTGCCCGTGCCGACGTCCCTGCGCGCACTCGTCCTCAGCCGCCTGGACATGCTGTCCGCCGAGGCCCGCCACACCCTGCTGGTGGTGAGCGCGGGGGCCCGTCCGACCCTGGCCCTGCTGCACGCGGCGGGCCGGGAGAACGCCGAGGCCGAGACCGCCTCGGCCGCGGCCCTCGGGCTCCTCTCCACCGAACGCGACGCGCCCGGCATCCGTTTCGCGCACCCGCTGGTCTCGGCCGCCCTGTACGCGGAGGCCGACGCGCAGGAGCGGCGCGCCGCGCACTCCGCCCTGTCCCGCGCGGCCTCCGACCCCATCGAGCGGGCCCGGCACCTCGCGCTGGCCACCATCGGCACCGACCCCGCGGTCGCCGCCCGGCTCGGCGAGGCCGCGGCCGCCGCCCGTGACCGCGGCGCCCCCTCCGTCGCCGTCGGGCTCGGACTGCTCGCCGCCCGGCACACCCCGGCCGACGCCCTGCCCGGCCCGGACGAACGGCGTCTGGGGGCCGCCGAGGACGCGCTGACGGCCGGGGAGACGGACCTCGCCCGGGACATCGCCCGTCAGGTGCTGTCACGGGCCACCGCCCCCGCCGAACGGGTCCGGGCCTGGATGATCGTCGTCGACTCCGCCGGACAGGCCATGGCCGAGATCGACGCCGTCTTCCCGCAGGCGCTCGCCGACGCGGGCGACGACCCGGGCCTGCTCGCCCTCGTGCGCTACCAGCTCGGCTGGCGGGCCCTGCTGATGGACGGCGAGATGACCAAGGCCCGCGAGGAGGCCGCCCGGTCCGCGCGGCTCGCGGCACGGGCCGGGGACCGGCGCACCGAACTCCTCGCGCTCGGCTTCCAGGCGCAGATGGAGACCCTGATGGGGCACCCGGACGCGCCCTCGACGATCCAGCGGGCGATGCGCGAGCCGCAGGACCCGCGGGTCGCCTGCGACCACAACGGCGCCGGCGCCGCCCGCTTCCGCTGGCTCATCATGGGCGACCGGCTCGCCGAGGCCCGTACCGCCATCACCGCGCTGCTGCGCGAGGTGCAGCGGCGCGGCATGGTCGAGAGCGAACTGCACTTCCTGCGCGGCCTGGCCGAGACCGAACTGCGCTCCGGTCACTGCGGCCGCGCCCTCGACCTGGCCCGGGAGAGCCTCAGGCTGGCCCGCGACACCGGCATCGGCGAGGCGGCCACCGCCATGTTCACCTCGCTCGCCGAGGCGGCGGGCGGTGACGTGGACCGGGCGCTCTCGCTCGCCCACGAGGCCGTGGACCGCGCCGAGGAGGACGGCGACATGGTCTACCTCTCGCGCGCCCTGGGCGCCCTCGGGCACGCCCAGCTGGTCGCCGGGGACGCGCCGTCCGCGGTGGGCTCCCTGCGCCGGGTCAGGGAGCTGGAGGAGGGGCTCGGTGTCATCGACCCCGCCCGGGGCCGCTGGCACGGGGACCTCGCCGAGGCCCTGGTCAGGATCGGCGAGACCGCGGAGGCGCAGGACGTCATCGACGTGACCCGCCGGCGCGCGCTCAGGCTGGAGCGCGAGAGCGTGCTCGCCGTGCTCGACCGCGCCGAGGCGCTGGTCCGGGCCGCACGCGGCGAACAGGGACCGGCGGAACGCCAGTTGGCCTCCGCTCAGGACCGCCTCGGCAAGCTGGGCTACGGCCTGGAGGAGGCCCGCGCCGCGTACGCCCTCGCCGGTCTGCGCACCTTCCCCCCGACTCCCGGCCCCACCCGGGCGGGGAGGACCGTCGTACCGGGACCCGCCTCCTACGACGAGGCGGCCCGGCTGTTCCGCCGGTGCCGTGCGCTGCCCTGGCTCCGGCAGGTCGAGGCGGCGGCCGCGCACCCGCCGGCCGCGCCGCCCCTCGCCCCCGCCGCCCTCGACACCCTCGCGGCCACCGAACGCCAGGTCGCCGCCCTGGTCATGGAGGGCGCCACCAACCGCGAGATCGCCGGGCGCCTGTTCATCAGCGTCAAGACCGTGGAGGCCACCCTCACCCGGGTCTACCGGAAGCTGGGGATACGGTCGCGGGTCGACATCGTGCGGCTGGCCGCGGAGCGCAGACCCGACTGACGCGGTCGCGGCCCACGGAGCCGGCCCACGGAGGCCAGTCCGTGGAAGTCGGTCCGCAGAGGCGGACGGCCCTCGGGCGGGGACCGCGGGCCACGACCGCGCGGAGCGCCCGCGGCCCGGTGGTGTGTCGTCCCGTGCGACGCCGACGGGCCGGAGAACCCCCGGGAGCCGGGACGGTGACACGGCATCGGCCGGACCCGCACCCGGACCGGGGCGGCTCCGACCGCGCGGTCCCCGACGACCGGCGGCCGACGGCCGACGGCCGGACCGGAAACGGTCCGTCGCGACCGGGCCGGAAACCGTCCGCCGCGCCACGCCTGCCTGCGGCCGGACCGGGACCGTTCCGACGGCACCGGGCCTCCTGCCGCCCACGGCCGGAAGGCCGTTCGGACCGGGCGATCCCCGGTGAGCCGTGGCCGGGCCGGGCCGTTCGGGCCCGGCGGTATCCGACGACCGGCGGTCGGACCGGAAGCCGTCCACCGCACCGCCGCCGACGTCTGCGGTCGAACGGAAACTGCCCCGACAGCACCGGATCTCCGGCCACCCACGGCCGGAGGGCCGTTCCGGCCCGGTGGGCTCCGGTGAGTCGCGGCAGGGCCGGACCGTTCGGGCCCGGTGATCTTCGGTGGGCGCGGCCGGGCAGGGGCCGTTCGCCGTGTCGGTGGTGGCGGGTCGTGGCCGGTCCCGGGCGGTGCGGGCCGAAACGGTGACGGGGGTCCTGCGGGAAGCGGCCGGACCGGTGAGACTGCGGGCCAAGGCGGTGACGCTCCCGCCCGTGGCGGTAGAGCCCCGGTCCACGGCGGTATGGCTGCTGGGTGACTCCTCCGGGTGAACCCGCGCCGGACGGGCGGGGCCCCCGGGCCGCGACCGACCGGACGGCACCCCCGTCAAACACGGCCCGCGCCGCGCAAGGGTTTTCCCTCCCCGGCTCCACTAGGGGGTTCCCTCATTGGGAGGGAGCGGTCCCACCCCCTAGCGTGTGGCCGTGCCGCTCGCTCGGGCCTACGACACACCACCCAGAGGTGTCGTGACTCGTCCCCCCACACCCGCGCGTCCCCCCACCGGCAACTTTCAAGGAGACCGATGTTCGGGCTCAACCGCGTCAAGAAGAGCGCCACCCTCTGTACGGCGACCGCCGCAGCCGCCGCCACCACGCTGCTCGGCGCCCCCTCCGCCGCAGCCGCCCCCCAGCCCATCGTCGGCGGCACGACGACCACGACGACCGCGTACCCGTTCATGATGCAGATCACCGACGCCCGGCAGAACCAGTTCTGCGGCGGCACCCTCGTCGCCGCCGACAAGGTCGTGACCGCGGCCCACTGCGTGTCGGGCGAGACCACCAGCAGCATCCGCGTGGTGGGCGGAAGGACGTACCTCAACGGCACGGACGGCACCGTCGGCAGGGTCAGCCGGATCTGGATCAACCCGGACTACAGGGACGCCACCGACGGCGACGACGTGGCCGTGCTGACCCTATCCACGCCGATGCCGTACACCCCGGCGCCGTACGTCTCCCCCTCGGACACCGGCCTGTACGCGGCCGGCACCACGGCCCGCATCGTCGGCTGGGGCACCACCTCGGAGAACGGCAGCTCCTCCAACCAACTGCGCACCGCGACCGTCCCGACCGTGTCCGACTCCAGCTGTGCGAGCTCGTACGGCTCCGACTTCGTGGCCTCCGACATGGTCTGCGCCGGTTACGCCGCCGGCGGCGTCGACACCTGCCAGGGCGACAGCGGCGGCCCGCTGCTCATCAACGGTGTGCTGGCCGGCATCACCTCCTGGGGCGAGGGGTGCGCGGAGGCCGGCTACCCGGGCGTCTACACCCGCCTGACGACGTTCTCCAGCCTGGTGACCGAGCAGGTCAACTCGTAGGGAACGATAATCTCCTGAGTATCCCTCAGGTAAAGCCGAGGGGCGTTGCGAGCCTCCACGAGCGGTCCGCAACGCCCCTCATCCAACGGTTCGGCCCCGTGCACCTGCCGGCGGGCGGCTTCCCCGCGCCCTACCGCCCGCCGGCGATCAGGGCCGCGCGACCGTCCCGAAGCGGATGTCGTGGCCCTCTCCGGCGTGCATCGTCGCGAGCATCCGCTCCCCCTCCGCGATGACCTCGTCCCGCCGCGCCTTCGTGAGCTCCCCGAAGGGTTCGACGACGAGCGCGCCCTCCTCCAGCTTCCACAGACCGGCCGTGAAACCGTCGACGAGCAGGGTGCGGTAGGCCTGGTTCCCCCGCCAGGTACGCCCCTTGAGGTCCGCGGGGACGACCCGGGAACGGTCGGCGTGGGACAGCAGCAGATTGTCGAACTCGGGCAGGAAACGGGGCGGGGCGGGGGTGTCCGGGTCGGGCCGGGACGCGTCGGGAAGGTCGAAGAGCTCCGCTCCGTTCTCGTCGCGGAACACGGCCAGAGCGGGCCGGAGCCGCTCGAAGACCTCGCGGAGCCGGGTCAGGCCGGACCAGGTCTGCATGTCCTTGACCGAGGCGGGGCCGAAGGCGGCGAGGTAGCGCAGCACGGTCGCGTCGGGCGCGGGGGCGGGCTCGGCGGGGCGGCCCAGCCAGTGCTCGGCGGTGGTGACGACGACCTGGCCGCTGCGGCCCCACAGACCGCGCGGGGTGACCTGGACGAGGGGCAGGGTGCAGCGGGCCGCGACGGTCAGGGCGAACGGGTCGGCCTTCGGCCAGTGCGCGAACAGCGCTTTCCGGAGCTGCTGCATCGTGCGCGGTTCGGCCTCCACCAGCTCACGGCTGATCGCGGCGAGCCGGTCCAGGTCGACACCGGTGAGCCCCTTGCGGAAGTGGACCAGTTCCCGGTCACGGGCGGCCTGCACCAGCGGACGCAGGGTGAGGGCGTCCTGGGCGGTGTGCGTGTGGATGGTGGAGCGCATGGTGACGATCCGGACGACGTCGCGTTCCTCCATGGCCGTCGAGAGCTGCTCGGGCCCGAAGCCGTCCAGACGGGCCGCGAGGGCGTAGTACGGCGGCTTCACGTTCTGCGCCTGGAGGCCGAGGAGGTGCTCGACCGCGGCCGTCGCGGACAGCGGGGAGCGGCGCAGCAGGAGCTGACGGTCGAGGGTCGCGCGGTTGAGGGCGCGGGTGCCGAGCACGGGGGCCGTCGCGGTCGTCTTCGTCATGTCCGGCACGCTAGCGCCGCTCGCGGACACCTTCTGTCCGCAACTCTCACCCGATCCCGCCCCGACGGCGGCCCGCGGACCGTTTGCCCCGTATATCCTGCCCGGAGATCGCACTGACGTACGTCCGACCCCGGAGGCAGCCGCGATGTCCGAGCGACGCGCCCGCCCGTCCTCGGAGGACCCGCGGAACACGAAGGGCACGAAGGACACGGACGGCTCCACGGAGGCGAAGGCCCCGGGGAGCTCCGGGGGTTCGAAGGGGGCGAGGGCCGCACGGAGGTCTCTCTGGCGGCGCGCCCTGACGCCGCCGTCCGCCTCTCCCCCACGTCCGCCGGTGCCGCACGGCCCGCCCCCGGCGCCCGGACCCCCCGAGGTCGTCAGCGTCGTCCAGTCTGCCCTGTACCGCGACGGGGTACGGGTGTCGGCGCCCGCTTCGCTGGCCGAGACCTTCCGTGAGCTGCGCGAGCAGCCGGACGGCATGGCGTGGATCGGCCTGGCCCGTCCGACGGCGGCCGAACTCCATTCGCTGGCCGCCGAGTTCGATCTGCATCCGCTGGCCGTCGAGGACGCGATGGAGGCGCATCAGCGTCCGAAGCTGGAGCGGTACGGCGAGACGCTCTTCGTCGTCCTGAGCGCGGCCCGCTATCTGGACGCGGCCGAGGAGGTCGACTTCGGCGAGCTGCACGTGTTCGTGGGACCGGACTTCGTGATCACGGTCCGGCACGGAGCGGCACCGGACCTCTCGGCGGTGCGCCGCCGCATGGAGGACAGTCCGGAACTGCTGCGGCTCGGCCCGGAGGCCGTGCTGTACGCGATCCTCGACTCCGTCGTCGACGGGTACGTCCCGGTGGTCTCCGGCGTCCAGAACGACATCGACGAGATCGAGACCGAGGTCTTCCGCGGCGACCCCGCGGTGTCCCGCCGCATCTACGAACTCTCCCGTGAGATGGTCGAGTTCCAGCGCGCCACCCGTCCGCTGGTCGGCATGCTGCACAACCTGATGGCCGGCTTCGCCAAGTACCGCACGGACGAGGAACTCCAGCGCTACCTGCGCGACGTCGCCGACCACGTCACCCACACCAGCGAGCGGGTCGACGGCTTCCGCCAGGCCCTCACCGACATCCTCACCGTCAACGCGACCCTCGTCACCCAGCAGCAGAACGCCGAGATGCGGGCGCTGGCGGAGGCGGGCTTCGAGCAGAACGAGGAGATCAAGAAGATCTCCTCGTGGGCCGCCATCCTGTTCGCCCCGACCCTGGTCGGCACGATCTACGGCATGAACTTCAGCCACATGCCGGAACTGCACTGGGTGTTCGGGTACCCCTTCGCGATCGTCCTGATGGCGATCGTCTGCACGAGCCTGTACGTCGTCTTCAAGCGGAAGGACTGGCTCTGAGGGGTCGCCGCGGAAGGCGAGGGGCGGTGCGAAGGATGGTGCGGGGGCCCGGCCGGGGAGGGGCGGTTCCCTTCCCGGCCGGGCCCCCGTGTCACAGGGTGCGCAGCACCTCCAGGCGTACGGCGGACGACGCCTTGTCCAGTGCGGAGCGGCACTCCTCGTGCGTCGCTCCGACCGCCGTTACCAGCGCGTAGCGGCTGGAGACATGACCGTTCGGCGGCAGGCGCAGCTCCTGGCCGGGCAACGCGATGGCCAGGGCCGTGTCCACCGGGGCGGGCAGGGCGGGCGTGTCGATGACGACCTCGCGCGCGATGCAGTCCGCCCGCGGGTAGTGGAAGCGCACGGCCGCGACGCCGCGCCGGTCCGGCCGTACGTCCGGCCGCGCCCCGCAGGCCACCCGTGCCGCGACGAGCGCCGCGTCGACGCCGAGCGCGAGGCGCCCGATGTCGGGGATGCGGTCCCCGCCGATCCGCGCGTTGATCTCGACGACCTTGGGACCCTCCGCCGTGAGCCGCAGCTCCGTGTGCGTCCAGCCGGTGGTGAAGCCGACCGCCGCGTGCGCGGCGGTCACCACGTCGAGCACGACCGGATCGGTGAGCAGCGGGTCGTCGGCGTCGACCAGGTGTCCCGTCTCCTCGAAGTACGGCGGGAAGCCGCACTCCTTGCGCGCCACGAAGGCGGGGTGCATCCGTCCCTCGTACCAGGCCGCGTCGACACTGATCTCGGGGCCGTCCAGGTACTGCTCGACCAGGACGTCCCCCGGCGCCACCTCCACCGCGCCCGGAGCCGTCGCCCCGCGTGCCAGCCGGAAGCGGCCGGCGAGCTGGGCGGGTTCGTCGACCTTCGCCACGCCCGTGCTCGCGTTCAGCGCCCGGGGCTTGAGGACGAGCGGATAGCCGACGCGGGCGGACGCGGCCCGCGCCTGGGGCAGCGACGTGACCAGCTCGGACCGGGCCTGCGGCACCCCGGCCCCGCGCAGCGCCTCGCGGGTGGCCCACTTGTCGCGGCAGCGCAGCGCCGCCTGCGGAGGACTGCCCGGCAGGCCGAGCAGCCGCGCCAGTTCGGCGGTGTGGACGACCCGGGTGTCGTCCCAGGTCATCACTCCCTCGTACGGGAGAGCGCGCACCGCCTCGGCCATGGCCGTGACGTCCGTGGTGTCCACCACCGTGTGCCCGCTCAGGTAAGGGCCCTCCCACAACGGGGCCCGCTCCGCGAGGAGATGGACCTCGTACTCCTTCGCGACGGAACGCAGCAGGTACTCGCGGTAGGCCTGGGAGCCGGCGCCGACCAGCAGCAGCGTCATGTCCGGACCTCCGCCGCATCGAGGTGCGCGGCGAGCGCCCGCACGGTCCGGTGGAGGTAGAGCTGCGGCAGCGGGAACGAGGGCAGGCCCGCCGACCGCAGCGCCACCAGCAGCCGTACGCCCAGGAGGGAGTTGCCGCCGAGCGCGAAGAAGTCGTCGTCCGGGCCGACCCGGAAGCCGAAGACCTTCTCCCACACCGCGCGCAGCCGGGACTCGGTGTCGTCGCCCTCGGACGGCGGCTCCTCGTCCGGTCCGTGGGTCAGCGGTTCGGGCAGCCGTGCCGTGTCCACCTTGCCGTTGGGTGTCAGGGGGAGCGCGGGCAGCGCGGTGAGCGTGGACGGCACCATGTGCTCGGGCAGGAAACGCGCCGCGTGCCGCCGCACCTCCGCGGTGTCGCCCTCGGCCCCGTCGCGGAAGACGACGTACCCGTCGAGACGGGCGCCCGCCGTGTCGGCCGCGTCGCCCGCCTGCCGCAGGACGACCGCGGCGGCCCCCACGTCCGGCGCGTCCAGCAGGCGCGCCCTGATCTCGTCCAGCTCGATGCGGAAGCCGCGCAGCTTCACCTGGCTGTCGAGGCGTCCGAGGTGCTCCAGGCGTCCGTCGGGCAGCAGTCGCCCGCGGTCGCCGCTGCGGTACATCGGGCCGGGCGCGTGCGGGTCGGGCAGGAAGCGCCGGGCGGTCAGCTCCGGGCGGTCGAGGTACTGCCCGGCCACCCCCAGACCGCCCACGTAGATCTCGCCGGCGACTCCCGGGGGCACCTCGCGGCCTTCGGGGTCGAGGACGTACAGGTGCCAGCCGGGCAGGGCGGGGCCGACCGAGCGCGAACCCGCCAGCGCCTCGCGGCGGGTGACGGTCTGTGCGGTGACGTGCACGGTCGTCTCGGTGATCCCGAACATGTTGACCAGACGGCACGCCCACTCGGGGTGCCGGTCGAACCAGAAGCGCAGCGGCCTCGTGTCGAGCGGCTCTCCGCCGAAGACGACCAGGCGCACCGAGTCGGAGACCCGCTTCTCCCGGTCGGCGGCCATGAGCTGGGCGAAGGCGCTCGGCGTCTGGCTGAGCACCGTCACCCGCTCGGCGGCGAGCAGCGCCGCGAACTCGGCCGGGTCGCGCGAGGCCCAGTAGGGCACGACGACCAGGCGCCCGCCCGTCATCAGGCAGCCCCAGATCTCCCACACCGAGAAGTCGAAGGCGCTGGAGTGGAAGAGCGTCCAGGTGTCGTCGCCGCCGAGCCCGAAGTCGTCCCGCGTGGCGTGCATCAGCGCGCCGACGTTGCGGTGCGGGACCACGACGCCCTTGGGGCGGCCGGTGGAGCCGGAGGTGTAGATGACGTAGGCGGCGGCGTCGGCCGGGAGGTCGGCCGGCTCGAACGGCTCCCGGCCGCCCCCCGCGAGCTCGTCGGGCCGTACGGTCCGGGCTCCGTCCCGCCGCGGGAAGGTCTCCGACTCCGTGACGACCAGGGTGAGTTCGGCGTCCTCGCAGGTGTAGGCGAGACGGTCCGCCGGATAGGCCGGGTCCATCGGCACGTACGCGGCGCCGCAGCCGAGCACCGCGAGCAGCACCACCACCAGGTCGAGCGACCGCTCCAGGCAGACGCCGACCCGGTCGCCCGGCGCGACCCCCAGGTCGCGCAGTGCGGCGGCGTACTCGTCACTCCTCTCGATCAGTTGACGGTACGTCAGCTCCTGTCGCCCGAAGGTCACGGCGGGCGCGTCCGGTGTGCTCCGGGACCGGGCGCGCACGACCTGCTCGATGCGCTCGTCCGGCACCTCGGGCGCGCGGCCCAGGCCGCCGAGCACGGCCAGGTCGCGCAGCCGCTCCTCGTCGAAGAGGGGTATGTCGCCGACCCGGGTCCCGGGGGCCGCGGCGGTCAGCGCCCGGTACGCCGTGACCAGCATGCCGGTCAGCCAGGCGACCGCGGCGTCCGCGAACGCGGAGTGACGGTACCGGACCACTCCCCCCAGGACCGTGGACCCGTCGTCGGCCACGTGCACCGACAGCGCGTGCACCGGATCCAGGAAGGGCCGGTGCGCCAGCGGCTCCGCCTTGACGCCCTCGCCTGTCAGTGCCTCGGGCGCCTCGGTGACGGTCAGGCCGACCAGGGGCGCCCGGCCGGTCGCGGGCACGGCCCGGTCCACCTGCTCCAGGTACCGCGCCACCGTCGCGGACGCGTCGACCGTGAAGGTCAGCGCCCGCTCGGCGTCCACGCCGAGCGTGACCTCGGCGTCGGCCGTGCAGCGCGCGAGGACCAGCCCCAGCGCGGCCCTGAGCGTGAGCGACGCGGGCGCGCCGCCGTCGGCCGGGACCGGGAAGCGGCGCAGCCCCGTCGTGGTGGCGCCCGGGGTGCCGAGCCCCCACTCCGGTGCCTCGGCCCGGTCGAGCCCGGTGAGCGCGTCACGCAGCCGTTCGCCGTGCTCCCGCGGTACGGCCTTTGGCCGCACCGGCTCCACGAGCAGCGCCTGCGCCAGCTCGTACGGGTCGGCGAGCACGGCCCGGTGCGCCACCACGACCAGGTCCGCCGCCCCGTCCTCGTACCGCAGCAGGACCGTGCGCAGCCCGGGTCCGGTGCGCGGATCGGCCGGCCGCGACAGTTCCCTCTCGCGGTGGCGCGTGGCGGCCTCGGAGTCCGCTCCCCCGGGCACGTCCTCGACCCACAGGCGCGCGCCGTCGGCGGCGAGCGCCAGGTTCCGGCGCAGCCGTTCGGGGTCGGCGCCCGTGTGCACCCGCAGCGCGAGCGCCTGGCACAGCCGTCCCGTGTCGTTCATCGTCTTCCCCTCCGGGTACTCCTCACGGGCGCTCACCGGCTCGTGAACCCGCCGTCGACGGTGACCGTGGAGCCGGTCACCTGGCGCGAGTCGTCCGAGCCGAGCCACACCGCGGCACCGGCCACGTCCTCCGGCTCGATCAGCCGGTTCATGGGCTGCGCCGCCACGAAGGTCTCCTCGTGCTCCTGGACCGGTACCTCCAGGGACCGGGCGATCTCCGTGAGCATCCGGCCCTCGGCCGCGTCGTCGTCGCGCACCGAGCCGGGGCACAGCGCGTTCACCCGTATCCCGAACGGCGCGAGGTCCAGGGCCGCCGCCTTGGTCAGGCCGACCAGGGCGTGCTTCGCGGTGACGTACCCGGCGAAGTGCCGGTAGCCGACCAGGCCCGCCGTGGACGCCACGTTGATGACGCTGCCGGCGCGCTGGGCCGTCATCGCCGCGCCCACGGCCCGGATCATCCGCCAGGCGCCCGAGACGTCGACGTCGAGCATCAGGTCCCACTCGTCGGGTGTGATGTCGTGGACCGTCTTGCCCGAAGGGGCGGCTATCCCGGCGTTGTTGAGCAGGACGTCGACGCGGCCGAACCGGTCGAGGGCGCCCTCCACGACCGCGCGCACGGCCTCCAGGTCGCGCACGTCCGCCGTGGCGGTCGACACCGTGCCGCCCTCCTCCCGGCACATCCGGGCGGTGTACGCCAACTGGCTCCGCGTACCGAGCGGGTAGGGGACGCCGTCGAGGTCGTCACCGATGTCGGTCAGCAGCAGGTCCGCCCCGGCCCGGGCGTACGCGAGGGCGCACGCCCGGCCGATGCCACGGGCCGCGCCCGTGACGAGCGCCACCTTGCCCGTGAGCGGGGCGGCGGTGAGCACGGCGTTCACCGGCCCACCCCCTGGGCGGCCAGCTCCTCGTCGAGGAGGCGGACCAGACCGGCGGGCGAGTCGACCAGGTACATGTGGCCGCCCGGGAGTTCGACCTGCCGGCAGCCGGCCGTGGTCGCCGCGTCCCACTCGGCGGCCTGGGCCCGGTCCACCAGTTCGTCGACCTCGCCCCGGACGGAGACGATCGGCACGTCCAGCGGCACCTCGGACGGCGCGCGGTAGTTCTCGTGCATCTCCACGTCGGCGCGCAGCGGAGGCAGCAGCATCTCCCGCAGGTCGGGGTGTTCCAGGGCCGGGTGCGTGTACCCGGCGAACTCCTTGACCTGCTGGAGGAACTCGTCGTCGGTCAGGCCGGTGGCCCGGGTCTCGCGCTGCGTCCACGGTCCGGGCGAGCCGCTGACGAAGAGCTTCACGACCTCGGGGCCGCCGAGCGCGCTGATGCGGTGGGCCATCTCGTACGCCATGACCGCGCCGAGGCTGTGCCCGAACAGGGCGATCGCCGGGCTGCCCGCCACCTGGTCCAGGACGGTGGGCAGCAGGTCGTCGACGGCGGACACCACGTCGGTGTACAGCGGCTCGCCGAACCGCTCCTCACGGCCCGGCAACTGGACCGGGGTGATCAGGACGGTGTCGCTGCCGTACTCCTGGCAGCGGCGGAACGCGGAGGCTCCGGCGCCCGCGAACGGGAAGCACAGGACGGGGATCTGCATGTCAGCCCTCCAACTCGGCGGCGGACGCCCACGCCCGCGCGATCAGTTCACCGGTACCGGCGGGGTTTCCGCGCACGAAGTAGTGCCCGCCGCCCTCCAGTTCGCTAAAGCTCACGTCCTTCGCGACGCGCTCCCAGCAGCGGTACTCCTCGACGGCGTGCGCGAGGCCCTTGTCGTCGTCGGCGACGACGACCGTGAAGGGCGCCTCGATGCGCCAGTCCGGCTCCTCCTCGGTCACGCCGATGAAGTAGCGGTAGCCCCCGCACACGTCGTGCCGGAACAGGTCGCCCATGAAGGACGTGTGGCGCCGGTCGAGGCCGTCCAGCTCGCTGTAGCCGGTCTCCTCGACCATGTACGAGATGATCTGCTCGTCCGTCCAGGTCTCGATCATGTCGATCGACTCCCGCATATCCTTCGCGGGCGGCAGCAGCTTGGACCCGATGAACACGTGCCGCAGGTCGAAGCCCCGCTCCTCCAGGACACGGGCCAGCTCCACCGTGACGGCGGCGCCACCGCAGTGCCCCCACAGGATCAGCGGCAGATCGGCCTTCCGCTCGATCTCGTCCACCGTCCGCGTCACCGTCTCCAGGACGTCGGTGAACTCGCCCGGCCGGCTCGGGTCGTGGCCGGGCGGCTCCAGGCCGTACACCACGAGCGAGGGGTCGAGCTTCTCGATCTCCTCGGCGAGCGGCTTGAAGTTCACCGGGTGTCCGCAGGGGTACGGCACGCACACCACGGCCGCCCTGGCGCCCTCGGCCTTCGAGGTGAGCAGGTGCAGCAGTTCCTCCTCGGCCTCCTCGTGGTCCCGCCCCTCGACGAGGGCGGCGAGTTCGGTGAGCCGGGGGACCCGGGTCAGGTCGGAGAGCGTGACCAGGCCGTCGAGCTCCAGGACGACCCGCAGTGCCGACAGGGAGTTGCCGCCGAGCGCGAAGAAGTCGTCGTCCGCTCCGATCTCCCCGTCGGTGAGTCCGAGGACGCTCCGCCACGCCTCCCGGATCCGGGCGACGGTGGCCTCGCCGGCCGTGCCGCCGGGCACCCGCTCGACGGTGTCCGCCTCGTCGGCCCGGTCACGGCCGAGCAGCGCCAGGTCCTCGTCGGCCAGCAGCCGCCGGGCGCCGTGCGGCGCGTCGGGCTCGCTCGCCATCAGTTCGAGGACGCGGACGAAGTAGCCGCCGATGCGGTCGATCTGCTCCTCGTCGTACAGATGCGTGTGGTAGTGCAGGCAGAGCTGTACCTCGTCGTCGAAGAAGTGCCGGGAGAACTCCGTACGGAAGGGGAACTCCGTCTCCGAGTCGACCCGCATGCCGAGCAGCGAGAACTCGGGCAGCTGCTGGAGGTTCTTCAGCAGGTAGAAGTGCGTGAAGTTGAACGTCGTCTCGAACAGCGTGCGCTGGGTGGAGAGGTCCTGCTTCATCTTCGCCATCGGGTAGCGGCGGTGCGGCAGCAGGTCCAGCTCCGCGCGGTAGACCCCCCGGATCAGGTCCGCCCAGCTGCCCCCGCTCAGATCGACCTGGAACGGGACGGTGTTGAGGTGCAGGCCCAGCGTCGTCTCCGCGCCCGGCAGCTCCGGCCGGCCGCTGTGCTCGTACCCGGTCATCACCTTGTCCTGGCCCGACACGAGGCTCAGCACCTTCATGTGCGCGGCCAGCAGCACGTCCTTGAACGGCACCGAAAGGGCGTCGGCCGTCGCCTCCACGCGCTCGGTGAGCCCCGCGGGCAGCGGTACGTCCCGCAGCACGACCCGGAAGTCGTCGGTCGCCACCGCGTCCGCCTTCGGCGGGACGTCGGCGGGCATCGCGTCCTCCATCACCCCCAGCCAGAAGTCCCGTGACGCCGGCGACCGCAGCGCCTCCGTCTCCAGGCCGACGAAGTTGCGCAGGTGGTTGTCGACCGCGGGCCGCGTCGTGTCCCGGCCCTCGCGCACCTGGTGGTAGAGCTCGAAGAGCTGCGTGTGCAGCAGCGAGATCGACCAGCCGTCCAGGGCCGAGTTGTGCTGGCTGACGGTGTACCGGTACAGCTCGTCGCTCAGCACCTGGACGTGCAGGGTGACCAGGCCGCCCTCCTCCCACACGAACCGGCGGGCCTTCTCGCGCGCCAGCCAGTCCTCGTGCCAGGCCTCCTGTCCGGCCCCGTCGAGGTGACGCAGGTCGGCGACGGTCAGCGGCGGCGGGACGTCGCGGTGCACGATCTGCAGGAACTCGCCGAAGCCCGTCAGGTGGTACGTCGTCCGCAGGATCGGGTGACGCAGCGTCAACAGCCGTACGGCCTCCGTGAACGCCTCCGTGTCGAAGGCGCCCGTGATCGAGTAGCTCAGCACGTCGTGGTACTGGCCGAGACCGCCCGTGATCTCCGTCTGGAAGATCAGGCCCGCCTGGAGCATCGACAGCGGGTAGGCGTCCTCCGCGTCCGCGGGCAGCAGCGCCCGGTCCGCCTCGGAGATCAGCTCGAACGGCTGGAACGCGCCCCGCGCGGCGACGTCCTCGGCGACCGTCGCCGACTCCGCCTCCGCCGCGATCGACTCGGCGAGCAGGGCGATCGTCTGGTGCCCGAACAACTGCTGGAAGGTGAAGTCGAGCCCCGCGGCACGGGACTTGGCGAGCACCGACACGAAGTGGATCGAATTGCCGCCCAGCGCGAAGAAGTTGTCGTGCACGCCGACCCTCTCCCGGCCCAGCACGTCCTTCCAGATCTCCGCGAGGGTCCTTTCCCGCTCGTCGCGCGGGGCGACGTGCGCCGGGGCCTGCTTGCGCAGCGCCTCGGGACGGCGCAGCGCGGCCCGGTCCAGCTTGCCGTTCGGGGTCAGCGGCAGCTCGGCCACGGACACGATCCGGCCCGGCACCATGTACTCGGGCAGCGCGGCGCGCACATGGTCCTTGAGCCGTGCCTCGGACGCCTCGCCGTCGAGGACGGCGAATCCGCGCAGCGACGTCTGCCATCCGTCGTCGACGGCCACGACCGCCGCGTCCCGCACCGCGTCGTGGGCGCGCAGCCGCTCCTCGATCTCGCCGGGTTCCACGCGGAACCCGCGCACCTTCACCTGGAGGTCGACCCGGCCCAGGTAGTCGAGGGTGCCGTCGGGCAGCCAGCGCGCCCGGTCGCCCGTGCGGTACAGCCGGTCCTCGCCCGTCGCCGCGCGCACCGCCTCGCCGGAGACGAACTTCTCGGCGGTCAGCTCGGGCCGGCCCAGGTAGCCGCGTGCCACGCCCACGCCCGCGACGTGGAGTTCGCCCGGTACGCCGACCGGTGTCTGGCGCCCGTCGGCGTCGAGCACGTACAGCCTGATGTTGTCGATCGGGCGGCCGATGGGCAGCCGTGCCCGGTCGCCGAGCCCTTCGACGGGCTGGTGCGTGACGTCGACGGTCGCCTCGGTCGGCCCATACAGGTTGACCAGCCTTGCGCCGGGCAGGAGTTCGGCGAACCTGACGGCCTGCTGGGTGCCCAGGGCCTCGCCGCTGGCGAAGACCTGGCGCAGGGTGCCCGGTGCCGTGCCGTCGCCGAACCGGGCCAGGTGCCCGAGGAACATCGTCAGCATCGACGGGACGAAGTGCGTGGTGGTGACCTCGTACCGGTCCAGGGCGGCGACGAGCGCGGCCGGGTCCTTCTCCACGCCGGGCGCGGGCAGGGCGAGCGCCGCTCCGGTGAACGACCACCAGAACAGTTCCCACACCGACACGTCGAAGGAGATCGACGTCTTCTGGAGCACCACGTCGTCGGGGCCGATGGGGTACGCGCGCTGCATCCACTGGAGCCGGTTGACCGCGCTGCGGTGCTCCACCAGGACGCCCTTGGGGCGCCCGGTCGAGCCCGAGGTGTAGATGACGTAGGCCCCGTCGCCCGCGCCGGAGACCGCCTCCGGGGCCGAACCGTCCGCCGCGTACGACGCCTCGTCGTCCAGGTCGAGGCCGGGCGTGTCACCGAGGAGGGAGGCGAACCGGGCCTGGTGGAGCACGAGCCGGGCGGCGCTGTCGGAGAGCAGGTGGTCGATGCGGGCCTGCGGGTACGACGGGTCGACGGGCAGGTAGGCGCCGCCGGCCTTGAGCACGGCCAGGATCGCCGTGATCATCTCGGGCGACCGCTCGGCGACCAGCGCCACGATCGAGTCCCGGCCGACCCCGCGCTCCCGCAGGGTGTTGGCCAACCGGTTGGAGAGAGTGTCCAGTTCGGCGTACGTCACCGTCCGGTCGTCGCTCAGCAGGGCGGGTGCGTCCGGGGTGCGGGCGGCCTGCGCGGCGAACAGGCCGTGCAGGGTGGCCTCCGTGTCGAAGGGGTGCTCGGTCGCGTTGGCCGCGGCGACGACGGCCTCGTCCTCGGCGGTCCGCAGGTCGATCCCGCCCACGGGCGTGTCGGGCGAGGCGGCGGCCCGCTCCAGGAGCAGGGCGTAGTGCGCTCCGATGCGCTCGGCCGTCGCCGCGGCGTAGCGGGCGGTGTCGTAGGCGAGCGTCACGACCAGTTCCGCGGCGTCACGGGAGACCGTGAGGCGGACGCCGTCGCCGGAGGTGTCGGGGACGTCGTGGAAACCGTCGAGCGTCACCGCGGTGGCGAAGGCGTCGGCGTGGCCCAGCTCGGCGGCCAGGGCGGCCACCGCGCAGTCCTGGTGCTCCTCCGCCTCGCGGACGGAGGCGGCCACCCGGCCCAGCAGCTCCCGCAGGGAACCGCCGGTCCCGACGCGCAGCGGCAGCGGGCCGCCCGCGAACCCGGGCGCGGCACCGCGCGTCGGCTGGGCTATCACCGCCTCCTCCTCGCCGGTGTACCGGCCGACCAGGGCCGCGAGGACGGAGGTGAGGACGATGGAGAGCATCTCCGGCCGGTCGCGGCTGATCCGGTCGAGCCGCTCGGTGAGCGCCGTACCGAGGCGTACGGCGTGGGTGCCGTGCTCCGGGCGTGCCCGCCCGTCCTCGGCCGGGCGGGGACGGAAGTCGGCCGGGAAGCCGGGCACCTGGGTGAGCGAGGCCAACCGGGATCGCCAGTGAGCGGCCTGCGGGGTCGGATCGGAGTGGTTGACCTCAGGGTCGAGCAGTGGCATGGGTTTCTCCTGCACTGAGCTGTGAACCGTCGGTGGTGGTGTCCGTGAACCGTCAGAAGTCGAAGTCGAGATCGAGAACGGGACCGGGCGTCGGCGCCGGGGTCTCCGGCGCGCGGACGAGTGCGGGCAAGAGGGTGCCGAGCGTGGCCGAGGGGTCGGCGGCGACCGCGTCCAGCAGACGGACGAAGTCGTCCCGCCAGGCGCCGACGGTGTCCCGGCGCAGCAGCCCGGAGGCGTACCGCCAGGCCACGCGCAGCGAGCCGGCGACCTCGTGGACCTGCAGGTCGAGGTCGAACACGGCCTGTCCGGTCTGTTCCAGGCGCAGGGGGACCCTGGCGCCCTGGAAGTCAACCGCGAGGTAGCGCCCGCTGTGCAGCGCGACGAGCGCGTCGAAGAGCGGGGTGCGGCTGTAGTCGCGCACCGGTGCCGCCCGGGCGACCAGGTCCTCGAAGGGGAAGTCCTGGTGCGCGAAGGCGTCCTCGGCGGTGTCGGCGAGGCGGCGCAGGAAGGTGCCGAAGGGCAGGTCCGGTTCGGCGGTGCCGCGCAGGACCACCGTGTTGGCGAACATGCCCACCGTGCGGTGGAGTCCGGGGGCCGTACGGCCCGAGACGGGCGTGCCGACGGTGACGTCCCTGGTGCCCTTGAGGGCGGCGAGCAGCGCACCGTAGGCGGAGGCGAGGACGGCGAAGAGCGTGACCTCGTGTTCCCGGGCCAGCCGGCGCAGCCCGGCGGTGAGTTCGGTGCCGATCTCGAACTCGACCACGTCGCCGTCGAGTTCGCGCAGGGCGGGCCGTGCGGTGTCCGTCGGCAGGTCCGTCCGGTCGATGGGCGCCGCGAGGACCTTCTGCCAGTGGGGCTCCTGGGCCGCCCGCAGGGCGGTACCGGCCGGGCCGGTCAGCCACACCGCGTAGTCCCGGTAGCGGGGTGTCGGCGGCCGGGGGGATCGACCCGCGTAGAGTGCGGCCAGATCCTCCAGGAGCGGTGCGAGCGAGAACCCGTCCACCACGATGTGGTGCAGGTCCATGCGCAGGGTCACCCCGGTCGGGGTGCGGTGCACGTCCGCCCGCCACAGCGGGGCGCGCTCCAGGTCGAAGGGGCGCACGAACTCCTCGACTGGGCCGGGGGGTTCGTCCAGCACCCGTACCTCGGCGTCGATGCCCGGCTCCACGCGCTGGCGTACCTCGCCGCCCTCGACGACGAAGCGGGTGCGCAGCGCCTCGTGGCACTCGGCCAGCCCGGACAGGGCCCGAGCGAGCCGCTCGGGGTCCGTGTCGGCGGGCAGGTCGAGAGCGAGCGGCACGTTGTAGTGCACCGCGCGGGGGTTCTTGGCCTGCTCGAAGTAGAGCTGGCGCTGTTGCGGGGTGAGCGGGTAGGTCTCCCGCTCGGGCGCGGCGGGGACGAGGTGGCCGGGGCCGGGGCCGGCCTCCCGCAGCAGTTCCACGAGCCGGGCGGCCGTACCGGCGCGCAGGACGGCGCTGACCGGGACGTGCCGGCCGAGACGTTCCTGCAGGCCCACCGCGATCAGGGTCGCCGTGAGCGAGTCCGCGCCGAGGTCCCGCAGGTCGTGGTGGACGCCGATGCCGCTGATCCCGAGGGCCCGTTCGGCGAGTTCGACCACCGTCCGCTCGGCCTCGGTCGCGGGAGCGACGTGGTCCGCCCGTGCCAGCAGGTGCGCGCCGTCGGGGTCGGGCAGCCGGGACCTGTCCACCTTGCCGCTGTGGTTGAGCGGCAGCGCGGGCAGCGGCACGAGGTACGACGGGACCATGTGCCCCGGCAGCTCCGCCGCGAGCAGGTCCCGCAGGTCACGGGGCTCCGGCGGGCGCGGTCCTGCGTAGTAGCCGCACAGGTGCTTGTCGCCCTTGCCCGGCCGGGACCGCGCCACGACGATGGCCTCGGCCACGTCGGGGTGGGCGAGCATGGCCGCCTCCACCTCGGCGGGTTCGACCCGGAAGCCGCGTACCTTGACCTGGAGGTCGCGCCGGCCCAGGAACTCGATCACGCCGTCGGGCCGCCAGCGCGCCAGGTCGCCGCTGCGGTAGAGCCGGGCCCCCTCGGGACCGAAGGGATCGGTCACGAAGCGTTCGGCCGTCAGCTCCGGACGCCCCAGGTAGCCCCGGGCGACCCCGGCTCCGCCGAGGCAGAGCTCGCCGGGCACCCCGACGGGGCACGGGCGCCCCCGCTCGTCCAGGACGTACGCGGTGGAGTTGGCGATCGGGCGCCCGATCGGGATGCGTCCGAGGTCGGACCGGTCCAGCCGGTGCGTCACGGAGAACGTGGTGTTCTCCGTCGGGCCGTAGCCGTTGACCAGGGTCACCCCGGGGCAGGCGTCCATCACCTTCCCGATGTGCGCGGACGACAGGGCGTCCCCGCCCACCACCAGTTCGCGCAGCGGGCGGAAGATGCTCGCGTCCTGCTCCACCAGCTGGTTGAACAGGGGCGAGGTGAGCCACATCGTGGTGATGCGGTGCTCGGCCAGCTCCCGTCCGAGCGAGGCCGCGTCGAGCACGGTGTCGCCGTCCACGAGGCGCAGGGAACCGCCGTTGAGCAGGGCGCCCCACATCTCGAAGGTGTTCGCGTCGAAGGCGATCGAACCCGTGGGCAGGATCCTGACGTCCGGCCCGAAGCGCACGTAGTCCGCGCCCTTCACCAGCCGCACCACGTTGCGGTGGACGACCTCGACGCCCTTGGGCTTCCCGGTGGTGCCCGAGGTGTAGCACACGTAGGCGAGGTCGTGGGCGGCCACCGGGACGGCGACCGGGCCGGGGGCGGCGCTCTCGTCCGCCGCCTCCGGCGCGGGGGCGAGGACCGTCCCCGCGAACGCGAGGTCCGCCGGCAGGTCGCCGGTCGCGACCAGGACGCGCACGGAGGAGTCCGCGAGCAGCCAGGCGGTGCGTTCGGCCGGATGGTCGGGCTCCAGCGGGAGGTAGGCGCAGCCCGCCTTGAGGACGGCCAGGGCGCCGACCACGAAGTCGGGGGTGCGCCCGGTGCGCAGCGCCACCCGGTCACCGGGGGTCGCCCCGGCAGCCACGACGCGTCGCGCCAGTTCGTCCGACAGCAGATCCAGTTGACGGTACGTCAGCTGTTCGTCGCGCCAGTCGACGGCCACGGCCCCCGGGGTCAGCCGGGCCTGTTCCGCGAACAGGCCGTGGATCGTGGCCGTGTCGGGATAGGGGCGCGCGGTGTCGTTGAAGGAGCCGACGACCCGGTCCCGCTCGCCCTCGGCGAGCAGCCCCACGTCCCCGGTGCGGGCCGTCGGACATCCGGTCAGGAAGTCTCGGATCAGCCGGAGTTGTCCGGCCAGCCGGGCCGCCGTGGCGTCCTCGAAGAGCGAGGCGCGGTACCCGAGGAGCAGGTCCTCGCCGTCGCGCGTCAGGAACAGCTCGCAGGGCCCGTCGGGCACGGGGCCCGGGGTGTCCGCGTACCGCACGGCCGTGCCGGTGGACGGTCCTTGCGGACGCGCCTGTTCCGTCCTGGCGAGCAGGGCGGCGACGGGCTCGTCCGGGTGCACGGTCAGGGTCAGCGAACCCGTGCGGTGCCCGGCCGTGCCGACGTCGAGGAGCAGGCGGAGCTGTCCGGTGTGCCGGTGCAGCAGGACGGCGAGGGCCGCGAGGGCCGTCGGTCCGCCCGCGCCCGGAACGCGCAGGGTGCGAAGGGCGCCGGACGCGGCCTCCCGGGTGCGGGGACGGTCGGTGACCAGGAGTACGGCGTCACCGTCCTCGCCGGCCCGGGGATCAGGAAGTGGCATGGACGGCATCGGAGTCGAGGTCGGAGCCCCGCCGGGCGCGCTGGTCATCGGCCGCTGTCACCCCCAGCCGGAACGGGGTGCGGAGGAAGAGCAGGACGGTGAGCACGCCGGGAGCCGCGGCGAGTGCGGCGACCACCAGGATGAGGGCGCTGTAGTGACTGTCGTCCAGGAGGAAACCGCCGAGCGCGGAACCGGCGGGCAGGGAACCGGCCATCACCGTGCGCATCAGCGTCATGGCCCGGCCGCGCATCGCGTTGGGCACCCGGGTCATGCGGACCACGCCGCCGAGCACCGTCATCGGCGCGGAGAGGATGCCGTTCAGCGCGAGACCGAGCAGGATCCACGGCAGCGCGCTCGGCAGGAGCAGGAACAGCACGGCGCCGGAGAGGAGCTGGAGCACGCCGATGCGGAGCATCTGCCGCTCGGAGGTCTTCACCGCGCCCGAGACGAGGGAGCCGATGAGCTCGCCCGCCGCCATGACGGCCAGCATCAGGCCGAGGATGCCGGGGCCGCTGTCGAACTCGAACTTCGCGAGCCAGGGAAGGGCCACGATCAGTGCGCCCGCCGAGACGTTGAAGGCGCCGAAGGACAGCGTGAGCACGAGGAGGAAGCGGTCGCGCACGATGAGCCGGAACACCGGGGCCCAGCCGGGCCTGGCTTCCTGGGCGTCGGACGCCGCCACCGGTTCGGGCCGGCCCATGGGGGCCTTGATGCGGCTGATCAGGAAGGCGAAGACCAGGTAGGTCACGGAGTCCAGGACGAGCACGTAGGGTGCGCCGAAGGCAGCGATCAGGGCCGCGCCGATGGCCGGGCCGACGACGTTGGCGGCGCCCATCGCCGTGGACTCCAGCCCCGAGGCCGCCTGGAGCTTGTCCTCGGGCACCAGCTCGGGCAGCACCGCGGGGGTGCCCGCCAGCGGGATGATCTTGAGCAGCCCGTAGATCAGCGCCACTCCGTACAGGTTCCAGGTCTGGAGCGCGTCCATCGCCGCGAGCAGGGGGATCAGGGCGACGACGAAACCGCGGAACACCGAGTCGTAGATGAAGAGCTTGCGCCGGGAGAACCGGTCGAGCAGTGGTCCGACGACGGCCCCGCCCAGGATCACCGGGAGGGTGAGACACACGCCGAGGACGCCGAGCCCGGCGGCCCCCGCCTTCTCCAGCGTGATCCACGCGAGGGCGGCATAGGTGGCGCCGTCCCCGAGAAGATTCAGGACGAGGGCCGACCAGAGCAGTCGGTAGTCACCGATGCGCAGGATGGCCAAATATGCTTTCACGTTCCACACCGTTCAGTAGGCCGAAAATGGCAGGCGAAGGAAGCGGACGGCGTGCGGAGCACGCCGAGGACCGCTTCGGGTGTGCAATGGAAAAGCGCCTTCTCAGGCCTGTCGTCGGGTTCGACGACCACACCGAGAAACAGCAGAGAAACTGGCGCCAGAATGATTGATCTGCGCATTCGCGCATGATCCGGCAATGAATACCGGAAACCCCCGTACACGTTCCCCCAGGAAGTGCCCCCCACCTCTCTCCTGCCGCTGTCAGAGGCGGCAGGGTTTTCCGTCGCTTTTTCTAACACCCCGCCCGAGGAGCGTCAAGCATGGTTTACGAGGCGTTCCAACTGGCCGGATCTTTACCTGAGAGCCGCTCGAACACCCGTCGTGAACTGGCCATTGTTGCCGGAAAATGCTGCAGCCGAGGCTTCCGAGGCGGCGCATGTACTGAACTACGAGGCGAAATCGGGCACCCTGGCACATGGCGATTCCAAGCCGTCGGCCGCCCGAAAGAGGGAGAGTCGGCCTTTCGCCCGGCAGCCGGTTCGGCCGGCCTGCCGAGTCCCGATTCCCATCGCCGATCGACGCAGGATGCGCACCTGTCGAACCGGCTCGCCGGGCAATGACCGGGCAGTGTCCGCGAGTATCCGTCGCGATCGCCCGGCAGTCAGGACGCCCGGCCGGAAAAACAGTCGCCGCCACTGCCGGAAAAACAGCCGGAAGGGCTTTTGCGGCGAGCGCCTCCGGATTTTTTCGATCTTCACGCTGTCGCGTGCGCGAAGGGTGAGGCGGGCGTTTTCCCCTCGGTGGGGCCGATGCTTTTCCGTGACGGTGCCGCGCTCCGCCCCCTCGGGCCCGGAGCGCCCCGACGGGCACGGAGGGAAGGGGCGCCGCGGCGGAGGACCACGGAGCGGCGGCGCGCGGCGGCCGGCGGGCACGGCCGGGGCGGCGCGCGGCCGCCGACGGCCGGCACCGACCATGACGTCCGTTTATCGGTTCTCCGTGTCCGCACGGAGCACGGACGCGTACCGCCCGCGCGCTCCCGGCCGGGCGGTCGGCGGACGGGCGCCCCGCCCCGGCGCGCGGCCCGGCCCATGATCACGCACGAGGGCGCCGACCGGACGAGGAGCGCCGCCACTTCGCCACCCTGCGTGAGGAAGGGACGCGCGTACGGGCCGGACCGGCGGCCGGGGCGGGCGTGCGACGGCGTTTGCGTTTCCCGAAGCGGTAAGCGCCCTCGGCGGCGTTCCGTCCGGCCGGCGGGCATGCGCGCGGAGGGCGGCGGCGGTCGACGCGGTCATCGCCCGCGGCCGTCCGGGCCGGGAGCACACGCCTCGGGGCGGGGGAGGGACACCGGGCCCGATCGGCGTAGCGGGGGTACGCGCGACGACGGGGGAACGCGTCCGTCACGGGTGGCCGCTTCCCGGAACGGCCGCCCGGCGGCACCCGGCCGCTTCGGCGCGCCGGGTGCCGCCGGGCGGCCGGGAATCGTCAGACGGCCCTCAGCACTGGGGGCGCCGGCCGTGGTTCGCGGCGTGCTTGCGGCGGCTCTTCTTCTTCCGGCGTCGCTTCGAGGACATGGGACCTCCCTCACTCGCAGGACGGCGCGAAGCGTCCTGAACTCCGGCGACCCACGATTCCATACATCACATTCCCCCGCGATCCGACCCGTTGATGCACATAAGCACACGGATATGCTGATACCGCTCCCCTCCGACCCGCCTTCCGCACACCGAGGAGTAGGCATGTCCAGCGAACCAGCACCGATCAGCGAGGCTGCCCGGCAGGCACTGGAGCAGGAACTCGCCGACCTCCGCACCGAACGCGAAACGGTCGCGGCGTCCCTGCGGGACTCCGACGCCCAGGTGGGCGACCAGGCCGACGCGGCGGACGAGTTGCAGCGCGCCGACACCCTGCGGCGTCTGGACGACCGGATCTCCCGGATCACCACGCGGCTCGACCGGGCGGACGTGGCGGGTCCGCCGCCCACCGACACGGTCGGCGTGGGCAGCACGGTCACCGTCCGGTTCTCGGACGGCACGACGGACACCGTTCAGATCGGCGAGGGCGCCGCGGCGCTGGACCGGACGCTCGTCACGGCCGACAGTCCGTTCGGACGCGCCCTCCTCGGGCACCGGGCGGGAGACACCGTGAGTTTCCAGGCACCCGAGGGACCCCGGAGCGCGGTCGTGGTCTCCCTGGGCCGTTAGCGCCTGTCTGCAGCGGCCCGCCCGTCCCGCGTCCCGGGGTCCTACGGTCCTTTCCCCGCGGTGAGTTCAGTCCCCGTAACTGGAGGGCGGATAGGGAGCCCGGGTCCGCCGGGTGAAGTTGCCCGTCGGGATCCGGCCCGCACCCACCTCCAGATCGATCTCCACGCGCTCCCGCCGGTAATCGGCCTCGGGGTCGTCCATGGGACCGCCGAGCAGACCGGCCTCGCGCCGCGCGCGGACCGTACGCGCGTGGAGCTCCTCGTCGTCGTACCGCAGGGGCATGCCCCTGTTGTGGGCGTGCTCCGGATCTCCTTCGACAGCCCGGTTGGACTTGTGGTGCGTCATGCGCAGCCTCCTCAAACCACTACCCGGCGTTCACGCGCCCGGGTACGTCTTCGGTGTCAGGAGTCCTCCGTCCCGTCCTTCGTCGTGAGTTGACCACTCGTTCCGCGGGTCGCGGCGGGACCTCCGCCTCACCACGCCGCCTCGGCGCCGTCGTCCGCGACGACGCCCGAGACGCCCTTGCGCACGGTGCAGTGCACGGAACCGTCCCGGTCGTCGGCGACGATCGTGTCGCCGGGTTCGGCCTCGCCGCCGAGCAGGAGCTCCGCGATGCCGTTGTCGAGTTCCGTCTGGATCGTGCGCCGCAACGGGCGGGCGCCGAACTCCGGTTGATGACCATGCGCGACCAGCAGCTTCCTGGCCGCATCCGTCACCTCCAGCTTCATGCCCTGCGCGTGCACCCGGCGTTCGCTCCGCCCGATGAGATGCCCGACGATCTGCGCCAGGTCGTCCTCCTTCAGGCCGTGGAAGATGATGATGTCGTCGATGCGGTTGAGGAACTCGGGCAGGAACCGGGTCCGCAGCTCGGCCGTCAACGCGTCCTTGAGATCGGACACATCGCCCTTGTGGTCCAGGATCCGGTGCGCGCCGATGTTGGACGTCATGATCACGACGCAGTGCCTGAAGTCGACGGTGCGGCCCTGGCCGTCCGTCAGGCGCCCGTCGTCGAGGATCTGGAGCAGCGTGTTGAAGACATCGGGGTGCGCCTTCTCCACCTCGTCGAACAGGACGACGCTGTACGGCTGTCTGCGGACCTTCTCGGTCAACTGCCCCGCCTCGTCGTACCCGACGTATCCCGGAGGCGCGCCGACGAGACGGGCGACCGTGTGCTTCTCCTGGAACTCGCTCATGTCGAAGCGGACCATGCGGCTCTCCTCGCCGAACAGCTGCTCGGCGAGGGTCTTGGCCAGCTCCGTCTTGCCCACGCCGGTGGGGCCGAGGAAGAGGAAGGAGCCCACCGGACGGTTCGGATCGCCCATGCCCGCCCGGTTGCGCCGTACGGCCCGCGAGACGGCGGTGACCGCTTCGTCCTGGCCGACGATCCGGGAGTGCATCTCTTCCTCCAGCCTCAGGAGCTTCTCCTTCTCGCTGGCGGTGAGTTGGGACACCGGGATGCCGGTGCGCCGGGAGACGACGTCCGCGATGTCACGGGCGGTCACGGAGACGACACCGGCGCGCCGCTCCTCGATGCCCGCGAGCTCGCCCTCCGCCTCGGCGATCTGCCCCTTCAGCCCTCCCGCCCGCTCGAAGTCCTCCGCGGCCACGGCCTGATCGCGTTCACGGCGCAGTTTCGCGATGCGGTCCTCGCGTTCGGCGACCTCGGTCGACCGGCTCGCGCTGCGCAGCCGCACCCGGGCGCCCGCCTGGTCCATCACGTCGATCGCCTTGTCGGGCAGGAACCGGTCGCTGATGTAGCGGTCGGACAGTTCCGCCGCCGCGGCCAGGGCGCCGTCGGCGAAGCGGACCTGGTGGTGCGCCTCGTACGCGTCCCGCAGGCCCTCCAGGATCTGCACGGTCTCCTCGACCGACGGCTCGGGGACCAGCACCGGCTGGAAGCGGCGTTCGAGGGCGGCGTCCTTCTCGACGTACTTGCGGTACTCGTCGATGGTCGTCGCACCCACCACGTGCAGCTCCCCGCGGGCCAGCGCGGGTTTGAGCATGTTGCCCGCGTCCATCGAGCCCTCGCCGGTCGCGCCCGCGCCGACGACCGTGTGCAGTTCGTCGATGAAGAGGACGATCTCCCCGTCCGAGGCCCGGACGTCCTCGATGACCTTCTTCAGCCGCTCCTCGAACTGTCCGCGGTACTGGGCCCCCGCCACCATGCCGGACAGGTCGAGCGAGACGACGCGCTTGCCCTTGAGGGTGTCCGGGACGTCGCCGGAGACGATGCGCTGCGCCAGTCCTTCGACGATCGCGGTCTTGCCGACACCCGGCTCGCCGATGAGCACGGGGTTGTTCTTGGAGCGCCGCGAGAGGATCTCGACGGTCTGCTCGATCTGCTCGGCGCGTCCGACGACCGGGTCGAGCCGGCCGGCCTTCGCCTCCTCCGTCAGGTCCCGGCCGAACTCGTCGAGGGTCGTGGCGGGCTTGTCGGGCTCGGCGGGACGGCTCTCGGGGCGGGCCGTCCGTTCCGTGAGGCCCGCCAGTTTCTGCGCGTCCTGCCCGTCGGCGCGCAGCAGCCGGGCGGCGCCCGCGTCGGCGTCGCCCAGCAGGGCTGCGAGGATGTGCTCGGGGCCGATGTAGGACACCCCGGCCGCCTGCGAGCGGGCGTACGCGGCGGCGAGGGTGCGCTTGGCCGCCGGGGTCAGACCGGGTTCGGAGGACGGTTCGCTGCTCTCGCGGGGAAGGACCTCGGCCAGCCGGTCCGCGAGGTCGTCGGGGTCCAGGTCGGCGCGGGCCAGCAGCGAGCGCGAGGGTTCCACCTTCGTGGCGGCCCACAGCAGGTGCTCCGTGTCGAGGTCCGGCGTCCCGTCCTGCTGGGCCCGCTGCGCGGCCAGGTTCAGGAGTTCCTGCGAGGACTCCGTCAGCAGCCGTCCGATGGGCACCCGCTGCACCGCCGGCGGGGAGGAGGCGGGCGACATCCCGAAGAAGCGGTTCAGCAGTTCACCGAAGGGGTCGGACGAGCCGAATCCGTACGACGACATCGACATGGACAGCTCCCGGTGCGGCGATGAGTACTTTCCACCATTTCGCGGCGCCTATTGCTCCGCAACTGGAGGGGCATCCCTTGCACAACGGCCCTGGCCTGCGGTTTTCCTCCCGAAGAGGGAGCAACTCGTCGAGCGGGAACGAGCGTTGACGGAAGCCGGAAATCGGATGCGGCCCGGCCGGGGACCCGGGCCGCGTGCGGACCGCCGGGGAGCGCCCGCGTGCCCGGCGGGGTCAGGCCCTGTCCCCACCCCCCTCCCCGTCCGGGTCCCCGCCCGTACCGGTCCACGGGTCGAATGCCACCACGGCCTCGTCCGTGTGGACGAGGAACGTCAGGGTCTGGCGGAAGTACAGGTCGACGCCGGTGGCGTCATGGGCGGTGTAGCCGATGGCGAGATCCTCCCCGAGGCGCAGTTCGTAGTCGCCGCCCCGGGTGGTGAGCAGGAAGGCCCCCTCCACGGCGGGCGCCCAGATCAGCCGGCCGTCGAGCAGTCGGCCGAGGTGGGCGGCGACGGGGTAGCCGTGGTCGGAGGTCTCGCTGACCGCCGTGTACGCCTCCGCGCCCAGCAGCAGCGCGTACGGGCCCTGCACCCCGGCCAGCCGGAGGGTGCTCAGGGCGTGGCTGACGGCGTCCGGGAAGTCGCGCGGCTCCGCGGGAAGGCTGAGCACGGGGTTGGAGGTGCGGGCGCGAAGACCGTCGACACGGGCCGCCGCGTATCCGTCGAAGACGGTCCGGTCCTCGGCGAACGCCATGGTGCGCGCCGCGTCCTTGACCGGCTGCCAGTCGGAGTCCTTGGCGCCCCGGTCCACGTCGTCGACGGCGTCGCGGCTGACCCGGAACGGCACCGTCAGCTCGACCAGGGGCCGGACCTGGCGCAACCGGGCCGCGACACCGGGCGACGGTCCGTCGATGCGGGTGAGGTGACCGGTCCCCACGGCGGCGAGCGCGGGGCCGTCGGGGCCCGTGACGTCCACGACGCGCCGGCCGGCGAGATGGCGCCGGAAGGTCCGGCGCGCCTCGTCCTCGATCTCGTTCCACGCTGCGGGCGTGACGGGGGCGAGTTCACGGTGCAGATTGCCGGTCCCGGCGGTTCCGGCGGCGGTGTCGTCGGGTGCGGTCGTCATGTTCGGGCTCCTTCGAGGCTGCCGATCCCCAGTGAACCGTCCGCCGGGCCGCGCTCGCCGGCCGCGGCGGGCGGGTCCGCCCCGGGCTCGTCCTCCTCCCGCCCGCCCGGAGCCGCGGGAAGGTCGTCGAGGAAGCCGAGGGGCGGCACGTGGAAGAGGCATCCGGTGATCGCGGTCGAGAAGTCGAGGATGCGGTCGTGCGGGGCCCGGCCGTCCCCGAGGAACATGTTGCGCAGCATCTGCTCGGTCACCTCGGGGGTGCGGGCGTACCCGATGAAGAAGGTGCCGAACTCGCCCTCGCCCAGGCTGCCGAACGGCATGTTCTCCCGCACGATCTTGCGTTCGTCGCCGTTCTCGTCGGTGACGGTGTTGAGCGCGACATGGGAGTCGGCCGGTTTGATCTCGTCGGGGAGTTCGACGTTGGCGAGCTTCGTGCGCCCGATGACCCGCTCCTGCTCCTCCGTCGGCAGCGCGTTCCACGCCCGCAGGTCGTGCAGGTACTTCTGGACGATCACGTAACTGCCGCCCGCGAAGGCGGGGTCCTCGTCGCCGACGGCCACGGCGTCGACGGCCGCCGGGCCTTCGGGGTTCTCGCTGCCGTCGACGAAGCCGAGCAGGTCGCGGTCGTCGAAGTACTTGAAGCCGTGGACCTCGTCGACCACCGTGACCGCGCCGTCCAGCCGCTCCATGATCAGCCGGCCGAGTTCGAAGCAGAGGTCCTCGCGGCGGGCCCGGAGGTGGAACAGGAGGTCTCCCGGTGTGGACGGGGCCCGGTGGCGTCCGCCCTCCAACTCCACGAACGGGTGCAGCTCCTGGGGGCGCGGTCCGCCGAACAGCCGGTCCCAGGCCGCCGATCCGATGCCGACGACACAGCCGAGTCCCCCGTCGGGGACCCGGAAGGAGACGGAACGGCGCAGTCCGGAGACGTCCTCCAGCAGACCTCGGACCGTGTCCTCGTGCCCCGGCGTGACGGTGGCCACGAGGAACACGGTGGCCCCTGCCGGTCCGGAGACCACAGCCTGTGGCTCGGCCAAGGGTCGGCCTCCTCGGGGAACGCGAAGGTGTCCGTCGCGCACGGACCGGTCGGTTCCTCCTTCCATCCTGCTGCGTCCCGGGGCGAACCGCATCAGAACCGGGCGCGACCCGGAGCCGTCAGTGGTTCACGAGTCCCACGACGAAATTGACGGCCGTGGCGAGGATGCTGGTGCCGAACACGTACGACAGGAGGCAGTGCCTCAGCACGATCGTGCGGATCCGCGAGCTCGAGACGCCGGTGTCGGACACCTGGTAGGTCATCCCGAGGTTGAAGCTGAAGTAGAAGAAGTCGCGGTACGCCGGCGGGTCGTCCGTGTTGAAGTCGATGCCGCCGTCCGCCTCGTAGTACACGCAGGCGTAGCGGGTGGCGTACATCAGGTGCAGGGCGGCCCAGGTCATGAACACCCCGCACAGGGCGGTCAGGGCGGCGGCGTCGCCGTGGCGGGAGCGACCACTCAGGAGCATCAGCACGATGGCGCACAGTCCGCACAGGGCGGCCGTGACGACCACGAGTTCGTCGGTCAGGGGGCGGAAGTCCTCGCGCCGCGCGTTGTCGCGGGTGGCCGCGGCCGTCATCGGCCACAGCACCGTCCAGCCCGCCAGGACGAAGAACAGCTGTGTCGCGGCGATCCCGGCCGGCAGCCCCAGGAAGACGTCGTTCGCGAGGCCGACGACCACGCCGGTCAGGGCCCCGAGGCCCACCGCGACGGTCAGGCGCGGCACGGCGTCCAGGGGCAGTCCCAACGGGCTGGTCCTCATACGCCGTCACGGTATCCCCGGGACCACGGGCCGGCCCGGCGGAACCCGCCGCCGGAGCCGGGACGGCCGCCCCGCCCGGCGGCGCCGCCCCGGCTCCGGCGGGTCAGACGGGGAACAGCAGGCAGCTGCTGGTGGTGTGGGCGAGCAGCCGGCCGGCCTCGTCGAAGAGCTCCGCCTGGGCCAGGGCCGTACGACGGCCGCTGTTGAGGACGGTGCCGACCGCGCGGACCCTGCCGGTGTCCACGGTGACCGGCCGCAGGAACTTCACGTTCAGGTCGAGCGAGGTGTACCCGGTGCCCCGGGGCAGCACGGACTGCACCGCGCAGCCCGCCGCGGAGTCCAGCAGGGTGGCGTAGATGCCTCCGTGGACGCTTCCGATGGGGTTGTAGTGCTCCTCCCCCGGCACCAGGGTGAAGACCACCCGGCCGTGCTCGACCTCGTCGAGGGTCATGCCGAGGGTCGCGGAGATCGGCGGAGCGGGGAGCCGTCCGGCCTGCATCTCGCGGAGGAAGTCGAGGCCGCTGTACCGGGCGACGGCGGCCGCGGAGACGGCCGGGTCCTCCCAGTCGTACGTACGAGACCTGCCCATGGCTCTGTCACTCTCCCGCCTCGACCACCTGACTATGTTTTTCGAAGCTAGGCGGTGAGGCATCTGGCTGTCAATCTCGCACCCAGCCTACGATGGGACCCATGACGTGGCTCGACACGAATACCGAGAACTGCACGGTCCAGCGGACGCTCGACCTGATCGGCGAGAAGTGGTCGATGCTGGTCCTGCGGGACGCGATGAACGGCGTACGGCGCTTCGACGACTTCCGGCGGCACGTGGGGCTCTCCGAGAGCGTGCTGGCGGACCGGCTGCGGAAGCTGGTCGCGGCCGGGATCCTGGACACCGTGCCGTACAGCGAGCCCGGCAGCCGCACCCGGTACGAGTACCGGCTCACCCGCAAGGGCTGGGAACTGTGGCCCGTCATGATCGCCCTCAAGCAGTGGGGCGACCGCTACACGGCGGACCCCGAGGGGCCGCCGCTGGAGGTCGTGCACGCGGACTGCGGCGAGCAGGTGAGCGCGGTGGTCGTGTGCGGGGCCGGGCACGGCACGCTGATCCCGCCGGAGGCACGCACCCGCCCCGGGCCGTCCGCGCGGCGGACGGAACCCGCCACCGGGCGGTGACCGCCGGAGCCCCGCGGCAGGAAACGGGCCGGGACACACTCCGCCTCGTGGTGCCGGAGCCCGGCTCGTGACAGCGTGACTCCGTACGGGCCCGTCCCGGCACGTCGGACATGGACGTCCGGCGCCCGGGCATCTGGTTCGCGTGACCGGCACGGCGGCGTTCTCCTCGGACGGCGGCCGCGCTGCCGGACGGACCGACCGGTGGAGGAACGATGAGCACGCAGACGGCGCCGCCGGCCCGCGAACGGTGGGCGGCGAGGGCGTCGCTGGCGTCGGCGGCGCTCGCCGTGGCGCTGCCGCTCGCCTTCGGAGGCGTACGCGGCTTCCTGCTCCTGCTGGCCGCTCTCGCCGCCATGGCCGTCGCGGCGGCCGCGCTGTGGTGGGCGCTGACCCGGCGCGGCCCGGTGCGCTGGATCGCGGGGCTGCTCGCGGTGCTCCTCCCCCTCGCCGCCGTCGTGATCCTCGCGATCACGCTGCTGTGGACCCTGCTGCTGTCCCCCCTGCTGTGGATCGTCGCCGTGTGGTGCGGCCGTTACGCGCTGCGCAGCGCCCGCGGCCGGCACCGGCCCATGAGGGAGCACCGCACCCCGCCGCCGCGGAAGCCGTTCGTCCTCATGAATCCCCGGTCCGGCGGCGGCAAGGTGGAGCGGTTCGGTCTCGTGGAGAAGGCCGAGCGGCTCGGTGCCCGCGTCGTGCTCCTCGACCCGGAGCGGCACCAGGACGTCACCGAGCTGGCCCGGCAGGCGGTCGCGGACGGGGCGGACCTGCTGGGCGTCGCGGGCGGGGACGGGACGCAGGCGCTCGTCGCGGCCGTCGCCGCCGAACACGGTCTGCCGTTCCTCGTCGTCTCGGCCGGCACCCGCAACCACTTCGCCATGGACCTCGGTCTCGACCGCGACGATCCCGCCACCTGCCTGGACGCGCTGACGGACGGGGTCGAACTGCGGGTGGACCTCGGCTTCGCCGGGGAGCACCCGTTCGTCAACAACGCCTCGTTCGGCGCGTACGCGGCGGTCGTCCAGGATCCCGCCTACCGGGACGACAAGATCGGCACGATCCTGGAGCTCCTCCCGGACCTGCTCACCCGTGAGCGGGGGCCCGTGCTGACCGCCCACGCGGCCGGCACGACCCTCGAGGCGCCCCAGGCGGTGCTGGTGAGCAACAACCCCTACCGCACGAACGATCCGGCGGGACTCGGCCGGCGCGAGCGGCTGGACTCGGGGCTGCTCGGTGTCCTCGGCGTCAAGGTGGACAGCGCGGTCGAGGCCGCCGCCCTGCTGCTCGCCCCGGCGCCGCAGGGCCTGGCGGTCCTCACCGCGCGCGAGGTGGTCGTGACCGCCGACGGCGGCGAACTGGAGGCCGGCATCGACGGCGAGGCCATGGTGCTGCCCACCCCGGTGCGCTGCCGTGTCGAACCGGGTGTGCTGCGCGTGCGCGTCCCGAAGGAGCGTCCGGGCGTCCCCGCGGTCCAGCCCGCCCTGGACTGGCGCCGGCTGCTGGCCATGGCGCTGCTCGTGAGCCGCACGGCCGGTGTGCACCGCCCCGGCCACGGACCGGGACGGGAGCGGCGCCCCGAGGAACGGTCCGGCACCCCGTGAGCACCGGACGGGTCCGGAGGAGTCCGTCCCCTCCGCGGGGCCTTCGGGCGCCTACGATCACACCGTGGTCCTCTTCGTCCTGGAACGCGTGTCCCGGCACCCCGTCGCCGAGAGCTGGCGGCGGCTGACCGACTGGCCCCGGCACGCGGACGTCGTCCCGCTGACCCGGATCACCGTGCGCACTCCGGCGCCGACGCGGGAGGGGACGGTCTTCGTGGCGCGGTCGGGGCTCGGACCGCTCGCGTTCGACGATCCGATGGAGGTCGTCGCCTGGCGCCCGCCGGGCGACGGGGGGCCGGGAACGTGCCGGCTGGTCAAGCGCGGCACGTTCGTCACGGGCTGGGCCGAGTTCGAGGTGCACCCGGTGGACGGCGGCGGTTCACGGGTGGTCTGGCGGGAGGACCTGAGCGTGCGCGGGCTGCCCGGATCCGCCGACCGGCTTCTGGGCCGGTCGGCGCGGTGGATGTTCGGGCGGGCGATGGACGGGCTGCTGGAGCGGGGATGAGGGGGGCGGTCCCCCCGGGGACCGCCCCGGGAGACCGACCGGCGAACCGACCGGGAAACCGACCGGGGAGACCGGTCTCCCGGCGGGTCGACTTCCGGGGAGAAGCGTCAGGTCGTCAGCTCCCGGGAAGAAGCGGCGGTTCAGCCAACTGGGCCAGTTCCAGAGCCTGTTGCGGGAACCAGTCCCCCGCCTTCGGGTCGACCGTGCCGCGCTCGGGGTCCTCGGGGCCCGCGGTTCCGCGCAGACAGAGTCCGTCCGACTCGCCGGGCGTCTTGATCCACAACCGGGCGTCCTGGAGCGGGTCGCCGGTGCGCAGCGTGGGATGGGCGCCGAGGCCCCGGCCCGGCGGGTTGCACCAGTCCTGCGCGTCGGTGTACTTGCCCGGCGGCGGGGTCCAGGTGCCCCGGCCGTTGCGGCTGGAGTCCGTGACGAAGTGCTTCATCCGGGACGGCGGGACCGACACGTGCGCGTCGAGCCAGGCCTGCGCGTCGGCGCGCGACCAGTACTGGTTGGGGCACTGGGCGACCTCACCACCGCCGTCGGCGTAGGCCAGACAGGACGAGATCAGCTTGCCGTACCAGGAGTTGGCGTCGTCGGTCTGGTAGTTCGAGGCGTTGGTGTAGAAGCCGGAGGCCCGGGCCACCCCGCCCCGGATCAGGCGCGGCACGATGTCGTTGACGGAGTGCCAGCCCGGGTGCCCGGTGTCGAGGTACACCTTCATACCGCGCAGCGGCTCCAGGGCGTCGACCGCGTAGTTGACCTCGGTGTAGCGCGCGGCGGTCTTCGTGCCCTGCGCGTCGTCCTGGCCGCAGTCGGAGGGCAGCAGGGCGAGGGCGTCGGGTTCCAGGGTGACGATCGCGTCGCCGCGCCCGATCCCGCGCGCCACGGCGTCGATCCACGCCTGGTACTGGGCGGTGTCCGCGGCGCCGCCCGCCGAGTAGTTGGAGCAGTCCCGGCCGGGGATGTCGTACAGCGTCAGCGCGGGGACCGCGCCGTGGCGGCCCGCGTCGCGCACCACCGCGCGGACCTCCTTCTCCACCTCGGCCGGGGTCTGGTCACCGAACCAGACGGCCTGCGGGGTGTTCACCATCGCCACGACGGCCGCCGCGTCGCGCAGCCGGCCCGCGCGGGCGAGGTCGAGGGCCTGCCGGTACGCCGCCGGATTGGCGTCGGGGACGTACAGCGCCGGCCCGCGGCCGCCGGCCCCGGCGGTGTGCGTGGCCCCGGCGGCGTGTGCCGGCGGTACGGCGAACAGGGCCGCCAGTCCGACGGACAGAGCGGCGAGCCAGGTGGGGATGCGTCGTCTCATACGGGTTCACTCCGGGGTCGCAAGGGTCACGCGGGACTTGCGGAGGGACATGCGGGAGCGCTCCCACAGGAGGTTCGCGGAGAGGCGCGCGTGCGTCAATACGGGGTACGGAAGAACAGCGCCGAAAGCGACGGAACGGCCCGGAGCCCGGGCCGGGAGAACGGGGACGCGAGAGCCGGCACGCCCCCTCCCGGGCCGCCGACGTCAGCCCCGACGACCGGTTCACCCTTCGCATCCCGGCGGCACATGCGTGCCGCCCCTCCGGCGCCTCGTCACGGCGCCGGCTGGATCCGGGACACTCTGCTCACGCCGGGCTGATCCACGAGCCGTACGAGCCGACTGGCACCGAGGGCGGCGCCTTCCCGCACGTGTCGGCGCCCTGGTCCACGTACGCATCCGCTCTGGTGGGACCGCACTCCTCGTGGCGTGGCCCTCGAACCGGAGAGTCATCACGAGGTGCGACACGTCGGCAGGGTCCATTTCCCACCCCTGAGCGAGATGATCACATAAGTTGACCTCCGATCGGCTGACGCCGTCGGCATCTGACCAATGCCGGAAGACGGACGGTCGAATTCCGTGGAGGGGAAGACAACTTGAAGGAAAACGCTGTTCGCCGGGCTGTCCGCACAAGCGCCTTGGCCTTGCCCGCCACCGTAGTTGCAGCCGGTACAGCTGTCGGCGCAGTCGTGGACGACTGATCAGGTACCAGCCGTCGAACGGGGAACGGGTGGACAACGAGGGGCGCCGTCCTGATGCGGCGGACATCGAGACGGCCGGATGCTCCGGTCTGTCCGGGGCGGTTCGCTCTGTTGGGTGTCCTGTCCCAGATGACTGCGGGCAGGGTGCGGCTCTGGCCTGGGGCGCCTACGGCTGAGTGGAACGGGAGGGCGGTCGGTGCCCGCTCAACTGTAGGCAGCCGTCTCTAAGGTGTTGATCGCGGAAGTCCACCGATCGGTCCGGAGGCGCCATGTCCCTGCAGATGAAGCTGGTTGCAATAACGCTCGACTGCCCTGATCCGCCGGCTTTGGCGGCGTTCTATCAGCAGGCCACCGGCCTTGAACCGCACCCGAAGTCGGACGCCGACTTCGCGGGCCTCAACGGTGAGCACGGACTTTTGATCGGTTTTCAACGGGTCGACGACTACCAGGCTCCGAGCTGGCCCGGCCAAGTCGTTCCCCAGCAGCTTCACATCTGCTTCAAGGTCGATGAGGACTTGGTCGTGGCCGAGGCCCGGCTGCTGGAGCTGGGTGCGGGCAAGCCGGACCACCAGCCGCATGGCGACAAGGCGCGGGTCCTCACCGATCCGGTTGGGCATCCGTTCTGCATCAGCCTGCGCTGATGGACGCCCTGCTCGGGGCGCGTCGGCCGGGGTCGTCCCGCTAGGGCGCGGTTCGGCATGTGCAGGCAGCTCGGCCCCGGTCCGCGGCGGCGGGACCGGTCCTCAGGCCACCGAGCCGATCCGGTGTGCCGGGGGCGTGGGGGTGTCGTGGTGGATGGGGGTGTGCGCGCCGGTCAGGGGGACCCCGCTTCCTCCGCGCCGGTCGGCCACGATCTCCGCCGCGATCGACAGTGCCGTCTCCTCGGGGGTCCGCGCCCCCAGGTCCAGGCCGATCGGCGACCTGAGGCGGGCCAGTTCGAGCTCGGTCACGCCGACCTCGCGCAGCCTCTCGTTCCGGTCCAGGTGGGTGCGGCGCGAGCCCATGGCGCCGACGTACGCCACCGGGAGCCGCAGCGCGAGCCTCAGCAGCGGGACGTCGAACTTGGCGTCGTGGGTGAGGACGCACAGGACCGTGCGGGAGTCGACCTCCGTGCGCTCCAGATAGCGGTGGGGCCACTCGACGACGATGTCGTCCGCCTCGGGGAAGCGTGCCGCCGTCGCGAAGACCGGGCGGGCGTCGCACACCGTCACCCGGTAGCCGAGGAACTTGCCCGCGCGCACCAGCGCGGAGGCGAAGTCGATCGCTCCGAAGACGATCATGCGCGGGGGCGGGACCGAGGACTCCACCAGGACCGTGAGCGGTGCTCCGCAACGAGAGCCCTGCTCTCCGATCTCCACGGTGGCGGTACGGCCGGCGTCCAGCTGGGCCGCCGCCTCGCCGATCACCGTGCGGTCGAGCCCGGGGTGGGCGCCGAAGCCGCCCTCGTGGGAGCCGTCGGGCCGCACGAGGAGGGCCCGGCCCATCAGCTCGGCGGGTCCGCTCACCACACGGGCGAGGGCCGCCGCCCCGCCGGCCGCCGCGGCGGCCAGGGCCGCCGCGAACACCGTCCGGCGGGCGGTGTCGCGGGAGCGGACCGGGGTGACCAGGACGTCGATGACGCCGCCGCAGGTCAGACCGACCGCGAAGGCGTCGTCGTCGCTGTAGCCGAAGCGTTCGAGGACGGTCTCGCCGTCCTCCAGCGCCCGCGCGCACAGGTCGTAGACCGCCCCCTCCACGCAACCGCCCGAGACCGAGCCGATCGCCGTGCCGTCGGAGTCGACGGCGAGCGCGGCGCCGGGCCGGCGGGGGGCACTGCCGTCGACCGCCACCACGGTGGCGACGGCGAAGTCGCGTCCCTGCTCGACCCACCGGTGCAGTTCTTCGGCGATGTCCAGCATGTCTCGGTCTCCTCGACTGCGGCTGTGCGGAAGGGGTCCGGGCGTCGGCGGAAGTACCGGTCGGGCCGGGAGCGCCCGGCGCCTAGGCGGTCCCCGTGAGGTGTTCGGGGCGTACCGGGGTCCGGGCGAGCTCCAGACCCGTCGCGTTCCGGATCGCCGCGAGGACGGCCGGGGTGGACGACAGGGTCGGGGCCTCGCCGACGCCACGGAGCCCGTACGGGGCGTGGTCGTCGGCGAGTTCGAGCACGTCGACGGGGATGGTCGGCGTGTCGAGGATGGTGGGGATCAGATAGTCCGTGAAGGAGGGGTTCTTCACCTTCGCCGTCCTCGGGTCGACGATGATCTCCTCCATCACCGCGACGCCCAGGCCCTGGACGGTGCCGCCCTGGATCTGGCCGACGACGGACAGCGGGTTGAGCGCCTTGCCGACGTCCTGGGCACAGGCCAGTTCGACGACCTTGACCAGCCCGAGTTCGGTGTCCACCTCGACGACGGCGCGGTGCGCGGCGAAGGAGTACTGGACGTGCCCGTTCCCCTGCCCGGTGCGCAGGTCGAAGGGTTCGGTCGGACGGTGCCGCCACTCGGCCTCGACCTCGACGGCCTCTCCTTCGAGGACGTCGACGAGATCGGCGAGGACCTCGCCGCCGTCGGTGACGACCTTGCCGCCCTCCAGGAGGAGTTCGGCCGTGGCCCACGCGGGGTGGTACGTGCCGAACTTGCGGCGGCCGATCTCCAGGACCTTCTCGCGGACCAGCTCGCAGGAGTTCTTGACGGCGCCGCCGGTGACGTACGTCTGACGCGAGGCGGACGTCGAACCGGCGCTGCCCACCCGGGTGTCGGCCGGCTGGATGGTCACCTGGGCGACGCCCAGCTCGGTGCGGGCGATCTGCGCGTGGACGGTGACCCCGCCCTGGCCGACCTCCGCCATCGCCGTGTGCACGGTGGCGACCGGCACGCCGCCGACGACCTCCATGCGGACCCTGGCGGTCGAGTAGTCGTCGAATCCCTCCGAGAAACCGACGTTCTTGATGCCGACGGCGTACCCGATCCCGCGGACGACGCCTTCGCCGTGCGTGGTGTTGGACAGGCCGCCGGGCAGTTGCCGTACGTCCGCCTCCTCGCCCGCCGAGAGCCACTGCCGTTCGGGCGGGAGGGGCAACGCCTTGACGCGGCGCAGGAGTTCGGCGACCGGTGCCGGTGAGTCGACGCGCTGCCCGGTCGGCAGGAGCGAGCCCTGCTCCATCGCGTTGAGCCGGCGGAACTCGACCCGGTCCATGCCCACCTCGTCGGCGAGCCTGTCCATCTGGGCCTCGTAGGCGAAGCACGCCTGGACCGCGCCGAAGCCGCGCATGGCGCCGCAGGGCGGGTTGTTGGTGTAGAGCGCGAGGGCCTCGATGTCGACGTCGTCGACCACGTACGGGCCGACGCCGAGCGAGGAGGCGTTGCCGACGACCGCCGGGGAGGCCGACGCGTACGCGCCGCCGTCGAGGACGATCCGCGCCTTGACGTGCGTGAGCTTGCCGTCCTTGGTGGCCCCGTGCTCGTAGGTGAGCTTGGCGGGGTGGCGGTGGACGTGTCCGAAGAAGGACTCGAAGCGGTTGTAGACGATCTTGACGGGCTTGCCGGTGCGCAGGGCCAGCAGACAGGCGTGGATCTGCATCGACAGGTCCTCGCGGCCGCCGAACGCGCCGCCGACCCCGGACAGGGTCATCCGGACCTTGTCCTCGGGCAGGCCGAGCACCGGGGCGATCTGGCGCAGGTCGGAGTGCAGCCACTGGGTGGCGATGTAGAGCTCGACGCCGCCGTCCTCCGCGGGCACGGCGAGGCCGGACTCGGGGCCGAGGAATGCCTGGTCCTGCATGCCGAAGGTGTACTCGCCCCGGACGACGAAGTCGGCCCGGCGCGCGGCCGCTCCGGCGTCGCCGCGGACGATCGGCTGGCGGTGCAGGACGTTCGGGTGCGGGACGTGGCCGGCGTGGTGGTCGGTGCGGTTCTCGTGGACCAGGACCGCGTCCGGCGCGGTGGCGGACGCCTCGTCCGTGATCACCGGCAGCTCGCGGTACTCCACCTTGATCTTCGCGGCGGCGCGGCGGGCGGTCTCCGGGTGGTCGGCGGCGACGATGGCGACGGGCTCGCCGTGGTGGCGCACCTTGCCGTGCGCGAGGACCGGGGTGTCCTGGATCTCCAGGCCGTAGTGGCGCACGCCGGTGGGCAGGTCGTCGTACGTCATGACGGCGTACACGCCGGGGGTGGCCAGGGCCTCGGCCGTGTCGATGGACACGATCTCGGCGTGGGCGACGGTGGAGCGCAGGATCTGGCCCCACAGCATGTCCTCGTGCCACATGTCGGAGGAGTACGCGAACTCGCCGGTGACCTTGAGGGTGCCGTCCGGGCGGAGGGTGGACTCGCCGATGCCGCCCCTGGTCCCGGAACCCTGGGTGATGTTCGTGGGTGTGCCGGTCGTTCCCATGGTCAGACCGCCTCGGACTGCCGGGCGGCCGCGAGGCGGACCGCGTCCATGATCTTCTCGTAGCCGGTGCAGCGGCACAGGTTGCCCGAGAGCGCCTCGCGGATGTCCGCGTCGGTCGGGTTCGGGGTGCGCTCCAGCATCTCGTCCGCAGCGATCAGCAGTCCCGGGGTGCAGAAGCCGCACTGGACGGCTCCCGCGTCGATGAACGCCTGCTGCACGGGCGAGAGTTCGGTTCCCTCGCCGGTCTGCGAGTCCTGACCCTCGGCGGCCCTCCCCCAGGCTTCGCCCGGGGGGACCCCCAGCTGGGCCTCGTCGAGCGAAATACCCTCTCCGTCACCGGAGTCGCAGGTACCCGTCGTACAACCGGAGTGCTCCGCACGCCGCCTGGCGAAGTCGGCCAGCCCCTCGACGGTGACGACCTCGCGGCCCTCGGCCTGGCCGGCCGCGACCAGACAGGAGCACACGGGCACACCGTCCAGGCGGACGGTGCAGGAGCCGCACTCGCCCTGCTCGCAGGCGTTCTTGGAACCGGGCAGACCCAGGCGCTCGCGCAGGACGTACAGGAGGCTCTCGCCCTCCCAGACGTCGTCGGCCTCCTGCCGGCGGCCGTTGACCGTGAAGCTGACACGCATTACGCGACTCCCTCCGTACGGGCGGCGGCGCCGCGGTAGGACTCCCAGGTCCAGGTCAGAGTGCGGCGGGCCATGACCCCGACCGCGTGGCGGCGGTAGCCCGCCGTGCCGCGGACGTCGTCGATCGGGTTGCAGGCGGCGGAGCACAGCGCGGCGAACTGCTTGGCCACCGAGGGGGTGATGATCTTCCCGTTGTCCCAGAAGCCGCCCTCGTCGAGCGCCGCGTTCAGGAACTCCTCGGCGGCCTTCGCGCGGACCGGGGTCGGCGCGGCCGAACCGATTCCGGTGCGGACCGTACGGGTCTCGGGGTGCAGGGCCAGGCCGAAGGCGCACACCGCGATCACCATCGCGTTGCGGGTGCCGACCTTGGAGAACTGCTGCGGCCCGTCCGCCTTCTTGATGCGGACGGCGCGGATCAGCTCGTCGGGCGCGAGCGCGTTGCGCTTCACGCCGGTGTAGAAGTCGTCGATCGGGATCAGCCGCGAACCGCGCACCGACTCGGCCTCGACCTCGGCGCCCGCCGCGAGGAGGGCGGGGTGGGCGTCACCGGCCGGGGAGGCGGTACCGAGGTTGCCGCCGACGCCGCCGCGGTTGCGGATCTGCGGGGAGGCCACCGTGTGGGAGGCGAGCGCCAGCCCGGGAAGCTCGCGGCGCAGGTTCTCCATGATCCGGGTGTACGGGACGGAGGCACCGAGGCGCACGGTCCCCTCGTCGGCCTCCCACTCGTTCAGCTCTCCGACGCGGTTCAGGTCGAGGAGGTACTCGGGCCTGCGGTGATCGAAGTTGATCTCGACCATCACATCCGTGCCACCCGCGATCGGCACGGCGGTGGGGTGCTCGGCCTTGGCGGCGAGCGCCTCCTCCCAGCTGGCGGGGCGAAGGAAGTCCATGAACGGCTCTCTTCATTCGTGTCGTGGGTGTTCTGATCGAGCCGGATCGGGTGCGGTGTCCTCGGTTCGTCCATGAGGTCTCGACAGCGGAGTGGGGTCAGTACACAACCGCGTCCCGCGCCGGGGTCAGTCACGGAAACCATGAAGGAGTTCGCTGGCCAGCGTGCGCATCTTGTAGATTCGTATGAACCGGGGCCCTCGGCAACCTCCTCGTTTTCCTCCGGAAACAGACACGGAGTCCGCCGGCGACAGAGGGACGGCTCTCCGCTCCGCGGGGCCCGGGAGGCCGGTGGGCCCCACACCGGTCCATCGTAGATTTCGAGACAAAGAACGGCGGCGACGAGAATGCGGCTGCGCGCACTGCTGGACACGGACGCGCTGGGCCTGCGGCTGCTCGGCGGCGAGGGCGAGCTCGACCGCACCGTACGCGGTGTGATGACCACCGACCTCAAGGACCCGAGCCGCTACCTCTCGGGCGGCGAGCTGGTCCTCACCGGCCTCGCCTGGCGGCACGACGCCGAGGACTCCGAGCCGTTCGTCCGCATCCTCGCGAGCGCCGGGGTCTCGGCCCTGGCCGCGGGCGAGGCGGAGCTCGGCGACATCCCCGACGACCTGGTCGTCGCCTGCGCCCGGCACCGGCTGCCGCTGTTCGCCGTGAACGAGTCGGTCGCCTTCGCCACGATCACCGAGCACGTCGTGCGCCAGGTCTCGGGCGAGCGCGCCGGTGATCTGGCCGCCGTGGTCGAGCGGCACCGGCGGATGATGACCTCGGGCCCGGCGGGCGGCGGCCCCGACGTGGTCCTCGACCTCCTCGGCACCGACCTCGACCTGCGGGCCTGGGTCCTCTCCCCCGCCGGACGGCCCGTCGCGGGCTCGAAGCTCGCGGGCGGCGAGCTGCCCGCGGGCACCCGCGCCGAGCTGGCCGCCGCCCATCTCGCGGCGGTCCGCACCGGACGCCGGGGACCGCACCGGGTGACGGTGGGCCCCGCGATGTACTCGCTCTTCCCCGTCCGCTCCTCGGGGCGCGCCGGGGGCGGCTCCCGGGACGTCCGCGAGAGCGTGCTCTCCGACTGGCTGCTCGCCGTCGAGGCGGACGCCGGGGACTGGCCCGAGGAGCGGCTCGACCTGCTCCAGGGCGTCACCCAGCTGATCGCGGTGGAGCGGGACCGGCGGGACGCGGCGCGCACGGTCCGGCGGCGGCTCGCGCAGGAGGTCCTCGAACTGGTCCAGGCGGGGGCCGCGCCCACCGAGATCGCGGCCCGGCTGCGGGTCGCGGCGCCGGTGCTGCTGCCGGGCCTGGGCGCGGCCCCGCACTGGCAGGTCGTGGTGGCGCGCGTCGAGTGGGACGGCGGCGGGATCGAGGGCGGCCCGGTCGCCCAGGCGCTGCTGGAGGAGATCCTCGTCGACCCGCTGTCGCCGGGCCCCGAGCACTCCGACCGGATCGCCGTCGCCCACACGGGCGCGGAGGCGGTCGCGCTCGTCCCCCTTCCGGCGGTCCCCTCCGACGACGACGGCTCCGATCCCGGTCTGCACGCCGACGCGCTGCTGGCGGCGGTACGGGAGCCGCTGTCGGCCGGTCTGGACGACGACGGGCGGCTCACCATCGGCGTCAGCGCCGCCGTCCACTCGGCCGAGGGACTGCGCGGCGCCCTGGAGGAGGCCCGGCACGCCCGCCGGGTCGCCGCGGCCCGCCCCGGACGGGTCTGCGCGGCCGGGCACCATGAGCTGGCCTCGCACGTCCTGCTGCTGCCGTTCGTCCCGGACGACGTGCGCCGCGCCTTCACCGCCCGGCTGCTGGACCCGCTGCGCGAGTACGACGGCCGGCACCGCGCGGAGCTGATCCCGACCCTGGAAGCGTTCCTGGACTGCGACGGCTCCTGGACGCGCTGCGCCGCCCGTCTGCACCTGCACGTCAACACGCTGCGCTATCGCGTCGGCCGTATCGAGCAGTTGACGGGTCGTGATCTGTCGCGCCTGGAGGACAAGTTGGACTTCTTCCTGGCACTGCGCATGAGCTGATCCCAGGAGTCCCGGGCGACCCGGCGCGGGAACGATGACTTTGTGAAATCCTTCACCCACCCTCTTGGCCGGGCCCCGTGATCCGTGCTGAGATGCCACCACTCAACAGCTCAATGGTGTGCTCGGGGAGGGCAACGTGGCGCATACCGCCATGTCTGGTACCGGAACGACTGCAGGGGACGATCCACTCCAGACCGCGGTATGGCGGCTGCGCTCGCGCGCCTGCTGGGCCGACGCGGCCGCGCTGATCCAGCCGCACGCGGCGGCGCCCGCGCTGCAGAGAGCCTCGCTCCTGGTCGAGCGCTGCCTCTACACCGAGCAGGGCTGGGCCGAGGCGGAGGACGCGCTGCGCACCGCCGAGGCGCTGGCGCAGAGCGATGACGAGCGGGGCGCGGCGGCCTGCGAGCGGGGCCAGCTCGCCTACGCCGCCACCCTGCTGAGGGTGCGCGACCGGGCCGACGAGGCGAGGGCGGCGCTCGGCCGGGCCGCGGCGCTGCTCGCGCCGGGCGCGCCCGGCAGGGCCCTGCTGGACTTCCGGCGCGGGCTGCTCGCCGAGAACCTCGCGCACGCGCCGCAGGCGGCCCGCGCCGCGTACCGGCGGGCGCACGCGGGCGCGACCGACCGGAACGACGCGCTGCTGCTCTCCTTCACCTGGCGGCATCTCGCCGGGATCGCCCTGCGCGAAGGGGAGTTGGCGGAGGCCCGGCACGGCTTCGCCGAATCCCTGCGGATCCGGGAGGAGCTGGGGTACCTCGTCGGAACGGCTCCGGCGCTGGCGTCCCTCGCCGACGCCGAGACCGAGCCGGAGGCGTCGCGGCTGCGGGCGGAGGCGGGCCGGCTGTTCCGGCTGCTCGGGGGCGTCCCCCTGTGGCTGGCGGACCAGTTGTCACCCCCCGCGGCGACGGCCTGACCGCACCCGGGCGGGCGGACACCGCGTCCGCCGCGGGATCCCGTCGCCCGGCACGGTCACGTACGGCCGGAACGCCCCGCCACGCCCCGCACGGGGGCGGGGGCGGGGCGCCCTCACGCACGCTCCGGCGTCCGGCGGGCCCACGCGGCCCGTACGCCGGGGACGGGCCGCACGGCGGGGCGGCCCTGTCGCCCGCGGCGTCCCCGTGGGCGGCGAAGACGGACGGGGCCGGGTCTCCCGGGACGCCCGGCGTCCGGGTGCCTCAGGACGCGCCGGTGAAGTGTTCCTGCACCAGGGCCTGGACGACCACCAGGTCCTCGGCGATCAACGCGTCCAGCAGCGCGGTGTGTTCGGCCGCGTCGGCCACCAGGTCCGCGCGGCCCCGGGAGACGGGACCGCCGACGAGGGGCCACTGGGCGCGGCGGTGCAGATCGTCGGCGATGCGCACCAGCTGCGCGTTGCCCGCGAGGGCGAGGACCGCGCGGTGGAAGGAGCGGTCGGACTCCGCGTAGGTCGCGCGGCAGCCCGAGGACGCGGCCCGCACGGTGGCCTCGGCGAGCGGGCGCAGCTCGGCCCAGCGGGCGGCGGGCACGGTGCGCGCGAGCCTCAGCATCACCGGGACCTCGATCAGGCCCCGGATCTCCGCGAGTTCGGCCAGCTCCCGGGTGCCGCGCTCGACGACGCGGAAGCCCCGGTTGGGGACGACCTCGACGGCGCCTTCGAGGGCGAGCTGCTGCATCGCCTCCCGGACGGGCGTCGCGGACACACCGAAGCGTTCGCCGAGCGCGGGCGCCGAGTACACCTCGCCGGGGGCGAGTTCACCCGCGACGAGCGCGGTGCGCAGGGCGTCGAGGATCTGCCCCCGCACGGAGGCGCGCTGCACGACGGGGCGGGCGGTCCCGGCACGCGGGGCGGGACGGGCCTCCCCGGCGCGCACGGCCGAAGGGACTTCGCCGTCGCGCGCGGAGCGGGCGTTCGGCTCGCGTACGGCCGGACGGGCCTCCTCCGCCTGCGGCCGGGCCTCCTCCGCCTGCGGCCGGGCCTCGTCCGCGCGTACGGAACGGGCGTACGGCGGGCGTACGGCGGGGCGGGGCCCGTCGGCGTGCACGGGCCTGGCGTTCTCGGCGTCCGCGGCGGGGCGGGTGGTGTCCTCGGTGCGCGGGTGCGGGACCGGCGCCTCGCTGTGCGTGTGCTCGCCCCGGGCCGAGGCCGGGGCCACGGGGGAACCGCCGCCCGGTCCGGCACTCCGGCCCGCGCCGGGGCCGTCGCCCATGGCGCCCATGGCGCCCATGGCGCCCGCGGGCACTCCCCGGGCCCGGCCCGCGTCCGCGGGTCCCGGCTGCTGCGGGACCCGGAAGGCGCCCGTGCCGACACCCGGGGCCCACGCCCCGGCGGAGCCGGGCGCGCCGCGCCGGCCGGTCTGCTCCACGGGTCCTCCTCCGGGTCGGTGGTGCTGGGGGTCATGACACCGGTTGTTACCGGTCCGTCAAGCACGATAGGCGCACACGGTCCCAGTTCAAACACCCGGGAGGCGAGGTAAGGTAAGGCTTACCTGTCGGCGATCGTGAAGCGATGGTTCCGCATGTCCGTTCCCACCCTGTCCGCCGACACCGCCCCGACCGCCCCGACGGCCACGGCCGCTCCGGTCCGTCCGGGCGCGCCGGCCGCCGCCGGGTCGCCCGTCGCGGACGCCTACGCGCGGCTGGGCGAGGTCTTCCCCGGGCTGGGCGTCACCGAGCTGGGAGCGGGAGAAACGGCCCCGCGGGGCGCCGGTTGGGCCGCCGCCGCCCGGCTCGCCGAGGGCGGGCCGGACCTCGACGCGTTCCTCGCCTGGGACGAGACCCAGGTGATCCGGGACTACGGCACGCGGGCACGGCCCGATGTCGTGGCCGGCTTCGGACTGCACCGGTACGCCTGGCCGGCCTGTCTGCTGATCACCGTGCCGTGGTTCCTGCTGCGCCGGGTGCCCCGCCTGCCTGTGGAGGACGTCACATTCCACCGCGAGTCCGGCCGGATGGCCGTCCGGACCACCACGTTCGCCTGCCTGCCGGACGACCCGGCCGCCGCCCTGCCGGGCGCCCGGGTCGTACCGGACGAGGAGGCGCTGCGCGCGGAGGTGCGGGCGGCGGTGGCCGAGCACCTGGAGCCCGTCCTCGGCGGATTCGGGCCGCGGATGCGGCGGCGCGGCCGGGCGCTGTGGGGCATGGCGACCGACGAGGTGGTCGAGGGCCTCTGGTACGTCGCCCACCTGTTCGGCGAGGAGCGGCGCGCGATGCGCGAGCTGGAACTGCTGCTGCCCGGCTCGACCCGCCCGTACGTCGGCACGGCGGCCTTCCGCGAACTGACCGGTCCCGACGGGGAGTCCCTGCCCACCCGCGACCGGGTGAGCTGCTGCCTCTTCCACACCGTGCGCCCCGCCGACACCTGCGTCACCTGTCCGCGCACCTGCGACACCGACCGCATCGCCAAGCTGACGGCCTCCGCCGCGAGTTGAGACGACCGGGGCGGAAGCGGGGCCGCACGCGCCCCGGGCCCGGAGCCGACCGCCGCGCCCTCGGGGCGCTCGCGGCTCGCCCACAGATCACAGGTACTTCACGAATTCCCCACTTGTCCCGGGAACTCTCCGTAGAACCATCCTTACGGGTAGTCTTATTCGTACTCAACTCCCGTCCCTCGCGCGGCAGTTCGAGCAGAAAGTCGCCCTGCGTACCTTCTCGCACCTCCTTGGCGGCCTCTTGCCCCGAAACCCCCTGAGGGCCGATGTGATTGGGCCACTATGGCGGGCGTCACGCCCTATCCCAATGCAAGGGACCCCAGATGAGACTGACCGACATATCGCTGAACTGGCTGCTTCCGGGTGCCGTTCTGCTCCTGGGCCTGCTGGCGGCGGTGGCGGTACTCGCTCGCGGCAAGCGGTCCGGGGACAGCGCGAGCAGCGACGATTCGTGGGAGCGCACCGAGGAGCGCCGCAGGCGCAAGGAGGCCATCTACGGCACGGCCTCCTACGTCCTGCTCTTCTGCTGTGCCGCCGTCGCGGCGGCACTCTCCTTCCACGGCCTGGTCGGCTTCGGCCAGCAGAACCTCGGCCTCTCGGACGGCTGGGAGTACCTGGTCCCGTTCGGCCTGGACGGCGCGGCCATGTTCTGCTCCGTCCTCGCGGTGCGCGAGGCCAGCCACGGTGACGCGGCGCTCGGCTCCCGCATACTCGTGTGGACCTTCGCCGGTGCCGCGGCCTGGTTCAACTGGGTGCACGCGCCCCGGGGCGTGGACCACGCCGGCGCCCCGCAGTTCTTCGCGGGCATGTCCCTGTCGGCCGCCGTCCTGTTCGACCGGGCTCTGAAGCAGACCCGCCGTGCCGCCCTGCGCGAGCAGGGTCTGGTGCCGCGTCCACTGCCCCAGATCCGCATAGTCCGCTGGCTGCGCGCACCCCGTGAGACCTACAGCGCGTGGTCGCTGATGCTCCTGGAGAACGTCCGGTCCCTGGACGAGGCCGTGGACGAGGTGCGTGAGGACCGGCGCCAGAAGGAGCAGAACCGGCTGCGCCGCCGCAACGAGGAGCGCGTCGAACGCGCGCATCTCAAGGCGCTCAGCCGTGGTCACCGCGGCTTCCCCGGACGCGGCGCCGCCCGGGAACTGGAGACCACGACCGTGGAGAGGGCGTCCGCCGGGACCTCCACGGAGCCGGCCATATCCACCGCGGAGCAGCTGCCCGTACGGTCGCGGCCCTCCCTCTCCCCCGTCCGCAAGAGCTCTGAGCCGATCACCGTCGACCTCACCACGGAGGACGACACGATGGCCCTGCCCCGGCTCGACTCCCTGGAGCGCAAGCTCAAGGACCTCGAGCAGCAATTCGGCTGAGCCGGACACGACAACGGCGGCGCGGTGTTCCTACACCGCGCCGCCGTTCAGTTCGAACCACACCGCCTTGCCCACCCCGTGCGACCGCACGCCCCACGCGTCCGCCAGGGACTGGACGAGGACGAGACCTCTGCCGTGCGTACCGTCGTCGGCGTCCGGTACGCACAGTCTGGGCCTGCGTGCCACGAAGTCCCGGACCTCCACGCGCAGTCCGCGCGGTCCGATCGTCGCCGTCAGAACGGCGTCGTCGTCCGTGTGGATCAGCGCGTTGGTGACGAGCTCGCTGGTCAAGAGCTCCGCCGTCTCGGCCCCGCCCGGTTTCCCCCAGTGGCGTAAGAGCTCCCTCAGCGCCCTGCGCGCCTCGGGCACCGCCCTCAGATCCGCCTTCCCCAGCCGGCGCCTCAGCTGCGCGCCGTCCGGTCCGTCCGTCGCCCCGTCGGACGCTTCCTCCACTGCTTCGGTGGAGAAGGCCCCCTTGGTCATGGGACCACCTCCTGGTGCCTGCCGCTTCATGACCCCCGCCTGCGTGCCGATGTCGGGTCCCCTCTGCTCGAACACGTTCACGGGATCCATGCCCTCTTCGGGATCGTGACAGTCATGTCGAATCGTCAACCAGCTGCCGTACGGTCACGGGTGCACGGCGCCCCCGCGGGGAAGTGAAGGCTTCGACAGAGCCGTCCGAGCGCCGAGGAGCCGCCGTGCACGACGACCGTTCGCTGGTGGAGGCCCGTCTGGAGCGCGCGCTGCGGCAGTTCCTGCGCCCCGCGCAGTACGGGGACCGGGTGCCGCTCGCGCTCTCGGTGTGGCACGTGCCGGGTGAGCCGGTGCCCGTCGGGCAGGCCCTCCAGGCCGCTTACGAACCCTTCACGACCGGCACGCTCTGGGGAAAACCCTGGTCGACGAGCTGGTTCCGCATCGAGGGGCGGGTGCCCGAGGAGTGGGCGGGCCGCCCCGTCGAGGTGGTGATCGACCCCGGGTTCACCGGGGACGGACCCGGTTTCCAGGCGGAGGGGCTGCTGTACGACACCGCGGGCGTCCCCCTCAAGGGCATCCACCCGCGCAACCGCCACCTGAGGGTCGGGGCACCGGTGAGCGGCGGCGAGGCGGTGCGCCTGCTGCTGGAGGCGGCGGCGAACCCCGCCGTCCTGCACGGCTTCGAGCCCACGCCGCTGGGAGACGTGCTGACCGCCGGTGATGGGCCGATCTACCGATTCGCGGCTGCCGATCTCGCCGTACCGGACGAGGACGTGTGGCATCTGGTCCTCGACATCGAGGTCCTCTCGGAGCTGATGTACGAGCTGGACCCGCAGCGGCCACGACGGCACGAGATCCTGCGCGCCCTGGAGAACATGCTCGACGCCCTCGACCTGCACGACGTGTCCGGCACGGCCCCGGCGGCGCGGGCGGAGCTGACGGAGGTGCTGTCGCGGCCCGCGTCGGCCAGCGCGCACCGGGTCTCGGCGGCCGGACACGCGCACATCGACTCGGCGTGGCTGTGGCCGCTGCGCGAGACGGTCCGCAAGGCCTCGCGGACCTTCGCCAACGTCACCGCGCTGGCCCTCGACTACCCGGAGCTGGTCTTCGCCTGTTCCCAGGCCCAGCAGTACGCCTGGGTGAAGGAGCACCAGCCGCACATCTGGGAACGCGTCAAGAAGGCCGTGCAGGACGGCAATTGGGCGCCGGTGGGCTCCATGTGGGTGGAGTCCGACGCCAACATGCCCGGTGGCGAGGCGCTGGCCCGGCAGATCGTGCACGGCAAGCGCTTCTTCCGGGAGGAACTGGGCGTCGAGACCGAGGAGATCTGGCTGCCGGACTCCTTCGGCTACACGGCGGCCTTCCCGCAACTGGCGAAGCTCGCCGGTGTCCGCTGGTTCCTCACCCAGAAGCTGAGCTGGAACCAGAGCAACAAGATGCCCCACCACACCTTCTGGTGGGAGGGCATCGACGGCACCCGGGTCTTCACCCACTTCCCTCCGGTGGACACCTACAACTCGCAGTTCCACGGCCGTGAACTCGCGCACGCGGAACGCAACTTCGCGGAGAAGGGGCTGGCCGGCAGCTCGCTGGTCCCGTTCGGCTGGGGCGACGGCGGAGGCGGCCCGACCCGCGAGATGCTGGAGAAGGCACGCCGGCTGCGTTCCCTGGAGGGCTCTCCCACGGTCCGGATCGAGAAGCCGGAGGCGTTCTTCGCCGCCGCCGAGGAGGAGTACGGGTCCCGCGCGCCGGTGTGGTCGGGCGAGCTGTACCTGGAGCTGCACCGGGCCACCTACACCACGCAGGCCAAGACCAAGCAGGGCAACCGTCGCTCCGAACACGCGCTGCGCGAGGCCGAGTTGTGGTGCGCCACGGCCGCAGTGCGCGATCCGTCGTACGCCTACCCGTACGACGCGCTGGACCGGCTCTGGAAGACGGTGCTGCTGCACCAGTTCCACGACATCCTGCCCGGCTCCTCGATCGCCTGGGTGCACCGGGAGGCACGCGAGACGTACGCGCGGGTGCTCGCGGAGCTGGAGGAGATCACCGCCGACGCGGTACGGGCGCTGGGGCCCGGCTCACCGTCGGTGCTGAACGCCTCGCCGTACGAGCGGACCGAGGTGGTCGGGGACGCGCTGGTGACGGTGCCGGGGCTGGGCGGCGCCCTTCTGCCCGCCGGGCCCGGCGGCCCCGCCGCCGTCCGGGCCGAACGGCACGGGGACACCGTCGTGCTGGAGAACGGCCGGCTGCGGGTACGGATCGACGCCGACGGGCTGCTGGCCTCCGTACGGGACCTCGCGCACGACCGGGAGGTGCTGTGCGGCCGGGGCAACCTGCTCCAGCTCCACCCCGACCACCCCAACGCCTGGGACGCCTGGGACATCGACCGGCACTACCGGCGCACCCGCACGGACCTCACGGCCGCCGAGTCGGTGGAACTGGTGGAGAGCGGACCGCTGCGGGCGACCGTGCGCGTCACCCGGGCCTTCGGCTCCTCCCGGGTCACCCAGGAGATCGCGCTGAGCGCCGCGAGCCGGCGGCTGGACATCGTGACCGACATCGACTGGCGGGAGTCCGAGAAGGTCCTCAAGGCCGCCTTCCCGCTCGACGTCCAGGCCGAACGGTCCGCCGCCGAGATCCAGTTCGGGCACGTCCACCGTCCCACCCACGCCAACACCGGCTGGGACGCGGCCCGTTTCGAGATCTGCGCCCACCGCTGGCTGCGGGTCGCGGAGGAGTCGTACGGCGTCGCGGTGCTCAACGACTCGACGTACGGCCACGACGTGACCCGTACGCCGGGCGCCGACGGCCTCGGCACCACCGTACGGCTGACCCTGCTGCGCGCCCCGCACAGCCCGGACCCGGAGACCGATCTCGGCACGCACCGGTTCACGTACGCGCTGCTGCCGGGCGCCGGCGTGGGGGACGCCGTGGCGGAGGGGCTCGCGCTCAACCTGCCGCTGCGGCGGGCACCGGCACCGGCCGTCGCCCCCCTGGTGAGCGTGGACCACCCGGCCGTCACCGTCGAGTCGGTCAAGCTCGCCGAGGACCGCAGCGGCGACGTGGTGGTGCGGCTGTACGAGTCACGGGGCGGCCGGGCCCGCGCGAAGGTGACCGCCGGCTTCCCGGTCTCCCGGACCGAGGTGACCGACCTGCTGGAACGGCCGCTGCGCGAGGCCCCGCCGGAGATCGAACTGCGGCCGTTCCAGATCCTCACCCTGCGGCTGCGTCCCACCCGCTAGGGCCTGTCTGACAATTCCCGTCGTTGCCCGAAGGGCGGCCGGGCGGCGTCAGGTGCGTGCTCTCGGTGTGCCGGCCCCAGGCCTGCGTACTGGACGTACTCGGGTCTGGGGCCGGTGCGGCGAGAGTGCGTACATGGCGTCGCACGGCAGACGGGAATTGTCAGACAGGCCCTAGGACGGGGCCGCCGGGACGGGTTCGCAAGGGTGGAACCGTCCCGGGCCCTGTGGCCTCTTACTCGAGGAGTGCCTGGGATGCCGTCCTGGGACGGGAGCGGAGGAAACGGTGTCATCCCAGGACGAGGTCGAGGAATTCGCGGCGCTGCTGCGGCACTTGAAGGGGCGCACCGACCACAGTTACGCCGCGCTCGCCCGCCGTCTGAACATGAACGCCTCGACGCTGCACCGGTACTGCTCGGGGGAGGCGGTGCCGCTCGGGTTCGCGTCCGTGGAGAAGTTCGCCGCGATGTGCGGGGCGAGCACGGCCGAACGGGTCGAGCTCCACCGGCTGTGGATCCTGGCGGCGACCGCCCGCCAACGTTCCCGGACGGCTCCGGGGACCGGGTCCGGACCGGACGCGGGAGAGGCCGCGTCGGAGGCCGGGCCGGACGTGACGGGAGCCCCGGAGCCCGAGGCCGGGCCGGACGCGACGGAAGCTCCGGGGGCCGAGCCCCGGCCGGACGCGGCGCGGGCTCCGGAGTCCGGGGCCGGGCCGGCCGTCGCCGGGGTTCCGGTGCGTTCGAGCGGGCCGGAGACCGACGGCGCCCTGCCGCCCACGAGCGGACCGGACACGGTCGAAGCCCTGCCGCCGGTCACGGACCTCGCGCCCGTTCCCGGCGCGCACCCCGCGGACGGCCACCCGGCGCGGGCCGGGGCGCCGCGGACACGCCGGTTCCGGCGTCGCGCCGTGATCACCTCGGCCGTGGTGACCGCGCTGGTCGCCACCCTGGGCAGCCTGTCCGCCCTGCCCTCCGGGCACTCCAGGCACTCCTCGAAGGACGCCGGCGACCGGGTGGCCGTCGCTCCGACCGCGACGGCGACGGGCGCGCGACACGGCTCGGCGACACCGTCCGCGTCCCCCTCGGCCACGCGCGGCCGGCCGTCCGGCTCCCCGGCCCCGAGCACGTCCGGCAGCGGCACCACCTCGCCGAGCCCGTCCACGAGTCCCTCCCCCACCCGCGTCCCCGCCGGTCCCCCGCTCACCTGGACCGTGAACTCCCACCGCTGGGCGGTCGGTTGCGGTCACGCCTACGTCATCGACAAGGCACCCGAGCAGGTGCCGCCGCCCCCGGCCCCGCAGGACGCCTCCCCGTGGGCGCGGACGCAGAACGGGGTGCACGGCGGTGAGACGATCGTGGACATCACCGTGCAGGGGCGGTCCGACGCGACCGTGGTCCTGGAGGCACTGCGGGTGCGCGTCGTCGGACGGTCGGCCCCGCTGAAGGGCAGGGCCTACCTCACGGGCGGGGGGTGCGGCGGCGACCTGGGAGTCGGCGCGTTCGCCGTCGATCTGGACACGGCCCGGCCCGTCGCCCGCCCGATCGCGAGCGACGACGGAACGGGCCCCCGGATCCTGCGCCCGCCCTTCCGGGTGTCCGTGAAGGACCCCCAGGTGCTGATGGTCGACGCCCTGACCAAGAACTGCGACTGCCGCTGGTACCTGGAGCTCGACTGGTCCTCGCGGGGGCGCACCGGCACGGTCCGGATCGACGACCAGGGCGTCCCGTTCCGCACCAGCGGCATCGAGAACCTGCCGAACTACTGGTACAAGAACGGTGGCTGGGCCCTCACGAACACCGGCTGAACGCGGGCCCGCGCCGCACCCGGGGAGTCCTACGGGCGCGGCACGTTGCGCAGGTTGGAGCGGGCCATCTGCAGCATCCGGCCGACGCCGCCGTCCAGCACGATCTTCGACGCCGAGAGCGCGAAGCCCGTCACCATGTCGGCGCTGATCTTCGGCGGGATGGAGAGCGCGTTCGGGTCGGTGACGATGTCGACGAGGGCCGGACCCTTGTGGCGGAAGGCGTCCTTGAGGGCGCCGGCGAGGTGCTTGGGCTTCTCGACCCGGATGCCGAACGCCCCGCAGGCGCGGGCCACCGCCGCGAAGTCCGGGTTCTTGTTGGCGGTGCCGTAGGAAGGCAGCCCGGCGACCAGCATCTCCAGCTCGACCATGCCGAGGGACGAGTTGTTGAAGAGGACGACCTTCACCGGCAGGTCGTACTGCACGAGGGTGAGGAAATCGCCCATCAGCATGGAGAATCCGCCGTCGCCGGACATCGACACGACCTGGCGCTCCCGGTCGGTGAACTGCGCGCCGATCGCCATCGGCAGCGCGTTCGCCATCGACCCGTGCGAGAACGAACCGATCACCCGGCGGCTGCCGTTGGGCGAGATGTAACGGGCCGCCCAGACGTTGCACATGCCGGTGTCGACCGTGAACACCGCGTCCTGGTCGGCGAGTTCGTCGAGCACGGAGGCGACGTACTCGGGATGGATCGGGACGTGCCGGTCGACCTTGCGGGTGTACGCCTTGACGACCCCCTCGAGGGCGTCCGCGTGTTTCTTGAGCATCTTGTCGAGAAATCGCCTGTTCCCCTTGGGCCGCACCCGCGGGGTCAGACAGCGCAGCGTCTCCCGCACGTCACCCCACACGGCCAGGTCCAGCTTCGACCGGCGCCCCAGGTTCTCCGGCCGCACGTCGACCTGGACGATCTTGACGTCGTCGGGGAGGAAGGCGTTGTACGGGAAGTCGGTGCCCAGCAGGACGAGGAGATCGCACTCATGGGTCGCCTCGTAGGCCGCGCCGTAGCCGAGGAGCCCGCTCATGCCGACGTCGAACGGGTTGTCGTACTGGATCCACTCCTTGCCGCGCAGCGCGTGCCCGACCGGGGACTTGATCTTCTCGGCGAACTCCATGACCTCGGCGTGCGCGCCCGCCGTGCCGCTGCCGCAGAACAGGGTGACCTTCTCCGCCTCGTCGATCATCGCGACGAGCTTCTCGATCTCGGCGTCGCCGGGCCGGACGGTGGGCCGGGAGGTCACGAGGGCGGTCTCGACGGTCTTGTCCGGGGCGGGCTCGGAGGCGATGTCGCCGGGCAGCGAGACCACGCTGACACCGGACCGGCCCACCGCGTGCTGGATGGCGGTCTGCAGGAGGCGCGGCATCTGCCTCGGGCTGGAGATGAGTTCGCTGTAGTGACTGCACTCGCGGAAGAGCCGGTCGGGGTGGGTCTCCTGGAAGTAGCCGAGGCCGATCTCGCCGGAGGGGATCTGCGAGGCGAGGGCCAGCACCGGGGCCATGGAGCGGTGCGCGTCGTACAGACCGTTGATGAGGTGGAGGTTGCCCGGTCCGCAGGAGCCGGCACAGGCCGCGAGCCTGCCCGTGATCTGGGCCTCGGCGCCCGCGGCGAACGCGGCGGTCTCCTCGTGGCGGACCTGGATCCAGTCGATGGCCGCGTTGCGCCGGATCGCGTCCACGACCGGGTTGAGGCTGTCGCCCACGACCCCGTACAGCCGCTCGACGCCCGCGCGCACGAGGATGTCGACGAACTGCTCGGCGACGTTCTGCTTGGCCATGCTGCACGCACCTCTTCGTGATCCTCGAATCCCTCGGGCCTCCGGGTCCCCCGTTCCCCGGCTCGCCCCTCGGATTCATGAATTCACACCGCGCGCGGTTACGCCTCCCACACGGCGGCGGCCGTCCGGTCGTCGGCGTACCCCTTGGCGCGCACCGACGCGTCCGCGAGGAACGCCGCGAGGCCGGGCGGCTCCCCCGCCGACCACCGTGTCGTCAGGTACTCGGCCAGCTCGGGCTCGCCGCGCAGCGGCTCCGCGAGGCCGCCCGTGCACAGCAGGAGCGTGTCACCCGGGCGGGCGACGGAGGCCCGGAAGCGGAAGGGCGCCCCCGGTGGCCGGGGCGCGGGTTCGTACGGGCTCGGTGGCGTCGTGATGCCCAGGTCCATGGTGAGCCGGTCGCCCTCGGGGGTCTCGTGGGGCGGCGACCCGAAGCCGACGACGGCTTCCCCGGCCGTGTCGGAGACCCGCGGCTCGATGTCCTGCCACTCGCCGTCCCGCAGCCGGAACAGTCCGCCCGAGCCGACGCCGAAGAACACCCGGGTACGGCACTGGGGGTCGGCGGGCAGCAGCAGACAGCGCAGGCCCGCGGTGTACTCCTCGGGTTCGACGCCCTGCTCCGCCGCGCTCGCCCGCAGCTTGCCGAGGCTGCGGTCGGTGAGCCGGTGCAGTCCCGACTTCAGTTCGCCGCGCCGGGCGGCCCTGATGTCGTCGGCGAGCCGTTCGTGGCTGCGCCCGACGGCCTGTCCGATCCACCGGCACGCCTCCGCCGCGGCCCGGTGCGCTCCCGAGGTGGCGCGCGCGCCGGTCGCCATCGCCACCAGGACGAGCGCCTGTTCGCCCGTTCCGAACCGGGCGGTGAGCAGCGCGTCCCGGCGCGGCTCGCCCCGGTAGCGCGCGGAGTCACCGCGCAGGGACACGGCCCGCAGGGTGCTCGTCCCGTACCGCGCTCCGTCCAGCACGGTGTCGGCGACCAGGTCGCCGAGTTCGTCGGGCTCGGCGGCCGGCAGCGCGGTCGGTTCGGGGTCGTAGGTGGGCGGGCGCGAGCCGACGTGAGCGGCGGATGGCGGCGGCTCGACGGAGAGGACCGTCTCGCGGGACCCGTCCGAGGGCGTGTCCTCGGGAGCCCGCTCGGGCGGCGGGGTCCGGAAGCCCCCGGTGGTGCTGGGCAGCGCGTCCGCCGCGGGTCCGGGGCGCGCCGGGCCTGGGGGCGTCGCGGGAGCCGACACGGGTTTCGGCGGCACGTCCGACGGCGCCCTCGACGCGGGCACCCGGTCGGCGGAGGGCTCCGGGGGCGTGTCGCCCCGGGCGTCCCGGGGCGCGCTCGGGCCGGGTTCCGGCGTGGTGAACCCCGGCGGTTTCGGGCCGGGCGGCAGGGCGGAGGGGGCGGCCGGGGCCGGAGCGGAGGGCGGGAGCTCCCAGGAGGGAGGTTCCCAGGGAGTGGGCTCCCACGGGGTGGGTTCCCAGGAGGCGGGTTCCGGCGGAGGCGTCTCGCCGCCGGGCGGGTCCGTGTCCGCGCCGGGCCCCCGCACCGGACCCCGTTCCCAGCGGCCCGGCCGGGACGCCCGCTCCTCGGAGGCCGTCTCCCCGGGCGGGGTCGCGCCGGGCCGGGCGGCGGCGGCCGTGTCCTGGTGCCGCCCCGGTACGGCGGGAGGCCGCTTCGGCGGCGGGGGCGGCCGCTTCCCCGGCTCGGGGGACGAGGACTCCGGCACGGCGGGGGGCCGTGCGGGGCGCGGCGGGCCGTCGGGCCCGTGCGCGCCGGGCCGCCGGACGGATCCGTGCTCCGGGCCGGACTCCGCGGACCTCGGATCCGGGGCGGACCTGGCGTCCGGCGACACGGGCCCGCGTTCCGGCGCGGACCTCCGCGCCGGAGCGGACCGGGCGTCCGGCCCGGATTCCGGCCCCGCGCCAAGGCCGTCCCCGAGCGTCCCCGACGCCGACGCGAACCGGTCGTCGAGGGAATCGGCCACGGGCGCGGGCCCCGTGTCCTCGGTGGAGTCGTCGTACAACTGCCGCCACCAGTCGTCCTCGTGACCGGTGGGCTTCTCCCCCTGCTGGCTCATGCTCCCGATTGTCCACCGAGACACCCGGTTGAAAACGGGGCATCCGGAAAAACCGGCCAAGGTGCGGGCCGTCGAACGGCGTACCGGGTGAACTCCCGAACAGGGATGCGTATTCGGGCACGCGAACTCCCGGCCGCCCCGCGGGGCGCCGTGGGCACCGGCCGGCGCCTCGGTGACGTGTGCTTGTCAGAGGGGCGGGGGGTACGGCGATGATGTGCCGGGGCGGGTTCGCGCCGTGGCCGATTTCCCGCCACGGCCCCGCCCGCCGGAGGGAACGCGTCCACGGGGAGGAGCACCGCCGCATGCTGGGAGCGATAGGTCTGGACGAGACCCACGAGTCGGCGTACCGCGCGCTGGTGTCCGTGGGCGCCGCCGAGGTGCCCGATCTCGCGCGCCGGCTCACGCTCGGCGAGTACGAGACCGAGCGCGCCCTGCGCCGGCTGGAGCTGCGCGGCCTGGCCGCGCAGTCCTCGGCGCGGCCGGGCCGCTGGGTCGCCGCCCCGCCCGGGGCCGCCCTCGGCGCGCTGCTCACCCAGCGGCGCCACGAGCTGGAGAAGGCCGAACTGGCGGCCGCGCTGCTGGCCGAGGAGTACCGGGGCGCGGCGGGCGAACCGGCCGTGCACGACCTGGTCGAGGTGGTGGTCGGCGCCGCGGCGGTCTCGCAGCGCTTCCTGCAGCTCGGGATGAGCGCCCGCGAGGAGGTGTGCGCGCTGGTCACCGGCGCCCCGGGGCGGTCCCCGGCGTGGACGACGACGCCGGGGACCGGGCCGCGGGCCGGGGTGTCCGCCATCGCGTGGTCGTCGAGCGGTCCGTCCTCGCCCGGCCCGGCGGGATCACCGAGCTGTCCGCCGCGCTCGGCCGTGACGAGCAGGTGCGGGTCGTGGACCGGGTGCCGACCAGGCTGGTGATCGCCGACCGGACGCTCGCGATGGTGCCGCTCACCTCGCACACCGCGGAGCCGGCCGCTCTGGTCGTGCACGCGAGCGGACTCCTGGAGCTGCTGTCGGGGCTGTTCCAGTCGGTGTGGCGGGACGCGCTGCCGCTGCGGCTGGGCAGCCGGGGCGTGCTGGAGCAGGAACCGGACGGCCCGGACACCACCGACCTGGAGATCCTCTCCCTGCTCCTCGCGGGGCTGACCGACGCGAGCGTGGCCAAACAGCTCGACCTGGGTCTGCGGACGGTGCAGCGCCGGGTCAAGCACCTGATGGAACTGACCGGCGTGACGACCCGGCTGCAGCTGGGCTGGCACGCGTACGAGCGCGGCTGGGTGGCGCGGGGCTGACCTGCGCCCTCCCGTCCGCTCGGGCAGGCTGGGCAGATGGGAGTGTGGGAACTCCTGCTGGTCGGCGTGGTGATCCTGCTCGGCCTGGTCGGAGTACTGGTGCCCGGTCTGCCGGGGTCGTGGCTCGTCTGGTCCGCGGTGCTGTGGTGGGCGCTGAGCTACCCGCAGCCCGTGTCCTGGGTCGTCCTCGTCGCCTCGACCGCGGTCCTGCTGCTCGCCCAGGCGATCCGCTGGATGCTGCCGCCACGACGACTGCGCGAGAGCGGCGCCACCACCCGGATGGCGGTGTACGCGGGTGGCGGGTCGTTCCTCGGGTTCTTCCTGGTCCCGGTGGTCGGTGCCGTGGCCGGTTTCATCGGCGGGATCTACCTCTGCGAGCGGCTGCGGCTGGGCGGACACGGCCCGGCGAAGGCCTCGGTGCGGACCGCGATGCGGGCGGGCGGCTGGAGCGTGCTGACGGAGCTCTTCGCCTGCCTGCTGATCATGGGCGCGTGGCTGGGAGCGGTGATCTGGGGCTAGGACCCGTCCGGCGTCAGCGGGGCCGGGACCTGCCTGGCGTCGGTGGGGCTCGGACCTGTCCGGTGTCAGCGGGACTGGGGCCTGTCCGGTGTCAGCAGGGACCGCAGGTCGATCGCGCCGGCCAGGGCCCGTGCGCCCGCGTCGTTGAAGTGCAGATGGTCTCCGGGGTCGTAGGCGGGGAGGATCCGGTCCGGGCGGGCCGGGTCGCGGACGGCGGCGTCGAGGTCCGCCACCCCGTCGAAGATCCGGTGCGTGCGGACGGCGGCGTTGACGGCCCGCCGCACGGCCTCCCGGGCCGGGGTGTACGCGGCATGACCGCCGTACGGGGTGATCGTGGCGCCGATGACCCTGATGCCGCGGGCGTGGGCGCGGCGCACGACGAGCCGGTAGGCGTCCTCCAGGACGCGGGGGTCCGTCTGCTCCGGTGTTCCCTTGATGTCGTTGACGCCCTCCAGCACGATCATCGCCCGGACGCCCGTACGGGAGAAGACGTCGGCGTCCAGGCGGGTCAGCGCGCTCGGGCCCCGGCCGTCGAGCAGGACGCGGTTCCCGGAGATCCCCGCGTTGAGGACGCCGGGCCTGCGGTGCGCGGGAAGCCCGCGCAGCCGGGCGGCGAGCCGGTCGGGCCAGCGGTGGTTGGCGCCGGGCGAGGAGCCGGTGCCGTCGGTGATCGAGTCGCCGAGCGCGACGACACTGCCCGCCGCGGAGGCGCCGAGCACGTCGACGCCGGTCACGTAGTACCAGCTGCCGACGGTGGCGGTGTAGGCGGCGCCGCTCTCCTCGGCGGTCCGGTCGCCCGCGGGAGCGATGAAGTTGGTCTGGAGCGCGGAGTGATGGCAGGTCGCCGGGCCCGAGTCCGCCGGGGTGTGCACCGAGACCAGCAGGTTGGCGTCGGCGGGGACGGGCAGGGCGACGGGGTCGCTGACGAGGTCCCGGCCGGCGGGGACGGTGACCGACGCGGCCCCGGCGAAGGTGACCGCGCGCACGGAGTCCGCGACGGCCCGGGGGCTCCCCGGTTCGCCCGGCGGCTGCAGTGCCAGGGTCACGGCGCCGAGCCGGAGCGCTCGCGTGCCGAGCCGGTTGGAGAGACGGACCCGCGCGGCCCGGCCGCCGACGCTGGTGTGGACGACGTTGCGGACCGAGGCGCCGGGCAGCGCGGACAGGGTGCCGGAGGCCGCGGCCTCCCAGGTCCCCGTCCAGGTCCCCGTCGGGGCCGGGGCCCGCTCCGGAGCGCTCCGGCCGGGCGCGGACCGTGCTTCGGCGGTCGCCCCCGCCGAGGTGAGGAGCAGGGCGGTCACCAGGGGGACGAGAAGACGCCGGAACATGATCACGCGGGTCATGGGGCGATCGATTCCCCGGCCCCGGGCGCCCGCATCGCGTCGTCACACCGCCGGGCGCGTCCGAACGGGCACGCGCGGGGAGGACGGAGGCGGACGGGACCGGCCGGGACGGGACTGGCCGGGACGGGAACGGTTCTCCTCCCCCGGTCCTAGGACCGGAACCCGATGCGCCGGGGAGCGAGGGCGTGTTTGGGTGCTGCCATGACCGAATTCAGTGAGGCCGAGCGCGCGTATCTGAGGTCGCAGCGGCTGGGACGGCTGGCCACCGTCGACCCTCTCGGACAGCCCCAGGCCAACCCCGTCGGCTTCTTCCCGCAGGAGGACGGGACGATCCTGATCGGCGGTTACTCGATGGGCACCACGAAGAAATGGCGCAATCTCCAGAAGAACCCGAAGGTCGCCCTCGTCGTCGACGACGTCGTCAGCCTCCGGCCGTGGAAGGTCCGGGGCGTCGACATCCGCGGGGAGGCCGAGCTCCTCACCGGATCACACGACCTGGGCCCGCACTTCAGCGAGGAACTGATCCGGATCCATCCCCGGAGGATCCACAGCTGGGGCCTCGAGGACTGAACGCCCGCACCGCCGGTGCCGGGACCGCGGGCCGGCGGTCACAGCTCTCCCGCCGCCCGCAGATGCCCGACGGCGTACGAACGCCACGGGCGCCAGGTGTCCGGGGCGTCCACGCCGGGCGGGGCCACGTCCGGGTCGCCGAGGGCCCGGGTGCGGATGACGGCGGCGGTGCGCTCGTCCATTCCGGGCAGCGCGAGCAGCGCCACCCGGGCCTCTTCGCGGTCCGCGCCGGGGTCGAGTCGCAGGGTGCCGTCGGCCAGGGCCGCGGTCAGCGCGCCGAGCGGGCCGCCGGGTTCCGCCTCCGCGAGCACGGCGGCCTCGGGGAAGAGACGGGTGAGCGTCTCGCACTCGGCGTCCAGCCTCTTCCCGTACCGCAGCACCAGCCGCTCGGCCTCCGCCCTCCCGACCAGCGCGCGTACCGCCAGTTCGTCCGGATCGGCGGCGCCCGGCGACCGCAGGCCCGGCCGCGCGGCGACCAGCGGACCCAGCCGTGCGTCGGCTCCCAGCCGCGCGTCGACGGCGTGGGGATCGGCGTCGAGGTCGAACAGCCGCCGCAGCCGCTGCACGGCGGTGGTGAGGTCCCTCAGATCGGTCAGGTGCAGCCGGGCGTCGAGCCAGCCGCCGGGGTGGGCGGCGCCGGGGTCCGGTGCTCCCGCGGTCCGGCCCGTCCCGCCGGCACGGTGGCGGACCGCCGCGGTGCCCGGCCGTTCCTCGACGGCCACGATTCCCGTGCCGTACGGCAGCCGGAGCGTCCGGCGGTACGTGCGGCGGCCCCGGCTGCCGGCGACGGCCTCGACGCCCGGGACGGCCTCGGCGGCCAGCAGGTCGAAGACGGCGGTGGACCGGTAGGGGCCCCGGTGGGCGAGCCGGAGCGGGACGCCCGCGGCGGGGGTGGCCGCGCCGCGGGCGGCGGGGGCGGTGCGCGGCGCCGCGGCGCGCAACTGGCTCGGCGTCGACGCGTAGACCGTGCGGATCGTGTCGTTGAACTGGCGCACGCTGGCGAACCCGGCCGCGAACGCGATCTGGGTGACGGGGAGTTCGGTGGTCTGGAGGAGTATCCGCGCGGTGTGCGCCCGCTGGGCCCTGGCGAGGGCGACCGGACCCGCGCCGACCTCCGCCGTGAGCTGTCGCTGGACCTGGCGGGTGCTGTACCCGAGGCGTGCGGCGAGGCCCCCGACGCCCTCGCGGTCCACCACCCCGTCGCCGATCAGGCGCATGGCGCGGCCGACGACATCGGCCCGTACGTTCCAGGCCGCCGAGCCCGGCACCGCGTCCGGGCGGCATCTGCGGCAGGCCCGGAAGCCCGACCCCTGCGCGGCGGCGGCCGTCGCGTAGAACCGCACGTTGCGCCGCTTCGGCGTCACGGCCGGGCAGCTGGGCCTGCAGTAGATGCCGGTCGTCCGCACGGCGAAGAAGAACTCCCCGTCGAACCGGGCGTCCCGGCTCCGCACGGCCTCGTACCTGGTGTCCTCGTGCCTGGTGTCCTCGTGCCTGGTGTCCTCGTACCTGGTGCCCTCGTCACTCACCCTTCCAGTGTGGTCCGGCCCGGACGACGGGGCTGGCGGGAATCGGACATGGCGTCCCGGCCCCGGCGACGGTCCGCGCCCGCACCACCAGGTGCTCCGGCGGACCGGGCGGAACCGGGGCGGAGCTGGGACGAGGCGGGGGGCGGAGCCGGGTCAGGGCCCGGCGGACCGGGCGGAACCAGGACAAGCCCGGGGCGGAACCCGGCGGACCGGGCGGAGCCGAGGTCGGGCCCGGCGGGGCGGGCGGAGCCGAGGTCGGGTCCGACGGGGCGGGGCGGAGGGCACGGGAATCCGCGTCCTCCGCGCCGCCCGCCCCGGTCCCGGCTACCAGCGCCCGCGCTTGGCCTCCATGGCGGCGCGGCCCTCGGCCCCCTTGCGCTTCCAGTCACGGCGGATCTCGGCGCGCACCCGCGCGTCCGTCTTGGCGACGATCCGCTGGTTCTCGCGGAGCAGCTTGCGGTAGCTCTCCAGCCGCCGTTCCGGCAGCTCGCCGGAGTCGACGGCCGCCAACACCGCGCATCCGGGCTCGGCGACATGGGCGCAGTCCTGGAAGCGGCAGTCGGCGGCGAACTCCTCGATCTCGGAGAACACCTGCCCGACCCCGCTCTCGGCGTCCCACAGTCCGACCCCGCGCAGCCCCGGGGTGTCGATGAGGACACCGCCGCCCGGCAGCACGAGCAGATTGCGGGTCGTCGTGGTGTGCCGGCCCTTGCCGTCCATGTCACGGGTGGCCTGCACGTCCATGACGTCCATGCCCAGCAGCGCGTTGGCCAGGGTCGACTTGCCGGCGCCGGACTGCCCGAGCAGTACGGCCGTGCCGTCGGCGAGCACGGCTTCCAGGACGTCGAGCCCTTCGCCCGTCTCGGAGCTGACGGCGAGCACGGGCACCCCGGGCGCGGTGGTCTCCACGTCCTGGACGAGGTGCGCGAGGGTCGCCGCCTCCGGGACCAGGTCGGCCTTGGTGAGGACGACCACGGGCTGCGCGCCCGACTCCCAGGCCAGCGCGAGGAACCGCTCGACGCGGCCCAGGTCGAGTTCGACGGCGAGCGAGACGGCCACGACGGCGTGGTCGACGTTGGCCGCGAGGATCTGCCCCTCGGACCGCTTGGAGGAGGTGGAACGCACGAAGGCCGTGCGGCGCGGCAGATACGCCTTCACGTAACGCGGGGTGCCGGCCGGTTCGACGGCGACCCAGTCGCCGGTGCACACGACGCGCATCGGGTCGTGCGGGGTCACGAAGGCGGTGTCGGCGCGGATGACGCCGTCGGCGGTGGCGACGTCGCACTGACCGCGGTCGACGCGGATCACGCGTCCGGCGACGAGCCCCTCGGCGTCGTAGGGGACGAACTCGTCCGCCCAGGCGTCGTCCCAGCCGTACGGAGCGAGCGGGGAGAGTCCGAGAGAGGCGGACGGGGTGGAAAAAGCGGAGCTGGAAGTCAAGGGAGACCCTTCACAAGGGCGGCCCCGGCGACGCGCACTGCGGCGCGAAGAAGAAGAGGAAGGTCAGCCGGCGGCCACGGAGGTGGACTTGATGAACTTCTGGATGCGGGCAGCGCCCGTCGCAAAGACAGCCATCGGTCACACCTCCTGGATCTCGCTCGAAGCCGATGCCTCGAAGCCGACGCGTGAACTGTATCCGGGACCCCGTCGGGCCCGTCAACCGAATTAAAGGTCCGGCCCCCGTCCGGCCCCGTCGAGGCCGGACGGGGGCCGGCGGGACCCGCGGGCTCAGTGAGCCGTCGTGCAGCGTCCGCCGTTGAGGGTGAAGGCGTCCGGGGACGTGTTCCCGTCGTGCCAGGTGCCGAGGAAGCCGACGGCGAAGGAGCCTCCCGCGGCGACCGACTTGTTGTAGTCCTTGGCGTCGGCGGTCACCCGGGATCCGTCCTGGGCGACGGTGCCGTCCCACATCTGCGTGACCCGCTGGCCGTCGTCGAAGGCCCAGCCGATCCGCCAGGAGTCGAGGGCCTTGGCGGACGTGACCGTGACGCTGGCCTGGAAGCCGTCCGTCCACTGGTCGACGACGGCGTACTTCACCTCGCAGGACGCGGGCTCCTCCGTGGAGCCGGAAGGTTTCGTGGAGCCCTTGGAGCCCTTGGAGCCCTTGGAGCCCGGGGCCTTGCTGGTGGCACGGGCCGGGGACGAGGGCGTGCCCTGGGGTTCGGGGTCGGACTTCGAGCCCGTGTCGACGCCGGTGGCCACGGGGCCGGGCGAGACGAGCGAGCCCTCGACGCGGGTGGTCGCCGCCGGGGACGACACTGCGGGGTCGGCCACCGGCCGGCGGTCGGCGGCGTTCCCGCGCGCGGAGACGCCGCGGTCGTCCCCGGTGCCGAAGGGCATCAGGGAGACGGTGAGGGCGAGGCCGGAGACGATGACGGCGGCGACCAGCAGTCCGGTGCGGCCGATCCGGGGCGCGGCCTCCTTGATCTCGGCGAGTCCGGTGTCCGCGGCCGCGTCCGTACGCCCGCCGGACAGCCCCGCCTCGGCGGCGCGGCGCCTGCGTTCCAGATAGGCGAGGCCGCCCCAGCCGATCACTCCGCCCGCGAGCGCCGCGGGCAGCCCGCCGCCGTGCAGCCGCAGACAGGCCGCGGCCTCCGCGCACTCCACGCACCTGGCGAGGTGCCGCGAGAGGTCCTCGGGCGTCTCGGCGCCCGGCGAGCGGGTGACCGCGTCGAGCAGCCGGGCGTAGCTGCGGCAGTCCGCGTCCATCGGCGTGTCGAGGTGGTTGCGGTGGCACCGGTCCCTGAACAGCGTCCGCACCTGGCCGAGTTCCTCGGCGGCCGCCACCGGGTCGAGGCCGAGCCGCCGGGCCACCGCGGGCAGCGGGAGCGCCTCCACCTCGACCAGCCACAACAGGGCCGCGTCGGGTTCCTGCAGATCCTTCAGGCCGCGCAGTGCGACCGGGCGGTGCAGCGGGGGCCCGGTGTAGCGGGCGGCCTTCTCGGAGTTGAGCCACAGCCTGAGGTCCGGGTCCAGCCGGTGTCCCTGGCCGTGCGCCTCCCAGGCGGCGGCGGTGGTCCGGACGGAGTTCAGCAGCAGGGGTATCCGGGGCAGTTGGGGGTTCCTGCGGCCGGTATTCTTCGTGCGGGCCGTGGTCGAGCGCGCCTCATGGATGCCATGGGTGAACGCCTCGGTGGCCAGCTGGGTGGCCGCGGCGGAGCCGGACGTGCACAGGTCGGCGTACGACAGGACCGCGTCCCAGCATTCCGAGAACAGTGCGGCCTCGGCGGCGTTCTGGGGGGTCGGCAGGTCTGGCATGGGGGGCTCCTGCATCCACTGCTTCCATGTGCAACGTCACACAACGCCCAACTCGCCCGTTTTCAGAGGGAGTTGGGGGTTCTCTCAAACAACGGGCCAGAGCTTTTCACGCCTTCGACACAACTGACAAGCGGCGTAGTCACATCATGCGTTCGCGCGATCACGGAACGGGCCTCCGGGCCGTGGCGGTCCGGGTCCGGACACCCGGTCCCCGGGTCAGGGCTCTCGTCGCCCGGGCCAGGGATCCCGTCGCCCGAGCCGGGACTCCTGTGGCCAGAGTGTCGTACGGAAGGCGCACCGGAAGGGAACCGATCACTCCGACCTTCACAGGACCCGCCACTTCTCGGCGCGCGGCACCGGGGCACGACGCGCACGGCCCGGACGCCGACGTGGCGTCCGGGCCGTGCGGGTGGGCCGTGCGGGTGGGCCGGATCAGACCTGGGAGACCGGCTCCTGCGCGGGCAGGCTGTCCATGAAGGAGCTGACGGAGAAGACCGCGCGGCCGGGACCGGGCTCGCCGTACCCGGGCGGCGACTTGAGCCCGAAGTCGTCCATCGTGGCGCGGTAGGCCTCCAGCAGACGGATGTGGTACTCCAGCGGCGCGCCCTGGGGGTTCGCCTTGCCCAGCGGGGTGGTCGGCTCGGGGCACCAGGTGGTGAAGCGGGGCGTGATGCCGTGCGACATGAAGAACCGCAGGCCCTCGGTCGTCGACGCGATCGCCTCGTCGACGCTGGTGAAGCCGAAGGGCTCGGCCATCTCCACGCCCGCGACGAAGTTCGGGATCACGTTGCGGGCGCCGAAGATCTCGGCGGAGTCGAGGATGCGCTTGTGCCACTCGTCCCGGCCGACGTAGCGCTCCTTGCCGGGGCAGTACAGCTCGAACAGCCGGCGGTCCCACACCTCGTAGTTCGGGTGGTAGATCTGCACGCCGTAGTCCTTGAACCGCTGCACGTCGTCGCGCGGCAGCGCCTGGGCCACCACCTTGCCGATCCAGCGGCCGGGGAACCTCTCCTCGATGGCCTTGGCGTAGTGGCCGTAGAAGTCGGCCTCGTCACGTCCGGCGACCGTCTTGGTGATCGCGCCGCCGGTGAGCGTGTACGCCGTCGACGCCTTCGCGGTGTCGTACCGGTCGATGATCTCCAGGGCCTCCAGGACCTCCTCGACGTCCTTGACCCCGGTGTAGGGGCGGCCCGCCGCCTTGTGCTGGCGCCAGTTGTGGTTGATGTCGCAGTACTGGCACTCCTCCTTGGCGCCGAAGTACTGGCAGACCCGGAAGACGGTGAGGTAGATCAGATAGCCCCACTGGATCGTCGGGGCCACCTCCATCACGGACTTCCCGTTCGAGAGGGTGTGCCGGTAGTACTCGGGCATCGGCGGCACCCCGACGTCGGAGATCCGCTTCCCGTCGAGGTAGAGCCCGAGGACGCCCTCGTCGTCGGCGGCGACGCGGTACGGCGAGGCGGGATTGACGCGCACGGACACGACGGTGCGCCGCAGCCCGTACGGGCCGCCGGTGAGGATGATCTCCTCGGGCGGGCGCCGGAGCGCGGCCTCGCCCAGCTCGGGCAGGGTGCCGTGGTCGAAGGAGAAGATGAAGTACGACTTCGGTTTGACCTCGCCGCCCTCGTTGTCGCTGAGGGCGGACGCGTCGAAGGCCACGCCCCCGCGGAGCAGGTCCTCCTTGATGACGGCTTCCCGCGGCACGTGCGGGAACCGCTCCATCAGATCCTCGACCAGCGCGGTGCGGCTGCCCATCCCGTTCTCCTCGCTCCCGACCTGCTTCGTCTGTCGTGTTCGACTCCTCACGGTATGCCCCCGCCCGGACATCGGCCCTGCCGGGTCCCCCGTGCCGCCCGGGACCGCCGCGGCACGGGATCTCGCTTGCTCCGTCCGGGCGCCGCTGCGAGAGTCGCCACCATGTCTTCCTTCACCGCGTACGACGGGACCGAGCTGGCCTTCGGCACCTCCGGGGACGGCCCGCCCCTGGTGTGTCTGCCCGGCGGACCGATGCAGGACCGCGCGTACCTCGGGAACCTGGGCGGGCTGTCCGCGCACCGGCGGCTGATCATGGCGGACCCGCGCGGGACCGGCGGGTCGGCGGTCCCGGCGGACCCCGCCTCGTACCGCTGCGACCGGCAGGTCGACGACGTCGAGGCCCTGCGCGAGCACCTCGGCCTCGACCGGATGGACCTGCTCGCGCACTCCGCCGGGACGAATCTCGCCGTGCTCTACGCGCAGCGCCACCCGGAGCGCGTCGGGCGCCTCGCGCTGATCACGCCGAGCGTCTTCGCCCTCGGGATCGAGATCACTCCGGAGGTCAGGCGGGAGACGGCGCTGCTCCGCAAGGACGAGCCGTGGTTCCCCGAGGCGTTCGCGGCGCTCGAGGCGCTTGTCGCCGGAAAGGGGGACGCCGACTCGTTCCGCGCCATCGCCCCTTTCTGGTACGGCCGTTGGGACGAGGCCGCGCGGGCGCACCGGGACGCGGAGGACGGGCACAAGAACCACGAGGCCGCGGCCCGCTTCTCCGACGGCGCCTTCGACCCGGACGCCACCCGGGTGGCGCTGGCCCGCCTGGCGTCCCCGGTGCTGGTGCTCGCCGGGGAGGTCGACCTGAACTCCCCGCCCCCGGCGACGGCCCGGGTCGCCGCCCTGTTCCCGGGCGCCGAGCTGGTCGTCCAGCCCGGGGCCGGGCACTTCCCGTGGCTCGACGATCCGGCGCGGTTCGTGGCGGCGACGGAGGCGTTCCTGGCCCGGCCCGTCGACTGAAGGACCGGCCCGTCGGCTGAAGGCCCGGCCCGGCCCCGGTCCCAGGCGCCCGATTCGCCTGCCGGCCCGGCCCGCCCGCTGCCGGCCGGGCCGTCCGGGCCTCCGGGCCGTCCGGAGCGGGTCGTCAGGCGGTCCGTTCCAGGTCCTCCGGGCCGATCCGGAATTCCGGCGCCCTCCCGGACAGCAGGCGCTCGGCCTCCTGGAGCACGGTCAGGCCGAGGCGGGCCACCTCGTTGCCCTGCGATCCGGCCAGGTGGGGGGTGACGAAGGCGTTCGGGAGGTCGTGCAGCGGGGAGTCGGCGGGCAGCGGCTCGGGGTCGGTGACGTCCAGGATCGCGCTGACGTGCCCGGCGCGCAGCGCCTCGATCAGGGCGTCGTGGTCGACCAGGGAGCCGCGGGCGGTGTTGACGAGGACCGATCCGGCGGGCATCAGCGCGAGTTCGCGGCGGCCGATCAGGTGCCGGGTCTCCGGGGTCCCCGGGGCGTGGACCGTGACGACGTCGCTGCCGGCGAGCAGTTCGTCGAGCGGCAGCAGGGGAACGCCGAGGGCCGCCGCCCCGGCCCGGTCCACGTAGGGGTCGGCGAGGCTCACCGACAGGTCGAAGGGGCGGAGCAGTTCGATGAGGCGCCTGCCGATGCGCGAGGCGCCCACGACGCCGACCCGGCGGCCGAAGTTGCCGATGCCGGGGAGGATCTCGCCGTAGGGGAAGGCCCGTTCGGCGCGCAGGCGTTCCCGGTGCGCGAAGACGTCCTTGCCCGCGAGCAGGATCATGGCGAGCGTGTACTCGGCGACGGGCAGCGCGTTCGCGGCGGCGGCCGAGGAGACGACGATGCCGCGCTCCCACACCGCCGGCGTCGTGAAGCCCTTCACCGAACCGGCGGCGTGCAGGACGGCCCGCAGCTTCGGGGCCGCGTCGAGCGCGGCCGCGTCGAGCACGGGGCACCCCCAGCCGGTGATCAGGATCTCGGTGTCCGCGAGGCGGGCTCGGACCCGCGGGCCGGTGAGGTCGCCCGCCACGAACGAGGGATCGACGTCCACCAGCTCGCGCAGCCGGGCGAGGATGTCCGGCGGGAAGATCCGCGGCACGTTCTCGGCGGTCATGGCGAACATCGCCACGGGACGCCCGGACGGTCTCACCACGGGACGCTCGGGCAAGGACGTGGCCTTCCGCTTCGGGGACACCGGCGACAGCAACCGCTCTCTACGCTAGGCCGGGCCACGTGGGAGGGTCAACGGAGCGGGTCTGCCACCCGGTCGGACCGGCGGGGTACGTTCCCCGGGTGGCCGGCGCACCGGCCACGTACGACGACTCCCCGGGGAGGGACGACAGGGATGACTCGGACCCTGACCAACTGGGCCGGCAACATCACGTACACGGCCGGGGAACTGCACCGGCCCTCCTCGCTCGACGCGCTGCGCGCCCTGGTCGCGGGCGGCTCCCGGGTCCGGGTGCTGGGCAGCGGGCACTCGTTCAACGAGATCGCCGAACCGGGCCCCGGCGGCGTCCTGCTGTCGCTGACCGGGCTGCCGCCCTCGGTGGACGTCGACACGGCGGCCCGTACGGTACGGGTCTCGGGCGGTGTCCGGTACGCCGAGCTCGCCCGCCGGGTGCACGAGCACGGACTCGCGCTGCACAACATGGCCTCGCTCCCGCACATCTCGGTCGCGGGATCGGTCGCCACCGGCACCCACGGGTCCGGGGTGACGAACGGGTCGCTCGCCGCCGCCGTGCGCGAGGTCGAACTGGTCACGGCGGACGGCTCCACCCTGGTGATCGGCCGGGGCGAGGAGCGGTTCGGCGGTGCCGTGACCTCGCTGGGCGCGCTCGGTGTGGTCACCGCGCTCACCCTCGACCTGGAACCGGACTTCGGGGTGAGCCAGCACGTCTTCACCGAACTCCCTCTGGAAGGGCTCGACTTCGAGGCGGTCGCGGCGTCCGCGTACAGCGTGAGCCTGTTCACCGACTGGGGCCGGCCCGGCTTCCGCCAGGTGTGGCTCAAGCGGCGCACGGACCGGCCGTCGCCCGACTTCCCGTGGGCGGAGCCCGCGACCGAGGCCATGCATCCGGTGCCGGGCATGCCCGCCCGCAACTGCACCGAGCAACTGGGGGTCCCCGGCCCCTGGCACGAGCGACTGCCGCACTTCCGGGCCGAGTTCACCCCGAGCAGCGGGGCCGAACTGCAGTCGGAGTACCTGCTGGCGCGCTCGGACGCCATGGCGACGCTGCACGCCCTGGACGCGATCCGCGCGGCGATCGCGCCGGTGCTGCAGATCTGCGAGGTGCGGACCGTGGCCGCCGACGACCAGTGGCTGAGTCCGGCGTACGGCCGGGACACCGTGGCGGTGCACTTCACCTGGATCGAGAACACCGGGGCCGTACTGCCGGTGGTGCGGCAGGTCGAGCGGGCGCTGGAGCCGTTCGGACCACGGCCGCACTGGGGCAAGGTGTTCACCGTCCCGCCAAAGGCGCTGCGCGAACGGTCGCCGCGGCTGGACGCGTTCAGGGCGCTGGCCGAGGAGCTCGACCCGGCGGGGACCTTCGCCAACGCCTTCGTACGGGATTTCCTCGGCTCCCCGTCCTGACCTTCCTCCACCCCATTTCCTAACCCCTTGTCGAATGTCCCCGGCGAGCCATAGCCTGGCGCGGCGCCGGGCCGACGCGTCCGGCGGCCGGTGCCCGGGAGCGAGGGGGAGTCCCATGAGACGCGGTACGTCACGCGACATCCGCACCGCGAACCGGTACGAGGTACTGCGCCAGATCATCGCCGAGTCCCCCACCTCGCGGCAGGAGCTGGCGGCGGCGACCGGGCTGAGCCTGGCCACGGTCGCCACGCTCGTCGGCGAACTGCTCGACCTCGGGATGCTGACCGAGGTCGGGTTCGAGGACTCCGCGGGCGGCCGCCCGCGGGGGCTGGTGGCGGTCGACGCGGCCGGGGGCGCCCTCATCGGTGTCGACATCGCGGAGACGTACGTCCGGGCCGAGCTGTTCGACCTGGCGCTGAACGTGCTCGCCCGCGCCGACGAGGACATGCGCCCCGGCGAGAACAGCCCGGAGCAGGTGGTCGGGCACGTCACGGCCGCCGTCGGCTCGGTGGTCGCGCAGGCCGGGGTGGAGGGCGCCCGGGTCCTGGGCGTGGGCGTCAGCGTCCCCGGGCAGGTCGACCGCGACACCGGGGTCGCGGAGTACGCGCCCAACTGGGACTGGCACGACGTGCCGTTGCTCGATCTGCTCGCGGAGCACATCGCCTACCCGCTCCACCTCGACAACCCGCTGCGCGCCTGCGCGGTCGCCGAGCTGTGGTTCGGCGCGGCCCGCGGCCGCGGCGACGCCGTCGTGGTCAATCTGGGCACGGGCGTGGGCGCCGGTCTCGCGCTCGGCGGCGGACTGCACCGGGGGGTCAGCAACAGCGCGGGCGAGTGGGGCCACACCACCCTCGTGCTGGACGGACGGCCGTGCCACTGCGGCAATCACGGCTGCGTGGAGACGTACGTCGGGGCTCCCGGGATCATGCTGAACCTGCGGGAGGCGAGCCCCGGGAGCACCCTGTTGCACCCGGAGGACCAGACCGCGACCATCGACGCCCTCGCCTCGGGCGTCGCCGCGGGGGACCCGGTGGCCGTCGAGGTCGTGCGCGACACCGCCCGTTACCTCGGCGCCGGGATCTCCGACCTGGTCAACCTGCTCAACCCCGAGGTGGTCGTGCTGAGCAGCTGGGTCGCGGCCGCGCTCGGGGAACCGCTGCTGCGCGAGGTGCGCGAGGCCGTGGCCCGGCACGCGCTGCGGCGTCCGCTCGCGGCCACCGAGATCGTCCTCTCCCCCATCCCGACCGACCCGGTCTGCCTGGGCGCGGCCACGTTCGCCCTCGAAGGGGCGCTCCGGTCGGTCGGCCGGCGGCCGGCCGGGCGGACCGCCGCCAGGAGCCGCACAGCGCCTTCGGCGTGAGGACGGCATCGGCCCCGACGGCCCGGTTCGGCACAAGTGCCGCTTCATTCATGTGAGTTGACGGCCGTGACGTGCCGCACCGGTTGATTCCGGCCCGCGCCGTCCGGTATCCCGAACCCCCGGCAACGCTTCGCACCGACTTCGTCCAACCCCTTGCCGAAGGATTGTCGGAAGGTTAACGTCCCGCACCGCACGGCGAATTCGGCCCGCGGCCGCACGCAACCAGCATGCACAGCGCACTCGAACCGCCCACAAGACAAGGACGTCACCATGTCGGCATTGAGCAGCAACTGGGACCGTCGATCCGTACTGCGGGCCGCCGCCGGCCTCGCCGCCCTCGGGCCGCTGGCCGCCTGCGGAAGCAACAACGGGCGTTCCGGTGGCGGGAGTTCGGGCAAGGAGTTGGTCCAGTACTTCCACGCCTACGGGGAGGCGGGCACCGAGCAGGCCATCAAGCGGTACGCGAAGGCCTACGACAAGGCCGAGGTGACCACGCAGTGGATCACCGGCAGCGACTTCGAGAGCAAGCTGTTCGCCTCGCTGCTCACGAAGAACGCGCCCGACGTCTTCGAGTTCCACCCGCAGATCCAGCTCGTCAAGAGCGGTCAGGTGGCGGACCTGAGCGACATCGTCGATCCGGTCAAGGACGACTTCAACCCGGCCGACATCGCCTCGCACACGGTCGACGGGAAGATCTACGGCGTCCGCATGATCGACGACCCGCAGTTCTTCTTCTACCGGCCCTCCCTGCTGGAGAAGGCCGGCGTCGAGGTGCCGACCACGCTCGACGAACTCGTGGAGGCCGCGGGGAAGTTGACGACCGACAAGGTCAAGGGCCTGTTCATCGGAAACGACCTGCACGCGGTCATCAACCCGATGATCTGGTCCGCGGGCGCCGACACCCTCGACGAGAAGAACCGGATCGCGTACCACACCGAGGGGGTCAAGGAGGGGTTGAAGAAGATGCGGGGCCTGTTCACCAGCGGCCATCTGCTCCTCGACGCCCCGGCCGACTACTGGGACCCGTCGGCGATCGACCAGGGCCTGTGCGCCATCCAGTTCTGCGGGATGTGGGCGATGCCGCAGATGCAGAAGGCGCTCGGCGACGACATCGGCGTGTTCCCTTTCCCGAAGGTCACCGACTCCGGCGAGCCGTCCGTCTACAACGGCGGCTGGTCGATGTTCGTCAACGCCAAGGGGAAGAACGTCGACCTGGCCAAGGAGTACGTGAAGTGGCTGTGGATCGACCGGAAGAAGTACCAGGAGGACTGGTCGCTGTCGTACGGCTTCCACATCCCGCCGCGTTCCTCGCTCGCCGCGTCCGCCGGCAAGCTCAAGTCGGGGCTGCCCGCCGAAGGCGTCAAGCTCTTCGGTGAGTACGGGCACTTCGACAACATCGGCTGGACCCAGTCCATGATCACCGCGCTCGAGGACGTCTTCGCCGACTGCGTCCGCAAGGACGGGGACCCGGAGGCCGCGCTCGACAAGGCGGACGTGACCGTGAACCGCGAGCTCAAGAAGCTGTTCGGATAGGCCGGCGGACGGACCCCGGCATGTCGACCTCCACCACGCACGATGTCCCCCGCTCCGCCCCCGCCGAGCTCGCCGAGGCCCGGCCGCGACGGTTCCGGCGGGGCGGGAACACCCTCAACTTCTGGCTCTTCACCGGCCCCTTCCTCATCGGCCTGATCGTCTTCGTGTACGTGCCGATCGGCTGGAGCCTGTGGCTGAGCTTCTTCGAGGCACGCTTCACCGTCACCCCCGACAAGTTCGTCGGCCTCGACAACTACCGGCAGATGCTGGAGAACGGCAAGTTCACCGGCTCGCTGGTGACGTTCACCGTCTTCGCCGCCCTCATCGTGCCGCTGACCTGGGCGCTCTCCCTCGGTCTCGCGCTGCTGGTGAACCGGCTGCGGTTCATGCGGGCGTTCTTCCGGTCGGTGTTCTTCCTGCCGACCGCCTGCAGTTACGTCGCCGCCTCGCTGATCTGGAAGATGTCCGTCTTCAGCGGAGTGCGCTTCGGGCTGATGAACACCGTCCTCGGCTGGTTCGGGGCCGAGAACATCGCCTGGCTGGCCGACCCCGACCCGCCCTGGTACTGGCTGGTCGTCGTGACCGCGCGGCTCTGGCTCCAGGCCGGCTTCTACATGATCCTCTTCCTGGCCGCCCTGCAGAACATCCCGCCCGAGCTCTACGAGGCCGCCGCGATCGACGGTGCCGGGCCCGGCTGGCAGTCCTTCCGCCACATCACCCTGCCGCAGCTGCGCGCCACCTCGACGGCCGTGATCCTGCTGCTCCTCGTGGCCGCCTACCAGGCCTTCGACGAGTTCTTCAACCTGCTCTCGAAGACCACCTGGGGCCGCCCGCCGCTCGTCGAGCTGTACTACACGGCGCTCGGCCAGGCGCAGGACTACGGCGCGGGCAGCGCGGGCGCGGTCATCCTCACGCTGCTCATCTGCACGGTGACCCTGCTCCAGGGCAGGTTCATGGGATTCGGACGCGGGGAGGACGCCGGATGACCGCCGCCACCAAGGGCCGGGGAACCCGCGCCGCCGCGCCGGGAGGACGCCGGCGGAACGGCCGCGGCGGTGCCCCCGGCAGTACGGGCCTGTACGTCGCCACCGGGGTCGCCGGTCTGCTGTTCCTGGTCCCCTTCTATCTGCTCGTGCGCAACGCCCTGTCGACCGACGCCGAGATCACCGGCGAGAACTGGCAGTTCTTCCCCACCGATCTCCAGTGGGGCAACATCGCGGAGCTGTTCGACGACCCCACCGTCCCCTTCGCCCGCTCCCTGTGGAACTCCGCCGTCGTCGGGGTGCTGCACACCCTCGGCACCCTGCTGGTCTGCTCGCTCGCCGGCTACGGCCTCGCGCGGATCCCGTACCGGCACGCCGACAAGGTCTTCTACGCGGTGCTGGTCACCCTGATGGTCCCCTCCGCCGTGACCTTCGTGCCGAGCTTCGTGCTCGTGTCCTCGCTCGGCTGGGTGGACAGTCTTCGCGGTCTCATCATTCCGGGGCTTTTCAGCGGTTTCACGTGCTTCCTCTTCCGGCAGTACTTCTTGGGGTTCCCGAAGGAACTGGAGGAGGCGGCGCGCATGGACGGGCTCGGCCACTGGGGCGCGTACTGGCGCATCGTCGTGCCCAACTCCCTCAACTTCTTCGCCGCGATCGGGACCATCACGTTCATCAGCGGCTGGAACGCCTTCCTGTGGCCGCTGGTCATCGGCCAGGACCCCGACGCCTGGACGGTCCAGGTGGCGCTGTCCTCGTACATGACGAACCAGACCGTCAACTTCCATCTGATCTTCATGGCCACGGCCATTTCCATCCTGCCCCTGGTGTTCGTGTTCCTCTTCCTCCAGCGCTGGCTGGTCCAGGGAATCGCGCAGACCGGCATCAAGGGCTGAACTAGGAGACGCATGTCTTTCCGCACCTCTCCCGGAACACCGGCCTCTCCCCCTTCCCCCGCCGACCACGTCGAGGACGTCTCCCCCGGCGGCGGCGTCCTTCCGCCCCGCGCCTGGTACGCGGTCTCCGACGCCCGGTCCCTCTCCCTGAACGGCCGCTGGGACTTCCGGCTCTCGCCCACCGCCGACGCCGAGGACGACTCCTTCGCGGCCGAGGGGTACGAACCCGGGGGCTGGGCCGAGGTCCAGGTCCCCGGCCACTGGGTGCTGCAGGGCCACGGATCGCCGTCCTACACCAACCACCTCTATCCGTTCCCGGTCGACCCGCCGCGCGTACCGGCCGAGAACCCGACCGGCGACCACCTGCGCCGCTTCGAGCTGCCGCCGGACTGGCCCGCGGACGGCGGTACGGTCCTGCGCTTCGACGGGGTCGAGTCCTGCGCCCGGGTCTGGCTGAACGGCACGGACCTCGGCACGTTCCAGGGCTCGCGGCTGCCGCACGAGTTCGCCGTGGGCCATCTGCTGAGGCCGGGCGGCAACGTGCTCGCGGTCCGGGTGCACCAGTGGTCGGCGGGCTCCTACCTGGAGGACCAGGACCAGTGGTGGCTGCCGGGCATCTTCCGCGACGTCACCCTGCTGCACCGGCCGCCGGGCAGCGCGCTCGACTTCTTCGTGCACGCCTCGTACGACCACCGGGAGGGCCTCGGCACCCTGCGCGTCGACTCCGACGTCGACGGACGGGTCCTCGTCCCCGGCCTGGACATCGATGTCGCGACCGGGACACCGGTGACGCTGCCGGTGCTGCCGTGGACGGCCGAGACGCCCCTGCTCTACGACGGCGAACTGGTCACCGAGGGCGAGCGCGTCCCCCTGCGCATCGGCTTCCGCACGGTCGAGCTCCACGACGGCCTGATCAAGGTGAACGGGACGGCCGTCCTCTTCAAAGGCGTCAACCGGCACGAATGGCATCCGCGCAAGGGCCGCGCCCTCGACCCGGAGACCATGCTCGCGGACGTGCTGCTGATGAAGCGGCACAACATCAACGCCGTGCGCACCTCCCACTACCCGCCCCACCCCGCCTTCCTCGACCTGTGCGACACCTACGGCCTGTGGGTCGTCGACGAGTGCGACCTGGAGACCCACGGCTTCACCGAACAGGCCTGGCGGGACAACCCCGCCGACGACCCCCACTGGACACCCGCGCTGCTCGACCGGGCCGCGCGCACGGTCGAACGCGACAAGAACCATCCGTCCGTCGTCCTGTGGTCCCTCGGCAACGAGGCCGGCACCGGGCGCGGCCTGACCGCGATGGCCGAGTGGATCCGCGCCCGCGACACCTCACGGCTCATCCACTACGAGGGCGACCACGACTGCCGTGACACGGACGTCTATTCACGCATGTACACCGATCACGCCGAGGTCGAACGGATCGGCCGGCACCAGGACGGCGGAGGACTGAAGAGGCGTCGACTGCCGTTCATCCTGTGCGAGTACGGGCACGCCATGGGCAACGGCCCCGGCGGCCTCGCCGACTACCAGCGCCTGTTCACCTCGTACGACCGGCTGCAGGGCGGGTTCGTCTGGGAGTGGATCGACCACGGCATCGAGGACGAGCGCCACGGGTTCGCGTACGGAGGGGACTTCGGCGAGGAACTGCACGACGGGAACTTCGTCTGCGACGGGCTCCTCCTCCCGGACCGGACGCCGTCCCCCGGTCTCGTCGAGTACAAGAAGGTGATCGAGCCCGTCCGCATCGACGGCGGGGACTCCTTCTCCCCGCCCGGTGAGCGCCGGGAGGCCGCCAACTGGGACGGCACCGTGCGCGTCACCAACGGGTACGACTTCGCGGACCTCTCCCACCTGGCCTTCGAGTGGTCGTACCAGGTGGACGGCGAAAACGTCGGGTCGGGCCCGCTCGCGGTGCCCGCGCTGGCGCCGGGCGGGACGGCCGACGTCAAACTGCCCGCACCGCCCGTGGACCCCGGGGACGCGGGAGCCCGGTGGACGGTCCGGGCGGTGCTGGCCGACGACACGGCCTGGGCACCGCGCGGCCATGTCGTCGCCTGGGCCCAACTCCCCGTGGCGGAACCGGTGCCGCCGTCCGTCACGGCCTCCGCGCCTCCGGTCACCGGCGAGCGGGTGATCACCCTCGGGCCGGGAACCTTCGACGCCCGCACCGGTGTGCTGCTGGCCGTCGGCGGGGTCGAGGTCACCGGCCCGCGCCTCGACGTGTGGCGCGCCCCGACCGACAACGACAACGGCGCGCACTGGCAGTCGGACGCCCGGCACGGTCCGCTCTGGCGGGCGCTGGGCCTGCACCGGATGCGGCACCGCCCGGACGCGGTGGAGGCGGGCGACGACTCCCTGACCGTACGCACCCGGGTGGCGCCCGCGGCCCGGGACGTGGGCCTGCGCACGGTGTACCGCTGGACCTCCGACGGCACGCGGCTGCGGCTGACCGTGTCCGTGACGCCGGAGGGCCGGTGGACGCTGCCCCTGCCCCGGCTCGGCGTCCGGCTCGGGCTCGCGGCCTCCGCCGACCGGGTGACCTGGCTCGGCGGCGGCCCCGGGGAGGGATACCCCGACACCGGATCGGCCTGTGCGTACGGGCGTTGGGAGTCGACGGTGGACGCCCTGCAGACGCCGTACGTGCGTCCGCAGGAGAACGGCGCCCGGCCCGGTGTCCACCGGGCCGAGATCGGCGGACTGCGGATCGAGGGCGACCCGGCCTTCTGGTTCACCGCGCGCCGCTGGACGACCGAGCAGTTGGACGCGGCGGAGCACCGGGCGGATCTGCGCCCCGGCGACACGGTCTGGGTCAACCTCGACCACGGCCAGCAGGGCATCGGTTCGCAGTCGTGCGGTCCCGGCGTCCTTCCGCGGTATCAGCTGTGGCCCGCTCCCGCGGAGTTCTCGTTCGTGTTCTCCGAGATCACGGACTGAGGCCCGCGTCCCGCGGTGCGGCCGGACGGCTCTCCCCAGCCGTCCGGCCGCACCGTCAGTGACCGGCGCAGCAGGGTGTCGGATCCGGCACCTCGAAGGGCACCAGGGTGCCCCCGGCGGCCGGCATCGCCGCGAGGACGAGACGGCCCTCGCGCCACTCCGGGCGCACGTGGTCGCGGGTGACCAGCTCCGCCTCCGAGGGGGCCCCTTCGGGCGAGCCGAGCACGGCGACCCGGTCCACCGCCGAGACCTCCAGCAGCCGCCCGACGGTCAGGATGCCGGTGACGGCGTCGGACCCCGGGTACAGGACGGCACGGCCGCCCGTGCGCGTCCCGTGCTCGGCGGCGGCGTGGGCGGCTCCGGCCGCGAGCTCGCCGGGCCCGTGCCGCTCCTCGCCGAAGGCGACACCCGGGAGGGTGCCGGACCCGGCGTCAGGACCGGCCCCCACCGCACCACCCTCGCCCTCGCCCTCGCCCTCACCGGCACCGGCACCGGCGCCGAGGACGGTGCCGGACGCACCGGAGGCGTTCTCCGTGAGCCGGCGCCACACCGCACGGGCCGCCCGCTCCGACGGCAGGGCGAAGGACAGCGCCGTGTGCGGCCGCCGCCCGTCCCGTACGTGGTGCGTGCAGCCCACCGCGTCCGCGTCCAGGCCGAGCTCCGCGGCGAGCACCCGCAGCAGGTGGTCGGCCTCCCGGAGGGTTCCCGTGTGACCGGTGTCGACTCCGACGACGTACCGCTCGGTCACGACGGGAGGACCCACACCGGGTTGGAGTAGAACCACAGGTCCTTCCACGGGTCGGCGTCGCCGACGACGTCCACGGCCGGACCCGCCGGGTCGACCGACGCGCCCCTGAGGCCGACGGCGGAACGGTTGCCGTCGGTGCCGCGCAGCCGGACGTACACCGGACGGTCGACGGCGCCGAGGTCGTAGGTGAGGCGGACCGTGCCGGAGGACTTGTTCACCTCGTAGGACTTGGCGACCCGCGCGGTGGGGGCGGTGAACGTGTCCCGGTCGGAGACCGCGCCCGTCACATCGCCCTGGATGACGTCGACACGCGCCAGCTTGGTCACGAAACCGGCCCAGTTGGGGCCGCCGGCCAGTCCGAGGTCCACGGTCAGGGTGACCCGGGTGCCCTTGCGCACGTGCAGCGCGCCGCCGAGGGTTGCCCAGCGGCCGCCGCCGGAGACCCGCGCGTCGAGACCGCTGATGAGCTGCCCGTGGTCGACCCAGATCCGGCCGGCGCGGATGCCGTCCATCACGGCGGCGTAGGAGAACCCGTCGGAGCCGACGTGGGTACGGCTGTACTGGCCGGGCCAGTAGTCGCCCTGGGTGGTGTCGATCTTCCCGCCGTAGACCGGGTCCGTGTGACGGCCGTTGAGGTTGAAGTCGCTGTCCGGTCCACCGCGTACGGCGGTGTCCGTGTAGACCTGGTGGGAGTCGGAGTTGGCGGTGATCCACCAGGGCTTGCCCTCGGCGAGGAGGCTGTCCCACAGGCCGCCGACGGTGGCGGTCATCCAGTCGAAGCCGCCCCAGGTGCGGTAGCTCTCCAGCGGGTAGCCGGCGAAGGAGTTGGCGCTCGGGCTGTTGTCGTACAGACCGCGCGCGGAGCCCATGCCGTACGTCTTCTCGATGCCGCCGGCCTGGTGGCCCGGGGCGCCCTCGAAACCGACGGCGATCCGGTGGGACGCGGGGGTCGCGTCGCGCCAGGCGCGGATCTCGTGCGGGGAGTCGAGGCCCTTGCGGGCGGGGTGGTTGGCCAGCATCAGGATGTCCTTGACGCGGCGCCGCCGGACCTGCTCGGCGAGGAAGTCGAGACCGGCGATCGCGAGGGCCTCGTTGGCGGGCGTCGAGTCGCCGGCGCCCTTGACGCTGCCGTCGTAGTCGGTCTCGAACTGCTTGAGGACGGCGACCTCGTTGCGGCCCGGGTGCACGAACACCGTGCCGTGCTCGGCGGCCGGGATGTTCCATTCGAGGCCCTGGAAGACGAGGGTGTCCTCGTAGGCGTCCCGGGCCTCCCGGATGTCCGGGTTGACCTTGTCGACGCCGATCCTCGCGTGGGTGTCGCTGCCGTGGTCGGTGATGACCATCCAGTCCAGGCCGTGCGCGGCGCCCTGGCGGACCTGGTCGCGGACGCGGTACTTGCCGTCGCTGCTGTACTGGGTGTGGATGTGGTGGTCGCCGGACAGCCACAGGAAGCCGTTCTTTCTCCGGCCGCCCGTGGAGGCGTACGCGGGGGTGGCAGCCCCCTGCGCGAGGACGCTCCCGGCGGCGAGGCCGGCGCCGAGCAGGCCCGCGCGGCGCAGCAGCGAGCGGCGCGACCGCTGCTCGGGGGTGAGGGCCTCGTCGGGCACGGTGGTGTCGAAGGCGGCGGGCAGCGCGGTGCCCGTGCCCTCGTCGCCGTGATGGTGGTGCCCGTGCTCGTGTCCGTGCGTGTGCCCCATGACCGCCTCCTGAGTCCAGCCCCGCCCCTGCGGGCGCGTCATGAGGAGATTCGGGGCGGAGCATGAACGGCGGGCGGCCCCCTCGTGTTCGCGGGACGACCTGAATCGGTCAACTGGCCATTTCCGTAGGCGTGTTGCTGTTCGGCATGTCCGTTGCGTCATGGATTCCGCCGAGTCGACGGCCAGCGGGGACTAGGCTTCCGCCTGGGTCTCCCAGGAAATGTTCCGTGGCGAAAAGGTGGTCCTCATGGCTCGTGCCGGACTCACGACCGAGCGGGTCGTGCTGGCGGCGGCCGATCTCGCGGACGAGATCGGCTTCGAGAACGTCACCGTGGCCGCGCTCGCCCGGCAGTTCGGGGTGAAGGACGCGAGCATGTACGCGCACGTGAGGAACGTCCGGGAGCTGCGCGAGCGCATCGCGCTGCTCGCGTCCGGCGAGATGATCGACAGGATCGCCACCGCCGTGGCCGGACGGGCCGGCAAGGACGCGCTCGTCGCCTTCGCCGACGCCTACCGGGCCTATGCGCTGGAGCGGCCCGGCCGCTACCGGGCCACCCACACGCAGCTCGACCCCGCGCTGGTCGCGGAGCGGGCGGAATACCGGCGCACGGCCGAGGTCACCACCGAGGTCACCCACGGAATGCTCCGCGCCTACGGGCTGTCCGAGCCCGATCTGACAGACGCCGTACGCCTGTTGCGCAGCACCTTCCACGGCTACTGCGCCCTCGAGGCCATCGGCGGGTTCGGCGCTCCCCGCCCGGTGGAGACGTCCTGGAGGCACGCGCTGGACGCCCTGCACGTGGCCCTGGAGAACTGGCCGCGCGCCGAGGACGAGGCCCACGGCTGACCCACACCCTTCACGGTGTGCCGGCGGGTCCGAGCGGGCTCGTCACCGGGTTGCCCAGATGCTGGTAGATCACCGAGCTGCGGAAGGTGACGATCTCGCGTCTCCTGCCGAAGCGGGCCAGCGGGAAGGAGTGCAGCTGGTCGACGGCCGCGGACAGCCCGTGATCACGCAGGGCCCGCACCTGTTCCAAGCAGGTCGACGGAGCGATGCCGAGCTTGCGGGCCGGTTCCCGGTTGGTCTGCCGAGCATCACACCTCTCGTCTGCGTTCGGCCCAGGATGCCGAACAGCGAGCGGGGAGCCGTACCGGTGAACGTGGGAGGCGATCAGCATCTGCCCGGCGGGTTCACGGCGCCGGAGTGGCGACGGAAGTCGTGACACCTTCCCACGGCATCGGCGGGATCTTCCCTCTGCACATCGGTCATGTGGGAACGCCAACGGCGGGAGGGTCCGGCCCGGCCCGGACGATACTCGGTCGCACGCCTTCTCGGCAGGTCGAAGGAACGGGACCGGTTCACCGATCGGTGAACCGGTCGGAGCGGCCTGCCATCACCTCCCATCGCCACGAGGGGCTTGGGACCGTCCTTGTCGAACGGTGCGGTGGAGGCCCGGGTCGAGATTCCGGAGCGCTGCCTCGACATCCTCGCGCAGGCGGCGCATGACGCTCACACCGTCCGTGACACCGTCGGACAGTGTCCAGGTACGGATGCCCCACACGACGTCCACCCTTCGGGACTCCGGCTGTCGATCGCTCGTGCCGAAGGCTCCGGATGAGCGCAGTTCGAGGGACGCGGTGAAGTTCCGCCGTGAGAGAGCGCTGCCGTACGCGACAACGATCTCGGTGTCCGTCGCCTCCAGGACGTAGGCGTCGGCCATGACGGCCGGGCATCGCGGAGCGAGCCGTACGGACGACAGGACGGCGTCCCGGATGTCCCTCGTGCCGGCCGCCAGGGTGAAGTGCAGTTCCTCGGCGACCAGTTGCCTCCCCTCCCGGTGGTCACGCCGGGCGAAAAGGTGCTGCTTGGCCTTCGAGCGGGCGTAGTCTTTCAGCTTCGCCCACAGAATGGCCAGGACGACCAGGGCCGCCAGCACCAGTACGCCCATCAGCACCCCGGGGATTCCGTCCGGTGCGCCGGGTGACGTCTCGTTCACCGGTTACGACTCTGGTCGCGCAGCTTCTTGCCCGCGAGTGCTAAGCAGGCGCCGAGCACCGCGAGCACCCCGTACGTGATGAAGAGGCCCGGGCTTGTCGTGCCCACCCTCAGCAGCACGGCCATGACCACGAAGAGAGCCGTACCCGCACCCATCAATACTTTTTCGACGCTCAACTGATTACTGTCCTCACTGATCGATTCCTGCCGGGATCGAAACGGTCACCGGTTCCCGGCACTGGCACATCAAATGGATCCGCGGCGGCTCAAGTGGAGGGGAGAGTCGAGCCGAGCCCGAGCGGATGGCCGCAGAGAGTGGCGATGTTCCCCGTGGCCTGGCTCAGCTCCGGGACGGAGGTCTCGTCGGAGTCCGAGATGGTGTCCAGCCGTTCCGCGTCGGCCGAAAGGTCTTCCGGCCCCTCGTAGCGGTCGGCCACGTCCGCGAGCTCGCCCGCAGCCCAGAACACCGGGTTGCCGAAAACGCCGCCGATCCCGATCCGATCGCCCAGGGAGTCGTACCGGTCGCAGACCTCCTTCCTGGACGTCGGCCCCGTAGCACACGCGGTGGTGGTCACCGTGAACAGCCCGACGGCCGCCACTGCCACAGCGATACGCCGTGCGGCCATGGCGTGGTTCATCATTCGCTTCTTCCTTCCGTGCTTCTGCCGGTTTCTTCTCGTGCCTGCGGCCGGGCCGACCGGCGCGGTGACCGACCGGCGCGGCGTCCGTCACCGCGTGCCGCGCCACCAGCGGGAGCGCGGGGCGGACGGCACACTCACGTGGGCGTCACCGCCCGCCACGACCGCGCCGTCCATGTGCACGCTGCGACCCGCGCTGACGGACACTCCGCCGCGCTTGTCCTCGTCTCGTCCGTCGTCCGTCCCGGACGCCGACTCCTGGGCGATCCGCAGCGCGCAGGCGTTGTCCCCGGCCACATGCAGCCAGGCCCTGGCGTGGGTCTCCTTGACCTGAAACGCGACAGCGTGGAACGTCGTGGGTTCCACCCCCGGAAGCCCCGCACGCACCACCGAGTCGTGGACCACCCCGGACACCAGGAGTGCCGTGTCGCTCGCGGCCTCGTCGATCGCCTGCCGCAACGGTTCCCCGTCGCAGAGCCGGAAGACGTGGTTGACCGCGTTCCCGGCGAAGCCGTGACTGTCGCGATGTACCGCACCGGCGTGTACGGCGATCCTCAGCCGGAGCAGCGGGTCGCTGCGCCGTCTCCCGCCCAGCCCGCGTTCCAGCCGGGGAAGCACATCGGTGAACAGGGTCTCCACCGGCAGGGCCGGCGGCACGACGACCAGCACACCGTCTCCCCGGTCCTCATGGGGGCACAGCTGCCACAGTTCGTCGGTGAACGCCGAGCACAACTCGGCATAGAGGTCCTCCCGGCTGCGCAACTGGTCACGGTCGCTGCGCGAGCTGAACCCCTTGATGTCGGCAAAGAGCAAGTGGGCCTGCTGGGCATGGGTGATCACGACGGGAGCCGCTTTCTGTGAGGGGGGCGTCGGCCGACGGCGCAACGGCAGGCCGCCGTACCGGCGTCGACCGCGTGGGCGCGCCTGAGGCGGCCTCCAGGGCGACCAGGTGCTACGACGTCGGAATCTGGAACATGCCGCACTTCAGTTCCTGGCTTCTCGCGTCGACCAGCGAGAGAAAGATTCCGGCGCCGCAGAGCTTCAACAGTCCGTAGTCGGAGGAGTTCAGCTGCCAGCGCCCGCCGGACCGGACAAGTCGTACGGTGCCCTGGTTCCGGCCCTGCCAGTTGAGCATGACCTGGGCGCCCGTGCCGGTCTTCTCGGGCTCGCCGAGCCCGACCTCGTCGACCCGGTCCCGGTACGACGGTGACTTCGTGGCGAACGACGAGGCCATGGTGTTCTCACAGGCACCGTCGCCGGGCTGCACGAGGTGGCACCAGGACGCGGCGTCCCCGAGCCGTTCGGCGACCCGGGTCTGCTCGACCGTGTGGAGGGCGCCGGTGAGCCCCGGCTCGTTCACCACGGACCGGTCGACCTCGGACCCGGATCCCAAGGAGACCCCGGTCCAGATCGAACCGGACAGGACGACGACTGCCAGACCGCCGGCCAACAGGGGATTCGCGACGGCCCATTGCCTGGCCTTCTGAACAATGGTGATCTTGTCCCCGGCCACGACATCGCCGACATGGGCGTCACCACCGGCCACGACCGCGCCCTGGCGGATGGTGGTGTTGCGTCCCGACTGGATGTTCACCTGGTTCCGTCCGCCGCGTGCGTCCTGTTCCTGGCGCGGGTTTTGGCCTTGTGACGGCCGCTGCTCTCCGGGCATCTGTCACACCTGTCTGCTCATGTGCCTACAGGGCATATAAGAGCAGCATCAAGTTGATCAAAAGGATGCAAGTGCCTCGTTACTCAGCCCGAGTTCGAGACCCTGTCGGGGTGAGGTACAAGACGTTCTGGGACACCCTCGACGGCGACGAGCGCAGGGCCATGGAGCGAACCGGGCGGGTCCCGCGGGATCCGTTCGAGCCCGGCGACACGATTTTCCGGCAGGGCGGCATCGCCGACCGGGCCGCCGTGATCATCAGTGGCAGATGCCGTGTGCTCTGGCACGGCGAGAACGATCGCACGACCTATCTGGCCACCCGCCGGGGCGGCGAGCTCATCGGCGAGATGGGCCTCTTGGACCGCGGCTCCCGGAACGCGACCGTGACGGCGCTGACGCAGACATACATCCGCTGGTACGGGCGTGAGGCGTTCGAGGGGCTGCTCGCAGAGCATCCGGGGATCCTGCGGAAGGTGTTCATGACCGTGTGCACGCGGTTGAAGGAGTCGGATCACCATCGGATCGTCGTCGCGAGCGCTCCGGCCCGGCTCAGGCTCAGCCGGCTGCTGCTGCGGCTGGCCGAGGCGGAAGGCGTACCCACTTCCCTCGGGACCGAGATCAGGGAGGTGACGCAGGAGGATCTGGGCGACTGGCTGGGAACGGGCCGGGAGGCGGCCGGACGGCGCGTCAGGGAGCTGCAGAAACTGGGGCTCCTCGACGACTCGCCGACGAGATCCCGGATCGTCGTCACCGACGTCGACGGACTGCGTCGGCACGCGTTCGGGGCAGGAGCCGCGGACAGCACACCAGGGAGCGCCGGGGGCCGGTCGGCAGGATCGGCGGGGCCCTCAACGGATCCGCTCCCGCACCGGTCCGACGACTCGGAGCCGGTGGCCGACCCGACAGAACCGCCATGAGACCGACGCGGCCCGAGCCCGCCGTAGGCCGTCGATCCGCCCAGGACCAGGGTCGGACCGGCTGCGATGATCAGGTGAGCGGTGGAGGAGGCCCCGGTGGCCGCGAGGGACGCGCTCCCGGCGACGATCCCGAGTCCGGCCGGACAAGGTCCGCGCCGACAAGGCGTACGGCTCCCGCGGCGGCCGAGCGCCGAAGTTCGACAAGATCGATTACAACGAGCGCCACGCGGTGGAGTGCGGGATCAACCGGCTCAAGCGCCACCGGGCCGTGGCGACCCGATGCGAAAAACTCGCCGTCCGTCACGAGGCGACCGTGCTTGGTCGCAGTCATCAACGAGTGGCTGCGACCAGCACTTTCACAACAGACCCTAGAGGAGCCCCAGATCACCCAGTTCCTTGTGCAGGTCCGCGCGCGGGTTGTCGGTGCCTGCTGCAGGAGCGCGGCGAGTGATGATCCCCGTGCCGCCGTCGGAGCCGGTGGACGGGAGGGTCCGCGGGCGGCGGTCGCGGAAGAGCCAGGCTCCTACCAGGCCGCCGATCAGTCCGCCGAGGTGGCCGAGCCAGCTCACCCCCGGGGTCCCGGGCACCGCCACGGTGAGCATGTAGGCGAAGGACGCTGCCATGACGACACCGATCAGGGTGTCGATCAGATGCCGGTCGAAGATCCCGCGGACCACGACATAACCGAAGTAGCCGAAGACCAGGCCGCTCGCGCCCACCGTGTCCGCATCGCCCTGCTCGAAGAACCACACCACGAGCCCGCTGGTCACCGCGACCAGCAGACTCAGCCCGAGGAAACGGGCCACGCCCCGGTAGGCCGCGAGGAACCCGAAGACGAACAGCGGGCCCGAGTTGCTCTCGATGTGCGCCCAACTCCAGTGCAGGAAAGGCGCGGTGAGGACGTCGGGCAGCGTGGTGACATCGCCGGACACCACCCCGTAGTCCCGCGAGAGGGCATAGTGGTCGGCGTAGTTGGCCAGCTGCACCAACCAGACGACCGCCAGGAACCCGAACATCACGAAGAACGCCTTCCGCGCCTCCGCGATCATCTGCTCCGCGCCGGCCGGGCCGCCGCCGGTTCCGCTGCCCCGGCCCTCGTCCGGTCCACCCATGACACACCCCCTGCCCCGGCGGATCCGCTTCCGCCCCACCCCGAACTCTAGGTAATGCCGGTGACGCCGCCACCGGCCAGGGGGACGACACCACCGGTGCCGTCGAACCGGAAACCCGCCGTCCCTCCCGCGGTCCAGGCCACCGTCACGTCGTACGCTCCCGGCCCCGCGTCCTCGGGCGCCGTCACCCGCACGGACACCAGGCCGCCGAGCGGGAGGGGGTCCCGGTCGGCGGTGAGGCGGACGAGGGCCACGAACAGGGAGGGGCCGTCCCCGGCGACGCCCTCGCCCGTCCCCGACAGGCCGTGCACGGGCAGGAGTTCGCGGCGCGCGCCCTCGCACGCGTTCCAGCCCGTCACCCGTACCGGCGTCCCCGGGCCCGCGCCCGACACCAGATGGGCCCGCACCTCCACGGCGCCCCGCGCGACCACGAGGGAGACGACCTCGGCCTCCTCCGAGACGGTGTGCCGGGACGCCGCCCAGCCCTCCCCGACGCCCAGCGGCACGATCCGCGTACGGCTCGCGTCGGCGCCGACGACCACGCTGTTGTCGTACGACGGCGACGGCGACGGCTCCGTCACCGTCGAGTAGGCGAGCCGCGTGTAGTACGGGTCGTAACGGACGTCCTCGCTGCCGTGGTTGTGGAGGCGCACCAGACCGTCCGAACGGGTCGACTGCAGCAGCCAGTTGGGCGGACCGACCGGGGTTACGGCGTCGGCGCGTTCCGCCGGGCCCGGTTCCTCCCGGGCCGTCCAGACCTCGTGTTCCGGAGGCAGCAGCAGGGCGACGAAGGCCTTGCTCGCCCAGTACGGCGAGGCGGGGCCGGAATAGTGCTGCAGGAACGCCTCGTCGGGACCGCGCCAGCCGAGGGTGAGCAGGCCGTCGCCGTCCACCGCGCCCCGGTCGAGGAAGTAGCGCAGGGCGCCCGAGGCGAGGCGGCGGGTCTCGCCCGGGGACAGGGGGGTGCGGCCGGTGAGCGCGCCGAGCCACAGGGGGGCGGTGGTCGCGAAGCGGTAGGTGAGGGAGCGTCCTTGGAGCACGGGTGCGCCGTCGCCGCCGAACAGCCGGGCGTAGTCGCCGAGATGGGCCTCCAGGCGGCCCGCGTACAGGTCGAGGAGCCGGGCGTCGTCCGCCAGCCACGCGTGCAGCACCGGATAGAGGTGCATCGCCCAGCCGTTGTAGTAGTCGAACTTCCGTCCGTGGCCGTCGGTGTACCAGCCGTCGCCGAGATACCACTGCTCGATCCGCTCCAGGCCGCGGTCGATCGCGGCACGTGACGCGTCGGGCTCGTAGCCGATCTCCTCGAGGAAGCCGCCCACCGTCACCGGGAACAACTCCCAGTTGCAGGCCCAGGGTTCGGCCGTCAGCGCGTCGCCGAGCCATGCGGCGGCCCGCTGCCGCACCCCGTCGTCCAGGCGGTCCCACAGCAGCGGCCTGGTCAGCCTGAGCGCGAGCGCGATCGACGCGGCCTCCACGAGGGGCTGACCGCGGTCCTCGACGCGCGGCCAGACACCGGCCGTTCCGGCGGCCAGGCCCCGCGCGTACCGCTCCAGGACCTTCTCGTCCCGGCGGAAGCCGGCCAGCAGCAGCGTGCGGGCGTATCCCTCCAGGCCGTCGGAGAGCCCGCCCGCGCTGCTCGTGTGCCCGCCGGGGAAGCGGTAGAGGGCCTGGTCGTCGGTCGCGTGGGGGGCGACCGCGGCGAGCAGGGAATCGGCGGCCGCCTCCCAATGGGCGCGGGTGAAGCCGGTGTACGGGCTGAGGGAGCGGTCCTCGGCGGGTTCGACGGGCATCGGGCGGTCCTCCTGTCCGGGCCGGGCCCGGCGTCTCGGGAGCCGGGTGTCCGGCGGGCGGCCGGGGCGGATACCTGGGGCGCCCCGGTTCCGGTCGGAACGCCCCAGGAGCTCGTCCCACCCGCACCGGAGCCCCGGGCGCCGGCCCCGGGCGAGGCGTCTCGTGCGCGGCTCCCCGACAGAAGGACCGGACCCGGTGGCAGGACGGTACCGCACGACAGCAAGCGCTTTCCAGAGCGCGGCAGAAATTCACACAGCAATCAATTTCTCATAAATGAAAGCACTTTCACGAAGATGCCTTAACTGTCACTCCGCGAAGTGCCCGCACCGTTCTTCCACCCGCGCTACGCGAGGGCTATCTCACCACAATGCTGATCAACCGTTCCTACGGACCGAGCGGAAGTGAGTCCTGTTGCCAGAACCCGTGCTCAACCGAACGCCCCGGACGGTGCTGGGCGTTCTGGTCACCCGCGTTCGCTCCGCGTCCGGGCGGCACGGATCGTGTCCGTGGTCCGGGGATGCGGGGGCGGGTTTCCTCACGTCCTGGGGTTTCCGGTCGGGCCTGGACGGTCCGATGCCCGTACCCATCGCTCTGGTGGGTACGGGGCGGTGCCGTCCGACGCCTGATCGGATGCCCCAGGGCGCGTCTTCCGATGGCCACGGCGGCAGCGTCGTGGCGGGTGGTCTTCCTGGTTTTGCTGGTGAGGGGTTTCTGCCAGTGCTGAGCGCCCCAGCGGGAGGTGTAGGCGGGGTCGACCGCGACCAGGGGAATGCCGAGCTCGGTCGCCATGGACATCAGGCGGGCGCGGAGCCGGGCCACGGGCATGCCGGAGATCAGCTTGCGGAACTTCTTGCGTCGGCCGTGTTTCTCCCGGCTGGTCTCCGCGGTGAAGTCCAGATCCTCGACCGCAATGGCCAACCGATGGCGCCGGGCCCAGTGCAGCAGGCGGGTCAGGGCGTGGCGCACCTGGGCGTCTCGGTGATCGGCGGTGCCGGACAGTTCGTAGTCGAAGCGGCGCGGGGCGCCGACCGGGTTGCCGTGCACATCCAGCCGCCAGGCCGCCGTGGGGGTCCCCCCGCGCGAGCGAAGCCGAGCGTGGGGGAGGTCCGCGTTCGTGTCCACCCCGACCATGCCTCCGGCCCGCACGGCATCCAAGGGAACGGCCTGGACGGGTGGGAGGGTCCAGGAGGCGGTCAGGTACCAGCGCTGGCGCTGGGCGTCTTCGTGGATGCGGTAAGCCACCGCCCGGTTCGCCTCGACCCGGTCGGCCCACATCTCGCCCCGGTGCGCGAACGACACTCGCACCGACAGGACGTAGCGGCCGTGTGGGGCGTTGGCCAGGTGGACGAGCGGGGCCGGAAGCTTAATGCCGACCTGGCCGTCGGGACTGACGCGGATGGTCTCGTTGCCGTATCGCTTCCCGGACTCCCCGTCCGCCTGCAGGAACCTGCGTGAGGCTTCCCACCGGGCCCGCCACGCCTCCTCAGAGAGCCGGGCCTGCTGAAGGTGGTGGCGAGTGTTGAGTAGTCGTTTCCCGCCCCGCACCACCCGCACCCGCCCGGCCGCCCAGTCGGCCCGCGCCTGCTCCAGCCGGTCCTCCAGCACACCCAGCCGACGCGACTTGGCATGCCACTCCCGCCGACTCCGGTAACCACCCGTCGCCCGCTTCGAACCCTTCTCGCCGAGAGGCAGCGACAACCGGTGGCGGATCATGTTCACCCCAGCTTCGAGCTGCCGGATGTGCGCCTGCTGGCCGCGCCGGGCCAGCGCCCACACGTCATGCGTGGCCTTCGTCAACGACCCCGCCCACCTCGACGACGACAACCCCGTCAGCACCCGCTTACGCGACGCCCAACTGTCACCGTCGTGCTCCAGACCGGCCGCACACCGCAATTTGAGGTCCTGGGCGGCGAGCGAGCCGAGGTGGCCGCCGACCAGCCGCAGCACCTGCTCGTCTTGGGTGGTGAGGCCCTTGAGCCGATCCCGGACCGTCACCCCCGACGGAGCGGGCATCACGAACGGTGTCGCCACCGACCGCAGATCACCCACGTCCTCACCCCCAGCCCCGTCCGGCCCATCACTCCACCCAACGACCGTCATCTGTAGAGGTCACGCATTCGAGAAAGGAACTTTCGTTCCCTCCGGGATCTCGTAGGGCAGAAACCGCTCACACTCCTCACCCTCGCAAGAACACGCTCACGCACAGTTGACAGGCAACAGTTACCGACCCGCTGACCGCGCCGGACGAGAACCCCGGCCGGGCGGGGCGGCCCGCGCGCCCGACGGCGTGCCACCGGGCAGGCGGATCCCGTTCGGTGGGACGGCCTCTCGGTGGGTGGACGGGGCCGGGGTGCGGCACCCCTCATCGGCTAGCGTCGGGGCATGGCCAGCGACAACGCCCTCACCCTCGCCGCCGCGCTGTCCTCCGCCACGGTCGTGCTCGACGGGGGCATGTCCAACCAGCTCGAAGCGGCCGGACACGACCTGAGCGACGCGCTGTGGTCGGCGCGGCTGCTCGCGGACCGGCCCGAGGCGATCGTCGAGGCGCATCTCGCCTATTACGAGGCGGGCGCGGACGTGGCGATCACCTCCAGCTACCAGGCGACGTTCGACGGCTTCGCCCGACGTGGCATCCCGCGCGAACGGGCCGCCGAACTGCTCCGCCTGAGCGTCGGGGCGGCGCGCGAGGCCGCCCGGCGCGCACACGCCGGGGGCGTCGCGCGGCCGCTGTGGGTCGCCGCCTCGGTGGGCCCGTACGGGGCGATGCTCGCGGACGGCTCCGAGTACCGGGGGCGGTACGGACTGAGCGTCGCGGAACTGGAACGGTTCCACCTGCCGCGCCTGGAGGTGCTGGCCGCCGCCGCGCCCGACGTGCTGGCCCTGGAGACGGTCCCGGACACGGACGAGGCGCGGGCGCTGCTGCGGGGGGTGCGCGGGCTCGGCGTACCGGCGTGGCTGTCGTACAGCGTGGCCGGTGACCGCACCCGGGCCGGGCAGCCGCTGGAGGAGGCCTTCGCCCTGGCCGCCGAGGCCGACGAGGTCATCGCGGTCGGCGTCAACTGCTGCGCTCCCGAAGACGCCGACACCGCGGTCGCCACGGCCTCGCGCGTGACCGGAAAGCCGGTCGTGGTCTACCCGAACAGCGGCGAGACGTGGGACGCCGCGGCCCGCGCCTGGACCGGCGGTTCCACGTTCGCCGCCGCGCGGGTCGTCGGATGGGAGCGGGCCGGGGCCCGCCTGATCGGCGGCTGCTGCCGGGTGAGCCCGGAGGCGATCACCAGCATCACGGAGGTACTGCGGGCAGCGTGATCCCGCGCACCGCCCCCGCTCCGCCCGGACCGCCCCGCCCCGGACACCACCGGCTCGAGCCGCCCCGGACGACCCACGAGAGGCAACGCCCCTCACCCTGCACCCCGGCTCCCCGCACGCCCCGCACCGGCAGGCACCGGCAGGCACCGGCAGGCACCGGCAGGCACCGGCAGGCACCGGCAGGCACCGGCAGGCACCGGCAGGCACCGGCAGGCACCGGCAGGCACCGAGAGAAGCCGTACCCCCACCCCGGCACCCCGACTCCCCGTACACCACCGACCCGCACGGCACCGGCCGACACCGCGAGAAGCCGCACCCTCGCCCGGCGCCCCGCTCCCGAACCGCACCCACCCCAGCCCGGACACCCCCGGCCAGCACCGCCGGGCCGGGGTGCCGGGTGGTGCCGTGAGAGCCGTGCCCCGTCCGGTACCCCGCTCCCGGTCCCTCCCCCGTCCGGCTCACGTGTCCGGCCCCGGGGCCGCCCAGGACGCCCGTCCCAGGACGGCTCGGGAGGTCTCCGGGGGTCGTGCCGCAGGCCGGAGAGCCCCCCGGAAGCGGGTCAGCGCCGTCCCGCGCCGCCCGGGCGGCGGAAGCGTCGTACGGCTGCCAGCGGTGTCGTGATGCGCACGGGCGCGTCGGCGGTGGGAAGGGCGGGCGCGCCCTCGGCCGCCCCAGGCGGGCTGTCCGCGGCATCGGCCGCGGGGTCGGTGTCCGCCCCGGCGACGGACCGTCCGGCGGCCGCGAGCGTCGGCGCGGCGACGGCCCCGACCGTGGCTCCGCCGGTGTGCCGGCGCGTGGGACCGGTCGCGGGCCCGGCCGCCGCTCTGGCCGATTCGGCTTCCCACAGGGCGAGTTCGCGGTCGCGCGGACCGTGCACGGTGTGCGGGGCACCGGCGCCGAAGACCCGGACCGGGTGCGAGGCGTCCCAGGCGGCCCACCCCGGGTCGCCGTCGACCGCGAACCGCACCCACGCGCCGTGCATGGCGTCCGCCAGTTCCTGCGGGGCGCCCTCGCCCGCGAGCTTCGCCGACTCCGGTGCTCCGGCCGTGTCGAAGACGAAGCCCAGTTCCAGGGCGTGGCAGGCGCCGAGGCCGGGCACGCCCGACGGCCAGGCGAACTCGTAGACGTGCGCCGGGGCCCGGCCCTCGCCGGGGGCGTCCGCGGCGGGGGACGCGGTGGAGCCGCCGCCGCGCGCGTCGGCGAGGCGGTGCATCGGCACCCGCAGGAGATGGTCGGTGATCATCTGGCCGACGAGATCGGCGGTCCCTCCTTCGGGGTGGAGGGCGCGGTAGCCGCGGGGCACCTCGTGGCCGCAGTGGCAGCGGGCCATCGCACCGGCCAGGGCGACCGGACCGAGCCGGTCGACGCGCTCCAGGAGCCCGCCCGGGACGAGCCACAGCCGGTACTCGTCACGGGTCCAGCCGAGCAGGAGGCCGACGTCCGCCGCGGCGCCCTCGACGAGGGCCTCCAGCGGGTCGCGCGGCACGAGGTCGCCGTCGACGACGATGCCGAAGGCGGGACCGCCGAGCACCGGGCTGCTGAGCCTGCCCACCTCGGCCTGGGTGCGCAGGAGCAGGTCGCGGTCGACGGCGGCGAACGCCTCCGCCGTCGCGGGGACCTTCAGCCGGGTGGCCATCCTGCGCACCATGCGGCGCACCTTGTCGCGGTCGCTCGCCTCGGGCGGCCCGCTCTGCAGGACCGCCCGGTGGAACAGGCCCCGGGCGCGCGGGCTCGCGAGCAGCGCGCCGATGCTGATGGCTCCGGCGGACTCGCCGAAGACGGTCACCCGGCCGGGATCCCCGCCGAACCGGGCGACGGACTCCCGCACCCACTCCAGCGCGGCGAGCTGGTCGCGCAGCCCGGCGTTGGCGGGCGCGTCCGGGAAGAGGCCGTAGCCCTCCACGCCGAGGCGGTAGTTGACGGACACGAAGACCACGCCGTCGCGGGCGAAGGCGTGCCCGTCGTACACGGGAACGGCCGAGGAACCGCGGGTCAGGGCCCCGCCGTGGATCCACACCATGACGGGGAGCCGGGCGGCGGGGTCCGGCGCCGGGGTCCACACGTTGAGGTTGAGGCAGTCGTCGCCGGGGACGACGGGGTCGGAGAGGAGCCGGGCGAAGGCCTCGGAGTACGGCGGCTTCGGCGGGGTCGGTCCGAACGCGCCGGCGTCCCGGACCCCGTCCCAGGGCTCGGGCGGCACGGGCGGGCGGAAGCGGTGGGCGCCGAAGGGAGGGGCGGCGTAAGGGACGCCCCGGAAGACCGCGATCCCGTTCTCGTACCGGCCGCGCACCGCTCCGTACGGAGTGGCGACCACCGGGTCCCTCGTCCCCGCCACCGGTTCCACCGTGTCCACCGCCATCCGGGACCAGCTCCTCACCGTCGCGCGTCGTAGAGATCAGAGCACCACATCATTTCCCGGTATTCCTGCGGATGCCCCCTGCTCGGCCGGTATCGCCCCACGACGCGGGCCTGCGCGGGTCAGTGTCCGCGGTCCGGAGCGCCCGCGGGAGACTCCCGCGCCGCCCAGAGGATGCCGCCGAGCAGGTGCCCGCGGAAGTCCGGGTCCTCGTACGCCTGCGCGGTGTGTCCGAGCGCGGTGTAGAAGACCCGGCCCGCGCCCTGTTCCCGGCACCACACCAAGGGGTGGTCGGCGCCCATTCCCCCGCCCTCGTAGGAGGTCTCGTCGGCGGAGGCGAGCACGCGCACGTGATCCGCCTCGCGCGGATTGGAGCGGAAGTCGTACCACTCGTCCGTGAGTTCCCAGACCGGCGGCAGGTGCCGGGTCGCGGGATGGCCGTGGTCCTCGACGAGGACCCGGCCCGGCTGGAGGTCCGGGTGCCGCGCGAAGCGGGCGCCGAGCAGTTCGCCGTAGTGGGGCCAGTCGTACTCGGTGCAGGCGGCGGCGTGCACCCCGACGAAGCCGCCGCCGTCCTCGACGTGGGCGGCGAGCCGGTCGCGGCCCGGCGGCGTCAGCACCTCGCCGCTCGTCGACAGGAAGACGACGGCCGCGTACCGGTCGAGGGGGGCCTCGAGGACCGCGGGGTCCTCGGTGGCGTCGGCCTCGAAGCCGTGGTCCCGGCCGAGGGCGCGCACGGCTTCGACGGCGGCCGGGATGGAGTCGTGCCGGTAGCCGGTCGTACGGGTGTACACGAGAACGCGGAAGGCCATGCCCGGAGCCTAGGGGGTGGCCTCGGGGCGTGTCCGTTCCGTTCAAGACCGGCCGGGGGCGGCCCGCCTACGGTGGCCGTATGACTCCACGATTCGATGTGATCGGGCTGGTCGTCTCCGACATGGCCGCCTCCCTCGCCTTCTACCGCCGTCTCGGGCTGGTCTTCCCGCAGGGCGCCGAGAACGAGCCGCACGTCGAGGCCGGGCTGCCCGGCGGGCTGCGCCTCGCGCTGGACACGGAGGACACCATTCGGTCGTTCCACGCCGGATGGCAGCCTCCGAGGGGCGGCGGCCGGGTGTCGCTCGCCTTCCGCTGCGAGGACCCCGCCGAGGTCGACTCGGTGTACGGGGAGCTCGTCGGCGCGGGCCACCACGGCGAGCTCAAGCCGTGGGACGCCTTCTGGGGCATGCGGTACGCCGTCGTGCACGACCCGGACGGCAACGGCGTCGACCTGTTCGCCCCGCTGCCCGGCGGGCCCGCCCCCGCGTAGTGCTCCGGCCCGCTACCGGCGGCCGACCAGCTCACCGAGCGTCGCCCCCGTCAGCTCCTTCACGTCGCGCGCCAGATGGGCCTGGTCGGCGAACCCGGCGCGCAGCGCTGTCTCCGCGAAGGGCACGCCGTCGCGGGCGAGGGCGAGCGCCCGCTGCAGCCGCAGGATCCGGGCCAGGGTCTTGGGCCCGTACCCGAAGGCGGCGAGCGAGCGGCGGTGCAGTTGCCTCGCTCCCAGGCCGAGCCGGTCGGCCGTCTCGGCGACCGGGCGTCCCGCGTCCAGGGCGGCCACCACTTCCAGGAACAGCGGATCGGGGGGCCCGGCCTCGGCCGCCCGGAGCAGCGCGAGCTCCTCGAGCGCGTCCACGGGGTCGGCGGCCGCGTCGATCCGCGCGGTGAGGCGGCGCGCCTCGGGGGCGGGCCACAGGTCGGCCAGCTCGACGCGCCGGTCCCGGAGTTCGTGCGCGGGGACGCCCAGGTAGGCGGGTGCCGTGCCGGGGTGGAAGCGGACGCCCACCCAGCCGCCGGGCGCCCCGTCCGGGACGTGGGGCCGCGTGTCGGGACCGGCGACGAGCAACCGCCCCTCGGTCCACAGCAGATCCATGCAGCCGTCGGGAAGCACGGCGTCCCGGGCAGCCCCGGAAGCGTCCCGGGCGGTGCCGGAGACCTCCTGGCCCGGACCCTCGTCCTCGAGCCCACGGACGAACCCGTCCCTCAGCGCCTCCGCACCCCGCGCGGACGCACGCTCCCCCGGATGCGCGGCCCCCGCTGCGGGGCCGGTCGCGGGGCCGGTCAGGACACGGCTCCAGACCACCGCGCCCGGCAGCCGGGACGCCCGTTCCGCGTACATGGCCGCCACGCTACGCCGGGCGGGCCCGGTGCTCCTGCGGGCTGACGCCGTAGACCCGCTTGAAGGCGCTGGACAGGGCGAAGGCGCTGCCGTAGCCGACGTGGCGGGCGATCGTCTCCAGGGTGTCGTCGCTCTCGCGGAGCCGGTCGGCGGCGGAGGCGAGACGCCAGCCGGTCAGGTACGTCATCGGGGGTTCCCCGACGAGTTCGCCGAAGCGTCTGGCCAGCGCGGCGCGCGAGACGCCGGTCTCGGCGGCGAGCGCCGCGACCGTCCAGGGCCGGGCGGGGCCGTCCTGGAGGAGCCGGAGCGCGCGGCCCACGACCGGGTCCGCGAGGGCCTGGTACCAGGCGGGCGCGGCGGCCTCGGGCCGGGAGAACCAGGCCCGCAGGGCGGTGATCGTCAGCAGGTCGAGGAGCCGGTCGAGGACGACCTCCTGGCCGGGCTCGTCGCGCACCATCTCCGCGGCGAGGATCGGGGTCAGCGGGCATTCCCACACGTCGGAGGGGAGCACGAGCAGCGGCGGCAGGGCGTCGAGCAGCCGTCGGTTGACCTCGCCCCGCATCATGTACGTCCCGATCAGCAGCGCCGTGGAGCCGTCGGGCCGGTCGCCCCAGCTCCGGACGCCGAGGTCCCAGTGGCCCTTCAGCGAGCGTCCGTCCGGGTAGGAGCACTCGCCGCCCGGCAGGATCACGGCCTGGGGCGGGGTGCCGGGGTCGTCGGCGCAGCGGTACGGGTCGGGGCCGCGCGCGATGGCGAGGTCACCGGCCCGCAGCCGCAGCCCCTCGCCCTCGTCCGGTACGACCCAGGCGTCGCCGCGGACCACCAGCATGATCGACAGGGGTGCGCGGTCCTCGACGCGTACGCACCACGGCGGGTCGAAGCACGCGCGGATCATGAAGGCGCCCCGCGCGCGCGGACCCTCGAGCAGGCTTGCGAGCGGGTCCCCCCGCATGAGCGTGTCCGAACGTGGCGGAGCGTCCATGCCGCCAGCGTAGACGGCGGCCCCGACCGCCGGGGACGCCTGTGGACGACCGCTTATGGGGATGAGCCTTTCGCCGATGGTTCCGCGCCGGGGGCGGCAGTTGACTGGAGCGCATGACAGAGAACACGCAGGACATGACAGTGCTGGTGACAGGAGCCACGGGGCGGACCGGGAGCCGGGTCGCGCGGGCCGCGCGCGCGGCGGGCCTGACGGTCCGGGCCGCCTCGCGCGGCACGGGCTTCGACTGGGAGGACCCCTCGACCTGGGCCGAGGCGCTGCGCGGCGCCGACGCGGCCTATCTGGTCCATCCCACGGACGTCGGCTCGCCGGCCGCCACGAAGGCGGTCGGGGCCCTGGCCCGGGAGGCGGTGGAGCTCGGCGCGCGGCGGCTGGTGCTCCTGTCGTCGAGGGGCGAGGACCAGGCCGGACCGACCGAGGAGGCGCTCAGGACGTCCGGCGCGGACTGGACGATCGTACGAGCGTCGTGGTTCTCGCAGAACTTCAGCGAGGGCCCGCTGGTCGAGGGGCTGCGTCACGGGGAGCTGGTCTTCCCCGCGGGTGAGGTGCGGGAGCCGTTCATCGACGTCCGGGACATCGCGGACGTCGTGGTGGCCGTGTTGACCGGGGACGGGCGGTACACCGGCCGGGAGCTGGCGATCACGGGGCCCCGGCTGCTGACCTTCCGGGAGGCGGTCGCGGAGATCTCCCGGGCCACGGGCCGGGAGCTGGCGTACACGCCCGTGACGGCGCGGCAGTACGGCGAGGCGCTGGCCGGATTCGGGGTGCCGGCCGAAGAGGCGGGATTCCTCGTCGGCCTCTTCGAGACGCTCCTCGACGGCCGCAACTCCCACCTCTCGGACGGGGTCCGGGACATCCTCGGCCGTGCGCCGCGGGACTTCACGGACTTCGCGCGGGAGGCCGCGGCGGCGGGGGTGTGGAAGGCCTGACGAGGGACCGCCCGGCCCCTCCGGACCCGCTCCGGGCTCACTCCCCCGACGAGTGTTCCTCGCCGTTCTTCGGGTCACGGTGGGTGTGGTGGGTGTGGTGGGTGTTCTTGGCGTGGGTGCGCAGGCGGGAGGTGACGTCCTCCGGGGGCAGGAAGCGCGACCAGCGTTCGGGGAACTCGGAGGGCATGTCGGGGTCGTCGGGATCGGCGTCGTACGAGCGGTGGGCCGCGACGCGGGCCACGTACTCGGCGGCCTGGGCCTCGCGCAGCCGTTCGTTGGCGGCACGGGCCGCGGCGGTGGCGGCGGCCGGCCAGACCCGGTCGATGGCGGCGTTGACGGCCGCGCCGACCAGGACGGCGAAGGCGGAGACACCGATCCACAGCAGGACGGCCACGGGCGCGGCGAGCGAGCCGTAGATGGTGGGGCCCTCGATGGTGTTGGTCAGGTAGATGCGGAGCAGGAAGCTGCCGAGGACCCACATGGCGAGGGCGACCAGGGCGCCGGGCACGTCCTCGACCCAGGGGGAGCGGACGGGGACGGACACGTGGTACAGGGTCGTCAGGAAGGCGACCGACAGGACGATGACGACCGGCCAGTACAGGATCTGGACGACGGTGGTCGACCACGGGACGACGTTCACCACGGCGTCCGGGCCCGCCACCATCAGCGGGAGCGCGACGGAGCCGATCAGCAGCGCCACGATGAACAGCAGGAAGGACATCATCCGGGTCTTCACGATGCCCCGGGTGCCGTCGAGGCCGTACATCACGGTGATGGTGTCGACGAAGACGTTCACCGCGCGCGAGCCCGACCACAGGGCGAACAGGAAGCCGAGGGAGATGATGTCGGGCCGGCCGCCCTTCATCACGTCGTGCAGGATCGGCTCGGCGATCTGGTGGACGCCCTTCTCGGTGAGCACCGTCCGGGACGCGTTCAGGATGTTCGTCTCCAGGCTGGCGATGGTGTCGGCGCCGGTCCAGGCGTCCACGTATCCGAGCAGCCCGATCAGGCTGAGCAGCAGCGGCGGCACGGACAGGAGCGTGAAGAAGGCCGCCTCGGCCGCCAGTCCGAGGATCCGGTACTCCATGCACGAGTTGACGGTGTCCTTGAGCAGCAGCCAGGCGGTCCTGCGCTTCGAAACGTTCCGGTAGAGCGCGCGAGCGCGGTGGAAGCGGCCCGGACGAGGCCGTTCAGGTGTTTCTTTTGCCTGGTGCACGTCCTTACGGTAGCGGTATGGCAGCCAGCACCCACACCGTGACCAACCAGGCTCCGCCCCTGGTCGGATATGACGTATTCGCCGCAGACCGGGCGCTTCGCGAGGCGGTCGAGCGGCATCTGGATCCGGAGCTCCTCCCGGAGGCCCGCGAGGAACTGTCGGGGCTCGGCCGGACGACGGGTTCCGCCCAGGTCCAGGAGTGGGGCGCGCTGGCCAACGAGAACCCGCCGAAGCTGCGCACCCACGACCGCTACGGCAACCGGATCGACGAGGTCGACTTCCATCCGGCCTGGCACCGCCTCCTCGGCAAGGGCGTGTCGGCGGGGCTGACATCGGCCTGGACCCGCCCCGGCGGGCACCTCAGGCGCGCGGCGGGCTTCGTGGTCTGGACGCAGGCCGAGGCGGGCAACGGCTGCCCCCTGTCGATGACCCACGCGGCGGTGCCCGCGCTGCGCGCCGACCCGGAGCTCGCCGCCGAGTGGGTGCCGCGGCTGACGTCCGCGGTCTACGACCAGGAACTGCGTCCCGCGTCCCGGAAGGCCGGGGCGCTCTTCGGGATGGGCATGACGGAGAAGCAGGGCGGCAGCGACGTCCGCGCCAACACGACGGGGGCGCGGCCGCTGGCCGAGGACGGGGCGTACGCGCTGACCGGGCACAAGTGGTTCTGCTCGGCGCCGATGTCGGACGGCTTCCTCGTGCTGGCGCAGGCCCCGGACGGGCTGACCTGTTTCCTGGTGCCGCGCGTCCTGGAGGACGGCACCCGCAACGTCTTCCGCATCCAGCGGCTCAAGGACAAGCTGGGCAACAGGTCCAACGCGTCGAGCGAGGTCGAGTTCGACGGGACGTGGGCGCGCCGGGTGGGCGACGAGGGGCGCGGGGTGCGCACCATCATCGAGATGGTCGCGGCGACCCGGCTGGACTGCGTGCTCGGTTCGGCCTCGCTGATGCGGCAGGCGGTGGCGCAGGCGATCCACCACTGCACCTACCGCGAGGCGTTCGGCGGCCGTCTGGTCGACAAGCCGCTGATGCGCAACGTCCTGGCCGATCTGGCGCTGGAGTCGGAGGCGGCGACGACGCTGGCGATGCGGCTCGCCGCGGCGTACGACGACGGGAGCGAGCGGGAGCGGGCGTTCCTGCGGCTCGCGGTGCCCGCCGCCAAGTACTGGGTGACCAAGCGGTGCACGCCGGTCGCGGTGGAGGCGCTGGAGTGCCTGGGCGGCAACGGCTACGTCGAGGAGTCGGGCATGCCGCGGCTGCTGCGGGAGTCCCCGCTCAACTCCATCTGGGAGGGCGCCGGCAATGTGCAGGCACTGGACGTCCTGCGCGCCCTGCAGCGGGAGCCGGGGGCCCTGGACGCGTATCTGCGGGAGGTGGGGCAGGCCCGCGGTGCCGACCACCGGCTGGACGGGGCCATCAAGAACCTGCTGACCGAACTCGCCGATCTGGACGGCGTCGAGGCCCGCGCCCGCCGGCTGGCCGAGCGGATCGCGCTGGTGCTCCAGGGTTCGCTGCTCGTGCGGTACGCGCCCCCGGAGGTCGCCGACGCGTTCTGCGCCTCGCGTCTGGGCGGTGACTGGGGTACGGGGTTCGGCACGCTGCCGCACAGTCTGGATCTGGCCACGGTGGTGGAGCGGGCCCGGCCGGTGTCCTGAAAGGAGCGCTGACGCGGGGGTGGTGCTGCGCCGACACGGCACCACCCCCGCCGCTCGCCCCGTTCGGGAGCTCGGACGCCGCACGGGCGGCGTCGCTGTCAGTCTCGGGGAACCTCGTGACCTTGGCGAGAGTTGCAGACCGTTGCATTCCTTCGTGCACCTTGCGCGAAGGCCCGGCGGACCCGGCCGAGAGCAGGCACGATGTGGGATGACGGCGGTGTCGCGGCCCGTACGAGGTCCTGGTTCCGGGGGTGCTCTGTGAAGACCACATCGTTCAATCCAGCCCGTTTCGCACCACCCGACGCGTCCGAGACGGCCGGGCATCTCCGGGAGACCTGGGCCGTGTCGGCCAGGGGCGGGCGTGGCCCGATCGCCCCCCGTCCGGTGATCAGTCGATCCTGGCAAAGAGCAAAACGTTTTGGCGTCCATCCCGAACAGGGAACGGACAGCGTCCTTCTGCAACCGGACGAACTCGAACGCCGGCGGACGTCCACCGCGCTCGCCGATGTGCTGCCGACCCTGCACGGCGGCCTCGGAACGGTCGCCGACGCCTCCCTGCAGATCATGGTGGTCACCGACCCCGAGGGCCGGGTGCTGTGGCGCGAGGGGAACGCGGGCGTGCTGCGCCGGGCCGACGCCATCTGCCTGGAGGAAGGCGCCGCCTGGAGCGAGGAGACCACCGGCACCAACGCCATCGGAACCGCCCTGTCGGCCGGCGCCCCCGTCCAGGTGCACTCCGCCGAGCACTTCGTACGCACCCTGCACGACTGGACCTGCGCCGCGGCACCCGTCCACGACCCGCGCGACGGGCGGCTGCTCGGGGTCATCGACGTGAGCGGCCCGGACAGCACCTTCCACCCCGCCACCCTCGCGCTGGTCGAGGCGGTGTCCAGACTGGCCGAAAGCGAACTGCGCACCGCGCATCTGAGAGCCATCGAACGGCTGCGCGCGGTGGCCGCCCCCCTGTTGTGCCGGCTGACCGGTCCGGCCCTCGTGGTGGACTCCCACGGCTGGCTCGCCGCCGTCACCGGGATGCCGCCCGTGGACCGGGTCCCGCTGCCCGACTCCTTCGGCGCGGGCCACAACTGGCTGCCCTCCCTCGGCACGTGCGTCGCCGAGCCGATGCCCGGCGGCTGGCTGCTGCGCGTCACCGGCGGCGGCGAACCGGGGAGCGCCGGGCGGGTCGTCCTCGACCTCGGCGAGCCCCGGCGCCCGCGCGTCACCGTCTCGGGCACGGCTGGCAGTTGGGACCAGGACCTGAGTCCCCGCCACGCCGAGCTGCTCTACGTCCTCGCCGTGCACCGGCAGGGACGCAGCGCCGCCCAGCTCGCGGTCGACCTCTTCGGCGATCCCACCCGCACGGTCACGGTCCGGGCCGAACTCTCCCGCGTGCGGCGCCGGCTCGTCGGGCTCCTCGACCACCGCCCGTACCGCTTCCGCGAGGAGGTGGAGGTCGAGGTGCTGCTGCCGGACGACCCCCGGGACCTGCTGCCGCACTCGGCCGCGCCCGCGGTGCTCGGAGCCCGCACGGCGGCCGGACCTCCACCGCCCTGAAGGCGGGAAGGCGGGAAGGCGGGAAGGCGGGAAGACGGGAAGACGGAGAGCGGGCGTATTTCCCGAGCGTCTTCCGCGGTATTCGTCCTGGCCGCGAGGTCTCTGCCGTAGCATCCACTGCGCAGGCCACCCCACCCGTCTCTCCGTCAACGCCTTCGGCGGGGGAGGCAGTTGGCCTATCCGGGAGGACGCATGAAGCAGCGCGGCAGGCACCGTCGCCGAAGAAGAGGCCAGGCGCTGCGCGCCACCCTGGCCGGGACCGCGCTGGCGCTCACCGCCGCCGCCACCTTGATCAGCACCTCGCAGGCCACCGGCACCAACAGTCCCGGCGCCCTCACCCCGCTCCGCTCCGGCTCCGTCGCGCAGCTGCGCCTCCACGAGAACCTCACCTCCCGGGAGTCGCTCGACACGCTCAGCGGGAACATGGGCGGCAACGTGGGCGTCGAGGGCGTCCTGCGCGACGCCGACCACTCGATGCGCGCCACCGCCGACTGCACGGCGGACGAGCGGGCCGCGCTCCCCGTCGAGCCGACGGCCACCCGCGCGTACTGCTGGGACGACGCCGACGCGCGGACCTCGCGGTGGCGGCCGCGTTCGGTGACCACGTCCGGCGACGCCGAGGACAGCGGCGCCTGGGGCACGCGCCAGGTGATCCTCGCCGGCTGGACCCACCGCGACGGACGGGCGGCCGCGCCGGGCCGGGACGAGGGGCTGGCCAGGATCGCCTTCGTCGACGCGACGGACCCGGACGCCCCGCGCTACCGCTGGGTCCTGCTGGTCGCCCCGCGCGCGGGCGGCAAGGACTTCACGGCGCTCCGCACCGGCCTCGACGGCATGGTCTGGTACCGGGACAAGCTGATCGTCACCGCGGAGCACGGCGAGGGCCTGCTCGTCTTCGACCTGCACCGGCTGCTGCGGGCCGACGTGGACAGCGGCGCCGTGGGCCGGGTGGGCCACGGCTACTCCGCCGCCGGCTACCGCTACGTGCTCCCCGCCGTCGGCTCGTACGACCTCGAGGGCGGCCCGTGCGCCCGCGGCCGTGACCGCGCGGTCCCCTGTTTCGGCTCGCTCTCCCTGGACCGTACGACCGCCCCCGACAGCCTGGTCGCGGCGGAGGCCGCGGGCGGCCGTACGGAACGCACCCGCGTCTGGCGGTACGGGTTCAGCACCGCCGCGTACCGCACGGGGCTGCTCGCCGACGCGCAGGGGCACGTGGACGCGGTCGAGGCCTACACGACCAAGGGCTCCGGGATCTCCGGCGCCCTCTCGTACCGGCCCGAGGGCGCCCGCGACGCCCGGTGGTACATCGCGCGGCCGTCCGACGGCGGCGACCGGCACGGATCCCTGTGGCGCCAGAGCGTGGACGGCGCCGAGGCGGCCACGTGCACCGCCGACCAGTCGCACGCCTGCTGGGGCCTGGGCACCGGGTCGCTCTCCTACGGGCGGCGGACCGGCGAGCTGTGGACCCTCACCGACGCGGCGGAGCGCCGGGTGCTCTACGCGGTGCCGCTGTCGTCGGTCGACGGCTCGCTCGGATAGCGGGCCGGTTCCCGGACGGCCCGCCCCGGCAGCGGGCCGGCACGCGGGCGGTCCGCTCGGCCGGGCCGGTCCGTGGACGCCTTCCGCGGACGCCTTTGGAGCGACGGCCGCCCCCGTGATTCCCTGGCGGTCATGAGCGACATCAGTGTGACCACCTGGTCCCTGGAGCAGACGGCCCCGTCCGACCTGCTCCCCGCGAGCGCGCCCGACGGGGATCTGCGGATCGTCCGCGCCGAGGTCCCCTCGCCCGAGTTCAGCCGCTTCCTGTACGCCTCGGTCGGCGGGGACATCCTCTGGACGGACCGGCTCGCGTGGACGTACGCGCGGTGGCAGGAGGTCCTCGAGCGGCCGGGCACGGAGACCTGGGTCGCCTACGACCGGGGGACGCCCGCGGGCTACGTCGAACTCGAGGCCCAGGACGACGGGGTCGTGGAGATCGTCTACTTCGGACTCGTCCCCGCCTTCCGCGGGCGCCGGATCGGGGGACACCTCCTCTCGTTCGGGACCGCGCGCGCCTGGGACCTGGCCGAACGCTGGCCGGGACGGGACGGAACGAAGCGCGTGTGGCTGCACACGTGCAGCAAGGACGGCGAGCACGCGATGGACAACTATCTGCGCCGTGGCTTCCGGCTCTTCGACACCAAGGTCGAGCAGGAGGCGGAGGCCGTCACCCCGGGGCCGTGGCCCGGCGCGCATACCGTATGACCTGCTTCATCACGTGATGTCCGCGGCTTCCGGCTCCCCTCACGGCACCGCGTGAAAGCCTGTCATGTGATCGACAGCACCCTTGTCCCAGAATCCGGGACAAGGGTGTCCACATGATGGATGACGGTGGACTGCCCGGAGATCCCCGTGACACGCTTCCGTCATGTCTGGAACTGGAATTGCCTTGGTGAGTCGGCGGCACGTCGACCTCGGCCGCATGTCCAGCGCCATCTGTCCGGCGAGCTGACCAGCCCAGCAGCGCCGAACCCCCTCTTTTTTGCGACCCTTGCGCAGTGCTGCGCCCATTCTTCCGTATGCACCCGTATGCGCAGGTCAGAGCCGCAGTCAGACCTGCCCCGCAGTCTCGAAGGACGTAACAGCCATGGCCGCCACCCCGCAGGATCCCGCCGTCGCGCCACGCCGCAAGGTGAGCCGTCACCGCGGCGAGGGCCAGTGGGCCGTAGGTCACTTCACCCCGCTCAACGGCAACGAGCAGTTCAAGAAGGACGACGACGGTCTCAATGTGCGGACACGCATTGAGACGATCTACTCGAAGCGGGGATTCGACTCGATCGACCCCAACGACCTGCGCGGCCGGATGCGCTGGTGGGGTCTCTACACCCAGCGCAAGCCCGGGATCGACGGCGGCAAGACCGCGATCCTGGAACCGGAGGAGCTGGACGACAAGTACTTCATGCTGCGGGTGCGCATCGACGGTGGCCGGCTGACCACCGAACAGCTCCGGGTCATCGGCGAGATCTCGCAGGAGTTCGCGCGCGGCACCGCCGACCTCACCGACCGTCAGAACGTCCAGTACCACTGGATCCGCATCGAGGACGTCCCCGAGATCTGGGACCGCCTGGAGGCCGTCGGTCTGTCCACGACCGAGGCCTGCGGTGACACGCCCCGCGTCATCCTCGGCTCGCCGGTCGCCGGCATCGCCGAGGACGAGATCATCGACGGCACCCCGGCCGTCGAGGAGATCCAGCGCCGGATCATCGGCAACAAGGACTTCTCGAACCTGCCCCGCAAGTTCAAGTCCGCGATCTCCGGCTCGCCGCTGCTCGACGTGGCCCACGAGATCAACGACGTCGCCTTCGTCGGCGTGAACCACCCCGAGCACGGCCCCGGCTTCGACCTCTGGGTCGGCGGCGGCCTCTCCACCAACCCGAAGATCGGCCAGCGCCTCGGCGCCTGGGTCCCGCTCGACGAGGTCGCGGACGTCTTCGAAGGTGTCATCTCGATCTTCCGCGACTACGGCTACCGGCGGCTGCGCAACCGCGCCCGCCTGAAGTTCCTGCTCGCCGACTGGGGCGTGGAGAAGTTCCGCCAGGTCCTGGAGGACGAGTACCTGGAGCGCAAGCTGGTCGACGGCCCCGCCCCCACCCAGCCCGTCGCCCGCTGGCGCGACCACGTCGGCGTGCACCGGCAGCAGGACGGCCGCTACTACGTCGGCTTCGCCCCGCGCGTCGGCCGCATCGACGGCGCCACCCTGACGAAGATCGCCGAACTGGCGGAGGCGCACGGTTCGGGCCGGGTGCGCACCACGGTCGAGCAGAAGATGATCGTCCTCGACGTCGAGGAGGGACAGGTCGACTCGCTCGTCGAGGGTCTGGAGGCCCTCGACCTCACCGCCCGGCCGTCCTCGTTCCGGCGCGGCACGATGGCCTGCACCGGAATCGAGTACTGCAAGCTCGCGATCGTCGAGACCAAGGCGCGCGGCGCTTCCCTGATCGACGAACTCGAGCGCCGCATCCCCGAGTTCGACGAGCCCATCACCATCAACATCAACGGCTGCCCCAACGCCTGCGCCCGTATCCAGGTCGCGGACATCGGTCTCAAGGGCCAGCTGGTCCTGAACGACGCGGGCGAGCAGGTCGAGGGGTACCAGGTGCACCTGGGCGGCGCGCTCGGCCTGGAGGCCGGGTTCGGCCGCAAGGTCCGCGGCCTGAAGGTCACTTCGGACGAGCTGCCCGACTACATCGAGCGTGTCCTCAAGCGCTTCCAGGCGGAGCGCGAGGCCGACGAGCGCTTCGCCGCCTGGGCCGCGCGCGCCTCCGAGGAGGCACTGTCGTGAGCGAGCGCGCGGCGCCGTTCTACTGCCCCTACTGCGGGGACGAGGACCTGCGACCCAGCGAAGAGGGCCACGGCGCGTGGGAATGCGCGGCGTGCAACCGAGCCTTCCAGCTGAAGTTCCTGGGACTGCTGTCCCGGGGCGTCCAGCCGGAGGAACGTGGAGGGGCGGAGATATGACGACCGTTCAGCAGGAGCGCACGGACAACGACTTGAGGAACCTGGCCGAGCAGGCCGGGCGCGACCTCGAGGACGCCTCCGCGCTGGAGATCCTGCGCTGGGCCGCGGACACCTTCGGCGAGAAGTTCTGCGTGACCTCCTCGATGGAGGACGCGGTGGTCGCCCACCTGGCGTCGCGCGCCCGGCCCGGCGTGGACGTGGTGTTCCTCGACACCGGGTACCACTTCCCGGAGACGATCGGCACGCGGGACGCGGTCGAGGCCGTGATGGACGTCCGCGTCATCACTCTGACCCCGCGCCAGAGCGTCGCCGAGCAGGACGCCGAGTACGGGCCGAAGCTGCACGACCGCGACCCCGACCTGTGCTGCAAGCTCCGCAAGGTCCAGCCGCTGGAACAGGGCCTGACGGGCTATCAGGCATGGGCGACCGGCCTGCGCCGCGACGAGTCCCCCACCCGGGCGAACACCCCGGTCGTCGGCTGGGACGAGAAGCGCCGCAAGGTCAAGGTCTCCCCGATCGCCCGCTGGACGCAGGACGACGTGGACGCGTACGTCGCCGAACACGGCGTCCTGACCAACCCGTTGCTGATGGACGGCTACGCCTCCGTCGGCTGCGCCCCCTGCACCCGCCGGGTGCTGGAGGGCGAGGACGCGCGCGCCGGCCGCTGGGCGGGCCGCGCCAAGACCGAGTGCGGACTGCACGGATGACGACGACCACGACGAACACCGCGCCCGGCGCGGGTCCCACGATTTCTCAGGAGCGGGAAGTGACGAGCGGAGCCACCGTCTGGCTCACGGGTCTGCCGAGCGCCGGCAAGACCACCATCGCCTACGAGCTGGCGGGCCGGCTGCGCGAGGAGGGCCGCCGCGTCGAGGTGCTCGACGGCGACGAGATCCGCGAGTTCATCTCGGCGGGCCTCGGCTTCAGCCGCGAGGACCGGCACACCAACGTGCAGCGGATCGGCTTCCTGGCCGAACTGCTCGCCCGCAACGGCGTCACGGCGCTCGTCCCGGTCATCGCTCCCTACGCCGACAGCCGTGAGGCGGTGCGGGGGCGTCACGAGGAGAACGGGACGACGTACCTGGAGGTGCACGTGGCGACCCCGGTCGAGGTGTGCTCCGTACGGGATGTGAAGGGTCTGTACGCCAAGCAGGCCGCGGGGGAACTGACGGGGCTCACCGGGGTGGACGACCCCTACGAGGCGCCCGAGTCGCCCGACCTGCGCATCGAGTCGCACACCCAGACCGTGCAGGAGTCCGCCGCCGCGCTGCACGCGCTGCTCACCGAGAAGGGTCTCGCATGACGACCGTCGCCAGCGTCTCCGAGGAGACGGAGAGCAGCCCGTACGCGCTGTCGCACCTGGACGCGCTGGAGTCCGAGGCCGTCCACATCTTCCGTGAGGTGGCGGGCGAGTTCGAGCGGCCGGTGATCCTCTTCTCCGGCGGCAAGGACTCCATCGTCATGCTGCACCTGGCGCTGAAGGCGTTCGCCCCCGCGGCGATCCCCTTCACGCTGCTGCACGTGGACACCGGGCACAACTTCCCCGAGGTCCTCGACTACCGCGACCGGACCGTGGCGCGCCACGGGCTGCGGCTGCACGTGGCCTCGGTGCAGGACTACATCGACCGCGGTGTCCTCAAGGAGCGCCCGGACGGCACCCGCAACCCGCTGCAGACGCTGCCGCTGACGGAGAAGATCCAGTCCGAGCGCTTCGACGCCGTGTTCGGCGGCGGACGCCGTGACGAGGAGAAGGCCCGCGCCAAGGAGCGCGTCTTCTCCCTGCGCGACGAGTTCTCCCAGTGGGACCCGCGCCGCCAGCGGCCCGAGCTGTGGAACCTCTACAACGGCCGCCACGCGCCCGGCGAGCACGTCCGCGTCTTCCCGCTGTCCAACTGGACCGAGCTCGACGTGTGGCAGTACATCGCCCGCGAGGGCATCGAACTGCCCGAGATCTACTTCGCGCACGAGCGCGAGGTCTTCCAGCGGTCGAACATGTGGCTGACCGCCGGCGAGTGGGGCGGCCCCAAGGACGGCGAGACCGTCGAGAAGCGGCTCGTCCGCTACCGCACGGTCGGTGACATGTCCTGCACCGGCGCCGTCGACTCCGACGCGACCACGCTGGACGCCGTCATCAACGAGATCGCCGCCTCCCGGCTCACCGAGCGCGGCGCGACCCGCGCCGACGACAAGATGTCCGAGGCCGCGATGGAAGACCGCAAGCGCGAGGGGTACTTCTAGACATGACCAGCACCACCGAACCCACCGAGCCCCTGTCGGTCGAACAGCTCTCGGCGACCACCCTGCTGCGGTTCGCGACCGCGGGCTCCGTCGACGACGGCAAGTCCACGCTCGTCGGGCGACTGCTGCACGACTCGAAGTCGATCCTGACCGACCAGCTGGAGGCCGTCGAGCACGCCTCCCGCAACCGCGGCCAGGACACCCCCGACCTCGCGCTGCTCACCGACGGCCTGCGGGCCGAGCGCGAGCAGGGCATCACCATCGACGTCGCCTACCGCTACTTCGCCACCGCGCGGCGCCGGTTCATCCTCGCCGACACCCCCGGCCACGTGCAGTACACCCGCAACATGGTCACCGGCGCCTCCACCGCCGACCTCGCCGTCGTGCTCGTCGACGCCCGCAACGGGGTCATCGAGCAGACCCGCCGGCACGCCGCCGTCGCCGCGCTGCTGCGCGTCCCGCACGTGGTGCTCGCCGTCAACAAGATGGACCTGGTCGGCTACGAGGAGTCCGTCTTCGCCGCGATCGCCGAGGAGTTCACGGCGTACGCCTCCGAGCTGGGCGTCCCCGAGATCACCGCGATCCCGATCTCGGCGCTCGCCGGTGACAACGTCGTGGAACCGTCCGCGAACATGGACTGGTACGGCGGCCCGACGGTCCTGGAGCACCTGGAGACCGTTCCGGTCAGCCACGACCTGGCGCACTGCCACGCCCGGCTGCCCGTGCAGTACGTGATCCGCCCGCAGACCGCCGAGCACCCCGACTACCGCGGCTACGCCGGCCAGATCGCCGCCGGCTCGCTCCGCGTCGGCCAGCAGATCACCGTCCTGCCGTCCGGGCGCACCTCGACGATCTCCGGGATCGACCTGCTGGGCGAGCCCGTCGACATCGCGTGGACCCCGCAGTCGGTGACCGTCCTGCTGAAGGACGACATCGACATCTCCCGCGGCGACCTGATCGTGCCGAGCAAGGACGCGCCCGCGACCACGCAGGACGTCGAGGCGACCGTCTGCCACGTCGCCGACGAGGTGCTCACCGTCGGCCACCGGGTGCTGCTCAAGCACGGCACCCGCACGGTCAAGGCGATCGTCAAGGACATCCCCTCCCGCCTCACCCTCGACGACCTCTCGCTGCACCCGCACCCGGGCCGTCTGGTCGCCAACGACATCGGCCGCGTCAAGATCCGCACCGCCGAGCCGCTCCCGGTCGACTCCTACGCCGACTCCCGCCGCACCGGTGCCTTCATCCTCATCGACCCGGCCGACGGCACCACGCTGACCGCCGGCATGGTCGGCGAGTCCTTCGCCGCGCCGCAGCCGGTCAAGGACGAGTCCGACGACGACGGCTGGGACTTCTGACATGAACCCCATCGACATCTACGCGACGTTCGCGAAGGAGGGCGGCCGCGTCGGCAGCGGCGCCCTCGGCAGCGGGCAGGGCGGAGTGGCGCGATGTGCGCGATGACGTACGCGCACTGCCTGCGCGCCCCGTCCCCCCACCGGACGTCCCCGTTACGACGAAGACCTGCCGACCTCCCGGCCACGACCTGAGAAAGGCGTGACCGCCGGGCCACCGAGAGGAAACCCTCCCGTGCCTGCCATCCGCTCCACGCGCACCAAGCTGCTGGGCCGCGGTATCGCCCTCGTCGCCGCTCTCCCCCTGCTGGCGCTCGCCGCCTGCAGCTACGGCTCCGAGGCCAAGGACGACAACTCCGCGGCGAAGGTCGCCGCCGGGTCGAAGAAGATCGACGGACTCGACTCCGTGAAGATCGGCTACTTCGGCAACCTGACGCACGCCACCGCGCTGGTCGGCAACCAGAAGGGCTTCTTCCAGAAGGAGCTCGGCGCCACCGAGGCGAAGTACCAGATCTTCAACGCCGGGCCCTCCGAGATCGAGGCGCTCAACTCGGGCTCCATCGACATCGGCTGGATCGGCCCCTCGCCGTCCATCAACGGCTTCACCAAGTCCGAGGGCAAGAGCCTCAGGATCATCGGCGGTTCGGCCTCGGGCGGCGTCAAGCTCGTGGTGAACCCCAAGAAGGTCACGTCCCTGAAGGACGTCAAGGGCAAGAAGATCGCCACCCCGCAGCTCGGCAACACCCAGGACGTCGCGTTCCTCAACTGGGCGGCGGAGCAGGGCTGGAAGGTCGACGCGCAGAGCGGCAAGGGTGACGTGTCGGTCGTCCGCACCGACAACAAGATCACCCCGGACGCCTACAAGTCCGGTTCCATCGACGGCGCCTGGGTGCCGGAGCCGACCGCGTCCAAGCTGGTCGCCGAGGGCGGCAAGGTGCTGCTCGACGAGTCGGACCTGTGGCCCGACAAGAAGTTCGTGATCACGAACATCATCGTGTCGCAGAAGTTCCTGAAGGAGCACCCGAAGGTCGTCGAGGCGGTCCTGAAGGGCTCGGTCGAGACGAACAAGTGGATCAACGCCAACCCGGACGACGCCAAGGCCGCCGCGAACAAGCAGCTGGAGGCCGACTCGGGCAAGGCGCTGCCGGCGAAGGTCCTCGACCCGGCCTGGAAGTCCATCCAGATCACCGACGACCCGCTGGCCTCCACGCTGAACACCGAGGCGGACCACGCGGTGAAGGCCGGTCTCCTGGAGAAGCCGAACCTGAGCGGCATCTACGACCTCACGCTCCTGAACAAGGTCCTCGCCGCCGCGGGTGAGAGCAAGGTCGACGACGCCGGTCTCGGCGTCAAGTAAGCCCGGATCCCGATGAGTTCCCAGGAGGTGACGACCATGGCAACGACGCTCGCCAAGGCCGCCGACGGCGCCGACACGACCGAGTACGCCGCCCGCATCGAGCACGTCTCGAAGTCCTTCGCCGGACCCGCGGGGCCCCAGCTCGTCCTCGACGACATCACCCTCGATGTCGCGCCGGGCGAGTTCGTCACCCTCCTGGGGGCCTCGGGGTGCGGCAAGTCCACACTGCTGAACCTGGTCGCGGGGCTGGACAAGCCCTCGGCCGGCACCATATCGACCAACGGGCGCCCCGCTCTGATGTTCCAGGAGCACGCCCTCTTCCCGTGGCTGACCGCGGGCAAGAACATCGAACTCGCCCTGAGGCTCCGGGGAGTGCCGAAGGCCGAGCGGCGCGGGCGGGCCGAGGAACTGCTCGAACTCGTCCGGCTGAAGGGCGCGTACGGCAAGCGGGTGCACGAGCTGTCCGGCGGTATGCGCCAGCGCGTGGCGATGGCCCGGGCGCTCGCCCAGGACAGCCAGATCCTGCTGATGGACGAGCCGTTCGCGGCGCTGGACGCCATCACCCGGGACGTGCTGCACGACGAACTGACCCGGATCTGGCGCGAGACGGGGCTGTCCGTCCTCTTCGTCACGCACAACGTCCGTGAGGCGGTCCGGCTCGCCCAGCGCGTGGTCCTGCTGTCCTCCCGCCCGGGGCGCGTCGCCCGGGAGTGGCGGGTGGACATCCCGCAGCCGCGCCGCATCGAGGACGCTCCCGTGGCGGAGCTGTCCATCGAGATCACCGAAGAACTGCGTGGGGAGATCCGCCGTCATGGCCAGCACTGAGACGAAGTCCGACGAGGCGGTCAAGGACACCGACGGCCTCGGCGGGCTGGAGGCGGGCCTCGACGCGCTGGAGTCCTCCGAGGTCGGTCACCGTTCCTTCGGCACGACCTTCCGGCAGAAGGTGCTGCCGCCGCTGATCGCGTTCGTGATCGTCCTGGCGGCCTGGCAGGCGCTGATCACCTTCAAGATCGTCGACGACCCGACCAAGCTGCCCTCGCCGTCCGACGTCTGGAGCGAGGTCCGGAACGCCTGGCTCCAGGGCACCCTCCTCGACTACATCTGGACCAGCGTCTCGCGCGGTCTGCTCGGCTTCCTGTTCGCCCTGGTGATCGGGACCCCGCTGGGTCTGCTGGTGGCCCGGGTGAGGTTCGTGCGCGCCGCGATCGGCCCGATCCTGTCCGGTCTGCAGTCCCTGCCCTCGGTGGCGTGGGTGCCGCCGGCGGTGATCTGGCTGGGCCTGAACAACTCGATGATGTACGCGGTGATCCTGCTCGGCGCGGTCCCCTCGATCGCCAACGGGCTGGTGTCGGGCGTGGACCAGGTGCCGCCGCTGTTCCTGCGGGCGGGCCGCACGATGGGCGCGACGGGTCTGCGCGGGACCTGGCACATCGTGATGCCGGCCGCGCTGCCCGGCTACCTGGCCGGTCTGAAGCAGGGCTGGGCCTTCTCCTGGCGCTCCCTGATGGCCGCGGAGATCATCGCCTCCTCCCCCGACCTCGGCGTGGGCCTCGGCCAGCTGCTGGAGAACGGCCGCAACGCCAGCTCCATGCCGATGGTCTTCCTCGCCATCTTCCTCATCCTGTTCGTCGGCATCGCCATCGACCTGCTGATCTTCAGCCCGGTGGAGCGGTGGGTGCTGCGCAGCCGCGGACTCCTGGTGAAGGGCTGACCCCGTCATGAACAGGTCCGAGCGTCCCGTCCTCGTCGTCATCGCCCACGGCAGCCGCGATCCGCGGCACGCCGCGACGGTGCACGCCCTGGTGGAGAGGGTGCGCGACCTGCGCCCGGGCCTGCGCGTGGAGACGGGCTTCCTGGACTTCAACATCCCCTCCGTGCAGGGGGTGCTGGAGTCCCTGGCGGCCGAGGGGGTGCGGGACGTGGTGGCGCTGCCGCTGCTGCTGACCCGCGCCTTCCACGCCAAGTCGGACATCCCGGCGGTGCTGCGCGAGGCACCGTCACGGCTGCGGATCCGGCAGGCGGAGGTGCTCGGCCCGTCCCCGCTGCTGACGGCCGCGCTCGAACGCCGTCTGTACGAGGCGGGGCTCGCGCCCGCCGACAAGTCCCGGACCGGGGTCGTACTGGCCTCGGCGGGGTCCACCGACCCGGAGGCGATCGCGGTGATCGCAGAAATCGCGCGGGAGTGGCGGCACACCGGCTGGTGCGCCGTGCGGCCCGCGTTCGCCTCCGCATCCCTTCCCCGCACCGAGGACGCCGTCCGCGAGCTGCGCGCCCTCGGCTGCGAACGCGTCGCCGTCGCCCCGTACGTCCTGGCCCCCGGTTTCCTGCCGGACCGCATCGCCCGGGGCGCCGCCGGGGCGGACGTGCTCGGCGACGTCCTCGGTCCCGCGCCGGAGGTCGCGCGGGTCCTGCTGGACCGCTACGACGGGGCCCGGACGCCGTCGCTGTCCGCGATCGGCGCCTGACCTCCGCGCACGGTCGCGGGGGTTTTGGAGGCGGTCAGTCGAAGGAGAGGCCGCCCGTCCGGGTCCGCTTGAGCTCGAAGAAGTCGGGGTGGGCGGCGAGGACGCGGAAGCTGTCGAAGAGTTCGGCGGCCTTCTCGCCGCGCGGAACGGCCCGGAGCACGGGGCCGAACCACACCGTTCCATCCACATGGATGGTGGGGGTGCCCACATAGGCGCCGGAGTCCGCCTCGGTCCCGGCGTCATGGCTGCGGCGCACCGCCTCGTCGTACGAGGGGTCGTGGGCCGCGTCGGCGAGGTCGGCCGGGAGTCCGAGCTCGGCGAGCGCCTCGGCGGTCACCGCGTCGAAGTCCTTCATCCCGCGCTGGTGGATGCGGGTGCCGAGCGCGGTGTAGAGATCGCGCAGCACCTTCTCGCCGTGCGCCTCTGCCGCGGCCACCGCCACCCGTACCGGCCCGATGGACCGGTCCACCAGATCCCGGTACCAGTCGGGCAGTTCGTTGCCGGTGTTGTGCAGGTACAGGCTCATGGCGTGGAACCGGAGGTCGAGCGGACGGCTCCGCTCGACCTCGAGGATCCAGCGCGAGGTGATCCAGGCGAAGGGGCAGGCGGGGTCGAACCAGAAGTCGACCCGGGTGGGTGATGTCGTCGTCATGCCGTCGAGGCTAGTCACCCGGTGGCACAGGATCCTGGCCCAATCACGCATGGGAATCGTGGGCCAATTCTCCGGTTCGGCTCCGGCCGCACGGCCCGCCGGCCGCTACGTCGTGGACCGGCGCGGGTCCCGGCCGCTGTGGGCGAGGGCGCGGTCGAAGGCGGGCGCGTCCTCGGAGACGGCCACCGGGTCGGCGAAGCCCTCGTAGCGGCGGTAGAGCTCGGCGTGGGTGTCGACCACGTCGAGGACGAACCGGGCGGCGCCGTCCGAGACGCGGAAGGTCCCTCCCGTGGCCGCGGCGACGTCCCAGCCGTGCACCGCCATCTCCTTGACGATCATCGCGGCGATGTCGGCGGCGGGCATCCTCTCCGTCCCGAGGGGGACCTCGCCGTCCCACACGGCGGGGTCGTCCCAGGCCGCGACCGCCCGGTCGAGCTGCTCGGCGTAGGCCTCGGCCCAGCCGGGTTCGGCCGTGAAGTCGCGCGCGGTCAGCTCCTCGGGGAGCTGCCTGCGCAGGGCCCGGTGCTCCAGGCCGTGCGAGGTGTAGAGGACCCAGTGGTTGACCAGGGTGCGGACGTCCCAGTCCGTGCAGTACGAGGGCCTGGACAGCTGTTCGGCCGTGACCCCGCGGGCCACCCGGGCGGCCTCGGCGGCGCATTCGACCATGTGCGGATACACGTTCTTGTACGCATCGTTCATGGCTTCCACGCTACGGAAGCGGGGGCCGCGCCTCTTGAACAAACGCGACAGTCCCCGCGGGGTCGTACGGCGTGCCCTGGTGGAAGTACAGGAGCCAGTCGTCCCCGACCCGCCGCCACAGCGAACTGCGGTGCACCCGGCGGCCGTTGCTGTCGGTGTCGAAGGTCAGGTGGACCAGGTCGGGGGCCAGCTGCACCCCCTTCATGCGTGAGGTCGTGATCCGGCCGCCGTCATCCATCCCGTCGGCCAGCGACGCGACGGTCGAGGCGCGGTCCCAGACCCGGCCGGACGAGCCGAACTCGCGGAAGTCGGGGTGCAGCAGCGCGACGACCAGGTCCGGCGAGCGGCGGACCGCCGGATCGAGCAGGCGCAGCTCGTTCTCGACGGCGGCCTCGACGGCGGCGTTGTGCTCAGACACCGGTCAGCTCCTCCAGTTTGACGACGGTGTTCCAGTTCCGCGTGGTGGCGAGGACGCCCTTGAGCAGCCTGGGCTTCGCCAGGGTCTCCGCCAGCCTGGAGCGGCCGAGCCCGTCGGGCGCGTAGAGGTACAGGGCGCGGTCCCCGAGGCGGAACTCCTCGGGGAGGAAGGCCGCGGGCTCGATGGAGGCGAAGCGCCCGGCGTCGACGGGGTGCGAGAAGTACGTGACGTGCAGCTGCCTGGCCTCCAGCTCGGCCGCCGGGAACGGGCAGGCCTCCCGCACGGCCCGCAGATAGGCGTGATCGCGGACGAGCACGCCGACGCCGAAGCCGAAGTGCTTCTCGACGGCCCCGGACAGCTCCTCGGCGAGGGACTCCTCGTCGCCGCCGTCGCTGCTGAACACCGCGTTCCCGCTCTGGAGATAGGTGCGGACGCCGCCGTACCCGAGTCCTTCCATCAGGGTGCGCAGCTCGGCCATCGGCACCTTCTTCGCGCCGCCCACGTTGATGCCGCGCAACAGCGCCGCGTACGTCGTCGTCATCCGCCCACCATAGGCCGGGCGCGGCGTACCGGGGGCGGGGCGCGACAGCCGGGCCGGTCCCTGAGTGGCGCCCCCGAGAAGTGCCGTTACGTGTAAGGGGCTTCCATCCTCCCCAGTGGGGAGGACGCGGGGTCCCCGGGGAGGAGCGGCAGGTCCGGCGGTTCACCGGACAGCACGAGGAGACGTGATTGTCGGGCCCATACCTTCATTACGGAAGGTGGCGGCAGGGGGCTGTCACCGTGCTCAAGGGGGCAGGCCCGTCATGGGGAACGCAGACACACGGGTGCGCGGCATCGCCGCGCGAGCAGGCGGCTGGAGCGCCCGCCACCGATGGGCCGCCGTCGGAATCTGGGTGCTCTTCGTCGTCCTGGCGATGGGCCTCGGCTCCGCGGCGGGCCGCGTCGACGTCAAGGAGAGCGACCAGCTCAAGGGCGAGACCCACACCGCAGCCAAGATCATCGAGGATGCCGGGATCGAGGAGCCGGCGAGCGAGACGGTTCTGGTCCAGGCGAAGGACGCGGGCACCAGGGCGACCGACGCCGACTTCAGGAGCGCGGTCTCCGCGGTGGTCCAGGCCGTCGGCGCCACCGGCAAGGTCACCGACGTGACCTCGCCGTACGACACGAAGACGATCTCGAAGGACGGCCGCAGCGCGCTCGTCCAGTTCGACATGCGCGGCGACTCGGAGACGGCGGGCGACCGCGTCGAACCCGTGCTGAAGGCCGTCGAACGCGTCCAGAAGGACCACGCCGGGCTGCGGATCGAGGAGATCGGCGGCGCCAGCATGATGAAGCAGTACGACGACGCGTTCGGCGACGACTTCCAGAAGGCCGAACTGTCCGCCGTCCCCGTGGCGCTGGGCATCCTGCTGATCGCGTTCGGCGCGCTGGTGGCGGCGCTGCTCCCGGTGGCGCTCGCCGTCACGGCCATCATGGCGACGATGGGCCTGATGGGCATCGTCAGCCATCTGATGCCGATGAGCGACACGGCCAACTCCGTGATGCTGCTGGTGGGTCTGGCCGTCGGTGTCGACTACTGCCTGTTCTACCTGCGGCGTGAGCGCGAGGAGCGCGAGGCCGGCCGCGACGCCGGTACGGCGCTGCGGATCGCCGCCGCGACCAGTGGCCGCGCCATCATCGTCTCCGGGGTCACCGTGTGCGTGGCGATGGCGGGCATGCTCTTCACCGGGCTCGCCGAGTTCGAGGCGATGGGCCTGGCCTCCCTGATGGTCGTCGCCGTCGCCATGGTCGGCTCGGTCACCGTGCTCCCCGCACTGCTCTCCCTGCTCGGCGACCGTGTCGAGAAGGGCCGCATCCCGTTCCTGCACCGGGCCAAGCGGCGCGCCGCGGGCCGGGGCAACCGCCGTCCGGCCGACGAGGGCAGCCGGTTCTGGAGCGCCGTCCTGCGCGTGGTGCTCGCCAAGCCCGCCGTCTCCCTGGTCGTCGCGACGGGCGCGCTGCTCGCCGTCGCCGCCCCGGCGCTCGGCATGAAGACCCAGCAGCTCACCCTGGACAAGGAGTTCGGCGACTCGCTGGCGATCGTCGGCACGTACAACCGGGTCAACGAGGCCTTCCCCGGCGGCTCCGAGCCGGCCCAGGTGGTCGTCAAGGCACGGGACATCGACGCCGCCGACGTGAAGGCCGCGCTCGCCGACTTCCGTGAGGCGGCGGTCAGTTCGGGTGCCTCGCGCGGTCCGGTCGACATCAAGGTGTACGCGGAGCACGACGTCGCCTTCGTCTCCGTCCCGCTGGTCGGCGGCTCCGACCAGGGCAAGGCGGAGAAGAGCCTGGAGCTGCTGCGCGACACGGTGCGCCCGCGGACGCTCGGCAAGGTCGACGGCCTGCAGGCGCCCATCACCGGCCAGGTCGCGGGATCGCACGACTTCAACGACCAGCTCATCGGCTCGGTGACCCCGGTGTTCGCCTTCGTGGTCGTGTTCGCCTTCGTCCTGATGCTGCTCTCCTTCCGTTCCCTGACGATCGCGGTCACCTCGATCGTGCTCAACCTCCTCTCGGTGGCGGCCGCCTACGGCATCCTGGTCGCGGTCTTCCAGCACGGCTGGGGCGCTTCCCTGGTGGGCGCGGAGGGCGTCGGCGCCATCGTCACCTGGCTGCCGCTGTTCCTGTTCGTGATCCTCTTCGGGCTCTCGATGGACTACCACGTGTTCGTGGTCTCCCGGATCCGCGAGGCACGGCTGCGGGGCCGCAGCACCAAGGACGCCATCCGGCACGGGGTGGTCACCACGGCCGGTGTCGTCACCAGCGCCGCCGTCATCATGGTCGCCGTCTTCGCGATCTTCGGAACCCTGTCCATGCAGTCCATGAAGCAGATGGGCGTGGGCCTGGCGGCCGCGGTGCTCATCGACGCGACGATCATCCGGGGTGTCCTGCTCCCGGCGGTCATGGCGCTGCTCGGCGAGCGCAACTGGTACCTGCCGAAGTGGCTGAACCGGATGCCCGACCTCACCCACGACGAGGCCCCCGAGGCCGCCCTGCAGCCGGTGCTGCCCCAGGGCGAGCGGGCCGGGGTGTAACCGGCCGGAACGGCCTCACGCGTCCAGTGCCGCATCTTCCGGGCCCGTCGGCCTCCGCTTCGGGGGAGGCCGACGGGCCGCTGCCGTTTCCCCGGTGCGGCACGGCCGCCCTGACGGCCCCACCGACGAACGGGACTCAGGCGGCCTTGGTCACCGCGTCGCGCTCGAACGAATTCATCGTGCGCGTGAAGTCCCGGGTGGACAGCAGCAGCTTGTAGATGATGGCGAGTTCGAAAACAAGAATCAGCACACCCGAGACGACGGTCGCCTCCAGGACCGCGTCGAGGAGCGGACCGATGATGAAGACACCCATCTGGAATTCGATTCCGCTCACCAGATGAGGGCGAATCCGGTACCGCAGCAGAAGGGAACGCACTCTCAGATAAACCGGAAAACGGAGACGGAACTCCCGCTGCAGATCGACGACCCGGGGCGAGGGAACGGCCGTCGCACCCCGGGCGGCCTCCACCCCGGCGGCCGCCTCGGCTTCGCCCGTGTCCTGCTCGATGTCGGCCGCGGGGTTGTCGCGCAGCAGGTCCTCCATGAAGGTCAGTTCGGCCTGGTTCTCGGCACGGCGGGCCTCCCGCAGCCGGGATTTGATCTGCTTGCGCATCGTGTGGCGTATCTTGAAGATCTCCAGGGAGTTGATGTAGCGCAGGGTGTCGAGTCCCACGACGGCGAGGGCCAGCCAGATGTACAGCTCCTCTCCGCTGCGCCCGTACTGGCCGGCCATCAGCGCCACCGCGCACGCGGCGACCCGGATGCGATCGAAGACGAAGTCCAGCCAGGCGCCGAACACCGAGCCCTGACCGGTGAGCCGGGCGAGCTTGCCGTCCATGCAGTCAAAAATGAAGCTGACGTGGTAGACGACCGCGCCCGCGACGAGCCAGCGCCAGTCACCGAGCGCGAAAAGGGCCGCCGAGACCAGACCGAGCAGGAACGCGCCCCAGGTGATCTGGTTCGGCGTGACCCGCGTCCGCATGGCCAGCTGCCTGACCAGCGGTGTGGCGACCGGGTCGACGAGCAGCACGGTCCACCACGCGTCACGCTTCTTCTCCGTGATACGCCGCACCTCGGCGAGGTCCGGAATGTCTCGACGTACGAGTCTCATGGGTCAACTCTCCGACGTTCGATTGAAATTAACCTCACGTTAGGAATCCCCTTACCCGGGTCACAAGATCCGTTCCGTGCAACCTTTTCGAGGGATCAACGGTCCAACCGGAACCCGAGTCCATGGGATTTTCCGGCGCCTCCCTCGTTATCCGCGCGTTACACAATGACCCGACCGTTATTGAATGTGCGCCAGGACTTCACGTCCCCGGTACAACCCTTGCGGAAGGGGGTCGCGCGGCTCGCGGACGGTGACATTCCGGTGGCCCCGGCCCGCTCGCGGCACTCGGCCGCGCGGTTCCGCTTCGACGGGATCCGCCTCCCTCGTACGCCGTTGCCGTGATCACGGCCCGCCGAGCGGCACCGCACGGCTCAGGACACCGCGCGCCCGGTCCGGCCTGGGGAAATGCGACACTGGCCGACGGACGGCGGGAACCCGGAGCCGTCGTACGCGAGGGCCGCGCGGGTGGTGCGCGAGGACACGGAGGCGAGCGATGGACGAGGCACGGGCGCGGGACGTACTGGCCGCGGCGAAGGTGCTGCCGTGGCCGGCGCGGGACGCGTCGCTCCTCGCCCTCGGCGAGAACGCGGTGTTCGGCGCCGGTGACCTGGTCGTCAAGGTGGGGCGCGACGCCGAACTCCACGACCGTGCGCGCCGGGAACTGGCCGTAGCCGCCTGGCTCGCCGACTCGGGCGTCCCCGCGGTGCGGGCCGCCGAGCCGGAGGCACTGCTGGTCGACGGACACCCCGTGACGGTGTGGCACCGGCTGCCCGACGCCGTCCGCCCCGCCGAGCCGGGCGATCTGGCCGGGCTGCTGCGGGTGGTGCACGCGCTGCCCTCGCCCTCCTTCGCGCTGCCGCCCCGCGAGCTCCTCGGCGGCGTGGAGCGCTGGCTGCGCCTGGCGGGCGACGCGATCGCCCCCGCGGACGCGGCCTACCTGCGGGAGCGGCGCGACGGCTTCGCCGCCGCGGCCGCCGCGCTCACCCCGCGGCTGGCGCCGGGCCCCATCCACGGCGACGCGCTGCCCCGCAACGTCCACGTCGGCCCGGACGGACCGGTCCTGGTCGACCTGGAGACCTTCTCCGCGGATCTGCGGGAGCACGACCTGGTGGTCATGGCCCTCTCCCGCGACCGCTACGGGCTTCCCGCCGAGGCCTACGACTCCTTCACGAAGACGTACGGCTGGGACGTCCGGACGTGGGAGGGCTGCTCGGTGCTCCGGGGCGCCCGCGAGACCGCGAGCTGCGCCTGGGTCGCCCAGCACGCGCCGACGAACCCCGAGGCGCTGGCCGAGTTCGAACGCCGGGTGGCGTCACTGCGGGACGGCGACGAGACGGTGCGCTGGTACCCGTTCTGACCTGATCCCGGGCACCCGCCGGGACCACCGCCCTGACGCGGGGCGTAAGCCGCGGCCACCCTGAGGCCGGGTGCCCGCCGGGATGCCCCGTGCCCGCCAGGGACCGCCCGCGTCACCCGGGTCGGCCGGGTCCCCGGTGAGTGCGCCCCGGGGCCCGCTCGGGTCAGACGCGTTCGTCCGCCAGGTCCCGCAGCGGCCAGGTCCCGTCCACGACCGCGTCCGTCTCGCCCTTGCGGCGCAGGAAGGACTGGAAGTCCGCCGCCCACTCCGCGTACCACTCGATCTGCCGGCGGTGCAGCTCGACGGGACCGAGGGCCGCGACCTTGGGGTGGCGGTCGGCTATCGCACAGGCGAGCCGGGCGGCGGCGAGGGCGTCGGAGGAGGCGTCGTGGGCGGAGTCCAGGACCACCCCGTACTCGGTGCAGACCGCCTCCAGATTGCGCTTACCCCTGCGGTAACGGTCCACGGAGCGGTCGATCGTGTACGGGTCGATGACCGGAGCCGGGTCGATGCCGCCGAGCCGCTCGCCCAGCGACGGCAGTCCGTACCGCCGCAGCTCGGCGGAGAGCAGCGTGAGGTCGAAGGCGGCGTTGTACGCGACGACCGGGACCCCGGCGCGCCAGTGGCCGACGAGGACTCCCGCGATGGCGTCGGCGACCTCGGCCGCGGGGCGGCCCTCGGCGGTCGCGCGCTCATTGGTGATCCCGTGCACCGCCACCGCGTCGGCCGGGATCTCCACGCCCGGATCGGCCAGCCACTCGCGGCGGTCCAGCGGTTCTCCGCCCTTGACCTCTATCACGGCCCCCGTGACGATGCGCGACTCGCGCGGATCGGTCCCGGTCGTCTCCAGGTCGAAGCCGATCAGCAGCTCCTGGTGCCAGCCCATGGGCGGCCCCCCTTCTTCGTGGTGCTTTCCCCCAGTGGTTCCCACGATCCCATGAGCCACTGACAATCCCCGGGAACGCGTTCCACCGGGCCGGAGGGGACCGCCCTCAGGACACCGGCCGCGAATCGGCCCAGGCCACCTCGAATTCTTCACGATACGTGGGGAAAAGTCCCTCTTCGCCGATCTGGTCCGGTCTGAGCACCCGGCTCCCGCCGCGCAGCACCAGGACCGGCGCCTCCATGCCCCGCGTGCGGCGCAGATAGGACTGCACGACCGCGATGCCGTCCGAGCCGTCCCCGTCGACGAGGTACGCGGTGAAGCGGGGCGTCTCGTCGTAGACCTGGATCTCGAAGGCGTCCGGGTCGCGCAGCCTGGACCGCACGCGCCGCATGTGCAGGATGTTCATCTCGACCGACCGGCTCAACTCGCCGCGCTTGATCCCGAGTTCGCGCTCACGCCGCTTGACCGCGCTGGACGCGGGGTTCAGGAACAGCAGCCGGGTGCGGCAGCCGGACTCGGCGAGACGGACCAGCCGGCGCCCGGAGAAGTTCTGCACCAGCAGGTTCAGGCCGATGCCGACGGCGTCGAGCCGCCGGGCCCCGCCGAAGAGGTCCTCGGCGGGGAACTGGCGCAGCAGCCGCACCCGGTCGGAGTGCACACCGACGACGTCCGCGTAGCGGTCGCCCACGAGGTCCTCGACGGCGTCCACGGGCAGCCGGCGCGCGGAGGGCACGTCGCTGCCGGCGCCGAGGATCTCCAGGAGCTTCGCCGCGGCCCGCTCGGCCTGGTTCAGGACGGCCTCGGACAGGGCGCGGTTGCGTGACACGACGTTCCGTGTCACTTCCAGCTCGTCCAGCGCGAGTTCGACGTCCCTGCGTTCGTCGAAGTAGGGCTCGAAGCACGGCCAGTGCTGCACCATCAGCTCGCGCAGCTGGGGCAGCGTGAGGAAGCTCAGCACGTTGTCGTCGGCCGGGTCGAGCAAGTACCCCTTGCGGCGGCTGACTTCGCGCACGGCGACCGCGCGCTGCACCCATTCCTGTCCGGCCGGTCCCGCGGCGGCGACCACCCAGTCGTCGCCGTGGACGGGCTCGTAGACGGGCCGGAGAACAGCGGCCACGACCGCGCGCAGCCGCTGTTCCACCAGGTTCAGCCAGATGTAGGCGCGCCCGGCTCGCTGGGCACGCGTACGCACCTCGCCCCAGGCGTCGGCGCCCCAGTCCAGTTCCGGTCCGATGGATCCCATCTCCATCGGCCGCGCCAGTGACACCGCGCCGGGTGGGACATCTGTGGAGTTCCCCTCGTGACCCTCGTCACCAGGAGGCAGCTCCAGCCCTCCCGAGCCCACCCACGCACCGCCTTCCGCTCCCCCGAGCACTCCCCAGGGGCCAGGCCCCAATCAACGATCAAGGAAGGGTACTCCGGGAGCGGTGGACGATGCAGCCCGATGCACAGGTAGTTTCCCAACTACCTAGGTTCGACATGCCCGTTCTGGTCCGCCAGCTCCGCAGGAGTGAGCGGATTCATAGCGGTGACGTCACGCGGGGCGATGGAGAATCCCTGCCAGTGGACCGGCATCGGCTGCTGGTCCTCGTCCCGGGCGACGTGGTGGAAGCCCACGTTGACCCAGACCATGGGGTGGGTGAGCGTCTGCCCGTCGACCCACTTGTCGACGGATTTGCCGTGCCCGGCACCGCAGTTGCGCAGGTTGTCGCTCGCGAACTGCTCGCACTTGTTGTACTCGGTGAAGTAGACGTCGTGCTTGGTGAAGGGGCGACCGAGGTACTTGGTGGTCGCGCCCGGGACGATCTCGTACGAGCGTGCGTGGTTGTCCTTGTTCTTGCCGGAGTTGCTGACGACCCGCCACCAGCGCATGTTCTTGGCGTCGCCGGCGAGTTCCTTGCCGACCTTGGTGACCGTGGTCTTGTTGCTGGGGGCCTGCTGGCCCTGCGCGGGCGGGCTGACCACGGAGTCGTACTGCTCGACCTTCGCCTTGGACGATCCGTCCAGGCCGAAGTTGAGCCGCCAGAAGACGTTGTGGCTGTGGCTGGTGGCGTAGTCCTTGGCGCCCTTGCCCAGCGGCCAGCCGCGGCCGTCGCCCGCGTCGTAGTCGAAGGGCGAGAGGCTGCCGGTGGCGCCGACGTTCATGTTGATCGTGCCGTCGTCCTGGAACCGCCACTCGGTGATGTACTCGTACCAGCCGACCTTGTTGACGGTGTAGATCAGCAGGTCCTTGCCCTGCTTCTGGAAGACCTTGTTCCCGGTGTCGGCCTCCATCCGGTAGGCGTGACCGCGCGAACGGGTGGTGGTGCACAGGCCCTTGACGTTCGCGTGCTGCGGGTCCCAGGCCTCGGGGACCTTGACCGTCTTGATGGTGCCGCCGGGGCACTCGGCGGGGACCATGTCGACCAGGCCCTGGCCGAAGCCGGCGCCGGTCAGGTCGCTGTACTCGACCGAGCCGTCGTCGTAGGGGACGTCGATCTGGGCGAGCTTGGCGGTGCTCAGGACCTTGATCGGGGCGGCCTCGCCGGGAGGCTGGTACGAGATGTCCGACAGGACGAGCCCGGCCTCGCTCTCGTAGCTCCAGCACATCCGCCAGGTGGTGCCGGTGGCGAGCTTCTGTTCGATCTTGTAGGCGGCGCTGCAGTCGGCGGCCGGGGCGGGCGCGGACCGGGGCTGGGCGACGGCCGGTCCCGCGGCCGTCGTCGCTCCGGCGGCCAGGGCGAGCGTCGAGAGGCCCACGGCCGCCCGGCTGCGGGCACGGCTGTTTCTGTTGACGCGCATGAAGAGACGACTCCTTGCGGAAAGCTGTGACGGTGGGAAGGACAGGAGGGCGGCGCTCAGCCGAGCTTGCCGACCTTGCGGGCGCTCAGGTCGATCACCAGGTCACGGCTGTCGATCCAGGGCCCGTTCTTGACCTTCGGGAAGAGCCGGACGCACCGGTGCTCGCCGCAGGCGCCGAGGGCGGCGGGCTGGGCACCGGAGGTGGCGCGGTAGACCATGCTGTTGAGCGCCAGCTGGTCGGGCGAGGTGAGTTCCTTGCCGGTCGCGTCCTTGAAGTCGGCCTTGAGGCCGGCGCCGAGCGGATCGGCGATCAGCAGCTTGGCGGCCTCGGTCATCTCGTCCCGGCTGATCGGCGGCTGCACACCGTGCTGGACGCCCGTCTGCTCGACCTTCCCGGTGTCGAGGTCGACGGTCTTGGTGACGAGCGTGTCGTCCTTGTAGTCGTAGAACCTGATGTCGGCGCGGCGCGGCGCGTCCGGGTTGTCCAGGTCGGCCGTCTCGGGCTCGGCGAGGTCGACCCCGAGGCGCTGCGGTCCGCGCTCTCCCTCGACGTTCTCGCTGGAATTGAAGAGCTGCCGGTTCACCGCGATCCGCTCGGCGCGCCGCATCTCGTCGTCGGTCAGCGGGTCACGGCCCTTGCCCTTCTGCCCCTCGGTCGGCGCCCGCTCGACGACACCGGGCCGCACGGCGCCGCTCTGGCCGCCCTGACCGTCCTGCGCCGCCTGCTGCGCGGACCCGCCGCTCCCGCTCGTTCCGCCCGATTCCTCGGCCCCCGCCGACCCCGGAAGGGTGACACCGATCATCACGGCCGTCCCGGCCACCGCGATGGCCGCACCCGCCACCACCTTGCCCAGATGGCGGTGCACTATCTTGCGCACATTTCCCCCTACTCCCCCCGTGTCCCCAGGAGTCGTTCGAGTCCCACTGGTTCGGCATACGAGATATGCCTGGTCGCGGGGTAAGAGGGATGTAAGGCATGTGAGGTTCCATCACTTTCGGGGAGACTCGGCTCGGACTCGCCCCCCAGGGGCACGGAACTACTGGAAGAGTCATATCCATGCAGGTCTGGCCTGGCGAGGCGTATCCACTCGGTGCCACGTACGACGGCGCCGGCACCAATTTCGCGGTCTTCTCGGAGGCCGCCGACCGTATCGAGCTGTGCCTTCTGCACGACGACGGCTCGGAGACGGCCGTGGAACTGCGGGAGACCGACGCGTTCGTGCGGCACGCGTACCTGCCCGGCGTCATGCCCGGGCAGCGGTACGGCTTCCGGGTGCACGGGCGGTACGCGCCCGAGCGCGGGCAGCGCGCCAATTCCGCGAAGCTGCTGCTCGACCCGTACGCGCGTGCGATCGCGGGCTCCGTCGACTGGGGCGAGGAGGTGTACGGCTACCCGTTCGGGTCCCCCGACCGGCGCAACGACCTCGACTCGGCGCCGCACACCATGTCGTCGGTCGTGGTGAACCCGTACTTCGACTGGGGGGACGACCGGCGCCCCCGGACGGAGTACCACCACACGGTGATCTACGAGGCCCACGTGAAGGGCCTCACGATGCTGCATCCGGCGCTCCCGGACGAGCTGCGCGGCACGTACGCGGCCCTCGCGCACCCGGCGATCATCGAACACCTGACGCGGCTGGGCGTCACGGCACTGGAACTGATGCCCGTACACCAGTTCGTGAACGACCACCGGCTGGCCGACATGGGCCTCGGCAACTACTGGGGCTACAACACCATCGGCTTCTTCGCCCCGCACAACGCGTACGCCTCCTGGGGCGACCGGGGCCAGCAGGTGCTGGAGTTCAAGTCGGCCGTCCGGGCGCTGCACGAGGCCGGCATCGAGGTCATCCTCGACGTGGTCTACAACCACACCGCCGAGGGCAACCACCTGGGGCCGACGCTCTCCTTCAGGGGGCTCGACAACGCCTCGTACTACCGTCTGGCGGACGACCCCCGCTACTACATGGACACCACGGGCACGGGGAACTCGCTGCTCATGCGCTCCCCGCACGTGCTCCAGCTGATCATGGACTCGCTGCGCTACTGGGTCACCGACATGCACGTGGACGGCTTCCGCTTCGACCTCGCGGCCACACTGGCGCGCCAGTTCCACGAGGTGGACCGGCTGTCGTCGTTCTTCGACCTCGTCCAGCAGGACCCGGTGGTCTCCCAGGTGAAGCTGATCGCCGAGCCCTGGGACGTCGGCGAGGGCGGCTACCAGGTGGGCAACTTCCCGCCCCTGTGGACGGAGTGGAACGGCAAGTACCGCGACACCGTGCGGGACCTGTGGCGCGGTGAGCCGCGCACGCTGGCCGAGTTCGCCTCCCGGCTGACCGGCTCGTCCGACCTGTACCAGGACGACGGGCGCCGTCCGCTCGCCTCCATCAACTTCGTGACCTGCCACGACGGCTTCACCCTGAACGACCTCGTGTCGTACAACGACAAGCACAACCAGGCCAACGGCGAGGACAACCGGGACGGCGAGAGCCACAACCGCTCCTGGAACTGCGGCGTCGAGGGCGAGACGGACGACGCGGACGTGCTGGCGCTGCGGGCCCGGCAGCGGCGCAACTTCATCGCCACCCTGATGCTCTCCCAGGGCGTGCCGATGCTCAGCCACGGCGACGAGTTCGCGCGCTCCCAGGGCGGCAACAACAACGCGTACTGCCAGGACAGCGAGCTGTCCTGGGTGCCGTGGCCGGAGGAGGACTGCGAACTCCTCGCCTTCACGCGCGCGATGGTGTGGCTGCGCCGGGACCATCCCGTCTTCCGGAGGCGGCGTTTCTTCCACGGACGGCCGGTCCAGGGCACCCACGACGAGCTCTCCGACATCGCGTGGTTCACCCCCGAGGGCCAGGAGATGACCCAGCGCGACTGGGGGTCCGCGCAGGCCCGGGCGCTGTCCGTCTTCCTCAACGGCAACGCGATCTCCGAGCCGGGGCCGCGCGGGGAGCGCATCTGCGACGACTCCTTCCTGCTGATGTTCAACGCCTCCGACCAGCCCCTGGAATTCGTCGTGCCGGCCGACCACGGCCGCCGGTGGCAGGTCGTCGTCGACACCTCCCTGCCGGAGGGGGTGGCCCCGGGCACGGGCGCGAAGGTCACGGCCGGCGACCGGCTGCCCCTGGTCGACCGCAGCATGACCGTGCTCCAGCGGCCCGCCTAGGAAACCCTCGTCCCGTCCCGCGCGCGGGCTCCCGCCACGGACCCGCGCGGGACGGGGCCGTGCGTGCCCTTGTGCGGGCCGCGGCGACAGAAAGGCGGCCGAACGGGTACGTAGAGTCGCATGACACCTGAGCGCCCCGAACCGGCGATCGCGGACTCGGTCGTCCCCGGCCCGGTCGCCCCCGTCGTGCCGACCGCCACCTACCGGCTCCAGCTCCAGCCGGAGTTCCCCTTCCACCGCGCCGAGGCGGCCGTGCCCCACCTGGCCTCGCTCGGCGTCTCCCATCTGCACCTGTCCCCCGTCCTGGAGGCCGTCCCCGGCTCGAAGCACGGCTACGACGTGGTGGACCACGCGCGCGTGCGGGGCGAACTGGGCGGGGAGGAGGGACTGCGTTCCCTCGCGCGCACCGCGCGGGAGCACGGCCTCGGACTCGTCGTGGACATCGTGCCGAACCACATGGCGATGTCCCCGCGCCACAACCACGCCCTGTGGGAGGTGCTGCGCGAGGGTCCGGAGTCACCGTACGCGCGCTGGTTCGACATCGACTGGGACGCCCGGGGCGGCCGGCTGCTGCTGCCGGTGCTCGGGGACCGCCTCGGCGCCGAGATCGGCCAGCTGAAGGTCGACGGCGACATACTGCGCTACTACGACCACGTGTTCCCGCTGCGCGAGGGCACGGCGGGACTGCCGATGCCCGAGCTCCTGGACGCCCAGTGGTACCGCCCCGCGTGGTGGCGGCTGGCCCGCACCGAGCTCAACTACCGGCGCTTCTTCAGCATCTCGGAGCTCATCGGGGTGCGTGTCGAGGACCCCGAGGTGTTCGCGGCGACCCACGCGAAGATCCTGGAGCTCGTCGCCGACGGGGTGATCGAGGGGCTGCGCGTCGACCACCCGGACGGGCTGGCGGACCCGGACGCCTATCTGCGCCGGCTGCACGAGGCGACCGGCGGCCGCTGGACCGTGGTCGAGAAGATCCTCGCGGACGGCGAGCCGCTCCCGCCCGCGTGGCCCGTGGCGGGCACCACCGGCTACGACGCGCTGCGGCACGTCGACGGCCTCTTCACGGACGAGGCGGGCGCGAGCCGGCTGCTCGGCCGCTACCGGCGCTTCGCGGGCCCGGAGGCCGACCGGGGCGGCCACTGGGACAGCACGGTGCGCCAGGCGGCGTACAAGGTGATCACGCACGAGCTCGCCGCGGAGGCCGGACGGCTCACCCGCGAGGTGAGCGCGCTGTGCGCCGCCTCCCCCGACCCCGCCGCGCGCGACCACGCCCCCTGGGCCCTGGGCGCCGCGCTGCGCGAACTCCTGGTCCGGATGGAGGTGTACCGGACCTATCCGTCCACCGACGCGGCCGGGGCGCTCACGGAACGGGCCGCCGCCGAGGCCAGGTCCGCGTTCCGGGTGCCCGAGGAGGCGCACGCCGTGGATCTCGTACGGGACCTGCTGCTCGCGCGGGACGGCGACGGACCCGGGGAGGCCGCGTTCCGGGCCCGGTTCGCGCAGACCTCGTCGGCGCTGCGGGCCAAGTCGGTGGAGGACACGGCGTTCTACCGCTACGTGCCGCTGCTGTCGGCGAACGAGGTGGGCGGCGACCCGGGCCGCCCCGCGGTGTCCCCGGACGACTTCCACGCCTTCTGCGCGCGCGTGCAGCGCGACTGGCCCGTCGGCGGGACCGTCCTGTCGACCCACGACACGAAGCGCAGCGCGGACGTGCGCGCCGCCGTCTCCGTCCTCACCCAGTGCCCGGAGGCCTGGTCCGAGGTGCTGGCGGAGGTGACCCGCGAGGGGCCGGGGACGCCCGACCCGCAGATGGCGTGGGCCGCGTGGCAGACGGTGTTCGGCCTCGGCCCGGCCACCGGCGGGGACGGGCCCGGGGACGGGCCCGGGGTCTACGCGGAGCGCGTCCGGGACGCCCTGCTGAAGCACGTCAGGGAGGCCGGGACGCGCACCGCCTGGACCGAGCGCGATCCCGCGTACGAGGACGCGGTGGCGGCGTTCGTCACCGACGGGCCGTGCGGGCCCCCCGGACGGCCCGTGGCCGCCCTGCGGGCCTCGCTGGCGCCGCACGTGCGGGCGAACGTCCTGGGGGCCGCCCTGGTCCATCTGACGATGCCCGGGGTGCCGGACGTGTACCAGGGCACCGAGGACGAGTACCGGGCGCTGGTGGACCCGGACAACCGGGCGGCGTTCACACCGCGCGAACCGTCCGGAGAGAAGCCCGCGCTCACGGCCGCCGTGCTGCGGCTGCGGGCCCGGCGGCCCGACGTCTTCGGCGCCTCGGCGACGTACGCGCCGCTGCGGGCCGAGGGACCGGCGGCCGAGCACTGCGTGGCGTTCGCGCGGTCGGGGGAGGTGATCACGGCCGTCACCCGGCTGTCGCTGGGGCTCGCCGAGGCCGGCGGCTGGCGGGACACCGTCCTCGCGCTCCCCGGCGGACGGTGGGCCGACGTGCTCCCCTCCGGCTCGGCGGGACGGGAGTTCACGGGCCACGCGCGTGTGGCGGACCTCTTCGGGAGGTCGCCCGTGGCGCTGCTGGAGCGCGTCAGCGCGGACACACCGGAAGGGTCCGGGGAGAGCGGCTGACCAGACCCTCGGCCCGCGGCCGGGGTCCCGGCGCCCTGCGCAGGTCCGGCAGCACGGTCAGCAGGGCGCGCAGCCCGCTCTCCGCCGTCAGCCGGGCCAGCGCGGCGCCCGGGCACCGGTGCGGTCCCGAGCCGTACGCGAGGCCGCCCGGGTCGGCGCGGAAGACGTCGTAGCGGTCCGGGTCCGCGAACCGTGCCGGGTCGCGGCCCGCGGCGCCGAGCAGACACGCCACGGTGGCGCCCTCGGGCACCGGGCCGACCGGTTCGAGGGCCCGGCGGGCCACGATCTGCAGCGGCGGGTCGCGGCGCAGCGACTCGGCCCAGGCGGCACCCGCCAGCTCGGGCCGGGCGCGGACCAGGTCGAGCTGGCGCGGATGGTCGAGGAGGTTGGCGAGGAACGAGGCGAGGGCGCGCGCCGTCGTCTCGCCCGCCGCGCCCAGCACGGTCGCCGCGAGGCCGGTCACCGCCTCGTCCGGCAGGGGACGCCCGTCGGGACGGGCCGCGCACAGCGCGGACAGCAGGTCGTCACCGGGGTGGGCACGGCGGGCGGCGACGTGGGGCCGCAGATGGGCGGCGAGTCCGGGGTGGTGGCCGCCGAGGTGGTCGAGTCCCGTCCGGCACCAGGCGTGCACGCGCGCGGTGTCCTCGTACGGCAGTCCGAGCGCGGCGACGGCCGCGGCGGCGGGCAGCCACTGGCAGAACTCGGCGACGAGATCGGCCTCCTGGCGGAAGGCCAGGCGGCTCGCGAGGACGTGGGCGGTGCGCTCGACGCCCGCTCGCAGCGCGGCCGGCACCCGGTCCCCGAGCGCCTGGGACACGACGGCCCGGCAGGCGCCGCGGGCCGGTACGGGTCCGGGTGACGGCGGGACGAGCCGCGGGTCCGCGAGCGCGGCGCGCACATCGGCGTACCTGCTGATCAGCCAGGCGCCGAACGGCTCGTCGTGGACCAGGGGGAACTTTCCGCGCAGGGTGCGGTGGAGCGGGTGGGGATCGTCCTCCGTTCCCGGGTCGAGGAGGCTGGCCGGGGCGCCCCTGTGCACGGAAGGCCCGCGCGGCGGCGTGTACGGGCCGTACGGTGAAGGGCCCGACGGGGCGAGCGGGGCCGTCGGCGAGGGACACCCCGGCACGGGGACCGGCGCCGGACCCGCCGGGGACGGGCGCGGCGCGGCGGTGCCGGACCGCGGCGTCCGGGAGCCCACGAGCGCGGTCCCCGGATCACCGGTGGCGGAGGACGCCGGTGCCGGGCCCGCGGCCGGCGGGGGCGGCTCGCCCGCGACGTGCGCGGAGGTCACGCCCGCGGCCGTCGGTGGCCCGGCGTCGGCGGGCGAGGGCGGCGGGACCGGGGCCCGTGGGCCCGTGGGGGTCGCCGTCGCGGCGCCTTCGCCGGGAAGACCGTGTGGACACAGCACCGCGGGCCACCGCCTCGGGTCTGCGCGCCGGACCCGCGCGCGGTTGTTCCGAGTCGACCACCATCAGCCCGCGAGCGCAGGTCCCGTACACCCGGACGAGTGAATCGTGTACATCGCATCGATCCATCCGCCCGCGGCACGCGGGGACGCCGGCCGCCGTCTCCCGGGCGCCCGCTCCGGCGCGCCCGTCCCCGGTTCTCCGCAGGCCCGCGGGACGCGGTCCGTTCCGGCCGGGGAGGTCCGGGCACCCGCCGCCGCCCGTCGCCGGCGGAAAACGCCGGCCGGGGTCCGTCACGGCCGCGCCGACGCGTCCTTGACAGTTCTCCGAGACCGTGGAGTACTGCCAAAAGCGACGCAGGGCGGACAAGTCGGGGGTGAGTCATCTGCCGGAGTTGCGCTACCCCAGTGTGGCCGAAATCGTGTCGTCCGCCTCGGCGCTGGCGGCCCACCGGCCCGATCTGTGCGTCCTTCGGGAAGTGGGCGCCTCCCGCGCGGGAAGACCCCTCCACCTGCTGTCCGTCGGCCACTCCCGGCACGCGGTCCTCGTCGTGGCGGGGGCCCACGCCAACGAGCCGACGGGCGGTTCGACGCTGCTGTCGCTGGCCGAACGCGTGCTGTACCGGCGGGAGTTACGCAGGGACACCTCCTGGCACTTCCTGCTCTGCGCGGACCCCGACGGGGCGAGCCTCCATGCGACTCCCGCGCCCCGGACCCTCCTCGACTACCACCTGGGCTTCTTCCGTCCGGCCGGGCCCGAGCAGCCGGAGTGGTCGCCCTCGGTCCTGCCCCCCGACCGGCTGCCGCCGGAGACCCGGGCGCTGACCCGGGTCATCGACGAGGTGCGGCCCTACCTCCAGGTGACCCTGCACGGGACCGATCTGGGCGGCAGCTGGGTGCAGTTGACCAAGGACATCCCCGGTCTCGCGGAGCCGTTCGCCAAGTCCGCGGCGGAGCTGCGCATCCCGGTCGAGACGGCCGCCTCGGACGCCGCGGGCTGGCCCGCGTCCGGGCCGGGGGTACATGTGATGCCGGCGCCCGGCTCGGACGCGGCGTACCCGAGCATGCCGGACGACGCCCGGCACAGCACCTGGTACCACGCCCACCGGTACGGCGGTCTGACGGCCGTCGTGGAGGTGCCGATGTGGGCCAGCGACCTGGTGGACGATCCGGCGCCGCACCCCGCGCCCGCGGCCGCGATGCGACGCCTGGCCGACCGGCTGGTGGCGGACGCGGGCCAGGTGGAGGCGGTGCTCGAACGGGCCCTGCCCCGGCTGCGGGGGCCCGACGGGCCCCTCCTGCGGGCCTCGAAGTGGGCGCTGGCCCTGGTGCCGGGGCTCGCCGCGGACTGGTCGCAGCCGCTCCCCGTGGACACGACGATGGCGTACGTGGGAAGTGTCGACGCGTTCGGCCGGCGGATCCCGCTGCGGGCCGCGTCGATGCTGCTGCGCGTCCTCCGGGAGGCGGGCGACCGCGAGGCGCCGCGCCTCGAAGAGCTGGTCGCCGGTTGGAGCGACTCCTTCGCGGAACGCTTCCGCGCGCGCTGGGTGCCGCTGGAGAACCAGGTCGAGCACCAGGCCCGTACGGTGATGGCGGCCGCCCGCCACGCCCGCGACGGCACCGTCTGACCCGGCGCGGACCGCCCGGAGGGGCGTCGTCATTCCCGGTGTGTCGGCACCGTGGCCTGCGCGGGCCGGCCGGAGTCGCCCGAACGGGGACGTGCGCCGGTGTGCCGCCCGGCGAGTTCGAACGCGGAGAGGACGACACGCGCCTGGTACTCGACCTGGCGCGCGACCGGTATCCAGCGCGCCCCGCAGCCGTCGCGGTAGTCGGCGCACCACGCGTCGATCAGCCGGTCGAGCTCGGGCAGCGCGCCGCACGGGTCCTGCCCGGAGGCGGTGACCAGCTGGTGCAGCAGCCCGGCCGTGCGCAGCGCGACCCGGCGCCCGGCGAGGCGCAGGGCGGTGAGCCGGGCGGTGTCGAGCGGCGGCAGGGCCCGTGCCCCGGTGTCGCGCGCGTCGGGGTCCCAGGAGTCGGCGAGTCCGGGGCCGACCAGTAAATAGTCGTCGACGGGCGCGAGCAGACAGGTCACGTCCGGGGAACCGCCGAGGCCGGGCCGCACCCGGGCCAGGACGTCCTCCAGGGTCCTCGTGTCGTGCCGCAGCGCCCGGCTGACGGAGCGCAGCACCGCGTCGGCGTCGGCGGGACGCGCCCGGTCCTCGACGGCGCCGACACCCCACATGGGCGCCTCGACGATCGCGGTGACCGTGCCGTACGGCTGGGGGTGGAACCAGGTGGAGTCGACCGCGGCCTCCGTGATGGCGGCGGCCAGGTCTCCCCGGCGCGGCGGCGGGACGCGGTAGACGGCGGGGCCGAGCTCCGGCCAGTACAGGGTGTCGTAGGGGCCGAGTTCGCGCGGGATGCCGAGGCGGGCCGCGCTGTGCGCGATGCGCCGGGAGAGGCCGGGCAGGTCGCGGGTCAGCTCGACGAAGGCGCCGCCGACGTCGACGCCGTGCAGGGAGCACTGCAGGAACGGCCTCAGCTCGTCCTGGAGGGCGAGCAGGACCCGGGTCTCCGGCAGGGCGGCGCCGTCCGGGCCGTCGGGCAGCCATTCCGGCTGTTCGAGGAAGCCCGGCCGGAAGAAGTGCCGGAAGTAGTGACCGAGGGTGTAAGGGCCCTGGAGCCAGGCCTCGTTGCGGCGGGAGCCGTCGGGGTCGAGGCAGAGCAGCAGGTTCCAGGTGGCGTCCGCGCCCTCGGTGAGGCGGGGGTCGGCGAGCGCCCGTTCGGCCAGTCTGAGCGCGGTCGCGCCGCCCACGGGTTCGTTGGCGTGCGGTCCGGCGACGACGAGGACCTGGCGGCTGCCGTGTCCGACGGACAGGAGCAGCATCGGCGTGCCCGCCCGGGAGGTGCCCACGCGGCGCAGCCGGGCGTCGCCGGGGCGCCGGGCGACGAGCGCGGCGGCGCGGACCCCGAGTTCGTCCACGGTCGGGTAGCGGCGGAGGGGCGGCAGAGCACACCTCCACTCGTACGGTGCCGTCGTTTCACCTGATGTACACGAAGTACACACAGTCAGTCACGACTTCGGGGGCGCGTCAACACCGCCGGGGCGAAAGGATGTTGCGGGATCCGGCGGGTGGGCCCGCTCTCCGGGCGCGCTCTCCGGGCCCGCTCTCCGGGCGCGCCCGGACTCCTCGGGCAGCCGGGAGGCGGGCAGCCGGGAGGCGACGCGGCTCAGGCCGCCGAGGCGAGGCGGAACATCATGCGGCCGAAGCCGACCTGGTCGCCGTCCTTCACGACGGACGCGCCGATGACGCGCCGGCCGTTGACGGTCGTGCCGTTGGTCGAGCCGAGGTCGCGCAGCACCCACACACCGCCCTGCCGGCGCAGTTCGGCGTGCACCCGGGACACCGTCTCGTGGTTGAGGCGCAGTCCGCTGGCCGGGTCACGGCCGATGCGCAGCGGATAGGCGTTGCCCGGATCGGGCAGTTGCAGCTTGGGCAGCCGCTCGGCCTGCCAGGCCCGGCGCAACCGGACCGAGAAGCCGGACACGGCCTCCACGGTGCCGAACACCACCTTCGCCCAGCGCCGCCCGGCGGGCTCGTCGCCGTCGGGCAGGTCGGCGGTGAGCACGGCGAGTTCCTCGGACCGGCGGGCGGACAGGACCAGCTCCATGCGGCGGACGAACGTGTCGTGCGAGAGGCGGCCGAGCGCGACACCGTCACGGAGGGACTTGAGCGCCCGGTCGCGCTCCGCGTCGGACAGCCGCGCGGGGTACGGATGGAACTCGAAGGACGACGTCACGTTCGTGATTGTCGGCCAGTAACCACGGAGTGTCCAGAAGACCCGGAAACGGCTGGTGGGACCGGGTGCGGCCGTTCGCGCGACCGAAAGGCGGGAGACACGCGGCAAAAGGGTGGATCCGTAAGCGAATTGATCTCCCGTGGAGCACCATGGACGGGCTGGGTCACTGCGAGCCGACAAGGGGGAAGCGTCCATGCGATTCGAGGTGTGGGCACCGCGGGCCGACCGGATGACGCTCCATTGCGACGGTGCCACGCGCGCGTTGGACCGTGACGCCGGGCGGACCGGATGGTGGACGGGAGAGGCGGAGGCGGCGGAGGGGACCCGGTACGGGTTCGCGGTGGACGACGGTCCCGTCCTGCCCGATCCCCGTTCGCGCCGCCAGCCGGACGGCCCCGACGGACTGAGCGCGGTGGTCGACCAGGGGCGGTACGCGTGGCGCGCCGACTGGCCCGGACGTCCGCTGCCGGGCGCGGTCCTCTACGAGCTGCACGTGGGTACGTACACGCCCGAGGGCACCCTGGACGCGGCGGCGGACCGGCTCGGGCATCTGGTCGAACTGGGCGTCACGCACGTCGAGTTGATGCCGCTGTGCCCGTTCCCCGGCCGGCACGGCTGGGGGTACGAGGGCGTCTCCCTGTGGGCCGTGCACGAGCCGTACGGAGGTCCCGAGGCGCTGAAGCGCTTCGTCGACCGGGCGCACGAGCTGGGCCTGGGCGTCGTCCTCGACGTCGTGCACAACCACCTCGGCCCGTCCGGCAACCACCTGCCCGCGTTCGGGCCCTACTTCACGGACACCCACCAGACGCCCTGGGGCTCCGCGGTGAACCTCGACGCGCCCGGCTCGGACGAGGTGCGCGCCTACCTCGTGGGCAGCGCGCTGGCCTGGCTGCGCGACTACCGGCTCGACGGACTGCGCCTCGACGCGGTGCACGCGCTGCGGGACACCCGGGCGGTGCACTTCCTGGAGGAGCTCTCGGCGGCCGTGGACGCGCTCGCCGGCGACCTGGGCCGGCCGCTCTTCCTGATCGCCGAGTCGGACCTCAACGACCCGCGGCTCATCACCTCCCGCGAGGAGGGCGGACTCGGGCTGCACGCCCAGTGGAACGACGACTTCCATCACGCGCTGCACACCACGCTGACCGGCGAGGCCCAGGGCTACTACGCGGACTTCGCGCGGGCCCCGCTCACCGCGCTGTGCAAGACGCTGACGACGGGCTTCTTCCACAACGGCACCTGGTCCAGCTTCCGCGGGCGTCATCACGGCCGCCCGCTCGACCGCGCGCGGGTCTCGGCGCAGCGGCTGCTCGGCTACACGCAGACGCACGACCAGATCGGCAACCGCGCCCAAGGGGACCGGCTGTCGGCCTCCCTGTCCCCCGGACTGCTGGCCTGCGCGGCCGGGCTGACCCTCACCGCGGCGTTCACGCCGATGCTCTTCATGGGCGAGGAGTGGGGCGCCGCGACGCCCTGGCAGTTCTTCACCGATCACACCGACCCGGAGCTCGCGGAGGCCGTACGGCGGGGCAGGCGGCGGGAGTTCGCGGCGCACGGCTGGGCCGAGGAGGACGTGCCGGACCCGCAGGACCCGGCGACCCGGGACCGCTCCTGCCTCGACTGGTCGGAACCCGGGAGGGAGCCGCACGCGCGCCTGCTGGCCTGGTACCGCGAACTGATCGCGCTGCGCCGGAGCCAGGCCGACCTGTCGGACCCCGATCTCGCGGCGGTCCGGGTCGCCCACGACCCGGGAGCCCGCTGGATCGCCGTCCGGCGCGGGGACGTCCGGGTCGCCGTGAACCTCGGCAAGGGCCCCGCGGCGATTCCCCTCGGCATCCGCCGCGTGCTCGTCCTCGCGGCCTGGGAGCCGGTCGAGGCACCGGGAGCGGACGGGATGCTGCACGTTCCGGGCGAGTCGTGCGTGGTGCTGACCCAGGCGTGAGGGCCCACCCGCGGCCGGGAAGGGCCGGCCGCGCGCCCCTACGGCGCCTCGCCCGGCCCTTCCCGCAGGTCCGTGACCCGCTCCAGCAGGATCGACTCCCAGGCCCGCCCCAGCTGGGCCTCCAGGAGCGGAAGCCGTCCGGCATCGCCGCCGTGGAGGCGGCCGGCGAGCCGGACGACGGTGTCGCAGCGGGCGAGCCACAGGCCGCGCAGGCAGGGGCGGGCCCCGTAACCGGCGAGGGTGGCGGCGCGTACGGCCGCGGGGGCGCCGACGGCGACGGCCAGCCCGGCGATGTCCTCGGCCGGGTCCCCGATCACCGTGCCGGTCCAGTCGAGGACGCCCCGCACCCGGCCGTCGGGGCTGACCACGAGGTGTTCGCCCAGGAGTCCGTGGTGCACGAGGACCGCGGGGCCGGTCTGCGCGCCGAGCTGGACGGCGGCGGGCTCGGCGAGCTGGTCGAACCGGGCGGGGTCGAACTCCTCCGCGGGAAGACGCCCGGCGGCCCGTACGGCGGTGGCCCGCAGCGCCTTCAGGGAGCGCGGCGGGGTCCGCGGCACGCCGAGGGTCTCGGCCTGCCGTACGGGGACCTCGCGCAGCCCGGTCAGCAGGTCCGCCAGGTCGGCCTCGCCGAGTGCCGAGACGGTCTGTTCCTCGCCGGAGACGCCGGGCACCCTGGTGTCCAGGGTGTAGCTCAGTCCGCCCGCCCACTCGCCACTCGCCACGCTCATGGGGACGGCGCCCCCGACCAGGGGGCGGACCAGATCGCGCAGCCGCAGCTCACGGCGCTGGCGCAGGGAGGCCTCGCGGTCGGGGGCGAGCCTCAGCACATGGCGTCGGCCCACCCACCAGGTGAAGTGGCCGCCCTGCTCGCGGACGGGCCGCACCTCCGGTCCCGGACCGGGCGCGGTGTCGTCGGAGAGCAGGGAACGGACCAGTCCGCGGACGGCCTCGGGGGTGGGTGCCGGTGCGGGTTCCGGTGTCGATGTCGGTGTCGGGTTCATGGTCGCGCCCTTGTCGTCCGGGGGCGGGGGCGAAGGGGGTGCCGCGCGGTCTGCGGGCGCACGTCAGTCGACGATCACCATCTCGCGGGAGGTGTTGTTGAGCCGGCGTCCGCCGTCCTCGGTGACCGTGACGATGTCCTCGATGCGGACCCCGAAGCGGCCGGGCAGGTAGATCCCCGGTTCCACGGAGAAGCACATGCCGGGGACCAGGGGCTGTTCCTCGCCCTCGACCATGTAGGGCGGCTCGTGGGTGGTGACGCCGATGCCGTGCCCCGTGCGGTGGATGAAGTACTCGCCGTACCCGGCGGCCTCGATGACGGCGCGCGCCGCGCGGTCGATGTCCTGGCAGGCGGCCCCGGGCCGCACGGCGCGGAAGCCGGCCTCCTGGGCCTCGCGCACGATGTCGTGGACCTTGCGCTCCTCGTCGTCCGGTTCGCCGACGTGGACCGTGCGGGAGGTGTCGGAGCCGTAGCCGTCCTTGAGGCCGCCGAAGTCCAGGACCACCATGTCGCCGTCCTCGATCACGCGCTCGTCGGCCTCGTGGTGGGGGTTGGCCCCGTTGGGCCCCGAGGCGACGATGGTGAAGTCGACCTGGGAGTGCCCGAACCGGCGCAGCAGCTCGGCGAGGTCTCGGGAGACCTCCGACTCCCTGCGGTCCGCGAAGCGGACCTTGCGGATCTCCTCGAACGCCTGGTCCGCGGCGGCTCCGGCGGACGCGAGCCGCTCCAGCTCGGCCGCGTCCTTGACGGCCCTGAGCATCGGCAGGACCTCGGTCAGGGCCGAGTAGCGGGTCGCGGGGAGCCGCTTCTGGAGGCCCAGCAGGTGCAGGGCCCAGCCGTTGTCGCTGATGCCGAAGCGGCCGGCGCGGCCCATGAGGGGTTCGGCGGCCGCGTAGGGGTCCGTGCCGTCGGCCCAGTCGTACAGCGTCAGCGCGGACGCGCCGGCCGACTTGGCCGCGTCGGGTGCCTCCAGGACGGGCACGACGAGGGCGGGGTCCTGTCCCGCCCGCAGCACCAGCAGGGTGAGCCGCTCGGTCTCCACCGGGCGGTACCCGGTCAGCCACACCAGGTCGGGCCCCGGCGCGACCAGGACTCCGTCGAGCCCGGCATCGGCCGCGGCCTCGGCGGCGCGCCGCATACGGGCCTCGTAGTCGTCGGCGGTGAAGGGCGCGGGTGTGGCGGCGGTCATCCATGCCTCCGTGTGTCCGGAGTTCCCCAGAGGGCTACGGCAGCATCCTGCCCCTCCGGTGGGGTGTGCGCGAGCCGGTCGCGGCCGCCCCGGGTCAGCCCTCCAGGGCGAGGCGGGCCCCCAGGAGCAGCAGGACACCACCGGAGACCTGCTCCAGGCGCCGGCGCACGCCCGTCCGGGACAGCACGGCCTTCATCCGGCCGACGAACCACACGTAGACGCCGTAGTACCCCACCTCGTAGACAGCCCAGAGCGCGGCGAGGCCGAGCATGGCGGGCAGGTGCGGGGCGCCCTCGGGCACGAACTGCGGCAGGAAGGACATCGCGAAGACGGCCGCCTTGGGGTTGGCGAGGTTGAGCAGCAGACCGCCCCGGTAGGACGCCCAGGCGCTCTTCTCCGCGCCCTCCCAGCCGCCGTCGGCGGCCCCCTTGGAACGGCGTGCCTGCCACAGCGTCTGGACGCCGAAGCCGACGAGCACGACGGCGCCGACGACGCGCATGATCCCGTACGCCATCTCGGAGGCGGCGAGCAGGGCGGTGAGGCCGAGAGCGGCGACGGCGCCCCACAGGAAGACGCCCGTCTCGTTGCCGAGCACGGTCATGAAGCCGGACCGCCTGCTGCCCAGGGACCGTTTGATGATCAGAACGGTGCTCGGTCCGGGGGAGGCCGCGATCAGGGTGCAGGCGCCGAGGAAGGCGACGAGGGTGCTCAGCATGCGGCCATCGTGACGGGCCGCGACTCCGTTGACCAGCCCTTTTCCCCGGGGATCGACGAAGGGGACCGACGAAGGGGACCCATGCCCGCGGGACGGCCCGGACCGGGGCGCCTCAGGTCGCGGTGCCGGGGACCGCGGACAGGCGCCCGCGTCCGCCGTCCGCGTGGCGCACGCGCAGGGTGACCTCCCGGCCCGGCCGCGCGTCCGCCACCGCGCGCGCGAGGTCGGCGGCCGAGGTGATCCCGGTCCCGTCGAGGGCGAGCAGGACGTCGCCGCGTACCAGGCCGGCGCTGTAGCCGGGACCGGGGAGGTGCACCCCCACGATCAGCGCGCCCCCGCCGCCGCCGGGGGCGTCGACGGCCTCGATCCCGAGGGTCCCCCGTGCGGCCGGCCCCTCGGACTCCCGCGGCCGGACCGGACGGCCGCTGCCGGACTCCGCCGTGGAACCGGTGACCCGCGCCGCCGCGGACCCCGCGGACGACGGCGCCGCGGGCCCGGCGGACCGCGGCCCGGCGGACCGTGGTGTTCCGGAACCGTCCGGCCGCCGCGCCCCGGAGCCGGCGGAGGGATGCCCCGGCAGCCCGGCCGCGGCGGCCTCCTTCCGGAGGTGCGCCAGTCCGTGCACGCCGATCACGGTCGCGCCCACCGCGCCGAGCCCCACGCCGGACAGGACGAGGACCACGGCGGCCGACACCCCGAGCAACAGGGTGACCAGTCGCCGGCCACGACGCCGCGCGGCGCCCGGAGGCCGGATTCCGGCGAGCGGACGGGCACCGTCCGTGGGACGGGGGCCGCCGCCCGGCTCCCGTCCCGGCATCGGCTTGGGCCGCAACGTGGTCTGTTCCATGGGTCGCCTCCGGCAGATGTTCCACGGGCCGCTCTCGGCTCATGCCCTACCCATCGCTCCCGCCAGCGACGATCCCCCAACGAGTGAGACTGCGGCCCCCGTCCCCGGGAAGGCGGCCGGGTCCCTCGCCGGCGCCGGCCGTCAGACGGGCTGCGCCCGCCGGGCCACGGGCGGCGCGGGCAGCCGGTCCGGTACGAAGCCGTGGGCGCGCCGGGCCAGGTCGGCCGCGCCGTACCGGTGGCACTCCCGGTGCCACTTCAGGGTTCCGGCCAGCCAGTTCTCCAGCTCCGCCACATGGCCGCGCATGATCCCGCGGGCCTCCTCCGAGAGCTTGAAGTCCTCGTACAGGATGGGCAGTTCATGGGCGACGACATGCTGGAACTGCTCCATGCGCCGGGTCATCAGGTCATGGACGATGCCGAGCGCGGCCGGATAGTCGCAGCCGAAGAAGTTCTGCACGACGAGGACGCCGTTGTGGATCTCCCCCTCGTACTCGATCTCCTTCTGGTACGAGAAGACGTCGTTCAGGAGCATCGCGTAGTCCATGGCCGCGTTCTCCAGCGACCGGACCGGGCCGCTGCTGTGGACCTCCGGCGGGACCGTCCGGCCGTGTCCGAGGCGGCACAGGCTCATGGTGAGCTCGGATCCGAACGTGGCCCGGCGCATCTCCAGATAGTCGACCGGGTCAGGGATGCGGTTCTGCAGCCGGTTGGACAGTTCCCACAGCCAGCTCTCCGTCATCACGTCCACCGAAGCGCGCAGGGCGCTCCGGGCGTCCGGGGTCATCTCCGCGGTGGTGCGCCGCCACAGGTCGATCAGCCCGCGCTCCATGCCGTTGACCGGGACGGGCGTCCCCTCGCCCTCGACGGGCATGCAGGCGGACAGACGCGCGGTGGCCAGCCGGGCGGCGGCCAGATCGCGGTGGTTGCCGAAGTACAGCGGGTAGCAGTCGTCGGCGTAGGTGCCCCAGGCCAGCCACTGCGAGCTGAGGTCGAGGGCCTCGGGTGTCGCGTCGGGGTGGATGCCGGCGGCGCAGAGCGGGAGGTCGTAGGCGATGAGCTTGTCCTCGTCCCAGACGCCCTCCCGGAGCATGCCCATGGCGTGCGTCCAGATGCCGAGGCGGTCCCGGGCGCCCGCGAGGTGCGGACTGAGGGTGACCTCGAACGGCATGTGGAACTCGGGGAGTCTGGAGGGTCCGACCTTCCGGAACGGGACGTGGGTGTACGCGCGCAGCCGCTCGGCCCCGGCCGCGGAGAGCAGTGCCCCGACGTCCGCGGCGGACGTGCCGGATCCGCTCGCCCCGAGGGGCCGCGCCTCCTCGACGGCGCCCCCGTTCATGTAACGGCTGGAGCGCATGTGCCATGCGTGTCCGCCGGCCTGCCAGTCCTGGAGGCCCCGCGTGTACGCGGCGACGGCTCCGGTCTCCGCGGGGGTGAGCCCCTTCTCCAGGGCCAGCGCGGGCACCTCGGTGAGGGCGGTGTGCTCGAACTGGTGGAGCCGTGAGGTGAGGACGTCGTTGACGGTCTCGGCGGCCCGCTGGGCCGTGCAGCCGAAGAACGCCTCCAGGACGAGGACGCCGTTGCTGAGTTCGCCCTCCTCCTCCACCTCCCGCTGGTAGGAGAACAGGTCGTTGCGCAGGTGGACGCCGTCGGAGAACGTCTCCATCAGGACGCGCAGCGGCCTCGACCCCGCGACGGACGCGGGCACCTCACGGGTCGCGTACTCGACGAGTCCGGCCGACCAGGGGGCTCCGCCCACCTTGCGGCGCATCTCGATGTACTCGACGGGGTTGGCGATCCGCCCCTCGTCGATGTTGGACAGCTCCCACATCGACTCGTCGAGCAGATGCCCGGTGGAGACGGCGAACCGCCTGCGCCACCGCGCGGACATCGAGGGAACCGTGCGCGCCCACAGGTCGGCGAGTCCCGCCTCGACGGGGTTCTCCGGCTCGGGGACGGGGGCCGACGGGTCGAGCGGCATGAAGAGGGGCAGCCGGTCCAGGTAGGCCCTGCCGCCGACGCGGTCCTGGGTGCGTTTGAAGGTCTCCAGGAAGTGGTCGTCGAAGAAGAACACCCACACGTACCAGTCGGTGATGAGGGAGAGGGCCGGTCCGTCGCAGTCGGGGTGGGTGTAGGCGCACAGCAGGCCGTAGTCGTGGGCTTCGAGGTCGGACTGCTCCCAGATGCCCGAGCCTTCGAGCATGCCCATGCCGCGGGCCCACTCGCGCGAGTGCGCCCTGGCCTCGTCCAGGTGCGGGTTCAGCCGTGCGGCGTACGGCATGTAGAAGTGCGGGAGTCGGAACGGCTGCGTCATGGCCGGGCCCTACCCGGGGCCCCGGAGGCACATCCGCGGGCCGGGACATGATCACACCATCGCGTGAACCGGTCCGGAAACCGCGCGCGACGACGCCCCCGCCCGCCCGGTTCCCCGGCGCTTCGGCCCGGCCACCGGGGCGGCCGGCCGGTCAGCCGCGTCTCGCCTGGATCAGCGCGTGGGTGCCGCCGGTGCGCCAGCGGTCGCCCTCTGCGGCGTCGAGGGCCGCCTCGACGGCGGGGGCGATCCCGACGACGACATCGGACTTGAGGGTCCGCAGCGCCGCCACCGCACCGGGGAAGCCGGCGGTGGCGGCGGCGAACGGGGTGGTGGCGGGGTGGAGCCGGTCGCCGATGAGCCGGCGGTAGTTCAGGTCGCCCTTCAGCAGGGTCACGTCGGCGGCGGCGAACTCCTGCCGGAGGTCGTCGGGCAGATCGGTGTACGGCAGCGGGCCGCAGGAGAAGGGGTGGGCCCGGACGGTGAGCCGGCCCTCGGACATGGCCGCCCAGAGGCGGTCGCCGGCCTCGCCGGCCGCTCCCTTCGCCGCGGTCAGCCGGCGCAGGGCGTCCAGCACGTCCGCCGTCGTGGCGTCGGACACGTAGTACGGGTACGGCTTCACGTGCAGGACGGTCCGCCCGGCCCGGCCGTGCCGGAGCAGGTGGTCGACGAGGAGCAGGTCGGGAACGAGTTCCCGGCCCGCGTTGTCCGCGACGAGACAGAGGGTGCCGCCCGCGAACAGGGAGCGCAGCACTTCGGCGTCGTCCGCCACGAGCCGGGACCCGTCCGCCGTCCCGCTCCCGGTGCCGGCCAGTCTGAACCCGAGGTCGGCGCGGTTGCCCCACAGGGAGCCGTGCAGCAGCGCCTCCTCCTGTTCCCCGGCCGGCCGGTGCGCGAGGTCGTCCAGCGCGGCGAGTTCCGCGTCGGCCTCCGGGGTGTCGAGTTCGGCGAGCTTGAAGGGGCGGAAGGGGTCGATGCCCTGCCAGGGGCCGGGCGTGAAGTAGCCGACGGCTTCGAGGAGTTTGCGGTAGAAGTAGCTCTCGGACCACAGGAAGGGCAGGTCGAACCAGGACCGGCCGTAGTGCTCCCGGCCGCCCCAGGCGTCCCACCGGGCGCGGTCCGGGGCCGGCTCCGCGAGCGGTTCGACGACCCCCTCGACGCAGTTCTCCAGCAGGGCGTCGAGCGCGTGGCGCTGCTCGGGACCGTACGGGAAGGCGTCCCGCACCTTCCGGACGATCGCCGGGTGCCGCTCGGCCAGCACGCTCCGGGGGAACGAGCCCCGCACCGAACCCACCACCACCGGGGCGTCGTCGGGACCGGCGGCGGAGCGGGCGGGGTCGGCGGGATCGCGCATGCGGCTCACCGTACCGGCTGAACAGAAGGGGCCGTCCGACGCGGTGTGCGCCGGGCGGCCCCTCCCCCCGTAGAGCTCAGCGTTCTGCCTAGGTCGGTCGGCTTCGAGCTGTCGTCCGCCCCGGTGTCCTGCGCGGCCCGGTCCGGGACACGGGGTGCGCAGCCGCCGTCGGCGGTCGCGCTGAACGATAGGCGGGCGGCGGAGCGCGGGGATAGCGGGAAAACCCTCGATCCGGCAGGTGTACGGCCCTCGCCCGCCCGCGGTCCGGCGGGGTGGTCCCGTTTCGCGCGGAATGCGGATCCGGCTGAACGCCCCGCGCCCCGGATCCGTATCCCTCCGTACCCCGTGCGAGGAGTGCGTCCCGGCCGCGCACGGGGGCACACCGCTTCGCCCACGCATCGAGGAGACGTCCCGGATGACCGCCTACCGCACCGCCACCGCGGCCGCTGTCGCCCTGGCGGCTCCGCTGCTGCTCACGACGTGGGCCGCGGGGACGGCGTCGGCGCACGGCGCCCCGACGTCTCCGGTCAGCCGGGTGTACGCGTGCTCGCCCGAGGGCGGCAGCCAGGGCACGGCGGCCTGCCGGGCGGCTATCTCCGCGAACGGCTCGTCCTTCACGGCGTGGGACAACCTGCGGGTGGGCGGTGTGAACGGCCGGGACCGCTCGGTCATCCCGGACGGAAAGCTGTGCAGCGGGGGCCTGCCCGCCTACAAGGGCCTCGACCTGGCGCGCGCCGACTTCCCGGCGACGCGCCTGACGCCCGGCGCGTCCCTGACCATGAAGTACAGCTCGACGATCGCGCACACGGGGACCTTCAAGCTCTATCTGACCAAGCAGGGTTACAGCCCGACGCGGCCGCTGAAGTGGTCCGACCTGCCGGAGAAGCCGTTCGCCACGGTCACCGATCCCCCGCTGGTCGGCGGGGCGTACCGGATCGGCGCGAAGCTGCCGTCCGACCGCACCGGCCGTCAGATGCTGTTCACGATCTGGCAGAACTCCAGCACGACGGACACGTACTACTCGTGCTCGGACGTGGTGTTCCCCAGCGGGAGCGGGGCGTCGAAGCCGGCCGGGAGCAAAGCGGCTTCGGGGACCGCCACGAGCGGTTCCGCCGGCAAGGGCGCCAAGGCGTCCGCCGGGGCGACCCGGTCGGCGGCCGCGTCACCCAGCCCCACGATCGCCTCGCCTTCCGCCGAACCGCCCTCTCCCGAGGCGAGTCCGGCGGCCGGGACGGCGGACACCGACCGTCTGGCGCCCGCCGCCCAGAGCACCTCGGGCGGCGGCCCCGCGCTCCCCATGGTCGCCGGGGGAGCCGGGGCGGCACTGCTGCTCACTGCCGGCGTCGCGGTGGTGCTGCGACGCCGGCAGTGAACCCGGTTCCCGTGGAGGTCAGTTGACGAACACGGCCGGGCTGCCCGCCTGGCTGGTGTCGGTCACGGGCGCGTACTTCGCGGTGAAGTAGCCGTTCGCGAAGCAGAGGGACGAACCGGAGAACTTGGTGAACTGCTGGTTGGTGAAGGTGAGGCTGTTGTCGGCGTTGTCGGCCGTGCCGGACAGGCTCGCCGCCCGGTAGACACAGGTCAGCGTGCCCAGCAGGGAGCGCAGCTTGACCGTGGTCTGGATGCTGGAGCCGGCGGCCGGGGTGACCGTGACGCTGCCGTCGGAGCCCACCGCGGTGCTGTAGGGCAGGTTGTCGACCGTGATGCTGGTGACGCCGAGGACGCCGACGACGTTGCTGCTGCACGAACCGGCGTTGAAGGTCTGGCCGGTGAGGGACTCCGTGGCCGTGCCGGGGGACGCCGGGTTGTCGGCGGCGGTCGCGGTGAAGGCCGAGGCGGAACAGGAGACGCCGCTCGTGCCGGTGGCGCTGGAGTAGAGCGTGGCGTTGGTGCCGCTCGCCAGTGAGGCGGTGAGGACGTCGCCGACGGCGACGGGGGTCCCGCCGGCGCTGCCGGTGGTGAGCACCGCGACGTCGTCCGCGGAGGCGGGGACGACCGCGGAGGCCGAGAGGGCCGCGACGGTTCCGACGAGGGCGAGCAGGGATCGAGTACGCATGGGGGGATGCCTCTTCTCCGATGGGGGTGTGGGTGCCTGACCGCGCCGGGGCGCGGGTGTGCGGGTCGAGAAGGTGGCGCGGGTGTGCGGGGTGGAACGGGCCGCGCGCGACGGCGGGCGAGGACGCCGGTGCCCGCCCGCGGGGGTGGTGCGAGGAGGGACCGCCGCCGGTCCGTGGCGCCTTCTCCGTACGCCACGGGCCGACGGCGACAGCCGGGCGACCGGTACGGACCTCGGGGGAAGGTGACCGCGCCGGTGCCACGGGAACGGGGAACGGCCGGGGGACGCGCCTTTTCGGCGTACGTGCCGGGGCCGCTCCGGAACACGCCATGACCGCCCCGCGCAGAACGGGGTCCGGGAGGTGACGGGCGCGTCGGCCGACGGATCCGGCGCCACGGATCCGGGGAAACAGGGAGAGTTGTAGACCTGATGAACGGTCAACGTCAAGGCACAGCAAGGAAGTTGAAGGTCAGAGCGACGTTCCGGCCGAGACGTGTTCACAGGTGAGGCACAACGGGCACGGTTTTCCCACACGCGCCTTGACCCGTTCCTGTAACCCCCGGTAACTTCCTCGAAGGCTACTGCCGCGTAACGAGAAAGCCCTTGCACCCGCCGGGAGGCGCGAGGAGGCGTGCGCGGCAGCTGCTGTCCGCGCCAGGACAACGCGCCACTGGAGCCCCACCCGCATCGACATCGATATCGAACGTGCCCAGGGAGCAGACATGGCTTCGTCCCCGGACGCCACGGCGTCCAACGGTTCCACCCCCGAGACCCCGGAAAGCGGTTCGCCCGCCGACGGACAGGCCAGACGCGGGCGGGTCCGGCTGCGCCGCGCCGCCGTGATGGCGATACCGGCCACCGCGGTCGCCGCGGGGCTGATGATCGCGACGGCGCAGGGCGCCCTCGGCGTCCAGTTCGCCATCTCCGGCATGCCGTTCACGGTCACCGCGACCGAGCTGAACGGCACCGGATTCGAGCAGTTCGGCGGCCTCGACAACATGGCGGAGGACAGCCCGAACGCCGGCGACACGGGCGGCCAGGTCCTCATCGTCACCTCGGCGATCAAGAACGCGACCCTCGACCACCTGTGCCAGAGCGTGGACCTGGGGGGCACGAACCTGCTCATCACGGCCGGAAGCGGCTCGGACAAGGTCCAGGCGACCGACCTGACCACCGACTCCACGGAGCTGTCCGGCAACGCCTCCTTCAACAACATCGAGATCGGCAACGACGCCAGCACGCTCACCAAGGCCGGGGTCCAGGGCCCCAAGGGCGTGTTCAGCCAGCAGGCCGACACCGTGCGCATCGCCAACCTGCGCCAGACCAACTACGCCACGACGGCCGGCGTGTTCAAGCTCCCCGGCCTCAAGCTCCGCTTCAGCGACCAAGGCTGCTGATGGGTGCCGGAGCGCGGACGGACGGCTCCCGGGACCCGAGGGACTCCTTCCGGCGGTGGCGCGCGAACCGTCCCTTCTGGGGCGGGCTGCTGCTCACCCTGGGAGGGGCGGAGATCCTCCTGACCGAGAAGGCGTCACTGAAGGTCGTCCTGCACATCGGGATGCAGGGCCTCGCGGGCTATCTGCTTCCCACCACGATGCTGCTGTGCGGCCTGCTGATCCTCTTCAACCCGGCCCAGCGCCTGTTCTACTCCCTGCTGGGCATCCTGCTGTCGCTCGGCACCTGGGTCACCTCCAACCTCGGCGGATTCTTCGTCGGCCTGCTCCTCGGGGCCGTCGGCAGCTGCCTCACCTTCGGCTGGCTCCCCGACCAGGAGCCGCGCAGACGGCTGCTGCGCCGCGAGCACGCCTGAGGAGGCGGCACGGCGGGATCCGACCCCCATGTGGCTTGCCCCGTGCGCACCGGGAAGACGTAATTGCCGGTACGCGCAGGGAAGTTGGCACCGTACGCATCCGGCACCGGGCGGCGCCCCGGCGTGGCCGCGTCGTCGCGTAGCGTCACGGCCGTACGCCGAATAGGAGTTCGAGTGCCGGGAGGCTCCCGATGGGAAATCCACGTCCTTTGGTGATCGACGCGACCGGGCGCGACATCCACGGGGAGGCCGCCCGGATCCGCGAGAGAGGACCGCTGGCCAGGGTGGAGCTTCCCGGCGGTGTCCAGGCCTGGGCGGTGAGCGGTCCCGAGCTGCTGAAGCGGCTGCTCACCGATCCCCGGGTGTCCAAGGACGCGCGGCGGCACTGGCCCCTGATGGCGAACGGCACGATCACGCCCGAGTGGCCGCTGTTCACCTGGGTGTCCGTACAGAACATGTTCACGGCGTACGGCGGTGAGCACCGGCGCCTGCGCACCCTGGTCTCCAAGGCGTTCACCGCCCGCAGGACGGCCGCGCTCCAGCCGCGCATCGAGGAGATCACCCGGCAGCTGCTGGACCGCGTCGAGGAGGCCGGACGCGGCTCCCGGGTCGTCGACCTGCGCGAGGAGTTCTGCTATCCGCTGCCGATCCAGGTGATCAGCGAACTGTTCGGACTGCCCGAGGAACGGGGTCCCGAACTCCGCGAGCTGGTGGACAGCTTGTTCCACACCTCCGCCGACCCGGGCGAGATGTCGGCCGCCTACGGCCGGCTGCTCGCCGTCCTGGCCGAACTCGTCGCCGCCAAGCGGACGTCCCCCGGCGACGACCTGACCTCCGGTCTCATCGCGGCCCGCGACGACCAGGACGGCGGCGCGCTCAGCGAACAGGAACTGCTGGACACCCTGACCCTCATGGTCAGCGCCGGCCACGAGACCACGGTCAACCTCATCGACAACGCCGTGCACGCCCTTCTCACCCGTCCCGAACAGCTCGCGCACGTCCGGGAGGGCCGCGCCAGCTGGGACGACGTGGTCGAGGAGACCCTGCGCGCGGACGCGCCGGTCGCGAGCCTCCCGCTGCGCTACGCCGTCGAGGACATCGCCCTGTCCGAACTCGGCGGCCCCGACGGGGCCGTGATCGCCGAGGGCGAGGCGATCCTCGCCGCGTACGCCGCCGCCGGGCGTGACCCCGAACGCCACGGCAAGGACGCCGACCTGTTCGACGTCACCCGCGCCGACAAGGAGCACCTCGCCTTCGGTCACGGGGTGCACCACTGCCTGGGGGCCCCGCTGGGCCGTCTGGAGGCCCGGATCGCGCTTCCGGCCCTGTTCGAGCGCTTCCCGGACCTCCGGCTCGCGGTCCCGGAGGAGGAGCTGCGGCCGGTGGACTCCTTCATCTCCAACGGCCACCGCTCACTGCCGGTCCGCATTTCCTAGGCCGGTCTCCCGGGGCCCGGAGCCCCGGCTCCCGGTATCCCGAGTCCCGGCTCCCGGTCTCTCGGGGCCTGGAGTCCCGGCTCCCGGAATTCCGTGGCTCCCGGACCCCCGGGAGCCCGCCCCCCGTCGGCGCATTCCCTCGCACGCGAGGGAGCCACCCCGATGCGCACCGGCCGTGTGCACTAGGGTGACACCGTGCAACTGCCCCCACCCGCACGGGAGTCGATGGTGGCCTTGCCCACGGGGAACTACCTGGTGGAAGCCCGGTCGACGGATGCGGTGGAACCGGCCGAGCGGGCCGACTTCTGGAGCGAGCACATCGGGTCGTACCAGTCCCGGATGGACTACCGGTACGCCCGTACCGACGACTTCCGCGGCGAAACGATCCGTCAGCACACCGGGACGTACCAGCTCGTCAGGTTCCGGTCGGACGGGATCGAGTACAGCAGGACGGCGCGGCAGATCCGTGAGGATCCCGACGGGGACTACCGGCTGCTGCTGCCGCTGACCGGGCGGATCGTCCTGCGCCAGGACGGCCAGGAGGCACGGCTGACCCCGGGGACGGGCACGCTCGTCTCCTTCGCGTCGCCCTTCCAGTGCCTCCAGGACCCCTCCACCCAGGCGTTCGTCCTCACGATCCCGGCCCGCGAGCTGGACGGCCCGCTGAACCGCAGGTCACCGCTGGCCACCGGCCTGGACCTGAACAGGGGCCTCGGCCGCGTCGTCCGCTCGATGCTCGACGGTCTGCACTCCGAACGCGACGAACTCACCGACGCCCAGTTCGACGCCGTGTCCGACCGTGTGGTGGAGCTGCTGTGCATGCTCGCCACCGGCGACGACCGCCCCGGCGGCACCCGCCACCTGTCCGACGTGGAGACGGTGGTGCGCCGCCACGTCCGCGAGAACGCCGCCGACCCCGGGCTCACCGGTACGTCCATGGCCCGTTCCCTCGGCTGGTCGCTGCGCCAGATCCAGCTGGCCCTCCAGCGCGCCGGCACCACCCCCCGCGACCTGATCCGCGAGGAGCGGCTGCGCCTGGTCCGCGAACGGCTCCGGTGCGGCGACTGCGAACACCTGACCATCACCGACCTGGCCCACGCCTCGGGGTTCTCGTCGGCGAGCGCCCTGAGCACCGCCTTCCGGCAGCGCTTCGGAGTGAGCCCGCGGGAGATGCGCAACGGCGTCCGCGGGACGTGACCACGCGCCACGGCCCCCTCCCCGTGTCCCCGTGCGTCCCCCCGTGCGCGCCCGCCCCGCCCGTCGTCCCTTCCGCCGCGGCCGATCACGGCCTGGGACAATCGGTACAGGACGGGATCTCGGTGGAGACGGGCTGCTGCCCCGGGAGTGGAGATGGATCTGCGGCAGATGGAGGTCGTGGTCACGGTGGCCGAGGCGGGCGGTTTCACCGCGGCGGCCCAGCGGCTGCACGTGGTGCAGTCCGCCGTGTCGAGCACCGTCCTCGCCCTGGAGCGGGAACTGGGCACCCCCCTGTTCGACCGCACCACGCACCGCGTGTTCCTGACCCCGGCGGGCGAGGTCTTCGTCCCGGCGGCGCGCGCCGCGCTGCGGGCGGCGGAACAGGCGCGGGCGACCGTCGACCTGGTCCGGGGGCAGCTGCGGGGCAGGGTCACCATCGGCATGTCCCAAGGGGTCTGGGCCGACCTCCACCGGCCGCTGGCCGCGCTGCGGGCCGAGCACCCCGGCGTGGTGGTACGGCTGCGACAGGCGTCCCTGACCGACGTCCGGAACGGACTGCGCGAGGGCACCCTCGACCTGGCCGTGGTCGCGCTCGACCGGCGGCAGCAGCGCGGTCTGGTGACCCGGCTGCTGTCGTACGAGGAGATGGTGCTGGTGTCCGCCCCGCCGCGCGCGCTCACCGGAACCGGCCCGGACGGCGCGGTCACCCTCGCCGAGGCCGCCCGGCTGCCGCTGGTGGACTTCACCCCGGACTGGGCGATCCGGCTGTGCGTGGACCGGGCGTTCCGTGCCGCCGGGGTGGAGCGGCAGACGGCCCTGGAGGTCGACGACATCGTCACCGCGGCCGAACTCGTCCGGGACGACCTGGGCGTCTGCGTCATGCCCGCCTCGATCGCGGGCCGGTTCCCCGACCTCGTCACCCACGTGTTCGCGCGGCACGCCCCGCACTGGAAGATCATGATGGTCCACCCCCGCGGCGACACCCCGCCCGCGGTCACCGCGCTCCTGCGGCACATGGCCTGAGGACGGGATCCGCCGGGACCCCCGGCCCGGTCAGCCGGATGCCGTGGGACGGGCGGGCGGCTGGGGGGTCAGACGGCGCAGGCCCTTGCGGTCGTAGTAGCGGGTCATCGCGAAGCCGAAGACGAGGGCGAGCACGGCGCCGACGGCGATCATGAGCCAGGCGCGGCCGAGCCCGGCGTCGGCCCGCGCGTCGAAGAAGAGGATGGCGCGCACCCCGTCGCTGAGCTGGCGCATGGGCTCGAAGACGGACAGGAACCGGTAGAAGCCGGGGACCGCCTGGAGCGGGACGGTGGCGCCCGAGGACGGCAGGCCGAGCACGATGAACACGAACATGGACACGAGCTGGCCGATCCCGCCGAACGCCGCGTTGATCGCCTGGACGCCCAGTCCGACGGCGAGGCTCGCGCAGTAGGAGTAGATCCACAGCAACGGCAGGTGCGTGGCGTCCATGCCCAGGACCGCGACGGTGGCCAGCATGACCAGGGAGGCCGTGAGCACGGTGATCCCGGCGGTCATGACCATCTTCAGGAGCAGGGTCTGGGTGCGGTCGATCGGCACGGTCGGGCGGCGGGTGTGCCAGGGGCCGATCTCGTTGTCGGCGTAGCCGAGGGCCGTGTCGACGCCGGTGCTGATGAGGTTGCCGCCGAGGAACCCGGCCAGCACCAGGAGCAGGGTGTAGTAGAAGGCGCTCAGCCCGAGGCCGCTGTGCGCGCCGATGGGGTGCCCGACGCGGGTGACGACCCGGACGGGGTCGGCGAGGAGCAGCCGGGTGGTGGAGTCCGCCTTCGCGGTCACCGGGGACGCCGTCAGCTGCTTCCCGATGGTCGCGGAGGTCTGCTGGGCCGCGGCCGTCGTGATCCTGCTCGCGAGGGACGAGCCGAGGCTGCCCATGCCGGGGTTGGTCAGCACCGTCATGGTGGGCCGGACGGTGGCGTTCGCCGTGGTCAGGGCGGTCACGGAGTCGGTGAAGTCCGCGGGGACGACGAGGGCTCCGTAGATCTTGCCGGAGGCGAGCTGGTCCTGGGCCTGCGCGCGGGTGAGCCTGCGCCAGCCCGCCGCGCCGGAGGTGTCGCTCGCGGCGATGGCGGCGGTGACCTGGGCGCCCACGTTCTGCCGCTGCCCCGGGGGCGGTGCGCCGGTGTCCTCGTCGACCAGGCCGATCGGCAGGTGACGCAGGTGCCCGTTCGGGTTGACGATGCCGCCCATGTAGAGCAGCGACAGCAGCAGCGCGAGCAGACCCGTCAGCACGGTGGGGACCAGCCACAGCTTCGGACGGCGCAGGAGCGTGGCGGCGCGGGCCGAGGCGGGGGCGGGGGTGCCGGCGCGGTCACCTCCGCCGTCGCCGGTGCCGTCACGGCCGCCGGGCCGGGCGGTGTCACCGCCCCCCGCACCCCTCGGCTTCTCCTCGCCGGCGCCGTCCGCTCGGGGATCGCTGTCGGCGTCCATGGTCCTCCGTGGGTTCCGGGGCGGCACGGGAGCGGCGGTGGGCGCGCGGCCCCCGGCCGGGGAGTCCGGGGCCGCGCTCCACGTCAGGATCAGGTGCGCTCGCGTGTCATGGACGGCGACTCGCCGAACACCCGGGAACGGTCCACGGCTTCGCACGAAGGAAGCGGCCCGCACGGCGGCCGGACCGCTCCCCCGGTGCCCCGGACTTCCGGGCCCGCTCCGCCCGGGGCGGACGTTCACCGCCGGGTCCGGCGCCCGCCGACCGAGGGCGGACTCGCGCCACCCGGCCGGCGGACGTCCGCCCGCGGGGCCGGCGCCCGCGGCCGTGTCGCTCAGGCGCTGGTCCCCCTTCCCCTGCCGGACACCGTGGCGTCACACCGGGCGGGCACGTTTCCCCCGTCCCCGTTGCATCGCCTCGGATCCGTCCGTCCGTACCCGGGCGTGACGCGGAAGGACGACGTGCGCCGTGTCCATGCCTCCGCTCGACAGCCTCCCCGCCGCGGCACCGGCACCCGGCGACGCGCCTCGGGCCTCCCGCCCTCCTTCGCCCCACCCCCCGCCCGCCGCCCGCCCGCTCTCCGCCGCCCGTCCCACGTCCCTCACGCGGCTCACCCGCCTGGCGGTGACGCTGCTCCCCCTGCTGCTGCTCGGGGCGTGGGCGGCCCTGGACCGGCGCGCCGTGGGCGACGGCGTGGCCCGGCTGGGTGACGCCGATCCCCGGTGGCTGCCGGCCGGTCTCCTGTTCACCCTGCTGGGCTGGGTGGTCGCCGCGTGCGTACGGCAGGGCGCTCTGCCGGAACGGCTGCCGCCGGGCCTGCTGCTGGCGTCGCAGCTGGCCGCGGGCGCCGCCAACCACGTGCTGCCGGCGAGCATCGGCGCCCACGCGGTGACCCTGCGCTTCCTGCGGGGCCGGGGCATACCCCTGGCCCGCGCGACCGCCTCGCTCACCCTGTACTCACTGGTCAAGCCGGTGGCGAGGATTCCGGTGCTGATCGTCTTCCTGGTGGCCGTCGGGGACGGCCTCCGGTTCGGGCCGCTCGCCCCGGACCGCTGGACGCTGGTCCTGGCGGCGGGCAGCGCGGTGCTCGGCCTCACGACCGTCGCCCTGCTGCTGACGGCGGTCCGTCCACTGCGCCGTCCGGTCGCCGACTTCCTCCGCACCGCGCTGACCGACGTACGGATCCTGCACACCCGGCCCAGCCGCGTGCTCGCCCTCTGGGGCGGTTCGGCCGTCGCCCCGGTGCTCCAGGGGAGCACGGTCGCGGCGGTCGGCTTCTCCCTCGGACTGCCGCTGTCATGGGCCCAGGTGGTGTTCGCGCTGCTGATCGCCAGTACCGCCGTCGGCGCCGTGCCCGCACCGGGCGGGATCGGGCCGGTGGACGCGGCCATGGTCTTCACGATGGTCTCCCTGGGCGCCCCGACGGGCCTGTCGACGGCCACCGTCATCGGCTACCGCGTCCTGACGGTCTGGATCCCTCTGCTCCCTGGGACACTGATCCTTTCGGCGCTGGTGCACCGCAAGGTGCTGTGAACGACAGCGGGGAGAGGGCCGGAAAGACCGGCGGACCGGGTACGCAGTGAGGCAACTCATGGTGTGGATCCGGCCACTTGGCGCTGTATTACGTTGCGCTTGCAATGCGCGATACGACAAGGTGTTCGGTATTTCATGAGGCGCGCGTGGCGCGCGGGAACCGCTCCACCACGCGGAAACGTCTCCGCTGTCGAACGTCCGAGCGGTGGCAACTGCTGAAGAGTGGCGACGTGCAAACACGATGAACACGGGGGCGGGTCAATGAAGTTCGACATGGGGTCGTCGACCCTGGCGGATCTCGGCAAGAGCACGGCCGGTTCGTCGGAGGACCTGGGCACACTGATCCAGTGGCTGGTCCAGGCGGCGGAGCCGCTGGAGGGGAAGTTCAACGGGGCGGGCAAGGCCGCGTTCGACTCGTTCAAGGCGCACACGGACGAGATCACGAACGCGCTGAACGGTTCACTGGGCGCGATCCTGGGCGGCCAGGGCGGCATGGACACCGCGTTCGGCTCCGGCGATCTGGAGCAGGAGGACAACGCCCACAAGAACATGGGCCAGTCCAACTTCGACGCCGCCCGCTTCGGCGCCCGCTAGCCTCACCGGGGAGGAATTCGATCATGGGTCAGAACCAGGACCGTCGCTCGTACGACACCGGCGCCTCCACCGAGGTGCAAGGCAGTCTGCAAGGCATCATCGGCCAGTTGGAGCGCGTCCTCGGCGACCGCGACCGCGCGGTGAAGGCCGCGATGGCCGACTTCACCGCCGACGGTGTCGCGGACGAGTACCACGGCAAGGAAGTCCGCTGGAACCGCGCCGCGAACGAGGTCCGCGACATCATCCGCCTCGTGCGCACCACGCTGGAGGAGAACGACGGCACCGCGCAGTCGACCATGGCCAAGGCGCGGGCGGCCGTCGACAACATCGGCTGACCGGCACAGGCAGGGGCACCAGGCCGCCGTGGACCGGCGGCGGTTCGACGTACGGGAATACGGGGGCTTTTCGTGACGGCTTGGGACATCTCCCCCTCGGGGGTGAAGGGCGTCCTCACCAACACCGCCACCGCGGCCGAGGGGCTGTCGAACACCGGTAAGGCACTGGAGAAAACCGTGCCGAGCGCCGCGAGTTCGGCGGGCACCATCGAACAGGGCGGCGTGGAGAAGAGCGGGACCGAGGGGCCGGTGGCGGCGGCGCTGGGTGAGTTCTTCAACGCATACCAGAAGGACCTGATGTACGTGGCGGAACGTACCTCGAACTCGATCAACGGGGCGGCCTCAGCCACCAACCACTACATCACGGGCGACCTGGAGATGGCCGCGCAGGCCCAGCAGGAGGCACTCAAGGAGCCCAAGATCGACCTGCCCGGGGCGGGCGGGAACCAGGGGGCGAAGTGAGCCCGGATCTGATAGATCCGTCCGGGATCCCCCAGTTCACCGGCGACGTGGAGCAGTTGGGCCTGGACGCGGTGGTCCTGGGCGCCGAGGCGTCCGTCTTCCGACTGTCCGGGGCGAACGTGCACTCCACGTTCCAGGGGCTGTCGGCGTTCTACGCGGCACCCGAGGCGGACCAGTTGTTCGCCACCACCGCTCCTGTGGCCGCCAAGTCGGACGCGTTCGCGGACGACCTGGAGAAGGTGGGCGCCGCTCTGAGCGCCTACCAGGACGAGATCCGGCCACTGGTGACCAAGCTCAAGAGCCTCCAGGAGCGGGCCACCGCCTTCCGAGCGGACATCGCGGGCGACGACCACTGGCGCGAGGACGAAGACAACGTCTCCCTCAACAACGATCTGGTGCACGACGTCAGCACCACCACGGCGGCCTTCTGGCAGGCCGAGATCACCTGTCACAACAAGATCACCGCTCTGGTCGGCGGCTCCACACTGATCATGGAGGACGGCGCCTCCAAGCGGTTGCTGAAACGGGACCAGTCCCTGTACGGCTTCACGGCGGACGTCCTCGGTCAGTCCGAGGACCTGCCCTGGGGCAAGACGGTCGAGAAGGAGCGCCACGGGCTGGACTGGCTCGGCCATCAGGCCTGGGAGTTCGGCAAGGGCTTCGTCGTCGACGGCGTGTGGGCCACCGTCAAGGGGCTGGGCACACTGGTCGGTTTCGACGGGCTGGACGCCATGGGCCAGGCCTGGGACGGACTGGGCAAACTGGCCACGGGCCTCGCCATCAGCGCCACGCCGCTCGCGGGCGCCTACTGGATGGCCCCTGACGACAGACTCCCCTCCTACCTGCGGGACTCCCGCAACGCCGTGAAGGAGACCGGCAAGGCCCTGGTCGCCTACGACCAATGGGGCAAGAACCCGGCCCGCGCCTCCGGCGCCGTCACCTTCAACGTCCTCACCGCCGTCTTCACCGACGGCGCGGGAGCCGCCGCCAAGGGGGGCGCCGCGGCCCGCACCCTCTCCGTCCTCGGCAAGACCGGCAGACTCGTCGACCCGATCACCTACATCGGCAAGGCCGCCAAGTTCGGCACGGTGAAGGTCGCCGACCTCTTCACCAGCCTCAAGAACGTCCGCACCGGCGCGTACACCGACATCATCACCGGCGTGGGCAAGGTCCAGCCGGACGGCAGCATCCTCAGGACCGCCGAGAACGTTCCGGTCGTGGTGGGGCATCACATCGAATGGCCGGACGGGACCCGTCTCGACCTCGACGACGGTTCCGTCATCAAGGCGGACGGCACCAAGGCCGCGGCTCACGTCGAACTGTCGGCCGCCGACCGGGCCATGCTCGAGAACAACCTCGCCCACCGCGATCCGAGCCTCGTCGGGGCCGGGGACAACGCGACCGCGCATGCCGGCGAGGCCACCCACGCCGGCGGGCACGCGACGGCACCTCAGCACGGGGGACACCCGACGGGCGGCGACCACGGACCCGGTGGTGCCGGCGGTGACGGCGGCCACGTTCCCGCACAGCACGGAGGCTCCGGCTCCGGCGGAGGGCATGACGGGCAGGCGCCGCACGGTCACGAGCCGCAGCCCAGCCCGAAGGAGATCACACGACGCCAGGTGGAGCGCGCCAACAACGATCCCGGCTGGTTCAAGAAGCACTTTCGCTCCAACGGCTACCGGCGCGTCTCCAGGGCCGACGGCGGCTACGGGCAGCGGTTGCCGCAACTGGTCCCCGACCCCTACCACCCGGGCAAGTGGATCGCGGCCAGCGACATGCCACCGGCGATCGCGGAGAAGTATCTGCATCCCAAGCCCATACCCGGACACAGGTCAGCGGTGGGTGCCGACGCCCTGAGGCACCTCGACGCACAGGCCGCCAGGCGTCACAACGCCATCACGGCGGACCAGGCCGCGGAGAAAAGGCTGGAGGCCGCGGAGAAGGCGTACGCGGCCCACCCCACGCAGGACCTGGCCGACGCCATGGAGCGCGCGGACGCGGCACATTCGCCCCTGCACGGTGACATGGCCCGCCAGAGCGAGATGTTCGGCGAGGACGTCGCCGAACATCACGCGATACCCGAGCACTACCCCGGTGCCGAGCGTCTTGACGACGGAGCGCTCGGGAACAACCGGTTCGACCAGGTCTACAAGACCAAGGACGGGCGCTATGTGGTCGTCGAGGCGAAGGGTTCCGAGAGGGCCGGCCTCGGCGTACGCAAGGGTCACAGCGGACAGCTGGTCACGCAGGGGACGAGGGAATACTTCGAGACCATCGTCCAGAAGATGAAGGACAGAGCCCGTAAGAACAACGACGCAGCAGAGTGGGCACTGGCCAAGCAACTGGGCGAAGCCCTCAATGCCAGCAAAGTCGACTACGTCCTCGTCAAAGCGCAGTCCAACGGCGCTAAGTACGCTGGCTACCAGATGAAGCAATTCGACATCTCATGAGGAAGCGGTCCATGCCGACGAAAATCTCTCGCCCTCCGTACCAGGCCGGAGCCGATCCGATCCAGCAACAGGAATGGGCCGACGAGGACACTCTCAGCAGCATCGACGGCCTGGAGAGGTACCCGGACAGCTTCGGCATGGCCTTCAGCAGCGCCCAGAGCACCGCCCAGCTCCACTGCCTCTACGACCCCACCGCGAACAAGAGCGAGACCTGGGAGGCCTGGGTGGCCGCCATGCAGGTCGGCTCCGCCCTCTTCGCCTCGGCCACCGCGCCCGAGGGGACGACGGTCGAGTGCATGATCGCCCACAAGAAGCGGACGATCCCCGCCTGCGGGGTGAAGCACTTCGCGAACGCCGGGACGTGGCTGGAGGCCTTCTGGCTGGCGGTCATCTGCCGCGACCAGGCCCGGATGACCCAACTCTGCAATGTGCCCATCGAGTTGCTGCGCGCCTCGGGCGCGGTGTTCGAGGATTACATCTACGACTGGGTGGACGCGCTTCAGACGTACTGGCTGGAGCGCCCCGGCCTCGGTGAGAAGCTCGTCGCCGCGTTCGACGGGACCGACCCCGACACCCTCCGGTTCGTCGACCGCGAGATGATGCTCAAGGTCCTGTATCCACCGCTCAACCTGTTCTACCGGTTCATCGGCCAGGACCCGGACAAGTTCAACGAGGCACTCGTGCAGGCAGTTGAGCTGCACAAGGAGTACTGGACGGCGCACGAGGACGACGGGAGCCTCACCGGCGACGTCGCGCTCGCCCCCCTGGCCATCGCCTGCCTCGCCTTCGACGCCGGACGCCCCGTCGAGGTGGAGTCCGAGTACCTCCCCGAGAACCTTCTCGACCGCAGCTGGCTCGGCGAGTTCGAGACGTGAGATGACGGCTCAGGACTACGACAGCCAACTGCTGGAGTCGGTGTCGGTACGACGCCGACGGCTCAGGGACGCCCTGCTGTTCGGGACACAGCGGCAGCGGCGATCGGTGGACGAACGGCTGGGGAAGGTGTTCGCCGGAGTCGTGATCGCGGCCGTGTTGTGTGCCGGGTGTGTCGGGTGGTCGTTCGTGTCGCACCGGGTGATCGGGAAGAGCCCGTACGGAAGTTCGGTGCAGCCCTCGCCGGGAGCCTCGGTGCAGCCTTCTTCGCCCTCCGTGCCTTCTTCTTCTCGGTGATAGGTTCGAACGCGTGATATCTGCGGGGGCCACGAGTCGTACGACGACCGGTGGGCGTACGGCGTTGAGCCGGGTCACGCTGGTCGGGGAGCGGCGGCGGGTCGATCTCGTGCTGCCGTCCCAGGAGCCGGTCGGGCTGCTGCTGCCTGAAGTCATGCGGTTGTTGGACGACCAGGTGGCGGGCAACCCCGAGCTGCGGCATCTCGTGACCGTGGGCGGTTCCGCGCTCGCGCACGACAGCACGCTGGAGTCGGCCGGTGTCCCGGACGGCGCGGTGCTGCGGCTGGTACGGGCGGAGGACGCGCCCTCGGCGCCCATGGTGCATGACGTCACCGACGAGGTGGCCGAGGACCTGGATGTACGCGCCTGGCGGTGGCGGCCGGCCTCACGACGGATCGTGGCGGGGCTTTCGACCGTCGGATGGGCGGCGGCCGGTGGGCTTTTCGCCCGGGACGCGTACGCGCACACGGTCGTCGGCGGGGTGCTGCTCGCCCTCTCTGCGGTGTCGGCGGTCGTCGGCGCTCTGCTCGGGCGGGCTGAACAGCACGGTCTGGCCACCACCCTGATCGCCGCCAATGGCGTGCTGGGCGTGCTCGGCGCGTGGACGCTGGCCGACGCGCACTCCTGGCCGGGCACGACGCGGCTGACAGCCGTGGCCGTGGCCGTCGTCGTGACGCTCCTCCTGCTCGGCTGGTTCACGCCCATGGGACGCGGCGGGCTGGTCGGTGCCGCGGCAGTGACCGGATGCACCCTGTGCTGGGGGGCCGCCGCGGCGCTGCAGTCGGGTGCGGGGGCCGCCGCCGGACAGGCCCGCGCCGGGGCGCTCGTCGTGGTCGTCTCGGTGGTGGTGCTGGGGGTGCTGCCGCGGCTGGCTCTGATGGCCTCGGGGCTGTCCGGTCTCGACGACCGGCGGTCGAGCGGTGTCTCGGTGAGCAGGTATCAGGTGTCCGCGGCCCTCGCCGCCACACACCGGGGGCTGGCACTCGCCACGATCACGATGGCCGTGTCGGCGGCCGTCGCGGGTGTGCTCGTGCTGCGGTCCCCGTCGGTGTGGACGGTGCTGCTCGCCGCCGTCACGGCCGCGGTGCTCGCGATGCGGGCGCGTGCCTTTCCGCTGGTCGCCGAGGTCGTGGCACTCCTCGCGACCGGAGCCGTGCTCGCCGTGCGGCTGATCTCGGTGTGGCTGGAGCGGTCCACCGCGACGGGGCCGCTGGCGGTTCTCGCCGCGCTGGCGGTACTGCCGCTGGCGGTACTCGCGGTGCAGCCGGCCGAGCATGTGCGCGTACGGCTGCGGCGCGCCGGTGACATGATCGAGTCCGTCGGAGTGATCGCCCTGTTCCCGCTGCTCCTCGGGGTGTTCGGCGTGTACGGGCGACTGCTCGGCACCTTCGCCTAGGGGGCGGACATGGGACAGGAAGGGGACTGGCAGCGGGACGTGCTGAGCGAGTTGGGGCAGTCCGACGGCCCGGTCCGCCCGGCGGAGCCGCGGCCACCGCTCGTACCCCCCGCTCCCGCTCCACCCTCCGGTCCGCGTCCCGGCCTTGCCGACGCGGCATCGGGGCAGCACCCGGATCTCCCGGCCCGCCCCCCGGGCCCCGCCCCCGAGCCGCAACCCGCGGTGCGCGCTCCACGAGACCCGCGCGTCCCCATGCCCACCCCGGAATCCGTCCCCACCCTCGACCCACGCCTCACCCATGCCCTGGGCCGCCCCCAGCACGGGGACTCCATGGCGCGACGCACGGGCCGCTCGCTACGCAAGCTCACCGCGTCGGCGGCGCAGAGGGTGGCCGAACAGACTTGGATCGCGGAGGAGTTGCAGCAGCCGGTCACCACGGGACGAGTGATCGCGGTGACATCGATCCGGGGCGGAGTGGGCAAGTCGACCGTCTCCGCCCTGCTGGGCCGGACCTTCAACCACTACCGGCACGATCCGGTACTCACTCTGGAGGCCGATACCGCCCTCGGCACCCTCCCCGTGCGGATGGGCGCCGAGTCGGTGCGCTGGTCCTGCGCCGATCTGGCACGGATCCTCACTCCCTCGATGCGACTCGACGAGGTCACCGGCTACTTGGCGCCGGTGACCGGCGGGGGCTGGCTGCTGCCCGCGGGCCGGGGACGCGTCGGCGCCCCGCTGGACGTACGCACCTACCGCACGGTCACGCTGGCGCTGCGGCGCTATTTCGCGGTGACGGTGGTGGACTGCGAGTGCCTGCCCGGTGACGTGGCGCGTACGGCCATGGACACCGCCCACGCCCGGGTGGTCGTGGCTCCGACGACCGCCGAGGGCGTGAACGGCACTCGCCTGGTCCTGGACTGGCTGGCCCAGCTGCCGCACTCGGCCCTGACCTCGACCGTGGTCGCCCTCACCGCCAACTCACCCGACCTGATCCTCGACGCGAAGGCAGCCGCCGCGCATCTGCGGGAGACGGGAGTCACCGTCGTACCGCTCCCCTACGACCGTCATCTGGCCGGAGGCGGCCCCATACTCACCGACATGCTCGGCGAGGCCACGCGCGACGCCGCGGTGCGGCTCGCCGCGGAGGCGATGCGGCGTGCGGTGAGGGTGCGATGACCGCACATCAGACTTCGGGACTCGTACAAGAAAGGGTCCGTCCGTGACCCAGCGCCTCATCCACCGGCCCGCGCGCTCCACCCGCCCCCTCGCCCCTGCCCGGCCGCGCACGATCGAACCACCGCCCAACCTGCCGGAGGGCAGGACGGGCAACGCGGCGACCGCGCTGCTGCCCATGGCCGGAGTCATCAGCTCCGTCGTGATGATGACCATCATCCGCAACAGCCAGTTCGCCGCCCTCGGCGCGGTCGTGCTGGTCTTCGCGCTCCTGGGCGCGGTCGCGCTGTTCCTGTCCCAGCGGGGAAAGGCCCAGCGCACCCGCCGCACCCAGCGCGAGCGGTATCTGGACTATCTGGAGGAGCTCCGCGAGGAGTTCGGCACGGGCGAGCGGGAGTTGCGCCGCCGGTCGCGGGTGCTCAACCCTCCCCCGGAAGCCCTGTACGACCTCGTCCGCGATCCGGCGCGGTTGTGGGAACGGCGCCGCCAGGACACGGACTTCCTACGGGTGAGAGTGGGGACCGGGGACGTACCGGTACAGGAGTTGGCGGTCGGGGAGAACAGTACGGGCGGGGCACTGACCCCGCCGGACCCGTTCATGCTCAACGAGGCCCGTGCGCTGCGGAACCGGTTCGCCACGGCGACGGACTTCCCTCTCACCGTGCCGCTGGACCGGGCGGGCGACGTCAGCGTCGTCGGGGACCGTGAGGGAGTGCTGCGGGTCGCCCGCGCGCTGCTGATCCAGACCGCCGTCACCCACGCCCCGGACGACGTCGCCGTCGCGCTCGGCATACCCGGCGAGCGTCTGGCCGAGTGGGAATGGGCCAAATGGCTGCCCCACGTACTTGATTCCTCCGAGCGCGACGGCCCGGTCGCCGCCCGCCGGATCGCACCCGGCCTCGTCCAGTTGGCGGCGCTGTGCCGCCAGGATCTGCGGCAGCGCGCCTCGTACGCGGCGGAGGTGCGGCGGGGGCTGTCGGACCGGGACGCGCTGCGGCTGACCGGCCGGCTGCTGGTCGTCAGCGACGAGTACGGGGAGACGGCGGCCGAGCTGCCTCGTCCGGACACGGCCGTCGACCTGCCGGACATGGGCGTCACCGTGCTGCATCTGCTGGAGCGACAGGTGCACGAGCCGGATCAGGTGACGATTCGCGTCACCGTCGACGGCGACCGGATCGAAGTCGAGGATCTGCGTTCGGCAGCCGTCGCCCACGGAACGTCGGACGCGGTCAGCGCCCCGGGCGCCGAAGGGATCGCACGTCTGCTGACGCCGCTGAGGTTGTCGGCGGAGTCCGCGGCCGAGGGAACCCCCGTCTCCGGACCGGTGGACTTCCCCGGCCTGCTGGGCATCGAGGACCCGGCCGCCCTGGACATGTCCCGGCTGTGGGCGCCGCGCGCCGAGCGTGATTTCCTGCGCGTGCCCATCGGCTTGACGGACGGTCATGAGCCGGTGCTGCTGGACCTGAAGGAGTCCTCCGAGCTCGGCATGGGCCCACACGGGCTCTGTGTGGGCGCGACCGGCTCCGGCAAGAGCGAACTGCTGCGCACTCTCGTCCTCGCGCTCACCGCCACCCACTCCCCCGAGGATCTGGCCCTCGTCCTGGTCGACTACAAGGGCGGCGCCACCTTCGCCCCGTTCACCGAACTCCCGCACGTGGCCGGCGTGATCACCAATCTGGAGAATCAGGCCGGACTCGTCGAACGCGTCCACAGCAGCCTCGCCGGTGAGGTCAAGCGCCGCCAGCAGGTCCTCAAGGACGCGGGCAACGTCGCCGACATCGGTCACTACGCCGCCCTGCGCGCCGCCCGGCGCCCCGACCTGGAGCCGTTGCCCCACCTGTTCGTCGTCATCGACGAGTTCGGTGAACTGATCACCGCCAAGCCGGACTTCATCGACCTGTTCCTGTCCATCGGCCGCATCGGCCGCTCCATCGGCGTCCACCTGCTGCTGTCCAGTCAGCGCATCGAAGGCGGAAAACTCAAGGGCCTGGACACGTATCTGTCGTACAGGCTGGGCCTGCGCACCTTCTCCGCCGACGAGTCGCGCACCGTCCTGGACACCACCGACGCCTTCCACCTGCCGCCGCTGCCGGGCTTCGGCTATCTGAAGGTCGACACCTCCACGTACGAGCGGTTCAAGGCCGGCTACGTCTCCGGTGCCTACCGCGGCGGCCCTGCGCTCCTGGAGGCCGAGGGCGACGAGCCACTCGCCCGGCTCTATCCCGCCTTCAACGCGCTCGACGGATCTCAGACGGCCGCCGCGGAGGAACCCACGGCGGCCAAGCGGGAGACCGGACCGAGCGTGATGTCGGTCATGGTCGGCCAACTCGCCACCTCCGCAAAGCCGGTGCGGAGAATCTGGCTTCCGCCGCTGCCCGCCGCCATCACGCTGGACGCCGCCGCAGGGCCGGTACAGGTGTCGGAGCGCGGGCTGCACCTCGCCGGACGGGCGGCGGCGATGCGGGTTCCCCTGGGCATCCTCGACGATCCGGCCCGTCAGTGGCAGGGCCGTTGGCTGCTGGATCTGACGGTCGCGGGCGGTCACGCGGCGGTCATCGGCGGCCCGCAGTCGGGCAAGACCACTCTCCTGCGCACCCTCGCGCTGTCGTTGGCCACGACCCACACCCCGTACGACGTCGCCGTCTACGGCCTCGACCTGGTCGGCGGCGGCCTGTCGGCGCTGGCCGGCCTGCCGCACGTAGGCGGTATCGCCGGGCGCGCCGACCGCGAGCGGGCCGCCCGGACCGTCGCCGAGGTCCACACCATGCTCGCCGTGCGTGAGGAAGTCTTCCGCACGCACGGCATCGACTCCGTCGACCAGCTCCGCCACCTGCGCGACAGGGGACAACTGTCCGAGCTCGGCTCAACCGACATCGTGCTCCTCATCGACGGATTCGGCGAGCTGCGCGACGAGTTCGCCGAGCTCGACGACGCCGTGGCAGACCTCCTCAAGCGCGGCGGGGGCTACGGCATCCACGTCGTCGCCGGGATGCTGCGCTGGAACGACGTCCGCATCGCCACCCAGTCCGTCTTCGGCACCCGAGTCGAACTCCGGCTCAACGACCCGGCCGACTCCTCCATCGACCGCAAACTGTCCCAGACGCTCTCCCCCGACACCCCGGGCCGCGTCCTGACCGACGGCAAGCTGTTCGCCCAGGTCGCGCTGCCCCGCGTCGACTCGTCTGCGTCCACGGGCGACCTCGGCCCGGCGCTGGAGGAGGCCGCGCGAACGATCCACGCCACCTGGCACGGCGAACTCGCCTCTCCTGTAAGGGTGTTGCCGACACGGCTGCGCACGGCACAGCTCCCGTCCCTGGCCACCGAGCCCCGGCGCGTGCCGCTCGGCGTCGACCAGGACGCCCTGGCCCCCGCCCTGCTGGACCTCTTCGGGAGCGACCAGCACCTGCTGATCCTGGGCGACAACGAGTGCGGAAAGACCAATCTGCTGAAACTGATAACCCGTCAACTCGTCGACCGGTACGGCGACGACGAACTGGTCTTCGGGGTCTTCGACCCACGCCGCGGCCTGCGCGGGGTGGTCCCGGAGCCGTACCGCGGCGGCTATGCCCACAACGCCCGACTCGCCACCGCGCTGGCCACCGGCATCGCCACCGAGCTGGAGAAACGCCTGCCGGAGACGGCGGACCCGGACGTGGTCGGAACGGAGCCTTCGTTCACCGGACCGCGGATCGTGATCCTGGTCGACGACTACGACATCCTCACCACCGCCGGCCAGCAGCCCCTGGCCCCCTTCCTGCCGTACGTCTCCTCCGCCCAGGACATCGGCCTCCACTTCGTCGTCGCCCGCCGCACCGCCGGGTCCTCCCGCGCCCTGTACGAACCCCTGCTGACCACCCTGCGCGAGACCGGCACCACCGCCCTCCTCATGACCGGCGACCGCACCGAAGGCCAGCTCTTCCCCGGCCTGTACGCCTCCGCTCAACCGCCCGGCCGCGGCACCCTCGTCCGCCGGGGCCGCCGGCACCAGCTCATCCAGACCGCGTTGACCGACGAAGAGGCCGAGCAGTCATGACCAAGGACGTCATCGCCCTCACCCCCGAGATGCCCGACACCTGGGCCCTGCTGGCCGGGTTGTACGCGGGCGGCCCCGGGGTGGACATCGCGACGGCGGAGGACGGCGCGGTCATCCAGCTCTGCGGACCCGGCGGACGGCCCCTCGTGTCCGTCGAGGCGCCGGTTCTCGTACAGGTGCCCGGCGAGGCCCTCCGGCTCCTCGGCAGCGATGCCGCCGTGCCCTTCTGGTGGACCGAGGCCCGCGCCTCCACCGCCGTTCCCGAGGCCGAGATCCTGGCCGGATCCGTGTGCGGGCGCCTCACCTCGCTTCTGGGCGGAACCATTTGGCCACCCGGCGCGACCACCACCGAGGTCGTCGACGTCTCCGCGGTTCCCGCACCGGCCGACGGACAGCCCGCCGTGGACGTACTGACCGACAGCACGGCCGTCGTCCTGATCGACCGGCCCGTGGTCGCCCTGACCTCATGGCTCTCGGCCGTCCTGCGCGCCACGTCCTCGGCGGGCCGCGCCCTGCAGATCGTCACCCCGCCCCACGTACGGCTGAGCCTGCCCGCCCGCACCACACTCGCCCAGATCCCCAACCGCTGGGTCGTCCAGGACCCGGACTGCGGCTACTACGACGGTCTGTCCGGTGCCGTGCTGCGCTGGCAGAACGGCACCTTCGCGCCCGCCCTCACCACGGACGGCAGACCGGCCGTGGCCGAGGCGTTCGCCGACGTGTCGCCGTCCACCGAACACCAGTTCGTCGTGGCGTTCCGCACCGTGCGTCCTGCGGACGAACACCTGCTTCTCGGCCGCGCACTCGAAACGGCCTGGAAGGCCCTGACCGGGGCTCCACCCGCGGGCTGGGGCACAGCGGAGCCTGTCAGCCTGCCCTGGTCACCGCGCCAGTTGACCGACCTCGCCCGCGACCGGGCTCCGGAGCCCACGCAAGTGATCGCCGTCGGCCACCCCGACCGCCCGGCGATGGCCACGATGCGTGTGATCCGCACGGCGGCGGGCGTGGAGGAGGACATCAGACTCACCCTCGGCTACCGCGCGGACGAGATCCCACCGCTCGCGACCGTCGAGGCGCTCGCCGAGACACTGGTCACCGACCACGGCCTGGTCACGATGCTCACCTCGCTGCGCCGGGCCCGCCACGACCTCACCACGCCCTCGCGCCTCGAAGCACCGCCCGTCCCCCAGTCCCTCACCCTGGGGTCCGACGACGTCGCCGCCATCGGTCTCACCCATGCCCGCCGACCGCCCGTCGACGTCCGGCCGGCCCAGTTCGGCCCTGGAGCCAGGCCCGCGCTCCACTACCCCCTCGGCGACGGAACCGACCCCGGGGCCTGGACCACCCTCCAACACCTCACGGCCCACCTCAGGGCCGCTCCGGGAACGGCACGCTGACAGGGCCCGGACGGGTCAGCCCTCGGTGTCCGGGGTCAGCCGCAGCGAGATGCTGTTGATGCAGTACCGCTGGTCCGTCGGTGTCGGGTAGCCCTCGCCCTCGAAGACGTGGCCGAGGTGCGACCCGCAGCGGGCGCACCGCACCTCCGTCCGCACCATCCCGTGCGAACGGTCCTGGAGCAGTTCGACGGCGTCGGAGTCCTTCGGGTCGTAGAAGGACGGCCAGCCGCAGTGCGACTCGAACTTCTCCGTGGAGGTGAAGAGTTCGGCGCCGCAGGCACGGCAGGAGTAGACGCCCTTCGCCTTGGTGTCGGTGTACTCGCCGGTGAAGGCGGGCTCGGTGCCCGCCTGGCGCAGCACCGTGTACTCGGCCGGGGTCAGCTCCGCGCGCCACTGCTCGTCCGGCTTTTCGATGTCGTACGACATGAAGCTCAACCCCTCACGTTCAAGGAGGCCCACTGGGGGGCCACGGTCATTCGGCCAGGCGGGCGAGGATCTCCGGTCCGAGATCGGTCACGTCGCCGGCGCCCATGGTGAGAACGAGATCACCGGGCTTCGTCATTCCCGCGACGACGGACGGCACCTCGGCCTTGTCGTGGACCGGCGTCACCTCCGCGCCCGCGGTCCGCGCGGCCTGGATGATCAGCTCGCTGGTGACACCGGGGATCGGGTCCTCTCGGGCCGGGTAGATGTCCAGGACGACCGAGGCGTCCGCCAGCGACAGGGCCTCGCCCATCTCCCTGCCCAGCTCCTGGGTGCGGGAGAACAGGTGCGGCTGGAAGACCACGAGGATGCGGCCCGAGGTCCCGGCCCGCATGGCCTCCAGGTCGGCGGTCATCTCGGTCGGGTGGTGCGCGTAGGAGTCGACGACCTGGACGCCAGCCACCTCGCCCTTCAGCTGGAGGCGGCGCTTCACACCGGTGTAGGAGGCGAGCGCGGGGGCCAGCTCGTCCGCCGGGATGCCGAGGGCGACGCCCGCGGCGAGCGCCGCCACCGCGTTGTGCGCGTAGTGACGGCCGGGGACGGACACCGTGAAGGTCAGCTCGGCGCCGTCCAGCAGGACCGTCACCTCGCTCTTGAGGCCGTGCGGGACCACGGAGAGCACCCGGACGTCCGCGTCGGCGGCGTCGCCGTACGTCACCACGCGCACACCACGGCCGGTGAGGCGCCGGGTCAGCTCGCGGGCTCCCTCGTGGTCCGCCGAGATCACCAGCGTGCCGCCCTCGGTGACGCGGCCCACGAACGTCTCGAAGGACTCGTAGATCTCTTCCATGGACGCGTAGTTGGCGTGGTGGTCGAGTTCGACGTTGAGGATGATCGCGACCTCGGGCGCGTACTTGTGGAAGCTGCGGTCCGATTCGTCGGCCTCGGCGACGAAGATCTCGCCCTCGCCGTGCAGGGCGTTCGAGCCCGGGGCGTCGAGGTCGCCGCCGATGGCGTACGAGGGGGCGAGGCCGAGCGAGGACAGGGAGACGGCCAGCATCGAGGTGGTGGTCGTCTTGCCGTGGGTGCCGGCGACCGCGATCGGGCGCAGGCCGTCCATCAGGCGGGCGAGGGCGTCCGAGCGGTGGACGACCGGGATGCCGAGCTCGGCCGCGCGGGCGAGCTCCGGGTTGTCCGCGCGGATCGCGGAGGAGACCACGACACAGGTGGCGTCGGGGGCGAGGTGGTCGGCCGCGTGGCCGATGTGGACCGTGGCGCCGAGCGCGCGCAGTGCCTCGGCGGTGGGGGACTCCTTGGAGTCGCTGCCCGCCACCACGGCTCCGCGCTGCGCGAGGATCTTCGCGATGCCCGACATCCCGGCGCCGCCGATGCCGATGAAGTGCGGTCGGTCCATCGCGGTAGGAAGGCCGGGTGCCATGCGTGTTTCTCCCCAAGATCCGGTACGAAGGTGGGCGCGCTCTCCCGAGGGGAACGCGGGCCCAGCCTATTGGGTGCGGCGGACGGAGCCTCACAAGGGACGCCGGCGGACGCGCCCCGACCGCTCCGCCCGCCCCGGCGGAGGCGCCCGTGGCCGGCCCACGCCCTGCCGTGCGGCGGGCCCGGGACCGCTCACGCCCTGCCGCGCGAGAGGCCCCGGGCCCCGCTCACGCCTTGCTGTGCGAGAACAGCTTCAGGACCGGCACGCCCACCTTGTGGCGGGCCCGGGAGGCCCAGTCGCGGTGGAAGAACTCCTCCACGTAGTGGGGGTCGGTCAGCACGATGACCTCGTCGGCCTCCACCTGGTCGACCAGGCTCTTCAGCGCGTCGAGGGGGTGGTCCTCGACGAGCCGGCCCTCGGCCGTGCTGCCGGACCCGCGCAGCGCCAGCAGCGACACCTCCAGCGCCCGCTCGCCCTGGCCGGCGGCCTCCTCGCCCTCCGGCGTCTCGCCCTCGTGGGCCGCCTCGTCGAGCTCGCCCATCGCGACGTCGTCGATGGCCCGCAGCAGCCGGTCCGCCTGGTCGCCCCGGGGCTGGAGCAGCACGTGGAAGGCGACCTTCTCGTCGCCGTGCAAGGTGGTGACGAACTCCACGTCGGCGGACGTCAGGGCCTTCTCGATCATCAATACGCTCGTGAACACGACAGGCGCCCTTCTCGTCCGTGGGCCGTCCCGGCCCCCTGCGGAAACCATCCTGCCCCGTAACAGCACGGGTACTGCGCGAATTAGTGTGCCCGGCCGAAGAGAAACGGAATCTACTATTCCGACTGTCGGTCGGGGCGACCGTACCGGCCGTACAGGAACCCGGCCTCCTCCAGCAGCGACACCAGCTCGAACCGCAGGGGGACCGGCACCGAGGGCCCTCCCGCGATCCGCTGCGCGTCGCCCGCCGTGAGCATCGGGGACAGCGTCACGCACATCTCGTCCAGGACCCCGGCCGCGATGAACTGGCCGAGCAGCCGGGGCCCGCCCTCGGTCAGCAGCCTGGTGTGCCCGAGGTCGCCCAGGGCCCGCACGGCACGGACGGGATCGACCCCCGCGCCGTCCCCGGCGATCACCACCCGCGCGCCCGCGCGCTCGGCCTCGGCGATCCGGTCCGGGGCCGCCGCGGCACCGGTGAGCACCAGGGTGGGCACCAGGGGCGAGGTGAACAGCGGCAGCGAGAAGTCCAGGTCGAGACGCGCGGTGACCACCGCGATCGCGGGCGCGGGGCCCTGCCCGGCGGCCTTCCGCGGCTCCGCGAAGGCCTCACGCGCGCGGGCCGGCCGGTAGCCCTCCTGCCGCACCGTCTCCGCTCCCACGACCACGACGTCCGCGAGCCCCCGCAGGACACCGAAGATCCTCATGTCGGTGGCGTTCGAGATGGGCTGCGAGCGCCCGTCGTGCTGGGCCGCGCCGTCGAGCGTGGACACCATGTTGGCCCGGAGCCAGGGCCGCCGGCCCCCGGGGTAGGCGTACGCCTCCGCCAGCTCCCCGAGCCCCCACTCGCGCTCCGTCACATCCGCCCCGGGGGCCTCGGCCAAGGCCTGGGCTGCTGTTTCATAGGTCACAGGGAACAGGCGTCGCATGACGTGCAGTGTGGCACGGCGCATAGAGTGGGGAACCGTGTCGTCCACCTCCACCGCCTCCGCGATCGACCCGATAGCCGAAGCGGCCCCGCTGTCCCTGTGCGCCCGCGAGCCGCACGTCCCCGCCGACCGGCTCGTGGCCGAGATGGTGCCGCCGCCGCGCTTCGACTCGGTGCGCTTCGCCACGTACATCCCGGACCCGAACCAGCCCAGCCAGACCGAGGCCGTGGGCATCCTCGAGGCGTTCGCCGCGGGGCTCGGCGGGGCGCACGCCGTGGGCGCGCCCAAGCGGAGGCTGTTCGGCCGGGGCAAGGCCCCGAAGACGCCGGCCGGCCCCCGGGGCGTCTACCTGGACGGCGGCTACGGCGTCGGCAAGACCCACCTCCTCGCCTCCCTGTGGCACGCGACCCCGGCGGAGCCCTCGCTCAAGGCGTTCGGCACCTTCGTGGAGCTGACGAACCTGGTCGGCGCGCTCGGTTTCCAGCAGACCGTGCAGACCCTCTCCGGACACCGCCTCCTGTGCATCGACGAGTTCGAGCTCGACGACCCGGGGGACACCGTCCTCGTCTCCACCCTGCTCGGCAAGCTGGTCGACGCGGGCGTGGCCCTGGCCGCCACCTCGAACACACTTCCGGGCAAGCTCGGTGAGGGCCGGTTCGCCGCCGCCGACTTCCTGCGGGAGATCCAGGGGCTGTCCGCGCGCTTCCGCCCGCTGCGCATCGACGGCGAGGACTACCGCCACCGCGGGCTGCCCGAGGCGCCCGCCCCGTTCTCCGACGAGCAGGTCACCAAGGCCGCGTACGCCACCGACGGCGCGTCCCTGGACGACTTCCCGCACCTGCTCGGCCATCTCGCCCGGGTCCACCCCAGCCGGTACGGCGCCCTGACCGACGGGGTCAAGGCGGTCTGCCTCACCGACGTCCAGCCCGTCCCGGACCAGTCGACGGCGCTGCGGCTCGTCGTGCTCGCCGACCGGCTGTACGACCGCGAGGTGCCGGTCCTCGCCTCCGGGATGCCCTTCGACCGGCTGTTCAGCGAGGAGATGCTGAACGGCGGCTACCGCAAGAAGTACTTCCGCGCGATCTCCCGGCTGACCGCGCTCGCCCGCGACGCGAAGGGACTCGTGGAGGGCCGGGAAGCCCGGTAGGCGCCCGGTCCGCCCGGCACCGCGACACACCCACCGGCCCCGGGAGCCCTTCCTCACCGGCCGGTAACAACCGTGCCCCCGCGACGTAGAGTGGAATGGCCAGACATGTCAGGCGGCTCGGAAGGGGGTCGTCATGGTCCAGGAACTCGTGGTGGCGATCACGGCGGCCTGTTCCGCCTCGGTGATCTACGTCGCCGCCGGCGCCCGGGTCGTCAAGCAGTACGAGCGCGGAGTGGTCTTCCGTCTCGGACGGCTGGCGGGCGAGATCCGCTCCCCGGGCTTCACCATGATCGTTCCCTTCGTGGACCGGCTGCGCAAGGTCAACATGCAGATCGTGACCCTGCCCATCCCGGCGCAGGAGGGCATCACCCGGGACAACGTCACCGTCCGGGTGGACGCGGTCGTCTACTTCCGGGTGGTGGACGCGGCGAACGCCATCATCCAGGTCGAGGACTACCGCTTCGCGGTCTCCCAGATGGCACAGACCTCACTGCGGTCGATCATCGGCAAGAGCGACCTGGACGACCTGCTCTCCAACCGCGAGAAACTCAACCAGGGCCTGGAACTGATGATCGACAGCCCGGCCATCGGCTGGGGCGTGCAGATCGACCGGGTCGAGATCAAGGACGTCTCCCTGCCCGAGTCGATGAAACGGTCCATGGCCCGCCAGGCCGAGGCCGACCGCGAACGCCGCGCCCGGGTCATCAACGCGGACGCCGAACTCCAGGCCTCCAAGAAACTCGCGGAAGCCGCCGGAGTGATGTCGCAGCAGCCCGCCGCACTCCAACTGCGCCTGCTGCAGACCGTGGTGGCCGTCGCCGCCGAGAAGAACTCCACCCTCGTCCTGCCCTTCCCCGTCGAACTGCTGCGCTTCCTGGAACGAGCCCAGTCGGGACAGCAGCCGGAGCGGCCGTCGAACGCGCCGCCCACGGTGGAGCGGCGGCCCGGCGTCGATCCCGTCGAACCTTCCCCCGCGCCGGACCGGCTCGGCAGAGCGCTGGGGGCACTCGGCCTTCCGGAGGCCTTCGCGGACACGGACGGGCTCGGCGTCCCGGACACGTTCGGGATCCTGGGTGAGCCCAGGGTGCCGATGGAGCCGGAGGGACCGGAGGGTTCCGGGGATCCGGGCGCCTTCGGGAACGTCGACGAGTTCGGGAAGGACGCGGACCGCTCCGGGAGTTCCGGGAACGCGGGGGAGCGCACGGAGCCGGAGGCACCGGCGGGGTAGCCCCATGCCCGTCTCGCACCGCACCGGATACTCCCGTGCCGGTCCGCTCGGCCCGGCCGACTGAGCGCGCACGGCGGGCGGTCCCGGGCACCGTCGTACGACAGGTCCTCGACGGGTCAGGTCCACCGCTCCCCGTAAGCTGGGGGCATGAGCGACGACTGCCGCGCGGACGGGCCGGCCGGGGAGTTCAGTGACGCCCTCGGCACGGCGGAGCGGGGCGGGCCGCCGTACGCGGAGTGCGTGCTGTGCCGCGAGCCGACCGAGTACCCGGAGGCGCACAAGGGGATCACGCTGTGCCCCGTCTGCGCCTGGCAGGAGGCACAGCGCACCGCGTGTTCGGGCTGACCGGCGCGGACGCCGGCCGGCGGGACGGGCGCCCGCGGAACGGAACCGGACCGACCGACTGACGGTCCACCCGTCCGTCCGTCCGTCCGGAGCGGATCTTCCGCCTGGCAGACTTGAGGGCGTGAACAGCGACGACCCGAACCCCGCCGACGACAGCCCGTTCCGCGACGAGCCCACCGCGCGCGACGAGGCGCGGCAGTTCGTACTGCCGCTGGTGGTGCACATAGAAAAGGACGCGCCCCCGGCACGCACCGACGCGCTGGAGACCTCCGCGCGGGCCGTGCTGACGATCCTGAGCGACGAACGTTCGCTCGGGGACGGCGTCTGGGCACAGGCGATGCGGGACTGGCAGGACGCCCGGATCCGCAAGGTCGTGCGGCGGGCGCGCGGAGCCGAGTGGCGGCGGGCCGAGGCGCTGCCCGGTATCACCGTGACCGGGCGGTCCGCGGAGGTACGGGTCTTCCCGCCGGTGCCGCTGGACGGCTGGCCCAAGGACCTGGCGCGGCTCCAGGTGTCCGGTACGGACCTCGACGATCCGGAGCCGCCCGCACCGGCCGATCCGGCGGCGCCCGTGCTGTGGCTGAACCCGGGACTCGACATGTCGGCCGGCAAGACGATGGCGCAGACGGGCCACGGCGCCCAACTGGCCTGGTGGGAGCTGTCGGAGAAGGAGCGGACCGCCTGGCGCGAGGCGGGCTTCGCCCTCTCCGTGCGCACCGCCGATCCGGCCCGCTGGCGTGAACTCAGCGTCTCCGAGATCCCGCTGGTCCGTGACGCGGGGTTCACGGAGATCGCTCCCGGACTGACGGTCGCCGTCGAGGGACACGACCGCGTCGGCGCCCTGCCGAAGCACTCCCCGGACGCGGCGGGCTGACGGCGGACCGCCTCAGTCGGCCAGCGTGGTGGCGAGCTCCGCGGTGACCCGGACGAGTTCGGTGTCCGGCTCGGCGAGCAGGTGCTGGAGGGTGCCGCGGTGGGCGCGTACGGCCTGGCGGGCCTCGCGCTCCCAGCCCACCCAGTTCTCACGGCGGTTGAGGAGTTTGGGGTAGGCGGCGGCCGTGCGTTCCCACTGCCGGGCCTCCGCGATGTCCCTCAGGAGCTGGATTATCTGCACCCGGCAGGTGACCTGGGGGAGTTCGGCGAGCTCCCAGAGGAAGGGGACGGTGGCGGCCGTCGCCTGCTCCACGACGAACCCGAACTGGCAGATTCGTTCCCGCAGATCCTGGAGTGCCGCTCTGGCCGTCGCCGCGTCACCCCAGGCCACGGTGTTGAGCAGGAAGGGGATGGCTTCCGCCGACCCCTTGGAGTCCTTGATCTCGCCCCACGACACGCGTTCCAGGTTCCTGAGTGGTGTTGCCATTTCCGCTCCCTCCGAAGGCGTCGGACAGTGACAGGTGCGCGGGCGGGCCGACGGCACGTCCCGGACGATCACGCTCCCCGGGGAGCGGCTGAGCCGACGTCAGTACAGGCCTCTGGTAACGAGGTTGGCGCCACGGCTATTATCCACGCCGACAGCGTCTTCGTGCAATTGCACGAGAAATTGCACGAAGACGGAGAGAGGCATGGGCCGCGTGAGGTCCGGCCGGAGCCCGTGACCGGGCGGCCGGCCGGGCGCGCACCTGGCGGAACGTCAGCAAGGAGAGTGCGTTGGTGCCATCAGTGCCGAACGGGGTGCGGGCGAGTTCGCTGGGCGCCCACTGGATCAAGAGCAGGCACAGCAACGCCGAGGGCAACTGCGTCGAGGTGGCGGCCCTGGGCGACGGAGGCATAGCGGTGCGCAACTCCCGCGACCCCGACGGCCCGGCCCTCGTCTACACCCCGGCGGAGGTGGCCGCGTTCCTGGCCGGAGCGAAGGACGGGGAGTTCGACCACCTGCTCTGAACCCGGCCCCCGGTGTTCCGAACCCCGTTGAAACGGAAGGGTGGTTGTCCACTTCTGTCTCCCCCTGCGGCGGGGTCCGGCGCAGTGCGATAATTTTGGCTGTCTTCTGCCGGTCGACAGGGAGTCAGGATGTCCGTCGAGTCACCCCGTGCCTCCCGTCTCGAACCGTATCTGAGCCGGGAGGAGCCCACCCCCACTCTGCTGAAGATGCTGGTCGGCGTTCAGCCGGCCGGCGCGCGCGAGGACGCGGGCCTCTCCCAGGAGCAGGCGGCGCGCTCCCTCGGGTTCAGCGCGGCAAAGCTGTCGCGCATAGAGGCGGGCAAGGGGCGCCGGCCTCCCACGGAGGACGACGTCCTCGCCCTGCTGAAGCTGTACGGAACCGAGGACTACGAGGTGTCGGTCCTGCTCAGACTGCTCAAGCGCGCGGGTGAGCCGGGCTGGTGGCAGCGCTACGACAAGCGGCTGATGCCCGAGTGGTTCGACCGGCTGGTGGGACTCCAGGAGGCGGCCACCACCATCCGGACCTTCGAGATCCAGTACGTTCCGGGCCTGCTGCAGACCGCCGACTACACCCGGGCCGTGGTGGAACGCGGGCTGCCGTCGGCCCCGGCGGCCGAGGTGCAGCGCCGGGTGGAGCTGCGCATGCGCCGGAGGGAGCTGCTGGACCGGGCGGACGCCCCTTATCTGTGGGCCGTCGTCGACGAGTCCGTGCTGCTGCGCGTCCTGGGCAGCCGCGAGGTGATGCGCGCCCAGCTGGAGCACCTCATCGAGATGGCCCGGCGCCCCCATGTGGTCGTGCAGGTCGTGCCGTTGGACGTCACCAACGCCTCGGCTCCGGCCATCCCCGTCACCTATCTGCGCTTCGGCGGTGCCGAACTGCCCGACATCGTCTACCTGGAGCACATCAGGAGCGCCAACTTCCTGGAGGACCGCGACGAGACGGAGGAGTACCGGGTGGTACTGGACCGGCTCGCCGACGAGGCCCTCAGCCCTCGCGACTCCCTGGCGCTGCTGCGCAGCACGGTGGAACAGCGCTACAGCGCGTCGCGCTGACGGTCCGCCGGATCCCGGCGTCCCGGCGGACGGTGTTCGCCTGCCACGGCCCTAGCGGATCCGGGCGACCCCGCCGAACTCGATCCACTCCTGTGTGAGCTGGCGCGGCACGACGTCGGTGTCCGGGCGCCAGGTGGACACCTCGACCAGCCCGGGTTCGAGGACGTCCATGCCGTCGAAGAACTCCTCCACGTCCTTCTCCTGGCGCACCCGGCCCCAGTGCCCCTGGGTCGCCGTGTCCATGAAGCCGGTGACGAAGTCGCGGACCCCGGCGTCCTCGCTGACCAGCTGGCACATCACCATGAAGCTGCCGGGAGCCAGCCGTTCGGCGACACGGCGGATCACCGGGAGGGGACCGTCGGTCTCGCTGTCCGGGATGCAGTGGAACACCGAGTTGAACAGCACGGCCACCGGCTGCGAGAGGTCGATCAGCCGCCGGGTGTCGGGGTGGGAGAAGATCTCCTCCGTGCGCCGCAGATCGGCGTGTATGACGGCGGTCCGCTCGTTCTGGTCCAGCAGGGCCCGGCCGTGCACCAGCACCATCGGGTCGCTGTCGACGTAGACCACCCGGCAGGTCTCGTCGACCCTCTGGGCGACCTGGTGCACGTTGTTCTGGGTGGGCAGGCCGGATCCGTGATCGAGGAACTGCCTGATCCCGTATCCGTCCGCGAGCGTCCGGACCACCCGCTGGAGGAAACGCCGGTTGTTCAGCGCGAGCGCGCGCGTACTGGGCACGACCTTGTCCAGCTCTTCGCAGGCCGCCCGGTCGGCGGCGTAGTTGTCCTTGCCGCCGAGGTAGTGGTCGTACATGCGCGCGGCCGTGGGCACCGTGGCGTCGATCGACGTGGACAGCTGTTCGCCAGGCTGCATCGTTCCCCCAGATCCCTGTCGGTCGGCCTGACCGGCCCGACCGGCAATACATCCTAGGGAAACGGAAGTTGGCGTTGCCAGCCCCGAACGGGGGACGTGAGAGGGCTTTTGGGCCAACTTGCGCCCCCGGTCCGGCGAGGTGGCGTGAAATGGCCGATCGGCGGGGACGGCCGCGGTCGTGTCCGGCGCGGGAGGCCGTCGGGCCGGACCGTCCCGCGCCGAACCTCAAATGTTGCTCTGAACGTCCGCCCCGGTGGGTTCGCTCCCGTTTCCCGGGGCCATGACCTGGTCACGCCGGGGTGCCGGCCGTCGTGGGGAGCGACGCACGGGCAGGCGCGGCCGGGGCCGTGACGGAGGAGGGGACATGGGGGAACCGATGCGGCTGGGCACGGGAATCGGGTGGCGGCCGGAGATCGCCGAGGCCGTGGAGAACATGCCCGGCGTCGACTGGGTCGAGACGGTCGCGGAGAACGTGTGCCCCGGCCATCTCCCCGAGTCGCTGCTGCGGCTGCGCGAGCGGGGTGTCACGGTGGTGCCGCACGGAGTCTCCCTGGGCCTCGGCGGCGCCGACCGGCCCGACGAGGCACGGCTGACGGCACTCGCCGAACGCGCCGAGGCGCTGGGGTCCCCGCTCGTCACGGAACACATCGCGTTCGTGCGGGCGGGCGGCCCGCTCACCGCGTCACCGCCGCTGGAGGCCGGACACCTGCTGCCCGTTCCGCGCACCCGGGACGCGCTGCGCGTCCTGTGCGAGAACGTCCGCGCGGCGCAGGCCGCGCTGCCCGTCCCCCTCGCCGTGGAGAACATCGCCGCGCTGATCTCCTGGCCCGGCGAGGAGATGACCGAGGGACAGTTCCTCTACGACCTGGCCGACCGCACCGGCGTCCGGCTGCTGATCGACGTGGCCAACCTCCACACCAACCACGTCAACCGCGGGGAGGACCCCGCCAGGGCGCTCGACGAACTGCCCGTCGAGGCCATCGCCTACGTCCACGTCGCCGGGGGGTTCGAGCGGGACGGCGTGTGGCACGACAGCCACGCCCACCCCGTCGCGCGGCCCGTGCTCGACATCCTCGCCGACCTCGCGTCCCGGGTGACCCCGCCGGGGGTCCTCCTCGAACGGGACGAGAACTTCCCCGAACCGGCCGAACTGGAACGGGAACTGGCCGCGATCCGGGAGACCCTGGAGAAGGCGGGGACCACGGCCCCGGCGACCGGACGGAACACCGCGACCCTGGCCGGCCGCCGGGTCGCCTCCGCCGCGGCTCCCCCGGCCGACGCACCGGCGGCCCGGACACCGGGCGGCACCGGGACCGCGCCCGGCGAGGCGCCCGGCACGGACTCGCCCGGGCCCGGCACGGACCCGGGCGCCGGAGAGGACGCCCCTCGCCAGCGGGTGGCGCTGGCGCAGGCCGCCCTGTTGTCCGCGCTCGTCGCCGGGACCCCCGTCCCCGAGGGCTTCGACCGCGTCCGGCTCGGGGTGCAGGCGCGCGCCCTCGCCGCCAAACGGGCCGACGTCGTGGCGAAGGTGGCCCCGGAACTGCCGGAGATCCTGGCCGACGGCTACCGGCCGGCGTTCCTCGCGTACGCGCAGCGGCACCCGATGACCGGCGGCTACCGCCGCGACGCCCTGGACTTCGCCGAACACCTCCTGCTCACGGGACTCGCGGAGGGCGCCGGGACGCGGCGGCTGCGCGAGTGGTGGCTGGAGCGATCGGGTCCGGCCCCGCTCTCGGGGCGTCCCGTGGCCCGGCTGGCCCGTGCCACCCGCAAGGCGCTGCTGCGCCGCTGAGCGGACGCGCCGGGCGGGCGCCCGTCGACGTGACCACCGCGACCACCGCGGCCCGCCGACTCCCCGAACCGCCCGGCCCGCCCTCGGGTTCCCGGGACGCGCCCGCGCACCGCGCACAGCCCCGGCGCCGCCGCTCCGCACCGCCCAGAAACGGAACATCACACACCGGCAACGGCTGCGTCCCACATAGTGAATGGAGCATGGCGCCCGCCCGGGCCATCGCATAGAAAAACGCCATGTTCTGGGTCCTTCTCCTGCTCCTGGCCTGGGTGGCGGCCGGTGTCTCCTGCACCCGGCTGTGTCTGGCCGCGGTCCACGCCGCGTCGCTCGACGCCGACGCCGCGCGCGGGCACGATCTCACGCTGTACGAGGCCGCGTTCCTGTCCGGCGGCCCGGCCCGGGTGGCCGACCTGACCCTGGTGTCGATGGCCCGTCAGCGCCGTCTGCTGCTCGCGCACACCGGCTGGGCCACGGTCGTCGACCCGCACGGACGCGACGACATGGAGCGTTCGGTCATCGGAGCCATCGGTCCCGAGGGCCAGTCCCGGATAGCGCCGCTGCGGACGGCCACCGCCGCCGCCGACTCGGTACGCCGTCTCGCCGACCGCCTGGTCGCGGCCGGTCTCGCCGTCCCCGACGGGGGCCGCGTCACGGTCGCGGAGGCCGTCCGCCAGGTCCGGGCCGCCGCGGCCGCGGTCCTCGTACTGGGCGCCGCGGCCCTGCTGCTGCCGGGTCAGACCCCGGGCAGCGACGTCCCGGTGGCCGTCTGGTTCCTGCTCCCGCTCATCCTGACGGTGAGCTGTCTCGCCATAGCCCGGATCGAGGTGCACCCCTGCACCCGCTGGGCCTCCCCCGCCGGGCAGCGACTGCTGGGCACCCTGGCCCGGCACTCCGACGCCTCCGGTGACGACCGTACGTACCTCGCGTCCGTCGCCGTACGCGGCATCCGCGCGATCGGCGAGCCGGAACTGCGGGCGGCCCTGGCGCACCGGGACCGCGACACCGCCTGACGGCAGGGGGGCTGAGGGCGCCCCCGGGGGGCGCATCGGGGTCATTGGCGCCGACACCGGCAGGCGGTGCTTTACTTCGCCCGCCGCCGAACGAAGCATCCTTCTGTCGCTGCCACGCGCTGAAGGGATTCGCGATGAGAGCTGCCGTCCTCCACGGAACCGCAGGGTCCTTGCTCCTGACCGGCCTCGTCGCCGCCCCGGCGGGCGGCGCGCCGGCCTCGCCGGGCCCGGCCGGATCCGCCGAGACGCGCGGCGCCGCCGTCGCCGCCGAGCGCGCCGCCGCCACCGGCATCCGCTTCGGCAAGTGCCCCAAGGAGGAGCACCTGCCCTCCAGTCTCCGGTGCGGCACGGTCACGGTGCCCCTCGACTACGCCCTCCCCGACGGCAAGCGGATCAGACTGACCGTCAGCCGCGTCAGGGCGACCGGCAAGGACCCGCACAACGCGAAGCACAAGGTGCCGCGCCAAGGCGCCCTCGTCTACAACCCCGGCGGCCCCGGCGCCTCCGGCATGTACTTCCCGCTGATCGGCGTCCTGCCGCAGTGGAAGCGGATCGGAGCCGCGTACGACCTCGTCGGCTACGCCCCGCGAGGGGTCGGCCGGTCGGCGCCGCTGTCCTGCCGGGACCCGAAGCACCCGCCGAAGCCGCTCCTCCAGGCCCCGACGGTCCCCTCGGAGTCGTTCAAGAAGGCACGGATCGCGGAGGCGAAGGCGTACGCCCGCGGCTGCGCCCGGCGTTCGGGCTCCGCCCTGCGCCATTACACCTCGCTGAACAACGCCCGTGACCTGGACGTGCTGCGCGCCGCGCTCGGTGAGCGGAGGCTGACGTTCATGGGCGCCTCGTACGGGACGTACTTCGGCTCCCTGTACGCGACGCTGTTCCCCTCGCACGTACGCCGGATGGTCCTCGACTCGGCGGTGAACCCCGCCCCCGAGAAGATCTGGTACCGGAGCAACCTCGACCAGTCGGCCGCGTTCGAGATCCGCTGGGCGGACTTCCGCGCGTGGATGGCCCGGCACGACAAGGTGTACGGGCTCGGCCGCACCCCCGAGGAGGTGCGGCGCTCCTACGAGAAGGCGCGGGCGAGGCTCGCCGCCTCGCCCGCGGGCGGCAAGGTGGGGCCCGCCCAGCTGCAGAGCACGTTCCTGCAGGCCGGGTACTACGACGACTACTGGCCGCAGCGCGCGCTGGCGCTGTCGGCCTATCTGAAGGGTGACCCGAAACCGCTGATCCAGGTGGCGGGACCGCATCCGGAGGCGGCCGCCGAGCAGGAGAACGCCAACGCCGTCTATACGGCCGTGGAGTGCAACGACGCGCCCTGGCCGACCGACTGGCGCACCTGGGACCGCGACAACACCCGTCTCGCGCGCCTCGCCCCGTTCGAGACCTGGGACAACGTGTGGATGAACCTGCCGTGCGCGTACTGGTCCGCGCCCCGGCAGAAGCCGCTCGACGTGCGGACGGCGCCCGGGAAGCTGCCGCCGACGCTGATCCTCGCCGCCGAGCGGGACGCGGCGACTCCCTACGAGGGGGCCGTGGAGCTGCAGCGACGGCTGTCGGGCGCGGTGCTGGTGACCGAGAAGGGCGCCGGCGCGCACGGGATCGCGAACGGCCCCAACAAGTGCGTCAACGGCTATCTGGACGCCTATCTGCTGGAGGGCCGGCTCCCGGTGCGGAGCGCGGCGTGCGCACCGCACCGCGAGCCGGTGCCGCAGGCGTCCGACAGCCGTACCCGGGGCGCGAAGGGCGCCAGGGGCACGGGGTCCCCGAAGCGCCCCGGGGCCGCGAAGCCGGTACGGCGGGCGCCCTGACGGGGATCCCGGAAGACCGAAGGCGGGCGTCCCCTCGGGGGCGCCCGCCTCCTTCGTGCCGGGAGGGTCAGGCGAGACCCGCGACCAGGTCGGCGACGTCCTTGCGGCGGCCGGTGTAGAACGGGACCTCTTCGCGGACGTGCATCCGGGCCTCGGACGCGCGCAGGTGACGCATGAGGTCGACGATGCGGTGGAGCTCGTCGGCCTCGAAGGCGAGGATCCACTCGTAGTCGCCGAGCGAGAACGAGGCGACCGTATTCGCGCGGACGTCGGGGTAGCCGCGGGCCATCTTGCCGTGGTCGGCGAGCATCCGGCGGCGGTCCTCGTCGGGCAGCAGGTACCAGTCGTAGGAGCGCACGAAGGGGTAGACGCTGACGTAGTCGCGCGGCGTCTCGTCGGCGAGGAACGCCGGGATGTGCGAGCGGTTGAACTCGGCGGGCCGGTGCAGCGCCATGTTCGACCAGACCGGCTCCAGGGCGCGGCCCAGGCGGGTGCGCCGGAAGAGGTTGTACGCCTCCTGGAGCTGGTCGCTGCTCTCGGCGTGCCACCAGATCATCACGTCGGCGTCGGCGCGCAGCCCCGACAGGTCGTAGGTGCCGCGGACGGTGACGTCCTTCGCGGCGAGCTGGTCGAACAGCTCCTGGACCTCGTCGGCGTAACCGGCGCGGTCCTCGGGGAGCCCGTCCTTCAGCTTGAAGACCGACCACAGCGTGTAGCGGATGACCTCGTTCAGGTCCTTGGCCAGCTTGCCCTTGTTCGGGACCCTGCCGGATTCGGTGGTGGGGGCGTCGTCACTCATGGTTCCTATTCTCCTGCTCCGCCGTGCAGACTCTGCACCGGGTTGGCGGTGAGCTCCTGCACACCGCGCGCGTCACCGCCCAGCTGGTCCACCGCGGCGTACGCGCTCGCGATGCAGGCCGGGATGCCGACGCCGTCGTACTGCGCGCCGCACACCGCGAGGCCCGGCAGCTTGGCGACCTCGTCACGGATGCGGGCCACGCGCGCGTGGTGGCCGACCGGGTACTGCGGCAGGCCGTCGTCCCAACGGGTGACACGGGTCTGGAGCGGCTCGGCGTCCAGGCCGGTGGCCTCGCGCAGGTCGTGCCGGGAGACGTCGACGAGGTGGGTGTCCTCCCGCTCCAGGATCTCCGTCTCGCCGTACCGTCCCACGGAGGTGCGCAGCACCAGCACGTCCGGGTCCTCGTCGGCGATCCAGCCCCATTTGCGGGAGGCGAAGGTCGACGCCTTGATCGTGCGGCCGTCCACCGGAGGCACCAGGAAGCCGCTGCCCTCGGGGAGGGAGAGACCGGTACGGCGGTAGGCGAGGGTGACCAGCGCCATGGAGGCGTACTCGACCGCGCGCAGTTCGGCGGCGGCCGCGGGCGACTCGGCGCCCAGCAGCGCGGCCGCGGCCGGCGCGGGGACGGCGACGACCACCGCGTCGGCGTGCAGGACGCGCTCACCGGCGACCACCTGCCAGCCCGTCGGTGCCGTCCGGCGCAGTTCCGTCACCGGTGTCCCGGTCAGGATCTCGCCGCCGCGGGCCGCGACCGAACGCGCCACGGCGAGCGGCAGCCGGCCCACGCCGCCCTCGACGCCCATGAAGACCGGCCCGGTCTGCCCGCTCGCGGCCGCCTTGGCCTGGATCTCCCGGACCGCCTCCGTCAGCGAGTCGTGGGTCCGCGCGGCCTGGTAGAGCTGCGGGACGGCGGAGCGCATCGAGATGCGGTACGCGTCGCCCGCGTAGACGCCGCCCAGGAGCGGCTCGACCAGGCGGTCGACGACCTCGCGGCCGAGACGGGCCGCCACGTACTCCCCGACGGCCACGTCGTCGCCGACCTCGGTGCGGGGCAGCTCGGCGTCGCGCTCGATGCGGGCGAGGCCCTCGTCCGACAGGACACCGGCCAGGGCGGCGGCGGTGCCCGGTACGCCCATCACGTGCCCCTTGGGCATCGGGCGCAGCGCACCCCGGGTCCAGATCGAGGCCGTGGCGGTGGCCGGCGGCCGCAGGCTGTCGGCCAGGCCCACCTCGCGTGCCAGGTCCAGCGCCTCCGGGCGGCGCGCCAGCATGGACTCGGCGCCCAGGTCGACCCGGACGCCCGCGATCTCCCCGGCAAGCAGCTTGCCGCCGACGCGGTCGGAGGCCTCGACGACGGTCACGCGTGTGCCGCGCCCGAGCAATCGGTGCGCGGCGGCCAGCCCGGCGATGCCGGCCCCGATGACGACGACGTGCCCGATCTCCGTACCCGATGCGCTCATGGCCCCACCCTCTCAGACCCGACCGGCCCTCCCACCAGGGCCATGCGGCCCCTTCGAGTCCCGACCGTGACCGCATCGGAACCGGAGTCCGCCAACGTCCCGCGCCTGTCCGGCGTCGAAGGAGCGTCAGTCGTCACCGTCCTGGGGGTAGGCCCGCATGCACACACACAGTTCCGGACGTCCGCTCCGGCCCACGGCACCCGTCCGGCCGGCCGCGTCCGCGTCACCTGTACCGTCCGTCTCCTCCGTCCCGCCCACGGCACCGGTGCGCGCCGTCCGCGCCACCCGGGTCGTGGCGGGGACGCTCCTCGTCGCCTCGCTCGCGCTGGCCGGGTGCGGCGCCGCCTCCGACTCGGGGACCGCGAGCGACAAGTCGGTCGCACGGAGCGCCGGGGACGCGAACGCCGCCCCCGCGGAGCGGGCGGACTCGGGGGCGGCGGGAAGCGCCGGCTCGAACGGCAGCAAGAAGGCCGCCCCGCCCAAGGCGACCGTGAACAGCATCATCCGCACCGCCTCCCTGACCGTCGTGGTCAAGGACGTTCCCGGAGCGCTGGACGACGCCCGCACGGCGGCCGAGAACGCCGGCGGCTACGTCGGCGACGAGACCACCACCCGTGACGGGCACGACCACGAGCGCACGCGGGTCGTCCTGCGGGTGCCCTCCGAGCGGTACGACGAGGTGCTCACCGGTCTGGAGGGCGCGGGCAAGGTCGTCGAGCGGACGGCCAAGGCCGAGGACGTCACCGATCAGGTCGTGGACGTGGAGAGCCGCGTCAGGTCGCAGCGCGCCAGCGTGGCCCGGGTCCGCGAACTGATGGACAAGGCGACCAGGCTCAGTGACGTGGTGGCGCTGGAAGGGGAGTTGAGCAGCCGTCAGTCCGACCTGGAGGCGCTGCTCGCCCAGCAGGCGTCGCTGAAGGACCGTACGAGCCTGGCCACGATCACGCTCACGCTGTCCGAGACCCCGGTGAAGAAGGCCGAGAAGAAGGAGTCGGACCCCGGCTTCCTGGACGCGCTCTCGGGCGGCTGGGACGTGCTGGTCACCGTGGTGCGCTGGCTGGCCCTGGCCATCGGGGCGGTGCTGCCCTTCGCGGCGGTCCTGGGTCTGATCGCCCTGGTGTGGACGCGCGGGGTGAGCCCGCGGCTGCGCCGCCGCCCGGCCCCGGCGGTGGCCTCCGGCCCGTCTCCCGCGCCGGCCCCGGTTCCGGCCCCGGTTCCGGCCTCGCGCACGGCTTCGGAACCGGCCGCGGGCGCCGCTCCGGAGGGCGGCGGGGAGGACTGAAGTGCCGTTCCCCCGTAGCGTGTTCGTATGAGCATGAGTGGCCGGAGCGGCGCGATCGACGTCAGCGGTACGAGTGGGACGGACGGGGCGGGCGGTGGACGCGGCGCCCGGGAACGACTGGTCGTGATCGGCGGTGACGCGGCGGGCATGTCCGCCGCGTCACAGGCGCGCCGGCTGCGCGGTCCGGACGAGCTGGAGATCGTGGCGTTCGAGCGGGGCCACTTCACCTCGTACTCGGCGTGCGGCATCCCGTACTGGGTGGGCGGCGACGTCCCCGACCGGGACCGGCTGATCGCGCGGACGCCCGAGGAGCACCGGAAGCGCTCCATCGACCTGCGGATGCGTACGGAGGTCACCGAGATCGACGTCGCCGGCGCCCGGGTGCGCTCCCGGGACCTCGAGACCGGGGCCGAGGCGTGGACGTCGTACGACAGGCTCGTCGTCGCGACCGGCGCGCGACCGGTCCGTCCCGAGCTGCCGGGCGTCGACGCGCCGGGCGTGCACGGCGTGCAGACCCTGGACGACGGGCAGGCCCTGCTGGACTCGCTCGCGAGGACGGAGGGCCGCCGCGCGGTGGTCGTCGGCGCGGGCTACATCGGCGTGGAGATGGCCGAGGCGCTCATCAACCGCGGGTACGAGGTGACCGTCGTCAACCGGGGCCGGGAGCCCATGGCCACGCTCGACCCGGACATGGGCCGCCTCGTGCACACCGCCATGGAGGGCCTCGGGATCACCATGGTCGGCGACACCGAGGTCACCGGGTTCCTCACCGGTGACGACGGCCGGGTCCGCGCGGTCGTCACCGAGGACGCCACGTACCCGGCGGACGTGGTGGTGCTCGGCATCGGCGTCCGCCCCGAGACGTCGCTCGCCCGCGCGGCCGGACTGCCGCTCGGCGAGTACGGCGGGCTGCTCACCGACCTGTCGATGCGGGTGCGCGGGCACGAGGACATCTGGGCGGGCGGCGACTGCGTCGAGGTGCTCGACCTGGTCTCGGGGCGCGAGCGGCACATCGCCCTGGGCACCCACGCGAACAAGCACGGCCAGGTGATCGGCTCCAACGTGGCCGGCGGGTACGCCACGTTCCCCGGGGTCGTCGGCACGGCGGTGAGCAAGGTCTGCGATCTGGAGATCGCCCGCACCGGACTGCGGGAGAAGGACGCGCGCCGGGCGGGCCTGAAGTTCGAGACCGTCACCATCGAGTCGACGAGCCGCGCGGGCTACTACCCGAACGCCGCCCTCATGACGGTGAAGATGCTCGCGGAACACCGCACGGGACGGCTGCTCGGCGTGCAGATCGTCGGCCGGGAGGGCGCGGCGAAGCGCGTGGACATCGCGGCGGTGGCGCTGACCGCGGGCATGACGGTGGAACAGATGACGATGCTGGACCTCGGCTACGCGCCGCCCTTCTCCCCCGTCTGGGACCCGGTCCTGGTGGCGGCCCGCAAGGCGGTGGCGAAGGTACGGCAAGCGCCCCGGTGACGGCCCCGGCGGGACCGCCGACTCCGTTCCGGCGCCCGGGTGGCGGCTAGGCGGACTCGTTCCCGGCCGTTCCGTTGATCCGGTCTATCGCCTGGCGGGCCTGCTCCGCCGGCGGGCGGGGCGGCAGCGAGGAGACCGAGCCGGCGGCGGTGACCGCGGGCGGGGTCTGCGCCGGCTTGGCGTGCGCCGCCGGCCGGGAGGAGCGCAGGCGGTGGCTGACGGCCTCGTCCAGGGTCACGGGCCGCTGCAGCCGGGCCGCGAGCCGTCCGGCCTCCTGGCCGAGCGCGGCGACGTCCTCCCAGGGGAGGTGCAGCACCAGGGCGATCTCCGCCTCGCCGTCGGGCAGGGCGTGCATCGTCGGAGGAGTAACTCGGTCGCTCATGGCCTGTGTCCTCACGTCTTCACGTCGTCGCGTCGTCGTGCCCCGTCGCGTCGTGGGCGCGGCGCGGGGGGCTGAGAAGAGATACGGCTCCGGGGGCACATGTGTTCAGTGCGTCCGGCGGGAACCGCTCCGGCGGCCGGGCCGGCCGGGTGCCCGGCCGGGCACCGCGCGGCGCGGATTCACCCCGCGCTTCGAGGGCAGTAGTTCCTCGTGGTCATTCCCGTCCATGACGTGAACCCGGTGCGGCGCACGCCCTATGTGACGTACGCGCTGATCGCCGCCAACGTACTCGTCTTCCTCTACACCCCCGGTCTCGCCGGATCGGTGGCGGGCGACAGCGCCCTGTCGCAGCTGTGTCATCTGCGCGCGTTCATGGACCACTACGCCGCCGTGCCGCAGGAACTGATCCACCATCGGATGCCGCATCTGGTGCCGACCGGCGGGGTCGGCACCGGCCCGCACGGGTCGGGCTGTGTGCTGGGCCCGCCGGCCTACGACAAGTCGCCGCCGCTGTCGGTGCTCACGGCGATGTTCCTGCACGGCAGTTGGCTGCACCTGCTGGGCAACATGCTCTTCCTGCTGATCTTCGGCAACAACATCGAGGACCGGCTCGGCCACGTGCGCTTCACGCTGTTCTACGTGGCCTGCGGTTTCGCGGCGGCGTACGGCTTCGCCCTGGTGAACGAGGACTCGACCGACCCGCTGATCGGGGCCTCGGGGGCGATCGCCGGGGTCCTCGGCGCCTATCTGGTGCTGTACCCGAGGGCCAGGGTCTGGGTCCTCGTCCCGTTCCTGGTGTTCCTGCCGCTCCGGCTGCCCGCGTGGCTCGTGCTGGGCTTCTGGTTCGTGCTCCAGGCCGCGTACTCGTCCGGCACCGCCGTGCCGGACGCGGGCACCGTGGCGTACGCGGCGCACGTCGTCGGCTTCCTGGCCGGCATGCTCCTGGCCTGGCCGCTGCGTCCGGGCACCCCGCCACCACCGGAACCGCGCCGCCTGCTGTGGGGCAGACAGGCGCGGCACGGCTGGTGAACGGGCGGAGGGCTCCTGGACTCCTAGCGGGCCGTCTGCGTGTGGACGTACTCCACCAGACGGGTCAGCGCGTCCGGGTCCATGCTCGGCATGACGCCGTGCCCGAGGTTGAAGACGTGGCCCTCCAGACCGGCAGCGGCGTCGAGCACCTCGCGGGTCTTCGCCTCGACGGCCTCGGTGGAGGCGAACAGGACCGCGGGGTCGAGGTTGCCCTGGAGCGCCTTGCCGGGGCCGACGCGGCGGGCGGCCTCGTCGAGCGGCACGCGCCAGTCGACGCCGACGACGTCCGCGCCGGCCTCGCCCATGAGGCCGAGCAGTTCGCCGGTGCCGACACCGAAGTGGATGCGCGGCACGCCGTAGGAGGCGACGGCGTCGAAGACCTTCGACGAGGCGGGCATCACGGAGCGGCGGTAGTCGGCGGGGGCCAGGGCGCCGACCCAGGAGTCGAAGAGCTGGACGGCGCTCGCGCCGGCCTCGATCTGCACCTTCAGGAAGTCGGAGGTGATCTCGGCGAGACGGTCGAGCAGGTCGGCCCAGAGCTGCGGGTCGCTGTACATCAGCGCCTTGGTGTGCTCGTGGTTCTTGGACGGACCGCCCTCCACGAGGTAACTCGCAAGGGTGAAGGGCGCGCCCGCGAAACCGATGAGGGGGGTCTCGCCGAGTTCGGCCGTCAGGAGCCCGATCGCCTCGGTGACGTACCAGACGTCCTCGGGGGTCAGATCGCGCAGCTGGGCCAGGTCGGCACGGCTGCGGATCGGGTTCTGGACGACCGGGCCGACGCCCGGCTTGATGTCCAGGTCGACACCGATGGCCTTCAGCGGGACCACGATGTCGCTGAAGTAGATCGCGGCGTCCACGTGGTGCCGGCGGACCGGCTGGAGCGTGATCTCGGCGACCAGCTCGGGCCGCATGCAGGACTCCAGCATGGGGATGCCCTCGCGCACCTTGAGGTACTCGGGCAGTGAGCGGCCGGCCTGCCGCATGAACCACACGGGCGTGTGCGGCACGGGCTCGCGCCTGCACGCCTTGAGGAAGGCGGACTCGTACGTCGCTGTCGGCTGGGGCCCGGCGGGGCTGTGGTTGGCGCTCACGACGGAAAGTCTCCCACGGTTCGCGGACGCCCCCGTCCCCGGTTCGGGTGTGCCCGCCGCCCCTCCGGACCGCGCGCCCTCGTGCCCGCGTGCGCCCGGCGTGATCCGGACAGGGGTCTCACGCACGGGTGTCTCTCCCTGCGCGCGGGCTCCGTTCCCCTTAATCTTCCCGGCATGGCTGCGGCTCAGGGACGACTGTCGGACGGCGCTGGCGGAATGGACGACGCGAGGGGGAAGAAGGAGGGGGACAGGAATGCGGCGGAGACGGCCCCGTTGCCCTTCCGGGCGGCCGTCGACGCGCTGCGGGCCGCCCGGCTGCGGCCGGACATCGAGATCGACCCGACACGGCCACCGCAGCGTCTGGCTCCGTACTCGTACGCGCTGGAGGCCGCGGTCGTCGCCGACGACGAGGACCTGGCCGACGGCCGCCTCGTCCTGCTGCACGACCCGGACGGGCACGACGCCTGGCAGGGCTCCTTCCGTCTGGTGACCCTGGTCCGCGCGGAGCTGGAGCCGGAGATGGCCGCCGACCCGCTGCTGCCCGAGGTCTGCTGGTCGTGGCTGACCGGCGCGCTCCAGGCCCGCGGTCTGTCGTACGGCGAGCCGAGCGGCACCGTGACACGCGCGAGCTCGCACTACTTCGGCGGGCTCGCGGAGCGCCCGGCCGCCTCGCAGATCGAGATCCGCGCGTCCTGGACCCCCCGGGAGGGCCTCGGCGGCGTACCGGACACGGCCGCGCACCTCGCCGGCTGGTGCGATCTGCTGTGCCAGGTCGCCGGGCTGCCGCCGGTGACTCCGGGCGACGCCTCGGTGGTCACCCTGCCGCAGCGCCGGGGACCACAGTCCCGCTGACCCCCGCGAGGGCGCGCGCCGACGCGCGCGCCCTTTCCTTTTCCTTACCGGCCGAATGTCGATACGACCACTTTCGGCCGCGTATCGACGCGGAACGACTCGGTTCGATCTTCCGATGATCGATCGCGCGTCCGAATTGCGCGGATTGTTACTCACCCCATCGTGATCATTCCCTAAAGGTCCACGGGTTTGGTGCCGAAGACGTCTGTGACCTTGAAAGCACGATTCGCCCTGGCTCGCCCCCCAGAGCCGGTTCCGTCCCGCACCCAGGAGGCCTGGTGTCCGTTCTCCTCGAGCAGCCCGCAAGCCTGGTCGCCTACCGCCCGAACAAGCCGACCGCGATGGTGGTCGTGGCCGACCCCCGGGTCCGTTCCACCGTCACCCGCCATCTGTGGGCGCTCGGAGTGCGCGACGTCATCGAGGCGTCGTCCGTCGCGGAGGCCCGTCCCCGAATCGGCAACCCGCGCGACATCTGCGTCGCCGACGTCCACCTCCCGGACGGTTCCGGCCTGGCTCTCCTTTCCGAAACCCGAGCCGCGGGCTGGCCCAACGGCCTCGCCCTCTCCGCCGCCGACGACATCGGTGCCGTGCGCAACGCCCTCGCGGGCGGCGTCAAGGGCTACGTCGTCACCGGCACCCGTACGAACGTCGGGCTCCCCACCCGGCCGGGCGCCGCGCCCATCGGCTCGGCCGCCGCCCGTATGCACCGCCGCCCCCCGGGTGCCCCGAGCCACCCGGGCGGCTACCGCGAGCTGTCCGGACGAGAGGTCGAGGTCCTGCGACTGGTCGCGGAGGGCCAGTCGAACAAGGCCATCGGCGTCTCCATGGGCCTGTCCGCGCTGACCGTCAAGAGCCACCTCGCCCGTATCGCCCGCAAGCTCGGCACGGGCGACCGCGCCGGAATGGTCGCGGTGGCCCTGCGGACCGGAATCATCCACTGACCCCTCCCCGGCTCCCCCGCCCGCCCCACCCCGGCTCCCCGGCCGGCTCCTCGAGTGAACCGGGCCTTGCGCTGACCTGACTGGTTTACGACCATCCGACGCCCGTCGACGGAACGTTCCGTCGACGGGCGTCGTCCATCCACGGATACCCTTGACAGGTGACCGACGCCCAAGAGACCGCAGCAGACAGCTCACTGCGAACCACCGGAGGCGGCCCTCCGGACGACGTCGAACCGGCGCCGACACCTTTGCTCGAGCCCCGAGACGGCATCCCGCCCGTGATCGCCGACGACGCCTCGCTCGCCGAGGTGATCGCCGCGTTCGCCGCCGGATCCGGTCCGGTGGCCGTCGACGCCGAGCGTGCGTCCGGGTACCGGTACGGCCAGCGCGCCTATCTGGTGCAGCTGCGCCGCGAGGGCGCGGGAAGCGCGCTCATCGACCCCGTCGCCTGTCCCGACCTGTCCGGTCTCGGCGAGGCCGTCGCCGGGGCCGAATGGGTCCTGCACGCGGCCACCCAGGACCTGCCCTGTCTCCGCGAGATAGGCATGATCCCCACCAGCCTCTTCGACACCGAGCTGGCCGGACGCCTGGCCGGGTTCCCCCGGGTGGGCCTCGGCGCCATGGTCGAGAGCGTCCTCGGCTTCGTCCTGGAGAAGGGGCACTCCGCCGTCGACTGGTCCACGCGCCCGCTGCCCGAGCCCTGGCTGCGCTACGCCGCGCTCGACGTGGAGCTGCTGGTCGACCTGCGCGACGCCCTGGAGAAGGAGCTCGACCGGCAGGGCAAGCTGGACTGGGCCCGGCAGGAGTTCGACGCCATCGCGCAGGCCGAGCCCGCGCCGCCGCGCAAGGACCCCTGGCGGCGCACGTCCGGGATGCACAAGGTGCGCCGCCGCCGGCAGATGGCCGTCGTCCGGGAGCTGTGGGAGACCCGGGACCGGATCGCGCAGCGCCGGGACATCTCCCCGGGCAAGGTGCTCGGGGACGCGGCGATCGTCGAAGCGGCCCTGGCCGTGCCCGCCAACCTGCACGCCCTGGCCGCCCTGAACGGCTTCGGGCACCGTATGGGCCGGCGCCAGCTGGAGCAGTGGCAGGCCGCCGTCGACCGCGCGAAGGCGCTGCCGGACACCGAGCTGCCGCAGCCCGGACAGCCGGTGACCGGGCCTCCCCCGCCGCGGGCCTGGGCCGACAAGGACCCGGCCGCGGCCGCCCGGCTCTCCGCCGCGCGGGCCGCCGTGTCGGCGCTGGCCGAGCGGCTGAACATGCCGCAGGAGAACCTGATCACCCCGGACACCGTGCGGCGCGTGTGCTGGGAGCCGCCGAAGACACCCGACGCGGAGTCCGTGGGCGCGGCGCTGACCGCCTGCGGGGCCCGGCCCTGGCAGGTCGAACTGGTCACCCCGGCACTGGTGACCGCGCTGTCCGTGAAGGCCGTCTAGGAGCGCGGCGCACGGGCGGGCCCGGTCCGACGCGGACCAGGGCCCCTCCGTCGCGGCGGTCCCCCGCGGTCTCCCCCGCATACCGGCGCGCCCGGCGCACGACCGCGACCGGGCGCACTCCGGTACGCGACGCACGCGCCGGGTGACGCACCGGTGCGCCTCGCGCGACCACGCCAGGCCCGTCTTCCGGCCCGGTGCACCCGATCGGCCGCACCGGCGCGCACCACGCACGACCATGCCCGACACGTCTCCCGCACCCGGTGCACCGGTGCACCCGGGTCGGGCGTACCGGCGTGCACCACGCACGACCGTGCCCGGCACGTCTCCCGCACCCGGGCTGGAGGCATCGGCGCACGATCGTGCCCGGCGCAGGTCCGTACGCGGTGTGCGTGCCGGGTGTTCGGCGCGCACCGGATGTTCCGGGGACACGCGCCGGGCGGCCGACGCGCTCCGGGGCTCCCCACGCCCGGGGCTCCCCCCCCGCGCCCGGCGTCCTCCGTGCGCCCCGCACGGCCGCCGCCCCGGCGCGCTCCGGCGCCCGGCGCGCCGCCCGCTCTGCGCCGAACGGGTCCTCGAAACGGAACCGGCCCGTCGAACGAGCGGCGAGATCGCGCCAAGATCCTGGACCACCCCCGATGCGGGAGGTCCCATGGGCGTCCGGACCGCGTCGAACACCGTCACGGCAGGCCGGACGGCCGGGAGCGGACCGTCCGTCGCGACCGCCGGCGCCGCCGGGCCCCGGGCGGCGGGCCGGCGCCGGGTCCGCGCGCCCGAGCGGCCGGGCCGGAACGCAGGGGCCTTCCGGATGTGACCTTCGCCGCTCCCGCGCGCGGGACTGGGCAGGTTGGTTACTCGTAAGTAGCATGGGTGCTGAGCGCGCGCTCAGGCGTGTGTCGCGCAGCAGTGCCATCCCGCATCTGGAGGAGAGCCATCGTGCCTCGTACCGTCAGGGACGTCGTCTTCGTCGACGGCGTCCGCACCCCGTTCGGCAAGGCGGGCCCGAAGGGCATCTACCACGAGACCCGCGCCGACGACCTCGTCGTGAAGGCCATCCGGGAGCTGCTGCGCCGCAACCCCGGTCTTGACCCCAAGAAGATCGACGAGGTCGCCATCGCCGCGACCACGCAGATCGGTGACCAGGGTCTGACCCTGGGCCGTACGGCCGGCATCCTCGCCGGACTGCCGCAGTCGGTCCCGGGCTACTCCATCGACCGCATGTGCGCCGGCGCCCTGACCGCCGTCACCTCCGTCGCGGGCTCCATCGGCTTCGGCGCGTACGACGTCGTCATCGCCGGTGGTGTCGAGCACATGGGCCGTCACCCCATGGGCGAGGGCGTGGACCCGAACCCGCGCTTCGTGAGCGAGAAGCTGGTCGACGAGTCCGCCCTGTTCATGGGCATGACCGCCGAGAACCTGCACGACCGCTACCCGACCATCACCAAGCAGCGCGCCGACGAGTACGCCGTGCGCTCGCAGGAGAAGGCCGCGAAGGCGTACGCCAACGGCAAGATCCAGCAGGACCTGGTGCCGATCTCGGTGCGCAACACCAACGCCGACGCCGGTGAGACGGGCTGGGGCCTGGTCACCGCCGACGAGCCGATGCGTCCGGGCACCACGCTGGAGAACCTGGCCGGCCTCAAGACCCCGTTCCGTGTGCACGGCCGGGTCACCGCCGGAAACGCGGCCGGTCTGAACGACGGTGCGACCGCGTCGATCATCGCGTCCGAGGACTTCGCCCGCGAGAACAACCTGCCGGTCAAGATGCGCCTGGTCTCGTACGCCTTCGCGGGCGTCGAGCCGGAGGTCATGGGCTACGGCCCGATCCCGGCCACCGAGAAGGCCCTCGCCCAGGCCGGTCTGTCGATCGAGGACATCAACCTCTTCGAGATCAACGAGGCCTTCGCCGTCCAGGTGCTCGCCTTCCTGGAGCACTACGGCATCGCCGACGACGACGCGCGCGTCAACCAGTACGGCGGCGCCATCGCCTACGGCCACCCCCTCGCCTCCTCCGGCGTCCGTCTGATGACGCAGCTGGCCCGCCAGTTCGAGGAGCAGCCGGAGGTCCGTTACGGCCTCACCACCATGTGCGTCGGCTTCGGCATGGGCGCCACGGTGATCTGGGAGAACCCGCACCACAAGGACGCCGGAGGCGACAAGTGAGCACCGCTGAACTCCTCAAGGGAGCGGCCGAGCTGTTCCCCGACGAGGTCGTGACCTCGGCGAACGTACGCCACCTCGACCTGCCGTTCGGTGCCGGGCGCTTCGCGCTCATCACCCTCGACAACGGCTTCGACCACACCAAGCCGACCACCTTCGGCCCGGCGTCGCTGGCGAACCTGAACACCGCCATCGACCAGGTCGAGAAGGAGGCCGCGGCCGGCGAGATCGTCGGTGTCGGTGTCACCGGCAAGCCGTTCATCTTCGCGGTCGGCGCCGACCTCAAGGGCGTCGAGCTGCTCAAGCGCCACGAGGACGCGCTCGCCATCGGCAAGGGCGGCCACGAGGTCTTCAAGCGCCTCGCGGGCCTCGGGGTCCCGACCTTCGCCTACTACAACGGCGCGGCAATGGGCGGTGGCGTCGAGGTCGGTCTGCACTGCACCTACCGGACCGTCTCCGCGGCCCTGCCGGCCTTCTCGCTGCCCGAGGTCTTCCTCGGTCTGGTCCCCGGCTGGGGCGGCTGCACGATCCTGCCGAACCTGATCGGCGCGGACAAGGCCGTCTCGGTGATCATCGAGAACTCGCTCAACCAGAACAAGCAGCTCAAGGGCGGCCAGGTCTACGACCTCGGCATCGCCGACGCGCTCTTCGAGGGTGCGGACTTCCTGGAGCAGTCGCTGCTGTGGACGGCCGCCGTCCTCAAGGGCGAGATCGCGGTCGAGCGCCCGGCGATCGACCGCGGCGAGGCCTGGGACCAGGCCGTCGCCCGTGGCCGTGCCATCGCCGACAGCAAGGTGCACGGGGCCGCCCCGGCCGCCTACCGCGCGCTGGACATCATCGCCGCTGCCAAGGACGGCGACCTGCAGAAGGGCTACGACGCCGAGGACGTGGCGCTCGCCGACCTGATCATGGGTGGCGAACTGCGTTCGGGCATCTACGCCTTCAACCTGGTCCAGAAGCGCGGCAAGCGTCCGGCGGGCGCGCCGGACAAGTCCCTCGCGCGTCCGGTCACCAAGGTGGGCGTCGTCGGCGCGGGCCTGATGGCCTCGCAGCTGGCCCTGCTCTTCCTGCGCCGCCTCGAGGTCCCGGTCGTCCTCACGGACATCGACCAGGAGCGCGTCGACAAGGGTGTGGGCTACGTCCACGCCGAGATCGACAAGCTGCTGCTCAAGGGCCGCGTCAACCAGGACAAGGCCAACCGCCTGAAGGCCCTGGTCTCCGGTGTCCTGGACAAGGCGGAGGGCTTCTCCGACGCGGACTTCGTCATCGAGGCCGTGTTCGAGGAGATCGGTGTCAAGCAGCAGGTGTTCGCGGAGGTCGAGGCGGTCGCCCCGGCGCACGCGATCTTCGCGACCAACACCTCGTCCCTTTCCGTGTCGGAGATGGCGTCGAAGCTGAAGAACCCCGAGCGGGTCGTCGGCTTCCACTTCTTCAACCCGGTCGCGGTCCTCCCGCTCCTGGAGATCGTCCGCGGCGAGAAGACGGACGACGCCTCGCTGGCCACGGCGTTCGCCGTCGCCAAGAAGCTGAAGAAGACCGCGGTCCTCACCAAGGACGCCCCGGCGTTCGTCGTGAACCGCATCCTGACCCGCTTCATGGGCGAGATCCAGAACGTCATCGACGAGGGCACCCCGGTCGAGGTCGCGGAGAAGGCGGTGGAGCCGCTCGGCCTGCCGATGTCCCCGCTGGTCCTCCTGGAGCTGGTCGGCCCCGCGATCGGTCTGCACGTCTCGGAGACCCTCAACCGGGCCTTCCCGGACCGCTTCACGGTCTCCCCGAACCTCGCGGCCGTCGTCAAGGCGGGCAAGCGCGGCTTCTACGTCTACGACTCCGGCAAGCCGGAGCTGGACCCCGAGGTCGCCGCTCTCCTCCAGCAGGGCGACGTCGTCCTGACCGAGGAGCAGGTGCGGGACCGGGTCCTGGACGCGGTCGCCCAGGAGATCGGGCTCATGCTCGACGAGGGCGTCGTCGCCGAGGCCCAGGACATCGACCTCTGCCTGATCACCGGCGCGGGCTGGCCCTTCCACCTGGGCGGCATCACGCCGTACCTGGACCGCGAGGGCGTCTCGGAGCGCGTGAACGGGAAGCGCTTCCTGGAGGCGGGCGTGGCGTCGGTTCCGGCGTAACGGCCTTGTAGCACAAGGGAAGAGGGCCTCCGCGCGGTGCGCGGAGGCCCTCTCTCGTTCTCAACACCCGTGAGCCGGGGGCCGGTTCACCAGGTCGGCATGGCCGGGTAGTGCTCGCACGCGCCGGAGTCACCGGGGCAGGCGTGGCGGGAAGCGAGCGAGGTCGCCAGCCAGCTGTCCTCGGGAACACCGTGCACGCGCAGGGTCAGCGACGCGGGCGCGGAGTTGATGGCGCTGAACACCCCCACGAACTCGACGGTGTAAGTACCCGGCCGCCAGTCGTGGGCATGGGTGACTTGCCAGGTCCCGTCCTTCTTGACCGTCGTCTCGGCAATGATCCTGCCCTGTTCGAGGACCATGACCTTGGTGGTGCCGGGGAACGCCTTACCGGAAAAGCGGGGGCGCGGGCCGCTCCAGGCGTCGGGCTTCGGGCCCAACACCTCCGGCGGCTCCAAGTGGTCGAGGACCTCGAACTCCAGCATGGAGGTCCGGGAGACGGCGTTTCCCACGACAGCGAGCACCTCGACACTGTGCGAGCCCGCGGGCCACAGGACGGTCCGGCGCCACTGCCAGGCACCGGTCGGCGCGACCGCGCTGCCGCCGAGGTAGCGGCCCTTCTCGAAGAAGAGGACATAGTCCGTTCCGACGGGTGCCTTTCCGGTCAGCTTGCGCTGGTTGCCGACGATCTGGCCCGGCGCGGGCGAGGTGAACACCGGCATGTCCAGAAGGGTCGGCGTCATGGTGAGGGCCATCTCGGGGTGGCTCACCGTGAACTCGGTCAGCACCGGCGGGAGTTCACTGGGCGTCAACAGTTCCGGGTCGATGATGTCGTTGGGCAGGCCCGGAGTCTCGAGCAGGGAGGCAGCCAAGCGGCGGGCCACCGCACGGGCGCCCGTCTCGTTGAAATGGGTGGAGTCAATGATGCCGTCGGGATGGTTCGGGTGCTCGCCCGGGTCCAGCCACCGGTAGAGCCGCCGGGCGCGCGTCGCACCGAGCTCCGTGAGCATCGCCGTGGTGAACGCGGCCATGTCGATGAGTGCCGCACCGGTCTCGGCGGAGATCTCCCGGGTGAGCTGGACGAATCCGCCGTGCGTGTCGGGGACGTCACCGGCATCGTCGAAAATGCAGCGGGCCGCCGGGGTGACCAGCACCGGAACAGCTCCCTCGGCCCGGATCGCGTCGATGCTCAGACGCAGGTACTCCTTGTACTCGCGGGGGCCGTGGTAGCGGTCGGGCTGATTGATGCGCTGCTCGACCTGCCCGTAAGCCAAGAGCACCACGTCGTCCGGGTTGAGGAGGGTGAGGAGCGCGGCCATGCGATGGGTGAAGTAGCCACGCAACGTCATGGCATCACGGGCATAATTGCGCACCTCGTTGCCCTCGACCAGAAACTCGTCGAGGAACTGTCCCCAACCCGCGAGCGGTGCTTCGCTCTCGGTCCGGGACGTGGCCACCGAGTTGCCCAGGATGCAGATCTTCCTCATGTCTTACTCATTGCCTTCCTCATTCTCTCTGTTCAACGGTGTCGCGTCCGGGTCAGACAACAGTCAGCGGCCCGAAGCCGTCGGCGATGTCCGTTGTGAGCTGCCGCATCACCCGCAGGCGCGCGTCCGTGCCCATCACCGCCACCACGACCCGCCCCGCCCCGTCCAGCGCGAGCGCGGGCGGGCGAGCCATCAGCACGTCGTGGTCGGTCCACTCCGTGGTCCGCTCCTCACCAGGGCGCGGGGCCTGGGCGGGAATCACAGCGGTGCTCAACCGGTTCCTGGCGTTGCGGCGGGCCAGAACGATGCGGTCGTCCTCGCCCGTCATCCGTCGCAGCGCGGCGATCCTGCCCGTTCCGCCGTGCCCGCCGAGGCGTTCGGCGCGTCCGCTCCACCGGCCGTCGGGACGCTGGCGCAGGCACACGACCTCGCCGGAGTCCTCCTCTCGGTAGAGGACCGCCACACGCGAACGTCCGATCTGCACCGGGGTGATGCCGCCGGTGGGACGCCACGCGTCGGGATCGGCCGACGTCACACCGTCCTGCATCTTGTACGGGCCGTACATGCCGTCCTGGTACCAGCGCGCACCACTGCCACGGTTCGCGCCGTACAGCTCGATCCGGCCGGTGGTCATGAAGACCGCGGTGAGGCAGTCCTGCATGTCGCGACCGCGCAGGTCCTCCCATTCGCTCCAGCCGTCGGCGGTCTCGCGCCGGGCGCTGACGCCGGAGCCGAAGTTGCGGGTGAAGACGTGCAGGATCCCCGAACTGCCGACGGCTGCCTCGGGGACACCGATCTCCCGGCAACGCTGCCAGTCCTCGGTGTAGTCGTTGGGGTTGCCGATCCCCTCCCAGGGCACCACGGTCCCGGTGTGGGCCTGCCGTCGCATGCGGACGATCTCCACGTCCACGCGCCCGGCCCGCCCCCGGGTACGACGCAACGTCACGAGATGCACCCCGCCCTCGGAGTCCGGGGCCACCGACAGCGAAGGGGCCAGACCGCCGCCGGGCAGCAGGGTCGGCCCGCCCCAACTTCCGCCGGGCTCGCTCTCGGTCCAGACCGCGACCCGGCCGCCGAGGCCGACATAGGCGGCGAGACGTCCGTCGGCCTGAAGGTGAAGCCAGTCGGTGCCGCCCTCGTAGCGGGTCCGGGTGCTCCAGCCATAGCGGCGGGTGTCGGCGCCGTCGGCCAGTTGGAGGTCACCGCAGTGGCGGTGTTTGCAGTCGTGTCCGTCCGCGGAGGTGTACACCTCCAGGACGCGCTTCTTGCCCGCCCAGGCGTGCTCGGTGAGATTGCTGGGCCAGATCTTGTTGCTGTACCCGACGCAGTGGTCCACCAGGGGCGGTACGCCGCCCTCGGTGATGTAGCGCTCCAGAGCCGCCAGCGCGAACTGCGCCGTAGCGGTGTGGTCCTGGTGGTCGCTCGATTTCGGGCCCCGTTCCTCGTCCCAGTCGGTGTGCCATGGATCGGGGTCCATGCTCCAGAACTGACTGGGCCGGGCGCGGTGCAGCAGGTCGACGAGACAGCGCAGCAGCGCGTCCTTGGTGAACTCCTGCGGCTGCCGCAGCGGAGACTCCGCGGCGACCAGGGTGGGCTGGGAGTCGGCGGCACCGGTCCACAGCTTGGCCAGCCGGACGGAGGGGACGTCGGCCGGGAATCCGTGTCCGACGTTGACGATCCGCAGTCCGAAGAAGAACAGCTGGACATGGGGCGCGGCCAGCAGCGTGGACCGCTCGGCCGTCACGCCCGCCGAGAACGAGACGACGTCGCGCGTCCATTCGCTCTCGCGTTCACCGGTGACCATGGTGGCGTACGCGGCACGCAGCCCCTGCTGACGGGCCTCCGCGTACCCCTCGTAGTCCGGTGGGCTGTCCAGCCGCCGGGCGTCGCGGGTGTCGATGTTGCGCCCGTCGGCCTCCGCCGCCGTCAAGTAGATGCTGGTGACCCGGTGGCCCGCTTCGAGAGCCCGCTGCAGATCGGGATTGATGAAGTACAGGTCGTCATCCGGGTGCGCGAGTATCTGGACCAGCGACGCCTGCGCCGGGGCCGACCCGGCGGGCTGTGTGACGGATTCCCCGCGGGTCGGCGGCCGATGGGGCAGTTCCGGCATTCCGAACGTCATAGCGGCCACTCCGGCAGGCGTTGCGCGTGAAATCTCTGGTTGCGGGGTGAACCCGCCTCGAACTGGCTGGCTATCGGGAAATAGCTCGGCAGGAACGCCGCCAGCGTGGCGTCCTGCTCGTCCTCCGACACGTCTCCGTCGTGGAAGTCGTTGAGGCAGAAGACGTCGTTGGACCGCGTGGCGAGCATCCGGGTGAGCTTCTTCACCTGTTCGCTCAGGCCCACGTTGACGAAGCCACCCGCAATACGACCCGGCACGCTTCGGCCGGTGTAGTAGCCGAAGTAGTGGTGAAGCGACGAGGCGACCGACACGTCGGAGGCGTTGCGCAGCTGATTACCCGCGGTATTGCGCAGCGCATCGGCGAACTCGGTCTCCAGGTCGCGCATCACGCTCCGGCGCAGCGGATGCGGCGCGTGGATGAACGAGTTGACCAGCACCCGGCCGAACTTCTCCGACAACAGCCGCCGGTTGTTCTTCGCCGCCATGCGGCTGAACTCGTCCTTGTCGTCGATCGGATTCATGGGGATGACGTTCGACGACATGAAGTGCTTCGACTGGCCGTTGCCGAGGAAGAACAGGCCGGGCTGGATCGGCCGTGCCGCGAACACGTCGTCGTTGAAGTAGAGGAAGTGCTCGGCAAGGCCTTCGATGTGGTGGAGCCGGCTCTCGATGGCATGCGAGTTGTACGTGGGCAGCTGCCCCTGGCCGGCAAAGATCTCGGTGTGGTCCACCACACGCACCCGGGGGTGAGTGGTGTCCAGCCATGACGGAACCTGACGGTCCGTCACCAGGTAGATGTTCCTGATCCAGGGCGCGTACATGTCGAGGGACCTGAGGGAATAGCGCAGCTCATCCCGGTTGCGGAACCGCGCGGCGCTGGTCGCCGCGTCCTCGGTCTCGATGCCCTTGGCCGCGAGCACGGCGTTCTTGCGTTTCAGCCACTCGACGTCGGAGCCGTCGACCCAGGTGTACACGGCGTCGACGGGAAACGTGATGTCGTGATGGAGATCCTGGTTGAAGGCCTGGATCGTCGGGTACCGGCGCCCGCCCAGCACCATCGAGTCCAGACGCAGCGCCTCCTTGGGCAGCCGGGCACCGATCAGCGTCCGGAAGGGGGAGACGATGTAGTCGGGGTCGGTCTCGTCGTCATCCCAGAAGCCGACGGTGCAGCCGTACGTGGCCCCGAGCCGCAGGGTGCGAGAGCGGGTCACCACGCTCTGGTAGACCCGGACTCCCGCGCAGGGGCTCTTCGCGTGGCCGGTCGTCAAGCCGCCGAGCGTGGTGACGACGGCATCGTCCCGCTCGTTGAGCAGCGCCACGTACACGGCCTGCTTGGTGAAGCTGCGGCCGAACGCCCTCAGGACCGCCTCCCGGTGGCTGGCGTGCACGGCGACGGTGTGCCGCACCTTGGTCGTCCGGGTGACGAAGTACGGGATCCCGGCCGTCTCCAGGGCGGTCGCGGCCATCGCCAGATTGGCCTGGATGATGTCGTGGGGGGTCTCCGCCTCGATGATGCGGCACACCTGCCCGCCGTCACGCACGAGACCGCCGCCGCGGCGCAGCATGCGTTCCTCGGCCGTCGCGAGCTCTTCGGAGTTCTGCGTGCTGCGCGGTGCGGCGGCGGCCGCCCTGGCCTGACCGTCGGCGCCCGAGGTCAGCGAGTGGGCCGCGATCCGCGCGGCCTTGCGCCTGTCACGGCGCCCGGAGACACGGTCCTCCTCCAGGCTCGCGAAGAGGCGGTCGAAGTTGCGGTTGTAGCGGAAACCCGCCGCGACCTCCGCGGCTTCGGCACCCATCGACCAGCGCAGGTCGGTGTTCTCGATCATCTCAAGGAGCGCCCCGGCCAGGGCGTCGGTGTCGTCGGGAGCGACCAGCAGGCCGGTCCGCCCGTTCTGCACGACCTCGCGCGGAGCCGTCGGGCAGTCGTAGGCGACCACGGGGACACCCGCAGCGTGGGCCTCCATCAGGAACAACCCCAAAGCGTCCTCGGTCGCCGGACTGAGCGCGATGCTCGTCTTGGCCCACTCCTCGGAGAGGTCGGCCGGCGCCTCGCCGACGAACTGGACGCTGCTGTGCAGGCCGAGCTCGTCCCGCTGCGCCCGCAGCGCCTTGCCGAGCGGGCCGTCGCCGATGATCCGCAGGGTCCAGGTGGGGTACTGCGGGCTGACCTTGGCCCACGCGGTCAGTGCCTGCCCCACGCCGGAACGTGCTTCCAGGCGGGCGACGAGCGTGACCATACGGGTCTCGAGTGTCGACCGGGGCCGGAACCTCCGGCCGAGTGCGGGCCGGGCGATGGTGAGCGGCGGCACTGCCTTCCCGAAGGTCTCGGTGAACCACTGGCGCGACGAAGTATGCGACAGGGCGAGCGCGTCGCACCGCACGAGGTGTCGCAACAGCGGCTCGGCGGCCGGACCGGCCGTCTCAGGGGCGCCTAGCTCGTAGTGGACGGCGATGACGTGCGGCGGCAGGAAGCGCGCGACGTACGCGAGGAGCGCCGGCGATGTGGTGATCAGGACGTCCACGTCGAGGTGCTGGAGGGCGTGCTCCATCTCGATGTCGGCGAGCCGGTGGAAGCGCTCGTCCCAGCGGCGCTCGACGATGTCGCTGGGCAGGGCGGCCAGCGCCGCCTCGGCGTCTGCGGAGAGGCCGGACCGGCGCACGGCCCGGGACTTGAGGGACTCGACGAGAAACGTGACGTCGACGCGCGGGTCAGGGGACTCGAAACGTCGGCGGCGCTCCTTGAACACACTGATGATCCGGACTTCCTCGTGCCGTCCCGCGAGCGCTACGGCGTGTCCGAACACGGTGCGCTCCGCGTCACCCAGCACATCCGCCTGGGTCAGCAGAAAAGCGACTCTCAAATCTCGTTCCTTAATCTGCCCGGTCGCCGTCGCTGCAGGTGAACCTGAAGTTCCCCGCCGGCGTGTACCGGGGTTCGATCCTCATCAGGACACCGCGGCGCGGTGACACGAGGATCTTGCGCATCGTGAACACCCGCCCCGGTGCCTGTATGTCGTGAAGCCGTCTTGCGAGCCGGAGGGGCGCACCCCTGCCGGGGTGCACCAGGACGTCCCAGTGCTCGCGCCCGCCGCCGGCCGGAACCATCTCCGCGAGCGGCACCTCCAGCCGCCAGACACCGGGCTGCACCTCGGCGAGCGGGCACCTCACCCGCCGTTCCGCGGCCACGACCTCGGCCCAGGGCTCGGTCGCCCGGACTCCGAGCACCCGCAGATCGACATCGATGCGCGCGTGCTGGATGTGCACCGCGGCCACTTCCGCCGCGGGTCTGGCCTTGGCGTACACGACGCGCGCGTCACCGCGCACCGTACGCCCGAGTCGGAAGCGCTGCGCGGTGAGCGGCGACCGGGCCATGGGACCCGTGGCACCCTTGCGCGGCGTGGTCGGCTCGGCCAGCGTGAGCGGCAGTCGCACGCTCCGGCGTCCCGAGCGCACTTCGAGTCTGAGCTTCCAGCGGCCCGGACCGATCGGTACACCACCCGCTTCGGCGCCGAGCAGTACCGCGGCGTCCATGAGCCACGGCCCTTCGGGGTCGGGGTACACCCGCGCCGGGCGACGGTGCCGCCGCAGCCCTCGCCGTATGACGATCTCGGCGGCCTCCGCCTCGGTCACGGACGCCGGCAGTTCGGCATGCAGGTTCACGGTCTGCCCGTCGAGCACCGCGGCATAGCGCAGCAGGGCTGTACGCCCGAGGCGCCGGGGAAGGAAGAACCCGGTCATCAGCGACGCGCGGTATCCCGCAAGGCGCCGGACGGCCCGTCGGCGCACGGTACGCATTCTCTGTCCCTGCCTCATCCGACACCTCGCCCCAGCTGCGACAGGCGTCGCGTCGGCGCCGTCTCCGCCTGTTCCAGTTCGTACGGGCTCGGGACGGGAAAATACGAGTCGAGGAAGCGGGTCACCATCCGCGCCTGTGCCTCTCTGTCTTCTGGCACCACGGTGTCGTTGATGCAGAACGTGTCGAAGTCTCGTCTGGCGAGCAGCTGGTTCATCCGCTGCTCCGCCTTGCTGTCGCCGATGTCGATGTAGACGTAACGCAGGTCGCCCGCCGTGGCGCGGGCGGAGTTGTAGGCGTAGTAGTGGTGCAGCGACGACGCGACGGGGATGTCGCTCGGGGAACGGAACCGTGAGTGCTGGGTCACCCAGTGCGCCCGCGCGTAGACCTCCTCGATCTCGGCGAGGACGCTGCGCCTGAGGGCGTGCGGGGTGTGCTTCATCTTCTGGGAGATCACGGTGCCGAACTGCTGGGCGATGAGGCCGCGGCTGTTCTTGCCCGCGGCGTCCACGGGCAGGTCCTGCGGGTCGATCTGACCGGACGGGATCAGCGCCTTGGACATGAAGAACTTGGACAGCCCGTTCGGGTGGAAGAACCGGTCCGGCCGCACCGGCCGTCCGAAGAAGACGTCGTCGTTCAGGTACAGGAAGTGCTCCGCGAGCCCCGGGATGTTGTGGAGCTGGCTTTCGATCGCGTGCGAGTTGAAGGTCGGCAGGGCCGTCGGATCGCTGAAGATCTCCCGGTGGTCGATCACCTTCAGACCCGGGTAGTCGGTGTCGAGCCAGCCGGGCACCTGTCCCGCGGTCACCAGGAAGATGTTGCGGACCCACGGCGCGTACTGGTGGATCGAGCGCAGGGAGTAACGGAGTTCGTCCCGGCTCGTGTAGCGCGCGTCGTTCGTCGCCTGCTCGTGCAGCGGCGTCCGGACGCGGGCCAGCCTCCGCTCGGCCGCGTCCTTGCCCGCGCGCCACACCGGGTCCGCGTCGTCGACCCAGGTGTAGACGACGTCGATCGGGTAGAGGTGATCGCTGATCAGCGAAGCGGTGAACTCGGGCAGCGTGCTGGTCCGTCCCGTGCGGTACAGGGACGGGACGGGGCTGAAGAGGCTCTGCTCGGCCCGACGGCGTTCGGCGCGCGGCGGCGCGCTCGTGACCACCGCGTTGGGGCGCGGCGCGACCAGTTCACCGTCGATCTCGTCCCAGAACTCCAGGTCGCATCCCGACTCGTGGGCGAAGACGAGGTTCTCCGTCGGGTCGCAGACGTTCCAGGACAGCCGGAGCACCTGCTGGGAGCGGAGCTTGCGCCAGGTCTTCGCCGACCGTCCGGTCAGCGGCGTTCCCTCCGGCACCGCGCAGACGTAGCCCGGGTTGTGGTCGAAGACGAGCTGGAGCACTTCCTCCACGTCGGCACGGAACTCCGCCGGAACGGCCACGCAGGGCACGGCCCTGGCCGTGCCGCGTACGGCGAAGTAGTCGATCCCGGCGTCCTCCAGCACCGCGACGAGCAGGTGGAGGTTCCTGGCCCGCGCGGCCCACTCGGTGGCTCCGGGGACGACCGCGGCGAGGAGGTGGCGGCCCTTGAACTGGACGACGCGCATCAGGAGACCGCTGTCGCGCATGGCCGGACCGCTCCGTCCGCTCAGCACGGCCTTCGCCAGGGCCGAGCGGAACGCGTCGAGGGCCGCGAGTTCACGGATGACGGCGGTCCGCAGCGGGCGCGGCACCCGGCGGACGATACGCCGACGCGCCTGCACAGGCACCAGGGATCGATATGTCGATACCAGGGCACTGCTTTCGGGGTTACCCGAAGCCACCGCGACTCCTCAGCTTCTTCCAGAAAAGGGCTGAGGCTCCCCCCTCACACCCAAAATGCCCACACAGGCGTGAGCACCTGGCCCCGAACCAAGAAGATCACGTCGCGGAATCTTCACATCTCAGCCACCCGTTGTCCATTTTTCGCCCCTGAGGTACACATCTTGAGACGCGCTTCACTTGACTTTCACCCCAGTAGGGGACTAAGTCCGGTTTGCGTCTCCCCCGGAGCCCTTCGTCGCGCACATCCGGCGTCCACGAACGTTCGAACGCGTGTCTATAGTGCAGGTCAGCCCGGCAACGCACGGACCGGCTCCTCCCCCACCCGAGTCCTCGAGCCATCGACATCCGCCCGTACCAGGGCACGACCAGCTAGGACCCGGACCAGGATGAGCCACGTCCCGACGCCCCCGCCCACCGAGACCGACGCACCGCCGAAGAGCGGTGGCGGACGGCGAGGAGCCGAGCGCGAGCGCACCGGCGGCCGTCGGATCGGCAGGAAGATCCTGTTGGGTCTGGCCGTCCTCGTCATCGCTGCCAGCGGCACCGGCTACTGGCTCTACAGCGACCTCGACGGCAACATCAAGGACGTCGACCTCGACAAGGCGCTCGGCGACGACCGGCCCGAGAAGCTGCCCACCTCCGGGCAGAACATCCTGGTCCTCGGTTCCGACTCGCGCGCCGGCGCCAACGCCGCCCTCAAGACGGGCAACGTCTCCGGGGCGCGTTCCGACACCGCACTGGTGATGCACATACCCGAGGGCCGCGAGAAGGCCGTCGCGGTCAGCATCCCGCGCGACACCCTCGTGACCCGCCCCGAGTGCACCAAGGCGGACGGTCCCACGGTCCCCTCCGCCCAGCGCGTCATGTTCAACTCGATCTACTCACAGGTCGGTTCGGCCTGTGTGGTGAAGACCGTGGAGCAGATCTCCGGGATCCGCATGGACCACTACATGGAGATCGACTTCGCCGGCTTCAAGGGCCTGGTCGACGCGATAGGCGGCGTGACCGTCACCGTCGACAAGGACATCCACGACACCTCCAGCGGCCTCGACCTCACCGCCGGGACGCACCGGCTGAACGGCACGCAGTCCCTGGAGTTCGTACGGACCCGGCACGGTGTCGGCGACGGCAGCGACCTCGGACGCATCGGCCTGCAGCAGCAGTTCATGACCGCGCTGCTCTCCGAGATCAAGAAGCAGGACCTGCTGGGCAGCCCCGCGAAGACGTACGGGATCGCCGACAGTCTGACCCAGGCGCTCACCACCGACTCCGACCTCGCCTCGCTCAAGGCGCTGGCCGAGTTCGGCCGGAGCATGAACGGCGTCGACCCGTCCACCATGGAGACCATCATGCTCCCGGTGGCGTACGACAAGGTCGACCCGAACCGGGTGGTGGCGGCCGAACCGCAGGCGTCGACGCTGTGGAAGGCGCTGCGCTCCGACTCCGCGATCCCGGAGTCGGCGAAGAAGTCGCCCGCCACCGGCGGGAGTTCCTGACACGGAGGGCGGGAGACGCGCTCCCACCTCGCGGTCCCACCGCGCGCTCCCACCGCGTGCTCTCACCATGCGGGTCAACTGATGGGCGGGCCCGGTCAGGGCCCCGGCGTCAGACCGCCCGCCAGGCCTCCAGGGCGATCCCCGGCTCGTCCTTGCGCCGGGTGACACGGAGTTCATCGGTCGCCGGGGAGAGCGTCGCGGCGACCACCCGGCCCTCCTCGTCCTCCGCGAGCGCCAGCAGGGCGTCGGCGGGGAGTTCCGGCCCGGACTCCGTCCACCACGCGCCCGCCGACTCCTCCTCGGTCGGATAGGCGGCGAAGGCCACCCGGCCGCTCGCCGCGCGCTGGGCGAGCAACGTGCAGTCGTGGCCGTCGAGTTCGCAGCGGATGACCCGGACGGGACCCGGGCCGGCCGAGGCCAGCAGGGTCACGGGCCGGGTGCCGGGACGCCAGGCGCACACATCGCCCGAGTCGTCGGTGAAGAAGAGAGTGGTGAACTCCGCGGAGGTCGCGAGGGCCTGCAGGGTGTCCGGGCGGACGGACGCCTCCAGCGCCTCGTCCAGTGCGGGGACCGCGCCCGCCTCCTCCTGGCTCCAGTGCAGGACACCGCCCGGAACGGCCGCGTACAGCTCGACGCGGCCGGACGTCCCGGTGACGGCCGCGAGGTCCCCGTGGACGTCGTGCCCTTTGAGGTCGCGCCAGGGACCCCAGCCGCCCTTCTCCTTCTGGGCGATCATGCTGACCCCGCCGCCCTTGTTGCGCACGAAGACATGGGCGCGCCCCTGCGCGTCGACCGCGACGGCGGGGTTGCCCGTGCGGTCCCCGGTGCGGTCGGGGTGGCCGATGGGGTTCCAGTCGAGGGCGGCGAGGTCCGGCCGGAAGTGGGTCGAGTGGACGAGGCCCGACTCGCCCTCGACCGTCGGGCGCCAGGAGACCAAGTGGGTGTACCGGTCGGGCCCCTGGCCCAGGGCCAGTACGGAGTGCAGGCGCTGGTCGCCCCCCACCGTGCGGGGAGGATCCCAGGAGCCGCCGGATCCGTGCTCCGCCCGGCAGCGGACGGTGGCCTCCGACAGCAGGTACGCGCTGAGCCTGCCGTCGCGACCGCGTATGAGCCAGTCGACGTTCACCGCTTCACCTTAGAGCCTGTCCGACGGTCCCCGTCGTCGCCCGGCGCCGGGCCGGACGGTCTTCTGGCAGGGTGGGGGCATGACGGATCCGCAGGACATGCCGACCCTGCTCGTCGTGGACGGCGCCAACGTGGTGGGGTCCGTACCGGACGGCTGGTGGCGGGACCGCCGCGGTGCCGCCGAGCGGCTCAGGGACCGGCTGGCGGACCTCGCCGGGCCCGGTCTTCCCGGCCGGCCCGGTCCGCTGGAGATCGTCCTGGTGGTCGAGGGCGCGGCGCGCGGGGTCGGCTCCGTTCCCGGGGTCCGGGTGGACGAGGCACCCGGCAGCGGCGACGACCGGATCGTGGAGCTGGTGGCCGGGGCCGGGGACCGCCCCTGTCTCGTGGTCACGGCCGACCGCGAACTGCGGCGGCGGGTCGGCGAACTGGGCGCCGGGGTCGTGGGGCCGCGCACCGTACGTCCCCGGCCCTGACGGCGGCCGGCGGGGCGGATCCTCCAACCCGCTCTCTCCGGAGAGCGGGCCCTCCGGCGAGAGCGGACGTCCCGGAGGGAGCGGACGCCCCGGTCGGCTACCGGACCGTGCCGCCGGGCGGGTCCTGGGGGCCGCCCGCGGCCGACTCCGGCTGACGCCCCAGACGGCTGTGCGTGCGCCCGTACAGGAAGTAGACGACGAAGCCGATCACCATCCAGATCCCGAACCGCAGCCAGGTCTCCGCCGGCAGGTTCAGCATCAGCCACAGCGACGCCAGTACCGACAGGATCGGCACCCACGGCACCAGCGGGGTGCGGAAGGCGCGGTGCAGGTCGGGGCGGGTGTGGCGGAGGATGATGACGCCGATGGCGACCACGACGAAGGCGAAGAGCGTGCCGATGTTGACCAGTTCGGCCAGCTCGCTGAGGCTGGTGAAGCCCGCGACGATCGCGATGACCACACCGAGCAGGATGGTCGGCCGGTGCGGGGTGCGGAACCTCGGGTGGACGCGGGAGAAGAACCGCGGCAGCAGTCCGTCGCGGCTCATCGCGAAGAAGACACGGGTCTGGCCGAGCAGCAGGATCATGCAGACCGTGGTCAGTCCGACGGCGGCGCCGAAGCTGATGACGCCCGCGAACCAGGGGTGTCCGGTCGCCTTGAACGCGTCGGCGAGCGGTGCGTCGATGGACAGTTCGGTGTACTTCTGCATGCCGGTGACCACGATCGACACCAGGACGTAGAGCGCGGTGCAGATGAAGAGCGAACCGAGGATGCCGCGCGGCATGTCCCGCTGCGGGTTCTTGGTCTCCTCCGCGGCCGTCGCGACCACGTCGAAGCCGATGAAGGCGAAGAACACGACGGAGGCCGCGGTGAAGATGCCCATCACGCCGAAGTTGGTCGGCGCCCAGCCGAACATGATCTGGATCAGCGGCGACTTGATGCCGCTGCCCGCCTCCACGTTCTGGGCGGGCGGGATGAACGGCGAGTAGTTCTTGCTCTCGATGAAGAAGGCGCCCGCGATGATCACGATCAGGACGACGGTGACCTTGATCGCGACGACCAGCGTGGTGATCCGGGCGGAGAGCTTCACGCCGACGACGAGGATGGCGGTGAGCACCAGGACCAGCGCCGCGGCGAGGATGTCGAAGCCGAAGCCGGTGGCCCCGTCGCGCCCGCCGAGCGAGTCGGGAAGGTGCCAGCCCGCGTTGTCCATCAGCGAGCGCACGTAGCCGGACCAGCCGACGGCCACCACCGCCGTGCCGAGCGCGAACTCCAGGACCAGGTCCCAGCCGATGATCCAGGCGGGCAGTTCACCGAGGGAGGCGTACGAGAACGTGTACGCGGACCCCGCGACCGGGACCGTGGAGGCGAACTCCGCGTAGCACAGGGCCGCCAGCCCGCAGGCGACACCCGCGGCGACGAAGGCCAGCGAGACGCCGGGGCCCGCGTTCTCCTTGGCCACCTTGCCGGTGAGGACGAAGATGCCGGTGCCGATGATGACGCCGACACCGAACACGGTGAGGTCCAGAGCGGACAGCGACTTCTTGAGTGCGTGCTCCGGCTCCTCGGTGTCCAGGATCGACTGTTCGACCTTCTTCGTCCTGAAGAGGGTGTTGCTCACGGACGTACCTCCCACGCTTGTCGTCCTCGACATGTATCGAGAGGGCGCAGGTAGCACGTATGCCCCGGCATGGCCCGCACCACGCAGACGGGCCGGTTCCGCCACCCGTACAGGGTGCTGGAACCGGCCCGTCGGCCGTGTTGCGGATGCGTCAGTCGCACGCGGGCTGTACCGCGTCCACGGCCTGCGCGGCGCTGCCGTCGAAACGGCCGTCGAGCTTGGCGACGAGGCCGGTGACCTGCCGGGCGATGTCCGGCGCGGTCAGCCCGATCTCGGCCATGACCTCGGCGCGGGAGGCGTGGTCGAGGAAGCGCGGCGGGATGCCGAAGTCGCGCAGCGGGACGTCGACGCCCGCGTCGCGCAGGGCCTGCGCGACGGCCGAGCCGACACCGCCGACCCGGGAGTTGTCCTCGACGGTGACGACCACGCGGTGCTGCTCGGCGAGCGGCGCCATGGCCTCGTCCACCGGCTTGACCCAGCGGGGGTCGACGACGGTGGTGGAGATGCCCTGCCGGTCCAGCAGGGAGGCGATCTCCAGGCACATCGGGGCGAGCGCGCCGACGGAGACCAGCAGCACGTCGGGCGTGTCGGTGCCGGGCTCCCGCAGGACGTCCATGCCGCCGATCCGGCCCACGGCGGGGACGGCCGGGCCGACCGCGCCCTTGGAGAAGCGCACCACGGTCGGCGCGTCCTTCACCTCGACGGCCTCGCGCAGCTGGGCGCGGACCTGGTCGGCGTCACGCGGCGCGGCGAGCCTGAGGCCCGGGACGACCTGGAGGATGGACATGTCCCACATGCCGTTGTGCGAGGCGCCGTCGGTGCCGGTGACGCCCGCGCGGTCCAGCACGAAGGTGACGCCGCACTTGTGCAGGGCCACGTCCATGAGGACCTGGTCGAAGGCGCGGTTCAGGAAGGTCGCGTAGACGGCGAAGACGGGGTGCAGTCCGCCGGTGGCGAGGCCCGCCGCGGAGACGGCGGCGTGCTGCTCGGCGATACCGACGTCGAAGACCCGCTCGGGGAACACCTTGGCGAACCGGTCGAGGCCGACCGGCTGGAGCATCGCGGCGGTGATCGCGACGATGTCCTCGCGCTCCTTGCCGAGCTCGACCATCTCGTCACCGAAGACGGAGGTCCAGTCGGCGCCGGAGGAGGCGATCGGCAGGCCCGTGTCCGGGTGGATCTTGCCGACGGCGTGGAAGCGGTCCGCCTCGTCCTGGAGGGCCGGCTGGTAGCCGCGGCCCTTCTCGGTGAGGCAGTGCACGATGACCGGGCCGCCGAAGCGCTTGGCGCGGGTCAGGGCCGACTCCAGCGCCTCGATGTCGTGGCCGTCGATCGGGCCGACGTACTTCAGGCCGAGGTCCTCGAACATGCCCTGCGGGGCGATGAAGTCCTTCAGGCCCTTCTTCGCGCCGTGCAGGGTCTCGTAGAGCGGCTTGCCCACGACCGGGGTGCGCTCCAGGAGGTCCTTGCCGCGGGCCAGGAAGCGCTCGTAGCCGTCGGTGGTGCGCAGGGTCGCCAGGTGGTTCGCGAGGCCGCCGATGGTCGGCGCGTACGAACGCTCGTTGTCGTTGACGACGATGACCAGCGGGCGGTCCTTGGCGTCGGCGATGTTGTTCAGCGCCTCCCAGGCCATGCCGCCGGTGAGCGCGCCGTCACCGATGACGGCGACCACGTGGTCGTTCCTGCCGAGGACCTCGTTGGCCTTCGCCAGTCCGTCGGCCCAGCCGAGGACCGTGGAGGCGTGCGAGTTCTCGATGACGTCGTGCTCGGACTCCGCCTGCGAGGGGTAGCCGGACAGGCCGCCCTTCATCTTCAGCCGGGAGAAGTCCTGCCGGCCGGTGAGCAGCTTGTGGACGTAGGACTGGTGGCCCGTGTCCCACAGCACTCTGTCCTTCGGTGATTCGAAGACGCGGTGCAGGGCGATGGTCAGCTCCACGACACCGAGGTTGGGGCCGAGGTGGCCCCCGGTCTTGGAGACCGCGTCGACGAGGAAGGTCCGGATCTCCCCGGCCAGCTGGTCGAGCTGCTCCAGGGTCAGCCGGTCCAGATCGCGCGGTCCCGTGATGCGGGTCAGCAGCGCCACCCGTGCCTCCTTGCAGTGATCGAGCTGTTGCCGGGTTCGTCGAGTCTAATGTTCCGCCATTTCGGGCGCGGGCCGGGTCCGGCGATCCACGCCACACGAACGGCCCATCCGGACAGGAACAAGCGTTCCTGTCCGGACGTGACTGTGCCCGGCACCGCCATTGGCGCCGGGCACAGGCTCAGGTGGGTGATAACCCTTACGCGCGACCCGCGGACTTCTGGGTCTTGCGGGTGACGGCGTCGATGACGACCGTGGCGAGCAGGACGCCACCGGTGATCATGTACTGGACCGGCGAGGCGATGCCCTGCAGGGCCAGACCGTACTGGATCGAGACGATCACCAGGACACCCAGCAGGGCGTTCCAGGTGCGGCCACGGCCACCGAAGAGGCTGGTGCCACCGATGACGGCCGCCGCGATGGCGTTCATCAGGAGGTCACCGCCGCCCGCGCCCTGGTTGGCGGAGGCGATCTTCGAGGCGATGAACAGACCGCCGATGGCGGCGAAGGTACCGGAGATCGAGAAGACCGAGATCCGGATCATCTCGACGCTGATACCGGCACGGCGGGAGGCCTCGACGCTGCCACCGAGCGCGAAGATCTTCCGGCCGAAGGCGGTGCGGCGCAGCACGAAGTCCGTGACCAGCAGGACCGCGAGGAAGATCACCACGGCGAGCGGCAGGCCCTTGTACTGGTTGTACATGATCGCCACGCCGAAGCTGAGGATGCCCAGCAGCGCCGTGCGGGCGATGGTCTCGCCCACCGGGCGGGACGGCACGCCGGCCGCCTCGCGACGCTTGTTGCCGAGGTAGGAGCTGAGGAAGAACCCGACGGTCACGACGGCCGCGAGCGCGTAGGCGGCGGCGACATCCGTGAAGTAGTAGCTGGTCAGCTTGGCGACGACGCCCTCGCTGTCCAGGTTGATGGTGCCGTTGCTGCCGAGGATCTGGAGCATGAGGCCGTTCCAGAACAGCAGACCCGCCAGGGTGACGGCGAAGGCCGGCACACCGATGCGCGCGAAGAAGAAGCCCTGGATCGCACCGGCGACCGTGCCGGTGAGGATGGCCAGGACGAACGCGAGCCACTCGTTCATGCCGTGGGTGACGCTGAGCACCGCGAACGTGGCGCCAGCGACACCGGAGAGCGAACCGACCGACAGGTCGATCTCACCGAGCAGCAGCACGAAGACGATGCCGACCGCGATCATGCCCGTGCCGACCATGGCGACGGAGATGTCGGAGATGTTGCCCGCGGTGAGGAAGTTCGAGTTCAGGCTCGCGAAGATCGCCCAGATGACGATCAGGCCGATGACGACCGGGATGGAACCCAGGTCGCCGGACTTCATCTTGCGCTTGAACTCGCCGACGTAACCGGCGAGGCCCTGCTCGCGGACGAGCAGTCGCGGGTCGACGGCGGTGACCGCCTTGGCGGCGGCTTCCTTGTTCTCCACCTCGTGGGAGGCGGTCTCAGAAGTCTTGTCGATGCTCACTTCTGAGCCTCCCCGCTGGTGCGCGCCGCACGACGGGTCACGGCGTTCTCCGTGGCGCCCGTGATGGCGGAAATGATCTCTTCCTGCGAGGTCGACTTGACCTCGAAGACGCCGTTGTTGCGCCCGAGGCGCAGGACGGCGACCTTGTCGGCCACGGCCTTCACGTCAGCCATGTTGTGGCTGATGAGGATGACCGCGTGGCCCCGCTCGCGCAGGCGCTCGACCAGGTCGAGGACCTGGGCGGTCTGCTCGACGCCGAGGGCCGCGGTGGGCTCGTCGAGGATGACGAGCTTGGGGTCACCGAGCATCGAACGGGCGATCGCCACGGTCTGGCGCTGACCGCCGGAGAGCGAGGCGATCGGGATGCGGACGCTGGGGATGCGGATGGACAGCGTGTCCAGCAGCTCGCGGGAGCGGCGCTCCATCTCGACCTCGTCCAGGACGCCGCGCTTCTTGAGCTCGCGTCCCAGGTAGAGGTTCCCGACGACGTCGATGTTGTCGCAGAGCGCGAGGTCCTGGTAGACCGTCGCGATGCCCAGGTTCTGGGCGTCGTGCGGGCGGTTGATCTGAACGGCCTTGCCGTCCCACTCGATGGAGCCCTCATCGATGGGGTGCACGCCGGCGATCGTCTTGACCAGCGTGGACTTTCCGGCGCCGTTGTCGCCCACCAGGGCGACCACTTCACCTGCGTGGACTTCAAGCTCTACGTCGGTGAGCGCCTGGACGGCACCGAATCGCTTGGAGACCCCGCGCAACGCCAGAACAGGCGTAGCGGACACGTGAACCATCTCCTTCGCCGCCTGACCCGGCGGGAGGTTGTGCAGAAGTTTGCGGTGGGGGTTCCTTCCGGTGCCCCGCTTAGCTTGCGGGGCTGTTGGATGCGGGGCACCGGAGGAGTTTTGGATATACGAGTCACGTACGGGAATTCAGCGGCTGCGAATTCCCGTACGCGTGGACGACTCGCGGCTGCTTACTGCAGGCCGGCCTTCTTGCAGGCCGCGGCGTAGGCCGGGGTGCAGATGTCCTCGACCTTGTACAGGCCGTCCTTGACGACGGTGTCCTTGATGTTGTCCTTGGTCAGCGAGGTGACCGGGACCAGGAGGGACGGGATCTGCTTGTCGGTCGGGCTGTCGACCTTGTCCTTGGCGACGGAGTCGAGCGACTTGCCCTGGGCGAGCGCCACGGCCAGCTCGGCGGCCGCGTCGGCCTCCGGGGCGTACGGCTTGTAGACGCTCATGAACTGCTCACCCGCGAGGATGCGCTGCACACCGGCGAGCTCGGCGTCCTGGCCCGTGACCGGGACCTTGATGCCGGCGGCCTTCAGCGCGGTGATGATACCGCCGGCCATGCCGTCGTTCGCGGAGTAGACACCGATGATGTTCTTCTTGCCGAGGGCCGAGATCGCCGCCTCCATGTTGGCGTTGGCGTTCTCCGGCTTCCACTCCTTGGTGTCGTACTCCTTGCCCACGTTCACCTTGCCGTCGAGCACCTCGTGGGCGCCGGCCTTGAACTGAGCGGCGTTCGGGTCGGTGACCGAACCGTTCATCATGACGATCTTGCCGGACTTGGCCTTGGAGCCGAGCGCGCCGAGGAGCGCCTCACCCTGCGTCTTGCCGACGGTCTTGTTGTCGAACGAGGTGTAGGCCGAGATGGGGCCCTGCGCGAGGCGGTCGTAGGCCACGACCGGGATGCCGGCGTCCTTGGCCTTCTGGACCGAGTTCTTGATCGCGGCGGAGTCCACGGCGTCGACGATCAGCACGTCCACCTTGTTGGTGATCATGGTGTCGACCTGCTGGCTCTGGGTGCTCGCGTCCTGCTTGGCGTTGGCGTAGACGACCGTGCCCTTGTTGTTCGTGAGCTCCGCGACCTTCTTCTCGATCAGCGGCTTGTCGAAGCTCTCGTAGCGGGCCGTCTGGTTCTCCGGAAGGAGCAGACCGACCTTGATCGCGTCGCCCTTCTTCTCGGAGCTGGCGGAGCTGTCGCTGCCCTTGGACTCCTTGGCGCTGCCACAAGCGGCCAGCGAGACAGCCATTGCACCGGCGGCAACGGCAACGGCGGCACGACGCATCTGCGTGTTCATTCTCAAACCTCCCTGACGAGGCCGCGTCGTTGCGGCCGAGGTGGACTGGAGTCAACTCGGCCACACGTGCGACGTCAAGAAGTAAATACTTAACGAGATGGCAACGGTGCCATGCGTTCTCTAAGTGAAGGCAGGAGTTGCGGCCGACAGAGAACCGTCCAGAAGGGTCGAATCGCCCATCTCGCTGAGTGCGAGAGCGAGTGCTCCGAGCACCTCCGCACGGCCCCCGAGCGCTCCTGGCAACACCGAGAGTTGGCGGGCGGCGCTGGGGATCGCATAACGGCCGACAGACTCCCTTATGGGCCCGAGGACGAGCTCTCCGGCCTCGGCGAGATCGCCGCCGAGGACCACCCGGCTCGGGTTCAGCAAATTGCAGAGATTCGCGACTCCACTGCCGATGTGACGGCCGACGTCGGCGATCACCCGACGGCAGCCCGGATCTCCGTCCCGCGCCAGCCTGACCACGCCCTCCATGGTCAGATCGGTACCATGACTGGACTGGAGGAGCGGCAGCACGTAGCGCGCCGCCGCGAAGGTCTCCAGACACCCACGGTTGCCGCAACGACAGACGGGGCCGGATTCATCAAGTGTAATATGCCCGATTTCTCCCGCTGTGCCACCCGGACCGCGGTAGATCTTGCCCTCTATGACCAGGCCCGCCCCGACACCGCTGGCGACCTTGATGTACGCGAGATCCCGGACCCCGCGCCCGCTGCCCCAGACCATCTCGCCGAGCGCGCCCAGATTGGCGTCGTTGTCCACGTGCACCGGCACGCCGAGCCGCCCCCGCAGCTCCTCGGCGGGCCTGGCGCCGGTCCAGCCCGGAAGGATCGAGGTGGAGCCCAGGGTGCCCGATTCCACGTCGATGGGGCCCGGCACGCCGAGCCCCACACCAGCGATCTTGGAACGGTCCACACCCGTCGCCTCGATCAGGCGGCCGACCAGCTCCTCGGCCCGGTCGAAGCCCTGCGCCGCGGAGGCGTCCACGTCCAGCGGCTCGGACTCCTCCGCCAGCACCTGATGGGCCAGATTCCCGACAGCGACGCGCAAATGGGTGTGCCCGAAGTCGACGCCGATGACAATGCCCGCGTCCCCGCTCAAGGACACGCTGCGCGCCCTGCGGCCGCCGGCCGAAGTGGGCGTGACCTCGACCGTCCCGCCGTCCTTGAGTTCACGAACGATATTGGAAACGGTCGCGGCCGACAGGCCCGTCGTCCTCGCGATCTCCGCCTGCGTGAGCGAACCGGCCAGCCGCACCGCTCGCACGACGCGCTCCAGATTGGCTCGGTGCAGCGACGACTGCGACCCCGGAGTCTCCATCGACTCATCCACTCCTGCCCATAGCCGGGCGGCCCCGATGCCGCCCGTGTGATCTGGGTCACGTCAACGGGACCCCGGTCACTTACAAGTTGTGAACTCCAAGCTCCGCTGAACGGGTTACCGCAGTCAAGTCCTTGACGGAAATCGGGCCCGCCCAGTCATGTTCGATTCGTGACCTGACCCGGACACACATGCGCCACCTCCGGGACGGAGGTGGCGCATGTGACGGACGGGACGATTCGTTACTTGAGAGTCGCCGAAGTGAGACCCGCCTGGACCTGGCGCTGGAAGGACAGGTAGACGATCAGCATGGGGACCATGGAGATCGTGACGCCGGCGAACAGGACGGGCAGGTCGGTGGCGTACCCCTGCTGCTGCTGGAGCTGGATGAGGCCCTGGGTCAGGAGGTAGCGCTCCGGGTCCGAGCTGCTCTGCGGCTGCATCAGCACCGAGGGCAGGATGTACTGGTTCCACTGGCCCAGCACGTTGAAGATGCCGACGCTGAGCAGTCCGGGCTTGGCCATGGGCAGCATGACCTGGAAGAACGCCCGGGTGTGCGAGGCCCCGTCGAGCACCGCCGCCTCGAAGACCGCGGTGGGCAGCGTCCGGAAGAAGGCGTGCATGAAGAACACGGTGAACGGCAGCGAGTAGGCCACGTACACCAGGACCAGGCCTTGGTAGGTGTTCAGCATGTCGAGGCGCTTGACCATGAAGAACAGCGGCACCAGGGCCAGGAAGACGGGGAACATGGCCCCGCCGACGAAGAAGTAGTAGATGATCCGGTTGCCCGGGAACTCGTAGCGGGCCAGTACGTACGCCGCCATCGCGCCGAACAGCATGGTCAGCGGGACCGAGAACACCAGGACGATCAGGGTGTTGGCGAAGTAGTCGCCGATGCCCTTGTTCCAGGCCCGGCCGAAGACGTCGAGCTGCCAGTTCGAGGGCCAGCTGAGGGCCGACCCGCCGATCTGCGCGTCGGTCTTGAAGGAGCTCAGGACCAGCCAGAGCAGCGGCAGGATGATGAGGACCGCCCAGAGGGCGAGGAAGCCGTGCGAGAAGACGTTGAGGGCCATGCCCTCGGTCCGCTTGTCGCCCGGCCGGGGCGGTGCCTTCCGGGCACTTCGCTGCGGGGGTACTGCGGCGCCGTCGACCTTCGCCGGCTCCGTCATGGGTGCGCTCATAGTCGTGTCTCCCGCTCAGAACTCGATGCGCTCGCGGCGGGTGGCGCGCAGCGTGACCACGGACAGGACGAGGGTGAGGAGGAGCATGACGACGCCCATCGCGCAGGCGTAGCCGCTCTTTCCGAAATAGAGGAAGTTGCGCATCATGACGTTCGCCATGACCTCGCTGTGGTGGTCGGGCCCGCCGCCGTAGCCGGTGCCCTGGGTCATGGTCGAGACGAGGACGAACATGTCCATCGCGATGATGCCCAGATAGACCCAGGCGGTCTGCACCGTGTCCCACAGCAGGGGCAGGGTGACCCGGAAGAAGGTGTGGGAGCGGCTCGCGCCGTCCAGCAGCGCGGCCTCGTAGATGTCCTTCGGGATGGACTGCATGGCGGCGGAGAACAGCACCAGGTAGAAGCCGACGCCGTGCCAGACGACGACCGCCATCAGGCACCAGAGCACCATGTTCGGCTCGTTCATCCACTCGATGGGGCTGTCGCCGTCGACCAGGTGGAGCTTGATCAGCAGGCCGTTGAGCAGACCGCCGCCGTCACTGCGGTAGACGGCTCCGAAGAGCACCGCGAGGATCGCGAGCGACAGCACCTGCGGGAAGAAGTACACGATCTTGTAGAAGCGCGAGCCCGCGACGCCCTGGACGCCGCCGGCGCCGCCCCGCCCGCCCGCGTTCACCATGAAGGCGAAGAAGAGGGCGAGCAGGATGGTGATCACCGGAATGAACACCAGGAACAGGATGTTGTGCCAGATCGCCTGGAGGAATACGTCGTCCTGGAACAACGCCTTGTAATTGTCCAGGCCGACGAATCCGAACGTCTGCGACTGACCCTGCCAGTCGGTGAAGGAGTAACCGATGGTCTGTAGGTAAGGCCAGATCACGAAGATCAGATACAGCGCCAAAGGTGCGAGGAGAAACCCCGCGACGAACCGGTACTGCCCTTTTCGCATGGCATCCTGCCCCTGGTGTTCCGGGTTTGAGTGATCAGTCGCGGTGGTTCTTCTTGGAGGCGGGGTCCTTGGCCGCCTTGTCGACCGCCGCCTGGGCCCGCTTCAGCCATTCCTTCGGCTGGATGCGCTTGGACATCAGCTCGTTGGACGCGTTCTGGATCGCCACGTCCATCTCGCTGTACCAGTTGATGTACAGGTAGTTGAAGGTGTTGTCGCCCGCGGCCTTGGACGCCTCGACCGTCGACTGCGTACCGGGCCGGAGCTGGACGCCGTCGGACACGCCGTCCTTGAGGATGGTGAGCGAGTTGGCCTTCTGGGCGAAGAGCGTCGACCACTCCTTGGAGAGCATGGAGCGCATGAACTCCTGTGCCTCGGGCAGGTTCGCGGCCTTCGCGGGGATGATGAACGGCTCGCCCGAGCCGGCCCGGATCGCCTCGAACGGCAGCTTGTCGCCCGGCAGGCTCGGCATCGGCATGAACTTCATGTCGAAGTCCGGCGGGGTCTGCTTGAGCTGCTCGTTCTCCAGCCAGGAACCGCAGGTGATGAACGCGGCCTTGTACTGGTTCCACCGCGTCTGCGACTCGGTGTGGGTCAGGCCGTTGGTGCCGGCCAGCAAGTAGCCCTTCTCCACGACCTCGTAGATCGCCTCGATGGCCGCCTTGGCGGCGTCGGAGCCGACGAACGCCTTCGGGTCGAGGTTGTCGATCGCCTTCATGGCGTCCAGACCGCCGTGCTTGGCGATCAGGTCCATGATGGCGATGTTGATGTAGTACGGGTACTTGCCCTGGTGGGCGAGGCCGCCGATGCCCTGCGACTTGGCGTCCTTGCAGATGGCGAGGAAGTCGTCCCAGGTCTTGGGCACCTCCCAGCCCTTCTCCTTGAAGAGCTTGCCGGAGTACCACAACCCCCACACCGTGTAGATGTAGTTGAGGGCCACGACCTTGCCGCCCTGCAGACCCGGGTCGAGGGTGCCCGGGATCAGCGTGTCGCGGACCTTCTTCGAGGGGTCGTCGATGGACGGGGCGTCGAGGACCGCGGCCAGGTCGAGGAGCTGACCGTTCTTGTAGAGCACGTCCAGCTTGATCTGCTGGGCACCCGAGTCGTCGACGATGTCCGGCGGGTTGCCGCCGTTGAAGCGCGGCTGGAGCTTGCCGGTGATCTCCTGGGTGCCGGTGTGGGCGCTCTTGGTGCCCCACTTCTTGTCGAACGCCGCTTCCCACGCCTTGGCGTAGTCGTCGCCGTAGCCGCCCTTGAAGACGACGACGTCGAGCTTGCCGCCGCCCTTCTTCACACCGAAGGGGTTGTCCTTGCTGGTCTTGCCGGTGCCCTTGTCGTCGGACTTGTCGTCACCGCCCCCGCTCGCACACGCGGACAGGAAGCTCATCGTGGGGACAGTGATCAAGCCAAGTGCGGCCGACCTCTTGATGAGGTCGCGGCGGCCGACACCCTCGGGGCTGCTGTTCTCGGCGGAAGTGGATCCCATGCTCAAGTCCTCGCCTTCTCCAGGACTCAGGCGGTGAACCGGATCCTCCCCGGCACCGCGGTCAGTTCAAGCTGGGGTCGTGCGTGGGGGATTCAGCGGGACGGACCGGCATTACGTGTACGGACCACGTTCCAGCGTCCTGCGGAATTCCCCCATGGGTCCTGCCTGTCCAGGGCCGGTCGCTCGACCGGCCGGACGCGACAGGTATAGTCCACTTCCCGCCAACGGAGCAAGATCGAATGCAGGTTTGGCCGCTGGTCTTTTCCGAGTTGAGACCTCACGGAAATATGGGGCACCCCAGGACCACCCCGGCGAAGATCCACAGGACGCCGGCCTCCCGCAATGAACGCAATGCACGGTTCGTCACACGGTATTCACCCCGGATGCCACACCCAACACCCTTGACATCCCTGTCAACTTGACGCCCAAATGGTCCTTGCGCAGCAAAATTGACAACGTTGTCCACGTGCAGGGAGGGTGCTCGCGCATGCAGCACAGAGCTCGGTACAGACAGAGTTCCACGCGGCGGAGGGGATGGCGTTCCTCGGGTGCACTGGGGGTGGCGGCCCTCTCCCTGTTAGCGGCCTCCCAGGGCGTCGCGGTCGCCCTGCCCGCCCAAGCCGCCAAGCCCGACCGGGAGTTCAGCTCCTCGTTCGAATCGGACGATCCGGCCCCGGACTGGCTCAACACGGTGGACACCGCCGCCGACGGGACGAAGCGGTCCTCCGGTGTCGACGGCGGCTACAGCACCGGCATCCCCGGCAATGTGACCGACCACGTCACCGACGTGCGGGCCAGCGGCGAGAACACCGGCGCGGGCGAGGTCAAGGAGAACCTCGCCGACGGCGAGCCGAGCAGCAAGTGGCTCACCTTCGAACCCACCGGCTGGGCGGAGTTCGACCTGGACGCGCCCGTCAAGGCGGTCACGTACGCGCTCACATCCGCAAACGACCACGACGAGCGCGACCCGAAGGACTGGACCCTGCAGGGCTCCACCGACGGCAAGGACTGGAAGACCCTCGACACCCGCTCCGGGGAATCCTTCGGGGAGCGGTTCCAGACGAAGACGTACGACATCCAGAGCCCCGTCGAGTACCGGCACTTCCGGCTCGACGTCACGAAGAACAACGGCGGCGGCATCCTCCAGATCGCCGACGTCCAGTTCTCCACGGGACAGAGCGACGACCCGACCCCCAAGGACATGCTCTCGCTCGTGGACCGGGGGCCGAGCGGCTCGCCGACCGCGAAGGCGGGCGCGGGCTTCACGGGCAAGCGGGCCCTGCGCTACGCCGGCACCCACAAGGGTGAGGGCCGGGCGTACTCGTACAACAAGGTGTTCGACGTGAACGTCGCCGTCGGGCGCGGCACCGAACTGTCGTACCGGATCTTCCCCTCGATGGCCGACGGTGACCGGGACTACGACGCCACGAACGTGGCCGTGGACCTGGTCTTCACCGACGGCACCTCGCTCAGCGGCCTGAACGCCGTGGACCAGCACGGATTCGCGCTGACGCCGCAGGGCCAGGGCGCCGCCAAGGTGCTGTACGTCAACCAGTGGAACAACGTCTCCTCGCGGATCGGTTCCGTCGCGGCCGGGAAGACCGTCGACCGGATCCTCCTCGCGTACGACTCGCCGAAGGGCCCCGCGAAGTTCCGCGGCTGGCTCGACGACGTCTCGCTGCGCACGGCCGCCCGGCAGAAGCCCCCGGCGCACCTGGCCGACTACGCGCTCACGACCCGCGGCACCAACTCCAGCGGCGGGTTCTCGCGCGGCAACAACTTCCCGGCGACCGCCGTGCCGCACGGCTTCAACTTCTGGACGCCGGTGACCAACGCGGGCTCGCTGAGCTGGCTGTACGACTACGCCCGCGCCAACAACGCGGACAACCTGCCCACCGTCCAGGCGTTCAGCGCGAGCCACGAGCCGAGCCCCTGGATGGGCGACCGGCAGACCTTCCAGGTGATGCCGTCGGCCGCCTCCGGCACCCCGGACACCGGCCGGGAGGCCCGTGAGCTGGCCTTCCGGCACGAGAACGAGACCGCGCGGCCGTACTACTACGGCGTGACGTTCGAGAACGGCCTCAAGGCGGAGATGGCGCCGACCGATCACGCCGCCGCCCTGCGCTTCACCTATCCCGGTGACGACGCGAGCGTGGTCTTCGACAACGTCACCGAGCAGGCGGGCCTGACGCTGGACACCTCGGCGGGCGTGGTCACCGGCTACTCGGACGTGAAGTCCGGCCTGTCGACCGGTGCCACCCGGCTCTTCGTCTACGGCGTCTTCGACGCGCCCGTGACCGAGGGCTCCTCCAGTGGCGTCAAGGGCTACCTGAGGTTCAAGGCCGGCTCCGACCACACCGTCACCCTGCGCCTGGCCACCTCGCTCATCAGCGTCGACCAGGCCAAGGACAACCTGGGCCAGGAGATCCCGGACGGCACCTCGTTCGACGCCGTCAAGAAGGACGCGCGCCGGCAGTGGGACCGGCTGTTCGGCCGGATCGAGGTGCAGGGCGCCACGCCGGACCAGCTGACCACGCTGTACTCCAGCATGTACCGGCTCTACCTCTACCCGAACTCCGGCTTCGAGAAGGTCGGTTCGAAGTACCAGTACGCCTCGCCGTTCTCCCCGATGCCGGGTCCGGACACCCCGACCCACACCGGGGCGAAGATCGTCGACGGCAAGGTGTACGTCAACAACGGCTTCTGGGACACCTACCGGACGACCTGGCCCGCGTACTCCTTCCTGACACCGGGTCAGGCGGGCGAGATGGTCGACGGGTTCGTGCAGCAGTACAAGGACGGCGGCTGGACCTCGCGCTGGTCCTCGCCCGGCTACGCGGACCTGATGACCGGCACCTCCTCGGACGTGGCGTTCGCGGACGCGTACGTCAAGGGCGTCGGCTTCGACGCGAAGGCGGCGTACGAGGCGGCCCTGAAGAACGCCACCGTCGTCCCGCCGACCTCCGGCGTGGGCCGCAAGGGCATGGCCACCTCCCCCTTCCTCGGCTACACGAGCACCTCCACGGGCGAGGGCCTGTCCTGGGCCATGGAGGGCTACGTCAACGACTACGGCATCGCCCAAATGGGCAAGGCGCTCTACAAGAAGACCGGCGAGAAGCGCTACAAGGAGGAGTCGGACTACTTCCTCAACCGCTCCCGGGACTACGTGAACCTCTTCGACTCCAAGGCCGGCTTCTTCCAGGGCCGCGACGCCAAGGGCGACTGGCGGGTCGACTCCGCCAAGTACGACCCGCGCGTGTGGGGTTACGACTACACGGAGACCAACGGCTGGGGGTACGCGTTCACCGCGCCGCAGGACTCGCGCGGCCTCGCCAACCTGTACGGCGGGCGCGCCGCGCTCGCGGAGAAGCTCGACACGTACTTCTCCACCCCCGAGACGGCCTCGCCCGACATCGTCGGCTCCTACGGCGGTGTCATCCACGAGATGACCGAGGCCCGGGACGTGCGGATGGGCCAGTACGGGCACTCCAACCAGGTGGCCCATCACGTGAACTACATGTACGACGCGGCCGGACAGCCCTGGAAGGCCCAGAAGAACGTCCGCGAGGTCCTCTCCCGCCTCTACGCCGGCAGCGAGATCGGGCAGGGCTACCACGGCGACGAGGACAACGGCGAGCAGTCGGCCTGGTTCCTCTTCTCCTCGCTCGGCTTCTACCCGCTGGTGATGGGCAGTGGTGAGTACGCCATCGGCTCCCCGCTGTTCACCAAGGCCACGGTCCACCTGGAGAACGGCCACGACCTGGTGATCAGGGCCCCGCGCAACAGCGCGAAGAACGTGTACGTGCAGGGCGTCCGGTTCAACGGCAAGCGCTGGAACTCGACCTCGCTCCCCCACTCGCTGATCACCCGTGGCGGAGTGCTGGAGTTCGACATGGGCGCCGAGCCGTCCTCGTGGGGCACCGGCAAGGACGCGGCGCCGGTGTCGGTCACCGAGGACGACAAGGTGCCCTCGCCGCGCGCGGACACCCTCAAGGGGGACGGCGCCCTCTTCGACAACACCTCGGCGACGGGCGCCACCGTCACCTCGGTGGACCTGCCGACCGGTGCCGGCACCGAGGGGGTCCAGTACACGCTGACCTCCGGGGATCACACGAAGGCGCCGACCGGGTGGACGCTCCAGGGTTCCTCGGACGGCACGACCTGGACGGACCTCGACAAGCGCTCCGGTGAGTCCTTCCCCTGGGACCGGCAGACCCGGGCGTTCACGGTCGCGGACCCCGGCCCGTACGCCCACTACCGTCTCGTCCTCGACGGCGAGTCGACCCTCGCGGAGGTGGAGCTGCTGGCCTGAGCCGCGCCCGACGGAAAAGGGGGCGGGCCCGGAGGAGACTCCGGGCCCGCCCCTCGTCCGTGTAAGAGTCAGCTCACCGCGAGGGTGAACACGTGCAGGTCCGCGTTGTCCGGGAGCCGGACGCTCTTGATCGTCCTCCCCTCCGGCGCCGTGAACGGCTTGGTGGCGAAGACGTAGGTGGCCACCGGGTCCTTGTCGGCGCCGGCGACGTTGCGGTAGGCGCTCTTCGCGACCGTCACGTTGCCGTACTGGACGGTGCCGCCCCCGCCGCCGACGGTCCAGTCGGTGAAGGACAGGTCGACGGAGTCGGTGCCGCCGTCGGTGTAGGTGACGGTCGCCGTGGTCTTCTGGTTGCCGTTCACGGCGCTGCCGATGAAGGACAACCGGCTCGCCGGGTCGCTCAGTTCGATGGTCTGCGAGCTGCCGGAGGCGTTGTCGGGGCGGCCCGCCGGGGACTTCGGCCAGGTGAAGGCGAGACCGTCCACCGTCCCCCGGCCGCCGGGGGTCAGGCCCGCGTCGGCGAGGGCCTGGCGGGAGTAGCTCCAGCCACCGCCGTCGTAGTCGGCCTCGGAGTGGTCGCCGGTGTCGTCCGAGACTCCGGTGTTGTCGTAGGCCGCGAGGAGGGAGCCCGGGGCCGCGACGGTGAGCGCCACCGGCTGCGTGTACGAGGTGCCGCCGGAGGTCACGGTGACCTTGGCGTCGTAGAACCCCTGGTCGGCGTCGGCGGCGGCGGTGAGGGAGATCCGCTGGGCGCCGTCGCTCACCGTGCCCTCGGCGGGGGTCGCCTTCACCCCCGCCGGCACGTCCACGTGGAAGCGGACCTCGGGCCCGGCTCCCCCGCCGAGGGCGAGGGCGCGGATGTCGAGCGCGGTGCTGCCGCCGGGCGCGAGCGTCGCCGCGGTCGGGCCCACACCGATCTGGTACGGCTGCTCGCCCGTGCGGAAGGAGGGCGGCGCGGCGGACTCGGCGGTGCCCCAGTCCTTGTCGGGTGTCGTGGACAGCGTGTAGTCGAGGGTGCCGCCGTCGCGGACGAAGGAGGCCGGCAGCCAGGGCTTGGTGCCGGTACGGCCGTCGACCCGCAGCGACTGGACGTAGGGGCTGTCCGCGGCCGCGCCCCGGGCCCGGATCTCGATGTCGGCGCCGCCCGGACGGTCGATCTCGATCCTCGGGAACAGCGGCGAGGCCAGGACGAGTTCGGCGCGGGAGGGCACCTGGGGATACATGCCGAGCGCGGAGAAGACGTACCAGGACGACATCTCGCCGAGGTCGTCGTTGCCGGGGATGCCCTCGGGCTTCGTCGACCACAGCCGGGTCATCGCCGCGCGGACGGTCTCCTGCGTCTTGTAGGGCGCGCCCGCGTAGTCGTACAGGTAGGGCACGTTGACCGACGGCTCGTTGTCCAGCTCGGACTTGTCACCGCCGCTGCCGCTGAACGCCCAGCTCCCGTCCGTGTTGTGGAAGAACGTGTCGAGGCGGTCGAGGGCCTTGGCGCGGCCGCCCATGGCGGCGAAGAGGCCCGCCGGGTCGTGCTGCACCATCCAGGTGTACTGGGCCGCAGTGCCCTCCACGAAACCGTTGCCGGTCGCCGGGGTGAAGCCGGTGACCCAGCTCCCGTCGGCCTTGCGGTTGGCGATGTAGCCGCCGCTCGGGTCGGCCGCGATGTTGAAGTTGTTCTGCCACCACTGCGAGCGCTCGGCGAACTCGGCGGCGGTCTTCTTCTTCCCCGCCGCCTTCGCCAGTTGGGAGATCGCGAAGTCCGCGCCGGACATCTCCAGGGTCTCGGCGGCGCCGCCCCAGGCGTTGGACACGGACGGCATGTAGTGGTGTTCGAGGTACTTGTCGAGCGAGGGGCGCTGGCCCACCGAGAGCACCGGTTTGCCCGCCGCCGACAGGTCCGCCTCGGTCGGCACGGTCGCCGCCTTCACCAGGGAGGCGAGGGCGCCGCGCAGGTCGAAGTCGGTGCCACCGAAGGCGCGGATGCCCGCGAGGGCGGGCGCCGACGGGTCGCCGTTCATGACGTGCGTGCCGCTCGCGCCGTGCAGCCAGCGGTCCCAGACTCCCCCGTTCTGCCGGGCGAGTTCGAGGAGCGACTGCGCGATGTCGGAGCCGGTGTCCGGGTCGAGCAGGGTCAGCAGCTGGACCTGCGAGCGGTAGACGTCCCAGCCGGAGAAGGTGCCGTACTGCGCCTCGTGGCCCCGGCCGACGGTGTGCACCTTGTCGTCGGGGCCCCGGTATCTGCGGTCGGCGTCGCTGATGACGTTCGGGTGCAGGAGGGAGTGGTAGAGCGCGGTGTAGAAGGTGGTGCGGTCGCCGTCGGTGCCGCCGCCGACGCCGATCGCGCCGAGCCTCTCGCGCCAGGCGCGGTGGGCTGCGCGCTGGACGGAGGCGAAGGAGCGGGACGGCGGGTTCTCGTCGTCCAGGTTGGCGGTGGCGCCCTCCTGGCTGACGTAGGAGATGCCGACCTTGACGTTCACCGGGTCGGTGCCGGGCTCGAACTCCACGTAGCCGCCCGCCCCCTTGCCCGCGAGGGGACGGCCGCCCTGCTCGAATCCTCCGGTGCCGCCGCTCGCCTCGGTGGCCCCCGGGTTCAGCCGGTCGTCCTGCCAGGTGCCGGTGGTCTTGAAGGCGCGGTCGAAGCGCGCGGTGAAGTACAGGGTGTAGTAGGAGCGCCGGCCCTCGGGATCGAGGTAGCCGCAGAAGTTGCCGGAGGTGACGGAGCCCGAGACGGTCCTGGTCGCCGGGTCGATCCGCACGGTCGAATCCGTCGACCCGACCTCGGAGTTGGCGGTGCGGATCAGCATCGAGGCGGGCTTGTCGGCGGGGAAGGCGAAGCGGCCCGAACCGGTGCGCGCGGTCGCCGTGAGGTCGGCGGTCACGCCGGAGGCGAGCCCCACCTCGTAGTGGCCGGGCTCGGCCACCTCGTCGGTGTGCGCGAACCCGGAGGCGTAGACGGCGTCCTTGGTGTCGGCCGCCGGGGACGAGGTGACCTCACCGGCGTACGGGAAGAACGGGATGTCGCCGCTGCCGCCCGCGCATCCCGTTCCGGACATGTGGGTGAGGCTGAAGCCCCGGATGCGCGTGGCGTCGTACTGGTAGCCGCCGGGCGCGGCCGTGCGGGTGGCGTCGCCGCGGGTGTTCTCCGGGCTCCAGGAGAGCATGCCGAAGGGCGTGACGGCGCCCGGGAAGACGTTGCCTCCGTTCCTGGTGCCGATGAGCGGGTCGACGTACGCGGTGGGGTCCTTGACGAGTTCCGGTGGCCCCGACGGAGGTGCGGCGAGCGCCGGGGCGGCGCCGGCGACCGTCAGGGCGACGGCCAGCAGTAACGATGACGGACGGAAACGCATGACGCGGCCCCTCCTCCTTCGGACGGGTCGCGCACCGGGGGTCGCACAAGCCGCAGGGACAGTAACGTGCGTCACGGGTACCACGGAAGACCGCCTGCGCCGCCGGGGGCGCGCCTCGCGGACACTCCGATGGCGTCACGGGTGGCGCGCCGGGCGGGCGCCCTTCCGGTCCGCCGGTGACGTGCCGGGACCGGCGGCCGCACGGACGCCCCCGCCTCCGCCCCGCCGCCTCCGGCCCCCACGGGCACGAACGGGCCGAGGTGGGCCGTCAACCTTCTTGACATCGTTGTCCGTTGAGGCGATAGAGTCGTGCGCAGACCGATCGACAACGTTGTCGTGCACCGCGGTCGCCACAAGCCGCACCATCCCGGGCAGGGCCTCCCCCGCCGCGTCCGGGCTCGCGGACCGGGCGGGTGCGAACCCACCCGCCCGGTCCGCCCCGAGCATCGTCCGTTCAGCCGACCCGACAGGGCAGGGCCGTCGACGGATCGCCGCCCGAGCCCTGGACGACGTACCCGAACGTGGTGCTGCCGCCCGGACTCAGCGAGCCGTTCCAGTCGGCGTTGTGCACCATCACGTCCTGCCCGCCGTAGGTCGCGTTGCCGTTCCACAGGCTGGCGACCGACTGGCCGCCCGGCAGCGTCCAGTCGACCATCCAGCCGAGCATCGGGACCGTGCCGGTGTTGGTGACGGTCACCTCGGACTGGTAGCCGCCCGGCCAGCTGCCGGTGGTGCGCCGGGCCGCCGTGCACGCGCCGGGCGGGGGTTCGGTCGGGTCGCCCGGATCGTGGATGCCGGTGACCTCGCCGTTCCCTCCGTCGAAGACGACGTCGGAGCAGGAGTAGAAGGTCTCCGCGCTGTCCGAGCGCTGCCAGACCATGTAGACGATGTGGCGGCCGGTCTTGCCCGCCGGCAGCCTGCCGCTCCAGGAGTAGTTGGCATCGACCGTGCCCGGGGTGCCGTTGAGCGGCGGATGGTCGACGCTGAGGAACGGCTGGTCCTCCATGGCGTCCCAGGTGAGGGCCCTGGTCGGGTCGAAGCCGTCCTTGGTGATGTAGACGTAGAACCAACCGGGGTGCGCCGCCCAGGCGTTGTAGGCGAAGTCGACGGTCGCGCCCGCGGTGAGATGGGTCAACGGCCAGTCCGAGCGCGGCAGGTCGAACCCCGAGAAGTTGGGGTTGCCGCCGCTGCACAGCGAGCCGTCGGGGACGAAGCCGCGGGTGCGCCCGGCGCCGTCCGAGCGCAGCACCGAGAACCAGTTGTAGAACGGCGTGGTGCCGCTGACCTGTTGGGCCGCCTTGCAGGCCGGGTTCACCGGTTTGATCTCACCGGTGTCGGTCAGCCCGTCCCGCCAGCACAGGAACGTACGGCTGCCCGGCTTCATGGGGGTGCCGTGCGCCTCCGCCCGGCCGCCGGTCGTGACGATCAGGGCGAGGGCCGGGAGCACGGCCAGCAGGGCCAGGAGCACGAGGAAGGGGGACGGGCGGCGGCCGGGGAACCGTGTCCGGGAGAGCGGCCGTCGCGCTCCCGCCGGACCGGACAAGCTTGTTAAGTGCATGACAATGCATCCTCCGTGGGGGCGTGCGGGACCGGGAGCGAGGCGGGAGCGGTTCCGGAGCGGGTTCCGGTCCGCACATGGGAGCGCTCCCACCTCATGCGGAAAGTAGCGCGCCCGGGCACCCCTGTAAACGTCTGGCGCATCGCGCGCACCGCACCCGTCGCCGTCGGGGCCGCGGCGGGGCACGGTCCGCCGCACGGCCGGAAGCCGTGCACGGCGAAGGGCCGCACCCCCGTCGAACGGGGATGCGGCCCTCGGCTTGCGCGGAGCTGCCCTACGGCCGCTTCACCGGACCACTCAGTTGCGGATCAGGTTGCGCAGCACGTACTGCATGATGCCGCCGTTGCGGTAGTAGTCCGCCTCGCCGGGGGTGTCGATGCGGACGACCGCGTCGAACTCGACGCCGGTGTCGGTGGTGACCTTCACCGTGCGCGGGGTGGTGCCGGCGTTGAGCTCCTCGACACCGGTGATGGAGAAGGTCTCCTCGCCGGTCAGACCGAGGGACTCGGCGTTCGCGCCCTCCGGGAACTGCAGCGGCAGGACGCCCATGCCGATGAGGTTCGAGCGGTGGATGCGCTCGTACGACTCGGCGACGACGGCCTTGACGCCGAGGAGCGCGGTGCCCTTGGCGGCCCAGTCACGGGACGAGCCGGAGCCGTACTCCTTGCCGGCCAGGATGACCAGCGGGATGCCCTGCTCGATGTAGTTGCGCGAGGCGTCGTAGATGAACGCGACGGGCGCGCCCTCGACGGTGAAGTCGCGGGTGTAGCCGCCCTCGGTGCCCGGCGCGATCTGGTTGCGCAGGCGGATGTTGGCGAACGTACCGCGGATCATGACCTCGTGGTTGCCGCGGCGCGAGCCGTAGCTGTTGAAGTCACGGCGCTCGACACCGTGCTCCGTGAGGTACTTGCCTCCGGGGGTGTCGGCCTTGATCGCACCGGCCGGGGAGATGTGGTCGGTGGTGACCGAGTCGCCGAGCTTGGCGAGGACGCGCGCGCCGGCGATGTCCGAGACCGGGGTGGTCTCCATCGTCATGCCCTCGAAGTAAGGGGGCTTGCGGACGTACGTCGACTGCGGGTCCCACTCGAAGGTGTTGCCCTCGGGGATCGGCAGCGCCTGCCACTGGGCGTCGCCCGCGAAGACGTCCTGGTAGGACTTGCTGAACATGTCCTCGCCGATGGCGTTCGCCACGACGTCGTTGACCTCGGCCTCGGAGGGCCAGATGTCGGCCAGGTAGACCGGCTTGCCCTCGGTGTCGGTGCCGAGCGCGTCGCGGGTGATGTCCACCTTCATGGAGCCCGCGATGGCGTACGCGACGACCAGCGGCGGGGAGGCCAGGTAGTTCATCTTGACGTCGGGGTTGATGCGGCCCTCGAAGTTCCGGTTGCCGGAGAGGACCGAGGTGACCGCGAGGTCGTGGTCGTTGACGGCCTTGGAGACCTCGTCCGGCAGCGGGCCGGAGTTGCCGATGCAGGTGGTGCAGCCGTAACCGACCAGGTTGAAGCCGACCTTGTCGAGGTAGGGGGTGAGCCCCGCCTTGTCGAAGTAGTCGGTGACGACCTTGGAGCCCGGGGCGAGGGTGGTCTTGACCCACGGCTTGCGGGTCAGGCCCTTCTCCACGGCCTTCTTCGCGACGAGCGCGGCGGCGACCATGACGTACGGGTTCGAGGTGTTGGTGCAGGAGGTGATGGCCGCGACCGTCACCGCACCGTGGTCGATCGTGTAGGTCGTGCCGTCGGGGGCGGTGACCTGGACCGGGTTGGACGGCACGCCGTTCGTGGCGGCCGGGGCGTCGGAGGCCGGGAAGGACTCCTCGCCCGCCTCGTCGGCGGTGGAGACGTAGTTCAGGACGTCGGTCTTGAACTGCTCGGCGGCGTTCGCGAGGACGATGCGGTCCTGCGGGCGCTTCGGGCCGGCGATCGAGGGGACGACCGTGGAGAGGTCGAGCTCCAGCTTCTCGGAGAAGTCGGGCTCGGCGGCCGGGTCGAGCCAGAGGCCCTGCTCCTTGGCGTACGCCTCGACGAGCGCGACCTGCTGCTCGGAGCGGCCGGTGAGCTTGAGGTAGTTCAGGGTCTCGCCGTCGATCGGGAAGATCGCGGCGGTGGAGCCGAACTCCGGCGACATGTTGCCGATGGTGGCGCGGTTGGCCAGCGACGTGGCGGCCACGCCCTCGCCGTAGAACTCGACGAACTTGCCGACGACACCGTGCTTGCGCAGCATCTCGGTGATGGTCAGCACGAGGTCGGTGGCGGTGGTGCCGGTCGGCAGCTCGCCGGTCAGCTTGAAGCCGACGACGCGCGGGATCAGCATGGAGACCGGCTGGCCGAGCATCGCGGCCTCGGCCTCGATGCCGCCGACGCCCCAGCCGAGCACGCCGAGGCCGTTGACCATCGTGGTGTGCGAGTCGGTGCCGACGAGGGTGTCGGGGTACGCCTGGCCGCCTCGGACCATGACCGTACGGGCCAGGTGCTCGATGTTCACCTGGTGGACGATGCCGGTGCCCGGCGGGACGACCTTGAAGTCGTCGAACGCGGTCTGGCCCCAGCGCAGGAACTGGTAGCGCTCCTTGTTGCGGCCGTACTCCAGCTCGACGTTCTGGCCGAAGGCGTCCTTCGTGCCGAACTTGTCGGCGATGACGGAGTGGTCGATGACCAGCTCGGCCGGGGAGAGCGGGTTGACCTTGGCCGGGTCGCCGCCGAGCTCCTTGACGGCCTCACGCATGGTGGCGAGGTCGACGACACAGGGCACGCCGGTGAAGTCCTGCATGATCACGCGGGCGGGCGTGAACTGGATCTCCTGGCTGGGCTGGGCCTGCGAGTCCCAGCCGCCGAGCGCCCGGATGTGGTCGGCGGTGATGTTCGCGCCGTCCTCCGTGCGGAGCAGGTTCTCCAGCAGCACCTTCAGGCTGTACGGAAGGCGAGCCGAGCCTTCCACCTTGTCCAGCCGGAAGATCTCGTACGACTCGTCGCCCACCTGCAGCGTGCTGCGGGCGTCGAAGCTGTTCGCCGACACGACAGTCTCCTTCATTGATGTGCGCGTTCCCACCGCATCCTGCCGCCACGACGTCATGGCCGATCCGCTAAGGTAAGGCTAAGTTAGGTAACCCTTACCGCCTGACCCGATGACGGCGTGCGGCTGCGGTACGCCTCGGCAGATATCTCGATGTCGAGATAACTCTAGTGCATGGGGGCGGACAGGTCATGTCCGCACGCCTGCATGTCCGGGCCGTTCCACTTATCCCACGAAAGGGAGAATGCCCGCATCGTCCGGCACCGCCCCCCGCGGGGCCGCACCCGCGCCCCGCACGCAAGGAACTTGACACCCCGAAGCCCGCAGCGGGCACACCTCGGCCGTTCGGGGGTATCCGGTGTCCACCGGGAACGTCCCGGCGCGAACGACACAGGGGGCACCATGCCGCTCACCTTCCGCAAGAGCTTCCGCATCCTCCCCGGGGTGCGGCTCAACATCAACCGCAAGTCGTGGTCCATCACCACGGGCGGAGCCCACGGGCCGAGGCACACGCACAGCAGCACCGGACGCAGGACGACGTCGATGGACCTGCCGGGGCCGTTCGGGTGGCGCAAGACCACGCGCAAGGCAAAGTGACCCAATAGGGGCGAACCACTTATATCCGACGAACCGTCACGGGGGTACTCCTTCATGGCGCTCACCGGCGGCGGCGCGGGCCCGCCGGGCCGCTCGGCCCACCGCGGGCGCCGCCGCCGCGCCGGTGCGGGGCACCCGAACTGCCCCTCGAACACCACCTGGTGACCCCCGCCACCCGGAAGGCCCCGCTCCATTTCTTTTTATCTCACATCCGATATACGGTCGCGCCATGGCAGACGACTACCTCGTACGTATCGGCAAGCTCATCCGTGACGCCCGGCAACACCGGGGCTGGACGCAGTCGCAGCTCGCCGAGGCACTGGGCACCAGCCAGAGCGCCGTCAATCGCATCGAGCGCGGCAACCAGAACATCAGCCTTGAGATGATCGCCCGGATCGGCGAGGCGCTGGACAGCGAGATCGTCTCGCTCGGATATGCGGGTCCGATGCACCTTCGAGTGGTCGGCGGGCGTCGCCTGTCCGGCTCGATCGACGTCAAGACCAGTAAGAACGCCTGTGTCGCGCTGCTGTGCGCGACGCTCCTGAACAAGGGGCGCACGGTGCTGCGCCGGGTGGCCCGCATCGAAGAGGTCTACCGTCTGCTGGAGGTCCTCAACTCGATCGGCGTCCGCACCCGCTGGATCAACGACGGCGTCGACCTGGAGATCGTGCCGCCGAGCGAGCTGCACATGGAGTCGATCGACGCCGAGGCCGCCATCCGCACGCGGTCCATCATCATGTTCCTCGGCCCGCTGCTGCACCGCCTGGACGCCTTCAAGCTGCCCTACGCGGGCGGTTGCGACCTCGGCACCCGCACCATCGAGCCGCACATGATCGCGCTGCGCCGGTTCGGCCTCGACATCGCCGCGACCGAGGGTCTTTACCACGCGCAGGTCGACCGGTCCGTCACCCCCGGACGGCCGATCGTGCTGACCGAGCGCGGGGACACGGTCACCGAGAACGCGCTGCTCGCCGCCGCCCGCCACGACGGTGTCACGGTCATCCGCAACGCCTCCTCGAACTACATGGTCCAGGACCTGTGCTTCTTCCTGGAGGCCCTGGGCGTACGGGTGGAGGGCATCGGCACCACGACGCTCACCGTGCACGGCGTGCCGGACATCGACGTCGACGTGGACTACTCGCCCTCCGAGGACCCGGTCGAGGCGATGAGCCTGCTCGCCGCCGCCGTGGTCACCGAGTCGGAGCTGACGGTGCGCCGGGTGCCGATCGAGTTCCTGGAGATCGAGCTCGCGGTCCTGGAGGAGATGGGCCTCGACCACGACCGCACGCCCGAGTACTTCGCGGACAACGGCCGTACGCGGCTGATCGACCTGACTGTGCGGCCCTCCAAGCTGGAGGCGCCCATCGACAAGATCCACCCGATGCCGTTCCCGGGCCTGAACATCGACAACGTCCCGTTCTTCGCGGCCATCGCGGCCACCGCGCAGGGCCAGACGCTGATCCACGACTGGGTCTACGACAACCGGGCGATCTACCTGACGGACCTCAACCGCCTCGGCGGCCGGCTGCAGCTGCTCGACCCGCACCGGGTGCTCGTCGAGGGCCCGACCCGCTGGCGCGCCGCCGAGATGATGTGCCCGCCCGCGCTGCGCCCCGCCGTGGTCGTCCTGCTCGCGATGATGGCGGCCGAGGGCACCTCGGTGCTGCGGAACGTGTACGTCATCAACCGTGGTTACGAGGACCTCGCCGAACGCCTGAACTCGATCGGCGCCCAGATCGAGATCTTCCGGGACATCTGACGGCCCGACGGGGTCGGCCCCCTTCCGGTTCGCTTCGACGCGGGCCCGGGAGGGGGCCGACGCCGTCCTGGGGCTCTCCGGGACTCCCGGGACGGAGGCGGGTCGCTCCCCGACGGCAGGCCGTGGACGATGGGCAGCGGGCTGCGGCTGCGGCTGCGGCTGCGGCTGCGGCTGCGGCTGCGCAACGTCCTTTCCTTTCAAGGAAGTTGAGACCTCGGGCAGCCGGAGGGTGACCGGGGCGGGGAGGCATACTCGGCGGCATGACCGTTCACAGCGCTCCCGGAACCCCGACCGTACCCGCCGCCCCCGGCACGGCCGCCTGCGCCGCCGCCCTGGAGGTCGCCACCGCCTACTGCTCCCCCGCCCTGCTCAACCATTCGGTGCGCTCCTACGTGTGGGCCTCCGCGTACGCCGCGCAGCGCGGTATCGAGCACGACGCCGAGCTGCTGTACGTGTCCGCGCTGCTCCACGACATCGGTCTGGTGGCGGAGTTCGACAGTCACACGGTCGACTTCGACGTGGCCGGCGGGCACGTGGCCTGGGTGTTCGCGGCGGGTGCCGGATGGCCGGCGGAACGCCGGCAGCGGCTTTCGGAGGTCATCGTCCGGCACATGTGGGACGCGGTGGACGTGCGGGAGGATCCGGAGGGGCATCTGCTGGAGCGGGCGACCGGCGTGGACATCTCGGGGCGGCACCTGGACGATTTCACGGCCGGGTTCCAGGCGGAGGTGCTGGCCCGGTACCCGCGCGCGGGGCTCTCGGACGAGTTCCTGGCCTGCTTCCAGGACCAGGCCGCCCGCAAGCCGCAGAGCTCACCGGCCGCGTCGGTCCGGGGCGGCCTCGCCGAGCGCGTCCGGGCGAACCCGCTGGACCGCCCGGCCGGCTGACCTGCCGGACGCGGTCCGGTCCGTCCGTCACGCGGTGCGGGCCGGTCCGTCCGTCACGCGGCGCGTTCCCGGCCCACGTCGCGCATGCGTCCGAAGGAGTAGACGCAGCCGGCCAGGGCGAGGTCGGAGAGCAGCATGAAGCCGATGGCGTAGGAGCTCTTGGCGCTGTAGACGGCGCCCATGACGAGGGGCGGGACGAAGCCGCCGAGTCCGCCCATCGCGCCGACGATTCCGGTGACGCTGCCGACCTTCGGCGGCGGCGTGACCCGGGCGACCATCGCGAAGACGCTGCCGCTGGAGGTGCCGAGACCGGCCGCCATCACCAGGAGGAAGACCGTTCCGCCCGGGACGAGGTGGGGTTCGAACGCCTGGCACACCGCCATGATCCCGACGATGCCGAGGGCCCAGGAGGTGACGACGGCGGGGTGGACACGGTCGGAGAGCCAGCCGCCGATCGGGCGGAAGATCACGGTGACGAGCGCGAAACCGGCCGCCCGTGTACCGGCGTCGGTGGGCGACAGGTCGTACCAGGTCTTGAGGTACGTCGGCAGGTAGACGCCGAACGCGACGATGCCGCCGAATCCGATCGCGTACAGGGCCGCGAGCTCCCACGTGACCCGCAGCCGCCCGGCGTCGGCCAGCCGCGTGCCCAGCGAGGTGGTGGGGACCACGCGGTCGGGACGGTCGGCGAGGAGGAAGTACTCCACGACGGCCATGACGGCCAGGGCGATGGCCAGCACCACGAACGGCAGGTTCTCGCCGTGCTTGTAGATGCGGGGGGTGAAGTAGCCGGAGAGGGCCACGCCGCCCATGCCCGCGCCGAAGACGCCGACGGCGAAACCGCGGCGCTCGGGCGGGAACCAGGAGTTGACGAGGGGGACGCCGATCGCGAAGGTCGTGCCGCCCATACCGAGGAAGAATCCGACGACGAGGAGGCCTCCGTAGGAGTCCTTCACGACCGTCAGCAGCAGGACGGGCACGATGGTCAGCGCGGTGACGAGGGGGAACATGATCTTCGCGCCGAAGCGGTCGGTGAGCGCGCCGACGGGCACCCGGCCGAGCGAGCCCACGAGCACGGGGACCGCGACCATCAGCGACTGCTCGAAGGAACTCAGCGAGAGCTTCTCGCCCAGGGGGGTGGCGATCGGCGCGATGAGGTTCCAGGCCCAGAAGGTGATGGCGAAGCCGATCGTGGCGACGACCAGGTTGCGGTAGGCGGCGCCGGACACCGCCGTGGGGCTCGGTGCGCTCCGGGCGGTCTGGGCGGTCACTGCACGCGCTCCCATCCGGGCCGCTCGGAACGGGTACCGAGCTGACCGCGCTCCCGGCTGCGGTAGACGATGTAGGGACGGAAGAGGTACTGCACGGGGGCGCTGAACATGTGGATCAGCCGGGTGTAGGGGACGAGGGCGATGAGCACGCACCCGATGACGACGTGGATCTGGTAGGTGACCGGCACGCCGTTCATCCGCGCGTAGTCGGGGTGCAGGGTGAAGACGCTGCGCAGCCAGGGGGCGATCGTGGTGCGGTAGTCGTAGCCGTGGCCGCCCGCGTGCGTGAGCTTGGCGATCATGCCCATCAGGATCGCGGCGAGCAGCACGACGTACATGAGCTTGTCGTTGCGGGTGGTGGCGAGGAAGACCGGCCCGTTGGTGCGGCGGCGGTAGATCAGCAGCGCGATGCCGGCGACGGTGGCGAGGCCCGCGAGCGTGCCGCTGTAGAGGGAGAGGTAGTGGTACGTGGACTCGCTGATCCCCAGTGCGCTGGTCCAGGAGTCCGGGACGAACAGTCCGACGAGGTGGCCGACGAGGACGAAGAGGATGCCGTAGTGGAACACCGGGGAGGCGATCCGCAGCAGCCTGGACTCGTAGAGCTGCGAGGAGCGGGTCGTCCAGCCGAACTTGTCGTAGCGGTAGCGCCAGATGATCCCGCCGACGAGCAGGACGATCGTGATGTACGGCATCGCCGTCCACAGGAGGCTGTCGGCGAGGCTCATCGGGTGACCACCTCCAGCAGCGGGGTGCCGAAGGGGGCGAGGCCCACGTCCTCGCGGGGTGGTCCGTTGCGTGCCATCGCCTGGGCGGCGGCGCGGTCGCGGGGTGAGGCGCCGGGCAGGGTCGCGACGAGGGCCTGGAGGACGCCGGCCCAGGGCGAGCCGGCGTCGACGAGGGCGAGGCGCAGCAGTTCCAGGGCCGGGCGGTTCTCGCGCAGGAGGGTGTCGGTGCCGGTGAGGGCGCAGAACTCGCAGACGGTCGGGAGGAAGTCGGGGAGTTCGCCGGTGTCCGCGTACTCCCACCCGTGCTCCCGGTAGATCTCCTTGAAGCGCACCAGGGACCGGCCGCGGCGGCGGGTGTCGCCGTCGGTCCACCAGGTGAGGTAGAGACAGCGACGGCCGGTGAAGTCGAACGTCCGGACGTACTCCTGCCGGAGCCGGTCGGCGTCGACGGCGACGGCGTGGTCGAGGAAGGTCCGCAACTCCCCTCTCCCCGGTCCGGGCCGTTCGTCGAGGGCCGCGCGCAGGACACCGAGGCCGGCGTGGAACTCGTCGTCGGGGTAGACCAGACAGCGGGCGGCCGCGGCGTGGACGACGGCGTGCGGGACGGTCATCTCTCCTCCTCGTCGTCGTTCTCGGGCGGGCGCGGGGCGGTGCCGGACCCGCCGGGTGTTCCTGGCCCTCCCGGCTCTTCTGGCCTTCCGGGCTTTCCTGGGAACAGTCCGGCGGGGTGGCCCCGGCCGTCCCAGTTGAGGAGGTTGACGCGACTGTGGGCGGGGTCGGCGGGCGCGTCGGCGCTCTGGCGGTCGCGCAGGACGTGGAAGTTCTCCACGGACACCGGCGGCGGCCCGCCGGACCCTTCGCCGTACGGGCCGGAGCCGCCCATGCCGGGCCCGCCCTCGTAGTCGAGGCTGCACTCGTCGGGCAGGACGGACTCCTCCAGACGGCGCGCGTCACCGACGGCGGCGGTGGGGATCACGTACCGCTCGTCGTACTTGGCGAGGGCCAGCAGCCGGTACATCGCGTACATGTCGTCGGCGGACATGCCGACCGCGCGGGCGACGTCCTCGTCGACCGGTGCCGGTCCCGAGGCGTCGCCGGCCAGCAGCCCGGGGCGCATCGCGGCGCGCATGGCGGCGAGTTTCTCCAGGGAGGCCCGTACGGGGGCGGTGTCGCCCGCGGTGAACAGTCCGGCGAGGTACTCCAGGGGGATGCGCAGGGTGTCGATCGCGCCGAAGAGGTTGCCGGCGTCCTCGCCGTCGAACCCGGTCTCGGTGAGCGCCTCGACGACCGGGGAGAGCGGCGGGATGTACCAGACCATCGGCATCGTGCGGTACTCCGGATGGAGCGGCAGCGCCACCTTGTACTTGCTGATGAGGGCGTGGACGGGAGAACGGCGGGCCGCGTCGATCCAGTCCTGGGCGATGCCCGCGCGTTCCGCCTCCCGGCGTACGACGGGGTCCTCGGGGTCCAGGAACACGCCCAGTTGGGCCTCGTAGAGGTCGGTGTCGTCGGGGGCGGAGGCCGCCTGGAGGACCTTGTCGGCGTCGTAGAGCATGACGCCCAGGTAGCGCAGCCGTCCGACGCAGGTCTCGGAACACACGGTGGGCAGGCCGACTTCGAGGCGCGGGTAGCACAGCGTGCACTTCTCGGCCTTGCCGGTGCGGTGGTTGAAGTAGACCTTCTTGTACGGGCAGCCGGTGACGCACATGCGCCAGCCGCGGCACTGGTCCTGGTCGACCAGGACGATGCCGTCCTCCTGCCGCTTGTACATCGCGCCGGACGGGCACGAGGCGACGCAGGACGGGTTCAGGCAGTGCTCGCAGATCCGCGGCAGGTAGAACATGAAGGTCTGCTCGAACGCGAACCTCACCTTCTCCGACGCCTGTTCACGGACCTTGGCCACCATCGGGTCGAGTGCGCCGTGTTCGCTGACGCCACCGAGGTTGTCGTCCCAGTTGGCGCTCCACTCGATCTTGTAGGGCTTTCCGCTGAGGAGCGAGCGCGGCGCGGCGACGGGGATGTCGTCGCCGAGGGGGGCGTCGACGAGGTTGGCGTACTCGTACGTCCACGGCTCGTAGTAGTCGCCGATGGTGGGCAGTTTGGGGTTGGAGAAGATGTTGGCGAGCTTGGAGAAGCGGCCGCCGCCCTTCAGCTTCAGCCGGCCCCGTTTGTTGAGCTCCCAGCCGCCCTTCCAGGTCTCCTGGTCCTCGTAGCGACGCGGATATCCCTGCCCGGGGCGGGTCTCGACGTTGTTGAACCAGACGTACTCCACGCCGCCGCGGTTGGTCCACGCCTGTTTGCAGGTGACGGAACAGGTGTGGCAGCCGATGCACTTGTCGAGGTTCATCACCATCGCGATCTGTGCCATGACGCGCATGTCAGTACTCCACCGGTTCGGTGCGGCGCCGGATGACCGTGATCTCGTCGCGCTGGTTGCCCGTCGGCCCCAGGTAATTGAACGCCCAGCTCAACTGGGCGTACCCGCCGATGAGATGGGACGGCTTGAGCAGCAGCCGGGTGAGGGAGTTGTGGGTCCCGCCGCGCTTGCCCGTCGTCTGCGTCTTGGGGGTGGCGACCACCCGGTCCTGGGCGTGGTGCATGTACACCGTGCCCTGCGGCATGCGGTGGCTGACGACCGCGCGGGCCGCGACGACGCCGTTGCGGTTGACCGCCTCGATCCATTCGTTGTCCCGCACGCCGATCGTCTCGGCGTCCTGCGGGGACATCCAGATGTTCTGGCCGCCGCGCGAGAGCGACAGCATGAGGAGGTTGTCCTGGTACTCGGAGTGGATGGACCACTTGCTGTGCGGGGTGAGGTAGCGGACGGTCACCTCCGCCTGGCCGTCGTCCCCGGTGGAGACCCTGTCGCCGAAGAGCCGCCGCATGTCCAGGGGCGGCCGGTAGACGGGCAGGGCCTCGCCGAGTTCGTGGATCCAGTCGTGGTCGAGGAAGAAGTGCTGGCGTCCGGTGAGGGTGTGCCAGGGCTTGGCGTGCTCGGTGTTGAGGGTGAAGGCGGTGTAGCGGCGCCCGCCCGACTCGCTGCCCGACCACTCCGGGGAGGTGATGACCGGCACCGGGGCCGCCTGGGTGTCGGCGTACGTGACGCGCTTGCCCTCGTGTTCGGCGGCGAGGTGGGCCATCGGCTGTCCGGTGCGGCGCTCCAGGGTGTGGAAGCCCTGGGTGGCGAGGTGGCCGTTGGTGGTGCCGGACAGGGCGAGGATCGTGTTCGCCGCCTTGACGGCGGTGTCGAGGAGCGGCCGTCCCACCGCCGGTCCGGCCAGCCGGACGCCGTGCCGCTCGGCGAGCAGCCGCACCTCCCCCGCCACGTCGAAGGCGATGCCCTTCACGGGCAGGCCGAGCTTCTCCGCCAGTGGTCCGAGGGTGGCCATCTTCTCGCCGATCGCGCCGTAGTCCCGCTCCACGACGGTCAGTCGGGGCATGGTCTTTCCCGGTACGGGCTCGCACTCGCCCTTGCGCCAGTCCAGGGCGACGCCCCCGGGCTGTGCGGTCTCGCCGGGGGTGTCGTGCTGGAGGGCGGTGGCAACGAGGTCGCGGCGCACGCCCAGGTGTCTCGCCGCCATCGCGGAGAAGGCCTGGGCGAGGGCGTGGAAGGCGGCGAAGTCGGTACGGGCCTGCCAGGGCGGGTCGACGGCCGGGGTGAAGGAGTGCACGTAGGGGTGCATGTCCGTGCTGGACAGGTCGTGCTTCTCGTACCAGGTCGCGGCGGGGAGGACGACGTCCGACATGAGGGTGGAGGACGTCATGCGGAAGTCCAGTGACAGCAGCAGGTCGAGCTTCCCCTCGGGCGCCTTCTCGTGCCAGCGGACATCGCGCGGCCGCTCGTCGGGCCCGGCCTCCTCGGCGCCGAGCGAGGAGGAGGTGCCGAGCAGGTGCTTCTGGAAGTACTCGGTGCCCTTCGCCGACGAGCCGAGGAGGTTGGCCCGCCAGAGGGTCACGATCCGGGGCCAGTTGGCGGGAGCGTCCGGGTCCTCTCCGGCGAATCCCAGCTTCCCTTCGCGGAGTTGGTTCACCGCGTACGCGGCCGGGTCCTCGTCGCCGGCCTCGTCGCACAGGTCGAGCGGGTTGCGGTCGAACGTCGGGTAGGAGGGCATCCATCCCGAACGGGTCGCCTGGGCCAGGCAGTCGGCCGCCGTCATCCCGGCGAAGGCCCCGCTGCCGAGCGGGGAGGCGAGGACGTCGGCGCGGTAGTGGTCGTAGCGCCACTGGTCGGTGTTGAGGAACCAGTAGGCGGTGCCGATGGCCTGCCGCGGCGGGCGCGACCAGTCGGACGCGGCGGCGAGGGTGGCCCAGCCGGTCGCCGGGCGGCACTTCTCCTGGCCGACGTAGTGCGCCCAGCCGCCGCCGTTGCGGCCCTGGCAGCCGGTGAGCTGGAGGAGGGCGAGGAAGCCCCGGTAGATCGTCTCGGAGTGGAACCAGTGGTTCGTGCCGGCGCCCATGAGGATCATGCAGCGGCCCCGGGACCGCTCGGCGGTGTCCGCGAACTCCCGCGCGGTACGGACGGCCGCCGCGGCCGGGACGGAGGTGTGGACCTCCTGCCAGGCGGGTGTGCAGGGGACGGACGCGTCCTCGTACCCCTTCGGCCAGGTGCCGGGCAGTCCGGCGCGGCCGACGCCGTACTGGGCGAGCAGCAGGTCGTAGACGGTCGTCACCAGGTGATCGCCGACGCGGACGGCGGGGACACCGGCGGTACGGACCGCCCCGCTGCCCTGGCCGTGCGGTCCGCCGTCGGTGTCGAAGCGGGGCAGCAGCACCTCGGTGGGAACGGCTCCGTCGCGCTCGTACAGGGAGAGCCGGGGCGTCAGATCACCCAGTTCGAGGTTCCACCGCCCCTCGCCCGACTCGGTCCAGCGGAAGCCGAGCGACCCTCCGGGGACCTCCGGCCGGCCGGTGCCGTCGTCGAGGACGACCGTCTTCCACTCCGCGCCCTCCGCTGTGTCGCCGAGATCGGAGGCGCGCAGGAACTTGTCCGGGACGTGCCCGCCGTCGCGCTCCCGCAGGGTGACGAGGAACGGCAGGTCGGTGAACCGTCGTACGTAGTCCGTGAAGAACGGCACCTGCCGGTCGACGAAGAACTCCTTGAGCACGACGTGCCCCATCGCGAGGGCCAGCGCTCCGTCGGTGCCGGGGTGGGGGTGCAGCCACTCGTCGGCGAACTTGGTGCTGTCGGCGTAGTCCGGGGAGACCACGACGACCTTCTGGCCGCGGTAGCGCGCCTCGGCCATCCAGTGCGCGTCCGGCGTACGGGTGACCGGGACGTTGCTGCCCCACATCATCAGGTACGCCGCGTCCCACCAGTCCCCCGACTCGGGGACGTCCGTCTGGTCGCCGAAGACCTGCGGGGAGGCGACCGGCAGATCGGCGTACCAGTCGTAGAACGACAGCATGGGGGCGCCGATGAGCGAGTGGAACCGGGCCCCGGCGGCGTGCGAGACCATGGACATCGCGGGGATCGGCGAGAAGCCCGCGATGCGGTCGGGCCCGTACGTCTTGATGGTGTGGACGTGCGCGGCGGCGGCCAGCTCCACCGCCTCGTCCCAACTCGCCCGCACCAGACCGCCCTTGCCGCGGGCCCGCTGGTAGCGGCGGCGGCGCTCGGGGTCGGCCTGGACGTCGGCCCACGCGGTGACCGGGTCCCCGGTGCGCGCCTTGGCCTCCCGGTACATCTCCAGGAGCACGCCGCGGACGTACGGGTAGCGCACCCGGGTCGGTGAGTACGTGTACCAGGAGAAGGCCGCCCCGCGCGGGCAGCCGCGCGGCTCGTACTCGGGGCGGTCCGGGCCGACGCTCGGGTAGTCCGTCTCCTGGGTCTCCCAGGTGATGATGCCGTCCTTGACGTACACCTTCCACCGGCAGGATCCGGTGCAGTTGACCCCGTGCGTGGAGCGCACGACCTTGTCGTGGCTCCACCGGTCCCGGTAGAAGACGTCACCGCTCCGCCCGCCCTCCTTGGAGAGGGTGCGCAGATCGGCGGAGGTCTCACCCCGCCGGAAGAACCGCCCGGTACGCAGCAGCAGGTCGCTGGCCGCGCCGTCCATCCCTCCGGCGCCTTCGGCCTTCGTCGCGGACACGGCCGCTCCTCTCGGCAGACTTCACCTCAGGGCACCATCGACGGGCGGGGGGCGCATGCGCGGGCGGCTGAAAGGGTGAGCACGGCGCGGGCCGGTCCTGCGGGGCCGCCTCCTCCCCCCCCCGTAAGCCGGTCATCGACTTGGCACACGTAAGTCAACGGAAGCCAACGGAAGTCATCCGATGTCCGGTCCGGCCATTTCCGGGACCCTGTCGGAACAATTGATCAATTTCTCCTGGGGATGGGCGACCGGTGCCATGATCGCCGCCGTGGGGGATGCATGGGGACCTGGAACGGTGCTGGCCGGTGGCCGCTACCGGATCGACGCGAAACTCGGCAGCGGCGGCATGGCCGAGGTCTTCCGGGCCTACGACACGAAGCTGGCCCGTGCGGTCGCGCTCAAGGTGATGTCGGCCGACCTGTCGCTGGACGACGGGTATCCGGCCCGGTTCCGGCGTGAGGCCCAGGCCATGGCCGCCCTCAGCCATCCCCAGGTGGTGGCGGTGCACGACATGGGGGACGAACCCGTCCCGTACATCGTGATGGAACTCGTCGAGGGCCGCAGCCTCGCCGATCTGCTGACCGCGCGGCGCCGTCTGCCGGTGCCCCAGGCCCTCGATCTCGCCTCGCAGGTGCTGGCCGGGCTCGCCGCGGCCCACGCGCACGGACTGGTCCACCGCGACATCAAGCCGGGGAACGTACTGCTGGCGGCGGACGGCACCGCGAAGGTCGCGGACTTCGGCATCGCGCGGGCCGCCGAGGGGGCCGGGACCGTCCTCACGCAGACCGGCCTGATGATCGGCACCCCGCACTTCATGTCGCCCGAGCAGGTGCTCGGCCGTCCCGGCATCGACCACCGCTCCGACCTCTACTCGGTCGGCGTGATGCTGTTCCAGATGCTCACCGGCCGCCTCCCCTTCGAGGCGGACTCCGGCTACTCGATCGGCTACCTGCACCTGACCGCCCCGCCGCCCACCCTCGCCTCCCTGGGTGTCGCGGCGGGCCCGGTGGTGGAGGCCGCACTGGCGAAGGAACCGGCCCTGCGCCACCCGGACGCGGAGTCGATGCGCGCGGCACTGCGGGAACCGGCTCCGGCACCGCTGCCGCCGCAGCCCGCCTTCGGGCCACCGCAACGTCCTACCTTCGGGCCACCGCAACAATCCGCTTTCGGCCCACCGCAGACCGCCTTCGGCCCGTCGCAGCAGATCACGTTCGGTCCATCGCAGCAGACCACCTTCGTGCCGCCGCAACCACCTCGGGCCCCGGGGAACAAGGCCCCCCGGGGCCCGGTGTCCCGGGTCTGCCGACTGGTCCTCGCCCTTGCGCTCCTCCCCCTCATGGGGTTGATGATTTCGCAGATCGACAGCCAGGAGAGCACCAAATGGGTCCCGGGAATCGGGCTCCTGGTCTCACCGGTGCTGGGGCTGTGGCTGTCGTGCTCGGCCGTCACCCGGCGCGGCGGGCGGCTGAGCAAGGGGATCAAGATCTCGGCGACTGTCGGAATCGTCTTCTACGGGGCGCTGATCCTCATCCTTCTGATCGGCGCCATGAACGACCTGTCCTGAGTCCACGCTTCGTAGTTCCACCGGGCGAGTAAGCCGGTAGGCGGAAGCCGGTGGGATGCCGTGTCGACTTGAACGACTCAGCCGAGTTCGTTGCCCATGTGATCGATGAACATCGCCCAGGCATCCGCGCCGACGGTCAGTCCAGGACGGGCGGTGTCCTTGGAGTCCCGTACGCATACAGCCCGAGAACAGGCAGCCACCTCGACGCACTGGCCACCCTCACCGCTGCTGTAGGTGCTCTTGACCCAGGTCAACTCCGTTGCGCCCTGCATAGCTCTCCCAGCAGTCCCTCGATGAAGGCCGTCGACTCTCGTGGAGTGAGCGCCTGGGCCCGGATAATCCCATACTGCGACTCGAGCTCCCGGACGGATGCCCGCTCGGTGTAGAGGCAGCTGCTTTTCTGAACCTCGGCATACGCGATCCGCTGTCCCGCCTTGGTCTCGATCAAAGTGAACGGGCCTGCGAGTCCCGCGTGATCCTCCCGTTGCAGGGGCATGACCTGGATCTCGACGTTGCGGTTCTGCCCGGTGAGCAGGATCTGCTCAAGTTGCTCGCGATGAACCTCAACACCCCCGATGGGGCGGCGCAATACCGCCTCCTCGATGACGAAGCTCATCAACGGATCAGGCCATCGCGAGAAGATCTCTTGCCTGAGCATCCGGGCAGCCACCCTCTGCTCGATGGTCTCCTCGCCCAAAAGCGGTCGGCGCATCGAGAACACGGCCCGCGCGTAACCCTCTGTCTGCAGAAGCCCGTTGATCAAGTGCGTGTCGTACACATGCAGCTCGACCGCCTCCGCCTCCAACCTGGCCGCGTCCCGGAAGAACGCCGGGAACTGCGCCCGCGCGACCTCCTCCTTCATCTCCTGCAAGACGCCGCCCGCGTCCAGCAGTTCGTCCGCCGCGTCGATGAACCGTGGCGGCGGCACGCGCCTGCCCTGCTCGAACGCCGCGATCGTGGAGGCCGAGTAACCGGTCCTCGAGCCGAACTCCGCCCGTTCCAGCCCCGCCCGCAGCCGGAACCGTTTCAACTGGCGTCCGAACACCCGCAGCATGCCCGAGCCGGGTTCGGACGGGGCCGGTGCCTCCGTCCCGGCGTCCGCGGCCACGGCTCCGTCCGGCTCCCGCCCCAGGTCACTCACCCGCCCACTCCCCTCGACCGCCCGCGCCGACCGACGTCCACGCTAGGAAGCACGCGTCCACGAGATCGCCGAACCCGTGAAGTTCACCCGTACAAGTGCTCACCGTCGATCGCGACTCAGGCAGCAGAGCGGCAATCCCGGCAGCGGGCGCTCGGATCGTGCGTGCGGAAGGCGCGTTCGCAGCCGTCACAGGTGACCAGCGGCAGCGGTCGCGATTGCGGCGCGGTCGGCACACTCGCCGTAGGTGGGAGCCCCACCGGCAACGGCGGCGGGAGGAAGGCCGTCAGGCGGTATTCGACGAAACCCGCCGGATGGCGGATGGGGTCGGCCTCGGACGGAAGGCCCGCGGTGAGGGTGCGGGTGATCTGGTCCGGCGTCGCGGCGCGGGCGAGCCAGGCCTCGACGGCGGGCGCGAGTCGCCGGACGTCCCGTTCGGACAGCAGCAGTCGGGGGTCCGCGAGACGCAGGCGCCCGAGCAGGTCGGCCGCCGGTCCGGTGGGCGTCGGAACGGGGTCGGGGATGGCGCGCCTCGTACGTACGGGAGCCGTCGGCGAGTCGGGGCGCGGGCCTTCCACCGACCGTTGAGCAGCCAACGGCCCCGAAACAGAACGAGGTTCGGGCTCGATCTCGGCGACGGGCGGGACAGGACCGGCCGTTGCCGCATCACCGCCGCCACCACCGGCGCTGCCCTTGCCTCGCGCAGGGGCTCGTACGGCCGAGGCCGGGCAGTCGAGGAAGAACGTACGCGTGGCGATGCGGCCGCCTCCGAGCGGTACCCGACGGCGGACGAGGTACCCGGCTGCTTCCAGTTCGCGCAGCGCCCTGCCGATCGTCACCTCGCCCTCCGGGAAGCGCAGGGTGAGTGCCTTGACGGTGACGAGGGCGCCGTCCGGGAGGGACTGGATGTGGACGCCGATGCCGATCGCCGCGGCGGAGAGGCGGGGGTGCTGGGCGAGGTGGTTGCCGACGACGGTGTACCGCTCGGTGTGGCGGTGCCGTACGTGGAGGACTCCGGCGCGGGGTGCGTCCGGCGGGAGTTCTGGGGGCGCGGGCGGCGAGTGGTCGGGCAACTGGTACGCGGGCAGGGCCGCGTTACACTGCGGGACAGCCATAGGGAAGCTCTCTTCTTCCTGAGTGGTCAGGCCCTCGTCGGGATTGCCGTCCTGCCGGGGGCCGTTCTCTGTCTGTGGTCGTGTTGCCGCGACCGTACCTCACCGAACCGGTCGAACGAGGCCCTCGTCACTCGAACGAGTGGCCGCCCAACTCGCGGGCTAGCAGGTCGGGTTCGGTGGGTCGGTATTTCCCCGAGGGCTTTGAAAGGCGTCGCGCGCCACCGGGTCGCGGGACCCCGCGTCCCGGTGCCGACGTGCGCGGTCGTCCCGGGGTGGCCGGATGCCGGATGAGCGCCCCGGCCGTCACGGGCCGCGCCGCGTACGCCGCGTACAGGAGACGCGGCCCCGCCCACACCCCGCCGCTGTAGGCGCGTCGGACCTGTGCGCCGGTGCGGTGGCCACGGCAGCGTGGGAGTCATGAACAGCGAGTCCTCGCCGACCGGGACGGCACTCCCGGCCTCGGGCCTCCCGGAGATCCCCACCGGCTCACGTGAGTTCGTGATGCGCTTCAGCTCCACACCGCGCGGGGCGCGTCTCGCCCGGCGCCTGGTGTCGCACCGGCTCGACGTCTGGGGGTACGCCTACGACTCACCCGCCAACGAGGCCCTGACCCTCGTCGCGGCCGAGCTCGTCACCAACGCGGTGCGCCATGGACGCGTACCGGGCCGCGACTTCGAGGTGCGGCTCGTCGCCACGGCTGGGCTGGTGCGCCTGGAGGTCTCCGACTCCCGTGCGGAGCGCGTGCCCCCGCTGTCCCCGCGCGAGCCTTCCGGCGACACCGAGTCCGGTCGCGGGCTGATGGTCGTGGCCGCGGTGGCCGACCGGTGGGGCACCGTGCCACGTACGAAGGGGCCCGGAAAGACGGTGCGGGCGGAGTGCGTCCTGTGAGTCTTCGTCCCTGTCTCCGGTCGAGCATCGAGGGCTTTCGGGATGCCCGGGTCACTCGTAGGGCGGACCGGCGCGAGGAGGGGCCGCCGGTTCGTGTCGTCGGCGGCCCCTCCTCGCGTTCGTTCAGTTCTGTACGACGGTGATGTCCTGCTTCCGGGTGGCGTGGATCGTGGGCAGGGGGAGGCCGGTGGCGCTGAGGTCGAACACCGTGGCCTCGACCTGCGCCGGGCCCGGGACGAGGGTGTGGGGCGCGTTCTTCTCCGCGTTGCTCCAGCGGTGCTCCGCGCCGTCGCAGACCGCCGAGGAGCCGCCGATGGGGTGGCTGACCGAGGGATCGCCCTGGGTCACCGTGGAGGACACGAACACGGGTCCGGCGGCGTCCGTGCAGCGGTAGGTGCCGGAAAGGGTGATGGTGCCGTCGGCGGCGACCGTGACGGTGGGGTCGACGGTGATCTCGCCGGACGGGGCGGACAGGGCGGCGGCGGACGGGGCGAGGAGCAGGAGCAGCGCGGCGCCGGCGGCGGCCGCGCCGGCGGCCTGGCGGAACGACATGGGGTACCTCCTGGAGCGGGGATCTGCAAAGGGTGCTCAACAGGTACCGGTCCAAGGTCCCGAGAACGGTGACCATCACCCCTTTGGTGGCGATTTGTCACCTCTCCCTCGCGGCCGGTCGAAACCGTCCGTCCCGGGGGCGTCCGAGAGTTGTCCTCGTGTTGTCACGCTTCCCGGCCGGGTGTTCCGTTCGGTTCTCCGTGGGCGCATCTTCTGTACATGCGAGGGCGACGACAGCGCCGCCGACACTCTTCGCATCCCAGGTGGAGGTGCACCATGTGTTCACACCGGTCTTCGTGCCCGTCCGCGGACACCGCCGCGCACATCGTCTCGGCCCACCCCGAGCAGGGCTGGAACCTCCTGTGCAACGGCGCGATCGTCTTCGACGACAGCGGGGAACTGCTCCCCGACGGCAGCGTGATCGCTCCGCACCGGGTGTTCGCCGACCGGCTGGCCGTCGCGGCCTGAACCCGGCCCGGCCCGCGGCTTCCTGAACTCCGCCCGCCCCGCGGTCCTACGCCAGCACGGCGAAGCCGTCGAGTTCGACCAGCGCCTGTTCGTCCCACAGGCGCACGGCGCCGATGACGGCCATCGCGGGGTAGTCGCGGCCCGCCGACCGGCGCCAGATGCGGCCCAGTTCGGCGGCGTGGGCGCGGTAGTCGGCGACGTCCGTGGCGTAGACCGTGACCCGGGCGAGGTCCGCGGGAGTGCCGCCCGCCGCGCGCAGCGCGGTCAGCAGATTGGCCAGCGCCCGCTCGAACTGCTGGGGCAGGGTCTCGCCCACCACCTTCCCGTCCACGTCCAGCGCGGTCTGTCCGGCCAGGAAGACGACCCGGGAGCCGGTGGCGACGACGGCGTGGGAGAAGCCGGCCGCCGGGGAGAGCTCCGGCGGGTTGACGCGCTCGGCGGTCACAGGGACACCTTGCCTTCCCGGCGCTCGGCCGACCGGTACGACTCCTTGGCGATGATGGCCCGTTGGACCTCGCTGGCGCCCTCGTAGATACGCGGCGCGCGCACCTCGCGGTAGAGGTGTTCGAGCAGGTGGCCCCGGCGCAGGGCGCGGGCGCCGTGCAGCTGGACGGCCGCGTCGACGACGTACTGGGCGGTCTCGGTCGCGAGCAGCTTCGCCATCGCCGCCCGCCGGGGCACGTCCTGCGCCCCCTCGTCGTACGCCGCCGCGGCCGCGTACACCATCAGGCGGGCCGCCTCGGTGCGCAGCGCCATCTCGGCGACCTGGTGGGCCACGGTCTGCAGGTCCTTCAGCGGGCCGCCGAACGCCTCGCGCCGGGCCGTGTGCGCGAGGGTGGCGTCCAGTGCGGCCTGTGCCATGCCGACGGCGAAGGCGCCCACGCTCGGCCGGAAGAGGTTGAGGGTGTCCATGGCGACCCGGAAGCCGTGGCCCCGCTCGCCGAGGACGTCGTCCGCCGTGACGGGTACGGCGTCGAAGGCGAGGGCGCCGATGGGGTGCGGGGAGAGCATGTCGAGGGGGGTGCCGGTGAGGCCGGGGCGGTCGGCGGGGACGAGGAAGGCGGTGACCCCGCGGGCTCCGGCGCCGGGCGTGGTGCGCGCGAAGACGGTGTAGAGGTCGGCCCCGGGGGCGTTGGAGATCCAGCACTTCTCGCCGGTGAGCCGCCAGCCGCCGGTGCCGTCCTCGTCCGCCCGCAGCTCCAGCGCGGTGGCGTCCGAGCCCGCGCCGGGCTCGCTCAGCGCGAAGGCGGCCACCGCGTCGCCGTCCGTGACCCGGGGCAGCCAGTGCGCGCGCTGGGCCGCGGTGCCGTACGCGTGGACGGGGTGGGCGCCGAGTCCCTGGAGGGCCAGCGCCGTCTCGGCCTCGGTGCAGACCTGGGCCAGGGACTCGCGCATCAGGCAGAGGTCGAGGGCGCCCGAGGAGAACAGGCGGGAGAGCAGGCCGAGCCGGCCGAGTGCGGCGACGAGCGGGCGGTTGACGTGGCCCGGCTCGCCCTTGTCGGCCAGGGGGCGCAGCTGCCGCGCGGCCAGCGCGCGCAGCTCGGCACACCAGGCGGTCTGCCCCGGATCGAGCGAGAATGCGGTCATTGCCCGTCCCCTCTCCCCATCGGACGCCACCCACGTTATCGCGAACCGTTGACTGTCGTCACCAACACGATACGCTCCTTGTGCGAGCCCACCACGACGCCCACCGGGCGGCCCACCAAGGCAAGGGGGCGAGACGCCATGGACCTTGTGGATCCCCTGGATCCCGAAGACACCCCGGAGCCGGCCCGCTCGGCCCACGTCGACACCTTCGCGCGCGACCACCTCCCGCCTCCCGACCAGTGGCCCGAGCTCCGTTTCGACCTGCCCGGGCTGCGCTACCCCGCCCGGCTCAACTGCGCCGCCGAGCTCCTCGCGGGCACCGACGCCGGACGTCCGGTGTTCCGCACCCCCTCCGGCCCGCCGTGGACGTACGGGCAGCTGCGCGCCCGGGTCGACCGGATCGCCCATGTGCTGACCGGCGAGCTGGGTGTCGTCCCGGGCAACCGGGTGCTGCTGCGCGGTCCGACGACCCCCTGGCTGGCGGCCTGCTGGCTGGCGGTGCTGAAGGCGGGCGCGGTCGCCGTCACGGTGCTCGCGCAGCAGCGGCCGCACGAGCTGGGCACGATGTGCTCGATCGCGCGGGTGACGCACGCGCTGTGCGACGTCCGCTCGGTCGACGACCTGGTCAAGGCGGAGGTCCCCGGGCTGCGCGTCACGACGTACGGCGGTGACGGGCCCGGCGATCTGCTGCTGCGGATCACCGGCGCCCCCGACGAGCCCTTCGAGGCGGTGGACACGGCCGCCGACGACGTGGCGCTGATCGCGTTCACCTCGGGCACCACCGGCCGGCCCAAGGGCTGCATGCACTTCCACCGTGACGTGCTGGCGATCGCGGACACCTTCTCCGAGCACGTGCTGCGGCCCCACGAGGACGACGTCTTCGCGGGCAGTCCTCCCCTGGGGTTCACCTTCGGGCTCGGCGGTCTCGTGGTCTTCCCGCTGCGCGCCGGCGCCTGCTCCCTGCTGCTCGAACAGGCGGGGCCCCGGCAGATGCTGCCCGCGATCGCCGAGCACCGGGTCTCCGTGCTGTTCACCGCGCCGACCGCCTACCGGGCGATGCTCGCGGAACTCGCGGAGTCCGGGCACGACATCGGGTCGCTGCGGCGCTGCGTGTCCGCGGGCGAGAACCTGCCCGCCGCGACCTGGCGGGACTGGCGGGAGCGCACCGGGCTCGGCATCATCAACGGCATCGGCGCCACCGAGCTGCTGCACATCTTCATCTCCGCCGCCGACGACGACATCCGCCCGGGCGCGACGGGCGTGCCCGTGCCGGGCTGGCAGGCGCGGGTGGTCGACGCAGGGGGGACGCCGGTGCCGGACGGCGAGCCCGGTCTGCTCGCCGTGCGCGGTCCGGTCGGCTGCCGGTACCTCGCCGACCCCCGGCAGCGGGAGTACGTGCGCGGCGGCTGGAACATCACCGGCGACACCTATGTGCGCGACCCCGACGGCTACTTCCGCTACGTGGCCCGCGCCGACGACATGATCATCTCTGCGGGGTACAACATCGCGGGCCCCGAGGTCGAGGACGCGCTGCTGCGGCACCCGGACGTCCTGGAGACGGCCGTCGTGGGGCGGGCCGACGAGGCGCGCGGGCAGATCGCGGTGGCCTACACCGTGCTCAAGGAGGGCGCCCGGCGGGACGCGGAGGCGCTGCGCGCCTTCCTCAAGTCCGAGCTGGCGCCGTACAAGTGCCCCCGCGAGATCGTCTTCCTGGACGCGCTGCCACGGACCGCCACGGGCAAGCTCCAGCGGTTCAGACTGCGGGAGGAGCCCCCTTCCGGCGGCGGCACCGCCGCTCCGCCGGCCCCCGTGCCCGAGGAGCCTGCCTCCGTGTCCGAGGAGCCGGCCCTCGCTCCCGGGGACGGCTCGCCCGCGAGCGGCGATCCCAAGTGATCTTGGCGCACTAGAGTGATCAACGTGTCAGAGCACCACACCCCCCGGTCCCTCATCGTCACCTTCTACGGCGCCTACGGCCGCTTCACGCCCGGCCCGGTGCCGGTGGCCGAACTGATCCGGCTCCTCGCCGCGGTCGGCGTCGACGCGCCCTCGGTGCGTTCCTCCGTGTCCCGGCTCAAGCGCCGCGGACTGCTGGAGCCGGCGCGCACGCCGGCGGGCGCGGCCGGATACGCGTTGTCGCCGGACGCCCGGCAGTTGCTCGACGACGGCGACCGCAGGGTGTACGCGACGACGCCCCCGAAGGACGAGGGCTGGGTGCTCGCCGTCTTCTCCGTGCCCGAGTCGGAGCGGCAGAAGCGGCACGTCCTGCGCTCCCGGCTGGCCGGTCTCGGCTTCGGCACGGCCGCTCCCGGCGTGTGGATCGCCCCGGCACGGCTGTACGAGGAGACCCGGCACACCCTGGAACGGCTGCGGCTCGACACGTACGTGGAGCTGTTCCGCGGCGAGCACCTGGGGTTCGCCGCGACCGTCGACGCGGTGGCGCGCTGGTGGGACCTGACCGCGATCGCCGGGGAGCACGAGGCGTTCCTCGGCCGGCACGCGCGGGTGCTGCACGCCTGGGAGGAGCGGACGGACACCCCGCCGGAGGAGGCCTACCGCGACTATCTGCTCGCTCTCGACTCCTGGCGCCATCTCCCCTACACCGACCCGGGGTTGCCCGCGGCCCTGCTCCCCGGGAACTGGCCCGGCGCCCGCTCGGCCACCGTCTTCCGGGCGCTCCACGAGCGACTGCGCGACGCGGGCGCGGAGTTCGCCGGGGTGCCCGCCTGGTCCTGACCCCGGACCCGCTCAAGTTCCCAGCGTGAGGCGGGGTTTGGGTGCGTCGGTGCGACCGGTCTGCGGGCGGCGGCTGCCCGCGCGGTAGGGCATCGGCCAGTCGGCGCCCGGTCCCTCGTAGCCCTGTTCGGCCGCCGCGTGCAGGGTCCAGTTCGGGTCGTACAGATGCGGTCTGGCGAGCGCGCACAGGTCGGTGCGCCCGGCCAGGATCAGGGAGTTGACGTCGTCCCAGGAGGAGATCGCGCCGACGGCGATCACCGGGAGTCCGGTCTCGTGCCGGATCCGGTCCGCGTACGGCGTCTGGTAGGAGCGGCCGTACTCGGGCCGCTCGTCCGCCACCACCTGGCCGGTCGACACGTCCACCGCGTCGGCGCCGTGCGCGGCGAAGGCCCGCGCGATCGCGACCGCGTCGTCCCCGGTGGTGCCGCCCTCGGCCCAGTCGGTGGCGGAGATGCGGACGGTCATCGGCCGCTCGGCGGGCCACACCGCCCGTACCGCGTCGAACACCTCGAGCGGGAAGCGCAGCCGCTTCTCCAGCGATCCGCCGTAGGCGTCGGTGCGCCGGTTGGTCAACGGGGAGAGGAAGCCGGAGAGCAGGTAGCCGTGGGCGCAGTGCAGTTCTAGGAGGTCGAAACCGCAGCGGGCCCCGCGGCAGGCGGCCGCGGTGAACTGCTCGCGCAGATCGGTGAGCTGGGCGCGCGAGAGCTCGCGGGGGGTCTGGCTGCCCGGCTTGTACGGGAGCGGGGAGGCGGCCACGAGGGGCCAGTTGCCGTCCGGCAGGGGTTCGTCGATGCCCTCCCACATCAGCCGCGTGGACCCCTTGCGGCCGGAGTGGCCGAGCTGGAGGCCGATCGCGGCGCCCGGTGCCTGACGGTGCGTGAAATCCACGATCCGCCGCCAGGACTCGGCCTGACGGGCGGTGTAGAGGCCCGCGCAGCCGGGCGTGATGCGGCCCTCCGCGCTGACGCACACCATCTCGGTCATCACCAGTCCCGCGCCGCCCAGGGCCCGTGCGCCCAGGTGGACGAGGTGGAAGTCGCCGGGCACGCCGTCCACGGCCGAGTACATGTCCATCGGTGAGACGACGACCCGGTTGCGCAGGGTCAGGCCGCGCAGCCGGAACGGGGTGAACATGGGCGGGGTGCCGGGCGGGCAGCGGAACTCGCGCTCGACCGCGGCCACGAAACGCGGGTCGCGCAGCCGCAGGTTGTCGTGGGTGACGCGGCGGCTGCGGGTGAGCAGGTTGAACGCGAACTGCCGTGTGGGCTGGCCGAGATAGCGGCCGAGGTCCTCGAACCAGTCGAGGCTGGCGCGGGCGGCCCGCTGGGTGGAGGCGACGACCGGGCGCCGCTCCTCCTCGTACGCGGCCAGCGCCTCCTCCAGGGTGGGCCGTTCCTCCAGGCAGGCGGCCAGTGCGAGCGCGTCCTCGACGGCGAGCTTGGTGCCGGAGCCGATGGAGAAGTGGGCGGTGTGCGCCGCGTCGCCGAGCAGCACCAGATTGCCGTGCGACCAGCGGTCGTTGACGATCGTCCGGAACGTCGTCCACGCCGATCGGTTGGAGCGCAGCGGGCGTCCGCCGAGCGCGTCCGTGAAGATCTTGCCGCACCGCTCGACGGACTCCGCCTCGTCGAGGTCCGCGAACCCAGAGGCGCGCCACACCTCTTCGCGCATCTCGATGATGACGGTGGAGGCGTCGGCCGCGTACGGATAGCCGTGCAGCTGCATCACGCCGTGTTCGGTCTCGGCGATCTCGAAGCGGAAGGCGTCGAAGGCGAAGTCGGCGGCGAGCCAGATGTAGCGGCAGCGGTGCTCCTCGACGGACGGCCGGAACACCTCCGCGCGGGCCGCGCGGGTGAGGCTGTGCACGCCGTCGGCGGCGACCACGAGGTCGTACGCCGCCGTCAGTTCGTCCACGGGCGGGGCCTCGGCCGTGAAGCGCAGGTCGACGCCGAGCGAGCGGCAGCGTTCGTGCAGGATCTCCAGGAGCCGGCGCCGTCCGAGCGCGGCGAAGCCGTGGCCGCCGGAGGTGTGCCGCACTCCGCGGTGCACGATGTCGATGTCGTCCCAGCGGACGAACTCGGCCTGGAGCGCCGCGTACACGACCGGGTCGGCGTGCTCGATGCCGCCCAGGGTCTCGTCGGACAGGACGACGCCGAAGCCGAAGGTGTCGTCGGGCGCGTTGCGTTCCCAGACGGTGATCTCGCGCTCCGGGTCCAGGCGCTTGAGGAGGGCGGCGGCGTAGAGGCCTCCGGGGCCCCCGCCGATCACCGCGACCCGCCTCGCGCCGGCGTTCACGCGCATCCCGGGCTCACCTCCCCCGCCACTTCGGGGCCCGCTTCTCCGTGAAGGCCGCGTGGAACTCCGTGTAGTCCTCGCCGTTCATGAGCAGGGCCTGGGTCGCGGCGTCCAGTTCGACGGCGGCCGCGAGCGGCATGTCCAGTTCGGCGGTGAGCAGCGCCTTGGTCTGGGCGTACGCCAGGGCCGGGCCGTCGGCGAGACGGCGGGCCAGCGCCTGGGCGCCCTCGTCGGCGTGCCCCTCGTCGGTGAGTTCGCTGATCAGTCCGATGCGCTCGGCCTCGGGCGCGCGCACCGGTTCGCCGAGCATCAGCAGCCGGGTCGCGTGGCCGAGCCCGACCACGCGGGGCAGCAGGTAGGCCGCGCCCATGTCGCCGCCGGACAGCCCGACCCGGGTGAAGAGGAAGGCGAAGCGGGCGCTCGGGTCGGCCACCCGGAAGTCCGCGGCCAGCGCCAGCACGGCTCCGGCGCCCGCCGCCACCCCGTGCACCGCCGCGATCACCGGGAACGGGCATTCCCGTACCGCCCTGACGACCTGCCCGGTCATCCGGTTGAAGTCGAGGAGCTGGGCGGTGTCCAGGGAGAGGGTCGCGCCGATGATCTCGTCGACGTCGCCGCCGGAGCAGAATCCGCGGCCCTCGCCGGCGAGCACCAGGGCTCGCACGGACCGCTCGCGGGACAGCTCGGCGAGCAGGTCGCGCAGGTCGGCGTAGGCGCCGAAGGTGAGCGCGTTGAGCTTCTCGGGACGGGTCAGGGTGACCGTGGCGACGCCGTCGGTGAGCTCGTACCTCAGATGCTGCCAGTCGGGGGTGCGGCCGGCGGAGCCGGTGAAGGGACTCATGGCGGGCGGCCTCCTAGCACGGGGGCGACGCGATGCGGCTGTCTCACCAAGTTATCACCGATTCGTGACTGTCGTCACGAGTGCGCGATAGGGCGATCGCGCCGTCCTGGCGTCGGCGATCGAGCCGCTTCCCGGGGCGGCGGGGCGCGACGCGGCGCGAGGTGACACGGAGCGACGCGATGGCTGTGAGTCGTGAAGCGGCGGGCGCGTGCGGTGAGGGTGCGGCCACAGAAAGTGAAGGGGCGGCCGCGGGCGAGACGCGGTCCGTCACCGCGTCACCGGTCGTCGACAGCCGTGTAACAGCGGGAGCGGACGCGGGAGGGGGACCGTTCGTCCGGGTACACAGCCCGTATCGGACCGAACGTCCCGGAAAGAGGCCTCGGCCGCCCCGGGACACATCGGCCGATGTCCAGAGAAAGCCCACCGCGCGCGTTCCCCGGACAGCGCCGTACCATTCCTAAGGTTGTAAGCAGGACGCCCTGCTCCATGAACGGATCCGCCTTGCACGACACCCCAGCACCCGCCTTCTGGCGCATCGCGCTGCCGCACACCTTCGCGGCCGTGCCGGTGGCCCGCGCCCTGGTCCGCAGGGCGCTCGCGGAACGCGAGCACGCGGCCGACAGCGACACCGCCGAGCTGCTCACCGCGGAGCTGGTCGCCAACGCCGTCGAGCACACCGCGGGCGACGGACCGATAGAGCTGGTCGTGGAACTGATGCCGACCGGCTGCCGGGTCGAGGTGCACGACCCGGACCCGGCGCCGCCCCTGGACCTCGCCCTGCCGCACCCGCCCGGCGAGCCGCCGGACCCCTGGCAGGAGCACGGGCGCGGCCTGCTGCTGCTCCGGGCCCTCAGCTCGGCCTGCGGGCACCGCCCCACCGACTCGGGCAAGGCGGTCTGGTTCCGGCTGCCGGTGATTCCCGGCCAGCGGCAGCCGGTGCTGTAGCGGCCCGTCCGGACGTCCGGCGCGGTCAGGCCAGCGTGGCGACCATGACCGCCTTGATGGTGTGCAGCCGGTTCTCGGCCTGGTCGAAGACGACGGAGTGCGCCGACTCGAAGACCTCGTCGGTGACCTCGAGCGAGTCGAGTCCGTGCACCTCGTACAGCTCACGGCCGACCCGGGTGCCGAGGTCGTGGAAGGCCGGCAGGCAGTGCAGGAACTTCACGTCCGGGTTCCCGGTGGCACGCAGCACGTCCATGGTCACGGCGTACGGGACGAGGGCCGCGATGCGCTCGGCCCACACCTCCTTGGGCTCCCCCATGGAGACCCAGACGTCGGTGGCCACGAAGTCGGCCCCCTCCACCCCCTCGTCCACCTGCTCGGTGAGGGTGACGCGGCCGCCGTTCCTCCCGGCGAGTTCGCGGGCCCGCTCGACGATCTCGTCGGCCGGCCAGTAGGCCTTCGGGGCCACGATCCGCACGTCCATGCCGAGCAGGGCGCCGGTGATCAGGTACGAGTTGCCCATGTTGAAGCGGGCGTCACCCAGGTAGGCGAAGGCGATCTCGCCGACCGGCCTGGCGCAGTGCTCGGTCATCGTGAGGACGTCGGCCAGCATCTGGGTGGGGTGCCAGTCGTCCGTGAGGCCGTTGTAGACCGGCACTCCGGCGTGGGCGGCCAGTTCCTCCACCGCGGCCTGGCTGTCGCCGCGGTACTCGATGGCGTCGAACATGCGGCCGAGCACGCGGGCGGTGTCCTTCACCGACTCCTTGTGGCCGATCTGGGAACCGGACGGGTCCAGGTACGTCGTCGAGGCGCCCTGGTCCGCGGCCGCGACCTCGAAGGCGCAGCGGGTGCGCGTCGAGGTCTTCTCGAAGATCAGCGCGATGCTCCTGCCCTGCAGATACCGGGTCTCCGCCCCGGCCCTCTTGGCCGCCTTGAGCCCGGCGGCCAGCTCGACCAGGCCGAGGAACTCCTCCTCCGTGAAGTCCAGCTCCTTGAGGAAGTGACGGCCGGCGAGGGCGGTCGGGACTGTCGCCATGGGGCGCTCCAGGGATGACGGGGATGAGGACGGGACCGAACTCCTGGAATTCTATACGACGCCCAGCATTTATATGCGGCCAGTTGTTCGACTCGCGCGTCGGCTCCATGCGTCCGCTCCACGCGTCGGCTCCCCCATCGTTTCCACGGGCGGCCCGGCACGAAGCACCCCCCGGAGCCCGGACGTGACTCCGGCGAGAACTCCGGCGCGGCCCCTACACGGGGTCGCGCTCGACGGGGCAGCTCATGCAGCGCGGGCCGCCCCTGCCCCGGCCCAGCTCGCTGCCCGGGATCTCGATCACCTCGATGCCCTGCTTGCGCAGATGGGTGTTGGTGGTGGCGTTGCGCTCGTAGGCGACGACGACGCCCGGCTCGACGGCGAGGACGTTGCAGCCGTCGTCCCACTGCTCCCGCTCGGCCGCGTGCACGTCCTGCGTGGCGGTCAGCACCCGGATCTCGTTCAGGCCGAGCGCCGCGGCGATGGCGCGGTGCATGTGCTCCGGAGGATGGTCGGTGACCTTCAGCTCCTTGTCGCCCACGCCCGGCTCGATGGTGTACGAGCGGAGCATGCCGAGCCCCGCGTACTGGGTGAAGATGTCGCCGTCGACCATCGTCATCACGGTGTCGAGGTGCATGAGCGCCCGCCGCTTGGGCATGTCGAGCGCCACGATGGTGCGCGCCGAGCCGGCCGCGAACAGCTTGTGGGCGAGCATCTCGACGGCCTGGGGCGTCGTCCGCTCGCTCATGCCGATGAGCACCGCTCCATTGCCGATGACGAGGACGTCACCGCCCTCGATGGTGGACGGGTAGTCCGCCTGCCCCTCCGACCAGAGGTTGAAGTCCTCCCCGCGGAAGAGCGGGTGGTGCCGGTAGATCGCCTCGAAGTGCACGGTCTCGCGCTGCCGGGCCGGCCAGCGCATGGCGTTGATGGAGACCCCGTCGTAGATCCAGGCCGAGGTGTCACGGGTGAAGAGGTGATTGGGCAGCGGCCGCAGGAGGAAGTCGTCGAGGTCCATGACGTGGAAGCGCACGGAGGTCGGTTCCGCGTGCGCGTCCAGGAACTCGCGCTTGGTCATGCCGCCGACCAGAGCGGACGCCAGTTCCGTGGCGGGCATGGCCTCGAAGGCGGCCCGGAGGTGGTCGGTGGCGAGCGGTCCGTACTCCTTCTCGTCGAAGACCCGGTCCAGGACGAGCGCCCTGGCCGCCCCGATCGCCAGGGTCTCGGCGAGCAGGTCGCCGAAGAGGTGGACGGCGACTCCGCGCTCGCGCAGCACGTCGGCGAACCCGTCGTGCTCCGCGCGCGCCCGGCGCACCCACAGCACGTCGTCGAAGAGGAGCGCGTCCTTGTTGCTGGGGGTGAGCCTTTTGAGCTCTAGATCGGGCCGGTGCAGGATGACGCGGCGCAGCCGCCCGGCCTCGGAGTCGACGTGGAATCCCATGCCCCCATCCTGACCATCCGGACGCGTGTTCACCCGTGGATCGCCAGGGTCCGCCCGACAATTCCCGTCCGCCCCACGACTCCGCGCACGCTCCCCCCGGCTCTTCGGGCGGGAGCGCCCCCTCCATCGCACCGGATTCATTTCGTCCCCTTGACGATAAGCGCGCTCTTCATTATCGTCTCCATGACGACAACGAAGGACGTGGAGCCGCCGGGACCGCCCGGCGCCGAGGGGGTACTCATGGCCGACATCACACGACGCCTCGGCTGGCGCCATCTGCGCGGGGCGCCCACCGCCCACATCCGGCACCACAAGTCGGGACAACTGGTCCACGACGGCCCCGGACTCAGCTTCTGGTACCGCTCGCTGACCGCGGCCCTCTCCGAGGTCCCGGTCGACGACCGTGAGCTGGCGATGACCTTCCACGCCCGCACGTCCGACTTCCAGGACATCGCCGTGCAGGCGACCGTCACCTACCGGATCAGCGACCCCGCGGTCGCGGCCTCCCGCATCGACTTCTCCATAGACCCCGACTCCGGCGCCTGGCGCGGCACCCCGCTGGAGCAGCTGGGGTCGCTGCTGACCGAGACGGCCCAGCAGCACGCGCTCGCCGTGCTGGCCCGCACGTCACTGGCGTCCGCCCTGGTCGACGGTGTCGCGGCGGTACGGGAACGGATCGCGGAGGGCCTCGCCGCTGAACCCCGGCTGCCCGCCACCGGCATCGAGGTGGTCGCGGTGCGGGTCGTCGCGCTGCGCCCGGAGCCCGAGGTGGAGCGGGCACTGCGCACCCCCGCCCGCGAGCAGATCCAGCAGGACGCGGACAAGGCCACGTACGAACGCCGGGCGGTCGCCGTCGAACGGGAACGCGCCATCGCCGAGAACGAACTCGCCAGCCAGATCGAACTCGCCCGGCGCGAGGAGCAGTTGGTCGAGCAGAAGGGTACGAACGCGCGGCGCGAGGCCGAGGAGCGCGCGGCGGCGGACGCGGTGCGCACCGGGGCGGAGGCGGCCCGCACGGTCCGGCTCGCGGAGGCCGAGGCCACCCGGTCGCTGCGGCTCGCCGAGGCGGAGGCCACGCGCAAGGTACGGCTCGCGGGGGCCGAGGCGCAGGCGGAGCGCGAGGTCGGCGCGGCGCGGGCCGAGGCGCAGGCGGCCTGGCTGCGGGTCCACGGCGACGTCGACGTCGCCACGCTGCACGCCCTGACCGGGAGCCGGCTCGCGGAGAACCTGCCGCGGATCGAGAACCTCACCGTCTCGCCCGACGTCCTCACCGGGCTGCTCTCCAAGCTGGGCAACGGGGCCGCCGAGGACCGGGCGTGAGTCTCGCCCCCCGGGTCGTCCTCGTCCACCGGACGACCGAGTACGAGGAGTTGACGGCCCGTCACGGTACGCACGGGCAGGCGGCGTTCTTCCTGGCCTCGCGCGGCCGGGACATCGCGGAGGTGGCCGAACGGCACCGACGCTCCCGCGAGGCGCTCGCCGCCGTGGTCGCGGCCGTTCCGCTGACCTGGCGTCAGGCCCGCGTGGAGCGTTCCGACCTGGACCGCTTCCTGTTCGCGCCGGAGGACGTGGTGGTCGTGGTCGGGCAGGACGGGCTGGTCGCGAACGTCGCCAAGTACCTGGAAGGCCAGCCGGTGGTGGGGATCGACGCCGACCCCGGGCGCAATCCCGGCGTGCTGGTGCGGCACCGGCCCGGGGACGCGGGCGCGCTGCTGGCCTCGGCGCACGGGGGCGGCGCCGACGAGCTGACCATGGTCGAGGCGGTCGCGGACGACACCCAGCGGCTGGTCGCGCTCAACGAGATCTATCTGGGAGCCGCGGGCCATCAGACGGCCCGCTATCGGCTGGGGCTCGACGAGTACGGGGGTGCCGTCGAGTCCCAGGCGTCCTCCGGGGTGCTGGTGGGAACCGGGACCGGGGCCACCGGCTGGCTCCGGTCGGTGTGGCAGGAGCGGGGCGGGGCGCTGCCCCTGCCGGGGCCCACGGACGAACGGCTGCTCTGGTTCGTCCGCGAGGCCTGGCCGTCGCCGGCCACGGGCACCTCGCTCGTGGCCGGGGAGCTCACCGCCTCGGGGAAGCTGTCCCTCACGGTGGAGTCGGACCGGCTCATCGTGTTCGGGGACGGGATGGAGGGGGATGCGGTGGAGCTCGTCTGGGGCCAGACGGTGCACGTGGGTGTGGCCGGGGTTCGGCTCCGCCTGGTCGGTTAGGTTCGCTTCGCTCCCTCGCCGACCGGCCGTGCCGAACCCCGCCGGGCCCCGCCGCCCCGGACCGGGCTTTTCCCCGGCCGGGGTCGGTCGTGTGCCCCCGGTGGGGGCGGGTTCGGCTGTCCGCCCGGGGGGTGCGAGGTTCGGCTGGCCGCCTGGTGGGGGGCAAGTTCGGCTGTCCGCCCGGTGGGGGCCGATCGCGCCGTTCCCCGCGCCCCTGGCGGGGCTCCGGCGACGCTCATAGGTGTCAGTCCGGTGGGGGCCGGGCGCGCAGTTCCCCGCGCCCCTGGCGGGGCACCCCCGACCGGAACACAGCGCCCCGCCCGGGGGTGCGGGGTTCGGCCGGCCGGTGGGGGCCGGGCGCGCCGTTCCCCGCGCCCCTGACGGGGCTCCCCCGGCCGGGGCAGGAAGGTGTACCCGCTACAGGCGGGGGTCCACCGGTTCGGATTCCAGGGAGAGGACTCCGAAGACCGCCTCGTGGACGCGCCAGAGGGGCTCGCCCTCGGCCAGGCGGTCCAGGGCCTCCAGGCCGAGTGCGTACTCGCGGAGGGCCAGGGACCGCTTGTGGTTGAGGAAGCGGCCGCGCAGCCGGGCGAGGTTCTCGGGGCGGGTGTACTCCGGGCCGTAGATGATCCGCAGGTACTCGCGGCCCCGGCACTTGATGCCGGGCTGCACCAGGCGCCCGTTCTCGCCGCGCACCACCGCGCCGACCGGCTTCACGACCATGCCCTCGCCGCCGCGGCCGGTCATCTCCAGCCACCAGTCGACACCGGCCCGCACCGACTCCGGGTCACCGGTGTCGACGAAGAGCCGCCGGGTGGTGTGCAGCAGTCCGCTCCCGTCGTTCTCCACGAGCCGGTCGATCAGGGCCAGTTGCTCGTCGTGCGGCAGCCCGGCGAGGCTCCGGCCCTGGACGGCCAGGATCTGGAACGGTGCCAGGCGGACGCCTTCGAGACCGTCCGTGGTCCAGCAGTAGCGGCGGTACGCGTCCGTGAACGCCTGTGCGTCCGAGGCCCGTTCACGCTGGCGTGCGAGCAGGTCCGTGACGTCGACGCCCCGCGCCGCCGCCCCTTCGAGCGCGGCGAGCGCACCGGGGAACACCGCACCGGACGCGGCGCCGACAGCGGCGTACTGACTGCGCAGCAGTCCGGACGCCTTCAGCGACCACGGCATCAACTCGGCGTCCAGCAGCACCCAGTCGGTGTTCAGCTCCTCCCACAGCCCGGCCTCGGTCGCGGCGGCCCGCACCCGGCCGAGGATCTCCTCGGTGACGGCGGCGTCGTCGAAGAAGGGGCGGCCGGTGCGGGTGTACAGCGAGCCGGTGGGACCGTCGACGCCGAACCGGGCGCGCGCGGCGTCCGCGTCCCGGCAGACCAGGGCCACCGCCCGCGACCCCATGTGCTTCTCCTCGCACACGACCCGCGCGACCCCGTCCTCCTGGTACTGGGCGAAGGCCTCGGCGGGGTGCTCCAGGTAGCCCTCGACGTGCGAGGTGGCGGTGGGGGCCATGGTCGGAGGCAGGTACGGCAGCAACCTGGGGTCCACCGCGAAGCGGCTCATGACCTCCAGGGCCGCCGCCGCGTTCTCCTCGCGGACGGCCACCCGCCCGGCGTGCCGGGTCTCGACGGCCCTGCGGCCCTGCACGTCCGCGAGGTCCAGCGGACGGCCCTCGTGACCGCCCGGCGCCTCGGTGGCCAGCGGCTTGGCCGGCTCGTACCAGACCCGCTCGGCGGGTACGTCGACGAGTTCGCGCTCCGGCCAGCGCAGGGCGCTGAGCTTGCCGCCGAACACCGCGCCGGTGTCCAGGCAGATGGTGTTGTTGAGCCAGGTGGCGTTGGGGACGGGGGTGTGTCCGTACACCACCGCGGCGCGGCCCCGGTAGTCCTCCGCCCACGGGTAGCGCACGGGCAGGCCGAACTCGTCGGTCTCCCCCGTCGTGTCGCCGTACAGGGCGTGCGAGCGCACCCGGCCCGAGGTGCGGCCGTGGTACTTCTCGGGCAGGCCGGCGTGGCAGACGACGAGGCGTCCGCCGTCGAGGACGTAGTGGCTGACCAGTCCGTCGATGAACTCCCGTACCGTGGCGCGGAACTCCTCGCTCTCCTCGCCCAGCTGCTCGATCGTCTCGGCGAGTCCGTGCGTGTGCTGGACCTGGCGGCCCTTGAGGTGGCGGCCGAGCTTGTTCTCGTGGTTGCCGGGCACGCACAGGGCGTCGCCCGAGGCGACCATGGACATCACGCGGCGCAGCACGCCGGGCGAGTCCGGGCCGCGGTCGACGAGGTCGCCCACGAAGACGGCCGTACGGCCCTCGGGGTGCACGCCGTCGACGTAACCGAGCTTGCCGAGCAGGGTCTCCAGTTCCGAGGCGCAGCCGTGGATGTCGCCGACGATGTCGAACGGCCCGGTGAGGTGGGTCAGGTCGTTGAACCGCTTCTCGGTGACCACCGACGCGTTCTCGACGTCCGCCACCCCGCGCAGGACGTGCACCTTGCGGAATCCCTCGCGCTCCAGGTGGCGCAGCGAGCGCCGCAGTTCGCGGGTGTGGCGCTGGATCACGCGGCGCGGCATCTCGGCGCGGTCGGTGCGCGACGCGTTGCGCTCGGCGCAGACGTCCTCGGGCACGTCGAGCACGATGGCGATGGGCAGCACGTCGTACTTCCTGGCCAGTTCGATCAACTGGCGGCGGCTGTCCTGCTGGACGCTGGTGGCGTCGACGACGGTCCGGCGGCCGGCCGCGAGCCGCTTGCCGGCGATGTAGTGCAGGACGTCGAAGGCGTCGCCGCTGGCGCTCTGGTCGTTCTCGTCGTCGGCGACCAGGCCCCGGCAGAAGTCGCTGGAGATGACCTCCGTCGGCTTGAAGTTCCGCCGGGCGAAGGTCGACTTGCCGGAACCCGAGGCGCCGATCAGCACCACGAGGGAGAGGTCGGTGACGGGCAGCACGCGCCCCTTGTCGTTCTGCTCGCTCATGCGGCCTTCTCCTCCTTCGCGTTCGGGGTGCCGGTCGTGCCGGTGGTGCCGGTCGTGCCGGTCGTGCCGGTCGTGCCGGTGGCCAGGGTGAAGACGGCCATCTGGGTGGGCGGACCGACCTCGGGGTCGTCGAGGCCGACGGGGGTGAACTCCACGTCGTAGCCGTGCCGTCCGGCCACCTCGCGGGCCCAGGAGCGGAACTCCTCACGGGTCCACTCGAACCGGTGGTCGCCGTGCCGGGAGTGTCCGGCGGGCAGGCTCTCCCAGCGGACGTTGTACTCGACGTTCGGGGTCGTCACGAGGACGGTCCGCGGGCGGGCGGAGCCGAACACCGCGTACTCCAGGGCGGGCAGCCGGGGCAGGTCGAGGTGTTCGATCACCTCGCTGAGCACGGCGGCGTCGTACCCCTTGAGACGGCGGTCGGTGTAGGCGAGCGAGCCCTGGACGAGCCGGACGCGCGCGGCCTGCCGCTCGCCCATGCGGTCCAGCTTGAGGCGGCGCGAGGCGATGGTGAGCGCGCGTATGGACACGTCGACCCCGACGATCTCGGTGAACCGGGTGTCCTTGAGCAGCGCCTGCACCAGCTGGCCCTGTCCGCAGCCGAGGTCGAGGACCCGGCTCGCGCCGGAGGCGTGCAGCGCGGCGAGGATCGCGTCCCGGCGCAGCACGGCGAGCGGCACCGGCTTCTCCTCGGTGTCGGTCTCCTCGTCGACCGCGTTGTCGATCTCCTCGACCGCGATGTCGTCGGTCTCGGCGAGCCGGGCGAGTTCGAGCCGTTCCAGGGCCTCCCGGGTCAGCGACCAGCGCCGGGAGAGATAGCGACTGGTGATCAGCTTCTGCTCCGGGTGGTCCTGCAGCCAGCCCTCACCGGCCCGCAGCAGCTTGTCGACCTCGTCGGACGCCACCCAGTAGTGCTTGGCGTCGTCGAGGACGGGGAGCAGCACGTAGAGGTGGCGCAGGGCTTCGGCGACCGTCAGCCCCTCCGCCACGAGTTCCAGGCGTACGTAGCGGGAGTCGCCCCACTCCGGGAAGCGCTCGTCGAGCGACACCGCCTCGGCCGTCACCGTCCAGCCCAGCGGTTCGAAGAGCCCCCGGACCAGGCCAGGGCCACCGCGCGCGGGCAGCGCGGGCACCTCGACGCGCAGCGGCCTGGTCTCGGCCGGCAGCTCGGGCCGGGCGTTGCACTGGCCCTTCATCGCGCTGGAGAAGACGGAGCCGATCGCCACGGCGAGCAGCGAGGAAGCGGCGTACGGGCGGTCGTTGACGTACTGCGCGAGGGCCGCGTCGGGGGCGCCGCCGCGCCCCTTGCCCTTGCCCCGCCGGACCAGCGCCACCGGGTCGACCTCGAGCAGCAGGGCGGCCGTGCACCGCTCGGCGGTCGCCTCGGGGTACAGCACGTGCGCCGTGCCGTACGAGGTCGAGAACGTCTGCGCCCTGTCCGGATGCTTGTGCAGCAGAAAGCCGAGTTCGGTCGCGGGCCGCTCTGGGGTACCGGTGGTACTGATCGTCAGGAACACGGTGCATCTGCCTCGAAACGTCTTCTGGGCTGCGGGGCCCGGTGAGCCGCCCGGCCGGCGCGCGGTGCGCGGCCGCCGGACGCCCGTGGACCACAGCGTGGGCGAGCGTGCCTCGGCGGTCGCCGCTCCCGGCTCCGCCCCGGCCCCCGTAGCCCGTGGCCACGCCGCGCCGCGGCCGACCGCAGGGGCGACGCCTGTCCTCGGCGCGCCCCCACAACGTACAGCGAACGCCCCAGGTGGACCCGTGGTTTTTCGCCGCGTGCGGACGGTGCGGCCGGGACCGGCCGGAGGCCAGCCGGAGATCAGCCGGAGGTCTCCGGCCCGCGGCGCTCGGCGCCGTCCCCGGCGCTCACGCCCGCGCCGGCGAGCAGGGCGGCGGCGGTCGCGAGGGCGAGACCGTCGAGGCCCCGGCCCTGCATGACGGCCCGGACGCCGGATCCGTCGAAGGCGACGGTCAGTTGGCGCGCGAGGAGCTCGGGGTCCGCCGCTCCGCCGCGCTCCGCCTCCTGCCGGAAGAACGCGGTCAGCGCGTCCTTGCAGCGGCGGGCCACCAGGCTCGCGGGGTGGTCCGGCGCCTTCAGCTCGGCGGTCACGGCCACGAAGGGGCAGCCCCGGAAGTCGGGGCGCGCGGCCATCTCCTCCAGGCGTTCGAAGACGTGCAGGACGCGCTCCCGCGGCGGCCGGTCGTCGTCGGGGGGCAGCAGGAACGCCAGATAGGCGGGCGCCCTGCGCTCCAGGCTCGCCGCCAGCACGCCGTCCTTGCTGTCGAACAGCTGGTACATCGAGCGCTTGGACACTCCGGCCACCCGGCACAGCGCCTCGACGCCGACGCCCACGCCCTCGCGGTAGAAGAGCTCCGCCGCGGCGTCGAGCAGTCGGTCACGGGTCGGTGAACCGGCGGTCTCGGTCGAGGTCACCTGTGTCATGAGCCCACCTTACGTTCTCCGCTTGCCTCCCGGAAACCGATCGGTTTACAGTGCGGACGACGCAGAAAACCGATCGGTTTACGATGTGTCCGGCGCGGCGGGCCGCATCACCGGCCTCCGCTCCCCCGTTCCGCCCGTTCCCTCCCACCCCCGGCGACCCGCAAGAGGAGAAAGCTCATGACCAGCATCGAAGGCTCGGTGGCGCTCGTGACGGGCGGCAGCCGCGGTATTGGCAGCGCCTTCGTGGACGCCCTCTACGAGCGCGGCGCCCGGAAGGTCTACGCGACCGCCCGCGACCCGCGGACCGTCACGCACCCCGACGCGGTGCCGCTGGCCCTGGAGGTCACCGACCACGCGTCGGTCGCGGCGGCCGCCGCGCAGGCCCAGGACGTCACCGTGCTGATCAACAACGCGGGCGCGACGGCCCCCACGTCGTTCCTGAACTCCCCCGTCGAGGACGTGCGGCGCGAGTTCGACGTCAACTTCTTCGGGCCGCTCCTCACCACCCGGGCCTTCGTCCCGGTCCTGGAGCGCAACGGCGGCGGGCACATCCTCACCGTCCACTCGGTGCTGTCGTGGGTCACGGTGCCCGGCGCCGACGGCTACAGCGCCGCCAAGGCCGCCCTGTGGTCCCAGAGCAACGCCCTGCGGCTGGAGCTCCAGCCGCGCGGCATCCAGGTCACCGGGCTGCACGTCGGCTACGTCGACACGGACCTGACCGCGAGCCTCGACGTCCCCAAGGTCACCGCGCACAGCGTCGCCGCGCAGGCCCTCGACGGGATCGAGACGAACGCCCACGAGGTCCTCGCGGACGCGCTCACCCGCCAGGTCAAGGCCGGCCTCTCGGGCGAACTGAGCGACCTGTACCCCCAGCTCGCCGTGGGGCGGTAGCCCGCGGCCGGCTTCGCCTTCGAAAACGCTTTGTAACGGGGGGAAGAAGCGCCAGCGGTTCGCCGCGGGACGCCTGTTGGAACCGGTGCAGGATGTGCACATGGATCTTCGAGTCTTCACAGAACCGCAGCAAGGCGCGACCTACGACACGCTGCTCCGTGTCGCCAAGGCCGCCGAAGACCTGCATTACGGAGCCTTCTTCCGCTCTGATCACTATGTGCACATGGGATCCGTCGACGGGCTCCCGGGCCCCACCGACGCGTGGATCACCCTGGCCGGCATCGCCCGCGAGACGAGCCGCATCCGCCTGGGCACCTTGATGACCGCCGGAACCTTTCGCCTCCCCGGCGTCCTCGCCATCCAGGTCGCCCAGGTCGACCAGATGTCGGGCGGCCGCGTCGAACTCGGCCTGGGCGCCGGGTGGTACGAGGCCGAGCACACGGCGTACGGCATCCCGTTCCCGAAGGAGAAGTTCGGCAGGCTGGAGGAGCAACTCGCCGTCGTCACCGGGCTGTGGGGCACTCCGGTCGGCGAACGGTTCACCTTCGACGGGACGTACTACCAGCTCAAGGACTCGCCCGCGCTGCCCAAGCCCGCGCAGTCGAAGGTGCCCATCCTGATCGGCGGCCACGGCGCCCGGCGGACCCCGGCGCTCGCGGCGCGCTTCGCCGATGAGTTCAACATCCCTTTCGCCTCGGTCGCGGACACGGAGCAGCAGTTCGGCCGGGTCCGCGCGGCTTTGCGGCGGACCATGCGCAAGGCCGACGAACTCGTCTATTCCAACGCCCTGGTGGCCTGTGTCGGTCGGACCGACGCCGAGGTGAGGCGGCGGGCGGACGCCATCGGCCGCGATGTCGACGAACTGAAGGCCAACGGACTCGCGGGCTCTCCGGCGGAGGTCGTCGAACGGATCGCCCGGTACCAGGCGGTCGGTTCGCAGCGGATGTACCTCCAGATGCTCGACCTGGCCGATCTGGACCACCTGGACCTGATCGCCTCCGAGGTGGCACCACAGCTCGACTGACCACCTCCGAGGTGGCACCACAGCTCGACCGACCGCCTCCGAGGCCGCGACGCCGCTCGGCCGACCGCCTCCGAGGCCGCGACGCCGCTCGGCCGACCGCCTCCGAGGCCGCGACGCCGCTCGGCCGACCGCCTCCGAGGTGGCACCGCCGCTCGGCCGACCGGCCGGGCGGCGCGGGGGCCGGCGCGCGGCTCGGGCATGCGGGCGGTGGCGCGCGGTTCACGGGTGCGCGGGGGCGTGGTCTTCTATCCCGCGGCCGAGTCCCGTTCCACCACGCGTTTCTCGTCCCGCACCGCGAGACGTCTCAGCATTTCCAGGACGCGGTCCCGGGACTCGTCCGCCGCGTCGATCGCCTCCATGCACTGCCAGTAGGTCCCCTCGTCGTCCGCCGCGCAGGCGATGCCGACCAGGGCCATGCCGACCTCGGCGAGGAGGCCGCCCAGGCAGAGCAGGGCCTCGCGCGCGTCGCCCAGCTCCGTGAGCCGGGCGGCCCGTAAGGCGCCGACCTCCAGGGCGTGGTCGCCCAGGATTCCGCAGCCGCGGCCCGCCAGTTCGGTCAGCCCCAGGGCCTCACCCCGGAGTTCGGGGGGTCCGGACACGGCGAGGCGGCTGCCGATCGCCTGCGCCAGGGAATGCGCCTGCCACGCCTCCGCCATCACCTCCGCAGTCTCGCCGCTCTCCGCCAGGGCACGTCTGCTCGCCGCGATGAGCCGCACCGCTTCCATGCGCTGCCCCCGTCTGTCCGACGCGCTCTCGCACGTCCAGCCGAACTCCCTTGTTCACTACCCAGAGTGAGGGTGCTTGAGACAGAAAGCCAGAGGAAGCCCGAAATCTGTGGACACGGAATCGCATCGGAGCGGCTCACCGATTACAGGGAGTATTGAATTCCGTTTTTGCGTGCCGGGTGGCGGGCGCCCCGTCAGGGGTTCTCCGGCACCGGGAACCTCCGCTCGTTCCGGTCGATCTTCGCCTCGAGCGCCGCGAGCGGGTCGATGCCCAGCACCTCGCAGAGCTGGAGCAGATACGCGAGGACGTCCGCGACCTCGTCGGTGACGCGGTGCGCGGTGTCCGCGTCCCGCATCACGTGGGCCGACTCCTCCGGCGTCAACCACTGGAAAATCTCCAGGAGTTCGGACGCCTCCACACTCAGGGCGGCGACCAGGTTCTTGGGGGTGTGGTACGGCTGCCAGTTCCGCGCGGCCGCGAACTCGGCCAGTCTGCGCTGCAGCGTCGCTACGTCCAGTCCACTCACGGCGTCAGGTGTATCACTCCTGGCCCGGTCCGCTCACGGCGCCAGGTCCACCACTCCTGGCCCGGTCCGCTCACGGCGCCAGGTCCACCACTCCTGGCCCGGTCCGCTCACGGCGTCAGGTCCACCACTCCTGGCCCGGTCCGCTCACGGCGCCAGGTCCACCACTCCTGGCCCGGTCCGCTCACGGCGCCAGGTCCACCACTCCTGGCCCGGTCCGCTCACGGCGCCAGGTCCGCCACCGTGACCCCGGCCGTCCCGGACACGTGGGCCCCGTCGCTCACCGCGCCCAGCAGCCGGACGTGCCCCCGCTCGCACATCCGCGCCGCCAGCCGCACCAGTTCACCGGTCTGCCGGGCGTCCAGTCCGCGGTCGAGGCCGTCGGCCAGGACCGTCAGCGACTGGAACGCGGCCGGGACCTCACCCGCCGGGTCGGCCTCCAGGACACCGGGCCCGGTGAGCAGCACGAGGGCCAGCGCGAGATACCTCAACTCGCCGTCCCCGAGCAGCCCGAGCGGCGTGCGGACTCCGTCGCCGCGGTCGAGGAGGGCACGGACGGTGCCGTCACCGAGCACCTCGGCCAGGACGTCCGTGACCGGACCGGCGCATCCGGCGCGGACCGCCGTGACCAGGTGGGCGTACCGGTGACCGCACTCCGACCTCGTGCGCCACAGCACTTCGGCGAGATTGCCGCAGCCGCGCAGCAGCCGCCCCGAGCCGAGCGGAACGGGGGCGCGCACGGAGTCCGGGTCGGGATCGCAGACGTAGACGGACCGCAGCGCGAGCACCATCTGCTCCGCCGCGGCCAGGACCTGCCGCTCCCCCGCGGTGCGGCCCGCGACGCGCAGGGGCAGCAGAGCGGTGCCGAGGCGGTCGTCGGGGAGCGGGACCCGTGTCACCGAGGAGGAGCCGCCGGTGTGCCAGGCGGCCTGGACGAAGGGACGGCCCGGGTCGCGCAGCGCCGTCTCCAGCAGGGTCCGCCCTCCCGCCGACAACCGCTCGCCCACGACGCGCAGTCCGGGTTCGGCCTGGACGGCGACATCGAGCCGGACCGGGCCCTCGGGTCCGTCGACCGTGCAGCCGATGCGGAAACCCCGGCGGTGCTGGGCGTCGGGCCGGGACCGCTCGGGCACGCAGGCGGCCGGGTCCGGGAACACCTCCTGGAGCCCGGCACCGGCGCCGAGCCGCGCCAGCGCCTCGTAGGCCCGCAGCGCGGTCGTCTTGCCGCTGCCGCTGGGACCCACGACGAGGGTGAACGGCCCGAGCGGGAGCCGGACGCGGCGATGGGCGGCGAAGGCGGCGAGCCGCAGCTCGGTGACGCCCGGACGGACCGGGCGCGCCTCCACCGCCGCGGGAGCCTCCGGCGAGGACAGGGTCATATGCGGACGGTAGGCCTCCACGGCAAGGCGAACCGTTACGCCCGGGGGACCTTCCTACGATCGGGGGACGGGCTCCCGATCGAGGCCGGACGCCGCCGGAAGCCGGACGCCGTCAGAGGCCGGACGCCGTCAGAGGCTCGACGTCGTCAGAGGCCGGGAACCCCGACCCCCTCCATCAGACCGCGGACCTCGGTCCCCGGGGGCGTCAGCAGGAACACGTTCCGGTCGACCCGGTGCATGCCGCTGGCGAGGCCGAAGACCACGCCCGTACTGAAGTCCAGGACCCGCTTGGCGACCTCGGTCTCCGCGCCGGTCAGGTCGAGGAGCACGGGGATGCCCGACATGAGCGTCTCGGCGACGTCGCGGGCGTCCGCGAAGACGTTGACCCGCAGGACCACGAAGCGGCGCCGCGTCTCGGTCTCGGCCTCGGGGATCGACCGGTGACGCACCGCCGACGGCCAGGCGTCCCGGCCGCGCAACGGAACGACCTGGGCGAGCCCTTCCCACTGTTCATCGGTGACGTCGTGGCCGTTCATCGATCCACCCCGTCCTGGCTCGCACTCGTTGTCTGCACCGGGCAATTCTTACGCATGGTCACCCGTTCGGCCCAACAACGACACGGTAGGCGACCCGGACCGGGAACCGGCCCGTACGGCAAACTACGCATATGCCCACGTATCCATCGCACAGTACGGCGAACGAGGCCTCCCCATGAGTCTGAGCATCCGCAATCAGCTCCCCGGCACCGTCGTCTCCGTCACCCCCGGTGAGGTGATGGCGACGGTGAAGGTCCGGCTCGACGCCGGACAGGAGATCACCGCGGCCGTCACCCTGGAGGCCGTGCGGGAGCTCGGCCTGGCGGCCGGTTCCCCCGTGCGGGCCCTGGTCAAGTCCACGGAGGTCTCCCTCGCGACCGGTCCGGTGGACGGGCTGAGCATCCGCAACCGGCTGCCCGGCACGGTCACCGACGTCACCTCCGGCGGCGCCATGGCCCGCGTCAAGGTCCGGATCGCGGGGGCCGAACTGACCTCCGCGATCACCCGGGACGCGGTCGCGGAACTGGGGCTCTCGGAGGGTACCGAGGTCGTCGCGCTCATCAAGTCCACCGAGGTGTCGCTGTCCGGCGGCTGACGTGTCCGACGGCCGGCGGGTGTGCTCTTACTCGCCTCACACCGGACTCTTCACGTCCCGTCGCACACCGCTCACCAGCGAGAATTAGCGTACGGGGCCGTGTATTCGGCAGAAATCAAGCCGGCGCCCGCCCACCGGCAGGCCCCTTCGGCGGTCTCCCCCGGCGGGCCGGCCGCACGACGGGACCCGGACGAGGCGCCCGCGCAGTGGCACCGCCTCCTGACGCTCCTGGCCGACATCAGCCTGTTCATCGGTACGCGCCCCCTGTGGGCGCAGGCCGTCGGTCACCGGCTCGTCGTGGCGGCGGTCGTCTCGCTCTGCTACGCCTCGATCCTGGCGACGGGCGTCCTGACCCTCGTGGTGCGCCGGGGCCGCTCGCTGGCGCGGCTCGACCTCGTCGTCCTGGTCACCGCGGTGACGCTCGTCGTGTGCGGACTGGTCATGAGCCACCGGGGCAGCGACGAGTCGGTCCTGACCACCCAGGCCGCCCGCGAGCTCGTCGCCGGCCATCAGGTCTACGGGCGTCCGTGGCCCTGGCTCTTCGACCACGGCGTCGCCCTCACCGCGACGATGAACGGCGGCTACGACTACACGTACGGCTATCCGCCGCTCGCGCTGATGCTCACCGCGCCGCTGCTGTGGGTCGGACACGGTTCGGCCGCCGCGACGGCGGTCAGCACCGGGGCCCTGATCGCGGGCGCGGTCACCATGTGGCGGATGCTGCCGGTGCCGTGGCGGTCGGCCGCGACGATCACCTGTCTCGGTCTCGGCCTGCTGCCGACGTACGCGCGGCTCGGCTATCCGGCGGTCCTCGCCTGCGCCCTACTCGTCCCCGTGGTCGTGGGATGGCCGCGGACCGGCGGCGGGGGCCGGGGCGACCTCGTACGGGCTGCCTGCCTCGGGGCGGCCTGCGCGGCGCAGCAACTCCCCTGGTTCCTCGCGCCGTTCCTGCTGGCCGGGGTGTACGCGCTGCGCCGCGGCGACCTCGGCGCGCGGGCGGCGGCGGTCGCGGTGGGCCGCTTCGTCGGCGTCGTCGCCACCACCTGGCTGCTGATCAACGCGTACTTCGTCGTGAGCGAGCCGCGCTCCTGGCTCTCCGGGATCGCGCTGCCCCTCACCCAGGACGCGAACGTCCACGGGCAGGGCCTGGTCGACATCTCGCTGTACTTCACCGACGGCAGCGACCGCCTCGTCTGGTACGCGCACGCGAGCCTGCTGCTCGCGGCGGGTCTGCTGGCGCTGTTCGTGCTGTTCGTACGGCGGCTGGGACCGGCGGCGACGGTGCTGCCCTGGTGCGCCTTCTACGTGGCGACCCGTTCGCAGGACGGCTACTACCTGCTGATGACGCCGTTGTGGGTGGCCGCCGCGGTCACCGCGCCCTGGCAGTCCTTCAGGACCGCGTGGCAGCCCCGCCCCGCCTTCCTGCGCGGTCCGCGCCGGCGCGGGGCCCGGGTGGCCGCGGTCGTCCTGCTGCTGGCCCCGTCGGCGGCCGCGGTGGGCGTGGCGGCCACCGGGTCACCGCCGCTGCGCATGCGGGTCACCGAGGCGCGCCGCACCGCCCGGGCGCTGACCGGCATCACGGTCGGGGTCACCAACCTCGGTGCCGCGGCCCTGAGTCCGCACTTCCTGCTGGCCACGGGCCAGGGCACGAGCCCCTACTGGACGGTGGCGTCCGGCCCCTCCACCCTGGCCGGACACTCCTCCGGCCGCTACGAACTCCGGCCCCCGGAGGGCGGTTTCGCGCTCCCGCGGGCCGGTGCACGCGTGCGTCTGCAGGCCGTCTCGGCGGCGCCGATGACCCTGTCGAGCACGGACCTCCAGCTGTCGGCGGAGCGGCCCTGAGCACCGTGCCGCGCGTCCTCCCCCGACGGCGGATCGGTGCGCACGGCTGTTCGCCGGGCACCGGCGCGTGCTGGAATGTCCCGTCGCCCGGCTGCACGCGGACGCGCGCCGTCCGGATCCGCACCCGGATCCATGCCGGACCGGCGAGGTCGTGAAGGTCACCATCGCCGAACCACCGGGACTGTGATGTCGATGACGAGGACGTCGGACTTCTCGCACCGCACGGGCGTCGCGTTCGTGTCGGGCGGCACCGGAGGCATCGGCGCGGCGATCGTGCGGATCCTCGCCGAGCGGGGCAGTGACGTGGTGTTCACCTATCGCTCCAGCCGGGAGGCCGCCGACGCGCTCGCGGCGCGGACGGCGGAGGAGTTCGCGGAGCGGGGCCGCCGTGTCACGCCCCTGCGGCTCGACCTGGGCGAGGAGCGGTCCGTCGCCGAGGCCGTGACCGGGACGGCCGCCGCGTTCGGCGGACTGCACACCCTCGTCCACGCGGCGGGCCCGCACGTGCCGATGGTGCACCTGAGCAGAGTGACACCGAGCGAGTTCCGGACCCAACTCGATGCCGACGCGGGCGCGTTCTTCAACCTGGTGCACCCCGCGCTGCCGCTGCTGCGGGAGAGCGGGGGCAGCGTCGTCGCCGTCACCACCGTGGCCACCCGCCGGTTCCCGGTGCGCGACGGGCTCTCCTCGGGGCCGAAGGGGGCGGTCGAGGCGGTCGCCCGGGCCCTGGCCGCCGAGGAGGGCCGCTACGGCGTCCGGGTGAACTGCGTCGGACCCGGCATGCTGACCGACGGCATCGCCGCCCGTCTGATCGGGTCCGGCGAACTCGACGACGCGGCACTGGAGATCACCCGCCGCAACACCCCACTGCGTCGCTTCGGCACCGCGCGGGACGTCGCCGAGGCCGTCGCGTTCCTGGCGTCGGACCGCGCGGGCTTCATCACCGGGCAGGCGCTGGGGGTGGACGGCGGGTACAGCGTGTGAGGAGGACACCGGATCCGCTCCTCCCCGGACCCACGCCTCGCCGGACCCGTCCGACCGGTCACGCCTTGCCGGACCCGTCGGGCCGGACGGGCTTCTAGCCGATCTCGACCACGCGTGCCCAGGCGGGCGGCTCGTCGGGGACGTAGTCGGGATCGTCCTCGTCCCAGGAGTCGTCCCCGCGCGGGAAGAGACCGACGACCGTCCGGCACGGGGGCCGTTCCTCCGGCCAGGGGGTCTGCCCGTCGGTCAGGACCACGACGACGTCGGGGCACGGCCGTGCCCGGAGCGCCGCGGTGAATCCCGAGCGCAGGTCCGTACCGCCGCCGCCCAGGAGCGGAATGCCCTCGGCCCGGCACAGGGGGTGCGCGACCCTGGCCGCCGCGTCGCACGGGACCACGGTGACCAGGTCGCGGCGGCCGCCCACGGCACGGGAGATCGCGGAGACCTCCAGCAGGGCACTGCCCAGCTCCGCGTCGCTGACCGACCCGGAGGTGTCGATGACCACCGAGACCCGCGGCGGTCTGCGGCGCAGGCTGGGCAGGACGGCACCGGGCACCGAGGCGGAGCGCCGGGAGGGCCGGCCGTAGGTGTAGTCCTCCCCCGCGCCGGGCCCCGAGGCCGCGGAGCGGACCGCGGCCCCCAGCAACTCCCGCCAGGGCTGCGGCGGGTGGAAGGCCTCCTCCGCCCACCGCTGCCATCCCGCCGGGTTCTTCCCGGGGCGGGCCTTGATGCCCTGCGCGACCCGGAACCGGACCGCGTCGCGTTCCTGCGCGCTGAGGCCGTGCGCGCCGTCCGGCCCGAGGTCCCACTCCCGTGCGCGTCCGTCGGCGCCGCTGCCGCAGTCCAGCCAGGCCAGGCCCTGGGTGTGCGGCCCGAGCCGGAACTGACGGAGGTAGTCCTCCATCAGCTCGCCCGAAGGCAGGTTCAGGAACTCCGGGGTGACGGCGCCCTCGGGCCGGGCCAGCCCCTCGCCGAACGCGTCGTCGTTGATCTCGCAGTCGGCGGCGATGTTCATCCGCAGCCGCTCCGCGGGACCGGTGAGTCCGTGTTCGCGGGCGAACCGGTCGCTGCGCCCGTGGTGGTCGCGCAGCAGGTGCGAGACCTCGTGCACCCAGACGCCGGCCAGGTCCTCCACGGGCGTGCGGTCCACGAACCCCGGCGACACGTAGCACCGCCAGTACCGGTCGACGGCCATCGTCGGCACCCAGCGCGACTCCACGGTGTGCAGGGCGAACAGCGCCGTCGCCAGATAGGGCCGGGCCCGCGCCGCGTGCAGCCGGGCGGCGTAGAGCTTCTCCAGGTCCAGCGCCCCCGGTGCCCCCGCCGTCATCGGCGCGCCCCGGCGGCGACCGCGACGCGGGCCGCCGCCTCGTCCGCGCGCCGGGAGAGGGTCACGGCTCCGGCCAGCCGCTCGATGGACTCCGGGACGTCCCAGTCCTCCCGGCGCAGCGTCGCGAGCGTGGTCGCGGGAACGACCACCAGGTCCGGGGCCCCGGTGTCCAGCGCCCGTACGAGCAGTGCCCAGGCGGCGTCCCAGCGGGCCTTGTCGGGCCGCTCGCGGACCGCGGCCACCACCCCGTCGAGGACGGCCTGGCGCAGATCGCCCCGCTCGGGCAGGACGGCGCCCGCCGGGTCGGCGAGCAGGGTCTCGGGGTCGGGCAGGTCCATGCGGTCCACGCTCGCCAGCAGTTCCAGCCCCGGACCGTCGCCCACGGAGCCTCTGACCAGCAGAGAGAGCACTTCCCGTGAGGAGCCGGCGGCGTGCGCGAAGGCGATGAGCCTCAGGGTGGTCTCCCAGCTCCGGGGTGAGGGCCAGGCGCCGCCCCGGCGGGTCTCGCCGCTGGGCAGCCGGTGGACGAGTGCGGGGCGGGCGGCGAGGAGTCCGCACACCGCGCGCCGGGCGAAGTCCACGGCCTCGTGGAGCCGGTCCGGGTCGAGCCGGGGCAGGGTCGCGCGCGGCCAGGTGCCGCCGAGCCCGCGGACGACGACCTCGTGGTCGTGCGCCCACTGGAGGTGGACGAACCGGTTGGCCAGCGGCGGACTCAGTTCCCAGCCGTCGGCCGCCGAGGAGCGCGGGTTCGCGGCGGCCACGATCCGTACCCCGGGCGGCAGTCGGAGGGTTCCGACGCGCCGCTCCAGGACCAGCCGGAGCAGGGCGGCCTGGACCGCCGGGGGCGCGGTGGACAGTTCGTCCAGGAACAGCAGTCCGCGGCCGGCCCGTACGAGCCGCACCGCCCAGTCCGGCGGGGCCATGGGCACGCCCTGCTCGGCGGGGTCGTCGCCGAGGACGGGCAGACCCGAGAAGTCCGACGGCTCGTGGACGCTGGCGATCACCGTGGTCAGGGGCAGGTCCAGGGTCTCGGCGAGCTGGGTCAGGGCCGCAGTCTTGCCGATCCCCGGCTCGCCCCACAGGAGGACGGGCAGATCGGCGGCGACGGCGAGGGTCAGCGCCTCCAACTGGCTGTCGGAACGCGGTTCCGTGCCGGTGTCGCGGAGGAGCGCCGACAGGGCGTCGGCCACGTCGAGCCGGGTGGGGCCGGGCATCTCGGTCTCGGTGTGCGGGGTGTCTGTGGGCATGTCTGATCACCTTTGGGTTCGTGGACGGACCGCCCGGGCGCGGGGCTGGGCCCCGGGGGCGGTCGGACGGCTTTCGGAGAGCGGTGGACGAGCGGTCAGCGTCGGGTCGTCTCACGCGGGTGGGAGCGGTGGTCCCGGGGCCGGGCCTGCCCCGGGCGGACGCGGTCGGGAGCGGGGCCGGTCAGGCCCGCCCGGAACAGTCCGTAGGTGACGCGCCGCAGGGCGGCCTCCTGGAGTTCGTCCCGCAGGGCGCCGTCGCGCAGTACCGCGTCGGGGCCCAGCAGTCCCTCGACGACGGCCAGCGCACCGGCGGTGTCGCCGTGGCGCAGCCGTTCGCGGACCCCCGGCAGGCAGTGCGGCCGCCGGTGCGCCTCGTCGATGGCCCGGAGGCAGGGAAGCGGTGTGCCGGTCAGCGCGACCAGCAGTTCTTCCCGGCGGATCTCGGCCGGATCGTGGTCGAGCGGTACGAGGACGCCGTCGACCAGGCCGATCCGGTGGTCGGCTCCCCGGCATTCCACGAGGCGCGGCACTCCCGCCGGGTCCGCGTTCCCCTCGGGTCCGGCGGGGGTGTGTCCCGGTACCAGCGCCGGGGCGACCAGCGGATGCAGCCGCTCGGCCCCGATGACGCCGGCGCGGATCAGCGCCAGGTCGGGCAGCACCCAGGTCGCGGCGTCGGGCAGGGCCGGCACCGTGAGGCCGTCGCCGCCCCCGGCGGGCGCGGTGACGGTCCGCAGGACGGGCGGCCCGGCGCCCGCCGGGTCCGCGGCCAGCTCCAGGAGCAGCCGTCGGCGGGCCCCGAGCCGCACGGTGACGGTGCCGGCCGTGCGGCCCTCGTCGCGCAGCAGGATCCCCGCCTCGTCCGCCCACCGGCCGACGGCGCAGTCGAGGTCCCCGGGCACCGGCCCCGGTGGGTCCGCGCTCCCCGGACGGGCGCCGCCCGTCGGCAGGTCGGCCCCGCAGCGGACCCGCAGCTCACCGGTCCTGCGGGTGTCCCACAGGTGGCGGTGCAGGTCGAAGCGGTACCACCGGCTGGGCCGGGGGTGCGGATGGCGGCGGGCCCCGGTGTCGAAGGAGAACCGGTCGCGGAACGCGCCGGGCGCTCCGTCCCAGAGCGCGAGGCCGATCCGCTGACCGCCGTCCGCCCAGGCCGGTGGGGTACGGGCCACGAGGTGCACGGGATGGACGCCGTCACGCCCGGCACGGTCGTACCGGGCCAGCGTGACGGTGAGGCCGGGACGCAGCAGCCCGTCGGGGGCGACTCTCGGCATGTGCCAGCGCAGCAGGTCGGGAGCCAGGTGGCGCAGATCGCTGCGGACCCGGGACACCAGCTCACGGCCGTGCGTGCGCGTCAGCGAACGCAGATCGAAGTCGATGTCGAAGCCCGCGGCGGCGCATGCCCCCGCCCAGTCCCCGCGACGGCGGCGGACGGTCGCGGTCTCGATCATGGTGGGCGGCACGGCGAAGTCACGCACGCGCGGCCAGAAGGAGAGGAGGGAATCCTCGTACGCGGTCGAAGTGAGCATCAGCACTCACTTCGTGCGGACGGGTCCCCCAATCTGATTGCGGAGGAAGTCATCATCGTGGGGAGCGTAACCCGGCACCGACGATCTGTCAGGTGCTTTCGTACGCGGACGGATCAGGCCGGGCTCTTGGCCTCGGGGGGTCCCGCCACGGGTCCGTCGCCGGGGCCGATCAGATGCGGGGTGCCGTCGTCGTCGAGGAACTCGACGATCGCCAGGGCCAGCAGTGCCAGGACGGCGATCCAGATGGTGACGGCGGCCGTGGGGTAGTTCCAGACGAGCAGGATGGCGGCGGCGACCGCGACGACGGTCCAGTTCAGCCACTTCTTGGTCCGGTGCACCCACGCGCCGACCGCGCCGAGTTCGGCCCCGGTCGCGGTCCGCACGGCACCGATGCCGCCGGTCCAGGCGGCGTTGACCCGCCGGGCCGCCCGGCCCCTGCCGGTCAGCCACGCGGCCAGCGCCACGATGATGCCGAGGGTGATGATCAGGCGTACCGACGTCCGCAGGTAGCGCACCAGGGTGTCGAAGACCGACGCGGCGGCGGGCTGGGAGACCTGCGCCGGGAGACCGTCGAGATAGATCTCCCGGAAGATCCACAGGGCGATGCCGAGGACGGCGGCCCCGGCCGCCACCAGGAGCGCCGCCGTGATCAGGGCGCGGCGCCTGCGCACGGCGAGCAGCACACCGCCGGCCGCCAGCAGCAGGGTCAGGACCGGCAGCCAGAACCCGACCAGTTCGAGCAGCCGGTAGAGCCTCTTGGCCTTGCCGATGGAGTCGGACGTCAGCACCGTGAAGTTGGTGTGGATCTGGGGGATCTTCGCGGCGACGCCGAGTCCCTGGTCCACGAGGTCCTGCTTGACCTGGTCGATGACGGGGGCGAGGTCGATGACGACGGCGTCGTTGGTGAGCTTCACCGCGCCGCCGCCCTTTCCGGTCAGCGCCTTGTCGACGGCGGCATGCGCTCTGCGGTTCAGATTGGTCCACAGGGTGGCGAACGCGTCGCTGCTGACGAACTTCAGCGCCACGGTGTGCACGAAGTCCTTGACGCCGCTGGTGATCGCACCGCTGATCGGCCCGAGGGCCTGGGCCAGCCGGGGCCGGTCGGCGGGTGCGACCGACTGGAGCAGCGTCTCGACGTCGACGTGCTGCATCACCGCGTCGGTCACCCGGTTGGCGACGGCGTTCTGGATGTCCGGGTCGGAGGCGAGCGGTTCCATGGTCTGCACGTACCGGTCGGTGTTCCCGATCAGATCGCTCGACCAGGCCGCCACGGCGCTCAGCGGGGTGAGCAGGGCGGCGAGGAGGACCAGCACGACCGCGAAGGTCGACCGGACGCGGTGGTGCTCGCGCCTCGGCCGGCTCTGCTCCAGTTCGGCGACGCGGGCCCGCAGTTCGGCGATCTCCCGCGCGTCACCGCCGCCCGTACCACCGCCGCTCGCGGCGCCGCCGCCCACGTCTCCGGTGCTCACGTCGTCTCCGGATCGTCGGCGGTGCCCGCGACGGCGCGCGCGGGCAGGGCCGCCCGCGTCGGGTCGGTCACGTCATCCATGGCGTGTCTCGTTCCGCTCGGTTTCCGCTCGGTCCGGTTCGTGGGTGCGACGGCACTGCGGCGGCCCCTTCCCGGCGCCCGCCCGCGGGCGGGCCGGACAGGGGGTGTCAGCGTGGTGGGGCGGCGGGCCGGTACGTGGCCAGGGCCCAGATGACGAAGACGTCGATGGCCAGCAGGATGACCGACCAGATCGGCGCGTACGGCAGGAACATGAACTGGAAGAGCATGCTCAGCGAGGCCAGCACGATGCCGGTGACCCGGGCCCACCCGGCGTCCTTGAGGATCCCCCAGCCGGTGACGACGGCGACCGCGCCAAGGATCAGCAGGATCCAGCCCCAGCCGGTGAGGTTGATGCGGTAGACGTAGTCGTTCACGCGCGCGTAGACGTCGTCCTTGGCTATCGCGGAGATGCCCTGGAGGATGTTGAGGCCGCCGTTCACCAGCAGGAGGACGCCCGCGAAGGTCACTCCGCCCGCCGCCCAGCCGCTGCCGCCCGAGGGCGGCGGCCCCATGCCTCCCGCGGCGGGGCCGGCTCCGGACCACTGGTCCCCCCACAGCGGCATGTCTCCGCCACTGGGCTGGGATCCCGTGCCGCCACCGGGCGGGGGTCCCGGAGGCCTCGAAGAATCCTGGCTCATGCTCGACCACCTCGCTGCGCTGTCGGCCGCCGGCCGTCCCCGGGCCGGAAGCACCGGGGAATTCGAGCGTCCGCCCGCCGCGCCTGCCCCGCCACGGGAGTTCCGCCGGCCGGGTGACGGCCGGCGGCTTCCCGGCGTCGGGGATCACCCGGCGGTCGGCGGATCCTCCTCGGACACGAGGTCCAGCGCGCGTCCCAGCGTCGTGAGCCGCTCGTCCAGGGTGGCGCCGGCGGGGTAGAGGCGGACGGTGTCGACACCCGCGGCGCGCCAGACGCGCAGCCGTTCACGGACCATGTCCTCGGTGCCGATCAGGGTGGTCCCGAGGACCATCTCGTCGCTCACGAGCCCGGCGGCGCCGTCCCGGTCCCCGGCCTGCCAGCGCTCACGGATCTCGGCGGCGACGTCCGCCCAGCCCTGCCTGCTGTACGCGGCGTTGTAGAAGTTGGTGGTGGCGGAGCCCATTCCGCCCAGGCTGAAGGCGAGTTCCTTCTTCCGGCCCGCGACCATGGCGCGCAGCGCGTCCTCGTCCTCCGCGAAGGCCACTTCGGCGCCCTGGCAGACGTCGAGGTCGGCACGGACGCGGCCCGCCGCCGCGAGGCCCGCGTCCAGGTGGTCGAAGTACGCCTCCTTGGCGCCCTCGGGCACGAAGCTGGTGCCCAGCCAGCCGTCGGCGATCTCGCCCGTCAGGTGCAGCATCCTCGGCGAGAGCGTGGCGAGATAGACAGGCAGGTCGTGCTCGGCACGCATGGACATCCGCATGGGCCGTGCCTCACCACCCGGCAGCGGGATCGTGAACTCCCTTCCCTCATACGAGAGTTTTTCCCCGGCGACCGCCTGCCGGACGATCTCCACGGTTTCCCGCATCCGGGACAGCGGACGCGCGAACGGCACGCCGTGCAGCCCCTCGATCACCTGCGGGCCGGAGGGGCCGAGGCCGAGGAGGAAGCGCCCGTCGGAGATGTTGGAGAGCGTGATCGCGGCACGGGCGATGGCCGCCGGGGTGCGGGTCCCGAGCTGGATGATCCCGGAGCCGAGCAGCAGCCGGTCGGTCCGCGCCGCCAGGTAGCCCAGCGGGGAAGGGGCTTCGGAGCCCCAGGCCTCCGCGACCCAGCAGATGTCCATCCCGAGCTTCTCGGCCTCGACCACGAAGTCGACGGTCTCCCGCCAGTCGCCCGCCGATGCCTCGATCGTCGTGGAGGTACGCATCAGGCGTCCGCCCCTTCCACGCCCTCGGCCAGCTTCCCGATCGCCGCGACGGTGTCCTTCATGCTCCGCTCGAACTCCCGCAGCCGCACGAACACGATCTTCTGCTCCTTCTCCGGCATCCGGTCGATCGCGAAGGAGAGCCCGGAGCGGCCCGGCCCCATCCGCATCCACTGGGTCAGCTCCGTGCCGCCGTCCGCCTCCTCCAGGCCGAACCGCCAGAGGGCGCTGGGGTGTCCGGGGTCCCCGACGGCCCAGGAGAACACCCGGCACGGCTCGCACTCCACCACGTACGAGGTGGTCTCCCACTCCCCCAGCGACTCGTGTCTGCTGCGCCCCGTGAAACGGGCTCCGACGCGCGGCGCCGTCACGCCGTCGAGCCACTCGACCGACTGGAGCTCCGCGCTCAGGTCCGGCATCAGACGGATGTCGGAGACGAGGTCCCACACCCGTCGCGGTGGAGCGTCGATCCGTGTCCGCACCTCGACGGTCGGCTGGTCCGCGTAGCGCGCGCCCGTCCACTCCATGAGTCTCCGGCCTTCCTCTCGTCCCCCAGGATCCCACCCGCCCCAGGCCTCTGACCTTGAGAGTTGCGTAGATAGACTGTCATGTCAAGGAAAACCGCTCCCGGCGCGGGGCCGGAAGCGGGAGCGGTCGCGAGAACCGGAGGGAAACCGGCGGGAAACCGGTGGGAGGAACTTGCGGGAGGAACCCGCAGGAGAGACCGGAGCGAGGACGGACCGGGAGGCCGGATCCCGCTCAGGCGCTGAAACGCCTCTGGATGTCCGGCCGTTCGGCGAGGTGGGGCGGGTAGCCGGGGCCGATCCGCGGACGGGTGTCCTCGGCCGTCATCGGTTCGCCGCAGTCGGCGCACACCACCGCGGCCTCGGCCTCGTGCCCGCAGCGGTCGTGGTGGAAGACGACCGGCGCCCCCCGCTCACCGCCGAGCCAGCGGTTGCCCCAGCTGTTCATGGCGGCCAGCACCCCGAAGAAGTCCCGGCCCATCTCGGTGAGCACGTAGTCGTACCGCACCGGGTCCGTCTGATAGGCCCGCTTCTCCATGAGCCCCTCGTCGACCAGCCGGCGGAGCCGGTCGGTCAGGGTGTTGCGCGCGATGCCGAGCTCCTGCTGGAACGCGTCGAAGCGCTTGATCCCGTAGAACGCCTCGCGCAGCACCAGCGGTGTCCACCAGTCGCCGAGCAGGTCCATCGTGCGCGCGATGGAACAGGGCCAGTTCGCAAAAGAAGTCCGCCTCACGCACCCAGCATACGAAGGTCTCGGAAAAGAACCCGGCAGGTCGGGGCGGAGTGGCCGGGGTACGCGGGGTACGCGGGGCACGCGCCCCCGAGGGCCCCGGCCGGCCCGGCCACGCGCGCCGCCCGTCGGGCGGGTGGGCGTGACGGGCCGGAGCCGGGGGTCAGACGCCGGTCGCCGTCACGTCCGACGAGTAGACCAGCGCGACACGGTGGTTGTACTGGATGGTGTACATCTGCTTGGCGCCGGTGACGACCGCTCCGGACGTGAAGTAGTCGACGGTGTTGGCCGGCGGCCGGGTGGCGACGTACGCCTGACCGACGGGAACCGTGTACCAGCTGATCGGCGCCTGCGTCGACGGGGACAGCCCCGCGGGGTACTCCGCCCGGTCGGGGTAGCCGGAGCCGTAGACCGCCACCGGCGTGGTGCCCGCGGCGGAGACCAGCGTCACGTCGTGCGCGGGAGTGGTGTTGACGCCGCCCGGGTTGTGGAACCAGACCATGGAGCCGCTGTACCAGATGGCGGTCCAGTCACCTTCGACACCCGCCACGACGAACTGCTGCCCCGCCTGGGCGGTGGACCCCCAGTCGCTGATCTGGTCGGTGCCCGCCGCGCCCTTGTGGATGGCCTGATCGCCGAAGAGCGGGGCCGTGTCACTGGGAGCGGTGCGCAGGAAGACGAAGTTGGAGGACTGCTGCCGCTCGGTGCACGAAGGAGTGGCACCGGTGGGATCGTCGATGGGACAGACCTGCACGGTCTGCTGGTTCTCGGTGAAGCCGGGAGTGATCGTCACCGCCGAGCCGACCGGGCCGACCCCGTGCTCGCCCGTCACCGGAGCGCCGACCAGGCTCATCAGGTGCTCCCAGTCCCAGGACGCGCCCGGGTCCCAGTGCATGCCCGCGACGAGACTGGAGTTCGGACCGGCGACGTTGTCGTGGCCGATGATGTGCTCACGGTCCAGCGGGATGCCGAAGCGGTCCGCGAGGTAGCGCACCAGGGACGCCGTGGCCTCGTACTGCGCCTCGGTGTACCAGGTGCCCCCGTGCGCGGCGTAGCCCTCGTGCTCGATGCCGATGGAGTGCAGGTTCGTCGAGTAGTTGCCGGCGTGGTAGGCGACGTCCTTGGTCGGCACCATCTGCGTCACCGCGCCGTCCGAGGCCCGCATCACGTAGTGCGCGGAAGCGCCGCCCGCTTTCTGGAACGTCGCGATGGCCGACTCGTACGACGACTCGGTGTCGTGGATGACGATCGTGTCGATCCTGATGCCGTTGGCCGGACGGTTGGAGACCTGGCCGTTGGACGAGGCCGCCGGTACGAAGGTGCACGAGACCTCCGCCGGACACTCGGTCGCCGCCGCCGTCGCGACGCCGGCCAGGGAGAGCCTGTCCAACTGCCCCTTGTCGGCACGGACCCCGCTGTCGGCGCCCAGGGTCACCCGCTGGCCGTCCTGGGTGACGCGCGTGGCCCCGTTCCTGACGGTGGCGAAGACGCGGTCGGCGAACGCGGTGGCGCTGCGCTTCTGCGACGAGCCGCTGTAGCGGGCCACCGCCCCGTACCACCGGCCCGCGTCCGAGGGCCGGCCGCCGGAGACGGCCTGCTGGTAGGAGGCCAGGAGCGCGGCACCGCCCGCGATGTTGGCGGCGGGGTCGTCGCGCAGTTCGGCGGGGGTCAGACCGGTGAGCTTCGCCGCGGCCTGCAGCGTGTGCAGGGCGGGGTCCTTCGCCCTGGCCGCGAGGTCCGCCCGCCCCACCGCTCCGGCCGGACCGCCGGCCAGCATCGCGGGGGTGACGTCGGTGAGGTGCATCGGACCGTAGCCGCCGCTGGTGCTCATCTCGCCCGAGTGGGCGTCCCACGCCGACTCCTGGTACGCCACGGCCAGCAACACCCCTACGGGGACGTGGTACTTGGCGGCGGCGGCCGTGAAGTCCCGCTGTCGTGCGCTCGATCCGGCCGGGGCGGTGGTTCCGGCCCGGTCGGCGGTTCCGGCCTGCGCGGCCGTCGGCACCAGAGCGGCCAGGGTTCCCGCGGTCAGCGCGCCCGCCGCCGCTAAACCGGCCAGCCGGTGGCGTGACACGCGCTTCCGGGCAGCGCCGTCCGCCGTTCTCTTCGTCTTCACGTGCTTCCGTACTCCAGGAGGAACGGGAAGGGGTCACCTGTTCGCCGGACGGCCGAACCGGTGACACCTCGAGGTGGGAATGGGGAAATCCGGGGATCGCCGCACAACGGGCGTCCCCGAAAAGGATTTCCGGCGCCTTACATTACGCGCCGATTCACAGCTTCCCGCACGCGGCACGAACGTCACGCCGAGAACGGGGACGGCGAGTCAGACTCTTCGTCTGTTCATATCGCTCGACGTCCCTCCATGTCTGACGGCATCACAGGCCGGGAGGTTCCCTCGACCGGCGTGCATCACAACTGCCGGCCAAGGCGACGGAGGACCTGTGGACCCATTACATGTCGAAATGGACACCGGGGGGCGGTCATTTCCATGACGGCACTCGCGGGGACCGCGCTCCACCGGCACGGCAAAGGCGAGATGCCGCCGGAATCGCATTATTCGCACACATGGGGCTTTCGAATCTCCCCGCTCACGGCTTCCGGTATGCCCATGGATGTTCCGGGCGCACCTCTTATCCCGTGCGGCCTTCCCGGACTACGAAAGGGCGTGAATTCGCCTCCGGGTACGTCGGCTCAGTCGCCCAGCCGCCCGCTCCGGACCGCCGAGACGAAGGAAGTCCAGCCGGCGGCCGGGAACACGAGGACCGGGCCGTGCGGAACCTTGCTGTCCCGCACCGGGACGACACCGGCGAAGTCGTCGGAGACCTCGACGCACTCGCCGCCATCGGAGTTGCTGTACGAGCTCTTGCGCCAGTTGACGGCCTTCAGGTCGATGCCTCGCACGGTACTTCCTCCAGGAGGGCCAGGACGAACTTCCGCGACTCGGCCGGGGACAACGCCAGGTCACGCATCGCATCGTACGCACGCTGCAGTCGCTCAACCGGTGCGTCCGCTTCGATGAGTTCGCCACGGTGTGCGTTCTCGGTATACGCAACCGTAAGACTGCCCGGGAGCCGCAGGAACATCAGCGCAGTGCTGTCCAGGCCATGCATGCCCGCACTCAACGGAAGCACCTGCAAGGTCACGTTGGGCCGCTCCGCCGATTCCGCCACGTACTCCAGCTGCCCCCGCCACTCCCCCGCATCCCGCAACGGCGTCCGCAGCACCGCCTCCGACAGGATCGTCCGGAACGGCGGTGCGTCCTCCCCCTCCAACAACTCCCGGCGCCCCATCCGAGCCTCGACCTGCTGCTCGAGCTCCTTCCCCCTGAGCCCGCCCGCCGCCAGCACCTCTCGCGCGTACCCCGGCGTCTGCAGCAGCCCCGGCAGCACGCTCACCGCGAAGTGCCAGAGGCTCACCGCCTCCGCCTCCAGCGCCATGTACCGCCGGTACCGCTCCCGGAACTGCGTCTGGTCCCCGGCGGCCAGCTCCCACAGCGCGAGCAACAGACCCGGTGTCCCGTAGTGCTGGTCGAGCGCCTGGACGACCTCCGGGCTCCCCAGCGTCTCGCCGTTCTCCATCTTGCCGAACAGCGACCAGTCCCAGCCAAGCCGTTCACCGAGTGCCCGCAGGCTCGTTCCGCTCCCGGCCCGCAACGTCCGCAGCTCCTCGGCGAACCGCCGCCGCGGCTCCTGGCTGCGGCCGGTGACAACGCGCCGCTGTGGCATACGGCCGTCCCTCCTTCCGAGCCGTCGGCCCTCGACACCCCGACCACAAGGTGACATCCGCCCGGCCCGGCCCGACCGTGAAACCGGAAAGGTCCACACGGAAGCGGGACCGCCTCCGAGGACCCGTCGCCCGCGTGGAAGGTGTGGAACGACCTCCGCGCCGTGGGGAAGCACGGGCGCCTCCACGGCACGGCCGTCCGCGTCCGGCCGCATTCTCATGACACCCGCACCCCGCGGGACCGGACCGACGAGGACGCCGATGCCCCCCACACCCCGAGACCCTGACCACGCGACGACGCCCCACCCCGTCGGCGCGATCGTCCACGACACCGCCCGCGACCGTGTGGGACGGGTCATGGATCACGTGGGCCCGTACGTCCAGCTCCGCCCGCTCGCCGGGGGTCTCGAATGGGACGCCGACCCCGGCCTCCTCCGCTCCCTCACTCCGACGGAGTCGCTGAGCGCCCGGGTCGCCGAAGCCAACGCCCGCAGCAGACGGGGCAGATGACCGCACGGCGGCGGTACGGGTGACGGTGACTCAGCCGTCCGAGGAAGATCTGTCACCGAACTCGTTTCCGAACCAGGCCCCACGGAAGGCCCGTTGAAGCCCACCAGCCACTGCCACCGGAGCGTTCGGTGACGTCCGAGCAGCCGCGGGTGGTCGCCGATCCGTGAATCCGACCTCAAGACTTGGGCACAAATTCCACACATCCCCCTCTCCCTGACGGCCCCGATGGTCTAGATTGACCGTGCTTCACCTGTTCGGACACGAGCCGACCAATAATGATCTATAGGTCCGGTGCCATGGGATGCCAGCATGGGCTTCCTCGGCACCAGACTTGGGGGTGATCGGTTCTCGGGCTCGAGAGGGCTCGGGTGCGGGGAGCACCCGGGGCTTCGACGGTTCCCGGCCACCTCGGGTGTCCGACGGGCGATCAAGTCCACTGTCATCAGGGGCAGTTGTTCAAACAATCCCGAAACATTCGGGATGTCGTGCATGGGAGGCGGGCCTCCCGGGGGAGGAAAGAGCGCGGCGCGGGAGGCGGGGGCCTCCCGGGGAGGAACGGCGCGGCGCGATACGGGGGGCGGGGGTGCCTCCCGGAGCGAGGAACAGTGTTGGGCGAACACGTCGAATCACTGGAACCTGGGGGGTTCTGTGCGGCAAGGGGGACTAGTACGCCCGTTTCCGTCTGCACGCGGGCGTCTGACGGACGAGGCGATGAACCAGCCTGCGACCGACTGGGAGCAGCGGTACCGCCGTACCGTCATCACCAGCGACACGGTGGCCACCGCCTGCGTGGTGGCGGCGATCGGCAACTTCTTCGGGGCCCGGGACGCGGCCAACTGGCATGAGAAGTGGGGGATTCTCGCCTTCGGCACCGAACTGCTGGTGCTGGGGTCGCTCTGGGTGAGCCGGGCGTGGGCACCGGCCGTATTAGGCCAGGGCGCCGAGGAATTCCGTCGGCTCGGACGCTCGCTGTTCACGGCGACCGTCGTGCTGGCGCTCGGCGGGATCGCCCTCACCTCGCGCAACATCAAACTCTGGATCTTCGTCGCGATCCCCGCGATCGCGCTGGTCACCATGACGGAGCGGTATCTGCTGCGCCTGTGGCTGCACAAACAGCGGAAGGAAGGGCGCTGCCTGCGGCCGGTGCTCGCCGCCGGGAGCCCGGCCACCGTGCGCGACCTGGTCACCCGGACCCGCAAGTTCCCGCACCTGGGCTGGCGGGTGGAGGCGGTGTGCACGACGGACGGTCACGGGCTCGACGGTGACCAGCTGGACGGGGTTCCGGTCGTCGGCCGGCTGGCGGACGTCGCGAACCACGTCCACCGCGACGGTTACCGCGTCGTCGCCGTCACACCGGACCCGCACTGGTCGCCGGACAAGCTGCAGCGGCTGGCCTGGAACCTCGAGGGCAGCGATGCCGAGATGGTCGTGGCGCCCGTGCTGATGGAGGTGGCCGGCCCGCGGCTGCACGTCGACGCGGTGCTCGGGATCCCGCTGCTGCGGGTCAGCATGCCGACCTTCACCGGGGGCCGCCGGGCGGTCAAGGTGGTCGTCGACCGGCTGGGCGCGGCGCTCCTGATCCTGCTGTTCGCGCCGCTGATGCTGCTCGTCGCGCTGCTCGTGGTGCTGGACAGCCGGGGCGGGGCGTTCTACCGCCAGCGCAGGGTCGGCAAGAACGGCCGCGAGTTCACGATCCTCAAGTTCCGCACCATGATCGTCGGGGCCCACAAGGCACGTGCCGAGCTGGCCGGCCTCGACGAGGGCGCCGGTCTGTTGTTCAAGGTCCGCCGGGATCCGCGGGTGACCCGGGTGGGCGCGGTGCTGCGCCGGTACTCGATCGACGAACTCCCGCAGCTCTTCAACGTGTTGGCCGGATCGATGTCGCTCGTCGGTCCGCGGCCCCCGCTGCCGGAGGAGTCCGCCGCGTACGGGCCGGACATCCGGCGGCGGCTGCTGGTCAAGCCCGGACTCACCGGTCTGTGGCAGATCAGCGGACGCAGCGACCTGTCGTGGGAGGAGGCGGTGCGGCTGGACCTGCGGTACGTGGAGGACTGGTCGCTCGCCCTGGACACGGTGATCCTGTGGAAGACGCTGCGTGCGGTGCTGTACGGGCAGGGGGCCTACTGATGCGCGCTGGGCGTCGTCGGGCAGGGGTGCGGACGGCAGGCCGCAGGGGCCTGACCGGGGGGAGGAACGGGTCATGAAGGTCAGCGTTTTCGGGCTCGGCTACGTGGGCTGCGTGTCGGCCGCGTGCCTGGCCGGCCAGGGACACGAGGTCGTCGGTGTCGACGTGAACCAGGTGAAGGTCGACCTGGTCAACGACGGCAAGGCCCCGGTGGTCGAGGAGGGGATCGGCGAACTCGTCGCCGACGTCGTGGGGAGCGGCGCCTTACGCGCCACCACCGACGTCCGTGAGGCGATCGCGAACAGCGAGGTGTCGCTGATCTGCGTGGGCACGCCGTCGGAGCCCAACGGCAGTCTGTGCACCACGTACTTGGAGCGGGTCACCGAGGAGATCGGTACCGCGCTGGCCGAGCGGGGCGGGCGGCACACCGTCGTGTTCCGCAGCACCATGCTCCCGGGCACCTGTCTGAACCTGCTGGTGCCGATCCTGGAGAAGGCCGTCGGGGGCACGGCCGGCGTGGACGTCGGGGTCGCGGTCAACCCGGAGTTCCTGCGCGAGGGCACCAGCGTGCGGGACTTCTTCGACCCGCCCAAGACCGTCATCGGCGAACTCGACGCGGCGAGCGGCGACGTGGTGGCGGAGCTGTACGCGGGCCTGCCCGGCGACGTGTTCCGGGTACCGGTCCCGGTGGCCGAGGCGATCAAGTACGCGGACAACGCGTTCCACGGCCTCAAGATCGGCTTCGCGAACGAGCTGGGCGCGGTGTGCCAGGCGCTCGGGGTGGACTCGCACCAGGTGATCGACGTGTTCCTGGCCGACCGCAAGCTGAACATCAGCCCCGCCTATCTGCGGCCCGGCTTCGCCTTCGGCGGCTCCTGCCTGCCCAAGGACCTGCGCAGCCTGGTCCACGCGGCGCAGCGGGCCGACGTGTCGGTGCCCATCCTGTCCCACGTGCTGCCCTCCAACGCCGACCATCTGCAGCGTGCGGTGGAGCTGGTCGAGCGCACCGGCAAGCGCCGGGTGGGTCTGTTCGGGCTGTCCTTCAAGCCCGGCACCGACGACCTGCGCGAGAGCCCGCTCGTCGAGCTGGCGGAGCGGCTCTTCGGCAAGGGCTACGACCTGCGGATCCACGACGCCAACGTGAGCCTGTCCCGGCTGCTCGGCGCGAACCGCGAGTACATCGAGACCCGGCTGCCGCACCTCGCGCAGCTGCTCGCGGATTCCGTCGACGAGGTGCTGGAGCACGCCGAGGTGTGCCTCGTCGGGACCAAGGATCCGGCCGTGCTGGCGGCGCTTCCCCACGGTGACGGCCCCGTCATCGTCGACCTCGTCCACCTTCCCGACGCCGACGCGCGCCGGGCCGAACCGGGATACATGGGCCTTGCTTGGTGAAAAGACCGGGGGCGCCCGGCCGGGCCGGCGCGCGCTGATCCTGGTGGAGAACCTGTCGGTGCCGTTCGACCGGCGGGTGTGGCAGGAGTGCACGACACTGCGCGACGCGGGCTGGACGGTGCACGTCATCTGCCCGCAGGGCAGCAAGCGGGACACGGAGCCGGAGGCCGTGATCGACGGGGTGCGGATCCACCGCTACCCGTTGCGCGCGGCCACCGGAGGACCGGCCGGCTACCTGCGGGAGTACGGGTCGGCGCTGTGGCACACCTTCCGGCTGGCCCGGAAGGTCGGCCCGGTGCACGTCGTCCACGCCTGCAACCCGCCCGACCTGCTGTTCCTGCCGGCCCGGTGGCTGAAGCGGCGCGGCGCGCGGTTCGTCTTCGACCAGCACGACCTGGTGCCCGAGCTGTACCTCTCCCGGTTCGGCCGCGGCAAGGACCTGCTCTACCGGGGCGTGTGCGCGCTGGAGCGGATGACGTACCGGACCGCGGACGTCGTGATCGCCACGAACGAGAGCTACCGGGACGTCGCGGTGAGCCGTGGCGGCAAGCGGCCCGAGGACGTCTTCGTGGTGCGCAGCGCGCCCGACATCGACCGCTTCCACCCCGTGCCGCCGGAGCCGGAGCTGAAGCGCGGCAAGCCCCATCTGCTGTGCTACCTCGGCGTGATGGGCCCGCAGGACGGCGTCGACTACGCCTTGCGGGCCCTGGCGAAGCTGCGCGACGAGGTCGGGCGGAGCGACTGGCACGCGGTGTTCGTGGGCGGCGGTGACACCTTCGACGCGATGGTGGAGCTGTCCCGGCAGCTCGGGCTCTCGGATCAGGTGCAGTTCACCGGGCGCATCCCGGACGCCGATCTGGTGCGCTACCTGTCCACCGCGGACGTCTGCCTCTCCCCCGACCCGCACAATCCGCTCAACGACGTGTCGACCATGAACAAGGTCCTCGAGTACATGGTGATGGGCCGGCCGCTCGTCTCGTTCGACCTCCGGGAGGCGCGCGTCTCCGCCGGTGACGCCGCCGTCTACGCGCCCGCCAACGACGAGGCCGAGTTCGCGCGGCTCGTCGCGCGGCTCATGGACGATCCGGAGAAGCGGGCCCTGATGGGCAAGATCGGCCAGGAGCGGATCAGCGGCCCGCTCTCCTGGCGCAACTCGCAGGCCTCGCTGCTCGCCGCCTACGCCGCCGCCTGCGGTGACGCCGCTCCGGCGTCGGCGGGCGACCCGGACCGTGCACAGGGCGGAGGCCGCACCGTTGAACGATGACACGATACGCCTGGCCACCGTCGGGCGGATCATCCGTCGGCGCTGGCGGCTCCTCGCCGCCCTCGCCCTCGCGGGCGCGCTCGTCGGGTACGGCGCTTCCCTGCTGTTCCCCGCGCAGTACACGACGTCGGCGTCGGTGCTGCTGCCGGGGGCGTGGGAGGAGCGCGAGCTGCTGACCCAGGAGGAGATCGCGACCAGTTCGGTCGTGGTCGACCAGGCGGCCGGCACGCTCCACTGGTCCGGGGTCTCCAAGAGCGAGCTGCGCGAGCGGGTGAGCGCCAAGACCTCCGACGGGAACATCATCGAGATCTCGGGCACGGCCGAGACCCCGGAGCGCGCGCAGCAGCTCGCCGACGCGGTGGCCCAGCAGTTCGTCACGTTCGCCGCGCGGGTCGTGGACGACAACAGCGACCCCGAGGCGGCGGCGCAGCGCGAGGCGCTCCAGGAGACGGTGACGCAGACCAGCCGCCGCATCACGCAGCTGGCCGACGCGGCCGATCCGGGCAGGACCGTGGAGGGCGTGCAGGCCCGTACGGAGCTGGAGAAGCTGCGTACGACGCTGCAGGAAGCCATCACCAAGCTGAACCAGTCCGATCCGGCCGCCAACAAGGCCCACATGGTCGTCATGGGCCCGGCGGCCCGGCCGACCGGAGAGGCACCGCCGACGCGGACGCAGCTCATCGCCGCCGGGGCGCTGCTGTTCCTGCTGCTCGGGGTCATCGGCCATCTCACCGCGGCGCGGATGAGCCGTCGGCTGCGCACCCGGCCGGAGATCGCCGCGGCACTGGGTTCGACGTTGCTGGGCACCGTCGACGTGGCCGGGTCCCGGCCCACGCACCGGCCGGAGGGGCGTGGCCCGCGGGCCGGGATCCGCCGGCTGCTGGGTGTCGACGTCCGCTGGGACGTACCGGCCCCGCAGGTGTACGGCGACGAGGCCGGCAGGCTGATCCACTACCGGCGGGTGTGCGCCCGTCTCCGGGACCGGCTGCCCGCCCCCCGGCGGTTGTTGGTCGTCGTCCCGGACGGCGACTGGATCGCCCGCCGGGCCGCCGTGGAACTCGTCGCCGAGGCGGGCGGCGATCCGCTGCTGCGGCTGGTGGAGGTCCCGGTGTCCCGGCCGATGGTGCCCGACCGCGGCGACGAGTCCGGGGCCCTGGTCGTGCTGAGCCCGGGCAACTGGACCGCCGGGGAACTCGCCGGCATCGCCGAGGCGTGCGCGGACGCCCGGCACGAGGTCGTCGGCGTCGTACTGGCCGGAACGGCCCGGACCGTTCCGGCGCGGGCCGCCGACCGTCCCCGGGAGGCCGCCACGCCGGTGCTCGCGGTGGGCCATGACGTGAAGGGAAGTGCAGGGTGACGACGAGTACGACGCCGGAGTCGTCGGCCGCCACTCCGCTGGTGGACCTGCAGGCACTGGTGGTGGCGGTCCGCAGACGGCGCCGCTTCTGGTGCTCCACGGGACTGCTGGGACTGCTGGCGGGCGCCGCGGTGGCGATCCTGATGCCGGCGCCGCCGACCGCGGTGACCAAGGTGCTGGTCGCGCACCGGGAGGACCAGCCGAACGACCCCGGAACACTGATCCGCACCGACGTCGCGCTGCTGCAGACCACGCGGATCGCCGGCCAGGCCCTGAAGTCCCTCAAGTCCTCGGAAAAACCGGAGGACTTCATGAAGGAGTACTCGGGTGCCGGCCTGACCAACAACCTGCTGCAGATCACGGTGACGGGTGACAGCAACGCGGACGCGGAGGCCCGTGCCAAGGCGCTGGCCGACGCGTTCGTCGCGGACCACGTGAAGCGGATCAAGGATGCCGCGACCGCCGAGGCGAAGGCCCTGCTCGACCAGCGTGACCGTATGCAGGGCGAACTCGCCAAGGTCAACAAGGCGATCGGGGACGGATCGACGCAGACCGGGCCGACGGCGTCGGCGGACCTGGAGTCGCTCTTCGCCCGCCGGGCCGAACTCACCTCGCGGATCACCGATTTCAGCCAGCGCGCCGCGGACGCGCGCATCGGCACGCCCCAACTCGTCGCCGGCACCCAGATCGTGGACACCCCGAGCGCGATGCAGGCCTCCCTGCCGAAGAACGCCGCCACCAACGGCGCGGTCGGGCTGGTCCTCGGCCTCGTCCTCGGCCTCTCCGTGGCCGCGGTCGGCTCGGTGGTGGCGGACCGCCCCGTGCTGCGCCGGGACATCGCGTCGAACCTCGGCGCCTCGGTCATCACGGAACTGCCCCGCCGGAAGGCCAGGTTGTGGCGGCGGCGCCGGAACCGGGCGGCACGCGAACGGCTCACCACGTCCCTGGCCCGGGCCGCGCGCGGCTCCGCGGAACCGGTGTCGCTGCTGGAACTGGGCTGTGCCCGCAACGCGGGCGCGATCGCCCTGGACCTCGCCAGGGCACTGGCGGCGGACGGACCGGTGGTCGTCGTCGACGGCCTGCCCGGCCCACAGCTCAGCAGGCGGCGCCCGAAGCCGGGAGACCCGGCCGTGGTCGGTGGTGCCGACGCCGCGGACGTACCGCACCAGGAACGCCGGATCGGCGTCGGTTCGGTGGCGCCCGGCACTGCGTGGACCGACCTCCGGTACCTGGGCACCCGGACCGTGCTCGTCGTGCGCGCCGGGCACGGCAGCGCCGCGTGGCTGCACACCGTGGCGCGGCAGCTCGCGGACCAGCGCGTCGCGGTGATCGGTGTGGTGCTGATCGACCCCGATCCGCGTGACCGGACCGACGGCACGCTGTGGGACGGGCCGCTCACCGCGCTGCGCGGCCAGAACGACCGTCCGGCCCGGCAGGGCGGTGGGGGTACCTCCCCCGCCGTTCAGGCGGTGGGGGAGGACCGGCCGCGGACGGAGCGGCTGCCGATGTGGGCGGCCCGCGTCCCGGACAGTGACCAGGAGGCTCGGTAGTACATGTGTGGCATCGCAGGCACGTACCGGTGGCCGGACGGGAAGGCCGTGGCCGACCGGCTCACCGACACCCTCGCCCACCGCGGTCCGGACGGGGCGGGCCGCTACAGCCACCCCGCCGGTGACGGCGAGGTGCACCTCGGGCACCGCCGACTGGCCATCATCGACCTGTCCGAGACCGGCGCCCAGCCGATGGTCTCGGGCGGCCTGGTCCTGACGTACAACGGCGAGCTGTACAACGCGCCCGAGCTGCGCGCCGAGCTGGAGGCCGCCGGGGTGCGCTTCCGCGGCACCTCCGACACCGAGGTGCTGCTGGAGGCCTGGCGGCGCTGGGGCACCGACTGCCTGCCGCGGCTGCGCGGCATGTTCGCGTTCGGCATCTTCGACGAGCGCACCGGTGAACTGGTGCTCGCCCGCGACCAGTTGGGCATCAAGCCGCTGTTCCTGCTGCGGCGCGGCCCGGGCCTGGTGTTCGCCTCCGAGCTCAAGGCGCTGGCCGCGGTGACCGGCGGCACGCTGGAGGTGGACCACGCCGCGCTGGTGGCGTCGCTGCTGTACTACTGGGTGCCGGACTCACGGTGCGCGTTCCGCGAGGCGGAGAAGCTGCCGCCGGGGAGCTGGATGCGGTTCCGGCCCGACGGCCGGGTGGAGCGCGGCCGGTACTGGAACCTGAGGGACGTCGCCGCCGAGGGGCGCGAGCGGGCCCGCAGCGGCGAACTGCCGGACATCGCCGCCGTCGTGGAGGAGTCGACCCGGCGCCACCTGCTCTCCGACGTGCCCGTGGCGACCTTCCTCTCCGGCGGTCTCGACTCCAGCTATCTGACCGCGCTGGCGGCCCGCGACCGGCCCGGGATCTCCGCCTACACGATCGGGTTCCGCGCCGAGGACGCCAAGTTCGAGGCGATGCCCGACGACCTGCGCTACGCCCGGCAGGTCGCCGCGGAGTTCGGCGTGGACCTGCACGAGATCGAGATCGCCCCGGACGTGCTCGACCTGCTGCCGCGGATGACGCACCACCTGGACGAGCCGATCGGCGACCCCGCCGCGATCAACACGTTCCTGATCTGCTCGGCCGCCCGGGAGGCCGGGGTCAAGGTGATGCTCTCGGGAATGGGGGCCGACGAACTGTTCGCCGGTTACCGCAAGCACCTGGCCAACCTGATCGCGCTGCGCTACCAGCGCGTCCCGCGGCCCCTGCGGCGCGGCCTGTCCGCGGCCGTGGACCGGCTGCCGGTCGCCTCGGCCCGCCGGGGGTACCGGTCGGTGCGCTTCGCCAAGCGGTTCCTGTCCTTCGCCGATCTGCCGGAGGAGACCGCGTTCCGGCGCAGTTACACCATGTACGACCAGGACGAGCTGCTCGCCCTGATCGATCCGGACCTCGCCGGGACGGTCGAGGACGTGCTGACCGAGCACGCGGACGTCTACGAGGACAACGACCTCGACGACTTCGTCAACCGCATGTGCCTGGGCGACGCCCGGATGTTCCTGCCGGGTCTGAACCTCACGTACACGGACCGGTCGAGCATGGCCGCCTCCACCGAGGTGCGGGTGCCGTACGTGGACGTCGAGGTGGTCAGGGCGGCGTTCGCCGTCCCCGGTGACCGCAAGATCGTCAAACGGCAGAGCAAGGCCGTCCTCAAGGAGGCGGCCACCTCGGTCCTGCCGCGGGAGATCGTGTACCGGCCCAAGGGCCTGTTCAGCGCACCGCTGCGGGCCTGGATGAGCCGGGACCTGGCACCGCTGGTGCGCGAGGTGGTGAACGACGGCGAACTGGTCCGCTCCGGGCTCCTGCGCCGGGACGCCCTGGCGCGCATGGTCGCCGAGGACGCCGCCGGGCAGCGGGACTTCTCCAAGCATCTGTGGCACGTGCTGACCCTCGAGTACTGGTATCGCGGCGCAACCTCCCAGGCCGGCCAGAAGTCTGCCGTGACGGCATAAGACAACAGAGACAAGAGGACTTCTGTGAAACAGGTCGTACAGAACTACAAGAGCGGTGAGCTCGCGCTGCTCGACGTGCCGGTCCCCGGGTGCAAGCCCGGCGGTGTGCTGGTGCGGACCGCCTTCTCGCTGATCTCCACCGGCACCGAGCTCATGAAGGTGTCCGAGGCCGGCATGTCGATGCTGGGCAAGGCCCGCTCCCGGCCGGACCAGGTGGCCAAGGTCGTGCAGAGCGTCGCCACCAACGGGGTGCCCGCCACCTACCGCAAGGTGATGGGCAAGCTGGACTCCTACACACCGCTGGGCTACTCGCTGTGCGGGGTGGTCGAGCAGGTCGGCGCCGGGATCGACGACGTGAAGGTCGGCGACCTCGTGGCCTGCGCCGGCAACGAGCACGCGCTGCACGCCGAGCTGAACTGGGTGCCGAAGAACCTCTACGCGCCGGTGCCGGACGGTCTCGCGCCGCGGCACGCGGCCTTCGGCACCGTCGGGTCGATCGCGATGCAGGGCGTCCGCCAGGGCGAGTCAGGGCTCGGCGAGGTGGCGCTGGTCATCGGCCTCGGGCTGATCGGGCAGCTGGTGGTGCAGCTGCTGACCGCCTCGGGCGTCCGGGTCGTCGGCGTCGACCCCGACCCGGCGCGCTGCGAGCTCGCCGAGAGCCTGGGCGCGGCGGCCTGCGGCGATCCCTCCTCCGCGGCCGTGGAGAACTCCGTCGCCGAACTCACCGACGGTCACGGCGTGGACCAGGTGTACCTGGCCGCCGGCGGCGGCAGCAACCAGCCCGTCGAGCTGGCGGCACGGCTCTGCCGGGACCGCGGCCGGGTCGTCGACATCGGCAAGTGCCGCCTCGACCTGCCGTGGAACGCGTACTACGAGAAGGAGCTCGACGTCCGGTTCTCCCGCAGCTACGGACCCGGGCGCTACGACCCGGCGTACGAGCTGGAGGGCCGGGACTACCCGATCGGCTACGTGCGCTGGACCGAGCGCCGCAACCTGGCGTGCTTCCTCGACCTCGTGGCCCGCGGCAAGGTCGACGTGGAGCCGCTGATCTCCCACATCGCCGACTTCGACGACGCCGTCGAGACGTACCGGAGCCTGAAGGACGGCGAACTGAAGGCCGTGGCCGTGCTGTTCCGCTACCCCGAGCAGGCGGTGGAGGCCGAGGCCCCCGCGGTGACCGTGCCCGCGGTGAAGCGGACCGAGGGCAAGGGGTCCGCCCCGGTGCGGCCCGTCAGGACGCCGGTGCGCCTCGCGTTCGTCGGCGCGGGCAACTACGCGACGTCGATGCTGCTGCCGCACCTGACCCAGCGCGACGGCGTCGAGCTGTCCACCGTCGTCACCACGACGGCGCTGTCCGCGGCCAACGCGCAGCGCAAGTTCGGCTTCGCCGAGGCGACCACCGACCTCGACGCCGTGCTCGGCGACAAGTCCGTCGACGCGGTGTTCGTGGTCACCCGGCACAGTTCGCACGCCGAGCTGACCCGCAAGGCGCTGCTGGCGGGCAAGACGGTGTTCGTGGAGAAGCCGCTGGCGCTCACCGAGGACGAACTGGCCGGTGTGCTCGCCGCGGTGGAGGAGTCCGGCAACGACCGGATCCAGGTGGGCTTCAACCGCCGCTTCGCGCCGCTGCTGCAGGAGGCCAGGAAGCGGTTCGGTGCCAGGACCGGTCCGGCGAGCCTGCGCTACCTGGTCAACGCGGGCCGCCTCGACCACGGCAGCTGGTACCTCCAGCAGGGCACCGAGGGCTCGCGGTTCGCCGGCGAGGGCGGGCACTTCATCGACACCGCGAGCTGGCTGCTCGACGCCGATCCGGTCTCGGTGTACGCGGTCGCCCCGTCCGGCAACGAGGACCTGCAGATCGTGCTGCGCTACCCGGACGGATCCACCGCCACCATCAGCTACGTCACCACCGGCGCGTCCGGCTTCCCCAAGGAGACCCTGGACCTGGTCGCGGACGGCAAGGTGCTGCGGCTCGACGACTTCGTCCGTGCCTCGGTGTACTTCGACGGCGGGTCCGGACACAAGCGGTGGGTCAGTTCGCGGCTGCCCAAGGCCCGGGACAAGGGCCAGTCCGCCGAACTGGCCGCGTTCGTCAGGGCCGTCCGGACCGGCGGTCCGATGCCGGTGCCGCTGGAGTCGCTGGTGGCCACGACGGCGGCCACCCTCGCCGTGCAGGCCGGCCTGGCCGGCGGCGCGCCCGTGACGCTGGCGGACGCCCGATGACCATGAGCACGGGATGGTACCTGCGGCGGCTGTCCCGGATGGGGCCGCGGGAGGTCGGCGGCCGGGTGGGCGACACGGTGCGCAGACGGCGCTGGCGGTCGGCGCAGCCGGTCTGCCCGAGCGTGCGCGGCGCCCGGTTCACCGCGGTACTGCCCGCGGGGACGGTCGACGCCGTGCCGCCGGACGCCGCGAAGCGTCTCGTCGCCGAGGCGGACCGGCTGATGGACGGGCACGCCGAGTTCTTCGGGGTGGAGCGCCACGACATGGCCGCCCCGGACTGGTCGTTCGACCCGAAGACCTGGCGCCGGGCCCCGCTGGTGTACGCCTTCGACGTGCCGTACCGCGACGAGGAGGCGGTCGGGGACATCAAGCAGATCTGGGAGCCGTCCCGGCACCAGTACCTCACCGTGCTCGCCGCCGCCTACGCGGTCACCGGGGACGAGCGGTACGCGGAACGGGTGGCCACGCACCTGCGGTCGTGGTGGGCGGTCAACACGCCGCTGCGCGGGGTGCAGTGGACCAGCGGCATCGAGCTGGGGATCCGGCTGCTGTCCTGGGTGTGGATCCGCCGGCTGCTCGACGGCTGGCCGGGCGCGGCCGCGCTGTTCGAGGACAATCCGGAGGCGCGCGAGCAGATCTGGCACCACCAGCGCTGGCTGGCCGCCTTCCCCAGCCGGGGCTCCTCGGCGAACAACCACGTCATCGCCGAGGCCGCCGGGCAGCTCGCCGCGTCCTGCGCGTTCGGATGGTTCCCCTCCTCGGCGCGCTGGCGGACCGACGCGCTGCGTTCGCTGGAGCGGAACCTGCGGGCCAACACCTTCGGCTCCGGCCTCAACCGGGAGCTGGCCACCGAGTACCACGGGCTGGTGCTGGAGCTGGGCCTGGCCGCGCTGGCCGAGGCGGACGCCGCGGGCGTACCGGTCCCGGCGACGGTCCGGCTGGTGCTGCTGCGGATGACGGACGCGCTCGCGGCCGTCGTGGACAACCGGCTGCGGCCGCCGCGCCAGGGCGACGCGGACGACGGACACGGTCTGGTCGTGGACGGCGCGGGCACCGACCGCTGGGGTTCGCTGCTGGCCACCGGGGAGGCCGTGTTCGGCCGGCTCGGCTGGTGGCCGGAGGTGACCGGCACCGATGTGCGCACCTCGCTGCTGGCCGCGCTCGTCCGGCCGTACGCGAAGGACGGGACCGTGACCCGCCCGGCGGCCCGGCCGGCCCATTTCACCGACGCGGGCATGACGATCCTGCGCGGTCCGGAGGAGATCTGGGCCCGCTGCGACGGCGGTCCGCACGGTTTCCTGTCCATCGCCGCGCACGCCCACGCGGACGCGCTGTCCGTGGAGGTCCGGCACGACGGCGTCGACGTGCTCGCCGATCCGGGGACGTACTGCTACCACGGGCAGCCCGAGTGGCGGCGGTACTTCCGCTCCACCCTCGGCCACAACACCCTGGAGCTGGACGGCACCGACCAGTCCGGCTCCGGCGGTCCGTTCCTGTGGACCCGGCACGCCCGCAGCCGCGTCCTGGTCGCGGACACGTCCGGCGAGGCAGTGGCCCGCTGGTGCGCCGAGCACGACGGCTACGAGCCCTCCGTGCACCGCCGCCGGGTGGAACTGACGGCCGCGAGCCGGGAGTTGAAGGTGGTCGACGAGGTGCGCGGCCCGCGCCGGGCCGTGCGCCTCGCGTTCCACCTCGGCCCGGCGGTCACCGCGGACCTGGAGGGGAACCGGGCGCGGCTCACCTGGACCCGGGACGGCGAGGACCGCTCCGCGGTGCTCGACCTGCCCGGGGAGCTGGACTGGCGGGCGCACCGCGGCGAGAGCGAGCCGCCGCTGGGCTGGTACTCCGCCGGCTTCGGACGCAAGGAACCCGCCACGACGCTGGTCGGCACCGGCTTCGCCGAGGGCACGCGGGAGTTCACGACCGTACTCGGGTTCCGGGGCTAGGGGGGAAGGGCGCTTGGGGATCAAGGGGCGGCACTGGGCGCTGCCGGCGGCACTGCTGGCGCTGGCCCTGCCGATGGCGACCGGTTGCGACAGCGCGCCGAGCACGCGGCTGAAGCCGACCGCCGGGCCGGCCACGACCGTGGCCCGGGTGTGCGCCGAGCCCGCGTCCGGGCCGGCGAAGGCACCGGCGGGCGCGGTGACGGTCGACCCCGCCAAGGCCGGTGACCTGGCCGCGAAGACCAAGAGCCATCCCCCGGGCACCACGTTCTGGCTCCGGCCGGGCAGGCACAGGCTCGACAAGGACCGCTACGCCCAGGTGGTCCCCAAGAAGGGGGACGTCTACCTCGGCGCGCCGGGCGCGGTGCTCGACGGCCGGAGGACCAACCAGTACGCGTTCTCCGGCGGCGCCCCCGACGTCACCATCCGCTACCTGACCGTGCGGGGTTTCGTCGCCCCGCAGAACGAGGGCGTGGTCAACCACGACTCGGCCGACGGCTGGGTGATCGAGCACGCGACGATCCAGGACAACTCCGGCGCCGGGCTGATGGCCGGTGCCCGTCAGCAGGTCCGCGCCAGCTGTCTGCGCGACAACGGGCAGTACGGCATGAACGCGTACAAGGGCAACGGTCCCCTCAGCGGCCTGGTCCTGGAGGGCAACGAGATCACGGGCAACAACACCGACGACTGGGAGCGGAAGCAGGAGGGCTGCGGCTGCACCGGAGGCGTCAAGTTCTGGGCCGTCGACGGTGCCGACGTACGCGGCAACTGGGTGCACGACAACCGGGGAACCGGGCTGTGGGCGGACACCAACAACAACGACTTCCTCATCGAGGACAACGTGCTCGAGGCCAACGACGGTGCCGCGCTGATCTACGAGACCAGCTACAACGCGGTCGTCCGCGGGAACACGATCCGGCGGAACAACTGGGTCGAGGGCCGCAAGTACGCCGACCGCGGCGACAGCTTCCCGTTCGCGACGGTCTACCTGTCCGAGTCCGGCGGTGAACCGCGGGTCCGGGCCCGCACCGACAAGATCGAGATCGACCGGAACCTGCTGGAGGACAACTGGTCCGGGATCACCCTGTGGGAGAACGCCGACCGGTTCTGCAACAGCCCGGCCAACACCTCGTCCGGCGACTGCACGCTGCTGGTGAAGAACACCAAGCGCTGCGTGCGGCCGGCGATCGCCACCGCACCGCTCTACGACGACTGCCGGTGGAGAACCCAGCGGGTGGACATCCACAACAACCGCTTCGTGCTGGACAAGTCCGTCGTCGGCTGCACCGTGAAGTGCGACCGCATGGCGGTGCTGGCCAACTACGGCACCTATCCGGACTGGTCGCCGTACCAGGGCGACCGGGTGGCCGAGGCGATCACCGGCAAGCAGCACAACCGCTGGCACGACAACACCTACGTCGGACCGTGGAGGTTCGTCGCCCACGACCCGAGCCGGATACTCGACTCCGGGCAGTGGCGGGGCACGCCGTACCAGCAGGACGCGGGCAGCACCTTCCGCGCCCAGGACGGTGGTTGAGATGGGCACGGACCGCACTCCGAAGATCGTCGGGACGGTCTGGGGACTGCTGATCCTCAACACGCTCGGCTCCGCCGGGGCGAAGACCATCGTCCCTCTGCCCCGCTCCCTCATCCAGATGGTCACCATGGGCGCGCTGGTCACCGCGTTCGCGCTGGCGCTCGTGGTCAACGTCCGGCTGCGCGTACGGGCCAGTTCCTACGTGTTGCTGCTCACCCTGCTGCTGGTGTCGAGCGTGATCTCCAGCGTGCACCTGGAGTCCGGGTTCGGCGCGCTGTTCCGCTGCTTCCGGCTGGCCCTCTTCGTCGGCACGCTGTGGCTGCTCAGCCGCTGGTGGGACGGCGGGACGACCTTCGTCCGGCACCACATCCGGATGTACCTGGCGGTGCTCGGGACGGTGGCCGCGGGTCTGGTCGCCTCACCGGGCGCGGCCCTGCCCGACCTCTACGGCGGGCGTCTGGTCGGCGCGCTGTGGCCGCTCACCCCGCCGCAGATCGGACAGTACGCCGCGGTGATCATCGGGCTGACCGTGCTGCTCCTGATGGGCCGCCGGACCGACGGGACCAGCGCGGCCGTGGTCATCGTGCCCTCCCTCGTCCTGCTCGCCCTGACCCACACCCGCACGGCCACGCTCGGCCTGCTCCTCGGGCTGGCGCTGGCGATCGGCTCGCTCATGCTGACCAGCGCCGCCGCCCGCCGCTTCTTCACCTGGGCGGTGGCGATCGCCGCGGTGGCCGCGGTGGGGTTCGCCTCCGCGCTGCAGACGTGGTTCCTGCGCGGGCAGAGCCAGGAGAACTTCTCCAGCCTCACCGGCCGGGCCAAGGTCTGGCACGCCCTGCTGGCGGCGCCCCGGAGCACCACGGAGTACCTGTTCGGCGCCGGTCTGGGCGACAAGTCGTTCGACGGGCTGCCGATCGACAACAGCTGGCTGGCCGTCTACAACGAGCAGGGCATGATCGGCGTCTGCCTGGTGGCGGCGTTCATCACCGTGCTGGGCGGTGTCGCGCTGCTGCGTCCGCCGTCGCTGTCGAGGGCCTGCGCGATCTTCCTGATCAGCTACTGCGCGATCGCGTCGTACACCGAGGCCGGACTGGGCGACGCCTCGCCGTACCTGCTGCACCTGGCCGTGGCCGCCTCGCTGCTGGCGACGCCCGCCCCGGCCGCTCCCCCGCCGGTACCCGAAGTCCCCCGAAGGCGGCGCGTCCCGCGCTGGGCCCAGAGAACGGAGGTGGGCTGAGCATGCACGTCATCGTGGTGCACAACCGCTACGCCTCGGCACAGCCGAGCGGTGAGAACAAGGTCGTCGACCAGGAGGTGGAACTGCTGCGCGGGGCCGGCCACCAGGTCGAGCTGTTCGAGCGGCGCAGCGACGACATCGGCTCCCTGTCCCTGCCGGCCAAGGCCGCGCTGCCGTTGCGGGTGCCGTGGAACCCGGCGGTCCGCAGGGAGCTCGCGGCGAAGCTCCGCGCCGAACGGCCGGACGTGGTGCACGTCCACAACGTCTTCCCGCTGCTGTCGCCGGCGGTGCTGGCCGCCTGCGCCGACGCGGGCGTGCCCGCCGTCGCCACGTTGCACAACTACACCCAGGTCTGCCCGCCCGGCACGCTGCAGCGGGACGGCCGGCCGTGCACCGAGTGCGTCGGGTCGACGCCGCTGCCCGCCGTCCGGCACGGCTGCTACCGGAACTCCCGGCTGGCGACGGTGCCGCTCGCGGTCAGCCTGTCGGTCAACCGGCGGCGCTGGTGGTCCGGCGTGGAGCGGTTCTTCTGCATCTCCGCGGCGCAGCGCGAGGTCCTGGTGGGGGCCGGGATGCCGGCCGAACGCCTGGCGGTGAAGCACAACTTCGTGCCCGAGCCCGGCGTGGTCCGGGAGGGCGACGGCGAGCACCTGCTCTATCTCGGCCGGCTCGCGGAGGCCAAGGGCGTACGGCTGCTCATGGCCGCGTGGGACGAGATCGCCTCCGGCGGCGGGATCGGCGTGCCGCTCGTGATCGCCGGCACCGGGCCGCTGGAGCGGGAGGTGGCCGCCTGGGCGGCGGGGCGGGACGACGTGCGCTACGCCGGTCTGTGCGACACGGCGGAGTGCCGGAAGGCGATCGCGCGATCGGTCGCCGTGGTGGCTCCGTCGACCTGGCTGGAGGCGTTCGGCCTGGTGGTCGTGGAGGCGATGGCGGCGGGGGTCCCGGCCGTCGCCGCCGATCACGGGGCCTTCGTGGAACTCGTCGAGGACGGGGTGTCCGGGCTGCGGCACCAGCCGGGCGATCCCGGCTCGCTCGCGTCCTGCCTGCGCCTGATCACGGCCGGGCAGGTCCGCAACCGGGAGATGGGACAGGCGGCCCGGCGCCGTTACGAGCAGGACTTCAGCCCGGCCGTCGGGCTGGAGCGCCTGGTGGAGGGGTACCGCACCGCGATCGCGGGGCGGTACGGCGACGGGGACGGCCCGCCGCCGACAGGGGAAAGAACGGGCTCGTCGCGGGTACACCCGCGCGAGCGGGATGGGGGACATTGATGACACGTTGCCGACTCTGCGGCGCCGCGGCGCTCGCGAGCGTCGTCGATCTCGGGGCGACCCCGCCGTGCGAGAGTTTCCTCGCCGCGGACCAACTGGACCAGCCGGAGCCGGCGTACCCGCTCCACCTGCGCGTCTGCACCGACTGCTGGCTCGCGCAGATCCCGCCGCTGATCACGCCGGAGGAGACGTTCAGCGAGTACGCGTACTTCTCCTCCTTCTCGACGTCCTGGGTGGAGCACGCGCGGACGTTCGTCGACGGCGCGGCGGCGCGGCTGGGCCTCGACGGCGACTCCTTCGTCGTCGAGGTCGCGAGCAACGACGGGTACCTGCTGAAGCACGTGGTGGACCGCGGGATCCGCTGCCTCGGCGTCGAGCCCTCGGTGAACGTCGGCGCGTCGGCGCGGGACGCGGGCGTGCCCACGCTCACCGCGTTCCTGTCCCCGGACACCGGCTCGGCCGTCCGCGCCGAACACGGTCCGGCGGACCTGGTCGTGGCCAACAACGTGTACGCGCACATCCCGGACGTGGTCGGGTTCACCCAGGGACTGCGCGCCCTGGTCGCCGACGACGGCTGGGTCTCGATCGAGGTGCAGCACCTGCTGACCCTGATCGAGGAGAACCAGTACGACACGATCTACCACGAGCACTTCCAGTACTACACGGTCGCGTCCGCGATCCGAGCCCTTGCGAGCGGCGGACTCTCCCTGGTGGACGTCGAGCTGCTGCCCACGCACGGCGGCTCGATCCGGCTGTGGGCCCGCCCCTCCGAGGTGGCCGGGGAACCCTCCGCCCGCGTGGCCGAGGTCCTCGACCGGGAGAAGGCGGCCGGGCTGCAGGAGCTGTCCGGGTACACCGAGTTCTCCGCCCGGGTGGCCAAGGTGCGCCGGGACCTGCTGCGGTTCCTCATCGACGCGGCCGAGCGCGGCGAGAGCGTCGTCGGCTACGGCGCTCCCGGCAAGGGCAACACCCTGCTCAACCACTGCGGCATCCGGCCCGACCTGCTCGCGTACACGGTCGACCGCAACCCCTACAAGCACGGCAGGTTCACCCCGGGCACCCGTATCCCGATCCTGTCGCCCGAGCGGATCGCCGCCGACAAGCCGGACTACGTCCTCGTCCTGCCGTGGAACCTGCGGGCCGAGCTGACCGAGCAGCTGTCCTTCGTGCACGACTGGGGCGGCCGGCTGGTCTTCCCCATTCCGGAACTGAGCATTGTCGAGGTCAAGCGATGAAGGTCGTCCTGTTCTGCGGCGGTTACGGGATGCGGATGCGCAACGGCACGTCCGACGACGTGCCCAAGCCGATGGCGATGGTCGGCCCGCGCCCGCTGATCTGGCACGTCATGCGCTACTACGCGCACTTCGGGCACAAGGAGTTCATCCTGTGCCTCGGGTACGGGGCCCACCACATCAAGGACTTCTTCCTCAACTACGAGGAGACGACGTCCAACGACTTCGTGCTGCGCGGCGGGAGGACCGAGCTGCTGTCGACCGACATCGCCGACTGGACGATCACGTTCGCGCAGACCGGCATCGAGTCGCCCATCGGTGAGCGGCTGCGCCGGGTGCGCCACCACCTGGACGGCGACGAGATGTTCCTCGCCAACTACGCCGACGTGCTCACCGACGCCCCGCTGCCTCAGATGATCGACAACTTCGCCCGGCGCGACGCGGGCGCCTCGATGATGGTGGTCCCGCCGCAGTCCTCGTTCCACTGCGTGGAGTTGGGCGAGGACGGACTGGTGGGCGGCATCACCGCGGTGAGCGACATGCCGCTGTGGGAGAACGGCGGCTACTTCGTGCTCCGCCAGGAGGTCTTCGACCACATACCGGAGAACGGCGACCTGGTGGCCGACGGCTGTGCCCAACTGGCCAAGCAGGGAAGGCTGGTGGCGCACCAGCACCGCGGCTTCTGGAAGCCGACCGACACCGTGAAGGAACGGGCCGCGCTCGACGAGGCCTACACCCGGGGCGACCGTCCGTGGGCCGTGTGGGAGCACGGCGGCACCGTGGCACGGGTGCCCGCGAGCCGGGCCGGCGCCGCGTGATCCGGCTGGGGGCCGGGCGCCTGAACGGCATCGTCGCGGTGGGCGCGCACTGCGACGACATCGCCATCGGCGCGGGCGGCACGCTGCTGGCGCTGTGCCGCGCGCATCCGGGCGTCCGCGTCGACGCGCTGGTGCTCTCCGGCGGTGGCGGCGAGCGGGAACAGGAGGAGCGGGCCGCGCTCGCCGCCTTCTGCCCGGGCGCCGACCTCGACCTGACCGTGCACAAGCTGCCCGACGGCCGGCTGCCCGCGCACTGGGACGAGGCCAAGGGCGCGGTCGAGGAACTGCGCGCGCGGACGGAGCCGGACCTCGTGCTCGCCCCGCGCACCGACGACGCGCACCAGGACCACCGCGGCCTGGCGAAGCTCATGACCACCGCGTTCCGCGACCACCTCGTGCTCGGCTACGAGATCGTCAAGTGGGACGGCGACCTCGGCCGTCCCTCGGCGTACCAGCCGCTGTCGCCGGAGACCGCCGAGGAGAAGGTGCGGCTGCTGGCGGAGCACTACCCCTCGCAGCGGCACCGGCCCTGGTACGACCGGGAGGCCTTCCTCGGGCTCGCCCGGATCCGCGGCATCGAAAGCAACACGCGCTACGCCGAGGCGTTCGCGGTCACCAAACTCACTCTCGACCTGGGGGAATGAACCTTGCGCGTACTGCTGACCGGGCACCAGGGCTACCTGGGCACCGTCATGGCCCCGGTCCTCACGGCCGCCGGACACGAGGTCGTCGGACTGGACTCCGGCCTGTTCGCCGACTGCGTGCTCGGCCCGACGCCCGCAGACCCGCCGGGGACGAAGGTCGACCTGCGTGACGTCACGGCCGAGCACGTGGCCGGGGTGGACGCCGTGATCCACCTGGCCGCGCTGTCCAACGACCCGCTGGGGTCGCTGGCGCCGGAACTCACCTACGACATCAACCACCACGCGTCCGTGAAGCTGGCGAAGCTCGCCCGCGAGGCCGGGGTGCGGCGCTTCCTGTACGCGTCGACGTGCTCGGTCTACGGCGCCGCGGGCGGCGACGAACTCGTGGCCGAGGACGCGCCGTTGCGGCCGGTGACGCCGTACGCGGAGTCCAAGGTGCGGGTGGAGGACGACCTGCACGAGCTGGCCGACGGCGACTTCAGCCCGGTGTACATGCGCAACGCCACCGCCTTCGGCTTCTCGCCGCGACTGCGCGCCGACATCGTGCTGAACAACCTGGTGGGGCACGCCCTGCTGTCCGGCGAGGTGCTCGTCCTGTCCGACGGCACCCCCTGGCGCCCGCTGGTGCACGCCGCCGACATCGCGCGGGCCTTCACGGCCGCGCTGGACGCGCCGCGCGAGGCGGTGCACGACCGGGCGTTCAACATCGGCAGCGAGTTCAACAACGTCACCGTCGCCGAGATCGCCGAGCAGGTCGCCGAGGCGGTGTCCGGCGCGAAGGTGGTGATCACCGGGGAGAACGGTGCCGATCCGCGGTCCTACCGGGTGGACTTCTCCCGGTTCCGCACGGCGATCCCCGGCTTCGACTGCGAGTGGACCGTCAAGCGCGGCGCGCTCGAACTCGCCGACGCCTACCGCGAGCACGGTCTGACCCGGGAGAACTTCGAGCGGCGCTTCACCCGGCTCGCCGTGCTGCGCGCCGCCTCCGACGCCGGCACCGTCGACGACACCCTGCGGTGGCGCCGGTGACCACGGGCGCAAAAAGAGGTGCCGGCGAGGAGATGCACGAACTGGTGCGGCGGATGTACCCGCTGTGCCGGAGCATCACCGGCGACGGGGTGCGCGCCACCCTGGACATCGTCGGCGAGTACGTCCCGCTCACGGTGCACGAGGTGCCGACCGGCACCCAGGTGCTCGACTGGACGGTGCCCCAGGAGTGGAACATCAGGGACGCCTACGTGGCCGACGGCACGGGCAGGCGGGTCGTCGACTTCGCCGCGTCCAGCCTGCACGTGCTCGGCTACAGCGTGCCGGTGTCGGCGACCATGCCGCTGTCCGAGCTGCGCGGACACCTGCACACCCTGCCGGACCACCCGTCCTGGGTGCCGTACCGCACCAGTTACTACAAGCCGGAGTGGGGGTTCTGCCTGGCCCAGGAGACCCTGGACGCGATGCCGGACGGCGAGTACGAGGTGCGCATCGACTCCACGCTCGCCGACGGCCACCTCACCTACGCCGAGCACGTGGTCCCGGGGCAGGTCGCCGATGAGGTGATCGTCTCCTGCCACGTCTGTCACCCGTCGCTGGCCAACGACAACCTGGCCGGCGTCGCGGTGGCGGTCCACCTGGCACGGGCGCTGGCGGAGCAGAACCCGTACTACACCTACCGGTTCGTCTTCGCGCCCGGCACCATCGGGGCGATCACCTGGCTCGCCCGCAACACGGAGCGGATCGACCGGGTCAAGCACGGGCTGGTGCTGGCCTGCGCGGGCGACTCGGGCAGCCTGACGTACAAGCAGAGCAGGCGCGGTGACGCGGAGATCGACCGGGTGCTGCGGCACGTACTGACCGCCTCCGAACGCCCGCACGAGATCAGGGAGTTCACCCCGTACGGCTACGACGAGCGGCAGTACTGCTCCCCCGGGTTCGATCTCGGCGTGGGCTCGCTCAGCCGGACCCCGTACGCGGGCTACCCCGAGTACCACACCTCGGCGGACGACCCGGACTTCGTCTCCCCGGAGGCGATGGAGGACACCCTCGCCGTCTGCCGCGAGGCGTTCGCCGTCCTGGACCGCAACCGGCGGTACGTCAACCTCAGCCCCTACGGCGAACCGCAGTTGGGCCGGCGCGGACTGTACGACTCGCTCGGCGGCCGCAGCGACGCGAAGCAGGCGCAGATGGCCATGCTGTGGGTGCTCAGCCTCGCCGACGGCGGGCACACGCTGCTGGACGTCGCCGAGCGCTCCGGGCTGCCGTTCGACACCGTCGCCGCCGCGGCCGACGCCCTGCGCGACGCCGAACTGATCAAGGCGTGACGCCGATGACCACCGAGGGGGAGAAGACGAGGGCACCGGCCGGGTCCGCCAAGCGGGCCCTCGTCGGCCGGCTGTCCTGGGGGCTGGCCGACCAGGCGGCCTCCAGCGTGAGCAACTTCGCGGTGGGCATCTACGTGGCCCGCTCGCTGGGGGTGACCGCGTTCGGCGTGTTCAGCCTCGCCTGGGTGACGTACGGCGTGGTGCTCAACGTCTCCCGCGGGCTGGCCACCGATCCGCTCACGGTGCGCTTCAGCGGCCCGCCCGGCGCGGCCTGGCGCGGGGCGGTGGCCCGCTCGACGGGTACCGCGCTCGGTGTCGGCGCCGTCCTCGGCGTGGTCTCCCTGGCCGCCGGCCTCGGCCTCGGCGGCCGCGTGGGGCCCGCGTTCGCCGCCCTCGGTGTCATGCTGCCGGGACTGCTGCTCCAGGACGCTTGGAGGTACTCGTTCTTCGCCGCGGGCACCGGGCGGAAGGCGTTCCTCAACGACGTCGCCTGGGGTGTCGCGCTGGTCCCGGCCATGGTGGTGGCCGCCCGCGTCGGCACCGTGGCCGCCTTCGTGCTCGCCTGGGGCGCGTCCGCCACGGTGGCGGCGGGGTACGGCTGCGTGCAGTCCGGCATCCGGCCCCGGATGACCGAGGCGCGCGGGTGGCTGCGCGAGCAGCGCGACCTCGGTTACCGGTACCTGGTCGAGAACGTCAGCCTCAGCGGCGCGAGCCAATTGCGGGCGTACGGGGTCGGCGTGATCGTCGGGGTGGGCGCGGTGGGGGCCGTGCGGGGCGCCGAGCTCCTCATGGGCCCCTTCCTCGCCGTACTGATGGGGCTCTCGCTCGTCACCGTCCCGGAGGCGGCACGGGTACTGCGGGAGGCCCCGCACCGACTGGGCAGATTCTGCCTGCTCCTCGGCGGGGGGCAGGCCGTCGGCGCGCTGCTCTGGGGCGCGGCGCTGCTGCTGATACCCGGCGGGCTCGGCGAGACGGTGCTCGGCGACGTCTGGCACTCCGCCTCCCCGCTCATCGTGGCGATCAGCCTCGGCGTCGCCGGCGCGGGCCTCGGCACCGGCGCGGCGGCCGGGCTGCGCGCGCTCGGCGCGGCCCGGCGCAGCCTGCGCTGCCAGTTGTTCGCCTCGGCCTGCTACGTCGGCGGCGGGCTCGGCGGCGCGGCCGCCGGCGGCGCGGTCGGCTCGGCCTGGGGCGTCGCCGCCGCGACCGTCAGCGGCTCGGCCGTGTGGTGGCTGCAACTGCGCTCCGCCCTGCGCGAGCACGCTCAAGAACCGATCCGCGAAGTGAGGACGTCATGACCGCGCAACCCAGGCTGAGCATCGGCCTGCCCGTGTACAACGGCGAGGAGTACCTGGCCGAGTCGCTCGACGCCCTGCTCGGCCAGACCTACGAGGACTTCGAGCTGGTCGTCTCCGACAACGCCTCGACCGACGGGACCGAGGACATCTGCCGCCGGTACGCGGCGAAGGACTCGCGCATCCGGTACCTGCGGCTGTCCCGGAACATCGGCGCCACGCCGAACCACAACCACGTGCTCGCCGAGTCCCGCGGCGAACTGTTCAAGTGGGCCTCGCACGACGACCTGTACGGCCGGGACCTGCTGCGCGTCTGCGTGGAGGCGCTGGACGAGCGGCCGGAGCTGATCCTCGCGCACACCGGCCAGGCGGTCATCGACGGCGACGGCAAGGTGAAGGTCCCCTACGAGTACACGCTCGCCACCGACTCGCCGCACGCCCCGGAGCGCTTCCGCAGCCTGCTGTTCGAGCCGGGCGGCGACGACTTCTACGGGGTGATGCGGACCGACATGCTGCGCCGGGTGAAGCCGATGGACAGCTACCACCACGCGGACCGCACGTACGTCGCCGAGATCACCCTGCACGGCCCCTTCCACCAGGTGCCGGAGCTGCTGTACTTCCGCCGCGACCACCCCACCCGCGCCGAGCGGGCCAACCCGTCCAAGCGCGCCCGGTGCGTCAACCTGGACCCGCGCCGGGCGGGCCCGCTGCACCCGACGCCCCGGCTGCTCGCCGAGTACGTCTGGGGCTTCGCGTCGGCGATCCGGCGGGCGCCGCTGTCCGCGGCCGACCGGCGCGCCTGCTTCCGGCACCTGGCCGCGTGGATGACCAGCCGGGTCCGGCCGGGCGCCGGCGAGCGGGTCGAGGACCGCGCCCCGGTCGACCCCGACCGGCTCGACGTCTCCGTCGACGCCCTGGTCGCGGGCCGCGAGGGGAGGCGGACATGACGCCCGCGAAGGGGACCCCGGCGCGGGTCGGGGTGTTCGGGCTGCTCGGCTCCGGCAACCTCGGCAACGACGGATCGCTCGAGGCCGTGCTCGGATACCTGCGGGACCGGCACCCGGAGGCGGCCGTGGACGCGCTGTGCGGCGGACCCGAGGCCGTGACGGCCCGGTACGGGATCCCCGCGACACGGCTGCACTGGTACCGCGGGGAGTACCGGACCGCGTCGCGCGCGGGCGCGGTCGCGGGGAAGGGCCTGGGCAAACTCGTCGACGTCTTCCGCACCGCCGGCTGGGTGCGCCGGCACGACGTGGTGATCGTCCCGGGCATGGGCGTCCTGGAGGCCACGCTGCCGCTGCGGCCGTGGGGCTTCCCGTACGCGCTGTTCCTGCTCTGCGCGGCCGGCCGGCTGTCCGGCGCCAAGGTCGCGCTGGTCGGTGTCGGCGCCGCCCCGATCGGCAACCGGGCCACCCGGACGCTGGTGCGCTGGTCGGCGCGGCTGGCCGCGTACCGGTCGTACCGGGACGCCCCGTCCCGCGACGCGATGCGGGCGATGGGCGTGGACACCACGCGCGACGAGGTCCACCCGGACCTCGCGTTCTCCCTGCCGGCGCCGCCCGCGGGCGCGCCCTCGGACCCGCCGGGCCCGGTCGTCGTCGGTGTCATGGCCTTCCACGGCAGCGACGACGACCGCGCCCGGGCCGAGGAGATCCACCGGCGCTACCTCGACGGCACGACCCGGTTCGTCCGGACCCTGGTCGAGGAGGGCAGGCCGGTCCGGCTGATCACCGGTGACGACGTCGACGCGACGGTGGTCTCCGCGATCCTCGACGCGGTGGACTCACCGCTGGTCACCGTCGCCGAACCGGCCTCGCTGGCCGACGTGATGAAGGAGACGGCGGCCGCCGACAGTGTGGTGGCGACCCGGTACCACAACCTGATCTGCGCGCTGAAGGCCGGCACGCCGACGCTCGCGCTCAGCTACGCCGCGAAGAGCGACGCGCTCATGGCGCAAATGGGGCTGGGCGCCTACTGCCACCCGGCCCGCGAGGTCGACGCCGACCGGCTGCTCCGACAGTTCCGGGAGCTGGAGGAGCGGTCGGCGGAGCTGCGGCTGACCCTCGCCGAGCGCAATCAGGACGCCGTCCGGCAACTGGACGACCAGTTCGACAAGTTGACCGCGGCCCTGTTCCCGGCGACCGACCGCACCCACGCACCCCGGGAGACCCCATGAGAGCGACCGAAGTCCCGACGATCGCCGGCGCGTACCTGTTCGAGCCGACGCCGTACGCCGACGAGCGCGGCTTCTTCTGCCGCACCTTCGACGCCGACGTGGTCCGCTCGGTGGGCCTCGACCCGGACGCCTTCATCCAGGACAGCGTGTCCCGTTCGGTCCGGGGCGTGCTGCGCGGGCTGCACCTGCGGTCCGGCGCGGGTGAGGCCAAGCTCGTGCGGTGCTCGTACGGAAAGATCTTCGACGTCGTCGTCGACCTGCGGGCGGACTCGCCGACGTACCGCAACGTGGCCTCCTTCGAGCTGTCCGGCGACACGCAGGTGACCCTGTACATCCCCGCGGGGTGCGCGCACGGCTTCCAGGCGCTGACCGAGACCGCCGACACCTCGTACCGGATCGACCGCCCGCACGATCCGGCCGAGGACGTGACGATCGCCTTCGACGACCCGGAACTCGCCGTTCCCTGGCCGCTGCCGGTCACATCGATGTCCCCACGGGACCGGGAGGCACCGAGCCTCGCCGAGGTCCTGAAGCACAGAGAAAGTTGAGGTACCCGTGGACACCGAAGAGCTCCACCTGCCCCTGTCGCGCACCGCCAACGAGCGGCTGCACGCGTTGATCCCCGGGGGTGCGCACACCTACGCCAAGGGCGACGACCAGTACCCCGAGGACCTGGCCCCGGTCATCAGCCACGGCAACGGTGCCCACGTGTGGGACGTCGACGGCAACCGCTACGTCGAGTACGGATCCGGCCTGCGGTCGGTCAGCCTCGGCCACGCCCACCCGCGCGTGGTCGAGGCGGTGCGGCGCGAACTCGACCGCGGCAGCAACTTCGTCCGGCCCTCCATCGTGGAGGTGGAGGCCGCGGAACGCTTCCTGGCCACGGTGCCGACCGCCGAGATGGTCAAGTTCGCGAAGAACGGCTCCGACGCCACCACCGCCGCGGTGCGCCTGGCCCGCGCCGCCACCGGGCGCCCGCGGGTGGCCCTCTGCGCCGACCACCCGTTCTTCTCCGTCGACGACTGGTTCATCGGCACCACACCGATGTCCGCGGGCATTCCGGCGGAGACCAACGACCTCACCGTGACGTTCCCCTACGGGGACCTGGCCGCCACGGAGGAACTGCTCACCCGGTACCAGGACGAGATCGCCTGTCTGATCCTCGAACCCGCCACCCACACCGAGCCGCCGCCCGGGTACCTCGCCGGTCTGCGCGAGCTGGCCGACCGGCACGGCTGCGTCCTGGTCTTCGACGAGATGATCACCGGACTGCGCTGGTCCGAGGCGGGCGCCCAGGGCCTGTACGGCGTCGTCCCCGACCTCTCCACCTTCGGCAAGGCGCTGGGCAACGGGTTCGCCGTCTCCGCGCTGGCCGGGCGCCGGGAGCTGATGGAGCTGGGCGGGCTGCGCCACTCCGGCGACCGGGTGTTCCTGCTGTCCACCACGCACGGTGCGGAGACGCACTCGCTGGCGGCCGCGATGGCCGTGCTCACCACCTATACGGAGGAGGGCATCACCGCGCGGCTGCACGCCCTCGGCGAGCGGCTCGCCGCCGGTGTCCGCGCGGCCGCGGCCGACGCGGGCGTCGGCGACCACGTCGTCGTCCGGGGCCGGGCCAGCAACCTGGTCTTCGCCACCCTCGACGAGAACGGGCAGCCGTCGCAGGAGTACCGCACCCTGTTCCTGCGCCGACTCCTCGCGGGCGGGGTGCTGGCCCCGTCGTTCGTGGTGAGCAGCGCGCTCGACGAGGCCGACATCGATCACACCGTCGACGTGGTGGCCCAGGCGTGCGCGGAGTACCGCAAGGCGCTCGACGCCGCCGATCCCACCCCCTGGCTCGTCGGACGGCCGGTGAAGCCCGTGTTCCGCCGCCTGGTGTGACGGGACGTCAGCGACGCTCCCGCCGACCGGCGTCGGCCGCGCGACCGCGTGGCCGACGCCGGTCGGCCACGCGGTCCGCCGCCCGGTCGACCAGCCACGCGGTCGCCGGGACCACCGCCAGCGCGGTGCACCAGCCGCCGAGGACGTCGGTCGGGTAGTGCGCGCCCAGGGCGACCTCGGCCCAGCCCATGGCGGCACCGGCGGCCAGCGCCGCGACGAGCACGAGCGAGGTGCCGGCCGGCCCGCCGAGGCCGGGCCGGCCCGCCGCGGCCAGCGCCACCGCGAGGGCGAGCGTGGTGGCGAAGGCGGTGTGCCCGCTCGGATAGGACAGGTTGTCGCCGTGGATGGTGCGTCCCACCAGGGACTTGAGCAGCGTCGCCGTCCCCACGGCCAGGCCGGCGCCGGCGACGACGAGCACGGCCGTACGGGGACGCCGGAGCAGCAGGCAGCCCGTCACGACGGCCGTGACCAGCGCCGCCGATCCCACGGGCTCCCCCAGGAAGTCCAGGGCCAGAGCGACGTGCCGCCACGACGGTCCCACGCCGTACACCGCCGTCACGATCCGCGCGTCCGCCCCGCCGGGCTCGCTGTCACCGGCGTACAGGACCCCGAGCGCGACGACCACCAGCGCGGCGAGGACCGCGATCGTCCCGAGCCCTCCGCGCAGCGCCGGGGGCAGCGCGGTGGGCGCCGGCCGGCCCGTCGGACGCCCACCGCGCCCGGTCGGCCCGCGGTTCTCCGCCGTGACCGGCGGATCGTGTCCCACGACGCCGGCCGGCGTGGTCCTCGACTTCTGCGCTTGCCAACTCCCCACCGAAGAGCCCCCCGTCGTTTCCGACCCGGCTCGTACGGGGAGCCGTCAGCCCCTGCGGTCCCCGAACTCGCCGGCCCGTTCGTCGCCCTGGTCAAGGGCACCGGAATCAGTCTCCGCCCGCCACCCTAACCAACAACGCGGTCACGACAGGCCGCCGCCGGGAAGTCCGCGAACCCCTTTTCCGTGACGGAGGGGCAGGGCGCGGACGCGCGGAGCGTCGGACGAGCGTCACGGCCGACGGCCCGTCCCTCCTCACCGACCGCCGGCCGAGAAGCCCTCGGCGCCGCCCCGAGCGGCCTTGTGAGCCGCGGTCCGCAGATCCGAGAGCAGGGCGTCGAGGACCGACTCCTCCTCGACACGCACGCCGTGCTCGGTCATCGCGGTGGCCAGGCGCGAATCCCACGGTGTCGCGGCGGCCGTACCCGTCAGATGCTGCGGCTCGCTCACCCCGGTCACGGCCGCCCGGTAGTCGGTGGCCCCGTACCGCCAGGGGCGCCACGGGGCCACCCGTCCGAGCGCGGTGGCGATGCGCACCCCGCCCCAGTCGAAGTCCGCGTGGTGGTGAAGTACCGCTCCGCGCGCGGACAGGCCGCGCAGCAGGGTGAGCGCGGCCGCCGAAGGCTGACCCTGGAGGCACACCATGGGCGGGCACGCCGGACCGAGGTCGTCCGCCGCGGCGGACAGGACGGCCGGGTTCTCGCACACGTGGACGTCTCCCGTCGCCGTCGTGATCCCGTTCGCGGTCCGGCGGGTGAGGGAACGCAGTGTCAGGACCGCGGGCTCGCCCTCGTCGGCCGTCCAGTCGAGGGCCGGTGTGCCGCGCAGGTTGAGGGTGAGGACGGTGGACGACACGTCGTCCATGAGCAGTCCGGCCGAAGCCCAGGCCCCGCGTCGCCACCCGGCCCCGGCACCGTCGGGGAAGCCGGTGAGCGCGCGGATCCCCGACAGTACGAGCGTGGCGAGCGGGGTCCCCTCGTCCAGGGCGTGGGCGCCGCTCAGACGCAGTGCCGCGAACGCCGCCCGCGACACCGGGGGATCGGCCGGCAGTGCCCGCAGCGCCCGTGCGGCGGCGGAGACGAGGGGGCCGGCGGTGTCGGGGGTGCGGGCGAGCCGCCGTACGAGACCGTCCTCGCGGATCCGCCTGGACCAGTCGGCCAGTTCGGCGTTCACCGTGTCGAGCGGGGCCAGTGCCTCCTCCCACGCCTCGGCGAGTCTGTCCCGCGTCTCCGCGCGCAGTGCGACGGGCCCGGTGAGGGCGACCACGGCGGTCTCCAGGCCCTCGGGGCTGACGCCGGAGCGGCGCAGGACCTCGTCCACCGTGTCGAGGCGTACGGTCAGGGACCGGCCGGCGCTCGGAGGACGTCCCAGCAGCCGCTCGGCGGCCCGGCGCTGGAGGTCGTCGGGGCGCGCCAGGGTGACCGTCCCGGTGAGCGGCCGCCCGGCCGCCATCCGCTGCCGGACGCGTTCCAGGAACCAGGTCAGTCCCGGGTCCCCGAGCAGCCGTCCGAGCCGCTCACCGTCGACCTTCGCCCCGGCCGGCGGGAGGTTCACGTCCACGGGGCCCCCGGTGCCGCCGTGACGCCGGGGGCGTCGAGTGCGCCGGCTTCCCGGGCGGGACCCGGTGCGGGGACAGCGGCGGACGCGGACGCAGCCGCACCGGCGGAATTCCGGCCGGAAGCCTGGGCCTGGGCAGGAACCGATGCCGGATCCACAGCGGTTCCGGGTTCGGGACCGCGTCGCCGTTCGCCGCCGTCCCACTCCCACCGGGTCACCAGGACGGCGTCGATGTCGTCGACCCGGGACAGCTGGGCGATGGCGATGCCGGGCACCTGCGGGTAGCAGGCCCACTCGCGCTCGCTGGTCATGACGACGTCGAGGTCGAAGGCGTGCAGCAGGCCCAGGCACTTGGCGCGGGAGTCGTCGTCGACGCCGGCGAACGCCTCGTCGAGGGTGACGAGGCGCGGGGCGTGGGCGCCGCCCGCACTGGCGTAGTGGGAGGAGGCGGCGGCGAACAGGGGGACGGACGCGGCGAGGACGCGTTCGCCGCCGGAGGCGGGCCCGGTGGCCGGTACCCACTTGCCGTGCTGGTGGCGTTCGACGCCGAACTCGTGCCAGGCGCGGTAGTCGAGGGCCGCGGTGAGATCCTCCTGCCAGCTGCCGGTACGGTCGTCGGCCTGTCGGCGGGCGATCTGCTCCTGGAGGAAGGCGCCGACGGCGGCCCGGTCCTCGGGTGACCAGGCGTCGGCGGACTGGCGCAGCCGGTCCCGGGCCTGTGCCAGCCCCTGCGGGGCCCGGCGGGAGGCACGCCAGACCAGGCGCAGCTTCATGCCCGTGGAGGTCGGGCGTTCCTCCAGCTCCTTGTTCATGGCTCGCACCTGTCGTTCGGCCGCGCCGATCAGTTCCTGGAGGGTGCCGGCGACCTCGGTGATCAGGTGGGTCTGGAGGATCTCGCGTTCGTGCGCGGACAGGATGCGGGTCAGTTCGGCGACCTCGGTGGCGAGGGCCTCGGCGAGTTCGGGTACGGCGCGTTCGCGGCCCTGGTAGACGATGTCCACGCGCATGCCGTCCTCGCCCGGGCGGGCCGTGGCTGTGTGGCCGTGTCGGGACAACGCGTCCTGGAGCCGACCGAGTTCCTCGCTGAGATGTTTCTGGATGCGTTCCCAGGCCGCGTCGGAGTCGTCGGTCGTGGCGAGGCGGGACTCGACGGCACGGGCGAGGGTCACGGCGGGGGTGGCCGCCCACGGTCCGCCGTCCTCGTCCGGCACGGGCAGGCCGGGGAGGGCCACGGCGAGCAGTCCGGTCGCCGTGAACCGCTGGAGCGCGGCGACGGCCCGTTCGCGTGCGGCGGTGGCGTCTGTGACGTCCTCGGTGAGCCGCTCGATGCGCCCCTCGGCGTGACCGGCCCGCCGGTCCGCTGCCTGGACGTCCTCCTGGGCGCGCCGCTGTTCGCGCTCGCAGGCACGTGCGGCTTCTCCGGTCTCCTCCAGCCTCCGCTGGAGTTCGGCGACGGCCGCTCCGACGGTGGAGCGGAGGGTGTGCAAGTGCTCGTCTGCGGCGGCGGCGAGGCGGGCCGCCTCCGTGGCGCGTCCGGCGAGTTCGGCTGCGAGCCGCTCTGCACGGCCGGTCTCGGCCCGTTCCGCGCCGACCGCCTGCTCGGCGTCCGCGCGCTCACGCGACGCGGGCCAGAGCGCGGCGAGGTGGACGGCGTGGTCGGCGAGCGCCTGCCGTACGGCGGCCAAACCGTCCCGGCCGACGGGGAGGTTCAGGTCGGCTGCCGTTTCGCCGAGTTCGTTCGCCGTACGGTCGGCCTCGGCCGTCGCGCGGACCAGCTCGGCGGCCCGCTCCTGCTGCCGGGTACGGGCCCGGTGAACGGCTTCGGCCACCGCTCCGAGCCGGGCGTGGGCGCTGCGCAGACCGTCCTCGCCGGGTACGGCGGCGAGTTCGGCGTCGAGTACGTCGCGCCGCTCGGACACCGCCCCGCGCTCTTCGGCGAGACGCTCTCGTTCGGCCTCCAGGGCCGTCCGTTCGAGGCGCAGTTCGGCGATCCGGTTGCGCCGGTCCCGCTCCCTGGCACTCTCCCCCACGTACTGGGCTCTGTCCTTGGCCCAGCCGCCGGTGAGCGCGCCGACCCGGAAGCGGCCGTCGGTGGAGACCCAGGTGCGGCTGTCACCGTCCTTGTCCGCGTCCACCAGTGCGATGGCGGCCAGCAGGCGCTGGACGGTGTGTTCGCCGACGGCCGCGGCCCCCGCGTCGGCCTGGTCGACGGCCGGGCACAGGGCGCGGTCGAGTCCGCTTCCGGTGGGCAGGTCCAGCGGGTGGAGGAGGATGTCGTGGCTGTCCGCCCGCACTGCCGAGCCGTCCGGCAGCACCCAGGCGTCGAGGAGCCCCGAGGCCTCCAACGCGGCTTCCAGGCCCGCCTGTTCCGCCTCCGTCACGTAGGGGTGGAAGTCGACGAGACGCCACAGCGGGGCGCCGAGGACGCGGGTGCGGATGCCTGGGGTGCGGGTGTGGGGGGCGGTGGGGCCGAGCTGCCCGCCGGTTTCGAGGGCGGCCAGTTCCTCGGCCCCGCGTCGCAGACGCTCGGCCGTCGCCGTCTCCGACTGGGCCAACGCGGCGGCCCGGTCGGCCAGTCCGGCGCCGAGTACGCGATGGGCCGCGGTGGCGGCGAGTCGGGCCGGGTGGGGCCCGTCCAGGCCGCCCGTCCAGCCCTGCACGGCGTCGAGCACCCCCGGCAGCCCGTCGACGCGCAGTTCCACGAACCCCGACAGCTTCTCCCGTACGGCCGCGACCAGGGCGTGCCCCGCCTCCGTGACCGCCTCCTCGGCCCCGGCCAGCAGCGCCGCGCCGTGCCCGGCCTCCTCGTCGGCCTCGTCGGCGCGCAGCCGGGCGGCCTTGCGGTCCTCCTCCGCGCGTCCGGCCGCCGTCACGAGGGTCTCCACGTGGTCCACGGCCCGCCGCCTGCTCGCCGCGTCCTCCTCGGCCGCGCGGCGCAGGGCAGGAACGGGGGCTCCGGAGGTCCGGGGTACGTCGATGCGCGCCGCCGCCGCGCTGTCGGCGAGCCGGCCCGCGATGTCGTCCAGGACTTCCCCGGCGGCGGTCAGCCTGTTCGTGGCGGTGGCGAGCCGGCCGAGGGCCCGGGTGTGCGCTTCGGCGGCCTTCTGCCGGTCCGCCTCGGAGCGGACGGCGTCCCCGGCCGTGCGGGAGGCGTCGGCCGCCGCCCGGTCGAGGGCGCGGGCGTCACGCATCTCGGGCCCGGACCGCAGGGCCGCGTCCTGGGCGCCGAGCCGCGCCGCCCGCTCGGCGAGCGCCGCCGAGCGGTCCTGCGCCTCCGCCCGGTCGGTCACGGCCTGGTCATGATCGGCCTGCGCCCTTGCGAGTTCCCGCTGGAGGTGTTCGTAGCGGGCGTGTTCGGCGCGGGGCAGGCGGGCCCGGCGGCGGGCGGCGATGCGGGCGTAGCGCCGGTAGTGGTCGAGGAACGCCGATGACGCCTGCTCGGCCTCGCGGGCCGCCCGCAGTTCCTCCTTCTCCTCGTCCAGCGACCGGAACGCCTCCGCCGCGTCGGCGATGACCGCCTGGTCCATCGGCGGCAGCGCCTCCGTCAGCGCCCGCGACAGGGCGGCCTCGTTGGGCCGCTTGGACAGCTGGGGCTGGCGCAGCTGGACGAGGAGGTCGACGAGCGCGCCGTAGCGCCGCTCCCCCAGCCCGAACAGGGCCTCGTCGACCGCGCGGCGGTACGCCTTGGCGGTGTCGTACACCATGCCGTGGCCGCCGATGGCCTCGGCGAGCCGGTCCCGGGACAGGGCGGTGCCGGTGGCGTCGAGCAGATCGAGTCCGGCGGCGATCCGCTGGGTGGTGACGGCGAACCAGTGGCGGGCGATGCCGCGCCCTGCGACGGCCTTCAGGCCGCACAGCAGGGTGCGGAAGTGGGCCTCGCCGGTGGTCTCGTCGAGCCGTCCGAACTCGATCCAGGTGTAGCCGAGCCGTTCCGGGTGGGGGTGTTCGCCGCCCAGGAGCAGGTTCCACTCCATGCGTTTGCCGGGGTCGCCGTCGGGCTCGACGCGGCGCGCGGAGAGGTCGCCGTCGAGCAGGAACGGCAGGGTGAGGGCGAGCACCTTCGACTTGCCGGTGCCGTTGTTGCCGCGCAGCAGCAGCCGGCCGTCGCGGAACCAGAACTCCTCGACGTCGTAGTGGAACAGGTCGACGAGCCCGATCCGCAGGGGCCGCCACCGGCCGGGCGCGGCGGCGGGCAGGAAGAGGTCCCAGGACGTGGTCCGTACGGTCGGCGCGGTCACTGCGCGGGTCACCTTTCGTCGCCGGTCGTTCTGATGACGGCGTCGCCGACCGCGTACCGCGCGAGGGCGGGGCGGGGCACGACGCCTCGCGGGGTGTGCTCGGCGAGCCCGAGGGCCTGGAGCTTGGTCAGGGCCTGTGCAACGAGCGCGGGTTCGGCTCCCGGCTCGCGGGCCGTCTTCGACCAGAAGCCGCCGTGTTCCACGGCGAGTTCGCGTACGTGCGCGGCCAGCTCGGCGACCGTGACGGGCCCGTCGGCCCGCGCCAGGTGCTGGGCGAGCAACAGGGTGACGTGGCCGTGGGTGCCCTGTTCCGGCATGCGTACGTCGGTCAGGTCGTCCAAGGGGTCGACCATGGCGATGCCCTCGGCGCGCACCTCGGCGACCAGTCCGGTCAGTTCGGTGATCCGGGTGGTGATGAAGCCGCGTTGCCGGGTGAGGTAGACGAGTTCGTCGTCGGTGAGGTCGTCGTAGTAGAGCACGGGGTCGTCGAGGAGAAGACGGGTCAGTTTCCAGCGGATGGTGCGGAAGCGCAGTTCGTCGCTGTCGAGGGCGGTCCGTACCGTCATCTCCGCCAGGCGTTCGCCGAAGTCCTCGGCCTCGACCAGCGAGGGGCCGCGCAGGGAGGCGGGCATCCCGGCGAGGACGCGTCGGCGTACGTCGTACAGCACGTCCCCGGAGCCGCTGACGTACGCCTCCTCGTCACCGGCGACCCGCCGCAGCACCCCGAGCCGGAGCAGCAGGCGTACGACGGCGGCGAGGTCGAGGCGTTCGTCGCGCCGCTCCAGGGTGAACTCGATCCCGGCGGCGAGGAGTTCCGGGTCGGCGGCGGCCAGGACGACCTGTTCGGCGAGACGGCCGAGGGCGACCTGGGCCTCACCGCGCTCCAGGGCGGCGAGGGTCAGGCAGAGCAGGACGTAGCGACGGCGGGTGAAGGGGAGGGCGGTGCGGGCCGCCTCGCGGGCGGGGTGGGTGGCGTCGGCGAGGGTGCCGGGTGTCTTGCGCAGCCGTGCGGCGTCGGCGTCGGCGCGCAGCGTCCAGCCGACGTTGCGTTCGAACCAGTCGCGCAGCGCGGTGGCGTGCCGGCGCACCAGCCGGAACTCGTCGGCGTACGGCCCGTCGGCGGTCAGCAGCGGCTCCTTCAGCAACGTGCGTGCCGCGCGCTGGAGTTCGGCCTCGCGCTGGCCTTCGAGGACCTCCGCCAGAGGTCCGGAGGGGCCGGTCACCGGCCCTCCCCGGCCCAGGGCGTGGTGAGGTCGACGATGTCGATCAGGTGGTCGGGGCCGCTGAACACGCCGTCCGAGGTGCGCACTTCGGCCGTCGTACCGTCGTCGAGCGCGGTCAGCCGTATCTCCATCGAACCGTCTCCGCTGGTCGCCGTGGTGGTCGTCATGCCGGGCCGCCAGGTGGCCAGGGCGTCGCCGAGCAGGCGAAGGAACAACTGGAAGGCGAGGGGATCGAGTTCACCGATCCGGGACAGCCGGACCGGCCCGCCCGTCGCGAGCCGGTCGCGGGCCCGCCCGGTCTCCGCCGTCTGCCGGGCCGCGAGTTCGGCGAGACGTCGCTTCGCCTCGCTCCGATCGGCCACCCGGCGCGGTCTGCCCCGGCGTTCGTAGCTTCCGGTACGGCGCAACTGAGGGCTGATCCGCAGGGGGCGCGCCTTGGCCCAGGGCGTCGAGGCGGGCTCCGGGGCGGCGGCGCGTTCGGCGAGGGTGTCGGCGTCGACGGTGAGGTGCCGGGACGAGTGCAGTCCGAACGCCACCCGCCACAGCCGGTGCCGCGTCTCGTCGTCCGGCGCCTGGGCGAACCAGCGCGCGAGCGTCCGGAAGTCGGCCGAGCGGTCGGAACGCCCGGCCCGCCGCTCGTTCAACTGCCTCACGACGGACAGCAGCTGCGGAATCGCCCCGAGGGCCCGTCCCCGCAGCAGCCGGGCCTGCGACTCCCGGCCCTCCTCCGACACGAACCACTGGGCGAGCCCGGACCAGCGCGCGGCCCACCGCTCGTACGCCACCGCCTCGGCCCGCCCGGCCTCCTCGGGAGCGGCGTCGGCGGCCTCCCGCCCGGCGGCGAGGGCCAGCAGCGGCCCCACCCTTCCCTGTTCCTCCAGCTCGCCGATGAGCAGGGCGATCCGCCCGCCGAGCGTGATCAGGTCCTGGATGAACCGCTCCAGGTACTGGATCAGCCGGTCCTTGTACGCGAGGAACGCCTCGACCTCGATGTCGTGCAGGTCGATGGTGCGCTGCAACGAGCCCATGAAGGCGCGCGCGTTGTCCGCGAGGTCGGTGAAGCGGGCCGTGAGGACGGACAGCGCGATGTGCGCCTTGGCCGGATCCGGTTCGTCCTCCTGGGCGATCACCAGCAGCGCCCGCACCTGCGTGACGATGTCGTGCAGCGCGACCGCCTGGAGCTCCCCGCGCCGCCCCAGCGCCTCGTCGTACGTGCCCAGCGCCGCCTCGGCCGCCTCACCGGCCCGCGTGAGCTGGTAGATGAACCGCCTGCGGTAGAAGTCCTCGACCGCCGTCACCCGGGCGTGGTCCGGATCGGCCCGCAGGTTCCCCCACCCCACCAGCTTGTCCAGCGCCTGCGTCACCGCGTCGAGGTCGACCGGCCGGCTCCCCGCGTCCAGTACGGCGTGCACGTCCTCCGGCCGCAGATGGACCGCGAACCGCTCCTTGGCGACGAGGAACGCCCGCATCACCTGGCGGTAGAGGGCGGAGTTGGGAGCGGTGAGGTGCGCGAACGGGCTGTAGTCCTGCGAGGTCATCGTGGGTCCATTGTCCCCGACCGCCGCCCTCGCCGGTGCACGATGTCCGGATTTCGCCTCACGCCAGGGGTGTTGCCGCGCACTCCGCCCACGCCGTACGGATGACCGACAGCGCCGTCGAACTCACGCCCGCCCCGCCTCCGGGCAATGTGAACCCAGGTCATGGGACCCGCTCCCGCCCGTCGGACATCAGACGGGCATGGACCCTCCGTGCCGGCTCCGAGCGGGCGTGCCGGTTCCGGGAGGCGGAACGGGAACCCAGTCGTTGCCGCGATGCGCCAGCCGGCACTGTCCGATGGTGTGGAACTTCCTCTCGAAGTCACGGTCCCGCTGGAGGAAGCCGGTCATCGGCGCCCCCGTACACGATCGTCCGCGCAGCATGGCAGACGGTCACGGCACGACGGAGGCGCCCCGGCATCCGCTGGCATGCACGCTTCGGTCTTCACGACTACCCGCACCGGCGAAGGGGCGGCATGGGGAACGCGTGGCATTCCGGCGTCCAAGGACGTCAATGCAGCGGGGCAACCGGCCACCCCGGACTTCTAGACGACTGGTCTACTCGGATGCTACGGTTCTCGCATGCCAGTCGCCACGCGCACCACGGACACCCGTCGGATCATCCTCGACACCGCCCAGCGGATCATGACCCGCAAGGGTTACTCGGCCGTCGGCATCAACGAGGTGCTCGCGGAGGCCGGCGTACCGAAAGGGTCCTTCTATCACTACTTCGCCTCGAAGGACGCCTTCGGTGAAGCGATCCTGAAGAGCTACTTCACGGACTACCTCACGGACATGGACCGCGTTCTCGCCCGCTCCGGCCAGTCGTCGGCCGAGCAACTGATGGCCTACTGGCAGCAGTGGCGGCAGACGCAGAGCATCGAGGACTGCCAGGGCAAGTGCCTGGCGGTGAAACTCGGCGCCGAGGTCGCGGACCTGTCCGAGTCGATGCGCCTGGCCCTGAAGGAAGGCACGGGCGCCGTCGTCGACCGCATCGAGCAGACGATCACCAGCGGCCTGGAGGACGGCTCCCTCTCGGTCGACGGTGAAGCCCGCGAGGTCGCACAGGCCCTGTACAACATGTGGCTCGGCGCCAGCATCATGGCCAAGATCCACCGCAGCCCGGCCCCACTCGACACCGCCACAGCGGCGACCCGCAAGCTTCTGCACCTCTAGAAGACCCGCACCCCATGCCCGATCCGGCCATGGGGCCCCATTCCACCATTACTAGTAGACTGGTCTACTCACACAAGGAGCGCGTCATGAAGGTTCTGATCGTTCTCACCTCGCACGACGAGCTGGGGGACACCGGCGTCAAGACCGGGTTCTGGCTGGAAGAGCTGGCGGCGCCGTACTACCGCTTCAAGGAGGCCGGTTGGGAGATCACCCTCGCCTCGCCGAAGGGCGGGCAGCCGCCGCTGGACCCCAAGAGCAACGAACCCGGCTTCCAGACCGACGACACCCGGCGCTTCGAGGCCGACCCGGAGGCGACCAGGGCACTGGCCGACACCGTGCGCCTCGACGCGGTCCCGACCGGCGGCTTCGACGCGGTCTTCTACCCCGGAGGGCACGGGCCGCTGTGGGACCTGGCCGAGGACGCCGTCTCCGCGCGGCTGATCGAAACCACCCTCCGCTCCGGCAAGCCGGTGGCGCTGGTGTGCCACGCCCCCGGCGTCCTGCGGCACGCCGTCAACGAGGACGGCACCCCGCTGGTCTCGGGCAAGAACGTCACCGGGTTCGCCAACTCCGAGGAGGAGGCCGTCCAGCTCACCGACGTCGTCCCCTTCCTGGTCGAGGACGAACTCACCAAGCTCGGAGGCGTCTATTCCAAGACCGGCGACTGGCAGCCCTATGTCCTGCAGGACGGTCTGCTGATCACCGGGCAGAACCCGGCGTCCTCGGCCCCTGCGGCCGACGCCCTGATCGAGCTGGTCGACAAGGGCGGCGTGTGAGCGCCTACGTGGCCATGTTCCGCGAGCGCGTGACCGCCCGGGCCGAGCCGGCCCTCTACACCGGCTCGGCCCGGGCAGGCCACGACGTGACACCCCTCGTCGGATACGGGGCGATCGAAACACTGGAGGGTGCGCCGTTCGACGGTGGGCCGATCCATCGCTTCGAAAGCGTTGCGGACGCGCGGGCCCGGTACGAGAGTCCGGCCTGCCAGGAAGCACCACCCCACCGGGCCGGTGCGGACTATCGCGTGTTCATCGTCGAAGGAGTCGACGACATCCCTGTCCGTTGAGACGACAAGGTGTCCGTCTGCACCGCAGTCCGGCGTAGGAAGCGCGCGTTGCGCACGTACGCCGGTACGTCGGTCATCGAGTCGAGCAGGCGCAGGGTCGTGGGCCGCACCCAGGACGCGGTCACCGCGGGGCGCCGACCCGACGGTGTCGCGGCGCGGGCCAGGTCGTAGAGGCGGGTGCGTTCGGCCTCGTCGAGCTGCAGGGCGTGCGCGAGGGATTCCAGGACCGGGTCCGAGGCGCCGGAGAGGTGTCCGCGCTCGAGGCGTACGCAGTAGTCGACGCTCAGGCCCGCGAGCAGCGCGACCTCCTCGCGGCGCAGGCCCGCGACGCGGCGGTTGCCGCCGTGGACCGGCAGTCCGGCCTGCTCGGGGGTGATCCGGGCACGCCGGGTGCTCAGGAACTCGCGGACCTCGGCGGCCACGCTCTTCTTGTCTCGGTCTGTCATCGTCCAGATCCCTGAATTCGCTCCGCCGCCGGTGATCACGTCTCGGCCCTAAGGTCCTTTCTGCCCCGCACTTCACCGTAGGTCGGCCCGCGAGGACCTGCGAGGTACTGGCAGTACCTGGAAGATCAGTGACTCCCACCCGTGTGCCCGTGCGGGGTTCTCTTGGAGAGAGCCGAGGACGCGAGGACCGGCGGTCGAACGCCGGTCCCTCCCCCTCAAGCGCAGAGAAGGGCACCACCGTGCGCACAGCGCTCAAGTACGACGGGACGGGCGACGTCCGTATCGGGCACGCGGCCAGACCGGGCCGCAAGGAATCCGCGACGCTCACGGCGGTACGTGCGCCTGCGGCCCCGGCCCGGCCGACGCTGATCCTCGCGATCATCTGCGTCAGCTACTTCATGGTCATCCTGGACAACTCGATCGTGTTCACGGGCCTGCCGCAGATCCGGTCCGACATGGGCTTCTCCCAGACGGGCCTGTCATGGATCACGAACGCCTACGTCCTGGTCTTCGGCGGGCTGCTGCTCCTGGGCGCCCGGGCCGGTGACCTGTTCGGTCACCGCAGGGTGTTCCTCTTCTCCCTGGTCGTGTTCTCGCCGCCTCGCTCCTGGTCGCGGCCGCGCAGAGTCAGTGGTGGCTGATCGGCGCCTGAGCCCTCCAGGGCGTCGGAGCCGCAGTGCTTGCGCCCTCCGCGCTGTCCCTGCTCACGCGCAGCTTCCCCGAGGGCCCGGCCCGGAACCGGGCGATGGCCGCCTACAGTGCCGTCGCCGGGCTCGGCGCCGTGTTCAGCCTGGTCGTCGGAGGGCTCGTCGCGGACCTGATCTCGTGGCGGGCCGGGTTCTTCCTGAACGTCCCGATCGGCATCGCGATGATGGTCCTTGCGGCGCGGTTCCTGCCCGAGACCACCCGGCAGCGGGTCCGCTTCGACGTGGTCGGCGCGCTGCTGGCGATGCTGGGCTCGACCGCTCTGGTCCTGGGCATCGTCGATGCGGCCGACCTCGGCTGGACCGCCCCGGCCACGCTGATTCCGCTGGTGGCGGGTGTGGCGATGCTGACGCTGTTCGTAGGAGTGGAGTGGCGGGCCGCGCAGCCGATCGTGCCGCTGCAGCTGTTCGCGAGCCGGGAGCGCACCGGCGCCCGTATCACCCGGATGCTCTACATGGGCGCGATGATCGGCTTCTTCTTTTTCACCGCCCAGTTCGTGCAGAGCGTCTACCACTGGACACCGCTGCAGGCCGGCCTCGCCTTCCTGCCGATGACGCTGGTCAACTTCGTCCTCGCCATCCAGGTGCCGCGGTTGCTGGGGCGGGTGAGCAGGCCGAGAGTGTTGCTGATCGGGGTTGTCCTGACCACGGCCGGCATGGTGTGGCTCAGCCGCCTCGACCTGCACACGCCCTACCTGACGGGAGTGGCGTTGCCCATGCTGCTCATCGGCGCCGGGCAGGGTATGGCCCTGGCCCCGCTGACCTCCAGCGGCGTCGACGGCGTCGCCCCCGTGGACGCGGGCGCCGCCTCGGGCCTGATCAACACCGTGCACCAGATCGGCAGCGCGCTGAGCCTCAGCATCCTGACCGCCGTGGCCGCCACCGTCTCCACCGGCCACGGGGCCACCGACATCGCGGCCCGTTCAGGTGCCGCCCTGACCGGCTCCGCCGTCCTGCTCGCGCTGGCGGTCGTGGCCGTCCTCACCCTCCTCGTGCCCGCACGGGCCACCCGTACCGAAAGGTCCCTGTGATGCAGACGCTCACCCTCAACAACGGCGTCGAGATGCCCGCCCTCGGACTCGGCGTCTTCCAGACCCCGCCGGACGAGACCCGCGCCGCCGTCACGGCCGCCCTCGAACTCGGCTACCAGCACATCGACACCGCCGCCGCGTACGGCAACGAACGCGAGGTCGGCCAGGCCATCAACGCCTCCGCCGTACCCCGCGACCAGATCTTCGTCGAGACGAAGATCTGGATCAGCGACTACGGCTACGACGAGACGCTGCACGGCTTCGACAAGAGCGCCGCCAAGCTCGGCGTCGAGCAGATCGACCTGCTCATCCTCCACCAGGCCCTGCCGTCGGACTTCGACAAGACCCTTGCCGGTCTTCGACCGTACGGTCGCCCTGGAGGACATCGCCGACGGCTACCGGGCGATGAACGACCGCGAGGCCCTGAAGGTGCTGGTCCGCCCATGAGCACCGCTCGCAAGCCGAACCCCGCCGCCGCGGCAGCGCACGAGCGCCTGTTCCCGGCCACGTCTCCACCCTCGCCGTCACCGACCCGGAACTGATCACGTACTTCGACGACTCGCCTCAACGGACTTCCCCGCCGTGGAGTGACCCGACGGGACCCCGTCTCAACGGTTGACGGTGGCGAGCGCCGCGGCGTACTGCTCGTCGGTCACCGGCTCCAGCCAGGTGGTGCCGTCCCCGTCGGCGTCACCGACGACCATGGCGATGTGGGCCATGAGGGTCGTGTCGGTGCCGCCGTGCCAATGCGCCTCCCCGGGCGGGCACTTGACGATCTGGCCCGCGCTGACGCGGACGGCGTCACCGTCACGCGTGCCGACGAGACCGACACCGTCGGTGACGTAGAGCGTCTGGCCGTTGGCGTGGGAGTGCCAGTTGGTGCGGGCCCCAGGAGTGAAGCGGACCAGGGCGGATGCCAGTCGGGCCGGTGCGACGGGGGCCTCGATCATGTTGAGGTAGACGTCGCCGGTGAAGCGCCCGGCCGGTGCCTTGACGGTCGGGGTCTGGGTGATGTGTTCCATGGAGAACTTCCTTACCGTTCCGTGCGGGTGCGCTCGTCGGCGAGCTTCTTGAGCTGGTTGATCGCGGTCATGGCGTTGGGCCAGCCGGCATAGAAGGCCAAGTGCGTGATGGCCTCGGACAGTTCTTCGACGCTCAGGCCGTTCTCCAGCGCAACGCCCAGGTGGTACGGCAGTTGCTCGCTGCGGTAGAGGGCGGCCAGGACGCTGACGGTCACCAGGCTGCGGTCGCGTGGGGAGAGTCCTGGACGCTCCCAGACGTCGCCGAAGAGCACCTCATCGGTGATCTCCACCAGCTTGGGCGCGATCGCCTCCAGCTCCTTGGGGGCGGATTGCTTGGGCATGTTCTGCTACTCCTTGTTGGGTATCGGGGCGGCGTCGGGGAAGCGGCCGAGCGCCGGCTGCCAGGTCACTGGGCGACGTATCCGCCGTCGACGGGCAGTGCGACGCCGACCACGAAGCTCGCTCCAGGGCTGCACAGCCACAGGACGGCCTGCGCGATCTCGTCGGCGGTGCCGAGACGGTGGATGGGCTGGTTCGCTTCGGCCTCGGCGCGGTCCAGCTCCCCCTTGGCGATCATGTCGCTGACCATGGGGGTGTCGATGGTGCCGGGGCAGATCGCGTTGATACGGATGCCACGCGGGGCGTATTCGAGGGCGGCGCTGCCGGTCAGGCCGATCACGCCGTGCTTGGAGGCGTGGTACGAGGCGCGGCGGGGATGCCGACGAGCCCGCCGAGTGAGGAGCAGTTGACGATTGCGCCGCTGCCCTGGGCGCGCATATGACGCAGCTCGTGCTTCATGCTCGCCCAGATGCCGCGCAGGTTGACGGCGTGGACGCGGTCGAAGACCTCGGCCGCTTCCTCGGCGGCGTCGGCGGGCGGGATCTGGACGCCGGCGTTGTTGTAGGCCATGTCGAGGCGCCCGAAGGTCTCCACGGTGCGGTCGACGGCGGCTGAGACCTGGGACTCGTCGGTCACGTCGCAGGTGAGGGCGAGTGCCCGGTGGCCTGCTTCGGTGAGCTGCCGCACCGCCGCGTCGAGAGCGGCTTCGTCGATGTCGGCGAGGCCGACGGCGGCGTCGGCTTCGGCGAAGGCGCGGGCGGTGGCCAGACCCATGCCGGAGGAGGCTCCGGTGACGAAGGCGACCTGGCCGGTGAAGTCGTATGTGGGGTTCAACGGGGCACTTCTCTTTCTCTTTCCGTGCGGTGTGAAGAAGCGGGGCGCTACGCCGAGTCGACAGATACGACGGTGACTCGGCCGGCGTTGGCCAGCCGGCCGATGTCCTTGCTGTCGTCGAGGTGCCCGAGGATGACCAGGCCCGGGGACGGTTCGCCGTCGCGGTGGAAGAGGGCCAGGTTGCGCCAGGGCGCGTAGTGGGCAAGGTCCCCCGCCCGCGGGGTGGGTGCGGCCGGGGCGCCGGAGGTGTCCAGTTCCCGCGGGAGGTCGGCGACCCGCTCGGTCCGGTGGAAGTCCTCCAGGTCGAGGGAGAGCGGGAGCAGCGCGGCGAAGTCACGGGCGGCGGGGCTGTCGTTCAGGGTGGCTCGGACCGGATGTCCGTCGAGGGTGAGCTGGATGCGCACGTCGCTGCTCCTCTCGGCCGGTGTGGCCGGCTGGGTGCTGGTCGCACGGGGCCGTCCGGAGGGAGCGGCCCCGGAGGGGTCGGTGGTCTGTGCGCTGCCGGAGCAGCCGATCAGGGCCAGTAGTCCCACAGCAACCGGGATCGCCGGCAGGACAGGCCGAAGTCGCTTGCCTGATATGGAAGTTGGCAACATGCCCCTCACCTCGCCGTCACGCGGGCATCGGCTCGGCGAAGTGACGGAAACCGCCGCGCTCGGTGTGCAGGGCGTACAGGCGCTCGGCCAGCACCTGGGGGCTGCTGTGCTCGGCGTCCGGCCGGATCGCACCAGAAACGATCAGCTGCGCGGCGTGGATGTTCTCCGCGGCGAGCGCGTCGTGGAGCATGCGGGCGTAGGCGCTCTCGGCCGCGAAGGCGATCGAGGTGCCGGCCCGTTCGGGGTGCGGCCGTACCGCGCTTCCGCCGTTGACGAACAGCAGGGTGCCGCGCCCCAGGGCGCGCATGCCGGGCAGGACCGTGTTCACACAGGTCACCGGGCCCTTGACGGAGAAGGCGAGCGGGTCCGACAGATCGTCGGCGGTGGTGTCGAGGACCGGCTTCATGAAGTCGGCTCGCGGCACCGGGCTGTACTGCAGGATCTCGACCGGTCCGAGCGTCTCGGCCGCGTCGTGGAGGGCGGCGGTGAGCGTGGCCGGGTCGAGGACGTCCGCGGGGAATCCGCGGGCCTCGATGCCGTCGCGCCGCAGCTCGTCCGTCAGGTGCGCGAGATGTTCGGTGCTGCGGGCGATCAGGGCGACGCCGTGGCCGGCGGCGCCGAAGCGGCGCGCGCCGGCCAGGCCCAGGCCGGGACCGGCACCGGCACCGGCACCGACACCGACACCGACACCGACACCGACACCGACGAGAGCGAACGTGGTCACGCTGGAGAGTCCTCCTCACCAGGGCCGGGCGTCCGGCCCCGGCGGAACGGGAACGTAGGGGGTCAGGGCTTGAGGAGTGCCTTGATGGCGCGGCGTTCGTCCATTGCCTTGTAGCCCTCGGCGACCTGGTCCAGAGGAAGGGTGAGGTCGAAGACCTTGCCCGGGTCGATCCGGCCGGTCAGGACGCGGTCGATGAGGTCGGGCAGGTAGCGGCGCACGGGGGCGGGGCCGCCGCGCAGGCCGACGTGGGAGAAGAACAGCTCCTGCCCGTCGATCGCGACCTCGTGGGGGACTCCGACGAAGCCGACGTTGCCGCCGGGCCGTGCGGAGTGCAGGGCCTGCCGCATGGCCTGGGCGGTGCCCACGCACTCCAGCACCGAGTCGGCGCCGATACCGTCGGTCATGTCCTTGATCCGGGCGACGCCCTCCTCGCCACGCTCTGTGACGATGTCGGTGGCGCCGAACTCACGGGCCAGCTGCTGCCGGGACTCGTGGCGGCTCATCGCGATGATCCGCTCCGCACCCATCTCCTTCGCCGCGATCACGGCGGACAGACCGACCGCACCGTCGCCGACGACCACGGCGGTCGAGCCGGGCTTCACCTCGGCGGCGTCGGCGGCCCACCAGCCGGTGCCCATGACGTCGGAGACGGCCAGCAGGCCGGGCCACAGGTCCTCGCCCGGCACCTCGTCGGTGGCGACCAAGGTGCCCTGAGCGTTGGGGATACGGACGTAGTCGGCCTGACAGGTGGACATGAACTCACGGTGCAGACAGTTCGACTGGAAACCGTTCCTGCAGTTCGCACAGGTGTCGTCCGAGGTCGCGAACGAGCCGACGACGAACTGCCCCGACTTCACGGCCGTGACCTCGGAACCGACCTCCTCCACGAAACCGACGTACTCGTGCCCCATCGGATGCGGGTCACCGATCGGCTCCAGACCGCGCCAAGGCCACAGGTCGGAGCCGCACACGCAGGTGACGGCCGTCCGGATGATCGCGTCGGTGGGGTGGAGGATCTTGGGGTCGTCCAGCGTCTCGAAGCGGACGTCGCCAGGGGCGTGGATCACTGCGCCGCGCATGAGGGGTTCCTTACGTGCGTGAGGTCGGACCGATTCGGTGCTGCGAAGGCGGTCCGCGTGCGACCGGCCCCGGGGCGCGGAGCGTCCGTGCACGGGGGTCGGGCGGCCCGTCCCCGCCGCCGTACGGCCGGGAACAGCACCACGTCTTCCAGGAAACCCCTGATCACCGGGGGCAGCCAGTCACCGTCGATGGGTGTACCGGCAGTACATCCCTCCCGCAGCCTCTTGCCCGTACGGTCGAAGGGTGGACAACCAGCACGAGGTCCGCGAGTTCCTCACCTCGCGGCGAGCCAAGATCACCCCCGAGCAGGCCGGACTGCCCTCCGGGCCCCGGCGCCGCGTCCCCGGCCTGCGCCGCAGCGAGGTCGCGGCCCTCGCCGACGTCAGCGTGGAGTACTACGCCAAGCTGGAGCGCGGCAACCTCGCCGGCGTCTCCCCCGCCGTCCTCGAAGCCGTCGCCCGCGCGCTGCACCTCGACGACGCCGAACGCGCCCACCTCCTCCACCTGGCCCAGGCCGCCGACGGCTCCGACGCCCTCACCCGCCCCCGGCGCCGGCGCCCCGCCAAGCAGTGGAGCCCGCACCGCAGCCTGCAGTGGACGCTCGACGCGATCACCGCAGGACCCGCCTTCGTCCGCAACGGCCGCATGGACGTCCTCGCCACCAACGCGCTCGCCCGGGCCTTCTACAGCGACATCTACGCGACCGCCCACAACCAGGCGATCTCGCGCGCTTCACCTTCCTCGACCCCGTCTCGCGTCGCTTCTACCCCGACTGGGGCCTCGCCGCCGACGTCACCGTCGCGATCCTGCGCACCGAGGCGGGCCGGAACCCCCACGACAAGGACCTGCACGACCTCGTCGGTGAACTGTCCACCCGCAGCGACGAGTTCCGCACCCGCTGGGGCTCCCACAACGTCCGCCACCACGGCACCGGCACCAAGAACTTCCACCACCAGGCGGTCGGCGACCTGACCCTCGCCTTCGAGGGCCTGGAGATGGCCGCCGAACCCGGCCTCACCCTCACCATCTACACCGCCGAACCCGGCTCACCCTCCGAAGAAGGACTGCGCCTGCTCGCCTCCTGGGCCGCGACGCAGGGCGCCCTCACGCCCGCCCGACACGCGCAGGAGACGTGACCTCACCACCGCGCTCGGCGCTCGTTCCGGCGGAAGGCGGTGTGACCTGCGAGCTGAACGGCCGGTTGGGGCGTTCGCCGTCCTGCTCCCGTTCAACACACTCGAGCGCGCCCGGTCACCCTCGAGGAATCCACAAGACCTGCCGGTCGGATACCTGTGGTTGTTACGTGGGTGAGTCTGAGGCACGCCGCCGAGGCGTCCGCCGACCTGCCTGCAACGGCCAACCGCACGGAGCTGACCACCCTCAAGGCCCACGTCGATCACGCCCAGCAACTGGCGGAGGACGACATCCGCTCGCGCGGACGGCATACGCGACGACGAGCGGACAACTAGCTGTGTGATTCCGGCGGAAGTTAGGATCCCGGACCATGGCCGAACGCCCCTTGACTCCTCCGATGCGCACTCCGATGCGGACGCTGGCCGCTCGCGTCCGGGCACTGCGTGAGGAACGCGCATGGACTCCTGAACGCCTGGCGAAGGAGGCAGGAATCCAACTCGCCACTCTGAAGCGGCTGGAGGGCGGGGGGCCGATTCAGCCAGGTTTCTTCACCATCGGCGCGCTGGCCAACGCACTCGACATCTCGCTCGACGACCTGTACCGCCAGGCACAGGCAGCAGACCCTGGACTGTGGTCCGCCGGATATGAGGGGCGGGACATCGACTCGTTCGTCGCCGCCCTGCTCTCTGCCCAGATCAGCATGGTCGCGGACGTTCGCCTGACCCCCATCAGCCGCAAGCCGGGCTTCAGCAAGACTCGCCTCGGACACGCCCTCGACGAGGCCGGCATCAGCTACACCCACCTGCGCGCCCTGGGGAACCCGAAGGACAACCGGGCCCCATTCCGGGAAGGGCGGATCAGCGAGGGCCGAGCGCGCTTCCGCAGCCTGCTGCGCTCCGATGCAGCCCAGGCCGACCTGGCCGAACTGGCCGGACACGCAGCTCAGGCTCGAGTCGCCGTGCTGTGCTTCGAGAAGGACGAGCAGCGCTGTCACCGCCACGTCGTCCTGGAGAGCCTGAGCAAGCGCACGTCACTACCCGTCAGTTCCTTGGCCTGACTTCAACGCCCCTACGCGGCAGCACTCTTGCGCGCGTCAACTACCTCACTTCCAATCTGGTCCAGACACAGCCGACCGGGGGTGGGGTATGGCAGGAGCGTGGGAGCGCGCGCGCATACTGATCACGGTCAAGACGTATCCGGAACTGTCTACAAAGTACCGCGAGACCAGCTGCGTCGCCGGCATACGCCTCGACCGCGGCGCCCCCGAGCACATCCGCCTCTTCCCGGTCCCCTTCCGGCTCCTGGAAGAGGGCAGCCAGTTCGCGAAGTACGCGATCGTCGAGGTCGACGTACGCCGCCACCCTCAGGACCACCGGCCCGAGAGCCTGCGCCCGAACCTGGACACCCTCAAGGTCATCGACAGGATCGGCACGAGCGACGGTTGGCGCGGGCGCTACTCGATCCTCCGCCCGCTGATCGCCCCGTCGCTGTGCGCCATCAAGCGGGACCAGGAGGAGCACGGCACGTCCCTCGGCCTCTTCCGCCCCGCGGACACCGTCGATCTCCGCTTCGAACCGGCCGAACCCTGGCCCGCCTCCAAGGCCGCCCTGGCGGATCAGATGGACCTCCTCGACCAGGACCTGCGCCAACTGGAGTGGGTGCCACTGGAGTTCCGCTACCGCTTCCACTGCGACGACTCCGACTGCACCGGTCATGACATGGCGCTCAGGGACTGGGAGGCCGGCGAGTCATACCGCAAGTACCGGCGTCAGTACGGGCAACAGGGCGTGGAGGAGAAGCTGCGGGAGCGGTGGCTCACCCGGATGTTCACCCCGGACCGCGCTGTCCACTGCTTCGTCGGGAACCTCGCCAAGCGACCCAGGACGTTCATGCTGCTCGGCCTGTTCTATCCGCGCCGGGACATCGTCGAGAACTACCAGGAAGAGCTGTTCTCGCTGTAAACGGGCCGCGCGGCATGTCTCATCCGAACGAAGGTCCTCTCATGACACCCGGAATTCCCGCGGAAGCGACGGGCATTGTCTCCGGGGTAGCACGCCCGGGGAACCACGGGAGGACCGCATGCACAGGGGCCCCAATGAGCGGCAGCAGGCCGTGCTCGACCGGGTGGGCCAGGGGTCTCCCGACGGAGTCTGGCCGGACAGCACGTACTACGCGGACCAGCTCCTCGAAGAACTGGCCGCGAACGATGGCTGTCTCATCAAGCTCCTCGAACCCGGCCCGCACGCGGTGAATTGGGCGTCACGAGTCAGCGCCGCCCGCAAGTCCGGCAAGATCCCCCGCACACAGGAGCTCTACGGATACCGCACGCACCGCGGCTACGAAATCAAACTCGTCGACATCCCCGCCTGGCGCCTCGCCGAACTCACCCCGCTCCCCGTTCCGGCCAGACTCGCCAAACCCCACGCCGTTGTCACCGCCCTCCAAAAGCAGCCGCAGCCCATGGGTCTGACCAGACCCGTCCAAGGCCGAGCCCTGCGCATCATCCAGTCCCTCATCACCGCAACCGAAAAACAAGGCCATAAGGCAGCGCTCGGAACCACACAAGGCGCTCCCCCACCCCATCGGCGCCGCAAGGCACCACCGCACTTCACCATCACCGCCCAAGGCGAAAGCGTCGGGTTCCTCGTCCTGCAAGAACAGGACCGCAGCGAACACGTCCCCACCGACAAGGAACTCGCCGAGGCCAAGAAGTACTCATGGATGCGCATCGCCCGCTTCGACTGCACACCCTCCAACCGCCTGCGTCTCATCCTCCGAGGCGGCAACCCGCACCGCGCCAGCGAATGGACCGACCTCCCCGACCAGCCGCTGGCACCAAGCCACGCGCCTGACCGAATACGTCACAGCAGTACGCGACCACACCACATCACTGCCACCAGGGCAGGAGAAGACCGAGATCGAGGCGTGGCTCACCTTCGCAGACGCCCACGGCGCACATAATGCACACTCGACGAAACAGCAGGTCAGCGGCCCTTCTCGGCAGGCTCAAGGATCGCGACGCACTCCACGTGATGCGTCATCGGGAACAGGTCGAACGCCCGCAGCGTCCGCACCTTGTAGCCGCCGTCGCGGAAGTACGCCAGGTCGCGGGCGAGGGCCGCCGGGTCGCAGGCCACGTACGCGATGCGGCGCGCGCCCAGGGACGACAGGTGTTCGACCGTCTTCTTGCCGGCGCCCGCCCGGGGCGGGTCGAGGACGATGATGTCGACCTCGGTGATGCCGGTGCGCGGGAGGACCGACTCGACCTTGCCCTGTTCGATGCGGACGCGGTCGAAGCCGGCGAGGTTGTGCCGGGCGTCCTCCACCGCGCGCTTGCCCGACTCGATGCCGAGGACGGCGCCCTGGTCGCCGAGGCGGTCGGCGAGGGCGCCGGCGAAGAGGCCGACACCGCAGTACAGGTCGAGCGCCATCTCGCCCTTGCGCGGCAGCAGGCCCTGCATGACCGCCTTGACGAGGGTGTCGGCGGCCATCGGGTGGACCTGCCAGAAGCCGCCGCTGCCGACCCGGTGGGTACGGCCGTCGGCGCGCTCGCGCACGAACGCGCGGCCGTGGACGCGGTGGATGCCGCCGTCCTTCTCCTCGACGCGCATCACGGAGACCGGCTTGTCGAGCTCGACGAGGGGCAGGCGGGCGCCGGGCCGGGGCTCCAGGATCACCATGCGGTCCTGGGAGCCGGTCGCGGCGATCGCCTCGACGGCCTCCATGCCGGACCAGTCGCGCTCCTCGATGCCGAGTTCGGTGACGCCCGGGGCGGCGATCATGCAGCGCTCGATGGGCTCGACCTCGTGCGAGCGGTGGCGGCGCAGTCCGGCGTTGCCGTCCGGGTCGATGGCGTACTGGACGCGCGTGCGCCACTGCGGGACCTCACCGGCGGGCAGCTTGTCGCCCTCGGCGGGCATCACCGTGCCGTCCCAGCCGGCCTCCTCGGGCGTGAGGCCCGCGAGGCGCTGCAGCTGCTCGGCGATGACCTCGCCCTTGAGGCGGCGCTGAGCACCGGGCTTGGCGTGCTGCCAGTCGCAGCCGCCGCAGCGGCCGGGGCCCGCGTACGGGCAGGGCGCCTCGACGCGGTCCTTGGAGGCGTCGATGATCCGCACGGCGTCGGCGCGCAGGAACCGCGCACCCTCCTCGCCCTCGGTCACCCGGGCGACGACGCGCTCGCCGGGCAGCGCGTGCCGGACGAAGAGGACCTGGCCCTCCTCCGTCCGGGCGATGCAGTGCCCGCCGTGCGCCACGGGGCCGATCTCGACCTCGTACTCGTCCCCCACCAGCGACTTCTTCGGTTCTGCCTGCATGGTGGGGTGACTCCAGATGAGAGGGGGGAAACAGCCGGACAACAGCCGTCCAGTCTACGTGCTCACGGCACCGCTTCCCGCCCCCTCAGCCCTTCCGGGTGGGCTCCCGCCCCCGTCAGCTCTTCTGGGTGGGCTCCTTGGGCCGCACCTGGGCCGGTCCGCGGCGCACCGCGCCCGGAGCGTTCCAGTCCTGGCGCTTGCGGGCACGCAGCTTCGCGGCCTCGGACGACTCCAGCTGGTAGGGCACGGAGGTCACCATGACGCCCGGGGTGAACAGCAGGCGGCCCTTGAGGCGCAGGGCGCTCTGGTTGTGCAGCAGGTGCTCGTACCAGTGGCCGACGACGTACTCGGGGATGATCACGGAGACCGCGTCGCGCGGCGACTCCTTGCGCAGGCCCTTCACGTACTCGATCACCGGGCGGGTGATCTCGCGGTAGGGCGAGTCGAGGACCTTCAGCGGTACGTCGATGCCGCGCCGCTCCCACTCGTCGCGCAGGGTCTTCGTCTCGGCCGGGTCCACGTTGACGCTGAGCGCCTCGAGGGTGTCGGAGCGCAGCAGCTTGGCGTAGGCGAGGGCGCGCAGGGCCGGCCGGTGGATCTTGGAGACCAGGACTACGGAGTGGACGCGGGAGGGGCGGACGCTGTCGTCGGTCGGTCCCTCGGGGGCGGCCAGCTCCTCCGCGACGCGGTCGTAGTGCTTACGGATCGCGGTCATCGTCGCGTAGAAGATCACCATGCCGAGCAGGGCGACCCAGGCGCCGTGCGTGAACTTGGTGACGAGGACGACGACCAGGACCAGCCCGGTGAAGAAGGCGCCGAAGGCGTTGATCGCGCGGGAGCGGACCATGTGGGTGCGCTTGGCCTGGTCGGTCTCGCTGGCCAGGTGGCGGTTCCAGTGGCGGACCATGCCGGTCTGGCTGAGGGTGAAGGAGACGAACACGCCGACGATGTAGAGCTGGATCAGCCGGGTCGAGTCGGCCCCGTAGATGATCACGAGCATGCTCGCGGCGCCGGCCAGGAGGACGATGCCGTTCGAGAAGGCCAGGCGGTCACCGCGGGTGTGGAGCTGGCGCGGCAGGTAGCGGTCCTGGGCGAGGATCGAACCGAGCAGCGGGAAGCCGTTGTACGCGGTGTTCGCGGCCAGGAACAGGACGAGGGCGGTGGCGGCGGCGAGCAGGATGAACAGGAAGCTGCCCTTGCCGAACACGGCCTCGGCGACCTGCGAGATCACCGGGTTCTGGACGTAGTCGGCGCCGACCGGCACGCCGTTGTGGATCAGGTCCGTGGCGGGGTTCTCGGCCATGCGCACGTTGGTTGCCATGGCGAGGGCGATGATGCCGCAGAACATGGTGACGGCGAGCAGGCCCATCGCGGCGAGCGTGGTCGCGGCGTTCTTCGACTTGGGCTTGCGGAAGGCCGGCACACCGTTGGAGATGGCCTCGACGCCGGTGAGCGCCGCACAGCCGGAGGAGAAGGCGCGCAGCAGCAGGAAGACGAGGGCGAAGCCCGCGAGCCCCTGGTGCTCGGCCTTGATGTGGTACTCGGCGGTCGGCGCGTGCATGGTGTCGCCGAGCACGAGCCCGCGGAAGGCACCCCAGGCGATCATGATGAAGACGCCGGCGACGAAGACGTACGTCGGGATCGCGAAGAGCTTTCCGGACTCCTTGACCCCGCGCAGGTTCATCAGCGTGAGCAGCACGATGACGGCAACCGCGCAGAACACCTTGTGCTCCACCACGAACGGCACCGCCGAGCCGAGGTTCTCGATGCCGGAGGCGATGGAGACGGCGACGGTGAGGACGTAGTCGACGAGCAGCGCGCTGGCGACGGTGAGGCCGGCCCGCGGACCGAGGTTGGTGGTGGCGACCTCGTAGTCGCCGCCGCCGCTCGGGTAGGCGTGCACGTTCTGGCGGTAGGACGCGACCACCGTGAACATCAGCACGACGACCGCGACCGCGATCCAGGGGCTGAAGTGGTAGGCCGACACACCCGCGATGGAGAGGACCAGGAGCACTTCCCCGGGCGCGTACGCCACGGAGGAGAGCGGGTCGGATGCGAAGACGGGGAGGGCGATGCGCTTCGGCAGAAGCGTTTCCCCCAGCCGGTCGCTGCGCAGTGCGCGCCCGATGAGGATCCGCTTGGGCACGTCGGTCAGTTTGGACACAACAGGGAATCGTAAGGGTTCGAACTGGCAATCGCCCACCCGCCGTCCCCCTTCGGCCCGTCGTCTGCTCTCCGGGTGAAAACGGGGCGGGCTCCGGCTGCGGATTCCGCGGCCCCGGAGATCCACGTGCCTATATGACAAAACCCCGCTCCCGACCGTCCCGGAGGACCCGTGCACCTGACCGCTGAGCTCATCGGCGCCGCCGTCGCGCTGGCCGGCCTCGGAATCCTCACCCTCGCGAGTGTTCGCAGCATCACACGGCGCTGAATCCCGGCACCTGCGGCCTTTCACCGCCGGTCCACGGACGTTCCGCGAAAAAGGCACAGGCGAACCTGGGCAACGATGCCCCCGGCCGACCGTGCGTGTGTAGCTTGGGCGGCGGTCTGAGACCCTGTTTAGCCTGAGCCGTAACCATTCATGCGGAAGGACGGTCGTGCACATCGTCATCATGGGCTGCGGAAGAGTAGGTTCCGCTCTTGCCCAGAACCTGGAGCAGCAGGGGCACACGGTCGCCGTGATCGACCAGGACCCCACCGCCTTTAGGCGGCTGGGCTCCGGGTTCGGCGGCCGTCGTGTCACCGGAGTCGGCTTCGACCAGGACACCCTGCGCGAGGCGGGCATCGAGGAGGCCGGTGCGTTCGCGGCGGTCTCCAGCGGTGACAACTCGAACATCATCGCCGCCCGCGTGGCCCGCGAGATGTTCGGCGTCGAGAACGTCGCCGCCCGCATCTACGACCCGCGCCGCGCCGAGGTCTACCAGCGCCTCGGCATCCCGACCGTCGCCACCGTCCGCTGGACGGCCGACCAGATGCTCCGCCGGCTGCTGCCCTCGGGCGCCGAGCCGCTGTGGCGCGACCCCACGGGCGGTGTGCAGCTCGCCGAGGTGCACACCTCCGTCGCGTGGGTGGGCCACAAGATCAGCCGCCTCCAGGACGAGACGGGCGTGCGCGTCGCCTTCCTCACCCGGCTGGGCGAGGCGATCCTGCCCAGCTCGCAGACGGTTCTGCAGGAGGGCGATCTGGTGCACGTGATGATGCGCACCGACGAGGTGGACAAGGTCGAGGCGGCGTTCGCCAAGGGTCCTGAAGAGGAGGCGGGGCACTGATGAGAGTCGCCATTGCCGGTGCCGGTGCCGTGGGCCGCTCGATCGCGGGCGAACTGCTGGAGAACGGCCACGAGATCCTGCTGATCGACAAGGCGCCGACCGCCATCTCGGTCGAGCGCGTCCCGCAGGCGGAGTGGCTGCTCGCCGACGCCTGCGAGATCACCTCCCTGGACGAGGCCGCGCTGCAGCGCTGCAACGTGGTCATCGCGGCCACCGGGGACGACAAGGTCAACCTCGTGGTCTCGCTGCTCGCGAAGACCGAGTACGGGGTCCCGCGCGTCGTCGCCCGCGTGAACAACCCCAAGAACGAGTGGCTGTTCAACGAGTCCTGGGGCGTGGACGTCGCCGTCTCCACCCCGCGCCTGATGTCGGCGCTCGTGGAGGAGGCGGTGAGCGTCGGCGACCTGGTCCGGCTGCTGCGCTTCAGCCACGGCGACGCCAACCTCGTCGAGCTGACCCTGCCGCCGGAGTCCGCCCTGGCCGGCACGACCGTCGGCGACGTCGCGTGGCCGGAGGACACCTCGCTGGTGACCATCATCCGCGGCACCCGCGTCCTGACCCCCTCCCGGGAGGACTCCCTGGAGGCGGGCGACGAACTCCTCTTCGTGGCCGCCCAGGCCCGTGAGGAACAGCTCGAGGACCTGCTGTCGGTGCGCCGCGACACGGACACGACGGCCTAGCCGTCCCCTCCTCCTCGTCGGCGGCCGTGCCGCCGACGAGGAGGGCCGCGCACCTGTCGTACGACGAAGGGGGCGCCCGGAGATTCTCCGGGCGCCCCCTTCGTCGTACGACAGGTGCGCGGCAGGCGCGGGACGTTTCCCGCTCAGTCGCCCCCGGCCGTGGCCGGGCTCACGCCTCGCGGCGGTGCCGGGCCGGGGCCGGGGCGTCGCCGCGCTCCTTCGCGAGGGCGGCCTTGCGCTCCTTCTCCGCCTGCTCCTCGGCCTCCATCTCCGCGAACACGTCGATGGGCGGCGGCGCCTTGGCGAGGAAGACCCAGGTGAGCCAGACGGCGAGCAGGAAGGGCGGGATCTTCAGGGCGATCAGGACCCAGCCGAACTGGGTGGTGTCACCCCACCAGTAGAGCGGGAAGAGCACCGCGCACTTGGCGAGCAGGATCAGGCCCCAGGCCCAACTGGCCTTCGCGTACGCCTTCTTGCGGCCGGGGTTGCGGGTGCGCCAGGAGAGGTTCTCCTTGAAGACCGGACCGAGCATCAGGCCGATCAGGGGGACGCCCGCCAGGGTGGTCACGATGTAGGCGACGGCGAGCCCGAGCGTGTACAGCATGCCCGGAAGGTAGAAGTCCTTCGCGTTGCCCGTCATCATCGCGAAGACCACGCCGAAGGCGACGCCGAAGACACCGCTGAAGGCGTGCTTCACGGTGTCGCGCCGCACCAGGCGGACCGCGACCAGCAGCAGGGACATGGCGAGGGCGGCGATCGCCGACCAGTGCAGGTCCTTGTTGATCGTGAAGATGGTGACGAAGAGCAGGCCCGGCACCACGGTTTCGACCATGCCCCGCACGCCGCCGAACGCCTCGAAGAGTGCGGCCTCGGTCACCGCCCGTACATCCTCCGGGGCGTCCTGGGCGTCTTCGGTCGGCTTGTCGAGCGACGTCACCGGCTACTCCCGTCCGAGGGGTCTGAGTTCGTACTTCGGATTGAACAACACCCTACGGCCCCGGCTCATCGAAATACGGCCCGAGGCGATCAGCTTGCGTCCGGGCTCGATGCCGACGATGGAACGGCGGCCGAGCCAGACCACGTCCAGGGCGGCCGAGCCGTCGAACAGCTCGGCCTCCAGGGCCGGGACACCGGCCCTCGGCCGCAGAGTGACCGTGCGCAAGGTACCAGTAACCGTGACTATCTGCCGGTCGTGGCAGTCACCGATACGGGTACAGCCCGCGGTCGCCGTGTCCTCCCGCAGCTCCTCGGACTCCAGGTCCTGCTGGGACGAGGAGAGCCGGTCCATCATGCGCCGGAAGCGGCCCGCCGGCTTTTCGGAACGAGGAACAGCACTCATACCGAAAGCGTACCGGGGGGTGCCGACAGCTTCGTACCCGCGGCACCGCCGCCCGAACCGGCCGTGGACTCCGCCCGATCGGACGACCGCGTCAACCTCAGCGTTCGAACCTGTACCCCATTCCCGGCTCGGTGATGAAGTGCTTCGGGTGCGAGGGGTCCACCTCCAGCTTGCGGCGCAGCTGGGCCATGTAGACCCGCAGATAGTTCGTCTCCGTCCCGTAGGACGGGCCCCAGACCTCCTGGAGCAGCTGTTTCTGGCCGACGAGCCGGCCCGTGTTGCGCACCAGCACGTCCAGCAGGTGCCACTCCGTGGGGGTGAGCCGGACGTCCCGCCCGTCGCGGTGCACCTTCTTCGCCGCCAGGTCGACGGTGAACCCCGCGGTCTCCACGATCACGTCGTCCTCACCGCCCCCGGTGGGCTCCGCGCGGCGGACGGCGGCGCGCAGCCGGGCGAGCAGTTCGTCCATGCCGAAGGGCTTGGTGACGTAGTCGTCGGCGCCCGCGTCGAGGGCCTCGACCTTCTCGTCGGAGGAGTGCCGGGCGGACAGCACCAGGATCGGCACCCGGGTCCAGCCGCGCAGCCCCTTGATCACCTCGACGCCGTCCATGTCGGGCAGGCCGAGGTCGAGCACGACGACGTCGGGGTGGCGGGCGGCGGCGAGCTGGAGCGCGGTGGCTCCGTCGGAGGCCGCGTCGACGTCGTACTTGCGTGCCTTCAGGTTGATCACGAGGGCTCGGGTGATCTGCGGTTCGTCGTCGACCACGAGGACCCGGGTCATGAAGCCTGCCTTTCTGCGGCTGCTGATCGGGCGGCCGGGGCGGGCCGGCGGCCCGCCGCCCGCACCGTGAGCACCATGGTGAGTCCGCCGCCGGGGGTGTCCTCGGCGTTGAGGGTGCCGCCCATCGCCTCGGCGAAGCCGCGGGCGACCGCGAGGCCGAGGCCCACTCCGGTGCCGCGCGGGGCGTCCCCGTAGCGCTGGAAGGGCGCGAATATGCGGTCCTTGGCGTCGTCCGGGACGCCGGGGCCCCGGTCCACCACGCGTACCTCCACGCGGTCGGCGATGGCGCTCGCGGCGACCAGGACCCGTTCGCCGAAGGGGCTGTACTTGACCGCGTTCTCGACGAGGTTGGCGACGGCGCGCTCCAGGAGTCCGGCGTCGACGGCGACCATCGGCAGGCTCTCCGGGATGTCCAGGTCCACGCTGCCCTCGGGGACGCCGAGGAGGGCCATCGGGACGACCTCGTCGAGGTCGATCTCGCGGAACAGCGGGGCGACCGTGCCGGTCTGGAGCCGGGACATGTCCAGCAGGTTGCCCACCAGGTGGTCGAGGCGGTCGGCGCCGTCCTCGATGCCTTCGAGGAGCTCGGCGCTGTCCTCCTCCGACCAGGCCACGTCGTCGGAGCGCAGGGACGAGACCGCCGCCTTGATCCCGGCGAGCGGGGTGCGCAGGTCGTGGCTCACGGCGGCCAGCAGGGCGGTGCGGATGCGGTTGCCCTCGGCCAGTTCCTTGGCCTGGTCCGCCTCGTGCTGGAGGCGCTGGCGGTCCAGGACCACCACGGCCTGCGCGGCGAAGGCGGCCAGCACCCGGCGGTCGGAGGCGGGCAGCACCCGTCCGGACAGAGCGAGCGCCATGTGGTCGCCGACGGGCATGTCGACGTCGGCGTCCTCGGGGCGGGTCGCGGGCGCCGGTCCGGCGCTGCCCGCGCACGTCCACGGGTCGACGTCGCCCGCTCGCTCCAGCAGCGCGACCGATTCCATCCCGAAGGTCTCCCGGACGCGCTCCAGCAGGGCCTCCAGGCTGGTCTCCCCGCGCAGCACGCTGCCCGCGAGGAAGGAGAGGATCTCCGACTCGGCTCTCAGCCTCGCCGCCTGGTGGGTGCGGCGGGCCGCCAGGTCCACCACCGACGCCACCGAGACGGCGACGCCCACGAAGACCACGATGGCGACGATGTTCTCCGGATCGGCGACGGTCAGGCGGTGCAGGGGCGGTGTGTAGAAGTAGTTCAGCAGCAGCGAGCCGAAGGCCGCCGAGGCGAGGGCCGGGAGGAGACCGCCGAGCAGTGCGGCCGCGACCGTCACCGCCAGGAACAGGAGCATGTCGTTGGCGAGGCCGAGGTCGACGGCGTTCAGCAGCAGGGCCATGACCACGGGGCCGCCGATGCCGACCGCCCAGCCCCAGATGATCCGGGAGCGTCCGAGCCGTGCTCCGCGCGCCACCGGCAGACCGCGCCCCTTGGCGACCTCCTCGTGGGTGACGATGTGGACGTCCAGGTCGGGGCCGGACTCCCGGGCGACCGTGGCTCCGACGCCCGGTCCGAAGACGTACTGCCAGGTCTTGCGGCGGGAGGAGCCGAGCACGATCTGGGTGGCGTTGACACCGCGCGCGAAGTCCAGCAGGGAGGCGGGGATGTCGTCGCCGACCACGTGGTGGAAGGTGCCGCCGAGGTCCTCGGCCAGCGTGCGCTGGACGGCCAGCTCCTTCGGCGAGGCGGAGGTGAGGCCGTCGCTGCGGGCGATGTAGACCGCCATGACCTCGCCGCCCGCGCCCTTCTCGGCCAGCCGCGCGGCGCGCCGGATGAGCGTCCGCCCCTCCGGACCGCCGGTCAGTCCGACGACGATCCGCTCCCGGGATCCCCAGATCCTGGAGACCCGGTGCTCGCTGCGGTACTCGGTCAGGTACTCGTCGGCCCGGTCGGCGACCCACAGCAGCGCGAGTTCGCGGAGGGCCGTGAGATTGCCCGGACGGAAGTAGTTGGACAGGGCCGCGTCGACCTTGTCGGGCTTGTAGATGTTGCCGTGCGCCATCCGGCGGCGCAGCGCGGGCGGCGACATGTCGACCAGCTCGATCTGGTCCGCCCGCCGCACCACCTCGTCCGGCACGGTCTCGCGCTGCCGTACGCCCGTTATCGACTCGACGACGTCACCCAGTGACTCCAGGTGCTGGATGTTGACCGTGGAGACGACGTCGACGCCGGCGGCGAGCAGTTCCTCCACGTCCTGCCAGCGCTTGTCGTTGCGGGAGCCGGGCACATTGGTGTGGGCCAGTTCGTCCACCAGGGCGACGGCCGGGGCGCGCCGGAGCACGGCCTCGACGTCCATCTCGGTGAAGACGCCGCCCCGGTACTCCAACTCCATGCGCGGCACCTGCTCCAGGCCGTGCAGCATCACCTCGGTGCGGGGCCGGTCGTGGTGCTCGACGAACGCCACCACGCAGTCCGTCCCGCGTTCGACGCGTCGATGCGCCTCGGAGAGCATCGCGTAGGTCTTGCCCACGCCCGGTGCCGCGCCGAGGTAGATCCGAAGCTTGCCGCGTCCCATGAGCCCTATTGTCTTCCCGTCACCACTGCGTACGCAGCGTCGACCTTACGGCCGGGATTCCCGGCGAAGGGGACGAACGCCCTGCCGGGGGACGTCCTTGACGCAACCCTGATGCCCCACGCGACCTCGCACGGTTCCCCGCGGCCCCACGGGGTCCCGTGCCGACGAAGGCGCCGCTGCCGGTGTCGGCGCTGACGCCGGTGGCAGCGACGGTGCTGGTGCTGGTGACGGTCTGGCTCATGTTCCCTCCCGGTGATCCCCGTGGACCGGGCGCCGGCCTCCCGGCCGGTCGCCCGGTCCCTCATCCCTTCATCGGACGGGACCCCGGCTTCGGTTCACGCGGGATTGTCGCCGTGCGTCAGCGTCTCCCACGCGACGAAGAGGTTGTTGCTGCCGGCCGGCCGGTTCTGCCGGGTGAGTTCCTGGGTGTTGGTCATCGCGATGCCCAGGCGGTTGTGCAGGGCGTTGTAGCCGACCTCGGTGACCGGGCCGAGCCCGAGGTTCAGCGAGCCGCCGCACAGCCAGCTCGGCACCGCCGTACCCAGCTGGTACTTCGACTGGAAGCCGAGCGCCTGGCGCAGCCGTTCGCCGACGTCGGTGCCGTACAGGTCCTGTCTCTGGACGCGGCTGGTCTCGGCGATGTGCGAGATGGCCGATATGCCGTACCCGGTGTGGGTGAGGTCGCGGCAGGTCTCCTGGGTGAGCCCGGTGACGAAGGTGGACTGCCCCTGCCAGTAGCCGACGATCTTCGCGGTGGTGTCGAGGTTCTGGCTCGGCACGGTCTTCGGCACGGCGCCGTCGGTGGAGAGGTAGACGTACGCCGCGGTGCGCGTCCGGAACTTCGCCATGGCCTTGTCGTAGGAGGTCCTGTCCTCCAGGAAGACGGAGATGCCGACCGCGGCCTCCATCATCGACAGCTCCCAGTTCCCGTTGGAATTGGAGCCGTTGATGATCTCGGGCAGGTAGACGTCGCGCAGCATGGTCGCGAAGCGGCCGGAGTTGGCCCAGGAGCCGGTGTACGTGTACTTGATGATCTCGGCGGCCTTGGGCCAGGAGGAGCCCGCCCAGCCGGTCTGCAGGGGCGCGTTGCTGTTGGTGTGGTCCTTGATCACCGCGGACCAGGCGTCCATCAGCTCGATGGCCTTCCTGGCGTACCGGTCGTCGCGCGTGACGTACCAGGCGAGGGCGTCGGTGTACGCGGCGATCGCGTCCTCGCGCTCGTCCGTGCAGCCGTGGTTGGGGTTGGAGTACGAGCCGCACTCGACGGTCGCACGGGGCGTGGGGGTGCGCGTGAGCGAGGCGTACTTGCTCGCCATCATCTGGTCGTAGGCGCCCTTCCAGGGCTGGGCGCCGGCCAGGACCTCGGTGCGTGCGAAGTCCAGCTGTCCTCTGGAGACGGTGACTCCGGGGTGGACGAAGGCGGCTGGCGCCGCGGCGGCCCGGTGCACGCCGGGCCCGGACAGGAGGGTGCCGACGAGGACCGTGGCCGCGGCGGCGACGGTGACGAGGAAGGCCGGGCGCCGTCTGCGGCCATGCCGAGTGGGGGTGTCGGACATGCAGAGCCATCCATTCTTGTATGTGAACTGCACACGTGGGGATGAACACGATGCGCTGGCCGGTGACCATAGGTACGGACCAAACTTCCGTCAAGACCTGAAGAAAGATCTGTCACTCAACCGTCGTTCACATACAAGAACTCGGTGGGATGTACTCCCCCGGATAACCGGACACGGGAGCCCGGGCGGACCCCGCGCACGGGAAAGGGCCGCATCCCTGAGGATGCGGCCCTTTCCCGTGGTCCGTCTCTTCGGCTGTCCCTCGTCCGTCTAGCGGACTTCGGTGATCTCCGGTCCGCGCTGCAGCTGTCCCATGCCGCCGGAGAAGCGGGAGCCGCTCTGGTCCTCCTGCTGAACGCCCTCGGGGACCATCTGCGCGTCGTTCGGCAGCTTCAGGACGATCGGGTCGCGCGGAGCCATCGGGCCCTCGCCGCGGACGACGACCGTGTCCCGGAAGATCTGCTCCAGCAGGCCCGCGGCCCCCGGCTGCACCGCGCCCTGCCCGGAGATCACTCCGCGCAGGAACCAGCGCGGACCGTCCACACCGACGAACCGCACGACCTGGAAACCGCCCGTGCCGTCCGGCAGCTGGACCGGTACCTGTGCCCGCAGCTCCCAGCCCAGCGGACCCTCGACCTCGTCGATGACACCGCCCTGCTGGGTGATCCCGGTGGCGATCTCCTCGCGCACCTCGCCCCAGATGCCCTCGCGCTTGGGAGCGGCGAAGGCCTGGAGCTGCACGGCGCTGTCGTTGACGACGACGGTCGCCGCGACGATCGCGTCACCCGCGACCTCGACCCGCAGCTCCATGCCGTCGACCCCGGGCACGAACAGACCACCGAGGTCCACCCGGCCCTCGGCCGGGTCACGAACCTCAGAACTGTCCCAGGGCCCGTCGGGGCGCGGCTCGGGTTCGAGCCTCACGCGCTCGCGCTCCGCGTCCTCGTCCGCCTCAGTGTCGACGCCGTCGACGACCTGCTCGGCCTCGCCCGCCGCGTCCTCGGCGGCACTGCCCTTCTTGCGACGTCCGAACACGTCACTGTCCTTCCCGGTCGGATACGACCGAAGCGTATCGATTCCCACCCGTTGTGCTGTCCACGGCGGCATGACCGCCTGTGGACCCGAAGCCCCCTGCGGCCCGCGCCGAGTCGGGAAGTTCCGCGACCTCCTGGAAGCGAACCTTCTCGACCTGCTGGACGACCAGTTGAGCAATCCGGTCGAAGCGCTCGAACCGCACCGACTCGCGCGGATCGAGATTCACCACGATCACCTTGATCTCCCCACGGTACCCGGCATCAACCGTCCCTGGGGCATTCACGAGGGCGACGCCGCAGCGGGCGGCGAGGCCCGACCGCGGGTGCACGAAGGCCGCGTACCCCTCGGGCAGCGCGATGGACACTCCCGTCGGCAGTACGGCCCGTTCGCCGGGCTTCAGCTCGCGGCTCTCGGTGGTGCGCAGATCGGCTCCCGCGTCACCGGGGTGCGCGTACTCGGGAAGCGGTACCTCCGGATCGACGCGCCTGATCATCACGGCGACTTCCGGACGGGGCTCACGGGCCCCGGGGCCATGGGTCACGGGTTCACCTCGAAGGCACGGGCTCGCCGGATCTGGTCCGGGTCGCTCATCGCCGCGCGGATCTCCTCCGGGCGGCCGTTGTCGATGAAGTGGTCGACCTTCACCTCGACGAAGAGGGCGTCCGCGCGGACGGCGACGAGCCCGTCGGGGCCGCCGAGCCGCCCGGTGGCGGTGCAGTAGATCTTCCGGCCGGCCACCGCGGTGACCTCGGCCTCCAGATGCAGCACGGTGCCCACGGGCACGGGGCGCCGGAAGTCGGTCTCCAGGCGTCCCGTCACGGCGATCGTCCGCAGCAGCCAGTTCAGGGAGCCGAGCGTCTCGTCGAGCGCGGTGGCGAGGACGCCGCCGTGCGCGAGTCCCGGGGCGCCCTGGTGGACGGGACGCACGGTGAACTCCGCCGTGACCTTGACGCCCTCGCCCGCGCGGGCCTCCAGATGAAGCCCGTGGGGCTGCGCTCCACCACACCCGAAACAGTGTTCGTAGTGTGCTCCGAGGAGCTCTCCGGGGGCGGGCGCGTCGGGGTGCCGCACCGGCGCGACGGCGTCGGCGGGAGGCGTCAGAGCTGCGGAAGTACCACTCACAGCCGCAGACCTTACCCGCGCGTCCACCAAGTCTTCGCACCGTGCCAAGCTTGGCGTCATGCAGCTCTCCGCCTCCCCGTACGAAGAACGCCTCACCGCGCCGCGGTCGTGGTGGGTGATCAGCTTCCTGGCCGGGCTCGCGCTGGCCCTGGTCTTCCTCCCCTTCGGCACGCTGCCGATGCTCGGGGCGCTCGTCGGCGGCACCGCGGTCACGGCGGTCGCGGCCAGTGCGTACGGCTCGATCCGCATCCGCGTGGTCGGCGACTCCCTGGTCGCCGGGGACGCCAGGATCCCGGTCTCGGCCCTCGGCGACACGGAGGTCATGGACCCGGAGGAGGCGCGCGCCTGGCGCACCTACAAGGCCGACACCCGCGCCTTCATGCTCCTGCGCTCGTACATCCCCACGGCGCTGCGCGTCCAGGTCACGGACCCCGCGGACCCGACGCCCTATCTGTACCTGTCGACGCGGGAGCCGGAACGCCTGGCAGCCGCCCTGGCGACGGCGCGGGAGTCGGCCCGGTCCGCGGAGAGCGGCTGAGACAGCCGCTCCCGGACCCGGACGCACCACGGGCGCGGGGCACGGCGCGGGCCCCGCCCGCCGGGCCGGCAGCGCGGACGGCCTCGGTGTCCCAGGTCCGCCTCGGTGCTCCAGGCCCCCCCTCAGTGCTCCAGGTCCGTGGGAATCTCTCCGATCCGCACCGGATCCGTCGGCTTCTCCAGCGGTGGCAGTTCCGGGAGCGCGTCCCACGGCACCTGCATCTTGCGCAGGTCCTTGCGGATGTGACCCGCCACGCGCCTGGTGTCGCGGCGGTTCATCACCGCCCCCACCGCCGCTCCGACCATGAACGGCATCAGATTGGGCAGGTCCCGGACCGTTCGTTTCATGATCTGCTGGCGCAGCTCGCGCTTCATCTGGCCGCCCAGCGCGGCATTGATCGTCAGGGGCCTGGCCACGTCGATACCGCGCTCGCTCGACCAGGAGTGCAGATAGGCCGTGCTGCGCTGTCTGAGGTTGCCCTGCGGACGCAGGCCGTAGACCTCGTGGAGTTCGGCGATCAGCTTCAGCTCGATCGCGGCGACGGCGGTGATCTCCGCGGCCAGCTCCGTGGGGATGGCGGGCGGCACCGGCAGCATCGCGGCGGCGCCGATCCCGGCGCCGACGGTGGACGTCGCGGCGGCGGCACCCGCGACGAGCTTGTCCGCGATCTCCTCGGGCCCCAGGCCCGGGAACTGTCTGCGGAGGGCGGCCAGGTCCCGTACGGGAACCCGCGGGGCGATGTCGATGATGCGGTCGGTGACATACGCCAGGCCCGCCCTGGCCCGGACGCCACTCCTCGTGACGCCTCTCCTGACCCCGTCCCGGACAGCCTCCACGCGACGACGCCTCGCTGCGGTCGAGGAAGTGTCCGTGGGGGCCGTCAGGCCGTCCGTGGCGCCCGCCCGGTCGAGCGAGGCTGATCCCTGTCCGGAAGAGCCCCGCTCGTCGTCACGCACGCCTTCAGAGCCCTCGGGGAGCCCTTCGTCCGCCGCCCGGAAGGGGAGACGGCGCTTCCAAGGTGGGGTCGAGCCGGTCACGGCCGACCCTGCCTCAGTCGCAGTCGCGGCAGATCGGCTGACCGTTCTTCTCGCGGGCCAGCTGGCTGCGGTGGTGCACCAGGAAGCAGCTCATGCAGGTGAACTCGTCCTGCTGCTTGGGCAGCACCCGGACGGCCAGCTCCTCGTTCGAGAGGTCCGCACCGGGCAGCTCCAGGCCTTCCGCGGCCTCGAACTCATCTACGTCGACGGACGAGGTCGACTTGTCGTTGCGGCGAGCCTTCAGTTCTTCAAGGCTGTCCGAGTCGACGTCGTCGTCGGTCTTGCGCGGGGTGTCGTAATCCGTTGCCATTGTCGCTCTCCCCCTCTGGGTGTCTGCGGTGTCTCCAGCGCACGTAACGCGTGAGAGGCCGGACTTGTGCCCGACCTGAGGCGGAGATTTTGCCTCACATCAAGGTCTGTTACTCAATCGACACCCAACCGGACTCATCGAGAGTGATCGGCTTGGATGGCGATGCGGACCGTACACGGTCCCGAGGCCGCACTTCAAAGGCGCCTCACCGTGTACTTCCCGTGATCGGGACCCCCGAAAACCCGGATTTTCCCGGCCTTTCCGCAGCTCACATGATCACGGAGAGTGGGTGGACCAAAAATCGCTCTTGTGATCGATCACACATGGGTCACTCGGGCGGGTGATCCGAAAATTCCGCGCAGAGCGAACACCGCCGTGTGTCCGCGACATGTTCTCAGACAGGGAGGGTGACGCGCATCACGAGCCCACCTCCTTCTCGGGGCCGGGCGACGATGTGCCCCCCGTGCGCGCGGGCCACCGACCGGACGATCGACAGGCCGAGGCCCACGCCCTTGTCGCTGCCCGTGCGCTCCGTGCGCAACCGCCGGAAGGGCTCGAAAAGATTGTCGATCTCGTACGCGGGAACGACCGGCCCCGTGTTCGACACCTCCAGGACCGCCCGGCCGTGCTCCGTGTCGGTCGTGACCTCGACCCAGCCGTCCTGCGGCACGTTGTACCGGACGGCGTTCTGGACGAGGTTCAGGGCGATCCGCTCCAGGAGGACGCCGTTGCCCTGGACGACCACCGGGGCGCGCCGCCCGCGGATCTCCACGCCCTTGGCCTCCGCCTCGGCGTGCACCTGGTCGACGGCCTGGGAGGCGACCTCGGCGAGGTCCACCGGCTTGCGCTCGACGATCTGGTTGTCGCTGCGGGCGAGCAGCAGCAGGCCCTCGACGAGCTGCTCGCTGCGCTCGTTCGTGGCGAGCAGCGTCTTGCCGAGCTGCTGCATCTCCGACGGCACCCCGGGCCCCGAGAGGTGCACCTCCAGGAGCGTGCGGTTGATCGCGAGGGGCGTGCGCAGTTCGTGCGAGGCGTTCCCGACGAACCGCTGCTGGGCGGTGAAGGCCCGCTGCAGCCGCTCCAGCATGTCGTCGAAGGTGTCCGCGAGCTCCTTCAGCTCGTCGTCCGGACCGTCCAGCTCGATCCGCCGGGACAGGTCGGAGCCGGCCACCGCGCGCGCGGTGCGGGTGATGTGGCCGAGCGGCGACAGGACGCGGCCCGCCATCGCGTAGCCGAAGGCGAAGGCGATGACCGCGAGGCCGAGCAGGGCCAGCAGCGAGCGGCTCAGCAGATCGTCGAGGGCGTGCTGGCGCTGCTGGTTCACGCAGTCGGCCATCGCGCGGTTGAGCTGGTCCGCGGTGGGGGCCGAAGGCAGGTTGCAGGTGCTGCTGCCGACCTGGCCAGAAATGATCTTGAAGGGGAGCTCGCTGCCGACGTTCAGCGCCTGCGCCGCGAGCAGGTAGATGATCGACAGCAGCATGATGCCGGCGATCAGGAACATGCCGCCGTACAGCAGCGTGAGCCGTATGCGGATGGTGGGGCGCAGCCAGGGGAAGGGCGGCTCCGCCCTTCTCGGGTCCCAGGTGGGTTTCGGGGGCGCCGCGGGCGGCGCGGGGGTGGTGGTCACGGTCGATCAGATCCTGTACCCGGAGCCGGGCACGGTGACGATCACGGCGGGCTCGCCGAGCTTGCGGCGCAGCGTCATGACGGTCACGCGCACGACGTTCGTGAACGGGTCCGTGTTCTCGTCCCAGGCCTTCTCCAGGAGCTGCTCCGCGGAGACCACGGCGCCCTCGCTGCGCAGCAGCACCTCCAGGACGGCGAACTCCTTGGGGGCGAGCTGGACCTCCTTGCCCTCGCGGAAGACCTCACGGCGGTTGGGGTCGAGCTTGATCCCGGCACGCTCCAGGACCGGCGGCAGCGGCACGCTCGTACGGCGCCCGAGGGCGCGCACGCGCGCGGTCAGCTCGCTGAACGCGAACGGCTTGGGGAGGTAGTCGTCGGCGCCGATCTCCAGACCCTCGACGCGGTCGCTGACGTCGCCGGACGCGGTCAGCATCAGCACGCGCGTGGGCATGCCGAGCTCGACGATCTTCCGGCAGACGTCGTCGCCGTGCACGAGCGGGAGGTCGCGGTCGAGGACGACCACGTCGTAGTCGTTGACCCCGATGCGCTCGAGCGCGGCCGCGCCGTCGTACACGACGTCGACGGCCATGGCCTCCCGGCGCAGTCCGGTGGCCACCGCATCGGCGAGCAGCTGCTCGTCCTCGACGACGAGTACACGCACGTCGCTTGTCCTTCCTCTGTCCGCCGGCGGGGGCGCGTTCGGGCGCACCACGCAGGCAGGTCCGTCACGGATGAGAGCTCCATCCTGCCCGTTTCGGCCATAAACCGGCTGTAAGACGGGGGAGGCTCCGAGGAGGCGCGTCCGGAGGACCGGGGCCGCGGGATTTTCTCGCCGGGTTGAGGTTTCCGCGCGAGAGCGCGGGGGGAGGACGGCTTTACACCCCGCGATCACGCTCTGCATGTGGCAAGCCACATTGTGGTACGCCCAACGCTTCCGCAGAGCGGGCGGGGGTGTCCGGCACCGTCGCCGCCCAGCCCGGGTGGCGCTGGGCACCCCATTCGGAGACGTGATCGCCCCTTTCCATCGGCACACCCCCGTGCCACCCGACCCACGACCCAGGACGAGGGGGCGCAGCATGGACGCATTCACCACAGGACTTCTGCAGCGCATAAGGACGACCGAGTCCGACTTGACGCGGGCTCGCGAGACAGGCGACGACTTCCTCGCGGAGGTCGAGCAGGCCGAGCTGGACGACCTGCACCGCCTTGCCGCGGAGCACGGTGTGGAGGTCGGCGCCACACGCGTCTGATCAGCACGTGACGAGAGCGGGGCCCCGGTGTCGATCCAGTACCGGGGCCCCGTTCCGTTGCCGCGTTCCGCCGTCGCACGTCCCGGCCGGCGACCGCCGGCCGTCCGTCGTCGGCCGTCCCTCCGGGCGGGCCGTCAGTCGTGCCAGGCCCCGAAGTCCTCCAGGAGCCGCTGGAGGGGCTCGAAGACGCCCGGGGAGGCCGCCACCGCGAGCTCGCCCGTGGGGCGCTCTCCGGGGCGTCCGCCGGTCACCGCACCCGCTTCCCGGGCGATCAGGTCCCCCGCCGCGAGGTCCCAGGGGTGCAGACCGCGCTCGTAGTAGCCGTCGAGACGGCCGGCCGCGACGTCGCACAGGTCGACCGCCGCCGAACCGGAGCGCCGGATGTCACGCACCAGCGGGATCAGCCGCTGGGCCACGTCGGCCTGATGGGTCTTGACCGCGGTGACGTAGTTGAAGCCGGTCGAGACGAGTGCCTGGTCGAGCGGCGGGGACGGACGGCAGGCCAGCCGGCGCTCGCCGACCCATGCCCCGGAGGCCCGGGCGCCCCGGCCGCGGACCGCGTGGTACGTCTCGCCGCGCATGGGAGCGGCCACCACGCCGACGACGGTCTCGCCGTCCTGCTGGGCCGCGATGGACACCGCCCAGGTCGGCAGTCCGTACAGGTAGTTGACCGTGCCGTCGAGCGGGTCGACGATCCAGCGCACCCCGCTGGTGCCCTCGGTGGCGGCGCCCTCCTCGCCGAGGAGGCCGTCGTGGGGGCGGTGCTCGGCGATCAGCGCGGTGATCAGCTTCTCGGCGGCGATGTCCATCTCGGTGACGACGTCGATCGGGCTGGACTTGGTGGCGGCGACCGCGAGGTCCGCCGGGCGGCCGTCGCGCAGCAGCTCGCCGGCGCGGCGGGCGGCCTCGTGCGCGAGCTGGAGGAGTTCGGTGTGCAGGGGGTCGGTCACGTGGCTCCTCATGCGTAGGGGCTGTCGGCGCCCGCGGCGGCGGGCTTGGGCGTGCGGGCCGGGCAGCAGCCCACGGGGCACAGGTCGTGACTCGCGCCCAGCGCGCCCAGGGCACACCGTGCCACCCGGCGGCCGCTCTCGGCCGCGGCGCGCTCCAGCACCAGGTCACGGACCGCCGCGGCGAACCGGGGATCGGATCCCACCGTGGCCGAACGGCGCACCGGCAGCCCCAGCTCCCCCGCCTTGGCCCGCGCCTCGGTGTCCAGGTCGTACAGGACCTCCATGTGGTCCGAGACGAACCCGATCGGCACCATCACCGCCGCCGGGACCCCCGCCCCGTGCAGCTCCTCCAGGTGGTCGCAGATGTCCGGCTCCAGCCACGGGATGTGCGGGGCCCCGGAGCGCGACTGGTACACGAGCTTCCACGGGTGATCGGTCCCGGTCTCCTCGCGCACCGCTTCCGCGATCAGCCGGGCCACGTCCAGATGCTGCCGGACGTACGCGCCGCCGTCCCCGTGCCCCTCGGCCGGACCCGAGGTGTCCGCCGCGGCGACCGGGATCGAATGCGTGGTGAACACCAGGTGCGCGCCCGTCCGGACCTCCTCGGGCAGCTCGGCGAGCGACCTCAGGACGCCCTCGGTCATCGGCTCCACGAACCCGGGATGGTTGAAGTAGTGCCGCAGCTTGTCGACCTTCGGCGGCTCCAGCCCCTCGCCCTCCAGGACGGCCAGGGCCCCCGCCAGGTCCTCCCGGTACTGCCGGCAGCCCGAGTACGAGGCGTACGCGCTGGTGGCCAGCACCAGGATCCTGCGCCGCCCGTCCGCGGCCATCTCGCGCAGGGTGTCGGTCAGGTACGGCGCCCAGTTGCGGTTGCCCCAGTAGACCGGCAGGTCCAGGCCGTGCTCGGCGAAGTCCTTGCGCAGCGCGTCGAGCAGGGTGCGGTTCTGGTCGTTGATGGGGCTGATCCCGTCGAACAGGAAGTAGTGCTGCCCGACCTCCTTGAGCCGTTCCTTGGGGATGCCCCTGCCCCGCGTCACGTTCTCCAGGAACGGGACCACTTCGTCCGGGCCCTCCGGACCGCCGAAGGAGAGCAGGAGCAGGGCGTCGTAGGGGGTGGCATCGAGCGCTTCTGGCATGGGTCCGATCCTGCCACCCGTCACCGACGGGCGAGAACCGGCGGTGCGGCGAGCGGGCGACGACGGCGCGGCGGACGGCTGTCGCCCGGCCCGGACGGCCACGGCCCGCACCCGGCGGCGGAACGGACGCGGGGGCTGTATTAGGGTTACCTAACCAGTAAGCTGTATAGGCCAGCTACACGCCTTACCGACGTTCGGGCCGCCCGCCGTGCCGGGGAGGGGCCCGGCCGAGCCGAGCCGACGGAGACCCGCGTGCCCAGCCCCTACCGCGCCCTGTTCGCCGCCCCCGGCTCCAAGAGCTTCTCCGCCGCGGGCCTGCTCGGCCGGATGCCGCTGTCCATGATGGGCATCGGCGTCGTCACGATGATCTCCCAGCTGACCGGGCGCTACGGCCTCGCGGGCGCCCTGTCGGCGACCATCGCGCTGGCGGCCGCGGCGATGGGCCCGCAGGTCTCGCGACTGGTGGACCTGCACGGTCAGCGGCGGGTCCTGCGCCCGGTGACCCTCTTCGCGCTCACGGCCGCCGGGGGACTGCTGGTCGCCGCGCACTTCGGCTGGCCGGACTGGGTCCTGTTCGCGTGCGCGGCCGGCATCGGCTCCGTACCGAGCATCGGCGCGATGATCCGGGCCCGCTGGGCGGCGCTCTACGGAGGCACCCCGCAACTGCACACCGCGTACTCCCTGGAGTCCGTGGTGGACGAGATCTGCTTCATCTTCGGGCCGATCATCTCCATCGGCCTGTCCACGGTGTGGTTCCCGGAGGCCGGACCGCTGCTCGCCGCCTGCTTCCTGACGGCCGGGGTCTTCTGGCTGACCTCCCAGCGCGCCACCGAACCCCGGCCGCATCCGCGCGAACAGCACAGCGGCGGCTCGGCGCTCCGCTCGGCCGGACTCCAGGTCCTCGTGGCCACGTTCGTGGCGACCGGGACGATCTTCGGGGCCGTCGACGTGGTCACCGTCGCCTTCGCCGAGGAGCAGGGCCACAAGGGCGCCGCGAGCGTCGTCCTGGCCCTCTACGCGGCGGGCTCCTGCCTCGCGGGGGCGGTCTTCGGGCTGCTGCACTTCAAGGGGGCGGCGGAAGGAAGGTGGCTGCTGGGCATATGCGCGATGGCCGTGAGTATGATCCCCCTCCTACTGGTCGGAAACTTGCCGTTCCTGGCCGTGGCGCTGTTCGTTGCGGGCCTGTCCATCGCTCCCACGATGATCACGACGATGTCCCTCATCGAACAGCACGTACCTCGCGCGAAACTGACCGAAGGCATGACCTGGGTGAGCACAGGACTCGCGGTCGGGGTCGCGCTCGGCTCCTCCGTGGCCGGCTGGGTGATCGACTCCGCCGGCGCGAAAGCCGGGTACGGGGTTCCGGCCGTGTCCGGGGCCGTCGCGGTCGCGGTCGGTTTCCTCGGGTACCGCCGGCTCAGCAGGCCGGTTCTGCAGCGGGGAGGGTCCCATGAGCACCGCAGTGAGCGAGAAGAGCGGCACGTGGCGTAACTGGGCGGGGAACATCACCGCCCTTCCCGTACGGGAGGTCACCCCCGCCTCGGTGGACGAACTCTCCGCCGCCGTGCGCAAGGCGGCCGAGGACGGCCTGACGGTGAAGGCCGTCGGCACCGGGCACTCCTTCACGGCCGCCGCCGCGACCGACGGTGTATTGATCCGGCCTCAACTGCTGACCGGGATCCGCAAGATCGACCGTACGGCCATGACGGTCACGGTCGAGGCCGGCACCCCGCTCAAGAGACTCAACATGGCCCTCGCCCGCGAGGGTCTGTCGCTCACGAACATGGGCGACATCATGGAGCAGACGGTGTCGGGGGCGACCAGCACCGGGACGCACGGCACCGGGCGCGACTCCGCCTCGATCGCCGCCCAGATCACGGGCCTCGAACTGGTGACGGCGGACGGCTCCGTGCTGACCTGCTCCGCGAACGAGAACCCGGAGATCTTCGCGTCGGCCCGCATAGGCATCGGCGCCCTGGGGATCGTGACCGCGATCACCTTCTCCGTGGAGCCCCTCTTCCTGCTCACGGCCCGCGAGGAGCCGATGAGCTTCGACAAGGTCATGACCGACTTCGAGGAACTCTTCACCGAGAACGAGCACTTCGAGTTCTACTGGTTCCCCCACACCGGGAACTGCAACACCAAGCGCAACAACCGCAGCGCGGGCCCCGAGAACCCGGTGGGCCCCGTCCGCGGCTGGATCGAGGACGAGTTCCTCTCCAACGGCGCCTTCCAGGTGGCCAATCTGCTCGGCCGGGCGGTCCCCGCGGCCATCCCCTCGATCGCCGGGATCTCCAGCCGCGCGCTGTCCGCGCGGACCTACACCGACATCCCGTACAAGGTCTTCACCTCTCCCCGCCGCGTGCGGTTCGTGGAGATGGAGTACGCGGTTCCGCGCGAGGCCCTCGTCGAGACGCTGCGCGAACTGAAGTCGATGGTCGACCGTTCGACCCTGCGGGTCAGTTTCCCCGTGGAGGTGCGGACGGCTCCCGCCGACGACATCACCCTCTCGACGGCGTCCGGGCGGGAGAGCGCGTACATCGCCGTCCACATGTTCAGGGGCACCCCCTATCAGGCGTACTTCACCGCGGCCGAGCGGATCTTCACCGCGCACGAGGGCCGGCCGCACTGGGGCAAGGTCCACACCCGCGACGCGGAGTACTTCTCCCGGGTCTATCCGCGCTTCGGCGAGTTCACCGCGCTGCGGGATCGGCTCGATCCGGACCGGCGCTTCGCGAATGACTACCTGCGGAGGATTCTGGGGTCGTGACGGTCGCGCTGGGCGCGGGAGCCGGGGTACCGTCCCCGGCCTCCGGCGTCGAGGACGCGCCGCCCTCCGGGGTCGGCACGGCACTCGCGCCGCCGTCGCCCGTGCCGGCCGAGCCGGCACCGTCGGCGTCGCCCGAGCCGGCGCTGTCGGCGGACGGCGCCGGCGCCTCCCGGGAGGCGGACGGCGAGGACGGCGAGGACCCGGTCGACGGTGTTGTCGTACCGGGCTCGGAGCTCCCCGAGCCCGTGCCGTGCCCCTTGAAGGCGTCGCCGACCGTCGTGCTCGCGCCGTCGCCGCTGAAGCTCCGCCCGGAGACCGTCTCGTACGTGGTGATTCCGGCCATCGTGACACCGAAGACGAGGGCGGTCGCGACCAGCGGCCTCTTCCAGCTCTTGACCCGCGCGCGGTAGACGGTCCCTTCGGTGAACTCACCGGGAGGACCGGTCAGCGGCCGGGGCTTCGGTCTCGCCGGCACCGTCACGTCACGGATCTGCTCGCCGGTGCGCCTGAAGAAGTGCTGGAAGAGCGTTCCCCCGCAGGTGGCGACCACGCTGACCAGCCCGGCGCCCAGGATCGTCCCGTAGACGCCGAAGTAGGACGCGAGTTTCGCCGCGACCACCGCGGCGACCGCGCTCCCCGCCACCTGAGGGACGCTCAGGTCCAGTCGCCTCTTGCTCGGTTCCACGTCGGCACCCGGCTGCTCGCCGCCGACATCCGGCTTCTCACGCATTCCCGGACCTTGCCTGCCTTTCCCGCACTTGATCGACCGACCGTACGAGAAAGGGACGTACAGGCGAAACGATTAGTTCCGTTTCTGCCGATTACGTGAAGTGCACCACGTCCGGCACCCACCGAAAAGGCGTCCGGATCGGCCAACTGGCACTCCTCACCAGAAGTTGGGCGGCGTGCCGATCCACGCATGTGGCCCGAATGGAGTACTGTTGCGAGCCCTGGGTCCGGACTCCCGCCAGGGTGTCCGGGGCCTGCAGGACCACCGGGAGGGGGCTCGTTGCACAGGGTGATGGAGTTCGTCACTTAGCGTTGCGAATAGGTAACCGTGCCATAACGGCGACCCCGGGCCCGCGCCCGACACGCCGGGCAACTCGGCAAGGTTGTGGCAGGCTGCACCCGGGCAGGCCACACTCGACTAGCGGAAGCAGCGACGCACGTGACGTCGGCAGGCACCACCCGGGAGGTCCCCATGCCCGAACTGCGTGTCGTGGCCGTCTCTAACGACGGCACACGGCTGGTGCTGAAGGCTGCGGACAGTACGGAATACACGCTTCCGATTGACGAGCGGCTGCGCGCCGCCGTACGCGGCGACCGTCCCCGCCTCGGCCAGATCGAGATCGAGGTGGAGAGCCATCTCCGCCCCCGTGACATCCAGGCGCGTATACGCGCCGGTGCCTCCGCGGAGGAAGTCGCCCAGCTCGCCGGCATCCCCGTCGACCGCGTACGCCGTTTCGAGGGCCCCGTGCTGGCCGAGCGCGCCTTCATGGCCGAGCGCGCCCGGAAGACTCCCGTCCGCCGCCCCGGGGAGAACGCCGGTCCCCAGCTCGGCGAGGCCGTCCAGGAACGGCTGCTGATCCGGGGTGCCGAGAAGGACACCGTCCAGTGGGACTCCTGGCGCCGTGACGACGGCACCTGGGAAGTCATGCTGGTCTACCGCGTCGCGGGCGAACCCCACGCCGCGAGCTGGACCTACGACCCGCCCCGGCGGCTCGTCCAGGCCGTCGACGACGAGGCGCGCTCGCTGATCGGCGAGTCCGACGACCTCGCGGCGCCCGAGCCGAGCTTCCCGTTCGTGCCACGGATCGCCCGGCTGCCCCGCGACCGTCCGCTGGATCGCGCGCTGGACCGGCAGGCGGAGCGTCCGAGCCTGCCTCCGGCCTCTCCGGAACCGGGCGACGAGGCCGAGGACCGGGACTCGCTGACCAGCCTCCTGGAGGCGGTGCCCAGCTTCCGGGGCGACATGGTGGTGCCCGAACGGCCCGCTCCCGTCGAGCGGACCGACGCCGAGGAGCCCGCCCAGGAGCCCGAGGAGGAGGAGCCCCCGGCTCCCGCGGCCTCGGCGGGTGCCGGTTCCGCGTACGCGGACGTGCTCATGCCCCGCTCGGTGGGCAGCCACCGCGACCGGCTCGTCGGCGCGACCGACCGCCAGGCCGAGGCGGACGGCGTCCGTCCGGGCCGCAGGGCGGCGGTCCCGAGCTGGGACGAGATCGTCTTCGGCACACGGCGCAAGAAGCAGGACTAGCCGGGTTCACGGCGACGGGTCCCGCACCGGATCGGTGTGGGACCCGTCGCCGTGCGCACCGCGCGGGCGGCGCCGCGGGCGTCACTGCGGGTCGGGGCCCACCGCGACGGGGCGGTCTCCGTCCCGGGACCACTCCGACCACGAACCCACGTACAGCGCCGCGGGGACCCCGGCCACGGCGAGGGCCAGCACCTCATGGGCGCCCGAGACCCCGGAGCCGCAGTAGACGCCGACCTCGGTCGCCGGTGTCACTCCGAAGGACTTGAAGCGGTCGGCGAGTTCGGCCACCGGCAGGAACCGTCCGTCCTCCGCGACGTTCTCGGAGGTGGGTGCGGAGACGGCACCCGGGATGTGACCGCCGACCGGATCGATCGGCTCGACCTCGCCCCGGTACCGCTCCCCCGCGCGGGCGTCCAGCAGCAGCCCGGTGCGGGCGAGCGCGGCCGCGCCGTCCGCGTCGAGCGACGGCCGGGCGCCGGCCGTCGGCACGAACGTTCCGGGCGCGGGTGAGGGGACCTCCGAGGACACCGGTCCGCTCCAGGCGGCGAACCCGCCGTCAAGCACGCGTACCGAGGGGTGACCCGAATAGCCCAGCAGCCACCAGGCGCGTGCGGCGGCCCAGCCCTGCCCCCCGTCGTACACGACGACGTCACGGTTCTCGGACACTCCCGCGGCTCGCATCGCCGCGCCGAAGAGCTCGGGGTCGGGGAGCGGATGCCGGCCCGCCGCACCGGCCGGACCAGCGAGTTCGGAATCCAGGTCGACGAAGACGGCACCGGGGATGTGCGCGTCCTCGTACTCGGAGCGCAGGTTGGGACCGCCCAACCGCCAGCGGACGTCGAGGAGCACCGGCGGGTTCGGCCCGGCCAGGTCGCTCGCGAGTTCGGGTGCCGTGATGATGGCGTTCATGCCCCCATCCTCGCGCACGGGGTGGCCGCGTCGACCGTGTCGGGCTACTCTGCTCCGCCGTACAGGACCGATCACCACACGTAGGGGATCGGGCACATGCTGTACAACCGATGGCCACCACACGGCGATCGCTCCGCGACGGACGGGAAACGGCGGACCGGACGTCCTCAGCTCCCGCGCCGCTCGGCGGCGGCACGGAAGGGACGCGCGGCACGACCGGTGGCGCGGGCATCGGCACGGGGCGTGCACGGACGCGACCGGGTACGCGTGTTCGCAGGCGGAAGGTGACCGGCCACCGCGAGGGGCCGAGAAGAGAGTGACGATGACCGAGGCACGGGAATCGGCCGGCCCGAACGGCACCACGCACGCCCGGCACACGCCCGGGTCACTCTGCCGGGTGAACCTGATGGCGCGTGAGACGGCCGCGAGCCAGGACTTCTACGGAACACTGTTCGGCTGGGAGTTCCGGCCCGGCCCCCCGCGGACCGGATCCTACGCGTGGGCGCTTCTCGACGGCCACGAGGTGGCCGGGATCGGCCAGTTGCCGCCCGACCGGCACCTGCCGGTCGCGTGGACGCCCTACTTCGCCTCGGCCGACGTGGACCGGACCGCCGAGACGGTACGGCACAGCGGCGGAACCGTGGGAGTGGGCCCGCTGGACACGGAGGCCGGCCGTCTGGCGATCGCCTCCGACCCGTCGGGCGCCGTCTTCGGCATCTGGCGGGGGGTGGCCCGGCCGGGCGCGGGGATCACCGGCGTGCCGGGCACTCCGACGTGGATCGAGCTCGTGACGCGTGACACCGAGAGCGTCGTCAAGTTCTACAAGGGGGTCTTCGGCCACGAACCGGAGCCGACCGTCCCGGCCGATCCCGGCCGCGTGGTCCTGCGCGTCGACGGCCGGCCGGTGGCAGGTGTCCACGGCGTCGGGAACGCCCTGCCGCGCGACCGGGGTCCGCACTGGCTGACGTACTTCGAGGCCGCCGAAGTGGACGACGCCGTCCGCCGCGTCACGGAACTGGGCGGGCGCCTCCTGCGGGCGGCGCACGACTCCCCGTACGGCCGTGTGGCGACGGTCGCGGACCCGGAGGGCGCGGTCTTCTCGCTGATCCGTACCGTCGTCTGATTCCGCGAGCCGTCCGGTCCCGCGGTCCGACACCGGGCCGCACGGCGGACAGCGGGCCGGACGGCGGGCGAGCACCGGGCCCGGGTGCCGGATCTCCGGGAACCGTTCCCGGGAACGGGCCTCAGGCCGAGGCGATCGGCAGGACGTCGGGGGACAGGGCGCTCGCGCGGGCCGTGGCGGCCGTCATGCGGCGTCGGTGGTGCCGACGGCACAGGACCTCGTAGCCGATGTTCTCGGGCTGGTTGACGTCGCCGACGACGACCTGGGCACCCTCGACGACCATCTCGCCGCTCACGGTACGGGCGTTGTGCGTGGCGCGGGCGCCGCACCAGCACAGGGCCTCGACCTGGAGGACCTCGACCCGGTCCGCCAGTTCGACCAGGCGCTGGGAGCCCGGGAAGAGCTTGGAGCGGAAGTCGGTGGTGATCCCGAAGGCGAAGACGTCGACGTCCAGGTCGTCCACCACACGGGCCAGTTGGTCGATCTGCGCGGGGGCCAGGAACTGCGCCTCGTCCGCGATCACGTAGTCCGCCCGGCCGCCCTGCGAGAGGTGGTCCACCAGATACGCGTACAGGTCCTGGTCGTCCGCCACCTCGACCGCGTCGGTGACCAGGCCGAGGCGCGAGGAGAGCTTGCCCTCGCCGGCGCGGTCGTCACGCGTGAAGATCATGCCCTGCAGGCCCCGCGCCGAGCGGTTGTGCTCGATCTGGAGAGCCAGCGTGGACTTCCCGCAGTCCATCGTTCCGGAGAAGAACACCAGCTCGGGCATGGGGAGTTGAGCACCTTTCGGCAACGGGGAAGGAAGGGGAGGGCTTCAGGAGCGTACTTGGAGGAGGGGCACCAGTTGCTCGGCCGGGGTCATCGAGCCGTGGTTGCCGACCATCAGCGACTCCTTCGGCTCCCGCTCGGACGCGGTGATCAGGACGTCGTCCCGGGCGGCGGCGATGACGTCACCCAGCCGGGCGTACACCCGCTCGTCGACCCGCGGACCGAACCAGCCCGCCTCGATCGCCTCGTCACGGGAGGCGACCCAGAACTGCTCGCCCAGGACCTCGCGCCAGCAGGTCAGCACGTCCGCCTCGGCGCCCGGGACCGCGTACACGTGACGGGCGCGGCCCTCGCCGCCCAGCAGGGCGACCCCGGCGCGCAGCTCCCAGTCCTCGTCGAAGTCGATGCGGTGCTGCTCGTCGAACGGGATGTCGATCATGCCGTGGTCGGCGGTGACGTACAGCGCCGAGCGCGGCGGCAACTGCTCCGCGAGACGCTGGACCAGCCGGTCGACGTACATGAGCTGACCGCGCCAGGGATCGGAGTCGACGCCGAAGCGGTGGCCCTTGCCGTCCACCTCCGCGTAGTACGTGTAGACCAGGGAGCGGTCACCGGCGGCCAGTTGCTCGGCGGCGAGGTCCACGCGTTCCTCGCCGGACAGCCGGCCGTGGAACGTCCCGCCGCTCAGCGCGATCTTCGTCAGCGGTGTGTTCTGGAAGGTCGGCGAGGAGACCTGGGCGGTGTGCACGCCGGCCGCGTCGGCCAGCTGGAAGATCGTGGGATAGGGCTGCCAGGCGCGCGGCTCGGTCCACGGGTTCCAGCGGAGCTGGTTCATCAGCTCGCCGGTGGCGGGGTTGCGCGCGGTGTAGCCGGGCAGGCCGTGGGCCCCCGGGGGCAGGCCGGTGCCCACGGAGGCGAGCGAGGTCGCGGTGGTGGCCGGGTAGCCGGCGGTGATCGGACGTCCCGTGCCGCCGCGCGAGGAGGCGAGGAGCGACGTCATGAAGGGCGCCTCGTCCGGGTGGGCCTTGAGCTGCTCCCAGCCGAGACCGTCGATCAGGAACACGCAGTTCCGGTCGGTAGCGGTCAGTTCGGTTATGGCGGCGGTCGCACCGGGCACGGACATGCCGGCGGCGAGCGTGGGCAGCAGATCGGCCAGCGAACCGGCGCCGTACTCGGGGACGGGGGCGGAGTCGACGGCGAGCGGTTCCGGGTGGTCCCAGGCGGGCAGGGCCATCAGCGGGTGACGTCCGCGGTCGCCTCGGAGAGGGACTGCGCGAAGGCGAGGGCCTGGCGGACGGTCTCCGGGCCGTCCCCCGCCTCGCTCACCCGCAGGCTCAGGTCGTCCGCCGTCGAGTTGCCGGTGTAGCCGTGGTCCGCCTCGCAGTTGGGGTCGCCGCAGGCGGCCGGCTCCAGGTCGATGCGGGAGACCGCGCCCCAGCCGATGGTCAGGACCACTTCCCGGGGCAGCGTGCCGGGCGTGTACGACTCGGGGTTCGCGACGACACGGCTCACGACGACGGAGGAGATCCGGCCGAGCTTGACCGACTCCGTCGAGGTCGTGGCGTACGGCGTCGGGGACGTGGTGTCCGCGTTCTGCTCGTCGGTGTGGCTCACGATGAAACGGTTGCCGGTGAGGACCAGCACGGTGACGTGCCGCCGCACCTCGTTCGCGTCGAACGTCGTCTCCTGGTGGACCAGGTACGACCGGATGGTCTCGCCGCCGATCGCGGCCTCCACCGCCTCGGCCACGAGGGCCGGGTAGTAGCCGCTGCGCTCGATCGCCGCTCGCAGCCCCTGGGTCGTCGTACTGGTCTTGGCCATGTCGTCCATCCTACGGGGGCCCGCTGACTGCGAGGCACCGCTCGCACGGGTCTGTCGTGGACGGATCAGATCGAACCGTGCGGGGCGACCGGCGGGACACGGGCGCGCCGAGGGCCGCCGCGCGGGCGCGACGGACGGGACGGGCGGGACACGGGCGAAGCGGCACGCGGACGGGCCGGGGCGCTCGGGGCGGTCCCGGGACCGCGCCGGGCGTCCGGGCCGTGAGGCCGCAGACGGCGCCGCTCGGGTGACGGCGAGCGTCCGGGCCGGGGTGCCCGACGTCACGGGGACGTCCTCTTCGGGCGCCCCGGACGGAGGGAACGGCTCCGACGGCTCAGACCACGGGCAGGGTCCGGGGACCGAGGTCGTCCCGGAGCGGAGCGCGGGCCAGCCGTACCGTGGCGCCCAGGACGCTCAGGCCGGTCGGGGCGACCACCACCGGCTCCAGCGAGACCGCGACGACCTCCGGATGGTCGTCGACCAGCCGGGAGACCCGCAGCATGAGCTCTTCGAGGGCCGCCGTGTCGACGGGCGCGGAGCCCCGCCAGCCGAACAGGAGTGGTGCCGTCCTGATCGACCGGACCAGGGAGGCCGCGTCCCGGTCGGTGACCGGGACCAGCCGGTGCGCGGTGTCCCCGAGCAGTTCGGAGGCGGCCCCGGAGAGCCCGAAGGAGAGCACCGCCCCGGCGGCCGGGTCGATCACCGCGCGGACGACCGTGTCGACACCGCGCGGCGCCATGCCCTGCACGACCGGGCGCAGCACCGTCGGCGGCCCGAACAGCTCGGTCAGCTCCGCGTACGCCCGGCGCAGCTGTTCCTCGTCCGCCACGTCCAGGCGTACGCCGCCGAGGTCGGCGCGGTGCCGCAGATGCGGGGCGGTGGTCTTGAGGGCCACGGGGTATCCGATGGTCCGCGCGGCCGCCACGGCCTCGTCCGGGGTGGGGGCGGGCAGGGCGCGGTGCACGTCGATGCCGTACCGCCCGAGCAGCGCCCCCGTCTGCTCGCCCCCCAGGGTCAGGCCCTCCCCGCGCGCGAGGAGGTCGTCGATCAGCCGGGCCGCGCCCTTCTCGTCGATGTCCTCGTACTCGGGCACCCTGCCGGGCTCGCCGGCTTCCAGACGCCACTGGGCGTACTTGACGGCCTCGGCGAGGGCGCGGACGGCACGTTCGGCCGCGGGGTAGGCGGGGATGAGCCGGGAGTCCGGCGCGGGGTCGGCGCGCTCCGCGGCGGGCGAGGCGTCCGAGGGGTGGAAGCGGGCGCCGGGCGTCGCGCCGGTCGCCGTCCCGGAGGCCTGCGGGGCGGTGCTCGCGGCGGCGGACAGCGCTTCGGCGAGTCCGCCCAGTTCGACGTGCACCACGAGCACCGGCTTCGCCGGGGCCTCCAGGGCGGAGGAGCGGAGCGCCTCGGCGAGAGCCGCGTCGGCCGCCTGGGTCTCCCCCACCGCCGGTATGGCCGTCACGACGACGGCGTCACAGCCGTCGTCGGCGAGCGCCTGCGACAGGGCCTTGTGGAAGTCCTCCGCCGAGGCCGCCGTGGTGAGGTCCCGGGGCGGCAGCGGCCTGAGCCCTTCGGCGAGGCAGGCGTCGTACGTCAGCAGGCCCAGGGACTCGGAGTTCCCGAGGATCGCCACGCGGGGTCCCCGGGGGAGCGGCTGGCGGGCCAGCAGCAGGCCCGCGTCGACGAGTTCGGTGATCGTGTCCACCCGGATCACTCCAGCCTGGCGCAGCAGCGCGGACACGGTGGCGTGCGGCAGCCGGGTGGCCCGTACGGCGTGTCCCTGGGGAGCGGTCCCGCCGTGCCGTGCCCCCTGGACCACGACCAGCGGCTTCACCGCCGCCGTCCGCCGCGCGAGGCGGGTGAACTTGCGCGGGTTGCCGATGGACTCCAGGTACATCAGGGCGACGTCGGTGTCCGGGTCGTCGTACCAGTACTGCAGTACGTCGTTGCCGGAGACGTCCGCCCGGTTCCCGGAGGAGACGAAGGTCGACACGCCGGTCACGCCCGTGACGCCGCCGCCGCGCCGGTGCAGCCGGGACAGCAGGGCGATGCCGATGGCGCCGGACTGCGCGAACAGGCCGATGCGTCCGGGGCGGGGCATCTGCGGGGCGAGGGAGGCGTTCAGGCGCACGTCGGGCGACGTGTTGATGACGCCGAAGGCGTTCGGCCCGATGATGCGCATCCCGTACGTGCGCGCGTGCCGCACGAGTTCGCGCTGGCGCTCGCGTCCCTCGGGGCCGCTCTCCGCGTACCCGGCGGAGACCACCACGAGCCCCTGCACACCGTGCTCTCCGCATTCCGTCACGACCCCGGGGACCTGCTCGGCGGGCACGGCGACGACGGCGAGGTCGACGGGTTCGGTGATGTCCCTGACGGAGCGGTGGGCGGGGACTCCGTCGAGCTCCTTCTCCTGGAGTGCCGCGTTCACGGCGTGCAGGCGTCCGGTGAAGCCGGCCTGACGGAGGTTGTCGAGGACGCTGCGGCCGACCCCGCCGGGTGTGCGCCCGGCCCCGATGACGGCGACCGAGCCGGGGGCGAGCAGCCGCTGCACGGAGCGGGCCTCGGCCCGCTGCTCCCGCGCGCGCTGCACGGCGAGGGACCGGTCGGTGGGTTCGAGGTCGAACTCCAGGCGTACGACGCCGTCCTCGAAACTGCGCTTCTGGGTGTACCCGGCGTCCGTGAACACCTTGATCATCTTGTTGTTGGCGGGCAGCACCTCGGCGGCGAAGCGGCGGATGGCGCGCTCGCGGGCCACCGCGGCGATGTGTTCGAGCAGCGCGGAGGCGACACCCCGGCCCTGGTGGGCGTCCTGCACGAGGAAGGCGACCTCGGCCTCGTCGGCGGGCACGGAGGCGGGCATCCCGTCCGCGTCGATCCGGTCGTAGCGTACTGTTGCGATGAACTCGCCGCCCACCGTGGCCGCGAGACCCACCCTGTCCACAAAGTCGTGGTGGGTGAACCGGTGGACATCCTTCGCCGAGAGCCGCGGATACGGCGCGAAGAAGCGGTAGTACTTCGACTCGTCCGACACCTGCTCGTAGAAGCTGACCAGGCGCTCGGCGTCATCGACGGTGATGGGCCTGATGCGTGCGGTGCCGCCGTCGCGCAGCACCACGTCGGCCTCCCAGTGGGCTGGGTACTCGTGCCGGTCCGCCGAGGTCTGCATGGGCCCCAGACTACGGCTCGCGCACGGCAACGGCGCGAGGCAGTCTGATGGTGACGGACGTCGGGGCCGGCCTCCGGCCGACACCGCGGCGGGTGAGGTCCGGGACCGTCCGGGCACACCTCGCGATATGGAACACTGGTCTAGACAACCTTGAGCACCTGAAGGGCAGCATCACATGGCTGAGCGCCGCGTCAACGTCGGCTGGACCGAGGGCCTCCACGCCCGCCCCGCCTCCATCTTCGTCCGGGCCGCCACGGCCTCGGGTGTCCCCGTGACGATCGCCAAGGCCGACGGCTCCCCCGTCAACGCGGCCTCCATGCTCGCGGTCCTCGGCCTGGGCGCCGAGGGCGGCGAGGAGATCGTCCTCGCGTCGGACGCCGAGGGCGCGGACGCCGCTCTCGACCGTCTGGCGAAGCTGGTCGCCGAGGGCCTTGACGAGCTCCCCGAGACCGTCTGAGCCCGCGAGGCACCCAGGAAACACGCGGCCGAGCCGCGCCTCCCTCACCGGGCGGCGCGGCTCGGCCGTTTTCCGCGTCCCGTCCAGGAATTGCCCACGCACCCCGCACGACCCCCGCGCCGTGGGCACGTGAATGGCGTGCTCCGAAATTACGGACACACCAATAAAAGGGCATCAGAAATGAGCCTCTTCCGAATATCCCTCTTTGTATACGGCGCCCGTGTTAATGACACGGGCCCGTCATGTTTACGGGATGTTGCGAACTTCTCACACCGTCCGGCCGGTCGCCGCCGGGAAATCGGAGCCGGTGCGCGGCCGTCGCGCGCTCGGTGTGCAGGGCCGTGATCGCGCGGGCCCGCTCGCTGTCGCCGCGGGCGACCGCGTCCACGATGCCCCCGTGCTCCGCCCAGGACTCCGCGGGGTCGGCCGGCGCCTCCACCGAGTACATCCAGGCGATCTTGCGGCGCAGCTGGGCGAGCGTGGAGGTCAGCGCGGGACTTCCCGACGCCTGCGCCAGCGTCTCGTGGAACCAGCCGCCCAGCGAGCGCAGATCCTCGCTGTTCCCTTTCCTGGAACGCTCCTGCCCGAGCCTGACCAGGCCTCGCAGCACCTTGAGGTGGGCCTCCGTACGCCGCTGCGCGGCCCTCGCGGCACCCAGCGGTTCCAGCAGCATGCGCATCTCCAGGAGGTCCGCGGCCTCCTGTTCGGTGGGCTCCGCGACGCACGCGCCCGCGTGCCGTCGGGTGACCACGAAGCCTTCGGCCTCCAGGGTGCGCAGGGCCTCGCGGACGGGGACGCGGGAGACGCCGTAGCGCCGCGCGAGCAGTTCCTCGGTGAGTCGGCCGCCGCGTCCGTAGACACCCGCGACGATGTCGTCACGGATCGCCGTGCACACCGAGTGCGCCGGAATACGCATGACCGACCTCCGCTTTAATCCCCGCGAAACGTCATCGATTGACGCTTGTTCAGTGACTCTATTGCAGGAAGCCGGAATTTCCGATGGCGGGCCCGAATCCATGGATATTTTTTGGACAGACGACCTCCGGAAACGACGATGCCCCGGCTCGGTGAGCCGGGGCATCGAAAGCGGCGGAGAAGCCGCGAAGCGGTCGTCAGACGTTGACGCCGTGCGAGCGCAGGTACGCGACCGGGTTGATGTCCGAGCCGTACTCCGCGGTCGTACGGGCCTCGAAGTGGAGGTGCGGTCCCGTGGTGTTGCCGGTGTCACCGGAGAGGCCGATCTGCTGTCCCGGAGTGACCGTCTGGCCCACGGACACACCGATGGACGACAGGTGGCCGTACATGGTGTACGTGCCGTCGTGCATCTTGATCACCACTTGATTGCCGTAGGCGCCGCCGTCTCCGGCCGTGACGATCGTGCCCGCGCCGACGGCGTGGACCGGGGTTCCGGTCGCGGCGTGGAAGTCGACGCCGGTGTGGCTGCCGGACGACCAGAGGGCGCTGCTGGCCTGGTAGCCGGTGGAGACGTACGAACCGGTGATCGGCATGACGAAGGTGTTCAGGCGCTTGCGCTCGGCCTCGCGGGCGGCGCGCTCCTTGGCCTCACGGAGCTTCACGGCCTGCTCCGCCGCCTGCTTGCGCGCGGTCTGCTCGGCCTGCTTGCGGGCGGCGGCCTCGTCGGCGGCGAGCTGCTGCGCGAAGGCCTGGGCGTCGATCTGGTCGGCGACCGTGTCGCCGACGGTGACGGCCTGGGTCAGCCCCGTCTGCGTCTGCTCGACGGAAGCCTCGGCGGCGAGCGCGGGGGCGGCCAGGGTTCCGACCACACCGGTGGTGGTGAGCGCCGCGACCCCGACGGCGGTCGTGGTCGTGCTGTGCACGCGGCTCGGACGACGGTGCTTGCCGGTGCCACAGGAGAACGCCATGTAGAGGCTGGTCCTTTCCTTCCCTCTCGCCTACCGGGTTAGCTGACGGGTTCGGAGCAGGAAGGTCTCCTACGGACCCCCTCGGGGAGAGGGCGTCCGATTCACCCCAGGGACTGCGTGTGGGTCCCCGGCTCCCCTGGCTCGCGCCATGGGGACTCGGCGATGACTGTCCGGTGCCGCGGGCGCGGCGCACTGCCTGACGAACAGCCGGAACGACGCTATGCGGGGCGTCGTTCGAACAACAAACGGATCACGATTTTTGTAACGCATCCCACAGGGCAGAAGGGCAACCGCCGTACGAATGTGGACATCTCGCGAGGGGCGTACGGGAAAAGGAGGGCCCTGACGGCTCTTCAGCCGTCAGGGCCCTCCTGGGTCGCACGGGTTCTACTCGGCCGCCACCACGGTGACTTCACCGATTCCGAGGGCCCTGACCGGCTCCGCGATCTGCGCCGCGTCACCCACCAGGACGGTCACCAGACGGTCCGTCGGGAAGGCGCTCACGGCCGCCGCGGTCGCCTCCACGGTGCCGGTGGCGGCCAGTTGCCGGTAGAGCGTCGCCTGGTAGTCGTCCGGCAGGTGCTGCTCGACCTGGTCCGCGAGGGTGCTCGCGACGGCCGCCGCCGTCTCGAACTTGAGGGGCGCGACACCCACCAGGTTCTGCACGGCGACGTCGCGCTCCGCGTCGGTCAGTCCCTCGGCCGCGAGGGTGCGCAGCACCTTCCACAGGTCGTCGAGCGCCGGACCGGTGTTGGGGGTGTCGACCGAGCCGCTGATGGCGAGCATCGCGGCTCCCGTGCCGTCCGGCGCGGAGCGCAGGACCTGGCCGAAGGCCCGTACGCCGTAGGTGTAGCCCTTCTCCTCGCGCAGGACGCGGTCGAGGCGCGAGGTGAGGGTGCCGCCCAGGCAGTACGTGCCGAGGACCTGGGCGGGCCACACGCGGTCGTGCCGGTCGGCGCCGACACGGCCGATGAGCAGCTGCGTCTGGACGGCGCCGGGACGGTCGACGATGATCACGCGGCCGGTGTCGTCGGCGCTCACCGGCGGCACGGGAAGGGGCTCGGCGGACGAGCCGGTCCAGGATCCGAGCGTGTCGGCGAGCAGCTCGTCGAGATCGACACCGGTCAGGTCGCCGACGACGACGGCGGTGGCCGTGGCGGGACGCACGTGCTTCTCGTAGAAGGCACGGACGCCCGCCGCGTCGATGTTCCGGACGGTCTCCTCCGTGCCCTGGCGCGGGCGCGCCATGCGCGCGCTGGCCGGGAACAGTTCCTTGGAGAGTTCCTTGGCGGCACGGCGGGCCGGGTTGGCCGTCTCGTGCGGGATCTCGTCCAGCCGGTTGGTCACCAGCCGCTCGACCTCGCTGTCCGCGAACGCGGGGGCCCGCAGGGCGTCGGCGAGCAGGCCGAGTGCCTTGGCCAGGCGCGAGACGGGCACTTCGAGGGACAGGCGTACGCCGGGGTGGTCGGCGTGCGCGTCGAGCGTGGCGCCGCAGCGCTCCAGCTCGGCGGCGAAGTCCTCGGCGGAGTGCTTGTCGGTGCCCTCGGAGAAGGCGCGCGCCATGATCGTGGCGATGCCGTCCAGGCCCGCGGGCTCGGCGTCCAGCGGCGCGGCGAGGATCACCTCGACGGCGACGACCTGCTGGCCGGGGCGGTGGCAGCGCAGCACGGTCAGGCCGTTGTCCAGGGTGCCGCGCTCGGGGGCGGGGAACGCCCACGGCTTGGGCTGTCCGGCCTGGGGCTGCGGGTGGAAGTCCATGGTGGCGAGCTCGGTCACTTCGCCGCCTCCTCGTCGGTCTCGTCGGCGGAGTCAGCCGCGTCGGCGGCTTCGGCGGCGGTCGGCTCGTAGACGAGCACCGCCCGGTTGTCGGGACGCAGGCGGGCCCGGGCGGCCTCCCGGACCTCCTCCGCGGTGACGTCGAGGACGCGCTGCACGGCGGTCAGGGCGAGCTGCGGGTCACCGAACAGGACGGCGTAGCGGCACAGTTCGTCGGCACGGCCCGCGACCGTGCCGAGCCGGTCCAGCCATTCGCGCTCCAACTGGGCCTGGGCGCGCTCCATCTCCTCGGCCGTGGGGCCCTCCTCGGCGAACCGGGCGAGCTCCTCGTCGACGGCGGCCTCGATGACCGGGACCTCTACGTCGCCGGACGTCTTCACGTCCAGCCACCCCAGGGAGGGCGCCCCCGCGAGCCGCAGCAGACCGAATCCGGCCGCGACGGCGGTACGGTCACGGCGCACGAGCCGGTTGTAGAGCCGGGAGGACTCGCCGCCGCCGAGGACGGTCAGCGCCAGGTCGGCCGCGTCACACGCGCGCGTGCCGTCCTCCGGGAGCCGGTAGGCGGCCATCAGGGCACGCGCCGGGACGTCCTCCTCGACGACCTCGCGCACCTGCTCACCGATGATGTCGGGCAGCGAGCCGTCCCGCGGGGCGGGCTTGCCGTCGTGCCCGGGGATGGAACCGAAGTACTTCTCGACCCAGGCGAGCGTCTGCTCCGGGTCGATGTCGCCGACGACCGACAGGACCGCGTTGTTGGGCGCGTAGTTGGTGCGGAAGAACGCGCGGGCGTCCTCCAGGGTGGCCGCGTCCAGATCCGCCATCGACCCGATCGGGGTGTGGTGGTACGGGTGGCCCTCGGGGTACGCGAGCGCGGTGAGCTTCTCGAACGCGGTTCCGTACGGAACGTTGTCGTAGCGCTGCCGGCGCTCGTTCTTCACCACGTCGCGCTGGTTCTCCATGGACTCGTCGTCCAGCGCCTCGAGCAGCGATCCCATGCGGTCGGCCTCCAGCCAGAGGGCGAGCTCCAGCTGGTGGGCGGGCATGGTCTCGAAGTAGTTGGTGCGCTCGAAGCTCGTCGTGCCGTTGAGCGAGCCGCCGGCGCCCTGGACGAGTTCGAAGTGGCCGTTGCCGTGGACCTGCTTGGAACCCTGGAACATCAGGTGCTCGAAAAGGTGGGCGAGTCCGGTCCGGCCCTTGACCTCGTGGCGCGAGCCGACGTCGTACCAGAGGCAGACCGCGGCGACCGGGGTCAGATGGTCCTCGGAGAGCACCACGCGCAGGCCGTTGGCCAGGCGGTGCTCGGTCGCTGTCAGACCGCCGGAGCCTGCCTCAGCTGTGGCCGTGTGACCCATGGGCATGTACGTCCCTTCGATCGCGGAACTGCGTCATTCCTGTCGGTCCTGCCACTGTATGCAAGCGCGCGGACGCCTGGCGAAGTTCCCGCACCGCGTACGCCGAGAGCGAGACTTGCGCGTGTCCCCCGCGCACCCGGGAAACCCTTCCGGGAACCACCGCGAACGCGTCCGGGGACCGTCCGGCACCGGGCCACGAACGCCTCCGGGGGCTGTCCGGCCCCGGGCTCGGCGGCCGCCCGGCACCGGTCCCGAAGCCGCCCGCGGAGCGCGCCGGGGAGGCGCTACGGACGGGTCGCGGTCGGCGTTGTCAGTGGGGCGGTCCACAATGGTGCGCGTCAGCACCCGTTCATGCCCCGGCAGAGACTGTGAAGGAGCCGCAGCAGCGATGGCCCGCCGCAGCACGAAGACCCCGCCGCCCGACGACTCGTACGAGGAGAAGATCCTCGACATCGACGTCGTGGACGAGATGCAGGGCTCCTTCCTCGAATACGCGTACTCGGTCATCTACTCGCGAGCCCTGCCGGACGCCCGCGACGGCCTCAAGCCGGTCCACCGCCGCATCGTGTACCAGATGAACGAGATGGGCCTGCGCCCCGACCGCGGCTACGTGAAGTGTGCCCGTGTCGTCGGCGAGGTCATGGGTAAGCTGCACCCGCACGGCGACGCGTCGATCTACGACGCCCTGGTGCGCCTGGCGCAGCCCTTCTCCATGCGTCTGCCCCTGGTCGACGGCCACGGCAACTTCGGTTCGCTCGGCAACGACGACCCGCCGGCCGCGATGCGTTACACCGAGTCCCGGATGGCCGACGCGACGTCGCTGATGACCGAGTCGATCGACGAGGACACCGTCGACTTCACGCCCAATTACGACGGCCAGGAGCAGGAGCCGGTGGCCCTCCCGGCCGCTTTCCCGAACCTGCTGGTCAACGGCTCGTCGGGCATCGCCGTCGGCATGGCCACCAACATGCCGCCGCACAACCTGGGCGAGGTCATCGCCGCCGCCCGGCACCTCATCCGCTACCCGGGGGCCGACCTCGAGACGCTGATGAAGCACATCCCGGGACCCGACCTGCCCACCGGCGGCCGGATCGTCGGCCTCTCCGGGATCAGGGACGCGTACGAGTCGGGCCGCGGCACCTTCAAGATCCGCGCCACGGTGTCGGTGGAGGACGTCACGGCGCGCCGCAAGGGCCTCATCGTCACCGAGCTGCCCTTCACCGTGGGTCCGGAGAAGGTGATCTCCAAGATCAAGGACCTGGTCGGCTCGAAGAAGCTCCAGGGCATCGCCGACGTCAAGGACCTCACCGACCGTGCGCACGGCCTGCGCCTGGTCATCGAGATCAAGAACGGCTTCGTGCCGGAGGCGGTCCTCGAACAGCTCTACAAGCTGACGCCGATGGAGGAGTCCTTCGGCATCAACAACGTGGCGCTGGTGGACGGCCAGCCGCTCACCCTGGGCCTCAAGGAGCTGCTGGAGGTCTACCTCGACCACCGCTTCGACGTCGTGCGCCGCCGCAGCGAGTTCCGCCGCGGCAAGAAGCGCGACCGGCTGCACCTGGTCGAGGGTCTGCTCGTCGCCCTCCTGGACATCGACGAGGTCATCCGCCTCATCCGCTCCAGCGACAACTCGGCGCAGGCCAAGGAACGGCTGGTCGAGCGCTTCTCCCTCTCCGAGATCCAGACGCAGTACATCCTGGACACGCCGCTGCGCCGGCTCACCCGGTTCGACCGCATCGAGCTGGAGTCGGAGCGCGACCGCCTCAACGGCGAGATCGACGAGCTGACCGGCATCCTGGAGTCGGACACGGAGCTGCGCAAGCTCGTCTCCGGCGAACTGGCCGCGGTGGCCAAGAAGTTCGGCACCGACCGGCGCACGGTGCTCCTGGAGTCCGCGGGCGCGCCGGCCGCGACCGTCCCGCTCCAGGTCGCCGACGACCCGTGCCGCGTCCTGCTGTCCTCCACGGGACTGCTGGCGCGTACGATGACCGCCGCCCCCTTCGGGCAGGACCCTGACGGCAAGCGCACCAAGCACGACGTGATCGTCTCCGCGGTGTCCGCGACGGCACGCGGCGAGATCGGTGCCGTCACGTCCCTGGGCCGTCTCCTGCGCCTGAACGTGATCGACCTCCCGCAGCTGCCCGAGACGGCGTCGGCGCCCAATCTCTCCGGGGGCGCTCCGGTCGCGGAGTTCCTGTCCTCCCTCGAGCCGGACGAGACGGTGGTCTGTCTGACGACGCTCGACGAGGCGTCGCCGGGCCTCGCGATCGGCACGGAGCAGGGTGTCGTCAAGCGTGTGGTGCCCGACTACCCCTCGAACAAGGAGGAGTTGGAGGTCATCACCCTCAAGGAGGGCGACCGGATCGTCGGCGCCGTCGAGCTGCGCACCGGCGAGGAGGACCTGGTCTTCATCACGGACGACGCCCAGCTGCTGCGCTACCAGGCCTCGCAGGTACGTCCGCAGGGCCGTGCCGCGGGCGGCATGGCGGGCATCAAGCTGACGGACGGCGCGAAGGTGATCTCGTTCACCGCGGTCGACCCGGCGGTCGACGCGGTGGTGTTCACGGTGGCGGGTTCGCGCGGGACGCTGGACGACTCCGTCCAGACCACGGCCAAGCTGACTCCCTTCGACCAGTACCCGCGCAAGGGCCGCGCCACGGGTGGTGTGCGCTGCCAGCGGTTCCTGAAGGGCGAGGACTGTCTGTCGCTGGCCTGGGCCGGTGCGGCGCCGGGGCGTGCGGCGCAGAAGACCGGTATGCCCGTCGACCTGCCGGTGATCGACCCGCGCCGTGACGGTTCGGGCGTGTCGCTGGGCAAGCCCGTGTCGGTGGTGGCCGGCCCGGTGTAGTCCGCGGTCAGCCCTCCGGGCTGGGCTCCTGCACGTAGCGGAGGACGCCCCACATGCTGTGTTCGTCGGCGTGCGGGGCGTCCTCTTCGCATGCCTCCAGTTCCTTCGCCAGTGCCGCCGTGTCGATCCCGGAGCCGATGAGGACGAGCTGGGTGCACCGCTCGTCCTCGCCGCTCCAGGGCTCCGGGTAGAAGCGCAGGAACCGCCCGACGGCGTGCACGGCGTACCGGTTGCGGGTGTCCTGGACGCCGAAGTCGACGTACCCCTTGATCCGGTAGAGCCCTTCGGGCCGCGTGTCGAGGAAGGCCATCAACCGCCGTGGTCCGAGCGGCACTTCGGAGCGGAAGGAGAGGGAGTCGTAGGAGGAGTGCAGATGGCCGAGGTGACCGCGCTCTTCGTGTCCGCGGTCCTTGTCGCCGTGCTCCCCCGGCTCGTCCTCCCGGCCGTCGCCCTCGTCGTGCCGGTGGAGATCGTCGAAGGACAGTTGCCCGATGCGCTCCTCGCTGGGCCTGCAGTCGAAGAGGAATTCGGGATCGATCCGGCCGTAGGTGGCGGGGACGACCGCGGCGCGGTCGGCGAGCTCCCGCACGGCGGCCAGCACGTGCCGGGCGTCGTCGGCCCGGTCGGTCTTGTTGACGACGACGAGATCGGCGAGGGCGAGGTGCCGGTCGATCTCGGGGTGCTTCTCGCGCGTGCCGGCGAACTCGGCGGCGTCGACGACCTCGACGAGCCCTCCGTACACGATCCCCGGGTGCTCGCTGGCGAGCACCATGCGCACGAGTTCCTGCGGCTCGGCGAGGCCGCTCGCCTCGATGACGATGACGTCGATCCCCGCGGAGGGTTGAGCGAGCCGATCCAGATATTGATCGAGTTCACTGACGTCGACCGCACAGCACAGACACCCGTTGCCGAGGGAGACGGTGGAGTCGCCGAGCGCTCCGGCCACCGCCATCGCGTCGATCTCGATCGCGCCGAAGTCGTTGACCACTGCTCCGATACGGCTGCCACCGCTGCGGTGCAGGAGGTGGTTGAGCAGTGTGGTCTTGCCGGAACCCAGGAAGCCGGCGAGAACGACGACCGGGATCTGCCGGGAACTCGACAAACTCACCATGAGCCCTCTCTGAACCTGTGCGCTCACCGGCTCATGGGGCCGGCGCTCACGCGGGAAACGAATGCCGACCCAGCATACGAGTGGGGGAAACGCCCCGAAGCGGACGATCGCCCGCGGACGGCGGCCGCCCCGTCGCTATGAAGACGCCCTCGGCACCGCCACAGGCGGCACCGGTCCCACGTAGCGGGCCGCAGGGCGGATGATCTTCGAGTCCTCCGCCTGTTCCATGATGTTCGCGCTCCAGCCGACCACGCGGGCGGCGGCGAAGGTGGGGGTGAACATCTCCCGGGGCAGCCCGCAGAGCTCCATGACCACACCGGCGTAGAACTCCACGTTGGTGTGCAGTTCGCGGCCCGGCTTGAGCTCGGCCAGGATCGCCTCCACCCGTCGTTCGACTTCGACCGCGAACTCCACGAGCGGGCCGCCGAATTCCTGGGCCATCCCGCGGAGCATCCTCGAGCGCGGGTCCTCCGTCCGGTAGACGGGGTGCCCGAAGCCCATGATGCGATCGCCGGCGAGGACACGTTCACGGATCCAGGGGTCGATGCGGTCGGGGGTCCCGATCGCGTCGAGGGTGTCCAGGGCGCGACTGGGGGCACCGCCGTGAAGAGGGCCGGAGAGAGCCCCGACCGCGCCCACGAGACAGGCCGCCACATCCGCTCCGGTGGAGGCGATCACCCGTGCCGTGAACGTTGATGCATTGAATCCATGGTCAATGGTTGAGATGAGGTACCGCTCGACCGCGCGGGCACGGGCGGCGTCCGGCTCCGAACCCGTCAGCATGTACAGGTAGTTGGCGGCGTACCCCAGGTCGTCGCGCGGCTCCACCGGGTCCAGGCCCTGCCCGATCCGGTACAGCGCGGTGAGCAGTGTCGGCACGGCCGCCGTCGCCGCGAGGCCGTCCTCACGGCGGCGCCCCGCGTCGATGTCGTACACCGGACGGAACCCCAGCGAGGCCCCGAGCAGCGACAAGGCGGTGCGCAGCCCGGCGAGGGGCCCCGACGGCCCGGTCGCCGCCGCGATCGCGGGCAGCGCGGCGCGCACGTCGTCCGGCAGCCGGCGCAGCCGCGCGGTCCGCGCGGCGAAGGCGGCACGGCGAGCCTCGTCGGGCAGCTCGCCGTGGGCCAGCAGGTGCCAGACCTCCTCGAAGCCACAGGCCTGCGCGAGGTCGACGGCCGAGTACTGGCGGTAGTGGTAGAAGCCCTCCCGCCCCCTGACGTCACCCAGTTCGGTGTCGGTGACGACGACGCCCGCGAGTCCCCGCGGCACGTCGGCGAGCACGTCGACAGGACGGTCGACGGAGATGGACGCGGCTCGATTGATCGGCATGTTTCCTCCCTGGACTTGATTCGACTGTCCATGCTTGACTCTATAACTGTCAATATTGATTGAATCAATATACGAATCCACAGGTACGGTGGCGCTCATGAGGGATCGAGAAGCGGCGACGTCGGCACACGAAGGCCGACGGCTCAGCACCAAGGAGACCGCCGAACTGCTCGGCGTGAAGCCGGAGACCGTGTACGCGTACGTGAGCCGCGGCCAGCTCAGCAGCAGACGGGAGCCGGGAGGGCGCGGGAGCACGTTCGACGCCAAGGAGGTCGAGGCGCTCGCGCGGCGCAACAGGCGGGAGAGCGGCGGCGGTTCGAGCGGCGGCGGCGAACTCTCCGTCCGCACCCGCATCACCTTGATCGACAAGGACCGGTACTACTTCCGGGGCGTCGACGCGACGGAACTGGCCGCGCGGTACTCCTACGAGGAGATCGCCGAGTGGCTGTGGACCGGCGAACTGCGTCCCGGCACCACGTTCACGGCCCCGGAGGCATCCGTGGCCGCCGCCCGGCGCAGCGTCGACGCGCTGCCCGAGCACAGCGGCCCGACCGACCGGCTGCGCGTCGCGGCGATCGCCGCGGCCGCCGCCGACCCGCTGCGCTTCGACCTCTCCGAGAGCGCCGTCCTCGGAGCCGGACGCACCCTCATCCCCACCCTCGTCGCCGCGCTCCCGACCGTGCGACACGACCGGCGCGACGAAGGCCCACTGGCTCATCGACTGTGGGCACGGCTCAGCGGACGCACACCCGACGAGGCGTCACTGCGCGTTCTGGACACGGCACTCGGGCTGCTCGTCGACCACGATCTGGCCGCCTCGACGCTGGCGGTCCGGGTCGCGGCATCGGCCCGCGCCCACGCGTACGCGGCCGTGTCGGCGGGCCTCGGCGTCCTCGAAGGCCCCCTCCACGGGGCGGCCAGCGGGCTCGCGCACCGACTGCTGCTGGACGTCCTGGACCGGGGGACCGCCGCTCCCGTGGTCGCCGACGAACTGCGTGCCGGGCGCCGTGTCCCCGGACTCGGCCACCGGCTCTACCCCGGTGAGGATCCACGCGCACGTGCCCTGTTCGCCCTCCTGGAGGAGGTGCCCGGCGCGGCGCCCGCGCTGGCGGCGGCCCACGACGTGGTGACCACCACGGCCCGGCACACGCCTCTGCACGCCAATGTCGATCTCGCCCTGGCCGTCTTCACCGCCTCCTCCGGCATGCCGGCCTCGGCGGGAGAGACGATCTTCGCTGTCGCCCGGACGGCGGGCTGGATCGCCCACGCCCTGGAGGAGTACGCGGAACGCCCCTTGCGAATGCGGCCGAGCGGACACTACGTGGGCGAGCGACCACCCCGGCCGCTCCCACGCTAGACGGCGCACGCCGGGCGCGAAGAAGAAATCTGCGCGCCCCTTACGAGCGCCGTCTCCCCAGCCGCGCCTCCGCGCACCCGGCCGCGCTCCGGAATCGCCCCTGACGCGCCCCCACGGGACGGCGGGAAGCCACCCCGGACGAAGTCAGGTTAGGCTCACCTCTGTGAGTACGTGCACGACCGCGTCACGGCAGCTCGACGAGCCCCTTTCCGGGACCGCGGCCACTGCGAGGACATGGCTGCTCATCGAGCAGCCCGGACCCTGGGGTGTCAAGGCGCTCACCTCGAGCCACCTGGACCCCGCGCTCGGCCGCGCCCTCGAAGCGGCCGCGCAGGACACAGGGGTGCGGATCGCGCTCATCCGGCGCCCCGGTCGCCACGCCGACTGCGGTTCGCTCTCCGAACGGCATGTGTACGCGGCCCACACCACCCCGGGAGGCGTGTGGCTGCACAGCGCCATGACGCGTGATCCCGGGCGGCTGCTCGACCTCGACTTCACCGCGCTCGGCGCGGGAGATCCGCGCTCCTTCGACGACGTCCTCCAAGGACGACCCCACACCGGCGACCCGCTGGCCCTCGTCTGCACCAACGGCAAACGCGACCGTTGCTGCGCCCTGCTCGGCCGCCCACTGGCGGCGGAACTGGCCGCTTCCGGCGTCGGCGGCATCTGGGAGGTCACCCATCTGGGCGGTCATCGCTTCTCGCCCACCGTGCTGGTCCTGCCGTACGGCTACGCGTACGGGCGCACCGACGCCCACGCCGTCGAGGAGGTCCTCCAGGGCGTCCGGGACGGCCGGATCGTCACCGAGGGGTGTCGTGGAAACTCCGCCTGGGAACGCCCCGGCCAGGCGGCCGAGCTGGCAGTGCGCGCGTCGTCGGGCGAGCAGGCCGCCGATGTCCTGACGGTGATCCGCACGGACGGCACCGCGCCACGCTGGGAGGTGACCGTCGCCCACTCCGACGGCCGCCTGTGGCGGGTCGTCGTCGCGCGGGGCGCCTCGCTGCCGCCCCGCCCGGAAAGCTGCGGTTCGGCTCTCGGTTCACCCGCGCGGATGGATGTGGTGGCCGTGCGGCAGCTGGAACAGACGGTCGTCGCCGTGGCCTGCTGAGGACGCGGCCCCGAGCCCGGTCGGGACCCGACGGCCTCAACCGTTGATCAAGAGATACACGCCACACCCTCTTCGGAGGGGCGCACACGCCCCCGTACCGTCATGGGCATGAGCCCCACTCCCCCCGTACGACGACTGCGCCTCGGTCTGCCGCGGCGGGTGTTCGCCCAGGTACTGCTGATGCAGATCGCGATCGCCGCGGGAGTCGCCGTACTCGCCACCGGGCTGTTCCTGGCGCCGCTCAGCGCGCAGCTGGACGACCAGGCCATGCGGCGCGCCCTGGCGATCGCGCAGACCACGGCCGCCCAGCCGCAGATCGCCGTGGACCTCCGGCGGACGGCTCCTTCGAGGACCGGCCCCGTACAGGCCGAGGCCGAGCGGATACGGAAGGCGAGTGGCGCCGAGTACGTCGTCGTGATGGACATGCGGGGCATCCGCTGGTCGCACCCGGCCCTCACCGAGATCGGCAGACCGGTCTCGACGGACCCGAAGCGGGCCCTGGCCGGCAGGGACGTCATGGAGATCGACACCGGAACCCTGGGGCGCTCCGCACGGGGCAAGGTGCCACTGCGTGACGCCGACGACCGGATCATCGGCGCGGTGTCGGTGGGGATCAAGTACGACAGTGTGCGGGCCCGGCTGATCGACGCGATCCCGGGGTTGTTCGCGTACGCGGGCGGGGCCATGGCCGTGGGCGCGCTGGCCGCGTATCTGATCTCCCGAAGGGTCCAGCGCCAGACCCATGACCTGGCCTTCTCCGACATCTCGGCGCTGCTCGCGGAACGTGAGGCGATGCTGCACGGCATCCGGGAGGGCGTGGTCGCCCTCGACCGCGGCGGTCGCGTACGTCTTCTGAACGACGAGGCGCAGCGGCTGCTCGGAGTAGGCGCCGAGGCCGTCGGACAGCCGCTCGACGACGCGCTGGGCCCGGGGCGTACGACGGACGTGCTGGCCGGACGCGTCACCGGGAAGGACCTGCTGACCGTCCGCGGCCAGCGCGTCCTGGTGGCCAACCGGATGCCCACCGAGGACGGCGGCGCCGTGGCAACCCTGCGCGACCGGACCGAACTGGAGCAGCTCGGCCGCGAGCTCGACTCCACGCACGGCCTGATCGACGCCCTGCGCGCACAGGACCATGAGCACGCCAACCGGATGCACACACTTCTGGGGCTGCTCGAACTGGAGATGTACGACGACGCCGTGGAGTTCATCGGAGAGGTGGTCGGGGAACACAGGGTCACCGCGGAACAGATCACCGAGAAGATCCACGATCCGCTGCTCGCCGCGCTTCTGGTCGGCAAGGCGACCGTGGCGGCCGAGCGTGGCGTGGCGCTGTGGATATCGGACCGGACGGTGCTGCCGGACCGGCTGGTCGACCCTCGGGGGCTCGTCACGGTCGTGGGCAACCTCGTCGACAACGCGCTCGACGCCGTCGCGGGCACGCCGCACGCACGCGTGGAGGTCGAACTGCGCGTCGAGGGGCGGGCCGCCGTACTGCGGGTACGGGACACCGGCCCCGGCATCCCGGAGGAGCGACGGGAGTTGGTCTTCACTGACGGCTGGAGCACGAAGCGGCCACCGGCGCACGGCAAGCGCGGAATCGGCCTCTCCCTGGTGCGGCGCCTCGCCGAGCGGCAGGGCGGCAGCGCGGAGGTGACCGACGCGGACGGCGGCGGCGCGCAGTTCACCGTCGTCCTGCCGGAGGCGCTGACGGACCCGTCGCTCGCTCCGAAGGACGCCACCGGGGGCGCCAGGAGCACCTGGAACGCCGGGAACAACCGCGGAGAGACGTGATGATCGAGGTTCTGGTCGTGGACGACGACCCCCGGGTCGCCCGCGTCAACGCCGCCCAGGTGGAAAGGGTGCCCGGCTTCCGTGTCGCCGGTACGGCGCACAGCGCCGCCGAGGCGCTGCGCGCGATGGAGGCGTCACCGCGCCCGGACCTGGTCCTCCTGGACCACCACCTGCCGGACGAGACAGGTCTCGCGGTCGTCCAGGAGATGCGCCGACGGGGCCTTCAGACCGATGTGATCATGGTGACCGCGGCACGTGACCTCGCGACCGTGCGGGCGGCTCTGCGGCAGGGCGTACTCCACTACCTGGTCAAGCCGTTCTCGTTCGCCGGGCTGCGCGCCGTACTGGAGACGTACGCGGATCTGCGACGCACCCTCGACCGCGACGGCACGGCCGAGCAGTCCGAAGTGGACCAGATCTTCGGGACCCTCTCGGCGGGCACCGTGCCCGGCCTGCCCAAGGGGCACTCCCCTCCGACCGCCGAGCTCGTACGGCGCGCGCTGGTGAACGCGGAGGGCTCGCTGTCGGCCCAGGAGGTCGCGGAGGAGATCGGGCTGAGCCGGCAGACCGCACAGCGTTATCTGAAGCTCCTGGAGCGCACGGGGAAGGCGGGTCTGAGCCTCAGGTACGGCGACGCGGGCCGCCCGGAGCACCGCTACGTCTGGGCGCCCCGCGGCGGATGACGCGGCCGGCGGCACACGGAGGCCGCCCCGCCGCACGTACGGCCGGCGGGAAAGACCGGTCGTACGCGGGGCGGGGCGGCTCGGCGCGGTCTCGGCCGCGGGCGGTCAGCCGGCCGCCTTCTTCACGAACTCCGTGGTGTACGTCTTGCTCAGATCGATGTCGGCGTTCTTGATGTTCGGGTTGAACGCCTTGAGGACCTTCTCGACGGTCTCGGGACCGTTCTCGGGCATCACCCCGTCGTCGGTGAACATCGGCAGCGTGCTCTTGATGGCCCCGGCGTACAGCGTCTTGTCGCCCTGGGAGTAGTCGGCGGGCATCTTGGCGGCGATCTCGGAGGCACTGTGCCCGGACATCCACCGCAGGGTCTTCACGAAGGCGTCGGCCAGCTTCTGGACCGTCTCCTTGTGACCGTTGACCCAGTCCGTCTGCATGTACAGGCTTGACGAGGGATAGGGTCCGCCGAGCGCCTTCTGCGACCCCTCGGGCGTGCGCATGTCGACGAGCACCTTGCCGAGCTTCTTCTCCATGACCGTGGCGACGGTGGGGTCCGTCGTCATGCCGCTGTCGATCGCGCCCTTCTCGAGGGCAGAGACGAACGTCGGTCCGGCACCGACGGCGACCGGCGTGAACTCGCTGACCTGCACCCCGTTCTTGACCGCCAGGTATTTGGTGAGGAAGTCGGTCGAGGAGCCGAGTCCGGTGACGCCGAGCTTTTTGCCCTTGAAGTCCCTGGGCGAAGTGATGTCGCCCGCGCGCTTGTCGGAGACGATCTCGACCTCACCCGGCGCGTGCGAGAACTGCACGACCGACTCGACGGCCTTGCCCTTGGTCTGCAGGTCGAGCGTGTGGTCGTAGAAGCCGACCGCGCCCTGCACCTGTCCCGAGACGAGGGCGGTCTCGGCCTGGACACCGGCCGGCTCACTGAGGAGCTCGACGTCCAGACCCGCGTCCGCGAAGTAGCCGAGCCGCTGGGTGAGCATCGCCGGCAGGTAGATGACCTTGTCCAGTCCACCGACCATGATCTTGACGTGCTCCCCCTTGCCGCCACCGTTGCCGGAGTCGGCCGCCGTACCCGCCGCGTCATTGGCGCAGGCGGTGAGCGAGGTGAGAGCGAGCAGACCGGCGGCTGCCAGCGCGGAGTATCTGGCGGTCTTGCGCATGGTGGTTCACGTCCTTGTGAGTGGAGGGGAGGCCGTGCGTACGGCGGGATCGTGCGTACGGGCGGGCTCGTACGTGCGTGAGGGTGGGATCGGGTGTGCTCGCTGGGGCGGGAGCGGAGTCAGCGGTCGGACTCCGACGGCTTCCAGCGGAAGATGCGGCGTTCGCCGAACGTCAGCAGTCCTTCGGCGAGCAGGGCGACGACGGCGAGGATGACCATCGCCGCGTACACCCCGGCCGCGTTGAAGGTGCCCTGCGACTGCGCGACGAGCAGGCCGACACCCTTGGTGGCACCGATGTACTCGCCGACGATCGCGCCGATGAGCGCGAAACCGAAACTGACGTGGAGGCTGGTGAAGATCCACGAGGTGGCGGACGGTATGACGACCTGCAGGGTCACCCGGCGATCGCTCGCGCCGAGGATCCGGGCGTTGGCCACCAGGTTCCGGTCGACCTCCCGGGCTCCCTGGAAGGCGTTGAAGAACACCGGGAAGAAGACGAGCACCACGGCCGAGGCGACCTTGGAGGCCGGTCCGAGCCCGAACCAGATCACGAAGATGGGCGCGAGGACGATCCTGGGTATGGAGTTGAGCACCTTGATGTACGGACCGAGGACGTCTGCGAGCAGGGTGATCCGCCCCAGGGCGATACCGAAGACCACACCGGCGACCACACCGATGACCCAGCCGAGCAGTGCCTCGTGAAGCGTGTACCAGATCTGCTCGCCGAGAGGGCCGAGCGCCGTCCCGTGCATCACCCAGGTCTGGATCTGTTCCCAGATCTTCGAGGGCATCGAGAAGTTGAACGGGTCGATGACCTCGGCCCGCGAGAGGGCCTCCCACAGGCCGAGCACGGCTACCAGGAGCAGCACCCGGGCGGCGCCCACCACGAGCTTGCGTCTGCGGGCGGCACGGGCACGGGAGTGCGCGCGGCCCGAGACCTTGGCCGTGTCGACGGCCGGGGCGCCGAGAACCTCAGGCGACATGTGCGGCACCCCTTTCGCGGGTGATGCGGACCTCTTCCCCGAGGGACTCCCAGATCTCGCGGTAGATCTCGATGAACCGAGGCTCCAGACGCACCGATTCGACCTTGCGCGGCCGCGGCAGATCGATGTCGAAGACCTGCTTCACGGTGGCGGGGCCCGCGGTCATCACGACGACCTTGTCGGCGAGCGCGATGGACTCCTCCAGGTCGTGGGTGACGAAGACGACGGAGGCGCCCGTCCCTTCCCACAGTTCGAGCAGTTCGTCGGACATCAGCGCCCTGGTCTGCACGTCGAGCGCCGAGAAGGGCTCGTCCATCAGCAGGATCTCGGGGTCGTTGACGAAGGTCGCGGCGAGGGCGACGCGCTTGCGCTGACCGCCGGAGAGCTGGTGGGGGTAGCGGTCCTCGAAAGCCGCGAGCCCGACCCGGGCGAGCCATTCCCGGGCTCGTTCCTTCGCCTCCGCCTTGGGCACGCCACGGAACCGGGGCCCGGCCATCACGTTGGACAGAACCGTGCGCCAGGGGAAAGTGGCGTCCTGCTGGAAGACGAATCCGACCTTGTCCCCGACGCCGGCGACCGGCTCTCCGGCGACCAGTACCTCGCCCTCGGTGGGTTCCTCAAGACCACTGACCAGGGTCAGCGTGGTGGACTTGCCGCAGCCGGTCGGTCCGACGACGGCCACGAACTCGCCCCGGCCGACGGTCAGGTCGAGCTCCCTGACGGCCGTGTGCAAACCCCCTGACGGGGTCTTGAAGATCTTGCTCGCGCCCCGCAGCTCGATGGCGGGGCCGGTGTCTGTGCTCATGGCCCGGGACCGTAGATGTGGTGCGGGCCACAGCATCAGTCTTCTGGGCGCAAGGCGTTCTTCTGCTCGCAAGGGTCTGTTGTGCTCATTTTGCTCGCGCTACAACATGCGGAGCCGAAACACGGGCGCAACACTCGCCCAGGCCTTGAGAGAAAGAGGCCCGATGATTGACGTCCTGGTCGTGGACGACGACTTCCGCGTCGCCGAGATCAACGCGAAGTACGTGAGCAAGGTTCCCGGATTCCGGGTGACCGCCCGCGCGCACAGTGCCGCCCAGGCCCTGGCCGCGATCGAGCGCGCTCCCGTCGACCTGGTGCTGCTCGACCACTATCTGCCGGACCGGACGGGTCTCGAACTCGTCCACCAGATGCGGGAGAACGGTCACGGCACCGATGTCATCATGATCACCGCGGCCGGCGATGTGGCCACGGTACGGGCGGCGATGCGCCTGGGCGCCCTGCACTACCTGATCAAACCGTTCACCTTCACCGCCCTGCGCACCCGCCTCGACTCCTACGCCGCCCTGCGCCGCACCGTCGACCGGGTGGGCGGCCACGGTGTGACGGGCCAGGAACAGGTCGACCGGATCTTCGGGGCCCTGCGCACCGCACCCGCGCCGTCCTCCCCCGGGCTGCCCAGCGGTCATTCGGAGCCGACCACGGACCTGATCTGCGACGTGCTGCACCAGGCGGGCCAACCGCTGTCGGCCCACGAGGTGGCGTCCGAGACCGGCCTCAGCCGATCCACCGCCCAGCGCTATCTGCGGCACCTGGAGCAGGCCGGGCGGCTGCGCCTCTCCCTCAAGTACGGCGACACGGGGCGCCCGGAACACCGCTACGCGTGGGTGACGCCCTGATACGGCACTCCCCGGCCAGGGATTGTCGTGTGGACCGCATGCCGCCTCAGAGCGTCACGAGGGACGCGCGGCCGCTCAGACGGCTCCGGCACCCGTGAGCGCGCGGACCTCGATCTCGGCGTGCTTGGCCTCGTCCGGCGGCTCCGCCGAGGTGACGGTGCCGAGCCAGCCGGCGACGAAACCCAGGGGAATCGAGACGAGGCCCGGGTTCTGAAGCGGGAAGTACTGGAAGTCCACATCCGGGAACAGCGATTCGGGGCTGCCCGACACCACCGGCGAGAGCAGCACGAGCACCACCGCGGGCACCAGACCGCCGTACACGGCCCACACGGCACCGCGCGTGGTGAAGGACCGCCAGAACAAGGAGTACAGCAGCACCGGCAGATTCGCGGACGCCGCGACGGCGAAGGCGAGACCGACCAGGAAGGCGACGTTGAGATCACGGGCGAGGAGGCTCAGGGCGATGGCGACCACACCGATGCCGACCGACGCGACACGCGCCACCACGACCTCGCCGTGCGGCTTCACACGGCGGTTGCGCAACGAGGCGTACAGGTCGTGGGCCACGGCCGCCGAGGACGCGAGGGTGACTCCGGCGACGACCGCGAGAATGGTGGCGAAGGCGATCGCGGCGACAACCGCGAACAGGATCGTTCCCCCCGTCGAGTCGGCGCCGCCGCCCAAGTCCAGGGCCAGCAGCGGAACGGCGGTGTTCCCCGCGGCGTTCGCTCCCCGCACCGCCTCGGGACCGACGACGGCGGCCGCGCCGAAGCCGAGCACGATCGTCATCAGGTAGAAGCCGCCGATGAGCCCGATCGACCACACCACCGAGCGCCGGGCGGCCCGCGCGGTCGGCACGGTGTAGAAGCGCGACAGGATGTGCGGCAGGCCGGCGGTGCCGAGCACCAGCGCGAGCCCGAGGCTCATGAAGTCGAAGCGCGCCGTCCAGTCGCCGCCGTATTTCAGCCCGGGCGCGAGGAAGGCCTTGCCGTGCCCGCTGCGCCCCGCGGCCGCACGCAGCAGTTCGTTGACGTCCCCGTGGAACCGCAGCAGGACCAGCACGGTGAGCACGATGGCCCCGCCGATCAGCAGAACCGCCTTGACGATCTGGATCCAGGTGGTCGCCCGCATACCTCCCATCGACACGTAGATCACCATGAGCGCGCCGACACCGATGACCGTCCAGTTGCGTGCCGCGTCGCTCGTGCCTCCCAGCAGCAGCGAGACCAGGCTGCCCGCGCCCACCATCTGCGCCACCAGGTACATGACGGACACCACCACCGATGACGATCCCGCCGCGATCCGCACCGGCCGCTCGTCCATCCGGGCCGCAACGACGTCGGCCAGCGTGAACCGCCCGCAGTTGCGCACGAGTTCGGCGACGAGGAAGAGAACGACCAGCCAGGCCACCAGGAATCCCACGGCGTACAGCAGACCGTCGTAGCCGTACAGGGAGATGAGTCCCGTGATGCCGAGGAAGGACGCGGCCGACATGTAGTCCCCGGAGAGCGCGAAGCCGTTCTCCATCGGCGAGAACAAGCGCCCGCCCGCGTAGAACTCCTCCGCCGAGCCGTGGCGGTTGCGGCTCACCCATGTCGTGATCGCCAGCGTCACCGCGACGAACGCGCTGAACAGCAGGAGCGCCAGGGTCTGGTGATGTCCGTTCACCGCTCGCCACCCCTCGCGTTCCGCGTCATCTCCTGGGTGTCCCAGCGCAGTTCCAGGGCCGCGCGGTCCCGGCGCAGCCGCGCGTGCCGCGCGTACGCCCACGCGAGCAGGAACGTCGTGAGGAACTGCCCGAGTCCCGCGAGCAGTGCCACGTTCACCATCCCTGCGACGGGCCGCGCCATGAACCCCGGTGCGGCGGTCGCGGTCACCACGTATCCCACGTACCAGGGGAAGAAGACGGCGACGGCCGGAATCACGAACCTTCGGTATCGGCCGCGCACTTCCTGGAAGGCGGCACTGCGCTGCACCTCCAGATAGACGTGGGCGGCCCCGCCCGATCGCCCTTCGTGTTCCGAGCGGGCGGCCGGCACGGCGGGAGCGAGCGCGCCCGTGCCGTCCAACTCGCCCCAGCCGGAAGCGAGCGCGTCGTACCAGGGGTCGTCGAACCGGACGTCCCCCGTGTCGCCGCCGTCGTGCTTGTCCACCGAACTCTCCTTGTCCGCGACCTGTTTCTGCCGCGTACCCAAGGATGTGCAGATCGGAGGGCCTCCCGACCGCTCTCTCAGCGCTCTTCACCCCATCAGGTGACCTCATCCCGCGGGCGGCCGTACGAGACCTTTCCCATAGGCGTAACGGACCGCTTGGGCACGGTCCTTGAGGCCAGCCTTGGCGAAGAGATTGTTGATGTGGGTCTTCACCGTGGCCGTGGACACATGCAGCTTGCGGGCGATCTCATGGTTGCTGAGGCCCTCGGCGATCAGCAGGAGAACCTCCGTCTCGCGCGAGGTGAGCCCGTCCGGAGCCTCCGGAGGCGGGCCGGGCGCCGGTTCCGGGTCCGACAGCCGCTCCAGCAGCCGTCGCTGGACGCTCGGCGAGAGCCCCGCGTCCCCGGAGAGCACGCTTTCCACGGCCCGCACGATCTCGTCTCCTCCCGCGTCCTTGGTCAGATAGCCGCGGGCCCCGGCACGGAGCGCGGGGAACAACGACTCGTCGTCCGCGAACGTCGTGAGCACGACGACCTGGGTCCCGGGATGCTCTGCACGGATGCGCCGGGTCGCCTCGACCCCGTCGCAGCGGGGCATGCGCAGATCCATCAGCACGACGTCGGGGGCGAGTTCGGCCACCAGCTCCACCGCCTCGGCCCCGTCGCCGGCCGCTCCGACGACCTCGATCCCGGGCAACAGCCCCAGCAGCATCACGATGCCTTCGCGCACGACCGTCTGATCGTCCGCGACCACGACCCGCGCCGGCTGCCTGCCCTCCGCCCGCTCGGTCATACCGGCACCCTCAACGTCACCACGAACCCCTCCTCGCCCGGTCCGGCATCCAGCGAGCCGCCCAGCAGCTCGGCGCGCTCCCGCATGCCCAGCAGACCGTACCCGGCTCCCGAACCGCTGAGCTCGCCCGGTTTTCCACCCGAATCCCGTACATCCAGCGTCACTTCGTGCTCGCCGTAGTCCAGACGGATGTGGATCTCGGCTCCCGGAGCGTGTTTGCGCACGTTCGTCAGCGCCTCCTGCGCGACTCTGCGCACCGCTTGGGAGGCCTCCGCCGGCAGCGGCTGACGTTCGCCGGTCACCGTGACACCGGCACGGTCGGCGGTGGCGACGAGTTCGCCGAGGAAGTCCTCCAGCGGAGACATCTCGCCCCGGAGCGCGGAGAGCGCCTGCCGGGTCTCCGCGAGCCCGTCACGGGCCATTCCCCGTGCCGCCACGACCCGTTCGAGGATGGTCTCCCGGTCCGCGCCTCTCTCGATGAGCAGCCGGGCCGCCTCCAGGTGCACGAGCTGCGCCGAGAGGCTGTGCGCCAGGACGTCGTGGATCTCCCTGGCTATCCGCGCCCGCTCCGCGAGGGCCGCCGACTCCGCCTCGGCCGCGTGGGCCGCGCGTTCCTGCACCAGCAGCCGCTGCGCGCTCGCCCGCGCCTCCGCGTCGAGGCGCAGCACGTATCCCGCGAGCGCCAGTCCCGCGGCGGTGGCCGCGGTGGTCAGCCAGACGTCGTTGTCGAACGCCGCGTACGCGCCGAGCGCCACCGCCGTGGCCGGCAGGGCCGCCGCGAGGGGCAGCCGTTCGATGGCGGCGACGGCACAGCCGCACAGCAGGACGAGTGAGGGAACCCGGAAGCCCGCGCCGTATCCCGCGACCGCGACCGCCAGCAGCAGGGCGAGCAGCGCCAGGGACACCGGCAGGCGATGCTCCAGCGTGGTCCGCCAGAACCCCCAGGCGAGGAGCCCGGACACCGCGACTCCCGCGATGCCTCCGGCAACCGCCCAGCCGCCGAGCTCGGAGTTCGTGAGTGTCGTGGCGACCAGCATGGCGAGGACGATGGCGCGTGTGACCCAGGCGAGCACTCGGCGGGCCTGGTGCACCCCTACGCGGGAGAGTGCCTCACGAGAGGGCCAGCGCGTCCAGACGTCGTCCGTCACAGGCGCTCCTTCCGCAGGACCCGGCGCACACCGTCACCGTACGTCGGGACCTGCCCGGTCACCGTCGGCCGCAGGGACTGCGCCCGCCGGATCAGCAGCCCGGAACGGACCAGCAGGGTGGCCGCCAGGCCGAGCATCAGGGCGGAGGAGTCCTGGTGCACACCGAGCAGGGAACCGATGCCGAACAGACCCAGCCGCAAGCAGACGCCCACGATCCAGACGATCCCGCTGGCCTTGGTGCTCCTGCTCCACACCGAGCCGTCCGACTCGGTCCATATCCGCGTCGTCCACGCCCACCCGGCTCCGAGGGCCAGCGCCGTCACCAGTTCCGCGCCCAGCAGGAGGGACGCCTCGACCTGGTGATGCGGGTCGATCACGCCGGGCTCGCGCAGGGCCACGACGGCGAGAACGACGGGCACGGCCCACCAGCGCCGGTCCGAACCGATCCGGCGCGCGCTGAACTGGCGCACGATCACCACGACGGCGACAGCGAAGATCACCACGGCATTCATGAGCCCGGACATGCACGGCCTCCGTGAGCGAGAAGCGGGTGTCCGCAGCGAGCGCTGCCGACCCCATCGACGCTACGGACATCGCGGTCTCCGCAGATCGGAGCCGGGGTGGACCTTGGGTGGATCCCCGGCACCCCCGTCTCTCCACCCACGGGTGGACCGCTTCACGCCGAGCCCTGATCACGCGGCCTCAGCCCCGCCGAGCCGACCACAGACTTTGTTCGCCCCCTCCGCCCCTACCCTCCCCCAAGGTCTCGGCTTCGCTCGACCAGGGGGGACCCCCATCGAACCCGGGGGCGCTGCCCCCGGACCCCCGCTCCTCAAACGCCGGAGGGGCTGAAACTTCCCCCGGCCGGGGCTGTGACCGGCTGGATCTCGCACCCGCGGTCGGCAGCGCGCCGTCGGGGCCGTGCCGGTACATCGAATGCCCGCAGGCCGGACGGATCAGAACCCACCCGCACCTCGAAACCCCGCTGGGATCCGTCCGGATGCGGGCGGATGTACCGGCACGGCCCCGCCCCACCCACCGGGCCCAGGCCGCGAACCACCCGGCAGGGCTACGCGTCGATCCGCGACCGGTCCAGCGTCGCGGCCGAGCTGGAGATGAACTCCTTGCGCGGAGCCACGTCGTTCCCCATCAGCAGGTCGAACACCTGCTCGGAGGCCTCCAGGTCGGAGATGTTGATCCGGCGCAGCGTCCGGAACCGCGGATCCATCGTCGTCTCGGCCAGCTGATCGGCGTCCATCTCTCCGAGACCCTTGTACCGCTGGATCGAGTCCTTGTAGCGCACACCCTTGCGCTGCAGCTCCAGCACCGTCTCCCGCAGCTCACGGTCCGAGTACGTGTAGACGTACTTGTCCTGCCCCCTCTTGGGCTGGCTGAGTTCGATCCGGTGCAGCGGCGGAACCGCCGCGAACACCCGTCCCGCCTCGACCATGGGCCGCATGTAACGCTGGAACAGCGTCAGCAGCAGAATCCGGATGTGCGCGCCGTCGACATCGGCGTCGACAAGGAGAATGATCTTCCCGTAGCGCGCCGCGTCGATGTCGAAGGTCCGCCCGGAACCGGCACCTATGACCTGGATGATCGCACCGCACTCGGCGTTCTTCAGCATGTCCGTCACGGACGCCTTCTGAACGTTGAGGATCTTGCCCCGGATCGGCAGCAGCGCCTGGAACTCGGAGTTCCGGGCCAGCTTCGCCGTACCCAGCGCGGAGTCGCCCTCGACGATGAACAGCTCGCTGCGCTCGACGTCGTCACTGCGGCAGTCGGCGAGCTTGGCGGGCAGCGAGGAGGACTCCAGGGCCGTCTTGCGGCGCTGTGCGTCCTTGTGCTGACGGGCGGCGATCCTCGTGCGCGCGGCGGCGACGGCCTTCTCCATGACGACCCGCGCCTGCGCGGCCTCGTCCCGCTTCGTGGAGGTCAGGAACGCCTTGAGCTCCTTGGTCACCACGTTCGTCACGATGCGGCGGGCGGCCGAGGTGCCGAGGACCTCCTTCGTCTGCCCCTCGAACTGCGGCTCGGCGAGGCGCACGGTGACGACGGCCGTGAGACCCTCCAGCGCGTCGTCCTTGACGATGTCGTCCTCGGCGACCCGCAGCAGCTTCTTGGTCCGCAGGACCTCGTTCATCGTCTTGGCGACGGCCTGCTCGAAGCCCGCGACGTGGGTGCCGCCCTTGGGGGTGGCGATGATGTTCACGAACGACTTCAGGGTCGTGTCGTATCCGGTGCCCCAGCGCAGGGCGACATCGACGCCCAGCTCACGGGTGACCTCGGTCGGAGTCATCTGGCCGTGCTCGTCGAGGACCGGGACGGTCTCCTTGAAGGTCCCCTGCCCGGTGAAGCGGAGGACGTCGCAGACCGGCTTGTCGGTTGCCAGGAACTCGCAGAACTCGCTGATTCCGCCGTCGAAGCGGAACGACTCCTCGCCCTTGCTGCCGCCTTCACCGAGCCCGAACTCGTCACGGACGACGATGGTCAGGCCCGGCACCAGGAAGGCGGTCTGGCGGGCGCGCTGGTGGAGGTGCTCCAGGGAGAGCCTGGCGTCCTTGAGGAAGATCTGGCGGTCGGCCCAGTAGCGCACGCGCGTGCCGGTGCGGGTCTTCGGGATCCGCTTGAGCTTGCGCAGCCCGCCCGTCGCGTCGAAGGCGGCGTCGGGCCCGTCGGCCTTGAAGGCACCCGGGGTGCCGCGCCGGAAGCTCACGGCGTGGGTCTGGCCGTTGCGGTCCACCTCGACGTCCAGGCGGGCAGAGAGCGCGTTCACCACGGAGGCGCCCACGCCGTGCAGACCGCCGGAGGCCGCGTACGAGCCGCCGCCGAACTTGCCGCCGGCGTGCAGCTTGGTCATGACGACCTCGACGCCGGAGAGACCGGTCTTGGGCTCCACGTCGACGGGGATGCCACGGCCGTTGTCCCGCACCTCGACGGAGGCGTCGTCGTGCAGGATGACCTCGATGTGGTCGCAGTAGCCCCCGAGGGCCTCGTCCACGGAGTTGTCGATGATCTCCCACAGACAGTGCATCAGGCCACGACTGTCGGTCGACCCGATGTACATGCCCGGGCGCTTCCGCACTGCCTCGAGCCCCTCAAGGACGAGCAGGTGCCGCGCGGTGTAGTTGGAACCGTCACGGTCTGCTCCGGTCAGCAGCGCTGTGGACGGCACGGACGTCTCGGCGGTCACGCGGTTCGCTCCTCGCTGAATTTCATGGGAGGCCCTTTTGGGTAAGGGCCCGGCTTCGGTCGCCGCTCAGAGGGTACCGAGGCCTGGTAGAGCCGTTGTAGCACCACCCTCGCTTGAACTCACCCTAGTCCAGGATCGCATGAGTGTTCGATCCCTCGATGGAGTGAAGTACATATCACGTTCCCTTCGAGGCATGAACCATTTAGGCTCCGGGCACGTCCTCATGAACAACCGGCAATCCAGCCGGGAGGACCGACACCTGACAGACAGCGCGAACCCGTACAGACACAAAGACACGCAATACGGCTCATTCGCCGCCACCCGGCAGCAGACAACCGCCCCGAAAGAAAATTTCGAGGAAAAGCCGCGAGCGGGAACGTTTTCGGCCTGGTTGGATGTTGACCCTGGTACGACAGCTCGTCGAGCTAGAGAAGAGGCGACGTGACTACTGTTCTGACCCCCGCGAGCCCGCTGACGGCCGCTGACCGCTGCGACCGTTGCGGCGCCCAGGCATATCTGCGCGTCGTCCTCCTGAGCGGCGGAGAACTGCTCTTCTGCGCCCACCACGGTCGCAAGTTCGAGCCGGAACTCAAGAAGATCGCCGCTGAGATACAGGACGAGACGGAGCGGCTCACGTCCGTTCCCGAGAGCGTCAACGACGAAGATCGCTGACCCTTCGCATCAACGACGAGCGGGTGCCGGCGACAGGCCGGTGAGTGGGCGGTCACCCCCTGGACACAGGGTGTGACCGCCCACACTCGTATCGCGTCGCCAAGGGCTCTCAGCGTCCCGCGTCCAGCGCCCGGACCACCTCCGAGACCCGCGTGTAGACACCCGGGCTCCCCGCGCGCCCGCAGCCGCTCCCCCATGACACCAGACCTATCAGGCGCCCCTGGGCGACCAGCGGCCCGCCGCTGTCCCCCTGGCAGGCGTCATGACCGCCCCCCGGCTCTCCGGCGCAGACCATGGACGCCGCGTCGTAGGTCCCGGTCTCATCGCCGGGATAGGCCCGCTCACAGGAGGCGTCGGACAGCACGTGCACGTCCGCGGCCCGCAGGCTGGTCGCATAGTCGCCACCGCCTGTCAGGTCGCCCCAGCCGTAGACCACGGCGGCGGTCCCCGGCTCGTAGGCCGGGTCCCCCGAGGGCGCCATGCGGATCACGGAGGCGGCCGGCAGCGGCTCGGCGAGCGTCAGCACGCCGAAGTCCCCGGCGCTCGTATCGCTGTCGTAGCGCGGGTTGACCCAGATGTCGCGTACGGGGATCTCCTTGCCGTCGTCCGACGTGAGGTTTCCCCGCCCCGCTATGACCTTCAGATCGTCCGTCCGGCGCGACGGCGCCCCCAGCACGTCGTCGCCGAGGCAGTGGGCCGCGGTGAGGACCGTGGTCGGACCGATGACCACCCCTCCGCAGAACTGGCCGGCGCGCGTACCCCCGAACCGGTCACGGCTGGACAGCGCGACCGTCCACGGGCTCTCGGAGATCTGGACCGGACGGCTTCCGATGACAACGCTGTCAGGAGATGCCAGGGCAGGGGTCGTCAGGGATATCACCGCTGTGGCGGCCGCGAGGGCCAGCGTCGGGGCGTAGGGACGGCGCATGCGCGCTCCTCACACTGGGAGGGTCGTGGAACACCCAGAGTGATCCAGCGGGCGCGGGCACGCACTCCGCGCACACGGAGAGGGCCCGGCCCCCAAAAGGGGGTCGGGCCCTCTCCGACATGCGGCCGAGGCCTAGTCGAGGTAGTCGCGCAGCACCTGGGAACGCGACGGGTGACGCAGCTTCGACATGGTCTTGGACTCGATCTGGCGGATCCGCTCACGGGTCACGCCGTACACCTTGCCGATCTCGTCGAGGGTCTTCGGCTGGCCGTCTGTGAGGCCGAAGCGCATCGACACGACACCCGCCTCACGCTCGGACAGGGTGTCGAGAACGGAGTGCAGCTGCTCCTGGAGGAGCGTGAAGCTGACCGCGTCGGCGGGGACCACGGCCTCGGAGTCCTCGATGAGGTCACCGAACTCGCTGTCGCCGTCCTCACCCAGGGGGGTGTGCAGCGAGATGGGCTCACGACCGTACTTCTGGACCTCGATGACCTTCTCGGGGGTCATGTCGAGCTCCTTGGCCAGCTCCTCCGGGGTGGGTTCACGACCCAGGTCCTGGAGCATCTGGCGCTGCACGCGCGCGAGCTTGTTGATGACCTCGACCATGTGCACCGGGATACGGATGGTGCGGGCCTGGTCGGCCATGGCACGGGTGATCGCCTGACGGATCCACCAGGTGGCGTACGTCGAGAACTTGTAGCCCTTGGTGTAGTCGAACTTCTCGACCGCGCGGATCAGACCGAGGTTGCCCTCCTGGATGAGGTCCAGGAAGAGCATGCCGCGACCGGTGTAGCGCTTGGCCAGGGAGACCACCAGGCGGAGGTTGGCCTCCAGGAGGTGATTCTTGGCGCGGCGGCCGTCCTCGGCGATGATCTCGAGCTCACGCTTGAGCTTGGGAGCGAGCTTGTCGGCGTTGGCCAGCTTGTCCTCGGCGAACAGACCGGCCTCGATGCGCTTGGCGAGCTCGACCTCCTGCTCGGCGTTGAGCAGCGGGACCTTGCCGATCTGCTTGAGGTAGTCCTTGACGGGGTCGGCGGTGGCACCGGCGGCGGCGACCTGCTGCGCGGGCGCGTCGTCCTCGTCCTCGTCGGACAGGACGAAGCCCTGGGCGCCGTCCTCGGTGGGCTCGTCCGCGCCGGGCTTGCCCGGGGTCTCCTCGACCGTCTCGTCGTCGACGAGCTCGGCGTCGTCCTTCTTGGCGCTCGTCTTCTTGGCCGCCGTCTTCTTGGCGACCGTCTTCTTGGCGACGGTCTTCTTGGCCGTCGCCTTCTTGACTGCGGCGGGCTTGCCTGCGGAGGCGTCCTCGGCCGAATCGTCGGCGAGGGCAGCCGGAGCCGCGGTGGCGGTGGCCTTCTTGGTGGTCACCGTCTTGGCCGCCACGGTCTTGGTGGCGGTGCGCTTGGCCGGACTCTTCGCTGCGACGCTCTTTCGGGTGCGCTTGGGCTCCGCGGCACTGACCATCAGCGTCACACCCTCTTCCTCGAGGATCTGGTTGAGGCTGCGCAGTACGTTCTTCCACTGAGTGGCCGGAATCTGGTCAGCTTCGAAGGCCCGACGCACGTCATCGCCGGCGATCTGCCCCTCAGCCTTTCCCCGCTCGATGAGCGCCATGACAGAGACGGACTCGGCGATCTCCGGCGGGAGCGTACGGGATGTGCTGGCCGACACGAACAACCTCTCGGAACGTTGGAAAACGGCTTCCGGCCCCGTCCACTGCGGACAGGAACCGACGACCGCCGACTGGGGATGGGCCGACGGCGCGGGCGGGGGCCGGGAAGATTCACAGCGCCACACACGGCGTCTGTATTCCTTCCTCGGCTGTCACCTCTTAGGTCATCGCGCTGCCCCGAAGAGCGTTACGCCCAATCTGCGTGGCCCGAGTCACACCCCGTAAGCACTCAAAAGATGACAGATCCCGTCAAACTAGGTTAGTTCATGATCCGCCGCCCGGTCGTACCGTCGGGGCCTCACCGAATCCGCGAAGGATTCGGTGAGGCCCCGACAGGTGAGATCCCGACGGGTGAGGGCTCACGGGTCCGACGCCGCCACGGACGTGTACCCGCTCCGGGCCGCGTCACCCGCGCCGCGCGATCAGTGCTCGCGCGGCGCGGGCACGACACGCTCCACCTCGGGGTGGACGGTGAGGAGCTGCCGCATGGCCGTCTCGGCCGCCGCGCCGTCGCCCGCCGCGAGGGCGTCCACGATGCGGGCGTGGTGTCCCAGCGAGGCCTCGTTCGGCCGGTCGCAGCCGGTGACCGGGCCGCCGGAGACCTGGAGCGCCGCCGACACGATCCCGGAGAGGTGCTCCAGCATCCTGTTGCCCGCGAGCTGGATGAGCAGCGCGTGGAACTCGGCGTCGGCCCGGGAGAAGGTGAGGGCGTCACCCTGCGACATGGCGTGGCCCATGATCTCGACCATGTCACCGAGCCTCTGCTTGATCTCCTCGCGCTCGTGTCCGGCCGCGAGGCGCGCGGCGAGCGGCTCGATGGTCCAGCGGAGCTCGCTCAGCTCGCGCCGCTGGTCGTCCCGCTGCGGCCCGAAGGCCCGCCATTCGATGATGTCCGGGTCGAGGAGGTTCCAGTCACTGACGGGACGCACCCGCGTGCCGACGTTCGGGCGGGCGCTGACCAGCCCCTTCGCCTCCAGGACGCGGAGCGACTCACGGACGACGGTCCGGGAGACCTCGAACCGCTGACCGATCTCCTCGGGCACGAGCGGACGGTCCGCGCCGAGGTCTCCGGAGACGATCATCTGGCCGAGCTGCTGGACGAGCTGGCCGTGCAGCCCGCGTCCGCGGCTGCCCGCGGCGCGGCGGCCGACGCGGCCGAGTTCCGGCTCGGCGCTCTCCCAGACGGGGGGACCCACACGGTCCGCACCGGAAGCGTCGCTATAGGGGTAACGGTCGAGTTCGCCCGGTCCGGCCAGGCCGGAATCGGCGGAACGGGCGGCGGTCATCATGGTCTGCGCAAGGGTACTCACGGGTCTTTTGTCGGCGCCGACTCCAACTGCCTTGAGGTCTTTGGTGAAAAGCACACGAAAGGGTGATCGCTCACACCGTCGCAATTGACGCCTTATCGGAAAGAAATGGGCGTTCTTCGGGGAGTTGTGCGCACAGGGGGAACGGAAGGGTGCGGACGGTCGTCATCGGACCCGGCTCCGCAGGGTCGTGAGCAGATACGCACAGAGCAGAGCGGCCAGCGACAACAACAGTGCTCCGCCCACGGGTTGGGCGAGCACCCGCACACCGGCGGCCAGGTATCGCTCCCCGCCGAACGGCCACTGCACGAGAACCAGTTCCCGGAGCCGCTCCGGGAATCCGGCGGCCGACCGCACGGACGGCCCCTGAAAGGCTTTTTGTACGAGCGGTACGACGGCGACCGGCACGGCGAGCACCGCCGCGAGCCCGGCGGCGGTGGAGCGGAAGATGCCGGCCGCCAGCACACCCGCCCACGCGCAGCCCACCACGAGGCCGAACCAACTCGCGCTCAACGAGAGCCAGTCCGACGGAACTCCGGCGAGCTCCCGTCCGTAGACGAGGTAGAGCGCCTCGAGGTCGCACCCCACCGTGACGAACGCCAGCAGCAGCGCGGTGACCGAGGCGACGAGGAGTTTCGCGGCCAGCAGTCCCAGCCGGCGCGGGACGGTGCCGCGGTCCGCGGCCAGGGCGGGATGGCGGAACTCCTCGCCGAAGGCGACGGCGCCCAGCAGCCCGGCTCCGAGCGCGGCGGGCGGCAGCGGGAGTTCCCGGGGCCACGCGGCCAGCAGACGCGGCTGGGGCGTATGACCGATCCTGGCCAGGAGGACGGACAGGAGGACCGAGGTGACGAGAACGGCGGCCGCGGTGAAGTAGCCGGTACCGACACCGGCGGCCCTGCGCAGTTCGTAGCGCAGGGGGCGCAGCGGGCTCCGGACCTGGCGTACGGCGATGGGGGGCGGGAGGGCGGAAAGGACGTCCGCGGCCGGTGCCTCGGTCGGCGCCCCGGCGGGGCGCTGCTCGGCGGCGGGGTGCTCGCCCTCCTCCGGCGGCACGATCGGAGCGGGTCCCATGTCTCCCGTCTCGTCGGCGAGTTGGTGTACGAGGATGCCGTGCCGGAAGGCCGTCTCGCCGATGTCGGCGCAGGTACTGCCGTACACCGAGAGCCGGTTGCCCTCTTCATGGACGACTTCGACGGAGCGCTGCGCCGAGCGGGCCTCCTTGGTCAGGAGCGAGCCGAGCCGGACGGCGTGCGGACTGCGGACGGCGACCCGCGGGCGGAGCCGGGTACGGGCGAACTCCGCGGCCTCCTGATCGGCGACCAGGCGGCCCTGGTCCAGCGTGACGACCCGGTCCGCGGTTCGAGCGGCCTCCTTGGGGTCGTCCGTGGTGAACAGCACCGCGCCGCCCTGTGTCGCGTGGGCGCGCAGGATCCCGTGCAGCCACCGCCCTTCCCTGACGGCCAGTCCGTCCGTGGGGCCGTCGAGCACGAGGGCGTGGGGGGCGGACAGGAGCGCGCAGGCCAGTCCGAGCCGGCGGTCCATGCCGCGGGACAGCGTGCCCAGGTTCTCGTTCCGGAGGCTGACGAGTCCGACCGCTTCGAGGACTTCGTCCGCGCGGCGCACGGGTACACCGGCCGCGGCACACAGCATGCGGAGCTGGCCTCGGACCGTGCGTGCCGGATGACCCGGCACCTCGCCCATGAGCACGCCGACCTCGCGCGAGGGGTGAGCGATCCGATGCAGCGGCCTGCCTCGGAAGTAGGTGATCCCGCGGCCCTGTTGGAGTTCGAGCATGAGCCTCAGCGCCGTCGTCTTGCCCGCGCCCGGGGCTCCGACGAGCGCCGTGACGTGGCCCGCGCGCGCCTCGAAGGACACGTCGTCGACGGCGGGGGGACGCGCCTTGCGGGTGTTGCTGGTCAGTCCGATGGCCTGGATCACTCAAAGCAAGATAGCGCGACATTTCGGATTTTCCGGGCACCATGCGAATCGTCCCCGCCGAGCCTCGCGGTCCGGCGAGCGCGCCCGGCGTGGGGTCCCGGACCGCTTTCGCCGCCCTGCTCAGACCTCGGGGCGCAGCATCGGCGGGTTGAGCAGCGTGGCACCGCCCGCGCGGAACAACTGGGCGGGCCGGCCGCCCTGGCGCGTGGTCGTGCCCCCGGTGGGCACGAGGAAGCCCGGCGTACCGGTCACCTTGCGGTGGAAGTTGCGCGGGTCGAGCGCCACGCCCCACACCGCCTCGTAGACACGGCGCAGCTCACCGACGGTGAACTCGGTCGGGCAGAAAGCGGTCGCCAGCGACGAGTACTCGATCTTGGACCGGGCACGCTCCACACCGTCCGAGAGGATCTGCGCGTGGTCGAAGGCGAGGGGTGCCGCCTTCTCCCCGTCACGCCCGTACCCGCCCTGCTGCAGCAGTTCCTCGACCGGCGCCCAGCGTGCGCTGTTCGCGTCGCCGCCCGCCCGGGGAGCGGGCAGGTCGGGGGCGAGGGCGAGATGCGCGACGCTCACCACGCGCATCCGGGGATCGCGCTTGGGGTCGCCGTAGGTCGCGAGCTGCTCGAGGTGGGCGCCGTTGTCCTGCGCGGGCACGGAGGGGTCGTGGGCGCACAGGCCCGTCTCCTCGACCAGTTCGCGCGCCGCGGCCTGGGCCAGATCCTCGTCGGGCCGTACGAAGCCGCCGGGCAGTGCCCACCGCCCCTGGAACGGCTGCTCGCCCCGCCGTACCGCCAACGCACACAGGGCATGGCGGCGCACGGTCAGCACGACCAGGTCCACGGTCACGGCGAAGGGCGGAAAGGCTGACGGGTCGTAGGGCATGCCGCGATCATAGTCGTCTGCCTGACGATAAACACCTCCTTCAGGAGCCCGGTCCGTGGTCGACCGACTTCCGTCCCGTACGGCACCGCGCCGCCGAGGGCCACCGGCCGGTGGCGTGCCCCTCGACGTCACACCCCCAACCGCAGTCCGTCTCCCGCCTCCTCGACCGTGGCCGTCCCGAGTCTGCTGACGCGCACGGAGAACGGGGCACCCGAGATCCGCAGGCCCGTCAGCGCGATCTCTCCCAGGGGCGCGGACCGGAACGGGCGCAGGGTCACGGTCCCCGCGGGTACGTCGGGGCGGATCCCGGCCAGGGAGCAGAGCAGCAGCACCCCGGCCGCGGCGGAGGTGGCCGCGGGGCGGGAGGCGGCCGGATGGGGAAGCGGGGCGCTTCCCCGCGTACGCCGCTCCCCCGCGTACATCTCGGGCAGTCTGCCGCCGAAGGACTCGGCGGCCGCCAGTACGCCCCGCAGCAGTGAGCCGGCCTCCTCCTCATGGCCCGCGGCGGCGAGCCCCGTGACGGCGACGACCGTCTCGTGGACGCGCACGGCCCCGCTGCGATGCCCGAACGGGTTGTACGCCACGTCCTTCGCCCCGAGGCTGCGCAGTCCCCAGCCCGAGTCCATGGCCGGGCCGCCGAGCAGCCGCGCGAGCTGTTCGGTCCGAGCCTTGTCGAGCAGACCAGGGGCCGTCTCGCCGGAATCCGCCAGGCCGGTGTCGAGGAGATGGGCGGCGCCCGAACCGAGCTGGGGCACGGGGCGCCCGTCCCGGGTGCGGGCGGCGGCCGGTCGGCCACCGGCCCGGTCCTCGATCCAGAAGTCGTCGCAGAACGCCGTCCGCAACGCCTGCGCCCACTGCCGCAACTCCGCGCCACCGGCCCGACCGTAGGCGTCGAGCAGATCGGCGCCGAGCAGCGCCGCGCGATGCGCGTGCGCCTGCGTCTCGCAGCGGAGCGGTCCGCCCGGCTGCGGGTCGGGCAGATACGTGCTGTCACCGGCCGTGGTCCGCAGCCATTCCAGGCACCGCTCGGCCGCGGGCAGCAACTCCTCCACCTCCCGCTCGGCCAGCCCCCAGCGCCGGGCCTCGGCGAGAAGCACGGGGAAGAGCAGTGTCGCCTCGGTCGCCGTGCAGCCCGGCGGCAGGTGTGGCCCGCTGTCCCGCAGCGGCCCCGGAATCAGTCCGGAACGCGGTCCCGGACCGGCGAGCTGTGCACGGGCGAGGGTGCGCAGCGTGCCCGCCGCGAGACGCGTGCCGAGCGGCAGGGTCATCCGGGCCGCGGTCAGTGCCTCGGCCGGCGCCAGCCCGCAGCGCCAGGGGGCTCCCGCCGCGAGGTGCGTGTCGGCCGGATGCCGGGGATCGCGCAGCAGCAGGGCCCGAAGGTCATCGACACAGACACGCAGGAGCGCTTCGGCACCGGGCTCGTCGCTCACCGCCCTGGCCCGGGCGAACGGGTCCCCCGCACCACGGCCCACCGCTCTGACCGGCCCCTGGCCGTCCGGTCTGACGCGCAGTTCCACGGTGAGGGTGCCGCCCGGCGGCAGTTCGAGTTCCCAGCGCAGCAGGCCGGCCGAGGCAAGGGCATCGGTGGGCGGCGGGTCGGCGGTGACGGTCACGTGGCCCGTCGGGCAGGACCAGCGCAGACCGGCCGCGTGGACGCTGGCGGGCAGCTCGGGCCCGGCCCGGCCCGAGGCGACGTCGCCCAGTTCCGCGAGATCCGTCCCGAGGGCGACCTCGACGGGCAGGCGCAGAGCCCGAAGGGCCGAGCTGTGCAGGGTGATCCGTTCGACGCCGTCCGCGTGACGGGTTCTTTCGACGACCACGTCCGGGTCCGGGCCGGCGTCGGGGGAAGCGCGCAGCGTACCCACGAAGCGGGCCCGGTCGGCCGCGAGCATCCGGGCCTGCACCGCGAGCGGTTCCCGGCCCGCGACCCGGACCCGGCAGCGGGACAGGATCCGTCGGCCCGCCGTGTAGAAACCCTCCAGCCCGTGGCCGGTCAGCTGTCCTTCCTCCGTCGAGATCACCAGGCCGGGGAGAGCGGCGCAGATCAAGGTGGTGTGTGCGGGCGGCAGGTCCGCCGGTCGGCCAGGCACGGGAAAGGGCACCCGGGGAACGCCGGGGCCGCGCCCCGCCGGGAGGAAGGGCGCACCGGCGTCACGGCCCGCTCGTGGGTCCGCCGGAGCGCCCCCGCGTCCGGCGGACCGAGCGGGCTCGTGCCCGGGCGGACGACCGCCGTCGGGCGCCGAGGACAGATGGGGCATGGGCATGGGGTGGCTTCCTCCGCGCTCGGCGCGCCTGGAGCGCGCTCGGCTCCTGATGGGGGCTCCGCGAGGTCGCGGGCTGTGCGGCGGCGCAATCCGGCCACGGATTCCGCCACTCAGGTGAACGGGACAGCCCCGCCCGGGGTCACGCGGTCGCCACCGGATGCCGACCGAATGGCGGTGGGGCGGCCCGTCGGCTCCACGGGCACCGGCCGAACGGCGGCCGACGGCGTGGAAGGCGACGTGGCCGGGAAACGCACTGTCCGACAACGGAAGGACCGGGGCGCGGCCCGCCCGCGGAGCGCCGGGGATCCCGCCAGGCTCCGGCCGAGCGGTCCGACCGGCCTTCGTCTCGGATTCGTCCCGCTGTACCGCACCCCGCCCGCTCACCCGTCCTCCCCGGCGCCGTGCCGCTCACCGTCACCCCGCCCACGTGACCGGCCGCCCGCCCTGTCCTCCGCCCGCCGCGGCCGGACCTTGGCCGCCGAGGCATCGCCCGCCGGTCGGCGCCCATGGACGTCCGCGGTTCCGGGGCCGCGTCGCCCCGGCCGGCCACCGCCGTTCGCGGTCGAACGGGGCCTGCGGCGGCGAGCGGCAGACACCGGGGGCGGGGTGTCCGGCGCACGGGAACCGGACGCCGGGCCGGCCGTCGCGGGCCTCGCGGCGGAACCGGCCGGCTGGTCCGTGCCGGCCGGCCCGCCGCCCGTACGCTCCGCGCGCAGGCAGCGCCGGACGGACTCCGGATCCAGGCCCTCGTTGCACGCCTGGTGGAGAAGACGCGCGAACAGATAGTCGGGATCGGCGCCGAGCGCCATGGCGAGCGCTTCCCGTGCCTCCAGCTCGTCGCCCATGGACCAGGCGACCCACCCCGCGAGGGTGAGGGGTGCCGCCGCGTGTTCGCGGTAGGGGCCGACACAGCGACGGGCGAGTGCTCGCCACAGGCGCAGCGCCGGGGCGGCCTCGTCGCCCTCCATCCACTGCGCGGCACGGTCACGGGTCGTACGGTCCTGCAGGCCGAGGATCAGTGTGGCGGCCTCGTCGTTCTCCAGGAGTCCGTCGTCGCGCAGGTCCGACGGACGTGTGCCCGACACGGGAAAGGCCGCCGCGAACCGGTCCCTGAGCCGCCGGGCCAGCGTGAGGGACTCCTCGGCCACCTCGGCCCGGCTGCCCTCCTCCAGAATCCTCGGCACGAGGGCCATGCTGGCCGTGTCGAGCGCCGCCTCCTGGCCCGGAACGGCGGCGGACTCCCGGGACAGGAGCCTTGCTGTCAGGTCCTTCAGGGATCCGCGCACCTGAAGGCCGGCGTACGTCGCGGCGGCGGCGAGGACGGACGTACCCGGCAGCCCCATCGACGTGCCTTCCACCGGGCAGCACCCCTGGCCCGGGCAGGTGTACGACCAGAAACGGCCGTCGGAGATGCAGAGAGCCTCGACCACCGGAACGTCGAGACGTCCGCAGGCCGTCCGCAGCAGCTGCGCGAGCGGGCGCAGGCGTTCCATCACCTCCCTCCCCGATTCGCCGCTCCCGGGTTCCTGGCACAGGTAAGCCACCATGCTCTCGGGGCGGGCGCCTCGGCGCTCACTCCCTTTCACCAGCCCCTGTGCGAGCTGGTCGGAGGCGGACGGCCAGTCCTCCGCGTGGGCCGGGATCCCGAGGCGGGCCCGGCCGCCGAACCGGCCCCGCCGCTCCCGGTCGTGCAGGGCCACCAGCACGATGCTGTCGTCGGGGCGGTACCCGAGGAGATAGGGCAGCGCGTCGGCCAGCTCTGCCGGGGTGCGGAGGGTCACCTGGTGTTCTCCGCCCGGAAGGCCGACGACGCCCGCATGGTGGTCGTCGTGGCCGCGGCGCACGCCGTCCCCGTGGCGCAGCCCGCCGAGGACGGCCGTGCCGTCGGGAACCTCCGGGCCGGCCTGCCGGACCGGCCGGTCCCGGCCGTCCTGGTTCTCGTGTCCGGGCCCGCCGTCCGGAACCCACCCGTCGCCGGCCCGGCCGCCCGGACCGCTCCGGCCGCCGTGATCGCCTTCGCCACCGGATCGGTCGCTCCCCTGGTCCCAGCCGCGTCCACCGACCGGGCCGGTGTTCTCGTCGCCGGACGTGTCGGTCGCTTCGTCGTGATTCGTCATGCGGTGACCATCTCGCGGATCACGAAATTCCGGTTGAGCCTGTGGATAACAGTCCCCATGATCACGACAGAAGTTGTCCACAGCTCGACGGCTCGTTCGCGTTGTGTCGGACCCATCCGGTTGCATGGAGCCATGACCAACGAAGACCCGCGACCCGCAGTCCCCCACAACACCTACGACGACGCCCGCGAAGGCCTCCGGGCCACGGCCGACGCCGTCCTGGCCCGCCTGGTCGGCGCGCGGGCGGGCGAGGCACGGCTGCGCGAGGACCAGTGGCGCGCCATCGAGGCGCTGGTGGCCGACAAGCGCAGAGCGCTGGTCGTGCAGCGCACCGGCTGGGGCAAGTCCGCGGTGTACTTCGTCGCGACCGCGCTGCTGCGCGAGGCGGGCGCCGGGCCCACGGTGATCGTCTCACCGCTCCTGGCTCTGATGCGCAACCAGGTGGAAGCGGCGGCCCGCGCCGGAATCCGCGCCCGGACGATCAACTCCTCCAACACGGAGGAATGGGAGACCGTCCAGGCCGAGGTGGCGGCGGGCGAGGTCGACGTCCTCCTGGTGAGTCCGGAAAGACTGAACAACCCCGACTTCCGTGACCAGGTGCTGCCCAAGCTGGCCGCGGCCACCGGCCTGCTGGTGGTCGACGAGGCGCACTGCATCTCCGACTGGGGCCACGATTTCCGGCCGGACTACCGCCGGCTGCGCACCATGCTCGCTGACCTCCCGCCGGACACCCCGGTGCTGGCCACCACCGCGACGGCCAACGCGCGCGTGACGGCGGACGTGGCCGAGCAGCTCGGCACCGGCGTGAGCACCGACGCCCTGGTCCTGCGCGGTCCCCTGGACCGGGAGAGCCTGAGCCTCGGCGTGCTGCGGCTGCCGGACGCCGCGCACCGCATGGCCTGGCTCGCCGAGCACCTGAACGACCTGCCGGGCTCGGGAATCATCTACACGCTCACCGTGGCCGCGGCCGAGGAGGTCACCGCGTTCCTGCGCCAGAGCGGGTACACCGTGGCGTCGTACACGGGGAAGACCGAGAACGCCGACCGCCAGCAGGCCGAGGAGGACCTGCTCGCCAATCGCGTCAAAGCCCTGGTCGCCACGTCGGCGCTGGGCATGGGCTTCGACAAGCCCGATCTGGGTTTCGTGGTGCACCTGGGCTCCCCTTCCTCCCCGATCGCCTATTACCAGCAGGTGGGACGCGCGGGCCGCGGTGTGGAGCACGCGGAGGTCCTGCTCCTGCCGGGCAAGGAGGACCAGGCGATCTGGGAGTACTTCGCCTCGATCGCCTTCCCACCGGAGGAGCAGGTGCGGCGCACGCTGGACGTGCTGGCCCGGGCCGAGCGCCCCCTCTCCCTGCCCGCGCTGGAACCGCTGGTGGAACTGCGCAGGTCCCGCCTGGAGACCATGCTCAAGGTGCTCGACGTGGACGGGGCCGTGCACCGGGTCAAGGGCGGCTGGATCTCCACGGGAATGCCCTGGACGTACGACACCGAGCGCTACGCCTGGGTCGCCAAGCAGCGGGCGGCGGAGCAGCAGGCGATGCGGGACTACGTGTCGACGACCGGCTGCCGCATGGAGTTCCTGCGACGGCAGCTGGACGACGAGGGCGCGGCGCCGTGCGGGCGCTGCGACAACTGCGTCGGCGGGCGATTCCAGGCGTCCGTGTCCGCCGCCGCGCTGGACGCGGCCAACGGCGAGCTGGACCGCGCGGGCGTCGAGGTCGAACCCCGGAAGATGTGGCCGACCGGGCTGGCCGCGATCGGCGTCGAACTGAAGGGCCGCATCCCGGCCGGTGAACAGGCGGCTCCGGGGCGCGCCCTGGGACGGCTCTCGGACATCGGCTGGGGCAACCGGCTGCGGCCGATGCTCGCCCCGCAGGCTCCGGACGGGCCTGTTCCGGACGATGTCGCCAAGGCCGTGGTCGGTGTCCTGGCCGACTGGGCGAAGGGCCCCGGCGGCTGGGCCTCGGGGCAGGCCGACGCGCAGCCGCGTCCCGTCGGCGTGGTGACCATCGCCTCGCGCTCGCGGCCGCAGCTGATCCACTCGCTCGGCACCCGGATCGCGGAGATCGGCCGGCTGCCGCTGCTGGGATCCGTGGAGTACGCCGGCGAGGCGGCCCCGGTCTCCCGGAGCAACAGCGCGCAGCGGCTGAAGGCACTGGACGGAGCCTTGACCGTGCCGTCACGGCTGGCCGACGCCCTGAAGGACGCGGGGGGTCCGGTACTGCTGGTGGACGACGCCACGGAGACCGGCTGGACGCTGGCGGTGGCGTCGCGGATGCTCCGCAGAGCGGGCGCTCAGGCCGTGTTGCCGCTGGTCCTCGCCGTACAAGCGTGACTCGTGTGTCGCGATTCGAAACACCGGGCAGGTATATAGGACTCTAATCGCCTGAAAAAGGTCTGCGGCTCCGATTGCTCGTTGCCGCAACACAGTTCGACAGGAAGAATTGAGGTCCGCTCCCCGCACGGTTTGCCCGTGGTCCGGTAGGGCTCTGCTGCGGCGTGCCATTCCCCCAAGTCCGACCCCGCCCACCGTATGGGCACGTAGCCGAAGGGAGGACCGTGACCTTCGGATTCGCTCCGTCCTCGGCGGCAACCCTGTCGACGTCTCCCGACCTGTCCGCCGCTTCCACCAACCCACTGACCCGCATGCTGGAACCCGCCGAATGGGCCTCGGCCGGAATTCCGCTTCTGCGCGATCCTCGTGAGGTCGTGAGCGGCCTTCACGCCCGGCACCGGCCCAGACCGTCGACGGCGGTCGTCGCGGTGCTCGACCAGGACGAGCGGCTGATGGCGAGCGCCTCCTTCACCCGGCGTTCGGCACCGGCCGACGGCTGGATGTTCCGCAACGCGCTGCTCGCGCAGCTGCGCCGGGTCATCCCGCACGACCTGCGGCGCCGCACTCCCGCGCGCACGGCCGTACTGCTGTACTGCCGGGACGGCGACGCGCGCTGGACGGAGGAGGACGGGGCCTGGATGTGGGGGCTGCGGGACGCCTGCACGCTCCACGGACTGCGGTGCGGCGCGTACATCACGCTGACACGTGACGGCTGGCAGGTTCTCGGCGAGGGCCGCGGCGGACGCCGCCCCAACTCCGAATCGGCGCCGGAGTTCTACGTGGGCGAGGTGCTGCCGCCCCTGCCCCGCACCGGAGGCGTCGCGTCCGAGGTGATGCGCCGGGCGGCCGCCCGCTAGGGGCCGGCACGTCACGGCGGCGGCCTGCCCGGGGGAAGGCGGGCCGCACGCGTCGGGACCGTACGGTTCGGGCGCGGGTGCGCAGTGAACGCGCGGCTCGGGTCCGGGGCGCGCCCGCACTGCGCGACGAAGAGGACGCACACCGGGCAACGGACCACACACCGGACGCCTCCGCGCGTGCCGGGCGAAAAGTCATGCCGACACGGGCGGCGGACAGGTGGGGCGGGTACGGGGGACGGCTGGTCCCCGCCCCGTGGCACCCACCCACCAGGGGCCGGAAGGTCCGCAGGCGGAAGCGGGCGCGCGGCAGGGCGCCTCGCGGCGTACGAACGAGCGACGGACCGATCGCCGCACGGGCGTGAGCGCGTGCGGGTACGCGGAAGCGACCGCCGTACAGGTGCCGCCGTGGCGGCACCCTCGCGTCCCGCCGGGCGCGTTCCGGACCGGGTCCGGAACGCGCTCAGACGCCTGCGGCCAGGACCGAGTTGATCTGCTGCGGGTCGCCGCAGACGATCAGCAGGGCACCGGCCCGGCCGAGGGCCAGGGGCAGGGCGGCCGCGGCGACCTCGCCGGAACCACCGTTGACCGCGACCACGACCACGGGACGGGAGGCGGCCCGGCGCACGGCAGCGGCGTCGGCGTAGAAGACGTCGTCACCGGCGTCGTGCTGCGCCCAGTAGGCGGCCTCGCCGAAGGAGAGTTCGTGCGCGGCCCACGGGTGCGGATCGCCGGTGGTGACCACCAGCACCTCACCGGGAGCGCGGCCCGACTCCAGCAGCAGGTCGACGGCTTCTTCCGCGGCGTCCAGCGCGCCGTCGGCCGAGGCCGGGACGAGCTGGATCTGCGGGGTGACGGCCGCGGGTGCGGCCGGCTTGGCGGACGGCCCCGGCGTGGCCACGACCGGCTCGCGCGGGGTGCGTTGGGCCGGCATCGGCCGGACAGGACCCGGGCGGCCGGGACGCGGCGGAGCCGCGGGACGGGGACCGGGTACGGGGCGGGGGGTCGGCGCGGTGCGGCCACTGGCCGGAGTGACGCGGGGACCCTGGGCACTCTCGTGAATCTGAGGCTCCTCGGGAATGAGAGGCATGAGCTGATATCTATCAAACGCCGGTGCGGCTTGCTCCGGCGGGTGGCACATGAGTGCGAACGGGATCGTCAGAAATCGAAGCCGAGCTGGCCTTCGATCTCCGGAACGTTTCCGTCCGCCCAGCTGCGGGCCTTCTTGAGGTGCCGCCACTGGGGCAGCGCATCAAGATACGCCCACGACAACCGGTGGTACGGGGTGGGTCCCCGCTCCTCCAGCGCGGCTTTGTGAACCGGTGACGGATACCCGGCGTTGGCCGCAAAGCCGAAGTCTGCATGGCCGACACCCAGTTCGGCCATCATTTTGTCGCGCCGCACCTTGGCGATCACCGAGGCCGCCGCGACGGCGATGCAGGACCGGTCGCCCTTGATCACCGTGCGGACCTGCCAGGGGTCGCCGAGATAGTCGTGCTTCCCGTCGAGAATGACCGCGTCGGGACGGACCGGCAAGGCTTCCAGGGCTCGCACGGCCGCGAGGCGCAGCGCGGCCGTCATTCCCAGTCGGTCGATCTCCTCCGGGGAGGCGTGCCCGAGGGCGTACGCCGTCACCCATTCCTCCAACTCCACGGCGAGCGCGGTCCGGCGCCTGACGGTCAGGAGCTTGGAATCGGTGAGCCCTTCGGGCGGGCGGCGCAGACCGGTGACGGCGGCACAGACGGTGACGGGGCCGGCCCAGGCACCGCGCCCCACCTCGTCGACACCGGCAATGACCTTCGCTCCGGTCGTGGCGCGGAGGGAGCGCTCGACGGTGTGGGTGGGGGGTTCGTACGGCATGGCGCCCTCAGACTACGCCGCCCGGAGCCTCTCGCGACACCCAGGTCCCCGAGCCGCCGGAAAGCCCTCATCACGGGTCGGCGGCCGGCTCGCGCACGCGGGCTGAACCGATCCCCGCAAGCCTGTCGACCGGCCCGGGCGGCCCGGTCAGCCGACGCGCACACCCAGGAGCGGAACCATCATCTGGTCGATCATCTCCTGGAGATCAAGATCACTCCATTCGCTCGCGCACACCTTGGAGCGGTACATCATCATCGCCGGGATCGCGTCGAAGACGTACGAGTTCGCGGCGTCGGGACGCACCTCACCCCGCTCGATACCACGATGGACGACCTCACGGAGCAGATGCAGCGTGGGCTCGACGACCCCGCCGACGATGACCCGGTTGAAGCGTTCGGCTTGCCTCGCGTCGCATTCGTGAAGCACCGAGCGGAGCGCGATCCCCGACGGCGAGAACATCGCCGCGCGAACACGCCGGCACACGTCCAGCAGGTCCTTCCGGACACCGCCGAGGTCGGGAGCCCGGGTCAGGTCCGGCAGTCCGGCCTGGAGCGCGTCCGCGACCAGGTCCGCCTTCGAGGACCAGCGGCGGTAGACCGCCGCCTTGCCGGTCCGGGCGCTCGCGGCCACCCCCTCCATGGTGAGGCCGTTCCAGCCGACCGCGCCGAGCTGTTCCAGCGCGGCTTCCAGGATCGCGCGCTCGAGCACGGCACCGCGCCGGCGCGAGGAGGGCGCCTGAGCGGGGGCGGCCGTCCAACGCGAAGTAACCATCAGAGTGTCTCCGTCGTGCAGGGGAGCGGAATTCGGGGGGATCCGGACTTTCGTGCCGAACCGGCGATCGGGCCGGCGCCGCCGGACAGCGACTTCAGTGAACGCTTGCGTTCACTGACGGGGAGTCACTACCGTTGACGCGGAAGTGAACGCGAGCGTTCACTAACACACTTGTGGGGGAAGCATAGTGACAACCTCTCAGTTGATTCAGGACAGCAAGCCAGGTGCGGCCCGCCGGGAGGGACATCCCGGCATCGCGCTCACCGTCATCGCGGCCTGCCAACTCATGGTGGTACTCGACGCGACGATTGTGAACATCGCACTCCCGCACATTCAAGACGCTCTCGACTTCAGTACGACCGACCTGACATGGGTGGTCAGCTCGTACACCCTCACCTTCGGCGGCCTGCTGCTTCTCGGCGCACGGGCCGGTGACATCCTCGGCCGGCGGCGGGTCTTCATGACCGGCATCCTGCTGTTCACCTTCGCCTCGCTGCTCGGCGGACTCGCCCAGGAGCCCTGGCAGTTGCTGGCGGCGCGGGCCCTCCAGGGCGTGGGCGGCGCGATCGCCTCGCCGACCTCGCTGGCCCTGATCACGACGACCTTCCCCGAGGGGCCGGAGCGGAACCGGGCCTTCGCCGTCTTCGCGACGGTCTCGGCCGGCGGCGGAGCCATCGGCCTGCTCGCCGGAGGCATGCTCACCGAGTGGCTCGACTGGCGGTGGGTCCTCTTCGTCAACGTGCCCATCGGCATCCTGATCGCCGTTCTGGCCCCGATGTACATCAACGAGTCCCGGCGCCATCCGGGACGCTTCGACATCGCGGGCGCGCTCACCTCGACGGCCGGTATGGCGTCCCTGGTCTACGGCTTCATCCGCGCCGCGGAGAACGGCTGGCGGGACGGCCTCACGATCGGGTCGTTCGGCGCGGCGGCGGCCCTGCTGCTGGCCTTCGGGATCATCGAGACGCGGGCCCGGGAACCCATCACCCCGCTGCGGATGTTCGCCGACCGCAACCGTTCGGGCACGTACCTGATCATGCTGAGTCTCGCGGCCGCGATGTTCGGCATGTTCTTCTACATCGTGCTCTTCGTGCAGAACGTGCTGGGGTACACCCCGATCTCGGCCGGTGTGGCCTTCCTTCCGGTGACGGTCGCGATCGCGGTCGGCGCGGGTCTGTCGCAGCGCTTCCTGCCGGTGCTCGGCCCCAAGCCGTTCATGGTCACCGGCTCGTCGCTCGTGGCCCTCGGGCTCGGCTGGCTGACCTTCATCAGCCCCGACGACTCGTACGCGGGCGGAGTCCTCGGCCCGATGCTGCTGTTCGGCTTCGGCATGGGCCTGAACTTCGTGACGCTGACGGTGACCGCGGTCTCCGGTGTCGCCCAGCACGAGGCGGGCGCGGCCTCCGGTCTGCTCAATGTCACCCAGCAGGTGGGCGGTTCGCTCGGCCTCTCCATCCTCACCACGGTCTTCGGCTCGGCCAGCCGCGACGAGGCGCGGAAGCAGGTGCCGAAGTTCCTGGCGGACGGCTCGGCCGAGCAGAAGGCGGCGTTCGCCAGGACCCACCAACTGCCCGCACCATGGGGCCATGACGTGCTCGCCCACGGCATCTCGACCGCCTTCGTACCGGCGGCGGGGATGGCCCTGCTCGCCCTGGTCACCGCGGCGCTGGTGATCAGGGTCCGCAAGAGCGACCTGGACGCTCTCGCGGGCACGGCGGGACCGGCCGCGGGCTGAGGGCAGGGCCGCGGAGGGCCGGGTCGCGGTCCGGCCCGGGTCGAAAGAACCCGGGGCGACCACGGTCCGGCCCTCCGCGGCACGGAGTCGGAGACGGGGGTGACCGGCCCCACCGAAGCGTCGGAAGCAGGCGTTCAGCGGTACTCGGGAATTTCCGTCAGCGAGTTGCACACCTCCTCGTCGACGGACACGGCGGGCGGGTGGTCGCGGAGGATGTCCCGGGCCCGGGCCTCACCCCAACTGGTCGCGTACCAGGGTGCGTCGTCCTCGCCCAGTTCATCGGCGATCGATCTCAGCACGCAGGAACGCGCCGGCTCCTTGAGCCGGTCGAGAGCGGGTACGGCGTCGGCCGACAGATCGCGGGCGTACAGGATGTCGAACTTGTGCGTGTCCTCGTACCGCTGGACGTTCCGCTCGGCGATCAGGCCGTCGGGCGACATCAGTCCGAACGCGAGGACACCGGCCGCCGCACTGGCCGCGACGGCGCGGGGCAGCCAGCGGGCTCCCCACACACCGGCCGCCATGATGAGCACGATGACCAGGCCCAGCCACAGCTCCCCGGCCAGCACCGAGATCCTCAGCCGCGTCAGTCCATAGGCCTCCACGTACATGTCCATGCGCCGCACGGCGGATGCCACGACGACGAGCGTCAGCGCGCACAGGGTTCCCAGCACGCTCCGCACCAGCTTCCGGTCGCCCGCCCCGTCCCGCGGTGCCCAGCGCAGCGCGAACCCCACGACGAGCAGGGTCAGCAGCGTGACGAACAGCAGCTGCCAGAAGCCCTGGCGCGCGTACTCGGAGTACGACAGGTCGGTCTTCTCCAGCACGGCGTCGTAGCCGCCGAAGAGGACGACGAGCTGGACCACGTTGAAGGCCGCGAAGAGCACGATCAGCACGATCAGCGGGAGGGCCCACTCGACACGACCCCGCGCGCGTCCGGGGCGCACCACGACCCGGTCCAGCCGGACGGGCGCGGCCGCCGTGTGGGCCACGGCCAGTGCCACGACCAGGCCCGCCGCCAGAAGCACCACGCGCCAGGGTCCACCAGCGACCGAGGTGTCCGGTACCAGGTCACTGAGCAGATCGGCGAAGGCCGCGTCGGCTCCGGCGAACAGCGCCCCGAAGACCAGCAGCAGGAGCACGCTCACGACGAACGCGCGCAGCCCGACACCCACGCCGCGACGGGCACCGCCGAATCGTTCCCGCAGCCCGCGCCAGCCCCAGGAGACGCCGGTGATCACGGAGTTGACCACGCCGATGGGGCCGAGCAGGACCGCGGGCCAGGTGCGTCCGCCGTTCAGCGCGAGCGAGCCGAGCCCGATCGCCGTCACGACGGCCAGGAACGAGGGCCAGTCCGCGTCGCGCAGAGCGGGCACGGCCAGCAGGCCGATGCCGCCGACGCCCCAGACCAGGCTCCACACGCGCGTGCGGCGTCCCGCGTCCCGGCCCGCGAAGTACGCGGCGAGCGACGCGGGGACCGCGACCAGCAGGAGGTTGACGGCCAGACCGCCGTCGAGGAGCAGCATGCTCAGCACTCCGGTCGCGAGCACGGCCCACAGCGTGGGCGTACCCACCGGGGCGGCCCTCACGGCCCACAGCTCCGGTGACCACAGGCCGGAGGCGGACGGCGGGGACGCCTTGCCTGTACCCGCGTGCGGTGGCCGGGCGGCCCGGGGCCGCACCGCGCCGCCGGTCCTGGTCACCCCCTCGGCCCGGGGCTGCGAGCGGAGCCCGCGCGCGTCACCGGTGTCCTCGTCGCCACTGGGCTCGTCACCACCGGACTCGTCCGCGCCCTCGGCCCTCTCGTCGCCCCCCGGCTCGCTCCTGCTCCTGGACCCTGCCCCGCCCCCGGGCTCTTCCGCGTCTCCGGGCTCTTCCTCGTCCCCGGGCTCTCCCCCGGCCCCAGGGGCGTCCGCGGCCCCGGCGCCGGAAACGGTGGTGTCCGGCCGCCGCCCCGCGGATCCCCGTACGGCCGGATCCGTGGAGTCCCCCGGGCCCGGTGGTTCCGGGGGCCGGGATCCGGATCCCGGCACCGCTCCGCTCGCTTCGGGACTCTTCCGCTGCTCCGTCGCCTCGTCTCCGGGCTCGGGCGCGGACGGTATGTCGGACAAGGGATCCCCTCCCAGCCGGTCACCGGGCAGCCCGGAACACGCCACGGCGGCGGAGGGCTGTCGTCCGGTGTCTCGTCGGCACACGCCCGCCATGATCAACGGACGGCGTGGCGCACAGGTTATCCACGGGCAAAGCGGCTCACGAGGGGGCCGCGGGGCTGTAGCGAGCCTGTGACACAACCCCCGGCGGACCGGCTGCGCCACCCTCGCGGAGACCGCCGTGACGGCTTCCTGAGGCCTCTGTCGGCCCGCCCGGGGCAAAGGCCGGCAAACCCGTCGCAGCCCGCCCGGGACGGCCACGAGCCCGTACGAGGGCCCGACCACCACTCACCGCCCGGAGACCGCCTCCACCACTCACCGCCCGGAAGCCGCCTCCACGGCTCGGCGACGTCCGGGGACCCCTCGCCCCGCTCCCACGCCCTTACGCGCCGCCGGACGTACGCCCGGACACGAGCCCCGGCAGCCATCCCGGCAGCGCTTCCGTGGCCTCCAGCCATGCCCCAGGAGGCGCTCCCGCCTCCCCGGAGGCGATCACACCGCCGACGATGGAGCAGGTCGTGTCCACGTCGCCGCCGACCTGGGCGGTGGCCCAGAAGCCCTCCTCGTAGTTCCCCAGGGCGCGGGCGGCCGACCAGAGGGCGAAGGGAACGGTGTCGTGGGCCGACGTACGCCGTCCGCAGCCCAGCACGGCGGCCACGGTCGCGGCGTCCCCGTAGTCGAGCATGTCCCGGGCGCGTCGCAGCCCGGCCCCCACGGCGCTGCGCGGTACGAGCGCGATGACGCCGTCGAGCAGGGCCTCGGCGCTCGGGGGGCCCGCCGGGTCGGCGGCCAGCGCTGCGGCCGCGGCGACGGCCATGGCGCCGACCACGGCCTCACGGTGCTGGTGGGTCGGATAGGCGGAGATCTCCGCCTGGTGGGTCGCCTGCTCCGGGTCGTCGGCGTACCAGGCGCCCAGGGGGGCGATCCGCATCGCGGCGCCGTTGCCCCAGGAGCCCTGCCCCTTGAAGAGGGCCGACGCGAGCTCACGCCAGTCGCCGCCCTCCCGGACCAGCCGCAGCAGCCGGTTGACCGCGGGGCCGTAGCCCCGGTCGAAGTCGTGGTGGTCGGCGAAGGAGTGGGCCAGTGCGTCCTGGTCGACGCGGTGGTGCGTGGCCAGGACGGCGACCACGGAACAGGCCATCTCGGTGTCGTCGGTCCACTGCCAGGGACGGGGTGGCAGTTCCCGGCGCTTGAGCAGCGGGTAGTTCGCGGGCACGAAGAACTGCGAGCCCAGCGCGTCTCCCACCGCGAGTCCGCGCAGGCTGGCGAGGGCGCGCTGGAAGCGCCCGTCGGGAGAGGTGTCAGCGATCATCGCCCTGCCACTCTATCCGGTGGCTCCGAACGACTTCCGGATCGCGCCACTGCTCGAAGGGACGGTCGAGGGTGTACCGGCCGTCCTCCCCCAGAACGAGCATCCTCACCTCCGCGTTCCCCGGGTTGGAGAGCGATTCGAACTCGGCGACCGTCCAGTGGAACCAGCGCATGCAGAACAGCCGCATGGCCAGGCCGTGGGTCACCAGGAGCACGTTCGGCGGGTGGTCGGGGGCCTCGAAGCTGCGGTACAGACTCTCCAGGAAGCCGCCGACCCGGTCGTACACGTCGGCGCCGGACTCTCCTTGCGCGAACCGGTAGAAGAAGTGCCCGTACGCGTCGCGATAGGCCTTCTGGAGGCGTACGTCGTCACGGTCCTGCCAGTTGCCCCAGTCCTGCTCCCGCAGCCGGGGCTCCTCGCGCACCCGGACGAGCCCGGGGTCGAGGTGGAAGGCCCGGAAGGTCTCGTGGGTGCGGCGGTAGGGGGAGACGTAAACGCTCACTCGCTCCCTGCCGAAGAGCTCGCGAAGCCGCTTGCCGGTGTCCTCCGCCTGCTGCCACCCCGTCTCCGTGAGCGCCAGTGCGTGGTCGGGCTCGCGTTCGTACACGGTGTCATCGGCATTGCCCACCGACTCGCCGTGCCGGACAAGGACGATGCGCCGTGGTCGTGCCATGCCAAGACCCTAGATCGTGCCGACCCCGTTCGAGGAGTCGTACGGGCCGCATACGGCGCAGGTCACACACCGTCTCGTACATCAGTTCGCCCGACGGGAGGGTCCCGTCAGACGATCCAGCCGGGTTCCAGCTGCACGATGTCGCCCGCGAGAGCGGCTATGTCGGCCTCGATCTGGGCGCGCAGCGCGAGCCTCTCCACCCGCTCGGCACGGTACTTTCCGTGCTCCGCGGCCGACTGCCACATGGACAGGACCAGGAACTCGCTGCCGGGCGCCTCGCCGAACATGCCCCTCACCATGCCGGGCGAACCGGCCATCGCGGGGTTCCAGACCTTCTCCTGCATGAGCGCGAAGTGCTCCGCGCGCTCCTCGCGGACACGGCAGTGCGCGACCCGGACCACGTCGGAGTCCGTGAAGCGCGGCTCGAAGCCGGTCTTCACGTCGAAGCGGTAGTCGAACAGTTTGACCTGGGAGTCCTTGAAGGTGCCCGACTGCGAGGCGGCGAGCCGGTCATGGGACCGGGCCATGAAGGAGTCGTAGAAGGCACGGCTCTCCCAGAAGGAGAAGATGTGCGCGACGCCGGTCCGTCCCACACTCCACCCTCCCCCCTGTCCCCGGAATCCCGGCTCCCCCAGAAGCCCCGCCCACTTTCGCTGCCCCCGTTCGAAACCGCGGCGGTCGACCACGGTGCAGCGAATCCACTTGACCAGCACCGCGCCATCGTAAGGCCCCGGAACGTGGCGTCGGTCACGCTCCGGCGGAGTGGATCCGGGCGCGTGTCCCGGCCCGCGTGGCACGATGGACAACCTGCCCTGCTATCAGGGGAGTTGGCTCGGCAAGTGGCGAGGAACGGGGAGGGGACATCCGGTGAACGGTCTCAACAAGGGGATACGCAAGGCCGAGTTGGCGATCAAGTGGGATCCCAGTCCCGCGGGTGAGCCCGCGACCGATCTCGACATCGTCGCGGCGACGTATCTGGCGTCCGCGCCGCACGGGAACCCCGACTACGTGGTGCACTTCGGCAGCCGCTCGCCGGACGGCACCATCTATCTGAACCGTGACAGCAAGGACGGCAAGGGCTTCGGCTGGGACGAGGTCATGACCCTGGAGCTCGACCGCCTGGACGGCCGTTACGCGCGCGTGGTCGTCGGCGTCCTCATCCAGCAGCGCACCGAGGCCCGGACCTTCGCCGGTGTCCTCCATCCCGGCTTCCGCCTGCGCGAGGGCTACACCGTGCTGACCGAGGGCGACTTCGGCGACGTCCTGAGCTCGACGGCCGCGACCATCGGGGAGTTCGTGCGCGACCACTCCGGGGAGTGGACGTTCCACGCGGGCCTCCACGGCTACGACACCGACCCGGCGACCTTCGCCCGGGTCATGGGCAGCCCGCAGGAGGCCTGAGGCACGGCACGGCGCCCCCGTACCCGCGCCGTGCCGGCCCCCGGTCCCCGGCCCGCCCCGCGGCGGGTCCTCAGCCGCTCTTCCAGCCCGGGACCGTCGGCAGCACCAGCTCGGCGACGCGGAACAGCGCCGCGTCGTCGGGCGCCACGTCGTCCTGGCGCCAGACGGAGATCTCGAACGAACCGCCCCCGTCCTTCACGTCCTTGGCGACCAGCAGGCTGCGGGCGACACCGCCCGGGCCGTTCTCGTCCTTGCCGGAATCGAGGGTGAGGGTGGTCGTCCGGTCCGAGTAGAGGACCGCCGGGTGTCCGAGGATCTGCCTCGGCTCGGCCTTCGGCAGCAGATCGAGGCCCTGGGAGACGGAGAACCGGTCCTCGGAGGCCGACAGCTTCACGCAGTAGGTCTTCAGCGTGACGTTCGCCTCGGGGCTGGCCATCCTGGCGCCGCCGTCGAGGGTGATCCAGCCGTCGTCGCCGTCGGCCGTCCGCGCGTGCTCGTCGGGCGTCCCGAGGAGGACCGGCAGGTCCGAGCGGTTCAGCGCCCGGCACAGCTGCGCGCCGGAGACACGCTTCGCCGACGCGGTGCCGTGCCCGTCGGCACAGGTGGCCGGTTCATCGGTGCCGCTCTTCGGAAGGACCCGCGACAGCCCCCATCCGCCCCCCGTGACGCCCGCGACCAGTACCACCGCCGCGAAGACCTGGACCCCCGCGTTCAGGCCTCTCTTCGATCCGGCCACCTTGTCGGCCATGTCCCCCGCCCTCCCCGTCGCGCTCCGTGCGCGCGGAGGGAGACTAACCGTTGATCGTTTCGCTGGAAAAGCGGATTCCGCCACGGTCCGCGGCCTTCGGGCACCGGCACGCGGGACGCCGGGAGCCGGTCCGCGCGACGGACGCGGCCGCCTCCCGCCCGGCAACGCCGAGGGCGGTGGAGCCGACTGCCCGCTCCACCGCCCTGATCAGCTGTTCACGCCCGAGGGGCGCCCGGCGTCAGCTGCAACCGCTCGTCGAACCGCAGCCCTCGCAGATGTAGCAGGAACCGGCCCGCTGCATCTTCGTGCCGCAGGAGAAGCAGAGCGGGGCGTCGGCCTGGATGCCCAGCTGCATCTCCACCAGCTCGGCGCTGGTGTGGACCTGCCTCGGGGCGGGCTCGACCGCGACGGCCTCGGCCTTGGGGGCGGCGACGGCCTTCAGCTCCTGCGCGCGGGGCGCGGACTGGGCCAGACCCTCGACGTCGACCTCGTCCTCGGCGGGCTCGTAGGAGCCCGTCTCCAGGTGACGCTGGCGCTCCTCGGCGGAGTGGATGCCGAGCGCGGAGCGCGTCTCGAAGGGCAGGAAGTCCAGCGCCAGGCGGCGGAAGATGTAGTCGACGATCGACTGCGCCATCCGCACGTCCGGGTCGTCGGTCATGCCGGCCGGCTCGAAGCGCATGTTGGTGAACTTCGAGACGTAGGTCTCCAGCGGCACGCCGTACTGCAGACCGACCGAGACGGCGATCGAGAAGGCGTCCATCATGCCCGCGAGGGTGGAGCCCTGCTTCGACATCTTCAGGAAGACCTCGCCGAGACCGTCGTCGGGGTAGGAGTTGGCGGTCATGTAACCCTCGGCGCCGCCGACCGTGAAGGACGTGGTGATGCCGGGACGGCCCTTGGGCAGACGCTTGCGGACCGGGCGGTACTCGACGACCTTCTCGACCGCGGTGCGGATCGTTTCCTCGGCCTTGGCCGTGACCTCGGCCTTCTCCTTCTCCTTGGTCTTGGCGGAGAGGGGCTGGCCGACCTTGCAGTTGTCGCGGTAGATCGCGAGCGCCTTGACGCCCATCTTCCACGCCTCGAAGTAGACCTCCTCGACGTCCTCGACGGTCGCCGTCTCCGGCAGGTTGACCGTCTTGGAGAGCGCGCCGGAGATCCAGGGCTGGATCGCGGCCATCATGCGGACGTGGCCCATCGCGGAGATGGAGCGCTCGCCCATGGCGCAGTCGAAGACCTCGTAGTGCTCGTGCTTGAGGCCCGGGGCGTCGACGACATTGCCGTGCTCGGCGATGTGGGCGACGATCGCCTCGATCTGCTCCTCCTGGTAGCCCAGGCGGCGCAGGGCCTGCGGGACGGTGCCGTTGACGATCTGCATCGAACCGCCGCCGACCAGCTTCTTGAACTTGACCAGCGCGAGGTCGGGTTCGAGACCGGTGGTGTCGCAGGACATCGCGAGACCGATGGTGCCGGTCGGGGCGATGACGGAGGCCTGCGCGTTGCGGAAGCCGTTCTTCTCGCCGAGGCGGATCACGTCCTGCCAGGCCTCCGTGGCGGCGGCCCAGATCGGGGTGTCCAGGTCGTCCATGCGGACGGCCGCGGTGTTGGCGTCGGCGTGCTGCTTCATGACGCGCTGGTGGGGCTGCGCGTTGCGGGCGTAGCCGTCGTACGGGCCGACGACCGCGGCGAGTTCGGCGGACCGCTTGTAGGACGTGCCGGTCATCAGGGAGGTGATGGCGCCGGCGAGCGCGCGGCCGCCGTCGGAGTCGTACGCGTGGCCGGTCGCCATGAGGAGGGCGCCGAGGTTGGCGTAGCCGATGCCGAGCTGGCGGAAGGCGCGGGTGTTCTCGCCGATCTTCTCGGTCGGGAAGTCGGCGAAGCAGATGGAGATGTCCATCGCGGTGATGACCAGCTCGACGACCTGGGCGAAGCGCTCGACGTCGAAGGACTGGTGGCCCTTGCCGTCGTCCTTCAGGAACTTCATCAGGTTCAGCGAGGCGAGGTTGCAGGACGTGTTGTCCAGGTGCATGTACTCGCTGCACGGGTTCGAGCCGTTGATACGGCCGGACTCCGGGCACGTGTGCCAGTGGTTGATCGTGTCGTCGTACTGGATGCCCGGGTCGGCGCAGGCCCAGGCGGCCTCGGCCATCTTGCGGAAGAGGGACTTGGCGTCGACCTCCTCGATGACCTCTCCGGTCATGCGCGAGGTGAGGCCGAACGTGCCGCCCTGCTCGACCGCCTTCATGAACGTGTCGTTCACGCGGACCGAGTTGTTGGCGTTCTGGTACTGGACGGACGTGATGTCGTCGCCACCCAGGTCCATGTCGAAGCCCGCGTCACGCAGGGCGCGGATCTTCTCCTCCTCCTTGACCTTGGTCTCGATGAAGTCCTCGATGTCGGGGTGGTCGACGTCGAGGATGACCATCTTGGCCGCACGGCGGGTGGCGCCGCCCGACTTGATCGTTCCTGCGGAGGCGTCGGCGCCGCGCATGAAGGAGACGGGACCCGAGGCGTTGCCGCCGGAGGAGAGGAGCTCCTTGGAGGAGCGGATGCGGGAGAGGTTCAGGCCGGCACCGGAGCCGCCCTTGAAGATCATGCCCTCTTCCTTGTACCAGTCGAGGATCGACTCCATGGAGTCGTCGACGGACAGGATGAAGCAGGCGGAGACCTGCTGGGGCTGAGGGGTCCCGACGTTGAACCAGACGGGGCTGTTGAAGCTGAAGATCTGGTGCAGGAGGGCGTACGCCAGCTCGTGCTCGAAGATCTCGGCGTCGGCGGGCGAGGAGAAGTACTTGAAGTCCTCGCCGGCCTTCCGGTACGTCTTCACGATGCGGTCGATGAGCTGCTTGAGGCTCACCTCGCGCTGCGGGGTGCCGACGGCACCGCGGAAGTACTTGCTGGTGACGATGTTGACCGCGTTCACCGACCAGAAGCCGGGGAACTCGACGCCACGCTGCTCGAAGTTGACCGAGCCGTCGCGCCAGTTGGTCATGACGACGTCACGGCGCTCCCACTCCACCTCGTCGTACGGGTGCACGCCGGGGGTGGTGTGGATGCGCTCGATGCGCAGTCCCTTGCTGCCCTTGGCTCCGCCCTTCGCGCGGGAACCTCGTGCCGGACCGCTCGCCGTCTCTGTCATGCCGCCTCCCTGTAACAGGCTAAAACGCGCTCAAGTGCCGCGAACTTCCCGTGGCACGGTCTGTGTCTGATGCCGCGCGCGCCGCTGGTACGGCCGTGCGCTGCAAGTCTGTGATCGCCGCCCGCGGGCGGGTCCGGACGCCCCGAGGGGTCCGGTCCGCGGTCAGTCGGCGGCGGTGGCGGGCACGGGGACCTCCGCGGTTCCGCCGGTCCCGTCCTCGGTCTCCTGGCGCACCGCGTCCGGGACGTCGTCGTCCGCGGAGGGGCGCTGATTCACCTGCCTGAGTTCCGCGATGGCGGCTTCGAAGTCGTCGAGCGAGTCGAAGGCCCGGTACACGGACGCGAACCTCATGTAGGCCACGAGGTCGAGTTCCTGCAAGGGTCCGAGTATGGCCAGCCCCACGTCGTGGGTGGTCAGCTCGGCGCTTCCGGTGGCTCGCACGGCCTCCTCGACCCGCTGCCCGAGCTGGGCGAGCGCGTCCTCGGTGACGGGCCGTCCCTGGCAGGCCTTGCGCACACCGTTGATGACCTTGATGCGGCTGAAGGGCTCGGTCACACCGGACCGCTTCACCACCATCAGCGAGCACGTCTCCACGGTCGTGAAACGACGGGAGCAGTCGGGACACTGGCGGCGCCTGCGGATCGACGTGCCGTCGTCGGTCGTACGGCTGTCGACGACGCGGCTGTCCGGGTGCCTGCAGAAGGGGCAGTGCATGGCTCCAACCCTCCTTCACAGCACGACTCAGGGACCTCGCCGGGCCTCACGGGCCCCTCGAAGCAGCCTCAAGCATAGGCGATGCCAGGGGGCCGGGAGACCCGGGGGACCACAACTTCTGGGATGTCCGCGCAATCCAACCACTAGATGTGGGGATCGGTTCGCGAATTCGCCCACCGCGCGCGTGTCGTACACGTAAGGGCACGTGCCGCACAGGCATACCCATCCCGGACACACGGGGATAGCGTGGTCGACGCACGGAAGGAGGCCGGTTCCCGGCCGGTCGGCCGTCGGATGGCAGACTGGGCGGCGGCCCAGGTCGGTCGGCACGGCTGCCGCCTCCGGCGGTGAAGGGTACAGCAGTGGGCCCTTCCGCCCGCCACCAGCCATACACCCAGACACATGCTCACGTCAGGCAATTCGCGTTTTTTCACTCGAACGTGTGTTTGGCGCAACCTTTCGAAAGCAACTACCGTTGTTCAGCAGGGAGACCATCGAGAGGGGCCGACGTGACCACCACCGCAGACAGCGCCACCATCACCGCCCAGGACCGCTCCCAGGGCCGACTCGAGCCGGTGCATGTGATGAACGAAGCCGCGAATCATGAGGGGCCAAAGCGCTCCCTGCCTGGCCGACCTCCAGGCATCCGGGCCGACAGCTCGGGACTCACGGACCGGCAGCGCCGGGTGATCGAGGTGATCCGGGACTCCGTGCAGCGGCGCGGCTACCCGCCGTCGATGCGGGAGATCGGGCAGGCCGTCGGCCTTTCCAGCACCTCCTCCGTCGCGCACCAGCTGATGGCGCTGGAGCGCAAGGGCTTCCTGCGGCGGGACCCGCACCGACCGCGCGCGTACGAGGTGCGGGGCTCCGACCAGTCGTCGGTGCAGCCGACGGACACGGCGGGCAAGCCGGCCGCGTCCTACGTACCGCTCGTCGGCCGTATCGCCGCCGGTGGCCCGATCCTCGCCGAGGAGTCGGTGGAGGACGTCTTCCCCCTCCCCCGCCAGCTGGTCGGCGACGGAGAGCTGTTCGTCCTGAAGGTCGTCGGCGACTCGATGATCGAGGCCGCCATCTGCGACGGGGACTGGGTGACGGTCCGCCGCCAGCCGGTCGCCGAGAACGGCGACATCGTCGCCGCGATGCTGGACGGCGAAGCCACGGTGAAGCGCTTCAAGCGCGAGGACGGGCACGTGTGGCTGCTGCCGCACAACTCGGCGTACCAGCCGATCCCCGGTGACGAGGCGACCATCCTCGGAAAGGTCGTCGCCGTACTGCGCCGGGTGTGACACCGCGACGGGCGTTCCACCGCCCCCGCCCCTGACCGGGCCCCGGAACCAACTGCGCCGGTTCCGGGGTCCTGCGTGTTTTCTGACCGGAGCCCAGGTCACCGAGCAGCACCAGGACCCAAGCGACCCAGCAGGTACCAGAGGCCCAGACCGCCCAGCAGTACCGGGGACCAGGCGGACCCCAGCAGGTGCCGGGGCCCGGGCCGTCGGGCAGGGTCCAGGGGGATCGGGGTGCCACGAGGTGCCGGGGGTGGAGTGTCAGAGGGACGGTGGTGGTTCCGGAGTGCCGGGGGCGGGGCTCTCCGGGACGGTGTTGCCGTCCGGGGCGGCGCTACGCCTCCTCCGTCTCCCCTTCGGCGTCCGCCTTCGCCGTCGACTCCTCGGCCATTCGGGCCTTCTCGTCGATCGCCGCCAGGGACCTGCGGACCTGGTTCGGGTCCGTGGTGTACCAGAAGTCGGGGAGCGAGGCCTTCAGATAGCTGCCGTAACGGGCCGTGGCCAGACGCTGGTCCAGCACGGCGACCACACCCTTGTCACCCGACGCCCGGACGAGACGGCCGGCGCCCTGCGCCATGAGAAGGGCCGCGTGGGTGGCGGCGACGGCCATGAAGCCGTTCCCCCCGTTCTCCTCGACCGCCTTCTGGCGCGCGCTCATCAGCGGGTCGTCGGGCCGGGGGAAGGGGATCTTGTCCATGACGACCAGCTGGCAGCTGGGGCCCGGCACGTCCACGCCCTGCCAGAGCGAGAGCGTGCCGAACAGACAGGTCTTCGGGTCCGCCGCGAAGTTCTTGATCAGCTCGCCGAGCGTCTCCTCGCCCTGGAGCAGGATCGGGTACTCGGGGATGCGGGTCCGCAGCTCCTCCGCCGCGAGCTGGGCGGCGCGCATCGAGGAGAACAGACCGAGCGTACGACCGCCCGCGGCCTGGATCAGCTCGGTGAGCTCGTCGAGCATGTCACCCCTGTCGGCGTCCCGGGCGGGGCGCGACAGATGCCTGGCGACGTAGAGGATGCCCTGCCGGGGATAGTCGAAGGGCGAGCCGACGTCGACGCCCTTCCACTGGGGGAGGTCCTCGCCCTCCGTGCCTTCCGGGGCGAGGCCCACCGACGCCCCCACGCCGTTGAAGTCACCGCCGAGCTTGAGGGTCGCGGACGTCAGGACGACCGAGCGGTCGGCGAAGAGCTTCTCCCTGAGGAGCCCGGACACGTTCATCGGGGCGACCCGGAGCGAGGCTCCGAAGCGGTCGTGGCGCTCGTACCAGACGACGTCGTACTCGGAGCCGTTGGCGATGCGCTCCGCCACGGCGTGCACGGACTCGACGGACGCCAGTGCCTGCTTGCGCACGGCGTCCTCGTCCTGGACGGACTTGTCCCGGGTGGAGCCGAGGGCGGTGATCACCGTCCGGGCGGCGTCGCGCAGCGCCATCAGCGCGTACCCGAGGTCCTCGGGGATCTCCTCCAGGCGGCCCGGCAGGGCCAGCTCCATCAGGCGCTCGAAGCCTTCGGCGGCGGTCTGGAGCTGGTCGGCGGCCTTTTCGTTGACGAGCTTCGCGGCGCGGCGCACGGCGCGGTTGACCTGCCCCGGTGTGAGCTCGCCGGTGGCGACGCCGGTGACCCTGGAGACCAGCTCGTGGGCCTCGTCGACGATCAGCACCTCGTGCTGCGGCAGGACCGGCGCACCCTCGATGGCGTCGATCGCGAGCAGGGCGTGATTGGTGACGACGACCTCGGCGAGCTTGGCCCGCTCACGGGCCATCTCGGCGAAGCACTCCGCTCCGTAGGCGCATTTGGTGGCGCCGAGGCACTCCCGGGAGGACACCGACACCTGGCCCCAGGCCCGGTCGGAGACACCGGGGGTGAGGTCGTCGCGGTCACCGGTCTCGGTCTCGTCCGACCAGTCGCGCAGCCGCAGCAGGTCCTGCCCCAGCTTGCTGCTGGGCGCGGCCGCCTCGAACGGGTCGAAGAGGCCCTCCTCCTCGTCCTGCGGCACGCCCTCGTGCAGGCGGTGCAGGCACAGGTAGTTCGACCGGCCCTTCAGCATCGCGAACTCGGGGCGGCGGCGCAGCAGCGGATGCAGCGCGTCGACGGTGCGCGGCAGGTCCCGCTCCACGAGCTGGCGCTGGAGCGCCAGGGTGGCGGTCGCCACGACCACCCGCTCGCCGTGCGCGAGCGAGGGCACCAGGTAACCGAGCGACTTTCCGGTACCGGTGCCCGCCTGGACCAGCAGGTGGGAGTTGTCGTCGATGGCACCGGCGACGGCTTCGGCCATCGTCACCTGGCCGGGGCGCTCCGTACCGCCGACAGCGGTGACGGCGGCGTGGAGGAGTTCGCGGAGTGAGGGCTTCGTCATAGCGCTGCCAGCCTACGGGGCGCCACTGACAACCGAGCGATCAAGTCCGGAACCGACGGTGTGACCGAGCCCGGCGCGGGCCGGAACGTCCCGGCTGGTGGAGGAGGACCGGAGCGGTGCCGCGGGCGACGGCACGCGGGCGGGCCGGACGGTCGCGGCGGCCGTCCGGGCACGGCGGGCCGCGGTCCGGTCCCGGTCGCGCGGTCCTCGTACGGGACGTGCGGGACGTGCGGGACCGGTGTCTCCCGGGTGTCCGGGCTGTCGGACGGGTGGGGCACCAAGACTCCTCGGCGGGGGACCTGATCGGGGGCGATCGACCGGTGGATCACGGGTGACGGCCCTACAACAGCTCGCGCAGGGCCCGGTCCCGGATCATGAGGGCCGCCCGTTTGCCGGGCAGGTCGACCTCGGCGGCGAACCGGAAACCGGCGCTCAGGAAGGCGGACACGGAGGGGGTGTTGCGCAGATCGGGTTCCGCGACGACACGGGCGCACGAAGGACGCTCGTCCAGCACCTGGTCGGCGACGGCTCTGAGCAGGGTCGAGCCGAGGCCTCGCCCGCGGTCGGCGACACCTCCGATGAGGAGGTGGACCCCGGTGTCGTGGGGCCGGGCGGGGTAATGGCGCGCCAGGGGGTCGAGATCCGCCCGGTAGATCTCCCAGTAGCTCATCGGGGTGCCGTCCAGCACCCCGACGCACGGAACGCTGCGTCCGTCGCCGTCAAGCTGCCGGAGCAGGTGTTCCTCGACCACGGACGCGGGTCCCGCCAGCTCCCAGAACTCCGCGACGGCGGGGTCGTTCATCCAGCGGTGGACGAGGGGGAGGTCGTGGCCGGGGTGCACGGGAGCGAGGAGGAGAACGCCCGCGGGTGTCTTGACCGGCCCCCAGTCGCCGACGCGGTCGAGCAGATCGTCCCCGGCCCGGGTTCCGCCGAAAGACCTGTCCGAAGTCCGTTCCGCGGTCCCGTTCCCCGGTCCCTCCCCGGTCCGGTGCCGAGCCTCGGTGTCCCCTGTGAACAGCGCGATCAACTCGTCGGAGAGGCGCAGGTCGAGCGTGTCCTCGCCGTCCGTTCCGGCGCTCGGGTCGAGGCCGGTGACAGCGCGGGGTCCGGGCCCGGCCCCCCGGTCGGTTCGGGTGGCGCGGGCGGTGCCGGCGTCGGTGCTCTCATCGGTGGGAGGCACGACGACGCTCCTCTCGGGAGACGGGACGGGGCAGGCTTCTCAGGAATGAAGGGGCCCTCAGGAATGAAGGGGCCCTCAGGAATGAAGGAACCCTCAGGAGTGGAGGGGGTTGGAGATGGTGGCGTAGACGGACTGGGTGTCGACGGGACCGACGAGTTCGTCGAGGCCCTGCAGCCGGGTGAGCAGGTTGGCCTTGCAGCGCAGGACGGGTGAGTCGAGCAGCAGGGCGGGCAGCGGCGTCCGCAGCCGGTCCGGGCCGGTGGCGACGCCGCTGAGGAAGCGCCGGAACGCGGCGAGCAGCAGGCCTTCGTCGGCGAGCCGCTGGGAACCGAACGCCCCGATGAGGCCGAACACGTTGTTGATGCCGAGGTAGTAGGCGAAGCGTTCGTCGGTGACCTCGTCGGGGACGAAGGTGTCGCTGTGCGTCCCGATGCCGGGCAGCCGGCCGTCGAGTTCCGCGCGCCGGGACTCGCGGAAGTAGTAGCCCTGGTTGTCCCGGTAGCGGCCGCCCGCGGGCCAGCCTTCGGCGTCCAGCAGGAGCAGGGTGTTCTGCTGGTGCGCCTCCAGGGCGATGCCCGCCTCGCCATCCAGCCAGAGCACGGGGCGTACGACCTGTTCGAGGTAGCGCAGGAACCACTCGGCGGCGACGGCGCCGCGCGGGCGGCCGGTCCGGCTCGCGAGCCCGGTGACGATCTCGGTGAGCCGGGAGCTCATGAAGGGGCCGCGCTCGGCCGGGTTGTGCGTGCCCAGGCGGGCGTACGGCCTGGGCGAGACCAGTCCCGCGACACAGCCGACGTCGTCCGTCGGTCCGAACGGGTTGTGGCGGATCACCACGTCGAGGCCGGGAACCGGGTCGCCGTCCGGGCCGTCGACGGCGAGCCAGGACGGGTCGCGGACGATGTCGAAGCCGGGGTGGACGGACTGCCACTGTTCGAACAGGCCTCCGCGCAGCAGGCGGTGGACCTCCGCGCCGCGGTGGAGTTCCTTGCGCAGGTTCTCCCGGCGGGAGTTGGTGATGCGCAGTCCCAGCGACAGTTTCAGCATCGCGGGGGCGTCGGAGCGGTAGACGGTGCGGACGGAGGAGGTGGGGTGCCATGGGGTGCCCTGCGGGCCGAGGTCCTGGAGCAGTCCGGCGTCCAGCAGGGTCGCGGTTTCGGGGCGGTGCCGGACCTCGCGCATCTGCCAGGGGTGCAGGGGCAGTACGGCGGCGCAGCCGTCGGGGAGGGACAGGCCGGGTCCGGCCAGCCGCATGGTCAGCTGCTCCGCCGGCACGGGGCGGCCGCGTTCCGTCCACGCCGAGTCGGATGCCAGTACCGAGGGGGCGACCGCCATCCAGTGCAGGGGGAAGGAGCCGCGCAACTCGGGTGAGTAGAGCCTGCCTTCCGCGTCGGAGAGGCCCTCGCGCCCCTTCGGTGTCGGATGCAGGGGGTGGCCGAGGAGGAGTGCCTGTTCGGCGGCGAGGAAGTGGTCGGCCGGGTCGGCGGGGTGCTCCCTGCGGTCCCTGATGAACACGGCGGTGCGCCGGACCGAGTCGGCGACGCGGCCGACGAGGTCGGCGCCTTCACCGGCCGGGCTGTCCGGGCACCGGGGTCCGGGTCCGACCGGCGCGCCGGTCGGCTCGTCGGGGGGCGCCGGGTGACTCGTGTCCGCGGCGGGGGTCGTCTGCCGCGCGAGCAGGGCCGCCACCGTCACCGCGTCGGCGGGCGGTGCCTGTTCGGGAGCGCCGGCGAGAAGGGGGAGCCCGAAGCGGTGCCAGCCGGAGGGGGACCAGTGGTGGACGGGGACGAGCAGGGCCGTGCCGCTGGCCGGCAGCTCGATGCGAAGGGTGCCGTCGTGGGGGGCGGCCAGGTCGTTCTCCCGCACCCAGCAGCGCAGCAGGTTCTCGACCGCCGCCGCCTGCGCCGCCGTCCGGGTGTCGGGGTGATCCAGCAGATCGAGCAGGTCGACGGTGGTCCCGCCCGGCCGTCCGGGCGCCCGGGCCGCCTCCTTCTGCCGGGGAACGGACTCCGGTCCGGGCGGGTGCGGGGCCGGTGTGCCGGGGACCGCCCGCTCGTACGGGGAGGGAGGGCTGTCGGGTGCGGGGGTGGCGTTCACGAGGAGTTCCTTGCGGGTCGTTCGGGCTCGTGCGGGGAGGGGCCGGGGCGGGACCGGGGTGTGTCGGGCTCTCGGCGTTCCCGGCCGGTTGCTGCGGAGGGGAGGCCGAAGGGGACCGCGGGGGCGACGGGGGCGGTCCGGGACGGGCCGGCCGCCGACCGGTGCCCGCCGGGTCCACGGCCTTCGCGGGCGGGGGTTCCGGCGCGTCCCGTCCGCGTGCGTACGCCCCGTGCCGAAGCGGCCGGACCGTCACCGGGGACCGTCGGCACCCTGTTCCCCGTCCCTCCCGGGTCGCCGGTCCCCCCGTGCCGTCGCACTCACCGCGCTCACCGCGTCCGCGAGCCGGTCGAGCACGGCGGACGTCTGTTCGTCGCTGATCGTCAGCGGGGGAAGGAGCCGTACGACGCTCGACCGGCGGCCCCCGAGTTCCACGATCAGGCCCCGGCGCAGGCACTCCCGCTGGACGGCGGCGGCGAGTTCGGGGGCGGCGGGGCGGGGGCCGTCCGGGTCGGGGTGCGGCGGCCCCTCGGGGTCGACGAGTTCGAGGCCGATCATCAGGCCGCGGCCGCGTACGTCACCGACGCAGTCGAACTCCGTGGCGAGCGGGCGCAGTCGGTCCAGCATGCGGGCCCCGAGGGCCGCCGCGCGTTCGGCGAGGCCGTGCTCGCGGACGTACGCCAAGGTGGCCGTGCCGGCGGCCATGGCCAGTTGGTTGCCGCGGAACGTGCCCGCGTGGGCGCCGGGCTGCCAGACGTCGAGGTCGTCGCGGTAGACGACGACGGCCAGCGGCAGACTGCCGCCGATGGCCTTGGACAGCACCATCACGTCCGGGGTGATCCCGCTGTGTTCCACCGCCCAGAAGGCGCCGGTCCGGCCCACACCCGTCTGGACCTCGTCCACGATCAGCGGGATGGACCGGGCGCGCGTGATCTCGCGCATCCGCCGTGTCCACGTGTCCGGCGCGGGAATGACCCCGCCCTCGCCCTGGACGGGTTCGAGGATCATCCCGGCGGGGAGCGGCACGCCCGACTTGGTGTCGTCGAGGAGGGACTCCGTCCAGCGCGCGGCGAGTTCGGCGCCGCGGTCGCCGCCGATGCCGAACGGGCAGCGGTAGTCCTGCGGATAGGGCAGGCGCGCGACGCGTACGTCGGTCGCGCCGCCGGACGCTTCGAGCGCCCCCGCGGTCATCCCGTGGTAGGCGCCGGTGAACGCGAGCATGCCGCTGCGGCCGGTGGCCGCGCGCACCAGTTTGAACGCGGCCTCCACGGCGTCCGTCCCGGCCGGTCCGCAGAACTGGACCCGCGCGCGCTCGGCGAACCGCGGGGGGAGCGTGCGGAACAGCTCGGTGGTGAAGGCGTCCTTGACCGGTGTCGCGAGGTCCAGGACGTGCAGGGGCGCCCCGGAGTCGAGGACCTTCCTGACCGCCTCCAGGACGACGGGGTGGTTGTGCCCGAGGGCCAGGGTCCCGGCTCCGGAGAGGCAGTCGAGGTAGCGGCGCCCGTCGGCCCCCTCGATCGTCAGCCCGCGGGCCCGCACGGGAACGATCGGAAGGGCGCGCGCGTAGGTGCGTGCCGCGGATTCGCGCGCCGACTGGCGCCGCAGGATGCCCTCGTGCGCCGCACGCGCCCGCTCGGCCGCTCCGGAGCCGGTGTCCCGTACCCCCTCGGATTCCCCTGGTGTCCCCACCGGCACCACCGCTGACTCGGTCACGGCCACGACTTCAGGTCCTCCCGCTGTCCAGAGGCGAGTTGGCAGGAGGGTCCGGACGCAGGCGGCAGGCCCCCCGTACGTACCAACGACGTCACCGGCGTTGGGAAGCGGGTGAATCCGGGGTTCCTTACCGGTTCTTTGCCGGGAGGGCCGGCGGCCCCCGGTGGCCGGCCGTCGGAGAACAGCGCGTCAGGGGGCGCGGCCCCGTAGCTGAACCGTTGCCGTACCGTCGGATGTCCCGCACAGCGAACGCCTAGTCTGTGATGCCGTTCGGCCGTGCCGGACGAACCGCTCAGGTGCCCGCAGCCGCACAGTTCCCACACCCTCAGGGGGAGTTACACCATGCGATCCATACGCCCGCCCTTCGCCGCTCGCCGAGGCGGGAGCGCGCGCCGCAGAACGTCCCCCGTCCTGGCCGCCGTCGGTCTCGCCGCGACCCTGGCGCTGACGGCCACCGCCTGCGGTTCGGGGAGCGACACGGCGAGCGGTGAGCCGACGGCCTCCGCGTCCCAGGCCGGTGACGGGAAGATCCAGATCCCGGACGACATCAAGAACAAGCTCAAAGAGCACGGCATCGACGTCGACAAGTGGAAGGACGGCGCCTGGAAGAACTGGGACAAGGACGAGTGGCTGCGCCAGGCCGACGACTTCATCAACCCGATCATCAAGGGCCTCTGGAACCCGGACCGCATGCGCGATGCCGAGGACCCGGACAAGAACAAGGGCGTCGACGACAACGACCTCACCGGTGACCAGGGCGTCACCGACCCGGAACCGGCCCCGGTGACGGCGCAGGCCGTGAAGACGTCGTACCACGCCAGCGTGCCCGTGGCGGGCAAGGTGTTCTTCGACGCCCCCGAGGGCACGATGGTCTGCTCGGCGACGGTGGTCGAGGACCCGGCGCACCCGGGCAAGTCCAACCTGGTGTGGACCGCGGGCCACTGCGTGCACGCCGGCAAGAAGGGCGGCTGGTACCGCAACATCGCCTTCGTGCCCTCCTACAACGACCAGGGCAGGACCGAGGCGCAGCTGCAGAACGCCCCGCGCGAGGAGGTCGCCCCGTACGGAATCTGGTGGAGCGACTGGGCGCAGACCTCGGACCAGTGGATCGAGCAGGGCGGTTCCACGGGCGGCCAGGGGGCCTCGTACGACTACGCGGTGCTGCACGTGACGCCGGAGAAGGGCAGCGGCGGCAAGTCCCTGGAGGAGACGGTGGGTTCGGCGCTGCCGGTGGACTTCAACGCCCCGGCCGTGCCGAAGGTGTCGAGCATCACGGCCACCGGGTACCCGGCCGCGGCGCCGTTCGACGGCCAGAAGCTGTACCAGTGCACGGACAGGCCGGGACGGCTCTCGGTCGCGCAGGCCGACCCGACCATGTACCGCATCGGCTGCACGATGACCGGCGGTTCCTCGGGCGGCGGCTGGGTGGCCGCGGGCTCGGACGGCAAGCCGGCCCTGGTGTCCAACACCTCGATCGGCCCGGTCAAGTTCGGCTGGCTGGCGGGTCCGCGGCTGGGCGACGTGGCCAAGGGCGTGTACGACTCGGTGAGCAAGAAGTTCGCCGGACAGTGACACCCACGACGTGACAAAGTAGGACGGACGGGCGCGGGGGGTGCCGGTCCGGTGGGATTCCCAGGGAGCGGCCCGCGCCCGGTCGGCACGGCAGCAGAGAACGACCGGGGGGTACGAACCCATGCGATTCCCAGGACCGCGTCGTACGGTCCTCGCCGCCACCGGCCTCATGGCCGCCCTGGCACTCACCGCGACCGCCTGCGACTCCGGTGACGACCGGGCGGACGGCGGGCCCACCGCCTCCGCGTCGCGGGGGTCCGTGAGCGGCGACGACAAGATCGAGATTCCGGACGGCATCAAGGACAGGCTCAAAGAGCACGGCATCGACGTCGACAAGTGGAAGGACGGCGCCTGGAAGAACTGGGACAAGGACCAGTGGCTCGGTGAGGCCGAGGACTTCGTCAACCCGGTGATCGCCGGGCTGTGGAAGCCCGAGCGGATGAGGTCCGCCCAGGACCCGGCCAAGACGATCTCCGCGCAGGACGCGGCGGCGGACCAGGGCGTCAGCGACCCGGAGCCGGCCCCGGTGACGGCGCAGGCCGAGCGGACCCCGTACCACGACCACGCCGCGCCGGTCGGGAAGGTCTTCTTCGACTCCCCCGAGGGATCGATGGTCTGCTCGGGCACGGTCGTCAAGGACGTGAACCACCCCGGCAGGTCCAACCTGGTGTGGACCGCGGGCCACTGCGTGCACGCCGGGAAGAAGGGCGGCTGGTACCGCAACATCGCCTTCGTGCCCTCCTACAACGACCGGGGCAGGTCGGAGGCGCAGCTCGCCGGTGCCACCGCCCCGGAGGTCGCGCCGTACGGCCAGTGGTGGGCGGACTGGGCCTCGACCTCCGACGAGTGGATCTCCGGCGGCGACGAGACGGGCGGTGCGGGTGCCCCGTACGACTACGCCGTGCTGCACGTGAAGCCGGAGCAGGGCACGAAGTCGCTGGAGGAGACCGTCGGCGACGCGCTGGACGTGGACTTCTCCGCTCCGTCCGCCCAGGACGCCGGGCCGATGGGCGCCTGGGGCTACCCGGCCGCGCCGCCGTACGACGGGCTGAGCATGTTCAAGTGCGTCGACAGGCCGGGGCGCCTCTCGCTGAGCCCGGCCATGCCCACGATGTACCGCATCGGCTGCACCATGACCGGCGGTTCCTCCGGCGGCGGCTGGTTCCGGGTCGTCGGCGGCAGGACCGAGCTCGTCTCGAACACCTCGATCGGCCCGGCCGCCCACACCTGGCTGGCGGGACCGCAGCTGGGCGAGGGGGCCCGGGCGCTCTACGAGCGGATGAGCCGGGAGTACGGCGGCCGGTAGGCGAACCCCACGCGCACGGGTAAGGCCCGCCCCCTTTCGAGGGGGCGGGCCTTACCCGTGTCCGGAGCGATCGCTCGCCGGGTGCCGGTCCGGTCGCGCTACCGCAGCGCCGGTGCCGCGACGTACGGAGCGAGGTCCGCCGCCAGCTCCTCGTGTACCCGCACCTTGAGCAGGGTGCCCTCCTCGGTGTGCTCCTCGGAGATCACCTCGCCCTCGGTGTGGGCGCGGGCGACCAGCTTGCCGTGCGTGTACGGAACGAGCGCCTCGACCTCGACCGAGGGGCGGGGTAGCTCGTTGTCGATCAGCGCGAGCAGTTCGTCGATGCCCTGGCCCGTGCGCGCCGAGACCGCGATGGAGCGCTTCTCGATGCGCAGCAGACGCTGGAGCACCAGCGGGTCGGCCGCGTCCGCCTTGTTGATGACCACGATCTCGGGCACCTTGGTCGCGCCGACGTCGGTGATGACCTCGCGCACCGCGGCCAGCTGCTCCTCCGGCGCCGGGTGCGAACCGTCCACGACGTGCAGGATCAGGTCGGAGTCGCCGACCTCCTCCATGGTGGAGCGGAACGCCTCGACCAGGTGGTGCGGCAGGTGGCGGACGAATCCGACCGTGTCGGCCAGGGTGTACAGCCGTCCGCTCGGGGTCTCGGCCCGGCGCACGGTCGGGTCGAGGGTCGCGAACAGCGCGTTCTCGACGAGGACGCCCGCGCCCGTGAGACGGTTGAGCAGGGAGGACTTGCCGGCGTTGGTGTACCCGGCGATGGCGACCGAGGGCACCTTGTTGCGGCGGCGCTCCTGGCGCTTGATCTCGCGGCCGGTCTTCATCTCCGCGATCTCCCGGCGCATCTTCGCCATCTTCTCGCGGATACGGCGCCGGTCCGTCTCGATCTTGGTCTCACCGGGACCACGGGTGGCGAGGCCGCCGCCCTTGCCGCCGCCCATCTGGCGGGACAGCGACTGACCCCAGCCGCGGAGCCTCGGCAGCATGTACTGCATCTGCGCGAGCGCGACCTGTGCCTTGCCCTCCCGGGACTTGGCGTGCTGGGCGAAGATGTCGAGGATCAGGGCCGTACGGTCGATGACCTTGACCTTGACGACGTCCTCGAGGTGGATCAGCTGGCCGGGGCTCAGCTCACCGTCACAGATCACGGTGTCGGCGCCGGTCTCGATCACGATGTCCCGGAGTTCGTTGGCCTTGCCGGAACCGATGTACGTGGCCGCGTCGGGCTTGTCACGGCGCTGGACGACGCCGTCGAGCACGAGCGCTCCCGCGGTCTCCGCGAGCGCGGCCAGCTCGGCCAGCGAGTTGTCCGCGTCCTGGATGGTCCCCGAGGTCCAGACACCGACGAGGACGACGCGCTCCAGACGGAGCTGTCGGTACTCGACCTCGGTGACGTCCTCGAGCTCGGTGGAGAGGCCCGCCACACGGCGCAGGGCCGCGCGCTCGGAGCGTTCGAACTGCTCGCCGTCCCGGTCTCCGTCGATCTCGTGGCTCCAGGCGACGTCCTCTTCCATCAGGGCATCGGCCCGAAGACCTTCGGGGTAGTTCTGCGCGGAAGTCTGCGCGTCCTGGGAAGGGGAAGAAGAGGAGGTCATTGGATCCTTACGTAGATGACGAAAGCCGCGGGCCGACGGATACCGCCCGCCACAGGGAACAACGTCCGGGGCCGCCGGGAGATTCCCGGTCCCGGCCGGGCCGGTCCTCCGAAGGGGGCCGCGCCGCCGGCTCGAAGATGGTCGCACGGCACGGCCCGGCTCGTCACGCGACTTATCGTGACCCGGCGGGCACCCGCGGGTGCCGCGTCCTCACGTCTTCCTGCCCGCCTTCGGGGCGTCGCTCCTCCAGTCCGGGTGCCCCGGCATCGGCGGTGTCTTCTCCCCGTACAGCCACGCCTCGAAGAAACCGCTCAGATCGCGTGCGGCGACGGCGGAGGCGAGGTCCGTGAAGTCGGCCGTCGAGGCCGCGCCGTCACGGTTGACGCTCACCCACGTCCGCTCCAGCCGCTCGAACGCCGGGCGTCCGATCTCCTGGCGCAGCGCGTACAGGACCAGGGCCGCGCCGTCGTAGACGTTCGGCCGGAAGATGCTGATCTTCTGGCCCGGCTTCGGCCCCTTGGGCCTGGCGGGCGGCCCGCCGGCGGCGCGCCAGGAGTCGGACAGCCGGTAGGCGGCCTTCATCCGCTTCTCCATGGGCTGGTGCGCCTTCTCCTCGGCGTACAGGGCTTCGTACCAGGTGGCGTGCCCTTCGTTGAGCCACACGTCGGACCAGGTGCGGGGGGCGACGCTGTTGCCGAACCACTGGTGCGACAGCTCGTGCACCATGATCGAGTCGACGTACCACTTCGGGTAGACGGACTGGGTGAAGAGCTCCTTCTCGAAGAGCGAGAGCGTCTGCGTCTCCAGCTCGAAGCCGGTCTGCGCCTGGGCCATCAGCAGCCCGTAGGTCTCGAAGGGGTACCGCCCGACCTTGCTCTCCATCCAGGCGATCTGGCCGGGGGTCTTGCGCAGCCACGGTTCGAGCGCCGCGCGGTCGGCACGGGGGACCACGTCCCGCACGGGCAGTCCGTGCGGCCCCCGCCGGTGCAGCACGGCGGAGCGGCCGATGGACACCTGGGTGAGCTCGGTGGCCATGGGGTGCCCGGTCCGGTACGTCCAGGTCGTGGTCCCGCGGGCCCGGCGGGTGCCCTCGGGCAGACCGTTGGCGACGACCGTGTACGCGTCGGGGGCCGTCACGTGGATGGTGAACAGGGCCTTGTCGGAGGGGTGGTCGTTGCACGGGTAGACCAGGTGCGCGGCGTCGGCCTGGGCGGCCATCGCGAGCCCGTCCTTCGTCCGCACCCAGCCGCCGTCCTGGCCCTTGGCGCTCACCGGGTCGCTGGTGTGACGCACGGTGATGCGCAGCGGGCTCCCGGCGGGCAGCGGTTCGTCCGGCGTCACCACCAGGTCCTCGCCGGCCCGGGTGAAGCGGGCGGGGGCTCCGTCGACCTCGACCGACCGGACGCTGCCGTGCGCGAAGTCGAGGTTGACGCGGTCGAGCGTCTCGGTGGTCACGGCGTCGATCGTGGTGACGGCCGTGAGCGGCTTGTCGTTGCTGCCGGGGTAGGTGAAGCGGAGGTCGTACGACTCGACGTCGTACCCGGGGTTGCCGAGGGTGGGGAAGAGGCGGTCGCCGACTCCCAGGGGCACGGCCGGGTCCGGGGCGCTCGCGGCGATCAGGCAGACGGATACGGCCGAGGCGAGCAGGGCCGCCGTGACGCGGCGGCTCCTCGGGCGTGCGGGCGTGGGGATGACGTTGAGCAGCATGGACCACGGCTACCAGCGCGCACCGGTCACGCGCCGCCGACTCGCACCCGGCCCACCCGAACGAGTAGATACCGGAACTCGTTGGGGGCAGCGCACGGCTGCCTGATCCGGGCGCGTGCCCGGTCCGACGGGTCACCCTCACCCGGCACACCGGCCGACCGCCGGTCCTCGGGCCTCCGCCCCATGGTCCGCGGCCCGTCATCGACCGGCCGGTGTCCCCTCACGCGATCCGCCGTACGGTCACGGGATCCTGAGCCTCCGTCACACGAACTGCCGACCGGCCAGGCCCCTGAGCTCCCGTCACACGAACCACTGACCGGTGCCGTCTCCCGTTCTAACGGTCCGCGGGCGCCGGATGCTGGGGGCGGCTCACGTCGTACACGCCGGGCACGTTGCGCATCGCGCGCATCAGGCCGGGGAGGTGGGCCGCGTCCGGGAGTTGGAGCGTGTAGGTGTGGCGCACGCGCTGCTGGCTCGGGGGTTCGACCGTCGCGGAGACGATGGCGACCCCCTCCGCCGCGATGGCTTCGGTGAGGTCGGCGAGCAGATGCGGGCGTCCGAACGACTCGGCGACCAGGGTGACACGGCACTCGGCGGTGTCCCCCCAGCGCACTTCCACCTCCGGGCGCCCCGCGCTCTTCATGCGCGCCGCGCCCGCGCACTCGACACGGTGCACGGTGACCACTCCCCCGCGGACGGCGAAGCCGGTCACCTCGTCGGGCGGTACGGGCGTACAGCAGCCGGCCATGCGTACGGAAGCGCCGGGCGGGTCGGCGACGGCGCTCGCGGGGCGGGCGGCCTGCGTCTCGGCGGGGCGGGCCGGGGTCGCGACGGGCGGCCGGGGGCCGGCGGCGGAGGCCTTGGACGCCTCCTCGTCGCCGGGTGCGGGATGCGTCGCCATCCAGCGCTGGATGGCGATCCGCGCGGCGGGCGTGTGCGCGTGCTCCAGCCACTGTCTGGACGGCTCGGAGGCGGGGTCCTGGCCCATGAGCAGCTGGACGGTGTCACCGTCCTTCAGGACCGTGCTCAGCGTCGCCAGGCGGCCGTTGACGCGGGCGCCGATGCAGGCGTGCGCGTCCTCACCGTACTGCGCGTACGCCGCGTCGACGCAACTGGCGCCCTCCGGAAGGCCGAGCGAGCCCCCGTCGGCGCGGAAGACGGTGATCTCGCGGTCCTGGGCGAGGTCCTCGCGCAGCGTCGACCAGAACGTGTCCGGGTCCGGGGCGCCCTGCTGCCAGTCCAGCAGCCGGGAGAGCCAGCCGGGGCGGGTGGGGTCGGCACGCTCGCCGTCGAAGGGACGGTCGCCTCCGCCGTCCGGCTGTTCCTCTGCCGGCGGTGCGTAGGGATTGCCGAGCGCGATGACCCCGGCCTCGGCGACCTTGTGCATCTGGTGGGTGCGGATGAGGACTTCGGCGACCTGGCCGTCGCCACGGGTGACGGCCGTGTGCAGCGACTGGTACAGGTTGAACTTGGGGACGGCGATGAAGTCCTTGAACTCCGAGACCACCGGGGTGAGACAGGTGTGCAGTTCGCCGAGGACCCCGTAGCAGTCGGCGTCCTCGTTGACGAGCACCAGGAGACGTCCGAAGTCGGCGCCGCGCAGGGGGCCGCGCTTGCGCGACACCCGGTGCACGGAGACGAAGTGCCTCGGCCTTATGAGGACTTCGGCCTGGATCCCGGCGTCGCGCAGGACCGCGCGCACCTCCTCGGCGATCTCCGCGAGGGGGTCGTCGTCGCGGCCCGCGTTCTCGGCGATGAGCTCCCGGGTGCGCACGTATTCCTCGGGGTGCAGGATCGCGAAGACGAGGTCTTCCAGCTCGGTCTTGAGCGCCTGCACACCCAGACGTTCGGCGAGCGGGATCAGCACGTCCCTGGTCACTTTGGCGATGCGCGCCTGTTTCTCGGGGCGCATGACACCGAGGGTCCGCATGTTGTGCAGCCGGTCCGCGAGTTTGATCGACATGACCCGGACGTCGTTGCCCGTCGCGACCAGCATCTTGCGGAAGGTCTCCGGTTCGGCGGCGGCGCCGTAGTCGACCTTCTCCAGCTTGGTGACGCCGTCGACCAGGTAGCAGACCTCGTCGCCGAACTCCTCGCGCACCTGATCGAGCGTCACCTCCGTGTCCTCGACGGTGTCGTGGAGCAGGGAGGCGGTCAACGTCGTGGTTTCGGCGCCGAGTTCGGCGAGGATCAGGGTCACGGCGAGCGGGTGGGTGATGTACGGCTCCCCGCTCTTGCGCATCTGTCCGCGGTGCGAGGACTCCGCGAGCACGTACGCCCGGCGCAGGGGTTCCAGTTTGGCGTCGGGATGGTGGGCGCGGTGGGCCTCGGCCACGTGCCCGATCGCGTCCGGCAGCCGGTCGCGGGTCGCGGGCCCGAGCAGCGCGGCCCGCCCCAGCCGGCGCAGGTCGATCCGGGGCCGCGCCTTCCTGCGGTACGCCGGGGCAGCCTCCGGCTCCAGCGACGCCGAGCGCTGGGTGGCGGGCGTCGCGGGGCCTGGCGTCGCGGGATTCGTCGCCTCCGCACTCATGGGCACCTCCGGCTGCGTAAGACCGGCGGACGGGTGCCCCATGGCGTACTCGGCTCAGGGGATGGTGTCGGTCCCCCGTCCGGGCCGGTGCTTGATGCTACCGAGCCCATCACGCCCGGCCGACCGCCTCTCGCCGAGCGTGAAACGGATCACCCATTCGAGCGACGGTTTCGGGGTTTACGGTTTCGATTTTCTGGAAGGGCGACAAGGACGTACGACGTCCTTCCTCCGCGGCGCGACGGCGTCGGACCGGCGTGCCGCGCGGCACCGCGACGGGCCGGGCCCGCCGGTGCCGCCGCGCGGCCGCGTGGCTCAGCCCAGCGCGCCGTCCAGCCACTCCGCGTCGATCTCGCCCTCGGCGACGATCACGGCGGGACCCGTCATCTCGATCTCGCCGTCCGCGCGTTCGGTGATGACCAGGCGTCCGCCGGGCACGTCGACGGTGTACGTCACCGGGGTGCCGGTCACCGTGGGGTCGGCGCCGTCGCGGCGGGCCGCGGCGACGGCCACGGCGCACGCGCCCGTACCGCAGGAACGGGTCTCGCCGGAGCCGCGCTCGTGGACCCGCAGGGCGACGTGACGCGGCCCCCGGTCGACCACGAACTCGACGTTGACCCCGTCCGGGTAAGCCGACGCCGGAGCGAACGGCGGCGGCGTGAACAGATCGCCGGCGTGCGCGAGGTCGTCCACGAAGGCGACGGCGTGCGGGTTGCCCATGTTCACGTTGCGCGCGGGCCAGCTGCGATCGCCGACGCTCACCGTGACCTCTCCTTCGGGCAGGCGGGCCTTGCCCATGCCGACGGTGACGTCCCCGTCCTTGGCGATGTGCACGGGCTTCACCCCGCCGCGCGTGGCGACCGTGATGTCGCCCTCGGCCACGTGTCCGGCGCGGTGGAGGTAGTGGGCGAACACGCGCACTCCGTTGCCGCACATCTCGGCGACCGAACCGTCGGCGTTGCGGTAGTCCATGAACCACTCCGCCTCGGCCGCCATCTCCCCGGCCTCGGGGTGCGCGGCGGACCGCACGACGTGCAGCAGGCCGTCGCCGCCGATGCCCGCGCGGCGGTCGCACAGGGCGGCGACGGCGGCGGGAGGAAGGTCGATGACGTTCTCCGGGTCCGGGACGATCACGAAGTCGTTCTCGGTCCCGTGACCCTTGAGGAAGGCGATCCGCGTGCTCATTCCTCGATCGTACGGGGTCCCCGCGGCCGTCCGGCCGACGCGGGTCGCGGGGTCAGCGCAGCCGGGCCACGCGTCCGACGGCGAGCACGGCCACCGCGGCGACGATCACGACGTACGCGAGGACCACCCGCCAGTCGGGGCGGCGGCCGGAGCCGCGCGGCGGGAAGCCGGGCAGGGTGTAGCCGACCCGGCGGGCGGCCATCATGCCCCAGCCCGCAGCGCACAGGCAGATCAGCAGCCCGAGCATGGCGACCACGGCACCGCCGTCCCCGAACTCGAAGGCGAGCGGGAAGGCGAACATCAGGGAGCCCGTCGCGGCCAGCGCCACGATGGGCGCGAGCTGCCAGATGCGCAGCAGCCGCTGCGGGCGCAGCTCGACCTCGACCTCCGGCTCCGGGGACATCTCGCCGGGGCCGGGGCCGTCGGCGATCACCCCGCCGGGGGTGTCCTCGGGGCCGTCGGAGCTCAGTCGCTCTCCGCCCAGCTCCGGCTCGACGCCGGGATCGGCGTCCGGATCGATGCTCAGACGAACTCCGTCCCGATCAGCACCGTACTCAGTGCCTCGTGCAGTGTCGCGAGGGCCGGCCTCCATCGCCACGCGCCCTCCCAACTCGGACTTCACTGGTCGATCGAAGCTTGATGATGGCACGGCGCCGGAGGCCCGGATGACAGCCGGAGCGTCCCGATGCCATGACGTGATCAGGCTGTGACCGGTCGTTCGACCAACGCCAGTGCGAGTCCCGTGAGTTCCCCGAGATCCGCCGCGGCCCCACTGAGCCAATGCACCCTGGGGTCGCGTCGGAACCATGAATCCTGGCGGCGCGCGAAGCGCTTGGTGGCGCGAACGGTCTCGGCGCGGGCCTCGTCCTCGGTGCACTCCCCGGCGAGCGCCGCGAGGACCTGCTGGTATCCGAGCGCGCGGGAGGCGGTGCGCCCGGCGCGCAGGCCTCGCGCCTCCAGCGCCCGCACTTCGTCCACGAGCCCGGCCTCCCACATCCGGTCCACCCGGCGCGCGATGCGCTCGTCGAGCTCGGGGCGCGCCACGTCGACACCGATCTGGAGGGTGTCGTAGACGGAGTCGTGGCCGGGCAGATTGGCGGTGAAGGGTTTGCCGGTGATCTCGATGACCTCGAGGGCGCGGACGATGCGGCGGCCGTTGCTGGGCAGGATCGCCCGGGCGGCCCCGGGGTCGGCCATGGCCAGCCGGGCGTGCAGGGCTCCGGATCCGCGCAGGGTGAGCTCCTCCTCCAGACGGGCGCGCACGGCGGGGTCGGTGCCGGGGAACTCCATCTTGTCGACGGCCCCGCGGACGTACAGTCCGGAGCCGCCCACCAGGATCGGCCAGCGCCCCTCGGCGAGCAGCGCGTCGATCCGGGCGCGGGCGAGCCGCTGGTACTCGGCGACGCTGGCGGTGACCGTCACGTCCCAGATGTCCAGGAGGTGGTGCGGGACGCCGCCGCGCTCGGCGGGCGTCAGCTTGGCGGTGCCGATGTCCATCCCGCGGTACAGCTGCATCGAGTCGGCGTTGATGACCTCGCCGCCGAGGCGTCCGGCGAGGAAAACGCCCAGATCGGACTTTCCTGCCGCGGTCGGTCCGACGACTGCGATGACCCGGGGTGCGGGAGGTGCGCTGCTCACGGTCCCAGTCTCGCAAACCCCGGAGCCTCCCCCGCAACGAGCCGACGCGGGGCGGCGCCGGGCGACGCGGAACTCCGTCCCCACGAGTAACGTAAGGATCGGATACGGGCGTTTCGCCCGGAAAGGTCTCCCGTACGCAACCGCCCCGCGAGGGAAGGCGAACCATGGGTCTGATGGACGAGCTGAAAGCCAAACTGGGGCCCGCCAAGGACAAGGTCTCCGGGCTCGCGCAGCAACACGGGCACAAGGTCACCCACGGCCTCGACAAGGCCGCGAAGGTGGTCGACGACAAGACCAAGCACAAGTACAGCGACAAGATCCACACGGGCACGGGCAAGGCCAAGCACGCCATGGACCGCCTCGCGCACAAGGACGGCGGCAAGGACACGAGCCCGCCGGACACCGCGGCCCCGCCTCCGGCGTCCTGAACGGCCCGCGCGTCGGCGGACGGCCGCGAAGGGCCCGGGGCTCTTCCGGCCGTCCGCCGCGTCGGGCGGGTGCGGCGGACGGGGTCGGCGGGACTGACGGTGCGTCGGCCCGTGCGCGCACGGGCGCGTACGTACGCGGGAGGCCTCCGGTGCGCCCCGGCCGCGCGGCACACCCGTACGGACCGGGGCCCCGCCCCTTTCCGGACGCGGCTCCTACGACCAGGCCGCCACCAGGTATCCCACCCCGTAGGGAGCGTCGTCGTAGAGCAGGGCGCCGCCGAGACCCGCGCCCTCCGCCGCGCCCGCGAGGACCTGCCAGGGGGCGCGCCCCGCGGCCTTCAGCTCGTACGCCAGAGAGGTGTCCAGCGTCTTGAGGGCCTCGACGTCGGCCGCCGCGAGCGCCCGCGCGACCTCCGCGTCGAAATCCTGCGCGCGCTCGTCGAGATAGCCCGGTGCCTTGAGGGTCCTGCACGCGCTGGCGTCACCCATCACCAGCAGGGCCACCCGCCCGGCGCGCCCGCCGATCTGCCGGCCGGTCTGGACGCAGCGCTCGGCCTCCAGGGGTTCCCCGACCCCGAGCCCCTCCACCGGGGCGTCGGACCAGCCGGTGCGCTCCAACAGCCAGGCGGCGACGGCGAGGGAGGACGGCAGCTCACGTTCCGGGGACGCGGGACCGGCACCCGTCCCGGGGGCCGTTCCCTGCGTGTCGGGGCGGCCGAGGCGCACGTCGAGGTCGACCCCGAAACCGCCGAAGGAGCCCCGGGCGCCCTCCGGATGGGGACCGCGGCCGCTCTTCTCGGCCGGACCGACGACCACCAGCAGGTCGGGACGGGAGGCGGCGAGCACGCCGAGCGCGTCCGTGCACGCGGCGCGCGCGGCGTCCAGCTCGGGGGCGGCTCCGGCGGCGACCTCGGGAACGAACAGCGGAGGGCAGGGGCAGACTGCGGCGGCTACAAGCATGAGCCGCAGCGTAACGCCGTACCCGGCCGGGCCGCCCCGCCCCCGGTTCCCCGCGCCAGCCTCCGGCACGCCCTGGTGCCGTCACCTCCGGGGGTCTCCGGGACGCCCCGGCGCCATGCCCACGCCGGAACCGCTCCATGCGTCCGCCAGGTCCACCGCGGTGCGGTGTGGTTCGGTGCGGTGCGTCCGTCGGCGACCCGTCCGCCCGTGCCGGCCAGTCAGGTGCCCGGACATCCGGACCGACCCCGCCGGAGCCTGCGTGGGCGACCGCCCCGGTCCACCACAGTGCGGTGCGTCCGTCGGCGACCCGTCCGCCCGTGCCGGTCAGTCAGGTGCCCGGGCGTCCGGACGGTCAGTCAGGTGCCCGGACATCCGGACCGACCCCGCCGGAGCCTGCGTGGGCGACCGCCCCGGTCCACTGCGGTGCGGTGCGTCCGTCGGCGGCCCGCCCGCCCGTGCCGGTCAGCCCAGCGCCCGGGCGTCCGGACGGTCAGTCAGGTGTCCGGACATCCGGACCGGTCCGGCTGGGGGCCTGTGTGTGCGGCCGTTCCGGTCCGGTCGGAGCCCGCGTGTGCGGCCGCCCGGCCGTCGCGTCGGCGTGGGCCGGTCGGCGTGCCCGGGTGGGCACGCCGGTCTCCGCGTCGGTCCCGGTCCGCCGGGTCAGTCGCAGCCGCAGCCGCTGCCCGTGGCGACCGGGAGCGGCGCCGGGGCGCCGATCTTCGGCAGGCCCAGCATGACGCCGGCCGGCTTGGCGGCCTCGGCGGCGTTGCGCTTCTCCCAGGCGTCCCCCGCGCGCGTGCGGCGCACCTCCAGGACGGCGCCCTCGGCGAGCAGGTGGTGCGGGGCGGCGTACGTGATCTCGACGGTGACCACGTCACCGGGGCGGACCTCTTCGTCGGGCTTGGTGAAATGGACCAGCCGGTTGTCGGGGGCGCGGCCCGACAGACGGTGGGTGGCGCCGTCCTTGCGGCCCTCGCCCTCGGCGACCATCAGCTCCAGGACCCGGCCGACCTGCTTCTTGTTCTCGTCCCAGGAGATCTCCTCCTGGAGGGCGACGAGACGCTCGTAGCGCGCCTGGACGACCTCCTTGGGGATCTGCCCCTCCATGGTGGCCGCCGGGGTGCCGGGGCGCTTGGAGTACTGGAAGGTGAAGGCCGCGGAGAAGCGGGCCTCGCGGACGGCGTGGAGGGTCTGCTCGAAGTCCTCCTCCGTCTCGCCGGGGAAGCCCACGATGATGTCGGTGGTGATCGCCGCGTGCGGGATGGCGGCCCGGACCTTCTCGATGATCCCGAGGAAGCGCTCCTGGCGGTACGAGCGGCGCATGGCCTTCAGAACGGTGTCCGAGCCGGACTGCATCGGCATGTGCAGCTGCGGCATCACGTTCGGCGTCTCCGCCATGGCGGCGATCACGTCGTCGGTGAAGTCGCGCGGGTGCGGCGAGGTGAAGCGCACGCGCTCCAGGCCCTCGATCTTCCCGCAGGCGCGCAGCAGCTTGCTGAAGGCCTCACGGTCGCCGATGTCGCTGCCGTACGCGTTGACGTTCTGGCCGAGGAGGGTGATCTCGGAGACGCCCTCGCCGACGAGTGCCTCGATCTCGGCCAGGATGTCGCCGGTCCTGCGGTCCTTCTCCTTGCCGCGCAGCGCCGGGACGATGCAGAAGGTGCAGGTGTTGTTGCAGCCGACGGAGATCGACACCCAGGCCGCGTACGCGCTCTCGCGGCGGGTCGGCAGCGTGGAGGGGAAGGCCTCCAGGGACTCGGCGATCTCGATCTGCGCCTCCTCCTGGACGCGGGCGCGCTCCAGGAGGACCGGCAGCTTGCCGATGTTGTGCGTGCCGAAGACGACGTCCACCCAGGGCGCCCGCTTCACGATGGTGTCGCGGTCCTTCTGGGCGAGGCAGCCGCCGACGGCGATCTGCATGCCGGGGCGCTTCGTCTTCATCGGGGCGAGGCGGCCGAGGTTGCCGTAGAGCTTGTTGTCGGCGTTCTCGCGCACGGCGCAGGTGTTGAAGACGACGACGTCCGCGTCCCCGTCCGCGCCCTCGGGCGCCCGCACGTAACCGGCGTCCTCCAGGAGCCCGGAGAGCCGTTCGGAGTCATGGACGTTCATCTGACACCCGTAGGTGCGTACCTCGTACGTCTTGGATTCCTGAACGTCCACTGCCTGACTCCGGTCGCCGCTGCTCATGTGACAAGGGTAGGCGGTGCCGGGAGTGCGTCCGGACGCCGGAGCCCCCGCCCCGGCGCCCGCCACGCGACGTACGGCCTCCGGCACCCGGCGTCCGGCCCGCGGCCTCCGGCGCCCCGGCACGCTCCCCGGCACCCGGCGTCCGGTCCGCGGCCGGTCAACCGCCCAGTGCGACGAACCGCTCGGCGACGGTCCTCGCGGCCGTTCCGAGCAGGATCGTGTAGTGGTTGCAGCCCTCGATCAGCTCGGCGGGAAGGCTCCCCGGCCCGCCGGTCCAGCGTTCCACGACGGGCGCCGGCAGCATCGGCGGTTCCTGGCCGAGCAGCCCGAGCGGCGCGTGCAGCAGCAGGGCCGGGACACCGAGCCCGGTGAGGCCGGCGGCGAACCGGTCGGCGGACGTCAGCAGGTCCCGCCCGTCGTGGCGCACGGCCTCCTCGCGCACCTTCGAACGCCGGGCACCCCGGGGCCCCGCGATGTCGTAGCGCACGTACGCCTCGATGTCCGCGTTCCAGTGCGGTCCGAGCGCCGGATGCTCGCGGAAGAAGTCGACGTAGGCCGCGTCGGTCTCGTACGTCCGGCCGAGGCGGGCCAGCGCCGGTCCGAGCGTGGTGTCCAGGACGGCGTCGAGGTCCGCGCCGGGCGGGACGGGCAGCGGCAGGCCGCCGTCGACGAGCAGCAGCCGGTCGAACAGCGCGGGCCGGCGCGCGGCGGCGATCAGCGCGACGTACGCGCCCATGGAGTGCCCGGTCAGGGCGACCGGCCGGCCCCCGCCCAGGTCCTGGGCCAGACGGCACAGGTCCGCGGCGTGCCGGCCGAGGCCGTACGGGCCGGGGGTGTCCGCGCTTCCGCCGCGCCCCCGCAGATCGGGCGCGAACAGGCTCCATTCGCCGGGGAGCCGGCGGGCCAGGGCGCGGAAGGACATCCCGGACCCGGTGATGCCGTGCGCCGCGAGAGCGGTCCGCGGCCCCCTGCCGAACCGCAGGACACGCAGGGTTCCGCCCTCGACGGGCAGATCGAGTACGGTCGGCTCGTCCATGCGCTCTCCTCGTCGTCGCTGGTTCTCCCGCGGTGGTGTGGGCCGTACGGCCCCCTCCGCCCCTCGGGGACTCCCCGGTTCCTACACCCTCGGCGACTCCCCGGGTCCTACGCCTCCGGCGCGCTCCACCCCTGCCGCCGCAGCACCTCCGACACGTCCGGTGCCCGGTAGTGCTCGCCCTTGAGTACCTTGCCGTCGGCCCTGCGGGCGACGTGCCCGTCGGGGCCGATCTTCGTCATGTTGGCCCGGTGGATCTCGGCGATCACCGCGTCGAGGTCGATCCCGTGGACGAGGGCCGTGCCGTACGCCACGTACACGACGTCGGCGAGCTCGTGCGCCAGCCGGTCGAGCGGACCGCCGACCGAGACCTCGGCGACCTCCGTGGCCTCCTCCGCCAGCAGTTCACCGCGGTGCGCGGCGAGCTGCGGGGAGACCTCGGTGGGGGTGCCGCGGACGTCAAGGCCGAAGGCGAGGTGGAACTCGCGGACCAGGGAGACCGGGGAACCGGAGGACACGGGGGACACCGGGGAGTCGGACGGCGGGACCTGTGACGGCGAGGACGGCTGCATCCGGCGAGCCTACCCATCCGCCGGAACCCGCTCCCGGGCCCGGCCCTGGTCAGAACCGGCCCCGGACTGGCAGGATCGCGCGCATGTTCCAGGCACTCCCCCGCATCGGCCGGCGACTCGCGCTGTCCGGCTCGGCGGCCGTCCTCGCGGTCGTCGGGCTGCTGCTGTGGTGGCTGCTGCCGCTGGGCGGGGAATCCCCGAGCGGGACGATCACCTTCAGCACGGGCACCCCGACCGGGGTCTACCAGATGTACGGCAAGCTCCTGCAGGGCGCCATCGCCAAGGACATGCCCGACCTGAACGTGGAACTGCAGGACAGCGACGGATCGCAGCAGAACATCAGCCGGGTGGCCACGGGCGAGGCGGACTTCACCATCGCGGCGGCCGACGCCGTGGAGACGTACGTCCTCCAGGACAAGCCGGGAGCGAAGCGGCTGCGCGGCTGCTCGCGGCTCTACGACGACTACGTGCACCTGGTGGTCCTGCGCTCCTCGCCCGTGCAGTCCGTGAAGAACCTGAAGGGCATGAGGGTCGCCGTGGGACCGGGCGGATCCGGGGTGCGGCTGATCGCGAACCATGTGCTCGAGGCGGCGGGTCTCGACCCCGGCAAGGACATCGAGCCGCTCGCCGTCGGCATCGCGGACATGCCCGAGCTGCTCGAACACCACAAGATCGACGCGTTCTTCTGGTCCGGCGGCCTGCCGACGAAGGCCGTCCAGGATCTCTCCAGGAACGACGCCATCCGGCTGGTGCCGATCGGCAGCGACCTCGTCGAGAACCTGCACCAGCAGGGCGGCGCCTCCCGGTACTACCGGTCGGCCGTGATGCCCGCCGACGCCTACCCCGAGGCGCAGCGCGGCTCCGCCGTGCAGACGCTGGCCGTGGCCAACTTCCTGGTCACCCGGGAGGACGCGGACGCGGACCTCACCGAGGAGCTCACCCGTACGGTGATCGCGAGCCGCGACCGCATCGGCTCGGTGGTGCACGCGGCCCAGCTGGTGGACCTGCGCACGGCGATCTACACCGACCCGCTGCCGCTGCACGAGGGCGCGCGCCGCTACTACCGGTCGATCAAGCCGTAGCGGTCCCCGTGCGGTGGGGCCGGCCCGCCGGATCCCTCAGGTCACCGGCTCCGACCTGGGCACCGTCACCGTCACCCGCAGGCCGTGCGGTTCGTGGTGGCCGTACGCGATGGAGCCGCCGCCCGCGGCGAGCAGGGCCCGGGAGATGGAGAGGCCGAGGCCCGAGCCCTTGACGTTCTGGTGGGCGGTGCTGCGCCAGAAGCGGTCGCCGATGCGGGCCAGGTCCTCGTCGCCGAGACCGGGGCCGCCGTCGGTGACCACGACGGTCGAGGACTCGCCGTTCGAGGCGACCGTCACCTCGACGCACTCCCCCTCGGGCGTGAACTTGACCGCGTTGTCGATCACCGCGTCCAGGGCGCTGGACAGGGTGATGGGGTCGGCCCAGGCGGTCGTGGGCGGGCAGTTCCCCGTCAGCCGTACGCCCTTGCTGTCGGCGACCGGCTGCCAGGACGCCACGCGCTCGGCGGTCAGCGCGCCGATGTCGGTCAGGCGCACATCGGCCTCGGCGTGCTCGGCGAGCGCCAGGTCGAGCAGGTCGTCGAGCACCTGGGTGAGACGCTTGCCCTCGGTGCGGACGGACGCGATCTCCTCGTTGCCCTCCGGGAGCTCGAGGGCGAGCAGCTCGATCCGCAGCAGCAGCGCCGAGAGCGGATTGCGCAGTTGGTGCGAGGCGTCGGCGACGAAGGCCCGCTGCTGTTCCAGCACGCTCTCGACGTTGTCCGCCATCTCGTTGAACGACCTCGCCAGACGCTGGAGTTCGGGCGGTCCGCCGGAGGGCGCGACCCGGGACTTCAGCCGGCCGGTCGCGATGTCGTGGGTGGTGGCGTCGAGAACGCGCACGGGCCTGAGCACCCAGCCGGTGAGGCGCAGCGCGGCGCCGAGCGCGAGGAGCATCGCGGCGATCTCGCCCGCGCCGATGACCAGCCAGCCGTGCAGGGTCTTGGAGCGCATCTGCCCGGTGGGCGAGTCGGTGACGACGACACCGATGACGTCGCCGTCCCTGATGACCGGGGAGGCGACGACGAGCCGGTGGCGCTGCCAGGGCCAGACCTGTTCGGGGTCGTGGCTGCGGCGGCTGACGAGCGCCTCTCTGAAGGCGTTGCGGGCCGCGCCGGACTTGGGCAGGAGCCAGCTCTCCGGCGCGTTCGCCATCGGCGCGTCGTCGCGGTAGAAGACGCCGGCCCGGATGCCGTACACCTCGTAGTAGCGGGCGAGTTCGGTGCGCAGGGTCTCGCCGCGCTCGTCCGGGAAGCCGGCCAGGGAGCGGCTCGGGGAGTCGGTGACGTACTGGGCGAGGGCCGCGAAGCGCGCGGTGTCGTCGATGCGGTCGACGACCACGCGCTGCTGCTGCGCCGCCGCGACGCTCACCGCGAGCGGTACGCCGAGCGCGAGCAGCACGGCCGCCATCAGGACGATGAGCAGCGGCAGGAGGCGGGTGCGCACCCGTGCCCGCTACGAAGCCGGGGCGACGAGCCGGTACCCGACGCCGCGTACGGTCTCGATCAGCGCCGGCATGCGCAGCTTGGAGCGCAGCGACGCCACGTGCACCTCCAGCGTGCGGCCGGTCCCTTCCCAGCTGGTGCGCCACACCTCGCTGATGATCTGCTCCCGGCGGAACACCACTCCGGGACGCTGGGCCAGCAGCGCGAGCAGGTCGAACTCCTTGCGGGTCAGCTGGACCACCGAGCCGTCCACGGTGACCTGGCGGTTGGGGAGTTCGATGCGCACGGATCCCAGGAGCACCATGTCCTCGCCGGGCGCCGAGGCGTCGTCGTGGGCGCTGCGCCTGCTGACGGCGTGGATCCGGGCGAGCAGTTCCCCGGTGTCGTACGGCTTCACCACGTAGTCGTCGGCGCCGAGATTGAGCCCGTGGATGCGGGAGCGGACGTCCGCGCGCGCGGTGACCATGATCACCGGTGTGGCGGTCCGCTTGCGGATCTTGCCGCAGACCTCGTACCCGTCCTGGTCGGGCAGTCCCAGATCGAGCAGGACGACGCCGAAGCCGTCGCTCTCGGGGACGAGGGCACGCAGGGCCTCCTCGCCGCTGCGGGCGTGCGTGACCTCGAAGCCGTGCCGCGCCAGCACCGCGGACAGGGCGGCGGCGACATGGTTGTCGTCCTCGACGAGGAGCAGTCTCATTCCGGCCCCCTCCGGCTCATCGGTCGTACCGTCTCATCGGTCGTACGGTCTCGGGTCTCATCGGTCGAACGGTCCCCGTTTCGAGAACAGGGTGCACGCGCGCGTGCACCAAGGAAGTCACGCCGATGGACAAGGACGGCGTCAAGGGACTTCGGGTTGCCCGGTGCTTCCGTTATCCAGCCGGTACGCGCGCGCGTACGACCGTTACGACGCGTGTCCGATTGCTATCGGATCGTGATGCTCAGATTCCCCTCAGATGTAATGACGCTGGTCGCGAGGGGTTACTACTGTCCTCCGAAACCGAGGAGGACGGAGCCCCAAAGCGATGACCGAAGCATCGGTGGCCAAGGACGACATGGCCGGGACCGACGAACTGGTCGTCCTGAAGAACGTCAACAAGCACTTCGGCGCTTTGCACGTGCTCCAGGACATCGACCTGACGATCACCCGTGGCGAGGTCGTCGTGGTCATCGGGCCCTCCGGGTCCGGGAAGTCAACCCTGTGCCGCACCATCAACCGTCTGGAGACGATCGATTCGGGTGACATCTCGATCGACGGCAGGCCGCTGCCCCAGGAGGGCAAGGCGCTCGCCCGGCTCCGGGCCGATGTGGGCATGGTCTTCCAGTCCTTCAACCTCTTCGCGCACAAGACCGTGCTCGAGAACGTGATGCTGGGGCAGATCAAGGTCCGCAAGACCGGCAAGCAGGCGGCGGAGGACAAGGCCCGCGCCCTGCTCGACCGTGTCGGCGTGGGCACGCAGGCCGACAAGTACCCGGCACAACTGTCGGGCGGCCAGCAGCAACGCGTCGCCATCGCGCGGGCGTTGGCGATGGACCCCAAGGTCATGCTCTTCGACGAGCCGACCTCGGCGCTGGACCCCGAGATGATCAACGAGGTCCTCGAGGTCATGCAGCAGCTCGCCCGGGACGGCATGACCATGATCGTCGTCACCCACGAGATGGGCTTCGCCCGTTCGGCCGCCAACCGGGTCGTCTTCATGGCCGACGGCCGCATCGTCGAAGAGGCCGCGCCGGACCAGTTCTTCAGCAACCCGCGCAGCGACCGCGCCAAGGACTTCCTCTCGAAGATCCTGCACCACTGACGTTCCCGTCCAGGAAGCCGGGGGACCCGTCCAGAGGGACGGAGACCACGAGCCCCGTCCGGGGACCACTCGTTCCACCCGACCGTCGACGGCCGTACTCCGCTCTCACTCAAAGGATGTTCATCATGAAGCTCCGCAAGGCAGCCGCCGCCTCGGCCGCCGTACTCGCACTCGCCGTGACCGCCACCGCATGCGGTTCGAGCGACAAGGACGACAGCGGGTCCTCGTCCTCGGGCGGCGGCCAGATCAAGGTCGGCATCAAGTACGACCAGCCCGGTCTCGGCCTGAAGCAGCCCGACGGCTCCTTCGCCGGTTTCGACGTGGACGTCGCGACCTACGTGGCCAAGGAACTCGGCTACAAGCCCAGCCAGATCACCTTCGTCGAGACCAAGAGCGCCGACCGCGAGAACGCGCTCTCCCGCGGTGACGTGAAGTTCATCGCGGCCACCTACTCGATCACCGACGAGCGCAAGCAGAAGGTCGACTTCGCGGGCCCGTACCTCCTGGCCCACCAGGACCTGCTGGTCAAGAAGGACGCGAACATCGCCAAGGGCACGGACCTCAACGGCAAGAAGCTGTGCTCCGTGACCGGTTCGACCTCGGCGCAGAACGTCCATGACACCATCGCCCCGAAGGCCCAGCTCAAGCAGTACGGCGGCTACTCGGAGTGCATCGCCGCCCTGCAGAGCGGCGCCGTCGACGCGGTGACCACCGACGACTCGATCCTCGCGGGCTTCGCCGCGCAGGACAAGTACAAGGGCCAGTTCAAGCTCGCCGGCCTCAAGCTGAGCAACGAGAACTACGGCGTCGGCATCAAGAAGGGCGACGCCGAGCTGGAGAAGAAGATCAACACCGCGCTGGAGAAGATGGTCAGCGACGGCTCCTGGGACGCGGCGGTCAAGAAGAACTTCGGCCCCGCGAACTACAAGTACGAGCAGGCCCCGAAGATCGGCGTGATCGTCAAGTAACGCGAGCACCGTCCAGCAACACGGGGATCACCGGGTGACTCGGGGGCCCTCGGGCACCGCGGGAGACCGCAGTGCACACGGGCCCCACAGGTGTGCCGCCGCCCGCCGCGATCACGGCGGCGGCATGCCGCGCCCAACCCGTCCGCCACGTACGCCACCACCCGGAAGCGCGGGAGATCGTGTTCGACTTTCTTCAAGGTTATGACGTCCTGGGGGCGTTCTGGATGACGGTGAAACTCACCGTCTTCTCCGCCCTCGGCTCCCTGGTCCTGGGCACACTGCTGGCCGCGATGCGGGTCAGCCCGGTCCCGCTCATGCGCGGATTCGGCACCGTCTACGTGAACGTCGTCCGGAACATCCCGCTGACGGTCATCATCGTGTTCAGCTCGCTCGGCCTCGCGGACATCTTCGGTGTGACGATGGGCGCGCCCGACAACTTCGACGTCCAGGGTTTCCGGCTCGCGGTGCTCAGTCTCGTCGGCTACCACGCGGCCTTCGTCTGCGAGGCGCTGCGCTCCGGCATCAACACCGTACCGGTCGGTCAGGCCGAGGCGGCGCGCGCCATCGGGCTCGGCTTCGGGCAGACCCTGCGGCTGATCGTGCTGCCGCAGGCGTTCCGCGCCGTCATCGTCCCGCTGGCGAACGTGCTGATCGCGCTGACCAAGAACACGACCGTGGCCGCCGCCATCGGCGTGGCCGAGGCCGCCACCCTGATGAAGACGATGATCGAGAACGAGGCCCAGACGGTCCTCATCGCCGCGGTCTTCGCCTTCGGGTTCGTGGTCCTGACCCTCCCCACCGGCCTCTTCCTCGGCTGGCTGGGCAAGCGACTGGCGGTGAAGCGATGACCTCCGTCCTCTACGACGCGCCCGGTCCCCGGGCCAAGCGCCGCAATGTGGTCCTCTCGGTCCTCTTCGTCGTGCTGCTCGCGCTGCTGCTGTGGTGGGTGTGGCTGGCCATGGACGACAAGGGCCAGCTGAAGTGGGCCCTGTGGGAGCCCTTCACCACCGGCGACGCCTGGAACACATATCTGCTGCCGGGCCTGTGGGGCACGCTGAAGGCCGCCGCGCTCAGCATGGTGATCGCCCTCCCACTGGGTGCCGTCCTCGGCATCGCGCGTCTTTCCGACCACCGCTGGGTGAGCGTCCCGGTGGGCGCCGTGGTCGAGTTCTTCCGGTCCATCCCGGTCCTGCTGCTGATGCTGTTCGCGAACGAGCTCTACGCCCAGTCCGCGAACGTCGCGAGCGAGGACCGTCCGTTCTACGCGGTCGTCACCGGCCTCGTGCTCTACAACGCCTCGGTTCTCGCCGAGGTCGTCCGGGCGGGCATCCTCGCCCTCCCCAAGGGACAGACGGAGGCCGCGTACGCGATCGGCCTGCGCAAGGGCCAGACGATGACCAGCATCCTGCTGCCGCAGTCGGTCACCGTGATGCTCCCGGCGATCGTCAGCCAGCTCGTCGTCATCGTGAAGGACACCGCACTGGGCGGTGTGATGATCGGCTACCAGGAGCTCCTGACCGCGCGCAGCACTCTCGCGGCCAACTACGCCAACGTCATCCCGAGCTTCATCGTCGTCGCCGTCATCTTCATCGTCGTGAACTTCACGATCACCAGCTTCGCCTCCTGGCTGGAGGGGCGGCTGCGCCGGGGCAAGAAGACGACCGGCGCGGTGCTCTCGCCGAACGACGCGACCATCGCCGGTACGGCCGCGACGGGCGCGGGCGAAGGCGGGGGCGGGGGCCTCTTCTGACGAATCGTCCGAACATCGGTCGATCGGTGTGACCGAAGGGGTCAGTGACATGATCGCCACTGACCCCGTCACTTGACGCAAGCAGCGGCAATGGGTTGCATACGTTCTGTGATCGTGCACCCTGCTCCACCTGCCTGTTCCCGTACGTCCCTCAGGACACAGCTCCGTGCAGGGGGCACCGCGCCGTGGACCCGGTGATCATTGTCGGAGCGGGGCCCGTGGGACTCGCTCTGGCCCTTGCGCTGGCTCGCCAGGAGGTCCCCTCCGTGGTCCTCGACGAGGGACCGGGCAAGGACGAACTGCGGCTCGCGCGGACCGTGGTGCTGCGCGAGGACACGGTCGCGCTCGTCGAGCGGCTGACGGGTCTGCCCCTGGACGACGCCGGCTTCCGTTGGGCCGGATGGCGGTCGATACGGCGCAGACAGGTGATGCGCGAGATCACGTTCGGCGGGGAGGCGTCCCGGAGCGCGGAAGGCCCCGGTGACGGGGAGGAGTTCAGCGCTCCGCTGCACATCGCCCAGCACGCGCTGACCGGCGCCCTGCGCGAGGCCATCATCCACGAGCGGCTCGTCAAGGTCGCCGTGCACAACCGCCTCGACTCCGTCGAACAGGACGCCTCCGGCGTCACCGCGCACACCCGGGGCCCCGACGGCACCTGGTGGCGCGGCAGTTACCTGGTCGGCTGCGACGGTCCGCGCTCGACGGTGCGCAAGCTCCAGGACATCCGCTTCCCCGGGCGCACCGCCGTCGAACGGCACGCCGTGGCGGCCCTGCGCACGGAACTCCCCTGGCCCGGAGAAGCGTTGCTGCACCGGATGACGCCCTGGCGCACCTCCGCCCCCTCCACCGGTGAGGTGAGCGCCCGTCCGCTCGCCGAGGACGTCTGGCGGCTGGACTGGCTGCTGCCCCCGGGCAAGGACCTCGTCACGCCCGATCTGCTGGTGGCGCGCATCCGGGAGACCCTCGGGGGCTGGAGCGGCGGCGCCACACCCGCGTACGAACTGCTCGACACCGGGGTCCACACCGTCCACCACCGGCTGGCCCGCCGCTGGCGCGCGGGCCGGGTCTTCCTCGCCGGGGACGCGGCCCATCTGCTGGGCGCCCTCGGCACCCAGGGCCTGGACGAGGGGCTGCGGGACGCCGACAACCTCGCCTGGAAGCTGGCCCTCGGCTGGCACCACGGCCCGCACCCCGCGCTCCTCGACAGCTACCAGGAGGAACGGCGCGCGGTGGTCGCCGCCCGGCTGCGCGCCGCCGACCAGGCGCTGCCCCTGCTGCGGAGCGGCGGCGGTCTGCGTTCCTACGTGCCCGGGTCCGCCCGCGGCCACGACGCGCTGCTCACGGACGGCCACCTCGGGCGCGGCCCGCTGGGCGCACCCGGGGCGTACACCGGCTCCCCGCTCATGCCGCCGCCCGCAGAGTCGCGCGCCCTCGTCGACACCGAGCCCGGCGCACCGGTCGCCGACGTACGGGTGACCGCGGAGGACGGTTCGTTCGTACCGCTGCGGGAGCGGCTCGGGCGCGGGGTCCTGCTCGTCGTGCTGATCGCTCCGGGTACGGGGGTGTGGGCGCGCAAGCACTGGGTGACGGCCGGGATCATGCCGCGGCTCGCCGCCGCCGTGACCGCCCTGCCGCACCCCGCCGAACTGCTCGTCGCGGAGAGCTATTCGGGCGCGGCGGCGCACACCGTGCTGCTGGTCCGCCCCGACGGGCATCTGGTCGCCGCGTTCGGCGGGGTCCGGCCGGCCGATCTGTACGAGGCGGCCGAGGCCGCCCTCGGCGGACCGGCGAACGCGGACGCGGAGAGCGCCACGGAGGCCACCACCGCGGTCCGCAGTTGAACGCCCGGTGACCGTCCGGCCCGAGAATTCCCTGGTCCTCGGGCCGTCACGGTCCACATGGTGACAGTGAGTTGACCGGCCTCCGGCTCCATGGTCTACTCCGGATCGTGACCGACACCTGTGTGCGCCTGTGGCGGAGGGTCCATATGGACCTCGTCCGCTATGCGGGCTGCGTGTGTCGTCCGTCCTTCTGACTTCGCATCCTCTTCCTCCGCGCGCCGCCCTCTGTCGCCGCGCGCTCCCTCCGCGAACTCTCAGGACGGTCCCCCGTGTCTGTGTCACCTCCTGTCTCCACGTCTGCCCCCGTCGCCGCCTCCTCCGTGCCCTCCGCCGACTCCTTGCCGTCCGCCGTGTCCGGCGGCGCACGCCCGCCGACCCAGGCCGACCTGCTGGCCTTCGTACGCCGCACGGCGGCCGACGCCGAGCTGATCGCCTCGCTCCCCCTCGACCCCGAGGGCCGTACCTGGGTACGGCTCGAAGGCCCCGGCGGCAGCGAGGCCTGGCTCATCGGCTGGCCGCCCGGCACCGGAACCGGCTGGCACGACCACGCCGAATCGGTGGGCGCCTTCCTCACCGCGTCGGGCGAGCTCAAGGAGAACTCGCTCGCCGCCCGGCTGCCCGCCGACGGCTGGAAGACCCTGGAACTCGCCGAGGAGATCGACCGGCAGCGGAAGCTGCCCGCGGGCACCGGTCGCGCCTTCGGCCGCCATCACGTGCACGAGGTGCTCAACGAGTCCGCCGAGGAGCACGCGGTCTCGGTCCACGCCTACTACCCGCCGCTCCCGCAGATCCGCCGTTACAGCCGCACGGGCCAGATCCTGCGCCTGGAGCACGTCGAGCGTCCGGAGGACTGGCAGTGAGCGACCCCCGACAGCCCGTGGGCATCGACGCGTTGCTGGAGCGGGTCCGCGCGGGCCTGGACCGCGTGGAGGCCGCGGAGGCCTTCGAAGCCGTACGACGCGGCGAAGCGCTTCTGGTCGACACCCGGTACGCCGCCCTGCGCGAACGGGACGGTCTGGTCCCCGGCGCCCTCGTCATCGAGCGCAACGAACTGGAGTGGCGGCTCGACCCCACGGGCAGCCACCGCGTCCCGGAGGCCACGAGTCACGACCTGCGGATCGTGCTGTTCTGCGACGAGGGCTACGCCTCCAGCCTCGCCGCCGAGTCCCTGCAACGGCTGGGACTGCACAGGGCCACCGATCTCGTCGGCGGCTTCCAGGCGTGGAAGAGCGCCGGTCTTCCCGTGACGGCCACCGGCACGGAGGGCTGACCCCGCTCGCACTCCCGAAGGGCGGTCACCGGCACGCCCATGGCAGACCGGTCGGGCCGGCGTGCGCACGGCCTGGTCGGGTCCGCGCCCGCACGAGCAGCCGACCGAGGGGCACGCACAGAAGTGTCCGGTCCAGCCGGTACACGGGACGGACCGGTCGAGACGCCTCGACCGCGGCCCGGACGAACCGGCCTCGTACGGCCGACCTCGTATGGAAGTCCGCGAGGGTACGCGTACGGGCGCCCGCGGGATCAGAACCCCTCGTCCTCGAGCCCTTCCGTGTCCTCGCCCTCTTCCTCCAGCGCCTGGCGGACCACGCGCAGGGCCATGCCCTGGGAGTAGCCCTTGCGGGCGAGCATGCCGGCGAGGCGTCTCAGCCGCTTGTCGCGGTCGAGCCCGCGGGTGGAGCGCAGCTTGCGCTCGACCAGCTCACGCGCGGTCGCCTCCTCCCGCTCGGAGTCGAGCTGTCCGACGGCCTCGTCGATCAGCGTCGATTCCACGCCCTTGGTCCGCAGTTCCTGGACGAGCGCCCGCCGGGCCAGCCCCCGGCCATGGTGCCGGGACTCGACCCAGGCGTCCGCGAAGGCGCCGTCGTTGATCAGCCCGACCTCCTCGAACCGTGACAGCACTTCGTCCGCCACCTCGTCCGGGATCTCGCGCTTGCGCAACGCGTCCGCCAGTTGCTTGCGCGTGCGCGGGGTCCCGGTGAGCAGGCGCAGGCAGATCGCCCGCGCCCGCTCAGCCGGGTCCGCCGGGGACTCCCCCTTCTCGGCCCTCGACGAGGAGGGGGTGCCTCCGTCTCGCGGGTCGCCGGACGGCTCGCCGAAACCGCCGCGCCTTCGACCCCGTCCACCGCGCGGTCCGCCCTCGGCGCGGCCACCGCGCCGGGAGGCCGTGTCCGGCGCACCGTGCCCGCGCGGCAGGCCGTCACCGTGCCGTGCGTCACCGCCCGTCGGACCTCCGCCGTCCGGGTCACCCTCGTCCGGACCGACGCCGTGGAAACCACCGGTTCCATAGGGCCCGCCGTCGGTGCCGTACGGCCGTCCGCCGTACCCCCCGGCACCGTCGTAGGACCGGTCGCCGTCTCCGGCCGGGCCGCCGTCGCCCCCGCCGTACCCCTGCCCCGGCCCCTCGGGAAGGGGATAGGTGTACTCGGCCCAGTCGGTTCGTCGTGTCATGGACTAGCTCTTGGCCGCGGCGGCCTTGGACTTGGTGGTCTTGGCGGCCGGAGCGGGCACCGTCTTCGCGGCGTCGTCCGGGGTGGCCGAGACCGCGGCGTCCGCGCCCGGCTCGCCGGCGGGCTGCTCGGGCCTCACACCGACGCCCAGCTTCTCCTTGATCTTCTTCTCGATCTCGTTGGCGAGGTCGGGGTTGTCCTTCAGGAAGTTGCGGGCGTTCTCCTTGCCCTGGCCGAGCTGGTCGCCCTCGTACGTGTACCAGGCGCCGGCCTTGCGCACGAAGCCGTGCTCCACGCCCATGTCGATCAGGCCGCCCTCACGGCTGATGCCCTGCCCGTAGAGGATGTCGAACTCGGCCTGCTTGAAGGGCGGCGAGACCTTGTTCTTGACGACCTTGACGCGCGTGCGGTTGCCGACCGCCTCCGTGCCGTCCTTCAGCGTCTCGATGCGGCGGATGTCGAGTCGCACCGAGGCGTAGAACTTCAGCGCCCGGCCACCGGTCGTGGTCTCCGGGGAGCCGAACATCACGCCGATCTTCTCGCGGAGCTGGTTGATGAAGATCGCCGTGGTCTTCGACTGGTTGAGCGCGCTGGTGATCTTCCGCAGGGCCTGGCTCATCAGACGGGCCTGCAGACCCACGTGCGAGTCGCCCATCTCGCCCTCGATCTCCGCCCGCGGCACCAGCGCGGCGACGGAGTCGATGACGATGAGGTCGAGCGCGCCGGAGCGGACCAGCATGTCCACGATCTCCAGCGCCTGCTCGCCGTTGTCCGGCTGCGACAGGATCAGGTTGTCGATGTCGACGCCGAGCTTCTTCGCGTACTCGGGGTCGAGGGCGTGCTCGGCGTCGATGAACGCCACCTGGCCGCCGGCCTTCTGCGCGTTCGCCACCGCGTGCAGGGTGAGGGTCGTCTTGCCGGAGGACTCCGGGCCGTACACCTCCACCACTCGGCCGCGCGGCAGGCCGCCGACACCGAGGGCGACGTCGAGCGCGGTCGACCCGGTGGGGATGACCTCGACGGGCTCGTTCGGCCGCTCGCCCAGGCGCATCACGGCACCCTTGCCGAACTGTCGTTCAATCTGCGCGAGCGCGGCGTCGAGCGCCTTCTCGCGGTCGGTTCCTGCCATGGGTTCCACCCGGTTTGCTTGAGTCGATCGCTTCACGTCAAAGACGCTAACGCCTGCCACTGACAATGCGCCCCGACGGCCGTCCGGCCTGTGGACAACTCGGGCACATTCCTGTCGAAACCATGCCGAATCGCCCGTCGAAAGCCTCGCCGGAACCTCCATGAGAATGGATGTTCGATTTTAGTGTCAAGCGCGCCACACGGCCCCTCCGAGACCTCGTTCGCGCTCCGGCGACGCCCGAAGATCCAGTGATACCGACCCCGGTTCCCACCCCGGGCCGGTCTACTCTCCACGTCGTACGGCCGGTGTCTTCGGCCGTACGACGACGGGACCGGGCCCGCCCGGCAGGCTGTCGGCCATGCGAACGACGAAGACCCGTCCCCCGGCACCGCCGAAGCCCCCGCTCCGGCCGGCCGAGCGGCTCTGCTGCGCGACGGGTGCCCTGCTCGTCCTCTCGGGCCTCCTGCACCTGCTGGTCCTCGTCGTCGACGGCGGCCCGTGGGACGGTCCCGTCTCCTGGCGCAAGCCCGTCACGTTCGGGCTCTCCTTCGGGCTGACCCTGATCGCGGTCACCTGGGTCACCTCGTACGTACGGATGGCGGCGGGGCCGCGTGCCGCGCTGCTCCTCGTGTTCGCCGCCGACTGCGTGGTGGAGGTCGGCGGGATCACCCTTCAGGCGTGGCGCCGGGTCCCCTCCCACCTCGACATGGAAACCGGCTTCGACACGGCGGTGTCCATGACGCTCGCGGTGGGCGGCGGGGTTCTGGTCGTGGTGCTGACCGCGTTCGCGGTCGCCTCCTTCCGGAGCCGGCCCTCGGGGCCCGCCGGCATGCCGCTCGCCGTGCGCTCGGGGTTCGCGATCCTGCTCGTCGCGCTGGCGTCGGGCGCCGTGATGATCGCGCGCGGGGTGATCCTCACCAGGACCGGCCACCAGGAGGCCGCGTACCACTCGACGGCTCCGCTCAAGCCGCTGCACGGCGTGAGCCTGCACGCCGTGCTGGTGCTGCCCGCGCTGGCCTGGCTGCTGTCGCGCACCGACCGGAGCGAGCCGGTCAGGGAGCGGATCGTGCTGTGGGCGGTCGGCTGTTACGCGACGGCCGTCGTCGTGACCGGTGTCCAGGCCGCCCTCACCTGGTGAACGCCACCGCTCCGGCACCCGGTCACGTCACCGGCCGAGCTGCCGCCGCACGCGTGCGAGGAGGCCCGTCGAACCGCGCGTGCGGTGCCCGTGCACCCGCGGGTCGTCCGTGACGTCGTAGCGCTTCACGTACGCCCCGAGGAACGCCTGCAGGGTGGCGACGGCGGGAATGGCGATCAGCGCGCCGACGGCCCCGAGGAGCGCGGTGCCCGCGATCACGGATCCGAAGGCGACCGCGGGGTGGATGTCCACCGTCCTGGAGGTCAGCTTGGGCTGGAGGACGTAGTTCTCGAACTGCTGGTAGACCACGACGAAGACCAGGACCCACAGCGCGTACCAGGGGTCGATCGTGAACGCGATCAGCATCGGCAGGGCGCCCGCGAGATAGGTGCCGATGGTCGGGATGAACTGCGAGACCAGACCGACCCACACACCGAGCACGGGAGCGTAGGGCACGCCCAGCGCCTCCAGCAGGATGTAGTGGGCCACGCCCGAGATGAGTGCCATCAGGCCGCGCGAGTACAGGTAGCCGCCGGTCTTGTCGACGGCGATCTCCCAGGCGCGCAGCACCTCGGCCTGGCGGGCTGGCGGCAGCACCGAGCACAGCGCGCGCCGCAGCCGGGGCCCGTCGGCGGCGAAGTAGAACGAGAACAGCGCGACCGTCAGCAGCTGGAAGAGGCCGCCGAGCACCTGCCCGGACACGTCCAGGACGCCGGTGGCGCTGTTCTGCACGTACTTCCGCAGCCAGTCGGAGTGGAGCAGGCCCTCCTGGATGTCGACCCGCCTGAGGTCGGTGTGGAAGTGCGTGTTGATCCAGTTGATGACCGAGTCGAGGTAGTCGGGGAAGCCCTCGATCATCTTGATGATCTGGCCCGCGAGCATCGAGCCGAGCAGGGTGAAGAACCCGGCGATCATGATCAACGAGCCCAGGAAGACGAGGAAGGTGGCCAGCCCCCTGCGCATGCCCCGCGAGGCCATCCAGCTGACCGCGGGCTCTATCGCGAGCGCGAGGAAGAACGAGATCAGGATGTTGATCAGCAGGCCGGTGAGCTGGTGGAAGGCCCAGCTGCCCAGCTGGAACACGGCGACGAGCGCGAGGGCGAGCACCATGGCGCGCGGCAGCCAGCGCGGCATGCGCGCACCCGGCCCGGCGGTGCCGGTGCCGGGTGGACCGGGCGGCGTCGTGCCGAACGGTGATGACTGCTGATCGACCTGCGTGTTCTCGTCTGTCGGGGCCACCCGCCAAGTCTGGCCCACGCCACCGGCGCCGGAGCCGGGTCCCCCCGGTCTTTCCCGGTCCTCGGTCCCCTTCGGTGCCCGCCCTCGGTCCCCTTCAGTGCTTTTCGTACGGAACGTTCATGGTCGCGCACACCACGCGCCACACGTCCTTGGCCTCCCAGCCCGCGTCCAGCGCCTCGTGGACGGTGTGCCCGCCGAGTTCCGTCATCACATGATCGCGCGCGAACGTCTCGGCGTACCCCGCGCCGAAGTGATCAGCCATTCGCTGCCAGAAGACCGTCAACCGCATGACTCCAGTATCCCGCCCCTGAGAGTGGGCCCGAGCCGGGACCGCTTTCCGAGACCGCTTTCCGCCCTACGGTCTGACGCATGGCCGAAACCGGAGCATCTCCACTCCCCCAGACGTCCCCCGCGCACTCCCCTCTCGCACGTGCCGAGCACTTCGTCTGGCTCACCGCGCGCGTGCTGGAACAGCGCCGCTTCGCCTACCACTTCCTCGGTGGCGGCGCCGACGCGGTGGAGACGGCGCTGGCCGCCTACCGCAACGACGACGAGGGGTACGGGCACGCGCTCGAACCCGATCTGCGCGGTCCGGTCAGCCAGCCGCTGCACACCGGGCACGCCCTGCGCGTGCTCGACTCGATCGGGCGCTGCGGCGGGCAGCGCGTGGAACGGGTGTGCCGCTATCTGACCTCCGTGTCGACCGGGGACGGCGCGCTGCCGGCCGTCCATCCGAGCCAGCGCGGCTATCCGGCGGCCCCCTTCGTGCCGGTCGTCGACGATCCGCCGAGCGAACTCCTCGCCACCGGCCCGGTCGTGGGCCTGCTGCACCGCAACGAGGTGTGGAACGCCTGGCTGTTCCGGGCCACCGACTTCTGCTGGCAGGCGGTGGAGTCCCTGGAGAAGTCCCATCCCTACGAGGTCGAGGCGGCCGTCGTCTTCCTGGACTCCGCGGCCGACCGCCCGCGCGCGGAGGCGTGCGCCGACCGGCTGGGACGGCTCGTCCGGGAGCAGCGGCTCGCCGCGCTGGACCCCGGGCGCCTGGAGGCCTACCCCGTTTCGCCCGGCTACGCGCCGGGGGAGCACCACTTCCCGCACGACTACGCGCGGACGCCGGACTCGCTCGCGCGCGCGTGGTTCACCGACGAGGAGATGGCCCGCTCGCTGGACCACCTCGCGGACGAGCAGCAGGAGGACGGCGGGTGGCCGGTCCACTGGCGCCAGTGGGCACCGGGCACCGCGCTGGAGAGCCGTCCCATCGTGACCGTCGAGGCGCTGCGCACGCTCCGGGCGTACGGCCGGGCCGTCGGCTGAGACCACCGGCGGCCCGGCCCCGGGTGCTCCGGTGCGCCCGGGGGATCCAGGGCGTACGGGATGTCCGGGGACTCCGGGACGTCCAGGGGTTCCGAGGCGTCCGGAAGCCCGAGGTGTCCGGGGAGGGGCGGCGTCGCGTGTCCGGGGACGGCGCCGCGTGCCTGAGGGTGGCGCCGCGTGTCCGGGGGTCAGCCCGTCAGCGCGCGGACCCCGGCCGTCACCACCACCGCCGCGGCGACCACCACCAGGAACGGGGCACGCAGGATCAGCGCGACGGCCGCCGCGGCGAGCCCGGCGGCCTTCGCGTCGACAACGAGCACCCGTCCGTCGGCGAAGGTCTGCTGGGCCGTGAGGGCGGCCAGGAGCGCGACGGGCAGCAGGGCGGCGAGGCGTTGCACGAGCGGCCGCTCCAGCACGCCCGCGGGGATCAGCAGACCGATGAGTTTGACGGCGTAGCAGCCCACGGCGGTGACGCCGATGGCGATCCAGATGTTCAACGTTCTTCTCCCGACACGTCCGGTCCGCCGTTCCGCTCGGCGGCCGGTGGCTCGTCCACGGCACCGGCCGGAGCCCCGTCCGGCACGCCGGCGGAGGCGTGGCGGACGGTGTCCGCGCGGCGGCGCCCCGTCACGTAGAGCACGGCGGGGGCGGCCAGGGCGGCCACCAGCACCGGGACCCCGGCGGGCAGCACGGGCAGCAGACCGAGCCCCAGAAGGACGGCGATCCCCGCGACGGCGCGTTCCGTGGTGGTCCTCAGCATCGGCGCGAGCAGGGCCAGGAACACCGCGGGCCCGGCCGCGTCCAGGCCCCACGCGTCGGTGTCGCCGATGGCCTCGGCCCCGGCCGCGCCGAGCAGCGTGGTGAGGTTCCACAGCAGATAGAGGGACAGCCCGGTGACGGTGAAGCCGATCCGGACGCTGCGACGGGTGGGCTGGGCGAGCGCCACGGCCGTGGTCTCGTCGATCACCCACTGCGCGGCGAACGGGCGCACCGCGCGCGGGAGGGCCAAGAGCTGGGACAGACGCAGTCCGTAGAAGGCGTTCCGGACCCCGAGGAAGAACGCTCCGGCGGCCGCGGTGAGCGGGTTGCCCCCGGCCGCGAGCGCGCCCACGAGCGCGAACTGCGAGGCCCCGGTGAACACCAGGAGGCTGAGGGCGCAGGTCTGGAGCAGGCTGAGGCCGCTGCCGGCCGAGGTCACCCCGAAGGCGAAACCGGACAGTCCGACGGCGACCCCGACTCCGAGGGCGTCGCGGACGACGGCCGCGTCGGGTTTTCCGTCTTGTGCGCCGCGTATGTCTGGGGGAGCTGTCTGTTGTGCCACGCGTCGGACGGTACGAGGAGACGTCCGCCCGCGTCTTGTACGTTCTTGCGCTCCCGCTGGTAGGCGCCCGGAGGTACGCCCACGATCCGGCTGAAGTGACGGTTGAGGTGCGGCTGGTCGGTGAAGCCGACGGCGACGGCCGCCTCGGCGGGGGTGGACCCGGCGTCCAGGAGCCGGCGCGCCCGGCGCACCCGGGCGTCGGTCAGCCAGGTGTGGGGCGGCATGCCGTAGGTGTCCCGGAAGGCGCGCAGCAGCGCGAACGGGCTGGTGCCGAGGTCGGCCGCGAGCCGCTCCAGGGTCGGCGGCTCGGCCATCCGCTCGTCCAGCACGCCACGCGCGCGTGCCGCGAGCCGGCCGCCGGCGGTGCGCACGGCCCGCTGCGGCAGCGGCCCTCCGTTCAGGCGCAGCAGCCGGGTCACGGCGACCCTCAGCAGGGTGTCGGCGGCCAGGGCGTTGCCCTCCTCGGCGGCCCTGAGCACTTGGTGGACCAGGCTCGCCGCGTAGGGGTCGTCGAGCACCGGGCGGCTGAATCCGGGGGTGCCGCGAAGGGTGGTGGTCTCGGCGGCGATCCCGGCCACCATGTCCGGCGAGGGGTACACCGCGCCGTACCTCCAGCCCTCGGGAACGCCCGCGCGCCCGGTGTGCGGGGTGTCGGGGTTGACCAGGGCCAGCGAACCCGGGCCCACGTACTGGTCGGCGCCGCCGTGGTGGAAGACCTCGACGCCCTCGGCGACGGCGGCGATGACGAAGTTCTCGTGGGTGTGCCGCACGAAGATCTTCTCGACGTAGCGGGCCCGCAGCAGATCGACACCGGGCAGCTCCGGATACTGCCAGTGCCGTGCCCGCTCCTGCCCCGAACCTGCCACGTCCTCATTGTCCGCCACCGTGCCGGGACCGGCCGCCGACGCCCGTCCCGCCTGCTCTGCCTGCCCCGCCTGCCCGTCACGCCTGCCCCCGTCTGCCCGTCACGCTTCGCCCCGTCCGCCCGGACCTGTACAGCACGGTCCTGTGCGGCACGGTCCTGTACGGCACGGTTCTCCGCCGACCCGCTCGGTCCTGACGTTCTCGCAGGTCGGCGCGGTTGTCAGTGGGCGGGTGCAGGATGGACGCATGGTCAGCTCCGCACACCGAGCGCTCGACGGCTTCTCCCCCGCGACCCGCGGCTGGTTCACGGGGGCCTTCTCCGCGCCCACCGCGGCCCAGGCCGGGGCGTGGGCGGCCATCGGCGCGGGCTCGGACGTGCTGGTCGTCGCCCCCACCGGTTCCGGCAAGACGCTGGCCGCGTTCCTCGCCGCGCTGGACCAACTGGCCTCGACGCCACCGCCCGCGGACCCGCGCAAGCGCTGCCGGGTGCTGTACGTGTCGCCGCTCAAGGCGCTCGCGGTCGACGTGGAGCGCAATCTGCGCAGTCCGCTGACCGGCATCCGGCAGGAGTCCGTGCGGCTCGGGCTGCCGGAGCCGGAGGTGAAGGTGGGCATCCGCTCCGGCGACACCCCGCCCGCCGAGCGCCGGGCGCTGGCCACCCGCCCGCCGGACATCCTGATCACGACCCCCGAGTCGCTGTTCCTGATGCTGACCTCGGCCACGCGCGACGCGCTGACCGGCATCGAGACGGTGATCCTGGACGAGGTGCACGCGGTCGCGGGCACCAAGCGCGGCGCCCATCTCGCGCTCACCCTGGAGCGTCTCGACGAGCTGCTGCCGAAGCCCGCCCGGCGCATCGGCCTCTCCGCGACGGTCCGTCCCGTGGACGAGGTGGCACGCTACCTCTCGCCCCGCCGCAAGGTGGAGATCGTCCAGCCGCCGTCCGGCAAGGAGTTCGACCTCTCCGTGGTCGTCCCGGTGGAGGACCTGGGCGAGCTGGGCGGGTCCCCCGCCGCCGACGGCAAGGAGGGCGCGGAGAAGCCCTCCATCTGGCCGCACGTCGAGGAGCGGATCGCCGACCTCGTCCAGTCCCACCGCTCGACGATCGTGTTCGCCAACTCGCGCCGGCTGGCCGAGCGCCTGTGCAACCGGCTCAACGAGATCGCGTACGAGAGGGCGACCGGCGAGCCCCTGGAGGAGGCCCACGCGCCGGCCGAGCTGATGGGCGGCTCGGGCGCGGCGCAGGGGGCGCCGCCCGTCATCGCCCGCGCCCACCACGGTTCGGTCTCCAAGGAGCAGCGGGCACAGGTCGAGGAGGACCTGAAGGCCGGCCGTCTCCCCGCCGTGGTCGCCACCTCCAGCCTCGAACTGGGCATCGACATGGGCGCGGTCGACCTCGTCGTCCAGGTCGAGTCGCCGCCGTCCGTGGCCTCGGGGCTCCAGCGCGTGGGCCGCGCGGGTCACCAGGTCGGCGCGGTCTCCACCGGTGTCGTCTTCCCCAAGTACCGGGGCGACCTGGTGCAGGCGGCCGTGGTCACCGAGCGGATGCGCACCGGCTCCATCGAGTCCCTGCGGGTCCCCTCCAATCCACTGGACGTGCTGGCCCAGCAGCTCGTGGCCATGACGGCGCTCGACACCTGGCAGGTCGACGACCTGCTCGCCACGGTCCGCCGGGCGGCCCCCTTCGCCTCGCTCCCGGAGTCGGCGTTCACCGCCGTGCTCGACATGCTCGCGGGCCGCTATCCGTCGGACGCCTTCGCCGAGCTGAGGCCCCGTGTGGTGTGGGACCGCGTCGCGGGCACGGTGACCGGCCGCCCCGGCGCCCAGCGTCTCGCCGTCACCTCCGGGGGCACCATCCCCGACCGCGGACTCTTCGGGGTGTTCCTCGCGGGGACCGACCCCAAGAAGGGCGGCGGCCGGGTCGGCGAGCTCGACGAGGAGATGGTCTACGAGTCCCGGGTGGGCGACGTCTTCACCCTCGGCACCAGCTCCTGGCGCATCGAGGACATCACCAGGGACCGGGTCCTGGTCTCCCCCGCCCCCGGCGTCCCCGGCCGGCTGCCCTTCTGGAAGGGCGACCAGCTCGGGCGTCCGCTCGAACTGGGCCGCGCGGTGGGCGCGTTCCTCCGGGAGGTCGGCTCGCTCCCCGAGGGCGACGCCCGCCCGCGCCTGCTCGCCGCGGGCCTGGACGCCTGGGCCGCCGACAACGTCATCGCGTACCTCACCGAACAGCGCGAGGCGTGCGGGCACGTCCCGGACGACCGGACGATCGTCGTCGAGCGCTTCCGCGACGAACTGGGCGACTGGCGCGTGGTCGTGCACTCCCCCTTCGGCGCCCAGGTCCACGCCCCCTGGGCCCTCGCCCTGGGCGCCAAGCTCTCCGAGCGGTACGGCATGGACGCCCAGGTCATGCACGCGGACGACGGCATCGTGCTGCGGCTGCCCGACGCCGATCTGATGGGCCTGGACCTGCTCGACCAGGAGCCTTCGAAGGCGGGCGCGGAGTGGGACGCGGAGCAGGCGCCGGTCGGCGCGGCGGACGTCGCCTTCGACAAGGGCGAGGTCGACCGGATCGTCACGGACCAGGTCGGCGGTTCGGCCCTCTTCGCCGCCCGCTTCCGCGAATGCGCCGCCCGCGCCCTGCTCCTGCCGCGCCGCAACCCCGGCAGGCGTACCCCTCTGTGGCAGCAGCGGCAGCGCGCCGCCCAGCTGCTCCAGGTGGCGAGCGAGTTCGGTTCGTTCCCGATCGTCCTGGAGGCGGTGCGCGAATGCCTCCAGGACGTCTTCGACGTCCCCGGCCTCGTGGAGCTGATGGGCGACATCGAGTCCCGCAAGGTGCGGCTCGTCGAGGTGACCACCACCGAACCCTCCCCCTTCGCCCGCTCCCTGCTCTTCGGGTACGTCGCCCAGTTCCTGTACGAGGGCGACTCGCCGCTCGCCGAGCGGCGGGCCGCCGCGCTGTCGCTGGACTCGCGGCTGCTGGCCGAGCTGCTGGGCCAGGCCGAACTGCGCGAGCTGCTGGACGCCGACGTCCTGACCGAGCTGGAGCGCGAGCTCCAGTGGCTCACCGAGGACCGCCGCGTCAAGGACGTGGAGGGGGTCGCCGACCTGCTGCGGCTGCTCGGGCCGCTCACGGAGGCCGAGCTGGCCGAGCGGGGCGCGCAGCCGCGGTGGGCGGGCGAGCTGGCCGCCGCCCGCCGCGCCATCCGGGTCCGGATCGCGGGAGCCGACCACTGGGCGGCCGTCGAGGACGCGGGCCGGCTGCGCGACGCGCTCGGCACGGCGTTGCCCGTCGGGGTCCCGGAAGCCTTCACCGAGCCGGTCAAGGACCCGCTCGGCGACCTCCTCGCCCGGTACGCGCGCACCCACGGGCCGTTCACCTCCGCCACGGCCGCCGCCCGCTTCGGTCTCGGTACGGCCGTCACCGACGGCGCGCTGCACCGCCTCGCCGCGAACGGCCGGGTGGTCCAGGGAGAGTTCCATCCGGCGGGCATCGGCCAGGAGTGGTGCGACGCGACGGTGCTGCGCAGACTGCGCCGCCGTTCGCTCGCGGCGCTGCGCCATGAACTCGAACCGGTGCCGCCCGCCGCGCTCGCCCAGTTCCTGCCGCAGTGGCAGCACGTGGGCAGCGGCCACGGGCTGCGCGGCGTCGACGGACTGGTCCGCGCCGTCGAGCAGTTGCAGGGCGCGTCCGTGCCTGCGTCCGCGCTGGAGAAGCTCGTGCTGCCGTCCCGGGTCGCCGGTTACACACCCGCGCTGCTCGACGAGCTCACGGCCGCCGGTGAGGTGCTCTGGGCCGGAGCGGGTTCCCTGCCGGGCAAGGACGGCTGGGTGTCGCTGTACCTGGCGGACGCCGCGCCCCTGCTCCTTCCCGCCGCGCACCCCCTGGAGCCGACGGCCCTGCACCAGTCGGTCCTCGACACCCTCTCGGGGGGCTACGGCCTGTTCTTCCGCCAGATCGCCGACCAGGTCCGCGCCACCACGCACCCCGACGCGACCGACCCCCAGCTCGCCGACGCGATCTGGGAGCTGGCCTGGTCCGGGCGTCTGACGAACGACACGCTCGCGCCGATGCGCTCCCTCCTGGGTTCGGGCCGCACCGCGGGCTCCACGGCCCACCGCGCCAAGCGCTCGGTCCCCCGCGGACGTTACGGCTCCCTGACCGGAGGGGCGCGCCCCCAGTCGCGCACCGGTCCCCCCACGGTGGCGGGCCGCTGGTCACTGCTGCCCGAGCGGGAACCCGACACCACCGTCCGCGCCCACGCCCTGGCCCGGACGCTGCTCGACCGGCACGGGGTGGTGACCCGTGGAGCCGTCGCGGCGGAGGGCGTCGAGGGAGGCTTCTCGGCGGTGTACCGCGTCCTGTCGGCCTTCGAGGACAGCGGCCAGGCCCGGCGGGGCTATGTGGTCGAGGGGCTCGGCGCGGCCCAGTTCGCCATGGACGGCGCGGTGGACCGGCTCCGGGCGGCGGCGAACGCGCGCGACCGGGGTGCCGCCCTGCTCGAACCGGCCGTCCCGGACGACTCTCCCGCTGCCCACGGCTTCCCGGACAGCGCGGCTCTCCCGCGTTCCGGCTCCGGCTTCGACGGCACGGGCCACGGCCGCGACTCCTTCGTGGACGGGGGCGGTCTCCCCGGCGGTCCGGATTCCTGGAACGACCTCGCACCCGGCCCCGATGCCCCTCTGGACGGGCCCGGCTCCGCCTTCGGCCTCGATCTCGGCGACGACCACACCTTCTCCGCCGACTCCGCCTTCCCGGCAGGCTCCCCCCACCCCGACGCGCCCCACTCGGGCGCGCCCCACCGCCGGAACACCCCGTCCGGCCGCGGCGGCCCGCCGTACCCGGCCTACGGTTCCGGCTACCCCGGCGGTGCGGGCTTCCCGGGCACCCGCCCCCGTCCCCGTACCGCCTCCCCGGCGGTCGTGCTGGCCGCCGCCGACCCCGCCAACGCCTACGGCGCGGCCCTCCCGTGGCCCGAGTCACCGACGGAGGCGGGCCACAAGCCGGGCCGCAAAGCGGGTTCCCTGGTCGTCCTGGTCGACGGTGATCTGGCCCTCTACATGGAGCGCGGCGGCAAGACGCTGCTGGCCTGGCCCGCCGACCCGGACGGTCCCCTCGCGCAGGACGCCCGTCTGGCTCCCGCGGCGGAGGCCCTCGCCGCAGCCGCCCGCGCGGGCTCGCTCGGCACGGTCACCGTCGAGCGCGTCAACGGTGTTTCGGCCCTCACCTCGCCGCTGGGCACCCTCCTGGAAGGAGCGGGCTTCATCGCCACCCCGCGCGGACTCCGCCTTCGCGCCTGACCGGCCGCCCCCGCCCGTGCCACCCTGGAGCCATGCCCGAAGGAGACACCGTCTGGCAGACCGCGAGGCGCCTGCACGTCGCCCTCGCGGGCAAGGTCCTGCTCCGCTCCGACCTGCGGGTGCCCCGGTACGCCACGGCCGACCTCACCGGTCGTGCCGTCCTGGACGTCACCCCGCGCGGCAAGCACCTCCTCACCCGGATCGAGGGCGGTCTGACCCTGCACTCGCATCTGCGGATGGACGGCTCCTGGAAGGTGTACGAGACCGGCCGGCGCTGGAGCGGAGGTCCCGCGCACCAGATCCGGGCCGTCCTCGGTACGGCGGACCGCACGGCGGTCGGCTACCGCCTGCCCGTGCTGGAACTGCTCCGCACCACCGACGAGGCCCGTGCGGTCGGCCACCTCGGCCCGGACCTCCTGGGGCCGGACTGGGACCCGGACAGAGCCCTGGAGAACCTCCTCCGCGACCCCGGCCGCGCCCTGGGCGAGGCCCTCCTGGACCAGCGCAATCTCGCGGGCATCGGCAACGTGTACAAGAGCGAGCTGTGCTTCCTGCTCGGTGTCACCCCCTGGCTCCCCGTCGGTACGCTGCCCGCCGACCGTGCCGCCCGGCTGCCGGTCCTCGCCAAGAAGCTGCTGGAGTTCAACCGCGAGCGTCCGGTCCGTGTCACCACCGGGCGCCGCGAACAGGACCTGTTCGTGTACGGGCGCGCCCTTCGCCCGTGTCTGCGCTGCGCGACGCAGGTCCGCTCGGGGAACCAGGGCGACGGATCCCGGGCACGCCCCACGTACTGGTGCCCCCACTGCCAGACGGGCCCCACCCCGCCGACGGCCGGCCGGCACTCCGCCACGGCGCACCACCCCACCGGGTACGGACCCCCCGCCCCCGGCCGACGGCACCACTGAGCCCTGACCGTGCGGCTCCCCGCACCGCGCCCCGATCCAGGCACCGTGCCGGACCCCGGACCGCCGGTCCGCCCGTGCACCAAGTCGCGCGCAAACAATTGACGACCCGTCAGATCCCTTCGTACCGTCCCTCCATGGGCCTCCCCGCGTACGACCTCACCGGACGCACCGCCTTCGTCACCGGCGCGGGCAGCGGCATCGGCCGCGCGACGGCGGTCCTGCTCGCGGAGGCGGGCGCCACCGTGCACTGCGCGGACGTCGACGAGCAGGGCCTGCACGAGACGGCGACGCTGATCAAGGACCAGGGCGGTACCGCTCTCGGTCACCCGCTCGACGTCACCGACCGGGCCCGGCTCCAGCAGGCCGTCGCGTCGTGCGGCCGGCTCGACGTCATGGCGGCGGTCGCCGGGATCATGCACAGCAGCCCGGTCCTGGAGACCCTGGACGAGGATCTGGACCGGGTGATGGACGTCAACTTCAAGGGGGTCCTGTACGCCTGCCAGGAGGCCGCACGATCCATGATCGCCAACGGCGTCCGCGGCAGCGTCGTCACCATGGCGTCGGGCGCCATCGACTCCGGCGGTCCGGGCCTGCTCTGCTACAGCGCGGCCAAGGCGGCCGTCGTCCAGCTGACGAAGACCCTGGCGACCGAGGCCGGCCCGCACGGCATCCGCGTCAACGCCGTGGCGCCCGGCTGGATCCGCACCCCCATGACCGACCGCCACGGCGAGCGGCAGGACCGCACCGAGGCGTTCATGGCGCGCCTGTCACCCCTGGGCCGGGTCGGGGAACCCGAGGACATCGCCCACGCCGTGCTGTACCTGGCCTCGGACGCCTCGGCGTTCACCACGGGCCAGATCCTCCGCCCCAACGGCGGCGTCGCCATGCCCTGGTAGTCCGCCCGCCACCGCTCCCACGCCGACGCCGGACCCCCCGCCAGTGGTCCCGCCACCGGTCCGGCCCCACGGCGCCGGCCGCCCGGGACTTCGGCACGCAGTGCACCGGCAGCAGGCTGAGCCCCCACCCGCCCGCGGCGACCGCTCCTTCGAGGATCCCGGCACCGGGCACCAGAACGAGCCGGAGCACGCTGAACCACCACAGCGCGCCGAGCAGCACGCAAGCCCCCCTGCGCGCTGTTCGCCCTGTCATGGCACCCTCCTCCGGCACGGCACCGGGCCACCGATCTCACGCGCGAGCAGGGCACACCGGCGGCACACGGCACCGGCCGGGGCGGAACGGCTCCCGGACGCTCATCCGTTCTCCGCCTGGAACATCCAGTGGTGTTTCTCCAGGTCCGCCGTGATCCCGATGAGGATGTCCTGGCTCACCGGATCCGGGTCCGCGGTGGCGGCCACCCGCTCCCGCATCCGCGCGATCACCGCGCCGAGCGCCTCGACGAGCGTGCGCACGGCGTCGGCGTCCTTGATCCAGCCCTCGGGCGCGTGCCCGACGCCGCTGCTCGACGCCACCGTCGCGGCCCGCCCGTCCGGCGGGACGCCCAGGGTCGAGGCGCGCTCCGCCACGGTGTCGGAGTGCAGCCGCGCGACGTCCACGACCTCGTCGAGCTGGAGGTGGACGGAACGGAAGCGGGGCCCCACCACGTTCCAGTGGACCTGCTTCGCCACGAGGGAGAGGTCCACCAGATCGACCAGGGCGCCCTGGAGCGCCTCGGCGACGGTCTTCAGGTCCGCGTCGGACAGGGAGCTCTTCACGACGTACATCCGCATCCTCCGATTCACGACGGTCCCGGCGACCCGCCTCGTGGTCCCCCGGCCCCGACGGCGGCACCGGCCGGCGGGCGCGACATCGGCTCCGCCGGGTCCCTCCACCATGGAGGCCGTGCGGGATACCGGCAAACGGGCCCACGAGGGACCTCACGGAACGCGAAAGCCCCGGCCGGGCCCTCCGGGTCTCCCCGGGGAAGCCCCGGCCGGGGCTTCGCTCGTACGTCTCTCAGCTCGGAAAACGCGAACTGGTGAGCGTCAGGCGGCGACGACGTCGACCGCTTCCGCAGGCGCCTTGATCGTGACCCGTTCCGGTGGCACTCCGGTCACCGATACGGAATTGAGCATCGGGCGACGCACCGGCGCGGACACCGGTTCGGCGGCCGCAGCCGACTGTGCCAGCTCGGCGAGGGCGAGCTCGTCGCTCACTTCCCGCATGAGCTCGGACATCCGTACGTCCAGCGCGTCGCAGATCGCGGAGAGCAGTTCGGAGGACGCCTCCTTCTGCCCCCGCTCCACCTCGGAGAGATAGCCGAGTGAAACTCGGGCGGACGAGGAGACTTCGCGCAGAGTACGGCCCTGGCGCTGGCGCTGCCGACGCAGCACGTCACCCAGCAGGCGACGGAGCAGAATCATCGGTGGCTCCCTCCTCGGACCGCGTAGCCGCATCCTTCACGCCCCACCGTACCGCCTTGCGCCGCGGCCGTGCGGGGAGCGATGTCGTGTTCACTCAGGGCTGCAAACATCAAAACCCCCCGTTCTGTTCCGTATCCTGTGCCCGCTCATTCCCGGTCTGTTCGCCCGCGAGCTCCCGGAGAAGCAGCGCGAGTACGCTGCGTACACTCTCCATACGGATTTCCGCCCGGTCGCCGTTCAACCGCAACGGCACCACTTTCCCGTCGCGGGGGGTGCCGGGCAGCGCCTCGGAGGGGCCGTCGACGGCCACGTAGACCGTACCGACCGGCTGCCCGTCCTGGGGTTCGGGACCGGCGACGCCGGTGGTCGCGATCCCCCAGTCCGCACCGAGCGCCTCGCGCACCCCGGCCGCCATCTCCGCCGCGACCTGCGGGTCCACCGCTCCACGTTCGGCCAGAAGAGTGAGGTCGACACCGAGCAGTCCGTGCTTCAGTTCGGTGGCGTACGCGGTCACGGAGCCCCGGAACGCCTTCGAGGCACCCGGCACCGCGGTGATCTCGGCCGCCACCAGACCACCGGTGAGCGACTCGGCGACGGCGAGCGTCTCGCCCCTCACCGTGAGTAGTCGCACCACTTCGGCGGCCGTGGAACTCACCGCTCGGCCTCCGCGGCGGCCGCCCGCCGCTCGGCGATCCCGCGGCGGCGCAGCACGACGGCCTGCCTCACGTAGTCGAGCCCGGTGACCACGGTCAGGACGATCGCGACGCCCATCACCCAGAACCGCAGGGAGGCCAGCAGCCCGGTCAGCGGCAGGATGTACATGCCGACCGCCGTGCCCTGGGCCAGCGTCTTCAGCTTGCCGCCGCGGCTCGCCGGGATGACCCCGTAGCGGATCACGACGAAGCGCAGCAGGGTGACGCCGAGTTCACGCCCGAGGATCACGATGGTGACCCACCAGGGCAGGTCCCCGAGGCCGGATAGGCAGATGAGCGCCGCTCCCATGATCGCCTTGTCGGCGATGGGGTCGGCGATCTTCCCGAAGTCGGTGACGAGGTTGTACGTGCGCGCCAGATGACCGTCGAAGATGTCGGTGATCATGGCGACGGCGAAGGCCGCCCAGGCCCAGGCCCGCATGGCGGGGTCGTATCCCCCGTCGGCCAGCATCAGCACCACGAAGCCCGGCACGAGGACGAGCCGGATCATGGTCAAGATGTTGGCGATGTTCCAGAGGCTGGCCTGGTTGACGGCCGCGGCGCCCAGTTTCCCGCCACGAGGCGTCTTCGGGCCGTCCGGAGCGCCCGCCGCGCCCGGACCACCGGATGCTCCCGGACCACCAGATGCTCCCGGAGCACCGGATGCGCCGGGAGCCCCCGTCGCACCTCTGGCGCCCGGGGGGCCGCCTGCCGCGGATGCCGGGGCTCCGGTCATCTGGCCGCCTCCTCAGCACACTCGAGCGAGCCCGGAAGCAGCTCGGCCACCAGGTCGACACCTTCCGTACCGACCACCTTGGCCTCGACGATACGGCCGACCGTCAGACCCTCGCCGTTCGTGAACAGCACCTGGCCGTCCGTCTCCGGCGCCTGGTGCGCAGCGCGGCCGTACGCGCCGTCCTCGTCGTCGATGCCCTCGACCAGCACGTGCACGGTCTCGCCCACGCGCTCCTCGGCGCGCTGGGCGACCAGTTCCTCGGCGAGGCGGGACACGCGCGCGAGGCGCTCGGCGACGACGTCCTCGTCCAGCTTGTTCTCGTACGTCGCCGCTTCGGTGCCCTCCTCGTCGGAGTACCCGAAGACGCCGATCGCGTCGAGGCGGGCTCCGGTGAGGAAGCGCTCCAGCTCGGCGAGGTCGGCCTCGCTCTCACCGGGGAAGCCCACGATGAAGTTGGAGCGCACACCGGCCCCCGGGGCCTTGGCGCGGATGGTGTCGAGCAGCTCCAGGAACCGGTCGGTGTCGCCGAAGCGGCGCATCGAGCGCAGCACGTCGGGCGCGGAGTGCTGGAAGGACAGGTCGAAGTACGGCGCGACGTTCGGGGTCGAGGTCAGGACGTCGATGAGCCCGGGGCGCATCTCGGCGGGCTGGAGGTAGCTGACCCGCACGCGCTCGATGCCGTCGATCTCGGCCAGCTCGGGGAGCATCGTCTCCAGGAGGCGAATGTCCCCCAGGTCCTTGCCGTACGAGGTGTTGTTCTCGGAGACGAGCATCACCTCCTTGACCCCCTGCTCGGCGAGCCAGCGGGCCTCGTTCAGGACGTCGCTGGGCCGGCGCGAGATGAACGAACCGCGGAAGGAGGGGATGGCGCAGAACGTGCAGCGGCGGTCGCAGCCGGAGGCCAGCTTCACCGAGGCGACCGGGGACCCGTCCAGACGGCGGCGCAGGGGCGCACGGGGGCCGGAGACCGGGGCGACGCCCTCGGGGAGGTCGGTGGGCGCGCCGTGGCCGGGAAGGGCCACTTCCTCGCCGGCGCTCTGCCGCTCGGCGGGGCTGATCGGCAGCAGCTTGCGCCGGTCGCGCGGGGTGTGGGAGGCGTGGATGCCGCCGTTCAGGATGGTCTGGAGGCGGTCGGAGATGTCGGCGTAGTCGTCGAAGCCGAGTACTCCGTCGGCCTCGGGGAGCGCTTCGGCGAGTTCCTTGCCGTACCGCTCGGCCATGCAGCCCACCGCGACCACGGCCTGGGTTCTGCCGTGCCCCTTGAGGTCATTGGCCTCGAGGAGGGCGTCGACGGAGTCCTTCTTGGCGGCTTCGACGAATCCGCAGGTGTTGACGACGGCGACGTCCGCTTGTTCGGCGTCCTCCACGAGTTGCCAGCCGTCCGCCTCCAAGCGGCCTGCGAGCTCCTCCGAGTCCACCTCGTTACGGGCGCAGCCAAGGGTGACGAGTGCGACGGTACGGCGTTCAGGCATGGACTCAAGACTACTTTGTCTCACCGAGAGCCCATGTCGACGGGGTTGGCCGATCTTGGCCGCCCCCGTCGACGGTGTGCTGCCAGGGACCCCTATCCGACCTGGGGGTCGCCCTTGGTGTACGTCAGACGCTCCACCGCGCCCGGCCGGAACTGGTCCTCGATCTTCTTGCCGTTGACGAACAGCTGGATGGCTCCGGCGTCGCCGAGGATGAGGTTGATCTTGGAGCTGTCCTGGAAGGTCTTCGACTCGCCCTGCTTGAGCAGCCCGTCGAAGAGCATCCGCCCGTTGTGGTCCTTGGCGGAGATCCAGCTGCGTCCGTCCGCGGCGCTGACCTGGACGGTCACCTTGTCCTGCGGAGCGGCCGCGATGGCGCTGTCGGAGGGCTCGGACTTCGGTTCGACGGGCTTGGTGGCGGTCGCCGACGGAGCGGCGGACTTCTTGGTGGTCGGCGTGGACCCCTCGGCGACCTGGGTCTTCGAGTCGTCGCCGTTGCCACCGCCCTTGACCATGGTGAACCCGACGAAGCCGATCACCGCGACGATCGCGGCGACCATGGCAGCCGTCCAGTTCGGTCCGCGGCGCTCGGGGCGGATGCGTTCCGCCTCGAAGAGCGGGGCGGCGGGCGTCGGCGCGGGACGTCCGCCGTGTTCGGCGTCGTACTGCGCGAGCAGCGGAGCCGGATCGAGCCGGACGGCGCGGGCCAGGGTCCGGATGTGCCCGCGCGCGTAGACGTCACCCCCACAGGGGGCGAAGTCGTTCTGTTCGATGGCGTGGATGATCGTGATGCGGACGCGGGTGGCGTTGCTGACGTCGTCGACGGTCAGATGGGCCTCGATGCGTGCCTTCTGGAGGGCACGGCCGATCGAGGGCCGCTCAGCCGTAGGGTCGTCTTCGAACGGACGCTCGTCTTCGGGGGAGTTGCCGTCAGGTGAGTTGACGATGGACACGGGGGCGCCTTTCGAGCGTGTAGCCACCTGTGCTGGAAGTTCAGTCTAGGGGGGGTACGAAAGGGTGGGGCAACCGGGCGGTGGGACTTTGTACGCCATCAGAATGGCCGGTCATCCTGATATAGGGACATGGTGACGCCCCTTCGCTCAACTTGACGTGCGACAAGGCGAAACGGTTGCTCACCGACTCCTTACGGGTGAGTCACATTCACATATCAGCCGAGTGCGTAACCTGACGTTCCGCCATTCGTCCGACAGTCCGGCCGCTCCTCGAGCGACCGCCGTGCGCTCACCACGCCGTCACCGGTCGTCCTGTTCCCCCTCGCCGGGGTTCTACGCCTCTGCTTCCCCGCGCATCACGGCCAACACCCCGTCCAGCTCGTCGGCCTTCACCAGGACGTCACGCGCCTTGGAACCCTCACTGGGCCCGACGATCCCGCGCGACTCCATGAGGTCCATGAGCCGGCCGGCCTTGGCGAAGCCGACGCGCAGCTTGCGCTGGAGCATCGAGGTGGACCCGAACTGCGTGGAGACGACCAGTTCGGCCGCGGCGCACAGCAGGTCGAGGTCGTCGCCGATGTCCTCGTCGATCTCCTTCTTCTGCTTGGTCTCCACGGTGACGTCGTCCCGGAAGACGGGCGCCATCTGGTCCTTGCAGTGCCGCACGATCGCCGCGACCTCGTCCTCGGTCACGAAGGCACCCTGCATACGCGTGGGCTTGTTGGCCCCCATCGGCAGGAAGAGCCCGTCGCCCTTGCCGATGAGCTTCTCGGCACCGGGCTGGTCGAGGATGACCCGCGAGTCCGCGAGGGAGGAGGTGGCGAAGGCGAGCCGGGAGGGCACGTTCGCCTTGATCAGACCGGTGACGACGTCCACGGACGGCCGCTGCGTGGCGAGCACCAGATGGATGCCGGCCGCGCGCGCGAGCTGGGTGATGCGCACGATCGAGTCCTCGACGTCGCGCGGCGCGACCATCATCAGGTCGGCGAGCTCGTCGACGATCACCAGGAGGTACGGGTACGGGGTCAGCTCGCGCTCGCTGCCCTCGGGCAGCTTGACCTTGCCGTTCCTGATGGCCTCGTTGAAGTCGTCGATGTGCCGGAACCCGAACGCCGCGAGGTCGTCGTAGCGCAGGTCCATCTCCCGCACGACCCACTGCAGCGCCTCGGCGGCCCGCTTCGGGTTGGTGATGATCGGTGTGATCAGGTGCGGGATGCCCTCGTAGGCGGTCAGCTCGACGCGTTTGGGGTCCACGAGGACCATCCGCACGTCCTCGGGGGTCGCGCGGACCATGATCGAGGTGATCAGGCAGTTGATGCAGGACGACTTGCCGGAACCGGTGGCTCCGGCGACGAGGACGTGCGGCATCTTCGCCAGGTTGGCCATCACGTAGCCGCCCTCGACGTCCTTGCCGAGCGCGACCAGCATCGGATGGTCGTCCTCCGCCGCGTCCGCGAGGCGCAGCACGTCACCGAGGTTGACCATCTCGCGGTCGGTGTTGGGGATCTCGATGCCGACCGCGGACTTGCCGGGGATCGGGCTGATGATCCGCACGTCGGGGCTGGCGACCGCGTACGCGATGTTCTTGGTGAGCGCGGTGATCCGCTCGACCTTCACGGCGGGACCGAGGGTGACCTCGTACCGCGTGACCGTCGGCCCGCGGGTGAAGCCCGTGACATCGGCGTCAACCTTGAACTCGGCGAAGACCTGGCGCAGGGAGTCGACGACCTTGTCGTTGGCGGCGCTGCGGGTCTTGCCGGGGCCGCCGCGCTCCAGGAGGTCGAGGGAGGGCAGCGAGTAGGTGATGTCCCCGGAGAGCTGGAGCTGCTCCGCGCGCGGGGGCAGCTCGCGCGGCGCGTCGGGCGCGGCCTTGGTGAGGTCGGGCACGACCGGCTCGGCCGGCAGGCTCTCCTGCTTGGACCGCTTGGCGCCCGGGACGGCCTTGGCGCGGGCGGCCGGTACCGGCGTCGTCTCCTCGTAGCCGTCGCGCTCGACGCTGACGCCCTGCGTCAGATCGGCGACCAGGGGCGAGGGCGGCATCCCGTGCAGCACGGCGCCGTCCAGCGCCGCGGCGGCGGCCGCGGCGACGTCCACGGCGTCCATGGGCCGGTTGATGTCGGGCTGCTGCGCGCCGGGCCGCCGGGGGCGGCCCCTGCGCCCGGAGAGCGCCTCCTGCTCGGCGCTGTCCGGGTCGTACGCCTCGGGAGCGCGCGGGCGTCTGCGGGGGCTCGGCTGAAGTCCGTCGCGCCACTGCTCGTCGTAGCGCTCGTCGTCCTCGCCGAGCAGGTCCTCGTCGAGGTCGGCCTGGACGATGCCGAGCTTCTGGCCGAGCAGCCGCAGCCGCTGCGGGATCGCGTTGACCGGGGTCGCCGTGACGACCAGCAGCCCGAAGACCGTGAGCAGCACGAGGAGCGGTACGGCGAGGACGTCACCCATCGTGTACGTCAGCGGGGTGGAGGCCCCCCAGCCGATGAGGCCGCCGGCGTCCCTTATCGCCTGCATCCCGTCGCTGCGCGCGGGCGCCCCGCACGCGATGTGTACCTGTCCGAGCACACCGATCACGAGCGCCGACAGACCGATCACGATCCGGCCGTTCGCCTCGGGCTGCTCGGGGTGCCGGATGAGCCGCGCCGCGATGACGGCGAGAAGTATCGGGACGAGGAGGTCGAGACGGCCGAAGGTGCCGGTGACCAGCATCTCCACGAGGTCACCGACGGGACCGCGCAGATTGGACCAGGTACCCGCCGCGACGATCAGCGCGAGGGCGATCAGCAGGAGAGCGAGTCCGTCCTTGCGGTGCGCCGGGTCGAGCCCCTTCGCGCCACGTCCTATCCCGCGGAAGGCCGCTCCGACGGCATGGGCGACGCCCAGCCACAGAGCGCGTACGAGCCTGTACACACCCGCGGTGGGGCTGGGCGCCGGCGCGGGTGCGGGCTTCTTCGCCGGAGCCCTCTTGGCGGGCGCCTTGCCGGCGGCCGCCTTCTTCACGGGGGGCTTTTTCGCGGGGGCCTTCTTCGCCGGAGCCTTCGTCGGAGCGGACGCCTTCTTCGCGGGCGGCTTCTTGGCTGCGGACTGACGTGGGGCCATGTGTGTGAGGTTACCGGTGGAGACGACAGCGACACGTGTGCCTCCCCCAAGTTCTCGACTTCGCTCGAACAGGGGGGCCTGCTTCACCCGGTCGTGTCACCGTTGCCGGGAGCGGAATTGACACCTCCTCAAGGCCTCGCACGGCCTCCCGGAGGTGCCCCCACGGGCTTTCAGCCCTGCGACGGCACCGAGGGAGCCCCACTGCCCGTACCCGGCTCCAGCGCGTCCAGCGCCCTGCGCAGTCCGGTGAGTTTGCGTTCGAGGTGGGCCGCCGTCGCCACGGCCGCCGCGTCGGCGGAGTCGTCGTCGAGCTGCTTGGACAGCGCCTCGGCCTGCTCCTCGACGGCCGCGAGCCGCGCCGAGAGTTCGGCGAGGAGTCCCGCGGGCTCCTTGACCTCGCCGAGCGCCGCCTTGCCCCCGCCCTCCAGCTGGAGCCGCAACAGAGCGGCCTGCTCACGGAGTTGGCAGTTCTTCATGTAGAGCTCGACGAACACCGAGACCTTCGCGCGCAGCACCCACGGGTCGAAGGGCTTGGAGATGTAGTCCACCGCGCCGGCCGCGTACCCCCGGAAGGTGTGGTGCGGACCGTGGTTGATGGCGGTCAGGAAGATGATCGGGATGTCCCGGGTCCGCTCACGCCGCTTGATGTGCGCGGCGGTCTCGAATCCGTCCATGCCCGGCATCTGGACATCCAGCAGAATGACCGCGAAGTCGTCCGTGAGCAGCGCTTTGAGCGCTTCCTCCCCGGACGATGCCCGTACCAGTGTCTGATCGAGCGCGGAGAGGATCGCCTCCAGCGCCAACAGATTCTCCGGCCGGTCATCGACCAGGAGGATCTTGGCCTTCTGCACCATGGCCCGCCCTCCTCGCCCCGGCATGGGGCCTCCCCTGTCCGCAGGACTTGGGGAAGCGCCGGGCGCCGCCCCAGGGGACGACTCCCTTGCGCCGTCCGTCCTTGTGCCGGTCATGCTAGCCGCACCCCGCCTGTCGCCACACCCTGTCACCGTGATGTCACTGTGCACGTAGCAGAAACGCGGCAGGGGACCAGAAGGTTCCCCGTATCCCGCGCTTCTACACGGCTTCGGGCACAGACGGTCATCCGGCGCCGGGCCGCCGGAGACGGCCGTGCCGCACGGTGCACCGGTGCACGGCACACCGTGACGGCCCACGTCACTCCCTGGAAGTGTGTCACCCCTCGCGCATCCACTGCGCCATCACGGACAGCAGGTGGTCGGGGTCGACCGGCTTGGTCACGTAGTCGGAGGCACCCGACTCGATCGCCTTCTCCCGGTCGCCCTTCATGGCCTTCGCCGTCAGCGCGATGATCGGCAGCCCCGCGAACTGCGGCATCCGCCGGATCGCCGTGGTCGTGGCGTAACCGTCCATCTCGGGCATCATGATGTCCATCAGAACGACCGTCACATCGTCGTGCTGCTCCAGGACCTCGATGCCCTCGCGGCCGTTCTCCGCGTACAGCACCGACAGTCCGTGCTGCTCCAGGACGCTGGTCAGCGCGAACACGTTGCGGATGTCGTCGTCGACGATCAGCACCTTCTCGCCCTCGAAGCGGATCCCCCGACCCTGCTGCGGTCCCGCGTCCTGCTGCCCCGCCGCCGCCCACGACTCCTGAGCGGCACCCGCGCCGGCGTCCTGCTGCCCGGAGGCGTCCGGGCGCCGTTCGGCCGTCGGCAGCGTCCTGCGGCGCCTCCTGAACAGCGCCGCGGGCCCGTTCTGGGCGTCCTGGTACGACTTCACCTCGGCCGGCATCCCGATGGCGTGCAGCTCGGCCTCGGAAGCCAGCAGCTCCCCCGCCTCCAGCGCCGGCGCGAGCTGCCCGTAGCCCTGCGGCGGCAGTTCGCTCGGGTGCAGCGGCAGGTACAGGGTGAAGGTGGAGCCGCGCCCCGGCTCGCTCTGGGCGTAGATCTCGCCGCCGAGCAGCCGCGCGATCTCCCGCGAGATGGAGAGCCCGAGCCCCGTACCGCCGTACTTGCGGCTCGTCGTACCGTCCGCCTGCTTGAAGGCCTCGAAGATCACCCGCATCTTGCTCGCCGCGATCCCGATACCGGTGTCGGTCACGGAGAACGCGATCAGATCGGCGTCCGCGTCCCGCAGCGACCCCGACTCCAGCAGCTGTTCCCTGATGGCCACCGGCACGTCCGCCCCGGCGGGCCGGATCACCAGCTCGACCGCTCCGGAATCGGTGAACTTCACCGCGTTGGAGAGCAGGTTGCGCAGCACCTGGAGGAGGCGCTGCTCGTCGGTGTGCAGCGTGGCGGGCAGCTCCGGGGAGACCCGTACGGAGAAGTCGAGCCCCTTCTCCGCGGTCAGCGGACGGAACGTCGCCTCCACGTAGTCGACGAGCTGGACGAGCGCGATCCGGGTCGGCGACACGTCCATCTTGCCCGCCTCGACCTTCGACAGGTCGAGGATGTCGTTGATCAGCTGGAGCAGGTCGGAACCCGCGCCGTGGATCGTCTCGGCGAACTCGACCTGCTTCGGCGTGAGGTTCGTGTCCGCGTTGTCGGCGAGCAGCTTGGCCAGGATCAGCAGCGAGTTGAGCGGCGTCCGCAGCTCGTGCGACATGTTCGCCAGGAACTCGCTCTTGTAGCGCATGGAGACCGCGAGCTGCTCGGCGCGCTCCTCCAGGACCTGCCGGGCCTCCTCGATCTCGGTGTTCTTGACCTCGATGTCGCGGTTCTGCTGGGCCAGCAGCTCGGCCTTGTCCTCCAGTTCCGCGTTCGAGTCCTGGAGCGCCTTCTGCCGGTTCTCCAACTCCGCCGAGCGCTCCCGCAGCTGCTCGGTGAGCTCCTGCGACTGCCGCAGCAGCACCTCCGTCTTGGTGTTGACCGAGATGGTGTTGACGCTCGTCGCGATCATCTCCGCGATCTGGTTCAGGAAGTCCTTCTGGATCTGTGTGAAGGGCGTGAACGACGCCAGCTCGATGACCCCGAGCACGGTCCCCTCGAAGAGCACCGGAAGCACGATGACCTGGGCCGGCGGCGCCTCACCGAGTCCGGAGGAGATCTTCAGGTAGCCGCTCGGCGCGTTCTCCACGAGGATCGTGCGCTTCTCCTGCGCGGCCGTCCCGATCAGCGCCTCGCCGGGCCGGAACGAGGTGGGCATGGAGCCCATGGAGTAGCCGTACGACCCGAGCATCCGCAGCTCGTACGCCTCCTCGTCCTCCGCCCCCGCGTCCTTCCCGTCGACCAGCGGCATCGAGAGGAAGAACGCGCCGTGCTGGGCCGAGACCACCGGCGTCAGCTCGCTCATGATCAGCGAGGCCACGTCGTCGAGATCGCGGCGGCCCTGCATCAGGGCGGAGATCCGGGCGAGGTTGCCCTTCAGCCAGTCCTGCTCCTTGTTGGCGATGGTCGTGTCGCGCAGGTTGGCGATCATCTTGTTGATGTAGTCCTGGAGTTCCTGGATCTCGCCGGAGGCGTCCACGTCGATCTTCAGGTTCAGGTCGCCGCGGGTCACCGCGGTCGCCACGCGCGCGATGGCGCGCACCTGCCGGGTCAGGTTCCCGGCCATCTCGTTCACCGACTCGGTGAGGTCGCGCCAGGTCCCGTCGACGTCACGGACGCGCGCCTGACCGCCCAACTGCCCCTCCGTGCCCACCTCCCGGGCCACCCGGGTGACCTCCTCCGCGAAGGACGACAGCTGGTCGACCATCGTGTTGATGGTGGTCTTGAGCTCCAGGATCTCGCCGCGCGCGTCGATGTCGATCTTCTTGGTCAGATCGCCCTTGGCGATGGCCGTGGTGACCATCGCGATGTTGCGCACCTGGCCGGTCAGGTTGGACGCCATCCCGTTCACCGACTCGGTGAGGTCCTTCCACGTCCCCGCGACTCCCGGGACGTGCGCCTGACCGCCGAGGATGCCGTCCGTGCCCACCTCGCGGGCCACCTTGGTGACCTGCTCGGCGAACGAACTCAGCGTCTTCACCATCGTGTTGAAGGTGTCGGCGAGCTGCGCGACCTCACCGCTCGCCTTGATCGTCACCGTCCGGGTCAGGTCCCCGTTGGCGACGGCCGCCGCCACCTGCGAGATGTTCCGCACCTGCATCGTCAGGTTGTAGGCCATCAGGTTGACGTTGTCGCTCAGGTCCTTCCAGATGCCCGTGACCCCGGGCACCCGCGCCTGACCGCCCAACTGGCCCTCGGTGCCCACCTCGCGGGCCACCCGGGTCACCTGCTCGGCGAACGACGACAGCTGGTCCACCATCGTGTTGACGGTGGTGACCAGTTCGAGGATCTCGCCGCGCGCGTCGACGGTGATCTTCTTGGACAGGTCTCCCATGGCGACCGCGGTCGTGACCTCGGCGATGTTGCGCACCTGACTGGTCAGGTTGTTGGCCATGAAGTTCACGGACTGGGTGAGGTCCTTCCAAGTGCCCGAGACACCCTGCACCTCGGCCTGACCGCCGAGGATGCCCTCCGTGCCCACCTCACGGGCCACCCGCGTCACCTGCTCGGCGAAGTTCGAGAGCTGGTCCACCATCGTGTTGAGGGTGTTCTTCAGCTCCAGGATCTCGCCGCGCGCGTCCACGTCGATCTTCTGCGACAGGTCACCGCGGGCCACCGCCGTCGCGACCTGCGCGATGTTGCGCACCTGAGCGGTGAGGTTGCCGGCCATGCCGTTCACCGAGTCGGTCAGGTCGCGCCACACACCGGCCACGCCGGGCACCTGCGCCTGACCGCCCAGCCGCCCCTCCGTACCCACGTCACGGGCCACCCGCGTCACCTGGTCGGCGAACGCGGAGAGCTGGTCGACCATCGTGTTGATGGTGTTCTTCAGCTCCAGGATCTCGCCGCGCGCGTCCACGTCGATCTTCTGCGACAGGTCGCCCCGGGCCACCGCCGTGGTCACCTGGGCGATCTGACGCACCTGCGACGTCAGGTTCCCCGCCATGAAGTTGACGGAGTCCGTGAGTTCCTTCCAGGTGCCGGACACGCCGTCCACCCGGGCCTGGCCGCCCAGCCGGCCCTCCGTACCCACGTCACGGGCCATCCGCGTCACCTGGTCGGCGAAGCTCGACAGCTGGTCCACCATGGTGTTCACGGTGACCTTCAGCTCCAGCATCTCGCCGGCGACCTCGACGGTGACCTTCTGCGACAGATCTCCGTTGGCGACCGCCGTGGTCACCTGGGCGATGTTGCGCACCTGGCCGGTCAGGTTCTGGAACGCCGTGTTGACGGAGTCCGTGAGGTCCTTCCAGGTGCCGGCCACCCCCGGAACCTGGGCCTGGCCGCCCAGCTCACCCTCGACGCCGACCTCGCGCGCCACGCGCGTGACCTCGACACCGAACGACGACAGCTGGTCGACCATCGTGTTGACGGTGTTCTTCAGCTCCAGCATCTCGCCGGCGACCTGGACACTGACCTTCTGCGACAGATCGCCGTTGGCCACCGCGGTCGTCACCGCGGCGATGTCCCGCACCTGGGTCGTGAGGTTCCGGAAGACCGTGTTGACCGAGTCCGTGAGGTCCTTCCACGTCCCCGCCGCCCCCGGCACGTTCGCCTGACCGCCGAGCCGGCCCTCGCCACCGACCTCGTTGGCGACACGGGTGACCTCGTCGGCGAACGTCCGCAGCGTCTCGGTCATCTGGTTGATCGTCTCGGCGAGCTGGGCGACCTCACCACGTGCCGAGACGGTCACCTTCTGCGACAGGTCACCGCTCGCGACCGCCGTGGTCACTTGCGCGATGCCGCGCACCTGGGCCGTCAGGTTGCCGGCCATCAGGTTCACCGAATCGGTGAGGTCCTTCCACACACCGGCCACACCGGGCACCTGCGCCTGACCGCCCAGCTCACCCTCCGTACCCACCTCGCGGGCGACGCGCGTCACCTCGGAGGAGAAGGAGGACAGCTGGTCCACCATCGTGTTGACGGTGTTCTTCAGCTCCAGCATCTCGCCGGCCACATGGACGGTGACCTTGCGCGACAGGTCACCCTTGGCGACCGCCGTGGTCACGAGAGCGATGTCACGCACCTGAGCTGTGAGCCGGTACGCCATCGTGTTGACCGAGTCCGTGAGGTCCTTCCACGAACCGGACATGCCCCGCACCCGGGCCTGCCCGCCCAGCTTGCCCTCGGTGCCCACCTCGCTGGCCACCCGCGTGACCTCGTCGGTGAACGTCGACAACTGGTCGACCAGGTTGTTGACGGTCCGGCCGACCTTCAGGAACTCACCGCGCAGCGGATGCCCGTTCCCGTCCGCCGCCTGCGCCCGCAGGTCCATGCGCGCCGACAGATCGCCCTCCGCGACCGCGGACAGGACCCGGCCGACCTCGGAGACGGGCCGTACGAGATCGTCCACCAGGGCGTTCGACGCGTCGATCGCGGCCGCCCAGGCACCCTCGCCGGAGCCCGCCTCCAACCGCTCCGTGAGCTTGCCCTCACGGCCCACCACACGCCGTACCCGCGACAGCTCACCCGTCAGATGCAGATTGCGGTCGGCGACCTCGTTGAAGACGGCCGAGATCTCGGACATCACGCCGTCACCGGAAACAGTGAGCCGCTTGCGGAAGTTGCCGTCCCGCATCGACACCAGGGCCGCCAGCAACCGGTTCAGCGCCGCCGTGTCCACCTCGGTGGTGGTGCCGGCGCCCGGTGCGCGCCCGCCCTTCAGGGACTGTCCGCCTTTCGCGCGCGTCCTACCGCCCCGCGTCGCTGCGCCAGACTCCACTGTGTCCCTCCCGCAAGGGTCGACCGATACTGCTCGGCGTACTCGGGTACTTCTACTCGGTACTTCTGCTTCTGTTCGGTACTTCTGCTGCTTCTGCTCGGTACTTCTGCTCGTGCCGGGGTACTTCTGTTCGTGGTGCGCGGGAGGCATGCGACCTGCCCGGACCTTCTCCTGGAACCTGCCCAGTGTTTCACCCCGGCCGAACCAGGCCATAACAGTTCGGCAGCTTCGCACATCGTCCGCACACCCTCGGGACAGAACTCCGGTCCTGGCCGGAGGCGACCACACGCACCTGTCCGAACGGAAACACCGAACCCCTCAGGACGGAAACACCCGTGACCGGCATCCGCGGGGGCCGCGAAGGTAAGTAACCTTGCAAGCGGCTGTCCAGCCGTGCCGGTCCCGTCCGGCCTGGGCGGTGGCACGAGCACGAGCGGGCAGGCATCGGAGGGGCACCGCACCATGACCACCGGACTGCATCCCGGGGAGACACCCCAGGATCCCCGGCCGACAGGACACCACGCTCTGCCCACGCAGGAGCGGGTCGGCCACGGACCCCCGCATGCCGACGACCGGACGAGGAATTCTGTGATCACCGCGCGCGCGGCCGCCAGTTTCGAACCCGTGGGCCGGTCCGTCGCGACCGCCCGCTCGTTCGTCCGGGACACGCTCCAGGGCTGGGGCTTCGCCGACATCGTCGACGACGCCGTCGTCCTGACGAGCGAACTGGTCACCAACGCCGTCGTGCACGCGGGCACCTCCGCCGACGTCCTGTGCCTGCGCAGTGACGACGGCGTGCGCATCGAGGTGGCGGACCGCTACCCGGAACGCGAGATCCCGCTCCAGGCCACGGCCGTCAACATGGGCAGCCCCGACCGCGAGGGCGGCCGCGGCCTCCAGCTCTGCGCGGCCCTGGCCCGCCGCTGGGGCGTCGACTACACGCCCACCCACAAGCGGGTCTGGTTCCGGCTCGACCTCCCCGAGCGCGCGGTCGGCACCCGCGCCGCCGGCCCCTCCCTCCCCGCCGACCTCCTCCCCCTGGCCGACGGCCGCGTCCGCGTCGCGGTCGTCCAGATCGACCGCGCCGGTTCCATCAACGCCTGGAACGAGGACGCCGAGGAACTCTTCGGGTACGCGGCCGAGCAGGTCACCGGCAAACCGCTCACCGACCTCGCGGCCTGGCCGCACACCCCCGGCACCGGCACCGGCATCGTCGAAGCCCTCCAACTCTCCCGCTGGGAGGGCAGTTACGGCGTCCGCTGCGCCGACGGCCGCGTCACCCCGGTGTACGCCTCGCACCTGCGGGTCCGCGACACGAGCGGCGAGCCCTCCACCGTCTGCCTCCTCGTGCGCGACCACGAACGCGCCGTCCTGCAGACCCCGTTGCGCGGACCCTCCTCCGACCCGGGCGCCCACGCGGAGGGACAGGCCACCGATCCGTTCGAGGTCTTCATCGGATCGCCCGCCCCGGACGACCTCGACGGCCTCCTCCAGCGCACGGTGGAACGCGCCCGCGACATGCTCGACGGCGACTCGGCCTTCCTGCTCCTCGCCACCGACGACGAGACGGAGTTGGAGGTACGCGCCTCCACGGGCCTGCCGTCCGCGCGCCAGCGCTTCGCCCGCGTCCCCGTCGAGGCGGGACCCGGCCGCTACGGCTCGGCCCGGATGCCCGCCGTCCACGAGGACCTCACCCTCGTCCCCGGCGCCGTACCGCTCCTCGGCGGCACCGGCATGCGCTCGGTCGTCACCGTCCCGCTGAAGGTCGAGGGCCGCCTCACCGGCTCCCTCGGCGTCGCGGCCGAATCGCCGGGACGCTACTCCAACGAAGAGGCCCTGCGCCTCCAGTTCGCCGCCGACCGCATCGCCCTGGCGGTGGAATCGGCCCGCCTCGGCGAGCTGGAACGTCTGCGCCGCGGCTCGCTGTCCTTCCTCGTCGAGGCCTCCGACCTGCTCGCCGGCACCCTGGACCGCGACCAGACGCTCGCGCTCATGGCGCAGATGACGGTCCCGACCCTGGCCACCTGGTGCGCCGTGTACACGATCGCCGACCAGGCCTCCGAGCCCTACCTCTCGTACGTCCTGCACGAGGACGAGGAACTCATCGACGGCCTCAAGGCGTTGCTCTCGAAGATCGCCCCGCCCGACCCGGTGCCCACCCCGGGCGCCCGGGTCTGGTCGGCACCGGCCGCGGCCGCCCACGACGCCGCCCTGCGGACCTCGATGCGCAGTCTGGGCCTCGGCGAGCACACGTCGACGGGGTCCGGCATCGGCCCGACGCTGGCGACGGCCGCGGCGGTCGGCGGCGAGACCGTCGTCCTGCCCCTGGTCGCCCGCAACCGTGTCATCGGCATGCTGACCCTCGGCAAGCCGTCGGACGAGCATTTCCGCCAGGAGATCCTGGAGTTGGCCGAGGACCTCTCCCGGCGAGCGGCCCTCGCACTGGACAACGCCCGCCTCTACTCGGAGCGCACGGCCATCAGCCAGTCCCTCCAGCGCAGCCTCCTGCCCCCGGAACTCCCCCAGATCGAGGGCGTCGAGGTCGAGGTCATCTACCGCGCGGCCGGCGAGGGCAACGAGGTCGGCGGCGACTTCTACGACCTCTTCCCCATCCGTGACGGCGCGTACGGCTTCGCCATCGGCGACGTCTGCGGTACGGGCCCGGAGGCGGCGGCGGTCACGGGTCTGGCCCGGCACGCGCTGCGCCTGCTGGCCCGGGAGGGCTACGGCGGCCCCGCGGTTCTGGAGCGGCTGAACTCCGCGATCCTCGACGAGGGCGCCCGCAGCCGCTTCCTGACCCTCCTCTACGGCGAGTTGTGGCCCCAGGAGGACGGCAGCGCCGTCCTGAAGGTCGTCTGTGCCGGCCACCCGCTCCCGTTGCGCCTGCGCCAGGACGGCACGGTCGAGCCGGCCGCCGAACCGCAGCCGCTCCTCGGTGTCATGGAGGACCTGGAGCTGTACGAGCAGAGAGTCACGCTCGATCCGGGCGATGTCCTGCTGTGCGTCACGGACGGTGTCACGGAGCGCCGCGAGGGCACCCGCATGCTCGGTGACGACGGCCTCGCGGACGTCCTCACCACGTGCACGGGACTGACGGCCGGCGCCGTCGCCGCGCGCATCATGCGCGCGGTCGAACGCTTCGCCTCCGACGCCCCGTCGGACGACATGGCGATCCTGGCGATGCGCGTTCCCGGCCTCCCCACGGACTGAGACCCGACGGACCGACGCTCCCGGGACCTCGGTCCCCGGAGCCGGGTTCCGCCGGTCCGGAACATGCGAAAGGCCCCCGCCCACAAGGGCGGAGGCCTTTTCTTCCTGAGCCCCCCAACGGAATCGAACCGTTGACCTTCTCCTTACCATGGAGACGCTCTGCCGACTGAGCTAGGGGGGCCTGTCATTTTGAGGTTTCCCTCGCGGCGACAAGAGAGATCATACCCTGAACCGGACCGTACTCCCAACCAGTCCGGTCCTGATCAGAAGGCCGGTTGCAGCAGTCCGCCGAGCGCGTTGCAGACGGAGACGATCCGCTGCATCTCGCGTTTGGTCAACGTCCCGTCCACGGGCAGCGAGAGGGTCTCGTCGGCGGCCCGCTCGGTCTCGGGAAGCTGTACGTCGCGACGGAACCCGGGCAGGCGGTGCACCGGTGTCTTCACGGGCACCCTGCACTCGACTCCCCTGGCCCGTACGGCCCGTGCGAAGGCGTCCCGGTCCGGACGTCCGTTGCCGGGCACCCGGACGACGTACTGCTGATAGGTGTGGCCGTCGCCGCCGGCCGGTGTGCGCACACCGCTGAGGCGGCCATCCAGATAGGCGGCCCGCTCCCTGCGCTGCGCGATCTCGTCGTACGGCGCCTCGGACTCGCCCTGCTCCAGCACCAGCAGCTCGTGCCGCTGTCCCAGACCGCGCAGCCGCACCATGTCGGCCGTCCGCCCGAAGCGGTGCACGACAACGAGCGCCGCCGTCTGGGGAGTTATGACCGCCTCCACCGCCTGCGGGTCCAGGCAGTACGTCACCGGGTCTATGTCGGCGAAGACGACCGTGGCGCCGGCCTGGGTCACGGCATCGGCGACCTCCACGTTCCCGAAGGCCGGAACGACGACCTCGTCACCGGCTCCGACGCCCGCGGCCCTGAGCATTGCAGCAGTACCCATGGCGCGGATACTGGTCGCGCAACGTGAACGACAAGTAAAGCAAAACAAAAAAGAGCTGGTCCCCGAACCGAAGTTCGGGGACCAGCTCTCTAAATTTTGTTCGGCGGCGTCCTACTCTCCCACAGGGTCCCCCCTGCAGTACCATCGGCGCTGTGAGGCTTAGCTTCCGGGTTCGGAATGTAACCGGGCGTTTCCCTCACGCTATGACCACCGAAACTCTATGAAACTGTCAACCGGAGCCGAGGCCATACGGCTACGACGGTTGTTCGTGGTTTCAGAACCAACACAGTGGACGCGAGCAACTGAGGACAAGCCCTCGGCCTATTAGTACCAGTCACCTCCACCCGTTACCGGGCTTCCAGATCTGGCCTATCAACCCAGTCGTCTACTGGGAGCCTTAACCCCTCGAGGGGGTGGGAATACTCATCTTGAAGCAGGCTTCCCGCTTAGATGCTTTCAGCGGTTATCCCTCCCGAACGTAGCCAACCAGCCATGCCCTTGGCAGGACAACTGGCACACCAGAGGTTCGTCCGTCCCGGTCCTCTCGTACTAGGGACAGCCCTTCTCAATATTCCTACGCGCACAGCGGATAGGGACCGAACTGTCTCACGACGTTCTAAACCCAGCTCGCGTACCGCTTTAATGGGCGAACAGCCCAACCCTTGGGACCGACTCCAGCCCCAGGATGCGACGAGCCGACATCGAGGTGCCAAACCATCCCGTCGATATGGACTCTTGGGGAAGATCAGCCTGTTATCCCCGGGGTACCTTTTATCCGTTGAGCGACGGCGCTTCCACAAGCCACCGCCGGATCACTAGTCCCGACTTTCGTCCCTGCTCGACCCGTCGGTCTCACAGTCAAGCTCCCTTGTGCACTTACACTCAACACCTGATTGCCAACCAGGCTGAGGGAACCTTTGGGCGCCTCCGTTACTCTTTAGGAGGCAACCGCCCCAGTTAAACTACCCATCAGACACTGTCCCTGATCCGGATCACGGACCCAGGTTAGACATCCAGCACGACCAGACTGGTATTTCAACGACGACTCCCACCACACTGGCGTGCGGCTTTCACAGTCTCCCAGCTATCCTACACAAGCCGAACCGAACACCAATATCAAACTGTAGTAAAGGTCCCGGGGTCTTTCCGTCCTGCTGCGCGAAACGAGCATCTTTACTCGTAGTGCAATTTCACCGGGCCTATGGTTGAGACAGTCGAGAAGTCGTTACGCCATTCGTGCAGGTCGGAACTTACCCGACAAGGAATTTCGCTACCTTAGGATGGTTATAGTTACCACCGCCGTTTACTGGCGCTTAAGTTCTCAGCTTCGCCAAGACGAATCTTGACTAACCGGTCCCCTTAACGTTCCAGCACCGGGCAGGCGTCAGTCCGTATACATCGCCTTACGGCTTCGCACGGACCTGTGTTTTTAGTAAACAGTCGCTTCTCGCTGGTCTCTGCGGCCACCCCCAGCTCAGAGTGCAAGACTCATCACCGGACGTGGCCCCCCTTCTCCCGAAGTTACGGGGGCATTTTGCCGAGTTCCTTAACCATAGTTCACCCGAACGCCTCGGTATTCTCTACCTGACCACCTGAGTCGGTTTAGGGTACGGGCCGCCATGAAACTCGCTAGAGGCTTTTCTCGACAGCATAGGATCATCCACTTCACCACAATCGGCTCGGCATCGGGTCTCAGCCTTGATGTGTGACGGATTTGCCTATCACACGGCCTACACCCTTACCCCGGGACAACCACCGCCCGGGCTGGACTACCTTCCTGCGTCACCCCATCACTCACCTACTGCAGGTCTGGTCCGTCGGCTCCACCACTCCCCTTTGCCCGAAGGCTCCGGGGCGGCTTCACGGACTTAGCATCGCCTGGTTCGATGTTTGACGCTTCACAGCGGGTACCGGAATATCAACCGGTTATCCATCGACTACGCCTGTCGGCCTCGCCTTAGGTCCCGACTTACCCTGGGCAGATCAGCTTGACCCAGGAACCCTTAGTCAATCGGCGCACACGTTTCTCACGTGTGTATCGCTACTCATGCCTGCATTCTCACTCGTGAACCGTCCACCACTGCCTTCCGGCGCGGCTTCACCCGGCACACGACGCTCCCCTACCCATCACAGCACCCGTTGGGGCTTATTGCTGCAATGACACGACTTCGGCGGTACGCTTGAGCCCCGCTACATTGTCGGCGCGGAATCACTAGACCAGTGAGCTATTACGCACTCTTTCAAGGGTGGCTGCTTCTAAGCCAACCTCCTGGTTGTCTCTGCGACTCCACATCCTTTCCCACTTAGCGTACGCTTAGGGGCCTTAGTCGATGCTCTGGGCTGTTTCCCTCTCGACCATGGAGCTTATCCCCCACAGTCTCACTGCCGCGCTCTCACTTACCGGCATTCGGAGTTTGGCTAAGGTCAGTAACCCGGTAGGGCCCATCGCCTATCCAGTGCTCTACCTCCGGCAAGAAACACACGACGCTGCACCTAAATGCATTTCGGGGAGAACCAGCTATCACGGAGTTTGATTGGCCTTTCACCCCTAACCACAGGTCATCCCCCAGGTTTTCAACCCTGGTGGGTTCGGTCCTCCACGACCTCTTACAGCCGCTTCAACCTGCCCATGGCTAGATCACTCCGCTTCGGGTCTTGAGCGTGCTACTAAAGGCGCCCTGTTCGGACTCGCTTTCGCTACGGCTTCCCCACACGGGTTAACCTCGCAACACACCGCAAACTCGCAGGCTCATTCTTCAAAAGGCACGCAGTCACGAGGCAAGCACAAGTGCTTGCCCGACGCTCCCACGGCTTGTAGGCACACGGTTTCAGGTACTATTTCACTCCGCTCCCGCGGTACTTTTCACCATTCCCTCACGGTACTATCCGCTATCGGTCACCAGGGAATATTTAGGCTTAGCGGGTGGTCCCGCCAGATTCACACGGGATTTCTCGGGCCCCGTGCTACTTGGGTGTCTCTCCAACGAGCCGCTGACGTTTCGACTACGGGGGTCTTACCCTCTACGCCGGACCTTTCGCATGTCCTTCGCCTACGTCAACGGTTTCTGACTCGTCCTGTCGCCGGCAGACGACAGAAGAGAGATCCCACAACCCCCCAAGCGCAACCCCTGCCGGGTCTCACACGCTTGAGGTTTGGCCTCATCCGGTTTCGCTCGCCACTACTCCCGGAATCACGGTTGTTTTCTCTTCCTGCGGGTACTGAGATGTTTCACTTCCCCGCGTTCCCTCCACTTGCCCTATGTGTTCAGGCAAGGGTGACAGCCCATGACGACTGCCGGGTTTCCCCATTCGGAAACCCCCGGATCAAAGCCTGGTTGACGGCTCCCCGGGGACTATCGTGGCCTCCCACGTCCTTCATCGGTTCCTGGTGCCAAGGCATCCACCGTGCGCCCTTAAAAACTTGGCCACAGATGCTCGCGTCCACTGTGCAGTTCTCAAACAACGACCAACCACCCATCACCCCGAACCAGTGGTTCGAGTGCACTGGGGCCGGCACTGAAAGCAAGCCTTACGGCCGTGCCCTCAGACACCCAACAACGTGCCCGGCCGGAACCTGTCCGGAGATCATGCTTTCCACGCTCTTGCGAGCAGTACTTGCAAGTCTCCGGCCCGAGAATCCGGCCGAATAATCAACGTTCCACCCATGAGCAACCACCGTCGGACGTCTGCCGACGTAATGGCCCTGGACCACCAGGCAGAACCTGGCGGCCTAGATGCTCCTTAGAAAGGAGGTGATCCAGCCGCACCTTCCGGTACGGCTACCTTGTTACGACTTCGTCCCAATCGCCAGTCCCACCTTCGACAGCTCCCTCCCACAAGGGGTTGGGCCACCGGCTTCGGGTGTTACCGACTTTCGTGACGTGACGGGCGGTGTGTACAAGGCCCGGGAACGTATTCACCGCAGCAATGCTGATCTGCGATTACTAGCAACTCCGACTTCATGGGGTCGAGTTGCAGACCCCAATCCGAACTGAGACAGGCTTTTTGAGATTCGCTCAACCTCACGGTATCGCAGCTCTTTGTACCTGCCATTGTAGCACGTGTGCAGCCCAAGACATAAGGGGCATGATGACTTGACGTCGTCCCCACCTTCCTCCGAGTTGACCCCGGCAGTCTCCTGTGAGTCCCCATCACCCCGAGGGGCATGCTGGCAACACAGAACAAGGGTTGCGCTCGTTGCGGGACTTAACCCAACATCTCACGACACGAGCTGACGACAGCCATGCACCACCTGTACACCGACCACAAGGGGGACCCTGTCTCCAGGGTTTTCCGGTGTATGTCAAGCCTTGGTAAGGTTCTTCGCGTTGCGTCGAATTAAGCCACATGCTCCGCTGCTTGTGCGGGCCCCCGTCAATTCCTTTGAGTTTTAGCCTTGCGGCCGTACTCCCCAGGCGGGGAACTTAATGCGTTAGCTGCGGCACCGACGACGTGGAATGTCGCCAACACCTAGTTCCCACCGTTTACGGCGTGGACTACCAGGGTATCTAATCCTGTTCGCTCCCCACGCTTTCGCTCCTCAGCGTCAGTAATGGCCCAGAGATCCGCCTTCGCCACCGGTGTTCCTCCTGATATCTGCGCATTTCACCGCTACACCAGGAATTCCGATCTCCCCTACCACACTCTAGCTAGCCCGTATCGAATGCAGACCCGGGGTTAAGCCCCGGGCTTTCACACCCGACGTGACAAGCCGCCTACGAGCTCTTTACGCCCAATAATTCCGGACAACGCTTGCGCCCTACGTATTACCGCGGCTGCTGGCACGTAGTTAGCCGGCGCTTCTTCTGCAGGTACCGTCACTTGCGCTTCTTCCCTGCTGAAAGAGGTTTACAACCCGAAGGCCGTCATCCCTCACGCGGCGTCGCTGCATCAGGCTTGCGCCCATTGTGCAATATTCCCCACTGCTGCCTCCCGTAGGAGTCTGGGCCGTGTCTCAGTCCCAGTGTGGCCGGTCGCCCTCTCAGGCCGGCTACCCGTCGTCGCCTTGGTGAGCCACTACCTCACCAACAAGCTGATAGGCCGCGGGCTCATCCTTCACCGCCGGAGCTTTCAACCCCCCAGGATGCCCTGAGGAGTGTTATCCGGTATTAGACCCCGTTTCCAGGGCTTGTCCCAGAGTGAAGGGCAGATTGCCCACGTGTTACTCACCCGTTCGCCACTAATCCACCCCGAGGGGCTTCATCGTTCGACTTGCATGTGTTAAGCACGCCGCCAGCGTTCGTCCTGAGCCAGGATCAAACTCTCCGTGAATGTTTACCGGTAATCCGGTTGACACACACGAGAGCGGAACAACCGGTCGGAATAGGACCGGTCGTTCACAGCGTCCTCGCTGTGCGCCTGCCCCAACGGGGCAGGACTTTTTCAAAGGAACCTCGTCCCGGCCGATCGGCCGGAGACGGGGTATCAACATATCTGGCGTTGATTTTTGGCACGCTGTTGAGTTCTCAAGGAACGGACGCTTCCTTCGTACTCACCCTCTCGGGCTTTCCTCCGGGCGCTTCCCTTCGGTCTTGCGTTTCCGACTCTATCAGACCGTTTCCGGATCCGATTTCCTCGGTGCTTTCCAGGTCCCGGCTTTCGCGTTTCCCTTTCCGGCGGCTCCGACTTTATCAGATTTTCTGAGTCGGAATTCCCGCCCCGTTCGGGGACCGGCTCCGGAGCGCAAGGCTTTGGGGTTCCCGTTCAGGCGGAGATGTAAACGTACTGGAGCGGAGCGCCCCGATGCAAATCGAGGTGCTCCGCTCCTGGTTGAGAGCTGACCGAGGGTCAGACCTCGACGACGACCGGGAGGATCATCGGGCGCCGGCGGTAGGTGTCGGACACCCACTTGCCCAGCGTGCGGCGGATGAGTTGCTGCAGCTGATGGGGCTCCACCACGCCGTCCTGGGCCGAGCGCTCCAGGACTTCCGTGATCTTCGGGATGACGTCGGCGAAGGCCGAGTCGTCGATGCCGGAGCCGCGCGCCTGGACGTGCGGGCCGCCGGTGAGCTTGCCGGTGCTGGCGTCCATCACCACGAAGACCGAGATGATGCCCTCGTCGCCGAGGATCTTGCGGTCCTTGAGCGCGGGCTCACCGACGTCGCCGACCGAGAGGCCGTCGACGTAGACATAACCCGCCTGGACCTTGCCGGAGATCTTCGCCTTGCCCTCGACCAGGTCGACGACGACGCCGTCCTCGGCGATCACGATCCGGTCGTGCGGGACACCGGTCAGGGCGCCCAGCTCGGCGTTGGCGCGCAGGTGGCGCCATTCGCCGTGGACCGGCATCAGGTTGCGCGGCTTGCAGATGTTGTAGAAGTACAGCAGCTCGCCCGCGGAGGCGTGGCCGGAGACGTGCACCTTGGCGTTGCCCTTGTGGACGACGTTGGCGCCCCAGCGGGTCAGGCCGTTGATGACGCGGTAGACCGCGTTCTCGTTGCCCGGGATGAGCGACGACGCCAGGATCACCGTGTCGCCCTGGACGATCCGGATCTGGTGGTCGCGGTTCGCCATCCGGGAGAGGGCGGCCATCGGCTCGCCCTGGGATCCCGTGCAGACGAGGACGACCTCGTGGTCCGGAAGGTCGTCGAGCGTCTTGACGTCGACCACCAGGCCCGGCGGGACCTTCAAATAACCGAGGTCACGGGCGATGCCCATGTTGCGGACCATCGAGCGGCCGACGAAGGCGACCCTGCGGCCGTACTCGTGGGCGGTGTCGAGGATCTGCTGGATGCGGTGCACGTGGCTGGCGAAGCTCGCCACGATGATCCGCTTGCTGGCGTTCGCGAAGACCTGGCGCAGCACGTTCTGGATGTCGCGCTCGGGCGGGACGAAGCCCGGGACCTCGGCGTTCGTGGAGTCCGAGAGGAGGAGGTCGATGCCTTCCTCGCTCAGTCGGGCGAACGCGTGCAGGTCCGTGAGACGGCCGTCCAGCGGGAGCTGGTCCATCTTGAAGTCGCCGGTGTGGACGGCCATGCCCGCGGGGGTGCGGATGGCGACCGCGAGGGCGTCCGGGATGGAGTGGTTGACCGCGACGAACTCGCAGTCGAAGGGGCCGATGCGCTCCCGGTGGCCCTCGGCCACTTCGAGCGTGTAGGGCCGGATGCGGTGCTCCTGGAGCTTCGCCTCGATGAGCGCGAGGGTCAGCTTGGAGCCGATCAGCGGGATGTCCGGCTTCTCGCGCAGCAGGAACGGGACACCGCCGATGTGGTCCTCGTGGCCGTGCGTGAGCACGATGCCCTCGATGTCGTCGAGGCGGTCCCTGATGGACGTGAAGTCCGGCAGGATCAGGTCGATTCCGGGCTGCTCCTCCTCGGGGAAGAGCACTCCGCAGTCGACGATCAGCAGGCGGCCTCCGTACTCGAAGACCGTCATGTTCCGGCCGATCTCGCCGAGACCGCCGAGCGGGGTGACCCGCAGGCCGCCCTTCGGGAGGACCGGCGGTGCGCCGAGTTCAGGATGCGGATGACTCAAAAGACTCTCCTCACCACGCGCGCCACGTGCCTGGCAAGGCACGTGGCGCGCGTGACGTTCGTGCAGTAGCTGTTGTGTGGGGTGCAGGCCCGTGGCCCGCGGGTCAGGCGTATTCAGTTGTGAAGTCTGTGGTCAGAGCTCTACCCCGCCGGCGCCAAGATCGATCTTGAGCTGGGTGGTCTCCTCGGGCGACAGTTCGACCATCGGGGCGCGGAGCGGACCGGCGGGCAGGCCCTGGAGGGCGAGCGCGGCCTTGGTCGTCATGACGCCCTGGGTGCGGAACATGCCGGTGAAGACGGGGAGCAGCTTCTGGTGGATCTCGGTGGCCTTCTGGACGTCCCCCGAGAGGTACGCGTCGAGCATCGCGCGCAGCTCCGGGGTGACGACGTGGCCGACCACGGAGACGAAGCCCACCGCGCCGACGGAGAGCAGCGGCAGGTTCAGCATGTCGTCCCCGGAGTACCAGGCGAGGCCGGAGCGGGCGATGGCCCAGCTGGCACGGCCGAGGTCTCCCTTGGCGTCCTTGTTCGCGACGATACGCGGGTGCTCGGCGAGCCGCACCAGGGTTTCGGTGTTGATCGGCACGCCGCTGCGGCCGGGGATGTCGTAGAGCATGACCGGCAGTTCGGTCGCGTCGGCGATGGCCGAGAAGTGCCGGTACAGGCCCTCCTGCGGGGGCTTGTTGTAGTACGGCGTCACGGTGAGCAGGCCGTGCGCGCCGGCCCGCTCGGCCTCGCGGGCCAGCTCGATGCTGTGGTGGGTGTCGTTCGTGCCGACGCCGGCGACGATGTGGGCGCGGTCGCCCACCGCCTCCAGCACGGCGCGTACGAGTTCCGATTTCTCCGCGTCGCTGGTGGTCGGGGACTCACCGGTGGTGCCGTTGATGATCAGGCCGTCGTTGCCTGCGTCCACCAGGTGGGTCGCGAGCCGCTGAGCGCCGTCGAGGTCGAGTCCGCCGTCCGCCGTGAAGGGCGTGACCATGGCGGTGAGGACCCGCCCGAAGGGGGTCTGCGGAGTGGAGATCGGAGCCATGGGTAATACGCTACTCGCTGCTCACCGCGAGGTCTGCCCTCGGGGACCATGACAAAGCACGACAAGGGTGGAACCCGGCACTGCCTGCTCGGGGGTTCAAGCAGTGCCGGGTCCGTTTGATCAGGCTAGATGAACTTCGCGAAATGCCGCAATACGGACACTTCGCTCGGTTGATCCGTACATCTGTGCCGGACCGGTGCGTAGAGGCGTGTTACGGCGCCACGCGCCCGTTGGCGTTGTACGCCGCGTGCGTGAGGGGCATGAGCTTCGCCCACTCCGCCTCCATCTTCTCGGCGACCATCTCGATCTCCCGCTGGGGGAACGACGGCACCTTGGCGAGCTCGTGCTGGGTGCGCAGGCCGAGGAAGTGCATCAGGGAACGGGCGTTGCACGTGGCGTACATCGAGGAGAAGAGACCCACCGGGAGCGTGGCGCGGGCGACCTCGCGGGCGACGCCGGCCGCCAGCATCTCCTGGTACGCGGCGTAGGACTGCCGGTAGGACTCCTCCATGGCCGCAGTGACGGTCTTGTGCTGTTCGGGGGTGCCCTGGACGAACTCGTACTTGCCGGGGCGCCCCTGCTGGACCAGCTTGCGGTCCTCACCGGGAACGTAGAAGACGGGCTCCAGCTCCCTGTAGCGGCCCGACTCCTCGTTGTAGGACCACCCCACGCGGTGCCGCATGAACTCGCGGAAGACGAAGATCGGGGCGCTGACGAAGAAGGTCATCGAGTTGTGCTCGAAGGGGCTGCCGTGGCGGTCCCGCATCAGGTAGTTGATCAGGCCCTTGGAGCGCTCCGGGTCCTTCTGCAGTTCCTCCAGCGACTGCTCGCCCGCGGTGGAGACACGGGCGGCGAACAGCACGTCGGCGTCGGAGGCCGTGTGCTTGATCAGCTCGACGGTGACATCACTGCGGAAGAGGGGCTTGAGGTCGTCGGCCGGGGTGTCGGTCACGGTGCGGAGGGTCCTTCCCATCACTGTCTCGGGCGGCGACCACTCTACGGCCCGGCACCGACAACGGGCTTTCGGTGCCGGGCCGCGACATTCATCGGCGAACTTCTGCGAATTCGGTGATTCCGGGCACCTCTTGTAACGTTCGGCCGTCTGTATGAGCGAGAAGGACGCGTTCGAGCGGTTCGCGTCGCTCGCCACCGGATCACCCCGGTCGTCCGGATCACCCTGACGTCGTGCCCAGCAGGTCCCCAGAGGAGAAGCACCGCCCATGTCCCTCCCCCAGCTACCGCCGGGAGGTGCCCCCAGCGCGCCCGTCCCGTTCGCCTTCACCGCCGAAGCCGACCCGTTCCGCAGCAACGTCGCTCCCCCGCCCCGCGAGCGGCCCTCCGCCGGGCAGGTGGCCGGCCGCGCGCTCTTCGGCCTCACGCTGATCGCCGGGCTCGCCGGGTCCCTGATCCTCGGAATGCCCGCCCTGTCACAGGATGCGCCGCCCGCGCAGACGCAGCACTCCGTGGCGTCGGACGGCCGCTGACCCTTCCGGACCCCCGAGGGTGGTGAGCCCGCAACCGGCTCGATAACCTCACCGGGCACTGCCCATGCGTGGATCGAGTGAGGATCAGTCGTGCCCCTGCCCTTTCTGACGGCGGACCGCGCCTTTGACGAGGCGGCGGAGGATGTCGCGCTGCCCTTCGACGACCGCGACCGCTGGCGGCGCCCCTACCGGCCCGGTCCCTGGCGGGTGGGCGCGGCCGCACTCGTCCTGCTGCTCGCCTCGTACGTGCTCGTCGCGGCCGTGATCATCGCCGTCGCCGGGACGCTGTCCGGCGCCGCTGCCTGCATGGCCGTCGCGGGGGTCGTCATCCTGTGCGCGCTGCGACTGCTGCGCATGGGGGTGTGGGTCAGTGCCCGGGGGCTGCGCCGGGTGGGCTTCTTCGTCACGCGGACGACTCCGTGGGAGCGGGTCGTGGCGGTGCGCACGGTTCAGCAGCCGGTGCGCTGGCTGGGGCTGCCGCGCACGGTTCAGGGCCAGGCCCTGACGCTGGTGAGCGCGGACCGCGCGCCCGGGGACGTGCCGCCGCTGATGACCACGCACAACGCCGACTTCCTGGCGCGCGCCGAGGCCTTCGACCGGGCGGCGGACGTCATCGAGGTGTGGGCCGACGAGTACCGCCGGGCCTGAGACACCAAGACGAAGGGGCCGGTCCGCACAGCGTGCGGACCGGCCCCTTCGTCGTACGGCCTCGATCAGGCCTCCAGCGTCCTGCCCTCGTGCAGGGCGATGGCCCTTTGCATGGCCTTGCGGGCGCGCGGGGTGTCGCGGGCGTCGTGGTAGGCGACGGCGAGGCGGAACCAGCTCCGCCAGTCGTCCGGGGCGTCCTCGGTCTCGGCCTTGCGGCGGGCGAAGACCTCGTCGGCCGAGTCGCGGTCGATGCGGCCGCCCTCGGTGCGCCGCAGCTCGTCCACGGGCAGCCCGCCCTCGGCGTCGAGCACGGCGGCGAGCCGGTTGGCCTTCCGGACGAACTGGGTGTTCTGCCACAGGAACCAGATGCCGATGACCGGCAGGATGAGCACCGCGACCCCGAAGGTGACGGTGATCAGGGTGCCGTTCTGGATGAGCAGCACCCCCCGGCTGCCGACCAGGACGAAATAGACGACCAGGACGGCGGCCGTGATGGCATAGGTGATCTTCGCGCGCATGTCTGCCGGCTAACTGTCGTACGTTCCCCGGCTCAGCCGAGGTCGAGGAAGTGTTCCAGGCCGAAGGTGAGGCCCGGGGTGGTCACCACGCGGCGGGCGCCGAGCAGGATGCCCGGCATGAAGCTGCTGTGGTGGAGGGAGTCGTGGCGGATGGTCAGGGTCTCGCCCTCGCCGCCGAGCAGGACCTCCTGGTGGGCCAGGAGGCCGCGCAGCCGGACCGCGTGCACCGGGACGCCGTCGACGTCGGCGCCACGGGCGCCGTCCAGGGCGGTCACCGTGGCGTCGGGCTGCGGGGCGCTGCCCGCGCGCTCCCTGGCCGCGGCGATGAGCTGGGCGGTGCGCGTGGCGGTGCCGCTGGGGGCGTCCACCTTGTTCGGGTGGTGCAGCTCGACGACCTCGACGGACTCGAAGTACGGCGCGGCGGCCTCGGCGAACTTCATCGTCAGCACGGCCCCGATGGAGAAGTTGGGCGCGATGAGCACACCCGTCTTCGGGGACGCGGCGAGCGAGGTGCCGAGCTGCGCGAGGCGCTCCTCGGTCCAGCCGGTGGTGCCGACCACGGCGTGGATGCCGTGCCGGACGCAGAAGTCGAGGTTGCCCATCACCGAGGCCGGGGTGGTCAGCTCGACCACGACCTGGGCGTCGGCCTCGACCAGCGTCTCCAGCTTGTCGCCGCGGCTCAGCGCGGCCACCAGCTCCATGTCCTCGGCGGCCTCGACGGCTCGTACCGCCTCGGCCCCGATCCGGCCCTTGGCACCGAGGACCGCCACGCGCAGCTTGCTCATTGCTTCGTTCCTTACCGAGACGGGATTCACGCGACCGCGTCGTGCAGTCGGGAGGCCTGCTTGTCCTTGACCGGGCCGATGACCGCCAACGAGGGCCGCTGTCCCAGGACGTCCCGGGCGACGGAGCGGACCTCGTCGGGGGTGACCGACGCTATCCGGGCGAGCATGTCATCGACCGACATCTGCTCGCCCCAGCACAGCTCGCTCTTGCCGATGCGGTTCATCAACGCGCCGGTGTCCTCCAGGCCGAGGACCGTGGATCCCTGCAGCTGACCGATGGCGCGGCCGATCTCGTCGTCCGAGAGACCGTGCTCGGCGACCTGGTCGAGCTCGTCGCGGCAGAGCTTGAGGACGTCGTGGACCTGGTTCGGGCGGCAGCCCGCGTAGACGCCGAAGAGACCGCAGTCGGCGAAGCCCGAGGTGTACGAGTACACGCTGTAGGCCAGGCCGCGCTTCTCCCGGACCTCCTGGAACAGGCGCGAGGACATGCCGCCGCCGAGGGCGGTGTTCAGCACGCCGAGGGCCCAGCGGCGGTCGTCGGTACGGGCCAGGCCCGGCATGCCGAGGACGACGTGGGCCTGCTCGGTCTTGCGGCCGAGGAGTTCGACGCGGCCCGCGGTGCGGATGCCGCGCCGGCCGCCGCGCGGGGCGATGGGGGCGGCCGTCTCGTTCTTGAAGGCGCCGGCCTTCTCGAAGGCGGCGCGCACCTGGCGTACGACCTTGTTGTGGTCGACGTTGCCCGCGCAGGCCACGACGAGGTGCGTCGGGTCGTAGTGCTTCTTGTAGAAGCGGCGGATGCGGTCCGCGGTGAGGGCGTTGACCGTGTTGACGGTGCCGAGGACCGGGCGGCCGAGGGGGGTGTCGCCGAGCATCGTGTGCGCGAACAGGTCGTGCACGCAGTCGCCCGGGTCGTCCTCGGTCATCGCGATCTCTTCGAGGATGGCTCCGCGTTCGACGTTGACGTCGTCCTCGAGGATGAGCGAGCCGGTCAGCATGTCGCAGACGACGTCGATGGCCAGCGGCAGGTCGGTGTCGAGCACGCGCGCGTAGTAGCACGTGTACTCCTTGGCCGTGAACGCGTTCATCTCGCCGCCGACCGCGTCGATCGCCGAGGAGATGTCCAGCGCGCTGCGGCGCGAGGTGCCCTTGAAGAGCAGGTGCTCCAGGTAGTGCGTGGCGCCGTTCAGGGACGGCGTCTCGTCGCGGGAGCCCACGTGCGCCCAGATGCCGAACGTGGCGGAGCGCACCGAGGGGAGCGTCTCGGTGACGATGCGCAGGCCGCCGGGCAGGGTGGTCTTGCGGACCGTGCCGATGCCGTTCGCGCCCTTGATGAGGGTTTGGGTACGGGCGACGGCCCGCGCCTCCGAAGAGGTGCGGGCCGTCGTCGTGGAGCTACTCGACGTCACTGGTCGGTGTCGTCCTTCTTGTCGTCGTCGCCTTCGCCCTCGACCACGGGGATCAGGGAGAGCTTGCCGCGGGAGTCGATCTCGGCGATCTCGACCTGGACCTTCTGGCCCACACCGAGGACGTCCTCGACGTTCTCCACGCGCTTGCCGCCGGCGAGCTTGCGGATCTGCGAGATGTGCAGCAGACCGTCCTTGCCCGGGAGCAGCGACACGAACGCGCCGAAGGTCGTCGTCTTCACGACGGTGCCCAGGTAGCGCTCGCCGACCTCCGGCATGGTCGGGTTGGCGATGCCGTTGATCGTGGCGCGGGCGGCCTCGGCGGCCGGGCCGTCGGCGGCACCGATGTAGATGGTGCCGTCGTCCTCGATCGTGATCTCGGCGCCGGTGTCCTCCTGGATCTGGTTGATCATCTTGCCCTTGGGGCCGATGACCTCGCCGATCTTGTCCACGGGGATCTTGACGGTGATGATCCGCGGGGCGTTCGGGGACATCTCGTCCGGCGTGTCGATCGCTTCCATCATCACGTCGAGGATGTGGAGGCGGGCGTCGCGGGCCTGCTTGAGGGCCGCGGCCAGGACGGAGGCGGGGATGCCGTCCAGCTTGGTGTCGAGCTGGAGGGCGGTCACGAACTCCTTGGTGCCGGCGACCTTGAAGTCCATGTCGCCGAAGGCGTCCTCCGCACCGAGGATGTCGGTGAGGGCGACGTAGTGCGTCTGGCCGTCGATCTCCTGGGAGATGAGGCCCATGGCGATGCCCGCGACGGCGGCCTTCAGCGGCACACCGGCGTTGAGCAGCGACATCGTGGAGGCGCAGACCGAGCCCATGGACGTCGAGCCGTTGGAGCCGAGGGCCTCGGACACCTGGCGGATCGCGTAGGGGAACTCCTCGCGGGTCGGCAGGACCGGCACGATCGCGCGCTCGGCGAGCGCGCCGTGGCCGATCTCGCGGCGCTTCGGGGAGCCGACGCGGCCCGTCTCACCGACGGAGTACGGCGGGAAGTTGTAGTTGTGCATGTAGCGCTTGCGGGTCACCGGGGAGAGGGTGTCCAGCTGCTGCTCCATGCGGAGCATGTTGAGGGTGGTGACGCCCAGGATCTGGGTCTCGCCACGCTCGAACAGCGCCGAGCCGTGCACGCGCGGGATGGCCTCGACCTCGGCGGCCAGCGTACGGATGTCCGTGACGCCGCGGCCGTCGATGCGGACCTTGTCCTTGATGACGCGCTCGCGGACGAGCTTCTTCGTCAGCGCGCGGTACGCGGCGGAGATCTCCTTCTCGCGGCCCTCGAACTGCGGGAGCAGCTTCTCGGCGGCGATCTCCTTGACGCGGTCCAGCTCGGCCTCGCGGTCCTGCTTGCCGGCGATGGTGAGCGCCTGGGCGAGCTCGCTCTTGACCGCGGCGGTGAGGGCCTCCAGGACGTCGTCCTGGTAGTCGAGGAAGATCGGGAACTCGGCGGTCGGCTTGGCGGCCTTCGCGGCGAGGTCCGACTGCGCCTTGCACAGGACCTTGATGAAGGGCTTCGCGGCGTCGAGACCGGCGGCCACGACCTCCTCGGTCGGCGCCTCGGCGCCACCCTTGACCAGCTGGATCGTCTTCTCGGTGGCCTCGGCCTCGACCATCATGATCGCGACGTCGCCGTCCTCCAGGACGCGACCGGCGACGACCATGTCGAAGACGGCGTCCTCGAGCTCGGTGTGCGTCGGGAACGCGACCCACTGGCCGTTGATCAGCGCGACGCGGACGCCGCCGACCGGGCCGGAGAAGGGAAGACCGGCCAGCTGGGTGGACGCGGAGGCGGCGTTGATCGCCACGACGTCGTACAGGTGGTCGGGGTTGAGCGCCATGATCGTGGCGACGACCTGGATCTCGTTGCGAAGGCCCTTCTTGAAGGACGGACGCAGCGGGCGGTCGATGAGGCGGCAGGTGAGGACGGCGTCCTCGGAGGGGCGGCCCTCACGGCGGAAGAAGCTGCCGGGGATCTTGCCCGCGGCGTACATCCGCTCCTCGACGTCGACCGTCAGGGGGAAGAAGTCGAGCTGGTCCTTGGGCTTCTTGGAAGCGCTGGTGGCCGACAGCACCATGGTGTCGTCGTCCAGGTACGCGACGGCGGAGCCGGCGGCCTGCTTGGCCAGGCGGCCCGTCTCGAAGCGGATGGTGCGGGTGCCGAAGGAACCGTTGTCGATAACGGCCTCGGCGTAGTGGGTCTCGTTCTCCACTAGCGTTTTCTCCTCGTCTTCGTCCCGTCCTGCCCGTGTGGCAGGGGGACGGTGGCGGAGAAGCGCTCCTTCTCGTGCGGGCCGGTCTTCGATCGAAGCACCCGGGCTCTCGCGCCCGGGGGCCACTACCGAGGACCGGCGGCGATGAGGCGCGCTTCTCCTCGTTCGTTGTCGTGAGATGCCCTACCCGGCGGGTACGGCGTCGTCACGCTGTGTTCGTACGTGCTGTTTCCTGCGTATTGCGTTGTGCTACCACACTACAAAGCGTCGGTGACACTCCGCACGTAGAGAGTGCGTACGGCAGCACATACAGCAAAAGGAGCGGCCCCCAAGAAGTGGGAACCGCTCCCTTCACGGCGTCTTACTTGGCGCCGGCCGCACCGCGGCGGATGCCCAGGCGCTCGACCAGCGTACGGAAGCGCTGGATGTCCTTCTTGGCCAGGTACTGGAGAAGGCGGCGACGCTGGCCGACCAGGATCAGAAGACCACGGCGGGAGTGGTGGTCGTGCTTGTGCGTCTTGAGGTGCTCGGTCAGGTCCGAGATGCGGCGCGAGAGCATGGCGACCTGGACCTCGGGGGAGCCGGTGTCGCCCTCCTTCTGGCCGAACTCGCTGATGATCTGCTTCTTCGTAGCGGCGTCGAGCGACACGCGTACTCCTCGTAGTCTCAATGTCTGCCACCGAGTGCCCCTGGTCCACTTCTCAGGGGAGCTTCCGTGACTCGGGAGGCGGGGATCCGCTGGGCGCGGCCTCCAGAGCGGTGCTCCGGGGGTGCGTACACAAACGGCCGTTACACAGGGTACCAGCCTGGGCGGATACGTCTGTCCGGGTATCCGAACCTTCCCGGACGGCGCGGACCGGGCCACTAGGGTGACGGCAGAGGTCATTCGTACGTGGGGAAGGGGCCGGCGGAACATGGCCGAGGAAGCGGAGAACGACGTCAGGGCGCGCAAGGAGCGGGAGAAGGACGAGCTCTACGCCCTCGACATCTCGGGCGTCGAATGGCAGAGCGCGCCGGGTACCGAGGAGCACGAGGAGCGGGTCGAGATCGCCCATCTGCCCGGGGGCGCGGTGGCCATGCGGTCCTCGCTCGACCCGGGGACGGTCCTGCGGTACACGGAGGCCGAGTGGCGGGCCTTCGTGCTGGGTGCCCGGGACGGCGAGTTCGACCTGGAGCCCGCTCCCCCCGCGGGCGGTCAGGCGGAGTAACGGGCTCCGCCCGGGACCCGGGGCCGGTGCGGAGACATCTCTCCGTGTCGGCCCTTTCGTCTGTCCGCCTCGCGCGTCCGCCCTGCGGCGGTTCCCCCGTGGGAGGCACGTGGGCACCGGACGGACGAGGAGGGCACGGCAGCGCCGGGCGGGCGACCGTGCGACAAGTGGACACCTTGCACCGTTGTTTGTCCGCTTTCGAGGTCAATGGTGAGCGGGTGCGGGCCACTTCTGGGCAGGGTGTGCCGTAAAGGGCGGTCGCGGTCGGGTGGACAGGCCTGCCCCGCGAACAGCCATGGTGATTAGGCTGGGACCGGGCGCGACGCCTGAACCCGTGGACGGGGGGCTCGCGTTATCCGGGGGGCCGGTCAATTCGGGCGGTCTCGTACGGACTTCGGGCGGCCTCGGTCGTCCGTGGACGTCAGCGGACGACAAGCAGACGGTCGGCCCTGCACGACGTGAGGGTGCTCGACCACACCAGGAGGAATTGTGAACAGCGATCGGGACGGGATCCGCGGGGGCTGGGCCACGCCCGGCGATGACCAGTCCGACGCCGAGTCCGCCGCCGAGACGACGGGCGAGTTCACCATCGACTACGCGCCGCCCGCCTGGTACACGCAGAACGCCTCGGACAGCGCCGGGGGTTCGGGGAGCACGGGCGACGCGCGGACACAGGGCGGTTCGGGGGACTCGGAGGAGGCCGACGGTCCCGAGGGGTCCGCGGGCCCCGAGGGGTCCGAGCGCTCGAAGGAGCCCGAAGGGGCGCGGGGTTCGGAGGATCCGGCGTCCGCAGGTGGCTCGGAGAGCGCGTCGGCCGTGGACGGCCCGGCGGACGCTCCGGTGGCCGTCGTGCGGCCCCACGCCGGACAGACCCACGCGGCTGCCCCGGCTCCCGTCGTCGGCGGCCCGACCGTTCTGCCGGACCTTCCCGCGGGCGGACCCCAGGGGGCGTGGACGCCCTCCGCTCCCGACGCGCCGGATTCCGGGAACGGGGACCTCGAGAGCGGCGCGACCATGCGGTTCTCCGCCGTCGCGCTGAAGCGTGAGATCGCCCAGCGGGCGGCCGCCGAGGACACCGGGGACGCGCCCGCGGCCGGGTCCGGGGGCGAGGCTCCGGAGACCGAGGGCGCGGAGGCAGCGGACACGGCGAAGCCCGAGGACACGGCGGAGCCCGAGGACACGGCGGAGGCCGAGGCCGGCACCGCCGAAGGTGACGACCGGGGCGACAGCGACAGCGGCGCGGTACGAGGCGAGGAGCGGGCCGAGGTCCCGAGCGCGCCCGAGCCCGCGCCCGTCATCGACCCCGTGCTCGCCTACCGGTCGTTGGAGGCCGCCTCCCAGTCCCGGCGCGCGGGCGTGGCCGACGTACCGGTGGCGGACCGGGCCGCCCCGGCCGCCGGGTCCGCCGAGGAGCCGAGCACCGACGCGGCCGGGATCGACGGCGAAGTCCCGGATCGGGCCGCGGACCCCATGGAGCCGCGCTCCACGGACGCCGAGGCCGGTCCTGACGACGAGGCCGGTCCTGAGGACGAGGCCCACGACGCCGACGCTTTCCGGCTCCAGGACGCCGCTCCCCAGGACGCGTCCCCCCGGCACAGCGAGCCGCAGCACAGCGCTCCGCAGGATCACGAACCGCAGGACGCGGTGCCCGTGGTCCGGCCGGAGGAGCCCGTGGGGGTGCAGGACACACCTCCCGCCTGGGCTCCGCCGCCACTGCCGGGGGGTGGGCTGCCGCCGCTGCCGCCCGCCTACCAGCCCGCGGCCCCCGCGTCGGCCCCCCAGTGGCCCGCCGCCACGGAGCCCGCCCCGACCGCGCAGAGCGGGGTGCCGCACCAGGCGCCGGTGCCGCAGCAGCCGCCCGTGGCGCCGGCACCGGGGGCGCCTTTCCAGCCCCCGGCCGCGCAGGCACCCGCGCCCGGCCGGCCCTTCCATCCCTCCGCGCCGGTCCCCGCGCCCGCGCCCGGCCAGCCGTTCCAGCCCCCGGCGCCGCAGCCCGCTCCGGTGCAGCCGGCCGGGACCGAGAACGCCGTACCGGCTCCGCCGCAGACCCAACCCCCGGTGGCGCCGGCCCCCGCGCCCACGGCTCCCGTACCCGCCCCGCCGCAGCGGGGGAGTTACGGGTTCCCGGGGCCCGGCACCCCGGACCCGGCGCCCGCCCCGCAGGGCGGCTACGGCTTCCCGGGACCCGGCGCACCGGCTCCGGCGGCCCCGCCCACCGCGGCCCCGGGCTACGGGTTCCCGCAGCAGAACACCTCACCCGGGGACCAGCAGGCGGCCCACACCGCCTCGCCCCAGGACCAGCAGGCTCCGCAGCCGACCGCCCCGCAGGCCCCCGGCTACGGATTCCCGGGGCCCGCCCCGGCCGCCCCGCAGCAGCAGGCACCCGCCCAGCCCGCCCCGGGCTACGGCTTCCCGCAGCAGAACCCCGCGCCCCAGGGCCAGCAGACGCCCCAGCCGGCCGCCCCCCAGGCCCCCGGCTACGGATTCCCGGGACCTGCCCCGGCCGTCCCGCCCGTGTCGGACGCCGTGCCGCCGCACGTCCCGGCCCCGGCCCCAACTCCTCAGCAGGGTTACGGATTCCCGCAGCCGACGGCCGAGTCAGCGGCTCCGCAGCCCGGTTACGACCTCGCGCAGCCCCAGCCCCCCGCACAGGCCGCCCCGCCGTACCCGGCGCCGGCGCAGTCGGAGAACGAGCAGCCGGGGCCTCCGTACCAGCCGGGCCCGCCGCCCGCGCAGCAGCAGCCCGCCGCCCCCGTCGACCCGCGGGCCGGTACCGCCTGGCCGCAGCCCGTGCGGCACGACCAGCGGCAGCCGACCAATCCCGGTGCGGCCCCGCTCGGTTACACCGCGGCGGTGGAGCTGTCGTCCGACCGGCTGCTCAACAACAAGCGGCAGAAGGCCAAGAGCGGTCGCCCGGCCGCCGCGTCGTCGCGCTTCAAGCTGGGCGGGAAGAAGGAAGAGGCCGAACGGCAGCGGAAGCTGGAGCTGATCCGGACCCCGGTGCTCTCCTGCTACCGGATCGCCGTCATCAGCCTCAAGGGCGGTGTGGGCAAGACGACCACGACCACCGCGCTCGGCTCCACGCTCGCCACCGAGCGCCAGGACAAGATCCTCGCCATCGACGCCAACCCGGACGCCGGCACGCTCGGCCGCCGGGTGCGCCGCGAGACCGGCGCCACCATCCGTGACCTCGTCCAGGCGATCCCGTACATCAACTCGTACATGGACATCCGGCGGTTCACCTCCCAGGCGCCCTCCGGGCTGGAGATCATCGCCAACGACGTCGACCCCGCCGTGTCCACGGCCTTCAACGACGAGGACTACCGGCGCGCGATCGACGTCCTGGGCAAGCAGTACCCGATCATCCTGACCGACTCCGGCACGGGTCTGCTGTACAGCGCCATGCGCGGGGTGCTCGACCTCGCCGACCAGCTCATCATCGTCTCGACGCCGTCGGTGGACGGGGCGAGCAGCGCCAGCACGACGCTGGACTGGCTGTCCGCGCACGGCTACGGGGACCTCGTGGCGCGGTCGATCACCGTCATCTCCGGGGTCCGCGAGACCGGCAAGATGATCAAGGTGGACGACATCGTCAGCCACTTCGAGACGCGCTGCCGCGGTGTCGTGGCCGTGCCGTTCGACGAGCACCTGTCCGCGGGTGCCGAGGTCGATCTCGACATGATGCGGCCCAAGGTGCGCGAGGCGTACTTCAACCTGTCCGCGCTGGTCGCCGAGGACTTCGCGCGGCACCAGCGGTCGCACGGACTGTGGACCAACGACGGCAACCCGCCGCCGGTGGCCGCGCCGCCGATGCCGGGTCAGTACGTCCCGGGTCAGTACGTTCCGGGACAGCGGGTTCCCGGGCACCACGCTCCCGGGCAGCAGGTGCCGGCGGCGCCCGCGCCGGGTCAGGCTCCGCAGCAGCCGCAGCCCGGACAGCCGTACGCCCAGCCGGGACAGCCCTACCCGCCGGGGCCCGGTCAGCCCTATCCACAGGCGCCGGCGCAGGGATACCCGCAGCCGCCGCAGCCGCAGCCGCAGCCGCAGCCGGGGCAGCAGTTCCAGCCCGGTCAGCCCTACCCGCCGCACCAGGGGCAGAACCCGCCGCCTCCGGCGCCCCCGCAGCAGTAGCGGCGACCGGCTCCGTCGAGGGGCCGGTCGCCGGAAAGCCGTGAAGACCCGCACCGTTCACGGACGGTGCGGGTCTTCACGTGGGGAGCGGGGCCGGAGAAGGGCCGGGAAGGACTACTCCCCGTCGTACGCCTCGATCAGTTCCCGTGAGCGCTTCACGTCGTCGCCGATCGCCACCAGCAGGGCCTCGATGGAGTCGAACCTGGCCTGGCCGCGGACGAAGGCGAGGAAGTCGACGGCGACGTGCAGACCGTAGAGGTCGAGGCCGACACGGTCGATGGCGTACGCCTCCACCGTGCGCTCGGTGCCGTCGAACTGCGGGTTCGTGCCCACGGAGATCGCGGCGGGCATGGCCTCGCCCTGGGCGTGCAGCCAGCCGGCGTAGACGCCGTCCGCGGGGATCGCGGTGTGCGGGAGGGTCTCGACGTTCGCCGTGGGGAAACCGAGCTCGCGGCCGCGCTGGGCACCGCGGACGACGACGCCCTCGACCCGGTGCGGCCGTCCGAGGATCTCGCGCGCGCCCTCGACGTCGCCCTCGGCGACCAGGCGCCGGGTGAGGGTCGAGGAGAACGGCTCGCCGCCGCCCGCCTCGCCGGACACGAAGAGGTCGACGACCTCGACCTCGAAGTCGTACGTCTCCCCCTGTTCGCGCAGGAAGTCGACGTTGCCCGCGGCCCTGTGGCCGAAGCGGAAGTTGGGGCCTTCGACGACCGCCTTGGCGTGCAGCTTGTCGACCAGCACCTTCACCACGAAGTCGGCGGGCGACAGCTTCGAGAACTCGGTGGTGAACGGCAGGATGAGCAGGGCGTCCACGCCCAGTTCCGCCATCAGCTCGGCGCGCCGGTGGTGCGGGGCGAGCAGCGGGGGGTGGCTGCCGGGGCGGACCACCTCGCTGGGGTGCGGGTCGAAGGTGACCACGACGGAGGGGACGCCCAGCTCACGGGCGCGGTCCACGGCATGCCGGATGATCAGCTGGTGTCCGCGGTGCACCCCGTCGTAGGAACCGATGGTGACGACGCTGCGCCCCCAGTCCTCGGGGATGTCCTCCAAGCCACGCCAGCGTTGCACTGTGACCGCTCCTTGTCGAACCCGTGTCCGTGATTGCCTTATTCGCAGCTCTAAGGGTGCCATGCCGTGCGCTCCCTGCTTGCATCGGCATCGGGCTGTGACCGATCGCTCAGCACCGTGGACCGCGGTGCCGAGTTCGGCGGGGCGCGCGGTGCCGGACCCGACGGGGAGTCCGGCGTGGCGCGCGAGGGGGGTCCGGTGCGGTGCGGAGCCCGGTGCGCGGGCGTGGTTCAGACGGGAGCCCTCGCCCCGGCCAGGTCCTCGATCATGTGACGGGTGCCGGGGCCGACCAGGAGGGACCACTCCCCGGGGGTGCCGGTCACCCAGCGGGCCACCAGGGTGGCGAAGCCCGGAACGCGCCGGGCCAGGTCGGCCAGGCCCCGGTCGAAGGCGAGGGCCCCGGCCGGTGTGCGGGCGAGGAGGAGTCCGACGCGCCGCACCAGCTCGCGGGTGAGTGCCTCGCCCCTGTGGTCGAGGCCGTCGGCGGCGGCCCTCAGCACGGTGCCGAGAACGGCCGGGTCCCGCTCGTGCGCCAGCAGCAGATCGAGCAGCTCGCGCCGCAGCGGGGCCGACGCCTTGTCCCCCGGTGTGGCGAGGATCTGGGCGAGTGCCGTCCGCACCGGCGTACCACCGCTCTCCAGCAGACCGCTGACCAGGGGGAACAACATTCCCCGGGAGGCTTTTCCGTGGTCGATGCGGCGGTCCACGTCCGCGGCCATGTACGCGGCGACCCCGGGCCACAGCTCCACGGTCTCCCGCACCAGCGCGGCGACGTGGCGGGCCAGGGCGGGCGTGGTGGCGTCGGCGAGGGCGCGCAGCAGTTCGGCCGTGTCGGGGCCGAGCCGCCGCAGTCGGTCGCGGAAGGCGGCCAGCACGGGCTCCGGGTCGGTGGTGAGCGCGGCGGCCAGCGCGCTCGGGGGCAGCCGGGAGTCGTCGGCCGCGAAGTGTTCCAGGGCCCGCGGCAGGCAGCGGGCACGCGTGAGCGGATCCCGTACGAGGATGCCGAGCGCTCCGCCGTGCAGTGCCTGGTCGGTGGGGCGGGCGAGCAGGGCGAGGGCGGCGTGACGCAGCAGCTCGCGGTCGGCCGGGGTGGCCGCGAACGGTGCCGCCCGCAGCCCGTGGGCGACCGCCGCCGCCCGCCGTGCCGGCCGTTCGTCCCGCGCCCACCGGTCGACCGCCCGGCACATGGCCGACGGCTCCTCCTCGGCCAGCACGGCCAGCAGTTCGTCGCCCCGGTGATGTGCTCCGGCCAGCAGCGCCTCGGTCAGGTCGTCCGGGGCGCGCCGCCGGTGCGCGTACAGCAGTGCCTGCGCGGCCGTCGCCACGGTCGCGTCCGGTGTCGCGGCGAGGGGCCGTTCGTCGTCGAACCAGCGGGTGAGCTGGCGGTGCACGGCGATGGGGTCGGCGGCGAGGAGGCGGGAGACGGTGTCGAGATGGCGTGGGACGGCGGGGGCCTCACCGTGGTGCGGGGGCTCGGTCGCCGGGGCCCGGCGGGGGTCGGCGACCACCAGACGCCTGAGCAGGTCGAAGCGTTCCGTGTCCGGGACGGGCAGCGCCGCCCAGAAGGCCGGACCGAACTCCGCCGGTACGGCCCTGCCCTGCTGCCGCCACTCCACGATCCGCTCGGTGAGCAGCCGCAGCGCGCCGATGTACGGGGTCGCGTCGGGCACGCGGAGCAGGACGCCGGCGCAGAGTCGGGTGGCCCACCAGAGGGGGTCGCCCGGCGGGGCGGCCGGCCCGGTGCCGTGGGCGGCGGCGAGCCGGTCGGGTGCCCCGGGCAGGAGGTCGTCGGCCGCCTCGACGAGGTCCTCCAGACGGGAGGTCAGTTCGGCGGTGGCCTGTTGGCGGGCCAGCAGGAGCAGGGTCTCGACGACGGGGCCGATCCTGTGCCGGGGGACGGGGAGGGTGTCCGCCCCGGAGGCGAGGGTCCTGGGATCGTGGGTTCTGGAGTCGTGAATTCCGGAGCCGTGGGTCCCGGCGTCGGGCGGGGTGGACCGGCCGCGGTCGGCGTGCCGACGGCCGGGGTCCGTGCTCCCCGCGCGTCCGGGGCCGGTGCCGGGTGTGCCGCGCCCGCGGTGGACCAGGCTGTCCAGCGCCGGGTCCAGGTCGAGGTGGGCGCCCTGGATCCAGTCGGCGAGCTCCTCGTGGGCGAAGCGGTAGCCGTCGCCCGCGGGGACGAGGAGTCCTTCGGTGAGGACGGCGGACGCCCAGCCGGTGATGCCCGCGAGGCGTCCCCGGGCGGGGCCCCAGGGGAAGACCTCCTCGAAGGCGACCCGGTCCAGTTGCCCCTGTCCGGGGCCCAGACAGCGCCGGGCCGCTTCGTGCACCTGACCGGAGACACGGGCGGCGAGCCGGCGCACGGCGGTGCCGCCCAGTCCGTTCGCGGCGGCGAGCCGGACCGCGACGCGCAGGCACATGAGGTCGAGGTGGGCGGCGAACACGTCGTCGCGGCCGAGCTGTTCGGCCGGCAGGTCCACGGGCGCCGCCCTCACCTCGGAGAGCAGCCACAGCACCAGGGGGTGGCGGGCGTCGGCCGGCACCAGGGCCCCGTCCGGGATCCCGGCCCGGGCCCGGGCCCGCCGCCCCTCCTTCTCGGTCAGGTCGCCGAGCACCAGGCAGTCGGGCAGGGCCCCGTCCGCGGCCGGGACCGGCCGTCCCCCGGCGTCCGGCGCCGGTTCCCGGCCCGCTTCCGCCGGCACCCGCACGATCCGAGGGACGGCCACCGGGCCGTCGAGGTCCTCCATCGGGCCGTCGAGGTCCTCCGTCGGGCGCCGCCAGGCGTCCGGTGACAGCTGTCCGGCCTCGTCCGGTGTCCACCACTCCTCCCGGTGGGCCGTCGGGCGGTGCAGCAGGGGCGCCGGGAATTCCGCCCCGGCCCGTTCCCAGTATTCCGCCCGGCAGCCGACCACGAGCCGGGTCCCGGTCTCCGTCAGCCAGGCGGCCGTCGCCCCGGTCCAGTCCGGGAGGCGGTGGGCGAGTTCGGGGGGCATCTCCTCGGGGCCGTCGAGGAGGAGCAGCAGCGGACGGCCCGCGGCGCGGGCGGGGCCGGCCAGGCGGTCCGGCGTGATGTCGCCGAGTTCGCCGCCGTATCCCTCGGGCGGCAGGACGCTCGTCTCGGCCCGGGACCGCCGCGCGGCCGCCGTCCCGGCCTCCCCGGAGCCGCGCCGGGACGCGGCCACGATCCGCCCGGCGCGCTCCAGGGCGCGCGTCGCCGCGTCCGCCACCGAGGTGTCGTCGGCGCGGAGGTCGGCGCCGCGCAGCCACAGGGTGGGAGCCGGTTCGGGGCAGTAGAGGCGGCGGGCGGCGAGGGCGGCCAGTTCCGTCGTACGGCCGCTGCCGGGCGGGCCGACGAGTCCGAGGACGGCGGCCGGGCCGCGCTCGAAGGCCGCGAACTCCCTGACCACACCGGCCCGTTCGACGATCCCGGGGTACGTGCCCGCGGCCGCGGGCGGGACCGGCGGACGGGGCCCGTCCGAGCCCACCGAGGTCGCGGTGAGTTCCAGCGCGCCCGCGAGGTTCAGATCGGCGCCGTACGCGGGCACGGTGGCCGCGTTGCGGGCCAGCAGCTCGGCGAGCGGCCCCGCGACGCCCCGCAGGGGGACGGCGAAGCCGGGCACCCGGCGGTCCGCCGGGGCCTCCCCCGGCCCGGTGCCGTCCGGGGCGGGGGCGGACAGGGCGGTGCCGATGACGGCCACCACGGCGCCGGTGCCGGCGTCGAGGACCGGTCCCCCGGCCGCTCCACCGCCGGGCCTGAGCGCGTCCGCGCCCGCCGTGCCGATCGCCAACTCCAGTGCGTCGCAGAGGAGATGGGTGTGGCCGACGGCCGTATAGGTCACGGCGGAGGAGCCCAGCACGCGTGCCTCGCGCCAGCCGCCCGCGGCGAGCGTGACGTACGTGCCGGTCGCGACGCGGTCCCGCACGGTGACGGGGAGCGGGACGAGGCCGAGGCCTTCGGTGCGTACGAGGGCCAGACCGAGGCCGGGCAGGGGTGTGACGGCGTCGGCGCCCAGCACGCAGGTGCGGTCGCCGGGGGCGTGCAGGACGAACCGGTCCAGGCCGTCGACCGCCTCGTGAGCGGTGATCACGGTGCCGTGGTGATCGGCCGCGAAACCCGTGCCGCGCGGGCGGCCCACCAGATCGCGGACGCGTACGAGGGCGTCGTCCCCCGTCCGTCCGGCGCCGTCCGCCGCCTCTTCGTTCCCGGTCCGCGGGCCTCGCCCCGCCATACTCGAACCTCCCCGCCGTGCTCCTGATCCGACGGTAGGGGCGAGTTGATCAGCGGGACAGATCGGGAGGGAAAAGCGCCCCCTTCTACTCCCCTGGTTCACTCCGAGCGCCCGCCCGATGGGGTGAATACGGCAGGTCGGATGGATACACCCTTGGGTGGGGGAACCGAGGGGGGACCGTTGAGCGGCGGGCACGAGGCCCCGTGACCGCCGCTCCACGGGCGGGTGTCCGCCCGGCCGCGCGCCCGGCGGGGGCGCGCGGTGCTCAGGCGAAGACGGCCAGGCTCTTGGCCTTGCCCTTCTGTTCCTCCACCAGCGCGAGGAACTGGCCCTCGGGGCCGAAGACCGCCACGGTGCCCTCGCCCGCGTACTCGTCGGGCATCTCGAGCCGGACGCCGTTGAGCAGCAGCCGGGCCCGCTTGGAGTCCACGTCCCAGCGCGGGAACGCGGCCGCGGCCGCCTCCGCGAGCGGCATGACCGTCAGCTCCTCCTGGAGCTGGTCGAGGGTGCGCGCGGAGTCCAGCTTGTACGGGCCGACGCGGGTGCGGCGCAGGGCCGTGAGGTGGCCGCCGACGCCCAGGTCCGCGCCGAGGTCGCGGGCGATCGCCCGGATGTAGGTCCCGGACGAGCAGACGACGGAGACGACCAGGTCGAGCACCGGGGTGCCGTCCTCGGCGACCGTGTCACGGATGTCGTAGACCGTGAACGAGGAGATGGTCACCGGACGGGCCGGGATCTCGAACTCCTCGCCCTCGCGCGCCCTCTTGTACGAGCGCACGCCGTCGATCTTGATGGCGCTGACCTTGGACGGCACCTGCATGATGGCGCCGGTCAGCTTGGCCACCCCGGCGTCGATCGCGTCGCGCTTGACGCCGGAGGCGTCCGCCGAGGAGGTGATCTCGCCCTCGGCGTCGTCGGTCAGCGTGTTCTGGCCGAGCCGGATCGTGCCGAGGTACCCCTTCTCGGTGAGCGCGAGGTGCCCGAGGAGCTTGGTGGCCTTCTCGACCCCGAGGACGAGGACGCCCGTGGCCATGGGGTCGAGGGTGCCCGCGTGGCCGACCCGGCGGGTCCTGGCGATCCCGCGCATCTTGGCGACCACGTCGTGCGAGGTGAAGCCCGACGGCTTGTCGACGATGACAAGCCCGTCGGGCGTTTTGGTCTTCTGCGTCATCGAGCCGAGTCGTCCTCGTCGTCCTCGCCCGGCTTCTTGTACGGGTCCGCGTCGCCCGCGAAGGCCGCGCCGGCCGATACCTCGCGCACCTTCGCGTCCGAGGCCCGTGCCTTGTCGAGCAGGTCCTCGATGGTCCTCGCGGTGTCCGGGAGGGCGTCCGCGACGAACGTCAGCGTCGGCGTGAATTTCACGCCCGCCGCCGCGCCGACGGCCGAGCGGAGCACGCCCTTGGCGCTCTCCAGGCCCGCGGCCGCCTCGGCACGCGTCTCGTCGTCCCCGTACACCGTGTAGAAGACGGTGGCCTCCCGGAGGTCCCCGGTGACCCGGGTGTCCGTGATGGTGACGTGAGTGCCGAGCCGCGGGTCCTTGATCCCGCGCTGCAGCTTCTGGGCCACCACCTCTCGGATGAGGTCCGCCAGCCTCTTCGCCCGCGCGTTGTCGGCCACTGGTCCGTCTCCTTCTTCGCCTTGCGTGTTGCGTCGGTCTTCGTCAGTCTTCGTCGCTGTGGAGTCTGCGTCGTACCGACAGCAGTTCCACCTCCGGTCGCGCCGCGACCAGCCGTTCGCACCGGTCCAGTACCTCGGCCAGGTGCGTGGTGTCCCCGGAGACCACCGCCAGGCCGATCTCGGCCCTGCGGTGAAGGTCCTGGTTGCCCGTCTCGGCGGCACTCACCGCGTACTTCCGCTGGAGTTCGGCGACGATCGGCCGGACGAGAGAGCGTTTCTCCTTGAGCGAGTGAACGTCGCCGAGGAGCAGATCGAAGGACAGCGTCCCCACATACATGTGTAACCGGATGTCCCGCCGGTACGGGGTAGACGGCCTGCCAATGCGCTTGGCAGGGACATCAGAACCGTACAACGAACCGTCGGCCCGCTCGACGGGGTTTCCGGGCCCCGGCCGTACGCCGGGCGGGTTGACCGGCGCCCTGGCCGGCCGTGGGGCCTGCCGGGGCCGGTCACGCGATTCCCCGCGCCCCGGGGAGGGACGCGGGGAATCGCGTGGTCTCGCAAAAGCCAGGCTGGCCGGCGGTGACTGCTCACCGCCGGCCAGCCTGGGAACCGCTTTACGAGCGCGGCTTCTCGCGCATCTCGTACGTCGCGATGACGTCGTCGACCTTGATGTCGTTGAAGTTTCCGAGGTTGATACCGCCCTCGAAGCCTTCGCGGATCTCGGTGACGTCGTCCTTGAAGCGACGCAGACCGGAGATGTTGAGGTTCTCCGCGATGACCTTGCCGTCGCGGATGAGGCGCGCCTTGGTGTTGCGCTTGACCTCGCCCGAGCGGACCAGGACACCGGCGATGTTGCCCAGCTTGGACGACTTGAAGACCTCGCGGATCTCCGCCGTGCCGAGCTCGACCTCCTCGTACTCCGGCTTGAGCATGCCCTTGAGGGCCGCCTCGATCTCCTCGATGGCCTGGTAGATCACCGAGTAGTACCGGACGTCGACGCCCTCGCGCTCCGCCATCTGCTGCGCACGGCCGGCTGCCCGGACGTTGAAGCCGATGACGATGGCGTCGGAGCCGGTCGCCAGGTTGATGTCGGACTCGGTGACCGCACCCACACCGCGGTGCAGGACGCGGATGTCGACCTCGTCGCCGACGTCGAGCTGGAGCAGCGAGGACTCGAGGGCCTCCACCGAACCGGACGCGTCGCCCTTGATGATGAGGTTGAGTTCCTGCACCAGACCGGCCTTGAGGGCCTCGTCCAGGTTCTCCAGGGAGAACCGGACACCCCGGCGGGCGAAGTTGGCGTTGCGCTCGCGCGCCGCGCGCTTCTCGGCGATCTGACGGGCCGTGCGGTCCTCGTCGACGACGAGGAAGTTGTCGCCGGCGCCCGGGACGTTGGTGAGACCGAGGACGAGGACCGGGGTCGAGGGACCCGCCTCCTCCACGTTCTCGCCCTTGTCGTCGAGCATCGCGCGGACACGGCCGTACGCGTCGCCGACCACCATGGTGTCGCCGACCCGCAGGGTGCCTCGCTGGACCAGGACGGTCGCGACGGCACCGCGGCCGCGGTCGAGGTGGGACTCGATCGCGATGCCCTGCGCGTCCTGCTCCGGGTTGGCCCGCAGGTCGAGCGAGGCGTCCGCGGTCAGGACCACGGCCTCGAGCAGCTGGTCGATGTTCAGACCCTGCTTGGCGGAGATGTCGACGAACATCGTGTCGCCGCCGTACTCCTCGGCCACCAGACCGAACTCGGTGAGCTGACCGCGCACCTTGGTCGGGTCGGCACCCTCGACGTCGATCTTGTTGACCGCGACCACGATCGGCACGTCGGCCGCCTTGGCGTGGTTCAGCGCCTCGATCGTCTGGGGCATCACACCGTCGTTGGCCGCCACCACGAGGATCGCGATGTCGGTCGACTTCGCACCACGGGCACGCATGGCGGTGAACGCCTCGTGACCCGGGGTGTCGATGAAGGTGATCTTGCGCTCTTCGTCGTTGACCGAGGTCGTGACCTGGTAGGCACCGATGTGCTGGGTGATGCCACCGGCCTCGCCCGCGACGACGTTCGTCTTGCGGATGGTGTCGAGAAGGCGGGTCTTACCGTGGTCGACGTGACCCATGACGGTCACGACCGGCGGACGCGCGACGAGGAACTCCTCGCCACCCTCGTCCTCGCCGAACTCGATGTCGAAGGACTCGAGCAGCTCGCGGTCCTCCTCCTCCGGGCTGACGATCTCGACGACGTAGTTCATCTCGCCGGCGAGCAGCTGGAGGGTCTCGTCGGAGACGGACTGCGTGGCAGTGACCATCTCGCCGAGGTTCATCATCACGGCGACGAGCGACGCCGGGTTGGCGTTGATCTTCTCCGCGAAGTCGGTGAGCGAGGCACCGCGCGACAGGCGGACGGACTGTCCGTTGCCGCGAGGCAGCATCACGCCGCCGACCGACGGGGCCTGCATGGCCTCGTACTCCTGGCGCCTCTGCCGCTTCGACTTGCGGCCACGACGCGCCGGACCGCCGGGACGGCCGAACGCGCCCTGCGTGCCACCACGGCCACCGGGACCACCCGGACGACCGCCGAAGCCGGGACGGCCGCCGCCGCCACCGGGACCACCGGGACGACCGGCGAAGCCGCCGCCACCGCCACCGGGACCACCGGGACGACCGGCGAAGCCGCCGCCACCGCCACCGGGACCGGCCGGACGACCGGCGAAGCCGGGACGACCGCCGCCGCCACCGGGACCACCGGGACGACCACCCGCACCGGGACCACGGCCACCGGGGCCGCCGCCGGGCCGCGGGCTGCCCGCGGCCGGACGCTGGGGCATCATGCCCGGGTTCGGACGGTTGCCGCCGGGGCCGCCGCCGGGACGCGGGGCCTGCGGACGGGGCATGCCGCCCGGCGTGGGACGGGGACCGCCCGGACCGCCCTGCGGACGCGGAGCGCCGCCGGGACCGCCCTGGGGACGGGGAGCACGGTCCTGGCCGCCCGGTCCCTGGGGACGCGGACCACCGGGAGCACCGGCGCCGCCACCGGGGCCGGGACGGGCACCGCCCGGACGGGGCGCCTGCGGGCGCGCCATGCCGGTGGAGCCGCCGGAGGTGAACGGGTTGTTGCCCGGACGGGGACCGGCCGGACGGGCACCCGGACGCGGGGCCTGGCCGCCCGGACGCGGGGCGCCCTGACGGTCGCCGCGCTCGGGACGGTCACCACGGCCCTGGCCGCCCTGGCCGGGAGCGGCCGGACGGGCACCGGGACGCGGGGCCTGGCCGCCGGGACGCGGAGCGCCCGGACGGGGACCCGCGGCGGGGGCCGAGGGGGTCTGCGGCGCGGCCGGCGCCGACGGGGGCGCGGTGAACTCGGGCGCCGCCGGGGCCGGAGCCGCCGGAGCGGGCCTCGGGGCCGGCTTGGGACCCGGAGTCGGGCGCGGGCCCGGGGTCGCCGGGGTCACCGGACCGCCCGCGGGCCTCTCGGCCACGGCCGGCTTCGGGGCCGCCGGGCGCGGGGCGGCCGGACGGGCAGCCTGCGCCGGGGAGGGGGCGCCCGGCTTGGCCGGGGCAGCCTTGCGGGGGGCGGGCTTGCCGCCACCGTTGCCCTGCTGGAGGGCATCTGTCAGTTTGCGTACGACGGGCGCCTCGATCGTCGAGGACGCCGAACGGACGAATTCACCGAGTTCCTGGAGCTTGGCCATGACGACCTTGCTCTCCACGCCGAACTCCTTGGCGAGTTCGTATACCCGGACCTTAGCCACTTCGCTCCTTTTAGGTCCGGGTCTGCGTCCGGACCGTCGCTACTTCATGGGCGTACTCATCGCGTGCTCATCGAGTGCTCATCGCAATCTCGACCTACTTCCAACTCGCGGAATACCAGGGCCGCACGGGGGTCCCGTACGACTCGCCTTACGGTGTCGCCTGCTCGACGGTGAGGCGCAACGCCGCTGTGTCGAGCGGTCCCGGAGCGCGCAGCGCCCGTGGGATCGCCCGGCGGCGGACCGCCAGATCGAGACAGGCCGGAACGGGATGCACGTACGCACCCCGACCAGGCAGCGTACCGCGATGATCGGGGACGCACGCGTCCTCGACCGCCACGATGCGCAGCAAGTCTCTCTTGGCCGCTCGCTCCCGGCACCCCACACAGGTGCGTTCAGGGCATGCGCGGGCTCGCGTCCGGCCAGACACTCTTAAGTCTACCTCCCCGTACCGACCTCACCCCTTTGGGGCATGAATCGAACGGTTGTTGTCGTGATGTAAGCGATGCGCGGGCCGGATCTATTCCCGGTCTATTCCCCGCGCTGCTCGGTGGGCTGCTCGGTGTCCGGACGGATGTCGATCCGCCAGCCCGTGAGGCGGGCGGCGAGGCGGGCGTTCTGGCCCTCCTTGCCGATCGCCAGCGACAGCTGGTAGTCGGGGACGGTCACGCGCGCGGAGCGGGCCGCGAGGTCGACGACCTCCACCTTGGAGACACGGGCCGGGGAGAGCGCGTTGGCCACCATGTCGGCCGGGTCGTCCGACCAGTCGACGATGTCGATCTTCTCGCCGTTCAGCTCGGCCATCACGTTGCGCACCCGGCCGCCCATGGGGCCGATGCAGGCGCCCTTGGCGTTCAGGCCGCTGCGGTTGGAGCGGACGGCGATCTTCGTGCGGTGACCGGCCTCACGGGCGATGGCGGCGATCTCGACGGAGCCGTCGGCGATCTCCGGCACCTCCAGCGCGAAGAGCTTCTTCACGAGGTTGGGGTGCGTACGGGACAGGGTCACGGACGGACCGCGGACGCCCTTGGCCACCCGTACGACGTACGAGCGCAGGCGCAGGCCGTGCTCGTACGTCTCGCCGGGGACCTGCTCCTGCACCGGCAGGATGGCCTCCAGCTTGCCGATGTCGACGAGCACGTTCTTCGGGTCGCGGCCCTGCTGGACCACACCGGTGACGATGTCGCCCTCGCGGCCCGCGTACTCGCCGAGGGTCGCGTCGTCCTCGGCGTCCCGCAGGCGCTGCAGGATGACCTGCTTGGCGGTGGTGGCGGCGATCCGGCCGAACCCCGAGGGGGTGTCGTCGAACTCGCGGGCCTCCTGCCCCTCCTCCAGGTCCTCGGGGTCCTCCTTCGCCCACACGGTCACATGGCCGGTCTCCCGGTCGAGTTTCACGCGCGCGCGACGGCGGCTTCCCTCGGTGCGGTGGTAGGCGATGAGGAGGGCCGACTCGATCGCCTCGACCAGCAGGTCGAAGGAGATCTCCTTCTCCCGCACCAGACCCCGCAGGGCACTCATGTCGATGTCCACGGCTACGCCTCCTCTTCCTTCTTGTCCTTGCGGTTGAACTCGACCTGGACCCGGGCCTTGACGACGTCTCCGAAGGCGAGCCGGCGGGCGGTGGGCTTGCGCCCCTTCACGCCCGGCACCTCGACATCGAGACCGTCGTCCTCGACCCGCAGGATCCTGGCGAGCAGTTCGCCGTCCTCCGCCAGCTGGAACCTCACCAGGCGGTCGGTGGCGCGTACGTAGTGACGGTGCTCCTTGAGCTCGCGCTCGGCACCGGGGGTTCCGACCTCGAGGGTGTACTCACCCGAACCCATCACGTCGCTCTCGTCGAGCTTCGCCGAGAGCGCGCGGCTCACATCGGCGATCGCGTCCAGGTCGGCACCTTCGTCCGAGTCGACGACGACGCGCAGTACACGCTTGCGGCCCACGGTCTCCACTTCGATCTCTTCCAGATCGAGGCCCTGGGAGCTCACGAGCGGATCCAGGAGTTCTCGAAGCCTCTCGCTCTGGGTCGTGCTCATCCGGGTGACTCCTCGGCCGCGTGTGCTGTTGTGGGTTGGTCGCGTGTCAGCTCAAAGGGTATCCGGTCGCGGAGGGTGTTGCCGTCCACCGTGCGGGTGTGCCCACGCGGACGGGTGCCGCCGGGACCCCCCGGAATCGCCCCCGGACCGCCCCGGGGACAGTTGGAGGAGAGCCGCTGGGACGCGATCGGCCCCTGCGCGGGTACCGTGATCACGGGCAGTTCGCCCATACATTCGTACGAGCCCTCCGAGGACGTCTGCCGTGTCGTTCCCCCTGCCGTCGCGCACCCCGTCGGGTCCGCGCCGAAGGACCCTGTTCGCGGCCGCCGCGGGCGCCTTCGCGCTCGCGGGCTGCTCCGCTGCCGAGCCGTCCGGCGATACGACGGGCGGCAGCCGCCCCTCGGCGGCGGACCGGGCCCGCGCGCGTGCGGCCCGCGACAGCATGGCCCTCTCCGACCGGTACACCGCGGTGATCGCCGCCCATCCGCAGCTGGCCGGGCGGCTCGCCCCGCTGCGGGCGGAGGTCCTCCGGCACGCGAAGGCGTTCGGGGGCGGCGGGGCCGGGGCGGCGGCGCCCTCGGCGGGGTCCGCGTCGCCGTCGGTCTCGGCGTCGGCGTCCCCGACCGGGTCTCCGTCCGCGTCCCTGTCCCCGTCCCCGTCCTCCTCGGCCTCGGAGTCGGCATCCGCTTCGGCTTCGGCTTCGGCTTCGGCCGGTGCCTCCCCCGGCGTGGCGGCCCGGCCCAAGGACGCGCTCGCCGACCTCGCCTCCGCCGAACTGACGCTCGCGGACGAACGGACACAGGCCCTGGTGGACCTCCCCGGTGAACTCGCCCGGCTGCTCGCCTCCGTGGCGGCGGCCGGAGCGGCCCACGCGTTCCTGCTGACGAAGGCGGCGAAGTGAGCAAGCGGAACAAGACCGAGGAAGCCGAGCTCAAGGCCCTGCAGGCCGCGCTGGGCGCCGAGCACGCGGCCGTCTACGGCTACGGCGTCGTGGGAGCCCGGATCGGCGCGGCCCGGCAGGGCGACGCCCGGTCGGCGTACGACGCCCACCGGGCCCGGCGGGACACGCTGGCGCGAGCGGTGAAGGACATGGGCGACGCCCCCCGGGCCGCGTCGGCCGCGTACATGCTGCCGTTCCCGGTGACGGACACCGCCGCGGCCATACGGTTCGCGGCCGAGTTGGAGGAACGGGTGGCCGACGTGTACTCCGACCTCGTGCGCGCCGCCACGGGCGACCGGCGGCGCATGGCGGCCGGGGCGCTGCGCGAGGCCGCGGTCCGCGCGGTGCGCTGGAGCGGCGAGAGCGTAGCCTTCCCTGGGCTCGCCGAGCGGGCGGCCACCCCGTCCCCCACGGCACCCTCGCCGACGTAACGCGACCTGGAAGGGAACACCTCGCGCATGGACTCGCGCATGGCCTTCGAGCCGCCGCAGCGCCTCCTCCGGGCGCTCGGCGAGACCCGCCCGAGCGGGCCGGAGGGCGCCGACGAGACCGGCGGGTGGCTGGAGAACCTGCCCGAACTGGCCGGACGGGCCGTCGAGTTGCGCGAGCTGACCGTGGAGCGGGTGCAGGCACCGGGCGGACGCAGCAGTCTGGTCGTCCTGGTGCGCCGGGCCGACGGCACTCCCGCCGTGCTGAAGCTGGCACCCGAACGGGCACGTCCGGAGAGCGAGCGGGCCGCGCTCGCCCACTGGGACGGCCGCGGCGCGGTCCGGCTCCTCGACGACGGCGACGACGGTTCCGGCGACGACGGTGCCCTGCTCCTCGAACGGCTGCACCCGGACGTGTCCGTGCGGTCGCTGCCCGAGGCGAAGGCCCTGCTGGAGGCGGCGGGGACGCTGCGGCGGCTGTGGGTCGAACCGCCCGCCGGCCAGGTCTTCGAGACCGTGGCGGAGAGGACGGGGCGGCAGGCCGAGGCCATGCGGGCGACGGCGGCGGGCGAGAGCGGCCTCGGTGCCGGGGCCGGGGTCGGGGCTCTGGTCGAGGCGGCCCTCGCGGCGCGCGAGGAACTGCTGGAGGGGCCTCCCGAGGCGCGGCTGCTGCACGGCACGTTCCGGCAGAGCAAGGTGCTCGCCGGGGAGCGCGTGCCCTGGCTGGCCGTGGGACCGGACCCGGTGGTCGGCGAGTGCGCCTTCGATCTGGCCCGGCTGGTCCGCGACCGGGTCGAGGACCTGATCGCGTCGCCTTCGGGACCGTCGATCACCCGGCGGCGGATCAAGCGGCTCGCCGAGTCCCTGGAGGTGGACCAGGCGCGGCTGCGCGGCTGGACCCTGTTCCGCGCCGTCGAGTCGGGTGTCCGGGCCGGCCGGGTCGGCCGCCTCCAGGACGCCGAACTGCTCCTGGAGTTCGCCGGCTGGCTCTGAGCACCGGCCGGGCCCGCAGGTGTGACGCCTTCGCGGCACCGCGCCGCCACCCTCCGCGCGTGCCGCGGCAGGACCGGCGCCGCTTCGGGACACCCGCGGCACGAGGCGGGGTCGCACCGCGCGCCTCGGACGGGCCAGGTGACACCTCGCCGCCGGGCAACCGCAGCGGAGCCGCACCGCGCGGAGGACGCCGAGCCCTGTCGCGGACGCCCGCGAGGACCGTGGCACAGGCGTCCGCGGGGGCCCCGCACTCCCGGAAACGGCTGAGCGGCGCCCCGCACCCCTCCGGAGAGGGGACGCGGAGCGCCGCTCGGGTCGTCGGCTACGCCGTCAGGCGGGCGATCGCCTCTTCGACGGTCAGTTCCTCGCGCTCGCCGGTGCGGCGGTCCTTCAGCTCCAGGACGCCCTCGGCCGAACGGCGGCCCGCGACCAGGATCTTCGGTACGCCGATGAGCTCCGCGTCCGTGAACTTCACGCCCGGGGAGACGCCGGCGCGGTCGTCGACCAGGACGCGGACGCCCGCGGCACCGAGCTTCTCGGACACGTCGAGCGCCAGCTCGGTCTGGAGGGCCTTGCCCGCGGCGACCACGTGCACGTCGGCGGGAGCGATCTCCTTGGGCCAGCACAGGCCCTGGTCGTCGGCCGACTGCTCGGCCAGCGCGGCGACGGCGCGGGAGACGCCGATGCCGTACGAGCCCATGGTCACGCGGACCGGCTTGCCCTGCTGGCCGAGGACGTCGAGGTTGAAGGTGTCGGCGTACTTGCGGCCGAGCTGGAAGATGTGACCGATCTCGATGGCGCGGTCCAGCTTGAGGCCGGTGCCGCACTTCGGGCAGGGGTCGCCCTCTTCCACCACGACGACGTCGAGGTAGTCGTCGACCTCGAAGTCACGGCCGGCCACGACGTTCTTCGCGTGCGTGTCGATCTTGTTGGCGCCGGTGATCCAGGCCGTGCCGGGGGCGACGCGCGGGTCGGCGATGTAGCGGACCTTCTCCAGACCCTGGGGGCCCACGTAGCCGCGTACGAGGTCCTCGCGGCCCTCGAAGTCCTCCGCCGTGACGAGCTCGACGACGGCGGGGGCGAGGTGCTCGCCCAGCTTGCCGAGGTCGACCTCGCGGTCGCCGGGAACGCCCACGGCCACGATCTCGCCGTCGACCTTGACCAGCAGGTTCTTCAGGGTCGCGGAGGCGGGCACGCCGAGGTGCTCGGCGAGCGTCTCGATGGTCGGGGTGTCGGGGGTGGCCAGCTCCTCGACGGCGCCGTGCTCCTCGGAGACGGGCGTGAGCTTGAAGGTCACGGCCTCCGTGTTGGCGGCGTAGTCGCAGGCGGGGCAGTCCACGAAGGTGTCCTCACCGGCGGGGGCGGGCGCGAGGAACTCCTCGGAGGCCGAACCGCCCATGGCGCCGGAGACGGCGGACACGATGCGGTAGTCGAGACCCAGACGCGCGAAGATCTTCTGGTAGGCCTCGCGGTGCAGGCGGTACGACTCGGCGAGGCCCTCGTCCGTGATGTCGAAGGAGTACGAGTCCTTCATCTGGAACTCGCGGCCGCGCAGCACACCGGCGCGCGGACGGGCCTCGTCCCGGTACTTCGTCTGGATCTGGTAGAGCATGACCGGCAGGTCCTTGTACGAGGCCACCTGGTCCTTCACGATCAGGGTGAAGATCTCCTCGTGCGTCGGACCGAGCAGGTACTCCGCGCCCTTGCGGTCCTTGAGGCGGAAGAGCAGATCGCCGTACTCCTCCCAGCGGGCCGAGGCCTCGTAGGGCTCCTTGGGCAGCAGGGCCGGGAGGAGGACCTCCTGGGCGCCGATCGCGTCCATCTCCTCGCGGACCACGCGGGAGATGTTGTCGAGGACCTTCTTGCCGAGGGGCAGCCAGGTCCAGATGCCCGCGGCGTTGCGGCGGACGTAGCCGGCGCGGACGAGCAGCTTGTGGTTGAGCGTCTCGGCGTCCGCCGGGTCGTCACGCAATGTCTTGACCATCAAACGGGACATGCGCTGGACCTGGGCCATGATTCTCGACTCCTGCTGCGTAAGGGTGATGTCTGGAGGTTAGCCGGGCAGCGGCCGTCCCCGGAAATCCATTAGGGGTGTCGCAGCGGAAGGGGGGCGCCCATCACGGCGTACGGCTTGGGGGCGCTGGGGAACAGGACCTGCCGCGCGAGGTCCTCGTAGCCGAGGGAGCGGTACAGGCCGCGGGCCGGGCTGTCGATGTCGATCGCGGAGAGGATCGAGCGCGGTTCGGCCGCCGTGTCCGTGATCGCGGTGATCAGGGTGCGGCCGACGCCCCGGTTCTGGAAGCGGGGGTGGACGTGCAGTTCGGTGATCACGAAGGAGTCGTCGAGCCAGCCGTCGTTGCCCTGGGCGCGCAGGTACGGTTCGACGACGGTGGACCACCAGTGCGCGCGGTCGTTGGGCATGCCGTAGACGAAGCCCACGAGCCGTCCGTCGGAGGTGGTGGCGCCGAGCGCGCGGGCTCCCGGATAGGTCAGGTGGCGCAGCACGATCTGGCGCCGTACGGCGATCTCGTCGGCGCCCAGCCCGAAGGCGAGCGCCTGCACGGCGAGCGCCTCGTCGACGCGCGCGGCGAGATCCAGCGGGCCGATGACCACGTCGTCGGTGTCGCGGTGGCCGTGACCGGGAAAGCGCAGCATGCCGGGAGACTACCTGGCGGACCGTGGGACGCGTGAGGTCCCTGCGGGCCCGTACCGGGCGTCAGAACAGGACGCTCATGAACGCGCCGGTCTCCTGGAACCCGACGCGGCGGTACGTCGCCCGCGCCGCCGTGTTGAAGTCGTTGACGTAGAGGCTGACGACCGGGGCGACATCGGCGAGGGCGTAGCGCAGCACGGCCGCCATGCCGGGGGCCGCGAGTCCCCGGCCCCGGTGTTCGGGGGCCACCCACACCCCCTGGATCTGGCAGGCCTCGGCGGTCGCGGCGCCGATCTCCGCCTTGAAGACGACGTTGCCGTCCCGGTCGAGGCGGGCGAAGGACCGGCCGGAGCCGACGAGTTCGGCGACCCGGGCCTGGTAGAGCAGGCCGCCGTCGCCGGCCAGCGGCGAGACGCCGACCTCCTCGGTGAACATGGCGACGCAGGCCGGCATGATCGTCTCCATCTCGTCCTTGCGGATGCGGCGGACGTACGGATCCGGGGTGACGTCGGCGGGCAGCCGGTCGGTCACCATCAGCGGCTGGTGGGCGCGGATCTCTCGGGCCGGGCCCCAGCTCGGTTCGAGCAGCCGCCACAGTTGGGCGGTGGGTTCGGCGGGGCCGACGATCGAGGAGCAGCGGCGGCCGCCCCGGCGGGCCCGGTCGGCGAAGCCGCGCACGGCGCGGGGGGTGGCGCAGATCGGGACGAGGTTGGCGCCCGCGTAGCAGAGGGACTGCAGCATGCCGTCCTCGTACCAGCCCCACATCTCGCCGCCGAGCCGCCATGGGTCGAGCCCGGCGACCTGCACTCGGGAGGTGACGAAGGCGTTCGCCACCGGCTCGCGGCCGAGGACGGCGAGCGCGGCGTCCAGGTCACTCGGTTCGAGGACCCTGGTGGTGGTCTGGGTCAACACGTACGGGGGCCTCACCCTGGGATCTGCTTGTCTCCGCACTGTACCCGGCGAGATTGTGCCTTGCTGCCGGGTCCTCCGGCCGGACGGGGGGGGGCAGGACCACGGGGGTGGGGCCCGGTGTCCGTCGCCCGGGTGCGGGCGCGCGGGGGCTGAGCGCGCAGTTCCCCGCGCCCCTGGGTGACTCCGCCCGGCCGGAACTCGAAAGGGAGCCTCGTCGCCTGCGGCTACCGGGGTGGACCCGGGGGCCGTCGCCCGGGTGCGGGTGCGTGGGGGCTGAGCGCGCGGTTCCCCGCGCCCCTGGGGCGCGCTCCCCTCGGCCGGAACGCGCAGGTCCCCGCGCCCCTGGGGTGTTCCAGGGGCCGGGGCTCGTGTCTGCGGGGAGGAGTCAGCCCGCCACGGAGATCGTCGGTTCGCCGGAGGCGATTCCGTCGGCCTCCATCTGCTCGGCGAGCTTCATCGCCTCTTCGATGAGGGTCTCGACGATCTTCGACTCGGGGACGGTCTTGATGACCTCGCCCTTGACGAAGATCTGCCCCTTGCCGTTGCCGGAGGCGACGCCGAGGTCGGCCTCGCGGGCCTCGCCGGGACCGTTGACGACACAGCCCATGACGGCGACGCGGAGCGGGACCTCCATGCCGGTGAGGCCGGCGGTGACCTCCTCGGCCAGCTTGTAGACGTCGACCTGGGCGCGGCCGCAGGACGGGCAGGAGACGATCTCCAGGCCGCGCTGGCGGAGGTTCAGCGACTGGAGGATCTGCAGGCCGACCTTGACCTCCTCGACCGGCGGGGCCGAGAGGGAGACGCGGATGGTGTCGCCGATGCCCTCGGAGAGCAGGGCACCGAAGGCCACGGCCGACTTGATGGTGCCCTGGAAGGCGGGTCCGGCCTCGGTGACACCGAGGTGCAGCGGGTAGTCGCAGGCGGCGGCGAGCTGCCGGTAGGCGTTGACCATGACGACCGGGTCGTTGTGCTTGACCGAGATCTTGATGTCGTGGAAGTCGTGCTCCTCGAAGAGGGAGGCCTCCCACAGCGCGGACTCCACCAGCGCCTCGGGCGTCGCCTTGCCGTACTTCTGCAGCAGCCGCTTGTCGAGCGAACCCGCGTTGACGCCGATGCGGATCGGGGTGCCGGTGTCCTTCGCGGCCCGCGCGATCTCCTTGACCTGGTCGTCGAACTGCTTGATGTTGCCGGGGTTGACACGGACCGCCGCACAGCCGGCCTCGATCGCGGCGAACACGTACTTCGGCTGGAAATGGATGTCCGCGATCACCGGGATCTGCGACTTCTTGGCGATCGTGGCGAGCGCGTCCGCGTCGTCCTGCGTGGGACAGGCGACCCGCACGATCTGACAGCCCGACGCGGTCAGCTCGGCGATCTGCTGGAGCGTGGCGCCGATGTCCGACGTGCGCGTGGTCGTCATCGACTGCACCGAGACGGGTGCGTCTCCGCCCACGGCCACGGTCCCGACCTGGATCTGCCGGGTCTTGCGGCGCTCGGCCAGCTTGGTCGGAACGGACGGCATGCCGAGAGAAATCGCAGTCATCTGCTGTGCAACCCCAAGTTGTGGATCAAGGTCCCGGAAATCCTGGGCTCCGGGGTTCGAGATTATGGTACGGGCGCGCCACCGGGCACATCACGCCCCCGGCGTTCAAACCCGCCGAACGGAAGATGGCCGGACACCCAGGGTGCCCGGCCACCGTCAACGCGGTGTGACTAAGAGATTTTCACGGGATTGACGACGTCCGCGATCAGGACGAGGACCGTGAAGCAGACGAAGATCCCGGCCACCACGTAGGCCACCGGCATCAGCTTCGCCACGTCGAACGGGCCCGGGTCGGGGCGCCGGAGCACCCTCGCCGTGTGGCGCCGCAGCGACTCCCACAGGGCTCCCGCGATGTGCCCGCCGTCGAGCGGGAGCAGCGGGAGCATGTTGAACAGGAACAGCGAGAGGTTGAACCCGGCGACCAGCAGGAGCATCATCGCGACCTGCTGCGAGGCCGGGATGTCCAGGGTGAAGACGTCGCCGCCGATGCGGGCCGCGCCGACCACGCCCATCGGGGAGTCGGCCTTGCGCGGGGCGTCGCCGAAGGTCGCGTTCCACAGGTCGGGGACCTTGCCGGGCAGCGACACCAGGGACTCGACGCCGTTCTGCATCATGTCGCCCATGCGGTCGACGGACTGGCCGAAGGACTGCTGGACGATGCCGGAGGCGGGCGTGAAGCCGAGGAAGCCGGCGTACACGTACTTGCCCTCGACGTAGCCGCCGTTGCCGTCGGTCTTGCTCACCTGGTTCTTGATCAGGTGGGCCTTCAGGTCGACCTGCCGTCCGTCGCGCTCGACGGTGATCGTGACGTCCTTGCCGGGGTTGGCCCGGATGTCGGACTGGAGGGCCGACCAGTCGTCGACCGCCTTGCCGTCGAACGCGACGATCTTGTCACCGCCCCGGAGTCCGGCGGCCTTGGCGGGCGCCGCCTGGTCGTCCGCAGCGCACTTCGTGCGGTTCTCGCTCTGCTGGATGACGCAGTCGGAGACCTTGCCGACCGTGGTGGTCTGGGTCTGGACGCCGAACGTCATCATCACGCCGAGGAAGATCGCCACGGCCAGGATCAGGTTCATGAAGGGGCCGGCGAACATCACGATCACGCGCTTCCACGGCTTGCGCGTGTAGAAGAGGCGGGTCTCGTCCCCGGGCTTCAGTTCCTCGAAGGCGGCGGAGCGGGCGTCCTCGATCATGCCCCGGAACGGGGACGTCGAGCGGGCCTCGATCCGGCCGTCCGGGCCGGGCGGGAACATGCCGATCATGCGGATGTAGCCGCCGAGCGGAACGGCCTTGATGCCGTACTCGGTCTCGCCCTTCTTGCGCGACCAGATGGTCGGCCCGAAGCCCACCATGTACTGCGGCACCCGGATGCCGAAGAGTTTGGCCGTCGACAGATGTCCCAGCTCGTGCCACGCGATCGAGATCAGCAGCCCGAGCACGAAGACGACTATGCCGAGGATCATCATCAGGGTCGTCATGCACGAGCCTCCGCGATTGTCGTCTGTGCCGTCAGTTCACGGGCCCGGGCGCGCGCCCAGGTCTCCGCTTCGAGGACGTCCGCGACGGTCAGGGAAGTTCCCGTACGCGGTGTGCCGTGTTCCTCGACGACCCGGGTGACGGTCTCCATGATCCCGTTGAACGGCAGCGCGCCGTTCAGGAACGCGTCCACGCACTCCTCGTTGGCGGCATTGAACACCGCCGGGGCCGTACCCGCGAGCTGCCCCACGTGCCGGGCGAGTCCCACCGACGGGAAGGCGTCGTCGTCGAGCGGGAAGAACTCCCAGCTCGACGCCTTCGTCCAGTCGAAGGCGGGCGCCGCGTCCGGGACGCGCTCGGGCCAGCCGATGCCGATGGCGATGGGCCCCCGCATGTCGGGGGGCGTCGCCTGGGCCATCGTCGAGCCGTCCGTGAATTCCACCATCGAGTGGACATACGACTGCGGGTGCACGACCACCTCAATGCGGTCGAAGGGAATGTCGTAGAGGAGGTGCGCCTCGATGACTTCCAGTCCCTTGTTGACCAGGGTCGCGGAGTTGACGGTGATGACCGGGCCCATGGCCCAGGTGGGGTGCGCGAGGGCGTCGGCCGGCTTCACGTCCGCCAGCTCCGCCTTCGTCCGGCCGCGGAACGGGCCGCCGGAGGCGGTCACGACGAGCTTGCGCACGTCCGCGCGGGTGCCGGAGGCCAGTGCCTGGAAGAGGGCCGCGTGCTCGGAGTCGACCGGGATGATCTGGCCCGGCTTCGCCAGCGCCTTGACCAGCGGGCCGCCGACGATGAGCGACTCCTTGTTGGCGAGCGCGAGGGTGCGGCCCGCCTCCAGCGCGGCGAGGGTGGGCGCGAGGCCGATGGAACCGGTGATGCCGTTGAGGACGGTGTGGCAGTCCGACGCGGCGACCTGGGTGGCCGCGTCGGGGCCGGCGAGGATCTCGGGAAGGGTCTCGCCGGGTGCGTAGCGGGCCGCGAGCGCCTCCCTGAGCGCGGGGACGGCGTCCTCGCGCGCCACGGCGACCGTCCGTACCCGCAGCCGGTGGGCCTGCTCGGCGAGCAGGTCGGTCCTGCCGCCGGCGGCGGACAGCGCGGTGACCCGGAACCGGTCGGGGTTGCGCAGCACGAGGTCGATGGCCTGGGTGCCGATCGAACCGGTGGATCCGAGGATCACGACATCCCGGACTCCGTTCACGGGGTCGAAGACGAGATGCGGATCAGCGAGGGGGGCTGGACTGTCGCTCATTCCCCCATTGTGGCCGCAACGTGTGGGCCGAAGGACAGGGCGTCCCTCATTGCCGCCGCCCGCCCCCGTGACCGGTGGTGCCCGGCCGCGCCGAGGGACCTCGGTGGAGAGCGGGCGGTCCGTACGGGCCGCGGTGGGCGGTGCCCGCCCGCGGGGCCCTGGCGGGACCTCACGCCCCGCCGGTCCGCAGGTCAGCGCTCGCCGCGGCGCCCGGGGACCGGCTTCGGCGACCGGGGGCGGTGGCGCGCGGGCCGTTTGCCGGCGAGGCCGGGAACGGCCGGCGGCGGCACGGGGGCGAACACGTCTTCGACCGCGTCGTCGGCCGTGTCGGGCGCCGGCGCGGTGGAGGGGAACCGCCAGGACGCGTGGCGGAGGCCCCGTCCGCCGTCGCGTCCGCCGCCGGCGCGCGGACAGGGCGTCGGCGGACGGCGCGGCGGCGGACGCGGCGGGTGCGCGCCACCGGGGAGGACGTCAGCGGATGGGCCGGTGCACGTTCTCCCGGGTGCTCGCGCCGGGGGTGGCGTCGGCGATCCAGGGGCCGTCGCCCGAGGGGTCGAGGACGCCTTCCTCCAGCCAGGTGTAGGTGCCGGACAGGACGCCCTTGACGACCTTGCGGTCGACGTCGTCGGTGTTGGTCCACAGGCGTCCGAAGAGTTCCTCGACGCGGATGCGGGACTGGCGGCAGAAGGCGTCGGCGAGCTGGTAGGCCTCGCGCCCGTGGTCGCCCTGGGTGCGCAGGAGTTCGGCCCGCACACAGGCCGCGCTCATCGCGAAGAGCTCGGCGCCGATGTCGACGATCCGGCCCAGGAATCCCTGCTTGGTCTCCATGCGGCCCTGCCAGCGCGACATCGCGTAGAAGGTGGACCGGGCGAGCTTGCGGGCGTTGCGCTCGACGTAGCGCAGATGGGTGGAGAGGTCCACGTCGTGGTGGAACTCGTTGTACGAGCGCGGGAGCTGGCCCGCTCCCGCGACCAGTTTCGGCAGCCACTTGGCGTAGAAGACACCGGCGTTCGCGCCCGCCTTCGCCTTCTCGGAGAGCGACTTGTCGGGGTCGATGAGGTCACCGGCCACCGAGAGGTGGGCGTCGACGGCCTCCCGGGCGATCAGCAGGTGCATGATCTCGGTGGAGCCCTCGAAGATGCGGTTGATGCGCAGGTCGCGCAGGACCTGCTCGGCGGGGACGGCACGCTCTCCGCGGGCCGCCAGCGAGGCGGCCGTCTCGAAGCCGCGGCCGCCGCGGATCTGGACCAGCTCGTCGGCCATCAGACAGGCCATCTCGGAGCCGTACAGCTTGGCGAGGGCGGCCTCGATGCGGATGTCGTTGCGGTTCTCGTCGGCCATCTGCGAGGACAGGTCGAGCACGGCCTCCAGCGCGAAGGTGGTGGCGGCGATGAAGGAGATCTTGGAGCCGACGGCCTCGTGGAGGGCGACCGGCTTGCCCCACTGCTCACGCACCGACGTCCACTCGCGGGCGATCTTCAGGCACCACTTGCCCGCGCCCGCGCACATGGCGGGCAGCGAGAGGCGGCCGGTGTTGAGGGTGGTGAGGGCGATCTTCAGGCCCGCGCCCTCGGGTCCGATGCGGTTGGCGGCCGGCACCCGCACCCGGTGGAAGCGGGTGACGCCGTTCTCCAGGCCGCGCAGGCCCATGAACGCGTTGCGGTTCTCGACGGTGACGCCCTCCGAGGCGGCCTCCACCACGAAGGCCGTGATGCCGCCCTTGCCCTCCTCGGACTTCGGGACGCGCGCCATGACGACGAGGAGGTCCGCGACGACGCCGTTGGTCGTCCAGAGCTTCACCCCGTCGAGGACGTAGTCGTCGCCGTCCCGGACGGCGGTCGTGGCGAGCCGCGCCGGATCGGAGCCGACGTCCGGTTCGGTGAGCAGGAAGGCGGAGATGTCGGTGCGGGCGCAGCGCGGCAGGAAGGTGTCCCGCTGCTCCTGGGTGCCGAAGAGCTTCAGCGGCTGCGGCACGCCGATCGACTGGTGGGCGGAGAGCAGCGCGCCGAGCGCCGGGTTCACCGAGCCGACCAGGGCGAGGGCCTTGTTGTAGTACACCTGGGTGAGGCCGAGGCCGCCGTACTTGGTGTCGATCTTCATGCCGAGGGCGCCGAGCTCCTTGAGCCCGGTGATGGTCTCGTCCGGGATCCGCGCCTCGCGCTCGATCCGGGCGGAGTCGATCTTCGTCTCGCAGAAGTCCCGCAGTTTGGCCAGGAACTCCTCGCCGCGCAGGGTGTCCTCGGCGGCGGGCAGCGGGTGCGGGTGGATGAGGTCGAGCCGGAAGCGGCCGAGGAAGAGTTCCTTGGCGAAGCTGGGTTTCTGCCAGCCCTGTTCGCGCGCGGCCTCGGCGACCTGTCGGGCCTCACGTTCGGTGACTGTGGGCTGGTGGGGTGTTGCGGACATGAGGCTCACCTCGCCGCGAATAGGGATCTTGGGACAGTCCGTTACCGACCGGTTCTACTCGATCGTATTTACCTGATTCCGGTTGACCCCACCAGTCCTGTCGCAGCGTTCGGCCCAATGGGCCTCCCGTGAACCGGTCACCGTCGCCGCACTCGGGATCCGTTCCACGGGAATTCACTGTCGAAGCGCTTCGACAGCTATGGACACGATTCCTCCACCGGGCTAGTGTCGAGCCACTCTCATTCGCCCCTATCGGTACCGCGCGCACTGTCGAAGCGCTTCACAAAACTGGGAGAGCCGGATGGTCACCCTCGCCGAGGTCGCCCAGCACGCCGGAGTGTCGGCGAGCACGGTGAGCTACGTCCTCAGCGGCAAGCGGTCCATCTCCGCGAGCACCCGGCAGCGGGTCGAGCGGAGCATCCAGGAGCTCGGCTACCACCCGAACGCGGGCGCCCGCGCCCTGGCGAGCAGCAGGTCCAACATCATCGCGCTGATGGTCCCGCTGCGCACCGACATGTACGTACCCGTGATGATGGAGATCGCCATCGCGGTGGCCACCAACGCCCGGGCCCACGGTTACGACGTCCTGCTGCTCACCGGCGAGGAGGGGCCCGACGCGGTGCGCCGGGTCACCGGCAGCGGGCTCGCCGACGCGATGATCCTGATGGACGTCGAACTCGACGACGAGCGACTGCCGTTGCTGCGCGAGACGGACCAGCCGTCCGTGCTCATCGGCCTCCCCGCCGACACCACCGGTCTGACCTGCGTCGACCTCGACTTCGGGGCGACGGGCGCGCTGTGCGCCGAGCACCTGGCGCTGCTCGGCCACCGTGACATCGCTGTCATCGGCGAGGCGCCCGCCGTCTACGAGCGGCACACCGGCTTCGCCGAGCGGACGCTCGACGGACTCCGTTCCCGCTCGCGGGAACTGGGGCTGCGGGTGCTGCACCGGCCCTGCGAGGGCGGCTACGACGCGATGGCCCTCACCCTCGCCCGCATCCTCGACGAGCGCCCGGGCACCACGGGCTTCGTCGTGCAGAACGAGTCGGCGGTCGAACCGCTGCTCGCCCTGCTGCGCCAGAAGGGCCGTGCCGTGCCCGAGGACGTCTCGGTGATCGCGATCTGCCCGGACCAGGTCGCCACCCAGGCCTCGGTGCGGCTGACGTCGGTCGCCATCCCCGCGCAGGACATGGGCCGCCACGCCGTCGAGCATCTGATCGCCAAGCTCGAGGGCCGCGGCAAGGACGAGGTCGTACTGATCGCCCCGGAGCTGACGGTGCGGGCGAGCACGGGGCCGGCGCCGGCCGCGCCCTGAACCACCGGTCCCTCTCCCCAGGGGCGCGCCCGGCGGCGCCCCCATCACGGACCCCGCGTCCCCCGCCGGGTGCTCCCGCCGCCCACGTGCTCTCCGCGCCGCCGCCCCGCCCGAACCGTAGCGCCCACGCCCTGTCCGCGTTCCTCCATGCCTGCGTTCCTCCATGTCCGCGTTCCTCCATGTCGGCACTCCTCCAGGAGCACTCCAGGTGAATCAGTCCGCCGAGATCCAGTCCCAGGTCAGCCTCGCGCAGTCCTCCCCGACCGTCGGCACGTTCCGTGAGCGGGACGGTGCGCTGGAGTGGAGCGGCCGCACGGAGACCGTCCGGATCGAGCCGTGGGGCCCCGACGCCGTCCGGGTCCGCGCCCGGCTCGGCGGTCCCCTGCTCGAAGGCCTCCCCGGAGCACTGCTCGACGAGCCGGAGGCCGCCGCGAGCACGCTGGAACTCCGGGACGGCGAGGGCCGGCTGACGGTGGGGGCGCTGACCGTCGAGATGAGCGCCGAGGGGCTGGTCCGCTTCACCCGCACCGCGGACGGCGCCGAACTCCTCGCCGAGGAGCGCGCCCACTTCTGGTGGCCCGGTCCACGGCTGTACACCCCCACCGGCAACGGCCACCACCGGCTGGAGCAGCGCTTCGCCGCGTACGACGGCGAGCGGCTGTACGGCCTCGGCCAGCACCAGCACGGCCTGTTCGACCAGAAGGGCGCGGTCCTGGACCTGGTCCAGCGCAACGCCGAGGTCACCGTCCCGGTGCTCACCTCCAGCCGCGGCTACACCCTCCTGTGGAACAACCCGGCCGTCGGCCGGGTGGAGCTCGCGGGCAACGGCACCCGCTGGGTCGCCGACTCGGCCCGCCAGATCGACTACTGGATCACCGCGGGCACCCCGGCCGACGCCCAGCGCCGCTACAGCGCGGCGACCGGCCGGACGCCGATGCTGCCCGAGTGGGCGGCCGGGTTCTGGCAGTGCAAGCTGCGCTACCGCACCCAGGAGGAACTCCTGGAGGTGGCGAGGGAGTACAGGCGCCGGGGCCTGCCGCTGTCGGTCATCGTCTGCGACTTCTTCCACTGGACCCACCTCGGCGACTGGAAGTTCGACCCGGCCGAGTGGCCCGACCCCGCGGCCATGCAGGCCGAACTCGCCGAACTCGGCGTCAGACTGGCCGTGTCCGTCTGGCCGTCGGTCTCCCCGCTCTCGGAGAACCACGGGCTCATGGAGCAGCGGGGCTGGTTCATCGGCACCGAGTACGGCCCCATGGCGCACGCCGACTGGCCGGACAAGCAGGTCGCGTCCACGGTCCAGGTTGCCTTCTACGACGCCACGAACCCCGAGGCCCGCGCGTTCCTGTGGTCGCGGGTGAAGGACAACTACCTCGACCCGTACGGCATCTCGGCCTTCTGGCTGGACGCCTGCGAGCCGGAGCTGAAACCGGGCTTCTCCGAGAACCTGCGCTACCACGCGGGCCCGGGACTCGAAGTGGGCAACCTCTACCCGCGCGAGAACGCCCGCACCTTCTACGAGGGCCTGCGGGCCGCCGGGAAGACCGAGATCGTCTCCCTCAACCGCTCGGCCTGGGCGGGCAGTCAGCGCTACGGGGCCGCCCTGTGGTCGGGCGACATCGGGACCGACTTCGCGACCCTGCGCCGCCAGATCGCGGCGGGCCTCAACACCGCGCTGTCCGGCATCCCCTGGTGGAACACCGACATCGGCGGCTTCCACGGCGGCGATCCGGACGATCCGGCCTACCGCGAGGTCATGGTCCGCTGGTTCCAGTTCGGCGCGCTGTCGCCGCTGATGCGGCTGCACGGCTTCCGCGACCCCGGGCTTCCGCTCGGCCCCTCCATGACCGGCGGCCCGAACGAGGTCTGGTCCTACGGCGAGGAGGCCGGCGCCGTCATGGAGAAGTACCTGCGGCTGCGGGAGCGTCTGAAGCCGTACCTGCTGGAGGTCATGCGGGAGGCTCACGAGGAGGGGCTGCCGGTGATGCGCCCGCTGCTCCTGGAGTTCCCCGGCGACCAGGCGGCCTGGCCGGTGGACGACGCCTACCTCCTCGGCCCGGACCTGCTGGTCGCGCCGGTCCTCACCGCGGGCGCGACGGCCCGTACGGCGTACCTCCCGGCGGGTGCCCGCTGGACGGACGCGTGGACCGGGACGTCGTACGAGGGCGGCGCGGCCGTCACGGTGGACGCGCCGCTGGACCGGATCCCGCTGTTCCTGCGGGACGGGGCGCGGCTGCCCGTGGCGGATTAGGGCGTGCGCGGTCGGCCCCGTGAGGGACCGGCCGCGCCTTCGGGGCCGGGTCAGCCGCTGCTGACGGTGAGGTTGTCGGTGACGAAGTCGAGACCGCCCGCGGACGAGGTGATCTCGAAGCCGAACTGCACGTCCCCGATGGTCGCGCCGCTCGACATCCAGCCCTTGGTGTTCGCGATCCACCTCAGGATCGGGAGGATGTCGATGGTGCCGGAGGTCGAGTCCGAGCTGCGCAGGAACGAGAAGACGTCGTTAGCGCCGTTGTTGCCTTTGTAGACGGTCCAGGTGTTGCCGCCCAGCGTGAGCGTTCCCTGCGAGGTGCCGAGCGCGCCGACGGCGCCGTTGTGGTTGACCCAGAGCATGATCTCGTGGGCGTAGCCGGTGTCCCAGATGTCGTACGAGGTGTTGTAGGCGCCGGACGACGGGACGGTGACGCTGTAGCTGCTCTTGAGCGAGGACAGCCCGGCGATCGTCCTGCCCACGTACTTCTTGGAGTTGGGGTAGGACTTGATCCCGCCCGTGTTCGGGTGGTCGGCCCGGACTCCCCAGTTGGTGCCGGAGTTGGCCCAGACGCACTGGCTGCCCGCGCCGGAGCCCCAGATGTTGTTGTAGAGCGTGTACCCGTTCAGGGTGGTGTTGCCCCACTGGTCGCAGGAGGACCAGACGGCGGCCTGGGCGGGGGCCGAGGCGAGGCCGATCGTCGCGCCGAGCGCCAGCGCGGGGGCGACGAGGGCCTTGACGAGCCTGTTCGGTGTGCGAAGTGCCATGGTCTTCCTTCCATGGGTGGGGGGGAGATGCGGGGGGACTACCGCGGTCCCAAGGTGAGGACGCGGTCCTCTCCGGCGTTCAGGGAGAGCGGTCGCGCGCCGGAGGGGGTCCGGAGTTCGACGCGGCAGGTGCGGCCGGGCCGCAGGACGGCCGTGGCGCCGTCGGGGGTCCACGTGAGGTCGGCCCGGGCCCCGAACCGTGTGCGGATCCCGCGGAGTTCGCCGCTCGGCAGGCCGGCGGGGAGCGCCGGGAACAGGACGAGCCGCCGCGGTGTGGACTGGATCAGTGCCTCGATGAGCACGGCGGGCAGGGTGTGGGCGGCGTCGGCGTTGTAGACGTGCCGGTTCGGGTAGTGGCCGCTCATCAGGGAGACGTGGAAGAAGTCCCCGGCCAGGACGGCGTCGAGGGCGTTCGCCACGCGCCCGGCGTCCCGCAGCCGGGCGGCGACCAGGGCGTGGTGGAGGTGGCCGTGCGCCGAGTCGTTCTCGGCTCCGCGCAGTTCGAGGGCGCGACGGGCCGCCGCGGCGAGTCCGGGGGTGTCGTACGGGTTGATCTCGTCGAGCGGCCAGACGCCGTACAGATGGCTGAGGTGCCGGTGGTCGTAGGTGTCGAGGAGTCCGGGACGGGCCCATTCGGCCAGCGCGCCCTCGGCGTTGACCCGGTGCGGCGGCAGCCGGTCGGCGAGCGCGAGCCAGCGCTCGGCGTCGGGGCCCGGGTGGTACGCGGCCGCGGTGCACAGGGCGTGCCGGGCGGCCGAGAGGTCCATGGCGGCGTTGACGGTGACCCGGCCCGCGTTCGCGGGACGGTTCTCCGGGGAGTAGGACGGCACGATCACCAGGTGGCCGTCCTCGTCGGTCCGGGTGAGGAAGTCCTCGTAGAAGCGGGCGGTCTCGGCGAGCGCGGCGGCGAGCCGCGGGTCGCGTCCGCCGCGGGTCTCGTCGTGGTCCACGAGCGGCTTGAGCAGCCAGTCCGCGCCCGCGGTCCACACGTGCAGCGGGTAGTCGCGGCTGAGGTGGCAGGTGTGTCCCGACTCGCCGTCGGTGTGGGCCGGGGCGACCACGCCGCGGGCGCCGAAGACCGCCCGGGCGTTGTCCCGCCAGTGCGGCAACTGGCCGTGCACCAGGGCCGCGTGGGCCTCGGTGACCTCGGGGAGGGCGGCCGCGGCGGCCGACGCCGTCTGCAGATTGAGGTTGGCGTCCGTGGTGAACGCCCCGGACCAGGCGGTCTCCCAGTCACCGGTCCACAGGCCGGTCAGCCGCGGCGGGAGCGTGCCGGACGCGGACAGCAGGTGGTAGCGGCCCGCCGCGAAGAGCCGCTCCAGGAGGGCCGGGCTCTTCGGGCGCCGGACCAGCTCCGATCCGGGCAGGGCCCGTTCGGCGGGGTCGGCGCCCAGGTCGAGGGTGACCCGCAGATAGGCGGCACGGTGCAGGGCGGTGTGGCGGGCGAGCAGACGGGCGTAGGCCCGCTCGACGTCCTCCGTGCCGGGACCGGCGCCGGTCTCGGCCTCGGTCTCGGCGCTGGTCTCGGTCCCGGTCCCGGTCCCGGTCCCGGTCAGCAGTTCCCGCAGTGCGCGCAGTTCCGCGAGGACGTCCGGGCCGCCCGGGTGCCGGCGCACCCGGGTCAGCAGCAGCATCGAGCGGGCGTCCTCGACCCGTACGCCGGAGGGGGCGGGACGGGTGACGCCGTCCGTGACGAGGAGGGTGACCCCGGTGTACGCCAGGTCGCTGCCCGGATAGCGGGCGAGCAGGGTGAGCAGGGCGCCCTCGGGGGTGCGGACGGCTCCGTGCTCCACCGCCAGGTCCCCGGGCGCTCCCGGCAGCCGGTGGTCGAGCGCCACCTCGGCCGCGGGGCCGGGGGCGGTCACGTACTGCGCGATCACGTCGTCGGCGCGCGAGACGAAGACCTCGCCGCGCCGGTCGCCGCACACGGCGCGGACGACCCCGCTGGTGAAGTCGGCCTCGCGCCGGTAGTCGCGCGGTTCCCCGGCGGGGCGGCGCACCCGCACCTGGAACGCCGGGTGGAAGGGCTGCACCCACAGCAGCGGCCGCCCGTCGGTGAAGTCCTCGCCCGCACGCACGTCTCCGGCCAGGAGCCGGTCCTGTACGGCGGCGAGGCGGTCGGCGAGCTCGGGCGGACGGGCGTCCGAGCTGCCGTTCGGACGGACCAGACGGTGATGGTTGACGATCACCCGGTCGTCGTCCGGATCGCCGAACACCATGACGCCGTGGGTGCCGTTCCCGCTCAGGAAGGCGTCCTCCCAGCGGGCGGCGGGCAGGGGTTCCCAGGTGCCGTGGACGGGGACGGAGCCGCGGCCGCCGTCCGCCGGGGAGCCGTGCGCTCGGGAGGCCGGGGAGCCGTGCGCGCGGGAGCCGGAGCGGGCCTCGTCCGTCATGGGGCGAGCACCGCCGCTCCGTACCGCTCCAGTCGTACGGAGTCCCGCACGGACGCGCCGCCGAGCAGCTCGCGGTGGCTGCCCGGCACCTCGACGGTCACCGGGCCGCGCCCGTGGTTGAGCAGGAAGAGCAGGTCGCCGCGCCGGACGGCCTCGACACCGTCGGGCAGCCCGTCGAGCACCGGCCGGACGCCCGCGCTCCGGGCCGCGCCCGCCAGCAGGGCACGCAGGGCGGCCGGTTCGGGGAGGGTGGAGAGGTAGCGTGCGGTGCCCCTGCGGAGCACGGCGGGCAGTCCGTCCAGCTCGCCGCCGCGGTAGCGCGCCTCGACGACGGCGGTGGGGCCGGGCTCGATCTCCTCGGACCAGAGCGTGCCCGAGAAGCCGTCACAGGCGACGCTCTCCCCCGCGTCCAGCGGCCACCATTCGTGCAGCGTCCGGATGCCGAACAGGCCGCGCAGCCGCTCGTCCATGCCGCCCGGCCGCACCCGGTCGTCCTCGTCGGCGACGCCGGTGAGGAAGCCGCAGACGAGCGTGCCGCCCGCTCGCACGTGGGCGAGGAGGTTCTCGATCGCCGTGTCCGTGAGGAGGTACAGCTGGGGCACGACGACCATGCGGTAGGCGGAGAGGTCGTGCTCGGGGCGGGCGAACGCGGTGGTGAGGTGCGCCTCCCACAGGGCGCGGTGCCAGGCCCGTACGACCTCGGCGTAGTCGTTCTCGGCGGACAGCCGGCCCTCGTGCTCCCCGGCCCACCAGGAGTCCCAGTCGTGCAGGACCGCTATGTCCGGCGTGACCCGGGTGTCCGTCACATGGGGGGCGAGGAGGGCGAGTTCGGCGCCGATGCGCTTGATCTCCTGGAAGGCGCGGCCCCGCTCCCCCGCGTGGCCGATCATCCCGGAGTGGAACTTCTCCGCTCCCTGCCGGGACTGGCGCCACTGGAAGTAGCAGACGGCGTCGGCGCCGCGCGCCACGGCCTGCAGCGACCAGAGCCGGTTGAGCCCGCGCGGCTTGGGACGGTTCACCCCGCGCCAGTTGACCGCTCCGGCCGCCTGCTCCATGAGCATCCAGGGGCCGCCCGCCGCCTGGGAGCGCGTCATGTCCTGGACGAGCGCGCCGTGCTGCGCGCCGAGGGGGTCACGCGGGTCGGGGTAGAGGTCGACCGAGACGACGTCCTCCTCCGCGGCCCACCGCCAGGCGTCCTGGCCGACCCACATCGGCATGAAGTTGCTGGTCACCGGGGTGCCGGGGCTGTGGCGGCGCACGATGTCCCGCTCGGCGGTGCAGCACTCCAGGAGCATGTCGGAGGTGAAGCGCTTGAAGTCGAGGACATGCGTCGGGTTCTTCATGTAGTGCGCGCGACGGGGTGGGAGGACCTCGTGCCAGCCGTCGTAGCCCTGGCCCCAGAAGGCCGTTCCCCAGGCCGTGTTGAGCGCCCCGACGGTGCCGTACCTGTCCTGGAGCCAGCGCCGGAAGGCGGCGGCCGCCTCGTCGCCGTAGTCGAAGGTGCAGTACTCGTTGTTGATGTGCCACATCGTGAGGGCGGGGTGGCTCGCGTAGCGGGCGGCCAGGTCCTCGGTGATGGCGGCCGCGCAGCGGCGGTAGACGGCGCTGGAGTGCGAGAAGTGCTGGCGGGAGCCCCACCACTCGGTGCGGCCGTCCTCGTCCCGGGGCAGGGTCTCGGGGTGCAGCCGGCCCATCCAGGGGGGTGGCGAGGAGGTGGGGGTGGCGAGCACGACGCCGACGCCGTGCTCGTGCATCAGATCCATCAGCCGGTCCAGCCAGCCGAACTCCCGCGCTCCCGGCCGTGGTTCCAGTCTGGCCCAGGAGAAGACCCCGAGGGTGACGGAGTTGACGCCGGCCTCCTTCATGAGGCGGACGTCCTCGTGCCACGTCTCCTCGGGCCACTGCTCGGGGTTGTAGTCGCCGCCGAACAGGATGCGGCCCCGGGTGGCGTCGCTCAGGGACGGCCGCCCGGGCTCCGGGCCGGTTCCGCGGGGCGTGCGCATGAGCCACCTCGATCGGGGTGAGGGAGGGAGTGACGGGAGTGGTGCGCCGCGGCCGACCGCCGGTCAGGAGCAGGTCGGCCGCGACGGGCCGGGGGGCGGCGCCGGGGGCCTCGGTGAGGTCATCCCTTCACGGCGCCGGTGAGCATGCCCTTCTTGAAGTGCCGCTGGACGAAGGGCGAGAGGACCGCGACCGGAAGCAGCGCCATCACCATGACGGCCATCTGCACGGCGAGCGGGGAGAGCTGTCCGGTGTTGATCTGGGTGGCGAGTCCGACCGGGCGTTCCTGCTTCTGGACGAGCTGGATCATGACGTTCTGCAGCGGCATCATGTCCTGGTCGGTCAGGTAGATGGAGGCGTTGAACCAGGCGCTCCAGTAACCGACCGCGTAGAAGAGCGAGATGACCGCGAGGACCGCCCGGGAGAGCGGCATCACGATCCGCCACAGGATGCGCCAGTCGCCCGCGCCGTCGATGCGGGCGCTGTCGATCAGCTCGGGCGAGATGCCCATGAAGAACGCCCGCAGCACCAGGACGTTGAAGACGCTCACCGCGCTGGGGAGGATCAGCGCGAGATAGGTGTCGGTGAGGCCGAGCGCCTGCACCAGCAGATAGGTCGGGATGAGGCCCGCGCCGAAGAACATCGTGGCGAGCAGCAGCATCAGGAACCAGCGGTGACCGAGCGATCCGGTGCGCGAGAGTCCGTACGCGCACAGGACCGAGACCGCCATGCTGAACAGGGTGCCGACCAGGGTCACGCCGACGCTGACGAGCGCGGCGCGCTGCACCTGACCGCCGGTGAGCAGCTCCTCGTAGGCGATGAAGGTGACGCCCCTGGGGACGACGACCAGGCCGCCGGCCGCGTCGATGGCCCTCTTCGACTGGAGGCTGGTGACGACGACGATCCAGAGCGGGAAGAGGATCGCGAAGGCGGCCAGGGCGAGGACGATCCCCTTGCCCGCGAGGCCGGCCCTGGAGGGTTCCTCCTCCCAGGGCGGGCGGGGCGGCGCCGCCCACCGGCCGGACCGGGCGCGGGCATCGGGCGTCACGGCGGTCATTTCTCGTACACCCCCTGCTCGCCCATGAGGTGGGCGACCTTGTTGGCCGTCAGGACGAGCCCCAGGCCGACCACCCCCTTGACCAGTCCGGCCGCCGCGGCGTAGCCGAAGTCCTGGTTGCGGATGCCGTTCCACCACACGTAGGTGTCGAGGACCTCGGCGGCGCCGGGGCCCACCGCGTCGCGCTGGAGCAGGAGCTGCTCGAAGCCGACGGTGAGCGCGTCGCCCACGCGCAGCACCAGCAGCAGGGCGATCACCGGGCGCAGGGCGGGCAGGGTGATGTGCCACATGCGCCGCCACCGTCCGGCCCCGTCCATGGCGGCGGCCTCGTACAGGTCGGGCGGGACGGCCGAGAGGGCCGCGAGGAAGACGATGATGCCCCAGCCCGCGTCCTTCCAGACGCCCTCGGCCATCACCAGGAACTTGAAGGTCCCCGGGTCGGTCATCAGGTCGATGCCCTGGTGGCCGTGGCGCCGCAGGGTCTGGGCGATGATGCCCGCCCCGCCGAGGATCTGCTGGAAGACGGTGACGACGAGGACCCAGGAGAAGAAGTGCGGGAGGTACATGACCGCCTGGGCGACGGCCCGGACCCGGGGCCTGACCACGCTGTTGATGAGCAGCGCGAGGGCGACGGGGACCGGGAAGTAGAGCACGAGCTGGAGGAGGAACAGGACGAACGTGTTCTGCACCGCGTGCCAGAACGCCGAGTCCTCGAAGATCCGCCGGAAGTTCTCCAGACCCACCCAGGGGCTCTCGAACATCGCGACGAAGCCGTTGTCGCTCAGATAGGGGTCGTAGTCCTGGAAGGCGACGACGTTGCCCAGCACCGGGACGTAGGTGAAGACGAGCAGCAGCGCGATCGCGGGCAGGGTCATCAGGATCAGGGTGCGGTCGCGCCTGAACCGCAGCCGGAGGGCCGGCTTTCCCGCGCCCCGTCCGGTGCTCCCGGCGGCCCGCCGCCCGCCGGCGCCCTCGGGCGGGCTCCCGTCCGGCGCCTTCCTGTCCGCCCTGGCCCCGGCCCTGCTCCGAGGCACCGTGCTGTGGGACACGGCCTTCTCCTTGCCTCAGTCCTGGGTCACTTGGCCGGGGAGCCGTTGTCGTCGAGCAGCTTCTTGTACCAGGCGCGCAGGTCGTCGCCGCCCTTGCTCCTCCAGTCCGCGACGGCCTGCTGCACGTCGGCGATCTTCTTGCGGCCGCGGACGACGTCGTCCTCCAGCTGCTCGAAGTCGTTGGCGAGGTTGGTCCACCGGTTGGGCTCGGTGATGGTCAGTCCGTAGAAGGAGGACTTCTTGGTGAAGGCGCCCATGCGCTGCTGCCACTCGACCTGGAGCCGGGCGATCTCGGGCAGGTCGGGGTGGGCGAGGTAGGCGGCCGGGTCACCGGTGTAGTCGTAGGCGCCGTTGACCTCGTTGGTGCCCTTGGTGGTCTTGGTGGGCAGGCCGTTCTCGACGGTGTAGTCGGTGCCCTCGACGCCGTACACCGTCAGCATGTACTCCTTGGTGCCGTACGGGGCGGCGCAGAAGTCGGCGAGCGCGAGGAAGTCCTTGATCTGCCGCGCGGACGCGGACTTGCTGACGAAGGTGAAGATGCCCGCGGGCTGGGTGGCCCAGAGGGTGGGGTCACCGCCGTCGGGGCCGAAGATGTCGAACGCGCCCATCTCGAAGTCGGTCTTCTGGGTGCGCTGTTCGGCCGTCGAGCCGTACCAGTAGGACAGGTCGCCGTTGAAGACGAGGGACTGGCCCGCGGTGAAGCGGTTGGAGGCGTCCCCCTTGACGGCCTTGGCGTCCGGGTGGACGACGCCCGCCGCGTACAGCTTGCGGGTCCACTCCAGGGCTTCGAGGTATTCGTCGGTCTCGATCCGGTTGACCAGCTTGCCGTCCCTCAGGTCCCACCACAGGGCCTTGTCGCTGCCGTTGAGGACGCCGTGGACGTTGAAGGCCGTCCACTTGAGGTCGTCGCAGGCCCACACCTTCGCCTTGGCGTCGGTGGCCTCCTTCGCCCAGGCCAGGAACTCGTCCGGCGACTTCGGCGGGGTGTAGCCCTTCTCGGCGAAGACGTCCTTGCGGTAGAAGGGCGCGATGTTCGTGACGTACGAGGCCGGCATCGGGATCGCGCGCAGCCGGCCGCCGAAGATGGAGCGCTGCCAGGCGTCGGTGGGGACGGCCGCGAGGTTCGGATAGGCCTTGACCTTGTCGCCCGACAGATACGGTCCGAGGTCGGCGAACTTGGCGTTGATCGCGCTCGGTATCCTGCCGTTCAGGTTCCAGCCCGGGACGACCACCACGTCCGGGATGTCGCTGGAGGCGAGGATCGCGCCCAGCTTCTCGTCGTAGGTGTTGCCGTCCTGGTTCTGCCAGGTCGCCTTGACGCCGATGGCCTCGTTCATGGCCGTGTAGTACGCGTTGTCGCCGGCCGGCGGGCTGCCCCAGAACGGCGACATGATCTTCAGGTCGCTGCCGCCGCCCAGCTTCTTCGGGACGGACGTCTTCAGCGCGTCCAGGTCGATCGCACGGGTGAACCCGGCCGCCGATCCGTTCTTCGACGGAAGGTCGGGCGTGACGACGCTCGACGCCACGAACGCCGGAAGGATCTTCTGGGCGTCCTTCCCCGAGGTGGTGCCGTCCTTGTCGCCGTCCCGGCCGCCGCCGCAGGCGGTGAGCAGGGGCGTTCCGCCGGCCACGGCGGCCGCTGCGACCGCCGTGGAGGCGAGGAAGCTTCTCCGGCTGGGGGCGGAGGGGGCGGAGTTCGGCGTCATTGCGTCAACCCTTCGTGGCGCACAGCAGGACACCCGGCGGTGGGGCCGTCGGCTGCGGTGTCTCGAGTGGATCTGCCCGAGCTGAAGCGGTCCTCGGAGGCTGCGCCCTGGAGAGAGGGAAGCCCGACAGTCGAAGCGCTTCGATGTTGCTGCGAGGTTAAGTGAACGCCTGGGGGTGCACAAGGGCCGGTCCCAAGATTCCTCGGAGGCGAGCGACAACAGGGCGTCCCCCTGCGGCACTTGATGCGACTGGCGGGAAACGGAGGTGGTACACACCGGCGTCTTGACACCCACCCCTCGGCCGATCGAGCATCGAAGCGCTTCGAAAGCACTTCGGCGCCCCACCGCAAAGGGATCACCACGTGACCGCAGAGACGCCCTCCATGCCGCCCTTCCGCGATGCCAGCCTGCCGTTCGCGAAGCGCGTCGACGACCTGCTGACGCGGCTGACCCTGGACGAACGGATCGCGTTCCTGCACCAGTTCGCGCCCGCCGTCGAGCGGCTCGGGATCCGGGCCTTCCGCACCGGCCAGGAGGCCCTGCACGGGGTCGCCTGGATGGGCCCGGCGACGGTGTTCCCCCAGGCCGTCGGGCTCGGCGCGACCTGGAACGAGGACCTCGTGCGCCGGATCGGCGAGGCCGTGTCGTCGGAGGCCCGCGCGATGCGCGCACGCGACGACCGCGTGGGCCTCAACGTCTGGTCCCCCACGGTCAATCTGCTGCGCCATCCGCTGTGGGGCCGCAACGAGGAGGGCTACTCGGAGGACCCGGCGCTCACCTCCGCCGTCGCCACCGCGTACACCCGCGGACTGCGCGGCGACCACCCGGTCTACTGGCGCGCGGCCCCGGTCCTCAAGCACTGGCTCGCGCACAACAACGAGACCGCCAGGGACACCTCGTCCTCCTCCGTCCGGCCGCGCGTGCTGCACGAGTACGATCTGCGCGCCTTCCGCGACACCGTGGTGGCCGGCGCCGTCGCCGGGGTGATGCCGGCGTACAACCTGGTCAACGGCCGTCCCAACCACCTCTCGCCGTATCTGCGCGAGCACCTGCGGGCCTGGACCGACCAGGAGCTGCTGGTCTGCTCGGACGCGGGCGCGCCCTCCAACCTGGTCGACTCCGAGCACTACTTCGACACCCACGAGGAGGCCACCGCCGCCGCGCTCCTCGCCGGCGTCGACAGCTTCACCGACCACGGCACGGACGGCTCGCGGATCACCGCCCGCGTCCGGGGCGCCCTGGAGCGGGGCCTGCTGACCGAGGCCGACATCGACACCGCCGTCCGCCGCCAGCTCGCCGTGCGCTTCCGGCTGGGCGAGTTCGACCCGGACCTCGACCCGTACGCGGACACCGGGGAGTTCGACACGCCCGCCCACCGCGCGCTCGCCCGGGAGGCCGCGGAGCAGGCGATCGTCCTGCTCAAGAACGACGGGCTGCTGCCGCTGCGCCCCGGCGTCCGCCTCGCCGTCGTCGGCCTGCTCGCCGACGAGTGCAAGCTCGACTGGTACAGCGGCACGCTCATCCACCGGTCGACACCGCTGGAGGGCCTGTACGAGCGCTTCGGCGCCGAGCGCGTGGACTTCGCCGAGGGCGTGGACCGCGTACGCCTGAGGACCTCGTCCGGGCGGTACCTCGCGGTGCCCGCCGTGGAGGACCCGCCTGAGGAGCCGCGGGACGGCGGGGGCGCCCTCGACCCCGCGCTGATCGCGGGCCGCACCGACCTGCCCCCGCTGACCGCCGACGCCGTCGGCACCGAACTGGCGCTGATCGACTGGCGCGAGGGCGTCCTGACCCTGCGCGCCCCCGACGGCCGCTACCTGTCGGTCGCCGACGACGGGTTCCTGCGCGCCTCGGCCGACCAGCCGGGTGGCTGGGTCGTCCAGGAGACCTTCCGGCTGGAACCCTCCGCGGCCCATGACGGCGGCCACCTCCTGAAGCACCTGGGGACGGGCGGATACGTCCGTGTCGCCGCCGACGGCGTGAAGGTTGCCGGACAGGACGCCCGGGAGGCCGAGGTCTTCGAGGTGGAGTTCACCGAACGCGGTGAGGACGCCGTGGCGCGCGCCGCCGCCTCGGCCGACGTGGTCGTCGTCGTCGCGGGCAACGACCCGCACATCGACGGCCGCGAGACCGAGGACCGTACGACGCTGCGGCTGCCCGCCCATCAGGAGCGGCTGCTGGACGCCGCCCGCGCGGTGAACCCGGACACCGTGCTGGCGCTGGTCTCCGCCTACCCGTACGCGGTCGACCACACCGGCCTGCCCGCCCTGCTGTGGACCGCGCACGGCGGCCAGGCGGCGGGCACCGCGCTGGCCCGCGTCCTGGCCGGTGACGTCTCCCCCGCGGGCCGCCTCCCGCAGACCTGGTACGCCGCGGACGCCGACCTTCCCGATCTGCTCGACTACGACGTGATCGGCGGCCGGCAGACCTACCTCTACTTCGAGGGGACCCCGCTGTTCCCCTTCGGACACGGACTGTCCTACACGTCGTTCGCCTACACGGACCTGCGGGTCCGCCGGGAGGCGGACGCGCTGACCGTCTCCTGCGCCGTGACGAACACCGGGACCGTCGCCGCCGACGAGGTCGTCCAGCTCTACACCCGGGCGGTCGCCCCGTCCGTGCCCCGGCCGCGCCGTGAACTGGCGGGGCACCGCCGGGTCGGGCTCGCCCCGGGCACGTCGACGACCGTGACCTTCGACGTCCCGCTCACGGCACTGGAGTTCTGGGACGTGTCCCTCGGCCGCCGCCGACTGGAACCGGGCGCCTACGAACTGCTGGTCGGCGCGTCCGGCGAGGACATCCGGCTCGGTGCGACCGTCGAACTCGACGGCGAGCCGGGCGCGTTCCGCCCGGTCCGCGAACGCGGCCTGGACGCGGCCGACTTCGACGAGCAGTACGGCATCGCGATCGTCGACCGCACGAGGACGACGGGCGACGCGGTGACCCCGGCGGACGGCGGCACGGGCGAACTCCTCTACCGGGCGTGCGACTTCGGGGAGGGGGTGACCGGGGTCGTCGTCGAGGCCGCGGGCGAGGGGACCGTCGAGGTGTCACTGGACGGCGGACCGTGGACGCATGGACTCCCACCGGCCGCCGGGCCGTCGGCGCCCGGGAGCCCGCCGAGTGGCGGGCCGGTCGCCGAGCTCGCGGTCGGCGGGACGCGGGGGCCCTACGACCACCGCACCCTCACCGCCGCGTTCACCGCCGGCGGTGTGCACGACGTCCGCCTCGGACTGCGCGGCCCCGTGCGGCTCGCGCACGTCGGCTTCTCCGGTTGAGGGTCCGGAGGAACCGGCACAGGGGTCCGGCACCGGAAGGCATCGGTGCCGGGCCCCTTCTCCGCAGACGTTAGCTGAAAACGATTGTCACCAGGCATGCCGTTTCCGGCCACGTCCCGAACGCTTTCCCCCGCCGAGGACGCCGCCGGCCCGAGCCCCCGCACAGTGGGCTCGGGCCGGTGGCGCCGGGTGGGTCTTCGTCAGAGGGCGAGACCCGTCAGTACGAGCACGCGCTCGTAGGTGTAGTCGTCCATCGCGAACCTGACGCCCTCACGGCCGACGCCGGACTGCTTGGCGCCGCCGTACGGCATCTGGTCGGCGCGGTAGGAGGGGACGTCGCCGATCACGACACCGCCCACCTCCAGGGCGCGGTGCGCGCGGAAGGCCGTCTGCAGGTCGTGCGTGAACACGCCCGTCTGCAGGCCGTACTTGGAGTCGTTGGCGGCCTCGAAGGCGGCCGCCTCGCCGTCCACCTTCTGCACGGTCAGGACCGGTCCGAAGACCTCCTCGCAGGAGATCGTGACATCGGCCGGAACGTCGGCGAGGACGGTCGGGGCGTAGGAGGCGCCGTCGCGCTTGCCGCCGGTGAGCAGCGTGGCGCCGGCCGCGACGGCCTCGTCCACCCACGACTCGACGCGCTCGGCGGCGGCCTCGCTGACCAGCGGGCCGACGTCCGTCGCGTCGTCGGACGGGTCACCGGTGACCTGGGCCTCGACGGCGGCGACGATGCGCGGCAGCAGGCGCTCGTACACCGCGGCGTCCGCGATCACGCGCTGCACCGAGATGCAGGACTGGCCGCCCTGGTAGTTGGAGAAGGTCGCGATCCGGGTCGCGGCCCAGTCCAGGTCCGCGTCGCTCGCGAAGTCGGCGAGGACGACGGCCGCGCCGTTGCCGCCCAGCTCCAGGGTGCAGTGCTTGCGCGGCACCGAGTCCATGATCGCGTAGCCGACCGTCTCGGAACCGGTGAAGGAGATGACGGGCAGGCGCTCGTCCTGGACCAGGGCGGGCATCTTGTCGTTGGCGACCGGGAGGATCGACCAGGAGCCCGCGGGCAGCTCGGTCTCGGCGAGCAGGTCACCGAGGATCAGGCCGGACAGCGGGGTCGCGGGCGCCGGCTTCAGGATGATCGGGGCACCCGCGGCGATGGCCGGGGCGACCTTGTGGGCGCACAGGTTCAGCGGGAAGTTGAAGGGCGCGATACCGAGGACGACGCCCTTGGGGAAGCGGCGCGTGAGCGCGAGCCGGCCCTGGCCGCCCAGGTCGGTGTCGAGGCGCTGGGCCTCGCCGCCGTTGAAGCGGCGGGCCTCCTCCGCGGCGAAACGGAACACGGACACCGCGCGGCCGACCTCGCCCCGGGCCCACTTGATCGGCTTGCCGTTCTCGGCGGAGATGAGCTGCGCGATCTCCTCGGTGCGCTCGGCCAGTCGGCGCGAGACGTGGTCGAGGGCGGCGGCGCGTACGTGGGCCGGGGTGGCGGCGAACTCGTCACGCACGGCGTACGCGGCGGCCACGGCCTCCTCGACCTGGGCCTCGGTGGGCACGCTGACCTGACCGACGAGGCGGCCGTCCCACGGCGAGGTGACGTCGAAGGCGGTCTCGCCGGTGGCCTGGCGGCCGGCGAGCCAGAAGGCGTGGGTGGAAGTCATTGTGCGAGTCCCGGCCCTTCCGTGTTGGGGGTGACGACAGGGGGTGTTTCTGGTGCTGCGCTTTCCCGTCCACGGTAGGGCCGGGACCATCACGGGGCGTTTGTCCGGCGCGTAACAGTCGAAGGGCGGGGTGCGCCGGTTTGGACTGGTCGCCCGGGGGCGCGCGCCTCGTGCCGGGCGAACCGGCGCCGACGGCGGGAAGACCCGTTTACTCCCCCGTGAGACCCGTTCACTCCCCCGTCGCGGCCGTCGCCTTCAGGGCCAGCCAGAGCTCCATCCGGACGTCGGGATCGTCCAGGGAGCGTCCGAGGATCTCCTCGACCCTGCGCATCCGGTAGCGCAGAGTGTGCCGGTGGACCCCCAGGTCGGCGGCCGCCGCGTCCCACTGGCCGTGGCGCGACAGCCACGCCCGCAGCGAGGCGACCAGGTCCCCGCGGCCGGTGGCGTCGTGTTCGTGGAGCGCCCGCAGGAGCCCGTCGGCGAACGCCCGCACGGCGTCGTCCGCGAGCAGCGGCAGGACGGACCCGGCCGCCAGCTCCTCGTGCTCGACGAGGAACCGGCCCCGGCGCCGGGCGACGGAGAGGGCCTGTTCGGCCTGCTTGTAGGCGGCGCGGGCGGCGATCGGGCCGGCCGGCGCCGACAGCCCGACGACGAGTTCGTCCTCGTCCCCGGCGGCCCCGGCGGCCTGCTCGCGCGGAACGCCCCGCGCGGACTCCAGCACCGCGGCGTAGTCCCCGCAGGCCGCGACCGCGGCGCCGCCGTCCACGGCGAGGACGACCAGCCGCTCCCCGTCGGGCACCACGAGCACGGACTCCCCCGAACGCACGGCGGCGGACTCGACGACCTCCGCGAGACCCTCCAGCGGATCGCCCGTGACGTCCGGCACGGCGACGGCGGTCTTCGAGGTCGGGGCGGCGCCCGCGCGCGCGTGCCCGTCGGCGTGCGCCCGTCCGGCCGACGCGGGCACCGACTCGGCGATGATCAGCCGGAAGGGCGCGTCGAGCAGTTCGCCGTACAGGTCTCCGGCGACGGCCCGCGCGTGTTCGGGTTCCCCGGCGAGCAGCATCCCGAGGACGGCCGCGCCGATCCGCTGCTCGGCGGCGTGCAGGGACCGCGAGCGTTCGGTGGTGAGGGTCAGCAGGGCGATCGCCGAGTGCACGGCGTAGCGCTCGGCGGTGCCGAGGGCGCCGGCGGTCCCGACGGCGAGCGCGGCGCGCGGCCTGCGTCCCGTCCCCAGGGAGTGCAGTTCGACGCGGTCCTCCCCGCCCACCACCGAGCTCGCGGGCGCGGGCCGCTCGCGCAGCCGCTCCACGTCCGGGGTGAGCCGCGCGGCGCGGCGTCCCGCCCAGTCCGGGGCGGCGGCGACGACGGAACCGGAGGCGTCATAGAGCGCGGCCCATCCGTCGACCTGCCCGGCGAGCGCGGCGAGCAGTCCCTCGGGCCCCTCGTTCAGTGCCTGCCTGGTGAGTTCGCGCTGCGCCGCGAACCCCGCGGTGACGGCCCGGTACTGGTCCGCGGCGATGGCGGCGGACACGGCCTTGCTGATGGCGAGGAAGGGGGTGCGCCGGGGCACCTCGAGGAGCGGCAGTCCCTCCTCGTCGGCCGCGTCGACGAGTGCCTTCGGGATCTCGTCGTAGGTGACCCCGACGGCGAAGCCGATCCCGACGACCCCGGCACCGGCCAGCCGCTTCACGTACCGCCGCATGACGTCGGGGTCGTCCGCGTCCAGCTTGAGCGCGGTGATCAGCAGCAGTTCCCCGCCCTCCATGTACGGCACGGGGTCGGCGAGCTCGCTGACGTGGGCCCAGCGGACGGGCACGTCCAGGCGGTCCTCCCCCGCGCGCACCGTGAGCTTGAGCGCGGAGTGCTGGACGAGCGAGGCGAGCGTGAGGGGCATGGGGCCTTCAGGTCGGTGTGAGCTCTGCGATCTCTGCGATCACTATGATCTCTGTGATCTTTTGGCCGCGACGTATGAACGGCCTGTGCCAATTCTGCCTCACCGTACGGTAACCGCGTGCGGTCATACCCGTATGTCCTGGTCGGCGGGTCCGCATATTCATACGTTCCCCCCGATACGCACCGCTCGCCGCCCCGGCCGCCCGTCAGCCCCGCAGATCCACCAGCATCGGCGGGGCGTGGTCCCCCTTCACACCGGTCAGCGACAGCACGGCGTGTCCGGGCGGGACGGCGTGGGCCAGTTCGGACGCGGACCAGCGTTCCCGCTCGACCTGACGCACGGTCACGGCGTCCGTGGTCACCGCCTTGCCGGTCACCAGCTTGCGCAGCGCGTGGATGGCCCGGGTCATGGGCTGGTCGGCGAAGACGGTGTGCTGGGCCACGTCCTTCGTCTCCACCCACTCCGTGCCCCAGGACTCGGCGAAGCGCCCTCCGTCCCACGTCGTGACGCCGGAGAAGGCCATGCGGCAGCCGACCGCGCCGTACAGCGGCCCGTGCAGGGACTCGGGGACGTCCCCGATGGTCCGCAGGGCGAGGACCACTCCGGCGTCGTGCGCCCGCAGCCCCTGGATGCGGCGCACCGTCTCGGCGGTCAGGGCGCCGGTCGCGTCGTCGAGGACCAGGCAGGCGAAGTGGCCGCGCCGGTCGCCGCCGCGGACGACGGCGGCGAACTGGGCGAGCAGGAGCCGGGTGATCAGCTGGGACGCCTCCTCGTAGCCGCGTGCGGGCAGATCGACGCGGACGCGCAGCGGATGGTGGGCCACCGCCCGGAGCGAGAACGGCCGGGCGCTCGTGCCCGAACCGAAGAAGTCGGCGAAGACGGGCCGGTCCAGCAGCGCCAGACGGTCGGCCAGGACCGGGCCGGGGTCGTTCGGACCACCGCTCTGCCGCAGCCGCGCCTCCAGTTCGCGGAGCATCGCGGGGTGCCCCCCGGCCGCCAGCTCCCGCCGCAGCGGCTCCAGCAGCTCGGGCACTCCTTCGAGCAGCTCGCGCAGCACGGGGATCGTGGGGAACGCGCCGTGCACGGCCCGGTAGGGACCGAGCAACTGGGCCAGGGCCGTGGCGGCACGCCGGACGTCGACACCGTCGGCGTTCCCGACCAGGCCCTCCGCGAGGAACGCGGCAGCTTCGTCGGCGTCGTCGCAGTCGGCGTACGGGTCCAGGTCGTGGACCGACTCGGGATCGCCGAGCTTCACGACGACGTCGTACGAGGCGTCGGGGCCGACCGGCGTCCCGGCGGCGGCCACGACGACGACGGCGCAGTGCCCGGTGAGGGCCTGCAGTCCGAGGGACTCGGCGACGGGCCCCACGAGGTGGCGCGTCTTCCCCGAACCCGCCGGTCCGACGGCCAGGAGCGAGGTGCCGAGCGCCGCCGGGCCGAGGGCCGCGCCCGCGCCGGAGTAGGCGAGCGGAGTGCGTTCGCGGGCGACCCACCGGCCGAGCCGCACCTGGGCCGCGAGCAGGTCGTGCGAGGCCGAGCGGACGGGCAGGTCGCGGGCTCCGGAGGGGTGGGTCCAGGCGGCGGCGCCCCGGCGCAGCACGGTGTCGCTGAAGGCGGCGAGCCGTCCGTCGCGCTTGGCCGAGGTCCAGGCGCGCAGGATCCGCGCGCAGTCCACGTCGTTCATGCGTTCGCTCAGCACCTCGGAGGACAGCAGTTCCGCCGCCTTGTGCTGTCCGGTCGCCCTCAGTTCGGGCCATTCGGCCGGGGGGCCGGGCGGCTCCTCCGGGGCGGCCGGGGAGGCCGCGGCGCCCGCCGCGGCCGGCCGGGAACCGAACCGCTCCTTGGCGAGCGGCCACCATCCGCCCAGCCGGGCGAAGGGCAGCAGGACCGCCGCGGTGATCAGCGTGTAGACGCCGTAGCTGATCGCCAGCGACTGGAACACGTCGTCACCGCCGGCGAGCAGCGCCACCAGGGACAGCACCGGGTTGACGATCGGCAGGGGGGCCCACCCGACGCCCGGGAAGGCGTCCGGCCAGACGAACGTCAGGGTCAGCAGGGCCGCCAGGGCCGCGACGAGGGCCCGGCCGGGCTGGGCGCGCCGCACGACGAAGTGGTGGGCGATCTCGCGCCAGCTGCCGAGGCGCCCCATGGCGTAGACCAGCGCGGCGAAGAAGAGGCCGTCGTAGACGACGATCGCGTCCACGCCCTGCCAGGACTTCGGGGCCGTCGTCCCGCCCCACCACCAGTCGTCCGGCGTGAACAGTTTCAGCACGACCAGCTGGTAGGGGACGTTCCCCCGGCGCCACAGGGACCAGACGATCAGCCCGAGCACCAGGGGGAGCACCAGGCCGACGATCGTCACGGAGGGCAGACGCCTGCGCTCCCTGGACGCCTTGGGGGCGACGTATCCGTACCGCCAGATCCCGAGGGCGGCCTCGGGGCGGGGCTCATCGAGCCAGTCGCGCACGGTTTGCCGGGGCGCCGGAGGGGCGGCGGGCACGGGCGGCGGGCCCGGGGGCCTGGGCGGAGCGCCCCCGGGGACGGCACCGGGGGGTGCGGCCGGACGAGGCACGGGGTCGGCATGCGTGCCACGTGCGTCGCGCGTACCGTCGAAGTCCATCGTGTGCGCCCCCTGACCAGCCAGTCCGCCTGTCGCTCTCAGGTCAATCTAGTGGTCCCGCGGGGCGAGTTCACCGTTTACGGGGCCGGGTCCGCGGCGGAAGCGAAGCATCGCGCGTCCGCCCTCCCCGTCCACCGCTATGTCCACCACGGACAACGGATTCCTCCGACAACGCCCACATGGCGCATGCCGAGCCCCCCTCCTCGGCTCTAGCCTGCGAAGAAAGAAGGAAAGCGTCCGAAAACCCCCCGCCCGGGCCACCCCCGCATCCGCCGGGTACCGTCCGGTTCGCAAGATCATCAGGGAGCCCCTCATGACCGCAGTTCCGCAGGAGCGCCGCGTCGTCACCGCCATCCCCGGCCCGAAGTCGCAGGAGCTGCAGGCCCGACGCCTCGCCGCGGTCGCGGCCGGTGTGGGGTCGACGCTCCCGGTCTTCACCGCGCGCGCCGGCGGCGGCATCATCGAGGACGTCGACGGCAACCGCCTCATCGACTTCGGCTCCGGCATCGCCGTGACGTCGGTCGGCGCGAGCGCCGAGGCCGTCGTGCGCCGGGCCTCCGCCCAGCTCCAGGACTTCACCCACACCTGCTTCATGGTCACGCCGTACGAGGGCTACGTCGCCGTCGCCGAGGCGCTCGCCGAGCTGACCCCGGGCGACCACGCCAAGAAGTCGGCCCTGTTCAACTCGGGCGCCGAGGCCGTCGAGAACGCCGTCAAGATCGCCCGTGCGTACACCAAGCGCCAGGCCGTCGTCGTCTTCGACCACGGCTACCACGGCCGTACGAACCTCACGATGGCGCTGACCGCCAAGAACATGCCGTACAAGAACGGCTTCGGTCCGTTCGCGCCCGAGGTCTACCGCGTGCCGGTCGCCTACGGCTACCGCTGGCTGACGGGCCCGGAGAACGCCGGCGCCGAGGCCTCCGCCCAGGCCATCGACATGATCAACAAGCAGATCGGCGCCGACAACGTCGCCGCGATCATCATCGAGCCGGTGCTCGGCGAGGGCGGCTTCATCGAGCCCGCGAAGGGCTTCCTGCCGGCGATCCGCCAGTTCGCCGCCGACAACGGCATCGTCTTCGTCGCGGACGAGATCCAGTCCGGCTTCTGCCGCACCGGCCAGTGGTTCGCCTGCGAGGACGAGGGCATCGTCCCGGACCTGATCACGACCGCCAAGGGCATCGCGGGCGGTCTGCCGCTCGCCGCCGTGACGGGCCGCGCCGAGATCATGGACGCCGCCCACGCGGGCGGCCTCGGCGGCACCTACGGCGGCAACCCGGTGGCCTGCGCCGGTGCGCTCGGCTCGATCGAGACGATGAAGGAGCTCGACCTCAACGCCAAGGCGAAGCACATCGAGTCCGTCATGAAGACCCGCCTCGGCGCCATGGCGGAGAAGTTCGAGATCATCGGCGAGGTCCGCGGCCGCGGCGCCATGATCGCGATCGAGCTGGTCAAGGACCGGGACACCAAGGAGCCGAACCCGGAGGCGGCCGGCGCGCTCGCCAAGGCCTGCCACCAGGAGGGCCTGCTGGTCCTGACCTGTGGCACCTACGGCAACGTCCTGCGCTTCCTGCCCCCGCTGGTCATCGGCGAGGACCTCCTCAACGAGGGCCTCGACATCATCGAGCAGGCCTTCTCCCGCATCTGACGCGGACACCGCCGCAGCACCGGGGTCCCCGGAACCGAACCGCCCACGGGCGGATTCCGCGGGGTTCTGGTGCTGCGGCGTTCCCGTGGGGGCGTTTGAACCCTCCCCTCCTGAAGGGGAGGGGATTCCTGGCTCAGGCTGCCTTCGGGAGCGGCGCTCCCGAAGGACTTGTGCCCTCGACACCAGCCGGGTTGAGACCAGCCCGGACCAGCATCACGTGGGCGGAGTTCTTGTCCCTGGGGGACACGGCTCCGCATGTGTTGCAGGTGTAGGTGCGTTCGGACAGCGGGAGTGCGTGCTTGGTTCTCGCTCCGCACTGTGCGCAGTCCATGGTGGTGTGCGCGGGGTGGACGAGGCGGATGGCCCGTCCGTGCTTGCGGCCCATCTCGATCAGGGCCTTCTTCGTGGCGCCGATCGCGGCGTCCGCCGCCTTGCGTGCCATCGACGACCTGGCGAGGAACTTCGGGCGGAAGTCCTCGACAGCGACGGCGTCGTGGTCGGTCACGACCTTCTTCGCCCATTTACGGGCTGTGTCCTGCCGCTGCCGGGCGATCTTCGCGCAGGTCTTCGCCCGCCACCTCTTCGCCTCGCGGTAGCCCTTCGAGGCGGCCTGGCCCTTCTTCGGTCTGCGGCGGGCCATCATCCGGTCGTACCGCGCGAGCTTGTGCTGCGCCTTCTTCCCGTGCTGGGAGTGCGGGAGGTCATGCGTGTCGGAGGTGGTGGTGGCGGTCTCCTTCACCCCCCAGTCCACGCCGAGCACGCGGCCCGTCTCCGGCAGGGGCTGCCCTTGGGCAGGCGCGACGAACGAGCAGTACCAGTGCCCCAGCGCGTCCTGGTACACGCGCACCGAGGACGGGTCGGAGGGCAGGTCCCGCGACCGCACCACCGTCAGCACGATCTTGCCCGCCAGGTGGAGGCGGCCGTCCTTCAGCCGGAATCCACGCCTGGTGTAGTTCAGCGTGGGCAGGGCCTCGCCCTTCTTCTTGTGCCGGGGCATCCCGGCACGGCGGTGCATCGGCAGCCGGTCCTTGATGTCCTTCTGCGCCTTCGCACGGGCCTTGCCGAAGTCGCGGACGGTCTGCTGCTGCACCACCGAGGAGCCCTCGGCCAGCCACGGAGTGCGGGCGCGGGCCTCGGTCAGCATCCTGTCGAGCTGCGCGGGACCGCATGTCCACCTGTCATGAGGGTGCGCCTTGTTGTGCAGGTGCACCGCCCTGGACCTGGCCACGCACTCGTTCCAGATCCACCGGCAGCGTCCCCACTCCGCCTCCAGCGCGGCCCGGCCCGTGGCGGACACCCGGAGCCGGAAGGTGTAACGGGCGTGCCCGCCGACCAAGCCCGGTTCCCTCAACGCAGTGACCGCCATACCCCTCCCCTCCCGGCCCACGCCACGGGCGGCGTTCCGCCCGACACACCAAGACCGTATGTGCGAGCAACGCACACCCGTACCCCTTTCCCCTCGCCGCCACCCGCACCAGCGATCACAGGAACATGCGTTCGCGGTGCCCGCCCAACTGTCGGACATGGACGCACCACATCTGGACCGGATGCGGCGACGCTCCGCGTCGCCCGCACGGGATGCGATTCCGCCCCGGCGTGAACGCCGGGGCACCCTCGCAAGAATCAGGTGAAGAAGGTGTGCGAAGTACATGACGGGACGCGAATCCGTCTGTCGGAGCCGCACCCCCTGCCGTAGGTTCTAACCGGATCAGGGATACACCCGCCCACAGGGGACTGTGGGCCGCACCGGGCCGAGGCCTCCCCGGCTTCGCCCTGGTCGTGCCCTCGCGCACACACCCGGAGCTTGCGGCTCCGGTTCTCCTCACCGATCGGACGGTCGCCCGCCCCAAACCCCCCGGGGCGCGCGGCGTTCCGGTCCGGGCGGCCGCCCCGGAACCACCCCCCCCTGTTCCGGGGCGGCCGACTCCCGGCTTCCGCCGGCCCCTCGTTCCGCCGGCCTCGTCCGCCCGCGGGCCCCTTGTCCCACCGCTTCCGCCGACCGTGCGGGGCGGGCCCGTGCCGCGCCGGTGCCGGACGATGGCAGGCTGTCCCCCATGCCCCGCGCGCCCCTGATGTTCGGCCTGCCCGCCCTCTGCTTCACGCTCGTCACCTGGCAGGTCGTGGCGGGCGGACCGCTCGTGCGCCTGGACGAGTGGCTGAGCGGTGCCCTCGTCCACCCGGACCGGTTCTCCGAACTGCTCGCCGACCTGGGCAGTGTCCAGGTGGCGGTGCCGCTCCTCGCCCTGGCGCTGGTCCTCGTCGCCCGGCGGAACCGTGCCACCGGCCTGGACCGCTGGTGGCTGCCCCCGGCCGCCGCCGCGGTCCTGATGCTCCTCGTCCCCGCGGTGGTCGTTCCCCTGAAGGAACTCGTCGCCCGGCCGGGCCCCCCGGTCATGGGACCCGGCACCGGCTTCTACCCCTCGGGGCACACCGCCACCGCCTTCGTCGCGTACGGGGCGGCGGCCCTGCTCCTCCTCCCGCTGCTCCGCACCGCCGGTGCCCGGGGCGCGCTGCTGTGCGTCTGCGCGGCCCTGAACGCGTGCGTGGCCTTCGGTCTGGTCCGGCGCGGCTACCACTGGCCACTGGACGTCGTGGCCAGTTGGTGCCTCTGCGCAATGTTGCTGTCCTGCCTGTGGCTCTTCCTCAGCCGAAGTACGCGTCGAAGTTCCGCGAGAACTCCCAGCCCCCGAACCGGTCCCAGTTGACCGACCACGTCATCAGACCGCGCAGGCCCGGCCAGGTGCCGTGGGTCGCGTACGAGCCGCAGTCGGTCTTCTTCGTGAGGCAGTTCAGGGTCTTGGTGACCTCGGCCGGGGCGACGTAGCCGTTGCCCGCGTTGGTGGTGGCGGGCATGCCGATCGCCATCTGGTCGGGACGCAGGGGCGGGAAGACGTTGTTCGCGTCGCCCGCCACCGGGAAGCCGGTCAGCAGCATGTCGGTCATCGCGATGTGGAAGTCGGCGCCGCCCATGGAGTGGTACTGGTTGTCGAGGCCCATGATCGACCCGGAGTTGTAGTCCTGGACGTGCAGGAGGGTCAGGTCGTCCCGCAGGGCGTGGATCACCGGGAGGTACGCTCCGGCGCGCGGGTCCTGGCCGCCCCACTTGCCGGTGCCGTAGTACTGGTAGCCGAGCTGGACGAAGAACGTCTCCGGGGCCATGCTCAGCACGAACTTCGAGCCGTACTTGGCCTTCAGGGTCTTCAGGGCCGAGATGAGGTTGACGATCACCGGGGTGGTCGGGCTCTTGAAGTTGGTGTCGTTCGCGTCGAGGGAGAGCGAGTGGCCCTCGAAGTCGATGTCCAGGCCGTCCAGGCCGTAGGTGTCGATGATCTTCGAGACCGAGGAGACGAAGGTGTCACGGGCGGCCGTGGTGCTCAGCTGGACCTGTCCGTTCTGGCCGCCGATCGAGATCAGCACCTTCTTGCCGGCCGCCTGCTTGGCCTTGATCGCGGCCTTGAAGTCGGCGTCGCTCTCGACCGTGGGGCACTCGGTGACCGGGCAGCGGTTGAAGCGGATGTCCCCCGAGGTGACGGAGGTCGGCTCACCGAAGGCCAGGTCGATGACGTCCCAGCTGTCGGGCACGTCGGCCATGCGCGTGTATCCGGCGCCGTTGGCGAAGCTCGCGTGGAGGTAGCCGACGAGCGCGTGCGTGGGCAGGTCGGAGGAGCCGCCGCCCCCGCCACCGCCGCCGGAGCCCGCCGACGTGGTCGCGGTGACGGTCGCCGACCTCGCGGACTCGCCCGCGTCGTTGGTCGCGGTGACCTGGAAGGAGTACGCGGTGGAGGCCGAGAGCCCGCTCACGGTGGCCGAGGTCCCGGTGACGCTCTGGACCTTCGTCCCGTCGCGGTAGACGGAGTAGCCGGTCGCGCCGGACACCGCCGACCAGGACAGGCCGACCGAGGACGAGGTGACCGTGCCGGTCTTCAGACCGGCCGGCGCGGCCGGCGGCTGTCCCGCGTCGACGCCGGGGCCGGTCAGCGAGAGGTCGTCGGCCCAGTAGGAGCCGGTGCCGTACCAGCCGTGCGTGTAGATCGTGACCCGGGTGGTGGCGGCGCCGGTGCGGAAGGTGGTGCTGAGGTGCTGCCAGTCGGCGGCGGACGGGGTCCAGGTGCTGACGTCGGTCGTGCCGGTGCCGGTCGCGCCGAGGTAGACGTAGGCGCCGCGGACGTAGCCGGAGAGGGTGTACTGCGCGTCGGGCTTCACCGTCACGGTCTGCGAGCACTGCGCGTAGTCGCTGCCGGCCGGGGTCGCCGTCATCGCCGAACTTCCGCTGTGCACAGGTGAGTTGACGACCGTGGATGCCGTGCAGGTCCAGTTGCCCAGGCCCGACTCGAAGCCGCCGTTCTTCACGAGGTCGACGTCCGCGGCCTGGGCGGCCGAGGAGAGCGCGACCAGGCCGGGAACGGCCAGGACGGTGGCCGCGCAGGCGGCGAGCAGCCGTCGGCGACGGTGCGCGAGGGGTCTGTCGTGTCTGGTGGGGGCCATGAGTGCCTCCGGGCATGGGGGAGTTGGAGGATGGAGCGCGCCCAACTTGGTCCAGACCAATTCGGTTGTCAAGTCCCCCGGCACGTACCGGAGTTCACGCTTCCACCGGAACGGCTCCCGGACAGCCGCCGGAACGGCTCCCGCGCCTCCGCCGGAAGGGGTCACCCCCGGCCGCGCCGGTCCCGTCCCCGGCCACGCGCGGAACACCTCCTGGACCTCCGCCTGAACCGGGCTCCTCAACGCGACCGGAACCACCCGTCACCGCGACCGGAACCGCCCCTCACCCCCGCCGGTCCCCGCCGTCGTCCCCGCCGTCACCCTCACCGGGACCCGCCCCTCACCCCCACCCCTCCCGTCTCCCCGCGAGGTCCGCCGCGGCCTCGTGCATGGCCAGTTCGAGCAGTGCCGGATCGGTGAGCGTGCCCGAGCCGTCCGGCGGGACCAGCCAGCGGACCCCGCCGGTCGACCGCCCCGGGTACGGCACCACGATCCATGTGCCGTGGCCCGCCGTGCGCACCCCCGTGCCCAGCCACCGGCCCGCGGTGCCCGCGGGCACGAAGAAGCCCGTCCGGGCGTCGCCGAAGTCGACGAGCACCGGCCCGGGCAGGTCGAGCACCCGGCTCAGCACGTCGAGGGTCGGATAGCCGAGCTCGCCCGGCAGGATCAGGACGTCCCAGGCCCTTCCCGCGGGCAGCAGCGTGACCCCGCGCGGATCGCGCTCCCACTCCCGGCGGCAGGCCCCGGGGTCCGGAGCCACGGATGCCAGCCACTCGACCGCCGCCTTGGGCCCTGTCATGACGGAACCTCCCTCTCGTGTCGACGCGGGTCGCGTCACGGAGGAGAGGGAGGTCCGGGCGTTTCATTACGCGGGTTCGGGCGACGACCTGAAAGAAGTTCAACTCACCGGCCCACCGGACCACCCGCCCACCGGCCCACCGGCCCGCGCGGAGCGGGCGTCGCCCGCCGCAGCGCTAGGACCTGTCCGGTCGATCATGGTGGAGGATCCCGACGGCACCTGGTGAGTGCCGGTGAGCGGGGTGTGGTGTGTGCAGCTGCAAGGCGGAGGAGGGAGGCGACGCGGAGCGTCGTCGACTGACGACAACGCCGCAGATGTGCGTGCCACACCCCGCGTCTCCGCCATGATCGACCGGACAGGTCCTAGCTGTCGAAGCCGAGGCCGAGCCTGTCCATCGCCTTCAGCCACAGATTGCGCCGGCCGCCGTGCGTGTCCGCCCGTGCCAGCGACCACTTGGTGAGCGCGATGCCGGTCCAGGCGAACGGCTCGGGCGGGAACGGCAGCGGCTTCCTGCGGACCATCTCCAGCTCGGTGCGTTCGGTGCGCTCCCCCGCCAGCAGGTCGAGCATCACCTCCGCGCCGAACCGGGTGGCGCCCACACCGAGGCCCGTGTAGCCGGCCGCGTAGGCGACCTTGCCGTGGTGGGCGCTGCCGAAGAACGCCGAGAACCGGGAGCAGGTGTCGATCGCGCCGCCCCAGGCGTGCGAGAAGCGGACTCCCTCGAGCTGCGGGAAGCAGGTGAAGAAGTGCTCGGCGAGCTTGGCGTACGTCTCCGGGCGGTCGTCGTACTCGGCGCGCACCCGGCCGCCGTACGGGTAGATCGCGTCGTAACCGCCCCACAGGATCCGGTTGTCGGCCGACAGCCGGAAGTAGTGGAACTGGTTCGCCGAGTCGCCGAGCCCCTGGCGGTTCTTCCAGCCGATCGAGGCGAGCTGTGCGTCGGTGAGCGGTTCGGTCATCAGCGCGTAGTCGTAGACCGGGACGGTGTACGAGCGGACGCGCCTGACCAGGCTGGGGAAGATGTTGGTGCCGAGGGCCACCCGGCGGGCGCGGACCGAGCCGTACGGGGTGCGGACGGCCATGCCGGCGCCGTACGGCTTCAGGTCGAGGGCGGGCGTGTGCTCGTACACCCGCACCCCGAGCTCCACGCACGCGCGCTTGAGGCCCCAGGCCAGCTTCGCCGGGTGGAGCATGGCGACCCCGCGGCGGTCGTGCAGCCCGGCCAGGAAGGTCGGGGAGTCGACCTGTTCCCGTACCGCCGCGGTGTCGAGGAACTCGATGCCCTCGGCGAGGCCCCGCCGCTCCAGTTCCTGGTACCACTCGCGCAGCTCGGCCGCCTGGTGCGGCTCGGTGGCGACGTCGATCTCGCCGCTGCGCTCGAAGTCGCAGTCGAGGGAGTAGCGGGCGACGGCCGCCTCGATCTCGTCGAGGTTGCGGGCGCCCAGCTCCTCCAGCTTTCCGATCTCGTCCGGCCAGCGGGTGAGCCCGTTGGCCAGACCGTGGGTGAGGGAGGCGGCGCAGAAGCCGCCGTTGCGGCCCGAGGCGGCCCAGCCCACCTCGCGGCCCTCCACCAGGACGACGTCCCGCCCGGGGTCGCGCTCCTTGGCGATCAGCGCGGTCCACAGCCCGCTGTAGCCGCCGCCGACGACGAGCAGGTCGCAGGTCTCGGCACCGGTGAGCGCGGGCTCGGGGCGGGGCCTGCCGGGGTCGTCCAGCCAGTACGGGACCGGCTGGGCGTCGGAAAGGGATTTCGTCCACTGATTACCACGGGTCATGGCGCTTGGGGCCATGATTTCAACTCCCTACAAGGGTGACGGTTATGCCTTCTGCCTGTTCCGGCGATTTCCGATGATCATTCCGAACAGGACGAACAGCACGGCGACGAGGAACATGGCCGTACCGATGACATTGATCTGGACGGGCGTTCCGCGCTGTGCCGAACCCCAGACGAACATGGGGAACGTGACGGTCGAGCCCGCGTTGAAATTGGTGATGATGAAATCGTCGAAGGAGAGCGCGAAGGCGAGCAGCGCGCCCGCGGCGATTCCGGGGGCCGCGATGGGCAGGGTGACCCTCAGGAACGTCTGCGCCGGGCCGGCGTAGAGGTCCTGGGCGGCCTGTTCCAGCCTCGGGTCCATCGACATGACACGGGCCTTGACGGCCGTGACGACGAAGCTGAGGCAGAACATGATGTGGGCGATCAGGATCGTCCAGAAGCCCAGCTGGGCGCCCATGTTGAGGAACAGGGTGAGCAGCGAGGCGGCCATGACGACCTCGGGCATCGCCATCGGCAGGAAGATCAGCGAGTTCACGGCGCCGCGCGCGCGGAAGCGGTAGCGGACCAGCGCGAAGGCGATCATCGTGCCGAGGACGGTGGCCCCGAGCGTCGCCCAGACGGCGATCTGGAGGCTGAGCCCGAGCGAGCCGCACATGTCGGCGACACCGCACGGGTCCTTCCAGGCGTCCGTGGAGAACTGCTGCCACTCGTAGTTGAAGCGCCCCTTCGGTTTGTTGAAGGAGAACACGGTGACGACGACGTTGGGCAGCAGCAGATAGGAGAGCGTCAGCAGTCCCGCGATGACGACGAGATGACGCTTGAGCCAGTTGACGAAGGGCATTTAGACCAGATCCTCCGTCCCGGACCGGCGGATGTAGACCGTGACCATGAGCAGGATCGCGGCCATGAGGATGAAGGAGAGCGCGGCGGCCGTCGGATAGTCCAGGATCCGCAGGAACTGGGTCTGGATGACGTTGCCGATCATGCGGGTGTCGGTCGAGCCGAGGAGTTCGGCGTTGACGTAGTCACCGGCCGCCGGGATGAAGGTGAGCAGCGTTCCGGAGACCACGCCCGGCATCGACAGCGGGAAGGTGACCTTGCGGAAGGTCGTCCAGGGCCTGGCGTACAGGTCGCCCGCGGCCTCGTGCAGCCGGCCGTCGATGCGCTCCAGCGAGGTGTAGAGCGGCAGGATCATGAACGGCAGGAAGTTGTACGTCAGACCGCACACGACGGCCAGTGGCGTCGCGAGGACGCGGTCGCCCGCGGTCCAGCCGAGCCAGCTGGTCACGTCGAGCACGTGCAGCGTGTTGAGCGCGCCGACGACCGGGCCGCTGTCGGCGAGGATCGTCTTCCACGCGAGGGTGCGGATCAGGAAGCTGGTGAAGAACGGGGCGATCACCAGGATCATGATCAGGTTGCGCCAGCGGCCCGCGCGGAAGGCGATGAGGTACGCCAGCGGGTAGCCGAGCAGCAGGCACAGGACCGTGGCGGCGGCCGCGTAGAGGACCGAGCGCAGGAACTGCGGCCAGTACTCGGTGAGCGCGTCCCAGTAGGTCGCGAAGTGCCAGGTGACCTTGTAGCCCGCCTCCAGGGAGCCCGTCTGCACGGACGTGGAGGCCTGGTAGATCATCGGCAGCGCGAAGAAGATCACGAGCCACAGGAGTCCCGGCAGCAGCAGCCAGTACGGGACGAGGCGGCCCCGCTTCCTCGGCGGCTTCGGGTCGGTCCCCGGTGCGAGCGGGGGCGCTTCGGCCTCGGTGACGGTGGCGGCCATCAGGCGGCCTCCTCCTCGGCCGTGTCGACACCCGCGTCGATGTCCTGGGCGGCGTCGAGTCCGAACGTGTGCGCCGGGCTCCAGTGCAGGACGACGTCCGCGCCGGGGACGAGCCGGGAGTCGCGCTCGATGTTCTGGGCGTAGACCTCGAACTCGGGGCAGACGGCGCTGTCGACGACGTACTGCGTGGAGACGCCGATGAAGCTGGAGTGGGCGATCTTGCCGGTGATCCGGTTGCGGCCGGCGGGTATCGCGCCCGCGTCGTCGGCGTGCGTGAGGGAGATCTTCTCCGGGCGGATGCCGACGAGGACCTTGCCGCCGGTCTGCGCCGGGGCCGAACATCGCGCCCGGGGCAGCACCAGCTTGCCGCCGCCCGCCTTGAGGACGACGTCCTCGCCGCTCCTGGTGTCCACCTCGGCCTCGATGAGGTTCGAGGTGCCGAGGAAGTTGGCGACGAACGTGGTCCGCGGGTTCTCGTACAGGTCGGTGGGCGAGCCGAGCTGCTCGACCCGGCCCCCGTTCATCACGGCGACCGTGTCGGCCATGGTCATGGCCTCCTCCTGGTCGTGCGTGACGTGCACGAAGGTGATGCCGACCTCGGTCTGGATCCGCTTGAGCTCCAGCTGCATCTGACGGCGCAGCTTGAGGTCGAGGGCGCCCAGCGGCTCGTCGAGGAGCAGCACCTTGGGGTGGTTGATCAGCGCGCGGGCGACCGCGACGCGCTGCTGCTGGCCGCCGGAGAGCTGGTGGGGTTTCTTGCGCGCCTGCTCACCGAGCTGGACCAGGTCGAGCATCTCGTCGACCTGCTTCTTGACGCTCTTGATGCCGCGCCGGCGCAGGCCGAAGGCGACGTTCTCGAAGATGTCCAGGTGCGGGAAGAGCGCGTACGACTGGAAGACGGTGTTCACCGGCCGCTTGTAGGGCGGCAGGTGCGTCACCTCCTGGTCGCCGAGGTGCACGGTGCCGGTGGAGGGTTCCTCCAGACCGGCGATCATGCGCAGGGTGGTCGTCTTGCCGCAGCCCGAGGCACCGAGCAGGGCGAAGAAGGAGCCCTGCGGCGCGGTCAGGTCGAGCGGGTGCACGGCGGTGAAGCCGTTGTCGTAGGTCTTGCTGATCCCGGAGAGGCGGACGTCGCCGCTGGTTTCTGTCGTCATGATCGTCACGCCCCTGTGAGCTTCGCGAACTTCTCTTCGTAGGCCGTCTCTTCCTTCTGGCTCAGCGCGCGGAAGGAGTGCGACTTGGCCTGCATGGCCTTGTCAGGAACGATCAGCGGGTTGTTCGCCGCGTCCTGGTCGATCTTGGCAAGGTAGGGCTTCACGCCTTCGACCGGAGTCGCGTAGTTGATGTACGCGGCGAGCTCGGCGGCCTGCTCCGGCTCGTAGTAGAAGTCGATCAGCCGCTCGGCGTTCGTCTTGTGACGTGCCTTGTTCGGGACCAGCAGGTTGTCGGTCGACGTCATGTAGCCGCTGTCGGGGATGACGAAGTCGACGTCGGGGCTGTCGTTCTTGAGCTGGACGATGTCGCCGGCCCAGGCGACACAGGCCGCGATGTCGCCCTTGGTGAGGTCGGAGGTGTAGTCGTTGCCCGTGAAGCGGCGGATCTGGCCCTTGTCGACGGCCTTCTGGAGCCGGGCGATCGCCGCGTCGAAGTCGTCGTCGGTGAACTTCGCCGGGTCCTTGCCCATGTCGAGCAGGGTCATGCCCATGGTGTCGCGCATCTCGGACAGGAACGAGACGCGGCCCTTGAGCTTCGGGTTGTCGAGGAGGTCGGAGACCGACTTCACCTCGATGCCGTCGAGCGCCTTCTTGTTGAAGGCGACGACCGTCGGGATGCCCTGCCACGGGTAGGAGTAGGCGCGTCCCGGGTCCCAGTCGGGGTTGCGGAACTGCGGCGACAGGTTGGTGTAGGCGTGCGGCAGGTTGGACGGGTCCAGCTTCTGCACCCAGCCCAGCCGGATCACGCGCGCGGCCAGCCAGTCGGTGAGGACGATCAGGTCGCGGCCGGTGTCCTGGCCCGCGGCGAGCTGCGGCTTGATCTTCGCGAAGAACTCGTTGTTGTCGTTGATGTCCTCGGTGTACTTGACCGAGATGCCCGTCCGCTTGCGGAAGGTCTCCAGCGTCGGATGGTGCTTGCCGCTGTCGTCGAGGTCGATGTACTCGGTCCAGTTGGAGAAGCTGAGGGTCTTCTCCGTGGCCGAGTGGTCCTGGGCGGACGTGCCGCCCTGCGTCCGGCCGGCCGCGGGGATCCCGCAGCCGGTCAGCGCCCCGAGTCCGCCGACGGCCAGCGCGCCGCCCGCCGAGGCGCGCAGCAGCGAACGGCGGGTGAGGGACGCCCTGCCGCTGCGGAGACTGCGCCGCATGGCGGCCAGTTGTACCGGGGACAGGCGTTCGGGCTCGTACTGCTCCATGCTCTGGTGCCCTTTCGGATGGGTCACGGCCGTGGTCGCGGCCTTGGTCTGCCACAGGGCCGTAGCCGGTGGGGCTACGGCCGGTCCCCGAAGACCGTGCGGTGCCAGTCCTTCCTGGCGACCGCCGTATTGTCGAACATGACGTGCTTGACCTGCGTGTACTCCTCGAAGGAGTAGGCGGACATGTCCTTGCCGAAGCCGGACGCCTTGTAGCCGCCGTGCGGCATCTCGCTGATGATCGGGATGTGGTCGTTGACCCACACGCAGCCGGCCTTGATCTCGCGGGTCGCGCGGTTGGCCCGGTAGACGTCGCGGCTCCAGGCGGAGGCGGCGAGTCCGTACGGGGTGTCGTTGGCCAGCGCGATGCCCTCGTCGTCGGTGTCGAAGGGGAGCACCACGAGCACCGGGCCGAAGATCTCGGCCTGCACGATCTCGCTGTCCTGTGCGGCGTCGGCGACGAGTGTGGGCGCGTAGTAGGCGCCGCTCTTGAGGTCTCCCTGCGGGGCCTCGCCGCCGGTGACCACGCGCGCGTAGCCGCGGGCCCGGTCGACGAATCCGGCGACGCGGTCGCGCTGGGCGTGCGAGATCAGCGGACCGAGGTCGGTGCCGGGCGCGAACGGGTCGCCCACGCGGACGCTCGCCATCAGGGCGGCGGTGCGCTCGACGAACGCCTCGTAGAGGGGCCGCTGCACGTACGCGCGCGTGGCGGCCGTGCAGTCCTGCCCGGTGTTGATGAGCGAACCGGCGACCGCGCCCTGCACGGCGGCCTCCAGGTCCGCGTCGTCGAAGACGACGAAGGGCGCCTTGCCGCCGAGCTCCAGGTGGAGGCGCTTGACGGTCGAGGTGGCGATCTCGGCGACGCGCTTGCCGACGGCGGTCGAGCCGGTGAAGGACGTCATGGCGACGTCGGGGTGCCCGACGAGGTGTTCGCCGGCCTCCTTACCCAGACCTGTGACGATGTTGATCACACCGTCCGGGATGCCCGCGTGGGTGGCCGCCTCGGCGAACAGCAGGGAGGTGAGCGGGGTCAGCTCGGCGGGCTTCAGCACGATCGTGTTGCCGGCCGCGATGGCGGGGAGGATCTTCCAGGCGGCCATCTGGAGCGGGTAGTTCCAGGGCGCGATGGAGCCGACGACGCCGATGGGCTCGCGGCGTACGTACGAGGTGTGGTCGCCGGAGTACTCACCGGCCGACTGGCCCTGCAGGTGCCGGGCGGCGCCCGCGAAGAACGCGGTGTTGTCGATGGTTCCCGGGACGTCGAACTCGCGGGTGAGCTTGAGGGGCTTTCCGCACTGCAGCGACTCGGCCCGCGCGAACTCCTCGGCCCGCTCGGCGAGCACGGCGGCGAACCGGTGCAGCGCGTCGGACCGCTCCCCGGGGGTGGTGGCCGCCCAGCCGGGGAACGCCGCGCGGGCGGCCGCGACGGCGGCGTCCACGTCGGCGGTGCTCGCCAGCTCGTACGTGTACACCTCCTCGCCCGTGGCGGGGTTCACGACCGCGTGCATGCGACCGGAGGTGCCCTTGACGAGACGGCCCCCGATGTACTGCGCGCCGTCCGCTAGGCGGTCCTGCGCCTGGAAGCGATGGCCCGGATTGTGCATGTCGCTCTCCTCCGCCGGTCTCCCCGTCGAGACGGGGCCGGCGTAGCTCCAGCTCGATTTGAGTGCCGATCCTGACAGAGCAAAGGGACTCCAACAAGTGATTCCGTTGTTGCCTTTTGGTTACGCGACGGATTCCTTTGACCAGGTGTCGAGTCCTCCCGGAAAAGGCGGGACGGTGTGTCAGTGGTGCGTGCCAAAGTGGCGTGCATGGGGAAGATCGATACACGTGACGCGCTGATCAGCGCGGTCTCGTCGGGGACGCCGGTGAAGTACCTGCACTTCTGGGGACACCGCCCGAGGGCCGACGGCTCGGTGGGGCCGGGCTGTCTCAGCCAGTGGTGGCCGTCACCCTTCGTGGTCGAAGGAGTCGAGTACGCGACGGCGGAGCACTGGATGATGGCGTCCAAGGCACGCCTCTTCCGCGACGCCGAGGCCGAGCGGCAGGCGATCGACGCGGCGAACCCCGCGCTCGCCAAGAAGGCCGGACGGCTGGTGCGCGGCTTCGACGAGGCCGTCTGGGAGCGCGAGCGGTTCGGGATCGTCGTCGAGGGCAGCGTCCACAAGTTCGCCGCCCACCCCGACCTGCGGGCGTTCCTCGTGGGCACGGGCGGGCGGGTGCTGGTCGAGGCGAGCCCCATGGACCGGGTCTGGGGCATCGGGCTCGCCGCCACCGACCAGGGTGCCCACGACCCCCGCCGCTGGCGCGGCGAGAACCTGCTGGGCTTCGCCCTGATGGAGGCACGCGAGCGGCTGCGCTAGCCGCTGGGCTCGGCAGAGGGCCGGGGCGCGGGAACCCGGGGCCACCGCGCCCCGGATTCCGCGCGACGGCTGTCCGCGCGGCGGGCGCCGCCGCCCCGGTCCCGCCACCGGGTCCACGCGGCGACCGACGGCCCCGGCGCGTCTCCGGGCGTGTCCGGCGGTGCGGTGGCCCGGATGCAGTGGCGGGCGAACCGGCTGAGACTGTGCCCGTGACCGGCACCGACGCGGCGCGGGACGACACCGCGCTCCCAGGACCCCGTACGCCGAACCAGTCGCTGGCGCTGGCGGCGATGCTCTTCGCCGTGGCGATGACGTTCATCGACCAGACGATCGTCTCCATCGCGGCCCCGGACATCGTCCACGAGCTGAATCTCTCGGCGTCCGGGATGCAGTGGGTGGTGAACGCCTACCTGCTGTCGCTGGCCGCGTTCTTCGCCCTCGGCGGACGGCTGGCGGACCTGTTCGGGCCACGCCGGGTGGTCGTCGTCGGCACCCTCGTGTTCGTCGTCTCCTCCGTGCTGTGCGGCTGCGTGCCCGAGGGGGACCTCGCCCAGACCTGGCTGATCGTCTTCAGGGCGACCCAGGGCCTGGGGGCCGCCCTCCTCTTCCCCGCGGCGCTCGCCGTGGTGGTGGCCGTGTTCCCGGTGGAGCGGCGCGGCCGGGCCCTCGCGCTGTTCTTCGGACTGTCGGGGGCGCTGACGGCCATCGGCCCGCTGCTGGGCGGCTGGCTCACGGCGTGGACCTGGCGGGCGATCTTCTGGGTCAACGTGCCCGTCGCCGTCGTGGCGCTCGTCCTGACCGCGCTGGCGCGCATCCCCGACCGGCGGCGCGACGAGTCGCTGGACGCCGTCGGGGCCGTGCTCATCGCGGTGGGCATGGGCCTGAGCGTGCTCGGATTCCAGCAGGCCGCGTCCTGGGGCTGGGACAGCGTGGCGACCTGGGTCTGCATCGTGGGCGGCCTCGTCCTCCTGGTCCTGTTCTGCCGCTACGAACGGGACCGGCGCCATCCGCTGGTCAACCTGGCGGTCTTCCGGGACAAGGCGTTCACCGTGGACGCCCTGGTGCTCTTCTTCATCATGCTCGCCTTCGTCCCGGTCTTCTTCTTCGCCTCGGTGTACGCGCAGGTCTCCCTCAGCGCCTCGCCGAACCAGGCGGCGCTCTACCTGCTGTACTTCTTCGCGGGCTTCGCGATCGCCTCCCAGTGGGGCGGCCGCATGCTGGACAAGAAGGGCGCGCGGCCGCCCATGAAGATCGGCACCGCCCTGGGCGCGGTCGGGTTCTACCTCTGGGCCGGCAAGCTGACCGACCTGTCGATGCACGACCAGTGGCCGTACGTCGCCCTCGCGGGCGCCGGCATCGGCTTCGTCCTGGCACCCGCTTCCACCGACGCCGTCAACCGGTCCATCGGCGCCTCCTACGGGGAGGTCACCGGCATCACGCAGACCGTCCGCAACTACGCGGCGAGCGTGGGGCTCGCCGTCTTCGGGACCGTCCTGACGCACACGATGACGGACAAGGTCGTCTCGACGCTCACGTCTCACGGCATGTCGTCGTCCGCGGCCCACGGCATCGCCGACGACATCGCCCAGGCCGTCACGGGCAACGCCGACGCACGGCAGCCCACGGGCACCGGCGCCGCCGCGTCGACCATGCGCGACGTGATGACGAGCGTGCGGACGGACTTCGCCGAGGCCAATCAGTACGTCTTCTACGGCATGGCGATCGCGCTCGCCGTCGGATTCCTCTGCGCCCTGCGCCACCCCGGAGGCCGAGGGGGGACGGCGGCACCGGACGACCCCCCGCCCGCCGGCTGACACCGCCGTCGGACCGGCCCGCGGACGAGCCGGCCGCGGGTCGTCACCGGTGCGTCACCAGCGACGTGGAGAAGCCGTCGTCGTCGCCGCCCGTGTCACCGCCCCTGTCGTCCTGGGCGAAGACGATGACGAGGACGAACACGGCGACGGCGAGGACGAGCCCGACGGCTCCGCAGATGACCCCGGCCAGCGCCTGCCCGGAGTTCGTGGCCTCGCCGCGGCGGGCCTTGGCCCCACCGATCAGCCCGAAGACCACCGCGAGGACGCCCAGCACGATCGCCAGCGGCCACACGACGAACAGGACCGCCGCGATGATGCCCAGCACGAGCCCGGCGGTTCCCATGCCGTTGCTCGGCACCGGCTGCATCAGGGGCCAGCCGTAGCCCGGTGCGCCCGGATGCGCGGGAGCGCCGGGGTACGGCGGGGGGCCGTAGCCGTACGGAAGGCCCGGGCCGCCGGGGGCGATCGGCGGCGGGGGGACGGGCTCGCCGGGAACGGGCCCCGGATAGGGGGTGGGGACCGTCGGCGCCGCGAAGGGGTTGTTCCCCGTCGGCGGGGCGAAGGGGTTGTCCCAGGAGGGGCCGCCGGGGCCTCCCGGTCCGGGCGGGACCGGTGCGCCGGGCAGCGAGGTGATCGTGGGAAGTCCGTACGCCGGAGGAGGCACGGCGCTCCCCCGTGCGGTCCCCCCGGACGGGGAGATCTCCTCGGGCGGCGCCCACGGGTCGAACCCGGGCTCCCCGTCCACGTCCCGCTTCCCCAGGGAGACCCTGGCGTCGGGGGTGGGGGCGGGAGCGGCGAACGGCGCGGTGCCCTGCGCGGGCACCGAACCCTTCGGCGCGGCGCCCGGCGCGGACACCCGGTGCCCCGGTCCGTCGCCGGACGCGCTGTCCGGCCGCGGCGCGCTCTCCCCCGGCCCAGGGCCCTGATCACCGTCCCGGCCGCCGTCCGGCAGAGGTGCCGCGCGGTCGGGACCGGCGGCGTCCGCGCGGTCCGCGCCGGGTATCGCGTCCGTCGCGGAACCGGAGTCCGGCGCGGCGCCCGTCCCGGCCGACCCGGCCCGCGCGGACGCCGGGTCCGCCCCGCCGGGCGGAGCCCACGCACCCGCGTCGCGCGGGGCTGTCGGCCTCTGGGCGTCGTCGGACATGCGCGAGGTCCCCTCTCTCGTACGTTCCGTCATGCTACGGCCCGCGCCCCCGCGTGGATCTCCGTCGTACGAGGGTCCGTCCCTCCCGCGCGGAACACGCCGGGCCCGGACGGCGGCGGACGCCTACGATGATCCCGAACCGCCGATCAGCCGATCACCCGCGTCCCGCCGAACCCGGCACGGGGACGCCGCTCCGGGGAGGAACCCGTTGACCGAGCACATCACCGCACGTGACGAAGCCCGCGACCTGCGCACCTTCATCGCCGGGCTGCCCAAGGCCGAACTGCACGTCCACCACGTCGGTTCCGCCTCCCCGCGCATCGTGGCCGAGCTCGCCGCCAACCACCGCGACTCCCGGGTGCCGACCGACGCCGAGGCGCTCGTGGACTACTTCACGTTCACGGACTTCGCCCACTTCATCGAGGTGTACCTGTCCGTCGTCGACCTCATCCGCACGCCCGAGGACGTACGGCTGCTGACGTACGAGGTCGCCCGCGACATGGCCCGTCAGCAGGTGCGCTACGCCGAGCTGACGATCACTCCGTGGTCGTCCACGCGGCGCGGGATCGACGAGCGCGCCTTCATGGACGCGATCGAGGACGCCCGCAAGGCCGCCGAGAAGGAGCTCGGTGTCGTCCTGCGCTGGTGCTTCGACATCCCCGGCGAGGCCGGTCTGGAGGCCGCCGAGGAGACCATGCGGCTCGCGACCGACGACCGGCTGCGGCCGGAGGGACTCCTCTCCTTCGGGCTCGGCGGTCCCGAGATCGGCGTGCCGAGGCCCCAGTTCAAGCCGTACTTCGACCGTGCCCGCGCGGCGGGACTGCGGTCGGTGCCGCACGCCGGTGAGACGACGGGTCCGGAGACCGTCTGGGACGCGCTGAACTTCCTCGGCGCCGAGCGCATCGGCCACGGCACGAGTTCCGCGCGGGACCCGAGACTGCTCGCCCATCTCGCCGAGCACGGCATCGCGCTCGAGGTCTGCCCGACGTCGAACATCGCCACCCGCGCGGTCCGCACCCTCGACGAACACCCCGTCAGGGAGTTCGTGGCGGCCGGGGTCACGGTCACCGTCAACTCCGACGACCCGCCGATGTTCGGCACCGACCTCGACACCGAGTACGCGGTCACCGCGCGTCTCCTCGGCCTCGACGAGCAGGGCGTCGCCGGGCTCGCGAGGAACGCGGTGAACGCGTCGTTCCTCGGCGAGGCGGAGAAGGCGAAACTCCTCGCGGAGATCGACACGTACGCCGCGACCTGGCTCGCTCTCTGACCCACCACAATGGCCCCATGCGCACCGTGACCGCAGTCGCCCACCGCGGCGACCCCTATCGCGCCCGTGAGAACACGCTCGACTCGCTGCGTTCCGCGCTCCACCGGGGCGCGGACGCCGTCGAGATCGACGTACGGCTCACGCGCGACCGCGTACCCGTCCTGCTGCACGACGCGACGCTCAAACGCCTGTGGGGACACGACCGGCCGCTGAGCTCGCTCTCCGGCGACGAGGTGCGCGGGCTCACGGCCGGCGGTGTGCCGACGCTGGCGGAGGCCCTCGGGGCGACCGGCGACAGCCGGGTCATGGTCGACCTGCCGGGGCAGGTCGACGTGGGGGTCGCGCGCGAGGTCGTGGACGTGGTGCGGGCGTGCGGGGCCGGGGAGCGGGTGTACTACTGCGCCGGAGCCCCCGCCATGCTCGCGGTGCGGGCCGCCGACCCGTCCGCGGAGATCGCGCTGACCTGGACGAGCCTGGCGCCACCGCGCCCGGGCGTGCTCGACGCCGTGAAGCCCCGCTGGCTCAACTACCGCTTCCCCCTGGTGGACCGGGACCTTGCGGCCCGTGTCCACCGCGGCGGCCACCTGCTCTCCGTATGGACCCCGGACACCCGTCGCTCCATGCGCCGGCTGCTCGACGCGGGGGTCGACTCGATCACGACCAACCGCATCGACGCGCTGACCGCCCTGCGCGGGGACCGTGCCGAGGGGCGACCGGCGGACCTCAAGGTGCTTGACACGAGAGGTAGTTGACACGCCCGCCCCCTAGGGGCGACCCCGGCGCGGATACGGGGGGCGGGACCCTGCCTGGTGAGGATCTCGTGGCAGGCGTGCGGCCGGAGGATGAGCGGTGTCCCCTTCCGGCACAGCCTCCTCAGGAGCACCCGATGCCCGTACGCCGTACCGCAGTCGTCCTCGCCACCGCCCTCGCCCTCGGTCTCGCGGCCGGACCGTTGGGCGCTCCGGCGTCCGCCTCCCCCGCGCCCGTGGCGGCGCGGACGTCCACCGGGCCCGACGCCGCCGCGCTGCGCGCCGCGCTCGCCGGGCTCCCGGACGCGGACGCGACGGCGGCGCTCGTACGGGTCGGGGGCAGCGACGGCACCTGGCGCGGCAGCGCCGGGGTGCACGACCTGGAGAGCGGACGCGCGGCCGATCCGGACGCCCGCTTCCGCGCCGGTTCCACCACCAAGGTCGTCACGGCGGCGGTCGTCCTCCAGCTCGCGGCCGAGGGCCGGATCGGGCTCGGGACCCCGGTGCAGAAGTACCTGCCCGGTCTGCTGCCGTCCGCCTTCGAGCCGGTCACCGTACGGCAGTTGCTCAACCACACGAGCGGCATCCAGGCCGGGGACGGCTTCGGCGACGCCTTCGAGGACGCGTACGCGCACCGCTTCGACACCCTCACCCCGCGCCAGGTCGTGGCCTCCGCCGTGGCGAAGGGGCCGGAGTTCGCGCCGGGCACCCGGCAGGACTACCTGAACATCAACTACACGGTCCTCGGCCTGCTGATCGAGAAGGTGACCGGCCACACCTACGAACACGAGGCGGCCCGGCGGATCCTCGGTCCGGCCGGTATGCGCCACACGTACTTCCCCGGCACCGACCCGCGCATCCACGGGCCGCACAACCACGGGTACCAGGCGGTGCCCCGGCCCGACGGCACGACCGCGTTCACGGACGTCACCGACTGGAACCAGGCGGACCGCTGGGCGGCGGGCGACATGATCTCCACCACCGCGGACCTGGAGCGGCTGGTCACGCACCTGTTCCGCGGAGACCTGGTCCCGGCACGGCAGTTGGAGGAGATGTTCACCGTGCCCTCGGACATCGAGGGAGCCGACATGAGCGCGGGACTCCAGCGCTTCGAGTACGGGGGCACGGTCTACTGGCTCAAGTCGGGCGCCCGGTACGGCTACAGCACCGTGATCGCGGCCACCCGGGACCTGTCGCGCACGCTCGTCTACTCGGTCGGCTCCACCGACGCCAAGGGCGAGGAGATGAACCCGGTGGCCCGGCGGATCGCCCTGGCCGCGCTCAAGTAGCCGGTGCCGGCACAGGCGCCGGACCGGCGCCGAGCGCCTCCAGACGCTTGATCCTCTTCCGGACGACGTACAGCGGGATCACCCCGAAGATCCCGAAGGACATGTCGAGGACCGACCACCAGAAAGGGATCCCGCGGACCGGTCCGCAGATCAGGGCCAGCGGGACGATGCCGGCACAGGCGATCATCCCAAACTCCACGACCCAGATGTTGCGGACCGGATCGCGGTAGGGGCCGTAGAACGCGACCGCGATCACCAGGTGCGCGAACGCCAGCCAGTCCGTTCCGTAGAGCAGGAAGGGGTAGTCGGCGTCGGCGGTGTCGAGGCCGCGCCGGACGCGCTCGATCCAGTCCGCCAGGGCGGGCAGGTGCTCCGGCACGGACAGGGCCTTCAATAGGTCCTCGGTCCAGTGCAGTTCGTGCACCAGGGGGAAGGCCGTGGCGCCACTGAGCACCAGGCTGACGACGAAGAAGACAAGCCACGCACGGATGCCCCGGAGCAGGGCGGCTCTGTCGCTCATACCGGGAGCGTACGCCCCGACTTGAACGTGTTCAAAACCGCCCCCGTCCGGGGCATCGGTGACTCAGGCGCCGCTCTCCCGCAGCATGTCCTCGCGCTCGACGAGCTTCACGCGCTCGCGGCCCTGCGGCTCGCCCAGCGCCTTCTCCGCCGCGTCGAGCCGGTACCAGCCCTCCCACGTGGTGAAACGGACGTCCCGCTCGCCGAGGAAGGCGTCGACGGCCTCCGGCTCGGGCGAAGTGGGCGTGAGCAGACGGCCGTTCGCGTGGTCGTCGAGCAGGCTCGCGACCGTCTCGTTGGCGTCGCCCTTGGTGTGACCGATCAGACCGATGGGACCGCGCCGGATCCAGCCGGTGACGTAGGTGGACGCCAGGTGCTCGCCCGACTCCTCCAGCACCCGGCCGGCCGCGTCCGGCACCGTGCCCGACTCGACGTCCCAGGGCAGCTTGGGCAGGCTGTCGGAGAGGTAGCCCACGGCCCGGTAGACCGCGCTGACGTCCCAGTCCTTGAACTCGCCGGTGCCCTTGACGTTCCCGGTGCCGTCGAGGGCCGTGCGCTCGGTGCGCAGGCCGACGACCTCGCCGTTCTCGCCGAGGATCTCGGTGGGCGACTCGAAGAAGTGCAGGAACAGTTTGTGCGGGCGGTCGCCCATGTCGCGGATCGCCCAGTTCTCCAGCGTCTTGGCGACCATGTCGGCCTGCTTGTTGCCGCGCCGGGTGGCGATCGAGCCCTCGTCGTAGTCGATGTCCTCGGGGTCGACGACGACCTCGATGTTCGGCGAGTGGTCCAGCTCGCGCAGCTCCATCGGGCTGAACTTCGCCTGCGCCGGTCCGCGGCGGCCGAAGACGTGGACCTCCAGCGCCTTGTTGGCCTTGAGCCCGTCGTACACGTTCGGCGGGATCTCGGTGGGCAGCAGTTCGTCCGCGGTCTTGGCCAGGATGCGGGCCACGTCCAGCGCGACGTTGCCGACGCCGAGGACGGCGACCTTCTCGGCCTCCAGCGGCCAGGTGCGCGGGACGTCCGGGTGGCCGTCGTACCAGGAGACGAAGTCGGCCGCGCCGTACGAGCCGTCGAGGTCGATGCCGGGGATGTCGAGGGCCCGGTCGGCCGTCGCGCCCGTGGAGAAGATCACCGCGTCGTAGAAGGCGCGCAGATCGTCCAGGTTGATGTCACGCGGGTAGTCGACGTTGCCGAAGAGACGGATCTGCGGCTTGTCGAGCACCTGGTGCAGGGCGGTGATGATGCCCTTGATCCGGGGATGGTCGGGGGCGACGCCGTAGCGGATGAGACCGAACGGGGCCGGCATCCGCTCGAAGAGGTCGATGGACACACCGGGATCGGCGGCCACTGCGGATTTCAGCAGCGCGTCGGCGGCGTAGATTCCGGCGGGGCCGGCTCCGACAATGGCTACCCGCAGGGGGCGAGGCATGATCAGGTTCCCTTCGAGCAGGGGCGGGGGACTCGACGGGAAGCCTAAACTGAGGCAAACCTAAGTCAGTAGGCGGGTCCGGGCTATGACCTCATAAGGCCGACTTATGGGTGCTGAAGGATCTCTTTATGGGCGGCGCCCACCACCTTCGCACGACGGGGAGCGCGGCCTTCCCGCACCCCCCGGCACGGACCCCGGACGAGGGGGACCGCACCCGCTACCGCTGGGTCCCCCTGGCCGGAGTGGGAACGGCCGCCCCGGTCCGGGCGGCGGACGGACGGGCGGTCGCCGTCGCGGAGTTCTGCGCGGCCGACGGCCCGCGGGTGAAGGTGGGCACGCCGGAAGGACGCGCGGTGGGAACGGGCGCGGTGCTCGGAGCCGAGGTGCGGCCGCCTCCGCCGCTCCCGCCGGAACCGGCGGAGGCACTCCCCCCGGAACCCCGTTCCGCGGGCCCGGGGGACGCCGAAGGCGCGGGCTCGGCCGGCGGACTGCTCGCGGGGGACGGCGGGGCCAGCGGGACGACCGGGGGCACGGGCGCCTCCGGTGCGGCCGACCGCAGCGGCAGCACGAAGAGAGCGCCGACGGCACACGCCACCGCCGCCCCGGCCGCGGCGCGCAGCAGCCGACGCCGGGCGGCTCCCCGGCGGATCGCCTCGTAACGGCCGGGCGGTGGCGAGAGGTACTCGGAAGGGGGCCGCATGATGACGGCGAGCGGGTCGTCGGGGCCGAAGTCCGGTCCGTCGTCAGAGTGTGTGATCAAGGCTTCTCCTCAGGTGGGCGCGGAGCAGTTCGCGGGCCGCGTGGAGATCGGCCTTGATCGTTCCTTCCTTGCGCCCGGTCAGCGCGGCCACCTCCCGGATCGGCATGTCAGCGTAGTAGTGCAGCAGGATCGGGACGCGCAGCCGTCCGGGCAGGGACTGCACGAGCAGGCGCACGGACGGATCGGCCTGCTCGTTCCGCGGGCCGACAGCGGCCTCGACGGTGGCCCGGCGCACGGCCCGGCGTTCCCGTTCCAGCTTGCGCCAGTGGTCCCGGACGAGGTTGGCCGCCGTGACGTAGAGGAAACCCCGCGGTTCGGCGACGGCGGTCCAGCGGGACCAGAGCCGGGTGAACGCCTCCGAGGCGATCTCGTGGGCCGTCCCGTCGTCGTCGACGAGACGGCGGCACCAGCCGGCGAGGCTCGGATAGAGGGCGGCGAACAGCTCGGACGCTGCCTTCTCACGGGACCCTTTCAACATTCTCCATGGTCGTGACGGTGCCGGAGGGGGTGGATCCCGGGCCGCGGACGTACGGTCCGTCGGCCCGGGATCCCGCCTCCCGGTCCACGGGGACCCGGAGGCTGCGACGGGGAGCCCGGCTCTCGCGCGGGCGGCGGGCGACCGGTCGCCCGGCGCCCCCGTCGGCCGGCCGGGGCGGGGGTCAGGGGTTCGCGGAGGCCTGCGCCGCGAACACGATCACGTTGTCGAGGTAGCCGCTTCCGGAGCGGGGACCTCCGCAGGTGATGAGCCGCAGCTCCGGGCGGTCCACGTCGCCGTAGACCGCGTCCGCCGGGAAGTCGGCCTTGGCGACCGTACGGACCTCGGTGACGGCGAACACCACCGACCCGCCGTTCTCCAGGCGCACCGCGATCCGGTCGCCGTGGCGCAGGCGCGCGAGGTGCCGGAAGACACCGTCGCCGTACGAGCCGACGGTGACATGACCGAGGATCACGGACGGGCCCTTCTGACCCGGCGTCGGCGAGTACCGGTACCACCCGGCCCGGTCGTGAGCCGTGATCGGGGGCACCTGGGCACGGCCGTCCGGGGTCAGTCCGAGCCGCGTCAGCCGGGTGTCGACCCCGATGGCCGGTATCCGCAGTCCGACCGGGACCGAACGCCCCGGCGTACGCGCCGGTTCCACGGCGGACGGCGCGGCCGCGGAGGCTTCGCCGGAGCGCGCGCCGCCGGGCCGTGCGCCGACGGAGGCACCGGAGGGACGGCCGCCGCAGCCCACGAGGAGCGCGGCCACCACCGTGGCGACGAACGCGCGCCTGGAGCGGGACGTCATGCCCCGGTCGCCCGCCGGCGGCGTACGACGAGGACGGCCGCGCCCGCGGCGACCACGGCGGCGGCGCTCCCGCCGACGAGTCCGACCGGACCCGAGGAGGACGCGTCGGCCGACGCCACCCCCGTGTCGGGCGCTCCCTTCGGCCGGACGGAGACCTGTCCCGTGCCGGAGGCCTGGCCCGAGCGCGGCGCCCGGGTCGGCACGGCGCTGGGAACGGGGGACGGCGCCCGGGTCGCGACGGGGCTCGCCTCGGCGGGGGCCGAGCCTCCGCCCGAACCGGCCGCGGTGGGGCTCGCCGGGGCGGGCGCCGAGGTGGCGCTCGGGCGGGCCGTGGGGCGCGGGGAACTCCCGTCGGCGAACGCGGGCACGGTGCCCATCAGCACGGCGGTGCACGCGAGTGCGGTGGCGCTGAAGACGGTTCGGCGCATCGATCGCTCTCTTTCGTCGGTCCGCCCGCCGATGGGAACGGCGGGCCGGTTACGGATCGAGCGGAGAGACGAGCCGGAGGGGGACGGGGTTGTAAAGGGATGGCAAAGCCGTCGGAGCGGGAGCGGACGGCCCCGGCGTGCGGGCCGGCTGCCGGCTCACAGGCCGGCTATCGCGTTCCAGCGCCTGGCGAACTCGGTGCGTTCGGCGGAGGTGATGTCGCGGGCGATCGCGAGGCGCTTCCGCATGGCCGAGTCCGGGAAGATCAGGGGGTCCTCGGCGAGGGCCGCGGTGTCCTTGTCCTTGGAGGAGGCGAGGACGTCCCGGGCGGCGGGGACCGGACAGACGTAGTTCACCCAGGCGGCCAGCTCGGCGGCGACCTCCGGCTCGTAGTAGTAGTCGACGAGCTTCTCCGCGTTGGCCTTGTGCCGGGCCAGGTCGGGGATCATCAGCGACTCGGCCCACAGTTCGGCGCCCTCCTCGGGGACGACGAAGCGGATGTCGGGGTTGTCGGCCTGGAGCTGGATCACGTCGCCCGAGTAGGCCTGGCAGGCCAGCACGTCCCCGCTCGCGAGGTCCTTGATGTAGTCGTTGCCGGTGAAGCGGCGGATCTGGCCGCGGCGCACCTGCTTCTCGACCCGGTCGCACACCCGGTGGAAGTCGTCGGACCGCCACTTCGTGATGTCGACGCCGTCGGCCTGCATGAGCAGCGCGAACGCCTCGTCCAGACCGGAGAGCAGGGTGACCCGGCCCTTGAGGTCGTCGGCCCACAGATCGGACACGTGCCGGATCTCGCGGCCGACCCTGCGGCGGTCGTACGCGATGCCGGTGATCCCGGACTGCCACGGCACCGAGGACTTGCGGCCGGGGTCGAAGGCGGGCGAGCTCAGCAGCGGGTCGAGGTACCTGGCGACGTTCGGCTGCCGGGACCGGTCCATCTCCTGGACCCAGCCGAGCCGGACGAAACGGGCGCACATCCAGTCGCTGACGACGACGAGGTCGCGGCCGGTCCGCTGGTGGTTCATCAGCGACGGACTGATCTTGCCGAAGAACTCGTCGTTGTCGTTGATCTCCTCGATGTAGTCGACGGAGATCCCGGTGCGCTTCCCGAAGGCCTCCAGCGTCGGCCGCCGGGTGGTGTCCTCGTCGTCGGTGTCGATGTACAGCGGCCAGTTCGCCCAGGTCAGCCGCTTGTCCGTGGCCGAGAGGTCGGCTCCGGCCCGGTCGCCCGGTCCCACGTACGCCGCCGGCACCCCGCATCCCGCGAGGGCTCCGAGCGCGGCGCCGCCGCCCAGGGCGCGCAGCAGGGACCGGCGGGAGGGGGACGGGATCTTCCGGTTGACTGGCACACGCGAAGCATGCCGATCCGGGCCCGGTCCGGCAATGGACGCTGCGTCGATCACCGGCCCGCCGGCCCGACACCCTGTCGACCGGCTCCCGGGGGCGGCGGTGCGCACGGCGGGAACGTGACCCTCACCGACAGGCCGCCCCGGGAACGGGGCCACGCCTCGACCGTGCCGCCGTGGGCGGTGGCGACGGCCGTGACGATGGACAGGCCGAGCCCCAGGCCGTCACGGGGTCCGCCCTTCCCGCGCGGCTGGGCGCGGGTCCGTTCCGCTCCCAGCCGCCGGAACGGCTGGAAGAGCCCGGCCACCTGCTCGCGCGGGATCACCGGACCGGTGTTGTCGATCCGCAGGACCGGGCGGCCCGCCTCCGTCCCGGTCCACAGACGGACCCAACTCTCGCCGTCCTCGGTGATGTTGTGCCGTACGGCGTTGTCCGCGAGGTTGACCACCAGCCGCTCGATCAGCTGGGGATCGCCCAGCACGGGCGCGGAGCCGAGATCGGCCCGCACACGCGGCCGGCCGTCCTCGGGCCCCCCGCTCTCGTGTCCGCCGTGCTCGGGCCCACTGTTCTCGGGCCCGCTGTTCTCGGGCCCGCCGCCCTCCTGGGGCCCGGCGGCCCCGGCCCCGGCCCCGGGGTCAGGGGAGCCGCCCTCCACCACCGCACCGTCCGGCAGGCGTTCGCGCACCAGGTCGGCGAGGTCGACCAACTCCCGCCGCTGCAGCCCGCCCTGACTGCGCGCCAGGGTCAGCAGGGCGTCGATGAGACGCGCCTGCTCCTGCCCGGCGGCGCGCACGCGCAGGCACGCGGCCCGCAGGCTCTCCACCGACGCCCCGGGGTCGGCGAGCGCGACGTCCACGATCGCCTGCTGGAGCGTGAGGGGAGTGCGCAGTTCGTGCGACGCGTTGGCGACGAACCGCTTCTGCGCCTCGAACGCGCCCTCCAGCCGCCCCAGTACGTCGTCGAAGGTGTCCGCCATCGCCTTCAGTTCGTCCTCGGGACCCGGCACCGCCAGCCGCTGGCGGAGGTTGTCCGCGGAGATCCGCCGGGCGGCGGCGGTCATCGTGCGCAGCGGCGCGAGGACGCGTCCGGCCATCAGCCGGCCCAGGGCCACGGAGGCGAAGGTCATCACGGCGAGCGCGATGCCCGCCTCGACGAGGAGCTGGTGCAGCTGGTCGGCGCGCAGGGCCTCGGCGTACATCGTGAGCGTGGGCGGATCGGGGGTGTAGCCCTCGCCCCCAGGCATCCCGGACACCGAGGACGATCCCCCGACCGCCGTCGACGGCGCGGCCCGCGAGGCCAGCAGGTAGGTGAAGCCGAGCAGGGCGGCCCCCGCGGCCATGAACAGCGCGCTGTAGAGCAGGGTGAGCCGCCAGCGGATGCTGCGCGGGACCAGCCGCCACCGGAAGCCGCCCGGGGCGCCCGGGGTGCCCGGGGCCGGCCACCACCCGGCGCCCGGGGCCCGCCGCCCGCGTGCGGTCCGCGGGACGCGCCACCGGCGGCGGCCGGACCCCGCGGACCGTACGGACGCGGCGGACGGAGCGGACGCGGCGGACGATGGGCACGTGCCGTACGGGCCCGGCCGGTTCACGCCTGCGGATACGTCCGTCATGCGATCCGGTACCCCGCCCGGTCCACCGTCGCGATCAGCTGCGGCTCCCCCAGTTTGCGGCGCAGACGGCTCACCGTGACCTTCACGGTCTGGCTGAAGGGGTCGGCCGCCTCGTCCCAGGCCCGCTCCAGGAGTTCCTCGGTGGAGACCACGGCACCCTGCGCGGCCAGCAGGAGTTCGAGCACGGCGAACTCCTTCGGACTGAGGGCGAGCCCCGAACCGCCCCGGGTCGCCTGCCGTCGCGCCGGGTCGAGCCGCAGTTCCCCGCGGACCAGGACAGGGGGCAGGGCGGGCTGCGCTCGTCGTGCCAACGCCCTTATCCGCGCGACGAGTTCGGCGAACGCGAACGGCTTGGGCAGATAGTCGTCGGCACCGAGGCCGAGCCCCATGACCCGGTCGGCCACCGTGCCGGACGCGGTCAGCATCAGCACCCTCGCCCGGCTGCCGCCCGCGGCCAGCGTCCGGCACACCTGGTCACCGTGGACGCCGGGCAGATCCCGGTCGAGCACGACGACGTCGTACCCGTTGACAGCGGCGCGCTCCAGCGCCGTGGGTCCGTCCAGCGCGAGATCGACCGCCATGCCCTCGCGGCGCAGCCCGGCGGCCACGGTCTCGGCGAGCTCTTCATGGTCCTCGACCACCAGCACACGCATGGCGGCCAGTGTGGCGCCCCGGCGGTTACACGGGGATAAGCCTCCCCTGTGCGAACCCCACGGCCCCGGCCGGGGCTGGCGCGCCCCGAGCGGCCCCGCCGTCCCGGCCGCCCCGGCCTCCTGTCGGTTCGTGATAAGGACGGCCGTTCCCGTGCCGTAACCGTCCCCGGGCTTGTCTGGGGCACGGCACGGCAGCGCACACCCCACCACGCGGCGTCCCGGCACGACGGATCACGCCGCGACGGATCACGCCACGACGCGTGACGGCACAGGGGTGCGCGATCGTGCGCCACCGCATCCGAACCGGCGGCACCGCCGCCCACCCCATGGAGGAAGCCCATGCCTGCACCGGCCACTCGGCCACGACGACTCGCCCTGGCCTGCGCCTTGATCTCGGCCGCCACTCTCGGGACCGTCAGCGCCTCGGCCGCTTCGGCGTCCGACAGGTCCACCACGACGGCGGGGACCGCCGCGTCGGTCCGGACCGCCCAGCACTCGACGGCCGGCAAGCCGCCGAAGGGCGGCCCCGCGGGGCTCCCGGGCGCCGTCGGGTACCGGCCCACCTCCCACGCGCCCGGGGACGTCAACACCGCCGACGACGCGTTCGCGGCCTGCATGCGCGGCCACGGCCAGAAGGTCTTCCCGGCCTTCCACGCCTCGAAGGACAAGCACGGCCGCATCCTGTTCAGCGTGCGGGTCGGGGCGGCCAAGGGATTCGAACCCGGCTCCAAGAGCTACCGGGCCGCGGTGAAGGCGTGCGCGCCGATCCTGAAGAAGGCCGGCATCACCCTCTCCTCGAAGGACGGCCTGCCCCCGCTGCCCGTTCCGGGCAAGCCCGGCGAGCCCGGCACCGGATCCGGGGGAGGCTCCGTCGGCGGTTCCACCGGCGGCTCCGGCGAGCTGCCCGGCTTCCACACGGAGAAGGGAGAGCCGGGCGCGCCCACGCTCTCCCGCGTGACCGAGAGCGCCTGATCCGGCGCGAAGGGGGAACGGCGCGGCCCCGGACGGGATCGACTCCCGTCCGGGGCCACGTGGTTCACCCGGTCCGACGCGCGGCCGCTCAGCCGTCCAGCGACGTCATCACGTGCTTGATGCGCGTGTAGTCCTCGAAGCCGTAGCCCGACAGGTCCTTGCCGTAGCCGGACTTCTTGAAGCCGCCGTGCGGCATCTCGGCGACCAGCGGGATGTGGGTGTTGATCCACACGCAGCCGAAGTCGAGGGACCTGGACAGGCGCATCGCGCGGCCGTGGTCCTTCGTCCAGACCGAGGAGGCCAGCGCGTAGTCGACGCCGTTGGCCCACTCGACCGCCTGCGCCTCGTCCGAGAAGGACTGGACGGTGATGACCGGGCCGAAGACCTCGTTCTGGATGATCTCGTCGTCCTGCTTGAGGCCCGAGACGACGGTCGGGGCGTAGAAGTAGCCCTTGTCGCCGACCTGCTGGCCGCCCGCCTCGACCTTGGCGTGCGCGGGCAGGCGCTCGATGAAGCCGGCGACCTGCTTGAGCTGGTTGGGGTTGTTCAGCGGACCGTAGAGCACGTCCTCGTCGTCCGGCTGGCCGGTCTTGGTCTCGGAGGCGGCCTTGGCGAGCGCGGCGACGAACTCGTCGTGGATGGAGTCCTGGACCAGGACGCGGGTGGCGGCCGTGCAGTCCTGGCCGGCGTTGAAGAAGCCCGCGACCGAGATGTCCTCGACGGCCTTGGCGATGTCGGTGTCCTCGAAGACGACGACCGGGGCCTTGCCGCCCAGCTCCAGGTGGACGCGCTTGACGTCCTTGGACGCCGACTCGGCGACCGAGATGCCCGCGCGGACGGAGCCGGTGATGGACGCCATCGCCGGGGTCGGGTGCTCGACCATCGCGCGGCCGGTGTCACGGTCGCCGCAGACGACGTTGAAGACGCCCTTGGGCAGGATGCCGCCGAGGATGTCGGCGATCAGCACGGTGGAGGCCGGGGTGGTGTCCGAGGGCTTCAGGACGACCGTGTTGCCCGCCGCGAGGGCCGGGGCGAACTTCCACACCGCCATCATCATCGGGTAGTTCCAGGGCGCGACCTGGGCGCAGACGCCGACCGGCTCGCGGCGGACGATCGAGGTCATGCCCTCCATGTACTCGCCGGCCGAGCGGCCCTCGAGCATGCGGGCGGCACCCGCGAAGAAGCGGATCTGGTCGACCATCGGCGGGATTTCCTCGGACCGGGTCAGACCGATCGGCTTGCCGGTGTTCTCCACCTCGGCCGCGATCAGTTCCTCGGCGCGCTCCTCGAACGCGTCCGCGATCTTCAGGAGGGCCTTCTGGCGCTCGGCGGGGGTCTTGTCCCGCCACGCCGGGAAGGCCGCGGCGGCGGCGGCCATCGCCGCGTCCACGTCCGCCTGGCCGGAGAGCGGCGCGGTCGCGTACGCCTCGCCGGTCGCGGGGTTGACCACCTCCGTGGTCCGTCCATCGGCGGCATCGCGGAATTCTCCGTCGATGTAATTGCGCAGACGACGCAGCTCGGTGCTCACTGCCCGGCCCTCCTGTCGGATGTCCAACGACCCAGGTGTCCACTACCTGAGATGCCTGGCCCCCACCCTAATCCGTGGCTCCACGTTTTCAACACCCCCGAACGGCCCAGGGCTGCGAAATCCGCAAGACACGTAGCCGTAAACAACGAATTTCATCGCCTGAGCCTTGCGGAACTGTCGATACGTCGTGCAGAGTGAGCTCGTGGCCAGTCGAAGCGCGGAACCCAGGGACTCCCGCGAGTCCAGGAACGGCAGTCCCCAGGTGGACACCGTCTCCCTCGCGATCATCGAGCAGCTCCAGCAGGACGGACGCCGCCCGTACGCCGCGATCGGCAAGGCCGTGGGCCTCTCCGAGGCCGCCGTGCGCCAGCGAGTCCAGAAGCTGCTCGACCAGGGCGTCATGCAGATCGTCGCCGTCACGGACCCGCTCACCGTGGGGTTCCGCAGGCAGGCGATGGTGGGTGTCACCGTCGAGGGCGACCTCGACCCGGTGGCCGAAGCGCTGACGGCCATGTCGGAAGTCGAGTACGTGGTGATGACCGCGGGCTCGTTCGACATCCTCGCCGAGATCGTCTGCGAGGACGACGACCACCTGCTGGACGTCATCAACAAACGCATCCGGGCCCTGCCCGGGGTGCGCTCCACCGAGAGCTTCGTCTACCTGAAGCTCAAGAAGCAGACCTACATGTGGGGAACCCGATAGCCGTGAGCACCAAGGACCTCAGCAAGACCGCGTACGACCACCTGTGGATGCACTTCACCCGCATGTCCTCGTACGAGAACGCGCCCGTTCCCACCATCGTCCGTGGTGAGGGCACCTACATCTACGACGACAAGGGCAGGCGCTACCTCGACGGTCTCGCGGGCCTGTTCGTGGTCCAGGCCGGTCACGGCCGCACGGAGCTGGCCGAGGTGGCCGCCAAGCAGGCCTCCGAGCTGGCCTTCTTCCCCGTGTGGTCCTACGCCCACCCCAAGGCCGTGGAGCTGGCCGAGCGCCTGGCCCACCACGCGCCCGGCGACCTGAACAAGGTCTTCTTCACCACCGGCGGCGGCGAGGCCGTCGAGACCGCCTGGAAGCTCGCCAAGCAGTACTTCAAGCTCAAGGGCAAGCACACCAAGTACAAGGTCATCTCCCGCGCGGTCGCCTACCACGGCACCCCGCAGGGCGCCCTGTCGATCACCGGACTGCCGGCCCTGAAGGCGCCCTTCGAGCCGCTGGTCCCGGGTGCCCACAAGGTCCCGAACACCAACATCTACCGCGCCCCGATCCACGGCGACGACCCGGAGGCCTTCGGCCGCTGGGCCGCCGACCAGATCGAGCAGCAGATCCTCTTCGAGGGCCCGGACACCGTCGCGGCCGTCTTCCTGGAGCCGGTGCAGAACGCCGGCGGCTGCTTCCCGCCCCCGCCCGGCTACTTCCAGCGCGTGCGCGAGATCTGCGACCAGTACGACGTGCTGCTCGTCTCCGACGAGGTCATCTGCGCCTTCGGCCGCCTCGGCACCACGTTCGCCTGTGACAAGTTCGGCTACGTCCCGGACATGATCACCTGCGCCAAGGGCATGACCTCGGGCTACTCCCCGATCGGCGCGTGCATCGTCTCCGACCGCATCGCCGAGCCGTTCTACAAGGGCGACAACACCTTCCTGCACGGCTACACCTTCGGCGGCCACCCGGTCTCCGCGGCCGTGGGCCTCGCCAACCTCGACCTGTTCGAGCGCGAGGGCATCAACCAGCACGTGCTGGACAACGAGGGCAACTTCCTCAAGACGCTGCAGAAGCTGCACGACCTGCCGATCGTCGGCGACGTCCGCGGCAACGGCTTCTTCTACGGCATCGAGCTGGTGAAGGACAAGGCCACCAAGGAGTCCTTCAACGAGGAGGAGACCGAGCGCGTCCTGTACGGCTTCCTGTCGAAGGCGCTGTTCGAGAACGGTCTGTACTGCCGTGCCGACGACCGCGGCGACCCGGTCATCCAGCTCGCCCCGCCGCTGATCTCCACCCAGGAGACCTTCGACGAGATCGAGCAGATCCTGCGCGCGACGCTGACGGAGGCGTGGACCAAGCTCTGATCCCGTGCCGTGTGCCCGGCCCCGCCCTCTCCCCCGGGCGGGCCCGGTCTTCCGTACGGCTGACCGGCACCGGCCCCGGTGACGCCCGTTCGAGTGAGAATGGGCGGCCCGGGGCCGCGTGCTGTCCGGCCTCCCGGCCCCGACTCCTTAGCGTGCCCTGTAACCGATCGGCCCTGCCTTCGTTCCCTCGTCCGGGGGACCGAGCGACCTCGAGGAGATCGCCCGGCACGGCACATCAGATCCGAACGAGGTGTACGCGATGCTGCCCCAGCCTGACGATGACGTGCTCTGGGCCCGCGCCCTGCACGTCGAGCACAACGGCACGCCCGCGCTCAGCGGTGTCTCGCTCGGTGTCCGTGAGGGCGAGATCCTCGCCGTCGGCGGCCCGCGCGGCAGCGGCAAGACGACCCTCCTGCGGTGCCTGTCCGGCCAGCTGGTGCCGCGGGAGGGCGAGGTCTGGTTCAACAGCACGCCCGTGCACACCATGGGCACGCTCACCCGCGAGCGGCTGCGTCGGGACCGGTTCGGCTGGATCGACCCGGTCCCGACGCTGATCCCCGAGCTGAACGCCTGGGAGAACACCGCCCTCCCGCTGATGCTGCGCGGCTGGACCCGCCGGGCCGCCAAGACCACCGCCCGGGAGTGGCTGGAACGCCTGGACATCGGCGGCTGCGCCCGCAAGCGCCCACACGCCCTGCTCCAGTCGGAGCGGCAGCGGGTGGCCGTCGCCCGCGCCCTCGCCCCCGCCCCCGCCGTGCTGTTCGCCGACGAGCCGACGGCTCCGCTGCACCGCGCCGACCGGGCCCACGTGCTGCGCACCCTCACCTCGGCGGCCCGTTCGCACGGCATCACCGTCGTCCTCGCCACCCACGACCCGGACACCGCCGCCCTCGCCGACCGCACGGTGTCCCTGCTCGACGGACGGCGCGTGAACACCGTCCACCTGCCCCCGGTCGTCGAGGCGGAAGGCCGGACCGCGTGCTCGCTCTCCGTCTAGTCCGCGGGGGCCGGCCCCTCGTCCAGCTCCGCCGGCTCCTGGTCGCCGCCGCCTCCGCGGGCACCGGGTTCCTGCTGCTGTGCACGCTGGGTTACGCGATGAGTCATCCGGACGCCTCGGCCGCCGGCGCGCTGCGCCTGGCCTGGTGTGCCGTTCCCCTCGCCACCACGGTCTACTTCGCCGTCGCGGTGGCCCGCACCGACCCCGCCACCCGCCCCCGGACCGGTCTGTCCGCCATCGGCCTCGGTCCGGCCCGGCTGATGGCGGTCTCCGCCGCCACCACGGCCCTGTCCACGCTTCTCGGTTCGCTGCTCGCCCTGCTCCTCTTCCTCCAGTTGCGCGGTGACCTGACCGGCGTCCCGTTCGGCGGCGCCACGACGGACTTCCTCGCCCCCGGCCGGTCCCTGCCCCTGCCCGCGGCCCTGACACTGCTCACCCTGGTGCCGGTCGCGGCCTCCGGGGCGGCCGCCCTGGCCCTGCGCCCGCGGCGCGGCGGTCCGGCACGCACCGCACGGCCGTACGGCCGCACCTGGATGTCGGCACGGCAGAACACGGTCGCGGGCGCCCCGCGGTCCGGTGCCCGCGACGGCGGACGGCCCGCGGACGGCGCTCGCGGCAGACCCGCGGACGGCGCGGCTGACGGTCTCGCCCCGAACGGCACGGCCGGAGGTCCCACCGTGCCGGGCGCGGGCGACGGTCTCACCGTGACGGGCACGGGCGACGGGTTCCGGGACGCGGCGGCGGACGGCGTCCCCCTGCCGGCGCCCGACCCGCGGACCCCCGGACCGGACGGCTCCGCCGGGCACGACTTCCACTGGACCGCCGAGGCGTACGACTCCGGGGAGACCCGGCCGACGGGCGACCGGGACCGTTCGGCCACCGTCGCCCACGGGCGGCACGAAGAACGCGGTCGACGGGGAACCCCTCCCCCGTACGAGTTCATGGACATGCCGTACGTGGACATGGACATGGACGTGGCCGTGCCGCACGTGGACGTGGCCGTGGCCGTGGCGTACGAGGGCTCGGCCGTGCCCTGGGGCCCGGACCGGCACCGGACCGCCGACGCCGGCTCCCGTCGGCCGGCGCCCCCGCAGTCCTGCCCCGACGGGCTCCCCTGGGGCGCGGCCACGCTGGCGGCGGGGCTGGCCGTGGAGACGTACGCGAGCCGTTCGGGCCCCTCGCCCGCGCTCGCGCTGCCCGGCGGATTCGTCGGCGGTCCGGCCGGGGTGCTGCTCGGTTGGGTGCTGACGGCGGTCGGTCTGGCCCTCGCCGGGCCCGCGATCACGTATCTGTGCGGATGGCTGCTCCAGGCCGTACGTCCGGGCGCGCTGCGCCTGCTGGCCGGGCGGGCGCTCCAGGCGGAGGCACGGCGCATCGGGCGGCCGCTGGGGGTGGTGTGCGCGGTGGCGTCGGGCGGGTTCGCCATGACGGCTCTGTACACCGGCGCCCGGCCCGCGTTCGGTCCGCTGACCACCCTCGGCGCCCTGCTGGTCGCCGGGTGCACGCTGCTGACGCTGGCGACCGCCGCCGTCGAGGCACGGCAGGCCCGCGCCGACACCACGGCCGCCCTGCTGCGGCTGGGGGCGCCCGCCATGCTGCTGCGCGGTGCCGCGGCCCTGCGCGCCGGGGCGCTGTTCGCCGTGTTCGCCCCGCTGACCTGGGCGGTCGCCGAACTGGCCGCGCTTCCCCTGATCAGCTGAGCGGTCCGCCGGGCGCTCGGCGCGATCCGCCGGGAAAAAATCCGTGCCGGGCGATGACTTCCGCGCGGGTCCCCGGTCTACCCCTGCGAACGGCACAACACCGACGGGAGAACCTCGTATGTACCAGCAGATGATCTTCGTGAACCTGCCCGTGTCCGACGTCGCCGCCTCGAGGCAGTTCTTCACGGAGCTCGGCTACACGATCAACCCCCAGTTCTCCACCGACGACTGTGCCTGTGTGGTGATCAGCGACACGATCGTCGCGATGCTGCTCAGCAGGCAGCGCTACGCGGACTTCACCAAGAAGGAGATCGCGGACGCGACGAGGACCAGCGAGGTGCTGCTGTGTCTGAGCGCCGAGAGCCGCGAGAAGGTCGACGAGCTGGTCGACGCCGCCATCGCGGCGGGCGGCTCGGGGACCGGCGAGGCACAGGACCAGGGCTTCATGTACGGCCGCGCCTTCGACGACCTGGACGGGCACACCTGGGAGGTCATGTGGATGGACCCGGCGGCGGTCCAGGGCTGAACCCCTCGCGGACCGGGCGGTGTTCCGGGGCCGGTGCGCGGTACAGGGGTCCGCGCACCGGCCCCGGCGGGTCTGCCCGAGAGCCCCGGCCCCGCCCCTCCGCACCACGAGACACCTGCCGGAGCGTCACCCACGCACCACCCGAACCCGGCTGACGCGGCAACTCCCCGGATCACCGCACTCCGGTTCCCCGCCCCGGCCATCGCGGCCCCCCGCACGAACCACCACCCCGAACACGGACCGAACCGAACCGCCCGCAGGGCTGGAACTGGACCTGCCGCAGGGCCAGAACCGGACCGGGCACAGGGCCAGGCACGGATGCGGAGCCAGGGCTGGGTGCGCAGTCGGGGTCTGACGCGGGCGCGGGCACGGAGTCAGGGTCCGGCGCTGGCGCGGAGCCAGGGCTGGGTGCAGAGTCCGGGTCGGGCACGGAGTCAGGGTCGGGCGCTGGCGCGGAGCCCGGCGCGGAGCCAGGGCTGGGTGCAGAGTCCGGGTCGGACGCGGAGTCAGGGTCCGGCGCTGGCGCGGAGCCGGGCACGGGCACGGACACGGAGTCAGGGTCGGACGCCGGCGCGGGCGCGGAGTCAGGGTCAAGTGCGGGTGCGGAGTCGGGGGCGGGGGCCGGCGCGTAGGTGTCCGTCCGTCTCGGCGGGGACTCGGGCCCGGGCCGGGTCGCGATTCCGGGAAGGCCCGGATACCGGGTGCACCTCGGGCGGCAGCCCCTAGCATGGCCGCGTGCTGCCGACTCCTCTCCACTCCTCCCACGACCGTGAGATCGAATCCCTCGCCGAGTTCGACGAGGTCGTCTCGGCCGGCGGCTCTCTCGCCGGTTTCCGCGTCCAGGCGGTCGATCTGACGGGCCGTACGCGGGACCTGCTCGCCGTGGACACCACGGACGCCGTCTTCCTCGGATGCCCGATGGAGCCCGAGGCGGCCGCGCGGGTCCGGCTCTCGGGTGCCCTCGTCTTCCCGCCCGTGCCGGGCCTTCCCCTCGATCCCTACCGGGGCCGTCTCTACTCCCCCGCCGAACTCTTCGCCTCGCTCGACGCCGGGTACGAGTCGACGCCCGACGCCCGCGCGTACGACTGGTTCCGGCGGACCAGGGCCGACGGCGACATATTCGCCTCGACGATACGCGCCCTCCACGACGACTCCGTCTCGGACGCGTTCGACGAACTCCTCGTCGGCGTACGGGTGGTCGGGGTGATGGGCGGCCACGCCACGGCACGCGGCACCGAGGCCTACGCGGGAGCCGCGCGACTCGGCCGCACCCTCGCGCGCTCCGGACTCACGGTCGCCACCGGCGGTGGCCCCGGCGCCATGGAGGCGGCGAACCTCGGCGCGTACGCCGCCCCGTTCGACGACGGCATGCTCGACGAGGCGCTGCGCGTGCTGGCCGCCGTCCCGTCGTTCACCCCGTCCGTCACCGACTGGGCCCGCGCCGCGTTCGAGGTGCGCGAGCGCTGGCCCTCGGGCGGCCCCTCGATCGGCGTCCCCACCTGGTTCTACGGCCACGAACCGCCGAACGCCTTCGCCGCGCACATCGCCAAGTACTTTGCCAACGCGACCCGTGAGGACGGACTGCTGGCCCGCGCGAACGCGGGGGTCGTCTTCCTGCCGGGCGCCGCCGGGACCGTCCAGGAGATCTTCGACAACGCGACCCCCAACTACTACGGGTCCAGGGGCGAGCCCACCCCCATGGTCCTGGTGGACCGTGCGCACTGGACCGAGAGGTTCCCGGCCTGGGAACTGCTCAAGTCGCTGGCCCGGGAGCGTGCGATGGAGTCGCGGATCGCCCTCGTCGACGGGGTCGATGACGCTCCGCAGGCGCTCAAACACCTCGGAGGTTAACAACTCGGCAAAGCCAATGGCGAGGCGGGGCATACACATTGACAGCCCTTAGGTCACGCTTATAAACCTGTGAAACCGCTGGGGGCCCTGTTGCTGGAATGATTCACAGCAAATCCCCCAACACCCCCCGCAGTTGCGCAACCTGTGAAGGGCAATCGTGTCCATATCTCGACGCACCGCACGTTCCGTGCGAATCCTCGGCGTTGCCTCCGCCTCTGCCGCGCTCGCGCTCGGCGTCGCCGGCAACGCACTCGCCTGCAGCATCAAGGACTTCTCGGCCGCCGCCACCTGTGACGGCAACGGGAAGGGCATCATCACGGTGACCGACGTCGACCCCTCCGCCAAGGAAGCCACCATCACGGTCTTCCTGGAGCGTAACGGCGCCGACGACCACCAGGTCGGAGACGCCCAGAAGGTCATCGGCAAGAAGGACGGCGCCACCATCTCCTTCTCGGAGGACTGGGCCCCCAAGGCCGAGTACCGGATCCATGTCAGCGTCCCGGGCATCGTGGACAAGGACATCTCTCCGAACCTGGTGACGAAGGACGAGGCCTGCTCCACGAAGTCGGAGTCGCCGTCCCCGTCGGCGAGCCCCGAGCCGTCGGAGTCCGCCTCCTCGGAAGCCCCCTCGGCCCCGGCCGCCGGCCCCTCCGAGTCGGAGAGCAGCGCCGCCCCGGCCACCCCGGGCGACAACCAGCCGTCCGCGGCCGCCGGTGAGTCCAACCTCGCCGAGACCGGTGCGAACTCCAACACCCCGATGATCGCCGGCATCGCCGGCGCGTTCGTCCTCGTCGGTGGCGGAGCGGTCTTCTTCGGCATGCGCCGTCGTGGCGCCTCGAAGGCGAGCTGAACCACCTCCTGAACGACCGTGTGGCCCGCCCCCGTCGAGGGGGCGGGCCACACGGCTGTCCGGACGTTCCGCTCAGCCCGCCCCCGGCACCGGGCCCTTCACGGCGGGCTGCGCCGCGGGAGCCCCGAGGACGACGGTCTCGGCGGCGTCGAACCGCACCCCGACCACGTCCCCGGGCTCCGGCGCGTCCCGCAGCGCGCACGCCGCCTCGAGGCGGGGCGCGCCCTCCGGCTGGAGCCGCACCGCGACGTGCGTGCCCCGGAAGGTGCGTGCGGCGACCGTGCAGCGCAGCCCGTCCGCCGCGGCCACGAGCCGTACGCCGGCGGGCCGCACGAGGAGCGTGCGGGGCCCCTGGGCCGCCCCCTCGGGCACCGGGACCTCGCCCCACGGGGTGTCGGCCGCCGTCCCGCTCACCGTCGCCTCGACCACGTTGTCGAAGCCGAGGAAACGGGCCACGAAGGCGTCCGCGGGCCGCTGCCAGACCTCGAGCGGCGTACCGGACTGGGCGATCCGCCCGTCGCGCATCACCACGACCCGGTCGGCGAGCGCGAAGGCCTCGCCCTGGTCGTGCGTGACGGCGAGCACCGTCGTACCCAACTCACCGAAGAGGTGGCGGAGTTCGACGACGAGCCGTTCGCGCAGCGAGCGGTCCAGCTGGCCGAGCGGTTCGTCGAGCATCAGCAGCCGGGGACGCGGCGCCAGCGCGCGGGCCAGCGCCACGCGCTGCTGTTCGCCGCCGGAGAGCGAGGCGACGGCGCGGTCCCGGGCCCCGGGCAGACCGACGAGGTCCAGCAGCTCCCCCACCCGCGCGGCCTGTCCGTCCTTCGACGTGCCGTGCATCCGCAGTCCGAAGGCGACGTTGCCGCCCACGTCCCGCTGTGGGAAGAGCTGGTGGTCCTGGAACATCAGGCCGACGCCCCGCTTGTGCGCGGGGACGGCCGCCTGGTCCCGTCCGTCCAGCACCACCCGGCCCGCGTCGAGCGGCTGCAGTCCGGCCACCGCCCGCAGCAGCGTGGACTTGCCGCTGCCGCTCGGCCCGAGCACGCACACGGTCTCGTGCTCGGCGACGTCGAGGTCGACGGCGTCGAGCACGGTCCGCCCGCCGAAGCGCACGGTCGCGCCCTCGAGGCTCAGCAGCATCTAGAACTCCCCGGTCCTGTCGGTCCGTACCCGCTCCAACAGCAGCAGCGCCACCGCGCACACCACCATCAGGATCGTCGAAAGGGCCATCGCCTGGCCGTAGTTGAGATCACCGGCGCGCCCGAGCAGCCGGGCCACGGCGACCGGCAGCGTCGGGTTGTCGGGCCGGGCGATGAAGACGGTCGCCCCGAACTCCCCGAGGGAGACGGCGAAGGCGAACCCGGCGGCGATCAGCAGCGCCCGCCGCACCATCGGCAGGTCGACCTCGCGCCACACCCGCCAGGGCGAGGCCCCGAGCACGGCCGCGGCCTCCCGCAGCCGCCCGTCCACCGCGCGCAGCACGGGCAGCATCGTCCGTACGACGAAGGGGACGCCCACCAGCGCCTGCGCCAGCGGTACCAGGATCCAGCTCGCGCGCAGATCGAGCGGCGGCTCGTCCAGGGCGATGAGGAACCCGAAGCCCACGGTCACCGCGGAGACGCCGAGCGGCAGCATCAGCAGCGCGTCGAAGCCCCGCATCAGCCGGCCGGCCCGCCGGGTGAGGGCGGCGGCGGCCAGGCCGCCGATCAGCACCGCGATGGCGGTGGCGGCGAGCGCGTACTCCAGCGAGTTGCCGACCGCCTCGATCGGGGCGACGAGGAAGACGCCTCCGTCGTCGTCGGCCAGCGCCCGGTAGTAGCCGAGTCCCGGGGCGTCGAAGGACCGCTGGACGAGGACCGCGAGCGGCAGCACGAGCAGGACGGCGATGCTCACCAGCACGCCCGCGAGGAGCGACCGTTGCGCGGCACCGCGCGGCCGGTGCGCGGTGGTGCCCGGGGCGACCAGGCGCAGGGCGGTCTCCCGCCGGCGTACGGTCGCCGCGTGCACGGCGAGGATCGCGCCGACCGCCGTGAACTGGACGATCGTCAGCACCGCGGCCGTGGTGAGGTCGAAGATCTCGGAGGTCTGCCGGTAGATCTCGACCTCCAGGGTCGAGAAGGTGGGACCGCCGAGGATCTGCACCACACCGAACGAGGTGAAGGTGAAGAGGAAGACCATGAGGGCGGCGGCGGCCACGGCGGGGCCGAGCGCGGGCAGCGTCACCCTGCGCCAGGCCGCGAGGCGCGAGGCGCCGAGCATGCGCGCGGCCTCCTCCTGGCGCGGGTCGAGCTGCGACCAGAGCCCGCCGACGGTCCGTACGACGACCGCGTAGTTGAAGAAGACGTGCGCGAGCAGGATCGCCCACACCGTGGTGTCCAGGCGCAGGCCCCACAGCTCGTCGAGCAGCCCGCCCCGGCCGACCAGCGCGAGGAACGCCGTGCCGACGACCACGGTCGGCAGCACGAAGGGCACCGTCACCACGGCTCGCAGGACCTGTTTGCCCCGGAAGTCGAAGCGCGCGAAGACGTACGCGCCGGGGAGCGCGACCAGCAGCGTGAGCGCCGTCGAGGCGAGCGCCTGCCAGGTGGTGAACCACAGCACGTGCCGGATGTCGGACCGGGTCGCGACGTCCCAGATCCGGCCGAGCTGCCAGCCGCCGTCCCCGTGGAGCCCGCGCGAGACGATGGCCGCGACCGGATAGGCGAAGAACACCGCGAAGAACGCGACGGGCCCCGCCATCAGGGCGAACCGCGCCGCGTCCTGCCGACGGGCCCGGCGCGGAGCCCGGCCGGCACCGGCCCGCCCGGCGGCTCCGCCCGGTCCGCCGGTCCGCGCCGGTCCGTCCGCTACTTCAGTACGAGCGATGTCCACGACTTGACCCACTGGTCGCGGTCGGCGGCGATCTTCGCGGGCGCCAGGGTCTCGGGATCCTTGGCCGGCGGACCGTACCGCGTGAACTCCGGCGGCACCTGCGCGGCCTCGCGCACCGGGTAGACGAACATGCTGAGCGGCATGTCGTCCTGGAACTCCTTGCCGATCATGAAGTCGAGGAGCGCCTTGCCGCCCTTGGCGTTCCCGGCGTGGCTGAGCAGCCCCGCGTACTCCACCTGGCGGAAGCAGGTGCCGGTCGCGACCCCGGTCGGGGCCGTGGCGGGCTTCGGGTCGGCGTAGATGACCTCGGCGGGCGGCGAGGAGGCGTACGAGACGACGAGCGGCCGGTCGGCCTTGGCCTTCTTGCCGCCCGCGGACCCCGAGAACTCCTCGTTGTACGCCTGCTCCCAGCCGTCGACGACCTTGACCCCGTTGGCCTTGAGCTTCTTCCAGTAGTCCTCCCAGCCCTTGTCGCCGTAGTGGGCGGCGGAGCCGAGCAGGAAGCCGAGGCCCGGCGAGGACGTGGCGGCGTTCTCGGTGACGAGGAGGTTCTTGTACGCGGGATCGACCAGGTCGTCGAAGGACTGCGGCGGCTTCAGCTTGTGCTCGCTGAAGTACGCCTTGTCGTAGTTGACGCAGATGTCGCCGGAGTCGATGGGCGTGACCCGGTGCTTGTCCTGGTCGATCCGGTACTCGGGCAGGACCAGGTCCGCTCCCTTCGCCTCGTACGGCTGGAACAGTCCGTTGTCGAGCGCGCGGGAGAGCAGGGTGTTGTCGACGCCGAAGAACACGTCGCCCTGCGGGTTGTCCTTGGTCAGGATCGCCTTGTTCACCGCCTGCCCGGCGTCGCCGTCCTTGAGGACGCGGACCTTGTACCCGGACTGCTTCTCGAAGTCCTTGAGCACGCTCTTCGACACGACGAACGAGTCATGGCTGACGAGCGTGACCGTCTTGGATCCGCCCGAGCCGGAGGCTTCGGACGAACTGCACGCGGTCAGCACGGGCAGCGCGACGAGACCGAGCCCGGCGGCCATGACCGCGAGCCGTCTGCCGCCGCTGATGTTGGTGATCACTGATTCCTCCTGGGTGACCAGGAAGAGACGCGGCCCCGCCCGGGACCTCTGACGGTTCCCGGGCAGGGCGCAACAGCTTGAGTAACGACCGAACTTCCTACCCAGAATGACCTGGGCAAGGTTCAGAGGGTCTGCGGTCTGTCCCGCACTCTCAGCGCTGTGGCGCTCCCCTGTCGGAATATGAAGATGTCGGACGGTGGAGATGCCGGACGACGGAGTCGTCCGACCATGATGATGTCGGACTACCGGACGGGCCGACTCGACTCAGACTACCGCTCGGTCGCGGCGAGCTGGCCGCACGCTCCGTCGATCTCCTGGCCCCGGGTGTCCCGGACGGTCACCGTGACGCCGTGGGCCGCGATCGCCTCGACGAACGCCTTCTCGTCCTCGGGCCGCGACGCGGTCCACTTCGAGCCCGGGGTCGGGTTCAGCGGGATGAGGTTGACGTGCACGGGCTTGCCCTTGAGCATCCGCCCGAGCCGGTCACCACGCCACGCCTGGTCGTTGATGTCGCGGATGAGCGCGTACTCGATGGACAGCCTGCGCCCGGACCGGTCCGCGTATCCCCAGCCGGCGTCCAGCACCTCGCGCACCTTCCACCGCGTGTTCACGGGGACGAGGGTGTCGCGCAGCTCGTCGTCCGGGGCGTGCAGGGAGATCGCGAGCCGGCACTTGAAGCCCTCGTCCGCGAAGCGGTTGATCGCGGGAACGAGGCCGACCGTCGAGACGGTGATACCGCGCTGCGACAGCCCCAGCCCGTCCGGCTCGGGGTCGGTCAGGGCCCGGATCGCCCCGACCACCCGCTTGTAGTTGGCGAGCGGCTCGCCCATCCCCATGAAGACGATGTTGCTGAGCCGCGCCGGCCCGCCGGGGATCTCGCCGTCACGCAGCGCCCGCATGCCGTCGACGATCTGGTGCACGATCTCGCCGGTCGACAGGTTCCGGTCGAGGCCGGCCTGTCCGGTGGCGCAGAACGGGCAGTTCATCCCGCAGCCCGCCTGCGAGCTGATGCACATGGTCACCCGGTCCGGGTAACGCATCAGCACGGACTCGACGAGCGTGCCGTCGAAGAGCCGCCACAGGGTCTTGCGGGTGGTGTCCTGGTCGGTCGACAGGTGCCGCACGACCGTCATCAGCTCGGGAAGCAGCGCTTCCTGGAGCTTGCCGCGCGAGGCGGCCGGGATGTCCGTCCACTGGGCGGGGTCGTGCGCGTACCGGGCGAAGTAGTGCTGCGAGAGCTGCTTGGCACGAAACGGCTTCTCACCGATCGCGGCAACCGCCTCTTTGCGCTCGGCGGGCGTGAGATCGGCGAGGTGCCGCGGCGGCTTCTTGGCTCCGCGCGGCGCGACAAAGGTGAGTTCTCCGGGTGCAGGCATAACCCTTCCAGTGTCGCAGATCATCCGCGGGGCCCCAGGCCAGAGAGGGGTAGGGACGGTCACCCCTGGGCGGCCTCTGTCAGCTTCCGTCGACCTCGCACGGCCCAGGGACGGCCCAGGAATGATCTTGGACGGGACCCCTGACCAGCTACGAACGAGGGCAGGGAAGAGTCGGGGACGGACGAGGGGCATCGACACCCGCGACGCCCCGCCTCCACCGACAATCAACGATCAACGATCAACGATTGATCGGAATCTCGTAGACGATCTCGCAGTGAGCGACGGGCACCACGATGTCCGCCGTCTCGACGGGCCGTCCGTCGTCGCTGTAGTACGTCCGCCGGATGTGCGTGACCAGCGCGGCCTTCTGGATGCCGAGCAGCGACGCCTCTTCGGCGGTCGCCGTCCGCGGCTCCGGCTGCTCCACGGCGTGGCTGATGGTGACACCGATCGCGGCCATGCGGTTCACGACACCGGCTCCGGCGTGCGGCCCTCCCTCGGGGAGGACGACGAGCGTGCCTGCGGTGAGGTCGTACGGCTCCCAGCTCGTCGAGAGCTGCACCGGCCTGCCGTCGGCCAGGAACTCGTACGTCGTCCGGACGCACAGCTCACCCTCGTCGATCCCGAGCCGCGCGGCGATGTCGGCGGGCGCCGGCACCTTGGCGTCGGTCCGGCTCTCCCAGTCCCCCGCCCTGCCGATGTCTCGCATGTCTGCCCGGAACGGTGACCCGTCGCGCCGCTCCCGCGCCGCCGACCGGACCACCCGCACCCGCTGCCGGGGCTCGGCGACGTAGGTGCCGGATCCGGCGCGTCCCTCCAGCAACCCCTGGGAGATCAACAGCTCCTGCGCCCGGCGGACCACGTTCTCGCCCACGCCGCACTCCTGGCCGATCTGGGTGCGGGAGGGCAGACGGTCACCCGGCTCCCATACGTGCTCCGCGATCCGGCGCCGGAGTTCGTCGGCGATGCGGAGATAGGGCGGCTGCTCAGGCATATGGAAAATCTAGTCCACTAGCCCTAATCTAGTTAACTAGCTTCACTGAAAGTGATCGCTGGTGACGGAGGCTGTCCTGTGCCCGCTTCGGGAGTTAGCGCGGCGGCCATCGCCGCCCGCCTGTCCGCCCTCGGGCTTCCCGCGCGAGTGGAGGAACACCGCCGTCACACGTCGGTAGAAGCAGAGGTTCCGGACGGGCTCTCCGCCGAGTCATGGCGGGAGGTCCTGGACGTGGTGGCCGAGGCCGACCGGTTCGGGCTCCTAGCCACCAGCTTGAACGGCCGCACCCTCTGGGCGGTCGTACGCAGAACGGTCCCCACGACGGGCGATGTCTGGGGACCGGGCCATCAGCGATAGGAGCTGACCAGCGTGCTCAACCGTATCCGCCGCGCCGTCTCCCGCACCAGGGCGCGTCACTCCGCCAAGGGCAGGCACAGCCGCCCCTTAACGGCCGTCCACCGGCCGACCGCTTCCGCTCTCCCCGCATCCGCTGACACGGTGACGGCCATCCTGGGGCGGACCTCCACCGACTCAGACCGCCGACACTCGCTCGCGGCTGAAGACATCGCACTCGTCCGCCCGTACGTGCTGGCCCGGGAGAAGCGTGTGCGCACGCGCTCGGTGGTCGTCGCTCCCCATCTGCCGAACAGCGCGTGGTCGGCCCTCGCGGGGGTCCACTGATGCCCTCAATGCGGTCCCGCCGACATCTCGGCATCGCGGACGCCTCGGCCGTCCCCTACCGCTCGACCGCCTGTCGCATCGGCACGCACCCGGCCTGCGCGGAGTCCTCCCCGGCTGCGGCCCCGGTCGACCTCCCGGTGATCTATGAGGCATGCGACTGTCCGTGCCACCCGTCAGCCGACCGATTCCCTGCCGCAGAGGTGGAGCGATGAGTGCATGGGCCCCCGGCGGCGCGCTGGTCGCCAGCGTCGAGGTCACCGCGGCCACCGTGCAGCGCGGCGACGTCATCCAAGTCGGCGGCCACGCCGCCCGGGTGAGAGACCTCTTCCAACTCCCCCAGGGGGCCAAGCAACTGGTCTTCGAGTCGGGCGAACTGCTGACCATCCACGCACGCACCCGGCTCCTCGCCGTGCGCTCGCTGAGAAGGCGGTGACCATGTCCGTGCCCTCTCGTCACCACAACATCGCGGACGACCTCCGCCGCCAGATCGCGACCGGCCGTATCCAGCCCGGTGAACGCCTGCGGTCCGAAGCCGACTTGGCCGACCGGTACAAGGTCAGCACAGTGACGCTACGAAGAGCTCTCTCCGTGCTTCAGGGAGAGGGCCTCGTCGAGAAGATCCACGGCAAGGGCAACTTCGTCCGCCTCCCCCTTCGCAAGATCATGTACGTCGGCGGCTGGGGAACCCTGGACCCGTGGACCGCCGCCGAAGCGGCCCTGCGTGTCACCGTTCGCACCACCCCGGTTCCAGCACACGGACAGCTCACGACCTTGCTCAACGTCCCTGCGGGCAGCCCTCTCACCGAGTTCTCGTGCCTCAGCTTCGAAGGAGCGTCACCGCACGGACTGGCTCGCATCTACATCCCGCGCGACCTGGCACCGGCCGGAACACTCGGCAACGAATCCACGTACGGGGAAGCAGCCACGAGATTCGCCGTGCTCGGTCCTGCGCCGGCCGTTGTCCGGGAGACGGTATGCGCCCGCCCACCGACACCGGATGAGGTATGGGCCCTTCGGATCGGCTCCACCGTGCCCATCCTCGCCATCACGCGCACCGCGACAGACTCCGCCGGGCGCGTTGTTGAAGCCGCACTGCTGGCCTTCCCCGGCGACCGCATTGACGCGGCCTTCACCACCCACCACATGATCGACGAAGGGCAGACGCAAGGATGACGGCACAAGACGAACTGCGACTCCTCCCGTGGTCGGGCCCCGGCGGAAACCCCTGCTACCTGAGCACCGACGACCGGGACGGCTTCATGTCCCGCCTGGCGGACAACATCGAATCGGTCCAACTCGGCACGGCCGCCAAGCTGCTGGAGCGAGCCTCCGAAACCCTCGACGACCAGGACGCGGACCCGGAGGAAAAACAACGGCTGGCGAAGGAACTGACCGGGGCCCTACGAGACGTCCTCCGCGTCGCAATCAGCCGCGGTCACCTACTGGCGGTAAACGAACCGCACAGCATCTGAAGAAGCGGCCGTACAACGACGCTTGCCGATGACGCTCCTCCCTTCTATACGGGGAGGGAGCCCGAAGACCAACCCGGGCCCCCTCCCCGTCGCGCTGCGCCGACCCGGTGCAGACGCATCGCACACCGAGGCAGAGACGAACCCTTTTGCGACCGCCTGAACCTCAGCCACCGAAAGTCAGCCACGACGGCGGGCGCGCCGACCGACCAGGCGCGCGTAGCCTCGCTGTACTCCCACCAGGCTCAGCCACGTCATCGCCCGTCGACCAGCGCATGCTTCGACGGCCGATCCGGGACAACGATGCCTGAGCCATCAGCTTGGGAAGCTGTGAGCATTTGGGGACGGTACGGGCGCTGACCTGTGTGAACGGTGGATGAGCGGCCCTGCTGGGCTTGGGACCCTTCCTCGTGATTCCCCACTGTTCCCCGCTCGTTCTGGTGCGCCAGTGGTACGCCGGGCCCATCCCCGTTCGTGTCTGTTCGGTTCGGGCCTCCTCGTCGGCGTGGGCGCACTACCGTCAGCGTATGAAGGTCCGTCACAACGTACGTGCGGTTCTACTCGATGGCGGTCAGCTGGTGTTCCTGCGCCGAGGATGGCCGGGCGGCACCTCCTACTACACGACCGTTGGTGGGGGCGTCGAAGCTGAGGATGCCGACCTTGAAGCGGCTCTACGCCGTGAAGTGATGGAAGAGATCGGTGCCACGATCGGCCCGGCAAGCGAGTTCCTGACCTTGATCGAGCCGGGCGACAAGGTCACCGTCATACAGCACTTCTTTCGTGCTGACGTGCTGCACATGGATCTCAACCGCCGCAGCGGCCCTGAGCTTGATGATCCTGACATAGGCGACTTCTCGCCGGTGCGAGTCGCGTTGGAGACGTCAGTGGTGAGAAGGCTCGAACTCCATCCGCCCGAACTCGCCGACTACCTAAGGGAGCACGCCGAGAATTGGGGAGCTTGAGGGCTGACGCGATGGTCAGACCTTGGGCGATGACTGCTTCGTCCCGAAGCAACTTGGGTGAGTGTTCGGCCTTGGGCTGGTGCCTGCGCTGCCAGTCCACTGGCGTTCGCATCCGTCCGTCATTGTCTGCTGCTGGCGTTGTCACGCAGTTAGACACTCACCTGAGGCTGGCGCGCGCTCTGGCGGGGCCTGGCCCTCAGGGACCAAACACATCCAGCGCGCCGAGTACGAGGCACACAGTGCCGAAGAGGAAGAACCCACCCATGACTATCGCGGCTGCTCCGAGCTTCATAGCGCCGGCACTCTTGCCCTCTTGCGGCACAAGCGAACCCGACGCCTGCTGTCTGAAGTCGAGATACGCAGGCAGCCGTCCGGTTCGCCGTAGCGTCCGTCCGACACTGATGAGTGCTATGCCAAAGAACAGCGTGAGCAAGCTCGTCTGGAGCTGGTAGGCCGGGTCATGCCCGTCCGAGACAGCGATGATCACGAAAGTCCCCCAGGACGTGCCGGACTGCGCTGCTGTCCGGCGGAAAGAAGCGCCCCATCTTGCCTGACGGCTAGCCCCTGGGGAAAACCCGTTGGGTCGGGGGGCTGTGACCTGGGGATCTGCCGCTGATCTTTGCGACCCACCTGTCACTGTCGGTCGTCACCGGTGGCCTCGGCGACCTTCGGACGGCCCAGGGACGGCCCAGCCCTGGCGCACTCGACTGACGGGACCTTCGACAGCCCCGTCCGAACCTCAGCCGCCGACTTCGGAAACGCGGTGCGCGCAGTGCTCAACCCCTCCCCGCGGCGGCGTCTCTCGCGGCGTCGCAGCGGCCAGTAACGTTGGGGAGCCTGAGGCGTACGCTGATCGCGAGCTCTTGAAATGTAGGCGTAGAGGGGGGTGAGCCTATGCGCCGTAAGTGCTAGAACCTCGCCACGCCTCCCATGCACCGCCTCAAAGGCGCGCCTGTTCATCATTCCGGCGTAGAGGGGATCGCTGTGAAGTCGGTGAGGTGGTTCTTCGAGGAGTTCACCTTCAAGGGACTGTTGCTCATCCCGGCCGCGATCCTGGTGGTCGCTGCGTTCGCGGCCGTGATCATGTTGGTGTCACCCGATGACGGGCCACGGCGGCCAACGGACTCACCCACCTCCACGAGCTTCGCCCCCGGTTGGGAGTGCGCCCAAGACCCTGAGACAGGCGATGTTGGTGACTGCTGGGAGCTGAGTACGCCGTAGTTCACGTGTCGGCCCTGCCGAGCTAGCGGGCGCGGAATGCATCCACTGGCGATCCTTACTGACCACTGCCGCATCGGGCATGGCTATGGCGCGGTGACCTCTTCGTCCCGAAGCAACTTGGGTGGAGCTGCCTGCTTGGGTCGGCTCGGCTCTCACCTGCGCTGACGGTCCGCTGACGTCCGTACTCGTCCGCCGCTGTCCGTCAGCGTTGTCACGCAGTTAGACACTCAGCACGCCCCAGACACCTCCGAGTCCAGGGCACCTTGACGACGGCTCTCATCCGCTCGGACATGCGACTGACACGGCATGCCTGCAGAGAGGAAACCCACTGGCTCGCCAGCGGGTAGCCGATCAAAGCTGACAGTAAGGTCGTCCCGGGAACGAACCGATCGACAGGGGGGCCATGTCGGGGCAACTGTTCACGTTGATAGGCGTGCTCGTTGGTGCCGCAGCGTCCTACGTGGGCGGAGCCCTCATGGAAAGGTCGCGCTGGCGTCGCCAACTCTCGACGCGATGGGATGAACGTCGTCTGGAGTCCTACCTCCGGTACGCAGACGCGATCAAGAGATTCACGTCCTTGGCGGGGCGCCTGGCTGCAGGCAAAGGGCTGTTTGATCTTCCCCAGCCGCTCGCACAGGAAGCTGGCTTGACGATGTTGGCTGACGCCGAACTGGAGCGGGGCTACGCGTTCGAGGCCGTCCTCCTCATGGGGGACGCTGAAACCATCTCGGCGGCCAGGGCGCTGCAGCGCCATGCCTGGGTGCTGGAGCAGTTCGCTCGTGACCAGCGTTCGGGAACACCGGAGGACTGGACGCGGGCTTTCAGACAGTTCCAGGAGAAACGTGACATGTTCTACCTCACCGCTCGAAAGAGCTTGGGCGTAACCACAAAGTTTCGCCTGCGGTCCGAGGACCCCGCCGTCCTGGGGACAGACCCGCGGCGGTCGTAGCAGTCGGCAGAGTCGCAAGGGGCAAGTGATGATCTGTCTTCTTGCCCTGGGTCTTGCCGGAGATCTTGGTGACCTGCTGCTTCCCAGCTCAGGGGCGGTGGGCTCGTGCGCCCGGTGGTCGACGTTGGTCGTCATTGGCCGCTGTTGAGCAACCTCGGACGGCCCAGAGACGGCCCAGACGAGCCCGATCTCGGGAGCTCTGCCAGAAGCCGGTCACTACTGCCCAGTACTTCCCTAGTCTGTGGCCACCGCGCGGGGTTGGGGAGCCGCCGCAGACAGCAGGGGGACAAAGTGCTGATCGTTCTCATTGGGTTGGCTGTGGGTGCCGCATACGTGTGTCACGGAACGCCGCTCTTCGTTCCAGCGGTAATCGTCGCGATCTGCGCCTTCTGGTCTAACGGCGTCATGGCCAACTTCCGTCGCACCGACGAGGTCCCGCGCCTTGCAACGGTAGTGAGCCTAATCTGCTTCGTCCTCACACTCGCTTTCGGCATCGCGGGGCTGGTCATCAGCTGAGCGCGGGGCGCCAGCACCGAGGCTCGCGCCCTCAGCTTGGGAAGCTGAGGGCATTTCGGGCTGATTCGGTGGCTGACCTGGGCGAACGGCTGAACTGTGGCCTTGTAAGCGACGCTTGCATTCACCGTGACTCCCCCTTGTTCCCCGCTCGTTGTGGTGCGGTTGTGGTGCAGCCCGTGTCGCCGAACTGCTTAATCAGCGGCTCCTTCTACCCCCTGGCGTGAGGTCGTGCTCACGCCTAGCGTGCTCGCCGCGGTTCCACGTGATGACACCTTTCCCGTCGGGCATAGCCCCCGGGAACGTTCACGCTGACGGAATCCCAGAAGGGCTCGGACTCCCTAAAGTGCCCACCTCCCGTGTGCCACTGGAGCCCGGGATACGCGCGGCGCAGAGACCGGAGAGCGGCTGAGGCCAGGCCGTGGCGCTTGTAGCCCTCGTAGGTATAAGGCGATTCCACCCAGCCGAGCCGGCATTGATCGTGTCCGATCCCGGGTGATGCTTGACAGTTCGGTCCCAGCTGATGGTTGACAGTGGCCGTGATCGGGTTTTCTGTGCGCGTCGTTGCGGCGTGTGGCGGGAGGCCGGGATTGGCGCTGGTGGAGTTGTCGGTTGTCGAGCAGAGATACCGGGCTGTGCTTGCGGTGCTGGCGGGTGCGACGGTGACGGAGGTCGCGGCGTCGTTGGGGGTGTCCCGGCAGACGGTCAGCGGCTGGAAGTCCCGGTATCAGGCCTCGGGCCTGGCCGGGCTGGCGGACCGGTCGCGCAGGCCGGCCTCGTGTCCGCATCAGGCTTCTGCCGAGGTCGAGGCGGCCGTGTGTGAGCTGCGGCGCAAGCACCCGCGGTGGGGTCCGCGGCGGATCGCTCATGTGCTGGAGCGGTCCGGGACGGTGATGCCGGTGCCGTCGCGGATGACGGTGTATCGGATCCTGGTCCGTCACGGGCTGGTGGAACCGGGGGTGCGGCGCCGGAAGCGGTCGGATTACAAGCGCTGGCAGCGGGATCGTGCGATGCAGCTGTGGCAGATGGACATCGTCGGCGGGGTGATGCTGGTCGATGCGGTGACCGGTGAGCTGACCGAGGCCAAGGTCGTGACCGGGGTGGACGATCACTCCCGCTTCTGCGTGATCGCGTCGGTGGTCGAGCGGGCGACCGGGCGGGCGGTGTGTGCGGCGTTCGCCCGGGCCCTGCAGGCGTTCGGGGTGCCGGAGGAGGTGCTGACCGACAACGGCAAGCAGTTCACCGACCGGTTCGGGCATGGTGGTGAGGTGTTGTTCGACCGGATCTGCCGGGAGAACGGGATCGCGCACCGCCTGACCCAGCCGGCCTCTCCGACCACGACGGGCAAGGTCGAGCGGTTCCATCAGACGCTGCGGCGCGAACTCCTCGACGACTGCGGTGCGTTCGAGAGCATCGAGGAGGCTCAGGCGGCGCTGGATCGCTGGGTTGGGGAGTACAACTCCGAGCGTCCGCATCAGGCCCTGGACATGCAGTCCCCGGGCGACCGGTTCGCCCCGGTTCCCGAGTCGGAGCGGGACGTGCTGGGCCTGAGGATTCCCGGAGTGCTGGCGCTGGTGCCGCAGCAGCGGACGGCTCCTGCCGCGGTGCCCGATCCGGTCGGGGCGGCGCCTGTTGCTGCCCCTTTGCCCGAGGTGGTGCGGGTGGAGGAGGGCGGGCCGGTGGAGTTCGAGCGGGTGGTGCCTGCGAGTGGGAATCTGCAGGTCGCGGGCAAGCAGTTCTGGCTCGGCCCGTCCCGCTCGGGGCTGACGGTGACGTTCTGGGCGGACACTTTGGTGATCCATCTGCTGATCGCTGGGACGCGGATCAAGACCGTGCGCTCACACCTGTCGGTGGCGGATCTGGGGCGGCTGACGGCCCGGGGTGGACGTGTGGCCGGTCCGGCTCCGCTGCCTGCCGGTGACGGGGTGGCGTTCGAGGTGGACCGGGTGGTGAACAACTGCGGCCTGGTGGGCCTGGGCGGGCGCCAGGTGCTGGCGGCGGAGATCCTCGGCGGCCGCCAGGTCGGCATCCGCATCGACGGCGAGACGCTGTCGTTCTTCGACCTGTCCTCGCGGGAACTGCTGCGGGTGCGGCCCAACCCGCTGACCAGCGATGAAATCCGCAGGCTGCGGGGCCTGCGTCCGGCCGGACCGCCGCCGCGGCCGGGCATCGAGCCGGTGCGGGTGCAGCGGCGGGTCAGTGCGGTGGGCACGGTCATGGTCTGCCGGCAGGTCGTTTCGCTCGGCCGCCCCTACGCAGGGCAGACCGTCACCGTGCACGTCTCGGACACGACGATCACCGTCGATCTGGACGGGCAGGTCCGGGTGATCCGGCGCACGACCGACGTCCCGGTCCGTAACGTGAAAGCGAACAAGCCCCACGGGGCTTCCCATGTTGGCTAGGTCCACCGTCAAGCATCACCTGGGACCAGAACGTCAGGCATCAGCTGGGATCCGACACCGCATGCGTTGGGGCAGCGAGGTCTGCCATGGTCGGGGCGCATGGCAGGATTCCTGGATGACTGCTTTCCCGCGCACCGTCGAAACTGTCTCCACGGTGGCGACCGATGCCGGAATGCTGGCTCTGTGGGACCCTCGGCGCTTCACCGGCATCGTCGATTACGACACCTGGGACCCTCAGCTCGGTGAGGACGAGGACGTTGAGCGGCACATCCGTATCGGTGCCTTCGTGCCCATCAACATCCGAAGCGACGGTGCCTTCGGGGTGCTGGTCCGCACTGGGGAAGTCGGCCGGCTCGCGCAGCTCACGGAGCGAGAGAGCAGGCACTGCCTGGTCACTTCAGACGCCTACCTTCTCCATTCGTCGGGGCAGATGTGGCTCAGCGGCATCGAGGCGGTGGGTGCCGAAGCGTGGCCCGGTACCGTCCAGTGTGATCTGCCCGCTGACCGCTATTCGGTAGTGATCCACTTGATCGCGTGGGAGGACGAACCGGGCAGCGTCAACGAGGACGGCACTCCGTCCGAGACTGCACTCTCCGACTTCGTCGTCCTCGTCAACCCCGCCTTGCCGGAACAGGACACCTTCCGCTCGGCAGTGGAGACCTTCGACCAGCCGGAAGGCTGACTACCTGTATAGGACGTCATCCGTGTCATCCGCGTCTTCCACGGCCCCGAGCTGATCACCACCGTCCCGCGCATGACCAGGAAGAAGGTGGTCATCCGCAAGTCCGGCGAACACAACCGCCGGAAGATCGTCCAGGGCAGACGTCAAGCATCACCCGACGCCAACCCGTCAACCATCAACTGGGACTCGACAGGGCTTGGGCATGGCGAGCGTCGCATATCCATTCGTGTGACCTGCGTCCGTCGCTCGCGGCGGCTGTCGTGGGCGGGAGCCGGCCGTCGCCGCCGGGCGCCACGGCGGTCGGTCCGGTCTACGCGCCCGGCGGGCGGAAGGCGACCTCCCTGCGGGCGGCCTCGTCGATCTCGTCCAGGGTGAGGAGCGGCGTGGCCCGGGTGTGGAGCGCGCCGCTGGCCTTCACCCTGAGGCTGACGGCGGCCATGGAGACCGCGTCGGGGAAGTCGAGGATGCACACGAGGTCGTCCTCCCCGAAGGCGAAGTACATGGCCTCGACCGTTCCGCCGAGGCCCGCGACGACGTGGTCGACGGCGGCGCGACGCCCGCTCGCGCCTTCCTTGAGCACGCCCTTCGCCCCTTCGGGCGTGTAGCGGGCATGGATGAGGAACTTCGGCATAAGGGGTACTCCCTGCCCGTGACGTGTCCGGTACGGGGGTGGCCTTCCCGCTGTCGCGTCCGACGCCGACCGGGGAACGCCCGGATTCACCCGTACGGCACTCGGCACGCGCCCGCACACGCCCGCACACGCCCGCACACGCCCGCGCGGGACAGCGCCCGGACCGGCGGGAGACCGGACCGGGAGGAGACGCCCCCCGGTCCGGCCCCGCCGCCCGTTACGCGAACTGGCCGGGCCGGTAGTCGCCGGCGGGCTGCTGGATCATGACGTTCCCGCGGTTGAAGGCGTTGATCAGCGCGATGCAGCACACCAGGGCGGCGAGCTGCTCCTCGTCGTAGTACTTGGCGGCGTTCGCCCAGCACTCGTCCGTGACCCCGCCGGCCGCGTCGGCGATGCGCGTGCCCTGCTCCGTCAGTTCCAGGGCGGCGCGCTCGGCGTCGGTGAACACCGTCGCCTCCCGCCAGGCCGCGACCAGGTTGAGCCGTACGGAGGTCTCGCCCGCGGCCTCCGCGTCCTTGCTGTGCATGTCGGTGCAGAAACCGCAGCCGTTGATCTGGCTGGCGCGGAGCTTCACCAGTTCCTGCGTCGCGAGCGGCAGCGTCGATTCCGCGAGCGGCCTGCCCGCGGCCACGATGTGCTTCATGAACTTGGCCGCGACCGGGCTGGCGTAGAGGTTCAGACGGGCTTCCATGGTGTGCTCCCTGTGTCGTTTCCCGTGGCTACACCTCATTGACGGAACGGCCCGCCACGATGTGACCGACGCGAATGTGACCTGCGTCTCCCTCCGGTGCCGCCGTGGCCGCGTCCCGCGCCGGGTGGAACGGCAGGACGGACGGCCCCGCGCATACGACACCACCCCTCCGGGTCACGGAGATCACGGTGAGGTGATCGGGTGACCCGAAGGGGTGGTGTCGTGGATGTGCTCGAAACGGATGCGCGCGTCGCAAACGCGTGCGGAAAAACGATCAGCCGGATCCGACGAAGAGCACGAGCAGCAGCCAGACGACCGGAGCCGTCGGGAGCAGGGAGTCCAGCCGGTCCATGATGCCGCCGTGGCCCGGGAGCAGGGTGCCCATGTCCTTGATGCCCAGGTCCCGCTTGATCATGGACTCGCCGAGGTCACCGAGCGTGGCGCTGGCCGCGACCGCGAGGCCGAGGATCAGACCCTGCCACCAGGTGCCGCCGTCGATCAGGTACTGCATGCACAGCGCACCCGCCGCCATCGCGAACGTGACCGCTCCGAACAGACCCTCGCGGGTCTTTCCGGGACTGATCCGCGGAGCCAGCTTGTGCTTGCCGAAGCGCCAGCCGACGGCGTACGCGCCCGTGTCGCTGACGACCGTCAGGAGCAGGAAGGTCAGCACGCGGCGCGGGCCGTCGTCGGCCGTGAGCATCATGGCCACGAAGGTCGCCAGGAACGGCACGTAGAAGGCCGCGAAGACCCCCGCCGTGACGTCCTTGAGGTAGCCCTCGGGCGGTTCCGTCATCCGCCAGACCAGGACGGCCAGCGCGGTGAGCGCCATGGCCACCCAGGCGCCCTCGGCACCGCGCACGTACCCGGCGACGACCATGGCGGCCCCGCCGAGCGCGAGCGGCACGAGGGGCGCCTTGATGCCCTTGCGCTCCTCCAGCCGTGAGGTGAGCTCCCAGAGCCCCACCACCACGGCGACCGCTATCACTCCGACGAAGACGGCCTTGACGACGAACAACGAAGCGACGATCACGGCGCCCAGTCCGACGCCCACTCCTATGGCCGCGCCCAGGTCGCGTCCCGCACTCTTCTTCTGAGGTGCGGGGGCGGGCTCGGGTGCGGCGCTGGGCATGGGCTCCTGCGGGCTCTGCGGGTCGTGCGACGGATCCCCGTAGGGCGCCGCCTGCGGCGTGTCGTTGTGGACCGAGGGGCCGCTCAGCCGAGCGGCCCCCCTGTCGTCATCCTGGTCTCCGCCATGAGCGGGTACGTCGGGCGCGGTGGGCATGGGCCGAGTGTGCTGCGCGTCATGCGCATCGTACGTGGGACCCGCCGGGGCCGCCCCCTGGGCAGGCCCCTGCTCGGACGGCCCCCAGTACCCGGCTTGTGGCGGCGCCCCCCAGGAAGAGTCGTTCATCAGACTTCGAGAAGTTCCGCTTCCTTGTGCTTCAGGAGCTCGTCCACCTGGGCGACGTACTTCGCCGTGGTGTCGTCGAGTTCCTTCTCCGCACGGCGGACCTCGTCCTCGCCGGTCTCCTTGTCCTTGACCAGCTTGTCGAGGGCGTCCTTGGCCTTGCGGCGCACGGCGCGGATCGAGACCTTGGCGTCCTCGCCCTTGGTCCGCGCGACCTTGATGTAGTCCTTGCGGCGCTCTTCCGTCAGCTCGGGGAACGTCACCCGGATGATGTTGCCGTCGTTGCTGGGGTTGACGCCCAGGTCGGAGTCGCGGATCGCCTGCTCGATGTTGCGCAGCGCGCTCTTGTCGAACGGGGTCACCACGGCCATGCGCGGCTCCGGGACGGAGAACGAGGCCAGCTGGTTGATCGGCGTCAGCGCGCCGTAGTAGTCGGCCACGATCTTGTTGAACATCGCCGGGTGCGCACGGCCGGTGCGGATCGCGGCGAAGTCCTCCTTGGCGACCACGACGGCCTTCTCCATCTTCTCCTCGGCCTCGAGGAGGGTCTCTTCGATCACCACTTGCTCCTGCGTGTCTTGAGTAGGCCCGGCTGCTGTTTCCTCGTCGGTTCGGCGGCCGGCTGCGTCGCGTCTTGTTCCTGCACGGTTCCGGACCGGCAGGACATTGTCCATCCCCCGGCCGGGGTCCGTCCGGGACCGGAAGGCGTATCCGGTCCCGGACGTTCCCCGTCAGGCTCGGCCGCTCTGGTCGCCCACGAGTGTGCCGATCTTCTCACCCTTGACGGCCCGCGCGATATTGCCCTCCGCCAGGAGTTCGAAGACCAGGATCGGCAGCTTGTTGTCCCGGCACAGCGTGATGGCGGTCATGTCGGCGACCTTGAGGTCCCGGGTGATGACCTCGCCGTAGCTGAGCGAGTCGAACTTGACCGCTTCGGGGTTGGTCTTCGGGTCGGAGTCGTAGACGCCGTCCACACCGTTCTTGCCCATGAGGAGCGCCTCGGCGTCGATCTCCAGGGCCCGCTGGGCGGCGGTGGTGTCGGTGGAGAAGTACGGCATGCCCATACCGGCGCCGAAGATGACCACACGGCCCTTCTGCAGGTGCCGCACGCCGCGCAGCGGGATGTACGGTTCCGCGACCTGGCCCATGGTGATGGCGGTCTGGACGCGGCTGTCGATGCCTTCCTTCTCCAGGAAGTCCTGGAGGGCGAGGCAGTTCATGACGGTGCCGAGCATGCCCATGTAGTCGGAGCGCGCCCGGTCCATGCCACGCTGCTGGAGTTCGGCCCCGCGGAAGAAGTTGCCGCCGCCGATGACGACGGCGATCTGGGCGCCGCCGCGCACGACGGCCGCGATCTCGCGGGCGATCTTGTGCACCACGTCGGGGTCGACGCCCAGTCCCCCGCCACCGGCGAACGCCTCGCCGGAAAGCTTCAGCAGGAAGCGGCCCGCGCCTTTGCCGTCGTCGCTCTTCTCGCCGTTGTCGGCCTGGCTGGTGGTCATGGAGATCTCCTCATGGTGCACATACGAAGAAGGCCATTGCCGGTGGGGTGTCGTTCGCATCCCATGCTCGGCAATGGCCTCCTCGTCAGATCTGCTGTCGTCCGGCACACACGTGTGAGTGCCGGCGTACGCGGACGACTGCTGTCGACCCTATCGGGGTCGCGCGTCGATCGCTGTACGGACTCAGATGCCGACCTTGATGCGCGAGAAGCGCTTCAGGGTGACACCGGCCTCGTCCAGAACCTTCTGGACGGACTTCTTGTTGTCGAGCGCGTACGGCTGACCGAGGAGGGTGGCCTCCTTGAAGAAGCCGTTGACGCGACCCTCGACGATCTTCGGGAGGGCGGCCTCGGGCTTGCCCTCGGCGCGGGTGGTCTCCTCGGCGACGCGACGCTCGCTCTCGACGACCTCGGCCGGGACGTCCTCCTTGGAGAGGTACTTCGGCGCGAAGGCGGCGATGTGCTGCGCGATGCCCTTGGCGAGGTCGGCGTCGGCCTTGTCCAGCTCGACCAGAACACCGATCTGCGGGGGCAGGTCGGGCATGGTGCGGTGCATGTACGAGGTCACGAAGGCGCCGGAGAACTGGGCGAAGCGGTCCAGGACGATCTTCTCGCCCAGGTTGGCGTTGGCCTCGTCGACGAACGCCTGAACCGTCTTGCCGGGCTCGATCTCGGAGCCGAGCAGCGTCTCGATGTCGGCCGGCGACGTCTTGACGACGTGCTGGGCGATCTCGTCGGCGACGGCCTGGAACTTCGCGCCCTTGGCGACGAAGTCCGTCTCGCACTTCAGCTCGACCAGGACACCGGAGGTGTTGTCGTCGGCGATGATGGAGACCACGGCGCCGTTCTCGGCGGAGCGGCCCTCGCGCTTGGCGACGCCCTTCTGGCCCTTGATCCGCAGCGCCTCGACGGCCTTGTCGACGTTGCCGTCGGCCTCGTCCAGCGCCTTCTTGCAGTCCATCATGCCGGCGCCGGTGAGCTCGCGGAGCTTCTTGACGTCAGCGGCGGTGTAGTTCGCCATGATTCCTGGAGTCTCTCTCGAAGTCTGAAGATCTACGGGACGAACGGCGGGGGCTTCGTGGGCCCCCGCCGTTCACAAACCCGAAGGGGTGAGGGGTCAGGCCTGCTCGGCGTCCGCGGCGGGGGCCTCGGCAGCAGCCTCGGCGGCCGGGGCCTCGGCCTGCTCGGCGTCGGCGACCTTCTCCGTCTCGGCGGAGGTCTGGACCTCGGCCTCGTCGGCCTTCTTCTCGCCCTCGAGCAGGTCGCGCTCCCACGCGGCGAGCGGCTCGCCCGCGGCCTTGTCGCCCGCGGCCTTGCCGGCGCCCGAGCGGGCGATGAGGCCCTCGGCGACGGCGTCGGCGATCACGCGGGTGAGCAGGGTGACGGAGCGGATCGCGTCGTCGTTGCCCGGGATCTTGTAGTCGACCTCGTCCGGGTCACAGTTGGTGTCGAGGATGGCGACGACCGGGATGTTGAGCTTCCGGGCCTCACCGACCGCGATGTGCTCCTTCTTGGTGTCCACGATCCAGACGGCGCTGGGCACCTTCTGCATCTCGCGGATACCGCCGAGGGTCTTCTCCAGCTTGGCCTTCTCGCGCGAGAGCACGAGAAGCTCCTTCTTGGTGAGACCGGAGGACGCGACGTCCTCGAAGTCGATCTGCTCGAGCTCCTTGAGGCGCTGCAGACGCTTGTAGACGGTGGAGAAGTTGGTGAGCATGCCGCCCAGCCAGCGCTGGTTGACGTAGGGCATGCCGACGCGGGTGGCCTGCTCGGCGATGGCCTCCTGCGCCTGCTTCTTCGTACCGACGAACATGACCGTGCCGCCGTGGGCGACGGTCTCCTTGACGAACTCGTAGGCGCGGTCGATGTACGACAGCGACTGGAGCAGGTCGATGATGTAGATGCCGTTGCGCTCGGTGAAGATGAAGCGCTTCATCTTCGGGTTCCAGCGACGGGTCTGGTGACCGAAGTGGACGCCGCTTTCCAGCAGCTCCCGCATCGTGACGACGGCCATGGCCGTTCTCCTCGGTTTTCTCGGTTGTGCCGCGTGTGCCGGACGGCACTCGCGCCTGACGCCCGCGACGCGCCTTGCCACAGAGGACCGAGAGGCGCTGACACCGGTCTGTGCGACCAGATGTCGGGGCGTGCGAAGTCGACCCGATGACCCGGGTCGCCTCCAGAAGTGTACGGGACCCGGGAGGGACCGGGTGACGTCGCTGTCCACAACCGGCCGGTACTCCACAGATCCCGGCCATGATCTGCTCGATGCGGGACGGTTCCCGCATGCGAGTGAACCGATGTGCGCGTACGTGGCGGATGGTCCTGCCGGGCCTGGCCGTGGCCGTCCTGTGCGCCCCGCCCCCGCCGGCACTGGCCCGGGGTGCCGGCCCCGCGCCCGCGGTCCCGCCCTCCCCGCCGACGGCCGACCCCTCCGTGCCGGCGCTCGCCCGCGCCTGGCCCGTGGGTGTCCGGCCGTTCGTCGTACGGGGCTGGGAACCCCCGGCGACGGCCTACTCCCGGGGGCACCGCGGGGTCGACCTCGCGGCCGCCCCGGGCGCCCCGGTGCGGGCCGTCGCGCCCGGCCGGGTGTTCTTCGCGGGCCGGGTCGCGGACCGCGGGATCGTCTCGGTGGAGCTGTCGGGCACGGGGACGCCCCCGCTGCGGACGACGTACGGCCCGGTGCGGGCATCGGTGCGCGAGGGCGACGAGGTCCTCGCGGGCGAGGCCGTCGGCACCCTGGAGGCCGGGGGCGCGCACTGCGGGCCGACGGCCTGTCTGCACTGGGGTCTGCTCAGAGGAACGGCCTACCTGAACCCGCTGTCCCTGCTTCCCCCGTGGCTCCTGGACACGGGCCCGTCCCGCCTGCTGCCGCTCACCCCGCCGACACCGGACGCACACTCCTGACGCCCCGGCGAGGCAGGGGGCCCGTGACCGGGGTTGGTGGGGTTCAGCCCCGGACGCCCCGCAGGGCCATCGCCACGGCCGCCTCCGTGATCATGGAGGGGTCCTCGGCGGCACCCAGCTCGATGCGCCGCACCGCGGCGTCCACCACTCCCTGGAGGAGCATCGCGGCCAGCCTCGGCTCCGCGTGCCCCATCTCGGTGAGCGCCTCACCGATCATCGCGACCAGCCCGCCGTGCGCGGCCCGGATCTTCTCCCGGGCGCCCGCGTCGAGCTCGCTGGCGGAGATGGCGACCACGGCCCGGTGCCGCCGGTCGCCGACCAGGGCCAGCTGGCTGCGGACGTAGGCCTCGACCGCGGCCTCGGGACCGTCCGCCGCGGCCATGGCGGCCGAGACCTCGGCCGCCCAGACGGGGAAGTCGACCTCGCACAGTTCCTCGACGACGGCCGCCCTGGACCGGAAGTACTCGTACACGGAGGAACGCGCGAGCCCCGTGCGCTCGGCGAGCGCGGGAAAGGTCAGCGCCTCCGTCCCGCCCTCGGACAACAGGGACCGCGCCGCGTCCAGCAGGGCGGCTCGCTGCATCGACCGGTGCTCGGCCACGGAGGCCGCTCGAATCCTTGGCACGTCAACCACTGTACGGACGCGGCGCCGCGGACGGGAACCACTCCGCCGACCCGGCCGCGCCGGCGTCCGCCGCGGCACTGCCGCCGCCGGGACGGCACGGCGGCACCGCCCCGCGTCACGGCACCGCCCGGCTCAGCGCCCGAAACCGGCCAGCTTGGCGCGCAGCTGGAGCACCGACTTGGTGTGGATCTGGCTGACCCGGCTCTCGGTCACCCCGAGCACGTTGCCGATCTCCGCGAGCGTGAGTCCTTCGTAGTAGTACAGCGTGACCACGGTCTTCTCCCGGTCGGGCAACGTGTTGATCGCCCGCGCCAGCAGCCTCCGCAGCTCCCGGTCCTCGGCCACCTCGACCGGATCGTCGGCTGCGGTGTCCTCCAGCGTGTCCATCAGGCTCAGCCGGTCGCCGCCCTCGCCGCCCGCGTGCAGCAGCTCCTCCAGAGCGACCACGTTGGCCAGCGACAACTGGCTGAACACCGCGTGGAGTTCCTCCACTGCGATGCCCATCTCCGCGGCGACCTCGCCCTCCGAGGGGGTGCGCCGCAGCCGCGCCTCCAGCGTGGCGTAGGCGCGCTCCACGTTGCGCGCCTTCTGCCGCACCGACCGCGGGATCCAGTCCAGCGCCCGCAGCTCGTCGATCATGGCGCCGCGGATGCGGGTGATCGCGTACGTCTCGAACTTGATCTCCCGTTCGATGTCGAACTTCTCGATCGCGTCGATCAGTCCGAACACCCCCGACGAGACGAAGTCGGCCTGCTCGACATTGGCCGGCAGCCCCACGCTGACGCGGCCCGCCACGTACTTCACCAGCGGCGAGTAGTGCAGGATCAGCTGCTCCCGCAGCCGCTCGTCACCGGTCGACTTGTACGACCGCCACAGCTCGTCGAGCGTCGAGGGCGCGGGCGGGCGCACGCTGCCGCCGTCGCGGGCGGCTGGCGGGATCGCCGTCCGGTCGGACCCGGAGGTGTGCTGGGGCATTCGTCGCCTTGTGCCGTTCTGCCGTGGACTGGGATTGCCTGGGCGCCCTGTCGGCCTCATGCCGAGATCGCGTCGCGTGCTTCGGATTCTTGTGAGCGTAGCGTGACTGGGCTGTCGCAGTGTGCGAAGGGTGGGCTGTCACCCGCACGCGAAACCTTTCCCCGGGACGTCTCCCGGAGTCACCACGGTCGCCCTGTGTGATCGCCGGGGTCGCCAACTGCGAGGATTCCCAGGCGTGTCGGCGTTCCCCCGGACGGCCGAACACGCTCGGTCAGCATCTCTCCCGATCACCTCGGACGGGGGCCGTCGCCTGGCGTGTCAACTTCCAGCCGTCGCCATGTCGTTCGACGAATCCAAGTGCCCGGAGTTCGTACAGTCTCCCGACCGCGTCGTCCGGGCTGGTCGCCGCCCGCCGGGCGATCTCCTCGGTCCCGGCAGGATCCCGCGCCGGCAGGGCGGCCAGGACGCGTTCCGCCCCCGGCTCCAGCAGATCGCGCGGCAGTACGGGACCACGCCGGTCCGGGGCCAGCTCCCCCATGTCGCCCACCAGTTCGGCGACTTCCGCGGCGTCGGACACGAGGACGGCCTCCCCGCGCAGCAGTTCGTGCACCCCGGCCGACAGTGCGCTGGTGACGGGTCCCGGCACGCCCATCGTGAACCTGCCCAGCCGCTGTGCCGCGCGGGCGGTGACGAGCGCCCCGCTGCGGTAGGCCGCCTCGACGACCACGGTGCCCCGGGTGAGCGCCGCGATGACCCGGTTCCGGAGGATGAATCTGCTCGGCGTCGGATGCTCTCCCGGTGACAACTCGCCCACCACGAGCCCCTGTTCCGCGATCCTTGCGATCAGCTGGGCGTGTCCGCGCGGATAGGGCCGGTCGACGCCGCAGGCGAGCACCGCCACGGTGGCACCGCCCGCGCCGAGGGCGCCCCGGTGCGCGGCGCCGTCGATGCCGTAGGCACCGCCGGACACCACCACCCAGCCCCGCTCCGCGAGCCCGGCACCGAGGACGGCGGCCATGTGCGCGCCGTACTCCGTACAGGCACGGGCGCCGACGACGGCGACGGACCGCAGCGCCCACAGCCGCAGCCCGGCCCGCCCCCGCACCCACAGTCCGACCGGCCGGGCATCCCCCAGGTCGTCGAGCTGCGCGGGCCATTCGGATTCACCGGGACAGACGAACCTCACCCCGGCGTCCCGGGCGAGGGCGAGGTCGCGCTCCGGGTCGGCCCGCGCGGCCCTGGCCCGCAGTCCGGCCCACCTTCCGTCGGGCATCCCCCGCGGCTGCCCCAGGTCCCCGTACAGCCACCGGACCGCTTCCGGGGCCCCGACCTCCCGGATCCAGCGCCCGCAGACCTCGTCACCCGGTTCGACGACCCGGGACAGCGTGACGCGGGCTCCGCGCTCGGCGGCCGTCATGCCGGCGAGCCGATCGCCATCGGCACCCCGCGCGGGATTCCGGTGCGCAGCTGGAGGGCAAGGGCGACGTCCCCGGCGTCGGGCCGGTCGTGCCCCGACAGGTCCGCGACCGTCCAAGCCACCCGGAGCACCCGGTCCAGCCCCCGGGCCGTCAGCAGCCCGCGCTCCAGGCCCCGCTCGGCCTCGTCCATCGCTCCCGCCCGCGCCTGCCAGCGGCCGCGCAGCTCGCGTCCCGGCACCTCGCTGTTGATGCTCCAGGGGGTTCCCTTCAGGCGTTCGGCGGCCCGCTCACGGCCGGCGAGCACCCGGTCCGCGACCGTCCTCGTCGACTCGCCCCGCGCGCCGCGCGCGGTGAGTTCGGCCCGGGTGACCGGCTCGACGTCCACCCGCAGGTCGACCCGGTCGAGCAGTGGTCCGGAGAGCCTCGCCTGATAGCGGCGGATGACGGAGGGCGGGCACTCGCAGAAGTCGTTCGTCGTGCTGAAGCGGCCGCAGGGGCAGGGGTTGGCGGCCAGCACCATCAGGAACTTGGCGGGGAACCGCACGACACCGGCGCTGCGCGCGATCACCACGTGTCCCGCCTCCAGCGGCTGCCGCAGGGCGTCCAGCGCGAAGCCGCTGAACTCCGGCGCCTCGTCGAGGAAGAGCACGCCACGATGCGACAGGGACACCGCGCCGGGCCGCGCGAGCCCCTTGCCGCCGCCGACGAGCGACTGCATGGTCGCGGAGTGGTGGGGCGCGCAGTACGGCGCGACGTCCACCAGCGGTTTGCCGGGCGGCAGCAGGCCCGCGACGGAGTGGATCGCCGTCACCTCCAGCGATTCCTGGCGGGTGAGGCGCGGCATGATCAGCGGCATCCGCTCGGCCAGCATCGTCTTGCCCGCGCCGGGCGGCCCCTGGAGGAAGACGTGGTGGCCGCCGGCCGCTGCCACCTCCATCGCGGTGCGTGCCGACAGCTGGCCGACGACGTCACCGAGGTCGTGGCCCCGGTCGTGTTCCGGCACGGAGACGCCGCACAGGCCGGTGGCCTCGCCCGTGCCGGGCAGGCGCAGGCCGGCCGACAGCGGGTCCGGGCGGCCCCGTTCGTCAGGGTCCTCCTCGGGCACCGGTTCCTCCGCCAGCACCGCGATCAGCTGGCGCAGGCTGCGGACCCCGAGCACCGAGACGCCCGGCACGAGGGAGGCCTCGGCCGCCGCGCACTCCGGCACCACCACCTGTTCGTAACCGGCGTCCGCCGCGGCGAGGACGGCCGGCAGGATGCCCCGGACCGGCCGCACCCGACCGTCGAGCCCCAGCTCCCCGATCATCACGATGTCGGCGAGCACGCGCGGATCGATCCGCTCCGCGGCACCGAGGACCGCCGACGCCACGGCGAGGTCGAAACCCGAACCGCCCTTGGGCACGGAGGCCGGGCTCAGCCCCACCGTCAGCTTCTTCTGCGGCCAGGAAGCGCCGGAATTGACCACCGCGGCCCTGACCCGGTCCCGGCTCTCCGTCAGGCTCTTGTCGGGGAGCCCGACCAGCGTGAAGGCGGCGATGCCCGGCTCCAGGTCGGCCTGGACCTCCACGACGACACCCTCCACGCCCACCAGTGCCACCGAGCACGTACGCGCGAATCCCATCAGGCCGCCCCCCGCGCGTGCTCGACCACGGGCGCGCCGCGTTCGGGGATCAGGACGCCGACCAGGTCGATGCGGACACCGCCGGGCGGAGCCCCGCCGTGTTCCTGGAGCCAGCGTTCGGCCAGGCCGCGCAGCCGGCGCGTCTTGGCCGGTGTGACGGCCTCCATCGGATGCTGGAACGCGCCCGCCCCGCGGGCCTTGACCTCGCAGACGACCAGCGCGTCGCCGTCCCGGGCCACGATGTCGATCTCGCCGGTCCTGCCACAGCGCCAGTTGCGCGCCAGGACCGTCATGCCGGCCTCGGTCAGCCGCCGTACGGCCAGCTCCTCGCCGTAGGCGCCCAGTGCGTTGCGTGCCTCGGATGTCTTCATGTCGGCACCACCTCCGGCACCGACACTGAGGCCACACCGCACAGCCGTTGGATCTTGGTGGACGAGCGGGTGACTGTGGAGAACCCCGTCACCCGTACGAGTCATCACCACGCTCGCCGCTGACCCCCGGCAGGCGCGCGGACCGGCCGCCCGGCCTCAGCCACCCGGCCCTCAGTCACCCGGCCCTCAGCCGCCCGGCAGCTCCAGATCGCTCTTGTTCAGCTCTTCGATGTTCACGTCCTTGAACGTAAGGACACGCACCTGTTTCACGAAGCGGGCGGGCCGGTACATGTCCCACACCCAGGCATCCGCCATGGAGACCTCGAAGAACACCTCGCCCTGGACCGAGTGCACCTGCATCTCGTAGTCGTTGGTGAGATAGAAGCGCCGCTCGGTCTCGATCACATATTTGAACAGACCGACGACATCGCGGTACTCCCGATAGAGCTTCAGCTCCATCTCGGTCTCGTACTTCTCGAGGTCCTCGGCGCTCATGGCATGTTCCCCTTCAGCCGTGCGTCCCCCTATTGTGCGTCAGCCCCGGGAGCCCCTAGACGATTTCCGTGTCGAGGACCTCGGGCGTGGCCGGGGGACCCTCGTCGAGCACCCTGCGCAGCAGCCCGGCGAGCTTGGTCGGATACACCGTCTCATGTGCCTCGGCCAGTTCCCGGCACGTCCACCAGCGCGCTCCGGCGACGCTGCGCCGCTCCAGCTCCGTCAGCCCCGTGGCCGCCGTCGCGGTCTGGGCGGTACGGGCCAGGAAGTACCACTCGTCCTGGTCCCAGCGCCTTCCGGCGAACGGGAACGAGCAGATCCGCCGCCACAGCACGGGGCCCAGTTCGACCTCGGTGATCCCGGTCTCCTCGACGAGTTCCCGCAAAGCCGCCTGTTCACGTGTCTCGTCGCCCTCCACTCCGCCACCGGGTGTGAACCACCAGTCGTCGGAGGGATCGTCCGGCTCGTGGCCGTGCAGCAGCAGGACGCGGTCCTGCGGGTCGAGCAGCACGACCCGGGCGACCTTGCGCAGCCCGCCCGGGCCAGGGCCCTCGTCCGGTTCCGCCGCCTCAGCGGGCACCGGCGGACTCCGTGCGCGCACGGGACCGCCCGGCCAGCTTGGCGACGGGCCCGTAGGCCGCTCCTCCCAGCACGAGAACGGCGCCGGCGATCACCAGGGCGATCATCGTGGGGAGCGGTCCGGGCCGGGACAGGGCGCCGAGCACCTTGAAGCCGTCGGGGCGGGCGAGCATGCCGTTCATCGGCCAGGCGACGGCGTCGACCCGGGCCTTCACGGCGCCGCGCGCCACGGTGCCGCGGGCCGCGTCCGTCAGGTGCGCGGTGGAGTCCAGGGAGCCCCGCCGCTCGTCGCCCAGGAGGAACAGCCGCCCCTGGGGGACCTTGACGGCCGGGAACCCCGTGAGCTCGGCGAGGCTTCCCTCGGGCAGGTACGACTCGTCGATCTTCTTGCCGTTGACGGTCAGCTTGCCGTCGGTGCAGCAGGCGACCGTGTCGCCGCCGACGGCGACCACGCGCTTGACCACGGACGAGCCCGTGACCCACGTCTTGTCCTCGAAGACGACGACGTCACCGCGCCGGATCTCGCTCCCGTCGACGCGCTGCGCCAGCACCCGGTCGCCGATCTTGATCGTCGGCGCCATCGAACTCGTGGGAACGGTGTACGGCCGGTAGACCACCGCGGCCCAGGCGAATCCGCCGAGGAACAGCACCAGGCCCAGCGCGACGGCCAGCCCGGACAACCGCTGTCCGGTTCTGCTGCCCACCGGGGCCCTGCCTGTGCCGCCGCTGCGCGGGGCCGTACGTGTTGCGCTCTCGCCACCCATGGGCCCGCACCTTACCCGGGGGTACGGTCCGGGGTCAGCCCCCTCCGGATCACGGACGCCGGAGGGGGCCGGATCCGGAGGTTCGTACCGGGAACGAACGGGGCCGACCGCCCCGGACGTGTCCGGAGGGGCCGGCCCCAGTGCCGTGTGGCGGCTCAGTCGCCCTTGGACGCCTTGCGCCTGCGGCGCACCAGCACGAGCGGCGCGGCCCCCAGGAGGGCCACGGCGCCCGGAGAGGTGACCGCGGCGGCCGCCTGGTCGCTCAGGCCGGGCTGGTCGAAGGTGTCCGGGACCGGGAGGGTGCCCCAGCGGCTGATGGGCCAGGCCTTGACGATGGCACGGCCGACGACGTCCTTCACCGGCACCATGCCGTGGTGCTCGTCCGTCTGGTTGTAGCGCGAGTCCCGCGAGTTCTGGCGGTGGTCGCCCATCACCCAGATCATGCCCTCGGGAACCTTGACCTTGAACTGGCCGCCGTCCTCGTCCTGGCTGCACGGGGTGTTCCCGGCGTACACGTATGACGACTCGTTCAGCGCCTTGCCGTTGATCTTCAGCGGGCCGGTGCCCTTGCACTCGACGGTGTCGCCGGCGACGCCGATGACCCGCTTGATGAGGTCCTTCTCCTCGGCGGACGGCATCAGACCGATCCAGCTGAGCACCGTCTGCAGAGCGTTCGGGTTGGCCGTGGGCTCGCCCGCCAGCCAGTTGTCCGGGTCGTGGAAGACGACGACCTCGCCCCGCTCCGGCTCGGAGCCGAACCACGGGGTCAGCTTGTCGACCAGGACACGGTCACCCTGCTGGAGGGTGTTCTGCATCGAGTCCGAGGGAATCGAGAACGCCTGCACCAGGAAGGTCTTGATGATCAGCGCGAGGACCAGAGCGATGCCGATCAGGATCGGCAGCTCCTTCCAGAAGGAGCGCTGCTTCTTGGGGGATTTCGGGTCCTGTCCGGAACGCCCGGTCGAGGCGTCACCGTCCTCGGAGCCGCTCCCGGAATCCGATCCGGGGTCTACGGCCGGGGCAGCCGCATCCTCGGGCCTTTCCGGCTGCCCCTCGGGCCCTTCGTGCCCAGAACGCGCGCCGACCGCCACATCCCCCACATCCACTCCTCACTCCGTGCCGCCGCCCGTGCCGTATTCGGCGCAGGCCCACCACTCCCATAACGAGCGGGAGTTCCGCAGGGCTCGGGAGCGGGATCAATCCATCTGGATCCGCAGAGCCCACCCTATGCGACAGAGCTGGAGCGGAAGCCGACCCTCCGGGCGCGTCGGACACCGTCGAGAACGTGTTCGGCTCCTGCAGCCGGGTCCAGTGGCCCACGGGCCATCCGATGACCATCGCCCGGCCCACGACCGAGTCCTCGGAGACGGTTCCGCTGAACTTGTCGGTGCGGTGGTACCGGGAGTCCGCGGAGTTGCCCCGGTGGTCGCCCAGCACGAACAGCCGGCCCGCGGGCACCTTCACCTCGAAGGAGAAGTCCGACGGCTTGTCCCCGGCGTAGATGTACGGCTCGGTCAGGGGGGTGCCGTTCACGGTCACCCGGCCCTCGGCGTCACAGCACTTGACCGTGTCCCCGCCGAGGCCGACGACCCGTTTGATCAGGTCCTTCTCGTTGTCGGAGGGCAGCAGACCGATGAAGGTCAGCCCCTCCTTGAACTGCTTGACGACCACGGGGTCGTTCTTCTTCTGGGTCTCCTCGGCGGTGAGCCAGCCTCCGGGGTCCTTGAAGACGACGACGTCACCGCGCTTGGGCTGGGAGCCGAACCAGGGGGTGAACTTGTCCACCAGGACGCGGTCACCGATCTGGATCGTGTTCTCCATGGAGCCCGACGGGATCACGAAGGCCTGGACGAGGAACGTCTTGAGGACCAGGGCTATCAGCACGGCGACACCGACGAGGAGGGGTATCTCCTTGACCGCCGAGCGGCGCCTGCGCCGCTTGATCTTGCGCGCGAGCCTGCGGCGCTCGACCCGGCTGGGCCGGGCGGCGCCTCCCGCGGCGCGCCGGGACCCGGTGGGCAGCAGGTTGTCGGCTGCGCTGGCGGAGACCCCGCGCGCCCTTCCGCGGTTACCCATGGGCACCCCCGGCGGCCGGCACGCCCGCGTACGCGTCGGAACGCGTCAGCCGGGTCCAGTGGCCCACGGGCCAGGCGATCCAGTCGGCCCTGCCGATGACATCGCCGACGGGGACCATGCCGCCGCCGGGCGAACCCAGGTGATCACGGGAGTCGCGCGAGCGGCTGCGGTGGTCACCCAGGAGGAACAGGGACCGCTCGGGCACGACGATGTCGAAGGGCACCTCGGAAGGGCTGTCGCCCTGATAGAGAAATGTCGACTCGTCGACCGATCGGCCGTTCACTTCGAGTCTCCCCTCCTTGTCGCAGCAGACCACGTGGTCTCCCTCTACCCCGACGACGCGTTTGACGTAGTCCGCGTTCCCGAAATAACCGGTGCCGTCGAAGACGACGACATCGCCCCGCTGCGGCTCGGAACCGAAACGGTACGCCAACTTGTTTACGAGAACGCGGTCCCCGATCCTCAATCCGGACTCCATGGAGCCGCTGGGAATTTCGAACGGCTGCATCACGAAGCGGCTGAACAGCAGCAGAAACACCAGGCAGGCCAGCACGGTCAGGGTGATCCGGCCTCCGGGGAGCCAGTCGGCGGCCCTGCCGGGGAACGCAGAACGCGACCGCTCCTCCGGCCCCGCTGTGTCCGAGATCTCCTCGGAAGCGGAAGGGCGGGAGGAGCGGTCGCGCTCCACGGGCTGTGCTTCGGTGTCCATCGGGGCCAGATGCTATCCGGCCCGTCCGGGACACCTTCTTACCGGCTCGGTCACCGACGGGTGACCTCGGCGGCGCGAGCTCAGTTGTCGCGCTTCTCCTTGATCTTCGCGGCCTTGCCGCGCAGCTCACGGAGGTAGTACAGCTTGGCGCGACGGACGTCACCACGGGTGACGAGCTCGATCTTCTCGACGATCGGGGTGTGCACCGGGAAGGTGCGCTCGACGCCGACGGAGAACGAGACCTTGCGGACCGTGAAGGTCTCGCGGACACCGGAGCCCTGGCGGCGGATGACTACGCCCTTGAACTGCTGCACACGGGAGCGGTTGCCCTCGATGACGCGGACGTGGACGTTGACGGTGTCACCCGGGCGGAAGGCCGGGATGTCGGTGCGCAGCGAGGCGCCGTCGACGGAGTCGAGCAGGTGCGACATTTTGTCTGCTTTCTTCGCTGATGCCACAGGTCATCAACGGGAGAGAGGTTCGAAGAGGATGCTGTCTCGTCGGGACGGGCGTCGTGTCCCCCTGTGGCAGGGGCGCACGCCGGACGACGTAGAGCAGCGGCCTATTCTTCCACGGCGTCGGGCCTGCACCAAAATCGGCCGTCGGGGGCCGGCCGCCAGCCCAGGATCGAGAGCATCTCGCGGTCCTTCTTGTCGAAGGCGGAGGCGTCGCATCGCTCGATGAGGTCGGGCCGGTTCGCCGCCGTACGGCGCAGTGCCTCGTCGCGGCGCCAGCGGGCGATCTTCCCGTGGTGGCCGCTGACCAGCACGTCGGGGATCTCGCGGCCGCGCCACCGCGGGGGCTTGGTGTACACCGGGCCCTCCAGGAGGTTGGCCATGGCTCCGGGGGCGAAGGAGTCGTCCCGGTGGGACTCGGCGTTGCCGAGCACTCCCGGCAGCAGCCTGGCCACGGCCTCGGTGACGACGAGGACGGCCGCCTCCCCGCCGGCGAGGACGTAGTCACCGATGGAGACCTCGTAGACGGGCATCCGGGTGGCGTACTCGTCGATGACACGGCGGTCGATGCCCTCGTAGCGCGCGGGCGTGAAGACCAGCCAGGGGCGCTCGGAGAGCTCGACGGCGAGTTCCTGGGTGAACGGGCGTCCGCTGGGGGTGGGGACCACCAGGACGGGCCCGTGGGCGCCCGTCTCGTACCCGTCCGCCAGGGCGGAGTCCAGGGCCTCGCCCCAGGGCTCGGTCTTCATGACCATGCCGGGGCCGCCGCCGTAGGGCGTGTCGTCGACCGTGTTGTGACGGTCGTACGTCCAGTCCCTCAGATCGTGCACGTGCACGTTCAGCTGTCCGCGCGCGCGGGCCTTGCCGACGAGCGAGACGTTCAGGGGTTCCAGGTACTCAGGGAAGATCGTGACCACGTCGAGCCGCATCAGGCACCGGTCCCCGTGGTGTCCTCGCCGCCGTCGGCGGAGCCGTCCTCCGCGTCCCGGGCGGAGGCGACCTCGGCCCGGTCGTCGATCAGTCCGGGCGGCGGGTCGATGACGGCCCGCTGCTCCTCCAGGTCGATCTCGACGACGATCTCCTCCACGAACGGGATCATCACCTCGGTCCCGTCCGGGCGCTCCACCACGAACAGGTCCTGCGAGGGCAGGTGCGAGATCTCCGTGATGCGTCCGACCTCGACGCCCTCCGTGGTGACCACGTCCAGGTCCATCAGCTGGTGGTCGTAGTACTCGTCCGGGTCCTCCGGCGTCTCGTCCGGGTCGACCTCGGCGATCAGCAGGGTGTTGCGCAGGGCCTCGGCGGCGTTGCGGTCCCGCACGCCCGCGAAGCGCAGCAGGAGACGGCCGCTGTGGACCCGGCCCGTCTCGATGGTCAGTGGTCCGGCGGAGGCCGGATCGGTGAGCAGGACCGCGCCGGGGCCGAGCCGGAGCTCCGGCTCGTCGGTGCGGACCTCCACGGTGACCTCGCCCTTGATGCCGTGGGCACGGCCGACGCGAGCGACTACCAGCTGCACTGTGCTTGATCTCCTGTCGTGTGCCGACGGCAATGCTTCTTGGACGACCGCGGGGGCGCGGCCGTCCGGGGGTGCGGCCGTCCGGGGTGCGGGGGCCACGCGGTCCGGGCCGCCCGGACGGGTTCACAGACGACTACGGGCCGGGGACGGCTCGTAAGCCCTCCCCGGCCCGAGCCGGTGCTGCCTGTTACGTCAGCGGACGTGGTCCACGTCGACGAGGTCGACGCGGACACCGCGGCCGCCGATGGCGCCCACGACGGTGCGCAGAGCGCGCGCGGTGCGGCCGTTGCGGCCGATCACCTTGCCGAGGTCGTCGGGGTGGACCCGAACCTCGAGAACGCGCCCGCGGCGCAGGTTGCGCGAGGCGACCTGCACATCGTCGGGGTTGTCGACGATGCCCTTCACGAGGTGCTCGAGAGCCTCCTCGAGCATGCTCAGGCCTCGGTCGACTCGGACTCGGCCGCAGCCTCGTCCTTCTTCTCAGCCTTCTTCTTCTGGGTGATGGCCTCACCCTTGCCCGTGTCCTCGCCGCCGAGGGCGTCGAAGGACGGGCGCGCGGCCTTCGGCTCGGCGACGAGCAGCGGAGCCGGGGCCGGCAGGCCCTTGAACTTCTGCCAGTCACCGGTCAGCTTCAGGATGGCGAGCACGGGCTCGGTCGGCTGCGCGCCGACACCCAGCCAGTACTGCGCACGGTCCGAGTCGACCTCGATGCGCGAGGGGTTCTGCACCGGGTGGTACAGACCGATCTCCTCGATGGCCCGGCCGTCACGGCGGGTACGGGAGTCGGCGACGACGATGCGGTAGTGAGGCGAACGGATCTTGCCCAGACGCTTCAGCTTGATCTTGACTGCCACGGAAGTGGTGTCTCCTGGTCTTGACGGGGTTGGGCACGCAGAGATGACCGCGTGGGGTTGCGGTACCCGAGTGCCCGATGGACGCGTCAGCCGGAGGAGAGAGGGGTCCTATGCGGCTGTCGAGTACAGCCAGCCATTCTGCCACATCCTGCGGTCCGCCCGGACCGGGGGCGCCCGAGCCCCCGACCGGACGAGCGCATGCCTGACGGGCACCCGGCGTTCCGGGTGCCCGTCGGGCACGGGGCGGCGCGGGCCGGCCTGCGGGACCTCGGCGAGGTGCCGCCCGCGCGCACTCGTGCCTCCTGAATTCCCCCACCTGCTCCAGGGCGGTGGGGGAGGCACGACTGCTCACGGGCCGCGCGAACTCGTCCGGCACCCACGAGACGCCGGTGGAGCGCGCACCTCAGCCGGCCGCCGCCCCGACCACCTCCGGGATCCGGAAGGGCTTGCCGCATCCTCCGCACACGATCGGCGCCTGCGCGAGGACGGACGGGACCACACGCACGTTGCGCCCGCAGTCGCAGACGGCCTTGACGCGGACACCTCCTCCGGAGGAGCCGTGGCGGGCGGCCGGGCCGCGGAACGAACGGGCGGTGTCCGCGGACGTGGCGGCCGTGTGGGCCTTCAGCGCGCGCTGGAGCCGCTCGATGGTCGGACGGTAGCGGCGCTTCGCCTCGGGATTGAGCGTGACCAGGGAGAAACCGCTGCTGGGATGCGGCTCCTCGGGGTGGTCGAGGCCCAGTTCCTCGGCGATCGCCAGGAATCTGCGGTTGTGATATCGGCCGGCGCGCGAGGTGTCGCGGACTCCTCGCGCGGCGGCGATGCCGTGGACCGCTTCGTGAAGCAGTCGTTCGAAGGAGAGCTCGTGTCCGCAGGCGGACGACGATTCCCCGATCAGGGACTCTGGCGCGGCAAGATCGGGCAGTTCGGGGTGGTGCCGCTGAATGTCGGCCCACGCGCCTGCCAGCTCTGCGGCGAGAACAGGTGGTGTCGTGCTCACGTAATGACAACGAGCGGGAGTGCCTCCGTGTTCCTATTACGGGGCATCCCAAATAATTTGCACGTACCCGTCAGTTGCCACTGATGTGAACCGACGAGGTCGGGTGCGCTGATCTGCGGAGAAGCCTCACAGCTCGTATCAAGGCGGTACGTAGTCACACGTACGCCCCGGCGCGTAGACGACATCCGCACGCCGGGGCACCTGGGGCCGGCGGATGCGCAAGAGGTGTTTCGGCCGCCCTGTTCGCGCGCTCAGTAGGCGCGGGCGACGACGGCGACGTTACCGGGTGCGTCGTCGGCGTCGGGCACCGACCCGTCCTCGGCGACCAGACATCGTACGGTCACCGCGTGCTCGGCGAGCCTGGCCTCGCCCTCTTCGCCGAGGTCGGCCCAGGGGATGCGCGCCCAGCCGCCGGCCGCGGCGGCCTCCACGGCCGCGTCGACGGTCGACACGTCCGACGTACGGGACTCGCGGCGCTCGCGGGACTGCCGCAGGAGCAGCGCCTGGTCCTCCTCCAGGACGGCGGGGAGCAGCGCCGCCAGCGCGTCGAGGGCCACCGGCTCCTTGCCCCCGGGGATGCGGCGGACCAGCATCGCCGTGCCGCTCTCCAGGTCACGGGGGCCGACCTCGACCCGTACGGGGACGCCCTTGAGCTCCCAGTCGACGGCGCGGCGCCCGAAGGGGGTGTCCGTGCGGTCGTCGACCTGGACCCGCACACCGGCCGCCGTCAGCCGGTCGCCGATCTCGTGGACCTTGGCCAGAACCGCCCCGTCCCCCTTGATCGCGAGGACGACGGCCTGTACCGGGGCGAGCCGGGGCGGGACCCGCAACCCGCTGTCATCGCCGTGCGACATGATCAGGCCACCCACCATGCGGGTCGAGGACCCCCAGGAGGTCTGCCAGACGAGCTCCCGCTTCCCCTCCCTGGACAGGTACCGGGTGTCGAACGCCCGCGCGAAGTTCTGCCCCAGCTCGTGGCTGGTGCCCAGCTGGAGCGCCTTGCCGTCGCCCATCATCCCTTCGAGGGTGAGGGTGTTGACCGCGCCCGCGAACCGCTCGCTCGCCGTCTTCCGGCCAAGGACGACATCGATGCCGAGGACGTTCACCATGAAGTCGGCGTACACCTCTTCGTGAATGTGCGCGGCGTAGTCCCGGGCGTCCTCGTAGGTGGCGTGCGCGGTGTGGCCCTCCTGCCAGAGGAATTCGGTCGTCCTCAGGAACACCCTCGGGCGCATCTCCCAACGGACCACGTTCGCCCACTGGTTGATCAGCAGCGGCAGATCGCGGTAGCTCTGCACCCACTTGGAGAAGTACTCGTTGACGATCGTCTCGGAGGTGGGGCGGACGACGACCGGCTCCTCCAGTTCCCTGCCTCCGCCGTGCGTGACGACGGCGAGTTCGGGGGCGAAGCCCTCGACGTGCTCCGCCTCCCGGGTCAGGTACGACCGCGGGATGAACAGCGGGAAGTACGCGTTCCGGGCACCCGCCTCCTTGATGCGGGCGTCCATCTCCTGCTGCATCCGCTCCCACAGCCCGTACCCGTACGGACGGATGACCATGGTGCCGCGCACCGGTCCGTTGTCGGCGAGCTCGGCCTTGTTGATCAGGTCCTGGTACCAGCGCGGGAAATCGTCCGCCCGGGGCGTGAGAACGGATGCCTTCGCCATGCGGGTGATGCTACGGGGCCACGTTGCCGGTATGTGAATTCTTGTGCCTTTCGCGTTCCGGGCGCAAACGGGTCCCCGCGACCCCTGGACGGCACGTCGAGGGCGGAGTTACCTGACATACGGGGGGAGTGCGGGCCTCGCGCGCGGGGGCGGAGGAAGGGGGCCCGGCGGCAACTCTCGGCGGATTGGGGCACTTTCTATGACACCTACGCCCGTGCGGCAGCACCTTCCTCATGCGGGCCGACCACCCCGCGCGGACCGGGGCGCACGCGCGCGTGACTGGGCCGAGATCCAGGAGCGGATGCTGGTGCCGCTCTACGAGGCCGTCTACGAGCGGCTCGAAGTGGGAGGCGGGACACGGCTGCTCGGGCTCGGCTGCGGATCCGGGCTCGCCCTGCTGATGGCGGCCTCCCGCGGCGCCGCGGTCACGGGTGTCGACCCCTCGTCGCCCGAACGGCTGGCCCTCGCGCGCGAACGCCTGCTGCCCCGGGAAGGGGTCACCGGCCCGCGCGCCGAGGCCCGGATCGTGGCCGGGTCCCCCCGGGACACGGTGGTCGCGGGAGGTCCCGCCTACACCCTGGTGACCGCGTTCGAGCCGATCGGGTGCGTGGCCGGCGACTCCGAGGGGCTGGGTTCGCTGCTCGCGCAGGCGGCACCGCTCGCCGGCCGGGGAGCACCCGTGGTGCTGGTCGGGTGGGGTCCGCCGGAGCGGTGCGCCACCTCGGCCGTGCTGCGGGTGGCGACCAAGCTGGCCGATCCCCTGCGCGGCGCGGCGAGCTGGCGTGCCGCCTGCCGGGACGACCTGGAGGAGGTCGCCCAGCGGGCCGGGCTGCGGCCGGACGGCTCGGGGCGGGTGGCCTGCCCGTTCGGCTACGCCGACGCGGACAGCGCCGTACGCGGGCTGCTCTCCACGGGGCTGTTCGACGCCGCGGTCGAGGCCACCGACCAGGACCAGGTCGACAAGGAGGTGGCCGAGGCGCTGCATCCCCATCTGCGGCGGGACGGGACCGTCTGGATGCCGAACGTGTTCCGGTACCTGATCGCCCGTACGCCCTGAGACCGGTGGGTGGGTCCGTACGCCCTGAGACCGGTGGGCGGGTCCGTACGCCCTGAGACCGGTGGGCGGGTCGGGGCCGTGCCGGTGCATCGGCCCGTCGCCGTCGGGTGAGGCGTGGCCGTCGGTGGCGACGGGCATCGACGTACCGGCACGGCCCCTTCCGCCCGATCCCGGCTGCGGGCGATCGGTGGCTCGGGTGCGGTCCCGGGGGCGATTCCGGACGAGGAGTTCACACCTCCTTGGCCATCCGGGTCACCCCGGCGATCCGGTACGCCTCGGCCTCCTCCAGCGTCTCGTTCGCGAGGAGCGCCTCCGCGAGGGCGTCCAGCTGCCCTCTGTGGTCACGGAGCTTCTGGCAGGCCTCCTCGTAGCACTCGTCGACGATGCGGCGCATCTCGTGGTCGATCGAGTCGAGGGTCGCCGGGGCGGCCGCGAGGCCGTAGGCCTGCTGGGCGTCGTTGGGCAGCGCGGACAGCCGGCCGACGCGTTCGCTCATGCCCCAGCGGGCCACCATGCCGCGGGCGAGGTTCGTGACCTGCTCCAGGTCGTTCTCCGAGCCCGTGGTGATGACGTCGTAGACGACGTGCTCGGCGGCCATGCCGCCGAGGGCGCCGATGATCCGGCCGCGCAGGTACGCCTCGGTGTACGCGTACCGGTCCGCGTCCGGCGTCGAGAGGGTGACGCCGAGGGCGCGGCCGCGCGGGACGATGGTGATCTTGCGGACCGGGTCGGCCCCGGGGCGCAGCATGCCGAGGAGGGCGTGGCCGCTCTCGTGGTACGCGGTGCGGCGGCGCTCCTCGTAGGGCATGACCAGGGAGCGTTCGGCGCCGAGCTGGACCTTCTCGAGCGCTTCGGAGAGGTCGCCCTGGGTCACCTCGGCCTGCTTGCGCTTGACGGCGAGGAGGGCCGCCTCGTTGGCGAGGTTGGCGAGGTCGGCACCCGTCATGCCCGGGGTCGTCCGGGCCACCTGGGTCAGGTCCACGTCGGGGGCGAGCGGGATCTCGCGGGTGTGGATCTCCAGGATCGCCTTCCGGCCGCCGCGGTCGGGGGGCGAGACGTTGACGACGCGGTCGAAGCGGCCGGGACGGGTGAGCGCCGGGTCCAGGATGTCCGCGCGGTTGGTGGCGGCGATGACGATGACGCCCTCCGAACCGGAGAAGCCGTCCATCTCGGTGAGGATCTGGTTGAGCGTCTGCTCGCGCTCGTCGTGGCCGCCCATGGCGGAGCCGCCCGACCGTGACCGTCCGATGGTGTCGATCTCGTCGATGAAGATGATGGACGGGGCCACCTTGCGGGCCTCGGCGAACAGTTCGCGCACGCGCGAGGCGCCGACGCCCACGATCATCTCGATGAACTCGGAGGCGGAGGCGGAGAAGAACGGGACGCCCGCCTCTCCCGCGACCGCCCGCGCGAGCAGGGTCTTCCCCGTGCCGGGCGGGCCCGCCAGCAGCACTCCGCGCGGCATCTTCGCGCCCATCCTGCGATAGGCGTCGGGGTTCTTGAGGAAGTCCACGACGTCGTCGACCTCGCCGGCCACCTCGTCGATGCCGGCCACGTCCGCGAACGTCGTGCGCTTGCCGCCGGGCACGAGTTCGACCGGCTTCGGCGGCGTCTTGCGGCCGAGCATGCCGCCCGCGCCGCCCATGCCGGAGCCCATCCGGCGGGCGATGAAGATCCACAGGACGACGAGCAGGATCATCGGGGCGAGCGAGATCAGCAGGTTGAACAGGAAGCTGCGCTCCTGGACCACCGGCGAGGCGGTCACCGTGACGTCGTGCTTCTGCAGGTTGTCCCAGAGCTTGTCGTCCGCGAAGACCGGGCGCTGGGTCTTGAACTTGGTGTACTTCCCGTCGCCGTCGGGCTTCTCCTGCGAGGTCTTGAGCTGTCCCTGGATCGCGTCGCCCTTGGCGTAGATCTTGGTGACGTTGCCGTCGTCGACCTGCCGGCTGAACTCCGTGTACGAGATCGTCGGCTCGTTGCCCTTGTTGTAGAAGGACAGCACCAGGTTGGCGATCAGGAACACGATGAGCGCGGCCAGCGCCAGGCTCCACCAGCCGCCGGGCAGCTTCCGTCGGCCGCCGGGCGGCGGTGTCGGCTCGGGCGGGGTGCCCTCGGTGCGCCAGGGCTGGTCCGGTGCCTTGCGGGGCGGCACGGGATTGCTCATAAAGGGACGTTACGACAGATGGCGGACAGCGGCACCCGCGGTCATGCCGCTGGGGGCGCCCCTCGTGGTGAGGAGCGCCCCCAGCGGGCGTCACGACGGCGCCCCCGTACAGGACGGGAGGCCGTTCCCGGGCGTCAGCCCATGAACTTCTTGAACTCGTCCGGCAGCTCGAAGTTGTCCTGGGCGTTCTGCTGCGGGAGGCCGAAGGCGTTGCCGCCCTGCGCGCCCGCCTCGCGGCGAGCGGCCTCCTCTTCCTCCTGCTGCCTGCGCTTCATCGGGTTGCCGGAGCGCTGCTTGCCCTTGGCCACCTTCGGCTTCTTCTTCGTGCGGCCGGGGCCGCCGCCCATGCCCGGCATCCCCGGCATGCCCGGCATCCCGCCGCCCTGGGCCATGCGGGACATCATCTTGCGGGCCTCGAAGAAGCGCTCGACCAGGCCCTTGACGGCGCTGACCTCGACGCCGGAGCCCTTGGCGATACGGGCGCGGCGCGAGCCGTTGATGATCGTCGGGTCCTGACGCTCGCCCGGGGTCATCGACTTGATGATCGCGCCGACGCGGTCGACGTCCCGCTCGTCCAGGTTGTTGATCTGGTCCTTGATCTGGCCCATGCCCGGGAGCATGCCGAGCAGCTTGCTGATGCTGCCCATCTTCCGGACCTGCTCCATCTGGGCCAGGAAGTCGTCCAGGGTGAAGTCCTGGCCCTTCTTGGACGCCAGCTTGGAGGCCATCTTCTCGGCCTCTTCCTGGCTGAACGTCTTCTCCGCCTGCTCGATCAGGGTGAGGAGGTCACCCATGTCGAGGATGCGGGAGGCCATCCGGTCCGGGTGGAAGGCGTCGAAGTCGTCGAGCTTCTCGCCGTTCGAGGCGAACATGATCGGCTTGCCGGTGATCTGCCGGATCGACAGGGCGGCGCCACCGCGGGCGTCACCGTCGAGCTTGGAGAGCACCACGCCGTCGAAGCCGACGCCGTCGCGGAAGGCCTCGGCCGTGTTGACCGCGTCCTGACCGATCATCGCGTCGACGACGAAGAGGATCTCGTCGGGGCTGACGGCGTCGCGGATGTCCGCGGCCTGCTGCATCAGCTCCTGGTCGATGCCGAGGCGGCCGGCGGTGTCCACGATCACGACGTCGTGGACCTTGGCCTTGGCGAACTCGATGGAGTCCTTGGCGACCTTGACCGGGTCGCCGACGCCGTTGCCCGGCTCGGGGGCGTAGACGGCGACGCCCGCGCGCTCGGCGACGACGCTGAGCTGGTTCACCGCGTTGGGACGCTGGAGGTCGGCGGCGACGAGGATCGGGGAGTGGCCCTGGTCCTTGAGCCACTTGCCGAGCTTTCCGGCGAGCGTGGTCTTGCCCGCGCCCTGGAGGCCCGCGAGCATGATCACGGTGGGCGGGTTCTTGGCGAACCGGAGTCGGCGGGTCTCACCGCCGAGGATCGTGACGAGCTCGTCGTTGACGATCTTCAGGACCTGCTGGGCGGGGTTGAGGGCCCGGGAGACCTCACTCCCCATCGCCCGCTCCTTGACGTTCTTGATGAACGTGCGGACGACGGGCAGGGCGACGTCGGCTTCGAGGAGCGCGATGCGGATCTCGCGGGCCGTGGCGTCGATGTCCGCCTCACTGAGGCGCCCCTTGCCGCGGAGGTTTTTGAACGTCGCGCTGAGGCGGTCGGAGAGGGTATCGAACACGGTGGCTTCGGTCCTCGGAGTCGGGGTCGTTTCGGGCTGCCCTCCAGGGTATCCGCCCCCGCAAGCGATTCGTCCCCGCACACCGCATTCGGCGAGCGGGAACGGGGTCCGCGTCCCCGCCGGACGGCCTTCGGACGACGGAACGGCTCCCCGGGTCGCGGAGATCACATCCGCTCGCCGGGGAGTCCCCACCACGGGTCACGCCCGCAGCGCCTCCTCCAGGGTCCGCGCCACCGAGGCCGCCTCCTCCCCCGGCAGGGGCTCCCCCTTCGTGCCCGTCACGTAGAAGGCGTCCACGGCGTTCGCGCCGAGCGTGGAGACGTGCATGCTCCGTACCCGCACCCGTGCCGTCTCCAGGGCCCGTCCGATGCGGTGCAGCAGGCCCGGGGCGTCGTGGGCGCGGACCTCGATGACCGTGGCCAGGCGGGAGGCCGCGGGCGCGACGGTCACCCGGGCCGGGGGCGCGACGACGCCCCGGCGGCGCGGGTAGGCGGCGTCGCGCTCGGCGAGGCGGGCGGCGATGTCGAGGGAACCGTCCAGGGCGCGTACGAGGTCGGCGCGCAGCCGGGCGGCCTGCGGCAGGGAGCCGTACTCGGCGGCGACGCGCCAGTTGAGCAGCAGGACCGAGCCCTCGACACCGTCGGGCAGGTCCAGGGCGCGCAGTTCGGCGGTGCGGACGGTCAGCCGGTGCACGGCGAGGACGCCGGCCACCGAGGGGAGCACGCCGGGCTGGTCGGGGACGGCGATGAGGAGTTCCACACCGAGCGGCTCCGGGTCCTCCGGGTCGGTGTCGGATCCGGCCTCGGTGTCGAGGGGTTCCGTCTGGGCCCGCAGGGCGAGGACGGGTCCGCCGGTGCGGAAGGCCTCGATGGCGAGGCGTTCCATCTCGGCGGTCGGCGCGGCGGCCTCGGGTTCCTCGGGTGCGTCCCCGGAGAGCACGGCCGAGACCCGTTTGACCAGGTCGGCCACGAGGGAGCCGCGCCAGGAGGACCAGGCGGCGGGCCCGGTGGCGAGCGCGTCCGCCTCGGTGAGCGCGTGCAGCAGTTCCAGGGTGCCCTGGGAGCCGACGGCCTCGGCGACCGAGCGGACGGTGGCCGGGTCCTCCAGGTCGCGCCGGGTCGCGGTGTCGACGAGCAGCAGATGGTGGCGTACGAGGGTGGCGAGCACCGCGACGTCCACGCGGTCGAAGCCGATGCGGGCGGCCACGTCACGGGCGATGATCTCGCCGGCCACGGAGTGGTCGCCGGGCCAGCCCTTGCCGATGTCGTGCAGCAGGGCGGCGACGAGGAGGAGGTCGGGGCGGCCGACGCGGCGGGTCAGTTCGGAGGCGCGGACGGCCGTCTCGATGAGGTGGCGGTCGACGGTCCAGATGTGGACGGCGTTGCGCTGCGGCCGGCAGCGCACCCGCTCCCAGTCGGGCAGCAGCCGGGTGATCAGCCCCTCCGCCTCCAGCGCCTCCCAGACCTCGATGGTCGGGCGGCCCGAGCCGAGGAGGGTGACGAGCTGTTCGCGGGCCTCGGCCGGCCAGGGCGTGGGAAGGGGACGCGCGGCGGCGGCCATGCGCCGTACGGCGTGCAGGGAGAGCGGGAGGTCCGCCTGCGCGGCGGCGGCAGCGGCGCGCAGCGGGAGCACGGGGTCGCGTTCAGGACGGGCGGCGCGGGCGAGCACGACCTCGCCGTCCTGTTCGACCACGCCCTCGGCGAGGGGGGAGCGTTCGGCGACGGGCCTGCCGCCGCCCAGCATGGCGCGCAGCCGCGGGCGTACGGCGCGCGAGCGCAGGACGCGTCCGACCTCGCGCCAGGTGACGTCACTGGCGTACGACACGACGCGCGCGGCCTCGTACACCTGGCGCAGCAGGGTGTCGGCGTCCAGCAGGCCGAGTCCGGCGGCGACCTGGTCCTGCTCCTGGAGGGCGAGGCGGTCGGTGGCGCGGCCGGTGGCGAGGTGCAGGGCGTCGCGGACGTCGAGGAGCCTGCGGCGGGCGTCGGCGAGGCCTTCGCGGGGCGCGTCGGCGAGCCAGGAGGCGGCGACGGCGCGCAGGGCGACGGCGTCGCGCAGTCCGCCGCGAGCCTCCTTCAGGTCGGGTTCGAGGAGGTACTGCAGTTCGCCCTGGCGTTCGGCGCGCTCGGCGCACAGTTCCTGGAGTTCGGGCAGCCGCTTGGGCGCCTGGTTGCGCCAGTCGGCGAGGACGGCGGTGCGCAGTCCGGCGGTGAGGCCGAGGTCGCCGGCGATGTGCCGGGCGTCGAGGAGGCCGAGCTGGACCTTGAGGTCCTCGGCGGCGGTCCTGCGGGCCTCGGCCGGGGTGCGGACCGAGTGGTCGAGGTCGAGACCCAGGTCCCACACCGGGTACCAGAGGCGGTCGGCGAGGGCGGCGACGGCGCCGGAGTCGGAGCCGTCGTGCAGGAGGAGCAGGTCGAGATCGCTGCGGGGGGAGAGCTCGCCGCGGCCGTAGCCGCCGACGGCGACGAGGGAGACCCCGCGCAGGCCCTGGGTCCCGGCGGTGAACAGGCCGGTCAGCCAGTCGTCCGTCAGTTCCGCGAGGGCCGTACGGCGCGGCGGCCCGGACCGCGCCCCCTCCTGGAGGAGGCGCAGCCGGGCCGCCGCGTAGCCGCTGGGTCCCGAGTCCTCTGCTTCCACTCGCGTGTCCGTGCTCGTCACCCAGCGACTCCTGTCTTTCCTGTTCGTACGGGCCGGCCCGTCAGAGCGCGTCGGGGCCGCGCTCGCCGGTACGGACCCGGACGGCCGTGTCGACCGGGACGGACCACACCTTGCCGTCACCGATCTTGCCGGTACGGGCCGCCTTCACGACGACGTCGACGAGCTGTTCGGCGTCGTCGTCCTCGACCAGGACCTCGATGCGGATCTTGGGTACGAGGTCGACCGTGTACTCGGCGCCGCGGTACACCTCGGTGTGTCCCCGCTGCCGACCGTAGCCGCTCGCCTCGGTGACCGTCAGTCCGTGGACCCCGAAGGCCTGCAGTGCCTCTTTGATCTCGTCGAGCCGGTGGGGCTTCACGACGGCGGTGATGAGCTTCATGCGTCCACCTTCTTGGCGTCCGTGTCGGCCGGGGCGGGCACGGCGGTCCGGGCGGCGCCGCCACCGGCGCCGCTGAAGTCGTATGCGGTCTCGGCGTGCTCGGCCTGGTCGATGCCGGTGATCTCCTCGTCCTCGGTGACCCGCATGCCGAGGGTCTTGTCGATGACGAAGGCGAGGATCGCGGAGACGACCAGGGAGTAGCCGAGGACGGCGAAGACACCGGCGCACTGCTTCCAGAACTGGGTCAGGCCGCCGCCGTAGAAGAGGCCCTCGACCGTCGACTGGCCGTGGCCGCTGGCGAAGAGGCCGATCAGCAGGGAGCCGATGACACCGCCGACGAGGTGGACGCCGACGACGTCGAGCGAGTCGTCGTAGTTGAGCTTGTACTTCAGGCCGACGGCCATGGCGCACAGGACACCGGCGATGGCGCCGACCGCGATGGCGCCGAGCGGGGAGACCGCGCCGCCGGACGGGGTGATGGCGACCAGACCGGCGACCGCGCCGGAGGCGGCGCCCAGCGTGGTGAACGCGCCGTGCCGGATCTTCTCGTAGAGGAGCCAGGCCAGCATGGCGGCCGCGGTGGCGATCTGGGTGTTGACGAACATCAGCGCGCCGACGCCGTCGTCGTTGCCGAGCCACGAGCCGGCGTTGAATCCGAACCAGCCGAACCACAGCAGACCGGAGCCGAGCATCACCAGCGGGAGGCTGTGCGGGCGCATCGGGTCCTTCTTGAAGCCGACGCGCTTGCCGATGACCAGGATCACGCCGAGCGCCGCGGCGCCCGCGTTGATGTGGACCGCCGTACCACCGGCGAAGTCGATCACGCCGAGCTCGAAGGCCCAGCCGCCGGCGCCCCAGACCCAGTGGGCGACCGGGAAGTAGACGAGCGTGGCCCACAGCGTGATGAACAGCGACCACGCCGTGAACTTCACCCGGTCGGCGAGGGCGCCGCTTATCAGGGCGGGCGTGATGATCGCGAACATCAGCTGGAAGACCATGAAGACGAACACCGGGATGGTGTAGCCGTCCCAGAGCTCGGTCAGGCCGATGTTGCTGAGGCCGACCCAGTCCGAGGTCCAGCCGATGAACGATCCCTTGTCCGTGCCGAAGGCGAGGGAGAAGCCGTACAGCACCCACAGGATGGTGACGATCCCCATGCTGATGAAGCTCATCATCAGCATGTTGAGCGTGCTCTTGACGCGGACCATGCCTCCGTAGAAGAAGGCGAGACCCGGGGTCATGATGAGGACCAGGGCGGAACAGATGAGCATGAACCCTGTGTTGGCGGCAGACAGCTTGGGTGCCTCTGCGGCAAGGGTGATGGCTGGTGCCATCGGCGTCTCCTCGTCGTTGGTACGGCCCCGTGCGGGCGAAGCCTGAGTGGGTCGTGAGGGGTGGGCCGGTTATGCGCCATGAGATTGACGCAGCGCCGTTTCCGTGGACGCCCCTCGATGTTTCGCACCAGTGACGAAGGCGCTCCGCGTGTTACGCGTTCATGAACTGCCTGATTGCGGTCGAAGCGATCGTTATCGTGACGCAATCTCCTGCCGGGCGCTCACGGCGTCCGGGGCGGGGCCGGTCCTGGCGCCGCGGGGACGTCCCCGCGGCGGCCGGTGGTCTCCGCGGGAGCGGCGCCGGCCGGGACCGCGCACAGCGGAACCGGCCACGGCCGGCCGTCCGATGACCTGGCATGGGGGAGCCGAGTCGGGCAGTTCGGGACGGCCGACCGTGGCCGGGGTACCGGGTGGGGCCGCTTCCGCGGCCGGGTGTCAGACCGCCTCGGCGGTCTCGGGCAGGTCGACGGCCAGCTGGTCGGTGAGGTCGATGACCTCGGCGAGGTCCCCGAAGTCACGGACCGCGGTGTCGACCGTCTTTCGGATACGAGTGTTGACGCGCTCGGAGCGCACCTTCTTGCCGACCCTCAGGGCCTCCTTGGCCAGGACCGCACCCTGCTCGGGCTCGCGCTGCAGGAGGTGCACGGTGGCCATGCCGATGAGGTTGAGCGCGTACGACCGCTGGTGCTCGGGGTCCTTGCCGAAACGGTCGACCGCCTCCCGCATCAGGGGTTCGGCCATGGAGGCGTACGTGGGGCTGCGCCCGGCGACGTAGGCCAGGTCGCGGTAGGAGTGCGAGTTCTCGCCGTACAGCTCGGCCTGGGAGAAGAAGCGGATCCAGTCGGGGTCCGGGTCGTCCCACTCGTGCACGTCGGCGAAGGTGTCCTCGGCCATGCGGACGGCCCGCTTGCACTTTCCGGGCTGGCCCATGTTGGCGTAGGCGCGGGCCTCCATCGCATACAGCATCGACTGGGTGCGCGGGCTCGCGCAGTCGCGGCTGCCGTACTGGGCGAGGTGGATCAGTTCCAGCGCGTCCTCGGGCCGCCCGAGGTGGATCATCTGACGGCTCATGCTGGAGAGGATGTACGAGCCGAGCGGTTTGTCGCCCGCCTCCTTCGAGGCGTGCAGGGCGAGCACGAAGTACTTCTGCGCGGTGGGCTGGAGGCCCACGTCGTAGCTCATCCAGCCCGCCAGTTCGGCCAGTTCGGCGGCGACCTTGAACAGGCGCCTGGCGGTGGCGGCGGGCTGCGGCTCCTGGAGGAGGTCCGTCACCTCGTGCAACTGGCCGACGACGGCCTTGCGGCGCAGTCCGCCGCCGCACTGGGCGTCCCACTGACGGAACATCACGGTGGTGGACTCCAGGAGGTCCAGCTCGGGCTGGGAGAGCTTGCCGCCGCGGCGCGTCGAGACCGGCGGTTCGGACGTCTCGTACGGCGCCGGGGGCGTGGGGACGAGCCAGCGCTGCATGGGTTCGATGAGGGCGGGGCCCGCGGAGAGCCCCAGCGAACTGCCGAGGAACCCGCGCCGCGCCAGCATCAGGTCGCTGCGCGAGTACTCGCTGATCAGCGCGACGGTCTGGGGGCCGGTCCACGGCAGGTCGATGCCGGACACGGAGGGTGCCTGGTGGGCCGCGCGCAGACCGAGGTCCTCCACGGCGACGACACAGCCGAACCGCTCGGAGAACAGCTCGGACAGGATCCGCGGGATCGGCTCGCGCGGGTTCTCCCCGTCCAGCCAGCGGCGCACCCGCGAGGTGTCCGTCGAGATGTGGTTGGCCCCCAGCTGGCGGGCCCTGCGGTTCACCTGGCGCGCCAGCTCGCCCTTCGACCAGCCGCTGCGCACGAACCACGAGCCGAGAAGCTCGTTGGGGCGCTTGTCAGCGTTCGTCCCGCCTCCGCCGTTGCCGCCCACTGGAACGCCCCCACTCCCCGAGAACACTTGTCGCCGCTCTGCGCCAAGCCCTATCAGAATGCCGGTAAATGCGGCCGCGTGTCCGGTAGTTCACACCCTTCGAACGGGAACCCGGCTTGCCCTTGGCATACTCACGAGTAAACAAAACCCCAGGACTCGTGCACACAAAGTAATCCGACGATCACGCGTCCAACCATGGCGATCCCTGAAACGCCACCATTCGCCACCCCTTCGAATGAACTCCAGTCGCCCCTCTCGCGATTCACTTGACACAGGACGACCACGGGTGGGCGGAGAAACGCACTCCAGGGCGCACGGAGCCGGGTGCACCACCCCACGCACCGCAAGGCGCCGTCTGGATCGCGCGATACCGGGCAGCCAGGAACAGAGGGTGACAATCCGGTTTCGTCACGTAACCACGGGCGCATCGGACCCGTTGGAGGGGGCATGGGCTTCACGATCGGCAGTAGTCGGGCGATGCGCGAGATCCGGACCGGTGCTCGTCGCCGCGGCCGCCCGTCGGAGGGCACCGCCGTCGCCGCGTTCACCGGACTGTGGGGATGGGACGTCGTCCCGGGTGCCCGAGCCGCCGCGGGGGCGTGCTCGTGCGGCCGGGCCGACTGCCCGGTGCCGGGCGCGCACCCCCTGGCCTTCGCCCCGACGATCCCGGCGGGCACCACGCTGGACGAGGCGACCGGCGTCTGGGCCGGCTTCCCCGGCGCCGCGGTGATGCTGCCCGTCGGCCGGGCCTTCGACGTGATCGAGGTGGCCGAGGCGGCCGGACGCCGCGCGCTCGTCCGCCTGGAGCGCATGGGTGTGCCGCTCGGTCCCGTCACGGCCACCGCGGACGGCCGTGCCCACTTCTTCGTCTCCCCCGGTTCCGCCGCCGAACTTCCCGAGCTGCTCTACCGCATGGGCTGGGACGACGCCTCCCTCGACCTGCACGGCCTGGGACCGGGCACGTACATCACCGCCCCTCCCTCCGACCGCGCGGGCCTCGGCCCGGTCCGCTGGCTGCGCTCCCCCGTCCTCGACTCCGCCACGAAGCCGCCGCCGGCCCGGCTGCTGCTGGGCACCCTCGCCTACGTGGCGCACCGCTCACGGGCCTGAGCCGCCGGCGCTTCCTCGTGCGCCTACGCGTTCATACGGGTGGTCAGTCGCCGATGAGGGCGTCGACGAACGCGGCCGGCTCGAACGGCGCCAGGTCGTCCGCGCCCTCGCCGAGCCCGATCAGCTTGACCGGGACGCCCAGCTCGCGCTGCACCGCGACGACGATGCCGCCCTTCGCCGTGCCGTCGAGCTTGGTCAGCACGATGCCGGTGATGTCCACGACCTCGGCGAACACGCGCGCCTGCACCAGACCGTTCTGGCCGGTGGTCGCGTCGAGGACGAGCAGCACCTCGTCGAGCGGGGCGTGCTTCTCCACGACGCGCTTGACCTTGCCGAGCTCGTCCATGAGACCGGTCTTGGTGTGGAGCCGGCCGGCGGTGTCGATGAGGACCACGTCGACCCCCATCTCCTTGCCCTCCTTCACCGCGTCGAAGGCGACGGAGGCGGGGTCGCCCGCCTCCGGCCCGCGCACGGTGTGGGCGCCGACGCGCTCGCCCCAGGTCTGGAGCTGGTCGGCGGCGGCGGCGCGGAAGGTGTCGGCGGCGCCGAGCACGACCGTGCGGCCGTCGGCCACGAGCACGCGGGCGAGCTTGCCGGTGGTGGTGGTCTTGCCGGTGCCGTTGACGCCGACGACCATCACGATGCCCGGCTTGCGGTCCTCGGGCTCGGTCCTGACCGTGCGGTCGACGTCGGTGCCGACCAGCTTGAGCAGCTCCTCGCGGAGCAGGCCGCGCAGCTCCGCCGGGGTACGGGTGCCGAGCACCTTCACGCGCTCGCGCAGACTGTCGACCAGTTCCTGGGTGGGCTGCACGCCGACGTCGGCGACGAGCAGGGTGTCCTCGATCTCCTCCCAGGTCTCGTCGTCGAGGTGCTCGCGCGAGAGCAGCGTGAGCAGCCCCTTGCCGAGCGCGTTCTGCGAGCGGGAGAGCCGGGTGCGCAGGCGCACCAGACGGCCGGCGGTCGGTTCCGGGATCTCGATCTGGGGGGCGGCCGGGGGTTCCTCGACGACGACCGACGGGCCGGCCGAGCCGTCGGGGAGGTCCACCTCCTCCAGAGGGCGGCGCGGTTCTTCGCGCGGCGTCTCGGCCTCGTCGCCGACGTGCGGTTCGGCCGGGGGGGCGGTGATGTCGGGGGCGGCGGGGGGCGGCGGGGGCAGCTGCTTCCGCTTGCGACTGCCGACGACGAGCCCACCGAGCGCGGCGATCACCACTACGGCGATGACTACAGCAAGGATGATGGTTTCCATAACGGGTCCAGTATGCGTGACCTCATGTCCAGCCAGCCGTTGTCCGCGCGGGGCCGCGCGCCCCGTCGGCCGGGCCGGTCCGGCGCCCGGCCGGCCGCCTCCGGGAAGCCTCCGAACGGAGCCGCGACACCTCCCCCGGGACCGCTCTCCCGCGCAGGACGCGAGCGGGCAGAAAGCGAGCGGAGGTGCGCGCGGCGCCACCCCGGGCACGGTCGTCATGAGCACCGCCGAGCAGGACACCACCCGGCCGTGCGGGCACGGGGGCACCTCCGGGCGCGGCATCGCCCGGCCGTACAGGTGCGGGGCACCTCCGCGCGGCATCGCCCGGCCCCGTACAGATGCGGGGGCACCTCCAAGGCGCGGCGTCACCCAGCCGCACGGTGAGCGCGGGCGCCTTCGCGCGGCGTCACCCGACCGGTACAAGTGCGGGGGCACCTCCAAGGCGCGGCGTCACCCAGCCGCACGGTGAGCGCGGGCGCCTTCGCGCGGCGTCACCCGACCGGTACAAGTGCGGGGGCACCTCCAAGGCGCGGCGTCACCCAGCCGCACGGTGAGCGCGGGCGCCTTCGCGCGGCGTCACCCGACCGTGCGGGCACGGGGGCGCCTCCGGGCAGGGCGGGCCGGTGCGGGGCATGGTCCGCGCGGTGGACCGGGGGCACGGTCGCCGTCACCGTCGCCCCCGTGCCGCCCCTGCCGCGCGTGCGCGGTGCGGACGCCGTACGCACGTGGCGTCCGGGTCCGCCCGCCGTGGCCGCGCGAAGGGCCCACGCCTCTGACCCGGCCCCGCGAAGGGCCCACGCCTCTGACCCGGCCCCGCGAAGGGCCCGCGCCTCTGACCCGGCCCCGTGAAGGGAACCGTCCCGTGTCGCGGCCTCGCGGCGGTCGCGCGCCTATGGCTGTCTGACGCTCCGTCAGTTACCGTCCTCCTCCACACACGAAGGGGGGCTCCCCATGCCCGTGACGGTCGTGCGCTTCAACCTCGTCGAACCCGACGCCACCCCCGCCTCGCTCGGCGCCCGCTACCGGGCCGCCGTCGAGATGGCCGCGTACGCCGACGACCGCGGAATCACCACGGTGCAGACCGAGGAACACCACGGGGTCGCGAACAACTGGCTGCCCTCGCCCTTCGCCTTCGCGGCCGCCGTCTTCGGAGCGACCCGGCGCATCGCGGTCACCGTCTCCGCGATCATCGGCCCGCTGCACGATCCACTGCGCCTCGCCGAGGACATCGCCGTGCTCGACCTGCTCAGCGGCGGCCGGCTGGTGACCGTGGCCGGCATCGGCTACCGGCCCGAGGAGTACGCGCAGTTCGACGTCGACTGGAAACGGCGCGGCAAGCTCCAGGACGAGCTCCTGGAGACGGTGCTGAAGGCGTGGACCGGCGAGGAGTTCACCTACCGGGGCCGCACGGTACGGGTCACCCCGCGCCCGTTCTCGGACCCGCACCCCCTGCTGCTGGTGGGCGGCTCCTCCAGGGCCGCGGCCCGGCGCGCCGCCCGGCTCGGACTGCCGTTCTTCCCGAGCGCGCACCTGCCCGAGCTGGAGGCCTATTACAAGGAGCGGCTCATCGAGTACGGCACCGAGGGCTGGACCATGATGCCCGGCGCCGAGACGCCGCTGCTGCACATCGCCGAGGACCCGGACCGGGCCTGGGCCGAATACGGCCGCCACTTCCTGCACGAGGCGCGGACGTACGCCTCCTGGCAGTCCGGCGACATCCGCTCGGCGGTGCGGTCGGCGGCCACGACGGTCGGGGAGCTGCGCGCCGAGGGCGTCTACCGCGTCCTCACGCCCGACCAGTGCGTGGAGCAGGGCCTGGACAACCTCGTCCTGCATCCGCTGGCCGGCGGGATGCCGGTGGAAGAGGGCCGGCGGAGTCTGCAGCTGTTCTGCGAGAGCGTGCTGCCCCGGCTCGCGTGACCTGACGGTCCGGGCCGGGGCGGCACGCCCTCTTCACGAGTACGGGGAGAAGGGCAGCGGGGACTTGGCCCTCCTCCCCGAGTCGGGGGGAGTCACCGGCGGCCGTGGGGAGCCACCGGTGACACGGCGGCCGCGGGAAGCCGCCGGCCACACGGGCGGCCGTGGGGGGCCGCCCGTGACACGGATGGTCAGCCCATCTCCTCCAGGGCCTTGCCCTTCGTCTCCTTGACGAACTTCAGGACGAAGGGGATGGAGAGCACGGCGAAGCACGTGTAGATCACGTAGGTGGCCGAGAGGTTCCAGTCGGCCAGCGACGGGAAGCTCGCGGTGATGGCCCAGTTGGCGATCCACTGCGCGGAGGCGGCGACGCCGAGCGCGGCGGCGCGGATCCGGTTCGGGAACATCTCGCCGAGGAACACCCAGACGACGACACCCCAGGAGAGGGCGAAGAAGAGGACGAAGACGTGGGCGGCGATCAGGGCGACCCAGCCCTGGGTGGCCGGCAGCTTGCCGTCGACCAGGTCGTAGGAGAAGGCCCAGGCCTCCAGGCCGAGACCGATGGCCATACCCACCGAGCCGATGAGGGCGAGCGGCTTGCGGCCGATGCGGTCCACGAAGATCATGGCGATCACGGTGCCGATGATGTTGATGATCGACGTGGTGAACGAGTAGAAGAACGAGTCCGTCGGGTCGACGCCGACCGACTGCCACAGCGTCGAGGAGTAGTAGAACGCGACGTTGATGCCGACGAACTGCTGGAAGACCGAGAGTCCGATACCGATCCAGACGATCGGCAGGAAGAAGAAGCTGCCGCCGAGCAGGTCCTTGAAGGTGGACTTGGTCTCGCGCCTCATGGCCGCCTCGATCTCGGCGACACGGGCGTCCAGGTCGATCTTGTCGCCCTCGACCTCCTCGAGCACTTCCCGGGCGCGGTCCCTGCGGCCCACCTCGAGCAGGAAGCGCGGGGACTCGGGGATGACGAAGGAGAGCATCCCGTACAGGACGGCCGGGATGACCATGACGCCGAGCATGACCTGCCAGGCCTCCACGCCCAGCAGCTGACCGCGCTGGTCGCCGTCGGCGGCGTTCAGGATGGCGTAGTTGACGAGCTGCGAGATGGCGATGCCGACGACGATCGCGGCCTGCTGGAACGAGCCGAGCCGCCCGCGGTACGCGGGCGGGGAGACCTCGGCGATGTAGGCGGGGCCGATGACGGAGGCCATGCCGATGGCGAACCCGCCGATGATGCGCCAGAAGGCGAGGTCCCACAGCGCGAAGGGCAGCGCCGAGCCGATCGCGCTGACGGTGAAGAGGGACGCGGAGATCTGCATGCAGCGGATGCGTCCGATGCGGTCGGCCATGCGGCCGGCGGCCGCCGCGCCGACGGCACAGCCGATCAGGGCGATGGCGATGACCTGGGCCAGCGCCGCGGAACCGATGTCGTAACGGTCCCTGATGGCCTCGACCGCGCCATTGATCACGGCACTGTCGTAGCCGAACAGGAAGCCGCCCATCGCGGCCGCCGCCGCGATGAAGATGACATGCCCGAGATGCTCGGGATGAACCGGCCTGGCCTCTGGCACAGGTGCCTGCGATGCGCTGGTCACGTAAGACTCCTCGGGCCACCGGCCTCGCTGCCGGGGGTGGGGGCGAAAGCCTTCGCTGGTGGTTACCAGTGGCGCACAGGTTCACGTGGGCCACCACCTGAAGGCAAAAACAACGTCGGAGAGAATATGTCTTCAAGTTTTGAAGTCAAACCCGGGGCAGTCATGAACTTCAGGCGAGACGTCCGCGCGATAGCGTTCAACAGTTGAACATCAAGTGCCCGAATGATTCAGCGAAGGCCCCGTGGCACACCCGGCTACCCCTCGTCCCGTCGTGGAAACCCGGCCGTGTTCGCGTTGCCCGGGACGGCGCGGGCGACGAGGATCCGGTCATGCCGCCCACCACGGTCGTCAACCTCAAGGGTCACCGCGACGATCCCGCGTACGCCGATGTGGTGTACGTCGGCCGCGCCATGCACCGGGGCGGCTGGCACCTGGCCGGCTCCCCGCTGGCGAGCCCCTTCCGTCCGGGCCACGACGGCACCCGGGAGGAGGTCGTCGAGATGTACCGCGCCTATCTGCTGGCGCGGCCGGAACTGCTGGCCCGGCTCCCCGCCCTGCGCGGCCACCGCCTCGGCTGCTGGTGCGTCCCCGAACGCTGCCACGCGGAGGTGCTCGCCGAACTCGCCGACGAGGGCGTGGGCGAGGACCTCCCGGAGCCGGACGGGCCGTGAGGATCAGCGCAGCCGCTGGCTGATGACCTTCGAGACGCCGTCGCCCTGCATGGAGACGCCGTACAGCGCGTCGGCGACCTCCATCGTGCGCTTCTGGTGCGTGATCACGATGAGCTGGGAGGCCTCCTGCAGCTCCTGCATGATCCTGATCAGCCGCTGGAGGTTGGTGTCGTCCAGCGCCGCCTCGACCTCGTCCATCACGTAGAACGGGCTGGGGCGCGCCTTGAAGATCGACACGAGGAGCGCGACGGCGGTCAGCGACCGCTCGCCGCCGGAGAGGAGGCTGAGCCGCTTGACCTTCTTGCCCGGCGGCCGGGCCTCCACGTCGACACCCGTGGTGAGCATGTTGTCGGGATCGGTCAGGATCAGCCGCCCGTCCCCACCCGGGAACAGCCGGCTGAAGACGCCCTCGAACTCCCGGGCGGTGTCCCGGTAGGCCTCGGTGAAGACCTGCTCGACGCGCTCGTCGACCTCCTTCACCACTTGCAGGAGGTCGGCACGCGTCTTCTTGAGGTCCTCCAGCTGCTCGCTGAGGAACTTGTGGCGCTCCTCCAGCGCCGCGAACTCCTCCAGGGCCAGCGGATTGATCTTGCCGAGCTGCTGGTAGGCCCGTTCGGCCGACTTGAGCCGCTTCTCCTGCTCGGCGCGGTGGAACGGCCGGGGCTGGTTGCGCGGGTGTTCGGGGTCCTCGGGCAGTTCCTCGCCCTCGGCGGGCAGTGACGGCGGTACGAGCTGGTCGGGACCGTAGTCCGCGACGAGTCCCGCCGGCTCGACGCCGAGTTCGTCCAGTGCCTTCGCCTCCAGCTGCTCCACGCGCATCCGCTTCTCGGCGCCGAGCACCTCGCCCCGGTGCACCGAGTCGGTGAGCTTGTCGAGCTCCGCCTTGAGATCGCGGCCCTGGCCCCGCGCGGCCACGAGCTCCTGCTCACGACGGGCCTTCGCGCCGTCGGCGGCGTCGCGCTCCTCCTCGGCGCGGGCGAGCGAGACCTCGACGTGCGCGAGCAGCTGGCGCGCCCCGGAGGCGACGGCCCCGGCGACGGACGCCTCGTGACGGAGCCGCGCACGGCGCTGTTCGGCACGCGCGCGTGCCTCGCGTTCGGCGCGGGCGGCCCGGTCCAGCGAGTCGGCCCGGCCGGCGAGTCCCTTGACCCGCTCCTCGTGCGTACGCACCTGGAGCCGGGCCTCCATCTCCGTCTGCCGGGCGTTGGCGCCGTCCGCGGCGAGCCGGTCCCGTACCGAGGTGTCGGGTTCCTCCTCGACCGGCATCTCCTCGGCCACGGCGAGCCGTTCGGCCAGTTCCTCCGCCTCGGCCACGGCCCGGTCGAGCGCCTCCTGCGCGCGGACGGCCGCGGCGGTGCTGCGCTCCGCCTCGCCCGCGGCGCCCCGCGCCTGCCCCGCGAGCCGTCCGAGCTGCTGCGCGACAGCCGACTTCTCCCGTTCGGCGGCCCGCCGCCGCTCCCCCAACTCCTCGACGATCGCTGCCCGTTGCACGCGCAGCTCGGTCGCCAGACGCTGCGCCTCGGTCAATTCCTCGCAGCGCACGGCAAGTTCCTCGATCTCGGCCGTCGCCTCGTCCACGGAGGCCTGCACCTCGAGCAGACTGGGCGCCCCGGCGGACCCGCCGTGCGCGAAGTGCGTCCCGAGCAGGTCGCCCTCGGCGGTCACCGCGGTGAGCCCGGGCAGCGCGTGGACCAGTTCCTCGGCCTCCTCCAGGGTCCCGACGACGACGATCCCGCGCAGCAGCCTGCGCACGGCGGGCATCAGCTCGGCGGGGCCCCGGACGAGGTCGGCGGCGTACGGCGGCCCGTCGCCCCGTTCCCCGCTCCCGTCCTGGCCCTGGACTTGGCTCTGGTCCTGGTCCTGGTCCTGGAGGTGTACGCCCGTGGGGGCGCCGTTCGCCGGTGCGGTGCCCGTGTGGGGTTCCCGGGGCGCCTCGGCGAGCAGCAGGGCCGCGCGGCCCGCGTCCTGCTTGCGCAGCAGCCGGATGGCCTCCGCCGCCGAGGCGGGGGTGGTGACCGCGACGGCGTCGGCCGCCGCGCCGAAGGCGGCGGCGAGCGCGACCTCGAAACCGGGGGTGACCGACAGCAGTCCGGCGGCGGGGCCGAGCACCCCGGTGAGCCGGTCGGTGGCGCCGAGCAGCACTCCCGTGCCGTCCTTGCGCCGCAGGCCGAGGGCGAGGGCGTCGCGGCGGGCCTGGGTGGCGGCCCGCTCGCGTTCGGCCGCCGTGGCGGACTCGCGGGCGGAGCTCAGCGCGGCCTCCGCGTCGGACAGGGCCCGCCTAGCCGCCTCGTGCCGCTCGGCGAGGTCGGCGTCGTCCGCGTCGAGACCGTCGACCTCGGCCTTCAGCTGCTCGTACTCCTCCTGGGCCGTGACCGCGCGCTCCTGGGCCTCGTCGCGCGCGGCGGCGAGCCGGTCGATCTCGGCCTGCGCGGAAGCGGCACGCGAACGGGCGGCGTTGACCTGGCCGCCCAGACGGGCGAGTCCCTCGCGGCGGTCGGCGATCGCGCGGGCCACGTCCTTGAGGCGGCGCTCCTCGACGGTCAGTTCGCGCTCCAGCTCGGCGCGGTGCGCGACGGTGTCCTCCAGGGCCCGCTCGGCCGCCTCCAGGGCCGCCTCCAGTTCGGCCTCCTGCTCGCGGACGCGGACGGCCTCGCGCTCCATGTCCTCCGGGTCGCGCCCGCGCCGCTCCTCCGCGGGCGCCGAGGTGGCGCTCTTCACGCGCGCGTCGGCCAGCGAGACGGTGCCGCGCACCCGCTCCGCGAGCTGGGAGAGTTCGTACCAGGTCTGCTGCGCGCGCTGGAGACGCGGCGTCAGCTGCCGCACCTCGTCCTCCAGCAGTGCCTCCCGCTGGAGCGCCTTCCTGAGTTCGGCCTCGGCGGACTCCTTGCGCTGCTTGAGCGCGGCCTCGTCGGCGATCTCGGACTGGAGCGCCCCCCGCAGACGTACGAGGTCGTCGGCGAGCAGACGCAGCCGGGCGTCGCGCAGGTCGGCCTGGATGACGGCGGCGCGGCGGGCCACGGCGGCCTGCCGGCCGAGCGGCTTCAGCTGGCGCCGCAGCTCGTCGGTGAGGTCCTGGACGCGGGCCAGGTTCGCCTTCATGGCGTCCAGTTTCCGCAGCGCCTTCTCCTTGCGCTTGCGGTGCTTGAGGACGCCCGCCGCCTCCTCGATGAAGGCGCGGCGGCCCATCGGGTCGGCGTGCAGGACGGAGTCGAGCTGGCCCTGTCCGACGATGACGTGCATCTCACGGCCGATGCCGGAGTCGGACAACAGCTCCTGGATGTCCAGCAGCCGGCAGGTGTCGCCGTTGATCTGGTACTCGCTGCCGCCGTTGCGGAACATGATCCGCGTGATGGTGACCTCGGCGTACTCGATGGGCAGCGCCCCGTCGGAGTTGTCGATGGTCAGGGAGACCTCGGCACGGCCGAGCGGCGGACGCCCGGTGGTGCCGGCGAAGATGACGTCCTCCATCTTGCCGCCGCGCAGGGACTTGGCCCCCTGCTCGCCCATGACCCAGCTGAGCGCGTCCACGACGTTGGACTTGCCGGATCCGTTGGGGCCCACGACACAGGTGATGCCCGGTTCGAACCGCAACGTGGTCGCGGAGGCGAACGACTTGAACCCCCGCAGGGTCAGGGCCTTGAGGTGCACGCCGCCGGACTCTACCTTTCGGGCCGGTCTCACTCCATGAACGCGCGGTTTCACCCGTGAACGCGCAGGGCAGACCAGACGTGAAGAGGGGGAAGGATGCTGGGGGGGAAAGAAAGAAGGGACGCCGGACGGCGTCCCTTGCAAATCTGACAACTTAGCGGTTGATTCGGGCTGCCCAACCACTGCTGTCATGGTGCAGTGCAGTGGTCAGGTGAGCGCAGGCTCCGCCTGGGGTACGTCGATGCTCTCGAGAAGCGAGTCGTGAGAAGCGGCAGCCGCGAGCGCGTCGTTCTCGGCCTGGATCCGTACGAGCTCGGATTCGAGGTCCTGGACGCGCTGCTGGAGCCGTCGCATCTCGGCAATGAGTCGCGGGTCGGAACCGCCGACGTAACCGAGAAGCGCCTTTGCCATGATGGATGGTCCTCCACACTGAGTGACCGACCGAAGCGGTGTGGGTCGTGAGGGAATCGCACCCGCGATGCTTGACACTGCTGATGTCGTGCTGCCGTTCCACATGCCAAACAGCTAAGGTGCGCGGGGCTTTCAGCGTCTCACCAAAAAGTTTGACGGTCAACACGATCACGCCCCGTATCGGCGGGCAACCCACTGTCGCGCGGCTTCTGGAACGGCGGCGCGACGACTCCGGCGGGGCCCCAGGGCGTCTGGATCATCGTTACCTCGGGAGCCTGCCACTTCGAGCCGTTCTTGGCAACCACCAGGCCATTTCCACTACTGAGGGGTGCCGGTGGCATACGCCACGCCACCTCCGCGGGGGCTTCGGGGCCGCTCCCGTCAGCGGATGGCGAAGCCGTCGTAGATCCCCCGGGGCGTGTCCCAGATCTCAGTGACTCCGTCCACCCGGCCGGGCGTGTCGTCCCCCTGGAGCCAGTCGAGCAGGCTCTGACAGCCGGCCCGGGGGCCCTCCGCGACCACCTGGACACGTCCGTCGTCGAGATTGAGAGCAAAACCACTCAGCCCGCCGATCTCCAGTGCCCTGGCCCGCGTGAACCAGCGGAAACCCACACCTTGGACCCGTCCGCGGACCCAGACGACCAGCCGTGAAACCTCGTTCATGGCTGCACGCTAACCGGACAATGTCCCCTGGAGCACATCCATCCCTTGCGCCATGCGGTACCGTCCCGACCCAATGAGTCTCACTAGAAACTCACTCTTTAGGGTGAGGTTCCGGTGAGGATCGCTGACTCAAGATCGAGGAAGGCCCAAAGGATGGGACGCCACCGACGCTCCGACGCCGGCCGCGCCGCCACAGGGCGCGCCACCGGAGTCACAGATACGAGCGGGACCTCCACGGAGAGCTACGGCCCGGAGAACCTGTACGGCTACGCGGCCATCGCCGATCTCCCGTCGGCCTCCGCCGCCCGCTCGCACCGCAAGCGGAAGGGTCCGAGCCCGGTCAAGACCGGACTGCTCGGCGTCTCGGCGGCCATGGCCATCGGTACCGTGGCCGTCGCGGCCGGTGTCGTACCCGGTGCCGAGAACTACGCGCTCGGCGGTGGCAGCAACAACTCCGACAGCATCCAGGCCGCGAGCTCGCCCTCCAACGTGGACGCCCCGCAGGGCGGCACCTCGGGCGACGCGGACGCCCGCGAGGGCACGTCGGCGAGCCGTGGCTCCGGACGCGCGACCCCGACCGCGCCCTCGGCCTCCGCACCCGCGGCCTCCGCGACGCCGGCGGCCCCGCCGACCACGACGGAGCCGTCGAAGGAGCAGGGCAACCAGGGCAAGGGGGCCGGAGCCTCCAAGGAGAAGGAGAAGGAGACGAAGGAGCCCAAGGCTCCGGGGTCCTCCAAGCCTTCCAAGAAGGAGACCAAGGCACCGGTCGCCAAGTCGCCGGTGAACGTGTCCGCGGAGGCCGCCGCCGAGGCCGAGGTGCTCAAGCTCGTCAACGACGAGCGCGCCAAGGTCGGTTGCAGCCCGGTGGCCGCGAACAGCTCCCTGACCGACCTGGCCCGGACCTTCAGCGAGGACATGGCGGCGCGGGACTTCTTCGACCACACCGACCCGGGCGGGCTCACCCCCTGGGACCGCGCGGCGAAGGCCGGCATAACCAGCCTCGGCGGCGAGAACATAGCCCGCGGCCAGGCCGACGCGGCCGCCGTGATGGAAGCCTGGATGAACAGCCCCGGCCACAAGGCCAACATCCTGAACTGCGACTTCAAGACGCTCGGCGTCGGAGTCCACCTCGCCGAGGGCGGCCCTTGGTGGACACAGGACTTCGGCTACTGAGCTAACCGCAGGTCAGAGGGCTAAGCGCCCTCCTGGGCCGTGTCCGGGCCGTCGTGCGTGGAATCTTCATCCGTGAAGACGCCGTCCACGGCGGCCCGAGTCCGTTTGACCCGTCGACGAGAAGCCGGACGCTGCTTCCGGGGAAACCCGTGACACAGCCTCAGCTCAGCAGGGCAAGTCCGCCACGGGTTCAAAGCCTGCTGCTGACCAGGGGATCGCCCTCGCGCCGTCGGCATCCCGCCCCGTGCCGCACTGCGGTCCGCCCATGTGGACAGTCCACAGGTCAGGGCGTCCACCTCACCTCGCTCCTAAAGCGGTGGCTTCTTGACAAGCGGCAGCGGCCAGCCGGCGCAGGCCACCAGTGCGCTGCCGTCCTCGGTGAGGAAGAGCAGCGTGGTCCATGTCCGATCGGCGGGATCGATCAGCCCCGTACGCACGGGCCGGCCATGTTCACCGACGAGCCGCACCGCTCGTTCCAGCCCAAGAGGTTCGAGTCCGTGCATCCGCATGCGCTGAAGTCGGCCCTTGAAGACTCCGGCATGTACGCCGACGGGTTGTGCCCGGTCCGCCACCCAGTAGGTGGCGCCGCTGCGGAGGGTGGCCAGAGCTATCACGGACGCCTCCTCGTGATCACCGGCCAACAGCGATTCCAGCACGTGCCGTTCCACGGTCACCCCCGTCCGGATCCTACGGCTCGGCGCGTCGCCAGGTGCCACCACTGTGAGGCCGGCGAGCGGTCCTGGGCAGACGTTCCCGGCTCGGAGGATGACGAAGCGCGACAAGAGTGATCCATCCCTCTGATCGGAGCTCTGGCGTCGAGGGGCTTCACCCGCCATTGTGTTGAGCACCCGCCGGGCCGTCTCCGGGCCGTCCGAGGGTGTTCGACGACGATCGACGCTGACGGCCGTCGACGGCCACGTCGCAGGTCGCAGCGTTGATCGGTTGCAGGGGTACGGGTCGGAGATCCGGCCCCGCAGTTCTTCGGCCGCTGACGCAGCCGCGGATCACATGGCCGGCCCGCTCGGGGGGTCGGCCATGTGCTGTTTCTCCGGGACGGGTCCGGGGCCGCGGCCGGGGCCGGGGAACCGGTCCCGGTCGTACGCGGCCCGCATGCCGGAAAGGCCGGCGTCGGCCTGTCACACTGACCAGCAGTCAGCGCAATCCATTGGGTAGCGCTGTGGCTGAGTATGCTGGCGGTATGGAATCGTCCGCGCGGATCACGGAGCGCGCCGGGAGCGACGAGGGCACCGGACGCGTCGGCGGCAAGGACCTCGCGTACGACGTGTTCGCCCGCGGCTGCCCGTCCCGGGGCACGCTGGAGCACGTCACCGGCCGCTGGGGCTCCCTCACGCTGGGAGCGCTGTACGACGGCACGTTCCGGTTCAACGAACTGCGCCGCCGGGTCGACGGCGTCAGCGAGAAGATGCTCTCGCAGACCCTGCACGCGCTGGAGCGCGACGGTCTGGTGCACCGCGACGCGCGGCCCACGAACCCGCCGCGCGTCGACTACACCCTCACGCCGCTGGGCCGCGAGGTCGCCGAACGCCTGCTGGCCCTCATCGCCTTCGTCGAGGGCCGCATGGACGACGTCATGGCGGCCCGTGGCCGCTACGACGAAGCCCGCGAGGCCCAGGGACTCCGGTGAGTCCGGGGGCCTGGGCGGGTCAGGCCGCCTGGCGCGGCGCGCGCTGGCAGCGCGGGCAGAAGTAGCTGGAGCGGTTCATCCAGGCCCGTCGGCGCATCGGCGTCCCGCAGCGGTGGCAGGGCTCTCCCTCGCGCCCGTACGCGTCGAGCGAGCGGTCGAAGTAGCCCGACTCGCCGTTGACGTTGACGTACAGGCTGTCGAAGCTGGTGCCGCCGGCGGCGAGGGCGTCGTTCATGACATCGCGGACGTGGCCGAGGAGTTCGGCGGTGCGCGGCCGGGTCATGGTCCCCGCCGGGCGCTCGTAGTGCAGCCTGGAGCGCCACAGCGCCTCGTCCGCGTAGATGTTCCCGACGCCGCTGATCAGTGACTGGTCGAGCAGGGCGCGCTTGAGGGTCGTACGGCGGGCCCGCAGCGCGGTGTGGAACGCGGCGTCGTCGAAGAGGGGATCGAGGGGGTCGCGGGCGATGTGCGCGATGACGTCGGGAAGGCCGTCCGGGGTGTTCTCGTGCAGCGACAGCCCGCCGAAGGTGCGCTGGTCGACGAAGCGCAGCTCGGTGCCCCGGTCGTCCTCGAAGCGGACGCGGATGCGCAGGTGCTTCTCCTCCGCGGCGTCCTCCGGCTGCACGAGGAGCTGACCGCTCATGCCGAGGTGCGCGAGCACGGAGTACGGCGAATCGTCGAGCGGCAGCCACAGGTACTTGCCGCGGCGCATCGCCCCGCCCACCCGGTGCCCGGCGAGCGCCTTCGCGAAGCCGTCGGCTCCCGCCAGGTGCCGCCGCACGGCGCGCGGATGGCGGACGTCCACCGAGCTCACGACCCGTCCGGTGACCCAGCGCTCCAAGCCCCGCCGCACGACTTCGACCTCGGGCAGCTCGGGCACGGGAATCCTCCTGGAAGGCGGACTGGGCGGGTGATGCCGGAAGGGTACATCGCGCCGGGCGGCGGCCGTCGGGGAGCGGTCGCCGCGGCCCCGCGGCACGCGGCCGCCCACGGCACGGAGCCGGTCCCGGCCACCGGGCCCGGGCAGGCCCGTCCGCCCGCGGCACGGAGCCGGTCCCGCCCGCCGAGGGTCCTGGGCCGGGCGTCCTGCCCTCTCCCCGGCCCACTCGCGCCTCTCCCGGCCCCGCTCATGGCCCCCGGCCCGGCAACGCGCGGACCCCGCCGCGGCGCGGGTGCGCCGTGGCGGGGTCCGGTGGTGCGGGTCCCACGAAGTGCCGCGGTCACCGCGGCACTCGCGTCGGATGAAGGATTCAGGTCGTGGGCGTCGAGGAGGTGTCGGCGGTCTCCCCGGCGTCCTGGGCCGCCTGCTGGGCGTCACGAGCCACCTGTTCGGCGGCCTGCGCCGATTTCGCGCGCTCGTCCGCCGCGGAGTGGATGGCACGCCACGCGGACTCCGCGGCCTGCTGCTCCGCCTCCTTCTTGCTGCGGCCGGTGCCGGTGCCGTACGAGACGCCTCCGACGCGGGCGGCAGCAGTGAAGACCTTCTCGTGGTCCGGGCCGGTCTCCGTGACCAGGTACTCGGGAACCCCGAGCCCCTCGGTCGCGGTGAGCTCCTGGAGGCTGGTCTTCCAGTCCAGGCCGGCACCGAGGTTCGAGGACTTCTCGATCAGCGGGTCGAAGAGCCGGTGGACGAGTTCGCCCGCCGCCTCCAGTCCCTGGTCGAGATAGACCGCGCCGATCACCGCTTCGAGGGTGTCGGCGAGGATGGACGCCTTGTCCCGGCCTCCCGTGCCTTCCTCGCCCCGGCCGAGCCGGATGAAGGAGCCGAGTTCGAGGCCGCGGCCCACCTCCGCCAGCGCACGAGAGTTGACCACCGCGGCCCGCAGCTTGGCCAACTGGCCCTCGGGCAGGTCGGGGTGGGTGCGGTACAGCGTGTCCGTGACCACGAGGCCCAGCACGGAGTCCCCGAGGAACTCCAGGCGCTCGTTGGTCGGCAGACCGCCGTTCTCGTACGCGTAGGAACGGTGGGTCAGCGCACGCACCAGAAGGGCGGACTCGAGCTTGTAGCCGAGCCGCCCTTCCAGAAGCGTGTGGGACGAGGCTGTGTTGTCCGCCTTTTTCTTGGCGTTTGAATCCGCCTTGGCGTCAGACATCAGACCTCTCACCAGCCGCTCAGACCTCGAGGACCTGGCGCTTGTTGTAGGTGCCACAGGCCGGGCACGCGATGTGCTGCAGCTTGGGCTCGTGGCAGCGCTCGCACGCAACCAGGGTGGGGACCGCAGCCTTCCACTGCGACCGGCGGTGGCGCGTGTTGCTGCGCGACATCTTCCGCTTCGGAACAGCCACGGCTACTTCTCCTGCTTCTCGTCGACGCCAGGCTCGGCGCCGCTCAACTCGTCCTTCTCGCCATCTTCGAGTGAACCGGCGAGTCCCTGCAGTGCCGCCCAACGGATGTCGACGGCGTCATGGTGGTGGTCCGGGTCGTCCGCCAGCCGGGCTCCGCATTCGGAGCACAGGCCGGGGCAGTCGTCCTGGCACACCGGCTGCATCGGCAGTGCGAGCACCACCGCATCCCGCAGCACGGGTTCGAGGTCGAACAGGCCGTCCTCGAGGAAGAGAGTGTCCTCGTCGTCCTCGGCGTCGTCGACCGGCTCCGCCTTGGGGCGGCCCCGGTCATCGGCGTCAGGGTACGAGAACATCTCCTGGAAGTCCGCTTCGAGCACCTGCTCGAGCGGCTCCAGACACCTTACGCACTCCCCCTTCGCCGATGCACGGGCGGTGCCTGTGACAAGCACCCCTTCCATGACCGACTCCAGACGGAGTTCGAGCTCCACCGGGGCGCCTTCCGGCACTCCGATGACACCCTGGATCCCGAGATCCACGGGAGCGTCGATCGTGCGGGTCAGGCGCTGCAGCGCGCCAGGACGCCGCCCCAGCTCGTGCGTGTCGAACACGAGAGGATCGCGGTGGTCGAGGCGGGCGTTCAGAGCCATTCCTGCTTTCGATCTTCGAAACTCTGGGAACGCCGCCCTCGGTGTCCCTCGGGCAGCGCTGATCGCGGACGTACGCGCGACCGAAGAGCCAGGATACTGGACCTTTCGCTCTCGGCCCAATCCGCTGCGCGTCCGCGCCCCGGCCGCCGGTGCGCGCCCCTCCTGACCGCCGGGTCAGTGACCGCCGCGCCCCTGCTCGTACGCCCTCAGCTGGTCCGCGCTGATCATGCTGGTGTCGAAGAGGCTGACCTCGTCGAGGGGGTGGCTCTGCTGGTCCGCGGCATGGGCCTGCTGGCCGTAGACATGCCCGCCCTGGTCGTACCCCTGCTGGTCGTAGCCCTGCTGCTGGTAGGCGGCGTACGGGTCGGCCTGCTGGTAGCCGTACGCGTCCTGCTGCTGGGCGTACTGCTGCTGGTAGCCGTAGGGGTCGTCCTGCTGCTGGTAGGCGTACGCCTCCTGCTGCCCGTAGGACGGCTGGGCGGCCGGCTCCGGGGTCCTGGGGTCCTGCTCGGGCTCGTCCGCGAGCTCCGCGAGGCCGGCCAGGTAGTCGGCGTCGCTGGTGTGCGCCCCGGGCGTTCCGTCCTCCCCGAAGGCCGCGAGCGCGCCGAGGTCGTCGGTGGCGATCCTGCCCTGCAGCTTCTCCCGGCCGCGGCCGACGGCCTCCAGCGTCTTGGCGAGGACGGCCTCGAAGGCGCCGAGCTTGGCGTCGACGTAGTCGTCGGCGTTGCGGCGCAGGGTCTCTGGGTCGTAGCTGCGCTCGGGGGCGTCCTCGTCCTCGTAGCCGTCCTCGTCGAGGCCCGGACCGGTGCCGAGGAGCTTCTCGCGGCCGCGGCCGACGGAGCCGAGGGTCTTGGTGAGGACGACCTCGAAGTTGGCGAGCTGGGAGTCGACGTAGTCGTCGGCCTCCGCGCGGATCTCCTCGGCCTCCTTGCGGGACTCGCTCAGGATGCGGTCCGCCTCGTTCTGCGAACGGCGGGCGACCTCGGTGTCGGAGATCAGGGAACCGCGCTCGGCGTGCGCGGTCTCGATGATCCGCTCGGCCTCCTGGCGGGCCCGCTCGACCATCTCCTCGCGGCCGCCGATCAGCTCCTGGGCCTGGGCGAGGGAGCCGGGCAGCGCCTGGCGCACCTCCTCCAGCATCGAGAGCAGTTCGGCGCGGTTGACCACGCACGATGCCGACATGGGCATGGAGCGGGCACCGCTGACCGTCGCGACGATCTCATCGAGCTTCTTCTGTACGTCCACCGTGTGCTCGCCACTCTCTACAGCTGTGTTGGAGACGGACGGGACGACTGTACGACCACTCCCGCACCGTCCGACACCGGGTGACGGACAGTCAGTCGCTCAGTCCTTGCCGAGACGCTCCGTGAGCGCCTCCAGGACCACCGGCGGCACCAGGTGGGAGATGTCGCCGCCCCAGTTCGCGACCTCCTTGACCAGCGAGGAGGAGAGGAAGCTGTAGGTGGGGCTGGTCGGGATGAACAGGGTCTCGACGCCCGAGAGGCCGTTGTTCATCTGGGCCATCTGGAGTTCGTAGTCGAAGTCGCTGACCGCTCGCAGGCCCTTGACGATGGCCGGGATGTCCCGCTGCTTGCAGTAGTCGACGAGGAGGCCGTGGTAGGCCTCGACCTGGACGTTGCCGAACTCGGCCGTGACCTCGCGGATCAGCTCGATCCGCTCGTCGACCGTGAACAGGCCCTTCTTCGACTGGTTGATCATCACGACGACGTGCACGACGTCGTACAGCGCGGAGGCGCGGGCGATGATGTCGAGATGTCCGTTGGTGATGGGGTCGAATGACCCCGGACAGACGGCGCGGCGCAACAGTGGTCCCTCGCTCTCCGGTCCGGTCATCGTGCTTCTTCGCACGTAGAGGCGGCGCGACCGTACCAAAACGTGCCCTCGCCGTAGCGACGGGCCCTGATGGGCTCGAAACCCTCGGGCCAGCCGAATTCACCGCCTCTGGTGCTGCGCTCCACGGTGACGAGCGCATCCTCCGCGAGCCAGCCCCCCGAGCGGAGTGTGAGCAGAATCTCCCGAAGATCGTCGTCCGAAACGACGTACGGAGGGTCGAGGAAGACCAGGTCGTACGGCTCCCCGGGAGGGGCCGCCTTGACGATCTGCTCCGCTTTGCCCGCCCTGACCTCGGCGCCCGGCAGGCCCAGCGTCCTCACGTTGTCGCGGACGACCTTGGCCGCGCGGGCGTCCGCCTCCACGAGCAGGGTGTGTCCGGCGCCGCGGCTGAGGGCCTCCAGGCCGACGGCGCCCGAGCCCGCGTACAGGTCGAGCACGCGCTCGCCCTCCAGCGGGCCGCCGAGCAGGGACTGCCAGGTGGAGAAGAGGCCCTCGCGCGCCCGGTCGGAGGTGGGGCGGGTGCCGGTGCCCGGCGGGACGGCCAGACGGCGTCCGCCGGCCCGGCCGGCGATCACGCGGGTCATGAGGGTCCTTTGCGCTGGGGGTGGTCGGTTCCTCCCAGTCTCTCAGCCGCCGGCCCCTCGCCGCCGCTCAGCCCTTGTCCAGGTACTGCTCCCGTTCCTCGTCCAGCAGGGCGTCCAGGGCGACGCGCAGGCCGGGCAGGTCACCGAGCTCCGGGTCCGCCGCGACGACCGCGGTGGCCTCCTCGCGGGCCTCCGCGATGATCTCCTCGTCGTCGATGACGGCGAGCATGCGCAGCGAGGAGCGGACACCGGACTGCGCCTGGCCGAGGACGTCGCCCTCGCGGCGCTGTTCGAGGTCGATGCGGGAGAGCTCGAAGCCGTCCAGGGTCGAGGCCACCGCGTTCAGCCGCTGGCGCGCCGGGCTCGCCTCCGGCATCTCGGAGACCAGCAGGCACAGCCCCGCCGCCGAACCGCGGCCGACCCGGCCGCGGAGCTGATGGAGCTGGGAGACGCCGAAGCGGTCGGCGTCCATGATCACCATGGCGGTGGCGTTCGGTACGTTCACCCCGACCTCGATCACGGTCGTGGCGACCAGGACGTGGGTCTCGCCCGCCGCGAAGCGGCGCATGACGGCGTCCTTGTCGTCGGGATGCATCCTGCCGTGCAGGACTTCGACCCGCAGGCCCTGGAGGGGCCCCTTGGCGAGCTGGTCGGCGACGTCCAGGACGGCCAGCGGCGGACGCTTCTCCGCCTCGTCCTCCGGGGACTTCCGGGCGCCCTTCTTCGGGTCGTCCTCCTCGTCACCGATGCGGGGGCAGACGACGTACGCCTGATGGCCGTTCTCCACCTCCTCGCGCACGCGCTCCCACGCGCGCGTGAGGAAGTGCGGCTTGTCCGCGGCCGGGACGACGTGGCTGGCGATCGGGGAGCGCCCGGCGGGGAGCTGGTCGAGCACGGAGGTCTCCAGGTCGCCGAAGACCGTCATCGCGACCGTGCGCGGGATGGGCGTGGCGGTCATGACCAGGAGGTGCGGGGGCTGCTTGCCCTTGCCGCGCAGGGCGTCGCGCTGTTCCACGCCGAAGCGGTGCTGTTCGTCGACCACGACCAGGCCCAGGTCGTGGAACTGGACCTTGTCCTCGATCAGCGCGTGGGTGCCGATCACGATCCCGGCCTCGCCGGTGACCAGGTCGAGCAGCGCCTGCCTGCGGGCGGCCGCCCCCATGGAGCCGGTGAGCAGCACGACCTTCGTCGCGTGCTCGGCCCCGCCGAGCATGCCGCCCTCGGCCAGCTCGCCCATCATCTCGGTGACCGACCGGTGGTGCTGCTGGGCGAGCACCTCGGTGGGCGCGAGCATCGCGGCCTGCCCGCCCGCGTCGACGACGGCGAGCATGGCGCGCAGGGCCACCATCGTCTTCCCGGAGCCCACCTCTCCCTGGAGCAGACGGTGCATCGGGTGTTCGGTGGCGAGGCCGTCGAAGATCTCCTTGGAGACCTTCCGCTGACCCTCGGTGAGGGTGAAGGGCAGTCTGGCGTCGAAGGCGGTCAGCAGGCCGTCGGGGGCGGGGGTCCGGGCGACGGCCGGGAGCTGGCCGTCGGCGTGGCGGCGGCGGGCCAGGGCGACCTGGAGGACGAAGGCCTCGTCCCACTTGAGGCGGGCGCGGGCGTCGTGGATGTCGGCCTTGGTGCCCGGGCGGTGGATCTTGAGGAGGGCCTCGGGCAGGGGGACCAGGCCCCGGCCGTCGCGCAGCGAGTCCGGGAGGGGGTCGACCGCCCGCTGGGCGCTCGGCAGCACCGTCTGCACGGACTTGGCGATCTTCCAGGACTCCAGCTTGGCGGTGGCCGGGTAGATCGGGATGAGGGCGCCCGCCCAGCTGTCGACGCTCTCCGCCGCCTCGTCGCCCTCGCCGCGCAGCAGTTCGTAGGCCGGGTGGGCCAGCTGGAGGCGGCGGTTGAAGACGGAGACCTTGCCGGAGAACATCGCGCGGGTGCCGGGCAGCAGGTCCTTGTGGGGCTTGTGCACGCCGTTGCCGAAGAAGACCAGCTGGACGCGGCCGCTGCCGTCCGTGATGGTCACTTCGAGGCGCTGGCCCTTGCCGCGGGGCGCCTTCGACGAGGCGAAGGTGTGCAGACGGGCGTCGGCGACCTGGGCGACCACCGTCACGTGCTCGTCCATCGGCAGGTCGGCGAGGTGGGTGAGCTGCCCGCGCTCCTCGTATCTGCGGGGGTAGTGGTGCAGCAGGTCGCCGACGGTGTGCAGGCCGAGGTGCTCGGCCATCACCTTCGCGGTGGCGGGACCGAGCGCCTTCTTCAGTGGTTCTTCGAGCACGGACACGAGATCCATTGCACACCACGGCACTGACATTGCCGTATACGTCCTGGAAATCCGCTGGTCAGACGGCTCGTTCCGGGCCTAGGATGACGCGCTCCGGCCCTCTTCGCGGTCACCGCCCCCGGGACCGCCCGACCCCGCGCCGTCGCCCGTCCCCCCACCGACCGGCGCAGCGACGATGGACTCCCAGACCTCACAGCCGTCCCAGGCCTCCCCGTCACCCCATACGTTCCAGGTCGACCTGCGCGGTCTGGTCGACCTCCTCTCCCATCACCTCTACTCCAGTCCCAAGGTCTACCTGCGCGAACTGCTGCAGAACGCCGTCGACGCGATCACCGCGCGGCGCGCGGAGCAGCCGGACGCCCCGGCCACGGTGCGGCTGCACGCCGAGGGCGGGACCCTGCGGGTGGAGGACTCCGGGATCGGGCTCACCGAGTCCGACGTGCACAGTCTGCTGGCGACCATCGGCCGCAGCTCCAAGCGGAACGACGGCCTGGAGTCGGCCCGTTCGGACTTCCTCGGCCAGTTCGGCATCGGACTGCTGGCGTGTTTCGTCGTCGCCGAGCGGATCCGGGTGGTCAGCCGCAGCGCCCGGACGCCCGACGCGGCGCCGGTCGAGTGGACCGCGGCCGACGACGGCTCGTACACGGTGCGCACCCTGCCTCAGGAGGCGCGCGCCGAGCCGGGCACGACCGTGCACCTGGTGGCGCGGGCCGGGGCCGGCGAGTGGCTGAGCCGGGAGCGGGTCCTGTCGCTGGCGCGCGACTTCGGGTCCCTGCTGCCGTACGACGTGCGGGTCGGCGACGAGGCGGTCACGGACCTTCCCGCGCCCTGGGACCGGCCCTATCCGAGCCCCGCCGGCCGCCGGGTCGCCCTGGCCCGGCACTGCCGGGAGCTGTTCGGGTTCACTCCGCTGGACACGATCGGCCTGGACGTGCCGCTCGCCGGGGTCCGGGGCGTGGCCTACGTCCTGCCGTCGGCGGTCTCTCCCGCCCAGCGCGCGAGCCACCGCGTGCACCTGAAGGGCATGCTGCTCACCGAGCGGGCCGAACAGCTGCTGCCGGACTGGGCGTTCTTCGTCCGCTGCGTCCTCGACACGGACAGTCTGCGGCCCACCGCGTCCCGCGAGTCGCTGTACGAGGACGAGACCCTCGCCGCCGTGCGCGAGGCGCTGGGCGAGCGCATCCGGTCCTGGCTGACCGGGCTCGCGGCGGGCGATCCGGAGCGGCTGGCCGCCTTCCTGTCCGTGCACCACCTGGGCGTGAAGTCGCTGGCGCGGCACGACCCGGAGATGCTGCGCACGATGCTGCCGTGGCTGCCCTTCGAGACGACCGACGGGCGGCTGTCCCTGGAGGAGTTCGCCCAGCGGCACCCGGTGGTGCACTTCACCCGGACCGTGGAGGAGTACCGGCAGGTCGCGCCGATCGCCTCCGCGCAGGGCGTCGGGGTCGTCAACGGCGGCTACACGTACGACAGCGAGCTGATCGAGGCCCTGCCCGCCGTACGGCCGGGCACGGCCGTCTCGGAGCTGGACGCGGACACCGTGACGGCCCACCTGGACACGGTCGACCCGGCCGAGGAGCTGGCCCTGTCGGCCTTCCTCGCGGCCGCGCGGGCCCGGCTGGACCCGCTCGACTGCGACGTGGTGCTGCGCGCCTTCCACCCCCTGTCGACGCCCGCCCTGCACCTGGACGACCGGGCGGCCCGCCACGAGCAGGCCCGCGCGGAGGCCGAGGAGCAGGCCGACGACCTGTGGGCGGGCATCCTCGGCTCGCTGCGCGGCAGCGCCCCGCGCGCCCGTCTGGTCCTCAACCACCTCAACCCGTTGATCCGCAGGATCAGTTCGCTCGGCGACCCGGACCTGATCGGCACCGCCACGGAGTCGCTGTACGGGCAGGCGCTGCTGATGGCCCAGCGCCCGCTGCGGCCCGCGGACTCGGCGCTCCTCAACCGCGCCTTCATCGGCCTTCTGGAGTGGGCCACCCACACCGATCCCGGAAAGGACGACCGCCGATGAGCCCGGCCATGGACTTCGACACGCTGCGGCGGGCGATGGCGGACAACTACGAGCAGCCCGAGGGGCCCGGCCGCAACGCGCGCGCGGAGCAGCTGCTCGTGGAGGCCGAGAAGCTGGACGTCCCGCTCGCCGTCGTCGAGGCGCTCGGACACCAGCTGAAGGTCTACAACTACAGCTCCGAGAAGGACAAGATGTTCGTCCCCTTCGCGCGCCTGCTGCGCATGTGGGACGAACACCCCGAGCACTTCGACGAGTTCGAGATCCACTCCCTGCACTGGGTCTTCAAGTGGATGTCGGCGGGCATGCTCGACCAGCCGCACGTTCCGCTCGCCTCCATAGAGAAGTGGCTCGGCGAGATGGAGCATCGCTACCGTCTCGCCGGTCACTCCGAACGGGCCGTGCGCAGCGCCGAGTTCAGCGTCGCCGCCCATCTGGGCGACCTGGAGCGCGCCGAGCGGGCGTACACCGCCTGGATGGCGGCGGACCGTGACTCCATGGCCGACTGCCACGCGTGCGAGCTGCACGGGCAGGGGTGGTGGCGGGCGGTGCGCGGCGCGGACGAGGAGGCGCTGGAGCTGTGGGCGCCGGTGCTCGGGGGCGAGTACACCTGCGCCCACGAGCCGCACACCGTCCTCGCCTCCTCCCTGCTGCCGCTGCTGCGGCTGGGGCGCGTCGAGGAGGCGCGCGCCCATCATCTGCGGGGCTTCCGGCTGGTGCGGTCCATGGAGAGCATGCGGGGCGCGTACGCGGACCACGTGGAGTTCTGCGCCCTGACCGGCAACGAGGCGCGCGCCCTGGAACTGCTCGCGGAGCGCCCGGCCTACTTCACGGACTCCGGGGACCCGCGCAGCAAGCTGGACTTCATGGCGGTCGTGACGCTCACGACGGACCGGCTGACCGCCCTCGGGCTCGGCGGGCAGCCGGTTCCCGGGCCCGCGGGGCGGGCGTGGACGGCGGCGGAACTCGCCGTCCACGCGCGCGGGGAGGCGCTCGCGCTGGCCGCGCGGTTCGACGACCGCAACGGCACGCCGTACATCGGCGAGCGGACCCGCGCGCGCATGGACCGGCCGGTGCTCGTCGACCGGCTGCCGCTGGGCGTCCGCCCGGCGCGTCCGGCACGCGCCGGGTCCCACCCGTCGGTGCCGGTGCCGGTACCGGCACCGCGGACCGTGGCCGTGGCCGCCGAACCGGACCTGGACGCGCTGCTCGCCGAGGCCCGGCGGCTCTCGGCGCTGCGGGACCCGGACGCGGTCGAGGCGTGGGCGGCGGTCTCGCGCGCCGCCGAGGGCCGGGAGCTGGAGGTCGGCGACCGCGCGGAGATCGCCGATCACGCGGCGATGGGCCTCGGGCCGCGGGGCGCCGCTCTCTTCCTCCGGGCCGCCGAGCTGTACGCCGAGGCGGGCGACCCCGGTGAGGCGCTGGCGGCCCGTTCCCGCGCCGCGTACGTCCAGGCGCTGTCGGGCGGGTCCGCGCGGGCCCTGGAGGTCGTCGCGGAGCTGCGCGAACAGGCGCTCGCCCTGTTCGCCGAGGGCGGGACGGGGGTCTCGCAGACGGCGTCCGTGCTGGTGAGCCGGGCGCGGACGCTGATGCACCGGGTGGACGAGCTGGAGACCGCCGCGGTGGACGGGCAGCCGCTCGCCGACTCCGGCTCCGGCTCCGGCTCCGAGGGTGATGTCACGGTCGCCGCGGAGGAGGCCGTGCGGGAGTTGCTGGCCCTCGCGGAGCCGCGTGCCGGGGACGACGTGGCACTCGCGTCACGGGCCGCCGAGGCGTACGCGATGCTCGGGGAGCTCTCCGCCCGCGCCGACGACGCCGAAGCGGCCGCCGGGCTCCTCCGGCGCGCCGTCGAGGGGTTCGTGGCGGCGGGGCTGCCGTGGTTCGCCGTCGAGTACGACTCCCGGCTCGCCGGGATCGCGATGCACCTCGGCGACATGGAGGCCGCGGAGCGGGCCACGCGCGACGCGCTGGATCACGGAGGCTCCCACCTGGAGCCGGCCGGCCACGCCCAGCTGCACCTCCGGCTCGCCGAGACGCTCGCCGCCACCGGGCGGTTCGGCCCCGCCTCGGAGCACGCCCTGGAGGCCGCGCACTGGGCCGACGAGGCGGGCGAGACGGCCACGTTCGGGGCCTGGGCGCGCCATCAGCTCGGTGGTTTCCTGCTCCGTCTGGGGCGGTGGGCGGAGGCCGCCGAGATCCTGGAGTCGGCGCTGCCGGATCTGACCGCCGAGACGCACGGCGAGGGCGCGATCGTGCAGACGCGCTGGTGGCTCGGCGACTGTCTCACCGAGCTCGGCGAACACCGGGGGGCCGCCGAGCACTGGCTGCGCGCCGCCGACGTCGCCCGGCACTGGCCGGAGCAGCGCGACCACGCGGTGCTCGCGCACCTCGCGGCCGAGGCTCTCGGACGCGCCGGGATGACCGCCCAGGCGGATCAGGCGTACGTCCGCGCCTGCGGCCTGTGGCGCGAGCTGGGCGACGTCCACGGGCTGGTCCGCGCGCTCCGGGCCCGCGCGTGGAGCGCGGCCCGGCTGGACGGAGGGCTCGCCGAGGCGCGGGAGCTGATGGCGGAGGCGGTCCGGGAGTGCGAGTCGGCGACGGCGGCACCCGGCTCCGGAACCGGTGCCGGTGCCGGGCCCGAGGACGAGAACGGGGGCAAGGACGCCGGGCGTCGTGTCGTCGCCGAACTCGGGCACACCCACCGCCAGTTCGGGGACCTGGTGGCCCGTTCCGTACCCGACGACGCGGAGGAGGCCGCCGCACGGGACGCGTTCGAGGAGGCACTCGGGCACATGACCCGGGCGATCCCCGTGTTCGCCTCCCTCGGTGACGCCCTGCTCGGCGCCCGGACGGGTTCCGAGCTGGCGGCGGGCTGGCTGGAGGCCGACCTGGGCCGGCACGAGGCCGCCTCGGCACGCGCGCGCACGGTCCTCGCCCTGTGCGACCGGCTGGACGGGGAGACCGCCGGGGCCCGGCGGTCCGAGGCCGAGAAGATGCTCGCGCTCGTGGAGAGGGCCGGCCGGGCCTGACCGGGACCGGGGCGCGGAACCGGCCGCGCCCCGGCACGAGACCACCGCCCCGGGCACCGGGCCCCGTCCTCCCGGTCACCACACCCGACTGCCGGAACCCACCCCGGCTCCAGGCCGCCGCGCACCGACGGCAGACCCCCGCCACGCGGCCTCGACCCACGACGGGCGCCAGGCCTCCGCCACACGGCTCAAGTCGCCACACCCTGACATCGAGCCCCCTCCCCGGCGCCGGAACCCGCCCCGGCCCCGGCCCACCACGCACCGGCAGCAGGCCCCCGCGACACGCCCCCAAGTCGCCACAGGCTCCGGGCCTCCGCCACGCGGCCTCGACCCACGACGGGCGCCAGGCCCCTGCCACACGGCTCAAGTCGTCGCGCGCGGGCGGTGGTTCCTCGCTCCTGCGCCCAGGTCCCCGCGCGCGGACGTCATGGTGGCGTCGGGGTCCCCGGCGTCGCCCGTCTCACAGGAGGCCGGCGGGGCCGGGGTGTCTCCGGTGCGGATCGTCTCGGCCGCGCGGCGCAGTTCGTCGAGGACCGTCCGTACCGCCCTGCGGGCCGCGCGTTCGGGACGGTGGAGCACGTCGATGCGGCGTACGGCGTGGACCCCGGTCAGGGGCCTGAGGACCAGGGCGGGATGCGGGCGCGTGGTCCAGCGGGGCATCAGGGCGATCCCGCCCCCCGCGGCGACGATCTCCGCGACCACCGTGAACTCGTTGACGCGGTGGACGATGTCGAGCCGCCGGTTCGCGGCCGTCGCGATGGCGTCGGCGGTGGCCATCAGGGGGAACCCGTCGTGCACGGTGATCCAGGGCTGGTCCGCGACGTCGCGCGGGGTCAGGCTCGCCGCGCGGGCCAGCGGGTGGCCGGCCGGCAGCGCGACGTCGAGGGGTTCGCTGAGCAGCGTGGTGGCGGTGACGGTGCGCGGCCAGGGCGGCGTGTGCGCGAGATGGTGGGCGACGACGAGGTCGTAGTCGCGGGTCAGCCGGGGGAAGTGGTCCTGCGCCACGTCCTCGTCGGCGAGCGAGAGCCGCGGGGCCGCCGGGGCCCGGCCGCGCAGCAGGACCGGGAAGAACGTGGCGGCCGCGCTGTGGAAGGCGGCCACCGACACCTCCCCGGCCGGTTCGTCGACGAAGTCGTCCACGCAGTGCCGTGCCCGGGCGAGGGCGCTCTCCACCTCGATCGCCGCGCCGGCCAGCACCCGCCCGGCGTCCGTCAGCACCAGCCGCCGTCCGTCGCGTTCGGTGAGCGGGACCGGGATCGAGCGCTGCAGCAGCCGCAGTTGCTGCGAGATCGCCGAGGGGGTCATCAGCAGCGCCTCCGCCACGGCGGTGACACTGCCCAGTTCGCCGAGTTCACGCAGGATCCGCAGCTGCCGCTCGTTCACCCGCTCATTGTAGTGATGCTTAAAAGACGCTGAAGAACTTCGCTCTGGGCTTCAGGGTCGGGGTGCGGGAGCGTGTGGGGCGTGTCCCGAGTCCGCAGCACCGACGCGGTGCTTCTCCTTGTCGCCGCCGTCTGGGGTTCCAGTTATCTGGCCGCCAAGACCGCCACTTCGGCGCTCCCCGTCCTGCTCGTCCTGTTCGTGCGGTACGGCGTCTCGGCCGCCGCCTGCACCGCGCTCGTCGCCGCCCGGCGCCGGACGAGGCGCTGCACGCGCGACGAGCTGCGCGTCGGGGCGGTGCTGGGGGTCACCCAGGCGGCGGTCCTGGCCCTGGAGACGTACGGCGTCGCGCACACCAGCGCGGCCAACGCGGGCCTGCTGATCAGCCTCACCATCGTGCTCACCCCGCTGCTGGACCGCCGGTCCGGGACCCCGGGGCTGCCGCTCCGCTACTTCGCCGCCACCGGCCTGTGTCTGCTCGCCGTCTCCCTCCTGGTCTCCGGCAGCGGCTTCCACGCACCCCGCGACGGTGACCTGCTGATCCTCGCCGCCGCGCTGGTCCGAGCGGGCCATGTGGCACTCGTGGGGCGGCTCACCGCCCGCCGCCGGGTACGGCCGCTGCACGTCACGACCGTCCAGACGGTCGTCGGCACCGCCCTGTTCGCGGTGCCCGCCGCCGGTTCCCTGTCCGCTCTCGGCGGCGTCGACGCGGCGGGCTGGGCCCAGCTCCTCCACCTCGCCCTGCTCTGCAGCGTGTTCGCGTTCCTGGCGCAGACCTGGGCGGTGCAGCGCGGTTCCGCGAGCCGGGCCAGTCTGCTGCTGGGCACCGAGCCGGTGTGGGCCGTCGCGTTCGGCATCGGCCTCGGCGGCGAACACCTCACGGTCCTCACCGCCCTCGGTGCCGTGCTGATGGTCGCCGGGACCTACTGGGGGCAGGCCGTCGAGCGCGCCCACCGGACGGCCGCCGCCGCGGAGGCCCCCCGGCCGCCCGCGGTTCCCGCGGGCGTCTGAACCACCGCCGCGGACGGCGTCCCACGGCCGCTACTCGACCCCGATCAGCAGCAGCGCGCCCTGGCGCCCGCCCCGGTACACCACGGTGTCCACCGCGAGGTACGACTCCCGTACGCGTGCCTCCAGATGGGCGGCGATGGACTCGGGGGCCTCGTCGCCGAGGACGAGGGTGACCATCTCCCCGCCCGCCGCGAGCATGCGGTCGAGGACCGTCTCCGCCGTGGCGGTGACATCGGTGCCGATGACGGCCACGTCGCCGTCGACGAGGCCGAGCACGTCTCCGGCCTGGCAGATGCCGGCCATGGTCCAGGACTGCCGCTCGGCGACGGTGACCTCGGCGTAGCGGGTGGCTCCCGCCGCCGAGGTCATGGCGACGACGTCCTCGTCGAAGCGGCGCTCCGGTTCGTGCACGGCCAGCGCGGCGATGCCCTGCACCGCGGAGCGGGTCGGGATCAGGGCGACCCGGACGCCCTCGGCGCGGGCCTGTTCGGCGGCCGCCGCCGCGGTGTGCCGCAGGTCGGCGTCGTTGGGCAGCAGCACCACCTCGCGCGCGTGGGCCCGTCGTACGGCCTCCACGAGCTCCCCGCTGGCGGGCGGTTCGTCCGGCCGCGCCAGCACGGTGGTCGCCCCGGCCTCGGTGTAGAGCCCGGCCAGGCCCTCGCCGGGCACGACGGCCACGACGGCCCGCTGCGTCCGTTCCCGGGGCACACGTCCCGCCCCGGCTCCGGTGTGCGCGTCGCCGAGCCCGAAGTGGGTGATCCGGATGCGGTACGGGCGCCCGGCCTCGACGCCCGCCTCGACGGCCGCGCCCGCGTCGTCCACGTGCACGTGGACGTTCCACAGACCGTCGCCGCCGACCACGACGAGGGAGTCGCCGAGGGCGTCGAGCCGGTCCCGCAGCCGGTCCACGGCCGCGTCCTCCGCCTCCAGGAGATAGATCACCTCGAAGGCGGGATGGCCGTCCTCCGCGCCCCCGTCCCCGCAGGCGCCCACCGCGTCGGCCCCGTGGTCCTGCCCGGCGCCGGCTCCGGCATCCGCGGGAGCGGCGGCCGGGGTCCCGGCGGAAACGGTCGCGCCCGCGGGTGCGGGGGTGGCCTCCTCCCCCGGCCCGTGCGGTCCGGGCGGGGCCGTGGACGGTCCCGGCGCCTCCCCCGTGAACGTCTCCACCAGTGCCGCGAGCACCGCCACCAGCCCTCGCCCGCCCGCGTCGACCACACCGGCGCGCTCCAGGACGGCGAGCTGCCCGGTGGTCGCGGTGAGCGCGACGCCCGCGCCCGCGTAGGCCGCGAGGGCGACCGCGCCGCAGTCGCCCTCGACGCCGCAGGCCGCGTCGGCGGCGGCCGAGGCGACGGTGAGGACCGTGCCCTCGACGGGGTGCGCGACGGCCCCGCGGGCGGAATCGGCGGCGTTCCGCAGCGCGAGGCCCAGGCCCCGGCCGTCGGTGTGATCGGTCTCGCCGTCGGCGGCGAGCACCTGGGCCATGCCCCGCAGCAGCTGCGCGAGGATCGTCCCGGAGTTGCCCCGGGCCCCGATCAGGGCTCCGTGCGCCATCGCCCGCACGGCATCGGCGAGCGGGACACCGCCCGCTCCGGCGGCCCCGGGCGCCGGAGCGGCCACCGCCTCGTGCCCCGCGAACACCGCTTCGACCGCCGCCGCCGCCGACTCGAGCGTCAGATACAGATTCGTCCCGGTGTCGCCGTCGGCGACCGGGTAGACGTTGATCGCGTCGATCTCCTCGCGCGCACGGCCCAGGGCCCGGAGCGCGAGCCCGCACCAGGTGCGCACCGCGAGAGCATCGAATGTCTGCGGCACCTGCGGCACCGGGGCCTCCTTGAGCTGCTGGACGTGGGACGCAGCGTAGACCCAGAACGGGTTACTGCCGGTAGAGGGCCCCGGGGCCGAGGAGGGCGGAGTGGCAACCGGCAGATCATGGTAGTTTCGTTCTCCGGACGCAGTCGTTGTATGCTGCTCCAGTTGCCCGATCCGATCGGGCCATCCCCCTGGCACCGCCACTCAGATCCTAGATCTCGATCCTCGGCATGCCGGGATCAACCGTAAGTGCATCTGAAGTCTTTGGAGTGACCCGTGGCTGCCAACTGCGACGTCTGCGGCAAGGGGCCGGGCTTCGGCAACAACATCTCGTTTTCGCACCGCCGTACACCGCGTCGCTGGAACCCCAACATCCAGCGCGTCCGTACCGTGGTGGGCGGGACGCCGAAGCGCGTGAACGCTTGCACCTCGTGCATCAAGGCCGGCAAGGTCACGCGCTGACAACCGCCAGCGCGCGGCCACTGCTGGTTCGCTTGCACTGAACCCGTCCACCTCACGGTGGGCGGGTTTTTTGCCGTTCTCGTGCCTATGGGGCGCCCTTGTCCCCGTGGGGCGCCCCCGTTCCCACGGGACGCACCCGGCGTCCGGGGTGTGCTCCCCGGACGCCGGGGGCCTCAGGACTCGATGTCCCCGAAGTGGTCCCAGCCGCCCTTGCGCGTCCAGGGCGCGCCGTCCACGGTCACCCGGGGCAGGGCCGACGGGTTGAGGACCTCGCCGATCACCTTCCAGCGCGCGGGCAGCTTCACGTCCGGCGGGAAGGTGGCGACGATCGCGTGGTCCTCGCCGCCGGTGAGCACCCACTGGATGGGGTCGACCCCGACGGCCTGGCCGATGTCGTTCATCTGCGAGGGGATGTCGATGTCCCCGGAGCGGATGTCGATGCGCACCTTGCTCGCCTCGGCGATGTGCCCGAGGTCGGCGATCAGGCCGTCGCTGACGTCCGTCATCGAGGTCGCGCCGAGCCCGGCGGCGGCCGGGCCCGCGTGGTACGGCGGTTCGGGCCGACGGTGGGCCTCGACGAAGGCGCGCGGCGAACGGAAGCCCCGGGAGAGCACCGCGAAGCCCGCCGCGGACCAGCCCAGCCAGCCCGTCACGGCGACGACGTCACCGGGCTGCGCGCCGGCCCGGGTAACCGGCTCGTGGTTGCGCAGATCGCCGAGCGCGGTGATCGAGACGGTGATGGTCTCGCCCCGTACGACGTCCCCGCCGACCACGGCCGCGCCCGCGACCTGGCACTCGTCGCGCAGTCCGTCCATCAGCTCGGAGGGCCAGGTGGCCGGAAGCTCGGCGGGCACGACCAGGCCGAGCAGCAGCGCGGTCGGCACGGCGCCCATCGCGGCGATGTCCGCGAGGTTCTGCGCGGCGGCCTTGCGGCCGACGTCGTAGGCCGTGGACCAGTCGCGGCGGAAGTGACGTCCTTCGAGGAGGACGTCGGTGCTCGCCACGACCCTGCGGTCCGGCGCTGCCACCACCGCGGCGTCGTCGCCGGGGCCGACCCGGACCGCCGGGGTGGTGGTGAGGCGCGAGGTGAGCTCTCGGATGAGCCCGAACTCCCCCAACTCGCCCACGGTGCCCTTCATGATCGTCGTGCTCCCTTAGTCGCTGCTCGTGCCCGGTCGCGAGCCGTCTGAGTACTCGGTACGGTCGAGTTGACCGTCAACTTGCGCAGTCCCTCCACCCCGGCGCGCGATCCCCAGTCCCCGCGGGTCTCCCCGCGGCGAGCGGCAACGCGATACCGTGGCGTTCCTTTTCCCCACATGATCCTCGTGGCCGCCCTGGAGGTTCCGTGGTACAGGCGTACATCCTGATCCAGACGGAGGTCGGCAAAGCGTCGACCGTCGCCGAGACGATCAGCAAGATCCCGGGGGTGATCCAGGCCGAGGACGTGACAGGACCGTACGACGTGATCGTGCGCGCCCAAGCCGACACCGTCGACGCGCTCGGCCGCATGGTGGTGGCCAAGGTCCAGCAGGTGGACGGCATCACCCGCACCCTGACCTGTCCGGTCGTGCACCTGTAGCCCCCGTCTACCCTTGGCCGGTGAACTTCTTCCGTCACCGGCACACCGCTTCCCTCGGGCTGCCCGCTCTCGCGGCGCTGATCGCGATCGCGGGCTGCTCCTCAGCAGACGACAGCGCGTCCGTCGCGGTTCCGAGCCCGGACACGAAGGTCACCGAGCTGTGCCAGAACCTGGACAAGGCGCTGCCGCGGACCGTGGACGGCCGTCGCCGTCAGGACCCGCAGCCCCGGTCCGCGCTGACCGCGGGCTGGGGAAGCCCGGCGATCATACTGCGCTGCGGTGTCGAACGGCCGCCGAAGATGACCGACCCGAAGGTGGCCACGGGCGACGACCCGAAGGCGGTCGGCGGCGGGGTGAACGGCGTCGACTGGCTGATGGAGCGGCAGGACGACGGGACGACCCGTCTCACCACCGCTTCGCGTCTGGCGTACGTCCAGGTCACCGTGCCCGAGGGCGCCGATCCCTCCGGTGTGCTCGTCGACCTGGCCTCCTCCGTCAAGAAGGCGATCCCCAAGGGGATCGCCGACTGACGTGCTGGTGTCGCGGACCGCTCAGCGCAGTCCGGTGGACCGCCGCAGCGCCGCCTGGATCAGACGGTCGACGAGCTCCGCGTAGCCGACGCCCGTCTCCCGCCACATCCGCGGGTACATGGAGATCGGCGTGAAGCCCGGCATCGTGTTGATCTCGTTGATCACGAACTCGCCGTCCTCGGTGAGGAAGAAGTCCGCGCGGACCAACCCCTCGCAAGAGGCCGCCTCGAAGGCCTCGACGGCCAGGCGGCGGACCTCGGCGGTCTGCTCCTCGGTGAGCGGCGCCGGCACGATCCCGTCGGCCGCGTCGATGTACTTGGCCTCGAAGTCGTAGAACGCGTGCGACTGCACGGGCGGGATCTCCGCGGGGACCGAGGCGCGCGGCCCGTCCTCGAACTCCAGGACCCCGCACTCGATCTCGCGGCCGCGCAGCAGCGCCTCCACGATGATCTTCGGGTCGTGCCGCTGGGCCTCCTCGATCGCCTCGTCGAGGCCCGAGAGGTCGTCGACCTTCGTGATGCCGAACGACGAACCCGCGCGCGCGGGCTTCACGAAGAGCGGCCAGCCGTGCTCGCCGGCGAAGTCGACGATCTTCTTGCGGGCGGCGGCCTGGTCCCGCTGCCACTCGCGCGGCCGGATCACCACGTACGGGCCCACCTTCAGGCCGAACGAGGTGAACACCCGCTTCATGTAGTCCTTGTCCTGGCCGACGGCCGAGGCGAGGACGCCCGAGCCGACGTAGGGGACGCCGGACAGCTCCAGGAGGCCCTGGAGGGTGCCGTCCTCGCCGTACGGACCGTGCAGCATCGGGAAGACGACGTCGACCTCGCCGAGTGCCTTGGGGACCGACCCGGGTTCGTTGTAGACGACTTCGCGGTTGGCGGGGTCGACGGGGAGCACCACGCCGCCCTCGTCGGACTCGGCGAGCTGTTCGACGTTGGGCTGCTTGCGGTCGACGATCGCCATGCGTTCCGGCTCGTCCGCGGTGAGCGCCCAACGGCCGTCCTGGGTGATGCCGATCGGCAGTACGTCGTACTTCGTACGGTCGATGGCGCTCAGGACGGCGCCGGCGGTGACCACGGAGATCCCGTGTTCGGAGCTGCGGCCGCCGAAGACGACGGCCACACGCGGCTTGCGAGGCGCCTGCTCAGGGCTCTGGGGGAGGTTCTCGGTGCTCATATCGCGTCGAGAGTACCCCGGGGTACGGCGGTGAGTCAGCGCCCCACGGCGGCCATTGCTCAGCGTCGTGCCGACCGTCGCTGAGCGTCGCCCGCCCGGCGGTCCGGCGGGGCGGGCTCAGCGGTCCGGCGGGGCGGGCTCAGCGGCGTTCGGGCTTCGCGCTGCGCGACATCAGCTCCTTGAGGGCGACCACCGGGGGCTTGCCCTCGTGGACGATGCTGACGACCGTCTCCGTGATCGGCATGTCGACGCCGTGCCGACGCGCCAGATCCAGCACCGACTCGCAGGACTTGACCCCCTCGGCGGTCTGCCGGGTGACCGCGATGGTCTCCTTCAGGGTCATGCCCCGGCCGAGGTTGATGCCGAAGGTGTGGTTGCGGGAGAGCGGCGAGGAGCAGGTCGCGGCGAGGTCGCCGAGGCCCGCGAGACCGGAGAACGTCATCGGGTCCGCGCCCATGACGAGTCCGAGCCGGGTGGTCTCGGCCAGGCCCCGGGTGATCAGCGAGCCCTTGGCGTTGTCGCCCAGACCCATGCCGTCGGCGATGCCGACGGCGAGACCGATCACGTTCTTGACGGCTCCGCCGAGCTCGCAGCCCACCACGTCGGTGTTCGTGTACGGGCGGAAGTACGGGGTGTGGCAGGCGGTCTGGATGCGCCGGGCCACCGCCTCGTCGCGGCAGGCGACGACGCCGGCCGCGGGCATCCGCTGGGCGACCTCCTTGGCGAGGTTGGGCCCCGTGACGACGGCGACCCGGTCGGCGGAGACCTTGGCGACCTCCTCGATGACCTCGCTCATCCGCTTCACGGTGCCGAGTTCGACGCCCTTCATGAGCGAGACGAGCACGGTGTCGGGGGCCAGCAGGGGCACCCATTCCGCAAGGTTCCCGCGCAGCGTCTGGGAGGGCACGGCGAGCACGGTGAAGTCGGCGCCGCGCGCGGCCTCGGCCGGGTCGGCCGTGGCCCGCAGGTTCTCGGGGAGTTCGATCCCCGGGAGGTAGTCCGGGTTCATCCGCGTGGAGTTGACCGCGTCGGCGAGTTCGGGACGGCGTGCCCACAGGGTGACGTCGCACCCGGCGTCGGCGAGCACCATGCCGAAGGCCGTACCCCATGATCCGGTCCCGAAGACGGCCGCCTTGACCGGCTTGCTCACGTGCCCTGCCCCTCTTCCTGCTGTGCCTTCGACTTGGCCGCGGTCTTGCGGCGCTGCGCGATGCGCACCTCGCGCGGGTCGTACACGTTCTCGGGCGCCTTCTCGCCGCGGATCAGCTCCAGCTGCGCGGTGATGGCCGCCATGATGACCTCGGTGACCTCCCTCAGGAGGTCCGGGCTCATCTCCCGGTCGTAGTAGCGCGAGAGGTCCACCGGCGGGCCCGCGAGCACGTGGTGGGTCTTGCGCGGAAGGATGTCGGGCTTCTTGGCGTACGGGGGCAGCAGTTCGTTGGCGCCCCACTGGGCGACCGGGATCACCGGGCACCTGGTCTGCAGGGCGACCCTCGCCGCGCCGGTCTTGCCGGTCATCGGCCAGCCGTCGGGGTCACGGGTGAGCGTGCCCTCGGGGTAGAACGCCACGCACTCACCGCGTTCGACGGCGTCGATCGCGGCCCGGAAGGCGCTCAGGGCGTCCGTGCTCTCACGGTAGACGGGAATCTGTCCGGTGCCGCGCATCGCGGCACCGACGAATCCCTTCTTGAAAAGCCCGGCCTTCGCCAGGAAGCGCGGGACACGCCCGGTGTTGTACTGGTAGTGCGCATACGCGAACGGGTCCACATGGGAATTGTGGTTCACCGCGGTGATAAATCCACCCTCGGCCGGAATGTTCTCCATCCCGCGCCAGTCCCGCTTGATCAGAACCATGAGCGGCGGTTTGACGAGAACCGCTGCGAAGCGGTACCAGAAGCCGATTCTGCGGCGGGCCACGCGGACACCTTCCTCTAGAGCCTGGGGGGCCGCACAAGTGTCGCTCCAGGCCGTCTGTCTGTCGAGGACACCGTACGCCCCGACACCCGGACCGCCAGGGTGGCCAGGTCACAATAAGGCGTGATTGAAGAGGGCGGAGCGTTCGTGCGGTGGACCTTGGTCATACCCCTCAAGCCCCTGACACGGGCCAAGAGCAGGCTGGCGGACACCGCTTCCGAGGCGCTGCGCCCCGGCCTCGCCCTCGCGTTCGCGCAGGACACCGTGGCGGCGGCGCTGGCCTGCGCCGCCGTGAAAGGTGTGGCGGTCGTCACGGGCGACGCCCTGGCCGGGAGGGAGCTGGCCGCGCTGGGCGCGCACATCGTCGCGGACGAGCCGGCCGGGGGCCTCAACGCGGCACTGGCACACGGGGCGGAGGCCGTACGGGCCCGGGATCCCGAAAGCGCCGTCGCGGCCCTGAACGCCGATCTGCCCGCTCTGCGGCCTTTGGAATTGGCCCGGGTCCTGGCCGCCGCGGGCGAATTCCCCCGTGCTTTTCTGGCCGATGCCGCCGCAATCGGCACCACTCTCCTGGCCGCTTCCCCGGGCCGGGAATTGCGCCCCGCTTTCGGCGGTGATTCCCGGGCCCGCCATCGCGCCTCGGGGGCCGCGGAACTCCGTCTCGACGCGGTGGATTCCGTACGCCGGGACGTGGACACCCGGGAGGATCTGCGGGCGGCACTGGCGCTCGGCGTGGGACCGCGCACGGCCGCCGCGGCGGCGCGGTTGCTGATTCCCGGACAGTAGGCGGCGGACCGGTCCGCCCTCGGCGGGTGTTTTTCCCGCCGACTGTGAACGGGCCGACCGGTTCACAGTCGGCGGGGAATCCCGTACGGGTCCGGTGGGGAATCCCGGACGGACCGCGCGGAATCCTCCACGGGGCGGACCGGGGGCGACGGAAGCCGGGACGGGGTCCGCGGGGCCGGGAGATCCCCGGGGCCCGCGCGCGGCGGGGTCAGTAGGCTGCCCTCATGCAGGCGACCTCGTACACGTACGACCCCGAGACCCGCAGCGGACAGGTGCTGCTCGACGACGGCACTCCGGTGCCCTTCGACGGTCCGGCGTTCGACGCCGGCGGTCTGCGGCTGCTGCGGCCGGGCCAGCGCGTGCGGATCGAGACCGAGGGCGAGGGGGCGGACCGCCGGATCACCCTGATCACCCTGCAGACGTTCTGACGCAGACATTCTGAACGTGCCGCGGGCCGGGCTCCCGGTGGGAGTCCGGCCCGGCGCGTGAGGTGCCCCTGCGCCCGGCTTCTAGCGGGCGGTGGCCTTCTTGGCGGTGGTCTTGCGGGCGGTCGACTTCTTGGCGGGGGCCTTCTTGGCCGTGGCCTTCTTCGCCGGAGCCTTCTTGGCGGCGGTCGTCTTGGCCGCGGTGGTCTTCGCCGTCGTCTTCTTGGCGGCGGCCGTCTTCGCCGTCGTCTTCTTCGCCGCGGTCTTCTTCACGGCGGCCGTGGTCTTCTTCGCGGCCGTCTTCTTCGCCGCGGTCTTCTTGACCGCCGCCTTCTTGGCGGTGGTGGCCTTCTTGGCCGCGGCCTTCTTCACCGTCGCGGAAGCACCGCCGGAGAGGCTGCCCTTCGGGGCCTTCTTGACCGCGACGTCGTTCTTCGGGAGCTTCTTCGAGCCGCTCACCAGGTCCTTGAAGCCCTGGCCGGCGCGGAAGCGCGGCACGGAGGTCTTCTTGACCCGAACACGCTCACCTGTCTGCGGGTTGCGGGCGTAACGGGCGGGGCGGTCGACCTTCTCGAAGGAACCGAAGCCGGTGACCGAGACCCGGTCTCCGCCGACAACCGCACGGACGATGGCGTCCAGTACCGCGTCGACCGCGTCGGCGGCCTGCTGACGCCCGCCGACCTTGTCGGCAATCGCTTCTACGAGCTGCGCCTTGTTCACGTCTTCCCCTTCGGAGACATTGCCCGAACGAATGCGTTCAAGCTTTTTCGCACGTTAGGCAGATATATACCGCAAATCAAACACGAAACGGGCTAATCACCCTTGTGCCGCAACGAACTCGGGTCGTAGCGGAGTTCGTCAGCGATCCCCTTCGAGGAATCGGCCCTCGTCGAGGTCGATGGTGAACCGCTCCAGCCGCCTTGCCGCGTCGGCGAGATCGTGCTTGGCCGCGGCCGTAATGACCAGCAGCTTCCGGGTCAGCGCCATCCGTACGCCCTCCGGGACTTGCAGTGCGCGCACTGTTGTGTGCGCTTCCTTGAGTCGGTCCGCGACCGCCGCGTAGAGCTCGAGTTGGCTGTCACGTTCCATGCACAGATTGTGCCATCTGGGGCGAGTTGTCGCCTGCGCAGGGGGCAACTGCCGTACCCCGGAAGCCTCCTGACCTCCCTGGCCGGAAGTCGCCCATGAAGGCGCGTACCCAGGTAATCCCCTTTGTAACTAAGGGAGTTGGCTGACCGCGCGAGAGCTCCCGGAAGCCCTCCGGGGGCAGACACAGCTGTACCCCCAACCGTCCACGATTGGGGGTACAGAGGGGTGTTGCGGTGGCCGAAACCGGTCTCGTCCGGCCGGGGCCCGGCCGGCGTCAGACCTGGAGCGTCCTCGGCTTGTACGAGGGCCGCTTGGCCTCGTACGCCGCGATGTCGCTCTCGTTCTGGAGGGTGATGGAGATGTCGTCCAGCCCGTTCAGCAGCCGCCAGCGGGCGTTCTCGTCGAGCTCGAAGGCGGCGGTGACGCCCTCGGCGCGTACCTCGCGGGCCTGGAGGTCGACGGTGATCTCGGCCTGCGGGTCCCGCTCCGACAGGTCCTGGAGCGCGTCCACGGTCTTCTGGTCCAGGACCACCGTGAGCAGGCCGTTCTTGAGCGAGTTGCCGCGGAAGATGTCGGCGAAGCGGGAGGAGATGACGGCCTTGAAGCCGTAGTTCTGCAGCGCCCAGACGGCGTGCTCGCGGGAGGAGCCGGTGCCGAAGTCGGGGCCGGCGACCAGGACCGTGGCGCCCTCGCGCTCGGGCCGGTTGAGGACGAAGGAGGGATCCTTGCGCCAGGCCTCGAAGAGGCCGTCCTCGAAGCCGTCCCGGGTCACCTTCTTGAGCCAGTGGGCGGGGATGATCTGGTCGGTGTCGACGTTGCTGCGGCGCAGCGGGACGGCCCGGCCGGTGTGGGTGGTGAATGCTTCCATGGCTTTCAGACTCCAGCGGGCGCGGGGGTGTGGGACAGGTCGGCCGGGGAGGCCAGGTGGCCCAGGATCGCCGAGGCGGCGGCGACCTGGGGGGAGACCAGGTGGGTGCGGCCGCCCTTGCCCTGCCGGCCCTCGAAGTTGCGGTTGGAGGTGGAGGCGGAGCGTTCGCCGGGGGCGAGCTGGTCGGGGTTCATGCCCAGGCACATCGAGCAGCCCGCGTGCCGCCATTCGGCGCCGGCCTCCTTGAAGACCACGTCCAGGCCCTCGGAGACGGCCTGCAGTCCGACGCGTGCGGAGCCGGGGACGACCAGCATCCGTACGCCGTCGGCGACTTTGCGGCCCTGGACGATCGCGGCGGCCGCCCGCAGGTCCTCGATGCGGCCGTTGGTGCACGAACCTACGAAGACGGTGTCGACCTTGATGTCGCGCAGCGGCTGCCCGGCGGTCAACCCCATGTACTCCAGGGCCTTTTCGGCGGCCAGGCGCTCCGAAGCGTCTTCGTACGAAGCCGGGTCGGGGACGTGTCCCGAAAGCGGCGCGCCCTGGCCGGGGTTGGTGCCCCAGGTGACGAACGGCGACAGGGCGGCGGCGTCGATGACGACCTCGGCGTCGAAGACGGCGTCGTCGTCGGACCTGAGCGTCTTCCAGTACGCGACCGCCGCGTCCCAGTCCTCGCCCTCGGGAGCGTGCGCGCGGCCCCTGAGGTAGTCGAAGGTGGTCTCGTCCGGGGCGATCATGCCCGCGCGGGCGCCGGCCTCGATCGACATGTTGCACACGGTCATCCGGGCCTCCATCGAGAGCTTCTCGATGGCCGGGCCGCGGTATTCCAGGATGTAGCCCTGGCCGCCGCCGGTGCCGATCCGGGCGATGATCGCCAGGATCAGGTCCTTGGCGGTGACACCGGCCGGCAGCTCCCCCTCGACGGTGATCGCCATCGTCTTCGGGCGGGCCAGCGGCAGCGTCTGGGTGGCCAGCACGTGCTCCACCTGCGAGGTGCCGATGCCGAACGCCAGCGCGCCGAACGCGCCGTGCGTGGAGGTGTGCGAGTCACCGCAGACCACCGTGGTGCCCGGCTGGGTCAGCCCCAGCTGCGGCCCCACCACGTGCACCACGCCCTGCTCCACATCGCCCAGCGAGTGCAGCCGCACCCCGAACTCCGCGGCGTTCTTGCGCAGCGTCTCCAGCTGCACCCGCGAGACCGGGTCCGCGATGGGCTTGTCGATGTCGAGGGTCGGGGTGTTGTGATCCTCGGTAGCGATGGTGAGGTCCAGGCGCCGCACCCGCCGGCCCGCCTGACGCAGACCGTCGAAGGCCTGCGGGCTGGTCACCTCGTGCAGCAGGTGCAGATCGATGAAGAGGAGGTCGGGCTCGCCCTCGGCGCGCCGGACGACATGGTCGTCCCAGACCTTCTCCGCGAGTGTCCTACCCATCGCTTTCCCTCCGGCCGGCTCGTGTGGCGCCGGCCCAACTAGAGATTTCCGGGGCGGTGGACGTCCGCACCCCTCGTGCCGGACGTCGTCCGCCGGGCCCGTTGGTCCGCGGGCCGCTGTGCTTACCAGGGTGGCGCGTTTCACCGGAAATTGAACTTGCGTTTCACAGAGTGAGACGCGAGTATCGTTTCATGGACAACAGTAGCGGCGTCGGCGTTCTGGACAAGGCAGCCCTTGTCCTGAGCGCCCTGGAGTCCGGTCCGGCCACCCTCGCAGGCTTGGTCGCGGCCACCGGACTGGCACGACCCACGGCACATCGCCTCGCCGTGGCACTTGAACACCACCGCATGGTGGCGCGCGACATGCAGGGCCGTTTCATCCTCGGACCGCGGCTCGCCGAACTGGCCGCCGCCGCCGGCGAGGACCGTCTCCTCGCGACGGCCGGTCCGGTGCTGACACATCTGCGGGACATCACGGGCGAGAGCGCGCAGCTCTACCGCCGCCAGGGCGACATGCGCATCTGCGTCGCCGCGGCCGAGCGGCTGTCCGGTCTGCGGGACACGGTCCCGGTGGGCTCCACCCTCACCATGAAGGCCGGCTCCTCGGCCCAGATCCTGATGGCCTGGGAAGAGCCGGAGCGGCTGCACCGCGGTCTGCAGGGCGCCCGCTTCACCGCCACCGCGCTGTCGGGAGTACGGCGCCGGGGCTGGGCCCAGTCGATCGGCGAGCGCGAGCCGGGCGTGGCGTCCGTCTCCGCGCCGGTCCGCGGTCCCTCGAACCGTGTCGTGGCCGCCGTCTCGGTCTCCGGGCCGATCGAGCGCCTGACCCGCCACCCGGGCCGCATGCACGCCCAGGCCGTCATCGACGCCGCCGGCCGTCTCTCCGAGGCCCTGCGCCGTACGGGCTGACCCCGCTCCGCTCCCCCGTGACGGGAGGGCCGGCCTCAACGCCGCGGCAGGCCCTCTCCGAAGCACACCGTCCCGCACGCGGGGCGCACCGCCCCCGGTGCGCCCCGCGCCCCGTTTCCGGCGTGACCCGACTCACGGCGGTGCGCGACGGGTTGATCCGGCTCCCGGCCGGTTCGCGTGGAAGGGCCGGGAGCGAGGAAGGGCCCGGAACGCCGAAAGGGCCCCCACATCAGTGGAGACCCTTTCGGACCGTGTACCCCCGACCGGATTCGAACCGGCGCTACCGCCTTGAGAGGGCGGCGTGCTAGGCCGCTACACAACGGGGGCCTGAATCTTGCGTTTCCGCAGATCCGGGGCTGGGCTACCAGGACTCGAACCTAGAATGACGGTACCAGAAACCGTAGTGTTGCCAATTACACCATAGCCCATGGTGGTTTAGACCAGTACCCCCGACCGGATTCGAACCGGCGCTACCGCCTTGAGAGGGCGGCGTGCTAGGCCGCTACACAACGGGGGCCCTAGCGATCCTGCATGAGGGACAGCGGGTGCGACCCGGACTGCCTCCCTGGGAAGGATCTGTACCCCCGACCGGATTCGAACCGGCGCTACTGCCGTGAGAGGGCAGCGTGCTAGGCCGCTACACAACGGGGGCTTTGCGGATCTGGTTCTCCGCGGTGCAGATGAGCTCTGCGAGCTGGCCTACCTGGACTCGAACCAAGACTAACGGAACCAGAAACCGTCGTGCTGCCAATTACACCATAGGCCACTGAAACGCAACCCCGCGAGGGGATTTTGTTTTAGCTAGCGCCTCCGAGCTCCGGCCTTTCGGCCCGCTCCCGGCGGCGCAGAAAGAACATTACCCGAAGGTGGACGGCGCTCCAAAACGGGTATCGGCGCCGAGGATCACGGGCAACTCGGCGAGCGATCCGATGCGGTGCGGACCCGTCCGTCCGACGGCGCCGGAGGCCGGGGCCGCGGCGGGGACCGGGGCGCCCGTACGGTCGATCCAGACAGACAGCAGACCGGCGTCGGCGGCGCCCCGTCCGTCGATCTCCGGATGGTCCCCGACGTAGGCGACCCGCCGCGGCGGCAGTCCCAGGGCCTCGCAGGCCGCGTGGAAGGCAGCCGCGGCGGGCTTGGAGACGCCCAGCTCGGCGGCGCACAGGATCGCCTCGAAGCGGTCGTGCACACCGAGGACGCGCAGCTTGCGGTCCTGCACGAGGAGGCTGGAGTTGGACAGCACCGCGTGCCGGTGGCTGGTGACGAGCGCGTCCAGGACGGGCAGGACGTCCGGGAAGAGCGCCCAGGCGCCCTCGTAGTGCGCGACGTACCGGTCGAACCACGCGTCGGCCTCGGCGTCGCTCAGCGAACGGCCGAGGAACACCCGGACGCGGTCCCGGCGCTGGCCCTGCCAGTCGGTCTCACCGGCCGCGTACCTCGCCCACTGGGCGTCGGTGATCTCCCGCCAGCGCGTGAGGGCCTGCTCGACGGTCGTACCGCCGTCGAGCAGGCCCTCGGCCGCGAGATGCGCCCTCATGCCCGCCCGGTCCGCGGCCGTGTAGTCGAAGAGCGTGTCGTCGATGTCCCAGATCACGGCGTCGATGCCCATGCGCCGACGGTATCCCCGGGCGCGGGCGGTTGTCCCCGGTACGTCGAGGGACACCCGCGAACGGGAAGGGCGCGACGCCCGCCGTGACGACGGTCACTCGGTGCCGGTGCCGCGTGACGACCGCCACGCGGCACCGGCTTCGCGTGACGACCGCCACGTGAAACCGGTCCACGTGGCCCTCGTCACCCGGTGGCCGGTACGTGAGACGCGCGACGTCGCCGACGGGTGGTCGGCCCGCGCATGCGTGAGGGGCGGTACCCAGGGAACCCGGGTACCGCCCCTCTTCGTCCGCTTTACGCGGCCAGCTTCGCCAGCGCGGCGTCGACGCGCGCCAGCGTCGTCTCCTTGCCCAGGATCTCCAGGGACTCGAAGAGCGGCAGGCCGACCGTGCGGCCGGTGACGGCGACCCGGACCGGGGCCTGGGCCTTGCCGAGCTTGAGGCCGTGCTCCTCGCCGGCGGCCAGGACGGCCTCCTTGAGGGACTCCGCGGAGGACCAGTCGGCCGCCTCCAGCTTCTCGCGGGCCGTGCGGAGCAGGGCGTCGCTGCCCTCCTTCATGGCCTTCGCCCAGGACGCCTCGTCGACGGCCGGCTCCGGCAGGAACAGGAAGTCGACGTTGTCCGTGATCTCGGAGAGGACCTTCATCCGCGACTGGGCGTGCGGGGCGATCGCCTGCCACTTCGCCTCGTCGAAGTCCTCCGGCGCCCAGGGCGCGAAGGGGGCGCGCAGCCAGGGGGCGCAGCGCTCGGTGAAGTCCTTCACGTCGAGCATGCGGATGTGGTCGGCGTTGATCGCCTCGCACTTCTTCAGGTCGAAGCGGGCCGGGTTCGGGTTCACGTCCGTGACGTCGAACGCGGCGACCATCTCCTCGATCGAGAAGATGTCGCGGTCGGCGGCGAGCGACCAGCCGAGCAGGGAGAGGTAGTTCAGCAGCCCCTCGGGCAGGAAGCCGCGCTCGCGGTAGAGGTTGAGCGAGGACTCCGGGTCGCGCTTGGAGAGCTTCTTGTTGCCCTCGCCCATCACGTACGGGAGGTGGCCGAAGGCCGGGGTCTCCTTGGCGATGCCCAGCTCGGTCAGCGCCTTGTAGAGGGCGATCTGCCGGGGAGTGGAGGAGAGCAGGTCCTCGCCGCGCAGGACGTGGGTGATCTCCATCAGGGCGTCGTCGACGGGGTTGACGAGCGTGTACAGCGGCGCGCCGTTCGCCCGGACGATGCCGTAGTCCGGGACGTTCTCCGGGAGGTACGTGATCTCGCCGCGGACCAGGTCCTCGAAGGTGATCGCCTCGTCGGGCATGCGGAAGCGGACGATGGGCTCGCGGCCCTCGGCCTCGTAGGCGGCCTTCTGCCCGTCGGTCAGGTCGCGGCAGTGGCCGTCGTAACCGGAGGGCTTGCCGGCGGCGCGGGCGGCGTCGCGGCGGGTGTCCAGTTCCTCGGTCGAGCAGTAGCAGTGGTACGCGTGGCCCGCGTCCAGGAGCTTGGCGGCGACGTCCGCGTAGATGTCCATGCGCTGCGACTGGCGGTACGGCGCGTGCGGGCCGCCGATCTCGGGGCCCTCGTCCCAGTCGAAGCCCAGCCAGCGCATCGAGTCGAGCAGCTGCTCGTACGACTCCTCGGAGTCGCGCGCCGCGTCGGTGTCCTCGATGCGGAAGACCAGGGTGCCCTCGTTGTGCCGGGCGAACGCCCAGTTGAACAGGGCGGTGCGGACCAGCCCGACGTGGGGGTTGCCGGTCGGGGAGGGACAGAAACGTACACGGACGTTAGCCACGCTTGATCACCTTGTTGGTGAGAGTGCCGATGCCTTCGATGGTGACGGCGACCTCGTCGCCGACGTTCAGGGGGCCGACCCCAGCCGGGGTGCCGGTGAGGATCACGTCGCCGGGGAGCAGCGTCATGGCCTCGGTGATGTTGACGACGAGGTCCTCGATGGAGTGGATCATCTCGCTGGTGCGGCCGAGCTGGCGCTGCTGCCCGTTGACCGTGCACTGGATGGTCAGGTCGGCGGGGTCGAGGTCCGTCTCCACCCAGGGGCCGAGCGGGCAGGAGCTGTCGAAGCCCTTGGCCCGGGCCCACTGCTTCTCGCGCTTCTGCACGTCGCGGGCGGTGACGTCGTTGGCGCAGGTGTAGCCGAGGATGACGTCCTTGACGCGCTCGCGCGGGACCTCGCGGCACATGCGGCCGATGACGACGGCGAGCTCCGCCTCGTGGTGGAGCTCGCTGGAGAAGGAGGGGTACTGGATCGGGTCGCCGGGGCCGGTCACCGAGGTCGACGGCTTGAAGAAGGCGAACGGGGCGTCGGGCACCTCGTTGCCGAGTTCCCTGGCGTGCTCCGCGTAGTTGCGGCCGAAGGCCACGACCTTGTTCGGGAGCACCGGCGGCAGCAGCCGGACCTTGTTCAGCGGGACCTTCGTGCCGGAGAGCTCGAAGTCCGCGAACGGGATGCCCTTGATGATGTCGAGGACGAGCTCGTCCGGCCTGTCGCCCTCGACCGCGCCGAAAGCGACGTTGCCGTCGATGGAGAATCTGGCGATGCGCACGGGATCCTTGCGCCCCTCACTGAACTGGCTGGAGTCTGACGCTCCAGGCTAACGCGGCAGGGGCTGCGGGCTTCGCGTATATCCGCCGGGGTGGTGAGCGGCGGGGCACCCGTACGGGGCGGTGGACGACCGCGTCCTCGTACGGGGCGGTGGGTGACGGTTCCCTCGTGGAGGTGGGTGACGGCTCCCTCGTGGAGGGGCGTCCGTGACCGGCGGGGCCGCGCGCCGGGCGCGGCCCCGCCGGTCACCGCGTTCACTCCGCGGCGGAGACCGTGACCGGGGTGTCCATCAGGACGGTGCGGCGGGGGTTGGCCGTCTGGAGGGGGAGGTCGACCGAGTGCTCCGGCCGCTCCGGCGTCCGCAGGGCGTCGGCGTCCTGGAGGTGCGCCAGCGTCGTGCGCCGCGGGTTGGCAATGTTGCGGAACATCATCGTCGTCTTCACCGTTTTGCTCGACCTTGTCGTCCTGGGCGCCGGTCGGGGTCAAAGAGCCCCACATGGGCGCGGGTTGTCGGATTCGCCATCCCTGTAAAGCGTCAGGCTAAACATTCAATTGCCTGGCGATGTCGTGAAGAGGCCATGATCGCCGTGTGAGTTTGCTCACTCACCAAGGGGCAAACCGGTCAATCACGGCCCCCAAAACGGTGGGATCAAACGGACATTACTTCACTGAACCAGCCATTCCGCTCCTGATCATCGCGACTGGGACAGGGCAGGTGCGCCAACGGCTCGTAGGCGTATGCCCGGTATGTACGAGCCCCCTTGTACGCCTCGTGACCTCTCCCTCACATGCTGTCACGGAGGTCACAGCCTGGTACACGGGCCTTGTTGGAGATCCGGCACTGTGCTGGAATTCCTCGGACCGCCGCGGATTCACGATCCGGCGCGCAGGGGCGCTACTCAGCGCCGAGTGGCGGCGGGAAGGGGGAACCTGCGCCGGTCACTCAGACCACCTACACACGACGCATCTGCGTCTGTGTAAAAAGCCGACACCGTCCCGCCGTTCCAGCGGAGGGGCGCCTGGTCCAGAGGTTGCGACGCTAGTGCAGGGACGTTTCAAGAGGGATGGCAGCGCTTCGGCGGAGCCGGAGCCGCGCGGCGGGACCGACCGCGGTTCCTCGCCCCAGCACGCCCAGAACCCGGGACCGGCAGAGGGCGGCGCCAGCGGTGAACACTCCGCCCGCGCCGGCGCGAAGCCCAAGGCTCCCGCCCCCACGCCGGACGCCACGCCGACGAGCGAACCGGGCTACGGCTCGCGCGTAGCGCTGCGGAACTGGCGCATCTCGACGCGACTGGTCTCGCTGCTCGCGCTTCCCGTGGTCGCGGCGACCTCGCTGGGCGCGCTGCGCATCAACGAGTCGCTGGACACCATCCAGCAGCTCGACAACATGCGCCTGCTGACCGAGATGACCAAGCAGGCCACCGAGCTCGCCGCCGCGCTCCAGCAGGAGCGCGACCAGTCGGCCGGTCCGCTGAGCCACGGTGTGCTGGCCAGCGACTACCAGGTCAAGTCGGTGCGCGACGCCACGGACGTGGCCAGGAAGCACTTCCTCGAGGGCACGCAGCAGGTCGACGACGCGACGTCCAAGGGCCAGCTGTCCGGCGTGCACGACAGCCTCGTCGGTGTCGTGGGCGAGCTCTACAACCTCAACAAGATCCGCAGCGACGCCTACGGCGACCCGCAGAACTCGACCCAGACGGTGGACGCCTACCACCGCCTGGTCACCGAGCTCCTCGCGCTCTCGCAGGACATGGCCGAGGCGACCAGCAACCCGGAGATGATCCAGCGCACCCGTGCGCTGGCGGCCTTCTCCTCCGCCAAGGAGTACGCCTCCGTCCAGCGGGCCATCATCGCCGCCGCGCTCCCCACGCAGCCGAAGACCTTCGGAACGCTCTCCAAGAACGACCAGCAGTACGCGCTCTCGGCGCAGCAGAGCGAGGAGTCCGAGAACAACTCCTTCAAGAACATCTACGGCGCCGGCAGCGCCGAGCTGCTCCAGGCGGTCGAGGGCGACAACCCGACGATCAAGTCCGCCGACAAGTTCGCCCAGCGCGTGCTGGGCGCCCAGGACGGTCTGCGGACGCAGGACAAGCGCTCGTACAAGGACTGGGTCGACGCGGACTCCGCCAAGATCGACCAGATGAAGAAGATCGAGACCACGCTGCTCGGCGAGATGGAGCAGAAGGCTCGTGAGCTGCGCAACGAGTCCCAGAGCGAAGCGATCATCTCCGGTGTACTGATCCTGCTCGTCCTCGGCGTCTCGCTCGTCGGCGCCTTCGTCGTGGCCCGGTCCATGATCCGCTCGCTGCGCCGCCTGCAGGACACCGCGACCAGGGTCGCCCAGGACCGCCTGCCCGAGCTGGTCAAGCAGCTCTCGGAGTCGGACCCGCAGGACGTCGACACCTCCGTGGAGTCGGTCGGTGTGCACTCCCGGGACGAGATCGGCCAGGTGGCCGCGGCCTTCGACGACGTGCACCGCGAGGCCGTCCGCCTCGCCGCCGAGCAGGCCCTCCTGCGAGGCAACGTCAACGCGATGTTCACCAACCTCTCGCGCCGTTCCCAGGGTCTTATCCAGCGCCAGCTCTCGCTCATCTCCGAGCTGGAGTCCCGCGAGGCCGACCCCGACCAGCTCTCCTCGCTGTTCAAGCTCGACCACCTCGCGACCCGCATGCGCCGTAACGGTGAGAACCTCCTCGTCCTCGCCGGTGAAGAGCCCGGCCGCCGCTGGACCCGTCCGGTCCCGCTGGTCGACGTGCTCCGCGCCGCCGCCTCCGAGGTGGAGCAGTACGAGCGCATCGAACTCGCCTCGGTGCCGGGCACCGAGGTCGCCGGCCGAGTCGTCAACGACCTCGTCCACCTGCTCGCAGAGCTGCTGGAGAACGCCACCTCGTTCTCCTCCCCGCAGACCAAGGTCAAGGTCACCGGTCACGCCCTGCCCGACGGCCGGGTGCTGATCGAGATCCACGACACCGGTATCGGTCTGTCCCCCGAGGACCTGGCCGCGATCAACGAGCGGCTCGCCGCTCCGCCCACGGTGGACGTCTCCGTCTCCCGACGCATGGGTCTGTTCGTGGTCGGTCGTCTGTCGCAGCGTCACGGCATCCGCATCCAGCTGCGTCCGTCCGACTCCGGCGGTACGACCGCGCTGGTCATGCTGCCCGTGGACGTCGCGCAGGGCGGCAAGAAGCCCATGCCGAACAAGCCGGGCCAGGGTGCCCCCGGCGGCGGCCCCGCCGCCGCGCAGGCCTCTGCCGGTGTCGCCGCGGCCCGTCGCTCGAACGGTCCCTCGCTCGGCGCCGGATCCCCCTCCGCCCCCGGCGGTCCCCTCGGGGCCCCGCCGCAGCGCGGCCAGGTCGGCGCGGGCCAGGGTGCCCGTGCCGCGCTGCCCGGCAGCAACCAGGGCGGTCGCCCGGGTGCCGGCGGCGGTGCCCGTGGTCCGCAGGGCCAGGGCGGCGGCCAGCAGGGCAGGCAGGCTCCCGCCGGTGCGAACGCCTTCGGGCAGGGCCCGCAGCAGGGCTTCCCCGCCCAGAACGGCTCGCAGCAGGGCTTCGGCGACGGACAGGGCTCCCAGAACGCCTTCGGTGACACCTCCGGCGGCCGGAAGAACTCGTTCGGCAACGGCAACGGCGCGGGCCAGAACGCCTTCGGCGACGGCAACGCGGCTCCCGCCGCGCCCGCGCAGGCTCCCGCCAAGGGCAAGAGCGGCCGTCGTCGGCCGCAGCTCCCGGGACGCGGTGGCGCGCGCGCCGAGCTGCCCGGCGGCAACGCCGACTCCCGCACGCCGAGCTGGAGCGACAACAACGCGCAGCCGCCGGTTCCGCGCGCGTCCGCCGACACCCCGCGCGGTCACGAGGAGCCCGACGCCACGTCGCGCATGCCCCGGATCGACGACCGGCAGGGCCCCGCGTCCACCGCCGAGTTCGCCCGCCCCGACTTCGACGCCCCGAGCCCCGGCACGGGCGCGCCGCAGAACAACGGCCGGAACAACGGCCAGAACAACGGCAACGGCCAGTACGGCTACGCCGCCGGCAACCAGCCCTCCAACGGCCACAACCCGGCCGCCACGGGACAGTTCGCCGCCCAGGGTTACGGTGCCTCCCAGGCTCCGTCGTCCACCGGCCAGTTCGCCCAGCCCGGCTACGCGCCTGCCCAGGACCCCGCGTCCACGGGCCAGTTCGCGGCCCCCGGGTACGGCAACGGGCAGGGATCGTCGTCCACCGGGCAGTACGAGCGGCCGGCCGCCCCACAGCCGTCCGCCCGTCCGCAGGCCCCCGAGGCGCTTCCCCCGGCCTCGAACCCCGGTGACGGCCGTACCCCGCTGTACGACACGCTGGAGACCAACTGGTTCCACGGTCAGGCGAACGGATCGGACGGCGCGCCCGCGAACGGCGCCGCCCAGAACAACGGTTCCCAGGGATACGCGCAGGCCGCCCCCCAGCAGCCGCAGGCTCCCCGGGCTCCGCAGCGGCCGGCCGCCGCACCGGCCGCACCCGCCACCACCACCACGTGGCGCAGCTCTCCGAACGACGACCTCGTCAAGCAGGCAGAGCGCTCCCGCAAGCCGTCGGCAGGCGGGGTCACCACCTCGGGTCTGCCGCGTCGCGTCCCGCGAGCCAACCTCGTCGCGGGCACGGCACAGCAGCAACAGCACCAAAGCGGTCCGCAGGTCTCGCGTGCGCCCGATGACGTACGCGGCCGGCTGACCAATCTCCGTCGGGGCATCCAGCAGGGTCGACAGGCCGGCAACGGCCAGACCGGCAGCTTCCCCAGCCCCACTCACCAGCAGGAGCGTTAGTTGAGCCCGATGAGCCAGGCGGCACAGAACCTCAACTGGTTGATCACCAACTTCGTGGACAACACCCCCGGGGTGTCCCACACCGTCGTCGTGTCCGCCGACGGACTCCTTCTGGCTATGTCCGAAGGCTTTCCCCGTGACCGCGCCGACCAGCTGGCGGCCGTCGCCTCCGGACTCACCTCGCTGACCGCCGGGGCTTCCCGGATCTTCGAGGGCGGCTCGGTGGCCCAGACGGTCGTGGAGATGGAACGCGGTTTCCTCTTCCTGATGTCGGTTTCGGACGGATCGTCCCTCGCGGTCCTCTCCCACCCGGAGTGCGACATCGGCCTTGTCGGCTACGAGATGGCGCTGCTCGTCGACCGTGCGGGCGCCGTCCTCACGCCGGACCTGCGGGCCGAGCTTCAAGGCAGTCTGCTTCACTGACCGCCGCCGGATCCAGACACCGCACGAAATCACCGTCCGGCCGCCACAATCCCCCCACCGGCCCCAACAGACGGCACGACTGACCGACTTGCTGTCCCGCCCGGAGGATTCATGACCCCGCCCCCCGCCTCTCATGATCCGTACGCCGAGTCGTACGGGGATGAGGGCGACCAGCCGCTGGTACGCCCCTATGCGATGACCGGCGGCCGGACCCGGCCGCGGTACCAACTGGCCATAGAGGCTCTGATCAGCACCACGGCCGATCCGGCCCAGCTGATGGGGCTGCTCCCCGAACACCAGCGCATCTGCCATCTGTGCCGGGAAGTGAAGTCGGTGGCCGAGGTGTCGGCCCTCCTGGGCATGCCGCTCGGCGTGGCCAGGATCCTTGTCGCGGACCTCGCCGAGGCCGGACTTGTCGCCATTCACCAGCCTGGCGGCGATGAGAACAACGGCGGCGCGCCGGACGTGACACTGCTCGAAAGGGTGCTCAGTGGACTTCGCAAGCTCTGACGGAGGCCGGGCGACCACCTCCGCGAAGATCGTCGTAGCGGGTGGCTTCGGTGTCGGCAAGACCACGTTCGTGGGAGCCGTCTCCGAGATCAACCCGCTGCGCACCGAGGCCGTCATGACGTCCGCTTCGGCGGGCATCGACGACCTCACGCACACCGGTGGCAAGACCACCACCACGGTGGCCATGGACTTCGGCCGTATCACCCTCGACCAGGACCTGATCCTGTACCTCTTCGGTACGCCGGGCCAGGACCGCTTCTGGTTCATGTGGGACGACCTGGTCCGCGGCGCCATCGGCGCCGTGGTCCTGGTGGACACCCGGCGTCTCGCCGACTGCTTCCCCGCGGTCGACTACTTCGAGAACAGCGGTCTGCCGTTCGTCATCGCCCTCAACGGCTTCGACGGTCACCAGCCGTACAACCCGGAGGAGGTCCGCGAGGCCCTCCAGATCGGGCCGGACGCCCCGATCATCACGACGGACGCCCGCCACCGTGCAGATGCGAAGAGCGCTCTGATCACGCTGGTCGAGCACGCCCTCATGGCCCGGCTGCGTTAACGATCAAGTAGACGGCCCTGTATGGAAGTTGTCGTAGTCACATTGAAGCCGGCTGTGTCGTTTGACACGGCCGGCCTCGGTGTTCATAACGTTTCGACAGAGAATTTCGCTGGCCCTGACACGCATAGCGGTCGCCCGGTGCCGCTGCGTTCATGAAAGCCCCGTCTTTTGGCGGGGCTCGCTCTTTATGACCGTTTTATCCGTGGTCAGCGCCACTCGGAATCATCCGTTCCGAGTGTTTGGAATGGCGCTGCTTGGCGTGCTGGAATGCGCTGAACTGCCCAGTAGTCAAGGGCGCTGGTAGATACGGCGGCACACAGTAGGTGCCGACGCCGAGAGGTTGTTGGTCGAGTGAGGCGAAGCATGAACGGCCCCGAGCCGTCGGCACGGGGCAACTTCACCCCGCCGGCGCGCGGAGCGGCGCCCGCACAAGTGCCCGGCCCGGAGCCCACGCCGGCGCCCGCGCCGAGTGGGGGCCGTTTCTCCCCGCGCAACTGGCGCGTGCCGACCAGGCTGAACGCGATCCTGCTCATACCCGTGGTGGTCGGCCTCGTCATGGGCGGCTTCCAGGTGAAGAGCTCGATCGACACCTGGCAGCAGGCCGAGGACGCCGAGAAGACGGCACGCCTGGTGCAGGCGGCGCTGACGTACGGCGACAAGCTGTTCGTCGAGCGCGACCTGAGCGCCGCCCCGCTGCTGTCGGGCAAGGGCGCGAAGGACGCGACCGTCGCCAAGGTCCGCCGGGAGACCGACCTGGCCGCCGACGCCTTCAACCAGGCCGCCCAGGACATGCCCAAGACCGAGGGTCTGGAGCGTCGCCTGTCGGTCTTCCGCAACGTGGAGCCCGGTCTCCAGAAGCTGCGTGACGAGGCCTACACCACCAAGCGTCCCGGTGTGACGACCGAAGAGGGCTACCTCCAGATCCAGCACCCGCTGATGGAGTTCGCCAACGAGCTCGGTCTGGGCACCGGAAACATCACCAGCTACGGCCGTACGGTCTACGCGATCTCGCTGTCCAAGGCCGCGCTGTCGCTGGAGCGGTCCATCGGCATGCACATGCTGATCAAGCCGGGCCCCGGCACCAGCAGCCTCAGCAGCCAGCGCGTCGCCCTCTCCTCGTACGCCTACCTCGAAGGCATCGCCATCGAGGAGTACATCGGTGGTGGAACCGACGAGGACGCGGACAAGCTCACCGCGGCGACGGCGAACGTCAAGTCCGAGCTGACGAAGGCCGCGCAGGACGCCGCGGCCGACGACCCGAACTACGTGCCGCCGCCGACGAACCCGACCGAGATGGTCACCCAGCTCGCGAAGCTGCCGTCCACGCTGGAGAGCGACCGGGCCGCGCTCGCCACGAACGGCATCACCGCGCAGAACTGGATGGCGGTCAACACCGCCAAGTACAACGCGTACCGCGAGATCGAGTCGGACCTCGCCGACAAGGCCGTGGCCGAGGCCGCGGACATCTCCGACACGGCCAGGACCGACGCCTTCATCACCGGTGCCATCGTCGTCGTCGCCCTGCTCGCCGCGTTCATCCTGGCCGGCATGGTGGCCCGCCAGATGAGCCGCTCGATGCGCCAGCTGCGCAGCGCGGCCTTCAACGTCGCCGAGCAGCGCCTGCCGATGCTGGTCGACCAGCTCTCGCGCACCGACCCCGGCCGGGTCGACACCCGCGTGCAGCCGATCCCGATCACCAGCACGGACGAGATCGGCGAAGTCGCCCGCGCCTTCGACCAGGTCCACCGCGAGGCCGTGCGACTGGCCGCCGAGCAGGCCCTCCTGCGAGGCAACATCAACGCGATCTTCACGAACCTCTCGCGCCGCAACCAGTCGCTGATCGAGGGCCAGCTGACCCTGATCACCGACCTGGAGAACAACGAGGCCGACCCGGACCAGCTGGAGAACCTCTTCCGTCTGGACCACCTCGCGACCCGTATGCGCCGCAACGGCGAGAACCTCCTGGTCCTCGCCGGCGAGGAGCCCGGCCGCCGCTGGGACCAGCCGGTCCCGCTGGTCGACGTCCTGCGCGCCGCCTCCTCCGAGGTGGAGCAGTACGAGCGCATCGAGCTCTCCGGCGTCCCGGAGGCCGAGATCCACGGCCGCGCCGTGACCGACCTCGTGCACCTGCTCGCCGAGCTCCTTGAGAACGCCACCACGTTCTCCTCGCCCCAGACCAAGGTCCGCGTCACCGCGACCCGTCTCCCCGACGGCCGCGTGATGGTCGAGATCCACGACAAGGGCATCGGCCTGACCGCCGAGGACTTCGCGGACATCAACCACAAGCTGGCCAACCCGCCGACCGTGGACGCCGCGATCTCGCAGCGCATGGGCCTGTTCGTGGTCGGCCGCCTGTCCGACCGCCACGGCATCCGCGTCCAGCTGCGCCCCTCGGGCGAGCAGGCGGGCACCACCTCGCTGGTCATGCTCCCCGACGTCATCACCCACGGTGGCGGTGGCGAACAGCAGCCGATGCGCGACGAGTTCACCGTGTCCCAGATCATCCCCGAGCAGCAGCAGCAGTCGTTCCCCGGTGAGAACTTCGGCCAGCAGCAGCCCGTGCTGACCGCCGCGGACCTCGGTTTCGACGACAGCCGCTACGAGGTCCCGGACGACGCACGCGATCTGGACCCCGTGGGCCGCTCCCTGATGCGCGAGGAGCGCCGTGCGGCCCTGGGAGCCCAGGCGCAGGGTCCGGAGGCCATCGAGGCCCCCCAGGACTACGCCGACGGCTTCGACCAGCCCGCCCCCGCGTACGACAACGGGCAGCCGGCCTTCGACGGCGCCCCGGCGTACGACGGCGCCCAGGGCGTGCACGAGGAGCAGCAGGCCACGTACGACCAGCAGACGTCGTACGAGGAACCGCAGCAGGCCGCGTACGACGAGGCGTACTTCCCGTCCAACGGCGGCTACCCTGAACCCTCCTACCAGGAGCCGGTCCAGCAGGAGCACGCCGGAATGGGCAACTCCGCCCCGGATTCGCTGTCGGGCTTCGGTGAGCCGTCCTACCAGGACGACTGGCCGCAGCAGGACGCGTACCAGGGCGGGTACCAGCCCGACTACGCTCCGCAAGCGGAATCTCCGCAGGTCGCTGACGCGGGCGAGCGGGACAGCGTAGGCTTTAATCGTCCGGGACCGGCCACTTCGGCCCCCCACACGATGACCGGCGCGGGACTCCCCCGTCGCGGTCCCGCTCCCGCCGGCAACGCCCGGCGCCCCGCGGAACCGCCGAGGGAGCAGTCGGCGCCCATGTCCTCCGGGAACACGGGCGACGAATGGCGGTCGTCCAACGACGATCGGTGGCAGCGCGCCGAGCAGCTGAAGAAGCCCAAGGCGGGCGGGGTCACCTCGTCCGGTCTGCCGCGGCGGGTGCCCAAGGCCAACCTGGTCGAGGGAACCGCGGAATCGACCCCCCAGGGAGGCCCCCAGGTCTCCCGCGCTCCTGAGGACGTCCGGGGCAGGCTGAGCAACCTGCGTCGTGGCGTGGAGCGGGGACGCAGTGCAGGTAGTGAGACGAACGGCCAGGGCCTCGGTCCTGACAGCACCTACAACCAGGAGCGTTAGTTGTGAGCCCGATGAGCCAGGCGGCACAGAACCTGAACTGGTTGATCACCAATTTCGTGGACAACACCCCCGGGGTGTCGCACACGGTGGTGGTCTCCGCCGACGGACTCCTTCTGGCTATGTCCGAAGGCTTTCCCCGTGACCGCGCCGACCAGCTGGCGGCCGTCGCGTCCGGTCTGACCTCCTTGACCGCGGGCGCGTCCCGTATCTTCGAGGGCGGCCATGTGAACCAGACCGTTGTGGAGATGGAGCGGGGATTCCTCTTCCTCATGTCCATCTCGGACGGTTCTTCACTCGCAGTACTCGCACACCCTGAGGCGGACATCGGTCTCATTGGGTACGAGATGGCGCTTCTGGTGGACCGTGCGGGCACGGTCCTCACTCCGGATCTCCGCGCGGAGCTCCAGGGCAGCCTTCTCAACTAATAGACAGACGGTGCGAATTGTCGTCCCGGGGCCGTAAGGTTTCGGGACGCGGTCCCAGCGTTGGGTGCCCGGCACAGTCGGAGGAGGAGAGAAAGTGGTAACACCCCCAGGCGGTTCGTCTTCGGGCAATTGGTCGTACGGCCCCGGCCAGGGGCAGGGCGACGGTTCAGGCGACCCGAACCGGTACAACTTTCCCTCCGCACCCAGCCAGCGGCGGCAGCCGTACGCGCCCCAGGGTCCGCAGGGCCCCGGGCCGTCCCCGTACGACCAGCCGTCGGCACCGCGCATCCAGCCCGTACAGCCGCAGCGGCGCTCTCCCGAGGCGTCGCCCGCCGGAGGGTCCAACAACAACCCCCTGGTGCGTCCGTACGCCATGACGGGTGGCCGCACCAGGCCGCGCTACCAGCTCGCCATCGAGGCGCTGGTGCACACCACCGCGCAGCCGCACCAGATGCAGGGCCAGTTGCCCGAGCATCAGCGGATCTGCAACCTCTGCCGGGAGATCAAGTCGGTGGCCGAGATCTCGGCCCTGCTGACCATCCCTCTCGGCGTCGCCAGGATCCTCGTCGCCGACTTGGCGGAGGCGGGCCTGGTCGCCATCCATCAGCCCGGCGGCGACGAAAACGCCGGCGGCCAGCCAGACGTGACTTTGCTCGAAAGGGTGCTCAGTGGACTTCGCAAGCTCTAGCGGAGGGCCTTCCCGCTCCACCACGTCCGCGAAGATCGTGGTGGCGGGCGGCTTCGGCGTGGGCAAGACCACGTTCGTCGGCGCCGTCTCGGAGATCAACCCGCTGCGCACCGAGGCCGTCATGACATCCGCTTCGGCGGGCATCGACGACCTCACGCACACCGGAGACAAGACGACGACGACCGTCGCCATGGACTTCGGCCGTATCACCCTCGACCAGGACCTGATCCTGTACCTCTTCGGTACGCCGGGCCAGGACCGCTTCTGGTTCATGTGGGACGACCTGGTCCGCGGCGCCATCGGCGCGATCGTCCTGGTGGACACCCGGCGTCTCGCCGACTGCTTCCCCGCGGTCGACTACTTCGAGAACAGCGGCCTGCCGTTCGTCATCGCCCTCAACGGCTTCGACGGCAACCAGCCGTACAACCCGGAGGAGGTCCGCGAGGCCCTCCAGATCGGACCGGACGCCCCGATCATCACGACGGACGCCCGCCACCGCGCGGACGCCAAGTCGGCGCTGATCACGCTCGTCGAGCACGCCCTCATGGCGCGCCTGCGCTAGCGCTTCCCGCTCGCACGACGAAGGCCCCTGCTTCTCCGCCCGGAGAAGCAGGGGCCTTCGTCCGTCCTCGGCCGGCCCGGTCCGGACGCGCTCGCGGCCCGGACGCGCGGGCCCGGCACGCGTGGACGCGGGGTGCCGGGCCGAACTCCCGCCCCGTACGGCCCCGTCGGGCGGCGAAGGGGCCGGGAGAGCCCGGGAAGCCCCGAACGCCCGCGGAAGGGCCCTGGGGCCCTGGAGGGCGTCCGCGGAGCCCGGGACGCACCACAGCCCCGCCCTCCATCGGGAGGACGGGGCTGTCGGCGTCAGACCCTCAGTGCCAGCTGTGCGGCGCCCGGAAACCGGGCTCCCGCTCCAGTCGGCGCCAGCCCGCCTTGCGGTGGGGGCCGTGGGAAGGAGCGGCATCAGTGGGAGCGGAGGCGGCACGGGCCAGGAGGATGGCCGTGATGGCGGCGACCTCCTCGGGCTCGGCGTGGCCCTTCTCGACGCGGATGTCAGGCGTGCTCATAGGTTTCAGTCTCCATGAGAGAGGTTTCCGCGGGGGTACCGCGGAGGATCCGCCGGGTTACTGCGGGGGGTTGCCGTGCTTGCGGGAGGGCAGGTCCGCGTGCTTGGTGTGCAGCATCGCCAGCGACTTGATCAGTACCTCGCGGGTCTCGGCGGGGTCGATGACGTCGTCGACCAGGCCGCGCTCGGCCGCGTAGTACGGGTGCATCAGCTCGGCCTTGTACTCCTTGACCATGCGCACACGCATGGCCTCGGGGTCCTCGGCGGAAGCGATCTGACGGCGGAAGATGACGTTGGCGGCGCCCTCGGCGCCCATCACGGCGATCTCGTTGGTGGGCCAGGCGTAGGTGAGGTCGGCGCCGATGGACTGGCTGTCCATGACGATGTAGGCACCTCCGTAGGCCTTGCGCAGGATCAGGGAGATCCGCGGCACCGTCGCGTTGCAGTACGCGTACAGCAGCTTCGCGCCGTGCCGGATGATCCCGCCGTGCTCCTGGTCGACACCCGGGAGGAACCCGGGCACGTCCAGCAGCGTGATGATCGGGATATTGAAAGCGTCACACATCTGGACAAAGCGCGCAGCTTTTTCGGACGCCTCGATGTCGAGGACACCCGCCAGGCTCTGCGGCTGGTTGGCGACGATGCCGACGACCTGGCCGTCGAGGCGGGCCAGCGCGCAGATGATGTTGCGGGCCCAGCGCTCGTGGACCTCGAGGTAGTCGCCGTCGTCGACGAGCTCCTCGATGACCTTGGTCATGTCGTAGGGGCGGTTGCCGTCGGCCGGGACCAGGTCCAGCAGCACCTCGCTGCGCCGGTCGGCCGGGTCCGAGGACTCGGCACGCGGCGGGTTCTCGCGGTTGTTCTGCGGCAGCATCGACAGGAGGTAGCGCACCTCGGCGATGCAGGTCTCCTCGTCGTCGTACGCGAAGTGGCAGACGCCGGAGGTCTCGGCGTGCACGTCGGCGCCGCCGAGGCCGTTCTGGGTGATCTCCTCGCCGGTGACCGCCTTGACCACGTCCGGGCCGGTGATGAACATCTGCGAGGTCTCGCGGACCATGAACACGAAGTCCGTCAGCGCCGGGGAGTAGGCGGCGCCGCCGGCGCAGGGGCCCAGCATCACGGAGATCTGCGGGATGACCCCGGAGGCCTTGGTGTTGCGCTGGAAGATGCCGCCGTAGCCGGCCAGCGCGGAGACGCCCTCCTGGATGCGGGCGCCGGCGCCGTCGTTGAGGGAGACCAGCGGGGCACCGGCCGCGATGGCCATGTCCATGATCTTGTGGATCTTCGTGGCGTGGGCCTCGCCCAGGGCGCCGCCGAAGATGCGGAAGTCGTGGGCGTAGACGAAGACCGTGCGGCCCTCGACCGTGCCCCAGCCGGTGATGACACCGTCGGTGTACGGCTTCTTGGCCTCCAGGCCGAAGCCGGTCGCCCGGTGCCGGCGCAGCTGCTCGACCTCCTGGAACGAGCCCGCGTCCAGCAGCAGGTCGATGCGCTCCCGGGCGGTCAGCTTGCCCTTGGCGTGCTGCGCCTCGGTCGCCTTCTCGCTGGGACCCCGCAGCACCTCCGCACGGATGGCGTGCAGTTCCGCCACGCGGCCACGCGCGTCGGTCGGTTCGCCCGCGGGGAGCGCGGAGTTCGCGGTGTCGGCCTCGTCCAAAACGGTCATGTAGCGACCATACGAAGCCCGCCAAGGAAACAGGCCCGTCGACTCTGCACAGTCTCCGGACCGTTTTCCTGGTGCCCCTGAACAGAACCACCATCGCATGCAGGCGATCCGACTGCCCGGAGGGGCTCGGGCTTGTGGAGGTCTCACAAACCCTTCCACCGAGTGCCGCCTCATATTCATGAGTGGCACATGCCATCACCGGGGTGACACGACCCCCCGTTCGGCGGTCCGCGCACCTCAGGGGCACCACCCCCGCGGCCGCGCGGACCCGCCCCGCACCCCCTGCCGGGTCGACCGCGCACGGACACACAGGGGCAGCGTCAGGGTTCCGGGCGGGCCCGTCAGGGGCCGGATGCGCACGACCCACCGTGACACACCACGCACACCCCGGAAACAGTTGAAACTTGAACGGAATAGGTCTACGGTTGCCCCTGTTGACCTCGTTGAACATTCAACAGAATGACGCCGTGGCTCTCCCCGGAACCACGGCCCGTCCCCCAAGGAGCATCTGATGGGCATCTTCGGCCGCAAGACCACCGACACCGCCGGCACCGCCGCCGTCGCGACGGCCACCGCCGTCAGCCCGGACCTGGCCGCCCTGACCGGCGACTACACCATCGACCCGGCCCACTCGACGATCGGCTTCGTCGCCCGGCACGCGATGGTGACCAACGTCAAGGGCTCGTTCAAGGACTTCGAGGGCACGCTGCGCCTGGACGGCACCGACCCGGCCCGGTCGACGGCGTCCCTGGACATCAAGATGGACAGCATCGACACCGGGTCCGCCGACCGCGACGGCCACCTCAAGAGCGCCGACTTCTTCAAGACCGACGAGTTCCCGGCGATGACCTTCCGCTCCGTCAAGGCGGAGGCCCTGGGCGGTGACGACTACCGGATCACCGGTGACCTGGAGATCCTCGGTACGACCAAGCAGATCAGCATCGACCTGGAGTTCAACGGCGCGGCCAAGGACCCGTTCGGCAACGAGCGCGTGGGCTTCGAGGGCAAGGCCGAGATCCTGCGCTCCGAGTGGGGCCTCACCTGGAACGCGGCCCTGGAGACCGGCGGCGTGCTCGTCTCCGACAAGATCAAGCTGAACTTCGACATCTCGGCGATCCGGAACGCCGGCTGAGATCCGGGCCGCAGCCCCGGCACCGCCGCACGCTTTCCCCCGGCGCCGAGCCCCCGCACAGGGGCGCTCGGCGCCGCCGTGCGCGCGGAGCACGGTCGCCCCGCGCGGAGCGTGGCCGTCCCGTGCGCGGACCGGGGCATCCGCGCGCCCCTCAGAAGCCGCCGCCGAAGTCCCCGCCGCCACCGCCGAAGTCCCCTCCCCCGCCGTCGCCGAAGCCGCCGCCGAAGTCCCCGGGATCGAAGTCGGCACCGGAGACATCGCCTCCGTCGTAGCCGCCGGAGTAGCCGTAACCGGTGCCGTACGCGGCCCCGTACCCGGGGCTCGCCATCATGCTGCCGAGCACGGTCCCGACGAGCAGGCCCGGCAGCAGACCGCCGCCGAAGTAGCCGCCCGCCCAGGGGCCGTACGCCGGGCCCGCGTCCCAGTACGGACGGCGGCCGTACTCCGTCTCGACCTCACGGACCGCCGGTTCCTCACCGCCGGCGAGACGCATCCAGTCCGCCTTGCAGACCGGGACCTCGCGGGGCGCGCCCCCTGCGGGTGTCCAGGCGGCGTCGGCGACGGACGGACCGTGCCGGGGGTCGAAGAAACAGGGTGCGCGGCGCTCGGGGACCGGACGGCCCTCGCGGCGCGCCGCGAGCACGGCGAGGGAGAAGCGGCCCCCTTCCAGGGACTGGGTGACGGCGCGCACGTCCTCGGGGCGCCGGGCCTCGGCCATGTACGACTTCGCCTGTTCGTAGGCGTCCAGCGCGCGTTCGTAGTCCGCGCGCATCGCGTCGTCGGCGCCGGCCTCCGCCGGATGGAAGTCGAGCCGGTCCAGTTCCTCGCCGAAGGCGGTGATGTCCTCGTCCACGACCATGCGGAGCCGCTCCAGCGCGGCCCGCCGCTCCTCCTCCTCGCGACGCCGGTTGCGGCGCACGACCGCGTACGCGCCGGCGCCGCCGACGACGGCGATCGCGCCGACCGCGATCAGTGCTCCCGTGGGCACACGTCCGCCGTCCGTGCCGCCGCCCCAGCTCGCGGGGGCCGAGCCGTGGACACTGGTGAGCGCGCGGTCGGTGAACTCGTTCAGCTGGGTGTTGGCGTCCGAGACGCCCTGGACGCCGGCGACGAGGTTCTGCACGGCCGAGCGGGACATCACCGCGGAGTCGGCGCGGGCGTCGAAGCGGTCGCCGAGCCTGATCGCGTAGAGGCCGGTGACACCAGTGGCGGTGCGCAGGTTCCGGAAGAGGTCCTGGGTGGGGTAGTCCGCGGGAAGCACCGCGACGAAGACCGGTTTGTCGGCCTTCTCGATCTTCGCGGCCAGTGCGTCCGCCTCCGCCGCGGAGAGCTGGCCGGAGGCGGCCGGGTCCACATAGACGGGGCCCTCGCGCAGGGCCGCCGCCACGGTGGAGACGTCGGTGGCGGCGTCGGCCCGGGGCGCCGGGAGCCACACCGTCGCCAGGGCCGCGAGCATCAGTGCGGCCAACAGGCCCGGAAGTCCTCGGACGGGTGCGGCCCTCATGCTTTTGAAGCTACCCGAACCGGAGCGAAACAGGACATCGGGAGAGTGGCACCCCCCGCGGCCGGGACGCGGCCCGGCACCTCGGCGCCCGTCCCGTGCGCCGCCCGCGGCGGCCACGGCGCGGACGCCTCGGGCGCCGGAAACGGAACGCGGGCCGGCCGGGGCTGAGCGTCAGCCCCGGCCGGCCCTGCCTCCGTTCCCTCACCCCGCGCGGAACGGCTTCCTCACCCCGCGCGGTACGCCTTCGTCAGCTCGGCCACCGCCTTCGCGTAGTGGCCGGTCAGCAGCAGATGGTCCGCGTCCGCGAAGTGTCCCGCGTTCGCCGCGGTGACCGACGAACCGATCTTCTGCTGGACGAGCAACCGGGCCTTCGTCACGACCTTGCGGGCGACCTGGTCCGCGCCGGACCGCTCCGCCGCCGCGGCCACCAGGGCGAGCTCGTGCAGCGTGGCGGCACCGCCCCGTACCGGCTTCGTCAGCGTCGTGAGGCCCCATCCGTACGGGAACTGCGGGTCGTAGGAGGCGTCACCGACGTTGATCGGCAGCTGGGACTGGGACTTCGGCCAGGTGACCGGGAGCTGCCCGGTGAAGGCGCGCTTGCCGTAGAGGACGTCCGCGACGCCGTCGCCCTCGGTGCCCGGCAGCCAGGAGGCGACGAGGGCGTCGATGTCACCGAGCCGGTCGCCGATGAGCTGCGGGCGGCCCGAGACGACCAGTACCGCGCACTTCATGGCCGCGCACACCTTGTCGACGGCCGCCTTGTCGGCCGCGGTCAGCTCCAGGTCGTTGCCGTTGCCGACATCGCCGACGCCCTCCGCGTACGGGGTCTCGCCGACGACGACCACACCGACGTCGTACCCGGCGGTCGGAGCCGAGGCGTCCTTGGAGTAGGTGACGTCCCCGCCGGCGTTCCGCATGCCCTGGAGGACCGTCGTGCCCTTGGTGATCGGGCCGGACGAGCCCTGCCAGGTGAGGGTCCAGCCGCCGGTCTGGTTGCCGAGGTCGTCGGCGTTCGAACCGGCGACGTACACCTTCTGGGACTTCTTCAGCGGCAGTACGCCCTCCGCGTTCTTCAGCAGGACCTGGGACTCGGCCGCGGCCTGCCGCGCCACGGCCCGGTGCGCGGCCGAGCCGATCCGCGAGGCGCCGCTCGTGTCCGCGTACGGCTTCTCGAAGAGCCCCAGCCGGAACTTCTGGGTGAGGACGCGCGACACGGCGTCGTCGATCCGCTTCCGGGTGACGCGGCCCGCCTTCACCTCGTCGGTGAGCGTCGTACGGAAGTCCTTGTACGAGTACGGCACCATCATCATGTCCACGCCCGCGTTGACCGAGGTGCGCACGTGCGAGGCGTAGTCGCCGGGGAGCTGGTCGATGGCGTTCCAGTCGCTGATGACGAAGCCGTCGAAGCCCATCCGGCCCTTGAGGACACCGTTGATCATGTCGGCGCGGGCGTGCATCTTCACCGGGCCCCGACCGTCGCCGACGACGTCGAGCGAGGAGTAGGACGGCATGACCGTGCCGACGCCCCGGTCGACCGCGGTCTCGAAGGGGGCCAGGTGGACGGCCTCCAGCTCCTGCCGGGTGACCTTGGTGACGCCCTGGTCCAGGGTGTACGAGCCCGTCGTGGACGTGCCGTACCCGGTGCCGCCGTCGCCGACGAAGTGCTTGGCGGTGGCGAGGACCTTGTCGCCGCGCTTCAGGTCCCTGCCGTCGCGGGCGCCCTGGAGTCCCTGGACGACCGTCTCCATGGAGTCGACGAGCGCCGGGTCCTCGCCGAAGGACTCGTAGGAGCGGCCCCAGCGTTCGTCGCGTGACACGCACAGGCAGGGGGCGAAGTCCCAGGGGATGCCGGTGGCGCGGACCTCGGCCGCGGTCACCGCGCCCGTCCGCTCCGCGAGCGCGGGGTCACGGGTGGCGCCGATGCCGATGTTGTGGGGCATGATCGTCGCGCCGGCGAGGTTGTTGTGGCCGTGCACCGCGTCCACGCCGTAGATCAGCGGGATCTGGAACCTGGTCGCCTGCGCCCGGAGCTGGAAGCCGTCGATCATCTTCGCCCAGGCTTCGGGGGTGTTGGGGGTCGGCGTGGAGCCGCCGCCGGAGAGCAGCGAGCCGAGGCCGTAGGAGGCGATGTCGCCGCCCGTGCCGATCGCGCCGCGCTCGGCCTGGGTCATCTGCCCGGTCTTCTCCTCCAGGGACATCCGGGAGAGGAGGTCGGCGACCCGCTTCTTCACGGGCAGCTTCGGGTCCAGGTACGGCAGTCCGTTGGCGTCGACGACCACCTGCGGGGTCTCGGCGGGGGCCTTGGCGCCGGTCACCGTGAGCTCGATCGGGATCGTCTCGGCCGCCTCGGCGGACTTGTCGCGCAGGACCGGGACCTTGACGGTGCGGGCGGCGCCGGACACGGTGCCCGCCGGGAAGGTGATCTCGCCGCGGACCGGTGTGTAGTCCCGGCCCGGCGTGGCGGTGCCGCCCGCGCTCTCGTACGCGACGGTCACGGGCTCGTCGATCGGGGCGGAGCCGGTGGTGGCGACGGAGATCCTGACGGCGGCCGTCCCGCCCTCGCGCACCGGGTAGACCGCGGCGTCGGTGGTGACGGAGGCCCGCAGGGACTGATCGGCCTTGCCGTACAGTTCGACGTCGTCCAGGGCGAACCGCCCCGGGGCGCCGACCGGGAGCGTGAGGGCGTAGCCCCACATCTGCGTCAGGCCGAGGACGTGGTCGATCCCGCCGACGGGCTGGTAGTCCGTGCGGTAGACGAAGTCGGCGAAGGGGATCTCGATCCGTTTCCAGCCGGTGAAGTCGTCGGTGAAGGAGGTGGTCCACAGTTCGGACGCCTCGCCGTTCGCTCCGCCGTCCTTGATCTCGAAGGCGAGCTTCTTGCCGGTGTTCCGGCCGTCCCACCAGAAGCGGATGCCCTTGTGCGCGGACCAGTCGTGGGCCGGCTCACCGGCCGCGAAGTCGTGGGTGAAGCCGCCGTAGCCGCTGATGTCGTAGTCGCCGGTGAGGACCTTGGCACCCTCGGGCGCGTCGGACCGCGCGGTCAGGGCGAGCTTCGGCGGGTCGTCGCTGTCGCCGCCCCAGGTGAAGATGCCCTCGGCGGGCTGGGTCGCGAAGGGCACCTCGCCCTCGAAGCGGTCGACCGGCACGGGCGCCGGTTCATCGGCCGCCGCCGCTCCCGCCGAGGCGAGCGGGAGCAGTCCGGCGATCAGCGCGGCACCGGCCAGCAGAGCGGTTCTTCGTACGGAGTTCCGATCGAGCCCGGTCAATGGGGTTCCCCTCGACTCTCACGTGGTTCTGACGACGTGCTTCTTCCTGACGACGACGTGCTGCTCTGTTCCCTCGCTCTTCTCACGACTTAGATCACGGCGTGAGTTAACTGGCGTCCCGGCAACCCGTCAAGACTTCACGCCAGAACCGGTACAGACCCAAGTCCCGGCCGGATCAGGGCGGTTGTTCCTTCAAAGTCTGAACGCGCAACCCCTTGACGCGACTTCGCAGCCGTCATTTACTCACGCCTCGCACGCCTCCCACCCCCACCTCCAGAAGGGCGGCGCTCCATGAGGAGATCCACCAGGAGATCCACCCGGGCGGCCCGGCTGATCCTCGCCGGGCTGCTCGCCACCGCGGGATTCACGGCGGCCGCGCCCGCGCACGCCGCGGGCGAACAGGTCACCGCCTATCTCACGACGACGGACGACGACGGCGGACGCCATGTCGTGCGCGGGCTCCAGGCGCAGGCCCCGTTCGCCTTCCAGTCCGGCAGCGGCGGCGGCGGTGAGAACATCACCGTCGACGAGAACACGCGCTACCAGACCTTCACCGGCGGCGGCGCGTCCTTCACGGACACCGCGGCCTGGCTGATGAACAGCAGCGGCGCGCTGTCGCAGAGCACCCGCGACGTGACGATGCGCAAGCTCTTCTCCCCCACGGACGGGATCGGGCTGTCCTTCCTGCGCAACCCGATGGGCGCCTCGGACCTCGCGCGCTACGGCTACACCTACGACGACGTGCCGGCCGGGCAGAGCGACCCGAACCTCGCGCGGTTCTCCGTCGCGCACGACCTGGCCGACGTGGTGCCGCTCACGAAGCAGGCGCTCCAGCTCAATCCGGCCCTGACCGTGATGGCCTCGCCGTGGACGGCGCCGGCCTGGATGAAGGACAGCGGGTCGCTGAACGGCGGCTGGCTGAAGGCGGAGGACTACGGCGCGTACGCCTCGTACTTCGTGAAGTACCTCCAGGCCTACCGGGACCAGGGCGTCCCCGTCTCGTACGTCACCGCCCAGAACGAGCCGACCTGCTGCTCGGGCTACCCGTCGATGAGCTGGAACGCCTCGGGGCTCGCCTACTTCACCAAGAGCGAGCTGCTGCCGAAGCTCCAGGCGGCCGGGCTGTCCACCAAGGTGCTCGCCCACGACTGGAACTGGGACGTGTACGACTCCTACGCGGCGGCCACGGTCGACGACGCGGCGGTCCGCTCGCACCCGAACTTCGGCGGGATCGCCTGGCACGGGTACGGCGGCGACGTCGGCAAGCAGACGAGCGTGCACAACCAGTACCCGGGCCTCGACGCCTTCGGGACCGAGCACTCCGGCGGTACCTGGATCGCGAACCAGCAGCGCGAGGACATGCTCAACATCGTCGACTACACCCGCAACTGGGCGAAGTCGGTGACCAAGTGGTCGCTCGCCGTGGACCAGAACAAGGGCCCGCACAACGGGGGCTGCGGCACCTGCACCGGACTGATCACCGTGCACAACGGGGACGGGGCGAGCGGGACCGTCGACTACACGGTCGAGTACTACACGATGGGGCACCTGACGAAGTTCGTCCGGCCCGGGGCGCAGCGGATCGCCTCCACGGCGTCCTCCGCCGTCCCGAACGTCGCCTGGCGCAATCCGGACGGGTCGAAGGCGCTGATCGCCTACAACGACGGCTCGGCGGCGAAGACGGTCACCATCAACTGGGGCGGGCAGCACGCGACGTACTCGCTGCCCGGCAAGACGTCGGCGACCTTCACCTGGTCCGGCACGCAGTCGGGCGGGGGTGACCGGAGCGGGGCGCTCGTCGGGCTGGCGGGCAAGTGCCTCGACGTGGCGGGCGCGTCGAGCGCCAACGGCACCGCGGTGCAGCTCTACGACTGCAACGGGACCGCCGCGCAGTCCTGGACCGTGGGGGCCGACGGATCGGTGCGCGCGCTCGGCAAGTGCCTCGACGTCACGTCGGGGTCGACCTCCGACGGCGCCAAGGTCCAGCTCTACGACTGCAACGGCTCGGGCGCCCAGCGGTGGTCGTACAACTCCTCGACGGGTGACGTGGTCAACACCGCGGCGAACAAGTGCCTCGACGTGACGGACAACTCGTCGGCGAACGGGGCGCGGGCGCAGATCTGGTCCTGCACCGGGGCCGCCAATCAGAAATGGCAGCTGCGGTAGCCGTCCGGCACGCCGGAGGGGCCGGACGGCACGGACGCCGGGGGGCGGGGTTCCCGCATCCCCGGCGTCCGGGGCGCGTCTACGAGGCGGGTTCCACCCCGGCCCGGAGCAGACCGTAGGTGTAGGCGTCCTCCAGTGCCTGCCAGGACGCGGCGATGACGTTCTCGGCGACGCCGACCGTGGACCACTCCCCCGTGCCGTCGGAGGTGGAGATGAGGACGCGGGTCGTGGACTGCGTGCCGTGCTTGCCCTCCAGGATGCGGACCTTGTAGTCGACCAGCTCCAGCTTGGCGAGCTGGGGGTAGATCGTCTCCAGGGCGACGCGCAGGGCGCGGTCGAGGGCGTTGACCGGGCCGTTGCCCTCGGCGGTGGCGACGATGCGCTCGCCCTTGGCGAAGAGCTTGACCGTGGCCTCGTTGGCGTGGCTGCCGTCGGGGCGGTCCTCGACGATGGCCCGCCAGGACTCGACCTCGAAGTAGGTGCGCGCCCTGCCCTCGGCCTCGGCGCGCAGCAGCAGCTCGAAGGAGGCGTCGGCGGCTTCGTAGGTGTAGCCCTTGAGCTCGCGCTCCTTGACGCGTTCGACGACCCGGCCGACCAGTTCGCGGTCGCCGCCGAGGTCGACGCCGAGCTCCTTGCCCTTGAGCTCGATGGAGGCGCGGCCGGCCATGTCGGAGACCAGCATCCGCATGGTGTTGCCGACCTGCTCGGGGTCGATGTGCTGGTAGAGGTCCGGGTCCACCTTGATCGCGGAGGCGTGCAGGCCCGCCTTGTGCGCGAACGCCGAGACTCCCACGTAGGGCTGGTGGGTGGAGGGGGTGAGGTTGACGACCTCGGCGATCGCGTGCGAGATCCGGGTCATCTCCCGCAGCGCGCCCTCGGGGAGCACCTTCTTGCCGTACTTGAGCTCCAGGGCGGCGACGACCGGGAAGAGGTTGGAGTTGCCGACCCGCTCGCCGTAGCCGTTGGCGGTGCACTGGACGTGGGTGGCGCCCGCGTCGACGGCGGCCAGGGTGTTGGCGACCGCGCAGCCGGTGTCGTCCTGGGCGTGGATGCCGAGCCGGGCCCCGGTGTCGGCCAGGACGGTGGAGACCACGGCTTGGACCTGCGCCGGGAGCATCCCGCCGTTGGTGTCGCAGAGCACCACCACGTCGGCGCCGGCCTCGTGCGCGGCCCGGACCACGGACTTCGCGTACTCCGGGTTGGCGCGGTAGCCGTCGAAGAAGTGCTCGCAGTCCACGAACACCCGCCGCCCCTGGGCGACCAGGTGCGAGACGGTGTCGCGGACCATCTCCAGGTTCTCCTCCAGCGTGGTGCGCAGCGCGAGCTCCACGTGCCGGTCGTGGGACTTGGCGACCAGCGTGATCACCGGGGCACCCGAGTCCAGGAGTGCCTTGACCTGGGGGTCCTCCGCGGCCTTGCCGCCGGCCCGGCGGGTCGCGCCGAAGGCCACGAGCCGCGCGTGCCGGAAGTCGATCTCCTGGGCGGCGCGGGCGAAGAACTCGGTGTCGCGGGGGTTGGCGCCGGGCCAGCCGCCCTCGATGAAGCCCACCCCGAAGTCGTCCAGGTGCCGCGCGATGGCCAGTTTGTCCGCCACGGTGAGGTTGATGCCCTCGCGCTGCGCGCCGTCGCGCAGCGTCGTGTCGAAGACGTGGAAGGAATCGTCGACTTCGCTGGTCTCGGTCATGGTCTCAAGGCTCCTGTGTTGAAACTCGGTCTACCGGAATGACCGGCTCCACCGTCCCCCAATGATCCCGCGCGCGCCGCGCTCCCGGCTGAAGGTGGGCCAGAAACGCGAAAAACCCCTCGCGGGTGCGAGAGGTCTGCGCGCGGGTCGAGGACGACGGTGTCCGCCCGCACCTGGTCGTACGTGGCGGTCACTGCGGACCGGCGCGCCTGCTGCCAATAATCATGGCGAACGAGAGCACGGGGGCAGTGTGGCACATACCGTCTCCTTGATCACACGGCGTCTCAGGATGCGAACACTGGGCTACGTGACCGGCGCGGACGCGCGGCCGTTCAGCCCAGCGACGCGTCGAGGAACTCCTTCACCTGGGACAGGACCTGCTCGCGGCTGGTGCCGCGCAGGCCGATCGCCACGTGGATGGAGAAGCCGTCCAGCAGGGCGCGCAGCCGGGCGCCGAAGCGGTCCGCGTCGAGGGGGCGGAACTCGCCGCGCGAGACGCCCTCGGCGAGCAGCGCGACGAGGTCCCGGTGCCAGGCTCCCTCGATGGCGGCCTGCCGCTCGCGGGCGTCGTCGTCCGCGTTCTGGGAGTGGTTCCAGACCTCCAGCCACAGGGTCCAGTGCGGGTCCCGGTGGCCGTCGGGGACGTACAGGTCGACGTAGGCGTCCAGGCGCTCGCGGGCGGTCGCGGACACGGCGAGCAGCCGGCCGCGCTCGGTGCCGAGGCGGCCCTCGCTCCACTCCAGGGTGCGCAGCAGCAGCTCGTCCTTGGAGCGGAAGTAGTAGAGGAGGTGGCCGCTGCTCATGCCGACCTCACGGCCGAGCGCCGCCATGGTGAGTTTGTCCAGACCGCGCTCGGCGATCATCTCCATGGCGGCGGCGAGGACCTCCTCGCGCGGTGGCGCGTTCCTCCGCGCACCGGCCATCCGTGACTCCCGTTGTCAGACCTTCGGCTGCTGCTGGGTGATGCAGTGGATGCCACCGCCGCCCGCGAAGATCGTACGTGCGTCCACCAGGGTCACGCTCCGCTCGGGGAACAGCCGCCGGAAGATGTCCGCCGCGGTCTCGTCGCGCGGGTCGTCGAAGCCGCACAGGACGACGCCGCCGTTGCAGAGGTAGTGGTTGATGTAGGAGTAGTCGGCCCAGTGGCCGTCGGCCTCCAGGACGGTCGGGGCGGGGACCTCGACGACCTCGATGGCGCGGCCGCGCGCGTCGGTCTGGGCCCTCAGCAGCCCGACGACCTCCCGGCTGACCTCGTGGTCGGGGTGCGCGGGGTCCTGCTGGGAGTGGGCGACGATCACGCCGGGCCGGGCGAAGGCGGCGACGATGTCGACGTGGCCGAGGGTGCCGAAGCCGTGCGGGGGGTAGTCGCCGGTCAGGCCGCGCGGCAGCCAGATGGCCTTCTCGGTGCCGAGCTGGGCGTGGATCTCCGCCTCGACCTCCTCGCGGCTCCAGCCGGGGTTGCGCTCGGGGCCGAGCTGCACGGTCTCGGTGAGCAGCACGGTGCCCTCGCCGTCGACGTGGATCGCGCCGCCCTCGTTGACCAGCCGGGAGGCGTACGTCTTCGCGCCGGCCAGGCCCGCGACCTCGGCGCCGATCCTGGAGTCGTGCTCCCAGCGGGCCCACTCCTGGGCGCCCCAGCCGTTGAACGTCCAGTCCACGGCGGCGAGCCCGCCCCGCCCGTCGGTGAGGAAGGTGGGCCCGATGTCGCGCATCCAGGCGTCGTCGAGTTCCCGCTCGACGAGGTCGATGCCGGGGCCGAGGAGTTCGGCGGCCGGCGCGGACTGGCCCGGGCCGCACACCACGGTGACGGGTTCGAAGCGGCGGACGGCGCGGGCCACCGCCGCCCAGGCGGCACGGGAGGCGGCGAGGTCCTCGGGGCTGTCGAAGGTGGGGTTGGGGCCCGGCCACGCCATCCAGGTGCGCTCGTGCGGGGTCCACTCGGCGGGCATGCGGAAGCCGTCGGCGGCAGCAGACATGGGGGATCCTTACAAGAAGTACAGGCGGTTGAGGGAGACCGAGTCGGCCGGGTCGGAGCGCAGGGGTTCACCGTCGAGGGTGACCAGGCCGGTGCGTCCGTCCACGTCGACCGCTCCGGTACGGGAGTTGAGGCGCAGGTCGGCGGGGCCGATGCCGCGGGTGCCGCGGACCGCGACGCGGCGGCGGCGGGTGGGCATGGTGTCGTTGCCCTGGTCGAGCGCGGCCTGCGCGACGAACGCCACGGAGATCTCGGCGGGGGTCGCGCCGTGCGCCCCGAACTGCGGTCCGAGGACGAGGGGTTCGCAGGTGTCGGTGGCGGCGTTCGGGTCGCCGACGACGCCGTATGCGGGGAAGCCGGACTTCAGGACGAGCTGCGGTTTGGCGCCGAAGTACTCGGGGCGCCACAGCACGATGTCGGCGAGCTTGCCGGTCTCGATGGAGCCGACCTCGTGGGCGAGGCCGTGCGCGATGGCCGGGTTGATCGTCAGTTTGGCCATGTAGCGCAGGACGCGCTCGTTGTCGTGGTCCTCGGGGGCGCCGAACTGGGCCTTCATCTTCCCGGCCATGGCGAAGGTGCGGCGCACGGTCTCGCCGGCGCGGCCCATGCCCTGGGCGTCGGAGGAGGTGATGCCGATGGCGCCCAGGTCGTGCAGCACGTCCTCGGCGCCCATGGTCCCGGCGCGGATGCGGTCACGGGCCATGGCGGCGTCGCCCGGCAGGTCGGTCTTCAGGTCGTGGACGGAGACGATCATGCCGTAGTGCTCGGCGACCGCGTCCCGGCCGAAGGGCAGGGTCGGGTTGGTCGAGGACCCGATGACGTTCGGCACGCCCGCCATCTTCAGCACGTTCGGGACGTGGCCGCCGCCGCAGCCCTCGATGTGGAAGGCGTGGATGGTGCGGCCTTCGAGCACCCTGAGGGTGTCCTCGACCGACAGGCACTCGTTCAGCCCGTCGCTGTGCAGGGCCACCTGGACGTCGTGGTCCTCGGCGACCCGCAGGGCCGTGTCCAGGGCGCGGGTGTGGGCGCCCATGTCCTCGTGGACCTTGAAGCCGCTGGCCCCGCCCTCGGCGAGGGCCTCGATCAGCGGGGCGTCGTGGGAGGACGAGCCCCGGCCGAGGAAGCCGATGTTGACGGGCCAGGCGTCGAAGGCGGAGAACGCGTGGCGCAGTGCCCAGGGCGAGTTGACGCCGACGCCCCACACCGGGCCGAACTCCTGGCCGATGACCGTCGTCACCCCGGAGGCGAGCGAGGCCTCCATGATGCGCGGCGACAGCAGGTGGACGTGGGTGTCGACGGCTCCGGCGGTGGCGATGAGTCCCTCGCCGGAGACGATGGACGTGCCGGTGCCGACCACGACGTCGACGCCGTCGAGGGTGTCGGGGTTGCCGGCCCGCCCGATCGAGCAGATGCGGCCCTCGCGGATGCCGATGGACACCTTCCGGATGCCCTGGACGGCGTCGATCACCACGACGTTGCTGACGACGACGTCGCAGGTCTCGCGGACGGCGGCGGCCTTGAGGTGCAGTCCGTCGCGGGCGGTCTTGCCGAATCCGGCGAGGAACTCGTCCCCGGGGAGCTGGGCGTCGGACTCCACGCGGACGGTCAGTCCCGAGTCGCCGAGCCGGATGCGGTCGCCCGCGCGGGGGCCGTGGGTGGCGGCGTACTCGTGGGGGGTGAGGCGGCGGGCCTCGGCGGGGTGGCCTCCGGGGCGGCTCATCGTTCGGTCTCCTGGTCACGGGTCTCGGGTACGCCGAGGTAGCCGCAGGCGGCGGCCCGGCGCAGGGCCTCTTCCCTGGCCCCGGGGGCGTCCAGCGGCCCGTCGACGAGACCGGCGAAGCCGATCGCGACGCGCGCCCCGCCGATGGGCAGCAGCCCCACCTCGGCGCTCTCCCCCGGACCGAAGCGGACGGAGGAGCCGGCGGGCACGGCCAGCCGCATGCCGTAGGCCGCGGCACGGTCGAAGTCGAGCCGCGGGTTGGCCTCGAAGAAGTGGAAGTGGGAGGTGACGGAGACCGGGACGGCGGCCGTGTTCGTCACGGACAGCCGGACGACGGCCTCGGGCTCGGCGCGTCCGGGACCCGGCAGCAGGGCGCCGGGCGCCCGCTCGCCGAGACCGCCGCCGCCGATGGGGTCGCTCACCACCGCGAGGCGCGAGCCGTCGTCGAAGACGGCCTCCACGTGCACCTCGGTGACGATGTCCGCGACGCCGGGCAGGACGTCGCCCGGGCCGAGGACGGACCGGGCCGCCTCGACGGCCTCGGCCAGCCGTCCGCCGTCGCGGGCCACCTCGCAGACGGTGTCCGCGATCAGCGCGGTGGCCTCCGGCACGTTGAGCCTGAGGCCTCGCGCCCGGCGGGCACGGGCCAGCTCGGCGGCCGAGAACAGCAGCAGCCGGTCACGTTCCGTGGGGGTCAGTCGCACGCCACGACACCTCCTCGCCTTCCTCCATTTAGAACGTCACTCTAAACGCCGGATTCATGGAAGGGAAACATTGACGGATGACCATCGGAGGCGCCACATTGAGCGTCGCTCAAACTCGTGGTGTTTCCCGCACCACGCCAGGTGGCCGTCAAAGGAGACCAGCCATGCCGATCGAACAGCGCGGAGTCGACACGATCCCCGACGAGGAACGCACCAGCGGGCCGCGCGACCTCGTGTCGATCCTGCTCGGTTCCAACCTCTGCCTCGGGGTGATCATCTTCGGCTGGCTGCCGCCGTCGTTCGGGCTCGACTGGTGGTCCTCGGTCAGCTCGATCGTGGCAGGCACGGTCGTCGGGACGGCGCTCACCGCGCCGCTGGCGCTGGTCTCGCTGCGGACCGGCACGAACCTCTCCACCTCCTCCGGCGCGCAGTTCGGCGTGCGCGGACGGCTGGTCGGCTCGGTCGTCGGCCTGCTCCTCGCGCTCGGCTACACCGCGCTGACCGTGTGGATCGGCGGCGACGTGATGATCGGCGTGCTCGGCCGCCTCTTCGGTCTCCCGGCGAACGGGGTCACGTACGCCGTCGTCTACACGGTGCTGGCCGCCGCCACCGTCGCGGGCGCCGTCTACGGCTACCGGGTGCTGCTCGCCATGTCCCGCGCCCTCTCCTACGGCATGTCGGCGCTCCTGGTGGCCGGCGTGTTCGCGTACGCCCCGCACTTCACCACCACCTCGCTCCCCGACGCCGGCGGCTACCTGCTCGGCTCGTACTGGCCCACCTGGTTCCTCGCGGCGGTGGCGGCCGGACTGTCGGGCCCGATCGCGTTCATCACGCTGCTGGGCGACTACACCCGCTACATCTCGCCCCGGCGCCACTCCTCCCGCACGGTCCTGCACGGCACCTGGCTCGGCCTGATCGCCGGTCTGCTGGTCCCCCAGCTCTTCGGCACCTTCACCGCGTACGGCGCCCGCGCGGCCCTCGACTACGCCGGACCGCTGGTCTCGGCGTCCCCCACCTGGTACCTGATACCGCTGCTGCTGGCCGCCTCCGCGGGCTCGGTGGGCAACGCCGGTCTGATGCTCTACTCGATGGGCCTCGACCTCGACGCGATCCTGCCCCGCGCCTCGCGCGCCCGCGCCACCTGCGCCGTCGCCGTCGTCGCCATGCTCTGCGTGTTCGTCGGCCACTACGCCTGGAACGCCCAGTCCGCGATGACGTCGTTCGTGCTGCTGCTGACGGCGATCGGCACCCCGTGGGCGGTCATCACCCTGATCGGCTTCGTCCGCTGCCGCGGGATCTACGACGCCGACGCCCTCCAGGTCTTCAACCGCCGTTCCCGCGGCGGCGTCTACTGGTACCGGGCCGGCTGGAACGTCCGGGCCACGGCGTCCTGGGCGCTCGGCGCCGTCGTCGGTCTGCTGGCCGTGTCCCTGCCCTCCTACGAGGGCCCGCTGCTGTCCCTGACGGGCGGGGTGGACTGCAGCTTCATCCTGTCGGGCCTGGTCGGCGGCGCCGCCTACCTGGCCCTTACCCCGAAGGCAGCCTCGGGCACGAACAACCCGGCGTCCGCCCAGACAGAGATCAGCCTCGCAACAGACCCACAGCGCTGAACGTCACCACGAGCAGACCCATCGCGCCCCCGAAAGCGACAGCCGCAGAGGTGACGATGGCGGTGACCCCGGCACCCTCTTTGATCTTCAGGAGCGATGCAACGAGTGCAACGATTATGGCAAGCAGGACAGCGACGAGTAGCCAGACAGCGGTTACGCCCAGCTGGGCTGACGACAGATTCACGGCAGCGTCCTTCCAGGGATTGGCGGCATCAGGTGAGTTGACACGTCGGTCGGACGACCAAGTGTGTCGCTGTGCGTGAGGACTAGATCGGCTTCGGCTCAGCCGGTGTCACACCAGGTCGAGCCCGGGCAGGAACCGGCTCTTGCCGAAAGCCGGCTTTAGGTCGCTGAACCAGGTGGCGCGCTCGTCGTAGGCGGCGAAGAACGGGCGCCCCACCAGGTCCGGATCGCGGGCCTGGATGAGATGGAGCACGAAGACCTTCTCCCCGGCCACCTCCGCCGTCCCGTCCACGCAGACCTTGCCCGGCATCGCCGACATGACCGGGCCGCGCACGGTCCGCGCGAGGCCGGACACCTGGGCGTAGGCGTCGCGGAAGATCTGGTGGCAGCGGGCCAGCGGCACCCCGAAGTAGCCCTGCGGGCCGGTGTCCCGCTCGACGAACTGGTAGTAGGGCACCGCACCCAGCGCGGTCGTCTCGTTCCACAGCTCGGCCCACGCCCCGGCGCTGTCGTTGATCCCCCGGACCAGGGGACCCTGGCAGCGGATCACGGCCCCCGTGTCGCGCACCCGGCGCATCGCCGCGCGCACGGCCGGGGGCCGCAGCTCCTGGGGGTGCGTGAAGTGGGCCATCAGGGCGAGGTTCCGGCCGCTCGCCACCACCTTCTCCAGCAGCCGCAGCAGGTCGTCGGCGTCGCGGTCGGTGAGGAAACGGTACGGCCAGAAGGCGAGCGACTTGGTCCCGATGCGGATCGAGCGGACCGTGTCGATCTCCAGGAGCGGCTCGACGTAGCGGCGCAGCACCTCGGTGCTCATCACCATCGGGTCGCCGCCCGTGATCAGCGTGCTGGTGACCTCCGGGTGGGCGCGCAGATAGGCGGACGTGGCGGCGATGTCGTCGGTGGCGATGCGCAGGTCGGACTCGCCGACGAACTGGGGCCAGCGGAAGCAGTACGTGCAGTAGGCGTGGCAGGTCTGGCCCTGGCGCGGGAAGACCAGCACCGTCTCCGGGTACTTGTGCTGGAGACCGGTGAGGCGGCGCCCCTCGTGCACGGGGACGTTGGCGTCGAGCTGGCCGGAGGGGTGCGGGTTGAGCCTCATCCGGATCTCGTGGGCCGCGCGCAGCACCTCGGCCTTCGGGGCCTCGTGGCGGAGCAGGTCCGTCATCTGCTTGAGGTCGGACTCGGGCAGCATCTCGGCCTGCGGGAACGTCAGCCGGAAGATCGGGTCGTCGGGCACGGCCGTCCAGTCGATCAGCTCGTCGACCACGTAGCCGTTCGTGCGGAACGGCAGGACGGCGGCCACGGCCCGCAGGGCGAGCCGTTCGTCGGGCGGCAGCGACACCCGCTGGAGCAGGCCGTCGAGGTCACGTGGGGTGAAGGCACGAAAGCGGGGGCTCGTGTCCGGGGATCGGGTGCTCGTGGGAGCCGGGTTGAGCGTTGAACTCATTGGTGCCGGAGCCTCTATTCCGTCAACGGCGCCGTAGGCCGCAGTTCGACGAAAGCCGTCGCCGTCGCATCGTACTTCTCCGTGAAGTGCTGGATGAGTAAGGCGTGCAGCTCACTCTCGTCGTCCACCACGACGAGTTCGTGTGCGCCGGGGGCGCTCAAGGCGTCGCTGTGCGCCGACAGTTGGTCCAGCCGGTGGCGTGCCATGTACGACACGAGGTCGTGCCCGGCGACGTACAGGGCGTCGTCCGCGCGGACGAAACGGCAGCTGAACGCCCTGCGTCCGTCGGTCGCGTCGACCAGGGTCAGCGGCAGATGGGTGAACTCCTCCATCGGCTTGCTCTGCTGCCACAGCTCGTCGAAGCGCTGTTCGACGAAGGTGCCGAGCGGGGACCGGACGGCCACCTCGAGCTGGACGCCCTCGCCGGAGAGGCGGCCGACGGTGAGGAAGGAGACGAGGGAGCGGTCGTCCCAGCGGTAGAGGGTCACACCGGGGGACGTGGAGCACAGGCGCACTTCGAGGAGGTGACGGCACTCCTCGTCGAGCCGGAGCGCGAAGCGGTCCAGGGTGCGCAGGTTGCGCATGATGTCGCGGCGGATGTCGGCGCTCCGCCCGCCCAGTTCACGGCCGCGCAGGATGACCGCCAGGGAGTCCGGGTCCAGGAGCAGGATCTGTACGCGGGCGCCGTGGGCGGTGGCCGCCTTGACGCCGCGGAACAGCCGCTCGGAGAACTGCGGGCCGAAGACGCTGGAGAAGGTGTCGAGGACCTTGACGTTCGAGGTCGCGCCGTGGACCTGGGCGCTGAACCACTCGTAGTCCAGCCGGGTGTGCTCGCGGACGCGGCCCTCCTGGGCGCGGCTGATCAGGGGGCCGATCACGAAGACGGTGACGACGACCCCGACGATGTCGGTGCCGAGGTTGAGGGCGAGGTTCTCCCCGTAGTTGTCCATCCGGCTGCTGCTCCAGAGCAGCAGGGCGGCGACGGCGGCGAGCAGGCCGAGGACCGTGAGGCTCTGGGGGCGCCGCGGGGTGCGCAGGGCCCGTAACAGCCGGTGCGGCCGTGCCAGCGGCGACCTTGCACTCACCTGCGCTCCCTCCGTGGCCGTGCGGGCGCACCGGAGGACACGCTCCCCCCCCCGTGGACTGAGTGGATACCCGTGTCGCCGGGGCCCTACGCGTCGAACGGACAGCCGGTCCCCGCACCCCTGTCGGGGAGGCGGGGACCGGTGGGAGGAGCGGGGATCAGCCCAGCGGGTGCATCCAGCCGTGCTTGTCCTCGGTGACGCCGCGCTGGATGTCCAGCAGGGCCTCGCGCAGGCGGAGGGTGACCTTGCCGGGCTCGCCGCCGGACTGGAGCCACTCGGTGCCGGCGCGCTTGACCGTGCCGACGGGGGTGATGACGGCGGCGGTGCCGCAGGCGAAGACCTCGGTGAGGGTGCCGTTCTCGGCGTCGGTCTGCCACTGGTCGATGGAGACGCGGCCCTCCTCGGCGGTGTAGCCGAGGTCGCGGGCGACGGTCAGCAGGGAGTCGCGGGTGACGCCCTCCAGGATGGAGCCGGTGAGGGACGGGGTGACGATCCGGTCGCCGTACACGAAGTACAGGTTCATGCCGCCGAGTTCCTCGATCCACTTGTGCTCGACCGCGTCGAGGTAGCAGACCTGGTCGCAGCCCTTGGCGGCGGCCTCCTTCTGCGCGAGCAGCGAGGCGGCGTAGTTGCCGCCCGTCTTCGCGTCGCCCATGCCGCCGGGGACGGCGCGGACGCGGTCCTCGGAGAGCCAGATCTTCACGGGCTTCACGCCGCCCGCGAAGTAGGCGCCGGCGGGCGAGGCGATGACGAGGAAGAGGTACTCGTTGGCGGGCTTCACGCCGAGACCGACCTCGGTGGCGATCATGAAGGGGCGCAGGTAGAGCGACTCCTCGCCGCCGTGCGCGGGAACCCAGTCGCGGTCCTGGCGGACCAGCGCGTCACAGGCCTCGATGAAGGTCTCCACGGGCAGCTCGGGCATGCCGAGCCGGCGGGCGGAGGCCTGGAAGCGCTTGGCGTTCTTGTCGGGGCGGAAGGTCGCGACGGAGCCGTCGGGCCGGCGGTAGGCCTTGAGGCCCTCGAAGATCTCCTGCGCGTAGTGCAGGGTCATGTTCGCCGGGTCGAGGGAGAGCGGTCCGTACGGAACGAGCTGGCCGTCGTGCCAGCCCCGGCCCTCGGTCCACTTGATGGTCACCATGTGGTCGGTGAAGTGGCGGCCGAACCCCGGGTTGGCCAGGATCGCCTCGCGCTCGGCGGCGGCGAGCGGACTGGCGGAGGGCTTGAGCTCGATCGTGGGCTGCGTCATGAGTGGTTTTGTCCTTCACCGGTTGTATGTGACGGGCCGCGCTCACACCCGGACCGTCCGTGGCCAGTGCTAGGACGTCCGAGCATTCCCTCGTTCCGCGGCTCCGCCTTCGATTATCGCGCGCGGAGGACCGTGGACGAAACGGTGTGAATACGGCCCAGGGAATGACCCAGGGGACTGATGGTGGCACCCGGCGAGGGAACGGCGAAAGCCGCCGGGTGCGGATGCGACCCGGCGGCTGTCACGGAACGTGGGTGGTGCGCCGGGTCAGCCGGCTACGCGCAGGGCGAGCGCGTCGCCGATCTCCTCGGTGCTGCGGGCGGGCTTGCCGACCCGCTCGGCGAGGTCGGCGGCGACGGCCTCCTCGATCCGGGCGGCCTCGGCCTCGTAGCCGAGGTGGCGCAGCAGCAGGGCGACGGACAGCACGGTGGCGCTGGGGTCGGCCTTGCCCTGGCCCGCGATGTCGGGCGCCGAGCCGTGCACGGGCTCGAACATCGAGGGGAACTCGCCGCTGGGGTTGATGTTGCCGGAGGCGGCGACGCCGATGCCGCCGGAGACGGCCGCGGCCAGGTCGGTGATGATGTCGCCGAAGAGGTTGTCGGTGACGATCACGTCGAAGCGGGCGGGGTCGGTGACCAGGTAGATGGTCGCCGCGTCCACGTGGATGTAGTCGGTGGTGACCTCGGGGAACTCCTCGGCCACCTTGTTGAAGATGTTCGTCCACAGGTGGCCCGCGAAGGTCAGCACGTTGTTCTTGTGGACCAGCGTCAGCTTCTTGCGCGGGCGGGCCTGGGCGCGGGCGAAGGCGTCACGGACGACCCGCTCGACACCGAAGGCCGTGTTGACGGAGACCTCGGTGGCGACCTCGTGCTCGGTGCCCTTGCGGATGGTGCCGCCGTTGCCGGTGTACGGGCCCTCGGTGCCCTCACGGACGACGACGAAGTCGATCTCGGGCTGACCGGCCAGCGGGGTCTCGACACCCGGCAGGAGCTTCGAGGGGCGCAGGTTCACGTGGTGGTCGAAGGCGAAGCGGAGCTTGAGCAGGAAGCCGCGCTCCAGGACGCCGGACGGGACCGAGGGGTCGCCGATCGCGCCGAGCAGGATGGCGTCGTGCTGCTTCAGGGCGTCGAGGTCGGCGTCGGTGAGGGTCTCACCGGTGGCGTGGTAGCGCCGGGCGCCGAAGTCGAACTCCTTGGTCTCCAGCTTCACGTCCTGCGGGAGGACGGCGGAGAGGACTTTGAGCCCCTGGGCCACGACTTCCTGGCCGATGCCGTCACCGGGGATCACTGCGAGATCGATGCTGCGAGACATGACGGCACCGTACTCCTTGTCCCATGGAATGACACACGATGTCCGCCATACGGACAGGGTGGTGTCGCGTCGCGTCCACCCTTCGACCCACGTTCACCCGTACGTACGAACGCCGTTGATGCGGGCTGGGAACTTTCCAGACATGACCGCTCCCTCCACGGGGACCTCCCCCGAGTCCCCCGTCCCCGACGTCGGCATCCCGTACGAGCTCGCGCGCGACATGAGCATGGCCGAGCAGTACGAGTACCTGAGGACGCGCCTCACCCGGCGCCGGGCCCTCGTGGCGGCGAGCGCCTTCGCGGGCGGCGGGGTGCTGGCCGGCTGCGCCCGGGCGGCCGGGGCCCCCTCCCGGACCTCGTCCGGCTCCTCGCCGAGCCCGGCCACCAGCAAGGTGCCCGGCTCCGCCGTCATCCCGTTCGGCCGCCACCTCGCCTTCGGCGCGGACCCGAAGTCCCAGATGCGGATCTCCTGGCAGGTTCCGTTCGCGGTCAGGAAGCCGTACATCCGGGTGGGCCCGACGCCCTGGACCCTCAGCCGCAGGATCGAGGCCGAGGTCCGCCATCTGCACACCCCGGGCCTCGCCGGGCAGCGGGCGGCCCTCGACCAGTACTACCTGCACGCGGCGCTCGACCGGCTGCACCCGGGGACGACGTACTACTACGGCGTCGGCCACGAGGGCTTCGACCCGGCGAGCAGGGAGCGGCACTCCACGATCGGCCACTTCCGCACGGCGCCCGCGCACCCCGAGAAGTTCGTGTTCACCGCCTTCGGCGACCAGGGCGTCACCCCCGACGCGCTGGCGAACGACAAGGTGCTCCTCGGCCGCGGTCCCGCCTTCCATCTGCACGCCGGCGACATCTGCTACGCGGACGGGACCGGGCACGGTCAGAAGTCGGACGTCTACGACCCGGCCGCCTGGGACCTGTTCCTCAAGCAGACCGAGACGGTCGCGAGGACCGTGCCGTGGATGGTGACGACCGGCAACCACGACATGGAGGCCTGGTACTCGCCGAACGGCTACGGCGGCCAGTCGGCGCGCTGGACGCTCCCCGGCAACGGCTTCGACCCCCGGCACGCGCCCGGCGCCTACTCGTTCGTCTACGGCAACGTCGGCGTCGTCGCGCTGGACGCCAACGACGTCTCGTACGAGATCCCCGCCAACAAGGGCTACTCGGAGGGCAGGCAGACGGCCTGGCTCGACAAGCGGCTCGGGGAGCTGCGCCGCCAGGTCGACTTCGTGGTCGTCTTCTTCCACCACTGCGCCTATTCGACGTCGACGCACGCCTCCGACGGAGGGGTGCGCGACGCCTGGGTGCCGCTGTTCGACAAGCACCAGGTGGACCTGGTGATCAACGGGCACAACCACGTGTACGAGCGCACCGACGCCGTCAAGGGCGGCAAGGTGGGCCGGCGGGTGCCGGCGGGCGCCTCGACCGATCCGACCCGGGACGGGATCGTGTACGTGACGGCGGGCGGCGCGGGCAAGAGCCTCTACAGCTTCCCCGACGGGGTCCAGGACAGCTACGAGGGCAGGGTCACCCGGCGCGAGGCCGTCGAGACGTTCCACTGGACGAAGTCGGGGCGGAAGAAGGCGGACACCGTGGAATGGTCACGGGTGCGGTACACCGGCTTCTCCTTCCTCTCGGTGGAGGCGCAGGCGGGCCCCTCGCCCCGGCTCAAAGTGTCGGCGCTGGCCCAGAGCGGCGAGCGCATCGACCACTTCGAGGTACGGCGCGGAACCTGAACAGCGCGACGGCGCGCGGCGGCCGGTGCCGGGGACCGAGGTGCGGCTCCCGGTTCAGGGGGCGGCGGGCTCAGTGGCCCGTCGCTCCGCCGTTGTCCCTGCGGTCGAGGGCGCGCTGGAGCGCGGCGGCGGCGTTCTTGCGGTCGGACTCGCTGCTCGTGCGAGAGAGGTGACGGACTCGGCGGACGGTCGTCTCGGCCATGATGAATCGACTCCTTGCCTCCGGTGGCGCCCGGACGGGCGGCCGGAAGTGCGGTGAGGAATTTACGAGACGCCGGAAGGGGCGGGGAGCGGTGCCGCAGGGGTTGCCTGCCAGGGGCTCCGGCTCACGACCGCCATTCGCTTGGTCGAGCGAGACGTTCGGCTCCTACCAAGCTAGGCGAGGACCGGTCATCTGTCTCCACAATTACTCGGACTTCCTACTATCTGAGACGGCGGATTACGTCACACGGCCGCGACCTGGGGTTTCCCTCAGAGCACATCGCCCTCGCGCCAGTCGAAGACCAGCGCGCAGGCCGGGTCGAGGGGACCCCGGGCGGTGCCGGGACGGACGAAGACGGTGCCTTCCTCCTCGGAGAGGCGGACCGCCCCGTCCGGTGCGAGCACACAGACGCGGCCCGGCCAGAGCCGCCAGCCCCGCGCCGCGTAGAGGGCGGCCCCGTCCTCGCTCGCGCAGAGCGCGCCGAGCCCGTACGCGCCCTCGATGACCCGTTCCAGCTCGGCCATCACCCGCCCGCCGAGCCCGGCGCGGCGCACGTCGGCACGCACCCCGACCGCCTCCACGTAGCCGACCCGCAGCGAGCGGCCCCGGTGCAGGACGCGCCGCTGTATCACCGAGCCGTGCGCCGCGAGGCCCCGGCGGTCGTGGACCAGGACGTGCAGGCCCCCGAGCGCGTGGTCCCAGTCCTCGTCCCTGAGGTCCCCGTCGAAGGCGTCCTCCAACAGGGTCCGGACGGCGCGGAGTTCGGCGGGCTCGAGATCCGCCGTATGGGCGGTCCGCAGTCGGGGGGCCATGCGGCCAGTATTCACGCGCGGGACGGGAATCCCAGCCCTCCCGCCTCACGGACCCGGAGCGGGCGGTCACCGCGCGCGGGCATCGCGCACCCTCGAGAATCTAACCTCCAAAAAACTATTGACCGGTTAGAGGCAGGCGTGGTGAACTGCTCTCACCACCAAGAAGACTTTCAGGGGTTAGGGGATCAGACCATGGGCAGCCACCCGGTCCACCACCGCACCACCACCGTCGACGGCCACGTGATCGCCTACCGCGAGGCGGGCCCCGCGGACGCGCCCGTCCTACTCCTGCTGCACGGCTTCCCGAGCAGCTCGCACATGTTCCGGGACCTGCTGCCGCTGCTCGCCGACCGCTACCACCTGATCGCCCCCGACCACCTCGGCTTCGGCCGCTCGGACGCCCCGGCCGCCGAGGACTTCCCGTACTCCTTCGACCGGCTGGCCGAGATCACCGAGCGGTTCACGGAGCAGCTCGGCATCAAGGAGTACGCGCTCTACATCCAGGACTACGGCGCCCCGATCGGCCTGCGCCTGGCACTGGCCCACCCCGAGCGGGTGACCGCGATCGTCACGCAGAACGGCAACGCGTACGAGGAGGGGCTGGGCGCCGACGCCTGGGCACCGGTGCTGGCGCTGATAGAGGAGCGCACCCCCGAGACGGAGGCCCCGGTCCGGGCGATCAGCAGCCCGGACGGGATCCGGTGGCAGTACCTGACCGGCGTGGCGGACCCGACGCTGGTCAGCCCCGACGCCTACGAGCACGACGCGGCCCTGATGGCCCGCCCCGGCCAGGGCGAGATCCAGCTCGACCTGATCTCCGACTACGGCTCCAACATCGCGCTCTACCCGGCGTTCCAGGAGTACTTCCGCACCAGCCGGGTCCCGCTCCTGGCCGTCTGGGGCGGCGGCGACGAGATCTTCGTCCCCGAGGGCGCCCTCGCCTTCCGCCGCGACCTCCCGGACGCCGAGATCCACCTGCTCCCCACCGGGCACTTCGCCCTGGAGACGCACGCGGCCCAGATCGCGGCCCTGATCCGGGACTTCCTCGGCCGGATCTGACGGGGCCGGCGACGGGGAGGCGGATCACCCGCACGACTGATCCTCCGCGCGGCATGCCGCATCGGGCTCCGGCGCAGGGAACGGTGACGTCATGAACGACGCGACCAGAGCACTGCTCGAAGGCGGCCCGGACGATCTGCCCGAACGGATCGTCCCCCTGCCGGACCCCGGATCGGACGTGAAGATCGAATTGCGCGGTGGATACGAACACTTCAGGGCGACCCCGCGTCACGCGGACTCGCCGGAGGGCAGGCTGCCCGTGTACGAGTGGTGGGAGCGGACGGAGCTCCCCGGATAGCGCCGCGCCCGTCCGTACGGGCCGGGAACGTGGAACCGCCCCCGCTCCACGGCCGGGGGAGACCGTGAGGCGGGGGCGGAGCGGGTGACGGGCCGCCGGTGCGGGGACCGGCGGCCGCGTGCGGCTGTCAGCCCATGTGCGGGTAGCCGTAGTCGGTCGGCGGGACCAGCGTCTCCTTGATGGCGCGGGTCAGCGTCCAGCGCATCAGGTTCTGCGGGGCGCCGGCCTTGTCGTTGGTGCCGGAGGCACGGCCGCCGCCGAAGGGCTGCTGGCCGACGACGGCGCCGGTCGACTTGTCGTTGATGTAGAAGTTGCCCGCCGCGTAGCGGAGCTTCTCCATCGTGTACGCGGCCGCCGCGCGGTCACCGGAGATGACCGAGCCGGTGAGCGCGTAGTCGGACGCCGACTCCATCTGGGTCAGCATCTCGTCGTACTTGTCGTCCTCGTAGACGTGCACGGCGAGGAACGGGCCGAAGTACTCGGTCGTGAAGACCTCGTTCTCCGGGTCCGTGCACTCGACGACGGTCGGGCGCACGAAGTAGCCGACGGAGTCGTCGTACGAGCCGCCCGCGACGATCGTGCAGGTCGGGTCGGCCTTCGCGCGGTCGATGGCCGCCTTGTTCTTGGCGAACGAGCGCTCGTCGATGACCGCGCCGATGAAGTTCGACAGGTCGGTGACGTCACCCATGGTCAGGTAGTCGACCTCGGCCGCGAACTCCTCCTTGAAACCGGAGTTCCAGATGGAGGCCGGGATGTAGGCGCGGGAGCTCGCCGAGCACTTCTGGCCCTGGTACTCGAAGGAACCGCGGGTCAGGGCGGTCTTGAGGACCGCGCGGTCCGCCGACGGGTGGGCGACCACGAAGTCCTTGCCGCCGGTCTCGCCGACCAGACGCGGGTAGGAGCGGTATTTCTCGATGTTGTTGCCGACCGTCTTCCACAGGTACTGGAAGGTCTTGGTCGAGCCCGTGAAGTGGATGCCGGCCAGGTCACGGTGCTCGAGGGCGACCTTCGAGACCTCGATGCCGTCACCGGTGACGAGGTTGATGACGCCCTTGGGCAGGCCCGCCTCCTCCAGGAGCTGCATCAGCAGCACGGCGGCGTGGGTCTGCGTCGGGGACGGCTTCCAGACGACGACGTTGCCCATGAGCGCCGGGGCGGTGGGCAGGTTGCCCGCGATCGCCGTGAAGTTGAACGGCGTGATCGCGTAGACGAAGCCCTCCAGCGGGCGGTGGTCCATGCGGTTCCACACGCCCGGGGAGTTCGCCGGCGGCTGCTCGGCGAGGATCTGGCGGGCGTAGTGGACGTTGAAGCGCCAGAAGTCGACGAGCTCGCAGGGGGTGTCGATCTCGGCCTGCTGGGCGGTCTTCGACTGGCCGAGCATGGTGGAGGCGGCCAGCGTCTCGCGCCAGGGACCGGCCAGCAGCTCGGCGGCGCGCAGGATGATCGCGGCGCGGTCGTCGAAGGCCATCGCGCGCCAGGCCGGGGCGGCGGCGAGGGCCGCGTCGATCGCGTCCTGGGCGTCCGCCTGCGTGGCGTTGGCGTAGGTGCCGATGCGCGCCTTGTGGTTGTGCGGCTGCACGACGTCGAAACGGTCGCCGCCGCCCATCCGCTTCTCGCCGCCGATGGTCATCGGCAGGTCGATCGGGTTCTCGGCCAGCTCCTTGAGCTTGGCCTCCAGGCGGGCACGCTCGGCCGAACCGGGGGCGTAGCCGTGCACCGGCTCGTTGACGGGGGTGGGGACCTGGGTCACAGCGTCCATTTTTTCCGTAACTCCTTGAGTCGAGCGGGTGGTTCGGTCTCAGCCCTTGGTGAGGATCGAGCGGGCGAAGAAGAGCAGGTTGGCCGGCTTCTCCGCGAGGCGACGCATGAAGTAGCCGTACCAGTCGGTGCCGTACGCGGTGTAGACGCGCATGCGGTGGCCCTCGGCGGCGAGCCGCACGTGCTCGTCGCTGCGGATGCCGTACAGCATCTGGAACTCGTACTCGTCCAGCTTGCGCCCGGCCTTGCGGGCCAGCTCCTGCGCGATGGAGATGAGACGCGGGTCGTGGGACCCGATCATCGGGTAGCCCTCGCCCTCCATCAGGATCCTCAGGATGCGGACGTACGCCTTGTCGGTCTCGGACTTCTGCTGGTACGCGACCTCGGCGGGCTCCTTGTAGGCGCCCTTCACCAGACGGACGCGGCTGCCGCTCTCGGCGAGGCGGCGGGCGTCGGCCTCCGTGCGGAACAGGTACGCCTGGATCACACAGCCCGTCTGCGGGAAGTCCTTCCGCAGCTCCTCGTGGATCGCGAACATCGAGTCGAGGGTGGTGTGGTCCTCGGCGTCCAGCGTGACGGTGGTGCCGATGGCGGCGGCGGCCTCGACGACCGGACGGACGTTGGCCAGGGCCAGCTCGTGGCCGCCCTCCAGGGCCTGTCCGAACATGGAGAGCTTGACCGACATCTCGGCCTTGGTGCCGAGGCCGAGCTCCTCGAGGCGGCCGATCAGCTCCAGGTAGGCGTCCCGGGCGGCGTACGACTGCTCGGGGGTCGTGATGTCCTCGCCGACGACGTCCATCGTGACCTCCAGGCCCTTGCCCGTGAGGTCCTTGATGATCGGGACGACCTGGTCGACGGTCTCGCCGGGGATGAAGCGGTCGACGACCGGCTTGGTCACCGGGGCGGCCGAGATCAGTCGGCGCATCTTGTCGCTGCGCGAGGCGGCGAGAATCACGGGACCCAGCACGGGGAACCTCCACAACGAGAGCAGCAGGAGGCCGAATCCCGACGATTCGGGTACGGCACGGAGAACCACCGTGAAACCTAGGGATATCTCCGATCGGGGGCCATCGACAGCTGTCACGCATCCCTGCCCCGGATCTCAGACATATGTATGAAGGCCTCGCCGGAATGCGCGAGAATACGGGCGTGAGCGGTGAACACAGAGGCGACTACCAGGAGCTGGTCGACGAGATCTCGGCGCTCCTCGGCGTCCCGGCGACGCTGGAGAACCGTGATTTCGAGCTGATCGCCTTCGGCGCGTACGACAGCGAGGGCGACCTCGACCCGTCCGCCCTGGACCCCGTGCGCACCCGCTCGATCCTCACCAGGCGGTCCACCACCGCGGTACGCACCTGGTTCGAGGGGTTCGGCATCACCCGCGCGACCGGGCCCGTCCGCATCCCGCCGACCCCCGAGGCCGGGGTCTACCGGGGGCGGATCTGCCTTCCGGTACGCCACCGGGGTGTCGTCCTCGGCTACGTCTGGCTCCTGGAGGACGACCCGGGCCCCACCGACGCCCAGCTCGCCGGGGCCATGCAGGTGGCCTCCCGCATCGGCGCGCTGCTCGCGGACGAGGCCCAGGCGGGCGCGGACCTCACCCGCGAGCTCCGGGCCGTCCTGACCGCCGAGCGCGGCTGGCAGCTGGACATGGCGGTGGCCGAGCTGCGCACGGCGCTCGGCCCGCGCGGCGAGGGTCTGCACACGGTGGTGTGCGTGGCTCCCTGGCCCTCGGCCGACCCGGACGACGCGCCGTCCGCCCGTACGGTGCCGGGGGCGACCGCGCTGTGCACCATTCCGTGGGGCACCACCGAGCAGAGCCTGGCCCTGCTGGTCCGGCTGCGTTCGCCGGACGTCCTGACCCCGGCGCTGACGGCGGCCGGCCGGTTCGTGCGGGAGGCCGCGGGCGTCCGCGGCAAGGGCCCCGGTCCCGCCGGCGGGACGGGACCGGCCTCGACATCCGTCGGCGGTCCCGCGGAAGCCCGCTCCGGCGGGGCGGCGGGAGCCAGGTCCGGCGGGGCGGCGGGAATCCGGTCCGGGGGGTCGGCGGGAGCCCTGTCCGGCGGGGCGGTGGCCGCCGGGGTCGCCGCGGCCCGGGAGGGACTCGGGGAGCTGGGGGCCGCCTGGCGCGAGGCCGCCGCGGCCGCGCGTGCGGTGCTGGCCGAGCCCCGGCTCGGCCCGGTCGCCGAGTGGGACGCGATCGGCCCCTTCCGGCTCCTCACCGCCCTGCCTCCGGACGTGGCCCACGACCCCGCAGTGAGGGCCCTGCTGGGCACCGCCCACCGCGAACTCGCGCGCACGGCGGAGGTGTTCCTCGACCGCGCGGGCCAGGCCGGGCGCACGGCGGCCGAGTTGGGCATCCACCGTCAGACGCTCTACTACCGCCTGTCCCGCGTGGAGCAGCTCACCGGCCTCGACCTGGACGACGGCGAGGACCGGCTGCTGCTGCACATGGCGCTGAAGGGCGCGCGGCTCTAGGGCCTGTCTGACAATTCGCGTCGTCGCCCGAAGGGCGGCCGGGCGGCGTCAGGTGCGTGCTCTGGGGGTACCCCCTGCTCGAAGAGCTTGGGGGAGTGCCGGCCCCAGGCCTGCGTACTGGATGTACTCGGGTCTGGGGCCGGTGCGGCGAGAGGGCGTGCATGGCGTCGCACGGCAGACGGGAATTGTCAGACAGGCCCTAGCAGGCCCCTGCCCGGGGAGCGTGTGGGGTTGCGGTCCGGCAGCCGGGGCCTGCCCGGCAGACCTGGGGGGCTGATCCGGCTCAGCCGGGGTGCGGTGGGCGGGGCGCGTCGGTCAGCAGGTCGGCGACCGTCGCCACGCCCTCGGTGATCGCCCGCTCCCCCACGGCGCCGAAGCCGAGCACCAGCCGGGGCGGCGTCACCGCCCCGTCCGAGCGGCACGCGCTCATGCCGTACAGGCCGACGAGACGCTCCCGGGCCGCGGCGATCACGGACCGTTCGTCGGCGGCCGGCTCCAGGTGCAGGACCGCGTGGAACCCCGCGGCCAGTCCGGTGAGCCGGACCCCGGGAGCGTGCGCGGCCAGCGCGGCGACCAGGGCCGCGCGCCGGGCCGCGTAGACCGTGCGCATCCGGCGCAGATGGCGGTCGTGGCGCCCGGACTCGATCAGCCGGGCGAGGGCGAGCTGGTCGAGGGCCGGGGAGCCGCGGTCGGCTAGGCGCTTGGCCTCCGTCAGCGGGGCGGCGAGGGCGGGCGGACACAGGATCCAGCCGATGCGCAGGGCCGGGGCGAGCGACTTGCTGACGGTGCCGATCGAGACGACCCGGTCGGCGGCCAGCCCCTGGAGGGCACCCACCGGCTCCCGGTCGTAGCGGAACTCGGCGTCGTAGTCGTCCTCGATGACGTACGCGTCCCGCCGCATGGCCCACCGGATCAGGGCGGTCCGGCGTTCGGGGGCCAGGACGACACCGGTGGGCCACTGGTGGGCCGGGGTGACGACGACCGCGCGGGCCCCGGTCGCGTCGAGCGCCCGTACGTCGACACCGCCCTCGTCGACCGGTACGGGCACGGCCCGCAGGCCCGCGACGCCCGCGGCGGCCGACGCGGTGGCGGGTCCGCCCGGGTCCTCGTACGCCACCGCGCGCACACCGGCGAGCGCCAGGACGCGCAGCGTCAGTCCGAGCCCCTGGGCGTAGCCAGAGCAGACGACGATCCGCTCGGGATCGGCGGCGGCCGCGCGCACCCGGCGCAGATAGCCGGCCAGTACCTCGCGCAGCACCGGACTCCCGCGCGGATCGCCGTAGTCGAGGTCCGCCGTCGGCATCGCGCGGGCCGCCTCACGGGTCGCCCAGAGCCAGTCGGCGAGCGGGAAGCTCCCCAAGTCCGGTACTCCGTGCCGGAAGTCGGCGATCAGGCGCGGGGCGGGCCGCTCCCGGGACGCGGGCGCGGGCGGCACGTGCGCCCCCTCCGCGACCCGGGTGGCGGAGCCGGTCCGGGTCACCAGGTAGCCCTCCGCCTGGAGTTGGGCGTAGCAGTCCTGGACGAGGCCACGCGACAGACCGAGCTCGCGGGCGAGTCCGCGGGAGGAGGGCAGTCGCTCCCCGGCGCCGAGCCGGCCCGTGCGGATCGCCTCGCGCAGCTGCCGCTCCAGCTGGGCGCGCAGCTGCTCACCGCTGTCCCGGTCGACGGACAGCAGCAGTTCGGGTGACAGACCGGCCCACTCGGGAGGCATGGAATTGGAGCTTACCGGCGGTCCGGCGGGACCCTAGCGTCGTTCCCATGACGCCTTCCCCGACGCCCCGGACCTCCCGGACGCCTCAGCGGCGGTCCGCCGGCCGGCCACCGCTGCTGACCCGGCCCCTGATGCTCCGCTTCGTGAGCATGATCGGAGCCTCGGTGAGCTTCTTCCTGCTGTTGTCGGTCGTCCCCGCGTACGCGACGGCGTCGGGGGCGGGCCCGGCCACGGGCGCCCTGATGCTGTCCACCGTGCTCGGCGAACTGGCCGGTCCCCGTCTGGTCGGACGGTACGGCCACCGGGCCGCGCTGATCGCCGGTCTCGTGCTCCTCGGAGCGCCCGCGCTCGCCCTGACCCTGTCGCACTCCCTGGCCTGGATCGTGCTGGTCTGCCTGGTCCGCGGTCTCGGCTTCGCCCTCACCCTGGTGGCCGGAGGGGCGCTGACCGCCTCACTGATCCCGGCCGGGCGGAGGGGCGAGGGGCTGGCCCTGGTGGGCGTGGTCTCCGGCGTGCCGTCCCTGATCGCCCTGCCGCTGGGCGTGTGGCTGGCCGGGCGCGTGGGCTTCACCCCGGTCGCCCTCGCCGCGGGCGTGGCCGCGCTCGCCGCCGTGGCGTCGGTGGCGGGCCTGCCCGGCCGGGAGCGGGCGCCGGAGGAACCCGTCGGAATGGTGACCGCGCTGCGCACCGGCGCCCTGGTCCGGCCCGCCGTCGTCTTCGCGACCACGGCCCTGGCGACCGGCGTCATCGTCACGTTCCTGCCCCTGGCGGTCCCGGCCGGCTCGTCCGGGGTCGTCGCGGCGGCCCTCTTCGTCCAGCCCGCCGCGTCGACCGCGGCCCGGTGGGCGGCGGGCCGGTACGGCGACCGGCGCGGGCCCGCGGGGCTCGTGCTGCCGGGTCTGCTGCTCTCGGCCGCCGGCATGCTGATCACCGCGTTCACGGGGAGCACCGCCGCCGTCCTGACCGGAGCGGCCGTCCTCGGAACCGGCTTCGGCATCGCCCAGAACGCCACGCTCAGCCTGATGTACGCACGGGTCCCCGCCTCCGGCTACGGCACGGTGAGCGCGCTGTGGAACCTCGCCTACGACGGCGGCATGGGGGTCGGCGCCCTCGGCTTCGGCCTCCTGGCGGCGCCGGCGGGCCCCGCGGCGGCCTTCGCCGCCACGGGCGTCCTGATGCTGGCGGCGCTGACCCCGGCCCTCCGGGACCGGAGGGCGGCGGCCCTTCCCCCGCCGCCGGCCGACCGCCCGGCGAAGCGGCCTCCGTCCGCTGCGGGCTGACGTCCTAGCGGCTCCCCGACTTCGCGATCCCGTCGATCACCCGGCGCAGCCCCTCGGTCAGTTCCGCGGCGTCGGTCGCCGAGTCCGGGTCGAAGAGCCACTGCACGCTGAGGCCGTTGAGCAGGACCTGGTAGAAACCGCCGAGCGAGCGCATCGTGGCGTCGTCCACATCGGCCTCCGCTCCGCCGGCCAGCATGGGGACGAGCCCGCGCCGCCCCTCGTCCGAGGCCTTCGCCAGATGGTCGCGGACCGTGGGCAGCCGGTCCGCGTTGGTGATCACCTCGAAGGTGAGCATCCAGATGGACCGGTCCTCGACGAAGGACCGGGTGATGCTCTCCCACGCCTCCTGGAAGCGCTCCAGGGAGCCGGGCGCGCTCGCGGTGTCGGTCATCGCGAACGCGCCGAACGTCTCACCGACGTTGGAGATCAAGTCCACGTACGCCTGTGCGAGGAGCGCGTCCTTCGAGCCGTAGTGGTAGCCGATGGACGCCAGGTTCGTCCCCGACTCCTTGACGATGTCGCGCGCCGTGGTGCGCGCGAAGCCCTTCTCCAGCAGGCAGCGCTTGGCGCCTTCGAGCAGATCCTCACGGTGTCCCATGCGGGTCAGCGTACCCCCGATTTAGACAACCGTCCCATACGGACGTCAAATACAGACGTGTAAAACATTCGTCCTATACGAGCGTACTAGACAAGCGTTTAATACGTGCGTACAGTCCCTGCCATGACGAACCCGACGAGCACGACCCCCACCTCCGGCGCCCTGGCCGGCCGCCGTGAATGGACCGCCCTCGGCGTCCTGATGCTTCCGCTGCTCCTGGTCTCGATGGACGTCTCCGTCCTCTACTTCGCGATCCCCTCGATCAGCGCGGACCTGGAGCCGAGCGGCACCCAGCAGCTGTGGATCTTCGACATCTACGCGTTCGTGCTCGCCGGCCTGCTGATGACGATGGGCTCCCTCGGCGACCGCATAGGGCGCCGCAAGCTGCTCCTGTTCGGCGCCGCCGCGTTCGGCGCCGCCTCCGTGCTCGCCGCCTACGCCGACAGCCCCGAGATGCTGATCGCGGCCCGCGCGGTCCTCGGCGTCGGCGGCGCGACCCTGATGCCCTCGACCATGGCGATCATCCGGACGATGTTCACCGACCCCGGACAGCGCGCGAAGGCGATCGGACTGTGGTCCGGCGTCATGACCGGCGGTATCGCCCTCGGCTCGGTGATGAGCGGTGTGCTCGTCCAGTACTTCTGGTGGGGATCGGTCTTCCTGGTCAACCTGCCCGCGATGGTGCTGCTGCTGGTCCTCGGCCCGATCCTGCTGCCCGAGTCGAAGAACCCCGAGCCGGGCCGCTTCGACCTGCTGAGCGTGCCGCTGTCGATGGCCGCCGTCCTGCCGGTGATCTACGGCATCAAGGAGATCCCGGCCGAGGGCTGGAGGACCGAGTACGTCGTCTCGGTCCTGGTCGGCCTGGTCTTCACCGCGCTGTTCGTCCACCGTCAGCGCACCGCGAAGTCCCCGCTCATCTCCCCCGCCCTGTTCCGCGGCCGCGGCTTCGCACCCGCCGTCGTCCTCAACCTCGTCTCGTCCTTCGGCATGATGGGCTCGGCGTACTTCACCACCCAGTACCTCCAGTCGGTGCTCGGCAAGAGCTCCATGGCCGCCGCCCTGTGGTCCCTGCTCCCCACCGTCCTGGTGGGGGTGGCCGCGCCGGTCGCGGCCCAGCTCGTGCAGAAGGGCGTCCACCGCGCCCACGTCGTCTCCGGCGGATTCGTCCTCGCCGCCTGCGGCTACGGACTGCTGGTCTGCGCCGGCACCGACTCGCTGTGGCTCGTGCTGGCCGGCGCGGGTGTCCTCGCCTCCGGGATCGTCACCGTGATGTCCCAGATGATGGACCTCGCCCTCGGCACCGTCCCCCTCGGCAACACGGGCGCCGCCGCCTCCCTGCTGGAGACCGGCGCCGAGTTCGGCGGGGCCCTCGGCATGGCGGTCCTCGGCTCCGTCGGCACCGCGGTCTACCGCCACGACATCCCGTCCGGCGCCCCGGCCACGGCCCACGAGACGCTGGGCGGCGCGCTGGCCGTGGCCGACCGGCTGCCGGGCGACGCCGGACAGGCACTGGCCGCCGCCGCGCGGGAGGCGTTCACCCACGGCATGCAGGCGGCGGCCGTCGCCGGTGCGGTCCTGCTGCTGGGCGCCGCGGCCCTCGCCACGGTGAGCCTGCGCAAGGTGACGGTGCGCGAGGACGGCGACGCCCTCGACGCCGGGACCGCCCGGCCGCTCGACGCGCCGGCGGCCGAGCGCTGACCCCCGCCCACCGGGCGGACGACCGCCTCACCGCCCGTACGCCGGGCGGTCCGGAGCGCTCCGGACCGCCCGGCACCGGCATGCGCGCGGACGCCCTCCGGCCCGTGTGCGGGGGGACGCCCCCCAGACGGGCTCCCGGGCCCGCCCCTCCCGATCAGGTCGGCGACGCCGGGGAGTTGTCGGCGGACCGTGCCAGGATGGGCCTGTGACACAGACATTCGGTACGCCGTTCATCGGCCGGGGTGACGAACTCGCCCGGCTCACCGGCGTGCTGGAGCGCGCCAGGGACGGCGAGCCGCGCGCGGTCCTGGTGGCCGGGGACGCCGGCGTCGGCAAGACCCGCACGCTCACGGAGGCCGCGGCGCACGCGACCGCCGCCGGGACGACGGTCCTGACCGGACACTGCGTGGACCTCGGCGACGTGGGTCTGCCGTACCTCCCGTTCACGGAGATCCTGGGCGCGGCGGCCGCCGACGACCGCCTCGCCCCGGCGTTCGCGGCCCACCCGGCGGTGGACCGGCTGACCGGCTCCGGTCCGGGGCACGGCGGCGCGCCCGATCCCGGCGGCCGGCTCCGGCTCTTCGAGGGCATCGCGGGTCTCCTCGCCGACCTGGCCGACATCACCCCGCTCCTGCTGGTCCTCGAGGACCTCCACTGGGCGGACCAGTCCTCCCGCGACCTGCTCCGCTTCCTGCTCAGCCGGGGCGTGCTCCAGCGGCCCTCCCCCGGCGGCCCCGCCCGGCGCCTCGCCGTCTTCGCCTCGTACCGCGCGGACGACCTGCACCGCCGCCACCCGCTGCGCCCCCTGCTCGCCGAGCTGGTCCGGCTGCCGGCCGTCGACCGGCTGGAGCTGCGGCCGATGGCCGACGCCGACGTGGCCCGGCTCGTGCGCGCGCTGCGCGCCGGCCCGGTCTCCGACACCACGGTCCGCCGCATCGTCGAGCGCGCCGAGGGCAACGCCTTCTACGCCGAGGAACTGCTCGCCGCGCTGCCCGGTGACGACGCCCCCGTCTCCCCCGCCATGCCCAGCGGACTGGCCGACGTCCTCCTCACCCGCATCGAGCAACTCTCCGACACCGCCCAGCAGGTGCTGCGCACGGCGGCCGTCGCGGGGCGCCGCGTCGAGCACGAACTGCTGCGCGGAGCCGTACAACTCCCGGAGGAGGAGCTGGAGTCGGCGCTGCGCGAGGCGGTCGGCCACCAGCTGCTGGTGCCCGGGGACGACGCGACGTACTCGTTCCGCCACGCCCTCACCCGGGAGGCCGTGTACGCGGACCTGCTGCCCGGTGAACGGGTCCGGCTGCACAGCCAGTTCGCCGGGCTGCTCGCGGGAGCCGCCCGTTCGGCGAAGAACGCGGCGGAGCGCGCCCACCACTCGCGCGAGAGCCACGACCTGGCCGACGCGCTCATCGCCTCCCTCGAAGCGGCCGATCACGCCCGGCGCGTCGGCGCGCCCGCCGAGGAGCTGCGCCATCTGGAGACCGCGCTCGAACTGTGGCCCGCGGTGGACGCCGGCGCCCGCCCCGACGGCGGCACGGTCGCCCTCACCCTGCGCGCCTCGGCGGCCGCCGCCCGCGCCGGGGAGAGCCATCGCGCGGTCCACCTCACCCGCGACGCGCTCGCCAGGGCCGGCTCGGACGCCGACTCCGAGCTCGCCGCCCGGGTCCGGTACACCCTCGCGGGCAACCTGATGCGGATCGACAGCCTGAAGGACGCGTTCGCCTACAGCAGCGAGGCGCTCGCGATGATCCCCGCCGATCCGCCCTCGTACACCTGGGTGTGGGCGGCGGCGACCCATGTCATGGCGGCCCGCCACGTGGGGCGGGAGGAGGACGCCGAGCGGGTCGCCCGGCAGGCGCTCGCCACCGCCGAACAGCTCCGGCTGGCCGACGCCCAGGCCGACCTGACGATCTCCCTGGTCGGCATGGAGCCGGACAACCGGCGCACCCCGAAGGGCCGCGAACGCCTGCGCCGGGCCCGTGAACTGGCCCACGGCGCCGGGAACTTCCCGGTGGAGATGCGGGCGCTGTTCAACCTCGCCCTCGGGGCCTACGAATCCGGCGACCTGGACGAGTGCCTGACCTGGCTCGGCGACGGCGTGGAGCGGGCCCGCCGCACCGGCCTCCTCTCCTCGCCGTACGCCCTGGAGCTCCGCTACCTCCAGTCCCTGGTGCTGTACACGCTGGGCCGCTGGGACGAGTGCGCCCGGGCGGCCGCCGAGGACGCCGGACTGCTGCCGGCGGCGGCCGGGTTCGCGACCGGGCCCGCGCTGTACGTGGCGCTGGCCCGCGGCGAGCACGAAGCGGCCGTCGCCGGGGCCCGGGCGCTGCTCGACCGGCCCTTCGACTGGATGTCGGCGCTCATCGCGAACATCGTGCTGACCGACTCGGCCGCGCTCGGCATCGACGCCGAGGACTCCGTACGGCGGCTGCGCACCGCGGTCGGGACGCTCACCGAGGCCTCGGGCTCCGGACGGCCCGACGTCGTGGTGCGGCTCGCCGCGCTCGCCCTGCCAGCGGTCGCGGACGCGGCCGAGGAGGCCCGGCTGTCCGGCGACCCGGCGGGCGCCGACCACTGGGTCCGGACCGCGGCCGAGCTGGTGGAGCTCGCCCGGGGCTCGGCCGCCCGGGGCGAGGACGGCACCCGGCAGGGGCCCGAGGGACTGGCCTGGCTCGCCCGTGCCGAGGCCGAGTGGCTGCGCGCCCGCACCGGCCCGGACGTCACGGCCTGGGAGCTGGCCGTGACGGCGTTCGGCTACGGCGACCCGTACGAACTGGCCCGGTGCAGGAGGCGGCTCGCGGAGGCCCTGCTCGCCGCGGACCGCCGTGAGGAGGCCGCGGAGCAGGTCCGCGCGGCCCGCGAGACCGCCGTGCGCCTCGGGGCGGTGCCGCTGCGCGAGGCCCTGGACTCCCTCGTCCGGCGCGGCCGCCTCGACGGGTCACCGGCCGCCGGGGAGCGCGTCGGCGCGCTGACCGTCCGGGAGAGCGACGTGCTGCGGCTGCTCGGCCGGGGCCGCACCAACCGCCAGATCGGCGAGGAACTGTTCATCAGCGGCAAGACGGCGAGCGTCCACGTCTCCAACATCCTCGCCAAGCTGGGTGCCGCGAGCCGCACCGAGGCCGTGGCCATCGCCTACCGCGAGGGCCTGATCGAGCCGGAGACGACACCCTCCCCGTGATCGTACGGAAACGGCCGGGGGCCGGGACACCAGCTGGTGTCCCGGCCCCCGGCCGTCGTACGGGAAGCCGTCGCGACGCGGCCTCAGACCAGGTTGACCGAACGCGCCGACGTCGCGCCGATCTCCTCGGAGAGCTCGGTGAGGACGCCCTGCGGCACCGTGTCGTCGACGGTCAGGACCGCGAGGGCCTCGCCGCCGACGGCCGCACGGGCGACCTGCATGCCGGCGATGTTGATGCCCGCCTCGCCGAGGATGCGGCCGACGGTGCCGACGACGCCGGGACGGTCCTCGTAGCGCAGGACGACCATGTGGTCGGCGAGCGCGAGGTCCACGTCGTACTCACCGACGGCGACGATCTTCTGCAGGTGCTTCGGGCCGGCCAGCGTGCCGGAGACCGCGACCTCCTGGCCGTCGCCGAGCGTGCCGCGCACGGTGACCACGTTGCGGTGGTCGGGGGACTCCGAGCTCGTGGTCAGACGGACCTCGACGCCGCGCTCCTGCGCGAACAGCGGGGCGTTGACGTAACTCACGGTCTCGTCGACGACGTCCTCGAACACGCCCTTGAGCGCGGAGAGTTCGAGCACCTTGACGTCGTGCTGGGTGATCTCGCCGTACACCTCGACGTCGAGGCGGACCGCGACCTCGCCCGCGAGGGCGGTGAAGATGCGGCCGAGCTTCTCGGCGAGCGGCAGACCCGGCTTGACGTCCTCGGCGATGACGCCGCCCTGGACGTTGACCGCGTCGGGGACGAGCTCACCGGCGAGGGCGAGGCGCACCGAGCGGGCGACGGCGATGCCGGCCTTCTCCTGTGCCTCGTCCGTGGAGGCGCCGAGGTGCGGGGTGCAGACGACCTCGTCGAGCTCGAACAGCGGGGAGTCCGTGCAGGGCTCCTTCGCGTACACGTCGAGGCCGGCGCCGGCGACGCGGCCCTCCTTGAGCGCCGAGTACAGCGCCGCCTCGTCGACGATCCCGCCGCGCGCGGCGTTGACGATGCGCACGGTCGGCTTGACCTTGTGCAGGGCCTCGTCGCCGATGAGACCGAGGGTCTCGGGGGTCTTCGGCAGGTGCACGGTGATGAAGTCCGAGACCTCGAGCAGCTCGTCGAGGGTGAGGACCTTCACGCCCATCTGCGCGGCCCGCGCGGGCTGGATGTAGGGGTCGTAGGCGACGACCTTCATGCCGAACGCCGACATGCGCTGCGCGACGAGCGCGCCGATGCGGCCGAGGCCGACGACGCCGAGGGTCTTCTCGGCCAGCTCGACACCGGTGTACTTGCTGCGCTTCCACTCGCCGTTCTTCAGCGCCGTGTTGGCCTGCGGGATGTGGCGCGCGGTGGCGAGGAGGAGACCGCAGGCCAGCTCGGCCGCGGTCACGATGTTGGAGGTGGGGGCGTTGACGACCATCACGCCGGCCTTGGTGGCGGCGGAGACGTCGACGTTGTCCAGGCCGACGCCGGCTCGTGCGACGACCTTCAGCTTCCTGGCGGCGGCGACGGCCTCGGCGTCGACCTTGGTGGCCGAGCGGATGAGGATGGCGTCGACGTCGGCGATGGCGGGCAGCAGCTCGGCACGGTCCGCGCCGTTGCAGTGCCGGATCTCGAAGTCCGGGCCCAGGGCGTCTACGGTCGCGGGCGACAGCTCTTCAGCGATGAGTACGACAGGTTTCGAGCTCACGTGAGTCCTCACAAGTCCAATGCGGACGGCCGTCCCGACGGCCGCAGGCGGTGGAGGGTTTTAGCGGCCCCGGAATGTACCTGCACTTCTTGGGGGGTCGCTCGAGCCGCGTGGAAGACGCACGACGCTGTGGGCCTGACGCGTTGGTGATGTGGAGCAGTGTAGTGGCGTCGGAGAGGTCGTCCTGCGCCTCCGCGGAAGGATCACCCTTCCGTGGCTGGACGGGATGTCCAACACCGTGCCCGAGGGGTTACCCGGGGTTCGACGAAGGGCCGGAGCATTCCGCCCCGGCCCCCGTCGTACGGCTTACGCCTCGTCGTCGTTGACCCACGACATGAGCTTGCGCAGCTCCTTGCCGGTGGTCTCCAGGAGGTGGTTCTCGTCCTGGGTCTTGTACTCGTTGTACTTCTTCAGGCCCGAGTGGTACTCGTCCATCCAGTTGCGGGCGAACGTGCCGTCCTGGATCTCGGCGAGGACCTTCTTCATCTCGGCCTTGGTGGCGTCCGTGATGATGCGCGGGCCGGTGACGTAGTCGCCCCACTCGGCGGTCTCGGAGACGGACCAGCGCATCTTCTCCAGGCCGCCCTCGTACATGAGGTCGACGATGAGCTTCAGCTCGTGCAGGCACTCGAAGTACGCGATCTCCGGCTGGTAGCCGGCCTCGGTCAGCGTCTCGAAGCCGGCCTTGACCAGTGCGGCGGTGCCACCGCAGAGGACGGCCTGCTCACCGAACAGGTCGGTCTCGGTCTCCTCGGTGAAGGTCGTCTTGATGACGCCGGCGCGGGTGCCGCCGATGCCCTTGGCGTACGAGAGGGCGAGCGCGAAGGCGTTGCCGGTCGCGTCCTGCTCGACGGCCGCGATGCAGGGGACGCCGCGGCCCTCTTCGTACTGGCGGCGCACGAGGTGGCCCGGGCCCTTGGGGGCGACCATGCAGACGTCGATGCCGGCCGGGGGCTTGATGAAGCCGAAGCGGATGTTCAGGCCGTGGCCGAAGAACAGCGCGTCGCCGTCCTTCAGGTTGTCCTTGACGGACTCCTCGTAGACCTGGGCCTGGATCGGGTCCGGGACCAGGATCATGATGACGTCGGCCTCGGCCGCGGCCTCGGCCGGGGTCACCACGCGCAGCCCCTGCTCCTCGGCCTTCGCCTTGGACTTGGAGCCCTCGTGCAGACCGACGCGGACGTCGACGCCCGAGTCGCGCAGGGACAGGGCGTGGGCGTGGCCCTGGCTGCCGTAGCCGATGACCGCGACCTTGCGGCCCTGGATGATGGACAGGTCTGCGTCGTCGTCGTAGAACAGCTCGGCCACTGGGGTTCTCCTTGTTTTCCGGTATTTCCGGTGCTGCGTCCCACCGTACGGCGGGCGGGGGAAGTGAGGTTCTCGGGTCTCGGCATACGGGCGGGACGGGGTGGGCGGCCCGCCCGTACGCCGGTGTACTGCTGTCTCAGGCCGAACGGTCCAGCGCGCGCAGCGACCGGTCGGTGATCGAACGCGCCCCGCGCCCGATCGCGATCGTGCCCGACTGGACGAGCTCCTTGATGCCGAACGGCTCCAGCATCTTGAGCATGGCCTCCAGCTTGTCGGCGCCGCCGGTGGCCTCGATGGTGACGGCCTCCGGGGAGACGTCGACGGTCTTGGCGCGGAACAACTGAACGATCTCGACGATCTGGGAGCGCGTCTCGTTGTCGGCGCGCACCTTCACCAGAACGAGTTCCCGCTGAACGGCCGAACCGGGCTCCAGCTCGACGATCTTCAGGACGTTGACGAGCTTGTTGAGCTGCTTGGTGACCTGCTCGAGCGGAAGTTCCTCGATCACGTTCACCACGATGGTGATGCGGGAGATCTCGGGGTGCTCGGTGACACCGACGGCGAGGGAGTCGATGTTGAAGCCGCGCCGGGAGAACAGGGCGGTGATCCGGGCGAGGACACCGGGCTTGTTCTCGACGAGGACGGAGAGGGTGTGCTTGCTCATGGGTCTGACTCGGCTCTCTCTCAGTCGTCTTCGTTGTCGCCGAAGTCGGGGCGGACGTCCCGGGCGAACATGACCTCGTCGTTGGAGGTGCCGGCGGCGACCATCGGCCACACCATCGCGTCCTCGTGGACGATGAAGTCGACCACGACCGGGCGGTCGTTGATCGAGTTCGCCTCCTCGATCACCTTGTCGAGCTCGTCCGGGGACTCGCAGCGGATGGCGTGGCAGCCCATCGCCTCCGACAGCTTGACGAAGTCGGGGACGCGGGTGCCGGCGCTCGGCTGCTTGCCGTCCGCGTCCGGGCCGCTGTGCAGCACGGTGTTGGAGTAGCGCTGGTTGTAGAAGAGGGTCTGCCACTGGCGGACCATCCCGAGGGCGCCGTTGTTGATGATGGCGACCTTGATCGGGATGTTGTTCAGGGCGCAGGTGGTGAGTTCCTGGTTCGTCATCTGGAAGCAGCCGTCGCCGTCGACCGCCCAGACCGTGCGCTCCGGCTGTCCGGCCTTGGCGCCCATCGCGGCCGGGACCGCGTACCCCATCGTTCCGGCGCCGCCGGAGTTCAGCCAGGTCGAGGGCTGCTCGTACTGGATGTAGTGCGCGGCCCACATCTGGTGCTGGCCGACGCCGGCCGCGAAGATCGTGCCCTCCGGGGCGAGCTGCCCGATGCGCTCGATGACCTGCTGCGGCGAGAGCTGGCCGTTGTCGGGCTGCTCGTAGCCGAGCGGGTAGGTCTCGCGCCAGCGGTTGAGGTCGCTCCACCAGGCGGTGTAGTCGCCGGCGTTGCCCTCGCTGTGCTCCTTCTGGACCGCCTGGACCAGGTCGGCGATGACCTCGCGGGCGTCCCCGACGATCGGCACGTCGGCGGCGCGGTTCTTGCCGATCTCGGCCGGGTCGATGTCGGCGTGGACGATCTTGGCGAACGGGGCGAAGCTGTCCAGCTTGCCGGTGACGCGGTCGTCGAAGCGGGCTCCGAGGGCGACGATCAGGTCGGCCTTCTGCAGCGCGGTGACGGCGGTGACCGAGCCGTGCATGCCCGGCATCCCCACGTGCAGCGGGTGGCTGTCGGGGAACGCGCCGAGCGCCATCAGGGTGGTGGTGACGGGCGCTCCGGTGAGTTCCGCGAGGACCTTCAGCTCGGCGGTGGCGCGTGCCTTGATGACGCCGCCGCCGACGTACAGCACGGGCCGCCTGGCCTGGCTGAGCAGCTTGGCCGCCTCGCGGATCTGCTTGGCGTGCGGCTTGGTCACCGGACGGTAGCCGGGCAGGTCCTGGACGGGCGGCCACTGGAAGGTGGTCCGGGCCTGGAGGGCGTCCTTGGCGATGTCGACGAGGACCGGGCCGGGCCGGCCGGTGGAGGCGATGTGGAAGGCCTCCGCGATCGTCCGCGGGATGTCCTCGGCCCGGGTGACCAGGAAGTTGTGCTTGGTGACCGGCATGGTGATGCCGACGATGTCCGCCTCCTGGAAGGCGTCCGTGCCGATCGCCTTGGAGGCGACCTGCCCGGTGATCGCCACGAGCGGCACCGAGTCCATGTGGGCGTCGGCGATCGGGGTGACCAGGTTGGTCGCGCCGGGGCCGCTGGTCGCCATGCAGACACCGACCTTGCCGGTGGCCTGCGCGTATCCGGTGGCCGCGTGGCCGGCTCCCTGCTCGTGGCGCACGAGCACGTGGCGCACCCGGGTGGAGTCCATCAGCGGGTCGTAGGCCGGAAGGATCGCACCGCCGGGAATGCCGAATACGGTCTCGGCCCCGACCTCCTCGAGCGAGCGGATGAGGGACTGCGCGCCCGTGACGTGCTCGGGGGCGGACTGCTGTCCTCCGGAACGGGGCCGCGGCTGCGGATGGTGGGCCCCGGTGGCCTGCTCGGTCATCGGCATTCTCTTCTCGATGCTGAGGGTTTTTGCGACTTTTGTGCGGTGTACGACTGATGCCTGTGCAACAAAAAACCCCTCGTGCCGGGAGGCAAGCGAGGGGAGCGCGCCGGGTGCGGTCGCTGGGTGTTCCGGACCTTTCCGGAGGCCACCTAGCTTCAGCCGACGCGCTTTCCAAGTACGAGAATTCGGGTGCGCATGGCATTGACCCTCCCCCCGGCACGCACCGACTGTCAAGTGGGTGGGACGGGAGTCTCATTATGTGAGCGGAGGGCGGTTCCACCCCCCAGGACGACGGGCACTCCACTCGTATACACCCCTGCGCCCCCGCCACCGGCGAACACCGGCTCGACGGGGCCGTTGGGCACCGGATAGTGGCCGGAAGAGAGCGCTCGGCGCAGCCGGTACTCGTCCAGGGGCCCGGAGAACGCCATGCCCTGTCCGTGGGTGCAGCCCATCGCGCGCAGGGCGACGACCTGCTCGGGAAGATCCACCCCGTCGGCCACGGACTGGAGTCCCAGATCGGCGGCGATCCGCAGCAGCCCGCTGGTGATCTTGTGCAGCCGGGCGGACTCGACGACCCCCTCGACCAGACTCCGGTCGAGCCTCAGTACGTCGACCGGGAGCCGTCTCAGTGCCGTGATCGCCGCGTAGCCGCTGCCGAAGCCGTCCAGGGCGATCCGCACACCGAGCCGCCTGAGCGCGTTCAGCCGGCGCTCCAGCTCGTCCAGGGGGACCCTCGGGTCGGTGTCGGACAGTTCGATGATCAGGCCGCCCGAGGCGAGCCCGTGCCGGGTGAGCAGGGACTCCACGGAGCCCAGCGGCATCGAGCGGTCCACCAGGCGCCGGGCGGTCATCCGGACCGTGACCGGCACGGCGACCCCCGCGGCGGTGCGCTGGGCGGCCTGACCCACGGCCTCGTCGAGCATCCAGCGGCCCAGCTCGGCGGTCCGCTCGCTGTCCTCGGCCACCCTCAGGAACTCGGCGGGCGTGAAGAGCACTCCTTGGGAGGAACGCCAGCGCGCCTGTGCGGTGACCGACGCGATCCGGCCGTCCTCCAGCGACACCACGGGCTGGTGCAGCAGGGCGAACTCTCCGTCCTGGAGCGCGGAGCGCAACCGGGTCGCCAGTTCCGCCTTGCGGACCACGTCCTGCTGCATCTGGGGCGCGTACAGCTCGACGCGGCCCTTCCCGGCCGCCTTCGCGCGGTACATGGCGAGGTCGGCGTTGCGCAGCAGTTCCCCGGCGCCGAGACCCGGCTCGGCGAAGCCGACGCCGATGGACGCGGCGACCCGGACATCGTTGCCGTCGATGCAGTAGGGCTGGGAGAGCCTGATCCGCAGACGGTCGGCGAGTTCCCTTACCTGCTGCTCACGGGCGGTGCGGTCGCGCCCTCCGTCACCCACGATGAGGGCGGCGAACTCGTCCCCGCCGAGCCGGGCGGCGGTGTCGCCGTGCCGGACGGAGTCCTGGAGCCTGCGGGCCGCCTGGACGAGCAGCTCGTCGCCGGCCTGGTGCCCGATCGTGTCGTTGACGGCCTTGAAGCCGTCGAGGTCGATGAAGAGGACGGCGGTGCCCCGGTCGGTGGAGCGGCGCCCGGACAGGGCCTGCTGGACGCGCCGGGTGAACAGCGCGCGGTTGGGCAGGTCGGTGAGCGGGTCGTGCTCGGCGTTGTGCTGCAGCTGGGCCTGGAGCCGCACGCGTTCGGTGACGTCACGGCTGTTGAAGATGAGGCCGCCGTGGTGCCGGTTGACGGTGGACTCCACGTTGAGCCAGCCGCCGTCGCCGGAGCGGAACCTGCACTCGATCCGGGTGGTGGGCTCCTCGGCGTGGCTGGCCGCGAGGAACCGCCGCACCTCGTGGACCACGCAGCCGAGGTCCTCGGGGTGGATGAGCGAGGCGAGCTCGGAGCCGACGAGTTCCTCGGCGGGGCGCCCGTAGACCCCGGCGGCGGCCGGGCTGACGTATCTCAGGATGCCGTTCGGAGCGGCGATCATGATGACGTCGCTCGACCCCTGCACCAGGGAACGGAAGTGGTTCTCCTTCTGGGCCAGTTCCTGGGTGAGGGTGATGTTGTCGAGCAGCATGATGCCCTGGCGCACCACGAGGGCGAGCACGACGAGGCCGGCGGTGACGAGCACCACGCGGTCCACCCTGCGCCCGTTCAGGATGTTGTAGAGGATCCCCAGCGTGCAGACGGCCGCGGCCAGATAGGGCGTCAGCGCGGCCAGTGATCCGGTGATCGGACGCGCCGCCGCCGGGGGGCGGTCCGGTCCGGGACCCTGGGCGTCCGCGCGCTCGGGTCCGCACCGCCGCCGCCCGCGGGGACCGTCCGGCTCCTCGTGCCGCTCCGGCTCCTCGTACCGCTCCGGGTCCTCGTGGGACCCGGGACCCTCCTGCGGGGCTTCCGGTCCGTACGGCGGACGGGTCTCCCGGGGTGCGGGCGACGCGTGGCTCCCCGGGGGCCCGTGCTGCCCTTCCCTGCGCTGTCCCGGGATGCCCTCGTGCGCCACGCGCGCGTGTTCCTCCGACCCCTGCTCGTCGGGTCCGCGCAGGTCGGGTTCGCCCAGGTCCGGTCCGTACGCGTCGATGCCGTGCTCCTCGGGCTCGTTCCCGTGCCGGGTGGCGGCCCAGGGCGCGTAGGCGAGGAGCAGCGAGCCGGCGAACCAGCCCGCGTCGAGGAGCTGGCCCGAGTGGTAGCTGTTGTGCAGGAGGGGCGAGGTGAACAGCGCGTCGCACATCACGGTCAGCGCGAGCGCCCCGATCGCCGTGTTCACAGCCGACCTGTTCACCGACGAACGTCTGAAGTGCAGCGCGAGAACCATGCTGACCAGCGCGATGTCCAGCAGCGGGTACGCGAGCGACAGCGCGGTGTGCGCGACGCTCGGCCCGTCGAACTTCGCGGCCTGGGCGAGCGCCAGGCTCCAGGACAGGGTGAGCAGCGATCCGCCGATCAGCCAGGCGTCCAGCGCGAGGCACACCCAGCCCGCCCTGGTGACGGGCCGCTTGGCGAGCACCAGCAGCCCCACGATGGCGGGCGGCGCGAAGCAGAGGAAGAAGAGATCGGCGTAGCTCGGGGTGGGCACGGGGCGGTCGAGGACGACCTCGTACCACCCCCAGACCAGGTTCCCGAGCGAGGCCATCAGCGAGGAGAGCGCGAACAGCAGCCAGGCGGGCCGGAAGCGGCTGCGGCGGCTGCGGGCGTAGAGGAGGCAGGAGACCGCCGCGGTGCCCGCCGCGACGCTCAGCCCGAAGTCGCCCATGACCAGCGCCATGCTCACGGAGCCCCAGCCGAGCGCGGAACCCACGGCGTAGGCCGCGCACACCAGGGCCAGCGCGAGTTGCGAGAACAGGCCCGTCCCGCCGTCGAAGACCGTCCGACGGGTCAGCAGTGCCCCCGGGGAGCTCACCGGGCCCACCCGGTCCGCGCCCCGGGGTCCCGCTGGTCCCGGCGCGCCGGGTGCCCGTGCCTCCGGCGGCTCTGGTGCCTGCGGTGGTGATGGCTGCCGTGGCCGCGGCTGTGCGTGGCCGCGCGCCAGGGTCGTCGGCGGCGGCCCCGCCGCGTCGGATCGGTGGTCCATAGGCCGTGCATCGCCCGTCGCCCCCCTCGCAGTCTCAATGTCCGTCCCCGGCGCCGAACGGTGCGCGGCGCAGCCCCTGTCGGGACGATACACCAGTATCGTCACTCAGGGACATAGTTCCTCTACGCTCCGTGACGACCAGGGACTATGCCGGCACTGCCCGCATCCGAGGGACTGCGGAGGGTGCCCGAAGCGGGCGAGGAGCGGACGGCGGTTGCTCAGGTGCCGGTGGTAAGGACCACGTTGCGCAGCGGCTCCCGGTTCACGAAGAGGGTCAGCTGATCCGCCAGCAGCCTCTTGGCGCGCGGCCAGAACGCCGAGGTCGGCCCGCCGACGTGGGGACTGATGAGCACACCGGGCGCATGCCACAACGGGTGCCCCGCGGGCAGCGGTTCGGGGTCGGTGACGTCGAGGGCCGCGGTGATGCGTCCGCTCTTCAGCTCGCCGACCAGCGCGTCCGTGTCGACGACGGGACCGCGGGCCATGTTCACCAGGAGCGCGCCGTCCTTCATCCGGGACAGGAAGTCGGCGTCCACCAGGCCACGGGTGCCGTCCGTGAGCGGTGTGGACAGGATGACGACGTCGAACTCGGGGAGCAGGGAAGGCAGTTCGGTCAGGGGGCGCACGGGACCACGCGCCGTGGCACGGGCGGAGCGCGCGATGCGCGCGACCCGCGCGAGCTCGAACGGCGCGAGCCTGTCCTCGATGGCGGACCCGATCGACCCGTACCCCACGATGAGGACGGACCTGTCGGCCAGCGAGGGACGGAACCCCGAGCGCCACTCCTCCTTGTCCTGGCCCCGCACGAAGTCGGGGATCCCGCGCAGCGAGGCGAGGACCAGGGCGAGGGCGAGTTCCGCGGTGCTCGCCTCGTGCACTCCGCGGGCGTTGCACAACACCACGCCGGGAGGAAGGGAGTCGAGGCTCGGCAGGACGTGGTCCACGCCGGCGGAGAGCGTCTGCACGGCCCTGACCGACGTCATTTCGGCCATCGGCCGCTGCGAGACCTCGGACGGCTTCATGTAGGGCACGACGTAGAACGCGCAGTCGGCGGGATCCGCGGGGAACTCCCGGCCGCCGTCCCAGAAACGGTAGTCGGGCCCTTCGGGGAGCCCGTCGATCTCGTCCGCGTGAAAGGGGAGCCAGACATCGAAGGTCATGGTCAGGAGGTTATGCCAGGCGCTTGTGCGCGCAGAGGTTAGGTTGGGGGCCAGCAGAAGGAGGATCACGGCCAGGTGGAGCGCAGAACGATCGGGGCCGCGGCGCTCGAAGTGGGGGCGGTCGGACTCGGATGCATGCCGATGAGCTGGGCTTACACCGGGTCGCAACAGCGCGGCGAGGAGTCGCTGCGCGCGGTGAACGCGGCACTCGACCGGGGGTCGACGCTGCTCGACACGGCGGACATGTACGGGCCCTTCACCAATGAACTGCTCCTCGGGCGCGTGCTCAAGGAGCGGCGTTCCGAGGCCTTCGTGTCGACCAAGGTCGGTCTGCTGGTGGGCGATCAGCACCTCGTGGCCAACGGCCGTCCCGGCTACGTGAAGCGGGCGTGCGACGCGTCGCTGCGCCGGCTCCAGACCGACGTGATCGATCTCTACCAGCTGCACCGCGCGGACCCGGAGGTGCCGGTCGAGGAGACCTGGGGCGCGATGGCCGAACTCGTCTCGGCCGGAAAGGTGCGCTCGCTCGGACTGTGCGCGGTGGGTGCCGGGTCCGGCCGCCGGGCGGGGACGCGGGTGCACGACGGAACGATCCGGCTGCTGGAGCGGGTGCAGCAGGTCTTCCCGGTGAGCACCGTGCAGGCCGAGCTGTCGGTGTGGTCGCCGGAGGCGCTGGACGCGCTGCTGCCGTGGTGCGCGGCGCGCGGTGTCGGTTTCCTCGCCGCGATGCCGCTCGGCAACGGCTTCCTGACCGGCACGCTGACCCCCGGCGAGGGTTTCGAGCCCGACGACCCCCGGGCCCGCCATCCCCGCTTCACCGCCGAGATGATGGCCGCGAACCAGCCCATCGTCGTCGGCCTGCGGCGGGTCGCGCGGCGGCACGGGGACGGCGTCCGTCCCGTCACACCCGGGCAGGTGGCGCTGGCGTGGGTCCTGGCACAGGGGCCGCACGTCGTCCCGGTGCCGGGGGCCAAGCGGGAGCGCTGGGTCGCCGAGAACGCGGGGGCGGCCGGACTGCGGCTGACCGCGGAGGACCTCGCCGAGGTGGCGGGGCTGCCGGACGCGCTGGGATCCTGGGACTGAGCGGTGCTTCCGGAGCCCGGCGCGCGTCGCCCGGCCGGGATCGGGAACCCGGAGGCCGCGAGCGGCGTATGAACAGGGGGACCGCCGCGTCGAAGGGACACTCATGGTGCAGGTTCGAGCAGTGACGGTCGCGCTGACCACGACCGCGCTCCTGGTGACGGCCGGCTGTTCCTCCGGCGGCCGGCCGGGGCCGGCCGGCACGGGCGCGTCCGCGGGCACCGGGAGCACTTCGTCGCACTCGGCGCCCGCCGGGAGCGCCGCCCCCGAGGAGACGCCGCCCGCGAAGGGTTCGGTGAAGGTCCTGCGCACCGTCACCGAGGGTCTCGACACCCCCTGGGGCCTGGCACCGCTGCCCGGGAGCGGCCTGCTGGTGTCCTCGCGGGACAAGGGCACCATCACCCGGATCGACGAGAAGACCGGCGGGAAGACGCTGCTGGGCGAGGTCCCCGGGGTGTCCCCGGCCGGCGAGGGCGGTCTCCTGGGCATCGCGCTCTCGCCCGACTACGCCTCCGATCACATGGTCTACGCGTATCTGACGACGGCCTCCGACAACCGCATCGTCCGCATGCTGTACGACGAGCGGAAGCCGTCCGGCGAACAGCTGGGCGCACCGGACACGGTCTTCAAGGGCATCCCCAAGGGCGTGATCCACAACGGCGGCCGGATCGCCTTCGGCCCGGACAGGATGCTGTACGCGGGCACGGGCGAGACGGGTGACCGGGGCCTGGCCCAGGACAAGGAGTCGCTCGGCGGGAAGATCCTGCGCATGACGCCGGAGGGCGAGCCCGCGCCGGGCAATCCGTTCCCCGACTCGGTCGTGTACTCGTACGGGCACCGCAACGTCCAGGGTCTCGCCTGGGACGGCAGACAGCGGCTGTGGGCCTCGGAGTTCGGCCAGGACACCTGGGACGAACTGAACCAGATCAAGCCGGGCGACAACTACGGCTGGCCGGTGGTGGAAGGCGTCGGCCACGACCCGAAGTACCACGATCCGGTGGCCCGTTGGCACACCGACGAGGCCTCCCCGAGCGGGATCGCCTACGCCGAGGGGTCCGTATGGATGGCGGCCCTCAGGGGTCAGCGCCTGTGGCGCGTCCCGTTGAACGGCGTCGAGGCGTCCGCGGCCCCCGAGGCCTTCCTGAAGGGCGAGTACGGGCGCCTGCGCACGGTCGTCTCCGCGGGCGGCGACAAGCTCTGGCTGACCACGAGCGAGACCGACGGCCGCGGCACCCCCGTGAAGGGCGACGACCGGCTTCTGGAGCTGGAGGTCGGGTAGGACGTCCCCGGGCCGCTCCTCAGCCGGCCGCCCGGACGGCCGGGGTGCCGGGGGCGTCCGGCGGGAAGAGCCGCAGCCTGTGGGCCAGCGCCGCGGCCTCCCCCCGTCCCGAGACGTCCAGCTTGGCCAGGATGTTCGAGACGTGGACGCTGGCCGTCTTCGGGGAGATGAAGAGTTCCTCGGCGATCTGGCGGTTGCTGCGGCCGGCGGCGACCAGGCGCAGGACATCGCGCTCGCGGCCGGTGAGTCCGAGCGCGGCCACGGGGTCGGCGGGAGCGGTCCGGGCCCCTCCGGGGACGGGCTCCGGGGTGATGCGGGCGCGCCGGGCGAGCAGGGCGACGGCGTCGGCGAGGGGGCGGGCGCCGAGGTGTCCGGCGGCGGCGCCGGACAGCCGGAGGAGTTCCGCGGCGCGGGCGCGCTCCTCGTCGTCCGCGCCCGTGACCAGCAGGGACTCGGCGAGGCGGAGGCGGACCCGGGCGAGGTCGTAGGGGCGCTCCAGGGGTTCGAGGGCCTCGACCACCTCGGACCACTGGTCCGGGGTGCTCGCTCCGTCGGCCCGCCGGAGTTCGGCGCGCACCCATGCGGCGTGAGCGACCCAGACGGGCGCTCCGGTGGCCAGGGTCCGCGCGGCCGCGCGGACGCGTTCCAGGGCCGGGGTGCGGCCGGGATCGGCGCCGGGCGGACGGCGGGCGTCGGTCTCCGCGGTGACGGCGGCCAGCAGCAGCGGCCAGGCGTAGCGCTGGGTGCCGGGCGGGAAACCCGCGGCCAGCGCCTCCTCCAGGGCGGTACGGGCGTCGAGGAGGCGGCCCTCGCCCGCGGCGATGCCGATGGTGGCGCACAGCAGCGGCAGGGAGTGCTGGGGCATCGGGTCATGGGTGCCGAAGTGGCCGCGCGCGGCGGCCAGTTGGCGTCCGGCCTCGGCGAGGTCGCCGCGGGCCAGGGCCACGGGCACGAGACGGGAGGCGCCCACGCCGGAGGCCTTGCCGTCGAGTCCGACGGCGAGGGCGTCGCGCGCGGCCTCGGCGGCCTCGTCCCACCGGCCGAGTGCGTACAGCGATTCGGAGAGGTTGCCCCAGATCCAGGCCTGGGTGTCCAGCAGGCCGTTGCGGCAGGCGAGTTCGACGCCCTCGCGCAGGAGGGCGACGGCCTCGCGGGAGCGGCCGACGGACTCCAGATGGGAGGGCAGGTTGACGTGCAGACGGCCCATGACGTAGGCGGCGCCCTGCTGTTCCGCCCGCTCCCTGACCCGGTACATCTCGGCGAGCCCGGCCTCGATGTCCCCCGCGTCGACCATCAGGCCGCCGAGGGTGAGCCGGGCGTTCAGCTCGGTGTCCCGGGCCCCCACCATGTGCGCGTACTCCACGGCGCGTTCGGCCGCGGAGAGGGCGCTGTGGCCCGGCTGGTGCACCATGCACCAGGAGGCGACCATGGACAGGACCTCGGCGTGCACCCGGGAGGGGGGCAGACCGCGCACCAGGTCCTGGGCGGTGGCGAGTTCCTTCCAGCCGTCGCCGCGGACCTGTGCCTGGACGAGCCGGGAGCGCTGGATCCAGAACCAGGCGGCGCGCAGCGGGTCGTCCTCGTCCTCCAGGAGGTGCAGCGCCCGCCTGGTCGTCTTCAGGGCGCGTTCGCGTTCCCCGCACAGCCGGCCGGCGACGGCCGCCTCCGCCATCAGGTCGAGGTAACTCAGGGGCGCGGTCGCGACGTCACGGCCGTCCGGGATCTCCCCGTGCCCTTCGGGCAGTGGGGGCGGATAGGCCTCCACGTAGTCGATGGGGCGCAGTTCGGCCCGTACGGTGTCGGGGACCGCCTCCCACAGCTCCATCGCCCGCTCCAGGAGCCGCAGTTGCTCGGCGTGGGCGTGCCGGCGGCGGGCTTCGACGGAGGCGTCGAGGACGACGGGCAGGGCTTTGGCGGCGTCGTGGGCGTGGTACCAGTAGCTGGCCAGGCGGGTGACGCGCTCGTCGGCCGGCACGAGCGCCGGGGCGGCCTCCAGGGCCTCGGCGTAGCGGCGGTTGAAGCGGGAGCGCTCGCCGGGCAGCAGGTCGTCGCTGACGGCCTCGCGGACCAGGGAGTGACGGAAGCGGTAGCCGTCGCCGCCCGGCGAGGCGATCAGGATGCTGGCGCCGACGCAGGCGCGCAGGGCCTCGATGAGGTCGTCCTCGGCGAGCCGCGCCACGGCGGCGAGCAGGGGGTACTCGACGGTGCTGCCGCCCTCGGCGACGATCCGGGCGACCCGCTGGGCGCTCTCGGGCAGACCTTCGACGCGGACGAGGAGCAGGTCGCGCAGGGTGTCCGTGAGCCCGGTGGGACAGCCTTCGCGGGCGGCCACGGCGAGTTCCTCGACGAAGAACGCGTTGCCGTCGGAGCGGGCGAAGATCTCGTCGGCCTGGGCGGTGTCGGGTTCGCGGGCGAGGATCCCGGCGATCTGGCGGCCGACCTCGGCCCGGTCGAGGCGGCCCAGCTCGATGCGCCGGACCGTGCGGAGGCGGTCGAGCTCGGCGAGCAGGGGGCGCAGGGGATGGCGGCGGTGGATGTCGTCGGCGCGGTAGGTGGCGATCACGACGAGGCGGCCGCTGCGCAGCGTACGGAAGAGGTAGGCGAGCAGATGGCGGGTGGAGGCGTCGGCCCAGTGCAGGTCCTCGAGGACGACGACGACCGTGCGGTCCTCGGCGACCCGTTCCAGAAGGCGGGCGGTCAGCTCGAAGAGGCGGGCCACGCCGTCCTCCTCGTACTGCCGTCCCCGGGTCGTCCGCGCGAGTTCGGGGAGCAGGCGGGCGAGTTCCTCCTCCTGGCCCGCGGCCGCGGCGGCGAGCTCGTCGGGCAGGGTGCGGCGCAGGGCGCGCAGGGCGGTGGAGAACGGTGCGAAGGGGAGGCCGTCGGCCCCGATCTCGACGCAGCCGCCGCAGGCGACGACGGCGCCCTCGCGGGTGGCGGAGGCGGAGAACTCCTCCAGGAAGCGGGTCTTGCCGACGCCGGCCTCACCGCCGAGCAGCAACGCCTGCGGCTCTCCCGCGGCGGCGCGGGAGAGCGCGTCGTTCAGCACCCCCAGCTCGTCGGCGCGTCCGACGAACACCGGGCTGACGGATCTGGTCTCCACGGGCCCGAGCATGGCACAGGGGTCCGCCGGCGGGGCGGCGGGCGCCGGGACGGCGGTCAGTGCCGCGTGCGCCGGCCGGCCGTCGGCGAGCGGGAGGCGGCCGACCCCCGTACGACCGCCTCCCGTACGACCGTCGTCCCGCACGTCCCGCGGACGGCCTGATGCCGCACGGCCGTCCGCGGGCGTCCCAGCGCTCATACGGCGCGGGCGAACCAGTTCCGGCGGAGACGGTTCCTATGGGCCCGCTCGTCGGTGCCGTCGTGCGCGGACCGGAAGGCGGCGGCGCGGCGGGCGGCCCGGCGGACGCTCGCGGCCTCCTTGGCGAGCCGGTGGTTCTGGGCCTCACGGATCAGTTCCGCGGACCGGATCTGCTGGAGCTCGTACTCGAACATCTCGTGTCCCCTGGTGAAGAGTCGGTTTCGGTCTCGCTCGTTCGCGATGCCTCAACCTTCGTCTCCCAGGGGGGTGCGCCACATCGGGAGAGTTCCGCATCTTGGGAACGCGAAGGGCCTTAGGGCGGCGGCCGGTCTCCCGTGCCGGCCCTAAGGCCCCTCAGATATGCCGGTCGGTCGGTGGTGCCGGCCGGCGGGACTCAGCTCGCGGAGGGCAGGCCGAGGAGGACGTCGGAGTACTTGGCGACCGCGAGCACCAGTCCGAGGACGCCGAGCGACACGCCCGCCCAGGCGACGGACTTGATCCAGGCGGCCTGCGGCCTGCCGGGGGCGCCGAACGCGGGCCGGACCAGCACGAGGACGCCGGTGATCAGCGCGGCCAGCGCGAAGAGTCCGCCGACGAGCGCGGTGGTCGCCCAGGCGTCGCCGTAGACCTCCTTGACCTGCGTGGCCACGCTCGCGGTGGACGAGGTGCGGAGCTGGCCGATCAGGGTCTCGCGGGCGGCCGCGACGGTGGCGACCCAGCTCCCGGTCAGCGACACCAGGCCGAGCGCGGCGGACACCACGGCGGCGACACCCTGGCCGACACCGCCGTCCCGTCCCGTTCCGGAGTCCTCGGCGGCGGCGAGGTCCTCGTCGGTCCCGTCCCGCTCCGCGGCGTCGGCCGGGGCCTCGGCCCCGGTCCCCTCGTCCTCGGGCGCTCCGGCCGCGCCGGTCCCGGTGACGTCCACCGCCTGCTCGTCGCGCTTCGCCCCGGTGCCGGTCTCGGCCCCGGCCTCGTCAACTGTCCTGGTTCCCATGCGGGCACCGTACGGACGATGTCTGAGAGCTTCCTTAATGATCCGCGGGAGCGCTGTCCGCGCGTGCGGCACGCCACTCGGGCGCGAGCACGGACCACACCTCCAGGTCGTGCCGGACCCCGTGGTGGGGGTGCTTCTGCCGGAGCACGCCGTCCCGGCTCATCCCGAGCCGCCGGGCCACGTTCAGGCTCGGGACGTTGCCCGCCGCGGCGACCCACTCGACGCGGTGGATCCCGCGCTCCTCGACCGCGTGGTCGATGAGGATCCGCATCGCGCGGGTGACCAGGCCGCGTCCGGAGGCGGCGGGTTCCAGCCAGCAGCCGACCTCGCAGTTGCCCTGGTCGGCGTCGAACCGTACGGCGAGCACGCCGCCCACGAGCTTCCCGTCCAGCCACAGGCCGTGCAGGAACCCGGTGTCGGCGGCGCGCATGTCGGCGTACCGCTGGAGCTGCGCCCGCGCGGATGCCACGTCCGTGGACCCGGAGCCGAAGGCGATGAACTGCCCGATGAACTCGCGCCCGCGGTCCAGGTGCGCGAGGAACTCCTCGGCGTGCCAGGGCTCCAGGGGCCGCAGCTCCGCGCCGTCCTCGCCCAGGGATATCGCGTACATCCGGTCACCGCTCCTTCGTCGTCACGTCCGTCCCTCCGGCCTCGGTCACCTCGGCGGCCTCGGGCTCGGCGTCCCTCGGCCCGGTGCCCGCCGCCGCACGGCCCAGTACGTCCGCCGCCTCGGCGTCCGTGGCCTCGGCCAGCCTCTCATGCGCGGCACGGCACTCCGGCGGTTCGATGCTGATGCGCGGCAGCCTCTTGTCGAGGGCGCGCGGCAGCCACCAGTTGGCGCTGCCGAGCATGTGCATGAGGGCGGGGACGAGCAGCGTGCGCAGGACGAAGGCGTCCAGGGCGACGGCGGAGGCCAGCGCGATGCCGAACATCGCGATGACGCGGTCGCCGCTGAGCACGAAGGCGAGGAAGACCGAGATCATGATGACGGCGGCGGAGTTGATCACCCGGCTGGTCTCGGCGAGGCCGACCCGCACGGCGCGCCGGTTGTCACCGGTCTCCAGCCACTCCTCGTACATCCGGCTGACCAGGAAGACCTGGTAGTCCATGGAGAGCCCGAAGAGCACCGACACCATGATCACGGGCAGGAACGGCTCGATCGGGCCCGCGCGGCCGAGACCGAGCAGCTCGCTCCCCCAGCCCCACTGGAAGATCGCGACGACGACTCCGAAGGCGGCGGCGACGGCGGCGATGTTCATGGCCGCGGCCTTGAGGGGGATGCCGATCGAACGGAAGGCGAGCAGCAGCAGGACGCAGCCGAGGCTGATCACGACTCCGACGAAGAGCGGGAGCTTGCCGACGATGACGTCCGCGAAGTCGTCGTAGCTCGCCGTCACACCGCCGACCTGTACGTCGAGGCCGGTGCCCGACTCGGCGCGCGGCAGGACGTCGGTGCGCAGCCGGTCGACGAGGTCGCTGGTCTTCTGGGACTGGGGCGCGGAGGTCGGGACGACGGTGAGGAAGGCCGTGTCACCGGCGCCGTTGTAGGTCACCGGGGTCGCCGAGGCGACACCCTCGGTGCCCCGCAGCGTGGCGTCCAGGTTGTCCAGGGCGAGCCTGTCCTCCGCGCCGCCGACCTTGGTGACGAGGGTCAGGGGCCCGTTCACGCCGGGACCGAAGCCCTCCGAGATCAGGTCGTACGCCTGCCGGGTGGTCGTCGTCCTCGGGTCGTTGCCCTGGTCGGAGGTGCCCAGGTGGAGGGAGAGCGTGGGGAGGGCGAGCACGGCCATCACGACGACGGCCACGGCGCCGAGCAGCTTGGGGTGGCGCTCCACGAAGGCGGACCAGCGGGCGGCGAACCCGGTGGCCACCTCCGGCTCGGGCCCGTGCTCCTGCAGCCGCCGCCGCTCGCGGCGGCTGAGCGCGCGCGGCCCGATGAAGGAGAGCAGCGCGGGCAGCAGGGTCACGGAGGCCGCGACGGTGAGGACGACGGTCAGGGAGGCGGCGATCGCCACGCCGTTGAGGAAGTTGAGCCGCAGGATGAGCATGCCCAGCAGGGCGATGCAGACGGTGGCGCCCGCGAAGACGACCGCGCGTCCGGTGGTGGCGACGGCGTTCTGCGCCGCCTCGGCCACCGGAAGTCCGCGCTTGAGGCCGCGCCGGTGCCTGGTCACGATGAACAGCGCGTAGTCGATGCCGACGCCGAGGCCCACCAGCATGCCGAGCATGGGGGCGAAGTCGGCGACGGTCATGGCGTGTCCGAGGAGGACGATGCCGAAGTACGCCGTGCCGACGCCGACCAGGGCGGTGGCGATGGGCAGCATGGAGGCGGCGAGGGAGCCGAAGGCGAGGAAGAGGACCACGGCGGCGACGGCCACGCCGACGATCTCGGCCGTGTGCCCGCCGGACGGCTTGGTGAGGGCGATGGCGGTGCCGCCCAGCTCGACGTCGAGCCCCTCGGCCTCGGCGGTCTTCGCGGTGTCGACGACGGCCTGGACCTCACCCTTGTCGAGGTTCTCGGCCCGGTCGGCGAAGGTGACGGTCGCGTACGCCGTCCGGCCGTCCTGGCTGATCCGTCCCGATCCCTGGTGCGCGTACGGGCTGTCGACCGAGGCCACTCCGGGGAGCTTCTCGATCTTGTCCAGGGTCCGGGTCATGGACTGTTCGACGCCGGCGGAGCGCACCGTGCCCGAGTCCGTGTGCCAGACGACGGCGTCGCTGTCGCCGCCGAGCCCGGGGAAGCCGCTGTTCAGGAGCTGCGTCGCGCGGCCCGATTCGGTGCCGGGGACCTCGTAGTCGTTGGAGTACGCGGAACCCGTCACGGCGGCGGCGGCGGTCACACCGCCGAAGGCCAGAAGCCAGAGCAGAACGGCGACGAGGCGATGCTGGACGCACCACCGTGCAAGGGCTGCCACGAGCGAGCTCCCCGGGGGTTTTGTGGATCTTTATCGGGAACTGCCCGCAAAGAACACATGACTAATGCGCCATCACTCTTGCAGCCTGAAATGATCCTTTGCCCCATTCGTGGGGTTACTCACAGGACTGCGACCGATGTCACAGCATGCGCGCGTGGCGCGTGTCACCTCGCAGGTCACAGCTCAGTCCAGCTGGTCACCCACAGCCATGACCATCACGCCGACGATCATCAGCCACAGCGCCCGCCGGGTGCGGCCCCTGGCCCCGAGCACGGACGCCCCGGCGCACAGGACGGCCCCGGAGGCGTAGGAGAGGGGTATGAGCGCGGTGCCCGAGCCCGCGCGCATCACCGACGCGGCGAGCCCCGCGACGGTCAGCAGGACTCCCGTGGCGACCGCGGTCCAGCGCGCCCGACGCGCCTCCGGGTCCTCGTCGAGCTCCTCGTCCTCGTCCTCGTTCTCGGCCTCGTCCTGGCCCTCGTCGGGCTCCTCGCCGTCCGGATCCGCCGGGTCGTGGTCCTCGTCGCGCCCCGGATCGCCCGCGTCCCGGTCCTCGCGGTCCCGGCCGTCGGACTCCTGGCCGTCGGAGTCCTGGTCCTCGCGGTCCCGGCCGCGCTCTTCCTGGTCCTGCCGGTCCCGCTCGTCCCGCTCGTGCCGGTCCCGGGCTTCCGGGGCCTGGATCTCCGGGGCCCGGCCCCCGGTGTCACGCGTCTCACGGTCCTGCGTCGTGCGGTCGTACGTCTCGGAGTCGGTGCTTCCACTCATGGCGCGGGAGCGTAGCGCGTTGACCTGAGCACGCCGACACAGACCCCGGGGGTGCGTCGCGAGCGACGCACCCCCGGGATGTGGGAAAACCCTGACGTCAGCCTTCGGTGACGCCCAGCTTCTCCAGGATGAGCTCCTTGACGCGAGCCGCGTCGGCCTGGCCGCGGGTGGCCTTCATGACCGCGCCGACGAGCGCGCCGACGGCCTGGACCTTGCCGCCACGGATCTTGTCGGCGATGCCCGCGTTCCCGGCGATGGCCTCGTCGACGGCGGCGGTCAGCGCGCCCTCGTCCGAGACGACCTTCAGACCGCGCTTCTCGACGACCTCGTCCGGGGTGCCCTCGCCGGCGAGGACGCCCTCGATGACCTGACGGGCCAGCTTGTCGTTCAGATCACCGGCGGAGACCAGCGCGGACACCCGGGCGACCTGCGCCGGGGTGATCGGCAGGTCCTCCAGGGCCGTGCCCGACTCGTTGGCGCTGCGGGCCAGCTCACCCATCCACCACTTGCGGGCGGAGGCGGAGTCGGCGCCGGCCTCGATCGTCGCGACGATCGAGTCGATGGCACCGGCGTTGAGCATCGACTGCATGTCGTGGGCGTTGACGTCCCACTCCTCGCGCAGCCGGTTGCGGCGGGCCAGCGGCTGCTCGGGCAGTCCGGCACGCAGCTCCTCGACCCACTCGCGGGACGGGGCGACGGGAACGAGGTCGGGCTCCGGGAAGTACCGGTAGTCCTCCGCCTCCTCCTTCACGCGGCCCGAGGTCGTGGACCCGGTGTCCTCGTGGAAGTGGCGGGTCTCCTGGATGATCGTGCCGCCGGAGTTCAGCACCGCGGCGTGGCGCATGATCTCGAAGCGGGCGGCACGCTCCACGGAACGCAGGGAGTTGACGTTCTTCGTCTCGGAGCGCGTGCCGAACTTCTCACGCCCGTGCGGGCGCAGCGAGAGGTTCACGTCGCAGCGCATCTGCCCCATCTCCATGCGGGCTTCCGACACACCGAGCGCCCGGATGAGTTCGCGCAGTTCGGCGACGTACGCCTTGGCGACCTCGGGGGCCCGCTCGCCCGCGCCCTCGATCGGCTTGGTGACGATCTCGATGAGGGGGATGCCCGCGCGGTTGTAGTCGAGCAGGGAGTGCGAGGCGCCGTGGATGCGGCCGGTGGCACCGCCGACGTGCGTCGACTTGCCGGTGTCCTCCTCCATGTGGGCGCGCTCGATCTGCACCCGGAAGACCTCGCCGTCCTCCAGCTGGACGTCCAGATAGCCGTTGAAGGCGATCGGCTCGTCGTACTGGGAGGTCTGGAAGTTCTTCGGCATGTCCGGATAGAAGTAGTTCTTCCGGGCGAAGCGGCACCACTCGGCGATCTCGCAGTGCAGCGCGAGGCCGATCTTGATGGCGGACTCCACACCGGTCGCGTTGACGACCGGGAGGGCGCCGGGCATGCCGAGGCAGGTCGGGCAGGTCTGCGAGTTGGGCTCGGCGCCCAGCTCGGTCGAGCAGCCGCAGAACATCTTCGTCTTGGTGCCGAGTTCGACATGGACTTCGAGGCCCATGACGGGGTCGTACGACGCCAGCGCGTCCTCGTACGACACCAGGTCGGTCGTGGTGGTCACGGTGAAAACTTCCCTCTCAGCCCAGCAGGACGTCGTCGTCACCCAGGCGCTTGAGCTCCCGGTAGAGGATGGCGAGACCGGTGACGATGGCGGCGGCGGACAGGGCCGCGTCGATGAGGCGCAGCGTGTCGTTCTCCTTGCGGGCCTTCTTGACCTGCTTGGCGACACCGATGGCACCGAACGCCGTGCCCGCCATGGACAGATACGTGCCGGACTTGGACTTCTTGAAGCCCTTGGCCTTGGACATTGCCTTGCTCACAGCGACGGAGCCTCCTCAAGCAACGGGTGCCCCCACTTTTCCACGAAGGCGGCCTCGACGGCGGCGCCCACCTTGTAGAGGCGGTCGTCCTTGAGGGCCGGAGCGATGATCTGCAGGCCGACCGGGAGGTTGTCCTCCGGGGCGAGACCGCAGGGCAGCGACATGGCGGAGTTGCCGGCCAGGTTGGTCGGAATGGTGCACAGGTCCGCGAGGTACATCGCCATCGGGTCGTCGGCGCGCTCGCCGATCGGGAAGGCGGTGGTGGGCGTGGTCGGGGAGACGATCACGTCGACCTGCTCGAACGCCTTGTCGAAGTCGCGCGAGATGAGCGTACGGACCTTCTGGGCGCTGCCGTAGTACGCGTCGTAGTAGCCGGAGCTGAGCGCGTACGTGCCGAGCATGACGCGGCGCTTGACCTCGGGGCCGAAGCCGGCCTCACGGGTGAGGGCGGTGACGTCCTCGGCGGAGCGCGTGCCGTCGTCACCCGTCCGCAGGCCGTAGCGCAGACCGTCGAAGCGGGCGAGGTTGCTCGAACACTCGGACGGCGCGATCAGGTAGTACGCGGAGAGCGCCAGGTCGAAGGACGGGCAGTCCAGCTCGACGATCTCGGCACCGAGGCTCTTCAGCAGTTCGACGGACTCGTCGAAGCGCTGGATGACACCGGCCTGGTAGCCCTCGCCGCGGAACTGCTTGACGACGCCGACGCGCATGCCGGAGACGCTGCCGTTGCGGGCGGCCTCGACGACCGGCGGGACCGGGGCGTCGATGGAGGTCGAGTCGAGCGGGTCGTGCCCGGCGATGACCTCGTGGAGCAGGGCCGCGTCCAGGACCGTGCGGGCGCAGGGTCCGCCCTGGTCGAGGGAGCTGGAGAACGCCACCATGCCGAAGCGGGAGACCGCGCCGTACGTCGGCTTGACGCCGACCGTGCCGGTGACGGCGGCCGGCTGGCGGATGGAACCGCCGGTGTCGGTGCCGATGGCCAGGGGCGCCTGGTAGGAGGCGAGGGCCGCGGAGGAGCCGCCGCCGGAGCCGCCGGGGATCCGGGTGAGGTCCCAGGGGTTGCCGGTCGGGCCGTACGCGCTGTTCTCGGTGGAGGACCCCATGGCGAACTCGTCCATGTTGGTCTTGCCGAGGATGACGACGTCGGCGGCCTTGAGCCGCTTGGTGAGCGTCGCGTCGTACGGCGGGATCCAGCCTTCGAGGATCTTCGAGCCGACGGTGGTCGGGATGCCCTCGGTGGTGAAGATGTCCTTGAGCGCGAGCGGCACGCCGGCGAGCGGACCGAGCTTCTCGCCGGCCTCCCGCTTGGCGTCCACGGCGCGCGCCTGGGCGAGGGCGCCCTCACGGTCGACGTGCAGGAAGGCGTGCACCTTCTCGTCGACGGCCTCGATCCGGGCGAGGTGCGCCTCGGTGACCTCGACGGCGGTCAGCTCGCCGGCCGCGATCTTCTCGGCGATCTCGGCCGCGGTGAGCTTGATGATGTTGACGTTGGTGTCCGTCATGGTGATTAGTCCTCCCCCAGGATCTGCGGCACCTTGAAACGCTGCTGCTCCTGGGCCGGGGCGCCGGAGAGCGCCTGCTCGGGGGTGAGCGACGGACGGACCTCGTCCACGCGCATGACGTTCGTCAGCGGCAGCGGATGAGAGGTCGGCGGTACGTCTTGGTCGGCGACCTCGCTGACGCGGGCGACCGCGCCGATGATGTCGTCCAGCTGGCCTGCGAAGTGGTCGAGCTCTTCGCCCTTCAGCTCCAGACGCGCCAGCCGTGCGAGGTGGGCGACCTCCTCGCGCGTGATGCCAGGCATGCAGCGATCCTCTGGGGGTGAGTGCGTGTGTTTTGGCCCAATCCTATGGGCCCCGGGCCGATGCCCGCGCCCGGGTTTGCCGGGGGCCACGCCTCACCGGCCTCCGGCCGGACGTTCCCCGCCCACGCACCACCCGTTCACCCCCAGCCGACAACCCGGACTCGCCCGCTTCCCCGTCCCGCCGTCGGCGGCATGCCCGCCGCCGACGGCGGGACGCCGGAACGGGAGAGCCCCGCCTGTCGGGTGACGGTGAACGGGTGGTGCGTGGGCGGGGAACGTCCGGCCGGAGGCCGGGGGTGTTACTCCGCTGCAGGCAACGCGGCGCGCGGCCGCTGCCAGCCCCGGGCACCCCGGGCGAGCAGCCACGCCGTCGCCTCGTCGGGCGGCATCGCCGCGGCGACCAGCCACCCCTGGACGGCGTCGCAGCCCAGGTCCCGCAGCCGCTCCCACGTCTCGTCGTCCTCGACGCCCTCCGCCACGACGAGGAGCCCCAGGGAATGGGCGAGGTCGACGGTGCAGCGCACGATCTCGGCGTCCTCCGCGTCCACGGCGAGCCGTGCGACGAACGAACGGTCGATCTTCAGCTCGCTGACCGGGAGCCGGCGCAGATGGACCAGGGAGGAGTAACCGGTACCGAAGTCGTCCAGCGACATCTTCACGCCGTGCCCGGTGAGAGCCGCGAGGGTGTCGGCGGCACGCTGCGGGTCCTCCAGGAGCACGTGCTCCGTTATCTCCAGTTGGAGCGCTCCCGCGGGGACTCCGTGCCGGGCCAGACGGGCGGCCACGGCCCCGGCGAACCCCGGTGTGTGGACGTCGCGCGGCGAGACGTTCACCGCGACCGGCACGTACAGCCCCTGCGCCCGCCAGCGCGCGACCTGTCCGAGGGCCGTCTCCAGGACGTACTCGGTGAGGTGGGGCATCAGCCCGGACGACTCGGCGATGGCGATGAACTCGTCCGGCGGCACCTTGCCGCGCTCGGGGTGCACCCAGCGGACCAGGGCCTCCAGTCCGGCCACCTGTCCGTCGAAGCGGACCTTGGGCTGGTAGTGCAGTTCGACGTCGCCGGTGTCCAGGGCCCGGCGCAGGTCACCGAGCAGGCCCAGCCGGTCGGGGGTGTTGGAGTCCCGCTTGGACTCGTAGACCTCCACGCCCGTGCGGTCCCGCTTCGCCTGGTACATCGCGATGTCCGCCCGGCGCAGCAGCCCCTCCGCGTCGAGCGCGTGGTCGGGGAAGACGGCGAGCCCGGCGCTGGCCTCCAGGACGAGGGTGAGTCCGTCCAGGTCGAGCGGCGAGCCGAGGGCGGCGACCAGGTTGCGGGCGACCCGCGTGGCCGACGTGGTGGAGTCCGCGACCGGCAGTAAGACGGCGAACTCGTCACCGCCGAGCCGCGCGGCCTCCGCCCCGCGCGGCAGTGCGAGCCGCAGCCTCTCGGCTATCTGGAGGAGCAGCCGGTCACCGGCGAGATGTCCCAGCGTGTCGTTCACCGAACGGAAGCGGTCCAGGTCGATGAGCATCAGGGCGGAGCGGGCGCCGATGCGCTCGGCGTCGTCCAGTGCCGTCCAGGTGCGCTCCAGCAGCCACTGACGGTTCGGCAGCCCGGTCAGCGGGTCGCGCAGCTGCTCCTCGGCCCGCGCGCGGGCTATCCACAGGGTGGAGTCCAGGGCGATCAGCGGGATCGAGAACAGCGGCAGCAGCATCGGCTGGGCCGTCGCGACGACGCAGATCAGCGGCGCGATGCCGAGCAGCGCCACGGCGACGAGTCCCTGTCTGACCAGAGCCGTACGGGCGACGGTGGGCAGGCCGCCGCCCGGCGTGTTCAGGTACCAGAGCAGGGCGCGGGTGACGGCGAGGTAGGCGCCGGCGACCAGCACCACCTGGGGGGCCGCGTAGAACGTCCAGGTGCCGGGGTCCCAGGGGGCCTCGACGCTCGGGAACCGCCCGAACGACGCGAGGACCAGGGCTCCGGCCCCGATGCCGAGGATGTCGACGGCCCCGTGCAGGACGCCCTGGCGCCAGCGGTTGCGGCGGGCCGTGCCCACCAGGACGACGACGGTGAGGCTGACCATCCCGGCGGGGACCCAGCCGTAGAGCAGCAGGACCGCGAGGGTGAGGGCCGCGCCGGAACCGGTTCCGCCCCACCAGCGGGCGCGGCCGAGGGCGACCAGGTGGCCGACGATGACCCCGGTCAGCAGCGCCAGCGACCAGCCGACGGTGCCGCACGGGAAGAGCGCGTGATGACCGCTGAACGCCCGGTAGAAGCCCGCGCCCAGGACGAACGCGGCGGTGGCCACGACCGCCGACGGCAGCGCCGGCCAGGACATGTGGCGTTCGGGGTCCTGGCCGGGCAGGCCGGTGCCGCGCTCGGCGGTGAGAGCGCCGGGGACGCCGGGAGCGGCGGGCCGGGCGGCGCCGGGACCGCTCCGGACGGGGCGCTCCGACGGCCGTCCCGTCCGCAGGCCCGTCAGCCACGCGCCGGTCGTCCGGCGCAGGCGCAGCCGTGAGTCGGGAGCGGCGCTCTCGGTCGGTTCCATTCCCGTCCCTCTCACTGCCGGCGGTGCCCACGCCACGCGATCCGTTGCCGGCGACGACTGCCTACGGTGCCGCGTCGGAAAACCCTTCCCCCGGGCTCGTGGTGAGCGGGGGATGCGCCGACCGAGGCCGGACACGGCGGGCGCACACGTCAACAGTAGGCCGCGGAAGGCTTCCACGGGCAGCGGTCGTCGACGGTTGCCCGTTTACGACCCAGCCACCCGTATGCCGCCGATATGCGCCGAACGGGTGGTCTTCAACCGCTACTCCTCGATCGGAAGCGCGACTTCCGCCGCCGCGTCCGGCCCCTGCCCGAGCAGGACGGAGAAGCCCTCCTCGTTCAGGACCGGAACCTTCAACTGCATCGCCTTTTCATACTTCGAGCCGGGATTGTCACCCACTACAACGAAAGATGTCTTCTTCGAAACAGAACCGGTCACCTTTGCTCCACGGCTCTGCAGCTCCTCCTTCGCCCCGTCCCGCGTGTGGTGTTCGAGCGTGCCCGTGACCACGACGGTGAGGCCTTCGAGCGGACGGGGTCCCTCGTCCTCGCCCGCGCCCTCGTCCTCCATCCGGACGCCGGCCGCCTTCCACTTGCGGATGATCTCGCGGTGCCAGTCCTCGGCGAACCACTCCTTGAGCGAGGCGGCGATGATCGGCCCGACCCCCTCGGTGGTGGCGAGCTCCTCCTCGGTGGCCGCCTCGATGCGCTCCACGGAACGGAACTCCCGGGCCAGCGCCTCGGCCGCGACCGGCCCGACGTGACGGATCGACAGGCCGGTGAGCACGCGCGCGAGCGGGCGCTCCTTGGCGGCCGCGATGTTCTCCAGCATGGCAAGCGCGTTCTTCTTCGGCTCGCCCTGCTGGTTGGCGAAGACCGTGGCGATCTTCTCCTCGCCGGTCTTCGGATCGCGCTTGGGCAGACCGCTGTCCTGGTCGAGGACGTACGCCTTGATGGGCAGCAGCCGCTCGATGGTGAGGTCGAAGAGGTCGCTCTCGTCCGTCAGCGGCGGCTCGGACGGCTCCAGCGGCTTGGTGAGGGCCGCCGCGGCGACGTAACCGAAGTGCTCGATGTCCAGCGCCTTGCGGCCCGCGAGGTAGAAGAGCCGCTCGCGCAACTGGGCCGGGCAGGCACGCGCGTTGGGGCAGCGCAGGTCCACGTCGCCCTCCTTCATGGGCCGCAGCGCCGTACCGCACTCGGGGCACTCGGCCGGCATCACGAACTCCCGCTCGCTGCCGTCGCGCAGGTCGGCGACCGGTCCGAGGATCTCGGGGATGACGTCACCGGCCTTGCGCAGCACCACCGTGTCCCCGATGAGCACGCCCTTGGCCTTCACCACGTCCTGGTTGTGCAGGGTGGCGAACTCGACCTCGGAGCCCGCGACCGTGACCGGTTCGACCTGCGCGTACGGAGTGACCCGGCCCGTACGGCCCACGCCGACACGGATGTTGACGAGCTTGGTGTTGACCTCCTCGGGCGCGTACTTCCAGGCGATCGCCCAGCGGGGTGCGCGCGCGGTGGAGCCGAGCCGGCCCTGGAGGGGGATCTCGTCGAGCTTGACGACGACCCCGTCGATCTCGTGCTCCACGGAGTGGCGGTTCTCCCCGTAGTACGTGATGAACTCCCGTACGCCGTCGAGGCCGTCGACCACCTTGGCGTACCGCGTGGTGGGCAGTCCCCAGGAGTTCAGCAGGCTGTACGCCTCGGAGAGCCGCCCGAGCCCCTCGAACCCCTCAAGGGCCCCGATGCCGTGGACGACCATGTGGAGCGGCCGGGACGCGGTGACGCGCGGGTCCTTCTGGCGCAGCGAACCGGCCGCCGCGTTGCGGGGGTTGGCGAAGGGCTTGTCACCCGCCTCCACCAGCCGGGCGTTGAGCTCCTCGAACTTCTCCATCGGGAAGTAGACCTCGCCGCGGATCTCCACGAGGTCGGGGACGTGATCACCCGTCAGTCGGTCCGGGATCTCCGCGATCGTACGGACGTTGGGCGTGATGTCCTCGCCCGCGCGGCCGTCGCCGCGGGTCGCCGCGCGGGTGAGACGGCCGCGCTCGTACGTGAGGTTGACGGCGAGGCCGTCGACCTTCAGCTCGCACAGGAAGTGGTGCTCCGAGGCGCCCACGTCCTTGGCCACGCGCTCGGCCCACGCGGCCAGTTCCAGGTCGGTGAAGGCGTTGTCGAGCGACAGCATGCGCTGCCGGTGCTGCACGGAGGTGAACTCCGTGGCGTACGCCCCCGCGACCTTCTGGGTCGGCGAGTCCGGCGTCCGCAGCTCGGAGTACTCCTCCTCCAGCGCCTCCAGGGACCGCAGCAGCGTGTCGAACTCCGCGTCGGAGACGACCGGGGCGTCCTTCACGTAGTACCGGAAGCGGTGCTCCTCGATCTGCTCGGCGAGCTGCGCGTGCCGCTCCCGTGCCTCGGCGGGTACCGATGTGGGCTCTGCGTGCATTTCGCCGGCCACCGTTGTGTCCTCCCGTTACTCTGGGTTGTCCGCGAGGGATCTCGCCGCCCGGACGCAGTGGGCCAGCGCCCTGCGCGCGAAGTCCGGGGAGGCCCCCGCGAGTCCGCACGACGGAGTGAGCGTGACCGCCTCCGCGAGCAGACCCGGCCGCAGCCCCAGCCTGCGCCACAGCGTCCTGACACCCATGACGCTACCGGCAGGGTCCGACAATGGGACGTCCACGCCGGGGACGACACCGGCGAACAGACGGGTACCGCCTTCGACCGCCTCCCCGATCACGTCGTCGTCACGTTCGGTGAGAAGGGAGAAGTCGAACGAGACGGCCGCCGCGCCCGCCCGGCGCAGCAGGGCGAAGGGGACGTCCGGCGCGCAGCTGTGGACCACGACGGGACCGCCCGCGTTCACCCCGACGACGTCCCGGAGCGTGGCCTCGGCGATCTGACGGTCCACCGCGCGGTGGGTGCGGTAGCCGCTGGCGGTGGGCACCCGGCCGCGGAGCACGGCGACCAGGGAGGGCTCGTCGAGCTGCAGGACGACCTCGGCCCCCGGGACCCGCCGCCGGACCTCGTCGAGGTGCAGGCGCAGCCCCTCGGCGAGCGATCCCGCCAAGTCGCGGCAGGCGCCCGGGTCGGAGAGGGCGGACTCGCCGTTCCTCAGCTCCAGCGCGGCGGCCAGGGTCCAGGGACCGACGGCCTGCACCTTGAGGGGGCCCTCGTACCCCTGGGTGAACTCCTCCAGGGCGTCGAGGTCCTCCCCCAGCCACGACCTGGCCCTCTTGGTGTCCCGGCCGGGCCGGTCCCCGAAGCGCCAGCCGCTGGGCTCCACGCGCGCGTACAGCTCGACGAGCATGCCCGCGGTCCGGCCGATCATGTCCGCCCCGGGCCCGCGCGCGGGCAGTTCGGCGAGGAAGGGGAAGTCCTCGAAGGAACCGGTGACGGTCTTGGCGGCCTCCCGCGCGTCACCGCCCGGCATGGACCCGACCCCGGTGGCGGCGCCGAACCTGAACTCGCTGTTTTCACTCACCCCGGAAGCCTACGGAATCCGGGGGGCGGATCAGCCTCCCGGGCGCACCGTCAGGTCATTGACCTCGGCGTCCCGGGGCAGGTCGAGCGCCATCACGATCGTCGTGGCCACCGACTCCGGGTCGATCCACCTCGAGGCGTCGTACTCCTTGCCCTCCTGCTGGTGCACCTTGGCCTGCATGGGGCTCGCCGTGCGGCCGGGGTAGACGGACGTCACCCGGACCCCGGCCGCGTGCTCCTCGTGGCGCAGGGAGTCGGCGAGGGCCTTCAGCCCGTGCTTGGAGGCGGCGTAGGCGGACCAGTCGGCGTGGGCGTTCAGACCGGCGCCGGAGTTCACGAAGACCACGTGGCCCTGGGCGAGGCGGAGCTGGGGCAGGAAGTGGCGGGTCAGCTCGGCGGGGGCGATCAGGTTGACGTTGAGCTGGTGGCGCCAGGACTTCGGGGTCAGTTCGCCGACCGGACCGAGGTCGACCACGCCCGCGATGTGCAGCAGGGAGTCGACGCGGCCGGGGAGCGTCTGGTGCGAGAACGCCCAGGAGAGCTTGTCGGGGTCCGCCAGGTCGCCCACCAGGGTCCTCGCCCCGGGGAACGCGGCGGCCAGGTCCTTCGCGCGGCCGGCGTCGCGCGCGTGGAGCACGAGTTCGTCCCCGCGCGCGTGCAGACGGCGGGCGACGGCCGCGCCGATGCCGGAACCGGCCCCGGTGATCACATGTGTAGGCATGGACGCCATGCTCGCATCACCGGGGGCCGGACTCGAACCGCGTGCGGACACCCCGGTGGGCACGGGCCCGGGCCGGGCGGGTGCGCCCGTCCCCGGTCCCGACCCCCGACCCCGACCCCGGTCCCGGCCCCCGGCCCCGGACGGGAGGCCGGCTCCTCAGCGGATGCCGACGCTCTCCTCCAGATAGGCCAGCGCGCCCACCGGCTCCTCGGCGAAGAACACCAGGTCGGTGAGCGGGCGCGGCAGGAAGCCCTCGGCGTCCATCCGCCGGAACTGCTCCTTGAGCCCGTCGTAGAAGCCGGCCGTGTTGAGCAGGACCACCGGCTTCTCGGTCTTCCCGTGCTTCTTCAGCTCCAGGATCTCGGTCGCCTCGTCGAGGGTGCCGGTGCCGCCGACCATGACGACCACCGCGTCGGCCTTCGCCAGGAGCAGCGCCTTGCGCTCGGCCAGGTCCCGGGCGACGACCATCTCGTCGGCGCCCGGACGGGCCCTGTCGGCCAGGAAGTCCACGGAGACGCCGACCAGCCGTCCGCCCGCCTCCTGCACCCCGTCGGCGACCACCTTCATCAGTCCGACGTCGGAGCCGCCCCACACGAGCGTGTGGCCGCCCTTTCCGAGGAGTTCGGCGAACTCCCGGGCGGGGCGCGTGTAGCGGTCGTCGAGGTCGGCGGCGGAGAGGAAGACGCAGATGTTCATGCCCTCACCGTACGCGGGAACGAATCGGGGCCCGCGAGCGCTTTCCGTACATGGCTGAAGGACACACGATCACCATCGAGCAGGGCACGCGGCACGTCCGCGTCACGCACGACGGCCAGGTCCTGGCGGAGAGCGACCGCCCCCTGGTGCTGCGCGAGACGGGCTGTCCGGTGCGCTACTACCTCCCGCCCGAGGACGTCCGTCTGGACCTGCTGACGCCCTCCGACACCCACACGTACTGCCCGTTCAAGGGCACCGCGTCCTACTGGTCACGTCCCGGCGCGGCCGATCTCGTGTGGGCCTATCCGGACCCGAAGCCCGATGTCGCCGGGATCAAGGACCACCTGTGCTTCTACGAGGTCGACGTGTCCTGAGTTCCGGGCGGACGCGGGCGTGGTGACGCGATGAGTTCCCGCTCGCCCGGCAGTCTCTACAGACATGGACAAGAAGACCATCTCCCGCGACGGGACCCCCATCGCGTACGAACGCCACGGTGACGGCCCGACGGTCGTCCTGGTCGGCGGAGCCATGTGCACGGGCGCCACGCTCGCGCCCCTCGCCGAGGCCCTCTCCGACCGCTTCGGCGCCGTCACCTACGACCGGCGGGGCCGCGGAGGCAGCGGGGACACCGCTCCCTTCGCGGTGGCCCGGGAGGTCGAGGACATCGCGGCGCTGATCGACGCCTTCGGGGGCGGCGCGGCGCTCTACGGCATCTCGTCGGGCGGCGCGCTGGCCCTGGAGGCGGCCATGAGCGGACTGCCCGTCCGCGAGGTCGCCGTCTACGAGACGCCGTTCGCCGTCGACGAGGTCGCGGGCAAGCAGCGGGCGGAGTACACCGAGCGGCTGACGGAACTGCTCGGCCAGGACCGGCACGGTGACGCGGTGGAGCTGTTCCTGACCCACGTGGGCACGCCCCCGGAGATGATCGCCGGGGTGCGCATGTCCCACGCCTGGCCCGGCATGGAGGCCATCGCGCCGACCCTGGCGTACGACGACGCCGCGATGGGCGGGGGCCGGATGCCCCGCGAACGGCTGGCCGCGCTCTCCGTGCCCCTGCTGTCGGTCGCCGGTGACGCGAGCCCCTCGTGGATGCGCGAGGCGGCGCGGGGCATCGCGGAGGCGGCGCCGAACGGCTCGTACCGCACGCTGGAGGGGCAGACCCACATGGTGGATCCCGGGGCGCTCGCGCCGGTGCTGGCGGAGTTCTTCGGCACGGACGATTAGTTCGGCACGGACGGTCAGTTCGGCACGGACGGTCAGTTCGGCACGGACGGTCAGTTCGGCACGGACGGTCAGTTCGGCACGGACGGTCAGTTCGGCACGGACGGTCAGTTCGGCACGGACGGTCAGTTCGGCACGGACGGTTGGTTCGGCACGGACGGTTAGACGGAGCCCCGGACCGGAGACCCTGACCGAGGCCCCGCGGACCCGGCCGGGCTAGACGTCCGCCGTCGCGCGCGTGGTCGTCGCGATCGTCGCCGAGCCCACCACGCGGGTGCCGTCGTACAGGACGATCGCCTGGCCGGGGGCGACGCCGCGGACCGGCTCGGTGAAGGTGACGAGCAACTCGCCGTCGGCCAGCCGCGCGTTCACCTCGGTCTCGCCGCCGTGGGCGCGCAGCTGGGCGGTGTAGGTGCCGGGGCCCTCCGGGGCGGCGCCGCACCAGCGGGGCTTGATCGCGGTCAGCGCGGACACGTCCAGGGAGGCGGCCGGGCCGACCGTGACCGTGTTGTTCACCGGTGAGATGTCGAGGACGTAGCGGGGCTTGCCGTCGGCGGCCGGGGTGCCGATGCGCAGCCCCTTGCGCTGGCCGATCGTGAAGCCGTACGCGCCCTCGTGGGTGCCGATCGTGGCTCCGGACTCGTCGACGATGTCGCCCTCGGCCTTGCCGAGCCTGCTCGCGAGGAAGCCCTGGGTGTCGCCGTCGGCGATGAAGCAGATGTCGTGCGAGTCCGGCTTCTTGGCGACGGCCAGGCCCCGGCGCTCGGCCTCGGCGCGGATCTCGTCCTTGGTGGTGACCGTGTCGCCGAGCGGGAACAGCGCGTGGGCGAGCTGGCGGTCGTCCAGGACGCCGAGGACGTACGACTGGTCCTTGGCCATGTCGGAGGCCCGGTGCAGCTCGCGCGTGCCGTCCTCCCGGACGATCACCTGCGCGTAGTGGCCGGTGCAGACCGCGTCGAAGCCGAGCGCGAGCGCCTTGTCCAGCAGGGCGGCGAACTTGATCTTCTCGTTGCAGCGCAGGCACGGGTTCGGGGTGCGGCCGGCCTCGTACTCGGCGATGAAGTCCTCGACGACGTCCTCGCGGAAGCGCTCGGCGAGGTCCCAGACGTAGAACGGGATGCCGATGACGTCGGCGGCCCGGCGGGCGTCGCGCGAGTCCTCGATGGTGCAGCAGCCGCGCGCGCCGGTCCTGAACGACTGCGGGTTCGCCGAGAGGGCGAGGTGCACACCCGTCACGTCGTGCCCGGCCTCGGCGGCACGGGCGGCGGCTACGGCGGAGTCCACTCCGCCCGACATGGCGGCGAGGACGCGGAGGGGGCGCTGCGAGGTGTCAGTCATAACCCCTCCAGGGTACGGGGCCGCGGGAACCGGGACCCGCGAGTATCCGTTGAAGATCGCATGGGGGCGAAAAAGGGGAAGTCCGGCGGGCCGCTGAGCCGGGGAGCGGGAGCCGGGGACGGCGACAGGCCGGTCGGCCGCCGGGTGCTGATCGTCGGCGGTCTGGCGGCCGCCGTGGGCGCGGCCGGGCTCGCCCGTGAGGAGCTGTCGCACCTGTGGTGGCGGCTGCCCGGTGTGGAGAAGCCGCGCGTCGCGGGGGCGGTGGACTTCCGGGGCGCGCAGTGGGTGGAGGCCTCGACGGCGAACTGGCGGCGGGCCGACCGCCCCGACGACTACACGATCGACCGCGTGGTCGTCCACGTCACCCAGGGCAGCTTCGCGAGCGCGGTGAAGGTCTTCCAGGACCCGAAGCACGGAGCGGCCGCCCACTACGTGGTCCGCAGGGACGGTCATGTCACGCAGATGATCCGCGAGCTGGACGTGGCGTTCCACGCGGGCAACCGCTCGTACAACGAACGCAGCGTCGGCATCGAGCACGAGGGTTTCGTCGACCGCCCCTCGTCGTTCACGGACGCGATGTACGAGGCCTCGGCGCGGCTGACGGCCGGGATATGCGGGCGGTACGGCATCCCCGTGGACCGCGAGCACATCGTCGGACACGTCGAGGTCCCGGGCACGGACCACACGGATCCCGGACGGTACTGGGACTGGGACCGGTACATACGTCTCGTACGGCGGGCACGGACGGCGACGGCCTGACGGTCCCGGACCCACCGGTCCGGAGCCTGCCGGACCGGGCCCCACCGGCCGGAGGTCAGGTGAGGCCCGCCCTGCGCGCCCGCTCCACCGCCGGGCCGATCGCCCGCGCCACCGCGGCGACGTCCGCCCGCGTGGAGGTGTGGCCGAGCGAGAAGCGCAGGGTGCCCCGGGCGAGGTCCGGGTCGGTGCCGGTGGCGAGGAGGACATGGCTCGGCTGGGCCACCCCCGCCGTGCAGGCCGAGCCGGTGGAGCACTCGATGCCCTGCGCGTCGAGCAGCAGGAGCAGCGAATCGCCCTCGCAGCCCGGGAACGTGAAGTGCGCGTTGGCGGGCAGCCGGCCGCCGGGGGCCGGGTCGCCGCCGAGGATCGCGTCGGGCACGGCCTTGACGACGGCGTCGGCCAGGTCGTCGCGCAGGGCGCCGACCTCCAGGGCGAACCGCTCCCGCCGCTCGGCGGCCAGCCGCCCGGCGACCGCGAAGGAGGCGACGGCGGGCACGTCGAGCGTGCCGGAGCGGACGTGGCGCTCCTGGCCGCCGCCGTGCAGCACGGGCACGGGGCTGTACTCGCGGCCCAGGAGCAGGGCGCCGATCCCGTAGGGGCCGCCGATCTTGTGGCCGGACACCGTCATCGCGGCGAGGCCGGAAGCCGCGAAGTCGACGGGGACCTGACCGAAGGCCTGCACCGCGTCGGCGTGCAGCGGAATGCCGAACTCGGCCGCGACGTCCGCCAGTTCACGGACCGGCATGACGGTGCCGATCTCGTTGTTGGCCCACATGACCGTGGCGAGGGCGACGTCGTCGGGGTCGCGCGCGATGGCCTCGCGCAGGGCGCCGGGGTGGACACGGCCGTAGGCGTCGACGGGCAGGTACTCGACCGTGGCGCCCTCGTGCTCGCCGAGCCAGTGGACCGCGTCGAGGACGGCGTGGTGCTCGACGGGGCTCGCGAGGATGCGGGTACGGGCCGGATCGGCGTCCCTGCGGGACCAGTACAGGCCCTTCACCGCGAGGTTGTCGGCCTCGGTGCCGCCGGAGGTGAACACCACCTCGCTGGGGCGGGCGCCGAGGGAGTCCGCGAGGGTCTCGCGGGCCTCCTCCACCGTCCGCCGCGCGGTGCGGCCGGCGGCGTGGAGGGAGGAGGCGTTGCCCGTGACGCTCAGCCGGGCGGTCAGAGCCTCTACTGCCTCGGGAAGCATGGGCGTGGTCGCGGCGTGGTCGAGGTAAGCCATGGTGGGCTCGATTCTACGGGCCCGCTCCCCCTCGGTCCGGCCCCCGGTGGCACGGCCGTCCGCCCGGTTCGCGCGGTGCGACGGCGCGCCCCGCGGCGCCGGGCCCGTGTGCGGTGGCCCGGCGCGGCTCGCCGCGGGCGCGGCCGGAGTCCCGGCCGTCACGGCCGTCTCAGAAGCTCCAGGACACCGTGTTGTCGACCTGCATGAAGGCGATCAGGACGACCAGGTCGGCGACCCCGAGGCCGAGACCGAGGAAGGCGCGGCCCCGGCGGGCCGTGCCGCGCCAGAGGGCGACGGAGGCGAGGACGATGGCGACGGGGCCCAGGAAGACGTTCAGCACGAGAAGGCCGAGCAGGCCGAGGACGAAGGAGGCCACGGCCATGCCGTCCGCGTCCTGGACGCGGGTCCGGCGCGTGGCGCGCGTGGCCTCGGTGGCGCGGGCGGTCTCGGTGGCTCCGACGGTGCGGACGGCTCCGGCCGTACGGACGGCTCCGGATGTGCGGGTCGTGCCGGTGGTGCGGGTCGTGCCGGTGGTGCGCGCGGTGAGTTCCATGACGTGAGTCAGCTCCCAACGGTCAGTCGGTGAAGGACGGGACCAACGGCCGGTCGGCAAAGGTGCGGGACCAACGGTCAGTTGGCGGAGGAGTGGCGTCGGCGGGCACCGCGCTCACGCAGCGCGAAGACGGTCAGCCAGATGCCGATGACGGCCGCGGCGACGAGGCTGACGGGCAGCGGCGCGTGCGCCACGGAGCCCAGCACGACGCCGAGCAGCAGGAGTGCGGCGACGAGGAACAGCATGGGATGCCTCTCGAAGAAGTCTCGAAGTCCGGTCCCGGAGCGTCCGGGACCTCAACGGTGAGGCCCCGTCGTTTCCGGGACTTGACGACTCGGTGAACGGTTGTAGTAACACTTGTTCACTGACTCTTGAGTCTAGCGCGCTCACGGCTTTAAATTTCCGGAGAACAGTTGTTAACTGCATGGCATGAGTCACACTCTCGGCATCCGCCAGGCGCAGAAACAGAAGACCCGGCAGGCGCTGCTGGACGCGGCGTTGGGGCTTCTGGAGGAACAGAGCCTGAGCAGCCTGGGGCTGCGCGAGGTCACCCGTGCCGTCGGAGTCGCTCCGACCGCCTTCTACCGGCATTTCCGCTCGACGGCGGATCTCGGCGTGGCGCTGGTCGAGGAGGCGCTCGGCAGCCTGCACCCGATGATCGAGGACACGGTGTCCACGGCCGGTGACAGCGACGAACGCATCGCCCGCGCCGTGGAACTGATCGCCCGTCATGTCGGGACGCACCCGGCGCACGTCCGCTTCATCGCGCGCGAGCGGCACGGCGGCGTCCAGCCGGTACGGGACGCGATCCGCGAGCAACTGGCCCGGTTCGCCGAGGAGGTCGGGCACGCGCTGGCCGAACACCCCGAGTACGCGGGGTGGAGCGAGGACGATCTGCTGATGCTGGCGGGCCTGTACGTCGACCACATGCTGATGGCGGCCTCGGCGTTCCTGGAGGCGCTGGACGGCTCCGAGGCGGAACGCGAACGGGTGGCCCGGGTGGCGAGCCGTCAGATGCGGCTGATCAGCATCGGCCGCCGCCACTGGCTCGGCTGACCGGCCGGCTGGCTGGCTGGCTGGCTGGCTGGCCGACTGACCCACCGACCCGGCCGGCGCGGGGCCTCTCCCGGGGCGGCCGCCGCCGTGTGCCGACGCGGGCCGGCCGCGCGCCCGTCGCCCGGACGCGCCGCGCCGTCACCGCGCCCGGGCCCCGCGTACGGCCCCCTGCCGGCGTACGGCGCGTCACCAGCGCCGTACGCGGAAGCGGGGGTTCGCCCGCGTCAACCCTGTGCGGCCGACTGCCCCTGCCCCTGCCCCTGACCCTGACTCTGGCCCGTCTGACCGCCGGGGCCGCCTCCGCAGCCGCCCTGGCCGCCGCCCATGCCGCCGCCGGGGGCGCCGCTCGGCATGCCCGACGGGGCCTTCCCCGTCGGCATGCCGGAGGGGGCCTTCCCGGTGGGCATGCCCGACGGCGCGCCGGTGGGGCGTCCGGAGGCGCCGCCCGGCATCCCGGAGGGGCGTGCGCAGTCCTGCCCCCCGGAGGTCCTGCCGTCCGAGGACGACGTGTCACCGGAGCCGCAGGCCGCCAGGAGGGGCGAGAGCGCGAGAAGGGCGACGAGGGGAACGAGTCGTGCACGACGGTTCATGGGGCAACTCCCGGTCGGATCAAGTGGGTCGGCCGGACGGCCGGACGGGCGGGAGCCAGGGCACCAGATCCACGTAGGGCCACGCTGTGCCGGGGCTGTGCCTTGCTGTGCGGCGCCCGCCCGGCGCGGCGGTTCAACCCCCCTCGTACACCGCCCCGACGGCCGCCGCCGTCGCGGCCATCTCCTCCCGCGCCCCGGCCGGAGCGAGGACCTCGAGCGCGTCCCCGAAGGCCAGCAGCGTGCGGGTCTCGCGCACCGAGCCGAGACGCAGGCGCGCGGTCACCCACTCACCGGCGCCGTCGTCCTCGGGCAGCTCCGCAAGGGAGGCCGCGTGGAGGCGCAGGAACATGTCGAGGCGGGGGCGCCGTACCCGGACCGTGACGTCGACGTTCCCCGGCCGCTCCTCGACCTGGCGGCGCAACACCTCCCAGACGTCGGCGAGTTCGACACCGGGACGGCGGCGCACCGGATCCGGCAGGAGGGTCGCCGAGCGGACCCGGTCGGCGCGGAACAGCCGCGGGCCGCCGCGCCGGTCGGCGACCAGGTACCAGACACCGGCCTTGGAGACGAGGCCGTACGGGTCGACGGTGTACGTACGGGGTTCGGCGTCCCCGCCGTGGCGGTAGCGCAGCCGCAGCCTGCGGTCGGAGAAGACGGCGTCCTGCAGCGCGTCCAGGTCCACGGCCCGCCGGGGACCGCCCTTCCAGCGCGTGGCGTCGACGAGGACCCGTCGGCTGGTGACCTCGGCGGCGGGCCTGAAGGGGGCGGGCAGCGCCGCCATCACCTTGCGCAGTGCCGAGCCGAGCGCCGCGTCCAGGCCGAGGGCGGCGTGCGTGCCCTGCGCGGCCAGGACGAACAGCGAGCGCGACTCGTCCGCGGTCAGTCCCGTGACGTCCGTACGGAATCCGGCGAGCAGCTCGATGCCGCCGTGGCGCCCGCGTTCGGCGTAGACGGGGACTCCGGAGGCGGACAGCGCCTCGATGTCCCGGTAGACGGTGCGCACCGACACCTCCAGCCGGTCGGCCAGTTCGCGCGCCGGGACGCGGCCCCGGGTCTGGAGCAGCAGCAGGATCGAGAGCAGGCGGTCGGACTTCACGCGCCCAGGATCGCGCCCGCCGGAAGCCGTCCGCAAATGTTGACGGGAACTGTCAGGTTATGCGTCGAGGGTGGGGCACACACCGAGACACGGAAGAGGCAGTCATGAACACCATGGACCCCCGCCCCCTGTACGCCCGCGCCGCCGCCCAGATCGCGTCGCTGATCGCGACCGTGCGGCCCGAGCGGCTGGAAAGCCCCACCCCGTGCGCCGAGTTCGACGTGCGCCTGCTGCTGTCGCACATGGTCGGCGGCACCCGGCGGATCGCCGTGATCGGGGCGGGCGGCGACGGACTCGCGTTGCCGCCGTTCGCCGACGGCGTGCCGGACGACGGCTGGAGCGCCGCGTACGACGAGGCCAGGGACCGGGTCCGCGCCGGTTGGGCGGACGACGCCCGGCTGGACGCGACGGTGCGGGCGCCCTGGGGCGAGGTCCCCGGCCGGATCGCGCTGGCCGGGTACGTCATGGAGGCGGTCACGCACACCTGGGACCTCTCGGAGGCGCTGGGCCAGCCCCTCGGACTCGATCCGGAACTGGCCGAGTTCGCGCTCACGATCGCCGGGCGCGTGCTGCCCGACGAGGGACGCGAGGACCCCGAGCTGCCCTTCGGCGCGGTGGCGCCGACCCCCGAGGGCGCCGACGCCTATGGACGGCTGGCGGCCTGGACGGGCCGCCGCCCCCTGGTGACCGCCTGAGGACACGGGACGCCGCCCCGGGGACGAGCCGGGCCACCGGCCCCCGAACCCCGGGAGCGGCACAGGTGGGCCTGCCCCTCACGGCCGGGCCCGGACCGGATCCGACGGGCCCTCCCGGCAGGCTCGTGCCGGCCGGCCGGAGCAGGGCCCGGCAGCCGTCCGGACAAGCCCGTGGCGGGCGGGCCGAAACGGGCCCGGCAGGGCTTCCGGCAAGCCCGTGGCGGGCGGGCCGGAACAGGCCGGGTGGGCCCGTGGCCGGTCAGGCGAGGCGGGCGCGGGCGAGTTGGCGGGACTGGGCGACCAGGCGGTCCGCGCTGTCCCAGACCTCCGCGTCCTCCTCCAGGAAGCCCCCGGCGAGGTTGCGGGTGGTGATCGACACCCGCAGCGGGCCGGGCGCCGGGCGGCACCGCACGTGCACGGTCAGTTCGACGGTCGGCACCCAGCCGGAGAGGCCGATCTCGAAGGCCGTCGGCGGCAGGGCGTCGACCGCGAGGAGCAGCGAGAGCGGGTCCGCGTCCCGGCCGTCGGCGAGTCCGAACCACGACCGCATCTCGCCCTTCCCGGACGGCGCGCCGAGCGCCCAGCCGAGGGTCGCGGGGTCGAGCTTGAGGAACAGCCGGTCGGTGATCGCCGAGCTGCCGGGGATGGGCGCCGGCGCGTCCTGCGGACCGAAGCACTGGTCCATGGGCGGGATCGCGGGCGGCAGCGCGGTCGTGCGGACGTCGTCGGGCAGGGAGTCGAGATCGCCGTACGAGGCGAGCACGCGGATGCGCTCGACCTCACGGCCCTCGTCGTCGTACTGGAAGAGGGACGCCTGCCCGGTCGACAGCGTCCGGCCGGTGCGCACGACGTCCGTGCGGACGACCGCGGGGCCCGGCTGGGACGCGGTCAGATAGTGCGCGGAGACCGTGAACGGGTCGGAGTGCGGGAGGGCGTCGGCGAGGGCCCGGCCGAGGACGGCCAGCAGATAGCCGCCGTTGACGGCGTTGATGATCGTCCACCCGGCGGAGAGGTCGACGTCGTAGACGCCGGCCCCGCGCGGGGTGACGGCGGTGTCCCGGTCGAACTCGCTGTCGCCGATCGTGGCCCGTACGGCCTGTACCGAAGCTGCTTCTGCCATACGTGAACCGTACAACAGGAAATTACTAAGCGGTAGCTTTCACCGTTTCGGGCGCGCGGGCACCCCGTCGTCTTCCGGCCATCCAGGTGAGGATTCGGCAATTTCTTGTCAAGTGTCCTCAATCATCCGTGACCGATCGGCCCCGGTTCTCCTCTGATGGGATATGAGCCTCACCGGGACAACGTTCCTCCTGACCTCCTTCGTACTGTGCGCCGTCGCCCTTGTGCTGCCCCTGCTCCTGTGGTCCCGGGTGTCCGGGCCGGCGCCGGTGCGCGCCGCGGCCCGGCTTCTGATGCTGCTGTTCGCCCAGGGAACGGCGATCAGCCTCGTGTTCGTCCTCGTGAACAACGCCAACAACCTGTACGACGACTGGGCCGACCTCCTCGGCACCGGCAACCACGTCCAGCGGGCCGCCGACCTCGGCGCGGACGGCACCGGAGGCATCTCGCTGAAGGACCTGCCCCGGGTGCGGCAGACCTTCCGGCCGGCCGACGGACCCCACATGGGGCGGGCCGGCGGTGTGCGCGTCACCCAGCTGAGGGGGCGGGTGTCGGGGGTGAACGCCGAGGTCTACGTCTGGCTGCCGCCCCAGTACGACGAGCCCGCCTACCGGCACCGGAAGTTCCCCGTCGTGGAACTGTTCTCGGGATACCCCGGCTCCGCCAAGGCGTGGTTCGGATCCGCCCACGTGCACGAGCAGCTGCGGCCGATGATGCTCGACGGGCACGTCGCGCCGTTCATCCTGGTCGCGCCGCGCACCAACCTGCTGGCCCGCGCGGACACCGGCTGCGCGAACATCCCGGGAACGGTGAACGCGGACAGCTGGCTCAGCATCGACGTGCCGCGGATGATCACGGACAACTTCCGGGCCGAGTCCGCCCCGGACGGCTGGGCCACGGCCGGGTACTCGGCCGGAGCGCACTGCGCCGCCAAACTGGCCGTCGCCCACCCCGACCGCTACCGGGCCGCGGTGAGCATGTCCGGCTACAACGACCCCAAGGGAGAACGCAGTTCACTGGCCGGGCGCAACCCCGAACTGCGCCGCCGGAACAACCCCTACCTGCTGCTGCGCGACGACCGCGTCCCCCCTCGGATCTCCCTCTACTTCTCCGGCGAGTCCGGCGACGGCTACCAGGCGGGCGCGGCGGTCCAGGCGGTCGCGAAGCCGCCGACGCGGGTGGAGGTGGTGCTGCTGCCGCGCAGCGCGGGCGGCCACGACATGGGGCTGTGGCGGCCCCAGGTGCCGGGGGTGTTCCGCTGGCTGACCGAGCAGCTCGGCTCCGGGACGCCGGGCGCGGCGGACGGGGCGGGCGCCGCCGGGGACGGGACGGGCGCCGCCGGGTCCGGTCGCGCTCCCGCGGCCGGCGACGAGGCCGGCGACGGACGGGCGGCCGGCGCCGACCGGGTCAGGAGCTCTCTTCCTCACGCACCGTCGAGCGGCGGTGCCACGCGCGCGGAGCTCGCCAGTGGTACCGCATCGCGAACAGACGCAGCACGAAGGCGGTGACGACGGCGAGGCCGCTGGTGAGGGGGGTGAGCGCGTCGTAGCGGATGCAGAGCACCACCATCGTGGCGCCGACCATCGCCGGGACCGCGTAGAGGTCACGGTCCCAGCGCAGCAGGGAGGGGACCTCGTTGGCGAGGACGTCCCGCAGCACGCCGCCGCCCACGGCCGTCGCGAGGCCGAGGGCGGCGGAGGCGGTCAGGCCGAGCCCGTAGTCGTACGCCTTCACGGTGCCGGTGACGCAGAACAGTCCGAGCCCGGCCGCGTCGAAGACGTTCACGCCGACCTGGATGCGCTCCACCTCCGGGTGCAGGAAGAACACGAGCAGGGCGGCGACGAGCGGTGTGGTGAAGTACCCCAGGTCGGTGAAGGCCGCCGGGGGCACGGCACCGATGATGATGTCGCGCAGCAGCCCTCCGCCCAGCGCGGTGATCTCCGCGAGGACGGCTATCCCGAAGACGTCGAAGTTCTTGCGGACGGCCAGCAGGGAGCCGGAGATCGCGAAGACGAAGATGCCGATCAGGTCGAGCGTGTGCTGGACGGAGGGGTTGAACAGATGCTGGAACACCCCCACATTCTCACCTGTCGCGGGGTGTGTGCCTTACGAAGGAAGGTCTAGAGGGCGGGCTTGCCTGTGGTGAACAGCCAGGTCTGGAAGAGATCGTCGAGCTGCTGCCCGGAGGTCCTCTCCGCGAGGGCGATGAAGTCGGCGGTGTTGGCGTTGCCGTACCGGTGCAGCTTCGTCCACGCGGGCAGCAGCCTGAAGAACGCGGTGTCGCCGATGCGCTCGCGCAGCCTCTGGAGCGTCATCGCGCCCCGCTGGTAGACCGCCGAGGCGAACATGGTGTCCCGCTGCGGGTCGCCGACCGTGGTCTGCCAGAAGGCGGAGTCCGCGGGCCGCTGGTTGTACCCGGCGAGGAACGAGTCGTGCGCCGAGCGGGTGCCCCTGTGCTCGGCCCACAGCCACTGGGCGTAGGTCGCGAAGCCCTCGTTCAGCCAGATGTCCTTCCAGCGCTCCACCGAGACGGAGTCGCCGAACCACTGGTGGGCCAGCTCGTGCACGATGGTCGACTCCGAACGCACCGCCGAGTACGCGGGCTTCGACTGGACCTCCAGCGAGAAGCCGGCCTGGGGCATGTCGTCGACGACGGCCCCGGTCTCCTCGAACGGGTACGGGCCGAACACCTGCGACCAGTAGTCGGTGGCCTCGGCCGTGACGGCGTACACGTCGACGCTGCTGCCGCTCGCGAGCACCGGGTCGACCGCCACGTAGATCGGCGTCCCGCCCGGGGTGGTGCCGGTCCTCACGTCGAACTTCCCGATGGTCGCCGTGGCGAGGTAGGTGGCCATGGGCCGGCTCTCGCGCCAGTGCGTGACCGTGTTCGCGCCCTTGTCGCGGGTCGACAGCAGGCGTCCGTTGGAGACCGCCGTCAGGCCCTTGGGCGCCGTGATGCGGATGTCGTAGGTCGCCTTGTCGGACGGGTGGTCGCTGGAGGGGAACCAGGTGGAGGCGGCGTTGGGCTCGCAGGCGACGAAGACGCCGTCCGTGGTCTTCATCCACCCGTAGTCGGAGCCGAACACGATCGGGCCGTTCAGGGGCTCGGGGACTCCGCCGTAGGTGACGGCCACCGTGAAGTCCTTGCCCCTGGCCAGGGGCCCGCGCGGGGTGATGTGGATCTCGTCGCCCTCCCGCGTGAAGCGGGCCGTTCTGCCGTTCACCGCGATCCTCGTGACGTCCAGCTTCTGGAGGTCCAGATCGAAGGCGGAGAGGTTCCGGGTGGCGCGGGCGGTGAGGGTCGTGACGCCGTCGAGGCGGTCGGTGCCGGGGTCGTACGCCACGTCCAGGGCGTAGTGGCGGGCGTCGAAGCCGCCGTTGCCGAGCTGGGGGAAGTACGTGTCACCGATGCCGTCCGCACCGGGGGTGGGGGCGGAGGAGGCGGCGATGAGAAGGAAGGAGGCCGTCGCGGTCGCGAGGGCCCCTAAACGTGCCGAACGGGAGAGTGCCATCAGCATCCCTTTCGTACGCATACCGATCATTTCTGATCAGACGGATACGCAGGACTCTGCACTCTCCCGTTCAGGCATGTTCATGACTTTGCCAAGTCATCACGGCCTACTGGTCGGTCGACTCCTGACGGTCGGCTTCCGCGACCGCGGAGTCCGACGCGGAGCCGGCCTCCTCACCGGTGGCGGCGGGCTCGGCCGGGGCCTTGTCCGTCGCCTTGTCCGACGCCTCGACGGGCTCGGCCGGAGCCTTGTCCGACGCCTCGACGGGCTCAGCGGGCTCGACGGGCTCGGTCGGAGCCTTCTCCGTCACCTCGTCGGGCACCAGCTCGGCCGCTTCCCGGGCGGCCGAGAGCAGGACGACGTCCTGCGGAGCCTGGTCCGGGGCGTTCTCCGGGTGGTGACAGGCGACGCGCTGACCGGGCCTCACCTCGAGGAGCAGCGGCTCGGTCGTCTTGCAGACCTGCGTGGCCTTCCAGCACCGGGTGTGGAACCGGCAGCCGCTCGGCGGCTTGAGCGGGGAGGGAACGTCACCCTTGAGCAGGATGCGGTCGTTCTTCGCGCTCCGGCGGCTCGGGTCCGGCACCGGCACGGCCGACATCAGGGCCTTGGTGTACGGGTGCATCGGCGACTCGTACAGCTTGGTGCTGTCGGCGAGCTCGACCATCTTGCCGAGGTACATCACCGCGACCCGGTCCGACACGTGCCGGACGACCGAGAGGTCGTGCGCGATGATCACGTACGTCAGGCCCAGCTCCTGCTGGAGGTCGTCCATGAGGTTGACGACCTGGGCCTGGATCGACACGTCCAGCGCGGAGACCGGCTCGTCGGCCACCACGAGCTTCGGCTTGAGCGCGAGCGCGCGGGCGATGCCGATGCGCTGGCGCTGACCGCCGGAGAACTCGTGCGGGTAGCGGTTGTAGTGCTCGGGGCTGAGGCCGACGAGCTCCAGCAGCCGCTGGACCTCCTTCTTGACCCCGCCCTCGGGCTCGACGTTCTGGAGCCGGAAGGGCGCCGAGACGATCGAACCGATGGTGTGACGGGGGTTGAGGGATCCGTACGGATCCTGGAAGATCATCTGGATGTCACGGCGCAGCGGGCGCATCTTCGCGGTGCTGAGCCGCGTGATGTCCCTGCCCTCGAAGTGGATCGAGCCGCCGGTCGGGTCCTGGAGCCGGGTGATGACCCGGCCCATGGTCGACTTGCCGCAGCCCGACTCGCCGACGACGCCCAGGGTCTCGCCCTTGCGCACCTCGAAGTCGACGCCGTCGACCGCCTTCACCGCCGCGACCTGGCGCTGAAGGATGCCCTTCTTGATCGGGAAGTGCTTGGTCAGGCCCTCGACCCGGAGCAGCACCTCGCGGTCCTCGGGAGCCGACGCCTGGCGCGGGACCGAGGCCCCGGCGGCGTCCGTCTTCTTCGTCTCACTCACAGCTTCGGCGCAATCTCTTCGGTCCAGATCCGCGTACGGTCCTCGGTCGAGAGGTGACAGGCGGACCAGTGTCCGCCGTCGGCCAGCTCGAGCTCGGGACGCACCGTACGGGTGACGTTCCCCTTGGGGAGGTCCGCGTACGGGCAGCGCGGGTTGAAGGCGCAGCCCGAGGGGACGTTGATGAGGCTCGGCGGGGAGCCCTTGACCGGGATGAGCCGTTCCGAGGTCTCGCGGTCGATGCGGGGCATCGAGCCGAGCAGACCCCAGGTGTAGGGGTGCTGCGGCTTCTCGAAGACCTCGGCCAGCGGACCGCGCTCCACGCACCGGCCGCCGTACATCACGAGGACGTCGTCGGCGATCTCGGCGACCACACCCAGGTCGTGGGTGATCATGATGACCGCGGAGCCGAACTCCTTCTGCAGGTCCCGGATCAGGTCGAGGATCTGCGCCTGGACGGTCACGTCGAGGGCGGTGGTCGGCTCGTCAGCGATGAGCAGCTCGGGGTTGTTCACCAGCGCCATGGCGATCATGGCGCGCTGGCGCATACCGCCGGAGAACTCGTGCGGGTAGCTGTCCACGCGCTTGCCCGGCTCGGGGATGCCGACCCGGTCCAGCATCTCGATCGCCCGCTTGCGGGCGACCTTCTTGCTGACCTTGTGGTGCACCCGGTACGCCTCGACGATCTGGTCGCCGATCTTGTAGTACGGGTGCATCGCGGACAGCGGGTCCTGGAAGATCATCGCCATCTCGCGGCCGCGGAGCTTGCGCACCTCGTCCGGGGTGGCGGAGACCAGTTCCTTGCCGCCCAGCCAGATCTCGCCGGACATCTGCACGTTCTTGCCGCGCGTGCCGAGGCGGTGCAGGCCCATGATGGCCTGCGAGGTGACCGACTTGCCGGAGCCGGACTCACCGACGACGGCGAGGGTGCGGCCCTTCTCCAGCGAGAAGGTCAGCCCGTCGACGGACTTGACCAGACCGTCGTCGGTCGGGAAGTGCACCTTGAGGTCGCGGACCTGGAGGAAGGCCTCGGACGCCGTGCCGGCGGAGGTGGGCTCGCCCACTGCGGCACCGGTGTTGGAGAGTTCGGTCACGAGAGCCTCACCCGCGGGTCGGCAGCGGCGTAGAGCACGTCCACCAGAAGATTTGCGATGACTACGAAGAACGCGGCGAGCAGGGTCACGCCGAGGATCTTGGGCAGGTCGTTGTCGGTGATGCCCTGCACCGCGTACTGCCCGATGCCGGGCAGCGAGAAGACGCTCTCGGTGATGACGGCGCCGCCGAGCAGCAGACCGATGTCCATGCCGAAGACGGTGATGATCGGCGTGAGGGCGGCCCGCAGACCGTGCCGGACGACGACCGTGCGCTCACCCAGACCCTTGGCGCGGGCCGTGCGGATGAAGTCCTCGTTCATCGTCTCCAGCATGCCCGAGCGGGTGAGCCGGGCGTAGATGGCGGAGTACAGCAGAGCCAGCGAACACCACGGGAGGAAGAGGGTGTTGGCCCACTGCGAGGGGTTCTCGGTGAGCGGGACGTAGTCGTCTCCGAAGAGGGGCCACGTGAAGTGGAAAAGCAGGAGCGCCAGGTTGCCCGTGAAGAACATGGGCAGCGAGACACCGGCGAGCGCGATGCCCATGAAGGTGCGGTCGAAGATAGAGCGCGGCTTCAGTGCCGAGATGACACCGGCCACCACACCCGAGACCAGCCACAGCACGGCGGCACCGGCGGCCAGCGAGAGGGTGATCGGAAGGCGGGAGGTGAGCTCCGGCCACACTGCCTGGTGGGTCTTGAAGGAGTAACCGAAGCAGGGTGTGTCGCAGTGCACCGTGGTGGGGCCGAGGTCGTAGTTGGCGCCGACCACGATCCCCTTGATGAAGTGCCAGTACTGGACGTAGACAGCCTGGTCCAGACCGAGGTTGTGCTTGACAGCGGCGATGTCCGCCTTCGAGGGGCTCTTGCCGATGTACTGCTGCGCCATCTGGTCCGCTGTCTGGCCGGCAAGCCGTGGCAGCAGGAAGAAGATGGCGAAGGTGACCGCGGAGACGACCAGCAGCAGGATCACTGCCGCGAACGTCCGACGGAGGATGTACGAGATCACGGGGATCGGCGCTGGTGCCCGCGGGCCTCTCGGCCCGCGGGCACCAATGCCTTCACCTGCCTTCCGGGGCTGCTACTTCGACGCTACGCCGATGTTGAGGTAGTCGTACTCACCGCTGAAGGCCGCCGTGGAAACCAGGTTGGTGTAGGTCGTCGGGCGGGCCAGCAGGACCTTGAAGTAGGTCAGCGGGACGAGGACGGCGTCGTCCATGGTCTTCTTGTCGATCTGCGTGTAGATGCTGTTGCGCTCGGCCATGTCCTGCGTGCCGATCGCCTTCGCCAGCAGAGTGTTGACGTCCTTGTTGTCGTACTGCGACAGGTTGGTGTTACCGGACTCGCCGATGGCGCTGCCGTTCAGGATCTGCTGCAGGAAGCCGTAGCCGGAGGGCCAGTCGGCACCCCACTGCATCATCTCCAGGCCGATGTTCTCCTTCTTGGTGAACTTCGGCACACCCGCGTAGTCGGTGAAGTACTTGCCGGACGGGTACTGCTTGAGGGTGGCCGTGATGCCGACCTTCTTCAGCGAGTTGATGATCGCCGTGGCGGCGTCGATCTCCTGCTGACGGTCCGAACGGGCCGAGATGTTGGTGCTGATCTTGTCCTTGCCGCAGGCCTTCAGCTGCTCCTTGGCCTTGGCGACGTCGCCCTTGTTGCCGGCAGAGGCGTAGGCGTCGGCCTTCTCGTAGCCCGGGATGTCCGGGGGCAGGACCGTGGTGGCGATGTCACCGCGGATCGGGCCGCCCTCGGCGGTCTGCACCGAGACCTTGTCGATCGCGTACTGCACGGCCTTGCGGCACTCGACCTTGTCGAACGGCGCCACGGTGGTGTTGATCGCCATGTAGACGAGACGGCCACCGTAGGTGTTGTCCGTGTTGGCCTTCTTCGAGGCGTCGGTGAGCACCTGCGCCTGGGTCGCGGCCTGGACACCGCCGCCGGCGAGGTCGATCGCCTTGCCCGCGAGGACGTCCTTGTCGATCGTCTCCGGGTTGACCTTCAGCTTGACGACGATCTTGTCCGGCAGCTGCTTGCGCAGCGGGTCCGTCTTCGCGTCCCAGTTGTCGTTGCGGACGAGGACGGCCTGCTTGCCCTCCTCGTAGCTCTCGAACTTGTACGAGCCCGAGGACACGATCTTCTTGACGTAGTCGACGCCGGTGTCCTTCGCCTGCGGCACCGGGGCCGTCTGCGGCGAGGCGACCAGGTAGTCGAACTCCTGGAAGGCCTGCTTCAGGTGGAAGACGATGGTGGTGTCGTCCGGCGTCTCGATGGAGGACAGGCCCTTGCCGCTCTTGTCCTTGTAGGGGCCCTTGTACTTGTCGCCGCCGACCATGAACTGCTGGAAGTAGTTCGGGCCGAGGGAGAGCACGTCACGCGCGAAGTTGGAGCGCTCGACGGCGTACTTGACGTCCTTCGACGTGATCGCCGTGCCGTCCTCGAACTTCACACCGGCGCGCAGCTTGTACGTCCAGGTCTTGCCGCCGTCGCTCGGCTCGCCCTTGCCGGCCGCGAGGTCGGGGACGAGGGTGTTGCCCTTCTCGCCCGCACCGGGCTGGAAGGTCATCAGCGGGCGGGCCCACAGACGGCTCAGGTTGTACATGTACGCGTAGTACGTGTTGCCCGGGTCGAACGAGTCCGGGACGTCGGACAGCTCGTAGGTGAGCGTCCCGCCCTTCTTGTCCGAAGCGTTCACGACGCCCTTGGTCGCGGCGTCGGCGCCGGCCGACTTCGTGCCGTTGTCGTTCTTGCTGTCATCGGCCTTGCTGCAGCCCGTGAGGAACAGGCTGGCGGAGCCGATGGCCGCGATCGCGGCCAGCGCTGACCTTCGCATGATGGGAGCTTTCCCCTCCATTGTTGGAAACTTTTCGATCTCTCGGTGGCAGTCGTCAGCGACTGCGCGGGTCGAGAGCGTCACGGAGACCGTCACCGAGCAGGTTGAACGCCAGGACGGTGAGGAAGATGGCGAGGCCCGGGACGACCATGTACGCGGGGTCCACCTGGTAGTAGGTGACCGCCTCGCGGAGCATGCCGCCCCAGGAAGCCTGCGGCGGCTGGATGCCGACGCCGAGGAAGCTCAGGGACGCCTCGAAGAGGATGTTGGTCGGGATGAGCAGCGTCGAGTAGACGATGATCGGGCCGACCAGGTTGGGCATGAGCTCCCGGAACAGGATGTACGGAGCCTTGGCTCCCATGCCGCGGGAGGCGTCCACGAACTCGCGCTCCCGCAGTGCCATCGCCTGGCCTCGGACGATCCGGCCCAGGTAGGGCCAGTTGAAGAAGCCGATCACGAAGATGAGCACGGCGAGGTGCAGCGGCAGTCCGTTGAGACCGAACGCGCCGCCCTGCAGGGTCGCGGAGATGGAGATGGCGAACAGCAGGAGCGGGAAGGCGAGGAACGTGTCCATCAGCCGGCTGATGATCGAGTCGACCCGCCCGCCGTAGTAACCCGCCACGACACCGAGGATCGCGCCGATGACGTTCGACAGGATGGTGGCGCCGAAGGCGACCACCAGCGACACCCAGGAGCCCTCCAGGACTCGGGTGGCGATGTCGCGTCCGAACTTCGGGTCCACACCGAGCGGGTGGTCACCGCTCATGCCGCCCAGGTCGCCCTTGGGCAGCGAGGTGTTCGGGTCGATCAGGTCCTGGTTGAAGGCGTTCGGGTCCAGCCCCAGCATCGACTGGAGGGGGCGGGAGAGAATCGCCATCAGGATGAGCAGTACGACGATGACACCGCCGGCGACCGCCACCTTGTCGCGCTTGAAGCGCGTCCAGGCGATCTGTCCCAGGGAACGGCCCTCGATCTGCCCCTTGCCGGCTCCGGCGAGCACAGCCTCTGGCTGCGCGTCCGTTGCCGCCGCGGTGGTCTCGATCGGTGCGGTCACAGTGACCCGACCCCTCTCGCCGGTGGTGACCGGCCTACGACTGCCGCTGTCTGCGGCTTGGTTCACTTGCTCGCCGGGAAGTCGGCCGCAGATGGTGCGACTCGATGGCCCGGCTGATGGTTCGACTTGCGCTCGTTCACAGGATCGAAGATTCCGTGCCTGTTGGGGGAGTCTTCAGTGCTGCGACGATCGGGTGCCAGGCCTCATGGGGAATGTATGCGCAACCGTGATGCTTGTTGGGGGATTCCGTTATCCGAACAGTGGGTAACTGGAACCGGACGACTATCAATTGACCCCAAATACCACATGAGGGTCTTTTTGATCAGAAGTCCCACCAAAAGGGACAATCAACGCATCGCCCGCTTCCCCGCAGGTCAGCAGCATGGAACGCACACCACATGGAGGCCGTGTGCAGAATCATGATGCCAGTCGTTCTCGCACGGACATGCGACAGGTCCGGAATTCGGAACGCCCTCAGTAGCCGCCGCGGGCCGGCGGATAGCCGTAACCGCCCGCTGTCGGCGCCTGGGAGGGCGCGGCGTGCGCCTCGCGGTCGTAGAACGGACGTGCGTTGGCGCGCAGCCACATCGCGACCGGGTCGAACTCGTCCGACATCGCGACGGTGGAGACGGGCAGCCCGTCCGGGACCGCGCCGATGGACTGCTGCATCATCGCCCGGACCGAGTCGACGGCGGGCGGCGAGGTGTCGTACACGTCGAGGCCGATGGCCAGATAGGGCGCCCCGACCGTGGGTTGGACCCAGGCCCGGCGCAACGACCGTACGGACGGGGTGCGATGGGCGTTCTGCGTGAGCAGGGCGTAGAACTGCGGGATCTCGATGGCGGGTTCGGACAGCTGGAGCGGGCCCGCGGGCTGTCGCTCCAGGCCCGTGGCGATACGGCGCAGATCCAGCCACGGGATGCCGAGGCCACCGCCCGGGGCGTGCGGGTTGAGCCAGAGGCCGAAGTGGTCGGGGTACAGGGTCCGGGCGACGTCCAGCCCGTCCACGACCTCGTAACTGCGATTCCAGCCACTGGCCGAGAGCTCCTGGGCCGAGGTGACGCAGGGCGCGTACCCGAAACCGTCCACCTGCATGTTCCCGTACTGGGCGTCCGGGGAGCCGGCCTGGCCGTGCCACAGCAGCATCCACACCTGGCCGGACGACGGGGTCGCGAGCGCGCGAAGGAGCGCCTCGTAGGCGTCGTAACGCCCGGGAGTCACCTGGCGCAGCATGTGCTCGACCTGCCCGGCCGCGGCCGTGCCCGACGCGCTCACCCTCAACCGCCCCTTCGCGAACAATTCACGACGAACTCATCCTTTGTGCCCGAGGCACCGGTCACCGACATGCGTCAACATCTCGACCAGGCCATGAAACCAGCTTATGCGGCGATCGTGCTCCGCCGGGGGAAGCAGTCGAGAGCCGGGATGCGCCCCGAGGGGCGGCCGCGGGCCCCGCGAGGAGGGCGCACGGCCCCGCCGGGCGCCCTCGACGCGGGCGCCGTTCAGTGACCGTGCTGGTAGAAGGGGCGCACCCGGTCCCGCATCCAGTCGCCGACCGGGTCCTGCGCCACGTCGAGGAGAACCAGGTTCACCGGAATGTTCACCGGGACGCGGCCGAGGGCACGGCCCAGGGCGTCCAGGGGCAGCGCGCGGGCGTCGCCCTCCCACGCCGAGAGCTCGACACCGATGAACATGACCGGTTCGTCGCCCTCGATGCTGGCCAGACAGCGGCGGGCGCTCAGGACGACGCCGGTCGCGGCGAACTCCGCCGAGGCCGCGGCGAGGAAGTCCATCGGGTCGTCCTGCCAGTCGGGCTCGAAGAGCCGCACACGGCCCCCGGTGGCCGCCCCGTCCAGCTCGGTCCGCCCGGCCCTGCACAGCTCGGCGACGGCCGGCGGCGGCAGCGGGATCCCGACCACGCCGTCCGGGTTCACCACGATGCCGACCTGCGGCGGAAGTCCGCGGGCGAACTCCACGGCGGGCGCGATCGTGTACGACATGTGGCCGCCGACGACCTGGCGGAACTGCTCCTCGGAGCTGAAGACGGGGACGTACACCTGGCCCCCGAAGTCCATCGTGGGCAGATCGAGCGCACCGCTCCCCGGGCCGCCGCCGTTGGGCAGCGGCACCCACACGAAGCTGCGGCCGAGCACCTCGACGATGCGAGCGGCCGTCGAGGGCCCCGCGGGCACGCCGAGCGCGGAGGACAACACCTCCTCCAGCTCGTTGCCGGGCCAACCGCCGTGCGGATGGGGGTGCGCCTGTGCCGGAAAGTCCATCTGTCTACCGCCCGCTTCGAACCGTTGTTCCGGCTGGAAAGGTTAGTGGGCCACCGAGACCTCTCAGTGGCCGAAGTCGATCCTTCGCAGCACGTCCGCCGCGTCCCGGTCGATGAGGACCGCGGACCGGCACCCCTCGGGCAGGTCTCCCCGCTCGGCGGAGCGCAGCAGCCGGGCGACCGCGCCGCGATGGCGGGCGAAGGCGTAGCGCGAGACGCCCCGGCCGCGCTCGCGCTGGCCGTCCAGCGCGGTGCCGGGCGTGACGTCGAGCAGCAGCAGGTGCAGCGCGCCGCCGCGGCGCCGGGCCTCGCGGGCGAGCCAGCGGCGCACCCAGGCCTGCGTACCGCAGTCGTGCACGACGAGTCCGCCGCCCTCGCGCAGGGCGCGGCGCAGGCCGGCGTAGTGCGCGACGCGGACGAGGGGGCGGTAGACCGCGTACGGCAGCAGCCCGGCCATCCGGCCGTCCCAGCGGTCACGGGTGTCCTGCGAGTCGACGCGCGTGCCCCGCACCGCCCGCCGCATCAGCGTCGACTTGCCGCTGCCGGGCAGTCCGGTGACCACGACGAGGTCGCGCGCCCCGAAGCGGAGGCCGTGCGGACTGTGCCCGACCCGGTCGCGGAGGTCCCGCACGACAGCCGCCGGGAGCGGGCCGCGGGCCTTCCGGGCCGGTGCGCCGGGTTGCTCGGGCAGTGCGAGACCCGAGGTCGTCGCGTACGCCGTGGTCCTGTTCACCGTGACCGTCCTCCCCTTGGACATGGGGTCTCATCCCCGACGAGTGTAAAGAGAAGGTAATGCCCGGCGCTTCCCGTTTCCGTACGCGGACCGCCACAGCCCGGTCACAGATGGCGGGCTGCCGGGACCGGACGGCGCGTGCGATGATGACCGCGCCAACTGCATACCGGCCGCTTGAATCCGCGCGGGAGAGTCCTGGGTACGTGTACCCGGGCGCCGAAGGAGCAAGTCCCTCCCTTGAATCTCTCAGGCCCCGTTACCGCGCGGGCGAGGCACATCTGAAAAGCGGGCCGCTGTCACAGCGGTCCCACCCAAGGTGCAAGTCGTGTCCCCGAGTGGTCACGACGAACCTCTCAGGTTCCGATGACAGATGGGGAGGAACGACCTCGCCGTCATGCCTTGGGAGCCACACCGATGAGCAGCAACGCACCCCGTCACACCGCGCTCGACGCCCTGCATCGTTCGCTCGGCGCGACCATGACCGACTTCGCGGGCTGGGACATGCCCCTGCGGTACGGCTCGGAGCGCGACGAGCACATCGCCGTCCGCACGAAGGCCGGCCTCTTCGACCTCTCCCACATGGGCGAGATCACCGTCACCGGACCGCAGGCGGCCGACCTCCTGAACCACGCGCTGGTCGGCAACATCGCCACCGTCGGCACCGGCCGCGCCCGCTACACCATGATCTGCCAGGAGGACGGCGGCATCCTGGACGACCTGATCGTCTACCGCCTGGCCGAACAGGAATACATGGTCGTCGCCAACGCCTCCAACGCCCAGGTGGTGCTGGACGCGCTGACCGGGCGCGCCGCCGGTTTCGACGCCGTGGTGCGCGACGACCGTGACGCGTACGCGCTGATCGCCGTGCAGGGCCCCGAGTCGCCCGGCATCCTCAAGGCGGTCACCGACGCCGACCTCGACGGCCTGAAGTACTACGCGGGCCTGCCCGGCACCGTGGCCGGCGTTCCGGCCCTGATCGCCCGCACCGGCTACACCGGCGAGGACGGCTTCGAACTGTTCGTCGCCCCCGCCGACGCCGAGAAGGTGTGGCAGGCGCTCACCGACGCGGGCGCCCCGGCCGGTCTCGTCCCCTGCGGCCTGTCCTGCCGCGACACGCTGCGCCTGGAGGCCGGCATGCCGCTGTACGGGCACGAGCTGACCACCTCGCTGACCCCCTTCGACGCCGGCCTCGGCCGGGTCGTGAAGTTCGAGAAGGACGGCGACTTCGTGGGCCGCGCGGCGCTCCAGGAGGCCGCCTCCCGCGCCGAGCAGAACCCGCCGCGGGTCCTCGTCGGCCTGATCGCCGAGGGCCGCCGGGTGCCGCGCGCCGGGTACGCGGTCGTCGCCGGCGGCGAGGTGATCGGCGAGATCACCTCCGGCGCCCCCTCCCCCACGCTGGGCAAGCCGATCGCGATGGCGTACGTCGACGCCGCGCACGCCGCGCCGGGCACCGCCGGGGTGGGCGTGGACATCCGAGGGAAAAGCGAGCCGCACCAGGTCGTCTCGCTCCCCTTCTACAAGCGCCAGAATTGAATCCTCCCTGACCACGAAGGCAAGGGATTCCTGACTCACGCTGCTCGATGACCAGGCAAGCCATCGAGTCTGACGCGATCAGCGCCAGCCGGGTTGAAACCAGCCCGGGAAACGACACAACCGTAGCACGCAGCAACCGGCTGATTCCCCCGTGTAATCAAGGCCGTACAGCCCCGTGCAACAGCACTCCACCGCGTACAGGAGAATTCAGGTCATGAGCAACCCCCAGCAGCTGCGTTACAGCAAGGAGCACGAGTGGCTGTCCGACGCCGAGGGCGGCGTCCGGACGGTCGGCATCACCGAGTTCGCGGCCAACGCGCTCGGCGACGTCGTCTACGCCCAGCTCCCGGAGGTCGGTGACACGGTGACCGCGGGCGAGGCCTGCGGCGAACTGGAGTCGACCAAGTCCGTCAGCGACCTGTACTCCCCGGTCGACGGTGAGGTCGTCGAGGCCAACCAGGACGTCGTGGACGACCCCGCCCTGGTCAACTCCGCCCCCTTCGAGGGCGGCTGGCTGTTCAAGGTGCGCGTCACGGACGAGCCCGAGGACCTGATGTCCGCCGACGAGTACACCGCCTTCACGGCCGGCTGAGGAGTCACCGCATGTCGCTCATGAACACCCCCCTCCACGAGCTCGACCCGGACGTCGCGGCCGCCGTCGACGCCGAGCTGCACCGCCAGCAGTCGACCCTGGAGATGATCGCCTCGGAGAACTTCGCTCCGGTCGCGGTCATGGAGGCCCAGGGCTCGGTCCTGACCAACAAGTACGCCGAGGGCTACCCGGGCCGCCGCTACTACGGCGGCTGCGAGCACGTCGACGTGGCCGAGCAGATCGCCATCGACCGGGTCAAGGACCTGTTCGGCGCCGAGTACGCCAACGTCCAGCCCCACTCGGGCGCCTCCGCCAACCAGGCCGCGCTGTTCGCGCTGGCCCAGCCCGGGGACACCATCCTCGGCCTGGACCTGGCCCACGGCGGCCACCTGACCCACGGCATGCGCCTGAACTTCTCGGGCAAGCAGTTCGACGTGGTCGCGTACCACGTGGACGAGAACGGCCTGGTCGACATGGCCGAGGTCGAGCGGCTCGCCAAGGAGCACCGCCCGAAGGTGATCATCGCCGGCTGGTCGGCGTACCCGCGTCAGCTCGACTTCGCCGAGTTCCGCCGGATCGCGGACGAGGCCGGGGCCTTCCTGTGGGTCGACATGGCCCACTTCGCGGGTCTGGTCGCGGCGGGTCTGCACCCGAACCCGGTGCCGTTCGCGGACGTGGTCACCTCCACCACGCACAAGACCCTCGGCGGCCCCCGCGGCGGCATCATCCTGGCGAAGAAGGAGTTCGCGAAGAAGCTGAACTCCTCGGTCTTCCCGGGCTTCCAGGGCGGCCCCCTGGAGCACGTGATCGCCGCCAAGGCCGTCTCCTTCAAGGTCGCCGCCTCGGGCGACTTCAAGGAGCGCCAGCAGCGCACGCTGGACGGCGCGCGCATCCTGGCCGAGCGTCTGGTGCGGGACGACGTGAAGGCCGTCGGCGTGGACGTCCTGTCCGGGGGCACGGACGTGCACCTGGTCCTGGTCGACCTGCGCAACTCCGAGCTGGACGGGCAGCAGGCCGAGGACCGCCTCCACGAGGTCGGCATCACGGTCAACCGCAACGCCATCCCGAACGACCCGCGCCCGCCGATGGTCACCTCCGGCCTGCGCATCGGCACGCCCGCCCTCGCCACCCGCGGCTTCACGGCCGAGGACTTCACCGAGGTCGCGGACATCATCGCCGAGACGCTGAAGCCGTCCTACGACACGGAGTCCCTGAAGGCCCGTGTGTCCGCTCTGGCCGACAAGCACCCGTTGTACCCCGGCCTGAAGTAGTTCCGTAGGATTTCCTTCATTTCCTTTTCACCCGTACGGTCTGTATTCGTACGGACATCCGGGGCACCGCGCACACTGGAAGCAGAGCGCGGTGCCCCGTTCCATGCAGTCCCCGCACCACCTCGGCCGGACAACGGCGTCCGGCGACATCAGCAAGGAGTTCCCGTGGCCATCTCGGTCTTCGACCTGTTCTCGATCGGCATCGGCCCGTCCAGCTCCCACACGGTGGGTCCGATGCGCGCCGCGCGCATGTTCGCCCGGCGGCTGCGCAACGAGGGCCTGCTGGCCCCGGTCACGTCGATACGCGCCGAGCTGTACGGCTCCCTGGGCGCGACCGGCCACGGCCACGGCACCCCCAAGGCGGTGCTGCTCGGCCTGGAGGGCGCCTCGCCCCGGACGGTGGACGTGGAGGGCGCCGACGAGCGGGTCGAGCAGATCAAGGCCTCGGGCCGGATCCGGCTGCTCGGCGAGCACGAGATCGACTTCTCCTTCGACGACGACCTGATCCTGCACCGCCGCAAGGCCCTGCCGTACCACGCCAACGGCATGACGATCTTCGCGTACGACGCCTCGGGCGACCTCGTCCTGGAGAAGACGTACTACTCGGTCGGCGGCGGCTTCGTGGTCGACGAGGACGCGGTCGGCGAGGACCGCATCAAGCTCGACGACACGGTCCTGAAGTACCCGTTCCGCACGGGCGACGAGCTGCTGCGGCTCACCAAGGAGACCGGTCTGTCGATCTCCGCCCTGATGCTGGAGAACGAGCGGGCCTGGCGCACCGAGGAGGAGATCCGCGAGGGGCTCCTCGGGATCTGGCGCGTGATGCAGGCCTGCGTCTCGCGCGGCATGACCCGTGAGGGCATCCTGCCCGGCGGTCTCAAGGTCCGCCGCCGAGCCCCCCTCTCGGCCCGCCAGCTGCGCGCCGAGGGCGACCCGCTGGCCCACGCGATGGAGTGGATCACCCTCTACGCGATGGCGGTCAACGAGGAGAACGCGGCGGGCGGCCGGGTGGTCACCGCCCCCACCAACGGCGCGGCGGGCATCATCCCGGCGGTGCTGCACTACTACATCAACTTCGTGCCGGGCGCCGACGAGGACGGTGTCGTACGGTTCCTGCTCGCGGCCGGGGCGATCGGCATGCTCTTCAAGGAGAACGCCTCCATCTCGGGCGCCGAGGTCGGCTGCCAGGGCGAGGTCGGCTCGGCCTGCTCCATGGCGGCCGGCGCGCTCGCGGAGGTGCTGGGCGGCAGCCCCGAGCAGGTCGAGAACGCCGCCGAGATCGGCATGGAGCACAACCTCGGCCTGACCTGCGACCCGGTCGGCGGCCTGGTCCAGATCCCCTGCATCGAGCGCAACGGCATGGCCGCCGTGAAGGCCGTGACGGCCGCCCGGATGGCCATGCGCGGCGACGGCTCGCACCTGGTCTCCCTCGACAAGGTCATCAAGACCATGAAGGAGACCGGCGCCGACATGAGCGTGAAGTACAAGGAGACGGCCCGGGGCGGGCTGGCGGTCAACATCATCGAGTGCTGAGCGTCCGCCGCCGGCCCTGACCGGCGGGCCCGCGCCCCGCACCCCGGCCGGACCGGAGACGACGAGAGGGCCGGTCCCCCGTCCGCGCGGACGGGGGACCGGCCCTTCGGCGACGGCGGCGGGCCGTCAGTGCGTCCGTGCCGGGGCCGCGGGGGCGGCCGGAGCCCGCCGGGACACCGCGTGGCGGACCCCGGTGCCGGTGAAGGCCAGTGCCGCGGCGGCGACGAGGCCCAGCAGGGCCAGGCCGGCCCCGTAGTCCCCGTACTTCCCGTAGAGCACGCCCATGACCAGGGGCGGCAGGAAGCCGCCCAGTCCGCCCGCCGCGCCGACGATGCCGGTGACCGAGCCGACCTGGCCGCCCGGGGCCAGCAGCGCCACCAGAGCGAAGACCGCTCCGCTGCCCGCGCCGAGGGCGGCGCCCATGGCGAGGAAGGCGATGGTGCCGACCGGGGCCAGCGAGGGCGTCAGCGACTGCACCACCGCTCCGGCGAGCAGCACGCTCAGCGATCCGGTGAGGACCCGGACCGGGCCGAGGCGGTCCGACAGCCAGCCGCCGACCGGCCGCATCGCCACGGCCAGCAGCACGAATCCGGCCATCCGGTTCGCCGCGTCGGCCTGGGGCAGGCCGTAGCCGGTCTTGAGGTAGGTCGGCAGGTAGACGGAGAAGGCCACGTAGCCGCCGAACGCCACCGCGTACAGGGCCGAGGCCTGCCAGGTGATGCCCAGCCGGACGGTGGCGGCCAGGCGGCGGGCGAGCGGCTCCGTCGGCACGGCGCGGCCCGGGGCGTCGCGCAGCAGGAGCGCCGCCGTCACCGCGTACACGGCCAGCACCGCGGCGGTGATCAGGAACGGGGCGGCCAGACCGTGCGCGTCCACCAGCTTCACCGTGGTCAGGGCGCTGACGGCGGTACCGCCCATGCCCGCGCCGAAGATCCCGATGGCCAGGCCCCTCCGCTCGGGCGGGAACCATGCGCTGACGAGCGGTACCCCGACGGCGAAGGCCGTGCCCCCGATGCCGAGGAAGAAGCCGCCGGCCAGCAGGGCCGTCAGCGAGGAGTGCCCGGCGAGGCCGAGGTAGAGCACGGGGACGATCGTGGTGGCCGAGACCAGCGGGAACATCACCCGGCCGCCGAACCGGTCGGTGAGGGCCCCGACCGGGATGCGGCCCAGCGAGCCCACCACGACCGGCACCGCCACCAGGAGCGACTGCTGGAAGGAGGACAGGTCCAGGGAGTCCTTGAAGCGCGGGCCGAGCGGGCTGAGCAGCGCCCACGCCCAGAAGTTGACGGCGAAGCCGACCGTGGCCAGCGCCAGCATCAGCCACGCCCTGCCGGGTACGGCCACGGGCGCCGGCTCCTGTGCCTGCGCCTGCGCCTGCCCGGAGGGCCGCTCCTGCTCCGGCCCCGGGCCCCGTTCCGGCTCCTGGTTTCTCGACGACTGCAGCATTCCGCCCGCTCCTTCACTCACGCCGGCCGGGCCCGGTCGTCCCCCGGTCCCGCAGGGCGGCGGCGCGTCCGCGCACCTCGCCGCCCGGAGCAAGAATCCGCGAAAGGGCCGCTCCGCCGCGTGGGCCACCCGGCCCCTGGGGCCCGGCCGATGGGCCATCGCGGCGCGGCCGACCGGCCCGGGGCGGGAGGACCGTGCGGACGGATACGGGCGTACCGGTCACACGTGCGAGCGTGGAGGGGACGAAGTAGGGGAATTCCAAAGGCAGTTGTCCCTCACGGACCCGCCCCGCGGACAACGGCGGCCGTTCCCCGCGGCCACCGGGCATCCGCCGCCGGGCATCGCGCCCGCGCGGCCCGTCCCCCTTCCCCCCACGCACGGAGGCTCCCCCCATGCTGCGAGGCATCGACGTCAGCGCCTACCAGTCGTCCACGTACAGCACCGCCGGCCTCTCCTTCGTCTTCGTCAAGGCGACGGAGGGCCGCTCGTACGTCAATCCGAAACTCACCGCGCAGGTGAGGACGGCCCGCGACGCGGACTGCGTCGTCGGCTTCTACCACTTCCTGTGGCCCGGCGACATCAGCGCCCAGGCCGCGTACTTCGTGAGCAAGGCCCCCGAGCGGGCGGGCGACCTGCTCGCCGTCGACTGGGAGACCACCGGCGAGGGCACCCACGCGAGCAACGCGGAGAAGGACCGTTTCATCCGCAAGGTGAAGGAACTCCGTCCGGACAACCGCGTGGTGCTCTACACGAACCGGGACTTCTGGCTGAACGTCGACACCACCTCGTACGCGGGCGACGGCCTGTGGATCGCCGACTACGTGACCGCCGGCGAACCCCGCATCAGGGCGAAGTGGCGCTTCCACCAGTACACCTCCGAGCCGGTGGACCGGGACGTCGCGGACTTCGGGACCAAGGCGGCCCTGCGCGCGTGGGCGGACAGCGCCTGACGGACCCGCCCTCCGGCCGGCCGGGGCCGCGTCCCGTGCTCCGGCGTCCGTGCGGCGCGGGCCGTACGATTTCGCCGGTCACCGGCGCGATCGGGCGCCGGACGAGCGGGGAGCGGTCACATGGGCGGAACGGTCACAGCGGTCAGCAGCAACGGGACGTACTCGTTCACCAAGCCGAACCGGGAGAGCGTCACCCTGCTCGCCGGGCTCGGGGTGGAGGGGGACGTGCACGCCGGGACGACGGTCAAGCACCGGTTCCGGATGGAGAAGGACCCCTCGCAGCCGAACCTGCGGCAGGTGCACCTCATCCACGAGGAGCTGTTCGACGAGGTCCGGGAGGCCGGATTCGAGGTCGCGGCCGGCCAGCTCGGCGAGAACGTCACCACCCGGGGCATCGATCTGCTGGGGCTTCCCACCGGGACGCGGCTGCGCCTCGGGACGGCGGCCGTCGTCGAGGTGACCGGACTGCGGAACCCCTGCGCCCAGATCGACACCTTCCGAAAGGGCCTGCTGAAGCACGTCGTCGGCCGCGGCGAGGACGGAAGGGCCCGGTTCAGGTCCGGGATCATGAGCGTCGTCCTCGTCGGCGGGGTGGTACGGCCCGGCGACGGGGTGACGGTGGAGCTCCCGGACGGGCCGCACCGGCCCCTGGAGGTCGTCTGACCACGTTCCGGGACGGCGGGGGGCCTTCGCCGCCCCGCACGCGTCGAGGGGGCGCCCGCGGAGATCCCGGCGGGCGCCCCCTCGGACGGCGTCACTACTTGTTCAGGTGGGTCCAGAACTCGTCGAACGAGAGGACCTTGTCGCCGTTGAGGTCGCGGCTGGCGATGACGGCCTCCGCCACCGACTCGGTGACGTTCCAGTCGCCGCCCTGGGCGAGAGCGGACTTGAACTCGGCCGCGGTGATGAACCCGTCACCGTCCGAATCGATCCGCTCGAACTGCTTGCGTGCTTCCTCGATGTCGGCCACCGGTCCGCCCCTTCGTCGTGCATCAGTCATGCGTCACTGCCTTGTGTACGGAGGTCAGATTAACGGTCCGTATGAACGCTCAGTGCCACGCCCACCCAGCCGAATTGCTCACAGTGCCCCGACGGCGAAAAGTCCGGTACCGTCGTCGACCGTGTCCGCGAGCCCGCACCTCCGGGCGGGCGGCGACCCGAGCGGCGGAGGACAGCGATGCCCGGCACTCTGCGCGACATCCTGGACGCGGCGGCCCGGGGGGTCTTCCCTCCGCCCGACGGCTCCGTCACGGTCGTGCGCCAGCACTCTCCCCGCGACGCCGGCGTCCTCGCCTTCACCGCGCACTCCGTCGTCTTCACCGACGAGGACGAGGACTGGGTGCGGTCCGCGCTGAAGGCCCTCGACTGCGACGCGCTCGCGGCGGCCATGAACCCCCGCTTCCTCGCCGCGCTCCTGGAACGGACGGGGCGGTCGAACGACACGGTCGACCTGATGTCCGTCGCCACCCCGCTCCCCGGCCCCGCGCCCCTCCCGCTCGAAGAGGTCGACGCCCCCACCCGTCCCCGGGTCGCGGCGGCCCGGAAGCGGCGCGACGGAGTGCGGGCGTGGGCCGCGGACGGCGGGGTCCTCGTCCTCGGGCGGGGGATCGGGGGACGCCTGGAGGTCGCGGTCGAGGTGGACGGGGGCGCCCGGCACCGGGGACTGGGCCGGGCGCTCGCCTCGGCGGCGCGGCACCTGGCGGGCGAGGCGGTCTGGGCCCAGGTGGCCGCGGGGAACGCCCGCAGCGTGCGGGCGTTCCAGGCGGCGGGTTACCGTCCCGTGGGCGCGGAGGCCCTGCTCATCGCGCCGGGACGCTGACAACGCCCTTTCGGCACCGGCGAGTCGGGGCCGTACGGAGCACGGCCCGGCTTCTTCCTCCCCGGACAGGGCCTAGCGGAAGATGCCGGTGTGGCCGAGCGAGTAGCGGCCGGGCTGGGGGTAGACGGCGAGGCCGTGCGGGCCGCTGCCGACGGGGATACGGGCGAGCTGGTGGCCGGTGCGGGTGTCGATGGCGTACACCTCCGAGTTGTACCGCCCGGAGAGCCACAGGACCTTGCCGTCCGCGGAGACGCCGCCCATGTCGGGGCTGCCCCCGTCGGGCAGGTGCCACTTCTTGGTGAGACGGTTCTGCGTGAAGTCGAAGATGGAGATGGTGCCTTCGCCGCGGTTGGAGATGTACATCTCACGCGAGTCCCGGCTGACGTAGAGACCGTGGGCGCCCTTGCCCGTGTGCAGCAGGACCGGCTGGGTGAACTTGTCGCCGTCGAGGATCCACACGCCGTCGGCCATCATGTCGGCGATGTAGAACCGCTTGCCGTCCGGGGAGATCTTCACGTCCTGCGGCATCGCCCCGTGAAAGGGCAGTTTCTGCTGGGCGGTCACCTCCATCCGCTCGGTGTCGACCTTCAGGAGTTCACCGCTGAACTCGCAGGACACGATGAAGTAGCGGCCGTCCGGGGAGAAGTCGGCGTGGTTGACGCCGTAACAGCTGACCGGCTCCGTCCTGACGGTCTTCATGGTGTGCGCGTCGCGGAAGACGAGTTCGCGGTCGAGGGAGGCCATCACGATCGCGTACTTGCCGTTGGGCGTGAAGTAGAGGTTGTACGGGTCGTGCACGTCGACCGGCTCGCCCGCCCTGCCGGTCCTCGGGTCGATGGGGGTGAGGGTGTTGCCGCGGTCGTTGTTGACCCACAGCGTCTTCAGGTCCCAGGAGGGGACGACGTGCTGGGGCTGGACGCCGACCGGGATCGTCTCGACGACCTTGTACGTCGCCGGGTCGATGACCGTGACCGTGTTGGAGTTGGTGTTGGGCACGTAGACCCGGGACGGGAAGTCCTTGACCACCGGGGAGAGCCGGTTCGGGCGGTCGGCGGCGTAGACGTCCGCCGGGTCCAGCAAGGGGGGCATCCCGGGCAAGCCCTGGACGGCCGGCTTCTTGACCGGGGCCGGCGGGACGGCCGCCTTGGTGGTGGCGCGGACCTGGTCCGCGTGGTCCGGGGAGGAGGCGCCGCAGCCCGGGAGGACGGCGAACGCGGTGAGGGCGGCGCCCGCGATCAGGACGCGGCGCAGGGGGGAGGAGGGGGGCGTCAGCATCAGCTCAGCAGCTCCGTGGTGGTGACCGCGCCGAGGCCGCGGCGGTCGAGTTCGTGCAGGAGGGCGGGGAGGGCGGCGACCGTGTCGGCGTATCCGAAGTGCAGGCTCACGACGGAGCCGGGGCGGATCTCGGCCAGGACCTTGCGGGTGACGGCGGCGGCTCCCGGCGAGGTGTAGTCGAGGGAGTCGACCTCGTAGGAGAGCGTGTGCGGGTAGCCCGCTTCACGGGCGAGGCGCTGGACCAGGGGGGACGCCCTGGGGCTGCGGGAGGGCCGGAACCAGGTGCCGATCGAGCCGGTGAGGCGCTCGAGGCGGTCCGCGCACCCCCGGATCTCGGCGGCCGCCTCCGTCTCCGTCATCGCGTTGATGTCGAGGTGGCGGAGGGTGTGGTTGCCGAGGTCGTGGCCGCCGTCGAGGATGCGGCGGGCGATGTCCGGGTGTTCGTCCAGCCAGGTGCCGACGGCGAGGACGGTGACCCTGGCCCCGGCCTTCTCCGCCTCGCCGAGGAGCGCCTTCGCGACGGCGGGGTCGCCCTGGCCGTGAAAGGTGAGGGCCACTTCGGACGGCCGGGTCCGGGGGCCGTGGGTGATCTCGGAGGGCTGGGCGGGATAGCGGCGGGGCGCGGGGGCGCGGGCGGCGGCTCCGCGGGTCGCCGGGGCGGGGGACGCGCTGGGCGCGGCCGGAGGTGCCGTGAGATCGCCGGAGTGGGCGGCTCTCGGGGCGGAACAGCCCGCGGCCGCTCCGGCGGCGAGGGTCCCCGCGGTGAGCGCGAGTCCCGTGAGCAGGGCGGCGCGCCGGGGTGGGGCGGGGGCCGCGGGGTCTTCGGCGGGCGTGGTCACCGGACCATTTAAGGGTGAATCAGCCGAAAAACCGGCGATTGGTACGGCCGGGTGGTGGTGCGGGTCGCTCCACGCCTTCCGGATACGGGGCCGCGGGGCGGCGGGACCGGCGGGCGGAGCGGGCGCCCCTGCTTTTGGATCAGTCGACCAGGTCTGCGATAGTCAGCAGTGCGACGTCCACCCATTGACCCGGGCCACGGTTGTCGCCGGTGGCGCGGTTCACACCCCAATTCGTTCCGCGGCACCCCGCGAGCCCCGGCTGCCATGCGGCCGGGGCTTACGCGTGCCCGCCCCGGGGCGGGTCAGCGGTCGGCGACGCGCATCTCGAACCAGGTGGTCTTGCCGCGGGGCAGCAGGTCGACGCCCCAGCGGTCGGAGAGCTTGTCGACGAGGAACAGACCCCGGCCGCTCACGTCCATCTCCTGGACCGGCATGAGGCAGGGAAGGCCGCGGGAGGGGTCACGGACCTCGATGCGTATCCAGCCGCGGCGGCGGCGCATACGGAGTCCGAAGACGCGGGCGCCGGTGTGCCGTACGGCGTTGCCCACGACTTCGGAGACGAGTAAGACCGCGTCCTCGGTCATCTTCGGGGACAGCCCCCACTGGCGCAGGACCACGACCTGGGCGAGCCGCCGCGCGGTGGCCGCGGACTCCGGACGGGACGGCAACGGCACTTCCGCCTCGGTGGGATTGCCGAACAACTCCAGTGCCTTGAGTGCTCGTTCGTCCTCGACCGCAGGCGACCAGCGCGCCGCGGTCGCACTTCCGTGCCGCCGCGGCTGTTCCGTACCCTCCAGCCCCGCCATGCCCCCCATCATGGCCGCCCAGAGCCCCCTTCGGGGCCGTTCCGACGGATTGGGCCCCCCGGAACGGAGCGTTCCGGGACAGTCGAAAGGCATATGCCAGAGGCATTTCGGAGGTGGCGGGAGCCCGTCCGGCCTGCCGGAACAGGCCGGTCCGGGGCAATCACCACCGCCTCACGGCAGGCGCGGCCAAGACCGTCTCGGGCCCGGGGGGAGACGCCCTATCGAGGGACACCGGCACGAATGTGCCGCGTTCCGGCCCGGGGAGCGGGAGGCCGTGTCCCGGACCGGCACGGCGGACGACCAAGAGGCGGACGGCTCAGAGGCGGACGGCCCAGAGGGACGGCTCAGAGGAACTTCGCCTTGCCGGGGCCCTCTTCCACGAAGCTCCGCATGCCCCGCTCGCGGTCCTCGGTCGCGAACAGGCCCGCGAACCAGTTCCGCTCGACGGTCAGTCCGGTCTCGATGTCCGTCTCCAGGCCCGCGTCGATCGACTCCTTCGCGGCCCGCAGCGCGATGGCCGGGCCCTGGGCGAGCCGCGCGGCCCAGGCGTGCGCGGCGGTGTAGACCTCGTCGGCGGGGACGACCCGGTCGACCAGACCGAGCGCGAGGGCCTCGTCGGCCTTGACCATGCGGCCGGTGAAGATGAGGTCCTTGGCCTTGGAGGGGCCGATCAGCCGGGAGAGCCGCTGGGTGCCGCCGGCACCGGGGATCAGGCCGAGCAGGATCTCCGGCTGGCCCAGCTTGGCGTTGTCCCCCGCGATGCGGTAGTCGGCGCACAGGGCCAGTTCGCAGCCGCCGCCGAGCGCGTATCCGGTGACGGCGGCGACGACGGGCTTGGGGATGCGGGCGACGGCGGTGAAGGAGTCCTGCAGGGCCCGGGACCGCGCGACCATCGCGGCGTGGTCCATGGCCTGCATCTCCTTGATGTCCGCGCCCGCCGCGAACACCTTCTCCCCGCCGTACAGCACCACGGCACGGACGTCCGGCCGGGCCGTGGCCTCCTCGGCCAGTTCCTTGAGGCGGTCCTGCGTCGCCACGTCCAGCGCGTTCATGGGAGGGCGGTCCAGGCGGATGGTGCCCACGCCTTCGGCCACTTCGAGATGCACAGTCATGGGAGCAGGTTAGTGGCCGTTAACGGCACCGGGCCGGGTGTGCTGGGTCACAGCACACCCGGCCCGGCGGGAAGGAGGCGGGCGATGGGACCGGACACGGTCACGCGAGCCGGGCGAAAGCCGTCACGCGGTCCGGTCCTCGGCCCTCACGCGGTCCTGTCCTGCGAGATCACCCGGTCCGGTACGGCGAGATCACCCGGTCCGGTACGGCGAGATCACCCGGTCCGGTACGGCGAGATCACTTGGTCCAGTCCGCCCACGATATGTTCCAGCCGTTGAGGCCGTTGGCCGGGTCGACCGTCGGGTCGGTGGAGTTCTTCACGACCACCACGTCGCCGACCATCGAGTGGTTGAAGAACCAGGCGGCCGGCACGCCGCTGTCGTAGCCGCCGCGCACGTCCCGCAGGCCGATGCAGCCGTGGCTGGCGTTGTAGTTGCCGAAGGCGCCGCCGCCCCAGTAGTTGCCGTGCACGAAGGTGCCGGAGCTGGTCAGGCGCATGGCGTGCGGGACGTCCTTGATGTCGTACTCGCCGTCGTAGCCGACCGTGTCGCCGTTCATCCGGGTCACGGTGAACTTCTCGCTGATGACCATCTGGCCGTTCCAGGTGGCGTAGCCGGGCTTGCCGGTGGTCACCGGGATGGTCTTGACGACCTTGCCCTCGTGCATGACCTTCATCGTGTGCTTCTTGGCGTCCACGACGGACACCTGGTCGCGGCCGATGGTGAAGGAGACGGTCTTGGCCTGCTTGCCGTAGACGCCCTTGCGGCCCTCGACGCCGTCGAGGTTCAGCTTCACGGTGACCTTGGTGCCGGCCTTCCAGTACTTCTCGGGCCGGAAGTCGAGGCGGTCGTTGCCGAACCAGTGGCCCTGGACGTCGACGGCCGGCTCGGTCGTGATCTTGATGGCCTTCTCGACGTCGTCCGGCTTGGTGATGCCCCGGGTGAAGCGGACCGAGAACGGCATGCCGACGCCGACCTTGGAGCCGTCCTCGGGCGTGAAGTTGCCGGTGAAGGTGTTCCGCGGGCTCAGCGTCGTGAAGGACGAGTCCTCGGCCGCCGTGCGGCCCTCGGAGTCCTTCGCGACCGCGTGCACCTGGTACTTGGTGGACGCCGCGAGGTGCGTGGCGGGCGTCCAGCCGCTGCCGTCGGCCGATATCTCGCCGTCGACCTTCGTGCCCTTGTCGTCCTTGACGGTGACCTCGGTCAGTTTGCCCTTACTGGCCTCGACCTTGAGGGTGCCGCTGGTGTCGACGTCCTTGGCGCCGGCCTTCGGCGCGATCGTGACGACGGCCACCGACTGCTTGCTCACCGCAGTGGTGCTGCCCTTGTCGTCCTTGTCCTTCCCTGCGGACCCCGAGTCCGTTCCCCCGCCCCCGCCGCAGGCCGTGACGGCCAGCAGCGCACCGCCGACCATCACCGCCCACCGCTTGTTGCGGCCGCGTGAGCGTCCACCCGCCGACGCCCCCGATATCGGTCGCACCTTCACAGTCTTTCTCCCCTCGCAAGGCCTGATCAGGCCCCCACCCCAGCGCGTCCCGCGCGATCACTGGCGCATATTAACCTCACGGTTTTGAGCTCCGTGTCAGGCCAATGTCACCGTTCCGTCGCAACTTGGACCATCGACCGCGAAGATGGTTGCACCGGGGAGCGAAGATCAGCCGACCGCGCTGCCGGCCTTCCACTCCTGCCAGCCCATGTTCCAGCCGCCGAGCCCGTTGTCGGGGGCGACCTTCTTGTCCTCGCTGTGGACGACCTCGACGACGTCCCCGACGAGGCTGCGGTCGAAGAACCAGCCCGCCGGGGTGTCCGAGCCGCCGCCCTTCACGTCCCGCAGTCCCACGCAGCCGTGGCTCACGTTGGTGTTGCCGAAGGCGTCCGGCGCCCAGTAGTTGCCGTGCAGGAAGGTCCCGGAGTCGGTCAGGCGCATCGCGTGCGGCACGTCGGGGATGTCGTACTCGCCGCCGAAACCGACGGTCCGGCTGTTCATCCGGGTCACCTCGAGCATCTCCATGACGACCATCTTCCCGTTGTACGTCGTCGTCTTCGGCGCCCCGGCCGTGATCGGCACCGTGGCGAGGAGGTCGCCGTCGCGGCGCACCTGCATGGTGTGGGCGCCGGCGTCGACGAGGGACCTCTGGTCGCGGCCGACGGTGAACGAGAAGGTCCTGGACTGGAGTCCGTACACGCCGGGCGCGCCCTCGACGTCGCGCAGCCGCAGTTCCACGGTGACCTTCGTGCCCGGCTTCCAGTACCGCTCGGGCCGGAAGTCGACGCGGCCGCCGCCGAACCAGTGCGCGCGGACCGGGACCGCCGGCCGCGCCGACACGCGGACGGCCCGCTCGACGGCGGCCCGGTTCTCGATCTCCCGGTTGAACTCCAGGGAGACGATCATTCCGGTGCCGACGACGGACCGGTCCTCGGGGGTGACGTACCCGATGAACCGCTCGCCGGGCACGGCCGTGGTGAACGTGGTGTGCCGGGCCGAGCGGCGCCCGTCGCCGTCCAGGGCCACCGCGTCCACGGTGTACTTGGCGGCCAGGGCGAGCCTCTTGTCGTCCGGTCTCCAGGACAGACCGTCCTCGCTGATGTGTCCGGGCACGGGGGACTCCCGGGCGTCCTGGAACTTGACGACCTTCACGGACTCCAGGCGCCCGCCGGGCACCCGCACCAGCAGCGCCTCCCGCGGTCGTACGCCCTTGCTGTCGTCGTCGGGCGAGACGTGGATGGCGTCCTTCGGCGACCGCGGTTTGCCGAACGCCTCCCCGACCCCGTGCGAGGTGCAGCCGGAGGCTCCGGCCAGCAGACCGGCCCAGGTCAGTACGGCGGCCAGCGCGGCCCCTGCGCGCCGCGCGCGCGTCTGTACGTGCTTCACAAGGGACCCAACGACGCCGCCCCTCCGGGGAAACGTGAGTGCGAGCCACGCTCTGGGCAGAACAGTGGGGAGGACGACGCGCCAAGGAGCCGCGGCCGGGACGCCGTGCACCCTTTTCCGCGCCGTTCCACGAGCCGTGGGAGGCTGACCGGTGTCGAGCGCACCCGAGCAGGAGGCGGTCCACGAGGGACGCGCCGCGGGCGGCGGGCTGCCCGCGCAGACCGCCGCGGACCCGGCGGGACCGTCCCCCGCGGGCCCGGCGGTGGAACCGGCCGCTCCCGCCCTGAACGGCTCACGGCACCCCGCGGCGCCACCCCCCGCCGCCTGGCCGGGTGCCCCGACACCGCTCGGAGCACGCTTCAGGGTGGGTCCCGACGGCACCACGGGCACCAACTTCGCGCTGTGGGCGGGCGGCGCGGAGGCCGTAGACCTGTGCCTCTTCGACGACGACGGCGCCGAGACCCGCGTCCCGCTCACCGAACTCACCCACGAGATCTGGCACGGCTTCGTCCCCGGTGTGCTCCCCGGCCGCCGTTACGGCTTCCGGGTGCACGGCCGCTGGGACCCGTGGACCGGCGCCCGCTGGAACCCGGCGAAACTGCTCCTCGACCCGTACGCCCGTGCCGTGGACGGCGACTTCACGCTGCCGCCCGAGGTGTACGGGCACGTCCGCGACTGGCCCCAGCAGCAGGTCGCCGACACCGTGCGCGACGACCGCGACTCGGCGCCCCTGGTCCCCAAGGGCGTGGTCGTCCAGGACGACGACGACTGGTCGGACGACCACCGCCCCAAGACCCCGTGGGCGGACTCGGTCATCTACGAACTGCACGTGCGCGGATTCACCCGTCTGCACCCCGGCGTCCCGGAGGAGCTGCGCGGCACGTACGCGGGGCTGGCGCACCCGGCCGCGATCGAGCACCTGGTGAACCTCGGGGTGACGGCGGTGGAGCTGCTGCCCGTGCACCAGTTCGCGCACGAGGACCACCTGCTGCGCCGGGGCCTCAGGAACTACTGGGGCTACAACTCGATCGGCTACTTCGCCCCGCACGCGGCCTACGCCGCCTCCGGCACGCGGGGCCAGCAGGTCGGCGAGTTCAAACGGATGGTGCGCGCGCTGCACGCGGCGGGCATCGAGGTCATCCTCGACGTGGTCTACAACCACACCGCCGAGGCGGGCGAACTGGGCCCGATGCTGTCGCTGCGCGGCATCGACAACCGGGGCTACTACCGGCTCCAGCCGGACGCCCGCCGCTACGCGGACTACACCGGCTGCGGGAACACCCTGCACGTCGTGCAGCCGCAGGTGCTGCGGCTGATCACGGACTCGCTGCGCTACTGGGTCACCGAGATGGGCGTCGACGGGTTCCGCTTCGACCTCGCGGCCGCGCTCGCCCGGTCCATGCACGACGTCGACATGCTCTCGCCGTTCCTCGCCGTCATCGCGCAGGACCCGGTGCTGCGCCGGGTCAAACTGATCGCCGAACCGTGGGACGTGGGCTCCGGCGGCTACCAGGTCGGCGCCTTCCCGCCCCTGTGGACGGAGTGGAACGACCGCTACCGCAACGCCGTACGGGACTTCTGGCGCGGGGCGCTGCCCGACGTACGGGACCTCGGCTACCGCCTGTCCGGGTCGAGCGACCTGTACGCCTGGGGCGGCCGGCGGCCGTACGCCTCCGTCAACTTCGTGACCGCGCACGACGGTTTCACCCTGCGCGACCTCGTGTCCTACGAGCACAAGCACAACGAGGCGAACGGCGAGGGCAACCGGGACGGCACCGACGACAACCGGGCCTGGAACGGCGGGACCGAGGGCGAGAGCGAGGACGAGGGCCTGCGGGCGCTGCGGCGGCGCCAGCTGAGGAACCTGCTGACGACGCTGCTGCTGTCGACGGGGGTGCCGATGCTGGTCGCCGGGGACGAGTTCGGGCGCACCCAGCGGGGCAACAACAACGCCTACTGCCAGGACAACGAGATCAGCTGGGTCGACTGGTCGCAGCTGGAGGACCCCGGCTGGCGGGCCCTGTTCGAACTGACGTCCCGTCTGATCGCGCTGCGGCACGCGCATCCCGTGCTGCGCCGCCGGGCGTTCTTCTCCGGGCGGGCCCATTCGGCCGACGGGCTGCGGGACCTGGCCTGGTTCACCGCGCGGGGCACCGAGATGACGGAACGGGACTGGTACGCGCCCGCCGCGACCCTCGGGATGTACCTGTCGGGGCGGGACATCCCCGGCCGGGACGCGCGGGGCGCCCCGGTCGTCGACGACAGCTTCCTCGCCGTGCTGCACGCCGGGGACCGGCCGGCCTCCTTCGAACTGCCGGGGACGCCCTGGGCCGCGCGGTACGAGGTGGTCGTGGACACCTCGCGCGAGGACCAGGCCGAGGCCCCCGTGCTCACGCACCGGGCGGGCACGGCGATCACGGTGCCGGCGCGGTCGGTGCTGCTGCTGCGGGTCCGCTGAGGGAACGGTCCCGCGGCGGCACGCTCTCCGGGCGGCCGGACCTCCGCCGTCGCACCGGCCGTCGTGCTCGGACCCGGCATCGGCCGATCGGCTGATTCGGCCGTACCGCCTCCCGGGTGCCCGCCCCGGCGGTGGCCGCGCGCCGGCCCCGGCAGTCGCCGGACACCCACCCCCGGCCCCCTCCGAACGATCCGGACGCGCCGAAAACTCGGTGGGCACTGTCAGTGGTGAAACGTAGGCTCGCTCGTGATGACCACCTCCGATGCAGCCGCCCCGGACCACCCCGACCGTTCGACCGTGCGCAGTCTGCTGCGTCTGTGGCCCTACGTACGCCCGGTGCGGGCGAGATGGTTCGGCGCGGCGTTCGTCGCCGTCGTCGCGTCCTGTCTCTCGCTCGTGTTCCCGCTGATCCTGAAGTGGATGGTGGACGGTCCGGTCGCCGGGCACGATCCGGCGGGCGTCTGGCTCGGGGCGCTGTACCTGCTGCTGCTCGGCTTCGCCGAGGCCGGTCTGTTCGGGCTGCGCCGCTGGCTGGTGGCCCGCCCGCTGGCCGGGGTCGAGGCGGGCATGCGGGCCGATCTGTACCGCCATCTGCAGCGTCTGCCGGTCGCCTTCCACGACCGCTGGGCGTCGGGCCAGCTGCTGTCCCGGGCGACCACCGACCTGATGCTCGTCCGCATGTTCCTGGCGTTCCCGCTGACCTTCCTGCTGGTGAACGCGGTGACGATCCTCGCGGGCATCGCCATCATGCTGGCCCAGCAGTGGACCCTCGGGCTGGTGCTCCTCGCCCCCGCCCTCCCCGTCATGGTCGTCTGCTGGTTCTTCGAGCGGCGCTACTCGCAGGTGGCGCGCCGCGCGCAGGACCAGGTCGGCGACCTGACGACGGTGGTCGAGGAGAGTGTGCTCGGCATCCGGATCATCAAGGGGTTCGGGCGCCACCGCAGCCAGGCGCGCGCGTTCCGCGAGCTGTCCCGGACGCTGCGCGGCACGGAACTGGTCAAGGCCCGGCTGCTCGCCGCCATCTGGGGCGTCATCGTCACGCTGCCCGAGTTGGCCATCGGCGCCGCCCTCGTCCTCGGCACGGTCCAGGTCGCCGACGGCCGGCTGTCCGCCGGCACGCTGGTCGCGTTCCTGTCGACCGCGCTCGCCCTGCGCTGGCCCGTCGACTCGATCGGCTTCCTCATCGCCATGAGCCAGGAGGCGGGGACGGCCACGGAGCGGTACTTCGAGGTCATGGACGCGACCCCGGAGTCGGACGGCGCGGGCGTCCTGGCCGGACCGGCGACACCACGGGAATCCGCGACCGGGGCCGCGCGGGACGACAGCGGGCCGGCCGCGCTGGACGGCAACGCCCCGGCCGGGCGGAAGGGCGGCGCCACAGCCGGGCGGGACAGCGGCGTCACAGCCGCGCGCGAGGGCGGCGCCACAGCCGGGCGGGACAGCGGCGTCACAGCCGCGCGCGAGGGCGGCGTCACAGCCGGGCGGGACGACGGCGAGCCGGGCGGGCAGGCCGCCCGCGCGGCCGAGGGCCGAGGCGAGGGCGGACTGCGTTTCCACGGCGTCGGGTTCCGCTATCCCGACGCCCCCGCGGACGCGCCCCCCGTGCTGGACCGCATCGACCTGCACGTGCGCCCCGGCGAGAGCATGGCGCTGGTCGGCGCCACGGGCAGCGGCAAGACCACCCTCACCGCGCTCGTCCCCCGCCTCCACGAGGTGACGTCCGGACGGATCACCCTGGACGGCCGGGACATCACCCGGATGCCCCGCGAGGAGCTGCGCGAGCTCGTCGCCGTCGCCTTCGAGGAGCCCACGCTCTTCTCGGCCACCGTCGGCGAGAACGTCCTGATGGGCGCCGACAAGGCCGCCGGCCGCGCGGAGCTGGACCGCGCCCTCGCCGTGGCGCAGGCCGACTTCGCGCACGGGCTGCCCCGGGGCACGGACACGCAGGTCGGCGAGCAGGGCCTCAGCCTCTCCGGCGGACAGCGGCAGCGGCTCGCGCTGGCCCGCGCGGTGGTCGGCCGCCCGCGCTTCCTGGTGCTCGACGACCCGCTGTCGGCGCTGGACGTGCACACCGAGGCGGCGGTCGAGGCCGCCCTGCGCCGGGTGCTGGCGGAGACGACCGCGCTGATCGTGGCGCACCGCCCGTCCACGGTCCTGCTGGCCGACCGGGTGGCCCTGATCTCCGGCGGCCGGATCGCGGCGGTCGGCACCCACCACGAACTGCTGCGCACGCACGCCGAGTACGCCCACCTGATGTCGGGTGCAGAGGAGGACGGCCGATGACGGCGGCGCCCACGACCACCGCGCCGGGCAGGGAACCGGACGAGGGGACGGACGGCAAGGGCCGGGCCGCCCCGAAACCCGGGTCGCACCAGGATCCCTTCGACCACGACACCCTGCCCGCTCCCCCGGGCGCGACCGCGGCGCTGCTGCGCTCGCTGCTCGCCCCGCTCAGGGCCCGGGTGGTCCTGACCACCGTCCTGCTGCTGCTCCAGCAGGCCGCCGTGCAGGTGGGCCCGCTGCTGGTGGCGTACGCCATCGACCGTGCCGTACCGGCCTTCCGGCAGGACGACCACGGGCCGCTGATCGCCGTCGGCGTCGCCTACCTGCTGTGCGCGGCGGCCTCCGGCGGACTCCAGTACGCCTTCATCATCGCCTCGGCCCGGGTCAACCAGGACGTGCTGCTCGATCTGCGCGGCCGGATCTTCCGGCACGCCCAGGCGCTCAGCGTCGACTTCCACGAGCGCTACACCTCGGGCCGGCTGATCTCCCGCTCCACGACGGACGTCGAGTCGCTGCGCGAACTGCTCAGCGAGGGGCTCCAGGAACTCGTCACCGTCATCCTGTCCTTCGTCTACATCTCGGCGATGCTGCTCTGGCTGGACGTCGGCCTCGGCGCGGTCGCGGTGGTCTCGTTCGTGCCGCTGTACCTGCTCGTCCGCCGCTACCGGCGCCGCGCGGGCGAGATCTTCGCCGTGCGCTCGACCACGATCGCCGCGGTGATCGTGAAGTTCGCGGAGACGATGAACGGCATCCGGCCGGTGCGCGCGTTCCGCCGCGAGGCCGCCAACGAGGCCGAGTTCGGGGTGCTCAACAAGCGGCACGAGAGGACGAACGGCGACGCGCTGCTGGAGATGGCCCAGTACGTCGTCGGCTCCCGGCTCGTCGCCAACACGGCGGTAGCGGGCATCGTGCTGTGGGGCGCCCACCGGGTGGCGTCGGGTTCGCTGGCGCTCGGCGTGCTCGCCGCGGCGGTCCTCTACCTGCGCCGGCTCTACGACCCCATCGACCGCCTCGGGATGTTCCTGAACTCCTACCAGTCCGCCGCGGCCTCGCTGGAGAAGATCGCCGGTCTGCTGGCCCAGACCCCGTCCGTGCCGGAGCCGTCCGTGCCCCGGCAGCTGCCGGCCCTCGCCTCCGAACACCCCGGCCGCGAGGTCGTGTTCGACGGGGTCCGCTTCGCGTACCGCACCGGCGGGGAGGTGCTGCCCGCCTTCTCGCTGACGCTGCCCGCCGGACAGACGGTGGCCGTGGTCGGCTCGACCGGCGCCGGCAAGTCGACCCTGGCCAAGCTGCTGGCCCGGTTCTACGACCCCTCCGACGGGCGGGTCCTGCTCGACGGCGTCGATCTGCGCGAGCTGCCGGTGCCCGAACTGCGGCGCGGGGTGGTGATGGTGACCCAGGAGGCGTTCCTGTTCTCGGGCACGGTCGCCGAGAACATCGCGATCGGCCGCCCCGAGGCGTCCCGCGAGGAGATCGAGCGGGCGGCGAAGGCGATCGGCGCGCACGACTTCATCAGCGCCCTGCCCGACGGCTACGACACGGACGTGCGCAAGCGCGGCGGCCGGATCTCCGCGGGCCAGCGTCAGCTCGTCGCCTTCGCGCGGGCCCTGCTCGCCGACCCGGCCGTCCTGATCCTCGACGAGGCGACCAGCTCCCTGGACATCCCGGGTGAACGGGCCGTGCAGCGCGCCATGTCGACGGTCCTGCGGGGGCGTACGGCGGTGGTCATCGCGCACCGGCTGTCGACGGTGGCGATCGCGGACCGGGTGCTGGTGATGGAGGGCGGGCGGATCGTCGAGGACGGCACACCCGATGAACTCGTAGCGGGCACGGGCCGGTTCGCGGACCTGCACAAGGCCTGGCGGGACAGTCTCGTCTGACGGCGGACGGGCGGGGCGGTGGACGGGCGGGGCGGCGGACGAAGGGGCGGAAGAAGGCCGATGACCGACACGTACGCGGATCCGGGGACACCGGACCGCCGGGGCGGCTGGCGGTTCCTCTGGTGGCTGGTCACCCGGCAGGCGCGCCGGTCGCTCACCGGGGCGGTGGTCTCCGTCGTGTGGATGGGGCTGACCGCGCTGACGCCGTATCTGCTGTCCCGGGCGATCGACGACGGACTGACGCCGGGCGACGGGCCGGCGCTGGCGGGGTGGACGGCCGCCGTGCTCGCCGCCGGGACGTTCAACGCCGGTCTGGGGGTCGTGCGGCACCGCACGATGACCAAGGTCCGGATGGACGCCAACTTCCGTACGGTCAAGCTCGTGGTCGAGCACGCGGCCCGGCTCGGCGCGGCGCTCTCGCGGCAGACCGGCACGGGGGAGATCGTCACGGTCGGCGTCAGTGACGTGAACACGATCAGCAACTCGCTGACGGTCGTCGGGCCCGGTCTGGCCGCGGTCGTCACCTACGCCGTGGTGGCCGCGCTGCTGCTGCCGGTCTCGGTGCAGCTCTCCGCGGTGATCCTGCTCGGGGTGCCGTTGATCGCCGTCCTCGTCGGGCCGCTCACGGTCCGGCTCCAGGGGACCGAGACGGGGTACCGCGAGCGGCAGGCCGTCCTGACCGCGCGCATCGGCGATCTAGCGGGCGGTCTGCGCGTCCTGAACGGCCTCGGCGGCAAGGGGCTGTTCGCGGACGCGTTCCGCCGCGACTCGCGGGCGCTGCGCGAACAGGGGTACCGGGTCGGCGCGGTGACCAGCTGGATCCAGGCGCTGGGCATGGGGCTGCCGTCCGTCTTCCTGGCCGCGGTGACCTGGCTCGCGGCCCGGCTGGCCGCCCAGGGGGAGATCACCATCGGCCAGCTGGTGTCCGCGTACGGCTATGTCGCGGTCCTGGTCCTGCCGGTGTACTTCTTCATCGAGTGCGGATACGAACTCTCCCGGGCCGTGGTCGCCGCACGGCGCGTCGTACGGTTCCTGTCCCTGGAGCCCGCCGCCTCCCGTCCCGACGCCCGGGACGCCCCGGAGTCCCCGGCCGTGCTGCACGATCCGGAGTCCGGGGTCCGGGTGGTCCCGGGGAGACTGACCGTGCTGGCCGGGGCCCGCCCCGAGCAGTCCGCGGCCGTGGTCGACCGGCTCGGCCGGTACGCCGACTCGGACGTGACCTGGGGCGATGTCCGACTCGACCGGGTCGCGCTGTCCCGGGTGCGCGAGCGCGTCCTGGTCGCCGACAACGAGGCCGCCCTGTTCGCCGGCACCCTGCGCGAGATGGTCGAAGGACGCCGGGAGTCCGACGAGGAGACCCTCGCCCGGGCCGTGCGCACGGCCGCCGCCGACGACATCGTCCTCGGGCTGCCGGGCGGCCTCGACGCGGCCGTCGACGCGCAGGGCCGGAGCCTGTCCGGCGGGCAGCGGCAGCGGGTGCGGCTCGTGCGCGCGCTCCTCGCCGATCCCGAGGTGCTGCTCGCCCTCGAACCGACCTCGGCGCTCGACGCGCACACCGAGGCGACCGTCGCGGCCCGGCTGCGCGCCGCCCGCTCGGGCCGTACGACCGTCGTGACCAGCACGTCGCCGCTCGTGCTGGACCACGCGGACACCGTCTTCTTCCTGGTCGACGGCAAGGCCGCGGCCACCGGCACCCACCGCGAACTGCTGCGGGCGGAACCGGGATACCGGTCGCTGGTGGCCCGCGACGCGGAGCCGGACGAGGACACGGAGCCGGATGACGGAGGGGACGCGGGTCCCGTGGCGGGCGTGGACGAGGAGGTCGTGCCGTGACGGTCCATCTGCCGGTGGCGGGGCGCGCCGAGGTGCGGCGGGCGACGGCGCGGCTGATCCGGGCGGACGGGCGGGTGTTCGCCGCCGTGCTCGCCCTGAACGCGCTGGCCGCCGCGGCCGGCCTGGTCGGCCCCTGGCTGCTGGGACGGATGGTCGACGACGTGCGCGACGGCGGCGGTGCGGGGGCGGTGGACGGCCCGGCGCTCGTCATCCTCGTGGCCTCGCTGGTCCAGCTCCTGCTGTCGCGCTGGGCCGGGTACGTGGGGTACCGCTTCGGGGAGCGGACCCTCGCGCGGGTGCGGGAGGAGTTCGTGGAGCGGACGCTGGCGCTGCCCGCGTCGGTCGTGGAGCGGGCGGGCACCGGCGATCTGACGGCCCGCGGCACCGCCGACGTCACGGTGGTGGGCACCACCCTGCGCGACACGGGACCCCAGCTGCTCATCTCCGGCGTGCAGGCCCTGTTCGTCCTCGTCGCCGTCTTCGTCATCGACCCGCTGCTCGGCGCCTGCGGGGTGCTGGGCCTGACCGGCATCGCCTTCGCGCTGCGCTGGTACCTGCGCCGGGCGCGCACCGCCTATCTCGCCCAGGGCGCCGCGACGTCGGAGGTCGCCGAGATCCTCGCGGCCACCGCGTCCGGCGCCCGTACGGTGGAGGCGTTCGGGCTGGGTGAGCGCCGGATCCGGGCGAGCCGGGACGCGCTGGAGGTCTCCCGGGTGACGCGGATGCGGACGCTGTTCCTGCGCAACGTGTTCTTCCCGTCCGTGGAGATCTCCTACGTCGTGCCGGTCGTGGCCGTGCTCCTGGTGGGCGGCGCGCTGCACGCCCGGGGCACGCTGAGCCTCGGCACGGTGGTCGCCGCGACGCTCTATCTGCACCGGCTCGCCGAGCCGCTCGACCAGATCCTGAACCAGGTCGAGCAACTGCAGAGCAGCGCCGCCTCGTTCGCCCGCGTGGAGGGCCTCGCCGACGCGCCGCGCGCCGTCCCGGCCGGCTCCCCCGTACCGGAGGACGACCGGATCGACGTCACCGGCGTGCGGTACGCGTACGACCGCGGCGGCGAGGTGCTGCGCGGGGTGGACCTGACGGTGCGGCCCGGGGAACGGCTGGCCGTCGTGGGCCCCTCCGGCGCCGGGAAGACCACGCTGAGCAGACTGCTGGCGGGCGTCGACGCGCCGGGCGGCGGGACGGTGACGGTCGGACGGGTGCCGGTCGTCGACCTCGACCCGGAGCAGCTGCGCCGGCACGTCGTCCTCGTCACCCAGGAGCACCACGTGTTCCTCGGCACGGTCCGCGACAACCTGCTCATCGCCGGACCGGGCGCCGAGGACGCCGAGGTGTGGGCGGCTCTCGCGGCGGTCGGCGCCGACGACTGGGCCCGGGACCTCCCGGACGGGCTGGACACCGAACTGGGCCCCGGGGCCCTGCCCGTCGACGGCTCGCGGGCCCAGCAACTGGCGCTGGCCCGGGTGGTGCTCGCCGACCCGCACACCGTGATCCTCGACGAGGCGACGGCGCTCCTCGACCCGACGACGGCCCGGCACACGGAGCGTGCGCTGGCCACCGTGCTGGAGGGCCGGACCGTCATCGCCATCGCCCACCGGCTGCACACCGCCCACGACGCCGACCGGGTGGCGGTGATGGAGGACGGCCGGGTGACCGAACTGGGCACGCACGACGAGCTGGTGGCGGCCGAGGGGCCGTACGCGGCGCTGTGGCACTCCTGGCACGGGGACCGGGGCCCCTCGGCCGGCTGAGCCCGGCCCGGACCGTGCGGGACCGTACCGGGAGGCGGGGCCGTGCCGGGCTACGCGGGACCGGCCCCTTCCGCGGACCCGCCGGGGCGCTCGTCGCCGGACCGCTCCTCCGTCCGGCGGCGCATCGCGGCGAGAGCCGCTTCGAGGTCGTCGTCGGCCTGCCGCTGCAGGGCCTCGGGGTCGGGCGCCCGGCCGGCGGGCTCCTCGGGCACGGAGGCGGGCTCCGTGGCGACGAGCCGGTCGTACATCCACCGGCAGGCCGCGTCCTCGTCGGCGAACCGCTCGAAGACCTCGCGGGTCCCCCGCTCGTGGACGCCCACGACCCAGTCCCCGGCGCGGCCGTCGAGGAAGTAGCGGTCGGCCACGAGGGGGGAGGCCGGGCAGTCCACGATCTCGTAGGACGCGGCGGGAACCCGGGCCGCCCCCAGAGCCCGGTACAACGCGAACCGGTCCATGCGTTCCGCCTTCCGCCGGGGCGGAGCCGGCCCGGCCGTCACCGGGTCCGGCTTCCGCGCGGTCGTGCGCCTTCGTGGAAGGGGCGTGGTCAGCCGTTGGTCCGCACCAGCGTTCCGTTGCTCACGAGGTCCGCCACCGTGGTGCGGGGGATGTCGGGACAGAACCTGCTCGACGTCACGTACTGGGTGCCGAGGCCGGGCTGCTCGAACCCGGGGGCGGTCCTGCCCGCGCAGACCGTGACGTCCTTGGCCAGCCGGTAGGAGTGGTAGTTGTACGGGTAGCGCGGGTCGCTGGTGTCCAGGCTCGACGGCGGGATGACGCGCTTGCCGTACTTGGTGCCCTCCGGGGCCAGGAAGCGGCCCGCCTCACTGCCGAAGCGGTCGAGCCGCAGGCCCGCGTGGAGCACGAGGGGGGTGGCGGCCACCGTCCCGTTCAGGTGGGTGAAGCCGTCGTCCGGCGGGTAGCGCCAGTCGCCCTGGCCCGAGTCGGCGGCGGGGTCCCACCACTTGTCGAGGAACTTCACGGCGGTGAGGCCGCCGAGCCGGTCGTAGCGTTCGAGGATGTTCCCCAGCACGCCCCTGGTCGGCAGCCGCCTGGGGCCGAGCCGCCAGTCGCCGCAGAAGTAGAAGCGGCGCAGCTGCGGCGGGATGGGATCCGGTACGAGCCCCCTGCACACGCGCGACGGGTCGGTCCCGGTGTGCTCGTCCGACGGCTTCACATGCCCGGGCACCGGCTTCGGCTCCGGGGTGGCGGACAGGGCGTGGACGCCGGCCGTGCCGCTGTCGCCCGGACGGTCGGGCACCGCGGACGAGACGGAGGCGCCGAGCATCAGGGAGCCGGTCAGGCCTCCCAGCGCCGCCAGGCTCGTACACCAATGTGACCTTCTCACCAAACCTCCTGCGGTCATATGTGTCCGGATCGCACCGACTCGCCCGGTCCAGGGCGCCCGGTACGGACCGGAATGCCGGGGATCACTCAAACCGCAGGGGCCGGAGGCGGACGAGCGGACGTGCCGGAAGGCGCCCGAAAGGGTCCGGGCTTCATTCCGTTGCTGACGGCGGGCCGGTCATCTGGCGGTATGCGCCCCTCCGTCGGAGCCGCGCGCCGGACGCGTCCCGAAGCGGAGGCCGTCGCCGTCCCGCCGCACGGCGGGACGCGCGGGCGCGCCGTCACACCGGGGCGAACATCCGAAGGACAGTCCGTATACCGAACACGACCAACCGGACAACGAACCGTTTCCGGCCATTTTTGTGACGCGGTCCTGACAGAAAGGGTTATCTCCTGCCACTCTTCCCTCGGCAACTTCACAGCAACCTCACAGCAAATCCGGCTGTGTCGTGCCGTACGACCCCATGCACCTGGTTCCGCGCAACGCCCAGTTCTGCCCGGACGGCTCACTCCATCGTCCGGTCTCCCCTGGCCGCGCGATCCGCGGCCATGCAGAAGGAGTCAGTGTTGAGCAGCAGTTCTCCCCACAGACGCACCTCCCACACCACCAAGCGTCGCGTCGCCGGTGTCGCCCTCGTCGGCGTCACCGCCCTGCTGGCAGCGGCCGTCCAGTCGGGCGCCGCGAGCGCCGCCCCCGAACAGACCCCCCGGGCGGGCGGGGTCAACCCGGGCGCCGTCGCCATGAAGCTCACCGCCTCGCAGCGCGCCGAGCTGATACGCGACGCCGACGCGGCCAAGGCCACGACCGCCCGGGACCTGGGTCTCGGCGCCGGCGAGAGCCTCGTCGCCCGCGACGTCATGAAGGACGCCGACGGCACCGTCCACACCCGCTACGAGCGGACGTACGAAGGACTGCCGGTCCTCGGCGGCGACATGGTCGTCGACACCTCCAGGTCCGGCCGGACCGGGCACGTCTACAAGGCGACGAACGCCTCCCTGAAGGTCGCCGAGCTCACGCCCGCGGTCGCCGCCGGCACGGCGGAGAAGCAGGCGCTGTCCGCCGCGAAGGCCGCCGGTTCGAAGAACACCGCCGCCGACCGCGCGCCCCGCAAGGTGATCTGGGCCGCCACCGGCAGGCCGACCCTCGCCTACGAGACCGTCGTCGGCGGCCTCCAGGACGACGGCACCCCCAACGAGCTGCACGTCATCACCGACGCGGCCACCGGCAAGAAGCTCTACGAGTACCAGGGCATCGAGACCGGCATCGGCAACACCCAGTACAGCGGCCAGGTGACCCTGACGACCACGCAGTCGGGCTCCACCTACACGCTGAACGACGGCGCGCGCGGCAACCACAAGACGTACAACCTGAACCACGGCTCGTCGGGCACCGGCACGCTGTTCTCGCAGACGAGCGACACCTGGGGCAACGGCACCACGTCGAACGCCGCCACGGCCGGCGCGGACGCCCACTACGGCGCCGCGGAGACCTGGGACTTCTACAAGAACACCTTCGGTCGCAGCGGCATCAAGAACAACGGCGTCGGAGCCTACTCCCGCGTGCACTACGGCAACGCGTACGTCAACGCGTTCTGGGACGACGGCTGCTTCTGCATGACCTACGGCGACGGGTCCGGGAACAACGACCCGCTGACCGCGCTCGACGTGGCCGGCCACGAGATGAGCCACGGCGTCACCTCCAACACCGCGGGCCTCAACTACTCGGGCGAGTCCGGCGGTCTGAACGAGGCGACCTCCGACATCTTCGGCACCGGCGTGGAGTTCTACGCCAACAACTCGACCGACGTGGGCGACTACCTCATCGGCGAGAAGATCGACATCAACGGCGACGGCACCCCGCTGCGCTACATGGACAAGCCCAGCAAGGACGGCGCCTCCAAGGACTCCTGGTACTCCGGAGTGGGCAACGTCGACGTGCACTACTCGTCGGGTGTCGCCAACCACTTCTTCTACCTGCTGAGCGAGGGCAGCGGCGCCAAGGTCATCAACGGCGTCAGCTACAACTCGCCCACCTCCGACGGGCTTCCGGTCACCGGCATCGGCCGCGACAAGGCGCTGCAGATCTGGTACCGCGCCCTCACCACCAAGTTCACCTCGACCACCAACTACGCGTCGGCCCGCACCGGCACGCTCGCGGCGGCGGGCGAGCTGTACGGCACGACGAGCGCCGAGTACACGGCGGTGCAGAACGCCTGGGCGGCGGTGAACGTCGGTTCACGGCCGGGCGGCGGTGGCGGTGGCGGCACGTCGTTCGAGAACACGGCCGACGTGTCGATTCCGGACAACGGCGCGGCGGTCACCTCGTCGATCACGGTCAGCGGCCGTACCGGCAACGCCCCGTCGAACCTCGCGGTCGCGGTCGACATCGTGCACACCTGGCGCGGTGACCTGCAGATCGATCTGGTCGCCCCCGACGGCTCGACCTACCGCCTGAAGAACACCAGCTCGTCCGACTCGGCGGACAACGTGAACACGACCTACACGGTCAACGCGTCCTCCGAAGTCGCCAACGGCACCTGGAAACTGAAGGTCCAGGACAAGGCGGCACAGGACACCGGCTACATCAACAGCTGGAAGCTCACCTTCCCGTAGGCCGCGGCGGAAGTCCGCACGCGAGCGGTGCGCCAGGGCGCCGCCCCGGGGGTTCGACTCCCCGGGGCGGCGCCCTTCTTTGCCGGAACAGGAGTTTGCGCCAACACACGCTTGACCGGGGCCGGTTCACGCCCGGGTGATCCAACTGTTCACCTGATCGACGATTTTCGGCCAAGGTCTTTATGACCTCCTGACATGTACGCGGCTGGGATGGCACGCTTCACCCGCACGGCTCACCCGCACCGCAACTTCACAACCGTCCTTCCGGCCCCCACGCCGTTCGGACGTCCCCACAAGAAGGAGCTTGCGTGACTCCCCTCTACGCGCGTCACAAGCGCACCACTCTGGCCATCGCCACCGCTGTCGCCGCCGGAGCCCTGCTCACCACCGGTCTGACCACCGGTGCCTCCGCCCAGACCGAGGCGTCCCCCATCGGCCGGGTCACCCCCCTCGCCGCGTCGCCGGTCCAGCTCTCCGCCTCCGCCCGCACCGCGCTCATCCAGAAGGCCGACGCCGCGAAGACGGAGACGGCCCAGCGCATAGGGCTCGGCGCCAAGGAGAAGCTCGTCGTCAGAGACGTCGTCAAGGACGCCGACGGCACGGTCCACACGCGTTACGAGCGCACGTACAACGGACTTCCGGTCCTCGGCGGCGACCTCGTCGTGCACGAGAAGGCCGGCAAGGCCGAGACCGTGACCAAGGCGACCAAGGCGTCCATCAAGGTCGCCTCGCTCAAGCCGCTGGTCACCACCGCCAAGGCCGAGAAGCAGGCGCTCACCGCCGCCAAGGACGCCGGCTCGGCCAAGACCGCCGCCGACCAGGCCCCCCGCAAGGTGATCTGGGCCGCCACCGGCAGGCCGACCCTCGCCTACGAGACCGTCGTCGGCGGCCTCCAGGACGACGGCACCCCCAACGAGCTGCACGTCATCACCGACGCGGCCACCGGCAAGAAGCTCTACGAGTACCAGGGCATCGAGACCGGCACCGGCAAGACGCTCTACTCGGGCACGGTCACGCTCAACACGACCCTGTCGGGCTCGACGTACAGCCTGACGGACGGCACCCGCGGCAGCCACAAGACGTACAACAAGTCGCACAGCACGAGCTCCTCCGCGGGCACGCTGTTCACCGACGCGGACGACGTCTGGGGCACCGGCGCGGCCTCCAGCTCCACCACGGACCAGACCGCGGCCGCCGACGCCGCCTACGGCGCCCAGGTGACCTGGGACTTCTACAAGAACACCTTCGGCCGCAGCGGCATCAAGAACAACGGCGTCGGAGCGTACAGCCGCGTCCACTACGGCAACGCGTACGTCAACGCGTTCTGGGACGACAGCTGCTTCTGCATGACGTACGGCGACGGCTCGGGCAACACGCACCCGCTGACCTCGCTGGACGTGGCCGGCCACGAGATGAGCCACGGCGTCACCGCCAACACCGCCGGCCTGAACTACTCGGGCGAGTCCGGCGGCCTCAACGAGGCCACCTCGGACATCTTCGGCACCGGTGTCGAGTTCTACGCGGCGAACTCCTCCGACGTGGGCGACTACCTCATCGGCGAGAAGATCAACATCAACGGCGACGGCACCCCGCTGCGCTACATGGACAAGCCCAGCAAGGACGGCGGCTCCGCGGACTACTGGTCCTCCTCCGTCGGCAGCAAGGACGTGCACTACTCGTCCGGCGTCGCGAACCACTTCTTCTACCTCCTCTCGGAGGGCAGCGGTTCGAAGACGATCAACGGCGTCAGCTACAGCTCTCCGACCTACAACGGCTCGACGGTCACCGGCATCGGCCGGGCCAAGGCCCTGCAGATCTGGTACAAGGCGCTGACGACCTACATGACCTCGTCGACGAACTACAAGGGCGCCCGTACGGCCACCCTGTCGGCGGCGTCCGCGCTGTACGGCTCCAGCAGCACCGAGTACGCGACGGTGGCGGCGGCCTGGACCGCGGTCAACGTCAGCTAGCGGGAACGTGACCGAACCGAGGCGGCACCCGGCACGGAATCGTGCCGGGTGCCGCCTTACTCTTGCCCCCATGCCCTACACGTACGAGGACGTGGGCGCGACCCGCGAGGACCGCTGCCCCCCGGGCTTCCACCGACTGCACGTGCGCTCCCGCATCGGCGAGGGCGAGGCCGTCTTCCGGCGCGCGTCCGAGGCCCTGATGACCTGGGAGCTGCACCGGGCCATGGGGATCCGCATGGTCTCCGACGCCGACAAGGCGGCGCCGGGCGTCGACGTCACGGTCGGCCTCGGCCTGATCAAGGCCCCCTGCCGCGTGGTCTGGACCGCCGAGGAACCCCGGCGCACCGCGTGGGCCTACGGAACCCTTTCCGGCCACCCCGAGTGCGGTGAGGAAGCCTTCGTCGTCAACCGCACGGGGGACGGCACCGTCTGGCTGACGGTCACGGCCTTCAGCCGGGCGGCCAAGTGGTACGCCCGCGCGGGCGGCGCCGTGACGCGCAGCTTCCAGCGCGCCTACGCCCTGCGCTGCGGCAAGGTGCTGCGCCGCCTGTGCGCACCGCACGACGAGGCCTGAACGACCTCCCATCCGGCCGCCCCCCGCCACCGGCGCCCCCGGCGGCCGGGCGGACGAGGGAAAGAGGTCCCCTCACGGGCGGGACGTACGGGCCGCGTGAACGGGTCCGAGGGTCCCGCCGGTCACGGCCGGAGGGCCGTTCCGGGGAGGCGGTGCGCCGCCGTAGCGTCGGGATCGGCCCCACCGGCCGCCCTCCCCCTCGTGACAAGGGACGCCTATGCCCTCCGACAAGTCCTCACGCCGTGCCCTGGTGATCGGCGCCGCGGTTACCGTGCTCGCGCTCACCGCCGGTGTCGGCATCGGGCTCGCCGCCGACGACGGCTCCGCGCCGGGTGCTCCGGCCGCGGCGGCTTCGAAGGCGGCACCACTCGTCGCCCCGGCGCACACCACCGGGGAAGACGGCACGCTGATCACGTACGGGAAGGCGGACGCCCCCGTCACCGTGAGCGTCTACGAGGACATGCGCTGCCCCTACTGCGCGAGCTTCGAGCGCGAGCTGGGCGCGACCCTCACCTCCCTCGCCGACTCCGGGAAGGTGAAGGTCGAGTTCCACATGGCCACCTTCCTGGACAAGCGCCTCGACGGGAAGGGCTCCCGGACCGCGCTCGCCGCGCTCGGAGCGGCCCTGAACGAGAGCCCGGCCCTGTTCAAGCAGTTCCACACCGCCCTGTACGCCGCCCAGCCGAAGGAGGAGACCACGGACACCTTCGGCAGCACCTCCGAACTGCTGGAGATCGCCGGGAAGGTACCCGGTCTGCGCACGCACGCCTTCAACAAGGCCGTCAAGGAAGGCACTTACCTCGCCTGGGCCGACAAGGTCGGCGAGGCCTTCTACGACAGCGACGTCACCGGCACCCCGGCGGTGAAGGCCGGCGGCCGGGACATCACGGTGCTCGACGACGACGGAAAGCCCGTCGACGCCCGGCAGTTCACCAAGGAGATCGAGGCCGCCGCGGCGAAGCGGTGACCCCGGTCTCCCCGGTGCCCGCACGGACCTACCGCATCAACAGCCCTGCCGCCTCGGCCAGTTCCTCCAACGGCACGGCCACCAGGCCCATTTCCGCACCGGAGGCCAGCAGCCGGTGCGACGGCAGGATCCGGACCGTGTAGCCGAAGGAGCCCGTGCGGTCGAGGGACAGCGGGCCCTCGTACGACCAACGTCCCTCCAGATCAGGCCCGTTGACCGGCTTCAGCGGGACACAGACCGCGTCCGCGATGCGGTCGTCCCCGTCCACCCGGCCCGCCACCGCCTGCACCTCCACGTCGTCGGGGGCGAGGTCGCCGAGGCCCACGCGGACGCGCAGCGACAGCGTGGTGCCCAGTTCGGCGGTCGCGGTGGCCGAGGACGCCTCGACATGATCGACGGTGATCCGCGGCCAGGCGGCACGGACCCGTGACTTCCAGGCGGCCAGCTCGTGGGCCGCCCGGGCGGTGAGAGCGCGGTGGGCCTGGGCAGCCGGGGCGTACAGGCGCTCCACGTACTCGCGCACCATCCGTCCCGCCAGGACCTTCGGGCCGAGGTGGGTCAGCGTCCGGCGGACCATCTCGATCCAGCGGTCGGGCAGGCCCTCCTGGCCGCGCTCGTAGAAGCGGGGGGCCACCCGCTGTTCGAGGAGGTCGTACAGGGCCCCGGCCTCCAGCTCGTCCCGCCGGTCCTCGTCGGTCGCGGTGCCGTCCGCGGTCGGGATCGCCCAGCCGAAGTCGGGCTGGAACCACTCGTCCCACCAGCCGTCCAGGACCGAGAGGTTGAGACAGCCGTTGAGCGCGGCCTTCATCCCGCTCGTCCCGCACGCCTCCAGGGGGCGCAGCGGGTTGTTGAGCCAGATGTCGCAGCCCGGGTAGAGCTTCTGCGCCATCCCCATGCCGTAGTCGGGCAGGAAGACGATCCGGTGGCGCACCCGGGGGTCGTCCGCGAACCGGACCAGCTCCTGGATCAGCCGCTTCCCGCCGTCGTCCGCGGGGTGCGCCTTGCCCGCGACGACGATCTGCACCGGCCGCTCGGGGTGCAGCATCAGGTCCATGAGCCGGTCGCGGTCGCGCAGCATGAGGGTCAGGCGTTTGTACGAGGGGACCCGGCGCGCGAAGCCGATGGTCAGGACGTCCGGGTCGAGCACCCCGTCGATCCAGCCGAGTTCGGCCGTGCCGGCACCGCGCTGGCGCCAGGACGCCCGCAGCCGGTCCCGCACCTCGAGGACCAGCTGTTCCCGCAGCACCCTGCGCAGGTCCCAGATCTCCTGGTCGGCGATCTCGGCCACCGCGTCCCAGCGGTCCGATCCGCCGACGGTCAGCGCGTCCTCGGTGCGCTGCGCGCCGACCTGCCGGGCGCCGAGACGGAAGACCTCGGGAGCCACCCAGGTCGGCGCGTGGACGCCGTTGGTGACCGAGGTGATCGGCACCTCCTCGGGGTCGAAGCCCGGCCAGAGCCCGGAGAACATCTCCCGGCTGACCTGGCCGTGCAGCAGGGAAACCCCGTTCGCCCGCTGGCCCAGGCGCAGGCCCATCACGGCCATGTTGAAGAGGTTCGGCTCGCCCCCGGGATAGGTCTCCATGCCGAGGGCGAGGACGCGCTGCACGTCGATGCGCGGGAGTTCGGCGTCGGCGCCGAAGTGGCGGGCGACCACCTCCCGGTCGAAGCGGTCGATGCCGGCGGGCACCGGGGTGTGGGTGGTGAAGACCGTGCCGGCCCTGACCGCCTCCAGCGCCGCCTCGAAGTCCAGCCCCTCGTCGATGAGTTCGGCGATCCGCTCCAGGCCGAGGAACCCCGCGTGCCCCTCGTTGGTGTGGAACACCTCGGGCTCCGGGTGCCCGGTCAGCCGGCAGTACGTCCGCACCGCCCGCACTCCTCCTATGCCGAGCAGCATCTCCTGGAGGAGCCGGTGTTCGCTGCCGCCGCCGTAGAGCCGGTCGGTGACCCCGCGTTCGCCGGCGCCGTTCTCCTCGACGTCGGAGTCGAGCATGAGCAGCGGGACGCGGCCCACCTGGGCCAGCCAGATCCGGGCGCGCAGCGCGCGGCCGCCGGGCAGCGCGAGGGACACCTGGGCGGGCGTACCGTCGTCCTCGCTCAGGGGCACCACGGGCAGTTCGTTGGGGTCGAGGACCGGATAGTGCTCCTGCTGCCAGCCCTCGCGGGACAGGGACTGGCGGAAGTAGCCGTGCCGGTAGAGCAGGCCCACGCCGATCAGCGGGGCGCCCAGGTCGCTGGCGGCCTTGAGGTGGTCGCCCGCGAGGATGCCGAGGCCCCCCGAGTACTGCGGCAGCGCGGCGGTGATGCCGAACTCGGGCGAGAAGTAGGCGATGGCGGTGGGCAGGTCGGAGGTCTGCTCCTGGTACCAGCGGTCGCCGCTCACGTACTCGCGCAGGTCGTCACGGACCACGGCGAGACGGCTCAGGAAGCCGCTGTCCTGAGTGAGTTCCACGAGCCGTCCGGCCGGCACGCTGCCGAGCAGTCTCACGGGGTCGCCGCCGCAGGCGGCCCAGCGCTCGGGGTCGACGGACCGGAAGAGGTCGCGGGTCTCGGCGTGCCAGGACCAGCGGAGGTTGCGGGCCAGGTCGCTGAGCGGGTGAAGGGCTTCGGGGAGAACGGGTCGGACGGTGAATCTGCGGATCGCCTTCACGAATTCCACCTTCACGGAGGACGTACGCGGCTGAGGGACGCACGGCGTTGTGCGCCCTTCGTCACCCACGACGTTAGCGGCGAGGGTGCCTTCGCGACACGGCGCATCGCGGCACGGCCCCCGATCGGGGCCGACCGTGTGACATCGGCGGGAAATCGACGCAACCTTCCCGGACGCCTCACGGACGCCATGGCCGGTTCTGCCCGCATGGGCGGTCTTGTGGTGCTTCGCACCGCACGAGAGGCTCACCGGGTGGCGTACGGCCGGAGCCCGCCCCGGCGGCCCGCTCCGGCCCCGGTACGTCGAGTCGATGAGGGGAACTCAGCTCATGGCACGGACGAGGAAATGGCGTCTGCGCTGGGCGGCGGGGGTCACCGCGGCCATGACGGCCGCGGTGCTCCCGGCCGTCGCCCCGCCCGCGCAGGCGGCCGTGGCGGGGCGGATATCCGGCGCGGGGGCGCCCGGTTCCGTCAGCGGCAGCTACATCGTGACGCTCAAGGGAGGCACGCGGGTTCCGCCGTCGGCCGGCGCGGGCATCGCCGGGCGGTACGGAGCGAGAATCAGCCACGCCTACGGCACCGCCCTCAACGGCTTCGCCGTACGGGCCGACGCGGGACAGGCCCGGCGGATCGCCGCGGATCCCCGGGTGGCCTCCGTCGCCCAGGACACCCGGGTGGCGTTGGGAGGGGTCCAGGACACCGTCGTGGCACCCGGCCGCGTCCGGGGGAACCCGCCTCCGTGGGGCCTGGACCGGATCGACCGGCCGGGCCGGCCGCTCGACGGCCGGTACGCGGCTCCCGCGCCGGCGGGTTCCGGGGTGACCGTCTACGTCATCGACACCGGCGTCCGCATCACGCACCGGGACTTCGGGGGCCGGGCGAGCTACGGCTGGGACTTCGTGGACGGCGACAGGACGGCCCAGGACGGCAACGGCCACGGCACCCATGTCGCCGGGACGGTCGCCGGAACCGTGTACGGCGTGGCCAAGAGGGCCAGGGTCGTCGCCGTCCGCGTCCTCGACGACAGGGGCGCCGGCTCCACCGCCCAGGTCATCGCCGGCATCGACTGGGTCACCCGGCACGCGAGGAAGCCCGCCGTGGCGAATCTGAGCCTGGGCGGGTACGCCAACGCCCAGCTGGACGCGGCCGTCCGCAACTCCATCGCCTCCGGCGTGACCTACACCGTCGCGGCGGGCAACTCCGGGCTGCCGGCCTCGCTCTTCTCCCCGGCCCGGGTCCCCCAGGCGCTCACGGTCGGCGCGACCGACCGCGCCGACGCGCGGGCGGGCTTCTCCGACACCGGGTCCTCGCTCGACCTCTTCGCGCCGGGGGTGGACATCACGTCGACTTCGTACACCGGCGACACGGCGGAAGCCACCCACTCCGGCACGTCGATGGCGAGCCCCCACGCCGCCGGCGCGGCCGCGCTGTATCTGGCGGACCATCCGGGGGCCGCACCGGCCCAGGTGGCGAAGGCGCTGGTGAGACGGGCGGCCCGGGGAAAGGTGTCGGACGCGGGCCCGGGTTCGCCGAACAGACTCCTGCAGGTCGGCTGACCCTGGTGCGACGCTGGTACAACCAGGGTGATTCGGCCACACCGCACCGGCCTCGCCTGCCCGGGACGAGGCCGGTCTTGTGTGTAGACATACGCGTGAGTAGTTAACAAAGTGCCGGAATGCCCACCCGCATAGCGTGGGAAGGCTCCTCCGGTACCCCCGCAGGCCCCACCTCCCCACGCACATCCGCCCACCCACGTTGACGCGGACAGGAGCGGTCATGCCCGCCACGCACCACACGTCGCCACCCCCGACGACCACCCCCGACACGTCCAGAACGCGCACGGCCGAGGCCGGGCCCCGTACACCCGCCACACCCACCGCGCCCACCCCTCCCGCCACACCGGAGAAACGATCTTCCACCGGCGCGTCCGCCCCTGGCGCGCGCCCGACGAGCGCCGGTTCCACCGGCCCGCGCTCCGATGCCTCCACCCCGGAGACACCGTCCGCCGCCGCCCCGGAGACACCGTCCGCCGACACGTCCGCGGCGGGAACGTCCGCCCGACGGAGCGCCGCCCCCAGGGCCAAGACGGCCAAGTCCGCCCCCAGGACGGCAAAGGCGTCCGCTCCGAAGACGGGGAAGGCCGTCCCGAAGACGGAGAAGACCGCGTCGAAGGGGGTCAAGGCCGCTCCGAAGGCACGCAAGGCCGCCGTCCCCGCCACCCGCACCCCCGACGCGGCCGACGGCCCCCTCGCCTCCGCCGTCACCCCGGTGACGGCCGTCGGGCGCATCCCCGTCCTCGACGTCCACCCGGTCGTGCAGCAGGGACGCCGTCCCGCCAAGGCCGTGGTGGGCGAGCGGTTCGAGGTGTCGGCCACGGTCTTCCGCGAGGGTCACGACGCCGTCGCCGCGAACGTCGTCCTGCGCGGTCCGGACGGCCGCCCCGGCCCGTGGACGCCGATGCGGGAGCTGGCCCCCGGCACCGACCGCTGGGGCGCCCACGTCACCCCGTCGGGAACGGGCCGCTGGACGTACACGGTGGAGGCCTGGAGCGACCCGGTCACCACCTGGCGGCACCACGCGGGGATCAAGGTCCCGGCCGGGATCGACACCGAACTGGTGCTGGAGGAGGGCGCCCTGCTGTACGAGCGGGCGGCCGCCGCCCTGCCGAAGGGAACCAGGGGCAAGAAGGGCAGGGACACGCTCCTCGGGGCCGTGGACGCGCTGCGCGACACCGGCCGCCCCGTGTCCTCCCGTCTCGCGGCCGCGCTGACTCCGCAGGTGGACGCCGTGCTGGCGGGGTGTCCGTTGCGTGAGCTGGTGACGTCGTCAGAGGCGTTGCCGTTGCTGGTGGAGCGGGAGCGGGCGTTGTTCGGGTCGTGGTACGAGTTCTTCCCGCGCTCGGAGAGCGGGCGGGTGGATGTGCCGGTGCACGGGACGCTGCGCAGTGCGGCCGGGCGGCTGCCGGCGATCGCGCGGATGGGTTTCGACGTCGTGTATCTGCCGCCGGTCCATCCGATCGGGACCACCTGGCGCAAGGGTCCGGGCAACACGCTGTCGGCGGGGCCCCAGGACGTGGGGGTGCCGTGGGCGATCGGTTCGCCCGAGGGCGGTCACGACGCGCTCCACCCGGCCCTGGGCACGATGGAGGACTTCGACGCCTTCGTCGCCGGGGCCGCCGCGCTGGGGCTGGAGATCGCGCTGGACTTCGCGCTGCAGTGCTCCCCGGACCACCCGTGGGTGGACAAGCACCCGGAGTGGTTCCACCACCGGCCCGACGGCACCATCGCCCACGCGGAGAACCCGCCCAAGAAGTACCAGGACATCTACCCGATCGCCTTCGACCGCGACATGCCGGGCCTGGTCCGCGAGACGGTACGGATCCTGCGGTTCTGGATGGACCACGGGGTGCGGATCTTCCGCGTCGACAACCCGCACACCAAACCCGTGATGTTCTGGGAACAGGTGATCGCGGACGTCAACGCCACCGACCCCGACGTCATCTTCCTGGCCGAGGCCTTCACCCGCCCCGCCATGATGCGCACCCTGGCCGAGATCGGCTTCCAGCAGTCCTACACCTACTTCACCTGGCGCAACACCAAGGAGGAACTCACCGACTACCTCACCGAACTGGCCGGCGACTCGGCCGCCCGGATGCGCCCCAACCTGTTCGTCAACACCCCCGACATCCTCCACGAGTTCCTCCAGCACGGCGGCCGCCCCGCCTTCGAACTGCGCGCCGTCCTGGCCGCCACCCTCTCCCCCGCCTGGGGCATGTACAGCGGCTACGAACTGTGCGAGAACACCCCCCAGCGCCCCGGCAGCGAGGAATACCTCCACTCCGAGAAGTACCAGCTCCGCCCCCGCGACTGGGCCGCCGCCGAACGCGAGGGCCGCACCATCGCCCCCCTGATCACCCGGCTCAACGCGATCAGGCGGAACAGTCCCGCGCTGCGCCAGCTGCGTGACCTGCACTTCCACCACGCCGACCAGGAGGCGGTGATCGTCTACTCCAAGTCCGCCACGGACGCCGAGGGTTCGAACACGGTTGTGGTGGTGGTCAACCTCGACCCCCACCACACCCAGGAGGCCACCGTCTCGTTGGACATGCCGCAACTCGGCCTGGAATGGCACGAGTCGGTGCCGGTGCGCGACGAGCTCACCGGCGAGACCTACCACTGGGGCAGGACCAACTATGTGCGTCTGGAGCCGGGCGACCGGCCCGCGCACATCCTCACCGTCCTGCGACCGTCCTCACCGCTGATCGGAGGGTCACCCACCACATGATCGTCAATGAGCCCGTCCCGGACACGTTCGAGGACACCCCGGTCAAGGACCGCGATCCCGAGTGGTTCAAACGCGCCGTCTTCTACGAGGTCCTGGTCCGCTCCTTCCAGGACAGCAACGGCGACGGCATCGGCGACCTCAAGGGCCTGACCGCCCGACTCGACTACCTCCAATGGCTGGGCGTCGACTGCCTGTGGCTGCCCCCCTTCTTCAAATCCCCCCTGCGCGACGGCGGCTACGACGTCTCCGACTACACCGCCGTCCTCCCCGAGTTCGGCGACCTCGCCGACTTCGTCGAGTTCGTCGACGCCGCCCACCAACGCGGCATGCGCGTCATCATCGACTTCGTCATGAACCACACCAGCGACCAGCACCCGTGGTTCCAGGAATCCCGCTCCGACCCGGACGGACCCTACGGCGACTACTACGTCTGGGCCGACGACGACAAGCAGTACCAGGACGCCCGCATCATCTTCGTCGACACCGAAGCCTCCAACTGGACCTTCGATCCCGTCCGCAAGCAGTACTACTGGCACCGCTTCTTCTCCCACCAGCCCGACCTCAACTACGAGAACTCCGCCGTCCAGGAGGAGATCATCTCCGCGCTGCGGTTCTGGCTGGACCTGGGCATCGACGGCTTCCGCCTCGACGCGGTGCCGTATCTGTACCAGGTGGAGGGGACGAACTGCGAAAACCTTCCTGCGACCCACGAGTTCCTCAAGCGGGTGCGCAAGGAGATCGACACGCACTATCCGGACACGGTGCTGCTGGCCGAGGCGAACCAGTGGCCCGAGGACGTCGTCGACTACTTCGGCGACTTCCCCTCCGGCGGCGACGAATGCCACATGGCCTTCCACTTCCCCGTCATGCCCCGCATCTTCATGGCCGTGCGCCGCGAGTCCCGCTACCCCGTCTCCGAGATCCTCGCCAAGACCCCCACCATCCCCGCCTCCTGCCAATGGGGCATCTTCCTGCGCAACCACGACGAGCTCACCCTCGAAATGGTCACCGACGAAGAACGCGACTACATGTACGCCGAATACGCCAAAGACCCGCGTATGCGCGCCAACATCGGCATCCGCCGCCGCCTCGCCCCCCTCCTGGACAACGACCGCAACCAGATCGAACTCTTCACCGCCCTCCTCCTGTCCCTGCCCGGATCCCCGATCCTCTACTACGGCGACGAGATCGGCATGGGCGACAACATCTGGCTCGGCGACCGCGACGCCGTCCGCACCCCCATGCAATGGACCCCCGACCGCAACGCCGGCTTCTCCTCCAGCGACCCCGGCCGCCTCTTCCTCCCCACGATCATGGACCCCGTCCACGGCTACCAGGTCACCAACGTCGAGGCCTCCATGTCCTCACCCTCCTCGCTCCTGCACTGGACCCGCCGCATGATCGAGATCCGCAAACAGAACACCGCCTTCGGACTCGGCTCCTACACCGAACTGCCCTCCACCAACCCCGCCGTCCTCGCCTTCCTGCGCGAATACAAGGACGACCTCGTCCTGTGCGTCCACAACTTCTCCCGCTTCGCCCAGCCCACCGAACTCGACCTGCGCGAATTCAACGGCCGGCACCCCGTCGAACTCATCGGCGGCGTCCGCTTCCCCGCCATCGGCGAACTCCCCTACCTCCTCACCCTCGCCGGCCACGGCTTCTACTGGTTCCGGCTCCGGAAGGAAGCCGTCTAGCGAGCCGTCCGACCGGGCCCCGCGGCCCTGGCGGGAGTGAACGGCACGAGGGTGTCCAGGTCTGTTACCACACACCGGTATTGGGCACCCTTGTTCCGTGTCCGCAGGAAATCTCCCGGACGCACTCGACCGAAAAGGCCCCCGGGCCGGGCGGTTTCCACGGCTGTGTCCGGGGCACGCATCAGTAATCCCCCGACCCCCGGGGAAAGGACGCGACCCATGTCGGAAGCCGTCACACGCACCGCACCCCCTGGTCCCGGCCTTCTGGCGTCCCTGGATCCACTGCTGCGCGACTGGCTGCCGCGGCAGCGCTGGTTCGCCGGCAAGGGACGACCCGTCACCGGGCTCTCACCGGTCACCGCCACCGAGCTGCTGCCGGCGAACGGCCCGCTGGGCCTCTACCATCTGCTGACGCGGACCCACCAGCCACCCGTGCCGGGCGCCCCGGCCGTCCCCGGCGACTGCTACCAGTTACTGATCGGCGTCCGCGAGGCGCTGCCGCCCCGGCTGGCGCCGGCGCTGATCGGACATCTGACCGAGGGACCGCTCGCCGGACGCACGGTGTACGAGGCCCTGTACGACCCCCAGCCCGCCGATGTGCTCCTGGAGGCCCTGCGCTCCCGGGCCCGCATCGGCGGGCTGTGCTTCGAGCGGGACGCCGGGCAGGAGATACGGCCCGGTCTGGTGCCGCGGATGATGACCGCCGAGCAGTCCAACTCCTCGGTGGTCTACGGGGACACGTACATCCTGAAGGTGCTGCGCCGGATCGTGCCCGGGGTCAACCCCGATCTCGAACTGCCGCTGGCCCTGGCCCGCGAGGGCTGCTCCCGGGTCCCGGCGCCTACCGCCTGGATGCGCACCGAGCTGTCCGGGCGGCCGTACGTCCTGGGCGTGCTCCAGCCGTTCGTGCAGGGTGCTTCGGACGGCTGGGAGCTGGCGCTGCGCGAGCTGGCCAAGGGCGAGGACTTCACCGCCGAGGCACGGGCGCTGGGGCGCGCCACCGCCGAGGTGCACACCGCTCTCGCCCGCGCGCTGCCCGTGGTATCCCTGGGCCAGGCCCAGTTGCGGCCGCTGGTCGACGCCATGACCGAGCGGCTGGAGGCCGCCGCGCGGGCGGTGCCCGTGCTCCGGCCCCACGCACCCGGTCTGCGCACCGCGTTCGAGGCGCTGGCCGACCTGTCCGCCGAGGGGCACACGTGGACGGCCCAGCGCGTCCACGGCGATCTGCATCTCGGCCAGTGCCTGCGCTCCCCGGACGGACGGTGGTCGCTCATCGACTTCGAGGGCGAACCGTCGAAACCGCTCGCCGAGCGCCGCATGCCCCAGCCCCCGGCCCGCGACATCGCGGGCATGCTCCGCTCCTTCGACTACGCGGCCCACTCCGTCCCCCCTGTGCCCGGCACCCCGGGGACGCCCCCGGCGTCCGGCTGGGCCGACGCCTGCCGGGCCGCCTACTGCACCGGATACGCCGAGGTCAGCGGCCTCGACCCGCGCACGGACCCCGTACTGCTGCGTGCCTTCGAGACGGACAAGGCGGTGTACGAGGTCGTGTACGAGGCCCGGCACCGCCCGGACTGGCTGCCGGTTCCGCTGGCGGCGGTACGGCGGCTGGCCGCGTCGTCCTGATCCCCCTTGTGACCTGCCCAGCCCACCCGCCCGAGGAGGCCCCGCCCGTGACGTCCCGCCCCCGGTCCGAGGACACACCGAAGAAGAACAGCGCGAGGAAACCGGCCGCCGAGGAGAGGACGCCCGCCGAGCGGCCGGCGGCCGGGGGCGGACCCGTCCCCGCCGGTGTCGGTCCGGCGGACCGGCGGCGGCTGCTCGACGGCACGCATCACGATCCGCACGGAGTGCTGGGGGCCCATCCGGTGACGGGCGGCGTCGTCTTCCGGGCCTTCAGGCCGTACGCGCTCGGGGTCACCGTCGTCACGGAGGACCTGCGCGCGGAACTGCGCGACGACGGGGACGGCTTCTTCTCGGGCCTGCTGCCGCTGCGCGCGGTCCCGGACGCGTACCGGCTGCTCGTGACCTACGAGGAAGCGGTGCTGGAGACCGAGGACGCGTACCGGTTCCTGCCCGCGCTCGGCGAGCTGGACCTGCACCTGATCGGCGAGGGCCGGCACGAGGAGCTGTGGCGGGCGCTCGGCGCCGAACCGATGGAGCACCAGGGCGTCACCGGCACGCGCTTCACCGTGTGGGCCCCGAACGCCCGCGGGGTCCGGGTGGCCGGCGGCTTCAACTTCTGGGACGGCACGGGACATCCGATGCGGTCGCTGGGTTCCTCCGGGGTGTGGGAGCTGTTCGTCCCGGCGGTCGGCGAGGGCGAGCTGTACAAGTTCGACATCACGCGGCCCGACGGCTCCCGCACGCTGCGCGCCGACCCGATGGCCCGCCGCACCGAGGCGCCCCCGGCGACCTCCTCGATCGTCCACGCGTCCCACCACGAGTGGCGGGACGCGGAGTGGATGGCCAAGAGGGCCGAACGGCCGGTCCACGAGGCGCCGTTCTCGGTGTACGAGATACATCTGCCGTCCTGGCGACCGGGTCTGACGTACCGCCAGCTGGCCGAGCAGTTGCCTGCGTACGTGCGGGACCTCGGCTTCACCCACGTCGAGCTGATGCCGGTCGCCGAGCACCCCTTCGGCGGTTCCTGGGGCTACCAGGTCACCGGCTTCTACGCGCCGACCGCGCGCCTCGGCACCCCCGACGACTTCAGGCACCTCGTCGACGCCCTCCACCGCGCCGGGATCGGCGTCCTCATGGACTGGGTCCCCGCCCACTTCCCCCGCGACGACTGGGCCCTGGCCGAGTTCGACGGCCGCCCGCTGTACGAGCACGCCGACCCGCTCCGCGCCGTCCATCCCGACTGGGGCACCCTGGAGTTCGACTACGGCCGCCGCGAGGTCCGCAACTTCCTCGTCGCCAACGCCACCTACTGGTGCGAGGAGTTCCACATCGACGGCCTGCGCGTCGACGCCGTCGCCTCCATGCTCTACCTCGACTACTCCCGCGAACCCGGTCAGTGGGTCCCCAACGAGCACGGCGGCCGCGAGAACCTGGACGCGGTCGCCTTCCTCCAGGAGATGAACGCCACCGTCTACCGCCGCAACCCCGGGATCGTCACGATCGCCGAGGAGTCCACCGCCTGGGACGGCGTCACCCGGGCCACCCACCACACCGGACCCGGCGGCTTCGGCGGCCTGGGGTTCGGGCTGAAGTGGAACATGGGGTGGATGCACGACTCGCTGGACTACATGTCCCACGAGCCGGTGCACCGCAAGTACCACCACGACGAGATGACCTTCTCGATGGTGTACGCCTACAGCGAGAACTACGTCCTGCCGATCTCCCACGACGAGGTCGTGCACGGCAAACGCTCACTCGTCTCCAAGATGCCCGGCGACTGGTGGCAGCAGCGCGCGAACCTCCGCGCCTACCTCGGCTTCATGTGGGCCCACCCGGGCAAGCAACTCCTCTTCATGGGGCAGGAGTTCGCCCAGGGTGCCGAGTGGTCCGAGGCCCACGGCCCCGACTGGTGGCTGCTCGACCCCGCCTACGGCGCCGAGGCCGACCACCGCGGTGCCCGGGACCTCGTCCGCGACCTCAACACCGTCTACCGCGGCGAGCCCGCGCTGTGGGAACGCGACACCGACCCGTCCGGGTTCACGTGGGTGGTCGGCGACGCCGCCGACGACAACGTCTTCGCCTTCCTGCGCCACGCGGCCGACGGCACCCCGCTCCTCGCCGTCTCCCACTTCTCCCCCGCCGTACGCCACGGCTACCGCCTCGGCGTCCCCGAGGACGTCCCCGCCTGGCACGAGGTCCTCAACACCGACGCCCTCCGCTACGGCGGCGGCGACGTCACCAACCCCGACCCCGTCAAACCCGAACCCACCGGCCGGCACGGCCGCCCGGCCAGCATCCAGCTGACCCTGCCGCCCCTCGCGACGGTGTGGCTGCGGCCCGCCTAGCGGGCCGGGCCGTCACTCCAGCCCGGCGCCCTTCAGCGACGCGGGCGGTTCACCGGTGTACAGGACGCCCAGCGCCTGGGTGGCCCGGGTCAGGGCCACGTACAGGTCGCTCGTCCCGTACGCCGCGGGCTCGACCACCAGGACGGAGTCGAACTCCAGCCCCTTGGCCTGCCGGGGGTCGAGGAGCACCACCGCCCGGGTGAGGTCGGGCTCCCGGCCCGCCGTCACCCCGTCCAGCCGGGCGGCGAGCGCCGCGTGCAGGGGCTTCGGCGCGATCACCGCGAGCCGCCCCTCGGCCGGGGCCAGTTCGGCGACGGCCTCGGCGACGGCGCCCGGAAGGTCGTCCCCGGCCTCCCGCGCCCAGGGCCGTACCCCGGTGGACCGGACGGAGCGCGGCGGCTCGAACCCGGGGCGCTCGGCCCGCACCACACCGGCGGCGACGTCCATGATCTCGGCCGGGGTGCGGTAGTTGACGCCGAGCCGGGTGTGCTCCCAGCGGTCCTGCACGTAGGGGGCGAGGATCTCCTCCCACGAGCCGACCCCCGCCGCCTCGGCGGTCTGCGCGGGATCGCCGACGAGCGTCATCGACCGCGTGGGGCTGCGGCGCATCAGCAGCCGCCACGCCATCGGCGACAGCTCCTGCGCCTCGTCGACGATGATGTGCCCGAAGGCCCAGGTCCGGTCGGCGGCGGCGCGCTCGGCCGCGCTGCGGTGGTCGTCCTCCTCGTGCCGCTCGGCCATCCGCTCGGCGTCGATGATGTCGTGCGCGGACAGGACCTCCGCGTCCTCCTCGTCCTTGTCCTCGAACTCGTACGTCCGTGAGGCGTAGGAGACGTCCAGCACGCCCTGCGCGTAGGCGACCTGGGTACGGCGCTCCCGGTCGGCCAGCGCCCGCGCGACCCGGTCGTCCTCGCCGAGCAGTTCGGCGGCCTCGTCGAGGAGGGGGACGTCCGCGGGGGTCCAGTCCGCGGGGCCGGTCGACGGACGGCGGATCGCCGCCGCGTCCTCGTCCGGGACGTGGCCGTAGGGGTCCGCCAGGAAGTCGGCGACCAGGCGCTGCGGGGTCAGTCTCGGCCACAGCCGGTCGACCGCCGACCAGACCTCGGGGTTCTCGGCGAGTTCGTCGCGGATCTGGGTGATGTCGCTCGCGTCGAGGAGGTTGGAGCCGTCGAAGGGGTCCGTGCCGATGCGCTCGGCGAGCATGTCGGTGAGCGTGTTGAGGATGTGGCCCTCGAAGTGCTCGCGGGCCACGTTGTGGGGCAGCCCGGCCGCGCGGGTGCGTTCCCGGGCGACCCGGACGAGTCCCGCGTCGAGCATGAGCACGTCCCGGTCGTGCTCGATGGCGATCACCGGGTCGGGCAGGGCCTGCCGTTCCCGGACGACCCCGGCGAGCACCTCGGCCATGTCGGCGCGGCCCTTCACGGCGGCCGCCTCCGGCGTGTCGACGGCCCTCGCGTGGACGCCGGGGAAGAGCTCGCCGACGGTCGAGAGCAGCACCCCGGTCTCGCCGAGCGAGGGCAGCACCTCGCCGATGTAGCCGAGGAAGGCCGGGTTGGGCCCGACGATCAGGACGGCCCGCTTGGCGAGCAGTTCGCGGTGTTCGTAGAGCAGGTACGCGGCGCGGTGCAGGGCGACGGCCGTCTTGCCGGTGCCGGGGCCGCCCTCGACGACCATGACGCCCCGGTGCGGGGCGCGGATGATCCGGTCCTGCTCGGCCTGGATGGTCTGCACGATGTCGCTCATCCGGCCGGTGCGGGCCGAGTTGAGCGCCGCGAGCAGCACGGCGTCCCCGGACGGGTCCTCGTGGCCGGTGCGCTCGCGGTCGCCGAGGTCGAGGATCTCGTCGTGCAGGCCGGTGACGCGCCGGCCCTCGGTGGCGATGTGCCGCCGCCGACGCAGGCCCATCGGGGTGTGACCGGTGGCCAGGTAGAAGGGGCGGGCGACCGGGGCCCGCCAGTCGATGAGGACCGGGGTGCGTTCGAGGTCGTCGGCGCGGATGCCGATCCGTCCGATGTGGTGGGTGACGCCCTCGGCGGGCCCGCCCTCCACGGGTGACAGGTCGATGCGGCCGAAGCAGAGCGAGCCGTCCACGGCGTTCAGCGCGGCCAGCAGTCCCGAGCGTTCGGCGACCAGGATGTCCCGTTCGAGCCGGGCCTGCCTGGGTGTGTTGCTCTGGGCGAGCGCGTCCCCGACGGAGACCTCGGTGGCGTCGCGCAGTGCGTCCACACGCGCGTACAGCCCGTCGATGAATTCCTGCTCACTTCTCAGTTCATCGTCGGGGAATTCTGTGTGCGATCCCTTGTTTGACAATTTCACTCCCACCCAGATATACTGCGTCTACTGAACTTCTTCGCGACCCGATTTATTAAAGTCGCGAACCATCGAATATACGCAGAGAAATCCCCCGGGCGCAATTGCCCAGGGGATTTTTTGTGTGCCGGGTGGGGTCAGATCACCTCGGCCAGCTCCTGCAGCAGCCGCCGCTTGGCCCGGGCGCCCACCATCGACTTCACGGGCTCGCCGTCGCGGAAGACCATGAACGTCGGCATCGAGAGCACGCCGTAGGCCAGCGTCGTCTCCGGATTGGTGTCGACGTCCAGCTGGACCACCTTGAACCGGTCGCCCTCCTCGAAGGCCAGCTCGCTGAGCACCGGCCCCATCTGCCGGCACGGCGGACACCAGTCGGCCGTGAACTCCACCAGCACGGGCAGGTCCGAGCCGATCACCTCCGCCCCGAAGTCCGCGTCCGTCACCTCGGCCACGCCTGCCGCCCTGATCATCGCGTCCGCCCTCCCAGTTCGCACACGGGTTCCGGACCCCCCGGAACCTCCGCGTCGGCCGCCAGCGCGTCACGCGCCCGCTCCGCCCGCGCCAGCTGCTCGCCGACCTGCGCGCGCACCGACCGCAGCTCGCCGATCAGCGCGTCGAGCTCGCCGAGCTTGCGCCGGTAGACGTCCAGGGACGCCGGGCACGCGTCGCCCTCGGGGTGCCCGGCCCGCAGGCACTCCACGAAGGGCCGCGTCTCCTCCAGGTCGAACCCGAAGTCCTGCAGCGTCCTGATCTGCCGCAGCAGCCGCAGATCGTGCTCGTCGTACGTCCGGTACCCGTTCTCGCCCCGCCGCGCGGGCAGCAGGCCCCGCGACTCGTAGTAGCGCAGGGTCCGCGTGGTCGTCCCGGCCCGTGCGGCCAGCTCGCCGATTCGCATGACCCCGACGGTAGTCCTTGACGCCGACGTCAAGGCAAGCGTGCGCGGGCGCCCGCCCCGGGAGGGGTCAGCGTGAGGCGCGCGGCAGCAGCGGCTTGCGGTCCACCGGGGACGACAGCACGATCGAGGTCGTCGTCCGTCCCAGCGCGGAGGTCTGCTCCAGGACGTCCTCCAGGTGGATGGTGTCCTCGACGGCGACCTTGAGGATCCAGCAGTCCTCCCCGACGACGTGGTGGACCTCGGTGACCTCCGGGCGGGCGAGGAGTTCCAGCGTCCGGGGATGCTTCAGCGTGTAGCCGCCGTGCGGGTTGACGCGGATGAAGGCCTGGATGCCGTAGCCGAGCCGGGACGCCGACACCTGGGCGCCGTACCCGGTGATCGCGCCCGTCGCCTCCAGCCGGCGCACCCGCTCCGCGACCGCGGCGGGACTCAGCCGGACGCGGCGGCCCAGCTCGCTGAGCTTGATGCGGCCCTCGCTCTGGAGCAGCTCCAGGATCTGCCGGTCGAGCGCGTCGAAGCCCACCGGTGTTTCGCCGGGAAAGGCGCGCGGATGCCGTGTTTCCTTCGGTGCGACAGCCGGATCTCCCATGTCTCCCCCTTCGGAACCGCCCCTTGCGACGGGAGAATTATGACCACAGGCCGACGCACCGTGAACGCCCGGAGAACGGTGCCCGGCGCGGGAAGCGGGACGTACGGGTGCGCGAGGCACGGGTGCGGGGAAATGGGGAGGGCGGCATGCGGGAGATCTGCGTCATCGGCGGAAACCGGTATTTCGGAAAACGTCTCATCGAGCGGCTGGTCGCGGCGGGGGACCGGGTCACCGTCGTCAACCGCGGCTCGTCCGCGCCCCCGGCCGGGACGGTCCATCTGATCGCCGACCGCGACGACGAGGAGTCCCTGGAGTCGGCGCTCGGTTCGCGGACCTTCGACGTCGTCGTCGACCAGGTCTGCTACACCCCGCGCCAGGCGGAGATCGCCCACCGCGTCTTCGCGGGGCGTACGCGCCGGTACGTGATGACGTCCACCGTCGAGGTGTACGAGTACGAGGACTCGGCGGACCCGGTCGGCGAGGACGCCGTGGATCCGCGCACGGTCGCCGTGGACACCGCGCTCCCCTGGGACGACCCGGAGTTCCTCGCGTCGCACTACGGCGAGGGCAAGCGGCAGGCCGAGGCGGTGTTCGCGGCCGATCCGGGATTCCCCCACGTGGCCGTGCGCGTCGCCCATGTGCTGGGCGGGGACGACGACTTCACCGGCCGGCTGGAGCACTACGCCGACCGGATCCGTACCGGCGAGGCGATCGCCGTGCCCGCCGTGAACCGTCCGGCGACCTACATCCACGTCGAGGAGATCGCCGACTTCCTGTTCTGGACGGCGGGCGAGGACTTCACCGGCCCGGTCAACGCGGCCTCCCACGGGACGCTGACCACGCGGGAGTTGTGCGCGGAGATCGGCGCGCACCTCCCGGACGGCCGGACGGTCCTGGAGACCGTCGAGGTGGGCGAGGTCTCCCCCTTCTCCTTCCGCCGTTCCTACGGCATGGACAACTCCCGGGCCGCGCGGCTCGGTTTCCCCTTCGGCGACGCGCGGTCCTGGCTGCCGCGCGCCGTGGCCGAGACGCTCGGAAAGGAGCACTGACATGCGCCACCGCACCCTGGGCGGGCTCCGGGTGAGCGCCGTGGGGCTCGGCGTGATGCCGCTGTCCATCGAGGGACGGCCCGACGAGGCGCGGGCCCTGGCCACGGTGCACGCGGCCCTCGACGCGGGCGTCACCCTGCTCGACACGGCGGACTCCTACCACCTGCCCGGCGACGAACCCGGCCACAACGAACGGCTCGTGGCCCGCGCCCTGGCGACGTACGGCGGCGACACCGGGGACGTCCTGGTGGCCACGAAGGGCGGGCGGGGCAGACCGGCGGACGGCACCTGGACGGTGAACGGCTCCCCGCGCCACCTCAAGGCGGCGGCCGAGGCCTCCCTGAAGCGGCTGGGCCTGGAGGCGATCGGCCTCTACCAGCTGCACAAGCCCGATCCCGCCGTCCCGTTCGAGGACTCCGTAGGCGCCCTGCGCGACCTGCTCGACGCGGGCACGATCCGGCTGGCCGGCATCTCCAACACCACCACCGACCAGATCCGCCGGGCCCACGCGATCCTCGGCGACAAGCTGGTCTCCGTCCAGAACCGGTACTCCCCCGCGGTGCGCGACAGCGACCCCGAACTGCTCCTCTGCGCCGAGCTGGGGCTCGCCTTCCTGCCCTGGAGCCCGCTGGGCGGCATCTCCCGCAGTTCCCTGGACGGCCCGTCCGCCGGCGGGTCGCCCGACGGTCCACGGGAACGGTTCGAGGCCTTCCGCACGGTGGCCCGGGAACACGGCGTGAGCCCTCAGCGGGTCTGTCTCGCCTGGCTGTCGCGGCGGTCCCCCACGGTGATCCCGATCCCGGGCGCCAGCCGCCCGGAGACCGCCCGGGACTCCGCGGGGGCCGCGGACCTGGTCCTGAGCACGGAGGACCTGGCCCGGCTCGGCCCCTGAGCCGGACCGGGCACGCGCCCCGGGGCCGGGGTCAGACCAGGACCCCGGCGGACTCCTCCACCTCCAGGAACGAGGCGCTCCGCCGCTCCGCCTCGAACGCCCGGTGCCCGCCGCGCAGGCCGAACAGCCGTTTGGTGAGGGCGATGTAGAGGACGGCGAGGATGTTCAGGACCAGCGTCGCGATCTTCAGCCAGCTGATGTGCTCGGTGAGTTCGTAGATCTCCAGCGGGAGGAACGCGGCGGTGGCGACGACCGTGAGGTACTCCGCCCAGCGCTTGGCGTACCAGAGCCCGACCGCCTCGACGATCTCGATCACCGCGTACGCCAGCAGCAGGCCCGCGACCAGCAGCAGGGTGGAGTGCTTGTAGCCGAAGGTCTTCTGGATGGTGCCGACCACGGGCGAGTGGTCGAGGTCGTAGTGGAAGTGCCGGAAGACCGGTCTGAGCACGTCGAGGTACTCGTCGAAGAGCCGGCGCACCGCGTCCTGGCTGTTGCTGAACTTCCACACGGCGGCCGCGACCAGCACGATGAACACCCCGCGCAGGGCCCGCTCGATCGCCAGGAAGCGCAGGACGAACAGGTCGCGGAGCACCTTGCCGCGCGGGACCAGGGGCGCCTCGGCGGCCGGTCCGGAGCCGTGCGGGGCACCGAGCGCGAAGTCGCCGCAGCGCAGGCAGCGCCAGACCTCGCCGAGCGCGGTCTGGGCGTGCAGCCGCACCCGCAGGCGCGGGTCGTCCGGCGCGTAGGTGACGTGCCCCTTGCGCGCGCAGGTACGACGGTCCCAGTCGATCTTCATGCTCGGTGTCCTCCGCAGAACGTGCCGTGCCGTGCCGGACGGTCCGGCACGGCACGGTCATGCATGTCCTACGAGACGGCGGCCCGGGGGTTCACGGTTCCGCCGGGCCCCCCGCTCCGCCCCTCGCCTCCACCGGCCCTGGCCTCGGACCTGGCCTCGGACCTGGCCTCGGAGTCGGCCTCGGCCTCGGGCTCGGGCTCGGGCTCGGGCTCGGACGTGGAGTCGGCCTCGGACTCGGACCCGGGCTCAGTCGCGAGCTTGGGCGCGGCCTCGGACCCGGCCTCGGAGTCGGGCTTGGAGTCGGCCTCGGTCTCGGCCTTGGAGTCGGGCTTGGAGTCGGCCTCGGAGTCGGCCTCGGAGTCGGGCTTGGAGTCGGCCTCGGACTCGGCCTTGGGCTCGGACCCGGGCTCGGGCTGGTCGGCGGGCCCGGTCCCGCGCCGGCCCTCGTCCCCGCTCCGGCCGCCGGCGTCGGCGTCGGCGCCCATCCCGGCCTCGCCCTCGCTCCCGGTTCCGGCCTCGCCGTCCGTGCGGGACCTGCGCGGCAGCAGCACCGCCACCAGTACCGTTCCCACGCCCAGGATCACCGCTCCGACGAGGCTGGTGTGCGCCACCGCGTCCGAGAAGGACGAGCCGACCGCGTCCGCCATCTGCCGCGCTCCGTCGGCCATTTGACCGGCCTGCGCCTTCAGCTGGGCCGCCTGCTCGGCGTTCGTCGAGTGCGCGGCCTGCTCACCGAGGGCGCGCGCCTTGTCGCCGATGCCCTGGGCGACGGCGTACCCGGCGCCCACCGAGTCCTGCGCCGTGGCCAGGGCGCCCGCCGGGAGCTTGCTGCCCGCGGTCGCGTCGCCAAGGTGCGAGGAGTACGAACTCGCCAGCACCGAGCCGAGGATGGCGATGCCGAGCGAGCCGCCGAGTTCGAGCGAGGTGTCGTTGACCGCGCCGCCGACGCCCAGTTCGGCCTCGGGGAACGCGCCCATGATGGCGTCCGTGCAGGGCGAGAGCGCCAGTCCGATGGCCAGGCCGAGCATGACGAGGGGCAGGACGAGGTCGCCGTACCCCGAGGAGGCGTCCACCCGGGTGAGCAGGGCCAGCGCCGCCGTGCCGCCGGCCATGCCCGCGGTGACCGTGATCTTCATGCCGATGCGCGGGGTGAGGTAGCCGGTGAGCGCCGAGCCCACGAAGACGGCCCCGGCGAGCGGCAGCATCCGTACGCCGGTGTCCAGCGCGTCGTAGCCGAGGACGAACTGGAGGTGCTGGGTGAGGTAGTAGAAGGCGCCGAAGACGGCCAGGAAGAAGAGGGCGACGGCGAGGTTCGAGCCCGCGAAGCGGCGGTGGGCGAAGCGTCGCACGTCGACGACCGGACGCGGGTGGCGCAGCTCCCACAGCACGAAGAGGAGCAGTCCGGCCCCGGCGACCACGGCGGCGGTCACGGCCTTCACGCCCCACCCGAAGTGCGGGCCTTCGATGATCATGTAGACGAGGGAGCCGATCCAGACGACCGAGAGCAGCCCGCCGACGTAGTCGATGCGGTTGTGGTGCGCGGCCTTGGACGGCGGCACCAGGACCAGCGCGCCGACGATGGCGAGGGCGGCGACCGGCACGTTGATCAGGAACGTGGACGACCAGCCGTGGTCCTCCAGCAGGGCGCCCGCGACCAGCGGGCCGGCGGCGATGGCGAGTCCGGCGGTGGCGGTCCACAGGACGATCGCCTTGGCCCGTTCGGCGCGCGGGAAGGTCGCGGCGAGCAGGGAGAGCGTGGCGGGCATGATCAGCGCGGCGCCGACGCCCATGACCGCGCGGGCCGCGATGACCCCGGTGGCGCTGCCGACGAGCGAACCGGCGACGGCGCCGCCGCCGAAGACGACGAGCCCGAGGAGGAGCGCGCCGCGGCGGCTGTACTTGTCCCCGATGGCGCCGAGCAGCAGCATCAGGGCGGCGTACGGGACGGTGTAGCCGTCGATGACCCACTGCAGGTCGGCGCTGGACAGGCCGAGGTCCTGGGTCATGTCGGGAGCCGCGACGGTGAGGGCGGTGTTCGCCATCACGATGATCAGCAGGCTCAGGCAGAGGACCAGCAGCGCCCACCACCGCCTGGCGTAGGGCCGGTCCATCCCCTCGACCGGTTCGTTCATGACGAGACGCATGGCTACGGTCGCCCTTCCTTCGTCGACGGGCACGGAGATCGTCCGCGCCAGGACTTGCACAGTGGAGTGCAACTGCACAACAGTGTGCAAGATACGAGATTGCACAGTGCTGTGCAAATGAAGGAGGTCGAGGCCCGTGATCACGGAACACGCGGCCGCCCGGGGGCGGGCGGGCAGAATGACAGCCATGACCACGGGTAACCCGAGCCGCGCCGATGTGAACCGCCGCCGCATCCTGGATGTCGCGCTCGCCGAACTGCTGCGCGACCCCGACGCGTCCATGGACCAGATCGCGCGCGCGGCGGGGGTCGTACGGCGCACGGTCTACGGGCACTTCCCCAGCCGCGAGGCACTGGTCGGCACCCTGACCGACGAGGCCGTGGCGGCGGTCGCGGCGGCGCACGCGGCGGGCCGGGAGGGGGTCGTGGACCCGGCCGAGTCGGTGGCCCGCTCGACCCTGGCCGTCTGGGAGATCGCCGACCGCTACCGGCTGCTGGTCGCCCTCGCCCAGCGCAGCGTCACCATGCAGGGCATCCGCGAACGCCTGACGCCGGTCCGCGAGGCCAGCGCGGAGATCCTCCGGCGCGGCCTGGAACAGGGCGTGTTCGCCTCGCCGCTGCCCCCGTACGCGCTGGCGTACGTGCACGAGCAGACCCTGTTCGCCCTCATGGAGGCGGTGAACGACGGTCTCCTGGAAGCCCGCGAGGCGGGCCGCTCCGCCGCGTTCACCATGCTGACCGCGGCGGGCGTACCCGCCTCACGCGCCACCGAGCTGGTGGCGAAGCTGAGCGACTGAATCCCGGAGGCGGTCAGGGACCTCCGGGACCCGGCCGTTCCCAGCCGTGCGCCGGGCGGCCGGGCCCGTGGGGGGATGCCCTGCCGCCCGGCATCCCGGGGCCGGTCCGGACCGGGGAGCGCCAGACCGGCCCCGGGAGCTCTCGGGACCCGCTCTACGCCGTGACCGGCTCCTTCTCCCCGCCCTGCTCCGGCACGTCCGCGGGGACGTCGGAGGGGGCGGCGCCGTCGTCCAGCAGGGTCTTCTCGTCGAAGGGGATCTCTCCGGCGAGGACCCGGGACACCCGCTCCCTGTCGATCTCCTTCGTCCAGGTCCCGATCAGGACCGTGGCCACGGCGTTTCCGGCGAAGTTCGTCAGCGCGCGCGCCTCGCTCATGAAACGGTCGATGCCGACGATGAGGCCGACGCCGTCCACCAGGGCGGGCTTGTGCGACTGGAGGCCGCCGGCCAGCGTGGCGAGGCCCGCCCCGCTGACGCCGGCCGCGCCCTTGGACGCGACCAGGAGGAAGAGCAGCAGCGGGATCTGCTCCCCGACCGCCATCGGCGTGCCCATGGCGTCGGCGATGTAGAGCGAGGCCATGGTCATGTAGATCATCGTGCCGTCGAGGTTGAAGGAGTAGCCGGTCGGGACGGTGATGCCGACCACGGACTTGCCGACGCCCAGGTGCTCCATCTTCGCGATGAGCCGCGGCAGCGCGGACTCGGAGGACGAGGTGGACAGGATCAGCAGGAACTCCCGGCCCAGGTACTTCAGGAACGTGAGGATGTTCAGGCCCGTCACCACGCGCAGCAGCGTCCCGAGCACGATGAAGACGAAGAGGAAGCAGGTGACGTAGAAGCCGAGCATCAGCACGGCGAGGCTCTTCAGGGCGTCCAGGCCCGCGGAGCCGGTGACGGCGGCGATGGCGCCGAAGGCGCCGAGCGGGGCCGCCCACATCACCATGGCGAGGATCCGGAACACGAGCCGCTGGATGTGCTCCACCCCGCGCAGGACCGGCTGCCCGGCCGCTCCCATGGCCTGGAGGGCGAACCCGGTCAGGAGCGCGACGAGGAGGGTCTGCAGGACCTGGCCCTCGGTGAACGCCGAGACCATGGTGGTCGGGATGATCGAGAGCACGAACTCGACGGGCGGCAGCGCCTCCGCCGACACCTGGCCCTGGCCGGCCTGCTTGACCGCGTCGGTCATCGCCAGGCCGCTGCCCGGCTCCAGGACGTTGCCGACGACCAGGCCGATGGCGAGCGCGACCAGCGACATGACCAGGAAGTAGCCGAGCGCGATGCCGCCGACGGCGCCGACCTTGGCGGCCTTGCGGACCGAGCCGATGCCGAGCACGATCGTGCAGAAGATGATCGGGGAGATCATCATCTTGATCAGGTTCACGAAGCCCGTGCCGATGGGCTTGAGCTCGACGGCGAAGTCGGGGGCGATCAGGCCCACCGCGATCCCGAGGACCACGGCGCCGATCACGGCGATGTAGAGATAGTGCGTGCGGTCCCGTCTGGCGGCGGGTGCGGCAGGTGCGGTCTGCGGCGTGCTGGCCACGGCTGCCCTCCTTGACGACGTCGTCGGCATCATCCGGCGTGCGGCTCACGACCGGCGGAAACCCGGCGTGCGGCTCACGTCCGGGGGATCCGGGAGACATCGGCTCCCGGGGGGATGAGGGGACTATCTCCCGGCATGTGAGGACGGTCACCCTTCCGTTCATTGAGTTCACGCGCCCCGCCGGAACCGTCCGGCCCCGTCACGCGCTCCCGGGGCATCCGCGTCGTCACACACCCGGGGCGCCCGCGCTAGGCCGGGGCGTGACCATCGGGTCGGCGACCAGGACGCGCTGCCTGGGGCGCCCACGCCAGAGGGAGGCACACTGAACGGATGCGCCTCCCCCGTGTCCCGCGACCCCGCAGCCTGGCCGGCCAGCTCTTCGGCATGCAGGCCGTGCTCATCGCGGTCCTCGTCGCCGGGTACGCGCTGTTCACCTACGTCAGCGACCGCAGCCAGGCCGAGGAGGCCGCGGGCCGTCAGGCGATGGCGGTCGCCCGCTCGGTCGCGGACGCCCCTTCGGTCCACACGGCCATCGGCACGGCGGACCCCACCGAGGAGCTCCAGCCGTACTCCCTGCGCGTCCAGCGGGACACCGGCGTCGACTTCGTGACGATCATGGATCCGCGGGGCATCCGCTGGACGCACCCCGAGGAGAAGCTGATAGGCAGGCACTTCCTCGGACACATCGGCCCGGCGCTGAAGGGCAGGTCCTTCACGGAGACGTACACGGGCAGCCTCGGCCCCTCCGTACGGGCCGTCACCCCGATCGAGGACGACGGACGGACCGTCGGCCTGGTCAGCGCGGGCATCAGGGTCGAGGCGATCACCGAACGCGTCCAGGACCAGGTGGCGGCCCTGATCGGGGTCGCGGCGGGCGCGCTGCTGCTGGGCGCCGTGGGCACGTACGTCATCAACGCCCGGCTGCGGCGCTCCACCCACGGCATGAACGCGGGCGAGCTGAGCCGGATGCACGACTACCACCAGGCCGCGCTGCACGCCGTGCGCGAGGGGCTGCTGATGCTGGACGGGCAGTTCCGGGTGGCGCTGATGAACGACGGCGGGCGGGAGCTGCTCGGCGTCACGGACGACGTGGTCGGCCGTTCGCCGGCCGACCTCGGGCTGCCCGCGCCGCTGACGGGCGCGCTGCTGTCGGCGGAGCCCCGCGTGGACGAGGTCCATCTGACGGACACCCGGGTCCTGGTCGTGAACACCTCCCCGGTGTCCGGCGGCGAACGCCGGGGCACGGTGATCACCCTGCGCGACGTGACCGAACTCCAGTCGCTGACGGGCGAACTGGACTCGGAACGCGGCTTCACCCAGGCCCTGCGCTCCCAGGCGCACGAGGCGGCGAACCGCCTGCACACGGTGGTCTCCCTCATCGAACTGGGCCGCGCCGAGGAGGCCGTCGACTTCGCCACCGCCGAGCTGGAGCTGGCGCAGGCCCTCACCGACGAGGTGGTCTCCGCGGTCGGCGAACCGGTGCTCGCCGCGCTGCTGCTGGGCAAGGCGGCGCAGGCGAACGAGCGCGGGGTGGAGCTCGTGGTCTCCGAGGACAGCGGCATGGACGACGGACTGCTCCCGGCCTCGCTCACCCCGCGCGACCTGGTCACCGTGCTCGGCAACCTGATCGACAACGCGATGGACGCGGCGCAGGGCACGGTGGGCGCCCGCGTCACGGTGACGGTGTTCACCACGGAGTCGGCCCTGGTGCTGCGGGTCGCCGACACCGGCGCCGGGGTGGATCCCGCCCATGCCGAACAGGTCTTCCGGCGGGGCTGGTCCACGAAACCGGCGGGCCCCGGCGGCCGCGGTCTCGGCCTGGCCCTCGCCCGGCAGACGGTGAACCGCCACGCGGGCACGCTGGAGGTGCGCGAAGGGGCCGACGGCGGAGCGGAGTTCGAGGTACGCCTGCCCCTCCCCGTCGGCTCCGCCCCGCCCCGGACCCCGTGCACCGACCCCGCCTCGGCCCGGATCCCGGGCACCCGCCCCGCCCCGGACCGGACCCCAGACACCGGCCTTACCCCGACCCGGACCCCAGACACCCGCCCCACCCCGGACCGGACCCCAGACACCGGCCTTACCCCGACCCGGACCCCAGACACCCGCCCCACCCCGGACCGGACCCCCGCCACCGAGGCCGCCCCGGACCGGACCCCAGACACCCGCCCCACCCCGGACGGGTCCCCCCGCACCGGCCCCGCACCGGACCGGATCCCGCCCTCCGACTCCGCCCCCGGCCGGCCCCCGGAACCCGGCCTCGGCCCCGGCCCCGGCCCCACTCCGTACCGGACCCCGGAGACCCTCCCCGTCCCGGACCAGGCCCCGGACAACCACCCCGCCCCGGGCACCGGCTCGTCCCCGGCTCCGGTCGCGGGGGCCGGCCGGTCGTCCGGGCCCGTTCTGCCCGGAGGCGGCTCATGACCGGTCCGATCCGTGTGCTCGTCGTCGAGGACGATCCCGTCGCCGCGGACGCGCACGTCATGTACGTCGGCCGGGTGCCCGGTTTCACGGCCGTGGGCAAGGTCCACACGGGTGCGCAGGCGCGCCGCGCGCTGGACCGCACCCCCGTGGACCTGCTGCTGCTCGACCTGCACCTGCCGGACACGCACGGCCTGCAGCTCGCGCGCTCGCTGCGCGCCGCCGGGCACCGGGCCGACGTCATAGCGGTGACGTCCGCGCGGGACCTGGCGGTCGTACGGGAGGGGGTGTCGCTCGGGGTCGTCCAGTACGTGCTGAAGCCGTTCACCTTCGCCACCCTGCGCGACCGGCTGATCCGGTACGCGGAGTTCCGCGCGGCGGCCGGCGAGGCGAGCGGCCAGGACGAGGTGGACCGCGCGCTGGCCGCCCTGCGGGCTCCCGGTCCGGCCGCGCTGCCCAAGGGCCTGAGCGCGCCGACCCTGGAACGCGTGACCGTCACCCTCAGGGACCACGCCGACGGACTGACGGCGGCCGGGGCCGCCGAGGCCGTCGGCATCTCCCGGATCACGGCACGGCGCTATCTGGAACACCTGGTGGAGACGGGCCGGGCGGTACGCGCTCCGCAGTACGGGACGGTCGGACGACCGGAACTGCAGTACCGCTGGGTGAGGAGCTGACCCGCCGGGAGGCGGTCCGGCCCGGCGGGCAGGACGACGGAGCGGTCCCCGAGGAAGAGTCAACGCCCTTTTGGGCAGGGTGAGTTCAGGATCGTACCGGTTCGGCACGGCGAATTCAGGGCCGCGGCCGAAACCGTACATTCCTACAATCTGTAATTGTGGCCGAACAGACCGTAGTCATCGCCGTCCCCGGCCCATAGCTTGTGCGCGTGCACCGACCGCAAGCCCAACAGCCCACCCCGCCCTTCAACGCCCCCGCCGCCCGAAGACTGCGGACAGCGCTCGGAATGGGGCCCGAGCACGTCGCGTACGGCCTGAGAGCCTCGTACGGACTTCCGTACGTCACACCCGATCTGGTCATGGCCTGGGAGCGCGGCACCACCGTGCCGAGCAGCCCCGAACTCACCGCCCTCGCGGGTGTGTTGTGGTGCTCGACCGGTGAACTCATGGGCGCCCCGCGCACATTGCGCGAACACCGTGTCGCCCGCGACCTCGCCGCGGAGGACGTGGCGCACGCCGTCGGGATCGACCTCCTCACCTACGAGCGGATGGAGGAGTCCGGCAACTGGCGTGGCAACGAACGGCAGTCGACCGCGCTGGCCAAGGTGCTCGACCTCTCGCTGCCCGACTTCATCACCGTGACGGGCCGTGACGGCCGGCTCGCCGACCTGCTGCGCAGCGCCGTGACGACGCGCTGGCAGACCTACGTGCGCCCGGTCGGGAAGGTGGTGCCGCTGGAGCGGGGCCTGCTGGAGGTCGTGCTGGAGGAACTGCACACCGACTACCAGGACCGGACGACCGCCGCGCCGGCCTGGGGCGGCCGTCCGGCCGCCACCGGCCCGGGCGGGTCCGGCCGGGACTTCCTCGACCGGGTCGTCGACCACTTCTGGTCGGCCGTCCGCGCAAGCGCGTACTGAGGCACCGGCGGCCGCGCGGGACCACGGCGCCGGGCGGGTCCGGGACCGTGGTCCGGCACCCGTCCGGGCGCCGGACCTCCCGCCGCCGTCGGTCCCTGGTTCCTGGTCCCCGAGGGGACTAGAACACCGACTCCGCCTCGTCCATCCGGTCCTTCGGCACCGTCTTCAGTTCGGTGGTCGCGTCCGCGAGGTCCACCATCTCGATGTCCGTGCCGCGCAGCGCGGTCATCTTGCCGAAGTCACCGCGGTGCGCGGCCTCGACGGCGTGCCAGCCGAAGCGGGTGGCCAGCACCCGGTCGTACGCGGTCGGCGTGCCGCCGCGCTGGACGTGGCCGAGGATGACCGGCTTGGCCTCCTTGCCGAGGCGGCGCTCCAGCTCGTACGCCAGGGCCGTGCCGATGCCCTGGAAGCGTTCGTGGCCGAACTGGTCGATCGCGCCGTGGCCGTAGTCCATGGTGCCCTCGGCGGGGTGGGCGCCCTCGGCGACGCAGATGACGGCGAACCGCTTGCCGCGCGAGAAGCGCTCCTCGACCATCGCGACCAGGTCGGCCGGGTCGAAGGGACGCTCGGGCAGGCAGATGCCGTGGGCTCCGGCCGCCATGCCGGACTCCAGGGCGATCCAGCCCGCGTGCCGGCCCATCACCTCGACGACCATCACGCGCTGGTGCGACTCGGCCGTCGTCTTCAGACGGTCCATGGCCTCCGTGGCGACACCGACGGCGGTGTCGAAGCCGAAGGTGCGGTCCGTCGCGGAGATGTCGTTGTCGATGGTCTTCGGCACACCGACGACCGGCAGACCCGCGTCCGACAGCATCCGGGCCGCCGTGAGCGTGCCCTCGCCGCCGATCGGGATGAGCGCGTCGATGCCGAACTCTCGGGCCATGTCCTGCGCGTTGTCGCAGGCCTCGCGGAGCCGGTCGCGCTGGAGCCGGGAGGAGCCGAGGATGGTGCCGCCGCGGGCCAGGATGCCGCTGACGGCGTTGAGGTCGAGGGTGTGGTACTTGCCGTCGAGGAGCCCGGCGTAGCCGTCCTCGAAGCCGATGACCTCGTCCCCGAAGTTGGTGACCGCTCGGTGCACGACCGACCGGATCACTGCGTTCAGGCCAGGGCAGTCGCCGCCTGCCGTGAGAACTCCGATGCGCATCGTGCTGTGTCTCCTGCTCCCTCTGGTCCGTGTGAGCCGCTTCAATTGTTCCACGGCCCGGCGCGCCCCGCCGATTCCGCCCGGACGCCGCTCCCCGCCGACCGGCACACTCCCCCGGGGCCGACCGGCACCCTCCCTTCGGGGCCGACCGGCACGCTCCCCTGGCGGGCGCCCTAGCCAGCGCCGGAGGTATTGTCAAGAGGGTTCTGCTCACGTCAGTGGGCCCTTTTTCCGAGCCCAGAAACATGCCGGCGACGAAACGGATGGAGAACACGCGTGACGCGCAGCGTGTACGTGACCGGGATCGACCGAGGGGACGGCCGTCAGGTCGTCGAACTGGGGGTCATGGAGCTCCTGACCCGCCAGGTCGACCGGGTGGGGGTGTTCCGTCCGCTCGTGCACGACGGTCCCGACCGGCTCTTCGAGCTGCTGCGGGCCCGCTACCGGCTGGCGCAGGACCCGGCGACGGTGTACGGCATGGACTACCGGGAGGCGTCCGCGCTCCAGGCCGAGCGGGGCACCGACGAGCTGGTCTCCACGCTCGTCGACCGGTTCCACCTGGTCGCCCGCGACTACGACGTCGTCCTCGTCCTCGGCACCGACTTCGCCGCCACCCAGCTCCCCGACGAGCTGGCGCTCAACGCCCGCCTCGCGAACGAGTTCGCCGCCTCCGTGCTCCCGGTCGTCGGCGGCCGGGACGAGAGCGCCGAGGCGGTGCGCGCCGAGACCCGCAACGCCTACCGCGCGTACGACGGGCTGGGGTGCGACGTCCTGGCCATGGTGGTGAACCGGGTGGACCCCAAGGACCGGGCCGAGATCGCGGAGCGGCTCGACTCCCGGCTGCCGGTGCCCTGTTACGTCCTTCCGGACGAGCCCGCGCTGTCCGCCCCCACGGTCGCGCAGATCACCCACGCCCTCGGCGGGAAGGTGCTCATCGGCGACGACTCGGGGCTCGCCCGCGACGCGCTCGGCTTCGTCTTCGGCGGCGCGATGCTGCCGAACCTCCTGGCGGCCCTGACCCCGGGATGCCTCGTGGTCACCCCGGGGGACCGGGCCGACCTGGTGATCGGCTCGCTGGCCGCGCACAGCGCCGGCACCCCGCCCATAGCCGGCATCCTGCTCACCCTGGACGAGCGGCCCAGCGACGAGATCCTCACGCTCGCGGCCCGTCTCGCGCCCGGCACCCCGGTCGTCTCGGTGGCCGGGAACTCCTTCCCCACCGCGGAGGCGCTGTTCGCCCTGGAGGGCAAGCTGAACGCGGCCACGCCCCGCAAGGCGGAGACCGCGCTCGGCCTGTTCGAGCGGCATGTGGACACCGCCGACCTGCTCAAGCGGGTCTCCGCGCCCAGCAGCGACCGGCTCACCCCGATGATGTTCGAGCACCAGCTCCTGGAGCAGGCCCGCTCCGAGCGGCGCCGTGTCGTGCTCCCCGAGGGCACCGAGGATCGCGTCCTGCAGGCCGCCGAGGTGCTGCTGCGCCGGGGCGTGTGCGATCTGACCCTGCTCGGCCCGGCCGACCAGATCCGCAAGAAGGCCGCCGACCTCGGCATCGACATCAGCGCCACCCAGATCGTCGACCCGCAGACGTCACCGCTGCGGGACTCCTTCGCCGAGAAGTACGCCGAACTGCGCGCCCACAAGGGCGTCACGGTGGAACTGGCCTACGACGTCGTCGCGGACGTGAACTACTTCGGCACGCTCATGGTGGAGGAGGGCCTCGCCGACGGGATGGTGTCGGGGGCCGTGCACTCGACGGCGGCGACCATCCGGCCCGCGTTCGAGATCATCAAGACGAAGCCGGAGTCGAGGATCGTCTCGTCCGTCTTCTTCATGTGCCTGGCCGACAAGGTCCTGGTCTACGGCGACTGCGCGGTCAACCCCGACCCGAACGCCGAGCAGTTGTGCGACATCGCCATCTCCTCGGCCGCCACCGCGCGGCAGTTCGGTGTCGAACCCCGGATCGCGATGCTCTCGTACTCCACGGGCACCTCGGGTTCGGGCGCCGACGTCGACAAGGTGCGCGAGGCGACCGAGCTGGTGCGCGCGCGCCGCGGCGACCTGCTCATCGAGGGGCCGATCCAGTACGACGCGGCCGTCGAGCCGTCGGTGGCGGCGACCAAGCTGCCGGAGTCGGAGGTCGCCGGACAGGCGTCCGTGCTGATCTTCCCCGACCTCAACACCGGCAACAACACCTACAAGGCCGTGCAGCGTTCGGCCGGCGCCATCGCCGTCGGCCCGGTGCTCCAGGGCCTGCGCAAGCCCGTCAACGACCTGTCCCGCGGCGCGCTCGTCCAGGACATCGTCAACACGGTCGCCATCACGGCGATCCAGTCCCAGACCCCCGACCAGAAGGCTGCCCGTCAGTGAGCGACCGTCCCTCACCCACCGCCGCCGAGTCCGGGGAGCCCGTCTCCCCGACGGCCGTGCGGGTCCTCGTCCTCAACTCCGGTTCGTCGTCGGTGAAGTACCAGTTGCTCGACATGCGTGACGGCACCCGGCTCGCCGTCGGCCTGGTGGAGCGCATCGGCGAGGGGACCTCCCTGCTGCGGCACACCACGCGGACGACGGGCGAGACCCGCGAGAGGACCGACACGTTCGCCGACCACGACGCCGCGCTGAAGGCGATGGCGGAGGAACTGGCGGTGGACGGACTCGGACTCGACTCCCCCGAACTGGCCGCGATCGGCCACCGGGTGGTGCACGGCGGGAGGACCTTCACCGAACCCACGGTCGTCGACGCGGAGGTCCTCGCGGAGATCGAGCGGCTGATCCCGGTCGCCCCCCTGCACAACCCGGCGAACCTCACCGGCATCCGCACCGCGATGATGCTGCGCCCCGACCTCCCGCAGGTCGCGATCTTCGACACCGCGTTCCACACGACGATGCCGGAGGCGGCCGCGCGCTACGCGATCGACGTGGCGACCGCGGACGAGCACCGCATCCGCCGGTACGGCTTCCACGGCACCTCGCACGCCTACGTCTCCAGGACGACCGCCGAACTCCTCGGCAAGGCGCCCGAGGAGGTCAACGTCATCGTGCTGCACCTGGGCAACGGGGCCTCGGCGTCCGCGGTCAGGGGCGGGCGGTGCGTGGACACCTCGATGGGGCTCACCCCGCTGGAGGGGCTGGTGATGGGAACGCGCTCCGGTGACGTGGACCCGGCCGTCATCTTCCATTTGGAGCGCGTTGCCAAGATGTCCACGGACGAGATCGACACTCTTCTCAACAAGAAGAGCGGGCTGATCGGTCTGTGCGGGGACAACGACATGCGGGAGATCGACCGCCGCATCGTAGAGGGCGACGAACGGGCCCGGCTCGCCCTCGACATCTACATCCACCGGCTGAAGAAATACATCGGCGCCTACTACGCGGTCCTGGGCCGGGTGGACGCCGTCGCCTTCACCGCCGGGGTGGGCGAGAACTCCGCCCCGGTGCGGGAGGCCGCGATCAGGGGCCTGGAGGAGCTGGGGCTCGCGGTCGACGGCGAACTGAACGCCGTGCGCGGCGGTGAGCCCCGGCTCATCTCGCCGCCGTACGCGCGCGTCGCGGTCGCCGTCGTGCCGACGGACGAGGAACTGGAGATCGCCACACAGACGTACGCATTGGTCGGAAAAGGCGGCGCCTGAGCGGGGCGGAAAGCCACGCCTGAGCACCCGCCCGCCCATTTGTATCTTCCGCCAGACGGAATATTCCGCTGCGAAACAAACCGATAGGATCGCCCCATGCGCCGTTCGAAAATCGTCTGTACTCTCGGCCCCGCGGTCGACTCCCACGACAAGCTTGTCGCGCTGATCAAGGCCGGCATGAACGTGGCCCGTTTCAATTTCAGCCACGGGTCCCACTCCGAGCACCAGGGCCGGTACGACCGTGTCCGGGCCGCCTCGGCCGAGACCGGCATCGCCATCGGTGTCCTCGCCGACCTGCAGGGCCCCAAGATCCGTCTGGAGACCTTCGCCGAAGGCCCCGTCGAGCTGGAGCGTGGCGACGAGTTCGTCATCACGGCCGAGGACGTGCCGGGCGACAAGCACATCTGCGGCACGACCTACAAGGGTCTGCCCGGTGACGTCGCCAAGGGCGACCAGATCCTCATCAACGACGGCAACGTCGAGCTGCGCGTCGTCGAGGTCGACGGCCCGCGGGTCAAGACGGTCGTCATCGAGGGCGGCGTGATCTCCGACCACAAGGGCATCAACCTGCCCGGCGCGGCCGTGAACGTGCCCGCGCTGTCGGAGAAGGACGTCGAGGACCTGCGCTTCGCCCTGCGGATGGGCTGCGACATGGTCGCCCTGTCCTTCGTGCGCGACGCCAACGACGTGAACGACGTCCACAAGGTGATGGACGAGGAGGGCCGCCGCGTCCCCGTCATCGCCAAGGTGGAGAAGCCGCAGGCGGTCGACAACATGGAGGGCGTCGTCGCGGCGTTCGACGCCGTCATGGTGGCCCGCGGCGACCTGGCCGTCGAGTACCCGCTGGAGCGGGTCCCGATGGTGCAGAAGCGCCTCGTGGAGCTGTGCCGCCGCAACGCCAAGCCGGTGATCGTGGCGACCCAGATGATGGAGTCGATGATCACCAACTCCCGTCCGACGCGCGCCGAGGCCTCCGACGTGGCCAACGCGATCCTGGACGGCGCGGACGCGGTCATGCTGTCGGCCGAGTCCAGCGTGGGCGCGTACCCGGTCGAGACCGTGAAGACGATGTCGAAGATCGTCGCCGCGGCCGAGGACGAGCTCCTGTCCAAGGGCCTGCAGCCGCTGGTCCCGGGCAAGAAGCCGCGCACGCAGGGCGGTTCGGTCGCCCGCGCCGCCTGCGAGATCGCCGACTTCCTCGGCGGCAAGGGCCTGGTGGCCTTCACCAAGTCCGGTGACACCGCCCGCCGTCTGTCGCGCTACCGCGCCACCCAGCCGATCCTGGCCTTCACCACGGACGAGCACACCCGCAACCAGCTCACGCTGAGCTGGGGCGTCGAGTCGCACGTCGTGCCGTTCGTGAAGAGCACCGACGAGATGGTCGAACTCGTCGACCACGAGCTGCAGAAGCTCAAGCGGTTCAACGGGGGCGACGTCGTCGTGATCACCGCCGGTTCGCCCCCCGGCGTCGCCGGCACCACCAACATGGTCCGGGTGCACCACCTGGGCGAGGGCGGCCACGCCTGATCCCGCCGCCGCACAGACGCCGAGGGCGCCCCCTGTTAGCAGGGGGCGCCCTCGGCGTCTGTGCGGCTCCCGGACGGGTTCTGGACGGCTCAGCCGGTGGACGGGCTCAGCCGGTCGTGTACTGGTGGAGTCCGGGGACGTGCAGGGTCCCGCCGAACTGGCCCGCCTGGACGACCTTCACCTTGGTGAAGTAGATCAGCGGGATGTTCAGCGGCGGCGGGTTGTCCGGGTCGAACGTGACCGGGATGAGTCCGAGCAGGTTCCCGGAGATGCTCTCCGTGTACATGATCGTCTTGCCGTCACGGATGGTGGACGTCGAACCCGACGCGGCCTGCACGTGGTAGGTCTTGCCGGACTGCTTGTCCTCCACCGTCTGGTGCAGGTCGCCTATGTCGGTGCCGTCGGATATGACGTACTTCAGCACCTTCTTGACGGTGCCGTTCGCGGTCCTCACCTTGACTATGCCCTGGTAGTCGGCGCCCTTGAGGAGCAGCGAACTGGCGTTGAGGTACCAGGGGTCGACCGGCAGGGCGACCGTGTTGTCCACGCCGCCCTCCTCGTCGGTGGCGGCCGGGCAGTCGGAGGCGTCCGTGGTCGCGCTCGCGGAGGGGCTGGGCGACCCGGTGGCCGCCGGGGTCGTCTCCTCGGCCGCCGCGGTGGTGTCCTCGGCGGCCTCGGACGCCGTGCCGGCGGCCTTCTCGGCGGTGTCCTCGGCGGTCTGGGCGACCTTGTCGGTCGTGTCCTCGACGGTCTTCGCGGTGTCCTTGCCGTCCGCCGCGTCCGAACCGGTGGTCGCGGTCGCGCTCGCGCTCGGCGAGGCGGACGGCGCCGGGGTGGAGCTCGCCGTCTCGTCGGGCGTGAGGATGTCCTTGATGGCGTCGCCGACACCCAGCGGGTCGAGCGGGTTCTTGGTGCTCTCGGACGCCGAAGGGGCTGGCGTGGACGCGGCGCTGTCCGCGGCCTTGTCCGCCGTCTTCTCCTGCGCGCTCGCGGAGGCCGACGGGGACGCGGCGGGCTCGGCCTCGTCGTCGGAACCTGAATCCGACGAAGAGGCCGTTTCCTCGGCCGGGGCGCCCGAGGACGCGGAGGGGCTCGGCGTGGCCTCGGCGGAGGACGCGCTCGGGCTCGGCGTGGCGGAGGGCGACGCCGTGTCCGACGCGTCCTCGCCCGTGACGGCCTCGACGCACGCCTGGTACTCCTCGGCCGTGAGGCTCTTGGAGGTGGAGTGGTCGTCGGCCTGGGCGAGCGTCGGGGTGAAGCCCATGCCCATGAGGACCGCCGTCGGCATCGCCGCTATGGCTATCGCCTTGCCCGCGGGCATCTGGAACCTGGTGAGCAACGGCTTCCTCGGGGCCGCGTGGCGGGGCCCGGTTCTCGCACGGGACTCCTCCACATCAGTCCCGTGGGTCACCTCGTCAGCCGGCACTTTGCCTCCCGTTCGCCCCGTTGGTCGGGCTCGTTCCTGACAGATCGTTCGGGTCGCCCGCGCCGTCCGCAGCCTCGGCACCGATGGGCTCGACGGGCTCGGCCGCCGGGATGACCGGCGCGTCCTGCTTGTCGAGGGAGCTCGGTGCGACGTAGCTCTCCTCGGGCTCACCGGGAACCCAGGAGACCGCCATGGCGCCGCCGAGCAGGGCGAACAGGAAGCCGATCAGGAAGCCGCCCAGGTTGGCCACCGGGATGGACACCAGGGCGAGAAGGATGGCGGCGACACCCGCGAACGTCCGTACGTGCTTCTGGAACCAGAGGCTGATCCCGAGCACGACGAGGAGTACGCCGATGATCAGGGACCCGGCTCCGGCGGTGGTGGACATCGCCAGCGTCAGATGGCCGAGCTGAAGGTGCGCGTACGGGAAGTAGGCGATGGGGAAGCCGCCGAACACGATGTACAGACCGGCCCAGAACGGGCGGTCGCCCCTCCAGTTACGGAAGTTCCGCCGGAACACCTGAAGGTAGTGCTCATCGTTCTGGCCGGGCGCGGCAGGAGTCTCGGCGCTCATGGAAACAGCTCCCTGGAACGGCATTGCTGTGAGAAGTACGCGTCAGCGCTCCGCGTACGACGGGCGGAGCGGCGGGGCGGGCGAAGCGGCCTGGACCTCCTCGCCCACCCCTGGGGTGCTCAGTAGCACTCGTGGGTGCCGGCCTTGACCGACATCTTCAGACCGCTGAGCTTGAACGTGCCGGCGGTGGTCGCCCACGCCGTCTGCTTCACGTCGGTCAGCGTGGCCGACTCGGCCTGCTGGGCGAACCCGAAGGGGTTGGCCTGCTCGTTGCCGCCCTTCATGCCCGGACCCTTGTTGGCGTCCTTGGCGGCAACACCGATGTCGATGTTCTTGAACGTCGCGTCGGCGCCGAGGTCCTCGACATCGATGTAGAGGTTGTCGGCGTGCACCGGCGTACCGCCACCGCCGGCCTTCAGCACGAGGCTGACGGAGCCGAGCAGCGGGACGTTCGGGGTGACGACGGACTGGCACATGCCGGTGATGTCGGCGCTCTTGAACGCCGAGACCGCGACCGGGTGCAGCGCCGACTTGCCGTCGAGGCCCGTGCCCTGGTCAAGGGCGCCGTACTGCGAGAAGCCGTTGCCCTCGAGCTTGTCCGCGGTCACCTTGAAGGACTGACCGGAGACGCTGAACGATGCGGCGAGAGCACCCTGCGCGAGGGCGACACCTATCGCTGCCGTGGCCGCCACGCTGGGCACCATGACGACGGCGAACCGCTTCCATCTGGTCCCGCCACGCACCTGGGACATATTTTTTCCTCCTTCTCGGACGTACATCTCCTGGCCCTGACTGCCACGTTGCGGCGGCTCAGCCGGGCAGGGATGGGAGAAGTGCTACGTCCTCGGGAAGGAGAGCGCCCGTACCCGCTGGTGCGACTGCACCCGGATCACCGGCGATCACCCCCGAGCGACAACCACTGGTCGCGCCTGACACACATCACGCACAACCTGCTGGACAGGCTCCGCCGGACGGCGAAGACCCCCCTGCCCAAGAGCCGATCGCACTGCTGTCGGCCCTGCTCGGTGGGGACCCAGAGAGTCCGCCGACCCGATTGGCTGTCGGGGTGCGGGAATGGACCGAGCGTCGCCGATCGTGGTGCATTCTCGCCGCGCGCACAAGGGGGTTCGTTACTGGCTAGTAACGGCGGGATAACCGAAGTACGGCCCGTCGGCATCGGGCGGCGACTCAGGGTGGCACCACGGGGGGTCACACAGTGGTCAAATCCTGGACGGAACCAGACAGTTCAACGCCTTCGACTTACTACGAGTAACAGCGGCCGCGTTTACCAAGTTTTGGTAAAGCGCGGCCACATGCGTACCCGTCGGCCAATCTTTCACCCGGGCCTCGGGGCCCCGGCGTTTACGGACCGGTCAGAACAGCGCCCGGGCAAGGGCCCTGCGCGCCGCGACCACACGCGGGTCGTCGGCCCCGACCACCTCGAAGAGCTCCAGCAGCCGCAGGCGTACGGCGTCCCGGTCGTCGCCCGCCGTGCGCCGCACCGTGTCGATGAGCCGCCCGAAGGCGTCCTCCACGTGGCCGCCGACGAGGTCCAGGTCGGCCCCCGCGATCTGTGCCGCCACGTCACCGGGCTTCTCCGCGGCGTCGTGGCGCACCTTCTGCGGGTCGAGGCCCTGCACCCGCTGGAGCAACTCGGCCTGGGCCAGGCCCAGTTTGGCCTCCGTGTTGCCCGGGTCGTCGCTCAGCACGTTCTTGTAGGCCTGGACGGCACCGCCGAAGTCGCCCGCGTCGAGCGCCTGCACGGCGGCCTCCAGGAGCGCGTCGTACGGTCCGGCCGGCACCTCCTGCGCCGCGGAGGACCCGTCCGGTCCGGCGTCCGCGTCGACCGTCAGGCCGGTCAGGCCGAAGCGCTGCTCGGCCACCTGGACGAGCTGGTCGAGGGTCCCGCGGATCTGCGCCTCGGCGGCGGCCCCCTGGAAGAGCGGCAGTGCCTGTCCGGCCACCACCGCGAAGACGGCCGGGATCCCCTGGACCCCGAACTGCTGCATCAGCATCTGGTTGGCGTCGACGTCGATCTTGGCGAGCACGAAACGCCCGTTGTACTCGACGGCCAGCCGCTCCAGGAGCGGGCTCAGCTGCTTGCAGGGCTCGCACCACTCGGCCCAGAAGTCGATGACGACCGGCACCTCGGTGGAGCGCTGCAGGACATCCCGCTCGAATCCGGCCTCGTCGACGTCGATGACGAGGCTCGCGGGAGTCACGGCCCCGCCTCCGCCCTGCCTGGCCGCTTCGGCGCGCGCCTGCTCCGCCTTCGACTTGGCCTCCTGGGCCGCCTTCACCGCGGCGAGGTCGACGACTCCGCTCATGGACATGTTCCGTGGCTGCATGAGTACATCCTCCCCCTTCCTCGCGCACGTGTGAAAAGCGTCGTGAAAGCCAGGCCGTGTCAGGCCTGTTCGGCGCCGGGTCCCCACCTGGCGCCCGTGCGGTTGTCGCCGCGGTCGAGCTTTCGCTACGAGTCGTAGCGTAACTGTACGGAGACATGCCCGTGCGCCGTCTCCCGGTGATCTCCCTCACGGCTTCACAGAACCGCCGGATATCGCTGGATATCGCCGATGAAGCGGCCGGATATGGTCACCGGCATGCAATGTCGCTCCCAGGCGGCCCGTACGGGCCGCCCCCGCAGCGCCGCCGCGGACGCCGCGATCCTGGCGGCGACCCGCGCGGCCCTGGTCGAACTGGGCTGGTCCAAACTGACGTTGGGGTACGTGGCGACCCTGGCGGGTGTCGCCAAGACCACCCTCTACCGTCGCTGGGCGGGCAAGAACGAGCTGGTCGTCGACGCGGTGGCCGAGCTCTTCGACGAGCTGGAACTCCCCGACCGGGGCAGTCTGGCCGCCGACATCGAGGGGGTCGTGCTCCAGTTCGCGGCGATCCTCGACCGTCCGGAGGCGAAGACGGCGCTGATGGCCGTGGTCGCGGAGTCCACCCGGGACGAACCGCTGCGGGAGCGCATCCGCACGTCCATCGTCGACCGGCAGAAGCGGCTGGTCCTGGAGGGCCGCGCTCGCGCCCAGGCACGCGGTGAACTCCCCCCGGAGTCGGACCAGGCCGCCGCCGACCGGACCGCCGCCCTGATCTTCGACGTCGTCGCCGGGGCGGTCGTCCATCGCACCCTGGTCAGCGCGGAGCCCGCGGACGAGGAGTGGGTGCGCTCGTTCACCCGGATCCTGCTCCTCGGCCTGAGCGGCGCCTCGGGCGGGTGACCGGGTCTGCGGTTCGGCTCCGGTGGGTGGGGGGTCGGGGCCGTACCGGTACATCCGCCCGCATCCGAACGGATCCCACCGGGGTCGAGAGGCGCGGGTCGGTTCCGATCCGTCCGGCCTGCGGGCATCTGATGTACCGGCACGCCCCCTCACGCCGGATCCCGACTGCGGGTGAGATTTCCAGCCCCTCCGGCGTTTGAGGAGCGGGGTCTGGGGCGGAGCCCCAGGGGTGGGTCGGGCAGGGGCGGAGGGGGCGAAAAAAGGTTGTGCCGGGGCGGGCCCCCGCCGGTGCCGCGAGGGCCCGGCGCCCCGGGCTCGGCCCGGAACGCCGGGCAGTCAGGGGTGCCGGGCCGCCCGGGGCGTCAGAAGCCCGCCGGCTCCGTGTAGATGCCCCACTCGTCGCGCAGGACCCCGCAGATCTCACCCAGCGTCGCCTCGGCGCGAACCGCCTCCAGCATGGGGGCGATCATGTTCGAGCCGTCGCGAGCGGCGGCGAGCATGGCGTCCAGCGCACCGCGCACGGCCGCCTCGTCGCGCTCGCCCTTGCGCGAGCCCAGCACCCGCACCTGCTCGCGCTCCACCTCGTGGCTGACCCGGAGGATCTCCAGGTCGCCGGTCACGGACCCGTGGTGGACGTTGACGCCGACGACCCGCTTGTCGCCCTTCTCGACCGAGCGCTGGTACTGGAACGCCGACTCGGCGATCTCGCCGGTGAACCAGCCGTCCTCGATCCCGCGCAGGATGCCGGAGGTGATGGGACCGATGGGGTGCTTCCCGTCCGGGTGCGCCCGCAGTCCGCGCTCCTTGATCTGCTCGAAGATCTTCTCCGCGTCGGCCTCGATCCGGTCGGTGAGCTGCTCGACGTACCAGGAACCGCCCAGCGGGTCGGCGACGTTGGCGACGCCGGTCTCCTCCATGAGCACCTGCTGGGTGCGCAGGGCGATCTCCGCGGCCTGCTCGGAGGGCAGGGCGAGCGTCTCGTCCAGCGCGTTGGTGTGCAGGGAGTTCGTGCCGCCGAGGACCGCCGAGAGCGCCTCCACGGCCGTGCGCACGACGTTGTTGTACGGCTGCTGGGCCGTCAGTGAGACGCCGGCGGTCTGTGTGTGGAAGCGCAGCCACTGCGCCTTCTCGGAGGTGGCGCCGTACACGTCCCGCATCCAGCGGGCCCAGATCCGGCGGGCCGCGCGGAACTTGGCGATCTCCTCGAAGAAGTCGACGTGCGCGTCGAAGAAGAACGAGAGACCCGGGGCGAAGACGTTCACGTCGAGCCCGCGGGACAGACCCAGTTCCACGTAGCCGAAGCCGTCCGCCAGCGTGTAGGCGAGCTCCTGCGCGGCCGTGGCACCGGCCTCCCGGATGTGGTACCCGGAGACGGACAGCGGCTTGTACGCGGGGATCTTCTCCGCGCAGTGCTCCATCAGGTCGCCGATGAGGCGCAGGTGCGGCTCGGGCTGGAAGAGCCACTCCTTCTGCGCGATGTACTCCTTGAAGATGTCCGTCTGGAGCGTGCCGTTCAGCACCCCGGGGTCGATGCCCTGGCGCTCGGCGGCGACCAGGTACATGCAGAAGACCGGCACCGCGGGACCGCTGATCGTCATCGACGTGGTGACGTCACCGAGCGGGATGTCCCGGAAGAGGACCTCCATGTCGGCCGCCGAGTCGATCGCGACACCGCAGTGCCCGACCTCGCCGAGCGAACGGGGGTCGTCCGAGTCGCGGCCCATCAGCGTCGGCATGTCGAAGGCCACGGAGAGGCCCCCGCCGCCGTTGGCGAGGATCATCTTGTAGCGCTCGTTGGTCTGCTCGGCGTTGCCGAACCCGGCGAACTGCCGGATGGTCCACGTGCGCCCCCGGTAGCCGGTCGCGTACAGGCCGCGCGTGAAGGGGTACTCCCCGGGCCAGCCGATCCGCTCGAAGCCTTCGTACTCGTCCCCGGGCCGGGGACCGTACACCGGCTCCACGGAATCACCGGAGAGCGTGGTGAAGTCGGCGTCGCGCTTGCGCGACGCGTCGTAACGGGCCTGCCAGCGTCGGCGGCCTTCCTCGATGGCGTGAGCGTCCATGCCTTCAAATTTACTAGGACGTCCTAGTAAATGTCGATGGGGAACCGCCGTACGGTCCCGTACGGCGGTCCGGATCAGGCTTTGGCGACCGCGGGAGTGCCCTCGGCGACCTTGGACTCCAGCTCGCGGCTGATGCCCCGCTCCACGAAGAAGGCGGCCGTGGGGATCGTGCCCGCCAGCAGCACCCAGAGCTGCTTGCCGACCGGCCACTTCGCCTTGGAGCCCAGGTCGAAGGCGAAGATCAGGTAGACGACGTACAGCCAGCCGTGCGCGATGGCGACGACACGGGTGACGTCCGCCGCCCCGTCCAGGCCCAGGACGTACTTGGCGATCATGCCGAGGCACAGCAGGACCAGCAGCACGCCGGTGACGTAGGCCATGACGCGGTAGCGGGTCAACACGCTCTTCTTCATGGCACGAGGGTAACCACCCTTTTCGGCCGATCTTCACGCGCCCCCGCGCCCGGTCCGCACCGGGCTACGGGAGCCGTGGGCCGGCGGCCGGCCCGGCGCCGGTCACTCCTCCTCGAAGTCGTGCGCGGCGACCCGCAGCGGCCGCAGCATCGCGAAGATCTCCGCGCACTCCTCGGCGTCGTAGACCCCGAGCCCGAAGTCCATCGCCATCAGGTCGCGGGTCGCCGCGTCGCAGACCTCGCGGCCCTTGTCCGTGATGGAGGCGAGGGTGCCCCGGCCGTCGTTCGGGTTGGGCCGCTTGTCGACGAGCCCGGACCGCACCAGCCGGTCCACCGTGTTCGTCACCGACGTCGGGTGCACCATGAGCCGCTCGCCGATCTTGGACATCGGCAGCTCGCCCGCCTTGGAGAAGGTGAGCAGCACCAGCGCCTCGTAGCGGGCGAAGGTCAGTCCGTACGGCTTGACGACCGCGTCCACCTCGGCGAGCAGGATCTGGTGCGCGCGCATGATCGAGGTGATGGCGGACATGGACGGCACGGAACCCCAGCGCTGGCGCCAGTGTTCATCGGCGCGGGCGATGGGATCGAAGGCAAGACTGAGCGGCTTCGGCACGCCGACGACCTTACCGGCCGGTCACATCGTGGTCAGCCCTGTCTCGCTTTTCGGTACCGGCCCCGGCGGGACGGGCCCTCGGGCGGTTACGGGAGGGGTGGGAGGTCGGCGGCTCCGGCCCGTGCCGGGCCGCGTTCGGCTCGGCGTGCCGCCGTCGCCAGGGCCACGCAGGAGACGGTTCCCAGGACGCCCGCGCCCACGATCGTCGCCCGCACCCCGGCGAACTCCGCCACCGCGCCCGACAGGGCCATCCCCACGCCCTGGACGGTCATCAGCCCGGCCGTGTTCAACGTCATGGCCCGCCCGAGCAGTTCGTCCGGCACCGCCCGCACGAACCACTGGTCCAGGCCGAGGGTGTACGCCGATCCCGCGCCCGCGAGCACCAGCAGGACCAGCGACCAGCCCAGACCGGGCCGCAACGCGTACGCGGCGTAGGGCAGCAGCGTGACGCAGACCAGCGGAAGCGTGATCCGGTCCCGGGTCGCCGGCCGCAGCCGCGAGCCCGCGAACAGCTCCCCCGCGATCGTGCCGACCGGCAGCGCGCACATCAGCAGGCCGAGCCCGGCCGTACCGGCCCCGAGCCCTTCGGCGTACGGCGCCGCCAGCGCCTCCGGGGCGACCGTGAACATCGGCGGCACCCAGAACAACAGGAGCAGCACGAGGGTCCGCCGGTCGGCCAGGACCCGGCGGGCACCGCGCAGGGAGTCCCGCACGAGCGCCTGCCCCCGGTCCGCCCGCGCGGGCCGCCGCCGGGTGCCGAACCGCAGCAGCGCGGCGGAGAGCAGGAAGGTGCAGACCGTGACGAGGAGCGCGTGGCGCGGGGAGACGGCGGTGAGCAGCAGACCGCCGGCCCCGAACCCGGCCAGCAGCGCGCTCTGCGACAGGATCCGCAGCAGGGAGCGGCCGAGCACGAACAGTTCGCCGTCGCCGAGGACGTCCGCGAGGGTCGCCGTCCGGGTCCCCTGGAAGACCGGGGCGACCAGGGCGAGCGCGGCCCGCATCGCGAGCAGCACCGCGACGGGCGTGCCCGGCAGTGCCATCACGGCGACGCACCCCGCGCACACCAGGTCGCACACCACCAGGACCCGGCGGGCCGGGAAGCGGTCCGCGACTCCCGCGAGCAGGGTCCCTCCGATCAGGTACGGCAGGAACCCGAGCGCGAACGTCAGGGCGCTCAGCAGCGGGGAGCCCGTCAGACCGTAGACGAGGACGGAGAGCGCGATCTCGCTGACGACGAGCCCGAGCAGGGAGAACGCGTGCGCCACGAAGACGGCGCGGAACTCCGGCACGGCGAACACGGGCCCGTACCCGGTCCGCGCGGACGCGGCGGGGCCGGCCGCCGTTGCGCTCCCCGGTGCGGGCACCGCGCCACCCTCCGGGCCGGCCGTCGCCTTGACTCCCGGTGCGGGCGCCGCGCCACCCTCCGGGCCGGTCGCAGCCGAGTCCTCCACGGCCGGTGCCGCGCCGCTCCCCCCGGCGGACGGCGCCGCGTCCACCGCAGCGGGTTCCGCGCCGCCCTCCACGACGGACGGCGCCGGGTTTCCCGTCACGGCTCCCACGACCGTCCCCGCGGCGGACGTCCCTCGGTCCTCCGTGGCGGGCGAGGCGGTGCCGCCCGTCGCGGACGTGCTCGCCCCGTCCCCGGCGGGCGTGACCGTGTTCGCCACGGCGGGCCCGGCGGAGTTCTCCGCGGCGGGCCCGCCGATGCTCGTCGTGGTGGGCGCGGGCCCGGGGACGTGCCCCGTCGCGGGCCCGGGGATGTCGCCCGCGGCGGGTCCCGCGGGCTGGGGTGCGGGCACCGTCGTCGTGCCCTTCGTCTCTGCTTCCGGCATGGGCGTCAGCGTGCCCGGACCCGCCCCGGACCCGTAGAGTTTCGGCCTCAGCCGAATCTTCCGGGGGCGCTCCATGCCGTCACTGCTGCACTTCGGGGAGGACGACCTCCTCAACTGCCGCTTCGCGGTGTCGTCCCTGTGGGAGACCCAGGAGGCGGTCCGCACGCTCAACCGGCCCGCGCGGCACGGCTATCACGCGCCCTGGCTGCGCCGTATGCGCGCGGCGGCGGCCGGGCTCGACCTCACCCCGCTGTGGCTGCTGATGCCGCTGCGCGGCTACTCCCCCGACTGGCTCGGACCGCCCCCGCTGGGCCCGGCGGCGAGCTTCGAGGAGGAGATCGCCGCCGTCCGCGCGGCCGACCCGGACGTGGCCCGCCGGGAGAGCGCGCGTTCGCTCGCCGACACCCCCGGCGCCCTCGCCTCGCCGCGCGGCCGGGCGATGCTCGCCGACCCGGCCCGCATGGTGCGCGAGCTGACGGACCTGCTGGAACAGGCCTGGCACACCCTCGTCGAACCGGACTGGCCACGGCTGCGCGCCCTGCTGGACGCCGATGTCGCCTTCCACTCCCGGCGCCTCGCCGAGGTCGGCCTCGGCGGGCTCCTCCCGGAGATCGACCGGCGTTTCGGCTGGCGCTCGCACACGCTGACCGTCGAGGTCGGCGGCCGGCACGAGCGGCACCTGGCCGGCCAGGGCCTCGTCCTCATGCCCAGCGTGTTCTCGTGGCCGGACGTGATCAGCGGCTTCGAACCCCCGTGGCAGGCGACGCTCGTCTATCCCGCGCGCGGTGTCGGCGGCCTGTGGACCGAGGCGGCGGACCGCACCCCCGACGCGCTCGTACGGCTCCTCGGGCGCGGCCGGGCCGCCGTGCTCACCGCGCTCGACGAACCGGCCGGCACGACCGCGCTGGCGCACCGGCTGCGCCTCGCCCCGTCGTCCGTCTCCGCGCACCTCACCGCCCTGCGCGACGCGGGCCTGCTCGTCTCGCGCCGGTACGGGCACCAGGTGCTGTACGAGCGGACACCGCTCGGGATCGCGCTGGCGTCGGGCGGGGGCGGCTGACCGGGGCCTCGGGGCAGGGGAATGCCGCAGCGCGCCACGCCGCTTCCCCGGCGCAATGTCCCCTTGTGCCACGATTGGTGACTGGTCGTCACCTTCGCGCAAGGGAGCAGCATGCCCCGGCTGATCCACGCCCTCGCGGCATTCGCGGCGCTCGGGCTCGTGGCGGGCTGCACGCCCGCGCCCGGGACCGGCCGGGCCTCCGCCGTCGGCGCCTCCGCTAAGCGGACGGGCCCCGCCGCCCGCTCACCGTTCTGGGTCGACCCGGCGGGCCCGGCGGCCCGGCAGATCGAGCTGTGGCGCGGGCAGGGCCGCGACCGGGACGCCGCGCTGCTGAAGCGGATCGCGGACGAGCCCGTCGCCCTGTGGCCGGCCGGCGAGCTCGACCCGGGCCCGGCGGTCCGGTCCGCGGTCGCCTCCGCGACCCGGGAGGGACGGACGGCGCTGTTCGTGGCGTACGACATCCCGCACCGGGACTGCGGCCAGCACTCGGCGGGCGGGGCCGCGGACGCGGACGCCTACCGGCACTGGATCGACCGGTTCGCCGAGGGCCTCGGTGAGGGCCGGGCCCTGGTGGTCCTGGAACCGGACGCGGTCGCCCACATGGTGGACGGCTGTACGCCCGGCGAGTACCACGCCGAGCGCGAGCGGCTGCTGAGCGAGGCGGTCGTCCGGCTGAAGCGCCAGCCGCGCACCACGGTGTACCTGGACGCCGGGAACCCCTCCTGGATCCCCGACCCCGGGAAACTGGTCGCGCCCCTGGAACGCGCGGGCATCGCGAACGCCGACGGCTTCTCGCTCAACGTCTCCAACTTCCAGACGGACACGGTCAGCAAGCGGTACGGCGTCCGTCTCTCCGGCGGACTCGGCGGCAAGCACTTCGTCGTCGACACCAGCCGCAACGGCAACGGCCCGCTGGAGGGCGTCTGGTGCAACCCGCCGGGCCGGGCGCTGGGCACCCGGCCGACCACGGACACCGGCGAGGCCGTCCTCGACGCCTACCTGTGGATCAAGCGGCCCGGCGAGTCGGACGGCGAGTGCGGGGGCGGGCCCGCGGCCGGCCGGTGGTGGCCGGAGTACGCCCTGGAGCTGACGCGCGATCCCGCCGGCTGACGGCCGGGGCCGGACGGCGGTCCGCGGACCGCGCGCGGTGGCGTCACCCGACCTGGATCCACTTCGCCTCGGACGGCGTGCCCCGCGCGTCCGTCACGAAGAGCATGTACCAACCGGGCGGCACCAGCGCCGGGTCCCCCGGCACGTCGACGGTGACCGAGTCCGCCGTCTTCGTCAGCCCCAGCTCGATCGACCGCTGCTCGACGTCCGTGGTGTGGGTGACGGCGCTCGGCCGCATCAGCCGCGCCTTGACGACCCGTTCCGGGTGGGCGGTGGCGAACGTCGCCCGGTGGTTCGCGTCCAGATGCTCGGGCCCGTGGCCCAGCACCGGACGCCGCGCGCCGTCGCGGTGCAGGGCCGGCGGGGTGAAGACCTCCATGCGCTGTTCGAAGTGGCCCAGTTTTGTGTTCTTCCGGTCGTCGAAGAGCGGGTCCGAGCCGAAGGTGGCGACGCGGCCGTCCGGCAGGAGCAACGCCTCGGAGTGGTAGTTGCGGCCCACGCGGGGGGCGGCGGCCTCGTGGAAGCTGTTGGTCCGGGGGTCGTAGAACTGCGCCTTGAGGATGTTGCTGGCGCCGCGCCCGCGGTAGTCCCGGGAACCGTTGGTGGTGAAGACGGTGTCGTCCGGCATGATCACGCTGTTCAGATAGCGCGTGCCCTGCGGGAGGTCGGGACCGTCCTCGAAGACCGGGCTGTCCTTCTTGAGGTCGACGACGGCGGTGCGGGCGGTGGACTTCCTGGACTCGCCGACGCCTCCGCCGCCGAGGATCATCACCTTCTGGTCCTGGGCGGGCGGGAGCAGGACCGAGGCGGAGGTCTCCGTCCGGTCGGCGTCCCTGAGGCCCGGCACCTTCTGGAAGGTGTTGGTCCGCGGGTCCCACAGGCCCGGCTCGCGGCCCTGGTCGGCGGGTCCGTACCCGGCGTTGGAGGCCGGGTAGAAGAGCTTGCCGCCCTCGGTGAGGAAGAGGGCCGGGTAGGTGGGGAAATAGCGGTGGGGCCCGGGACCCCACTTCTTCGTCACCGGGTCGTAGATCTCGGTGTCGCCGGGGTCGATGGCCCCGACGTCGTCGAGGCCGGAGACGGCGAGGACCCGCCCGTCGTCGAGGCCCACGAGGGTCGGGTACCAGCGGGCCTTGTCCATCGGGTCGACGGGGACGTACCGCTCGGCCTTCGGGTCGAACTCGTAGGCGGCCCTGATGCCCTGGAAGTCCTGCTTCTCCAGGGTGATCTTCTCCGAGAGGCCGTACGTGTTGCGGGCGTCCTCGCCGTGCAGGCCGACGATCTCGTACTGGGCCTGCCGGCCGGTGACCGACCCCGGCCCCTTCTCCTCGGCCTCCACGAAGACGCGGGCCTCTCCGGCGGTGACCTCGGTCCGCCAGGGCCGCATGGCGCCGTTGCGGTCGTAGGTGATGATCTGGTTCCGCTTCGCCCTGGGGACCGTGACGTCGGCCCTGCTGACGTAGTCGACGCCGGCGGGCGACCGGAAGACGGTGCCCTTCTTGAGGACGACGGTCTTGTCGGGGTTCTCGTTCTTCACGCGCATGCCGCCGCCGGCCCGGACGACCTCGCCGTCCAGCTTCTCGTAGCGGGCGGTGCCGCCGGCCACGAGCATCCTGCCGTCGGGGAGCTGGGCGTGCCCCGAGCAGAAGAAGTCGTCCGGTGTGGGGATCTTCTCGAAGGTGTTCCTCACCGGATCCCACAGGACCGTGTCGAAGGACCCCCGGTCGAACTTCTTCTGCTCGTTGCCCGACCCGGCGACGATGAGCACCTTCCCGGTGTGCAGCAGGGCCGCGTGGATCGCGTTGGTGCGGTACTCGGCGGGGATGTCGACCCGGCTCCAGGAGCCGTGCCTCGCCTTGTAGGCGGGCCGGGAGATCTCGTACTCGTGGTACGCCTCACCGGCGAAGCCGAGCGCGGCCGGGGCGTTGAGTCCCGCGAGGACGGCGAGGCCCGCGATGCCGAGCAGCGTCTTCCTCGTCTTCCTCTTCCTCGTCCTCTTCGAGGGCCGGTGCGCCATGGCCTAGGTTCCTCCTGTCGTGGGGCCGGTGACCGTGACGGGGGTGGCGGCCGCCGACGACTCCCGGCTGTCGGGAAGACGGACGGGGGCGGGCGGCACGGGCCGGGTCCGCCGCTCCCCGACGAGGGTGCGGATCCAGACCGCGACCGGGGCGAGGGAGATCCCCATGGCCAGCAGCGCCCAGGTCCGCATGGCCGCGTGGGTGTGGCCGAGGACGGCCGAGGCGCCGAGCGAGACGGCGAGGAACGCGGCCCAGCCGAGGTGGACGCGGAAGGTCCCCAGCCGGTCGGGGCTCGCGTCGCGGCCCTTCGGGGTGACGACGAAGCGGCTGGGGCGCCGCAGGACCGCCTCGCTCAGGGCCTTCAGATAGACGGGCGCGGACAGGGCCGACATCGCCATGCCGGCCAGACCGCCCGACCCCTCGGGTTCGTGCGGCGAGACGTTGTGCCGCCGGTTCCACAGGTACAGGCAGATCTGCAGGGCGGCGGCGTCGCTGTAGAGCATCAGCCACACGGACGCGGTGACCTCGGTCCCGGACGCCCCGAACCACAGGAACAGGAAGCAGCTGAGGATGCCCAGGAGCCAGTTGACGGCCGTCATCGGGTAGTAGAGGAGCATCAGCGTGTACGAGAGGAGCCGGCCCGCCGGCATGGTGAACAGCGCCTTCCCGTACTGCCGGAACAGGGTCTCGTAGGAGCCGCGCGACCAGCGCGTCTGCTGGGTGAAGAAGTCGGTCCAGGAGGAGGGGCCCTCACCGACGGCGAGGACGTCCGGCGTGTAGACGGACCGCCAGTGCCGGCCCGTCCGGGGGTTGTGGTGCCGGTGCAGTTCGAACCCGGTGGCCATGTCCTCGGTGATGGAGTCGTACAGCCCGCCGATCTGCTTGAGGGCGGCGATCCGCACGACGTTGTTGGTGCCGACGAACATGGGTGAGCCGTAGCGGTTGCCGGCGCGCTGGATCAGGGCGTGGAAGAGGAACTGCTGGGACTCGGCGGCCTTGGTGACCGGGTTCCCGTAGTTCCCGTACACCTGGGGGCCGACGACGAACGCGACGTCGGGGTCCCGGAAGTAGCCCATCATGCGCTCGAGGAATCCGGGCAGCGGGACGTGGTCGGTGTCGACGGAGGCGAAGAAATCGTACGCGTGCCCGTAGAGGTCGAGCCACGCGTTGTAGTTGCCGTGCTTGGTGCGGGCCTTGTGGCTTCCCTCGGGGCGGTTCCACTCGGGCATTCCGCGCCGGGTGAAGTGCCTGACCCCGAGTTCCGCGCAGAGGGCCCTGGCCCGGTCGTCGTCGCCCTCGTCGAGGAGCCAGACGTCGAGGGGGCCGGTGTGGGTGAGGGCGACCGCGCCCTCGAGGGTGGCGCGGACCGTGGCGAGGGGTTCCTTCCCGGGGACGTAGGTGGTGAGGAAGGCGACCCGGGTCCCGTGCGCGGGGGTCACGGGTACGGGATCGCGCGCGACCATCGCCGCGTGGGCGATGCTCAGGACGTTGACGGCCATGAAGAGTTCGATCAGACCGATGGAGACGAGCATCGCGGTGTCGAGGACGGCCCGCCACGGCTCGCCGCCCTCGCGCTCCACCCAGTGGGTGGGCCACACGAGGTAGACGAGGAGCGCGCCGGCGAGGACCGGGGCGAGGGTCATCAGCAGGACTGCGCTTATTCGGTGCGGCTCTCGCGACAGGAGCTTGGTGTACTGCACCCGGTAGCCGGTGCCGGACGGCTCGGTCAGGGGTCCGGCGAGACGGCTGTAGGTGTCGTAGTCGTAGCCCGCGGGCCGCACATCGCCCTCCCGTGGTTCGACGAGCCGGTGATCGTTGTGGCTGGTACCCACACATAAGTGGAGTTTTCGTCACGCGTCGAGCGGGGCGGGGCCGAAGGGGTACGACGGCGGGCGGGCGGGTGGTCTTTCGCTCCCGGCGCGGTCGCACGGCTCCGGGCGGGGAACTGCGCGCCCGCGCGGGAAGGGTGGCGCCGGCCCGGTCCGGACATGCGTGAACCCCGGCCCTGGGGACCGGGGTTCGCGCTGCGGGCTCACGCCCGGGACGGTGCCGATATGCCGACAAACCGTCATGCGGTCATGGCGTCATGCCGACAGGTGGCGCTCCACCGTCTCCACCTTGGAGGTGAGGCCGTCCGTCACGCCGGGGCGGATGTCCGCCTTGAGCACGACCGAGACGCGGGGCGCGCGCTCCTCGACGACGGCGACGGCACGCCTGACGACGGCCATCACCTCGTCCCACTCGCCCTCGATCGAGGTGAACATCGCGTCGGTGCGGTTGGGCAGGCCCGACTCACGGACCACGCGGACGGCGTCGGCGACGTACTCCCCCACGTCCTCGCCGACGCCCAGCGGCGTCACGGAGAAAGCGACGATCATGCCTTCACGGCCCCCTCGGCGACGGTGCGGGAAGCGACGACCGCGTCCTCGGCCTCACGCTTGAGCCTGCGCTCGGCGAAGAAGCCGCCGGTGGGCAGGACGGAGAGGACGAAGTAGAGGACGCCGGTGCCGGCGCTCCACCGGGCACGGTTCCAGGCGTCCGCCCAGAAGATCACGTACAGGACGAAGAGCAGGCCGTGGACCGCGCCCATCACGGGCACGGCGTTGAACTCCGTGGTCCGCTTCAGCACCGAGCAGACGAGCAGCAGCAGGAAGGAAACGGCTTCGGGGGCCGAGACCAGGCGGAGCCGGCGGAGTGCGGTGGCGGTCTTTATGTCCACGGGTCACCTTCGGGGGGTTCGCTGTCGGTGGGTTTCGCTGTCGGAGGGGACGCTTCCTTGTGAACGCAAGCACAAGCGTCCCGGCCATTGTGGCATCCGGCGGGCACGGTCCCGGGGCCGGGGGCGGGCGACACTCCCGGGGAGCGGGCGGCACCCCTAGGGGGCGGATCAGGGACGGGATCCACCCACGGGCCCTGTTCGGCGCTCCGGCCCTGCGGCTACCTTCACAGCGTGGCGATGTTTCGACTTCAGGGCAGCAAGGTGCTGGCCGTCGACATGACCGGGGACGCCGTGAAGGCGAAGAACGGCTCCATGGTCGCGTACGACGGTCAGATGGCCTTCAAGAAGCTGAGCGGGGGCGGTGAGGGGATCCGGGGGATGGTGACCCGGCGCCTCACCGGCGAGCAGATGACGGTGATGGAGGTGAAGGGGCACGGCACCTGCTGGTTCGCGGACCGGGCCTCGGAGATCAACCTGGTGTCCCTCCAGGGGGACAAGCTGTACGTGGAGTCGAGCAATCTGCTCGCCACGGACACCGGCCTGCGCACGGGCACGACGTTCACGGGGCTGCGCGGCGCCTCGCAGGGCAACGGTCTGTTCACGACCACCGTCGAGGGACACGGCCAGGCGGCGATCACCTCGGACGGACCCGCGGTGGTGCTGCGGGTCAGCGCGCAGTACCCGCTGACGGTCGACCCGGGCGCCTACATCGCGCACCAGGGGAACGTACGGCAGTCGCTGCAGTCCGGTGTGACGTTCCGCACGCTCCTCGGCGAGGGCGGCGGCGAGGCGTTCCAGATGCGCTTCGAGGGCGACGGGCTGGTCTACGTCCAGCCCAGTGAGCGCAACACGATCGCGGGGGATGTGTGAGATGGCGTTCCGCGAGGTGAACTCGAAGATGGTCGAGGCGACGGTGGTGCCGGGGCAGCGGCTGTTCAGTCAGCGCGGCGCGATGCTCGCGTACAAGGGCGAGGTGTCGTTCACGCCCAACGTCCAGGGCGGGCAGGGCGGGGTGATGTCGATGATCGGCCGCCGTCTGGCCAACGAGGCCACCCCCCTCATGACCGTGGAGGGTTCGGGCACGGTGCTCTTCGGGCACGGCGGCCACCACGTCCAGGTGATCACCCTCACCGGCGACACGCTGTACGTCGAGGCGGACCGGCTGCTGGCCTTCGACGGGACGCTGCAGCAGGGCACGATGTTCCTGGGCTCGCAGGGCGGCGTCATGGGCATGGTGCGGGGCCAGGTGACGGGCCAGGGGCTCTTCACGACCACGCTCAAGGGGCACGGGGCCGTGGCCGTGATGGCGCACGGCGGAGTCTTCGAGATCCCGATCACCCCGCAGCGGCCGGTGCACGTCGACCCGCAGGCGTACGTGGCGCACCACGGCGACGTGCGCAACAAGCTGTCCACCGCGCTGGGCTGGCGCGACATGGTGGGGCGCGGCTCGGGCGAGGCGTTCCAGCTGGAGCTGAGCGGCAGCGGTTCGGTGTACGTCCAGGCCTCGGAGGAGAAGCTGTGAGCGGGTACGGAGTCCCCGGCGGTCCGGTGGTCCACGATCCGATGACGCTGCCGGTCGACGACAACGTCAACAAGTACACCTTCTGCGTGGAGCTCAAGGGGAGCCAGTGGTTCCTGCAGAAGGGCAAGATGATCGCCTACTACGGGTCCATGGAGTTCAACGGCATCGGGCACGGTCGACTTGACCGTCTTGTCCGTACGTCGTTCCATTCGCCACTGCACGCGAGCGACTGGGTCGTGGCGCAGGGCTCGGGCAAGATGCTGCTCGCCGACCGGGCGTTCGACGTCAATTCGTACGACCTCGACGACGGCAACCTGACCATTCGCTCCGGCAACTTGCTCGCTTTTCAGCCAAGTCTCGCACTCAAGCAGTCGATCGTGCCGGGCTTTCTGACACTGATCGGAACCGGCAAGTTCGTGGCCGCGTCCAACGGTCCGGTGGTGTTCATGGAACCCCCGATCCGGGTGGACCCGCAGGCCCTCGTCGGATGGGCCGACTGCCCCTCCCCGTGCCACCACTACGACCACGGGTACATGACAGGCGTGATGGGCGGTCTACGTGCGATGACGGGCCTCGGAGGGGCCTCCGGCGAGGAGCACCAGTTCGAGTTCGTGGGGGCGGGCACGGTGCTGCTCCAGTCCACCGAGATCCTGATGGCCGAGCAGGCCACGGGGGCGGTCCCGCAGCAGGCCGGAGTACCCGGCGCGGGAGGGGTACCCGGTCAGCACGGGCAGCAGGCCGGGGCACCGCGCCTTCCCGGACAGCTGGGAGACCTCCAGCGTCGCTTCGGGCTGTGAGCGGTAGTCTGCGGAGTGTGACGTCGAACGCGCGTCGAACACGTGCGCACTGTCACACAACCCCTCACTAGTTCGCATTTCAACATTTTAGGTAGACTTCATTTATGGAGACCGAGACGGCCACGCGCTGGCTGACCGATGCGGAGCAGTGCGCCTGGCGCACCCACCTGGAGGTCAACAGGCTGTTGACGTACCAGCTTGAGAGGGACCTTCAGCCGTTCGGGCTGACGATGAACGACTACGAGATCCTGGTGAACCTCTCCGAGTCGGAGGGCGTGCGCATGCGGATGAGCGACCTGGCGTCCGCCACCCTCCAGTCCAAGAGCCGGCTCTCGCACCAGATCACGCGCATGGAGAACGCGGACCTGGTGCGCCGGGAGAACTGCGAGTCCGACCGGCGGGGGCTGTACGCGGTCCTCACCGAGCACGGCATGGAGACGATGAAGAAGGTCTCCCCGCATCATGTGGCGTCCGTGCGGCGGCACTTCATCGATCTGCTGTCGCCCGAGGCGCTCGAGGACCTGCACAAGTCGCTGCGCCCGATCGCCGAACACCTGCTGGGACAACGCGGCAAGCCGTAGTACCGGGGTCCTCCTCGCCCGCGGCACCGGTCCCGACGGCACGACTCAGCCGAGCAGTCGCTCGCGGTCCGTCACCTCGAACCCCGCGTCCGCATCCGGACGCGGGGTCCGTGCGTTCCGCGCGCAGACCAGGGCCGCCGCCATCGCGACGGCACCCGAGACCGCGAAGCACAGCCCCAGGGGCAGCCGGCCGACCAGCAGGCCCGCGCCGGCGGTGCCCACGGAACTTCCCGCGTTCACCGCGGTGTTGACCCAGGCGCCGGCCCGGGTGCGAAAGCCCGGCGGAGCCGCCGCGCCGGCCATCAGGTACGAGGTCGTCAGGGCCGGGGCGACGAAGAAGCCGGCACAGGCCACGGCCACGGCCAGCGCCCCGAGGCTCTGGGCGAGCCCCGCCCCGAGCAGGGCGAGGCCGAGCGCGCCGGCCAGCAGTGGCAGCCGGGCGCCGGGGGCGGCGCGCCAGTCGACCGCCCCGTTCAGCAGACCGCCCAGGGCGCTGCCCAGGGACAGCGCGGCGAGCACCCAGGCCACCACGCCCGCGCCGTGGTGGTGCCGCTCGGCGAACGCCATGACCAGGAGGTCGACGGCGCCGAGGGAGAGACCGACGCCCGCCGCCGCGACGACGGGCCTGACGAGGGCCCGGCCGCCTCGCCCGCGGCGCCCGCGGCGCGCCGTTCCGCTCGCCCCTCGCGCCGCGGGCGGACGGACGCCCGCCACGAGCGGGGACAGCACGAAGGCGAGGGTTCCCGACCACACCAGCAGGGCGCTGAGCACGACCGCGGCGGCGGGCGGAGCCGTCCGCACGACCGCGCCGACGACCAGCGGGCCGGAGACGAAGAGGATCTCCTCCACGACGCCGTCCAGGCTGTAGGCGCGCTGCAACACCCGTTCGTCCTGGACCGCTTCGCCCCACACGGCACGCAGCGTGGGGCCGAGCGGCGGGGTGCAGGCACCCGCGGCGACCGCGAGCGCGCCGACCGCCGCCACGGGAGCGCCGGGGCGCCAGGCGGTGACCGCGAAGGCCGTGAGCAGGCCCGCGTAGAGCGAGGCCATGGGGATCAGGGCACGGCGGGGACCGTACCGGTCGATCAGCGCCGCCCGCGCGGGCGACAGGAACACGCTCGTCGCGCCGAAGAGAGCCATGACCGTGCCGGCCACGGCGTACGACCCGGTGGCGCGGGTGGTGGTGAGCATCATGGCCAGGGAGACGACGCCGTACGAGAGACGGCCGGTCATGGCCGCCGCGAAGGTGCGGCGGGCGTGGGGCATGCGGAAGAGCGCGGCGTAGGACGGCCGCGAGGGGGACGCAGACATGGGTGAGGTTCCTCAACACCGAGGCGGGACAGGGGTCGCCGGAGTGCCGCGACGCCACAGCCACGGTGCTGCGTCCGTCGCGGACCTGGGCGGGCCCTACGCCAGGAGGAGGAACATGCGCTCAACGTAACAACGCCCGCGCCGAGTCGGCCAGGGATTTTCCCGACCGCACCGTCAGCTCCCGCACCGCCGAACGGAATCGCGCCGCGCCGGCCCACCGTCCGACGGGCGCTCTCGGACACCACCGCACCCGAAAGCACCGCGATCGCTCCGCTCCCCTGGCGCGCCACCTCCCGGGGCGTCCCCCGGCGTACCGCGCACGGTTGCCCGGCGAGGGGGCGTGCTGTCCGGGCGGGTGCACCCGGCGGTGTACGGCGCACCGCGTCGCACGTCAGCACGCCGGGGCGCGTCACCCCGCCCGGGTGCGCGCACCCGCCCGCCTCCAGGGCAGTGTCCCCGACGTCACGCGGATCCGGATCGGATCGGCGTCGGCCCCCGGACCTCCGGTGCGGCCCGGCCCACCGCCGGGCCTCGGGGCGGCGGCGCCGCTCGGCCCGCTGTCGGGTCCTGGACCCGCGCCGCGGGCCGGGCCGGCGGCCGTCGAGCCCCGAGCGCCGGTCCGGGGCTATTCGCCGCCGCGGGCCGGAGCGGCGCCCCGGAGCGGGGCCGGGCGCCGCCGGGCCCACGCGTCGCCGGTGCCGGTCAGCTTTCCTTCAGGCCCTCGATCAGGGAGTCCGCCGCTTCGTAGGGGTCCAGTTCGCCCGCGACGATGCGTTCCGCGAGGGCGCTCAGGCGGCGGTCGCCGTGGAGGTCGCCGATGCGGCGGCGCAGCGCGGTGACGGCGATCGTCTCGACCTCCTGGGAGGCCCGGGCGAGCCGGCGCTCGGCCAGGACGCCGTGCTCCTCCATCCACGCCCGGTGCTTCTCCAGGGCCTCGACGACCTCGTCGACGCCCTCGCCGCGCGCGGCGACGGTCTTGACGATCGGCGGGCGCCAGTCCCCCGGGCCGCGGGACTCGCCGAGGCTGAGCATGTGGTTGAGTTCGCGGGCGGTGGCGTCGGCACCGTCGCGGTCGGCCTTGTTGACGACGTACACGTCGCCGATCTCCAGGATCCCGGCCTTGGCCGCCTGGATGCCGTCGCCCATGCCGGGGGCCAGCAGCACCACCGAGGTGTCGGCCTGGGAGGCGATCTCCACCTCCGACTGGCCGACGCCGACGGTCTCGACCAGGATCACGTCGCAGCCCGCCGCGTCCAGGACGCGGATCGCCTGGGGGGCCGACCAGGCCAGTCCGCCCAGGTGGCCGCGCGTCGCCATCGAGCGGATGTAGACGCCCGGGTCCGAGGCGTGGTCGGACATCCGGACGCGGTCGCCGAGGAGCGCGCCCCCGGAGAACGGCGAGGACGGGTCGACGGCCAGCACGCCGACCCGCTTGCCCTGCCGGCGGTAGGCCGTCACCAGCGCCGACGTCGAGGTCGACTTGCCGACGCCGGGCGAGCCGGTGAGCCCCACCACGTACGCGTTGCCGGTCAGCGGGGCCAGCGCGGCCATGACCTCACGGAGCTGCGGTGCCGCGCCCTCCACCAGGGAGATCAGCCGGGCCACCGCCCGCGGCCGCCCTTCCCTGGCCTGGGTCACCAGCGAGGAGACGTCCTGCATCACAGCTCCGTTCACGAGAGGTCGGTCGTACGAAAGCGGGTCAGGCCTTGGCCACCCGCACGATCAGGGCGTCGCCCTGACCGCCGCCGCCGCACAGGGCGGCCGCGCCCACGCCGCCGCCGCGCCGCTTCAGTTCGAGGGCCAGGTGCAGCACGAGCCGGGCGCCGGACATGCCGATCGGGTGACCGAGGGCGATGGCGCCACCGTTGACGTTCACCTTTTCCGTGGAAACCCCGAGGTCCTTCATTGACTGGACCGCGACCGCGGCGAAGGCCTCGTTGATCTCGATCAGGTCGAGGTCCTCGACCTCCAGGCCCTCCTTCTTCAGGGCGTGCAGGATCGCGTTCGAGGGCTGCGACTGCAGCGAGTTGTCCGGGCCCGCCACGTTGCCGTGGGCGCCGATCTCCGCGATCCACTCCAGACCGAGCTCCAGCGCCTTGGCCTTGCTCATCACGACCACGGCGGCCGCGCCGTCCGAGATCTGGGAGGAGGTGCCGGCGGTGATGGTGCCGTCCTTGGTGAAGGCGGGACGCAGCTTGCCGAGCGACTCGGCGGTCGTCTCGGCGCGGATGCCCTCGTCCTTGCTGAAGACGACGGGCTCGCCCTTGCGCTGCGGGATCTCGACGGGTGTGATCTCCGCCTCGAATATGCCGTTCTTCTGGGCGGCGGCCGCGCGCTGGTGGGAGAGGGCGGCGATCTCGTCCTGCACGGGACGCTGGATGCCCAGACGGGTGTTGTGCTTCTCCGTGGACTCGCCCATGGCGATGCCCTCGAAGGCGTCCGTCAGACCGTCGTACGCCATGGCGTCGAGCATCTCGATCGCGCCGTACTTGAAGCCCTCGCGGGACTTCGGGAGCAGGTGCGGGGCGTTCGTCATGGACTCCTGGCCGCCGGCGACCACGATGTCGAACTCACCGGCGCGGATCAGCTGGTCCGCGAGGGCGATGGCGTCGAGGCCGGAGAGGCACACCTTGTTGATGGTGAGCGCCGGGACGTTCATGGGGATGCCCGCCTTGACGGCGGCCTGGCGTGCCGGGATCTGCCCCGCCCCGGCCTGGAGCACCTGGCCCATGATCACGTACTGCACCTGGTCGCCGCCGATCCCCGCACGGTCGAGGGCGGCCTTGATCGCGAAGCCGCCGAGGTCGGCCCCGGAGAAGGACTTCAGCGAGCCCAGCAGCCGTCCCATGGGCGTACGGGCGCCCGCGACGATCACCGAGGTGTTGCTGTTCGTTCCAGACATGAGGTGCGATCCCCTTACCGGCTGCACAGCCGAGGAGTGAACGAGGGTTTACTGAGAATGTACTGAGCGGTACGCCACCCGTCATCCGGCCCGCAGTGTGATCGCGCGCACGTTGCGTAACCACGCCGGGAGCGCTGCACTGGCTTCCATGCTGACGCGAATCGACCACATCGGGATCGCCTGTTTCGACCTCGACCGGACCGTCGAGTTCTACCGGGCGACGTACGGCTTCGAAGTCTTCCACTCCGAGGTCAACGAGGAGCAGGGCGTCCGGGAGGCCATGCTCAAGATCAACGAGACGTCCGACGGCGGCGCCTCCTACCTCCAGCTCCTGGAACCCACCCGCGAGGACTCCGCGGTGGGCAAGTGGCTGGCCAAGAACGGCGAGGGCGTGCACCACATCGCCTTCGGCACCGCGGACGTCGACGGTGACGCCGCCGACATCCGGGAAAAGGGCGTCCGGGTGCTCTACGACCAGCCCCGGATCGGATCCATGGGGTCCCGGATCACGTTCCTGCACCCCAAGGATTGCCACGGAGTACTGACAGAACTGGTCACTTCGGCGCCGGTTGAGTCGCCTGAGCACTGACCTCCGTATATCTGGGCCGGTAGGGTTGGGGTCGGCCGTCGCCTTTCGTGGGGGACGGCCGTGGTCCCGACGCCTTCCGGCGAGCGGGACCAAGGGCCGGGGTCCAGGTTTCGGGGGGCGAGCGTCGGGGCAGCAGCCCGTGCTCGGCCGTTGATCTGACACCATTCCCCGGGGGCCCCGTTCGGCGGAAGAACGGTGCTCGTTCCGAATTACGTGACCAGGGGACGGATGGGACCGCGCAGTGCGGGGCTACGAACGCCAGGAGCGAGAGCCGGCGGCTGACGTCGACCACCTCTCTCGGTTCGAGGCCGAGATGGAACGGCTGAAGACCGAGCGGGAGAAGGCCGTCCAGCACGCCGAGGACCGCGGCTATCAGGTCGAGGTGCTGCGCGCCAAGCTGCACGAGGCGCGCCGCGCTCTCGCGACCCGTCCTGCCTACGACGGGGCCGACATCGGCTACCAGGCCGAACAGATGCTCCGCAATGCCCAGATGCAGGCCGACCAGCTGCGCGTCGACGCCGAGCGCGAGATCAGCCAGGCCCGGGCACAGACCCAGCGTCTCCTCCAGGAGCACGCCGAGCAGGCGGCCCGTCTCCAGGCGGAGCTGCACCAGGAGGCGGTCACCCGCCGCCAGCAGCTCGACCAGGAGCTGGCCGAGCGCCGGCAGACCGTCGAGTCGCACGTCAACGAGAACGTGGCGTGGGCGGAGCAGCTGCGCGCCCGCTCCGAGTCCCAGGCCCGCCGCCTGGTGGACGAGTCGCGTGCCGAGGGCGAGCAGGCGCTCGCCGCGGCCCGCGCGGAGGCCGAGCGGATCGTCGCCGAGGCGCGCCAGCGGCTCACCAACGACGCCGAGGCGGCCCGCGCGGAGGCCGAGGCGCTGCTGCGCCGTGCCCGCACGGACGCCGAGCGGCTGCTGAACGCGGCCTCGACGCAGGCCCAGGAGGCCACCGACCACGCCGAGCAGCTGCGCAGCTCCACGGCGAGCGAGTCGGACAACGCCCGCCGTCAGGCCTCCGAGCTGAGCCGGGCCGCCGAGCAGCGGATGAGCGCCGCCGAGACGGCGCTGCGCGAGGCGCAGGCCGAGGCGGACAAGGTCCTGAACGAGGCCAAGGAAGCCGCGGCCAAGACGATCGCGAACGCCGAGTCGGTCAACGAACAGCGCACGCGGACGGCGAAGGAGCAGGTCGCCCGGCTGGTCAGCGAGGCCAGCCAGGAGGCCGAGACCACCAAGTCCGAGGCCGAGCAGCTCGTCGCGGACGCCCGCAGCAAGGCCGAGACGATCGTCGCGGAGGCCGAGGAGCGCGCGCGCAGCCTCACCGCCGAGGAGACCGCCTCCCAGCTCGCCAAGGCCGCCCGGACCGCCGAGGACGTGCTCGACAAGGCGTCCGAGGAGGCCAAGCGGACCACGAAGGCGGCGGCCGAGGAGGCCGAGCGGATCCGCACCGAGGCGGAGACCGAGGCCGACCGGCTGCGCGCCGAGGCGCACGACATCGCCGAGCAGCTCAAGGGCACGGCGAAGGACGACACCAAGGAGTACCGCGCCAAGACCGTCGAGCTCCAGGAGGAGGCCCGCCGGCTGCGCGGGGAGGCGGAGCAGCTGCGTTCGGACGCGGTCGCCGAGGGCGAGCGCATCCGCGCCGAGGCCCGGCGCGAGGCCGTCCAGCAGATCGAGGAGGGCGCGCGGACCGCCGAGGAGGTGCTCGGCAAGGCGAAGGCCGACGCGGACGAGCTGCGCCAGGCCGCCACGGCGGACAGCGAGAAGGTCCGCACCGAGGCCATCGAGCGCGCCACGGCGCTGCGCCGGCAGGCCGAGGAGACGCTGGAGCGGACCCGCGCGGAGGCCGAGAAGCACCGCGAGGACGCCGTCGAGCAGGCCGAGGCGATCGTGGCCGACGCGGAGCGCGCCGCCGAGCGGCAGCGCGAGGAGACCGAGCGGGCCATAGAGGCCCGTCAGGCCGAGGCCGCCGAGGGGCTGGCCCGGCAGCACACGGAGGCCGAGGAGCGTCTGGCCGCCGCCGAGCAGGCGCTGACCGACGCGCGCGCGGAGGCCGAGCGGATCCGCCGCGAGGCCTCCGAGGAGATCGACCGGCTGCGTTCGGAGTCCGCCGAGCGGATCCGGGCGCTCCAGGAGCAGGCCTCGGCGGAGGCCGACCGGCTGCGCGACGAGGCCGCGGCGGACGCGTCGGCGTCCCGGGCCGAGGGCGAGGCCATCGCGGTCCGGCTGCGTTCGGAGGCCGCGGCGGAGGCCGAGCGGCTGAAGTCGGAGGCCCAGGACAGCGCCGACCGGGTGCGGAGCGAGGCGCAGGCCGCGGCCGAGCGCCTGGCGGCCGAGGGCGCCGAGACGCTGGCCGCGGCGCAGGAGGAGGCCGCCCGGCGCCGCCGCGAGGCCGAGGAGACCCTCGGTTCGGCGCGCCAGGAGGCCGACCAGGAGCGCGAGCGGGCCCGCGAGCAGAGTGAGGAGCTCCTGGCCTCCGCGCGCAAGCGGGTCGAGGAGGCGCAGGCCGAGGCCGTACGCCTCGTCGAGGAGGCCGAGCGGCGGGCGACCGAGATGGTCTCCAACGCCGAGCAGACCGCGCAGCAGGTGCGGGACTCGGTGGCCGGGCTGCACGAGCAGGCCCAGGAGGAGATCACGGGGCTGCGCTCGGCCGCCGAGCACGCGGCGGAGCGCACGCGGACCGAGGCGCAGGAGGAGGCGGACCGGGTCCGCGCCGACGCGTACGCCGAGCGCGAGCGGGCCTCCGAGGACGCGGCGCGCCTGCGGCGCGAGGCGAGCGAGGCGGCGGAGGCCGCGAACGCGCTCGCGGAGCGCACGGTCGCGGACGCGCTCGCGGAGGCGGAGCGGATGCGCTCGGACGCCGCCGATCACGCCCAGCGGGTGCGCACCGAGGTGTCGGACGCCATCGCGAACGCCGACCAGGACGCCGCGCGCACCCGTGCGGACGCCCGGGAGGACGCGAACCGGATGCGTTCGGACGCGGCCGCGCAGGTGGACACGCTCATCACCGAGGCGGCGGCGGAGGCCGAGCGGCTCGGGATCGAGACCGCGGCCGAGGCCGAGCGGGTACGTGCCGAGGCCGTGGCCAAGGCCGAGGAGCTCGTCTCGGACGCGACCGGTGACGCGGAGCGGCTGCGTGCCGAGGCCGCCGAGGCGGTCGGTTCCGCGCAGCAGCACGCGGAGCGGATCCGCACCGAGGCCGAGCGTTTCAAGGCGCGGGCGACGGAGGAGGCCGAGCGGCGTACCGCGGCGGCGCGCGAGGAGGCCGAGCGGCTGCTGGACGAGGCGCGCCAGGAGGCCAACAAGAAGCGCTCCGAGGCGGCCGAGCAGGTCGACACGCTCATCTCCGAGACGGCCGCCGAGGCGGACAAGCTGCTCTCGGAGGCACAGCAGAACGCGCAGAAGGCGACGGCGGACGCCGAGTCGCAGGCCGACACGATGGTCGGTGTGGCGCGCGGCGAGGCCGAGCGGCTCGTCTCCGAGGCGACGGTCGAGGGCAACACGCTCGTGGAGCGGGCCCGTGCGGACGCGGACGAGCTGCTGGTCGGCGCGCGCCGCGACGCCACGGCGATCCGGGAGCGCGCCGAGGAGCTGCGCGACCGCGTCACCTCCGAGATCGAGGATCTGCACGAGCGGGCGCGCCGTGAGTCGTCCGAGGCGATGAAGAACGCGGGCGACCGGTGCGACGCGCTCATCAAGGCCGCGGAGGAGCAGCTCGCCAAGGCCGAGGCGAAGGCCAAGGACCTGGTGGCGGAGGCGAACTCCGAGGCGAGCAAGGTCCGTATCGCCGCCGTGCGCAAGGCCGAGGGGCTCCTCAAGGAGGCCGAGCAGAAGAAGTCGTCGCTGGTCGCCGAGGCGGAGAAGATCAGGTCCGAGGCCATCCAGGAGGCGAAGGCGGCCGTCGAGGAGGGCAAGCGCGACCTGGAGGTCCTGGTCCGCCGGCGTGAGGACATCAATACGGAGATCTCCCGTGTCCAGGACGTCCTGGAGGCGTTGGAGTCTTTCGAGGCCCCGGCGGGCGGCAAGGACGGCGGGGTGAGGGCGGGGGCGTCCGCGGGGGCGGCCCGTTCGGGCGGCAAGGCGTCGGAGGGCTAGCGGGAGGCGCGCGGCAGGCGGGCCGGCGAGAAGCGCACATTACGTGCTCGGTGGGAGGTTTGTCACAGGTTCTGGCAAGCCTTCCCACAGTCGGCCACCCAAAAGGAGTGTCATTCTCCAGATCAAACACGTATCCGCTCGATGACACACCGCATTGCCCCCTAGGATTCCACCTATCACCTCACCGGTCTCATTCGACAGGATCCCCATGAGCGACACTTCCCCCTACGGCTTCGAGCTTGTGCGGCGTGGATACGACCGCGCGCAGGTGGACGAACGCATCTCGAAGCTCGTCTCCGACCGTGACAGCGCTCTGGCCCGTATCACCGCCCTCGAAAAGCGCATCGAGGAACTCCATCTCGAAACGCAGAACGCCCAGGCCCAGGTGAGCGACGCCGAGCCGTCGTACGCCGGTCTCGGCGCCCGCGTCGAGAAGATCCTCCGCCTCGCCGAGGAGGAGGCCAAGGACCTGCGCGAGGAGGCCCGTCGCGCGTCCGAGCAGCACCGCGAGCTCGCCGAGTCGGCCGCTCAGCAGGTGCGCAACGACGCCGAGTCGTTCGCCGCGGACCGCAAGGCCAAGGCGGAGGACGAGGGCGTCCGGATCGTCGAGAAGGCCACGAGCGAAGCCGCTCAGCTCCGTTCCGAGGCGCAGAAGGACGCGGCGTCCAAGCGTGAGGAGGCGGACGCCCTCTTCGAGGAGACCCGCGCCAAGGCCGCCCAGGCCGCCGCCGACTTCGAGACGAACCTCGCCAAGCGCCGCGAGCAGTCCGAGCGGGACCTCGCGGCGCGGCAGGCCAAGGCCGAGAAGCGCCTCGCGGAGATCGAGCACCGCGCGGAGCAGCTCCGTCTGGAGGCCGAGAAGCTGCGCACGGACGCCGAGCGCCGCGCCCGCCAGACGGTGGAGACGGCCCAGCGCCAGGCCGAGGACATCGTGGCCGACGCGAACGCCAAGGCCGACCGCATCCGCTCGGAATCCGAGCGCGAGCTGGCCGCCCTCACCAACCGCCGCGACTCGATCAACGCGCAGCTCACGAACGTCCGCGAGATGCTCGCGACGCTCACGGGCGCCGCGGTGGCCGCCGCCACCGGTCCGGCCGAGGACGAGCCGATCTCCCGCGGGGTCCCGGCGCAGCAGTCCCGGTAACCGCGCAGCACGACACCAGGGCCCGCTCCCTCCCCCGAGGGCGCGGGCCTTGTCGTCGGGTGGCAGGCCCCCGGGGGCCGTCCTAGCGTGGCCGCATGATCGAGCTCGAGGGGCTGACGAAGCGGTACGGCGAGAAGGTGGCGGTCAACAACCTCACCTTCACCGTCAGACCGGGTGTCGTGACCGGCTTCCTCGGGCCGAACGGCGCGGGCAAGTCAACGACGATGCGGATGATGCTCGGGCTCGACCGTCCCACCGCGGGCGACGTACGGATCGACGGACAGCACTACGACCGGCTCAGGGACCCCCTGAAGTACATCGGCGCCCTGCTGGACGCGCAGGCCGTGCACGGGGGCCGCAGCGCCTTCAACCACCTGCTGTGCCTCGCCCAGAGCAACGGCATCCCGAAGGCCCGGGTGCACGAGGTGCTGGACACCGTCGGTCTCACCGCGGTCGCGCGGAAGAAGGCGAAGGGGTTCTCGCTGGGCATGGGCCAGCGGCTCGGCATCGCGGGCGCGCTGCTGGGCGACCCGCGGATCCTGATGTTCGACGAGCCGGTCAACGGTCTCGACCCCGAGGGCATCCACTGGATCCGCAACCTGATGAAATCCCTCGCCTCCCAGGGCCGTACGGTCTTCGTCTCCTCGCACCTCATGAGCGAGATGGCGCTGACCGCCGACCACCTCGTCGTCATCGGCCAGGGCAGGCTGCTCGCCGACACCTCGATGGCCGACTTCATCCGGCGGAACTCGCGCAGCTACGTCCGGATCCGCTCCCCCCAGCGCGAGCGGCTGCTCGACGTGCTGAAGGGCGCGGGGATCACCGTCGTGCAGACGGGCAGCGGGGCGCTGGAGGTGGACGACGGGAAACCGGAGCACATCGGTGAGCTGGCCGCGCAGCACCAGATCGTGCTGCACGAGCTGAGCCCCCAGCAGGCTTCGCTGGAGGAGGCGTTCATGCGGCTGACCGCGGAGTCGGTGGAGTACCACGCGCACACCGACGCGCCGGGACGGGAACTCGCGTCGGGCCCGCCGGGCACGCCCCCCGCCCCGCAGTGGGGCGACGGCTGGAAGAAGGGCTGATCCATGGCGGCCACCCAGGTCCTCAGATCGGAGTGGACCAAGATCCGGTCCGTGTCGTCCACGGTGTGGACGCTGAGTCTCGCGACCCTCGTCACGGTCGCGCTCGGCCTGCTCATCTCGGTCGTGTCGAACAACGAGTGGGACAACATGAGCTCGCGGGACCGGCTGGCCTTCGACCCGACGTCCGTCAGCTTCGCGGGCATGACCCTCGGCCAGCTCGCGATGATCGTGTTCGGGGTGCTCGTCGTCGGCAACGAGTACAGCACCGGCATGATCCGCACCTCGCTCTCGGCGGTCCCCCAGCGCGGCACCTTCCTCTTCAGCAAGATCACGGTCGCGGCCGCGCTCGCCCTGGCCGTCGGCATGGTCACCAGCTTCATCACGTTCTTCGTGGGGCAGGCGGCGCTCGGCACGCACAGGACGTCGATCGGCGATCCGGGGGTGCTGCGCGCGGTGATCGGCGGCGGCCTCTACATGACGCTGATCACCGTCTTCTCGATGGGCGTCGCGGCGATGCTGCGCTCCCCGATGCTCTCGCTCGGCATCCTGATGCCGTTCTTCTTCCTGATCTCCAACATCCTGGGCGCCGTGTCCGCGACCAAGAAGGTCGGCCGCTACCTCCCCGACCAGGCCGGCAGCCGGATCCTCAGGGTGGTGCCCCCGCTCGACGACACCCCCTACGGCCCCTGGGGCGGCCTCGGCATCATGGTGCTGTGGGTGGCCGCGGCCCTGATCGGCGGCTACGCGCTGCTCAAGAAGCGGGACGCGTAGGACGGGCTCCGGGTTTTCCGCCGGCGCCCGGGCGCGAATTCCCTTTCCCTCCCGACCAGGAAAGACGAGTACCTGACAGGACACCCGTGCGAAACTCTGCCCTCTACTGGATCTTTCACCGGCCGATGGTCTTGACTTTACTTCCCCTTGAGCGGAACCGTCGGCGCCCGGATATCCTCCTAACCCTTACGGGGGCGTGCGCCCCGACGTCCTGAACCTTTCGATGGGTGCGGAGAATGATCGAGGCAGTCGGCCTGACGAAGCGCTACGGCGCCAAGACGGCCGTGTACAACCTTTCCTTCCAGGTCCGGCCGGGTGCCGTGACCGGTTTCCTCGGGCCCAACGGCTCGGGCAAGTCGACGACGATGCGCATGATCCTCGGCCTCGACAACCCGACCTCCGGGCAGGTGACGATCGGCGGCTTCCCCTACCGCAGGCTGCCGAACGCGCCCCGCCAGGTCGGCGCGCTCCTCGACGCCAAGGCCGTCCACGGCGGCCGGAGCGCCCGCAACCACCTGCTGAGCCTGGCCCAGCTGTCGGGCATCCCGGCCCGCCGCGTGGACGAGGTGCTCGGGGTCGTCGGTCTGCAGGACGTGGCGAGGAAGCGCTCCAAGGGCTTCTCGCTCGGCATGGGCCAGCGCCTCGGCATCGCCGCCGCCCTCCTCGGCGACCCCCAGGTGCTGCTCTTCGACGAGCCGGTCAACGGCCTCGACCCCGAGGGCATCCTGTGGGTCCGCAACCTGATGAAGGCGCTGGCCGCCGAGGGCCGTACGGTCTTCGTCTCCTCGCACCTCATGAGCGAGATGGCGCTGACCGCCGACCACCTCATCGTGATCGGCCGCGGCCAGCTCCTGGCCGACCAGAGCGTCAAGGACTTCATCTCGCACAACTCGGCCGACTTCGCCCGGGTGCGCACGCCCGACACCGAGCCGCAGCAGCGCGAGAAGCTGACCGCCGCGCTGACCGAGGCCGGCGGCCAGGTGCTGCCCGAGCAGGACGGCGCGCTGCGCGTCACCGGCCTGCCGCTCCCCCGGATCAGCGACCTCGCGCACTCCGCCGACGTCCGCCTGTGGGAGCTGTCGCCGCACCAGGCCTCGCTGGAGGAGGCGTACATGCGGATGACGCAGGGCGCCGTCGACTACCGCTCGACCGTCGACCAGAAGGCCGGACTCCAGCAGCCGCTGCCGCCGGGCGCCGTGCCGCCGCCGCAGCTGCCGGTGGCGGGCCAGGGCCAGCCCGGCTGGTACGCGCCGCTGCCGCCCCAGCAGGGCGGACAGCCCTTCGCCATGCCGCAGGCCGGGCCCTACGGCGCTCCCGCGGCCCCCGGAGCGGGCGCTCCCGGCCCGTACGGCGCTCCGGCCGCCCCCGGCGCCGCGGACGTCAACCCGTACGCGCAGGCCCCCGCGAGCCCCCCGGCGCCCGCCGCCGCTCCCGCTCCGGCGCCCGCTCCCGAAGCCGCGCCCGAGTCCGCACCCACGCCCGCGCCCGCCGCCGACCTGACCAAGCCCGAGGACGCCCGATGAGCACGCCCCAGCCCCCGATGCCGCAGCAGGCCGCCGCTGCCCCCGACTGGCAGGCGGCGCCCGGCACTTCGTACACCTCGCCGATCCCCGTCACCCGCACCCACCTCGGGCACGCGCTCCACTCCGAGTGGACGAAGATCAAGTCGGTGCGCTCCACGATGTGGACGCTCGGCATCTTCCTGCTCCTGGTGATCGGCATCGGCTTCCTGGTCGCCGTGCAGACCACGAACGAGGACTTCCAGGACGTCCCGTTCACGGTCCCCGCGTTCATCGGGCTGCTGCTCGGCCAGCTCTGCCTGCTCACGCTGGGCGTCCTGGTGGTCTCCTCCGAGTACGGCACGGGCATGATCCGTACGACGTTCACGGCCTCGCCGCAGCGGCACCGGGTGCTCGCCGCCAAGCTGATCATCTTCTTCGCGGTCGCGTTCACCGTCTCGGCGTCCGCGATCGGGCTCGTCGGCCTGTTCACGTCGAGCCTGCACAGCAGCGGCGACTCCGACGTCCCGTGGGCCGGCACCGTCTTCATGGGCGCGCTGTACGTCTCGCTGCTCGGCATGCTCGCGCTCGCCGTCGGCTCGATGCTGCGCCACTCGGCGGGCGCGATCACCACGATGCTCGGCGTCGTGCTGCTGCCCTCGATCATGCCCGCGTTCCTCATGATGTCCGACACCCTGCGGACCATCGGCGAGAAGATGCAGGAGTACGCCGCCATCAGCTCCCTCGCCCGCGTCTTCCGGCTGGACAGCGAGAGCGGCAACGGCGGCGCCCAGCTCGGTCTGCTCGCCGGGGTCACCGCGGCGGCCGTCATCGCCGCCTTCGTGCTCCTGGAGCGCCGGGACGTGTGACGACCGCGCCCACCCGGCTTCTTGAGACCGGCCGGGCCGAAGTCGTCTAGAACCTGGGCGCGTTACGGGACCGCTGCACCCGCGAGGTGCGGCGGTCCTTCGCGTTCCAGCAGGCCTTGTGCCAGTGCCGCCGCTCGTCCACGCCCGAGTGCTCGGGCCAGGCCACCACGTGCGGCACCCCGGAGGGGATCAACTGGTCGCAGCCGGGGCAGCGGTAGGTCTTGCCCTGCGCGCTCGCGCCCGCCACATGACGCACGCTCCAGTCGTCGCCCTGCCAGCTCTCCGTGGACTGCCAGCCTCCGTAACGGTCCGACGAGTCCTCCTCGGGGCTCCTGCCGGACGAGCCGGCGTCCTTCGGACGGTTGCGACGCGGGGACAAGGGACACCTCACGGAGCTATACAGGGAGCAGGGGCCGACTCCAGCCTACGCGGGACACACACGGGTACGCGTACACCGCCAACCCGCACAGATCCCCCTTCGGACACTCCTCAGGCGGCCTTCGGGCGGTCTTCGGACAGCTCAATTCCCAGACAATCCGCAAATCTCCCCGCAAGGCCGTGTCTTCGGCACGTGTCAGGCGGTTATGCCGGGTGGGGGAGCTCCCTGTCGGAGCCGAGGAAGCAGGAAGTTCGATGCACGTTGGAAGTTTTGTACTGGCGGCCCAGTTCCCTGGACAGGGCCAGGGAGAGGCCCTGCACCGCGCGGTGCGGTCGGCCCAGGTCGCCGAGGAGGCCGGGCTCGACGCGGTCTGGCTGGCCGAACACCACTTCGTGCCGTACGGGACATGCCCGTCGGCCGTCACGCTCGCCGCGTATCTGCTCGGCCGCACCGACCGGATCCGTGTCGGCACGGCGGTCAGCGTGCTGCCCACCGTCCACCCCGTGGCGCTCGGCGAGCAGGCCGCCCTGCTGCACCTGACGTCCGGCGGACGGTTCTCGCTGGGGGTCGGCCGCGGTGGCCCGTGGGTCGACCTGGAGGTCTTCGGGGCGGGCCTCGCGGCGTACGAGACGGGGTTCCCGGAGTCGCTCGACCTGCTCGTGCGCTGGCTGCGCGAGCCGTCCGTCGCCGGTACCTCCGAGCGGTTCTCGTTCCGTGAAGTCCCCGTCGTACCCCGCCCGTCGGAGGCGCTGAGCGGCGCTCCGGGACCCGAGGTCGTCGTGGCGTGCACCTCACCGGCCAGCGTCCGGCTCGCCGCCGAGCGCGGGCTGCCGATGCTCCTCGGCATGCACGTCGGGGACGAGGAGAAGGCCGAAATGGTCGCGCTGTGGCGGCGGCACGCGCGCGCGGCGGGCCGTCCGGCGGACGAGATCCGCACGGCCGCCCATGTCTCCGCCGGCGTCTGCCAGATCGCGGACCGCCGCACCGACGCCGTCGAGACGCTCGTCAAGGCGATGCCGGGCTGGCTGAAGCAGGGACTGGACGCCCATGTGACGGTCGACGGCCGCCTCCGCTCGATGCGGGACCCGGTGGCGTACACCGAACTGCTCTGCGGACTGCACCCGGTGGGCACCCCGCGGCTGTGCGCCGACCGGCTCGCGGCGACCTCGGAGCGGACCGGCATCGGACGGTTCGCCCTGCTCGTCGAGGGTTCGGGCGACCTGGCGGCGACCGAGGAGAACGTACGACGGCTCGGGACCGAGGTGCTGCCCCAGCTCAGGTGACCGTGCGTCGTCCGGCCCGGCGGGCCGGACACGCGGGGAGCTTGCCGCCCCAGTACCAATGCACCTCCCGCGTACGGAGCGGCAAGCAGTGCGGCATCAGTGCGTCAGCAGTCCCTGAACTCCGGGGACTGGTTGAGCAGCTGACTGCGGACCGAGGTGAAGCGTGCCAGCGTGTCGTCCACCGAGTCGTCCAGTGGGAACACCGCCACCCGGTGGCAGTTCTGGAAGGCCAGCCGCACTCCGAAGTGCCGCTGCAGCGCGCCGCGTATCGCGTCACTCGCGAGCGCACGCAGCAGCTGGCCACGTGCCTGCTCGTCCGGCGGAGGCGTCTGGTTGTCGGCGAACTTGCCGCCGTCCACCTTCAGCTGGGCCACCAGGGAGCTGATCATCTCCCACGCGTAGGGCAGGGAGGTCCGGACGCAGTCGACGAAGTCAGCTTCGTCGACCTCGCCTCGCTCGGCCTGTTGGAGTAGGGCCGGTGAGACGTCGAGCGACATGGGTACTCCTCTCGCACCCCCGTATCACGGGGGTTGCCGGACAGGGACGGGGGTCGCGATATCGAACACGCTGAGTACATGTATCGCGACCTCCCGTTCATACGGTAAGCATCGGCAGGTAACGGCACCAGGAGAATGGGTACATGGCGAACAGTCGGTAGGCCGACAATCGGCCACGGCACAACGGGGAACCTTCAGGATCAATGGGGTGACCCGCGAAAACGCCGACGGGACGGGGCGACGGATACCCAGGTGGCAAATGGGGCGAACCATTATTTCTTCCTCGCGTCCAGCCGTGGGCGGACGGGCGGAGGAATCGCGTGCACCACCGCCGGTCGAGTAGCGTTGCCGACCATGCGTCTCGTCATTGCCCGCTGTTCCGTGGACTACGCGGGCCGGCTCACCGCCCATCTCCCGTCGGCGCCCCGCCTGATCCTCGTGAAGGCGGACGGCAGCGTCTCGATCCACGCGGACGACCGGGCCTACAAGCCCCTCAACTGGATGTCGCCGCCCTGCACACTGAAGGAGGGGTCCGGCGACGACGAAGGCGTCTGGACCGTCATCAACAAGGCGGGCGAGAAGCTCATCATCACGATGGAGGAGATCCTCCACGACTCCTCGCACGAACTCGGCGTGGACCCCGGCCTGATCAAGGACGGCGTGGAAGCGCACCTCCAGGAGCTGCTCGCCGACCGCATCGAGACCCTCGGCGAGGGCTACACGCTCATCCGCCGGGAGTACATGACGGCCATCGGCCCGGTCGACATCCTGTGCCGGGACGCCGAGGGGCGGACCGTCGCCGTGGAGATCAAGCGCCGCGGTGAGATCGACGGCGTCGAGCAGCTCACGCGCTATCTGGAGCTGCTGAACCGCGACCCGCACCTCGCGCCGGTCCGCGGCGTCTTCGCCGCCCAGGAGATCAAGCCGCAGGCCCGCGTCCTCGCCACCGACCGCGGCATCGGCTGCACGGTCCTGGACTACGACGCCCTGCGCGGCATCGAGGACGACAAGCTGCGGCTGTTCTGAGCCCCTCGGGTTCGTATACGGCAGAGGGCCGGGTCCGACGGACCCGGCCCTCTCCTCGCTTCCCGTGCGGTCCGGCCGTACGTCCGGACCGTGCGGTCAGATCACCGTGCCGCTCGGCGACGTCGTGGCGGAGCCGGTGCCCGCCGGTGCGCTGCCGGCCGACGTGCGCGGCGCGCCGGTCCCCACCGGGCCGCTCGCGGAGTCGGTGGTGGCCGGGGGCGTCGACGTGCCGGCCGACGGCGAGGTGGACGGCGACGGACTCGACGACTTCGTGGAGGACCCGGACGGCGAGGGGTTCGACGACGACCTCGAGGGAGACGAGGACGGCCTGTGCGTGGGCGACTTCGACGGCGACGCGGACGGCGACTTCGAGGGCTTGGCCGTGCCGGTGCGCGTCGCGCTCGGCTCGCCGGACGGGCGGCGGCTCGCCGTGGCCGAGGGCGTCGGATCGTCCGAGGTGCCGTACGTGCCGTCGGCGCCCGGGTCGGTGGGGGTGGCCACGGCGCCGGGAGAGGAGTCGTCGCCCTTCTTCGGCGTGTCCGCGCCCAGACTGTCGTCCTGGGCGTCCTGGGTGACCGACGGGTTGACGCCGATCTTCTCCGAGGGGGTCTCGTCGTCGTGCTGCGAGGTCACGCCGAGGGCCACCACCGTCCCGAGGACGGCGACGAGGAGCGCGCCCGCACCCGCGGCCACCAGGTTGCGCCTGGTGCCGGTGACCAGGCGCCCCGCGACGCCCTTCGGCCCGGCCTCGGGGACGCCGGAGCTGCCCGGGTGGGCGAGCACCGTGACGGTGTCGCCCGAGGGGTCGCTCCGGGAGAAGAGGGCCGGTACACCGCCGGGAGGCGACACCGACTCGTCGTGGCGCGCGTCGGGCACCTCCTCGCCCGCCGGGGTGCGCCCGCCGGTGAGCTGCAGGGTCCCGGAGCGGTCGGTGACCAGCGCGAGGGCGCGGCGGCCGACGGTGGTACCGCGCTTGTCGGCGAGTTCGCCGCGCAGGGCGACGGAGGCCTCCAGCTCGGCGCGGGCCCGGTCCAGCTGCTGCCCGCAGAGCGCGAGGACACCCAACTCGTGGTGGAAGTAGGCCTGTTCCCCGAGATCGCCGGCCAGCTCGGAGGCCTCGACGCCGAGGCGCAGGACGCGCTCCCAGGCGCTCCAGTGCAGTCCGGAGGCGAAGGCGGGCGCGGCCGTGCGGGCGAGCTGGACGGAGACGGGCTCGTCGTCCTCGTCCAGCGGGGCGGTGGTGAGCGGGACGAGCACGTCCAGGGCGGCGAGCACCGCGTCGGCCTCGGCGCAGACCCGCTCCGGGGTGACCGAGGGGTGCCCGGCCCACCAGGTGTAGTGCCGGGCGGCGGCGAGCGCGTTCTCCTGGAGGGCGTCCGCGTATCCGGAGGCCTCCAGCTGGGCCCGCACCCCGGCGGCGAGCCGGTAGCGCGAGCCGACCGGGGAGACGAGCGCGGCGCCCGCGAGTTCGGCGAGCGCGGCGTCGGCGTGGGTGTCGCCAACGAGCGCGGGCAGATGGGCCTGGTGGGGCACCTCGCCGCCGAGCGCGACGGCGAGGCGCAGGGTGGCGCGCGCCGACTCGCTCAGCCGGGAGGCGAGCAGCGCGGCGGGCGCGGCGCCCTCGGCGAGGGAGGGCAGCGGCAGGTCGACGCCGTCGCCGGTCGCGAAGGACACGTCGGCGGGGGCCTCCTGGAAGACCCCGTAGTCCTCGAAGGCCTCCTCGCCGGCCTGCTGCCGGTCGCGCTGCCTCAGCAGCGCTCCGGCCTGTATGAAGCGCAGGGGCAGTCCCTCGGACTCGAACCAGAGGTCGCCCGCCCAGTTCGACTCGTCCTCGCTCAGGACGCGTCCGACGGCACGCTCCAGCAGTTCGAGGCCGCCGCTGCGGTCGAGGCCGCCGAGGACGACCTCTTCGAGCTCGGCGCCGGCGGACGGGGCCGGTACGTCGGGGGTGGCGGCGATCAGGAAGGCGCACTCGGGGGTGGCGTCGAGCAGCACGTCGAGGGCGCTGCCGCCGATCTCCGCGTCGTCGAGGACGACGACCGCTCCGATCTCGCGGACGAGCCGGAGCAGTTCGTCGTGGTCCGGGCGGTACAGGGGGGCTTCGTGGACGGCGGCGAAGAGGTCGTGCAGCACGTCGCTCGCGGTGCGCCCGTGGCCGGAGAGGCGGACGACGCCGTCGGGGGCGAGGTCCACGCAGTCGTCGGCGACGGCGTCCAGCAGGACGGTGCGGCCCGATCCGGAGGGGCCGGTGAGGCGTACCGAGCGCCCGCGTGCGAGGAGGCGTACGAGCCGCTCGCGCTCCTCCTGGCGTTCGAGGAGCGGCAGCCGGGGCAGCGCCGGGCCGGGCGGGGCGGGCGGGCGGGCCGCCCGGTCCAGTTCGGCGCGGGCGTCGGCGCCGTGCTTGACGGGCGACTGCGGCCGCTCGTGCGGCGGACAGTTCTCGATCTCGCTGCCGTCGACGGGGTTGACGGTGAGCGCGAATTCGCCGGCGACGAGCCTGACCGTGCGGACGGGCGCGGGTTTGTGCTGTCCGAGGTCGGCCGCGAGCGGGTCCCGCGGCGGACGCGGGCGGGACACCTGACCGTCGTCCTCGTGGCCGTACCCCTCGGGTCCCCGGTTGATCGGGTCCATGTTCCAAGCCCCCCAAAAGCGTCGTGTGCCGATGCCCTCCCGGCCTGGCTGCACAGCGCTTGGTCGCTTCTGGTCCGGTGCCCGCTCGTAGGGTTTCGGTCGGCGGGCAGCCGAACCCTAAACCTTCGCACAGTATCCATGAACAGGCGGGGTACCACGCCGTCCGAACCGTCACGGCTTCATGAGGATTGTGCACGCGGCGCCTTTGGCGCGCCGGTCGGGACGCGTACGCGGTCGCGCGTGCGGAGCGGGGGAACGCTCAGGTCACACCCGGGGCAGGGACTCGACCCCGATGCCGCCCTCGATCGCCAGGATCCGGTGCAGCCGGGTGGCCACCAGCAGGCGCTGCATCTGCGCCGGCACGCCGCGCAGCACGAGCCGCCGGCCGCACCTCCCGGCGCGTCGGTGGGCCCCCATGATGACGCCGAGCCCGGTGGCGTCCCAGGAGTCCAGCTCCGACAGGTCCAGCACCAGGTCGCCGGCTCCGTCGTCGACGGCCGAGTGCAGGACTGTACGGGCGTCCGCCGCGCTGCGTACGTCGAGGCGGCCCCCGACGACCAGTTCGGCGTGGTCGCCCCTGATGTACATATGCGCTCCCCGAGAATGCGTCTCGTAACTCCGCGTGTGTCTGTTTCCGCGTCTTCGCGTTTGCATGTTGTGCATGGTCTGACTGCCTGAGGGCCACGGAGGTTGCCGTCTGTAAGCGAACCGATACCGAATTCACCTCATGGAGTGACATCCAGGAGGCGCGCACGGCGTCCGTGGGACATGCGGCGACCGGGACCCGGTCGCCGCATGATCGTTCAGTGCTTGTAGAAGCCCTGCCCGCTCTTGCGCCCGATGTCACCGGCGTCAACCATCCGGCGCATCAGCTCCGGCGGGGCGAACTTCTCGTCCTGGGTCTCGGTGTAGATGTTGCCGGTGGCGTGCAGCAGGATGTCGACGCCCGTGAGGTCGGCGGTGGCCAGGGGGCCCATGGCGTGGCCGAAGCCCAGCCGGCAGGCGAGGTCGATGTCCTCGGCGGTGGCCACGCCCGACTCGTACAGCTTCGTCGCCTCGACGACGAGGGCCGAGATGAGACGGGTGGTCACGAAGCCGGCGACGTCACGGTTGACGACGATGCAGGTCTTGCCGACGGACTCGCTGAACTCCCGCGCGGCGGCGAGCGTTTCGTCGCTGGTCTTGTAGCCGCGGACCAGCTCGACGAGCTGCATCATCGGCACCGGCGAGAAGAAGTGCACGCCGACGACCCGCTCCGGGCGCTCCGTGGCCGCCGCGATCTTGGTGATCGGGATCGCGGAGGTGTTGGAGGCCAGCACGGTGTCGGGGCGGACGATCTTGTCCAGCGCCTGGAAGATCTCGTGCTTGACCTCGAGCTTCTCGAAGACCGCCTCGACGACGATGTCCACGTCGGCGGCGGCGTCCAGGTCGGTGGTCGCCGTGATGCGCGCGAGGGCGGCCTCCGCGTCGGCGGCCTCCAGCTTGCCCTTGCTCACGAACTTGTCGTACGAGGCCTTGATGCCGTCGAGGCCGCGGTTCAGCGCCTCGTCGGTGACATCGCGCAGAACGACGTCCCAGCCCGCCTGTGCGGAGACCTGGGCGATACCGGACCCCATGAGTCCGGCTCCGATGACGGCGAGCTTCCCAGCCACTCAGACTCCCTTAACACGCTGCTTGTGTATGCCTCTTCGGCGGAGAGTAGCGTTCGGAAGGGGGCGTGAAACCCGTAAGTAACGCGTGTCACGGTCTCAGGGGGTGAGACACCCGTCACGTCCGGTCCACGGCGTCACCGGCCCGGGTCATCCGTCCGCCCGTACGGCGTAGCCGAGGACCTTCGGGCTCAGCAGTTCCTCCATGTCGTCGAGGAGCACGAGGACCTCGCGCGACACCTCGCCCGGGGAGCGGCCCGCCCCCATCTCGCGGCCGATGACCGTCGTGACGGTCTGGTACGCCCAGTTGATCTGGCCGGCGACGAGGCCGGGCAGCGGGTCCCCGGGCGGTGCGCCGACCTCCTCGCGCAGGGCCTCCTCCAGGTTCCGGAGGACCTCCTGGCCGATCGCCCAGAGCCGCGAGCGGAGCGCGGGGGCCTCGTCGACGACCCGCATGAAGCGGGCGACGCCCGGCGCCAGGCCGATCCGGGGGGAGACCGCCTCCACCTCCTCGCGCAGCTCGCGCAGGACGGCGGCGGCGGCCGACTCGCCCTTCGCGCGGCCGCGCACCCAGCGGGCGAGGCGGTCGACCACGCCCGCGGAGCGGTCGAGGAAGAGGTCCTCCTTGGCCGGGAAGTAGTTGTAGACGGTGTTCACGGAGACGTTCGCGGCCTCGGCGACCTCCGCGACCTTCACCGCGTCGAAGCCCCGCTCCAGGAACAGTCCCGTGGCGACGTCGGAGATGTACTGCCGGGTCTGCCGCTTCTTGCGCTCCCTGAGCCCTTCGGTCATGTACGCATCGTAGCTCTCGCTGGTGCTCTTTAAATTTTGGAGTCATTGCAAAATTTCAGTGACTCTGTTTTTCTTGAGGGCATGGCAATCATCAGTACGGCCGGCCTGGCCCGCACCTTCGCCACGAAGCACGGCCCGGTCGAGGCGGTGCGCGGCATCGACCTGACGGTGCGGCCCGGCGAGATCCTCGGCCTCCTCGGCCCCAACGGCGCGGGCAAGACCACCACCCTCCGGATGCTCACCACCCTGCTCGCGCCCACCGGCGGCGCGGCGACCGTCGCGGGCTGCGACCTGGTCCGCGATCCGGCCGGCGTGCGCCGCGCCTGCGGCTACGTGGCCCAGTCGGGCGGCGTCGACCCGCAGGTGACGGTGCGGGAGGAACTCGTCACCCAGGGGCGGCTGTACCGGCTGCCGAAGCCGCGGGCGGCCGAGCGGGCCGAGGAACTGGCCCACGAGCTCGGCCTCACCGAGGTGCTGGAGCGCAGGACCGCCGCCCTCTCCGGAGGACAGCGACGACGCCTGGACATCGCGCTCGGCCTCACCCACCGCCCCGGGGTGCTCTTCCTCGACGAACCGACGACCGGCCTCGACCCCGGCAGCCGCGCGGACCTGTGGGACCTCGTCCGCCGGCTGCGCGACACCCACGGCACCACGGTCGTCCTGACCACCCACTACCTCGACGAGGCGGACGCGCTCGCGGACCGGATCGTGATCGTCGACCGGGGCGTCGTGGCCGCCGACGGCACGCCCGCCGCGCTGAAGCTCGCCCACGGCGGCTCCCTCGACGCGAGCCTCCAGGACACGTTCCTCGCCATCACCGGCCGCCGCCCCGAGCCCGCCGGTGCCACCCCCGCAGCCGTATAGGACGTACCCGCCGATGCTCGTGCACGACACCGCCCTGATCTTCGGGCGCCATGCCCGCCAGACCCTGCGCTCCCGCTTCGCGATGCTCTTCGGCGTCCTGACGCCGCTGCTCTACCTGCTCTTGTTCGGCCCGCTCCTGACCGGTCTGCCGCTCGGCGCCCGGGGCACCTCCTGGCAGGTCCTGGTCCCCGGACTGCTCCTCCAGCTCAGCCTGTTCGGCGGCGCGTTCGCCGGGTTCTCCGTCATCGTCGAGAAGAACCTGGGCATCGTCGAGCGCATGCGGGTCACCCCGGTGAGCCGCCTGGCGCTGCTGCTGGGCCGCGTCCTGCGCGACGCCCTCGTCCTGCTCCTCCAGGCGGTGCTGCTCGTCCTCGCGGCACTGGTGATGGGCCTGCGGGCACCGCTCGCCGGCGTCCTGGCCGGCTTCGCGTTCGTCGCCCTGCTCGCCCTCTCCCTCGCCTCGCTGTCCTACGCCCTCGCCCTGCGGGTCCGCACGCCCCAGGAGTTCGGACCGGTCGTCAACGCGCTCACGATGCCGTCCATGCTGCTGTCGGGCCTGATGCTGCCGATGACGCTCGCCCCCGGCTGGCTGGACGTCCTCTCGCACCTCATGCCGCTGCGCTACCCGGTCGACGCCGTGCGGGACGCCTACACCGGCTCGTACACCACGGCCCCCATGCTCCACGGGGTGCTGGTGACCCTCGCCCTCGTGGCGTCGGCCGTGACGGTGGGCACACGGGCGTTCCGGCGGGCCGGGGCGTAATTAGGCTGGCCCCATGGTCAATCTGACGCGCATCTACACCAGGACCGGCGACCAGGGCACCACCGCCCTCGGGGACATGAGCAGGGTCGCCAAGACCGATCTGCGGATCTCGGCGTACGCCGACGCCAACGAGGCGAACGCGGTGATCGGGACGGCGATCGCGCTGGGCGGCCTGGAGGACGAGGTCGTCCAGGTCCTCACCCGCGTCCAGAACGACCTGTTCGACGTGGGCGCGGACCTGTCGACGCCGGTGGTCGAGGACCCGAAGTTCCCGCCGCTGCGGGTCGAGCAGTTCTACGTCGACAGGCTGGAGGCGGACTGCGACCTGTTCAACGAGCGGCTGGAGAAACTCCGCTCGTTCATCCTGCCCGGCGGCACCGCGGGTGCCGCGCTCCTGCACCAGGCGTGCACGGTCGTGCGCCGGGCCGAGCGTTCGACCTGGGCGGCGCTGGAGGTCCACGGCGAGGCGATGAACCCGCTCACCGCCACCTACCTCAACCGGCTCTCGGACCTCCTGTTCATCCTGGCGCGCACGGCGAACAAGGACACCGGCGACGTGCTGTGGGTCCCGGGCGGGGAGCGCTGAGCGCTCCCCGGCCACACCCGCCGCACCTGTCATACCCGTAGCACCCGTCACACCCACAGCACCTGTCACGTTCGCGGCATCCGCCGCACCCACAGCATCCACCGAACCGGACGGAGGGCGTCCGCGCCGGGTCCGAAGGTCACTTCGGACCCGCTGCCGCGGGCGCCCTTCGGCGTTCCCGCCCGGGTCCCGGCCGATCATGAACGGGGAGGCGAAGGCCCACGTCAGCCGCCTGCCTGTCCGTCAGAATCAAGCGCGCGACCGTCAATGTGTCGTCCGCTCAACGGAGTTGAGTCTCCATCACGAGAGCGAAACAGTGGTCCAGACCTATTGACCTGTGGTCCAGACCTTCCTATTCTCGCGGCACCGTGGGTGTGAAGGCTCAGTCACGCCCCCCTCCCCCGACTCTCCCCGAGGAGGCGCTGCATGCGCTTCAGACAACGAGCGACGGCCGGGCTCGCGACCCTGCTGCTCCCCCTGGCCGGCCTGGTCGGTCTCGCGAGTCCCGCTCACGCGGCCGACAGCGCCACCGCCACGTACGCCAAGACCCAGGACTGGGGCACGGGCTTCGAAGGCAAGTGGACCGTCAAGAACACCGGTACCACCGCGATCAGTTCGTGGACGATCCAGTGGGACTTCCCCTCGGGGACCTCCGTCACCTCGGCCTGGGACGCGGACGTCACCAACTCCGGCAACCACTGGACGGCCAAGAACAAGTCCTGGAACGGCACGCTCGCCGCGGGCGCCTCCGTCTCCTTCGGCTTCAACGGCTCGGGCTCCGGCTCCCCGTCCAACTGCACCCTGAACGGCGGCAGTTGTGACGGCGGGACCACCGTCCCCGGTGACAGCGCGCCCTCCGCGCCGGGCACCCCCACCGCCTCCTCGATCACCGACACCTCGGTGAAGCTCTCCTGGAGCGCGGCCACCGACGACAAGGGCGTCAAGAACTACGACGTCCTGCGCGGCGGAAACAAGGTCGCGACCGTGACGACGACCTCGTACACGGACACCGGTCTGACGGCCGGCACCGACTACTCGTACACCGTGCAGGCCCGTGACACCGCCGACCAGACCGGCCCGGTCAGCGGCTCCGTCGCCGTCCACACCACCGGCGGCACCACCGACCCGCCGCCCACCGGCGGCAAGAACGTCAAGCTCGGCTACTTCACCGAGTGGGGCATCTACGGCCGCAACTACAACGTCAAGAACCTGGTGACGTCGGGCTCGGCCGCCAAGATCACGCACATCAACTACGCCTTCGGCAACGTCACCAACGGCCAGTGCGCGATCGGCGACTCGTACGCCGACTACGACAAGGCCTTCACCGCCGACCAGTCGGTCAGCGGCGTCGCCGACACCTGGGACCAGCCGCTGCGCGGCAACTTCAACCAGCTCCGTCAGCTGAAGGCCAAGTACCCGAACATCAAGGTCCTGTGGTCCTTCGGCGGCTGGACCTGGTCCGGCGGCTTCGCCCAGGCGGCGGCCAACCCGACCGCCTTCGCCAACTCCTGCTACAACCTGGTCGAGGACCCGCGCTGGGCCGACGTCTTCGACGGCATCGACATCGACTGGGAGTACCCGAACGCCTGCGGCCTGTCCTGTGACAGCAGTGGTGCGGCGGCCTACAAGAACCTGATGCAGGCCCTGCGCGCCAAGTTCGGCTCGAACAACCTGGTCACCGCGGCCACCACGGCGGACGGCACCTCCGGCGGCAAGATCGACGCCGCCGACTACGCGGGCGCCTCGCAGTACGTCGACTGGTACAACGTGATGTCGTACGACTTCTTCGGAGCGTTCAACGCGCAGGGCCCGACCGCCCCGCACTCCCCGCTCACCTCGTACAGCGGCATCCCGACGCCGGGCTTCACCACGGCCGACGCGATCGCCAAGTTCAAGTCGAAGGGCGTGCCCGCGAGCAAGCTGCTCATCGGCATCGGCTTCTACGGCCGCGGCTGGACCGGTGTCACCCAGTCCGCGCCCGGCGGCACGGCGACCGGCCCCGCGGCCGGTACGTACGAGCAGGGCATCGAGGACTACAAGGTCCTCAAGACGTCCTGCCCCTCCACGGGCCTCGTCGCCGGCACGGCGTACGCCTACTGCGGCAACAACTGGTGGTCGTACGACACTCCGGCCACCATCGGGACGAAGATGTCGTGGGCCAAGAGCCAGGGCCTGGGCGGCGCCTTCTTCTGGGAGTTCAGCGGTGACACCAGCAACGGTGAACTGGTCAGCGCCATCAACAGCGGCCTGAGCTGATCACCGGCCCGGCCTGAGCACCGATCCACCACGCACCACGAACCGCGGGCAGACCTCCGGGTCTGTCCGCGGTTCGCTGTTCCGAGGGGTGTCCCGGGGGGGCCGGGGAGGTGTCCGGGGGGAGCCGGGGGTGTCCGGGGGCCGATCACGGCCCCGGCCCTCGCCGGGCGACGCCCGGAGGGCAGAGGAAAGGCCCGTACGGCATGCGGAGCCGACGGGCCTCGGAGCGAGGCGGATGCCTCAGGCGACGTTCACGACGTCTCAGGCGACGTTCACCCGTTGTCCGGGCGGGGCCGCCTCCAGCCAGGCGAGGAATCCCGTGAGGGCGTCCTCGCTCATCGCCAGTTCGAGGCGCGTCCCGCGGTGGAGACAGGCGAGGATGATCGCGTCGGAGAGCAGGGCGAGCTCCTCCTCGCCCTCGGCCGCGCGGCGGCCGGCCACCTCGATCGCCGAGCGTTCGAGGAGACGGCGCGGGCGGGGGGCGTACGAGAAGACGCGGTACCACTCGACCCGGTCGCCGTTGTAGCGGGCCACCCCGTAGCTCCAGCCCTTGCCGCTGGGGTCACCCTTCTCGGGGACGTCCCAGCGCAGGCTGCAGTCGAACGTTCCGCCGGAACGCTGGATGAGCCGGCGGCGGAGGCCGAAGACGAACAGCCCCACCACCACGAGCGCCACTACCACTCCGCACACAGTCAGAGCGAGGACCATCGACACCGACCTCCTCGTCTCCTAGGTAACGGAAAAGAAAAAACATCCGGATTTGCCTCAGCCGCGGCCAGGGCCGGAGTGATCCGGTCCCAGCCGCGGCTGAGTCAAAGCCTTGCACAGTGCTCCCCCGGCTCCTGCGGGGCCGGGGTCGCACCGATGGTCAGCGGGTCGCCACCGCACGCAGACGGACGTCCGCGCGACGCTCGGCGGACGCGTCGGCGTCCGACTTCGCGCGCTCGAGCGCCCGCTCCGCACGCTGGACGTCGATCTCGTCCGACAGCTCGGCGATCTCGGCCAGCAGCGACAGCTTGTTGTCGGCGAACGAGATGAAACCGCCGTGCACCGCGGCGACGACCGTTCCACCATCACTCGTACGAATGGTCACCGGGCCCGACTCCAGCACACCGAGAAGCGGCTGGTGACCGGGCATGACGCCGATGTCGCCGGACGTGGTACGCGCGACGACCAGGGTGGCCTCGCCGGACCAGACACTGCGGTCCGCGGCGACGAGCTCGACGTGCAGCTCAGCAGCCAAGGTGGGCTCCTCGGGTCACCACCCGGCGTTGCTGCCGGGTGTTGGGTCAAAGTCTAGTAGGCGTACGGAGGGGGAAGGACCGCACCCCGCGAGGTGTGGTCCCGCCCCCTCACTTCAGAACCGAGGTTCAGGAGACGCCGAGCTCCTTGGCGTTGGCCTTGAGGTCCTCGATGCCACCGCAGAGGAAGAACGCCTGCTCCGGGAAGTGGTCGTACTCACCGTCGATGATCGCGTTGAAGGCCGCGATCGACTCGTCCAGCGGGACGTCCGACCCGTCGACGCCGGTGAACTGCTTGGCGACGTGGGTGTTCTGGGACAGGAAGCGCTCCACGCGACGGGCACGGTGGACGGTGAGCTTGTCCTCCTCGCCCAGCTCGTCGATACCGAGGATCGCGATGATGTCCTGGAGGTCCTTGTACTTCTGGAGGACCGACTTGACGCGCATCGCGGCCGCGTAGTGGTCCGCCGCGATGTAGCGGGGGTCCAGGATGCGGGACGTGGAGTCCAGCGGGTCCACGGCCGGGTAGATGCCCTTCTCGGAGATCGGACGGGAGAGAACCGTCGTCGCGTCGAGGTGGGCGAACGTGGTGGCCGGGGCCGGGTCGGTCAGGTCGTCCGCGGGGACGTAGATCGCCTGCATCGAGGTGATCGAGTGACCACGGGTCGAGGTGATGCGCTCCTGGAGGAGACCCATCTCGTCGGCCAGGTTCGGCTGGTAACCCACCGCGGAGGGCATGCGGCCGAGCAGGGTCGAGACCTCGGAACCGGCCTGCGTGAAGCGGAAGATGTTGTCGATGAAGAACAGCACGTCCTGCTTCTGCACATCGCGGAAGTACTCCGCCATGGTCAGACCCGCGAGGGCCACGCGCAGACGGGTGCCCGGGGGCTCGTCCATCTGGCCGAAGACGAGGGCGGTCTTGTCGATGACGCCCGAGTCCGCCATCTCCTCGATGAGGTCGTTGCCCTCACGCGTGCGCTCACCGACACCGGCGAACACGGAGACACCGTCGTGGTTGTTGGCGACGCGGTAGATCATCTCCTGGATGAGCACCGTCTTGCCGACGCCGGCACCACCGAACAGACCGATCTTTCCACCCTTGACGTACGGGGTGAGAAGGTCGATGACCTTGACGCCGGTCTCGAACATCTCGGTCTTCGACTCGAGCTCGTCGAAGTTCGGGGCCTTGCGGTGGATGGACCAGCGCTCGCCCGAGTACTTCTCGTCCGAGTTCAGCACCTCACCGAGGGTGTTGAACACCTTGCCCTTGGTGAAGTCGCCGACCGGGACGGAGATGCCCGTGCCCGAGTCGGTGACCGGGGCCTGGCGGACCAGACCGTCGGTGGGCTGCATGGAGATCGTGCGGACCAGGCCGTCACCCAGGTGCTGGGCGACTTCCAGGGTCAGCGTCTTCTTCTCGCCGGCGTTGGCCGGGTCGGCCACCTCGACGTGAAGGGCGTTGTAGATGTCCGGCATCGCGTCGACGGGGAACTCCACGTCGACGACCGGGCCGATGACCCGGGCGACGCGGCCCGTGGCAACGGCCGTCTCTGAAGTCGTCGTCATTACTTGTCACTCCCCGCGGTCGCGTCGGCAAGGGCTGCGGAGCCACCGACGATCTCGCTGATTTCCTGGGTGATTTCGGCCTGGCGGGCCGCATTGGCAAGTCGGGAGAGCGTGGTGATCAGGTCTCCCGCGTTGTCGGTGGCCGACTTCATCGCGCGGCGCGTGGCGGCGTGCTTGGAGGCAGCCGACTGGAGCAGCGCGTTGTAGATCCGGCTCTCGACGTAGCGCGGCAGCAGGGCGTCAAGGACGTCCTCCGCCGACGGCTCGAACTCGTACAGCGGAAGGATCTCGCCCTGGGGCGTCTCCTCCGCGACCTCTTCGAGGCGAAGCGGCAGCAGTCGGCTGTCGATGGCCGTCTGCGTCATCATCGAGACGAACTCGGTGTAGACGATGTGGAGTTCATCCACGCCGCCCTCGGCCGTGTCCTTCTCGATGGCCTCGATCAGCGGACCCGCGACCTTCTTCGCGTCCGCGTAGGTGGGCTCGTCGGTGAAGCCCGACCACGACTCCACGACCTTGCGCTCGCGGAAGTTGTAGTGGGCCAGACCGCGGCGGCCGACGATGTACGTGTCGACCTTCTTGCCCTCGGCCTCGAGACGGGCGGTCAGCTGCTCCGCCGCCTTGATGGCACTGGAGTTGAAGGCGCCGGCCAGTCCGCGGTCGCTCGTGAGGAGCAGCACCGCGGAACGGGTCGCCGTCTCCGCCTCCGTGGTCAGCGGGTGCTTGGTGTTCGAACCGGTGCCGACCGCCGTGACCGCGCGGGTGAGCTCGGTCGCGTAGGGCGTGGAGGCCGCCACCTTGCGCTGCGCCTTGACGACGCGCGAGGCGGCGATCATCTCCATCGCCTTGGTGATCTTCTTGGTCGCGGTGACGGATCGGATGCGACGCTTGTAGACCCGGAGCTGGGCTCCCATGAGTCAGGTCCCTTCCTTACGTCACTTGGCGGCGGCCGGAGCGTCCTCGCCGAGAAGCTTCCCGTCCGAGGTCTCGAACTGCTTCTTGAAGTCGACGATCGCGTCCGCGACGGCGGTGAGCGTGTCGTCCGACATCTTGCCGCCCTCCTTGATGGAGGTCATGAGGCCCTGTTCCTTGCGGTGCAGGTACTCCAGGAGCTCCTTCTCGAAGCGGCGGATGTCGGCGACCGGGACGTCGTCCATCTTGCCGGTGGTGGCGGACCACACGGAGACGACCTGGTCCTCGGTCGGCATCGGCTGGTACTGAGGCTGCTTGAGCAGCTCGACCAGACGCTGACCGCGCTCCAGCTGCGACTTCGACGCGGCGTCCAGGTCGGAACCGAAGGCGGCGAACGCCTCCAGCTCGCGGTACTGGGCCAGGTCGAGGCGGAGACGGCCGGAGACCTGCTTCATCGCCTTGTGCTGGGCGGAGCCACCGACGCGGGAGACCGAGATACCGACGTTCAGGGCCGGACGCTGGCCGGCGTTGAACAGGTCGGACTCCAGGAAGCACTGGCCGTCGGTGATGGAGATGACGTTGGTCGGGATGAACGCCGACACGTCGTTCGCCTTGGTCTCGACGATCGGCAGACCCGTCATCGAACCGGCGCCCAGGTCGTCGGAGAGCTTCGCGCAGCGCTCCAGCAGACGGGAGTGCAGGTAGAAGACGTCACCGGGGTAGGCCTCGCGGCCCGGCGGACGGCGGAGCAGCAGGGACACGGCGCGGTAGGCGTCGGCCTGCTTCGAGAGGTCGTCGAAGATGATGAGGACGTGCTTGCCCTCGTACATCCACTGCTGACCGATGGCCGAACCGGTGTACGGCGCCAGGTACTTGAAGCCGGCCGGGTCGGACGCCGGGGCGGCGACGATGGTCGTGTACTCCAGCGCGCCGGCCTCTTCGAGGGCGCCACGCACGGAGGCGATGGTCGAACCCTTCTGGCCGATGGCGACGTAGATGCAGCGGACCTGCTTCTTGGTGTCGCCCGAGCGCCAGTTGTCGCGCTGGTTGATGATCGTGTCGACGGCCAGCGCGGTCTTGCCGGTCTGGCGGTCGCCGATGATCAGCTGACGCTGGCCACGGCCGATCGGGGTCATCGCGTCGACGGCCTTGTAGCCCGTCTCCATCGGCTCGTGGACCGACTTGCGGACCATGACGCCGGGGGCCTGCAGCTCGAGGGCGCGGCGGCCGGACGTCTCGATCTCGCCGAGGCCGTCGATCGGGTTGCCGAGCGGGTCGACGACGCGGCCGAGGTAGCCCTCGCCCACGGCGACGGACAGCACCTCACCGGTGCGCTGCACCGGCTGGCCTTCCTCGATACCGTTGAACTCGCCGAGGATGACCGCACCGATCTCGCGCTCTTCCAGGTTCAGCGCGAGGCCGAGGGTTCCGTCCTCGAACTTCAGCAGCTCGTTCGCCATGGCCGAGGGAAGACCCTCGATCTTGGCGATACCGTCGCCGGCGACGGTGACCGTACCGACCTCCTCGCGCGAGGCCGCGTCCGGCTGGTACGACTGGACAAAGTTCTCCAGTGCGTCCCGGATCTCCTCCGGCCGGATCGTGAGCTCCGCCATCTGGGTTCCCTGCTCTCCTTGTTGGGCCCGAAGTTTCACTTTGGGGGGATGGGGGACTCCCCCCGATGAGAGGTGAATCCTCTGCACGGCCCAACCAGGGCCGTAATTGCTTACTGCTTTTGTTATTGCTAGCTCGCCATGCGGCGGGCGGCGTCCTCGAGACGGTCCGCGATGGAGCCGTTGATGACCTCGTCGCCGACCTGCACCCGGATCCCGCCGAGGACCTCGGGGTCCACGTCGAGGTTGAGGTGCATCGGGCGGCCGTAGAGCTTGGCCAGGGCGGCGCCGAGGCGCTGCTTCTGTCCGTCGCTCAGCGGCACCGCGGAGGTGACCACGGCGACCATGCGGTCGCGGCGCTCGGCGGCGAGCTTGGACAGGGACTCGAGTCCCGCTTCCAGGCTACGTCCGCGCGGCGCGGTCACGAGACGCGTCACCAGACGCTCGGTCGTCACGTCGGCCCGGCCGGCGAGCAGGCTGCGCAGCAGCTCGCTCTTGGCCGCCGTGGTGGCGGCCCGGTCGGTCAGCGCGGCGCGCAGCTCGGTGTTCGAGGCGACGATCCGGCCGAAGCGGAACAGCTCGTCCTCGACGTCGTCGAGCTTGCCCGTCCGCTGCGCCGCCGTGAGGTCGGCGGTGGCGGTGAGCTCCTCAAGGGCGTCCACCAGGTCGCGGGGCTGCGACCAGCGGGAACGCACCATGCCGGTCACCAGGTCGGCGGCGGCGCCGCCCACCTGGCCGCCGATCAGGCGCTGGACCAGCTCGGCCTTGGCCTCGCCGGGCTGCGCCGGGTCGGTGAGGACCCGACGCAGCGACACCTCGCGGTGCAGCAGCGCGGTGACCGCGGCCAGCTCGTCGGCGAGCCGGGCCGCGTCCACGGACGTCGAGTCCGTCAGCGCGTCGAGACGCCCACGTGCGGCTGCGGTTGCCTCGCGGCTCGCTCCGTGTGCAGTCATCGAGCCGCCTCGGCCTTCTCCTCAAGCTCGGAGAGGAAGCGGTCGATGACGCGGCTCTGGCGGGCGTGGTCCTCGAGGGACTCGCCGACCAGCTTGCCGGCCAGGTCGGTGGCGAGGGTGCCGACGTCCTGACGCAGCGACTGAGCGGCGGCCTTGCGGTCGGCCTCGATCTGCGTGTGGCCGGCGGCGACGATCTCGTCGCGCTGCCGCTGGCCTTCCGCGCGCATCTCGGCGATGAGCGTGGCGCCCTGCTCCTGTGCCTCCTGGCGCAGGCGCGCGGCCTCGTGACGGGCCTCGGCGAGCTGAGCCTTGTACTGCTCGAGAACGCTCTGGGCCTCGGTCTGCGCGGCCTCGGCCTTTTCGATACCGCCCTCGATGGCCTCGCGACGCTGCTCCAGAACCTTGTTGATGTTCGGGAGGAGCTTCCAGGCCAGGAAGCCGAAGACGATGACGAAGGCGAGCAGGCCGATGACAAGCTCGGGGATCGGCGGGACGAGGGGGTTTTCGGTCTCCTCGGCCGCCAGAATGAGCAGCTGGCTCATGTCAGTGCCTTTCGTCTAGTGGGCTGTCGTGGATCCGAAGATCACTTGCCGTAGACGAACGGCATGACCAGACCGATGAGGGCGAGCGCCTCACAGAAGGCGAAGCCGAGGATCTGGTTGGCGCGGATCAGACCGGCGGCCTCGGGCTGACGGGCGAGGGCCTGGGTGCCGTTACCGAAGATGATGCCGACGCCGACGCCGGGGCCGATGGCCGCGAGGCCGTAACCGATCGAGCCGAGCGAGCCGGAGACAGCGGCAAGGGTCTGGGACATGCCAGTTCTTCCTTTTCTTTACGGACCGGTGGGGGGTGGCCACCGGACGAATGCGGGGTGGTGGGAGGGGCGGCGCTCAGTGGTGCTCGGCCAGCGCGCCCTGGATGTAGGTGCAGGTCAGCAGCACGAACACGTACGCCTGCAGGGCCTGGATGAAGAGCTCGAAGGCCGTCATCACGATGGTCATGATGAACGAGACGCCCGCGTAGGCGATGCCGATGCCGTTGAGCAGGTACCAGCTGGCGATCGTGAACAGCAGCAGCAGCGTGTGGCCCGCGAACATGTTCGCGAAGAGTCGCACGGCGTGCGTGAACGGCCGGACCAGCAGGTTCGAGAAGAACTCGATGAGCATGGCCAGCGGGAGGACCGGGCCGAGCGACTTGTCGTAGCCGGTGACGTTCTTGAAGAAGCCCACGAAGCCGTGACGCTTGAAGGTCAGCGAGACCCACAGGACGTAGACGATCAGGGCCAGCACCAGCGGGTACGAGATGATCGCGGTGACCGGGAACTGGGCGAGCGGAATGATCGACCAGAGGTTCATCATCCAGACGAAGAAGAACAGGGAGACGATCAGCGGAACGTACTTCTCGCCCTCCTTCTTTCCGATCGTCTCGTAGACGACGCCGCGGCGGACGAAGTCGTAGCCGGCCTCGGCGACCATCTGGAGCTTGCCCGGGACGACCTTCGGCTTGCGGAACGCGGCCCAGAAGAAGCCGACGATGACAAGCGAGCCCAGCAGCGCCAGGAGCATCGTCTTGTTGAAGTACAGGTTGCTGTCCCCGTCGCCCCAGAGGGGCTCGAACAGGAACGAGTGCAGGCCGGGTGCCGGGAAGCCACAACCGTCGAAGATGTGGCAGTCGGTCTCGAAGGCGAGCACCTGCGTCGGGTCAGCACTCACCGCGGGCTCCTTCAGCGTGGCGCATAGGTACGGCATCCTCGTTGTGTCGGCGCGGCGTACGGCCGCGGTTCGGCACTGGGCTGGTGTTACGGATGTGGGGGCGGCAGAGGGGCATCAAGCCTCGCGATCGAACAGGCGTCAGCTCAGATGCCCGCGCCCGCGATGCCGCAGTTGGCACCGGACGATAGCAGGATCTCCAACGTGCACTTATCCCGGCCCTACCTCTCACGACGACTGACCCTTGTTCTCGGGCTTTTCGGCCTTCGAGGAGTCGGGTTCGACGTAAAGGATCTTGGCCTTCATATGGGCACGCGCCTGTGCGCCGATCCACACGAGGGTGGTGACGACCAGGGTGAGCGCAAAGGACTTGGGATTGAACAGCGAGGTGTCCTTGAACACGGCGACAAAGATGAACAGCAGAAGAATCTGCGCCGTGTAGAGCAAGAGCCCCATCGCCTGGAACAAGTGCGGAAGCGATTTGGCGGTGCGCTGCAGAACGTAGAGGCCCAGCCCCATGAAGAGGACCACCACCAGCGTCGCGACGACGGCTCCGAGCGCCCCCTTGCCGCCGGCGACCGCACCGCTGACGACGGCGGCAATCGCGCCGACGGCAGCCGTGGGCACAGCGGCCTGAAGGAGGATCCGGGCGTCATTGGACGGCATGGCGGCAACTCCGCTTGTAAGGGGGGCGTGTCGTCATGGACGAGCGTAGTCCCGGGCTGAGAGAGAACCTCACGCCAAAGGACCGTCGTACTGGGGTCCTTCGGCTCTGCCCTGGGTTCTCGTGAACCGTATCACAAACTATTTGATGAGGTCTTTACCTGGTTGGTGTGCCAACTGTCACACATGAGAGTGAAGCTGCGCGTCTGTGCATTTCACGCGCCCCTTTGTCTGGTATTAGGGCGCTTTGTTACCCCACGATTTGGTCACGCGTTAGTCAGATTCTTACCTTCGGCTCAGCGCGAGGACTCGGCCTCGCGCCGGTCCAGAAGGCGCGGACGCGCACCGATCGCCGTCGCTCCGTTGGCTCCTGAGACTCCCGCAGCCGCCGGAGCACGGTGCTCGCGCGCCTCGTCCGGCTCGCCCGCCGACGCCGTCTCGTGGGTCACGGGAGACCCGTCCGGGGCGGCCGCCGCGGCGGCCTTGCGACGGCGGTAGCGCGGCGGCACGAAGTGCTCGGCCCAGCGCGGGGCACGCGGTGTGAAGCGCGGCAGCAGGAGCAGCACGAGACCGACGGCGCTGAGCGCCGCGATGGCGAGCACGCTCCACATGGCCCCGGAGTTGACCGAGTACGCGAGGGCGCCGAAGGCGATCAGCGCCGACCAGAAGTACATGATCAGCACCGCGCGGCTGTGCGAGTGGCCGACCTCCAGGAGGCGGTGGTGCAGATGCCCCCGGTCGGCGGCGAACGGCGACTGCCCGCGCCAGGTGCGGCGCACGATGGCGAGCACCAGGTCGGCGGCCGGGATCGCGATGATCGTCAGCGGCAGCAGCAGCGGGATGAACACCGGCACCGTCTGGTGCACGGTGTTGCGCGGGGAGCCGGTGAAGAGGTTCATCACGTCGGGGTCGATCTGCCCGGTGATGGAGATCGCGCCGGCGGCCAGCACCAGACCGATGAGCATCGAGCCGGAGTCGCCCATGAAGATCCGCGCGGGGTGCATGTTGTGCGGCAGGAAGCCCAGGCACATGCCCATCAGGATCGCCGCGAAGAGCGTCGCCGGGGCTGCGGCCTCGATGCCGTACGAGTACCAGATCCGGTAGGCGTACAGGAAGAACGCGGCGGACGCGATGCACACCATGCCGGCGGCCAGTCCGTCGAGACCGTCCACGAAGTTGACCGCGTTGATGGTGATCACGACGAGCGCCACCGTCAGCAGCGTGCCCTGCCACTGGGTCAGCGCGACCAGGCCGACCCCGGGGATCGGCAGCCACAGGATCGTCAGACCCTGCATGACCATCACGCCCGCGGCGATCATCTGGCCGCCCAGCTTGATCAGGGCGTCGATCTCGAACTTGTCGTCCAGCACGCCGATCAGCCAGATCAGCGCGGCGCCGGAGAGCAGGGCACGCGGTTCGTTCGAGTTGGCGAAGACCTCGTTGAGGTTCTTCAGGTGGTCGGCGACCAGCAGGCCGGCGCACAGCCCGAAGAACATGGCGATGCCGCCGAGCCTCGGCGTGGGTTCACGGTGCACGTCGCGCGCCCGGATCTCCGGCATGGCTCCGGCCACGATCGCGAATTTACGTACCGGCCCTGTCAGCAGATACGTCACCGCGGCCGTGATGCAGAGCGTCAGCAGGTATTCACGCACGGGCTTCCCCACAGGTCTCGCTGGCCATCACAGCCCCACACCCTAGCGATGCACGCATATGGTTGAGGACTTTCGGGTAGCGAAGATGGTTGCACGTGTGGCCGTGCGGTCCGGTACGCGTACCCCGGTCAGTCCGGATAAGGCGGAAATCTTCCGGTCAGTTCCCGCACTTCCTCCCGCGCCGTCCGGCCGTCGATCTCGTCCCGCAGCACCCCCGCGAACAGGGCCGCGACCCGTGCCATCTCCGGCTCGCCCATCCCCTGGGTGGTCAGCGCCGCGGTGCCGAGCCGCAGGCCGCGGATGTCGCCGTGAGGCAGCGCACAGGTGTCGAGGACCATACCGGCGGCGGCCAGCCGGCCGCGCGCGGTGCGCCCCTCGACGCCGAGCGGCGCCGGGTCCGCGACCAGCAGGTGGGTGTCGGTGCCGCCGGTGGTGACCGCGAGCCCCTCGGCCTCCAGCCCGGCGGCGAGCACCCGCGCGTTGGCGGTCACCTGGTGCGCGTACGCCGTGAAGGCCGGGGTCGCCGCCTCGCCGAACGCGACGGCCTTGGCCGCGATGGTGTTCATCTGCGCGCCGCCCTGGGTGAAGGGGAAGACGGCCCGGTCGACCCGCTCGGCCAGTTCGGCGCCGCACAGGAGCATGCCGCCGCGCGGACCGCGGAGCACCTTGTGCGTGGTGGCGCACACGACGTCGGCGTACGGCACCGGGTTCGGCGCCGCTCCCCCCGCGACGAGCCCGACGGTGTGGGCGGCGTCCGCGATGAGATAGGCGCCGACCTCGTCGGCGATCTCCCGGAACAGCGCGTGGTCGATGTGCCGGGGGTACGAGATCGACCCGCAGACGATGGCCTTGGGGCGGCGGGCGCGGGCCAGGGTGCGCACCTGCTCGTAGTCGATCAGTCCCGACTCCGCCTCGACGCCGTAGCCGACGAAGTCGAACCAGCGGCCGGAGAAGTTCGCGGGCGACCCGTGGGTGAGGTGGCCGCCGAAGGGCAGGCCCATCGCCAGCACGGTGTCACCGGGGCGCAGCAGGGCGGCGTACGCGGCCAGGACGGCCGAACTCCCGGAGTGGGACTGGACGTTGGCGTGATCGGCGCCGAAGAGGGCCTTGGCGCGGTCGACCGCGAGGCGCTCGGCGACGTCGACGATCTCGCAGCCGCCGTGGTGGCGGGCGCCGGGATAGCCTTCCGCGTACTTGTTCGCCAGGGGCGAGCCGAGCGCGGCCAGCACGGCCGGCGAGGTGAAGTTCTCGGCGGCGATCAGCTGCAGCGTGGTCGACTGCCGGTCGAGCTCACCGAGCAGGATCTCGGCGAGCTCGGGGTCCTGTCGGCCCAGGACATCCGCTTCGGGCATGGTGGCGACCGGCATGGTGGACTCCGGACATCTGCGGGGGGACGCTTACGTCCAATGTAGAACCGGGACCCGTGGGGCGCCCGGTGTCACGTCCGCGCGGGTACCCCTGTCAGAGCGGTGACGACCGGGTCCAGCGCCTCGTTGATCTCGTCCCCGATGGACCGGAAGAACGGCAGGGGCGCCCCGTAGGGGTCGTGCACCTCGTCGGCCTCCGCGGTCGGGGCCAGCAGCCAGCCGCGCAGCGCCGCGGCGGCCCGCACCAGGGCGACGGCGCGCTCGACCACGCCGTCCTGGAGGGGCGGCAGGGTCGCGGTGTCTATCGCGCGGACCAGCCGGGTGAACTCCTTCAGCGTGAAGGTGCGCAGGCCGGCGGAGTGCCCCATGGAGATGACCTGGGCACGGTGGTCGCGGGTGGCCGTCAGGACCAGGTCGGCGCGGATGACGTGGTCGTCGAGGAGCTCGCGCCCCACGAAGCCGGAGGGGTCCGCGCCGAAGTCGGTCAGGACGGTCGCGGCGTTGGCCTCCATGGGCGCGCCCTCGTGGCCCCAGGTGCCGGCGCTCTCCACGATGAGGCCGCCCCACAGGGGGTCGCCCAGCCGGTCCGCCAGGGCATGCCGGGTCAGCCGCTCGGTGATCGGCGAGCGGCACACGTTGCCGGTGCTGACGTGGAGGATGCGGAAGGACCCGCTCGGGGATCCGCCGGTCCCGGTGATCGGCGTGCCTATGCCACGCATGGGGGCGCTCCCTGCTCGGACCGAGCCGGGAGCCCGGAGGGCTCGGGGGCTGTCAATTCGCCACCTCGAGGTCGGGTACGACCTTCCGGAGCTCCTCCGCCGACAGTGCGCCCGCGCGCAGCAGGACGGGCACCTTGCCGGTGACGTCGACGATCGAGGAGGGAACGTTGCCGGGGGTCGGACCGCCGTCCAGGTAGACCGAGACGGAGTCGCCGAGCATGCCCTGCGCGGCGTCGCAGTCCTCCGGCGCCGGGTGGCCGGTGAGGTTGGCGGAGGAGACGGCCATCGGGCCGACCTCGGTGAGCAGCTCGATGGCGACGGGGTGCAGCGGCATACGGATGGCCACGGTGCCCCGGGTGTCCCCCAGGTCCCACTGGAGCGAGGGCTGGTGCTTGGCGACCAGGGTCAGGGCGCCCGGCCAGAACGCGTCGACGAGCTCCCAGGCCATCTCGGAGAAGTCCGTGACGAGGCCGTGCAGGGTGTTCGGGGAGCCGATGAGGACGGGGGTGGGCATGTTGCGGCCCCGGCCCTTGGCGTCGAGCAGGTCGGCGACGGCCTCCGAGGTGAACGCGTCCGCGCCGATGCCGTACACGGTGTCCGTCGGGAGGACCACCAGTTCGCCACGGCGGACGGCGGACGCCGCCTCACGCAGACCTGTGGTGCGGTCGGTCGCGTCGTTGGTGTCGTATCGCCGTGCCATTTAGCGGGCCTCCTCGTACACGTACTGCTGGCTGGGGGTGCGGAGAAACGCGGTGCGGGGGGACGCGGCGCGGCACGGCACGGTGCGCGGGCGCACGACGGCGCCGCGCGCCGGGGCTCCGTGGGCCGTGCTCACGGCGTCGCCTTGCGGGCGGTCGCGAACCGCGGCCGCTTGTTGAGGTCCGGGTGGTCGGCCGCGTCGGCCCAGCCCCGCTCCTCGGTGAAGATCCAGGGCACCTGCCCGCCCTGGGTGTCGGCGTGCTCGATGACGACGACGCCGCCGGGCCGCAGCAGCCGGTGCGCGGTGCGCTCGATGCCGCGGATGAGGTCGAGTCCGTCCTCGCCGGAGAAGAGGGCGAGCTCGGGGTCGTAGTCCCGGGCCTCCGGCGCCACGTACTCCCATTCGGTGAGCGGGATGTACGGAGGGTTGGAGATCACCAGGTCCACCTGGCCGTCGAGGTCGGGGAAGGCCGTGAGGGCGTCCCCCTGGCGCAGGTCGACCCTGGATCCCTCGACGTTCTTGCGCGTCCACTGCAGGGCGTCCTCGGACAGCTCCACGGCGTGCACCCGGGAGCGCGGGACCTCCTGGGCGAGGGCGAGCGCGATGGCGCCCGAGCCGGTGCACAGGTCGACGATCAGCGGTTCGACGACGTCCATCGCGCGGACGGCGTCTATGGCCCAGCCGACGACCGACTCGGTCTCCGGACGGGGCACGAAGACGCCGGGCCCCACCTGGAGTTCGAGGTAGCGGAAGTAGGCGCGTCCGGTGATGTGCTGGAGCGGCTCGCGGGCCTCGCGGCGCGCGGTCACCTCCCAGTAGCGGGCGTCGAAGTCCGCGTCCTTGACGGTGTGCAGCTCGCCCCGCTTCACGCCGTGCACGAAGGCGGCGAGCTCCTCCGCGTCGTTGCGCGGCGAGGGCACGCCGGCGTCGGCCAGCCGCTGGGTGGCCTGGGCCACTTCCGCGAGCAGCAGGTTCACGCTGGTCCTCCGGGGCTGAGCTGTTGTCGTGAGGTGTACGGCGCCGGTCGTACGGCGCCGAACTGTGGTCGTCCGTTACGCGGCGGCGAGCTTGGCGGCCGAGTCCGCGTCGACGCAGGCCTGGATGACGGCGTCGAGCTCACCGTCGAGCACCTGGTCCAAGTTGTACGCCTTGAAGCCGACGCGGTGGTCCGAGATGCGATTCTCCGGGAAGTTGTACGTACGGATCTTCTCGGAGCGGTCGACCGTGCGGACCTGGCTGCGGCGGGCGTCGGCGGCCTCCCGCTCCGCCTCCTCCTGTGCCGCCGCGAGGAGCCTGGAGCGCAGGATACGCATCGCCTGCTCCTTGTTCTGCAGCTGGCTCTTCTCGTTCTGGCAGGAGGCGACGACTCCGGTGGGAATGTGCGTGATGCGCACCGCGGAGTCGGTCGTGTTGACGGACTGGCCGCCGGGGCCCGAGGAGCGGTAGACGTCGATGCGGAGGTCGTTCGCGTGGATCTCGACGTCGACCTCCTCGGCCTCGGGCGTGACGAGGACACCGGCGGCGGAGGTGTGGATGCGGCCCTGCGACTCGGTCGAGGGCACGCGCTGCACGCGGTGCACGCCGCCCTCGTACTTCAGCCGGGCCCAGACGCCCTGGCCGGGCTCGGTCGCGCCCTGGCCGCCCTTGGTCTTCACGGCGACCTGGACGTCCTTGTAGCCGCCGAGCTCGGACTCGGTGGAGTCGATGATCTCGGTCTTCCAGCCGATGCGCTCGGCGTAGCGCAGGTACATGCGCAGCAGGTCACCGGCGAACAGGGCGGACTCGTCGCCGCCGGCGCCCGCCTTGATCTCCAGGATGACGTCCTTGTCGTCGCTCGGGTCGCGCGGGACCAGCAGCAGGCGGAGCTTCTCGGTGAGCTCCTCGCGCTGCTTCTCCAGGTCCTTGACCTCGGCGGCGAAGTCGGGGTCGTCGGCGGCGAGCTCCTTGGCCGTGCCGATGTCGTCCCCGGTCTGCTTCCAGGAGCGGTACGTCGCGACGATCGGGGTCAGCTCGGCGTAGCGCTTGTTGAGCTTGCGCGCGTTGGCCTGGTCGGCGTGGACCGACGGGTCAGCGAGCTTCTTCTCCAGATCGGCGTGCTCGCCGATCAGTTCCTCGACCGCCTCGAACATCTCCGGCTCCAATGGACTGTCCCCGGCTGCGTGAAGGGCTCGGGGACGTAGGTACGGCGTGGGGTTCCCCTGCTCGAACGTGTCGAGAGCCCGGGGAGGGGGCTGGACCGCAAAGCGCCGGTCCCGGCGTCCCCCGTACGGGGAACACCGAAGACCGGCGCTGTGGGCTCGCTACTTGCTGGCAGCGGCAGCCTTGCCGAAGCGGGCCTCGAAGCGGGCCACACGGCCACCGGTGTCGAGGATCTTCTGCTTGCCCGTGTAGAACGGGTGGCACTCGGAGCAGACCTCGGCGCGGATGGTGCCGCTGGAGATCGTGCTACGGGTGGTGAACGACGCGCCACAGGTGCAGCTGACCTGCGTCTCGACGTACTCGGGGTGGATGTCGCGCTTCAAGGTGTCTCCTAGTTTCGGGAGGGCGCCGGGTCGCCTCCGCTGGATGCGGGCGCGTGAACCGGGGCCGACGTACCAGTCTGCCAGGACTGGCCGTATCCCCCAAAACGAGGGGGCACGGCGATCTATTCCCCGGGGCCGCGGACGGGGTGGCGCGGGGCCCGCGCGCAGGTCAGCCGGGGTTGACGACGCCCTTCGCGGCGCCGGTGGCGGTCCCCTCGGTGGCGGCCGCCGGGATCGGCCGGTCGGCTTCCAGCGCCTTCCAGACCAGCTCGGCCTTGGCCTTGTCGACCAGGACCCGGTTGCCGTCGGCGGGGTCGTACTGGACGGGCATCGTCACCATCGTCATGTGGGACGAGCCGATGCCCTTGAGGCCGCCCGCGAAGGAGGCGAGGCTCGTGACGCTGCCGAGGTCGGAGTCGGTGGTCACCGTCTTGGTCGCGGTGTCGGCGAGGTCGTACAGCTTTTTCGGGTTGGACAGGAGCCCGATGTGCTTGACCTGGTCGACCAGCGCCTTCGTGAACGCCTGCTGGAGCTGGATGCGGCCGAGGTCGGAGCCGTCGCCGACGCCGTGCCGGGTGCGGACCAGGCCGAGCGCCTGCTTGCCGTCGAGCTTGTGCGACCCGGCCGGCAGACGCAGGTGGCTCTCGTTGTCCGAGATGGCCTTCGTCGTGGTGACCGTGACGCCGCCGAGGTCGTCGACCAGCTTCCGGAAGCCGCTGAAGTCGATCTCGATGTAGTGGTCCATGCGGATGCCGGTCATGGACTCGACGGTCTTCACCGCGCAGGCGGCGCCGCCGGTGGAGTAGGCGGAGTTGAACATCGCGTTCGAGACCGCTCCGTGGACGGTGCCCTCGGAGTCGGTGCAGGAGGGTCGCTCGACGAGGGTGTCACGGGGGACGGAGACCACGCTGGCCCGCTTGTGGCCCTTGTACACGTGGACGATCATCGCGGTGTCCGAGCGGGCGCTGCCGTCGTCGGTGCCGCCGCCCAGCTTCCCGTTGGTGCCGGAGCGGGTGTCGGAGCCGAGGACCAGGATGTTCTGCGAGCCGTTGTCGATCTTCAGGGGCCGGTCGCTGCCGAGCGCCTGGTTGATGTCGACGCTCTTGAGGTTGCCGTTGAGCTTGAAGAACAGGTAGCCGGCTCCGGCGCCGCCGAGCGCCACGACACCCGCCGCGGTCCAGGCCGTGATCATCAGGGCCTTGCTCCGCGTGCTGCGGCGGCCGCCCTCCGGGCGGCGCGGGGTGCTGCTGCCGGGATCCCCGGGTATGGCGGGCTCCGGCGTGCTCTCGGCGGGCATGTGACTCCTCGGCTTCCTCTTCGCGTCCTCGGTCGGTTACCCCCTGCTTTCAGGGCCAGGCCCCTCCGGTCGTGACGAGGCGTACCGCTCCATGGTCACTCCGTACGGTCAGACGGGGAAACCCGGGAAAGGGTTGCACGACGCAGAGTGCCCACCACGTCACGTGGTGGGCACTCCGTGTGTTCGGCGCGAGCGGGGAGGACCCGCTCACCCTCGCGGTCAGCCGAAGATGTCGTACGCCTGGAAGCCGGTGCCCACCGACTTCCTCGTCGAGAAGATCTCGCTGGTGGCCTTTCCGGTCCCGGCGTACAGGTAGAGCGTGCCGGTGCTGCCGGAGGAGCGGGCCAGGAAGTCGGCCTTGCCGTCGCCGGTGATGTCACCGACGGCGTCGAAGGCGTTGTAGCCGGTCCAGGCGCTGCGCACCTTGATCCGGGCGGAGAACGCCCCGGACCCGGTCTTGCCGGTGCCCTTGTACAGGTACAGGTCGCCGGTGCTCGACTGACGGGCGAGCAGGTCGGCCTTGCCGTCACCGGTGAAGTCGCCGTGTCCGCGCACGGAGTTGTACTGGTTCCAGCCGGTGCCGACCTGGACGCGCGTCGGGAAGGATCCCTTGCCGTTGCCCGGGTACTCCCACATCGCTCCGGAGGAGTCGACGGAGAGGATGTCGGGCAGGCCGTCGCCGGTGAGGTCGCCGGGGGCGATGATCCGGGTGCGGGTCTTCCAGTTGGTGAAGATCTTGTCGTCGGCCCAGTCATCGAGCGACGGCAGCCAGTGCATCCAGTGGACGTCACCGGTGGCGCTCTCGCGGACCACGAAGTCCTGGTAGCCGTCCCGGTTGAGGTCGGTCTGGAGCACGACGTTCACGCCGTCCCAGTCGCCCCACGACTGACGCGCCCCGAACGAGGTGCCGTTGGAGTCCTTCTCCCAGCCGGTCTTGGTCGACGAGCTGCGCACCCACAGGTCGGCCTTGTGGTCGCCGTTCAGGTTGGTGTCCTCGACGCGCGGCCAGGCGGCGCCGACGTAGGTGCTGACCTTCGAGAAGACGCTGTACGCGCCCTTCTTGACGCAGTCCTCGACACCCCAGGAGACGACACCCACGATGCGGTCGTTGACGATCAGCGGACCGCCGGAGTCTCCGTTGCAGGCCGTGGTGGTACCGGCGTTCGCGCCGGTCGCCCCGGTGCCCGCGCAGACCATGTGGCCCTCGACGAAGGCGTCCTCACCGTCGAGGACCGTCTTCATGGCCGTGTTGCACGTGCTGTCGGACTTGATCGGCAGCTTGGCCGTCTTCAGCGTCTGGGAGATGTCCTGGCTGGTGGACGAGGTGCGGCCCCAGCCGTAGAGCGTCGCCTCGGTGCCCGACGCGTACGAGGCGGTGTCGCCCGACGTCGTCATGCGGATCGGCTTGGCCGTGACGGGCTTCGCCAGGGTGATGACCGCGATGTCGTTGTCGATGGTCGTCGAGCTGTACGACGGGTGGTTCCACTGCCGCAGGGGAGCGGTGACCGTGGCCCCCGACGGAAGCGTGCTGCCACTCGCCAGCTGGGCGGTGCCGGTGACGACGGCGCCGTTGGCGCTCCAGTTGTAGCCCTTGACGCAGTGCGCGGCGGTGAGGATCTTCGTCGGGGAGACGACGGAGCCACCGCAGAAGAAGCCGATGTCGTTGGCCTCGTCGTAGTACCAGAGCTGCGCCATCCACGGAGCCGTGGAGATGGTGGTCGTGGTGCCGCCGATGATCTTCGGGTCGACCTTCGCCGTGCTCGTACCGGCACTCAGCGACGCCTTCTGGGTCGTCCGGCCCGCGACGTCGTCACCGGCGACGGCACCCGCCACACGCTTCTCCAACTCGGCCTGGGACGGCGTCGAGTGGGTGGGCCGCACGGTCGGCGTGGGCAGCGACGAGCTGGGCGCGGCGTTCGCGGACGACACCAGGAGCGCACCGGCGACGGCGGCGGCGAGGCCGGCCGCGGCGACCGGGACGGCGATCCGTATCCGCCGTCTGTGCCGACCGCCGCCGGACGTGGACGTATCCACTCAAGTCCCCCCTCAGAGTTCAAGAGTTCAGGTCTGCATCAGCAGTTGTTCAAGGGCGCGATCGTACACGTGTCCGAGACAGCGCAAAGGGCCGCCCCCGTCACCTGGGTGACGGGGGCGGCCCTTTGCGTTTCCGCCTTGCGAACTCCGGTCGTCGAGGACCTCGTCGAGAGGACGTCAGTCGTTGCCGTTGCCCGGCGACGGCGTGGTCTTCTGGATCTGGAGCAGGAACTCGGCGTTCGACTTCGTCTGCTTCATCTTGTCGAGGAGCAGCTCGATCGCCTGCTGCTGGTCGAGCGCGTGGAGCACCCGGCGCAGCTTCCAGGTGATGGCGAGCTCGTCGCTGCCGAGCAGGATCTCTTCCTTGCGGGTACCGGACGCGTCGACGTCCACCGCCGGGAAGATGCGCTTGTCGGCGAGCTTCCGGTCGAGCTTGAGCTCGGCGTTGCCGGTGCCCTTGAACTCCTCGAAGATGACCTCGTCCATGCGCGAGCCGGTGTCGACGAGCGCGGTGGCCAGGATGGTCAGCGAGCCGCCGTCCTCGATGTTGCGCGCGGCACCGAAGAAGCGCTTCGGCGGGTACAGCGCGGTCGAGTCGACACCACCGGACAGGATGCGGCCGGAGGCCGGGGCGGCGAGGTTGTACGCACGGCCCAGACGCGTGATCGAGTCGAGCAGCACGACGACGTCGTGACCCAGCTCCACCAGGCGCTTGGCGCGCTCGATGGCGAGCTCGGCGACCGTGGTGTGGTCCTCGGCCGGACGGTCGAAGGTCGAGGAGATGACCTCGCCCTTGACCGACCGCTGCATGTCGGTGACCTCTTCCGGACGCTCGTCGACCAGGACGACCATCAGGTGGCACTCGGGGTTGTTGTGCGTGATCGCGTTGGCGATCGCCTGCATGATCATGGTCTTGCCGGTCTTCGGCGGGGCCACGATCAGACCGCGCTGGCCCTTTCCGATGGGCGCGACGAGGTCGATGATGCGGGTCGTCAGCACACCCGGGTCGGTCTCCAGGCGGAGCCGGTCCTGCGGGTAGAGCGGCGTCAGCTTGTTGAACTCCGGACGGCCACGACCGGAGTCGGGGGCCATGCCGTTGGTCGAGTCCAGGCGGACCAGCGCGTTGAACTTCTCGCGGCGCTCGCCGTCCTTGGGCTGACGGACGGCGCCGGTGACGTGGTCACCCTTGCGCAGACCGTTCTTGCGGACCTGGGCGAGGGAGACGTACACGTCGTTGGGACCCGGCAGGTAGCCCGACGTACGGATGAACGCGTAGTTGTCGAGGATGTCGAGGATGCCCGCGACGGGGATCAGCACGTCGTCGTCGGCGACCTGCGGCTCGGCGATCTCGTCGCGTCCACGACGGCCACGGCGGTCCCGGTAACGGCCGCGACGGCCACGGCGGCCGCCCTCGAAGTCGTCGTCGTCCTGCGGCCCGTTGTCGCGCGGCTGCTGGCGGTCCTGACGGCCGCCGCCCTGCTGCTGACGGTCCGGGCGGTCCTGGCGCTCCTGACGGTCCGGGCGCTGCTGGCCGGCGCCCTGGCCGCCCTGCTGCTCGTCGCCCTTGGCCGGACGGCGGTCGCGGTCACGGCCGCCCCGGTCGCGGTCACGGCGGTCGCGGCGCTCACGACGGCCCTCGGCGCCCTCGGCCTCGCCCTGCGTCTCGGCCTTCGGCTCGTTCTTCGCCTCGGCGGTGACCGTCTCGGGGCTGCCCGCCTCGGCGGTGGCACGGCGACGGCGGCGCTCGACGGGGGCGTCCTCTCCCCCGGAGGGACCGCCGGCCGGCTGGCCGGGGATCTCGATCTGCTGCTGGGCGACGGCCTTCTCGGCGGCCTTGTCCGCAGCCGGGGCCGGGGCCGCGGCCTCGTCACCCGTACGGGCCTTCGAGGTGGCCCGGCGCTTCGGCTTGGTCTCGACGGCGTCGGACGCCGCCTTGGCCGGAGCGCCTCCGCCGGCCTGCGCCTCCTTGATGACCTCGATCAGCTGGCTCTTGCGCATCCGCGCGGTGCCCCTGATGCCGAGGCCGGATGCGACCTGCTGCAGCTCGGCCAGCACCATGCCCTCGAGGCCGGTACCGCGGCGTCGCCTGGAGCCGGCACCGGTGGCAGGCGCGGAGGCGTCCGTGGCGGGCGCGGCAGCGGTCTCCTCGACACGTGCGCCCATCAGATCGGTGGTGTCGCTCACGAAGGGTCCTTCCCTGGAGCGGACGTCGGCCTGTCTGGCTCGGCGACCGGTTGTGCTGTCCGGCATTGGCCCTTGCTGTGTGGACCGTGCCGGGGCGGTGGTCCGCCAAAGCGGCGGAAGACATTGCAGATGATGACGGTTCCGGAGCCGTGGCACTGAGGTTCGGTGTCATCGGCTCGGTCACGCCGGTTCCGGAGCGTGCTCAGCACTGCTCAGCGCATGGCACCCAATGCAAGGCACGTAGCAGTTTGGGAGGCTCCCGGAAGAATGGGTGTCCCGGACAGGGACGCGAAGCACCTCGCCATGGTGGGGTCGGGTGCAGACTTGAGGTTAACACTACCGGATCCAACAAACATTCCCCCTCTCGAAATCCGGCAACCGTGCGTCGTCAATCCACCTCGACAGGTGCGAGGGGCAGTACGCACGCCCCCTGGGCGTCGAGGTCCAGACGGTTGGCGGCCCAGCCCTGACCTGCGAGATCGGCCACCTTGTCGGCCGACGCGCGGTCCGCCAGCGCGAGGACCGTGGGTCCCGCGCCGGAGATCACCGCCGGGACGCCGTCGGCGCGCAGGCGCTCCACGAGCGCGGCGCTCTCCGGCATCGCCGGGGCGCGGTACTCCTGGTGCAGCCGGTCCTCGGTGGCGGGCAGCAGCAGCTCGGGGCGCCTGGTCAGCGCCTCGACGAGCAGTGCGGCACGGCCCGCGTTGGCGGCGGCGTCGACGTGCGGGACGGTGCGCGGCAGCAGACCGCGCGCCGTCTCGGTGAGCACGGGCTTCCCGGGGACGAAGACCACCGGAACGATGGAGTCCGCGGGGTCCATCCTGATCGCCCGCGCGGCGCCGGACTCCATCCAGGAGAGCGTGAAACCGCCGAGCAGACAGGCCGCGACGTTGTCGGGGTGCCCCTCGATCTCGGTCGCGAGCTCCAGGAGCGCGGTGTCGTCGAGCCTGCTGTCCCCGCCTATCGTCACCGCGCGGGCGGCGACGATGCCGGCGCAGATGGCGGCCGACGAGGAGCCGAGACCCCGGCCGTGCGGGATGCGGTTGGCGCAGACGATCTCGAGGCCGCGCGGCTGTCCGCCCAGCAGATCGAAGGCGGTGCGCAGGGAACGTACGAGGAGATGCCTCTCGTCGCGCGGCAGCGTCTCGCTGCCCTCACCCGCGATGTCGATGTGCAGTCCTGAGTCGGCCACCCGGACGACCACGTCGTCGTAGAGCCCCAGTGACAGGCCGAAGGCGTCGAAACCCGGGCCGAGATTGGCACTGGTGGCGGGGACGCGCACCCGGACGGCGGCGGCGCGGAACGCTGGACCGGCCATCGCTCGATGACTCTCCTTGAGCTGCGTGATGTACGGGATTTCCGAAGAACTGCGAGATGAACTGTGACGGACGGGCACCGGGACCCGGAGTCCGCGAAGACGGCGCGACACCGCGGCATATGCGGCGGGCGGGTTCGGTACAGCCTATCGAAGGAAGGTTCTGTGGCGACATAGGGCGCACAGGAGGCGCACGATGCGTGTCGTAAGCCCCTCGTGCACCCCCCGCCGGGTCGGCAGGGGGATGACCCTCACGGGCGGACGGTTTCCATCTGTTTTCAGACGGTTTTCCGCCCGCTCACGGCGGGTCCTCCCCGGCCGGACGGCCCTCGTCGGGGCCGCCGACCCCGTTCGGCGGGTTGGCGTTCACCCCTCCGGAACCGGCGGATTCACGCCATATATGGCCTGACTTCGCGCCTTTCCGAGCCCGGCTCCGGCGAGAACCGGCCCGCACGTCCGCCGGACCGCTCCCCGGCCTGTGCCGGACCGCCCCTCGACTCGCGTCGGACCGTTCCTCGACCCGTGCCGGACCGTTCCTGCTCTCGCGCCGGACCGGACCTGGATCCGGCCGCTACGCCAGACCGAGCCGCTCCGCCGCCGTCGCCGCGTCCACCGGGACCGTGACCGGCTGCGGAGCGCCCGCGACGGCCCAGTCGGGGTCCTTGAGACCGTTTCCGGTGACCGTGCAGACGATGCGCTGCCCCGGGTCGACCTTGCCCTGCTCGGCGGCCTTCAGCAGACCGGCGACGGACGCGGCGGACGCGGGCTCGACGAAGACGCCTTCCTGCGCCGCCAACAGCCGGTAGGCGCGCAGGATCTCACGGTCCGTCACCTCGTCGATGAGGCCGCCCGACTCGTCCCGCGCGGCCAGCGCGAACTGCCACGAGGCCGGGTTGCCGATCCGGATCGCGGTGGCGATCGTCGACGGGTCCTTGACGACCTCGCCGCGCACGATGGGCGCGGAACCGGACGCCTGGAATCCCCACATGCGCGGGGTCTTCCCGGCGACACCGTCGGCGGCGTACTCCGTGTACCCCTTCCAGTACGCGGTGATGTTGCCCGCGTTGCCCACCGGAAGGACGTGGATGTCGGGCGCGTCGCCGAGCATGTCCACGATCTCGAAGGCGGCCGTCTTCTGGCCCTCGATGCGCACCGGGTTGACCGAATTGACCAGCGCCACCGGGTAGTTGTCGGACAGCGAGCGGGCCAGCGTCAGACAGTCGTCGAAGTTGCCGTCGACCTGGAGGATCTTGGCGCCGTGCACGAGGGCCTGGCCCATCTTGCCGAGCGCGATCTTGCCCTGCGGCACGAGGACGGCGCAGACCATCCCGGCGCGTACGGCGTAGGCGGCGGCGCTCGCCGACGTGTTGCCGGTGGAGGCGCAGATGACGGCCTTCGCGCCCTCCTCCTTCGCCCGCGTGATGGCCATGGTCATGCCGCGGTCCTTGAAGGACCCGGTCGGGTTGGCACCCTCCACCTTGAGGTGGACCTCGCAGCCCGTGCGCTCGGAGAGCACCTGCGCGGGCACGAGCGGCGTACCGCCCTCGCGGAGCGACACGACCGGCGTGCTGTCGGACACCGGAAGCCGGTCCCGGTACTCCTCGATGATTCCGCGCCACTGGTGGGTCATTGCTGGTTACTCTCCTTCAACCCGCATGATGCTGGAGACACCCCGAACGGTGTCGAGGCCGCGCAGCGCCTCGACCGTACCGGCGAGGGACGCGTCGGACGCGCGATGGGTGACGACGACGAGGGAGGCCTCGCCGTCCTTGCCCGACTGGCGCACGGTGTCGATGGACACCCCGTGCTCGGCGAAGACGGTGGCGACCTGGGCGAGGACACCGGGCTTGTCGGCCACGTCGAGGCTGATGTGGTACCGCGTGACGACCTCGCCCATGGGCGAGACGGGCAGCTGCGCGTACGCGGAGTCGCCGGGACCGGTGGCGCCGCCGAGCCTGTTGCGGCAGACGGCCACCAGGTCGCCGAGGACGGCGGAGGCGGTCGGGGCGCCGCCGGCGCCCGGCCCGTAGAACATGAGCTGGCCGGCGGCCTCCGACTCGACGAACACGGCGTTGTACGCGCCGCGCACGGAGGCGAGCGGGTGGGTCAGCGGAATCATCGCGGGGTGCACGCGCGCCGTCACCGAGCCCCCGTCGGCGGCCCGCTCGCAGATGGCGAGCAGCTTGATGGTGCAGCCCATCCCCTTCGCCGAGGCGAAGTCGGCGGCGGTGACCTCGGTCATGCCCTCGCGGTAGACGTCGTCGAGGCGCACCCGCGTGTGGAAGGCGATCCCGGCGAGGATGGCGGCCTTGGCGGCCGCGTCGAACGCCTCGACGTCGGCGGTGGGGTCGGCCTCGGCGTACCCGAGCGCGGTGGCCTCGTCGAGGGCCTCCTGATAGCCCGCCCCCGTGGAGTCCATCTTGTCGAGGATGAAGTTGGTGGTCCCGTTGACGATCCCCATCACCCGGTTGATCTTGTCTCCGGCGAGGGACTCGCGCAGCGGCCGGATCAGCGGGATGGCGCCGGCGACGGCGGCCTCGTAGTAGAGGTCCTTGCCGTGCTCCACGGCGGCCGCGTGCAGGGCGGCGCCGTCCTGGGCGAGCAGCGCCTTGTTCGCGGAGACGACGGAGGCGCCGTGCTCGAACGCGGTGGTGATCAGCGTCCTGGCGGGCTCGATGCCGCCGATGACCTCGACGACCACGTCGATGTCCCCGCGTTTGACGAGGGCGGTGGCGTCGGTGGTGACCAGGGCGGGGTCGATGCCCGCGCGCACCTTGGAGGGCCGGCGGACGGCGACGCCCGCGAGCTCGACGGGGGCACCGATCCTGGCCGTGAGGTCGTCGGCGTGCGTCGTCATGATGCGCGCCACCTCTGAGCCGACAACCCCGCAGCCCAGCAGCGCCACCTTCAGCGGACGCGTACGCATCATCCGACCTCGTTTCCTCATACCGTGTTCGGTTGGACCAGTCTCACTCACCGAACGGGACTTTCTACCCTTCGTCCGGATCGTGAGACGTCCATTTCATTTTTCTGATAGGTGACGACAGGAGATCTTCCGTCCCGGTCCACACCGTGCCGATCCGGTCCATCCGATCACCTGACGTCACCTCCTGTCACTTGCCGTCGCCCCCGGATCGCCGGGGCACGCACTGTTTCTCTCGGCCCTTGAGCTCTTCTTGCGTTCTTCTTCTTGCGTTCTTCTTCTTGCGTTCTTCTTCTCGGCCGACTTCCTCTCGGCCGACTCCTTCTCAGCCGGCTTCCTCTCAGCCGACGTCGAGGCGCAGGAGGTCCTCCTCCGTCTCACGACGGACGATCACCCGCGCCGCGCCGTCCTTCACGGCGACGACCGGCGGGCGGAGCGCGTGGTTGTAGTTGCTGGCCATGGACCGGCAGTACGCGCCCGTGGCCGGCACCGCGATCAGGTCGCCCGGCGCGAGGTCGGCCGGCAGGAAGGCGTCCTTGACCACGATGTCCCCGCTCTCGCAGTGCTTGCCGACGACGCGCACGAGCATCGGCTCGGCGTCGGAGGTGCGCGAGACGAGGGCGACGCTGTACTCGGCGTCGTACAGCGCGGTGCGGATGTTGTCCGACATGCCGCCGTCCACCGAGACGTAGGTGCGCAGCCCGTCGAGCGGCTTGACCGTGCCGACCTCGTAGAGCGTGAACGCGGTCGGCCCGACGATGGCGCGCCCCGGCTCCACGGAGATGCGCGGAGTGCTGAGCCTCGCGGCCTCGCACTCCCGCGTCACGATCTCGCTCAGCGCCTTGGCGATCTCGTGCGGCTCGCGGGGGTCGTCGTCACTGGTGTACGCGATGCCCAGACCGCCGCCGAGGTCGATCTCGGGCAGCTCGACCCCGTGCTCGTCGCGCACCGCGGCCAGCAGCGCGACGACGCGGCGGGCGGCGACCTCGAAACCGGCCATGTCGAAGATCTGCGATCCGATGTGCGAGTGGATGCCGACCAGTTCGAGCGCGTCGAGCGCGAGCGTCCGCCGTACGGCCTCGGCGGCCTGCCCGTCGGCGAGCGCGATCCCGAACTTCTGGTCCTCGTGTGCCGTGGCGATGAACTCGTGCGTGTGCGCCTCCACGCCCACCGTCACCCGGATCTGCACCCGCTGCCGCTTGCCCAGGGACTGCGCGATGTGCGCGACCCGCACGATCTCCTGGAAGGAGTCGAGCACGATCCGCCCGACCCCGGCCTCGACGGCGGTACGGATCTCGTGGACGGACTTGTTGTTGCCGTGGAAGGCGATGCGGTCGGCGGGCATCCCGGCGGACAGGGCCGTCGCCAGCTCACCCCCGGAACACACGTCCAGGTTGAGCCCCTCCTCGTACAGCCACCGCACGACGGCGCGCGAGAGGAACGCCTTGCCCGCGTAGAAGACGTCGGCGTCGTGCCCGAACGCGGTGCGCCAGGCACGCGCCCGCTCGCGGAAGTCGCTCTCGTCGAGGAAGTAGGCCGGAGTGCCGAACTCCTCCGCCAACGCGGTGACTTCGAGACCGCCGACGGTCACGACACCGTCCTCCGTACGACTGACGGTGTGCGACCACACCTTCGGGTCGAGGGCGTTCAGGTCGGCGGGCGGGGCGCTGTAGTGGCCCTCGGGGAGGACGTCGGCGTGACGGGGCCCGGCGGGGTGTGCGGAACGGCTCATGTCTGCGGTTCTCTCTACTTCGTCAAAGATGTTCGGGTGCGCTGATGCCGAGCAGGGACAGGCCGCCGGCCAGCACCGCCCCGGCGGCTTCGGCGAGCGCGAGCCGGGCACGGTGGGCGGCCGAGGGTTTCTCGTCGCCGAGCGGCAGCACGACGTGCTGGAAACCGAGAAGGGCGTCAGCGGTCACGACGAGGTGCCGCGCCAGCCGGTCGGGCGCCCGGTGCCGCGCGGCGAGGCGCAGGGCGTGCGGGTATCCGGCCAGGGCGGCGAGGAGACCGGCCTCGCCGGAGGCCTCGGGAGCGGCGGCGGGCGTCCGCGGCGGGGCGTCCGCACGACGGGTGCCGCCGGGAACGCCGCAAGGGGCACCGGTGTAGCCGAGGGTGGCGGCGTTGCGGTGCAGGGCCCGGGTGCGGGCATGGGCGTAACGGACCCGGAAGAGGGGATTGCTCTCGCGCTGGAGGAGGTGGTCGGCGCTGATCCGGGGCCGGTCGTGGGGCGCGGGATGGAGCAGCGCCCAGCGGGCGGCGTCGTGGCCGAGGGGGGCGGGGTCCTCGGGCGCGGGGACGGGCCGTAGGTTCACGGGCTCGGCGTGACGGACCTCGGCACGTCCGCCCTGGGTGGCGACGATCCGTACGAGGGCGTCGGCGACCACCTCGGCCCTGGTGTCGTAGGGCACGCGCAGCTCGACGACCTGCCCGGCGAGGGTGTCGCCGTACCCGTACCGCGGCCCCTGCTCCAGGACCTCTTCCACCAGGCCGGCGGACGCGCCGCCCGCGAGGGTGATGTTGAGGAAACCGGGTCCGGTGACGGCCACGTCGGCGACACCGGGATCGGCGGCGATGTGCGCCCGCAGGATCTCGGCGACCTCCGGCGCGGGCCGGCGGGCCTGCCCGGCCAGCCGCAGGGCGATGTTCGTCGCGTAGTCCCCGCACCCGCCCGGCCCCGGCGGCGCGACGGCCACGCTCCCGGGCACGGAGACACCGCCCAGTTCCCCCACGTCGACAGCACGACGCACCGCGCACAGCACGGTACGGGAGAGCTCGACGGGGGTCACGGGACAAGCCTAGGGGAGGAGGGGGGTGGGTATGCGAGCCCATTTGGACGATGGTCCGGGATGTGGGACGGGGTTCGACGGGGGCGGCGCGGGGGCGACGGGCCTGGGCGGGGGTGATCGGCGGTGGGCGGTCGGCGGTGTGGGGGGACCCGGTCGGCGGTCAGCCGTGTGGAGTGACCCGGTCCACGGTTGGCGGTTGGCGGTTGGCGGTTGGCGGTTGGCGGTGCACAGTGACCTGGTCGGCGGCGTGGGGTGACCCGGTCGATGGTCGGCGAACGGCGGTCGGCGAACGGCGGTCGGACCGCCCGCCTCGTACGCCCGGTACACCCAGTACACCTGGTTACGGCTGAAGCCCAGCGCGCCCGTCACGGCTCAATACCCGGTGCGCCCCGCGTGCCCACTACGGTCGGCTCAATGCCCGGAGCGCCCCGCGTGCCCACTACGGTCGGCTCAATGCCCGGTGCGCCCCGCGCGCTCGCCCTCCTCGACGGCGCCGCCCATGACGCCGCCCACCTTGCGTCGTTCCATCAACCGCCGCACGAGACTGACGAGTTCGGAAGGCTCGAAAGGCTTGGCGAGAAAGGCGTCGACACCGACGTCGAGCCCGCTCTCGACCTCGTACTGCGTACAGGCGCTGACGATGGCGAGGGGCAGATTCCGCGTCCGGGGATCGGCACGCAGCCGAGCGGCGGTGCGCAGACCGTCGAGCCGGGGCATCACGACATCGAGGGTGACCACGTCGGGCTGGACCTGGTGGACGACGTCCAGACACTCGGCACCGTCAGCCGCGGTCACGACCTCGAGACCCTCCAGCTCGAGGTTGACCCTGATCAGCTGCCGGATGACCTTGTTGTCGTCCACAACAAGCACTCGGCCGGACGCGCCTTGCACAACTCGAGAGTAGGTCCGCGCCCACCGCCGCGTCCGGGTTTTCCCCACTTCCACCCCGTGCAGCCCCCGGCACCCACCACGGCCCCACCCACCGGTTCGACACTCCCCCGCCCCTCCCGCGCCCTCCCTCCCCTCACTCTCCGCAACACCACCCGTCCCCGACCAAAACACGTGGCGATCACCCCCGAAAGAGCTGGTAGGGTTCTACCCGTCGCCGCACACAAAGCGCCCGACACGCCCCCGTAGCTCAGGGGATAGAGCAACGGCCTCCGGAGCCGTGTGCGCAGGTTCGAATCCTGCCGGGGGCACCCATCATGAGGTGCCCAAAGACCCCGTCACCAGCGGAAACGCTGAGGCCGGGGTCTTCGCGTATGTGCAGGCGGATGCCACCCAGAGCCGCCGTATGTCGGGGTCTGTGGACTATTTGTGGACAGGATCTTGGAGCGTCGCCCCAGGTCAGCCCAGCAATTCAGCCGATGCTCGTCATCCGGCGTCCGGCCACTCCTCGGGAGGGCGGGGCGGCTCGGGTTCGTTCAGACGCTCGGCCTGGCGCGCGTTCTCGCCTCGCAGGCTCGTCAGCCACGGCCACATGTCGGGCAGTACTTGTTCGGGACAGGCCAGCCGATGCTCGATGCGGCACCGCTGAAACGGATCGGGAGGACAGACGCCATACACCGTCACCCGCCCGTCAAACGTCTCGATCCACCGGTGCTCCGCCGGCACCACGTGAGCGAGCGGAGTCATGTCCGGCTCCAACAACACCCAGTCGTGTTCAAGCGTCGGTACCCGTTCCTGCGGCAGACCGCAGTACGGGCACATCAGCCGTGCCCCGCCTAACCGACGCGTCGACTTCTTCGCAGCCCCCATACAGCGAGGGTCAGCACTCCGCCCGTACATGCGTAGAGGGCGAATCGGACGGGACTCCTGAGGCGCCCGCTCGCCAGTGAAAGAGAAATCGACGCGACAGGTGTATCCAGCAACCAGCGACATAAGAGATACGGCCAGTACACGACGAAGCCCCCAACCCGAAAAGGCTGGGGGCTGTTCGCCGAGCGGTCCACTCACTCGTACTCGCTCAAAAGGTCCTCAATCTTCCGGTTGGCGATCTCCTGGCGCCCATCGATGCATTTCGCATAGCGGCCGAGCAGGACCTCAACGCTGTTTCCAGCCCGCTCGGCCACCTCCGTCGGGTCTACCCCTGAGTTGAGCCAGGTCGAAAGAGCCGAGTGCCGAAGGTCGTACGGTCGAGCAGCGAGCGGCGATGCGACCGCAGCCGGCGAAAGTGCCAGCGCCCGAGCCTCCTGCCACACGCGGTAGTACGTCGACGAGCCGACCACTCCCCCGCGCTCGTTCGTGAACAGCCGCCCGTCCTCAGCGGCACCGAACGTGTCGAGATGCTGCTTGAGAATGACGACGAGCTGAGGCGGAATCGGAACGAGTCGGACCTCCTCCGCAGGGCGATTCTTGAGACCCCGGTCATCGTGAGTCTCACCCGAGTCCGTCCACTGCTTGCCGACGCTGGGCCGCGTCCGGTTCAAAAGCGCCGTACCCCAGCCGCATTCGGGAAGCTTCAGGTCCGCCTCGGTGAGCGCCACGGCCTCGGCCGGCCGGAAGGCTCCGTAGTACATGCAGGCGAACAGACCGACGAGCCGACGACCGCGGGCCCGGCCATACCCGCCGATGTACGACACGGCCGTCAGCAAAGCCCGTGCCTGCTCGGGGTTGGCAACCACCCGCGGATCGACCTCGCCAGCAACCTTCGGCTTCTTCCACCGAATCCGGGTCACCGGGTTCTCTTTGAACTCCCCAAGGTCCACCGCGTAATGCAGCGCATTGACCAGCGTTCGACGCTTGCGACGGACGGTTTCCGCGGACGCAGCAGTCCCGTCGAGCTTCAGCCTCAGAGAATCCAGAACCGCCCTGGCAAGGGCGGCATCGCCGAGGTCTGCCAGAGGTCGCGAAGCTTTCGACACCCAGCTCAGGGTGTTCGCAACGTCGTCGGGCAACTCCCTCTCACTCGGCCCGGGGAGGACGAAAGCCCAGTTGCGGAGCGTCTTCCTGATCAGCTCTTCGGGAGGCTGTCCCGGCCGGTCGTCCAGGAGAGCCATGGTCACTGCCGTCAGAGACTCGTTGATCCCGCTGCGCGTGTTGGGAGCCGAGTGAGGCCACTTCATAGCGAGGTACCGCAGAGCGAAGGCGTACCAGCTCATCGAGGCCGCCTTTTCGACCATCGAGTCGGGAAGGCCAGTGGCCGTGTCGAACCCTTCGCCACCGTGGGTGGCCTGAAGCAGTTTGGAGCGGTAGTGGTCCGCCAGCCCCTTGGTTCGGAACTGCTCGGAGAAGACGTTGCCAGCGACGATCCATCGGACGTCATAAGACGACTTCTTCGTGTTCCGCTTACGAACGCCCCACACCTTCACATCGAGAGACTTCACGCCGCGGCCTCCAACTCTCGCAACCACGTGGCGAAGTCACTCCGCCACACCCGGAGCTCCCCGTTGGGCAGCTTGAATGCGGCTGGTCCATGCCCCAGCTCACGCCAGCGGTAAAACGTCCGGCGGGAGACCCCACCCAGCTCGTTCAGGACCTGGCGAACAGTCATCAACTCGTCTCGATGCGGGCTCACGTCGGTTCTCCTTCTGTCTCGGGGGCGGGGTGTCGTGCTGCGGCAAACAACGTTTCGGCGGCGGTCAGGCCGGTGCCAGCGAAGCGCCAGTGGGAGAGGACGAGGACGGTGTCCGGGTCGGGCAGCGGGTGGCCCGCCTCGGCGGCGCGTTCGCGGGTCCGTGCCTCGTTGTGGTCGGCCCGCTCCTGGCGGAGGGCGCCGAGGGTGACGGAGTAGGCGCGGGACTTGGTGGAGAAGTGGCCGCGGAAGCCGAGCATGTGAGCCCACTTACGCAGGCGCAGTTCTTCGAGCTCGGGCAGGGCGCCCAGGCGCCAGCAGGTGAGGATCATCTGCCGTGCGTGGTCGCTGACTTCGGCACCGATGAGGTCGGTGACGGGGTTGCGGATGGGGCGGTCCAGGGTGCCCGCGCTTTCGGCGCCTTTGGTCGCGTACTTGGCGATGTAGGCGGCGACGGCGCGGCTGCTCAGGTTGGTGGGGCCGGTGAAGTCGGCGGACTGGATGGGGCGGACGTCGAGCTGTTCGCCGAATCGGAAGGTGTGGGCACGGCCGTCCAGGAGCGGGCCGGGCGTCTCGGCGAGGGCGGCGGCCGAGCGGATGGCGTCGGTGAGGAGTTGGGTGGTGGCCCAGGCCGGCGGGGCGTCCTCGGCTCCGTCCGGCCCGTCGAGGCGGATCACGGCGTGGAAGTGAACGGCGCCCCGTCGCTGGTACTCGGCAACCTTGGCGTACGACACCTTGAGGCAGTCGCGCAGCTCCGAGCGCCCGATGCCCGCTCGGGATGCGAGTTGCTGGCGCAGGTAGGTGACAAAGCGGGCCCACAAGGCACCGGCGTGGGCGTTCCACAGGACAGCGGCGCGGTAGTCGTAGCGGTCCGCGTTCAGAGGGGTGCCGAGTTCGGCGTCTCCGTCCGCGTGCAAGCGCCCGCAGCGGCAGCGGCCGCCACCGGGCCGGTTGTGGACGGGGCCGAAGGACGGCGCGGTGAAGGTGGCGAAGACGCGGGGGTGTTCGGTGACCGCGGGACCGACGCCCTTGCCTCCACTGAGGCCCGCCGTGACGAGATGGAAGGTGTCCTTGCGGTAGACCTCGGCGCAGGCGGCGCAGCGGGTCGCGCGGCGGTTGTTGCACCGGATGAGGAGTTGTCCGGCGGGAAGCTCGTGGTCGGCGATCTCCCGGACGATTTCGCCGGTAGCGGCGAGGACGTCCAGGCGGTGACCCTCCATCCGTACGGGCCGCTCGCAGCCGCCAAGGCGTTGGATCTGGTGCGCGTAGTTGCTCAGGTCGCCGAGCTGGGCGAGGGCCGCCAGCTGGCGGACGGCTCCGGTCGGAGCCTCGGTGCGCATGTGCGGGTTCCTCCTTGAGGGAACGAGTCCGAGACCGCGCCTGGCTTGTCCAGGGGACTAGACACCACAGGCAAGCCAGGGCGCGGACGAAGTGAAATCAGCGGCGGTCGCTCTTGAGGATCGAGCGGACGGTGACCGCGCAGACGGCTACGGAGGCGGCGGTGATTGCGACGGCGAGGAGCATGGAGACCAGGACGGCTCCCACGACCAGGACGACAGCGGAGCCGCCCACCACGAGGGTCAGCGCGCTTCCCGGGGTGAGCTGCACGGCAGGACGGTTCGAAACCACCTCTGTGGGAGCAGGCGCCGCAGCGCGCTGGAGGGGAATCGAGGTGTGGACGGTCGAAGGCGGCGCGGCGGGTACCGGGGCGGTGTCCATGGGCGGGTACTTGGGCTTGAACATGGAACTGACTCCCTTCCGTGCGGGTGCTATTTGAGGGCGGGGTCGATGGCGGGGGCGAGGAAGCTCCCGGCGGCGAGGTAGCCGCCCAGGAGGAGCACGACGACGAGCCACCACGGCGGGCGGGCGAGCCGGACCCCGAGGGCCCCGACGGCGAGGAGGGCGAGCCAGAGCGGGACGTGCATGTCAGTCGTCTCCTGTCAGGCGCGGCAGCGGTGGATACGGGCGGCGAGTTCGGCGGCGGCGCGGCTGTCGTACTCGACGGAGAAGTCGCAGCGCGGGGCGGTGCAAGCGGCGACGTGTCGGGTACGGCCTCGGGAGAGGTACGAGGCGACCTGTACGGGGCCGATGCGGCGGACGTCTCGGAAGCGCGAGGTCATGGCGGGCGTCTCCCTGGTCAGAGGTGCGCGGCGACGGCCGACGTCATGGACGCGGGCAGGCCGAGCCGGGCACGGACGGTGTCGGGGTCGGCAGGTTCGCCGGTGCTGGAGTGGAGCTCTCGGGCGACCGCTTGGGCACGGTCGACGAGGACGGGCGGAAGGTGGAAGGTCGCGGCGGGTACCGGTGGCGGGCCCGAGTCAGCCGCGGGCTGCAAGGCCGGGATGAGATCGGGCTCCGCCGGGCCGCTGACTGTCGGTTCGACGATCGCGGGAGTGGGGACGAGCGGCATCGACTCCCCCACCTCGGACCCAGTCGACGCACCGCGGTCGGCGCCCTCCGCAGTGCGGGGCGTGTGGGCCAGCAACGTGCCGCCGAAGAAGGCCACCGCCGGCCAGCCCGCGACGACCACGCGGAGCAGGGCAGGGACGTCGGCCAGGTCGAGGAGTCCGGCGGTGGCGATGTTCGCGCCGAGGGACGCCGCGAGGGCGACCAGGAACCAAAGCCGAGAACCACCGGTCGGGAGCCCGGCACATTGCTGATCACGCATCCGCCGCCAGGCAGCGACGAGAAGCAGGTCGACGGAGACGGGGTAAGCCCACGCCTTCCAGCCGCCCTGTCCGGCCGCCTCGGCGAGGTCGTGCAGGTGGGAGAAGGACAGGGCGCCCGCGATGACGGCTTGGATGATCACGGCGTCCACACGGGCCAGGAAGGCACGCATCGGCACGGACTCCTTCCGGTTCGAGGCATGGGAGGGGTAGGGACGCGGCGCGAGGCGGTCACGCCGACCGGGGGAAAAGGTGTCGCTACTCGGTCACCGGGCGCGGGGCGGTAGCGGTGGAGTGCGTGGGCTTCTCCACGGCCTGCGGAGCAACGGCCGGCCGGAAGGCGGCAAGGCGAGGCAGGGCCGGGACCAGGTCCGCGGTGGCTCGGCAGACGGCCGCAGCGTCGCCCAGCGTCAGGTGCGGAGAGCGGGCGCGGGACCAGCCGCCCGAGGAGTCGCCGACGACGGCCACACCCGGGCGGTTGGCGGGAATGCCGGTCGCGGCGAGCGCGGCTTCCGGGGAGATGTCGGCAAGGGCCATGTTCGCGGAAGACTCGTCGTTGACCCGGTGGCAGATACGGCCGGTGAGCTGGGCTCGCAGCATGGTGGCGCCCTTGCCGAGCTCGGAGCCGAAGCGCTGTCCGCACACCTCCAGGTAGATGCCCGCGGCGCGGCCGAGCTGAGCAATGCGGATCAACTTGGTCACCATGGCATCCCGGCGCTTCTCGTCATCGCGGCTCGCGGCGAGGAAGAGTTCCGCCACCTCGTCGACGACGACCACGATCGGCACGGGCCGGACCGCGTCGGGCAGGCCCCAGACGTCGGAGGTGAGCACGGCGTCCGGGCCCGCTCCCGAGGTAACACCGATCAGCCGGAACCGCTCCTCCATCTCCTCTAGGAGGACGTCCAGGAGTTCGTTCGCTCGGTCCGATGTATCGGCGAGCGCGGACAACCGGGGTGCGAATGGCGCCAGTTCAACGCCCCACTTGCAGTCGATGCCGACGAGGACGACCCGTTGCCGGGCCAGACCGCACAGCAGGTTGCGCAGGTAGACGGACTTGCCGGACTGAGTGGCACCGAGGATCAGTTCGTGCGGCACGGTGCGGAAGTCCCGTACGTGCCAGCTCCCGTCGTCCCGCAGGGCGAGAGGCAGAGTCAGCAGTCCACTGGAGAACCGGCGCCGGGCGGGACGCACGTTGGCGAGTACATCCCAGCCGATGAGTCGCAGTTCGAGGCGTCCGGGCTTGGTGGGGCGGATATGGACGGCGTGGGCCGCCCAGGCGTGCCGCAACCGATCGGCGGAAGCGGTGAAGTCCTCCGGCGCCTGCCCGGTCGCCATGCGCAGTCGCATCACGAGCCCCGAGCCGGTGGGCAGGGGAAGCGACCGGCGCGGCGGGACGGGGGACGCCTCCCGCCCCATCATCCGAGCAGTCGCTCGCCGTACAGCCGATGCCGGGACGGTCAGGCCGCACGCGTCCATGGTGGCGCGGTAAGTGGCGAGCACGCGCAGCGCGACGACCGGATAGCCGATGAGCCACCAGAAGACGACCGGCAAGCGGTGCCGCAGCACCTGCAAGATCACGGCCAGGGCCACCAGCCCTAAGAGCAGCGTCCACACGGAGTCGGTCATGGCGTTCAGCCCTGCACCGCGGCGGGGGCGTTGGCCATGACGGCATCGGCCCGGTAGGCGATCCCGTGTCGCGCACGACCACCGAACTCACTTTCCCACGGCCGTGCGACCAGGCCGGAAAGGATCACCGGCGTACCCATGACCAGGCCCTCGCCGATGCCCTTGGCCGGCACGGTCACCTTGACCATGTCCGAGCCGCCCTGGGCGATGAACACCACCTCCAGCACCATCAGCCGGTCGTTGGTCACCGGGTCCACGGCGATCTCGCCCGTCTGCCGGTCCTTCACCTTCACCTCGGGCAGCTTGGTGACGAGGAGCGTCGCGGCCGAAGTGTCCACGGGGATGACACGCATTCTGTTGACCTCACTGAGTCGGTGACGCCGCTTCCGGCGCCCATCTCGGTTGGATACCCCCCTAGACAGTACGAGGAGGAGTCTCCCCAACTGTCTAGGGGGGTTGACGGCAACTGTAAGCCGACGACCCGTCAACTGTCTAGGGGGGTAAACAAACGACGGGTCGCAGCGACTATCGCAACGCCCAGTGCAGCACCGTGGCGTCGTCACGCGCCTTGCCCCGCGGCCAGCGCTGACCAGCAGGGTCCTCGGCTTCCGCGTCACGCACCTGACGGATCACCTCGGCAGGGCCGGAATCAGCGACAAGCGCGAACAGCTCATCCCAGGTGGCGAGTTCGAACCGGTCGACGAGACGGGTGGCCCCGTCACTCATCAGCACCACGGACGCCAACGAGTCCAGCGAGACAGAACCGGCGAGCGCGTGTTGAGCCGCTTCCTGGTCCGGGCCTGCAATCCAGAAGCCCTCAGGCCGGTTACGCACTCCAGTCAGGGCGCTCCTGTACTCAGCGAGCGCGGCAGCATGTTCGGACGAACCGGTGGGCAACGCGTCGACAGGACCGCGCAGCCGCTTGCCCACCTCGTCCAACCGTCGATCTGTGACGACGTCGACCATGCCGTCACGGCTGGCCAGGAGGAGCGCCGAGTCTCCCAGGACGACGTATTCCAGAGCTCCCGCACGGGCTCTCACGGCAACGACAGTGCTGGTTGGGCTGGCAGGGTGGTGCAAATCGCAGTCACCCTCATGCAGGGACCGGACAGCGAGAATCGCATGCCCCAGACACTCAGCCGGCGAGAGGCCAGGCTGCGCGACGAGCGTGCCGAGCAGGACGCCGCCCAGCGTCGACGAGAACCAGGCGACACCGTGCTTACAGCCGGTCCACCCCCCGGCCACTCCTGCGCCGTCAAGGAGGACCGCGGCCCCTGGCGAGGCAGCGGCGAAGTCCTCGTTCGGAGCATCGGGCGTGGCAGGGAACGAGACCAACCCGATAGTCACGCCGCCGACTCCTCGTCGTGGCGGTAGAGCGGGCAGAGCAGTTCGACGCTGCGGGGTTCGCCGGTCTCGGGGTCGTACTCGACTCCCACCAGCGTGGAGAAGCGCTGTTCGCCTACCTGCCCCCACAAGCTGTTCAGGTCAGAGGAGAGCAACTGGACGACGCCAAGGGAGCCTTGCGTATGGATTCCGGCGATGGCCAGCAACGAGCCAGCTCCGTCCGGCCGGCGCAGTCTACCGAGGTATCCGACGTCGTACGGGCGGGCCGGATCGCTGTCCTGCCCCGACCGGTACACGGTGCCCGTGCGCCCGTCGACCACCGTCCACGGCCCGTCGTCCGCCTGCTGCCAGCTCAACACCGGATCTTGGCCATAGGTGTCCCACATCTGCTGGGACATCCGGGGGCCACAGACCACGACCAGGCCGTCACGGTTGAGGTCGATGTCACCGCTCACCGACACGTGCTCGGAGAGGACGTCGAGCCCGTACGACCGCGCCAGATCCTCAAGCCGTTTACCGGAGCTGACGTCGTCCACAGCGACCACCGTGCGTCCACGCTCATCATCGCGACGCAGAGGGGTGGCCACAGTGACGGCGCCGCGCCCCAGGAAGGCCCCTTCAGGGGCCGGTCCCGTATGCCGGATCTGATGGATGCGCCCGCGGCTCAGGCCGGCTTTCCCCGCGATCTGCGCGTACGACAGCCCCTGCGCATGCAGGTCCTGCACTACGCGCCGACGCAGCCGGGCGAGTTCCGTAACCTCCTGCTGAGCATCGGCCAACCTTGTAGTGACCTCACGCAGCAACAAGTACGGATCATCGATGGCCGCGATCCGTTGCAACTCGTCCGACATGCCCACACCTCCTAGACGCACCCAGGAGTCTAGGGCCCTAGACGATTCGGGCGGGAGACGCTGTCCCGTACGAACATCAACCACATAGAAGCCAGACCGGTAACCGGGGACCCCGCGAGGACTCACCCTCAGCCGCCCAGGAGGCAGGAAGCGCAGCCGGCCAGAACTACGGGGATCATTCCCCGGCTCGCGCGAGCTCGGCCCAGACCGACCGGCCGTGCGTCCGTTCCTTCACTCCCCAGTCCTTGGCACAGGCCGCCATCAGCAACAGTCCGCGCCCACTCTCCTCCTCCCAGTGATTGGCGGCGAGGAGTTGGGGCCTGTCGAAGCCCCCCTCATCGATCACCTCGATTCGTACTCGGTCGTCGTCGAGCACGACGATCACGAGGAACCAGCCGCCCTTGCGACCGCTCCGAGAGTGGCGAACGGCATTGGACGCCAGCTCGCTGACGATGAGGACGGCGCTCTCCACCATGCGGGGCCCCTCAGCCTCCATCAGGGCGGCGACGAAGTAACGGGCTTCAGCGACCTGTTGGGGCAGGCCAGGGAACGGACGGCACCACTTCGCAAGCAAGAGGAACACTCCTCGTCTAGAGGGCTAGACAGCACGCAGGCAGAGTATTCCTAGGGAAGCCAAGCTTCTAGGCATTCAGAGGAATTATTCCTCTACGGAGTGACGTCCTCGGGCAGGACCCGCAGATCGCCCATGATCCGCATCAGCAGTTCCCGTGCCTCATCGCCGAAGACAGCCGCCCCCTCGAACCGAGCGAACGTCTCCTCGTACGACGCGACTACGTCCGGGTCCTTCTCTGCCCGCTCGCCCCTGAAGGTCTCAACGACCACCGCCTCTCGATCGCACAAGGTGAAGCCGTGCCGCGGCATGACCGGTACCGGACGGTCCCAGGGGATTACGCCGAACCGCACAGTGGTCAGGCTTTCCACAGCAAGCAGCCGGTCGAGCTGAGCAAGCATCAGGGCAGGACTGCCGGGCCACGTCCGAAGCACGCCCTCGGTCACGACGAAGACGGACTCTCGCCCCGGCTCGTACAAGACGCTCTGTCGCTCCACGCGAGCCGCAACAGCCTTGCCCACCTCAACCGCATCCGCACCGGGCGTGCTCGCGAAGACATGCCGGGCGTACTCCGCACTCTGGAGCATGGCCGGCAGGACAACGCACTGGAACGACCGAACGAGCCGGGCTCCACGCACCGCCAGGTCGACAGCGGCATCTACGGAAACGTTCGAGCCCAACGGCGTCTCGCCCAGACCGGCCGAGGGAGCCGACTCAACTTCGGCCAGGGCAGCACTCAACTCCGCAACGGCAGCAGCATCCAGGCCCAGAGCTCCGGACAGGCGATCGAGAACATCATGGCTGGGGACCATCCGCCCGTTCTCCACCTTGGAAACCGTCGGCTGACCCACCCCTGCCCGCTGCGCCAACAAGGCACCCGTCAGGCCGGCATCCACACGCAGAGCCCGAAGCTGTGCCCCCAGCGCCCGCATTCGTTCCTGCCGCTCGCTCCCCATACCCAGCGTTCTACACCAACGGCTAGCGAGCACCCAGCGGAACGATCACAGCAGCCCTACGAGGACGACGTGATTCAAACTTTCTCTACTGGTTCAAGGCGGCTCGCTCCGCTCACCGCGCGCGGCCCGGCCCCCGGCCGGGCCTGCGCTCATGTCTCCGCCCCGCTCCAGCCCGGCCGGCGCCCGCGCCGCGGCCACAGCAATCAGCCGCCTGATGCCAGAGAAGGGGTACGTCGTGGCTAGGGTGGTCGGCTCCGCGGCTTTACGCAGCCACTTTGGCGCGAGCCTCCAAGATCATGGCCCCAACGTCGTGCTTTACCGGGCAGGTCCACAGACTGCCCGACGCGCCGCAAGCTTACGGGGCCATGATCACTCGCGCCAAAGCAGCTCCAGCCCAAAGCCGCTCCACCGCCCTCGTGCCCTCAGGCTGACCGGTGTGCCGCCGAACCAATTGCTTGTGGCAACCTGCTTGCCTAGGGGCCATGGCTAGTACAGAGTGACTGGCGGGGGGCGTTGTCAGAGGAACCTGATAACTTCAGACGTCTCCCTGCAGGAGGGTGAGTTGGGGGACGGAGTCGATCATGGATGCAAGCGAAGAGGACTACTTCGCCTTTTTCTCGCTGACTGGCGACCGATTTGACGCTCCTGGTATGCCGGCTGACACGGCTCGCGAGGTCGGGCTTTTTCGTGAAGCCGTACTGAAGGTGGCGCGTGATCTGTGGCTGGAAGGCAACCCGGACCGGCGCCGTTTGCCTAACGGCTTCAACGAAGCTTTTGACCTTCGCCTAATCGCCGTCCTGAGTGGCAGTGCAAGACCTCGAATGGTTCTCCATCGCCCTGCAGGGAAAATCAGCGATGAGGACTGGGATGAGTGGTCGGGCATCTATGCGAGAGCACGCGATGCCCTTACAGACTCCTTGCAGAGTATCGCACGCACTCGACAGCCCCCCGTTAACTTCTCGGCTGATTCGATGAGGGCAATCCGTCGAGTTGGTTCTAGCCTGCAAGATTCTGAAGCGATTATTCTAGGCGACCCTAAGCAGGACTCAAGGCGCGCAACCGTCGACTTCGCAGTACGTGAGATTCTTGAGGAAATAGAGGAGCTTGTACCAGCCCCCCAGCGAGTTCAGCTTGAAGGGGTAATCGTCGAGTACGACGGTTCCGCCATGAGTTTCCGGCTAAAGACTTCCTCCGGCATTTCGATCTGCAAACTAGACCAGGTTCGCCACGATCTCGCTGTGGCCGCCAAAGAATTTTTGGCTACGGACGGCGTCACCGCCCCTGATGTCCTAGTGGAGGGAGAGACCCCTGACGCCGCTCAAAAGAACGTCCACCTTTTCAATGTCGACGCCATCACGGCCATCCGATCGATTGAGGAAAAATCCCTACTATTCCAGCTGCAGAAAATCCGCGAGCTGACGGACACGTGGCTGGGTCCCGATAGCCAGGCGCCCAGTCATGAGGTGGCTAGGAAAGTCGAGCACCTCATCCCTCGCCTCGTCGCACTCGGAATGGAAGTCGCCATCGTCCCCAATTCGGAGGGGGCAATTGTCCTGGAGTGGCGGCGTGGGGATGTCGAGATGAGCGCCGCCATTGAGCCGGATGATCAATTGTTCTTGTGTGCCGACAATACTGTAACGGACGAACTCCACGAAAGGCAGATGGAGTTCAACGAGACTACACTTGTTCGCTTCCTTGAGAGTGGGAGTATGAATTGACCCAGTCTTCAGAGACCTCCATTCTCCAGGACGCGAACGAGACTCTCTTTCGACAGGTCCATCCGTCCCAATTCCCTAACGGGTCGCCGTCGAGCGAGGCCTTTGTCCCCTCTGAAAGAGACAAGTATTTGCTGTCTACTCTGCGCGAGAGGGTCGGTCCTGCAGAAGCATACCGGCGCTGGACAGAGGACCTGGAGTTCATTTCTGTCGGAACATATGGCCTATCAGTCGCAGAGATACAGAACGAGAGCCTCGTCGCGATAGATGACGCGGAGGCAACTTCTCAGCCCGACCATGCCTCCGTGGACTTCACTTCAGTTCCTTCGAAGGGCCGGAGGAAGCAGATAGGACGTAGGCTGCGAGATGCTGCCGTCGCCAGGGGTTGTCTGTACCAGCCCTAGGCCGGCGGGGACGCATACAGAGTGTCTGGACGCCTACCCAGTTGCATCGTCATACCTCTTCTCGTCTTTGGGGACTCCTGCGCAAAGTCTTCGGAATCTACACGCTCTTGAGGCGCAGCGAGCACCTTCTGGGCCTCCCGGACAATGACATGGCTCATTGTGGTCAAGGAGGGTCGACATACAGACCTGGTCGCGACATTACGGAGAGCGAGCCTTCTTAGCCGCAGCCAGCTCGCCTACGCCTATGCGTCGGCGGGTGGCTGACTATCGTCGGCTGAGCTTCGAACGCCGACACCAGCCCCCTCTCGTCAGGAAGTACAGGCTGCACCCCCGGGCATTACTGGGCCGTACACATCGATGGCAGTGACGGCAGTACTGATGCAACGACGGCGGAGGGTGGTGGCCATCAGCGGTCGATCACAGCAACGAGCCAGCCAAGCGGGCGTCGTGAGCCGGCGGTGGCATCTTTTAGGCGCCTGGACCATCGCCCTGCTTCGTACAGGTCCCGGCGGATAGGGTTCGGGTAACGCAGCACGCTCCCGTCGAGCAGAGCTGTGACCGCCCGAGCCTTAGACCGGAGAAGACCTGCGTGAGCGTCCTCAGCCAATTCGTGTGGAGCGTCGCCGACACTCTGCGCGGCCCCTACCAGGAAGCCGAATACGGCTCGGTGATCCTGCCGTTCACCGTGCTGCGTCGCCTGGAGTGCGTGATGGAACCGCACCGGGAGGCGATGGCCGAGATCATCAGCCAGTACCCCGGTGATCAGCAGCGTCGCACCTACCTGAAGCTCAAGACGCGCACCCCGGATAGTCCGGGCCTGAACTTCTGGACCACCAGCAACTACACCCTGAAGAAGGCTCTGCAGGACCCGAACAACCTCGCGGCCAACCTCATCAACTACGTCTCTGGCTTCTCTTCGAACCTGGACGTGTTTAAGTCCTTCGACTTCGAGAACGTTCTGCGCACCCTCGACGCCCGCGACCGCCTCTCGCCTGTCGTCAAGCACTTCCAGGGGGTTGACCTGAGCCCTGAGACCGTCTCGAACGCGGACATGGGCGACTTGTTCGAGAACCTTATCTACCGGTTCGCCGAGTCCGCCAACGATGGCGCCGGACAGTTCTATACACCCCGCGACGTCGTCCGCCTCCTCGTCGACCTCGTCTACGCCGAGGACACTGAGGCACTGCGCGACCGAGGCCAGGTCCGGTCCATCTATGACCCAACCGTCGGCACCGGCGGCATGTTGACCGTCGCCGACGAGCATCTCCACGGCCTAAACCCGTCCGCCTCAACGGCCCTGTTCGGCCAGGAGATCAACCCGCGGACCTACGCGATCTGCAAGGCCGACCTGCTTATCAAGGGCCAAGATCCGACCAACGTCCGGCAGGGCGACACTCTCGTCGTAGACCGATTCGAGGACCACAAGTTCGACTATGTCCTGTCCAACCCGCCGTTCGGCACCGACTGGAAGGCAATCGCTTCCCAGGTGACCGCCGAACACGGACGCGGCGGACAAGGACGCTTCGCTTCAGGCCTCCCCGCCGTCGGGGACGCCTCGATGCTGTTCCTGCTCCACGTCGCCTCGAAGATGCGCGACGTGGACGAGAACGGCCGCGGCGGAAAGGCAGGCATCGTCCTCAACGGCTCGCCGCTCTTCACCGGCGGCGCTGAATCCGGGCCATCCAAAATCCGCGGCCACTTGCTCGAGAATGACCTGGTCGAAGCGATCGTCGCTCTACCCAACGACATGTTCTACAACACCGGCATCCCCACCTACCTGTGGATCCTCTCGAACGCCAAGCCTACCGAGCGCATGGGCACAGTCCAGCTCATCGACGCGACCGGGCTCGGCTCTAAGTTGGGCAAGTCGATCGGCTCCAAGCGCGTCGAAATCTCTGACGCCGCTCGCGCCGCGATCGTGCAGGCGTTCGCCTCCCGCGAAGCTTCAGCCACCTCGAAGATCTTCGAGAACCGCGACTTCGCCTATTGGACGACCACCGTCGAGCGCCCCCTACGCCTCAGGTTCCAGTGCACCGCCGATCGGATCACTGACGCCGCCAACCATAAAACCCTTGGCAAGATCGCGGGCTTGGTTGAGGCCCTCGGCTCTTTCGGCGAGCAGGTCTACCTCAACAGGGAGGAGTTTCTTAACGACCTCGGCAAGCATCTGAGTGAGTGCCCAATCACGCTGACCGCGGCTCAGCGCAAGACACTGTGGCAGACGATCGGTGAACACGATGACAACGCCGACGTCTGCCGCTACACCTCCGGCCCGCACAAGGGCGAGATCGAACCCGACCCTGCTCTGCGCGACACCGAGAAAATTCCCTTCGGCTGGGGCGGTCGCCCGAAGACCCACGATGCCGCCGAGGAAACCATCGACGCCTACTTCGAGGCCGAGGTCAAGCCACACGTGACCGATGCCTGGATTGACAAGTCCAAGACGAAGACCGGCTACGAGATCCCATTCACCCGACACTTCTACCAGTACATCCCGCCCCGACCGCTCGAGAAGATCGACACCGATCTCAGCCGCGTCGCCGGTGAAATCATGGAGATGCTGCGGGAGGTAGAGTTCCTCGGAGAACGGCGAAGTGCCGCGATCGATGTCATTGTGTCGGAAGTTGCCACAAGCGGTCCAAGGCTGAAGCACGTTGTTCGGTCGGTGCGTCAAGGTTGGAGCCCGCAGTGCTATTCCTGGCCTGCTGATGGAATCAACTCCTGGGCTGTTCTCAAGGTCGGTTCCGTGAACGGCGGAGTCTTCCGCCCCATGGAGAACAAAGAGCTCCCCGCAGAGGAAACTCCTCGACCCGGAACCGTCGTACAACGTGGTGACCTCATTGTGTCTCGCGCTAATACTCGCGACCTCGTTGGAAGCGCAGCGGTCGTTGAAGGAGATTTCCCGCGGCTAATGCTGAGTGACAAGCTTTATGCCTTCACCCTTAACGAGGATCAGGCACTCCCCCAATTCGTCGCCGCCGTGCTCGGAAGCCGCAAGTGGCGTGATCTGATAGAGATGCAAGCTACCGGCGCAAGCTCCTCGATGCTGAATATCAGTCAGTCCGATATCGTTAACCTTCCGATGACGCTCCCGCCGGTCGATGAGCAGCGTCGGATCCTCGCTCATCTGGACGCCCAGACCGCACGGATTGATGCCCTCATCGCCAAGGCGCAGGAGCACATCGACTTCGCCAAGGAGCGTCGTGCTGCGCTCATCACAGCCGCTGTAGCCGGACAACTCGACGTACGCACCGCCGGGAAGGCTGGCTGACGCATGGCGACTGCAGATCAGACTCGCGAAGAGGCGTTCGAGACTGAAATTGCCGAATATCTCGCCGTCCACAGCTGGGCGTACAGCAGGTCGGATGACGGATACGACACAAAGCGCGCCCTGTGGCCCGAGGACGTGCACTGGTGGTTGAGGTCCACGCAGTCCGAGGAGTACGAGAAGGTCGTCAAAGCCGGTACCTCGACGGAGCAGGCCGATAAAGACGCACTGCTCGATGCACTCGTGGCGCGTCTGGATACTCCGATGGGTTCGGGCGGCGGCACGCTAAACGTGCTTCGGCGGCGATTCTCACACACTCGTGGTGCTACAGCGCACTTCCGGATGTGCCAGTTCGCGCCGGCGACCACCCTGAATCCGACGGTGACGAAGGCGTACGAGTCGGTACGACTACGGGTAGCGCGGCAGGTGCATTTCTCGTCGGCTCGTGGCGACAATCGGTCGATCGACCTAGTGTTCTTCGTGAATGGGCTGCCGGTGGCAACGCTGGAGCTCAAGTCTTTCTTTAAGCAAGAGTGGCGCACAGCGATCAAGCAGTACAAGCAGGATCGCCAACCTAAGGGCCAGCCGCTCCTCGGCTTCGGCACTCGCGCCCTGGTCCACTTTGCCGTCGACGACGACGAAGTATGGATGACCACGAAGCTCGCAGGCGACAAGACCCACTTCCTACCGTTCAACCGGGGCCACGCCGACGGCGCGAAAGGCAACCCCTCAAACCCGAACGGCGCGGCCACCTCCTACCTGTGGGAGGAGGTCCTCGATCGGCACAACTGGCTCCATATCCTCGGCTCGCTGATGTTCCTGCGCAAGAACGAGGACGAGGACCCGGCCACAGGAAAGATCAAGCGAACGACGACGCTGCTGTTCCCCCGCTACCACCAGTGGCGTGCGGTGCGGCGGATCGTCGACGAGGTCCGTGCTGGCGGGCCGGGGCGACGGTATCTGATCGAGCACTCGGCCGGCTCGGGCAAGACCAACACGATCGCCTGGACCGCGCATCGCCTCGCCCGACTGCACGATGGTGACGATTGCAAGGTCTTCGACAAGGTCCTGATTGTCTCCGACCGCAAGGTCCTCGACCGGCAGCTCCAGGAGGCCGTAAGCCAGGTCGACGACTCCGGTGACTCGGTGGCGGTCATCGATTCCGCCGCCGTGCGCCGCTCCGGCGGCTCGAAGTCCAGGGCCCTACTCGACGCGCTGACCGGGCCTGCTCTGGTCGTCGTGGTCACCATCCAGACGTTCCCCTACGTCAAGGGCCTGATCGACACGACGCTCAACGACAAGGCGTTCGCCGTCATCGTCGATGAGGCTCACACCTCCCAGTCCGGCAAGACGGCCAACGCCCTGAAGAAGGTCCTCACCGAGGGTGGGCAGGTCGCCGAGGACGAGGCGGTCGACACCCAGGACGTCGTCAACGAGCTTCTTTCCGCCGACGACGAGCACGCCAGGCGCGAGCACCGGATATCCGCCGAGACGGCTGCCCGAGCCTCGTCGCCGAACGTGTCGTTCCTTGCGTTCACCGCCACGCCGAAGCACAGAACGAAGACGCTGTTCGGGCGTCCCAGCGACGATGGCAAGCCCGAGTCGTTCGACGTGTACACAATGCGGCAGGCCATCGAGGAGGGGTTCATCCTCGACGTGCTGCGTGGTTACCAGACGTACAAGACCGCGTTCGAGATCGAGGAGCGCGGCGCCGATGGCGTCGTTACCACGATCAGCAGCGACGATGAGGGTCAACTGGTCGACCCGAAGGTCGCGACCAAGAAGATCATGCGGTTCAAGAACCTTCACCCGTCCAACATCGGGCAGAAGGTCGAGATCATCGTCGAGCACTTCCGGGCGAACGTCGCGCGCCTCCTCGACGGCCAGGCCAAAGCCATGGTCGTCACCTCCTCACGCCAAGCAGCCGTCCGCTACAAGATCGAGACGGACAAGTTCATCCGCGCCAAGGGCTACAAGCTCAAGACGATCGTCGCGTTCTCCGGTGACATCACCGATGAGGACTACGGCCTGGAGAATGCCACCGAAGCGTCCTTGAACCCGGGCCTCGGACCCGATCTCGCCCGGGAATTTCGGCGCCCCGACTACCGGCTGATGTTGGTGGCGGAGAAGTTCCAGACTGGCTTTGACCAGCCGCTGCTGTGCGCCATGTACGTCGACAAGCAACTCCCCGACGTCCACGCCGTCCAGACACTCTCCCGCCTCAACCGCACCTACCGTGCCCCATCTGGCGAGGCGAAGGACCAGACGTTCGTCCTCGACTTCGTCAACGACCCCGTCGACATCCAGAATGCATTCCTGCAGTACTACACCGAGGCCCACGTCGAGACTGCCACCGACCCCAACCTCGTCCACCAGCTCGCCACGAAGCTCGCCCAGCCCGGCATCTACACCCGCGCCGACGTCGAACGCTACGCCGAAGCCTGGTGGGGCCAGCAGCGGCACTCGGCACTGGCGGCGGCGATCGCGCCGGCCCGCGACGAGTTCACCAACCGATGGGCCGACGCCACCGAGAGGGACGACAGCGAGGCACTGAACGAGCTGCGGACCTTCCGCAAGGACTGCGGCTCCTATGTCCGTCTCTACGACTTCATGTCCCAGGTCGTCGACTACGCGACCACCGACCTGGAGAAGCTCGCCGAGTTCCTGCGCCAGCTGGTGCGCCTGCTCGCAGTCAACGATCCCCGCGCCGACGTAGACCTGTCCGGGATAGTCCTCAAGCGGGTGCGGCACATTGACCAGGGCAAGGCGGCCATAGCCCTGTCCGGAGAGCAGGAGACGCCAGGGCTGCGAGGCGTCACTGGCATCGGTACCGCCGTGGCCCGCGATCCACAGCAGGTGCTGCTGTCAGAGGTGATCGCCAAGATCAACAGCCTGTTCGGCGGCGAGTTCGCGGACCCGCAAATCGGCGGCTTCGTCACGGCCGCGGCCGGGATGGCCGAGGAGGACCCGCTGATCGCCGAACAGATCGACAACAACGCCCAGGACCAGTTCCTCATCTCTCCCAACCTGCGCGAGGCCCTCACCGACGCGGCCGTGCTCAACGAGGGGGCCTTCGGGAAGCTGACCGGTGCGCTGACCGGCGAGAATGAGCGAGCCGAAGAGCTCATCCAGCTGATCGGTGCCTACTTGTACCAGTCCCGGCGCGCGCGCACGGAGCCGGAGGCCGAGCCGGAAGATCCAAAAGAATGATGCCTTGAGGGGAGGGGGCTCCCGGGAGGACGCCTCGGCACCCTCGCCTGCGAGTGCTGCCGCCATCTGCCCGGCTGACACGCACCTTCCCACTCCGTCGTACAGCAGCGCGTTTGCTGTCCCCCACTGCCCTGTCCGCCGGCTCAGGCGTCCGCTCCCGACTCGGCCTGCCACTTCGCAGGCAGGTCGAGGGGGAAGAGTCGCTACTGGGCTGCAGGCGGTCCATCCCGTCCTGTCGGGTGGGTCTTCACTGAATCCAGCATTGTCGGATCAGGCCCATGAGTTGGTCCTCATATGAGAGCCTTCTGCTGATCGAGCCAGGAGGCTGGCGCAGCAGGTTCACCAGGGGGGCCGGGGACAACGCGCTGCACCATCCCCATTTATACAAGGACCGTTCATGGCTACAGCAGAGTGGAAAATGGTGGCGACCCAACTTCGCCAGAAGTGGGCTGGTCCTAGCGACGAGCAGAATCAACTCAACCGGTTACTCACTCTCGGCTTTGGGCAAGACGTCCCGGCGCCAGTGGCCGCGGCCTTGCTTCGAGCCCGTTTGCGCGAGCCGTTGGGGCTGCCGCGAACTCAAGCGGCCACCGAGAACGAGATCGAACTACTGCGTACTGTCGCAGCGGAGACCGGTGTCGCCTTCCCTGCCGAGGTTCGTGAACGTGACCTTCTCGACGGATGGCTTGAGGCGATGCAAGCCAAACGAGCTGCCGAATATCTCGAAAAGTGGACTCCATCGCGGGATGACGTCGTCGTCATTGGTAAATCAGGCAAGGAACGCTCCTATATTATCTCCTCAATCGGCACCTCTGGGCAGCTTAATTTCCGTGGCGGGCGTGGTCAGCGCGCCTGGCCGCACGAAATTATCAGGATCACCCGGATCTCTGATAGCGAACATAAAAGAGTTGCCTACCAGGCGCGACAGGAGGCGGCAGCTCGGAATTCTTCCCCAGAATTGATTGGCGGCGCACAGTTGGCGGCACTGAATCAGTGGAAGGTTCAAGACGACCCTTCGTTCGCAGCCCAAACGGCGCTAGTCGCTGCTTTGGAAAAGGCAGATGGTGGAGACCGTAAGCGACACGAACGCCCCATGCAGATCGCGCTCGAGCAGCACCCTGAAATCCTTGGACATCTAATTCGAGGAAATCATGGCACGTACGTACGACCACAGGTGCAGGTCGGGACACAATACGTAGCCGACTTCTTCATTGGAAGTCAAAACTCTTTGGGTATGCGCTGGCTGCTGGTAGAGCTTGAGCGGCCTACTGCGGAGTTGTCTCTTCAAGATGCACGTCAAGCATCAGAGACGCTACGCAAAGCAATCCAGCAAATCAGAGATTGGCGCGAGTGGCTTTCCAACAACCTCGACAATGCGCAGAAGAGCGTCAGCCAGGGAGGACTCGGATTGCCCGGCATCCGGACTAGACCTCCAGGATTGATCATTATCGGGCGGGAAGATGGGGCAAGAGGTACCGGTGTCATGCGCAGTCAGTACGCGGAGGCAGAGGACATTCAGATCCGCACGTACGACTGGCTGGTAAGAGCTACGCAGTCACGTTTCCCCATGGGCCAGGGAGCCCTTGACATGGAATTGGAAGAGGACTGGGGCTATGACCTGTCAGACCTTCCGTTCTGACGTGCGCTGGCCGCAGAAGGCCACCACTGGCCTTTCGATGGAGAGCAAAGTCGGTGGACCACCCGTGGACGAGGTGACAGCAAGTACCTGCTTGCACTGCTCTGACCAGCACGGTTGATTGAGACTCAAGCGCCCTCCGGACACGTGTCCCAGAACTGCAAGTCCATCGGCGATGCTCGGCATCGCACGCCTGCACAAGTTAGCCCTCCTGGGATGACCCCGGAGTCCAGTCCGAGGCGGTCGCCTCGGACTGGACTTCTCGAACGTTGCGGGAGAGGCGTTAGCCCACTGCGTTGCGGAAGGTTACCCTTCCGCCAGTTCACGCAAAATCGCTGATGAGCCACGCGAGTTGACGAGCACTACCGGCCGTGTCCCACGCTTGGCAGCGATGAAATCAGTGGCGGCATGCTTTGCCGATGCGGTCACCACGACAAAGACGTCAGCGTTGGCTGCCTGTGCGGCGAGTTTGCTGCTGCCATCGTGTTCGGCGCTCGTCTCGATGTCGATCTTGGGCACCAAGATGCGCAGTATCTGTGCAGCCCGGGTGGTGGCTGACTCGGTGAGGGAGTACAGCACCACCTTTGAGTCTTGCAGGTAGCGGTAGGGCGCTCCGGGGTCGGCGTCCTGTACTTGGTCGGCGAGCAAGTCTTCCGGGACACCGGCTCCCAGTTCGCCAGCTATGAGCTTGATGGCCTCAAGGTCGGTTGGGTTCAGTGCTGTCTTGAACGGCCTGACCGTGTCGGTGATTTTGTAGAACAATTCAACGGCGGCGGGGCTCGTTACTGCTGCCGATGTAGCTGTCGCCGCCTGCAGTATGTCGATCGCCCACGTCGTGGTCACAGCGGAGACGTTCGCGGAGACGATCAACTCGGTCCACTCGACCGCCGACGCGAACACCGCGGAGGCAGGGTTGGCAGACAGTAGATAGTCCAGCAGGGCTTGGGTCTGCACCCGGACGCCGGCCGAGTTCTTACCGCTGAGTGCGAGACCGGCGAGGATGCGTTCACTGAGTTCGGCCGCTCCGTCTTCAGCAAAGATGTCGCGGTGCGCTGCCATGAACTGGCCTCCGAATTCACCGAGTTTGCCCAGTGTCTCGTCGGACGCGTCGTGAAGCCACGCGGTCAGCGCACTGCTGCTCAGTGGCGTCCAGCCATCGGTGATTTCGGGTCCGGCAGCCAGCGCTGCGCTGCCATGGTCTCCGTCCAGAGCATCCAGCCAGGTGCGCCAGTCCAAGCGAGGCCCGGCCTGGGTGAACTGCTCCAACCAGGCGAGATCATCGCGCAGGCGTGCGCTCGCTCCGTCGATCAAGCCTTGGAGGTGATGCGTGGAGATGTACTCAAGTGCCAACGCTGCCTGCTGTGGTGACTGCAGATCGCGTGCACAGGTCAGGAGCAGGTATGCCGCGTGCAGGCTCGGTTCGAGTGTCAGCACGAGTTCGATGGCTGCCTGAAGTTCGCCCCGGGCCATCATCCCGGTCGCGCGCTCCAGGGGCGATTCGCTTGGGGCGTCGAGCTGATCCACAGGAGCGGACGGCACGGACAGGTCAGTGTGCTGAGGACTTTGTTCTCGGTGCAGGTGCAGCACATTGCGCAGGTGGGCGGGCAAACCGGGTTCGATCGTGCCGGCTTCGTCGAGGAGTCGGTTGAGTGTGTCCTCTCCGGCGTCGTCTTCGACCTCGATGAGGAACTCCACGACAGCCTGCGCCCGACTCGTTCTCGGCATGCCCGAGAACAGCGGCCGGAACGCTGCAGGGAGCGCAGTAACGGCACCGAGTAGTTCTTCCTCTCTGCCTGCTGCGTCGTACGGGGCGAACCAGCTGGCATAGGCCGCCTGCTGGATCACTTGAGTGACGCTCAGGGGGCGGCGCATGGCAAGGACGTGGTCGAGGTCCCGGTCCGCGAGAACGGCCTTCCAGTCTTCGAGCCCGGCGAAAAGTCGTAGTCGCAGGAAGGCTAGGTTCGCCTGGTCGAGATCGGCGGTCGCCTCAAGTTCGCGCAGGCAGGCCAAGGCGACGGTACGGTCGCGGGCAGCGATGGCGTGTCCGAGGTCGTCGAGAACCTCGACAGTCGTGCGGGGGGCATCGAACTCCGAGGGCGGCCGACCGTTGAGGAGTCTAGTGAGCACCAGCAGGGCGTCGCGTACCTGGCCTCGCGCGTCTTTCCACTCCTCCGAGTCCGCTGTCCGGCGGGGCAGTACTTCAAAGCGCAGGGGCTTGACAGATACGTTTTCCAGTACGGCGTCGAATGGATCAGTCGGGTTGAGGGCACCACGGTGGCGGGGCAGATCGCTGAAGGTAGGGCCGATCCAACTGTCGAGGATAGCGAGTGTCTCGCGCTGTTGGCGCGGGGTGGGTGCGAAGCCGTACCACCACAGGCGGCCTTGAGAACTTCGCGGCAGGAATCCGATCTGGCGCTTCTGGATACCTGCCATGAAATTATCGAGTATGAGTTGAAAGTCCGGTCCTACCCGTGTGGGCGTGATGTCGTTGCCTGGACCGAAGAATTCCTTGAAATCAACGCTCATGGCAATTGATACCTGTTCTGGTATTCGACCCAAGCGCGGGCGATCTGGTCGGGGTCGGATACGACGGTGACGCCTTCCTGGTTCACTCTCTGGCCGAAGAAGGTGAAGTTCATCGAACCATGAACGTGGAATCTGTCGCTCACCATGCCCTTGTCGTGCAGGGTGTTCCGGATGAGCAGGGTCGGCCGCGGCCCCACCGGGGCGAGGTCGGTGAGGCGTTGTCCTGTGACGGTGTTGCGCGGCTCGTCCCGCATGATCACTCGGACATCCGAGCCACGGCGGGCGAGTTCGATGAGTACCTCCGTCAGCCGGATGGGCCGGGCCGGCAAGGCGGGGAGCACGCTCTTGAACTGTCCGGATGCATTGTCGATGACGACAATGTCGGAGATCCACGGAGACAGTACCCACAGGCGATTTGACGGAGCCAGCAGTTCAGACACCAGCAGGTTCTGCAGCAGATCGGTGAGTTGCCGGGTCTCGCCGGCCCCGGCGGTGGTGATCCTTCTCATGCGGACACCTCGGCAAGTTCGAGGGTGGCCACGACGCTGCCCTCGGAGCGGTGGTCGATCTCGACGACTCGTGGGAACACTTGGAGGAAGTCCGTTTCGATGGCGCGGATCGACAGATCCACCAGCATGTCTGCCAGGGCGGGTACGTCCTCGGGAGGCGCGATGAGCTGGGCGGATCCCTGTTGGGCCAGGCGCGTGCGCACCAGGTTGTCCGCGTCGGGATCTGTCACGCTGATGAGGTCGTCTGTGGACGTGAACAGTCCCCGGATGAGATCGGGTGCGGCCGGCGGATTGTCGAAGTAGGGGTTCCACGACTGCAGTGCTCCGGCGCGTATGGCCCATCCGCGTGGCCACAGTGCGCTTTGGATGGCGTCGATGCGCTGGCGGTCTGAGGAGTTCGCGGACAGGCTCAGTCCGGCGTCCAGGTCGTGCCTCTGGCGCATCAGGTAAGCCCAGGTACGCGGCGAGATTTCAAGACCCAGGCGTTGCTCTTGGATCTCCCACTCGTCAATGAGGGTACGCAGTGCCTGATCCGTCTGTGCGGTCGATCCGGGCCGGAGCAGGCGGTTCGCCAGGCTCGAGACGACGGACTGCTCCGCGCCGTGGATGCCTGAGGCGCGCAACTGCGCCCGTATGCGGTCAAGGTTTTTCACCCGGTCCGCCTGTGTCGCCGAGCCCCGGTATTCAGCAACGAGGTCGATCCAGTCACTGCGCTCGGTCGTGTAGCGCACGATCCGCCGCATGTGCGCGTCGACCAGTTCAGTGGTGGAAGGCTGGACGGCTCTCATGATCAGCCGCAAGAACCGCCGCGGGTCGGGGCGTACGCGTGTGGCCAGCGCTTCGATGAAGCCGCCACCGCCGATCGAGGCTTCGGTGAGCCAGACCTGGCCATGGCGCCATGTGCCGTCGGGGGCGTAGCCGGGTTCTATGTCGACGATGATGCCTTCGGGGTCGTGCTCGGGGCAGATCTCCCGGGCAGCCCACAGGGCCGCCTGTCCAAGGGTGGCAAGGACGCGTTGGCGCAGCCAGGCTTGGAATTGTGCGGGGTCAGGGTTCCAGACCTGGTCCGTCAGGTGGTCCAGGCGGGCAATGATGTCCTTGTCGGCAAGGAGTTGGCGCAGCCGCTCACCGACCCGGCCGAGTGTGGCGCTTTCGCTCTCTTCGACGTCAGAACTGCGGAACATCGCCTTCAGGGTGTCCGTCAACCGGTCGGCGAAGGTTTCCCGCACCATCTGGTAGGCGTGGGGAAGCGACGTGCCGTCACTCACGGCGGACATCAGCAGCATGCATTCGATGGTCTGGTGCAGCCATTCCAGTTGGAACTTGTTCATCTGTTCCAGCAGTTCGGGGTCGTTCGTCAGAACATGCTGGAACCAGGCGCTGCGCAGGGCCGGGTCGAGGTCGCCCGGTGGAGCAATCACGTCCGGCACCGTGATGGTCAGGCGCAGGCCATCGACGTCGTAGGTGGCTCCGAGACCGACCCGCTCGTCATCGAGCGAGAACTGTGCTTTGACCCGGGCTTCGCCGCCGCGGGCGAAGACCAAACTGGCCTCGCTCTGGATGGCAAGACGGCGGACCTCGACGTGGGCGTTTTGAGCGTGCAGGAAGAAGCGTGCTTCGTCGATGAGGCTGCCGATAGGATCCGACAGGGGAAGGCGGGCGACCAGGCCGAGGCCCCTCTCCAGGAACTGGGATCGCCAGACCAGGGACGCGTTGGAAGCATCCTTGAGTTCTGGCGGTGCGAGTTGGAGGTCCACCCTGTCGGGGCGGACGATGGGGATGGGGGTAGGGAAACCGCCGACTTCGACGGTGGCGGTCTCCTCCCGATGGTGCGCCTGCAGGGCAGGGGCGAGATCCATGACGGTCTCGCGCTGGCCGTAGGGCACAGGGATCCAGTGCCGGTGCTCGAGGTTGCGGGTGGCAAAGCGCCGTGACACTCGTCCTGGCGCGTACTCGCGCAGCATCTGAGCCAGGCCCATCGCCTGCAGTTCAGGTTCCTTCTCCCACGGCTGCTGCGGGGGTATGACCACGTACCCTTCGGGAAGTGCGAGTTCGCTGAAGAGGTTCTCGGGGAAGAAGTCGGGCAGCGGATTCTTGCCCATCAAATCCTTGCCCTTGACGTACGTGTAGTCCTCCGCGACAGCCCACTCGCTGTCCAGCCTTCGGGCCAGCGTGGGTACGGCCGCCAGGATGAGCGGGCGAGGGGGATGCCACAGAATCTCGGCGGCCAACTCCTCGGAGACCTGAAGTGCGCCTTCGATCCACAGACGGAGGCTGCGCTGGCGGCCGGGATCGCGCAGTAGATCGCGCAGAATGGTGACGGCTGTCTGCTGGACCTTGCGGTTGTCCGGGTACTTCGGATCGGCGAGACCCTTCAAATCACGCCACAGCTTTGCGTACCGGTAATCGGACTGCAGTTGTGCTGCCAGCCAGTCAAGCATCGCCAGGGTGGCTTGGATGCGCAGGACTGCCCGGTTGCGGATGGGAAGCACCAGTTCGGGCAGGACGGGATCGAACAGCGCATCCCAGGCCTCGTAGGTGGCACGGTCGCGTCCGTAGTCGGAGAGCACCACCACGGTGTACGGGCGCATGCGGCGGCTTCGCCCGGCACGGCCCTTGCGCTGCAGGAATGCGGCGACACCGCGGGGCGCCTTGTGCTGCAGCACGGCGCCAACGTCCGGATCGTCGAAGCCGACCTCAAGCGAGGCAGTTGCGACGACGAGTTGGGAGGCGGTGTCGACTCCCGCGTCTTGCGAGGTGGTCCGGCTCACGTTGAGGCCCGGGCGGTCGAGTTTGTGGCCCAGTTTCACCGGCAGGTCCCAGACCTGGCCGGCGCGCCGCTGGTCGGGGACGCCGTCTTGCCCGGGACGTCGCAGGGATGCCAAGGGGTCTTTGAACTGCTGGGTACGGGGGGCGCGGTAGCGCTGGCCTTCCGCATCGAGAAGGTAGAAGAAGAGCCGGTTGGTGACGTCGAGGTCGTCAGTGAAGACGAACGCCTTGGTGCCCAGAAGTCCCTGGGATGTGCGCTCTGCCGGGTGATCGAGGACGCGCGGAAGGAGCATCGCCGTCTGGATGGTGGTGGACAGCACGGAGGCACCGCTGGTCGGGTCGCTGCGTACGGCGACCATGTATTCGGCGCCCTCGTACTCCATCTCGTCTGCGCCCGGCTCGATGTTGGTGACGAGTCCGTCGTCAACGCCCGTCAGATCGGCCATGTGGCGAACGGCGTTCGACAGCGTCGCGGACAAGCCGACGAAGGTGACCGGACTGCGCAGAGAGTGGTGCCAGCGCCGCAGGACGAGGGCTGCCTGGGCGCCGGTGGTACCGCTGTAAGTGTGGATCTCGTCGAGCAGCATCAAGCGGGGCTTCTTGGCCGCGCCGACACCGAACAGTGCGCCCAGGGACAGGTCGGACAGACCGCGGTTGAGCATCTCGGTGGTGGTGAACAGCACGTCCGGAGGCCGCTGGCTCATCCGGTTCCGGGTCAGGACCAGCATGGAGTCGTCGAACACGCGCTTGCAGGTGCTGCAGGTCAGGCGTTCCGTTCTGGCCCTGGCGTCCTGCTCGGACCAGAACAGTGCGCCCCCGCACACGGTGTATCCGTCACCGGGACAGGTGAAGTGAGGGCACTGAAAGCCTTCGGCCCGTTTCGTCCATGCGGAGTAGGAGGCCGTCAGGCTCTTCGTGCTGGTTGGGGTGTCCTTGTTGAGTACCCCGATGGTCATGGGCCGGCCGTTGGTCTTCGTCCATAGGTGGTCGAGCCGCCGGGCGTTCGCGAATGCGGTGTTGAGTTGGTCCTTGAGGAGTTCGTTGCGCGGGTAGACGGCGAGCGCACGCGTCCATGCCGACTTGTCCTGGAGTCCCGTCAGGTAGGCGAAGGCCGGCAGGTAGAAGGCGAGTGTCTTGCCGCTACCGGTGCCGGCACCCACGACGGTGGCGGTGGTGATGTTGGACTGCAGGGCAGTGAAGATCTGGCGGCTGGCACGGACCTGGAACCCGCTGAGGTCGGCGTGTTGGGGATCCCGCCACGTCATGGCATCGATGACCTGGCGGTAGAGGTCGTGGAGCGCATCGGTGCCGTCGATGACGGCGTGTCTGGACTGGTCGCGCCGGGGGTAGGCACGCGGGCGCCGCGCGTAGCGGAAGTCCGAGACGAGCGCGGCGCCTTGGCGCCAGGCCGCGGGGTCGTTGGAGGGGAAGATCTGGCGCAGTCGGGCCAGCAGGCGCAGCGTCTCGCCGTTGCGGGTACGCCACCGTGACGGCGAGACCGCATCATCGCGGATGATCAGGCCCTTGTCCTCGAGGGCCTCTATTGTCTCCTGGGCGGTGTCGAGTTCGCCGCGCTCCATGAGGACGTCATCGATGTGGGTGTGCAGTTCGTCGTCGGTGAATCCGCCGTCAACAACGCCCCAGGACAGCAGGGGGTCCTCGTGTGCTTCGAGGACGCCGAGGATTTCGCTCTCGGTCTCAGGAGTCACCGCAGCCTCACCCAGAAGCGGTCCAGGATTCCCAGCCTCGACAGCCCGGCAAGGACCTCGGGGGTGAAGGAGTTCAAGGGCGTCCCGGCGGCTTCCTGGGCACCCGTGATCACTCGGGCGAGGACCGGGTCAACGAGTGCGGCGATCTGCTGGCCGCATGCCTGGAGGCTCTCCAGCGCCGCGGTCAGCCTGGCGACGTCACCCGACTCGGGGACGGCGCGGTTGTTCAGGACATTGAGCACGCCTTGCGCCTTCTCAATCTTGATGCGGATCTCTTCCACGTCGATCCCGCTCTTGCTCAGCGTAGCGACGAGCTCCTCATTGATCACCGCTACTTCACGCTCGCGTTCAGCAGTCCATGCCTGCTCAACGGACTTACGAAGGCCCTTCACGAAGCCATCGGCTGCTTTGACCTGCACCTTCAGCGCTTGCAGTGGGGCATCGGCGTCCTGGCTGGGGAGCATTTCGGCGAGCGCGTGCAGGTCTGCGGCCAGTTGGGGGGCCTGCGGACCGAGGTCCGTGTCCAAGGCAGCATGGGCTGCGCGCAGTTCGGCGACGCCCCGGCTGAGGCGCTGGATCGTCTCGATGAGGGTCTCGACGTTCCCGGCCTGTCCGGCCAACTCGCCGGTGCGGCGGTTGATCTTGTCCTCGTCGTGGGCAGCGACCGCTGCCACACGTAGACGCTGAACTTGTTCAATAAGCGTCATGCGCCCCCCTCAGGTCCGGCCACGTCCATGACCTCACGGCTCAAGGTCTCCAGCCCGGCCACGAGCCGCTGGAGGGTCTCGTCGTACTCACGCTGAGCTTCCGAGGCGGGTCCGGCCTGAAGCTTTTGCTCCAGCACCTTCACCGCTTCCAGCGCAGGGTCGAGCCAGGCGCGGATGCGCAGAGCCGGCCCCTCGTCCAGGGTCATCAGGCGCAGGCGCTGGTCGGCGGTGAGGGTGGGCCAAGCGTCAAGGCCCGCGTTCAGGTCCGTCACCTTCTTCAGATCACTGGCTTTCACCGACTTCGCCGCGTCGTGGAGGGCGGACGGGTTGATCGAGTTGGCTGACTGGCCAAGCGCCGCCAGGTCGGAGAGCAAGGTGTTGAGGGCATGAGCCACCTCGGCGACATCACCGCCGAGATCGCTCACGTCGGGTACCAGCCGTCGGGTCTCGCCGAGCAGCGGATCCAGCATTGTGATGCGCTTCTCGATGTTGCCCACCACGTTCCTGATGGGCTCGGGGACGTGCTCGGGCCAGGCCGCCGCAGCGGCATCGTCGCGCATTGCTCGCAGCAGGCGGGGCAAATCAATAGCCAACGGCTTGCCGGCGCCCTGACGATAGGACGTCAGGCGCAGCAGTCGTTGCTGGAGAAGGTCTCGATCCGCCTTCGATTCAGCCCCGATAAAGCGGTCCTGCCATCGTCGCGTGAGGGGCCGTTCCGCAGCATCAGCGAGTTTCCGCGGACTGACGAAGAGCGCCTTGACCCGGCTGAGTGCATCGCTCTTGTACGAGTCGGCGACCCCCAGGGCCTTACTGACGGTCAGAAGAGCGTGCGCGAGCCGGCCCAGTTCGGCGTCGTCATCTTCCGAAGGAAGGAGGAAAGCGGACACGCTGTCCGCCCATTCCTGGACCCTGTTCATGCACAGGCTCTGCAGCGCGTCTCCTTGCGGCACGTCCTCCCAGGACCCCTCTGCGTTCACCCAGGCGAGCGCACGAAGAACTCGGACGTCATCTACGTTGCGGTGATCGATCGAGACCAGGGCCGTCTGCAGGCCACTGCCGTCCAGTGCAATCGAGGTGTCCACAACAAAGCTCGGCGTGAATTCCACCCTTCCCTTGGTCCAGTCTCCGCTGTCACCTCCGTATCCGTCTTCGAGTCCCAGAAAGCCGATGACGGCGGCGTGCACGATCTTCCGGAGTTCAGTGCGGTGTCTCTGGATGAGTTCGCCGGTCTTGTGCCAGTCGTCGACCGCCTGGACCAAAGACGGCTTCGAAGCCGGAGCCGAAGCCGGAGCCGGGGGCGGGGGCGGGAATACAACGTCCCCGCCAAGAGGAGTCTGCGGCCTGTCCGAGGGTCGGCTGGGCTCTTGCCGTGCCGGCGACTGCGGGAGGGTGTGCTGATCGGTGGTGAGGTCAGGCAGGGGCGGGATGGCGAATGCTTCGTGAATCGTCGGGTGGAGGTTCTGGGGTCCGTGGCCCGGACCCCAAAAGCGGACCATCCGAATGCGGCGCTCAGAAAGTGCGGGATCACCTGGCGTGCTCAGCTGAACGTGGTCCTCGACGTTGTCGAGGACGTCCAGCGCACCGGTGTGGAAGTCGTTCGCGAATCCGGTGCTGGGAAAGCGGCCTTCGTCGATTTCGAGCTGGTCGCGTTGGAGGACGGGGCGCAGGACGCGGGTCAGCACATCGCGCGCGACGAAGGCGTCGCCCTTGGACTGGCTGCGGATGGCCCGGTCCAGTGCAGTCTTGCTGAACGGGAACAGACCGATGCCTCCAATCTCCCCGAACGCTTGGTGGCACTTGTCCCGGACGGGGCATTGCAGGCAGTGGTTGGGCTCCGGGCGTTCGTCGGTCTCCTGATCAAGGACTTCTCGATCTTCCAAGTGGTGCTTGTCGATCTCTTTGGAGCCGACGCGTACCGCGTTGAGGTATCGGGCGGCGAACCCTGCGGGATCGAACGGGGCTGTCTTGTCGGCGGGGAGTTCGAGGTCGAAGACCTTGTAGGTCCGCGTGTACACCGTCTCCGGCATCTGATTGACGAAGTAACCGGTGGTGACGGCCATGACGACGCGCATCGGGCACAGGGCCAGGGTCTCGGTGGGCAGCAAGGTGATTGCGTCGATAAGGCCACCCTGGATGCCCTGGAAGATCGAGAAGTCCTCGATCAAGAGGAGAAGGTCCAGTCCCTGCTTGTGCAGGTCGAGACGCAGTTCGACAAGGAGTTGCTTGAGGTCGTCTCCCCCGATGCCGAAGACCTCGCTGACCGCCGGTCCAAGTTGCTCGTTGAGCATCTTCGCTGCCAGGTCCCGCAGGGGAGCATCGCTGGCGAGTGCGCTGGCGACACTGGCAGCGTCGACGCCGGCCTTGCTGACATCATCGACCGAGAGGTCGAGGTCTGCTGCGCTGAAACCGAACGCGTCCTCCTTGTCCTCCGATCCCTTGCCGGAGAGCTTTTCCCGGACCAGGCGTGCGATGGGGCCGTTGTCGGCGAGCAACCGCCTGCGGAAGACCGGGTCTCCCAGCAGTGCGGGCAGGCCCTCCGCGGAAGCAAGGAAGGCGCGGAGTTCGTTCTCCTCGGGTGTGCCGTCTTTGTCTGCTCCGCGGGTCTCGACCAGGACGGCCAACTCGTTGCGCAGGCGAAGTTGTGCTGTGGTTTCGTCCGCGGCGGCGTCCGTGGCAGCGGCAACCTTGGCACGCAACTCCGCAGCACGTTCGCTGGTGGCGTGCTCCAGGATGAGTTCGAGGATCCCGCGTAGCGACATGCGGTGTTTGGGGACAAAGATCAGCCGGGTCGAGTCATCGGGCTTCAGGTTGATGCGAAGCCAGCGGATCAGGTGTGACTTGCCTGTGCCCGACTTCCCGAGGATGGGGATGATGGGCTGGTCCGCGGGCAGTTCCTCGACGGCGCGCCGCAGGCCGTGCTCGTCGACGACGGTGCCGCCGATGGCGCTGTCCACCTGGTCGCGCAGGACGATCGGGATCGAGGTGTGCGTGGCGAGGAACACTCCGTTGGAGGTGCTCTCTGCCTCGACCGGAATGATTGCCGGGGCCTCACGGGCCTCCCAGCAGGCGGCAGGAAGAGTGCCCCGCCAAGTCATCGCTTTCCTCCTCGAACCAGGGTGACGTGCGTTTGGCGTTGGCTGTCGAATCGCGACAGCCGAATGCCGTCGGCGTCCGGCAGGGTGTCGAAGACAAGCCGGCCGCGGTCCTGCAGGACGCGCAGTGCCTGGCCCACCGAACTGTCGGCGCAGTCTTGTGCGATGCCCGGGTCGGGGTCTCCGCCAGGAAGGGATGCCACGAGGGAGGCGCGGACGAGGCCACCGTGCAGCACCGGCAGTTTGGCCGCCAGTTGGTTCAGGAAGTCACCAATGGGTAGCTGTCCGGCGGGCAGTTCGTCCAGGACGTCATTGATCGCCACAACGGGTAGGGGCACGAGTCCCGATTTGGCTTGTAGAAGCGAAGGCGCCGTGAGGCCGAGTGCCTGTCCCCACCGGGCGGCGGAACCCCAGCGTGTGTCGTTGGTGATGGCCCAGGTCTCACGGTCCGGGTTCGGGAATTGCGCGTGCTGTAGGGCCTGAACGCCAGTGGTCCACGCCACGGGGCGCCCCAGCGCATCCTGTGCAAGGAACCACGACAGCGCCCTCAGCAGATCACGTGCCCCACCGGTGAGGCTCTCCCCCGGGCCCGTCTGCCACGGGTCACCGTCGCGGTCCAGATCGAGGGCATGCCTTTGAAGTGCCCGGCGGAACGCCGCCGGGGCCAGCGTGGTGCCCCTGGCCGCGACGCTGTCGCTCACGGTAATGGCATCGTCCGCATCAAGGCAGAGCATCCCGATCGCCCGGAAGGTGTAGAGGGTGTCCGCGACACCTTCAGAGGAGGAGGCGGCCTCGTTCAGGCCTGGCGGTCTGAACGCCTCGATCAACTCCTTCTCGGTCCAGGCCCGTTTGGATCCGGTGAGGAAGTTGATGACGGCGCGGCCAAGGCCCGGGAGGGTGCGCGGGGGGTTCAAAACAGCCATCAGAGTCTCCTGAGGAAGTCGTCAATGGTCCAGTGAGGGCTGCGGATGCTCTTGATGAGTGCATCTGGATAGGCCGGGTCGGGCATGTCTTCCGGGACGACTACGACGCGTAGTGGCCCGCTGGTGGGGGCGAGCCATGAGAGGGGCGGTGTCTCCCCGTGGTCCATCAAGATCAAACTCGGTACCGAGAGGCGCGCAGGTATCCCGCCGGTTCGCAGGGGGTCCACGGCCACCATGCCCTCGTCGGCGAACCGTGAGGCCGTACGGATGGCGGGGAGCCCGAGCAGCGCTGCTGAGGCGACGATGCCGCGTACGCCGTTGGTGACGCATGACTGGATGAGGTTGCTCAGGGCAGTTCTGAGGCGTCCGCTGGGGTAGGTGACCACGATGCTGCGGTGGCCGGCGGCCAGGTTCGCCAGGGCTGTGCTGGGTTTTCTGCCGAGATCGGGCATGAGCGCTTCTGCGACGAGGGGACGCGCGGTGTGCAAGGTGGGCTGGTGCACGTGCGCTTCTGCGGGGCATCCGGAGCACGCGGGCGCCACGTTCTGGCTGGCCCGCATCGCGCCGATGTCCGTGTAGGTGTACTCCTCACTCAGTACGCGTCCCCAGCATTCTCTGCTTTCCAGCAGGCGGGTGATGCGCGCCGTTGAGGCGGCTTCGGCGTTCTTGATCTCCGTGCGGGTCCGCTGCAGGGCAGCCTCGAGGGTCTGTCGGTCCAGGTTGGCCACGTGCGATCTGAGCCGTACCGGAACGTGGCTGACGAAGGCAGTCCACTCCTTGCTGAACCGTGCTTGCCAGGCCTGCTCGGGCTCGCCGGGTATGCGTTCGACGACCGGGGGGTCCGGCCTGTCGATAGTGATGAGGTTGGCGCGTTCCATGAGGACGAGCGTGTTGCGGTTCCACAGTTCGTTGGCGTCCGAGGGCTCATCGCCGTGCCCGGGTACGACTGTGGTGTCCAGGATCAGGCCCTTGCCCGGCTGCGGGGGAAGGCGGTGGTCCCGCATGGCTTCCCAGCGGTTCCACGCCTTGACGTTCCCGATCACGGTCGCGTTTTCGACTTGCTGGCCTTCGGCCGCGTCAGGCGTAGCGGGAAGCCAGACTGACAGCGCCGCGTGGCCGTCGCGTCCCGCGCGGCCGACTTCTTGGTAGAAGCGGTCGACTGAGGCCGGGACGCACGCATGCACCACGGTTCGTACATCGCTCTGGTCCACTCCCAGGCCGAAGGCACTGGTGCCGACCACGATGTCGGTCGTGGTCGACCCGTCGTCGCCGGACCATCCGCGCATGATGCCAAGACGCTCGGCAGAACCGAGGTCTCCGTGGAAAACGCGGGTGCGTGCAAACCCGGCAGTTCGCAGACGCTCAGCGATGATCCTGGCGGGCTCCTTCTTGGTGGTGTAGATGATCGCTGGCCGCGGAAGGTGGTGCATCGCTTCGATGAGGCGTTCCATCCGGACGTCGGGTGACGTGGTGGTGCCCAGGAAGTATCGCAGTTCGGAGCGCAGGAAGGTCGAGCCGACGAACAGTGACTCGGCGCTGCCTGCGAAGAGTTGATCGTTGAGTTGGAGGCTGGGCGCCGACAGCGTTGCGGACAAGAGTGTGATGCGTGGCGGAGGGTGCCCGGCCCCGGTGGCGAGTTCTCGCAATTCGCCCACGAGCGAGGCGACGATCTGGAACTCGGGACGGAAACTCAAGCCCCACAGGCGCACCAGGTGCGCCTCGTCGATGACCAGGTTGGTGAGTTGGCCGGACGTCGCAAGGGTGCGCAGCGTCGCGGTGAATCCGCGTACGAGGGCTTCGGGTGAGGTAAGGAGGATCCGCTGAGTTCCCTCGCGCAGGCGTTCCTTGATGGCTGCGCGTTCTTCGCTGATGCGGTCGCTGTGGTAGGCCAGTTCGCGAGGGAGTACCGAGGTCGGGAATCGCTTGCGCAGGTGGCGTTCCTGGTCGAGCGCCAGGGCGATGGTGGGCAGCACCACGATGGTGGTTCCGCGTGCACGGAGCAGCCCTGGGGCCAGACCGACGAGGGATTTGCCCGTGCCGGTGGGCAGGACGACGTGGAGGGTGGAGGCTGGATCGGCCAGCGAGGCGGTGCGCACTGCGCTGGCTTGGCTGCGTGAGCGGTAGTGGTCGATGTCGGGAGCGATCGCGTGCAGGGCTGGATCGACGGGTACCGGGCTGTTCGGGCGGGCGCTGGTCTCCACCATCGTGTTGTCGGTGCCGATGAACGGCCCGGGGCTTGCGCAGGCGAGATCGATCCAGCGGGGGTCGCCGTGAAGCCAGTCAGGTGTCCAGGCGTCGCCGAGTCGCACGGTGTGTCGTGTGGCGCCGAACCGTTCGACATGCAGGTGTGCTCGCTTGAGCGCCTGCAGTTCGATTCCGCGTTCGTGAAGGTTGATCTCCAGTTTGTGATGGCGCTGGCCCGTCACGCCAGCTTGGTGGCGAAGCATCTGAGCCAGGAGAGCGGCAATGTCGCCGCTGAGGGCGGGCCCGGCAAGGCCGGAGCGCCAGGCGTCGGCGAAGCGCCGGTGGGGGCCGGTGAGCTGATCCGCTGCTGCTTCCTTTCCCAGAACGATGCGCTGGACGATGTCGAGTTGAGCGGTCACGCGCTGCCGTCCTGCTCCAGGCTGCGGCCCGAGACCACGACCACACCAGTGCTGTCCAGGCGGAGCGAAGGCGTTTGGAGGGCTGTCAGCAATTCCTGGCCCGCCAGCGCTTCCGTTTCCACTTCTTCCTCCAGTTCGGCGCGCTCGTTTCCCTCTGACCGCGCGGCGCGCAGTTGCAACTGCCGCAGTCGGGTGGCTATGTCGGTCTCGGCGAGGGCCAGAGCCCGTGTGCGGGTCTCGCTTACGGCGTCGTCGCTATGGGCCAGGCGCTGAGCACTGTGCTCAGCGGCACGCCAGCGCGGCTCCCAGTGTCTGGCCGGAATGAGTTCGTATGCGTGTGTGATGCGCTCGGAGTTGAGTGCGTAGTCGCCTCCCAGTTGCCCGGGTGCGGGCTTTGCATAGCGTGCCCGCAGGGCGCCGAGATGGCGCTCGTCGGTGATCGGGGTGCCGTTTGCGTCAGTCCACACGGTCACGATGAGCGGCGGGAAAAGCGCGTCGGCCCGGCGTCGCAGCGACGGCAGGTCCACCAGGTCGCTGCTCCAGGCTGCAGCCAACTGATCGAGTACGTCGCTTTCCGGACTGGCCTGCAGCGGTTGTGCTTCGACGGCGTAGTCGAAACGGTAGGCGAGGCGCTCTGCGTAGGGCCAGGTGGGGATCCATCGCCACATGCCGAAGGCTCTGCCCCGGTCGTCGTTCCACAGGAAGTCGGACACGGCATCAATGAACTGATCGCCGTAGCGGTAGAGGCGGACGTCTTCGTGCTCGACGGCTACTTTGCGTACGAAGGTGCCGCGGTGTCCTGTGAGCGGCACAAAGTCACGCTGCAGTCTCGCCGCGGGTATCAGCGGGATCTGAACCTGTCCGGCTGTCGACCGGCTGATGGGTTCGTAGCTACCGATCGCATGGGCGGGGTCGCCGGCAGGTGTGAACCGCAGGTTCCCGGCCTCCCGCCGCGCGGACAGCAGCGCATCTGTGACGTCGGCAAACGAGGCTGCCTCGCTCTCCGAGGCCATCATCCGGCCGTACACGGAGCGCTCATCGGTAGGTGCTTCGATGCTGTCCAGGGCGTCCTGTTCCTGTACGCGCTTGACCTCGTCCTCGAGCATGGTGTGGACCGTGCGGATGGCCTCGGGTGCCGCCTCAGCGCCGTGCTCGAACAGCATGTCCCAGGCAGCGTCTGTGGCGGCGTCCACCGCGTGCTGCAGGCTGGCTACGGACTTGTCGAAGACGGCGAACCCTTCGCTGAGGATGCGCATCCATGCTGCGGCAAACGACTTCGTGTCGGTCGTCTCCGCCACCGAGTAGGAGCGCCAGGCGCCGCCTTCGCGATGCGCGTCCCACCGGTCGCATCGGCCGATCCGCTGCTCGAGACGGTTTGCCCTGGGCGGCAGGCCCACGTGAATGAGGAGATCGGCGAACTGGAGGTTTCGTCCTTCTTCTGCTGAGTGGTCAGCAACGAGGACGGCTGCTGTCCGGCTCTGCTCAAAAGAACGGACTGCCTGCTCGGACACTGCGGGCGAGTCGCTCGCCAGGTGCTGGTAGACCGCCCCGGGCAGCAGCTCCTTGAATGCGCTGGCCAGCTCCCCTGCCAACTGCGGTGTCGGGCAGAAGACGACCACACGCTCACGTGTTTTGAACAGATAGGTCAGTGCATCGGCCAGCGGGCGTGTCACGTCGCGGCGACGGTCCACGAACCGCAGGTCGCTCTCGATGCGGTCGAGCGCGTCCTGCTCGCCCGGCGTGGCGGCCACCCTGGACTGGGCCCACCCGCACAGGGCGTCCGGGTCCAAGGACAAAGCCACGGCCGTCGCGAACGCCGACGCTGCCTCGCGGCGGGCCTCCTCGTCGAACTCGCACGCGGCAAGGGCCTCCTGGCGCCAGTTGTCCAAGAGGGAGGCAAGGCCGGCGAAAGCGGACGAGGGGAGAACAACCTGCTGGGGGCGCAGACGCCCGGTGACCCGGTACGACTCGTGCAGCGCAGCAGTACGGCGGGTGCGCAGCATCCGGCGGTGGACCCGGTACACCTCGGACACGTAGGTGCGCAGCGCGCCGATCGCCACGGCCAGCACCCGCCGGTCCGGTCCGCCCACTGCCTGCCTGGCCTCGTCGATCAGGGCGGCGACTTCAGCGTCTTCAGGGAACGCGGCGCCGATCTCGGTGAGGCGTTTGTTCAGCAGCACGCCAGGAAAGTGGGGCTGCAGTCCGAGGAACAGCCGGCCCAGCGCGGAACGCGCCTGCATGCGCCGGCGCAGGTCCTCGGGCGTCGTGTCCCGGTACACGGCCGGGTCGAGCAGTTTGAGCATGGCCAGGAAGGCGCGTTCGTTGTGCAACGCGGGCGTCGCGGACAGCAGCAGCAGGCGCGGGCTGGCCCCGGCGACCTCGGCAAGGCGCGCGTAGCGGCCGGACAGTTCGGGCTGCTCGCTGTGCGCGAGGCGGGCCAGATGATGCGCCTCGTCGACCACGACGAGATCCGCTGGCTCCCACGTGTCGGGTGCGTCGTCGCGGGAGTACACGATGCGGGCGCCCGGGAAGTCGCCGGTGCGGAATTTGCCCGACAGTTCGCGGCGCCACTGCTCCAAGAGAAACGGCGGGAGGATCAGTTGCACGGTGAGGTCGGGCTGATCCAGCAGAAGTTCCCGCACGACGAGGCCGGCCTCGATCGTCTTGCCCAGACCGACCTCATCGGCCAGGAGGTAGCGCTGCACCGGGTCCTGCAACACACGCCACACAGTCTCGACCTGGTGCTCGTACAACTCGATACCGCTCGAGAGCACACCGCGCATGCCGTGAGCCGCCGAGCGCTGCGTCAGGGTGCTCTGCAGAAAGGGGCGCCGCATGTCGGCCAGCAGAGGCGATTCCAGCAGTCCGGCGCTGGCAAAGCCGACGGGGTCTGCCAGCGGCTCGTCCCAGCGGACATACAGGTCCTTCTCGGGAAGGTATCCCTCCCAGTTGCGCGCCCGTACGTGGATGTCCCGATGGGCCGAGGTGGCGATGACGCGTCCCGAGCGCCATGCGGTGCCCGTGGACCAGAACACCCGCGTCTCGGGTGCCAGCGCGAACCGTTTGAGCCCCTCCCTCGGGACGGTGTGGCGACGGCGCTCGCCCGGATGCTGTCCTGGGGTATCGAAGTACTCGAGGATCAGGCCATCGCCGTCCTTGCCCACGAGTTTCCCCGCCCCGAGCGTGTTGGCGCTGGACACCAACAGGTCACCCCGGTTCAGCGACGGGCCGCGGGAGGTGTCGCTGCTGCGAACCGGGCGGCTCGCCTTGGGCGTGCGGGGTCGGGCCGGCGCCGCCTTGCCCGGGCTGCCGTCGATGGTTCGCGATCCGCGGCACTGCGGGAACCGTGAACAGCCCCAGAAGCAGTTGCCTGCGTTGGCGCCCCGCGATGCGAATTGCATGACCATATTGGCGCCGCACCGGGGGCACACGACAGCTTCGTCCGTCATGCCGCACCCCCTTCTCGGCCAGTGGTGCGCAGCAGCAGTGCCGGCAGGTGGGCTCGGCCCCAGAGGCTCAAGGTGCTGCCTGCGGACCGCGACGGTAGGACCCTTGAGCACGGGTCGACTCCGCCGTGCAGCCTGCCGCCTGACGCGGCGCGCAGCGGCATGTGGCGCCTCTGCATTGCCAATCCCCCATGGAGAACCGCGCGTCGCCACCACCTGAGATATTCCGCCATCACCTCAAAGCGGATGAATATGCCCTTCCCTCCCACGGGCATTGCGTTGCACCTGCACGCCGAACAGCTGGCGAACCAGACGAAATCCCCCACCCTCAGCCCCGACATCGCACTTCCTTCACAAGATGCTCACATCCAGCCGGCTGAAGCGTAAACCGCACCACTGACAACGACCCCGCCGGGTAGACCATCTTGGGCGATCTCGATGCGTCGACGCCGGGTCACCGCACCGCAGCCACACCCCGGGCCGCCTGCCACCACTCCATCCGGTGCCGCCCTGCCGCCACCCTTCCATGCCGTCCCGCCGGGATGCCGGGATGCCGGGAATGAGATCACAATAAAGATGATCATTTAGTTTCATAGCCCATACGGTTAGTCCGGTCAATACCGAGTGCAAGTGATCAGCAACTGACGCTGCGGGAACGCCGCGACGCTTGCGATGCCGTGACACTGCAGGGACTCCGGGCCGAGGAGGAGACCTGACCGGCCCCGTCCAGCGGGACCGGCAGAAGAAGGGGTAGCGCAACACCTGCCGTACGGATAGATACAAGCGAGGCAGGACGAGGCGTCAACCTGTCGGCAGCTACGTTCGAGTGACCCAACTGCCCGTCATCGAGTTGACGATCGCTACCAGATCTTGCTGCAGGTTCATCAACACCAGCGCCCAGGGCCTCGGTCCCGCCGACAGCCCGGGCCGACACTCGTCAGGGTCAATCGGCATCTTCATAGGCTGGTGTACGACGGTGGAGAACCGGCGGCAGCACCGCAGGAGTAGTGGGCCACTGCGGCCAGGAAAACGGATTCGCCCGCCACCGGATACCGGTAGCGGGCGAATTGCCGTCCCTCGAGGTGCCCCGGAGTCAGGCGCCGCGAACGTCAGGTCAGTTGTGTACGGCGCGGACGAGCAGGTCGGTCAGGAGGCGGATGTCGTTGGGGGTGTTCTGCAGGCCGTTCCAGCGGCGCTGTTCGCCGTCAGGGAAGCGCCACAGGCCTGAGGTCCAGGCCGTGACCGGCATCAGGCCCAGAACAGCGTTACGTACGGCGTCGCAGTCGACTTCTTCTGCTTGCATGCCGTCGGTGAGGCTGTCCATGACGAAGCCCATAGCCTGGATGCCGGCGCCATGGGTGAGGCGGGACTGGCGGGGCGGCAGTTTCCAGGCGTCGCTGAAGGTGTCCTTGACCATGGTCCAGAAGGAGCGCAGGTGCAGCAGCATGCGGTCCACGTCGCCGGAGCCATCTTCGGGGTTGCGGTACTGGTAGAGGGCGCCCTCGAAGAGGCTGTGCTCCAGCATGCGCAGGATGGCCGTGTCTTTGATGTTGCCGTCGGGTGAGGTCGGGCTGGCGATGCGGCCGTAGAAGGGGCCCTGACCGTCGGTGTTGAGGCGGGTCATCAACTGGGCGGGCAGGCGCTTGCGGACGTAGGCGGGCGGGAGGTGGCCGCTGGTTTCAGGCAGGAGTTCGTGGATGAGGCCCTTGGGCAGCGGCTTGGTGGAGTTGACCAGGATGAACTGGGAGCGCTGATCGTCGTGGTTGTCGGCGATGAACCCGACGGCGGCGACGGGGAATTCGACCAGGTCGGCGTCGCGGATGGCGGCGCTGCGCTGCTGGCCGTCGACGATTAGGGCGGGCTTGTCCTCGTCGGGAAGGGATTCATCGACGGGGATGACCAGTTCGCCGGGGACGGAGTAGTCGACGCCGTCCTTGCGCCGCGCTCCGGTCTCGAAGCGGACGTTCTCGTCGAAGGCCAGGACCAGGGCATTGGGGAGCATGGCGTTGTCGGACTCGAGGTAGCGGCGGATGCCGCGGATGTGGCTGAGGACCTCGGGGCGCTGGTAACCCTGGAGGTTGCTGTCGTCGTCGCGTCGGACGCGGGAAACAGCGGCGAAGCTGTGGATTTTCTTGCCGTCAACGGCGAAACAGTAGATTTTTCTGTCACCCTGGCGCACTTCGAGCGCCGGGAGCCTGAGTTCGTAGCGGTCGGCCATTGCCTCTCCAGACATATCAAAAAACGAAAAGTAGGGGGTTACCCGAAGGTGAGGGAGCGCATCTTGGCCTCGAGTACGGTCAGATTATGGAATCCGCGACGCTTGTTGCGTTCACTTCCACGGAATATGGCGATCTCGATGCCGTGCTTCTCGCACAGGGCACAGGGGCAGGCGCGCCAGGGCGCGTCGCTGAGGGTGCGCTCGTAGAGCGCGAGATAGCTCTTCTTCTTCGGGCCGAGCACAAGGGACTCGTACGCCTGGAGTGCGGTCAGGACGTCCTCAAGGGAGGTTTCCTCGCCGTCGAATTCCCGCAGGGCGCGCAGGCAGGCCCGTTCTGCGGTGATGGCCTCGGCCTGGGAGACGCTTCCCGAGAGGATGAGGCGTTTGAGGGCAGGGTTCCCGTCGACTTGGGGAACGCGGATGGCGGTGTAGGCGTCGGTGGCGGTGTGGTAGTTGTTGCGGTCGTCCATGAAGGCCTGGCGGAAGACCGAGGTGCTGTCGAAACTGGTCACACCGTGGCGGGCGAACTGCTCCATGCTGTCAACGCGGTTGATGCCGAGCAGGTGCAGTTCGGTGTCGTGATTGCGTACTTCATCAATGGCTCGCAAGCAGGCCAGGATCTCGTGAGACTTGAGAGGGACCATGCCTCCGAGAGCGATACGCCGGTATCCCATTTTCTGCAGTTGCGCGACGGAGTGGGCGTAACTATCCGGCCCCCATCCCTGGGCAGCGCCAACAGGTTCGAAGCGGGCGCCGTTCTTTTTGGTCGCAGCGAGAAAGTTCTCGGCGAGCTCCAGGGAGATCTGCTGGCGTTCCACCCAGGCCGGTTCTGGTTCTGTATCAGATTCTTGAGGGATGTAACCGAAGATGATGTGGTCGATGCTGATGCCGGCGTCGAATCCGCAACGGCCGTAAAAATCGATGACTTCATCGACCTCGTACGGAGGACGTTCTTCGTCGATGTAGTTGAAGGCGCCACAGTCACCGATGGTGGAGCAGGTTTCGGGAAGGCGGAAGAAGTTCCGCACACCCAGGCGGTAAAGCCGCTCGCGTTGCGGAGTAGAGTATTTCCCTGCACCCTTCATGGATCCGTCGACAACCGCCTTGCTGACAAGGATCCCGTCATATGGGATCGGCGTCACGGCCTGGTGGGCGTAGACGTCGTCGCGCTGACGGACTCGGTAAGGCGAGTACTCGTCGTTGACGAAGTCATAGGTGGGGCTCACCAGGTCCTGGCTGTCAGGGAAATAGAATTTCACGCGGCTTTTGCCTTTTCCTGCACATAGATACGGAGGAGGTAGTTCGACAGAGTGCTGATGTGACGCGGATTGTTCTGGAGTTCGTTCCAGGGGATGTTCAGGTCGGGCCAGCGCCCCTTGGTCCAGTAGCAGTGCGGGGCAATCAGCGCGAGTTCGTCGCGTGCCTGCTGCAGTGCACGGGGGGAGGCGGGGTCTATGGCCATCATCACGCGGTCCATCAGACGTCCCATGGAGCGGATGCCGACGCCGTGCATGAGGCGGCTTTGCGTGGGCGGCAGGCCCCAGGCGTCAGGAAAGGTGTCGCGTACCGCAGTCCAGTAGGTGACGAGAATCTGGCGGATGGTAGCGGTGTCCACGGTGTTGTTGGAGAGGTTTTTGTAGGGGAAGAAGGCTCCCGACGGGGAGTTGAGGGCCTCCTGGATGGCAGTGGTGAGGCTGTTGTCGGTGACGACGGCGTCAGCCTTTTGCTCGGCGGTGGTGGAGGGGCGGCGCACCAGTCCGCAAAACGGTGAGTCCTTGTCATGGTTAAGGGCTTCGACCAGGACGGCGGGGAGTTTACGGGCGGAGAGCTTGGTGGGCAGAGCAGTGCCGACCTCAGGGAGCAGCTCGGTAACCAGGTTGGTCGGCAGGGGTGAGACCGTGTTCACCCGCAGGAACTGGTCCCGCTGGGTTTCGAGGTCTTCGGCAACGAAGCCGGCGATGGTGACGGCCAGGCGGGTGTTGCGGGTGCGGGCCAGAGCGAGGCTGCGCTGCTGGCCGTCGACGATCCAGGCAGGCCGGGGGGCGTCGGGGGACTCGGGCAACGTGATCTCCAACGTGCCGGAGGTGCACAGGCCGTCGCTGCTGCTGGGGCCGGGGCTCGATTTGAAGCGCACACTGGCGGGCAGAGCCATGATCAGACCGTTGGGGAAGAGGACCTCGTCGCCGTCGAGGTATTCCAGGATCTGCCGTACGTGCTGCTTCTTCTCGGGGCGCTGGTAGCCGATGAGCTTGCCGGCCTCGTCGCGGGAGATCCGGGCGACATCGGCGACCTCATGGACCTCTTCTGCCGCCAGCGTGAACACGTACAGCGGGATCGTGGGGTGCTGCTCGATCCGCAGGGCTCGGCGTTTCAGCACAGTGGAAGTCATCAGCGGCCAATCGTTGATTCGTACAGGCCTGCGAAACGCTTTTGTTCGCAGGCCATCCCCTCGTCTCGAAACTGGCGCAGCAGGCCGGTACGGGAAGCGCCGGGAGAGGTGATCTTCGCCTTTTCGATGAAGGCGATGACGGTCTCGTCCGTAACCGGTCTGCGGTCGTAGCGCTCAGGCCGGGCAGTCTGCGCGACCCAGTTCTCCCAGCGCAGCCGGGCGGGGGGGTCGGTGAGGCGTCCGGGTGTGCAGTGCTCGAGCCAGGAAGCGGCCATGCGCACGTTGAGGCTGGTCAGGGTGCCGCCCAGGGCGTGGCGCAGGCCAGCGTTGGCGGGCACGCGCCGTATGCCCTCGATGTCGGTGGCGCCACCGATCAGGACGACGTCGGTAGCGGTATCAGCGAGGGCCAGCAGGTCGTGGTGCATGGCCTGGGCATAGGGCGCAGACAGCACGACGAGGGCGCGTCCTGCGGCGCTGGCGATCTGGGGCAGGTCGCGGGTGCCGTCCAAGCGTTGCAGATGATCCCACCACTGGGAGGTCTGGGCGTTGGAGGAAGCCACGGAATCTGCATGCCGGGGCAGGAAAGTCGCGGCGTAGGAGGGGGCAGAGCTAGACACTGGACGTAGGCCCAGGCCTGCGGAGGCTGCATACAGGCGGGGGGTGAAGCCTGCTTGGGATGCAGCGCGGGTGAGCGCGAGGGCGCGTTTCCACTGGTCTCCCCGGTACAGGTCCTCCAGCGCCGTATGCCTGCTCGGTGTGGTGCGCAGTCGGTGCGCCCACTCCTCGGCCCGCTGGGGCAGGTCGGCAGCCATCAGAGTGCGGGCCTGCAGGTCTGCCGTGGGAGGGGACGCTTTCCGGTCCGTGCAGGTGACCACGATCGGCAACTCGTTCACTGCGGCTAGACCCCTGGGTTCCGGTAACTCGTTTGTTGTTGTGATTACTGTAGCCGCTAGTTAGAGGGGTAGGCTGCGTCTGCCTCGACTGAGGCAACTGGACTTCGGATAAGGGAGTGACAGCATGGACCGTCCCGCGATCGTGTTGCTGAGCGGCGGCCTGGACTCGACCACGGTGCTGGCCATCGCCAAGGACCAGGGGTTCACTCCCTATGCGCTCAGCTTCCGCTATGGCCAGCGGCACAGCATCGAACTGGAAGCCGCCAAGCGCGTTGCCGAGGTCCAGGGGGTGGCCCGGCACGTCATCGCCGACATCGATCTGCGGGTCTTCGGTGGCTCTGCCCTGACCGCCGACATCGAGGTTCCCAAGCACGAGTCGTTGGATGACGTCGAGGACGGCGGGGTGCCGATCACCTACGTGCCGGCCCGCAACACGATCTTCCTGTCGTTCGCACTGGCTTTCGCCGAGACCGTAGGCGCCAGCGACATCTTCACGGGAGTCACCGCCGTGGACTACAGCGGCTACCCCGACTGCCGCCCCGAGTACATGGACGCCTTTGCCACCATGGCGAACCTGGCGACCCGGGCCGGCGTGGAGGGCACCTCCCGGATGACGCTGCACTCCCCCCTGATCGCCATGTCCAAAGCCGACATCGTGCGCGAAGGCCTGCGCCTGGGCGTGGACTACTCCCTCACGTCCTCCTGCTACGACCCCGATGACCAGGGCCAGGCCTGCGGCAAGTGCGACACGTGCCTGCTGCGCCTGAAGGGCTTCGCCGAAGCCGGCGTCACCGACCCTGTCCGGTACCAGAGCGCCTGAACATGACCTATCTGATCAAAGAGATCTTCTACACCCTGCAGGGAGAGGGCAGCCACGCCGGGCGCCCGGCGGTCTTCTGCCGTTTTTCCCGCTGCAACCTGTGGACCGGCCGGGAAGCGGACCGCTCCCGTGCCATCTGTCAGTTCTGCGACACCGACTTCGTCGGCACCGACGGAGAAGGAGGCGGCCGGTTCCGCACTGCGGAGGATCTCGCCGATGCCGTCGAGTCCGCCTGGCCCAGCACCGACCGTGCCCACCGGTTCGTGGTGTGTACCGGTGGCGAGCCCCTGTTGCAGTTGGACGAGGACGCCATCGCCGCCCTGCACGCCCGTGGCTTCGAAGTAGCGGTGGAAACCAATGGCACCCGGCCGGCTCCCCGCGGCATCGACTGGCTGTGCGTCAGCCCCAAGATCGGCTCCGAACTGGTCCTGACCAGCGGGGATGAACTGAAACTGGTCTACCCCCAGGCCGGCGGCGACCCGGCCCAGTTCGAGGGGCTCGACTTCCAGCACCTCCGGCTGCAGCCGCTGGATGACGCGCACCGTGAGGACCACACCCGCGCCGCTGTCGAGTACTGCATGAAGAACCCGCGCTGGACACTCTCTCTCCAGACGCACAAGTATCTGGGAATTCAGTAATGGAAATCTTTCGCGAGTTCACCTTCGAAGCAGCCCACCGCCTGCCGCGCGTGCCCGAGGGCCACAAGTGCGCCCGACTGCACGGCCACTCCTACAAGGTCACCGTGCACGTGGAGGCACCCGTCGATCCGGAGGCGGGCTGGGTGATGGACTTCGGCGACATCAAGCAGGCTTTTAAGCCGATTGATGCACAACTCGACCATTTCTACCTGAACGACATCGAAGGTCTGGAAAACCCCACCAGCGAGAACCTGGCCCGCTGGATCTGGGACCGGATGACCGCAGAACTCCCCGACCTGTCGGCGATCACCGTGCGCGAGACCTGCACCTCCGGTTGCACCTACCGAGGCGAGTAGCAGGATGCACGACATCCAAAACGAGGTCGACCACCGCGGCGTAGCCATCGACGAAGTAGGGATCAGCGGCCTGCGCTACCCCGTCACGTTCGATGACGGCCACACGCGCCAGCAGGGCATCGCCGACATCAGCGTCACGGTCGGCCTGCAGGCCGACCGGCGCGGCACCCACATGAGCCGCATGATCGCCCTGGTGCACGAGGAGGTGGCCACCCTCGCCCCGCAGGAGTTGCCCATCGCCCTCAAACGAGGGCTCGCTCTGCTCGAAGCCCCGACCTTGGCCATCGCTCTGTCCCTGCCCGTCGCCACGGCCGTGACCGCACCCGCAAGTCAGCGGCAGTCGTGGCAAACCCACGACGTCACCATCGCCGGCCGCATCACAGCCGACACCTGCACCGTCGCGACCACAGTGACCACCGACGTCACCAGCCTGTGCCCGTGTTCGAAGGCCATCTCCGACTACGGGGCCCACAACCAACGCAGCGAAGTCACCCTCACGGTCACTGGGACCGCCGACGCGCCCTACCCCCTGGCGATCCACGAAATCGTCGATCTGCTGCGCAGTTCCGGTTCTGCCCCCGTCCTGCCCCTCATCAAGCGGCCCGACGAACGCGTCGTCACTATGCAGGCTTACGACCATCCCGTTTTCGTCGAAGACATCATCCGCGACATAAGCCTGGCATGCCGCGAAAAGGGTCTAAAGCATGTGATCAGGGCGAAGAATCTGGAAAGCATTCATAGCCACGACGCCATTGCCAGCCTGACCTTCTCTGGCTGAACCCACGCACGCGCCCCAGGACGGGAAGGGGGGTGCCATCCCCCTTCCCGCGCCGCGCCTGCGTAGGCAAGGCGCCTGGTTCCACCCGAGCCCGTGGGACGCCTCCGCTGGCGGTTACGCACGCGCCCGGCAACCCTTACAGCGGCCCGGCCCCCCTGTCTGGGGCGCCCGCCGTAGGGGGACCCACCCGAGCCCCTCGGCGCGGCATTGCCGCCTGCCCCACGCAGACCTTGCACCGCCGGAATCAGGGGCTGCCCCAGCACCGCAGCACGGACCGACGTCTTAGGAATGTCAGTGCCGTGTGCTGTGCTGTCTGCACGTTCGCCCCACCGCCCGTTCCCCGCTGGAGCCGAGCGCAGCACCCCATCACCGAGACAGAAAGTAGATCGTGAAGTCTCCCGCTCCTGCCGGTATTGCCACACTCATCGCTTACATCGCCACTATTCCGGCCGCCAACTTGGCCGTCACTCATTTCGGCGCGGTACCCGTCGGCTTCGGTTACGTGGCGCCTGCCGGCGTCTACCTCGTAGGCCTGGCGCTTGTCCTGCGCGACCTTGCACGGGAGGCGGTCGGCCGAGGCGCCGTCCTCGCCGCCATAGCCATCGGCACCGTCCTCTCCTACCTTCTCGCTGACCCCAGCCTCGCCACTGCGTCAGCGGTCGCCTTCGCCGTCGCTGAAACCATGGACTTCGTCGTCTACGAACCCCTGCGCAAGCGAGGACTACTGGTCGCGATACTGGCCTCGAACGCCGTCGGACTTCTGGCCGACAGCCTCTTGTTCCTCCACCTTGCCTTCGGCTCCTTCAATTACCTGCCTGGACAAATCCTCGGCAAAGCGTGGATGACTTTCGCGGCCGTCGCAGTCCTGGCGCTACTGCGCCGCCGCTCACGCGTTATCGCCTGACCGTCACAACCTGTCCTCCACGCACGGCAGGAAGCCTCAACGCAATCGCCTTTGCTCAGCCCTGCGGGAGAAGGGAGTTCCCGGCGTTTGCGTCGTCGCAGAGGCCGTGTAGTTGCAGGCGAGGGTCAGCAACTTCGGCGGAAGTGCGGCGAGTTGACCTACTTCTCGGTAACTCGCTACCGTCTCAGTAGCATTGAGGGCCCCACTCCGGCTTACCGGAGTGGGGCCCCTTTTTTGTCCTCTTCTGCACAAGCAGGCGGGGTGGGCGGGGGCGTCGCCGTCATCAGGTTCCTAGGCCGCGAGAGCGGCGACGCCCCACCACGAAGGGGGTTACCTATGAACCACCAGCATGTCACGTCCGTCAACGCGGGCCAGAACAGCCAGGCCGGTCTCCAGGCCCCGGCTCGCCAGGCTGCCACTCCCCGGCACGTTCGCGTGTCCGTCGGCAAGCATTTCGACCTGTCCGTTTCTCTGTCGGTGTCGCCGGCCTTCCTCATGCTCCTGGCTGCGACCGTCGGTGTCGCGGGCGGGAACTACTGGTTCCTGCTCTGAGAACGAACCGTGGTGGAGCGCACGGCCTGGCGCAGCTAGCAGCGCCAGGCCGTGGACCATCCGTGGACGGCATGAGCTCGACACACTGGTTTTGTCCGTGTGACCAGCACCTTTACCGAAGCCTGAAGGGCCCTCCGGAGCCGTGTGCGCAGGTTCGAATCCTGCCGGGGGCACTCGCCACACAGCCAGCAAGAAACACGCGCTGAGCTGGGCGGATGTCTAGACGAAAGAGCGGGAGTCAGTCTCACTGACTCCCGCTCCTTCTCGTTCTCTCTCACTGTTCGCGCACTATCTGCGATACACGCGACGCACCTCCGACACGCTCGTAAACAGCGAAAACGGTGAAGCCGTCGTTGACCATGGGCACCACGTCTCGGACAAGGCTCTCCGTGCCCGTCAGCGCGCTCTCCCACCTCGGAACCGCGTCATCTGGGTAGATACCGCCGCAAGGCACGGCGGCAAAATCGTGACTTCTGCGATGGCCTACCCGCACTGCGGACTCATCGTCTCCGGCAGGGAAGAACTCATCCACCCGCATCATCCGCCGATCTTTACATGTCTCGCTCATCGGAAGTCTGTTCAAGTGACCGCCCTGCCGCGGACAACGGTCTACTGACGGCAAGGTGGCACATCGATCCCCCGGCAAGCGATGCGAGCCACTAGCACCACCACTACACCAAGATCGCCTTGGTTACGTAGTACGCGGGGGACGCCCGAATGTACACACATCGCTCAGATCGCGCTTCAAGGTGTAGCGACGATGGCGTAGTTTTGCACCCACCGCTGGTCGCCTCGGACTCCACCCCCTACGCTCGACTTGTGATTTCGGGGGAATCCATGCACTTAAAAGTACGGAAAATTCCGTTTACGGCCGCCAGCATTACACTGATCGCCTCCCTAATAGTTGGCTGCGCAAAGCAACAAGAGCTCCCTGCCCCAACTGGCTCCAACATGCCCTCCGGTCGCCCCTCAGGTTCGACCGAGGAGGAGCACGGAAGTAAGCCAGAGCCAACACTAGGGAGTAGTAAATCGTCTGACCCTACTGGCGTGAGCACAGGTGATCCAAGCGTATTGCCGGTGTCCTCGCCGCCGACCGGCACAGGACCGGTCGATCCGGGTCCAAATGTGGGGCCTAGCGGGGAACCCAGCGGGGGAGGCTGCAGCATGGGATCTAACTGCTCCAAACCTCCGACCGAAACGAACTCAGTCGAGCCTGGAAGCCATCCTCCGAGCATCAGTTCGTCTGGCCTAACGTCCTCTCCACCAATTTTCTAGAGGCGTCGTGCCAACCCCTCCTGCTCCAAACCGATCTTCCCTACCCGCTCCGCGCCGCCGAGGTGTGCAGATTAACGGCACAGACAGGCTCTCAGGAGCTGACGAGCCACCCGCAGCCTCACTGGCGACTTCGCAAAGGGTTCGCCGTCGACGGCAGCTGCTCGCTTCACGCGGGCAGTTGCCCCAGCCGCAGCGGAACGCTCCGCCACCAGAGCCTGCCGAGACCAGCTCCAGCGAATGGATCAACACCGTTGTCGCCGCCGGGTCCGTACTTACAGCTCTGATGTTCTACGCCGGCGCGATGTACAACAACGCCTTCTACTCCTACTTCCGCCTGCAGTCGTTCTCGCTCGGTCTGAGCTTCACCGAGATTGCGTTCAAGAGCCTGCAGTTGTTCACAATGCCAGTCCTCATCACCATGATCCTGGTGGCGGTCGCTCCCCAAATCCCTGAGGTCCTAAGTTCCCTGGGCCTGCCTTCGCGGGTCACTCGCGACATGCGACGAGTTGGTAAGGCGGTTGTCCGTGGGCGCCTTCTGTTTGTCCTTTTCGGAGTGGGCCTCATGGCTCTGTGGCCGCACATCCAGCCCTATGGCTGGGTGGCCCCCCTCGTTGTTGACTGCGGCCTGCTCCTTAGCCTCGCTGCACCCACCCAGCGACAGCCCTGGAAGCGAGGTGCGAGCATCACCATGGCAGCGCTGCTGCTGATCTGGGCTGTCGGAATGGCGGGGAGCCAGCAGGGCGAAAAGGCCGCCGAACGCACGGCCAGGCAGTTGGTGCAGCGCACTTCTGTGGTGCTTCTCAGTACCGAGCGCCTGACTATGGCGGGGTCCCCCGGCCCGCTTGTCCAGGACCTGGGTGCAGGTCAGCACTACCGATACAGGTACAGCAGGTTGCATCTTCTCGTTGAACGGGATAAGCGCTACTACCTGATTCCCATGGGCTGGGACCACCGCACTGGCCCTACGTATGTCATCGATGATGACGACAGCGTGCGCATAGAGCTGTATCCCGGCACGCAACCACCTCGCTAGTACCACTCACCACAGAAGGCTACGCGCCAGTCGATGTTCGTTTCGCCGTAGCGACTAGGGAGAGGAGCGAGCGCCAAGAGGCCCCGGTGCCGTGCGCGCTCAACGAGCACAGTTGAAGAGACCGCCCCGCGCAGGGGGTCTCTTCAACGTTCTGGGGGGCAGCCTCCGCTGCCCCCTTACTAAGACCGTGTCCTACCTGGCATCGCCCTCGGGTCTGATGCAGGTTCGGGTGACAGGTTTGATCACGCGGCCTGGAAGGCCGGTGTGGTCATGACGGTCTCGAATTCGACGGGGGTCAGCCGGCCGAGTGCGGCTTGTCTGCGACGTCGGTGGTAGGTCCGCTCGATCCAGGTCACGATCGCGATCCGCAGTTCCTCGCGGGTGGTCCAGCTCCGGCGGTCCAGGACGTTCTTCTGCAGCAGGCTGAAGAAGGACTCCATGGCCGCGTTGTCGCCGGCTGCCCCGACTCTCCCTATCGAGCCAGCCATCCGGTGGCGGCCGAGCGCGCGCACGAATTTCCGGGACCGGAACTGCGATCCGCGGTCGCTGTGCAGGATGCATCCGTCGACGTGTTCCCGCCGGGCCGCGGCGTTGTCCAGGGCGGTCACGGCCAGGCGGGACTTCATCCGCGTGTCGATGGAGTAGCCCACGATCCTGTTGCTGAAGACGTCCTTGATCGCGCAGAGGTACAACTTCCCTTCGTTGGTGGCGTGTTCGGTGATGTCGGCGAGCCATAGTCGGTTCGGGCCGTCGGCGGTGAAGTCGCGGCGGACCAGGTCGTCGTGCACCGGCGGGCCGGCCTTCTTGGTCCTGCCGCGCTTCTTGCCGAACACACTCCACCAGTGGTTGTCCCGGCAGATCCGCCATGCGGTCCGGTCGGCCATCGCGGCCCCCGAGCTGCGGGCTTCATCGGCCAGGAAGCGGTAGCCGAACTCGGGATCCTCGCGGTGGGCGTCGAACAGCGCGTTCGCCCGGTACGCCTGCTCCAGCACGGCGTCGGTCACGGGCTTGTCGAGCCAGCGGTAGTAGGGCTGTCTGGCGAGCTTGAGCACCCGGCACGTCACCGTGACGGGCACCCCGTCCACGGCCAGCTCCTTCACGAGCGGGTAGATCCTTTTCCCGGCAGATGCGCCTGCGACAGACAGGCCGCCGCCCGGCGCAGGACCTCGTTCTCCTGCTCCAGCAGCTTGATCCGCCGACGTGCTTCCCGCAGTTCCGCGCTCTCCTGGCTGCTCACCCCGGGCTTGGCCCCGTCATCGATGTCCGCCCGGCGCATCCATTTCCACAACGTCATCGGATGGACACCGAAGTCCTTGGCCACCTGCTCCACCGTCACCCCCGGGCCACGGTTCCTCGCGACCCGCACGACGTCCTCACGGAACTCTTCGGGATAAGGCTTGGGCACAGCGACATCCTTCCCACCCGCCCCACAGGGCAAGCCAGTTCAGATGTCACCCGATCGTGCGGCAGACCCCCGGACAGCTCGGGACGGTTGCTGCTCATCCACAAGACGGACAACGATCTGTGGGCACTGCCCGGTGGTGGCCACGACATCGGCGAGCGCATCAGTGACACCGTCGTCCGGGAGGTCGCGGAAGAGACCGGCATTGACGTCGAAGTGGACAGCATCGTGGGTCTTTACACCGACCCTGAACACGTGCTGGCGTACGACGACGGTGAGGTCCGGCAACAGTTCTCCATCTGCTTCCGAGCCCACGCCATCGGCGGTTCCCTGCGCACGAGTAGCGAGTCAAAAGAGGTCCGCTGGGTCGACCCAGCGGACCTCGGAGGTCTGGATATTCACCCGTCGATGATGCTGCGCATCCAGCATGGCCTCGACGAAGCACGGCCAGCCCCTTACATCGGCTGACTGTCGGCAGAGACCTGCGCCAACCGCTCATCGACGCGCCTCGCCGCTGCTTGGATCTCGGGAGCCGCGCGCTGGATGAACCGCCCGACAATCGTGTCTGGGCCGTACCGCTGCACGATCTCGTCCAGCCGTTCGGCCGGCGTGGTCTGCGTCCCGTCGGGCGTCGTCGTCATGTCGCAGTAGAGCAGGGCATCGACCAGCTCTGGGCGCTCCAGCTCGAACTCACCCTCCAGCTCCCGCCTCAACCCGCGCTCTTCGGCTTCCAGCAGGGCACAAGAGTGGTGAGCCACAAGACGAACGACCCGCTCGTCTGCCCCTTCCTGCTCTCGGAGGAACCGCGCACCATCCAATGGGTGGAAGCCTGTAGCGGCGATGGCTGGCGAATACCCGATGTCATGCAGTACCGCCGCGACTTCCAGCAGCTCAGCGTCGCCACCCACAATCGGGGCCAGGGAGCGGGCGCGCTTGGCGACCCCTAGCGAGTGCTCCCACCGACGCGGAAGCGGATCGGACAGCAGCGATTCGGAGAGCGAGTACGCCCACTCAGTCAGTCCCATGGCGGCTAAGGCTACGACCGGACAGTTGCAGTCGGGAGTGCGCGCACCGTTCGCCCCTTGCCGTGAACCGTGGCGAGCAGGCCGTTTCCCTCCATCTGAGCTAGGACACGACGTACCGCGGTACGGGACGCTCCGAACCGCTCACACAACTTCGCCTCAGACGGGTACGTGTCGCCCACGGCCAGTGAGTCTTCCGTGATCACATCGGCCATCCGCTCCGCGAGAGACCGGCGGTCCCCTCCCCGAACAACACGCCACCCAATGCCGGGAGCAGACTCGACAACACCGTCGGCTTCGAGAACCTTGAGAGCGCGCCGGATCGTGTTACGGGAGACGCCGTGCCTGTCCATGAACTCAGCCTCGGACGGCAGGGTGTCACTGCCCTGCCCCGCTGCGATCTCGGTTCGCAGCGCCTCCGCAATGACCAGGTAGGTTCCGCGCGGACTGGCTTCCGGCACTTCGGCTCCCCTCGTTCCACTCAATGGCCCACTGTCAAGAGTGCCACCGGGCCCCATGGCGCATCGACGGACAGCAGTGTCCCACGTGTCCGGCTGTCCGCTTAGGGCTCTCACCTGCACATATAGACCGGACAGCTCAAAGTGCAGGTGTCCGGGCTGTCCGATCGCAGACCGGCTGCAACACCTCGGGGGGACAGCCCGTCGACGTAGCCGACCTCTCCGTCGAAACGGCACAAGATGCTGGTGATCACTCCTACCGGTGAACCTTGCGCTACGCCTTCGCCAGCTGATCTTCAGCTGCCTCGCCGCACACGAGGCAGTCCCGCTCGTCAACCAAGTCCATTACGACGGACCGACCGCATAAATCGCACGGACGCAGGCACTCGCCCGCCGACTCTCGAACAGGCACGTCATCACTCATGACAGCCACACTGCCACCTGACCACCTCGACCAAGACATACCCCCCGGGTGTTACAGCTGTCGGCGAAGCCGATCTTTCGATGAGCGCAGGCGCCGGAAATGACTTCCGGTTTTGACCGTATCAGCAATAAGCAAGGAGCATCACTGACCTGGACCGAAAGAGCTTGACCATGATCCTGATCGCCTACTGGAGAACGGCATCCCTCAGGTGAAAAGGTGGTCAAAACCGTCGACGTCGCACGGTTTGCATGCCATCCTCCAGCCGCGGCGGGTTTTGGATCCAGCGGGGGAGATATGTCGACATCGACACGCGTTGCACGTCTTGCTTTAATTCCCTTGTTCGCCCTAGCACTAGTGGGCTGCAACTCTAACAATAATGATCACCCAGGCAGCGGCAACACTGTAAGCCCAGGAGCACGAGCCGGAAGTTCTGGTGGACAGACTGACGAGAGCAGCAGAAAGAGCGATGGGAGCAGCGGCAGCACTGGCAACGGAAGCAAACAGGGTGAAGGAAGTGACAGCGGCGGGGGAAGTGGTGGCCGTCCAAAGGCGCCGGGCTCACCGCTCCACGTCCCGCCATGGGGACGGCACGGGCTTCCCATCAACGACGAGGGCGTCGACACCGACGGCGACGGCGTCATAGATGCCCCGAGCGTATGGCCGGAACTGGTAGGCCAATTCGAGACAGAGTGTGGTGGAACGCTGTCGGGATGCGTCACGCTAGAGCGCGAATTCAGTGACCCCAGCGGCAACCCCTGTGGGTACATGAAAATGGAACCGGCTGCAGGAGAGCCGTTCAAGCGCGGAGGCACCGTCGTCATCATTGGCGGCGCCCCTTGCCCACCCGTGAACAGCCCCGAAGGTGAGACCATTTCGGGAGGGGAAACCAGCTCTGGAGGTGGAGTTACGACGAGTGGTTCAAGCGGCTTAGACGGTGGGAGCACAGAAGCGCCAGGCAGTGGAGAATCACTCACCCCCTCTCCGTCATGACTGATGACACAGCCGGTTCTACCGGGTCCCATCGTCTCGCACGACTCGGCACCCTCTTCGGTGCCGTCGTTGCCCCGAGCAGTTTCGTGACCGCTTTGCTCTACTACTTTGGCTACTGGCACGTCTACTGGTTCTTCGACTACTTCGGTGTCAACTCAACGATGCTGGGTTTCGGTACGGTCGACTATCTGATGCGCAGTCTGGACGTCCTCTTCGTCCCGTTGGTCGTCGTAGCAGCGGGCAGCCTGATCGCCTTCTGGAGTCACGCGCTACTCAGTGCGCGCCTCACGTCCGAAGCCTGGCCCTTGGCACTACGGATCTTCATGCCTGTCGTGGCCGGCGTAGGGTTCCTGCTGGCTCTGGGTGGCATCTGGAGCGCCCTCGACGAGCGGGTGTTTCTCCGCCACCACCTCGTGGCCGCTCCACTGAGCCTCGCGTTCGGAGTAATTCTGCTCGCCTACGCTTTTCATCTATACCGTGCACTTCCATCGGAGGAAGCACGGCCCGCTCAGGACGATGGAGAATCCGAGGACGAAACAGTCGACGCCGCGGACAACGAAAGCAATCAGCCCCCGCCATCGCCCGCCGCAGCACCAGTCCGCCGCCCTGAATGGGTCGCTGTCGCCGAGTATGGGGTGGTGTTTGCACTGGTCGGGCTGAGCCTTATATGGGCTGCCAACGACTACGCCGCTGCTGTGGGCCGTGGCCGCGCTGAACAACAGGCATCACAGCTCGCTAGCTCCCCTACCGCTGTGGTGTACAGCAAGCTCCGACTCAGCATCGGAGCACTTGGCGTCCGCGAGATCTCCTGCCGCGACACAAAATCTGCCTACCCCTATCGCTACGAAGGTCTCACCCTCCTTATGCAATCAGCGAACCAGTACGTGTTACTCCCCCAGGAGTGGACGCCATCCACAGGAGTCGCAATTATCCTGCCGCGCAATGATTCTGTACGAATCGAGTTCGTTCCCTACTCCGCACGCACCACGCTGGGACGGGTCACCTGCTGAAACGCGGAGGCCGGTTACCTACACCTTCGCATTTTGCCGGGCAGGCCCACAGACTGCCCGGCGCCCCGCAAGCTCACAGGGTCGTGGCCACTCGAGCCATCTCAAATTTACGATCCCCCACGGGCGCCAAGGTGAGCTTGTCACCATGGCAGGCATAAGAGCCGCTATGGAGAGGGATATCTTCCTTGGTTTCTTCTACTTTCTCGCCATCAACATAGACGGCTACGTCGAAGCCTCCTTGTTGATGACCGAATTCAATCGCCCCTCTTTCGGCTCGAACGATAAATGATCGTATTCCATCCATAATCACTTCCCTCCGCTGCCCATCCTCATCAATGACCGTCGATATCTTCCCCTCAAAGGTTCCCGTACCGTCAGGGTTGAACTTCATCGCCACGTCAGCCTGCACCTGGGCAAAATTACCTTGAGGGTCTGCAGTGGCATCGACTTCACCACCCGCCCCCTCATATTTCCATAAGCCCGGCAAGCAACTGTCAATGCTGACAGTCGAGGTATGCGGCGGAGAGGTCGGATCACTCTTTTTGATGTTGCACGTCGAGTGCACACAAATGGTTCCATCGTGATTAGATTTCTGACGAACATCATCGCAGGCCGAAATGGCCAGAGAGCCGACGGCTAAAATTACACCGACCCTCAGAGAATATATTGAAGATCCCACAAAACGCCGACTAGCAGGATGAGTGTGCATCATGCCCCGCCGTCTGGTAGACGTCACAACCAGAATCTTTAAGGAGACCCAATACTCCTGCAATTATCGCCCCAAGGGCTCCGATCGTTGCCACCAAAATAGCAACCTTATGCCTAGTCGCCATGCCGTCTCCCTGTCGAGTGATTAGGTGATGCTTTCATGGCGGGCCACTAAGCGGTGAGCTCGTTGCAAGGTTGTGACATGGCCTACTCTCCGCGCACTCAGCTGCACGATTATGCAAATAAAAGATCGCCTGTCTAGCAAACTTGCACACAATTGCACCGCTCAACAGATCGCATGCCCAACGCAATGAGAAGTCCACTGGCCACCGTTGTAACAGCCGCCATACCGGTGGCGACTGGCGCACGTACCGCGGAAAGATGAGGGGCCTGACGGTGGCCGCCGCAGGGCCCGGCCGCAGCCAACTACGGACTTCTGCGACGCTCCGACACACTGTGCGTCCTCGTACCACTATGGGCTGGCTCTCGTGCAGGTCAGAGGGGGCAGACGACTCGACCGGCGCATTCACTCCGGAGTCATGGGAGAGCTGCACGTTCGGCGCGGTACCAGGCTTGGGCGTCGCTTCAGACGGTCCTCCGTACCGTGTTCAGGAAATCTGGCCATGAGGGCATTCGCCGGCCGGGCAGGGCGTTGCTGAGGCTGAGATGCAGGGTGCGGCGGAGTGGGTGGGGGGACTGCATGATGGCCTCGTTGCGGGCGGCCAGCCGGACGAGTTCGAGTGGGTTGGGCAGCCGGTCACTTTTTGTTCCGTTGCAGGTGGCGTGTGCCGGGGCGAGGTTCCACAGAGCATCCAGATCCGGTCCGTGCCAGGAGCCGACGCTCTCGAAACGACGCATCAGGGAAAACGGGAACACGTGGTCGACGGCGATGCCATCGCTTATGTCCAGCACGCCGTCGCAGATCAGGCAGCGTCCGTGCTGGAAGCCGGCCGTGGCCTCAACGATGCCGGTCACCGAGCGGCGGCGGCGTTTGTCTGTGAGCTGGAGCGTGTCCCAGTCGACGAGGACGCCTTCCTCTATCAGGCTGCGGCCGATGCCTGCTGCGAAGGACGTCTCCACGATGTTCCAGCGAGCTCCCAACTCGGCTGCCAGAGCTGCTGCTTGCTCCGATTTGGCCAACTGGAGCAGGTCGGGGGTGAGGCGCACCATACGGTGTCGCCCCGTTCCGGTCAGTTGGTAGAAGGTGTGGGGCACCGCGGTACCGCCGCGCAGGTTGTGGAATTTCTGCATCACCATCGTCGGCATGGAGCGCACTGCCGCTGCGAGCAGCCGCTCGGTGGGGTGGCCGGTCTCCAGTGTCGCGGCGCTTTCCTGAGCGGCGACAGCGAGGAAATCGCTCTCGCCCAGCTGCTCAGCCTGTGGCGCCTGTGGGTTCTGTGCGGAGTGGCGCACCAGGCCGAGGCTGTAGGCGGCGGCGAACTCGGCCAGCGGGACGGCCTCCTGCCCGTCCCGCCCGAACTCCAGCAAGGCTTGACCAAGGGCGAATTTGTAGGTGCGTGAGTTGGCGCCCATCAGTACGGCCAGCCGCCAGGACGCGCGCGCCGAGGCGTCTTGGGCGTAGAAGTCCTGACCACTCACGCTTCCCCCTTGCGCAGGGCTACGGTCTGCCACCACACCTCGGCACGGCCGAGCCTGTCCGTGCGCTCCTCTATCAGCCGGACCAGCCGTAGCCCAGCCCGCTCCGCGTCGCGCACGACGTCGTCGGCGGGCACGTCGAACATCACACGGTCCGGCGGCGGGTCCCCCCGTCGTAGCGAAATCACCAGCAGTCCCGCGGGAGCCAGCAGCGCTGCCATCCGCTCCATCGCTCGCCCCCGTTCGGTCGACGGCAGATGCATCCACACCGCCGACAGGAGCACCAGATCGAAGGACCCATCCACTTGGGGAAGTTCAGGCAGGAAATCCTCTACCCACGAAATGCCCTCACCCGGGTACAGGCGCCGTGCGACCTCCCGCATCTCACACGCCGGCTCGACCGCCACCACCTGATAGCCGCGCCGCGCCAGCGCCGCAGCATCCCGCCCCGTGCCGGCCCCGACATCCAGTGCCACCGCCGGAGTCGGCGGCAGCAGATCCAACATCTTGCCGTGCACCTCTTCGAAGGAGACGCTCCCATACCGCTGCGATAGGAGCCCGGCGTTCTTCGCGTAGTACTCCTGGACGCCTGCAACGGGTTGGCGTGCCACGGGCGGCGCATCGGGCCGAGAGTGGGAGTGCTCGCCTGTTTCGACCATGGCCACAAGCTACGGCAGCCCTCCGACACTGGTCGGCGAGCAAGCAGGTCCCTGAGGTGTCCGCGCTGTCCGACTGTCCGGTCGGGACTCTCACCTGCACAAACGGCCCGGACAGCCCGTTGGGCCGCTGTCCGGGCTGTCCGGACAAAGGCTGCAACACTCCCCGGGTGTTACAGCCATCGGCGAAGCCGACCTCTCAATGATTCCTTTTCAGCGTTGCCTCTCCAGGGTGAGGACCGCGGCGGCGATGTCCGTCATGCGGTTCGGGCTGCACCGGCTCCGGCGGAAGATCCGCCACGACTTCAGACGGGCGACGCCTCGTTCGACGGGAGCGCGGGCTTGGGCGAGTGCCCGATTCAGCGTCCGTTCGGTCGGTGACAGTTCGCCATTGGGCGGGCGGCGGATGGCGGTGGTGGCCCAGGAGCCGGCTCCGATGTAGGCGCGGTCGGCGACGATCGGGACGCCCTGGCGTTCGCAGATTCGGATGATGCGGTGGGTGCGAGCGGCGGTCAGATCGTGAGCACGGCCCGGCAAGGCTGGCGAGATCCACAGAAGCTGGCCTTCGGGATCGGTGACGACCTGCACGTTCACGCCGTGGCGCCGGTGCTTGTGGGAGTAATCGGCGCGTCCGTCGCCCAGGCGGTCGCACTCGCTGAGGGTGCCGTCCAGGAGCACGTAGTCCGGGTCGTGCTCGCGCAGGGTCTTGAGCAGGCCCGGCGCCCGGTCGGCGAGGAGCCGCACGACGGCGGTGGTGTAGGCGTGGGCGGTGCCGACGGATATGCCGAACCCGGCGGCGATCTGCGCGAGAGTGTCGTGCTTGCGCAGGTAGGCGAGAGCGGCGAGGGCGCGCTGGTGCGGCGGGAGCTTGCAGCGGCGGTCACCCTCACGGGTGACGGTGAGCATCGTGACCCACTCGACCAGCGCATGGGGCAGGTCGAGTGCGGCAGGATAGGGAACCAACAGGGCTCCTGGACCGGCAGGTTGAGACTTCGAACACCTCGCCCAACGGCACGGGAGCCCTGTCCGTTGCGGGCACCAAGGTCATCACCCGATCGGTGGCCATGCTGAAAAAGCTCAATAGACGTAGGAGCCGGAGGTGACTCCCGATCTAATCTCTACCTTGCATGGAAGTACCCCTATTGGCATCCCATAACATGCGCCGCAGCGGACGACACATCACCCCAGGCTCTTCCTAATAGTCAAGCTTCAATTCCGAAGACACGGACTCCCAGATCGCATTGAACCAAAGATGGGACTGTTCGACGAAGATATCATCTTCCTCTATTTTCCCCATGCCAAATAGGCGCACTATGCCGCGAGGTCCTGGGTCATAGACGTCTACAGATCCAAAATCGCCCTCCGCAGTTCTTTTTGCGACCATATAGTAAGAGAATAACGCTTCTTTGCCGTTGATGAGGTAAACCTTCGCCATGGGAGTGAACGGCAAAGACCGAAACGAAACACGGACATCGATGCCATGTGTTTCACGGAGCGACAACAGTGCCATCCGCATAGATTGACCATGTGCATTGCGCTGACTGAGCCATCCTTGATGTACCGGATCGAATCCTTCTTGGTTCAGTTCGATAGCACATGGAAATGCAAGATTTATGTCGCGGCTTGGCAATAGCACCCGGACGTCGATCCTCTCCGGGTGGACCGTTTCGGCGTAAACTGCTTGGATCGGTCGCCCCATTGCCAGGGAGAGCGACTGGCCGTTGAGACAGACCGCGTCGATCTGCACGTGGGGTTCCGAGAACGCCGCTTCCAACCGATCCCCGAGGGCGACGATCGATGGGGCCCAACCTGCAAGCTCTCCTGCAGTGACGCTCCCGGCCGGCCATGGTCCACTGGCCACCAGGAGCTGCCTCCAGCGGGCGATTGACGGCGGACCTTGACCAGCACGCTCACTCAACAGGCGTACTACTTTCAAGAGATCTGCAAATTCGCGGGGTACATGGTTGCCGCGACGCCAGTCGCTTAGCGTGGCCACTGGCACATCAGTTTCTCGGCTCACGCTTTCCAACGTCAGACGGCGACCCGCCGCTGCCATGCGGGCTCGCGCCGCAGTCCACAGCGCAGACAACTCAACTAGCACTGGCGGCATCATAAGTCTCTCCCGTCCCAACGAGGGCGTTGCGCCAAGCCAGAATTCCGACTCGGAATTTTAGCCTAGAGCAGTTGGATCGGATTTTCCGGATCACTCCGAGATCCCTGCCGTGCAGTGACTGCAGGCCCGCCAATGAGAGGTAGGCGCAGTGGCACCCGGCCGCAGTTCGCCTGATGGAGGTACCTGGTGAGGAAGAAACAGGGGAGCAGCAGGCAGCTAGCCCGGGCAGCGCTGTTCGCCATCGTACGCGGAGCCGCAACGGCATTGGGGTCCGGAGGTATTGCCGCACTGATCTGGTGGGCGCAGGGCCGGTGAAGGCCAGTCATGGCTGATCGCGCACTATCTGCGATACAGGAAGGCGCCACACGCCTACCGCGATCAAGGAAACTGCTGCTCGCACGCCATTAGCAAGCCGAACTCTGATTGTGCTCCGGAGCCGTGTGCGCAGGTTCGAATCCTGCCGGGGGCACTTCGCCTGAAGTGCCCAAAGACCCCGTCACCAGCGGAAACGCTGAGGATGGGGTCTTCGTGTTTGCGCAGGCGTATGCGGCCCGAAGCGGCTCTATGTCGAGGTCTGTGGACGAGGCGTGGACGGGATCTTGGTCTATTACTGCAGGCCAAGCCCGGAAACGAACAGATCCTCTGTCCAGGGGCGCGGAGCCTCTGCCGCGGAGCTGGCCACCACTGCAACCTCAGCGGCGACCGGTGTGTCCTAGCTCGTAACGGGGCGAGGAGGCGCAGATGAGCGAGCGCAGGTCCGTACGGAGCGACAGCCGGGGGAAGTACCGCTTCCTTAAGGGGTGGGCCTCGTTGGCAGGCGTCGCGGCCTTCGTGGTGTGGCTCGCATTCGATCCGTTCGAGCTGACCTGGAACCAGGTCTTCGGCGGCGCAGTGGCACTGTCCGCAGCGGGCGCTATCGCAAGCTTGCTACTACGGCGGTGGGGCTGGGCTCGTCGTTGGGCCAGCCGAATTCCTCCGCCAGGCCGCCTCGCGACGGGGCTGGTCTCCAGACCTGGTGTGCCATCGCCTCTGCTGGACCCCCGCTGGGCCAGAGCCCGATCGATTGCTGTGGGTTTCCTGCTGTTCGGCACCATCGCCGGATTCATGGGATGGAAAGCCGGCCAGGAGGACCAGATGCTGCAGAACCTCCGGGAACACGGGCACAGGACCGAAGCGACCGTGGTCGCCATTGCCGGCCGGTCGGAAGAGGGCCGGGCGAACTCCTTAACCGTGCGCTTCACTACGCCGTCCAACACGGTGCAGGCGGATATCGATGTCGGAGACGGCTCGGGAAACGACGCGAAGCCCGGAGGCCACGTACCCATCGTCTACAACCCGTCGGACCCTACGGACGTCCGCCACGCTGACCGCCTGGACGGATCCGACGCCGACGGAATTCGACAGGGTTCTGTGGTGATCGGACTGCTCGCGGCAGGCTTTCTGGTGGGGACCGTCCGAGAGGTGGTGCGGGTCAAGGAGCAGACGGAAGCAGGCAAGACGCCGGACACTCCCCGCCCTGGAGCCTGAGCGCCAGAATGCAACTCGTGATCATGCCTTGAGATTTCAGTCCGGCTTTGCCGATCTGGCAGACCACCACACAGTGCCGGGCGGAGCGGTATCGATCCCCCTAGTCGGCGGTGGTCCCCCGATAGCCGATCTGCGCGGGTCTGCCATCCCGGTGGAGCACTGTGCAGTTCCCCTGGGCGCGGTTCGGGAAGCCCAACCGCTCGGAATCGAGGGCGGCGTCCCACTCTTCGTAGGTGGGCCGGCCGTGAGGAGCCCACGCACGCACCTCCTCATCGGTCAGCGGCCGCATGAACGGACCGTCGTCGGGATCCGCGGCCTCGATCATGAGAGGAAAGTCGAGCACGGTGCACGTGCCACCGGTGAATATGTACTCCTGCCACTCTGGATCGCGCCACAGTTCCTCAACGGACCGGCCCTCGAAACCGTGGTTGTCCCGCGCCGACTCGTCCTCCTGAGCCTGCCGGAACGCGGCCACCGGATCACGCTGATACGGGCCCGCGTGACTCCACTCGTTTCCGCCCATCCCTACCCCCTCCCCGTCCGAACCGCTTGATCAGGAGCGGAGCGTAAAAGACGGCACCGACAGAGCGCCCCGCCCGGCGCTGGCCACGCCATGGAGGCTGCCCACAGCTCTCGCGGAAAGGGCCGACACTTCACCGAGAGGAACTGGCTGAGGCCCCGATCCACGCTTGGCGATGGCGTGCGACGCCGTACACCTGCTCGACCTGTTCAGCTGTCAGTACCCCTGAGAGCGGCGCCGGTGCCGCCACCTCACGCTCCCGGTACACGCGTACGCCGAGCTGGGTAGCGGCCACCTTCACATCAGACCGCGTTTGAGATCCGGCATGGGACGATCCTTCGGTGACGCGCCCCTTGGACCGTGACCGATCCCTCGAAGAGCTTGAACGTGACTGCTGGCCGGCTCCGTCAGTCGGCGACACCCGTCTTATCGCTACCGCACACGCCTTGCGGCGTCGGCCGATCGGCGAGCTGACCGTCGAGGACATGCGCTTGTTGATCGGGCAGGACATCGGCCTGCCCCACCTCCTGCCACTGGCAGTGGAGGTACTGCGGGAGAACCCGATGGCAGAAGGGCACATGTACGAGGGTGATCTGCTGTCCGCGGTCCTCACCAGGAACCCGTCGGTCTGGGCCGAGTTCTCCGAACTCGGCCCAGAGCTTCGTGGGATCGTCTCGAAGTTGACCGGCCTGCCCCCGGACCTACAACAGAAGGTTGAACGCTTCCTGGTCCCATAGAGCACCACCGCAGGAGATTCCCCATGGAAGGGGCAGTCGGCGCGTTTACGCAACGGCTCGCAGGAGCGAGCGCGGGCCGGAACGCGTCGCCGGCCGGCCACGGGTGAGTCGGCGGACCATGATGCCGATCATTGCCCAGCGAATCATGCTCTCTGGGCGGGCCGGGCTGGACTCGTCATCGCGCGAGGTGGTGAACCACGAGAAGGTGCGCTCGATCGCTCATCTATTGGGCTGGACCTGGAATCCGCCGACCCGGAGTCTTGCGCACGATCTCCAGCTCGCGGCCGAGGATCGTGCGTGACCATTCCACGAGGCGACCGGCGAAGCCACGACCAGCCCGCATCTTCTGCGCACCCGCATGGTCCGAGCGGGTCCACAGCGACGAACGCTTCACGCCGTCGCGGTGTGGACCTGCTCGACGGTGCCGTCGTCGTTCCACCAGGTGAAGCGCCGGTACGCAGTGGGCCAAGGCGGGAAGTCCTTCGGCAGTTGGCGCCAGGCGCACCTGGTCCGCACCACGTAGAGGATCGCGTCCACGAGCTGCCGACTCGGGTGCTTCTCCCGTCGTCCGCCCTTCGCCGCCGTCAGTAACGGCTCGACCAAGGCCCACTGTTCATCCGTCAGATCCGACGGATACCCGCCCCCAGAGCCACTCACGCAGGGCTCAACGCCCCCTCCTGCCCTGGGACACGGCAGATCTCGAACGCGGTCTCAGAGCTGCGCAAACGGGCTGTACCACTCTCGGGTGATTTTGCATGTGGTACATCCATACCCCAGCTCCCCGTGGGCGCACTCGCCAGGGAGCTGCCACCATCGGAAGACCGGGCCCCCTCGGCGGAACAACGCTGGGGCCGGGGTCTTCATGCACGTGCAGGCGGGTGCAGCCCGAAGCGGCTCCATGTCGGGGTCCGTGGGCGAGGCGCGGGCGGGATCTTGGTCCGTCCCCGCAGGTCAGCGGCGGTTTTCAGGACGGTCGGCTCATCTGGCCTCTCGGGCCACCCCGGCGTCGTGCCGCACTCGACTGCTGGTTGGATCGTCGGCATGACGGACTGGTCCCGGCTCCACCACGCTTACGGCACTGCGGAAGACATCCCCGGACTGCTTGACGCAGTGCGCCCGGACCCGAAGGACCCCGGCTGGGACGCGCTCTGGTCCCGGCTCTGCCATCAGGGCACCGTCTACTCGGCGAGCTACGCGGCCCTGCCCGCCCTGACCGAGATGGCGCGCCAGTGGTCAACCGCGGACCGGCAGATGCCACTGGCCCTCGCCAGCTCCATCGTGGCCAGCACGGATCGGCCCTACGGCGATGACGATCCCCAAGTGGCCTACGCCTCGCAGATATCCGAACTGGCACAAATGACCGAGGAAGCCCTGCAGGACCCGGACCACGCCGACGACCCCAGCACTTACGTCTACTTGCTCACCATGCTGCTCAGCTTCCAGGGCGTCGAGGTCTGGGGCGAGGAACTCGACGGGCTGAACAATGAGGAGTACGAGGTGCCGTGCCCCTCGTGCGACACGGAGAACTTCATAGTCTTCGGCGAGTACGGCTTCTTCTCGACCATCGACGGCATGTACATGAGGCCGTCCACCACCGCGAAACGGGTGCCGCTGCGCCCTCGGGACCCCGCGGCTTTGGAAGGGATCGGCCAAAAACTCCACTCCCGCGCGCTCACGGACGGCCACCCGGGCATCGCGAGCAAACTGACCTATGTTTTCGGTGACGCGCAGTGCGCCGAGTGCGACGTGGTCTTCAGCGTCGAGGAAGCGATCGTCTCCCGGCAGTACTGATGGCGCCGCGTTCGAAACCGACGCTCGCCCTGCGCGAGACAGGTGCCGGCCCGCATCGTCGTGGACGCGGGTTGTGCCACCGGGGCGAGGTAAGGGCGCGACCCTGGCGGTCCTGAGTGCCCTGGTGGGCCAGGGCCGCCCGTGCCTCCCGTGTTCCCGCGTCTCAGAACCGGGTCAGGACCCCGTCCACGTAGCCGAGGGGTACGACATCGGTGTGGGGGTCCAGGGAGTCAGGGTCTTCGTGCCGGTAGTGGTACCGGCCCCGCTCGTCCACGAACAGGCCCAAGGGTTCGGCTCCGCACTGACGGCACTTCCAGAACTGGAACTCGGCCATCTCGGCCGAGGGGTTCACATCGCTCGGACGTATGACTTGCTTCGCCACGGAAATCCTCCCGCCTCTGCGTTGCCGAGATCTTGCCACTTGTGGATGCAGCGGGGGAGAGCGCCCTCGCCGCGGGTGGCACGGTGAGGCGATCGCCTCCGGGCGCCTTGCCTGGGGCGGGAGTTGAGCGTTCGGTCCGGTGCGGGCCCGTCCCGCCCGCGGGCCCGTCCCACCCGCGTGTTCGTTCCGCCCGCGTGTTCGTTCCGCGGAGTGGAGAGGTGGTCACCCATTAGGCTCTCGCTTCGCTTTCGATCATGCGCATGACCTTGGAGGTGCTTTGAGGAAGATCTCGGCCGTGGTCACGGCCACGGCCGCCTGCCTGGCGCTGGGTGCTGCCGCGACCGGCTGCTCCGGCGGAGCGGCAACGGACGAGCGCTCCGCCGGGCAGTTGCTCGACGACGCGTACAGAACCATGAAGTCGCTCAAGTCGGTGACCGTCGACGGGGACACCACCCCCGCCCACGGAAAAAGCCTCACCAGCCACCTGACGACCGACCTCAGGACCACCTGCGCGTTCAAGTCGTCCATGGGGTCGGGCGCCGCGCTCGAACAGATCCGGATCAAAGAGACGGACTACATCCGGCCGAACCGCGCTTACCTGGATCAGTGGTCGGGGCGGAAGACGACGGGCGCGGCCGAGCAAAGCCGCTGGATCAAGAAGCTGTCCAGTGAATCGGAGCCCGGCGACGGGCTCTCGGACTGCACCTGGCCGTTCACCGCGTTCGGCAGGGCGAAGAAGGGCGGGCCGGCCTCGGTCGACGGCCGCCGGGCCATCGCGCTGGTGGTGACCGACGAAAAGGTCAAGGACGGCACGTACACGCTCTACGTCGCCACCGAGGGCAAGCCCTACCTCCTCAAGGTCGACTACAAGGGCCCCGACTTCCGCACCACGACCACGTTCAGCGCCTTCGACGAGCCGCTGGAGGTGAAGCCGCCGGCCGAGGACGAGGTGCTGGACCTGAGCGGCATCGGCGACTGAGGCGTTTCCGGGGCGGCTCCGGAGCCGGTCGGGCTGCGGAGGACGGCCATCGCCTCTCGGAGTCACGCCCTCTTATCGCACGGGCTTCTCGAGGAGCGTGAACGACTTGGCCGTGCCGTCCGGCTGGGGTTTCCCCTCCTTGCGGCCCACGACGCGGTAGCCGGCGCCGAGGTAGTACGCGGTCAGGCGGTCGTTGCCCGCCAGGCAGTCCAGGCGGGTCAGGGTGCGGCCCGCCCCGGCCACGCGTCGCTCGGCGGCCCGCAGGAGGCGGCGGCCCGTTCCCTGTGGGACACGGGCGTGGTCGACCATCAAGCGGTGTACGTATCCGGCCGTCGGGGGCTGCGGGCCCCAGGCGTCCGGGTCGGCCCACCACAGTTCCCAGGCGCCCACCGCACGGCCGTGGACCTCCGCGATCCAGACCTCTCCGTCCTCCATGATCCGGCGGAAGTGGTCCTCCCCCAGTTCGCCGGGCTGCCACTGACCGGTGGTGCCACGGGAGTTCATCCAGCGGGCGGCCTCGTCCCGCAGGCGTACGAGGGTGGGAAGGTCTTCGCCGACGGCCGGGCGGAACTCCAGATCGCTCAACTCCAGATCGCTCACTCGCCGATCTTCGCACCGGCCTCGCATGCCGTTTCGTCCGAGGTCCGTTTCCTCCGAGGTCCGTTTCCTCCGAGGTCCTCGTACATGGCTTCCCGCGGGACAGCCGCGCCACCGGGGACCCGTGCCGGTTCCGCCGCGCCGTTCGTCCCGACGGGCGCGAGGCGGCCGCCCCGGGCGGTCCGGGGCGCGGACGGGCACCCGCCGGTCCGGGTCAGACCCGTAGCCAGGTGTGCCGGTCCCGGGCCATCGCGTGCAGCGCCTCCACGTCCGCGGGCTTGAGCACCCCGCCGAGCCGCGCGAGGCCCGCCAGGTCGGTGTCCCGCAGGACGCGGACCTCGCGCACGGGTGCCGGCACGTCCAGGCGGGCGGGGCCGGTCACGGCGAGGACGGGGTGGACCTCGGCCGTCAGGGCGTGGGACGCGCGGTCGGCGTCGGCGCGGAGCCGGCGGAGCAGCGGGTGCGGCTCGCGGCGGCCGACGGTGACCATCGGGTCGGCGACCAGGACACGCTGCTTGTGGGCGTACAGGGTGTGCAGGCAGAAGAGGCCGGCGGGACCGATCAGCAGGTGGTGGATGCGGTCGCCGCCCGGGAGCGGGATCGAGTGCAGGGTGTGCCAGCCTCCCCCCTCCAGCCGGTCCAGGGCGGCGCCGACGGTCTGCTCCGCGGCGAGCGCGCGGCGGCGCGGGTCGGGGCGCAGGCGGTGCGCCGGGCCCGGATCCCGGTCGAGGTCGATCACCAGGGCCTCTCCGGGCCGGTTCGGCGCGAGGTCGTCGTCCGGGTGGAGCGTCAGCCGGGCCAGTTCGGCCGGGGTCGGGACGGGCGGCGGTCCGACCGTCACCGGGCCGCTCAGGAACGGGCCCAGCACACCGAGCACGTCCTCGCGCCGGTCCTCGCTGAGCAGATTGACCCTGGCCGTGTCACGGTCGTACCAGGCGACGCTTCTCCCGTCGGCCAGGCACACGTACAGGCGATCCTGTCCGTGCCGCCGGGCCGGTACGACGCGCAGTCCGTTCATGCACCATCACCCCATGACCATGGGAACAGGCGGGGTGCTCCGCGGGCAAGAACCCGGTTACCTTTGGCGGGAGTTGGGGCAGATGGGTGGGAGGCGCTGTTGCGAACTCGCAGAAGATATCCAGACGTTCCGGCCCCGGACAGCCCGTGGAGCGAGATCGTGCCCGGCCTGTGGATGGGCGGCCACGAATTCGCGGGGCGTTCGGGACAGCCGCAGTCCGCTGTCGTGCACGATGAGTTCGACCTGGTCCTGACGTTGCTGCGGCAGCCGGGGCACGGGCCGGACCCGGGGATCGAGCATCATGTGTGGCCGATCCCGGACGGGCCGTTGGACGGCACTCAGCTCATGGGGGTCATACGGCTCGCGCGGGCCGCCGACGACGCCCTGGAGGACGGGCGCCGCGTGCTCGTCCGCTGTTTCCACGGGTACAACCGCTCGGGGCTGGTCGTCGCGCACGCGCTCACCCTGGCGGGGCACACCGCCGACGACGCGATACGGCTGATCAGGGCCCGGCGTTCGCCCTGGGCGCTGCACAACGAGCTGTTCGTGGAGTACCTGCGGGCCGGGCTCCCCACGGCGCGCCTCCTCGAGGAACTCGCGGAGTAGGGGGCGAGGGGCAAAGGGCAGAGGGGCGGGGCGGCCGGTTCTCTCATGGTGCGGGCGCGACCCCGGCCTCGGTCGGCTCGGCCGGGCTGCGGCTGGGCCCCGCCCGGCCCGGCCCGGCAGGGCCCGACGCACGTGATCGACCGCGGCGAGGTAGCACGGCTGCTGATCGGCCGCGGGCAGTCGCGTGCGCGGGCCGGGCGGAGGTCCCGGGGCGCGTCCGGAGTTCGCCGGCGCTCCGGACGGCGGTGCAGCGGTGCGGCGACGCTGACGTCCCCTCAAGAGGGGCGACGGGAGACCGGCGTCTCCGATGGCGGACTGTGAACTGCGTTCCCAGGATCCCAATCCTAATGTGGCGATAAGTCAGCTTCACCCCCTTTCCGGAGGAGCCCTCCATGTCCCTGCGGTCCACGTACACCCGAATCGGTATGGCCCTCGCCGCCGGCAGCCTCGTCGCCCTCGCCGGTGCCACCCCCGCCCTCGCCGACGGCGACGGCGGCAAGGGAAGCGGCGACAACCACCAGTGGAGCAACGGCTCCGGCGGCCACCAGTGGAACAACGGTGGCGGTGGCGGCGACGGAGGCGGTGACGGCCACGAGCAGGGCACCGGTGGGGGTGGGGGTGGGCAGACGTGGACCAACGGAGGCGGCGGAGGCGGGGACGGGGGCGGCCAGACGTGGAACAACGGAAGCGGCGGTGACGGGGGCGGAGGCGGCCAGACGTGGAACAACGGAAGCGGCGGTGACGGGGGCGGTCACACCTGGAACAACGGCGGGGGCGACGGCGTCGCACAGAGCAACCAGCCCCTCTACCGGGGCCGGGTCACCGCCCGCGGCGGACTGGCCCTGCGCAGCGCCCCGACCCGCGGCAGCCAGCTGATCCGGGTCGCGCGGCAGGGGGAGGTCGTCTCCATCTTCTGCAAGACCCCGGGCGAGACCGTCGACGGCAACCCGCTCTGGTACCTCCTCACCGACGGCACCTGGGCCTGGGGCGCCGCGCGCTACATCGACAACATCGGCCCGGCCCCCCGCTGGTGCTGACACCCCGATGACGGGCCGACGCCGGACCGGTGACGAACCGATGGCGGACCGATGGCGAACCGGACCGGCCCGGCCGTCATCGCATGACGGGATTTCGGGTCGTCCGCTTGCTACGTTCCGGACATGATTCAGCCCGGAATGTCCGGAACGGCCGTGGCGGCGGACCCGGCCCCTCCCGCCGAACGCCTGCCCAGGCGCCGCGGCGTCGAGCTCGCCCTCATCGTCGTCGCCGTCCTGCTCTGCGTGTACGGCTACTGCGCCGTCGGCCTCGCCCGGCACGGCACCGTTCCGCCCGGCGCCGCCGGTTACGGCGCCGGGCTCGGCGTGCTCGCGCTGCTCGCCCACGTCGCCGTGCGCCTGCGGGCCCCGTACGCCGATCCGCTGCTGCTGCCCATCGCCGTCCTCCTCAACGGCCTGGGCCTGGTGCTGATCTACCGGCTCGACCTCCAGACCCCGGGCGACCGGGCGGCGCCCGTCCAGCTCGTCTGGTCCACGCTCGGCGTCGCGTTCTTCACCGTCGTCGTGCTCTGCCTGCGCGACCACCGGGTCCTCCAGCGCTACACCTACGTCTCGGTGGTCGGCGCGCTCGCCCTGCTCGTCCTGCCGATCTTCTTCCCGGCGGTGAACGGCGCCCGCATCTGGATCCGGATCGCCGGATTCTCCATCCAGCCGGGCGAGTTCGCGAAGGTCCTGCTCGCCGTCTTCTTCGCCGGCTACCTCGCCGCCAACCGCAACGCGCTCGCCCACAGCGGCCGGCAGATCTGGCGGTTCCGGCGGCTCCAGCTGCCCACCGGCCGCGTCCTCGGCCCGATCGTGGCGATCTGGCTGCTCAGCGTCCTGGTCCTGGTCCTGGAGCGGGACCTCGGAACCTCGCTGCTCTTCTTCGGCCTGTTCGTGATCCTGCTCTACGTCGCCACCGGCCGCAGCGGATGGATCGCGGTCGGGCTGCTGCTCGCCTGCGTCGGGGCGGTCGCCGTCGGCCGCCTCGAACCGCACGTGCACAGCCGGGTGCAGGACTGGCTGGACCCCTTCGCCTCGATCGCCGCGGGCCAGGGCCCCAACCAGCTCGCCCAGTCCCTCTTCGCGTTCGCCGCCGGCGGGATGCTCGGCACCGGGCTCGGGCTCGGCCATTCGGTCCTCATCGGCTTCGCCGCCAAGTCCGACTTCATCCTGGCCACCGCCGGCGAGGAACTCGGACTGGCCGGCCTGTCCGCCGTCTTCCTCCTCTACGCCCTCCTCGTGGAACGCGGCTACCGGGCGGGGCTCGCGCTGCGCGACCCCTTCGGCCGGCTGCTCGCGGTCGGTCTCGCCTCGATCGTGGCGCTCCAGGTCTTCGTCATCGCGGGAGGCGTGACCGGCCTGATCCCGCTGACCGGCATGGCGATGCCCTTCCTCGCGCAGGGCGGCTCCTCGGTCGTCACCAACTGGATCATCGTGGCCCTGCTCATCCGGATCAGCGACTGCGCCCGCGGTCAGTACGACGGGACACCGGCGCCATGACCAAGTACATCCGCCGGGCCGTCGGACTGTGCGCCGTCCTGCTCGTGGCCCTCCTGGTCAACGCCGCCCGGGTCCAGGTCGTCCAGGCCCCGTCGTACGACCGCAATCCCGCCAACCGCCGTACGGCGATCGCCCGTTACGGCCAGCCGCGCGGGGACATCGTCGTCGACGGCCGGACCGTCACCGGTTCCAGGGACACCGGCGAGCAGTTCCGGTACGAACGGACGTACCAGGACGGCCCGTTGTACGCGCCCGTCACCGGCTTCGCCTCGCAGCTGTACGGGACGACGCTGCTGGAGGGCACCGAGGACGGCGTCCTGTCCGGCAGCGACCCGATGCTCGCCCCGTACCCCCTGCTGAGCGGTCTCACCCGGGCCCGCGGTGCCGGCGGCAGGGTCGTCACCACCCTCGCCCCGGCGGCGCAGCGCGCCGCTTACGAGGGGCTCGGCGCCCGCCGGGGCGCGGTCGCCGCGATCGAACCGTCCACCGGCCGGATCCTGGCCCTGGTCTCCACCCCGTCGTACGATCCCGCGCAGCTGTCCGGGACGGGGCGGGCCGCGGCCCGGGCGTGGGAGCGGCTGAACGGCCGGGCCGACAAGCCGATGCTCAACCGGGCGATCCGGCAGACGTATCCGCCGGGGTCGACGTTCAAGGTGCTGACCGCCGCGGCGGCGCTGGACTCGGGCGTGGTGGAGGACATGGACGCGCCGACCAGGTCGCCGGACCCGTACCGGCTGCCCGGCACCACGACGAGGCTCACGAACGAGACCGAGGGCTGCGGGGACGCCTCCCTGCGGTACGCCTTCACCTGGTCCTGCAACACGGTCTTCGCGAAGCTGGGCGTGGACGTCGGGCTCGACGGCATGACGCGGACGGCGGCGGGCTTCGGTTTCAACGACCGCAAGCTGCGCATCCCCTTCTCGGTGGTGCCCAGCAACTTCGATCTGCGGCTCGACGACGCGCAGTTGGCGCTCTCCTCCATCGGCCAGTTCGACACCCGGGCGACTCCGCTGCAGATGGCGATGATCTCGGCGGCCGTCGCGGGCGACGGTACGGTCAAGACGCCCTACCTGGTGGAGCGGACGACCACGCGCGACGGTGTGACGCTGGCCACGACCGGTCCGCGGCTCCTCCACCGGGCGATGAGCGCGTCGACGGCGCAGCGCATGCGCGAGCTGATGACCGACGTGGTGGAGAAGGGCACCGGAACCGTGGCCGCGATCCCCGGCGCCGTCGTCGGCGGCAAGACCGGCACCGCCCAGCACGGCATCGGCAACTCCGGTACGCCGTACGCCTGGTTCATCTCCTGGGCCCGTTCCGGTGACTCCATGGAGCCGGCGGTGGCCGTCGCGGTGGTCGTCGAGGACGCGGCGGCGGAGCGGGGGGACGTCACCGGGGGCGGGTTCGCGGGGCCGATCGCGCGGGCGGTGATGGAAGCGGTGCTGGACTCCCGAGAGGGGTGATCCCGGCGCCGGGGACGCCTCGTGCCGCACTTCCCGCCGACTCCCCGCCGGGTGACGACGCCCGCTCCGGGGCCGCTTCGCCCCGTGGTCCGGGGCGGCGCTTGCCCTCCGGGCTGCCCCGTCTCGTGGCGCCCTTCCGGGTTCGCTTCGTGTCGCTCACTCCGTGAGACGGGGGCTGTGTCCTTCCTCGCGGCCGACCTACCGTTCGGTCATGACTTCGTCGACAGCCTCGTTCGAGCTCGCCCAGGTCAACATCGCCCGTCTCAAAGCCCCTTTGGATTCCCCTCAGTTGAAGGATTTCGTGGAAGCCCTCGAACCCGTGAACGCCATCGCGGACGCGGCGGACGGATTCGTCTGGCGCTTGCAGGACGACTCCGGCGACGCCACGGACATCCGTGTACTCGGCGACGCGTGGATGATAATCAACATGTCCACCTGGCGCGACACGAACGCTCTGACGGCGTTCATGTACCAGGGCCGGCACCGCGAGCTGCTGGCTCGGAGGCGTGAATGGTTCGAGCGGCTGGAGGAGGCGGCGACCGCCCTGTGGTGGGTGCCGGCCGGCCACCGTCCCACGGTCCCGGAGGCCGAGTCCCGCCTGCTGCACCTGCGGGAACACGGCCCCACCCCGTACGCCTTCAACCTGCGGACCTCCTTCCCCCCGGGAGCGGCGGACGACTCCGGACGTCCGGGGTCCGAAGTACTGGTCCGGTAGCCGTGGTCGTGCCGGGGGAAGCGGATCAGCCGGTGTTTCCGGGCACCGCTTCCCTGCGGCTCAGCCGGTCGACGGCCACCGCGTCGAAGCCGGGCGCGAAGGCCTGGGCCGGCTCGGTCCGGGGTGATCGACGGGGGCATGGGGTGATCATCCCGGGTCGGGGTCGGGGTCGGGGTCGGGGTCGGGGCCAGGGTCGGGGTCGGGGCGGGGCGGGGAGGCTGTTTCCGGTGGGATCCCGGGGTGCGGGGAATCCCGGGGTACGGGGATGGGAGGTGAGGGCGGGGGGCGGGGGGTTCCGGGGTCACCGGGCTTCGCGGCCCTCTTCGATCGTGGTCTCGATCTCCGTCACGCGTTCTCGTTCCTCGGCCGCGAAGCGTTCCGCGTCCAGTCGTTCGGCCATCTCCTCGTCCTGTGCCATCAGGAGGTCGAGGTTGGAGTTGCCCATCTCGAACACGCCCATGTCCACATAGGCCCGCTGGAGGCGTTCGCCCCACAGGCCGATGTCCTTGACGCACGGCACTATGCGACTGAAGAGCAACTGGCGGAACAGGTGCAGGAATTCGGAGTTCTCGCTGAACTCCTCGGCTTCCGTCCTGGGTATCCCGAAGTTCTCCAGGACCTCGACCCCGCGCAGCCTGTCCCGCATCAGGTAGCAGCCCTCGATCACGAACTCCTCGCGTTCGCGGAGTTCGGCGTCGGAGAGCTGCTTGTAGTAGTCGCGCAGGGCCAGGCGGCCGAAGGCGACGTGGCGGGCCTCGTCCTGCATCACGTAGGACAGGATCTGCTTCGGCAGTGGCTGGTCGGTGGTGTCCCTGATCATCCCGAAGGCGGCCAGCGCCAGGCCTTCGATCAGGACCTGCATGCCCAGGTAGGGCATGTCCCATCGGGCGTCGCGGAGGGTGTCGCCGAGGAGGGCCCGGAGGTTGTCGTTGATCGGGTAGAGCATCCCGATCTTCTCGTGCAGGAAGCGGGAATAGACCTCCGCGTGCCGGGCCTCGTCCATGGTCTGCGTGGCCGAGTAGAACTTGGCGTCGAGGTCGGGGACCGACTCCACGATCCGCGCGGCGCAGACCATCGCTCCCTGTTCGCCGTGCAGGAACTGGCTGAACTGCCACGACGCGTAGTGCTTGCGCAGCTCGCCCTTGTCGCGGTCGGTCATCTTCGCCCAGTACGGGGTGCCGTACAGGGTCAGTGCCTCGTCCGGGGTGCCGAGCGGGTCCTCGGGGTCGACCTCCAGACTCCAGTCGATGCGCTTCTGGCCGTCCCACTGCTTGTCCTTGCCCTTCTGGTAGAGGGCGAGCAGCCGGTCACGACCGTCGTCGTACTCCCAGTTGAAGCGGGCCGCCCCCGAGGCCGGTACCTGCCAGAGGGAATCTCCCGAATCCGCGGCGTACAGCTCATGCGTCGGCATACCTCGCAGGCTCACATGGAGTAGACGTGTCGTCAACAAGTCCGGCACAGGGGATTGACGAGCTTGCTGACAAGCAGTCTCATAAGTCGTGACCGCCGGTAACCCCTGAAGTGATCCCGTACGACGAGGTGGGAACAGCCATGACGACGGTGCCCGAAGCCGATGTGCTCCGTGACGCGCTCGGTCTGCTCAAGGACCGGGAGCAGGTGGCCGAGCGCCTCCTCGACTCCTCCGCCAAGCATTCCTTCGACCCCGACAAGGAGCTCGACTGGGACGCGCCCTTCGAGGAGGGCAAGTGGTTCTGGCCGCCCGAGCTGGTGTCGCTGTACGACACCCCGCTGTGGCGGAAGATGGGCGAGGAGCAGCGGATCGCGCTGTCCCAGCACGAGGCGGCGGCGCTGGCCTCGCTGGGCATCTGGTTCGAGATCATCCTGATACAGCTGCTGGTGCGGCACATCTACGACAAGGCGGCCACGAGCGCGCACGTGCGGTACGCGCTGACCGAGATCGAGGACGAGTGCCGGCACTCGAAGATGTTCGCGCGGCTGATCGCGCGCGGGGGCACGCCGTACTACCCGGTGAGCCGGGCGCATCTGAACATCGGGCGGCTGTTCAAGACCATCTCGACCACTCCGGGATCCTTCACGGCGACGCTGCTCGGCGAGGAGGTCCTCGACTGGATGCAGCGGCTGACGTTCCCGGACGAGCGGGTGCAGACCCTCGTCCGGGGGGTCACGCGGATCCACGTGGTGGAGGAGGCGCGGCACGTCCGGTACGCCCGGGAGGAGTTGCGGCGTCAGATGCTGACCGCTCCGCGGTGGTCGCAGGAGTTCACGCGGGTCACCTCGGGCGAGTTCGCGCGGGTGTTCTCGGTGGCCTTCGTCAATCCCGAGGTCTACACGAACGTCGGGCTCGACAAGCGTGAGGCCATGGCCCAGGTCAAGGCCAGTGGGCATCGGCGGGACGTGATGCAGACCGGGGCCAAGAAGCTGACGGACTTCCTGGACGAGATCGGGGTGCTGCGGGGGGCGGGGCGGCGGCTGTGGAGGTCGTCGGGGCTGCTGGCCTGAGGTGGGGCGGTCCGCCCTGGGGCGCCTGGTGCCGGATTCGGCCGGGGTCCCGGGGCGGGGAGCGGTCCGCCCCGGGGCGCCGGTGCGTTGTGGGGCGGGGCCGTGCCGGTACATCCGCCCGCATCCGGACGGATCACCCCGGGGTTTCGAGGTGAGCGTGGGTGCCGATCCGTCCGGCCTGCGGGCATTCGATGTACCGGCACGGCCCCTCGCGTCGTACGGCGGCCGCGGGGGGTACGTGGCCGGCGCCGCAGGGGGCGGCCGGGCATGCGCGTCGTACGGCAGCCGCCGGGGCGGGGCGGCCTGGCCGGTCGTTGTCCGGGGTACGAGGGTCCGTGCGGGTGGGCGGTTACGCTGCCCGGCATGACCTCGCAGGCTTCCGCCCCCGCTTACCGTCGGCTCAGTGTCGAGGAACGGCGCAGCCAGTTGCTCGAAGCCGCGCTGTCCCTGTTCGCCCAGCGGGCGCCCGAGGACGTCTCGCTGGACGACGTGGCGGAGGCGGCCGGGGTGTCGCGGCCGCTCGTGTACCGGTACTTCCCGGGCGGCAAGCAGCAGCTGTACGAGGCCGCCCTGCGGTCGGCCGCGGAGGAGCTGGAGCAGTGTTTCGCGGAGCCCGCGGAGGGGCCGCTGACCGAGCGGCTCTCCCGGGCACTCGACCGGTACCTCGCGTTCGTGGACCAGCACGACGCCGGATTCAGCGCTCTGCTGCAGGGCGGGAGCGTCATCGAGACCTCGCGGACCACGGCCATAGTCGACGGGGTGCGCAGGGCGGCGGCGGAGCGCATCCTCGATCATCTGGTGGTGAGGGATCCGGGGCCCCGGCTGCGGATGACCGTGCGGATGTGGATCACGGCCGTGGAGGCCGCCTCGCTGATCTGGCTCGACGAGGACAAGGAACCGCCGCTGGACGAGCTGCGGGACTGGCTCGTCGAGCAGTTCGTGGCGGCGCTCGTGGCGAGCGCCGGGAGCGATCCGGGGACCGCGGCGGTGGTCCGGGCGGCGCTCGCGATGGAGCGGCCCGACGGCGTCACGGGGGTGCTGGTCCGCCGGGTGCTGCCCGTTGTCGGGAATGCGGCCCACCTGCTGTGACACTGGTCCGGTGAAGAGCGAAGACACCCCCTTTGTCGGCGGTCCGCTGGACGGGCGCGTCCTGCCCGTCCTGATCGGGATCACGGGTCACCCGCCGAAGACGTACCGGATCCCGGTGCCCGGCGTCGGCGGCGGTCCGTCCACCGTGGTCGTCTACCGGCGCGTCCAGGCCGCGACGAGCAAGCGGCTCGGGCTCCACCAGGGGTGGAAGTACGAGTACGACCCCGAGGGCGGCGCGTCGGAGCGCCGGTTCAAGCTGCCGTGGTCCCCGCGCAAGGGCGGCGCCACGCCGGAGAACAACGCCGACGAGTGACGTTCTTGGGCCGAAGCGGCCGTTCGGCGCGCGTACGGGACGCGGCGGTCCGATCCTGCGGTGCGAGACGGGCGGTGGACGGGCCGCCCCGGCACCGGAGGTGATGTTGTGTCAGGAAGGCTGCTGCGTCTGGTCTGCACGGGGGCGGTCGCGGTCGGGGCGCTGCTTCCCTCCGCACCCGCGGGGGCCGTTCCCGAACCGGGGCAGGGTTCCGAGCGGTCCGCGGCTTCCCTGCTGACGGACCTTCAGCGGCTGTACCGGGACGCCGAACGCGCCACCGAGACGTACAACGGGACCGCCGAGAAGCTGAAGGAGCAGCGGGCGGAGGTCGCCCGGCTCGACGCCCGGCTCGCCAGGGCCCGCCTGTCGCTGGAGGACAGCCGGGGCGCCGCCGGACGGCTGGCCCGGCAGCAGTACCAGAGCGGGGACGAGATCTCCCCGTACGTACGGCTGCTGCTCGCCCGGGATCCGCAGCACGCCCTCGACCAGGGGCACCTGATCGGACAGTTGTCGCTGGAGCGGGCCGCGACCGTGCGGCGGGTGGCGGGCGGCGAGAAGCGGACCGACGCGCTCGCGCGTGCGGCCCGCAAGGCGCTGGACGGGCAACTCGCGCTGGCCGAACGGCAGAAGAAGGAGCGGGACGAGGTGCGCGAGCGCCTGGACGACGTCCAGCGGCTGCTCGCCTCGCTGACCGCGGACCAGATCGCCGAACTGGACCGGGCCGAGCGGTCGGGAACGGCCGCGGCGCAGGAGAAGGTCATGGCGTCCGGTGCCCTCAACAGTGTGCGTCCGCCCACGCGGGAGGGCGAGGAGGCGCTGCGCTACGCCGTCGAGCAGATCGGGAAGCCCTACGAGTGGGGCGCGGAGGGACCGAAGGCCTACGACTGCTCGGGGCTGACGTCACGGGCCTGGAAGCGGGCCGGCCGGTCCATCCCGCGCACCAGCCAGGAGCAGTGGGCCGAGCTTCCGAGAGTCCCGCTGGACGAACTGCGTCCCGGCGATCTGGTGGTCTACTTCCCCGAGGCCACGCACGTCGCCCTCTACCTCGGCAACGGGATGGTGGTGCAGGCGCCGCGGCCCGGGACGAGGATCAAGGTGTCCCCCATCGCGGCGAACCCGCTGCTGGGCGCCGTGCGCCCGGACCCGGGCGGGGAGCCCCTGCGGCACTACACGCCGCTGGAGCTCCCCGAGGACGCCGCGGAGGGATCCGACGAGGGCTACGCCTCCGCCGCCCCGGTCACCGAGGCCAGGTAGGCGTTCGTCTTCTCGGGGTCGAAGAAGAAGTTCTCGAAGTCCGCCGGGTTGTCGAAACCGTTGGCGAAGCGGTCGGCCACGGGAGGGAGCTGGCCCGCGGCTCCGATGAGGTTGAGGACGTGCTCCGGGGGGACGCCCAGCATGGCGTTCGTCCACTTGGTGACGTGCTGCGCGGTGTCCCAGTAGCGGTCGAAGGTCGCCTGCATCCACTCCTCGTCGAAGGGCTTGTCGCCCTGTTCGACGATCGAGGCGAGGTAGGCGGCGGCGCACTTGGAGGCCGAGTTGGAGCCCTGGCCGGTGATCGGGTCGTTGGCCACGACGACGTCGGCGACGCCGAGGACCAGTCCGCCGCCGGGGAGGCGGCCGATCGGGTTGCGGACGGTGGGGGCGTACCGCCCGGACAACGTGCCGCCCGCGTCGGTGAGTTCGACGTTCGTGGCGCGCGCGTACTCCCAGGGCGTGAACCGCTCCATGAGTTCCAGGGTCAGGGAGAGGTGCTCGGCGGGGTCCTTCACGCCGTTGAACACGTCGAGCGGGCCGCCGGGTATGCCCTCCCAGAAGAGGATGTCGGCGCGGCCCGAGGTGGTGAGGGTCGGCATGATGAACAGCTCGCCGACGCCGGGGACCAGGTTGCAGCGGACCGCGTCGTAGTCCGGGTGCTCCGGCCGCGGGCCCAGGCCGTGCACGTAGGACACCGCGAGGGCGCGCTGCGGCTCGGTGTACGGGGAGCGGTCGGCGTCACGGCCGAACATCGAGACGAGTTCGCCCTTGCCCGCCGAGACGAGCACCAGGTCGTACGCGCGGGAGAAGTAGTCGAGGTCGGAGACCGCGGCGCCGTGGATGACCAGCTGGCCGCCGCGCTGTGCGAACGTCTCCATCCAGCCGGCCATCTTGACCCGCTGGTCGACCGACTGCGCGTATCCGTCGAGCTTGCCGACCCAGTCGATGGCGCGCTGCGAGGGGCCCGGGTCGAAGGAGCCGGGGGCGGCCACCGAGACACCGAGTCCTTCGATCTTCGGGGCCTGGGACTCCCAGAAGTTCAGCTGGAGGTCGCGCTCGTGCTGGAGCGCCGTGTCGAACATGCACTGCGTCGACATGACCCGGCCGGAACGGATCTCGTCCGCCGTCCGGTTCGACATCAGGGTGACCTCGTACCCGTGCGACTGGAGTCCGAGGGCGAGCTGGAGTCCGGACTGGCCGGCTCCGACGACGAGTATCTTCCGCATGCGGGTTGCTTCTCCCAGTCCTCGGGGGCCCCGTTTACTCGGGGCTGACTTCGAGTGCGTGGCCGACGAGCGCGAGCAGGGTCTCGACGACCGAGATCCGGCGGCGCGCGTCCATGATCATGACAGGTATGTGCGAGGGAACGGTGAGGGCCTCGCGCACGTCGTCCGGCTCGTACACGTCGCTGCCGTCGAAGTGGTTGACGGCGACGACGTACGGCAGTCCGCAGCTCTCGAAGTAGTCGAGCGCCGGGAAGCAGTCCGAGAGGCGGCGGGTGTCGGCGAGGACCACCGCGCCGATCGCGCCGCGCACCAGGTCGTCCCACATGAACCAGAACCGCTGCTGGCCGGGCGTGCCGAAGAGGTAGAGCACCAGGTCGTCGTCGAGCGTGATGCGCCCGAAGTCCATGGCCACGGTGGTGGTCAGCTTGTCCGGCGTACCCGTGAGGTCGTCGGTCTCCTCGCTGGCCTGGGTCATCAGCGCCTCCGTCTGGAGGGGCGTGATCTCCGAGACGGACGTGACGAGGGTGGTCTTGCCGACGCCGAAGCCGCCGGCCACCACTATCTTCGTGGCGATCGGCGCGCGCGTGCGGTCCGTCTGCCAGGCCTGCAGGTTCTCCTCTTCGTCGAGGAGGGGGGTGACGCCAGGTTCGGCGTCGGAGACGACGCCGGCTTCGGCGTCAGAGACGACGGAGTCCACTCAGTACCCTTTCCAGCAGGGCACGGTCCGGCTGCCCCGGGCCGTGTCCTGTTCCGTACACACGGATCTTTCCCTGGTCCGCCAGGTCGCTCAGGAGCACTCGGACCACTCCGAGCGGCATCCTGAGGAGGGCGGCGATCTCCGCCACCGTACGCATCCGGCGGCAGAGCTCGACGATGGCCCGCATCTCGGGCATGACCCGGGCGGTGAGCGAGCCCCCGGTCAGCTCCTTGCGCGCCTCGGGGGCGTCCAGCGCGGCCACGAACGTCTCCACCAGCAGGACGTGGCCGAAGCGCGTCCGTCCGCCGGTGAGCGAGTAGGGGCGGACCCGGGCGGGCTTGCGGTCGCCGCCGCGGACCGGGAGCTTCTTGACGCCGTTCGACACGGTCATCAGGCGCTCCCGGACGCGTCGGCCTCTAGGGATTTCCGGAGCTCGATGCGCAGCTCGGGGGTCAGGACGTGTCCGGCCCGGCCCACGAAGAGCGCCATGTGGTACGCCACCACGCTCATGTCGCAGTCCGCGGAGCCGTGCACCCCGAGGAGCGAACCGTCGCTGATCGCCATGACGAAGAGGCTGCCCTCGTCCATCGCGACCATGGTCTGCTTGACGCCGCCGTTGTCCATCAGCTTGGCGGCGCCGAGGGTGAGGCTGCCGATGCCGGAGACGATGGTGGCGAGGTCGGCCGCGGAGCCCTTGGGGCCCTTCGGCCTGGTGGTGTCGGCCGTCCTCGCCTCGGCGTTGTGGCCGGGGTCGGAGGAGAGCAGGAGCAGGCCGTCGGAGGAGACGACCGCGACCGACTGGAGGCCGGGCACCTCCTCGACGAGATTGGTCAGCAGCCAGTGCAGGTTACGTGCTTCGCTGCTCAGGCCGAAGGTACTGGTCGCGGTCAACTGCTTGCCTCCTCGACTGTGCCCCCCGATGCTTCTACGTCCTGCGCGTCGGTCCGGTGCGCGGTGGGCGCGGGTCCTGCGGGCGTGTGTGCTGGTGTGGGGGCCGCCGGGGCCTGTCCATCGGGCGTGGGGGTCTCGCCCGTCCGTTCGGCGATCTCGGCCTCCACGTCGCGGCGGCCTTCGATCGCTCCCCGGTGGAACCCGCCGAGCCTGCGGCGCAGGGCGTCGGCGTCCACGCCGCCCACGCGGGGCCGCGGTGCGGCGGCGGGGGCGGAGATCTTCGGCGTGCGTTTGGGCAGGCCCTTGTCGGTGAGCCTGGGCTGCTCGTCGGGGACCCGCTCGTGGTGGTCGGGTCCGATGGCGTAGGGGTCGGCGGCGGCCGGGGCCTTCGCGGGCGCCTCGGCGGCCGGGGCCGCGGACGGGTCCGCCGCGGGGGCGGGCTCACCGGCCGGTCCGTCCGGACGGGAGGAGGCCTCGGCGGCGGGGGCCGGATCCACGGGGGCTCCGGCCGTCTCGGGGGCGGGCGCACCGGTCGCACCGGAGGGCTCGCCGGCAGCCGCGTCCGGGCCGGTGGTCTCCGACGCGGGGGCGTCCGGTGCGGGGACTTCCGGGGCGAGCTCCGGGAGCAGCAGTTCCATCGTCGTCTCGGACGTGGGCTCCGGCTCCGCGGCCGGCTCGGGCTCCCGGGGGGCCGGGATGACCGGGGCCGGCGCGGCCTGCCCGGACTCGGAGGCCGGCGCCTGCCCGGACTCGGGGGCCTGCGCCTGCCCGGGGTCCGTCTCCGGTTCGGAACCGGACTCCTGTACGGCCGCCTCGGCCGCCGCGATCAGCGGGTCCTCGCCGCCGGCCGGGGCCGACAGCGAGGCGCGCAGGACCGAACGGCCGCGCAGCACGTTGGAGTTGGCCTCGGCGTCGGCGCCCGGCAGGGTCACGGCGGGGGCTCCGCCGACGATCCGGACGGAGGTGGGGACGGTCGACGTCGGTGCGGCGGCGAGCAGCGCCTTCGGGAGGACGACCACGGCGGCCACCCCGCCCTGCTTCTGCTCGCGCAGCTTCACCCGTACGCCGTGCCGGTGGGCGAGCCGGGCCACGACGTACAGGCCGAGCCCGAGTCCCTCGCCGCTCTCCTGGTCGTACGTGTCCTCGGGGTCGAACTCGGTGAGGCGGGCGTTGAGGTGCCTCATCCGTTCGTCGGTCATGCCGATGCCCTCGTCCTGCACGGAGAGCATCACGTCGCCGCTCTCCAGCAGCCAGCCGGAGACCTCGACGGGCACGTCGGGCGGCGAGAAGGAGGTGGCGTTCTCCAGGAGTTCGGCCAGCAGGTGGCTGATGTCGTCGGCGGCGAACCCGGCGATGTGCGCGTGCGGGGGCAGCGCGGCGATCCGTACCCGTTCGTACCGTTCGATCTCGCTGACCGAGGCCCGGGCGACGTCGACGAGCGGGACCGGGTGCGCGTGGTGCTGGACGTGTTCGGCGCCCGCGAGGACGAGGAGGTTCTCGCTGTGCCGCCGCATGACGGTGGCGAAGTGGTCGAGCTTGAAGAGGGTGGAGAGGCGGTCGGGGTCCTGCTCGCGCTCCTCCAGGCCCTCGATGACGCCGAGCTGCCGCTCGACGAGGCCGAGGGTGCGCAGCGCGAGGTTGACGAAGGTGCTGTGGATGGTGCCGCGCACCTGCTCCAGGTGCGCCGCCGCCTCGGCGAGCTCGCCGCGCAGCCGGTCGCGCTCGTCGGCCATCTGCTGGCGCTGGCCCACGAGGTGCTTGCGGTCGGCCTCGAGGGTGGTGATCCGCTCGTGCAGGCCGGTCGCGTGGGCGTGCAGGGCGTTGACGGAGCGGACGACCTGGGCGAACTCGTCGTTGCGGCCGGTGAACCTGATCGGTTCCCCGGCGGCCGGGTCGGCGGCGAGCCGGGCCGAGCCGAGGCGCAGGACGGCGAGCGGCCGGGTGAGGCTGCGGGCCATGCCCGTCGTCATGCCGGCCGCGACGAGCATCAGGACGCCGAGGAGGGTGACGCGGAGCTCCAGCGCGGTGACGTCGTCGTCCCGCAGCTTCTCGAGGTCCTTGGTGCGGTGGTCGTTGAGGGAGGCCTCGGCGCCGCGCATCAGGTCGATCCGGGCGGACAGCGCGGCGCCGAGCTTCTTGGCGTCGGTGCCGAGCGCGGAGTCGGAGAGCTTGGGCTGCCCGGTGAGGTTCGCCAGGTACTTGTCCGCGGAGGCGACGTCGGGGCCGGTGACCGTGGAGTCGTACGACGTCGCGGCCTGCTTGGGCGCGGTCTCGCGGAAGTCCGCGATCGCCGCGTCGGAGCGCAGGCGCGCCTGCTGGGCGGCGGCGCTCAGCGCGTCGCGCTGCTTGGCGTCGGCCGGCGACGAGACGTTCGTGGTGGACGTCAGGCCCGTGACCGGGTTGTAGACGCTCTGGGTGGTGTGCGGGACGCCGAGGGCCGCCAGGAGCAGCCCGCGGGCCGCGGCGGACTGCTGGACGGCGGTGTCCAGCTCGGCGAGGGCGTGCGCGCCGGAGCCCGCGCGCGGCGGCATCCGGTCGGCCAGGTCCTCGGCGAGCGCGTGGAGCTCGGCGATGGTCCCGGAGTACGCCTGGTGCGCTTCCAGGGCGGAGCTCTTCCCGGTGAGCGCCGCCCGCCTGAGCGCCGCGATGCCGTCGAGGTCCTCCAGCAGCGCGGCGGGGGCGTCCGCGTCCGCGCGCAGCTCGTCGACCTGCCGGTCGACCAGGGCGCTGCGCTGCTCGGAGGGCGCCTTGGCCTTGGGCCTGCCCGCGGCGACGTAGGAGGTGACCTCGTCGCGCTCGTCGGCCAGCGCGTGCGCCAGGGTCAGCGCCTGCTGGGTGCGCTGGGCGAGCGTCACCAGATTCTGGGAGTCGTTCAGTTGCTGTGAGGCGGACAGCACCATGGGCGCGCCGGCTCCGGCGATGGCGGCCGCGACGACCGCCACGGCCACGATCAGCCGGTTGCGTACGTGGGCGGTCCTGCCCCGGCCCGTGGAGCCGGTGGCGTCGCCGACGGCGCCACCCTCTGTGGAGTTGGAGGCCGTCTTCTTGCCTGTGCGCCTCGGCCGCGTCTTCTGCACCGGTGCTCGCATTCCTGACTCGTGTACCCATTTGGGGCCCGGGTGACGTCCCGTCAATCGAGGCGTACGCCCGGTACGGCTCCCGACCCTCCCAGTGCCGGTGGGCAGTGGTCCCGCATCATCTGACCCGCCACCCGAAGGAGTGAACATCGGAGGGGAGTTGGCGAGCAAGTCTTCGGGGCGCCCGCGGGGGGCCCGCACAGCGGGCCGGTTGGACGTCCGGGACGGGCTTTGGCAGTATTCGCCGCCACGTTTTGCCGGAGTCGATCATTCCGTGCCAAACCCGGCGTCCTGACCGCCGGAGCGCACGTCGGACGTTCCGCGGCGGCCTTCCGCGCCCTCGTGAAGGGCTCGTGCAGACTGGCGGAATGCGCAGCGAACTCGTGTCGGAGCCCGGAGACCCGGGCCGCCCCAATGAGGACTTCGCATCGGTCGGGCTTTCAGCTTCAGGACAGGGCGGTTCGCTGGTCGTGCTCGACGGGGTGACCCCGCCCCGGGACGGGTACGGCTGTCTGCATCCGGTCCCCTGGTTCTCCGCGCGGCTGGGCGGAGCGCTGACCGAACTGTCCGTTTCGCAAGGGGATTTACCCCTGACGGAGGTCCTGTCGAGGGCGATTCGCCGCGTCGCCGACGCACATGCCGACACCTGTGACCTTTCTCACCCGCGCACGCCTCAGGCAACCGTGGTCCTCGCGCGGTGGTCCCCCTCGGAGGTCGAGTACCTGGTCCTCTCGGACTCGGCCCTGCTGGTGGAGTCGCCCGGCGGCGAGGTCACCGCCCTGCTGGACGACCGCCTCTCCCTGCTTCCCCGCACCGCCCTCGTCTCGGACGCCGTCGCCGACGCCACCGTCCGCAACATGGAGGGCGGCTTCTTCACGGCGGCCGCGGACCCCTCGGTGGCCTCGCGCGCGGTGACGGGCACGCTCCCCCGGTCCTCGGTCCGCGCCCTGACGGCCCTCACGGACGGCGCCGGCCGCTGGGTGGAGAGATTCCACGCGGGCGACTGGAGCGAGCTGTTCGCCCTCGTGCGCGAGGAGGGGTCCGCCTCGCTCGTCGAGCGCGTACGGCGTCTGGAGCGCACGGAGGCGGCGGAGCGGCCGGGGGTCCGGCGGGGCAAGCCGCACGACGACGCCTCGGTGGTGTTCGTGGAGCTGTGAGGGGGCGCGGCCGGCGGCCGGGCCGGGGCTACTTCTCCATGCCGCGGTTCAGCTGGTTCAGCAGCCGGGCGAGTTCCGCGACCTCGTTCTGGTCCCAGTGGGCGAGTTGGCGGACGTAGCGGGCGCGGCGGGCCTCGCGGACGCTGGAGACACGGCCGCGGCCCTCGTCGGTGAGATGGACGAGCCAGGCGCGGCCGTCGGCGGGGTCGGGTTCGCGGGCGACCAGGCCCAGCTCCTCCAGGGCGCGCAGCTGCCGGGACATCGTGGCCTTGCCGACGCCGATGTAGGCGGCGAGTTCCGTGGCGCGCTGGCGGCCGCACTCCTCGAGACGGACGAGGAGTCCGTACGCGGCGGACTCCAGGTCCGGATGGACCTCGCGGGCCATCTCCCCCTGGTTGGCGCGGGCGCGGCGCAGGAAGACCGTCAACTCGCGCTCCAGGGAGAGGAACTCGCGCTCCGCACCACCAGGTGCCGCGGGCCGGTCCACACCATTTCCCGACACACCGGATTCGACCGGACGTCCGCCGTCGTTTCCGCCCTCGTGCACGTCAGCACCCCTGACCCGGTTTCCCGATCCTGAAAGTTTCTGCCAGAACTCGCCGTTGCCGCAGCTCCGCCAGTATTTCGCAGGCGTAGACCAACGGCAGCCTCCGACCCCTCTTCCACGCCGTCGTCTACGTGCGTAGCTTCTTTATCGGACACTTATCTGCTGGCATGCGCACGCCACTCCGGGCCGAGAACGGTCCGCTCCCCCTATCGGCACGCGTGCCCGCGCTCTCCCCCCACCGAGCTCCACCGGGTTCCCCCGAGCCCCGGAGCTCCATCGCCCCTCGGAGGCACGCACATGTCCGTGCACAGATCCGGAACGGCCCGCTGTCTGCGGGCACTCGCGGTGGGAGCCCTGCTCGCCGCCTTCTCCCTCCTCCCCGCCCTCCCCTCCTCCGCGGCCGACACCCCCGCCCGGGGCTCCGCCCGGATGGGCATGGGGGTCGCCGCCCACGACGGCCAGGGCGGGACGCCGTCCACCGGTGACGCCACCCAGACCGAAGGCGTGGACGTCGCCGGCTACCAGGGCAACGTCGCCTGGTCGACGCTGTGGAACAGCGGGGTCAGATGGGCCTACACCAAGGCGAGCGAGGGGACGTACTACACGAACCCGTACTTCGCCCAGCAGTACAACGGCGCCTACAACATCGGCATGATCCGCGGGTCGTACCACTTCGCCACCCCGGACACCACGACCGGCGCCACCCAGGCCAACTACTTCGTCGACCACGGCGGCGGCTGGTCCGGCGACGGCAGAACGCTGCCCGGCACGCTCGACATCGAGTGGAACCCGTACGGGGCCGCCTGCTACGGCAAGACGCAGAGCGCGATGGTCAGCTGGATCGGCAGCTTCCTCAACCAGTACAGGGCCAGGACCGGCCGTGACGCGGTGATCTACACGGCCGCGAGCTGGTGGACGCAGTGCACCGGCAACTACGGCGGCTTCGCCTCGTCCAACCCCCTGTGGATCGCGCGCTACGCCTCCGACCCGGGGACGCTGCCGGCGGGCTGGGGCTACTACACGATGTGGCAGTACACGTCGTCGGGACCGACGGTCGGGGACCACGACAAGTTCAACGGAGCGCTCGACCGGGTGAAGGCGCTGGCCAACGGCTGAGGGCCGAACGGCCCCGGCCGGAACGGCGGAGGCGCTCCGCGCACGGCACGGCGAAGGCCCGGGCCTCCCTCACGGGACCCGGGCCTTCCCCTCCGGTGGCGTCCTCCCCCAGTGCTCAACGCCTGGGAGGTGCCCCCTACGCCGCCACCGGGACCTCCGGCACCGCGCCGTTCGTCGCCGGCGCCAGCGCCAGCTCCAGGACCTGGCGGACGTCCGTGACGGTGTGGACGTCGAGCTTCTCCAGGACCTCGGCCGGGAGGTCGTCCAGATCCGCCTCGTTGCGCTTGGGGATGATCACGGTCGTGACACCCGCCCGGTGCGCGGCGAGCAGCTTCTGCTTCACCCCGCCGATCGGCAGGACGCGGCCGGTCAGCGAGACCTCACCGGTCATGGCCACGTCCGTGCGGACCAGCCGGCCGGACAGCAGCGACGCCAGGGCGGTCGTCATCGTGACGCCCGCGCTCGGTCCGTCCTTGGGGACCGAGCCCGCCGGGAAGTGGATGTGCGCGCCCCGGTCCTTCAGGTCGCCGACGGGGAGTTCGAGCTCCGCGCCGTGCGAGCGCAGGAAGGAGAGCGCGATCTGCGCCGACTCCTTCATCACGTCGCCGAGCTGGCCGGTGAGGGTCAGACCGGCCGCGCCCGTCTCCGGGTCGGCCAGCGACGCCTCCACGTAGAGGACGTCCCCGCCCGCGCCGGTGACCGCGAGCCCGGTGGCGACACCGGGCACCGCCGTGCGGCGCTCGGCCGGGTCCTGCGCCGACTCGGGCACGTGGTGCGGGCGCCCGATGAGACCGCGCAGGTCGGCGTCGGTCACCGTGAACGGCAGCTCCCGGTCGCCCAGTTCGTGCTGGGCCGCGACCTTGCGCAGCAGCCGGGCGATGCCCCGCTCCAGGTTCCGCACGCCCGCTTCCCGGGTGTACTCCCCGGCGAGCTTGCGCAGCGCGCTCTCGTCGAGGACGACCTCGTCCTTCTCCAGACCGGCCCGCTCCAGCTGGCGCGGCAGCAGGTGGTCCCGGGCGATGACGACCTTCTCGTCCTCGGTGTAGCCGTCGAGGCGGACCAGCTCCATCCGGTCGAGCAGGGCCTCGGGGATGGCTTCGAGGACGTTGGCCGTGGCCAGGAACACCACGTCGGAGAGGTCGAGTTCGACCTCCAGGTAGTGGTCGCGGAAGGTGTGGTTCTGCGCCGGGTCGAGGACTTCGAGCAGCGCCGCCGCCGGGTCGCCCCGGAAGTCGGAGCCGACCTTGTCGATCTCGTCGAGCAGGACCACCGGGTTCATCGACCCGGCCTCCTTGATCGCGCGCACGATCCGGCCGGGCAGCGCGCCGACGTACGTACGGCGGTGTCCGCGGATCTCGGCCTCGTCCCGGACGCCGCCGAGGGCGACGCGGACGAACTTGCGGCCCATGGCGTGCGCGACGGACTCGCCCAGCGAGGTCTTTCCGACGCCGGGCGGGCCGACGAGCGCGAGCACGGCACCGCCGCGGCGGCCGCCGACGACCCCGAGGCCCCGGTCGGAGCGCCGCTTGCGCACGGCCAGGTACTCGGTGATGCGCTCCTTCACGTCCTCCAGACCGGCGTGCTCGGCGTCGAGCACGGCCCGGGCGCCCCTGATGTCGTACGCGTCCTCGGTCCGTTCGTTCCACGGCAGTTCCAGGACGGTGTCGAGCCAGGTCCGGATCCAGCCGCCCTCGGGCGACTGGTCACTGGACCGCTCCAGCTTCTCGACCTCCTTGAGGGCGGCCTCGCGGACGTTCTCGGGGAGGTCGGCGGCCTCGACGCGGGCGCGGTAGTCGTCGGACTCGTCCTCGCCGCCCTCTCCCTTGAGGTCGCGCAGTTCCTTGCGCACGGCTTCCAGCTGGCGCCGCAGCAGGAACTCGCGCTGCTGCTTGTCGACGCCCTCCTGGACGTCCTTGGCGATGGACTCGGCGACGTCCTGCTCGGCGAGGTGCTCGCGGAGCTGCTCGGTGGCGAGCTTGAGCCGGGCCACCGGGTCGGCGGTCTCCAGCAGTTCGACCTTCTGCGCCACGGAGAGGAAGGGTGAGTAACCGGAATTGTCGGCGAGGGCGGAGACGTCGTCGATCTGCTGCACCCGGTCCACGACCTGCCAGGCGGCGCGCTTGCGCAGCCAGCTGGTGGCCAGGGCCTTGTACTCCTTCACCAGGTCGGCGACCCGGCCGGGCAGCGGGTCGGGCACGGTCTCCTCGACCCGGGTGCCCTCGACCCACAGTGCGGCACCGGGACCCGTGGTCCCCGCGCCCACCTTCACGCGTCCACGTCCCCTGATCAGCGCACCCGGGTCGCCGTCGGCCAGCCGGCCGACCTGCTCGACGGTGCCGAGCACGCCGGTGCTCGCGTAGGTCCCGTCGATGCGTGGCACCAGGAGTACCTGGGGCTTTCCGGGCGTTGAACGGGCGGCGGCCTGGGCTGCCTCCACCGCGGCGCGCACATCGGTGTCGTTCAGGTCCAGCGGAACCACCATTCCGGGCAGCACTACCTCGTCGTCGAGCGGCAGCACGGGCAAGGTGAGTGATGCGGACGTCGAAGCCATGATCTCCCCTTCGGCATTCAAGTTGAGCTATGCCGACTCAATGCTCGGGAGTCCCGCAATGTTCCCCGACGGCCGTTCGCTGTGAGCGATCATCCGCGGCATCCGCGCGGGCGTGCCGTCCGGCCCCGCGAGCCGTCACCGGGGACACCGGTGGCCCGGGACGCAGGGCGCTCGGGATGCAGGTGGCCACCAGCGGCCGGATGGTGGAGTCATGAACCACCACCTCGCCCAGCACAAGCTCGACATCGACACCCGGCTCGTCACGACCGGCGCCGCGCTCACCGTGGCCGGAACCCTGGTGGCGTGCACCGGCATGGCCATCGCGGCCGCCGCCGTGTTCGCCGCGGGCCGGCGCATGGTCCGGACCATGGACGTGCCGCCGTCCCAGCAGGCGGTCCAGCAGTGGCGGCGCGCCAAGGAGGCCTCCATGGCAGGCCTGCAGGCGTGGCAGTCCGCGTCCGAGACCCACAACGGCTCGCACACCCACTAAACCTCGGGGCGAAGGGCGGACTCCGCCCGCGCCCTCCGGCGGGTCCGGGACCAGCCGCACGGCCGGTCCCGGCGGGATCACCCGCGCGAACACACCGGGTGCGCTCGCGTCATGCGGGCATGCCCCCGGGTACCTCGACGCCCGGACGGCTCGACCGGGTCGCGTCCGGTCCCGCGCCCCCTCGGGAAAGCCGGCCGCTCCTCATGGGACCCATAAGAAAGGAGGAACGGAAGAGAATAAGGAGAAGGAGGGGAAGAAGGGGAGAGGAGTGGAGACTCCGGGGCGCGTCCGGGACCCCGGCCGACCATCGCGTCAACCTCGCGCGTTCCGCCGTCACCCCCAGGGCCCGCCGTCACCCCGGGGACCACAGGCCCCCGCCTGACCGCGCCCCGCGCCGCCGAAGACCCCGGCCACGGGCCCCTCCGCCGGCAATTCCCGCGATCCGTACGGGTGGAAGTGCCAGGATGACGGCCATGACTGCCTCGTACGACACCCCCGAGGTCATCGACCGCCGCCAGGGCCCGTACGGCGAGGTCGTGCTGCGGCGCCACGGCGCGTTGCTGCAGATCATCGCCAACGGGTGCTTCCTGATGGACACCTCCGACGGGCGTTCCGAGCGGCTGCTCATGGACGCGGCCCACGACGCCCTCGACGGGCGCCCGGAGCCGGACGTGCTGATCGGCGGACTCGGCGTCGGGTTCTCGCTGGCGCACGCCGCCGCCGACCACCGCTGGGGACGCATCACGGTCGTCGAGCGCGAACGGGCGATCATCGACTGGCACCGGAACGGCCCTCTCGCCGCGCTCTCGGCCCGGGCACTCGCCGACCCGCGCACCGAGATCGTCGAGAGGGACCTCGTCGAATACGTCAATGAGATCTCCGACACGTTCGACGCCCTGTGCCTCGACATCGACAACGGACCCGGCTGGACGGTCACCGAAGGCAACGCGGGGCTGTACGGGAAGTCCGGACTGGCAAGCTGCGCAAGGGCGTTGAGGCCGGGCGGCGTCCTCGCCGTGTGGTCGGCGCAGCCCTCTCCGGAATTTGAAGGAACCTTGCGCAATGCCGGATTCGTGAAGGTACGTACCGAAGTGATCCCCGTTGCCCGGGGCGTTCCCGACGTGGTGCACCTCGCGGTAAGACCTGGATAGCCGCGGCGCACCGACTGCCCGTACCCTGCTTGCCTGGCGCGGATCATTGAGGCGTCAAGCGCAGTCATGGGATCACCCCACGGATTCCGGAAAGCACACTTCAGGGGCGGGCGATGGAGCAGACACAGACCTCCCAGAACAGCACTGCGGCGACCCCGGGCGCTCAGCGCCGGGTTCTGGTCGTCGAGGACGACCCCACGATCGTCGACGCCATCGCGGCCCGTCTGCGAGCCGAGGGGTTCCTCGTGCAAACCGCGGGCGACGGCCCGGCCGCCGTCGACACCGCAGAGGCATGGCAGCCCGACCTGCTGATCCTCGACATCATGCTGCCCGGCTTCGACGGTCTGGAGGTCTGCCGTCGCGTGCAGGCCGCCCGCCCGGTGCCGGTGCTGATGCTCACCGCGCGCGACGACGAGACCGACATGCTGGTCGGGCTCGGGGTCGGCGCCGACGACTACATGACCAAGCCGTTCTCGATGCGCGAGCTGGCCGCCCGGGTGCACGTCCTGCTCCGCAGGGTCGAGCGCGCGGTGGTCGCGGCCTCCACCCCGCGCAGCGGCATCCTGCGGCTCGGCGAGCTGGAGATCGACCACGCGCAGCGCCGGGTGCGGGTCCGCAGCGAGGACGTGCACCTCACTCCGACCGAGTTCGACCTGCTCGTCTGCCTCGCGAACACCCCGCGTGCCGTACTCTCGCGCGAGCAGCTGCTCGCCGAGGTGTGGGACTGGGCGGACGCCTCCGGCACCCGGACGGTCGACAGCCACATCAAGGCGCTGCGCCGCAAGATCGGCGCCGAGCGGATCCGTACGGTTCACGGCGTCGGCTACGCACTGGAGACCCCGACTCCCTGAGCCGGGCCTGGGCAGGAGACGTCGGGACCCGTTCGACCGGGACCCGCGTGAGGGGCTGATGTGATGAGCGGACTCGGAGAGCGGGGACGCGGGCTCGGCGAGCGCGCGTCCGTGGAGCGCAGGAGTTCGGGCTGGGGCGAGGTGCGGCCCTTCTCGATCAAGACGAAGCTGGGCGCGCTGGTCGTCATCTCCGTGCTCATCACCACCGGTCTGTCGATGATCGCGGTGCACACCAAGACGGAGCTCCGCTTCATCACGGTCTTCTCGATGATCGCCACCCTGCTGATCACGCAGTTCGTGGCGCACTCGCTCACCGCTCCGCTGGACGAGATGAACGCGGTGGCCCGCTCGATCTGGCACGGCGACTACACCCGCCGGGTGCGGGACGACCGGCGGGACGAGCTGGGCGACCTGGCCCAGACGATCAACCTCATGGCCGACGAGCTGGAGGCCCAGGACCGTCAGCGCAAGGAGCTCGTGGCGAACGTCTCGCACGAGCTGCGCACCCCCATCGCGGGACTGCGGGCCGTCCTGGAGAACGTCGTGGACGGTGTCTCCGAGGCCGATCCCGAGACGATGCGCACCGCGCTGAAGCAGACGGAGCGCCTCGGGCGGCTGGTGGAGACCCTTCTCGACCTGTCCCGGCTGGACAACGGCGTCGTACCGCTGCGCAGGCGGCGCTTCGAGGTGTGGCCGTACCTGTCCGGGGTACTGAAGGAGGCCAACATGGTCGCCTCGGCGCGCGCGGACCTCGCCTCGGGCTCCGGCGGCGGCCACACCCGCACGGACGTCCATCTGCACCTCGACGTGTCCCCGCCGGAGCTGACCGCGCACGCGGACCCGGAGCGGATCCACCAGGTCATGGCGAACCTGATCGACAACGCGGTCAAGCACAGCCCCCCGCACGGCCGGGTGACGGTACGGGCCCGCCGGGGCGACCATCCCGAGTCGCTGGCCCTGGAGGTCCTGGACGAGGGGCCCGGCATCCCGAAGTCGGAGTGGCACCGCGTCTTCGAGCGGTTCAACCGGGGCGGGGTGCCCGCGCCGCACGGTCCGGGCAGCGACGGCGGTACGGGACTGGGCCTCGCGATCGCCCGCTGGGCGGTGGATCTGCACGGCGGACGCATCGGTGTGGCCGAATCCCAGCGGGGTTGCCGGATCCAGGTCATCCTTCCGGGCCTCCCTTCTCTGCCAAGTTGACGTAAAGTTCGAACCGGAGCCGCAAGATCCATCGCTGTCGCCGCCGGCGTACACGTGTGATCAGGCACAGGACCGCGTGAACCGTGCCGCGGCCCTCGATCGACGTACCCGTCACAAGGCGGAACCCCGCTTGTTTCCCGCCATTTCCACAGCCGAAACACTGGTTCAGATGTGACTTAGCCAACGTTGGACGGGCCCGGCCTGACCTTCTCGGCCAGGGAGGCGTAGCCTTTATTCCCGCTGTCCATCACCTTGTGAAGCGGAAGAGGGCGGTTAGCGCCGTGTCGCCACAGTCCCCCAGTAACTCGAGTATCTCGACCGATGACCAAGCCGCCGGGAAGAACCCCGCGGCCGCCTTCGGTGCCAACGAGTGGCTCGTCGACGAGATCTATCAGCAGTACCTTCAGGACCCGAATTCGGTAGACCGGGCCTGGTGGGACTTCTTCGCCGACTACAAGCCCGGGGCGCCCGCCGCCGCGGCTCCGGCGGGTACTGCGGCCGCGGGGGCCGCAGGGACCACCACGGCCGCGCCGGCCGCTCCCGTGCCGCCCGCGGCGCGCCAGGCTCCTCCCCAGGCCCCGGCCGCGCCCGCTCCGGCCGCCGCTCCCGCGGCTCCGAAGCCCGCCGCCGCCGCGCCGGCTCCCGCGAAGGCCGCCCCGGCCGCCGCGAAGCCGAAGGCCGCTCCGGCCGCCGAGGCGCCCGAGGGCCCCGAGTACGTGACCCTGCGCGGTCCCGCCGGTGCCGTCGCGAAGAACATGAACGCCTCCCTGGAGCTGCCCACGGCCACGTCCGTGCGCGCGGTCCCGGTGAAGCTGCTCTTCGACAACCGCATCGTCATCAACAACCACCTGAAGCGCGCCCGGGGCGGGAAGATCTCCTTCACCCACCTCATCGGGTACGCGATGGTGCAGGCCATCAAGGCCATGCCGTCGATGAACTGGCACTACGCGGAGAAGGACGGGAAGCCCACCCTCGTCAAGCCCGCGCACGTCAACTTCGGCCTCGCCATCGACCTGGTGAAGCCCAACGGCGACCGCCAGCTGGTCGTCGCGGGCATCAAGAAGGCCGAGACGCTGAACTTCTTCGAGTTCTGGCAGGCCTACGAGGACATCGTCCGCCGCGCCCGTGACGGCAAGCTGACGATGGACGACTTCACCGGTGTCACGGTCTCGCTGACCAACCCCGGCGGCCTCGGCACCGTCCACTCGGTCCCGCGCCTGATGCCCGGACAGTCGGTCATCATGGGCGTCGGCTCGATGGACTACCCGGCGGAGTTCCAGGGCACCTCCCAGGACACCCTGAACAAGCTCGGCATCTCGAAGGTCATGACGCTCACGTCGACCTACGACCACCGGGTCATCCAGGGCGCCGCCTCCGGCGAGTTCCTGCGCATCGTCGCGAACTACCTGCTCGGCGAGACCGGCTTCTACGACGAGATCTTCGAGTCGCTGCGGATCCCCTACGAGCCGGTCCGCTGGCTCAAGGACATCGACGCCAGCCACGACGACGACGTCACCAAGGCCGCCCGCGTCTTCGAGCTGATCCACTCCTACCGGGTCCGCGGCCACGTCATGGCCGACACCGACCCGCTGGAGTACAAGCAGCGCAAGCACCCCGACCTGGACATCACCGAGCACGGGCTCACCCTGTGGGACCTGGAGCGCGAGTTCGCCGTCGGCGGCTTCTCCGGCAAGTCGATGATGAAGCTGCGCGACATCCTCGGTGTCCTGCGCGACTCGTACTGCCGCACCACCGGCATCGAGTTCATGCACATCCAGGACCCGAAGCAGCGCAAGTGGATCCAGGACCGGGTCGAGCGCCCGCACGCCAAGCCCGAGCGCGAGGAGCAGCTGCGCATCCTGCGCCGGCTGAACTCCGCCGAGGCCTTCGAGACCTTCCTGCAGACGAAGTACGTCGGCCAGAAGCGCTTCTCCCTGGAGGGCGGCGAGTCCGTCATCCCGCTCCTCGACGCCGTCATCGACAGCGCCGCGGAGTCCCGCCTGGACGAGGTCGTCATCGGCATGGCCCACCGCGGCCGCCTGAACGTCCTCGCCAACATCGTCGGCAAGTCGTACGCGCAGATCTTCCGCGAGTTCGAGGGCAACCTCGACCCGAAGTCGATGCACGGCTCCGGCGACGTGAAGTACCACCTGGGCGCCCAGGGCACCTTCACCGGCCTGGACGGCGAGCAGATCAAGGTCTCGCTGGCCGCCAACCCGTCCCACCTGGAGACGGTCGACCCGGTCATCGAGGGCATCGTCCGCGCCAAGCAGGACATCATCAACAAGGGCGGCACGGACTTCACCGTCCTGCCCGTCGCCCTGCACGGCGACGCGGCCTTCGCCGGCCAGGGTGTGGTCGCCGAGACGCTCAACATGTCGCAGCTGCGCGGCTACCGCACGGGCGGCACGGTCCACATCGTCATCAACAACCAGGTCGGCTTCACCGCCGCCCCGGAGTCGTCGCGCTCCTCCATGTACGCCACCGACGTGGCCCGCATGATCGAGGCGCCGATCTTCCACGTGAACGGCGACGACCCCGAGGCCGTCGTCCGCGTCGCGCGCCTCGCGTTCGAGTTCCGTCAGGCGTTCAACAAGGACGTCGTGATCGACCTCATCTGCTACCGCCGCCGCGGACACAACGAGTCCGACAACCCGGCGTTCACGCAGCCGCTGATGTACGACCTGATCGACAAGAAGCGCTCGGTGCGCAAGCTCTACACCGAGTCCCTGATCGGCCGCGGCGACATCACCCTCGAAGAGGCCGAGCAGGCGCTGCAGGACTTCCAGGGCCAGCTGGAGAAGGTCTTCACCGAGGTCCGCGAGGCCGTCGCGCAGGCGCCCGAGGCCCACGTCCCGGACGTCCAGGCCGAGTTCCCGGTCGCCGTGTCCACCGCGGTCTCCCAGGAGATCGTGAAGCGGATCGCCGAGTCCCAGGTCAACATCCCCGACAACGTCACCGTGCACCCGCGGCTGCTCCCGCAGCTCCAGCGCCGCGCGGCGATGATCGAGGACGGCACGATCGACTGGGGCATGGGCGAGACCCTCGCCATCGGTTCGCTGCTCCTGGAGGGCACGCCGGTCCGGCTGTCCGGCCAGGACTCGCGCCGCGGTACCTTCGGCCAGCGCCACGCGGTGCTGATCGACCGGGTCAACGGCGAGGACTACACCCCGCTGCAGTACCTCTCGGACGAGCAGGCCCGTCTGAACGTCTACGACTCGCTGCTCTCCGAGTACGCGGTCATGGGCTTCGAGTACGGCTACTCGCTGGCCCGCCCGGACGCGCTGGTGATGTGGGAGGCGCAGTTCGGCGACTTCGTCAACGGCGCGCAGACGGTCGTCGACGAGTACATCTCGGCCGCCGAGCAGAAGTGGGGCCAGACGTCCGGCGTCACCCTGCTCCTGCCGCACGGCTACGAGGGCCAGGGCCCGGACCACTCCTCGGCCCGCATCGAGCGCTTCCTGCAGCTGTGCGCCCAGAACAACATGACGGTCGCCCAGCCGACGTCCCCGGCGAACTACTTCCACCTCCTGCGGTGGCAGGTGCACAACCCGCACCACAAGCCGCTGGTGGTCTTCACCCCGAAGTCGATGCTGCGCCTGAAGGCCGCGGCCTCGAAGGCGGAGGAGTTCACCTCGGGCCAGTTCCGCCCGGTCATCGGCGACGACTCGGTCGACGCGGCCGCCGTGCGCAAGGTCGTGTTCTGCGCCGGCAAGCTGTACTACGACCTGGAGGCCGAGCGGCAGAAGCGCGGCGTCACGGACACGGCGATCATCCGCATCGAGCGCCTGTACCCGCTCCCGGGTGCCGAGCTCCAGGCGGAGATCGCCAAGTACCCGAACGCCGAGAAGTACCTGTGGGCCCAGGAGGAGCCGGCGAACCAGGGTGCCTGGCCGTTCATCGCGCTCAACCTGATCGACCACCTGGACCTCGCGGTCGGCGCGGACGTCCCGGGCGCCGAGCGCCTGCGCCGCATCTCGCGTCCGCACTCCTCCTCCCCCGCCGTCGGTTCCGCGAAGCGGCACCAGGCGGAGCAGGAGCAGCTGGTGCGTGAGGTGTACGAGGCGTAGGCCTCCGGCACGGCAGTACGGAGGGGCCCGGCCCCGAGTCCGCACGGACTCGGGGCCGGGCCCCTCCGGCGTTCCGGGCGGGGACGGTGCGGACGTGCCGGGGGCCCGGGGCGGGCGGCCCGGTCCGCGCGCGGCGGAGGCCCTCCACGGGCCCCTCGCCCCCGCCTATCCTTTTTCCCAGCGTTTCCCTTCCCCTTCACCCACGGAGCACCATCCATGTACTTCACCGACCGCGGCATCGAGGAACTTGAGAAGCGGCGTGGCGAGGAAGAGGTCACCTTCGAGTGGCTCGCCGAGCAGCTGCGTACGTTCGTCGACCTGAACCCGGACTTCGAGGTGCCGGTGGAGCGGCTGGCGACCTGGCTGGCCCGGCTGGACGACGAGGACGACGAGTAGGGACGGGCGGGAGCCCCGGCCGGGGCGTTAGTCGTAGGCGCGCAGTCGGCCGTACGCCAGGCTCAGGGCGCCGTGGAGCGTCAGGGCCGCGCCGACGGCGATCCGGCCGCCGCTGTGGCGCCGTATCCCCCGGACGGTGAGCGGGAGGCCGACGGCCAGCTGGGCCGCGGCGAGGGTGTGCGCCCCGGGGCCGCGCAGCCAGGACCCGAGACCGCCGCTCTTCACGACGCCGAGCCCGGCGCCCACGGCGGCACGCCAGCCGGTCCACTCGACCTGCTCGGCGTCCGGCCCGGTCCGGACCGCGTCCCGGAGCCGGTCCCCGGGTTCCCCGGGTTCGAGACCGGCCGGGAGGAGCACCCCCGCGCGCGTGAGGACGGCGAGCAGCCCGCTCACGCGCACGCGCGCGTCGGCCAGCGGGTCGGGCCGCGTCAACGGTTCCAGCGACTGCACGTCGAGCACCGGGTCGAGGCCCAGACGGGTGGCGAAGGTCCGCATCGCCTCGTCCTCGCCGACCGGGGTGCCGTCCGCCAGCCATTCGTAGCCCACGGTGCGGTGGAAACCCGAGGCCAGGGCGAAGCCGCTGCGGTCGGTGTCCCACCACAGGGCGAGGACGGGCCAGGGCGCGCCGACGGCGAGCGCCGCGGCCCAGCCGGTGAGCACGCGGTCGACGGGTTCCGCACCGTGCCGCCAGGGCCCGCCCTCGGGAACCAGCACGCTCCAGCCGGGTCCGGCGCCGGCGATCAGCATCCGCTCGCGCAGCAGCCGGGCGGCGGGACCGGCCGACCGGGGACGGGCCCGGCACAGCAGCAGGCCGCCGGGGGCCTGGACCGGGTGGCCGTCCCTGGACGCGCCGGAGGCAGTCGACATAGCGCCACTTTAGGGCGATTCGTCCACTTCAACGCGTCACCGTTCCCCGGAACGGGTGTCTTGACTTTCCGTATCCGCGATATATCGTGAATACGAGAGACGCGATATGGCGCGTCGAGTTCGGACCCGCGCGAGGGTCCGGTCCGGTCGAGGAGGTCTGCACCATGTCCGAGTGGTCCGTGACGGAACCGGAGAAGCTCTCCTTCGAGGGCCCGGTGCAGACGCTGCACGTACGCATCGTCAACGGAACAGTGAACGTCGTGGGGACCGACGAGGGTTCCGCCCGGCTGGAAGTGTCCGAGCTGGACGGTCCCCCGCTCCAGGTGACCCAGGAGGGCGGCACGCTCACGGTGGCCTACGAGGACCTTCCCTGGAAGGGCTTCCTCAAGTGGCTCGACCGCAAGGGCTGGCGCCGTGCGGCCGTGGTCTCGCTGGCCGTGCCGACCGGGACGCACGTCGAGGTGGGCGTGGTCGGCGCCGCCGCCGTGGTCTCGGGGACGGACGGGCGGGTCCAGGTGAGGGGCGTCACCGGCGACACCACGCTCGTCCGCGTCTCCGGTCCCGTGCACGTGGAGACCGTCTCGGGGAGCCTGGAGGCCCAGGCCGTCACCGGCGACCTCCGCTTCAACTCGGTCTCCGGCGACCTGACCGTCGTCGAGGGCTCCGGCTCCTCCGTGCGGGCCGAGTCGGTGAGCGGCTCGATGATCGTGGACCTCGACGCCACGGGCTCGCCCACCGACGTCCGGCTGTCGAACGTCTCGGGCGAGATCGCCATCCGGCTCCCCCACCCCGCGGACGCCGAGGTCGAGGCCAACACCGCGAGCGGCAGCGTCTCCAGCGCCTTCGAGGACCTGCGGGTCAGCGGCCAGTGGGGTGCCAAGAAGATCACCGGCCGTCTCGGCGCGGGCAACGGCAGGCTGAAGGCGATGACCGTCTCGGGCTCCATCGCCCTGCTGCGCAGGCCCCCGGCGGAGGACGAACCGTACGAGGAGGCTCCCGAGCCCCCGGACACGGCCCCTTCGGCCGGACCGGACACCCCCACGGGCGGCACGGACGACGGCCCGACGGACGGTACGGACAGCAGCCCGACGGACGGCGGCACTCCGGCCGCCGATGCCGCCGAAGGCCGGCCGGCCGACTCCGCGACCGACAGGAAGGTGCTCTGACATGCCCCCCGTCTTCGCCCACGGCCGACTGCGCCTCTACCTCCTCAAGCTGCTGGACGAGGCCCCGCGCCACGGGTACGAGGTGATCCGCCTCCTGGAGGAGCGCTTCCAGGGCCTGTACGCACCCTCGGCGGGCACCGTCTACCCCCGGCTGGCGAAGCTGGAGGCCGAGGGACTCGTCACGCACACCTCCGAGGGCGGCCGCAAGGTGTACGCGATCACCGACGCGGGCCGCGCCGAACTGGCCGACCGCAGCGGCGAACTGGCCGATCTGGAGCTGGAGATCCGCGAGTCGGTCGCGGAGCTCGCGGCGGAGATCCGCGCGGACGTCCGGGGCGCGGCCGGTGACCTGCGCCGCGAGATGCGGGCGGCGGCCACGGAAGCGCGCAACGGCCCTTCGGGGGGCGCCCGGTCCAAGCGGCACGACGACCCGGCGGGCGGGTTCGGCGGCCCCGACGACTTCCAGGACAGGGAGTCGTGGCGGGCGGCGAAGGAGGAGATGCGGCGCGTCCGTCACGAGTGGAAGGAACAGGCCCGCCGCGCGAAGGACGAGAGCCGCCGCGCCCGCGACGAGGCGCAGCGCGCCCGCCGCCAGGCCAAGGAGGCGCAGGAAAAGGCCCGCGCGCAGGCCCAGGAGGAGATGCAGCGCATGGCCAAGCGCGTCCAGGACCAGGTCCAGGACCACTTCGCGCGCGGGGACTGGCCGACGGGTGTACGGGAAGGACTGACCGAACTGGCCAAGGAGTTCGGCGACTTCGGGAAGAACTTCGGCAAGGATCTGGGGAAGGACCTCGGCAAGGAGTTCGGCTTCGGCCGGGCGCCCTCCGGGGCGCCCGCGGAACCGGAGTACTCGGTCACTCCGGAGGACTTCCCCGCCGAGTACGAACCCGCGTGGGCGCACGAGGACTCCACCGGCAACCCCGGCCGGGACCTGGACCGTCTGCTGGACCGCTTCCGCGACGACATCCGCGACGCGTCCCGCGACCACGGTGTCACGGAGGACCAGCTCCGTGACATCCGGCGCCACCTGTCGACGGCGGCGGCCCACATCGGTTCGGCCTTGCGGAGCAGGCGGCCGTAATCCCGTCGGCGGCCCCCGCTCTCCGGCACTTCCCGGCCGGGGCCGCCCGGACCGGCCCCGGACCGGCCCCGGGCTGTCGCCGGCCGCGTTCGGTGGCTCTCGCCGAGGTGCGCGGCCGCCCTCCGCGGAGCTCTCACCGGCCGGGGGAGCCTCGATCGGCTCCCCCGGCTTCTCCTGCCCCGGGCCGTTCGGAACCCTTCGGGCCGACGGGGCCGCACACGGTCCCGCCGGTCCGAAGGGCCCCGGCCGCGCCGACCGCCGTACAGCGGCTCCCGTCGGCCCGCTCGGCCTCACGCGTCCCGGCGTGTTCGCGGCACCCGGCTCAGCCCGCCTCCGCCACGCCGTTCTCACCACCGACACCGGTGCCGCCGTACAGCACGCGCGTCACCGACTCGTACGTGACGCCGTGATCGGCCAGCGCCTCGGCGGCGACCCCGCCCCGCAAGGTGATCGCCAACAGCAGGTGCTCGTCACCGATGTGACGGTCCCTCCGGGCGGTGGCGACCCGCAGGGCCCGCACCAGCACGTCCTTCGCCTCCTGCCCGAAGGGCCGGCGCCGGCCCCGCCTGCCGTCGCCGCCGCGCCCGCCCGGCTCCAGCACCCCTTCCCCGTGGGCCTCCTCGACCCGGGAGACGATCTCGGACAGGTCGATGCCGAGCCCGGAGAGGGCGTCTGCGTCGGCGCGCGAGAGCCCGCCCCTGCGCCGCGCCTCGGCGAGGTCCCGCTCCAGCGACTCCCGGAACCCGGCCTCCCCCAGCGAGGTCAGGGCGAAGGAACCCCGGGTTCCCTCCCGGTCGAGGAGGGCCAGCAGCATGTGCTCCTCCTCGACGGTCCGGGCCCCCACCCGTTCGGAGTGCGTCACCGCGCCCTCGACGACGGCCCGCGCGTCCTTCGTGAAGCGTTCGAACATCACTGCCTCCCGTACTTCTTGTGCACGGCCTGCCGGCTCACTCCGAGTTCCGCGGCGATCTCCTGCCACGACCAGCCCTGATTGCGCGCACTGCGCACCTGTACCGCCTCCAGCTGCTCCAGCAGCCTCCGCAGCGCGGAGACCGCCCTCAGCCCGATCCGCGGATCGCGGTCACCCGCGCGCTCGGCCAGATCCGTTGCTTCGGTCATGATGTCAACCTACGTTGACACCTCCTCCGTGTCAACCAAAATTGACAAGCGGCGGCACCCCGGAGAAGCGGACCCGCCCGGGACAAGGGCCGGACACGCGGAACGGCGGGCCCGGAAACCCGGACCCGCCGCTCGTGACCATCGCCGCGTGGCCATCACCTCATGGCCATCACCGCGTACGCGTGGACGCCATCAGCTCGCCGTCAGCACGATCTTGCCGAACAGGTCGCCGGACTCCAGCCGTTCGAACCCCTCGCGAGCCCGGTCGAGCGGCAGCACCTCGTCGACGACGGGCCGCACACCGGTGGCCGCGCAGAAGGCCAGCAGGTCCTCCAGCTCGTCCTTCGTTCCCATGGTGGAGCCGACCACCTTGAGTTCGAGGAAGAAGATCCGCGTCAGCTCGGCGTGCGAGGGCCGGTCACCGCTGGTGGCACCCGAGATGACGACGGTTCCGCCGGGACGCAGCGACTTGACCGAGTGGGACCAGGTGGCGGCGCCGACCGTCTCGATGACCGCGTCCACCCGCTGCGGCAGCCGCGCCCCGGGCTCCAGCGCCTCGACGGCGCCGAGTTCGATCGCCCGCTTCCGCTTGGCCTCGTCACGGCTGGTGGCGAAGACCCGCAGCCCGGCGGCCTTCCCGAGCGCGATCGCGGCGGTGGCCACGCCCCCGCCCGCGCCCTGGACGAGCACCGAGTCGCCGGGCCGCACCCCGGCGTTGGTGAACAGCATGCGGTAGGCCGTCAGCCAGGCGGTCGGGAGGCAGGCGGCCTCCTCGAAGGACAGTTCCTTGGGCTTCGGCAGGACGTTCCACGTCGGTACGGAGACCTGCTCGGCGAAGGTGCCCTGGTAGCGCTCGGTGAGGATGGACCGGGGCTCGTCGGGGCCGACCCCGTGCCCGCTCTGGCCGATGACGGAGTGCAGGACGACCTCGTTGCCGTCCTCGTCGATCCCGGCGGCGTCGCAGCCGAGGATCATCGGCAGCTTGTCCTCGGCGAGGCCGACCCCGCGCAGCGACCACAGGTCGTGGTGGTTGAGGGAGGCGGCCCGTACGTTCACGGTGGTCCAGCCCGGCTTCTGTCCAGGGGCCGGACGCTCCCCCAACTCCAGGCCGTTCAGCGGCTGGTCACGGTCGATTCGGGCGGCATAGGCAGCGAACATGACCTTGACGATAGGCTCCGCCCCCGGCCGGGGGAACCGTCTCCGTCTGTGACACGTCCCCCACCGACCGGGTGGCCCCGGGCACAGGCCGTTTCCGCCCCCGCCGAAAGTTCGGCCCTCCGGCGTTCGAGGAGCGGGGGTCCGGGGGCAGCGCCCCCGTCACGGGAAGGGAAGGGGCGGAGGGGGCGGAAAACGTGAGGCCCCGCCGGGGAGAGTTCCCGGCGGGGCCTCGAGCAGCGCCTCAGCGGCGGGCGACGCCCTCCGCGCGGGCGGCGGCGGCCACCGCGGCCGTCACCGCCGGAGCCACCCGCTCGTCGAACGGCGAGGGGATGACGTAGTCCGCGGCGAGGTCGTCCCCGACGACCGCGGCCAGCGCGTCGGCGGCGGCGATCTTCATGCCCTCGGTGATCCGGGAGGCCCGGACCTGGAGCGCACCGGCGAAGATCCCCGGGAAGGCCAGCACGTTGTTGATCTGGTTCGGGAAGTCCGACCGCCCGGTCGCGACGACGGCCGCGTACTTGTGGGCGATCTCCGGGTGCACCTCGGGGTTCGGGTTGGCCATCGCGAAGACGAAGGCGTCCTTCGCCATCGAGGCGACCGCCGGCTCCGGCACCGTACCGCCGGAGACGCCGATGAAGACGTCGGCGCCCGCGAGCGCCTCCTCCAGCGAACCGGAGATCCCGGCCTTGTTGGTGATCTCCGCGAGTTCCCGCTTGACGTCCGTCAGGTCGTCCCGGTCCCGCGACACGACGCCCTTGCGGTCGGCGACCGCGACATCGCCGAGGCCCGCCTCCAGCAGGAACTTCGCGATGGCGATACCGGCCGCGCCCGCGCCGGAGATCACCGCGCGCAGGTCGCCGAGCGAGCGCCCGGTGAGCCTGGCGGCGTTCCGCAGGGCCGCGAGGGTGACGACCGCGGTCCCGTGCTGGTCGTCGTGGAAGACGGGGATGTCCAGCCGCTCCTGGAGCTTGCGCTCGATCTCGAAGCACCGCGGTGCCGAGATGTCCTCCAGATTGACGCCGCCGAAGGAGGGGGCGAGCCGGACCACGGTCTCGACGATCTCGTCGACGCCGGTGCACGCGAGCGCGATCGGCACCGCGTCCACACCGCCGAACTGCTTGAACAGAATCGCCTTGCCCTCCATGACGGGGAGCGAGGCCTCCGGGCCGATGTCACCGAGCCCGAGCACTGCCGTCCCGTCGGTCACCACGGCGACCACGGACGACTTCCACGTGTAGTCGTGGACGAGTTCCGGCTGCTCGGCGATCGCGCTGCACACCTTCGCGACGCCGGGCGTGTAAGCCAGGGACAGGTCGTCCTTGTCACGGACGGGCACGGTGGCCTGCACAGCCATCTTGCCGCCGCGGTGCAGCGCGAAAGCCGGGTCGAAGGAATCGAGGGGCTCCGCCCCGCCTTCCTGATCCGTACTGCTGTCGCTGCAAGGATTGACGATTTCCGCTGCCACTTTGTTTACCCCTTAAATCTTCAATGTCGAGGGTGGCCACTCCTGGTTGAGGGGTGGGCGGGCACCGCGCAGGCCCTGCCGCTGTGGTTGCGTACGGGCCGCTGCGCGACGGGCGCGCCGCACACGCGCCCTGAGCCCCGGATGAGGGGTGTAAAGAACCTTCTTACCGGACGGACGGCGTCGAGGACGAGTCCATAGAACCAAGATCACATGGCGGTGAGATGACTCATGCCCCGATCCATTGACACTTCCCGACATGTCCTCGTTCGCACACGAGTGCCGCGTAGCGGTCTTCCGCCTGTCGCGGTGGACCGGAGATCTTCCGGCCGGAAGGGGGGATTCCCGCACATGATCCGGCCGATAGGTACTGCCCGGTAGCACTTCGGGGGTCACCCGTTATCCGATTTTGACATAGCGGTCACCGTGAATCTCGCCGTCCGAATGGCAAGATGCCGTCATTACACGAGGTCGCGACACTCGAAGGTGTGTGTTTCCGTCGACCTATCGGCTACTCCCTGATCCGCCGGAGGAACCCTCATGACCGCACGCACCACCCGTCGTACGAAGACCGCTCAGTCCCGGATAGCAGCGGTCGGTGCGATCGCGGTCGCCGGCGCGCTGGTCCTCACCGGTTGCGGTGACCAGACGGACAAGAGCAGCGGCAGCGGCAACTCGGACACGGCCTCGGCCTCCGCTCCGCTCGCCGACAAGCTGCCCGCCGACATCAAGAAGGCGGGCGTCGTCAAGGTGGGCTCCGACATCGCCTACCCGCCGGTCGAGTACATGGAGGGCGGCAAGGCCGTCGGTATCGACCCCGACATCGCCGAGGCCCTCGGCAAGCAGCTGGGCGTCAAGTTCGAGTTCCAGAACGGCAAGTTCGACCAGCTCATCGTGGGTCTGCAGTCCAAGCGCTTCAACGCCGTCATGTCGGCGATGAGCGACACCAAGGACCGCCAGAACGGCATCGACTCGGCCACCGGCAAGAAGGCCGGCAACGGCATCGACTTCGTCGACTACTTCACCGCGGGCACGTCGATCCTCGTCCAGAAGGGCAACCCCAAGGGCATCAAGACCCTGGACGACCTCTGCGGCAAGGTCGTCGCGCTGCAGAGGGGCACCACCTCCGAGGGCATCGCCAAGGCCCAGAGCGAGAAGTGCAAGAAGGACGGCAAGAAGGCCATCACGCTGCAGACCTTCGACACCGACCCCGAGGCGCTGCTCCGCCTGAAGCAGGGCGCTTCCGCCGCCGACCTGAACGACTTCCCGGTCGCGGCCTACAACGCCAAGACCTCCGGCGGCGGCAAGGACTTCGAGGTCACCGGCGAGCAGATCGAGGCCGGCCCGTACGGCATCGGCGTCAGCAAGGAGAGCACCCAGCTCCGGGACGCGATCCAGGCGGCCATGGAGGCGATCATCAAGAACGGTGACTACGCCAAGATCATGGAGAAGTGGAACGTCAAGGACGGCGCCGTGACCGAGGCCAAGATCAACGGCGGCTCCTGACCCCCTGCCTGACGCAACACTGAAGGGCAGTCACTGTGACTGACACTGTCGACAAGGCTCCGGCGGCCTCCGTACCGCCGGAGCAGATCAAGGCCATCCCGGTGCGCCACTACGGCCGCTGGGTGGCCGGCGTCCTGGTCATCGCGGTGCTGGGGCTGATCGTTCTCGCGTTCTCCAACGCGAACATCAACTACGGCATCATCCCGGACTACCTCTTGGACGGGACCATCCTGTCCGGCGTCTGGCACACGCTGTACATCTCCGTGCTGGCGATGGTGCTGGGCCTCGCGCTGGGCGTGATCCTCGCGGTCATGCGGATGTCCTCGAACCCGGTGACCAGCACCGTGTCGTGGCTGTACATCTGGTTCTTCCGCGGCACCCCGGTCCTGGTTCAGCTGCTCCTCTGGTACAACATCGCGCTCGTGTTCCCCATCCTCAACCTGGGGTTCTACAAGGACGAGATGAACCAGGTGATGACGCCGTTCCTGGCGGCCCTGCTCGGACTCGGCCTCAACGAGGCCGCGTACATGTCCGAGATCGTCCGGGCCGGCATCCAGTCCGTCGACCAGGGGCAGACGGAGGCGTCGCACGCGCTCGGCATGACCCAGGGCAAGACGCTGCGCCGGGTGATCCTCCCGCAGGCGATGCGCGTGATCGTGCCGCCCACGGGCAACGAGTTCATCAACATGCTCAAGACCTCGTCGCTGGCCTACGCGGTCCAGTTCAACGAGACGATCAAGGCGGCCACCGACATCTCCAGCACCTCGCTGGCGGTCGTGGAGATGTACTTCGTCGCATCGATCTGGTACCTGGCCCTGACCAGCGTCTTCAGCGTCTTCCAGTACTACCTGGAGCGCCGTTACGCCCGCGGTTCGTCGCGCACCCTGCCGCCGACGCCGTTGCAGCGCCTGAGGAAGAACCTCCGTCTGTTCGGTTCCTTCCGCCGCCCGGAGGTGGCCCGATGAGCAGTCTCAGCAAGGACATCACCGCGAGCACGAGCGGCCGTCCGATGGTCAAGGCCGAGGGGGTGCACAAGTCCTTCGGGCTCGCGCACATCCTCAAGGGCATCGACCTGGAGGTGAACCCGCGCGAGGTGTTCTGCCTGATCGGCCCGTCGGGTTCCGGCAAGTCGACCTTCCTGCGGTGCATCAACCACCTGGAGAAGATCAGCGCCGGGCGCCTGTACGTCGACGGCGACCTGGTGGGGTACCGCCAGAAGGGCGACAAGCTCTACGAGCTGAAGGAGCGCGAGGTAGCCGCCCAGCGGCGGGACATCGGCATGGTGTTCCAGCGCTTCAACCTCTTCCCGCACATGACGGCGGCGGAGAACGTCATGGAGGCGCCGATACAGGTCAAGGGCGAGACCAAGGCCGTCGCACGTGAGCGTGCGGAGCGGCTCCTCGACCGGGTGGGACTGGGTGACCGCAAGGACCACTACCCCGCCCAGCTCTCCGGCGGCCAGCAGCAGCGCGTGGCCATCGCCCGTGCCCTGGCGATGCAGCCCAAGCTGATGCTCTTCGACGAGCCGACCTCGGCTCTCGACCCGGAGCTCGTCGGCGAGGTCCTCGACGTCATGCGGGACCTCGCGGAGGACGGCATGACGATGATCGTCGTCACGCACGAGATGGGTTTCGCCCGTGAGGTCGGCGACAACCTCGTCTTCATGGACGGCGGTGTGGTCGTCGAGTCCGGCAACCCTCGCGACGTCCTGACGAATCCGCAGCACGAACGGACGCAGGCGTTCCTGTCGAAGGTCCTCTGACCGGAACCCCGCGCTTCGGGGCGCAGGAACAAGGGGCGGTACGGGTCTCCCGTACCGCCCCTTCCCCGTTCCTGTTCCCCCGTCCTCAAGCCCTTCCCGCTACTTCAGGAGTGCCGGGTTCTGGATCAGCTTCGTGATCTGGGCCCGGGTCAGGGGCGGGGTCTTGAGCAGGGGGCCGAGCTGCCCCTTGCCCTGGAAGCCCGTGCTGGCGCGGATGTCCAGGTGGCTGCCGTCCTTCAGCTGGAGGCGGGCGTCGAGCTCCCGGCCGCCGGCCGGAACCGGGTGCAGGGCGGGATCGGCCGGGGGCGTCTCCCAGACGCCCAGAAGGCTGCCGTCGGACAGCTTCCGGGTGGTGCAGCCGACGCGCCCGTCCCTGGGGGCGTCCCGGCAGGGGTTCCCCAGGCCCGCGCCGCCCGTCTTCGCGTCGATCGCCGAGCGGGGGACCACGCCGACGGTGATGTAGCCGACCCCGTCGGGCCGGGCCACGGCGTAGTCACCGTCGTACGGACCGACCCGCTTGGGCCCCTTGGCCGTCGGCGCCTGCTTCATCAGCCGCAGCAGCGAGATCTCACTGATCTTCCCGGTCCCGGCGGGCAGCAGCTTCGCGAAACGGCCCGCCTTGGTGGTGTACTCGCCCGCGGTGGGCGCGCTCGCCACGCTCGCGCCGTGCCCGGTGTCCAGCACGCCCGGCCCGAAGACCAGGCCGGCCGCGACGGCGGCCGCGGCGACACCGGTCGCCGCCGTGCGCCGCCGCCACCGCACCCGCGAGGCCTTCGCGAACACGCTCTCGCTCCCCCGGCTCTCGGGCATCCGGACGTCGTCCACCGCCCGTCCGAGCAGTTCCCTGACGTACTCCGTCACCGCTTCCTGGTTCATGCGTACTCCTCCCGCACCGCGGCCTTCAGTGCCGCGAGTCCCCTGGCCGTGTGGCTCTTGACCGTGCTCTCGCGCATCCCGAGCACCTGGGCCGTGGCGGCCACGCTCAGGTCCTCCCAGTAGCGCAGGACGAGCACGGCCCGCTGTTTCGGCGCGAGTCCCGCGAGCGCGGCCCGCACCATGAGTCCGGTGTCGCTGTCGACCGGCCGCCCCGCCACGTCCGGCACCTCGCCGTACGCGCGCTCGCGCCGCCAGAACCGGCGGCGGCCGGAGATGAAGGTGTTGACCAGCGTCTTGCGCGCGTAGGCCTCGAGACTTTCGAGGCGTCCGTGCCGTCGCGCGCCGAGGACGACCTTCACCAGCGTCGTCTGGACGAGGTCCTCCGCCTCGTCGCGATTGCCGCAGAGCAGATAGGCGCTGCGGAACAGGGCCGGTCGTCTGCCCTCCACGAAAGCGTGCAGAGCGGCTTCCTCGCCGCGCGTCATCCCGCCCCCTTCCCGGCCCGCGCCCGCGGGCCGTCTCACCCTTCCAGTGCGGTGGGAGGTGCCGCGGGACGCAGGAGAGGCGGTACGGATTTTCCGTACCGCCTCCAACAGGGCTCGCGGGGGCCCTGCTTGACCGCGAGGACCAGCGCGTCCGAGGGGGGAGCGCCGCACCGGCCGGGCCCCGCCGAGACCCCGTTCGCACGGCACGCGCGCGTGCCGGTCGGCGGAGGGCGCGCCGCCGGGCTTTCTCGGCGATGGCCGTGGAAGCCCCTCCAGCGAGCGACCACGTAATACCCTGTAAGGGCGATCAGCTGTTACCTGACCACCGTCAAGACGATAGAGCGCCCCGTAAGGACTACAAGTGGAACTGGCCTATTACTCGGATTACGCCGTCCGTCTCGTCAACACCGAGGAACCGGCCCGGGGCAAGGACTCGCTGACCTCGGTCGAGGCCGTCCGCGACCTGTTCGAGGGCAACTCCTCGGCGGCCCGCCGCGCCACGGAGGCGGACGTCACCCGCTTCCGCTCGGTACGGGGACGGCTGCGCGCGGTCTTCGAGGCGGCGGCCGGCGACGAGGAGACCCTCGCCGTGGACCTGCTGAACTCCCTGCTGCTCGAATTCCCGGTGAGCCCGCAGATCTCGGGGCACGACCACCGCGACGACGACGGCCGCCCGCTGTGGCACATGCACCTGGCGGATCACCCGTCGAACGCGACCGCGGGCTACGCGGCGATCGCGGCGATGGGCCTCGCCTTCCACCTGACCGAGTACGGCGTGGACCGTCTCGGCCTGTGCGAGGCCGCGCCGTGCCGCAACGCCTATCTGGACACCTCGACCAACCGCTCCCGGCGCTACTGCTCGGACCGCTGCGCGACCCGCGCCAACGTCGCCGCCTACCGCGCGCGCAAGCGCCTGGAGGCGGACCGGGCGGGGAGCACCGGCCTGGCGGCCACCAGCGCCCAGCGGACGACGGCGAACGGCGAGCGCTGACCCGCCTTCGGCGGCCGGAAACGGAACCTCACCTTCCCGAGGACGAGTTCCTCGGGAACGGTTCCGTAGTCGGTGCTGTCCCCGCCCGCGAACGCGTTGTCCCCGAGCACCCACCAGCCGCCCTGGCGCCGCTCGGCGATCCGCTTCACGACGAGCAGGTCCTGCTGGAACGGGTGCCGCAGGACGACGACGTCGCCCGGCCCCACCCTCGCCCCCCAGTGGACGACGAGCCGATCCCCGTGCTGGAGCGTGGGCACCATCGAAGGGCCCGTCACCTCCGCCGCCCCGAACGGCAGCAGGGCCTTCCCCCGTTCGGTCTCCTGCGACAGCTCCGGCATCAACGGCACCTCCCCGGTCCTCGTTCCTCCGTCAGTCCCAGTTTCACCCCGGACTTTTGCCCTAAGCCCACGGGGGCACCCGCGAAATACCCTCTCCCACGGAGTAATCTCCCATCTGAGAAGACGATCACGAGGAAGGACAGCTCAATGCTCTCCCGCCTGTTTGCCCCCAAGGTCAAGGTCAGCGCGCACTGCGACCTGCCCTGCGGCGTGTACGACCCGGCCCAGGCCCGCATCGAGGCGGAGTCGGTCAAGGCCGTCCAGGAGAAGATGGCCGGCAACGACGACCCCCACTTCCAGGCTCGCGCCACCGTCATCAAGGAGCAGCGCGCCGAGCTCGCCAAGCACCACGTGTCGGTGCTCTGGAGCGACTACTTCAAGCCCCCGCACTTCGAGAAGTACCCGGAGCTGCACCAGCTGGTGAACGACACCCTCAAGGCCCTCTCGGCCGCGAAGGCGTCCACCGACCCGGCGACGGGCCAGAAGGCGCTGGACCACATCGCCCAGATCGACAAGATCTTCTGGGAGACCAAGAAGGCCTGACCTTCGTCCGGGCCGTCCGGTCCCGGTTCCGGGGATCGCACCCCGGTCCCGGGGGTCGCACCGCCCTCCTGTCCGCACCCGGTCCGCGGGTCGCCGTTCCCGGCGTCCCGACGGTCCGGGTGCGTACTTGTGTTCCGAGGCGATCGGCGTGTCCCGTTCACACGGGCAGCTGGCGCATCTCGATCACCCGCAGGCCCAGCGCCTGGAAGCGGGTGAGCAGTCCGTACAGATGGGCGTCGTCGATCACGGTGCCGAAGAACAGGGTCTGCTCCTTCGTACGGACCCTGTCGAGTTCGGCGAAGGCCGAGGCGAGCGTGTCCGAAACAATGCCGGCGATGCGGAATTCGTAGCGCATACGAGCACTTCCCTCGGGGCCGGGGCGCGGGGCCCGCTGTGATGCCTTGCCATCCTCGGCCGCGCACGCCGATGTGACATCCCCCGGTGCGGGCGACCCCCGCCCACCTCGGAACACTCCCGCTCGCACCCTTGCCGTTCCACCTTCTCTCCGTGCCCCGGCACCGCGCCCTCCGGGCGCGGAAAAAGGCCGGAAAATCCGGGCACCGCGCCCGGGCGCGGTGCCCGCCTCCGGCGGGTGAGGCGGAGGGGGCTCACCTCCGACGGGTGAGGGGCCTGGTGCCCGACCCGGCGGGTGAGGCGGTGGCCGCGCGGGCGGCGAGCGGCGACACGGGGCCGCGCACGCGCGAGCGGTGCCACGGGGTCGCGCGGGACCGCGTGGTGGTGTCTGGGCGCCGCCGGTGATGGGGCGGGATGCCCGGGCACGCCGGTGGCGAGCGCGATGGGGACGGACCGCCGTGCGAGCGGTGACGCCGGAGGACACCTGCGAGCGGTGACGCGGGGGCGCCGTGCGAGCGGTGACGCGGAAGCGCCGTGCAAGTGGTGACGCGGGGCGCCGCGTGAGCGGTGATGCGGGACGCCGCGTGAGCGGTGATGCGGGACGCCGCGTGAGCGGTGATGCGGGACGCCGCGTGAGCGGTGATGCGGGACGCCGCGTGAGCGGTGATGCGGGGGGGACGCGTGAGCGGTGATGCGGGGGGGGGGACGCGTGAGCGGTGATGCGGGGGGACGGCCCGGCGGCGAACCTTGAGGGGCGGGTCCGCGTTCCGCCGGCCCCGGGACCGCCTCGGAGGATGTCCGATGAACGTTCTCGCGGCAGTCGGCCGGAGCGTCTCCGGCCGCACCGGCCGCGCCGCGTTCCGCCGCCGGAGACGGCTTCGCGCGGGCCTCCTCCAACTGGTGTCCGTCGGCGTCGGGCTGGGCCTCGGCCTGACGGTCCCGGAGATCGGCCGCGGCCCCACGCTGCCGTCCCGTCAGGTGGCCGAGCTGCTGCTCGCGACCGGCTTCGGGGTGCTCGGCGCGGCCACCGTCATCTTCTCCGTGCTGTTCCTGGTGGTGCAGTGGGCGGCCACCACCTTCACCCCCCGGCTCACCCTCTTCCGGGACGCGCCGATCGTGTGGCGGACCTTCGCCTTCGTCGTCGGGCTGGCCGTCTTCTGCGCCACCGCGGCCCTGACGATCGCCGGCCGGGACGAGGTCTCGTTGGTCGTACCGGCCGGCATGGGTGTCCTGCTGCTCCTGCTGCTGGCGCTGCTGCGCAGCCTCCTGCTCCAGGCCGTCGCCGCGATCCAGCTGGCCCCGGTGCTGCGTTCCGTCTCCGAACGGGGCCGAAGGGGCCTCGACGCCCTCCGCGCGAGCGGCCCGGGAGGTGCCGGGGGCCCCGAGAACCCGGCGGGCCCGGGGCGTCCGGCCGGGCGGGGCCGGCCGCGGTCGACGGTCGGCTGGCCGGGGGCCGGCACGGTGCTGCAACGCGTGGACACGGGCCGGCTGGCGGCTGCCGCGCGGGCCGCGGACGCGGTCGTCGTCCTGCGGGTGAGCCCCGGCACCGCCCTGCGCCACGGCACCACCGTCGCCGAGGTGTACGACGGCGAACTGCCCGCCCCCGCCGTCCTGCGCGCTCTGGAGACCGGCGCCGAACGGGTCTTCGACCAGGACCCCGGGCTCGCGTTCCGGCTGCTCGCCGACATCGCGCTCAGGGCACTGTCCCCGGCGGTCAACGACCCCGCCACGGCGGTGCAGGCGGTGGACGCCATGGAGGATCTGCTGCTCCGGCCGGCCCCGGCGCGGGTCTGGGCGCACGAGGTCGCCGACCGGGCGGGCACCGTGCGCGTCGTCGTCCCGCGGCCCGGACGGGAGGACTTCCTGCGGACCGCGCTCGACGACGTGATCCCGGCCGCCCGGAACTCCCCGATGGTCCTCATCCGCCTCCGCGCACTGCTGGAGAACCTGCGCGGCACGGGCCACGGCCGCGTCGACGGGCCGATCGGCAGGCGCCTGGCCTGGGTGGACGACGAACTCGACGCCCGGTTTCCCCGGCTGCGGGACGCCCTCGCGAAGGAGCGCGCGGAGGGCGGTGACCGCGCGGAGGGCGATACGGGCCGGGTGGGCGAGGAGCGTCCGGACGGCGGGTGAACGGGACGGCGAGGGCCCGGGGACCGGGCCGGCCCCCGCCCGGGAGCCCGCGTCGGCGGCTCCGCGAGCTCACCCGCGGAGGGTGATCCGGTGGGGCGGGGGGTGACCGCACTCTGGAGCCGGAGCAAGACGTCACGCGTCAGAGAGGGCACCGCTCATGGCCTGCATCCAGCGGCAGATCCGGCCCGTGCCGGGTGTGCCGTGCCCCGGGCCCGGCCGCCACGGCCCGGAGGACCACGGACGGTCCTCCGCGTCACCGTGGCTCCCGGGATCCCCGCGGCGCACGCCGTCGACGCGGCCACTGCCGCCCCCTCACGGCGCACCGAACGTCGTACCGATCACGCCGAACGCACCCGACGGCGTCGTCACGGCCCGTCCCGTGTGTCCGGGGGGTCCCGCTCGCCCCCCGCCTTCGAGCGTCTGTCCGTCGGCGGACACCACGGCACCGTCCCCGTCCGCCCCATCACCGCGCTCTGCGCACTGACCCGCCAGGCCCCTGCGACCGGCCGCCACCCCGCGCCGGCCGGGCCCGGCGGAATCCCCGAGATCGCGACCCGGCGCCCGGCGACAGTTCGATCCGCCCGACACCAAGGCAACGCTCGCGGAGATGTCGCACAACCGACAGGAGTTCGACCATGAACGGCTCGACGGTCAATCTGGCAGCGGACTACCCCCTGCTGCAGGTCTTCTGGACCACGATGTGGTTCTTCCTCTGGATCCTCTGGTTCATGCTGCTGTTCCGCGTCATCGGGGACATCTTCCGCGACGACGAGCTGAACGGCTGGGGCAAGGCGGGCTGGTGCGTCTTCGTCGTCATCCTGCCCTTCCTGGGCATCTTCGTGTACCTGATCGCGCGGGGCCGCGGCATGGGTGAGCGCGAGATGCGGCGCATGCAGAAGAGCCAGGAGGACATGAACGCCTACATCCGTGAGACCGCCGGAACCAGTTCCACCGGCAAGGCCGACGAACTGGCGAAGCTCGCGGACCTCAAGACCCACGGCCACATCACGGCCGAGGAGTTCGAGAGGGCCAAGGCCAAGGTCCTCGCCGCCTGACGGACGAGGTCCTCGCCGCCCGACGGCACGGACACCTCCGCGCACGAAGACCACCGCCGTCCCCCGGGCCAGTGATCCCCCGGGGGACGGCGGGCCGTGTGCCATCCTGGGGACGTGGTGAATCCCCGACCGCTCGACGACCTGGTCCGGCTGCGGCAGGCACGCGACCGGATGAACCGCGAGTACGCGGAGCCGTGGGACATGGCCACGCTCGCGCGCACCGCGCTGATGTCGCCCGGGCACTTCCAGCGCAGTTTCCGGGAGGCGTTCGGCCAGACGCCGTACACCTATCTGATGACCCGCCGGATCGAGCGCGCGAAGGCGCTGCTGCGGCGCGGCGACATGACGGTGACCGAGGTGTGCTTCGCGGTGGGCTGCACCTCGCTCGGTTCGTTCAGCTCGCGGTTCACGGAGCTGGTGGGCGAGACCCCGAGCGCGTACCGGGCCCGCCCGCACGACCACGGCGCCCCCATCCCCTCCTGCGTGGCCCGCAGGCTAACCCGCCCGGCCCGTCACCCCAACCCGGAGGCGGAACCGGGCACGCGTCTCTAGGCCGGTCGCCCACGGGGCGGCGGGGGCGGCCCCGATGGGCCTAGGTTGGACGCATGGATCTGAGACTGTCCCAGTGCTTCCTCTCCGTGGACGACCACGACAAGGCCCTCGCCTTCTACCGTGACGTGCTGGGCCTGGAGGTCCGGGAGGACGTCGGGTTCGAGGGGATGCGGTGGGTCACCGTCGGCTCGCCGCTCCAGCCGGACGTGGAGATCGTCCTGGAGCCCCCGGGGGCGGACCCGGACGCCTCCCCCGCGGACAAGCAGGCCATGGCCCGGCTGCTGGCCAAGGGGATGCTGCGCGGGGTGATCTTCTCGACGACCGACTGCGACGAACTCTTCGAGCGGGTCCGCGCCTCGGGCGCCGACGTCGTCCAGGAGCCCGAGGACCAGCCGTACGGCCTGCGCGACTGCGCGTTCCGCGATCCGGCGGGCAACCTCCTGCGCTTCACCCAGAAGCGCCCCGCGGACTGACCGGGACACCGGGGGCGGCGGAAGGGCGGGACCGGGCGGGAGGGACACTACGTCCGTGTGCCGCGCGGGCATGATCCGCCCGCGCGGCGAACCGTCCGAGCGTTCCGAGGAGCCGTCCGTGCCGTCCGCGCGCCCCCGCGTCCTGTTCGTCAGCGACCTGGCCTATCCGGCCAAGGGGCGGCGGTACTGCGACGAGGACATCGTCCTGACCTCGCGGCTGCGCGAGGAGTTCGACATCGCCGTCTGCCACCCGCTGGACGCGGCGGCGCTGATGACCGGCTTCGACGCCGTGGTCGTGCGCAACAGCGGGCCGGTCCTGCACTACCAGGCCGCCTACGACGCGTTCCGCGAACGGGCGCTCGCGGAGGGGGTCCGCGTCTACAACCAGCTCTCCGGCAAGGGGGACATGGCAGGCAAGGGCTACCTGCTGGAGCTGACCGCGGCCGGGTTCCCCGTCATCCCGACCGTCGACCGCGCCGAGGACCTGCACCTGCTGCCCGAGGCCGACGTGTACGTGGTGAAGCCGAGGCAGGGGGCGGACTCCATCGGCCTGGAGTTCGTGCCGCGCGAGGGGCTCGCCGGGCTGGCGTTCGGCGACATCCTCGTCCAGCCGCGCGTCGAGTTCCGCTACGAGGTGTCGTTCTACTTCGTCGACCGGACCCTGCAGTACGCCCTGTACGCGCCGGACCCGGAGCGGCGGTGGGCCCTGGCGCCCTACGAACCGACCGACGAGGACCGGGAGTTCGCGCGGCGGTTCGTCGAATGGAACGACATCGCGTACGGCGTCCAGCGCGTGGACGCCTGCCGGGCCCCCGGCGGCGAGCTGCTCCTCGTCGAACTGGAGGACCTCAACCCCTACCTGTCCCTGGACGTCCTCTCCCCCGAGGCCCGGGACTCCTTCGTCGCGCGGATGAAGACGTCGCTGCGCGCCCTGATCGCACAGGAGACGGTATGAACCACGGCAGCGTTCCGGCGGAGGACGCCCCGCCGGTCGCGGGTGCGGTCGTCCGGTGGACCCATGTCTTCGTCGACCGGCCCGCGGCCGGTCTCGGAACCGCTCTCGGTTTCTGGACGGCGGTCACCGGCACGAAGCCGTCCGAACCCCGGGGCAAACGGGGCGAGTTCGTGACGCTGCTGCCCGCCGAGGGCGACGCGTACGTGAAGGCGCAGGGCGTCCAGGAGGGCCCCGGGGGCGCGCACCTCTGCCTGTCCGTGGAGGACGTGCCGGCGCTGGTGGAGCGGGCGCTGCGGCTGGGCGCCGGACTCGTCGCGGACCACGGGGAGTGGGCCGTACTGCGCTCTCCCGGCGGCCAGCCGTTCTGCGCGGTGCCCTGGAACGGGCAGTCCGCGCGGCCGCCGGTCACCGAGGGGCCGGACGGGGCGACGAGCCGGCTCGACCAGGTGAGCATCGATCTGGCTCCGGACGTGTTCGAGGCCGAGACCGTCTTCTGGAGCGGGCTCACGGGGTGGGAGTCCCTACCCGGAGCGCTCCCGGAGTTCCATCTGATCAGGCCGCCCGCCGGGCTGCCGGTGCGCATCCTGCTGCAGCGCCTCGGCACCGGACGCCCCACCTCGGCCCATCTGGACCTCGCCTGCTCGGACGTCGAGGCGGTCCGGGCCCGGCACGAGGCCCTCGGGGCGACGACGGTCGGCCGGGGCGCCCGCTGGACGGTGATGCGGGACCCCGCCGGCGGCGTCTACTGCCTGACCGGCCGCGACCCCGCCACGGGCAGCCTGCCCCAGGGCAGCGGCAGGCACTAGCGGCTGGTCATGTGGACGCAGATGACGGCCCCGCCGTCACGCGCGCTCGGGCAGGGGAGCGTCGAGGGTCCGGAGGAGAGCGGCGACGCCGGGGCCTCAGGACCGTCAGGGCCGTCCTCCTCGTAGGTGTACCAGCCGGTGGGCGGTGGCGGCTCCGCCGAGGACTGGAGCCATAACGTGAGAACGCCGCCGCCGGTCACGGCGACCGCCCACACCACCAGCATCCGGCGCCACACCCGGCGCCGTCCCCCCGCCGCCCTCACGCCGAAGCCGCCCCGCCCTGGTCCCAGGCCTCCACGTCCACGACGGCGTCCACCACGATCGGCCCGTAGACGTGCGGGAATTCCTCCCCGCCGGGTTTCATGGCCTCGAAGCGGACCGGCGCCGTGAGCCGTTCGGCGTCGATCACGAGGACCACGAGTTCGTCGGGGCCGGTGTAGGAGCCGTACACCATGGCCGCCACGGCGGGGAGTTGGCGGCGCAGCGAGCAGTGGATGAAGCCCTCCTCCTGCAGGGTCCGGCCACGGGTGGAGATCTCGAAGGTGCCCGATGCGCGGGCCGCGTCCCACAGGGAACGCTCGGTCAGGTGCAGCAGAGGTTCGGACATGCGGACCACGCTACGCACGCAGACGCGCCGCGCGCACTTCCAAATAGCGGCGCTCGGGCAGGCTGAGGGTCCTGGCCGCCGCCGACGCGTAGGCCTCCCGGGCCGCGTCCGGGTCGCCCGCGCGCTCCAGCAGATGGCCCCGGACCGCGTCCAGCCGGTGTCCGGCGTCCGACTCCCCCTCCAGCCGGTCGAGTTCGGCGAGGGCGGCGCGCGGACCGTGCACCATGGCCACGGCGACCGCGCGGTTGAGGCGTTCGACGGGACCCGGGACCTGGCGCACGAGGAGGTCGTACAGGCCGAGGATCTCGGTCCAGTCCGTCGCCTCAGGCGAGGGCGCCTCGTCGTGGACCGCGGCGATCGCGGCCCGGAGCGCGTAGGGACCCGCCGGTCCCAGCGCCAGCGCCCCGGTCACCAGCGCCACGCCCTCCTCGGTCTCCGCCCCGTCCCAGCGGGTGCGGTCCTGTTCGTCGAGGGGGACGAGCTCTCCGTGCGGCCCGGTCCGCGCGGCGCGCCGGGCGTCGGTGAGCAGCATCAGCGCGAGCAGGCCGGCCACCTCGCCGTCCTCGGGCAGCAGCCGCCGGACCGTGCGCGTCAGCCGGATGGCCTCGCGGGCGAGTTCGGCACGCCGGAGCGTCGTGCCGGAGGTCGCCGTGTAGCCCTCGTTGAAGATCAGGTAGAGGGTGTGCAGGACGGCGGGGAGCCGCTGCTCCCAGTGGTCGGGGCGGCCGAGACCGGTGCCCCGTATCCGCTGCTTGGCCCGGCTGATCCGCTGCGCCATGGTCGCCTCGGGCACCAGGTACGCCCGCGCGATCTCCGCCGTGGTCAGACCGCCCACCGCGCGCAGGGTGAGGGCGATCTGCGCGGCCGGGGACAGCGCGGGGTGGCAGCACAGGAAGAGGAGGGAGAGGGTGTCGTCCTCCGACGGGGCGCGGTCCGCTCCCGGCGGCGGCGCCGTGAAGGCGTCCCGAGGGGTCAGCGCCGCGGCCCTCTCCTCCCGCAGCCGCCGTGCCTCCTCGGCGCGCAGGGTGTCGACGAGCCGTCGCGAGGCGACCTTGATCAGCCAGCCGCGCGGGTTGTCCGGCACGCCTTTCGCGGGCCACTGCCCGGCGGCCGCGAGCAGCGCCTCCTGCACGGCGTCCTCGGCGGCGTCGAAGTGCCCGTAGCGGCGGACCAGCGCGCCGAGGACCTGCGGCGCGTGGCGGCGCAGCAGGTCCTCGACCTCGGTCGTGGCCCTCATTCGCTCAGAGGTCCCCGGCACCGTCCTGGACGGGCCGGATGACCACCGGGTGTCCGGTGGCGCCCTCGGGACCCGGGCAGCGGGTGACGCGCTCGGCGATCTCGGTGACCCGCTCCAGGCTCGCGCAGTCGACCACCCAGTAGCCGGCCATCAGTTCCTTGGTCTCGCTGTACGGGCCGTCGGTGATCACGGCCTTCCCGTCCGGGCCCAGGGACACCTGACGGGCCCGCGCGGGGTCGGTCAGCCCCTGGGCGTCGACCAGTTCGCCGGATTCGGAGAGGTCGTCGCTGATCGCGCCCATGTAGGCGTACATGGCCTGCAGTTCCTCTTCGCTCCAGGCCGGCGCCTGCGTGGACGCCTTGCCCCGCATGCCCTCGTAGTCGGCCTGTGTGCCCTGCACCATCACCAGGTACTTCATGAGTCCGCTCCTTCGGCTTCCTCGGCTCGGACCGCCCGTGGCGGGCGGCTCTCACTGGGGACGTCGGAGCCGGCCCGGGTTTCTCTACACGTCCTCGCGTGTCTTTTTCCCGTCCTCGCGCGACGGCTTCCGGTGCGCGTCAGGTCTTCTCCGCCGCGGCCTCCTCCGGCAGACCGGGCCCGTCCCGTCGGCCCTGTCCGTGCCCTTGTCCGGACTCGTGCCCTTGTCCGGGCCCGTGCCCTTGCCCGGGTTCGTGTCCTTGCCCGGGCTCGTACGTGTAGGCCGCGCAGTCCGGGTTGTGGCAGGGGCCGGGACCCCATCTGGGCGCCCATACCCCCAGGGTCTTGTAGCGGTGCACGGCCGTGGCGACCGGCTGCCCGCATTCGGGACAAGCGTGCTCATCGGTGCCCATGTCTTCAGGGTAGGACGGCGGTCCCACCGCTTCCTGTCGTACGTCCCGGACGGGTCCCCGGGCCTATGCCCGTCCGCCCGGGCGCGGCTCGCGCCACATCGGCCACATCCGCGGACCGTCCGGCAGGTCGAGGGGGCGGCCCGAGAGCTCGAAGCCGAGCCGTTCGTACAGCGCGCGGCTGCGGGCGTTGCTCGCCTCCAGATAGGCGGCCAGTCCCTCGCGGTCGCAGCGGTCGAGGACCGACCCGATCAGCGCGCCGCCGAGCCCCTCGCCCTGGCGCTCCGGCACCACCCCGATCATCCACAGGTACGCGTGGGCCCGCCCCTCGGGATGGATGTCCGCCGTCAGCCGGCCGATCAGCTCGACGCGTTCGTTGTCCGGGTCGACGGCCGCGCGCAGCTGCGCGGGACCGTCCTCGTCCGCCCGGCCGGAGTCCCCGTCGCCCTCCCCGCCGTCGCTCTCCCCGCCATGGTTCCCGTCGTGGTTCCCGGCGGGGACGGACAGCCACAGGGCGCACGCCGAACCGTCCTCGGCCAGATCGATGCGCCCCTCGGCGAGCACGACATCGGTGAAGGCCGCCATCAGTCCGGGGTGCTTCGCACGCCGGTGCGCCGGGTCGGGGAAGACCCAGTTGCTCACCGGATCGTCCTGGAAGGCCTCGTCCAGCAGCCGGACGACCAGCTCCCGGTCCGCCTCGCCCGCCACCCGGATCGCCACACCCATGACCAGCCCCGCCCTTCGCTCCAACCAGCCTCTGACGTACGGCGGTTGAGCCTATTACGCCCGGCGCCGGCCCACCTCCCGCCGGGGTGTCCCGACGGCGGCCGCGAGAACGCGGGCCCCGCACGTCGTGGGGACGCGCGGGGCCCGCCCTCCGGAGCCGGACACCGCACGGACGTCAGGTGCCGTACGGCGCCCGGGGCTCCGGGACTTGGGGGCTCCAGGGGGCGTCGGACCGCCCACCGGGCCGGTCAGTTGCCGCGTCGCGTGACGAACTCGGCCAGCGCGAGAAGGCCGCCCGCCGCCCCGGGGTCGGGGACCGCGCGGGACAGCTCGTGCATCGCCCGGGACATCCGGTCGGCCGCCTGGACCTGCGCCCAGTCGCGCCCGCCCGCCCGCTCGACCGCCAGTACCGTTCGCTCCAGCTCCCCTTCCCGGAACGGAGCCGCGTACAACTCGGCCAGCTCGTCGGCCGCCGGGGTACCCGAGGTGAGGGCGGCGACCACGGGCAGCGACTTCTTCCGGGCGGCGAGGTCCGCCCCGGCGGGTTCGCCGGTGCGGCCCGGATCCCCCCAGATCCCGATCACGTCGTCGATCAGCTGGAAGGCGAGCCCCGCCTCCCGGCCGAACGCGTCCAGCGCCTCGACGTCCTCGGCGGCCGCCCCCGCGTACAGCCCGCCGATGGCGCAGGCGCTGCCGATCAGGGCGCCCGTCTTCGCCTCGGCCGTGGCGAGGCACTCGTCGAGGGTGATCTCGCCCGGGCCGAGCTTCTCCATGGCCGTGTCCGTGTGCTGTCCGGCGCACAGTTCGACGACACAGCCCGCGAGCCGCGCGGCGGCGGCCGAGGACGCGGGGTGCGGGTCCTCGGCGAGCATCCGCAGGGCCAGCGCCTGCAGGGCGTCACCGGCGAGGATCGCGTCGGCGTCGCCGAACACGGTCCACGCGGTGGGGCGGTGTCTGCGGGTGGTGTCCCGGTCCATCACGTCGTCGTGCAGCAGTGTGAAGTTGTGGATCAGTTCCACCGCGGCGGCGGCCCGTACGGCCTCCGTGTGCCGTCCGCCGAGCGCCCGGGCCGCGCTGAGCACGAGCGCGGGGCGGACGGCCCTGCCGGCGTTCCCCGCCCCGGGGGTTCCGTCCGCCTGCTCCCAGCCGAAGTGGTAGAGCGCGATCCGGCGCATGGAGCCCGGCAGCGAGTCGACGGCCCGGCGCAGTTCGGGGTCGACGCACGCCCGTGCCCGCTCCAGGACGACCGCGGCCTCCTGCGCGTCGAACGGGCCCGGCACGGCCTGTCGCTCCACGGGCCCCCCGACGGGACCGCGACGGGCCGCGGGCCCCGCGCGCTCCCGTCGTGGTCCCGCCTCCCGGGGCGGGACCACGACGGGCCCGGCGTCGCGGATCGTCACCGCCAGCGGCCGATCTCGACGTTCTCCAGGATGCCGAGGGCGTCCGGCACGAGCACCGCGGCCGAGTAGTACGCCGTCACCAGGTAGGAGATGATCGCCTGCTCGTTGATGCCCATGAAGCGCACCGACAGGCTCGGCTCGATCTCGTCCGGGATGCCCGACTGCTGGAGCCCGATCACACCTTGCTCGTCCTCACCGGTGCGCATGGCGATGATCGAGGTCGTACGGGCGTCGCTGACCGGGATCTTGTTGCACGGGAAGATCGGCACCCCGCGCCAGGTCGGGATGCGGTTGCCGGCCACCTCGATGCTCTCGGGGACGAGTCCGCGCTTGTTGAGTTCGCGGCCGAACGCGGAGATCGCGCGCGGATGGGCGAGGAAGAGCTTGGTGCCGCGGCGGCGGCTGAGCAGCTCGTCCATGTCGTCCGGGCTCGGCACGCCGTCGTGCGGCTGGAGCCGCTGGTCGTACTCGCAGTTGTTGAGCAGGCCGAACTCGCGGTTGTTGACGAGCTCGTGCTCCTGGCGTTCCTTCAGCGCCTCCACGGTGAGCCGCAACTGCTGCTCGGTCTGGTTCATCGGCTGGTTGTAGAGGTCGGCCACGCGGGTGTGCAGCCGCAGGACGGTCTGGGCGATGCTCAGTTCGTACTCGCGCGGGCTGGCCTCGTAGTCCACGAAGGTGCCGGGGATGTCCGGCTCACCGGTGTGGCCGGCCGAGAGGTCGATCTCCTTCTCGCCGTACTTGTTGGTGCGCTGCGACGGGATCGCCCGCAGCTCCCGGAGGTGCTCCTCCAGGGACTCGGAACGCTCCGCCACCTGTTCCAGGTCCCGGCGGGGCAGCACGAGCGCGGTCACCGCGGTCACCGCGCGGGCCGTGTACTCCCAGATGGCCTCCGGGTCGATGAGCGACTGTTCCCCGAAGTACGCGCCGTCGGCGAGGACACCGAGCACCGCGTCGTCCCCGTAGGGCCCTGTGCCGATCTTCTCGACCTTGCCGTGCGCCAGGAGGAACACCTCTTCGGCCCGGCTGCCGAACGAGGCCAGCACTTCCCCGGGGGCGAACTCCCGCTGCTGGCACCGCTGGGCGAGCTCGCCCAGCACCTCCTGGTCCTCGTACGACCGCAGCACGGACAGTTCTCCGAGCTCCGCGGGGATGACCTGGACGCGGTCGCCGGTCTTGACGAACGTCACGCGCCCGTCGCCCACGGAGTAGCTGAGCCGCCGGTTCACGCGGTACGTGCCACCCTGCACGTTCACCCATGGGAGCATGCGCAGCAGCCACCGCGAGCTGATCTCCTGCATCTGCGGCGCGGACTTGGTGGTGGTGGCCAGGTTCCGCGCGGCTGATGTGCCAAGGCTCTGCTGCGGACGGCCCTGTTCCGCGCGGACCTCTTCGCCTACCGACATGAAAATTGCCCTCCCGGTCGTGCACTGATCTTCGCGATCGAAGCCTTTCATCACGGAGCGTGCTGGTGCCATTACACGAATGAGGGGGAATGGATCACTCCGGGCCTGGGCAGGGAGGGGCGATTCCGCTTCCCCGGGGCTGACCGGATCGGCTCGCACGCTGTGCGAACGGCTGGGTCCGGCCACCTGGCCGGTTATAGAAGCTGCGGTACCAGACGGCCACGGCAGGGTGGCCGCGTACAGCGCGAAGGAGTCGGCCATGGCATCGCCCATGTCCGCGGGCAGTTTCCTGGACCGGATCAGGGACGAAGGCGTCCGTGTCGTCGAGGTCGGCGACTGGAGGCATCACAACCGCAACCACAAGGGGCCGTGGGGGCCGGTCCACGGGGTAATGATCCACCACACGGTGACCTCCGGTGGCGCCCTCACGGTCGGGCTCTGCCGCGAGGGCCGCGAGGACCTGCCCGGACCGCTGTGCCACGGGGTCGTCACCAAGGACGGCGTGGTGCACCTGGTCGGCTACGGCCGCGCCAACCACGCGGGGCTCGGCGACGACGACGTACTGCGCGCGGTGATCGCCGAGAGGGCGCTGCCGCACGACAACGAGGCGAACACCGACGGCAACCGCCACTTCTACGGCTTCGAGTGCGAGAACCTCGGCGACGGCGAGGACCCGTGGCCCGAGGTCCAGCTGGACGCCATCGCCAAGGCCTGTGCCGCGATCTGCCGGTTCCACGGCTGGACGGAGCGTTCGGTCATCGGCCACCTGGAGTGGCAGCCGGGGAAGGTGGACCCGCGGGGATTCACGATGAGCTCCCTGCGGGGGCGCGTCCGCGAACTGCTGAAGTGAGCTGAGCACCGGGCCCGGCCCGGGCGTCCGGCCGTTCGCCGGGCCCCCGTGTCCGCCCGGTCGCAGGCCCCCCCCCCCGCGGCCGGGCGGCCCCGGAGAGGTGTCCGACAATGGGTGCGTGACCAGTCCCGATGTCCCGGCCGGCCCCGGCGGCCCCCTGCCGCGGCTCCCGTCGCCCCTGGTGGAAGCCGTGGATCCCCGGTTCGAGCGGTACGGGGTCCGGCTGGTGCTGAAGAGGGACGATCTGATCCACCCGGAGCTGATCGGCAACAAGTGGCGCAAGCTGACGCCGAACCTCGGGGCGGCGGCCGGCCGCACCCTGGTCACCTTCGGCGGGGCGTACTCGAACCATCTGCGCGCCACCGCCGCCGCGGGCCGTCTGCTGGGCCTGCCCACGCTGGGCGTGGTCCGCGGCCAGGAGCTGGCCGACCGCCCCCTCAACCCCTCGCTGGCCCGCTGCGCGGCCGACGGCATGCGCCTCCACTTCGTCGACAGATCGACGTACCGGCACAAGACGGAACCCCTGACGCTGGCCGGGATCCTGCGCGCGACGGGCACCGAGGACGCGTACGTGGTGCCGGAGGGCGGCAGCAACGCCCTCGCCGTACGCGGCTGCCGTGCGCTCGGCGAGGAACTGCGGGACGCGGACGGCGTCGACGTGGCCGCCCTCGCCTGCGGCACCGGCGGCACCCTCGCCGGAATGGCCGCCGGCCTCGGTCCCGGCCGGCGCGCCCTGGGCGTTCCGGTCCTGCGCGGCGGCTTCCTCGACGCCGACACGGCGGCCCTCCAGACGGCCGCGTTCGGCGCCCGGTGCGGCAACTGGTCCCTCGACGACCGCTTCCACTTCGGCGGCTACGCCCGCACCACCCCCGAACTCGACGCCTTCGCCGAGGACTTCGAGCAGCGGCACGGGCTGCCCGTCGAACGTCTCTATGTCGCCAAGATGCTCTACGGACTTGTCGCCCTCGCCGGGGAGGGGGCGTTCCCGCGCGGCGCGACGGTGGCGGCGGTGATCACCGGAGCGCCGTTCCCCGCCGCCGCGCCCTGACCTCGGGCCGCCTCGGCCTCAGGCCGCCTCCCGGTAGGCCGCGGCCTCCTCCAGGTCCAGCCGGCGCAGCAGCGTGCGCAGCATCTCGTCGTCGATGTAGCGGTGGTCGCGCAGCCTGACGAAGACGTCGCGCTCGGTGCTGATCATCTCGCGGGACAGCCGGCGGTAGGTGTCGTCCGCGGTCTCCCCGGTGACCGGGTTGACCGCGCCGAGCCGCTCCCAGACGGCGTTGCGGCGCCGCTCCATGACCGTGCGCAGCCGCTCGGCGAGCGGCGGGGGCAGGGCGTTGCGCTCGTCGGCGAGGAGTTCGTCGAGGCGCTCCTCGGCGGCGCGGGAGGCCTGCGCCTGGGCGTTGGCCTCGGCGAGGGTCTCGGCCTGGGTGTCGCGTCCGGGCAGCTTCAGCATCCGGATGAGCGGGGGCAGGGTCAGACCCTGCACGACCAGGGTCCCGATGACGGTGGTGAAGGTCAGGAAAAGGATCAGGTTGCGCTCGGGGAAGGCGTCGCCGCCGTCCACGGTGAGCGGGATCGAGAAGGCGATGGCGAGCGAGACGACACCGCGCATGCCGGCCCAGCCGATGACGAACGGCCCCTTCCAGGTGGGGTTGTCCTCGCGTTCGCGGATGCGTGCCGACAGCAGGCGCGGCAGGAAGGTGGCGGGGTACACCCACACGAAGCGGGCCGCGACGACGACGAGGAAGAGGGCGATCGCGTACCAGGCGGCGCTCGTGCCCTCGTAGGCGCCGAGGCCCTTGAGGACGACCGGCAGCTGGAGTCCGATCAGCGCGAACACCGCGGACTCCAGGACGAAGGCGACCATCTTCCACACCGCCTCCTCCTGGAGCCGGGTCGCGAAGTCCACCTCCCAGGAGCGGTGTCCGAGGTAGAGGGCGACGACGACCACCGCGAGCACCCCGGAGGCGTGGAACTGCTCGGCGATGCCGTAGGCGACGAAGGGGATCAGCAGGGAGAGGGTGTTCTGCAGGAGCGCCTCGTTCATGTGGGTGCGCAGCCAGTGGATGGGGATCATCAGCACGAGCCCGACGGCCACCCCGCCGACCGACGCGAGCAGGAACTCGCCGATGCCGCCCGCCCAGGTCGCGCCCTCGCCGACCGCCGCGGCGAGGGCCACCTTGTAGGCGGTGATCGCGGTCGCGTCGTTCACCAGGGACTCGCCCTGCAGGATCGTGGTGATCCGCGAGGGCAGTCCGACCCGGCGCGCCACGGCCGTGGCGGCCACCGCGTCCGGCGGCGCGACCACGGCGCCGAGGACCAGGGCCGCGGGCAGCGGCAGGCCCGGCACCAGCAGGTACGCGGCCCAGCCGACCACGAGGGTCGCGAACAGGACGTACCCGACCGACAACAGCGCGACGGGCCTCAACTGGGCTCTCAGGTCCAGGTAGGAGCTGTCGGTGGCCGCCGTGTACAGCAGCGGGGGCAGCACCAGCGGGAGCACGACGTCGGGGTCGAGTTCGTACGCGGGCACCCCGGGGACGTACGAGACCGCGAGGGCCACGGCGACGATCAGCAGGGGTGCCGGGACCGGGGTGCGGCGGGCGGCCCCGGCGACCGCAGCGCTCCCCGCGACCAGCAACAGCAGTGGCAACACGTCCATCGTCTTCCGCCCGCCCTCTTTTTCCACGCGGTTTCCCGCACGCCCGACGTAACCTGGCAATCATGAAACAGTGCACGCACGCCGACGCGCTGCCGCAGCCCGAACCCGCCCCCGGGAGCGAGACCTGCCTGGAGTGCGTGGCCGCCGGTACCCATCCGGTGCAGCTCCGGCTGTGTCTGGAGTGCGGGCATCTCGCCTGTTGCGACTCCTCACCGCTGCGGCACGCCTCGGCCCACCACGACGACACGGGCCATCCGATCATGCGCACGTTCGAGCAGGGGGAGAGCTGGCGTTGGTGTTTCGTGGACCACGTACTCGTCTGAGCCGTGGATCACGTACGCGCGTGACTCACGATCCGGACGGTTCGACCGTCTGACGCCTGGGTACGTCAACCCGGCGCGCGCTCTTCCTATTTGGGGCCGCAGACCTCTAGCCACTGTGCGTACTCGTGGGCTTACTATGAGTGACAGCAAGGGGCGGGGTCCCCAGGACAGGAAAGTCGGGAGCGCGGTAGCGTCACCGCAGAACGACGTAGCGCGTTACCCCGGGGGGCGACCCTCGGCCCCCGAAAGAGCTCGAATGAGCTTGTACCACCATGGAGGTGAGGGTGTCCCAGATCGCAGGCGAGCCCGCGACGAAGGACTTCGTGGAAGTCCGGCTGCCGGCCGCGGGTGCCTACCTGTCGGTACTGCGCACGGCCACGGCCGGGCTGGCAGCCCGTTTGGACTTCACCCTCGACGAGATCGAGGACCTGCGCATCGCGGTGGACGAGGCCTGCGCGATCCTGCTGCAGCAGGCCGTCCCCGGTTCGGTGCTCAGCTGTGTCTTCCGGCTGATCGACGACTCACTGGAGGTCACGGTCTCGGCGCCGACCACCGACGGTCACGCTCCGTCACGTGACACCTTCGCCTGGACCGTCCTGTCCGCCCTCGCGGGCAAGGTCGACTCCAGCGTCGCCGAGGACAAGACCGTGGCGATCAGCCTCTACAAACAACGCGGCGCGGGACCCGGGCCGGCGTGAGGAACGGGGACGGGCCGGTGCGGGACGAAGAGCGCGGCACACGGGAGCCTCCCGCGGAGCGCTCCGACGGTGCGGACGGGCCGCGGCACACGGCGGAGGGCGTCGACGGCATCCCCGAACAGGCCCGGCCGCATCCGGAGATCGGCGTCTCCTCGGCGACGGCGCAGCCGGGAGCCTTCCCCGTCCGGGGAGGTCCCCCCGGTCCGAGCGCGGCCGAGGACACGGGGGAAGAGCCTCGAGCTCGGGAAATGGTGACGGGCGGGACTATGAGCGAGCACGAGCGGAACGCGGAACAGGACGCGCAGGGCGCGCAGCACGAGCGGGACACCGAGCAGGACGCGCGGGCCGCGCAGCACGAGCCGAGCGACCGGCACGTCCAGCACGACCCGCAGGACCGCAGCGGGGCGCGGGCGATGTTCGTCGAGCTGCGCAAGCTGCAGGACGGCAGCGCCGAGTACGCGGAGCTGCGCAATCAGCTGGTCCGCATGCACCTGCCGCTCGTCGAGCACCTGGCCCGCCGCTTCCGCAACCGCGGTGAGCCGCTGGACGACCTGACCCAGGTCGCGACGATCGGGCTGATCAAGTCGGTCGACCGGTTCGACCCGGAGCGCGGGGTCGAGTTCTCGACGTACGCGACCCCGACGGTGGTCGGCGAGATCAAGCGGCACTTCCGCGACAAGGGCTGGGCGGTGCGCGTCCCGCGCCGGCTGCAGGAGCTGCGTCTCGCGCTGACCACGGCGACCGCGGAGCTCTCGCAGCTGCACGGGCGCTCCCCGACGGTCCACGAGCTGGCCGAGAAGCTGGCCATCTCGGAGGAGGAGGTCCTGGAGGGCCTGGAGTCCGCCAACGCGTACTCCACGCTGTCCCTGGACGTCCCCGACACGGACGACGAGTCCCCGGCGGTCGCGGACACCCTGGGCGCCGAGGACGAGGCGCTGGAGGGCGTCGAGTACCGCGAGTCGCTGAAGCCGCTGCTGGAGGACCTGCCCCCGCGGGAGAAGCGGATCCTGCTCCTTCGCTTCTTCGGCAACATGACGCAGTCGCAGATCGCGCAGGAGGTCGGCATCTCCCAGATGCACGTCTCGCGGCTGCTGGCCCGCACCCTGGCCCAGCTGCGGGAGAAGCTCCTCGTCGAGGAGTGAGCCGCGCTACTCCTCGTCGTGCGCGTCGCCGCCGGGCCCTCGGATCCCGAGGGCCCGTGTCGTCTCCGGGTTCACCAGCAGCACCAAGGCCGCCACCGCGACGACCGCCAGGGCGATGCCGGCCGGGATCGCGACGCTGTCGGCCTGGAGCAGGGTGTAGGCGACGGGCAGCGCCATGATCTGGGTGATGAGGGCGGGGCCCCGGCTCCAGCCGCGGCGCAGCAGCAGTCCGCGCGCGGCGAGCAGCGGCAGCAGCGCGAGCGCGATCAGCGTGACGCCGCCGGTGACGGCCTGCTGCCGGTTGTCGGGATCGCCGGTGAGACCGAGGACGAGGACGCAGACGCCGCCCGCCACGAGGGCGGTCCCCTCCAGCGCGGCCAGCGCCGCCGCGGCGGTCAGCCGCCCGGGGCGGGGGTCGGTGCGGGGGGTGTCGGAAGTGGGATTCTGCTCACGGCTCACCCCCGAAGAGTAGCCGCCGCTCCCCGGCGCCCGAAGGCCCCCGGGCCCGGGAACCGCACGGTCACGGGCGTTCCGCCGGGCCGATTCCGCGCACCGGCGCCACCTGCGGACTCTTACTGGATCCCTACCTCGGTCTGGGACGAGTACCACCCAGTAAGTAAGCTGCATCGCATGCGTGCACTTCTCGTGGTCAATCCGGCGGCAACCACCACCAGTGCGCGTACGCGTGACGTCTTGATCCACGCGCTGGCCAGCGAGATGAAACTCGAAGTGGTCATGACCGAGTACCGCGGGCACGCCCGGGACCTCGGCCGGCAGGCCGCGGACAGCGACGACATAGACCTGGTCGTGGCCCTCGGCGGGGACGGCACGGTCAACGAGGTCGTGAACGGTCTGCTGCACCGGGGCCCCGACCTCGAGCGTCTTCCGGGCCTCGCCGTGGTGCCCGGCGGCTCGACGAACGTCTTCGCCCGCGCCCTGGGCCTGCCGAACGACGCCGTGGAGGCGACCGGCGCCCTGCTGGACGCGCTGCGCGAGGAGCGCGAGCGCACGGTCGGCCTCGGTCTCGCCACGGGGACCCCCGGCACCGAGGACGAGTCCGTCCCCTCCCGCTGGTTCACCTTCTGCGCCGGTCTCGGCTTCGACGCGGGAGTGGTGGGCCGGGTCGAACAACAGCGCGAACTCGGCCGGCGCTCCACGCATGCGCTGTATCTCCGCCAAGTACTGCGTCAGTTTCTGGACGATCCTCACCGCCGGCACGGAATGATCACCCTGGAGCGCCCCGGCGCCGACCCGGTCACGGATCTGGTCCTGTCCATCATCTGCAACACCTCGCCGTGGACGTTTCTCGGCAATCGTCCGGTGTACGCGGCACCTAAGGCCTCGTTCGATACCGGGCTCGACGTACTCGCGCTCAGCCGCATGTCGACGCCCGCGGTCGCCCGGTATGCCACCCAGTTGCTCACTTCGTCCCCCGAGCGTGGACCCCAGGGCAAGCACGCCGTCACCCTGCATGACCTGACGGAGTTCACCTTGCATTCGAAGGTGCCGCTCCCCCTTCAGATGGACGGCGACCATCTGGGACTGCGTACGAGCGTGACGTTCACAGGCGTACGCCGTGCACTGCGTGTGATTGTGTGAGTGGAAGAGGCCAAACTCCTTTCACTCGAACGTTTAGACCACGGTCCACCCCATGGAAGTACGGCTGTGACTCAGCCGACACCGAGGAATCAAAAAAAACTTTCCGGAAGGGGTTGTATCCGCCGCTGAGGTTTGCGAGTCTCTACGTGGCGCTCGGGACGGCCCGCAACATCGGCCCCACAGAGCACCGGAACCCCTCCTCAATTCTTAGGACCACACCAGTCCGTCTGGTTGTCGGCCCTTCACTTGTTGAGGGATTCGTGAAAGCGTTCACATTCACAAGCAACGTGCATGTAATACCAAGGAGAGGTAGCAGCCATGGACTGGCGTCACAACGCCGTTTGCCGCGAGGAAGACCCCGAGCTCTTCTTCCCCATCGGCAACACCGGTCCTGCGCTGCTGCAGATCGAGGAAGCCAAGGCCGTCTGCCGCCGCTGCCCCGTCATGGAGCAGTGCCTGCAGTGGGCGCTCGAGTCCGGCCAGGACTCCGGCGTCTGGGGTGGCCTCAGCGAGGACGAGCGCCGCGCAATGAAGCGCCGTGCCGCCCGCAACCGAGCTCGTCAGGCCACCGCCTGACGTTCCACCCCGCACGAGCCTGAGCTTGGCGGCGCGTACAGCGAGTACGCAACTCCCGCCCCCGAGCCGCAGCGCGCAGTACCCCGATGCGCTTGATGCAACGAGCTTTCAGCCCCGGATCACCTGGTGATCCGGGGCTCATTGCTGTTCGCGTCCGGAACCGGTCACCGTGAGTGACCGGCTCCCCCGGGCGCCGACTGCCCCTGCCCGGGGGCCACTTGCGCGGCCCGTACGCGCGTCGCGCGCGGGCCGGTCACTACTTGGACACGACCACCGGGATGTCCAGGAGCACCTGGGTGCCGCGCTCCGGAGCGGCCACCATGTCGAAGCTGCCGCCCAACTCGCCCTCCACCAGCGTCCGCACGATCTGCAGGCCGAGGTTTCCCGAGCGGTGCGGGTCGAAGCCCTCGGGCAGTCCGACCCCGTCGTCCTGCACGGTGACCAGGAGCCGGGCGTCCCGGGAGGTGCCGCCGCGCACCGCGGAGACCTCGACGGTCCCCCGGTCGCCCTCGCGGAAGCCGTGCTCCAGCGCGTTCTGCAGGACCTCGGTGAGGACCATGGAGAGCGGGGTCGCGACCTCGGCGTCCAGGATGCCGAAGCGCCCGGTGCGCCGGCCGGTGACCTTGCCGGGCGAGATCTCGGCGACCATGGCGAGCACCCGGTCGGCGATCTCGTCGAACTCCACCCGCTCGTCCAGGTTCTGGGAGAGCGTCTCGTGCACGATCGCGATCGAACCGACCCGGCGCACGGCCTCCTCCAGGGCTTCCCGGCCCCGGTCCGACTCGATGCGGCGGGCCTGCAGCCGCAGCAGGGCCGCCACCGTCTGGAGGTTGTTCTTCACCCGGTGGTGGATCTCCCGGATGGTGGCGTCCTTGGTGATCAATTCGCGCTCACGACGGCGCAGTTCGGTGACGTCGCGGAGCAGGACCAGGGAGCCGACACGCGTGCCCTTGGGCTTGAGCGGGATCGCCCGGAGCTGGATCACCCCGTCGGCGCTCTCGATCTCGAACTCGCGGGGCGCCCAGCCGCTGGCGACCTTCGACAGCGCCTCGTCCACCGGGCCCCGGGACGGGGCGAGTTCGGCGGTCGTGGTACCGAGGTTGTGCCCCACCAGGTCGGAGGCCAGACCGATGCGGTGGTACGCGGAGAGCGCGTTCGGCGAGGCGTACTGGACGATGCCGTCCGCGTCGAGGCGGATCAGTCCGTCGCCGACCCTCGGCGAGGCGTCCATGTCGACCTGCTGGTCGGGGAAGGGGAAGGTGCCCGCCGCGATCATCTGCGCGAGGTCGGAGGCGCTCTGCAGATACGTCAGTTCGAGGCGGCTCGGGGTGCGCACGGTGAGCAGGTTGGTGTTGCGCGCGATGACGCCGAGGACGCGGCCCTCACGACGTACGGGAATCGACTCGACACGGACCGGCACCTCCTCGCGCCATTCGGGATCGCCCTCGCGCACGATCCGGCCCTCGTCGAGCGCCGCGTCCAGCAGGGGGCGGCGACCGCGCGGGACCAGATGCCCGACCATGTCGTCCTGGTACGAGGTGGGCCCCGTGTTGGGGCGCATCTGGGCGACCGAGACGTAGCGGGTGCCGTCGCGTGTGGGGACCCACAGGACGAGGTCGGCGAAGGAGAGGTCGGAGAGCAGCTGCCACTCCGAGACCAGCAGATGCAGCCACTCGAGATCGGAGTCGTCGAGGGCTGTGTGCTGGCGTACGAGGTCGTTCATGGAGGGCACGTGTGCGAGCGTACCCGGCGGATCCGACAGGTCCCGAAATCGGCCACGCGCCCGGGGCTCCGGAGGGCCGCGCGAGACCCCCGAGAACACCCGCGGGCCGCGGCGCCTGGGAGGGACCCTCAACCCTCCCGGCACCGCAGCCCGGAGCAACAACGGCCGTGGGGTGTGCGGTCCCGGTCGGCCGAAGGGAGGAGCCGGAGCAGTCAGGGCAGAGAGCGCCGGTTCCTCGATCCGTCTTCCTGTGCGGGGAAGACGGAGGCTTGTTCAGTTTCTCAGAGCATTGTGGACTAGACCATGGTTCCGCGTCCATGAGTCCGGACGCCGACGCGTCCGTGCGCCCGCGGCCGTTCTTCGTTTCTTCGTCGCCCGCTCATCCAACACCAGGAGCGCCCGCCAGACCATCCCGCCTCGTTCACGGACGGGCGGACGCGCCGGACCGGCGGGGCCGGGCGGATCCGGTGGACCGCGTCGCGACGCGCCCCGGCCCGGGGCGACGGAAGGATGGCGCTCTGCTAGATTGGTCTATACCACATGTGTCCCCCTTCGGATTCGGGCGCGTCCCTGAGTCCCCTCTCCAGATCGGCAGGCCCAGCGTGGAAGTTGTCATCGTCCCGGACGCCAAGGCGGGCGGCGAGCTGATCGCCGAGGCCATGGCGGAACTGCTCCGGCGCAAGCCCGACGCGCTCCTCGGCGTGGCCACCGGCTCGACGCCACTGCCCATCTACGCGGCGCTGGCGGCCCGAGTGGGTTCCGGTGCCGTGGACGCCTCGGGCGCGCGCATCGCACAGCTCGACGAGTACGTGGGGCTGCCGGCCGAGCACCCCGAGTCCTACCGCTCCGTGCTGCGGCGCGAGGTGCTGGAGCCGCTGGGCATCGGCATGGACGCGTTCATGGGGCCCGACGGCACGGCGGCGGACGTCCAGGCCGCGTGCGAGGCCTACGACAGGGCGCTGGCGGCGGCCGGCGGGGTCGACCTCCAACTGCTGGGGATCGGCACGGACGGGCACATCGGGTTCAACGAACCGTGCTCCTCGCTCGCCTCGCGGACCCGGATCAAGACGCTGACCGAGCAGACCCGGGTGGACAACGCGCGGTTCTTCGACGGCGACATCGAGCAGGTGCCGCACCACGTCATCACCCAGGGCATCGGCACGATCCTGGAGGCACGGCACCTGGTGCTGCTCGCGACCGGCGAGGGCAAGGCGGACGCCGTGGCGGCGACGGTCGAGGGGCCGGTCGCCGCGGTCTGCCCGGCGTCGGCGCTGCAGCTGCACCCGCACGCGACGGTGGTCGTCGACGACGCCGCCGCGTCCAAGCTGAAGCTCGGCGACTACTTCCGCCAGACGTTCGCCGCCAAGCCGGACTGGCAGGGCATCTAGAGCCGGTCCCGGCGCTCCGCGCCACGAAGACAGAACGGTGCCGGGCACCCCGAGGGGGTGCCCGGCGCCGGTGCGTGACGCCCCAGCGCCGATCCCCGGAACACCCAGGACCACCACCGGCCCCGGACCTCGGGCACCCGAAGCCGGGGACCGACACCTGCACCGGAGCCCGAGACCGGGGCATACGGGGCCGGAGCTTGAACCGTAGGCCCGGGCCCGAGGCTCGGCCGGAGGCCGGAGGCCGGGATCGGGGGGGGCGCTGCCGGGGGCCGTGGACCGGAAGGCCGGGGCAGGGACCTGGGGATCCGAAGGCTGGGGCAGGGGGCGGGCTCGTGGGGTGGGGGTGGTGTTCGGGGGTGTGAGACCGGGGCCCCGGGCCTCCGGGGGGCAGGCCCGGGGGCCCGGGGGCCGGTGCACTACGCGCCCGCGATGATCTCCGCCGCCGCCCGGCCGCACACCCGTGCCGCGCCGTGGGTGGCGATGTGCAGGGCGCCCCGGGGGGCCGACTGCGGGACGCCCATCTCGACCACGACGGTGTCGGGGCGGGAGGCGAGCAGGGTGTCGAGGGCGGCCGCCATCCAGGGGTGGCGGTGTTCGTCGCGGACCACCGCGACGAGCGGCCGCCCGCCGGCGGCCGCGAGGGCCGAGGAGCCCGCGTCCTCGCCGGTGAAGCTGCCGGTCTCGGTGCCGGGAAGCAGCCGGACCAGCTCCGCCGCCACGCCCCAGGGGGTCTCGTCACCGACGGCGATGTTCGCGACCGGGGTGAGCGCGGCCACGTAGGGGGCCTCGGTGAGCGGGGCGTACGAGGCGGAGCGGGTCACGGTCAGCGCGCGCCGGGCGGCGACCAGGCCCACGTCGACGGCTCCGTCCGGACCGCCCGCACCTCCTGTACCGTTCGCACCGCCGGTGACACCCGTACCGCGCACGCCACTCGCACCGTCCGTACCGCCCGCACCGCCCGGGCTGTTCGATGCGTTCGAGCCGTTCAAGCCATTCGTGGGGGAGACCGTCGCGGCCTTCCGGGCCGCGGCGGACGCGGCCGTCCACTCGGCCAGCGCCCGCACCCGGTCCGCCGCGTCCGCGAGGCGTTCCTCGGAGAGCTCGCCGGAGCGGACCGCGGAGACCAGGGCGTCGCGGAGGCGGCGCACCGTGTCGTCGTCCGCGAGTCCGCCGCCGACGCAGATGGCGTCCGCCCCGGCCGCGATGGCCAGCACGCTGCCCCGCTCGATGCCGTACGTCGCCGCGATGGCCTGCATCTCCATGCCGTCGGTGACGATGAGGCCGTCGTAGCCGAGCTCCTCGCGCAGCAGGCCCGTGAGGATGCGGCGGGAGAGGGTGGCCGGGCGGTCCGGGTCCAGGGCCGGGACGAGGATGTGCGCGCTCATCACGGCACGGCTGCCCGCGGCGATGGCGGCCCGGAAGGGGACGAGTTCGCGGGACTGGAGGACCGACAGGTCCGCGTCGATGCGCGGCAGGGCGTGGTGGGAGTCCACCGCGGTGTCCCCGTGGCCCGGGAAGTGCTTGGTGCAGGCGGCGACGCCGGCGGCCTGGAGGCCGGTGACGTAGGCGGCCGTGTGCCGGGCCACCAGGTGGGTGTCGGCGCCGAAGGACCGTACGCCGATGACCGGGTTGGCGGGGTTGGAGTTCACGTCGGCGGACGGCGCCCAGTTGAGGTTCACCCCGCACGCGGCCAGTCTGCGGCCGAGTTCGAGGGCGACCTGCTCGGTGAGCGCCACGTCGTCGACGGCGCCCAGCGCGTGGTTGCCCGGGAAGGATGAGCCGGTGCGCACCTCCAGGCGGGTGACGTCACCGCCCTCCTCGTCGATGGCGACCAGGACGTCCTCGCGTTCGGCGCGCAGCTGGGCCGTCAGGACGGCCAGTTGCTCGGGCGAGGCGATGTTGCGGCCGAACAGGCCGACGGAGGCGAGGCCTTCACCGAGGCGGCGCAGCAGCCAGTCCGGAGCCGTGGTCCCGGTGAAACCGGGCTGGAGCACGGTGAGGGCGTTGCGCGTCAGGGTGTCTGTACCGCTGGCGAATGTCGTCATCGGGTGGCGTTATCCCTTCACGGCGCCCGCGGTCAGACCCGCGGCCATCTTGCGCTGGACGAGGAGGAACAGGACGACGATCGGCACGGCCATCATGGTGGCTCCGGCCATCATCGGGGCGTACTCGGTGCCGTGCTTGGTGGTGAAGTTGCCGAGCCAGACGGTGGCCGTCTGGTTCTGCTGGCTCAGCAGCATGAGGGCGTAGAGGTATTCGTTCCAGGCCTGGATGAAGGCGTAGACGGACGTCGCGACCATGCCGGGGGCCAGCAGCGGGAAGACCACGCGGATGAAGGCGCCGGTGCGGCTGCATCCGTCGACCATGGCCGCCTCCTCCAGCTCCTTCGGGATGTTGACGATGAAGCCGCGCAGCGTCCACACCGTGAAGGGGAGGATGAAGGTCAGGTACGTGAGGATCAGACCGGAAAGCTTGTCGTACTGGTGCAGGTCGTTCAGCAGCAGGAAGACCGGGATGATCATGGCGACCAGCGGGACCATCTGGACCGCGAGGATGCCGACGATCACGATCTTGCGGCCGCGGAAGGCGAAGCGGGAGATGGCCAGCGCGGCCAGCATCCCGACCACGATGCCGATCACGACCACCGAGAGGGAGACGATCAGGCTGCGGCCCACCGGGCCCCAGAAGTCGGCGATGTCCAGCGCGCGGCGGAAGTTGTCGAGCGTGAACCCGGTGGGGAGCAGGCTCGGGTCGGGGTCGATGGCGTCCTTGGCGGGCTTGATCGCCGTGTTGAGCATCCAGTAGACGGGGAAGCCCGCGGTGAGGAAGACGAACAGGCCGAGCAGGTTCCAGCCGAGCTTGGACTTGCGGGGACCGGAGGACTTCCGCCCCGTGGCGGACGTACGCCCGGACGTGGCGACGGCACTCATTCGACCTCTCCGATCTGCAGCATCTGACGCATGTACACGGCGACCACGCCGAGGAGCAGCAGCACGGTCAGCACGGCGATCGCCGACCCCTGCGCGTAGTCGTTGACGACGAAGGCGCGGTCGTACGAGTACGTGGTGAGGAGCTGGAACTCCGCCTCCGGGTGACCGCCCCGCATGACGAAGACCTGCGGGAAGACGCCCATGTCCCAGATGACGGAGAGGGTCGTCAGCATGACGATGATGGGCTTGAGGATCGGCAGGGTGACGTGCCGGAAGACGCCCCAGGAACCCGCGCCGTCGAGCCGTGCGGCCTCCTCCAGCTCGGCGGGGACCTGGGTGAGTCCGGCGCTGAGCGTGATGACCACGAAGGGCACCGCGCCCCAGACGACCAGGAGCATAATCACGCTCAGGCCCTGGGCCCCGCTGGCGAACCAGTTGTGGCCGATCATGTCGACGCCGGGAAGCTTGCTGAGCAGCGCGTTGAAGACGCCGTAGTCGGAGTCGAAGAGCCACTTGAAGACGGTGGTGGCCACGATGATGGGCATGCCCCAGCTGGCCACCAGCACGATGTTGATGAGTGTCTTCATCCAGCCGGAGACCCGCTGGAGGAGCAGCGCGATCAGCATGCCGACGACCATCGTGAAGACGACGGCCCCGCCGGCGAACAGGACGGTCCTGAGGACCACCTGCCAGAACTCGCCGTCCGAGAGCACGCCCTGGAAGTTGTCGAAGCCGACCGACTCGGCCGGCTGGAAGCCCCAGAGCTGGGACTGCCCGAACTTCTGGAAGGAGAGCGTGACCAGGCGCACCATGGGGTAGCCGAGGACCAGCACGAGGATCAGCAGGCACGGGGCGAGCAGGACCCAGGGGGCCGCCGCCGTACCCGAGGTCCGCTTCTTCTTCGCGCGTGGCGCCCCGGCGACGGCCGGTGGCGGTGCCTGCCGCGGCGGCGGCACCTTGGCGGGGGTGGTCGTGTCTGCGGCACTCATCGCGCGCTCCTCAGCGGTCCCTCAGGTCGTACGAAAGCGAAGGCCCGTACGGCCGGGCGTCCGGGGCGAGCCCCTGGCCGGGCCGTACGGGAGGCAGGGCCCCGTCCCTCCGTGGCGGAGGACCGACGGGGCCCTGCTCTCAGGTCACTTGGTGTTGATGACCTTGTCGATCGCGGCGTCCGCTTCCTTCGCGGCGTCCGCGACGGACTTCTTGCCGGTGCCGATGTTCTGCAGCATGGTCTGCAGGGTCTGGGCCTTCTCGACCTGGCCCCAGCCCGGCGCCATCGGGACGAACCAGCTGGACTCGGCCGCGGTGGCCGGGACGGCCGTCTTCGGGTCGCTCTGCAGCTTGACCAGGTCCATCTTGTTGTTCGGCAGGTTACCCTTGGCCATCAGGCCCTGCTGGCCCTTGGCGCCGGTGAACGCGTTGATCCACTCGGCGGCGACGGCCTGCGCCTTCGACTTCACCGGGACGGCGAGGTCGGAGCCGCCCAGGAAGACCGGGATGTTCTTGCCGGACGGGCCGGGCATCACGAAGTTCTCGAGGTTGCCCTTGAGCTTGCCGGTCTTGTCGCTCTTCGGGTCCTCGGCGGTCGCGCCCTCCCAGGCGGCACCGAAGATCATGCCGGACTTGCCCTGGCCGTAGACGATGTAGCGGTCGGACTCGTCCTTGGTCTTGTCGCCGTGCATGTACTTGTCGACGATGTTCTTGAACTCGGTGAGGCCCTTGATCGACTCGGGCGAGGAGAGGTTGGCCTTCCAGGTGCCGCCCTCCTCCTTCGCGATGGAGCCGCCGGCGTCGTAGACGAAGGACATGGCCGCGTACCAGTCACGGGTGGGCTGGTACCAGGCGCTGAACTTGTCGCCCTGCTTCTTCTGGATCTTGTCCAGGTCGGAGAGGAGCTCCTTGTACGTCTTCGGCGTGCTCTTCACGCCGGCCGAGGCGGCGACGTCCTTGCGCCAGTTGCCGACGCGGCCACCGGCGTAGTACGGCACGCCGTAGGTCTTGCCGTCGTAGGTCACGGACTCCTTGAGGCCGTCCAGCCAGGCGGTGGAGTTCTCGAACTTCGACGCGTCGAGGGGGGCGAAGGCGCCCTTGACCATGTAGCCGAGCATCTCGGAGTTGCCCATCTCGACCACGTCCGGCGCCTTGTCGGTGGCGAGGACCGCGTCGAGCTTGGCGTTCTTGTCCGGCCAGCCGTAGTACTCGTGCTTGATCTTGATGCCGGAGTGCTTCGCCTCGATCGCGGCGTCGGCCTGCTTGACCAGGTCGGGCCAGTTGTTCTGCGCGTCGACCGTGAGCCAGACCGTCAGCTCCTTGGCGTCCGCGCCCTTGTCCGACCCCCCGGACTTGTCGTCGTTCCCGCACGCCGCGACGGAGAACATCATGCCCGCGATACCGATCGCGGCTATCAGCTTGCGCTTCACGCCACCCTCCTCAGGGATGCCACAAACCCCCTGCTCCCCCGCGGTGACATACGCCGTGTACCGCCCGTGGGGCCGGGACTGGACCAATGGTGTAGACCAGTACCCGGAGCTTGGCCTAGACCTAAGGGGGTGTCAAGGGTGTGTAAGCCCGTCCAGACGGCCGTTATGGGACCTACATATGCAAGGACCTTTAAGTAGCCAAGCGGTACAAATGACGGTCCTGTTCGCGACCTGCGGGGAAGCCGCCCCCGGGCCGTCCGCGCCGGCTCCCGCGCCACCGTCCGCGCATGATGGACTAGACCAACGGGTACGTCGACGGTATATAGAGGGGATCACGGAGCGTGCGGGGAACACACGCACAAAAAGCCGTGCCACGATGTGAGCCGTGGCCGACGACATGGCGGTCGCTTCGGCATCCGGAGCCGGGAAGGCAGAGCATGAGCACCGACGTCAGCAGTGCGGAGAACGAGGGTGGGGCGCCCATCCGTACCGCGCGCGTGCCCAAGTACTACCGTCTCAAGAAGCACCTGCTCGACATGACGGAGACGCTGCCGCCCGGCACGCCGGTACCGCCGGAGCGGACCCTCGCCGCCGAGTTCGACACCTCACGCACCACGGTGCGCCAGGCCCTCCAGGAACTGGTCGTCGAGGGCCGGCTCGAACGCATCCAGGGCAAGGGCACCTTCGTCGCCAAGCCGAAGGTCTCCCAGGCACTCCAACTGACCTCGTACACCGAGGACATGCGCGCCCAGGGCCTCGAACCCACCTCGCAGCTGCTGGACATCGGCTACATCACGGCCGACGACGCCCTCGCCGGACTGCTCGACATCTCGGCCGGCGGCCGGGTGCTGCGCATCGAGCGGCTGCGCCTCGCGAGCGGCGAGCCGATGGCCATCGAGACGACCCACCTGTCCGCCAAGCGCTTCCCCGCCCTGCGCAGGTCGCTGGTCAAGTACACCTCCCTCTACACCGCGCTCGCCGAGGTGTACGACGTCCACCTCGCCGAGGCCGAGGAGACCATCGAGACCTCGCTGGCGACTCCGCGCGAGGCCGGGCTGCTCGGCACCGACGTGGGCCTGCCCATGCTGATGCTCTCCCGTCACTCGCTCGACCGGCAGGGCGAGCCGGTGGAGTGGGTGCGGTCGGTGTACCGGGGCGACCGCTACAAGTTCGTCGCCCGCCTCAAGCGCCCGCAGGACTGACCCGTACGGAGCAACGCGCGGGCACGGGACACGCCTTGCCCTGCCCGCGCGCCCGACGACACCCGCGGGCTGCGGTGTTCCCTAAAGCCGCACCGTCCCCTAGATTGCCTGCGCGTTACTCAGGTGATCGATGAGGGGACGGAGTCGCCCGATGTCAGACCTGCCCGAAGTGAAACCACCCGTGGTGACACCGGTACGTGTGGTGATCGCCCTCTGTCTGCTCGCGCCCTTCGTGGCGATGCTGTGGGTCGGCTCCTACACGAAGACCGACCCGGCGTTCATCGGTGTCCCGTTCTTCTACTGGTACCAACTGCTGTGGGTACCCCTCTCCACCCTGCTGACGGTGATCGCCCACCAGTTGTGGCGGCGTGACCAGCGGGCCCGCACCTCCGCGAAGGAGGGTGTGGAAGCATGAAAGACGGTGTGAACGGCGTCGCTCTGGGCGTCTTCATCTTCTTCTTCCTGGCCGTCACGGTCATGGGCTTCCTGGCCGCGCGCTGGCGCAGGGCCGCCGACGAGCACACGCTCGACGAATGGGGCCTGGGCGGACGGTCGTTCGGCACCTGGGTGACCTGGTTCCTGCTCGGCGGCGACCTCTACACGGCGTACACCTTCGTCGCCGTACCCGCGGCGATCTACGCGGCGGGCGCGGCCGGCTTCTTCGCCGTGCCGTACACGATCCTGGTCTACCCGCTGATCTTCACCTTCCTGCCCCGCCTGTGGTCGGTCTCCCACCGGCACGGCTATGTGACGACCTCGGACTTCGTGCGCGGCCGCTTCGGCTCCAAGGGCCTGTCCCTCGCCGTGGCCGTCACCGGCATCCTCGCCACCATGCCGTACATCGCGCTCCAACTCGTCGGCATCCAGGCCGTGCTGGACGTGATGGGCGTGGGCGGCGGCGACTCCTCCAACTGGTTCGTCAAGGACCTGCCGCTCCTCATCGCCTTCGGCGTGCTGGCCGCGTACACCTACTCCTCGGGCCTGCGGGCCCCCGCTCTGATCGCGTTCGTGAAGGACACCCTGATCTACATCGTGATCGCGGTGGCCGTCATCTACATCCCGATCAAACTGGGCGGCTTCGACGAGATCTTCAAGGCGGCGAGCGCCAAGTACACGGCCGCGGGCGCCGGCGGGCTCGTCCCCGCCGAGGCGGGCCAGTGGACGTACGCCACCCTCGCGCTCGGTTCGGCGCTGGCGCTGTTCATGTACCCGCACTCGGTCACCGCGACGCTGTCCAGCCGCAGCCGGGAGGTGATCCGCCGCAACACCACGATCCTGCCGCTGTACTCGCTGATGCTGGGCCTGCTCGCCCTGCTCGGGTTCATGGCGATCGCGGCCGGGGTGAAGGTCACCAACGGCCAGCTCGCGATCCCCCAGCTCTTCGAGAACATGTTCCCCGACTGGTTCGCGGGCGTCGCCTTCGCCGCCATCGGCATCGGCGCGCTCGTCCCGGCGGCCATCATGTCGATCGCGGCCGCGAACCTCTTCACCCGCAACATCTACAAGGACTTCATCAACCCGGCCGCCACCCCGCGGCAGGAGACCAGGGTCTCCAAGCTGGTCTCGCTCCTGGTGAAGGTGGGCGCGCTGGTCTTCGTCCTGACCATGGACAAGACCGTCGCGATCAACTTCCAGCTGCTGGGCGGCATCTGGATCCTGCAGACCTTCCCCTCGCTGGTCGGCGGCCTGTTCACCCGCTGGTTCCACCGCTGGGCGCTGCTGGGCGGCTGGGCGGTCGGCATGCTCTACGGCACGATCGCCGCCTACGGGGTGGCCTCGCCGACCCAGAAGCACTTCGGCGGCAGCTCGAAGGAGATCCCCGGCATCGGGGAGATCGGCTACATCGGCCTGACGGCGTTCGTCCTGAACGTGGCCGTGGCCGTCGTCCTCACCTTCGCCCTCAGGGCGTTCAAGGCCCCGGAGGGCGTGGACGAGACCTCTCCCGGGGACTACACGGCCGACGCGGGCGACCCGGGAGTCCAGACGGAACTCCCGCCGGCCACGGCGGAGGCGAGCCACTAGGGGGCACGCCACCAGGGCCCACGGGCCGACGGGACGGGTCCCCGCGACAGCCGTGAACGACGGGCCGCCGGTGAAAAACCGGCGGCCCGTCGGCGCCCCGGCCGGACACACCGGAAAGCCGGGTATCCGGAGCCCGACGACATCCGTTTGCTCACCTACGAGTTGACGCTCCGGCACACTCCGTAGCGCTCTCGGACGCCCAACGGACACAACATGTGGGGGCAGTCCCGGAGCCCGGCACAAGATGTATGCTCATGGTCGCTGTCGCCGCAGGGGAATCCGGTGCGAATCCGGAACTGTCCCGCAACGGTGTACTTGTGCGTGTTCGCGTCTGCGTGTGCCCGTACTCGCGTCAGTCCGAGGACCTGCCGACAGCGCGCCCCGGCCGTCCGGCCCGGGTGCCGACGACGTCCGGGCCTCGCGGAATGGGCCGGTGGACGCGGTGTGTGCTGCCCGAAAGCGCTCCCGTGTGCCCCGCGCCCGCCGCGAAGCCCCGTGCCGAGCGAGGGAGAGCCCCAGTGACCATCGCGCCAGCCGATCCGGCTTCAGTGACCGCGCAGCAGGCCCCGGTGGAGACCGACGGTCCCGGAACCGCGCTGCTGCGGACCCTGACGGATCTGACCGCCGACCTCCCCGACGCCGACCCCGGCCGGGTCGCCGCCGCGGCGCTGCGCGGCCGGTCCGCCCGCGCCGACGAGGCCGAGCTGCGCGAACTGGCCACCGAGGCGGCCGCGGGTCTCATCTCCGAGGACCCCGCCTACTCCCGGCTGGCCGCCCGTCTGCTCGCGATCACGATCGCCGCCGAGGCCGCCTCCCAGGGCGTCACCACCTTCTCCGAGTCGGTCGCCGTCGGCCACCGCGAGGGCCTGATCGCCGACCGCACGGCCGCGTTCGTGCGGCTGCACACGGCCCGCCTCGACGCGCTGATCGACGCCGAGGGCGACGACCGCTTCGGCTACTTCGGGCTGCGCACGCTGCACAGCCGCTATCTGCTCCGGCACCCGATCACCCGCAAGGTCGTCGAGACGCCCCAGCACTTCATGCTCCGGGTGGCCTCCGGTCTCGCGGAGGACGACACCGTCCGCTCCGTGGACGAGGTCGCCGCGCTCTACCGGCTCATGAGCCGCCTCGACTACCTCCCCTCCTCCCCCACCCTCTTCAACTCCGGTACGCGGCACCCCCAGATGTCGTCCTGCTACCTCCTCGACTCCCCGCTGGACGAGCTGGACTCCATCTACGACCGCTACCACCAGGTGGCGCGGCTGTCGAAGCACGCGGGCGGCATCGGGCTGTCGTACTCCCGCATCCGCTCGCGCGGTTCGCTGATCCGCGGCACCAACGGGCACTCCAACGGCATCGTCCCGTTCCTGAAGACGCTCGACGCCTCGGTCGCCGCGGTGAACCAGGGCGGTCGGCGCAAGGGCGCGGCCGCGGTCTACCTGGAGACCTGGCACTCCGACATCGAGGAGTTCCTGGAGCTGCGCGACAACACCGGTGAGGACGCCCGGCGTACGCACAACCTGAACCTCGCGCACTGGATCCCGGACGAGTTCATGCGCCGCGTGAACGCGGACGGCGTCTGGTCGCTGTTCTCCCCCGCCGACGTGCCGGAACTGGTCGACCTGTGGGGCGACGAGTTCGACGCCGCCTACCGCAAGGCCGAGGAGGCGGGCCTGGCCAGGAAGACCATCCCGGCCCGCGACCTCTACGGCCGCATGATGCGCACCCTCGCGCAGACCGGCAACGGCTGGATGACCTTCAAGGACGCCGCCAACCGCACCGCCAACCAGACGGCGGAGCCGGGCCACACCGTCCACTCCTCGAACCTGTGCACCGAGATCCTGGAGGTCACGGACGACGGGGAGACGGCGGTCTGCAACCTGGGCTCGGTCAACCTCGGCGCGTTCGTGACCGGCGGGGACATCGACTGGGAGCGGCTGGACCAGACCGTGCGCACCGCGGTGACCTTCCTCGACCGCGTGGTGGACATCAACTTCTACCCGACCGAGCAGGCGGGCCGCTCCAACGCCAAGTGGCGTCCGGTCGGCCTCGGCGCGATGGGTCTGCAGGACGTCTTCTTCAAGCTGCGGATGCCGTTCGACTCGCCCGAGGCGCGCGCCCTGTCCACCCGGATCGCCGAGCGGATCATGCTCGCCTCCTACGAGGCCTCCGCGGACCTCGCCGAGCGCAACGGACCGCTCCCGGCCTGGGAGAAGACCCGTACCGCCCGCGGTGTGCTGCACCCGGACCACTTCGACGTCGAGCTGAACTGGCCGGAGCGCTGGGCGGCCCTGCGGGAGCGGATCGCCGAGGTCGGCATGCGCAACTCGCTGCTGCTCGCGATCGCGCCGACCGCCACCATCGCGTCCATCGCGGGCGTGTACGAGTGCATCGAGCCGCAGGTGTCGAACCTGTTCAAGCGCGAGACGCTCTCCGGCGAGTTCCTCCAGGTCAACTCGTACCTGGTGGCCGAGCTGAAGGAGCTCGGCGTGTGGGACGCGCAGACCCGTGAGGCGCTGCGCGAGTCCAACGGCTCGGTCCAGGGCTTCACCTGGGTCCCGCAGGAGGTCCGCGACCTGTACCGCACGGCGTGGGAGATCCCGCAGCGCGGTCTGATCGACATGGCCGCCGCCCGCACCCCGTTCCTCGACCAGGCCCAGTCGCTGAACCTGTTCCTGGAGACACCGACCATCGGCAAGCTCTCCTCGATGTACGCGTACGCCTGGAAGGCGGGCCTGAAGACGACGTACTACCTGCGGTCCCGCCCGGCGACGCGCATCGCCCGCGCGGCCCAGGCGCAGGCGCGGCCCGAGACCACCGTCCCCGTCCAGCAGGCGGCCGACCCCGACGCCGTCGCCTGCTCCCTGGAAAACCCCGAGTCCTGCGAGGCGTGCCAGTAATGAGCGACACCAACACCGAGAAGAACCTCCTGGACCCGGGCTTCGAACTCACCCTGCGTCCCATGCGCTACCCGGACTTCTACGAGCGCTACCGGGACGCGATCAAGAACACCTGGACCGTCGAGGAGGTCGACCTCCACTCGGACGTCGCCGACCTCGCGAAGCTGACGCCGGGTGAGCAGCACATGATCGGCCGGCTGGTCGCGTTCTTCGCGACGGGCGACTCGATCGTGGCGAACAACCTGGTGCTGACGCTGTACAAGCACATCAACTCCCCCGAGGCGCGGCTGTACCTGAGCCGTCAGCTCTTCGAGGAGGCCGTGCACGTCCAGTTCTATCTGACGCTGCTCGACACCTATCTGCCCGACCCGGACGACCGGGCGGCGGCCTTCGCGGCCGTCGAGAACATCCCCTCCATCCGCGAGAAGGCGCAGTTCTGCTTCAAGTGGATGGACTCGGTGGAGAAGCTGGACCGGCTGGAGAGCAAGGCGGACCGCCGCCGCTTCCTGCTGAACCTGATCTGCTTCGCCGCGTGCATCGAGGGACTCTTCTTCTACGGGGCCTTCGCGTACGTCTACTGGTTCCGCAGCCGGGGTCTGCTGCACGGTCTGGCGACCGGCACCAACTGGGTGTTCCGCGACGAGACGATGCACATGAGCTTCGCCTTCGAGGTCGTCGACACCGTCCGCAAGGAGGAGCCGGACCTCTTCGACGACCTGCTCCAGGAGCAGGTGACCGCCATGCTGCGCGAGGCCGTCGAGGCGGAGCTGCAGTTCGGGCGCGACCTGTGCGGTGAGGGTCTGCCGGGCATGAACACCGACTCGATGCGGCAGTACCTGGAGTGCGTCGCGGACCAGCGCCTGCAGCGGCTGGGCTTCGCGCCGGTGTACGGCTCCGAGAACCCGTTCTCCTTCATGGAGTTGCAGGGCGTCCAGGAGCTGACGAACTTCTTCGAGCGCCGGCCGTCCGCCTACCAGGTCGCGGTGGAGGGCACCGTCGACTTCGACGAGGACTTCTGACCGGCGCGGTCGTCCTGACCGTTCGTCGCCGCCGAGAGCCGGGCCGCCCCTGCGGCCCGGCTCTCGGCACGTACCGCCCCGTGCCTCCGGTCGCCGTGCCGGTCCCCGGCCGGGACGGATCCTGATCCACCGGTGACACGTCCAACCTCCGAGGAGGTCACCCCATGCGTCGAACGACCCACACCCGGACCATCGCCCTCGCCGCCCTGGCCCTGCTGCTGGCGGGCTGCGGCACACAGGGCGGGAGCGACGCGGGCACCGGCGGCACCGCGCCGCCGCCCCCGACCCGCACCGTCCCGTCCCCGTCCCCGCCCCACGGCACCGCGTCGCCGTCCCCGTCCCCGACCCCGTCCCGCCCGGACTGCGCGACGGCCGGGGCGGAGCTCGGCGCCGCCGACACGGGCCGTACGTACTGTCTGGCTCCCGGCGAGACGATCCGGGTCCTGCTGGACGGCAGCAGCATCCGGCCCTGGAAGCCCGTGAAGAGCGACGGGAACGCGCTGGAGGCCACCAACAGCGGGATCGTCCTCCAGCCGGGTGACGCGTCCGCCGCCTACCGGGCGGTCTCGGAGGGAGCCGTCGAGCTGACCTCGTCCCGCCCGCTGTGCCCGAGCGATCCGGCCCGGATCTCCTGCAAGGGCCTCCAGGAGTGGAAGGTCACCGTGATCGTGCGGAAGGCGTGAGACGACGGCCGCGGCGCACGTCCGGGAGCCCGGGGGCGGCCCGGACGTGCGCGATCGCCCTACCTCGGCCGGGCCCTCAGCCGTAGTTCGTGGGGGCGCAGGGTGATGCCGACGCGGGTCGCGTCGCTGGACCCGGGCACCTGCTCGAAGCGCCACCGGGACGCCAGGGTCGCGGTGATCAGGGAGAGCAGCGCCATCGAGAAGTGGTCGCTCGGGCACTTGCGGTTGCCCACGCTGAAGGGGCGCATCGCGTACTTCGGGATGTCTTTGGAGCGTTCCGGAAGCCAGCGGTCGGGATCGAAATCCAGGTGTTCCCGGTACGACCGGGGGTCGCGCTGGATCGCGTACGGGCTGTAGACGATGTCGGCTCCGGCCGGAATGCGATAGCCGCCCAGCTCGGTTTCGGCCACCGCGCGCCGCGTCAATATCCATACGGCGGGGCGTAAACGCATCGCCTCGACGACGACATTGTTCGTGTGCGACAGCTTCCGGACGTCGTCGAATCCGACGGGCCGGTCCCCCGCGACGGATCGTGCCTCTGCGGCCACTTTGTCCGCGTGTTCCGGATGTTCCGTCAATACTTGAAGCAACCACATGATCGTGGAGGCGATGGTTTCGCTGCCGGGGGTGAGTATCGCGACGACTTGGTCGTGGATCTCCTGTTCGCCTATGGGGTCGCCGTCGTCGTTCTTCGCCTCCAGCAATGCCGTCAGCAAATCGTTCGGCTTTTGACCAGATGCCCGCCGCTCGTCGATGATCTCGTCGACGAGCGCGTGCAGATCGGCCAATGCGCGGTCGAATGCGCGTATCGAGGGGAGCGGGAGCCGGTAGAGCGGTCCGGCGGGGACGACCATACGGCGGTACATGCCGCGGAACACGGTGGTGAGCGCGAGGCTCAGCCGCTCGGCGCGTTCGTCCATGAACCGTCCGCGCAGCAGACAGCGGGCGGCGACACGGACCGCGACGCGGAACGACTCGGAGGTGCAGTCGACCGTCGCGCCGTCCTCCCAGCGCTCCGCGAACGCCTTCGACTCCTCCTCCATGACCGGGCCGTACTCGGGGATGGTGTCGGCCCGGAACGCGGGCTGGATGGTCCGGCGCTGGCGCCGGTGCAGCGCCCCGTTGGCCGTGGCGACGCCCTGCTTGCCCAGCAGGCCTTCGAGCGACTCCCACAGGGGGCCGCCGATCTCGTAGTCGGGGCTGAGCGCCAGCGCGCCGGTGAGCGCGGGGGTGGTGACGGCGTACACCGTCTTGGGTCCCATCCTGAGCCGGACGACATCACCGTGGTCGCGCAGCCGGGCGAGGAAGCCCAGGGGGTCGCGGGCCAGTTTCCAGCCGTGTCCGAGGACGGGCAGCCCGCCTCCGGCGAGGGGCGGGACCGACAGCTCCCGCACCTCGGGTCGTACCGAATCGACGGTCATTTCTCACCTGCCGCTTCATTGTTGACGTACGGGGGCGTGGAGCGGTCGTCCCAGCTGTCGACCATGTACCGGCCCGACTCGTGGTGGAACCAGTACACGGAGCTGAACCAGTTCCGCATGTTTCCGAGGCACGCCCTGACGGCGATGCTCGTCTCTTTTCCCCGGACCGTGCCGTCGGCGAGCGATTCGGCGAGCCGTAAGACGTCCTTCTCGGCGACGAGGAATTGCTCCACGCATTCCTCGACCCGCCGCCTCACTTCGATGACGGATTCTTCGAGCGTCAGCCCCTCGTGATGAATGAGGCTGATTCCGAGATTGTGCACCTCGTCGCCCGCTATTTCTTTGGGGAGAGAGCAGAGGTCGTTGTACCAGGCGGCGAATTCCTGACTGAGCAGCGCCGCCCGCGTGAATGCGGGATGGAGTCTCACGCCGACGGGGAGTTCATGGCCCGCGCTCGGCTCCAGAAGGTCGGTCCAGATCCAGTGCGCGAAAGTGAGCCGACGGAGTTCCAGGTATTCCGCGACCGTGGGAACGGTGCCGGAGATCCGGTTCCGGAACTCCCGATCGTACGCCTCGATCACTGCGTGGAAGTGGAACGCGAACCGTTTGTTCCAGTTCTCGCCGAGGAACGAGTACAACCGCACCATGCTGTCCGCCAACCCCGCGACCAGGGGATCCTGGTGGTGCAGGTGGTCCCTGGGTGCGTCGAGGGCCGCGTGGAGCCGGAACCTGAGCTTCCGCCAGGCGCCCGCCCGGCCGTGGACGGCGTCGCGGTCATGACGGTCGTCCCAGACGAAGAACCACGCGCTGTAGTCCGCTATCGCCTGCATGACCTCGTCGGGGGCGTCCGCGTAGTAGCCCGCCATGAGATCCGTGTAGCGCAACCCGTCGGCATGCTCCTCGACCTTGTCCGCGGGCATCAGCCGTTTTTCGAGGAGCCAGGTCCTGGTGTTCTCCTGGAGTCTCGGCCAATACGGGTGCAGTTGACGGGGAAACCCGGACTCGACCACCGGGAGAGAGAGCGCCGGCGGCACCGCGAGCGCTGTCGACGAAGAGCCGTATGAGAAAGCACGCACGAACAAACCCCTCTCAGCCGCCTGTTGACGTCACGCCCCTGCGCCTGTCCCGGGCGCGCGTCGTTGCGTATCCCCGCACTTCCCATTCAGCACCACAACTGACCGTTCTGGGAATGGATTTGGCCCACCCACTGCACGACCATGCCGAGAATATCCCCTTGTATGACTGAATATGGATCGCCGAAGGAGTACAAAGGATCGAACATACGACGTACATGCGAACGGTGCCTGGTCAGGAGGATCACCTGTCCAGGCACCGTTTCGAGTGGACCCACGAGACGCCGTGCGTCACGCCGGTCAATTTATGTCACAGCCGCGCGGGGCGCGCGGCGAGGCGACGGCTCAGCCGTTCGTCACGACGGGGTAGCGCGGCTCGTTCTCGGCCATCTGCTTCAGCGCGTCCTTGCGGTCGCGCTTGGAGAGCCGGTCGATGTACAGGTAGCCGTACAGGTGGTCCGTCTCGTGCTGGAGGCAGCGCGCGAAGTAGCCCGTGCCGCGCACCCGGATCGGGTTGCCCTTCTCGTCCTGCCCGGTGACCTCGGCGTAGTCGGGGCGGGCGAGCGGCGCGTAGGCGGTCGGCACGGACAGGCAGCCCTCGTTGCTCTCGTCGAGCTGACGGCGCTCGGCGGGCAGGTCGACCAGCTTCGGGTTGCAGACCACGCCGACGTGCCGGACGCCCTGGTCGTCCTGGCAGTCGTAGACGAAGACCTTCAGGTCGACACCGATCTGATTGGCCGCCAGGCCCACGCCCTCGGCGGTGCGCTGGCTCGCGAACATGTCGTCGACCAGCCGGCCCAGCTCGTCCCCGAACTCGGTGACGTCCTTGCACTCCTTGTGCAGCACCGGGTTCCCGACCACCGTGATCGGGCGCGAGGTGCCGCGCTCGCGGTAGGCGCTCTCGCGCTCCTCGGCGTCCTCGGTGTCGATGACGAAGCCGTCGTCGTCCACGGGGAGCACGCCCACGTGCTGCTGATCGGTGTCCTGCTGCGCCATGACGACGTACGCCTTCCTCAGACCTTGGAATTTCCTGCGACTACAGCCTAAAGGTGCGCTCAGCAGACCTCTTCCAGATCCCGCCAGTCACGGGAGTCCGGGCTGTCGGCGACCCAGCCGTCGAGAAGACCGCGCACCAGCGAGGCGGGCGCCGCGAGCCCGCACTCCCGCTCGGGCACCCACAGCAGCCCGTCGGTGCGATGGCCGAGCGGACCCGGGTGCCCCGGCTCGCTGTGGTCGTGCGGGTCGAGGTGTTCCTCGTCGCCCTCGTCGGACGGCATCCGGGACTCGGAGCACATCCGGCACAGCAGCCGTACGGACGACGACCAGTCCTCCGCGGCGAAGCCGGCGTCGGCGGCGAGCTGTTCCAGCGCGTCCCGGTCGTCCTCGGTGGCCGCCTCGAGCAGGACGACCCAGGTGGGCACCGGCGAGGGCGCCCACAGCTCGATCTCGTCGAAGACCGGGTAGGCGTGCCCGGCGGCCGTGGTCCGCTCACCGTGCGGAACGCCGTCGTGCAGCACGACCTCGCCCCAGCGGCGGCCGGAGGACGGCAGCGGGATCGACAGCACCTCGAGGCGGGCCGGGTCCAGCCGGCGCCCCCACACCACCTCGGCCTCGCCCTCCGGCGACAGCCGGACCGCCGCGCTGCCGAGGTCCATGCCCACCGGCTCGCCGGAGACGGCGGCGCCGCCGGGCACCCGCAGCCCGTACGCCTGCCAGGCACGCCGCGCCAGCGGCCAGTCCTGCAGGGCGGTGGCCGCGATCCCCACGTTCCACCAGTCGGGTGCGCCGGTCTCCCGGTCGAGCAGGGCGACGGCCCGCAGACCGGCCGCCCGCGCCTGCTCCCAGTCGTGCCGGAACTTGTGCAGCAGGGCCAGGTTGAACCAGGACTCGGACAGCCAGGGCTCCAGGTCCGCGGCACGTGTCAGCAGCGCTCCCGCGTCCTCGTACCGGCCGTCGCCGATCAGCGTGAACGCACGATCGGTGGCCTGCCGCCACGAGGCGGAGGGCCGGTGTCGCCCCTTGCCGAAGATCCTCACGATTCCCGCCTGCCAGTTCCTCGCGTTTCCCGCCTGCCGGTCCCTCGAAGAGTCCCTGGGAGGCAGTGCAGCCCCGGGCCGGCCCGTGCCCCCTGACACCCTCTCCTCGCATCCAACCACGTACCTTCGGACGGCCGCTCATTACCCATGGGTTACCCAGGCCGGGGCAAGGTCAGACCGGCCCGGGACAGGACCCGGGCCAGTGACTCCACGACCTCCGGCTGGTAGTCGCGGGCGGTGCCCAGCCGCAGTTTCTCCAGTGCGGTCAGCGGCCCCGAGGGTCCCGCTTCCCTGGCCATCTCCTCGTACGCGTTCACGGTCCGCACGATGCGCGCGGTGACCGGCTGGTCCCGGTACGGGTCCGCCTGCCGCTCCACCACCACGGCGACCTCGGCCTCCACCCCGGTCTGCCGTACGACGGCGCCGCCGAGCAGCGCGATCCGCCGCTGCTCGGCCGACGGGAGCGCGGCGGTGGCGCCGGCCGGTACGGGGTCGACCAGGCTCAGCTGCCCGATGTCGTGCATCAGCGCCGCGTGCTCCAGGACGGTGAGGTCGGGTTCGGACAGGCCCAGCTCACGGCCCACGGCCCGGCTGAGGGCGGCCACCCGCCGGGCGTGCCCGGCCGGCGTGTACCCGGCGATCTCGGTCGCGCGCGCGAGGGAGGCGATCGTCTGCCGGTAGGTCGCCCGCACGGCCGCGTAGCGCCGGAAGGACAGCTGGGTGAGCAGCAGCGGCAGCGAGAAGACGGGCAGCGCCCACAGTCCGGTCACCGCGACCGCGAGCGCCATCACGGCCCCGGTCGCGCACACCGCCGAACCGATCCCGGGGGTGGCCCGCAGCTCGTCGCGCAGCAGCGGGCCGAACGGCCACCGGGTCCGCGCGTGGGCCGTCGCCGCCGCGAGCACGGCGTCCCACAGCGTGGTGAGGACCAGCAGCGCGACCAGCAGCAGGGCCTGGGCCGGACCGCCCCACTCCAGCAACCTGCCCCGGTCGTAGAGGGGTTGGAAGCACACGGCGGCGAAGGCGACGGTCAGGACGCGGCGGGCGAGGTCGTCGGGCGTCGGCCCGTGGCCCCGCGCCACGTGGGGAACGCAGCCGACCAGAGCCGCCGCCACGACGACGGCGACGACCTGGAGGACGCCGTGGTCGGTGCGGTGCCCGGCGTTCTCGCCGAGCAGCGCGTACGCGAGGGCCCCGGCGGCCCCGAGGGGCGCGGACTCCCGCTCCCCGGTCCCGCTCCACCGGGCGAGCTCGCCGACGGCGATGAGCACGCCGAAGGCCAGTGCCGTACCGCGTTCGTCGAGTCCGTACCAGAGGGTGACGCCGAGGGCGAGGAGCGCGAGGAGGAGGGCGAGGGCGCGCACCGCGGTGAGCAGGGCGGGGGTCCTCCCGGCCGAGGGGAGGCGGGCGGGGCGGACGGGGCGGGCGCGGACCCCGGACCGTGGGGCGGTGGTGCTCACGGCGCGCTCCGTCCGACGGTGCCGGACGGGTGCGCGGGCGGTATGCCGGACGCCGCGGCCGGGGCGGTGTCCGCGGTCACCGCGGGGTGCCAGCCGTGCCGGTCGAGCGCCCGTACCAGTGCCGCCACCATCCGGGGGTCGAACTGCGTCCCCGCGCACCGCGTCAGTTCCTCCAGGGCCGCGGGCACCGGGCGGGCCCTGCGGTAGGACCGGGTCGACGTCATGGCGTCGAACGCGTCGGCCACGGCCACCACCCGGGCGAACTCCGGGATCTGGGTGCCCGCCAGCCCGTACGGGTATCCGCTCCCGTCGAGCCGCTCGTGGTGGTGCAGGATCGCCGAGCGGGCCTCGCCGAGGAACCCGATCCCGCGGACCATCTCGTGCCCGTACTCGGGGTGCAGTTCGATGACCCGCCGCTCCTCGGGGGTCAGTGGTCCGTCCTTGCGGAGCAGCCGTGTGGGGACGCCGAGTTTGCCGACGTCGTGCAGGATCCCGGCGAACCTGAGCATCTCGACGCGCTCGTCGTGCATGCCCAGCTCGCGGGCGATCAGCACGGACGCCCGGCCGACCCGTTCACTGTGCCCCCGGGTGTAGCCGTCCTTGATGTCGACGGCCTGGACGAGGGCGCGGATGGTGGCCTGGTGGGCGGCCCGTTCGCGGTGGTACTGGGCGAAGACCCAGCAGGACACGTACATCGGCAGCAGGACGAGCAGCGCGGCGACGGGCCCGTACGGGCTGCGCCACAGCACCGCCATCATCAGCCCGGCGAGGCCGTGCACGGCGACCGGCGCCAGCGAGCGCGCGAAGAGACCGTGCCAGGCGCCGCGCACGGGAGCGCGCTCGGCGAGCGCGAGGATCCCGCCGTCGAGGACGGTGAGCACGGCGCAGAAGGCGAGCACCGCGGCTCCCGCGGGCACCAGCGCGTGGGGGAAGTCGGGCGTGACGAGCGTCTCCCGGCCGCCGCACGCCCCGTACGTCCGGGAGGCCGCCCAGACGGCGACGGCGAGCTGGGCCGCGCGCCAGATCCGGCGCGGGCCGCGCGGGCGCTGTTCGACCCGGGCGAGCAGCGCCCCGGGCAGCGCGACGAGGGCGGCGGCGGAGGGGGGCAGCAGGAAGGCGCCGGCCAGCAGGACGGGGAGGAAGGTGACCGTCCCCCGGGCACTGTCGCCGACGGCGCCCGGCCGGAGCGGCAGCGTGACGCGCTCGCAGCCCGCGTACAGCACGGCGAGCGGCGCGGCGATCCCCCAGGGGACGCGGAGATGGAGCACGGGAGCCAGGCAGGCGAGGGCCAGGAGAACGACACCGGCCACATACGCACGGGCCCACGCCGGAACCGCACCCATCCCCGAACCTCCCCCGTACCTCCCCCGATCCCAGGCTCGGAGCCTAGGCCGGGAGGAAGGGGACGGGGACGGGTATGTGCGAATCCACGGGCTCCGGGCCCGCGGATTAGCACGTTCGGGTGATAAACGGAGAACCTGGAGTCCGGCCCTCGCGGCGGAGGGCCGCCCGGGGGGGGTCAGGACTCCTGGGCGGTCGCGGTCACGTCGTGCTCGGGCACGGTCTGTCCGGAGCGGATCAGATCGATGCGGCCCATGACCTTGGCCCGCAGATCGGTGGGCACGTCGTCATGGCCGCAGCACCGCTTGACCAGCTTCTTGACGGCCTGTTCGAGGCCGTACTTCTCGAGACACGGGGAGCACTCTTCGAAGTGGACCTCGAACTTGGTGCAGTCCGCGTCCGGCATCTCATGATCGAGGAACTCGTAGAGATGATCGAGTACCTCACTGCAATCCGTCTCGTGCGGCTCTCCGCAGCTCATGAGCCCGAGCCTTTCGCTTCGTTCGACTCTCCGGCGCCGGCGGGGACCAGCCCGCGGTCACGGGCGTAGTCCTCCAGCATGCCGCGCAGTTGGCGACGGCCCCGGTGCAGCCGGGACATCACCGTACCGATGGGTGTCCCCATGATGTCCGCGATCTCCTTGTACGCAAAGCCCTCTACGTCCGCGAGATAGACGGCGATGCGGAATTCCTCGGGGATCGCCTGCAGCGCTTCCTTCACGTCGGAGTCGGGCAGGTGGTCCAGCGCCTGCGACTCGGCGGAACGGAGGCCGGTCGACATGTGCGACTCGGCGCGCGCCAGCTGCCAGTCCTCGATCTCCTCGGCCGCGCTGCGCTGGGGTTCGCGCTGCTTCTTGCGGTACGAGTTGATGAAGGTGTTGGTGAGAATGCGGTACAGCCACGCCTTGAGGTTCGTGCCCTCGCGGAACTGGTGGAACGACGCGTACGCCTTGGCGTACGTCTCCTGCACCAGGTCCTCGGCGTCGGCCGGGTTGCGCGTCATGCGCAGGGCGGCCGAATACATCTGGTCGAGGAATTCGAGCGCGTCCCGCTCGAAGCGCGCGGTGCGCTCGGCGGAGGTCTCCGCCGTCGCGTCGCTCGTGCCCCGGCCCTCGGGCTGCTCCGCCTGGCCGTTTTCGGTCCCTGCGTCGGTCCCAGTGACCGGACCCACCTCCTCCAGCGACGTAGCGAGACCGAGACCGGTCCCACTGGAATCGGAGGATAGACGAACATCATGTCCGCCCGCCGCCCGAATCGGGGCGTTCTTGCCCGCGTGCAGCACCGTCCAGTCCAGGTCAGCGCGGCTGCTGCGGCTCGGGCAGAAGGTCGAACCCATGCGGCGGACTTCCTCTCGTACGAACGGTGCAGCAACGATGCGTGCTGTCTGCTCGGCACAACAGAAGTCCGTCACTCTGCATTCCCGGCCGTCACCCGAGTGACGCGGCCCACCCCGTGACACCGTCCGTGACGATCTTCAGCGCCTCCTCCTCGCCGAGCGGAGCCCGCTTCGGGACGGCGAGGCCGTGATCTGCATGAGGCACTTCGATCAGCTCGTACGAGCCCGGCGGGAACTCCTCCGGTCTCCCGAACGGATCGTTGCCGCCCTGGACGACGAGCGTGGGCACCCCGGCGCCGAGCAGCTCGGCGGCGCGGGACCTCTCCGGCTTGCCCGGCGGGTGCAGGGGGAAGCTCAGGGCGAGTACCGCGGCGGCGCCCAGCTCCACCGCGGTCCGGCACGCGACACGGGCGCCCGCGCTGCGGCCGCCGGAGATCACGGGCAGCCCCTGCTCCGCCAGTGCCGGCCACACGCCCCGCCATCCCGTGTCCAGCGTCCTCGGCGCGGGCGCCACCTTCTTGCCCGCCACCCGCCAGGGCTGTTCCACGAGCGCCACGCTCACCCCGTGCGCGGGAAGCGTCCCGGCGAGCGCCCGCAGGTCCCGGGCCTCGATGCCGCCGCCCGCGCCGTGGCTCACGGCGAGGACGAGCCGCGCCTCCGCCGCCCGGTGCCAGGTGATCCGGGCCGTACCGGCGTCCGTCTCGATGGTCTCGCCGGTCCCGCTGGTCTCGCTGGTCTCGCTGGTCTCGCCGGTCCTGCTCGCGTCGTCGGTCCTCGTCATGTCAGAAGAGTGTGCCCTCCTCGGGCCCCTCCAGTTCCCTCAGCAGCTCCGCCCCGTTGTTGCGGACGTTGCTGACCGCGGTGGAGACGGGGTACGCGCGCATCAGTCCGGTGGGCGGCGGCGCGAGCAGGTCACGCACCTCGTCCGGATCCGTGCGGGACGGGTCGAGCCAGTCGTCCCAGCGGTCGGGGGTGAGCATCAGGGGCATCCGGGGGTGGATGTCGGCCAGCGAGCGCGGGCCCTCGGCGGGAGCCGCCGCGAGCGGGGCCGTCTCCGCCTCGGTCGTGATGACCGAGCAGGTCGCCCACCAGGCCAGCGGGTGCTCGTCCGGCAGCGTCCGGTCCCGCCAGAACTCGTACAGCCCCGCCATCGCGAAGACGGAGCCGTCCGCCGGGGTCACGAAGTAGGGCTGCTTGCGGGGCCGCTTCTTCTTCCCCTCGACCTCCAGGTCGCGTTCGGCGCCGGAGGTGACCCACTCGTAGTAGCCGTCGGCGGGGACGATGCAGCGCCGGGTGGCGAAGGCCCGGCGGTACGAGGGCTTCTCGTGCACCGTCTCGGCGCGCGCGTTGATCATCCGGGCGGCACCCTCGGGCGTCTTGGACCAGGACGGGACGAGCCCCCATTTGAGCCTGCGCAGCTGGCGAACCGGTCTCGGGCTGTCCGCGTCCTTCAGGGGGCGGTCGAGGACGACGTAGACCTCCTTGGTCGGGGCCACGTTGTAGTCGGGCGCCAGGGTTTCTTCCGCATCCCACTTCTCGACCTCAAAGGTTGCTGCGAGATCCTCGGCTCCACGACTGGCTGCATAGCGTCCGCACATACGTGCAACACTGCCAGATTCCGCGCCGCGAAAGGGAGCCACCACCGACAATGGACAGCACCGCATCCACCTCCCTGGCCTCGCTCGGCTCCCTGTGGGACGAGGTCTTCGGCACCCAGCCGGATCCCGACCTGTGGGTGGTGATCGCCACCATGGTCGCGGCCCTCGCGGTGATCCTCCCGCACGGCGTCTGGCGTGTCTCCCGCAACGCCATCACCATCGCGCACGAGGGCGGCCACGGACTGGTCGCCCTGCTCACCGGGCGCAGCCTCAGCGGCATCCGGCTGCACTCCGACACCAGCGGCCTCACGGTCAGCCGCGGCAAGCCGACCGGCCTCGGCATGATCCTGACGGCGGCGGCCGGCTACACCGCTCCCCCGCTGCTCGGCCTCGGCGGCGCGGCCCTGCTCGGCGCGGGCCACATCACCCTGCTGCTGTGGGTGGCCACGGCCCTGCTCATAGCCATGCTGGTGATGATCCGCAACGCGTACGGCGCGCTCACCGTGATCCTCACCGGCGGCACCTTCCTGCTGGTGTCCTGGCTCGCCGGACCCCAGGTGCAGGCCGCGTTCGCGTACGCCGTGGTGTGGTTCCTGCTCCTCGGCGGCGTCCGCCCGGCCTTCGAGCTCCAGGCGAAGCGGACGCGGGGCGGCGCGGGCGACTCCGACGCGGACCAGCTCTCGCGGCTCACCCACGTGCCGGCCGGACTGTGGCTGTTCCTCTTCCACGCCGTGTCGCTGTGCTCGCTGATGGGCGGCGGACGCTGGCTGCTGGGGCTGTGATCCGCGGACCCCTGTCCGACCCGCCCCGAGCTGCGACGCGACCCGCCCGGCGCACCCCCGGCACATGCCCCGTCCGGCCCTCCCGGGCGGGCGCCACCGGCCGTGACGGACCCGCGGCCGCCCGGCGCGCTGCCACTAAAGTGGGGCGCATGACCGTGAACCCCGCCCACACCGCCCTCTGGCCAGCCCCGCACGCAAGCGGAGCCGTCGACGCGACGGTTCACGTGCCGGGGTCCAAGTCGGTCACCAACCGCGCTCTCGTCCTGGCCGCGCTGGCCTCCGAGCCGGGCTGGCTGCGCCGCCCGCTGCGTTCCCGCGACACCCTGCTGATGGCCGGCGCGCTGCGCGCGATGGGCGTGGGCATCGAGGAGACGGTCGCCTCCAGTTCGACGGTCGCCGCGGGCCCGGACGCCTCCGGCGAGGCCTGGCGGATCATCCCCTCGGGCCTGCGCGGCCCGGCCACGGTCGACGTCGGCAACGCCGGCACCGTCATGCGCTTCCTGCCCCCCGTCGCGGCGCTCGCGGACGGCCCCGTCCGTTTCGACGGCGACCCGCGGTCGTACGAGCGTCCGCTGCACGGCGTGATCGACGCGCTGCGCGTGCTCGGCGCCCGGATCGACGACGACGCCCGCGGCGCGCTGCCGCTGACCGTGCACGGGAGCGGTGCCCTGGACGGCGGGACGGTGGAGATCGACGCCTCCTCGTCCTCCCAGTTCGTCTCCGCCCTGCTGCTCTCCGCCCCGCGCTTCAACCAGGGCGTCGAGGTCCGGCACACCGGCTCGACCCTCCCGTCCATGCCGCACATCCGGATGACCGTGGACATGCTGCGCGCGGTCGGCGCCCAGGTGGACACCCCGGAGTCGGGCGGCGAGCCGAACGTCTGGCGGGTGACCTCGGGCGCGCTGCTCGGCCGCGACCTGATCGTCGAGCCGGACCTGTCGAACGCCCAGCCGTTCCTGGCGGCGGCGCTGGTCACCGGCGGCACCGTCGTGATCCCCGACTGGCCGACCCGCACCACCCAGCCCGGTGACCGGCTGCGGGAGATCTTCACCGAGATGGGTGGTTCCTGCGAACTGACCGAGCGCGGGCTGGAGTTCACCGGTTCGGGTGCCATTCACGGTATCGACGTGGACCTGGGCGAGGTCGGTGAGCTGACCCCGGGCGTCGCGGCGGTCGCGGCGCTCGCCGACTCCCCCTCCACACTGCGGGGCGTGGCCCATCTGCGGCTGCACGAGACGGACCGGCTGGCCGCGCTCACCAAGGAGATCAACGAACTCGGCGGCGACGTCACCGAGACCGCCGACGGCCTGCACATCCGGCCGCGCCCGCTGCACGGCGGCGTCTTCCACACGTACGACGACCACCGCATGGCGACGGCCGGCGCGATCATCGGACTGGTGGTGGGAGGCGTGCAGATCGAGAACGTGGCGACGACGGCGAAGACCCTGCCCGACTTCCCCGAGCTGTGGGCCGGGATGCTCGGGAACTGACGGGCGGACCTGGATCATGCGCCGTTACGGCAAGCACACCGACGAGGACGACATCCGCCAGCGGCCGAACCGCAAGGGCAACCGTCCCCGCACGAACATCCGCCCCAAGCACGAGGAGGCCGTCGAGGGCATGGTCCTCACGGTCGACCGCGGCCGGCTGACCTGTCTGGTCGAGGACCGCGCCGTGGTGGCGATGAAGGCACGCGAACTGGGCCGCAAGGCCGCCGTCGTCGGCGACCGGGTGGCCATCGTCGGTGACCTGTCCGGCGAGAAGGACACCCTCGCCCGCATCGTCCGCATCGAGCCGCGCGGCTCGGTGCTGCGCCGCACGGCCGACGACGACGACCCGTACGAGCGGGTGGTCGTCGCCAACGCCGACCAGCTCGCCATCGTCACCGCCCTCGCGGACCCCGAGCCGCGCCCCCGGCTGATCGACCGCTGTCTGGTGGCGGCCTTCGACGGCGGTCTGAGTCCGCTCCTCGTGCTCACGAAGTCGGACCTGGCGCCGCCGGACAAGTTCCTGGAGCTGTACGGCGCGCTGGACATCCCCTACGTGGTGACCAGCCGCGAGGAGCTGCGCAGCGAGGCCGCCGCCGACCGGGTGCGCGCGCACCTGGACGGCAGGATCACGGCGTTCGTCGGTCACTCGGGCGTCGGCAAGACGACCTTGGTGAACGCGCTGGTGCCGCCCGAGCGGCGCCGCACGACCGGCCACGTCAACGCGGTCACGGGCCGCGGCCGGCACACGACCACCTCGGCGCTGGCGCTGCCCCTGGCGGGGGGCGGCGGAGGCTGGGTGATCGACACTCCCGGTGTCCGGTCCTTCGGCCTCAACCACGTCGATCCGTCCCGGGTCATCCACGCCTTCCCCGATCTCGAACCGGGCACGGAGGGCTGCCCCCGGGCGTGCAGTCACGACGAACCGGACTGCGCGCTCGACGAGTGGGTGGCCGAGGGCCACGCGGACCCGCAGCGGCTGTACTCGCTGCGCCGTCTGCTGGCCACGCGCGAACGCCGCGAGGGCGACTGACGTCCCCGGGTTTGCGCGGCCCCGCCGTCGGTAAGGGCTTCTCCGGGCCGGTGAATGCATAATCGCACCGAACCGGCCCGGACCAGCCGAGGGCCTGTCCGGCGGATCAGGTCGGAGGAGACCCACGGTGCCATACAGGCCAAGGTGAGCGGGGCTTGGTGCGGTCAGCTGCAAGGCGGAGGAGGGAGTCGACGCGGAGCGTCGGCGAGTGACGACAACGCCGCAGATGGGCGTGCCAAGCCCCGCGTCTCCGGCATGATCCGCTGGGCAGGCCCTAAGCAGTCGACGTGTGATGCGGGAGGACAAATCATGGCGTGGCTGCTGGTCGTCGTGGCGGGACTGCTCGAAACCGGCTTCGCCGTCTGTCTGAAGCTCTCGCACGGCTTCACCAGACTCTGGCCCACCGTCGCGTTCTGCGTCTTCGCCCTCGGCAGCTTCGGTCTGCTGACCCTCTCCCTGAAGAAGCTCGACGTCGGTCCGGCCTATGCGGTGTGGACCGGCATCGGCGCGGCCGGCACCGCCGTCTACGGCATGATCTTCCTCGACGACCTGGTCTCGGTCCTCAAGATCGTCTCGATCAGCCTGGTCATCATCGGCGTCATCGGGCTCCAGTTGTCGGGGTCGGCGCACTGAGGACGCCCCCGAGGGCCCGCCGCACCCCGGAACGCCCCCGGCTCCTCACACCCCGAGCCGGTGGGACGGCGCCAGCGCGGTCCTGACCAGCTCCGTGGTGATGCCCCGGGCGGGCGGCGCGACGACCCACGACAGTGCGAGCCGGACCACCAGTTCGCAGGCCCGTGCGGCCTCGGGGGTGTCCGCCCTGGACAGGGCGAGCGCGGCGACCGCGCGGTCGCGGACCAGCGCCACGAAGTCGGTGGGCGAGGGCAGCGGTCCGTCGGCCCGCCGCTGCGCGGGCACCGCGGACGACGAGGGGACGGCGGACAGCGCGGGCGAGGGCAGCCGCTCGCTCCAGCATCCGGTCAGCATCGCCCGCACCAGCGCGTTGCTGCGGGCCGCCGAGGTGGTCCACTCGGCGGCCGCGGCCAGCCGCTCCCGCGCGTCCGTGTGAGCCGCCAGGGCCCGGTCGACACCGGCCAGATAGGCGTCCGCCTCCCTGCGCACGAGGGCGCGGGCGAGCCCTTCCTTGCTCCCGAACTCGTTGTAGAGCGTCTGGCGCGACACCCCGGCCATGGCGGCCACGTCGACCATCCGCACCGCGGACCACGGCCGGCGCGCGAGTGCCGTATAGGCGGCGTCCAGAAGGGATTCTCGCGCTGCGGGCATCATCGCCTCCCTGGGGCGAGCGGCACTGGAGCCAGATTTGACGCGTGCGGGAGCACTGTCAAGGGTTCGCGGCGGCCCCGAGGGGCGCGCGTCCGAAGCCGCGCGACCGGTCCGGGCCCGGGCCGGCCACCGGACCGGGCATGAGCCGACCCCCGGACCGGACCCGGGCCCCGGAGCCGTGCTCGCCCGGACCGGGCGCGAGCCGCGGGTCCGCCCGCCCCGGGCCCCGTCCGCCATGGCCTTGCCCGGCACGGCACGGTCCGGCCCAGCGCGGCGCGGTCCGGCACGGCGCGGTCCGGCACGGTCCGACACGGCACGGCACGGCACGGCGATCACCCCCGGTCCTGTGTAGCCCCGTCCCGACGCGGGCAGATACGGTTCATCCATGCCCGACTACCGCGATGACCTGCGCCTCGCCCATGTCCTGGCGGACGCCGCCGACGCCGCGACGATGGACCGCTTCAAGGCGCTCGACCTGAAGGTCGAGACCAAGCCGGACATGACCCCGGTGAGCGAGGCGGACAAGGCCGCCGAGGAACTGATCCGCGGCCATCTCCAGCGGGCCAGGCCGCGCGACGCGGTCCTCGGCGAGGAGTACGGCATCGAGGGCACGGGCCCGCGCCGCTGGGTCGTGGACCCGATCGACGGCACCAAGAACTACGTCCGCGGCGTGCCCGTGTGGGCCACGCTGATCTCCCTGATGGAGGCGGGCGAGGGCGGCTACCAGCCGGTCGTCGGCGTCGTCTCCGCCCCCGCGCTGGGCCGTCGCTGGTGGGCGGCGAAGGGGCACGGCGCGTTCACCGGTCGCAGCCTGTCCTCCGCGACCCGGCTGCGGGTGTCCAGCGTCTCCCGGATGGGCGACGCGTCCTTCGCCTACTCCTCGCTGTCCGGCTGGGAGGACCAGGGCCGTCTGGACGGTTTCCTCGATCTCACGAAGGCGGTCTGGCGCACCCGCGGTTACGGCGACTTCTGGCCGTACATGATGGTCGCCGAGGGCTCGGTCGACATCTGCGCCGAACCCGAGCTGTCGCTCTGGGACATGGCGGCGAACGCGATCGTCGTGACCGAGGCGGGCGGCTCGTTCACCGGCCTCGACGGACGCCCCGGCCCGCACAGCGGCAACGCGGCCGCGTCGAACGGCCTTCTGCACGACGAGATGCTGGGGTATCTGAACCAGCGCTACTGAGTGGCGGGCGGCGGCCGTGATGTGACGGTGACTCACACCGCCGCCGCTCGGTGCCATGCTGCGGACATGCCCGGGGAATCGCTCGACGAGCGGGGCGCTCCGCCGCCCTCCGTACCGGCGCCGGCATCCGCCCGGCCCGCGCGAGAAGCCCGGTCGCCCGGTGTTCCGGTGGCCTGGCCGGCGGCCGGGATCGTGATCGGGGCGGGTGCCGTCGCACTGGCCTGGACCCTCTCCAGATCCGCGGGCGACCGGCCGTTCACCCTGGTGGGGGAGGTGCAGGTCGCGGGCGATCCCGGAGCCTCGGGGCCCTGCGCCGGCGACCACGAGTTCGGCGACCTCGACAAGGGCGCGCCGGTGACCGTCTTCGACTCGGCGGGCCGGGTCGTCGCGACCGGGTCGCTGGGAGGCGGCGCCTACGACGACTTCGCGAGGTGCGTGTTCCCGGTCGCCGTACGGGGAGTTCCGGACGGCTCGAAGTCGTACGCCGTGCGGATCGGCCGGCACGGAAGGACGGAGATCACGAACGAGGAGGCCCGGACCGGGAGTCTGATCGTGAAGCTCGGTCTGCACTGATCCGCGCACGGGCGCGTGATGCGCGTCGGCCCGGGGCATCGCGCGTCGGCGCGCCCCGCCGGACGGCCCTTCCGTCCGGCGGTACCGCCGGTACCCCTGAGCAGCCCCGCCGGGTCCGGGACTGCCGGGCAACCCCGGGCGCCCCCGAACTCGCGGCACACGCCCTCTTGTTGACCCTCCCTTTAACTGCGACCCTGAGAGCTCCCCCACTTGTGAACTTGTGAACCACTTCTCTTTGCGCTCCGTCGAGGAGCCGGGGAGCCTGCGGTTCACCGAGGAGGTGGCTCCAGCCCATGCTCGTCCGCGACGCCATGAGCACGGTGGTCCTCACCATCGGCCCGGCACACACCCTCCGACAGTCCGCCCGCCTGATGTCCGCGCGCCGCGTCGGTGCGGCGGTGGTCCACGACGAGGAATCCTCCGGCCTCGGCATCCTCACCGAGCGTGACATCCTCAACTCCCTCGCCCACGGCCAGAACCCGGACACGGAGACCGCCGGCGGCCACACCACCACCGACGTCGTCTTCGCGGCGCCCACCTGGACCCTGGAGGAGGCCGCGGCCGCGATGTCGCACGGCGGCTTCCGGCATCTGATCGTCCTCGACGGCAGCGGCCCGGTGGGCATCGTCTCGGTCCGCGACATCATCCGCTGCTGGGCTCCCGTCCGGCAGCAGGTACCGGCCTGACCGGACCCGCGGGTCCGGACCCGGCGTGAAGGCGGGCCCGAACCCCCGGGGCAGACCCGGGGTTCGGGCCCGCCACCGCTCCGTCGACCGGAAAGCACCGCGTCCCCGGCCGTGCCGGACCCGATCCCTCGATAGACATTGTCCAAATCAAGGACGACTCCAAAATCACACCTGTTCGGGATCTGGTTCACCTGCTGTTACGCTGATTCGTATGAGTGACCTGTTGGAACGACTGCGCGGACGTGGATGGCGGATGACCGCGCAGCGACGTGTCGTGGCCGAGGTCCTCGACGGCGACCACGTCCATCTGACGGCCGACGAGGTGCACGCCCGCGCCGTGGCCAAGCTGCCCGAGATCTCCCGGGCGACCGTCTACAACACGCTGGGTGAGCTGGTCTCGCTCGGCGAGGTGCTGGAAGTCGCCACGGACAAGCGCGCCAAGCGGTACGACCCGAACGCGCACCGCCCGCACCACCACCTGGTCTGCGCCCGGTGCGGCGCGATCCGCGACGTCCACCCGATCGGCAACCCGCTCAGCGACCTCCCCGACTCGGAGCGCTTCGGCTTCACCGTCTCGGACGTCGAGGTGACCTACCGGGGCGTCTGCCCGGACTGCGCGGCCATGGCGGCGTAGAAGGTCGCTCACACCCCTGTTCGCTGTTCGCTGCAGCGTTTCCGCGCCGGGACCGCAAACGCACCGAGGGCCGGAACCCTTTCGGATTCCGGCCCTCGGCCTTCAGTAGCGGGGACAGGATTTGAACCTGCGACCTCTGGGTTATGAGCCCAGCGAGCTACCGAGCTGCTCCACCCCGCGTCGATGAACTGAACAGTACGTCAAGGCCGTGGCCGACGCAAATCCATTGACCGGACGCTCCGGCGGCGGCCCCGGCGGGTCCCGGCGCACCGGCCGGGGCGGCTCCCCGGCCGGTGCGCCGGGACCCGCCCCTCCGCTCACGCGGACAGCTCCTCCCGCAGGGCGTCCCGCAGCCGCGCCGCCCGCTCGGAGACCTCCGCCGGCCCCAGCGACACGGCCCGGTCGGCCCACCGCTGCCCCTCCGCGAGCTCCCCGCGCCGCGCGTACACGAGCGCCAGCCGGAGCGCCGCCCGCCCGTGGCCCGCGTCGGCCGCGCGGGTCCACCACAGCGCCGCCTCCGGCTCGCTCCCCTCGCGGGCCAGCAGCAGCCCGAGGTTGAAGGCTCCGTTGCGCGACCCGGCCTCGGCGGCCTCGCGGTACCAGCGCGCCGCCTCCACCACGTCGCCCCGCGCCGCGGCCAGCATCCCGACCCGCACCTGCGCGCGCCGGTGCCCCTGGGACGCGGCCCGCTCGTACCACTCCTCGCACTCGCTCTTCTCCTGCGAGTGCTCCCCGAGCTCGTGCGCGGGCGCCGGGGGCCGCCGGGCGTCGAGCACGGTGGCGAGCCGGTAGGCGGCCTCGGCGCTGCCCCCTCCCGCGGCGCACCGCAGATGCCGCTCGGCGGCAGGCTCGTCGCCCTCCCGCAGCCGCGCGATGCCCACCTGGAGCGCCGCTTCGGTGTGTCCGGCGGCGGCCGCGCGCTCGTACCACCGCAGCGCGGCGGCGTCGTCGGCCTCGGTGGCGCGCCCGGCGTGCAGGATGCCGAGGTTGAACGCGGCGTCCACGCTCCCGGCCTCCGCGGCCTTGGAGAACCACGGCTCGGCTCCGGCCGCGTCGCCGACCTGGAGCAGCAGGATCGCCAGGGCGTTGGCGGCCTCGCGGTGACCGGCGTACGCGGCCCTGCGGTACCACTGTTCGGCCTGCGCGGTCCGCCCCTGCTCGGCGCAGAGCAGCGCGAGGTTGTACGCGCCGTTCACGTCGCCCGCGTCCATCGCGGCCCGGTACCACCGCTCGGCGGTCTGGGTCTCGCCCCGCTCGGCATGCAGGGCGCCCAGCGCGTTGGCGGCGTTCCCGTCCCCGTCCTGCGCGGCCCGCAGCCACCAGACGGCGGCGCTGTCGGGGTCCCCGGCGTCGCGCAGCAGGAACCCGAGGGCGCACGCGGCACGCGCCTCCCCGTCCTTGGCGGACGTCAGGTACCAGCGCCCGGCCTCCTTGAGGTCGCCGCGCTTCTCCAGGATCGCCCCGAGGTGCAGCGCGGCCCTGCGGTGCCCGCGCGCGGCGGCCTGCCGGTACCACTGCTCGGCGGCCTGCCCGGCGGCTCCGATGACACCGTTGTCGCCCACGGCCTCGCCCGAGTCCAGGGCTTTGCGGTCGAGCGTGCGCGCCAGCCGGTACGCGGCCTCGCGGTGTCCCCGCTCCGCGGCGGCCCGCATCCACTGCTCGGCACCCACGTCGCTACGATGCTCCAGCAGATCGGCGAGGGCGTACGCGCCCAGGGCGTGCCCCTGCTCGGCGGACTGGCGCAGCCAGTACTCGGCGGCGGGCTCGTCACCGCGCTCCCGGTGGTGCCGGCCGAGCGCGTGCGCGGCGGCCGCGCTGCCGGCCACGGCGGCGATCCGCCACCATCCGGCGGCCTCGTCGGCGTATCCGCGCTGGTAGAGGAGGACGCCCAGATTGTTGGCGGCGGCACGGTCACCGGCGGCGGTCGCCGCGCGCAACTGGGGTTCGGCCGCGTCGAGATCGCCGCGGCGCAGCAGCATGGCCCCGAGGACGCTCATCGCCTCGACGTCGCCGGCCTGCGCGGCCGACCACTGGCGTGCCTCCTCGGCGGCCTCGCCGGTTTCGTCCCGGTCGGAAGGCTGCGTGAGATCCGCAGGCTGCTCGAAGTCGGCAGACTGCGCAAACCGCCCTGTATCCAACAGAGTTGCCTTGTCCCCCATAACGTCCATCGTCGCACCACCCGCAACCTGGGTACACCTGGTATACCGCAGCCAGTGAGGTCACTTCAGCGTTTTGTCGACATGCCCACAGAGAGACAAGTCAAACACAGATCACCCAACTCCCCTCGCATGTCGCGGCACTTCGCGCGAGTGGCCAGGTCACCGGCTCTCTCCGGCGTGGCGTCACACACGTCGAAGGCCCGGATCCATGAACTGGATCCGGGCCTTCGACTTCAGTAGCGGGGACAGGATTTGAACCTGCGACCTCTGGGTTATGAGCCCAGCGAGCTACCGAGCTGCTCCACCCCGCGCCGTTGTTCCTCAACCGTATCACGGCGCGGGGAGCAGTCTTGATCAACTGCTTGCGGAGCTCTTTCAGCCGCTCGGGCTGCCGCTCGGAGTGGGACTGGGACTGCTTCCGGCCCCACCGCTCTTGCCGGAGCCCTTGCCGTCCGTTTTGTCCGCACCGGAGCCGCCGGCGGACTTGTCCGCCGCGGCCTGCGCGTCCTCGGCCCGCTTCAGCGCGTCCTCCAGGGCCTTCTGCGCCTCTCCGTACGCCTTCCAGTCACCCTTCTTGAGGGCTTCCTGTCCGTCGTCGAAGGCCTTCTGCGCGTCGTCGAGCGCGGCCTGGACCGTCGGGTTGCCCGACGTGGGCGGCTTCGGCTTCGTGGTGTCCTGGTCCGGCGGCTGGGTCGAACTCTCGGCCCCGAAGACCTTGTTGAGCGCCTGGCCGAGGGTGTCCTCGAAGGCGGTGCTGCCTCCGTAGGTGACCAGCACCTTGCGCAGCAGCGGGTACTTGAGATCGCCACCGCGGACGTAGACCGGCTCCACGTAGAGCAGTCCGCCGTCGAGCGGCACGGTCAGCAGGTTGCCGTACTCGACCTCCGAGTCGCCGCCTCTGAGGAGCCTGATGGACTCGGCGATGGACGGCTCGGAGTTGAACTGGCTCTGCACCCGCTTGGGTCCGTCGACCGTTCTGCCGGTCGGCAGCTTCAGGACGCTGATCTTGCCGTAACCGGGCGTCCCCGCCTCGGCGTTGACCGACACGAACGCGCTCAGGTTGTCCCGGCCGTTGGGCGTCATCGTCGTCGTCAGCGAGAACGCCTGCGACGACTGCCCCGGCAGCTTCATGCTCAGGTAGTACGGCGGCACCGCGCTGCCCGACTTGTTGGTCGGGTCGTCCGGGACCTGCCACACCTCGCTGCCGCTCAGGAACGTCTGGGCGTCCTTCACGTGGTAGCGGGTGAGCAGTTCGCGCTGGACCTTGAACAGGTCCTGCGGGTAGCGCAGATGGGCCATCAGCTCCGGCGAGATCGACTTCTCCGACTTCACCGTGCCCGGGAACGCCTTCATCCAGGTCTTCAGGACCGGGTCCTCGGTGTCCCACTGGTAGAGCTTGACGTCGCCGGTGTACGCGTCGACGGTCGCCTTCACCGAGTTGCGGATGTAGTTGACCTGGTTCTGCTGGGCCACCACCGCGCGCTGGTTGTTGGCGGCCGTCAGCGAGTCCGCCGTGGTGTCGCCGAGCGTGGTGCGCGAGGCGTACGGATAGCCGTTGGTGGTGGTGTACGCGTCGACGATCCACTGGATCTTCCCGTCGACGACCGCCGGGTAGGCGTCGCCGTCGATGGTCAGCCAGGGCGCCACCGCCTCGACCCGCTCCTTGGGCGTGCGGTTGTAGAGGATCCGCGAACCCTCACCGATCGCGCCCGAGTACAGGATCTGCGGCTCGCCGAACGCCACCGCGTACGCGGCCCGGTTGACCGGACTCGCGAGGCTGACGCCGCTCTTGCCCTTGTAGCTGGTGGTCTTCTCACCGTTGTCGTCGGAGTAGTCGATCTCCTTCTGGGGACCGCCGACGATCGAGTACTGGGTGGTCTTCTCGCCGTAGTAGACCTGCTGCTGGTACGAGCCGAGGTCGCCCTTGGACGGCAGGTTGTACTCGGTGAAGACCGGACGGCCCTCGCTGTCGGCCTCGGTGCCCTTGGCCGCGACGACGCCGTATCCGTGCGTGTACCGGAAGTGGTCGTTGATCCAGTTGTTCTTCGGGATGCCCGCGAGGTTCAGCTCGCGCAGACCGAGGACGGTGTCCTGCTCCTTGCCGTCCTTGCTGTACCGGTCGACGTCCAGGTTCGACGGGAAGCCGTAGTAGTTCCGCACCTGCTGGAGCTGCTGGAAGGTCGGCGACACGATGTTCGGGTCCATCAGGCGGATGCTCGCGACGGTGTCGGCGTCGTCGCGGAGCTCGGCCTTGTTCTCGGTGTCGCTCGCCCCCGGGTAGTCCTGCACGTCGGTGCCGGCGATCCCGTACGCCTCGCGGGTCGCCTTGAGGTTCTTCTCGACGTACGGCGCTTCCTTGGCCTGCTCGTTGGGCTCGACCTGGAACTTCTGGACTATCGCGGGGTACAGGCCGCCGATGAGGACCGCCGAGAGCACCATGAGGCCGAAGCCGATCACGGGCAGCTGCCAGGTGCGCCGCCACAGCGTCGCGAAGAAGAGCAGCGCGCAGATGACCGCGATGCAGAACAGGATCGTCTTGGCGGGCAGGTACGCGTTCGCGTCGACGTACCGCAGACCCGTCCAGTTGCCGGTCGCCTTGAAGTCGCTGGACTTCACCGCGAGCCCGTACCGGTCGAGCCAGTACGCGACCGCCTTCAGGGCGACGAAGACGCCGAGGAGCACCGAGAGGTGTCCGGTGGCCGCGGCCGTCGCGCGCGCTCCCGGGCTGGTGACGCGCAGACCGCCGTACAGGTAGTGCGTGAGCGCGGCGGCGATCAGGGAGAGCACGGCGGCGGCGAAGCCGAAGCCGAGCAGGAAGCGGTACCAGGGCAGGTCGAAGGCGTAGAACGAGACGTCGAGGTGGAACTGGGGGTCCTTCTGGTGGAAGGGGACCCCGTTCACCCACATCAGCCACGTGCGCCACTGGCCCGAGGCGGACGCGCCGGCGATCAGCCCCACCAGGGACGTGATCGCGAGCAGCAGCCAGCGCTTGTAGGGCGCGATGCCCATGCGGTACCGGTCGAGGCTCTGCTGCTCCATCGACATGGCGCTCAGCGGCGGGCGCAGCCGGTGCGCCAGCCAGATGTTGAAGCCCACCGCGGCCGCCATCAGCAGACCGAAGACGAAGAAGAGCCCGATCTTGGTCCACAGTGTGGTGGTGAAGACCGACGAGTAGTGGACCGAGCGGTACCAGAGCCAGTCCGTCCAGAACCCCGCGAACATGACGAAGGCCATGGCCAGCACGGCCAGCACGCCCAGTGTCATGAGCAGGGTCCGGATACGCCGGGACGGCCGGCCCACTCTGATCCGTGGCCCCGTCGGGCCTCCGCCGCGGTCCGGCATCTGGAAAGCCAAGGTGCGCACCTCGAAGTCGCTGTCGATTCCGTCCGGTCCCCATGTCGGTGGACCGTCAGTAAGGCTCCGTGATCGGGGAGCCTCATCTATGCAACTTACTCACGCTTTACTCGGTTCCCGATTCAGGTCACGAACGAGGCAGGATTGTGACCATGTCCAACACTCCCATGGCAGCGAGCCCCCTGACCCGGGCCGTACTCGAGATCGACGAGTACGCCTCCGGCCTCGGCTGGGACCAGCCCGCCCGCCTCTTCGCCCTCGTAGACACCGCGCGCCTGCGGGCCCAGGAACCCGGCCTCGCCGCTCAGCTCGGCCTGGAGCACGAGCAGGAGACCACCGGTCTCACCCCCGTCGAGCAGGAGGAGATCCCCGCCGGCAAGCCGCTGGACGAGTTCCTCGGCACCATCGCCTGGCCCGACGCCGTCGTCGGCTGCGCGCTCACCGTGGAGCGGCTGATGCTGCCGCCGTCCGCGGAGGCCTCCGTCCCCGGGGACCTGAGCGGCAAGAAGCTGACCCAGTGGGTGGCCTCGCACCCGGACCGCCAGGAGGTGCGGATGACGGTCGGCGTCCTGCGCGACGGCACCCGCGACTCGGCGGTGCGGCTGCGCGAGAAGGACGCGGCGACGGAGGTGCTCACGGGCGCGGGCCTGGTGCCGGGCCTCGCGGAGGCGCTGTCCGCGACGTTCGCGGACTGATCCGCGCACGGACGTGACCGGGGGCGCCCCGCTGTTCGCGGGGCGCCCCCGGTCACGGACGGGCGGTGTCCGTCAGTTCTTGACGGTGCACTCGGGCAGGTCGGAGGTGCGGCCCGCGCCGATGTCCTTGAGGGCCTTCATCGCGTCGTCGAGGGTGTCGACCTTGACGAGCCTGAGCCCGTCGGGGGTGTCCTTGGCGGCCTCGGCGCAGTTGTCCTTGGGGGTCAGGAAGTACTGGGCGCCCTTGTTGCGCGCGCCGACCGTCTTCATGTCGATGCCGCCGATCGGGCCGACCTTGCCGTTGTCGTCGATGGTGCCGGTGCCGGCCACGAACTTGCCTCCGGTGAGGTTCCCCGGAGTGAGCTTGTCCACGATGCCGAGCGAGAACATCAGACCCGCGCTCGGGCCGCCGACGTCGGCGAGCTTGATGTCGATGGTGAACGGGAACGTGTGGTCGATCCCGGCCGAGATCCCGACGATGGCGCGGCCGGTGCCGCTGTCGTCGGACTTGGCCGTGGTTATCGTCACGTCCTTGGTCGCGGTCGCCGTCGTGTGCTCCTTGGTGGCGGCGGCCTGCTCCTTGGCGGGCACGATCGTGAACACGGTCTTCTGACCCGGCTTGTGCTTGGTGACGAGCTTCGCGACGTCGTCGGGCGCCTTCACGGCCGTGCCGTCGACGGCCTTGATGACGTCACCGGCGTGCAGCCGCCCCTCGGACGGGGAACCCTTGACGACGGTGGAGACGATCACCCAGGACTTCACGGGGATGCCCAGCTCCTTCAGGGCGGACACCTTGGCGCTCTCCTGGGACTGGCTGAACTCCTCGGCGTTCTCCTGTGTCGACTGCTGCTCGGTCTTGCCGTCCGGGTAGAGCGTGTCGTGCGGCACGATCTTGCTGTCGTGCGCCAGCCACCCGTACACGGCCTCGACGAGGTTCATGTTGTAGTCGGCGCTCGTGACCCGGACCGTGGTCATGTTCAGATGTCCGGTCGTCGGGTAGGTCTTGCGGCCCGAGATCTGCAGCACCGGCTCACCGTCGTGGTCACCCAGCGTGTTCACCGTGGGACCCGGCGACATCTCCGAGTACGGCACTTTGATGAACACTCCCGCGCACAGGAGCGCGATCAGGATCAGAGTGGAGGCGAGCATCGTCGCGGTGCGGCGTGGCATGGAACGACAGTACGGGACGGTGGTGTAAGCGCACCGTCGGGGCCGTCCGTACGTGAGGGGCCGGAATCCCTCCCGTAAGGCGCGAATGCCGTGTTCCGGGCGGCGGACCGAGGCGTTCCCAGGCGTTCCGCACGCGCCCGGCCGACCGGGACGCCCGCCGGGACCCGTCGAACGTCCGGACGCGTCGGTGACAGGGGCGGACCGCGAACCTCAGAACGCGTCGGAGTGGGTCTTCTCCCGGACGCCGGTCCGCTCCATGGCCTCACGGAAACGCGTGTATCCGGCGAGCTCGACGCCGTCTCCCGCGGCCTTGCGATTCCGGCCGGCCCAACTGCCCCACAGGCTGGCACCGATCGCCGCCATCAACGGAATCAGCAACCAGGCGAGCGCCGCCATGCCGACCTCCCAACCCCATGAGCGACCGCAACTGACTGATCAGCAGATTTAACATCCGCACTGTTCAGCAGATTAACCATCCGCACTGTCAACGCTCACGGCAGGGCCCTGGTTACGCAACCGGACGACGGTGAGAAGTCGGGCGGCTCCGGTGGGTGTCCGGCGCCGGACGGTCCCGCGGGTCTCAGCAGGCGCCGACCCATTCCTCCGTGCCGTCGGAGAACCTCTGGTGCTTCCAGATCGGCACCTCGTGCTTGAGGTCGTCGATGAGCTTGCGGCAGGCCTCGAAGGCCTCGCTCCGGTGCGGGCACGACACGGCGACGATCACGGCCAGGTCCCCGACGCGCAGGTCGCCCACCCGGTGGACGGCGGCCAGCGCCCGTACCGGATAGGCGGCGGCCACCTTCTCCGCGACGCGGCGCATCTCCGCCTCGGCGCTGGGATGGGACGAGTACCCGAGCTCGTCGACGTCGGCACCCGCGTCGTGGTTGCGCACGGTCCCCACGAACAACGCGGTCCCCCCGGCGGCGTCGTCCCCCACCGCCTTGAAGACCTCGTCCAGGGAGAGCGGTTCGTCGCGGATCGCGAGCAGCCGGACCGGATCCTGAGCGGCCCGCTCACCGGGGTGGTCATAGGTAGGTGCCATGCACCCATCGTGCCCCACCCCGTCGGCCCCGTGGAACACGGCTCCCACCCGGTACGCGCGCGTACCGCCCGGAACCCTCTCCGGACCACCCGGGCGTGCCGTCGGGCCAGGACCCGGGGCCGTCGGTCCATGGGGCCGGGAGGACCGCGCCCACGGAGCGGACCGGTTCCGCCCGGCTCGACACGCCCGACGCCACGCGGTACGGCACGCCCGACGCCACGCGGTACGGCACGCCCGGCACGGCCCGGTACGGCGCTCCCGGCACGGCGCGGCAAAGGAGGACCGGCGCCGCCTCGCCACCGTTCGTCCCGGCACCGCGCCGGCACGGCCCCGGTGTCAGAACCTGCGCCGGGCCTTCCGGGCCCGGCGGACCACCGCCGCCGCGCCCAGCAGCGCCACCGTCGCGCCCGCCGCGCCCGCCGCGGTCGCGTCCTTGCGGCCCAGCCGCCGACCGGCCACCGTGTGCCGCCCCGCGACCTCCTCCAGCAGCTCCGCCAGGACCTCTTCGTTGGTCCAGCGCGGGCGCCACCCGGCGTCGTGCAGCCTGCTCCCGCTCACCACCCAGGGGTACATCGTGTAGGCGAGGTCCCCGGCGGGCGACGGGGTGAGCCCGATCCGGTGAAGCCGGGCGGCGGCGCCCAGCGCGACCGCGGACGGCAGCTCCATCCGCCGGATCCCGCTCAGCTCCTCCACCTGCTCCTGCTCCAGCCACCCGTCGCACCCGACGGCCAGCTCGCCCTCGACCTTCTCGACGACCGCGTACTCCAGCGCGGCGCACAGGTCCTCGACGTGGCAGAACTGCCAGGCGGGCGTCGACCCGGTCACCACCAGCAGCCGGGGAGACTCGAAATACCTGGTCAGCGCGGTGTCCGTACCGCCGCCGACGAGCACCGCGGGCCGTACGACGGTCACGTTCAGCCCCGGGTGCGCCCGCGGCGCGCGGCGCGCGAGCCGCTCGATCTCCAGGAGGTCGCCGACGCCCGTCGCCTCGGCCGTCGCCCGCAGTTCGGCGTCCTCGGACAGGGGCAGCTCGTTGTCGGGAAGCGCTCCGTAGACCATCGCCGACGTGCACAGCACGACCCGGTGGACCCCGGCCGCCGCGGCGGCGGTGAGCACGGTCTGCGTCCCCCGGACGTTGTAGGCGGTCCGGGCCGCCGCGTCCGTCTCCAGATCGAGGTCGAGCGCCAGATGGACCACGACGTCCGCTCCGCGCAGCTTCTCGGCGATCGCCGGGTCCCGGACGTCCAGGATGTGCCACTGCGCGTCGGCGCACTCGCCGCGCCGCTCGTCGATGGCGACGACCTGCCTGATCTCCTCGCTGGCGGCCAGCCGCTCGGTGAGCAGCGCCCCCACCCCGGCCGCGGCGCCGGTGACCGCGACGACGGGGCCGCGCGAGGCTGGGCTGGTTGAGTGGTTTCGCGCTGCGCGAACCTGCGGATCTGGGGAACTCACCGGGCGTCTCCAGCGGTTGTCTTCAGTAATGGGCGCGTGTGACGCGCCCCTACCAGGTGGCATCCATCCTGCCGCAGGCGACGAGTCGGCGAAGCACCGAGGCCCGATCGGGTTCAGGTGTCTACGCTGGGTGGTGTTGTGGGCAGCCGCCGTCGGAACGAACCGGCGGCCTTACCAGCCGAGGAATCCCGTGAGTGACACCCCATTCGGATTCGGCCTTCCGCCGGAGGAGCCGGAGCACGGCGACGAGGGCAAGAAGAAGGACCAGCAGGGCGGCGGTGCTCAGGGACCGTTCGGTTTCGGGCTGCCCGGAGCCGGTGGCCCCGGAGCCGACAATCCGCTCGCAGCCATGTTCGGTTCGATGAACCCCAACGACCTGGGCGCCGCGTTCCAGCAGCTGGGCCAGATGCTCTCGTACGAGGGCGGACCGGTGAACTGGGACATGGCCAAGCAGATCGCCCGGCAGACGGTCGCCCAGGGCACCTCCGACGGCAAGAAGGACGCGAGCGTCGGCCACTCCGAGCGGCTCGCGGTCGAGGAGGCCGTCCGTCTGGCCGATCTGTGGCTGGACGACGCGACGTCCCTGCCGTCCGGTGCCGCCTCCGCGCTGGCCTGGAGCCGGGCGGAGTGGGTCGAGGCGACCCTGCCCGTGTGGAAGGAACTCGTCGACCCGGTCGCCGAGCGGGTCGGCGCGGCCATGGGCGACGTGCTGCCCGAGGAGATGCAGGCCATGGCGGGCCCGCTGATCGGCATGATGCGCTCCATGGGCGGCGCCATGTTCGGTACGCAGATCGGCCAGGCCGTCGGCGTGCTCGCGGGCGAGGTCGTCGGCTCGACCGACATCGGTCTGCCGCTCGGCCCGGTCGGCAAGGCCGCGCTGCTGCCGCTGAACATCGAATCGTTCGGCAAGGACCTGAGCGTCCCCCAGGAAGAGGTACGCCTCTACCTCGCCCTGCGCGAGGCCGCCCACCAGCGCCTCTTCGCGCACGTGCCGTGGCTGCGCTCGCACCTGTTCGGCGCTGTCGAGGGGTACGCGCGCGGGATCAAGGTCGACACCGCGAAGCTGGAGGACGTGGTCGGCCAGTTCGACCCGCAGAACCCGGAGGAACTGCAGCAGGCACTCCAGCAGGGCATGTTCCAGCCGGAGGACACGCCGGAGCAGAAGGCGGCGCTGGCCCGCCTGGAGACGGCCCTCGCGCTGGTCGAGGGATGGGTGGACGCGGTCGTCCACTCGGCGGCCAAGCCGCGGCTCTCGTCGGCCGACGCGCTGCGCGAGACGCTGCGCCGCCGCCGCGCCACGGGCGGCCCCGCCGAGCAGACGTTCGCCACGCTGATCGGTCTGGAGCTGCGCCCGCGCCGGCTGCGCGACGCCTCGCGCCTGTGGGCCTCGCTCACCGACGCGCGCGGTGTGGACGGCAGGGACGGCCTGTGGGCCCACCCGGACATGCTGCCGACGGCGTCCGACCTGGACGACCCGGACGGCTTCGTGCACCGCGAGCACATGGACTTCTCCGAGCTCGACAAGATGCTCGGCGAGGCCGCGAGCGGCGCCGCGGAGAAGCCGGACCTGAAGAAGCACGACGGCCCGGAGGACTCCGGCAAGGGTGACGGCGCCGAGTGAGCCTGCACGACGACGCGGTCCTCGTGCTGAAGGCCTACGAGGGCCAGGAAGAGCTGCGCCAGGTCTATCTGGACCACCTGTCCGTGCGTCCGGACGCGATGTGGAAGTCCTGCGAGGCCGGGCACCTCACGGCGAGCGCCCTGGTGATCGACCCGTCACGCGGCCGCGTTTTGCTGACGCTGCACCGCAAGCTCCGGATGTGGCTGCAGATGGGCGGGCACTGCGAGCCGGGCGACTCGACCCTGGCCGAGGCCGCCCTGCGCGAGGCGCTGGAGGAGTCGGGCGTCGAGGGCCTGACGCTGCTGCCGGGCGGCCCCGTGAGGCTGGACCGGCACGCGATCCCGGCGCCGTGCCACTGGCACCTGGACGTCCAGTACGCCGCCCTCGCCCCGGCCGACGCCGCCCCGGCCATCAGCGACGAGTCCCTGGACCTGCGGTGGTTCGCCTACGACGAGGTCTCCGAGGCCGCCGACGACTCGGTCGTACGACTCCTGGAAGCGGCCCGCGCCCGGCTGTGACCGCCCCGGGGCCGGCGACGCCCGAGGGGCGACCGTCCATGACGGTCGCCCCTCGCCTTCGCTCACCGGACCGCCGTGACCCGGACGGCCGAACGGTCAGCTCCAGACATTGCCCTGGTTCTGCGCGTGCACGCCCTGCTGGCCCATGCCGTACTGGGCACGCAGCCCCTGGCCGATCACCGCGTTCTGCGGCGGCAGCAGTTCACTCGGCTGTACGAGCGCGTAACCGCTGCCCATGAAGCTGAGCTCCCAGCCCTCACCGGTGTTGCCGCGGCGCCGCCACACTCCGGAGGAATGGGTCTGGGCCTGCATCTGCACGCGCAGGCCGGTGGACCAGGCGACGATCGCGTCGGCGTCGCAGTTGACGTACTTGTCCGGGGTGACCTGCATCAGCAGCGGCATCCCGGAGGTCACCAGCGCGACCTTGCCGCGCCCCGTGATGTTGAGCTGGTACTTGCCGGAACCGGAGATGCCGTACTGGCTGTCCACGGCGATGACCTCGTGGTGCAGCCCGGAGTCCATCGCCAGCACATAGCTGCTGTCGACGGTCAGGCCGTCCTGGTCGACGTCGAGGATGTGCACGTGCTGACCGAGGTTGGCGAGGTAGACCGTGCCCTGCCCGTGGCAGCGCATCAGGTCGAGACCCTCACCGGTGTGCGCACGCGCGCGGTGCTGACTGCTGTTCTGGTACTCGGCGTCGAACTCGACGAGACCCTGGTACGCGACCATGGTGCCCTTGCGGGCGAGGATGTCGTCGTGACCCTCCAGGACGACGCGCAGCATCTGCGAGTTCTGCAGGCTGTAGCGGTCCTGGGTCTGCTGCTCGTTGTAGCCGAAAAGCGGGCTCTGCATGATGTCCTGCTCCCCCTCAGCCCCGGACTCGGAGGCGGTCGGTGCTGTCCTCGCTGGGCTGGACGACGACGATGCCCTGGCCGGAGAACGCCATCTGGAACGCCTCGCCGCTGCCGCGTCCGATCAGCGACTGCGCCTTGAAGCTGCGCTTGCCCTTCACCTTGAGGTTCGGGGACCAGGCGACGAGCGCGTCCGGGTCGACGTACGTCTCGTCCTCACCGCCGCCGCAGTCGACGACGATCGGCTTGCCGCGGGAGGTCAGCGCGACCCAGCCCTGACCGGAGATCTTGGTGTTCCACAGACCCTGTCCGGCGAACTTGGCGAGCCCCTTGACCCGCTCGACCCCCCAGGTGAGGTGGGCGTCGAAGGCGAGCAGATTGGTCGCGTTGACGGAGATCGCGTCCCCGTTGAGGTTGATGACGACGACGTTCGCCCCGTAGTCGGCCAGGTAGAGCAGGCCGTCGCCGGAGCACTTCATGAGGGGCGCGCCCTCACCGGTCATCCAGTCGCGGGCGATCTGGCGTACGGCGGGCGGGTTGGGCTCGTACTGGACGAACCCTTCGTAGGCGACCATCGATCCCACGCGCGCGAGGAGGTCGTTCCCGGTCTGCATGGCGACCTTCAGCATGTGATTGCCGTGGTTCTCCATGCGCGCGGTGACGGGTGCAGGGGCGAAGCCCGCGAGTGGCTGGTTCATGACGGGCTCCCTCAGACCTCGTACGGCTGGACGACGACGAAATTGCCTGGCGCGGCGCGGAACTGGAGGTTCACGCTCTCCCCGGTGTCACCGGCGTAGGCGTTCCGGCGCATCCTCACCTGGCTGGAGACGATCACCTGCGCGGCGGCCGACCAGGCGACGACGGCGTTGCAGTCGGCGAACGTCGTGGGCGTCACCGGCAGGACGACGGGCGCGCCGTGCGTCTTGACGACGATGGTGCCCGTCCCCTGGAACTGCATCGTGAACAGCGCGCCCCCGGGGATGCCGTGCCCCTCGATGCGGCGGACCTCGTACTGGAGGGACTCGTCGAAGGCGAGGACGTTCTCCGCGGAGACGCAGATCGCGTCCCCCTGGAGCTCGATGGGGTGCACCTGGGTGGCGTTCTCGGCGAAGAACACCTGGCCCTGGCCGGTGCAGCGCATGAGCTGCATCTCCTGGCCGGTCGCGTTGCCCACGATCCGGCCGGCGAACCCGGCGCCCTTGTAACTGAAGTCGACCTTGCCCTGGTACAGCACCATGCTGCCCTGACGGGCCAGTACGGCCTGGCCGCCGATGCCGAGGTCGACACGGATGAGCTTCTTGTTCTGCGGGGTCCACCGCTGGCCGGTGGGCGTCTCCTTGAAGGCGCTCAGCGCGGCGGCCACACCGGCTCCGCCCTGCGGGGCGCCCTGGGGCGCGCCGTAGGGGGACGGGGCGCCGGGCTGGCCCGGGTACTGCCCTGGTGCCTGGCCCGGGATCTGACCGTAGGGCGGCTGCTGGCCGTAACCGGGGGGCGCCGTCGGGGGCTGGCCGTATCCGGGCGGCGCGGACGGTGCCTGCTGGCCGTAGCCGGGCGGCATGTGGGCCGTCTGGCCGGGCTGCTGGCCGTATCCGGGCGGCGGACCGGGCGGGCCGGGCGGCTGCGCGTACGGTGCGGGGCCCGGCGGCGGGACGGTGCCGCCCGGCGGGGTGTGCAGCGGCCCCACGATGGTGGGGGCGGCGTGCACGGGAGGCGCGGGCGGGGTGGCACCCGGCGGCGGCGCGAAGCCCTGCGCGGGCGCCGGGGCGGGCGCCGCCGGGGCGCCGAACGCGGGCGCGGGGGTGGTCTGGGCGGGCGGGGCGAAGGACGGCGCGGCGCCGGGCCCCGGCTGCGGGGCGGCGGGCTCCTCCTCGGCGACCTCGCCGCCGAAGTTCTTCAGCAGCGCGTCGAGGCCGCCGTCGAAGCCCTGTCCCACCGCGGCGAAGCGCCAGACGTCCTTGAGGTAGAAGTCGCCCAGCATCACGGCACGTTCGGTGGAGAACTCGGCACCGTTGAACGCGTACCGGGCCACCTCTTCACCGCCCGCGACGACGCGCAGGTATCCGGGGGCGATCTGCGACATCTGTCCGGCGCCGTCGATCGTCGCCGTGAACGACAGTTTCTGGATGTGCGCCGGAATCCGGTCGAGGGTGACCCGGAAGGACTCCGTGTCGCCCGACTGCGCGCCGAGCAGCTGGATGGACTCCTCGGGGGACTTCGGCTGGTTGAAGAAGACGAAGTACCGGTCGTCCGACAGCCGTTCGTCGGCGTCCAGGCCGAAGCAGCTGATGTCGAAGGTGAGCCCGGGGCCGGTGATCTGTACACCTACGTACAGATCCGTGCCCGCGGTGAGGTCACTGATCCTGGCCTTGTGGCCGCGTTGGAATTCCCTGGCCATGCGTAACGACCGTCCCCCATCCCGAATACGAGTGCGTCGCGTCAGGCTAACCGCAAAGTCCGGAAGTGGACGAAGCCGGTGCAGAGCCGGTACACAATCGCACTCCCGGCGGGACGGTCCGCCCGCCCCTACTCCTCGCGCGCGGCCGGGAGGTGGGGCAGCCGGTCGGCGGCGACGACCCCCTCGAGGTAGCCGCGGGCGCGCTCGGTCCGCGGATAGGCCTCCAGGAGACGCCAGAAGCGGGGCCCGTGGCCGGGTACGAGCAGATGGGCGAGCTCGTGGAGGAGGACGTAGTCGACGACGTACTCGGGCATGCCCTGCAGCCGGTGGGACAGGCGGATGCTGCCCTCGGCGGGGGTGCAGGAGCCCCAGCGGGTGTTCTGGTTGGTGACCCAGCGCACCGACGACGGCCGCGCCCGGCCGTCGAAGTAATGGGCCGATAGCCGCTCGGCGCGTTCGGCCAGCTCGGTGTCGCCGAGCACCCGTCGGCTCTCCTGGGCGGCCAGTTTGTCGAGCATGACGGTCACCCAGCGCTTCTCCTCCGCCTCGGACATCCGGGCGGGGATGAGCACGACGGTGCGGTCGCCCTCGCGGTACGCGGAGACCGTTCTGCGCCGTCGGGCGCTCCTGCGGACCTCGATCGCGCTCGCCCCCGAGCCGCTCGGCGGCGGGCTCGTCGTGCTGCGCTGTGATGTCGCGGCGCTGTGCGGTGGGTCGGCGGGCACGCCCCGACGTTACCTGCTGCACATGGGGGAAGTCCCGCCCCCGGAACGGTTCGATGCCGATCCGCGCCCTGCCCGTCTGATTCGTACGACGAACGGCGCCGCCTGTGGACAACTTTCGGCGGGGTCCGGCGGACGCGGGCATGCTGGCATCCGGTCCGCGCCGCGAAGTGCGCCGCGGACGTACGGGGACGTACGAGGACGTACAGGGACGTACTACGGGTCTACGGGGGTAGGTCATGCATCCGATCGTGAAGCCCGCTCTGCGGCGCGGCTGGCGGGATCTCGCCACCGTGCAGTTCGGGATGACCCCGGCGCACGCGATGGTGCTGGGCCCGGTGGACACCGCGACGGGCGGTTTCCTCGAACTGCTCGACGGGACACGCGGAATGCCGCTGCTGCGCGAGCAGGGGCGGCGGTTGGGGCTGTCCGACGGGCATGTCGACGCCCTGGTGGACCGGCTGGCCGGGTCCGGCCTCCTGGACGACACGACCGGAGGCGGCCCGGCCGCGGACGCCCTGCGCGAGAAGAAGGAGGTCCTGGACCGGCTGCGCCCGGACCTCGCCTCCCTCTCCCTCGTCGTCCGCGATCCGGGCGGGGCCGTCGGACGTCTGGCGGCCCGCCGCCGTCTGCGGGTCCAGGTGCGGGGCGCCGGCCGGGTGGGAGTCGTTCTGGCCTCGCTGCTCGCGGGCGCCGGCGTGGGCGAGGTCGAGGTGCGTGACCTCGGCCGCGTCGAGCCGTGGGACGTAGCGCCGGGCGGGCTTCCCGTCGAGTCCGTCGGCGAGCGCCGGGAGGACGCCGCTCGGCGGGCGGTGCACCGGGCCGCCCCGGACCGTCCGCCCCGCGCCCCGGCCGGGGGGAGAGGGACGGAAGAGACACTCGGGCTGTCCCTCGTGGTCCTCGCTCCCCGGGACGGTCTCGGCGTCCACGCGCCGGACCCCGCGTCGGCCGAGGGCCTGATCGCCTCGGGGACGCCCCATCTCTACGCGGGGGTCGTCGAAGCGACCGGGGTCGTGGGCCCCCTGGTCCTGCCGGGCGACACCGGCTGCGCGGGCTGTCTGGACCAGCGGCGCACCGACCGCGATCCGGCCTGGCCGCGCCTGGTCGCGCAGTGGCGCTCCGGGCGGCAGCGGCGGGTGGCCCCGTGTGATCTCGCTCTCGCCGCCGCGGTCGCCGGACTCGCCGCGAGCCACGCGCTCGCCTTCCTGGACGGAGATCCGGCCGCCGTCGCGGGAGTTCGCCGGGAGGCCTCGCTCCCCGGATGCGAGTGGCGCACGACACCGGTCCGGGCGCATCCCGCCTGCGCCTGCGGCACCGCGAGGAAAACAAATGGTGAGCGGACCCCCGAGGACGGCGGAGCGCACGAGACAATGGCAGGGCGACAGCCGCACGCGGCACAGCTTGCTGGGACCTGGAGGGCGCATGTCTGATCTTCCCCGGAAGGCGGTCACCCGGACTGCCAAACTGGCCGCGCTGCCACTCGGCTTCGCCGGGCGGGCGACCTGGGGGCTCGGGAAGCGGATCGGCGGGAAGTCGGCGGAGATCGTGGGCCGTGAACTCCAGCAGCGCACGGCCGAGCAGCTCTTCAAGGTCCTCGGGGAGCTGAAGGGCGGTGCGATGAAGTTCGGGCAGGCACTGTCCGTGTTCGAGTCGGCACTGCCGGAGGAGATCGCGGGCCCCTATCGTGCGGCGCTGACGAAACTCCAGGACGCGGCGCCCCCCATGCCCACACGCACGGTCCACTCCGTGCTGGAGGAGCGGCTCGGCGCGGACTGGGCCGAGTTGTTCGTGGAGTTCGAGGACAAGCCGTCGGCGGCGGCCTCGATCGGCCAGGTGCACCGGGCGGTGTGGCACGACGGCCGTGAAGTCGCCGTCAAGGTGCAGTATCCGGGGGCGGGTGAGGCTCTCCTGTCCGACCTGACCCAGCTCAGCCGCTTCGCACGGCTCCTGGGTCCCCTGATCCCCGGGATGGACATCAAGCCGCTCATCACGGAGCTGCGCGACCGGGTCTCCGAGGAGCTCGACTACGGCCTGGAGGCGCGGGCGCAGGCGGCGCACGCCGAGGAGTTCGCGGACGACCCGGACGTACTGGTGCCCGCGGTGGTCCATCAGTGCGAGCAGGTTCTGGTGACGGAGTGGATCGACGGGGTGCCCCTGTCGGAGGTGATCACCGACGGCACGCAGGAACAGCGGGACCGTGCCGGCCAGTTGCTGGCCCGCTTCCTCTTCTCGGGGCCCGCCCGCACCGGTCTGCTGCACGCCGATCCGCACCCGGGCAACTTCCGTCTCCTGCCGGACGGGGAGAACGGCTGGCGTCTGGGGGTCCTGGACTTCGGCACGGTGGACCGGCTTCCCGGGGGCCTGCCCCAGCCGATCGGCGATTCCCTCCGGATGACCCTGGAGGGTGACGCCGATTCGGTCTACGAACTGCTCTGCGAGGAAGGCTTCGTCAAGGAGTCGATAGACCTCGAGCCCGACGCGGTCCTGGACTATCTGCTGCCGATCATCGAACCGGCCGAGGTGGACGAGTTCACCTTCACCCGGGGCTGGATGCGCGGTCAGGCCGCCCGCATCGCCGATCCGCGTTCCCCCGCCCACCAGTTGGGCAGGCAGCTGAACCTGCCGCCCTCCTATCTCCTCATACACCGGGTGACCCTGAGCACCATAGGTGTCCTGTGCCAGCTCGGCGCCACGGTCCGTCTGCGTGACGAACTGGAGGAGTGGCTGCCGGGGTTCGTGCCGGAGGAGCCCGCGGACGAGGAGCTGGACGAAGAGGTGTCCGCCGCCGAGGCGTGAGGGGTCGTCACGGATCCGGCTGCGGGCGGGATCGGGCCGGCGGGCGGGGCGGTCGTCGGACCGGGTCTACCACCAGGCCGAGTCGAGGCGGCCCTCGATCGCCCTGAGGTTGTCGCGGGAACAGTTGTCGCAGAAGTAGTGGCGGGTGCCGTTCTCGACGGAACAGGTCCATGTCGGCCTGGGGCCGGGAGCGGAGGTGCCGCAGCGGGCGCACACGATCCTCTCGGCTTCGTCCGCGTCGGACTCCGGTGCGGGGCCGGTGCTGTCACTGTCTTCGGGAAGACTCGTCACCCTGGCGACGATATCTCCGCTGTCGGCGGATCGCCCGGTGCAACGCACCGCGGGGGCCGGTCCGAACGGACCGGCCCCCGCGGGACTCACTGCCTGTGACTGCTGCGACTGCAACGGCTGCTACGACGGCGTACGTCGATTACTGCATGACCGCCATGGCCAGCGCACGCCGGGCGCGCATCGAGGCGCGCTCGGCCCTGCGCTGCATGCGGCGAGCGGCCGCCAGGCGCACGGCCTGGCGTTCCCGCTCGGCCTGGTGCAGTCGCTCGTGCATATGCGCACGAGCCAGGGCTTCTGGGATGAGTTGCATCTCTCGGGTCCTGTTCTGACGCGAGTCGGTCGCGCCGGTGGTGGCGAAGTCTGGGATCGCGGAGCCTGCGGGCTCGCTCGTGGACGGCTTCATCGGGGCCTGCTTCTTGGGGTCGTGCGTCAGGGGGCGGTCGATCGTTCCTCGGATGTTCATGCCGCGACCGGGTTCTTGCGCGGGCGGCCACGCGGCCGCTTGCGGGCCACGACGACACCCTGGACGAAGAGCTCGCCACCCCAGACGCCCCAGGGCTCACGCCGCTCCTTGGCGCCGGCGAGGCAGGCCTCCATCAGCGGGCAGGTGCGGCAGAGAGACTTGGCGTACTCGACGTCGGCCGGCGACTCGGCGAAGAAGACCTCCGGGTCGTAGGAGCGGCAGGGGACGGGTACGCCGAGGTTCTCGATGGCGTCGTCGAGCGCGGTGAGCGCGGTGAGGGGGATCAAGGTGGAGTCCTCCGTGAGGCCGGGCGGGGGGATCGTTTCGGAAGGCGGTACGGACGGGGCGTGCGCTTCGAGTTGCACGGTTCGTCTTCCTCGTCTGGTCGTTCCGGCCGGGGTCGGCCGGTTGGCGGCTGGTACCGGGTTCTTTTCTTGTCCCGAGGCCCCTTCGCTCCGCCGTCCCCGGTCGGGGACAAACAGAAGGGCCGCGGATCCCGGGTGGGGTTCCGCGGCCCTGAAGGCGCCGGCCTGATGGTGAATCAGGCTGGATCACTCCAGGGTTCAGGCCCACGGAAGGCCCACATCGTGTGGTGCTGCTGCGTCTGCTTCAGGGATCCGGCACCGGCTGCCGCAAAGGCATAGGCATGTGCCTCTGCCACTACTGCCGCTTCCAGTGCCTGGGTCGGTCGCTCATTGCGCTCACGGACGGGAAGACCCGCGAGAGACACGGAGGACGCCGGCCGGACGGCAGGAATGCCGGACAGACCGGTGCCCAGGTTCGAGAGGCCGAGCGAGCACATGGAGACGACGACCGAGCGATCGGTCATTTTCACGGTGTTGCTGGAGCTGGTGTCGATGCTGATCACTGGAATCGCCTCCTCTCGGCGTCTAGGGGGACCGGCGTGAGCCGATCCGACGGTTATTAAGTACAGCACGGAACCAGGGCCTTCGAGAAGGCCGCTGTTGCCGTGGTTAAGAACCTATGGGGATCGCTGGGGCATGCGCAAACTATTTTCTCGACGATTTTGAATCAGTTGCCCCCGCCGTCTTCCATGACCTCCCGACCTGCGCAGATGGCCAGAACGTCGGCTCCGAAGCGGTTGAGTTTGCGGACACCGACCCCGGGGATCCGGGCGAGCTCGCCCTCGTCGTCCGGCGCGGTCTCCGCGATCGCCATCAGTGTCCTGTCGGTGAAGACGCAGAACGCGGGCTGCCCGCTGCGCTCCGCCTGCACCGCGCGCCACTCGCGCAGCCGCTCGTAGAGACCCTCGTCCATGTCGGAGGGGCAGCCGTCGCAGCGCATCAGCTTCATCTCACCGGCGTCGGCGAGCGTGCGGCCGCAGACCCGGCAGCGCGCGGGGCTGCGGCTCGTACGCCGGGCGGCGGTGACGCCGGTTCTCGCGGCGCCGCGTTCGATGCCGCCCTGGGCGGCGCCGGCGCGGCCGCCGGCCGTGGCGACGGAGCCGGGGCGCAGCCCGTCGAGGAACCGGCTGGGGCGCCGGCCCGCGCGGCCGCCGGGCGAGCGGGCGAGCGCCCAGGAGACGAAGAGGTGCTCCCTGGCACGGGTGACACCGACGTAGAGGAGGCGGCGCTCCTCCTCGATCTGGTCGTCGGTCTTTGCGTAGGTGATCGGCATCATGCCCTCGGCGACGCCCACCAGGAAGACGACGTCCCACTCGAGGCCCTTGGCGGAGTGCAGGGAGGCGAGGGTGACGCCCTGCACGGTCGGGGCGTGCTGGGCGCTCGCGCGTTCGTCGAGTTCGGCCACCAGGTCGCCGAGCGTCGCGCCGGGCTTGGCGGTCGCGAAGTCCTGCGCGAGGTGCACCAGGGCCGCGAGCGACTCCCAGCGTTCCCTGACCGCGCCGGAGCCCGCCGGGGGGCTGCCGGTCCAGCCTTCGCCCGAGAGCACCGCACGGACCTGCGAGGGCAGGTCGACGGCGTCGGCGAGGAGCGTGTCGTTGCCGCCGAAACGGGCCGCTGCGCGCAGGGCCGCGCCCGCCTTGCGCACCTCGGGGCGGTCGAAGAACCGCTCGGCCCCGCGCAGCTGGTAGGGCACACCGGCGTCGGCGAGTGCCTGCTCGTAGGTCTCGGACTGGGAGTTCGTGCGGAACAGGACCGCGATCTCGCCGGCGGGGACGCCCGAGGCGATGAGCTCGCGGATGCGGCGGGCGGCGCCCTCGGCCTCGGCGGGCTCGTCCGTGTACTCGGCGTAGACGGGCTCAGCGCCCGGGGGCCGCTGGGAGATCAGTTCGAGACGGTGCTCGGCGGCCCGGCCCCGCGCCTGGGAGAGCAGGCCGTTGGCCAGGTGGACGACCTGGGGCGAGGAGCGGTAGTCGCGGACGAGCTTGACGACGGTGGCTCCGGGATGGCGGGTGCGGAAGTCGAGGAGGTGGTCCGGGGTCGCACCGGTGAACGAGTAGATCGTCTGGCTGGCGTCGCCCACCACGCAGAGGCTGTCCCGCTCGCCGAGCCACAGTTCCAGAAGGCGTTGCTGGAGCGGGCTGACGTCCTGGTACTCGTCGACCACGAAGTGCTGGTACTGGGAGCGGACCTGCTCGGCGATGTCGTGCCGGTCCTGCAGGACGGCGACCGTGAGCAGCAGGACGTCCTCGAAGTCGATGACCGCGCGGTCGCGCTTGAGGTCCTCGTACGCCGCGTAGATCTTGGCGGTCTCGGCCGGGTCCCGGGGGGCTTCGCGGCCGGCCCGGGCGGCGGCAGCGGCGTAGTCGGCGGGGATGGTCTGGGTGACCTTGCACCACTCGATCTCGGCGGTGACGTCCCGCAGCTCCCCCCGGTCGAGGCGGATGCGGCAGGCGGCCGCCGCGTCCGCGACGAGCTGGATCTTGCGGTCCACGAGCCGGGGCAGTGAGCCACCGACGGCTTTCGGCCAGAAGTACTGGAGCTGGCGCAGCGCGGCGGAGTGGAAGGTGCGGGCCTGGACGCCTCCGGCACCGAGCTGGCGCAGCCGTCCGCGCATCTCGCCCGCGGCCCGGTTGGTGAAGGTGACCGCGAGAACGCTGGAGGGCTGGAGGATCCCCGCGCGCACCCCGTAGGCGATGCGGTGGGTGATCGCCCGCGTCTTGCCCGTGCCGGCTCCCGCCAGCACGCACACCGGACCGTGCAGGGCGGTGGCCACCGCGCGCTGTTCGGGGTCGAGCCCGTCGAGCACCGCGTCGGCCGTGTCCGGGACCCGCGGGAAGAGGGTGGAGTGCGTTGCTGCTGTCACACAGCCATGCTGCCAGGTCGGCGGAGACGGGTGAGCCGGTTGTCCACAGGGGGACGGCTGCGGTCGTACGAATGCGGTGAGCGTCACGTCCGCCGCGTGTGCCGAGGGCGCGTTTCAGCCAGTCGCGGAGGTTCGCCCCTTCCCTGCCGCGGCCCCGTCACCTGCGGTGCGGCACGGATGCGGCAAGCGTGGCGTCCCGGTGTGCGGCGAGCGTCACGTCCCGGCGGGGGTCCCCGATACCCCCCGAGGGAATGACGGCCGGGTGACCTGCGTTCCACTTGCAGCGACCACGCACCCGAAGCCGTGAAGGAGCGCAAGAGACATGCAGGGCACTGTGACGATGTACAGCACCACGTGGTGCGGCTACTGCCGCCGGCTCAAGAGCCAGCTGGACCGTGAGGGCATCGCGTACACCGAGATCAACATCGAGCAGGACCCGCAGTCCGCGGCGTTCGTCGAGAAGGCGAACGGCGGCAACCAGACGGTGCCGACCGTCCGGATCGTCCCCGGTGCCGGCGGCGCCGAGGTCGTCATGACGAACCCGAGTCTCGCCCAGGTGAAGCAGGCCCTCACGGCCTGATCTCCCGCGCGCACGGCAACGCCCCTCCGGCCGGCCGGAGGGGCGTTCGTCATGTCCGGAGCCTCAGGCGCTGTTTCCCCGGGTCGGCAGGGGCTTGCCGTACCAGAGCTCGATCAGGCGGGCGGCGATCGAGATCCCGTAGGGGGGCATGACCTCACCGGACTCGAAGGCGGCTCCCAGGTCGTCCCGGGAGAACCAGCGGGCCTCGTGGATCTCCTCGCCGTCGACGCTGATCTCCGACGAGGTGGCGCGGGCCCGGAAGCCCAGCATGAGGCTGGAGGGGAACGGCCAGGGCTGGCTGGCGACGTACTCGACCTCGCCGACCGTGACGCCGACCTCCTCGAGGACCTCACGGCGCACGGACTGCTCGATCGACTCGCCGGGCTCGACGAAGCCCGCGAGGGTGGAGAAGCGGCCTTCGGGCCAGTGGACCTGGCGTCCGAGCAGGATGCGGTCGTCGTCGTCCGTGACGGCCATGATCACGGCCGGGTCGGTGCGCGGGTAGTGCTCGGCGCCGCAGGCGGGGCAGCGGCGGATGTGGCCGGCCGCGGCGATCACCGTGCGCTCGCCGCAGCGGGAGCAGAAGCGGTGGGTGCGCTGCCAGTTCTCCAGGCCGACCGCGTGCACCATCAGGCCCGCGTCGCGCGGCGACAGCAGCAGGCCCGCCTCGCGCAGGCCCGCCGGACGGGCGGACTGGTCGATGCGGCCGGGAAGCGCGTCCTTCTGGAGCGCGAAGTAGCTCACCCCGTCGTCGTCCGTGCCCAGGAAATAGCGGTGCGCCTCGGTGAGCGGGGCCTCGAAGGAGGGCGTCATCAGCAGCTCGGTGGTGCCGTCGGCCGTCTCGTCGATGAGCACCTGACCGCCGGAGACCACGAAGACGCGGGTCGTGGGGTGGCTCCAGGCCGCCGCGAGCCAGGCCTCGTCGAGCCGGTGGTGGGCGGCCCGGTCGATGCCGCTCGGAGCGGTGAGCGAGATGGGACGGTCGGCGCTGTGGTCGGTCCAGGTGGTCACGGATGCTTCCAACTCCCCCGGTGGAACGGTTGTTTCGGCGGGCGGTTCAGCAGGACGGGCGTGCAGTGGGCTCTCGGTGCTGTGGTTCGGGTTGTTCAGTGTGTCTCGCGCCAGTTCTCGGCCAGGTCGCCCCACAGGTAGGCGGCCGTCTCGACGCCCTTCATGAGGAGGCCGAGTTCGACCTTCTCGTTCGGGGCGTGCCAGCCGTCGGAGGGAACGGAGATGCCCAGGAACAGCACCGGGGCGCCGAGGACTTCCTGGAGGTCGGCCGCCGGTCCCGAGCCGCCTTCGCGGGTGTAGCGGACCGGCTGTTCGAAGGCCCGGCCCATGGCGCGGACGACGGACTGCAGGGCGGGGTGGTCCAGCGGCGTCAGACACGGGCGGGTGGACGGGCTGAACGTGATCTCGTGCCGGATGCCGTCGGGCACCTGCTCGGCCGCCCAGGCGCGCACGGCCTTCTGGACGTGGTCCGGGTCCTGTCCGGCGACGAGCCGGAAGGAGATCTTCACCAGGGCCGAGGACGGGATGATCGTCTTGCTGCCGGCGCCCTGGTAGCCGCCGCCGATGCCGTTGACCTCGGCGGTCGGGCGGGCCCAGATCCGCTCCAGGGTGGTGTGTCCGGCCTCTCCGTGGGTGGCCGTGGACCTGGCCGTGCGCAGCCACTCCTCCTCGTCGAAGGGCAGTTCGGCGAAGAGTTCGCGCTCGCGGTCGGTGAGTTCGGTGACCCCGTCGTAGAAGCCGGGTACGGCCACACGCGCGTGCTCGTCGTGCAGGGCCGCGACCAGGCGCCCGACCGCGGTGGCGGGGTTGGGGACGGCGCCGCCGAACGATCCGGAGTGGATGTCCTGCCCGGGTCCGTGGAGGACGATCTCGCACTCGGCGAGGCCGCGCATGCCCGTGCAGACCGTGGGGGTGTTCTCGGACCACATGCCGGTGTCGGAGACGATCACGGCGTCGGCGGCGAGCCGCTCGGCGCGTGCTTCGACGAGTGCGCGGAAGTGCGGGGAGCCGGACTCCTCCTCGCCCTCGACCAGCAGCTTGAGGTGCACGGCCGGGGTGGTGCGTCCGGTGGCGGCGAGGTGGGCCCGGACGCCGAGTGTGTGGAAGAACACCTGGCCCTTGTCGTCCGCGGCCCCGCGCGCGTGGAGGCGGCCGTCCCGGACCACCGGCTCGAAGGGGTCGGTGTCCCAGCCGTCCTCACGGGCGGCGGGCTGCACGTCGTGGTGTCCGTAGACGAGGACCGTGGGTGCGTCCGGGTCCTCGCAGGGCCACTCGGCGAAGACGGCCGGGGCGCCCTCGGTCGGCCAGACCTCGCAGGTCGGGAAGCCGGTCTCCCGGAGTTTGGCGGCGAGCCAGTCGGCGCTGCGTGCCACGTCCGCGGCGTGCTCGGGCTGGGCCGAGACCGAGGGGATGCGCAGCCACTGCCCGAGGTCGTCGAGGAAGGCGGCGCGGTGGCTCTCGATGTACGCGCGGACGGTGCTGACGGCGTTGTCAACGGGCTTGCTCATGTTCCTGAGCCTATCCGCCCACAGAGGCGCGTTCGTCCGGTGGTTCCCCGGGGACTCCGTCCGGCGCGACCGCCGGCTCCTCGGTGAGCAGCCGTTCCAGCGCGGCACGGTCCGGAAGGCCCTCCGGTCGTACGACCTCGCCGTCGCGGACGTAGAGGAACGCGGCCGTCACGGATTCCAGGGGCACTCCCTGCCGTTCGGCCCAGCCCAGGCGGTACAGCGCGAGCTGGAGGGGGTCGGCCGTGCGGCCGTGACCGGTCTTCCAGTCGACGATCTCGTACGTCGTCGCCTCGCCGTCGCCGTTCCTGTAGACGGCGTCGATCCGGCCGCGGACGACCCGGCCGGCGATCGCGAGCTGGAAGGGCACCTCGACGCGGTACGGGGTGCGGTGCGCGTAGGGGGTGCGTTCGAAGGCGTCCTTCAGGGTCTGCAGGTCCTGCTCGTCGGCGATCTCCGCCTCGCCGCCGGGCAGGTCGTCGGGGTCCAGCATCGGCAGCCGCAGCTCCTCGAAGCGGGACTCCACCCAGGCGTGGAAGCGCGTGCCCCGGCGCGCGGCGGGCTGCGGGGGGCGCGGCATGGGGCGTGCGAGTTCCTGTGCGAAGCCGTCGGGGTCGGCGGCCATGCGCAGCAGCTGGGAGGCGGTGAGCGAGGCCGGCAGGGGCACATGGGTGACGGTCTCGCGGGCGCGCAGGAGTTCTCCGGTCAGCGCGTCCAGGTCGCGGTCCCAGGAGGCGAGCGTGCGGGCCTCCTCGGGGGTGAGGCGCTCGCTCACGGCCTCCCGGGGGTGCGGGAGGAGCACGGGCGGCCGGTCCTGGTGCGGCACCGTCGGACGTGCGCTCCCGCGGCCGGCCGGGCCGTCCCCCGGTCGTTCCGTGGCCCAGGAGTCCCAGTCCGAGCCGTCGTCCTCGGGCAGGCCGCCGTCCGCGGGGCCGTCCCCCGGGAAGCGGTCCTCGGGGAAGGGGTCGTCGGGGAGGTCCCCCTCGAAGAACTCGTCCTCGAAGAATTCGTCCTCGGGGAAGCCGTCCTCGTCGTGGGGCGGGATGTCGTCCTCCGCCGGAGACGGCCACTCCGGATCGTCGTACGACCCGGGGCCGGGGCCGGAGGCGGCCGGGTACGGGTGGGCGCCGGAGCCCGGGTGGACCTCGTCGTGCGACGCGACCCGCTCCAGGTGGGCGAGCACGGTCTCCGCCGCCGCGCGGCGCCGCGCGAGGGCCGTGTCGTCGAGCGGGAGCGGCCAGGCGTGGTCGGCGGCCGCCTCGTGCAGGGCCGGGTTCTCCTCGCCCTCTGCCGGTCCGTCCGCCCAGACCTCGATCTCGCCGTGTCCGGCCGCGCAGTGGTCGTGGAGGGCCTGCAGGAAGTCCGAGGGGCCGCGCGGCCGCTTCTGGGAGGGCCCCCACCAGTGGCCGGAGCCGAGCAGGAGCGAGCGGGGCCGGGTGAACGTGACGTAGCCGAGGCGCAGTTCCTCGGTGTGCTGGTGGGCCTTCATGGCCTCGTGGAAGGACTTGAGGCCCTTGGCGTCCCAGGTGTCGACGTCGGGCAGCGTGTCGGCGTCGCCACGCAGCCGGTGGGGCAGGACTTTGCCCTGGGCGGTCCACTTCTCGCGGCCCTGGCCGCTGGGGAACGTGCCCTCGACGAGGCCGGGGACGGCCACGACGTCCCACTCCAGGCCCTTGGACTTGTGCGCGGTGAGCACCTTGACGGTGTTCTCGCCGCCGGGCAGGGCGTTGTCCAGGCCCTTCTCGTACCGCGCGGCGGTGCGCAGGAAGCCGAGGAAGGCCAGCAGGCTCGCCTCGCCGTCGCCGGACGCGAAGGACGCGGCGATGTCCAGGAAGTTGGACAGGGTCTCGCGGCGGCGGGCGGCCAGGGCGTGCGGGGACGCGGAGAGCTCGACCTCGAGACCGGTGACGGCGAGGACCCGGTGCAGGACGTCCATCAGCGGGTCGGCGAGCGAGCGGCGCAGGTCGCGCAGTTCGGCGGCGAGCCGCGCGAAGCGCACGCGCGCGTCCGGCGAGAAGGGCAGCCCGTCGTCGTCCCCCGCGGCCTCGACGGGCGTCTCCAGGAACGTGTCGAGGGCGTCGGCGAGCGATGTCACCTCGGCCGGGTCGACCCCCTCGACGGCCGCGGCGAGCCTGCGGTCCGGATCGTCGTCGGCCCGCGCGTGGGCGTGGGACACGAGCAGACGGGCGCGGCGCCCGAGGAGGGCGAGGTCGCGCGGGCCGATCCGCCAGCGCGGACCGGTGAGCAGCCGGACCAGGGAGGCGTTCGCCCCCGGGTCCTGGAGGACCTCGCAGACGGCCACGAGGTCGGCCACCTCGGGCAGGTGCAGCAGCCCGGAGAGGCCCACCACCTCGACGGGGATGTCACGGGCGACGAGCGCGCCCTGGATCTCGGCGAAGTCGGCGGCGGTGCGGCACAGGACCGCGATCTCGGCGGGCGCCTTCCCGGTGCGGACGAGATGGGCGATCGAGTCGGCGAGCCAGCCGATCTCCTCGGCGTGGGTGCGCAGCAGCGCGCAGCGCACGACGCCGTCCCGCTCGGCCCCGGGGGCGGGCCGCAGGGCCTCCACGCCCGCGTGCATGGCGCGCAGCGGCTCCGCGAGACCGTTGGCGAGGTCGAGGAGGCGGCCGCCGCTGCGGCGGTTCTCGCTGAGCGACTGGCGGGTGGCGGACCGGCCGTCGGGGCGCGCGAAGTGCTCGGGGAAGTCGTCGAGGTTGGCCACGGAGGCGCCGCGCCAGCCGTAGATCGCCTGGCAGGGGTCCCCGACCGCGGTCACGGGGTGTCCCGTGCCGCCGCCGAACAGTCCGGCGAGCAGGACGCGTTGGGCCACCGACGTGTCCTGGTACTCGTCCAGCAGGACCACCCGGAACTCGTCCCGCAGGATCTCTCCGACCTCGGGGCGGGTGCGGGCCAGGGTGGCCGAGAGGGCGATCTGGTCGCCGAAGTCGAGGAGGTCGCGCTCCCGCTTCGCCGCCCGGTAGCGGCCCACCAGCTCGGCGAGTTCGCGCCGGGCCGCGGCGGCCTCGGGGACCTTGCGCAGGTCCGCGTTGGTGAGCCGGGCGCCCTCCAGGGCGCGCAGCAGCTCGGCGTCGTGGGCGCGCAGGTCCTCCGCCGCCACGAGGTGTTCGGCGAGCTCGGAGTCGAGGGCCAGGAGGTCGCTCACCAGGTCCGGGAAGGACCGGGTCAGCGCCGGGTACGGACCCGGCGCCTCGCGCAGCACGCGCGCGGCGAGCTGGTAGCGGGTGGCGTCGGCGAGGAGCCGGGAGGTCGGTTCGAGCCCGATGCGCAGGCCGTGGTCGGTCAGCAGACGGCCCGCGAAGGCGTGGTACGTGGAGATGACCGGCTCGCCCGGCGGGTTGTCGGGGTCGATGACGTCCGGGTCGGTGACTCCCGCCTTGACGAGCGCCTTGCGGACCCGCTCGGCGAGTTCGCCCGCGGCCTTGTTGGTGAACGTCAGGCCGAGGACCTGCTCGGGGGCGACCTGCCCGGTGCCCACCAGCCACACCACGCGGGCCGCCATCACCGTGGTCTTGCCGGAACCCGCTCCGGCCACGATCACCTGCGGGGCCGGTTCCGCGGTGATGCAGTCCGTCTGTTCCGGGGTGAACGGGATGCCGAGGAGCTCCTTGAGCTGTTCGGGGTCGGTGATGCGGGCGGGCATGCGCAGAGGTTAGCGGCGTCCACCGACAGCGATGCCCACATCGCCGCCCAGGACGAAATAACCGCAGGTCAACCCATATGGTGCTCTACGTCACTCGACCACTTGCCGGCCCTCCGGCCGGGCACTGCAGGACGCCTGGAAGGAGCAGTGCGTGCAGTGCTGTCCCGTCGTCGGCGAGAACCGCTCGTCGAGGACCTTGCCGGCGGCGTTCGCCAGCAGGTCGCCGACCCAGTCGCCCTCCAACGGCTCCTGCGCCTGCACCTTGGGAAGGGTCTCGCCGCCGTTCTTCTTGGCGGCGCCCTGGCGGAGCTGGACGAGCTCGGCACCGCCCGCTCCGGGGCGGGCGCCGTCGAAGGCGTCGTCGACCGCTCCCTCGCCGACGGCGAGCTGGTAGACGGCGAGCTGCGGGTGGTGCCTCACCTCGTCGGCGCTCGGCGCGTTCTTGCCGGTCTTGAAGTCGACCACGTAGGCGCGCCCTTCGGTGTCCGCCTCGACGCGGTCCATGGAGCCGCGGATGCGCACCTCGTAGGAGCCCGCTTCGAGGGTCACGTCGAAGTCGTGCTCGCTGGCCACCGGCGTGCGGCCGGTGCGGTCCATGACGTGCCACTTCAGGAAGCGTTCGAGCGCCACGCGCGCGTGCTCCTTCTCCTGCGCGGACTTCCAGGGCGCGTCGAAGGCGAGCGCGTTCCACACGGAGTCGAGGCGCTCCATGAGGACGTCCAGGTCCGCGGGGGTGCGTCCGGACGCGACCTCGTCGGCGAGGACGTGCACCACGTTGCCGAAGCCCTGGGCCGCCGTCGCGGGCGCGTCGGCCTTCACCTCCCGCCCGAGGAACCACTGCAGGGCGCAGGTGTTGGCGAGTTGGTCGAGCGCGCTGCCGGAGAGCACGACGGGCTGGTCGCGGTCGCGCAGCGGGACCTTGCTCTCCGTCGGCTCGTACATGCCCCACCAGCGGTAGGGGTGCGCGGAGGGGACGAGCGGGCGGCCGTCCTCGTCGGCGAGCGCGGCGAGCCGGGCGAGACGGCGGGCGGCGGCCTGCCTGAGGTTCTCCGAGACGCGCGGGTCGACCGTGGTGGCGCGCAGCTCGGCGACCAGCGGGGCGACGGCCAGCGGACGGCGCGGACGGCCGGTCACGTCCTTGGGTTCGACACCGAGCTCGGTGAGGAAGCGGGAGGGCTGGTCGCCGTCGTCGGCCGGCGCCTTCACCGCCGTCACGACGAGCCGTTCACGCGCGCGGGTGGCGGCCACGTAGAACAGCCGGCGTTCCTCGGAGAGGAGTGCCCCGGGGGTGAGGGGTTCGGCGAGTCCGTCCCGCCCGATGCGGTCGGCCTCCAGCAGGGAGCCGCGGCGGCGCAGATCCGGCCACAGGCCTTCCTGGACGCCCGCGACGACGACGAGACGCCACTCCAGTCCCTTGGAGCGGTGCGCCGTCATCAGGCGTACGGCTTCGGGGCGCACGGCCCTGCGGGTGAGCGTGTCGGCCGCGATGTCCTCGGCGTCGATCTCCTCCAGGAAGTTCAGGGCGCCACGGCCTCCGGTGCGCTCCTCCGCCCGCCCGGCGGTCGCGAACAGCGCGCACACGGCGTCGAGGTCCCGGTCGGCGTTGCGGCCGGCCGCGCCGCCGCGCCGGGCGGCCCGTTCCAGGCGCTGGGGCCAGGGCGTGCCGTCCCACAGGTCCCAGAGGGCCTCCTCGGCCGTTCCCCCGCCCGCGAGACGCTCACGCGCCTTGCGCAGCAGCGCGCCGAGGCGCTGGGCCCCCCGGGCGTACGCGGGATCGTGCGCGACGAGCCGCTCCGGCTCGGCCAGCGCGCGGGCGAGCAGGACGTCGGACGGCGGCGGTACGAGGTTCCCGCCGGCGCGCTCCTCCTCCCGCAGGGCACGCCCGAGGCGCCGCAGGTCCGCGGCGTCCATGCTCGCGAGGGGCGAGGCGAGGAGGGTGAGCGCGGTCTCGGTGTCGAGCCAGGACACGACGTGGGCGCCGGTGGCGTCCACGTACGGTTCGGGGCCGGCGGACGGATCGGTCTCGGCACGCCTGTCGGTGTCGGTGTCGGTGTCGGTGTCGGTGTCGGTGTCCGAGGCTGCCCCGGCATCCGGCTCTGCGGGGGTTCGCGGGTCGGTGACGGTTCGCGGGTCGGTGGCGGCACCGGGCGTCCCGTCCGCACCGGACATCTCTTCCGCCCCGGGCACCCCGTTCGCACCGGACGTCCCGTCCGCGCCGGGCACCCCGTTCGCGCCCGACTCCGACTCCGCGCGGGCCACCGCCCGCAGCGCCGTCAGCAGCGGCGCGACCGCGGGTTCGTGCCGCAGCGGCAGATCGTCGCCGTCGATGTCGAGGGGGACGCCCGCCGAGGTGAGCGCCCGCCGGATCGTGGGGATCGTCCGGGAACCGGCGCGCACCAGGACGGCCATCTCCCCCCAGGGAACCCCGTCTTCCAGGTGGGCGCGGCGCAGGATGTCCGCGATGTTGTCGAGCTCCGTGCCGGCCGTCGGGTACGTGTAGACCTCGACCTGCCCCCCGTCCCGTACCGGGGACAGCTCGCGGTGGGCGCGCACCTTCTGCGCCGGCAGGCGGGTCAGCGGCATGCGCAGGGTGAGCCGGCGGGTGGCTTCCAGCAGACGGGCGCCCGAGCGGCGGGACGTCCCGAGGACCTCGACCGGAGCCGGGCGGCCGTCCGTGCGCGGGAAGGCCTCGGGGAAGTCCAGGATGCCGTTCACGTCGGCGCCGCGGAAGGCGTAGATCGACTGGTCGGGATCGCCGAAGGCGACGAGGGTGCGCCCGCCGCCGGCGAGGCCGCGCAGCAGCCGCACCTGCGCGGGGTCGGTGTCCTGGTACTCGTCCACGTAGACGGCGTCGTACCGGAGCGCGAGCCGTTCGGCGACCTCGGGACGGCGGACGAGGAGCACCGCGCGGTGGACCAGTTCCGCGTAGTCGAGGACTCCTTGCATGTCGAGGACGTCGAGGTACTCGGCGAGGAAGGCGGCCGCCGCGCCCCAGTCCGGGCGGCCGATGCGGCGCGCGAAGGCCTCCAGGGCATCGGGACCGAGACCGAGTTCCCGGCTGCGTGCGAGGACCGCGCGGACCTCGTCCGCGAAGCCGCGCGTGGTCAGACAGGCGCGCAGTTCGTCCGGCCAGCGCACATGGGCGAGGCCCAGCCGGTCCAGGTCCGGCTGCCCCGCGAGCAGCTCGCGCACGGCCACGTCCTGCTCGGGGCCGGACAGCAGCCGCAGGGGCTCCGCGAACAGATCGCTGTCCTGGTGGGCCCGGATCAGGGCGTAGCAGAAGGAGTGGAAGGTGGTGGCCCGGGGCGCGCGGGCGGTCCCTATGCGCAGCGCCATGCGGTCGCGGAGCTCGACGGCCGCCTTGCGGCTGAACGTGAGCACCAGGATCCGTTCCGGGTCGCCGCCGCGTTCGATCCGGGCGGTCACGGACTCGACGAGCGTGGTCGTCTTGCCCGTACCGGGTCCCGCGAGCACGAGCAGCGGTCCGCCCCCGTGGTCAACCACCGCGCGCTGTCCCGCGTCAAGACGAGGGGGATCCACCCGGGCCGGCGCGGTGCGCACCAGCCGGTACGCACCGCGGGCCCCCTGGCGCACGGACGGGTGCGTCAGGCGTCTGGGGGAGGAAGTGGAGCTCACGTGGTTCGCCGGTCCTGGTGGTCGTACTGGTGGGCGGACCGCCGCGTGGAGGGCGGCGACCGCGGGGTGCGGGGGGCGCGTGCCGACGACGCTACGCCGGTGCGGTCCACGGAAGGAGGACTTCCGATTCTTCCCTCATGTCCCGTGCGTCCCGCGCGTCCTGTGCGCCTCGCGCCCTACGAACGTACGGCATGTCACGGATGTGCCTCGTTTCGCTCGTACGGGGCCCGTTTTCCCCTTCGGGCCCGTGAATGCCGGAAGCTGTCAGGTGTGACCTTCCGCGCGTTCGCCGCCGTCCCATCGGGCCCGTCTCATGTCGACGCGCGGCAGATGTCCCGCAGAGGCCCGGCTCGCCTCCTTCAGGGGCGTTCCCTCGGCGCGGTAGTGGGCGAGCGCGTCCAGTTCGTGGCCGGGCAGCAGCACGCCGTCGGCGCGCATGACGCGCCACCACGGAACCGCTCCGCCGTAGAGGGCCAGCACCCGGCCCACCTGGCGCGGTCCGCCTTCCTCCAGCCATTCGGCGATGTCGCCGTACGTCATGACGCGGCCGGGCGGGATCAGCTCGGCGACGTCGAGGACCCGCTCCGCGTACTCCGGCAGGGCGTCCGCCGGAAGGCTCTCCTCGCTCATCCGCCCCATCCTGCCGCACCCCACCGACAACGTGACGCGGCGGCGACCGTGCGCGTTCCCTCCCGCGGAGTGACGTTCGCAGCAGATCGCGTGCCCCTCATTTGCACCCTGATGCCCCCGTGTGTCGGTCTGGCATGCCACCATCGTGCGGGCGGTGACTGGTGATACGAGATCAAGAAGAGTCCATGAGGCAGCAGGGCGTGCACCCCGAAGACGCGGAGGGCACCTCCGCCGCCTCGTCGTACCCGGACACCGACGGCGTCGACGAGAAGGACACCGGCGTCGAGGCGGACGAGTCCTCCTCCGCGACGAGCGGGACCGGCTCCGGCGAGGCGGCGGACTCCTCCCCTGAGGCCCCCGCGAGCCCGTCCCGGCCCCACGGGGACGAGAAGCGGCGGGCCGAGCGGGGCGCCGACTGCGTGGACGAGGTCCATGCCGACGAGGTCGAGGGCGACGAACCGCTGCTCCCCGCGCGCGTGCACCGCCCCTCCGACCTGATGCGGCTCCTGGTGGGCGTCCTCGCGATCGTGGTGCTGCTCGGCATCGCCGCGTTCGCGCACGGCACCACCTCGGGGCTCGAACAGGACATCAACAAGGGCACCGGACAGGCACCCGATCTGCTGATCAGGATCGCGGGGCTGGCGTCCAGCATCGCGATCCTCCTGGTGCCGGTCGCCTTCGCCGTCGAGCGGCTGGTCAAACGGGACGGGCTGCGCATCGCCGACGGCGTCCTCGCCGCGGTCCTCGCGCACGGGGTGACCCTCGCCACGGACCTCTGGGTCGCGAAGGGCGCCCCCGGTTCCATCCAGGAGGCGCTCACCCAGCCCTCGCCGGGTGACGTCCACGCCCTCACCGACCCGGTGCACGGCTATCTCGCACCGGTCATCGCGTACATGACGGCCGTCGGCATGTCCCGCAGACCGCGCTGGCGCGGGGTGCTCTGGGTCGTACTGCTCCTCGACGCCTTCTCCATGCTGGTGACCGGCTACACGACCCCGTTCTCGATCATCCTGACGGTGCTGATCGGCTGGACCGTCGCCTACGGGACGCTGTACGCGGTCGGTTCGCCGAACGTGCGGCCGACCGGGCGGACGCTGATGGCGGGCCTCCGGCACGTCGGCTTCCACCCGGTCAGCGCGGCCCGCGAGGAGACGCCGGAGACCACGGAGAGCGGCGACCGCGGCCGGCGCTACTTCGTCACCCTGGAGGACGGCCCGCCGCTGGACGTCACGGTCGTCGACCGCGAGCAGCAGGCGCAGGGCTTCTTCTACCGCGCCTGGCGCCGTCTGACGCTGCGCGGGATCACCACGCGCCGCAGTCTCCAGTCGCTGCGCCAGGCCCTGGAGCAGGAAGCCCTCCTCGCGTACGCGGCCATCGCGGCCGGGGCCAACGCGCCCAAGCTGATCGCGACCTCCGAGCTGGGCCCGGACGCCGTGATGCTCGTCTACGAGCACACCGGCGCGCACACCCTCGACTCGCTGCCCGACGAACTGATCACCGAGGAACTGCTCCGCGACACCTGGCACCAGGTGCAGGCGCTGCAGTCCCGGCGCATCGCGCACCGCAGGCTCGCGGGCGACGCGATTCTGGTGGATCGTTCCGGCACGGTGATCCTCACGGATCTGCGCGGCGGCGAGATCGCGGCGGGCGATCTGCTGCTGCGCATGGACATCGCCCAGCTGGTGACCACCCTCGGGCTGCGCGTGGGCGCCGAGCGCGCGGTGGCGTCGGCGGTGGGCGTGCTCGGCCCGGACGCCGTCGCGGACTGCCTTCCCATGCTCCAGCCGATCGCGCTGACGCGCTCCACGCGCGCGACGCTGCGCAGACTCGCCCGGGAGCGCGCGCAGCGCGAACGCGAGGCGGTGCTGGAGGCCTCGCGGCAGGCCAAGCTCGCCCGCGCCGCCGAAGCGGCCGAGGACGGCGCGCAGGCGGCGCAGCCCGTGTCGGAGAAGGCCGGGAAGAAAGCCGTGCGCGCCGAGCAGCGCGCCGAGAAGCGGGCGATCGACGAGGCCCTGGACGAGGCGCGCGAGGAGGATCTGCTCACCCAGATCCGCCATCAGGTACTGCTGATCAGGCCGCAGGCACCGGTGGAACCGGCCCGTCTGGAGCGGGTCAGACCCCGCACGCTGATCAGTTTCATCGCCGGGGCGATCGGCGCGTACTTCCTGCTCACGCAGCTCACCCACATCGAGTTCGGCACCCTCTTCGACAACGCCTCGTGGGGCTGGGTCGCGGCGGCCGCGCTGTTCTCCGCCCTGAGCTACTTCGCGGCGGCGATGAGCCTCCTCGGCTTCGTGCCCGAACGGGTGCCGTTCCTGCGGACCACGGCGGCACAGGTCGCCGGTTCGTTCGTGAAGATCGTGGCGCCCGCCGCGGTCGGCGGCGTCGCCCTCAACACGCGCTTCCTCCAGCGGGCCGGGGTGCGGCCGGGACTCGCGGTGGCGAGTGTCGGCGCGTCGCAGCTGTTCGGGCTCGGCTGTCACATCCTGATGCTGCTGTCCTTCGGCTATCTGACCGGTACGGAGAAGACGCCGTCCCTGTCCCCGTCCCGTACGGTCATCGCGGGTCTGCTGACGGTCGCGGTGTTCATCCTCGTCGTGACGTCGGTACCGCTGCTGCGCAAGTTCGTCTCCACGCGCGTGAGGTCGCTGTTCGCGGGTGTCGTACCGCGCATGCTGGACGTCCTGCAGCGGCCGCAGAAGCTCGTCACCGGCATCGGAGGCATGCTGCTGCTGACGGCCTGCTTCGTGATGTGCCTGGACGCGTCGATCCGCGCGTTCGGCCACGGCGAGACGAGCACGCTCAGCCTCGCCAGTGTCGCCGTCGTCTTCCTCGCCGGCAACGCGCTGGGCTCGGCGGCCCCGACCCCGGGCGGCGTGGGTGCGGTCGAGGCGACCCTCACCGTCGGCCTGATCGCCGTCGGCCTGCCCAAGGAGGTCGCGGCGCCCGCGGTGCTGCTGTACCGGCTGCTGACCCTGTGGATCCCGGTGCTGCCCGGATGGCTGTTCTTCAACCACCTGACACGCAAGGGCGCGCTCTAGGGCCCGGCGCGTCCTCACCCACACGGCTCGTGCCCCGAGCGCCCCTCCTCGGGCGCCCGCAGGATGGGGAACATGCCGAACCCGTCCCGGTCGCGCGCCGCCGCCCTGGCCGTCGCCGCCGTCCTGCTGACCTCGTGGGTGTCCGGCTGCGGCGGCGACTCCGAGGACGAGGACCTGACGGCGCAGAAGCTGGACTGGAAGGAGTGCCCGGCACCGTCCGAGGCCCAGGGCGGCGGCAGTGCCCCCTCGCCCCTGCCGGGCGGCACGCAGTGGCAGTGCGCCACGTTGAAGGTGCCCCTCGACTGGTCCGATCCCAAGGGCGACACGATCGGGCTCGCGCTGATCCGGGCGAGGGCGAGCGGCGCCCCCGACAGGCGCATCGGCTCGCTCGTCTTCAACTTCGGCGGCCCCGGCGGCTCGGGCGTCGCCTCGCTGCCCGCCTTCGGACAGGACTACGCCGCCCTGCGCACCCGCTACGACCTGGTGAGCTTCGACCCGCGCGGCGTCGGCCGCAGCGCGGGGGTGAAGTGCGAGAACGACCAGCAGCTCGACAGGTTCTTCCAGCAGGACGCCACTCCGGACGACGCCGCCGAACAACAGGAACTCCTGCGGAACACCAGGACGTTCAACGCCGCGTGCGAGAAGAACTCCGGCAGGGTTCTCCCCCATGTGCGCACCACGGACGCCGCTCGCGACATGGATCTGATGAGGCAGGTGCTCGGTGACGACAAGCTGCACTACTTCGGCATCTCGTACGGCACCGAACTGGGCGGCGTCTACGCCCACTTGTTCCCGAAGAACGTGGGACGGGCCGTCTTCGACGGGGTCGTCGACCCGACGCAGAACGTGGAGCAGGGCTCGCTCGGCCAGGCCAGGGGCTTCCAGCTCGCACTGGACAACTTCGCCGAGGACTGCGTCGCGAAGGCCGAGGGCTGTCCCATCGGCGACAGTCCGCAGGACGTCAAGGACCGCATCGCCGGCCTGCTGAAGGACCTCGACAGCAAGCCGATCCCCGGCGTCTTCCCACGCCGGCTCACCCAGACCGCCGCGACCAGCGGCATCGCGCAGTCGCTGTACTCCAAGGACTTCTGGGAGTACCTGACGGAGGGACTCGAGCAGGCCTACGACGGCGACGGCAAGGTGCTGATGCTGCTGTCGGACTCGATGAACGGACGCAGCGAGAACGGCCAGTACAGCAACATCACCCCGGCGAACATCTCCATCAACTGCGCCGACGACAAGCCGCGCTACACCGCGGACCAGGTGAGGTCGAAACTTCCCGAGTTCCGGGCCGCCTCGCCGCTGTTCGGCGACTATCTGGCCTGGGGCCTGGTCAGCTGCACCGACTGGGCGGTGCCGGGAGCCGCCGAGCACCCGGACGTCAGCGCCCCCGGCGCGGCACCGATCCTCGTGGTCGGCAACACCGGCGACCCCGCCACACCGTACGAAGGTGCCCGGGCGATGGTGAACGCGCTCGGCAAGGGCGTCGGGGTCGAGCTGACGTACAAGGGCCAGGGGCACGGGGCGTACGACAGCGGGAACAAGTGCGTGCAGGGCGCGGTGAACGGCTATCTGCTGCAGGGCACCGTACCGTCGACCGGCACTGTCTGCTCCTAGAGAACCGCAGGTCAGAGCGTTATCCACAGGCCTCGGCAGGGGTCGGCGGCCGACGCCTACCATTGCTTGCGTGTGATCCGCGGATTCGGGCGGACCACGGGCGAGGGGGGACACCCATGACACGTTTCGCACGGTGGACGGCCGCGGCCGCCGCCACGCTGCTGCTGACCGGCTGCGGCGGAGGCACCCCGGCCGACGGCGGGGACGAGGGCAAGAACGGCGACAAGGCGCCGACCGCCACAGGGCCCTCCGGCGGGTCGCCGGGGCTGCCCGCCTCGCTCACCTCGCAGAAGCTCGACTGGGGCCGCTGCAAAGGCACTTCGGACTCCCCCGCGCCCGGGAGCGGCTGGCAGTGCTCGACGCTCAAGGCGCCGCTGGACTACGCGAAGCCGAACGGCGAGACGATCGGCCTGGCGCTCATCCGCTCCAGGGCGACCGCCGGCCAGGACAAGCGCATCGGCTCGCTCCTCTTCAACTTCGGCGGCCCCGGCGGCTCGGGCGTCTCCACGATGCCGTTGTACGAGAGCGTTGTCGGCCCGCTCCACCAGCGCTACGACCTGGTGAGCTGGGACCCGCGCGGGGTGGCCGCCAGCGAAGGCGTCCGGTGCCGCGGGGACAAGGCCGTCCAGGCCGCCGAGTCGGTGGACGCCACACCGGACGACACGGCCGAGGAAGCGGCGTACTTCAAGGACGCGTCGGACTTCGGAAAGGGCTGCGCGAAGGCCGCCGGAAAGCTGCTGTCCCACGTCTCGACGACGGACACGGCCCGCGACATGGACCTGATGCGCCAGGTCCTCGGCGACCGCCGGATGCACTACTTCGGCATCTCCTACGGCACGGAACTGGGCGGTGTGTACGCCCACTTGTTCCCGAAGAACGTGGGGCGCCTGGTGCTGGACGCGGTCGTCGACCCGAGCGCCGACACCGTGGGGCACGCCAAGAACCAGACGCTGGGCTTCCAGCGCGCGCTGGACGACTACCTCAAGTCCACCGGGCAGGACCCGAAGCAGGGCTCCCGGAAGATCGCGGACCTGCTGAAGCGGATCGACGCGAAGCCGTTGCCCGCCACCGGCGGGCGTGAGCTCGGCCAGACACTCGCCCTCACCGGCATCGTGCTGCCGCTCTACAGCAAGGAGGGCTGGCCACGCCTGACCGAGGCCCTGAAGGACGCCGAGAACGGGGACGGTTCGGCCCTGCTGGCGCTCGCCGACGCCTACAACGATCGTGACGCCTCGGGGCACTACGGCACGACGACCCACTCCCAACGGGTCATATCGTGCCTGGACGACAAGCAGCGGCCGACCCCCGAGGAGACCAGGAAGCGGCTGCCCGAGTTCGAGAGGATCTCGCCCGTCTTCGGGGACTTCATGGGCTGGGACACGGCGGGCTGGTGCCACGACTGGCCGGTGGCCGGCCAGTTCGACCATCCCGAGGTCAGCGCGCCGGGAGCCGCCCCCGTGCTGGTCGTCGGCAACACCGGGGACCCGGCGACACCCTACGAGGGCGCGCGCAGGATGGCGGACGGGCTCGGCAAGGGCATCGGGGTGGAGCTCACCTGGAAGGGCGAGGGCCACGGTGCCTACGGGAGCGGCAGCGACTGTGTCGACTCGACCGTGAACAGCTATCTGCTGGACGGGGCGGTGCCGAAGGACGGCAAGGTCTGTTCATGACGGTGGCGGGGGTCTCGCGGACACCGGGTCCGCGAGACCCCCGCCACCGGAAGAGCGGGACGGTCCGCCGGTCAGTACACCGGCTTCTCGGGCTCGATCTGGTTGACCCAGCCGATCACGCCGCCGCCGACGTGCACCGCGTCGGAGAAACCGGCGGACTTCAGGACGGCGAGGACTTCCGCACTGCGGACACCCGTCTTGCAGTGCAGGACGATCTTCTTGTCCTGCGGCAGGTTCTCCAGGGCGGCACCCATGAGGAACTCGTTCTTCGGGATCAGCCGGGCACCGGGGATCGAGACGATCTCGTACTCGTTGACCTCGCGGACATCGATGATGTCGATGTTCTCACCGTCGTCGATCCACTCCTTGAGCTGCTTGGGAGTGATCGTCGAGCCGGCGGCCGCCTCCTGCGCCTCCTCGGACACGACGCCGCAGAAGGCCTCGTAGTCGATGAGCTCGGTGACGGTGGGGTTCTCGCCGCAGACCGCGCAGTTCGGGTCCTTGCGGACCTTGACCTGGCGGTACTGCATCTCCAGGGCGTCGTAGATCATCAGGCGGCCGACCAGCGGCTCGCCGATGCCCGCGAGGAGCTTGATCGCCTCGTTGACCTGGATGGAGCCGATGGACGCGCACAGCACGCCGAGGACACCGCCCTCGGCGCAGGAGGGGACCATGCCCGGCGGCGGGGGCTCCGGGTAGAGGCAGCGGTAGCAGGGCCCGTGCTCGGACCAGAAGACGGAGGCCTGGCCGTCGAAGCGGTAGATCGAACCCCACACGTAGGGCTTGTTGAGCAGCACGCAGGCGTCGTTGACCAGGTAGCGGGTCGCGAAGTTGTCGGTGCCGTCGACGATCAGGTCGTACTGGCTGAAGATGTCCATCACGTTCTCGGCCTCGAGCCGCTCTTCGTGAAGGACCACGTTCACGTACGGGTTGATGCCCAGCACGGAATCACGCGCGGACGCGGCCTTGGAGCGGCCGATGTCCGCCTGGCTGTGGATGATCTGACGCTGCAGGTTCGACTCGTCGACCTCGTCGAACTCCACGATGCCGAGCGTGCCGACGCCCGCCGCGGCCAGATACATCAGAGCCGGCGATCCGAGGCCGCCAGCGCCCACACAGAGCACCTTGGCGTTCTTCAGCCGCTTCTGCCCGTCCATGCCCACATCGGGGATGATCAGGTGGCGGGAGTACCTGCGGACCTCGTCTACGGTGAGCTCAGAGGCTGGCTCGACCAGGGGTGGCAGCGACACGGGGACTCCGTTGGTCGGTCTATCACTACGGTTGTTCTTCCCGTAACACTGCCACGCCCTTCTTCATTCCGAGACACCCGTTCCGATCCGCGAGACGATTTCGTCCCAGTAGCCGGGCATCGTCTCCCAGGGGTCGACCGTCCCTCCCTGATCGGAGCGGTCGGTGAAGTAGATCGTCGCGGCGCCCTGCCAGCGGGCGATGCGCAGGGCTTCCTCCAGATGACCGCGCGGCACACCGTGCACGAAGTGGCAGAAGCGCTCGGGAGGATAGTCGGCGGTCCACTCGGCGACCTGCGACCAGCGGTACTCGGTCCACGGGCCCGAGAAGGTCACGAGCTGGTCGGCGATCTCGGCGTATCCCGGGTGCGGGTGGGTGCCATGACCGAACACGATGTGGGCGCCGTCCCTGAGCGCGCGCAGTTCGTCGGCCGTCCGGCGGACGTCGGACAGCGCGGCGCGTTCGGTGGGGCAGCGGTCGAGGACGAATCCGTCGGCCTTGTACCAGTCGAGATGGCGGCGCGCGTCGGCGGCCATCTCGCCGGAGGGGCGTAACCCACGGGCGGCGTCGACAAGTCCCAGCACCCGGACCCCCGCGTTGCGCAGCCGTCCCGTCGCTTCCAGGCAGCGCGGGTCGGGTCGCTCGCCGGGACCGCTGTCCACGTTCAGGACGACCCAGTGCAGGGGGGTGCCGGGGCGGGTGAGTTCGTCCCATTCCATCGGAGCGACGAGAGGATGCGCATAGCCGGGGACACCGAAGCCCAGCCCCAGATCGGTGCTCGCGCTGCCGGTCGCGGTCCGGGTCAGATACGACACGCCGCCTCCATCCAGATGTCGGCGAGGGACTCCTCGAGGTTGATCCGGGGCCGCCAGCCGAGCCGGTCGCGTGCGGTGCGCACATCGGCCTGCTGCCAGCTGCCGCAGCCGTCCGGGTAGGGGTAGGCGACCGGAGCGGCGTGGTCGGGCTCGGGACGGGGGTGGCCGATGCCCGGCCGCATGGGCGGGCCGGGCGGGCCGTCGAGTTCGTGCAGGCTGCCGCTGTAGCCGGCCACCCTGGCGAGGACCGCGGCGACGTCACGGAGGCGTACGGCACGGCCCGAGCCGATGTTGATCACGCCCTGCGCGGCGGACAGGGAGGCGGCGTGGACGGCGCGGGCGACGTCACGGACGTCGATGAAGTCGCGCTGGACACCGAGGCCGCCGAGCTTGAGTTCGCCGTCACTGGCCTGCATGGCACGGCGCAGGGCTTCGGCGAGCCGGCCGAGCGGGGATCCGGCGGGCGTGCCGGGTCCCGCGGGGGAGAAGACACGGAGCACGACGGCGTCCAGACCGGAGCCGAGGACGAGTTCGGTCGCGGCGAGTTTGCTCACTCCGTACGGGCCGCCCGGGCGCGGCACGGCGTCCTCCGCGGTGGAGGAGCCGGGCTGGCTGGGCCCGTACTCGGCACCGCAGCCGATCTGGACGAGCCGGGCCCCGCAGCCGCTCCGGCGCAGGGCCTCGCAGACGGTGGCGACGGCGACGGTGTTGTGCCGGGTCAGTTCGCGGGCGCCGCCGCGGATGGCGCCCGCGCAGTTGATGACGACTCCGGGGTGCACCGCGTCCAGGAAACGGGTGAGCGCGCCGGGGCTGCCCGAGGCGAGGTCGAACCGTACGTCGGCGTCGTCGCCCCGGCCGAGCGCGGTGAGCTGCACGGCCGGGTCGGCGAGCAGTCTGTCGGCGACGAATCGGCCCAGGTAGCCGTTGGCTCCGATCAGCAGGACCCTCATCGGGCGGCTCCCGGGGCGGATTCTCCGGTTCGGGAGGTGATCATCTGACTGTCTCCTTCGAGGTGATGCCGTAGGTCGTGAAGAGGGCCCGCGGTGTCGGCCCCGCGGGAGAAAGAGGGTCCGGATCCGGGACGCTGTCCGGACTCCGGGGAGGACTCACGGCGGTGGGAGTGCCGTGGTCCGGTTCCGGACGGCCTCCGGCCGCCCGGTCGAACGGACCGCCGGGCCCGGTCCCGGTGCCTCGGCGCCGGTGCCTCGGGGCCCGGACCGTCCGGATCGATCGCGGCTCATGGGGCCTCGCAGGGCGGAGCGTGGGCCGAGGCGCAGGTGAGCGTGCGGGTCGCCTGGACGAGGAGGACGAGGGCACCCGCCCCGCAGGCCAGAGCCGGTACGGCCCCGGGGCCCGCCGCTTCGACCAGGCCGTCGACGGGGGCGGCCAGGAAGGAACAGCCGGGCAGTCGTGCGGCGAGGACCGTGGCGAGGGCGGTGGCCTCCGCCGCGCCCGCGCCGACGAGCACGCGGCCCGGCACGTGGGTGAAGCCGCGTGACGTGAGCATCCGCGCGAGGAGGAGCAGTGCGCCGAGCGCACCGGCTCCGGCGTAGGCGGGTGACTCGTCCAGTACCGCCCCGCACAGCGCGAGCAGCCCGCACAGCGCGGACAGGAACAGGGCGAACACCCCGACGAGCAGAGGGCGTACGGAGGCGGCGAACTCCTCCAGGCCCCGGCTGGCGCTCAGCCGGTGACGGGCACGGGCGGCGAAGAGGTGGGCGCACCAGGCCGCCGGGGCGCAGGCCAGGAAGAGGGCCAGCACGGGTGCGGTGGCCAGGGGCCAGGGACCGTGCGGGCCGCCGTCCCGGCCGGCGCTCAGCAGTCCGTCGCCGGCGAGGGCGTACGCGACGAGCCAGCAGGTCCACGCGCGTGCGGCGCCCGTCGTGCGGTTCCGGGTGCTCAGGGGGCCGCGCCGGAAGGCGAGGTACAGACCGGCCGCCACGGCCAGGGCTCCGAACGCGGCGACGGCCGGACGCGACGGTCCGCCGGTGAGCCGCAGAGCGACGACGACGGCCGTACCGAGGACGCCCGGCACCAGGGCGAGCGCCGCCCAGTAGGCGCGCGGGCCGGGACGCCCCGGGGTCTCGGCGCGGGGCGGGGCCTCCCCGTCGCGGGCGGCGCGGGCGTACATCTCCTCGGCGAGCGAGAAGACGTCCCGGTGCCGCAGGCGGGCGGCGGTCCGGTCGGTGACACCGTGCGCCTCCAGGCCCGCCGCGATCTCCAGCGGGTCCACGGCCCGCTCGCAGAGCTCGCGGTGCCGGTGCATGAGCGCCTTCACGGGGTCCACCGCGCCGCGGCGCCCTGCGGGCCGACCGGGCTCGCCCGGGTCGTCGAGCCCGCCCGGGGCACCCGGTCCCGCGCTGTCGATCGTCACGCGCCCTCCCCCGCGAAGACGGTTGCCGACGCGGGCGGGGGCACGGTGGCCCGTACCGGCGCGTCCTCCGCCCGGCGCGGCCGGCGCTCGGTCATGAAGCGGGTCACGGTCCAGCGGCCGGGCACATGGGCCTCGGCGGGGACGCCGAAGGGCAACGGTTCCCCCTCGTCGTCCACGACGACCCGGCGCACCGGGGAGTGCGAGACGATCTCCAGGTAAATGCCGTGAAATGCCGTGATGTTCTGCTCGACGGTGAAGAGTTCGAGGGCGCGTGCGCGGGCGGCCGCGCCGAGCCGCTCACGGCGCTCGGGGTCGCGCAGCAGTGCCACGCACGCCTCCGCGAGCGCCCGCGGGTTGCGTGGCGGAACCACCAGTCCCGTGCCGCCGATGACCTCGACGACCGCGCCGACGTCCGTGGAGACGGTGGCCCGGCCGCAGAGCATGGCTTCGACGAGGCTGACCGGGAAGCCCTCGACGACGCTGGACAGGACGACCAGGGCTCCGCAGGCGTAGGCCTCCGCGAGGCTCGGGATCTCCGGACCGCCGATCTCCTCGAAGGAGACCGGGTTGTCGCCGACCGCGTGCACGCCCTCCGCCTCGTCGGGGAAGAGCTGCGCGGCCAGCGCCTTGCAGTGGGTCAGATAGGTGGCGGCTTCGGGGTCTTCCGCGGGGGCGCCGACGATCCGCAGCCGGGTGTCCGGCTCGGCCCTGCGGACCTCGGCGAAGGCGTGCAGCAGGGAGATCAGGTCCTTGGCCGGTTCGATACGGCCGACCCACACCAGCGCGCCGGGGTCCGCGCACCGGCTGCCCCGCACCCCCTCCCCCACGTCCGCGAAGCGCGCGGCCTCCATGCCGGGGTGGACGGTGCGCAGTTTGGCGCGGTCGGCGCCGCAGCGCTCCTGCCAGCGGCGGGCGTGCGTGTTGCCGGGGGTGACGATCGCGGCCGCGCGGTAGACCTCGGTGGCGAGCCTGCCGTGGAACGCGGCGAGCAGCGCCCGGACGGCGGGGGCCTCTTCGAGGGTCGCGGCGGCCAGATAGTGGGCCCGCAGCTGCACGCCGTACTCGGTGACCAGCAGCGGGACGCCGAGGAAGTGCCGGGCGAGGAGGCCGGGCAGTGCCGCCGCCCCGCCCGCCGCGGCGTGGCAGAGGTCGGCCGAGCCGAGCGCGTCGTCCTCGTACCAGTCCAGTGAGAGGGGGCGCAGGGTGCGCTCGATGTGCGCGGCGACGGTGAGCAGGTCGGGCACGCTCGCGGTGCGGGCGGTACGGGGTGCGCCCGGTGCGCGGCAGGCGCGTTCGAGGACGCGCATCGCGGTCTCGGAGCGCAGGGCGCCGGCCAGCCCGCCCTCGTCCCGGGCGAGCTCGGCCAGCCCGTACAGAGCGCTGGCGAAACGGTCCGCCTCGGCGCCGACGGAATCCTCCGGGTCCCCCGAGGCTTCCGCGCTCGCGGCTCGGGGTTTCCCGCACACCGCCGCCAGCAGTTCCCCGTACGCCTCGGCGAACCGGCGCCGGGTCCGGCGCCCGTACACCACCCCGTCGTCGTGCGCCGCCCACAGCGGTGCCGTGCGCACACGGCCGACCTGGGGCGGCAGCCGGACCCAGCCCTGGTCCTCCTGGCGCTCGGTGCGGCTGAGCGCGTAGACGTCGAACTCGTGCTGCCCGAGCCCGCGCACGAGCCGGTCGCACCAGAGTCCGGCGTCACCGCCCACATACGGGTAGCCACCCTCCGTAAGCAGTCCGATGCGCACGAGCACACCCCCGATCTCCCGTATGGGGAGCCGCCGTTGACCCGGCGGCTCGCAGCGGGACGAAGGTATGCGGACAAGGCGGTGGTACGACGGACGGTTGTCCGTCGTACCACCAGAAGGGGTGAATGGTCGTAACTTTCCCGCGCAGGCCGCGTTTCGTCGCGCTACGAGATCACCCGGGCGCGTCCCCGAGGACTCCGGGCCCTCGGGTCACGCCGGGGACAGCTCCCCCCGCTCCGCGCGGCGCCGTGCCGCGACCTCCGGGTCGAGTGCCGGTACGGCGGCCAGCAGCTGCCGGGTGTACGGGTCGCGGGGGCTGTCGTAGACCTCGTCGGCGGGACCGTGCTCGACGATCCGGCCGCGCCGCATCACCGCCACGTGGTCGCTGACCTGGCGCACGACCGCGAGGTCGTGCGCCACGAACACCAGCGCCAGGCCGAGTTCCCGCTGCAGCTCGCCGAGCAGGGCCACGACCTGGGCCTGCGTGGTGACGTCGAGCGCGGAGACCGGCTCGTCGCACACGATGACGGCCGGATCGGCGGCCAGCGCCCGCGCGATGCCGACCCGCTGGCGCTGGCCGCCGCTGAACTCGTGCGGGTAGCGGTCGTAGTGCGCCCCGTCGAGCCCCACGCGCTCCAGCAGTTCCCGTACGCGTCCTCGGACGCGCCCCTCGTCCTTCTCCCCGCGCGCCCGCAACGGGTCGGCGATGGACTCGCCGACGCTGCGCCGGGGGTTGAGGGAGGACACCGGGTCCTGGAAGACCATCTGCACCGAGGGGCGGACACCGGACCGTTCGCGTCCCTCGTGGCGGACCACGCCGGCCGTGGGCTCCAGGAGCCCGACCAGCATCCTTCCCAGGGTCGTCTTCCCGCTGCCGCTCTCGCCGACGACGCCGAGGGTCTCGCCCCGGCGGACGCTCAGCGACACGTCGTCGACGGCCGCGAAGCGCCGCTTCCCGCGCCCGAACTCCCGCCGGAGCCCGACCGCTTCGAGGACCACGTCGTCCGGCCGGGCCTCCTCGGCGGGGCCGCTGCCGCCCTCGTGACCGGTCCGCCCGACCGTCCGGGGGGTGTCCACGCGGGGGACGGCACCGAGGAGTTCGCGGGTGTACGGCTCCCGGGGCGCGCCGAGGACGGCGGCGACGGGGCCGTGCTCGACCGCGCGTCCGTGCCGCATCACCAGGATCTCGTCGACGCTCCCGGCCGCGACCCCGACGTCGTGGGTGACCAGCAGCAGCCCGGTCCCGGTCCCCTGGCGCAGGGTGTGCAGGAGGTCGAGGATCTGGGCCTGGACGGTCACGTCGAGGGCCGTGGTCGGCTCGTCGGCGATCAGGAGCTCGGGTTCGCAGGCCAGGGCCATGGCGATAAGGGCGCGCTGCCGCATGCCGCCGCTGAACTCGTGCGGGCGCGAGCGGGACCGGCGTGCCGCGTCGGGGATGCCGACGCGGTCCAGCACCTGTACGGCACGCGCGCGTGCCGCCCGCCGGGACGCCTTGGTGTGCACCCGGTACACCTCGGCGATCTGGTCGCCGACCGCGTAGTACGGGTCGAGGGAGGACAGCGGGTCCTGGAAGACCATGGCCGCCTTCCGGCCGCGCAGTCCGCGCAGTTCGCCGTCGGACGCCCGCTGGACGTCGACGCCGGCCACGCGGACCGTGCCGTCGACGCGCGCTCCGGTGCCCCGGTGCAGCGCCAGCAGGGCCGACGCCACGGTGGACTTGCCCGAGCCGGACTCGCCGACCAGGCCCAGCGCGGCACCCTTCTCCAGCCGGAAGGAGATGCCGTCGACGGCCCGCAGCCCTCCGAAGTCGACGACGAGGCCGCTCACCTCGACCAGCGGTGCGCCGGTGGGAGTCGGGGAAGAGTCGCTCATGTCAGCACCACCCGTCGGTCGGCCACCGCGTAGAGCACGTCCGCGACGGCGTTGGCGATGACCACGAAGAAGCCGATGACCAGGACCATGCCGACGACCACGGGAAGGTCGACGACGTTCACCGCGTGCACCAGTTCCTGGCCGATGCCGGGCAGTCCGAAGAGGGTCTCGGTGAGCACGGCGCCGCCGACCGCCGACCCGAAGGTGTTGGCGTTCAGCGCGATGATCGGGGCGAGGGCTCCCCGGACGGCGTGCCGCCCGATGACCGACCGCTCCCCCACGCCGTACGCGCGGAAGGTCCGGATGTGGTCCTCGGCCAGCGTCTCCAGCATCGAGGCCCTGGTCAGCCGGGCGAAGGCGGCGGCTTCGACGAGGGCGAGCGAGAGCCAGGGGAGCACCAGGTTCCACGCCCACTGCTCGGGGTCGTCGGAGAGGTTCACGTACTGCGGGAAGGGCAGCAGTTCGAGCTGGCCGCAGACGACGATCATCAGGATCAGGCCGATGACGAAGACGGGCGTCGCCTGGCCGGCGAGGGTGAGCCCGGTCAGCACCCGCTCGCCGATCCGGCCGCGCCGCCACGCGGAGAGCACACCGGTGCCGACGCCGAGCACGAGCCATACGACCATCGCGCCGAACACCAGCGACAGGCTGACCGGCAGCTTCGTCAGGATCAGCCGCATGACCTGCTGGTCCGTCTGGTACGACAGCCCGAGGCAGGGGGCCGGGCAGTGCTGGACGGAGGCGCCCGTCGAGTAGTCCTGGCCGGCGAGGAGTCCCTGGAGGAAGTGCCCGTAGCGCACGTACAGCGGGTCCCCGAGGCGCAGCTGCTCGGCGACCTGGTGCACCTGGGCGGGCGAGCAGCGCGGGCCGCAGGTGATCTGGGCGACGTTGCCCGGGGTGGCGTAGAAGACGACGTAGACGATCACCGAGATGGCGAAGAGGGTGATCACGGTGCCGAGGGTCCTGCGCAGGAGGAATCCGCCGAAGCCGCTCATGCCGTGGCCTCCTTCGTCCCGTCGGCGGGCGTGCCCGGCCGGAGCGGGTCCGTGCCCGCGGCGGTGCCCGCGTCGGCCCTGGCCTCTCCCCTGCGGCCCGTGCCGACGCGCAGGCGGGAGGCCGCGCGCGGGTCGAGGGCGGTGCGCACGCCGTCGCCGAGGACGGTCAGGGCGAGGACGGTGACGAACAGCGCGCCCGCGGGCAGCAGCAGGTACTGCGGGGCGGCCTGGTACCAGACGTCGGCGGCGGTCAGCATCTGTCCCCAGGACGGTGTCGGCGGCTTCACGCCGACACCGAGGAAGGACAGGGCGGCCTCGACGCCGATGTTCGCCGGCACGAGGAGCGCGGAGTAGGTGATGAGCGGGGCGGCGAGCCCCGGCAGCAGGTCGCGGCGGGCGATCCGCCAGGTGCCCCAGCCGCTGAGCCGCGCGGCGGCGACGTAGTCCAGCTGCTTGAGCGTGAGCGTCTGCGCGCGCACGATCTTCGCGAGGGTGCCCCAGGCGATCAGACCGATGACGAGGGCGACCAGGACGGGCCGCGGGAAGCTGCCGGGCACGATCGCCAGCAGCGCCAGCGACATGATCATCAGCGGCAGGGCGACGATGATCTCGGTCATCCTGCTCAGCACCTGGTCGACCCATCGGTTCCCGAGCGCCGCCGAGACGCCCACGACCACGGCGATGAGGACCTGCACCAGGGTCGCGGCGATCGCGACGCCGAGGGAGACCCGCGCGCCGTACACCAGGCGCGCGAACAGGTCGCGGCCGGTCTGGGGTTCGACGCCGAGCCAGTGGTCGGCACCGATGCCGCCGAGCGGGCCGACGGGGACGCCGCCGCGCGCGGAGTCCACCAGCGAGGGGTGGTAGGTGGTGGGGTCCTGGCCCTCGATCGCCGTGAGCAGCGGTGCCGCGAGCGCGACCAGGACGAGCAGCGCGACGACGGCGGCCGCGACGAGGGCGGCGCGCTGCGCACGCAGCCGCCGCCAGAACTGACGGGCCCCCGAGGCCCCCGCGGCGGAGAGGTCCGCCGCGGGGGCCGGGGAGGCGGCAAGTGCCTCGCTCACGGTGCTACTTCACCGCGACCTGGGAGATGTCCAGGACGCCGGTCCAGTCGCTGATCACGATGTTCTTGACGCCCTTGCCGTACAGGCGCTTGTAGACGGGGTGGAACAGCGGGACGGTCAGCGCCTGCTCACCGATCTTCTTGTCCAGCGCGCCCCAGCGCTTGGCGGCCTCGCCGAGGTCGGTCAGCTTGTTGATCGCGTCGATCTCGGCGTTGACGGACTTGTCGTCGAGGAAGCCGGTGTTGAAGTTGGCGCCGTCCTTCACGATCTGCCGGCCGTCGAAGATCGGGGCCAGGAAGGGGCCGCCGGAGGGCCAGTCGGCACCCCAGTGGGCGAGGAAGAAGCCCGGCTCGGTCTTCGCGCCGTGGATCTTGTCGCTGTAGTCGTTCTCCTCCAGGCCCTGGAGCTTGACCGTGATGCCGGCCTTCTTGAGCGCGTCCTGGATCGCGGTCGCGATCTCCGGGCTGGTCTCGAAGTCCTTGCTGTTGGAATGCGTGAGCGTCACGCTCAGGCCGTTCTTGTAGCCGGCCTCGGCCAGCACCGCCTTGGCCTTGGCCGCGTCGCCGGAGGCGCCCGCCGGGAAGTGGTCGTACGGCGTGTAGCCGAAGGACTTCTGGTTCGGCAGGTAGGTCGTCGCGGGCTCGGCGAGCGAGGAGCCGCCCGCCGCGTTGATCACCGAGGTGCGGTCGATGGCGTACGAGATCGCCTGGCGGACCTTCGGGTTGTCGAACGGCTTCACCTTCGGGTTGAAGGCGATGTAGTTCGTGTAGCCGAAGTGCCCGGTCCCGACGCGGGAGGCCAGTTCCTTGTCCCCGGTCACCTTGGCGAGCTCGGCCGGGCCGAGGTTGGTGTCCGTGGTGACGGCGGCGGCGTCGGCGCCCTGGGAGGAGGACAGCCGCTGGTTGATCACGGAGGAGTCCAGGCCGGACCGGACGTCGATCCTGTCCGGGTAGGCCTTGCGCTCGGCGTCGGTGGACGCGGACCAGTGGGTGTTGCGCTCCAGGGTGAGGCGCTCGCCGTCGTTCTCGTTCTTGACGACCTTGTACGGGCCCGAGGAGACGGGGTGCTCCTCGTACTTCGTGCCGGTGTCCTTGGCCTTGGGGACGGGCGTGAACTGCGTCTGCGTGGCCAGGTAGGGGAACTCGCCCTCGGGCTTGTTCAGGTGGAAGACGATGGTCAGCGCGTCGGGCGTCTCGATCGAGTCGAGGCCCTTCTTGTCCTTGTAGGGCCCCTGGTAGTCGGCGCCGCCGATCAGCCAGTCCCTCAGGTAGGGCGCGCCGCCGGAGAGTTCGGCGGCGAAGGAGCGCTCGATGCCGTACTTGATGTCGGCGGAGGTGATCGGCGTGCCGTCCTCGAACTTGAGTCCCGGCTTCAGCGTGTACGTCCACACGGTCGCGTTCTTGCTCGGGCGGCCGGTGTCCGTGGCGAGGTCGGGGACGACCTGGGCGCCGGCTGCGCCGTTCTCACGGTTGCGGGTGGTGAGCGTGCGGAAGACGAGCGAGGGCACGTTGCCGCCGCCGGAGGTGTAGAGCCGCGCGGGGTCGAAGTCCGACTGCGGATTGGAGTTCAGGACGGTGAGCGTGCCGCCCTTGTGGGGCTTGGAGTCGCCGCCGGAGCTCTTGGCATCGTTGTCCTTCGGCCCGCAGGCGGCGGCGCCCGCTGCCACGACCAGGCTGACGGATGCCGCGGCCACGCGGCGCGCTATGACGGACGATTGACGCATCGGAAGACGACCTCTCGGATGACTCGAATACTGAGACGGAATGACACGGAGTGAGACGGCAGAGCGCGGAGCTCGCCCAGGGCGTCAGGCGTCGGAGTCCGACCGGACCGAAAGGGACACGGGCGCGCCGAACCGCGGGGGTTCGGCGGCGCACGGGAACAGAACGGGAGGAAGAGCGACGCACTCGCCGGGGGCGGGCGTCAGCAACAGTGGATGTCGGCCACGCAGAGCGCGGTCACGCCGATGAGCGCCAGCTCGATGGCGGCGCGAACGGAGGCGTGACGGGAGGACATGCGGAAAATATGAACGATCTTTTTCCGCATGTCAAAGCGTTCTGCGCGCTTTCCGTCAACTCTCGGGATAGGGCCAGGGGTTGGGCCTGCAGTGGATTCCGTCGTGGTCGAGGAACTTGGTCTGCTGCTGCATGACCGGGGCGAGGTCGCCGTCCTTCTCACAGGTGACGTGCCCGTATCCGAGCCGGTGGCCGACCTCGTGGTTGATCAGCATCTGGCGGTAGGCGTGAATCTCGTCACCGAAGCCGTAGGTCTTGGAGCCCTGGGCCCAGCGGTACGCGTTGATCATGACGCGCTCGGTGGACGCCGAGTCGCACGAGACGTTGTCCTCCGTGGTGTCGAGCCCCGACTTGGCGCACCACTCGGCGGTGGTGCCGGGACTCGCCAGCGTGATGACGAAGTCCGCGTCGCCGGAATCGACCCGCTCGAAGGTGCGGGCTCCGCCGTGGGCCCAGCTCCTCTTGTCGTTGAGGGTCTTCTGCACGGCGTCGGCGAAGAGCGCTCCGTCGAGACCGAGGCCCTTCTCGATGTCGACGCGGTAGGTGTACTTGCGTCCCTTGCCGGGCGCCTTGACGACTCCGGGCACCGCCTCGAACTTCCCCGACCCCTTGAGCTTCGCCCCGAGCGGGTACGTCCTGGCCATCTGCTGGTCGTACGTCAGGGGCGCCGCGGCCACCTGCGGCTGGGTCGGCCGGTCGTCCCCGCGCGAGGCGGAGTCCTGGGTCGCCCGGCCGCCGTCGGCGGACTGTGTCCGCGCGTCGGCGTCATGGCCTCCCGTGGCCATCTGTCCGGCCACGACGACGGCCAGCACGGTGGTGACGGCGGCCGCCGCGATCCCGGTGAACGCCCATCCCTTGCGGGCCTTGTCCTCGCCCTGGCCGCCGGCTCCCCGGAGCGGCCGCTCACCGGCGTCGGTGGCCCGGGCGCTCCAGTCGGCGGAGTCGTCGAAGCCGGCGGCGCGGGGCCCGTCGAAGTCGAACGCGTCGACGTACGCCTGCCGGGGCCCCGGTGCGGCCTGCTCGCGCTGCCGGGGCACCCGCGAGCCCGCGGGCGTGCCCCGAGGAGCCCCGCCGGCCCTGGACTCCCCCCAGCCGCCGCCCTGTTCACGCTGCTCGGGATGTCCGCCCCGCACCTGCGGCACGCCGTGGGCGGGGGTCCCGTCGGGAAGCCTCGGTGTTCCGTGTGCGGGGGTTCCGTCCGGAAGCCTCGGTGTTCCGTGTGCCGGGGTCCCGTCGAAAGAACGCGGCACCCCGTGCGCCGGGGTGCCGTCCTGGTGCCGCGGGACGCCGTGTGCGGGGGTCCCGTCCGCGAACCGCGGCACCCCACGCGCGGGAGTCCCGTCGGCCACCCGCGGAAAACCGTGCGCCGGGGTCCCGTCGGCGAGACGCGGCACGCCCTGGGCCGGGGCGCCGCCCTGGAACCGGGGAACGCCGTGCGCCGGAGTGCCGTCGGGGAAACGGGGTGCGCCCTGCCGCGGGCTCCCGCCCGCGGGCGGGTAGGGATTCGGGGAACCGGGCGGACGTGCCGCCGCGCGACGGGCGGAGTCCGGGCCCGGCGCCGGAGCGGGCGCCGCCCCCTCCGCCGGAACCGTCCGCGTCCGCGCGGTGTCCGTCTTGTCGGCCCGCCCCCGACGACTGTGTCGTCCCACTTCCCGCCTCAGCTCTCCGCGCCGACTGCCATCGGAGAGGTCAACTCTCCCAGATCCGCCAGGAGTTCACGGAAGGCGGTGGCGACCGTCTCCGGATACTCCATCATGGCGACGTGTCCCGCCTCCGGCAGGGAAAGCAGCCGGGAGTCACGGAATGCACGGGCCGCGCGCTGCGCCATACGGTAGCCGACAAGTTGGTCACGGCCTCCGTAGACCAGGAGCGTCGGGGCGAGCACCCGTTCGGCCTGACGCCACAGTCCGTGCTGCCCTCCGAGCGTGTAGGCGTTCACGACCCCGCGCGCGGAACGTGCCATGGCGTCCCAGAAATAGGGCAGGGCGAGCCGCCGCTCCATCTCCTCCACCGCGTGGCGGAACCCCTCGGGCGTGACGATGCCGGGATCGCCGTAACAGAGGGCCAGCACCCCCCGTACGCGCTGCTCAGCGGTCCATTCCCGGGTGAGCCTGGTGAACAGTCCCGCCACCCCGGGCAGGGCGAGCAGGGCGGTCGGCCAGGCGGTGCGCTGGGCACGGATCTCGGGCAGCGCGGGGGACACCAGCGTGAGCGTCCGGACGAGGTCCGGCCGGACCGCGGCGACCCGGGTGGCGACGGCTCCACCGAGTGAATTGCCGAAAAGATGTACCGGACCGCGTCCGGACGCGTCGAGGTGGCGGATCACCGCGCGCGCGTGCCCGGTGACCGAGTAGTCGCCGTCGTCCGGCGGCGGCGAGTCGCCGAAGCCCGGCAGATCGAGGGCCTCGCTGTCCACGAGTCCGTCGAGCCCGGCCATCAGCGCCGACCAGTTCTGTGAGGAACCGCCCAGACCGTGCACGTACAGCGCGGGCGGAAGTCCCTCCCGGGCCGGGGGTCTCGACCTGACCGTCAGCGTCATGCCGGGCAGCGCGGCCGATCGCAGCCGCTCTCCTTCCGCGACCCTGACGGCACCGACCCTCGGTGTGACGCTGGCGGCCGGCACGGAAGGGAGTTCGGTCGAAGACATGCGGCAATGTTACGAGACGATCACGCAGGGGCTCATGTGTTCGCCGTCACAGGTGGCGGGCGGATCGCATAGCGGCCGGATCGTGTGTCTCCTAGGCTTCGAACGAGGGCACTCGTACGCACATCAGGAGCGCACTCGTACCCGTTCGGGAAGAGGAACCATGACAGTCGACCCGACAGACCCCGGAACCTTCGACGACCAGTTCCGGGAGATCCCCGACCCGGAGACACCGGAGGCCGACGCCGCCGAGCAGTCCGCCGAACTGGACCCCGTGGACGACGTCGACCCGGAACCCCCGGGCGACCGCCTCAACGCCGACGACGCGGATCTGGCCGAACAGGCCCGGGTCGTCCGGCTGAGCGAGGACGACTACAGGTGACCCGGCTACAGGTGACCCGGCTACAGGTGACCCGGCTCCGCTGATCAGGCCCGTCACGGCGGCCGGGGTGACCGGCTCGTCCCCTTCGGCACACTGTGCGCCGCCCCGAAGGAGGTCCGGTCCGCGAAATTCTGCGCTCGCACCGCACACAGCAGGGTTACCGAAAAGTACGATGGCGGCGCGGCGCACACCGCACGTGGACAACTTTGGGAGGCGGCGTGACAGCCATCGAGCAGACAGAGGCAGCACGCCCACGGGGCACACGCCTGCCGCGCCGTGCCCGGCGCAACCAGCTCCTCGGCGCCGCCCAGGAAGTTTTCGTTGCGCAGGGATACCACTCGGCCGCCATGGACGACATCGCCGAGCGTGCGGGCGTCAGCAAGCCGGTCCTCTACCAGCACTTCCCGGGCAAGCTCGATCTGTACCTCGCCCTGCTCGACCAGCACTGCGAGTCCCTGCTCCTGGCGGTGCGCACGGCGCTCGCGTCGACCACGGACAACAAGCTGCGCGTCCGCGCGACGATGGACGCCTACTTCGCGTACGTGGAGGACGACGGCGGCGCGTTCCGGCTGGTCTTCGAGTCGGACCTGACGAACGAGCCGGCGGTGCGCGAGCGCGTCGACAAGGTGACGCACGAGTGCGCCGAGGCGATCTGCGACGTCATCGCGGAGGACACGGGCCTCTCGCGCGCCGAGTCGATGCTCCTCGCCTCGGGGCTCGGCGGCCTGGCCCAGGTGGTGGCCCGTTCCTGGCTGCACAGCGACCGCAGCGTCCCGCGCGACCAGGCGGTCCAGCTGCTGACCTCGCTCGCCTGGCGGGGCATCGCGGGTTTCCCGCTGCACGGTACCGACCACCACTGAGCACCGGATCGCCGGATCACCGGCGCGGAGGAAGCGGCCGGGGCACGTCCCGGCCGCTTTTTTGTTCCCGTCGGCTGTTCGCTCCTGGCGTTCCCGGGCTGAGCGTGCGCGTCCCCTCGCCGGGCTAATGTGTGCTGCGTACGGCGCGTACGAACGCGCACATGACTGACCGTCGGAGGGACAAAGCCGTGGAGGTCAAGATCGGCGTGCAGCACGCGCCCCGCGAGATCGTTCTGGAGAGCGGTCAGACCCCGGAAGAGGTCGAGCGCGCGGTGTCCGAGGCGCTGGCCGGCAAGTCGCAGCTGCTGAGCCTCGTGGACGACCACGGCCGCAAGGTCCTGGTTCCCGCCGACCGGCTGGCGTACGTGGAGCTCGGCGAGCCCACGCAGCGCAAGGTCGGGTTCAGCGCCCTGTAGGACGACAGGGCGACGAAGCAGTGCCCGAGGGGCTCGGTGACGATGTCACCGAGCCCCTCGCGTACGCAGATGGAGCACATGCCGGGCACCGGGGAGGATTGCGTTCCGAACGTCAGGGGTAGGACCGGCTACGACCGATTTGCGCCGGCCGTGCGGGAGGGACCTCACCATGTTCTTGGAAACGCTCGGCTCCGCACTGCTCGGTCTCGCGCTGGCGTGGGCGGCGGCCTACCGCCTGCCCCACCGGCTGCCGGCGCGCAGCCTGGTCCTGTCGACCGGAGTGGCGGGAGCCCTGTTCGGCGCCTTCCTGACGCACACGGCACTGGGCTCGGGCCACTTCCTGGCCATCCTCCTCGGCGCGGCGACCGTCTCCGCGGCGCTGCTGTCGCTGCTGCTGCGCCCCGAGGAGCGCTTTCGACGCCGCTCGGCGACGGCGTAAGCCACTGCGAAGGCCCCGCTCCCGCGACCGTGAACCGCGCCCCTAGACGGGGAGCGGTCAGGTCCTCCGGGCCGCGGGGCCTTCGGCGTTCCGCGCCACGGCCGGGCCACCGGCGCTCCGGCCGGGCCCTCGGCGTCCGGGGCCGCACGGGCCCCGGGTGCTCCGGGCCGCACGAGGCCCCGGACGCCCTAGGCCGCCAGGCCCAGCGCCGCCATCCGCTTGGTGTGCGCCTCGGTGATCCGGGAGAACATCCGGCCCACCTCCGCGAGGTCGAAGCCGTCCGCCACACCGCCCACGAGCATCGTCGACAGGGCGTCACGGTCGGCGACCACGCGCTGCGACTGGGACAGGGCCTCGCCCATCAGCCGTCGCGCCCACAGCGCGAGCCGGCCCCCCACGCGCGGGTCGGCGTCGATCGCGGCCCGCACCTTCTCGATGGCGAAACCGGCGTGACCGGTGTCGTCGAGGACGCCGAGGACGAGCTTGCGGGTGTCCGAGTCGAGACGGGCCGCGACCTCGCGGTAGAAGTCACTGGCGATCGAGTCGCCGACGTACGCCTTGACGAGGCCCTCCAGCCAGTCCGAGGGAGCCGTCTGCCGGTGGAAGCCGTCGAGTGCGGCGACGAAGGGCTCCATCGCCTCCGTCGGCTCCGCGCCGATCGCGGCGAGCCGGTCCCGCAGCTGCTCGAAGTGGTGGAACTCGGCGGACGCCATCTTCGCCAGCTCCGCCTTGTCGCTGAGCGTGGGTGCCAGCTTGGCGTCCTCCGCGAGCCGCTCGAACGCCGCGAGCTCGCCGTACGCGAGCGCTCCGAGCAGGTCCACGACCGCGGCGCGGTACTGGGGCTCGGCCGAGGCCGTCTCCCAGTTCTGCGCGGCTACTCCGGTGGCCGCGGGGGCGGTGTCGGCGGGGGCTTCGGCGGGCTTCTCAGCGGCGTTGTCAGGCGTCGTCATGAAGCGCACAATAGCCCGCTCGCAGCGCGGGGGAAGTTCCCGCTCAACCTGTGTGATGACGACTACGTGACCAAATCGGCCATCACATGTGCGCGATTCCGGGGTATGGTGGTAATGCGCCCGCCGAGTATTCGACGGGCCGCACGAATGAGGATGCCCGGTCGGTGGCCCGATCGGCTCCGACCCGACAGCCCTCCTCGTCGGTACGGCACATTGCGTACGACATCCGGAGGGACCCTCAGCGGCACGAGAGCTCGAGCGTCGGCAGTGGTCCCATGCCACTCGGCCCGCCCGTCAAGAGCGGCCGACGTCCCCGGCACGGTCCCGACACGACCCCCGCGCTCGCCTCGCACCGCGTACACAGAAGAGGCAGCACCCTGACTACGACTTTCCGAGAGCTCGGAATCCTCCCTGAGACCGCCGAGGCCCTTGAGGCCGTCGGCATCGTCAACCCCTTCCCCATCCAGGAGATGACGCTCCCGGTCGCCCTCTCCGGCACCGACGTCATCGGCCAGGCCAAGACCGGCACCGGCAAGACGCTGGGCTTCGGCCTCCCGCTGCTGGAGCGCGTCACCGTCCCCGCGGACGTCGAGGCGGGCCGGGCGAAGCCCGAGCAGCTCACCGACGCCCCGCAGGCGCTCGTCGTCGTCCCGACGCGCGAGCTGTGCACCCAGGTGACCAACGACCTGCTGACCGCGGGCAAGGTCCGCAACGTACGCGTTCTGGCCATCTACGGCGGCCGGGCCTACGAACCCCAGGTGGAGGCCCTGAAGCAGGGCGTCGACGTCGTCGTCGGCACCCCGGGGCGCCTGCTGGACCTCGCGGGCCAGAAGAAGCTCAACCTGAAGCACGTCAAGGCGCTCGTCCTCGACGAGGCCGACGAGATGCTCGACCTGGGCTTCCTGCCCGACGTCGAGAAGATCATGAACATGCTGCCGGCCCGCCGTCAGACGATGCTGTTCTCGGCGACCATGCCGGGCGCGGTCATCGGTCTCGCGCGCCGCTACATGTCGCAGCCCACGCACATCCGCGCCGCCGCGCCGGACGACTCGGGCGCGACGGTCGCGAACATCGCGCAGTTCGTCTACCGCGCGCACAACATGGACAAGCCCGAGATGGTCGCGCGCATACTGCAGGCCGAGGGCCGCGGTCTCGCGATGATCTTCTGCCGCACCAAGCGGACGGCGGCGGACCTCGCCGACCAGCTCCAGCAGCGGGGCTTCGCCTCCGGCGCGGTCCACGGCGACCTCGGCCAGGGCGCCCGCGAGCAGGCGCTGCGCGCGTTCCGCAACGGCAAGGTCGACGTCCTGGTCTGCACCGACGTCGCGGCCCGCGGCATCGACGTCGAGGGCGTCACCCACGTCATCAACTACCAGTCCCCCGAGGACGAGAAGACGTACCTGCACCGCATCGGCCGCACCGGCCGCGCGGGCGCCAAGGGCATCGCGATCACCCTCGTCGACTGGGACGACATCCCGCGCTGGCAGCTGATCAACAAGGCGCTGGACCTCGACTTCGGCAACCCGCCGGAGACGTACTCCACCTCCCCGCACCTCTTCGAGGAGCTGAACATCCCGGCCGGCACCAAGGGTGTCCTGCCGCGTTCCGAGCGCACCCGCGCCGGGCTCGCGGCCGAGGAGGTCGAGGACCTGGGCGAGACCGGTGGCCGTGGCGGTCCGCGTGGCCGTACCGGCCGTTCGGCCGCGCCCGTCGAGCGCGAGCGCGAGCGCGCGCCGCGTACCCCGCGCCAGCGCCGCCGTACACGCGGCGGCGCGCCCGCCGACGGTGTTCCCGCGACCACGGACGCTCCGGCGGCCACGGACGCGCCCGCGTCCGTCGAGGCCGTCGAGCCCCGCACGCCGCGCCGTCGTCGGCGCACGCGCGGTGGAGCGGGCGAGCCCGTGGCCGCCGTCGCCGCTCCCGTGACCGAGGCCGCGGAGGCCGCCGTGGCGACGGCCGAGGGTGTCACCGACGAGCCGGCCGCGCCGCGCCGCCGCCGCACCCGTAAGCCCGCCGCCGCGGCCGTCGAGACGGCGGAGGCGGTGGTGACCGCCGCCGAGGCCGTGGTCGAGAGCGCCGCCGCCGAGGCCGTCACGGAGGCTCCGGCCAAGCCGGCCCGCCGCCGGACCCGCAAGGCCGCCGAGCCGACGCCCGCCGCCGAGCCGGTCACCGAGGCCGTCGAGGCCGCCGAGGCTCCGGCCAAGCCCGTGCGGCGCCGGACCCGCAAGACCGCGGAGGCCGTCGTCGACACCGTCGAGGCCGCCGCCACCGAGGCCGTCGAGACGGTGGCCGAGGCCAAGCCGCGGCGCACCCGCAAGACCGCGGCCACGGTCGCGGACACGACCGCCGAGGCGGCCGAGGCGAAGCCCGTACGCCGACGGACCCGCAAGGCCGTCGCAGTCGCCGACGCCGACATCCCGGCCCAGGCCGGAGAGGCGACGGAGACCAAGCCCGCCCCCCGCCGGCGCACCCGCAAGGCGGCGGAGGCGGTCGCCGAGGCCAAGCCGCGGCGCACCCGCAAGACCGCGGCCACGGTCGCGGACGCGGACACGACCGCCGAGGCGGCCGAGGCGAAGCCCGTACGCCGACGCACCCGCAAGGCCGTCGCAGTCGCCGACGCCGACATCCCGGCCCAGGCCGGAGAGGCGACGGAGACCAAGCCCGCACCCCGCCGACGCACCCGCAAGGCGGTCGCCACGGAGCCCACGGAGAGCTGATCTCCCGTCCGACGGCCCGGTCCCCCATCCGGTGGGGCCGGGCCGTCGGCGTTTCCCCGTCTCCGCCACCGGTTCCGCCCCCGACACCACCCCGCCCGCCGGCCGTGGCCGACTTCACCGGGCACCGGGCCGGGAGCGACGCACCCGTCGAGCGGCCGTCACCGGCGCCCGATAGCCTCCTCCGCATGAGCAGGCCCTACACGTTCGTTCCGCCCGCCGGTGTCCGCGCGTACCGGTTGTCCACCGCGCGCGGCGAGTTCGCCGTGCTCGACGCCGCGCCCCGGGGACGGTCCAAGGGGACCGCCCTGCTGCTGCCGGGATTCACCGGCAGCAAGGAGGACTTCATCGCGCTGCACGCGCCGTTGGCCGCGGCGGGCTACCGCACGGTGGCCGTGGACGGGCGCGGACAGTTCGAGACCGGGGGGCCACGGGACGACGAAACGGCTTACGCGCAGAGCGAGTTGGCACAGGACGTGCTCGCGCAGGCCGCCGCCGTCGGCACTCCCGTGCACCTCGTGGGGCACTCGCTCGGCGGTCAGATCGCGCGCGCCGCGGTACTGGCCGACGCCTCGCCGTTCGTGTCCCTGACGCTCATGGCCTCCGGCCCCGCGCAGATCTCCGAGGCGCAGCAGCAGCGCGTCAAGCTGCTGCGGGACGCGCTGGCCGTGATGGGCATGGCCGAGGTGTGGGAGGCGATCCAGGCGATGGAGCCGCCCGAGGAGACCGAGACGGGCGGGCTGGACGCGGGGCTCGACGACCTCGCCGACCTGCGCCGCCGCTGGCTCGCCAACAGCCCCGCCCAGCTCGTCGCCACGGGCCGCCAGTTGTGCGACGAGCCCGACCGCGTCGCCGAACTGGCCGCCGTCCCCCTGCCCAAGCACGTGCTCTCCGGCGAGCGTGACGACACCTGGCCGGTCGCCCTGCTGGACACGATGGCCGCACGGCTCGACGCGCACCGCACGGTCGTCGAGGGGGCGGAGCACTCCCCGAACGCCGACCAGCCCCTGGAGACCGCCCGCGCCCTGGCCGCGTTCTGGGACGGCGCCTCCCTCTAGGACCCGTCACCCGAAGGGCGGGCCCGTACGGCACCCGGCACGGCGTCTGGCACGGTGCCCGGTACCGCGCCCGGCCCGGCGGCCTAGTACTGCGCCTGAAGGTGCTCCCAGAAGCCGTCCCGCAGGGCGCGGCGCAGGTCCGACTGGCCGCGCAGGGAGTACTGGAGCAGGCCCTCGGCCTCGACCAGCAGGTCCTGGTCGACCGAGCCGGGCAGGTAAGGGTGCCCGGGAAGCAGCTCGGCCAGGGATTCGCGGCCGCGTGCGGCCAGCCACTTCGCGACGATCTGGGCCCCCACGAAGCGCACGTCCTCCCGGGTGGGCCGGACCGCCGCCGTCGGGTCGTACGACTGGGCGGTCCGCCTGGCCACATACGGCTTGAAGAAGTCGAGGTCGAGCGTGCGCTGGCTGTCGACCTCCCAGAGGAGCGGCTCGGCCTGGTTGCCGCCCTCGGGCGCCTCGATGCCCCAGAGGTGGACCCGGGCGCCGTAGCCCTGGGCCGCCTCGACCGCGGAGACCAGGTCCTCGTCGCCGCCGAGCAGTGCCGCGTCGCTGATGGCGCGGTGCCGGGCGAGGGACTCCAGGTCCGAGCGGATCAGCGAATCGACGCCCTTCTGCTGGTTGTTGGCGTTCAGGTTTCCCAACCTGACCTTGACGTCCGGGAGTTCGGCGATGGACTGCTGCTCCGCGGTGTGGATGCGGCGTCGTGCGCCGTCGTACCAGTAGACGCGCAGCAGCCGGCTGTCGGCGAAGATCGTGCGGGCCCGGTCGATGAGCGCCTCGATGAGTCCCTCGGTGTCCAGCTCGAACGAACGGCGGTCCTCCGTGCCCGCGACGAGGCGCCCCGCGGCCGCGTACAGATATCCGGCGTCGACGAAGATCGCGTGGGTGGAGGGGGTCTTCGCGACCTCGGCGAGCATGCGCTGGAGCAACTCGTTCGTACGGTCTATGCGGGCGGCGAGAGCCGCGTGGTCGTCGTTCATCATCACCATTGTCCCGGCGGTCACGCTGCGAACACAACCGGCGCCGTTCAGTCTCCGCCACCCGGCCTACCCGCCAGTAATTAGGTTCTCGAAAATTTTCCTTAGCGTAGGGAATGTTTGTAACACGCATCCCGTTGCATCCTTACGTGAGCGAGGGCACTGGCGCCTCGCTCCTCACACGAGTAGTTCTCCTCAGGAGGATGACCAGACGAAGGGAGAAGCCCATGCGCTTCGAAATCATGCGACTCGACGATGTCGACGGCACGCCCGTGGACAGCACTGTCGTGGACGCCGCCTCCGTCAACCGGATCGTTCAGCAGGCCGCCGCCATCGGGCAGCGTCTGTGGATCCGCCCGGCCGACACCACCGCTTCTTGACACGACGAGGGTCCGCTTCGCCCGACGAGGACGCGCTGAAGGCGCCTCGTGGGACGAGACGCGTCGCGGACAGCAGACGTTTCTGAGACTTCGGAGCCCCGCACGGCAATGCCGTGCGGGGCTCCGTGTCGTCCGGCCGGGAAGGCCGTCAGCTGCCGTGGATCACCTGGGTGACGCCGTTGATGATCTGCTGCACCGCGATGGCGGAGAGCATCATGCCCGCGAGCCGGGTCACCAGGACCACCCCGCCGTCCTTGATGACGCGGATGATCAGCAGCGAGTAGCGCATCACGACCCACAGCACGACGTGGATCGCGAGGATCGCGGTCCACACGGAGACCTGGGTGGCGACCGAGTCGGCCTTCTGCACCGCGAGGATCACGGACACGATCGCGCCGGGCCCGGCGAGCAGCGGCATCCCCAGGGGCACGAGGGCGACGTTGACGTCCTTGGTCTGCTTCGGCTCGTCCGTCTTGCCGGTGAGCAGGTCGAGGGCGATGAGCAGGAGCAGCAGTCCGCCCGCGATCATCAGCGCGGGCACGGACACGTGCAGGTAGTCCAGGATCTGGTGCCCGAGGAGCCCGAAGACGGTGATGACGCCACCCGCGACGCAGACCGCCTGGACGGCCATCCGCCGCTGCACCCGGGCGGGACGGCCGGCGGTCAGCGCCAGGAAGATCGGGGTGATCCCGGGGGGATCCATGATGACGAAGAGCGTGAGGAAGAGGGAACCGAAGACGGCGACGTCGAACATGCTGGAGAAGAGCCTTGCGAGGTGGTGGGAGTGGGTGGGCGGGTCTTCCGGCCACCGCTTTCGGGCAGTCGTCCCGCGGGGCGGGACGGGGGGCACGACCGGCGGGGCCGGGTGCCTGGGGACGGGCCGGTGGACACGGTTCCGGCGGGCGGCGGGACGCGGGCGCCGGATGCGCGCCGCGGGCGGCACGGGTCCGTCGCCCGGCCCCGAGGCGAGCACTGGGCGGACGCGGGTCCGCCGTGCGCACCGCGGACACGGCCCGGAACGCGCGGTCCCGGCCCGGCGCCGGCCGGGACGTCCGGTCCGGCACGAGCCTCGGCACGCGCCGGACGACGGAGTCCGGGCGACGGAGACCGGAGGCCGGAAGGAATCGGGGCGGGGGTCCTACGACACCGGCCCGGTCCGTACGGCCCTCACGCGCCGGCCCCGGCGGCACCGGCCCGCCGGGGCGACGGCGGGCACGCGCCCCCGGCCACCGGCCTGCCGGACCCGCGCGACGCGGAACGTCCGGGGACTCAGGCTCCGCCCGCGCCCGGTACCGGGAACGCCCCGGTGGCGCGGCGGGTGATCTCCCCGTAGACCTCGGGGTCGGTCGTGAACTCCCCGAGCGCACAGGTCTTGCGGCTGCCGTGGTAGTCGGAGGAACCCGTGGCCAGCAGCCCCAGTTCGGCGGCCAGACCGCGCAGCCGTGCCCGGGTGGCCGGTTCGTGGTCCATGTGGTCGACCTCGATGCCGTCGAGGCCCGCGGACGCCAGCTCCGCGATCACCGACTCGGGCACGGTGCGGCCCCGCTTGGCGGCGGCCGGGTGGGCGAAGACGGTGACGCCCCCGGCCCCCTTGACCAGCCGGATCGCCTCGAAGGGATCGGTCTCGTGCTTGGGCACGTAGGCGCGGCCCCCGTCGGCCAGCCACCGCTCGGTGAAGGCGTCGGAGACGCTGTCGACGACGCCCAGCTCGACCAGCGCGGAGGCGACGTGCGGGCGCCCGACGGAACCCTCGCCCGCGATGCGCGCCACCTGCTCCCAGGTGACCGGCACACCGAGGTCCCGCAGCCTGGCGACCATGCCCTGGGCCCTCGGCACCCGGTCGTCCCGCACCAGTTCGCGCTCGGCGAGCAGTGCGGGCTCCTCGGGGTCGAAGAGGTAGGCCAGCATGTGCATGCTGATGCCGTCGATCCGGCAGGAGAGTTCGGCGCCCGTGACGAGGGTGAGCCCCTCGGGCAGCGCGGCGACCGCCTCGGCGTACCCGCGCGTGGTGTCGTGGTCGGTCAGCGCGACGACGTCCAGACCGGCGGCGGCCGCGCCCCGCACCAGCTCGGCGGGGGTGTCCGTCCCGTCGGAGGCGGTGGAGTGGGCGTGCAGGTCGATGCGCACTACGCGGACTCCAGGCGGTGACGGAACGGGCGGGGACGCTCAAGGATAGCGGGAACCCACCCTCCGCTGTCACACCCGTACCAGGGGAGCGCCCCCTACACCCCCCGGCGTCCGGGCACGTCGGCTCCCGGCACCGCGCCGCGCGGCCCTACGGTTCCAGGATGCGCGGCGACAACGCGCCGCACGGCAGCAGGTCGACCTCCGCGCCCGCGTCGCGCAGATCCGTCAGGACCAGCTCGTCGTACATCAGCAGTCCGGTCTGTTCGGGCCAGACGACGGCCCACAGCCACAGCCCCCGCGCCTCGCCCGCGAAGACGGCGCGGTCGTCGGGGGAACCGGAGACGTGCCAGAGCGGAGTGGGCCGGCCCGCGGCGAGGACCTTCGCCTGAGGCGGTTTCTCGACGCTCATGTACGGGCCGGGGTCGGGTCCGTCCATGCCCGCGTACCGCGCGCCGAGGCCGACGCCCAGCTCCTCGGCGACGAGGATCAGCTCACCCATGCCGCCCAGCGGCCCGGGCCCCGAGCAGGCGACGGCGGTGGCCCGGCCCCCGCTGCGGTCGTCCCCCGCGAACGCCGCTCCGGTGAACAGCCAGCCGACCGGCAGCGGCCACGGCATCCACACCGGTACCCGGGCGCGGTGCACGACCACGCCGAGGGCCTCGACGCTGGGCGGGATCACGGGCTGCAGCGGGTGCACCGTGCCGTGCACATCACACTGCCAGGAGTCGGCAAAGAGGCCGGGAGCCCTGACCCGGCCACCACACTTCGGGCAACTGGGTTCGCCCCTCATAGGCCCCAACGGTCCTCCCCGTCCTTCCCCGCGTCAAGGACGATCACCCGTCCGGCGCGGGCCGGTCACGCCAAAAACTACGTGCATATTGCACTTATTAGCTCACCTAACTTATTCTGTGTATAGAGCAACGACCCAGTCGGCGCACAGCGAGGGAGCGGGCATGATCAACAGAACGGAAGGCCCGGCGAAGGGCGGCACGTCCGGCAGCGGCGCGGGCGGCGTCCTGCGGCAGCCGAGGGCCGTCTGGGCGACCGCCGGAGCGTCGGTCGTCGCCTTCATGGGCATCGGGCTCGTCGACCCGATCCTGCCGTCCATCGCCCGGGGCCTCGACGCCACGCCCGGCCAGGTGTCGCTGCTCTTCACCTCGTACTTCCTGATCACCGCCGTCGCCATGCTGCTGACCGGCTTCGTCTCCAGCCGGATCGGCGGCCGCAGGACCCTGCTGCTCGGCCTCGCGCTCGTCGTGGTCTTCGCCGGCCTCGCCGGAACCTCGGGCTCGGTCGGCGAACTCGTCGGCTTCCGGGCCGGCTGGGGCCTCGGAAACGCGCTGTTCGTCTCCACCGCCCTCGCGGTCATCGTCGGCGCCGCGGCCGACGGCAGCGCGGCGGCGATCCTGCTCTACGAGTCCGCGCTGGGCCTCGGCATGGCCTGCGGCCCGCTGCTCGGAGCCCTGCTCGGCAACGCCAGCTGGCGCTACCCGTTCTTCGGCACCGCGTTCCTGATGGCGGTCGGCTTCCTGTGCATCACGGCGTTCCTGAAGGAGCAGCCGAAGCCCGCGCGCAGGACCTCGCCGCTCGACCCGCTGCGCGCCCTCGGCCACGGCGGCCTCGCCTCCGTCGCCGCCTCCGCGTTCTTCTACAACTACACGTTCTTCACCGTGCTGGCCTTCACCCCGTTCGTGCTGGACATGACGCCCTACCGGTCCGGCGCGGTGTTCTTCTGCTGGGGCCTGCTGCTCGCGGTCTTCTCGGTGATCGTGGCCCCCCGCCTGCAGGCGCGCCTCGGCTCGCCGAAGGTGCTGGGCGGCTCCCTGGTGCTGCTCGCCGCCGACGTGCTCGTCCTCGGGTACGGCGACCACGCCACCGCCGTCGTCTGCACGGTCCTGTCCGGCGCCTTCATCGGCGTGAACAACACCGTCTACACGGAGCTGGCCCTCGGGGTCTCCGACGCCCCGCGTCCCGTGGCGAGCGCCGGCTACAACTTCGTGCGCTGGTTCGCGGCCGCGGCGGCGCCGTACTTCGCCCCGAAGATCGAGGAGTGGAGCGACGTCCACGTCCCGTTCGTGGTCGCCGCGGTCACCGCGCTGCTGGGCGCGGCGGTGATCCACGTACGGCGCGGCGCGCTCACCGAGGAGGCCGAGGAGCAGGCGCCCGTCCACGCCGTCGAGGACGGTGTCGCGGTCTTCGCCGACTGAGCCGCCGGAAGGGCGATGTGAGGTCCCGTCACGCACGGGCTCCGGGATCGCTCAGTCCAGGGCGACGGACCTGCGCAGCGGATCGCGCAGGTCCGTTCCGCCGTTCAGCCAGCGTTCCTGGAGGGCGCCCGCGCCGTGGACGCGCTTCCAGGCGGCCTCGTTGGGCGTCATGGGGAGCAACGGCAGGAAGCGTACGGGGTCGGCGGGAGCGTCCAGCTCCAGGTCCTCCACCAGACCGCCGGACTCGGCGACCAGGACGGAGGTGAACGGCGCGCCGGGCCACAGGGGTTCACCCACGTCGAGCGAGGCACCGGGGGCCACGACCAGACCCTCGACCTGGGGGGAGGCGGCGAGCACGGCCAGCGGGCGGAGCACCTTGTCGGTCTCGGCCCCGGCTGGCCGGACGGAGAGGACCAGCTCGGCGCGCGGGCCCTTCACCGGATCGGCGAGCACGGCGGTGGGATCCGCCATCGGCTGGGCGGACATGCCGAGCGTGGCGTAGCGGACGATGTCGCCCTCGGTGAAGCGGAGCACCTCGATGCGGTCGGTGCCCAGAAAGGTGACCGCGGCCCGCGCGTCGGGTTCGCCCAGCGCGGAGCGCAAACGGGCCTCGACCAGAGGAAGAACATCAGTCATGAATCGAGCATAGGCCGCGTCAATTCAGCCAGGGCGCACCGGACCCCGGTCAACAACGCGCAAAGCGGAGTCTTGACGTATCGGTGCGCTGATACTCTTGGCCGCTGGTCGGAGCAGTGCATGACCGAGGGTCTCCAGACCCTCTTGGCACCGCGGGAGTTGCTCCCGCGCTCCGGCGCACTGAGACTGATCCGACTCCCCTCAAAGGGAGCCGGACTCCCCCACGGGGGATGGATCGTCCCCCACGGGGGACCGACCGGAGGAGGTGGGGCTGCAATGGATCGAAGTCGATCGTGCAGTACCACCCGCTCTTCCGGTCGCTGAGTTCACAGCTGGTTCCACGGGGCTTTCGGCCCTTCCGGCTGCCGCCTCCCGCAATCGTGTGCGCACGTGTCAGCGTTGCCCGGTGCACCACGGAAGAGCGCTTCGTTTCCGCCTGATCTGTCTGATCTGAACCCCTGATCTGTCCGATCTGAATCAGTAGCGAAGCTGCCACCGCGACGGTGCGGTGCTCCCCGCTTTGTGGACGTGCCAAACATCCGCAGTCAGGACGTCCCCATTCCGGGTAGTTCCAACCGTCGCCCGGCCGCCTCCGCCGCGAGAAGGAGCCTGCCATGTCGATGATCCGTGACCTGCGCGCCGCGGTCCGCCCCCGCCCGTCCCTGCGCAAGGACAGTGGCTCGTACGACACCACCCGTGACCCCGCCACCCCCTCGGCCGTGGTCGACTGCGCCGTCTACCGCGACGGCGCCCGCGTCGCCACCCGCGCCCCGCTCACGCCGCAGGAGGCCATGCGCCAGGTGCGGCGCGACGGCGGCTTCGTGTGGATCGGCCTGCACGAGCCCACCGAGGACGAATTCGCCGGTATCGCCCGCGAGTTCGGACTGCACCCGCTGGCCGTGGAGGACGCCGTCCAGGCCCACCAGCGGCCCAAGCTGGAGCGCTACGACGACTCCCTGTTCACCGTCTTCAAGACCGTCCACTACGTCGAGCACGACCGGCTGACGGCGAACAGCGAGATCGTCGAGACCGGCGAGGTCATGTGCTTCACCGGAGGGGACTTCTTCATCACCGTCCGGCACGGCGGACAGGGGTCGCTGCGCGGGCTGCGGCACCGCCTGCAGGACGACCCCGAGCTGCTCGCCAAGGGCCCCTCGGCGGTGCTGCACGCGATCGCCGACCACGTCGTCGACGGCTACATCGCGGTCGTGGACGCCGTGCAGGACGACATCGACGAGGTCGAGACCGAGGTGTTCTCGCCGGGCCGCAAGGGCACTCCGCGCGGCACGGACGCCGGGCAGATCTACCAGCTCAAGCGCGAGGTGCTGGAGTTCAAGCGGGCGGTCTCGCCGCTGCTGCGCCCCATGCAGCTGCTGAGCGAGCGCCCGATGCGGCTGATCGACCCCGACATCCAGAAGTACTTCCGCGACGTCGCCGACCACCTCGCGCGCGTGCAGGAGCAGGTCCTCGGCTTCGACGAACTGCTCAACTCGATCCTCCAGGCCAACCTCGCGCAGGCCTCCGTGGCGCAGAACGAGGACATGCGCAAGATCACCTCGTGGGCCGCGATCGTCGCCGTGCCGACGATGGTCTGCGGCGTGTACGGCATGAACTTCGAGCACATGCCCGAACTGCACGCGCGCTACGGCTACCCGGTGGTCATGGGCATCACGGTCGGGCTCTGCCTCTCGATCCACCGCATCCTCAAGCGCAACGGCTGGCTGTAGGGCGGGCTGGATAGTCTGGGCCCCATGACGCAAGAGCTGCTCGACCAGGCCCTCGTCGAGGAGGCCACCAAGAAGTCCGGGCTGATCTGGGTGCGGGGCTCCGGCACGCCCGCGCCCGCCGGCCCGGACGGGACGGTGCCCGCCCGCGCGCTGTGGCACGTGTGGCACGACGGCGCGGCCTGCCTGGTCGGCGACGGCCCCGGCGAGCAGCCGCTGCCGGGACTGGCCGACGGGAGCCACGCGGTGGTCACCGTGCGCAGCAAGGACAAGGGCGGACGGCTCGTCACCTGGTCGGCCGCGGTCGTGGAGCTCGCCGCGGGCACCCCGGAGTGGGAGGCGGCCGTCGGGGAGCTCAAGGGCAAGCGCCTGAACGCCCCGGACGGCGAGGCCATGCCGGAGCGCTGGGCGCGCGAGTGCCGGGTGGTGCGCCTGGAACCGACGGGCGCGACCGAGGAACTGCCCGAGGGCTCGCTCGCCGAACCGCCACTGCCGACCCCGGTGACGACCCGTCGGCCCGTCCCGGCGGCCCTGCCCCGCCTCCTGCTGAAGCGGCGCAGGCGCGGCTAGGGGCGCACGGAGCCGGGCCGGGCCGGGCTACGACGAGGGGAGCTGCTGCCCGTAGTCGACCGTGTCCTTCTCGGGCGGTTCCGCGAGCGGGAAGTCCTTGCCCCAGTCGGACAGACGGAGGGTGCCCGCGTTGCCCGCGCGCCCCAGCACGACCGGGTACGGGGTGCCCTGCAGGGAGACGTCGAGGGTTCCGCCCGAGCCCTTGTCGCCGGTGATGCGGATGGTGCGGACGCCGGACTGTTCGTGGTGGCCGTCCTTGGCGAGGGCGCCGTGCAGCCCGAGCAGCCCGTCGAGCAGGACGTTCTTGTCGGTGAAGCCGCTGAAGCGCTTGTACGCGGGGTCGCCGGTCGGCACCTTCACGTACATGCCCTCCAGCTTGTCCGCCGCCGCGGTGTCCGCCTTGCCGCCGTCCTTGCCCTCCTCATGGGCCCAGAACTCGGCGTCGGCCTTGAGGAAGAGGTGCTCGCCGACCCGCAGCAGATGGAAACCGGCCCCCTTCGAGGTGACCGATCCGGTGCCGCCGCCGGACTTGAGGCGCATGTCGAGGGTGTACGTGGTGCCGCCCGAGACCACGGTCCCCGAGAGCCGCACGGCCGGCGCCTTCGCGGCCGCCTGCTTCGCCTTCGCCTGGATGGCGGCGGCGGACAGCTTGCCGACCCCGTTCGTGCCCGCGTCCGGATCCTCGCTGCCGCACCCCGTCAGTCCCGTTCCTGTCACGGCCAGCGCGCACATCGCGGCCACCGTCACGGCTCTGCGGGTACGGCCCTGGGGAATAGCGGTCACAGGTGGGGTGCCTCTCGTGCGCGGACCTCAAACGGCGTACGGCAGCGTACCGGTGCGGCACCCGTCCGGCGGAGGCAGTCCGTCCGGACCGCCCACCAGGGCGTACCCGACCGGGACGGGCTAGCCTGAAGCCCACCCGAGCGGACAGACCCGCACAGAACGCATCGAAGCGAAGGAGGCGCGGGCATGGCCGCAGCCGCCCCCCGGATCTTCGTCTCGCACCTGTCCGGCGTCGCCGTCTTCGACCCGAACGGCGACCAGGTGGGCCGGGTGCGCGACCTCGTCGCCATGCTGCGCGTGGGGCGGCGGCCGCCCCGCATGCTCGGCCTCGTCGTCGAACTGTCCACGCGCCGCCGGATCTTCCTGCCCATGACCCGGGTGACCGGCATCGAGTCCGGCCAGGTGATCACGACCGGCGTCCTGAACGTGCGCCGCTTCGAGCAGCGGCCCACCGAGCGGCTCGTCTTCGGCGAGCTGCTCGACCGGCTCGTGACCCTCGTGGAGACGGGCGAGGAGGTGACGGTCCTGGACGTGTCGATCCAGCAGCTGCCGGCCCGCAGGGAGTGGGAGATCGGCCGGGTCTTCGTGCGCAAGGGGCGCGCCGGCGCCTTCCGGCGGGCCAAGGGCGAGACGATGACGGTCGACTGGTCCTCCGTCACCGGCTTCTCGCTGGAGGAGCACGGACAGGGCGCGGAGAGCCTTCTCGCCACCTTCGAGCAGCTGCGGCCCGCCGACCTCGCGAACGTGCTGCACCACCTGTCGCCGAAGCGGCGCGGCGAGGTGGCCGCCGCGCTCGACGACGACCGCCTCGCCGACGTCCTGGAGGAACTGCCCGAGGACGACCAGATCGAGATCCTCGGCAAGCTCAAGGAGGAGCGCGCGGCGGACGTCCTGGAGGCGATGGACCCCGACGACGCGGCCGACCTGCTGGCGGAGCTGCCCACCGAGGACGTGGAGCGGCTGCTGAGGCTGATGCGGCCCGGCGAGGCGGCGGACGTCCGGCGGCTGATGGCGTACGCGGAACGGACGGCGGGCGGGCTCATGACCACCGAGCCCATCGTGCTGCGGGCCGACGCGACCGTCGCCGACGCGCTCGCCCGGGTCCGCAACCCCGACCTGTCCCCCGCGCTCGCCGCCCAGGTGTACGTGTGCCGCCCGCCGGACGAGACGCCGACGGGCAAGTACCTGGGGGCGGTGCACTTCCAGCGGCTGCTGCGCGACCCGCCGTTCACCCTGGTCGGCTCGCTCGTCGACGACGACCTCCAGCCGCTGGCCCCCGAGGACGAGCTGCCGGTGGTCGCCGGGTTCTTCGCGACGTACGACATGGTCGCGGCCCCCGTCGTCGACGAGAGCGGCTCGCTGCTCGGAGCGGTGACCGTGGACGACGTGCTGGACCACATGCTGCCCGAGGACTGGCGGGAGACGGAGTTCCACCTCGACGAGGACATGCACGAGAGCGTGCACGCGGAGAGCCACGACAGCGGCGGCGGGCACGGGACCGGCCGCGGGGGCGCTCCCGGGGACGGCACCGGCCGGGGGAACGGCCGCCGGGAGCCGGACGGGCCGCGGGACGGAGAGGGCCGCCATGGCGCCCGACCGTGAGGCCCGGGAGCGGGCCGCCACGGGGGCGACGGCGACCACCCGCCCGCGCACCCGGCTCGACCAGCCGAAGCCGCCGCGGATCAGGTTCCTGCCCGAGTGGGACCCCGAGGCCTTCGGGCGGCTCTCGGAGCGCATCGCCCGCTTCCTGGGCACCGGACGGTTCATCGTCTGGATGACGGTCGTCATCATCATGTGGGTGGCCTGGAACGTCTTCGCGCCGGACCACCTGCGCTTCGACAACTACCCGTTCATCTTCCTGACCCTGATGCTGTCGCTCCAGGCCTCCTACGCCGCCCCGCTGATCCTGCTCGCGCAGAACCGGCAGGACGACCGGGACCGGGTCAACCTCGAACAGGACCGCAAGCAGAACGAGCGCTCCATCGCCGACACCGAGTACCTCACCCGCGAGATCGCCGCGCTGCGGATGGGCCTCGGCGAGGTCGCCACCCGCGACTGGATCCGCAACGAGCTCCAGGACCTGGTCAAGGAGCTGGAGGACCGCCGTCCCGGCGGCCGCGGGGACGGACAGGTCGTATTCCCGGCGGAACGGTCACCGGGACGTGACGTAGAAGACCGGTGACAGGGCTTTCCGGGGCACATGGGTCGCGCCGTACCATCGTCCCTATGGCTACGGAAGACGCGGTGCGCGAGGCACTGGCGACGGTGAACGACCCCGAGATCAACCGACCCATCACCGAACTGGGGATGGTCAAATCGGTGGAGATCGGTGCGGATGGCGTGGTCGCGGTCGCCGTGTACCTGACGGTCTCCGGCTGCCCGATGCGCGACACGATCACCCAGCGGGTGACGGAGGCGGTCTCGCGGGTCGAGGGCGTCACGCGCGTCGACGTCGAACTCGACGTGATGAGCGACGAGCAGCGCCGCGAGCTGGCGACCGCGCTCAAGGGCGGCACCGCCGAGCGCGAGGTGCCCTTCGCCAAGCCCGGCTCGCTGACCCGGGTGTACGCGGTCGCCTCCGGCAAGGGCGGCGTCGGCAAGTCCTCGGTCACCGTGAACCTCGCGGCCGCGATGGCCGCCGACGGGCTCAAGGTCGGTGTCGTGGACGCCGACATCTACGGCCACTCGGTCCCGCGCATGCTCGGCGCGGAGGGCCGGCCGACCCAGGTCGAGAACATGATCATGCCGCCGTCCGCGAACGGTGTGAAGGTCATCTCCATCGGCATGTTCACCCCGGGCAACGCGCCGGTCGTCTGGCGCGGCCCGATGCTCCACCGCGCGCTCCAGCAGTTCCTGGCGGACGTGTACTGGGGCGACCTGGACGTCCTGCTCCTGGACCTCCCGCCGGGCACCGGCGACATCGCGATCTCCGTCGCCCAGCTCGTCCCGAACGCCGAGATCCTGGTCGTCACGACCCCGCAGCAGGCGGCGGCCGAGGTGGCCGAGCGGGCTGGCTCCATCGCCGTGCAGACGCACCAGAAGATCGTGGGCGTCGTCGAGAACATGTCGGGGCTGCCCTGCCCGCACTGCGACGAGATGGTCGACGTCTTCGGCACCGGTGGCGGCCAGAAGGTCGCCGACGGCCTGACCCGCACCACCGGCGCGACCGTCCCGGTCCTCGGCTCCATCCCGATCGACGTCCGCCTGCGCGAGGGCGGCGACGAGGGCAAGCCGGTCGTCCTGACCGACCCCGACTCCCCCGCCGGCTCGGCCCTGCGCGCCATCGCGGGCAAGCTGGGCGGCCGTCAGCGCGGTCTGTCGGGCATGTCGCTGGGCATCACCCCGCGCAACAAGTTCTAGGGCTCGAGGAGTCCCGGGGCGCCGGAGTCTCCTTCGGGAGGCTCCGGCGCCGTCCCTACGAAGGAGGGGGCGCCGTCCGCATGGACGGCGCCCCCTCCTTCGTGGCGTCTTCGGGGCCCCTGAGCGGCCCGTGGGCGCCCGTGGCGGTCCCCCGGCCCCCGCGGCCGCCCGCGGCGCCCTACCGGTCGTACGCCGTGATGTCCTTGATCATCGCGAAGCCGAGCCCGTACGCGCTCATCCCCCGCCCGTACGCGCCCACGTGGACGCCCTCCTGGGTGGAACCCGCGAGGACCCAGCCGAACTCGGACTCGCGGTAGTGGAACGGCGTGGGGACGCCGTCCACGGGAAGGGACAGGGTGGACCAGTCCGGGCCGTCCAGGTCGTCGGCCAGCACCCACGCGGTCTCGGTCTGCTGGTCCAGCCAGTCGTCGCGCAAGGTGTGGTCCATCTGGCCGGGCCAGGTGAAGGACAGCAGCCCCACACCGGCCAGCCACGCCGCCGAGGACACCGAGGTGGCCTCCAGCAGTCCCGTGCCGTCCGCGCTGCGCCGTACGGGATTGGCGGCCACGGTGACGACCACCGCGAACCGCTCCTTGTCCTCGCCCGGCTCGGGACGCACCGAGGGCTCGTCCCCGTGTCCGACGGAACCGTGCTCGACCACGCCCTCCGCGGAGGTGCCCACCTGCATCAGCCAGCGCGGCCCCGTGAAGGCCTCGTCGAGGCCGTACCAGGGAAAGGGCGCCAGCAGGTAGCCGTCGACCGTACGCCGGGCGGAGGGGACCTGTTGTCCGCCCTCCGCGGCCGACGCCTGCGCGCCTACCCGACTTGTCGTCTCCATCTGCCGGACGCCTCCTCGCTCTCGTCGGACCGGGCGGCCCACCCCCCTCGGGCGACCTTGTCGGTCCGCACAACAACTGGGCAGCATAGCCACCCCGCCCCGAGCGGCGGCGAAAGCGCCCGGCGCGTAAGGCGCACGAACGGAGCATTCGGACCGCGCGGGGCCGTTCGAGGGCACTCCGGCGGAACGGACCGCGGTGCTCCGTACGGATCAGGTGGCGTCGGCGTCGTAAGGAGGACGCTCGTCGGCTTCGGGCTTCTTCGTCATGTCGACGGTGCCGCCGGCCGTGCCGTCGGAGGACCCGCCCGCCGCGGCGGACTCGGACTCGCGGCCGTGCACCGCGTCCGTGACCTCGGCCATCTCCTTCTTCAGGTCGAAGCCGTTGCGGATCTCCTTGAGCCCCAGCTCGTCGTTGTCCAGCTGCTTGCGTATGAACGTCTTGGGGTTGAGGTCCTCGAACTCGAAGTCCTTGAACTCCGGGCCGAGTTCGTCGCGGATGTCCGCCTTGGCGCTCTCCGAGAACTCGCGGATCTTGCGGATCGTGCGCGTCACGTCCTGGATCAGCTTCGGGAGCTTTTCGGGACCGAAGACGAGCACGGCCAGGACGACCAGCGTCACCAGCTCGAGCGGTCCTACGTCGTTGAACACCTGATAGCTCCTCGCGATGCCCTCGGTCCTCGGCCCTCGGGGGTCTTCCGCGGTCCGGGCCGCGTCCAACGGTACCCGGCGTTCCCGTCCGTCCGGAACTGTCCCAGGGCTTCCGGCTTCGCGCGCACCGCGGGTTTTCCACGATGTTTGCCGTCCGGGGCCGCGGTACCGCGCTCGACTGTGAGGTTCGCGTCATTCGCGGGCCCCGGCGCCCGCGGGCTCAGTCGCCGTCCGCCGAGCCGAGGACCAGGGTGACCGTCCTGTCCGTGCCGCCCCGCCTGACGGTCAGCCGCAGACGGTCGCCGGGCCGGTGGGCGCGGGTCTTCACGATGAGTTCCTCACCGGAGTGGACCCGCGTGCCGTCGACCTCGGTGATGACGTCGCCCGCCCTGATGCCGGCCCTGGCACCGGGACCGCCGGCGGTGACGGGCGCCCCGCCCCCGGCCGCCTTGGCGGCGACCCGCGCTCCGTCACCCGCGTAGTTCATGTCGAGCGTGACACCGATCACGGGGTGGGTGGCCCTGCCGGTGTTGATGAGCTCCTCGGCGACGCGCTTGGCCTGGTTCACGGGTATGGCGAAGCCGAGCCCGATGGAACCGGCCTGACCTGTCCCCGGGTCGGAGCCGCTGTCTGCGGAGCGGATGGCGCTGTTGATGCCGATGACGCGGGCCCGGGAGTCGAGCAGCGGCCCGCCCGAGTTGCCGGGGTTGATCGGCGCGTCGGTCTGGAGGGCGTCCACGTACGAGACGTCGGTGCCGTCGCCCTTCTCGCCGCCGGCCGTGATGGGCCTCTCCTTGGCGCTGATGATCCCGGAGGTGACCGTGTTGGCGAGGTCGAAGGGCGCGCCGATGGCGACGACGGGGTCGCCGACCTGGACGCTGTCGGAGTTGCCCAGCGGCATCGGGGCCAGACCGTGGACCCCCGAGACCTTGACCACGGCGAGGTCGTAGCCGCTGTCGTGCCCGACGACCCGGGCCTTCGCGCTCTGACCGCCGCTGAACGTCACGGTTATCGTGCCGCTGCCGCCGGCGGGCTCGATCACGTGGTTGTTGGTGAGGATGTGTCCCTCGCCGTCGAGGACGAACCCGGTGCCGGTGCCGTCCTCCTCGCTCCCGTGCACGTGCAGGGTGACGACGCTGGGCAGCGCGTGCGCGGCGATGCCGGCGACGCTGTCCGGGGCGCGCCCCGGGGCCTCCTTGGCGGCCTGCGGCAGTTCGATGTCCGTCAGTCCCCCGTTCCGCTCCAGATACGCCCCCACGGCGCCGCCCACGCCCCCGGACACCAGCGCGAGCGCGACGGCGCCGAGCACCAGGGCCTTCCGCGCCCGCCTGCGCCGCTCGGCCGCGGTGGGCACGGCGCCGCCGTTCTGCTGGAAGGGAGCGTTCTGCTGGAGGTCGCCGTACTGACGCGGGGACCCGGGCGCGGCCCAGGGGTCGTAGTTCCGCCACGGGTCGAGGGGGGCGGGCTCGGCGGGGCCGGCGGACTCGGCCCCGACGGGCGGGGCGGCGGGGCCGGCCGGGGGCTGGGACACGGGGGCCGCCGGGGCCGGGGGTCCGGAGGGTTCCGCCGGTGCGAGGGGCAGGGCGTCGAAGGGCGTGCCGGCCTGGGCCGGGATTCCGCCCAGAGGGACCGTTTCGGCGTCGGCACCGGTACCCGCACCCGCACCCGCACCCGCACCCGCACCCGCACCGGTGGAGGGTTCCGCGTCCGCGGGACCGGGAACGTCCGTGGGCCGCTCCGGCCCGGGGGCGCCTCCCGGGTGCGCCTGCGCCTCGGGCGGGTTCGGCTCCGCGCCGCCCCCGGCGCCCGGGAAAGGGGCGGCGGGGTGCGCGGAATCCGGTTCCGTGAGGTGAGCCGGTGCGGAGTCCGCGCCCGCGGCCTCGGGCCGGGGTCGACTCCACCACTTCGCCTTCGTGGGCCTGCCCTCGTTCATGCTCTCCCCACACCCGGCCCACGGCACAGCGCGCCGACGGCCACCACAGACTTGTCGACTCCGCGCCCGTGATCCCTCCCGCGGACGCGGCCCTGCCCCGGATTCAACCAGGTTCACGGGCCGCCGCGCAGAGGGCGGTGTCAGTGGGCGCTACGAGAGGCGGGGGACGAGGACGAGGAGGGGGACGGCGAGGGGGACGGTGTGACGGCGGGGGCGGAGGGCCTCACGGCCGGGGTCAGGGCGAGCGGCTGGACGTCGGTGAGCGGACGTATGAGCGGGGACGTCGCGGTGGCACCGGCGACCGCCGGTGTCGTCAGCGTGCGGACGGCGTCCTGGCCGTGGCCCACCGGGGCGGGGACCCCGGGCAGCAGCGGGGCGGACATCCCGGTCGGTGCCACCGGCCCGGCGGCGAGCGACCGCTCGCCCTGGGCGAGCACCGGTCCGACGGAGCGGCGGCGCTGCGACTCGGGGGTCGAGGCGGCTCCCGTGCCCTGGGAGCGGGACGGGGTCACGTTGCTCCCGGCGCCGGCTCCTCCGCGCGCGTCCGGGCTCCCGGGCATACCGGCGGTCACCCCGCCGAGGGCGACGGCCGCGAGCGACACCGCGCCCGCGGCGACGAAGGCGAACCGCAGCCCGCGCGAGGCGGACCGCTCGGCCTCGTGGCGGCTGACGTCATGGATGCGGAAGCCGCGCCCCGGAGCGGAGGGCAGCACGTCGGCGTGCGGTCCGGCCGGCACGTACCCGAAGGACTCGCCCCGCATTCCGAAGACGCCGGGCAGGCCGGGACCCGTGGAGCCGCCGGACAGTCCGCCGCCGAAGCCCCCTCCGTTCAGCCGGGGGCCCTCGGAGTCGCCTCCCCCGGGAAGCCCCTGGAGGCGGGCGAGGAAGCTCTCGGAGGGTGGCGGCGGGGCCATCTCCGCGAAGACGTTCTTCAGTCGGCGCTGGGCGTCGGCCTCGGCCTTGCACTTCGCGCAGGTGGCGAGGTGGGCCAGGACGCGGTCGCGCGACTCATGACCGAGCTCTCCGTCCACCAGGGCGGAAAGCCGGTCTCCCAGGTGCTGCTCGGCAGGGGTGGGACGGGTTCCACTCACGCGGTCGCGCCTCCTCCCCCCAGCACGGGCACGCGGGACACGAACGAGCGACGTTCGGCGCGGGCCTCGGGAGACCGGTGTGCCAGGGCCTTGCGCAGCTGGGAGCGGCCGCGGTGGATCCGGGAACGGACCGTGCCGAGCTTGACGCCCAGGGTCGCGGCGATCTCCTCGTAGGAGAGTCCCTCGATGTCGCAGAGGACGACGGCGGCGCGGAACTCGGGCGCGAGGGTGTCCAGCGCCTGCTGGACGTCGGCGTCGAAGTGCGCGTCGTTGAAGACCTGCTGCGGGGAGGGCTCACGGCTGGGCAGCCGCTCGGCCGCGTCGTCGCCGAGGGCGTCGAAGCGGATGCGCTGCTTGCGCCGCACCATGTCGAGGAAGAGGTTCGTGGTGATGCGGTGCAGCCAGCCCTCGAAGGTGCCGGGCGTGTAGGTCGACAGGGAGCGGAAGACACGGACGAAGACCTCCTGGGTGAGGTCCTCGGCGTCGTGCTGGTTGCCCGTGAGGCGGTACGCCAGACGGTAGACGCGACCGCTGTGGGTGCTGACGATCTCCTCCCAGGTGGGAGGGGTCCACGCCTGGGACTCCGCGTCGGTGGTGAACGTCGCGGTCTGCGCCGGGGCAGCAACGGGGAGCTGGTCAGCGTTGTCGGTCACGGATTTCGGCTCACCCGTCGATCTGAGCAGGCGCCGCAGCACTCCTCCCCGATCCACAGGCGCAGCCGCACCTCCCCTGTCGGCTCTGGTGGTGTCCAGTGGAGCCCCTACCATAGCCACCTCGCCCGTTAGCTCCGGATAAGCGGTTTTACGCGAAATTGATACGGGCTCATACGGGCGCGCCGACGTCCGCCCGCGTCCCCGCTCCGTGTACCGGCCCATCGACTTCCCCCCGCTCGGTTCTCCCACCCCTCTAAACGCCCGGTCCCATCCGCAGGTTCCCGGCGCCAACGGATACAGTCACGCCCAGGCAACCACGGGGACAGGAGAGGGTCATTACCGGCAACCGGCAGACGAGCTGGGCGGCGTTCGCCGACGCCTTTGTCGCCGAGGACGAGGCACTGCGCTGGGCCCGGGACCGGGCCCACGAGGCGGGCCTGCGCTCGGTGACGCCCGGCACGGGCGCCGCGCTGCGCCTGCTCGCCGCCACCGTGGACGCGAAGGCGGTCGCCGAGATCGGTACCGGGACCGGCGTCTCCGGGATCCATCTTCTGCACGGCATGCGGCCGGACGGGGTACTGACCACGGTGGACCCGGAGCCGGAGCGCCAGCAGTTCGCGCGCCAGGCCTTCCGCGCGGCCGGGTTCGCCAGCAATCGCGCGCGCTTCATACCGGGCCGCGCGCTGGAGGTCCTGCCCCGTCTCGCCGACGCCGGGTACGACCTCGTGTTCTGCGACGGCGACCGGCTGGAGTGCCTGGACTACCTCGCTGAATCGTTGCGCCTGCTGCGTCCGGGTGGGCTCGTCGCCTTCGAGGGCGTCTTCGCGGACGGCCGCACCGTGGACTCGGGACCGCAGCCGGTCGAGGTGAGCCGGCTGCGCGAACTGCTGCGCGCGGTGCGCGAGAGCCAGGAGCTGGTGCCGTCGCTGCTGCCGGTGGGCGACGGCCTGCTGTGCGCGGTCAAGCGCTGACCCCGCCGACCGGGCCGACCGGGCCGGTCGGCGGTACCGCGCACGGTGCCGGAAAAACGGCTTCCCCGGCACCGTGTGCGGTACCGGGGAAGCCGAAAGAGGTATGGGTCGTGTTCCGCGTCAGCCGACGACCTTCTTGAGGGCGTCGCCGAGCGCGTCGGCCTCGTCAGGGGTCAGCTCGACGACGAGCCGACCGCCGCCTTCGAGCGGAACGCGCATGACGATGCCCCGCCCCTCCTTGGTCACCTCGAGCGGGCCATCGCCCGTCCGCGGCTTCATGGCCGCCATGCTCGTTCCCCTTCCTGAAACCAGCTCATCGTCGCCGACGGCCCCCTCGGAGGGCACGCACATCCCCTCATAGGACACGCGTCACCGGCATCGAACACATTGCTTCCAGGCCATTATCCCGCATCTCAGGACCCGATGACCAACATCAGTCGGCATCGCTTGCGCAACGCGCTTGAGCAAAACCACCCAATTCGGCGATGTGGCTGCGATACTGCTCCGCCGCACGGAGTTCCGCGACGCGGAATTCTTTGATGCAGGTCACATGTATGCCCCGCGCCGACGCCGGCGATCTCCGCCATGCTGTCATCGGACACAGGACGTACCGGCCGGTACGACGAGCCGCGACCCCGGAAGGGACCCACCATGGCCGACACCGTGCTCTACGAGGTGAGCGACGGACTCGCGACGATCACGCTGAACCGCCCCGAGGCGATGAACGCGATGAACATCGAGACCAAGGTCGCTCTCCGGGACGCGGCGCAGGCTGCCGCCGCCGACGACGCCGTACGGGCGATCCTGCTGACCGCCGCCGGGGACCGGGCGTTCTGCGTGGGCCAGGACCTCAAGGAGCACATCGGGCTGCTGGCCGCCGACCGCGAGTCGGGGTCGGGCGGGACGATGAGGACCGTGCGCGAGCACTACAACCCCATCGTGCGGGCGCTGACCGGCGCCGCGAAGCCCGTGGTCGCCGCGGTCAACGGCGTCGCGGCCGGGGCCGGGTTCGGTTTCGCGCTCGCGGCCGACTACCGCGTCGTCGCCGACACGGCCGCCTTCAACACGTCCTTCGCCGGTGTCGCGCTGACCGCCGACTCCGGGATCTCCTGGACGCTGCCCCGGGTGATCGGCCCGAGCCGTGCCACCGACCTGCTGCTCTTCCCGCGCAGCATCAGCGCCCAGGAGGCGTACGAGCTGGGCATCGCGAACCGGCTGGTTCCGGCCGCCGAGCTGCGGGCCGAGGCGGAGAAGGTGGCGCGGGCGCTGGCCTCCGGGCCGACGCTGGCGTACGCCGCCCTGAAGGAGTCCGTCGCCTTCGGGCTCACCCACTCGCTGGAGGAGACCCTGGAGAAGGAGGACGAGCTCCAGGGGCGGGCCGGGGCCTCCGAGGACCACACCATCGCGGTCCAGGCGTTCGTGAACAAGCAGAAGCCCGAGTACCTGGGGCGCTGACCCGCCCGGCGTGTCCGCCGCGGGCCGCGCCAGGTCCGTGGCGGACACGCCCCGAACCTCTCCTCGCGTCCCGCGTCACCCGGTGTGGCGCGCCGCGCAGTCCGCCAGGTGGTCGTTCACCAGACCGCACGCCTGCATCAGCGCGTACGCCGTCGTCGGGCCCACGAAGCGGATGCCGCGCTTCTTGAGCGCCTTGGACAGCGCGGTCGACCCGTCGGTGACGGCCGGTACGTCGGAGAGCTTCTCCGGGACCGGCCGGGAGGTGTGGTCGGGGGCGAAGGACCAGATGAGCTCGTCCAGCTCGCCCGGGGCCCATCCGGCCAGCACGCGCGCGTTGGCGACGGTCGCCCGGATCTTGGCGCCGTTGCGGATGATCCCCGGGTCGGCGAGCAGACGCTCCTCGTCGGCCTCGGTGAACAGGGCGACCTTGGCGATCTCGAAGTCCGCGAAGGCCGCGCGGAAGCCGGGGCGGCGGCGCAGGATGGTGATCCAGGACAGCCCCGACTGGAAGGCCTCCAGGCACAGCCGCTCGTAGAGGGCGTCGTCGCCGTGGACCGCCCGGCCCCACTCCTCGTCGTGGTACGCCACGTAGTCCTCGGTGGACAGCGCCCAGGGGCAGCGCAGCACTCCGTCGGATCCGGCCAGCGCCCCGCTCACCGCTCGTCCTCGGGGTGCTTGTGCAGCGAGGTGGCGGCGTTCGCCGCGCGGGCGCCCGCGAGCGCGGCCTCCAGGTCGGCGATGCGGGCGTCCCGCTCGCCGATCTCGGCGCCCAGCCGGCCGAGCGCGTCGTCGACGTCCTCCATGCGGTAACCGCGCACGGTGACGGCGAAACGCAGGGCGTCCACGTCGCCCTTGTGCACCGGGCGGCCGTACGGCAGCGGATCGCTCAGCCGCTCGGGCTCGGCGTCGGCAAGGGGCGCCTTCTCGCCGCCGCCCACCACGGACAGGGTCACCGCGGCGACCACGACGGCGAGGGCGACGACCAGGAACAAGAACATGAACATCGCTGAGGTCCCCACGCTCTGGTGCCGGCGCGGTTCGCGTCGGCGCGGAAGTACTGGTGCTGACGAAAGCAGTCTGACGCTGGAAGTGTCAGGCTCCGATCGTGCCATGCGAGTCTGACAGTTAAGGTCGCAGGCGGCTTATCGGTGCGACTTACTGGGAGAGGTCACAGGGGATGCTCAGGCTGGGCAGGCGTGAATTCGACGCGCACGAGCCGGTGATCATGGCGATCGTGAACCGGACCCCGGACTCCTTCTACGACCAGGGGGCCACCTTCCGCGACGAGCCCGCCCTCGCGCGCGTGGAGCAGGCGGTCGCCGAGGGCGCCGCCATCATCGACATCGGCGGGGTCAAGGCCGGGCCGGGCGAGGAGGTCACCGCCGAGGAGGAGGCGCGCCGGACGGTCGGCTTCGTCGCCGAGGTGCGCCGCCGCTTCCCCGACGTCGTGATCAGCGTCGACACCTGGCGGCACGAGGTCGGCGAGGCGGTCTGCGAGGCCGGTGCCGACCTGCTCAACGACGCCTGGGGCGGGGTCGATCCGCGGCTGGCCGAGGTGGCCGCCCGGTACCGGGTGGGGCTCGTGTGCACGCACGCCGGGGAGTCCGAGCCGCGGACGCGTCCGCACCGCGTCGCCTACGACGACGTGATGGCCGACATCCTGCGGGTCACGCTCGGGCTCGCGGAGCGCGCGGTCGCCCTCGGGGTGCCCCGCGAGTCGGTGCTCATCGATCCCGGTCACGACTTCGGGAAGAACACCCGGCACAGTCTGGAGGCGACACGGCGGCTCGGGGAGATGGTCTCCACCGGGTGGCCGGTCCTCGTCTCCCTCTCCAACAAGGACTTCGTGGGCGAGACGCTCGACAAGCCGGTCAAGGAGCGGGTCCTCGGAACGCTGGCGACGACCGCCGTGTCGGCGTGGCTGGGGGCGCAGGTGTACCGCGTCCACGAGGTCGCGGAGACCCGTCAGGTGCTGGACATGGTGGCCTCGATCGCCGGGCACCGGCCGCCGGCGGTGGCCCGGCGCGGGCTGGCGTAGCGAACGGAACGCACGAGGGGTACGGGAGGAACCCGGTTCCTCCCGTACCCCTCGTGACGTCCTGCCCGTGCCCCTCGTGACGTCCTAGCGGCCGGCCTCCTTCGACACCAGGGCCACCGCCTCGTCCACGTCGTCGGTCACGTGGAACAGCAGCAGGTCCTTCTCGGCCGCCTTGCCCTGGGCGACGAGGGTGTTCTTGAGCCAGTCCACGAGACCGCCCCAGTACTCCGAGCCGAACAGCACGATGGGGAAGCGGGTGACCTTCTGGGTCTGCACCAGCGTGAGCGCCTCGAAGAGTTCGTCGAGGGTGCCGAGCCCGCCGGGCAGGACCACGAACCCCTGGGCGTACTTGACGAACATCATCTTCCGGACGAAGAAGTAGCGGAAGTTCAGGCCGATGTCGACGTACGGGTTCAGTCCCTGCTCGAAGGGGAGCTCGATGCCGAGGCCGACGGAGATGCCCTTCGCCTCCAGGGCGCCCTTGTTGGCCGCCTCCATGGCACCCGGTCCACCACCGGTGATCACCGCGAACCCGGCGTCGACCAGGCCCCGGCCGAGGGCGACGCCCGCCTCGTACTCGGGCGAGTCGACCGGCGTCCGCGCCGAGCCGAACACGCTGATCGCGGCCGGGAGTTCGGCCAGCGTCCCGAAGCCTTCGATGAACTCCGACTGGATGCGCAGAACACGCCAGGGATCGGTGTGCACCCAGTCCGAGGGGCCGCCCGCGTCCAGCAGCCGCTGGTCCGTGGTGCTCGCCTGGACCTGGTCCCGCCTGCGCAGCACCGGGCCCAGCCGCTGCTCGTCCGGTGGCCGCTTCTTGCCCCTCGGGTCGCCAGTAGCCATGTCCACTCCCTCCGCGTACGGATCTCCCCCGCTCCGGCCGAAACCGGTGCGGGGGAAGGTCGTTCCGTCCCAGCGTAGATCTCCGCTGGTTACGACGGGGGGACGTGGGCATGTCCGCCGTGAGCAGCCGACGGGTACGTGCCGCGCCTCAGCCGGTGAGCCAGTCGCGCAGCCGCTCCTCGCCCGCGAGGATCTTGGCCGTTTCCACCCGCTCGTCCCGCTTGTGCGCCAGGTGCGGGTTGCCGGGGCCGTAGTTGACCGCGGGGATGCCGAGCGCGCTGAAACGGGAGACGTCCGTCCAGCCGTACTTGGGCTGCGGAGTGCCCCCCACCGCCTCGATGAACGCGGCGGCGGCCGGGTGGGACAGGCCGGGGAGGGCGGCACCGCTGTGGTCGTCGACGACGAACTCCTCGACCCCGCAGTCGGCGAAGACCTCGCGGACGTGCGCGATCGCCTCCTCCTCGGTGCGGTCGGGCGCGTAGCGGAAGTTGACGGTGACGACGCACTCGTCGGGGATGACGTTGCCGGCGACGCCGCCCGAGATGTTCACCGCGTTCAGGCCCTCGCGGTACTCCAGGCCGTCGATCACCGGGTAGCGGGGCTCGTAGGCGGCCAGCGCGGCGAGGATCGGGGCGGCCGCGTGGATGGCGTTCGAGCCCATCCAGCTGCGGGCGGAGTGGGCCCGCTCCCCCTTGGTCCTCAGCAGCACCCGCAGCGTGCCCTGGCAGCCGCCCTCGACCTGTCCGTCGGAGGGCTCCAGGAGGACCGCGAAGTCACCCCGCAGCCACTCTGGGTGGGCCTCGGCCACATGCTTCAGACCGTTCAGATGGGCGGCGACCTCTTCGTTGTCGTAGAAGACGAAGGTGAGGTCCCGGTTGGGTTCGGGGACGGTGGCCGCGATACGGAGCTGGACGGCGACGCCCGACTTCATGTCGCAGGTGCCGCAGCCCCACAGCACCCCGTCCTCGTCGAGGCGGGAGGGCACGTTGCCGGCGATCGGCACGGTGTCGATGTGACCGGCCAGGACGACCCGCTCGGCGCGGCCCAGGTCCGTACGGGCCACGACGTTGTTGCCGTACCGGTCGACCGTCAGGTGCGGCAGGGCGCGCAGGGCGGCCTCGATCTCGTCCGCGAGCGGCTTCTCGTCCCCGCTCTCGGAGCGGAAGTCGACCAGCCGCGCGGTGAGCTCGGCGGCGTCCAGGGTGAGGTCAAGCGGGGTGTCGGCCATGGCGTCGACCCTAGCGCGCCCGGCCGGGGGCACCGAAAACAGCCGGATGCGGTCGTATCCCCCGGCCTCGCTCACGTTGTCCACAGCCCCAGGGTTCATCCACGGCGCTCTCCAGTACCTTGTACGCGTGTCTGAGCCGTCCCCCACTCCAGTCCGGCGCCGCGGTCGCCTCCTGCGCTTCGGCGGGGCCCTCATGGTCCTGCTCGCGGTCGCGGGTTATCTCGGCGTGCAGTACCTCACGGGCGGCGTGGGCGCGCCCCGGTGCAAGGTCGTCTCCGGCAACGGCGACGGCGCGTCGTACGAGTTCACTCCCGAACAGGCGGTGAACGCGGCGACGATCTCGGCGATCGGCACCTCGCGCGGCATGCCCGAGCGGGCGGTGGCCATCGCGCTGGCGACGGCGCTCCAGGAGTCGGGCCTGCGCAACATCCGGCACGGCGACCGGGACTCCCTCGGCCTGTTCCAGCAGCGTCCCTCGCAGGGCTGGGGCACCGAGAAGCAGATCATGGACCCGACGTACTCGGCGGGCATCTTCTACGAGCACCTGGCCAAGGTGCCCGGCTACTCGCGGCTGCCGCTCACCGTCGCCGCGCAGCGGGTGCAGCACAGCGGTTTCCCGCAGGCCTACGCGAAGCACGAGCCGGACGCCACGCTGCTCGCCGCCGCCCTGACCGGCCGCGCGGCGGCCACGCTGACCTGCCAGGGGCGCCCGGCCGCGACCCCGGCGGGCGGCCCGGCGCCGGTGCGGGCCGCGCTCGCGCGGGACTTCGGGCGCGATGTGTTCCAGGAGGCGGGCGCCACCGTGGCCGCCGAGGGTTCCTCCGTGTCGCCGGCACCGGCCGCCTCGGACTCCCCGGTCCCCTCCGCCTCGTCGGCCGCCCCGGCCCCGTCGGCTCCCCCCGCCTCCGCGGGGACCGCCGACCGGACCGTGACGGTCCCCGTGTCCGAGGAGTCCGCCACCGGGGCCGGGGCGCTCCGCCGCGGCTGGGAGCTGGCGCACTGGGCCGTGGCCAATTCCTCGACCCTGCACATCGACCGGGTGTCGTACGCGGGGCGCGAGTGGACCGCGGGGAGCTCGGAGGGCTCGTGGCGCACGGCCGACGACAAGAACGGTCCGGGGGCGGAGGAGGCCGCGGCCGAGGTCCGGATCGTCACCGGGCAGTAGTACGGGGCCTCACCCCTGGGGAGGATCGGCCCCGGACGGGCCTGCGATGTGCGCGCGTTTTCGGGCACTCACTCCCCCGTCCGCGAAATCCCTTGGGAACAAAGGGCCACGGGCATTTCGCGGTCACCCCCGCCGGGCATCCTTTGCCCGTTTTTATCCACAAACGATAATGCGACGCATTACCAACTCTTTAGGACGGGTCACCGCAACCTTCACGGACTTCGAGCGGTAGTCACTGCGTCCGAGCCCGGAACGACCGCACCGCGGTCGGCTTTCCGGTGACACGGCCGGCCGGTCGCACGGCCGGCCGCCGGGCACGGCAGAACACTTCCCCGTTCCCTCCGTCCAAGGAGCATCATGTCCCTCCCCCTGACCCGCCGGATCGCCCGTGTCGTGCTGCTCGTCGCGGCCGGAGCGGCGCCCGTGGTCGGCGCGGCCGGCTCCGCCTGCGCGGCCGACCTGCCCGCCGCTCCCGGACTCGGCGGCGTGACCGCCCTGGACGGGGCGAACGTCGGCGGCACGGCGCAGCACGTCACCGGGATCGCCGGCAAGGCCGGCGGCGACACGGTCGAGAAGGCGCTGCCGGGCGTGGGCAAGGCCGGCACCAAGGCCACGAAGAAGGCGGCGCCCGCCGCGCGCAAGGTGGCCGGAGGCACGGCGGGACAGGCCGGAGGCCTCGTCGGCGGCGCCGCGAAGGCCGCGTCCGGCGGTGGCCTGCCGACGGACTCCGTGGCCAGGGGCGACCTGCCGACGGGACAGCTGCCGACGCAGGGCCTGCAGGTGGGCTGAGGCCCGCTTCCGGGCCGGGGCCGCCGTGCGGCTCGCACCGTACGGCGACGGGGGTCCGGGGAGTTCGCCTCCCCGGACCCCCGTTCCGCTGCCGGGCGGCCGGACTACCGCAGGCGCTCCACCGCCGCCGCCACGCGCTCGTCCGAGGCGGTGAGCGCCACGCGGACGAACTTCTCGCCCGCCTCGCCGTAGAAGTCGCCGGGGGCCACCAGGATGCCCAGCTCGGCCAGGTGGGCCACCGTGGACCAGCAGGACTCGTCCCGGGTCGCCCAGAGGTAGAGGCTCGCCTCGCTGTGCTCGATGCGGAAGCCGTGGCCCAGGAGGGCGTCGCGCAGGGCGGTGCGGCGGGCCGCGTAACGCTCGCGCTGTTCGCGGACGTGGGTGTCGTCCGCGAGCGCGGCCACCACGGCGGCCTGGGTCGGCGCGGAGGTCATCATGCCGCCGTGCTTGCGGATCGCGAGGAGCTCGCCGAGGACGGCGGGGTCGCCCGCGAGGAAGGCCGCGCGGTAGCCGGCCAGGTTCGAGCGCTTGGACAGCGAGTGGACCGAGACGATCCCCTCGTAGGAGCCGCCGCACACGTCGGGGTGCAGCACCGAGACCGGGTCGGCCTCCCAGCCCAGCTCGATGTAGCACTCGTCGGAGAAGACGAGGACGCCGTGCTCGCGGGCCCAGGCGACGATCCGGGTGAGCTCCGCGGCGGACAGCACCTTGCCGGTCGGGTTCGACGGGGAGTTCAGCCACAGCAGCTTCAGGCCCGTCGGGTCCAGCTCCGTCGGGTCGTCGTAGACCACGGGCTCCGCCCGCGCGAGCCGCGCGCCGACCTCGTACGTGGGGTAGGCGAGGCGCGGGTAGGCGACCTTGTCGCCGGGGCCGAGGCCGAGCTGGGTCGGCAGCCAGGCGACCAGTTCCTTGGAGCCGACGATCGGCAGGACGTGCCGGTGGGTGACGTCACGCGCCCCGAGCCGCCGCTCCACCCAGCCCGTGAGCGCGTCCCGCAGCTCGGGCGTGCCCCACACCGTGGGATAGCCGGGCGAGTCCGCGGCCGCCACCAGGGCCTTCTGGATCAGCTCGGGCACCGGGTCGACCGGGGTGCCGACGGACAGGTCGACGATGCCGCCCGGGTGAGCTGCGGCGGTCGCCTTGTAGGGCTCCAGCTTGTCCCAGGGGAAGACGGGAAGCCGGTCGGAGACTGCGGACACGGGATCGGGCTCACTTTCTCGTACCTACGGCCCGTACACGCGGGTACGGGCCCCTGCACGGATGCTGCGCGGTCCGGCACGGCAAACGCCTCGGTCCCGTACGGCGACCGGAACGATCAGGCCGTACGGGACCGAGGCGGCGCTTGTGCGGGCCGCTTTACTGGTTCTGCGGCGGCAGCGCGGCGACGAAGGGGTGGTCGCGCTCGATCAGGCCGAGCTTGCTGGCGCCGCCGGGCGAGCCGAGCTCGTCGAAGAACTCGACGTTCGCCTTGTAGTAGTCCTTCCACTCTTCCGGAGTGTCGTCCTCGTAGAAGATCGCCTCGACCGGGCACACCGGCTCACAGGCTCCGCAGTCGACGCATTCGTCCGGGTGGATGTACAAGGACCGGGAGCCCTCGTAGATGCAGTCGACCGGGCACTCCTCGATGCACGCCTTGTCCTTGACGTCGACACAAGGCTGCGCGATGACGTAGGTCACGCTGTCGTTCCTCCTCGATAGGGCGCTGGCGGGCCTGTCGTAGGCTCCGCCGCCTGGCGCGCGGGAGCGCGGCGTCGTCGATGCCCGCACCTAGTATCTCCGTTCTTGGGCATGATCCGAACAGGAGGGGTGAACTGACCTGTGGAATTCTCTGCCGCCGGCCGCCTGGAGGTCCGCGTCACCGCCGCTGACGTGGGCAAACGCGTCTCGGTGCGACGCCTGGCCGACAATGGAGACACGGTGGAGAAGTTCACCGATACGGTCGGAGTTCTCACATCATGGGACGACGGTGTGCTGCTGATCACACGACGGACCGGGGAACGGGTCCGGATCGCCGAGTCCTCCCTGGTCGCGGCCAAGGTCGTACCGCCCGCCCCGGCGCGGCGGCGCGGTCCCGCGGCCTCCTACGAGGAGCTGGCGCGCGTCGCCGCGCGGGCCTGGCCACCGGTGGAGAGCGAGCGGCTCGGCGACTGGGAACTGCGGGCGGCGGGCGGGTTCACCCGGCGCGCCAACTCGGTGCTGCCGCTGGGTGACCCGGGCGTGCCCCTCGACCGGGCGCTGACGTACGTACGGGACTGGTACGCGGCACGCGACCTGCCCGCCTTCGTCCAGACCGCCACCGGCGCCGAGGGCACGCAGGAGCTGCTCTGTGCGGAGCTGGAGGACCGCGGCTGGACGCGCGAGGTGACCGCGGAGCTGTGGACCGGGGCGCTCGCGCCGGTCGCGGACCGGGAGGCGCCCGGGGTGACGCTCTCCCGCACGGCCGACGAGGCGTGGCTCGGCCGCTATCAGCGCAAGGGCGTCGGCGAGACGGCCCTGAAGGTGCTGGGCGGCGGCCCCTCGGTGTGGTTCGCGACGGTGCCCGGTGACGAGGGCGAGCCTCCGGCGGCGATCGGGCGCTGCGTGGTGGACGGCCGCTGGGCCGGTTTCGCCGCCGTGGAGGTCGCCCCCGGCCGACGCCGCCAGGGCCTCGCCACCGCCGTCATGGCCGCCCTGGCCGGCCGGGCCCTGGAGGAGGGCGCCTCGGCGGCCTGGCTCCAGGTGGAGGCGGACAACGCCGGGGCACGGGAGCTGTACGCCCGGATGGGCTTCGCCCCGCACCACGCGTACCACCACTACCGGTGGCCGTCCGCCCCCGTCACGGGCACCGGGCCGGACACGGGCGCGGCGGGCACCGGTACCGACGCCTCTCCGGCGACGGACGGCGGCGCGTCCGGCGACACCGGTCCCGGCACCGAGCCGTATCGATCGACGTGACGGGGCACGAGCCAGCTATGCGTTCCCTCCAGCCACCGGGACCCGAGCGGGCCGACGAGGTACGACGGCGGTTCGCCGACGAGGCGCGGGCCGAGCGGCCCGACCTGGCGGAGCTGTGCCTGCTGGTGGGCGCGGCGGCGGACGGGACGCTGGACGACGCCGGGACGGACGCGGTGCAGATCGAGCTGGACGAGCTGGCGGGCCGGCTGCCCTTCCGTCCGGGCGGCCCGCTGCCCTGGGCGACCGCCCTCGCCGAGCTCCTCGGCGCGCGCTGCGGGTACCGGGGCTCACCGGGCGACTACCAGCGGCTGGAGTCCTCCCTGCTGCACACGGTGCTGCGCCGGCGGCGCGGGCTGCCCATCCTGCTCTCGGTGGTGTGGATGGAGGTCGCACGGCGGGCCGGTGCGCCGGTCCACGGGGTCGCGCTGCCCGGTCACTTCGTGGTGGGCTTCGGGCCGCCCGAGCGGCAGGTGCTCGCCGACCCCTTCGACGGCGGGCGCGTGCTGACCGGCTCCGACGCCGATCTCCTCGTCGCGGGCGCCACCGGTGCCCCGCTCGACCCGTCGATGCTCACCCCCGCCGACCCGCTCGACATCGTCCTGCGCGTCCTGAACAACATCCGCGCCTGGGCCGCCGCCCGCCCCGAACGCTCCGACGTGGCCCTGTGGTCGGTGGAACTCTCCCTGCTGCTGCCCTCGCACCCGGCGCGGCTGCGGTACGACCGGGCTCAACTCCTGGTCCAGCGAGGCGACTTCCTGACCGGTGCGGCCGAACTCGACGCCTATGCGGACGTGGTGGCGGTGGTCGACGAACCGGCCGCGTCCCGGGTGCGCCGACAGGCCCACGCGGCACGGGCGATGCTCAACTGAGGCACCGGCCGGCCGCTGCGCTCACAGCCAGCCCTTCTCCCGGGCGATCCGGACCGCCTCCGCCCGGTTGCGCACCGCGAGCTTCTGGATCGCGGTCGAGAGGTAGTTGCGGACCGTGCCCTGGGAGAGGTGGAGGGCCTTGGCCAGTTCGGCGTTGGTGGAGCCGTCGGCGGCGGCCCGCAGGATCTCGCGTTCGCGGTCGGTCAGCGGGTTGGCGCCCTCGGCCAGCGCGGCCGCCGCCAGGGTGGGGTCGATGACGCGCTCGCCGGCCAGCACCTTGCGCACGGCCGCGGCGAGTTGGGCGGCCGGGGCGTCCTTGACCAGGAACGCGTCGGCGCCGGACTCCATGGCGCTGCGCAGGTATCCGGGGCGCCCGAACGTGGTGAGGATGAGCAGTTTGACGCCCGGGAGTTCCTCGTGGACCTCGGCCGCCGCCTCTATCCCCGTCATGCCCGGCATCTCGATGTCCAGGAGCGCCACGTCCACGTCATGGGTGCGGGCCGCGGCCAGCACCTCGTCGCCGCGGGCCACTTGGGCGACCACCTCGATGTCCGGCTCCAGTCCCAGCAGGGCGGCCAGCGCCTCGCGGACCATCGACTGGTCCTCGGCGAGCAGGACCTTGATCGTGCGGCTCATGCACCGGATCCTACGGGGTCGCCACCGCTCCCGCGGAAGTCCGGCCCCCTTCCAGGGGCGCCCGTGCCACCAGCCGGAATCCGTGCCGGACGCGGCCCGCCTCCATCGATCCGCCCGCCTTCTCCAGGCGTTCGGCCAGTCCGGTCAGTCCGTTGCCGGGTGCGCCCGAGCCGCCCGAACCGTCGTCCTCCACCGCGAGTTCGAGCACGGGACCGTCCAGGGTCTGGCGCCGGACGAGTTCGACGGTGCAGCGCCGGGCGCCGCTGTGCCGTACGACGTTGGTGACCGCCTCGCGCAGCGCCCAGGCCAGCGCGGACTCGGTCTCCTCGGGAACACCGTCGAGGCCGGGCTCGGCCGGAAGGTCGGCGGTCACCTCGGCGGCGGTCAACGCGACCTGGGCGCCCGCCAGTTCCTCCGCCAGCCGCAGCCTGCGGTAGCCGGTGACCGCCGCGCGCACGTCCACCAGGGCCTGGCGGCTGACCTGTTCGATGTCGGCGACCTGCTGGGCCGCCTTGTCGGGGTGGTCGGGCAGCATCCGCCCGGCCAGTTCGCTCTTCAGCGTGATCAGTGAGAGCGAGTGGCCGAGCAGGTCGTGCAGGTCCCGGGCGAGCCGCAGGCGTTCCTCGTTCGCGGCGAGCTGGGCGACGGTGGCCCTCGCCTTGCGCAGCTCGATCGTCGTGCGCACGAGCTGCCGTACGCCGGTCATGGCGAAGCCGATCAGCACGACGAGCAGGACGAGGTTGCCCGCCTCCTCCTCGCCGCCGTGCAGGCCGACGAGCAGCATCACCACGGCGGTCAGCGGAATCGTCCAGTAGGAGGCACGCATCGGCAGCGTCGTCCCGCAGGCGACCGAGACGTACACGAACAGACCGAGCCAGGACGCGCCGAGCGTCAGGCACAGGACGACGGCCAACACGCCGAGGGCGATCACCATGAGGGTGACGGCCAGGGAGCCCGTGAACGCCTTGCCCAGGTGTCGGAAGACCAGCGTCAGATAGACCGTGACGAAGGCCGCGAGGCCCGCCCAGCCGGCCACGGTGGCCGCGGGCGTGTGGTGGCCCGAGACGAGGTCGTGGATCGGCGAGCTGAGGAACACCAGCCAGATGACGATCCACACCGACTTGCGCAGGACCTCGCGGAGGTTGCGCGGGGACTCCCCCATCCGCACGAAACCGTCGGTGCGGGCCCCGTCGGGCACCGGGTCTTCCGTCATGGCGTTCACGCCTTCAGCGTGTCCTTCCGGTACAGCCAGGCCGCGCCGCCCGCGAAGAGGGCGAAGGACACGGCGAGGATGGCGACGTCCTTCGCGTGCGGGGCGTTCCCCAGTTCGATGGCCTGCCCCAGGGCAGCGTACGCGTGCGTGGGGAGCCACTTGGCTATGTCCTGCAGCCAGTCGGGGAAGGTCGTCGTCGGCATCCACAGGCCGCCGAGCATCGACAGGCCGAAGTAGACGATCATCGTGATCGGCCGGACCGCGTCCCCGCTGGCGAGATAGCCGATGGCGACGCCGAGCGCGGCGAAGACCAGGCTGCCGGCCCAGATCACGCCGGTGAGCGCGAACCACTGCCAGACGTCCAGGCGGACGTTCTTCACCGCCGCGGCGACCACGAAGACGATCACGATCGAGGGCAGGCTGATCACGGCGGCGCTGGCGGTCTTGGCGAACACGTAGCCGCGGCCGGGCAGCGGGGTGAGCCTCAGCTGTCTGACCCAGCCGCTCTCCCGTTCCTTGGCGATGCGCTCGCTGTTGCCCATGAGGACGGCGGTCAGGGCGCCGAAGGAGGCCATGGAGACCATGAAGAAGGTCGGCAGGGTCAGGCCGGTGCCGTCCACCTTGGTGTGGTCGTCGGCGCTGCCCGCGATCATCAGGAACAGGGCCGAGGGGTAGATCACCGAGAAGAACAGGAACTTCCGGTTGCGCAGGGCGCGGGTGATCTCCAGCTTGATGAGACTGTTCACTTGGACGCGGCCTCCTCGGCGGCGGTGCGGGTGGCCTCTTCGGCCTCGGTGATGGCGACGAAGGCCTGCTCCAGACCGAGCCCGGCGACTTCGAGGTTGCGGGGGTAGACGCCGGTCCCGTACAGCGCGTGGACGGTCGCGTCCGCGTCGGAGGACTGGATGCGGACGGTCTGCCCGGAGCCCGCGGCGGAGCCGCTCTTGGACACCGTGAGCGAGGTGAGGAAGGGCAGCGCGCGCAGGGCGGCCTCGTCGATCGTGCCCTCCAGGTCGAAGGAGACGCGGCGCGCCCCGGCCTTGGCCTTGATCTCGGCGGCGGTGCCGTCGGCCAGCAGCCGTCCCCGGTGCAGGACGAGCACGCGGTCCGCTATGGCGTCGGCCTCCTCCAGGTAGTGCGTGGCGAACAGGACCGTACGGCCCTGGTCGGCCTGCTCGCGCATGGTGGCCCAGAAGGCCTGCCGGGCGGTGACGTCCATGCCGGTGGTGGGCTCGTCGAGGACGATCAGGTCGCTGTCGCCGGCCGTGGCGAGGGCGAAGCGGACGCGCTGCGCCTGGCCGCCGGAGAGCTTGTTGACCTTGCGGTCGGCGATCTGGGCGATCCCGGCGCGGGCGAGGACCTCGGTGGCGCGGTAGGGCTTCGGGTGCAGGTCGCAGGCGAGCTGGACCAGTTCGCCTACGGTGACCTCGTCCATCAGTCCGCCGCTCTGGAGCATGGCGCCCACCCGGCCGGCGACGATCGCCTCGCGGGGGCCGGTGCCGAAGACCTGGACGGTCCCGCCGTCGGCGTTCTTGAGGCCGAGCAGCAGGTCCAGCGTGGTCGACTTGCCCGCGCCGTTGGGGCCCAGCAGGGCGACGGTTTCCCCCGGGTGGAGTTCGAGCGTCAGCCCGTCCACGGCCCGGACGCTCCCGTAGCTCTTGGTCACCGATTCGAACCGGACCACCGGTGTGGTGGTGGTCGCCGCAGTCGTTGTCATGCCGTCCATCGTGGTGGAGGGGGGTGCGCGCGCGGCAGTGTGGTGTGTCCTGGGCCGTGCATGACAGATGTCATGCCGACGGGCCCGTGGCGGGGCGCCCGGCACGACAAGAGGGCACCCGGCCGGTGAAGATCCGGCCGGGTGCCCTCCGTGTGGGCGGTGCGCCCGCTAGCTGGGGTTGGTGGAGATGGTCACGATCCGCTCGGCGGCCGTCTTCCCGACGAGCGCCCTGCCGACGGCGGAGGCCACGTCCTGCGGGGTCACGGCCTTCTGGCTGCCGTCGCCCCGGGTGATCGTCACTCCGTCGAAGGCGTGGCCGTACAGCGCCTCGAGCGCGTTGAGGTCGTAGTGCTCGACGAGCTTGCCCTGGACCGGCTGGACGCTCAGGAACTTCCAGATGGACTTCTGCGGGCTGAAGGAGACGGAGTGGGCCGCGTCCGTCTGGACGGTGATGTTCGCCGACATGGCGACCGACGCGAACGCCGACATCTTCCGGTCCACCTCGGCCTTGCTGACCGTGGGCTGGCGGGTCGTGGTGGCGACCTTCACCGGGGTCGCCGCATTGGTCTCCACCTGGGCGCGGTACGCGTCCTGGACGGCCTGCAGCGAAGGCGCGACGTCGATGCCGCTGCCCGCCTTGCCGTAGACCGCGACGGCCTTGCCCGGCTGGAACTTGATCGTGCCGTCGACCGCCGAACCCGCGCCGCTCGCGGCGCGCTCCAGGGCGGCCTGCAGCTTCTCCTTGTCGACCGGCATCACGGGCTCGATCGCGCGCCCGTGGCCGAACAGCGAGCCGATCACCGAGATCGGGTTGTAGTCGCTGCCGGCGGCGGCGCGGACGGTGGCCTGGCTGTCCATCTGGAGTCCGGCCTGGTCGGGCCTGAGCTTGACCGTGTCACCGTCGACGGACAGCGTGAGCGGCTTGTTCGTCCGGCTGCCGAAGGCGGCGTCGAGCTTCTTGACGGCGTCGTCACGGGTGCCGCCGCCGATGTCGACGCCGAGCACCGTGGTGCCCTTGGGCACGTCCGAGTGGTTCATGAGCAGACCGGCACCGTAGGCGCCGACGGCGAGGACCACGACGAGGGCGGCGAGGAGCGCCGGCTTGTTGCGGCCCTTCTTCTTCGCCGGCTTCGGCGGGGCGGACGGCTGCTGCTGCTGCCGGACCGGCTCGGGGAACTTGGGCGCGGTGTGCGACCCGAGGCTGTCGTCGAAGTCGCCGTCGTACGCGAAGTTCTGGCTGGGCGAGACGACGGGCATGCCGCTCGTCAGCGTGTGCCCGGAGACGTTCTCCGCGGGGGCGCCGTAGGCACCGGGTCCCGGGTCGGGTGCCGGCTTCTGCGGGGTGAGGATCGCGGTGTCGTCGCTGAGACCGCCGCTCAGGCCGCCGCGCGGACCGTTTGCGGTGCCGGGGCGTCCCGCGCCCTTGTTCCGGTTGCCGCGGGCCGGGCCGCCTTGCGCGGCCAGGCTGCCGGGGGCCGCGCCCGCACCGGCCGGAGGCCGCAGCGGGCCGTCACCGGTGGCGGGACCGCCGGTCGGGCCGGCCGGGCCGCCCCGGCCGTTCTCGGAGAAGTACGGGAGGTCGTCGCGGCGCGGTTCGCCGGACTGCTCGGGCCCGCCGGATCCCGCCGGACCGCCGGACCGCGCGGATCCGCCGGAGGAACCGATGGCCGGGAAGGAGCCGGTGTCGCGCAGCGCGCCGGAGACGTCGAAGGAGCCCGTGCCGCCGCCGTGGCCGGGGGCCACGGGTCCGGCGCCGGTGGCACCGGGGAGCGCGGCACCCTTCGTGCCGCCGGGCCGGACACCACCGGTGATGCCCAGCGGGCCGGCGCCGACGGACGGCGCCGGCCGTCCCGTGCCGGGCGTGCCCGCCGCGGGAGCGGAGGGCGCGGGGCCGGCGGGAGCCGAAGCGCCCGGCGCGCCCGCGCCGCCGGCCGGCCCGCCCTTGGGGGGCGCGGCGGCCTTGCGGGGCGCGAACCAGTTGCTCGTCTCGGCCGGCGCGGACTGCTCCGCGGGCGCGGGCGGGACCGGGTTGTTGGCCGTCGTGCTGGAGCTCGACGCGTCCGCGGGCGAGCTCGCGCCCTGCGGTGCCTGCGTGCCGTCGCCGTCCTCGGACGACGCGTCGGCGTCGGCGACGGGTGTGCGGACGACCACGGGCGGGATGGGCCGCGATCCGGGGATGTTGATCCGGATCCGTGTCGTCAGGGTTGTCTCGGTCTTGCGCTCCTCCGTCGGCTTGCCGGCGGCCGAACGGCCCGCGTCGGCGCCGTGCTCGGAGACCGCGGGGGTGCCGTACGGCGGCGTCCCCGACGGGTACGCGGCTCCACCGCGCCCGTTGGGCCCGGAGGACGAACTGTCAGTTTCACGACTCAAGGCAGGTTCTCCCGGTTGGCTCCGCCGCCCGTTTACTCGACCTCATCTCGGGCAGCTCGGCGGCGCGCACCACCATACTGGCCGTGTCCGGCCCGCAAACCTCGCCCTTGGAGGAATCTCACACGGGACCCGCACGGGACCGATAAGGCGAAGCGGTACGTCACTTGGCAAGTCGGGCACCGGAAGGGCCCGGTTGCCTCCCCTGGGCGAGAGTGGCACACATCACAGCCACGGCCATGCCTCCGAGGAGGAAGAGGTACGAGACGACTCCCGCGCCGAAGAGGAAGTCCCCTTCCGGACGGCTGGCGGTGAGCAGGACGACGGCGACCATCCAGCCCGCCGCGGGGGCCACGGCCCCGGCCCGGGATTCCATCGCCCGCGCGCCGCCCAGGAAGAGTCCGGCGGCACCCGCCAGGGCGAGCAGCAGCCCGAGGGGGAACCAGCCCGGCTGCACCAGCGCTCCGGCGACGCCGACCACGGCGCCGAGCAGGAAGAGCCCCAGGTAGGCGGCCATCCGCCCGCCCGAGGGCCGGGTCAGCGGCTGGGCGAGCATGCTTCCGCCGCGCTGTCCGTTCGCGCTCATCACAGATCCGCCCCTCGCCGGGCCGCGCCGGCCCTCGTCGTACCGGCCCTCGTCGTCCCCGCGCCCGTCACAGGTCGCCCCCCTCGGCCGTCCCGGTCCCCTCGAAGAGGTCCCGCTCGCGCGCCGCGGGCCGCGGGGCGCCGACCAGTTCGTAGTACTCCGTGGTGAAGAGCGGCTGGGCCAGCTCGTTCGAGAGCACGAACCAGGGGCCGTCCACGGTGATCTGGGTGGCGTGCGCCCGCATGGCCGCGGCCTTGGCGGCGGCGTACGCGGTTCCGTCGATCTCGGTGGTGACGGTCTCCTGGCCGACCACGCCCGGTACGTCGTCGACGGCGGCAGCCCTGTCGAACGGCAGCCCGGGGAGGGCCTCGCGCAGACGGGCGAAGGCCTCCTCGACGACCGGGCGCGGCACCCGGTTCCAGTAGGTCTTGGCGATCCGCCACGCGCCGCCGAGGTCGGGGCGGTGGGCGGGGTCCGCGGCCAGCTCCGCGGCGCGCATGGCCACGCGGTGGGCCTGGATGTGGTCGGGGTGCCCGTAGCCCCCGTCGGGGTCGTAGGTGACGAGCACCTGGGGACGCACCTCGCGGATCACCTCCACGAGGTGGTCGGCGGCCTCGTCCACGTCCGCGGCCCAGAAGGCGCCGGGGCGGTGGTTCTGCTCGACGCCCATCATCCCGGAGTCGCGGAACCGCCCCGGGCCACCCAGGAAGCGGTGGTCGGTGACGCCCAGCTCCTTCATGGCGGCGCTCAGCTCACCGGTCCGGTAGGGGCCGAGTCCGCCCTCGCGGTCGGGGGCGAGATGGGCGAGCTCGGGCGGGATGACCTCGCCCTCCTCGCCGAGGGTGCAGGTCACCAGCGTCACCTGGGCGCCCTCGGCCGCGTACCGGGCCATGGTCGCGCCGTTGTTGATCGACTCGTCGTCCGGATGCGCGTGCACCAGGAGCAGACGCCGGTCGGGCAGTTCCGTCATGGGGCCCACCCTACGAGGCGGCTTCGCTGTCGGACGTCCCCGTACTCCCGTCGGCTTCCGGCTCCCGCCGACAACGGCCTCGAAGCGCTCCGACAGCGTCAGAAGTCGTCGGGGAGCAGCCGGAAGGCGGGCTGGCCGGTGAGCGGACGCATCGTGCGGAAGTGGCTGTCCGTCGTGAAGATGTCGGCCGTCCGGAAAGCCGCCGCCAGGGCGACGTTCATCACGTCCACCAGACCCACTCCCGCCCCACCGTCCGCGTCGACGTACCCGCGCATCACCGCCATGGCGGTTCTCAGGTGCGGTGCGGTGTCGGGAATCTCGAACCGGCGGGCCTCCGCCTGGCCTGTGATGAAGTCCAGTGCGTTCATGGCGGCCTTGGTGCCGACTCGTGAGGTCAGCAGGTAGTCCAGTTCGGTGAGCACCATGGGTGACACGACGAGGTGCCCCGTCTGCGCCAGAGCTTCCCGGTGAGCGGAGTGGCGGGGATCCTTCGGCGTGAACAGTCGGTACAGGGCGTTCGTGTCGGCGATGGCGACCTGGATGTCAGGCACCGGTTCCCCCACCGACGTCTTCGCCCAGACCCCGTAGCGTCGCCTCGATCTCGTCGTCGTCGAGCACGGGACCACCCAGGTCCGGGAAGTCCAGGTCGCCCATGGGATCGGTGCGGAACGGATACGCGGGTCGGCCCGTCGGCGCACCGCGCGGCACGATGTCTCCTATGGGGACGCCGTCCTTGGTGATGGTCACCGTCTCCCCTGCCGCCACTCGGGCCAGGACACGCGATGTCTGCTGATTGAGCTCCCTGAGCGGGACCTCCGCGCTCTCACTCATTCCTTCACGGTACTACTCGTTCTACATCGATGCCGGACGGCGGCCGACGGGCGGTCATGCTCGTCCGAACGGGACACAGGTCCGGACGGGACACAGGGGGCCGCATCGCATCAGACGGCCGCCCGGAGGCCGGACCGGCAGTCGCGGCAGCGGCCTGGTCCGGGCGCCCGAAAGGCACGGTCGCAGCCGTCGCAGGTCTGGAGCGGGTGCCGGACGTCCGGCGGCCGCACGGGCTCGCGGAACGGCGGCGGAGGCGGCAGCTGGGCGGCGAGACGGTGGGCCAGCAGTGCGGCCGGGCGCCGGAGCCCTTCGGGCGGCAGATCACTGGTCAGCGCACGCCGTACGGCACTGGCGCTGACGTCCCGCTCCAGCCAGGCGGCGACACCGGGGGCGAGATGGGCCGTGTCGCAGGCGGAGAGCAGCAGGCAGGGGTCGTGGCGGCGGAGGTCCGCGAGGAGGTCGGTGGCGGCCTGGAGGAGCCCGGGGGCGGCGCAGGCGGGCTGCGGCACCGCGGGGAGGGGCTTGCGGGGCGCCCGGGGCCTCGGACGCCCCGGGGCGGGATGTTCTGGAGCGCGGTTCTCCGGTCCGGTGTGTGCCGACCCGACGTGCGCCGGGGTGGAACGGGTCGGCCGGGCAGGCTCGGGAGCCGCCCCGGCGTCGGCGCGGTGGCCGGGCCGATTGCAGAAGACCGTACGGGTGACGATCCGGCCGCCGGGGACGCGTTCGCGGGTGCGGCGGAGGTAGCCGTGGACTTCGAGCTCGCGCAGCGCTGCGGCGATACGGGTCGACCCCTCGGGGAACCGGGCGGTGAGGGTCTTGATGTCGACGCGGGCGCCGGTGGGCAGGGACTGGATGTGCACACCCAGTCCGATCGCGAGCCCGGACAGCTCCGGGTGCTGGGTGAGATGGTTGCCGATCACCGTGAAGCGCTCGGTGTGCCGGGTGTTCTCGTGGGTGAGGCCGCCGCCGGAACGGGGGCGGCGAGTACGGGATTTGTCGGCTGCAACACGGGATTGGGCGCACGGGGGCACGCTAGGGTTCTGCGTATCCATCGGGAAGCTCCTACTTCCTCGGTGGTCAGGCCCTCGCCTTGGGATTGCACTCCCGGCGGGGGCCGTCGCATTTCTGCTGTTCTGTTGCGCTGAGCGTAGGGCAGGCAACCGGCCTCGAATCCAGCCCAGTTGGTGATGTTCACTCGCGCGAGTGAGTTTGCGCCGCGGGCGGGAGGGGTTGGGTTTGGTGGGGATGCTTTCCCCCTGTCGTGGTTCTTGGAAAAGACCGCCCGTCGCGCCGAAGCACGGGTGGCCGGGTTCCGGTGCGTGGGGCCCGGACCGCCTTGCTGATGAGGGGCGCACGATGCATCTGAACAGCGAAATCGGACGACTCAAGACCGAGGCGGACGAGCCGGGTTGGGAAGTCGACCCCGACGACGACTGGGGCGTGGCGGTCGTCGCGACGGTCGGACGACAGCTGAAGCTGCGGCGGGAAGCGGTGGGGATGCGGGCCGCGGAGTTCGGCAAGGCGGTGGGGTACGGCGAGGACATGGTCTACAAGATCGAGGGCGGGAAGAGGATCCCCCGACCCGAGTATCTGGACATGGCGGACGAGGTGTTGGGCGCGGGCGGGCTGCTGTCCGCGATGAAGGAGGACGTGAAGCGGGTCAGTTACCCGAAGAAGGTCCGGGACCTGGCGGCGATGGAGGCGAAGGCGGTCGAGATCGGGGTGTACGAGTGCAACACCGTCCCGGGGCTGTTGCAGACACCGGAACATGCACGAGCGTTGATCGAAGCGGCGCAGCCCCCGTACTCACCGGACGACGTGGATCGCATGGTGGCCGCTCGTCTGGCTCGGCAGTCGGTCTTCGAACGAGATCCGTCACCATCGATCAACTTCGCGTTGGAAGAAGCAGTGCTCCACCGGGAGATCGGGGGCACAATGGCGTGGAGGCGGCAGCTCGAACGCCTCCGGGAAATGGGACGGCTGCGTCACGTCACACTTCAGGTGATGCCCACGAAGAGCGACGCTCATCCCGGGCTGGACGGCAGGATCGAACTGCTGAAGTTCGCGGACGGGACGGCCGTAGGGCGGGCCGACGGCGTGTTCGGTGGCCGGCCGGTCTCGGAGCCGAAGCAGCTCCGGGTCATCGATCTGTGGTTCAGCACCATCCGGGCTCAGGCTCTCCCACCACGGGAATCACTGGCTTTGATCGAAAAACTGCTGGGAGACACATGATCCGCACCACCTCGGTCCAGGACGGTTGCGAACCGGCGTGGCTCAAGAGCAGCTACAGCGGCGGCACTAGCGGCGAGTCCTGCGTCGAGATCGCCGTCACCCCCGGCACCGTCCACGTCCGCGACTCCAAGAACCCCCTCGGCCCCCGGCTGGCGCTGACGCCGGCGTCCTGGGCCGACTTCGTGTCGTACGCGTCCGAAGGCTGACCGCCCCCGACAGGGCTTACGGAGCCGGGCGTCGCGAAGGATCAGGCGGTCCGGGCGAGCAGGGCCGTTTCAGGGAGGCCGGACGGGGCAGGCGGGGAGTCGGAGCCGAACGCTCTCCCCGCCGCCGGTCCCGGCACGGATCAGAAGCGGATCAGAACTTGATGCTGCCGATCATGCTCGCCACGTTCGTCGTCAGATCGCTGATCGTGGGCGCGACGGTGGAGGAGGCGAGATAGAAGCCGAGCAGCATGCAGACGACCGCGTGCCCGCCTTTCAGTCCTGACTTCTTGATCAGAAGAAAGACGATGATCGCCAGCAGCACCACCGCCGAAATCGAGAGTGCCACGGCGGCTCACCTCCAAAGTTCCCAGGGACTTGGGGTCCGGTACGGGGTCGGACAGGAACAGGTCGGTACATCGGAACAGCAGCCAGCAGGTTCCTACCCACACAGCGCTAGTGATCATAACTATCCGTACGCGCGCATCGATCGGCGCACGGCCGCACAAGGGGGCGCATGGCCAATATGGTCGAGGCATGACGAACGAGCCTCTCTCCTTCCCGCGCCGGTACGCCCGCACCCAGCGGTTCACCTCCGGCGCGCCGCGCGCGTTCACCGTGTCCCCCGACGGTTCCCGCGTGGCGTTCCTGCGGTCTCCTTCCGGTACGGAGCGGGCCAATCAACTGTGGGTCCTCGATGTGCCCGAGGGCCACGAACGGGTCGCGGCCGACCCCGTGGCCCTGCTCGGCGGCGCCGCCGAACACCTCTCCCCGGAGGAGCGGGCGCGTCGCGAGCGCAGCCGCGAGGGCGGCGCGGGGATCGTCGGATATGCCACCGACACAGCCGTCGAGTTGGCCTCTTTCACCTTGTCAGGGCGGCTTTTCACGGCGGAGCTCCGGGCCGGCACCGCGCGTGAACTCCCGGTCCCCGGGCCGGTGATCGACCCGCGCCCCTCCCCGGACGGCACCCTCGTGGCGTACGTGTCCGGGGGTGCTCTGCGGGTCGTCGGGGCCGAGGGCGAGAACGACCGGGCCCTCGCGGAACCGGAGCGGAACCCGGGTCCCGGCACGGTCTCCTACGGGCTGGCCGAGTTCATCGCGGCCGAGGAGATGGGGCGTTCGCGCGGCTTCTGGTGGTCGCCCGAAGGGGACCGGCTGCTCGTCGCGCGGGTCGACGACACGCCGGTGCAGCGCTGGTGGATCTCCGATCCGGCGCGCCCGGAAGCCGATCCGCAGCGGGTCGCCTATCCGAGGGCGGGCAGCGCCAACGCGGAGGTCCGGCTCTTCGTGTTCGGGCTCGACGGGGTGCGCACGGAGGTGTCCTGGGACCGGGCGCGCTACCCGTATCTGGCACATGTGCACTGGTCAGCGGCGGGTGCGCCGCTGCTTCTGGTGCAGGCGAGGGACCAGCGCAGCCAGCTCTTCCTGGCCGTGGACCCGGACACCGGGGTGACCCGGATGGTGCATGCTGATCAAGATCCAAGTTGGCTTGATCTTTTCCCTGGCGTGCCGTGCTGGAGTCCGGGCGGACAGCTCGTGCGGATCGCCGACGAGGGCGGCGCGCGGGTCCTGGCGTTCGGCGAACGCCCGCTGACCGGAGCCCAGTTGCACGTCCGGGCGGTGCTCGACGTCTCGGCCGACGACGTGCTGGTCGCGGCTTCGGCCGGAGAGGCCGCGAGCTCCCCCGAAACGGGTGAAGTACACGTGTACCGGGTGAACGAACTCGGCCTGGAGCGCGTCTCGCAGGAGCCCGGCGTGCACTCGGCCGTGCGCGCCGGGGGCGTGACCGTGCTCGTGTCGTCGGTGCCCGACCGGCCGGGAGCCCAGGTGCAGGTGCTGCGCGAGGGGAAGCACCTGGCCACCATCCCCTCGTACGCCGAAGATCCCGGTTTGTCCCCGCGCGTGACGCTCACGCAGGGGGGCGCACGGAAAATCCCATGCGCCGTGCTCATGCCCACTGGTTATGACGGCGACGGCCCCCTTCCCGTCCTCATGGACCCCTACGGCGGTCCGCACGGTCCCCGGGTGCTGGCCGCGCACAACGCGCACCTCACCTCGCAGTGGTTCGCCGACCAGGGCTTCGCGGTGGTCGTCGCCGACGGACGCGGCACCCCGGGGCGCTCCCCCGGCTGGGAGAAGGCCGTCCACGAGGACCTGACCGTCTCCCTGGACGACCAGGTGGAGGCGCTGCACGGTCTCGCCGAGAGGTTCCCGCTCGATCTCTCCCGGGTGGCGATCCGCGGCTGGTCGTACGGCGGCTGGCTCGCGGGAATGGCCGTGCTGCGCCGCCCCGACGTCTTCCACGCGGGCATCGCGGGCGCCCCGGTCGCGGACTGGCGGCTGTACGACACGCACTACACGGAGCGGTACCTCGGCGACCCGGCGGCGAACCCGGCCGCGTACGCGGACAGTTCACTGGTCACCGACGAGGGGCTGTCCGCGCCCGCGGACCCGCACCGGCCGCTGATGATCGTGCACGGCCTCGCGGACGACAACGTGGTGGTGGCGCACGCCCTGCGGCTCTCCTCGGCCCTGCTGGCCGCCGGCCGCCCGCACGAGGTGCTGCCGCTGTCGGGGGTGACCCACATGACCCCGCAGGAGACGGTCGCCGAGAACCTGCTCCTGCTCCAGGTGGACTTCCTGAAGCGCTCCCTCGGGATGGGCTGACCCGCGCCGCCCGCCGGGAAAGCGACGAGCCGGGGTGACATGGCTGCACCCCGGCTCGTCCACGGCACCCGCACGGCCGTACGGTGTTCACCATGCCGCGTCCGTATATCGGTACCGCTTCCGTCAAGTTGCCTGCGTGTTAACGAAGTTCGCTCACATTTGTGATGTTATGGCGTCTTGCCGGTCGGCCCCTCCGGAGGGTCGGTCGGCTCCTCCGGAGGCACGACCTGTTTCTCCTCCGCGAAGTGACAGGCCGAGTCGTGGGCGGCCGGCCCCTCGACGAGCCGGAACTCGGCGGGCACCGCGAGCAGCGGCACCTCCAGCGTGCAGCGCTCCTGCGCCTTCCAGCAGCGGGTGCGGAACCGGCAGCCGGACGGGACGTTCGCGGGCGAGGGCACGTCCCCGTGCAGGATGATCCGCTCCCGGTGCTCCCGGGCCTCCGGATCCGGCAGGGGCACCGCGGACAGCAGCGCCTGGGTGTAGGGGTGCGTCGGATGGTCGTAGATCTCGACGTCCTTGCCGGTCTCCACGATGCGCCCGAGGTACATCACCCCGACCCGGTCGGAGATGTGCCGCACGATCGACAGGTCGTGCGCGATGAAGACGTAACTGAGCTCGAACTCGGCCTGGAGGCGGTCCAGCAGGTTGATCACCTGCGCCTGCACGGAGACGTCGAGCGCGGAGACCGGCTCGTCGGCGACGATGATCTCGGGCCGCAGCGCCAGGCCCCGCGCGATGCCGATGCGCTGGCGCTGACCGCCGGAGAACTGGTGCGGATAGCGGTTGATGTACTCCGGGTTGAGCCCGACCACGTCCAGCAGCTCCTGGACCCGGCGCCGCCGGTCGCCCTTCGGCGCGACCTCGGGGTGGATGTCGTAGGGCTCCCCGATGATGTCGCCGACGGTCATGCGCGGGTTGAGCGAGGTGTACGGGTCCTGGAACACCATCTGGATGTTGCGCCGTACCGCTTTGAGCGCCTTGCCGGACAGCCGGGTGATGTCCTCGCCCTTGTACTTGATCGCGCCCTCGGTCGGCTTCTCCAGGTTGACCAGCATCTTGGCGACCGTCGACTTGCCGCAGCCGGACTCGCCGACGATGCCGAGGGTCTCGCCCCGGTCGAGGTGGAAGTCGACGCCGTCGACCGCCTTGACGGCCCCGACCTGCTTCTTGAACAGGATCCCCTGGGTGAGCGGGAAGTGCTTGACCAGTCCGCTGACCTCCAGCAGCGGTTCAGTCGCGGCTTGCGTCATCGAGGCACTCCCTCCAGAAGAAGCAGGCGCTCCCGCGGTCCGCGTCGACCTCGAAGAGCGGCGGCACCTCGGTGCGGCAGACGTCCTGGGCCATCGGGCAGCGCGGGTTGAAGGCGCAGCCCGGCGGGATGTGCATCAGGTTGGGCGGCAGTCCCTTGATGGCGTACAGCTCGCCGCCCTTCTGGTCGAGCCGGGGGATCGAGTCGAGGAGACCCCTGGTGTAGGGATGGGCCGGTGCCTTGTAGATGTCGTGGACCGGGGCCGTCTCGACGATCCGGCCCGCGTACATCACCGCGATCTTGTCGGCGACGTCCGCGACCACGCCGAGGTCGTGGGTGATGAGGATGAGCCCCATGTGGAGCTCGCGCTGGAGTTCGGCGAGCAGGTCCATGACCTGGGCCTGCACGGTGACGTCGAGCGCGGTGGTCGGTTCGTCGGCGATGATCAGGGCGGGCTCCAGGGCCAGCGCCATGGCGATCATGATGCGCTGGCGCATTCCGCCGGAGAACTGGTGCGGATAGTCCCGCACGCGCTCGGCGGCGGCCGGGATGCGCACGTGCTCCATCAGCTCGATCGCCTTGGCGCGGGCCTCCTTGCGTTTCATGCCGCGGTGCACGACGAACATCTCGCCGAGCTGGTCGCCGACGCTGATGACGGGGTTCAGGGAGGACAGCGCGTCCTGGAAGATCATCGCCATCTCGGCGCCCCGCACCTTGCGCCGCTCCTCCTCCTTGTACTTCAGCAGGTCCTTGCCCTTGAAGAGGATCTCGCCGCCGGTGATCTTCCCGGGCGGCATGTCGAGGATGCCCATGACGGCCTGGGCGGTCACCGACTTGCCGGAGCCGGACTCGCCGAGCACGGCGAGCGTCTCGCCCTCGTCGACGCTGTACGTCACGCCGTTGACGGCCTTGGCGACACCGTCCCGGGTTCTGAACTCCACCTGCAGATCGCGCACTTCGAGGAGCACGGCTCTCACCTCAGCTTCGGGTCGAGGGCGTCGCGCACCGCGTCGCCGAGCATGATGAACGCGAGCACGGTGATCGCGAGCGCGCCGGCCGGCCACAGCAGCATGTGCGGGGCCTGGCGGATGTACGCGGAGGCCGAGGAGATGTCGATGCCCCAGCTGACCGTCGGGGGCTTGAGACCGACACCGAGGTACGACAGCGTCGCCTCCAGCGAGATGTACGTGCCGAGCGCGATGGTCGCGACGACGATCACCGGCGCGACCGCGTTCGGGGTGATGTGCCGCAGCATCATCCGCGAGTTGGAGGCGCCGAGCGCCCGTGCCGCGTGGACGTAGTCGTTCTCCTTGGTGGTGATGACGGAGCCGCGCGCGATGCGGGAGACCTGCGGCCAGCCGAGCAGCACCATGAACCCGACGACCGGCCAGATCGTGTTGCTGGTCACCACGGAGAGGAGGACCAGACCGCCGAGCACGACGGGGATCGCGAAGAAGATGTCGGTGATCCGGGACAGGATCGAGTCGCCCACCCCGCCGTAGAAGCCTGCCAGCCCGCCGAGGAACGAGCCGAGGAGCGCAACCCCGATCGTGGCGAGGACACCGACGCTGATCGAGACGCGGGTCCCGTAGACGGTCCGGGTGTAGACGTCGCAGCCCTGACCGTCGTAACCGAAGGGGTGTCCGGGCTGCGAGCCCTGCTGCGCCTTGGAGAGGTCGCACTTGAGGGGGGACTGGTCGGTGATCAGCGAGGGCCAGATCGAGATGACGACCAGGAAGACGATGACGAGTCCGGAGATGATGAAGACGGGGTTGCGGCGCAGGTCCCGCCAGGCGTCGGACCACAGGGAGCGCGGCTTCTCCTTCGGCCCCGTGCCCTCCGGTCCTCCCGGGGTCTTCTCCAGGGTCTCCGCTTCGCTCGTTCCGAGGTCCATCGTTCCTCCGAAGCCGGTCGGTGCGATGGCGAGGTCTTCCGGCGGCGGACCTTCGGGGCCGTGGTGAAACTCCTCTTCCTCGTACGGCGGCTGCTCAGGCATAGCGGATCCTCGGGTCGAGTACGGCGTACAGAAGGTCGACGAGCAGATTGGCGACCATGAAGATGAGGACGAGGATGGTCACGAAGCCGACGACCGTCTGGGTGTTCTGGCGCACGATCCCCTGGTAGAGCTGGTAGCCGACGCCGTGGATGTTGAAGATCCGCTCGGTGACGATCGCGCCGCCCATGAGCGCGCCGATGTCGGTGCCGATGAAGGTGACCACGGGGATCAGCGAGTTGCGCAGCAGATGCCGGATGGTCACGCGGCGCCGCGGCAGTCCCTTGGCGACGGCCGTACGGACGTAGTCGGACCGCTTGTTCTCCGCGATGGAGGTCCGGGTCAGCCGGGTCACGTACGCGAGGGAGACCGAGGCCAGCACCAGGCCGGGCACGATCAGCTCGCCGAAGGTGGCGTCCGAGGAGACCGACGGCTGGATCCAGCCCCACTGGACGCCGAGCACCAGCTGGGCCAGCAGACCGGTGACGAAGGTCGGCACGGAGATGACCACGAGGGTGAGCAGCAGGACGCCGGTGTCGACGGGCTTGCCGCGGCGCAGACCGGTGATGACGCCGAGGGTGATGCCGATGATGATCTCGAAGAAGATCGCGACGATCGTCAGCCGGATGGTGACCGGGAAGGCGGTGGACATCAGCTCGGTGACCGGCTGTCCGTTGAACGCGGTGCCGAAGTCACCGGTGAAGATGTTGCCGAGGTAGGTCAGGTACTGCTGCCACAGGGGCTTGTCGAGGCCGAACTCCGCACGGAGCTGGGCGGCCGTCGCGGGGTCGCACTTGCGCTCGCCGCACAGACCCGCGATGGGGTCGCCCATCACGTTCACCATCACGAAGATGAGCAGTGTGGCGCCGATGAAGACCGGGATCATCTGCAGCAGTCGCCGGATGACGTACCGTCCCATGAGTGCTCCGGGGATAGAGGAGCGGGCCCGCCGGGACGGGCCCGCCCCGGCGGCTCAGTTGACGGTGATCTCGTTGTAGACGGGCACGCTGAACTGGTTCAGCGCCACGTTCGAGACCTTGTCGGAGTAGCCGGCGCTGCCGTTCTGGTACCAGAGCGGGATGGCGGCCATGTTGTCCCGTACGACGCCCTCGGCCTGCTGGAAGAGCTTGATGGCCTTGGACGTGTCGGTCTCCGCGTTCGCCTGGTTCACCAGGTTGTCGAACTGCTTGTTGGACCACTGGCCGTCGTTGGAGGAGGCGTTCGTGTAGTAGAGGGGCTGGAGGAAGTTCTGGATCAGCGGGTAGTCCATCTGCCAGCCGGCCCGGAACGGACCGGGCATCTTGTGCTGCCCGATCTGGTTGCGGAAGTCGGCGAAGGTGCCGACCGGGTTGCCGACGCAGGCCTTGTCGTTGCCGAGGGCGTTGTTGATCGAGTTGCAGACGGCGTCGACCCATTCCTTGTGGGAGCCGGTGTCCGCGTTGTACGAGATCTTGACCTGGCCTCCGGGCAGGCCGCCGCCCTCCTGGACCATCTTCTTGGCCTCGGACGGGTTGTAGTCGCAGTACTTGCCGCACAGGCCTTCCTGGAAGCCGCCCTTCTCGCCGAGCACCGGTGAGGTCCAGTCGCTCGCGGGCGTGCGGGTCTTCTGGAAGATGGTGTCGGTGATCTGCTGGCGGTTGATCGCCATGGACAGTCCCTGCCGGACCTTGGTGGCGCCGCTGGTGTCCCACTTCGGGTCGTAGAACGGGAAGGCGAGCGTCTGGATGATGCCGGCCGGGGTGTTGATGTACCGGCCGTTCAGGTCGGACTTGGCGTTCTTGAGCTGGGCCGCGGGCACGTCGTCGACGAGGTCGAGGTTGCCGGCCAGCAGGTCGTTGTAGGCGGTGTTGTTGTCCGTGTAGACCTTGAGGGTCACGCCGTCGTTCTTCGCCTTGTCGTCGCCGGGGTAGTCGTCCCACTTCGTGAGGGACATCTCGGAGCCCTTGGTGTAGCTGTTGATGGTGTACGGGCCGTTGCCGACGGGCTTCGCGACCCAGGCGGCGTGGTCGCTGAAGAACGACTTGGGCAGCGGCGAGAAGGCCGCGTAGCCGAGGGTGTCCGGGAACGTCGAGAACTTCTGGGTGAGCGCGACCGTGAAGGTGTTCGTTCCGGTCACCTTGAGCCCGGACAGGGTGTCGGCGGTCTGCTTGCCCGTGTCGGGGTGCGTCTTGTCGTAGCCCTGGATGTACCCGAAGAAGTACGCGTTCTTCTGGTTGTTCTTCAGGCTGGCGCCGTAGTTCCAGGCGTCGACGAAGGACTGCGCGGTGACGGCCTCGCCGTTGCTGAACTTCCAGCCGTCCTTGACCGTGATGGTGAAGTTCTGCGAGTCCGAGGTCTCGATCTTCTCGGCGAGCATGTCCTCGGCGGCGCCGGTCTTGGCGTTGTACCGCTTCAGCCCGCGGAAGGTCATGTCGAGGACCTTGCCGCCCTGCACCTCATTGGTGTTGGCCGGTTCCAGCGGGTTCTGCGGGTCACCCCAGGAGGCGCTGACCGTGCCGGAGCCGCTGCTGCTGCTCCCCCCTCCTCCTCCGCAGGCGGACGCCGCCAGGGCTACCGCCACCGCACATGCGGCCCATTTGGCGTGCGTGGCTCCACGCATGGAGTGCCTCCTCGAGAGTGCGCTGTGCCACCGGCGCCGGGGTCGGGGTCGAACGTCCGGCTCCGGTGCGGTTTTCCTTTAGGGCCCAATATCTGCCCATATGGTGCACATCGCACATTGATTCCCCCCTTCCGGGTGGCGATCCGCCCGGAAGGGGGCACTCCGGACGATCCGTCAGACGATCTTGACCGCCGAAAAAGACGATCTTGACCTTCGACGCAACGGATCTCCGCGCTTCGATACGGAACCGTTGATTCCAGTGCCCTAGATGTACGCATTCCGATACTCAGGCGTCCGGATAACGAACTCATTGACCGATTGGCCGGATTGGCCCGAATCCGGACACGGAACGGCCACAGTGCACTACACGCGTAGTTACGCTGAGGTCAAGCAAAGGCAAAGAAGGTAAAGAGAAGACCAAGGCGACCGAGATTTTATTGACCTTGCATGAATTGCGTTGAAAAAGTCCGGCGTAGCCCGTAGGGAGCGCCCTGCGGAGCCCTTGACCCCCTCGGGCCTGGAGCATCATGACCCCCCCTACTCCATCCGCGGCCGCCCCACTTGAGGTGACCGACGAGACCGGCAAGACCCCGGCTCCGTCTTCCACCGCCAAGGGCTCGGAAAGTCGCTCCCCCGGACGACTCGCCTGGACGCGCTTCAAGCGCGACCGCACCGGTGTCGTCTCCGCGTACATCGTGGTCTTCTTCTTCGCGATCGCCGTCTGCGCACCGCTGATAGCCAAGCTGTACGGGAAGAACCCGTACGAGCAGTACGGCCAGGAGACGGACGGCCTGCTCAACGACTTCGCCTTCCCGGTGAAGCCCAACGGCGGCATCGACGGCAGCTTCTGGTTCGGCATCGAGCCGCAGCTCGGACGTGACGTCTTCACCTTCCTGCTGTACGGCATCCGCACCTCGCTGATGATCGCGACCGCCGCCACGCTGCTGACCACGGTGGTCGGTGTCGTCATCGGCATCACCGCGGGATACCTCGGCGGCAAGACGGACTACCTCGTCGGCCGGGTCATCGACATCCTGCTGTCGTTCCCGTCCACGCTGTTCTTCATCGCCTTCATGCCGGTCGTCTACGCGCTCTTCGTGCCCTTCAACGAAGAGGTCCCGACCTGGCTGCGGGCCACCTGCCTGATCCTCGTCCTGTCCGCCTTCGGCTGGGCCTCCATCGCACGTCTGCTGCGTGGCCAGGTCCTCGGCCTGCGGGAGCGCGAGTTCGTCGAGGCGGCCAAGGTGACCGGCGCGTCCTCGCGCCGCATCGTTTTCAAAGAGCTGCTGCCCAACCTCTGGACACCGATCCTGATCCAGTCGACCCTCATGCTGCCGGCCTACGTCACGGCCGAGGCGGGTCTCGCCTTCCTGGGCGTCGGTATCCAGGACCCGACCCCGGACTGGGGCGTCATGATCCAGCGTGGTGCCGGCTTCTACACGGAAGACATCACCTTCATGATCTTCCCGGGCGTCTCGATGATCATCTTCGTCCTCGCCTTCAACCTGCTCGGAGACTCGGTCCGCGACGCACTCGACCCGAAGTCCAAGCGCTGACGTCCACCCCCCCAGCCCCGGTCGCAGTCGTCCGGCTGGTTGCCCGTCTGTCACTCAACCATCAATAGGCAGGTAAGCCATGTCCTTTTCCCGCAGAAACTTCCTCATCGCCACTGGTGTGGCCGCCGGAGCCACCACGGTCCTGAGCGCCTGCAGCAGCGGCAACGGCGGCGGGAGCGGCAGCAACAAGGCTCCGTCCGTGGACAAGGCCAAGGCCGCCGAGATCCTGGTCGGCACCAAGGCCGACTCGACCGGTCCGGCCCCCGAGGTCCCCGGCGCGGTCAAGGGCGGCACGATCTACACGCTCGACCAGATCGACTGGGACCACCTGGACCCGGCGCAGCTCTACTCCTCCTACGAGGGTGCCTGCTCGGTCCTGTTCCTGCGCGGCCTGACCGGCTACAAGGTCGACAACAAGGGCGGCACCACGCTCGTCGGCGACCTCGCCACCGACGCCGGCACCGCGACCGACGGCGGCAAGACCTGGTCCTTCACGCTGAAGGACAACGTGAAGTGGGAGGACGGCGCCGACGTCACGATCGAGGACGTGCGCCACACCTTCGAGCGCCTCTTCGCCTCCTTCGTCACCCAGGGCCCCCGTTACCCGCAGGGCTGGCTCATCGGCGGCGACAAGTACAAGGGCCCCTACGGCGGCAAGCACCTCGACTCCATCGAGGTCAGCGGCAAGACCATCACGTTCAAGCTGAAGGAGGCCCACGCCGACTTCAACTTCATGGTGGCCATGCGCGGCTTCTCCATCGTGCCCAAGAAGCACGACACCAAGGAGAAGTACGACAAGCGCCCGTTCTCCTGCGCCCCGTACAAGATCGAGAGCCGCAGCATCGGCAAGGGCGCGACGCTGGTCCGCAACACCCACTGGGTCGCCGAGACGGACCCGCTGCGCAACGCGTACCCGGACAAGTTCGTGTTCCAGTTCGGCTTCCAGTCGCTGGCCTCGACGGACCGCTACATCGCCGACAAGGGCAACGACCAGTTCACGCTGTCGCTGCTCAACGAGGTCGCGGCCGAGCGCATCCAGAAGGTCATGACGAACCCGACCCTCAAGAAGCGCGTCCTGACCCAGGTCGACACCACCTGCTACTACTTCGCGATCAACACCAAGCGCATCACCGACGTCAAGGTGCGCCAGGCGCTCAACTTCGCGTGGCCGTCGAAGCAGCTCCAGCAGATCCGTGGTGGCTCGCTCTCCACCGCGACCGCGACCACGATCATCAGCCCCCTCACCCCGGGCCACAAGGACTTCGACCTCTACGAGAAGAAGACGAAGCCCATGGGTGACCCGGAGAAGGCCAAGGCCCTCCTCAAGGAGGCCGGCAAGACGGGCCAGAAGGTCGTCGTCGCGATGCAGCAGTCGGACAACGCCGTGAAGCAGGCCGTCGCGATCAAGACCGCGCTGACCAAGGCTGGCTTCTCCCCGGTCGTGAAGCAGGTCGACAAGACCTCCTTCTACAGCCAGATCGGCCAGCTCGACAACGAGTACGACATGTTCGCCGCGGGCTGGGGCCCGGACTGGCCGGCCGGTTACGCCGTCATCCAGCCCTGCTTCGACAGCAGCCAGATCGCCGACGGTGGCGTCAACTGGCCGCAGCTGAAGGACACGGGCGTGGACAAGGCGATCGCCGCCGCCACGGTCGAGCCCGACGCGAAGAAGGCCGCCAAGATGTGGGGCGACATCGACGAGCAGATCATGCAGCTCGCCGCCGTGGTTCCGGACTACAACCCGATCCGCAACTACTTCCACGGCTCCAAGGTCGGCGGCGTGATCTACGACTCCGGCAACACCTGCATCGCGCTGGGCAAGGTCTACGCCGCGAAGGCCTGATCCAGCTCCGGGGCGGCGGCACCCGTGCCGCCGCCCCGGTCCCTCTCCACCCCCTCGTACTTCTCCCCACACTCCCGGCGACGGCGCCCCGTCCGGAAAGTCACGCCACATGTTCCGTTTTCTAGTCCGCCGTGTTCTCGGCGCACTTGTGATTCTGCTGATCATCAGCGCCGTCACCTTCATGCTCTTCTACGCGATGCCGCGTGACCCAGCCCGCATGGCGTGCGGAAAGGTCTGTACCCCGGAACTCCTGGAGCAGGTCAGGACCAACCTCGGGATCAAGGATTCGCTGCCGGTGCAGTACTGGCACTGGCTGGTGGGCATCTTCGCCGGCCGCGACTACGGCGGCCTGGGCAACTGCAACGCCCCCTGCCTCGGCTTCTCGTTCACCAACCGTGAGCCCGTTCTCGGCACGATCATGGACCGTATGCCGACGACGCTCTCCCTCGCGCTCGGTGCCGCGGTCTTCTTCCTCATCATCGGCGTCGGCACGGGCATGATCGCCGCGGTCAAGCAGGGCAAGGCCGCCGACAAGATCGCCAGTTCGTTCTCGCTGATCGGCTCCTCGCTCCAGATCTACTTCGTCGGCTACATCGCGATGTACTTCCTGGTCCAGCAGCTCGGCATCCTCGAGCAGCCCTCGTACACGCCGTTCACCGACGACCCCGGTGCCTGGGCCGGCGGCCTGCTGCTGCCCTGGCTGACGCTGTCGATCATCTTCACCGCCAACTACACCCGTATGACCCGCTCCCAGCTGGTGGAACAGCTCAGCGAGGACTACGTGCGCACGGCACGCGCCAAGGGCCTGTCCCGGCGCTCGGTGTTCTTCCGCTTCGCCTGGCGCGGCGCGATGGGTCCGATCGTCACGATCTTCGGCATCGACCTGGGCACCCTGATCGGTGGCGCCATCATCACCGAGTCGGTCTTCAGCCTCCAGGGCATCGGCAAGCTCGCCGTGACCGCCGTGGACGCGAACGACCTGCCGATGCTGCTCGGCGTGACGCTGGTCGCGGCAGGCGCGATCGTCTTCTTCAACATCATCGTGGACGCGGTCTACGCCTTCATCGACCCGCGGATCCGGCTCGCCTGACCCCGGCGCCCCCGCGCCGCCCACCCGCCGACCGCAAGCTACCCCCTCGCATCACCCCCCAGGAGCGTCCCCGTGACGAGCACCGATCAGCAGCCCTTCCTGTCCGTCAGGGATCTGAAGGTCCACTTCTCCACCGAGGACGGCGTCGTCAAGGCCGTCGACGGTCTCACCTTCGACCTGGCCAAGGGCAAGACGCTCGGCATCGTGGGCGAGTCGGGTTCGGGCAAGTCCGTCACGAACCTGACGATCCTCGGTCTGCACGACCGTGAGCGCACCGCCATCGACGGCGAGATCCTGCTGGACGGCAAGGAGCTGCTGACCGCCTCCGAGCGGGAGCTGGAGCGGCTGCGCGGCAACAAGATGTCGATGATCTTCCAGGACGCGCTGGCCTCGCTGTCGCCGTACCACACCATCGGCCGGCAGATCGGCGAGACGTACCGCAAGCACACCGGCGCCTCCAAGAAGGAGGCCCGGGAGCGGGCGATCGAGATGCTGCGGCGCGTCGGCATCCCGCAGCCGGACGTCCGGGTGGACGACTACCCGCACCAGTTCTCCGGCGGTATGCGCCAGCGCGCGATGATCGCGATGGCACTGGTCTGCGACCCCGAGCTGCTGATCGCGGACGAGCCGACCACCGCGCTCGACGTCACCGTGCAGGCCCAGATCATGGACCTGCTCAAGGACCTCCAGCAGGAGTTCGGCACGGCGATCATCTTCATCACCCACGACCTCGGCGTCATCGCCGACATCGCCGACGACGTGCTGGTGATGTACGGCGGCCGGTGCGTGGAGCGGGGCACCAAGAAGGAGGTGCTGCGCGCGCCGCAGCACCCCTACACCTGGGGTCTGCTGAGCTCGATGCCGAGCCTGGACGGACCGGTCGACGTGCCGCTGTCGCCGATCCCCGGCTCGCCGCCCTCGCTCCTCAACCCGCCGTCGGGCTGCCGCTTCCACCCGCGGTGCGCCTTCGCGGAGAAGGTCACGGACGGCCGCTGCTCCTCCGAGCGGCCGCTGCTCCAGGTCACGGACGGGCGCGGTGCCGCCTGCCACCTCACGGCGGACCAGCGCCGCGACTTCTTCGCCGACCACACCGCGACGCGGTCGCACTGACGTAACTGAGACGGGACTTCACGATCATGAGCAACACGAACCCCCTCCTGGACGTCACCGGACTGACCAAGCACTTCCCGGTGATGGGCGGCTTCCCCTTCAAGCGGAAGATCGGCGCGGTCCAGGCCGTGGACGGTCTCGACTTCCAGGTCGCCGAGGGCGAGAGCCTCGGCCTCGTCGGTGAGTCCGGCTGCGGCAAGTCGACGACCGGACGCCTGATCACGCGTCTGCTGGAGCCCACCGGCGGCAGCATCAAGTACCGCGGCCAGGACATCACGCACGCCGACCGCAAGAAGCTGGCGCCGGTCCGCTCCGAGATCCAGATGATCTTCCAGGACCCGTACGCCTCGCTGAACCCGCGGCAGACGGTCGGCAAGATCATCTCGGGCCCGATGGAGATCAACGACATCAACCCGGCCGGCGGCCGCGAGAAGCGGGTCCGTGAGCTCCTGGAGACCGTCGGTCTGAACCCCGAGCACTACAACCGCTTCCCGCACGAGTTCTCCGGCGGCCAGCGCCAGCGCATCGGCGTGGCCCGCGCGCTGGCCCTGGAGCCGAAGCTGATCGTCGCGGACGAGCCGGTCTCCGCGCTCGACGTCTCCATCCAGGCGCAGGTCGTCAACCTGCTCCAGGAACTCCAGCGGGACCTGGGCATCGCGTTCGTGTTCATCGCCCACGACCTCGCGATCGTGCGGCACTTCTCGCAGCGCGTCGCGGTGATGTACCTCGGCAAGATCGTCGAGATCGCCAACCGTGAGGACCTGTACGGGAACCCGCGCCACCCGTACACGCGCGCCCTGATGTCCGCCGTTCCCGAGGCCACCGCGGACGACGTCCCGGCCCGTGAGCGCATCCTGCTCAAGGGTGACGTCCCCTCGCCGCTCAACCCGCCGTCGGGCTGCCGTTTCCGCACCCGCTGCTGGAAGGCGACGGAGAAGTGCGCGACCGAGGCTCCGCCGCTGGTCCAGGCCTCGGGCAGCAACGACGGCCACCTGACGGCCTGCCACTACCCGGAGACGACGGAGACCGTTCCGGCCCAGCGTCTCGCCGAAAGCCCCGAGGCGGCGGTCTGACACACCCCTTTCCCGTCAGCCGCCCCCTTCAGGAACCGACTTTCCCGGCCCTTTGACCCGAGCCCATGAACGCCGGTTTCAGGGGACCGAAGGCCCGCACCGTCCCGGTGCGGGCCTTCGCCGTGGACGGGGCAGGGGGCATCGAACTGGCTAATCTGGGACCATGGACTACGCGAAGATGCGCATGATCGCCGAGGAGCTGACGGAGTACGCCGAGCAGCTTGAGGGATCGTGGGAGGTCGAGATCGGCCCATCTGGACCTTTCCTCGCCATGATGAGCCCCTCGAAGCGTCACGAGGGCGCTGTCCGCCGTATCCGCAACCAGCTCAATGAGCAGCTCCCCGCCACCCACCCCGGCTACATTTGCGAGAACGGCCCTGAGATCGAGCATCCGGGAATCGGTCGTATGCGGCGCCCGGACGCGATCGTCATCCCCGAGGACGTACTCGACGAAGAGGGGCTCTCCGTCGACGCCACCCAGGTGCTGGCGGTCATCGAGATCGTCTCCCCGTCCAACCCGGACAACGACTATGGCGAGAAGCTCGCCGAGTACCCGGCCATGGGCATCGCCGACTACATGATCGTAGATCCCCGCACGGGCACCATCGAGGTGCACTCGAAGCCCTGCGGGGATCGTTACCGGGACAAGGCCTCGTACATCTTCGGCGACGCCGTCCCGTTCGGTCCGTGGACCGTCAGGACCGACGCCTTCCGCCGCTACGGCAAGGCGGGGGACTCACCGGCGGGGTGACAGAACGTCATCTACGTCGGAAAGGACCGAGCTTGCCCCCGGGCCGGCCGGCGCGAGCCGCTCAGGCCGACCCGGGAGCAGGGAAGCAGGACGGTCCGGTCAGTGGTCCGCCGGGCCGCGTTCCATGCAGAATTCGTTGCCCTCGGGGTCCGCGAGGGTGACCCAGCCGCTGCCGTCGGGGCGGACGTGGTCCTCGACCCGGCGGGCGCCGAGGGACAGGGCCCGTTCGACCTCCTCGTTCCGGGTGCGACCGTGCGGGGTCAGGTCGAGGTGGACGCGGTTCTTGACCGCCTTGCCCTCGGGGACCCGCACGAACAGGAGGGTCGGACCACCGGACGGGTCCTCGATCACCGCCTCGGGGTCACCGGGCTTGTCGTCGTCGGCGAGCGGCCGGCCGAGCAACCGGCTCCAGAACAGCCCGACATCGTACGGATCACCGCTGCAGTCGAAGGTGATCGTACGGATGGTGGGATGCGAGAGCTGTGCCTCTCCCACGATCAGTCTCCCGTCCGGCCGTCGGCCATCTCGCGCAGGATGTCGATGTGACCGTTGTGGCGGGCCGTCTCCTCCACGAGGTGGAGGACGATCCAGCGCAGGTCGACGTGGTCGCCGTCGCGGCCCGCCCGCCTGGCCTTGGTGTCGAGGTCGTGCGCGGCCACCAGCTCGCGGTACCGGGCGCTCTGCTCCTCGTACTCCTGGAGCAGCTGCGGCAGCGGGAAGTCGACGGCGATCCGCATCTCGCGGTCGGGGTCCTCGTCCGTCCAGGGTCCCTTGTCGTCCTCGCCCAGGAACATCACCTGGAACCAGAAGTACTCGACCCAGCGGAGGTGGTTGATCAGTCCGCTCAGCGTCATCAGCGGGGACCCCGGCAGCGGGGCCTTGCGGGCGTCCTCCGCCGACACCCCCTCGCACTTGGCGCGAGCGGTGGCACGGGCGTAGTCGAGGAAGGTGGTCAACTGGGTGCGCTCGTCCCAGGCACCGGGCTTGTCCGTTCGTGTCTGTGAAGTCATCGGGGTGAAGCATCCCGGGTCCACCGGCCGGTGTCGAGCGATTAAGGACGCCGTGACCGGGCTTCCCTCCCGACGCGTTCAACCTGCGGTTCCTTCCGGCCGGTTGCTCACCCGATTCCTTCCCGATCAGTGGTTTCGGATGACCTCGCGGGCTGAGAGACTGCTGCGATGACTGACCGTTCGTTCAGTGACGTCTCGCTCGCCACCCTGTACGACGCGTTGAATCCCTGGGGTCCGAGCGACGACTTCTACCTGGATCTGGTGATGTCCGCGCAGTCCGTGCTCGATGTCGGTTGCGGGACGGGACGCTTGTTGACGCGCGCCCGCGAGGCCGGTCACGAGGGGCGCCTGTGCGGGCTGGATCCCGCCGCGGCCATGCTGGTGCAGGCGCGCGGGCGGGCGGACGTCGAGTGGGTGCTCGGGGATCTCGGATCGGTGCGCTGGGAGCGGGAGTTCGACCTCGTCGTGATGACCGGGCACGCGTTCCAGGTGCTCGTCGGCGACGAGGAGGTGCGCTCGGCGCTGGCCGCCGTACGGCGGGCCCTCGGCGACGGCGGGCGGTTCGTCTTCGAGACCCGCAATCCCGCCGTCCGGGCGTGGGAGACCTGGCGGCCCGAGCGGGCGCGCGAGGTGAGTGACGCGCACGGGGACGTCGTACGGGTGCGGCACGAGGTCGAGACGCCGGTGCGCGGGGACCGCGTGACGTTCAGCGAGACCTTCGAGCACGCGCGCTGGGGGCGGCCCCGGGTCAGCCGCAGCACACTGCGGTTCCTGGGAAGGGACGCCCTGCGGGAGTTCCTCGGCGAGGCCGGGCTCGTCGTGCACGAGCAGTACGGGGACTGGGGGCGCGAGCCGCTCTCCCCCGCCGCCCCCGAGATCATCACGGTCGCCGGCCGGGCCTGACCCCCGGGGTCCCGGAGCGGAGAAGGGGCCCGCGCTCGATGCGACGGGCCCCTTCCGCGTACGGCGGTTCGCCCTACTGGTCCTCGGCCGCGTCCTCCAGGGCCGCCAGCGCCGGGTCCAGCACGATGTCCTCGTCGCGCGCCTCGGTGGTCGGGTCCTCCGGGAAGTGGCACGCCGTCAGATGGTCCTCGCGGTTGCCCGACAGGCGGACCAGCGGCGGCTCCTCCTGGGCGCACTTGTCCTGCGCCTTCCAGCAGCGGGTGCGGAAGCGGCAGCCGGAGGGCGGGGAGATGGGGGAGGGCACGTCGCCGGCGAGCCGGATGCGCTCCCGCCGGACCTTGCCGGACTCCTCCAGCTCGACCTCGGGGACCGCGGAGAGCAGGGCGTGGGTGTAGGGGTGCCGGGGCCGGGTGTAGATCGAGCCCCGGTCGCCGACCTCGATCACCTTGCCGAGGTACATGACCGCGACGCGCTGCGAGAAGTGCCGTACCACGGCCAGGTCGTGGGCGATGAACAGGAACGCGATGCCCAGTTCCCGCTGCACCTTCTGGAGGAGATTGACCACCTGCGCCTGGATGGAGACGTCGAGCGCGGAGACCGGCTCGTCCGCGACGATCAGCTTCGGCTCGGACGCCAGCGCGCGGGCCACGCCGATGCGCTGGCGCTGGCCGCCGGAGAACTCGTGCGGGAAGCGGTTGTAGTGCTCGGGGTTCAGACCGACGATCTCCAGGAGCTCACGGACCCGCTTCTCGCGGCCGCCGGCCGGGTCGATCCCGTTGATCTCCATCGGCGCGGAGATGATCCTGCCGACGGTCTGGCGCGGGTTCAGCGACGAGTAGGGGTCCTGGAAGATCATCTGGATCTCGGAGCGGACCGGCGCCAGCTCCTTGCGGCTGGCATGGCTGATGTCCCGGCCGCGGTACGAGATGGTGCCGCCCGTCGGCTCCAGCAGGCGGGTGATCAGGCGTCCGGTCGTCGACTTCCCGCAGCCCGACTCCCCCACCAGGCCGAAGCTCTCGCCCACGTGCACCGTCAGGTCGATGCCGTCCACGGCCTGCACCGCGCCGACCGTGCGCCGGACGGGGAAACCGCCCTTGATCGGGAAGTGCTTGACCAGCTTGTCGACCACGAGCAGCGGCTCGGCCGGGGTGTCCTTGGCGGCGGTGCGGGGGGCGGGCAGCGTGGTGGCGCCCGTCGTGACGTCCTTCGCGACGTCTTCCTTCATGTCGCTCTTCTCCCTACCGCAGCCGGGGCTTGATCTGCTCGACGAAAATGGTCTGCTTCTGCTCGGCCGTGAGGTGGCACGCGCCGCCCCGGCCCGTCGGCAGCAGCGGGAGTTCGTCCACGCACCGCGCGCCCCCGACCTCGCCCTGGAAGGTGCAGCGGGGGTGGAACCGGCAGCCCGACGGCGGCCTCAGCAGGGAGGGCGGCGCGCCGGGGATGGGGGCCAGCGGGGTGTCGAGGTCCGAGTCCAGCCGGGGCATCGAGTTCAGCAGGCCCCAGGTGTAGGGGTGTTGGGGCGAGCGCAGCACCTCGTCGACCGTGCCGCGTTCCACGGCTCCGCCCGCGTACATCACCATGATGTCGTCGGCCATGTCCGCGATCACGCCCAGGTCGTGCGTGATGAAGATGATCGCCGAGCCGAACTCCTGCTGGAGGCTCTTCAGGAGGTCGAGGATCTGGGCCTGCACGGTGACGTCGAGCGCGGTGGTCGGCTCGTCCGCGATCAGGAGGTCGGGGTCGCAGACCAGCGCCATCGCGATCATCGCGCGCTGGCGCATGCCGCCGGAGAACTGGTGCGGGTAGTCCTTCGCCCGTTGCGTGGGGTTGGGGATGCCGACCTTGCCGAGCATCTCCACCGCCCGGTCCCAGGCTTCCTTCTTCGACGCCCCGGTGTGCTTCCAGAACGGCTCGGCGATCTGCCTGCCCACGGTGTAGTACGGGGAGAGCGCCGTCAGCGGGTCCTGGAAGATCATCGCGGCCTTGTTGCCGCGCACCTTCTCCAGCTCCGACTCGCGGGCGGTGATCAGCTCCTGGCCGTCGAGGACGATCTCGCCCTCGACGGTCGTGAACATCGGGTTGTGCAGGCCGAGGATCGTCAGGTTGGTCACCGACTTGCCGGAGCCCGACTCCCCCACGATGCCGAGGGTCTTGCCCCGTTCGAGGTCGAAGGAGAGCCCGTCCACGGCCTTGACGACGCCGTCCTCGGTCTTGAACCTGACGTACAGGTCCCGCACCGAGAGGAAGGGACCCGGGGTCGCCGGGACGGCGGCGCCCGATTCCTTGGTCGAAGTGGTCACGGATCGCTCCTAGGACAGCCGCACGCGCGGGTCGATGAAGGCGTAGCAGGCATCCACGATGATGTTGAACAGCAGGATCATGGCGGCGGAGAAGAGCATCACGCCCAGCAGCAGCGGAAGGTCGCTGAAGAAGACCGACTCGACGGCCAGCTTGCCGAGGCCGGGCAGTCCGAAGGTGTACTCGGTGATGATCGCGCCGCCCAGCAGCGAGCCGAGGTCGATGCCGAAGATGGTGACGATGGGGATCAGCGATCCGCGCCAGGCGTAGCGGAAGAAGACGTACTTGCGCGACATGCCCTTGGCCCGCGCGGTGCGGACGTGTTCCTCCTGGAGCTGCTCGATCATCGACGAGCGCGCCATACGGGTGTACTGCGAGGCGAAGATCGTGGACAGGATCACCCAGGGGATGATCAGTCCGCTGAACCAGCTGACCGGGTTCGCGGTGAAGTCGTTGTAGGAGGGCTTGTCGAAGAGGTGGCTCTGGTAGACGAGGGCCGCCAGCGCCAGCGGGCCGAGGAAGTAGATCTGCATCGAGCTGAGCACCATCGCGCCGGCCGTCACCGTCTTGTCCACGAGCGTGCCGCGCTTCCACGCGGAGAGCATGCCCGTGCCGAGGCCCACGAACAGGAAGCAGACCGCGGCCCCCAGCGTCAGCGAGACCGTCGTGGGCAGGCGGTCCATCAGCGTGCCCCAGACCGCCTCGTTGGTGTGGTACGAGTACCCGAAACAGGGTGCGGGGCACGGACCCTGGTCGAAGCCGTTGCTGCCCAGCACGAGGTTGTGCAGGAAGATCCAGTACTGCTCGGGGATCGACTTGTCGAGGCCGAGCACATGATGGATGTTCGCGAGGTTGGCGGGCGTGCATGTCTTGCCGCACATCAGCAGTCCCGGGTCCCTCGGCATCCCGAAGAACAGCAGGAACGCGACGATGCTCAGCAGGAAGAGGATGACGGCGGCGCCGAGTGTCCGGCGAATGAGGAAGCGCAGCATGGCAGGGGCAGCTCTCAGACGTCAGCGGGCCCGGCGGGGCCCGGCGCGTGTGTCTCGCCGGGGGCGAGCGCGCCGGGCCCCGTCAGAGCGACGGTTACTTGACGAACAGGCGACGGGGGTCGACGCCGCCGATCACGTCGTCGTAGACCATGCCGCCGACCTTGGAGCCGGCGATCTGGGTCTGCTTGTAGTAGCCGGTCGGGACGACGTTGACGACGTCCTTGACCAGGTACTGGTCGACCTTCTCCCACTCGGCCGCGCCCTTGACCGGGTCGGTGATCTTGTTGATGCGGTCGATGTCCGCGTTCACCTTGGGGTCGTTGACCTGCGAGTAGTTCTGCGCGCCGTCGGCGATCGCGCGGCCGTCGTACAGCGGCGGGATCACGGTCGAGGCGGACGGCCAGTCGGCACCCCACGCGGTGTGGAAGATGTCGTAGTTGTTGTCCAGCTTGCTGACCTGGTCGTAGTAGGTCTCGGCCGGGATCTCCTGGCGCTGGACGTCGAAGCCGGCCTTCTTCAGACCCGCCGCCATGGCGGTGGAGTACTGCTGGCCCTCGGGGGTGTTGATGTAGCCGAAGGTCAGCTTCATGCCCACCTTGCCCGCTTCCTTCAGCAGGGCCTTGGCCTTCTCCGGGTCACCGGCCGGCTTCTTGATCTTGCCGTGCGGGTCGAAGGAGGCGTCGTAGCCGCTGACGGTCGGGCTGATGAGACCGCCGGCGACCTGCATCGCGTCGGTGCCGCCGTAGGCGCGCACGAACGGCGTGATCGGCAGGGCGTAGGCGATGGCCTCGCGGATCTTCTTGTCCTTGAGCGCCGGGTGGCTCATGTTGATGTTCATCTGGCCGACGTAGGGCTGGAAGCCCGAGACCGTACGGGACTTCATCTTCGGGTCGGCGAGGACCTTGGAGAGGTTGCCCGCGTCGACCTGGTTGTTGAAGCTGATGCCGGCCTGGTCGGCGCCGGTGTCGGCCAGCAGCGTCTTGGTGGACGTCTCGTACTGCTGGTTGAACGTGATGTTGAACTTGTCCACGTACTGGTGGCGGATCGGGTCCGTCTTCGGGTCCCAGTTGGTGTTCTTCACGAGGACCATCGACTTGCCGGACTTGAACGACTGGATCTTGTACGGTCCGGTCGTCACGGGTGCCCGGTCGTACTTCGTCTTGGTGTCGCCCTTGGCGGAGACGACCGCGTAACCCGCCATGGCGAGGGCGTACGGCAGGTCGGGGTGCGAGTTCTTGAACTTGAAGACGATGGTTTTGTCGTCCGGCGTCTGCAGGATGTCGTCCGACAGGTGCTTGCCCTTGTAGGGGCCGTCCTTCAGCAGCTTGCGGTAGTCCGCGCCCGGGGTGTCGGCGAGCCACTGCTGGACGTAGGGCGGGCCCTGGTTGATGAACGGGGCGAAGAGGCGCTCGATGGTGTGGCGGACGTCCTTGGACGTGATCGGCGACCCGTCCTCGAACTTGATGCCGTCCTTGAGCGTGTACTTCCAGGTCTTGCCGCCGTCCGTCGTGGTGCCGGAGTCGGTGGCGAGGTCGCCGACGACCTCGTGCTTGGAGCCGTCGTCGCTCGTGGCCTTGTAGCCGGTCAGACCGCGGTGGATCAGCGTGGCGAGGGAGCCCTCGTCGGAGACGTAGATCTGGCCCGGGTCCAGGTGCGCGTAGCTGTCGCGCTGGAGGACCTCCATCGTGCCGCCGCTCTTCGCGCCGGGTACCTCGGCCGCGGGGCCGGTGGAGTCGGCCGCGTTACCGAACTTGATCGACTGCTGCTGCCGCTGCGCGTTCTCCTTGTCCTTCTTGTTGTCGTTCCCGTTGTCGCTGCCGCCCTTGCTGCAACCGGTGAGCACGAGAGCTCCCGCCGCGAGCACTGAGACTGCGGCGTATGCGTGGCGTCCGCCCCTACTCATCACTCAGATTCCTACCCATCTGTTGTCACCGGTGCGAACAAGTGCACCTGTGGTGCCGGTGAGTTGCGGTCTGCGGTCTTCGGACCGGTGTCGGACATTGCGGTGCTGTGGAAGTGCCGTTCGTGATCGGGGCGAAGGCGCCCACAACTCTGTGGTCAGCGAGCCGTCTTGGGATCGAAGGCGTCCCTGACCGAATCCCCGAGCAGGTTGAACGCGACGACGAAGATGATCATCGAGACGCCCGGGAAGAACATGTAGGTGATGTCGTTCTGCAGGACGAGTTCCGTCGAGGCCTTGGAGAACATCTGTCCCCAGTCGGGCGTCGGCTCGACGATCCCGACGCCGAGGAACGACAGGCCCGCCTCGATCGTCACGAAGTTGGGGAGCAGGTAGGTGGACTGCACCAGGAGCGGTGTCACCACGTTGGGCAGCACCTCCTTGCGGATGATCCGCCAGGGGGACGCCCCGCTCACCTTGGCCGCTTCGATGAACTCCCTCTCGCGCAGGGAGAGCGACGTTCCCCGCAGGATGCGGGCGAGACTCATCCAGCCGAGGAACCACTGGACGGCGATCAGCGCGACCACGCGTACATAGGTCGGCGTCTCGTCGCGCGGACTCACGAAGAGCGAGACCACGACCGGCATGCTCGCGATGAAGAAGAGCTGCGAGGGGAAGGCCAGCAGGAAGTCGATGACACGGCTGATGGCGTAGTCGGCCTTCCCGCCGACGTAGCCGGCGGTGACGCCCAGCAGGATGCCGGTGAGCACGACCGTGATCGTCACCACCACGGAGATCATCAGCGAGGTCCGGATACCGAAGATCAGCTTGGTGAAGACGTCGTAGCCGTTGCCCGGCTCCAGGCCGAACCAGAACTCGCCGCTGATACCGCCGTTGGGCTGGAGCGGCACGCCCGCGCTGTCGAAGAGTTCGGGGCGTTCGTCCGCGTACACCGTGTACGGGTTCTTGCCGTACACCTTGGCGATCAGCGGGGCCGCCAGCCCGATCAGGAAGTAGAACCCCACGACGTAGGCGGAGACGACCCCCGAGCGGTCCCGCTTGAAGCGGGCCCACATCAACTGGCCGGGAGACCGGCCGACGAGCTGCTCGCCCTCGGGTTTCGTGGCCGCCGCCTGCCCGCCGTGCACGACGACCGGTTCCGCGCCGTCCTCAGTCTCGATAGGACTCGTCACAATTCGCCCATTCCGCAAGTGTGGGTGTGCCGTGCCCGGCGGAGCCGGTCCGCCGGGGCGGATCAGGCCGTGCCGAGCCGACGGCCGTCACCTGGCGTGCCGGCCACCGTTCGGTTCAGAAGAGACGTCGATCACCCGGCGGTCGTCCGGAAATCCCAGCGGGACGCGCGTAGTTGAGACCACGTCACGGTCCGCCGGGCCGGGAATGGCGCCGGCTCCGCGTCAGTACGCGCGGGCGCGGATCCGCGCTCGGAACTCCGCGCCGTCGTCGCGGACCGCAGGGGACGATGTGACCCACAGGGCGCTGGTGACACCGCACATGGGTACCTCCTCATGACTCAACCGGTGCACGGACAGGAGGGGTACTGCTGATCTCCGACACCCCTGACGGAGGATCAAGCACCCCACTGTGCTCGTGAGTCGGCGCTGTCCCCACAGCGCATGACCCATTGACCCGAGCGTTACGCGGCTAACTATGTGACATGAGCCAGATAACCGACCACAGCCTTTAGGTCTCGGTTCCATCACAGCTGCCGCGTACATCTTCCAAAATCTGGACAAAATGATCTGCGGGAGAAGCCCCCGAAACGGACGTGTTACATGCGTATCGGTCTGGAGGTACCGGATTTCGGACACGGGAGGGCGGAAAACGGGTGGCAAAAAAGCCCGGGTACCCCCCATGCGGGGGTACCCGGGCTCGGATCGCCGGTGGATCAGCCGGCCGAAGCCGGTGGATCAGCCGTGCTCGGCGCGGTGGATCAGCCGTGCTTGGCGCGGCTCGCGGTGCGGGCGCGGTCGCGCTGGTCGAGGACGACCTTGCGGATGCGAACGGCCTCCGGGGTCACCTCGACGCACTCGTCGTCGCGGCAGAACTCCAGCGACTGCTCCAGCGAGAGCTTGCGCGGCGGGACGATCGCCTCGAACGAGTCGGCCGAGGACGACCGCATGTTCGTGAGCTTCTTCTCCTTGGTGATGTTCACGTCCATGTCGTCGGAGCGCGAGTTCTCGCCGACGATCATGCCCTCGTACACCTCGGTGCCGGGGTCGGTGAACAGCACGCCGCGCTCCTGGAGGTTCGTCATCGCGAACGCGGTGACGGCGCCGGCGCGGTCGGCGACGAGCGAGCCGTTGTTACGGGTCGCCAGCGTGCCGAACCACGGCTCGTGGCCCTCGTGGATGGAGTGGCCGATGCCGGTGCCGCGGGTCTGGGTCAGGAACTCGGTCCGGAAGCCGATCAGACCGCGGGAGGGCACGACGAACTCCATGCGGACCCAGCCCGAGCCGTGGTTGGACATGTTGTCCATCCGGCCCTTGCGGACACCCATGAGCTGCGTGACCGCGCCCATGTGCTCCTCGGGCACGTCGATCGTCATGCGCTCGACGGGCTCGTAGGTCTTGCCGTCGATCTCCTGGGTGACGACCTGGGGCTTGCCGATGGTCAGCTCGAAGCCCTCGCGGCGCATCTGCTCGACCAGGATGGCGAGCGCGAGCTCACCACGGCCCTGGACCTCCCAGGCGTCCGGGCGCTCGGTGTCGAGCACGCGGAGGGAGACGTTACCGATCAGCTCGCGGTCGAGGCGGTCCTTGACCTGGCGGGCGGTGACCTTGCGGTCCTTGACCGCGGCCTTGGCGTCCGCGCCCTTGCCCGTGCCGCCGCGGCCGACGAGCGGCGAGGTGTTGGTGCCGATGGTCATGGAGATCGCCGGCTCGTCGACCGTGATCAGCGGCAGCGCGATCGGGTTCTCGGTGTCGGCGAGGGTCTCACCGATCATGATGTCCGCGATACCGGCGACGGCGCAGATGTCACCGGGGCCGGCCACCTCGGCGGGCTTGCGGGTGAGCGCCTCGGTCATCAGCAGCTCGGTGATGCGCACGTTGGACATCGTGCCGTCGCGCTTGATCCACGTGACGGTCTGGCCCTTGCGCAGCTCGCCCTGCTCGACGCGGAGCAGCGCGATACGGCCGAGGAAGTTGTCGGCGTCCAGGTTGGTGACGTGGGCCTGGAGCGGCGCGGACTCGTCGTAGGACGGGGCCGGGACGTGCTCCAGGATCGTGGAGAAGAACGGCTCCAGGTTGTCGCTGTCGGCCGGGACGGTGCCGTCCTGCGGCTTGGTCAGCGAGGCCACGCCGTCACGCGCGCAGGCGTAGACGATCGGGAACTCGATCTGGTCCTCGTCGGCGTCCAGGTCGAGGAAGAGGTCGTAGGTCTCGTTGACGACCTCGTCGATCCGCGAGTCCGGGCGGTCCGTCTTGTTGATGCAGAGGATGACGGGCAGACGCTGCTGGAGCGCCTTGCGCAGCACGAAGCGGGTCTGGGGCAGCGGGCCCTCGGAGGCGTCGACCAGCAGGACGACCGCGTCCACCATCGACAGGCCGCGCTCGACCTCACCACCGAAGTCGGCGTGGCCGGGGGTGTCGATGATGTTGATCGTGATGGCGTCGCTGCCATCCTTCGGGTGGTACTTGACCGCCGTGTTCTTCGCCAGGATCGTGATGCCCTTCTCACGTTCCAGGTCGTTCGAGTCCATCATGCGGTCGTCGAGCGACTCGGCGGCGTGCGCGGCGAAGGCACCGGCCTGCTTGAGCATGGCGTCGACCAGGGTGGTCTTGCCGTGGTCGACGTGGGCGACGATGGCGACGTTGCGGATGTCGTGGCGCGTGGCCATAGTGAGGCGCTTCTCCCGGAGTGAGTGGACGGCCTCCGCATCCGCGGGGCCACTGCCGGGCTGAACACGCCACGGCCTTACCCCATGGTACGTGGCCTTGACAGAAGCGGCCTCCGCAGGGTTGCCGGGGCCCGGACGGACCGGGCCCGCCAAGGGGCGGCCCCGGTCCGTTCACCCGCAGGTCACCGGGTCTTCGACGGGCTCGCCGAAGGCTTCGCTCCCTTCTTCAGGAAGCCCATGTCCTCGTACACCGGGGTCTGGAATCCGAAGGCTCCGGTGTTCGCCAGGCCGATGCGGGCGGCGGCGAGCTGGGGGCGCTGATAGAGGGGGATGGAACCGGCGGCGGCCCAGATGCGGGCGTCCGCCTTGCGGACCAGGGAGCGCTCCTCGTCCTCGTTCAGGGTGGAGAGCGCCTGGTCGAAGAGCTGGTCGACCTGGTCGGTGCCGACGCGGGTGTAGTTCTGCTCGACGCTCAGCGATCCGTCCGCCGCCGGGACGGGCTTGGCGTAGATCGGACGGGCGTCGGTGGCCGGGAAGGCCGAGGCGGGCCACGAGTAGAGCGCCAGGTCGTAGTCGCCCGAGGCGATGTGGTCCTTGAAGTAGCTCTCGTCGGAGACCTTCGTGATGTCCGTGCGGACCCCGATGCCCTGGAGCATCTTCGCGATCCGGTCGGCCACGAGGCGCAGGGAGTCCGAGCCCGCGCCGGAGGGCACGACGAAGCGGAGCGTCAGCGGCTTGCCGTCCTTGGCGAGGACGCCGGCCGCGGCGCCCGCCGGAGCGGCCGTCCCCTTGGGCGCGTACGCCCCCGGGAGGCCGCCCTGTCCGGCGTACTGCCGACCCTCCAGGTTCCGGGCGGCCTGCTCGTCCGTGAAGGCACCCGGCCGGACGCCGGTCTGCTGCTCCTGCTTCCTCGCGTGGTCCTTGGGGTCCTGCGCCGGCTCCCGGACCGCTCCGGCGGGCTTGTCGTCGCCGAGGTCGTACGTCCCGCCGGCGCCCGGCCTGCCGTCCTCGGCGGAGTCCCCCTTCTTCCCCTTGGACCCGGCCGCCTTCTCCGTCTTCTTCTGCTCCGTGACCGGCCCGCCCGGCACCCACCCGGCGTCCGCGAGCAGGGCCCGCGCCTCGGCGGCGTCCTGGTCGCCGAGGGCGCCGCTGCCGTCGGCGTACGCGGCCTGTCCGGCCAGGGCGAGGTGGCTGCCGACCGGCTCGGCGGGCAGGCCGAGCGGCCGGAGGACGATCCTGGCGAGTTCCTTGCGGTCCAGGGCCCGGGCCACCGCTCGGCGGACGCGCTCGTCAGCGAGGGGGCCCTCCGAGCCGTTGAGTGCGAGCTGCGTGTAGGCGGGTTCGAGGGACTTGCGGATCACGAACTCGCTCAGCGCCGACCGCGCGGGAGCCTTCTTCGACCCGGCCCCGCTCCCCTTCTCTCCCTCGGCGCCCTCCTCGTCCTCGTGGGTCTTCTTGTGCTCGACGCTCTTCGCGTGCCCGGTGCTCTTCTCGCTCTCGGCGCCCTCGTCGCCCTCGTCGGTCTTCTTGTGCTCGGCGCTCTTCTCGCCCTCGGCACTCTTCTTGTGCTGGGCGCTCTTCTCGTCCTTGTCGGTCTTCCCGCCCTCGTCGCCCTCGTCGCTGTCGTCGTGCCTGCTCTTCTTCTCGGTCTTCTCGCTCTTCTCGGTCTTCTCGCTCCGGGTGCCCTCCTCGTCCCTGTCGCTCTTCTCCTCCGTCGCGTTCTTCCCGTCCTCCTCCTCGGACTCGCTCTTCTCGCTCTTCCTCTTCGAGGTGCCCTTCTCGCTCTTCTCGCTCGTCGCGGAGGCCCCCTGCAACGGGGCGCCGTCCTTGTTCCGGGCCGCGAGGGTGACGCGCTCGGCCTCGGCGGGGTCGATCTCGGCCAGGTCGAGCTCGTCGGCGGCGAGCGCCTCGGCCCGCTTGTCACGGGCCACGGCCACCAGGTCGATCTCGTCGAGCTTGCTGGGCCGGCCCCACCAGCGCGTGTTGCGCGTGAGCCGGACCCGGCCCGCCTTGCGGTCGACCGTCTTCACCGCGAAGGGCCCCGCGCTGACCTTGAGCTTGCGCCGCGCGCCGTCGTTGAAGGAGTCCGCGGTCCCCATGACGTCCTTCGGGTACAGCGGCGAGAACAGCGCCTTCCAGTCGGCGTAGGGCCGGCTGAACGTGACGCGGACCTCCAGGTCGTTCTTGCCCCGCTCGATCTTCTCGATGCGGTCGTAACCGGCGTTGCGCGCCGTCCAGTACGCGGAGTCCTTGCCGGACAGGGCGCGCCACTGGGCGGCGAAGTCGGCGGCGCCGATCTCGCGTCCGTCGCTCCACACGGCCTGCTGGTTGAGCTTGTACAGCACGACCTGCTTGGGCGACGTCCCCACGACCTTCGCCGACTCCAGGTAGTCGGAGTCGACCTGCGGCCGCCCGTTCGCGTCCAGCCGGTACATCGACGGCAGGACGGCGCCGGCGACACGGGAGGTCGCGGCGTCGGCGTCCGCCTGGAACGTGTTCAGCGTCTCCGGTACGGCGTCCACGGCCCAGCGCAGGGTGCCCCCGTCGGCGATCAGGTCACGGGACGCGGGCGCGATGTCCTGCACGGCCACGGCCCTGTCCGTCTCCTCGTCCGCACTGCACGCGGCGAGGGCGGGTACCGCGAGCGCGCCCGCGGTGAGGAATGCGGCCGAGCGCATCACCGCGCGCAGTCCGACGCCTTCGTGGGACATCACTGCAACCTCCGGGGGACGCTGCGCCGCGGGGCAGGTCTGCTTCTGATCCCGTTCGGCGGTATTTAGAGAGCTCATCCGATCTACGTGCTAACTGAAGAACAGCGCTGCGGAGCGTCGGCGGAGACACGGCGACGGGCGCGGGCAACCCCACTCGTGCGGCGCAATCCGGAACCGCGCCCGGGGCGCGCGGGGAGACCGGCCGGCGCGGAGGCGGACGGCCCGGCGCGCGGAGTCCGTTCTGGAGCGCGAAGACCTTCAATCCGTGCACACGCCTTCACACGGGTACGGGTGACGCGCAACACTCGCAGGCGCATGAACGTTGCCGCCTGAAGGCCTCGGGGCCCACGGAAGTGAGGGCAAGTCATGTCCGTTCACGACGACCTGACGTCGGTCCAGCGCTGCCTCGACGATCTGCAGCGGTCGGTGCGGCGCCTGGAACAGCAGATGGGCGCCGATCTGGAGATGCGCCGTGTGCGCGCCGACGCCGACCACCTGCGCGAGAGCCTCGCGCTGCTGCGCGAGTCCGCCGCCGGCCGCTCCCCCGGGCTCCCGGCCGTGCCGGGACAGGCGGGATCCGTGTCCGGCCGGCTGCCCGACCTGGTGCCCGTCCCCGACACCCCGTACGACAGCTCCTTGTGGACCGATTCCGACGACGAGGGTCTCGGCGCGCACCACGGTCCCTCCCACTAGCGCCCCCGACACCGGCGCGCCCCCGAACCCGACCGGAGTGCGAAGTTGGCCACTGGTACGGAACCTCATCTGAACAGCGGCGGTGTACGCACCGGTACGCGCGCCGCGATCGCCGCCCCGCATCTGCGGACCGACCGCTGGTGGCTGGCGCCCGCCGCCACCGCGGCCGGGTTGCTGGCCTTCGTCGTGTACTCGACCTGGCGGGCCTTCGCGGACGCGCACTACTACGCGGCGCCGTACGTCTCGCCGTTCTACTCGCCCTGTCTGGCCGAGCGGTGCGGGACCATGCGCGCGGGGCCGAACGCGGACCTGTTCGGGAGCTGGTGGGCCCTCTCCCCCGCGATCATCATCCTGGTCTTCCCGCTCGGCTTCCGGCTGACCTGCTACTACTACCGCAAGGCCTACTACCGCGGCTTCTGGGCGAGCCCGCCGGCCTGCGCGGTGGCCGAACCGCACAAGAAGTACACCGGCGAGACCCGTTTCCCGCTGATCCTGCAGAACATCCACCGGTACTTCTTCTACGCGGCCCTCGTCGTCGCCGGCATCCTCACGTACGACACCGTGCTCTCCTTCCGCGACGAGCACTACGCCTGGGGCCACATGGGCCTCGGCACGCTGGTGTTCCTGGTCAACATCACGCTGATCTGGGCGTACACCCTCTCCTGCCACTCCTGCCGGCACATCGTCGGCGGGAAGCTCAAGCACTTCTCCAAGCATCCCGTGCGCTACCGGATGTGGCAGTGGGTCGGGAAGCTGAACGCCCGTCACATGCTGCTGGCCTGGGCGTCGTTGGTGAGCGTGGCGCTCGCCGACTTCTACGTCTACCTGGTCGCGTCCGGTGCCTTCGACGATCCGCGCTTCTTCTAGATTGGGTGGAGCCCCCTGATGTCCGTGGTCGACCGACAGGAGTGGGACGTCGTCGTGGTCGGTGCCGGTGGCGCCGGTCTGCGTGCCGCGATCGAGGCACGCGAGCGCGGCGCCCGGACGGCGGTGATCTGCAAGTCGCTGTTCGGCAAGGCCCACACGGTGATGGCCGAGGGCGGCATCGCGGCCGCCATGGGCAATGTGAACTCCGGTGACGACTGGCAGGTCCACTTCCGCGACACCATGCGCGGCGGCAAGTTCCTCAACCAGTGGCGGATGGCCGAGCTGCACGCCCGCGAGGCGCCGGACCGGGTCTGGGAGCTGGAGACCTGGGGCGCCCTCTTCGACCGGACGAAGGACGGACGGATCTCGCAGCGCAACTTCGGCGGTCACGAGTATCCGCGCCTCGCCCACGTCGGCGACCGCACCGGTCTCGAACTGATCCGCACGCTCCAGCAGAAGATCGTGTCCCTCCAGCAGGAGGACATGAAGGAGACCGGCGACTACGAGTCGCGCCTGAAGGTCTACCAGGAGTGCACCGTCACCCGTGTGCTGAAGGACGGGGAGCGGGTCTCCGGGGTCTTCTGCTACGAGCGGGAGTCCGGGCGCTTCTTCACCCTGGAGGCACCCTCGGTGGTGATCGCCACCGGCGGCATCGGCAAGTCCTTCAAGGTGACGTCCAACTCGTGGGAGTACACGGGTGACGGGCACGCGCTGGCGCTGCTCGCCGGGGCGCCGCTGCTGAACATGGAGTTCGTGCAGTTCCACCCGACGGGCATGGTCTGGCCGCCGTCGGTCAAGGGCATCCTCGTGACCGAGTCGGTGCGCGGCGACGGCGGGGTGCTGCGCAACTCCGAGGGCAAGCGGTTCATGTTCGACTACATCCCCGACGTCTTCAAGGAGAAGTACGCGCAGTCGGAGGAGGAGGGCGACCGCTGGTACGAGGACCCGGACCACAACCGGCGCCCTCCGGAACTGCTGCCGCGCGACGAGGTGGCGCGGGCGATCAACTCCGAGGTCAAGGCGGGCCGCGGCTCACCGCACGGCGGGGTCTTCCTCGACGTGTCGACCCGGATGCCGGCCGAGGTGATCAGACGCCGGCTGCCTTCCATGTACCACCAGTTCAAGGAGCTGGCCGACGTCGACATCACGGCGGAGGCCATGGAGGTCGGGCCGACCTGCCACTACGTGATGGGCGGTGTCGCCGTCGACTCGGACACGGCGGCGGCGCGCGGGGTGCCCGGACTGTTCGCGGCCGGTGAGGTCGCGGGCGGCATGCACGGCTCCAACCGGCTGGGCGGCAACTCCCTCTCCGACCTCCTGGTGTTCGGGCGCCGGGCGGGCTGGCACGCGGCCGAGTACGCGGCCGGGCTCACCGGGGAAGGCACCCGCCCGCCGGTGGACGACGCCCAGGTCGACGCGGCCGCCGCCGAGGCGCTGCGGCCCTTCTCGGCCGAGGGACCCGGGGCCGTCCCCGCCGCGTCCGCCGACGGCGCCCCCGCCGCGCAGCCGCCCGAGAACCCGTACACCCTGCACCAGGAGCTCCAGCAGGCCATGAACGACCTGGTCGGCATCATCCGCCGGGAGGCCGAGATGGAGCAGGCCTTGGAGAAGCTCGCCGAGCTGCGGGTACGGGCACGCCGGGCCGGGGTGGAGGGCCACCGCCAGTTCAACCCGGGCTGGCACCTCGCCCTCGACCTCAGGAACATGCTCCTGGTCAGCGAGTGCGTCGCGCGGGCGGCACTGGAGCGCACGGAGTCGCGCGGCGGGCACACCCGTGAGGACCACCCGGCGATGGAGCGCTCCTGGCGCCGGATCAACCTGCTGTGCCGGCTCGCGGACCCCACCGGCGGGCTGGCCGCCACCGACCCGGTGGCCGGACAGATCGACCTGGTGAGCGAGACCACCCGGCCCATCCGCCCCGACCTGCTCGCCCTCTTCGAGAAGGAGGAGCTGGTCAAGTACCTCGCCGAAGAGGAGCTGTACGAATGAGCAGCTACGAGGCCCGCTTCAAGGTGTGGCGCGGGGACGTGAAGGGCGGCGGCCTGGAGGACTTCGGGGTCGAGGTCAACGAGGGCGAGGTGGTGCTCGACATCATCCACCGGCTCCAGGCGACCCAGGCCCCGGACCTCGCGGTGCGCTGGAACTGCAAGGCGGGCAAGTGCGGTTCGTGCTCGGCGGAGATCAACGGCCGGCCGCGGCTGATGTGCATGACGCGGATGTCGGTGTTCAGCCGGGAGGAGACGATCACGATCACCCCGCTGCGCGCCTTCCCGGTCGTACGGGACCTGGTGACCGACGTCGGCTTCAACTACGACAAGGCGCGGCAGGTCCCCGCCTTCGTGCCGCCCGCCGGGGTCGGGCCCGGCGAGTACCGGATGATGCAGGAGGACGTCGACCGGTCGCAGGAGTTCCGCAAGTGCATCGAGTGCTTCCTGTGCCAGGACACCTGCCACGTGGTCCGTGACCACGAGGAGAACAAGCCCGCGTTCGCCGGGCCGCGCTTCCTGATGCGGGTGGCGGAGCTGGACATGCACCCGCTGGACGCGGCCGCGGAATCCGGCCTGGACCGCAAGGCCACGGCCCAGGACGAGCACGGTCTCGGCTACTGCAACATCACCAAGTGCTGCACGGAGGTCTGCCCCGAGGGGATCAGGATCACGGACAACGCGCTGATCCCGTTGAAGGAGCGGGCGGTCGACCGCAAGTACGACCCGCTCGTGTGGCTGGGGTCGAAGATCGGCAGGCGGCGGACGTAGGCGAGGGTCGGGCACGGGCGGGGCGGCGCACCGTCTCCGTCCGTGCGCGCCCCGGCGTCACCGTCCTTCGGGGGCCGGCGGGACCATGGGACGTCGGCCCGGGCGCTGCCCCGCCATCTGGACCACCAGGCCCGCGATGAACAGGGCCATCCCGCCCAAGGCGTAAGGCATCAACGAGGCGTCGGGTCCGCGGAGCGGTCCGAGGAACATGAACAGGGACCATCCCACGGAGCCCGTCAACGCGCCCCATCCCCACAGCTTCGGGCGTACGACCCGGGGACGCACCCACGGCGGGATCCAGTACTTCGTGAGGGCCGCCGTCCCCAGTCCCGCCTGCGCCACGACGACCAGCACGGCGCCTGCGACGAAATACCAGTGCATCGAGCCCGCTCCTCCGCGTGCGGGAAGGGAGCACGCGGCCTGATCATGGCACGCGGACCCCCTGCGGTCACCCCCTCGCGGGCCGCCGAGCAAGACCCCCGCGCCCCTCCCGCACACCCCGATACCTCCCGTACCCCGACCACCCCCAACTCCTCGTATACCGGTCGCGGAGGCGCTCGAACGGCCATACGCTCCCAAATGTGACGTCGCCCCTGAGCCGAAGCCGGTCGCGCCGGGTCCCGTCGCACAGAGCCGTGCGGGTGGCGCATGCCGTGCTCGGGGGGCTGGTCGCGATGGGATGGCTGGTGCTGCCGTCGGCGTGGGCGGGGGACGAGACCCCGGCAGCCGCGGCGCGGGGCGCGGAGGTCACCGCTCCGCCGGCCACGACCGCAGCCGCGGCCGCGCAGGACGGGACCACGACCGGCGATCTCGTGCCGCCCCTGGTCGCGGTCGGCGCCGCGGGCGCACTGGCGGCGTACGGGTACACGCGCCGCAGGCGGCGGGCGACGACCCGGACGACACCCGGCGGCGACCCCGGGCTCATCCCCCTTCCCGAACTCGACCTGCGGTCACGGCGGTTGCTCGTCGAGATCGACGACTGCGTACGCGTCGGCGCCGAGGAACTCGCCCTCGCCGCGGACCGGTCGGCGGGCGACGCGGTCGAACCGTACGTGTACGACCTGAGGCACGCGGAAGCCGGACTCGCCGCGGCCTTCCGGCTGCGGCAGCGCCTCGACGAGGCGGACGCGGCCGGCACGGCCCCGGACGGGGACGAGGGCGGCCGCAGGGACGTCCTGGAGGAGATCGTCGCCCGCTGCCAGGACGCCGGGGAGCTGCTGGACACGGCGGCTCCGGGGTTCGACCAGATCCGGGCGCTGGAGCGGAACGCGGTGGCCGCGCTGGAGTCCGCCGAGACCCTCTTCCGGGAGGTCGCCGGGCGCGTCCGTGCCGCCGAGGCCACGCTCGCCGACCTCCACGGGCGGTACGCCCCCGCCGCCTCGCTCCCGGTCGTCGGCGATGCCGAACAGGCCAAGGACCGGCTCCTGTTCACCACGTCCCACCTCAACCAGGCACGGCAGTACGCGGATCGGGGCGACGGCCCGAAGGCCGCCGCCCATCTGCGGGCGGCGGAAGGGGCGTTGGCCCAGGCCGCCGAACTGGTGAACGGCGTGACCCGGCTGGCCGGGGAACTGGCCTCGGCGACGGCCGGGCTGCCCGCGGCGATCGCGGCGGCGGAGGCCGCGCGCGACGCGGTCCGAGAACTCCCGGCGGACGCCCGCGCCGGGCTCGTCGGGCCGCTGGGGCACGCGGAGGCGCTGCTCGCCTCGGTCCGCCACGAGACGGCGGCCGGGTCCCACGATCCGCTGGACGCGCTGCGCCGGGTGACGGAGGCGTCCGCGGGCCTGGCCGGGGCGGGGGGCGGTGACGTGGCCGACGGGCACGATCACGCGCTGGTCCCGGCCCGCAGCGCGCTCGCCGGGGCCGCGTGCTTCATCGGCACGCACCGGGGGGTGGTCGGCAGCGAGGCGCGGACCCGGCTGGCCGAGGCGCGGCGGCTGCTCGGGCCGGGGTCCGTCCCCCTCTCCGAGGTGCTGCGGGCCGACGAACTCGCCCGGGAGGCACGACGGCTCGCCGAGCGGGACGTACGGGCGTACGGCAATCCCTCGGGCGGCCGCGGGGGCGCCGGGGCGGGCGGCGCGGTGCTCGGCGGAATCCTCCTGAGCGACGGCGAGGGCGGCCCGATGAGCTACGGCGGACCGCGCACCCGGGGCCGCCGGGGAGCCCACTTCACCTGACCCGCCGAACAGCGCCCGTACGGTCTTCAGCCCCGACGCCCAGCCCCGGCCTCTCAGCCCCGGAGCTCAGCCATCACCCCGGCACTCAGCCCCGGCTCTCGCCCTCGGCACTCAAGCTCGGCACTCAGGCTCGGCGCTCAGCCCAGCCCTCGCCCCCGGCGCTCGGCCCTCGTCCTCAGAACAGGCTCAGCAACGCTTCCGCCGGGTCCATGAGGCCCGTCTCCCCGTCCGGGAGCGGGAGTTCGAACCACACGGTCTTCCCGCGCGGGGTACGGCGGGAGCCCCACCCGGCGGAGAGGAGGCCGACGAGTTGCAGGCCCCGCCCGCCCTCGTCGGTGTCGCGGGCGCGGCGGCGGCGCGGCTGGACGAGGCCGGCGTCCCAGACCTCGCAGACCAGGGTGCGGTCGAGGAGCAGCCGCAGTCTGATCTCGCCCTCGCCGTAGCGCAGGGCGTTCGTCACCAGCTCACTGACCAGCAGCTCCGTCGTGTCGACGAGCGGCTCCAGGTCCCAGGCGACCAGCTGGGTGCGCGCGTACTCGCGGGCCCGCCCCACGCTGCGCGGCTCGCGCGGCAGGGTCCAGTCGCCGACGGACTCGGCGGGCAGCCCCTGGACACGCGCCATCAGCAGGGCGATGTCGTCCTCGCCGTGATGGGTGTCGAGGGTGTTCAGGACGTGGTCGCAGACGTCCTCCAGCGGCCTGGAGGGGTCGGTGAGGGCGCCGACGAACGCCTGCAGCCCCTCGTCGAGGGGGTGGTCGCGCGATTCGACCAGTCCATCCGTGTAGAGCGCCAACAGGGCGCCTTCGGGCAGTTCGACCTCCACCTCCTCGAAGGGCTCGCCGCCCACCCCGAGCGGCATCCCGGGCGGCACGTCGAGCATCAGCGCGCTCTCGCCGGGCTCGACGAGCACGGGCGGCAGATGGCCGGCGTTGGCGAAGGTGCACCGGCGGGTCACGGAGTCGTAGACGGCGTACACGCAGGTCGCGAGGTACACCTCGGAGAGGTCCGCGTCGCGGGGCTGACGGGCCGTCCGGGTGGCCTGCTGGACCCCTCCGGGGGTGCCGAGGCCGCGCGCGATCTCGTCCAACGCCGAGAGGACCTCGGCGGGTTCGAGGTCGAGCAGGGCCAGGGTGCGTACCGCGGTGCGCAGTTCACCCATCGCCACCGCGGCGCGCAGTCCGCGGCCCATCACGTCGCCCACGACGAGGGCCGTGCGGTGGCCCGGGAGTTCGATGACGTCGAACCAGTCGCCGCCGACCTCCGTCGCCGCGTTGCCCGGCAGGTAGCGGCACGCGATGTCGAGGCCGGAGGCCTCGGGGTCGCCCGGGGGCAGCAGGGACCGCTGCAGGATGAGGGCGCGTTCGTGCTCGCGGCGGTACAGGCGCGCGTTGTCGATGCAGACGGCCGCCCTGGCGGCCAGTTCCACGGCCAGGGCGCGGTCGCGTTCCCCGAACGGCTCGCTGCCCTTCGTGCGGGAGAACTGGGCGAGCCCCACGACCGTGTCGTGGGCGACCATCGGGACCGCGAGCGTGGACTGGACGAGGCCGCCGTCCTCGGCGGGGATGTGCTGCGGCCGGGCGGTGCGCAGGGCGTCCGCGCAGGGCGAGTTGAACGGGTAGTGGTGGACCGCGCCGACGGCGACGGGCGCCGGGCCGCCGGCGAAGGGCGCGTCGGCCACGGCGCTGGCGAAGGCGACCCGGCGGAGTTCGGCACTGCCGTCCGCGAGGCCGGGCGGGGTCTCGTCGCCGACCAGCAGCCCCTGGTACAGGTCGACCGTCGCGAGGTCGCAGAAGCCGGGGACCACGACGTCGAGGAGTTCGCGTGCGGTGGTCTCCAGGTCGAGGGAGTTGCCTATGCGGGAGCCCGCCTCGTTCAGCAGGGCGAGGTTGCGGCGGGCGGCGGCGGCCTCGCGGGCGGCGGCGCGACGGGCGGTGATGTCGGTTCCGAGCCAGGCGATGCCGATGGGGCGGCCGCTCCCGCTGTGCACCCGGTAGAGGTTGATGGACCAGTGCCTGCGCTCGTCGGAACCGGGGACCTGCCCGGTGACGTGCATGTCCGTGATGGAGTCGCCGGTCTCCAGGACCCTGCGCAGGACCGCCGTCACCCGTTCGGCCTCCGCGTGCGGGAGATAGTCGTGGACGCCCTTGCCCCGGTGGTCGTCGACGGTGCCGCCGAAGATCGAGGCGAACCTCTGGTTGGCGCGCCGGACCTGGAGGTCGGTGTCGATCAGCAGGAATCCGAAAGGAGATTGACCGAAAATCGCCTGCGAGGCGGCGAGGTCCGTCTCGATCGTCCGCAGGGTGCGGACGTCCACCACGATGCACACGGCGGCCCGCTCGCCGTGCTCGGTGGTCGTCGGCATCACATAGACCTCGGCGAGGCCCTCCCTGCTCCCGGAGTCCCCGGCGCCCTCACCGGCGTCCTCGGAAGCGGGCACGCGGAAGGGCACCAGCCCGGTCCACTCGCGGCCGTCCAGGATCTCCGCCATCTTCCGCTGACCGGACTCGCGCCGGTCGGCGGGGACGAACGCCTCGATGGGATCCACGCCGACGGCCTGCTCCGCGGAGATGCCGAAGATCTGCTCGGCCCGCAGGCTCCACTGGTCGACGAGCCCGTCCGCGCCGATGGAGAAGGAGGCGGCCTTGATGTAGTCGTAGATCGAACCGGGTGGACTGCTCTGCCACATCGTGTCGCCCAGCACCTCGCCGGCCTCGTCGCCGACCGGACCGGCCGCCGCGCCGACCGCCGTACCGGCCGCGTCGGCCGCCGTTCCGCCCGTGGCCGCGCCCGCGGCCTCGCCGGGAACCGCGCGCGCGAAATCACCCGCCGCATCGGCCCTCGCGCCGTCCGACGGGTCCTCGGACCCCGTGGCCTTCGCTGGTATCTCGCTCACGCGAACCGTCCCCTCCAGCTCACCGCGTCCGGCACCGGTCACCGGGGGCGGCTGCCCGCAGTATCCAGCACTACGGCGCCGCACGACACGGTGTTCACGATCACAGCACGGTCCCGATGATTTTTGGACCGGCCGCGACATACTCCCCAGTCTTCTAACCAGGTGGCGGTCCGTCGAACCACACAGCACGACACCGGTCGGGAGCGTGATCCGGCCGCGCGGCGCGCGGGCGTCCCGGCCTCCTCGTCTCAGTCCGGCACGGCCAGCTCGAACCAGACCGTCTTGCCGGTGTCCGCGGGCCATGTGCCCCAGCGTCTGCACGAGCCCGCGACGAGCTGGAGTCCGCGTCCGCTCTCGTCGGAGGTGTCGGCGGCCCGTTCGCGGGGCGGATCGGGCAGCGGGTCGGAGACCTCGACGCGCAGGGCGTCCGGCACGTCCTCGGGACGTACGAGACGGACGCCGATCGGCCCCGTCGCGTGCCGGAGCGAGTTCGTCACCAGTTCGCTGACCAGCAGCGCGGCGATGTCACCGAGGGATTCGAGGTCCCAGTCGCGCAGTTGTCCCCGGACGACGGCACGGGCGGCGCGGACGGCACCGGGCTCCGCGGGAAAGGTCCACTCGGCGCAGTAGCCGTCAGTGTCGATCAAGCCGATCACTTCCCAGACCAGAACCCACCCACGCCCGGTTTCGGGGGGTTAATGGGCACATACCCGGTATCAGTGGACCTTTACCGCCTACGGGGGCATGCCCTGGCGCGAACGGCGCACGCGCGGGCGCCCAGGTCGTCACGCACCCGGATCGATCCACGGCAGTGCGCCCTTGACCGCCGGTACGTCCTGGTCCAGCCAGTCCACGTCCCAGATCTCCTCGGGGGTCAGCCAGCGCAGTTCGTCGTGGTCCTCGAGGGGCGCGGGTTCGGCCGAGCCGGGCAGCAGCCGGGCGGCCCACACCACCAGGACGTATCCCGGCTTCAGGGGCCACTCGCCGGGGACGCGCTCCAGCGCCCGTGTGTCGGCGCCCAGTTCCTCGCGCAGCTCGCGCACGAGGGCGCGCTCGGGGGTCTCGCCGGGTTCGACCTTGCCGCCCGGCAGTTCCCAGCGCCCGGCGAGGTCGGGGGGTGCGCTGCGGCGCGCGGCCAGCAGGCGCCCGTCGCGCACCAGGGCGCCCGCGACCACCACGATCCGTTCCGTCATGCGCCGGAGCCTACGGGAGCGGGAGGGGGCCGGGCGCCGACCGGCTCACCGGGTTCCGTTCGGCCCGATCTGCTCGACCCAGTAGAGCTGCTTGTGCCCGCGGTCGTCGAGGCTGTCCGCGATCTTCTGGGCCTCGGCACGGGTCGCGTACCTGCCCACGCGATAGCGATTGCCGTTGTCGTCCTGCCGTATGACGAGCCAGGGAAGCGTGATCGTACTGTCGTTCATCGAGCCCCTCCACTTCCCGCCCCGGGCCCCCGCCGAACCCCGCATTCCAACGAAACCGCAGTACGCATATGCCCGAGCCTACGCCTTACCTTCACGCAGCGAACACGGGTTTACACAAAGAGATACGCAACCGGCCAGTAAGGAACGGCGACCCGGGGGGCGCACGCCGTCGAACGCGCCGCTCACGACCCTCACGCATCCCCGGGCAGGGTAGAGCCGCCCCCGGTCCGCCGTTCGAGAAAGGCCAGATTCCAACCGGCTTCAAGGGTGTTCGCGCCGGAGCGGGGGCGCCCCGGCCGACGCGCGGGGCCGCCGGACCGTACGAAGTGCCGCGCGAAACGCCGGACGGCGCGCCGCACGGGCCTCCGGACGGCACGCCGCGCGAAGGTGACGCGCGGTCACTTCACCGGCAGGTGATAGGCGATCCGGTAGCGGTCCGCCGGCACGACCACGTCCGCCGTCTCCACCGGACGGCCCGAGGCGTAGAAGGTGCGCTGGATGACGACGACCACGTGCCCGGGGACGCCGCCCAGCGCCAGGAGTTCCTCGGCGAGGCCGGGGCGCGCCCCCACCTCCTCGGTGACGTTGTCCACGATCACGTCGATGGCCGCCATGCGCTCGACGACACCCATGCCGCCGAGCGGACCCTCCTCGGGGAGCATCACCGGCGTGCGCCCGGTCACGGCGAGCGGCTCCCAGGACGTGGAGAGCATCATCGCCTCGCCGCCGTCCCGGTAGACGTAGTTCGTGCACATCACGCGGTCGCCCGGCTGGATGGCCAGCCGCTCGGCGATCGCGCCGCTCGCCTCGACCTGCCGACTGTGGGACTCCCAGGTGCCGCGCACGGCGAAGTCGGCCTGCTCCTGGCGGAAGGGGGTGGCGCCGCTGTCCGGCCGGTATCCGGAGCGGGCGACGCGGCGCGGCACCGGCCGCTCGCGGACGTAGGTGCCCGAACCGGAGCGACCCTCGACCAGGCCCTCGGCCATGAGCACCTTGCGCGCCTCCAGGGCGACCGTGTCCGAGACCCCGTACTCCTCGCGGATCCTGGCCTGCGAGGGGAGCCGGGTGTGCGGTGGCAGCGAGCCGTCGACGATCTTCTTGCGGAGATCACCCGCGACGCGCAGGTACGCCGGCTGCTCACCGAATGTCACTTAGCCGCTCCCATCAGGTTGTACAGACAGCAACAGCGTGGCAACCGTGGGTTGTGCCATGCAAGCGAAGGCCAGAGAATCACCCAATGTGATGACGCGCGTCCCCTGGGGCATTACGCAGGCACTTTCTCCCCACTGTGGCCGCCGTCACACCTCGATTCCGGTGCCTTCTTCGCCGCCGCTACCGGCGCCTCCCCCCTCGTCGCCCTTCGGCGGGGTGGTGGCGAGGCCCAGAGCCTTGCGGGTGGTGACCGTCTTCTGGGGGTCGACGAGCTTCAGGGCCTTCTGGTAGCGGGCCCAGAAGGTGTCCACGTCCGGCGCGTCCGCGGCCTTCGCCCATTCCTTCGCCGAGCGCTCCAGGTCCTTGGCCAGCGCGGCCACCGGCTTGACCGCGGATGGCGCGAACCTGTGGGCGGGCAGGCCGTCCGCCTCCCACGCCAGCACCTCCGAGACATGGTCGGCCCATTCCTTGTAGGCGGGCAGGTCGTCCTCGACGTACTCGGCGTCGGGTACCGAGTCCAGCGCGTTGTCGATCGCGGCCGCCGAGCTCAGATAGGAGTACTGGTCCGGGTCCAGCGTCAGCTGGTCCTTGCGCAGGGAGCCCGTCAGGCCGCCCTTCTCGTCGGCGTTCCCGAACAGGCAGCTCACCTTGCGGTCGCCGCGGCGCCAGCTCTGCGAGGTCGGCGTGAAGGAGTAGACGTCGACGTCGTCCGGGACGGCCCAGGAGTCCATGGCGTAGGTGTTCCGGCGCAGGTAGCACTGCTGGTCGGCTTCGTCGGCGAGTGCCCCGGCTCCCGGGTAGCCGTCCTCGGCCACCGTGATCTCCGCGAACACCTCGGCGTCGTGCTCGCCCGAGCACGGCACCTTGTCGACGTCGATCGCCAGACCCTTCAGGGAACCGGTGGGCGTGTCGAAGCACTCGCCCACGTCCAGCGAGAACGCGGAGCCCCCCGAACCGTCCGCGGCGCCCCTGAAACCGTCCCAGAAGTCGCGCGCTCCCCCGGTGGCGACCATGAGCGCGAGCAGCACGACGCCGATCGACGACAGCACCATGCCCGCCACCGCCATCCCCTTGCCGCGCTCTCCACGCTTCTTGATCTGGAGGAGCGCGACGGTCCCGAGCACCAGTCCGACGGCGGGCAGGAAGCAGAGGATGCCGAGGACCAGCGCCGCGATCGCGAGCCCGTTGAAGGGGACGGGCCGGTTGTACGGGGAGTAGCCCTGCCCCCAGGGCTGATACGGACCCGCGTACGGCCCTTGCTGGTACGGCCCTTGCTGGTACGGCCCTTGCCGGTAGGGGTCCTGCGGAGCGGCCCCATGGGGGGACGGGGCGTGCGGATACGGCGGCAGTCCCGGCGGCGGGTACTGCCCCTCGGGCTGCTGCGGGCCGGGTGGCGGGGGTGTGGCCACGGTCTACCTTGCTCCTCGTCCATCCGTGACGAAACGCTCGTGCGACTGCCGAACGGCTGCGCGCATCGTAAGCGCGGCACGGGCGGGACCACGGCGGAGGCCGCCCCGGCGACCGCCGGGCACCGGACGTTCCGGAGGCGCTCACACCACCCCGTTCCCCGGCGGTGCGTCTAACCTGCACCCATGACCGCACTGCCGGACTGCTTCTGCCCGACGGACGGCACCCGCGTCCCCGCCGGCTCGCTCGCCTGGTGCTGCCCCGTCTGCCGCGGCCCGCTCGATCTGGACTTCGCGCCGACGCCGGCTCCCCTCGCGTCCCTCACCGGCCGGGTGAACTCGATGTGGCGGTACGCCGAGTGCCTGCCGCTGGCCGCGCCCACGGTCAGTCTCGGCGAGGGCCGCACTCCGCTGGTCCCCCTGCGCGAGGGCGTCCTCGCCAAGCTCGACTTCCTGATGCCGACGCTGTCGTTCAAGGACCGCGGGGCCGTGCTGCTGGCCGAGCTGGCGCTGCGGCTCGGGCCCCGGCGGGTGATCGCGGACAGCAGCGGCAACGCGGGCACGGCGGTCGCCGCGTACTGCGCGCGGGCCGGACTTCCCTGTGCCGTGTACGTCCCCGAAGGCACCTCCGCGAAGAAGCTGGAGCAGATCGAGGCGCACGGGGCCCGGCTGCGGGTGGTGGAGGGCGACCGCGAGGCGACGGCACGCGCGGCGCGTGAGGCGGCGGGCGAGGACGGCGTGTTCTACGCCTCGCACGTCTTCAACCCCTACTTCCTGCACGGCACGAAGACGTACGTCCACGAGCTCTGGGAGGACCTCGGCGGCCGCCTGCCGGACGTCGTCGTGCTGCCGGTCGGCAACGGCACGCTGCTCCTCGGCGCCGCCCTCGCCGTGGCCGAACTGCACGCGGCGGGGCTGATCGACAAGAGGCCCGCCCTGTACGCCGTCCAGGCCGCCGCGGTCGCCCCGCTGGCCCGCGCCTGGTCCGAGGGGGCCGACGACCTCGTCGGGGCGACCCCCGTGGCACCCACGTTCGCCGAGGGCATCGCGATCCCGCACCCGCCGCGGGCCCGCCAGATCCTGAGCGCGGTGCGCGCCTCCGGGGGCGCCTTCCTGACCGTGACGGAGGACCAGATCCGTCACGCCCAGGCGGATCTCGCGGGCCGCGGGCTGTACGTGGAGTCCACCGGGGTGGCCTGCTGGGCGGCGGTCCGGGAGGGCGCCCTCGGCACGCGGGAGGCCGTGGTGCCGCTGTGCGGGGCGGGGGCGAAGACGGGCATGGCACGGGCCTGATCCCCGGCCTCGAAAGTGCCGGCGCCCACGGAGGGCGCACCTCCAGGGCCACCACCGCCCCGCCGGCCACTCAGGCCGCCGGTTCCTCCGGGGCGGCCGGCGGCTCGGCAGGGGTCGGCACGGGCGGGCGGAAGAGGACGGCCCGCGCCACGGGCGGGGCGAACAGAGAGGTGACGGGCGCGGAGAGGGTCAGCACGGAGCGGAAGGCGCGCCCCACGACAGGGTCGCCGGTGGCCCGCTCCTGGACCCGGCGCAGGTACCAGTCGGCGACACGGTCCGCGGACCCGCCGACGACCGCGGTGCCGACCGCACCCGGCATCTTGCGGTCCGCCCCGGCGGAGATGTCCCACGCCTGCCGGGACGCCGCGAGGAGCGCCCGCTGCACTCGCCGCGTCGTGGGCGTCCGGCGCCGGTCGGACAGTGCGTCCCGCAGGGCGACCGCGCTCATCGCGGCGACGGCCATGCCTTGCCCGTAGATCGGATTGAAGGTGCACAGGGCGTCGCCGGTGGCGAGGAATCCGGCCGGGCGGCGACCGGGCAGGTCGTAGCGGCGGCGGACGTTCGCGGTCTGCCGGTAGCCGAACGCCGGCGAGAGCGGTTCGGCCTCCTCCAGCCACCGGTGCAGGAGCGGATGCGGCAGCCTCTTGGTGTACGTCACGAACTCCTCGTCGTCCGTGGGCGGTTCGTCGCCGCGCAGCCCCGAGACGATGACCAGATGACTGCCGTCCTCCAGCGGCAGTGCGCCGCCGGCGTGCACCTGGTCGGGGTCGGGGTAGGCGTAGTAGGCGACGGTGTCGCCGTCGAGGACGCCGCTCCTGCCGCGGTAGACGCGCGAGGCGTACGCGAGCCCGGTGTCGATGGTCTCCTCGTGCGGGGCCTCGGCGCCGATCGTCATGAGCCACTGTGATGCCTTCGTGCCGCGGCCGGAGGCATCGACGACCAGGTCGGCCTCAAGGGCCCGCCGCTCCCCGCGGGCGTCGCCCGAGCGCTCTCGCAGCAGCACTCCACGCACGCGTGAGGCGTCACCGAGGAGCCCGACGACATCGGTCCCTTCCACCACGCTGATCACCGGATCGGCGAGCACCCGCCGCCGCACCAACTCCTCGAGCTGTGCGCGGGAACCGGTGTAGATGTGCGTCGTCGCGGGCACCCGGCGGTACCAGCGGCCGGTCTGCCACAGCACCATGTCCGACGGCATGCCCACCCGCGGCGCCCCGGCCGCCGCCAGCTCCGCCAGAAAGCCCGGCAGCAACGACTCCAGGGCCACCTGACCGCCCTGCAAGAGGACATGCGGATGCCGGCCCTGCGGTACGCCGGGCCGCGACTTCGTGCCACTCGGGAAGCGATCGCGCTCCACGACGGTCACCCGGTCGGCGTGTCCGGCGAGGACGTGCGCCGCGAGGAGCCCCGCGAGGCTCCCGCCCACGACGACCGCGTGTCGCACGCCCCTGGCGCCGCTCACGCCCCAACCATCCGGTTCTCCGGCAGAGCCCATCGATCCGCCCCCCTCTGATCGCCACGTAGTCGAAAGGCACCAGTATCCAGCCCCGCAGGGCGGGTTGACCGCGTTCCGGCCCTTCTGCGCCTCCCGAACGCACCCGCCTCGCCGACAAGCGGGTCATCGACGTGTCCGAGACGTCGACCGCGTCCGGCGTCGACTGCCTCGCCCGCTACCACCACTCACAGCGGCCAGGCTGCCAGCAAGTGGCCGGGGCCGTAGGCGGCGTCGAGCCCCGGACAGTCGACTCCGCTGCGCGAGACCGCCACGACGGGAACGGGTTCGTCGGTGAGGGCGGCCCGGTGGCGGTGGAGGGCCGCCAGGTCGTGCCGGTCGAAGGGCGACCGCTCCAGCCACTTGACGGAGCCCACGAAGAGCAACTCCTTGGCGATGGGAGCGCGGTCCGCCCCGACGATGTCGATCTCGACGTCGTTGGTGCGGGTCCAGTAGCCGCCCACCGCGGGGGCTGCGGGCAGTCGGCCGTCGGGCAGTATCCGGGCGAGCGCCTCGCGGACGAGCGGCTCGATCGCCCGGCCGCGCCAGCTGGTCCAGTTCTGCCGGATGCGCGCCAAGGCCAGATCGCCCCGCCCCCGCTCGATCTCCTCCATGGACGGGCCGAGCATGTGCAGCCAGAACCGCAGGTAGGGATCTGCCACCCGGTAGCGGCGATCCTTCGACGGACGCAGCGATACAGGCAGCTCCCCGGCGACGATCCGTTTGTCCCCGAGCAGTTCCAGAGCTCTCTGCAGCGGCGTGGCCCCGATCCCGCCGGCCGCACGGGCGATGTTGGTGAAGGTCCGCTCACCACTGCCGATAGCCGCCAGCACCGTACGCGCCTGGGCCTGCGGGGGGAATTCGGCGGCCAGCGAGCGCTCGGCCGACACGAGCAGGGCGGAGACCGGGTCGGTCAGCGCCTCACCGAGGAAGTCCCACAGCCCTGCGCCCCGCGGCCACTCCGCGCAGATCAGCGGCAGCCCGCCGGTGACCAGCGCGGCGTCGAAGGCTTCCGCCGGGTCCAGCCCGAGCATCCGCCCCACCTCGGCGGGGTTCAGCGGTCCCAGCACCATCTCCCGGCCGCGCTGATGAAAGGGTCGCCCGTAGCTGTTCAGGGCCTCCATCATCGACAGATCGGAGCCGATGAGGACCAGCAGCACCGGCTTGGTCTCCAGCACCCGGTCCCAGGCCCGCTGCAGCATCCCCTCAAAGGCGCCATCGGCGTCCATCAGGTACGGCACCTCGTCGATGACCAGCACGCTCACCCGGTCGGCGGGCAGCGCCGCGGCCAGCACGTCGAACGCGGCATCCCAGCTCTCCGGCCGGGCGGCGGCCACCAGCCCCGCCAGCGGCAGCGTCGACGCCTGGGCGTCCCGGGCCAGCCGTGCCAGATCATCCCCAGGGGACGCGCCGGTCGCCGCGTAGAACAAGAACGGGGCTCCGGAGCGTTCCGCGAACCGTTCGACCAGCCGCGACTTGCCCACCCGGCGCCGCCCGCGCAACATCACGCACCGACCGGGCCGCTCCCCGCCAACCCCTGCCGCCACCTTCTGCAGCTCTCGCTCCAACGTCGCCAGCTCCTGCCGACGGCCCACGAAGTCCACCATGCTCACCGACCCCCGATCATGAAACTAACATCAACGTTAGCAACATCGGTGTTAGCTTGCCGTCCTTGCCGACTGCCACCCAGGGTCACGAATCGCGCACCCGACGCCTCTCGGGCCGTGCGGCACCGGACCGGTCGCGCCGCGCAATGGTGGGCACGCGTTGGCTCCCGACGGCGGTTCACGGGTGTCCTGCGGACTGGCTGCGGACTGGTCAGGTGTCCCGAGGCGGAGAAATCCATGGCACACGGGCGGGACCTGCAACGAGACTGCGCGGGTGAGCGACGCCTACCCCTGCCCGTGCTGCGGGCACCGCGTACTGGACGCGATGCCCGGCTCGTACGAGATCTGCCCCGTCTGCTTCTGGGAGGACGACGGAGTCCAGTTCCGCTGGCCGACCATGGCTGGCGGGGCGAACAAGGTCTCCCTGATCGAGGCCCAGCGCAACTACCAGGACTTCGGGGCCTGCGACCAACACGGCCGGCAGTACGTCCGTCCACCGGCCGAGGGCGAGCCGCTCGACCCTGCTTGGCGCCCCATCGACCTGGCGCGCGACTCCTTCGAGGACTGGGACGCCGAGGACCGTGCCCCGTGGCCCGACGACCGCTCGGTGCTCTGCTGGTGGCTCCCCACTTTCTGGCGCCGGGACCACCCATGACCACCCACACCGAGAGACTCGTCCGGCAGCTCGACGACTCGACCGGCCCGTCGTACGATGCCCGCGCAGAACTGATCGGCATCGGCTCCGACACCGTCCCCGCCGTCATCGACGGACTGCCCTCCCTCGGCGGCTTCGGTCAGCTGACCGCCATCGAGGTCTTCGAAGAGGTGGCGGACCCACGCTGCGGCCCCGCCCTGATCGCCCTCCTGGGCAGTGACGACTGCACCGTCCGAGAATGGGCGGCGACGGCCCTGGCGAGCTTGAAGATCGACGGCGCGGTCGAGCCCGTGCGCCGCGCCCACCGCGCCTGCCTGGAACGGGCGACGCCACCGGACTGGAGCGAGCCGGTCGGCATCCGCTGGGCCCTCACCGAACTCGGCGCACGCAGTCCTGTCGTCCCGCCGCTCACCGCACGCCTGCGGGCCACCGCTGCGGACGACGCCCCGGGGTGGCCCTCGGCCCACTTCGCCGAGATCATCGACGACCTCGCCGACCACGCCCAGGTGATCCTCTGCTCCCAGTTCTGGCGCGTGGACGCCGGCCGCGCGTACAGCGTCTCCGGCACCGGCCTGGACTGGGGACTCGACTGGACCGCGCCCTGGGAGCACCTGGTCGAAGAGTCCCGCACCTGGTCCCTGCCGGAAACCTCCGAAGCCCCCGCCGACGACAACATCTTCGTCGCCCCCACCTGGATCGACCGTACCGACCTGCACCCGGAGAGGTGACCGATGCCGTTCCAGCACCCCGAGGAGATCGGCTACGGCTACGTCATCGAGCGCTACGCGGCAATGAAGGACTCAGGCCACGCGCGCTACCTCGTCCTGAAAAGTGGTCGATTCCTGCGGCCCGAGTGTCCTCACGCCGAACGTTTCGCCCATCACCTCATCGACGACTCGGCCACGATCACCGATGCCGAGCTGGAAGCCCTCCTCGGCTACGAGTGGCGCTCACGCCTCACCGCCGCCTGGCTGATCGGCGTAGGCCGACGCGCCACGTTCCGCGAACGCATCGGCGACCTGCTCCTGGCCAGCGAGTTCTGCTTCTCCGGCAGCGCCTACTGCTTCGCCCTGGCCCGCTTCGGCACCCACGCGGACGCCGAGATCCTCACCGCCTACCTCGACCATTACCTCCCCCGCACCGACCTCCGCTACGACCAGCCCGCAGCCCTCGGCGCCCTCCTCCGCCTCGACGCCCACCTCGGCACCCACCATGCGGACCGCTTCACCGAGCCTGACGGTCTCTGGGACCAGTGGGTGAATGCCCTGGCCCACCTCCGCGACCACCCCGCCCACACCCCCGCCGAGCGTCGCCGCTGGACTGACCTCCAATGCGACTTCGCCGACGGCTGGACCCGGCCGTAGCCGCAGCCGCCTGACTGCGGCTACGTGAAGTCCGCGTACGCCATGTGCTGGCCGCAAGTGCGGCACATGAAGAGGCAGCCGCTGAGCTGCAGTACGACATCCGACTCACTGCCGCATTCAGCCCGACCCGCACCTCGGTCTACGGCCCGAGCACCTGACCGAGATCACTAGGTGGGTCGCGCGGTCACCCACAACCCGCGCCGTCTGACGCCCTGATGCTCTCGCTGCCACGAGCAGCGAGGGCGTCAGAGTGCTGCTCGAGCGTGAGCCGTCTGCGGCCTGTGGCACGTATCGGCCGCGCTGATGTCGGAGCCGGCTGGAACACTGCGGCCGTGATCAACGAGATGACCCCAGACCGTTCTGGTGCTCCCGCCGGCTCCCTGCCACCCAGAGCACAGGCAGAGCTCGCCGGCACCGCCTGGGAGGAGCTGCCGCACGTCTGCACGGGCCGGCACGGTGTGCCTGACACACCGGACGTCCTCGGCGCTGTGCTCGCCACCGACCCGGCCCGCCGGGTGCGGGCAGTGGGGGATCTGTATCGGCTGCTCCTCAATCGGGAGCAGGTGTTTCCGGCGACCGCTCCGGCCGCCTTGGTCCTCGTTCGTCTTCTCGACGACCCGCGCACCCTCGCCGAAGACCGCTGGGAAGGCAGGGCCGGTCGGCGGTCGCTTCGCGCCGAACTGCTGAACTGGCTGGCCTCGTTCGCCGACATCGCCCGCCTGGACGTCGAGGAGGGCGTCGGTACGGCACAGGATCTGGCCGCCGCCCGAACGGCGAGGCCAACGCTCCACGACCGCATCGCGGACTTCTGCGACGCCGGCGATCCACTGGTGAGGGAGGCCGCGCTCGCGGCCACCGCCCTGCTCCTGGCCGACCCCGCCCTCGCCCCGTCCGTACCCCAGTACGCGCCCGCCGTTCGCGAGGTCCTTGCCGTGAGCGCGGACTCGTACTACCGGTGGATCGCCCGGGAACGGCTGGCTGCCTGGGGTGAGGACGTCACTGGTTTCGTCACTGCGGAGAAGGAGCGCCGCGCGGCCCTGGACCGGGCAGGCGAGCTGGCGGAGGACCCGTTCGGCGACCAGGAGCAGGCGATCCGCTGGCTGGAAGAACAGCCCGAGGACACCGCGGCTCCGGAACGACCCGGCCGCCGGTGTGAGGACCGGACCACTCCCCTACCGGCCACCCCGCACGGGCCGGTACCCGAGCCGCCCGTGGCCGCCGCTGGAAGCGAGGCGGGGTACCACGGGCCGTGGCGGATCGCCCGGGAGGAGGAGCGCGCCGAATGGACGTTCACTCCGTACGTAGGAGTCGGCCCCCTGCACTTCGGGATGACCTTGGAGGAGATCACCCGCGTCCTCGGCGAAGGACCGGCCGTCTCGTCCTACTCCCACCACGGCGAAAACCAGCGGCTCAACCATGCCGACTTCACTGAGAGCGGGATCAGGGCCCTCTTTCACGACGGCCGCCTGGGGTGCGTCGCCGCAGACGCCCTCACCGGCCCCCAGGTGAGACTGGACGCAGCCCCGCTGACCGGCTGCGCGCCTTCCCACGTGGAGGACTGGCTCGTCCACCGCACGACACGGCCCGGCAGCCTGGCGTACAGCGTCGCCGGCGATCCGGTCTTCGCCGACCTCGGCCTGGCGATCCGCTCCCAGCGGGCCGGCGACATCGTCCTGACCCGCCCCCTCTTCCTGCTCCACGACTGGCTCGACCTGTGGCACGCACTGCCCGGCGAGGAGTGGATCTGCTCCTGAAGCGTGGCTCGCCGACCGGGTGGGGAATCAACGTGAGCAGCTCTATGGCTGGCTGAGCAGTGGGCCGCTGATGGTGCTTTGCCTACGAGCGGCTTGCGCCCGCCGGTTCGGCTGAGCGGTGATGCGCCGGTCGAGGACCTCGGCGGGGCGCTCGGCGCTGTCGAGCTCTCGCTGGGCGCTCACTTCGGCCAGGGGGCGTCGGGGTTGTGACCGGCGGTCCCGGCGTGGGCGAGGGCGGTGGTCAGGGCAGCCCAAGCGAGGTCGGCGAGGATCCTGTCGGCGTGGCCGGGGAGGGGCGCGCGAACGTCCTGTTCGAAGCGGCGGGCGGTTGCGGCTCGTGGTGCGCGGACAGCAAAGGCCGCCCGACCCGCTCCACCGCAGGTCGGACGGCCTTTCACCGGAAGTGTCAGACGTTGAAGCGGAACTCCACCACGTCCCCGTCCTGCATGACGTACTCCTTGCCCTCCATGCGGGCCTTGCCCTTGGCGCGGGCCTCGGCGACCGAGCCGGTCTCGACCAGGTCGGCGAAGGAGATGACCTCGGCCTTGATGAAGCCCTTCTGGAAGTCGGTGTGGATGACACCGGCCGCCTCGGGGGCCGTCGCGCCCTTCTTGATCGTCCAGGCGCGGGACTCCTTGGGGCCGGCCGTCAGGTAGGTCTGCAGGCCGAGGGTGTTGAAGCCGACGCGGGCGAGGGTGGCCAGGCCCGGCTCCTCGGCGCCCACCGACTCCAGCAGCTCCAGGGCGTCCGCCTCGTCGAGCTCGGCGAGGTCCTGCTCCAGCTTGGCGTTGAGGAAGATCGCCTCGGCGGGGGCGACCAGGGCGCGCTGCTCGGCCTTGAAGTCCTCGTCGACCAGCTCGTCCTCGTCCACGTTGAAGACGTAGAGGAACGGCTTGGTGGTGAGCAGGTGCAGGTCGTGCAGCAGTTCCTCGTTGCCGGAGCCCTGGACGATGCCCGCGGAGAACAGGGTGTCGCCCTTCTCCAGGATCTCCTTGGCCGCCTCGACCGCCGCGACCTTGGGCGCGACGTCCTTCTTGATGCGCGACTCCTTCTGGAGGCGCGGCAGGACCTTCTCGATCGTCTGGAGGTCGGCGAGGATCAGCTCGGTGTTGATCGTCTCGATGTCGTCCTTGGGCGAGACCTTGCCGTCGACGTGCACGACGTTCTCGTCCTTGAACGCGCGGATGACCTGGCAGATCGCGTCCGACTCGCGGATGTTCGCGAGGAACTTGTTGCCCAGGCCCTCGCCCTCGCTGGCGCCGCGCACGATGCCCGCGATGTCGACGAAGTCCACGGTCGCCGGCAGGACGCGTTGCGAGGAGAAGATCTCGGCCAGCTTGGTCAGCCGGGGGTCGGGGACGCCCACCACGCCGACGTTCGGCTCGATCGTGGCGAACGGGTAGTTGGCCGCGAGCACGTCGTTCTTGGTCAGGGCGTTGAACAGGGTCGACTTGCCGACGTTGGGCAGACCGACGATTCCGATCGTGAGCGACACGTTGCGACTTCCCGTACGAGAGGATGGGCGAAGGGCCCTCCAGAAGAGCGGGCCGATCCACCAGTCTACGGCGTGCCCCGGCCCCCGCCCGCGAGGTATCGAACGCATGGCCAAGCTCGTTCCACGGCCTCGTCTTCGGCTGATCTTCGGCGTGTCCCACGGGCCATTCCGCACATAAAACGACCTAAGTTGGTCCAATGGAGCAGCACAGGACGCGTCCCCACCAGCACGAACCGCGACGCGGCGCACCCGTTCCGGCGCAGGCCGGGCGGGCCGCGGGCGGCGGTGTCCGACGGGACGGCCCGGTGGCACGACGGCCCGCGCCCGCCGGTGCCCGGGAGGCGCGCCGGACGTCGCGTCCCCGGCTGACCGGGCTCGGCTGCGGCCTGTTCTGCGGGGCGTCGATGTTCGTGCTGGCCTGCGTCGACCAACTGCTGTTCGGCGGGTCGGCGACGGTGTACGGGGTGCTGTTCCTGCCGGTGTGCGTGCTGACCGCGCTGTGGGTGCGGCCCGGCGACCTGGTGACCGCCCCCGTGGTCGTACCGATCGCCTTCGCCGTCGGGCTGCCGCCGATCGCCGACGACGGCGGAGGCGGTGCGGGCGGCCTCCTCATGGGCCTGGTCACCGCCCTCGCCCTGCAGGCGGGCTGGCTGTACGGGGGAACGCTGGCCGCGGTCCTCGTCGTGGCCTTCCGCCGGATCCGCCTGGTGAACCGCCGCCGGGCGGACCTGCGGCGTGACCGGGCACGCGTCCTGCCGCCCGGCCGACAGCCCCGCTGACCCGTCACGGACGGGCCCGGGGGTGCCCCCGGGGGTGCCCTAGGGGTGGTGGATCTGCGCCGCCCGCATCGCCGCGCCCACGATCCCGGCGTTGTTCTGGAGCTGCGCGGGGACGATCTCCGCCTTGATGCCCTTGATCAGCGGCAGGAACTTGTCGGCCTTGCGGCTGACGCCGCCGCCGATGATGAAGAGCTCCGGGGAGAAGAGCATCTCGACGTGGGTGAGGTACTTGGTGACGCGGCGCGACCAGTGCTCCCAGGTCAGCCCGTTGTCGTCCTTGGCCTTGGTGGAGGCCTTCTTCTCGGCGTCGTGGCCGTTCAGCTCCAGGTGGCCCAGCTCGGTGTTCGGGACCAGCTCGCCCTCGGTGAAGACGGCGCTGCCGATACCGGTGCCGAAGGTGAGCAGGATGACCGTGCCCCGGCGGCCCCTGCCCGCGCCGAACTCCATCTCCGCGACCCCCGCCGCGTCCGCGTCGTTCAGCACGGTCACCGGCAGCCCGCCGAGCCGCTCGCCGAGCAGGGCGCCCGCGTCCACGTCGATCCAGGACTTGTCGACGTTGGCCGCCGTGCGGATGGTGGAACCGCCGGTCACCACGCCCGGGAACGTGATGCCCACCGGGCCGGTCCAGCCGAAGTGGTCGATGACGTCCTTCACCCCGTCGGCCACCGCGTCGGGCGTCGCGGGGTGCGGGGTGAGCACCTTGCAGCGCTCCTCCGCCAAGTCACCGCGATCAAGGTCCACCGGGGCGCCCTTGATCCCGGATCCGCCGATGTCCACACCGAAGATCTTCATGGCCCTACGTTACGTCGTACGGCTGACCGTCACTTCCCGGACGGAGCGCCGGTGCGCGCCTCCACCAGCGCGGCGGCCTCGGCGCGCAGGTCGCGGCGCAGCTCCTTGGGGAGCGAGAAGGTGATGGACTCCTCGGCGGCCTTGACGATCTCCACGTCCTCGAAGCCGTGCCCGGACAGGAACTCCAGGACCTGCTCGACGAGGATCTCGGGGACGGAGGCTCCGGAGGTGACGCCGACCGTGGTCACACCCTCCAGCCAGGCCTCGTCGATCTCCTCGGCGAAGTCCACCAGGTGGGCCGCGCGGGCGCCGGCGAGCTTGGCCACCTCGACGAGGCGCACCGAGTTGGAGGAGTTGCGCGATCCGACCACGATGACCAGGTCGGCCTCCGCGCCCATCTGCTTCACGGCGAGCTGACGGTTCTGGGTGGCGTAGCAGATGTCGTCGCTCGGCGGGGAGATGAGCAGTGGGAACTTCTCCTTGAGGGCGTCGACCGTCTCCATGGTCTCGTCCACGGAGAGGGTGGTCTGGGAGAGCCAGACGACCCTGGAGGGGTCGCGGACCTCGACCTTGGCGACGTCCTCGGGGCCGTCGACCAGGGTGATGTGGTCGGGCGCCTCTCCGGAGGTGCCGATGACCTCCTCGTGGCCCTCGTGCCCGATGAGGAGGATGTCGAAGTCCTCGTTCGCGAAGCGGACGGCTTCCTTGTGGACCTTGGTGACCAGCGGGCACGTCGCGTCGATGGTGGCGAGCTTGCCGGCGGCGGCCTCCTCGTGGACGACGGGGGCGACGCCGTGCGCCGAGAACATGACGATGGACCCCTCGGGGACCTCCGCCGTCTGCTCGACGAAGATCGCGCCCTTCTTCTCCAGCGTCTGCACGACGTACTTATTGTGGACGATCTCGTGACGGACGTAGATCGGAGCCCCGTACTGCTCGAGGGCCTTCTCGACGGCGATCACGGCGCGGTCCACGCCCGCGCAGTAGCCACGGGGGGCGGCGAGCAGGACACGGCGGCCAGGAGAAGCGGTCATGCCCACCATCGTAAGGCCGCGCCGGGCGGGCCCGGGGATCGCCTCCTCGGTGACATGGCCGCTCACCGGGGCGCACGGGCTCGCCGGTGTTGTCGGTGGCGGCCACTACGCTCGGCGCATGGCTCTCAACACGTCCGCGGACGCTCCGCTGCCCGTCGGCGAGGTGTCACGGCTCATCGGGGGATGGATCGACCGGCTCGGCGCGGTGTGGGTCGAGGGGCAGATCACCCAGTTGTCGCGGCGCCCCGGGGCGGGCGTCGTCTTCCTGACGCTGCGCGACCCGTCGTACGACGTCTCGGTGAGCGTGACCTGTTACCGGCAGGTCTTCGACTCGGTCGCCGACGTCGTGAGCGAGGGCGCCCGGGTGGTCGTCCACGCCAAGCCGGAGTGGTACGCGCCGCGCGGACAGCTGTCCCTGCGCGCCGCCGAGATCAAGCCGGTGGGAGTGGGGGAGCTGCTGGCCCGCCTCGAACAGCTGAAGAAGTCGCTGGCGGCGGAGGGGCTGTTCGCGGCCGAGCGCAAGAAGACGCTGCCGTTCCTGCCGCAGCTCGTCGGGCTGGTGTGCGGGCGCGCGTCGGCGGCCGAGCGGGACGTCCTGGAGAACGCGCGGCGGCGCTGGCCCGCCGTCCGCTTCGAGGTGCGCAACGTCGCCGTGCAGGGCGTCCACGCCGTGCCGCAGGTCGTGCAGGCGGTGCGGGAACTGGACGCGCTCGACGAGGTCGACGTGATCGTCGTGGCGCGCGGCGGCGGCAGCGTGGAGGACCTGCTGCCGTTCTCCGACGAGCAGCTCGTGCGCGCGGTCGCGGCCTGCCGCACGCCGGTCGTGTCGGCGATCGGGCACGAGCCGGACAGCCCGCTGCTCGACCTGGTGGCCGACCTGAGGGCGTCCACACCGACGGACGCGGCCAAGAAGGTCGTGCCGGACGTGGGCGAGGAGTACGAGCGGGTGCGGTTCCTGCGGGAGCGCGCGCGGCGCTGCGTCCAGGCGTTCGTCGACCGCGAGGAGCGCGGTCTCACGCACGCGCTGGCCCGGCCCTGCATGGAGGATCCGCACCGGATGGTCGACGAGCGGGCGGACCAGGTCTCCGCCCTGCTCGACCGGGGCCGGCGCACGCTCGGGCATCTGCTGGACCGCGCGGACTCGGAGCTGACGCACACCCACGCGCGCGTGGTGGCCCTCTCCCCCGCCGCGACCCTCCAGCGGGGGTACGCGGTGCTGCAGCGGGCCGACGGCCACGTGGTCCGGGACCCGGCCGAGGTGGCGGCGGACGAGACGCTGCGGGCGCGGGTCGCCGAGGGTGAATTCACGGTTCAAGTCGATGCATAGGGTGGGCGAATGACCAGCAAGGTGGACGAGGCGCTCGGGTACGAGCAGGCGCGGGACGAGCTGATCGAGGTCGTGCGCCGCCTGGAGGCGGGCGGTACGACCCTGGAGGAGTCCCTGGCGCTCTGGGAGCGCGGCGAGGAGCTGGCCAAGGTGTGCCGGCGCTGGCTGGAGGGCGCGCGGGCCCGGCTGGACGCGGCCATGGCCGAGGAGTCCGGGGAAGGGGAGGCGGACCCCGGCTCCGGCTCCGGCTCCGGCTCCGGCTCCGAGTGAACGGCCGCGGCTCGCTCCCGGTCCCGTCCCGGTCCGGGTGACCCCCGGCTCCTGGTCCGTTCGACGTCCCGTCCCCAGCAGCTCCGAGGGGGCCCGCGACACCGCGGGTCCCCTTTTTTCGACCCCTTTTCCGACCCCTCCGCCTGTGAAGCGGATCACCACACCCCGCTTTTGGTTGAACTTTAAACCTCTTCGGCGTACTGTCGTACCCGCCAACAGATCCCCCCGGATCCACCGCACGTACCGAGAAGGTTTCTCATGTCTCTCGTCCTTGACCCCACCGCTCAGGACCTGCTGTTCCGCGAGGCCCGCACCGCGAACACCTTCACCGACGAGCCGGTGACCGACGAGCAGGTCCAGGCGATCTACGACCTGGTCAAGTTCGGCCCGACCGCCTTCAACCAGTCGCCGCTGCGCATCACCCTGGTCCGCTCCCCCGAGGCCCGTGAGCGCCTGGTGCAGCACCTCGCCGAGGGCAACCGGGCGAAGACCGCCGCCGCCCCGCTGGTCGCGATCCTCTCCGCGGACAACGAGTTCCACGAGGAGCTGCCGGCGCTCCTCCCCCACTTCCCCGCCGCCAAGGACATGTTCTTCTCCGAGCGCCCGGTCCGTGAGGGTTCCGCCGCGATGAACGCCGCGCTCCAGGCCGCGTACTTCATCATCGGCGTCCGCGCCGCCGGCCTCGCCGCGGGCCCGATGACCGGTGCCGACCTCGCCGGCGTCCAGAAGGAGTTCCTGGACGACGACCACACCCCGCTGATGATCGTCAACATCGGCAAGCCGGGCGAGGACGCCTGGTTCCCGCGCTCCCCGCGCCTGGAGGCCGACCAGGTCATCACGACCGTCTGACCCACGGCACGAAGGGACGACCGGTGCGGCGGACGACCGTACGGCTGTTCGCCCCACACGGACACGAGAAGGGCCCCCGGCGCTGTCGCCGGGGGCCCTTCTCCGTGCCGCGGGGACCTACGAGGTCTTCAGGGCCTCCGCCATCTTCGCCAGCGAGGCGAACGACCCGGTGCCGGTCACCACCGTCGTGGAGCCCTTGCCCTCCAGGACGAGGGCGTCGTAGTGGTCGCCCTCGTAGCGCTGCCAGGTCCGGTCGCCGATGCGCTCGGTGCCCTTCGTCCGCCGTGCGCCCTGGCTCGCCGAGTCGATGAACACGGCCGGGCGCTGAGTGGACTGCTCGACCGCCACGTACTGACCGTCGGGGGCCTGGAAACCCAGGTGCCAGGCGTCGAACTCGCTGCCGTCGTAGCGCACCGAGGTCGCCTTCCACGCCGAGGGCAGACCTTCGGGCGCCGCCACGGGATAACTCGCCGCGCGGCGCGCCGTCAGCAGCTCGACCCGGTAGTCGACACGCTTGAGATCGGGCTCGGAGTCGTCATGCGGGATGAAGATGTAGATGACGCCCGCCATGAGCCCGATGAGGCCCAGGGAAAGAATCATGTCCCGGACCGACTGCTTGCCTTTCATACCTGCCACGCGCCTATCGTCGCAGGTGCCCTGGTCTGCTCATCCGTGGGGCCCCCTGCTCATTTTGTAAGCCTGGCGATAGAGTCGGGACATCACCCTCATCCGGCCGTCGTCGTATCAGAAAGGTGCGTGTCGATGACCGAACATCATCTGCCCTCCGAACTCGAGGTCCCCTCCGAAGCCCCCGACCGCAACCTCGCCATGGAACTCGTCCGGGTCACCGAGGCCGCCGCGATGGCCGCGGGCCGCTGGGTCGGCCGCGGCGACAAGAACGGTGCCGACGGCGCCGCCGTCCGGGCCATGCGCACCCTCGTCTCCACCGTCTCGATGAACGGCGTCGTCGTCATCGGCGAGGGGGAGAAGGACGAGGCCCCGATGCTCTTCAACGGGGAGCGCGTGGGCGACGGGACCGGCCCCGAGTGCGACATCGCCGTCGACCCGATCGACGGGACCACGCTCACCGCCAAGGGCATGACGAACGCGATCGCCGTGCTGGCCGCCGCCGACCGCGGCACCATGTTCGACCCGTCCGCGGTCTTCTACATGGACAAGCTGGTCACCGGTCCGGAGGCCGCCGACTTCGTCGACATCAACGCGTCCGTGGAGGTGAACATCCGCCGGGTCGCCAAGGCCAAGCGGGTCACGCCCGAGGACGTCACCGTCGTCATCCTCGACCGGCCGCGCCACGACGGGATCATCAAGGAGATCCGGGAGACCGGCGCGCGCATCAAGCTGATCTCCGACGGCGACGTCGCGGGCTCCATCCTCGCGCTGCGCGAGGGCACCGGCATCGACCTGCTGCTCGGCATCGGCGGCACGCCCGAGGGCATCATCTCGGCCTGCGCCGTCAAGTGCCTCGGCGGCACCATCCAGGGCAAGCTGTGGCCCAAGGACGAGGAGGAGCGGCAGCGGGCGGTCGACGCCGGGCACGACCTCGACCGCGTCCTGACCACGAACGACCTGGTCTCCGGCGAGAACGTCTTCTTCGTCGCGACCGGGATCACCGACGGCGAGCTGCTGCGCGGGGTGCGCTACCGCTCCGAGACCGCGACGACCGAGTCGATCGTGATGCGGTCCAAGTCGGGCACGGTCCGCCAGATCAGGTCGGAGCACCGGCTGAGCAAGCTGCGTGCGTACAGCGCGATCGACTTCGACCGCGCCAAGTAGGACCACCGGCCCGGCGGGCCGGGTGCCGACGAGGCACGGAAGGGGCGCCCCTTGTGCGGAGGGGCGCCCCTTTCCCCTGCTCCGACACCCGGCCCTCGGGACCCGGACGGGCCGGGTGGACGGCCCGGCTCGCGCGTACGAGGTGAGCCACCCGCCTCCCGCGGGGAAGGCGGCCCGTCCACCCCGCGCGCGGAGGGGACGACCTGCGCTCCCGTGCGCACGGGGCGAGCGGCCCGGCTTTCACGTGTGCGGGGCGAGCGGCCCGGCTCCCGCGCCTGCGGGGCGAGCGGCCCGAACCCCCTCGTGTGCCGAGTGGGTGACCTGGCTCCCCGCGTGCGGGACGGGGGGCTCGGCTTTCGCCGGGGTGGGTCAGCCGGCCGCGGCTATCGTGCCGCGGGCGGCCTTCTTGAGTTCCAGATCGCGGCGGCGGCGCCGGGCGAGCACGACCCGGCGTTCGGCGGCGGTGAGGCCGCCCCATACGCCGTACGGCTCGGGTTGCAGCAACGCGTGCTCGCGGCACTCGACCATGACCGGGCAGCGGGCGCAGACACGCTTGGCGGCCTCCTCCCGGGAGAGCCGGGAAGCGGTCGGCTCCTTGGAGGGCGCGAAGAACAGGCCGGCTTCGTCACGCCTGCACACCGCCTCCGTGTGCCATGGCGCTTCCTGATCCCTGTCCCGCACGGGCTCCCGCTGGGCCGGTACGGCAGCTACCTGCAGGGACTGACGCGGCGGTTGCAGCACGGTCTACTCCTGACGACGGCTTCGCAAGCGTGCCGGGCACCGCGGAAGTTCCGCAGCGCCCTCCAAGAGACGATGCAGCAAGCCCTACCCGCTGTGCGCGCGCCTATGCACTGCGTGCCGAAGCCCGGCCGTTCTCACGCGTGATCGATCGTCCGCCGCCGGGCCGGACCGCGTCCCCCCGCCCGCGCGTTCACAAGCGTCAATGACCGAGGTGTTTGCGCAGACTCCGGTCCAGCCGGTCCGCCACCCGCTCGTTCACCCGGCTCGTGACCCGGTCGAGGATGTCCACGACGAGCTTGCCGCGCTTGGGCCGCGCCTCGACGTTCCCCAGGACGGCGAGACCGTCGATGTAGACCACGGGCGCGTCGGCGTCGCCCGAATCCAGCGTGTCCACCTCGAAGTTGCCGAGCACCCCGCCACCGCTGCCGCGCAGCGAGACGTTCTCCGGGACGAAGATCTCGACGTTACCGAAGACCGAGATCGCCTTGATCACGACCTGCTGGTACTCGAAGATCGCCTCGCTCAGGTCGATCTCGACGTTGCCGAAGACCGAGTACGCGTGGATGCGCCGGCCCGCCCGCCAGCGGCCCTTGCGGACGGCGGAGCTGAAGACCGCCACCACGTTCTCGTCGGCCTCCGCCGGGATCGCGCCCTGGGCGGGGCGGTTGGGCGCGGAGACGTACGCGGAGGCCGCGCGGCCGGTGTGGGCGGCGGGAAGGTCCCGCACGAAGCGGTCGAGCTCGCCCACCGTCTTGGTGGCCAGCACGCCCTCGACCCGCTCGGCGTGCTCCTCCGGGGTCAGGCGCCCCTCGGCCAGGGCCTCGCGCAGGATGTCGGTGATCCGGTCGCGGTCGGCGTCGGAGGCGCGCAGCTCGGCCGGCTTCGCCGCCGTGGCGGCGCTCGCGTCGGGGCTCTTTTGAAGGTCCACGGCAACAGCGTACCCAAACGCGATAGATCGCGACTACCCCTCGACCGCCGCCCACCCGAAACCCGCCGCTCCGCCGGGGCGGACGGTCCGGTGTCCGAACTGAGCCTTACCTCACAGCCTCGGCGTCCGCGCCAGGTCCTACGCTGGTGGACGCTGCCGATGACGGCATGCCTCCGGCGAGCGAGCCGAGGGGGCGCGCCCGAGGCGGACCAAGGGGTTGGCCCCCGAACGCTGTCTGTCGAGTGAGGAATGGGCGAGATGCCTGAGTTCGCGTACACCGATCTGCTCCCCCAGGGAGAGGACACCACCCCGTACCGGCTGGTGACCTCCGAGGGTGTCTCCACCTTCGAGGCCGACGGGCGCACGTTCCTCAAGGTGGAGCCGGAGGCGCTGCGCAAGCTCGCCGAAGAGGCGATCCACGACATCCAGCACTACCTGCGCCCGGCCCACCTCGCCCAGCTCCGCCGCATCATCGACGACCCCGAGGCGTCGAGCAACGACAAGTTCGTCGCGCTGGACCTGCTGAAGAACGCGAACATCGCGGCCGCGGGCGTCCTGCCGATGTGCCAGGACACCGGCACGGCGATCGTCATGGGCAAGCGCGGCCAGAACGTGCTCACCGAGGGCGGCGACGAGGCCGCCCTCTCGCGCGGCATCTACGACGCGTACAAGAACCTGAACCTGCGCTACTCGCAGATGGCCCCGCTGACCATGTGGGACGAGAAGAACACCGGCTCGAACCTGCCGGCGCAGATCGAGCTGTACGCCACCGACGGCGGTGCCTACAAGTTCCTGTTCATGGCCAAGGGCGGCGGCTCCGCCAACAAGTCGTTCCTCTACCAGGAGACGAAGGCCGTCCTGAACGAGGCCTCCATGATGAAGTTCCTGGAGGAGAAGATCCGCTCGCTCGGTACGGCCGCCTGCCCGCCGTACCACCTGGCGATCGTCGTCGGCGGCACCAGCGCCGAGTACGCGCTGAAGACCGCGAAGTACGCCTCCGCGCACTACCTGGACGAGATCCCCTCCGAGGGTTCCGAGCTCGGCCACGGCTTCCGGGACAAGGAGCTGGAGGAGAAGGTCTTCGAGCTGACCCAGAAGATCGGCATCGGCGCGCAGTTCGGCGGCAAGTACTTCTGCCACGACGTGCGCGTGGTGCGCCTGCCCCGCCACGGCGCGTCCTGCCCGGTCGCCATCGCCGTGTCCTGCTCGGCCGACCGCCAGGCCGTCGCGAAGATCACCGCCGAGGGCGTCTTCCTGGAGCAGCTGGAGACCGACCCCGCGCGGTTCCTGCCGGACACGACGGACGAGCACCTCGACGAGGCCGGCGACGTCGTCCGGATCGACCTGAACCAGCCGATGGACGACATCCTGGCCGAGCTGACCAAGTACCCGGTCAAGACCCGTCTCTCGCTCTCCGGCCCGCTCGTCGTGGCGCGCGACATCGCGCACGCCAAGATCAAGGAGCGGCTGGACGCGGGCGAGGACATGCCGCAGTACCTGAAGGACCACCCGGTGTACTACGCGGGCCCGGCCAAGACCCCCGAGGGCTACGCGTCCGGCTCCTTCGGTCCGACCACGGCCGGCCGCATGGACTCCTACGTCGAGCAGTTCCAGGCCGCGGGCGGCTCCAAGGTGATGCTCGCCAAGGGCAACCGCAGCAAGCAGGTCACGGACGCCTGCGGCACGCACGGCGGTTTCTACCTCGGCTCCATCGGCGGACCGGCCGCCCGGCTCGCCCAGGACTGCATCAAGAAGGTCGAGGTCGTCGAGTACGAGGAGCTCGGCATGGAGGCCGTCTGGAAGATCGAGGTCGAGGACTTCCCGGCGTTCGTCGTCGTCGACGACAAGGGCAACGACTTCTTCCAGGACCCCGCCCCCGCCCCGACCTTCACCACGATCCCGGTGCGGGGCCCGGGACTGGCCTAGCGGCACGGCACGCGGCGAACGGCGGCCGGAGAGGCCGCCGTTCGCCGTTCGCCGTTCCTGCGCCCCGCCGACGCTGGGCCGTTCGGATGAACGTACGGTTTCGCGCGCGCCGGGCGGGAACACTCAGAGGCTCCAGGACGCTGTTCCCCGTGGAGGTGTCACCAGTGGCGGATGGCCAGGGCGAAGGCGCGTACCGGATCGAGCACGACTCCATGGGCGAGGTGAGGGTGCCCGCGGAGGCGAAGTGGCGGGCGCAGACGCAGCGCGCCGTGGAGAACTTCCCCGTCTCGGGGCAGCGCATCGAGCGCTCGCACATCGAGGCCCTCGCCCGGATCAAGGGGGCCGCCGCGAAGGTGAACGGCGAGCTGGGCGTGATCGGCGAGGACGTCGCGAAGGCGATCCAGGAGGCCGCCGCGGAGGTCGCCGAGGGGCACTGGGACGCGCACTTCCCGGTCGACGTCTTCCAGACGGGCTCGGGCACCTCCTCCAACATGAACGCCAACGAAGTGATCGCGACGCTCGCCGGCGAGCGGCTGGGCCGGGAGGTCCACCCCAACGACCAGGTGAACGCGTCGCAGTCGAGCAACGACGTGTTCCCGTCCTCGATCCACATCGCCGCGACCGCCGCCGTGACCCGCGATCTCGTGCCCGCGCTGGAGCATCTCGCCGCCTCGCTGGAGCGCAAGTCGCGGGAGTTCGCCGATGTGGTGAAGTCGGGGCGCACCCACCTCATGGACGCGACGCCGGTGACGCTCGGCCAGGAGTTCGGGGGGTACGCGGCCCAGGTGCGGTACGGGGTCGAGCGGCTGGAGGCCTCGCTGCCGCGGCTGGCCGAACTGCCCCTCGGCGGCACGGCCGTGGGGACGGGGATCAACACCCCGCCCGGTTTCTCCGCCGCGGTGATCGTGGAGGTGGCGCGGGCGACCGGGCTGCCGCTGACCGAGGCCCGCGACCACTTCGAGGCACAGGGGGCGCGCGACGGGATCGTGGAGACCAGCGGGCAGTTGCGGACCATCGCCGTCGGACTGACGAAGATCGCGAACGATCTGCGGTGGATGGCCTCCGGGCCGCGCACCGGACTGGCCGAGATCAGCCTCCCGGACCTGCAGCCGGGATCCTCGATCATGCCGGGCAAGGTGAATCCGGTGATCCCGGAGGCGGTGCTGATGGTCGCCGCGCAGGTGACGGGCAACGACGCGACGGTCGCCACCGCGGGCGCGGCCGGGAACTTCGAGCTCAACGTGATGCTGCCGGTGATCGCCAAGAACGTCCTGGAGTCGGTGCGGCTGCTCGCGAACGTCTCGCGGCTGCTCGCCGACCGGACGGTCGACGGGATCGTGGCGCACCGCGAGCGGGCCCGCGAGTACGCGGAGTCGTCCCCGTCGGTGGTGACGCCGCTGAACAGGTACATCGGGTACGAGGAGGCCGCCAAGGTGGCGAAGAGGGCGCTGGCGGAGCGCAAGACGATTCGCCGGGTGGTGCTGGAGTCGGGGTACGTGGAGCGCGGGGACCTGACCGTGGAGCAGTTGGACGAGGCGCTGGATGTCCTGCGGATGACGCACCCGTAACGGTCCGATTCCGGGGAGAAACGCCTGATGACGGCTCTGTGACAGTGGCTTCCCGAAGGCGTGAACCGTGACGCGTACCGCAGCGTCGTATGCCGGGGGCACCTAATATCTGGCCATGGCGGAGGGTGGAGCGGTGAGACGAGCGGAAGCGGGCGGGCCGGCGGCGTACTGGGAGCCCGGCAGCCAGATCCTGTGGCGGTACCGGGAGAACGCCGGTGAGCGCGTCCACATCTGCCGCCCCGTGACGGTCGTACGGGACGACGCCGAGCTGCTCGCGGTGTGGATGGCGCCGGGGACGGAGTGCGTGAAGCCGGTGCTGGCCGACGGCTCGCCGGTGCACGGAGAACCGCTGGAGTCGCGCTACACGAAGCCTCGCGCGGTGCGCCGGGGCCGCTGGACCGGGACCGGGGTGCTGAAGCTGGCGCGGCCGGGCGAGGCCTGGTCGGTGTGGCTGTTCTGGGAACAGGGCTGGCATTTCAAGAACTGGTACGTGAACCTGGAGTCCCCACTGACCCGTTGGACGGGCGGGGTCGACTCCGAGGACCACTTCCTCGACATCTCGGTCCACCCGGACCGCAGTTGGCGCTGGCTCGACGAGGACGAATTCGCCATGGCGCAGCGGGCCGGTCTGATGGATGCTCAACTGGCGTCACGTGTGAGGGAAGCGGGGTGGTCGGCGGTGGAGGTGATCCGTTCCTGGGGCGCGCCGTTCTCCGACGGATGGCAGCACTGGAGACCTGATCCGAGCTGGCCGGTTCCCGCCCTGCCGGATGACTGGGACCGTACGCCCGCGCACGTGTCCTCATGAGACCCTTGATGCGCCCCCGTGGTACAACCGTAGGATCGTCTTCCGCAAGGGCGCACGGCAACAACAACTCCCGCAGGATGAGCCGGGCTTGACCATATGTCACCGAGGGGCGGCAGGACGTGAGCGAGGGGTACGAGGCGTACGGCGACGTGGCCGGCCGAAGTCCGGTCGCAGCGCGCGGGCCCGCCACGACGGTCGTACGGGCCAGGGCTTCGGTCATCGCCCCGCTGTCGGCGCGGGCCGTTTTCGGCCGTCGGCGAGCCGTACCGTGCCGGGTGGCGGCCGTTCCCGCCGTCGGTCCCGGACCTGACGACACGCAGAATCCGTTCCTGGGGCACACATTCCGGGTATCGGGGCTGCGGGAAGAACTGCGCGCACGGCGCGCGGTCCCGGACGGATGGACTCGACACGCGTGACGGAGCACCCCACCTCGCACGAGCGCCGGCAGAGCGGCGCCGGCCCCGCGGACCCTCGCGGGGCGCTCCTGCGTACCTCGGAACCGCCGTCCCAGCTGCCGGGTCCCGGCGCATTACCGGTACAGGCCCGCACGGGCGACGCGCCGAGGAGCTCGGGCGCGTCGAAGCCGCGCGGCAAGCGCGGGAAGGCCGGCGGCAAGGTGTCCGGCGACACCGGCGTGTCCGCGTCCTCGGGCACGGACGTGCCGTCGCCCCCGTCCGCCTCCTCCGGGCCCGGTCCCGAGCACTCGCAGCCCTCGGCGGCCGAGCCCGACACGCACCGCCCCCGGCCCGTGCCGGAGGGCATCCCGATCCAGCCGGACTCCGAGCAGGGCCGGGTCCCGCGGGCCTCCGGCGGCAAGGAGCGCCGTACCGGGCGGGGCGCGCCGACGGGCGGCCCGATGCCGATGCGGCGGGACGGGGACCGGCTGCGTTTCGTGGGCGCCGCGACCCGGCGGATCGCCCGGGGCATCGACCTCGACGAGATCGTGATGGGCCTGTGCCGGGCGACCGTGCCGACCTTCTCGGACACGATCCTCGTCTATCTGCGTGACCCGCTGCCGGTCGGTGACGAGCGGCCGACGGGTCCTCTCGTGCTGCGGCTGCGGCGCACGGACCGGATTCCCGAGGAGCGGGACACCGAGAGCGGTTTCCTGCCCGCGCTGCGGCCCGAGCCCAGCGAGCTGTCGGCGATGACGGCCGAGCTGTGCGAGGTGCGCCCCGGTGGTGCGCTGGCCGAGGTGCTGCGCGGGGTGCGGCCGGTGTTCGCGGACGCGCCCGCCGCGCGGGCCGCGCTGCCCGAGCTGCTCGGCGACGATCTGCCGGTGCCGGGCGGGCAGCGCGCGATCCTCGCCCCGCTGCGCGGCCGGCGCCGGGTGATCGGGGCGGCGCTGTTCCTGCGCCGGCCGGAGCGGCTCGCCTTCGAGGCGGACGACCTGCTGGTCGCCGCGCAGCTCGCCACGCACAGCGCGCTCGGCATCGACAAGGCGGTGCTGTACGGCCGTGAGGCGTACATCGCCGACGAGCTGCAGCGCACGATGCTGCCCGAGACGCTGCCGCGGCCCACGGGGGTCCGGCTCGCGTCCCGCTATCTGCCGGCCGCGGAGACGGCCCGGGTGGGCGGCGACTGGTACGACGCGATCCCGCTGCCGGGCAGCAGGGTCGCGCTGGTCGTCGGTGACGTGATGGGCCACTCCATGACGTCGGCGGCGATCATGGGCCAGCTGCGGACGACGGCGCAGACCCTCGCGGGGCTCGATCTGCCGCCGCAGGAGGTGCTGCACCATCTCGACGAGCAGGCGCAGCGGCTCGGCACCGACCGCATGGCGACCTGCCTGTACGCCGTCTACGACCCGGTGTCGCACCGGATCACGATCGCCAACGCGGGCCATCCGCCGCCGGTGCTGCTGCACCTGGGCGGGCGGGCCGAGGTGCTGCGGGTGCCTCCGGGCGCCCCCATCGGTGTGGGCGGAGTCGATTTCGAGGCGGTGGAGCTGGACGCTCCGGCCGGGGCGACGCTGCTGCTGTACACGGACGGTCTGGTCGAGTCGCGGCTGCGTGACGTCTGGACCGGGATAGAGCAGCTGCGGGAGAAGCTCGCGGCGGTCGCGGCGCTGACCGGACCGGACCACCCTCCGCCGCTGGAAGCGCTGTGCGACGAGGTGCTCGACATGCTCGGCCCGGGAGACCGGGACGACGACATCGCGCTGCTCGCGGCGCGGTTCGACGGGATCGCGCCGAGCGATGTCGCGTACTGGTTCCTGGAGCCGGAGGACGCGGCGCCCGGCCGGGCCCGGCGGCTGGCCCGGCGGGCCCTGGCCCGCTGGGGCATGGAGGACATGACCGACTCCGTGGAGCTGCTGGTCAGCGAGGTCGTGACGAACGCGGTGCGGTACGCGTCGCGGCCGGTGACGCTGCGGCTGCTGCGGACGGACGTGCTGCGCTGCGAGGTCGGCGACGACGTGCCCCAGCTGCCGCGGCTGCGGCAGGCACGGGCCACGGACGAGGGCGGCCGCGGGCTGTTCCTGGTGAACCGGATGGCACGACGGTGGGGGGCGACCCGGCTGAGTACGGGAAAGGTCGTCTGGTTCGAGCTGAACCGGAGCTGACCGAGTACCGGGTACCCGGTAACCGTCCGGTCCCGGCGGACCGGCGCCGGGCCGTGCCGGATCCCGGCCCGTGCGCCCACACGGTGTCGGTGGCGGAGAAGCGGCAGAGAAGAAGGAGGGCACCCGGAGATCCGGGTGCCCTCCTGACGTGTCAGCGGCTCACGCGCTACTGGCTCGTCTGGCCGAACGGGTCGTCGATGACGTCGCCGGTGGGTGAACTCGTCGGTGTGGACGGGGCCGTCGTCGGCGGTTCGGTCGTCGGCGGTTCGGTCGTGGGGGTCGGCGGGCTGCTGGTGGTGGGCGGCTGCGTCGTCGGTTCCTCGGTGGTCGGGGTCGACGACGGCGTGCTGGACGGCGTCCGGGTGACGGTGGGCAGGCCGGTCGGCGCCACCGCCGCGCCCGACGTGGTGTTCAGGTCGAACTTGGTGACCTTGCCCCCCATCGCCTCGAACGTGTAGGCCGCCCAGATCTTCGCCGGGTAGCCGCCGCCGTTGACGCGGCCGCCCTCCAGGTAGAGGCCCGTGGCGCCCTTCATGGAGACGTGCTTGTAGGTCTTCGGGTCCTCACCGAACAGCAGGACCGAGGTGACCAGGTTCGGGGTGTAGCCGGTGAACCAGGCCGACCTGTTGCCGTCGGACGTACCGGTCTTGCCGGCGACCTGCTGGCCGTTGCGGTTCGGGTTGTTCCGCACGGAGACCCGCGCCGTACCGTCGTCGACCACGCCGGTCAGCACCGAGGTGACCGTGTCCGCGGCCTTCTCGCTGATGACCTGTTCGCCGATCGCGTCCGGCATCGTGACCGTGGCGTCCTTGTGCTCGACCGAGGCGACGATCGTCGGGGTGACCTTTTTGCCGTGGTGGTCGAGCGTGGCGTAGGCGCCGGCCATCTCCAGCGGGCTCGCGCCCATGGAGCCGAGGGTCTGGGCGGGCACCGCCTGGAGCTTCTTGGTGTTCATGCCGAGCTTGCCCGCGACCTTCAGTACCTCGTCCATGCCGACGTCGACGCCCATCTGCGCGAAGACGGAGTTGATGGACTTGTTCATCGCGGTCTGCACGGTGACGGGACCGTAGCTGGCCTCGTCCTCGTTCGGCGGCGCGAAGCCGATGTCGCTGCCGACGACGGGACGGCGGTTGGTGCCGTCGTAGACCGTGTTCGCGGTGATCGGCGTGCCGGACTGCGTCTTGGCCTGCTCGTCCAGGGCGGCCGCCAGGATCATCGGCTTGAACGTCGACGCGGCCTGGTAGTCGTCGCGCGTCGCGTTGTTGAAGTAGTGCTTGAAGTAGTCCTTGCCGCCGTACATCGCGAGGACCTTGCCGGTCTTGGGGTCGACCGACACGGCACCGGCCTGGACGTCGGCGTCGACCTTGCGCTTCTTCGGGTCCAGCTTGCTGGTGAGCTGCTGCTTGACCGTCTTCTCGAGCAGGGTCTGCTTCTGCTTGTCGATGTTGAGCTTGATGGTCCAGCCGCCCGCGGTGAGCATGGCCTTGGCGTCGTCGAGGTCCTCGGCGGTGCCCTGGGCGACGAGCTGCTTGGCCACCTCGTTGTTGGCCGTCTCCACCAGGTAGCCGGTCTGGCCCTCCATGCCGGGCGCGCCCTTGGGCTCCTTGGGGACCGGGAACTTCAGGCCCGCGCGCTTGCCAGCGTCGAGCCAGTGCATCTCGACCATGTTGTCGAGGGTGTAGTTCCAGCGGGCCTGGACGAGCTTCTTGCCGGTCTTCGAGGCGACCGCCCAGTCGTACTGGCTCGGGGCCTGGAGCAGCGAGGCGAGGTAGGCGCCCTGCGCGACCGAGAGCTTCTGGGCGTCGACCTGGTAGTACGCCTGCGCCGCGGCCTGGATGCCGTACGCGTTGCGGCCGTAGTAGCTGGTGTTGATGTAGCCCGCGAGGATGTCCTCCTTGGACTTCTTGCGGTCCACCTTCAACGAGATGACCATCTCCCTCAGCTTGCGCGTGACGGTCTGGTCCTGGCTGAGGTAGTAGTTCTTGACGTACTGCTGGGTGATCGTCGAACCACCCTGCTTGCCCTTGCCGGAGAGGGTGTTGATCAGACCTCGGGCGGTGCCCTTGAGGTCGATGCCCGAGTCGCCGTAGAAGGTCTTGTTCTCGGCGGCGACGAAGGTCTTCTGGACGGCCTTGGGCACCTTGGCCAGGTCGACTATCTCGCGGTTGACCTTGCCGCTGCGCCCGAGCATCGAGCCGTCGCTGTATTCGTAGATGTTGCTCTGGCGCTTCGCGGCCTCGTTGCCCTCGGGCACCGGGACGATCATGTAGAGCACGATGAAGCCGCCCATGCCGAGCAGGCAGAAGCCGAAGAACGTCCCGAGGATCGTCTTCCAGTTCACGAACCGGCGTATGCCGGTGCGGCGGGGCTTGGCGCCCGCCTTCGCGCCGGGGGACCCGGAGCCCGCTGCCTCATGCCCACCGGGCGAGCTCTGGGGCGCGGCGCGGCGGCCCTGCGCCTGCCGCGCTCGTCTCTCTTCAGCTCGTCCCATGGGTCGATCCGCTCCGCTTCATTCTCCGTGGCACACAAGTTCGTCGATCAGGTCAGCTCAGCAAGCTAACACCGCGCCCTATGACAAAGGGGCGCCGATCCGGCCTTTTCCGGACGTGACAATCAGCACGCCCCGAGTGCGCCCCCACTGAATGCGACGAGCAGGAGGGGCAGAAGGTTGCCGCGAGGAATGAAGTGTGAGCACTCGGACAGAACGGGGGCGGGCCTTTGGACGGCGGCGACCCGGCCCGCTGCCACACCCTTCCCGTACGTCCCGTGACCCCCTCCCGTACCGGGCGCACCCAGGCGCCGGAGCCGCGGGCGGACCGCCCGGCCCGCCGGAGTCCCGCGCGCGGGAACGCGCCGCGCACGGCATCGGCCGGGGGCTCGCGCCGCCGCCCGGCCTTCCCGGACCGCCCCCCGGCGCCGCCCCACGCGCCGCCCGCCCTCTCCCCTCTCCCCCCTTTCTCCCCCATCGCCACGGAAGGCCCGGAGGGGCGAGAGGGAAGAGGGAAGAGGAACGAGAGGGACAGGAGCCGGGGCCGATCCGGCGCCGCCGGGCGGACGGTTCCAGAACCGTGACAATCGGGCGTGACCAGCCGGTTCCCGCCGTCCGGGCGGTCCTTTCCGCGACCTGTACACGGCGCGTATACACGCGGTGTATACGCCGTGTGTAGAGTGCTGTGCATGTCCATCGGTCACACCCTTCTAGGGCTCCTGGAGTCCGGGCCGCGCCACGGTTACGACCTGAAGCGGGCCTTCGACGAGAAATTCGGTCACGACCGGCCCCTGCACTACGGCCAGGTCTACTCGACGATGTCACGGCTGCTGAAGAACGGGCTCGTCGAGATCGACGGGATCGAGGCGGGCGACGGGCCCGAGCGCAAGCGGTACGCGATCACCGAGGCCGGCGTCACCGACGTGCAGCGCTGGCTCGCGACGCCGGAGAAGCCCGAGCCCTACCTCCAGTCGACCCTGTACACGAAGGTCGTCCTCGCCCTGCTGACCCGCCGGGACGCGAGCGAGCTCCTCGACACCCAGCGTTCGGAGCACCTGCGGATGATGCGCATGCTGACCGAACGCAAGCGCAAGGGCGACCTCGCCGATCAGCTGATCTGCGACCACGCCCTCTTCCACCTGGAGGCCGATCTGCGATGGCTGGAACTGACGGCCGCGCGCCTCGACAGGCTCGCCGAGGCGGTGACGGCCCGATGACCTCGCCCACCCCTCCCCCGGGCTCCCTGCTCACCGCCGCGGAGCTGCGCAAGACGTACGGGCCGACCACCGCGCTGGACGGTGCCGCGTTCTCCATACATCCCGGTGAGGTCGTCGCCGTGATGGGCCCCTCCGGCTCCGGCAAGTCCACCCTGCTCCACTGCCTCGCCGGCATCGTCACGCCCGACTCCGGCTCGATCACGTACGACGGCCGCGAGATGGCGACGATGAACGACTCCCAGCGCAGTGCGCTGCGCCGTTCCGAGTTCGGGTTCGTCTTCCAGTTCGGCCAGCTCGTGCCGGAGCTGAGCTGCGTCGAGAACGTCGCGCTGCCGCTGCGGCTGAACGGCACCGGCCGCAAGGAGGCCGAGCGCATCGCGCTGTCGTGGATGGAGCGGCTCGAGGTCGACGACCTCAGGGGCAAGCGGCCGGGCGAGGTCTCCGGCGGCCAGGGACAGCGGGTGGCCGTCGCCCGTTCGCTGGTCACCAGCCCCCGGGTGCTGTTCGCCGACGAACCGACCGGCGCGCTCGACTCCCTCAACGGCGAGCGCGTGATGGAGCTGCTGACCGACGCGGCCCGCTCGACGAACGCCGCCGTCGTGCTCGTCACGCACGAGGCGCGCGTGGCCGCGTACTCGGACCGCGAGGTCGTCGTACGGGACGGCAGGTCCAGGGACATGGAGCGGGTCGTATGAGCGTGCGGCGGGAACGCCCCGGCGCCCCGGAGGGGTCGAGGTCCTGGGGCTGGTCCAGGGACCTGGCCATGGGGGTCCGCTTCGCCTTCACCGGCGGGCGCGAGGGCTGGATCCGGACCCTGCTCACGGCCGTCGGCGTGGGCCTGGGGGTGGCGCTGCTGCTGCTCACCACAGCGTTGCCGAACGTGCTGAGCGCGCGGCACGAGCGTGAGCAGGCGCGGCGGGACTACACCTACGACTACACCCCGAAGCCTCCGGCCGACGACACCCTGGTGATCGCGGACCTCGACAGCACCTATCACGGCGACGACGTGCGCGGCCGGCTGATGCAGCCGGACGGACCGCGGGCACCGCTGCCGCCGGGCCTGCGGACGTTCCCGGCGCCGGGCGAGATGGTCGTCTCCCCCGCGCTGAAGGAGCTGCTCGCATCCGACGACGGCGCACTGCTGCGCAAGCGGCTTCCGTACCGGATCACCGGGACCATCGGCGAGAGCGGCCTGATCGGTTCGCGCGAACTCGCCTACTACGCGGGCGCCGACGGCCTCGACGCGAAGATCGACCCGCCGAACGTGGCCCGCATCAGCGCGTTCGGCGAGCCCCACCCGTTCGCCGCGGAGGCCGCCGACCCGGTGCTGCTGCTGCTCGTCCTCGTCGTGTTCGCCGTCCTGCTGATGCCGGTCGCCGTGTTCGTCGCCACGGCCGTGCGGTTCGGCGGCGAGCGGCGCGACCGGCGGCTGGCGGCGCTGCGGCTGATCGGCTCCGACAGCCGGATGGTACGGCGGATCGCGGCCGGCGAGGCACTCGCGGGAGCACTGCTCGGGCTGGTCCTCGGCACGCTCTTCTTCCTGGCCGGACGTCAGATCGCGGGCACCGCGGAGGTGTTCCGGGTGAGCGTCTTCCCGAGCTACCTCAACCCCTCCCCCGCGCTCGCCGTACTGGTCGCGGTGGCCGTCCCGGTGGCCGCCGTGCTGGTGACCCTGTTCGCGCTGCGCGGTGTGGTCATCGAGCCGCTCGGTGTGGTGCGCACGGCCAGGCCCGCGCGCCGCCGGCTGTGGTGGCGACTGCTGCTGCCGGCCGGCGGGCTCGCCCTGCTGTACCCGATGCTCGGCCAGGGCCGGGAGAACGGGGACTTCAACCAGTACATGGTCACCTGCGGTGTGCTGTTGCTGCTCGTGGGGGTCACCGCGCTGCTGCCCTGGGTGGTGGAGGCGGTCGTCGCGCGGCTGAACTCGGGCGGGGTCGCCTGGCAGCTCGCGGTGCGCAGGCTCCAGTTGAGCAGCGGCTCGGCGGCCCGCATGGTCAACGGCATCGCCGTGGCGGTGGCCGGGGCCATCGCGCTGCAGATGCTGTTCACCGGGGTGGACGCGGACTACACGAAGGCGACCGGCCAGGACGTCACCCGGGCCCAGATGGAGGTGTCCGTACCGGACGGCGTCCCCATGGCGCGGGTCACCCGGGAGCTCGGCGCCACCAAGGGGGTGCGGAAGGTCGTCGCGCTGTCCGAGGGGAATCTCGGCGAGCGGCGGATGTCCGCCGACCTGAACGCCCAGATGACCGTGGGCGACTGCGCGGCGCTGCGCGAGGTGGCGACGCTGCCGTCGTGCCACGAGGGCGACGTCTTCGCGCTGCAGGGTTCCGACTACGACGACAACATGCAGAAGCTGGCCGGCTTCCGGACCCTGTTCCTCGACCCCGCCGACGGCGAGGAGGACACCGAGAGCACCCCGGTCGCCTGGACCGTGCCACGGGGGCTGAAGCAGGCGCAGACGCGCCTCGACATGACCGGCGTGAAGCGCGGCGGCTTCCTGTTCACCCCGACGGCGCTGCCCGCGCAGGGCGCGAAGACCGTCCGCGGGCACGTCTTCCTCGGCCTCGACCCCTCCGTCCGGGACGCGCAGGAGTACGTGCGCAACACGACGGCCCGGATCGATCCGCTCGTCCAGCCGATGACCTGGTCGGCCACCGTGGAGTCCGGCCGGTTCACCTCCATCCGCACCGGTCTGTTCGTGGGCGCCGCCTGTGTGCTGGCGCTGATCGGCGTGAGCCTGCTGGTCTCCCAGCTGGAGCAGCTGCGCGAGCGCAGGAAGCTGCTGTCGGCGCTGGTCGCCTTCGGCACCCGCCGCCGCACGCTGAGCATGTCGGTGCTGTGGCAGACCGCGATCCCGATCGCGCTGGGGCTCGGCCTCGCGGCGGTCGTGGGGCTCACCCTCGGCACCGTCCTGCTCAAGATGACGGGGACCTCGGTGAGCGTGGACTGGGTGAGCGTGCTGTCGATGACCGGCGTCGGAGCCGGGGTCGTGCTCCTGGTGACCCTGCTCAGCCTGCCGCCGCTGGTGCGGCTGATGCGGCCGGACGGACTGCGCACGGAGTAGGGCGCCGGACGGGCGTACGGGCGGCGGGACGCCGTCCGCGGCCGGTGCCGTCGCCGGTGGCCCTCCCCGCCCGGGAGGGCCACCGGTCCGCGCTCAGAGGCTGTACTCCTTCACCACGCGGCGGACCTGCGCGAAGAGCATGCCCACGTTGACCGACTTGCGGCAGACGACCACGGCGACCACGTCCTGCTGGTCGCTCATGCGGATGAACAGATGGGTGAGGTTGTCGCTGTTGACCAGGATCTCCTGGAAGAAGTGCGCGTCGGACTCGATGCCCCGGCGCTCCTTGAAGACGTCCTCGATCATCTGGACCGTGCGCCCCTGGAACAGGTCGAGCGTCGCGCCCGCGAGCAGGTCCAGGACCTCCGGCGGATGGTTGTCGACGGTCTCGTAGCTCAGCAGCATCCCGGTCGACATGTCGACCGCCCCGGAGGCGAGGCAGTCGGGGGCGTCGGTGCGCAGTGACTTGACCAGGCCCATGATCTGGTCGGAGAACCCCGGCGTCATTCGCTTGGTGGCCATGTCGTCATACCCCTTCGGTCGCGGTGTCGTTCACGGCTCCGACGAGCGCGTCGGGTGCGGTGGGAGTTCCGGTGAGCGGGCCGGGATCGGCCGGGGACCCGGCGAGCGGGTCGGGGCCGGCCCCGGTGAGGATCGCTCCGATGCGGCCGAGGGCCGGACGCGCCTGCTCGTGGAGCCGTTCGAGGTCGATGCCCTCGTCACCGAGGACGATCATCAGCGCGGTGTCGCCGACCGCGTAGAAGGCCGCGAGGCCCTGGCTGCCGTAGGTCACGGTCTGGCGGAACGCGCCCCGGCCGGTCACCGCGGTCGCGCGGCGCGCGATGCCGAGGCCCGCGGCGGCGATCGCGGCGAGGCTCTCCGGGTCGATGATGTCGGCGGTGTCGGCCGCGATGAGCATTCCGTCGGCGGCCGCCACCGCCGTATCGGTGATTCCGGGCACCCGTTCCCGGAGTTCCCTCATTTCCCTGGCCAGTTCCTCGTGATTCATGTATTGAACTCCCTGGTGGTTGTGCGCATTCGATCGATGGCAGGTATTCGGTTTCACGTACCGGAGTCCGGGGTCCAGATCCGGTGCCGCAGACGGAGGAATCCTTTCCAGCTCGCCCCGGCCCTTTCGGGGGCGAGGCTTTCGGTGATTCCGCTCGCTCCGGGTTCACGGCGCGGCAGCGACGGGGCGTTGGCTCCGGGCTCCCTGCGGGGCAGGGCGGGAGCGGTGTCCTCGGACCGCGGCAGGGGGTCCGGCCGGGGCTCCGGCGGCGGGGACTCCCCGGCGGCCACCGCGGAGGACAAGGCGGAGGACAGGGCGGAGAACACCTCGGGGTCCAGGGAGGGCGGGGCGCCGGCCGGCCGCTGCCGGAGCGCTCCGGTCGGCAGGTCCCGTACGGTGACGCGGGGTGCGGAGCCGGACTCCTCCGGCAGTTCCAGCAGCCCCTCGCCGAGCATGCGGGCCATCCCCACCGTGACGGTGTAGGCGCCGAGACCGGTCGCGAAGGCGATGTCACGGGCGGTCCGACGGCCGTCGGCGTGGGCCAGCAACTCCTTCTGCGGCGGCGGGAGCCGCTCGCGTATCTCGTCCGGAACCGCCGCGGGAACAGGGCGTTCCCGGTCCGGGCGTACGGGCCGGGGCAGAGCGGCGACGGCCGCGAGCTTCCTCGCCGCGTCCTGGAGCAGGCGCCCGGGGTTCTCCCCGAGGGCGACCGGGGCGTACGGCTCGAAGGCGGCGTCGAGCGGGTCGCACGCCTCCACGTCACCGGCCACGACGGCGAAGGCCGCGTCCTGCATCGCCATCATGCAGACGACCCGGAGCTGTGCGGCCCCCGCGTAACCGTGCGCGATCAGCCCGGCCTCGGGCCACCGGGTGCCGCCGGCCTCGCGGAGCAGTTCGGCCCACTGCTCGCCGCTGACCCGGCCGGAGCGCAGCAGCCGCGCCTCCGCGCCCGGGGCGCCGGGGCTCTCGACGGCGACGACGCAGCCGTCACGGAGATGGAAGACTCCCCCGGGTTTTCCGGACACCCGCAGTTTTCCCGTCGCCCGTGTGCTCCGGCATTCGCCGAGCGCGCGCGACAGCAGGTCGTATCCGACCCTGCCAAGGGAATCCCGAACGCCCGACATCACTCCCCTTGGAACTTCCGGCACTTCGCACAGACGCCTGACGAGTCACCCTGAGGAGGTATGTGTATCAGCCGGGGCGGAGACCCCAGCGAGAGTCGCGCTACCTGACGGAAGTTGAAATATCCCGGCAGCCGTCGGACTTTATCGGTCCTCGAATGACCGACTATGCACGGCGGTTCAGGCTTCCGCGTCCAACACCCGTACGGGCAGGGGACGCAGTGCCTCGCGCAGCGCCTCCGCCAGTTCCCGGTACTCCGTGCTCCGCGCGGCGCCGGACCGCATCGCGAGCGCGATCCGCCGGGTGGGCGCCGGATCGGCGAAGTACCCGGTGAGGAGCTGGTTGCTGCGGGTCGTCTCCACCTTGACGGCGGTGCGGGGCAGCAGGGTCACCCCGAGACCGCCGGCGACCAGTTGGACGAGGGTCGACAGGCCCGCGGCGGTGGTGGTCACGGGGGCGTCCGCGCGCCCGGCCTCCCGGCAGATGTCCAGGGCCTGGTCGCGCAGGCAGTGGCCCTCGTCGAGCAGCAGCAGGCGCAGCTCCCGCAGGGCCGCGCGCGAAATGCCCTCCCGGCCGCCGAGCCGGTGGCCGAGCGGGGTCACCAGCACGAAGTCCTCGTCGAACAGCGGGAGTTCGACGACACCGGGCACACCGAGGGGGACCGCGAGCAGCAGCAGGTCGAGCCGGCCGACCACGAGCCCCTCCAGCAGGCTGGCCGTCTGCTCCTCGTGCACCTGGAGGTCGAGGTCGGGGTAGCGGTCGTGGACGAGACGCAGGACGGTCGGCAGGAGGTAGGGGGCGACGGTGGGAATAACACCGAGGCGCAGCGCCCCGGTGAACGGCGCGCGCACGGCCTCCGCCTCCTCCATCAGCGCGCCGACCTCGTCCAGCACGGCCCTGGCGCGTACGGCGAGACGCTCACCGGCGGGCGACAGGAGCACTTTGCGGGTCGTACGCTCCAGCAGGGTCACCCCGAGGATCTCCTCCAGGGCGGAGACGGCGCCGGACAGCGCGGGCTGGCTCATGCCGATCGCGGCGGCCGCGTCACGGAAGTGCAGGTGTTCGGCCACGGCGGTGAAGGCGCGCAGCTGCGCGAGGCTGGGGCTGCGGCGCGCGCCGCTCTTGCCGCCGGCCCTTCCGGTGGGGCTCGCCATGGCCTCGTCTCTCGTTCCGGGCCGGTTCACCGACTGCCACTGATAGCCGTACTCGATCAACGCGACCAAGTGTAGCTATTTCACGGATCAATACCGCCTGTGCCACGATCTAGGTCGTCCATCCCCCGGGGAAATGCCCTCAAAAAGGGCTATCCCCAGTTGCTAGGAGAGTTCGTGCTCACTGTCGGTGACAAGTTCCCCGCGTTCGACCTGACCGCCTGCGTCTCGCTGGAGAAGGGCCAGGAGTTCCAGCAGATCGACCACAAGACCTACGAGGGCAAGTGGAAGATCGTCTTCGCGTGGCCCAAGGACTTCACCTTCGTGTGCCCGACCGAGATCGCGGCCTTCGGCAAGCTGAACGACGAGTTCGCCGACCGTGACGCGCAGGTCCTCGGCTTCTCCGGCGACTCCGAGTTCGTGCACCACGCCTGGCGCAAGGACCACGACGACCTGCGTGACCTGCCCTTCCCGATGATGGCCGACTCGAAGCACGAGCTCATGCGTGACCTCGGCATCGAGGGCGAGGACGGCTTCGCCAAGCGCGCCGTCTTCATCGTCGACCAGAACAACGAGATCCAGTTCTCCATGGTGACCGCTGGCTCCGTCGGCCGTAACCCCAAGGAGGTCCTGCGGGTCCTGGACGCCCTCCAGACGGACGAGCTCTGCCCGTGCAACTGGACCAAGGGCGAGAGCACCCTCGACCCGGTCGCCCTGCTGGCCGGTGAGTGACCTTCCATGGCTCTCGACGAACTGAAGTCCGCCATACCGGACTACGCCAAGGACCTGCGCCTGAACCTCGGTTCGGTGATCGGCAACAGCGACCTCCCGCAGCAGCAGCTGTGGGGGACGGTGCTGGCCTGCGCCATCGCCTCGCGTTCCCCGCGCGTGCTGCGTGAGCTGGAGCCCGAGGCGAAGGCACAGCTCTCGCCGGAGGCGTACACCGCCGCGAAGTCGGCCGCCGCGATCATGGCGATGAACAACGTCTTCTACCGGACCCGGCACCTCCTGTCGGACCCGGAGTACGCGACGATGCGCGCCGGTCTGCGGATGAACGTCATCGGCAACCCGGGTGTGGAGAAGGTCGACTTCGAGCTGTGGTCGCTCGCCGTCTCCGCGATCAACGGCTGCGGCCAGTGCCTCGACTCCCACGAGCAGGTGCTCCGCAAGGCGGGCGTCGACCGGGAGACGATCCAGGAGGCGGTCAAGATCGCCGCCGTGCTCCAGGCCGTCGGCGCCACGCTGGACGCCGAGGCGGTCCTCGCCGAGTAGTCCTCGCGCACCCCGGGCGGCCCGAGACCGGCCCGGACGCACAGGGCCCCGCTCACCTCACGGTGGGCGGGGCCCTGTGCGTCGTCCGGAGGCCGCTACGGCCTACGACGCCCGCTCGGGAGCCGGGGACGCGTCCATCGCGGTGGCGCCGCGGGGCTCCGGGGCGTGGCGCGGATCCGCTTCGCCCGCGTACGAACGCAGGTACACGACCACCGTGTTGGTCACCGCGACCAGCGGGACCGCGACGACCGCCCCGCCGATGCCGGCGACCATGCCGCCCGCGGCGACCGAGAGGACCACCGCGAGGGGGTGGACACGGACCGCGCGGCCCAGGATGAAGGGCTGCAGGATGTGGCCCTCGATCTGCTGGACGGCGAGGACCACGACGAGGGTCATCACGGCGGTGAAGACGCCCTGGGTCACCAGCGCGACCACCACCGCCAGCGCCCCGGAGATCACCGCGCCCACCAGCGGGATGAACGCCCCGAGGAAGATGAAGACGGCCAGCGGGACGGCCATGGGCACCTTGAGGAAGTAGATGCCCAAACCGATGAAGATCGCGTCGATCAGCGCGACGATCACCGTGCCGCGGACGTAGGCGGTGAGCGTGCGCCACGCGCGCGGGCCCGCGCCCGCGACCCCGGTCCGGGCGGCGGCCGGGACGAGCTTGAGCGACCACTCCCAGATCCGCTTGCCGTCGTAGAGCAGGAAGAGGGTCGAGAACATCGTGAGCAGGATGCCCGTGAGGGCCTCCACGATCACCGTCACGCCCTGCAGACCCGCCGACGTGATCTGGTCCGTGTTCGCGCCGATCGCCTCGCGCAGGTTCTTCGCGATCTCGTTGATCTGCTTGTCGGTCACGTGGAACGGCCCCTTGAGGAGCCACTTGCGCAGCTCGTCGATGCCGTCCTGGATCTGGTTGGAGAGGTTGTCGACGTTCTCCTGGACCTGCCAGACCACGAACCAGCCGACCAGCCCCATGATGACGAAGCCGAGGATCGCGGTGAGCGCGGTGGCGAGCCCGCGCGGCACCCGGTGACGCGTCAGCCGGGCCACCGTGGGCTGCAGCAGCGCGGTGATGAGCAGCGCGGCCACGAAGGCCAGCACGACGAGCTGCACGGCGCTGATGACCCGCATCAGCACCCAGACGGTGCCCGCGAGGACGAGCAGCCGCCAGCCCGCCTCGGCGGCGACGCGCACTCCCCACGGCACGGCGAGGGCGGGGTCGGGACGGTGATGGGCCGGCGCGTACGCGTGCGCCGCGGCCCGCTCCTCGGACGGGCGCTGGATCGGGAGCGCGGAGGCCTCGGCGTCCGCCACCGTGTCGTGGGGGGTTCCGGAGGGCCCGGGAGCCTCCGGGCGGGTGCCGGACGCATCGAGGGGGGCGCGCCCGTCGGGGCCGTCCCCGTCGTCGAGGGAGCGCTGCGACTCCAACTCGACCTCGGCACGGCGTTCGTCCAGCTTCTCGCCGAGTTCGGTGAGTCCGGCGCCGATCCGGCCGAGCCATCCTGGTACACGCGACATGATGCGTCCTTTTCCCCCGCTGCTCCCCACCACTCCCCCCTGGAGTCGTCGGGTCCGACCGTACATGGCCGAAGCCCCTCCCCCTAGGACGGGGAGGGGCTTCGCAGGGTTGAGCCGCCGGTGTACGGCGTGGAACTCAGTACCAGTGGTTGGCCTGCCAGAACGACCATGCCTCACAGGGGCTGCCGTACCGGCCGTTCATGTAGTTGAGGCCCCACTTGATCTGCGTGGCCGGGTTCGTCTGCCAGTCGGAGCCGGCGGACGCGTACTTGCCCGCGGGCAGGGCCTGGAAGAGGCCATAGGCACCCGAGGAGGCGTTGACGGCGTGGTAGTTCCAGCTGGACTCGTGGTTCACGATGTTGCTGAAGCACTGGAACTGACCGCTCGGCACCATCTGGGCCGCCATCGCCTGGATCTGGGCGACGGTGTACGAGGACTGGACCGAGAAGCTGGAGGCGTCCCGCGTCGCGGAGCGGCTGGCCGCCTTCTCGGCTGCCTCGCGCTCCTTGGCGTCCTTCTCCGCCTGCGCCGCCTTCTCCGCGGCCTTCTGCTTCGCCACGGCGTCGTCGGCGGCCTGCTTGCGGGCGGCTGCCTCCGCGTCCTTCTTGGCGCTCGCGTCGGCGGCGATGGCCTGGGCATCGGCCTGCTGCGTCAGGGACGCGGTCTGCACCTGGGCCTGCTGGCCCGCAGGTATGTCAGCGAGGAGAGTCGAGTCGCTCGCCGTCGCCTCGGCATCGTTCGAGGGCTGGGCGACGCTGCCCGAGGCAACTCCGACCACGCTTCCGACAGCGGTGACCGCGGTGGCCGAAGCCACTGCGAATCCCCGGACCGAAATCCGGCTCACACGGTTTCCTTCCAGCATCGCCCGTTTAGGTGACCCTCGCGGACGCAATCGTGCCCCTCGGCGCTGGCCTCCCAACTGCGGGGTCACGGGGAAGCACGGGCCCGGTGGGCAACTCCCGCCGGGGGAGCGCCACGTGGTGCGCGGGCGGCATACGACGGCTCTATGGAGTTCTGAGGTTCCGGTGTTGCCGTACCGCTGGGGATACAGCTGTGTCGTATGCGGGGCCTGACAGGAGTGAGACTCTAGCCGTAACCCGGCTCCGCAAGGCAATTTCGTGTCGCGTGTGAAAGCTCACACCCCGTTTGCCGTAGTCGTTTCGAGGAAATCCCAGCGCAGCAAGGCGCCGCCCGGCTAGGCTCTTTCGCCTTGCCGGACGGCGCCAACCAGCGTGTATGCACCACCCTTTGACCAGGTGGGGACAGCTCGGATCAGATCTGCCCGTCCTCCAGCATTTCGGTCACGAGTGCCGCGATCTGGGACCTCTCGGAACGATTCAGCGTGACGTGCGCGAAGAGCGGATGGCCCTTCAACTTCTCGACGACGGCGACCACTCCGTCGTACCGCCCGACGCGCAGATTGTCCCTTTGTGCCACGTCATGGGTCAGAACGACCCTCGAATTGGCACCGATACGGGACAGAACGGTCAACAGGACGTTCCGTTCCAGGGACTGGGCCTCGTCCACGATCACGAACGCGTCGTGGAGCGAGCGGCCGCGGATGTGCGTGAGCGGCAGGACCTCCAGCATGCCGCGCGCGGTGACCTCCTCGATGACCTCGCGGCTGGTGACCGCGGACAGCGTGTCGAAGACCGCCTGGGCCCAGGGGCTCATCTTCTCGGACTCGGAGCCGGGCAGATAGCCGAGCTCCTGCCCGCCCACCGCGTACAGCGGCCGGAAGACCATCACCTTCTGGTGCTGGCGGCGTTCGAGGACGGCCTCCAGGCCCGCGCAGAGCGCGAGCGCGGACTTGCCGGTGCCGGCCCGGCCGCCCATCGACACGATCCCGACGTCCGGGTCGAGCAGCAGGTCGAGCGCGATGCGCTGCTCCGCGCTGCGGCCCTTGATGCCGAACGCCTCACGATCGCCGCGCACGAGCCGGACGTTGCCGTCGGCGGTGACACGGCCGAGGGCCTTGCCGCGCTCCGACTGGATCGTCAGCCCCGTGTGCACGGGCAGGTGGGCCGCTTCGGGCACATGGACGTGCCCCTCCTCGAAGAGGATGTCCACCTGTTCGCCCGCCAGGTTCAGTTCGGACATTCCGGTCCAGCCGGAGGAGCCCGTGATGGCGAGCTCCGCGCGGTACTCCTCGGCGAGGAGACCCACGGAGGACGCCTTGATCCTGAGCGGCAGGTCCTTCGAGACGACGGTGACGTCGTATCCCTCGGCCTGCAGGTTGCGGGCGACCGCGAGGATGCGGGAGTCGTTGTCCCCCAGGCGGTACCCGCTGGGCAGGACGCTGGGGTCCGAGTGGTTGAGCTCGACGCGTACCGTCCCGCCGAGGTCCCCGACGGGGATCGGGGAGTCGAGGCGGCCGTACCGGACCCGGAACTCGTCGAGCAGGCGCAGTGCCTGCCGGGCGAAGTAGCCGAGTTCGGGATGGTGCCGCTTGGCCTCCAGTTCCGTGACCACGACGATCGGGAGCACTACCTCGTGCTCGTCGAAGCGGCTCACGGCATTCGGGTCGGCCAGCAGGACGCTGGTGTCGAGAACATAGGTGCGCCGGTCTGGCTTGCGGCGCTTTGTGCTGGTCACCACGGAAGGACGTACCCCCTCGGATGAGGTCGGGGAGCGACGAAGGAGAGCTGGACCGGTTTCCGGCTCCGATGCACGGGCCGAAAACCGGCCCTCCGCTTCGTCCGTGCTGACCGCACGGTCGGGCTGGTGCAAAGGGCCTCCCGGGCGGGCGGCCCCGTGCCGCCCGCTGAGATACGACACCCGTGGTTCGGGCGTCGACCTGCAAGGCTTATGCCCTTCAACGAGCCAAGCCATGCCAGGGCATATGACGGCGCGTTCGTTAACTCCCGGTGACGGGTGTCCCCGCCGGGTACCCCGGACGGCCCGGGCTACCCCTTTATTCAGCCTCCGTAACGACGGTGTCGCGCCGCGTAGTCGCGCAGGGCGCGCAGGAAGTCGACCTTGCGGAAGGCCGGCCAGAAGACCTCGCAGAAGTAGTACTCGGAGTGAGCGGTCTGCCAGAGCATGAATCCGGACAGCCGCTGTTCACCGCTGGTGCGGATCACCAGGTCGGGGTCGGGCTGGTCACCGGTGTAGAGGTGCTTGCCGATGAGGTCGACGTCGACGCGGTCCGCGAGGTCCTCCATCGAGGTCCCCTTGTCGGCCGCGTCGAGGATCATCGAACGCACGGCGTCGGCGATCTCCTGGCGTCCGCCGTAGCCGATGGCGACGTTGACGACTATCCCCTCGACGTGCGCGGTGGCCTCCTCGGCCTCCTTGAGGGCGGACTGCATCGGGGAGGGCAGGATGTCCCGCGTCCCGACGTGGTGCACCCGCCAACGGCCGTCGGCGGCCAGGGTGCGGACGACGCCCTCGATGATGCCGAGGAGCGGACCGAGCTCCTCCTGCGGGCGGTCGAAGTTGTCGGTGGAAAGCAGCCACAGGGTGACGACCTCGACATCGGTCTCGGAGCACCAGCCGAGGAACTCCTCGATCTTGTCTGCTCCGGCCCGATGGCCCTGGGCGGTGGTGGAGCCGGCGGCCTTCGCCCAGCGGCGGTTGCCGTCCATGATGACCCCGATGTGCTTGGGCACCTGGTCGTGGTCGAGGTGGCCTTCCACCCTGCGTGCATAGAACCTGACCAGCAGACGGCGCAGGTTGTCGCGCAAGGTCACGTGTTGTCAGCCCCTCCGTGCGGATCGCGGACCGGACAGCCGCGCCCGAGCACAGCCCCTGTCCGTATGACGGTCCCCCGGGGCGAAGCCTACCCCCGCGAAACGCGAGGCTCCCGAGGGGCCCGTGCACCCTGGCATAGGTTCGTCCTCATGAACGACCCCACTCCGTACCGGGCCGCAACGGAACGGTACGACTCGATGGAATACCGGCGTACCGGTCACAGCGGCCTCAAGCTGCCCGCGATCTCGCTCGGCCTGTGGCACAACTTCGGCGACGACCGCTCGCTGGACTCCCAGCGCGCGATCCTGCGCCGCGCCTTCGACCTCGGCGTCACCCACTTCGACCTCGCCAACAACTACGGGCCGCCGCCCGGCTCGGCGGAACTCAACTTCGGCAAGCTGCTGGAGCAGGATTTCGCCTCCTACCGTGACGAACTGGTCATCTCGACCAAGGCGGGCTACGACATGTGGCCCGGCCCGTACGGCGAGTGGGGCAGCCGCAAGTACCTGCTGTCCTCCCTGGACCAGTCGCTGAAGCGGATGGGCCTGGACCACGTCGACATCTTCTACTCGCACCGCTTCGACCCGGACACCCCGCTGGAGGAGACGATGGGCGCGCTCGCGTCCGCCGTCCAGCAGGGCAAGGCGCTGTACGTCGGCGTCTCCTCCTACAGCGGCGAGCAGACGGCGGAGGCGGCCCGGATCCTCACCGGCATGGGCGTCCGTCCGCTCATCCACCAGCCTTCGTACTCGATGCTCAACCGCTGGACGGAGGACGACGGCCTGCTCGACACGCTGGAGGCGGCCGGCATGGGCTGCATCTCCTTCGCGCCGCTCGCGCAGGGGCTGCTGACGGGCAAGTACCTCCAGGGCGTCCCGGAGGGCTCGCGCGCCACCCAGGGCAAGTCGCTGGACCCCGGCCTGCTGAGCGACGAGGTCGTGCGCCGTCTGAACGGGCTGAACGGCATCGCGGCCCGGCGCGGCCAGTCGCTCGCCCAGCTCGCGCTCAGCTGGGTACTGCGCGACCAGCGGATGACCTCCGCCCTCATCGGCGCGTCCAGCGTGCGGCAGCTGGAGGAGAACCTGGAGGCGCTGTCGGGCCCGGAGCTCACGGACGAGGAGCTGCAGGAGATCGACACGTTCGCGGTGTCGACGCCGGGCACGAACATCTGGGCCCAGCGGCGCTGAGTCACCGAGATCCCCGCCGTACGGGGCGGCCCGCCCGAGGGGCGCACGGGGGCGCCCGCCGGACGGACCGTCCCGGGCACGAAAAACGGGCCGGTCCGTGGGGGGGAGACGGACCGGCCCGAGGGGGGGTTTCCACCATAACCCTTCGTAAGTGATGCTGCGTGCATCCGCGTGCCACAACTACTCTCCGGAGTCGTCCGGCGACACCATGACGCGCATGGAACCATCGATTCCGGGTGTGATCATGGCCGAATCATGGCTGATTCAAAGGGAATCGCCAGGGATCAGCAGAGATCCAATGGGTCCGCACCCCGTCTCGGGATGTGGCGCCGGCTTGTCCACGCGTACTCCGGGCGAGTGATCCGCGTGGCGCCCTCCCGCTTGACCCCACCGCTAATTTCGCACCCATGACCACGTTCACGACGGAGGAGACGTCCGAGCCGGTACCCCTGGAGCTCGCCACCACGGCACGCGCCCGGCGGCGGGGACTGCTCGGGCGCCCGGGCATCGAGGGCGCGCTGCTGCTGACACCGGCGAACTCGGTGCACACGCTGGGGATGCGGTTCGCGATCGACGTCGCCTATCTGGACCGGTCGTCGCGGGTCCTGGCGGTGCGCACGATGCGTCCGGGCCGGCTGGGGCTGCCGCGGCCGCGGGCCCGGCAGGTCCTGGAGGCGGAGGCCGGGGCGATGGAACGGTGGGGCGTGCGGCGCGGCGCGCGGATCACGGTCCAGCACACCTGACGTCACGTCACGGAGCAAGGCGGCACCGCGCAGCCCCCTCCTCTGCGCGGTGCCACACGCGCAGCTTTGCTGACGCGAATTACCTTGGTCTGAACTTACGTGAGCCGAACATTCCTGGCGACAGCCGTCGGATAACGATGTGGACACCCCACGCGGATCCTCCGCACACGGCACGCCCCGGCCACCGCCCCCGCGTCCGCCATCCAGACAGACATCTCACGCCGAGCATCCCCCATCGGGAGATTTTCGGTCAATCTGTTCGGGCGGGCGTGGATCATGGCCTGGAGGGCTGGGGGCGGGCGGCCGAGGGCGGGAGTCGGGGGTCGGGGGTGAGGCCGAGGGATGGGGGTCGGGGCCTTCGGGTGCCGGCGATCCGGCGATCCGGCGATCCGGCGATCCGGTGGAACCAGAGGTCTAGGGAAGCAGCGGGCGCACCTGCTCGGCCGCGAAGCGGACGAATCCCTCGGGGTCCGGCTCGTCGGCGGTGGGCTGGAGGACCACCGTGTCGGCTCCGGCCTCCACCAGGCGCTGGACGGCCTTGGCGACGGCACCCGCGTCGCCCGCGACCCCGAGGTCCGAGGTGGCGCTCCCGCCGTCGGCCTCGATCTCGGCACGCAGCCGGGCCGCGGCGCCGGACCCGGTGGCCGCGTGCAGATAGACGACCACCCGGTGACGCTCCTCGGTCCGGCCGGCCGCCAGCCGTCCCTCGTCGATGAGCCGCCGGGCCCGCCGCACCCCGTCGACGGTGGTCGAGGCGGTGAGGACCGTGCCGTCGGCGGCCTCTCCGGCGAGGCGGAGCGTACGGGGCCCGGTGGCGCCGGTGAGGACCTCGGGCGCCTCGGCGGGCGGCCAGTCGAGGGCGACGCCGTCGAGTCTCACGTACCGCCCCTCGGTGGTCACGCGCTCACCGCGCAGCAGCGCGCGCAGGGCGTCGAGATGCTCACGCAGCAAGGTCATGGGCGACTCGGCCCGCGCCCCGACCTGGCCCATCCAGTCCTGGACGCCGTGGCCGACCGCGACGGCGGCCCGCCCCGGGAACAGCCGGTGCAGGGTGGCGGCCTCCATCGCGGTGACGGCGACGTTCCGCAGCGGGACGGGCAGCAGCCCGACGCCCACCCGCAGGCGTTCGGTCCAGGCGAGCGCCGCCGCGGCGGAGGAGATGCCCCCTTCGAGGAAGCAGTCCTCCCACAGCCACAGCTCCTCGAGACCCGCCTCCTCCGCCTCGCGCGCCAGGGCGCGCAGTCGCTCGGGGGGCAGTTGGGGCCGGAAGACAACACCGAGTGAGGTCATGCCGCCTTCCTACCCAGGCCGTCCGCCGGGGACAACCGCTTTACGCGCCCCCGGCACCGGATGTGTCGCGCTCGTAGCGCAGGAGGGCGACGCCGTTGCCGAAGGTCCGCGACTCGACGAGACGCAGGTCGGTCGGGGCCTCGGCCTCGGGGAACAGCGGTTTGCCGGCCCCGATGAGGACGGGGTGCACGTACAGCCTGATCTCGTCGACGAGGCCCATCCTCAGGAACTCCGCGGCGAGATCGGCGCCGCCGAGCGCGAGGTCGCCGCCCTCCTGCGCCTTCAGCGCCATGATCTCCTCGGGCACGACCTCCCGTACGACCGTGGTGTGCCCGGTGCCGCGCTCCAGCGTCCGCGAGAACACCACCTTGGGGATGTTCCGCCAGATCCCGGCGAACTCGACCTCCTCCGGGCTCGCGTCCGGGTCCTTGTCGGCCGTCGGCCAGTAGGAGGCCATCAGCTCGTAGGTCACCCGTCCGGACATCAGCGCGCCGAAGCCCCTGATCAGGTTGTTGAAGTGCTGGTGGAGCTCGGCGTCGACCCGGTGCCAGTCGATCTCGCGGTTCGGGCCCTCGATGAATCCGTCGAGGGACACCGACATCATCAACACGATCTTCCTCATGGCGGACTCCATCGACCTCGTGCGCGACCCGTTCGTCGGGGGAATGCTGCCAGGAGGCCGGGCCCGGGAGAAGGTGACGCGCTCGTCAGGCGTTGTTCCCGTCGGCGGCGCCCCTCGGGAAGGTCACCTCCACCCGGCGGTTCTTGCGGCGGCCCTGTTCCGAGGTGTTGTCGGCGATCGGATAGTCCTCGCTGTAGCCCCGCACCTCGAAGGTGATGCCCGACTCCGCGGAGCCGAGCGCGGCGGCCAGCCGGTCGTGCACCTGCTCCGCGCGTTTCTTGGAGAGGGTCAGGCCGTGCGCGTACGAGCCGAGGTTGTCGGTGAATCCGAAGACGCGGACGGTCGTGGCGTGCTGGGCCTTGATCTCGTCCGCGATCGCCTGGATACGGGACTGGGAGTCCGGGTTGAGCTTCGAGCTGTCCTTGGGGAAGAGGACCTCCGCCTGGAGCGCGAACGAGACGTCCGAGTTGGTGTCCTCCCTGCGCTCCTCACCGCCGAGGTCCTCCACGACCGACTTGATGTCCAGCACCTTGGCGGGCGCCAGGGTCGCGCCGTCGGCGAGCTTGAGCCCGGGACTGTTGGCGTCGACGTCGGGGGGCGGGGAGGTGGTGACGCTGCCGGGCGGGGCACTCGGGTCGTCACCGTCGGCATGGGCGGGCCCCGGGAGACCGAGGGTGATCAGCACGGCGAGGGCCGTGAACGTGGTCGCGGTTGCGCGGCGAGTTGCGGGGGCGCGGGGTGGGAGGGCCATGGGTCAGCCCTCGGAGAGAGTGATGGAGGTGGGGGGCAGGGAGCCAACTTGGAAGTTGACCGAGTCCGTACCGTCCGGCGGGGCCGGGAACTGTGCGAACCAGGCTGCCGAGTCGCCCGGCCTGAGCCGCGAGAACTTCGTGCAGAGGCAGCGTCCCGATGTGTCACGGAGGACGAGGTACTTCTTCTTCCCCTTTTCGTCGACGAGGCTCGCGCCCGACAGAGAGCCGCCGTTGCTCGCCAACTCGGTCTCGTTGCTCTGCCAGTCGGCTCCCAGCCACGAGCCGCTGCCGCCATTCGTCACTTGACCTGACACCGTCACGAAGCCACCTTGGTCGCGCTCGGCGGAAGTGATGGTGACGGTGATGTCACCGTCCTTCGCCGTCGCCAGCACTCTGTCCGCGGAAGCGGTCGGCGACTGCTTGCTCCCGCCGTCGTCCTTGCCCGGGCTGGAAGCAGGGGCGGAGGAACTGTCCTTTGCCTTGGTGTCGTCACCGCTCCCCCCACAGCCAGCCACCATGAAAAGCAGCCCAGTCGTGATCGTCACCGCGGCCATGGCCCTGCGGCCCTTCATGGTGTGCCGGAGATCCATCGGTACGGCTTCCTCTCACTCGGCCAGATGCACAGAGAACAGCACGGACGCGTCGGGAAGGTCGTCCGAATTGAAATGTTCGGGATCGATGTCCACACTGTGCCCGGCACAGTCCAACTCCACGGACTTCTTGGGATCCGCATCTGCGGCGAAGGTGCAGCGCGGCTCGATGATCGCCGTCGCGTGCGCCTCGGCGTGGCGGTTCTCCGTGCCCGGGAGGATGGAAGCTCCGACCGTGTAACGGGTCTGGATCGCCACGCGATAGCCGGGAAATCCGTTCACGACGGTGGGTTGGGGTCCGCTCGTCACCGTCGAGTCGTTCTCGCCGGCCAGCCGGCCGGCGGCGGCGGATGCCCCCGCGCCGTGGAACTTGTCGGCGAACTTGTCGCCGTCGAGCCAGTCCAGCCAGTGGTCGTCCGTGCCGACGGCTCCCGTCAGCCCTGCTATGAGCTCGTCGCGGGAGTCCTGTGCGGCCGCCAACGCAGCAGCGTCCGCCGCGGATTGAGCTCCATTGCGGGCGGACGCTGCTTGGGCGAAGACGAAGAAGACGAAAGCGGCGAAGAGCAGAATCCCCGTCAGCCAGATGTAGATCGGGAGAGTCTGCCCTTGATCGCCGCAGAGGAGTGGTGAGGTCAGCCGCCGCCGACCACCCGGTCCACTGCGTCGCCGATCGCCCCGGAGATCGTGCCGTCGAGACCCAACTGGTCGATCAACGTGAAGATCCCCGCGATGATGATCATCAGGCCCGCGTACTCCACGAAGCCCGCCCCCGTGTCCCGGTGGGCGCCCCGCGTCCGGGAGATCACCTTTCGGGTCCATGCCGTGAACCTGTTCATCAGGACTGCCCTCCCTGCCGACGCAACCAACGACCCGAGCACCGTACGTGAGAAGTCGCCTACGGCGAGTGGGCCCAGGGGCCCAACTTCGCCGGTGGGGAGCGCGGGGCGGAGTCATCGGCTCCACCCCTCGTGCGCCGTGCCCAGCCAGTGGGCGATCGCCTCGCTGCGCGAGGAACTGTGCAGCTTCGCGAAGATGCGATTGATGTGGTTCTTGACGGTCTTCTCCGTGATGAAGCAGGTGGCGGCGATCTGACGGTTGTTCATGCCCGCCGCGATGAGGTCCATCACCTCCACCTCCCTCGCACTCAAGCCGAACTCGGACTGATGGGCGGCATGACGGTGAAGTCCCCCCACCGGCAAGGGCCGAGCCCTCGAAGACTGTGCCACAGCAGATTGCAGATGCGAAGAGAATGAGAGCGGTTGGTACGAACCTCCGAGTGAATCCGGGACAGTCGGGCGTCCCCGGCGCATCTCCCGTACGGAGGCGATCAGTTCGGCCGCCGTGAACTCGCCATGGACGAGGTAGCCGGAGGCGCCCTTGCGCAGGGCTTCCGCCACGACCTCGGGTTCGCTGCTGTACGTCAGCATCATCACGGGGGCGATCGCGCACAGCCCGGGCAGTGCGGTGAGGCCGTCCGTGCCGGGCATCCGGACGTCGAGGAGGACCACGTCCGGGGTGAGGAGGGCGGCGCGGTCCAGGGCCTCCGCGCCGTCCCGCGCCGTCGCGACGACCGCGATGTCGGGGTGCGCGTCCAGCAGCGCGGTCAGGCCGGCCCGTACGACCGGGTTGTCGTCGGCCACGAGGACGCGCAGGGACGGGCCGGGAAGTGCCTGGTCAGGCATGTGCGGCCTCCTCTTGGGAAGTGGGGGGAGCGGGAAGGGCGACCGACGGGAGCGGGAGGGCCAGCCGGACCTCGGTGCCCCCTTCGCGGGGCCGGTCCAGCGTGACGAGGCCGCCGACGCACGCGGCCCGCTCCGTCATGCCGAGCAGGCCGAAATGGCCGGATCTCGTCCAGGCGGCCAGCGCGGCGGGGGTCGTCGGCACCGGCAGGCCCACTCCGTCGTCGCGGACGAGAAGGGAGAACTCGTTTGCCGAAACGTCGAGTTCGACCGTCACCGTGCTCGCGCCCGCGTGGCGGTGGGCGTTCTCCAGGGCCTCGGAGACGATCGCGAGGACGTGGTGGGCGGCGGTGCTGGGCAGGACCGGACGCGCGCCCCGGTGCCGTACGACCGGAGCGATGCCGGTGCGGGCCTCGAAGTCGGCCGTCATGGAGCCGAGTTCGGGGAGGAGGTCGATGTCCGGCTCGGTCAGGTCGGTGTGCCGCCTCAGGTCCGTCAGGAGGGTGCGGGACTCGGTGGCGGCCAGGCGTGCGGCGGCCGCCACGACCGTCGCCTGGCGTTTGAGTTCCCCCGGGTCCGCGCCGTCCGCGGAGGCGGCCAGGGCGTCCGCGGCCAGCGCGAGGCCGTACAGCGTCTTGGCGACGGAGTCGTGCATCTCGCGTGCCAGCCGGGCCCGTTCGGATTCCACGGCCTCCGCGACGGCGAGTCTGCTGGTCGCCTCGGCCAGGGCCTGCCCCGCCGTGCCGAAGCGGAACAGCAGATTGCGCAGGGTGACTCCAATGATGCCCGCGCCGACGCAGAAGCCCGCGATGAGCAGGGTGTTGGAGCCCGCTCCCGGCCGGTGTTCCCAGGCCCTGAACACCATGAGCAGCACGGTGAGCTGGAACCCGGTGAAGACGCCCGCGCCGCGCCAGCCGTACAGCAGGCCCGACAGGAGCGGGGTGCAGACCGTGGCGTAGGCGAGCGGGGAGGCGGGGGACGCGGTCAGGAGCAGGACCGCGCCGAAGGTGAGGTCCAGGCCCATCAGGGTCGGGTGGGCGAGCAGGCGGGGTCCGAAGCGGTCCCAGTCCCGGAGCATGGCGTAGGAGCCCATGACGCCGAGGACGGCCGCGGCGAGGACCGCGTAGCGCGGGAGGCCGCCCGTGGCGTTCGTCATCGCGAAGGGCGCGCCGACCGCGATGGCCGCGAGGCGGACGGCGAAGGCCTGGCGGCACAGCGCCTGCAGGGCGTTGAGCTGGAGGCGGATGCCGCCGGGTGCGGGGGCGTCGTCCGCGAGGTAGCCGGTGCCCCGTTCGCGGCCGCGTGCGAACGACAGGGACCGGTGCGCCCGGCTTCGCACGAGCCGGAGGGTCCGGCGCAGTTGCTCGCGGACCGCGTGACCCCGGGCCCTCGTGAGGCTCTTCATCAGCGCCCCAGGATCGAGCCGAAGTCGGTGCCCGAGCCCAGGAACATGCCGGTCGCGATGAGGATCATCGTCGCCGGGAGCATGAACACCAGGGTGACCATCGTGGCCTTGGGAATGGTCTTGGCGGCGCGGCGGCGGGCGTTCTGGGCGTCCGTGCGGCGCATGTCGGTGGCCAGCTGGATGAGGGTCTCGGCGATCGGGGAGCCGAGTTCCTCGCCCTGCTGGAGCGCCGAGACGAACTGGGCCACCTGCTCGGAGGAGTTGCGCCTGCGGAGTTCGTCGAAGGCCTGGCGGCGGCTGACGCCCATGTCCATCTGGCGCAGGGTGATGCGCAGTTCGTCCGCCCAGGGTCCCTCGTACTTCTCCGAGACGCGGTCCAGGGCCTGGCGGAAGCCGAGGCCCGCGGAGACGACGACCGCGAGGACGTCGAGGAAGTCGGGCAGGGTGCGGTCGATGATCTCCTTGCGTTCCCGGACGGCCTGCCAGATGAGGGCGTCGGCGGCGACCAGCCCGAAGGCCAGGGTGAGCACGGCGAAGAGGAGCTGCCCGTTGGAGAGGAAGACCAGGCCGAGGACGACGCCGAAGACGCCGTAGACCGCGCGGCGGGCCGCGTAGCGGTTCAGGGTCAGACCGCCGGGGTTGCCCGCCATGTCGATGCGTCGGCGTTTGGCGTCCACGCGCCGGGGGCCCATCAGACGCAGGACGGTCGGCGCGAAGCGCATGCCGAGGCGGTCGACGGCCGAGTCCGCCGCCGAGACACGGGTGCCGCCGACCTCCAGGGCGAGCTGGAGGTCGCTGGGCAGTTTGACCTCGGAGCGGATCATCCGGACGCCCAGGAGGACGCCCGCGACGGCCGCCCCCATCAGGACGGCGAGCAGCAGCGGAAGCACGGTGACCCCTCCCTCACACTTCGATCTTGCCGAGCCGGCGGATGACGAAGAAGCCCACGGTGTAGAGGCCGAGGGAGAGCAGGACGAGGCCCTGGCCGAGCGCGGAGCCGGTGACGCGGGCGAGCGCTCCCTCGTTCGAGGAGTTGATCATCACCAGCGAGCCGATGCCGAGGAAGGGGACCGTGAAGGCGGTCGCGTTGACCTCGGAGAGCATGGTGCGGACCTCGCGGCGGGTCTCCTTGCGGTCCTCCAGGGTCTGGGTGAGGTTGCGCAGGGAGCTGACGACGGAGCCGCCCGCCTTGTTGGCCAGGACGAGGGTGGTGACGAGGACGATCAGCTCGCGGGAGGGAAGACGTTCGGAGAGTTCCCCGAGGGCGTCGTCGATCGTGCGGCCCAGCATCAACTGGTCGGCCACATGCGCCAGTTCCTCGCCGGCCGGGGCCTCCAGCTCCTCCGCGGCCATGGCGAGCGCCGTGCGCAGGGCGAGGCCGGCCGCCGTCGCGTTCGCCAGCAGGCGTGCCACGTCAGGGAGTTGGTTGATGAACGCCTCGATGCGTTTCTGGCGCTGCCAGTTGAGGAAGACGGCCGCGCTCCAGACGCCGAGGAGGGCGGCGATCGGGCCGAAGAAGGGGGCCAGGGTGGCCGCGGCGATCAGCCACAGGGCGACGACCACGGCGGTCACGTAGGTGAAGAACTCGCCCGCCGTGAGGTCGAGCCCCGTGGCCGTCAGGCGCAGGTGGATCGTGCGGCCGAGGCGGGTGCGGCGCAGCCTGCGGTCGACGCCCGTGAAGCGGCGTGTCCTGCCGTCCGCCGTGTGCGCGAGGCCACCGCCGGAGAGGCGGTCGAGGAGCTCCCGTCGCTGGGCGCGGCCCGAGGCGTAGGTGTGCACGCCCGCGACGGCGAGCGTGCCGCCGAGGATCGTCCCGCCGAGGGCGAGGAGGGCGGGGTCGTTCACGGCTGCCTCCCTTCGGAGGTGGGGGTCGCGGAGGTGGACGGCACGGGTGTCATCCGATCGCCTGCCTCGTGTCGAGTACGTCGATGGCCTCGGCGACGCCGAAGGCGGGCGGCAGCGGCTCGTTGGCGACGTACAGCTTCTCCGCGACCGGGCGCGGGAGCGGAAGGTGCTCGAAGTGGCCCCGCACGACGCGGTCGGGGCCGACCGGGCGGGGCACGAAGCGGGTGACGGGGGTGACGCGGAACTGTTCGCGGCCGTGCGAGACGAGCAGCGCGACCTCCGTGACCTTGCGGGAGCCGTCTGCGTGCCGGGAGAGCTGGACGACGACGTCGACGGCGGAGTTGATCTGGTCCTTGAGCGCCTCGAAGGGGATCTGGACCTCGGACATCGAGCCGAGGGTCTGCAGGCGCATGAGGGCGTCCTCGGCGGAGTTGGCGTGGACGGTGGCGAGCGAGCCGTCGTGGCCGGTCGACATGGCCTGGAGCATGTCGAGGGTCTCGCCGCCGCGGACCTCGCCGACGATGATGCGGTCGGGGCGCATGCGCAGGGAGTTGCGGACCAGGTCGCGGATGGTGATCTGGCCCTTGCCCTCCACGTTCGGGGGGCGTGATTCGAGGCGGATGACGTGCTCCTGCTGGAGCTGGAGCTCGGCGGAGTCCTCGATGGTGATGATGCGCTCGTGCGCGGGGATCAGGCCGGAGAGCGCGTTGAGCAGGGTGGTCTTGCCGCTGCCGGTGCCGCCGCTGACGATGACGTTGAAGCGGGCCCGGACGAAGGCGGCGAGCAGCATGAGCGTCTGCTCGTCGAGGGAGCCGAGGCCGATGAGCTCCGGGAGCGTGTAGGCGCGGGGGAAGCGGCGGATCGTGAGGGTGGGGCCGGTCAGGGCGAGCGGCGGGATGATGACGTTGACGCGCTCGCCGGTGGGCAGGCGGGCGTCGACCATGGGGTTGGACTCGTCGACGCGGCGGTTGACCGTCGAGACGATGCGTTCGATGGTCTGCATGAGCTGCTCGTTGGAGGCGAAGCGCAGCGGCAGCTGTTCGACGCGGCCGGACCGCTCGACGAAGATCGAGTCCGGGCCGTTGACCATGATCTCGGTGATGGAGGCATCGGCGAGGAGCGGTTCGAGGACACCGAGTCCGAGCGCCTCGTCGACGACCCGGCGGATCAGCTGGGAGCGCTCGGCGGTGGAGAGGACCGGGCCCTCGCGGCTGATGATGTGGCCGAGGACGCGTTCGAGGCGGACCCGGCGTTCGGCCGCGGCCAGGCTCGACATCTCGGCGAGGTCGATCTCCTCCAGGAGTTTGGCGCGGTAGACGGCGACGAGGTGTCCGTCCTCACGGGCGGGTCCGCCCTCGTCGGGGGTGGCGATGCGGGAACGCAGGCTCATGGTGTCGGCTCCTCCCGGTCAGTCGTCGGTGGGCATGGTGGCGTGGCGGGTGACGTCGTAGCCGCCGAAGAGGGGGATGACGCCGGGGACGTGGACCTGGACCGTCGCGGTGGTGGTCTCGGCCCCCTTTTCCGGTGTGACCCGCGGGTCGAGCCACCCGCTCACGGCGGCACGGCCCGCGGCCACCCCTGCCGCGGGACCGCCCTGTTGCGAGGCTGCTCGTGCGGCGGCCCGTGCCCCGGAGCCGGCCTGGTTGACGCCGTACCCGATGAGTCCGAGCTGGATGGCCGCCATCCCGACGATCAGCAGGATCGGCAGGAACCCGACGAACTCCAGGATGGAGACGCCCCGGTCGTCGCGGAGCCTGCTCGCGGGTGCGGGTGCGGGCGCGGACGTGGGTGCGGGCGCGGACGTGGGTGCGGGCGCGGACGTGGGTGCGGGCGCGGACGTGGGTGCGGGCGCGGACGTGGGTGCGTCGTGGGTCGGGGACGTGCCGGTACATCCGTCCGTCGCCGCTGGATCAGACGTCGGTGTGGTGTGAAGCGTCGGCCGATCCGAACGTGAGCGACGGACATGTGATGTACCGGCACGTCCCCTTCCGCCGGATGCCGTCCGCGGGTGCGTCCTCATCCGTCGCCCCCCTCCAGCGCCGCGCCCGCCTTGCCCTTCACGTGGAAGCCCGCGTCGAAGCCCGGGAAGAACAGGGGGACGTCGACGTCGACGGTGGCCGTCATGACCTGGCCGTCGGCGCCGCAGGCGATGCCGGCGTCCTTCCAGGAGCCCGGCAGGTGCTTGCTCCCGGCGGTGGCGCAGGCGCCCGCGACGTCGCCGTGGACCGCGTAGGCCGCGGTGGCGGCCCGCGCGGCCTCGTCCGCCGCGTTCCCGGCCAGCGAGTACGAGTAGCCGTACAGCACGCACTGCCACAGGATCGTCATGACGACCAGCAGCAGCGGGAACATCCCGGCGAACTCGAGGGTGACCGCTCCCCGGTCGGCGTTCCGGCCGCGCAGCGAGAGCGCGCCCCGGTCCGACGCGGACGCCTTGCGGCGCCTGCCGCCGCCCCCGCCCTCCTGGGGGACCACGAGACCCAGGTCGCCGGCGAGCGCCCACAGTGCCTGCTTGACGGTCGAGCGGGCGTCCAGGTCCTGCAGCCGCCCCGCGTCGACGACCGACTGGAGTTCCTTGAAGGCGGCGGGGACCGTGGAACGGGCGACCTTGGTGCCGGTGACGCGTTCGACGAGGGACGGCTGGATCTCCGTACCGCGGGCGAAGCGGTTCACGACCGTGGTGGTTTCCTCCGCCTTGCGGATCTGGAGGCGGTCCCACATGCGGACCATGCGTTTGGCGGCGCGTACGGCGATGACGTCGGGGGTGACGAGCAGCAGGGCCCGGTCGGCCATCTCGACGGCCGCGGCGGTGGCCGAGTTCATCTGGGAGCCGCAGTCGACGACCACGACGTCGTGGCGGGAGCGCAGCGCGCCGAGGATCTGGCGGGCCACCCGGTCGGTGACCTCCTCGCCGCGTTCGCCCTCGGAGGGGGCCAGCAGCAGGGCGATGCCGCTGTCGTGGGTGTAGACGGCGTCCTGGAGGACGCGCGGGTTGATGTCGGTGATGGCGGCGAGGTCGGCCACCGACCGGCGGAACTGCACGTCGAGGTACGAGGCCACGTCCCCGGACTGCAGGTCCAGGTCGAGCAGTGCCACGCTGCGGCCGGAGGCCTTCGCGGCGAGGGCGAGCTGGACCGCCGTGACGGTCGCGCCGACGCCGCCCTTCGCGCCGGTCACGGTGACGACGGTGCCGCCGGGGCCCGTGTACAGCTCGGGCGCGCCGCTGTGCAGATGGCGGCGCATTCCGGCGGACCAGGCGGCGGCGGCCTGGACGCGTTCGGCGAGGGCGTCGTAGCCGAGGGGGAGGCCGACGATGCCGCGGGCGCCGGAGTCCATGGCGGCGGTGAGGACGCCGGTGCTGGTGTCGGCGGTGATGAGGACGACACCGACCGCGGGGAAGCGCATCACCAGGTCGCGGATCAGGTCCAACGCCGGTACCGGGCCGATGCGTTCGTGGACGAGGACCACTTCGGGGAGCTCGTCGAGGGACTCGGCGGCGAGGCGCGCGAGGGTGTCGAGGAGTGCGGTCGAGTCGGGTACGGGCGGGGCGGGTTCGGTGTCGGCGAGCTGGCTCAGCAGGGTGGTGAGCGCGCGGGCCGAGTCGATGTCGCCGACGGCGGGAAGGATACGGATGGTCATCGGCGAAGCTCCTCGCTCGCGTACCGCGCGCCGGTCCCCGTGCCCAGCGCCTCGGGGACCCGTCGCCGCGTTCCGGACCGGGGGTCCCGCGACGGCCGCGTCCGCGTCGCGCGTGCCGGCCTCGTACGCGGCCCCGGGCACCGCCCGGTGGGCATGGACCTCATGCGCGGCCTCCTACTTGTCCTCGTCGAGGGTGTACGTACGGTCGCCGGGCGCCACGGACGTGTCGGAGCCGCCGGCGACCAGGGCGAGCCGGACGTGTTCGGCGAACGACTCGGCGTACGCGACGCGTTGGGCGTCGGCGGTGCCGAGCGCGAAGGTGATCGGGACGGCCTGGGCGGCGCTGTTGCGCCGGTCGGCGCTGGACTGGTCGGGTTCGAGGGCGGTGAGCTTGCCGACGTCGATGACACGGGCGTTCTCGACGATCACCTTGGACTGGTCGCGGCCCTTGTCGTTCTCGGCCTTGAAGGTGGCGTAGATGTTGACCCGGGAGCCGGGGTCGATCTTGCCCGCGACACCGGTCGACGCGTCGATCATGATGGCGATCTCCTGCTGCCCGGCGGCCAGTTCCGGCTTGGCGACGATCATGTCGGCCTGGAGCAGGGAGCCCTTCTCCAGCCGGGTGACGGCGATCTTCCCGCGGATCCGGGAGAGGTCGGTGACGGCGGTGGACGACAGCCACCGCTCGGGCATGGAGATCTTCTCGAACTGGTCGGCCGACAGTTCCTTGTAGGGCGCGATGTCGCTCTTCAGGCGGTACGCCGTGACCTCCGGGCCGACCTTGGAGTTCACGTCGCGGATCACCGAGAGGACTCCGGCGAAGGCGCCGAGGGCGCACAGGACCGAGAGGACCAGCAGGATGACGCCGCGGCGCTGGCGCGAGTTCACTGAATCTCACCTCGTGGGGCGGTACCGGGGAGTGGACCGGGCTGTCGTTCCTGCCGGGGATCCGGGGGGTGACCTCCGGGATGATGCAGCATGTTCAGGACAACCTCGATCTACGGGGACGGCTGGGTCGGGCGGTGGTGCCTGATGTGCTGTTCGCTGGTGCCTGGTGCGTCGTTCGGTCGTGTCTGACGCGCGGTTCGATGCGCCGGGGGCCTATGTGGCGCCTCGGGGCAGGGCGGCGCGCACCGGAGAGGCTGCCCGGACGGTGGTGGCCGAAAGCTCCTCGGCGGAAGGCTGGGACAGCGGGGCGGCGCAGAAACCGCAGCGGTCACCGATGAGTTCGAGGCCGCACCAGTGGCACGCGTCCCGCCGGACGGACGAGACGAGCTGGTAGAGGACCGAGACGTCGTGCAGTCCGGCGGCGAATTCCACGAGCCGGTTCGTGCCCCACCAGCGGACCGATTCCCCGGGCAGCGGGACGGTCGCGGCGCCCTGGACCTGCCAGGCGGGCGCGAGGGTCGAGGTGACCCAGTCGGAGGGCGGCTGTCCGGCGGCCGAGAGCAGCCGGGTCCCGAACTCCGGCCCCGGCAGTTCTCCCTGGCCGACGCGGACCAGTTCGGCCCGCGGATTGGCGAGTACGGCGAACTGGGCGCCCGGCACCCACGACTTGGCGTGCGACTTGAGGGAGACCGGGACCCGGTCGAGCTTGGCCACCGAGCCGAGCAGGGCTCCGGCGTAGATGTAGTGGGCGAGCAGCCGGGCGGAGGAGGCGAGCACGCCGGGGCTGAAGTCGCAGACCGAAAGCTGGCGTAACTGCTGGGCCAGCAGGGCGATTCCGAGCGGTGGCAGGTCGATGCCGAGCAGCGCGATGCGGTCGCTCTCCAGGACGGAGCGGACGGTGTGCAGCCGCCGGGTGACGGCGCTGTCGGCACCGGTCGAGTAGAGGGAGATGACGTACCCGTGCTGCTCGATGAGCGCGTGCATCCCGGTGAGGGAGTCCTCCAGGGTGCCGAGCGGCTGGACGACCGCCGGCGGGGTCCCCCGGTCGTGCGGCGGGAGCACCAGATCGGGACTGGTGACGGCTATCGCGGTCGGCACGCTGCACACACCCCGTTCGCTGCGGCGGGGTGGTCAACCACCGCCTCAGATCGCCCCTTTGTCGCCATAGAGCGTCACGGACGTTTCCCGTACGGCCGCGGATCGCCACTGTGACGCCCTCTTGCATCAGCACCATATCCACGGCATGGCCCGCTCAACACAGAATCTCCGAGATCATCTCACCGAAGGTGCGGGCGTGATCAACGGAGAGTGAGACGTCTCAAAACAACTGGGCGCCCGCATAAGGGACTTGATGTGACCCGGGGCTTGACAACCCGATTGGTCTGGACCAACTTGTATCCACCGACGGTGGCCACCGTTCCGTTCCCCCTCCCCTCCCCCACCTCTTCCTGGAGGACCCAGTGGACCGCGTCACCCGTATGCCCGGACGGAGATGGGCGGGAGCCCTCGCCACCGCCGTCGCCGCGTCCGTCCTCTCCCTCACCGGTCTGGCCGGCCAGGCCCAGGCCGCCGACGTCAACAACGTGAAGAACGGCGGCTTCGAGTCCGGGCTGAGCAACTGGACCTGTTCGGCGGGCAGCGGCACGACGGTCTCCTCGCCGGTGCACGGCGGCGCGGCCGCGCTGAAGGCCACGCCCGCGGGGCAGGACTTCGCCCAGTGCTCGCAGTCCGTCGCCGTGAAGCCCAACTCGACGTACACGCTGAGCGCCTGGGTGCAGGGGTCCTACACCTACCTCGGGGTGAGCGGCACGGGGACCACGGACGTCTCGACCTGGACGCCCAACACCACCTGGACGCAGCTGTCGACCACCTTTACCACCGGCGCCTCGACGACGTCGGTGTCGGTCTGGTCGCACGGCTGGTACGGACAGCCCGCCTACCTCGCCGACGACTTCTCCGTGTTCGGCCCCGACGGCGGCGGTGGCGGCGACCCGGCCCCGACCGTCCCGGCGACCCCCGGCGGTCTCGCGGTGTCCGGCACGACCTCCTCGTCCGTCTCCCTGGCCTGGAACACGGTGTCGGGCGCGACCGGCTACAACGTGTACCAGGGCGGCTCCAAGGTCCAGTCGGTGAGCGGGACCTCCGCGACCGTCTCGGGGCTCAGCGCCTCCACGGCGTACTCGTTCCAGGTCAGCGCGACCAACTCGGCCGGTGAGTCGGCGAAGTCCTCGGCCGTGACCGGGACGACGGCCGCGTCCGGCGGTGGCGGGGGCGGCGGGGGCACCGTGCCCGCGCACGCGGTGACGGGCTACTGGCAGAACTTCAACAACGGCGCGACCGTGCAGAAGCTCTCCGCCGTGCAGTCGCAGTACGACATCATCGCCGTCGCCTTCGCCGACGCCACGAGCACGCCGGGCGCGGTGGGCTTCACGCTCGACTCGGCCGGACTCGGCGGCTACACCGTCGACCAGTTCAAGGCCGACATCAAGGCCAAGCAGGCCGCGGGCAAGAAGGTCATCATCTCCATCGGCGGCCAGAACGGCACCGTCTCGGTGAGCGACTCCGCCTCGGCCACGAACTTCGCCAACTCCGTCTACTCCCTGATGCAGACGTACGGCTTCGACGGCGTCGACATCGACCTGGAGAACGGCCTCAACGCGACCTACATGTCCCAGGCGCTGCGGTCCCTGTCCGCGAAGGCGGGCTCGTCCCTGGTCATCACCATGGCCCCGCAGACCATCGACATGCAGTCCACGTCGAACTCCTACTTCCAGACGGCGCTGAACATCAAGGACATCCTCACCGTCGTCAACATGCAGTACTACAACAGCGGCTCGATGCTCGGCTGCGACGGCAAGGTCTACTCGCAGGGCTCGGTCGACTTCCTGACGGCGCTCGCCTGCATCCAGCTCCAGGGCGGTCTCGACGCCTCCCAGGTCGGCCTCGGCCTCCCCGCCTCCACCAGCGGCGCGGGCAGCGGCTACGTCTCCCCGACGATCGTGAACAACGCCCTCGACTGCCTGACCAAGCTCACCAACTGCGGTTCGTTCAAGCCCTCCAAGGCCTACCCGGGCCTGCGCGGCGCGATGACCTGGTCGACGAACTGGGACGCCTCGGCGGGCAACGCCTGGTCGAACGCGGTGGGCCCGCACGTGCACGCCCTGTAGCCCTCCCACCGCCCCCTTCCCCGGCGGTCCCCCTTCCGGCCCCGTTCGCCGCAGTCGCGGCGAACGGGGCCGGTGCCGTCCCGGGCGGCCGATTCCCGCCGACGGCCCTTTGTCTTCTATTGACCTGCTCATGCCATAACCCCCACCATGAGCGCCACACCCGCACCAGGCACGTCACCTTGAGCCATCCCCCAGCTCCGCTCCCCCACAATTCCGGAGATCCCGGAATTTCCGGAGAAACAAGGAGACTCCATGCGAATTCGCCCACGTGGCAGCGCCGACGGCAAGGGCAGAGGCGGCCGGCGCACCGCCGCCCTCGCGGTCCTCGCGGCGCTCGCCCTCGCGGCTCCCCTGACCGCCACCGCCACCGACGCCACGGCGAGCGGGGCCAGGGCCCTCACGCCGTCGTCCGACGACATCAGGCAGTACGAGATCCACCAGAGCTCGACCTCCGCGTCCCGTACGGAGATCCAGCGGTCGGGGGTCACGGTGGACGAGGCCGACGAGGAGACCGTGGTCGTCTCCGGCCGCGCGGACCAGATCGCCACGCTGCGCCGGCAGGGCTACGACGTCACGCCGCTGGGCTCGGCGCCCGACCGCTCCTCCGCGGCCGACGGCGTACGCCTCTTCGACTTCCCGACGGCGGACGCGAAGTACCACAACTACGCCGAGATGAACACGGAGATCGACCAGCGGCTCGCGGCCTATCCGAGCATCATGAGCAAGCGGGTGATCGGAAAGTCCTACCAGGGCCGGGACATCGTCGCCATCAAGGTCAGCGACAACGTGGCCACCGACGAGAGCGAGCCCGAGGTCCTGCTCACCTTCCACCAGCACGCCCGCGAGCACCTCACCGTGGAGATGGCGCTGTACCTGCTGCGCGAGCTCGGGGCCGGGTACGGCAGCGACTCCCGGGTCACGAACATGGTGAACAACCGTGAGATCTGGATCGTCCCGGACCTCAACCCGGACGGCGGCGAGTACGACATCGCGAGCGGCTCCTACCGCTCCTGGCGCAAGAACCGCCAGCCCAACTCCGGGTCCTCGTACGTCGGCACGGACCTCAACCGGAACTGGAACTACAAGTGGGGCTGCTGCGGCGGCTCCTCGTCCTCCAAGTCCTCCGAGACCTACCGCGGCGCGTCGGCCGAATCGGCGCCCGAGGTGAAGGTGGTCGCGGACTTCGTGCGCGGCCGGGTCGTCGGCGGCAAGCAGCAGATCACCGCCGGGATCGACTTCCACACCTACAGCGAGCTCGTGCTGTGGCCGTTCGGGTACACCACCGCCGACACGGCCACCGGGATGACGGCGGACGACGCCGCCGCCTTCAAGGCGATCGGGCAGAAGATGGCCGCCAGCAACGGGTACACGGCCGAGCAGGCCAGCGACCTGTACATCACGGACGGCTCGATCGACGACTACCTCTGGGGCACCCAGAAGATCTTCGACTACACCTTCGAGATGTACCCGACGTCCAGCTCCGGCGGCGGCTTCTACCCGCCCGACGAGGTCATCGAGCGGGAGACCTCCCGCAACCGGGACGCGGTGCTCCAACTCCTGGAGAACGCCGACTGCATGTACCGGTCCATCGGCAAGGCGGCCCAGTACTGCTCCTAGGCCGCGACGCTCCGGCCGCGCCGGCCGGTGACCGGGGATCCGCGTGCCCTTCCTGACGGGCGCGCGGATCCCCTCACCGCTTACGGCTTCTCGGACTCGGCCTTGCCGCCCTCGTCGTCCTGGTCGTCCTCGCCGTCCTCGCCGTCCTTGCTCAGGCTCTTGCCCCCGGACTCGGACTTCGCCTCGGACTCGGACTCGGCCGCTGTCTCGACCTCGGCCTCGGCCCCGGTGCCGTCCTCGTCGTCCTCGCCGTCCTCGAAGTAGGCGTCCAGGACGGCGTCGAGCTGCTCCTCCCACTCCTTGAAGCGGGCCCGGGCGTTCGCCTCGATCTCTATCGGGTACCAGCGGCGCTCCGGCGTGTGCACGGTGATGGTGAACCGCTTGCCGAAACGCGGCGTCTCCGTCTCGACGGCGCCGATCTCGTCCCAGCGGAACTCCGCCTCCTGGTCGTCCAGGCGCAGCACAACGCCGCTGTGGTCGGCCCTGATCGAGGCACGCCGGTCGGAGGCCTCGAAGACGGGACCGTCGGGGGCGGGGGCCTCCTCCTCGGACTCGGCCTCCTCCGGGGCCTCGGCCGCGGGCGCCTCCTCGGAGGCGGTCTCCTCGGAGGCGGTCTCGTCGGAGACCGAGGAGACGGTCTCGTCGGAGACGGTCTCCTCGGTCTCCGCGACCGCGTCCTTCGGCTCCGCCGGCACGGGGGACGTGAGCCCGGGGATGTACGCCGGGTTGACCGCGGCGGCGTCCAGGGGCTGACTCTTCGAACCTATGCGCTGCTCCACAGCGCGAAGTATGGTCGAAGATCCTGTGCGGGGCACAGCCGGCCTCGAATTGGCGATGCCACTGTTACACGAAGAGACTCATCACGGCGGCCACGGCGAACCCGGCGACGGACAGCACCGACTCCAGGACGGTCCAGGTCCTGAGGGTGTCGCGCTCGCTGATGCCGAAGTACTTGGCCACCATCCAGAAACCGCCGTCGTTGACGTGCGAGGCGAAGATCGAACCGGCCGAGATCGCCATGATGACCAGGGCGACGAAGGCCTGGGAGTGATGGCCCTCGGTGAGCAGCGGCGCGACGATGCCGGCGGTGGTGACGATCGCGACCGTCGCCGAGCCCTGGGCGACCCGCAGGACCAGGGAGATCAGATAGGCCAGGACGATCACCGGGAGGCCGACGCCGTCGAAGGTGTCCGACAGTGCCTGGGCGACCCCGCTGGCCTTCAGCACGGCGCCGAAGATCCCGCCCGCACCGACCACGAGCAGGATGTTGCCGACCGGCTTGAGGGACGAAGTCGACACCGTCTCCAGGGACTTGCGGGACCAGCCGCGCCGGATGCCGAGCAGGTAGTAGGCGAGGAGCAGGGCGATGGTGAGCGCGACGAACGGGCTGCCGAAGAACTCGACGACCGAACGGAGGGTGGAGGGGTCGAGGGCGACCGAGGAGAAGGTGGCCGCGAGGATGAGCACCAGGGGCGTGCCGATGATGCCGAGGACCGTGGCGAGCGGCACCGGCTTCTCCTGGGTGCCGGCCCCGTCCGCCGGGCCGTCGGCCCCACCCGGCGAAGAGGCGTCCTGCGAAGAGGCTTCCTGCGAGGAGGCGTTCGGCGAAGAGGCGTCCGGCGAGGGAGCGCCCGCACGGCGCTGTTCCTCGATGACGGCCCGTCTGGCCTCGGCCGCTGCCTCGACCATGTCCTGCGGCACGGGGACGAAGACGCGCCTGCCGATCCAGGCCGACCAGGCCCAGGCCGCCAGCACGGCGGGGAGGCCGCAGACGATGCCCATGAGGATCACCCAGCCGAGCTGGACGTGCAGCAGTCCCGCGGCGGCGACCGGACCGGGGTGCGGCGGCAGGAAGGCGTGGGTCATCGACAGACCGGCGAGCAGCGGCAGACAGTAGAGGAGGATCGACTTGCCGGACCGCTTGGCGGCGGCGTAGACGATCGGCGCGAGGACGAAGATGCCGACGTCGAAGAAGACCGGGATGCCGAAGATCAGGCCGGTCAGGCCCATGGCGAGCGGGGCCCGCTTCTCCCCGAAGAGGCCGAGCAGCCGGGAGGCCAGCACCTCGGCGCCGCCGCTGACTTCGAGGATCGCCCCGAGCATCGTGCCGAGGCCGATGATGATCGCGACATGGCCGAGGATGCCGCCCATGCCGGACTCGACGACCGACACCGCGGTGGAGCGCTGGACCGTGCCGAACAGCTCCGTGACCGGGAGTCCGGCGGCGAGGCCGACGGCTATGGAGACGGCCAGCAGGGCGACGAACGGCTGGAGCCTGACCTTGATGATCAGGAAGAGGAGGAGGGCGATGCCGAGGGCGGCGACCGTGAGCAGTCCGGCCGTGCCGTCGAGGAGGAGCAGGAGACCACCGGTGTGGGGTGGCGTCTCCGGGGCCGGGGCTGTCGCTGCGAGGGGGTACGACGACATGGTCGGGGAGCCTCTTTCTCGTCGGTCCGTGGGGGCTTTCGGGCAGGGCGGATCGCGGTGCGGCACCCCGGGGTGAGCGGGTGCCGCACCGTGACGTCGTACGGTGTGCGGGAGGTGCGCGGATCGCGCGGAAGTCGCCCGGATCGCGCGGGAGTCGCCCGGGCGCGGGCCCGGAAGGGACGTCAGCCGAGGACGGCGAGGACGTCGATCTCGACGAGGAGTCCGGCCGGCAGGCCGACGTAGACCGTCGTGCGGGCGGCGGGGGGCGCGGTGAGACCCTGCTCCTCGAAGTACTGGTCGTAGATCTCGTTCATCTCGGCGAAGTGGCCGGTGTCCGTGAGGTAGACGCGGATCATCATCGCGTCGTCCCAGCCGGAGCCGCCCTCCTCGAGGATGGCCTTGACGTTGGCGAGCGTCTGGAGGGTCTGCTCGCGCAGGGTCGGGCCGGCGGGCGTCGGGGGCTTGCCCTCCTCGGCGGGCAGGAAGCCGACCTGTCCGGCGACCTGGAGGATGTTCCCCTTGCGCACACCGTGCGAGAACCGGGCGGGCGGGGTGGTGTGGGTCGCGGGGACGAGGGCGATCTTGTCGGTCATGCGGTGCTCATTCCTTCGGGTCTTCCTTCGTGGGGGCTCTGCCGGAGAAGTCGCGGCTGATGGCGTCGGCCGTGCGGCGCACCAGCGGGAGCAGGGTGAGGAGTTCCTCGGCGGTGACGACGACGTTGGGCGCGGAGACCGACATGGCGGCGGCGACGCGTCCGTCGGCGCCGCGGACGGGGGCGGCGACGCAGTTGATGGACTCCTCGTGGCCTCCGAGGTCGGTGGCCCAGCCCTGTTCGCGCACCGTGGCCAGTTCCTTCAGGAAGGCGGGGGCGTTGGGGGTCGAACGGGCCGTGTACAGGGGGTAGTCGAGCCGGTCGGCGACGGCGCGGCGCTCGGCCTCGGGCAGGTCGGCGAGGAGCAGTTTGGCGACCGCCGCGACGGTGATGGCGACGGGTTTCCCTATCCGCGAGTACATGCGCACCGGATAGCGGCTCTCCACCTTGTCGATGTAGAGCACCTCGTTCTCCTCGTACACGGCGAGGTGGACGGTGTGTCCGCAGCTCTCGTTGAGGCGGACGAGGTGGGGGTGGGCGATCTCGCGGACGTCGAGGTTCTCGACGGCCTCCTGGGCGAGGGCGAAGAGCCGGGCGCCGAGCCGGTAGCGCTGGTCGGACTGGCGGTAGACCAGGCCGTGTTCGTTCAGGGTGCGCAGCAGGCGCAGGGCCGTGGACTTGTGGACGCCGAGGCGGTCGGCGACCTGTCCGAGGTCGGCGGGGCCCTCGGCGAGCAGCGGCAGGATGCTCAGCGCTCGGTCGACGGTCTGGCTCATGGCGTACGTACCTCCTCCGCGGCCCGTGCGTCGGCTTCGGTCCAGCCGGGGCCGAGACGAAGTGTCTCCCAGGCACGGTCGTCGAGAGCGGCGAGCCGGTCGGCGTGCCCCCGGGCGGGCGGGTCGGCGAGGTCGCCCGGGACGGTGAGCGCGGCGGCGGCCGTCAGATGGCCGTGCCGCAGCCGGTCGCGGGCGGGGAGGCCGCGCAGGGTGGCGGAGAGGAACCCGGCGGCGAAGGCGTCCCCGGCACCGACGGCCGCGACGACGTCGACCCTGAGGGCGGGGACGAAGACGGCGGCACCGGCCGCGGCCTCGGCACGCCCGGTGTCGCCCCCGGTGGTGTCCTGCGCGCGCCCGGTGCCGCCCCCGGCGCGCCCGGCCGCACCCTCGGTGGCCCCGCCGCCGTCCCCCGGCCCCCCGGCGGTTCCGCCGTCCGCGCGGGTGGCGTTCCCCGGCGCCTCGCCTCCGCCCCCGGCGGCCGCATCCCTGGCGCCGACGGCCCTGTCCTTGGCGAACACGACGGCTCCCCGGCTGCCGTCCTTGACCACCAGGACGTCCGGTTCGGGCAGTGCCTCGCGGATCGCGTGGGCTCCGCGCAGCCCCCAGGCCTCGTGGGCCTCGTCCTCGCCGACGAAGACGATGTCGGCGCCGCGCGCGAGGTCGAGCAGGACGCGCGGTCCCTCCGGCCGGTCGCGCCACAGGCCGGGACGGTGGTTGACGTCGAAGGAGACGAGGGGGCGGCCGGTCCGGGGTGCGGTCAGCTCGCGCATCAGGGCCAGACAGCCGTCGGAGAGCGCGGCGGTGATGCCGGACAGGTGGAGCACGCGGCCCGAGCGGGCGGCGGCGAGGTCCGTGTTCCGCGTGGTCATGGCCGAGGCGGCGGATCCGGCCCGGTAGTAGGCGACTTCGTGGGAGCCGGTCGCCCGGTCCCCCGCGGTGCGGAAGTAGACGCCGGTGGGCCGGCCGGGGTCCCGGCGCACGGCGGAGGTGTCGACGCCGTACGCGGCGATCGCCTCCACCAGGTGGTCGCCGAACCCGTCGGCGCCGACCCTGCCGACCCAGCGGACGGAGTGACCGGCGCGGGCGAGCACGCACGCCACGTTCGACTCGGCCCCTCCGATGCCCCGTTCGAACGACGGCACGTCGGCGAGGCGCCCGGCCCGGGCGGGCAGGAAGGTGATCATGGACTCGCCGAGCGCCACCACGTCGACGGTGCCGGTGCCGGTGTCGTTGCCGGTGCCGACAGCGGTGCCGTCGCCGGTACTGGTGTCGCTGCCGGGGGACGCGGCACCCGCGGGTCCGTTGCTGCTCACAGTGGTCGGGGCTCCTCGCTCTGACGGCCGACGGCGGCGAACGGCACCGTTGACCCTGCGTCGGCTGGGATGTTAGACAGCTGAAAACGACATGCGCAACGAGCGTTGCACATGATGCAACATGATCGAACAGGCCGAGGAGACCCCATGAGCGCCGACACCGCCGCCGCACCACTGGCCGCTCTCGCGGCGGAGCGCGTCGACCACCGTTTCAAGGGGCTGCCCCCGGACGCCGACGGTCTGAGCGTCGGCGAGCTGGCCGCCCAGCGCCGCAACCTCTTCACCGGTGGTTTCACCACCCCCGTCCTCGCCCTCTCCGCCGAGCGCCTGGCCCACAACCTCGAACTCATGGAGACGTACGCCACCCGGCACGGCCTCGCCTTCGCCCCGCACGGCAAGACGTCCATGGCGCCCCAGCTCTTCTGGCGGCAGATCGAGCACGGCGCCTGGGGCATCACCCTCGCGGTCCCCCACCAGGTGCGGGTGGCGCGGGAGTTCGGCATCGACCGGATCTTCCTCGCGAACGAACTCGTCGACCCGGCGGCCCTCGGCTGGATCGCCGCCGAGCTGGCCGGGGACCCGGACTTCGAGTTCGTCTGTTACGTCGACTCGGTGCGCGGGGTGGAGCTGATGGACGCCGCGCTGCGCGGGAGCGTCCGCCCGGTGGACGTCGTCGTCGAACTCGCCGCGGGCGCGGGTGCCCGTACCGGAGCGCGGACGGAGGAGGAGTGCGCGGCCGTCGCCGACGCGGTGGCGGCGGCCGGGACGCTCCGGCTGGTGGGCGTCGCCGGGTACGAGGGCGAGGTGCCGGACGCGGACCCGGAACGGGTGCACGCCTGGCTGCGGCGGCTGACCGCGCTCGCGGCGGCCTTCGACGGCGCCGGGCGGTTCGAGGACGCCGGCAGGATCGTCGTCAGCGCGGGCGGCAGCGCCTGGTTCGACGCGGTCGCCGACGTCTTCGCGGAGATCCCCGAGCTGTCGCTCCCCGTCCTGAGACTGCTGCGTTCGGGCGCCTACGTCTCGCACGACGACGGCCACTACCGCAGGCTCACCCCCTTCACCCGCGTCCCGGGGGAGGGTGCCCTGCACCCGGCGTTCCGCCTCTGGTCGCAGGTCGTCTCGCGGCCCTCCCCCGAGCAGGCCTTCACCAACGCCGGCAAGCGGGACGCGGCCCACGACCTCGACCTGCCCCTCGCCCAGGTCGTGCGCCGCGGCGGTGCCGAGCGTCCGGCGGCCGGCATCGAGGTGAGCGGGCTCTCCGACCAGCACGCCTGGCTGCGGACGGCTCCCGGTACGGACCTGGAGGTCGGCGACTGGGTCGGCATGGGCCTGTCCCATCCGTGCACGTCCTTCGACAAGTGGCAACTGATCCCACTGGTCGAGGCGGACGGCACGGTGGTCGACTACATCCGTACGTTCTTCTAGGGAACCGTCTTCTGGAGAACCGTTCGGAGAACTTTCCGGAGAACCGTTCCGCACGACACGGGAGACGCCCCATGGACCTCGCCGATCTGGTCATCCAGGACGTGGACGTCGCCGACGGCAGCGGCGCGCCGACGTACCGCGCGGACGTGGCCGTCAAGGGCGGCCGGATCGTCGCGATCGTCAAGGAGGCCGCGGCGGCCGGATGCCAACGGCCGCGCGGCACCCGGGAGATGGACGCCGAGGGCCTCGTCCTCGCCCCCGGCTTCATCGACATGCACGCGCACAGCGACCTCGCGCTGCTGCGGGACCCGGACCACAGCGCGAAGGCCGCCCAGGGCGTGACCCTCGAAGTGATCGGCCAGGACGGCCTGTCGTACGCGCCGGCCGACGACCGGACGCTCGCCGAGGTCCGCCGGACGATCGCCGGCTGGAACGGCCACGGCGACGACGTCGACTTCGACTGGCGTTCCGTGGGCGAGTACCTGGACCGTCTCGACCACGGCTTCGGCGGCGAGGGCATCGCGGTCAACGCCGCCTACCTCGTCCCCCAGGGCACCGTCCGCATGCTCGCCGTCGGCTGGGAGGACCGCGAGGCGACCCCCCGGGAGCTGGACCGGATGCGGCGACTGGTGGCGGACGGACTGCGCGAGGGCGCGGTCGGCATGTCCTCGGGGCTGACGTACACGCCGGGGATGTACGCCCGGGACGCCGAACTGACCGCGCTGTGCCGGGTGGTGGCGGAGCACGGCGGCTACTGGTGCCCGCACCACCGCTCGTACGGGGCGGGCGCCCTGGAGGCGTACCAGGAGATGGTGACCCTCGCCCGCGAAGCCGGCTGTCCGCTCCACCTCGCCCATGCCACCATGAACTTCTCGGTGAACGAGGGGAAGGCACCGGATCTCCTCGCGCTGCTGGACGAGGCGCTGGCGGAGGGCGCCGACATCACCCTCGACACCTATCCGTACACCCCGGGGTGCACCACCCTCGCGGCGCTGCTGCCGAGCTGGGCGAACGAGGGCGGACCGGAGGCGGTGCTCGCGCGGCTGCGGGACGACGACACCGCCGAGCGCGTCCGGCACCACCTGGAGGCCGTGGGCGCGGACGGCTGCCACGGCGTGCCCGTCGACTGGGAGACGATCGAGATCTCGGGGGTGAACGACCCCGGACTCGGCCCGTACGTCGGCCGGACCGTCCGGGAGTCGGCCGGCCTGCGCGGCGAGGAACCCTGGACCGTCGCCCGGCGACTGCTGGTCGAGGACCGGCTCGGCCCCACGATCCTGCAGCACGTCGGCCACGAGGAGAACGTCCGGACGATCATGCGGCACCGGGTGCACACCGGCGGCTCGGACGGCATCCTGCACGGCGACAAGCCCCACCCGCGCGCCTACGGCACCTTCCCGCACTATCTCGGCCACTACGTAAGGGAGTTGGGCGTCCTGACGCTGGAGGAGTGCGTCGCGCGCCTCACCGGCCGCCCGGCCGCCCGGCTGCGGCTGCCCGACCGCGGCCTGGTCCGCGAGGGGTACCGCGCCGACCTGGTGCTCTTCGACCCGGCGACGGTCGCGGCGGGCTCGACCTTCGCGGCGCCGCGCACCCTGCCGACCGGCATCCCGCACGTCCTGATCGACGGCCGTTTCGTCGTCGAGGACGGGCGCAGGACGGACGTGCTGGCGGGACGGGCGGTCCGCCGCACGGCGTGACCGCCCGCCCTCCCGCGGTGTTACGGCTTGGGCAGGACGCACCCGCTCAGGCTCAGGTCGAGCTTGTTGCCCGTCGTGAAGCAGGCCGGGATCTGGTAGGTCTCCTCGGCGTAGTTGATGCCCTGGCGGACGGTGACGGTGCCGTTCGCGTCGACCTCGCACGGGTTGTTCACCGTGCACCGCTCGCCGTCCTCGTTGCCGGTGTTGTTGACGGCGACGACCTTGCCGGTGGACCGGTCGACGACCGGCGAGCCCGAGGTGCCGCCGATCGTCTGGCAGGCGGAGGTGTAGCGGACCGAGTCCTTCCAGGTCCAGTCCCCCTCCTTGAGGCGGTACACGAACCCGTCGATGCTGCAGTTGTAGAGACGCTTCCAGTAGCCGGAGGCCACGGTGATGGCGGTGCCGGCGACCGGGTGCGTGTCCTGCACGGTCAGCGCGCTGATGCCGTACGAGTTCTTGATGGTCGCGTACGTGCTGGTGAGCTGGTAGATCGTGATGTCCGTGTCGGTCATGGTCGAGTACGCGACCTTGCTCGCGCGCAGGGTCGCGACCCGGGTGCCCGCCGAGTTCAGCAGACCGAAGGTCCGGCTGGACGACTGACCGACGATCACCTCGCCGGGGTCCGGGAAACCGGTCTCCAGGCAGTGCCCGTTGGAGAGCACGAGCGCCGGGTCGGAGTCCGCCGAGCCCGGGAAGCGGATGACCGAACCGGAGCAGTTGCTGAGCGCGACGGTCCCGGCGAGGCTGACGGCCTGGAGGGTGGGCGCCGCCCCGGTGTCCGCCGTGACGGCCGGGGCCGACACGCGCGCGGGAGCCGGACGGGACGCGGGTACGGCGTGGGGAGCGGGTGCCGCGACCGCGGGTGCCGCGACCGCCCCGGCCAGTACCAGGGCGAACAGAACGGCGACGAGAGGCTTTCTCATGTGGGGGTCCCCTCTTGCGACTTGGGGCCGCCGGAGGTCGTCCGGCGGCCTTCCGCCGGCCGGAGGTCTTCCGGCCGTCTCTTGTCATGCGCATTGTGATGGGGGAGGGGAAAGTGAACAAGGAGCGGTTTCCGGCCTGACGGCGCGGTGGACGGCGGACGGGCGGCGTCCGACGGGGCGGACACCGCCCGCCGCGGCGCCGATCGACGGACACCTCGTACGCCTCCTCCGCGCGGCGGAAGAACGACGCGCCGCTCGCGGAGGCCTTCACTCCGAGCGCGGGCCGGGAACCTGACGGGCAGACACCCCTCCGACCGGGCGAACGGCGGACCGGGCCCCGGCGAGCGGACGCCTCCGACCAGGCGGGCGGATACCTTCCGGCCGGGCGAGCACCGGGCCGGAAACCCGGCGGACGGACGCCTCCGACCAGGCGAGCGCCGGTCCGGGAACCCGGCGGGCAGGCGTCCCTCCGGCCTCCGATCGGGCGAGCGGCGGGCCCGGCCGCCGGTCCGGCTCCAGCCCCGGCCCCGGCTCTAGCCCCGGCCCCGGCTCCGGCTCCGGCTCCGGTACGAGAAGGCCGTGGGCGAGCAGGTGGTTCACCGGGGGCGGCCAGGACTCCCCCGCGGGCCGGGCGAACGGCCGGCCGGGGATCCACCGGGCCGCGCGAGGGCGAGCGGGGTCACGGCGCGCGAGTCGCGGAACGGTTCGGCCTGCCCTCGGGGGCCCGGCCGGTGCCCGGCGGGCCGTCCCCCGGTCCGGTCACCGGCTCGCCGTTCGACGGCGAGAGCTTCGTGCCCGGCCCCCCTCTCGGCGGGGCCGGCTCACCAGGGCCAGGGACTAGTTCGACCAGCCGCCGCGCCCGTGGCCGTTCCCGCGGCCGCGTCCGCTCGTCGCCGAGGCGGTCGGGGCGGTCGAAGGGGCCGCGGTGGTGGCCAGCGCGGAGCGCGCGGGGGCGGTGGAAGCGCCCTTCGGCGCGGAGGCGCTCGCGCTCGCGCCCGGGGAGGCGGTGAGCGCACCGGCGGAGGGCGCCGACGCGGTGGCCGACGGGTCCTGGAGGGGCTGCGCGGAGGAGGTCGCGGTGGGGTCGTCGTCCGCCTGGGCGGGTCCGGTGGGGAGGTGCACCGGCCGGGTCGTGTGCTGGGGCGTGCCGCCCGCTCCCCCGGCCGCGCCGGAGTCGAACACCCCGGAGAAGGCCAGGCCGAGCGCGACGACGCCCGCGGCGCCCCCGGCCACGGCCAGCCGCCGGGGCAGTTTGTTGTCGCGGGTCCGCCTGCGGCGCGACCGCCGCTCCTGCCGTCCCCCCGGGCCGTCGGCCACGACGGGCAGGACGCTGGTGTCCCCACCGTCCGTGTACGCCTTCTGCCAGCCGTGCGCCTCGGCGGGATCGGCGTACGTCTCGTAGGCCAAGGGCGTCTCACCGTCGCTCTGCGGGAGGTACACCGTCGGCCGGGCTTCGGGGTCTCCGGACTGCCAGGACATGATCGCGCATTGTAGGGGCCACCAGGGCCTCCGGTGCAGCCCGGAGGACAAAATTGCCGGAACCGACACGTCTCACTTGACATCCTCCCCCTCCTGAAAGAGGGGGATTCCGACCCGCACGGGTCAAGGTTCACGGGTGTTCGAACGGCCGGTGGCCGTTGTCACCCCTCCGGCACCGGCTGTTCGCCGGGGGCGGGGGATCCCGCCCTGCCCTGCCGCGACGTTGACTGCTGCGTTGGTGTCGGCGTTGCAGGTGAAGCCGCAGGAGGAACAGCAGAACTCGGCTTGGCTCTTGCGCGAGTTCTTGTCGATCCAGCCACAGCTGCTGCAGCGCAGGGATGTGTAGGGGGCGGGCACGTCCTCGACCCGGCCCGGGGCCTTGTGCCCGGTGCGTCGCCGCAGCAGGCCCCAGCCCTGGGCGAGGATCGCCCGGTTCAACCCGGCCTTCTGCGCGACCTTCCTGCCGGGCTGTTCGACCGTCCCCTTCGCGGAGGCGGTCATGCTCTTGATGTTCAGCTTCTCGAACCGCACCAGGTCGTAGCCGCGGGCGAGCATCGTGCTGGTCTTCTCGCACCAGTCCCTGCGCCGGTCCGCCTCACGAGCCTTGATACGGGCCACCCTCGCGTACTCGGCGGCCTTGCGCTCACTGCCCTTCGGGGCACGGACGGCACGGCGCTGGTGTTTGCGGATCCGGGCGCGTTCTTTGACGGTGAGCTGCGGGCAGTTCAGTTTCCGCCCGTCGGAGAGGGCGGCGGTGATCTTCACGCCCCGGTCGATGCCGATGACCTCACCCGTGCCGGGCCCATCGATTGGCGCAGGGATGACCGCGAACGCGATGTGCCACCGGCCGTTGCGGAAGGTGACGCGGAAGGTCTTGGCCTTGGGCAGTTCAGCGCCCTTGCCGTTGCGGCTGAGCCGGAACCGGACCCAGCCGCAGCCGGGCACCTTCACCCGCGCCCACCGCCGGTTGAGCTTCTGCACCACCACGGACCGGCCCATGACCTGCTTTCCGGTCTTCGCGTTGAGCTTCGGTGAGCCGTCCGCCTCGAACTCCGGAACCCGGTCGGTGCCGATGACGCGAAAGCCCTCGTGCACGTGCTTCCTGCGCCAGGTCGGCTCACCGAACCCGGAGGCGAACACGGCGTTCTTCGCCGTGGCGAAGTCCCTCAGTGCCTGCTGCTGCACGTCCGCGTTTCCGGCGGCCAGCCATGCGTTGTCACGCCGGGCCTCGGTGAGCTGACGGCACTGCTCGGCAAAACCGGGCGCCGCCCTGCGACCCCGGTACCAGTACGCGTGCTGCTCGACGGCCAGATTCCAGACGTACCGGGCGTGCGCGCAGTGGCCGAGCATGACGCCCGCCTGCTCACTCGTCGGATGCATCCGAAACCGTGCCATGACCGCGAACCTAGCCAGCACGTTCCCCGACCGCCCACACCATCGACCGACACCACCCGTGCGAGTGACCACCCCTGCCGCCGACACGCCCGGCCGCTGGCCGCCGTCCACTCCGGGTTGCTGCACCTGCTCGAGACCGGCCTCACCACCGCCCCTCCCGAGACACCGAACCGCCCTGGCCGCGATTCGGCCTCCCCTGCCCCTCTCCGTGGGAGGCGGGCATTCACCCCGACCATGAACGGCCGGGCACCCTGTCCGAAAGCAAGGTGGTGAAAAACACCCCCCGACGCGCGTCGGGCGGTCGTAAGCTCACGGATATGCAGGTGATCCAGTCCACGAAGCTCGCCAACGTCTGCTACGAGATCCGGGGTCCGGTTCTTGAGGAGGCGATGCGGCTCGAAGCGGCCGGACACCGCATCCTCAAGCTCAACACGGGCAACCCGGCCGCCTTCGGGTTCGAGTGTCCGCCCGAGATCCTCGAGGACATCCTCCGCAACGTCTCCTCGGCGCACGGCTACGGCGACGCCAAGGGCCTGCTCGCCGCCCGTCGCGCGGTCGTGATGCACAACCAGACCCTCGGCATCGAGACGGACGTCGATCACGTCTTCATCGGCAACGGCGTCTCCGAGCTCATCGTGATGGCGATGCAGGCACTGCTGGACGACGGCGACGAGGTGCTCGTACCGGCCCCGGACTACCCCTTGTGGACCGCGGCGGTCTCCCTGTCCGGCGGCACCGCCGTGCACTACCGCTGCGACGAGCAGTCCGACTGGATGCCCGACCTCGCGGACGTGGAGCGGAAGATCACCGACCGCACCAAGGCGATCGTCATCATCAACCCGAACAACCCGACCGGCGCGGTCTACGACGACGCGATGCTCCGGGGGCTGACGGACATCGCCCGGCGGCACAACCTGCTGGTCTGCTCCGACGAGATCTACGACAAGATCCTCTACGACGGCGCCACGCACACCGCGACCGCCAAGATCGCCCCCGATCTGCTCACCCTCACCTTCAACGGCATGTCGAAGGCGTACCGGGTGGCGGGCTACCGCGTCGGGTGGATGTCGGTCTCGGGACCGCGCGCGGGTGCCGCCTCCTACATAGAGGGTCTGACGATCCTCGCGAACATGCGGCTGTGCGCGAACATGCCGGGGCAGCACGGAGTGGTGGCGGCCCTCAGCGGGCGCCAGACGATCGACGACCTGGTCCTGCCGGGCGGGCGCCTGAAGGAACAGCGGGACGTCGCGCACGAGCTGCTGACGCAGATCCCGGGCGTGACCTGCGTGAAGCCCAAGGGGGCGCTGTACCTCTTCCCGCGCCTGGACCCGAAGGTCTTCAAGGTCAAGGACGACCGGCAGATGGTGCTCGACCTGCTGCGGGCCGAGAAGATCATGGTCGTCCAGGGGACGGGCTTCAACTGGCCCGAGCCGGACCACTTCCGGGTGGTCACCCTGCCGACGGTCGCGGATCTGACGGACGCGGTGACCCGGATCGGCTCGTTCCTGGACGGCTACAGCCAGCCGTGACGCCCGCCGGGACGCGTCCCGCGCTCACCCTGCGTGCACGCCACCTCCCAATATGCGAACCAGCTCAACTTTAGACGAAATCCAAGCTAGGATGGCTTCCTGTCAGGCACAGGAGGCCATCCCATGTACGAACCGATCCGCACCAAGTCGGTCCACACGATGGCCGGCGCCCCCTCCTCCGACTTCCCCCACCGGTCGCGCGAGGAGGAGCTGGACATCCAGCTCGCCGGCCACCTCGCAGCACTGCTCGCCGTCACGGACGAGATCCGCGCGCTCGCCCCGTCCGCCGAGCTGGACGCCGGCGCGGAGCGGCTCACCGAGCAGGTGACCCGGCTGCGCGGCGGCGCCCCGCTGCGCGCCCCGGCCGCCGAGGCGCCCGACCCGTCCCGCCTCGCGACCCTCCACCGGCGGGCCCACGCCCTCGCGGGCCGCGCCCTGGTCGTCGCGGCCTCCCGCGCCGACACGGCCGCGGCGATCCTGTCCGCCGAGCGCATGGACGCCCACGCCTCGGCCGCCGAATCCCGCGAGCTGGCGACCCGCTGACCCCCGGCCCGCGAGCCGGACCCCGGCCACCCGGCCGAACCCCTCGGGCCCCGGGCCCGAGGCCCCGTACGGCCCCGGTCCGCGCGCCTTCGAAGCGCGCGCGGACCGGGCGCCACACCCACCGCGTCCACCCCGCGGGGCCTCCGCGCCGCCCGCGTAGCGGCACCCCCTCCTCCGGTTGCGTACCGGGACCCGGTGGTCACCCCGCGTTCACCCACCGAGACCGGGAACGTTGGATTCCGAGGTGCACGCTCCAGGCGTGAGACGCATCGCGGGAATCGTCCTGGCGGTCCTGTTGATCGGCGGAGTGGCAGCAGCCGTCGTCGCGGGCCGCACTGGTCAGGACAAGGGCACGGCAACGAAGACCGTGCACGGAATGATCGGTTCGGAGAAGGCGGAGTTCTTCTCGGATCCGGATGTGGTGAAGGCCCTCGCCGCCAAGGGCTACACCGTGAAGACGGAGACCTCCGGGTCCTGGGCCATGGACGGCCTCGACCTCAAGGAGTACGACTTCGCCTTCCCCTCCAGCCAGGCGCCGGCCGACGAACTCGCGGACAAGTACCACGTCCGCAGGCCGCTGCCCCGGCCCTTCTACTCGCCGCTCGTCGTGGTGGCCCACCGCAGCGCGGCCCAGGTCCTCGCCGCCAACGGGCTGGCCACCCTCGACAAGAACACCGGCACCCTGAAGATGGCCGCCTACCTCGACGCGGCCGGGCACGAGCGGACCTGGCAGCAGCTCAAGGGCGCCACGGCCCACGGTGAGCTGACCGGCACGCTGTACATCGCCAGCACCGACCCGGAGACCTCCAACTCGGGCGCCCTCTACCTCGCCGCCGCGTCCTACGTCGCCGACGGCGGGCGCGTCGCCTCCGACGAGGCCGCCGTCGGCCGCACGGCGTCCCTGATGCACCGGCTCATCAGCGTCCAGGGCGCCCAGCAGCCCAGCACCGACGCCGCGTTCGGCGACTTCGTCAGCGGCGCCAGCAACCCGCTCGTCCTCGTCTACGAGTCACAGGTCGCCGCGCTGCTCGCCCAGGGCCACGACGCCGGAGACCTCACGGTCCTCTACCCGGACACCACCGCCAACAGCGACCACACGGTCGTGCCGCTCACGCCCGAGGGCCGCGCGCTGGGTGAACTCCTCAGCACCGACCCGGTGTTGCGCAAGCTGGCCGTGCGGCACGGGTTCCGGCCGCAGGGCGCGACCGACGAGTTCACGGCGGCCACCGCCGACCGTGCCACCTATCTCAACCAGAAGCTGACCGGCGTCCGGCAGGCGCCCGTGCCCGCCTACAAGGTGCTGCACGAGATGGCGCGCCGGGCCGGGAACCAGGGGGAAGAGCACACATGAGCACAGAAGAGACGTTCACCCTCACGCCGCCCGAGGCCGTGGCCCCCGTGCCCCGCGAGAAGGCGGGCGGGCTCGTCCCCGTCGACCCGGGGGTGCAGGACGAAATGGCGCGCAGGGCCGCGGAGTACGTCGACGGACTCGCCGTCCTGGACGCCCGCTCCCCCGAGTTCGCCGGCAAGGTCGGGGAGATCGCCGGTCTGGGCGCGAGCGAGATGCGCGGCGCCGCCGCCCAGTCCAACCGCATGCTGGAGCGGACGATCCGCAGCCTGCCCTCCAAGGGCGAGGACGCGCAGTCGCACGTCGCGGGCTCGCTCGTCGAACTCCGGCGCGTGGTCGAGGACCTGGACCCGCGCGACCTGTCCGCGAGCAAGGGCAGGAAGTTCCTGTCCCGGCTGCCGGGCGGCAACAAGCTGCGCGACCACGTCGCCAAGTACGCGTCGGCGCAAGGCACGTTGAACAGGATCGTCGGTTCGCTGCGCGGCGGGCAGGACGAACTGCGCCGGGACAACGCGGCACTCCAGACCGAACGCGTGCGCCTCTGGGAGACGATGGGCAAGCTCCAGGAGTACGTGGTGCTCACCCAGGCCCTGGACACCGCGGTGGAGAACCACATCGCGGGCGTCGACGCCGCCGACCCCGCGGGGGCCGACACGCTCCGCTCCGACGTCCTCTTCCCGGTCCGGCAGAAGCACCAGGACCTGCTCACCCAGCTCGCGGTGTGCGCCCAGGGCTATCTGGCGATGGACGTGGTCCGGCGCAACAACGACGAACTCATCAAGGGCGTCGACCGCGCGGCCACCACCACGGTCTCCGCGCTGCGCATCTCCGTCATGCTCGCCTCGGCGCTCGACAACCAGCGCAAGGTCGTCGAGCAGGTCAACGCCCTGCGCGGCACGACGGAGGACCTGATCCGCGGCAACGCCGAGATGCTCTCCACCCAGAGCGGGGAGATCCAGCGCATCGCCGCCGACCCGGCCGTCGGCGCCGAGACCCTGCGCACCGCCTTCCAGGAGATCTACCGCACCCTCGACGCCATCGACACGTACAAGGCCCGGGCGACCGAGACGATGGCCGCGACGGTGGAGTCCCTGACCTCCGAGCTCCAGAGCGCCGGAGCCCATCTGGAGCGCAGCCGCACCCGGAGCGCCCTGGAAGGCGGGAACGGATGAGAACCCTCCGCCTCGCGGCCGGTGCCGTCGCGGCCCTGCTCGCCGTCACGGCCTGCACGGCCCACGAGGACGCGAAGTCCGGGGACGACGGGAAGCCGCGGCCCGGCACCCTGCGCGTCCTCGCCTCCAACGAACTCGGCGACATGGAGCCGGTGCTCGAACAGATCCGGAAGGACACCGGCATCACGGTCCGGCCCACCTACATGGGCACCCTCGCCGCCGTGGACCTGATCGCGCGGGGCGCCTCGGACCACCGGTACGACGCCCTGTGGCTCTCCTCCGACGACTACCTGCACCTGCGTCCCGAAGCGGCGAAGAAGGTCGTCTCGGAGACGCCCGTCATGTCGAGCCCGGTGGCCATCGGCGTCAAGCCCGCCACCGTACGGGCCCTCGGCTGGACACCGGACGACGTCACCTGGAAGCAGGTGGAGCAGGCCGTCGCGGACGGAAGGCTCACGTACGGCATGACCGACCCGGCGCGCTCCAACTCCGGCTTCTCCACGCTGGTCTCGGTGGCCTCCGCACTGTCCGGCGCCCAGTCGGCGCTCACGGACGCGGACGTCGCCGAGGCGACACCGCGACTGCGCGAGTTCTTCGAGGGACAGAAGCTCACATCGGGTTCGTCGGGCTGGCTCGCCACCGCCTACCGGCGCCGCGGCACCGTGGACGCCCTGCTCAACTACGAGTCCGTCCTCAAGGGCGTGAAGGGACTGACGGTCATCCGCCCGCGCGACGGCGTCGTGACGGCCGACTACCCGCTCTCCTCCCTCGCCGCCTCCTCCAAGGACACCCGCGACGACGTCCGGCGCCTCGCCGAGGCGCTGCGCGCGCCCGCCGCCCAGAAGCTGATCACCGAGCGGACGCACCGCCGGCCGATCGTCGCCTCCGTCCCCCCGGCGGCCGGACTCGACACCGGACGACGGCGTGAACTCCCCTTCCCCGGAAGCAGGTCCGTCGCCGACCGGCTCCTCGACTCCTACGAGAACGAGCTGCGCCGGCCGTCCCGGACGGTGTACGTCCTCGACACCTCGGGCTCGATGGAGGGCGACCGCCTCGACCGGCTCAAGAAGTCCCTCGGCGATCTGACCGGCGACTTCCGCGACCGCGAGGAGGTGACGCTCATGCCGTTCGACTCCCGGGTCAAGAGCGTCCGCACCCACGTGGTCCGCCCGGAGGACCCGAAGGCCGGGCTCGACGCCATCCGCGAGGACACCCGGTCGCTGAGCGCCGACGGCGACACCGCGATCTACACCTCGCTGGAGAAGGCGTACGAGCACCTGGGCTCCGACGACGACACGTTCACCTCGATCGTGCTGATGACGGACGGCGAGAACACCAAGGGCGCGAGCCCCTCCGACTTCGACGGCTTCTACGGCCGGCTGCCCGGCGGGCAGCGGGAGATCCCGGTCTTCCCCATCCTGTTCGGCGACTCCGACCGCGACGAGCTCCAGCACATCGCCGACCTGACCGGCGGCCGTCTCTTCGACGCCCGGAAGGGCTCGCTGGACGGCGCCTTCGAGGAGATCCGTGGCTACCAGTAAGCTCCTCGGCTTCCTCGAATCGCGCAAGAACCTCACCGGCAGCGCGTGCGGGATCGCCGGACTCGCGCTGACCTTCACCGGACTGGCGGGCCCGTACTGGCCGGTCGTCGTCGCGGGTCTGTACGGCGCGGGCGCGCTGATCGCACCGCCGGAACGCCCCGCCCCGCCCGACTTCCCGGACCCCTCCGCCCAACTGGCCGAACTGCGCGTCGACTTCGGCAAGCTGCGGGAGTACCTGGACGGCGTCGAGCTGCCCCCGGCGGCGGCCGGCCGGCTCACCGAGCTGACCGAGGTGCTCACCGCCCTGCTCGACCCGGGCTGGGTCGCCGAGATCCTCGCCCAGGATCCCGAGGGCGTGCACGCCCTCTCCCGTGCCGTGCGGCAGGACATCCCCGAGGCGGTCGACACCTTCGTCCGCACCCGTTGGTGGACCCGGCTGGCCCCCGGCACCGAACCGCCCGAACGCCATCTGGAGCGTCAGCTCACCGTGCTGCAGGAGGAGTCGGACCGGCTCGCGGCGGCGCTGCGGGAGACGGAGGCGCGTCGCCAGGAGTCCCACACGCGCTATCTGGAGGACCGCGGCCGCTCCCAGTGACCGCGGGCTGCTCACGACGGCCCGGGCCGCCCGCGGTTCCGGCGGCTCAGGCGTTCGCCACGATCACCGCCAGGATCACGACCGCCAGGATCAGCAGCGCCACCTTCAGTCCCGTGGGCCACGGCTCGCCCGGCGCCGGCACGGGCGGCCCCGGCTGCGGCGCGCCGGGTCCCGGGACCGCCACCGGGACGTTGAACACGTCGTGCCCGGTGAGCGCCGCCCGGGTGCACCAGGGGCACGCGGTCAGGTGCGAGCCGAACGCGTGCAGCGGGCGGGCCGGGCAGACCCGTACCAGCGCGCGCTCCTTGTCCAGGGCGCGCAGCCACGCCTCCGCGGAGGGCCGTGTGGCGGGGTCGTGCACCCCGGGGCCGAAGGCGGTGCGGGCCAGCGCGAGGAGTTCGGGCGGGAGCACGGAGGGATCGATGGTGCCGCGCGGCATGATGACCCGCTCGGGGCGCACGACGTAGGAGATGCTGGCGGCGATGTTGTCCTTGACGGTCGACTCGGAGGCGCTGTCGTGCGGGACGCCGCCGAAGGGGTGGTTCCCGGCCGTCAGCAGCTGGTAGACGAGGACCGCGAGGGCGAACTCGTCGGTGGCGCGGGTGGCGGGACCGCCGGCCTGCCGCTCGGGGGACGAGTAGTCGGTGGTGTGCATCAGGCAGGGGAAGAGTTCCCCGGTCACCGGGTCGTTGAAGGCGATGGAGTCGCAGTCGAGGAAGGTGACGAAGCCGTTGGCGTCGACGACGACGTTGCTGCTGGAGAAGTCGCCGATGACGAGGTCGTCGTAGTGCATGCGGGCGGTCATGAAGGCGAGGTTCCAGGCGACGCCGAGCAGGAAGCGCCAGTCGGCCCGGTCGCCGAACAGCTTGAGGCGCTGGGCGCGGGTGAACAGGCCGATCAGCTGGACGTGCTGGGGTTCGCCGAAGCGGCGCATGGCGTAGCCGAGGAACTCGCCCTGGGCGCCGCGGGCGAGAGCGGTCGGCCAGGCCAGCTCGGGCGGCTGGGAGGCGTCGGTGGGGCGGGTCACGAGCGGGGACATGGTCAGCATCCGCTTCAGCCGCAGCTCCTCCTTGGGCCCCGGCGCCTCGCGGTACAGCTTGACGACGATGCCGTCGTCGCCGACGACGGGGAAGACGGCCGCCTGGCCGCCGCCCTTGAGGGGCAGCTCGGCGAGGGTGACCGGCTTGCCGTCCAGGAACACCGTGCGGCCGCTCACGGCCGCGCCTTGAGCACGGCCCGCAGGAGGGTCTTGTCGTCGGCGTTGAGCGCGGTGAGCCGGTCCGACCGGAGCAGGGTCCCGAGGCCCTCGTGGGCGCTCGCGGTCACCGGACCCGGGACGTCGAGGGAGCGGAAAACGGCCTCGGCGAAGGAGCCGTTCGGGGACAGCGCTCCGCCGGCGGACCGGTTGAGCGCGGCCTGCGCCAGTCCGTCGGTGGACAGCAGCACCCCGTCGACCCCCTCGTCGGACACGCAGTCGGTGTGCACCCAGCGGGCCGCGTCGGGCGAGGTGAGGAAGACCGTCTCGTTGCTGTACTCGCTGGCCGCGGCCGGCTGCGGCAGCAGGTGGAACTGCCGCTCACCGTCCTCCGTACCGGCCCGCAGGACGACGAAGCCGTCCCCCAGGGACAGATGGCCGAGCCAGCCCCGCGCGAGCACGACCACGGTGAGCGTGGTCGCGAAGTCCGCCGCGTCGGGGCCCGTGCGGTCCAGGAACACCTCCCGGACGTCGTGGAAGGCGTCCCGCAGCAGCTCGCGCACGGCCTTGCCGTCACGGCGGTCCGCCACGGCGGCGGCCCGGCGCGCGAAGTGCTCGGTGGCCAGCTCCACCGCGAGCCGCGAGCCCTCCTCGGAACGCGGCCGGCTGCCCGCGCCGTCCGCGACGGCGAGGACCGCCACGGACTCCGTCACCGTGTGCGCGCAGGCGTCCTGGCAGGGCAGGCCCTGGCGGCGGTGCCGGTACCCCTCGACGCTCATTCCGTGGATCCGCCACGGCGTCCGGCGCTCGTCGACTGCGGTCATCACTCAGGAGTCCCATCGGGTCATCGGTCACGATTCCCAGGCCGGGCGCTGCGTCTTGAACTGGCTGAAGATCTTCTCGAAGACCTCGTCACCCGCGCCCTTCTGCTCGGCGTTGGCGCTCGCGGACATCATCTGGAGCAGCTCGCGGAACGGGAATCCCTGCAGCCGGGCGTTGAACTTCGGCGCGAACGACCGGAGCACCTGCTCGCCCCGGTCCGTGATGCCGCCGACGCCGATCGCGTACAACCGGAAGCGGCGGGCCTGCTGTTCGTCGGCGAGCACCGGGATCAGCCGGTGCCAGGAGTCGGTGAGGTGGCCCGTGGCGTCGGTGGGCAGTCCGTCGGTGACGAGGCAGATCTGCGGCCGGTAGTACTGGAGTCCGGAGGCGCGCAGTTCGGCCTTGCGGGCGGCGACGATGTTCATCGACAGTTCGAGGGCCTCGGTCATCAGGGTGACCCCGGCGGCGGCGAGCTGCGGCGGGCGGAACATGTGCGCCGGCACGAAGGGGCTCACCGGGGCGCCGAGGGGCAGGAGCTGGGGTCCGCGCCAGGCGGCGACGCCCTGGCCGCCGAAGGTGACCACGGCGACCTCGACGCTGTAGCTGAGGCTGACGTCGTCGTGCAGTTCCCGGGTCCACTCCGCGAGCGCGTTGTTGAGCGTCTGGATGGGCTGCCCCGCCATGGAGCTGGAGATGTCGAGGCACAGGACGAGCGGCAGCCGCTGCGCGTTGTTCTCGAACTCGATGTCGGCGTATTCCGCCGGCAGGGTGGGCGGGTGGTCGCTGTGCATGGGGTTCTCTCCTGGTCTCAGGGACGGGCGGCCCTGGCGTGCCGTCCGGCGGTCGGCGGGAACGCGTAGAGGACGTCGGAGTCCCGCTCCCCCGCCTCGGTGACGTCGACGAGTCCGCCGGGTGCGGGCGGCGGGCGGTCCGGTTCGGCCCACACCGCCCGGTACAGCACGTCGTCCACCTCGACGTAGCCCTGCGGGTGCAGTTCGGTGCGGACGACGGCGGACCGGGCGGGGCCCGGTACGTTGCCGACCCGCCGTCCGTGGCCGCGGGGCGACGGGGTGGTCCGGAGGCGGGTGGTGGCCTCGTCGGGCATGTGGGCACGGGGACGGGCGGCAGGCTCGTCGGAGGCGGGGGGACGGGGACGGGTGCGCGGCCGGGGTGTCGTGGCCTCCGGTACGGCGCCGACGCCCGGGGCGGCGAGCGAGTGCCGGGAGAGGCTCCCGACGGCGACGGACCGGGCGGAGCGGCGGATCAGGAACAGCAGCAGGCCGAGCAGGAGGACGAGCACGGCGCACAGGACGGCGAGCACCTGGGTGGCGGTGTCCCAGCCGGAGTCGTCGACGGTCTCGGGCTTCTGGTCCTGTTTTCGGTTCTGCTCCCGCTTGCCGGTGGGGGTCCCACCGGTGGGGGCCGAGGCCGCGGAGGAGCCGTTTCCCGGGCCGGTGACGGTGTACGCGTGCCGGGAGAGGTCCGCGGCCATGTGGGCGTCGATCAGGTCGCGTCCGGTCAGCCGGCCCTTCTTGCCGAGGCGGGAGCACAGATCCCTGAGGTTGTCGGGGTTGCAGACCCCGCGGTCGGCCAGCTCGGTCACGGCCTCGGGCTTCAGCTGGTCGATGAAGGCGTCGGGCGCGACGAGCCTGCTCCTGCTGTCCGCCAACACGAGGAGTGCCGTTCCGCCCGTGCCGGTGTGGACGCCCGAGGGCACCTCGACCAGGAGCCTGCCGCTCTGGACCGACAGCCTCTGTTCGAAGTCCTTGCCGTTCTCGGCCCTGCCGTCGAACGGCAGGCTCCGGTCGAGGGTGACGCGGACCGTTCCCTCGCCGATCGCGTCGGACCAGCAGCCGAGGTACTGCTCGAAGGCCGGCCCGCACGGCTCGCGGGCCGCGGCGGGCCCCGCCGGGGTGAGCGCGGCCAGGAGTCCGGAAAGCATGAGGAAAGAAAGCCGCCGCATGAAAAAGACCCCCCGTGGCCCTGCGAAAAAACACCCCCGTGGCCCTGAAAGGCACTCGCCCATAGTGGCGGAAACCGGCGGTCGTCCGTAAGGGTTTGGGTAATGCGGCGGACTTCACTTCTACAACTCGAACACCTGATGGCATCTGGCGAACATTTGTCTCGCCCGTTCCACCCAATCACTGGCCAAAGCATCGAAATCCGTTTGCGTCATGCGACAGGTCAGGGGAAGGTCGCACACTCCCGCGAGACAGGGGCGCGGTCCCCGTACGTCCCACACGGACAGCATGGGACGGAGCTGTTCGGTGTTCCACGCGTTCGACGCGGCGGCGGCGAGCGCCAGTTGGTCCTTGCGCAGGAAATGCCCGTCGGTCGCGAAAGCCACCAGCAGCCTCTTGGTCGTCATGAACCGGACGGTGACCATCCGGCCCGTTTCCTCGAGGTCGAACCGCATGGAGACGGAAACGGTGTCGGTCGCCGTGTGGAAATTCCGTCTGGTCACCCAGTTCTGCACCAGCTGCCGCCAGTGCGTTCCGATTTCGAGGACCTCGTGGCCGCGGCCGGGAAAGGAGTCAGGCGCCGCCACGGACCACCGCCTCGGCGACCATCGCGTCGGTCAGCCCGGCGTCGAGCAGCGCCTGGGCGTGCGACAGCAGACAGGAGGGTACGGACACGCTGGTGCTCTCCCTGCGGCGCTTCACCAGGTCCTGGGTGCGCGCCTCGATGGTGTGGGCGACCGTGGGCGGCGGCCAGACGGCCTCCCGGGGCTCCTGTTCCAGCAGTCCCGCCATCAGCCGGTCCAGCCGGGGCCGGTCCTCGGGGCGCTTGGCCAGACAGCGCGCGATCAGATCCCGCATCGGCCCCGTGATGCCGTCGAGTTCGGGCTCCTCGAAGGCGACGCGGTAGCGGACGGCCTCTCCGCTGCCGTGCGGCGGCCGCCCGGTGAGCGCGTACACCAGGACCCCGCCGAGGGAGAAGACGTCGCTCGGCGGGCCCACCGTGGCGCCCCTGATCTGCTCGGGCGACATGAAGGGCGGGGTGCCGACGACGACGCCGACCTGGGTCAGGCCCGGGGCGCCGTCCACGCGGGAGATCCCGAAGTCGATGACGCGCGGTCCGTCCGAGGCGAGGAGCACGTTGGCTGGCTTGAGGTCCCGGTGCACCACGCGTGCGGCGTGGATGGCCTGGAGCGCCTCGACCAGGCCCGCGCCGAGCCGCCTCACCTGCGGCTCGGGCAGGGGTCCGTCGGTGCGGACCGCCTCGGCGAGCGAGGGGCCGGGCACGTACAGGGTGGCCAGCCACGGCAGTTCGGCCTCGGTGTCGGCGTCGACCACGGCCGCGGTGTAGGCACCGCTGACCACGCGGGCCGCCGCGACCTCGCGCGCGAAACGCTCCCGGAACTCCCCCTCCGCGGCCAGTTCGGGCCGCACCACCTTGACCGCGACCTCACGCCCGGAGGGCGAGCGGCCGAGGTACACCCACCCCATGCCACCGGAGCCGAGCCGGCCCACGATGCGGTACGGACCGATCTTCATGGGATCGCTGACAGGCGTACGCACCCCGCCCACCTCGTTTCCTGACTGAAGGCTACTTCTTGTTGACCGCATGCAAGCGTGTTCTGGCGGTGAGTGAGCACTGATGACGCCCCCCACGCATGACACAAGCAGGAACGGGTGTTCCCATATCGAATGCGTGACCTTTGCGAATGGTGAGCGTTGGCTGGGGTGACTGGGTGTTCGGGCCGGACTGTTGGGCTGGGGGTGAGCGGGTTGGGTGGGTTGCGGAAGTTGGCGGCGTCGTTCGTGGTGCCCGGTCCGTCGGGTGTCGCGGTCCGGGACCGGCTCAAGGGCCTCACCAACCGGGACGAGACGGTGCTGCGGCTGATCGGCGACCACCTCGGCACGCTGGCGTCCGGGGACCTCAAGTTGCGGTGCGCGGTCGGCCTGGAGCACGGCAACGAGTCGTGGGCGTCGCGCAAGCGGGAGCTGACCGGGCTGTCGTCGTCGCGGTGGGCGGGTTCGTTGACGAAGGCCACGCATGACGTGTGGGCGCTGACCCGGCGCGGCCAGCACGCGCACATCCGGCAGCTGGAAGCCGGGGTGAGCACGATCCGGCACCGGCTGTCTCTCCCCCTCGGGGAGAAGGGTCCGAAGCGGGCTCCGGGCGGTTACCGCAGCAGGCGGGAGTGGCATGCCAAGGCCCGTCGCCTGCGGGTGCTGGAGGACCGGCTGGAGCGGGCGCGGGCGGACTGGGCGGCCGGGCGGGTGCGGGTGGTGCGGGGCGGGAAACAGCAGCTCAACACCCGCCACCACCTGAACGAGGCACAGCTCACCGAGGAAGCGTGGCGTGTGCGATGGGAGGCGGCGCGCCGGTTCCTGCAGGCGGACGGCGAGTCGGGCAAGCGGTACGGCAACGACACGATCCGCGTCAGCCCCGACGGTGAAGTGAGCATCAACCTTCCGGCGCCGCTGACCCACCTCGCCAATGCCGCACGCGGTCGCTATGTCTTGTCGGCACGAGTGTCGTTCACGCACCGGGGCGAGCAGTGGGCCGACCGCATCGCGGCGAACCGGGCGGTGGCATACCGCATCCACGAAGACCCCCAGCGCCAGCGCTGGTACCTGACCGCCTCCTGGACCCTCCCACCCGTCCAGGCCGTTCCCTTGGATGCCGTGCGGGCCGGAGGCATGGTCGGGGTGGACACGAACGCGGACCTCCCCCACGCTCGGCTTCGCTCGCGCGGGGGAACCCCCACGGCGGCCTGGCGGCTGGACGTGCACGGCAACCCGGTCGGCGCCCCGCGCCGCTTCGACTACGACCTGTCCGGCACCGCCGATCACCGAGACGCCCAGGTGCGCCACGCCCTGACCCGCCTGCTGCACTGGGCCCGGCGCCATCGGTTGGCCATTGCGGTCGAGGATCTGGACTTCACCGCCGAGACCAGCCGGGAGAAACACGGCCGACGCAAGAAGTTCCGCAAGCTGATCTCCGGCATGCCCGTGGCCCGGCTCCGCGCCCGCCTGATGTCCATGGCGACCGAGCTCGGCATTCCCCTGGTCGCGGTCGACCCCGCCTACACCTCCCGCTGGGGCGCTCAGCACTGGCAGAAACCCCTCACCAGCAAAACCAGGAAGACCACCCGCCACGACGCTGCCGCCGTGGCCATCGGAAGACGCGCCCTGGGGCATCCGATCAGGCGTCGGACGGCACCGCCCCGTACCCACCAGAGCGATGGGTACGGGCATCGGACCGTCCAGGCCCGACCGGAAACCCCAGGACGTGAGGAAACCCGCCCCCGCATCCCCGGACCACGGACACGATCCGTGCCGCCCGGACGCGGAGCGAACGCGGGTGACCAGAACGCCCAGCACCGTCCGGGGCGTTCGGCTGAGCACGGGTTCTGGCAACAGGACTCCCTACCGCTCAGTCCCTAGGAACGGTCGACTGCGAGATGTCAGGAGTGTCCCTCGAAATCCCCGCTTTTTCAGCCGTTCTGTCACGGGAGGGGTGCGGAGTACGAAAAAGCCGGGGTCCCGCACGGATGTGCGGGACCCCGGCGGGTGCGGTCACCGCGGCCGACCGCCGCAACAGTCGCAGGTCAGGGCAACTCGGGTCGGCCGCGGAGTCGTTGGGGCGTCAGCCCAGGCGCTGCACCAGAGCGCGGTACTCGTCCCACAGCTCCTTCGGCGTGTGCTCGCCGAAGGTGTTGAGGTGCTCGGGGACCAGCGCGGCCTCCTCGCGCCAGACCTCCTTGTCGACCGTGAGCAGGAAGTCGAGGTCGGACTCGGCCAGTTCGAGACCGTCGGTGTCGAGGGACTCCCGGGTCGGCAGGACGCCGATCGGGGTCTCGACGCCCTCGGCCCTGCCGTCGAGGCGGTCGACGATCCACTTCAGGACGCGGCTGTTCTCGCCGAAGCCGGGCCACACGAACTTGCCCGCGTCGTTCTTGCGGAACCAGTTCACGTAGTAGATCTTCGGGAGCTTCGTCTGGTCCTTGTCCTTGGCGACGTCGACCCAGTGCCCCATGTAGTCGCCCATGTTGTAGCCGCAGAACGGCAGCATGGCGAAGGGGTCGCGGCGCAGCTCGCCGACCTTGCCCTCGGCGGCGGCGGTCTTCTCGGAGGCGACGTTCGCGCCGAGGAACACGCCGTGGTTCCAGTCGAAGGACTCCGTCACCAGCGGGACGGCGGTGGCGCGGCGGCCGCCGAAGAGGATCGCCGAGATCGGCACGCCCTTCGGGTCCTCCCACTCGGGCGCGATGATCGGGCACTGCGAGGCGGGCACCGTGAAGCGGGCGTTGGGGTGCGCGGCGGGCGTGGCGGACTCCGGCGTCCAGTCGTTGCCCTTCCAGTCGGTCAGGTGTGCCGGAGTCTCCTCCGTCATGCCCTCCCACCAGATGTCGTTGTCGTCGGTGAGCGCGACGTTGGTGAAGACGGAGTTGCCCCACAGCGTCTTCATCGCGTTGGCGTTGGTGTGCTCACCGGTGCCGGGCGCGACGCCGAAGAAGCCGGCCTCGGGGTTGATCGCGTAGAGGCGGCCGTCCTCGCCGAACCGCATCCAGGCGATGTCGTCGCCGATGGTCTCGACCGTCCAGCCGGAGATCGTGGGCTCCAGCATGGCGAGGTTGGTCTTGCCGCAGGCGCTCGGGAAGGCGGCGGCGACGTACTTCGACTCGCCCTGCGGCGGCGTCAGCTTGAGGATCAGCATGTGCTCGGCGAGCCAGCCCTCGTCGCGCGCCATCACGGAGGCTATGCGCAGGGCGTAGCACTTCTTGCCGAGGAGCGCGTTGCCGCCGTAGCCGGAGCCGTACGACCAGATCTCACGGGTCTCGGGGAAGTGCGAGATGTACTTCGTGGAGTTGCACGGCCATGGCACGTCGGCCTCGCCCTCGGCCAGCGGGGCTCCGAGCGTGTGCACGGCACGCACGAAGAACCCGTCGGTGCCGAGTTCGTCCAGGACGGGCTGCCCCATGCGGGTCATGGTGCGCATGGACACGGCGACGTAGGCGGAGTCGGTGATCTCGACGCCGATCGCGGAGAGGTCCGAGCCGAGCGGGCCCATGCAGAACGGGACGACGTACATCGTGCGGCCGCGCATCGAACCGCGGAAGACACCCTGTTCACCGGAGAAGATCTCCCGCATCTCGGCGGGGGCCTTCCAGTGGTTGGTCGGGCCCGCGTCCTCCTCCTTCTCGGAGCAGATGAACGTCCGGTCCTCGACCCGCGCGACATCGGTCGGGTCGGAGGCGGCGTAGTAGGAGTTGGGGCGCTTGATCGGGTCGAGCTTCTTGAAGGTGCCCTTGCGGACGAGCTCCTCGCTCAGTCGCTCGTACTCGGCCTCGGATCCGTCGCACCAGACCACACTGTCCGGCTCGGTCAGTTCGGCGATCTCGTTGACCCACGAGATCAGTTCCTTGTGGTTGGTCGGGACGGGAGCCGCGATGTCGCGCGCCACGATTGCTCCTAAATGAGGGGTTTTGTTGTTGTGCCCCGTGGGGGCTGCGACCCGGATGCTTCTCGGTGGTTGGACCTCTGGCGCTCATCCGGTGCCGACCGCACTCATTTGATGATCCGACTGGGCCGCGCATATGTCCAGAGGACCTCACACCTGAGCGGAGTGAGCATCGCCACTCGCCGACGGGTTTCCGCCCGCTCACCCCGGGTTCACCGCGGGTACCCCGGCGGCGCCCCCCGATGCCGTGAGATCATGGCCACTATCGCGGTCCACCCGCGCCGGACTGACACGTAACTTACGGTTCCGTAGGTACGATTCGGCCATGACTGCGCCCGTCCCCGACGCGCCCACGGACTCGCCGGCCGCCGGCCCGATGTCTGTCGCGCACTCCCTGTCGGAAGAGATCAAGCCCAAGCTCCGCGGCTGGCTGCACCTGGGCATGTTCCCGGCCGCCCTCGTCTCCGGACTGGTCCTCACCGCCCTGGCGGACTCGCCCCGCGGGCGTATCGCCTGCGGGATCTTCGCCCTGACGGCCTGCCTCCTGTTCGGCGTGAGCGCCCTGTACCACCGCGGCGACTGGAGTCCGCGGATGGACGGCGTCCTGCGCAGGCTCGACCACGCGAACATCTTCCTGATCATCGCCGGCACCTACACGCCGCTGACCCTGCTCCTGCTGCCGGACACCAAGGGCCGGTGGCTGCTGTGGAGCATCTGGGCCGCCGCCGCGGCGGGGATCGTCTTCCGGGTGTTCTGGGTCGGCGCCCCGCGCTGGCTCTACACACCCTGCTACATCGCGATGGGCTGGGCGGCCGTCTTCTTCCTGCCCGACTTCATGCGCACGGGCGGCATCGCCGTCCTCGTCCTGGTGATCGTCGGCGGACTGCTCTACAGCGCGGGCGGGGTGATCTACGGAATCAAGAAGCCCAACCCGTCACCGCGCTGGTTCGGGTTCCACGAGGTCTTCCACTCCCTGACCCTCGCGGCGTTCATCACGCACTACGTCGGCATCTCCCTGGTGGCCTACCAGCACGGCTGACCCCCTCCACCGACACCCACCCTCCCCGTGGCCGCGGCTCCCCAGCCGCGGCCACCGCGCGTTTTCGGCCTCCTCGCCCGTCCACCACGACGACACCACCCACCGTTTGAAGGCGACAGTGGATTGACAGCGGGTGTTTTTCAGAAGTCACCCTTGCTTCGCGGCCCCCGCCCGACGGCGCCGATCCCGTCGGGCGTGCCGTGAACGTCCTGGAGCGCGGCCCGGCTCCGCGAAACCCGGAGGACCGCGCCGCCCCCCGCGTGACATCCTGGCCGCGTGAACGGACCGGAGATCCACATCGAATTCGCCCCCGGACTGGGGCTGTTCGTCCCGCACGCCCGCCGCTCCGGGATCACCCCGGTCGGCACCGACGGCTCCTCCACCCTCGGCCATGTCGTCGAGTCGCTGGGCGTCCCGCTGACGGAGGTCGGCGCCCTGGTCGTGGACGGGCACGAGGTGCCCTTCTCGCACATTCCGGCGGCCGGCGAGTCCGTACGGGTCGACGCGGTCGAACGCCCGCAGCGGGTGCCGGGCGCGCCGCTGCGCTTCCTCCTCGACGTCCACCTCGGCACCCTCGCCCGCCGGATGCGCCTGCTGGGCATCGACACGGCCTACGAGTCCACCGACATCGGCGACCCGGCGCTCGCCGCCCGTTCGGCGGCCGAGCGGCGGGTCCTGCTCAGCCGCGACCGCGGGCTGCTGCGGCGCCGCGAGCTGTGGGCGGGCGGCTTCGTCTACAGCACCCGCCCCGACGACCAGCTCCGGGACGTGCTGGGCCGGTTCGCGCCCGAGCTGAAGCCCTGGACGCGCTGCACCGCGTGCAACGGCCTGCTCGCGAAGGCCACCAAGGAGCAGGTCGCCGACCAGCTGGAGAGCGGCACCGAGCGGTCGTACGACGTCTTCGCCCAGTGCGCCGACTGCGGGCGCGCCTACTGGAAGGGCGCGCACCACGACCGGCTGGAGACCGTCGTGGAACGCGCCCTCGCGGAGTTCGGGACCTGACGGGCGGGCCGCCGGGGCCGCCGGGCCGCGCCTAACGCCTGATCAGGTCCTTCGCCCCGCAGGCCACCCCGTCCCTGTCGGGGTCGAGGCCGAGCGGGTCGTCCTTCCCGTTGACCCCGAGCCGTCCGTAGTCGTTCCTCTTCAGCCAGGCGCAGCGGGAGACCGTCGTCGGCTTCACCCCCTCCGGGAAGGCCGTCGGGACGCAGACGCCGACCGTGCCGTAGTGGCGGTCGCAGCCGGAGACGGTCGTGGACACCTTCTGCGAGGTCCGCTTCCGTTCCGGCCCCCGGACCGCTCCCGGCAGCGAGTCCGCGAAGGAGTGGACGTGCGCCGAGGCGGTGTCCGCGGCGAGCGCGGACGGGCCCTGGAGGTGCACCCACCTGGCCACCGAGGGAACGCCGTTGGCGTCGACCGCGAAGAGCATGTACCAGCCGGGCGGCGCCAGGTTCGGGTTGCTCGTCACGTTCAGGTCGACGTTGTTCCCGTCCACGCTCAGCGGCAGGTCCACGAACCGCTGGTTGGGGTCGGAGGAGTGCGTGACCGCGGCGGGCCGGATCAGCTCGGCCTTCACGACGGGCCGGTCGACGGTGATGCGCTGCGTGTCCCCGTAGACCCACTCGCTGTCGATCACCGAGGTGATCGACGGGCGGGTGCCCTTGAGGAGGTACGGCGGGGTGTAGATCGACACGTCGTGGTTCCAGGTGCCGTTGCCCGGGTTGTCGCCGGTGGCCATCACCCGGCCGTCGGGCAGCAGGAACGCGGAGGAGTGGTAGCCGCGGGCCTCCGGGTCGGCGGCCACCGGGTCGAAGGCGGAGGTCGCCGGGTCGAAGATCGACGTCTCGAAGACGGGGTCGGCCCGGTTGTGCAGGGCGCCGCCCGTCTCCAGGACCTTGCCGTCGGGCAGCAGGACGGCGGAGACGTACATCTTGCCCTGGGCGCCGGTCTCGGCCACCTTGCCGTTGCCGAGGTCCACCGTGCCCTGCGGGATCGGCGGGCCCGTGGTGTACGCCGGGCTCGCCGCCTTGAGGTCGATGACGTCGGTGAGCCGGCCCGCCGCCGGGTTCGAGTCGATGTTGCCGCCGCCGAGGGTGAGGACCTTCTGGTCCTGCGCCGGGGGCAGCAGCACGCTCGCGGACTGGTCGCGTTCGTCCTTGTTCCGCAGGCCGGGCACCGCGGTCGTGGTGTTGGCGTCGTAGTCGTAGATCGCGGAGCCGGTGCCCGGGGTGCCGTTGCCGAAGACATGGCTGCCCGAGTAGAACAGCCGCCCGTCCTGCATCAGGATCATCGACGGGTACAGACCCCAGAACGACCACGTCTGGTTGACCTGCCCCAGCGGCAGCCACCGCTGCTGCGCGTTCGACCAGCGCTCGGCGGTCACCGAACCGGAGGAGTCCTCGCGCAGCCCGCCGAACGAGATGACGTCCCCGTTGCCGAGCTCGGTCGCCGAGGGATACCAGTGGCCGTCGTTCAGGTCGTTCGTCCTGCTGTACGTCTCGGTGACCGGGTCGAAGACGTACGACTCCCTGTACCCCTCGTACCCGTGCCCACCCACGACCGGGAACGCCTTGTTGCCGCTCATCACCAGCACGCGCCCGTCGGCGAGCTGGACGTGCCCGGCGCAGAACATGTCCTTGGGCGTGGGGACCACCTCGTACGAGCCGGTCGCCGGGTCGTACACCGCCGAGGTGAACGTGCCCGCGTCGAAGTTCTCCTCGCTGTTCCCGGAGCCCGCGATCAAGAGCACCTTGCCGTTGTTCAGGACGACGGAGTGCATGGAACGGACCGGGTTCTGCGTGGGCAGGACCGTCCACCTCCCGTTCGCGCACTCGTCGGCCGTGCCCGTGCAGGTGGCCGGCGGAACCGGGTCGGAGACCTGCTCCATCGTGTAGTCGTCGGTGGTCGCCGAGCCCGTGCCGTACACCGAGACACCCCAGGTGATGCGGTCGGTGCCCGTCGGGACGACCGGGGTGCGCACCGTCGCCGGCGTCCAGGCCGCCGCCATGTCCAGGGTCTTGAGGTCGGTCCAGTACTGCCAGCCGGCCGTGGTGTCGTGCCGGAAGAGCGTGATCGCCGCGTCGGGGGTCGTCGTCCTGTAGTACAGCCCGAGGTCGTACTGCCTGCCCGCGGTGACCACCGGCGCGCACGCGGTGGACTCGGTGATCAGCGCCTTGCGGTCGCCGTCGACCCGGCGGGTCAGCGTGACCTTCATGGCCTTGGTTCCCGAGTGGGCGTCGGACACGGTCGCGAAGGTGAAGTCGTTGTCGCCCCAGCCGGACTTCTCCCAGCAGGACGGCATGCCGTCGGTTCCGTCGGTCTCGAAGCCCGGGTTGGTGACGAGGTTGGCGGCGGACGCGGGCTGCGGCGACACCAGCAGCAGCCCGGCGGCGAGGGCCGTCACGGCCAGGAGCGCGGTTCCGCGTCGAGGTCTCACCCTGAATCTCACCTGGTCCTCCTCGCCGTACGGCTCCCGCTCCCGCGGCCGCGGCGCGGCAGGTACACCAGCGCCTCGGTCCCGGCGAAGCGCAGGACGAAGGTCGTCACCAGGGCCAGGGCCGTGGCGGACAGCGCGCCCATCCCGAGGTGGCGGACGAAGAGCGCGATCAGCGGGATGCGCAGCACCAGGTCGGCGTTGGCGAGCAGCGCGAACCGGCCCGCCCGGTCCCACCCCTTGCGGTGCCGTCGGCGTTCCCGGAACAGCAGGTGCTCGATGAGCAGGAAGTTCCAGGCCACGCCGAGCTGGTTGGCGAGGACCTCCGCCGGTACGTAGTGCAGTCCGGCGGCGGTCAGCGCGTAGAGGCCGAGCAGGTTCGGCACGAAGCCGGTGGCGCCGATCAGCCCGAAGGCCGTCATGCGGGCCACCGGCGAGGCGGTGCGCAGCCCGACGAGATGGCGCAGGAACCGCAGGCCCTCCGCCGCGGACGACTTGGACTCGCCCGCGAAACGGTCCTGGAAGACGAAGGGCACCTCGGTGACCCGGCGGGGGCGGCTGCGCACGGCCAGCTCGAGCAGGATCTTGTAGCCGAGCGGCCGCAGCACCTCGGCGGTGACCGCGCTGCGCCGGATCGCGAAGAACCCGCTCATCGGGTCGCTGATGCCGCGCAGCCGGCGCGGGAAGAGCGCCTTGGTCAGCCAGGTCGCACCCCGCGACACCGCGATCCGGTAGCCGCCCGCGAGCCCTTGCCTGCTGCCGCCCTTGATGTACCGGCTGGCGACCACGAGGCCCGCGTGCGTGCGTTCCCCCGAGGCGATCAACTCCGGTACGAGGGACGGCGGATGCTGGCAGTCCCCGTCCATGACGACGATCCACTGGGAACTCGCCGCCTTCAGCCCCTCCACCACCGCGCCGCCGAGCCCGCCCTCGGGCACCTCGCGGTGCAGCACGCTCACCGGGAACGGGCAGTCCCGCGCGGCCTCGGTGATCACCTCGGGGGTGTCGTCCGTGGAGTCGTCCACGAAGACGACCTCGCAGGGCAGCCGCGCCGGCACCGATTCGGTGATCTGGCGCAGCAACCGCCGTATGTTCGCCGACTCGTTGAAGGTCGGTACGACGATGGTGACGGCACCGGGCTCCGGGACCTCGACGGCGCGTACCGCCGGTTCGCCCAGCCCGCCCGGGACAGTGCTCTCGAAACTGCTCATCGACCGCCTCCGGAACGGGCCGTGGTGGTGGTGTCGTTGATGTCGCGGGTGTCGCCGGTGCCGTCGATCCGCCGGATCTCGATGCGGTCCTCGCCGGTGCCGAAGGTGGCGACGGGCGTGGAGTGCTCGATCGCGGCCCTCACGTTCGGCAGGTCGGCCGCGTCGCGCCGTACGGTCGGGGAGGCGACCACGTAGTCGAGGTCCTTCCAGCCCCGGGGCATCGTCCTCGTGACGGCGGGGTCGAGGTCGGCCTTGTAGAACCAGATGGCGCCCAGGCCCGGCCGGTAGCCGTCGTGCACGAGGTCGAGCCAGAGCCCGTCGTCGACCAGGACCCGGGTGTCCTCGGGGTCCTCCACCTCGGTCCGCAGCCATGAAGAGGCCGCCCGGTAGGGGGTGTTGGCGTCGGCCGTCACCGCGGTGCGGTCACCGTCGTACCAGCGGGGCACGACCCAGGCGCCCGCGGCGACCAGCAGCACCGCGGCCAGTCCGCGCCGCCCCCAGGTCACGTACGTGCGTTCCTCCTTCGTCCGCCGTCTGCGCAGCACGGCGTGGGCGACGCTCGCGGCGCCCCCGGCGAGGACGAGGGCGAGGAAGGGGAGCGCCTGGATGACGTACATGGCGGGGAGGTAGCCGCTCGGGCGCAGTGCCACCAGGGCGAGGATAGCCACCGCGAGCGCGGGTCCGGCCAGCGCGCGGGCCGTCACCGACCAGCGGAAGGTGACCAGGAGCAGCAGCGCGCCGGCGAGTCCGCCGAGCGGCAGCACGCGGTCGTAGTACAGCCAGGAATGCAGGACACCGTACGAGCCGGTGCCGCGTTCCAGGATGAATCCGGAACCGGGGCGGCTCATCTGGTAGGTGATGCCCTCCCAGAGCGAGACGTGTCCGCCACCGGGGAACAGCTCGCCCTTGAGCAGGGCGAAGAGCGGATACGCGGCGCCGATCAGCACGCAGGCCGTGACGGCGCCGGTGAGCGCGAACTTGCGGGTGTCGCGATGGCTGTGCCGCCACATCGTGACGAACAGCGCGGGCAGGACGACCAGCATCGTCTCCTTGGTCAGCACGGCGGCGGCGGCCGCGAGGCCCGCGCCGAAGTGGTGCCACAGATGACGGCTCGGCGACGCGGCCAGACAGAACGCGAGCAGCGTCCACGTCACCGCGATGTTGTCGAGGAAGATCTCCCGCTGGAGCACGACCGAGAGCGGGGACAGCCCGAAGAGGACCATCGTGAGCCCGGCCGCCCAGCGCGGCAGCGAGAGCCGGCGCGCGAGGACGTACAGCAGGACCGTGCTGGCCGCGCTGACCACGAGCATCGCGAGGCGCATCGGGCCGACCGTCATCAGGTCCGGGCTGATGTGCGCCGGGATCCAGGTCAGCAGGGCTATCTGGATCCAGCCGAGCGGCGGATGGTCGTACCAGTACGTGTAGTGGGCGAGGCCGTCGCCCTGCTGGACGGCCCAGGCCTGGGCGAGGTAGGTGCCCTCGTCGTCGCTGAGGGCCGGATAGGCGGCGATGTTCCACCCCTGGACGAGGAGGATCGCCGTGAGCAGCGCCGCGCACAGGATCAGATCGGGGCGCGAGCCGCGAAAACGCGGGACGGAAGGCCGTGCCGGGCCGTTTCCGGGCGCGGGAGGCTGCTGCGCGGGGGCCGTGGACGGGGCCGCCGCGGGAAGGGTCGAGGTCACGCGGGAACGTCCTCTCGGCTCGTCACGGCGAGATGCGCGCCGGCGTGACTGGTCAGCTCCCAGTCGTTGCGGCCCTGCCGCTCACGCCAGACGGCACGTACAGCGGCGCCCGCGAGCAGCACCTGGTAGAAGGGCCCGCCGAGGACGAGCTTCAGGTAGTGCACGGCGCGGACGCGCAGTCCGTACTGCTTGCCGAAGTCGTGCAGCCCGACGAGCTCGAAGACGAAGGTGACCAGGGCGGTCACGGCCGGCAGGAAGGTGACGAAGGCGATCCCGACGGGCACGTCGAGGAAGAGCGCGACCGCCACGTTGAGCGGGATGATCACCCCGGAGACCGCCTGGAGATACGGCGTCATGAGCGTGTAGCGGGCGAGCAGCCGCTGTCCGAAGGTGGGCAGCTGCTTCCAGTCGCGCTTGCGGTAGACCTGCAGGAAGCCCTGGTTCCAGCGGGTGCGCTGTCGAAGCAGCGACATCAGCGAGCCGGGCGTCTCCTCCTTGGTCACCATGCCGGAGTCGTACGCGACGACGACCTTCTTGCCGACGCTGGACAGCCGTACGCCGAGATCGCAGTCCTCCGCGAGGCAGTCGGGGTCCCAGCCGCCGGCCTCCCGCAGGACCTTCGTCGTCACGAAGACGGTGTTGCCACCGAGCGGGATGAACCCTTTCTGCGCGTGCAGGTGGAGACGCGAGCGGAACCAGAAGAAGTACTCCAGGCAGTTGCGCAGGCTGTACCAGCTGGAGTGGAAGTTGATGAGCTGCACCCCGCCCTGGACGACGTCCGCGTCCGTCGTGCGGAACGCGTGGTCGACGTGGGCGAGCAGCTCGGGATGCACCTGGTCCTCGGCGTCGAAGACCCCGACCACGTCGCCGCGGCAGTGCGGCAGGGCCGTGTTCATGGCCTTCGGCTTGTTCTTCCTCTCGTGGTGGTCGACGACGACCCGCACCCGCGGGTCGCGCGCCGCCGCGCTCCGGGCCACCTCGGTGGTCTCCGGGTCGTCGTGCCCCACGATGACGATGATCTCGAAGTCCGTGTGGCCGGACTCCAGCAGCCGCCGGACGGTGTGGTCGAGCACCGCCTGCTCGTGCCGCGCGGGAAGCAGCAACGAGAAGGACAGGCTCTCGCCTCCGTCCGGATTGCCGAAGCGGGTGGAGGCCAGCACTTCGGGCGTACGCCACGCGTGCATCTGCCACCACAGGGTGAAAGCGGCCATCCAGAAGAGCGCCAGTGAAACGGCAGCAATGAAGACAGACGTGAGCAACAGATCCCCCCAGATCCCCCGAAACCCCCGGTCGCGACAGCACGTCACTGTCGTTGCGTCACTATGTCGACACTATGGGCAATCTGTGAAGGGTGCGGGTTGTACTAATGAAGAACACGTTTCGTCACACTCGGTCGGCTTGCTGAACAATCCGCACCCTGGAGACCTTTGCCCGGTTGATGGTTATGCGTTTCGGCCGTTCAGAGCCGTACGAAGTCGGTCAGGATCGGTCGTCGGGACATCACACACGAAGTTACGGCAGACGTACGCGGCCGGTTTCCCGTCCACCAGCGGGCGGTCGGCGAGCAGCGGCAGTTCGTCGCTCCCCGGCGTCCCCACGGCCACGACGGCGCCCGGGGCCGTGCCCAGAAGCGCCGCCCGCCGCAGGGCCGCCGCGGCCGGATCGCCCTCCTCGCCCACCACCGCGACCTCCCGGGGACCGTCCAGCAGCGCCTCCGCCACCGCGAGCCCCCATCCGATGAAGCGGGGCGCCCGGGGCCCCAGCGCCTTCACGACGCCCAGCGCCCGCTCGGCGGCGGTGCGGTGGGGCTCCGCACCGGTCTGCGCGCCGTACGACAGCAGCGCCCCGGCCGCCGCGCTCCACCCCGAGGGCGTGGCGTTGTCGGTGGGGTCCTGCGGCCGGCGGATCAGCCGCTCCGCGTCGGCCGCCGTGTCGTACAGCGCGCCGGACTCCGCGTCCGTGAACTGGGCGAGGACGTGGTCGAGCAGGAACCCGGCGAACTCCAGCCAGACCCCTTCCCCGGTCACGGCCGTCAGCGCGAGGAAGCCCTCGGCGACGTCCGCGTAGTCCTCCAGCACCCCCGCGTGGGCGCCCGCCAGGCCGTCCTTGCTGGTACGCACCAGCCGCGCCCGGTCGTCCATGTGCAGCCGTACGAGCAGGTCGGCGGCGCCGATCGCGGCCTCCACCAGGTCGGGGCGGTCGAAGTAGGCGCCGGTCTCCGCGAGGGCGGCCACCGCGAGCCCGTTCCAGGCGGCGACCACCTTGTCGTCGCGCCCGGGGGCGGGCCGGGAGGCCCGCGCGGCGAGCAGCCGCTCCCGCACGGAGGCGATCCTGCCGGCGTCGAAGACCCCTTCCCGCTGCGGCAGCTGGAGCACGGAGGCGCCCTCCTCGAAGGTGCCCTCCTCGGTCACCCCGAAGTGCTGCGCGGCGAGTTCGGCGTCCGCGTCCCCGAGCACCTCGCGCAGCTGCTCCGGCGTCCAGACGTAGTACGCGCCCTCGACGTGGCGGCCGGTGCCGTCGTCGCTGTCGGCGTCGAGCGCGGAGGCGAACCCGCCCTCGCCCGTGCGCAGTTCACGCACCATGAAGTCCGCGGTCTCCAGCGCGACCCGCCGGGCGAGTTCGGACCCGGTGGAACGCCACAGATGGGCGTAGGCGCGGCAGAGCAGCGCGTTGTCGTAGAGCATCTTTTCGAAGTGGGGGATCAGAGGCCCACCCGGTCGCTGCCGCAGGACATAGCGGTGGAAGCCTCCGCCCAACTGGTCGAAGAGACTCGAGCGTGCCATGGCGTCGCAGATTCCCTCGGCCATCTCCAGAGCCGCCTCGGACTGTGTCCGGGCGTGATGCCGCAGCAGGAATTCGATCACCATGCTCGGCGGAAACTTGGTGTCCCCGCCGCCCAGCCAGCCGCTGGCCGGGTCGTAGTCCCGAGTGATCGCCAGCAGTGCCTGCGAAAGCTCGCCCTCCCCGGGAAGGCCGCCCGCTCCGTGATCCAGTTCCCTCCTCGCCAGGTCACGAGTGATCTTCTCGGCGACTTCCCCGACCTCGTCACGTCGGCTCGCCCATGCGCTGTGAACTCCTTCGAGCACCTGGCGGAAGGACGGTGACCCGTGACGGGGCTCGGGCGGGAAGTACGTGCCGAAGTAGAAGGGCTCCCCTTGGGCGGTCATGAACACGGACATGGGCCAGCCGCCCTGTCCGGTCGCGGCCTGTACCGCCTCCATGTAGACAGCATCGACGTCGGGCCGTTCTTCACGGTCCACCTTGATATTGACGAAGTGCTCGTTCATGTAAGCCGCCGTCGTCTCGTCCTCGAAGCTCTCGTGAGCGAGAACATGACACCAGTGGCAAGCGCTGTAGCCCACGCTCAAGAAGACGGGAACATCGCGCCTTCGTGCCTCCTCGAAAGCGGCGGGCTCCCACTGCCACCAGTCGACGGGATTGTCCGCGTGCTGAAGCAGGTACGGGGATGTCGCATGCGCAAGTCGGTTGGCCATGGTTCATCCTTACGCACACGGCAGACCCATGCCCACGTGCCACGAGGGTACGGCGATGGCCTCAGCTCCCCGAGGCCTTGCGCCGGTCCCGTCTTCCATACACTGCTCTGTCCGAATGATCGACCGCCCCCTCGCGCTCGTGCCCCGGCCGAAGGACACTCGTAGGCAAGGGAGTTGCCGTCGGAGGGGGACGTGACATGCGGGACGGCCATCGGGCGGAGGCCGAGCAGTTGTTGGTCCGGGCCGTCGAGGAGGAGGTGCGCCGCTCAGGCGGGCGTACGGACGGGGGCGCCCTGCTGTCGCGGGCGCGGGCCTCGCTCGACGCGATGGCGGAGACGGCCGCCGAGGAGTACACGGCGTACACACGGGCGCTGGACGAGTCCGAGGCGGGGCGGCAGACCTTCGGGCAGCGGTTCGCGCGCGAGGGCTCCGGGACTCCCCTGCTGGTGGCCGCGGTCGGCGCGCTCGCGGCCGTCGCCTGCGACCTGGCCCTCGGCACCGGCGCGGGCACGGCCGTGGGCACCGGAGCGACCGTGGCCGTGGCGGGCGCGGCGGCCACCGTCCTCAAGGTGACGGCCTCGCACGTGCCCGCCGCGAGCCGCCGCGCCGGAGTCCTGGGACAGCCCGGAGGCCCCGAGCAGCTGCGTCTGCAGTGGCTGACGGCCCTGGACGTGCGGGGCGTCCGCCCCTTCCTCGACCAGCAGCGGGTGCTCAGCGCCACCACCGGCGCCAAGAAGGGCGCGCCCCAGCTGCGCCGCACCGACAAGAGCGCGGCGGCCCGGCGGCGCAGCGTGCTCGAACAGTCCTTCGGTCAACTGCCGGACCAGGAAGGCCCGTTCACCGGGCGCCGGAGCGAACTGTCACGGATCGCCCGGTGGGTTCACGCGGCCCGGGCGAGCACGGAGACGAGACCGACGGTCGTGGTGCTGCACGGCGCGCCCGGATCCGGCCGCAGCACGCTGGCGGTCCGGGCGGCGCACGCCCTCAAGGACCAGTTCCGCGGCGCCTGCGTGGTCGACCTGCGGGGCGGCAGCCCGGACGATCCGCCGCTCACCACCCGCGACGCGCTGCTGCACCTGCTGAACCGGCTGGGCGCCCCGCGCGAACAGCTCCTCTTCCGCGAGCGCTCCTCACAGGACCAGCAGGTCAAACGGCTGAGCGAGCTGTACCACCAGCATCTGACGGGCCTGCCCGTGACGATCGTGCTGGACGACGCGAGCGACGCCGAGCAGGTGCGCACCCTGGTCCCCGAGCGCTCCGAGAGCCTGGTCCTGGTCACCGCGCGGGAGCCCCTCGACCTGACCGACGGCCTCTCCGCCTGGGTGCACCAGCTCCCCGTTGAGGCACTGGACGCAGTGGGCTCCGAGGAGCTGCTGACCGCGGCCGCCCAGGACGCGTCCGGCCCCTACGACGCCGAATCCGCCGAGCGGATACGGGAGCTGTGCGGCGGCCTGCCGCTGGCCCTGCGGATCGCGGGTTCCTCGCTCGGCCCCCGCACCCCGCGCGCCCTCGCGGGCGACCTCGCGGCCTACGGCCCCGTGGAACCCGTCGAACGGGTGCTGTGGCTGCGCTACACGGACCAGTCGGACCCGGCACGCCGGCTGCTGCGCCGGCTGGCCCTGGCCGGCCGGGCCTCGCTGGGCGCGGCAGCGGCGGCGGCGCTCCTCGCGACGGACGAACCCGAGGCCGTCCGTCATCTGACCGCCCTGTCCCGGGCGGGCCTGATCGACCACGTGCGCGGCAGCCGCTACCGCCTGCACGACCTCGTGCGGGCCTTCGCCGCGGCCCGGCTGCTCGACGAGGAGGAGGCCTCGGAGCGCACGGCGGCGCAGGAACGCCTGATCGTGAACTACGCGGAGCTCGCCGACTCGGTGATCCGCCTGGTGGACGGCAAGACGTCGACGCGCGCCGACCAGTTCGGACCGCACGGCTTCACCTCCCTGGACGCCGCGCTGCGCTGGCTGGACGACGAGTCGAGCTTCATCACGGCCGCCCTCCGACACGCGGAGGGGGTGGACCAGGCGGCGGTGCTCCACCTCCTGGGCGCCCTGTGCGACTACTGCCTGCTGCGCGGCGACCTGTACCGGCTGGGCGAGATCAGTGAACTGACGCAGGCCGTCGACCAGGGGCTCCTGGTCCGCTCGGTGCAGTGGCGCACCGGTATCGCGGCCCGCCAGCTCGGCGAGCTGGACAAGGCGCGGACGACCCTGGCCGCGGTGGTGGACCTGTACTTCGAGGCCCATCACGACGCGGGGGCCGCGAGGGCCCTGTGCTCCCTCGGCATCACGCTGCACCACCAGGGCGGTCTCGTCGAGGCGGCGGCCAAGCTCCAGGAAGCCATGGACCTGCAGGCCTCGCCCGAGCTGGCGGCCGACCGCGCCTGGACGATGCACGCGCTCGCGGCGGTGGAGCGTGACAGGTCCCGGCTCGGCCAGGCCCTCGGCCTGCTCACCGAGGCCCTGGTCCTGCACCGCGAGAGCGGCTCGGTGCACGGCGAGGCCTGGGCCCACTTCCAGCTCGGCCAGCTGGGTCTGCGGATGGGCGACGTGCCGCGCGCCGAGCGGGAGCTGCGTGAGGCGCTCGACCTGTACGGCCGTACGCGCGACGCCCGCGGCGAGGCCTGGGCGCTCACCCAGCTGGCCCGCGCCCGGCTCGTCGAGGGCGACCCGTCCGCCGCGGTCGACGGGCTGCGCCAAGCGGCCTCCCGGCACCGCGAGAACGAGGACGCGCGCGGCGAGGCCTGGACGGTCTACTACCTGGGCCAGGCCCTGGAGGAGACCGGCGACCTGGACCGGGCGGTCCGTGAGCTGGAACGCTCCCGGACGATGTTCTCCCGCATGCGGGACGTCTACGGGCTGGCCTGCGCCCGCCACCACTCGGCCCGCGTGACCCGCGACCAGCGCGCCGCGCAGACGGGCTCCCTGCGGAACTCGGGCTTCGCCCGCCAGCTCTTCGTCGACGCCCGCGCGGACTTCCAGCGCATCGGGGTGGCTCACGGCGAGGCGTGGACCTGCCTGGAGCTCGCCGTCGTCGACGCCGGGAACGCCCGCACCCAGCAGGCGCTGTCCCTGTGCGACGAGGCCGTCGGCCTGTTCGCCTCGTACGGCGACCGCCGCGGGGAGGACTGGGCCCGCTTCCTGCGCTGCACCCTGCTCCCCTACGCGGCACCGGGCGGCCACGAGGTGGGAGCCGCGGTGGCCCTGGAGGAACTGTCGCAGCTCGCGCGCGCGGGCCACGCCACCCGCGACGGGCGGCTGGACGACTTCATCGAGGCGTACCAGCTGCTGCTGGAGCGGGGAGTGGACCTGGACGCGGGCTGGCAGGCCTGGCGTCTGGGCATGGTGCCGGGCCGGCACGCCCGCGACGTGATGGGCGTACCGGTGACGACGTGAGGAGGAACCGGACCCCGGCGGGGACCGGGCCCCGCGGGGGTCACGGATCCCGCGGGGTGCGGTGTCCGCTCGGCCGGGGTGCGGTGTCCGCTCAGCCCTTCGCCGGGCTGGGCCGGCCGCCGGAGGCGGAACGGTCCGTGCCGCCCGGGCCCTCCGGCCCGCCCTCGGGGTCCTGCTCGAAGGAGACCTTGCCCATGTGACGGTTCATGGACTTCATCAGACCCCAGACGGCCAGGGCCATCACCGCGAAGACGATGAAGCCGAGGACGCCGGGGGTGACCTTGTTCTCGTCGACCTCCTTGGCGAGGGGGACGAGGTGCGTCAGTGCCAGGCTTGCGCTCATGTCAGGCATTGTCGCGGATGCCCGCAAAGAGGTCGTCCTCGGGGAGGGATGTGTCCACGAGGGACTTGGCGAGCTCGTACTCCTCGGTCGGCCAGACCTCCCGCTGGATCTCCATGGGGACCTTGAACCAGCCGCCGTCCGGGTCGATCTGCGTGGCGTGCGCGATCAGCGCCTTGTCACGGATCTCGAAGAAGTCCGCGCACGGGACGTGCGTGGTCAGCGTGCGCTCGGCGCGCTCGAACTCGCTCCAGCGCTTCAGCCAGTCCCCGTACGGCGACTCCATCCCGCGTTCGAGAAGCGCGTTGTGCAGCGCCTCGGTGCGCGGGCGGTTGAAGCCCTGGTTGTAGTAGAGCTTCTGCGGCTGGAACGCCGGACCGAACTCGGACTCGGGGTACTTCTCGGTGTCCGTCGCGCCCTCGAACGCCACCATCGTGATCTTGTGGGTCATGATGTGGTCGGGGTGCGGGTAGCCACCGTTCTCGTCGTACGTGGTGATCACCTGCGGGCGGAACGAGCGGATCTGCTTGACCAGCTCGCCGGCCGCCTTGTCGATGTCCTCCAGGGCGAAGCAGCCCTCGGGCAGCGGCGGCAGCGGGTCGCCCTCGGGCAGGCCCGAGTCGACGAAGCCGAGCCACTCCTGCTTGACGCCGAGGATCTCGCGGGCCTCGTCCATCTCCTTCTTGCGTACCTCGTGGATGTTCTCCTCGATGTACTTGTCGCCCTGGAGCTTGGGGTTGAGGATGGAGCCGCGCTCCCCGCCCGTGCAGGTCACGACCAGCACGTCCACCCCCTCGGACACGTACTTCGCCATGGTCGCCGCACCCTTGCTCGACTCGTCGTCGGGGTGGGCGTGCACGGCCATCAGTCGCAGCTGGTCAGTCAAGACTCAATCCTCGGTCGGTCGGCTGTCGCCTGAGCGGGTCGGCTGTCGGCGCCCGGCGTGATTCCGCGCTCTGGGCGGCTTCTATAGTGACGGAATCGGGGGGCGAATAATTCCGGGGTCCGTCCCGCGGATACCGGCCGAGAGGACGATCATGAGCACGGCGAGCGCGCAGCTGCCCGAGGGCCGGTACGGCCGCTCCGCCGACGAGCGTGCCGACCGGAAGCTCAAGATCGTCGGCGGTGTCCTGGGCGTCGCCCTGATCGGCCTGGTCGGCTGGTTCGGCTACGACTACGTCGCCGGAGCCGAGATCAGCGCACAGGTGATCACCTTCGACGCCGTCTCGGACAGCGCGGTCGAGGTGCACCTGGAGGTGCACAAGAACGCGGGTACGAAGGGTTACTGCACGCTGCGGTCGCAGAGCGCGGACGGCGCCGAGGTGGGCCGCGCGGACTTCCGCTTCGACCAGCACTCGTCCCGCCTCGACAAGGTGGTTACCCTGCGTACGACGGCCCGGGGTTCCACGGCGGAACTCCTCGGCTGCCATTCGGGCTGAGCGGCACCGCCGACTCGGGCCGGACGGCATCGGCACAGGTCCCATCACTCCGGGCGACCGGCGTCTGACCTGCGTCGATGAAATTCTGATGCCTTATGTCCTCCCCTCCGAGCCGCTGAATTGTTAGGCTCGTGGTTTCGCCCACCCGTGAGAGAACATGCTTCAGGGTAGGGCGATGCTTTGTATTCCCAGTACCTACGAGGAGCACCTGTGACCCAGACCAGCGAGAACGTCACCTGGCTGACCCAGGAGGCGTACAACCAGCTCAGGGCCGAGCTGGAGTACCTGTCTGGTCCTGCGCGCACGGAGATCGCCGCCAAGATCGCGGCCGCGCGCGAGGAGGGCGACCTGCGCGAGAACGGCGGGTACCACGCGGCCAAGGAAGAGCAGGGCAAGCAGGAGCTCCGTGTGCGCCAGCTGACCCAGCTCCTGGAGAACGCCAAGGTCGGCGAGGCTCCCGCGGCGGACGGTGTGGTCGCACCGGGCATGGTCGTGACCATCGCCTTCGACGGCGACGAGGACGACACCCTGGAGTTCCTGCTCGGTTCCCGCGAATACGCGAGCTCCGACATCGAGACGTACTCTCCGCAGTCCCCCCTGGGCGCCGGAGTGAACGGCAAGAAGGTCGGCGAGGACGCCCAGTACGAGCTGCCGAACGGCAAGCTCGCCTCGGTGAAGATCCTCAAGGCCGAACCGCACCGGGGCTGAGTCCCGGACAGGCGACGACGATGCCCCCGGCAGCACGCCGGGGGCATCGTCATGTCCGCGTCGATCCGCGCGGCCGCGTCACGCCGTCGCCGGGCGACGCGTCACGCGGTCGCCGGACGGCGGGTCACGCCGTCGCCGAGCGGTACTTTCGGACGGCGAGCGTCCGGAAGATCACCACGATCAGGACCGAGTAGATCACCGAGGCCCAGACGGGGTGCTGCATGGGCCAGGCGTCGGACGTCGACTGCCCCGGGTTGGCGAACAGCACCCGGCACGCCTGCACGGTGGCGCTGAACGGGTTCCAGTCCGCGACGTGGCGCAGCCAGGGGGTCATGTTGCTGGTGTCCACGAACGCGTTCGAGATGAACGTGACCGGGAAGAGCCAGATCAGCCCGCCGGAGGTGGCCGCCTCGGGCGTCCGCACGGACAGGCCGATGAGCGCGCCGATCCAGGTGAACGCGTACCCGAGCAGGAGCAGCAGCCCGAAGGCCCCGAGGACGCGGAACGCGTTGGTGCTGCCGTACGAGCCGACCCGCCAGCCGACCATCAGGGCCACCAGCGCGAGGACCAGCAGGGTCAGCGCGGTCTGCACGAGGTCGGCCAGGGTGCGGCCGGTGAGCACCGCGCCCCGCGCCATGGGCAGCGACCGGAAGCGGTCGATGAGGCCCTTGTGCATGTCGTCGGCGATGCCCGCGCCGGCCCCCGCGGTGGCGAAGGTGACCGTCTGGGCGAAGATGCCGGCCATCAGGAAGTTGGTGTAGGCGGTGGCGCTGGTGCTGCCGCCGATCTTCATGGATCCGCCGAAGACGTACGTGAACAGAACCACGAACATGATCGGCTGGATCAGCCCGAAAATGACCATCTCGGGGATCCGGCTCATGCGGATCAGGTTCCTGCGTGCGATGACCAGGGAGTCCCGGATCGACTGGTAGACCGGGTTCGAGGGTGCCGTGATCCGCACGGCGTCGCCGACGGCGCTCACTTGGCGGTCTCCTTCCTGTTCCTGCCCGTCCGGGCGTCCGCCGGCCCGCCGTCCCCCTCGGCCTTCTCCTCGGCCACGTGACCGGTGAGCGAGAGGAAGACGTCGTCGAGGGTGGGACGGCGCAGGCCGATGTCGTCGATCTCGATGCCACGGCCGTCCAGCTCGCGGATCACCTCCGCGAGGAGCTTCGCGCCGCCGGTGACGGGCACGGTGAGCTTGCGGGTGTGCTCCTCGACCGTCGCCTCGCCCTTGCCGAAGCCGCGCAGCACCTCGGAGGCGGTCGCGATGTGCTCGCGCTCGTGCACGACGACCTCGACGCGCTCGCCGCCGGTCTGCGCCTTGAGCTGGTCGGCGGTGCCGCGGGCGATGACGCGGCCGTGGTCGACCACGCAGATGTCGTGCGCGAGGTGGTCGGCCTCTTCGAGGTACTGGGTGGTCAGCAGCAGCGTCGTACCGCCGGAGACGAGCCGCTTGATGACGTCCCACAGCTGCTGGCGGTTGCGCGGGTCGAGGCCGGTGGTGGGTTCGTCCATGAACATCACCGGGGGCGACACCACCAGGGCCGCCGCGAGGTCGAGGCGGCGGCGCATGCCGCCCGAGTACGTCTTCGCGGTGCGGTCGGCGGCGTCGGCGAGGTTGAACTGCTCCAGCAGTTCGTCCGCGCGGACCTTCGCGGCCTTCGCCCGCATCTGGTAGAGCTGTCCGACCATCTGGAGGTTCTCGCGGCCGGTCAGGTACTCGTCGACCGCCGCGAACTGCCCGGAGAGGCCGACCCTGCGCCGTACCGCGTCGGGGTCCTTGAGCACGTCGACACCCGCGACGACGGCCCTGCCGCTGTCGGGGCGCAGCAGGGTGGTCAGACAGCGGACCGCGGTCGTCTTGCCCGCGCCGTTCGGCCCGAGCAGGCCGAGCACGGTTCCTTCCGGGACATCGAGGTCGACGCCGTCCAGAGCCCTTACGTCACCGAAGGTCTTCACCAGGCCTTCGGCGTATATGGCGCCCGGCATGAGTGTTCTCCACGTCGTTGGGGATTTTCGGATGTGCGCGCGATTTCGGATGCGCGTACTGGAGACTGGTGTACGACGAGAAAGTCATCGCTCCGGCCCGTCGGCGCCGATCCGAACGCCCACCGTAACGCGATGTATCGCGTCGCTCAATGGATTTTTCCGAGGACGGCGGCCGGACTCCCCGGGCGGCCGCGGCCTCAGTCGATGACCGTGTACCCCGCCTCGCGCAGCGCCAGGTTCACCTCGGCGCAGTGCTCGTGCCCCTTCGTCTCCAGGTGCAGCTCGACCTCCACCTCGGTGAGCCCGAGCCGCGGATCGGTCCGCACGTGGCTCACGTCGAGGACGTTGGCGTCCGCCACCGACAGCACCCCGAGGAGCGTGGCGAGGGCGCCGGGCCGGTCGGTGAGCCGCAGCGTGACCGCCAGATAGCGGCCGCCCGCCGCCATGCCGTGCCGCAGGATGCGCTGCATCAGCAGCGGATCCACGTTCCCGCCCGACAGCAGCGCCACCACCGGGCCCTCGAAGGAGCCGGGATCGCGCAGCAGCGCCGCGACGGAGCTGGCGCCGGCCGGTTCGACGACCAGCTTGGCGCGCTCCAGGCACAGCAGCAGCGCGCTGGACAGATCGTTCTCGGAGACCGTACGGACCTCGTCGACCAGCTCCTCGACCAGGCGGAACGGCACGTCGCCGGGACGGCCGACCTTGATGCCGTCGGCCATCGTGACCGGGTTGTCGATCGACAGCGGCCGCCCGGCCGCGAGCGAGGGCGGGTAGGCCGCCGCGCCCTCCGCCTGCACCCCGACGATCCGGATGTCCGGGCGCAGCGACTTCACCGCGAGGGCCACGCCCGCCGCGAGCCCGCCGCCGCCGATCCCCAGGACGATCGTGCGCGCCTCCGGGCACTGCTCCAGGATCTCCAGGCCCACCGTGCCCTGGCCCGCGATGATGTCGGGATGGTCGAAGGGGTGGATGAACACGGCGCCCGTGCGCCGCGCGTACTCCTGCGCCGCGGCCAGGGTCTCGTCGACCACCTGCCCGTGCAGCCTCACCTCGGCGCCGTACTCGCGGGTGGCCGCGACCTTCGGCAGCGGGGCGCCGTTCGGCATGAACACGGTGGACCGCACACCGAGCAGCGAGGACGCGAGCGCGACGCCCTGCGCGTGGTTGCCCGCGCTCGCCGCGACGACACCCGCGGCGCGCTCCTCCGGGAGCAGGCCCGCGATCCGCACGTACGCGCCGCGCAGCTTGAACGATCCCGTCCGCTGGAGGTTCTCGCACTTGAACTGCACCGGCGCGCCCACCAGCCGGGACAGGTACCTGCTGCCCTCCATCGCGGTCACCCGTGCCACACCCGAGAGCATCTTCTGCGCGCCGCGCACGTCGTCGAGGGTCACACTGGGAAAGGAGTCAGCCGTGCTGTAGCTCATGACCGCCAGTCTCGCAGTTCACGCGGGCGCGCTTCCGTGGTGACCACCCTCCGAGACCCGGTTTGCGCAGCGCCGGTACGGCCCGCGCCCCGGCCGCGTAACCTGTCCCCCAACCCAGCTCCCCACGCATGAATTGAGCCCCCGGCCATGCCCACTACACCAGAGATGTCGATGGACATGACGACCGTCGGTGACACCGGTCTTCTCGAAGCCCTTCAGCACGAGGTCGCGGTCTTCGCGCGCCGTGCGGAACAGACCCGGCTCGGCGGGGTGGGGCAGGTGCGCAACTCCATGGACCGGGCCGCCTACCTGCTGCTCAACCGCCTGGACAAGGAAGGCCCGATGGGCGTCAAGGCGCTCGCGGCGAGCATGGGCATCGACTCCTCGACCGTCACCCGGCAGGTCGCCCCGCTGGTCGACACCGGACTCGTCAAGCGCACCTCGCACCCCGAGGACGGACGTGCCGTGGTGCTCCAGCTGTCCCCGCGCGGCCAGTCCCGGCTCGACGAAGTGCGCGTCTCCCGGCGTCAGTTGATGGCCGAGCTGACACACGATTGGGCACCCGAGGAGCGCGAGGTGTTCTGCGCGCTCCTCACCCGCTTCAACGGCGCGCTCTCCGCCCGCCAGGCGACCCAGGGCATGCCGGCGCCGGAGTCCGAGCCGGCCTCCTGAGCCGCGCGGGGTCCGGCGCGCCGCACCCGGTGCCCCCGGAGCACCGGCGCCCCTTCACGCACGTGTTCACGCACGTGTTCACGCACGTGCGCGCCGGACCCTTGACCGGAAGGCGTCGTCTGGCCTCATATGAGACCGGGCCCCCGTCGCACACGGTGTGACGGGTCGTACGCGGCCGCGGGCCCCTCCTCATGGTCACCCTCAGGCGGGAGGCACGGTGCGAGAACGGCGTGCCTCCCAAGGCGTCCGCCGGGCCCGGGACTTCGAGTCGTTCGTGGCGGGCGCGGCGGGCCGGCTGCTGCACACCGCCACGCTGCTCACCGCGGAGCCCCGGGACGCCAACCCGCGCGCGCGGCGGCTGCTGACGCTGGCCCTCGCCCATACGTACGCCTCCTGGGACCGGCTGCACGGCGAGGACCCCTACGACAGCACCCGCCGGCAACTGGCCGTGCGCTTCCAGCGCGCCGCCTGGTACCAGTACGGGGGCTTCGGGCGCCGGCGCGCCTGTCCGGACCACGGCCTGGCCCGGCTCACGCCCCAGGAACGGCTGATCCTCGTCCTCAGGCTGTACGAGGGGGTCGCCGAGGAGCAGGCGGCCGCCCTGCTCGGCCTCCCCGCGGAACGGGTACGGGCGATCTGCGCCCGCGCCATGGCGACGCTGCTGCACCCGCCCCGCGGCCCGGTGCCGGCCAGGGTGGAGGTGGCACCATCATGAACCTGTCGGAGCGCGAGGCGGCCGTACGGCGGATCCTGGAGCGGGAACCCCCGCCCCCGGTGCCGCCCGACCTGTACGGCGCGGCCGTACGCCGCGGAGGGCGCATGCTGCGCCGCAGGAAGGCGGCCCGGCGGCTGCTGTGGCTGGTGCTGCTCACCGCGGCCGTCGTCTTCACCGTCTGGGCGGCGACGGTCCGTCCGTGGGTGGAGCCGCCGTCGGAGACGACCCCACCGCTGACGGGCTGGTGACCGGCCCTCGCCGTCCGCGTCCGCGAGCCGGCCCGCGGAGGGCGAGGGCGTCGGACCGCGGAGGGCGAAGGCGCGGGACCCCGGACGGCGAGAAGCCGCGGACACCGAGGGCGCGGGACCCCGGACGGCGAGAAGCCGCGGACGGCGAGGGCGCGGAGCCGCGGGGCGCCTCCCGGTCAGCCCAGGGCCTGCTGCAGGTCCTGGAGCAGGTCCTCGATGTTCTCGATGCCCACGGAGATGCGGACGAGGTCGGCGGGGACCTCCAGCGCCGAACCGGCGGCCGAGGCGTGCGTCATGCGTCCCGGGTGCTCGATCAGGGACTCCACCCCGCCCAGCGACTCCCCGAGCGTGAACACCTTGGCGCGGTTGCAGACCTCGACGGCCGCCTCCTCGCCGCCCTCGACCCGGAAGGAGACCATGCCGCCGAACGCCTTCATCTGCTTGGCGGCGATCTCGTGACCGGGGTGCTCCGGGAGGCCCGGGTACAGGACGCTCGTCACGCGCGCGTGCCGGGTGAGCATCTCGGCGATCCGGCCCGCGTTCTCGCTGTGCCGGTCCATGCGCACGGAGAGCGTCTTGGTGCCGCGCAGCACCAGCCAGGAGTCGAAGGGCCCGGCGACCGCGCCCATCGCGTTCTGGTGGTACGCCAGCTCCTCGCCGAGTTCCTGGTCGCCGGTGATCAGGGCACCGCCCACGACGTCCGAGTGACCGCCCATGTACTTGGTCAGGGAGTGCACGACGACGTCCGCGCCGAGCGCGAGCGGCTGCTGGAGGTAGGGGGTCGCGAAGGTGTTGTCGACGACGAGCCGGGCGCCCGCCTCACGCGCGATCTGCGCGACCACGGCGATGTCCGTGATGCCGAGGAGGGGGTTGGAGGGCGTCTCGACCCAGATCACCTTGGTCTTCGGGGTCAGCGCGGCCCGTACCGACTCGGGGTCGCTGGTGTCGGCCACCGACCACTCCACGCCCCAGCGGGAGACGACCTTGGCGAACAGCCGGAAGGTGCCGCCGTACGCGTCGTTGGGGATCACCACGTGGTCACCGGGGCTGAGCAGCGTACGCAACAGGCAGTCCTCGGCCGCCAGTCCCGACGCGAACGCGAGGCCGCGGCGACCGCCCTCCAGAGCCGCGAGGTTCTCCTCCAGGGCGGTCCTGGTGGGGTTGGCGCTGCGGCTGTACTCGTAGCCGCCGCGCAGACCGCCGACGCCGTCCTGCTTGTAGGTCGAGACCTGGTAGATCGGCGGGACGACCGCTCCGGTGAGGGGGTCGGCGGTGTTGCCCGCGTGGATCGCGATCGTCTCGAAATGCTGACTGATGTGCCTGTCGCTCATGAGTCCCGAGCGTAGTGCTCCGCCGGGGTTCATGACGGCGTACGCCCTGGCGGCGGAGAACGGCTTCACGAGAACGTGACAGGCATGAGGGGACCGGGTTGGCCAATTGTCGGACCCGTCTGGTTCGCTTGAGCCATGGTGATTCTCTGGGTCCTGATGGCGCTGGCCATGTTCAGCATGGTCCTGCTGCCGGTGTTCCGGCGCAGGAGCTCCGGTATTCAGCTGGTCACGCCCGGCGACCCCGACGCGGCGGACCCGGCGGACTACGGCTTCCTGCGCCAGGAGGAGCTGGACATCCGCATGCCCGGCCCGGACGCGGACCTGCTGGACGTCCTGGACGTGGTGCAGCGGACCCAGGACTACCGCGCGGCCTCGCAGCTGCTCGCCGGCACCGAGACCGAGGGCGAGACCCGCTGGCAGCGGGTGCAGGCCTTCGCGGGTGCCGCGTCGCTGGAGCTCCAGCAGCGCCCCGGCGGGGTCAGCGAGACGCCGGGCGGGCAGTGGCTGCGGGTGTGGCGCGCCGAGGCCCCCAAGGACGCGGGCGGCGCCGCGGTGCACGCCGAGTTCCTGGTGCAGCAGGCCTGGCGGACGTCGACGCCGGGGACCGACGACTTCCGGATCATCATGGAGGAGGCGCGGTCCGCGTGCGGCGACGCGGCGCTGCTGTCCCCCGGTGACCCGATCCCGTACATCATCGAGCTGTCGGTGGCCCGTGGACTCGGCTACTCCCAGACGGAGTTCGAGAAGCTCTGGCTGAAGATCCTGGACCGCGCGCCCTCCCACATGGGCGCGCATCTGGCGGCCCTGCACTACTGGTGCGAGAAGTGGCACGGCTCGCGGGAGACGGCGTACGCCTTCGCGGAGTCGGCCGCGGCCCGCGCGCCGCAGGGCTCCCTCCTCGCGGCGATGCCGCTCTTCGCGGTCTTCGAGCACCTTCCCGAGGTGAACCTGGTCCAGAGCTTCTACCAGAGCGAGGTCGTGACCAAGGCGGTCCACGGCGCGCTGTACGCGGTCCACGCGGCCCGCCCCGACGACCCGATGCTCGCCCACGTCCGCCACCTGCTGATCTGCTTCCTGGTCCGCGGCGAGCGCTGGTCCGAGGCGATGAACCAGCTGGTGCACGTGGACGGCCACGTCGGTGCCCTGCCCTGGACCCTGAGCCAGGACCCGGCCGCGGACTACGCGATATACCGCGCCCTGGCGGTGGCCGGATACGAGGCGAACGGCGGCAGCCCGGCGACGCTGTCGCACTGACACCGACGGGGAGCCGACGCCGGCCCGGCATCCGCCGGGCACCCGGCGCCGGCAGCCGGCCGTCGGGGCGCGGGCACGCGAAAACCCTTCGGAGAAACACGCCGGGGGACCCCGTCCCGTACCTCATGGAACAACCGCGACGCCGGATCCGCGCGCTCCACACGGAATCCACGGTCACCGTCCACCAGGCGTACCGCCCGCAGATCGGCGGCCCCGCCGCCCGCGAGGGCCGCTTCCCCGTCACGTGGGAGCGGGACCGGATGACACGGATCAAGCCCTCGTTCCTGTGGATGATGTACCGCTGCGGCTGGGGCACGAAGGAGGGCCAGGAGACCGTCCTGGCCGTCGAGACCAGCCGCGACGGGGTCGAGTGGGCACTGCGCAACGCGTGCCTGTCGCACTACGTACGAGGGGTGCACGAGAACCAGGCAACCTGGCAGCGGGAACTGAAGCGAGCGCCCACACGGGTGCGGTGGGACCCCGAGCGGGACCTGCGGCTGCAGCCCCTGCCGTACCGGTCCCTGCAACTCGGCCTCTCGGGTGAAGCCGCGCGACGTTACGCGGACGAATGGATCGTCGCGATCGAGGACGTCACCCACTCACCCATGAGATCCACGCCCTCGTCAGAGGCGGTGACTTGGGCTCGACCACCCGACTGCTCCCCCAGGAAGACCCCTGTTCGGGCCAGGACGAGCTCATCGCCCACCTGCGGGAACGAGCAACGGGCCCACCCGGCCTCCCGCCCCCGGGCCGGTCCGGGCGACAGCTGAATCGCTTCTCCCTCACCCGTTCGAGCGGAGCGAAAGTGCTCCTGCCCGCTAGGCTGAGGCGTGGGACAGAATCGCGCCCATGGGAGCATCCATGACCACCCCAGCCGCTGAGCAACCGCTCATTCCTCAGCCGCCTGCAACGGTCGCCGCACTACGGCAGGCCATCAGTCAGATCGCACCTGCCTCGCTCCCCGCCTTCACGCGCGAGCTGGACCAGGCGGCCGACCAGTCCCGGCAGGGCTCCGATCTCGCCCCTCTCCGGCGGTTCATCACCCAGTGGGCCGTCTACGTCCACATCCAACGCCAGCCCGGCCTGGCAGCGGATTTCCTCCGCTGGGAGAACACCGCCGAAGCGGGCGACGCCACGCAGGCACGACAGGCCGCCGCCGCGATCGGACGACTTCTCGACGAAGCTCACACGGCCGTCGGTCTCTCGACCCGGTGAGCGCGGACTGGCACTGGGAGTACGACCCTGATCACGACCACGTGGCAGGCGGCCTCCCAGCCCACGTCGTGGCGGAAGTCGAACGCCTGGCCGCCCAACTCGTCGAGCTCGCCGGTACGGGAATCGACGTCAGTGATCTCGGCAACGGCCCGAGACCGGGTGGTCTGCGTCGCATGGACGCTGCCGGCGGATGGTTCTACTTCCTCGTGGCCCCGCGCGAGCCACTCATCATCATCGTCCGTATCGTTCCCCCGTTCGACGCTTTGTAGCGACCCCACCGGCCCTCTCATCTTCCAAGAGCTGCCCAGGACGAGACCGGACATCGGCTTCCGGTGCCCTGGCTGCCGCAGGCCAACAGTCTCAAGAGGTCTGTGAGCCAGGCTCGACGTGAGTCGTCGAGCAGCGTTCACGGACCTTTGCCGCCATGTGACCCGTGGGTGGTGCCGACGGTTGCGCCCGGATCGCCGGTCAGGCACACAGGTGGGCCAGCAGTTCTTCACCGGCGGGATATACCTGCTCCTGGGGGAGCAGTCGGGTGGCCGAGTCCAGTTCGCCGTCCCTGACGAGTGCGTGGATCTCGTGGGCGAGCGGGGTCACGTCGTTGATGGAAACGATCCACTCGTCCGCGTAGCGCGCCGAGGCCTCACCCGAGAGGCCGAGTTGCAGCGAGCGGTACGGCAGGGGGCGCAGGTGCAGATCACGTTCGGGATCCCACTGCACACGGGCCGGTGCGCGCTTGAGGTCACGCTGCCAGGTGACCCGATCGGGGTGCAGGCCACGCACGTAATGCGACAGGCACGCGTTGCGCAGCGCCCAGTCGAAGCCGTCGCGGGTGATCTCGACGGCGAGGACGGTCTCCTGACCCTCCTTCAGGCCCCAGCCGGAGCGGTACATCATCCACATGAAGCTGGGCTTGATCCACGTCATACGGTCGGGCTTCCACGCGGCGGGGAAACGGCCCTTGCGGGCGGCGGGTCCGCCGATCTCCGGGCGGTACGCCTGGTAGACGGTGATCGTGGAGTCCGTGTGGGCTGCGCGGATCTGACGTTGCGGTTCTTCCATGGCGTACAGCGTGGGCCCGGTCAGCTCGGGTGACCACTGATTTTCGACCCGTTGCCCGATCCGACGGAGCACGCCGGCCGCAGGCGGCAGGCAGTTTCCCGTACGGACCAAGTGGCGTCCGGCACGTGAAGCGACATCTCGGCAATGCCGCACCCGAGGCACCGATGTGACCGCAAGGCTGCGGACGTCAGAGAGCCGAGGATGTGGACCCTCAGGCTGCCGAAGCCGACAGGGCGCCCCGGCAGAACCCGATTGCAGCGCTTTTTTGCCTCGTGTGAGAGTGGGCGCATGGGTGACTCGCGGGCGTATCCCGTCTTCCGCACCAGTGACGCCGTCGAGGCATGGACGCAGGCACTGCGCCTGAAAGCTCTGCTGGAGGAGTGCGACGACGAGGTGATCCTGATGGCCGAGGTGTTGACTGTCGAGGACACGCGGCGGATGGCGGCAGTGCTTCCCGACGCCAGGTTCGACTACGTCGATCCCCGATGGACCCCGTGACACACGACTACGCGGACTTCGACTTGACGATCACCACCGCGGAGGACTCCGAGCTGGAGCCGGAACTGCCTCTGGAGGTCCTGCACTACGTTCAACCAGGCATCGTGGAGGAGCGGTTCGTGCGAGCCGTCGGGAAGGGAATGGCATCGATCGGCTGGGGCGGCAGATGGCCGGACGACGCCGAGGCGGAGCGGCCCGGCGTCGCCGGGTACGACGGCGTGGAGGTTGTTTTCAACGGCGACGATGTCAGCTTGTCTCAGCCGGCCGACCACCACACCGTCTTCGTTCACGTCGGCAAATGGGGCGATCTTCCACGGGCGGAGAAACTCGCCGCACACCTCGGCAGCACCGTGCTGGGAGACGACCAACTCGGCTGGTGAGGGGCTCTGCCCAATCAGTCCGGTCGAGCTCTTGAAACTGCTGGAAAGGTCCGTGAACGGCGAGGCCGCGCGACGCCACGCCGACGAGTGGACGGTCTCCATCCACGACGTCACCCCGCTCGCCCCTCAGCCGCCCGAGGCGAGATACGCGTGGGTCCTGGCCAACCGGGCCGTGGAGGCGTGGAACGCGATTCCCGACTCGGGCGACCCGAGGGTCACCTCGAAGTTCTCCTCCCGGACGGTCATGCCGATCCTCCCCGCGGCAGCGGCGTCCCAGCCGGTGACCCGGAGTCCGCCCACTCCTTCGAAGACCAGGTGGAACTCGAAGGCGTTGAATCTCTTCTCCCGCCATTCGTCAGGGGCGTGCACCGGCATGACCCGCGTATCGAACCCCAGGGTCACCGAGTTCTCACGTTCGTCGATGTGCACGGAGAACGGATCGCACGAGCCGACCGAGGGCGGTGTGCTTCCGTACAGTTTCCCCAGATATTCGGGGGAGGCGAGGAGCCGTGACCAATCAGCGCTCATAGAACGTCCTGTCCTGGGTGCCGGGAAGAGAACCGTGCCGTCGAGCGTCGATCTTGCTCACGAACAGGTGCCTGCCGTCGTCGAGCCCGTTCTCCGAGATTCTGAACGCACTCACGTGGCCGACGTGCACGGATTCACTGCAATCGAATTCCAGTGAAAGACCCTCCCCCTTGAAGGTCACCCGCATACGCCGCCCGGTTCCGTACGGAGCCATCTCCAGGCCGCCCAGAGCCGGTGGATTCCAATCGGCGAGAGAGATCCCCTCCGCCGCCAGGAACTGGAATTGACACTGCACAGTGTCGAGTCCCGCGTCGGTCCATTCCTGCGGCGCCGGCTCAGGATAAGAAGGCAAGTCGACGCGTAGCGTCACCGTGGGTCCGCGCCAGTTCAGGTTGATCGACCGTACCCGAATTTCCGTCAACGGGGGAATGCGGCCGTACAGAGACCGCAGGACCTCCGGATTGACGAGAAACTTCTCGACGGTCATCACAGGAGTGCTCCTCGCAGCCGGGGACCTGCCCGTTCGGATGTTCATGGACCTCCTCCGTACGCCCCGGCGATCCCCGCCACTCCGCCGACGAACGCGCTGATCAGCATCGCGGCGAGCAGCCCGGCCAGCAGCAGCGTCAGCTTGCGGGGGCTGCCGCGGGCGCCTGCCAGGACGCCGGCGGTCGTGGCGCCCAGGACCAGTACCGCCAGGCCGAGCAGGGAGACCGCCAGCCATCCGAACAGGGCGCCGGCGCCGGTCCGTTCGTAGCCGCCGGAGGCCGTCCGCCGCAGACCGACCGTGCTGCCGACGGACAGGCGGCTGTCGATCGTGGCACCGGGGTCCACCACGGTCCCGTCGTCGGAACGGAAGACGCCGTGGCAGTGCGGGTACCGGTGCCCTCCGCTCCTGCTCCACGTGCAGGCCTCGACCTCGAGGTGACCGGAGGTGCCCGCCAGGCCCGAGGCGTAGGCGAGGTGCGTCACCGCGAGCCAGGTGACGACGGCGCCCGCGGCGAACAGACCGGCGACCACGAGCAGCAGACCCCCGGCCGGCACCCTCTCCCGGAGCCGTTCCCCGCGGTTCGTCCGTCCGCTCATCCCACTCGTCCCGCTCCGGTCCCGGACCCCGCGCCGGTCCTGGTCGCTCCTGACGTACCGCAGACCCACGAACACGCCCGATGGTTGCGGACCGTACCGCCTGCCTCCGTGCCGCGGGACTCCGATCGGGTGGACTTGCCGGAACGCTGATCGGACCGGAGCCCTCCCCGGGGGCGCGGATGGTGGTGTTGCCGTCTGTTCCCCGTGTCCCCATGTCCCCCATGTCCCCCGTGTCCCCGCGTCCTCGTGTCCCCGCGTCCCCCTGACCTGGGCGCCTGCACCTGGACCCGAGCTGATCTGGAAGAGGCGCCCCATGCGACGTACCCCCCACCGCCGTCCGTTCGCCGCGGCACTGCTCGCGGCGTCCGTGCTGGCCCCGATGGCAGCGGTCCCCGCCGGGGCGGTTCCCGCGGAGGGCGCGGGCCGCGTCCACGCGACGGCCGCGGCCGGACGCGGCGGGGACACGGGGTACGGCGACGCGCGCGGCGATCTGGACCCCCGGCTGAGCGCCCGGCTGGACAAGGCCGTCGAGGACGTCCGGCGGCAGGCGGGCATTCCCGGTGTCGTCGTCGGACTGTGGATGCCCGGCAAGGGGAGCTACGTGCGCGCGACCGGTGTCGCGGACACCGCCACCCGCGAGCCGATGTCCGTCGGCTCCTACGTCCGGATCGGCAGCGAGACCAAGACCTTCACCGTCACCGCGCTGCTCGAACTCGTGGACCGGCACCGGGTCCGGCTCGACGACCCGATCTCGCGCTACGTCCCCGGGGTCCCCGACGGCCGGAACATCACCCTGCGCCAGCTCGCCGAGATGCGCAGTGGCCTGTTCCCGTACACCTCCGACGCGGACTTCCAGCACGACCTGCTGAGCGATCCGCAGCGGTCCTTCACCCCGCGCGAACTGCTCGCGTACGGCTTCAAGCACCGGAACACCTTCGCGCCGGGCGCGCGGTTCGAGTACTCCAACACCAACCTCGTCCTGCTGGGCCTGGTCGTCGAGAAGGCCGGCGGGCAGGGGCTGCGCGACTTCATCCACCGGCGGGTCCTGCGTCCCGCCGGGCTGCGGCACACGCTGTTCCCGAAGGGGGCCGAGTTCCCGCGGCCGCACCCGCACGGCTACACCGACCAGACCCTGGGCGGTGCCGTCGAGGACGCCACCGACTGGAACCCCAGCTGGGCCTGGGCTGCCGGGGCGATGATCTCGGACCTGCGCGACCTGCGGCACTGGGCCGAGGTCGTCGCCACCGGCACCCTGCTCAGCCCCGGGACCCAGGCGCAGCGCCTGAAGACGCTGCCGACCGGCTTCCCGGGGCTGTCGTACGGCCTCGGGATCTTCGACGCCAACGGCTGGATCGGGCACAACGGCTCCCTGCCGGGGTACGAGACCGTCACCGTCCATCTGCCCTCGAAGAAGGCCACCCTGGTCATCATGATCAACACCGACATCACGGTGCAGGGCCAGGAACCGTCCACGCTGGTCGCCAACGCCGTCACCAGGATCGTCACCCCGGACAACGTCTACGCCGGGGCGGAGGTCGGACGCTGACGGGAAGACGCCGACGAGGAGACGCCGACGAGAAGGAGCGCCGCCGCGGGTCGTACGACCCGCGGCGGCGCTCCTGTGAGCCGTGCGTCGGCGGCCTACCGGATCGTGGCCGCGTCGATCACGAAGCGGTAGCGGACGTCGCTCGCCAGCACCCGCTCGTACGCCTCGTTGATCTCGGACGCCCCGATCAGCTCGATCTCGGCGCCGAAGCCGTGCGCGGCGCAGAAGTCCAGCATCTCCTGGGTCTCCCGGATGCCGCCGATGCCGGAGCCCGCGAGGGTCTTGCGGCCGCCGATCACCGAGAACAGGTTGAGCCGGACCGGCTCCTCGGGCGCGCCCACGTTCACGAACGCGCCGTCCGTGCGCAGCAGGGCGAGGTAGGCGTCCAGGTCCAGCGGGGCGGAGACGGTGGACAGGATCAGGTCGAACGTGCCGCGCAGCTCCTTGAAGGTCTCCGGGTCGCTGGTGGCGTAGTAGTGGTCGGCGCCGAGCTTCAGGCCGTCGTCCTTCTTGCGCAGCGACTGGGAGAGGACCGTGACCTCGGCGCCGAGGGCGTGGGCGATCTTGACGCCCATGTGGCCGAGACCGCCCATGCCGAGGACGGCGACCTTCTTGCCGGGGCCGGCGTTCCAGTGCTTGAGCGGGGAGTACGTGGTGATGCCGGCGCAGAGCAGCGGCGCGGCGACGTCGAGGGAGATGCCGTCCGGGATGCGCAGGGTGTAGTTCTCGTCGACGACGATCTTCTGGGAGTAGCCGCCGTAGGTGGGCTCTCCGTCCTTGCCGACGGCGTTGTACGTGCCGACACCGCCGCCGGTGCAGTACTGCTCCAGGCCGGCCTCGCAGTTGTCGCACTCGCGGCAGGAGTCGACCAGGCAGCCGACGCCCACGCGGTCGCCGACCTTGAACTTGGTGACGCCGGAGCCGACCTCGGCGACGATGCCGGCGATCTCGTGGCCCGGCACCATCGGGAAGATGGCCTTCCCCCAGCCCTCGCGGGCCTGGTGGATGTCGGAGTGGCAGATGCCGGCGAACTTGATGTCGATCAGGACGTCGTGCTCCCTGACCTCGCGCCGCTCGATGGTGGTGCGCTCCAGCGGAGCCTTGGCGGCGGGAGCGGCGTACGCAACGACAGTGGTCATGCCGGGGTTCTCCTCGGAAGGGGGGTGGTCCGTGCCCGGCTCTCTTGTGCCGGGCACGGCGTCCAGCCTGCCCGGTCCCGTGGGGTTCACCCAGGCCACGGTTCTGCGTACGTTCGCTGGTCCTACCACTGGCGGGGTCAGGCTCCTCGTCGTACGACCGTCGATACTGGCTGTATGGATGAACAGCCCTCCACGGGGCCCGCCGGTGAGGCGGCCCGCCCTCTCGACCGGCGCGCCGAGCTGAGCGAGTTCCTGCGCAGCCGCCGTGCCCGGCTGAAGCCGGAGGACGTCGGGATGCCCGACTTCGGACGGCACCGCCGGGTGCCCGGACTGCGCCGCGAGGAGCTGGCCCAGCTGGCCGGGGTGTCCGTCGCCTACTACACGCGCCTCGAACAGGGCCATGGACGCAATGTGTCGGCGGAGGTGCTGGACGCGATCGCGCGGGCGCTGCGGCTGACGGACGCCGAGCACAACCACCTCACGCACCTCGCGAAGCCCAAGCAGCACAAGAAGCGGCAGACGGCCCGGCCGCAGCAGGTGCGCGGCTCCCTGCGCCAGCTCCTCGACGCGTTCGACGGCGTCCCGGCGTACATCAGCGGGCGGCGCTCCGACGTGCTCGTGTGGAACCGGATGGCCGCGGCGGTCTTCGGGGACTGGTCGGAGCTGCCGCCCCAGGAGCGGAACTGGGCGCGCATGGCCTTCCTGAAGCCCGAGTACCGGGAGCTGTTCGTGGAGTGGGAGCAGAAGGCGATCGACATCGTCTGTCTGCTGCGCATGGACGCGGGCTGTCATCCGGACGATCCGCAGCTGGCCGCGCTGGTCGGGGAGCTGTCGGTGAAGAGCGAGGACTTCCGGCGGCTGTGGGCGACGCACGACGTGAAGGAGAAGAACCACGGGGTGAAGCTGCTGCGGCATCCGCTGGTGGGCGACCTGGCGCTGCAGTTCGAGTCGTTCCGGCTGGCCGGCGACAGCGAGCTGGCGCTGGTCACGTATCACGCGGAGCCGGGGTCGGCCTCGGCCGAGGCATTGCGGCTGCTGGCGTCGTGGGGAACGGACGCCACCCGCGCGGGCTCGCCGTCGCCCCGGTGATCCGTTCCCCCCGGTCCGCCTCCCGGGTTCAGGGCCGGTACGGCGGCGCGGCTCCCCACGTCCACTTCGGTACGGGCTGCTCCGCCGGCGGTGCCGCGTCCGGGCCGGAGAAGTACACGGCCAGCCTCGTGCCCCACTCGGCGTAGGCGAGGAAGGCGGAGCGGAACTCGGCGTCGGTGGGCAGTCCCGCGTCGTCGGCGGCGTCCTGGAGCAGATTGACCCAGCGGCGGCGCTGCGGCTCCGTGATGCCCTTGCCGAGGTGCTTGGCGACCATGTGGCCGTGGCCGCCCTGGGTCTCGGAGTACGCGGGCGGTCCGCCGAAGACCTCGCCGAGCCAGAGGGCGACGTGGGCGGCGTGTTCGGGCGCGAGGTCCGCGAACAGCGGCGCGAGGAGGTCGTCCTTGAGGACCTTGTCGTAGAACGCCTCGGTGAGGCGGGCGAAGGCCTCGGCGCCGCCCGCCCAGGCGTAGAGCGTGGGGACGGAGGCGCCCTGGCCACGCACCGACGTGGGCTTGTAGTGGCGCATCTCCTCGATGTTCGGGATGTACGGGCGGATCTCGGCGAGGAAGTCCGGGAAGAGCTCGGAGGTGCGGAAGCCCTCGATGTGGTCCTCGGTCGAGGTCCAGGTGATCCTCAGGACGAAGTGCTCGAAGTCCTCCTCGCAGCGTGCGAGTTCGTAGTCGACGCACTGGGGGGCCGCGGCCAGCTGGACGGCCGCGCGGGTGTAGGCGGCCAGGAACTCGGCCGACCGTTCCTCGGGGATGCGGTACCGGATGTATTCGACTGTCGAGACGGTCATGACCCCACACAAACACGGAAGGGCCACCGGAGGCTCGCTCTCCGGTGGCCCTTTCGCTGCGGGCTCATTCCCGTGCCGCCACCCGGGCCCGCTGCCGTGCGCTCAGCGCGGGAGAGGGGTACTACGCCCCCGCGTTCTCCTTGACGGTGATCTTCCCCTTGCGGATCGTCGCGAGGCGGGGGGCCTTCTTCGCGATCGCGGAGTCGTGCGTGACCATGATGAAGGTCAGCCCGTGCTCCTTCCACATGGTGTCGAGCACGTCCATGATCTCGTCGCGCATGCCCTCGTCGAGGTTGCCGGTGGGCTCGTCGGCGAGCAGCACCTTGGGCTGCTTGACCAGGGCGCGGGCGATCGCCACACGCTGCTGCTGGCCGCCCGACAGTTCGGCGGGCAGGTGTCCGAGGCGTTCGGCGAGCCCCACGGACTCCAGGGCCGCGGCGGCCCGCTCACGCCGTTCCTTCGCCTTGACCCGCAGCGGTACGAGCGCGGTCTCGACGTTCTCCTGGGCGGTGAGCGTGGGGATCAGGTTGAAGCTCTGGAAGACGAAGCCGATGTTCTCGCTGCGCACCTTGGTGAGCTTCGCCTCGGACAGCTTCGCCATGTCGACGCCGTCGAGTTCGACGCTGCCCGCGGTGGGACGGTCGAGCCCGCCGAGCATCTGGAGCAGGGTGGACTTGCCGCCGCCGGTGGGGCCCTGGATGACGAGCCGGTCGCCGTCGCCGATCGTCAGGTCGATCCCGGCGAGCGCGTCGATCGTTTCCTTGCCCCGCGCATAGCGCTTGGTGACGCCTCTGAGTTCGTACATGGTGTTACTCCTGGGATACGTAAGTACGTGAGGGGCGGGGCTCATTCGACGCGGCGCAGGGCGTCGGCGGGGCGCAGCCGGGAGGCGCGCCAGCCGCCGAAGGCACCGGCGATCAGGCCGCCGGCCACGGCCAGGCCCACCGCGATGACGATGGTGTCGACGCTGACGGGCGCGGTGAGCGCGACGTCGAGGGCCTTGGAGGCGCTCTGCCGGGCCGGGCCGCCGAAGCCACCGCCGCCGAAGCCGCCGCCTCCGCCCGGACCGCCACGGCCCGCGCTCGCCACCTCTGCCGTGAGGCTGGGGCTGATCTCGGTGACGACGTAGGCGCCCGCGAGGCCGAGGGCGATGCCGAGGACGCCGCCGACCAGGCCGTTGACGATGGCCTCGCCGACCACCTGGCGGGTCACCCGGCCCGACTTCCAGCCGAGCGCCTTGAGGGTGCCGAACTCGCGCACGCGACGGGAGACGGCGGAGGAGGTGAGCAGACCGGCGACCAGGAACGCGGCCACGAGCACCGCGATCGACAGCCACTTGCCGACGTTCGAGGCGAGGTTCGAGGCGGTGGACAGGGAGCCGGAGACCGTGTCCGCGAGGTCGGCGGAGGTGGTGACCGTCGTGCCCGAGATGTTCTTCTGGATGGTGCTCTTGACGCCGGCGATCTGCTGCGAGTCCGAGGCCTTGACGTAGATCGTCGTGACCTTGTTCTTGGAGTCGCTGAGCGTCTGCGCCTGCTTCAGCGGGATGTAGAGGTTGGCCGCCGCGTCGCCGCTGTCGGGGGTCGCGATGCCGATGATCTTGAACTTGACGCCCTTGACGGTGACGGTGCCACCGAGCTTGAGCTTCTTCTCCTTGGCGTACGACTTGTCCGCGACGACGACCTTCGCGTTCGTCTCGGAGGTCTTGAACGTACGACCGCTGGTGATCTTCGACGAGGTCAGCGGGCCGAGGGCCGGCTTGGTGACGTCGGTGCCGTAGACCGAGTAGTTGTTGACGTCGAAGTTGGCGCCGCCGCCCTCGACGCGGCCCTGCGGGGCTCCCTGGCCGCCGCCGGGACCGCCCTGCCGGCCGCCGCCGCTGCTCGGGTCCTGCTTGAACTGACCGCGGGTGAACTGGCCGTTGATGCGGATGACCTGGAGGCTCAGACCGCCGACGGAGTCCGCGACGCCCTTCTGCGCGTCGACCTTGGAGACGGTCGAGGAGGCCAGGGTCTGGAAGCCCTGGACCATGACGCGGTCGCTGCTCTGTTCCTTGTCGGAATCGCTGTCGTTCGCGTCGAAGTTGAAGCGGGGGCGGTCGCTGGTGTTCTGGGCGGCGGCGGCCTTGGTGACCGTCATGTCCGTCCCGAGCCCGTACAGCGACTGCAGAACCTTGCCCTGGGCCTTCTCCATGCCCGAGGACACGGAGCTGACCACGATGACCAGGGCGATGCCCAGGGCGAGCCCGGAGGCGACGACGAGGGCCGCCTTTCTGCGGCGGCGCAGTTCGCGCCTCAGGTAGGTGAAGAACATGCGCCGCAAGCTAGTTACGGCGCGTGATGAAGGAATAAGGCCGAAATAAGAGAACCATGAGAAGGCTGTGGCCGGGCCCAGAAAGCCTTGGGAGACGCCGATGCGGCGGCGGCCCGTGGGGGCCACCGCCGCATCGGTGTTCGTTCGTGCCTAGGCCGGCCGTCAGGCCGTGCCTCGGTCTCAGACTGCCGAACCGGCCTTCCAGGCCGCCCAGTCCAGGTTCCAGCCGTTGAGGCCGTTGTCCGGGGCGATGGTCTTGTCGCCGGTGTTCTTGACGACCACCACGTCACCGATCAGCGAGTTGGTGAAGAACCACGCGGCGGGCGTGTTCGGGTCGTTGGCGCCCTTCGTGTCGGACAGACCCACGCAGCCGTGGCTGGTGTTGACGGAGCCGAAGATGGACTTCGCACCCCAGTAGTTGCCGTGGATGAAGGTGCCGGAGTTCGACAGGCGCATCGCGTGCGGCACGTCCTTGATGTCGTACTCGCCCTTGCCCTTGTCGTCCGTGAAGCCGACCGTCGAGCCGTCCATCCGGGTCTCCTTGAACTTCTCGGAGATCACCATCTGGCCCTGGTACGTCTTGTTCTCGGGAGCGCCCGCGGAGATGGGGATGGTCTTGACGACCTTGCCGTCCTGGGTGACCTGCATCGTCTTGGCCTTGGCGTCGACGATGGAGACCTGGTTGCGGCCGATCTTGAAGGTGACCGTCTTCTGCTGCACTCCGTAGACACCGCTCGCGCCCTCGACACCGTCGAGGTCCAGCTTGAGGGTGACGGTGGAGCCGCCGGTCCAGTACTTCTCGGGACGGAAGTCCAGGCGGTTGGCGCTGAACCAGTGCCCGACGACCTCCTGGCCGCTGCTGGAGGAGACGGTGATCCCCTTCTGCACCGCGGCCTTGTCGGTGATCGCCTTGTCGAAGTTGATCGAGACCGGCATGCCGACACCGACGGTGGAACCGTCCTCGGGCGTGAAGTTGCCGATGAAGCTGTTGGCCGGGGAGACCGTGGTGAACGACGCGTTCTCGTGGGCCGTGCGGCCCTCGGAGTCGGCGGCCTCGGCAGCGATCTTGTACGTGGTGGCGCGCTCGAGCCGGTTCAGGGGCTTCCAGCTCTTCTTGTCCGCCGATATCTGACCGGCGACGGCGGTGCCGGACGCGGTCTTCATCGTGACGGACGTGAGCGAGCCCTTGGCGACCGTGACGGTGGTGCCGTTGTTGATCGAGGCGTTGTTCGAGCCGTCCTTGGGCGTGATCTTGATCTGGGCCTCGGACGTCTTCTTGGCCGCCGCCTCGTCGACCTTGGCCTGCGACGAGGAGTCGCCACCGTCCGAGCCGCTGGCCTTGTCCCCGCCCCCGCTGCACGCAGAGAGCACCAGCACCCCGCCGAGCAGTGCGGACGCAGCCATCAGACGCTTGCGCCGCCTACTGTTCGTCATCACACGCTTCTCCATCGTTGCCGATTCCCGAAAAGGGCCTCGGGAGGCCCATAAACAAACTCAACGCCTCAACTGGTTCCCCCCGTTCCACTTCACACGGAAGTGTGGTCCACGCCACGTCCGCCGCGTTCGAGAACGCGGCCCCGAGCCGTGTACGGGAGTGGTGCGGGAGCGGCAGTGCGTCACCGGGACGAGGAGCCCCGGACGGCGGTCGCCGACCGGGGTCATGCCCCCGGACCGCGTCAGCCGCGCGCGCCTTCCTCGTCGTCCTCGTCGGCATCATCCTCGTCGACACCCCAATCCGGCGAATCGGGATCATAGTCAACGGGCTCGCTGCTCCAGGAGGCCTGCGCGAGCTCGACGCCGGGCACCTCGCTGACCAGGTCGAACGGGTCGACGAGATAGGCGAGGGCCTCCGCAGTGTCTTCCGTCACTGCGCCCTCGGCGTGCGTCCTTTCATCGGCCGGCATGTCCGCGTCGTCGCTGATCCGGTCCAGCGCGGCCCGCGTGACGGCGTCGGCGTCGTCGATCTCCAGCACGATTTCGACACGGAGCCGGACAAATCGTGAAGTCTCAGGGGTACTCATGGGAGGGAGCGTACGGCCCACGGCATGCGCGACTTTCCCGCGACCCGCGCCTTTCATTAGCATCGCACCGCACAGCCAATTCGTAAGCGTCACAAGGGGATCGATATTTCGTGTCCGCCGCACGTCGATCGTTGCTGACCGCCACCGCAGCGGGGACCCTCCTGGGTGCCCTGTGGTTCGTCCCGTCCGCCAACGCGACCCAGGACGTACCCGCTCCGAGCACGACGGCGCCGACGTCGACACCGACCGTCACCGCGACGAGGCGGTCGTCCGCCGACGCGGACGGCACCGGAACGCGCACGCTCTCCGGGGACGACGGGACGCGCACGTTCTCCGAGGACGACGGGACGCGCACGTTCTCCGGTGACGACGGGACCCGGCTCGCGGACACCGGCGCCGTGGACACCACGCCGTACCTCGTCGGCGGAACCCTCTTCCTCGCCCTGGGCGCCGGATTCGTGACGTACTCCGTGCGCCGGGAACGCACGATCGCCTACTGAGCGCACCGACCGCGCGTCCGACAACCCCCGGGGAAGCCATGCGAGAGCCGAGCGAGCTGACCGACGTCGAGGACCCGGCCTGGCCGCTGCTGTCCGAGGCGCTCGCCGCCAGCCGGGTGTCCATGGAAGTCCCCCCGGTGGACCCCGTCCTGGGCCGCGCGAGCCTGCACCAGCTCCAGATCACCGCGCGGTCCTGGCTGGGCGGGATGGTGCTCAACTGCGGCGGTGTGGTGCTGGACAGCGGATGGCTGCGGATCTACGGCAGTCCGGCCGGGGAGGAACCGCCGACAGGGATCCCGGGCGGATCGACGGACCTGCCCTCGCTGGCCGAGGTCAACGGGTTCCCCGAGCGCTTCGATCCCGACTGGCGCCCGCGGGACGGCGGACTCGTCGTCGGCCACGACGTGCTGGGCGGGGTGTTCGCCCTCAACGGCGCCGACCCGAAGTCCGCGGGGCGTCCCGGTCACCCCGGCGAGGTCGTGTACTTCGCGCCGGACTCGCTGAAGTGGGAGGCGCTCGAAGTGGGCCACGGGGCCTGGCTCCAGTGGCTCCTCACCGAGGGCACGGACACCTTCTACGACACTCTGCGCTGGCCCGGCTGGCGGGCCGAGTCCGGCGCCCTGACGGGCACGCAGGGACTGTCCGTGGTGCCGTTCCTCTGGTCGGCCGAGGCCCGGCGCGATCTCCAGTCGACCAGCCGCCGCGCGGTGCCGCTGGCCGAGATCCTCGGCCTGCACCGGGACTTCGCCCTGAAACTGGACGGCGTGGACCCGGGGTTCCTCGGCGACGTCTGAACCCCCGCGGCGGACGGCCCTGTTCACGGGGCCGCACGGACCCGAGGGCCACGGGGCCGCATGGATCCGGGGGCCGCGAGGCATGCGCCTGGAGCCGCGGGACGCGGTCGTTCACGCGCCGGCCCGGGAGGCACGCGCACCGGCCCCGTGTCCCCGGGCGGTCGCCCGGGGACACGGGGCCGGTGGAGCCGAGAACCGGTCCGGTCAGGCGGCCCTGCGTCCGCCGCCGCCCTGGCCGCCGTTCTGACCGCCGCGCCGCGGAGCGCGCCCCTGGCCGCCGGAGCGAGCCGAACCCGCGCCACCACCGGCCTCGCCACGCCGGCCCGCGCCGGCGGAGGCGTCCGTACGACGGCCCTCGGCGCGCCGGCCCGCGGCCGCGCTCCCCGCGTCCGTCCGGCGTCCGGCGCCACCGCCGGCTTCCGTACGACGGCCCGCGGCCGTGCCTCCGGCTTCCGTGCGACGGCCGGCGCCGCCGCCGGTCTCGCCGCGCCGGCCCGCGGTCGCTCCCCCGGTGCCCGTGCGGCGTCCGGTGGTGGTGCCGCCCGTCGCGGCTCCCGCGCCCGCGCCCGTGCCCGGACGTCCGCCGCGCTGCCTGCGGGCCCGGCCGTCCGGCGCGGTGCCCGTGCGTCCGGCCGTGTCGCCGCCGGTGGCCGCCGGACGCGGCGCGCCGCCGCCGGTGGCGCGCCGCGTCCGGGTCCGTGCCTTCGGCGCCTCGACGACGGGCTGCGGGACCTCGATGACGACCGGGACGCCGGAGGGCTCGCGGGCGCCGGTGAGGCGGGCGAGTTCCTCGTCGCTCGACGTGACGCGGGCGGTGCGCGGCGTGATGCCGGCGTCCGCCATCAGCCGGGTCATCTCGCGCTTCTGCTCGGGGAGCACCAGGGTGACGACGCTGCCGGACTCCCCGGCGCGGGCCGTGCGGCCGCCGCGGTGGAGGTAGTCCTTGTGGTCGGTCGGCGGATCGACGTTGACCACGAGGTCGAGGTCGTCGATGTGGATGCCCCGGGCCGCCACGTTGGTGGCCACGAGCGCGGTGACCTGACCGTTCTTGAACTGGTCGAGGGTGCGGTTGCGCTGCGGCTGGCTGCGCCCGCCGTGCAGGGCGGAGGCCCGGACACCGCTGGCGAGCAGCCGCTTGGTGAAGCGGTCGGCGCCACGCTTGGTGTCGACGAAGAGGATCACCCGGCCGTCGCGGGCGGCGATCCGCAGCGCGACCGCCTTCTTGTCGGTCTCGTCGGCGACGTGCAGCACGTGGTGCTCCATGGTCGTCACCGCGCCCGCGGACGGGTCGACGGAGTGCACCACGGGGTCGGTGAGGAACATCTTGACGAGCCGGTCGATGTTCTTGTCGAGCGTGGCCGAGAAGAGCAGCCGCTGGCCGTCCGGTTCGACCTGCTTGAGCAGTGCGGTGACCTGGGGCATGAAGCCCATGTCGGCCATCTGGTCGGCCTCGTCCAGCACGGTGATCGCGACCTGGCCGAGGTCGCAGTCGCCCCGCTCGATGAGGTCCTTGAGCCGGCCCGGGGTGGCCACGAGCACCTCGGCGCCCCGGCGCAGCGTGCCGGCCTGCCGGCCGATCGACATGCCGCCCACGGCCGTGGCCACGCGCAGGTTGACGGCGGTGGCGTACGGGGTGAGCGCGTCGTCGACCTGCTGGGCGAGTTCGCGGGTGGGGACGAGGACGAGCGCGAGCGGGCTGCGCGGCTCGGCACGGCGGCCGGCGGTGCGGGCGAGGAGCGCGAGCCCGAAGGCGAGCGTCTTGCCGGAGCCGGTGCGTCCCCGGCCGAGCACGTCGCGCCCGGCGAGGGAGTTGGGCAGGGTGGCGCCCTGGATCGGGAAGGGTTCGGTGACGCCCCGGGCCGCGAGGGTCTTCGTCAGGGCGGCCGGCATGTCCAGCGCGTCGAAGGAGTCGACCGCGGGCAGCGCCGGTGTGACCGTCTCGGGCAGGGAGAACTCCTGCGGCGGCGGCGCGGCCTTGCGGGCACCGGCGCGACCGGCGCCCCGGCCCGTGCCCCTCGCGGAGCCGCCGGTCTGAGCGGCGCGTGCGTTCGCCGGCCGCTTACGGACGGGACGTTCGGATCGAGTCATGCTGGATCTGGTTTCCTTCCTGGGCCCCACGGACTGCACACACAGCGCTCACCGACTGCATGAGCCGTCACAGCGCTGAGCCGGGTCCCGCACCCGAAGGCGCGGGACCCGGCTCTGGAAAAGCGCGTCGAACTAGGCGGTGACGATGTTCTCCGCCTGCAGGCCCTTCTGGCCCTGCGTGACATCGAAGGAGACCTTCTGGCCCTCGATGAGCTCACGGAAGCCGGAGCTCGCGATGTTCGAGTAGTGGGCGAAGACGTCGGGGCCGCCGCCGTCCTGCTCGATGAAGCCGAAGCCCTTTTCCGAGTTGAACCACTTCACGGTGCCAGTAGCCATGTTGTTCTCCTGAACAGGTAGGGGCCCCATCCGGAGATGCACCGGGTAATGCCGGAGATGCCGGTAAAACAAAACGCGCCTGCGGAGGATTCCGATCAGGCGCACAAAGTAAATGGGTACCAAAAACGTATCAATGAGACAGTAGCACACCCTGAGGCCACGGGGCGAGGAGAGATATGTGGGCCGGGACACAGGCCCGGCCCACATACGACGGACTCTCCTAGGCGAGCGGGCCGGTCACCGGCTCCACCGCGGTCACCACACCGCCCGCGCGCACGAACGCGTCCGCCGCCTCCAGGTCGGGGGCGAGGAAGCGGTCCGGGCCGGGGCCCTGGACGCCGGCCGCGCGGACCGCGTCGATGACCGCCCGCGAGGCCGGGGCCGGGGTCAGGCCCTCGCGCAGTTCGATCGCGCGGGTGGCGGCGTACAGCTCGATCGCCACGACGCGGGTCAGGTTGTCCACGGAGGTGCGCAGCTTGCGCGCGGCCGACCAGCCCATGGAGACGTGGTCCTCCTGCATGGCGGAGGACGGGATGGAGTCCGCGGACGCCGGTACGGCGAGCCGCTTCATCTCGCTGACCAGCGCGGCCTGCGTGTACTGGGCGATCATCAGGCCCGAGTCGACGCCGGCGTCGTCCGCGAGGAACGGCGGCAGCCCGTGCGAACGGTTCTTGTCGAGCAGCCGGTCGGTGCGGCGCTCGGCGATCGAGCCGAGGTCGGCGGCGGCGATGGCGAGGAAGTCGAGGACGTAGGCGACCGGGGCGCCGTGGAAGTTGCCGTTCGACTCGACGCGGCCGTCGGGCAGCACGACCGGGTTGTCGACGGCGGAGGCCAGCTCCCGCTCGGCGACCGTGCGGGCGTGCGCGAGGGTGTCCCGGCCGGCGCCCGCGACCTGCGGGGCGCAGCGCACGGAGTAGGCGTCCTGGACGCGCGGGGCGTCGTCCTGGTGGTGGCCGGTGAGCTCCGAACCCTTCAGCACGGCCAGCATGTTGGCGGCGCTGGCGCTCTGGCCGGGGTGCGGGCGGATGGCGTGCAGCTCGGGGGCGAGGACCTTGTCCGTGCCGAGGAGCGCCTCCAGGGAGAGCGCGGCGGCGACGTCGGCCGACTTGTACAGCGTCTCCAGGTCGGCGAGGGCCATGACCAGCATGCCGAGCATGCCGTCGGTGCCGTTGAGGAGGGCGAGGCCCTCCTTCTCGCGCAGTTCGACGGGGGTGATGCCGGCCTCGGCGAGCAGTTCGCCCGCGGGCCGCACGACTCCGTCGGGGCCTTCGGCGTCCCCCTCGCCCATCAGGGTCAGGGCGCAGTGGGACAGCGGCGCCAGGTCGCCGGAGCAGCCGAGCGAGCCGTACTCGTGGACGACCGGGGTGATGCCCGCGTTCAGGACGTCCGCCATGGTCTGCGCGACCTCGGGCCGCACGCCGGTGTGACCGGAGCAGACGGTCTTGAGGCGCAGGAACATCAGCGCGCGGACGACCTCGCGCTCGACGCGCGGACCCATGCCGGCGGCGTGCGAGCGGACGATGTTGCGCTGCAGCTGGGCGCGCAGCTCCGGGCTGATGTGCCGGGTCGCCAGGGCGCCGAAACCGGTGGAGACGCCGTAGACGGGTTCCGGCTTCGCGGCCAGCGCGTCCACGATCCCGCGGGCCGCGGCGAGGGCCGCCACCGCCTCGTCGGAGAGCTCGATCCGGGCGCCGCCGCGCGCCACGGCGAGAACGTCGGACGCGGTCACCCCGGACGTCCCCACCACCACAGTGTGCATATCCATATTCAGGAGCGTACGCAGTGAATTCGATGATGTCACTAGTGGGCGGCGGGTTGGCCCCTTACTCCGTCGTACGTCACAGCGGCGGCCCGAGCCGCGTCACGAACCGGCCGGTGGCACCGCCGCCGTCATGCGCGGGGCCGGTCGCGCCGCCGTCACGTGCGGGGCCGGTCGCGCCGACCGCGGAACCTTCGGCGTTCGCCCTCGGCGGGCGGCGGCGCGTCCGCGAGGCGTACGACGGGATCGTCGGGGCCCTCGCGTCCGGCGACCACGGGCTTCGTGGCCCGGACGGCCTTCGCGCGGTACTGGGCCGCGTCCGCCAGCCGGAACAGCCGGCGCGCCGACCGTACGGGGCCGATCGGGTCCCCGGTCGAGGCGATCCCGCACGCCACGCCCTCTCCGAACTCCAACTCGGCCGCGCGGAGGCAGAGTTCGTCGGCGATGCGGACCACGTCGTCCGTCGGCGGGCCCACCGCCAGCAGACAGAACTCGTCGCCGCCCAGACGTGCCGCGAGGGTGCCCGGGAGCATGGCCCCGCACAGCGAGAGCACCGACCCGAACCGTTCGAGGAGCCGGTCGCCGACGGCGTGCCCCAGGGTGTCGTTGACGCGCTTGAGCCCGTTGAGGTCGCAGACGACGAGGCTGACCACGGCCCCGTCCTCCTTGTGCCGCTCGACGGCCTCGTCGAGCCGTACGTCCACGGCGCGGCGGTTGGCGAGTCCGGTCAGGGAGTCGGTGTAGGCCAGCCGCCTGGCCTCCTCCAGCCGCTCGGTCTGGGCTATCCCGGCGGCGACGACGGAGGCGAGGACGGTCGCGAAGTCGGCGTCGGCCGGGCCGAAGACGTCCACCCCGGCCGGCCGGGCCACGTAGAGCTCGCCCCAGGCCCGGCCGTTCAGCACGATCGGCGCGACGACGCAGCAGCCGCGGCCGCGCCGGCGCAGCGCGGCCACGCGCTGGTGGCAGTACCCGGCGAAACCGGCCGCCGGGCCGTCGGCGGTCTCGACCCAGGCGTTGGGCTCGCCGCCGCCCGCCCAGCGCTCGTGCAGGAACTCGGTGATCTCCGGGAACTGGTGCACCGGATAGGCCTCCCCGTCGGGGAACTCGTCCTCGTCCGGGGCGCGGTCGCCCACGTTGGCCAGCACCCGCAGCCGGCCGAGTTCGCGCTCCCACACGGAGAGCGCGGCGAAGCTCCCGGCCAGCGCGTGGCACGCGCCGAGCGCCGCGGCCCGCCACGACTCCCGCGGGGTGTGCGCCGCCGCCATCCCCTGCGCCAGCGTCACCACGGCCCTCAGCCGACTGTCCTCACCCATCACCCCAGGCTAGGTAGTTTTGCCCATATTTGGGACGTCAGTGGGGCGAACAGGGGTACGGCCGCGCGTCCGGATCCCGGGGTCTACTCCCCCGGCCACTCCGGCTTGCGCTTCTCGTTGAACGCGGCGACCCCTTCCGCCCGGTCGCCGGAGAAGGCGACGGACCGCCAGGCCGCGTCCTCGACCTCCAGGCCGGCCCGCAGGTCGAGTCCGTGACCGAGACGCAGGGCGCGCTTGGCGGCGCGCAGCCCGACCGGGGAGTTCGCGGCGATACGGGCGGCCAGGGCGAGCGCTTCCGCCCGGTCCTGCCCGGCCTCCACCAGCTCGTCCACGAGACCCAACTCCCGCGCCTCTGCGACCTCCAGACGCCGCGCCGAGAAGATGAGCTCGGCGGCGCGTGCGGCCCCGACCCGGCGCGGCAGCAGCTGCGTGCCGCCGCCTCCGGGGATCACGCCGACGGACACCTCGGGCAGCCCGACGACCGCCGACCGGTCGGCCACGATCAGGTCGCAGGACAGCGCCAGCTCGAACCCGCCGCCCAGCGCGAAGCCGTGGACGGCGGCGACGGTCGGCATCGGCAGTTCCAGCACCCCGGTGTACGCGGCCCGCGCGAGGGGCCGTTGCCGCACCAGCTCGGCGTCGGTGAAGGAGTTGCGCTCCTTCAGGTCGGCGCCCACGCAGAAGGCGCGCTCATGGGTGGAGGTCAGCACGACCACGCGCGCGTCCCGGTCCGCCGCGAGCGCGTCGCAGGCACCGGCGATCGAACGCGCCATGTCCGTGGACACGGCGTTCATCGCCTTGGGCCGGTCGAGGACGAGCTCGGCGACGTACCCGTGCCGCCGTACGGCGACGAACTCCCCGAACCTCCGCTCGCCCGGCTCCACCACCTGGTCCGCCTCCTGCTGCGCCATGACACCCTCCCGGTTAACGCGGGTTAACAATCGACATCCCGATCATCGCAGCCGAGGCCGTCCCGCGAAACCCGTGCCCTCGGGCCGTACTTCCTCGTTCGAGTGACATGTCACCCAACTTCGTTTTTTCGCCCTTCGGCCGTGCATAACCTGCGCACCGCCGCAGCGCATCAGGGACACCGGATCACCGGGGAGGGACGACCATGACGAACCGCGAGACACCGCAGGCCGCCGGCACCCGGCCGGGCCCGCGAACCGCACTCACGCGACCGCCGGCCCAGCGGACGTCCGAGGACGACGGGCCGGGCACCTCGCCGGGCGGACGGTCCGGCTCCACGGCGGCGGCCTCCGCACCGGCCGGCACCGCGTCGGCGGACGACGGGTGGATCCGCGTCACACCGCTCAACAGGGCGATGCCCGCCCCCACGCCGCCCGGCGCCTCCGAGCCGGACGCCCTGGACGCGCCCACCGTGAAAACGCTCACCGTCCGGATGGGCGCCATCCTGGTGGCCGCCAGGAAGAGGGCGGACGCCGACACGGCGGTCGCCAGGAGAAAGAGCGGCGCCGCGACCGGCGCCCCGTCCCCGCGGACCGGCGCGCCCGGGCCCGCACCGGCCGCCGCGGGGAAGGCCGGGACCGCACCGGCCGCCGCGGGGAAGGCCGGGCCCGCACCGGCCGCCGCGGGGAAGGCCGGGACCGCGCCGGACAGGGCCGCGAAGGTCTGGGCCACCCCCGCCACGACGGGAACGATCGCGGCCGCGGCACGCGGCCGGGGAACGGAAGCCACCAGCACGGCACGCGCCGCCGGAGACCCGTCGAGCGCGCACCTCCCGAAGGCGCGGGCCGAGGCGCCGACGATCACCGTCGCGACGGGCACCCGGGCGGCGGAAGCCGGACCCACGGCCCACGCGGCCGGAGACCTGGCGAGCGCACGCGGGGCAGGAACCGGGGGCGAGGCACGCGGAGCCGCCGGAGACGCGGCGAGCGCACCCGGAACGAAGACGCCCGCCGTCACAACGGGCGTCCAGGCGGCGGAAGCCCGAAAGGCGGGCGCCCGGGGAACGGAGGCCGACGGCACAGCGCGTGCCACCGGGGACGCGGCGGGCACCGAGGGGACGGGAGCCGGGGGCGAGGCACGCGGAGCCGCCGGAGACCTGGCGGGCGGGCGCGGGGCGGAAACCGGAGCTCAGGCCCGAAAGGCCGCCACCATGGCGGGCCTCCGGGCGACGGAGGCAGGAGCCGCGGCACGCGCCGCCGGAGACCTGGCGGGCAGAGGCGGGACGGAAACCGGGACGGAAGCCCGGAAGACCGCCACCGCGACGGACGCCCCGGAGGCGGAAGCCGGAGACACCGCGGGCGGGCGCGGGACGGAAACCGGAACTCAGGCCCGAAAGGCCGCCACCATGGCGGGCCTCCGGGCGACGGAGGCAGGAGCCGCGGCACGCGCCGCCGGAGACCTGGCGGGCAGACGCGGGACGGAAGCCCGGAAGACCGCCACCGCGACAGGCGCCCCGGAAGCGGAAGCCGGGGACACCGCGGGCGGACGCGGGGCGGAAACCGGAACTCAGGCCCGGAAGACCGCCACCGCGACAGGGGCCCCAGAGGCGGAAGCCGGGGACACCGTGGGCGGGCGCGGGGCGGCAGCCGGAGCTCAGGCCCGAAAGGGTGCCACCGCGGCGGGGGCCGGGGGCGAGGTGCGTGCCGTCGGAGGCACCGAGAGCGCGCGGGGGGCGGAAGCCGGGGGCACGGCGCGTGAGGGGGTGCGGGGTGCGAGGGGGACCGGCGCCGGGGGGCGCGGGATCGTTCCGGCACCGCGTCCGGCCGACGGGCGCCGGCCCGCGTACGTACCCGGCGACGACGAGACCGCGCCCCTCCGGCTCGGTGCCGTCCGGGGCCGGCACCGCAAGCCCCGCCGGCGCCGGGTGCTCTTCGCCGTGGGCGGACTCGCGCTCGCCGCGGGGGTGCTGAGCCTCGCCCGGATGACGCCGGACGCGGTGACCGGGGGCTCGGGCGGGGGGACCGCGGAGGCCGAGCCGGTCGTGACGGCCACGGACGACGACGCGGCGGGCGACGCCGTCCCCACCGTCGCGGCCATGCCCTCGTCCACCCGGGCCGGAGCCGCCCCGGCGAGCCCCGCGATGGGCGGGACGAGCCCCGCCCCGACCTCGGACACGAGCCGGTTCCCGGGACCGGTCCCGACACCGGCCGCCACGGCCGCCACGGCCTCGGCGGCGCGCGGCGAGGCCCCCGCCACCACGGCACCGGGCACCACCGGCATCCCCACGGCCCCCGCGACGACACCGCCGCCCGCGCGGTCGACGCCGACGGCCACCCCGTCCGCCGAGTCACCGCGGCACACCCCGGCCCCGACCGCACCGGCGCCGTCCCACCGGCCTCCGGACGTGTGCGTACCGATCGTGGGAATCTGCGTGGACGGGCTGCTGTCACCCGGCGACGACGACGGGCAATGACCCGGAGGTGCTACGACTCGTCGGCGCGGCGGGCCAGCAGCCACGGCTCGATGACGCCGAGCCCGCGAACGGGCCGCTGCCACATCGGCTGGAGCGCGAAGCGGTACGAGGGGGGCTCCTCGCCCTCCTTCTCCGCGGCGGCCGCGGCCTCGGCGGCCTCCGCCTCCGAGGCGGGCGCGTCACCGGTGCGGGTCAGCTCCTCGGCGAAGGCACCGTCGACGAGGACGGCGTCGCGCGGGGCTATGGACGTGAGGCGGCTCGCCAGGTTCACGGTCGTGCCGAACACGTCGCCCATCCGGGTGGTCACCGTGCCGAAGGCGATGCCGACGCGCAGCTCCGGCATCGTCTCGTCGTTGGCCATCGTCTCGATGAGCCGCAGCGCGATCTCGGCGGCGACACCGGCGTCGTCCGCGGAGTAGAGGACCTCGTCGCCGAGGGTCTTGATGAGCCGGCCCCCGTGGGCCGCCACCAGGTCGGCCGCGGTGGTCTCGAAGGCCTCGACGAGTTCGCCGAGCTCCTCCTCCTCCATGCGGCGCGTCAGCCGGGTGAAGCCGACCAGGTCGGCGAAGCCGACGGCGAGACGGCGGTCGACCATCTCCTCGTCGTCCGCCGCCTGCACGACCCGGCCGGTGGCCGCGGCGAGCTGGCGGCGCCAGACGTAGACGAGGAACTCCTCCAGTTCGGGCAGGAGCAGCTCGATCAGGGGGTACGTCACCTCGGTGCGCGTCATGCCCGGTTCCGGGGGCTCGGTCAGGCCCTCCAGAAAGGAATCGATCTGCCATTCGGCCAGTCGGGCGGTGGTCTGCCCGGTGGAGCGGGCGACCTGGACGGCCATGGCCTCGCTGAGCAGGCCCGCCTCGACGAGACCGGCGAGGCGGCGCAGGGCGAGCACGTCCGCCTCGGTCAGCGCCTTGGCCTGGCCGATGTCCGCGAAGCCCATCGCGCGCCAGAAACGGGAGGCCAGCTCCATGGAGACACCCGCGCTGCGGGCCGCCTGGAACGGGGTGTAGCGCCGTTCGGCGCCGAGGATCAGCCCCTCCAGACGCAGGGCGAGCGGGTTCTCCCCGGAGTCCGGCTCGGCCTGGGGGTCCACCCGGCCGTTCGCCTCGTGCCGCGCCGCGGGCCGGGCGTCCGGCCGTGCGTCGGTGCCGTCGCCGCCGCTCTCCACGTCGAAACGGCCGTTCCCGCGGCCGCCGCCTCCCGCGTCCGGGCCGTCTTCGGGGCGGTGGCCCGAGCGGTCCTGCGGGTGGATGCCGGTCCCGGCGTCGGGGCGGGCGTCCTGCCGGGCCTCGCCGTCCGTGACCGGCCCGGCGGTACGGCCCGGCTCGCCGTCGGGGGCGGGATGGGTACCCGTGCCGGAGCCGGTGTCGTCGACGGTCACTCCTGCTGCCCTTCCGATCTGCCGTGGTCAGGTTCGACCGCGCTCAACTCTACGGCAGGTGTGCGCTGGCTCACTCCCGATGGCGGGACCTGGGCCGGAGACGGTGCCGAAGGACTGGACCACTGCCCGGCCCGTGCCGTCCCACCGCCCACCGGACCACACCCTCACACCACCCGCCGCGCCGCGCCCGTCGGACCGACGGGCCGCCGGCCCGTCGTCTCACGCGGGACGCAGGTGCACCACGTCCCCGGCCCCCACCGGCTCCCGGGCGCCGTCCGCCGTCGCGATGACGAGCCGCCCGTCCCCGTCCAGGGCCACCGCCTCCCCGACGACCGTCCGGTCCCCGGGCAGCTCGGCCCGCACGTCGCGCCCGAGCGTCGCGCAGCCGGCCGCGTACGCCTCCTGGAGACCGGAGGCGACGGGATCGCCGCCCGCGTCCCGCCAGCGCCCGTACCACTCCTCCAGGGAGCGCAGCACGGCCCGCAGCACGGTGTCACGGTCCGTGGTCGTCGCACCCGCCAGCGCCAGCGATCCGGCGCCCGGCACGGGCAGTTCGTCGGCGCGCAGGGAGACGTTGATGCCCACGCCGACCACGACCGCGTCGTTCCCCGCGCGCTCGGCGAGGATGCCGCCGGCCTTGCGTTCCTCGCCGTCCACGGTCACCAGCAGGTCGTTGGGCCACTTGAGTGCCGTGTCGACCCCGGCGGAGCGCGAGAGGGCCGTCGCGACGGCCACGCCGGTGAGCAACGGCAGCCAGCCCCAGCGCTCGACGGGGACCGGGGCGGGCTTGAGCACCACGGAGAAGAAGAGGCCGGAGCGGGCCGGTGCCGTCCACCGGCGGTCCAGGCGGCCCCGCCCCGCGTTCTGTTCCTCGGCGACGAGGACCGCGCCCTCGTCGGCCCCCTTCTCGCCCGTGACGACGGCGGCCAGATCGGTGTTGGTCGACCCCGTCCTCTCCACCACCTCCACGTCGCACCACAGGCCGCCGTCACGGACCAGCGCCCTGCGCAGGGCGGCCCCGTTCAGCGGCGGACGGTCCAGGTCGGACCACCGGTTGTCGTTCGCGTCTGCTGCATCTCGCGGCGTCATGCAACCCAGCCTAGGTGTGGTAAACGCCGCACTGCCGATCGGTAGGGCCGCCACTACGCTACGGATGAGTAGCAAGCCCCCCTTCTGAGCACCGCTTCTGAGCACCGCGTTTTCCGAGCAGTCACCCTCACGTCCCCTTAGATCAGGCAGGGAGCCGCAACCCGATGTCCGAGCCGGAAGAGCTGCACCACCCCGACATCCACACCACCGCGGGCAAGCTCGCGGATCTGCAGCGCCGCATCCAGGAAGCGACGCACGCCGGCTCGGAGCGCGCCGTCGAAAAGCAGCACGCCAAGGGCAAGTTGACGGCTCGTGAGCGCATCGAACTGCTGATGGACGACGCCTCCTTCGTCGAGTTCGACGAGTTCGCGCGGCACCGGTCGACCGACTTCGGCCTGGAGAAGAACCGCCCCTACGGCGACGGTGTGGTCACCGGCTACGGCACGGTCGACGGCCGCCCGGTCGCCGTGTTCTCCCAGGACTTCACCGTCTTCGGCGGCGCCCTCGGCGAGGTCTTCGGCCAGAAGATCATGAAGGTGATGGACTTCGCGCTGAAGACCGGCTGCCCGGTCATCGGCATCAACGACTCGGGCGGCGCCCGGATCCAGGAGGGCGTCAGCGCCCTCGGCATGTACGGCGAGATCTTCCGCCGCAACACGCACGCCTCGGGCGTCATCCCGCAGATCAGCCTGGTCGTCGGTCCCTGCGCGGGCGGCGCGGTGTACTCCCCCGCCATCACCGACTTCACGGTGATGGTCGATCAGACCTCGCACATGTTCATCACCGGTCCCGACGTCATCAAGACGGTGACCGGTGAGGACGTCGGCTTCGAGGAGCTGGGCGGCGCCCGCACGCACAACGCCGTGTCGGGCGTGGCCCATCACATGGCGGGCGACGAGAAGGACGCCATCGAGTACGTCAAGCAGCTGCTGTCGTACCTGCCGTCCAACAACCTCAGCGAGCCCCCGGTGTTCCCGGAGGAGGCGGACCTCGCCCTCACGGACGAGGACCGCGAGCTGGACACGATCGTGCCGGACAGCGCGAACCAGCCGTACGACATGCACGCGGTGATCGAACACGTCCTGGACGACGCCGAGTTCTTCGAGACGCAGCCGCTGTTCGCGCCGAACATCCTCACCGGCTTCGGTCGGGTCGAGGGCCACCCGGTCGGCATCGTCGCCAACCAGCCGATGCAGTTCGCCGGCTGCCTGGACATCGACGCGAGCGAGAAGGCCGCGCGGTTCGTGCGGACCTGCGACGCGTTCAACGTGCCCGTCCTGACCTTCGTGGACGTGCCCGGCTTCCTCCCCGGCGTCGACCAGGAGCACACCGGCATCATCCGCCGCGGCGCCAAGCTGATCTACGCGTACGCCGAGGCGACCGTCCCGCTGATCACGGTCATCACCCGCAAGGCCTTCGGCGGCGCGTACGACGTCATGGGCTCCAAGCACCTGGGCGCCGACCTCAACCTCGCCTGGCCCACCGCGCAGATCGCGGTCATGGGCGCGCAGGGCGCGGTGAACATCCTGCACCGCCGCACCATCGCGGCGGCCGAGGACCAGGACGCCACCCGGGCCCGGCTGATCCAGGAGTACGAGGACACGCTGCTGAACCCGTACACGGCGGCCGAGCGCGGTTACATCGACGGCGTGATCATGCCGTCCCAGACCCGCTCCCACGTCGTGCGCGGTCTGCGTCAGCTGCGTACGAAGCGGGCATCACTGCCTCCGAAGAAGCACGGCAACATCCCGCTCTAGACCCCGCAGACCCGGATCCTGGGAGCAGACATGACGATCAAGGTCGTACGGGGCAATCCGACCCCGGAGGAGCTGGCCGCCGCACTGGCGGTGGTCCGAGCGCGCGCCGCGGCGGGGGCGTCCGCCCCGTCCGGCGCGTCCGGGCCGCGCGACTCCTGGTCCGACCCCGCCCGCATCGCCGCGCACCGGCTCCCGCAGCCGGGCCCGACGGCGTGGGGCCGCAGCTACTGGCCGGGTTAGTCCCCCGCCGGCGCGCGACGCCCCCCGATCCCCCCGTGGACCCCCGTCCCGGGGGGATCTCCGTTTCACAGGACGTCCGCAAGTTGAGTACGCGTACTCAGGCGCCCGGCCGCCCCGTCGTCGCACGATCGGGAGCATGCTGTGGTCCGACCCCGAGAACGAACCCCCCGAGGATCTTCGCGATATGCAGGACATGTTGCGACGCCTGGGTGTTCTCCTGGCGGTGGCCATGGTGATCTGGATGGTCCTGGCGGGCATCCGCTGAACCTTCCCGGTGGCCCGGGCGGGGGCGGATCGGCGCCGATACCCTGGTTGCATGACCGATCAGCCGCGCCGCCGTCTCGTCCTCGCCTCGCAGTCCCCCGCCCGGCTCAATCTGCTGCGGCAGGCCGGACTCACCCCCGAGGTGATCGTGAGCGGGTTCGACGAGGACGCCGTCACCGCGCCCACCCCCGCCGAACTCGCCCTCGCGCTGGCCGAGGCGAAGACCTCCGTCGTGGCGGCGCGTCCCGAGGTCCAGGGCGCCCTGGTGATCGGCTGCGACTCCGTGCTGGACCTGGACGGCCAGGCCCTCGGCAAGCCCGCGGACGCCGAGGAGGCCACCGCGCGCTGGAAGGCGATGCGCGGCCGGACGGGCACGCTCCAGACGGGGCACTGCGTCTGGGACACCGCGCAGAAGCGGTGGGAGTCCGCGATCGCCTCGACCCTGGTCCACTTCGGCGAACCGACCGACGCGGAGATCGCCGCGTACGTCGCCTCGGGCGAACCCCTGCACGTGGCGGGCGCGTTCACCCTGGACGGCCGCTCGGCCCCCTTCATCGAGGGCATCGACGGCGACCACGGCAACGTCATCGGCATCTCGCTGCCGCTGGTACGCAGGCTGCTCGCCGAACTGGGCGTCGGCATCACGGAGTTGTGGGCCCCCCGGGAGGCATGAGAGCCCCCGCCCCGGGCGTCCGGGTGCCGACACGCCTGGGCGCGTCGGCACCCGGGTACCGACGCGCCCGGACGTCCGAGGGCGACAGGAGGGCCGGGAAGGGGATCGAGGCGCCGTCAGGAGGCCGAGGCGGCCACGGCGACCGCGGGCTCCTCCTCGACGGCGTCCATCGCCTCGACGCCCTTCGTGTCGGCACCCTTGCCGAGGTCGACCTTCCCCGCGGTGGTGTCCTCGCCCGAGTCCGGGCCCGCCGCGTCGGCGCTCCCGGCGGGTACGGTGCCGCCCGCCTCGGCGGCGCCCCCCTCGTCGTCACCCGTTCCGCCGGTCTCCGGCGCGGCGTCGACGGGACCGGTCTCCCGGGGGTCGTACGCCAGAAGGGTGAACACGATCAACGCGAAGACGACCATCATGAAGGTAAAGGCTCCCCAGCCCACCAGCCCCACCGTGAAGGCGCCGAGCAGGGCGTGCGCCACGGCTGCGCTGATCAGCAGGACACGCCCGAAAAGACCGGGCGGGCGCCGGCGGAGCGCGACCAGCAGGGTGGACACGGCACACGCCAGGAAGTAGAGGCCGAAGACCACTCCACCGATCTTCGACGACCGCGCCATAAGGTCGGAGTCGAGTCCCGCCATCGACATGTCCTGGCGGTCGACGACCATGCCGAGGAACCAGTTGAGGAGGGCGATGCCCACCGCCTCCACGAAGAGCACGATCGCCGCCATCCACACCAGCGGTCTGCGCACCACCGGCCCCACCCACTTCCGTGCTGTTACCCCAAGTACGTTCCAGACATCCCGAACGCTACTAACGGGTAAACCCAGGGACAAGGGTTCCGTCGAGGGCAAAGAATCGTTGGGCCATTCGTAGGGACTCGACAAAGAATCGTTGTGGGCCGCAGCACGGAGTCACAGAGACCTTGGCCACACCTGAGGGCTAGGGTTCAGGGAAGGATTCCCACGTGCCTTGGCACGACAAGGGATTTCGAGGGTAGGGCGAGCCTCGTATCACGCTCCGTGTGGGCAAGCTCACCACTGGGGACAGCTCGAAACGTCGTGTTGGCTGTCCCTAAACTCGGCTTGTTTTCAAGGAGGGAGCCATCGTGCGCAAGGTGCTCATCGCCAACCGTGGCGAAATCGCTGTCCGCGTGGCCCGAGCATGTCGGGATGCCGGGATCGCGAGCGTTGCCGTGTATGCGGAACCGGACCGGGACGCTCTGCATGTCCGTGCGGCGGACGAGGCGTTCGCGCTGGGCGGTGACACCCCGGCCTCCAGTTACCTGGACTTCGCCAAGGTGCTGCAGGCCGCCAAGGACTCGGGCGCGGATGCCATCCATCCGGGTTACGGCTTCCTTTCGGAGAACGCGGACTTCGCCCAGGCCGTTCTCGACGCGGGGCTGATCTGGATCGGCCCGCCGCCGCAGGCGATCCGCGACCTGGGCGACAAGGTCGCCGCCCGGCACATCGCGCAGCGCGCGGGTGCGCCGCTGGTGGCCGGCACCCCGGACCCGGTCTCGGGTGCGGAGGAGGTCGTCGCGTTCGCCGAGCAGCACGGTCTGCCGATCGCGATCAAGGCCGCGTTCGGTGGCGGCGGTCGCGGTCTGAAGGTCGCCCGGACCCTGGAAGAGGTGCCGGAGCTGTACGAGTCGGCGGTGCGCGAGGCGGTCGCGGCCTTCGGCCGGGGCGAGTGCTTCGTGGAGCGCTACCTCGACAAGCCCCGGCACGTGGAGACCCAGTGCCTGGCCGACCAGCACGGCAACGTGGTCGTCGTGTCCACGCGTGACTGCTCGCTGCAGCGCCGCCACCAGAAGCTGGTCGAGGAAGCCCCCGCCCCGTTCCTCTCCGAGGCGCAGGTGGCGGAGCTGTACTCGTCCTCCAAGGCGATCCTGAAGGAGGCCGGCTACGTCGGCGCCGGCACGGTCGAGTTCCTGGTCGGCATGGACGGCACGATCTCCTTCCTGGAGGTCAACACCCGCCTGCAGGTCGAGCACCCGGTCACCGAGGAGGTCGCCGGCATCGACCTGGTGCGCGAGATGTTCCGCATCGCCGACGGTGAGGAACTGGGCTACGGCGACCCGGAACTGCGTGGCCACTCCATCGAGTTCCGCATCAACGGCGAGGACCCGGGCCGCAACTTCCTGCCCGCCCCCGGCACGGTCACGGCCTTCGCGCCGCCGACCGGCCCCGGTGTCCGCCTGGACGCGGGCGTCGAGTCCGGCAGCGTCATCGGCCCGGCCTGGGACTCCCTGCTCGCCAAGCTGATCGTCACCGGCGCCACCCGCAAGCAGGCCCTCCAGCGCGCCGCCCGCGCGCTCGCCGAGTTCAACGTCGAGGGCATGGCCACGGCGATCCCCTTCCACCGCGCGGTGGTCGAGGACCCGGCGTTCGCCCCCGAGCTCACCGGCTCGGAGGACCCGTTCACGGTCCACACCCGCTGGATCGAGACCGAGTTCGTCAACGAGATCAAGCCGTTCGCCGCCCCGGCCGACGCCGAGACCGAGGACGAGCCCGGCCGCGAGACGGTGGTCGTCGAGGTCGGCGGCAAGCGCCTCGAGGTCTCGCTGCCCGTCTCGCTGGGCATGTCGCTGGCCCGTACCGGTCTGGCCGCGGGCGCCAAGCCCAAGCGCCGGGCCGCGAAGAAGTCCGGCCCGGTCGCCTCGGGCGACACCCTCGCCTCCCCGATGCAGGGCACCATCGTCAAGGTGGCCGTCGAGGAGGGCCAGGAGGTCAAGGAGGGCGATCTGATCGTCGTCCTGGAGGCCATGAAGATGGAACAGCCCCTGAACGCGCACCGCTCCGGCACCATCAAGGGCCTGAGCGCGGAGGTCGGCGCCTCCGTCACCTCCGGCGCCCCCATCTGCGAGATCAAGGACTGAGCACCACGGACGGACGACGCGTCCGTCCCGTCCCGTCGGAAGCGCCCGGCGGACCGCCCCTGCGGTCCGCCGGGCGCTTTCCCGTGCGGGGGGATCCCGTCCCCGACGGCGCTCGGCTCCCCGTCCGCGCAACCGTCCACGATGCTTCGAGCCGTCGGCGCGGAACCCGTGGGCGTCCGCCCGGAAGCCGCCGGTGGCATCCTGGAGCGCAGCCGGGCGGTGGGAGAGGGCAGGTGGAGGCCATGGTGGGCGCGACCGCGAGGGAGTCGGCCGGGACGTCCGGGGCCGCCAGGGTTCCGGGAGCGCCGCGCGTGATGCGCGCGGACGCCCGGCGCAATCACGGGCGGCTGCTCGCCGAGGCGCGCTCCGCGTTCGCCGAGCACGGCACGGACGCGTCCCTGGAGGACGTGGCCCGGCGCGCGGGAGTCGGAATCGGCACGCTGTACCGGCACTTCCCGAATCGGCACGCCTTGATGAGCGCGGTCTTCGAGGAGGCCGTGAGCGATCTGCTGGCCCGCTCGCGTGAGTTGCTCGACGCCCCGCAGCCCTGCACCGCCCTGGTGGAGTGGCTGCGCGAGATCGTCACGCACGCGGGTGAGTACCGAGGGCTCGCGCGCGCCCTCATGTCGGCCTCGCGGGACGAGGGTTCACACCTCGCCCGGTGCAGTGGCCCGATGCGTGAGGCGGGCAGCGCCCTGCTGCTCCGCGCCCAGGAGTCGGGGGCCGTACGCCCCGACGTCTCGATCGGTGATCTCCTCCAGCTGACCAACGCCATCGCGCTGGCGGCGGAGGAGACCGCGGACGACCCCGCGCTGGCCGACCGCCTGCTGAACCTGACCCTGCGCGGCCTGAAACCGTGACCCGTCCCGGCTCGCGGTCCGAAGCCGTGGGCCGACCCGGCTGGACGGCCCGATGCCGTTGACCACCTGGCTGTTGACCACCTGGCCAGCGGCCCGATGCCGCGATCCGTCCGGCTGGACGGCCGGACGTCGTGAGCCGAACCGGCTGGACGGCCCGAATCCGCGAGCCGACCCGTCCGACGGCTCGATTCCGTGAGCCGATCCGGCACGGCCGGGCGAGGAACCCGGGCTCGTGCACCGGCCCGGCTCGGCCGCCTGCCGTCGTGAACCGGCCCGGTCGGACGGCCGGACGGGTGATCCGGCCATCGGCGTCACGGCCCGGCACCGCTCAGCGGCGTCGGAGATCGGCCACCCGTGCCCTTTCGGCCGGGGGCTGGTCCCCCATCACCGTCGCGCTCCGTAGTTGCGGTCCCGAGCCCGGGACCACCTGGCCGCGGCGCGGGCCCGGGAGCGGTACGTCCCGACGCGGCTGGCGCCCCGCCGGGAGCGGATCCCCTCCCGTACCGCCCGACGCCGACGACCCCGCCACCGCGATCTGTACGCCCTGATCGGCCAGGGCCTGCAGTTCGGTGGCCGCACGGTCGTCGTGGGCGGGCGGTTCGTCCGTGACCAGGCGGGTGATGAGGTCGGTCGGCACGGTCTGGAACATGGTGTCCGTCCCGAGCTTGGTGTGGTCGGCGAGGACCACGACCTCCGCGGCGGCCTGGACGAGGGCGCGGTCCACGGACGCCGAGAGCATGTTGGACGTGGAGAGTCCCCGCTCGGCGGTCAGACCGCTCCCGGACAGGAACGCCCGGGAGACGCGCAGCCCCTGCAGGGACTGCTCCGCGCCCGAGCCGACCAGGGCGTAGTTGGAACCGCGCAGGGTGCCGCCGGTCATCACGACCTCCACGCGGTTGGCGTGGGCCAACGCCTGGGCCACCAACAGGGAGTTGGTGACGACGGTCAGACCGGGCACCCGCGCGAGCCGGCGGGCCAGCTCCTGCGTGGTGGTACCCGCCCCCACCACGATGGCCTCGCCCTCTTCGACGAGACCCGCGGCGAGATCGGCGATGGCCGTCTTCTCGGCGGTCGCGAGATGCGATTTCTGCGGAAAGCCGGACTCCCGCGTGAAACCGCCCGGCAATACCGCACCGCCGTGCCGGCGGTCGAGGAGTCCTTCTGCCTCCAGCGCGCGCACGTCCCGCCGTACGGTCACTTCGGAGGTCTGGACGACGCGGGCGAGCTCACGGAGCGACACGGCCCCGTTCGCTCGCACCATTTCGAGGATCAATTGGCGACGTTCTGCAGCGAACACGAAACTGACAGTAACCCCAACGACCGTCTGCTTTCAGCAGTTTGCGCCGAATAACAGAAGTTGTTCGCATGGCATGGTGTCGAGTGGTATACGTGTCCACTCGCGCCGCCCCCGCCCCGCGCGCGGTCACCGACTCCCCGTGACCGGCGGGGAGTCGGCCCAGGTCGTCAGCCCTCGCCCGCGGTCTTCCGGGTGTGCAGCTGCCGTGCCACCTCGGCGATCGAGCCGGACAGGGAGGGGTACACGGTGAACGCGTTCGCGATCTGTTCGACCGTCAGATTGTTGTCGACCGCGATCGAGATGGGGTGGATCAGCTCCGAGGCGCGCGGGGAGACGACCACACCGCCGACCACGATGCCGGTGCCGGGACGGCAGAAGATCTTGACGAAGCCGTCGCGGATGCCCTGCATCTTGGCGCGCGGGTTGCGCAGCAGCGGCAGCTTCACGACCCGGGCGTCGATCTTGCCCGCGTCGACGTCCGCCTGGGTGTAGCCGACGGTGGCGATCTCGGGGTCGGTGAAGACGTTCGAGGAGACCGTCTTCAGGTTCAGCGGGGCCACCGCGTCGCCGAGGAAGTGGTACATCGCGATGCGGCCCTGCATGGCGGCGACGGACGCGAGGGCGAAGACGCCGGTCACGTCACCGGCCGCGTACACGCCCGGGGCGGTCGTGCGCGAGACCTTGTCGGTCCAGATGTGCCCGGAGTCGCGGAGCCTGACCCCGGCCTCCTCCAGGCCCATGCCCGCGCTGTTGGGGATCGCGCCGACGGCCATCAGGCAGTGCGTGCCGCTGATGACCCGGCCGTCGGCGAGCGTGACCTCGACCCGGTCGCCGACCCGCTTGGCGGACTCGGCGCGGGAGCGGGCCATGACGTTCATGCCGCGGCGGCGGAAGACGTCCTCCAGGACCGCGGCGGCGTCCGGGTCCTCGCCCGGCAGCACGCGGTCGCGGCTGGAGACGAGGGTGACGCGGGAGCCGAGCGCCTGGTAGGCGCCGGCGAACTCGGCGCCGGTGACGCCGGAGCCGACCACGATGAGTTCCTCGGGCAGCTCGTCGAGGTCGTAGACCTGGGTCCAGTTCAGGATGCGCTCGCCGTCGGGCTGTGCGTCGGGCAGCTCGCGCGGGTGCCCGCCGGTGGCGATGAGCACGGCGTCGGCGGTGAGGGTCTCCTCGGTGCCGTCCGCGGCGCTCACGACGACCTTGCGGGAGCCGTCCAGGGCCTGCATGCCCTCCAGCCGTCCGCGGCCGCGCAGGACCCGGGCGCCGGCGCGGGTCACCGAGGCGGTGATGTCGTGCGACTGGGCGAGCGCGAGGCGCTTCACACGCCGGTTGACCTTGCCGAGGTCGACGCCGACCACCTTGGCCGCCTGCTCCAGCGGAGGGGTGTCGTCGGCGACGATGATCCCCAGCTCCTCGTAGGAGGAGTCGAAGGTCGTCATCACCTCGGCCGTGGCGATGAGAGTCTTCGACGGCACGCAGTCGGTGAGCACCGACGCCCCGCCCAGACCGTCGCAGTCGACGACGGTCACCTCCGCGCCGAGCTGCGCGGCCACCAGCGCCGCTTCATATCCGCCGGGTCCGCCACCGATGATCACGATCCGAGTCACGTACTCCATTGTCCCGCACGCTTCAAGGTGCTTCCGCCCAGGGGCCCCGGGACCGGGGCATCCGCACCACTTTGTTACGCGAGAGGCGTACGTGCCGCTGCCGTACCCTCGACCCCATGTCGCTCTACGCCGCGTACGCCGGCAATCTCGATTCCCGGCTCATGACGCGCCGCGCCCCGCACTCGCCGCTGCGCGCCACGGGCTGGCTGAACGGCTGGCGGCTGACCTTCGGCGGCGAGCACATGGGCTGGGAGGGGGCGCTCGCGACGATCGTCGAGGCGCCGGGGTCCCAGGTCTTCGTGGCGCTGTACGACATCGCACCGCCGGACGAGGACTCCATGGACCGCTGGGAGGGTGTCGGCCTCGACATCTACCGGCGGATACGTGTACGTGTGCACACACTGGAGGGCGAGGAAGCCGCGTGGGTGTACGTACTGAACGGGTACGAGGGAGGACTGCCCTCGGCGCGTTACCTGGGCGAGGTCGCGGACGCCGCCGAGTCGGCGGGGGCGCCGCACGACTACGTCATGGAGCTGCGCAAGCGGCCCTGCTGAGCCCCGCCCCTACCGGCGCGCCCCGCCGCTCCGCGGCGGAATCCGTGCCGCTCCGCGGCGGTTTTCCCACCGGCCCACCCGTCTCGCTCCGTGGCAAGGGTGCCCTCGTCACCCCGCCGCTCCGCGGCGCGTCTCCCACCCGCCCGCCCGTCCCGGCCCGTCATGACGCGCCCTCGCCGTGGCCTCGGTCTCACCCATTTGTCGGAAACGACAAGACAACGATCGCAAGACCGTGAGCCCCGTCATCTACGCGCGTAGGCCCAGACCGGCTACGCTCTTGCGCGTGAACGCATCTCTTCTTCCGGACGACATCCAGGGCGACCCCCACGCCGCCGCCGACGCCGCCGCCACGCGCCTGCGTGAGCTGACGGGCGCCGAGACCCACGACGTCGCCCTCGTGATGGGCTCCGGCTGGGCTCCCGCCGTGGACGCCCTCGGCACCCCCGAGGCCGACTTCCCGGTCACCGAGCTGCCCGGCTTCCCGGCACCGGCCGTCGAGGGGCACGGCGGCAGGATCCGCTCGTACCGGATCGGCGACAAGCGCGCCCTGGTCTTCCTCGGCCGCACCCACTACTACGAGGGCCGCGGTGTCGCCGCCGTCGCGCACGGCGTCCGTACCGCCGTCGCCGCCGGCTGCAAGACCATCGTCCTCACCAACGGCTGCGGCGGTCTGCGCGAGGGCATGCGCCCCGGTCAGCCCGTGCTGATCAGCGACCACATCAACCTGACGGCCACCTCGCCGATCGTCGGCGCGAACTTCGTCGACCTCACCGACCTGTACTCGCCGCGGCTGCGCGCGCTGTGCAAGGAGGTCGACCCCACGCTGGAGGAGGGCGTCTACGCCCAGTTCCCCGGCCCGCACTACGAGACCCCCGCCGAGATCCGGATGGCCCGTGTCATCGGCGCCGACCTGGTGGGCATGTCGACGACCCTCGAGGCCATCGCCGCGCGCGAGGCGGGCGCCGAGGTGCTCGGCATCTCCCTCGTCACCAACCTCGCCGCCGGCATGACGGGCGAGCCCCTCAACCACGAGGAAGTCCTCCAGGCGGGCCGCGACTCGGCCGCGCGCATGGGGGAACTCCTGACCCAGGTGCTGGATCGTCTGTAGGCGACAGGGTCGCGTGCCCCCGGTGCCGGGGGCGGAACGACCCGGGCACACGGAAGCCGTACGACCGAAGAGAGGTGCACCCCAGGTGCAGGACGACATCGTCGCGCGGGCCGAGGCGTGGCTGGCCGAGGACCCCGACGCGGAGACCCGTGACGAACTCGCCAAGCTCGTGGAGGCGGGGGACGTCACCGAGCTGACCGCCCGCTTCAGCGGGACGCTCCAGTTCGGCACCGCGGGCCTGCGCGGTGAACTCGGCGCCGGACCGATGCGGATGAACCGCAGCGTGGTCATCCGGGCCGCGGCCGGACTCGCCGCGTATCTCAAGGCCAAGGGGCGGACCGGCGGACTCGTGGTGATCGGCTACGACGCCCGCCACAAGTCCGCGGACTTCGCCCGCGACACCGCGGCCGTGATGACGGGCGCGGGCCTGCGCGCCGCCGTCCTGCCCCGGCCGCTGCCCACCCCCGTCCTCGCCTACGCCATAAGGCACCTCGGCGCGGTCGCGGGCGTGGAGGTCACCGCCAGCCACAACCCGCCCCGCGACAACGGCTACAAGGTCTACCTCGGCGACGGCTCCCAGATCGTCCCGCCGGCCGACGCGGAGATCGCCGCCGAGATCGCCGCGGTCCGCGCGCTCGCCGACGTGCCCCGCCCCGACTCCGGCTGGGAGACCCTGGGCGAGGACGTCCTGGACGCCTATCTGGCCCGTACGGACGCCGTCCTCGCCGAGGGCTCGCCGCGCACCGCCCGCACCGTCTACACGGCCATGCACGGCGTCGGCAAGGACGTGCTGCTCGCCGCCTTCGCGCGCGCCGGCTTCCCGGAGCCGGTGCTCGTCGCCGAGCAGGCGGAGCCCGACCCGGACTTCCCGACCGTCGCCTTCCCCAACCCGGAGGAGCCCGGCGCGATGGACCTCGCCTTCGCGGCGGCCCGCGCGGCGGAACCCGACCTGGTCATCGCCAACGACCCGGACGCCGACCGGTGCGCCGTGGCCGTGAGGGACGGCGCCGACTGGCGCATGCTGCGCGGCGACGAGGTCGGCGCGCTGCTCGCCGAGCACCTGGTGCGACGGGGCGCGCGCGGCGTCTTCGCCGAGTCGATCGTCTCCTCCTCGCTGCTCGGCCGGATCGCCGAGGGCGCGGGCCTGCCGTACGAGGAGACCCTCACCGGCTTCAAGTGGATCGCCCGCGTGGAGGGCCTGCGGTTCGGCTACGAGGAGGCGCTCGGCTACTGCGTCGACCCCGAGGGCGTGCGCGACAAGGACGGCATCACCGCCGCCCTCCTGATCACCGAGCTGGCCTCGGAGCTCAAGGAGCGGGGCCGGACCCTGCTCGACCTCCTCGACGACATCGCCGTCGCGTACGGGCTGCACGCCACCGACCAGCTCTCGGTGCGGGTGGAGGACCTCTCGGTCATCGCGAACGCCATGCGCCGGCTGCGCGAGCAGCCGCCCACGGAGCTCGCGGGCCTGGCCATCACGAAGGCCGAGGACCTGACGCGGGGGACGGACAAGCTGCCGCCCACGGACGGCCTGCGCTACACGCTGGACGGCGCCCGGGTCATCGTCCGGCCGAGCGGCACCGAGCCCAAGCTGAAGTGCTACCTGGAGGTCGTGGTGCCCGTCGGCGGCCACGACGGTCTCCCGGAGGCCCACGCGAAGGCCGCGGAACTGCTGACGGCGATCAAGCGGGACCTGTCGGCCGCGGCCGGCATCTGACCGCCTCCGTCCAGGGCCCCGGTGCGGCGGCGCGTCCGCCGCACCGGGGCCCTGACACGCGCACCCACCCTCCTTAAGGGTGATTTCCGCACGGCACTTGACGCAGCGCTCCCGTGCGCCACCGGACGACCGAGGAACGGTTACCGGCAGCGCACCATCGAGTCCCAGGAGCCGCCGCGTGCCCTCGACCGATTCCCGGCCGACGTCCGCCCCGCCCCGGAGCGCCCCGGGCGGGACCGTCCCCGGCGTCCCGGCCGCCCGGCGCGCGCCCGGCGCGGCCGGTCTCCTCGCCGTGGTCCGCGCCCCCCTGCGGCACGCGGCCCCCGCCCTCCTCGCCTACGCGGCCGTCCGCCTCACCGGTCTGCTCGCCCTCGCGCTCTGGGCCCACCGCAGACATCACGGCGTCTGGCCGATCCTGGCGGCCCAATGGGACGCGAACTGGTACCTCGGCATCGCCGACCACGGGTACGCGCGCCATCTGGGCACCGCGTTCGACGCGAACAACCTGGCCTTCTTCCCGCTCTACCCGGTCCTCGTCAAGGCGGTCGCGGCCCTGACGCCCGGCTCGCGCGCCTCGACCGGGCTGGCGATCTCGGTCGTGTGCTCCTTCGCCGCCGCCTGGGGCGTCCACGCGGTGGGCAGCCACCTGCACGGCCGTCGCGCGGGTGTGCTGCTGACCGTGCTGTGGGCGGCCCTGCCCGTGGGCCTGGTCCAGTGGATGGGCTACACGGAGTCGCTGTTCACCGCGTTCGCCGCGTGGGCGCTGTACGCGGTGCTCACCGGCCGGCCGCTGTGGGCGGCCTCGCTGGCGGCGCTGGCTGGGCTGACCCGGCCCACCGGTGTCGCGGTGGCCGCCGCCGTGACCGTGACCGCGCTGCTGTCGCTGCGCCGCGGCTTCACGGTCCGGGCGCTCGCGGCGGCCGCCCTGGCTCCGGCGGGCTGGCTCGCGTACGTGGGCTGGGTGGGCTTCAGACTGGGCCGCTGGGACGGCTACTTCGCCGTGCAGCGGCTGTGGCACAACGACTGGGACGGCGGTGCGGAGACCGTGCGCCGACTGCGGGAGGTGCTGGCGCAGAACTCCTCGCCCGAGCTGTTCCTGGTGATGGTGACCGTGACCCTGCTGGCGGCGGTGGCGCTGTACGCGCTCTGCACGGGGGACCGCCAGCCGCTCCCGCTGCTGGTCTTCACCGGGGTCCTGCTGCTGATCGTCCTCGGCAGCGGCGGCGTCTACTTCCCGCGCGCCCGCTTCCTGCTCCCCGGCTTCCCGCTGCTGCTCCCCGTGGCCCTCCACCTGACCCGCGCCTCACGCCGCTTCCGCACCCTGTTCCTGACGGCCGCGGTGCTGGGTTCGGCGTACTGCGGCGCGTACATGGTCCTGGTGTGGCCGAGCGCGCCCTGATCCCACGTCGGCGCCGGCCCCGCCGGCTGTTTCCCCGCCCTCCGCGAACGGCGCCCGGCCCGCCCGCGGTCGCGGGCGGGCCGGGCGCCGTTCGTCCGCGGACCCTCAGCAGGTTCCCGCGCGGCTGTAGGCACCGAGCTGTTCGAGCGTGGTGTTGTTCGACTCGTACGCGTTGTACACGCTCGGTGTCCCGCTGTACTTCAGCAGCGACTCGTCGTTGGCGTGCAGCGACTGGGAGGTGTAGTTGACGCTGCCCGTCCAGATGATCTGCTGCGCGGAACCCAGGTACCCGGCGTCGACCAGAAGGTACTTCGAGTGCACCATGGCGGCGGGAGGGGCCGTCTTGTCGAACCGGTAGACGGCCACGCCGTTGTGCGGACCGCAGGCGCTGAGCGCGGTGACCGCGCTGTCGTCGGACGTGCCCTGGTCGGTGTAGACGGCGTGCACGGTGCAACCGGCGTCGTCGAGGCTCTTCAGCTTCTGGGCGACGGCCACGTCCTTGATGTCGTACATGGCCATGTGCACGCTGCCCCCGTTCGAGCAGTCCACATTGCCGAGGATGTCGAGGATGACGTTCTTGCTCGTGTCCTGCTGGGGGAAGAAGTACGCCTTCGCGCTGGTGCCCGTCGTCGCGTTGGTGGCCGCCACCGTCGTGTAGTCGACGCTCGACGCCGCACCGGACATCTGGGCCGCCTTCAGCGCCGTGAAGCGGTCGATGTAGGCCTGGTAGATGTCGGGCTGGTCGACCACGGTCAGCGCGTTGTTCCAGGCGTTGATGCCGCCGTTCACGCCCGAGGTCGTGGAGATCATGTTGGCTGACGACTGGACCACCACGTCGGAACTGCCGGACGTGCTGGTGAACAGGTAGAACTTGTTGTGGTTGATGATGTCGCCGGCGGTGTTGTGCTCGATGCAGCCGCCGTGGCACAGCAGGACGTACGAACCGGCGGCGGGGTCGTCCCCCAGCACGCTCTTCAGGTCGGCGGTCGTCTTCTGGACGCCGGACGACGGCGCGTAGTCGTCCGCGACGATCTTGACGTTGACGCCACGCCGGTACGCGTTCACCAGGGCGTCGTAATAGGCCTGCGAGTTGAAGGCGTAGAAGGAAAGACGGATCGTCGCGCCCGCCGGGGTCCCGTCGATCAGACCTGTCAGGTAGTTCTGGATCGCGTATTTGTCCGTCGCGTCGTTCGGATTGTTGAAGACGGCGTTGTTGGACAGCGCATTCGTCGCGTGGCTCGGCGCGCCGGAACCGAGAGCGACGCCCAGGGACATCACCAGGGCCAAAACCATACGTGAAAAGCGGACTCGCACAGTTCTATGCAAAACTTACGCCCCTACAAAAGGCCCGAAAGGCAGCATCGGGTTCGTTTATGGACATGTGAAACAGCTGGACTCGGCACAGCCGCATGAGCATAACGAAGCGTCAGCCACGGTTCGGAGGGCGCCGGGGTGTGCGGGCACCGGTGCGCGAGGAACGGCCCCGAAGGACTGGGGGAATCTAACCCTCCGGGATGGCGGCGACGGTCACCTGCCCGTCCATCAGGCATTCGATGAGAACGGGGTGCCCGAGCGGATGGATCCAGAAGTGCGGCCCGGCGTCCAGGATGTCCCGCGCGTGCCGCACCGCGACGTCCGCGGGCATCGTGACGACGGGCATCACATGGTTCCCCCGGACGACCGCGACCCGCTCCCCCCGCCGCACGTACGGGGAGAGCAATTCCGCCGCCATCCCCGCCCAGTGCTCCTCGTCGTCCCACCGGAGACGTTCTCGGTACGCAGCGGATTCGAAGTCGATCACGTCCCCGGAGGCCGCCGGAAACCTGCTCAGGGTCGCCGCCGCCAGTTCACGGTTCTCGGCGAGATTCAATTTCACGACCTGTCGGCCGTCGTCGTCGTGCGGGTCGTTCATGAAGTCCGGAAGGTATTCCGGACGACTCGCGTAGGAACTGTCGCCGGTCATGCGTTCCGCCTCGGTCGGTTCCGGAGGGGCGGCCGGTTCCGGAGGAGGCGGTCGGTTCCAGAGAGGCGGCCGGTTCCGGGGCGGACGGGCTCAGCCCGTGATCAGCAGGATCGCCAGGACGACGGCGCCGGCGAGCGCCGGGCCCATCACCTCGTACGCCCAGCGCACCGTGACCTCGCCCTGCGCGCCGTCCGCGGCGGCCCTGGCCTCGGCCAGCTCCCGCAGTTCGTCCATGACCCGGTCGGTCTCGGCGCGGGACGGCGCGTCGGCGGCGGCACCCCGGCCGAAGGCGGACCCGCGGCCCAGGGACGACGGGCGGCCGTCGCCGCCGCGGCCGGCCTGCCCCTGCACCGGCTGCCTGGACGCCTTCTTGCGGGCGCGCAGCGACACCGGCACCGACCACAGCTGGTACTTCGTGCCCGAGGTGTCGACCACCTCGTTCGAGTAGTGCGAGCGCAGCGAGGCGACCTTGCCCCAGGGGAGCACGATCACGCGCAGCGGGTTGCGGATGCGCAGCCGGTCCTCGTTGGCGTAGACGGCGGGACGCAGGGTGAAGGCGATCACGACCGGGACGATGAGGATCAGCCCGGCGAGCGCCAGCCAAGGGGTGCGGCCGTGTCCGGAGATCAGCGCGTCGAGGCCGAGCCAGCCCACGATGAGGAGCAGGAGGACGCCGCCCGCGATACCGGCGGGCGACCGGTAGATCCGGTCCCTGGCCTCGGGTCGCGAGGCGTCCGGAAGGGGTGACTGGTGGTCGGGGGTCGTCATGGTCCCGATTGTGCCCGACGCGTGCGGATCACTTGAGCTCGGCGAGGTCTCGCTACGATCGCGAAAAACCTCGCCGCGCCCGCCTCCCGGGCACCGCGAGCGCGCCGGACACGACGTCCTCGAGCATCCGGCGGAACGTCGGGCATTCCATGTGGCTCGGCGCCGGGCAGGCGGCGGTGTGCCGCAGGGAGTCGCGCAGGACCGCGAGCTCGCGGATCGTCCGGTCCAGTTCGTCGGCCTTGTCGAGAAGGGTCCGGGGCTCGATGCGCGGGCGCCCGTCCGGCGCGAACATCCGGGCGATCTCGTCCAGCGAGAACCCGGCGGAACGCCCGATCGCGATCAGCGCCAGCCGTTCCAGCACGGCGGGGTCGTACTGCCGTCGCAGGCCGCGCCTGCCCGTCGGGGCGATGAGCCCCTTCTCCTCGTAGTACCGCAGGGTCGAAGCCGGCACTTCGGCGCGGCGTGCCACTTCGGCGATGTCCAGGTCCGGCATCCTCTTGACCTCAAGTCGGCTTGAAGTAGGACGCTGTCATCTCCAGACCACGAGGGCAAGCACGGGAGGCGTCATGGAAGCCGGTCGCGGGGCGGACGGCACGGTGGGCGAGGAGCAGTCGAAGCGCTGGAACGGCCCGGCCGGGAACGCCTGGGTCGAGTCCCAGGACATGGTGGACGCGTTGTTCGCGCCGCTGGAGGAGCTGCTCGTCGAGGCGTTCCCGGCCGGGCAGGGGGGCCGGGTCCTCGATGTCGGCTGCGGCACGGGCGGTACGACGGTGGCCGTCGCGCGCCGGCTCGGTCCCGGGGGCCGGTGCGTCGGCGTCGACATCTCGGAGCCGATGGTGGAGGCCGCGCGCGCCCGGGCGGAGCGGGAGGGGGTGGCCGCCTCCTTCGTCCGCGCCGACGCGCAGGACCACGTCTTCGGGCCCCCGGCCTTCGACGCGGTCGTCTCCCGCTTCGGCGTCATGTTCTTCGCCGATCCGGTGCGGGCCTTCACCAACCTGCGGCGGGCGGTGAGGGCCGGCGCCGTGCTGCGGTTCGTCGTCTGGCGGGACGTCGCGGAGAACCCGTTCATGACGACGGCGGAGCGCGCCGCGGCGCCGCTCATGCCGGACCTGCCCGCGCGTGATCCCGACGCACCGGGGCAGTTCGCGCTGGCGGACGCGGACAAGGTGCGCCGGCTGCTGGAGGCGAGCGGCTGGGACGGGGTCGGCGTCCGGCCCGTCGACGCGGTCTGCGTCATGCCGGAGAAGGAGCTGACTCCGTACTTCAGCCGGTTCGGGCCGGTCGGGATCGCCCTGCGTGACGCGGACGAGGCGACCCGGGGCCGGGTCGTTCCGGCGGTCCGTGCCGCGTTCGAGCCGTTCGTCCACGGGGCGGAGGTTCGCTTCACGGCGGCGTGCTGGCAGATCGACGCGCGGGCCTCCGGCCGGTGATCGGGTTCGGCTCCGGTGGGTGGGGGGGTCGGGGCCGCGCCGGTACATCCGCCCGCATCCGAACGGATCCCAGCGGCGCTGTGAAGCGCAGGGGGGGTTCTGATCCGTCCGGCCTGCGGGCATTCGATGTACCGGCACGGCCCCTCCCGCGCGCGGCCGACTGCGGGTGCGAAATCCAGCCCCTCCGGCGTTTGAGGAGCGGGGGTCCGGGGGCAGCGCCCCCGGGTACGGGTCGGGTAGGGGCGGAGGGGGCGAAAAAACGCTTGGGGGGCGGGGAAACCCCGGGTTCCGGGATCGGGCTGGTTCCGAGGGGGCGGCCCGGGGGCAAAAAATGCCCCGGGGACCCTGGGGCTGTACAAGCCGCTACGCGCGTAGATATGCTCGTCTGGTGACCATGCCCACCTCTGCCCACGCACTCGGCGACGTGACTGCGTCCGACAGCACGCTGCGCCGCTTCCTCCACGGGCTGCCCGGCGTCGACGCGGTCGGCCTGGAGGCGCGCGCCGCCTCGCTCGGTACCCGTTCCATCAAGACCACCGCGAAGGCGTACGCCATCGACCTCGCCATCTCGATGGTCGACCTGACGACGCTGGAAGGCGCGGACACCCCGGGCAAGGTCCGGGCGCTCGGCGCCAAGGCGGTCCTCCCGGACCCGACCGACCGCACGACGCCCACCACGGCGGCGGTCTGCGTCTATCCCGACATGGTGGCCGTCGCGAAGGAGGCCGTCGCCGGCTCCGGGGTGAAGGTCGCCTCGGTCGCGACCGCGTTCCCGGCCGGCCGCGCCGCGCTCGCCGTGAAGCTGGCCGACGTCCGCGACGCCGTCGCTGCGGGCGCCGACGAGATCGACATGGTCATCGACCGCGGGGCGTTCCTCGCGGGCAGATACTTGAAGGTGTACGACGAGATCGTCGCCGTGAAGGAGGCCTCGGGCGCAGCCCGCCTGAAGGTCATCTTCGAGACCGGCGAGCTGTCGACGTACGACAACATCCGGCGGGCGAGCTGGCTCGGCATGCTGGCCGGAGCCGACTTCATCAAGACCTCCACCGGCAAGGTGGCCGTGAACGCGACGCCCGCGAACACGCTGCTGATGCTGGAGGCCGTCCGCGACTTCCGCGCCCAGACCGGCGTGCAGGTCGGCGTGAAGCCGGCCGGCGGCATCCGCACCACCAAGGACGCCGTCAAGTTCCTGGTCCTGGTGAACGAGACCGCGGGCGAGGACTGGCTGGACAACCACTGGTTCCGCTTCGGCGCGTCCTCGCTCCTGAACGACCTGCTGATGCAGCGTCAGAAGCTGGCCACCGGCCGCTACTCCGGCCCCGACTACGTGACGGTGGACTGATCCATCATGGCTTCCGCATTCGAATACGCACCGGCGCCCGAGTCCCGCTCCGTCGTCGACATCGCCCCCTCCTACGGCCTGTTCATCGACGGTGAGTTCACCGAGGCCGCCGAGGGCAAGGTCTTCAAGACCGTCTCCCCCTCCAGCGAGGAGGTCCTCTCCGAGATCGCCCAGGCGGGCGAGGCGGACGTCGACCGCGCGGTGAAGGCGGCCCGCAAGGCGTTCGTGAAGTGGTCCGCGCTGCCGGGCTCCGAGCGCGCCAAGTACCTGTTCCGCATCGCGCGGATCATCCAGGAGCGCAGCCGCGAGCTGGCGGTCCTGGAGACGCTGGACAACGGCAAGCCGATCAAGGAGACCCGCGACGCGGACCTCCCCCTGGTCGCCGCGCACTTCTTCTACTACGCGGGCTGGGCCGACAAGCTCGACCACGCCGGTTTCGGCGCGAACCCGCGTCCGCTGGGCGTCGCGGGCCAGGTCATCCCGTGGAACTTCCCGCTGCTGATGCTGGCGTGGAAGATCGCCCCGGCCCTCGCGACCGGCAACACGGTCGTCCTCAAGCCCGCGGAGACCACGCCCCTGACGGCGCTGTTCTTCGCGGACATCTGCCGCCAGGCGGGCCTGCCCAAGGGTGTCGTCAACATCCTTCCCGGGTACGGCGACGCGGGCGCGGCGCTGGTCGCGCACCCGGACGTGGACAAGGTCGCCTTCACCGGCTCCACGGCCGTGGGCAAGGAGATCGCGCGGACGGTCGCGGGCTCGCACAAGAAGGTCACGCTCGAACTGGGCGGCAAGGGCGCGAACATCGTCTTCGACGACGCCCCGATCGACCAGGCCGTCGAGGGCATCGTCAGCGGCATCTTCTTCAACCAGGGCCAGGTCTGCTGCGCGGGTTCGCGGCTGCTGGTCCAGGAGTCGATCCACGACGAGCTGCTCGACTCGCTCAAGCGCCGTCTGTCGACGCTGCGCCTCGGCGACCCGCTGGACAAGAACACGGACATCGGCGCGATCAACTCCTCCGAGCAGCTCGCTCGCATCACCTCGCTCGTCGAACAGGGCGAGGCGGAAGGTGCCGAGCGCTGGTCCCCGGCCTGTGAGCTCCCGTCCGCGGGCTACTGGTTCGCCCCGACGCTCTTCACGAACGTCACCCAGGCGCACACCGTCGCCCGTGACGAGATCTTCGGTCCGGTGCTGTCCGTCCTGACGTTCCGCACCCCGGACGAGGCGGTCGCCAAGGCCAACAACTCCGCGTACGGCCTCTCGGCGGGCGTCTGGTCCGAGAAGGGCTCCCGGATCCTCGCCGTGGCGAACAAGCTCCGCGCGGGTGTCGTCTGGTCCAACACGTTCAACAAGTTCGACCCGACCTCGCCGTTCGGCGGGTACAAGGAGTCGGGCTTCGGCCGCGAGGGCGGCCGTCACGGCCTGGAGGCGTACCTCGCCCCGTCTAGCCCGGAGGGCGAGCGATAAATGAGTGCAGCCGAGAAGTCCGAGCAGCAGCGTCTGAGCGTCTTCAAGACCTACAAGCTGTACGTGGGCGGCAAGTTCCCGCGTTCCGAGAGCGGCCGGGTGTACGAGGTGAGCGACTCCAAGGGCAAGTGGCTGGCGAACGCGCCGCAGTCGAGCCGCAAGGACGCCCGTGACGCGGTCGTCGCCGCGCGCAAGGCGTTCGGCGGCTGGTCCGGCGCGACCGCGTACAACCGCGGCCAGGTCCTGTACCGCGTCGCCGAGATGCTGGAGGGCCGCAAGGAGCAGTTCGTCCGCGAGGTGGCCGACGCGGAGGGTCTGTCGAAGGCGAAGGCGGCGGCCGTCGTCGACGCGGCGATCGACCGCTGGATCTGGTACGCGGGCTGGACCGACAAGATCGCCCAGGTCGTGGGCGGCGGCAACCCGGTCGCGGGACCGTACTTCAACCTCTCCTCCCCCGAGCCGACGGGCGTGGTGACGGTCCTGGCACCGCAGGAGTCGTCCTTCCTCGGTCTGGTGTCGGTGATCGCCCCGGTGATCGCCACCGGCAACACGGTGATCGTGATCGCCAGCGAGAAGTCCCCGCTCCCGGCGCTGTCGCTGGGCGAGGTGCTGGCCACCTCCGACGTGCCCGGCGGTGTCGTGAACATCCTGTCCGGCCGGACCGCGGAGATCGCGGCCCCGCTGGCCGCGCACCAGGACGTCAACGCGATCGACCTGGCCGGCGCGGACGAGGTGCTGGCGAAGGAGCTGGAGATCGCGGCCGCGGACAACCTGAAGCGCGTCGTCCGTCCACAGGCTGTGGATTACGCGCGGACTCCCGGGACCGAGCGTCTGACGGCCTTCCTGGAGACGAAGACGGTCTGGCACCCGACCGGTTCCCTGGGCGCCGGGGGCTCGTCGTACTGAGCCCCGGCCCCGGGAGGCCGACGCCCTGAGACGCCGGGGCCCCGATCCGTGTCCCCGGGGCCCCGGACATGAGAGAGCCGCGCCTTCCCCTGACGGGAGCGCGGCTCTCTCATGTCCGGGGCCCCAGAGGCCCGCGGCGGGGCTCAGCGCAGGAGTCCGGCCGCCTGGCCGACCCCCGGGACGCTGCCGACCGACTGCGCCTGCGCCACCGGCCCGGTGAGCGTCTTCGAGGAGAGCGGCTTGAAGTCCCCCACCTGGGTGCCCAAGCCGTTGTCGAGCGGGTCCACACCGGTGCCGGCCAGTGGGTTGGGCTTGAGGCCCTCGACGGGGGCCGTGACGTGCCCCACGGTCCCGGTCAGCTCCTTCGCCCCCGTCTGCGGGTCGACGTGGCCGAGCGAGGCGGACCGGGTGCGCACGGTGTCGACGGCGGAGGCCGTGTCCGCGAAGGCCGGTGTGGCCGCGGCCGCACCGGCGGCGGCCACGCCGACCATCGCCGCGATCCGCGCCGTCGTACGGGCCAGGGTGTTCCGCTGAGCTGCGTGTCGCGCCATCAGGTATTCCTCTTTGACTAGCGGAGAGTGAAGAGCGGAGTGCGATTGCCGCGACACGCACAGTAGTTGAAGGGGATCGCGCCCCGGGCGGCCAATGCGGTGGATTCGCCCCTGCGGGTCAACAGGCATATCAGCGCCACTCGTCACATCCGCCCGTCATCGGTCCGTGCATACGGCAAAGCCGGGGATAATGGCGGGGAGCCGCGTCGACGCGCGGCGTCGCCGGACCCGTGACAGAAGGTGCAGACCATTGGGTTCCCCTCTCCCGATACCCGCCCGCGTGGTACTGCTCTGCGGTCCCTCCGGTTCCGGGAAGTCCCTTCTCGCCGCCGCCTCCGGGCTTCCGGTGCTCCGCCTCGACGACTTCTACAAAGAAGCCGGTGACCCGACGCTGCCCCAGGTCGAGGGCAGCGCTGACATCGACTGGGACCACCCGCTGTCGTGGGACGCGGACACCGCCGTCGCCGCGATCGAGGAACTGTGCCGTACGGGACGTACGACCATCCCCGTCTACGACATCTCCCTGAGCGCCCGCACCGGCACCGAGGCCCTGGGCATCGACGGGTCACCGCTGTTCATCGCGGAGGGGATCTTCGCCGCCGAGATCGTCGAGCGCTGCCGCGAACTCGGCGTCCTCGCCGACGCGTTGTGCCTGTCCCGGGGCGCGGTCACCACGTTCCGGCGCCGTTTCGTGCGGGACCTGAAGGAGGGCCGCAAGTCGGTCCCCTTCCTGCTGCGGCGCGGCTGGCGGCTGATGCGCGCCGAGCGCTCCATCGTGGCGCGCCAGGCCGCCCTGGGCGCCCACCCCTGCGACCGGGACGAGGCACTCGTCCGGCTGACGGCCGCCGCGGCCGCACAGCGGGCGTCCGCTCCCACGACGGCGGCGTAGAACCGCACCCGGAAGCCGTCGCTCCGGCGGTGCGCCCGAGAACGCGCGAACGAAAGAAGGTCCAGGCGGACCCCCGACCGCCTGGACCTTCTTCCGTTTCCCCCGTGGTCCCCCGTGACACGGTCGAACCCCCGTGACCCGTTTCCCCGTGACCCCGTTCGGCGTCGGCTCCCCCCGGAACCGACTCCCCCCGTCACCGGCTCCCCCCGGAGCCGGCCCCCGTTCCTCAGACCCTCAGGCGACGAGCTCCCCGAAGGACTCCTCCTCGTCACGGCCGAAGCTGAGGACCTCGTCCTCGCGCATCCGGCGGAGCGACCGCCAGATGCTGGACTTCACCGTGCCGACACTGATGCCGAGGATCTCCGCGATCTCCGGGTCGGTGCGGCCCTCGTAGTAACGGAGGACCAGCATCGTGCGCTGGAGTTCGGGCAGCCGGGCCAGCGCCTGCCACAGGACCGCGCGCAGCTCGGTGCCGCGCATCGCGTCCGTGTCACCGGGCGTCTCCGGCAGTTCCTCGGTCGGGTACTCGTTCAGCTTGCGGCGGCGCCACGCGCTGATGTGCAGGTTCGTCATGGTGCGGCGGAGGTAGCCCCCGACCGCGGCCTTGTCGCTGATCCGGTCCCAGGCCCGGTAGGTCGAGAACAGCGCGCTCTGCAGCAGGTCCTCGGCCTCGAAGCGGTCACCGGTCAGGTGGTAGGCGGTTGCGTACAGGGAGGCGCGGCGCTCCTGGACGTAGGCGGTGAAGGCCGCTTCGGCCTCCGCGCTCCCCGTCCCGGAACGACGCTCCCCCGTGACCTCCCCGTACGCGGCTCCCCCGTGAGCCTTCCACCCCGTCGTGCCCACGGCGGCGGCCGCCGTGGTGTTCTCCCCCGTGAAACCGTCAACCACCGTCATGTACGCGGTGTGCTGACGCCCGGCTCCGCGAGCGCACCCCCGTCCGCTGCTCACGTTGCCGGACTTCTCCGTGGCCCGGGTGACGTCGTGGAGCCGCGTGACAACTGCGCTAGTGCTGGTGCTGTGCAGCGTGTTCATCTCGCGCCCCCCGTCGTGGAGTCCCGGATCTTCGGTTCGTTCCGTCGTGCGTCCTGCCTTGTGTGGAAAAGCTTGCCGGGCCGACTTCATGGCCTTGTCCGCCGACTGTCACAGACCTGTCACAGGGGACGTCACCGGGCGCGCCACAGCGCGATCACAGAGAAGAGCGGTACGACTACGCAGATGACCACTCGGGCCCCGGACTCTGCCCGAGAGGGCCTTCGTTGCGCCCGGGAGACGAGTGGGAGCGCTCCAACAGTCGATACCCGAGCATGACATGGGTCAGAATGACGTCCGTGCCTTCCCTGTTGCTGATCGAGGACGACGACGCCATCCGGACGGCCCTGGAGCTCTCTTTGACGCGCCAGGGACACCGGGTGGCCACCGCTGCCACCGGTGAGGACGGTCTGAAGCTGCTGCGCGAGCAGCGACCGGATCTGATCGTGCTGGACGTGATGCTGCCCGGCATCGACGGATTCGAGGTGTGCCGGCGCATCCGGCGCACCGACCAGCTGCCGATCATCCTGCTGACCGCGCGCAGTGACGACATCGACGTCGTGGTCGGGCTGGAGTCCGGCGCCGACGACTACGTCGTCAAGCCGGTGCAGGGCCGGGTGCTCGACGCCCGGATCCGGGCCGTGCTGCGCCGCGGCGAGCGGGAGGCGAACGACTCGGCGTCGTTCGGCTCGCTGGTCATCGACCGGGCCGCGATGACGGTCACCAAGAACGGTGAGGACCTGCAACTGACGCCCACCGAGCTGAGGTTGCTCCTGGAGCTGAGCCGCAGGCCCGGACAGGCCCTGTCCCGGCAGCAGTTGCTGCGTCTGGTGTGGGAGCACGACTACCTGGGCGACTCGCGCCTGGTCGACGCCTGTGTGCAGCGGCTGCGCGCCAAGGTGGAGGACGTGCCGTCCTCGCCCACCCTGATCCGTACCGTTCGCGGCGTCGGCTACCGGCTGGACAACCCTCAGTGACCAAACCGCAGGACAAGCTCCGCGGCTGGGCCGCGGCGCGCAAGGCGTTGCTGTCCGGTCTGCGCTTCACCAGTCTGCGGCTGCGCCTGGTCGTGGTGTTCGGGCTGGTGGCGCTCACCGCCGCCGTGTCCGCGTCGGGCATCGCGTACTGGCTCAACCGCGAGGCCGTACTGACGCGCACCCAGGACGCGGTGCTGCGCGATTTCCAGCAGGAGATGCGCAACCACGCGAGCATGCTGCCCGTGCACCCGGCGCAGGACGAACTCCAGCGCACGGCGGGGCAGATGGCGAACAGCAGCCAGCGCTTCAGCGTGCTGCTGACCGCCGAGGACGTCGACGGCAAGATGATCACCGGCAACTCCGAGCTGGACACGTTCACCCTGGAGGACGTCCCCAAGTCCCTCCGGAAGGCGGTGAACAAGCAGCAGCCGCTGTCCTCGACGAACAAGTCCGCGTACCACCTGTACTGGCAGCGGATCACCCAGCACGACAAGTCGTACCTCGTGGGCGGAGCCCGGGTGATCGACGGCAGCACGACCGGCTACATGCTCAAATCGCTCGAACCGGAGGCCAAGGACCTCAACTCCCTCGCCTGGTCGCTGGGGATCGCGACGGGGCTCGCGCTGATCGGCTCGGCGCTGCTCGCCCAGGCCGCCGCGACCACGGTCCTCAAGCCGGTCCACCGCCTCGGCATCGCGGCCCGCCGGCTCGGCGAGGGCAAGCTGGACACCCGGCTGCGGGTCTCCGGCACGGACGAACTCGCCGATCTGTCACGGACGTTCAACCGGACGGCGGAGGCGCTGGAGAAACGGGTCGCGGACATGAGCGCCCGGGACGAGGCGTCCCGCCGGTTCGTCGCCGACATGTCCCACGAACTGCGCACACCGCTCACCGCGATCACCGCCGTCACCGAGATCCTCGAGGAGGAACTGGACGCGCAGACCGGCAGCGTCGACCCGATGATCGAGCCGGCCGTACGGCTGGTCGTCAGCGAGACTCGCCGCCTGGGCGACCTCGTCGAGAACCTGATGGAGGTGACCCGCTTCGACGCGGGCACCGCCCGTATCGTCCTCGACGACGTGGACATCGCCGACCAGATCACCGCGTGCATCGACGCGCGCGCGTGGCTGGACGCCGTCGACCTGGACGCCGACCGCGGCATCATGGCCCGGCTCGATCCGCGCCGCCTCGACGTGATCCTGGCGAACCTGATCGGCAACGCGCTCAAGCACGGCGGTTCGCCGGTGCGGGTGTCGGTGCGGGTGGAGGGCGAGGAACTGGTCATCGAGGTGCGGGACCACGGTCCCGGCATCCCCGAGGACGTCCTGCCGCACGTCTTCGACCGGTTCTACAAGGCCAGCGCGTCCCGCCCGCGTTCCGAGGGCAGCGGTCTGGGCCTGTCCATCGCCCTGGAGAACGCGCACATCCACGGCGGCGAGATCACCGCGGCGAACTCTCCCGAGGGCGGGGCCGTGTTCACGCTGCGCCTGCCCCAGGACGCGTCGGAACTGCTCGCCGGCGACCCGCGGGACCGTGACGGCTCCGCGCCCGGGAACGGCACGGAAGGCACCGCCGGATGACCACCGCACACCCCACCGGCCCACGGACACCCGCGCCCTCCCGGCGCGGGGTGCTGCCCTGGCTGGCCGTCCCGCTGCTCGGCGTGCTGCTCACGGGGTGCGGCATCCGTCCCACCCAGGTGCCCACCGACTTCGGTCCGGCGCCCTCCCGGGTGCCCTGCGCCCTCTCCGGCCCCGACATCACCACCCAGGCCGCGCACGGTGTGCCCGTCCAGGTGTTCCTGCTCTGCTCGGAACAGCTGGTGACGGTCGACCGGTCGGTGCGCATCCCGGACGGTACGGCGGAGTCGGCGCGCCGGGTCCTGGTGGCCCAGGCGCTGCTGGACGAGCTCGCCGAGACGCCGTCGACGCCCGAGGAGCAGGCCGGGTACACGACGGACGTCCGCGGCGGCATGACGGTGAGCGGGCCCCGCGACGGGGATCCCGAGGACACGCTGCGGCTGAGCACCTCGCCGAAGGACCTCACCCCGACGGCCCTCGCCCAGATCGTCTGCACCTTCTCGGACTCGGCCGCGGCGCGGGACGACGGCAGCGTCGTCCTGGGCGGTCCCGCCCCCTCCGCCCTGCGCAGCTACGAGTGCACCCCCGAGGTGCGCGCCGCCCCGGGCGACACGGCCCCGATGTCGACGGCTGTCCGGACTTCGTAACGCTACGGGGCCGAAAACCACCGCAGCGGAACCGATCGTGCCGGAGGCCGCGTCTTGGGGGGCGTGCAGCGTCAAGGTTCTGAGGACGGCAGCGCCGTCGCCCGCGTCCGTGTGGCAGGAGGTGTCCTCCTCGTCGCACATCTGGCGCTCGTCGCCTGGATCACGCTGCGTCCGCTGGACGTCCCCTGGGTGAGCGCCGCCAATCTGCGGCCTTTCGCGGGCATCAGAGCCGATCTCGCGCTGGACCCCGAGACGGCGGCCCGGCGTATCGCCGCGGGCCTCGGTCTGCTCGCCCCGCTGGGTGTGCTGCTCCCGATGGCGGGCGGCAGGCTCGCCGTCTCCCCGCTCGGCTCGCTCCTGCGGACGACCGCGGCCGGCGTGCTGCTGTCGCTGGGCATAGAGCTGCTGCAGACCGGGGTGCCGGGCCAGGTCGTGGACATCGACTCGATCATGCTGAACTCCCTCGGCGTGGCCCTCGCGCACCTCGCGGTCGTGCCCGTCGCGAGGGCCCGGTTCCGCCGCAGGGCCGAGACGCGGCGCCGGGCGGACGTCCTGCGGGAGGACCACGCTCAGGGTCGGACCCCGACGATTCCCAGGGTCGGGATCGCCCCCTAGAGCGAGGTATCGCGCGCTTCGTCCCCGTAGCGTCGAAGACATCGGTGAAGGCGCCGATGAGAACGACGAAGCCGGCCCCGCCGGTACTCGACGACGGTTCGCGAAGGAGCCACCATGACCGCCCTTGCCCGCCCCACGAACGGCCGCATGATCGGCGGAGTCTGTGCTGCGCTGGCACGGCGCTTCGGCACCTCGGCCACGACGATGCGCGTCGTCTTCCTCCTGTCCTGTCTGCTGCCCGGCCCGCAGTTCCTGCTCTACATAGCGCTGTGGATCCTCTTCCCGTCCGAGGACAAGGTCTCCCGCACCGCCTGGTGACGGGGCGGACACCCGGCGGCGACCGGGCGGACGGACGGCGGACGCCGGTGGGGCACACCCGACAAGGGTGTGCCCCACCGGCGTCCGGCCGTACGGAGGGCGTCGACGGACGGTGTCAGCCCAGCGGGATCCCGTTGACCGGCACACCGTGCGTGGGCAGTCCCTGCACCGGCATCCCCCCGAGCAGTCCGGCCGCGGGCGCGGTCGGGCCGCCGGCGAACGCACCCGCGGCGGCGGGCTGTGCGGCGGCCATGCCCATGCCGAGGGCGCCCTGGCTCTGGGCGAGCGCCTGAGCGGTGCCGGGCAGCGAGGAGGCGTCCTTCTCGGCGGGCAGCGTCCTGGTGACGGCGTCCAGCGCCGGTGAGGTGTCCGGCACGGCCGGGGCGGCGTTCGCGGCACCCGCGCCGACGGCGGCGAAAGCGGCGCCGAGAGCGGCGACACCGAGGGTCTTGGCGGCAGACTGCTTCATCGTGAATGCGTCCTTGGGGTGGGTGAGACGGGGATATGAGCGGCCCAGAACCGTAAACACGCTCTCCCGCCGTCCGCAAACAACGAAAAGCGGCCGAATCACGGTGGAGAAGTGAGGACCCGGCCGCTTTCGGTTCGCCCCGATCAGGCCTGCTCCCCCACGGAACCGCTGGTGGAAGCCGTCTGCTGGAACAGCCATTCGGACTTCAATTCCGCGTATCCGGGCTTGATCACGTCATTGATCATGGCCAGTCGTTCATCGAAAGGAATGAACGCCGACTTCATAGCATTGACAGAAAACCATTGCATGTCGTCGAGCGAGTAACCGAACGCCTCGACCAGGTGCTCGAATTCCTGGCTCATGCTCGTACCCGACATCAATCTGTTGTCGGTGTTGACCGTGGCACGGAAGTGCAGGCGTCGCAGCAGCCCGATGGGGTGGGCCGCGTACGAGTCCGCGGCGCCGGTCTGGAGGTTGGAGCTGGGGCACAGCTCCAGCGGGATGCGCTTGTCGCGGACGTAGGACGCGAGCCGCCCGAGCTCCACCGAGCCGTCCTCGCGCACCTGGATGTCGTCGATGATGCGCACCCCGTGCCCGAGCCGGTCGGCGCCGCACCACTGGAGGGCCTGCCAGATGGACGGCAGGCCGAACGCCTCGCCGGCGTGGATCGTGAAGTGGTTGTTCTCCCGCTTCAGGTACTCGAAGGCGTCGAGGTGCCGGGTGGGCGGGAAGCCGGCCTCGGCACCCGCGATGTCGAAGCCGACGACGCCCGAGTCGCGGTAGCGGTTGGCCAGTTCGGCGATCTCCAGGGCGCGGGCCGCGTGCCGCATCGCGGTCAGCAGGGCGCCGACCCGGATGCGGTGGCCGTTCTCCCGGGCCAGCCGTTCCCCTTGCCGGAAGCCCTCGTTGACCGCCTCGACGACCTCTTCGAGGCTGAGTCCGCCCTCCAGGTGCTGCTCGGGCGCGTACCGCACCTCGGCGTAGACCACCCCGTCCTCGGCGAGGTCCTCGGCGCACTCGGCGGCGACCCGCACCAGGGCCTCGCGGGTCTGCATGACGGCGCAGGTGTGGGCGAAGGTCTCCAGATAGCGTTCCAGCGAGCCGGAGTCGGCGGCCTCGCGGAACCAGATCCCGAGCTTGCCGGGATCGGTCTCGGGGAGGTTCGAGTACCCGGTGTCGCGGGCGAGTTCGACGATCGTGCCGGGGCGCAGGCCCCCGTCGAGGTGATCGTGCAGCAGGACCTTGGGCGCCCGGCGGATCTGCTCCGAGCTCGGGGTGTTCAGGATCTGGCTCGTCATTTCCGCACTGTAGCCCCTACGCGCGTAGATCTCCTGTTGTACGCATCCGCCGATATGTAACGGTGACCGCGCGGACGGGTGGCGTACACCCTCGCTTCTGACACTGTTCTGTCATGGCACAGCATGCGACGCCGGTTCGCAGGGCCCGGCTGGGGAGGGCGCTCGGTCCTGAGCCGACGGCGGTCAGCGGAGTCGTTCTGCTGCTGCCGGGCGGCGAGGAGACCTCTGCCCGAAGACCCTCACCCATGATGGCGACCGCCTCCGTACGCGCGCTCGGGCGCCGGCTGAGCCGCGCGGGACGCGCGGAAGGCCTGGTCACCCACGTGGTGCACTACCGGGTCCGTGGCTGGAACGGCAGCGAGGCGCACCTCGCGGCCGACGCGTCCTGGGCCGCGGACGAGATCGTCCGCCGCTACGGCGACGTGCCCGTGTGTCTGGCCGGCGTCGACATGGGCGGCCGGGCGGCCCTGCGCGCGGGCGGGCACCCGGCCGTCAACTCCGTGCTGGCGCTGGCGCCCTGGCTGCCCGAGGACGATGTCGCCGCGCCACCCGAACCGGTGAAACAGCTGGCAGGGCGGCGCGTGCTGATCGTGCACGGCACCAACGACGCCCGTACCGACCCGGAGTTGTCCTTCCGGCTCGCGGCCCGCGCGAAGAAGGCCAACCGCGGCATCTGCCGCTTCGAGGTCCACTCGGACGGGCACGCGCTGCACCAGCACCGGCACGAAGTCCTCGCCCTCGCCGAGGACTTCGTGCTGGGCTCGCTGTTCGGCCGCGCCTACTCCCGCCCGGTCGAGGACGCCTTCGCCGCACCACCACCGCTCGGCCTGCGGATGCCGCTCGCGGCGGGCTTCGGTCAGTCGTTGCGCCGCTAGGCCCTGTCGTCAAATTCCCGTCGTCCGCCCGAAGGGCGGGCCCTGCGGCGTCAGGTGCGTGCTCTGGGGGTCCCCCCGGCCGAAGGTTGGGGGAGTGCCGGGCGCAGGCCCTCGTACTGGATGTACTTGGGTCTTCGCCCGGTGCGTCGAGTGGGGGTGCCCCCTGCTCGAAGAGCTCGGGGGAGCGTGCATGGCGTCGCAGGGCAGACGGGAATTTGACGACAGGGCCTAGGACGGCCCTGGGGCCTGTCCGACGACTCCCGCCCGCCCGGCGACGACCGGCGACGACGCGAATCGTCGGACAGGTCCTAGTCGGGCAGGAGACGCCCGCGGCGGGAGAGCAGGAACTTCTTGAAGGCGGCCACCGGAGGGGTGTCCGGGTGGCCGTCCAGCCAGGCGACGCCGATCTCGCGCACGGCGCGCGGGGCGGTGACCGTGAGTTCGACGACCCCCGGACGGGCGACGGCCGGCGGTGGCAGCAGGGCGACGCCGAGCCCGGCGGCGACCAGGCCCCGGAGCGTCTCCGCCTCCTCCCCCTCGAAGGCGATGCGCGGCCGGAACCCCGCCTCCTGGCACAGGTCGTCGGTGATGCGGCGCATCCCGTAGCCGGGTTCCAGGGTCACGAAGGTCTCGTCGGCCGCCTCGGCGAGGCGGATGCGCCTGCGCGCGGCGAGCCGGTGGTCGGCGGGCACGGCCAGGCGGAGCTTCTGCTCGTCGAGCCGGTGGCCCACCAGGTCGGGCGCGTCCGGCACGGGCGAGGTGAGGCAGAGGTCCAGCTCGCCCGACCGCAGCCGCTCCAGCATGGCCTCCGCGTAGTTCTGCACCAGGCTGAAGCGGACCCGCGGATGATCGGCGCGGAACGCGCGGATCAGTCCCGGCACGGTCTCCGAGCCCATCGTGTGCAGAAAGCCGAAGGCGACCTTGCCGGTGGCCGGGTCGGCGTCCTCGCGCACCTCCTCCGCGGCGCGCCCGACCTCGGCGAGGGCCCGTTCCACGGAGGAGAGGAAGGTGCGGCCCGCGGGTGTCAGCGACACCGTCCGGCCGTGGCGCGCGAACAGGTCGACGCCCAGATCCTGTTCGAGCCGGACCATGGCCCTGGACAGGGTCGACTGCGGGACCCCCATCTGCTCCGCGGCCCGGGTGACGTGCTCGGTGCGGGCGACGCCGGCGAAGTACGCCAGGCGCGGGGCGAGCAGTCTCGCGAAGTGCGCACTGTCTTCTGTGTCACTGAACGGTGACAGGCGAGCTTCTGAACTCCGCTGATGCTCCATGGGAACGATTATGGCGATTCCATGCATTGGACGGATGAAAAACGGGTCCTTAGGTTCGGAGCATGCCTTCCGCCAGTACCGGGGCGCCCGTCACCACGGGCGCCGCCGTCTCCGCTCCCCACGCCGTCTCCGCTCCCCTCGCCGGCTCCGTCCCCACCGCCGGCACCGACTCCCGCATGGCCCCCGGCGGCCCCGGCTACCGCCGGATGAACTTCGCGCTCTTCCTCGCGGGCGTCGCGACCTTCGCGCTCCTGTACTCCACCCAGGCCCTGCTCCCGCTGCTCTCCTCGGACTTCGGGGCGAGCGCGAGCGAGGCGAGCTGGACGGTGTCGGCCGCGACGGGCGGGCTCGCGCTGTTCGTCCTGCCGATGAGCGCGCTGTCGGAGCGTTTCGGGCGGCGTACGTTGATGACGGCGTCCCTGGCGGTGGCGGTCGTCGTCGGCCTCCTGGTCCCCTTCGCGCCGTCGATCGGGGCGCTGGTGGTGCTGCGGGCGGTCCAGGGCGCGGCGCTCGCGGGGCTTCCGGCGTCGGCGACGGCGTATCTGGCGGAGGAGGTCCGTCCCAAGGCGCTGATCACCGCGATCGGTCTGTTCGTCGCGGGCAACAGCATCGGCGGGATGAGCGGCCGGGTCGTCACCGGCTGGGTGGCGCAGGAGTGGGGCTGGCGGGTGGCCGTCGGCACGATCGGGCTGATCGCCGTGGTCTGCGCGGTGGCCTTCCGGCTGCTGCTCCCCGCGCCGCGGCACTTCACCCCGGGTTCGCTGCGGCCCCGGGTGCTGGCCCGCACGGTGCGCGGCCATCTGGCGAACCCGCTGCTGTGCCGGCTGTACGCGATCGGCGCGCTGTTCATGATGGTGTTCGGCGGGGTCTACACGGTCATCGGCTACCGCCTCGGCGAGGCTCCCTTCTCGCTCCCGCAGGGCGTCGTCGGCTCGGTCTTCCTGGTCTATCTCGTCGGTACGGTGTCGGCGTCGACGGCGGGCCGGCTGGCCGGCCGCCTGGGCCGCCGCGGGTCCCTCTACGTGGCGGGCGCCACCACGACCGCCGGTCTGCTCCTGTCCCTCGCCGGTTCCCTGGCGATGGTGCTGCTCGGCCTGGTCCTGATCACCGCGGGCTTCTTCGCGGGCCACGCGGTGGCGTCGTCGTCGGTGAGCCACACCGCGAAGGAGGGCCGGGCGCAGGCGTCGGCCCTCTACCAGTCCGCGTACTACATCGGTTCCAGCGCCGGCAGCACGCTGGGCGCGGTCGCCTTCCACGCGGGGGGCTGGGCGGGCACGGTGGCCATGGGGCTGTTCGCGGTGCTGGGGGTCGTCTCGATCACCCTGTTCGGCTCCCGCGCGGCCCGGGTCGCCGCGCGCCGCGTGCCCGCGCCCGCGCCCGCGCACTGAGGACCTGGGGACGGAGCCCGCCGGGCCCCTGCGGGACGGGGCCCGGCGGGCTCCGTCCCCAGGGGCCCGTCCTTCGTAACACCCCCTGCGACCTGCTGTTTCCCCTGCTCCCCCCACCATTGTCAGTGGGCTGCGGTAGCTTCCGAAGTGCCGGCGCGATGACGCGCGAACCGGAAACGGCCACAGGGGTGTTGGCGATGAGCGAGGGTACGGCGACGACGACGGACCTGGACGTCCGGCTGGAGAAGCACCGGGTCGAACTGACCGGGTACTGCTACCGCATGCTCGGCTCGTCCTTCGAGGCCGAGGACGCGGTGCAGGACACGATGGTCCGGGCCTGGCGGAGCTACGACAAGTTCGAGGGCCGTTCCTCGCTGCGGTCCTGGCTCTACCGGATCGCGACGAACGTGTGCCTGGACATGCTCAACGCGGGCAATCGAAGGGCTCGTCCCATGGATCTCACCTCCCCCTCACCCCTCGCCCGGGCCGCGCTCACCCCGCGCCCGGACAACACCTGGCTGGAGCCGGTGCCGGACGCCCGCGTGCTGCCGACGACCGACGATCCGGCGGAGGCGGCGGTCGCCAAGGAGTCCGTGCGCCTGGCCTTCATGGCGGCCCTGCAGAAGCTGCCGCCCAAGCAGCGCGCGGTCCTCATCCTGCGCGAGGTCCTCGCGTGGCGGGCGAGCGAGGTCGCCGAGCTGCTCGGAACGACGGTCGCCTCGGTCAACAGCGCGCTCCAGCGGGCCCGCGCCACCCTCGCGGAGAGCGACGGGGCGGGCGCGGACGCCGCCGTGTCCGACCCGCTCGACGAGGAGCAGCAGAAGCTCCTGGAGCGCTACGTGGAGGCCTTCGAGGGGTACGACATGACGGCGCTGACGGCGCTCCTGCACGAGGACGCGGTCATGACGATGCCGCCGTTCGACCTGTGGCTGGAGGGCCCTCAGGACATCACCGGCTTCATGACGACGCTGGGCGCGGCCTGCGCCAATTCGCGCCTGGTCCCGGTCGAGGTCAACGGCCTGCCGGGCTTCGCCCAGTACAAGCCGGACGAGGACGGCCGCGGATTCGGTGCCTGGTCGGTGCAGGCACTGGAGATCTCAAAGGGCCGCATCTCCGGGTTCCACTTCTTCCTGGACACGGCCCGCTGGTTCCCGCTCTTCGGGCTGCCGCTCCGCCTCGACGGGTCCGGGGAGGCCGTGGCTCCCGGATCCGTCGCAGGTCTCGAAGCGGAGGCCGACGAGGTCGAGTAGGGCGCGCAGGGCGGGGTCCGGGCCGCGCAGGCGTATCCGGCCTCCCGCCCGGCGGGCCGCCAGTTCCATGCGGGCCAGCGCGTCGACGGCGGTCAGGCCCGGCGGCCCGAGTCCGGCGACATCGCAGACCACGACCCCGGCGCCGGTCGTCCCGAGGAGCGTCCGGACGGCCTCGCAGAGCCGGGGCACCTCGCCCCGGGTGACGAGTCCTGGCAGCACGAGCACGGCCGGTTCGATGGAATCCACGGTCAGTAGACCGCTCGGCGGCACGTAACTCATCGCGGCCGACACGGAAGATCACGTCGACCCGCGCCCGCTCCTGCCCGTCGCAGGTCCCCTTGTCGGGGCGTCACCGGGGCCGGCACGCCGAACGGGACCGGTGGAGGTCCACCGGTCCCGTTCGGCCGAATGAGGGAACCGCAGGTCAGGCGATGCGGTCCAGGATGATCGGGGTGGGCTTGAAGTCCGTGCCGGGGGCGGCGATGTCGTACGAGCCCTCGACGGCCTGCAGCGCGTAGTCGAAGCGGTCCGGGGTGTCCGTGTGCAGGGTCATGAGGGGCTGGCCCGCCGTGACCGTGTCACCCGGCTTGGCGTGCAGCTCGACGCCCGCGCCGGCCTGCACCGGGTCCTCCTTGCGGGCGCGTCCGGCGCCCAGGCGCCAGGCGGCGATCCCGATGTCGTACGCGTCGAGGCGGGTCAGCACGCCGGAGGACGGGGCGCTGACGACGTGCGTCTCGCGCGCGGTGGGCAGCGCGGCGTCCGGGTCACCGCCCTGGGCGGCGATCATGCGGCGCCACACGTCCATCGCGGAGCCGTCGGCGAGGGCCTTCGCCGGGTCGGCGTCCTTGATCCCGGCCGCGTCGAGCATCTCGCGCGCCAGGGCGACGGTGAGCTCGACGACGTCGGCGGGGCCGCCGCCGGCGAGGACCTCGACCGACTCGCGGACCTCCAGGGCGTTGCCCGCGGTCAGGCCGAGCGGCGTCGACATGTCGGTGAGGAGCGCGACCGTCCTCACCCCGTGGTCGGTGCCGAGGCCCACCATGGTGGAGGCCAGCTCACGGGCGTCCTCGATGGTCTTCATGAAGGCGCCGGTGCCGACCTTGACGTCGAGGACCAGGGAGCCGGTGCCCTCGGCGATCTTCTTGGACATGATGGAGGAGGCGATCAGCGGGATCGCCTCGACCGTGCCGGTGACGTCGCGCAGCGCGTAGAGCTTCTTGTCGGCCGGGGCGAGTCCGTCGCCGGCCGCGCAGATGACCGCGCCGGTGGTGTCGAGGACGTGCAGCATCTCCTCGTTGGACAGCAGCGCGCGCCAGCCGGGGATCGACTCCAGCTTGTCCAGGGTGCCGCCGGTGTGGCCGAGGCCGCGTCCGGACAGCTGGGGCACCGCGGCACCGCAGGCGGCGACGAGCGGGGCCAGCGGGAGGGTGATCTTGTCGCCGACGCCGCCCGTGGAGTGCTTGTCGGCGGTCGGGCGGGACAGGGAGGAGAACTCCATGCGCTCGCCCGAGGCGATCATCGCGGCCGTCCAGCGGGCGATCTCACGGCGGTTCATGCCGTTGAGCAGGATCGCCATGTTGAGGGCGGCCATCTGGTAGTCGGCGACCTCGCCGCGGGTGTACGCGTCGATGACCCAGTCGATCTGCTGGTCACTGAGTTCGGCTCGGTCCCGCTTGGTACGGATGACGGAGACGGCGTCCATGACGTTCCTTCCGGAAGATGAGCGGCCCCTGACCGGCATCAGCCGGTCGAAGGGGCCGCGGGGCATTACTTGGTGAGATGGCCGGGCCCGAAGGCCTGCGGGAGCATCTCGGAGAGGGGCACGAGCCCGCGCGGTGTCTCCAGGATCAGTTCCTCCCCGCCGAACTCGAACAGGAGCTGCCGGCAGCGTCCGCACGGGACGAGGACCTCGCCCTGCCCGTCGACGCACGTGAAGTGCGTCAGCCGGCCGCCTCCGGTGGCCCGCAGTTCGGAGACCAGACCGCACTCGGCGCACAGGCCGAGGCCGTAGGAGGCGTTCTCGACGTTGCAGCCGGAGACGATCCGGCCGTCGTCGACGCGGGCGGCGGCGCCGACCGGGTAGTCCGAGTAGGGGGCGTACGCGCGGCTCATCGCCGTACGGGCCACCTCCCGCAGTTCCTCCCAGTCGACGTCCGCGGAGTCCGCGCCGGCGGCTGTCACTTGCCCTGTCCCTTCCGGTACGGCAGGCCGTCCGCCTTCGGCATGCGCAGGCGCTGGGCCGACAGCGAGAGGACGAGCAGGGTGATGACGTACGGCGTGGCGGAGACGATCTGGGTGGGCACCTCGTTGGTGTTGGCGTACCAGAGGAAGACGAGGACGCCGATGACCAGGGTGATGGCGGCCGAGACGTACTTCTTCTTGACCGCGAGCCAGATCGCGCCGATGGCGAGCAGGATGGCGCCGAGCAGGAGCAGGGCGTGGACGTTCTCGGAGCCGCCGCGCAGGTTGAGGCTGTCGGTGTAGCCGAACAGTCCGGCGCCGAGCGCGAGGCCGCCGGGCATCCAGTTGCCGAAGATCATCGCCGCGAGACCGATGTAGCCGCGGCCTGCGGTCTGGCCCTCCAGGTAGAAGGGGTTGGCGACCAGGGAGAGGAAGACACCGCCGAGTCCGGCGAGACCACCGGAGATGATCACGGCGATGTACTTGTACTTGTATACGTTCACGCCGAGCGACTCGGAGGCGATCGGGTTCTCGCCGCAGGACCGCAGGCGCAGACCGAACGAGGTGCGCCACAGGACCCACCAGGTGCCGGGGATCAGGGCGATGGCGATGAGGGTCAGCCAGGAGACGTCGGTGACCAGACCGCCGAGCAGGCCCGCGATGTCCGAGACGAAGAACCAGCCCTTGTTGTTCAGGGTGGTGAGCCAGTCGGAGAGCCCCGGCACGGTGAACTGTCCGAGCGATTCGACCGGCGGGGACTGCTTGGCCGAGCCGCCCTGGTGGCCCACGAAGGCGATCGGCGAGAGGTAGCGCGTGATGCCGAGCGCGAGGATGTTGATGGCCACACCGGAGACGATGTGGTTGACGTTGAAGGTGACCGTGATGATCGCGTGCAGCAGACCGCCGAGGGCGCCGCCGATGACGCCGATCACGACACCGGTCCACGGACCCCACTGGTAGCCGGCCCAGGCGCCGAACCAGGTGCCGAGGATCATCATGCCTTCGAGGCCGATGTTGACGACGCCGGAGCGTTCGGCCCACAGACCGCCGAGACCGGCGAGGCCGATCGGGACGGCCAGTTCGAGCGCGGTCGACATCTGGCTGACGTTGGTGATGCCGTCGGCGCCCGTGATGATGCGGACGATCGAGGTGAGCGCCAGGGCGCCCGCGATCACCAGCAGGAGGACGGGAAGCGACATACGGCGCCCGCCGGGAGCCGCGGGCTGCGCCGTCGGCTGGTTGACGTCGGTTGCGGTGGTCATCGGCCCGCCACCTCCTTGTCGGTGTTGTCGTTGCCGCCGAGGACGTTGCCCGCGGCGAGTTCGGCGCCCACGCGGCGCTGCTGGCGGCGCAGGCCCCACTCGCGCACGGATTCGTAGGAGACCACGACCGCGATCACGATCAGGCCCTGCATGATGACCGCGATCTCCTTGTCGTACCCGTGGAAGTCGAGCTCGGGCGAGGCCTTGTCGAGCCAGGCCCACAGCAGGGAGGCGAAGGCGATGCCGACGGGGCTGTTGCGGCCGAGCAGCGCGATGCCGATACCGAGGAAGCCGATGCCGGTGGGGAAGTTCAGGCTGTAGGTGTGGGTGTCGCCGAGCAGGATCGGCAGACCCGCGAGACCGGCGATGCCGCCGGAGAGGAGCATCGCGGTGAGCACCATGCGCTTGGGGTCGACACCGCTGGCCGCGGCGGCGGACTCGGAGGCGCCGGAGGCGCGCAGGTCGAAGCCGAAGCGGGTGCGGTTGAGGACGATCCAGTAGCCGATGCCGAGGAGCACGGCGAGGATGACCAGGCCGTAGATCTCGCCGGCGTCACCCATGTCGAAGCCGGGGATCCAGCCGGACTTGTGCATCTCGCCGGTGGTGTTGTTGTTGCCGAGCTTGACGCCGAAGACGTCGGGCAGCCACAGGTAGGCGATGACGGAGGTCGCGATCGCGTTCAGCATGATCGTCGCGACGACCTCGCTGACCCCTCGGGTGACCTTGAGGACACCGGCGATGCCGGCCCAGAACGCGCCGGTGCAGATCGCGGTGATCATCAGCAGCGGGACCTGGAGCACGGCCGGCAGCGCGACGTGCGCGCCGACGACCGCGGCCATCATGGCGGCGAGCTGGTACTGGCCGTCGACACCGATGTTGAACAGGTTCATCCGGAAGCCGATGGCCACCGCCAGCGCCGCGATGTAGTACAGCGAGGCCTGGTTGACGATCAGGACCTGGATGTCGGAGTACGTCGCCTGCTGGAACATGATCGTGTACGGCTCGATCGGGCTCTTGCCCGAGGCGAGCAGCACGATCGAGGTCAGCGCCACGGCGACGACGAGCGCGATGACCGGTCCGGCCACCGCGAGGAGCACGCGCTCCTTGTCGAACTTCTTCATCAGCGGGCCTCGTCTTCCGGGGCGTCCGGCGCCGGGTTCTCGGCGGGCTCTTCGAGCTCGGCCGCTTCGGCGAGCTCCTCGTTCTCCAGGTGTCCGGAGGCGGCACCGGTCATGGCCGAGCCGAGTTCCTCCGGGGTGATGGTGGCCGGGTCCGCGTCCGCGACCAGCTTGCCGTTGAAGATCACCCGAAGCGTGTCGGACAGGCCGATGAGCTCGTCCAGGTCCGCGGAGATCAGCAGAACGGCGAGTCCCTCGCGGCGTGCCGCGCGGATCTGGTCCCAGATCTGCGCCTGCGCGCCGACGTCCACACCACGGGTGGGGTGGGCGGCGATCAGGAACTTCGGCTTGTGGCTCATCTCGCGGCCGACGATCAGCTTCTGCTGGTTGCCGCCGGACAGGGAGGCCGCGGTGACGTCGATGCCGGGGGTGCGCACGTCGTACTGCTCGACGATGCGGCGGGTGTCCTGCTGGGCACCCTTGATGTCGATCCAGAAGCCCTTGGCGTTGGGCTTCTCGGTGACGTGGCCGAGGATGCGGTTCTCCCAGAGGGGGGCCTCCAGGAGGAGGCCGTGGCGGTGACGGTCCTCGGGGATGTAGCCGATGCCGTTCTCACGGCGCTTGCGCGTGGACATCCCGGTGATGTCCTCGCCCATGAAGCGGACGACACCGGAGTCGGCGGCCTTCAGGCCGATCAGCGCGTCGATGAGCTCGGTCTGGCCGTTGCCCTCGACACCCGCGATGCCCATCACCTCACCGGCGTGGATGGTGAAGGAGACGTGGTCGAGCACGAGCCGTACGGCGCCGCGCTCCACCTCGTCCATGAGCAGGGCCGCGGAGCCCTTGCCCATCGACACCGAGCCCTTGGCGAAGACGACCAGGTCCTCGACCTCGACCACGGCCTGGTCGGTGACCGTCGACTCGGAGGTCTCCGGCGTGGGCAGCTCGCTGCCGACCATCAGCTCGGCGAGCTGGCGCGGGGTCGTCTCGGAGGGAACGGCGGTGCCGACCGTCGTACCGCGGCGGATGACCGTGATGTCGTCGGCGACGGAGAGGACCTCGCCGAGCTTGTGCGAGATGAAGATGACCGACAGGCCCTCGGCCTTGAGCTCGCGCAGGTTGTCGAAGAGCGCGTCGACCTCCTGGGGCACGAGGACGGCGGTGGGCTCGTCGAGGATCAGGATGCGGGCACCGCGGAAGAGGACCTTGAGGATCTCCACGCGCTGCCGTTCGGCGACGCCGAGCTCCTCGACCAGGACGTCGGGGCGGACCCCGAGGCCGTAGCGGTCGGAGATCTCCACGATCTTGCGGCGGGCCTTGGCGCCGATCCCGTACAGCTTCTCGCTGCCGAGGGTGACGTTCTCCAGGACGGTGAGGTTGTCGGCCAGCATGAAGTGCTGGTGGACCATGCCGATGCCGCGGGCGATGGCGTCACCGGGCGAGGAGAAGCTGACCTGTTCGCCGTCGACGGCGATGGTGCCCTCGTCCGGCTTCTGCATGCCGTAGAGAATCTTCATCAGCGTCGACTTGCCGGCGCCGTTCTCGCCGACGAGGGCGTGCACGGTGCCCTTGCGGACGCTGAGGTGGATGTCGTGGTTGGCCACGACGCCGGGGAATCGCTTCGTGATCCCGGCGAGTTCGACGGCGATCGTCTGACCGTCGATCGCGCCGGCCGGAGGGCTGCTGGACGCGTTGATGGCGCACTCTCCTGAGGGAAAGGGGGTCGTCTACGCGCGTAGCGCCCCTACGGCAACGAAAGAGGTCACGTGTCGCGAGAACGGGATACGGGGAGCCAGGCTCCTCGTATCCCGTCGAGCGGACGTGACCCCGCGGTTACCAAGCGACCCCGGGGCAGAACGGGCTCCGCTCCGTGCCGGCCGGCACTGGAACTCGCCCGAACTTCCCCGGGACCGCATTGGCTGCTCCTGAGGTAACTCTCGTCAGCTGGTCTTGACCTTGATCGCACCGCTGATGATCTTCTCCTGGGCGGCCTTGACGGCGTCCTGGATCGCGGTGTTGTTCTTGAAGGCCGGGTTGGAGTCGGCCAGGCCGACCTCACCGGACTTCAGATCGCCCCGAACGATACCGCTCTCGGGCTTACCATCCTCGACCGACTTCGCCAGGGTGTAGACCGCCTTGGCGACATCCTTGGTCGCGGAGGTCAGGATCGAGTCCTTGTACTTGGCCAGCGCCTCCTGGAGGTACTGGTCCGAGTCGACGCCGATCGCCAGGACCTTCTTGGTGGAGGCGGCCTCGATGACACCCTGACCGGACAGACCGGCCGCGGCGTAGACGACGTCGGCCTTCTTCTCGATCTGGCCCTCGGCGGCGGCCTTGCCCTTGTCGGGGCTGGAGAAGCCACCCTCCTGGGCCGTCTGGGTCAGGTACTGCGAGAGGACCTTGACGCCGGGCTTGGTGTCCTTGACGCCCTGCTCGAAGCCCGCCGCGAACTTGTGGATCAGCGGAACGTCCACACCGCCGATGAAGCCGACCGTGTCGGTCTTGGTGGCCTTGGCGGCCGCGACACCGGCGAGGTAGGAGGCCTCCTGCTCGGAGAAGACCAGGTCCGCGACGTTCTTCGCCTCGACGGAGGAGTCGTCGACGATGCCGAACGTGGTCTTCGGGAACTTCGCGGCGGCGGCCTTGACGGCCGGGCCGTAGGCGAAGCCGACGCCGATGACCGGGTTGAAGCCCTGCTTGGCCAGCGAGACCAGGCGCTGCTCCTTGTCCGCGTCCGTCTCGCCGTCGGTGGGCTCGACGTCGGCGGTGTCGTACTTGAACTCGTCCTTCGCCTTCTTCAGGCCCTCGTACGCGGCGTCGTTGAAGGACTGGTCGCCCTTGCCGCCGACGTCGTACGCGATGGCGAGGCCCTTGTGGCCGCCCTTGTCGTCCGAGGAGGACGAGGAGGAGGTCGAGGTGCCGCCACAGGCGGACAGAGCGAGGGCGAGGGAGGCGGTCGCAGTGCCTGCGAGCGCGATGCGGGTAACCCGGCGCATTACATGTGCTCCTGTCGTACAGCGCCCGACGGTTCAGCTTCGGCGCTGGCTTCGCCGCAGATTAACGCGCGTAGACCAACTAGAAAACCCCTTCTGTCCACCTTGTTATCCGGCTGTGCTCGACGCCACTCGCCGACGGGTCCGGGAGGCGCCGGCCGCGAAGAAAACGTGGCTCGGGGTGATCGTCGGACGGCCGGTGGAACAGCGGAACGGGCGGGCACCTGGGTGCCCGCCCGTTCCGCTGTTCCACCGGCCGTGTCCGCCCCTCGGGCGTGGCGACGGCGGGCCGGGCCCGCCGTTCGCTCACGTCACCGGGAGCACGTCACTAGGAGGTCTTGACCTTGATGTCGCCCGCGATGATGGCGGCCTTGGCCTTGGCCACGGCGTCGTTCAGACCGGCGATCTCCCCCATCTTCGGGTTGCTCTCGGAGAGGCCGACACCGTTCACCTTGAGGTCGAAGGTCTGCGTGCCGGTCAGCGGCTGGCCGTCGTGGACCGACTTGGACAGCGTGTAGACCGCGCCGCCGACGTCCTTGAGCGCGGAGGTCAGGATCTTGTCCTTGTACGCCGCCAGCGCTTCCTGCTTGTACTGGTCGGAGTCGACGCCGATGGCCCACACGCCCGCCTTCGAGGCGGCCTCGATGACGCCCTGGCCGGAGAGGCCGGCGGCGGCGTACAGGACGTCGGCGCCCTTCTCGATCTGGCCCTCGGCGGCGGCCTTGCCCTTGTCGGGGCTGGAGAAGCCACCCTCGGCGGCGGTCTGGGTCAGGTACTGCGAGAGGACCTTCACGCCGGGCTTGGTGTCCTTGACGCCCTGCGTGTAACCGGCCTCGAACTTGTGGATCAGCGGAACGTCCACGCCTCCGATGAAGCCGACCGTGTTGCTCTTGGTGGCCTTGGCGGCCGCGACACCGGCGAGGTAGGAGGACTCCTGCTCGGCGAAGACCAGGGAAGCCACGTTCTTGCCCTCGACGACCGAGTCGACGATGCCGAAGGTGGTCTTCGGGAACTTCTTGGAGGCTTCCTCCAGCGCGGGACCGTAGGCGAAGCCGATGCCGATGACGGGGTTGTAGCCCTGCTTGGCCAGCGACTCCAGTCGCTGCTCCTTGTCGGCGTCCGTCTCGTTGTCGGTGGGCTCGATGTCGGCCGTCTGGTAGCCGAACTCCTTCTTCGCCTTCTGCAGGCCCTCGTACGCCGCGTCGTTGAAGGACTGGTCGCCCTTGCCGCCGACGTCGTACGCGATGGCGAGACCCTTGCCGCCGCCGCTCTCGCTGCTGTTGCTGCTGCTGTTGCTGTCGCTGCTGGTGCCGCCGCAGGCCGTGGCGGCGAGTGCGAGCGACGCGACCCCCACCGCGATGCGGGTCAGGCTGGCTATCCGACGCATCTGAAGTTCCCCATTCTCCAAAGCCCCGCAGTGGGTGCTGAGTTCGGCGCACATTAACGCGCGTAGACCGTCCAGGGAACGGGATTCCGCCTGGCCGTTATCCATTCGTGCCGATGGCCTGTTACGTCCTTGTGAACCCTGTGGCCGAAGGCGTGTCCGGGGATTCGGCGGCCACCAGGGCCGTCACGCGGTGGTTCCGGAGAAGGGACCCCCCGTGACGGAACGGGTGGTCACCGCTCCACGGAGTGACTGTTGCCGAAGAACTGCGGACCACGCTACTGCGGGGGGTCACGGGGCGCGACCGGAGTCACCCGGCCGCGCCACGGGGGTCGGGTGACCCTAGGAGGGGGGCGGCGGGTCCAGGAGGGCGGCGGCGGTGAACATCTCGACGCCGACCGTGATCGCGTGCTCGTCCACGTCGAAGTCGCCCCGGTGCAGATCGCGGGTGGTGCGGTCGCCGGGCGGGCGCACCCCGAGCCGGGCCAGCGCGCCGGGCACGTGCTCCAGGTACCAGGAGAAGTCCTCGCCGCCGAGGCTCTGCTCGGTGTCCTCGATCGAGTGCGGGCCGCGCCGGGCGCTCATGGCGTCGCGGAGCAGCTCGGTGACGGCCGGGTCGTTGACGACCGGCGGGACGCCCCGGATGTAGTTGATCTCGGACTTGGCGCGGTAGAGGTTCGCGATCTCGTCGATGGCCGCGTGGACGAGGTCGGGCGCGGCGCGCCAGGCCTCGAGGTCCAGGCAGCGGATCGTCCCGGACATCTCGGCGTGCTGCGGGATCACGTTGCAGGCGTGCCCCGACTCGATGCGTCCCCAGGTCACCGCGAGCCCGCTGCGGGCGTCGACACGCCGGGCGACGAGCGCCGGCACATCGGTCACGACCCGCGCGGCGGCGGTGACGAGGTCGGTGGTGAGGTGGGGGCGCGCGGTGTGGCCGCCCGGGCCGTCGAGTGCCACTTCGAGCCGGTCGCACGCCGAGGTGATGGGGCCGTGCCGCAGTCCGATGCGGCCGGCGTCGACCTTCGGGTCGCAGTGCACGCCGATGATCCGCCCCACTCCTTCGAGCGCGCCGGCCTCGATCACGTCCGGGGCGCCGCCGGGCAGCACCTCCTCCGCGGGCTGGAAGATCAGCCGGACGCGCCGGGGCAGCAGGCCCCGGTCGTGCAGCTCGGCGAGGACGAGACCGGCGCCGAGCACGACCGTCGTGTGGACGTCGTGGCCGCAGGCGTGGGCGCGGTCGGGCACGGTCGAGCGGTACGCGCAGTCGCTCTTCGTGTCCGGGATGGGCAGCGCGTCGATGTCGGCGCGCAGCGCCAGCACGGGGCGGGTGTCGTCCGCGTCCCCGATGTCACAGATGAGGCCCGTACCGATGGGGAGGACCTGCGGCTTCAGGCCCGCCTGCTCCAGGCGCGCCTTGATCGCCGCGGTGGTGCGGAACTCCTGGTTTCCGAGCTCCGGATGCATGTGCAAGTCGCGACGGAACGCCACGAGTTCGGCGCGCAGTGCCTCGGGCAGCGCGCCCGGGAGCAACGGCTCCCCTGGGAGATCGACCTCGGACTCTCGGGACATCAGTTGGTTCACCCTCTGAAGGGTAGGACGATCGGGCGGCCAACTAACCCACGATCAACAAAAGTTCAGCCCGTTAGGGGAAGAAAATCTGGCCGCGCGGTGCATGGTCGGCTCTGGGGGTGGGTAAACTCGCCCGGCTCTTCGGACGTTTGGATCTTGAACGGGTGCGGGTGACCGGCCGTGATCCGACTCGGCGGGCGGCGTCCGCCGATGCGCACCGGGGAACGCCCGGCGTGCCCGGGTCCATTCCCCTTCGTGGTCTCCACGGTCTCACACGACCGCGCCCGGCTCCCGGCGCGGCCACCGGCTGGGGCCGGAACCGCCACTTTCCGTCACTTCGGATGTGCTCCGGACGAGGAGCCCGGCGCGGTCCGCCGGGCTCCTCGTCCCCGCCGGGAAGGCCGGCCCGGGCGGCGGAGGACGTCGGGAGGCGGCAGGGCCTAGACCGTGGACACCGTCGAGAGGCGGTGGACGTCGCGGGCCGTCCCGGTGACCCCGGACAGGAACCCCTGGGCCCTCGGCGAGGCGTTCTCCGTCAGCCAGGCGGGGTCGATGTCGCAGACCGCGACGCGCACCCCGGTGCCGGCCAGGGCGAGCGGCAGGGTGTGGACGACCGTCGAGGGGAAGCTCAGGATCGTCCGGCCTATGGGGCCGCGCCGGGCGATCAGTTCGAGCGGCAGGTCGGGGCGGACGATCTCCAGGCCCGTCCCGGCGGCCAGCCGGTGGAGTTTGTCGGCGCTCTCGCGGCGGTGCGCGAAGTAGCGGGTCGCGCCGTGCGCCCTCGCGAGCGCGCGGACCGCGTCCAGATAGCGGTCCGGGTCGACCACGCCCGTCTCGACGAGCGAGGTGCCGACCAGGTCCGCGCCCTTGGTGATGCGCGGCGGGCCGAACCGGTCCCGGGTCCAGGAGAAGTCGTTGGCGGTGATCGTGACGCCGTCCGGCGCCGATTCGATCGGCATCGAGGAGAAGACCTCGACGCTGCGCCGGCCGCTGGGCGTCAGCCGGCGGCGGGCCGAGGCGGACACGGGGGCGAAGAGCACGTCCCGGGGACCGGGACGGCCACCGCGCCGGTGCCAGCGCACCAGGCGTTCACCGCGGGCGAGCTGGGCCACGAACTCCATCGTCGCCGTGCCGTCGTCGACGACGACCAGGTCGCGCGCCCTGGTGATGGTCAGCAGCAGCTGCACGTAGCGGGAGAACGGGTCCCCCATGACGATCCGCCGGGCCCCGCGCAGCAGCGGGGCCAGGCCCCCGATGGTGTGGAAGGGGGCCGTGGTGCCGCCGCGCGCCTCCTCCCAGCGGACCGTGTGACCGTCGTCGCGGGCCAGTTCCGCCATCCGGCGGAGCTGGCCGCGGGTCATCGGGTCGTTGGGGGACAGGACGACGAGGGTGAACCCCGCGCCGGGCTCCGCACCGTCGTGGGCGTGCGCGTGCGCCCATTCCAGCACGTTCAGGAGCTGTACCGGACTCTCGACGAAGGCGAGAGTGGTGGAGCCGGTGGAACCGGCGCGGGGGCTCATCGACGTACGACCGTCCCGTCGTAAGGGATTCAGGGCGTTCAGACCGAGACGGGCTCGCCCGCGGCCGCCGCGATCTCGGCCTCGGCGACGACGCCCGTGACGCGGCGCAGCTTCTTCATCGGGCCGAGCTCGGAGTCGTAGACCTTCTTGACGCCGTCGCCGAGGGAGGCCTCGATGGTGCGGATGTCGCGGACGAGGCGGGTCAGGCCCTGCGGCTCGACGGAGGCGGCCTGGTCGGAGCCCCACATCGCGCGGTCCAGGGTGATGTGGCGCTCGACGAAGGTGGCGCCGAGGGCGACCGCGGCGAGCGTGGTCTGCAGGCCCGTCTCGTGGCCGGAGTAGCCGATCGGGACGTTCGGGTACTCGGCCTGCAGGGTGTTGATGACCCGGAGGTTGAGCTCCTCGGCCTGCGCCGGGTAGGTCGACGTGGCGTGGCACATCAGGATGTTGTCGCTGCCGAGGACCTCGACCGCGTGGCGGATCTGCTTCGGCGTCGACATGCCAGTGGAGAGGATGACGGTACGGCCGGTGGCGCGCAGGGCGCGCAGCAGCTCGTCGTCGGTCAGCGAGGCGGAGGCCACCTTGTGGGCCGGGACGTCGAACTTCTCCAGGAAGGCGACGGCCTCGGTGTCCCACGGGGAGGCGAACCAGTCGATGCCCTTCTCCTTGGAGTACTCGTCGATCTGGCGGTACTCGTCCTCACCGAACTCCACGCGGTGGCGGTAGTCGATGTAGGTCATGCGGCCCCAGGGGGTGTCGCGCTCGATGTCCCACTGGTCGCGCGGGGTGCAGATCTCCGGGGTGCGCTTCTGGAACTTGACGGCGTCGCAGCCGGCCTCGGCGGCGGCGTCGATGAGCTTGAAGGCGTTCTCCAGCTCGCCGTTGTGGTTGATGCCGATCTCACCCACGACGTAGACGGGGTGGCCGGGTCCGGCTGTCTTCGAACCGAACTGGCGCAGACGGGAGTTGGTGCTCATGGCGGGGAAGTTCCTTACTTGTCGAGGGAGTCGAGAGAGGGGCCGAGGATCCAGCTGGCGATCTCTCGGATCGCGCCGTCGCCGCCGGGGACGGTGGTGACCGCGCGTGCGGCGCCGCGCACGACGTCGTGGGCGCTCGCGACCGCCACCGGCCAGCCCACGAGGGCGAAGCAGGGGAGGTCGTTGACGTCGTTGCCGACGTAGAGCACGCGCTCGGGCGCGATGCCCTGTTCCTCGCACCACTGCTTCAGCGCGAGGTCTTTCCGGTCGATGCCGTGCAGGACCGGGATCTTGAGTTTCCGGGCCCGTGCGGCGACGACCGGGTTCTGTTCCGTGGACAGGATCAGCATCGTCAGCCCGCTCCTGCGGAGGGCGGCGATACCGAGTCCGTCCCCGCGGTGCACGGAGACGAACTCCCGTCCGTCGGAGTCGATCAGCACCCTGTCGTCGGTCTGGGTGCCGTCGAAGTCGAGGACGACCGCGTCGATGTCGTCGGCGGTCGGGAGGGAGCCCGGCCTGTTCGCGTCGAAGAGCGGCGCGAGGGCCCGGGCGCGGGCGAGGTCGTGCGGGTCGTCGATCTCCAGCACGCGGGCCGGGTCGGTGCGCACGAGTTCGGTGCGGCCGAAGAAGCGGTGCTTCGCCTCGCGGAAGCCGGTGGCCTCCATGGCGTAGACGGCTCCGGTCTCCAGGAGGTCCTGGGGGCGGTCCTGGCGGCGCGGGCGGAAGGACTTGTCGTGGTTGACGCCGTAGCCGCCGCTGGTGGCGGTGTCGGCGACCAGGAGGCCGGGGCGGCCGTCGACCGCCGCGTGCCCGGTCCCCGCGTTCACCGCGGCGGTGGGCTCGTCGTCCCCGTCGCGCCACACGAAGCCGTGGAAGGGGGCCACGGTCAGCGCCGTGTCCGCGCCGTTCGCGACGATCGCGTCCACGACGCCGTCCACGTCCTCGCGGATGATGAACGGGCTGGTGCACTGGACGAGCAGCACCACGTCGACCGGGGAGCCGTGCAGCGCCTCGTGGGTGTCCATGGCGTGCAGGACGGCGGCCTCGGAGGTGGCGGTGTCCCCGGCGATGGCGGCGGGGCGCAGCACGACCTCGGCGCCGGCCTGGCGGGCGGCCGCGGCGATGGCCTGGTCGTCGGTGGAGACGACGACGTCCGTCACGAGGCGGGCGGCGCGGCACTCGCGCACCGCGCGGGCCACCAGCGGCACACCGCCGACGGGCAGGAGGTTCTTGGCGGGCACGCCCTTGGAGCCGCCGCGCGCGGGGATCACCGCGAGCACGCGGCGCACCGGCACGGCCTGGCCCGCTTCCGAGTTGGTCATGCGCTGTTCTCCTTGACGAGGGAGGTGAGGAAGGCGTGGGGGGCGGTGGACCGTGGTCCGCCCGTTGTCGGGGCGCTCACAGGTCGCCCATCCGCCGGATCACCGGTGCCACGCGCTGGACGCCGTGGCGGTAGGCGCCACGGGCCGCCTTGCGCACGAACTGCCGTACGGGGCTGGGTTCCCGGTCCGCCGCCGGGGCGCCGGGCAGCGGGCTGCCGTCCGGGCCGAGGTGGTGGCGGGCGAGGATGCCGGGCAGATAGCCGGGCGCGGTGACGGGGGTGTAGTAGGGGGCGAGGGGCGGCAGCCGGTCGGCGGCGAGGAGTTCGGTGATGCGCTGCCGTGCCGCGTCGAAGGCCGTCTCGTACGACCCTCCCCCAGAGGGGGTACCCCCAGCCGCGACGCCCTGCCGGGCCACCCACCGGGGGTCGGGCACCGGCCGGTGTCCCGCGTCGAGCTGGTCCCAGGAGGCGAGGCAGCCGGAGCCCACGAAGTGGTGGTTGCCGAGCGCCTCGCGCACCCCGAGGTCGGTCAGGACGACGGTGGGGATGCGCCGGTGCAGGGATTCCAGGGCGGCGGTGGAGCTGATGGTGACGAGCAGGTCGGTGCGGTCGAGGACCTCGCCCATATGCCCGTACACCAGGCGGAAGTTGGCCGGCGGGTCCGCCTTCTGCACCAGCTTCTGGTACGGCAGCTCCTCGATGTGCGTGGTGTGTTCGCCCGGCTTGGAGCGCAGCTTGAGCAGGACCTCGCGGTCCGGGTGCAGCCGCGCGTGGCCGATGAGCCGGTCCAGCAGGTACGTACGGTCCCTGCGGTTCTCCGGTACGGAGGGCTGGGCGGCGAAGACCACCGTGTAGGGCCGGCGCTCCTGCTCCGCGGCCGGGTCGTGCCCGGTGTACGCGGCCCCGCCGAGGAAGGGCAGCGCGACCTCGGTCACCGAACCGGCGTCCGCGCCCACCCCCTCGTACACGTCCCGGAAACGGTCCGCGTCCTGGCGGGAGTTGGCGAGGACGAGGTCCGCGCCGTGCCGCAGGAGCAGTCCGTCGGCGAGCTTCTCGTAGACGACGCCGACGTAGCCGGTGACGACCAGGGGCCGCTTCGCCCGTCCGTCCCAGGCGCGGGACAGGCCGTGCAGGACCGCCTGGACGGCACCGCCGACCAGGGCGAGGAGGACCACGTCGTAGACGCGGTCCTCCTCGCCCATCTCGCGCAGGAACTCGACGGCGGTGACCTCGCGGAGGGAGTCCGCGCGGACGCCGACCTCTTCGAGCTGGCGGGCGGTCGGGGTGGCACGGCCGCGCAGGAGGAATCCGTCGAGGCGGATGTCCGATTCGGCCGGGGAAATGCGCTTCGCAGTGAGCGAGCCCCATTTCCACCTGGTGTCGGAATCCGCGAGGACGGCCACCCGCAGCGACTTCGTGGTACTTGCTGGCACGCCCTAGACGCTAGGAAGCCATTTCGAGAAGCGGCCCAACCCGAATACAACAAACGGTTAACAGCACATCGACGAATGGGGGATCGGCTCGGAATCGGCTGAGAAAACGACGCGGTTCACGGTACCGCCACGCGTCGTTCACCTTGCATCCCACCAACGGTAAAGACGAATGCCGGGCTGCCCCCTAACGTCACAGGCGTGGTCAAGCTCTCCGTCATCGTGCCGTTCTACAACGTGCAGCAATATGCACCCGACACCCTGAAGAGCCTGCGTGCGAACGCACGGCAGGACTTCGAATTCATTCTCGTCGACGACTGCTCGCGCGACGAGACACCGGACATCCTCGCGCGCGCGGAGCGCGAGCTCCCGGGTGCGGTGTATGTCAGACACGAGAAGAACGGAGGACTGGCCACCGCCCGCAACACCGGGATCGACAGAGCGCGTGGCGAGTACCTCACGTTCCTCGACGGGGACGACTGGCTCGCCCCCGGGTACTACGAACAACTCGTCTCCTCCATCGAGGGCCTGGGCTGCGACTTCGTCCGTACGGACCATGTCCAGTGCACCGCGCGGGCCCGCAGCGTCCACCGCGTCCCGCACGGCCGCCGCGGGGTCGTCATGGACCCCCGCGACGCCATCCTCCCCGCCGACCGGTCCACCTCCGTCGACTACGCCTACGCCTGGGCGGGCGTCTACCACCGCCGGCTGGTCGACCGGGGGCTGCTCCACTTCACCGACGGGCTGCGCACGGCCGAGGACCGGCCGTGGATCTGGAAACTGCACCGGGAGGCCGAATCCTTCGCCACGGTGGGGCTGCTCGGGGTGTTCTACCGGCGCGGCGTCGCCTCCTCCCTCACCCAGATCGGGGACGTACGCCAACTCGATTTCATTCGCGCGTTCGACCAGGTCGTGGCCGAAACGGCCGAGGACCGGGACGCGGAGAAACTCCTGCCCAAAGCCGTGCGCACCTATTGCGCGATCATTTCCCATCACCTGGGATCCATCGAAAGGTTCGAGCCGGCGGTGGCACGGAAACTGAAGTCCATGAGTGCCGTCGCACTGCGCCGTATGCCCCAGGACGTGCTCGACGAGGCCCTCGACTCGATGGACGTCCAGCGCGCCACCCGGCTGCGCCGGCTGCGCCGACGGCCCGCGCCCGCGGCGGGGGTGGCCGCGTGACCACCCAGATCTTCATGGCGTCCACGCTGTACGGCGTGGCCACGCTCGCCGCGGCCCTGGACACCGACGGCTTCGGACCCGCCGACCGGCGCATCCTGCTCGTCTCCAACAACGCGGCGACGCCCGAGACGACGCCCGGCCCGGACGAGATGCCCGGCTTCGAGCGGCTGCGCGGCCGCTTCGACGACGTCATCTCGTGGAACGGGACCATCTCCCCCTTCCACCCGGGCGGCTGGGCCCCGCGGCCGGACGACGTCCCCCTGTGGGAGCGGCACCTGCGGCTCGCCTGGAACCTCGGCGACGACGACGTCGAGCTGGCCGTGGAGTCGATCCAGGTCAACCCGGCGCTCGGCGTCTGCCAGATCTTCATGGGCGCGCCCGTCACGGTGTACGCCGACGGCCTGATGAGCTACGGCCCCACCCGCAACAAGATCGACCCCCTGGTCGGCACCCGGGTGACCCGGCTGCTCCATCTGGACCTGGTCCCGGGCCTGAAGCCGCTGCTGCTCACCGAGTTCGGCGTCGAGCCGCGGATCGTGCCCACGGACGCGTTCGTGAAGGTGCTCGCGGAACTCGTCGACACCGGGGACGAACTGCCGTCGGTCGACGAGCCGGCGCTGCTGCTCGGCCAGTACCTCTCGGCGCTGGAGATCCTCACCGCCCAGGAGGAGGAGGAACTCCACGTACGGATGCTGAAGGGGGCCCTCGCGCTCGGCCACACCCGGGTGGTGTTCAAGCCGCACCCCTCGGCCCCGGCGCGCTGGTCGCGGATGCTGGAGCGGGAGGCCGAGAAGCTCGGCGCGGACCTCACCGTCCTCGACACTCCGGTCCTCGCCGAGGTGCTCTACCAGCGGATGCGTCCCGCGCTGGTCGTCGGCTGCTTCTCCACCGCGCTGCTCACGGCGTCCGCGCTGTACGGTCTGCCGGTCGCCCGCGTCGGCACCGGCCCGCTGCTGGACCGGCTCACCCCGTACGAGAACAGCAACCGCGTCCCGGTGACCATCGTCGACGCGCTGCTGCCCGAGCTGACGGACGGCGCGGCGGTCACCGGACAGCGCCCCGGCACGGACGTGGCGGAGCTGACGCGGCTCCTGAGAGCCGTCGGCTTCGCGATGCAGCCGAAGATCTACCCGGACCTGCGCCCGGCGGCCGAGAGCTATCTGACGGACCGGCTGAACCAGGACACCTGGCGCTACTTCAAGCGCAAGCGCCTGACCTCGCTGGCCCTGCCCGGGGCGGTCCCGGCCCAGCTGGCCTTCATCCCGCGCAACGCGACCGTGCGCCGGGTCGCCCGCAGGGCGCGCTCCCTGAAGCGGGCGGTGGGCCGCTGAGGGGCGCTCACCGCGCGGGACACCAGGGAGCGGGGCCCGGTCGGCACGACCGGGCCCCGCTCCCTTGTCTGCGCCCCTCTTGGCGAAGCCCCTGCTCCCCTCAACCGGCGCCCCCACCACCCCGGCGCGGGGTACCGGCCCCAGCTTTCTTCGCCCCCTCCGCCCCTGCCCGACCCGTACCCGGGGCTCCGCCCCGGACCCCGCTCCTCAAACGCCGGAGGGGCTGAATTTCCCCGGCCGGGGCTGAAACGTTGGGCCAGGGCTGGATCTCCCACAAGCCACCACGCACCCGCCACCCGGGATTCGGCGCGAGGGGACGTGCCGGTACATCGATGCCCGTCGCCACTAACGTTCACATCTCTGTCCGACGGCGACGGGCTGATGCACCGGCACGGCCCCGACCCACCCACCGGACCGGAGCCGGACCACCCACCGCCGGGAGAGTCTTCAACGCGACGGCAACCCACAGATGAACTCCCGTGGGCGAGACGGGGAACCGGCCCCGCCAGGCCGTAGGTATCCCCGACTATCGGACTAACGTGCTGTGGGCCAGCTGAGTCCCATCGAGGGGAACCTTGTGATCGACACGCCCGAGGAGGCCCGCGGGACGTCGCCCGGCATCGTGGTCCGTACCGTCCTGCCGCACGCCGAGACGCCCCCCGCCCCCCGACCCGCGGTGCGCCGGGAGAACCGGCTGCGCGCCCTCGACGGACTGCGGCTCGTCGCGGCCCTGATGGTGGCGGGGTACCACTACGGCGGCCGGGACGGCGAGGTCGTCCAGGCCTGGGGCAGTTCGCCGAAGCATCAGTTCCCCACCCTGCACCATCTGTTCGCCTACGGCTGCCTGGGCGTGCAGGTCTTCTTCGTGATCAGCGGCTTCGTCATCTGCATGAGCGGCTGGGGCCGGCCGCTGCGCTCCTTCTTCGCCTCCCGCGCCTCACGGCTGCTGCCCGCCTACTGGGCCGCGATCCTCCTCGTGACGGCCGTGTTCGCGCTGCCCTTCGTCGCGTACAGGACGGTCTCCCCGAGCGACACCCTGGTCAACCTCACGATGCTTCAGCAGCCGCTGGGCGTCGACCGGGTGCTGGGCGTGTGCTGGACCCTGTGGGCCGAGGTCCGCTTCTACGCCCTCTTCGCGCTGTGCATCGTGCTGCCGGGGGCGAACCGGCAGCGCGTGATCATGTTCTGCGCGGGCTGGACCCTGGCCGCGGCCATCGCGCAGGGCGTGAACGAGCCCCTGCTCGACATGGTCCTGATGCCGGAGTACGCGCCCTACTTCATCGGCGGCGTCGGCCTGTACCTCGTCCACCGCGACCGCCGCGACGCCTACGCCTGGGGCATCGTCGGCGTGAGCTGGCTGATCGGCCAGCACTACGCGGTGCAGCGCCTGTGGCACGCCCCGAACCCGCAGTTCTTCTCCGACCGTTCGTCCCTCGCCATCGTCCTCGTCGTCACCTTCGGCTACGCCGCCGTCGCCGCGATCGCGCTGGGCTGGCTACGCTGGGCGAACTGGCGCTGGCTGACGGTCGCGGGCGCGCTGACGTACCCCTTCTACCTCGTCCACGAACACCTGGGCTGGGTCGTCATCAAGGCCTACCACCGGACCCTGCACATCCCGTCGTACGGCACCTTCCTCGCCACGGTCGCCACGATGCTGCTGCTCGCCTGGCTGCTCAACCGCTTCGTCGAGAACCGGCTCACCCCGAGGCTCCGCACGGCCCTGTCGAAGCCGCGCCCCCAGCGCGGGTCCTAGCCGGGCCCCGCGCTCAGCCGATGCCGTAGCGCGCCTCGACGCCCGCGACGATCAGGCCGAGCCCTTCCTCGAAGTGCCGTTCGTAGTCCTCGAAGATCTCCGCGCCCGCCGCGGCCGACAGGGGGAAGTCGGCCATGCGGCGGGCGCGTTCCTCCATGTCGTACCCCTCGCGGCGCTCGCCCGGCAGCGGCTGGACGCCCTGCTCCTCGGTGACGAAGCCGATCGTGTACGCGTACGCGGTGGAGGTCGCGCGGACCGCCTGCGCGAGCGTGAATCCCGCCTCGGTGAAGAGCGTCAGGGTCCGCTCCATCTCGACGGCGTGCAGGGTGCCCGTGAAGCGTGAACCGCTGAAGACCTTGGCGCCGTCGCGGTAGCTCAGCAGGGCGGCGCGCAGTCCGCGGTTGGCGGCGAGGAGCCGCTCCCGCCAGTCGGCGCCCGCCGCCGCCCCGGGGGCGTCGACCATCCGGCGGTACATCTCCGTGGCCATCTCGTCGAGCAGTTCCTGCTTGTTCTTGAAGTGCCAGTAGAGCGCCGGCGCCTGGACGTTCAGCTCCTTGGCGATGGCCCGCAGGGTCAGGCCGTCGAGGCCCGCCTCGTTGAGCAGCCGCAGGGCCGTTTCGACGACCTGCTTCTTGTCCAGCCTGGGGGACCGCTGGGGTCTCTGGGTAACCACGCTTGACAGTTTAACGCCGTTAAGGGCATGCTCGCCCCATCGAACTTAACAACGTTAAGGAGAGCGCCATGAGCATGACATCGAGCATGACGTCGAAGCAGGGCACGAACGTGGACGTGGACGTCCTCGTCGTCGGCGCGGGTCCGACCGGGCTCGCCCTCGGTGTCGACCTCGCGCGGCGGGGCGTGGACGCGCTCGTCGTCGAGCGGGGCGAGGGGCTGGCGCCGGGATCGCGCGGCAAGGGGCTCCAGCCGCGCACCATGGAGGTCCTCGACGACCTCGGCGTCCTCGACGACATCCGCGCGGCGGGCGGCGACTATCCGGTCGGGATGATCTGGCAGGACGGCCGGCGGGTCGGCGAACACCAGATGTTCGACCCGGCCGAACCGACCGAGGACTCGCCGTACAACGCGCCGTGGATGGTGCCGCAGTGGCGTACGCAGGAGATCCTGCACGCCCGGCTGACCGGGCTCGGGGGCCGGGTCTCCTTCGGCCGCGAGGTGGTCGCGGTCGCCCAGGACGAGGACGCGGTGACCGTGGAGTTCGCCTCCGGCCCGCCGGTCCGCGCCCGGTACGTCGTCGCCGCCGACGGCGGCCGTTCCGCGGTGCGGCACGCGCTCGGGATCGCCATGACCGGCGAGACGGTCGACCCGGACCCGGTCCTCGTCGCGGACGTGCGGATCACCGGGCTGGACCGCGACAACTGGCACGTCTTCCCGCCGCGCGAGGACACCGGCGGCGGCTTCATGGCGATCTGCCCGCTGGCCGGCACCGAGGACTTCCAGCTCGTGGCGCAGTTCCCGGACGGGACGCCGGTCGACACCTCCCCCGACGGCGTGCGCAAGGTGTTCGCCGCCCGGTCGCACCTGGCCGCCGACGCGGTGACCGAGGTGCGCTGGGTCTCGGACTTCCGGCCGCGCGCGGCGCTCGCGGACCGCTTCCGCGCCGGGCGGGTCTTCCTCGCCGGGGACGCGGCGCACATCCACTCGCCGGCCGGCGGCCAGGGCCTCAACACCAGCGTCCAGGACGCCTACAACCTGGGCTGGAAGCTCGCCGCGGTCCTCGGCGGCGAGGCCCCCGCGTCCCTCCTCGACACCTACGAGGAGGAACGCCTGCCGGTCGCCGCCGACGTGCTCGGCCTGTCCACCCGGATCCACCGCGGTGAGGCCCGCCGCGGCGGGGAGACCCGTCAGCTCGGCCTCGGCTACCGCGGCTCCTCCCTCGCGCTGGAGACCCGTACGGACCTGCCGGAGAAGGCGCTGCGCGCGGGCGACCGCGCCCCCGACGGGACCGTGGACGGCGTACGCCTCTTCGACCTGTTCCGGGGAGCGCACTGGACGCTGCTCACGGTCGGCACGGACACGGAACCTCCGGTGCTGCCCGGCGTCCGCACCGCGCGGATCGGGTCGTACGAGTGGTACGGGACCGGGGTCTTCCTCGTCCGCCCCGACGGGTACGTGGGCTGGGCGGGCACCGACGCTCGGGACCTGCGGGAGTACGCGGCCGCGGTGGGCCTGAGCACCGGCTGACCGTACGTCGGACGACTAGGGCCTGTCGTTTGGATCATGCGGCGGTACGCGGGGCAGGGCACGCACTCCCCCGAGCTCTTCGAGCAGGGGGGACCCCCAGCGGCGTTGTCGTCGGTTGCCGACGTCCCCCAGCCTTCGGCCGGGAGGTGCCCCCACCGCGTCGTCGCCCTCCTCCGCCTTGCAGCTGCACGCACCCTGCCCCGCTCGGCCCAGTCGACAAGGCACCGCGCCTCCATGCCGCCTGATCCAAACGACAGGCCCTACGCGCTGGCGAGCGTGAGCTTGACCGCGAAGCCGAGGAAGAGGGCGCCCGCGGCGGTCGTGGCACCGGCGGAGAGGCGCTTGCGCTGCCGGAAGGCCGTCGCGAGGCGCGTACCGCTGAAGATCAGCGCGGTCAGGTAGAGCACGCTCGCGAGCTGGGCGAAGGCGCCGAGCACGACGAAGGAGAGGGCCGGGTAGGCATAGCCGGGATCGACGAATTGGACGAAGAAGGCGACGAAGAACAGAATCGCCTTCGGGTTGAACAGGCTGATCACCAGCGCCCGCCGGAACGGCCGTTCACCGGCCACCGGCTCGGTCTCCGCGCTCTCGGCGACCGGATCCCGGCGGGCCCGCCACATCGCGCGCGCGGCCCGCAGCATCCCGATGGCCAGCCAGGTCAGATAGCCCGCACCGGCGTACTTCACGATGCCGAACAGCACGGCGTTCGCCTGGAGCAGCGAGGCCACACCGGCGGCCGACAGGGTCATCAGCACGGTGTCCCCGCACCACACGCCCGCGGCGGCGGTATATCCGGTCCGCACACCCCGGCGGGCGGCGACGGACAGCACGTACAGCGAGTTCGGTCCCGGCAGCAGGACGATCAGGACGAGGCCCGCGAGATAGGTGGGGAGATCGATGACACCAAGCATGGAAGGGAGTGTCGCACGGGGGCCCGACATCACGACCGGCTGTCCCGCCGTTCAGTCCGCGCAGGGAATCACCCGGTTCAGAAGGCGTCCGACGGCACGTACGTGCCCCAGATCTCGCGCAGGGCGTTGCAGACCTCGCCGACCGTGGCGCGGGCGCGCAGGGCCTCCTTCATCGGGTACAGGACGTTGTCCGTGCCCTCGGCGGCCTTCCTCAGGGCGGCGAGGGCGGTGTCGACGGCCTCCTGGTCGCGCTCGGCGCGGAGCCGGGCGAGGCGTTCGGCCTGCTGGGCCTCGATGGCCGGGTCGACGCGCAGCGGCTCGTACGGCTCCTCCGCGTCGAGCTGGAAGCGGTTGACGCCGACCACCACGCGCTCGCCCGAGTCGGTCTCCTGGGCGATCCGGTAGGCGGAGCGCTCGATCTCGCCCTTCTGGAAGCCCTGCTCGATGGCCTCGACGGCGCCGCCGAGGTCCTCGACCCGGGTCATGAGGTCGACGGCCGCCGCCTCGACGTCGTCGGTCATCCTCTCGACGGCGTAGCTGCCGGCGAAGGGGTCGACCGTCGCCGTCACGTCCGTCTCGTGGGCGAGGACCTGCTGGGTGCGCAGCGCCAGTCGCGCGGATTTGTCGGTGGGCAGCGCGATGGCCTCGTCGAAGGAGTTGGTGTGCAGCGACTGGGTGCCGCCGAGGACCGCGGCGAGGCCCTGGACCGCGACCCGGACGAGGTTCACCTCCGGCTGCTGCGCGGTGAGCTGGACGCCCGCCGTCTGTGTGTGGAAGCGCAGCATCAGCGACTTGGGGTTCCTCGCGCCGAACTCGTCCCGCATCACCCGGGCCCAGATGCGCCTGGCCGCACGGAACTTGGCGACCTCCTCCAGGATCGTCGTACGGGCGACGAAGAAGAAGGAGAGGCGGGGGGCGAAGTCGTCGACGTCCATGCCGGCGGCGACGGCGGTGCGGACGTACTCGATGCCGTCGGCGAGCGTGAACGCGATCTCCTGCGCGGGCGAGGCGCCCGCCTCGGCCATGTGGTAGCCCGAGATCGAGATCGTGTTCCACTTCGGGATCTCGGCCCCGCAGTACCTGAAGATGTCCGCGATCAGCCGCAGGGACGGCTTGGGCGGGAAGATGTACGTCCCGCGGGCGATGTACTCCTTGAGGACGTCGTTCTGGATCGTGCCCGTCAACTGCTCGGCGGGGACGCCCTGTTCCTCGCCGACCAGCTGGTACATGAGCAGCAGCAGGGCCGCCGGCGCGTTGATCGTCATCGAGGTGGAGACCTTGTCCAGCGGGATCCCGCCGAACAGGACGCGCATGTCGTCGACCGAGTCGACGGCCACGCCGACCTTGCCGACCTCGCCGTGCGCGAGCGGGGCGTCGGAGTCGTGGCCCATCTGGGTGGGCAGGTCGAAGGCGACGGACAGGCCGGTCGTGCCGTGGGCGATGAGCTGCCGGTAGCGGGCGTTGGACTCCACGGCCGTGCCGAACCCCGCGTACTGCCGCATGGTCCAGGGACGGCCCGTGTACATCGACGGGTACACGCCACGGGTGAAGGGGTACGCGCCCGGCGCACCGAGCTTCTCGGCCGGGTCCCAGCCCTCCAGGGCCTCGGGGCCGTAGACCGGCTCGACGGGCAGTCCGGACTCGGATTCGCGCGTCATTGCTGTGCCTCCCGTGAAGCGGCCCGATGACAGGAATGCGCCCCCGGCGACGGACTGTAGCGGCCGGGGCGCACCCGGTGGAGGGACCCGCGCCGGGACCTTGCTCACATACTCGTCCGCGGGTCCGTTTCCCGCCCCTTGTCGCCGGGCGGGGGCTCGTTCCATGGTTCTCTTCCACCGTGCCGCCCCGTTCGCAACCGGTCACCCGCGGGGAGCATCTCAGGTGACATGACGGCGGGACGGGGGACCTGATGGGCACGACAGGACGGGTGAGACAGGGGTCCGGATGCGTACGACTGGCTTGAAGAGGTCGCTGGCCGCGCTCGCGGCGCTCGCCGTGGTGAGCGGCTGCACGGCGAACGCCGTGGACGCACGGGGGAGGAAGCCGCCGGTGAGCGTCGAGGGTTCGGCCGGCGCGCGGGGGAAGGACGACGGCAAGGCCGCCTCCCCCTCGAAGGACGGGGGCGGCCCGTCCCGCTCCGCGGGTGCGGGGAAGGACGGCGGCGAGCCCGCGGCCGAGCCCGCCGAGGTCCTCTGGTCCAGGGGCGACCGGGGCGACGACATCCGCAGGGCGCAGGCCCGGCTGCACCAGGTCGCCTGGCTGATCACTCCGCCGACGGGGACGTACGACGCCCGGACGGTCGCGGCCGTGAAGGGGTTCCAGGGCAAGCGGGGACTGCCACGCACCGGCGATCTGGACACCGTCACCTGGCAGCGGCTGCGCCGCATGACGCACGAACCGGCCGCCTGGGAGCTGTACCCCTACGGCGGGCAGCCGGCCGCGAAGCCCGACCCGCGCTGCCTGACGGGCCGTGTGCTGTGCATCAGCAAGACGAGCCGCACCCTGCGCTGGATGGTCGACGGCAGGACGGTCTCGAAGATGGACGTCCGGTTCGGCTCGCAGTACACGCCCACCCGCGAAGGGGTGTTCAGCGTCTACTTCAAGTCACGCCACCATGTGTCGACGATCTATCACACATCCATGCCGTACGCGATGTTCTTCAGCGGCGGCCAAGCGGTGCACTATTCCTCGGACTTCGCGGCCCGCGGCTACTACGGCGCCTCGCACGGCTGCGTCAACGTCCGGGACGAGGGCAAGGTCTCGGCGCTGTTCGCGCAGGTCCGCACGGGCGACAAGGTCGTCGTCTCCTGGTGACGGGGCCTCTCCCGGACGGGTGAGGCGAAGGAGTGTGGGGCGCGGGCGGGACCGGGGGAACGTGTCCCACCCGCGCCGGTTGCACGAAGCCGTGGGTACGGGGGGAACCCCGGCTCCGTGCTACGGCCGATGACCAGTCGGCTCACCACGTACTGCGCCGCGGCCGCCGAAAACGTCACACCCAGCCGATAAAAATTTCAACGAAACACGAAAGTGCAGGTCAGAAGGGTTCTGAGCCCGACGGCGAGGACCACGTCGGCGTAACCGGCAGGAGCGGGGTCAGCACCCGGCGCAGCGCGGACGGGGTGCCGTCACCGTCGCTCCGGGGGTCGTTGCCGCCCGGTCCTATGTGGTGGCCGTCACCGTCGCCCGAGTCCCCCTGGTCGCCCCAGCCTGAGTCCTGCCCCGTCCCCTGTTCGCCACCGGCGCCCGCTCCGTCGCCGGTGTCCCCGCCCGGTCCGCGGCCGAGGACGCCCGAGCAGTACAGCCGCACCCGGGCACCGCCGCCCGCCACGTGCTCCAGGAGGCGCCTGCGGTCCGCGTCGAGGTCCCTGCCGTCGAGGACGTCGCGGCAGTACGAACGCGTACGGGCCCACCACTCGCGGGTGCGGTCGGCGTTCCCGGCGGAGCCGGGAGTCGGCAGGCCGCTCGCGTAGTCGGGTCCCGCGGACGGGGAGGTCTCCTTGGACGGCTCGCCCGACGGACCGTCGGTCTCCGGCACCACGGGGCCGTTGCCGCCGGAGATCCCGGGCGAGGGTGAGGGCGAGGTCGAGACGAGCGGACGCTCCGGGGTCCGTACCGCCGTGGCCGAGGCGGCGGGGCCCGGGTGTTCACGGGTGAACGGCGTCGGCAGCACTCCGGTTCCGGCCGCGACGGCGACCCCGCCCACCATCCCGACGGCCAGCACCGCGGCGATCCCGAACCGGGTGGGCCGCCCCCAGCGCGTCCGGCGTCCGTGCGCGGCGGGGCGTCCGATCCGTACGAGACCGGCGTCCGCGGCATGCGCGCCGGATCGCGCGCGACCGCGGTGGCCGAGCTGCTCGACAGCCCCGTCCCCGTCCGCGCGCGCCTTGCGGAAAGCCGCCAACGCGGCTGCCTCGCCCGGGAGTTCGTCGCTGCTCGGATCGGGTACGGCGGCCAGTGCGCCGAGGGCCTCGGCGAGGCGGTCCACCTGGTCACGCGTGCCGGGGTCGACGGCTTCCAGCGGCTCCCCGTTCAGCAGACGCTCCGCGGCGTCCCGGTCCAGCCACCTGTACTGCTCGTCGGCCATCACATGTCCTTCTGCGCCCGCGAACGCGTATGCGTCACACCGGCGGACGTCACCGCGCGGACGCGCGAACCTCGTTGCGGGGGGACGGCGTCGAGCGCGCCGACGGATTCCGGATCGGTGCCGAGCAGTTCCGCGAGCCGTTTCAGACCCCGGTGCGCCGCCGTGCGGACGGCTCCGGGGCGCTTGCCGAGGGTCTCGGCGGCCGTCTTGGCGTCGAGACCGACCACGACGCGCAGGACGACGGCCTCCGCCTGGTCCTGCGGGAGCTGCGCGATGAGCGAGAGGGTGCTGCCGGTGGACAGCGCCTCCATCGCCTCGGTCGCGGTGTCGGACTCGGCGGCCTTGCCGGTCAGCTCGGTCTCGTCGCCGCCTATCGCGGGACGGCGGCCGCGCATCCGTATGTGGTCCAGCGCCCGGTTGCGGGCGATCCTCGCCGCCCAGCCGCGGAAACGGTCCGCGTCCCCGCTGAAGCGTTCCAGGTCACGGGCGATCTGGAGCCAGGCCTCGGACGTGACGTCCTCCGCGTCCGGCTCGCCCACCAGTGTCCGTACGTATCCGAGCAGGCGTGGGTGCACCGCTCGGTACACAGTCCGGAACGCGGTCTCGTCCCCGTCCTGTGCGGCAAGTACCGCGGCGGTCAGCTCCGCGTCGTCCCCCAGCACCCCCGCGCCCCTCTTTGCGCCTCGGCCGGCACCGCGTCTCGCGGACCGGGTTCTCGTTGTCGTGCGTTCCTCGGTGGACGCTTGTGGTCTCAGGTCCGCGTGGTCGTGGTCTTCGGCACCGCGCGGTTCCGGTCTCGTGCCCACGTGGTCGCGGTCCCGGGATCCGCGCAGCCGTGGTCCCCGGTTCCTCGTGGTCGCGGTCGTCCTCTGTCCGCACCGGCGCGAAAGGCACGTTACGGCCTGAAACAGCTCCCCGTCCATGTTCGTACAACACGCAACTACATGGTGACCGTGCGAGGTGTGACACAAAACGCAGTCCCGGCGCTGTAGAGAGTACGGGTCGCCGCGCGGCCCGTGCCGCGCGACGGTCGGGGCCTCTCCTGTGGGGGGTGGCGGCCCCGGCCGTTGCCATCGGCGGGGGTGCCCGCCGGGCCCTCGAAACCCCGGCCCGGCCGCCGGGGCCGCCTACCGTCCGTTCCCGGACTTCGCCGCCTTCTCCGCGTCCTTCGCGTCCTTCGCGTTCCCCGACCGCTCCGCGCCCTTGGTGCCCTTGGCGTCCTTCGCGTCCTTCGTGGCGGTGGACGCGGCCAGTCGCCGAGCGCAGAACGCCTCGACCTCGTCCTCGCCGCCCGCGGCCGTGACGAGCCGCCGCCAGGCCCGCGAGTCCAGGGCACCGCCCCGGTCCCGCACCGACGCGTACGCACGGCAGTGGGCCTCGGTGTCCCGGTCCCGCGGCGGACGGACCGCGGGGGCGGCCGGGGCCGGGGAACCGGGACCGGTCGGCGGCGGGGATCCGGGGGACCGGTCCGGGACCCCGTCGGAGGGGCGGACCGCGACCCGGTCCCGGTGCCCGGTGTCGTCGCGCGAGACCGGCCCGATGGCCGCGACGGCGACGCCGCCCAGCGTCAGACCGGCCAGCAGCACGGCGAGCGCGGCCCGCAGCGAACGGCTCGGCCTCCTCCGCTCCTTCGGGCGCCAGTCGTCCCGCCGCCGGGTGCGCGCGGTGTGCGCGCCGCCGTCCCGCGCGGCCCGGAAGGCGGCCACGGCCCGTGTCCGTGCCGCGGTGTCGTCCGCCCGGCCGCGCATCGCCGCGGCGAGGAGCTCCTCCAGGGGAGGCCGTCCGCCTCCGGGCTCCGCCGGAGGGGCGACGCCGGGGCCGGGGGGCGCGCCGTCGCCGGCGCGCCGTTCGCCCGTGCCCGGTCGCGCCTCCGGTTCCCTGTGCGGTTCCACGTCCGGCTCCATCTCCGTCTGCCGCTCCGCCCTGCAACTCAGCGCCGTACCAGGACTCCGCTCCGCGCTCCACTCCGTACAACGGCCTCGCCCCACGCGCCGGCCCGCCGCCGTGGAACGGCACTCCGCCACGGGACGCCCCGGCCGCGCACGGCGGTCCACCGCCGTACGGCAGCCGTCCTCAGGGCGACGGCCGTCCGCCGAGCACCATCCGTACACCGGTCGACTTCCTTCCGCCGTACGACGATGCCGTTCCGGACGACGGCGGGATGCCGGCCGTTCCGGACGTACTGCTCACCCCGAATCCCCCAGCGTCCGGGACTCCTCATCCGTCACACCCGCGACGCCGAGCTGGCGCGCGAGCCGCTTCAGCCCCCGGTGGGCGGAGGTGCGCACCGCTCCGGGGCGTTTGCCGAGCACGCGTGCCGCGGCCGGCCCGTCGAGGCCGACGACCACCCGCAGGAGCACGGCCTCGGCCTGGTCGCGCGGCAGTCCCGCGACCAGTTCCAGGGCGTACTCGGTGGACAGGGTCTCCAGCGCCTCGTCCTGCGTGCTGTGCCTGCCGGGCAGGTCCAGCGCGTCCTGTTCGAGGGCGGTCCCCCTGGGCCGTACCCGCAGCCGCCGCAGATGGTCCAGCGCCCGGTGCCGGGCGATGGTCGCGGTCCAGCCGCGGAACCCCGCGCCGTCCCCCCGGAACCGTCCCAGGTCCCGGGCGATCTCCAGCCAGGCGTCGGACGCCACGTCCTCGGCGTCGTCGCCGACGATGCCGCGCAGATAGCCCAGCAGTCCGGGCTGCACGATCCGGTACGCGGCCGCGAAGGCGACCTCGTCCCCCTCCTGCGCCCGCGCCACGGCCACGCCCAGTTCCGCGTCGTACGGCCGCGCGCGGCGGGGTTCCCCTCCCTGGCCCAACACTGTCCTCGTTCGCACCGAGTTCGCCCGAATGTGCCTGTCGGCGCGGACGTCCGCACCGACACCCCCATGGTCATCAGCGCCGGACCCCGAGGAAATGTCACAGGGCGTCAGGCGCTCCGGCCCGGTGGGGACGGGGGCGGACGAGGACGCCGGGGGGCGGGGACCGGCGCGGCCGGCGGGACCCCGCGAAGCCCTCAGCGGGTGGCCTCGCGGCACAGCAGGCGCAGGGAGCCGTCGCCCGCGTAACAGCGGCGGGCCTCTTCGATCGGGTCCCACAGCCGCCCGTCGGGCGTACGCAGCCAGTGTTCCCCGCCGGACTCCCACCACTCGGCGCCGGAGTGACGGGCGACGACCTCACCGGCGTACGCCCCGAATCCGCGCAGCACGCTCTCGACGGCGGCGTAGGGGGCGCCGTCCCGGCGTATCTCGTCGATCACGCGGTCGACGCGCCACAGGCTCTGTGCCGAGTAGTCGAGGCGCAGCCGGGCGCCCTCGCGCATGGTCGCGACCGTGTCGGCCGCCCAGCGAACGGGCTTCGTCGCAGCTGAGGGCCGCGTTGCTTGAGTTGCGTTCACACCCGGTAGAGCGCGGCGGCCGCCGGATTCGTCACGCGTCCGGGCAGGGGTTCGCGACACCGGCCCAGGACCGCCATCTCCACCCCGGGATCCTCACAGGAAACCCTCGGGAACGAGGTTTGGAGGGTGCCCCGGAGCAGTACCGCCTCCGGCGCACCCTCGCCGCCCTCGTCTGTCCGTCCCTTGTTCTGGGACCGTCTGTTCTAGGACCGTCCGCGCGCCCTGCGCGAGACCACCGCCCGCAGCACGCGCCGCCCCTCCGTCGAGGTGTCCAGGGCGAGCCGCAGGCCGCCCTTCCCGTGCTCGGCGAGCAGCTCCAGGATGACCTCCTGGCGGCGCAGCTCGGCGGCGACGAGCGGGGACATGCCCTCGGTGCGCCCCTCACGGCGTGCCGTCACGCACGCCTCCGCGTCGTCGGCGTGGTCGAGGAACCGGTGCGCCTGCAGCGCCGCCACCGAGCAGGCGTCCGACCAGACCCGCAGCTCGTCCTCGGAGGGCTTCGCGGGGACGGCTTCGAGCATCCCGCGGGCGAGCTCGGCGGCATGGTCCTCGTCGGTCACGGCCGGCTCGGCGTCCTCCGTGTCCAGCTTGGCGCGCGCTTCCTCCAGCCGCGCTCCCCACTCGGCCCACGGGTCCACCTCGGACAGGCTCGCCCACAACGGCCGCAGGACGTCGTCGTCCCCGCCGAGGAGCGGCACGCACCGATCCAAACAAGCCAGACCGCTCGCCGCCAGACCTCGCTCGTCGGCCTGAGCGACCAGTTCCACCAGACTCATCACGACTCCCTCGAAATGCCTCGACAGGGCGCCCTTGCCTTACGGAGCCCGCACTTCCCCTTACTGCGTGCAACGAAGCGGGAGTGTCACAGTGCCACAGCATCGGCGCGTTCCAGAGATCTGTGGAATAACTTTTCGGCCAAAAGCCGGAACTCGACATCCGGCACACGGACGAACGGCCCGAGGCTCCCCGGGCGCGTGCGGCAGGACCGCGGAACGGGACGGACCCGCACGTGTCGGGCGCCGGGCGCACCCGGACCGCCCGCTCGGCTCAGCCCAGCCGGTCCGCCAACGCCTTGAACCCGGTCCAGGACTCGGACGGCTTGCGCGAGTCCCACAGCTTCTGGGTCAGGGCGCGCAGCGGCATGCGGATGCCGGCCGCGACCTGGTCCTGGGTCTGCGCGTTCGAGAGGTCGCACCAGACGGCGAAGGACCCGCCGAGGATCCGGGAGTCGTACTTCGCGGGGACCGGGGTGGTCCCGCGCAGGACGAGCGGGGTCCACTGCTCGTAGATGCGCTGCCCGGTCGGGTAGACGAAGGTCTGGGGTTCGCCGAGGACGTAGTACAGGTACTCGTCGTTGTAGTTGACAACCTGGCGGCCCGCGCTCAGGTACTCCACCGGCTGCCGGGCCCCGATCTCCTTGCCGGTCCAGTACCCCACCCGGAGGCCGGCGTCGGCCCGGACGCCGCTGCTGCGGAAGAAGCCGTCGTTCCAGGCCCGTGCCGTGCGGCCGTGGCCCTTGACCACCTCGGCCCGGTCGTTCAGCCAGCCGGTCGTGAGGTCGGTGACGCCCGCGCCCGCCCCGTACCTGTCCTTCGCCGCGGCGGCCAGCTGCGGGAAGGAGGCCGCCGGGTTCGCCACCGTCAGAGCCTGGTACTCGTCGCCGCCGAGGTGCCAGTCGGCGCCGGGGAAGAGACCCGCGTACTCGTTCAGCAGGTCGTCGACGATCTTCGCCGCGCCGGGCTTCGAGATGTCCACCGCGCCGCGGACGGGGACGCCCGAGACGTTGCGCAGCTGGAGGTCGGAGTGGGCCGCGATGACCGCGCCGAGGTGGCCCGGCGAGTCGATCTCGGGCACGACGGTGATGTGCCGGCTCGTCGCGAGGGCGACGATGCGGCGCACCTCGTCCTTCGTCAGGTGCTGCCGCGACACGATCTCGGGGTGCGTGTCGGACTGGATGCGGAAGCCCTGGTCGTCGGAGAAGTGCAGACCGAGCTGGTTGTACTTCAGGTCGCCGAGCTCGCGCACCCGGTCCTCGATCCAGGCCGCCGTGAAGTGCTTGCGCGCGGTGTCGAGCATGAACCCGCGGACCGGCTTCGCGGGCCGGTCGCGCACGACGCCCTCCGGGGCCGTACCGCCGCCGTGCACCTCCTGCTTGAGGGTGCGCGTGCCGTAGAAGACCCCGGCCTCGGCGGGCCCGGTGACGGTGACCCGGCCGTTCCCGACGGTGAGGGTGTACGACTCCGGGCCCGCCTTGCTCTTGTCGAGACCCAGTTCCACGTCCCCGGGCCCGGCGGCCGCCCGCCCCCCGTAGGTCAGCTTGAGCTCGCCCGCGAGCAGCTTGCCCTCGTCGGCGAGGCCGTCGTCCTTCACGACCACGCGGGCACCGGAGGCCGGGCGCCAGCCGGGACCGCGGGCCGCGGTGTGCTCGCGCACGGCGGGGATGGTGCGGGGCGCCTTGGAGAGGGGATAGTTCCGGGTCGGCGAGGGACTGGCGGCGGACACGGCCCCCGACCGGTCGGCGGACGGCGCCCGCGCCCCGGCCGGCTCCCCGCCCCCGTCGGGCCAGACCGCCACGGCCACCGCGACGGCGCCGGCGACCGCCAGACCGCCCGCGACGAGTCCGGCCCGCCCGCTCCGCCTCGCCCGCCGCCGCCGCGGCGCGCGCCGCCTGCCACCACTCACTCCGTCACCCTCGTCTCACCGCGCCGCCGTCACGGCGCCGCTCCACAGCGCTCGCTCCCCGGCGCTCACTTCACCGCGCCGCTCCGCGGCGCCCGTACCGCCAAGCTCACCACACCTTGATCATCTCGCCCGCCCCGCTCCACCCCGCCCGCTCACCACCACGCTCCGCGTTCCGTGTTCCGCCACGCCCGCGCCGCGGATTCCGCCGCGCCCGCGCCACCGCCGGACCGCCCCACCACAGCTTCGGCCGTTCCGCCACGCCCGCGCCTCCGCCGGGCCGGTCCTCCACCCAGGTGTACTCCCCCTCGGGGGCGTCCACCTCCCCGGAACATCCCGCCGCACCGGCTCCCCGCCCCACCGCACACTCTGCCCCGGCCGTCACCCCGACCGTCCACCAGACGCTCCGAAACTCTCCCGTGCGGGTGAAATCCGGGCATCCGTCGGACAGGTCCCGACACACCTCGATAGCGTGAGCGGCACAGCTTTCACTTCTCCCCCTGCCGAAACACACGTATCGCGCGCACGTCGCACTCACGAGACGCCGCGCATCCCCACCCCCACGCCGAGGACCCACGCTGACGTCTCACCGTCTCCCACACCTCCCCGGCCAGGTCGCCCTCCCCGAGCAGAAGAGCGCGGCGCCGTCCCCGGCCCGCCTCGACAGGTTCAACTCCGCACCCGCCGAGGAGGTCACCCGCGCCCTGCTCACCTGCTGCCGCAGCCCGCGCTGGGTCCGCCGCCTGGCCGACCACCGCCCCTACCCGGACCTCGGCGCCCTGCTGGCCGCGGCCGACGAGGCCTCGTACGACCTGACCCCCGCCGACCTGGCCGAAGCCCTGGCCGGTGAATCGCTCACACCACTCCCGGACGACGCGTACTCCGCCGCCCACACCGCGCTGAGCGCCGCGCACGCGGCGTACGAGAGCAGATTCGGACATGTGTTCGTCATCTGTCTGGACGAATTCACCCCCGGGGAGGCCCTCGACCAGGTGCTCATCGGAATCCGGGCACGCCTGACGAACGATCCCGAGGAGGAACGGGTCGTCACCGCCGACGAGCTGCGCAGACTGGCCCGCGGCCGGCTGGTCCGGCTCGTCCGCCGGTTCGCCCACGAGCCGCGCCACGCCGACGTGCCCGGCGCCCGGAATAGCCCGAACGTGCCTGATTGATTGCCAGTTTGATCACATTGATAGGGCCGCTGTAAGCGTTCCGACAACACGTCGCTACGATGGCCGGGGCCGGTGGACCGTACCCGGCCGGGCCCGACCGACAGAGAAGCCGGCGCGGCCCCAATCCCCGCTCCCGGAGGGTTCTTCCGTGCCGGCTGGAACGCTGTACCGCGGCCGGGAAGGAATGTGGTCCTGGGTGGCTCATCGAGTCACCGGCGTCCTCATCTTCTTCTTCCTGTTCGTACACGTGCTGGACACTGCTCTCGTCCGTGTCTCCCCCGAGGACTACGACAAGGTCGTAGCCACGTACAAGACGCCGATCGTCGCGCTGCTGGAGTACGGCCTCGTGGCCGCCATCCTCTTCCACGCGCTCAACGGTCTGCGTGTCATCGCCGTCGACTTCTGGTCCAAGGGCCCGCGCTACCAGAAGCAGATGCTCTGGTCCGTCGTCGGTATCTGGGTCGTGCTGATGTTCGGGGCGCTCTACCCCGTCCTCGGTCACGCATTCCGCGAAGTCTTCGGGAGCTGACGCAGATGTCCACTACTGACACCGCCGCTTCCGGCATCGGCCCCGTGGAGGGCGCCGGAGACCACTCGGCCTACAGCGTCGACAACCCGGCCCCGTTCATCGAGGCCCCGCGCAAGCGCACCAAGAAGACCCCGAAGTCGACCCGCGGCAACTTCGAGATGTACGGCTGGCTCTTCATGCGCCTGTCCGGCATCGTCCTGGTCGTCCTGGTCCTCGGCCACCTGCTGATCCAGCTCGTCCTCGACGGCGGCGTCTCCAAGATCGGCTTCGCCTTCGTGGCCGGCCGCTGGGCCAGCCCGTGGTGGCAGGCCTGGGACCTCGCGATGCTGTGGCTGGCCATGCTGCACGGCTCCAACGGCCTGCGTACCGTCATCAACGACTACGCGGAGCGCACGAACACGCGCCTGTGGCTGAAGGGCCTGCTGTACACCGCCACGGTGTTCACGATCCTGCTGGGCACGCTGGTGATCTTCACCTTCGACCCGAACATCCGCTAGGCACGGGGCTGAGGCAACCACTCATGAAGATCCACAAGTACGACACCGTCATCGTCGGCGCCGGTGGCGCCGGCATGCGCGCCGCCATCGAGGCGACGAAGCGCAGCCGCACCGCCGTGCTGACGAAGCTCTACCCCACCCGCTCCCACACGGGCGCCGCGCAGGGCGGCATGGCCGCCGCGCTCGCCAACGTGGAGGAGGACAACTGGGAGTGGCACACCTTCGACACGGTCAAGGGCGGTGACTACCTGGTCGACCAGGACGCCGCCGAGATCCTGGCGAAGGAGGCCATCGACTCGGTCCTCGACCTGGAGAAGATGGGCCTGCCGTTCAACCGGACGCCCGACGGGACGATCGACCAGCGCCGCTTCGGCGGTCACTCCCGCAACCACGGCGAGGCCCCGGTGCGCCGGTCCTGCTACGCCGCGGACCGCACCGGCCACATGATCCTCCAGACGCTGTACCAGAACTGCGTCAAGGAGGGCGTGGAGTTCTTCAACGAGTTCTACGTCCTCGACCAGCTCATCGTCGAGGTCGACGGGATCAAGCACTCGGCGGGCGTCGTCGCCTACGAGCTCGCGACCGGCGAGATCCACGTCTTCCAGGCGAAGGCCGTGATCTACGCGTCCGGCGGCACCGGCAAGTTCTTCAAGGTGACCTCCAACGCGCACACCCTGACGGGTGACGGCCAGGCGGCCGTCTACCGTCGCGGGCTGCCGCTGGAGGACATGGAGTTCTTCCAGTTCCACCCGACCGGCATCTGGCGCATGGGCATCCTGCTGACGGAGGGCGCCCGCGGTGAGGGCGGCATCCTCCGCAACAAGGACGGCGAGCGCTTCATGGAGAAGTACGCGCCGGTCATGAAGGACCTCGCGTCCCGTGACGTCGTGTCCCGCTCCATCTACACGGAGATCCGTGAGGGCCGCGGCTGCGGTCCCGAGGGCGACCACGTCTACCTCGACCTCACCCACCTCCCGCCGGAGCAGCTGGACGCCAAGCTGCCCGACATCACCGAGTTCGCGCGCACCTACCTCGGCATCGAGCCCTACACGGACCCGATCCCGATCCAGCCCACCGCGCACTACGCCATGGGCGGCATCCCGACGAACGTCGAGGGTGAGGTCCTCTCGGACAACACCACCGTCGTCCCGGGCCTGTACGCCGCCGGCGAGGTCGCCTGTGTCTCCGTGCACGGCGCCAACCGTCTCGGCACGAACTCGCTCCTGGACATCAACGTCTTCGGGCGCCGGGCCGGCATCGCGGCCGCGGAGTACTCGGCGAAGGCCGGCTTCGTGGAGCTGCCGGAGAACCCGGCCGAGCAGGTCGTGAACCAGGTCGAGCGCCTGCGCAGCTCCACGGGCACCGAGCGGGTCGCCGAGATCCGCCGGGAGCTGCAGGAGTGCATGGACGCCAACGTGATGGTGTTCCGCACCGAGCAGACGATCAAGACGGCCGTGGAGAAGATCGCGGAGCTCCGCGAGCGCTACAAGAACGTCTCGGTCCAGGACAAGGGCAAGCGGTTCAACACGGACCTGCTGGAGGCCATCGAGCTGGGCAACCTGCTCGACCTGGCCGAGGTCATGGCCGTCTCCGCGCTCGCCCGCAAGGAGTCCCGCGGCGGTCACTACCGCGAGGACTACCCGAACCGCGACGACGTCAACTTCATGCGCCACACCATGGCGTACCGCGAGGTCGGCGAGGACGGCACCGAGTCCATCCGTCTCGACTACAAGCCGGTCGTCCAGACCCGCTACCAGCCGATGGAGCGTAAGTACTGATGGCTACTCCCACCCTGGACAAGGCGGACGCGGCGGGCGCACCCGAGCCCGGCTTCGCCGACTCCCCCTACATCACCGCCACGTTCCGCATCCGCCGGTTCAACCCGGAGGTCTCGGCCGACGCGGTCTGGGAAGACTTCCAGATCCAGATCGACCCCAAGGAGCGCGTCCTCGACGCGCTGCACAAGATCAAGTGGGACGAGGACGGCACGCTCACGTTCCGCCGCTCCTGCGCGCACGGCATCTGCGGCTCGGACGCCATGCGGATCAACGGCAAGAACCGGCTGGCCTGCAAGACGCTGATCAAGGACCTGAACCCCGCGAAGCCGATCACGATCGAGGCCATCAAGGGCCTGACCGTGCTGAAGGACCTCGTGGTCGACATGGACCCGTTCTTCCAGGCGTACCGCGACGTGATGCCCTTCCTCATCACGAAGGACACCAACGAGCCGACGCGCGAGCGTCTGCAGTCGGCCGAGGACCGCGAGCGGTTCGACGACACCACCAAGTGCATCCTGTGCGCGGCGTGCACGTCGTCCTGCCCGGTGTTCTGGAACGACGGCCAGTACTTCGGTCCGGCCGCCATCGTGAACGCCCACCGCTTCATCTTCGACTCGCGTGACGAGGCCGGGGAGCAGCGCCTGGAGATCCTCAACGACAAGGACGGCGTGTGGCGCTGCCGCACCACGTTCAACTGCACGGACGCCTGCCCGCGCGGTATCGAGGTCACCAAGGCGATCCAGGAAGTCAAGCGCGCGCTGATCACGCGCCGCATCTGACGGTCCTGCCGCCGTACCCGAAGGGCCCCGCTCCTCTCCTGGAGCGGGGCCCGTTCGCGTGCGGGGCCACAAACGGGTGAAACGTCATCGATCACGGCTCGGGGCGGCCCACCGGCCTACGATGATGCTCTCGACACCAGCCCACAGGAGGCACGTGATGTCCGCAGCATCCGTCGAGCGGCCCCACGACGACCGTCCGCTGATCGCGGAGGCGAACCGTCTCATGGACCGCAACCCGGGCTACCGCGTCGAGATCATCGGAGGCCAGATCCTCGTGTCCCCGCCGCCCGACGGTGCCCACGCCAGCGCGCTGACCGACCTCATGCTCCCGTTCCTGGCAGCCGGACTGCACGGAGCGGAGTCACAGGTGCTCCAGGGCATCGGCCTCTGGCTGCCGTCCGGCGCGGAGGACTACGCCGTCCCGGACCTCGCTCTGGTGGACGCCGACTTCCAAGAGCACCTCGTCGAGAACAACTGCTACGACCCCGTCTGCTTCCGCCTCGTCCTGGAAGTCACCTCCAGCAACTACCAGTCCGATCTGCGCACCAAGGTCTCCGCGTACGCCGGTGCCGACGTGCCCGTGTACGTCATCGTCGACCGGAAGCACCGGCGCCTCCACGTGCTCACCGACCCGGCCGGGGGCGGATACGGCAACCACCGCGTCCACGCCCCCGGCGAACTCGTCGCGCTCCCCGACTCCATCGGCGCCAAGGTCACCCTCGACGTGGCCGAGATCCTCGCGTCGGACGGCACCGAACCGACAGCCTGATCAGAGCTGGCTGAGGATCGTCGGGTCCGTGATCTTCAGGTCGTCGGCGAGCAGCATCGCCTTGCTGAGGATCACCGCCAGCATCCGGTCGCCCTCGAACGGCAGGTAGCCGGCCCGGGGCGCGGTCGCGGCGGACTTCGGGACGATGCACAGGTACTGGTCGTTCGGGCTCATCAGGATGTTCCCCGAGCCCAGGTGGATCCTGTACGTGTGCCGCTCGCCCTTCACGTGCAGGAAGCGGCCCTCCAGCGTGCAGCGGTCGGCTATCGCCAGCCGGGGGATCAGCCGGTCGAGCAGGACGCGGCGGGTCTGCGCGGTCTCGGTCAGCTCGCCGAAGCCGTAGGACGTCCAGTACTCCTGGAAGCGGCCGCCGGGGCCGCCGTCCTGCCAGGTCGGGTCGTTGCCGACACTGGCGACGCCGACGAACAGGTCGACGTCGCGCAGGACTTCGGACAGGACGAGCGGCGGGATCTCCGTGAGCGGCAGCGGCTTGACGGGGTCCTCGTCGGGGCCCAGCCACATGCTGTACTCGCCGCCGTAGCAGTGCGCCGAGTTCTCGGGGGCGTCGAGCGGGTAGAAGCGCACCTGGTCGGTGCGCAGCCGCAGATAGCTGCCGGACTCGGTGGTGTCCTCGCCGTACTCGCCGTCTCCGGTGATCCAGTACTCGGCGCGCAGCCCCCACCGGGGCAGCTCCCGGGTGGCCGGGGGCGCCTCGTCGTCGACGCAGAGGCGGAGCTTGTTGCGCCAGCCCCGGACGGCGGCCAGGGAGTTGAACTGGTGCTGGCGCACGTAGTGGGCGGCGAAGCGGTTCGAGTACGTGCCCGTGGCGCGCTCGGCGTCGGTGAGGAGGTACACCTCGCGGTGGGCCTGCTTGAAGGGCTGGGTGATCCCGTGCCGCTCCAGCCAGTCCCGCCAGGCGACGACCTCGGCGGGCTCACGGTCCACGGGGTGCCAGAGGGTGACCTCCCGGCCCGATGTCACGGGGTCGTCGGTGAGGGTGCGCAGCTCGCCGTCGGCGAAGCCTGCCGGGGTGCCGTCGACCGTCCACAGGAGCCGGCGGGCGAGGGTGCCGACGAGCGGGTGGTCGAGGTAGCGCTCGCGCCAGGTGCCGTACGCCCAGGTGCGCCGGGCGAGGAACTGCCGGTCCAGTCGTTCGGTCTGCGCCGAGAGCATCTTGTCGATGTCCTTGACGGCCGCCTTGAGCTCCTTGAGCTCCTCGGCGTGGTCGCGCCGCACGGCGGCGGGCACGCTCTTGACGGCCTTGCCGCTCGCGTTGCGCCAGCCCAGCACGGCGCGTGCGCCCTGGACCTCGAGGAGCGCGGTGGCCTCACCGAGCTCGCGCCGTGCCTGCCCGACGCCGGTGAGCCCGTACGACGGGACGGCCAGTTCCTCGATCTCCTCCCGGCTCAGACCGAGGGCGCCGGCCTTCGCCTCCAGGAAGCCGTCGATGATCCTGGCCGTGGGCTTGTAGGTCACCCGGGTGGCCAGCCGGGCCAGTTCGGCGAGGGCCGCCTCGCCGTCGAGGCGGGAGAGCGCGATGACACCGGCGTTGGCGACCTTCGGGTTGTGCGGGCCGATTCCGGCGACTCTCTTCAGGGAGGTCTCGACGAGCGCGCCGAGGGCCCGTGCGGTGTCGGGGTGGGGCGGCAGCAGGGAGACCAGCCAGGCGAGGCCGCGCAGGGCGTTGGCGTTGTACGGGTCGTAGGCGTTGTTCACGTCCGGCAGGGAGAAAGAGGAATCCAGCGGGAACGTCCGGGGGCGGCCGACGAGGGCGAGCCAGGTCAGCGCGGTGGCGCGGACCCGGTCGGGGCCGAGGGCCTCGACGAGGGCGAGGGCACGCTTCTCCCACCTGGCGGAGGGCTTGGAGGCGGTGGCCGTCAGCAGATGGGCGAGCAGGGCCTGCCCGTCGGGGGTGGAGGCGTCCCTCATGGCCTGTTCGGCCCATTCCTCACCGACGTTGAGCACGGGCTCCGTGATCTTCTTCAGCAGGTCGGCGAAGACTCCGTGGCGGTAGGCGTCCATGCCGGTGCGGCGGAAGGCCGCGACGACGGCCGGGTCCAGCGTCCGGCCGGCCGCCAGTTCGGCCTCGGCCACGGCGTCCATCCGCGTCGCGTACCAGATGGTGTACTGCCGGCCGAGTTCCGCGAGCTGCTCCGCCCGTTCGTCGGCGAGCGGGTACTCCGGGAGGCCGTGGGAGATGGCGGCGAGCATGGTCAGCACGTGGTTGCGGGGCTCCGATCTTTTGCCGACCGTGGAATAGCCCTCCGCGAGCGCGCCGGCCAGTCTCTCGCGCTGGTCGGCGTCGAGCGCGCCGAGCAGGCCGAGGATCTCGTCCCAGCGGCCGCCCCACTGGCCCGTGTTGACCAGCGCGGCCCGCAGGAGGTCGGTGGCGAGCCCGCCCATGTTGCCGTCGGCCGCGTTCGAGCGGATCCAGCCCATCAGTTTCGTGGTGCCGGCCATCGTCATCCCCCCACCAGCGCGACGAGCTTGAGGAAGGTGACCTCGGTGCCCAGGACCAGCTCGATCTCCTCGTCGAGGTCGGTGACCTGACGCTCCCCCACGAGCACCAGGAAGCCGTTGCCCTCGAAGGCCCTGAGCGCGAGCTCGCTCTGCGCCTCCGGGTCTATCCGGCGGGGTGCGCGCAGCGCGTAGCCGTTCAGCACGCGCTCGGTGCCCTCGGGCTGCACGAGCCCCTGGAAGACCGGCGGCGTGCTCGCGTTGTACTCGGCGACCTCCTGGAAGACCCGCCGCCGGATCAGCTCGCGCACCGCGAGCCGCTCCTCCGCGATCTCGATCCCCCAGCCCGCGCCCCGCGTCCCACTGGTCGTCTCGTCGACGAACGTCACCATTCCCATGCCGCCGAACAGTACGAGCCCCCACTGACAACCGGCCGTCGGGCCCCGACCGTTCCGGTACGGCACGGCGGCCGGGAACTCGACTTGAACATGTTCAAAAAGAGGTCTACATTCATCCCGTACAGCGTTTTGAACGCGTTCAAGAAGGGGTGGGGACATGGACCTCACAGTTGTCGCGTACGTCATCTACCTGCTGGTCAGCATCGCGCTGACGATCTGGGTGGCACGCACGCTGAGCCACAACGGACGGATCTTCCTGTCGGACGTCCTGCACGGCGACGAGAAGCTCGCCGACGCCGTCAACCACCTGCTGGTGGTGGGCTTCTACCTCGTCAACCTGGGCTTCGTCGCGCTCTACCTGCACCAGAGCGACGAGATCACCGACGCCCGCGGGATCTTCGAGGCCCTGTCGACCAAGCTGGGCGTCGTCCTGCTGGTGCTCGGTGTCATGCACCTGGGGAACGTCTACGCGCTCAACAAGATCCGGCGGCGGGGCGTCATGGAGCGGGAGCAGACGCCGCCGGTGCGGCCGACGGACTGGGCCGCCCCCACGGCCGGGGCGTGAGGGCGGTGACCGGGGCACCGGCCACCGGGGACCGGGACGCGACGGGCGTCCCGGTCCTCGGGCTCACCGTCCTCTACGACCCGCGCTGCTCACTGTGCGCCTTCCTGAAGAAGTGGCTCGCCGGGCAGGCCCAGCTCGTACCGCTGCGGTTCGTGCCGGCCGGCTCCGAGGAGGCCGCCCGGAGCTACCCGCGCCTCGACCACCGCGCCACCCTGGACGAGATCACCGTCGTGGGGGACGCCGGACAGGTCTACCAGGGAGCCGCCGCCTGGATCGTCACCCTGTGGGCACTGCGCGAGTACCGGGCGCTGGCCCACCGGCTGAGCACCCCCACGGGCGCGCGGCTGGCCCGGGGCGCGACCCTCGCCGCCGCCAAGTGGCGCGAGGCGCAGTCGCGGCGGCGGTGGGGCGGCGGCGCGTACGAGTGGGGCGACGGCTGGAGCTACGACCCGGTCGCCGGATGGACCTTCGAGCCGCCCGCCTGCGGCAGCGGCGGGTGTCCGGCCGTTCCCAGTCGTTAGGCTCGTCCTGTGCCAGCACCGACAGACAGCCCCGCCCCCATCGAACCGTCCGGCCCCGCCAAGTCCCCGGGCAAAGAGGCGAAGAGCCCGGCCAAGAGCGAACAGACCCGGGCCCTGATCCTGGAGACCGCGATGCGGCTCTTCCAGGAGCGGGGGTACGACAAGACGACGATGCGGGCCATCGCCCAGGAGGCCGGGGTCTCCGTCGGCAACGCGTACTACTACTTCGCCGGCAAGGAGCACCTGATCCAGGGCTTCTACGACCGGATCGCCGCCGAGCACCAGGAGGCGGTCCGGGAGGTGCTGGAGCGCGAGACGGACCTGGAGGCCCGGCTGGGCGGCGTGCTGAAGGTGTGGCTGGACATCGCCACGCCGTACCACGAGTTCGCCGTGCAGTTCTTCAAGAACGCCGCCGACCCGGACAGTCCGCTCAGCCCCTTCTCCCCCGAGTCGGAGCACGCGCGCCAGGAGGCCATCAGCGTCCACAAGGAGGTGCTGGCCGGGGCGAAGACCAAGGTGCCGGAGGAACTGCGCGAGGTGCTGCCCGAGCTGATGTGGCTCTCCCAGATGGGGCTCGTCCTGTACTGGGTCTTCGACCGCACCGAGAGCCGCGAGCGCAGCTACCGGCTCGCCGAGCGCGGCGCGCGGCTGACGGCGCGCGGCGTCTCGCTGGCCCGGTTCCGGCTGCTGCGGCCCCTCGTCCACGAGGTGCACGAGCTGTTCACGGACTTCCTGCCGGGGATGACCAAGGCCCTGCCGGACCCGGCGAAGAAGACGGAACGGGACTCTTCCCGGCCGGCCGTGAAGACGGACTGAGGGGCGCCCGCCGAGGCGGGCACCCCTCACGCCGGGACGGTCCGGCCTCCGGCGGGCTCAGTTCACCGCGTCGGCGTCCACCTCTCCCTGCGCCAGCTCCACGTCGTGCACCAGCGGCTCGTCGGTGACGACGACCTGCTGCGCCCGCGCCCCGTACGAACGGGCCGCCACCGACAGCAGGTACGTCCCCGGGGCCGGGACCGAGACGATGTAGGAACCGTCGGCCAGCGAGGTCACCCGGTCCAGCTGCCGGCCGCCCTTGGACAGCAGCGTGAGGACCGCCCCGTCGACGGCCTCGCCCTCCGCGTCCCGGACGAAACCGTGCACGGCCGACGCCCCGCCCCCGGCCGGAGCGGCGTCCGCGGACGGCTCCTCGGCGGGCTCCACCGCCAGATGCGGCAGCCGCTTGTCCAGCCACGCCGGCAGCCACCAGTTGGAGTTTCCGAGCAGGTGCATCGCGGCGGGCACCAGGGCCGTCCGGAGGATGAAGGCGTCCAGGGCGACCGCGGCCGCGAGGCCGACACCCGCCATCGCCGCTCCCGCGTCACCGCTCAGGACGAAGGCGAGGAAGACGCACACCATGATCATGGCGGCCGAGTTGATGACCCGGCCGGTCTCCGCCAGCCCGACCCGCACCGCCCGCGCGTTGTCCTTCGTGTGCACCCATTCCTCGTGCATGCGGCTCACCAGGAACACCTGGTAGTCCATGGAGAGGCCGAAGAGCAGCGAGAGCATGATGACGGGCAGGAAGGCGTTGATCGGCCCCTCCTTGCCGAGGCCCAGCAGGTCCAGGCCCCAGCCCCACTGGAAGATCGCGACCAGCACGCCGAAGGACGCGGCGGCCGCGATCAGGTTCATCAGCGCGGCCGTCAGCGGGACCACCAGGGAACGGAAGGCGACCAGCAGGAGCAGGAAGCCGAGACCGATGATCGTGGCGATGAACCAGGGCAGCCGGTCGCCGGTGATCGTGGCGAAGTCCTTCGACACGGCGGTCACACCGCCGACGTGGGCGCTCGCCCCGGCATCCGGGATCACCCGGTCCCGCAGGGTGTCGATGAGATCGTCGGTGCTCTTCGACTGCGGGGAGGTCGTCGGGACCACCTGGATCACCGTCACACCGTTCGCGGGCGGCAGCGCGGCGACCGCGGCGACCCCGGGTGTGCCGCCGATGCTCCGCGCCAGGGCGTCCGTGTCACCGCCGGTCACGACCACCTGCAGGGGGCCGTTGAAGCCGGGCCCGAAGCCTTCCGCGAGCAGGTCGTAGGCCTGCCTGGTCGTCGTCTTGGCGTCGTCGTTGCCCTGGTCGGTGGCGCCGAGGCGCAGCGACAGGACGGGGATCGCGAGGACCGCCATGACGGCCAGCGCGAGGACCGCGATCGTACGGGGGCGGCGCTGCACGCTCATCGACCAGCGGGCCGCGGCCCCGCTCGCCCGCTCCGGCTCCGGGCCGTTCGCCTCCAGCTTGCGCCGCTGGCGGCGGCTGAGCACCCGGGTGCCGAGGACGCCGAGGAGCGCGGGCAGCAGCGTGGTGGCCGCGAGCACGCTGAACACGACGGTCAGGGAGGTGCCGATGACCACGCCGTCCAGGAAGCGGAGGTTCGTCACGAGCATGCCCGCGAGCGCGATGCACACCGTGCCGCCCGCGAACAGCACCGCCCGCCCCGAGGTGTTGAGGGCGGTGACCGCCGACTCCTCGGGCTCCAGGCCCCGCAGGAGACCGCGCCGGTGCCGGGTGACGATGAACAGCGCGTAGTCGATGCCGACGCCGAGGCCGATCAGGGTGGCCAGCAGCGGGGCCAGGTCCGGGATGTCCGTGGCGTGGCTGAGCAGCTGCGTGGAGAACAGGCCCGTACCCACCCCGAAGATCGCGATGCCGATCGGCAGCAGCATGGCGAAGAGCGAACCGAAGGCGAGGAAGAGGACGACGGCCGCGGCCAGGATGCCGACCATCTCGGCGAGCCCGGTGGGCGGTTCCTGGACCCGCTGGATCGCCTGGCCGCCCAACTCCACCCGCAGCCCTGCCCGTTCGGCACCCTGCGCGGTGTCGACGACCTTCTGCACCAGGTCCTTGGGCACGGCGTTCGCCTGCTCGGCGAAGGTGATCTGGGCGTACGCGATCCGGCCGTCCTTGCTGATCTGCGCGGCGCCCCGCTCGCCCTGGTACGGCCCCGCGACCTGGCCCACGCCCTTCATCTCGGCGATCTCGTCCAGCACCGGCTGGATCCGGGAGCGCACGGAAGCGTCCCTGACCGTGCCCTCGGTGACCTTCCACACCACCGTGTCGGTGTCCCCCGCGCTGTTCGGGAAGGCCTTCTCCATCTGGTCGTACGCACGCTTGGAGTCCGTGTTCGGAAGGGAGAACACGTTCGCGTAGTCCGTGCCCGCGGTGGTCGCCGCGAACCCGAGACCGAACAGCGCCCCCACCCACAGCAACAGGACCACCAGCCGGTGCCGATAGCACCACCGTGCCAATGCCGCCACGTTCAACGCTCCTTAGTCGGTCGGTCCCCCAGGTCCTGGACCCCAGGATTCGCGAGCGCACGCACGGGTGGACACGACCCGCCCATGACTCTCAAGGAACTCCAAGGCTCTGAAGCGCCCGACCGCCGACCGCCCCGCGGATACTGGGGACATGACCGCTCACGAGGGAGCCACCGTCCTCGTCGTCGAGGACGAGCCGAGCATCGCGGACGTCCTCACCATCGCGCTGCGCTACCACCGCTTCGAGGTGATGGCCGCGGGATGCGTCCGCGAGGCGCTCGCCCTCGCCGAACGCACCCGCCCCGACGCGGCGCTGCTCGACGTGATGCTCCCGGACGGCGACGGCCGGGCGCTCGGCCGTGAACTGCGCCTGCGGCAGCCGGACCTGGCCGTCGTCTTCCTCACCGCGCGGGACGCGCCCGCCGAGATCGTCGGCGCGCTCGGCTTCGGCGACGACTACATCACCAAGCCGTTCAACATCGACGAGGTCGTCGCCCGGATCACCGCCGTCCTGCGCCGCACCCGGTCCGGCGACGTCCTGCCGCAGCGCCCGCCCCTGCGCTACGGCGATCTGGAGCTGGACGAGACGACGTACCGGGTCCACCGCGCCGGCGCCACGGTCGAGCTCACCCCCACGGAGTACGCGCTGCTGCGCTTCCTCGTCCGCAACGGCGGACGGATCGTGCCCAAGGAGCAACTCCTGCGCCATGTCTGGCAGTACGAGCACCCGGCCGAGTCGACGGTCGTCGAGACGTACATCAGCTACCTGCGGCGCAAGCTCGAACCGCTGGGTCCGCCGATGATCCAGACCCGTCGGGGCGTGGGATACGGGCTCACGTGAACCCGCCCGCCCGGTCCGGCTGCCGGCCCTCGCGCCACCGGCACGGCGTCCATTCGCTGCGCGGCAAACTGACGATCGCGAACGTGGGACTGCTGGCCCTGGGCATCGTGGTGGCGACCGCCGTGAGCCTGATGGGCATGCGGCACTACCTGCTCGACCAGGTGGACGCCCAGCTCGTCAAGACCCGCGATTCGCTGAGCGGTTCGCAGCTCACCCTGCGGCAGATCGATTTACTGAGCGCCCTGTCCTTCGTGCGCGACCGGATGGGTCCCGCGGCGGACGAGTCGCCGAAGCCGGACTCGCTCTTCGCGGCCGTCGACCGGCGCGGCGAGGCCGTCGAGGTGGCCGGCTTCCGGCCCAGCCGGACCCAACGCGCGTTCGCCTCCGCCGTGGACGACCCCGCCGCCCTCGCCCGCGCCGGCGAACCGCGCGACATCACCGTGCGCGGCGCCGCCTACCGGGCGACCGGGGCACGGCTCGCCGACGGGACGTACGTGCTGTTCGCCGCCTCGACCGACGGACTGCACAAGGGCATCGCGAAGGCGCTCAAGCTCGATCTGGCCGTGGGCACGCTGCTGCTGGCGCTCCTCGCGTGCCTGACGATGTTCAGCGTGCGCCGCCGGATGCTGCCGCTGGAGGCCATGGTGGAGACCTCGTCCGCCATCGCCGAGGGCGACCTGACCCGGCGCGTCCCCTCCAGCCACCATCCGACCCAGGAGGTCGAACAGCTGCGGCTCGCGCTCAACTCCATGCTGCACCAGGTCGAATCGGCCTACCGGACGCGCGAGGACAGCGCCGCCCAGCTGCGCCGGTTCGTCGGGGACGCCTCGCACGAGCTGCGCACCCCGCTGGCGGCGATACGCGGCTACCTCCAGCTGTACGAGAAGGGGATGCTGACCGATCCCGCCGAGCGCAGGCGGGCCTGGGACCGGATGAACGCGGAGACCGACCGCATGGGGCGGCTGGTCGACGAGCTGCTCACCCTGGCCCGCCTCGACCAGCGGCCCGAACTGCGCTTCAAGAACGTCGACCTGAGCCGGCTCGTGCGGGACGCGGCCGAGGACCTGCGCGCCCAGCAGCCCGGCCGCCCGGTCACCGTGGACGCCGACGGCACGCTGCTCGTCCAGGCCGACGAGTCGGGGCTGCGGCAGGTGCTGGGCAATCTCGTGGGCAACGTGCGCACCCACACGCCCGACGACGTGCCCGTGCGGCTCGGCCTGGAGCGCGCGGACGGCGTCCTGCGGCTGTGTGTCGCGGACAAGGGTCCCGGGCTCGCGCAGGAGGACGCGGCGCGCGTCTTCGACCGCTTCTTCCGGACCGGCGGCGGTGCGGGCAGCGGGCTCGGCATGGCGATCGTGGAGGGCGTGGTGAGGGCGCACGGGGGGACCGTCGCGGTGCGGACGGCACCCGGCGAGGGTCTGGCGGTGACGGTGACGCTGCCCGTACGGCGCGGATACGCGTCGGCGAGGTGACGGCGCGGACGCCCGGAACGCGGAGGGGCACGACTGCCGGAGCGGTGCGGGCGCCCTGGGGCCGACCGTGCTCCGGCGTCCGCCGTACGGACCGACAAACCCTCGTCCATACACTGTGACCTGCGTAAACGAACTTGAACAAAAGCTGACCGAGGCGGTTGAACGCGGGTCGCCACGGCCCCGTACACCACGATGAGGGCGAATCGGTCACTTCCGATCGGCCCCTCACGCCACCACCGCGCATCGCACGGAAGGACCGCCGGGTTGTCGTCCACAACGAACTCTCGACAGCTGCCGAACACGGATGAGGCGCCTCCGCGCGACGAGCCGGAACCGGAGCCGCTCGCGGCCACGGACACGCATACGGATGAGGACGCCGCCGCCTCGGGTGAGGGAGAGGCAGCGGCCGGGGCGGCCCCGGAGACCGACGGGGCCGCCTCGATCGGCTCCGGCGACCCGGCGGACACCTCCGGGACCGAGGACCGGGCCGAGGACCGTACCGAAGCGGACGCCCCGGCCGACGGCTCCGCCGAGGCGGCTCCGGGCACCGTCGGGACGGCGGCCGGAACCGGGACGGAGACCGAACCCGGGACGAAGAGCGAGACCGAGGCCGGAACCGGGACCGAAGAGCCCGTCGCCGTCGAGGCCGGCGCGGGCGCGGACAGCACCTCGGACCCGGCCCCGGCCGGGGAAGCCCCGGACACGGCCCTCGGGGACGGGGCCGGTGACGGGGAGGAGCCTCCGGGGGACGAGCCGCCCGCGCGCGGCCGGTGGCGCGGGTGGCGGGACCGGTATCCCGTCGCCGCCCGTACCCTCGCGTGGACCACGAGCGTCCTCGCCGCCGCGCTCGTCCTGTTCGCGCTGCTCATGCCGAGCCAGGCGGACAAGTTCCAGCCGGCCGAGTTCCTGCGGCTCCCGGTGGAGGCGATCATCGGCGCCGCGCTGCTGATCGTCCTGCCGCGCGTGCCGCGGATCGCCCTGTCCGTGCTCGCCGGTCTCGCCCTGGGCGTCCTGACCGTCCTGAACCTCCTCGACATCGGGTTCAACGAATACCTCGGCCGGGGCTTCAACGTCGTCCTCGACTGGTCGCTCTTCGCCGACGCGCAGTCCTACCTCCAGGACACGTTCGGCCACGGCGGCGCGCTCGGCATCGCGGCCCTGGTCGTGGTGCTCGTGATCGCCGTACTGGCCCTCATGACGCTGTCGGTCGTGCGGCTGGGCAACCTGGCGGCCCGGAACACCCAGCAGGCGACCCGTACGACGCTGGTCCTGGCCGTCGCCTGGGTCACCTGCTCGGCCCTCGGCGTGCAGAACACCGGGATGCCCATAGCCTCCGAGCAGACCGCGACGGTGGTCCAGGACCGGGCGGAGGCCGTACGGCAGACGCTGCGGGACGAGGCCGAGTTCGCGAAGATCGCCAAGAAGGACAGGTTCGCGAACACGCCGCCCAGCCAGCTCCTCACCGATCTGCGCGGCAAGGACATGATCGTCGCGTTCATCGAGAGCTACGGCCGCAGTGCCATCGAGGACCCGGTCATGGCGCCGGGCGTCGACGCGACGCTCACCGCCGAGAACGAGAAGCTGACCCAGGCCGGTTTCGCGGCGAAGAGCGGCTGGCTCACCTCGGCGACCTACGGCGGCAGCAGCTGGCTCGGCCACTCGACGTTCCTGTCGGGCCTGTGGATCAGCAACCAGCAGCGCTACCGCACCGTGACCGCGGGCGATCACCTGACGCTGGTCGGCGCCTTCAAGAAGACCGGCGACTACGACACCGTGGGCGTCATGCCGGGCATCCAGAAGGGCTGGCCCGAGCAGAACTTCTACGGCATCGACAAGCTCTACGACGCCTTCCACCTCGGCTACAAGGGCCCGAAGTTCAGCTGGTCGACCATGCCCGACCAGTACGCCCTGGCCGCGTACGAGCGCCTGGTGCACAGCAAGAAGCACGACAAGCCGCTGATGTCGACGATCATCCTGACCTCCAGCCACCAGCCCTGGGCGCCGATCCCCGAGACGGTCCCCGACGACCAGGTCGGTGACGGGTCGGTCTACAAGGCCATCGAGAAGGCCGGCAAGCGGCCCGGCGACATCATCACCAGTTCGCCGAAGTCGAAGGTGGAGTACGGCAAGTCGATCTCCTACTCGGTGACGAGCCTGATCGACTTCCTGGTGAAGCACGGCAACAAGAACACCGTGCTGATCTACCTCGGCGACCACCAGCCGATCGCCCGGGTCAGCGGCGACCACGCCAGCCGCGACGTGCCGGTCTCGATCGTCGCCAAGGACCCGAAGGTGCTCGACAAGATCGCCGACTGGGGCTGGACGGACGGTCTGCAGCCCGAACACGACGCGCCGGTGTGGAAGATGGACTCCTTCCGGGACCGCTTCCTGACGGCCTACGGATCCACTCCGCACCCCTAGCGGTACCGGTTCCCCGTCCCGCGGGCGGTGGTCACGGCGAGAGCCGTCGGCCGCCGCCCGCGGCCGTGTCGGCCACGGCCGCGGCCGTCGTCACAGCCAGCTCAGCCGCCAGAGGCGGAAGACGCCGGTCCCGTCGGACAGGTACTCGCCGCCGCTGATGTCCTCGGTGCTGATGACGTACTCCTTGCGCTGCCACAGGGGAACCAGCGGGACGTCCCGGGCGACGTCCGTCTGGAGCCGCTGGAACGCGTCCGCCGTACGGCTCCGGTCGGCGTCCTCCTGGGTCTCCTGGATGAGACGGTCGACGTCCTTGTCGCTGTAGCCGTTCTTCATGCTGTTGCCGGTGCCGACGAGCGGCGCGCCGAAGGTGTCGGCGTCGGGATAGTCGGCGACCCAGCCGACCGCCCAGGCGTCCAGCCCGCCCGCCGCGTACCGCTTCTGGAAGTCGGTCCACTCGAACCCCTCGGCCGTCACCTTGAACAGCCCGTCCCTCTCCAGCTGCCGCTCGAGCTCGGCCGCCTCCTCGCCCGCGGCGCCCCGCCCCTCGGCGAACCCGTAGGTGAAGCGCACGGGCAGCGAGACCCCGGCCTCGGTCAGCAGGGCCCGCGCCTTCCCGGGGTCCGGTTTCGGATAGTCGTCGAAGAACGAGGTCGCGTGCCCCGTGATCCCCGCCGGGATCAGCCCGTACAGCGGTTCGGTGGTCCCCTTGTAGGTCCGGTCGACCAGTTTCTCGCGGTCGACCAGCGAGGCGAGGGCCCGCCGTACCCGCGGGTCGTGGAACGGCGAACGCGCGCGCACGTTCAGGACGAGGTTGCGGGTCTCGGCGCTGTCGACCTCCGTGACGCGCTGCGCGGGGTCGCTCGGCGAGAGCCCGGCGAGCAGGGCGGGCGGCAGTTGACGGGCCACGACGTCCAGCCGCTTCTGCTTCCAGGCCGCTTCCAGTGCCTGCGAGTTGGCGTAGTAGCGCAGCACGACGGGCCTGCCGGGGTCGTCGACGGCACCCTCGTAGCGGGGGTTGGGGGCGAGGACGGCCTTCGTGCCCTTCGTGTACGTCTTCAGGACGTACGGCCCCGTGCCGTCGGCACCGGTGTCGGTGCGCAGGCTGTGCCCGGGGTAGCGGGTGCTGTCGACGATCGACCCGGCGCCGGTGGCCAGCTTGAACGGAAAGGTCGCGTCGGACGAGGACAGACGGAAGGTGACGGTCGGGCCGCTCGCGTCCACGCCGTCCAGGGTGGAGAACAGGGAGGCGGGACCCACCTCGTCGTTGATGAGCCTGATGCGGTCGAAGGAGAACTTCACGTCCGCGGCGGTCACCTTGCGCCCGCTCGCGAACGTCAGGTCGTCGCGGAGCGTGCAGCGGTAGGTGCGCAGCCCCGTGTCGGTGAAGGCGCAGTTCTTGGCGGCGTCCGGAACGGGCTTGGCGCCACCGGGCTCGAAGGTGAGCAGCGACTGGAAGACGTTGCTGAACAGAGCCCAGGATCCGGCGTCGTAGGCACCGGCCGGGTCGAGCGAGGTGACGTCGTCCGTCGTGCCCACCGTGATGGTGCGGTTGCCGTTCTCCTTCGCCGGCAACAGCTGCCAGCCGGCCACGCCCACGCCCGCCAGGACGAGAAGCGCCGCCAGAATCCATAAGCGAACCGATCGCATCGGTGCCCTCCCCCAGGCGCCCCGCACGCCACTCCTCGGTGACGCGGATCACCTAACCACAGGAGTTTCGGCCGGGGAAGGGAAATGGGAAGAGTGCTCGGGTCCGACGCGAATGATCTTTTCCGTCCCGCTTCACCGGGGATTCTCAGGCTTCGCGCGACGCCAGTTCGACGACCGTGATGTCCGAGGGCGCGCCGACCCGGGTCGGCGGCCCCCAGGCCCCCGCGCCCCGGGAGACGTACAGCTGTGTGTCGCCGTAGCGCTCCAGTCCCGCGAGCGTCGGATTGGCCGCGGCCGCGACGAGGTTCCCCGGCCACAGCTGCCCGCCGTGGGTGTGTCCGGACAACTGGAGATCGACCCCGTGGCGTACCGCTTCATGGATCTGCACCGGCTGGTGCGCGAGCAGCACGCAGGCCCGTGTCGTGTCCCGGTCTCCGAGCGCCTTGCCGAAGTCGGGCCCCTGTCCCTCGCTCTCGCCCTGCAGGTCGTTCACCCCGGCGAGGTCGAAGCCGGCCAGCTCGGTCCGCGCGTTCTCCAGGGGGTGGATCCCCAGCTCCCGCACCTCCCGGATCCACTGCTCGGCTCCGGAGAAGTACTCGTGGTTCCCGGTGACGAAGTAGGCCCCGTGCCGGGCTCGCAGCCCGGCGAGCGGAGCGGCCGCGGGGCCGAGGTTCTTCACGCTGCCGTCGACCAGGTCACCGACGACGGCGATCAGATCGGGCTGGGTGGAGTTGATGGTGTCGACGACCTTCTGGGCGAAGCCGCGCCCGAGCACCGGCCCGAGGTGGATGTCGCTCACGACGGCGATCCGGAAACCGTGGGCGGACCGGGGCAGTTTGGCGAGCGGCACGGTGACCCGCTTCACCGAGGGCCCGCGCAGCACGCCGTACGTCCCGTAGCCCACGGTCCCCACCGCGGCGGCCGCGGCCGCGCCGCCCACGACACGCGAGACGAACAGACGCCGCGACAGCGAGGCGGCATCCGCCGGTCCACCCGCCCCCACCTCGCCCGCGGACCCAACCGGCCCCGCGGGTTCGGCCGGCTCCGCCGGTCCCGCCGATCCCACCGGCCCTTCGGGTTCAGCCGATCCCACCGGTTCAGCCAGCCCCGCAGGTTCGGCAGGGCCCGCAGGTCCTGCGGGTTCAACCGGCTTCGCCGATTCCGGCGAAACCTCCGGCTCGGCGGGGCCCGCCAGCCCGGCAGACCCCGCCAGCCCGGCGGATGCCGTCGGCCCGGCAGACCCCGCCAGCCCGGCGGATGCCGTCGGCCCGGCAGACCCCGCCAGCCCGGCGGATGCCGTCGGCCCGGCGGGGCCCGGCGACCCGGTGGAGCTCGGCTGTCCTTCTCCTGTTCCTGTCGGTGTCGCGCCGGAGGCGGAGCGCGCGTTCTCGCGCGGTCCCGTCCCCCCGGTCACGGCGGGGGACACGGCGCTCCCGGCCCCCTGCCGTCCGGCGGCCCGGCGCGCCCCGGCCCACCGCAGGACCGGCCGCACGAACTCTCCGGCCAGCAGCGCCAGTACGAGGTAGAGGGCCAGGGGCATCCACAGGAACCCGGGCCAGGCCAGCGTCCGCTGGAGCCAGAAAGGGGCACCCGCACGCTCGCTCGCGACGGCGGCGACCATCAGCAGCGGCCCGGCGACGAAGACGGCCGCGCCCAGTCGGCGGACCGGTCCCGGGCCGCTCGTGGTGTCCCGCACCAGCCGGCGCCAGGCGTACCCGTGCAGCCCGCCGAGCACGGCCAGGGCGAGCAGGACCGCCGACACGAACAAGATGACCATGACGCCGTATCCCCCGTTATGACGTCTGGCGCAAAGCGCGTACGCCGCGCAACCCGATGACCCCGACGGCCGTCCCAAGGACAAACGACACGACGGCGAGCGTCAGATGCACCCAGAAGTACGCGGTCGGATCACCCGCGTCGTCGAACGCGAGCCCACTGGCGTCTTTCCAAAGATTCTTAGCGAAAGTGACCCAAATGACCCAGCTCCACACCCCGAAGGCGAGCAGGAACCAGGACACGGGGCGGCTGAGCTTCATGCTTTCAGTATCGCCGTCGCCCGCCGTGGTCCGGCGCCGGGGTGGAGAGGGCAAGGCGGTCCCCCCGAACGGCGATGGGAATTCCGGCCGCAACACCTGTACTTTTTCGACCGTGCCCGTCTCGAAAATGATCATTCGGCGATCCCTGTTGGTCGCTTCCGCTGCTTTGTCGGTCCTTTCGCTCACCGCGCCCGCGTTCGCCGACACCGCCGACGAGAGCCCCTCGGAGAGCCCCAGCGCCTCTCCGTCGGCCAATCCCCCGGCGAACATGTCGACCCTCGGCGGTGAGCGGCTCGGCCGTCCCGGCAACCAGGTGAACCTCGGCGGCGGCGCCCCCGTCCTGCCCGCGGGCATCACCGCCCGTTCCTGGATCGTCGCCGACGCGGAGTCCGGCGACGTCCTGGCCGCGCACAACGCGCACTGGCGGCTGCCCCCGGCGAGCACGCTGAAGATGCTGTTCGCCGACACGGTGCTGCCCAAGTTCCCGAGGAGCACCTCGCACAAGGTGGCCCCCTCCGAGCTGGCGGGCATCGGCGAGGGCTCCAGCCTGGTGGGCATAAAGGAGAACGCGACGTACACCGTCCACGACCTGTGGCTCGGTGTCTTCCTGAAGTCCGGCAACGACGCCGTGCACGTGCTGTCCGCGATGAACGGCGGCATCCCCGAGACGGTCAAGGACATGCAGGCGCACGCGGACGACCTCCAGGCCCTCGACACGCACGTGGTGAGCCCGGACGGCTACGACGCCAGGGGCCAGGTGTCGTCCGCCTACGACCTGACGCTGTTCGCCCGTTCGGGGCTCCAGAAGAAGGACTTCCGGGAGTACTGCTCGACGGTGCGGGCCACGTTCCCGGGCGCGACGGCCGGGGGCAAGAAGGGCGCGGCCGGCCGCGCGTCCTCCGAGATCCGCAACACCAACCGGCTGCTGTCCGGCGACAGCGACATCACCCCGTACCAGGGCATCGCGGGGGTGAAGAACGGCAACACCACCAACGCGGGCGCCACCTTCACGGGCGTCGCCGAGCGCGGCGGCAAGGTGCTGCTCGTCACGGTCATGAACCCGGAGAAGAAGGAGCACAACGAGGTCTACAAGGAGGCCGCGCAGCTGCTCGACTGGGGGTTCCAGTCCGTGGGCAAGGTCCAGCCGGTGGGTGAACTGGTCCCGCCCAAGGGCGTCGACACCACCGCCCGGCCGGGCGCGAACGCGTCGTCCGGAGCGACCCCCGACACGGGCACGGGTTCCGGCACGGGCACCGCGCACGCCTCCACGAAGCCGGTGGCGGCCGCCTCGGCGAGGGGCGGTTCGAGCGGCATCGGCGTCGCGCTCGGTGTGGCGGGCGGCTTCCTCGTCCTGCTCGCCGCGGGCGTCTTCCTGGTCAACCGCCGCTGGCCGCTGCCGGACCTGATGCGCCGTCGCCGCTGATCCCCCGGGACTCCGGGGCCCCCGGGCCCCTCCCGCCCCGCGAGCCGGCCGGTTCCCGCGAGCCGGCCGGCTCGTCCGGAGCCTCCTGGCCGGCCGCTTCCCGGTCCTGTCCCTCGCCGGGTGTCGCCGTCCAGGCGGCGGAGTACAGGAGCAGCTTCGAGGTGAAGTTGATCCACAGGAGCAGTGCGATCGGCACTCCGAAGGCGCCGTACATGCTCTTCGACGCCACGCCCCGCATGTAGCCGCTGAGCAGCGTCTTGAGCAGTTCGAACCCGACGGCGCCGATCAGCACCGCGACGATCAGCCGGCGGCGCGGCGGCTCGACACCGGGCAGCAGCGTGAGCATGTAGAGCAGGACCAGGAGGTCGGCGAGCACGGCCACCGCGAAGGCGACGACCTGGAGCAGGGTGCTCCCCCAGCCGCTCTCGTCGAGGCCCACGTGCCGGGCCGACCAGCCCATCGCCGTGGACGCGAGGCCGGAGACCGCGATGGTGAGCAGTGCGGCGCCGCCGAGACCGACGAGGATCCCGCCGTCCTTGAGCTTGCGCAGCAAGGGGTTCTCCTCGCTGTCGGGCAGTTCCCAGACCGCGCGCAGACAGTCCCTCATCTGGCCGACCCAGCCGATGCCGGTGATCAGCAGCAGGACGCCCGCGACAAGCCCGATGGCGCCGGCGTTCTGGACGAGGCCGTTGATGTCGAGCTGGTCGGAGATGCCCGGCACCTGCTCGGCGAGCTTGTCCTGGAGGTCCTTCTGCTGCTGGGCGCTCAGCGTGGCGGCGCCGATCGCGGCGGCCAGGGTCAGCAGCGGGAACAGCGCCACGAAGCTGATGAAGGTCATCGCCGCGGCGAGCCGGGTCCACTTCACGCGGTCCAGCCGCTCGTACGACCGCCACGCGTGCGTGGTCATCAGGCGTACGACCCAAGGCCCCACGCCGGGAATCTTCTTCAGCCAGTCCATGATCCGACTCTGCCCTCGTCTCGGAAAACCAGTGCCCGGGTACCCCAGAAACGCAGGACGGTGGCCAGCGCCATGCCGATCCCCGCGCCGGAGACCGTGTCGGCGCGCGGGGAGGTGAACCCGAGCCCGTAGTGGCTGACGGCGAGGCACAGCAGCTGCACGAGCGCGCCCGCGACGTTCACCGCGAAGAAGACCGCGTACCGGCGCGGGCCGCGGGCCGCCGCGTGCCGGTAGGTGCCGAGCGCGTTCCCGGCGTACGCCACCGAACAGCCAGCGAGGAAGGACAGCGCCTTGGCGGTCAGCGGGTCCAGGCCCGCAGGGCCGCGGAGCAGCACGAAGAGGCCGAGGTCGACCGCGTAGGCGAGGAGGCCGACGGCGGCGAACCCGAGGGCCTCGCGCAGGAACCGCTCCCGGGCGCGGCCCGCCCCGGGGACCGCGCCCGGTCCCGTGCCCGCGGCGGTCCGCTCCTCGGTGACGCTCACCAGTTCGCCACGGCGAGCCCGTACATGGCCAGCCACACCAGGCCGATGAGGGCGAGCGGCCGGTCGCGCAGGACCACGTCCTCCGGTTCCCCGGCCGTTCCCCGGTCGGCGAAGACCGCGTAGCGCAGGACGGCCAGGGTGAAAGCGATCATGGACAGCTGACGCCACGGCAGCACACCGGCGCTCGGCACCCCGCCCTCCTCCAGGGCCCACAGGCAGTAGCCGAGGACGGAGACACCGGCGGCCAGTTGCCACACGAAGCGCAGGTAGCCGGTCGTGTACTCGGTGAGCAGCGCGCGCGTGGCCCCCGCCCGCCCCGCCATCTGCACGGCTTCGGAGTAGCGCTTGGCCGAGACCATGAACAGCGCCCCGAAGCCGGTGGTGATCAGGAACCAGCGCGAGAGCGGGATGCCGAGGGCCAGCCCGCCGATCATGGCCCGCATCAGGAACCCGGTCGTGACGACGGCGAGGTCCACGACGAGCACGTGCTTCAGGCTGACGCAGTACGCCAGTTGCACGCCGATGTACGCGGTCAGCAGCGCGCAGACGGCCGGCGGGCAGAGCCAGGCGGCGGCCAGGGGCGCGAGGGCTCCGAGGGTGCCGCCGACGGCGTACGCGACCGGGACGGGGACCTGGCCCGCGGCGACCGGGCGGTGGCGCTTCACGGGGTGGGCTCGGTCGGCGGCGGCGTCCCGGGCGTCGTTGACCAGGTACACGGCGGCGGCGCAGGCCGTGAACAGGACGAAGACCAGCGAGAGGTGAACGAACGCCTGCTGCGTGAAGAGCCGACCCGCGGCGGCCGGAGCGGCCACGACGAGCACGTTTTTCACCCACTGGCGGGGACGCGCGGTCCTGACGAGGCCCCGCAGCAGCCCGGTCAGGCTCCTGGGCGGCGGGGCGAGGGTCGGGGGGCGTTCCAGGAGCGCCGTGCGCTCAGCCATGGCCGGCCCCGATCCAGCAGGCGCCGAGACCGGCCGCCGCGGCTCCCAGGGCCGCGCCGGCGGCGACGTCCGTGGGGTAGTGGACGCCGACGACCAGGCGCGAGAGGCACATCGCGGCGGCGAGCGGCGGGACGGCGTACGCGCCGAGCGCCCCGTAGGCGACCGCCGCGGCGGCGGCGGAGGCCGCGTGCGAGCTGGGGAAGGAATGCCGTCCGGCCGTGCGCACCCGGGGCTCCACGTGCGTGGGACGCGGGCGGCGCACGATCCGCTTCACGACCGTGCTCGCGAGGTGCGCGCCGGCGGTGAGCGCCGTGGCGCGCAACCACGCGCCGCTCCGTCCGCGGTCGGCGACCGCTCCGGCGAGCCCCGCGGCGAGCCACAGGGCGCCGTGCTCCCCGCTCCAGGACAGGGCGCGCGCGACGGCCGCGACGCGCGGGTCCGCGCCGTGGGCGTGGAGCGCGGACAGCAGGCGCCGGTCCGCGTCGTCAAGGTCGTCCATGTGAGGCCACTCTTCTAGGGAGTGGTCGCAGAATTACGGTCATCTTGTACGACATCCCATTAATCACCCATTTCGGTGAGGAGCCGGGAGCGCTGGGCGGATTGCCCCGTTACGCACCCCCGGCGGCGCTACGGTCACGGTCATGCCTGCCGACTCCGTCTCCGTCACGGGTTGGGGTCGCACCGCCCCGACCACCGCCCGTCTGGTCCGCCCGCGCACCTACGGCGAGGCGGCGGCGGCCGTCCGGGAGTGCGGGGCACGGGGAGGGATCGCCCGGGGGCTCGGACGGGCGTACGGCGACGCCGCGCAGAACGCGGGCGGCGCGGTGTTCGACATGACGGGCCTGGACCGGATCCACGCCATCGACGCGGGCGGCGGCACGGTCCTGTGCGACGCGGGGGTGTCCCTGCACCGGCTCATGGAGGTCCTGCTCCCCCTCGGCTGGTTCGTGCCGGTGACGCCGGGGACCCGCTATGTGACCGTGGGCGGCGCGATCGGCGCGGACATCCACGGCAAGAACCACCACGTGTCGGGGTCCTTCGCCCGGCACGTCCTGTCCTTCGAGCTGCTGACCGCGGACGGCGAGATCAGGCCGGTCGGGCGCGGCACCCCCCTGTTCGACGCCACGGCGGGCGGGATGGGCCTGACCGGCGTGATCCTGACGGCGACCGTCCGCCTCCAGCCGGTGGAGACCGCCCTGATGTCCGTCGACACCGAACGCGCGGTGGACCTGGACGACCTGATGGCCCGTCTCACCTCCGGCGATCACCGCTACCGCTATTCGGTGGCCTGGATCGACCTCCTCGCCCGCGGGGCCGGGACGGGCCGCTCGGTGCTGACCCGCGGCGATCACGCACCGCTGGACGCGCTGCCGCCGCGGGCCCGCCGGCACCCGCTGGCGTTCCGCCCGTCGCGGCTGCCGGCCGCCCCCGCCTTCGTGCCGGAAGGGCTCCTCGGGCGGACGACGGTCGGACTCTTCAACGAGCTCTGGTACCGCAGGGCGCCCCGCGCGCGCACCGGTGAACTCCAGCCGATCCCGGCCTTCTTCCACCCCCTGGACGGGGTGCCGCACTGGAACCGCGTCTACGGGCGCGGCGGCTTCGTCCAGTACCAGTTCGTCGTCGGGCACGGCCGGGAGGAGACCCTGCGCCGGATCGTGCGGCGCGTCTCCGAACGCCGCTGCCCGTCCTTCCTCGCCGTCCTGAAGCGCTTCGGGAAGGGCGATCCGGGCTGGCTGTCCTTCCCCGTGCCCGGGTGGACCCTCGCCCTGGACGTCCCGGCGGGCCTGCCGGGCCTGGGCTCCTTCCTCGACGAACTGGACGAGGAGGTGGCGGGCGCCGGGGGACGCGTGTACCTGGCCAAGGACGCGCGGCTGCGGCCCGAGCTGCTGGCCGCGATGTATCCGCGGCTCGGCGCGTTCCGGTCCCTGCGCCGGGAACTGGACCCGCGCGGGGTCTTCACCTCGGACCTGTCCCGCCGCCTCGGCCTGTAGGTCCCCGTCCGTCTGAAGGAGCTGGCCGTCATGAAGGACGCCTTCGGTATCCCCCAGTCCCTGTTGGTGCTCGGCGGCACGTCCGAGATCGCGCTGGCCACCGCGCGCCGGCTGATCACCCGGCGCACCCGCGCGGTGTGGCTCGCCGGACGGCCGACGCCCGCCCTGGAGGAGGCCGCCGAGCGGCTGCGCGGGCTCGGCGCGGAGGTCCGTACCGTCGCCTTCGACGCCCTCGATCCCGAATCCCACGAGGCCGTGCTCGGCAAGGTCTTCGCCGAGGGCGACATCGACATGGTGCTGATGGCCTTCGGGGTGCTCGGCGACCAGGCCGTGGACGAGAAGGAGCCGGCCCTGGCGGTCCGGGTCGCGCAGACGAACTACACGGGCGCGGTCTCCTCGGGCCTGGTGTGCGCGCGGGCGCTGCAGACGCAGGGGCACGGCTCCCTGGTGGTGCTGTCCTCGGTCGCGGGCGAACGCGCCCGCCGCTCGAACTTCATCTACGGCTCCAGCAAGGCGGGCCTGGACGCCTTCGCGCAGGGGCTGGGGGACGCCCTCCACGGCACGGGGGCCCACGTCATGGTCGTGCGCCCCGGGTTCGTCCGTACGCGGATGACGGCCCATCTGCCCCAGGTACCGCTGTCGACCACTCCGGAGGCGGTGGCCGAGGCGATCGAGCTGGGGCTGCGGCGTCGCTCCGAGACGGTGTGGGTGCCGGGGGCCCTCCGGATGGTCATGTCGGCGCTGCGGCACACGCCCCGGGCGGTGTTCAGACGACTGCCGCTCTGAGGCCCGTCCGAGGTCCGGCGGCCCCCGGATCGACCGGACGGGTCCTAGACCGCCGGCAGCGTGGTGTCCCGTTCGGGCGCGGAGGCCTGCGGGGGCACCACGGCACCGCCGAAGACGAACTCGCGGAGCTTGCGCCACACACCGTCGGCGCCCTGCTCGTAGAGGGCGAACCCGGTGCAGGGCCACCCGGCCTCGTACGCGGAGAGCGCCTCGAAGGCGTGGTCCATCGCCTCTTCGCTGATGCCGTGCGCCACGGTGACGTGCGGGTGGTACGGGAACTGCAGCTCGCGGGCGACGGGGCCCGAGGCGTCCCGGACCTGCTTCTGCAGCCAGGTGCAGGCCTCGGCGCCCTCGGCCACCCGGACGTACACGACCGGTGACAGGGGGCGGAAGGTGCCCGTGCCGGACAGCCGCATCGGGAACGGGCGCCCGGCGGCGGCGACGTCCATCAGGTGCGCCTCGATCGCGGGCAGCGCCGAGTCCTCGACCTCGGTCGGCGGCAGCAGGGTGACGTGGGTGGGAATGCAGCAAGCCGCGGGGTCGCCGAAGCCCGCGCGCCGCTCCTGGAGCAGGCTGCCGTGAGGCTCCGGGACCGCGATCGACACGCCGATCGTTACGGTCCCCACGTCGTCTCCTGTCGTTGTCGAGGATCAGGGCTGTTCGGTGGTGCTGCGCGGGCGGAGGCGATCGCTCGGCCCGCCCCGCTTTCGACTGTACGGCGGCGCGGCCCGCAAACGGCCGTCGTAGGAGTGTCGCGCTCGTCTCGTACTGACTGCCGAAGGTGGTGTGGTAGGGGCCGTGCCGCCGTACGGACGGGGCACGGCCCCGCGTACGGCGGCGGCCCCGGCCGTCAGTGCTTGGCGGGCAGGAACCCGACCCGGTCGTACGCCTGGGAGAGCGTCTCCGCGGCGACGGCGCGCGCCTTCTCGGCACCCTTGGCCAGGATCGAGTCGAGCGTCTCGGGGTCGTCCAGGTACTGCTGGGTGCGCTCGCGGAACGGGGTCACGAACTCGACCATGATCTCGGCGAGGTCCGTCTTGAGGGCGCCGTACATCTTGCCCTCGTACTCCCGCTCCAGCTCGGCGATCGACTTGCCGGTGAGGGTGGAGTGGATGGTGAGGAGGTTCGAGACGCCCGGCTTCTCCGCGGCGTCGTAGCGGATCACCGTGTCCGTGTCGGTGACGGCGCTCTTGACCTTCTTCGCGGTGACCTTCGGGTCGTCGAGGAGGTTGATGAGGCCCTTCGGCGTGGACGCCGACTTGCTCATCTTGATCGACGGGTCCTGGAGGTCGTAGATCTTCGCCGTCTCCTTGAGGATGTACGGCTTCGGGACGGTGAAGGTCTCGCCGAACCGGCCGTTGAAGCGCTCGGCGAGGTCACGGGTGAGCTCGACGTGCTGGCGCTGGTCCTCGCCGACCGGCACCTCGTGGGCCTGGTACAGCAGGATGTCCGCGACCTGGAGGACCGGGTACGTGAACAGGCCGACGCTCGCGCGGTCCGCGCCCTGCCGGGCCGCCTTGTCCTTGAACTGGGTCATCCGGCTGGCCTCGCCGAAACCGGTGAGGCAGTTCATGACCCAGGCGAGCTGGGCGTGCTCGGGGACGTGGCTCTGGACGAAGAGCGTGCAGCGCTCGGGGTCGAGACCGGCGGCGAGCAGCTGCGCGGCGGCGAGCCTGGTGTTGGCGCGCAGGTCCGCGGGGTCCTGCGGAACCGTGATCGCGTGCAGGTCGACGACCATGTAGAACGCGTCGTGGGACTCCTGGAGCGCCACCCACTGACGGACGGCGCCGAGGTAGTTGCCGAGGTGGAACGAGCCTGCCGTGGGCTGGATTCCGGAGAGCACGCGAGGACTGTCAGAGGCCATGTTCACCATTCTCTCAGGTGCCGGGGCCCGCTCCGGAACTGGCCGGAAAGAGACGGCACTCGGGTGAGCCCGCGCCATGGATCCGGGAATCAGCTCCTCCGAACCTTCACCCCATCGACACAGACGGTCACCATTTCGCTCACCTGAGCGGCTTTCGAACACACACCGTCATGCAAGTGCAACGGTGAGGTGACGTTCCTGCTGGAGGGGGTGTTTTTCGGGGGCGCCGACGCTTAGAAATGCCGGACCGCCCGGGAACCGGATTCGGCAGGGCGGAGCGCTGTTCGGACGTCGCCGTCGCGGGGAACCCCCGGCGGGTCCGTCGGCGCACCCAGGAATTGGCACAACGGTGTGCGGGCCGACTCTGCGTCGGCCGGTTGGGAGTTCCATGCGCGGGCTTCGCGAACTGGTCACGGTGGTGGGAGCGTTGGGCGCCACCGCCGCGGCGGCGGTGGCGGTGGCACCGGCCGCCCTGGCCGGCCCGGCGGCGAGCGCACCGGTGGTCGCACCGGCGGTGCGGGAGAGCGTCGAGAACGCCCCGCAGAGCTCCTCGGGCGACAGCCCGGACATCGTCCTGACCGTCGCCGGTGACACGGGACGGACGACCACCATGCACAGCGGCGATCCGGATTTCGGACGGCTGTGGCGGCTCCTGTCGCCCCGGTACACGGGCCCGAAGAAGGCGCCCGACGAGTGGGCGGGCGGTCACCTTCCCGCTCCCCAGGTCACGGTGATCTGGGGAGCCACGGGCCCCGGGGGTGACGTCAGCATCGAGCGCCAGGACCAGGTTTTCCTCGCCGCGGACGGCGCGCCGTGGGTGCGGTCGGATCTGGCTCCCGACCTGGTGGGCGGCGACTTCCACTGGCACCGGGCGCCGCTCTCGGTGTTCGGCGAGCTGGTGAAGGAAGGAAGGCTCTTCGGCTCCGGGGCGACCGCGACCGCCGTCCGGGTGGAGTTCGACCCGGCGGTGTGGGCGGTGCCCGGACTCGCCGCGGGCCTGGCCCTGGGCGCCGGGGCCACGTGGTTCGCCCGCCGCGCGACGGCCCGGCGCGTGAACGCCGAACCGCTGCGGGAGCCGCGCCAGGAGCTGGTCGAGGTCTACTGACCGCACCGGGGCCGGACGGGTCCGGCCCCGGTGCGGTACGTCAGCCGAGGTCGATCTCGGGGTAGAGCGGGAAGCCGGTGAGCAGGTCGCTCGCGCGGTGGGCGATCTCGTCGGAGATCTTCGTGTCCAGGACGTGCTGCGCCTTGGACGGGGCGCCCTTGGCGGTGGTGCCGGGCTCGGCGGCGGCAAGGACCCGGTCGATCAGACCGGCGATCTCGTCCATCTCGGTCGCGCCGAGACCACGGGTGGTCAGCGCGGGGGTGCCGATGCGGATGCCGGAGGTGTACCAGGCGCCGTTCGGGTCGGCGGGGATCGCGTTGCGGTTGGTGACGATGCCCGAGTCGAGCAGGGCGGACTCGGCCTGCCGGCCGGTGAGGCCGTAGGAGGAGGCGACGTCGATCAGGTTGAGGTGGTTGTCGGTGCCGCCGGTGACCAGGGTGGCGCCGCGGCGCATCAGTCCCTCGGCCAGGGCGCGGGAGTTGTCGACGACGGCCTGGGCGTAGTCGCGGAACTCGGGGCGGCGGGCCTCGGCGAGCGCGACGGCCTTGGCGGCCATGACGTGCGGCAGCGGGCCGCCGAGGACCATCGGGCAGCCGCGGTCGACCTGCTCGGCGAGGGACTCGTCGCACAGGACCATGCCGCCGCGGGGGCCGCGGAGCGACTTGTGCGTGGTGGTGGTGACGATCTGGGCGTGCGGGACCGGGTCGAAGTCGCCGGTGAGGACCTTGCCCGCGACCAGGCCCGCGAAGTGCGCCATGTCGACCATGAGGGTGGCGCCGACCTCGTCGGCGATCTCCCGCATGATCCGGAAGTTCACCAGGCGGGGGTAGGCGGAGTAGCCGGCGACGATGATCAGCGGCTTGAACTCGCGGGCGGAGACGCGCAGGGCCTCGTAGTCGATGAGGCCGGTGGCGGGGTCGGTGCCGTACGAGCGCTGGTCGAACATCTTGCCCGAGATGTTCGGCCTGAACCCGTGGGTGAGGTGGCCGCCGGCGTCCAGGGACATGCCGAGCATGCGCTGGTTGCCGAAGGCCTGGCGCAGTTCGGCCCAGTCGGCCTCGGAGAGGTCGTTGACGTTGCGGACGCCCGCCTTGGCGAGCGCCGGGGCCTCCACGCGGGCGGCGAGGACGGCCCAGAAGGCGACGAGGTTGGCGTCGATGCCGGAGTGCGGCTGGGCGTAGGCGTGCTCGGCGCCGAACAGCTCGCGGGCGTGCTCGGCGGCGAGGGCCTCGACGGTGTCGACGTTGCGGCAGCCGGCGTAGAAGCGGCGGCCGACGGTGCCCTCCGCGTACTTGTCGCTGAACCAGTTGCCCATGGCCAGCAGGGTGGCCGGGGAGGCGTAGTTCTCGGACGCGATCAGTTTGAGCATGTCGCGCTGGTCGGCCACTTCCTGGCCGATGGCGTCGGCGACGCGGGGCTCCACGGCCCGGATCACGTCGAGGGCGCTGCGGAAGGCGGTGGACTCGGTGGAAAGGGGCTCTGGCATGACGGCCTCCGGACGTTGCGTTCAGCGTTCACGGGTCGGCCCAGGCGCACGGCACTTGGTTGCCACGACTCCTCGCCCGGACACTCCGGGCCCCTCAGAACGGCCTGCTTCTCCGTCCAGAGGTCCGGGATCGCCCCGGGGAAGCCACAGCGCGGGTGCCGCTCCCCGATGGTCGGTCCCATCCCAGCGCGCCAGTCACGGCCCCGTCGATCAGCGTACCGGGCGCGCCGGATCACCGGGGTCCCCGGTCCACCATGCGAGCGACGATAGGAAAGGGGTCACCAGCCCAGAACGGAGATCCCGTGACCACCATGGATGCCAGGGAGACGACGGAGGCGTTCATCGCCTCGGCCGACGCGCACAGCGCGCACAACTACCACCCGCTGCCGGTCGTCGTGGCGACGGCGGACGGGGCCTGGATGACGGACGTCGAGGGGCGCCGCTTCCTCGACATGCTGGCCGGATACTCGGCGCTGAACTTCGGCCACGGCAACCGGCGGCTGATCGAGGCGGCCAAGGCGCAGCTGGACCGGGTGACGCTGACGTCGCGGGCCTTCCACCACGACCGGTTCGCGGACTTCTGCCGGGAGCTGGCCGCGCTGTGCGGCATGGAGACGGTGCTGCCGATGAACACCGGCGCGGAGGCGGTCGAGACGGCCGTGAAGACGGCCCGGAAGTGGGGGTACAAGGTCAAGGGCGTCCCCGCCGAGATGGCGAAGATCGTGGTCGCGGGCAACAACTTCCACGGGCGTACGACGACGGTCATCAGTTTCTCGACGGACCCCGAGGCGCGGGCCGACTTCGGCCCGTACACCCCGGGGTTCGAGATCGTGCCGTACGGGGACCTGACGGCCATGCGGGCGGCGGTCACGGAGAACACGGTGGCCGTGCTGCTGGAGCCGATCCAGGGGGAGGCGGGGGTGCTGGTGCCGCCGGCCGGTTACCTGCCGGCCGTGCGGGAGCTGACGCGGGAGCGGAACGTCCTGTTCGTCGCGGACGAGATCCAGTCGGGGCTGGGGCGGACCGGCACCACGTTCGCCTGCGAGCACGAGGGTGTGGTGCCGGACGTGTACGTCCTCGGGAAGGCGCTCGGCGGCGGGGTGGTGCCGGTGTCGGCGGTGGTGTCGAACGCGGAGGTGCTGGGGGTGTTCCGGCCCGGGGAGCACGGGTCGACCTTCGGCGGGAACCCGCTGGCCTGCGCGGTGGCCCTGGAGGTGATCGCGATGCTGCGGACGGGTGAGTACCAGGCGCGGGCGGCCGAGCTGGGCGCGCGTCTGCACCGGGAGCTGGGCCTGCTGAAGGACTCCGGTCATGTCACCGCGGTGCGCGGGCGCGGCCTGTGGGCGGGCGTCGACATCGCCCCCGCGCACGGCACGGGCCGGGAGGTCTCGGAGCGGCTGATGGACCGGGGCGTCCTCGTCAAGGACACCCACGGCGTCACCGTCCGGATCGCCCCGCCGCTGGTCATCAGCGAGGAGGACCTGGACTGGGGGCTGGCCCAGCTGCGGGCCGTGCTGGGGGCGTAGGGGTCCGGGTCCGGGGCTCCGCGGGCGGGCCTAGAGGATCACATGGGGCAGGAAGCGGGCGTACTCGTCCGTGACGGGGCCGGAGGACTCCCGGATGCCGAGGCCCGCCGGCTCGTCCCCGACGACCCAGGCGCCGAGGACGGTCCGGTTGCCGTCGAAGGACGGGAGCGGGGCCAGCTCCTGGTAGCAGCAGGCCTCGTCGCGCACGACGGGGGCGGCGCCGGGTTCGTGGATCGTCACCCCGGCGCCCTCGCGGCCGAGCAGGGGCTTGGCGACGTAGCCGTTCGTGCGGGCCAGTTCGCGGGGGCCGTCGAGGTGGGCGGGGAGCAGGTTCGGGTGGCCCGGGTAGAGCTCCCAGAGGACGGCGAGGAGGGCCTTGTTGGACAGGAGCATCTTCCAGGCGGGCTCGATCCACAGGGTCGTACCGGTGCCGCCGCCGTTGTCGAGGGTGTCCAGGACGTGGCCGCCGAACGCGTCGGTGGTGAGCCACTCCCAGGGGTAGAGCTTGAAGCAGCTGCGGATGAACGCGAGCCGGTTGTCGACGAAGCGGCCGGAGAGGGGGTCCCAGCCGATCTCCTCCATGGAGATCCAGTCCGTGTCGAGACCGGCCTGCTCCGCGGTCTCCTTCAGGTAGGCGACCGTCATCAGGTCCTCGCCGAGTTCGTCCTCGGCGGAGTGCGCGAAGTAGAGCGGGCCGCCCGGCGGGAGGAGGGCGGCCTGCTTCCTCCAGGCCGCGACGAGGCGCTCGTGGAGGGAGTTCCACTGGTCGGCGCCGGGGAAGCGGTCCTCCATCCAGAACCACTGGGGGCTCGCGGCCTCGACCAGCGAGGTCGGCGTGTCGGCGTTGTACTCCAGGAGCTTCGCCGGGCCCGTCCCGTCGTAGCGGAGGTCGAAGCGGCCGTAGACGGAGGGGAGTTCGGCGCGCCGGTGCCAGGCCTCGGAGACGGCCGCCACGACCCGGGGGTCGTCGATGCCGAGGTCGGCGAAGCGTCCCCGCTCGACGATGTGACCGGCCGCCGTCAGGCACATGGCGTGCAGTTCCCCGACGACCTCCTCCAGCGCCTCCACCTCGGGCAGCGAGAAGACGTAGTGGGCGCTCTCGTCCCAGTAGGGGCGCAGGGAGTCGTCGGGGTGGCGGGTGAGCGGGTAGATCAGCCCCTGCCCCTCGACGGTCTGCTGCCAGCCGGGGCGGGGGGTGATGGTGCGGCGTTCCATGGCGCGTGGGTTCTCCGTCTGGGCGGGCGGGCGGGTTCTGCGTCTCGGCGGACGGGCCGGGGCCGGCGCCCCCGCTCCGGCCCCGGGCCGCGGATCAGCCGCCGGAGCTGCCCTTGCCGCCGCCGAAACCGCCGCGGTGCACGCCGCCGCCCGAACCGCCGGAGCCGCCGGGCTTGGTGAAGGAGCCGCCCTCGACCCAGCTGCTCTTCTTGTCGCCGCCGTAGTACCAGCCGCTGTGGGACGAGCCCGCGGAGGACTTGCAGTTCTTGTCGGAGACGACCTTGTAGCCCTTGCCGGCGTTGTAGCTGTCGCGGTCGACGCAGCGCTTGTCGGGGTCCGAGGAACAGGCGGTGAGCGCCGCCGCGAGAAGTCCCATGCCCCCGAGGACGACCGTGCCCGAGCGCAGTTGCCGTCGTACGTCTGCCATGTCCGTTCCCCCGTTTGTTCTCTTCGGATCGTTTCCGACTGAAGTGGACAGAGTAGAGATCCCGTCCGACAAGTCCACGACGGCCCCCCACGACGCACCGTCCCCTACAGTCGCTTCGTGCTCTTTGGAATGGTGTGTGCCCTCGGTGCCTCGGTCTGTTTCGGTACGGCGACGGTCCTGCAGGCGATGGCCGCACGGGCCGCCGGCGGGGCGGGCGGCGGCGTCGGCGGCGCGGCGGCACTGCTGCTGCGGGCGCTGCGGCAGTGGCGCTATCTGGCGGGACTGGGCCTCGACGGGGCCGGGTTCCTGCTGCAGATCGTCGCGCTGCGCTCGATCCCGATCTACGCGGTCGGCGCGGCCCTCGCCGCGAGCCTGGCCGTCACCGCGGTGGTCGCCTCGCGGCTGCTCCACGTGCGGCTGAGCCGGGTCGAGTGGGGCGCGGTGGCGGTGGTGTGCGGCGGACTCGCGATGCTGGCGCTCGCGTCCGGGCCGGAGGGCGACCGCACGGGATCCCTGGCACTGAAGTACGCGATGCTCGGGACGTCCGTGGCCGTTCTGGTGCTGGCGCTCGTCGGCGGACGGCTGCCCGACCGGGGGCGGGCGCTCGCGCTGGGCCTCGGGTCCGGGTTCGGCTTCGGGGTGGTCGAGGTGGCGGTGCGGCTGATCGCCGACCTCGATCCGGGGACGCTGCTGGCCAATCCGGCGACGTACGCGCTGCTGATCGGTGGCGGCGCCGCGTTCCTGCTGCTCACCACGGCGCTGGAACGGGGTTCGGTGACCACGGCCACCGCCGGTCTCGTCATCGGGGAGACCATCGGGCCCGCGCTGGTGGGGGTGGTGTGGCTGGGCGACCGCACGCGCGAGGGGCTGGCCTGGCTGGCGGTGCTCGGTTTCGCGGTGGCGGTGGCGGGGGCCCTGGCGCTGGCGCGGTTCGGGGAGGCGCCGGGTGCGGAGACGTCCGCGCCCGCGGGGGCCGAGGAGGAACAGCAGGCGTAGGGCCCGCCCCGCGGGCGGGCCCCCTTCAGGGAAGTGCCCGGCACAGCGCGTCCAGGGCGCCCGACCAGGCGTGGTCCGGCGGGGTTCCGTAGCCGACGACCAGGGCGTCCCGGTGCGGGACGACCGCGTCCGGATGGCGGTGGCGGGAGAGCCCGTGGACGGCCAGCCCCTGGAAGGCGGCGGCCTGGACGACCGGCCCCTCGGTGCCGGGCGGGAGCCGGAGCACGGCGTGCAGCCCGGCGGCGATGCCGGTGGCGTGCACGTCCGGGGCGCGGGCGGCGAGGGCCGCGACGAGGGCGTCCCGGCGGCGCCGGTAGCGCAGCCGGGCGGCGCGGACGTGGCGGTCGTAGGCGCCGGAGGTGATGAACTCCGCCAGGGTCAGCTGGTCCAGCGCCCCGGTGGACCAGCCGCCCTCCCCCTTCAGGGAGACCACCTCGTCCACGAGCGACGGCGGCAGGACCAGCCAGCCGAGGCGCAGCGCGGGGGCCAGGGACTTGCTGGCGGTGCCCAGGTGGACCACGTGGTCGGGGTCCAGGCCCTGCAGCGCGCCGACGGGCTGCCGGTCGTAGCGGAACTCGCCGTCGTAGTCGTCGTCCAGGACGAGCCCGCCGGTCCGGCGGGCCCAGGCGACGACGGCGGCCCGGCGGTCCGGGTGCAGCGGCACGCCCATCGGGAACTGGTGGGCGGGGGTGAGGAGCACGGCTCGCGCGCCCGTCATGTCGCGCGTGTCGGTGCCGAGCCCGTCGAACGGCAGGGGGCTCGTGCGCAGACCCGACCGGTGCAGGAGGTTCCAGTGCGCGTCGAGCCCGTACGACTCCACGGCGACCGAGCGGAGCCCCCGTCGGCGCAGGACCGCGCCGAGCAGCGTGAGGCCGTCCGAGAAGCCGGAGCAGACCACGATGCGCTCCGGGTCGGCGCGGACGCCCCGGGCACGGGAGAGATAGCCCGCCAGGGCGGTGCGCAGTTCGGGGCGGCCGCGCGGATCGCCGTAGCCGAAGGCCTCGTGCGGGGCGCGGGTCAGGGCGCGGCGGGCCGCCTTGAGCCAGGCGGCCCGCGGGAAGGACGCGAGGTCGGGGCGTCCGGGCACGAGGTCGTAGGCGGGCCGGGCCGGTTCGCGGCGGGGTGGCGCCGCCTCCCGCGCCGGTCGTACGACGCTCCGCTCGGCCACCCGCGTGCCCGAGCCCTGGCGTGCGGTGAGCCAGCCCTCGGCGACGAGGTCGGCGTAGGACTCGGCGACCGTGTTGCGGGCGACGCCGAGGTCGGCGGCGAGCGAGCGGGAGGACGGGAGACGGGTCCCGGGGGCCAGCCGGCCACCGCGGACGGCCTCGCGCAGCGCCTCCGTCAGCCCCTTGCGGATGCCGGACCCGGTCGGCTCGACATGGAGGTCGACCCCCAGAGTGGCCCATGTTTTCCCCATGGAAATGGACCATACCCCTGGACTACTTCCCTCATAGGGTCGATCACATGACGACACAGGACACGACCACGCGCCCCGCCACGACACCCGATGCCCCCGCCACGCGGTACGCGCCCGAGCACGCGCCCCGGCTGTCCTGGGCCGAGCTCGTCCCCGACGTCTACAAGGCGATGGTCAGGCTCGACGCGGCGGCCCGGCAGGGGGTGGACCCCGTGCTCCTCGAACTGGTGAAGATCCGCGCCTCGCAGCTCAACCACTGCGCGTTCTGCCTGGACATGCACACCAAGGACGCGCTCGCGGCGGGCGAGAGCGTGGAGCGGATCATCCAGCTGAGCGCGTGGGAGGAGTCGCGGCACTTCTACACGGAGAAGGAGATCGCGGCGATCGAGCTGACCGAGGCCGTCACCGTGATCACGGAAGGTTTCGTGCCGGACGAGGTGTACGAGCGCGCGGCCCGGCACTTCGAGGAGGCCGACCTGGCCCGGCTCATCGCCTCGATCACGGTGATCAACGCCTGGAACCGGTTCGCCGTGACCTGCCGCATGGTTCCCGGCCACTACCGGCCGGGCGGACACAAGTGACGTCCGTGGACGGGCGGCGCACCGCACCGGACAAGGCCGACCGGTTCCGGGCCCTGCACCACGGACGCCCGCCGGGCGATCCGCTGGTGCTGCCCGGGCCCTGGGACGCGGCGAGCGCCCGGGTGTTCGCGGACGCGGGGTTCCCCGCGCTCGCCACGCCCAGCGCCGGGGTGGCCGCCTCGCTGGGGTACGCGGACGGGAGGACGCCCGCCGCCGAGATGTTCGCCGCCGTCGCGCGGATCGCCCGGGCGGTCGACGTACCGGTGTCGGCGGACGTCGAGGACGGCTACGGGCTGGCGCCCCGGGAGCTGGTGGAACGGCTGCTGGAGGCGGGGGTCGTGGGCTGCAACCTCGAGGACTCCGAGGGCGGGGTGCTCAAGGACGCGTCCCGGCACGCCGACTGGCTGGCCGAAGTGCGGAGCGCCGCGGCGGACCGGCTCTTCGTGAACGCCCGCACCGACGTGTTCGTCCACGGGGACGGTGACCCCGGGCAGGCCGTCGGTCGGGCCGCGCTGTACGTCTCCGCGGGGGCGGACTGCGTGTATCCGATCGGAGCCCCGGCCGAGGCGCTCCCGCTCCTGCGGTCCGGCGTCCAGGGCCCCCTGAACGCGCTCGCCCGCCTCGACGGGGCGTCCCCGGCCGAGCTGGGCGAACTGGGCGCCACCCGGGTCACGTTCGGCCCCGGGCTGCAGCGCCGGGCGGCCGGGACGCTGGCGGACCTGGCGGCGAAGCTGCGTTAGGGGCGGTTCGCGCAGTCGGCGCCGGCCGGGCAGAAGGAGTTCACGGCCGTCATGAGCTGCTCGGTCATGTCGGTGCCCGGCGGCGAGTACACGATGACGGCGTACGACATGCCGTCGGCGGCCTGGAAGCGGTGGTCGACGGTCTGGGTGGTCCCGTACTGCTTGCTGTCGTAGCGGTAGCTGAACTCCGTCCAGTCGGTGCCGCTCCGCCGGTCCAGGTACTGGTAGCCCCGGAACCCCTCCGCGATGGACTGGGCCTGCGCCGAGGATTCCGTCACGGAGGTCTCCTTGACCTCGAACACCATGAGTCTGCGGTCGCCGCCGGGGGCCGTGTACGTGACGACGGGCGCCAGCTTGCCCTGTGTCTCCTCGCGCGCCCAGCCGTCCGGCACGTCCACGGTGTAGCCGAGCGGATCGACCGAGCGGCTGTACCCGGGCGACGGCGCCGGGGCGGTGGTCACGGCCGGGGCGGTGTACGCGCCCTCGCCGCCGGAGGTGTTCGAGGTGCCCGGGGCCGCGTCGGGCCGTGTCGTCGTGGCGGTCACCGAGGGGCCGGACGTGTGCGCCTCCGGATGTCTCGCCGAGTCACCCCGGGTCAAAGCCCACAGCCCGCCGCCCACCCCGCCCGCCAGAACGGCCACGGCCACGATCACCAGGAGCAGCCGCCGCGGGTCACCGACCCCCCGCGCCTGACCGCCCCCGGGCGGCACGACACCGCCGGGCCACGTCTGCGGCTGTGACTGCTGGTGCGACCAGGCGGCCTGGGCCTGCTGCTGGGACGGGGCCCATTGCGGTGGTGGCGGCGGCACGGAACCCGCGGGCGGATGGGCGCCGGGCCGCAGCGGACCCGCCTGGGTGGCGGCCGCCCACCACTGCTGGTCCCCGGCCGGCGGAGCGCCGCCGGCGTCCACCCCGTCCTGGACCCCACCGTCCGTCAGGCCCGTACCGTCGTCGACCCATTGCCGACGGTCCGCGTCCCATCGCTGCGCCACCCCGTCACCCCCGCTCCCCGTCGGCCCGATCCCGGCGTGCTCCCCGCCGAACCCCTGCCGCGCCCCCGCCCCCTGACGGACCGTACGGGACGACGATAGTGAGGATTCCGCCATCGGCACCCCTCTTTATGGCGACAAAGCACACACGTTCGATACGTACTTTCCGTACGCCTCCTTCACGACGGCCGGGAACGGGTGAACCACCGACCCCGAACGCACCGATGCCCGGGCGGTGACCACCGCCCGGGCATCGGTGCGTACCGCGTCGGATCAGATCAGGCCGAGGGCACGGACCGCCTCGCGCTCCTCCGTGAGCTCCTGCACGGAGGCGTCGATGCGGGCACGGGAGAACTCGTTGATGTCCAGGCCCTGGACGATCTCGTACCGGCCGTCCTTCGTGGTGACGGGGAAGGAGGAGATGAGACCCTCCGGCACACCGTACGAACCGTCCGACGGGATGCCCATGGAGGTCCAGTCGCCCTCGGCGGTGCCGTTGACCCAGGTGTACACGTGGTCGATGGCGGCGTTGGCGGCGGAGGCGGCCGACGAGGCACCGCGGGCCTCGATGATGGCGGCACCGCGCTTGGCGACGGTCGGGATGAAGTCCTCGGCCAGCCACTTCTCGTCGTTCACGACCTCGGCGGCGTTCTTGCCGGCGACCGAGGCGTGGAAGATGTCGGGGTACTGGGTGGCGGAGTGGTTGCCCCAGATGGTCAGCCGCTTGATGTCGGCGACCGTGGTGCCCGTCTTCTTCGCGAGCTGGGTCAGCGCGCGGTTGTGGTCGAGGCGGGTCATGGCGGTGAAGCGCTCGGCCGGTACGTCCGGAGCGGCGGCCTGCGCGATGAGCGCGTTGGTGTTGGCCGGGTTGCCGACGACGAGGACCTTGATGTCGTCCGCGGCGTTGTCGTTGATGGCCTTGCCCTGCGGCTTGAAGATGCCGCCGTTGGCGGAGAGCAGGTCACCGCGCTCCATGCCCGCGGTGCGCGGACGGGCGCCCACCAGGAGGGCGACGTTGGCGCCGTCGAAGGCGACGTTCGGGTCGTCCGTGATGTCGATGCCCTGAAGGAGCGGGAAGGCGCAGTCGTCGAGCTCCATGGCGGTGCCCTCGGCGGCCTTCAGCGCCGGCGTGATCTCCAGGAGGCGCAGCTTGACCGGCACGTCCGCGCCGAGCAACTGGCCGGAGGCGATGCGGAAGAGCAGGGCGTAACCGATCTGGCCGGCCGCGCCGGTGACGGTGACGTTCACGGGAGTGCGAGTCATGGCGTTCTCCGTATGACAGCTGGCGGTGGGGCGTCCCTGCCCCGGGTGCAGGATCGTCCCGTGCAACCACCGCAATGATCGATCAAAGGTCCCGATGATCGATCTCTCGGCGTCAAGAGAGATCCGCCGTCAGGCTATCGCGCATCCGGGACGCCGGACGTCAGGGTCCGTGTGGCCCACCCCACAGATCTCCCGCAGATCCCCCGGACAGGCGGTCGCCGGGCTCGGGAGAGGGTGAACTCGGCGACCGCCAAAGGGGGTACCGGGGGGTTCGGGGAAGGGATCTCCCCCCTTCCCGACAGCACCGGATCCCATGGGGGTACGGTCCGCCTGCCCCCTCAGAACCACCTCAATCCCCCGAACCCGAAGTTTTTCCGGCTCCCCCACCCACAAGCGCCTCTTCGCCCCCTCCGCCCCTGCCCTTCCCGCCCCTGGGGCTCCGCTCCTCAAACGCCGGAGGGGCTGAAAACCACGCCGATGAGGGGCTGCGCCCCAACCACATCGCACCCGCGGCCGGGATCCGGCGGAAGGGGCCGTGCCGGTACATCGATGCCCGTCGCCACCGACGCCCACTCCTCACCCGACAGCGACGGGCTGATGCACCGGCACGGCCCCGACCCACCACCGAACCGGCACCGCACCCGCGACGGCCGGCGCACCGCACCCGCGACGGCACCGGCACGGCACCGGCACCGAACCCACTAAGCGGTGCACCCCTTCTGACCGGACTTCAGCGCCACACAGGCCCGCGCCTCACCAGGGCCCTTCACCACGACCATCGGCGTGTACGTGTTCGCGTCCGTCCCCACCACAGCCGTCCGCTTCGCCGCGGCTCCCACCGACACCTCGACCCGGTCGCCCGCCACGGCCCGCGTGGCACGGGCCCAAGCCGTCCCGCACGTCTCGCTGTACCGCACCTCCACCAGCGTGGTCCCCACCGTCACGCTGGTCACCGTCTCGGCCAGTCGACCGCTGCAGCCCATGCCCTCGGGGTCCTTCCCGACGCACGAGGCCCCGACGCACTTCACCCCGGGCGGCAGATCGGGCCGAGCACTGGGGGAGGCCACCGGCGTCTTCGGCGTACCGCCCGCGTCCCCCTTCTCCCCACCCTGGGTGAACCAGACCGCGGCCGCGACGACCACCAGGACCCCCACGGCACCGGCGAGCGACATCGTCAGCCGCCGCCTCTGCCGCCTCCGCCGCGCGGAGCCCTCCCCCGGGGGCGGCCCGAACTCCCCCAGCGCGGCCCGCGCCCGGGAGATCCGTATCGCCTCCATCGTCGTGTCGTGACGCGTCTCCGACCGGCTCCAGGCACGCTCGGCCAGCTCCCACATCGTCACCAGATGCCCGGGACCGACCCCGGTCACCTCGGCCAGCGCGACGACCGCCCCCTTGGGCGCGAGCAGCAGACCGTTCAGGTAGCGCTCCCAGGACGTCCTGCCGTACCCCGTACGGTCGGCCACGTCCGCGACGCTCAGCCCGCTCCGGTCGACGAGCAGTCGCAGCTGATCGACGAACTCCTTGACCCTGGGGTCGAGTTCATCCGGCAAAGCCTTCCGACGAGGCATTCTCTCCCCACTTCTCCGAACCACGGTCCAGTGTTCCACCGGCACGGACGGGAGAGCGGCGGGGAAGGGGAAGGGACGGCAACGACCGCTTCACGGGCTCGAGTTGAACGGTTCCCGTCACACAGCGCGCACACCGTGCCGGAATGGTCACTTCCGTGCCACAGCGGACCGCGGACTGTTGAACAGCGCGTTCCCGTGCACAAGGGTTGACCTCGGGCGGAACACTCGCCCGATCGCGGCCCGTCCTTGACTCGGGGGAGAGGACGGGCCGCCGTCGTTCCCGAACCCGAACCCGAACCCGAACCCAGATGTCAGGGGAGAACGAAAGACCCGCCCTCCCCGAAGGAGAGGACGGGCCGTCGGCACATGCCGGCACATACGGACGAGCCTGCCGCGGTTCAGCGGACCGTGAAGTGCAGGGTGTCGTCGAGGAAAGGAATCTCCAGCCACGGACCGGGCTGGGCCATCAGCGCGAGCACCACGATGGCGAGGCCCAGGACGCTGTAGGTGAGCATGTCCGTGAAGCGGGAGCGGACCGCGAGCATGCCGACACTGGGCAGCATCCATCGCATCAGGGCACCCGCCAGCAGCGCGGCGCCGATCAGGATCGTGCCGACGCGGAACGCGTCGAACGCGGTGAGCAGCAGACCGAGCGCGACGGCGGACAGCACGGTGAGGATGGGCCACTGACGCGCGGGCGCCGGGGCGTCCCCGGGCGCGGCCCGGCCACCGCCCTCGGGCCGTGCCGTGTCCCGCGTGAACAGCGGGAAGCGCCGCGTGGTGCGCCGCGGCTTGCCCTGGGCGTCGGGCGCGCTGATCGCGTCCCGGACGGTCACCCCGTCCGCCGGATCACCCTCGGCCTCGGAGACGGCCTCAGCCTCGGCGCCGGCCTGGACCTCGACCTCGGCCCCGTCCTCACCCTCGGTCTCGCCCTCGGTCCGCACAGCGGCCCCGGCCCCCCGGCCGTCAGAACCCCGCGCCACGGAACCACCCTCCGAACCCAAACCCGAACTCGAACCCGAACCCGACCGCGACCTCGATCCCGACCCCGCGGAAGCGGCGGCCCCCGCGGACTCGGAGGCCGAGGCACGCACCCCGGTGACGGCGTCACGCAGAGCGCTCTCCGCCTCCCGCACGGCCGACTCGGCGCCACGCGCCGCGCCAGCCCCGGACTCGCCGGTGTTGCCGGTGCCGCCGTCAGCCGACACTGCGCTCCGCCGCTTCCACCACGTTGACGAGCAGCTGGGCACGGGTCATCGGGCCGACCCCGCCCGGGTTCGGGGAGATCCAGGCGGCGACCTCGGCGACGTCCGGGTGGACATCGCCGACGATCTTGCCCTCGGCGCTGCGCGAGACACCGACGTCGAGGACGGCGGCGCCCGGCTTCACGTCCTCGGCCCTGATGAGGTGCGCGGAACCGGCGGCGGCGATGATGATGTCGGCGCGCTTGAGGTGCGCGGAGAGGTCACGGGTGCCGGTGTGGCACTGGGTGACCGTGGCGTTCTCGCTGCGCCGGGTCAGCAGCAGCGGCATCGGGCGCCCGATGGTCACACCGCGGCCGACGACCACGACCTCGGCCCCCTTGATCTCCACGCCGTAGCGGCGCAGGAGCGTGAGGACGCCGTTGGGGGTGCAGGGCAGCGGGGCGGGCTCGTTGAGGACGAGACGCCCGAGGTTCATCGGGTGCAGGCCGTCCGCGTCCTTGTCCGGGTCCATCAGTTCCAGGATGCGGTTCTCGTCGATGCCCTTGGGGAGCGGCAGCTGGACGATGTAGCCGGTGCAGGCGGGGTCCTCGTTCAGCTCGCGGACCACCGCCTCGATCTCTTCCTGTGTGGCGGTCGCGGGCAGTTCGCGCTGGATGGAGGCGATGCCGACCTGGGCACAGTCGCGGTGCTTGCCCGCGACGTACTTCTGGCTTCCGGGGTCGTCCCCGACCAGGACTGTCCCGAGGCCGGGCGTGACGCCCTTCTCCTTCAGGGCCGCCACGCGGACGGTCAGGTCGGACTTGATCGCGGCTGCGGTGGCCTTGCCATCGAGAATCTGGGCGGTCATGCCCCCCATCCTCCCGGATGACGCGGCCCAGGTTCCAATCCGGGTCCGCCCCGGCCCCGGAACGACCCCGGAACGGCCTTCCAGCCACCTCCCGACAGCCGCCGAGCACCCGATTCACCCGTATCCGGCCATGATCACTCATGTTGCACTTGGGCAACACATACGGAATGCCGCTGGACAAGTAAGAGTGTGCTAAAGAACGATGAGCGCATACAGTGCCGCGGGCAGTACCGGGGGGACGGACCGCTCTGTAGAAATTCCTCCGAACCGTGCCGCGCGTAGTCCCCGCACAAGGCAACGGAGGAAACCCGCCATGAGTTTCGGCGACCCGAACAACCCCTACGGCCCGCCGCCGCAACAGCCTCCCGCCGCCCCGCCGGGAGCCCCGGGCTACGGCTACCCGCAGGCCCCGCCGAACATCCCCCCGCAGGGCTACGGCTACCCGCAGCAGCCCGCGTACCCCGGCTACCCGGGCGGCAACATGATGCCGCAGACCATGCCGGGCCTGATGGTCACCGCGCGCGTGCTGCTCTACATCGTGGCGGGCGTCCAGATCCTGATCGGCATCTTCGCCATCTTCGGCGCCGCGACGATCAACGACGCGTCCAACGCGGGCGAGGACACCTTCGGCGACAACGGCCTGTCCGACATCGGCCACGCCTCCGCGGGCATCATCTTCGTGATCGCGCTGATCTTCCTCGGTCTCTCGGCCCTGTCGATCACGCTGGGGGTCAAGTTCACCAGAGGCGGCCAGGGCATCCGGATCACCACCATGGTCTACGGCATCCTGGGCTCCCTGCTGGGCTTCCTCGGCCTGATCAACGCGGCGGACGTCGGCTCCTCGGCGTCGCTGGTGTTCGCGCTGCTGTGGATCGGCTTCGGCGGTGTGATGGCGGCGGCGATGATCGCCCCGTCCGGCTCCGCGTGGTTCAACCGTCCCCGCTACTGAACGTTCCGCCTCGCGCCGAGGGCCGTGTCCCACCCCGTACCGGGGGGACACGGCCCTCACGTTTCCTGCCGGACCGGCTCACCGCCGGACCGGCTCACCGCCGGATCAGTGGAAGAAGTGCCGCGTACCGGTGAAGTACATGGTGATGCTGGCCTTCTTCGCGGCCTCCACGACCAGCTCGTCACGGACCGAACCGCCCGGCTGGACCACGGCCTTGACGCCCGCGTCGGCGAGGATCTCCAGGCCGTCGGGGAACGGGAAGAACGCGTCCGAGGCGGCGTAGGAGCCACGGGCGCGCTCGGCGCCGGCCCGCTCGACCGCGAGCTTCGCGGAGTCGACACGGTTGACCTGGCCCATGCCGACGCCGACCGAGGCGCCGTCCTTGGCGAGCAGGATCGCGTTGGACTTCACCGCGCGGCAGGCGCGCCAGGCGAAGGCCAGCTCGTCGAGCTCACCCTCACTCAGGGCGTCGCCGGTCGCCAGCGTCCAGGTCGCCGGGTTGTCGCCCGGGGCCTGGAGCCGGTCGGTGACCTGGAGCAGCGCGCCGCCGTCGACGGGCTTGATCTCGACCGGGTCGGCCGGGGCGTTGTGGGCCCGCAGCACGCGGATGTTCTTCTTCTTGGTGAGGGCCTCGAGGGCGCCGTCCTCGTACTCGGGCGCGACGATGACCTCGGTGAAGATCTCCGCGACCTGCTCGGCCATCTCCTTGGTGACCGGCCGGTTGACCGCGATCACACCGCCGAACGCGGACAGCGGGTCGCAGGCGTGCGCCTTGCGGTGCGCCTCGGCGACGTTCGAGGCGACGGCGATCCCGCACGGGTTGGCGTGCTTGATGATCGCGACGCAGGGGTCCTCGTGGTCGTACGCGGCACGGCGCGCGGCGTCCGTGTCCGTGTAGTTGTTGTACGACATCTCCTTGCCGTGCAGCTGCTCGGCCTCGGCGAGACCACCCGTGCCGGAGGTGTAGAGGGCGGCGGGCTGGTGCGGGTTCTCGCCGTAGCGCAGGGTGTGCGCGCGCTCCCAGGTGGCGCCGAGGAAGTCGGGGAACTGGGAGTCGTCGACGGGCGCGTAGTCGGAGGCGAACCAGGAGGCGACGGCGACGTCGTACGCGGCCGTGTGCTGGAAGGCCTCGGCGGCGAGCCGCTTGCGGGTGCGCAGGTCGAAGCCGCCGGCCTGGACGGCGGTGAGGACGTCGCCGTAGCGGGCGGGGCTGGTGACGACGGCGACCGAGGGGTGGTTCTTGGCCGCGGCACGGACCATCGAGGGGCCGCCGATGTCGATCTGCTCGACGCACTCGTCGGGGGTGGCCCCGGAGGCGACCGTCTCCCGGAACGGGTAGAGGTTGACGACGACCAGGTCGAACGGCTCGACGCCGAGCTCGGCGAGCTGCTCGCGGTGGCTCTGGAGACGCAGGTCGGCGAGGATGCCGGCGTGGACCTTGGGGTGCAGGGTCTTGACCCGGCCGTCCAGGCACTCGGGGAAGCCGGTCAGCTCCTCCACCTTGGTGACGGGCACGCCGGCCGCGGCGATCTTCGCGGCGGTGGAACCGGTGGAGACGAGCTCGACGCCGGCGGCGTGCAGCCCGCGGGCCAGCTCCTCGAGGCCGGTCTTGTCGTACACGCTGACGAGCGCGCGCCGGATGACCCGCTTGGTGCCCTCGGTGCTCTCGGCCGTGACTGTGCTGTCGGCGGTCACTGGATAACTACCTTTCGTCCCTCAATGCGATAGCCGTTGCGGGCGAGCCGCCCCACGACATCGACGAGCAGCCTTCGCTCGACTTCCTTGATGCGCTCGTGCAGAGCGCTCTCGTCGTCCTCGTCCCGGACCTCGACCACGCCCTGGGCGATGATCGGTCCGGTGTCGACGCCGTCGTCGACGAAGTGGACGGTGCAGCCGGTGACCCGGGCTCCGTACGCGAGCGCGTCACGGACGCCGTGGGCACCGGGAAAACTGGGCAGCAGCGCGGGATGGGTGTTGACGAACCGTCCGCCGAACCGGGCGAGGAACTCCTTGCCCACGATCTTCATGAACCCGGCGGACACGACGAGGTCGGGCTCGTACGCGGCGGTCGCCTCGGCGAGCGCCCGGTCCCAGTCGTCCCGGCCGGCGTGGTCCTTGACCTTGCACACGAAGGTCGGGAGTCCGGCGCGCTCGGCCCGCGCGAGCCCCTCGATGTCGTCCCGGTCGGCGCCGACGGCCACGATCTCGGCACCGTAGGCCGCGGGTCCCGCCTCCGCGACGGCGTCGAGCAGGGCCTGCAGATTCGTACCTGATCCGGAGACCAGCACGACGAGGCGCTTGGTCTTGGCCACGAGGGGGCCCTTTCTCGGGGGAGCATTTGTACGGTCGTACGAATGCTTCGCGCCCCGGGATACGGGGAAGTCTACGAAGCGGCCGACCGTCAGCAACGATACCGGCACACCGGGCGGCCCCCACGGGACGGGGGCGAGGCCGGAAGGTAGCGTCTGGGGAGGATCCACCCGGGAACGCCCCCGGCGCGGGGAACGCCCTGTGCGCGCGGGACGTTGACCTGGGACGAGAACGAATGTCCGGGGCGTGACCCCGGCACCACCTGCGGCACGGGCCCCGGAGCCATCCGGAGCGCGTGCCCGGGGACACGAAGCTCGGGGCGCGAGTCCGGAGTGCGAAGCTCGGGGCGTCGGTCCGGGGCGGACCGGCCCGAGGCGTCAGCCCGGGAGGACCGGCCCGGGGCACGCGTCGCGAGCGCGAAACCGTGTGAACACGACGCCTGTTAGAACCACCAAGGGGAAGACACTCACCTGATGCCGGACCGCAGTCTCCGACTCCCTCCGCTCCTGCTGCGCGAGCGGCGCCCTTCCTCCACCCCGCCGAGGCCCGGCGGGGACGGCTCCACCGGCGGTCCCGGCTCCACGGACGGGAACGACGGCGGCTCGGCGGGTGGAAACGGGGGCTCCTCGGGCGAGCAGGGCCCCGACGCGCCCGGTACTCCCCCCTCCGGCCAGGACGACAATCCGTTCGCGCCGCCGCCGGAGGGAACCCCCGACCGGCCCTGGCAGCCGCGCCGGCCCGGACAGGGCTCCGGCGAGAACGGCGGGGACGGACAGCAGGGCCCCGGATACTCCCCGTGGGGCAGCCAGTGGAGCGACCGGCAGCCCGGTCCCTCCAGCGGCGGCGGCTTCGGCGACCGGCCGGGCGCGCCGCAGGGGCAGGGGCAGGGACAAGGCGGTCCCGAGGGCCCCGGCGGCACGCCCGGCGGGGGCATGCGTTGGGACCCCACGGACCCGGCCCAGCGCCGCGCCCGTTACGCGCTGCTCTCCGGCATGTGGGCGTTCTTCTTCGTCCTCTTCGGCTGGCCGTACGTGGCCCTGCTGCTCGGCGCGCTCGCCCTGTACTGGGGCGGCAGCGCGCTGCGTTCCCGGACGCGGACGCCGGACCCGGACGCCCCGGCGCCCGATCCGAACGCCCGCCCGCAGCTGACGGCGGCGGTGAGCGGCATCGTCACCGCGTCGCTGGCCATCGTGCTGGTCGCCGGGGTCTTCACCGCCCACCTCGTCTACAGCGACTACTACTCCTGCACGGACGACGCCCTGACGAACGCCGCGAAGCAGTCCTGCAACGACCTTCTCCCGAAGGACCTGCGCGGGCTGCTGGGCAACCACGACTGACGACCCGCCCCCGCCCGGGTCGGTCCAGGGCGGGGCCGGTACGGGTCATCAGTAGGGCGAACCGTCTCCCGGGGTGTCCGGGCCCCGGCCCTCCGTCCCGCCCTCCGTCCACGGCCCCGGCCCGTCGGGTTTCCCGGGCGTCTCCCCGTGCTCCGGACCGTTCCGGTGTTCCGGGTCGCCGGAGTTCCCCTCTTCTCCGGGGCCTCCCCGGTCCTCCCCGTCCTCCCGGTCCTCGGGCCCGGAAGGGGCGCCCGCCTTCCTCAGGGCCTCCCGGCGGGTCTCCATCGGCAGGTCCCCGTACCAGGCGCCCGCCGGGGCCTCCCCGGGCAGCAGGTCGTACGGCTCGAAGGGGTCGTAGGAGTCGTCGGGGTCGTAGGCCTCGTACGGGTCGAAGCTGTCGACGACGGACTCCAGCACCTCGGGACCGGTCCGGCCGGCGGCGGACCGCGTCCCCTGGAGCGGAACCGGCGTCGGCACCGGCGGCGAGGAGAAGCCCCCGCGCCACGGCGTCCGGGCGCGCGTCCGCAGCCACGGGGTCCACCCGGTTCCCCGCGCGCCCCGGCGGGCACCCGTGCTCCCGGCCGCCGCGCGCCCCCGGTCCCTCCACCCGGCCACGGCCACCGCGACGGGAATCCCGACGACCGCCGTCCACACCGCCGCCGCGGGCCCCACCTGCCACCACACCGGCCCGAAATGGGCCAGGGCGTGGACCCCCAGCGGCCCCCCGGCCAGCCCGGCGAGCACGCCGAGCGCGATGCCGCACCATCCGGCGGCGATCGAGACGACGAGCACCGTCCGCCCGAGCGGCCAGGGCTCCTCCCGGCCCGTGGTCGCCCGCGCGGCCCCCGCCCTCACCGCGAACCACGCCACCGCCACCCCGGCGGCCAGCGGCACCAGCCCGCTCAGCCAGGCCGACGGCTCTCCGGACCCGGCCCGCGGCAGCGCCGCGAGCAGCGGGAGCGCGGGGAGCGGATCGTCGGACGCGCGCGTCCCCGCGGCGGCCGCAGTCAGCGGACCGGCGACGTGCCCCGCGCTCAGGACGACACCGGGCCCCAGCCCGTACGCCGCCCCCCACACCGCCGCGTTCGGCACCAGCACCAGGCACAGCAGCAGTACGGCGAGCCGGCCCGACCACACCCCGGTGAGCTGGACGAACGAGGCGCGGGCCGCGTCCCCGTGCCACACGAGCGACGCCGTCACGAGCAGGGCCCCGCCCCCGACGAGGACCGCGGCCCCGGCCGCGGCGGCCCGCGCCGCACCGCCGAGCACCCGGTCGTCGGCGGCGACGAGACGGCGTACGGCGGAGACCGGCCCCCCTCCCGCGGGTGGGAGCGCCTTCACGGCCCGCTTCCCCCGCGGCAGCCTCGGCCCCCACGGGCGCCCGTACGCCGTCCAGACCCCCGCTCCCGCGGCGATCACCGCGAGGAGCGGGAGGCAGACCGCGGCCCAGGCCCAGGAGGGGCGCAGCGTCCCGCCCGAGGCGTACAGCGCGGCGGCCCAGCCGGCGAGGAGATAGCCGGCCACGACACCGGCCCACGCGGTGCGCGGCGACGCCCCCGACGTGACGTCGGCCGCCTCCCGCGCGGCCCGGTGCAGCAGCCACACCGGGAGGACGAGCAGGAGGAGCGGTGTCACGCCCACCGGCATCGGCAGGCCTGACAGGGTGTCGGTGCGGATCAGCTCCACGCCGTGGGCGAGCAGCCAGAGCGCGGCGGCGACGTGCAGCGCTCCGTCCGGTCCCGTGTCCGGGTACGGCGAACCGATCCACAGCGCCATGACGAGGACGGCGAACGAGGCGAGGCCGAGCCCCGCGGCGAGGGCGCCGCCCAGGAGGCTCGCGGCCAGTCCGGGGGATCGGCCGCGCATCCGGGTGAACAGGTGCGACAACGAGAGCCTGCGGTCGGTGATGTGGGTCACGACCCTCATGCTCCCAACGACACACGCTTTCCCGTCGTAACGGGCGAACCCCGGATGTGTCGCTCAATATGCAGTTATGTACTTTTTCGTACGAAAGGGCACTCTGTGGAACCCGACCTGACGCAGAGCCCCGCCGCCCCGCTGCCGACGCCCAAGGAGCGTCGGCGTCTGCGCGAGAACCGGTCGCTGACCCAGACCGACGTGGCCACCCGGCTCGGCGTCAGCCGCGCGACGGTGCGCTCGTGGGAGAGCGGCCGTTCGACCCCGCGCGGCCGAATGCGGGACGCGTACACGAGGCTGCTCATGACCGATCCGGCTCTCGCCCGGACGGAGATGAACACCCTTCAGGAGTACATCACCCCCGAGCTGGTGGGAGTGGGAGCGGGGACGGAGACAGGGACGGGGACGGGGACGGGAAAGAACCGTTCCGTCCGAGCCGGGGGGCGGCCCGGGCGGAACAGGGCCGGGGCACCTCCCGCCGAGGAGCGGCTGCTCGTCGGGGACGGGGACTCCGGCCTCCCGGAGCCACCGCTGACACCCGCTCAGGCCTTCGACGCGCTCTACGCGTTCTGCGCCCCCGCCCTCGTACGACAGGCCTATCTGCTGACCGGGCGGCGCGAACTGGCCCGCGAGTCCGTGGAACGGGCGTTCCAGCAGGCCTGGTACCGCTGGCCCGAGGTGGCCGTGGACCCCGACCCGGCCGGATGGGTGCGCGCGACGGCCTACGAGTACGCCCTCTCCCCCTGGCACCGGCTGCGCCCGCGTCACCGCCACCCGGAGGCACCGCCCTCCGGAGCCGACGACCGCGCCCTGCTCGACGCGCTCCTCGAACTGCCGCCCGTGTACCGGCGCACCCTGCTGCTGTACGACGGCGTGGGGCTCGGGCTGCCGGAGACCGCGGCGGAGACGGAGGCGAGCACGCCCGCGGCGGCCAACCGGGTGCTGCACGCGCGCGAGGCCCTCGTCGCACGGCTGCCGGAGCTCGCCTCGCCGGAGGACCTGCACCGGCGGCTCGCCGAACTCGCGAGCGCGGAGCGGCTGCGCGCGGCGAAGCCCCGCACGGTCCGCTGGTACGGCGAGCGCCGGGCCCAGCAGTGGACCCGGGCGGCGATCGCCTTCACGGCCCTGCTGATCGGGGTGACCGTCCTGACCATGGGCACGGCCCCGGACCACTACGAGGAGCCCCTCGCGCCCGCGGAGACCGTCCGCGGTCTGCCGCCCCGGGTCGCCCCCGGGCCGCTCTCCGCGGCGGAGCTGAGACTGCGCGCCCGGCTGAGGTCCCAGGAGATGAGGGGCCCGGAACGGCTGGTCCCGGAAGGCCGCTGACGCCGGAGAGCCGCTGCCGTCCGGACCAGGGAACCCGGAACTCCGGGAATCGGGAACTCCGGAGACATGGAACGCCGGTGGGCCCGCGCCCCCGAAAGGGTGCGGGCCCACCGGCGTTCGGTCGAGCGTCGGCTCAGCCGGCGAGGATCTCGCGCGCCAGCTTGGCCGTCTCGGTCGGCGTCTTGCCGACCTTGACGCCCGCGGCCTCGAGGGCCTCCTTCTTGGCGGCGGCCGTGCCGGAGGAGCCGGAGACGATGGCGCCGGCGTGGCCCATGGTCTTGCCCTCGGGCGCGGTGAAGCCGGCGACGTAGCCGACGACCGGCTTCGTCACGTTGGCCTTGATGAAGTCGGCCGCGCGCTCCTCGGCGTCGCCGCCGATCTCGCCGATCATGACGATCAGGTCGGTGTCGGGGTCGGCCTCGAACGCGGCGAGCGCGTCGATGTGCGTCGTGCCGATGACCGGGTCGCCACCGATGCCGACGGCGGACGAGAAGCCGATGTCACGGAGCTCGTACATCATCTGGTACGTCAGCGTGCCGGACTTCGAGACCAGGCCGATGCGGCCCGGCTTCGTGATGTCGCCCGGGATGATGCCGGCGTTGGACTGGCCCGGGGTGATGAGACCGGGGCAGTTCGGGCCGATGATGCGGGTCTTGTTGCCCTGCGCCACGGCGTACGCGTAGAACGCGGCCGAGTCGTGGACGGCGATGCCCTCGGTGATGACGACCGCGAGGGGGATCTCCGCGTCGATCGCCTCGACGACGGCGGCCTTGGCGAAGGCCGGCGGCACGAAGAGGACGGACACGTTGGCGCCGGTCTTCTCCATGGCCTCGGCGACCGTGCCGAAGACGGGGATCTCGGTGCCGTCGATGTCGACGGACGTGCCCGCCTTGCGCGGGTTCACGCCACCGACGATGTTCGTGCCGTCGGCCAGCATGAGCTTGGTGTGCTTCATGCCCGTGGCACCGGTCATGCCCTGGACGATGACCTTGCTGTCCTTGTTGAGGAAGATAGCCATGGCTGTTTAGTCCCTCGTCCCTTACTTCGCAGCCGCGAGCTCGGCGGCCTTGTCGGCCGCGCCGTCCATGGTGTCCACGCGCTGGACCAGCGGGTGGTTGGCGTCCGACAGGATCTGGCGACCCAGCTCGGCGTTGTTGCCGTCCAGACGCACGACCAGCGGCTTGGTGACTTCCTCGCCCTTGTCGGCGAGCAGCTGGAGCGCCTGGACGATGCCGTTGGCGACCTCGTCGCAGGCGGTGATGCCACCGAAGACGTTGACGAAGACGGACTTGACGTCCGGGTCGCCGAGGATGATCTCCAGGCCGTTCGCCATGACCGCGGCGGAGGCGCCGCCGCCGATGTCGAGGAAGTTGGCGGGCTTGACGCCACCGTGGTTCTCACCGGCGTAGGCGACGACGTCGAGGGTGCTCATGACGAGACCCGCGCCGTTGCCGATGATGCCGACCTCGCCGTCGAGCTTGACGTAGTTGAGGTTCTTGGCCTTGGCGGCGGCCTCGAGGGGGTTGGCGGCCGCGTGGTCGACGAGCTCCTCGTGGCCGGGCTGGCGGAACTCGGCGTTCTCGTCCAGCGACACCTTGCCGTCGAGGGCGATGACGGCGCCGGAGGCGACCTTCGCCAGCGGGTTGACCTCGACCAGGAGGGCGTCCTCCTTGATGAAGGTGTCCCACAGCGTCACCAGGATGTCGGCGATCTGGTCGGCGACCTCGGCCGGGAACTTCGCGGCCGCGACGATCTCGCGGGCCTTCTCCGGGGTGACACCCTCGTTGGCGTCGATCGGCGTCTTGGCGACGGCCTCGGGGCGGGTGGCCGCCACCTCCTCGATCTCCATGCCGCCCTCGACGGACGCGATGGAGAGGAAGGTGCGGTTGGTGCGGTCCAGGAGGAAGGAGACGTAGTACTCCTCCAGGATCTCCGGAGCGGTCTCGGCGATCATCACCTTGTGGACCGTGTGGCCCTTGATGTCCATGCCGAGGATGTCCGTCGCGCGGGCGACGGCCTCGTCCGGGGTGGCGGCGAGCTTGACACCGCCGGCCTTGCCGCGGCCACCGACCTTCACCTGGGCCTTGACGACGGACTTGCCGCCAAGACGCTCGGTCGCCTCGCGGGCCGCCTCAGGCGTGTCGATGACTTCACCGGCCAGCACCGGTACACCGTGCTTGGCGAAGAGGTCCCTCGCCTGGTACTCGAACAGGTCCACGCGCGTCCGTCCCTATCAGTGATCTCGCGGTTCGTTGGATGCGTGGGCGTGCCGCGAAGGGCAACGTGACGTCCGCTTGTCACAAGGGTGGCGCACACGGTGTCCGAGCGCGCGGCATGTCCGTCTCGCAGGTTATCGCCGTGGGGCACGGGACCCTAAATCGCAGCTCACACCACAGCGGTGATACCTGTCACAGAACGGGCCCCGGACCGGCCCTCACCAGGCCGGGGGTCGCCCCGTGAGGCCCCCTGAGCAGCCACTGAGGGCCCCGCACGGCCGGTCTCGCCCCCCGGCGGACCGGCCGGCGGGCGCGCGGAGGGCCGGTCGGGTGGATCCACCGGCTTTCGGCCGTCCGGGTTCCCGAACCGGACGAAACAGGTCATCAACAGTCGGTACGGGAGCCTTCATGATCAAAGCCGGAACGCTCACGCTCGGATCCGGAACGCTCACACCGTGTCCGGTACGGGGAGCGGGCGCTTCTCGATCGCCGCCGCCATCACCTCGGGAAACAGGTCGGGGGTGCAGGCGAACGCCGGCGCGCCGAGTGCCGCGAGCGCCGCCGCGTGCTCTCGGTCGTAGGCCGGCGCTCCCTCGTCGGACAGCGCGAGCAGCGCCACGAACTGCACCCCCGACGCCTTCATCGCCGCGACCCGCTTCAGCATCTCGTCGCGGATCCCCCCTTCGTAGAGGTCGCTGATGAGGACGACGACCGTGTCGGCCGGTCTGGTGATCTGGGACTGGCAGTAGGCGAGTGCCCGGTTGATGTCCGTGCCGCCGCCGAGCTGGGTGCCGAAGAGGACGTCGACCGGGTCGTCGAGCTGGTCGGTGAGGTCGACGACGGCCGTGTCGAAGACGACGAGCCGGGTGGCGATGGACCGCATCGACGCCAGCACGGCACCGAACACGGAGGCGTAGACGACCGAGGCCGCCATCGACCCCGACTGGTCGATGCAGAGGACGACCTCCTTCTTCACGGACTGCGAGGCACGCCCGTAGCCGATCAGCCGCTCGGGCACGACCGTGCGGTACTCGGGCAGGTAGTGCTTCAGGTTCGCCGCGATCGTGCGGTTCCAGTCGATGTCGTGGTGGCGGGGTCTGCTGATCCGGGCGCTGCGGTCGAGGGCGCCGGTGAGCGTGGCCCGGGTGCGCGTGGCGAGCTTCTTCTCCAGGTCCTCCACGACCTTGCGCACCACGGCCCGCGCGGTCTCCTTCGTCGTCTCCGGCATGGCCTTGTTGAGGGAGAGGAGAGTGCCCACCAGGTGCACGTCGGCCTCCACCGCCTCCAGCATCTCGGGCTCCAGGAGCAGGGCGGAGAGCCCGAGCCGGTCGATGGCGTCCCGTTGCATCACCTGGACGACGGAGGAGGGGAAGTAGGTCCGGATGTCGCCGAGCCAGCGCGCGACCGAGGGCGCCGACGCCCCGAGCCCCGCCGAGCGGTCCCGTCCCGGCCGTCCTCCGCTCCCCTTCCCGTAGAGCGCGCCCAGCGCCCCGTCCATGGCGGCGTCCCGGCCGGAGAGAACGCATCCGGTGCCGTCCGCCTCGTCGCCGCCGAGCACCAGCCGCCATCGCCGCAGCCGCTCGTCCCCGGCGCCCGTCGCCGTCTCGGTCATGGAGCCACCCTCGCAAGATCGTTTCTGGTGTCGGTGCCGATGTCGGTGCTGGTGCCGGCGGCGGTGCCCGTGTCGCCGCCGGCTCCGGCGTCCGCGCCGAGGCCGGTGCCCTCACCGGGATCGCCCAGCCCCAGGAGCAGGCTCAGCAACGGCAGGACGGCGTCGGCGCGCCCGGTGTCGAGGTCGGGGGCGAACCCGGGTATGCCCGAGCCGGAACCGGTGGCCTCGGCGTGGGCGCGCGGTGCCGGACCGCGCCGGACGAGTTCGCCCAGGGTCCTGCGCACCCCCGTCTCGTACGCCGAGAACGTCCGGCGCAGCAGCGGCAGCACATCGGTGAACGCGTCCGCCGACACCCCGGTCAGCCAGGTGTCCACCAGGGCGAGCAGCCGCTCGTCGTGCACGAGCAGCATGCCGCCGGAGCCGCCCCCGACGAACCCCTCGATCCACGCGGCCGCGTCCGCGGGCTCCGTCCCCGGTGACAGCACGAGACCCATGAGCCGCGCGGCCTCCTCCTGCGCCAGCTCCCCCTCGTCCAGGAGCAGGCGGACCGCCCGGCCCCTGACCACACCCGGCACGGTGTCCCGCGAGGCGAGCACCCCCAGCACCGAGTGCCAGCGGCCGCGGACACCGCCGGACCCGGCGTCCCCCGCGGTCGTCTCCCCCAGCAGTCCCACCGCCCCGTGCACGGCGTCGACGTGGCCGCGCATCTCCTCGGCGGCGTCGCCGTCGAGAGCCGCGCAGGCCGGGGGGAGGCCGACGAAGACGCGCTCGGCCAGGCCCGCCGCGACACCGGCGAGGGCACGGGTGTCCGTGCCGCGTACGTCCCCGTAGCGCAGGGAGCGGACGAGCGCGGGCAGGGCCTGCGCGAGGTGGCCCACGTCCGCGTCGAGGGCGGCGCGGTCGGCGAGCACCCGCATCACCACGGGCAGCGCGTCCGGCAGCCCGGCGAGCAGGCAGCGCTCGGCGAGGGCCGTGACCTCCGCGAGCGCGGGCGCGCCGACGGCGTCCGCCTCGGCCTTGGCCGTCGCGGCGGCCAGGACCGTCGTGCCCCAGACCCCGGCCTCGGCGACCCGCACCGAAAGCTCCGGCTCCCAGCGGAGCCGCCAGGTCTCGCGGAAGGTTCCCGTGCTGCCGCGGGACGCTGCGGGCTCGCCCCACGCGATGCCCAGGAGCCGCAACCGGTGCAACAGCGTGCTGCGCGCCGCGTCGGTCTCCTTGCGCAGGTCGAGCTCGATCTCCCGCTCCAGCGCCTCGGGCTTGAGCCTGAGCCGCCGCTGCGACTGCGTGAGGTCCCGCTGCAACGGCACGGCCGGAGCGGATTCCGGCACCTCCCCGAGCACCTCGCCGACCACGAGCCGGTCGTGCACCAGCGCCAGCGGGACGTCCGAGCCCTCGCACATGACGGCCCGGACGGCGTCGGTGGTCTCGCTCAGTCCCGGCAGCGGCCGGCCGCGCATCGCGGCGAGCGTGCCGGCCAGTCGCACGGCCTCGATGACGTGGGCCGAGGACACGCCCCGGTCCTCGTCGCGCAGCAGCCGGGCCACCTTGGTCAGCCACCGCTCGACCGGGCGGTCGGGGGCGCTGAACAGATGCCCGTACCAGCCCGGCGAGTCGATGCCCGCCCCGTACCCGCTGACCCGGGACAGCCTGCGGTGCGTCCAGGGCACCCAGGTCAGCTGGACCTTGGCCTTGGGCAGACCCTTGAGGAGTGCCCGGTCGGCGCCGACGGCGGCCCGCCGCCGCAGCGCGGGCACGTGCCAGGCCCCGCACACCACGGCCACGTCGTCCCCGAACTCCCGCTGCGCCGAACGGATCTGGAGCCGCATGTACGCCTCGCGCACCAGGTCCCGGTCGTGTCCTCCGACCCCGTACGCCTCGCGCAGCGACCCCATGGCCTCCTCCAGCACGGCGAACGGCGCGAACGGGTCGTGCGCCGCACCGGCCCGGTGCTCGACCACGTCCTCCCACCAGCGCTCCGGATCGTCGTGGCCGGCCGCCTCCGCGAGCACCGCGAGGGGGTCGATCCGTACGGCGGCCGCGTCCGGTTGCCCGGCGTCACCGGCGGGGCCGGGATCCCCCGCCGTGCCGGGGTCCTCGCCCGGCCCCGGGTCCTCGCCCGTGCCGGGGTCCGTCTCCCCCGTCCCCCGGGCCAGGGTGTGGGCCGCCGGAAGGTCGATGAAACGGGCCGCCACCCCGTGCTCCAGGGCCCACCGGATCGCCACCCACTCCGGCGAGAACTCGGCCAGCGGCCAGAAGGCCGAGTGACCGGGCTCGTCCGTGACATGGGCGAGCAGCGCCACGGGGGGCCGCATGTCCTTGTCGGCGGCCAGCGGGACGAGCGCGTCCGCCTCGGGCGGCCCCTCGATCAGCACGACCCGGGGAGCCGCCGCCTCCAGCGCCGCCCGCACGGCCCGCGCCGACCCGGGCCCGTGGTGCCGCACGCCGAGCAGCAACGGCCCCGGGCCCCGGCCCCCCGTCCCGCCCCTGGGCGCGGGCGGCCCGGCGCTCATGCGCTCACCTCGCGGCAGGCGCGGTAGAAGTCCTTCCAGCCGTCCCGCTCGCGGACGACCGCTTCCAGGTACTCCTGCCAGATGACGCGGTCGGCCGCCGGATCGCGCACGACGGCGCCGAGGATGCCCGCGGCGACGTCGCTCGCCCGCAGGACGCCGTCGCCGAAGTGGGCGGCCAGGGCGAGGCCGTTGGTGACGACGGAGATCGCCTCGGCCGTGGACAGCGTGCCGCTGGGCGACTTCAGCTTCGTCCGGCCGTCGGAGGTGATCCCGTCGCGCAGCTCCCGGAAGACGGTGACGACCCGGCGGATCTCGTCGACGCCGTCGGGCACGGAGGGCAGGTCGAGGGAGCGGCCGATCTGGTCGACCCGGCGCGAGACGATGTCGACCTCGGCGTCGGCGCTCTCCGGCAGCGGCAGCACCACCGTGTTGAAACGGCGGCGCAGGGCGCTGGAGAGTTCGTTGACCCCGCGGTCGCGGTCGTTGGCCGTGGCGATCAGGTTGAACCCGCGCACGGCCTGCACCTCCTGGCCCAGTTCCGGGATCGGCAGGGTCTTCTCGGAGAGGATCGTGATCAGGCTGTCCTGCACGTCGGCGGGCACGCGCGTGAGTTCCTCGACGCGGGCCGTCATGCCCTCGGCCATGGCCCGCATGACCGGGCTCGGCACGAGCGCGTCCCGGCTGGGCCCGTGCGCGAGCAGCTGCGCGTAGTTCCAGCCGTAGCGGATGGCCTCCTCCGGGGTGCCGGCCGTGCCCTGCACGAGCAGGGTCGAGTCGCCGCTGACCGCGGCCGCCAGGTGCTCGGACACCCAGGTCTTCGCGGTGCCGGGCACACCGAGCAGGAGCAGGGCCCGGTCGGTGGCGAGGGTGGTGACGGCGACCTCGACGATGCGGCGCGGCCCCACGTACTTGGGGGTGATCACGGTGCCGTCCGGCAGGGTGCCGCCCAGCAGATAGGTGGCCACGGCCCAGGGCGACAGCAGCCAGCGTTCCGGGCGGGGCCGGTCGTCCTGCGCGGCGAGGGCGGCGAGTTCGGCGGCGAAGGCGTGCTCGGCGTGCGGTCGCAGCGCCTCGCCCGGCCGGCTCTCTCCCCTCTCTCCCGCGGGTGTGTCAACGGACGTCGGTTCAACGGACACGGACATGCCTCGGTCCCCCTCCAGCTCGGCCGGTTCGGATCTGTCCCCACCGTGCACCACACCACTGACAACGCACTCTGACCTGTGCAAACGCACTCGCGAAGCTTGATTGTCAGTGGCGCGTCCTACCTTCGACCGCATGACACAGCAGGCGGTGCGCTGGACGGCGGATCAGGTGCTGGCACTGGCGCCTGACGCCGCGTCACGCAAGGCGGGGAGCAAGCTCGGCGCGGCCGGACCGTGGTCGGAGGCGGGCAGTACCGAGGAGGGGACGGTATGGGGTCTGTGCAGGGGAAGCGGCAGCAAGCCGTATCAGACGGTCGTCGACGTCGCGGACTCGGCGGGTCCCGCTTACAAGTGCAGTTGCCCGAGCCGGAAGTTCCCGTGCAAGCACGCGCTGGGACTGCTGCTGCTCTGGGCGGGCGCGGACGGAGCGGTGCCGTCCGGGCAGGCGCCGGACTGGGCCGCCCAGTGGCTGGAGGGGCGGCGCAGGCGCGCGGAGGGCAGGAGCGCGGCGGGCGGGGGATCTGGAGCCGCCTCTCCGGGTGATCCCGAGGCGGCGCGGCGCAGGGCCGAGCGGCGGGCCGAGCGCATCACCGCGGGGGCGGCCGAGCTGGAGCAGCGGCTCGCGGACCTGCTGCGCGGCGGCCTCGCCTCCGCCGAGCGGGCGGGCTACGGACTGTGGGAGGAGACGGCGGCCCGGATGGTCGACGCGCAGGCGCCCGGTCTGGCGGCGCGCGTGCGGGAGCTGGGGGCGATCCCGTCGTCGGGCCCGGGCTGGCCCGTGCGACTGCTGGAGGAGTGCGCGCTGCTGCACCTCCTCGACCAGGGCTGGCTGCGGCGCGAGCGGCTGCCGGACGACCTGGCCGCGACGGTCCGTTCCCGCGTCGGGCTGCCCGGCTCCGCGGACGGCCCGCCGGTGCGTGACCACTGGCTGGTCCTCGCACAGTACGACACGGCGGACGCCCGGCTCACGACCCGCAGGATCTGGCTGTACGGCGCCGGGTCCGGACGCACGGCCCTGCTCCTCTCCTACGGAGCGGCGGGCCGGGCCCCCGAGCTGGCGCTTCCGGTGGGGCTGGCCTTCGAGGCGGAGCTGTCCGCGTACCCGGGCGCCGGCCAGTTGCGGGCGGCGCTGGGCGAGCGGTTCACTCCCGCGGCACCCGCGGCGATACGGCCGAAGGGGCTGACCACGTCCCAGGCCGCCGCCCGTTACGGAGAGGCCCTGCTCGCCGACCCCTGGCTGGACTCCTGCCCGGTCACCCTGGAGCGGGTCGTCCCGACCCCGGACGGTGATTCCTGGCAACTCGCGGACGCCGAGGGCGAGTCGGCCCTTCCCCTCACCCCTTCGGCCCGGTCCCGCCCCGAGCTGTGGCGCCTGATCGCCCTGTCCGGCGGCGCCCCGGTCACGGTCTTCGGCGAGTGCGGCCACCGCGGCTTCACTCCCCTGACGGCGTGGCCGCAGGGCGAGGGTGAGGCGGTACCGCTGTGCTGACCTCCGCCGCCGCCCCCGTCACCCCCGGCGCCCCGGGCGGCGGCCCGGCGGCCGGCCGCCGCTGATGCCCCGTACGGAAAGGACGCTCATGAACACGACCCCGGCTCCGGCGGGTGCTCCCGCCGGCGGTTCCTGGGAGGAACTCGTCACCGTGGCGCTGCTCGGCACGGAGCGGCGCACGCTCCAGGGACAGCACCCCGGGCGAGAGGCTCCCGTGGCCCTGCTGGACGCGGCGGCCGTGGAGACCGTGCGGCGGCGGGCCGGAGTGCGGCCGGCGCGGGCGGCGGCCCGTCCGGAGCCCGCGGCACCGGATCCGCGGCCCGCGCTGCCGCCCGCCGCGGCCCGGCGGCTGGCCACGCTGCTGGCGGACCGCCCCGGCGCGGGCGGCGGAGGTCGCAGGGGCACGGCGCCCGACCTCATGGAGCTGCTGCCCCAGTGGCTGGCCCTGGCGAACACGCGCGGATTCGCCGCACCCCCACAGGTACTTCCGGCGCTCCTCGACGCGGCCCGGGCGCGCACGGACCTGCGGCCCGCGGCGCTGGCCTTCGCCGGGCCGCGGGCGCTGTGGCTGGCCCGGCTGAACCCGGAGTGGCGGTTCGCGCTGCGCTCCTCGTCGGGCGGAGCCACCAAGCTGCCGGAGGAGCCCGGCCGGATACGACAGCTCTGGCAGGAAGGCCTGTTCGCGGAGCGGGTCGCGCTCCTGTCGGCGGTGCGGGCCGAGGATCCGTCCGCCGGGCGCGAGTTGCTCGTCGCAACCTGGGCGACGGAGCGGGCCGAGGACCGGCTGATGTTCCTCGACTCGCTGCGGTCCGGACTGTGCGCCGAGGACGAGGAGTTCCTCGAACGGGCCCTGGCCGACCGCAGCCGCAACGTACGGGCGACGGCTGCCGAGCTGCTGTCCGCCCTGCCGGGGTCCGCGCTCGCCGCGAGGATGGCGGCCAGGGCGGTCTCGTGCGTGGCCGTCGACCACACCCGGGGGACGCCGGTGGTCACGGTCGAGGCGCCGCACGAGTGCGACGCGGCGATGGAGCGGGACGGGGTGGTGCCCAAACCCCCGGCCGGCCGGGGTGAGCGGTCCTGGTGGCTGGGCCAGCTGGTCGAGGCGGCACCGCTCGCGACCTGGCGGGAGCGGCTCGGCGGGCGGTCGCCGGAGGAGGTGGTGGCCCTGCCCGTGGCGGACGGCTGGCAGGCGGAACTGCACGCGGCGTGGTGCCGGGCGGCGGTGCGGCAGCGCGATCCCGGGTGGTCGAGGGCGCTCCTCGGGGCGCCCTCCGCTCCGGAGGCCGGGGGGCCGGGGGCGGTGTCGCTCGCCGAGCGGGCCAAGCTGCTCGCCACCCTGGGCGCCGGGGAGCGGGCCGAGTGGGTGGCCGGGTTCATCGGTACGCACGGGCTGTCCGAGGCGTTCCAGCTGCTCGGGGTGTGCGCGGTGCCCTGGGCGGGCGGCCTCGGGCGGGCGGTGGTCGACGCGCTCGACATCGCGCGGGACGCGGGGAGCTATCCGTGGAGCTTCAGCGGGGTGATGGGGCTGGCCGAGCGCTGCCTCGACCCCGCGGAGGCGGGGCGGCTCGAAGGCCTCACCTCGGTCCCCGACGAGTCGGAGCGCGCGGCACCCGGGGCCGGCGACTACTGGGCCGAGGCCTTCCAGCGGCTCGTGACGACCCTGCGGCTGAGAGCGGCCATGTCCGCCGAGCTCACGGCGCCCTGACCGGCCCATGTCACCGTCGGCCGGACGGACGGCATCCGGACCGGGCCGGACCGGGTTCCGCCCCGGCCTGCCCCACGCCCTGTTCCCCGCCCCGCCCCCGGACGCACCGGAGAACGCGAAGAACCCGGACGGGCCCGGAGGACCGGGGAGCCGCACGAACCCGGAGAGCCGGGGAACCGGAGAGCCGGGGAACCGGAGAGCCGCGCGAGCCGGAGAACCGCGCGAGCCGGAGAACCCGCGTGCCCGGAGGCCCCGTACGCCCAAAAAATCTGGCGAGGCCCGACATCTCCAGCGCCGGACCACTCCGGCGCCGGAGGTGCCGGAGCTCACCGGTGTACGCGCGGGCAGCGCGGACCCCGGCGGTCACGCGGGCCGGCGCAGGCTCAGGCGCCGGCAGCGGTCATCCGGGGTGGCGCAGGCGCCCGGTCACGCGCCGGCCGGCTGCCTGACGTTCGCCCGTACCCACTCCACGATGGACACCGTCGTCGCGCCCGGGGTGAAGATCTCCGCGACGCCCTTCTCCTTGAGGGGGGCGATGTCCGCCTCGGGGATGATGCCGCCGCCGAAGACCTTGATGTCCTCGGCCTCGCGCTCCTTGAGGAGTGCGATGACGGCCGCGAAGAGCGTGTTGTGGGCACCGGACAGGATGGACAGGCCGATCGCGTCGGCGTCCTCCTGGATCGCGGTGTCGACGATCTGCTCGGGGGTCTGATGAAGCCCGGTGTAGATGACCTCCATACCGGCGTCGCGCAGCGCCCGCGCGATCACCTTGGCCCCACGATCGTGGCCGTCGAGCCCCGGCTTTGCCACCACCACGCGGATCGGACCGGCTGCCACACCCATCACTGCCTCCATGAACGAACTACTTCAACCTGCAACCGACGAAAACTGCCGCCATACGCCTGCGACGGCCACCGCGGACGACGGCCGACGACCGATCGATCGTTCACCGACAGATCAGCACTGGATACCCATTGTCACCAACGGGCGTCCATCGACCGTGCCGACTACTGACCATCGACACATATCGCTCAGTTTTCCGCTCGCCGCACCGGATCACCGATCGCACCAAGCGGCACAGGCGTCCCGGGCCCTCTCGACCCGGGAAGTGAACGAACGTTATCGCCAGCATCCCGCAACCGGCAGTTTCGCGGTGGAGACCGAGGGGGAAATCACACACTGGGACAAGTTCGCCGCGCACGGTTCCGTACCGCGGCACTGGCGCCGCAGGGACCTGCGGCGTACGGGCCACGGCCGGAGCGGGCGCAAGAAGAGCCGCGACCAGGTGGCCGCACCACCGCGTCGTCAGCGGGACGGCGTGGTGCTGGGGCACATCGGCGAAGGCACGACAGCGGGGAGCGAGGCCGGGCAGGAGAACCACGGGAGAAGCGGGACGACTCCACGCCACGACACGACGCCGGCGCAGCCAGCACGGCGGACCGTCGGGGAGCCGGGGTCGGCGTCGTATCTCCGCGCCTTTCGGCCGAGCACTCCACAGCGTCACCGGTATCGCACGCCGTGGACGCGCCGTCGGCCGCCGCCGTAGCCGACCTCGCGGCTTTCCACTAGGGCACACGGGGGACGGAGTGGTCCTCCCGCGTGCCGACTGGAGGTCGGCCATGAAGGTCACCGAGGCTGCGTCGCCCTTTCTGCCGCTGTGCCAGCGCCTGTTTCCGACGAAACTGGCGGGTCTCTCGATGGCCCTGCTGAAGGCGACGGCCCTGGAACTGGCGATCCTCGCCGGGCACCTCCTCCTCTATCCCTCCGGCATCACCCAGGAGCGTCGCACCGGACACCCGCTCCCCCCGCCCGACGTCGCCGCCAAGCTGCCCACCGAGGCCAAGCCCCCGGTCGTCCTGCTGCACGGCTTCATCGACAACCGCTCCGTCTTCCTCCTGCTGCGCCGCAACCTCGCCCAGCACGGCAGGCAGCACATCGAGTCCCTCAACTACTCGCCGCTGACGTGCGACATCCGTACGGCGGCGGAGCTGCTGGGCCGGCACGTCGAGGAGATCTGCGAGCGCACGGGCCACGAGCGGGTGGACATCGTCGGACACAGCCTCGGCGGGCTGATCGCGCGCTACTACGTGCAGTGCCTCGGCGGCGACAGCCACGTCCGCACGCTCGTCACGCTCGGCACCCCGCACTCGGGCACCCGCGTCGCGCCCTTGATGAACGCGCACCCGATCGTGCGCCAGATGCGCCCCGGCTCCGCGGTGATCGAGGAACTGACCGGTCCCGCTCCGGGCTGCCGTACGCAGTTCGTCAGCTTCTGGAGCGACCTCGACCACCTGATGGACCCGCTGGAGACGGCCTGCGTCGAGCATCCCGACCTGCTCGCCCAGAACGTCCGCGTGAGCGGCGTCGGCCATCTCGCGCTGCCCGTGCACCCGGCCGTCGCGACCGGGATCCGGCAGGCGCTCGACATCGAGGTGTCGGGGCCCCGCGCCGTGAGCCGGACCGGTGGCGGCCTCACCGTGGCATGAGGACGGCACGGAGTCGCTCCGGAAGGGGTCCGAGGGCCGCCCGAGGACCCCTTCCACACCTCCAAGATTTCGAACGCTTATCGAACGCCAGGCCAAAGCCTTTCCCGTCCTCCCCCGAAACACGGCCGAATGCCCGTTTCCAGCGAGGGGGAAACCTGCCGAAGATTGTCGCGCCCGCATACCGCCGGGTACAGTCGCCGCACTGCTCTGCCAGCCCCTGTTGTCGAGGCGAAAGAGAAGTTGGTGAACGACCGTCACCCGTCGGGGATCGTGACCCCCCCGGCTCCGGCTTCCGACGCCGCCTCGGCGCTCTACGGCGCGCAAGAAGCCCAGTACGGCGACTTCACCGCGTACGGCGACTACTCCGCCACGGCCTTCGACCAGGGCGCGAACACCGCCGCCACAGGCACCTGGTCCGGCGCGGGCTTCACCGGTGACCCGCTCTTCGGCACCCTGCCGGACGGGACCGGCACCGGCTCGTACGACGCCACGCAGTGGAACGCCGGGGGCCAGCAGCCGAGTTACGACCCGTACGCGGGGCAGCACACCGGCTACGACACCGGCGCCCACGACGCGACGGCCTGGACGAACGGCTACCAGCAGCTCGCCGACATCCCCGCGCAGTACCCGGGCCCCGACGCCTCGGGCCAGTGGGACGCGAACGCCTGGGTCCAGCCCGAGCAGCCGCTCGACGGGACCCAGCAGTGGACCGTGCCGACGCAGGGGACGGGCGCGTACGACGCCACGCAGTGGAACAGCGCCTCGGGCCAGGACGCGTACCAGGCGTACGAACACCCGGCGACCGAGGCGTACGAGCACCCGGCGACCGAGGTGTACGAGCAGCCGCGGACGGAGTCCGAGCCGTACGCCCACGAGCTCACGCAGCTCGACATGACGTACGAGGGACCGTCCGATCCGACGGACCCGGTCCCCTTCGACCAGCAGGCGACCGCGACCTTCGACCAGGCGGTTCACGACCGGCCCGCCCCGGACGAGGACGAGTTCGGCGCGGACGGGGACCTCGCGGACGCGGACGGCTCCGACGACGCCTACGACCCGTACGCCGAGGGGCACGAGAGGCCGCTGCTCGACGGCGTGGAAGAGGTCACGCCGGTCCGGCGTCCCGCGTCGCGGACCGCTTCCCGGTCCCGGCGCCGCAGTCCCGCGAAACGTTCCGCTCTGCTGACCGTCGCGGTGCCCTCGGCCTGCGTGATGGGGGTCGCGGGGATCGCCGCCGCCTCCGTGGGCGGCGTCGGCGGACTCGGCGGACTCGGCGGGAACGACTCGAAGGACACGACGGCCAGCGCCTCCGAAGCGACCGCGGTGAAGCCGTCGGCCGCCAACCTCAAGCTGGACACCCAGCTCCAGAGCCTCTCCGCGGGCGCGGACGACTTCGCCGACCGGGCGAGCCGGACCCAGGAACGCATCGACCTCAAGGCCCAGCAGGCGACGGAGAAGAAGAAGGCGGCGGAGGCGGCGGCCCGCAAGGAGCGGCTGCGCCCGAAGTTCTTCGTTCCCGTGGCACAGCAGGGCCTCAGCGCCTACTTCGGCCAGGCCGGCGTCAACTGGATGTCCGTGCACACGGGTATCGACTTCCCCGTCTCCTACGGGACACCGGTGATGGCCGCGACCGACGGGACCGTCCGGACGCAGTGGAACAGCGCGTACGGCAACATGATGATCGTGACCGCGATGGACGGTACCGAGACGTGGTACTGCCACCTCTCCACGTACAAGGTCCCCTCCGGCACCACCGTCAAGGCCGGTGACCAGATCGCCTTCTCCGGGAACTCCGGCAACTCGACCGGCCCGCACCTGCACTTCGAGGTCCGCCCGGCCGGCGGTTCGGCGATCGACCCCCTGCCGTGGCTGCGCAGCCACGGCCTGGACCCCACGTAGGACCCCGGGCCCCCCGGCCGTCTGCCTCCGGACGGCCGGGAACCCGCGAACGGTCCCGCGGGACTACAGCTTCTCCACCGGCGCGTACCGCAGCAGCAGCCGCTTCGGCTTGGGCTCCCCGAAGTCGACCGTCGCCTCCGCGTTCGCGCCCGTCCCCTTCACCCCGACGACGGTGCCGAGGCCGAACTGGTCGTGCGTGACCCGGTCCCCGACGGCCAGCGAGACCACCGGCTTCTCGCCGGCGCCGCGGCGGGTGGCGAACCCGGAGGCACCCGAGGCCGCGGACCGCGAACGCGTGGACGAGAGGGAGGCCGCGACACCGGAGACGGGACCCGCCGGCCGGGACGCCGTCGCCCCCGTGCGCTTCCAGTCCAGATGGGCCGCCGGGATCTCCTCCAGGAAGCGGGAGGGCGGGTTGTACGAGGGCTGTCCCCAGGCGCTGCGCATCGAGGACCGGGTGAGGTAGAGCCGCTCACGCGCGCGCGTGATGCCGACGTACGCCAGGCGCCGCTCCTCCTCCAGCTCCTTGACCTGCCCGAGCGCGCGCATGTGCGGGAAGACGCCGTCCTCCATGCCGGTCAGGAAGACCACGGGGAACTCGAGGCCCTTGGCGGTGTGCAGGGTCATCAGGGTGATGACGCCGTTGCCGTCCTCCTCGTCCGGGATCTGGTCCGAGTCGGCGACGAGCGCGACCCGCTCCAGGAACGCGGCGAGCCCGGGCGGGGTCTCGCCCTCACCGGTCTCCTGCTCGAACTCCAGGGCCACGGCGGCGAGTTCCTGGAGGTTCTCGATCCGGGTCTCGTCCTGCGGGTCGGTCGACGCCTGCAACTCGGCGAGATAGCCGGTGCGTTCGAGGACGGCTTCCAGGATGGTGGCCGGGCCCGCGCCGGACTCGACGATCGTACGGAGGTCCTCCATCAGCGTGTTGAACCGCTTGACCGCGTTGGTGGAGCGCGCGGCCATGCCGTAGGCCTCGTCCACGCGGCGCAGCGCCTGCGGGAAGCTGATCCTCTCGCGCTGCGCCAGGGCGTCGATCATCGCCTCGGCGCGTTCGCCGATGCCGCGCTTGGGCACGTTCAGGATGCGGCGCATCGGGACCGAGTCCTCGGGGTTGGACAGCACCCTGAGGTACGCCAGGACGTCCCGGACCTCCTTGCGCTCGTAGAAGCGGACACCGCCGACGACCTTGTAGGGCAGGCCGACGCGGATGAAGACCTCTTCGAAGACACGGGACTGGGCGTTCGTGCGGTAGAAGACCGCGACGTCGCCGGCCCTGGCCTCGCCCGCGTCGGTGAGGCGGTCTATCTCGTCGGCGACGAACTGGGCCTCGTCGTGCTCGGTGTCCGCGACGTAGCCCGTGATGTTCGAGCCCGCGCCCGCGTTGGTCCACAGGTTCTTGGGGCGGCGGGACTCGTTGCGCTCGATGACCGCGTTGGCGGCGGACAGGATCGTCTGGGTGGAGCGGTAGTTCTGCTCCAGGAGGATCGTCGTCGCGTCCGGGTAGTCCTCCTCGAACTGGAGGATGTTGCGGATGGTCGCGCCGCGGAAGGCGTAGATCGACTGGTCCGCGTCACCCACGACGCACAGCTCCGCCGGATCCGGGCCGTACTCACCGGACGGTCCGCCCGCGGGGGGCTCGGAGGTTCCCACGAGTTCCCGGACGAGCGCGTACTGCGCGTGGTTGGTGTCCTGGTACTCGTCGACCAGGACGTGCCGGAAGCGGCGGCGGTAGTGCTCGGCGACGTCCGGGAAGGCGCGCAGCAGATTGACCGTGGTCATGATCAGGTCGTCGAAGTCGAGCGCGTTGGCCTCGCGCAGCCTCGACTGGTACATCGCGTACGCCTGGGCGAGGGTCTTCTCGAACCCGTCGGCGGCCCGGGCGGCGAAGTCCTCCTCGTCGATCAGCTCGTTCTTCAGGTTCGAGATCTTGGCGCTGAACGACTTCGGCGGGAACCGCTTGGGGTCCAGATCGAGATCACGGCAGACGAGCGCCATCAGACGCTTGGAGTCGGCGGCGTCGTAGATCGAGAACGACGAGGTGAAGCCGAGCGTCTTGCTCTCGCGGCGCAGGATGCGGACGCAGGCGCTGTGGAAGGTCATCACCCACATCGCGTTGGCGCGCGGGCCCACGAGCGCCTCGACGCGCTCCTTCATCTCACCGGCGGCCTTGTTGGTGAAGGTGATCGCCAGGATCTGGCCGGGGTGGACGCCGCGCTCGCCGAGCAGGTGCGCGATGCGGTGGGTGAGCACGCGCGTCTTGCCGGAGCCGGCACCGGCCACGATGAGCAGCGGGGAGCCGGAGTGCACCACGGCCGCGCGCTGGTTCTCGTTCAGCCCGTCCAGCAGGGCCGCCGGGTCCACGGCGGGCCTGGGCGCGCCGTCGCGGTAGTACCCTCCCCCACTCTCGGCTTCGCTCGAGCGGGGGAACCCCCATCGGTCCGGCGGCACGTCGAACTTCCCGCCGAACAGATCGTCCGGAACCGGCTCCGGTACGTGATCGTCCTCGGGCGGCGGCGGGGGTTCGTCCTCGTGGGCCGCGGAGGGCTGGAGGGCCGCCAGGAAGCTGTCGTCAAAGAGGCTGCTCATCGCTCTCCGAGTCTAGGCCGCCCCACCGACAGCCCGCCGCCGCCTCGGGAACTCGACCGGAAGTGTGACAAGGGTCCCGGGGACCGGCCCCGAACCGGCACCCCTCCGACCGCGACACCTCACACCCCGCAACCGAGTGGCCCCGGAAGGTCACCCAGGGAAAGGGCGGGTCGGCCGGCCCGAGAACTCGGGGTTCACGGCCGGCCCGCGTCGCCGCACACGTGCCGCGGCGGGGACGGGAGCGGAACGTGCGGCGAAGGTCACGAAAATGTATCGGACATATCGCGCATCAACCTTCACACGGGCCACGCCGGTTGGCTAGCGTGCCGGAAGGCCGCTCGACCGCAACCGGCGAACCTCGCCGGGCCGGGCGGCCTCCGCCGAGTCCGGTGCGCCGCGAGGCCCCGGAGCCGGGGACCCACCGACCTTGGGGTGAATCGGTCCACCGCCTCTCGAGGCGAGGACCGTAGGGCAACCTTCCGGAACCGTCCGCCCGAACCCTCCCCCACAGCCTGAACGGCGCGGGGGTGCCCCCACCGCTAACTCGGTAGGCGGATAACGGAAGGAGTCGCCTCTCTTGGCGTCACACCGCAAGGCGCGCCCCTCGGGTGCGCGCATCGCAGGCATACGGACCCCGGCCCTCGCCACGGCGGCCCTCACCTCCGTGGCCCTGCTCTCCCAGACGGCCAACGCCGCCCCCTCGGCCGAGCCCAGGCCCAGCATCGAAGAGGTCTCCAAGAAGGTCGACGCCCTCTACCACCAGGCCGAGACCGCCACCGAGAAGTACAACGCGACCCGGGAGAAGACCGCCGAGCAGCGCAAGCGCGTCGACACCTTGCTCGACGACGTCGCCCGGCGCACCGACAAGCTCAACTCCGCGCGCGAGGAACTGGGTTCGTTCGCCGCGGCGCAGTACCGCACCGGGGCCGCCGCACCCGACACCGCGACCCTGCTGCTCGCGGACAACCCGCAGGACTACTTCGACCAGACCCAGCTCATGAGCCGGCTGACGACCCGCCAGAAGGCGGCCGTCGACGACTACGTCACGGAGCAGGCCGCCACCACCAAGAAGCGGACGGAGGCCACGCGGAGCCTGGAGTCGCTGACCGCCACGCAGAAGGAGCTCAAGACCTCCAAGGCCACGGTGCAGCGGAAGCTCGCCGAGGCCCGCGACCTGCTCTCGAAGCTGAACGCCGAGGAAAAGGCGCGGCTGGCGGCGATCGAGAAGAAGAAGCAGGAGCAGGCCGCGGCCAAGGCGGCGGAGCTGGCACGGCAGCAGGCCGCGGCCGAGAAGGCCGCCAAGGAGCAGTCCTCGTCCGGCACCACGACCGGCACGGCCTCCGGATCGGCCTCCGGATCGTCGGGGTCGACGGGGTCGACGGGGTCGACGGCCACGGACTCCCCGTCCACGCCCGCGTCCTCGTCGAAGGCGGCCGAGGCGCTCGCGTTCGCCCGCGCGCAGATCGGCAAGCCGTACGTCTGGGGCGCCACGGGCCCGGACTCCTACGACTGCTCGGGCCTGACCCAGGCCGCCTGGAAGGCCGCCGGCGTCAGCCTCCCGCGCGTCACCTACGACCAGGTGAACGCCGGCACGACGGTCCCCCTCTCCGACGCCCGCCCCGGCGACCTGGTCTTCTTCTACGGCGACATCAGCCACGTCGGCCTCTACATCGGCGACGGCATGATGATCCACGCGCCGAAGCCGGGAGCGTACGTCCGCGAGGAATCGATCTACTACGACGGCACCTCGGCGATCCACAGCGTGGTGCGCCCGGCGTAGACCGGGACGAGGGCACCGCTCTCAGGGGGGTGCGCGCGGGGACCGGTGAAGCCCCACGCGCACCCCGCGTTCTCGTTCCCTCCGCGCGCGCCCCGCCCGCAACCGCTCCGGAGATACCTAGCATCGGGCGCATGCCAGACACACCGGACATGCCGGACGTCATTCCGCTCCGCGCCTGGTGGACGGGGTGGGCGCCCGCCGCCGGGGCCGCCGTCATGGCCACCGGCATCCTCTCGATCGGGCTGCACCTGACCGGTCACGAGCCCCTCTCCCGGATCGCGCTGCTCCTCGCGTCGCTCATCTGGATCGGGCTCGCCTCGGACTTCCTCGCCCGACTGGTGGGCGACCGGGAGCAATGGGCGCGGCGGGCCGGCACGCCCGCCGGGCTCGACGCGGTCGCGGCGACCACCGTGCTCGGCACCCGGTTCTCCGTACTGGGGTGGCGGGGACTCGCCGAAGTCCTGCTCGCGCTGTCGGCCGCGCTCTGGCCGGTCCTGCTCCTGGCCGTCATGCGGCGCTGGCGGCGCCGTACGACGGGAGAGGTGTTCCTCGTCTGCGTGGCCACGCAGGGGCTCTCGGTCCTCGGGTCGGCGATCGCCACCGAGGCGGGCTCGGACTGGCTCGCGCACGCCGCGATGACGCTGTTCTGGGTGGGGGTCGCGCTCTACGTGCTCTCGCTCGCGCACTTCGACCCGTGGGAGGTGAGGAAGGGTGCCGGGGACCACTGGGTGGCGGCGGGGGCGCTCGGCATCTCGGCGCTGGCCGGGGCGGGACTGGTCGTGGCGCGCGACGCGGACCAGTACCTGTGGAACAACGACGACCAGGGCGTCCTGCGCGCCACGACCGGCGCGCTGCTCGTGCTCGACCTCGCCTGCTACGTCCTGCTGGCCGTCGCGGAGGTGGTGTGGCCGCGCCCGCGGTACGACGTGCGGCGCTGGTCGTCCGTGTTCCCGATGGGGATGACGGCGGTGGCGACGCTCGCGGTCGCGGCCGCCCTGGACGTCTTCCGGCTCAAGGGGCCGGGACAGGTGCTGCTGTGGATCGCGGTGGCCGCGTGGCTCGCGGCGGTCGTGGGCACCGCCCTCGCCTTCAGGTCCGCCGTGCGGGACCGGGGGCGCTGATCAGGCCCGCAGGGCCGATCAGGAGCGCCGATCAGGTCCACAGGACGGCGATGAAGACGTTCGTGACGGTCAGCAGCCCGACCAGGCCGAAGAGGCGCTTGTCCACCGTCTCGTCGTCCCGCTTCACGTAGACGAGCCCGAGGATCACGATCAGCAGGGCCAGCTTCACACCGATCTTGACGGTGTTGACCGTGCCGCCCTCGGCCTGGTTGAGCCCGACCAGGGCGACCCCGGTCACCAGCATGGTCAGCGCGCCGTGCAGCATCGCCGGGACGAAACGGGCGGTGCCCGCGCCCATCGCCTTCATCTGGGTGAAGAAGCCGCCGAGGAGCGCGGCGATGCCGATGATGTGCAGGCCGACGAAGAGATGGATGAGTACGTCCATGGGGCCGGAGCCTAACCTCACCCCCTGACACCCCTCCCGGCCGGGTCCACCCCTCGGCCGGGCCGGTTCCCCGGACGCCTCCGCCCGCCGGACCACCCCGCCTCCCTGTCCGCCTGCCCCCGCCCGCCCGGCGCCCCTTTCCCACCGGACCCCCCTTGCGCCGCGGCCCCCGCAGCCACTCCCCCGCCACCCGGCCGTCGCGTGTCACCCATAGCACCGGCACCGCGCGAACTGTCCGGAATCCACCGCATCGGTCATCACCCCGCGCGAAGCCGACGGTGCACAGCCAGGAAATTGACCACATACGGTCTCTCGGCGATCCAATGGCGATAGTTCCGTACATAGCGTTACCAACAGCGCGCTCGCAGGTTTAGCGTCCTCCACCAGGTGACCGGCTCCCCACCACCGTCCGGGCCAGGGACGGCAGTCGGGCACCACCGCCGAGAAGGTCCGGCGGCGGCACGCTCCCCCTGTGAGCCGCCGCCGGACGTGTCACCGCTTGACCGCACCTCAAGGGCGGTCGCACGGAAGGATGTGGGCCCTCGTGGCAGCGCACCGCAAGGCCAGACAGCGCTCGATCGGCGGAAACACGGCCCGCACGGCAATCACCATCGCCCTCGCGGGCGCGGCCACGGCCACCGGCTTCGACGGGGTCGGGCACGCCGACCCCCAGCTGTCCCCGGCCCAGGTGAAGGCCCGGGTCGACAAGCTGTACCAGGAGGCGGAGGCGGCCACCGAGAAGTACAACGGCGCCAAGGAGAAGGCCGGCCAGGCGGAGGCGAACCTGAGCAAGCTCCGCGACGAGGCGGCCCGCCGGGAGGACCGGCTCAACTCGGCCCGGGACGCGCTGGGTTCGATGGCGGCGGCGCAGTACCGCAGCGGCGGACTCGACCCCGTGGTGCAACTCGCGCTCTCCGACCGCCCCGACCGGTACCTGGAGGGGGCCGCGTTCGCCGAGCGGGTCGGCACCCGGCAGTCGGCGGAGATCGCCGGAGTACGCGAACAGCTCCGCGAGCTGGAGCAGTTGCGCGAGGAGGCCCACACCGAACTGTCGACGCTCAAGGCGCGGCAGACCGAGCTGAAGCGGCAGAAGAAGACGGTCAACGAGAAGCTCACCGCGGCACGCCGGCTGCTCGACCGCCTCACTCCGGAGCAGCGCACGCAGTACGTGGAGCGGGGCGGCGCGAACGACCGGCAGCACGTCTCGCGCGACGCGGCCCGCGACCCCGCACCGGTCTCGTCGTCCGGTGCCGCCGGGACCGGATCCGGCGTCGCGGCGCCCGACTCCCGGGCGGCGGCCGCCATCGCCTACGCCCGCTCGAAGCTCGGCAGCCCCTACGTCTGGGGCGCCACCGGCCCCGACGCCTTCGACTGTTCCGGTCTCGTCCAGGCCGCGTACCGCTCCGCGGGCGTCTCCCTGCCCCGCACGACCTACTCCCAGATCAACACCGGGCAGCGGGTCTCCCTCTCCGAACTCCAGCCCGGCGACCTGGTGTTCTTCTACCCGGGCGTCACACACGTGGGCCTCTACATCGGCAACGGCCAGATGATCCACGCCCCGAACCCGTCGGCGCCCGTACGGGTGGCCCCGATCACCGAGATGCCCCTCGTGGGGGCCGCCCGGGTCGCCTGAGGCCCGGGGTCAGACCAGTCGTCGTGCCGTCGCCCAGCGGGTCAGCTCGTGGCGGTTCGAGAGCTGGAGCTTGCGCAGGACCGCCGAGACGTGCGACTCGACCGTCTTGACGGAGATGAACAGTTGCTTGGCGATCTCCTTGTACGCGTACCCCCGGGCGATGAGGCGCAGAACCTCGCGTTCGCGCTGGGTGAGGCGGTCCATGTCCTCGTCGACGGGCGGGGCGTCGGTGGAGGCGAAGGCGTCGAGGACGAAACCGGCGAGGCGGGGGGAGAAGACCGCGTCGCCGTCCTGGACGCGGAAGATCGAGTCCACGAGGTCCGTGCCGGTGATCGTCTTGGTGACGTACCCCCGGGCGCCGCCGCGGATCACGCCGATCACGTCCTCCGCGGCGTCCGACACGGACAGCGCGAGGAAACGGACCGGCTGCTCGGCGTCGGCCATCAACGGAGCGCAGCGGCGCAGTACTTCGACACCGCCGCCGCCGGGGAGGTGCACGTCGAGGAGGACGACCTCGGGGCGGGTGGCCGTGATGACCGTGACCGCCTGGTCGACGTCCGCGGCCTCGCCGACCACTTCGACGCCGGTCCGCCCGGTCTCGCCGATCTCGGCCTGGACGCCCGTACGGAACATGCGGTGGTCGTCGACGAGCACCACGCGCACCCGGCGCCCACCCCCGGCCGCGGGGGCCTCCCCGGCCGAACCGCCGGACTCCACAGGCTCGTTCGTGTCGCTCATGACGTTTTCTCCGCCCTCTCCATCTCCAGTTCGACCTCCGTGCCGCCGTCGGGCACCGCGCGCAGCCGCGCCGTGCCGCCGTTGCGCTCCATGCGGCCGATGATCGATTCTCTGACGCCCATGCGGTCGGCGGGTATCGCGTCGAGGTCGAAGCCGGGGCCGCGGTCACGGACGGACACGAAGACCGTCCTGCCCTCGACCTCGGCGTAGACCTGCACGGCGCCGCCCTCGCCACCGTACTTGGCCGCGTTCACCATCGCTTCCCTCGCCGCCTGCATCTGCGCGGTCAGGCGGTCGTCGAGCGGGCAGTCGCCCACGACGACGACCTCGATGGGAACGCCGTGCTTGTCCTCGACCTCGGCGGCATGACCGCGGACCGCCTCGGCGACGGTGTCGGGCTCCTCGTCCTCGTCCTTGCCGCTGCCGTCCGGCTTGTAGAGCCAGGCCCGCAGATCGCGTTCCTGGGCGCGGGCGAGGCGCCGCACCTCGTTCGCGTTCTCCGCGTTGCGCTGGATCAGGGTCAGGGTGTGCAGCACCGAGTCGTGGACGTGGGCGGCGACTTCGGCCCGCTCCTGTGCGCGGATGCGCATCAGGCGCTCCTCGGAGAGGTCCTGGGTCATCCGGATCAGATAGGGGCCCGCGAGCAGCGCGATGCCGACGAGGACCGCGAGCGCCGCCTGGAGCACCGAGCCGAGGTGGGCCGCGGAGCCCTGCAGGACGAAGATCCCGGAGACACCGGCGGTGACGAGCAGCACGCCCGCCGCGGACCGCAGCAGCGAGAGCGTGCGGCGCCGGCGGCCGACCTCCGCCCAGCGGGCCCGCCGCGCGTTGTCCGCCTGGCGCCAGACCAGGGCGACGCCCGCGCCGACGAGGACCATCGGCCACAGATAGACCCTCGTGCCGCCGCCGAGGTTCACGTTGCCGACGAAGACCATGGCCACGACGACCATGAGGAGCAGGGCGACGATCTGGCCCTTGTCCGGCTTGCGGGCCACGAGTCTGCGGCGGCCGTCGGGCGAGGTCTCGGTGGTGAACGCGGGCGTACGGCCGGATCCGACACCGCCGACCCCGAGCGGCACGAAGAACCAGAACGCGGCGTACAGCAGCGCGCCCAGCCCGTCCGCCATGAACAGTCCGACGAACACCAGCCGCACCCAGACCACGGGCAGCCCGAGGTGCCCGGCGAGCCCGCGCGCCACGCCCCCGAGCCAGCGTCCGTCGCTGCTTCGGTAGAGCTTGCGCGGGGGCCGCGGGTCGTCGGTGGGCATGGCTACGGCTTCCGGCATGGCATCGATGTTCACACGCCCGGCGTACGGGAGCATCAGGGTCGGCCCCGGATACTCCCCTGATCTTCACGCATCGGCGTTCGAGCCGCCCCCTCCCCCCGACTCCGGGCGGATATCAGGGTTCGGCCAGGGTCATCCCGACTGCCGCCGCGCCGCCCCGCCCGTCACCATGGACGCATGACAGATCAGCAGCACGCGGCGACGGAGCCGGACCCCGGCACCGCTCCGGGTGACGAACCGCGCGCTCACGGGGAAGCGGCCGCGGCACGGCCGGCGGACGCCGGTGCCGACACCTCCCCCGGGGCACCGCGCGGGTTCCGGCGCGACCGTCGGCAGAAGATGCTCGGCGGGGTGTGCGCCGGGCTCGGCCGGCAGTGCGACATGGATCCGGTGATCTTCCGGATCGTGCTCGCGGTGCTCGCCGCGACCGGCGGGATCGGCCTCATCTTCTACGGCTTCGCCTGGCTCTTCGTCCCGTACGACGACGAGGAGGAGAACGAGGTCCGCAAGCTGCTCACCGGCCGTGTCGACGGCCCCGCCCTGACCGCCGTGCTCTTCGCGCTGGTCGGCTGCGGAGTGTTCCTGTCCATGCTCAAGAACGGCGGTGTGCTGACGTTCGCCGTCGTCCTGTCCCTGCTGCTCGCGGGCGCGGGCTACTGGTCGCAGAACCGCGGCGCCGCGGACCCGGACCCCCTGGCGGCGCAGGCCGCCGCCGACGCCCCGCCGGAGGCGAAGGCCCCGCCCGTCCCTGCCTCCTATCCCTCCTGGTGGCGCGACCCGATCGTCAAGGACGGCTCGCACGTGGGCGGCACCGGTTACATGTGGGGCCCGGTGGAGGCCGGTGACCACGATGTGGCCGCCGCGCCGAGCACCGCCCGCGGCACCTCCCGCCCCGGCCCGCGGACGGAACGGGAACCCGTACGACACGGCCCCCGCCCCATAGGCGGACGGATCTTCCTGCTCGCCCTCCTCGCGGGCGGCCTCACCACCGGCCTGAACTGGCACGACCGGGCGCTCGGCACCAGCCTCCAGGCCGGACTGGCCGCCGCGCTCATCGTGTTCGGCCTGGGCATCGCCGTGAGCTCCTTCCGCGGCCGCACGGGCGCGGGAACGGTCTTCCTGGCGGTGATCACCGCGGGCCTCCTCGCGGCCTCCGCGGCCCTGCCGAAGGACATCGGCACGCACTGGGTGCGGACGACCTGGGCTCCGGCGACCGCGGCGGACGTGAGGACGAGCTACGACCTGGGCACGGGAGTGGGCACCCTCGACCTCAGCCGTGTCGACCTCGCCCGGGGGCAGACGGTGAAGACGAACGCCGAGGTGGGGGCGGGCCAGCTGAAGGTGATCGTTCCCCAGGACGTGACCGTGCGGCTGACCGTCGAGGTGGGTGTCGGAGACATCCAGCTGCCGGGTGACGACAAGAAGGACGTGGACGTGGAACCGGGCAAGCACAAGCAGGTGACCCTGCCGCCGACGACGGGGAGCAAGGACGGGGGCACCCTGGACCTCGACCTCCAGGTCGGCGTCGGCCAGGCGGAGGTGGCCCGTGCCGCGTCATGAGTTCCAGCCCGGAAAGCTCGTGGTGGGCCTCTTCCTCACCGCGGGGGGCATCGCCTACGCCGGAGACGCGGGCGGCTGGTGGGAGACCGAGTGGTTCGCGATCATCCCGGTCGTCGTCGTCGGTCTGTGCCTCGCGGGCGCCGTGGCGTCCGTGAACCACGCCGTCCGCAGACGCCGTACGGCCCGAAAGCCGTCCAACTCCTAGGGCCTGTCGGTAGGGTTCCCCCTTGCCGGGAGGTCGGGAGGGCGCGGATGGCCGCACGGGAGCACGTCGACAGGTCGCGCGGCCGGGTCTTCGGCGAGGTGGCCGAGCTGTACGACGCCACCCGCCCGGGATATCCGGACGAGCTGGTCACGGAGGTGCTGGCGTACGCGGCCCTGGGCGGCCGCGCGGCGCTGGAGGTCGGCGCGGGCACCGGGAAGGCCACGGTGCCGTTCGCCGCGTCGGGAACCGCGCTGGTGTGCGTCGAACCCGACCGGCGCATGGCCGAGGTCCTGCGCCGCAACACCGCTTCCTGGCCGGCGGTCGAGGTGCGGGTCGGTCCCTTCGAGGAGTGGCGGCCGGACGGCCGCCGCTTCGGCCTCGTCCTGGCCGCCACGTCCTGGCACTGGCTCGACCCCGGGCGGCGCTGGGACCTGGTCCACGAGGCCCTCGTCCCCGGCGGCGCGGTGGCGCTGTTCTGGAACCTCCAGGGTGTCCGCGACGCGGGGCTGCACGCCGCCCTGAGCGAGGTCGACCGCCGGCACGGGATGGTGAACACGCCGCACGGTGAGCCCGCGTCCTCGTTCGGCGAGGTGCCGGGCGACTGGGGCGCGATACCCGGCTCCTGGCCGGAGGACGAGTGCTGGCGCGACGGCCGCTTCACCGACCTGCGCGCGTCCCGTTTCCGCCGGAGCCGGCACTACGACACCGATCGGTACGTGGGGTACCTGGCGTCACTCTCCGGCTTCCGTGTCCTGCCCGCCGACAGGCGCGACCGGATCCTGGCCGAGACGGCCCGGGTTCTGGACGCGCACGGCGGCGGCATCGACATGGACCACCTGAGCGACCTGTTCCTCGCCCGCTCGGGGCCTCAGTAGGCGCTCCGGCGTCGTTGCCTGATCACGGCGTCCAGCGACCAGTAGGACGCCCCGGCCAGCACGAGGGGGGTCCAGCAGAACAGGTACGGGAGATCGTTGCCGTAGTAGTACGGGTCCGAGGCCCAGCTCACGGTCAGCCACAGGCTGAGCGAGATGAGCGCGCCGCCGAGCGCGGCGAGACGGGCCCACAGTCCGATCAGGGTGCCGATCCCGACGGCGAGCTCGCCGAACGCGATGGCGTAGCCGAAGCCGACGGGGCTCTTCAGGGACAGGTCGACGAGGGCCGGTATGGCGGCGGAATCACGCACCCCGCGCATCATGTCGCCGATCGAGCCCGAGCCGGAGGCCTTCATGAAGGCGCTGTCCGTGAGTTTGTCGAGGCCTGCGTAGACGAAGGTGACGCCCAGGAAGATCCGCAGGGGCAGCAGGGAGTAGCGGGTCGCGGTCTCCCGCCAGTCCCTTCGCTCCCCCAGGTTCTGGGGGTGAGTCTCCGTCCGCATACCGTGAGTCATCGCTCTCCGCCACCTCTCACCCGTGTGCCGTTGGCCACTCACCAGACCATACGTACGAATCGGTTCCCCTACTCACCCCCCGGAACCCTTTCCCTGCCTCCGGCACAAACTTCCTTCGCCCCCTCCGCCCCTACCCGACCCGCACCCGGGGGCTCCGCCCCAGACCCCCGCTCCTCAAACGCCGGAGGGGCTGAACTTTCCCCGGCCGGGGCTGAAAACTGCACCCGCAGCCGGGATACGGCGGAAGGGGCCGTGCCGGTACATCGATGCCCGTCGCCACCGACGGCCACATCTCCGCCCAACGGCGACGGGCTGATGCACCGGCACGGCCCCGACCCACCCACCGGCCGAACCCGCGACGGCACCGGCACCAGCACCGCACCCGCGACGGTCGGCGCACCGCACCCGCGAACCGCCAGAGGCGAGCGACCTCAGTCCGTGACCTCGATCTCGTACCGGTTCGTCTCGACACCCGCCGCCGTGATCACCTGCACCTCCACCCGCCCCGGCTCCACATCCACCGGCACGGGCACCGTCAGCACCGCGTCCGTGGGATTGCCGAACCCCCCGGACACCGGCACCAGCGGCACGTGCACGTGCACCGCTCCTATCCGGACGACCATCCGCGACAGCCGGTCCGCGGTCCCCGCCCCGGGCGGCACGAACCCGGCCCCCCGGATCTCGATGTCGTCCCCGGTCCGGATGGGCGCGTCCAGATCGCCCGCCTCGCGGGACCGGACCACGGAGAGGATCACCGGCCGCCCGCCCTCGGCGTACTTCCCGGCGAGATAGGTCGCGGCCGACACCAGCACCAGCAGGGCCAGTCCCCACGGAAGATCGGGCAACTGCGACGGCTTCCGGGCCAGCCGCACCAGCGCGAAGACCAGGGCGACCCCGCTGATCACGACGTACTGGATGTCGGCGAAGCTCCCCCGCCCGGCGTCGTCGGTCAGCAGGTCGGCGGCGCGCGGCCGGTGTGCGCGGACCTTCTGCAGCCGCTGTCCCAGCACCCTCAGTCCGACCACCCGCCGCACCAGCACCGCGACCCCGCAGACCACGGCGACGACGGTCACGACCCCGGCGGCCCCGGCGAGTTCGAGCCCGGCGACGAGTTCGTCCCGGCGGCCGGGCGTCGAGACCGCCGCCAGCTGCCCCACCAGCACGAGCACCGCGTACACCGTGAGCAGCACCCAGCCGGCCGCCACCGCGCGGGAGGTGGAGAGCCGGTTGTCCTCACCGATGACCGGCGCGAGGGCCCCGCCCCGCGCCCGGTGCAGCCAGGCCGCCCCGCTCAGGAGTCCGGCCGACACGACCGCGGCGAGCAGCCCCGCCGTCCGCGCCGCCGTCCAGCCGGCCCCGATGGCGGTGAGCGCCTGCACGAGCAGGAGGACGACGACGCCGGCCCAGACGGTATACGCGGTGTACCGCCACAGCCGGCCAAGCCACGCCTCGCCCTCCAGGCGGCCCCGTTCGGCGACGACGTCCGCGGCCTGGGTGAGTTCGTCGGACACCCACTGCCGGGACGCGGAGGCGGAGTGCGCGACGCCGGCGGGCAGCCCCTGCCCGGACGCCAGCGCGTCACGTTTGGCGAGGAACGCGGCGACGGCCCGCCGGTGCCCCGCACGCGCCCCGTGCGGGCAGTCCCCGCACGTGCAGCCGCCCTCGTGCACGCCCGGCTCCCCGCCGGCCCTTCCGCCGACGCCTCCGCCCGGCCCGCCGCCCGGAACACCGCTCCGTCCGGCGCCGACCCCGGCCCCCGGCCCGGCACGGTGCCCCGCACCATGTCCCGCCCCCTGCACAGCCACGCCCACTGCCGCCTTCCCGCGCCAGAAAAACTCCGTAAAGGTGGAATGTCACGAACATCCGGCCGCCGCGCCCCCACGCGACGGTCCTCCTGTGACGACAGCGAATTGTGCCGTACGGAGCGCCGTGCTCACGCCCCAGGTCGGTCCGGCACGGGCGGATCGAACATCGCCTCGCCCCGACCGCGAGAACCCGGACAAACCTTGACCTCCGCCGGACAAGCTCTGACCCCACCCGACAAGCCCTGACCCTCGCCGGGCAGAGCCTGCCCCCCACCCGACACACCCGGCAGGCCCTGCCCCACCCGAGGGGCCCTGGCCCCCGCCGGACAGTCCCTAGCCCAGGAGATCCGGTTCGCTGCGGCTGACGTCCTGCCACAGCGGCTGGTAGTTGATCCACGCCACCAGGTCGCCGCCGAGCTGTTCGCGCGTGGCGACCGCCTGCTTGTGATCGATGAGGACGGGCCGGCCCGCGGCCTTCGCGGTGAGCTGGACCTGGCTGGACCGCTCCATGGACAGGAACCACCAGGCCGCCGCGTCCACCGAGTTCCCGACGGTCAGCAGCCCGTGGTTGCGCAGCACCAGCGCCTTGCGGCTGCCCAGCGCGGACGCGATCCTGCGCCCCTCCTCGGCGTCGACGGAGACTCCGGTGTACGCGTCGTACAGTGCGTGATCCTCGTAGAACGCACAGCTCTCCTGGGTGATCGGATCGAGCAGATCACCCAGGGCGGCGAGGGCGCGGCCGTGCACGGAGTGGCAGTGGGCGACGGCGACGACGTCGGGGCGGGCCGCGTGGACCTGGGAGTGCACGGTGAACGCCGCCTGGTTCACGTGGTAGCGGCCCTCGATCACCTGGCCGTCCTGGTTGGCCATGACCAGATCGCTCACGGTGACGTGCTTGAACGGCATGCCGAAGGGATTGACCCAGAAGCAGTCGCTGTACTCCGGGTCGCGCGCCGTGATGTGCCCGGAGACGCCGTCCTCGAAGCCGAGCCGTCCGAACAGCCGCAGCGCGCCGGCCAGTCGCTCCTTGCGGTGTCGCCGTTCGTCGTCCAGCGACTCGTGCATCGGCGGCATGGCGAAGCGCAGCCGGTCGGTGGGGCGGGGCGGAGGCGGAGTGGGCCCGTGCATATGTCCTCCAGCACTGGCGTGTTCGGTACGAGCGGAAGTTACCCGGGGTCAGTGCAGGAGAACAGGGGTGTTCGGGGGGAGAAAAAATCAGGACGGACGAGGGACACGGGCAATACCCGACAGGAGATGTCGGGTATGGGCGCCAGACTCGGGGCCATGAACTGGGCAGCCCTCTCCACGGCCGAACCGGACCTCGCCGGCACCGTCGAACAGCGCTTCGGCGCCTTCACCCACCACGTCCTCGCGACCCTCCGCAAGGACGGCTCGCCCCGCACCTCCGGCATCGAGGTGCGCTTCCTGGACGGCGAGCTGTGGCTCGGCATGATGCCGGACTCGCTCAAGGCGCTCGACCTGCGCCGCGACCCGCGCTTCGCGCTCCAGGCGAACCCGGGTGCCGGTACGGACATGGGCGGCGGGGACGTGCGGATCAGCGGGCGGGCCGTCGAGGTGGGCGACGGCATCCCCGCCAAGGCCGCGTACGTGAAAGAGGTGGAACCGCCGGAGCCGTTCCACCTCTTCCGCACCGAACTGACGGAGGTCACACGGACCTACGTGGAGGACGACACGTATCTGGTCGTCCAGGTCTGGAAGCCCGGCGCGCCGGTGCGCACGCTCAAGCGGACCTGAGGCGGGAGCACCGCTCCCGCCCGCGGGAGGACTACTCCCACTCGATGGTGCCCGGGGGCTTGCTCGTCACGTCGAGCACGACGCGGTTGACGTCGGCGACCTCGTTCGTGATGCGGGTCGAGATCTTCGCCAGCGTCTCGTACGGCAGCCGCGACCAGTCGGCCGTCATGGCGTCCTCGCTGGACACCGGACGGAGCACGATCGGGTGGCCGTAGGTGCGGCCGTCGCCCTGGACGCCGACGCTGCGCACGTCCGCGAGCAGGACCACCGGGCACTGCCAGATCTCACGGTCGAGACCGGCGGCGGTCAGCTCCTCGCGGGCGATGGCGTCGGCGGAGCGGAGCAGGTCCAGACGCTCCTTGGTCACCTCGCCGACGATGCGGATGCCGAGGCCGGGGCCGGGGAACGGCTGGCGCTGGACGATCTCCTCCGGCAGGCCGAGCTCCTGGCCGACCATCCGGACCTCGTCCTTGAACAGCTTGCGCAGCGGTTCGACGAGCTGGAACTCCAGGTCCTCGGGGAGGCCGCCCACGTTGTGGTGGGACTTGATGTTGGCGGTGCCGGTGCCGCCGCCGGACTCGACGACGTCCGGGTACAGGGTGCCCTGGACCAGGAACGCGACGTCCTCGCCCTCGGCGGCCTCGGCGATGATCTCCGCCTGGGCCTGCTCGAAGACGCGGATGAACTCGCGCCCGATGATCTTCCGCTTCTCCTCGGGGTCCGAGACGCCCTTGAGCGCGGTGAGGAAGCGCTCCTCCGCGTCCACGACCTTCAGCTGCACGCCGGTCGCGGCGACGAAGTCCTTCTCGACCTGCTCGGTCTCGCCCTGGCGCATCAGACCGTGGTCGACGTACACACAGGTGAGCTGGGAGCCGATGGCCTTCTGCACGAGGGCCGCGGCGACCGCCGAGTCCACTCCGCCGGACAGACCGCAGATCGCGCGCTTGGTGCCGACCTGCTCGCGGATCAGGGCGACCTGCTCGTCGATGACGTTGCCGGTGGTCCAGGACGGGGTGAGACCCGCGCCGCGGTACAGGAAGTGCTCCAGGACCTGCTGGCCGTGCGTGGAGTGCATGACCTCGGGGTGGTACTGGACGCCGTAGAGCTTCTTCTCGTCGTTCTCGAAGGCGGCGACCGGGACGACGTCCGTGGAGGCCGTGACGGTGAAGCCCTCGGGGGCGGCGGAGCAGGCGTCGCCGTGCGACATCCACACGGGCTGCTCGTCCGGGGTGCCCTCGAACAGGGTGGAGCCGGACTTCGAGACGTGCAGCGGGGTGCGGCCGTACTCGCGGGCGCCGGTGTTGTCGACCGTGCCGCCGAGGGTCGTGGCCATCAGCTGGAAGCCGTAGCACATGCCGAAGACGGGGACGCCCGCCTCGAAGATCTCGCGGTCCAGGCGCGGGGCGCCCTCCGCGTAGACCGACGAGGGGCCGCCGGAGAGGATGATCGCGGCGGGGTTCTTGGCGAGCATCTCCTGGACCGGCATGGTGCTCGGCACGATCTCGCTGTAGACCCGGGCCTCACGGACGCGACGGGCGATGAGCTGGGCGTACTGCGCACCGAAGTCGACGACCAGGACGGTGTCGGGGGCGGCGGGGGACGCTTCTGGCACGGTCTGCCTTCCGGCGGTGAGCAAAAGGGTGTGTACGGCCGATTCTACCGGGGGCCGCGGCGGGCCCGGCCCCCGCGGGGTTCCGGACCCCCGGTCTCACGATCCGAACCGGCTTGGCCGGCGCCGCCGCGGGCGTGCATACTGCCGTCATGCTCACGCAGACGACCTTCCTGTTTACCTATGGCAACCGGCCCACCGGCTGCCATGGTCGTGCTGCTTGAGCAACTGACAAGCGACTTCCCAGGCGCCCCGGGCCGACAAGGCCCGGGGCGCCTGCCGTTTCCGGGCCCTGCCGCCCCGGGGCACCCCTTCCGCAGAGGAGCCCCACCATGGCCGACGTACTCGACAAGACCGGCGCCCGCACCGACGAGGCCGCCGACGTGATCACCGGCGCCCGTGAGCGCATCGACGCCCTCGACGACCGGATCATCGGTCTCGTGCAGGAACGCATGGCCGTCTCGGCCGTGATCCAGGAGGCCCGGATCACCTCCGGCGGCCGCCGGGTGAACCTCTCCCGGGAGATGGAGGTCCTCGGCCACTACCGGGACGCGCTCGGCAAGCCGGGCACCGCGCTGGCGATGACGCTGCTCGAACTGTGCCGCGGCCGCGTCTGAGGACCGCACCCGGCGTACGCACGTACGCATTCCCCCTCACCCGTACGGCGCGTATCCCGGGGGCCGCGGACTTCGTTTCTTCTGGTGTCCGTGTCAGCCAGGGGCGGGCCCGAAAGAACCACGCGTGGCTTCACTGGAGCGATGAGACGCACGGATCGTGCCGTGCGTCGTGGGACCTCGCTCCAGGCCGTGCGACCGGACGGCAGGGGACAGCAGCCCGGTCGCTGCAAGAGAACGGTCGGCCCCGGGGACGCCCGGGGCCGTCCGACGGAACTCGTTCAGGCCGTCGTCGCGGTCGCGCCCTCAGCCGCCGCCGCGTACGAGCCGGCGGCCGCTCCCGTCGACCGGCGGTGCTTCCCCCGACGCCGCTCCGAGGCATCGGCGCCGCCCTGACGCCGGTGCCGGCACGGTGAAGGGCCCCGCGGACACGCGTCCCGCGGGGCCCTTCACCGTGCCCGGGACGCGGACGCCGGGGTACGGACGCGGTCAGGTGCGGGACAGCGCGCCGCAGTCCCCTGTGGGCGAGTCCCGAAGGTCACGGCTGCGGTCGTACGGGTCGACGGCCGGGCCGGTCGGCGACGCGCTGGTGGGTGCGGTCGAGTCGAACAGCGGGTGCAGGAAACCGTCGTGGACGTAGCAGGCGGAGTTGCCGATCTCCTGATCGTAGCGACGGACCGTCACCTTGCCCGGCGTGACCCGGAATTTCCTCGGGTTCAGGAAGTCGACGTCGAGGACACGGCGCACGATGGTGCGCGTCACCTCGTCCGCGTTCCCCTTCGCCGAGGAGACCGGGTAGACGAAGGTGTAGTCGGCGTGGATGGCGACGGACCCGTCCTTGCCGGCCGCGAACGTGATCCGGCCGCGCGTCTTGACCACGTTCCCGACCAGGCGCACCTCGCGCGGGTCGAAGCGGCTGAACAGGGTGAGCGGGTCGTGCTTCTCGTCCGGCGCGCGCAGCTTGCGGTCGACGCTTTCGATCATGTGGGGCTGCTTGGGATCGAGGACGGCGATGGCCGCCGCGGGGCGCTCGCCGCGCAGGGTCGCCGGGTCGAGGTTGGCCCCGACGAGCAGGTCCTTGGTCCCCCGCAGCGCGGTGGCCACCTGGTCCTCCGTCAGGACACCGACCCGGGTGGCCTTCGGGACGACGATCGCGTCGGCGCCGTCGGCCCAGCGTTCGGCGGGCGATCCGGCGAACGGCCGCTCCCTGGTGGGTTTCCGGGAGGCCTGGGCGGAGGGCGGCGTGGTCGGGGCGGCGGTCTCGGCGGGCAGTTCGGGGCCGGCCGACGCGGACCCGCCCGAACGGTCGAAGAGGCCGCCGGGCAGCAGGGACGGCTTCATCGCGACGACGGCCACGACGACGGCGAGCGGGACCCCGAGGAACGCCCACAGCTTGCGGCGCCGGGCGGCGCGGCCTTCCGCCGCACTCCGGGCGGGATTCGTCCGCCAGCCTTCGGGCCCCGCGGCCGACCGCGCCTCCTTCTTCCGGAAGCCCCGGCGGGCGGCCTGCTCGGCCTCCCGCTCGTCCTGGAGGCGCAGCCGCTCGGTCACCATGCGGGCCCGGGCGGAGGGCTCCTTCGGCGCCGAGGCGCGGATGTCGCGTTCGCTGTCGCGCGCGAAGCGTTCCCACACATCGTCAGGAACCGTCGGCTCGTTGGTTTCCTCAGGCTGCTGATCAGACACGAGGACCATTTCTAAGCGTCTCGAACGTACGCACGCAAGCCGCACCCGCATGTGACCCAGCACACATAAGAATTATGTGAAGTACGGGACAACCATTCCCAGGCTTCGCGGGTCTCCCCTGCAGAACCAACGGCCACAACCGCGTTCACGCACGGGGGCCGCACACAAAAGCCATAATCGCGCCGCGAGTTCACGGCGCACTGGATATCCGAGGTCTTCATGAAGCTTCGCCGTGCCATGGCCACTGCGGCCGCGACGGCTGTCATAGCCCCGCTCGCGTTGCTGTCGGTCGCGCCGGCCGCGTTCGCGGAAGAAAGCCCGTCCCCGAGTGCGAGCGTGTCCGAGTCCGCAACCGAGTCGGCCTCTCCGAGCCCGACCGAGACGTCCCCCGAGCCGAGCGGCTCGGAGTCGGCGCCCGCGCCGAGCACCTCCGCCTCCGCCTCCGCGTCCGCCCCGGCCCCGAGCGGCTCCGCCTCGGAGTCGGCGCCCGCGCCGAGCACCTCCGCGTCCGCGTCGGCGTCGGAGTCCCCCGACCCCGAGCCCTCCGAGTGCTCGGACTCCAAGGTCGACATCTCCATCACGGGCCTGCCGGGCAAGATCGCGGCGGGCAGCGGCTGGCACACCTTCTCCTTGAACGTCGCGAACAACTCCGACTCCACCCTGAGCGACCTCGGCTACTTCGCGGGCGCGTCCTCCGACGAGGCCGGCGAGAACCTCTTCGAGAGCAAGAAGGTCCAGCTCCAGGCGTACAACGAGGCCGACAAGGTCTGGGAGAACGTCGACGAGGACGGGGCCGCGGTCGGCTTCGTCGGCTACACCGACGAGCTCAAGCCCGGCTACGAGGTCGACATCCAGCTGCGCATCAACGTGCACTCCAACGCCCCGGTCGGCGCCGGCTTCTCCCTCGGCGCCAGCATCTACGGCGACGCCGACGCGGAGTGCTTCGGCTACGGCGAGGTCGCCTACAAGTTCCAGATCGTCAAGGCCGGCACGGACACCGACGGCACCAAGCCGCAGGAAGGCGGCAAGGTCCCGGTCTCGGACAAGCCCGCCGACAAGAGCAACACCCCGCAGGTCGACGGCAGCCTCGCCGAGACGGGCTCCAGCTCCGCCCTGCCGATGATCGGCCTCGCCGGCGGTATCGCCGTCGTCGCCGGTGCCGGCGCGCTGGTCGTCGTCCGTCGCCGCAAGTCCGGCGCGAACGCGTAACACCGCGGCACCGCACGGCTGACGCGGACGTCGGCCCCGTACGAAGAGAAGGACCTGCGCTCGGAGGGGGGCGCGGGTCCTTCTTTTCGTCGTACCGGACTTCGCCGTACGGGACTTCCTTGCACGGGACTTCGCCGTACGGGACCTCGCCGTACAAAGCGGGTCCCGGGCTACGGCTTCGGCGGTACCGCCGGCATGCCCAGGAACGGCAGCCGCAGCGCGCCGAAGGCGTCCGCGGGGACGGCGGGGCTGTGCGGCTCCACCGCCTTCAGACGCTCGTACGAGGCTCCGGGCGCCGGACGCGGATCGGCCTCGCCCTTGTTGGGCCAGAACGACATGGCCCGTTCGGCCTGCGCGGTGATGGTGAGCGACGGGTTGACGCCGAGGTTCGCGGAGACGGCGGCGCCGTCGACGACGGAGATGCCCGGGTGGCCGTAGAGCCGGTGGTAGGGGTCGATGACGCCCTCCTCGGCGCCGGCACCGATCGGACAGCCGCCGAGGAAGTGCGCGGTGAGCGGGGTGCCCATCAGCTCGCCGACGTTGCTGCCCGGGAAGCCGTTGATCTCCTCGGCGAGGGCGGAGGCGGCCCGTGAGGCGGCCTCGATCTGCTTGGGGTTGGGCGCTCCGTGTCCCTGGCGTGCCGTCAACAGCCCCTTGCCCGCGCCCTTGGGCTTGAGATAGGTCGTCAGGGAGTTGTCGAGCGACTGCATCACCAGCCCGATGATGGTGCGTTCGGACCAGCGGCGGTTGGAGAGCGACCGGAGCACGAGCAGCGGGTGCCGGGCCGCGTTGGCGAGCCACCCCGCCACCCTCGACGAGCCCTCCGCGTAGGGGACCTGGAGGATGGACATGCCGCCCATCGCGTTGGAGCCCTTGCCGTAGCGGACGGGTTCGATGTGGGTGTCCTCGTCCGGGTGGATCGAGGACGTGATGGCCACCCCGCGGGTGAAGTCGGCCTTTTTGCCGTGCGCCTTGCGGTAGCGGCGGTCGTCGGTCTGCGCGCCCACCAGCGCCTCGGAGTTGGTGCGGGTCAGCTCGCCCAGACGCTTCGACAGGTACGGCAGCTGACCGCCGGCCTTCATGCGGTGCAGCAGCGTCTGCGTGCCGTAGGTGCCGGCCGCGAGGACGACCCGGCACGCGGTGAACGTCCGTCCCTCGCCCTTGCGCCGGTCGTCCGTCGGGAGGGTCTGGACGGCGTAGCCGCCGCGCGAGTCGTCGGTGACGGACACGACGGTCGTCATGGGGTGGACGACCGCGCCCGCCTTCTCGGCCAGGTGGAGGTAGTTCTCGTTGAGGGTGTTCTTGGCGCCGTGGCGGCAGCCGGTCATGCACTCGCCGCACTCGGTGCAGGCCTTGCGCGAGGGTCCGGCGCCCCCGAAGTAGGGGTCGGCGACCTCCTCGCCGGGCTTCGCCCCGGACGAGCCGTCCGCGTCCCGCCCGTCGCCGAAGAAGACGCCGACGGGCGCCATGTGGAAGGTGTCGCCGACGCCCATCCGTTCCGCGGCGGCCTTGAGGTGCGTGTCCGACGGGGTCATGGTCGGGTTGAGCCGCACGCCCAGCATGCGCTTGGCCTGGTCGTAGTACGGCTTCAGCTCCTCCTCCCAGTCGGTGATGTCCTTCCACTGCGGGTCCTCGAAGAACGGCTTCGGCGGCACGTAGAGGGTGTTGGCGTAGTTGAGCGAACCGCCGCCCACGCCCGCCCCCGCGAGCACCATCACGTTGCCCAGCAGATGGATGCGCTGGATGCCGTACATGCCGAGCCGCGGGGCCCAGAGGTAGTTCTTGATGTCCCAGGAGTTCTTGGGGAGCGTGTCGCGGGTGAAGCGCCGGCCGGCTTCGAGGACACCCACGCGGTACCCCTTCTCCGTCAGCCGCAGGGCGGTGACGGAGCCGCCGAAGCCGGAGCCGACGACCACGACGTCGTAGTCGTACGTCTCCTCGTCCGGCTGTTCCTGGACAGAGCTCTCCTGTGACACGTGCCGCTCTCCTCGTCGAGACCGTTCAGAACCGCTGAGAACCGTTGAGAACCGTTGGGGGGATCCGTTCGGGAACGGCGGGCTACCGCAGCCGGAGCGCCTTCATGACCTTCAGGCTCCGGCTCATGAACGCCGCGTACTTCTCGTCGTCCATGCCGAGGGACGGCGCCATCGGCAGCAGCCTCTGGTGGGCGACGGTCTGCGCCTCGGTGTACTTGAGGATGCCCTCGGAGCCGTGCCGGCGGCCGAGGCCGGAGTCCTTCATGCCGCCCATCGGCGACTGGACGCTGCCGTACGCGGGCGCGTACCCCTCGTTCACGTTGACCGTGCCGGTCCGCAGCCGCGCCGCGAGCGCGCGGCCGCGCCGCCCGTCCTTCGTCCAGACGGAGGAGTTGAGGCCGTACGCGGTGGCGTTGGCGCGCTCGACGACCTCGTCCTCGGTCGTGAAGCGGTAGACGGACACGACGGGCCCGAACGTCTCCTCGGCGCAGACCGCCATCGGGGCCTCCACTCCGTCGAGGATGGTGGGCTCGTAGAAGTACGGGCCGATGTCGGGCCGGGCGACACCGCCGGCGACGACCCTGGCCCCCTTGGCGACGGCTTCCTCGACGTGCCGCGTCACGGTCTCCAGCTGCCGCTCCCCGACCAGCGAGCCCATGTCCGCCCCGTACGCGAGGGAGGTGCCGAGCCGCAGGGCCCTGGTCTTGGCGGCGAACCGCTCCGTGAAGGCGTCGGCTATCGACTCGTGGACGTACAGCCGCTCGATGGAGATGCAGAGCTGCCCGGCGGAGGAGAAGCAGGCGCGGACGGCACCGGCGGCCGCCTTCTCGATGTCGGCGTCCTCCAGGACCACCATGGCGTTCTTGCCGCCGAGTTCGAGGGAGACGCCGACCAGGCGGGCGGCCGCGCCCTGGGCGACCTCACGGCCGGTCCGGGTCGACCCCGTGAAGGAGACGTAGTCGGCGTGCCGGACGACCTCGGGTCCGACGACCGGGCCGTCGCCGATGACGACCTGGAAGACCTCGGCGGGCAGTCCGGCCTCGATCAGCAGGTCACGCGCCCACAGGGCGGTCAGACAGGTCTCGGTGTCGGGCTTCATGACGACCGCGTTGCCCGCGACGAAGGCCGGCAGCGCGTCGCCGACCGACAGCTCCAGCGGATAGTTCCAGGGCGCGATCTGCCCGACGACACCGCGCGGGTGGCGCAGTTCGGTGACCTTGGTCAGGGTGGGCATCGCCCCCGCGTGGCGCTTGGGGCGCAGGTAGGAGGGGGCCTTGAGTCCGTAGTGCCGCGCGGCGACCAGGACGGCCTGGACCTCCTCGTGGGCGTGCAGCCGGGTCTTGCCGGTCTCCAGCTGGACGAGGTCCAGGACCTCGGCCTGCCGGGCGAGCACGAGGTCGTGGAAGCGCAGCAGGACCGCGGCGCGGCGCCGGACCGGGGTGGCCGCCCAGGCGCCCTGGGCGGCGCGGGCCCGCTCGAAGGCCTTCTCGACGTCCTCCGGGGTGGACTCGGGCACGTCGGCGAGCTTCTCGCCGGTGAACGGCGTGTGGTTGACGGTCCGCCCGGACCCGGCCACTCCCCTGGTGAGCTGCGCGACGAGCTCGGGGGTGACCACGTCGGCGGCGGTACGGGCGCCGGCCGGGGCGGGAACAAGGGGGTTGGTGCCGAGGGCGACGGGGGCGGCGGCCGCTTCGGCGGCGGGCTCGTCCGCGTCGGCCGGACCCGCGGTGCCGGCCGGATCCGCGGCGGCGGGCGTCCCGTCGGCGGTGGCGGGCGTCCCGTCGACACCCGCTGCGGCGGGTGCGGTGTCCGCGGCGGTGGCGGACGTCAGGTCCGCGTCGGTCGCGGCGGCCACGCCGACCGCCGTGTCGGTACCGGCCGCCTCGTCGGCGCCGGTGCTTTCCGTGGCCTGCTCCGCGGCCTGCGAGTCCGTCATGAGCCGCAGGGTATGCCCCCTCGCCCCCTTTGGGTACCCGTCGGTAATGGCCTTTCACGGAGTGCTCACACCCTGCCAGTGATCACTGGCAGCAAATGCGCTGATCAGGGCGTTGTCCGCCCGACGATCACCGGTGGATCGTTTCTCCGGTATCGCTCGGGTCACCCGGCACGAGGGCCCGTGCCGCGGGTCTCCGTCGTCTCCCGGGCGCGGGGCCCCTCCGTCACGGGACCGCGAACGTGTCCACCGCGACGTCGAAGTACTCCTTCGCCTCCGTCACCCGGCCCACCGGCGCGGAGACCCAGACGTCGTACATCCGGCCGCCCTCCTCCCAGCACAGGTCGTAGGTGTGCCGGGGTCCCTCCGCCTTGCTGAAGCCGTTCCAGGTGAACTCCCAGAGGGCGGCGGTGTGTCCGTCGTGCACCGTCCGGGCGACCGTGCCGTCGCGGTAGCCGGGGTTGCTGGCCGGCCCGGAGGCGTCCGCGCGCCGCATCACGCCCAGCGGACCGCCCTGCGCGGGATCGGCCACCTTGATGCCGATGCGGAAGGTGTCCCCCGACGACATGTAGAAGACCCGCTCCCCCTGCGGGTCGCGGGTGAAGCCGTCGGGCACGGCGAGCGAGAAGCCGTTCGCGTCGGAGGCGATGCGGTAGCCCGAGGGCGCGGTACGGGCGGACGGCGTCCGGTGGCCGGTCACCGCGGCGGTGGGTCCGGCCTCGGTGGGCGGGGTCGACCGCGGACCGGACGCCGGGGAGGCGGTGGAGGAGGTGGAGGCGCTCGGGGTGCGGGGCGTGCCCGGCGCGCTCGACGGGGCGGGCCTGCCGTCCCCGCCGCCGCCCATCAGCAGCGCGGCCGCGGACACTCCCGCACCGGCCATCGCGGCGACCAGCGCGGCGGCCACGAGGAGGCTGCGCGTGGACTGCCGGGGCGGGGAGTCGGCCACGGCGGCGGAGCCCGGCGACGGCTCGGGCGCGGGTCTGCGCAGGGACACATGGGGGATGTCCCGCCGCGTCGGCGTGTACGGGACCAGCAGCCGCGGGGTGCGGCCGGTGTCCCGGAAGGCGCGCAGCATCCGCTCCGCCTCCGCCGCGTCGAGCCGCCGCTCCGGATCGCGCTCCAGCAGCCCCCGTACGACGGGCAGGAGCGGCGCGGCCTGGGCCGGCGGGCGGATCTCGTCGACGACGACCGCGTGCAGGATGCCGCCGAGCGAGTCGCGCCGGAAGGGCGACGCCCCGCTCAGCACCGTGCACAGCAGCGCGCCGAGCGACCAGAGGTCGGATTCGGGGCCGGTCCGCGCCCCGGCCATCCGTTCGGGCGCGGTGTACTCGGGCGAGCCGACGAACGAGCCGGTCTCGGTGAGCGTCGTCGCGCCCGCGACCTGGGCGATCCCGAAGTCGGTGAGCACGATGCGGTCGGTGCCCGCCTCGACGAGGACGTTGGCGGGCTTGAGGTCGCGGTGCAGGACGCCCGCCTCGTGCGCGCGGCGCAGCGCGCCGAGCAGGTCGATGCCGATGCGGGCGGCCTCGCGCGCGTCGACCGGCCCGTTCTCGGAGATCCGTTCGGCCAGCGAGCCGCCGTCGATCAACTCCATGACGATGTAGGGCCGTTCGTCGTCCTCGACGACGTCGTGGACGACGATGATGTGCGGGTGGTGCAGCTGCGCGACGGCTCGCGCCTCGCGCAGGGTGCGGTCGCGCTGGAGCCGGGACTCCTCGGCCGAGAGCGAGTCGTCGAGGGCCAGTTCCTTCACCGCGACCCTGCGGCCGAGGAGTTGGTCGGTGGCGCGCCAGACGACGCCCATGCCGCCCCGGCCGATCCTGGCCTCCAGCCGGTAACGGTCCGCGATCACGCGGGCGTTCTCCCCCTCGGTCCCCATGCGTCCCATCATGCCGCACCGGACGCACGCCCTCCGTGACGGCGACCGGCCAAGCACGCGGCCGCCCCGGAACGGCCGGCGGCACGCTCCGGGCGGCCGGAACCCGGATCAGCCCTCCTGGAAGCTCCGCAGGATCCGGTCGAACTGCTCCTTGGTGGTGGTCCATTCATCAGCCGGCGAGGACTCGTAGACGGCGTACTCGGTGCCGTCACTCTTCATGTACCCGACGTCGATCGCGTGGTAGGGCCCGGGGAAGTAGTGCGGCGGGTCCTTGGCCAGGGCGTCCCAGGTGTACTCCCAGCGGGCACCCGGCTGGTCCCGGAAGAGCTCCTCCTTGAGGAGCAGTTGCCGGTAGTCCCGCAACCGCCCCGCGAGGTTCTCGTCCAGGTCACTCATGTGCTTGTACGAGGAGCTGAAGTCCGGATCGGTGTCGACGGCAACCCGTACGAGGTGCTTGCCCTTGTCGGGCGAGTAGTCGACCTGCCGGAGGCCGTCCTTGTCGATGGAGACGGACCGCTTCCACCCCTTGGGCAGGTAGATGCTGAAGCCCACCGGGTCGTCGTGCCGCTCCCAACCGGCGGGAACCGCCCCCTTGCCGCTCGGCTCGTCACTCGGCTCGGCGCCGCCGCTCCGCGTCGAGGACGCGGAGGGGGAGCCGTCGGGGCCGCCGCCCGTGCCGAACTGCTGCAGCACGACCGCGACGCCCCCGCCGATGGCCGCCGCGAGGGTGACGACCAGGGCGAACGTACGCAGCCGGTGCCGTTTCCGCGGCGCGGGCGCGGGGACGGGCTCGATCGTCATCGGCCGGTACGGCGTGGTGGCGGCCGTCTGCGCGCGGGTACCGGTGCCGGTTCCCGGCTCCATGGTGTCGTACGCCGTCCGTACCGTCGGCGGGTACGACCGGGGCGCGCTCGACGGCCGTCCCTCCGCCACCTCGGCGAGCATCTGCTCGGCCTGTTCCGCACCGGGCCGCTCGGCCGGATCCTTGCGCAGCAGCGCGGCGAGGACGGGCCCCAGCTCACCCGCGTTGACCGGTTCGGCGGGCTCCTCCTCGACGACGGCCTGCATGGTGCCGATGGGCGAGGTGCGGCGGAACGGCGACCTGCCCTCCACCGCCGTGTACAGCGTGGCGCCGAGCGCCCACAGGTCGGACGCCGGGCCCGGGTCGTGGCCGCGCACCCGCTCCGGGGCGAGGTAGTCGACCGAGCCGACGACCTCTCCGGTGCGGGTGATGGTGGTGTCGCCGTCGATCTGGGCGATGCCGAAGTCGGTGAGCAGCACCCGGCCGTCGCTGCCGAGCAGGACGTTGCCCGGCTTGATGTCGCGGTGCAGCACGCCCGCCGCGTGCGCGGCGCGCAGGGCCCGCAGCACCCACAGGCCGATGCGCGCGGCCTCGCGCGGCTCGATGCGGCCGCGCTCCTTCACCGCGTCGGCCAGCGACTCGCCCTCGACCAGCTCCATCACGATCCAGGGGCGGCCGTCGTGTTCGAGGACGTCGTGCACGGTGACGACGGCGGAGTGGTTGATGCGCGCGGCGGCGCGGGCCTCGGCACGGGTGCGGGCCAGCAGGACGCTCTGCTCACTCTCGGCGACGTACAGCGCGGCGGTCAGCTCCTTGACCGCGACGGCGCGGTGCAGCACCTCATCATGGGCGCGCCAAACCCGGCCCATGCCACCGCTGCCGATGGATTCGACAAGCCGGTAGCGGCCCGCGAGGAGCAGGCCCTGCATCTGATTCACGTTTCCCCGCAATGGTCTTGACAGGGTCAGACTAAAGAGCGGTGCCCACCCAGGGAACAAGCGGGGTCGTACGGAGACCGCACTGTGACGGTTGTCGCTTCCTTGTACGGGAGGGAACCGTTCGGTGTTCAGCAGCTCCCACCTGCCCGAACACGGCGCGTGACGACAAGACGGTTGCTCAGCGGGTGACTTGGTACGTCGACGACGCCTGCTCGTACAGCCGCGTCACCTCGTCGCGCTCGGCGTCCGGGCCGCGCACCTGCACCACGTGGTAGTGCCCGGCGATCAGGATCGCGAGGTTGCGCACGTAGAGCGAGTGTCCCGCGGAGTCCTGCCAGGTGAACTGGCCCTCGGCCATCGCCCTGCCGCCCACGTCGATCCGCCGCATCCCGCTGGAGGTGGCCCAGGTCGAGTCCCGGAAGGGCTGCAACTCCTTCTCGCTCTCGCGCTGGTAGGTCATCGGGTCGCCGCCGAACGTGGCGGTGCCGTCCCGGCCGGGCACGACGATGAGCTTGAAGTCGCCCTGGGAGTAGACGACCTGGCCGCTGCCGTTCCTGGGCGAGCGGGTCCAGCCGCTCGCCACCGCGACCTGGAATCCCTCCGGGTCCTTGCGCAGGGTGAACCCCTGGGCGACGCCGGAATCGGCGGTGGCGTGCGAGGAGGTCGAACCGGCCCCCGCCGAGGGACTCCTGCCGGGATCGGGCGACGTCCGGTCGGAGGTGGGCGCGCTGCTCTCCGTCGGGTCGCCGCCGGACCGCGTGACGGGGCCGGCCTGTCCGGCGTTGCCGGTCCGTCCCTCGTCGGTGCCGCTCCGGTCCGCCTTGGGCATGAAGACGACCGCGTACGCGACCGCCGCGGCCAGCAGGAGCAGGACCAGCAGGACCAGGTTCCGGCCCAGCCTGCGGGGCGGGGCGCTCTCCCGTCTGGCCCGCTTGTGGCGGGCGTGCGGGCTGGTGGCGGGCAGCCCGGCGCGACGCCTGCGGACGAGTTCGCCCCGGCGCCGCACGATCGGCAGCCGGCTCGGGTCGGCGGGCGGCACCGGCACGACGTGCGTCCCGGCCTCGGGCTCCGGCGCGGACCGCACCAGGGACCGCAGCCAGCCGCGCAGTTCCTCGAAGTCGAGCCGCTCGGTGGGGTCCTGGCGCAGCAGCGACTCGACGACGGGCCGCAGCGGTCCGCACTCCTCGGCGAAGGCGGGCGGCTCCGCGCACACCAGCTGGACCAGCTCGGCGGTGTTCTCCTCCGGGTACGGGGCGTGTCCCTGCACGGCGCGGAAGAGCAGCGCGCCGAGCGCCCACAGGTCGGTCGCCGGACCGATCGGGGCCGCCAGCTGCCAGTTCTCGTGCACCGGTCCGGCCTGCTCCGGCGCCCAGCGCTCGGTGACCGGTCCGACCACGGCCATCCGCGCCTGCCGGGCCCGCTCGGCCGCGAGCGCGGTGGCCGGGCCCCGGCGCGGCGGTGCCCCGGCGGCCGGCTCACCCCAGCCGCCGCCCGGGCGGCCGGAGGGGGGCGGGGCGGGGGCGAGTCCCTGCGGGGTGCCGGACGCCCGGATGTGCCCGGCGTCGGTGAATCCGCCGGGCGGTACGGGGACGTGGGTGCCGCCGGGGGCCGGGACGCCGGGACGGCGGCCCTGTCCGGTGCCGTAGGGGGCCTGCCCGGGCGTGAGCGCGGAACGGCCGTACGCCGTGTCACCGCCCGCCGACACCCCGCCCGGTGCCGAGGGGAGGGTCGGACGCGTCTGGCCCTGATCCCCGCCGAAAGTTCCGGCGGGGCGCGGCTGGACTCCGTACCTGCTGGTTCCGCCGACTCCGTACGGGTCGGCTATCTGCCCCGGCGGTGTGCCGTGCGACTGCGGCCGCCCTTCCTGACCGGGCAGGTCCGGCGGGGCGGGGGCCTGGTACCCCGGAGCGTGCGACGAAGCGCCGTACCGGCTGTCCTGGCCCGGGAGGCGGGACGACGGGGTGGAGGCCTGGGGCCCCGGAGCGTGCGGGGAGTCGGCGTGCCGACCGTCCTGGCCGGTCTGCTCGCCGGAGGCGGAGGACCGGGGCGACGGAAGGGCGAGCGGGTCTCCCCGGCGCTCCCCCTGCACACGGGCGGCGGCACGCGCTCCGGCGCGGTAGGCGGCGATGGCTCCGGCGCGCGCGGCGCGGATCTCGTCCCCGGCGTCCTCCGCGCGCCCGCCCGTCCCCGGTCCGCCGTCCGGCCCGGACGCTCCCGTCGGGCGGCCCGGACCCGCCGGACCGCCCGCTTCGAGCGCGCGCGGCCCCCTGCCCGCCACGGGTGCCCCGGGGACCGGTGTCCCGGGAACCGGCGTTCCCTGCCCCGCGCGGGCCTCGATCGCCGCCCGCCGGGCCGCTTCCGCGTCGGCTCCGCTCGTGGCCGCCACGGCGACACCGCGCGCGCCGCCGACGGGAGCCCGGCCGCCCACGGCGCCCTGCCCGCCTCCGGCGGCGCCCGGTGGAGCGCCCGCCCCGGCCGGACCGCCGCCACCGGGCTGTCCGGCACGGGGGCCGAAGCCGTGACCGGTCGTGTGGTCGTCCTCCGGCGCCGGCACCGGGTCGTACCCGCACAGCGCCTCTTCGGCGGCCCCGGCCGCCAGTCCGGTGAGCAGGACACGGCCGTCGTCGCAGACGAGCACCGTGCGCGCGGTGATGTTCCGGTGCACCCAGCCGTGCGCGTGCAGGACCCGCAGCGCGGTCAGGACGTCGGCGGCGACCTCCGCGGCGCGGTAGGGGGTGAGCGGTTTCTCCGCGAGCAGGGCGGCCAGCGGTCTCGCGGGCACCAACTCGCTGACGATCCACAGCGACCCGCCCTCGGCGAACACGTCGAAGACCTGGTCGAGCCGGGGGTGGTCGGGAATCCGCGCGGCCGCCTGCGCCGCGTCGATCGCGCGCAGCACCGCCGGTTCGGCGGTCCGCCGGCCGGTGCGGGCCGACGCCCGTCGCACCCCGCCGTCCCGGGCCACGAACCCGTCGGGCAGCCCGTCCGCGTCGAGCACCTCGGCCTCGACCACCTCGGGCAACGGCACCTGGCGCACCAGGACTTCCTGCCCGCTGTAGGTGTCGAAGGCCCGGCTCTCGGCGAGTTCGTACTCGTCGGACGGCGGCAGGGGCAGGCGGTAGCGGTCGGCGAGTACCCGTCCCGCGTAGTCGTCCACGATGCTCCCCCAGCCGACCGGTTGGTCAATTCCGTTCGCCGTGCGTTCCGTTGTGGCTTCGTTCGGTCCGCAACCACTCACGATACGTGCCCGAGGCAACCCGCAGAGCGGGGATGCGAGATCTCGGGCATCGTCCGTCGCGGAACGTCACCTCGCCGAGCGGTACGTCACGACTTCGGCTGGAACGTCCCCGTCAGCGTGGCCCACGTGCTCTTGCGCAGCGCGCTGTCCCACGCGGAGTCCTTGGCGGTGTACATCAGCGCGTAGCCCTGATGCGCGTTCACCACGAAACCCCGGTCGATCGAGTGGAACTTCGTGCCGCCGTCCACATAGGTGAACTCCCAGTCCGCGGTGTTCCAGCCGCGGTAGCTCACGCTCTCTATGTGGATCTTCTTGTACTGGGAGCGCACCATGTAGCGCTCCTGGTTCTCCCAGTCCGCGACCGGGTCGTCCTTGGGCGTCGACGTCCAGCCGACGAGGAGCTTCTGCTCGTCGGGGCCGGTGAACCGGGCTCCCGCGGCGTCCTGGGACTGGTACTTCCACCCCTTCGGCAGCCCGATCGTGAAGCCCTGACTGCTCTTGTACGTCTTCACGGCCGTGGAACCCGAGCCCGACTCCTTGCCGTCACCGCTCGAACCGTCGGACGCGCTCGCGTCCGTGTCCGGGTCCGACGAGGTGTTCGCGGAGTCGTCCGAACCGGAGTCGGAGCCCGACTTGCCGTCGCTGTCGGTGTGGGCGGAGTCGCTCCCGCTCTTGCCGCCCTTGTCGTCGCCGCCGCTCTTCCCGCTGCCGGAGGTCGCTCCGGTGGAAGCGGTCGCCTTGGTGCCGCCGCTGCCGCCCTTGGCGCCGTCGTCGTCCCCGCCACCGATGGTGATGGCCAGCACGGTGCCGACCACGGCCAGCGCCACGACGACCACGATGATCACCAGCGTCCGCAGCGGCACGACATCCGTCAGCGAGGCCTTCGGCGCCGGGCGTGCCGGGCGCTCGGGGGCCGTCGGCCACCCGGAACCCGAGCCGCCGCGCTTGCCGTCGGAGCCGCCCGGCTGTCCCGGGACGGACGCGTTCGCGGTGGTGGCCGGCGCGGAGGCGCCGCCCTGGCCCGCGTCCGCGGCGGACTTCGGACCCGTCTGCGGGGAGGCCGTCCTGGCGGCCCCTTCCGCCCGGGAGGAATCCGGGCCACCGGCCGTCTTGGCGCGGGCCGCCGAGGTGGCCGCCGCCGTGGCGGCCCCGGCCGCGGTCGCGGCCTTGCGCACCGAACGCAGGGCTCCGCGCAGCCGCTCCGAGGGCTCCTCGTCCTTCGGCAGCGGCGGCATGGCCACGACCTTCGTCGCGTCCGGCGGCTCCGGCGCGTTCCCCTCGGGCTCCGTCTTGCGCAGCACCTCGGTGAGCATCGCCCGCGCGCCCGCGTCGTCGAGCCGCTGCTCGGGGTCCTTGGCGAGCAGGCCGTAGATCACGTTCTCCAGCGGGCCCGCGTTCTTGGGCTGTTCGACCGGCTCGGTCATCACCGCGGTGAGCGTCGCGATCGCGGAGCCCTTGTCGTACGGCGGCACGCCTTCCACCGACGCGTACAGCAGACCGCCCAGCGACCACAGGTCGGCGGCGGGGCCGGGCTTGTGGCCGCGCGCCCGCTCCGGGGAGATGTAGGAGGGCGCGCCGACGAGCATGCCGGTCGAGGTGATGGACGGGTCGCCCTCCACCTGGGCGATGCCGAAGTCGGTCAGCACGACCCGGCCGTCGTCGCCGGAGATCAGCACGTTCGACGGCTTCACGTCACGGTGCAGGATGCCCTCGCGGTGCGCCGCCTGCAGCACGTCGAGGATGGCCAGGCCCACCTCGGCGGCGCGCCTGGGCGTGAGCACCCCGTCCTCGCGGATGGCCTCGGCGAGGGACTTGCCCTCGATGAGCTCCATCACGATCCACGGGCGGTTGTCCTCGTCGACCACGTCGAAAACCGTCACGGCGCCGTTGTTGCGGATCCGCGCGATGGCCTTGGCCTCCCGCAGCGTGCGCGTGATCAGCCGGCGCTTCTCCTCCTCGTCGATGGCCGACGGGAACCGCAGCTCCTTCACGGCGACCGTACGGCCCAGGGTCTCGTCCTCGGCGCGCCACACCGTGCCCATGCCGCCGCGGCCGAGAACATCCCCCAGCCGGTACCGCCCGGCGAGGAGACGTTCGCTCTTGTCCTGACGGGATTCTCCCGCCCGCTCCGCCTCCGACATGCGTCCCCTCATGCAACCCGCCCTGACAGAGCCTCCATTGTCCCTCACCCGACAAGTGCCCAGCGCCCTGGGGGCCCCTGGAACCGCAACAACTCGGCCAGCAGGACGTCCGGAACCCGTCGGCGGACCGCCCGCGGCCGCGCCCCGCACCCGCCCGCCGCCCCGCGACCAGGGCCCGACGGGTCCGCCGCACCCGGTCCGGGGTCCGGATCCAGCCACGGCCCGGGCACGGAAACATGCCTCATGACGGTCCGCGACAAGGAAGGATCCGCGATCCAACAGCCCGGACACCTCGGATACTTCCGGCCATATCCGTGCCCCTGGCGCCGCTCGCCATGGTCCGGGACGGCCTGCCGGGGCGGGCTCCGGTCGCCGCACGGACACCCGCCGCCCGGACCTCGAAGGCCGCGCCCGTCCGCCTCGCGCCCCGCGGCGGCACTCCCCGCCGTCGCCCTGCTCGCCGACGGCGGGTCCGGATCACATGTCGCGAACACCGGAAACGGAATGGCTAATTCCAATCATTTCCGCGCCGGGAGTGTCCCCGAGTCGTTCATCGCGACGGTCGTCCCGCAACTCGCCGACGAACACCGGCCACCCCCGTCCAACTCCGCCGACGAACACCGGCCGCCCCTGTCCGGCTCCGTCGACGGTCCTCCGCCCGGTCTGGCGCGGCGCGGGCGACGACGGCCGCCGCGTCACGCCGCGCTCGCCGCCCCACCACACCGGCAGCCTCGGTGACTTCACCCGGACGGCCCGGGGCGCCGCCCCCGTGGCTCCTCCTCAGGTCCCGCGCATCGCACTCACCCGTCCCCCGTCAGCCGTGGCCGCCACGCCTGCTCGAACACCCATTGCGTATCGCTCGGCGTGGCCGCCGAACAGGTCCCGGCGCTCGAACCCGCCCCGCTCGCCGCCGAATTCCGTCCCCGCACCCCGTAGAACGGCCGGGCCCCGGGCCAGGATCCCGGCTCACCGCACCCGTTCGGGTGATACGGGCGGGAAGCGGCGGTCAGAACTGCACGATGTCCGGTGCCCCCAGCCGGGCGGCGTCCGCCGTCAGGTCGTCCGGCTGGCGCTGAGACTCCCGCTCGGCCTCGACCCGCTTCTCGTAGTGCTCGACCTCGCGCTCGATCTGGCCCTTGTCCCAACCGAGCACCGGTGCCACCAGTTCGGCGGCCTCGCGGGCGCTGCGGGTGCCCCGGTCGAAGGTCTCGATGGAGATGCGGGTGCGCCGGGTCAGGATGTCGTCCAGGTGGCGGGCGCCCTCGTGCGAGGCGGCGTAGACGATCTCGGCGCGGAGGTAGTCCTCGGCGGCCGGCAGGGGCTCACCGAGGGAGGGGTCCGCCGCGATGAGGTCGAGGAGCTCCTCGGCGAGCGCCCCGTACCGGTTCAGCAGGTGCTCCACCCGCACCACGTGTATGCCGGTGCGCGCCGCGATCCGCGCCCGCGCGTTCCACAGCGCGCGGTACCCCTCGGCGCCCAGCAGCGGGATGTCCTCGGTGACGCATTCGGCGACGCGCTGGTCGAGGCCGTGCACCGCCTCGTCCACCGCGTCCTTGGCCATCACCCGGTAGGTCGTGTACTTGCCGCCGGCCACGACCACGAGGCCGGGCACCGGATGCGCCACGGTGTGCTCGCGCGACAGCTTGCTGGTGGCGTCCGACTCCCCGGCCAGCAGCGGACGCAGCCCCGCGTACACCCCCTCGACGTCGTCGCGGGAGAGCGGCACGGAGAGCACCGAGTTCACGTGCTCCAGGAGGTAGTCGATGTCCGCGCTGGACGCCGCCGGGTGCGCCTTGTCGAGGTCCCAGTCGGTGTCCGTGGTGCCGATGATCCAGTGGCGGCCCCACGGGATCACGAACAGCACGGACTTCTCGGTGCGCAGGATCAGCCCCGTCGAGGAGTTGATCCGGTCCTTCGGCACGACCAGGTGGATGCCCTTGGACGCGCGGACGTGGAACTGGCCCCGCTCCCCGACCATGGCCTGGGTGTCGTCGGTCCACACGCCCGTGGCGTTGACGATCTGCCGGGCGCGGACCGCGTACTCGGCGCCGCCCTCGATGTCGCGCACCTTGGCCCCGACCACCCGCTCGCCCTCGCGCAGGAACCCGGTGACCCGCGCGCGGTTGGCGACCTTCGCCCCGTACGAGGCGGCCGTGCGCACCAGGGTCGCCACATAACGGGCGTCGTCCATCTGGGCGTCGTAGTACTGCAGGGCGCCGATCAGCGCGTCCTTCTTCAAGGCCGGTGCGACGCGCAGGGCGTGTCGGCGGCTCAGATGGCGGTGGGTGGGCAGGCCCCGGCCGTGGCCGCGGGCCATCGACATGGCGTCGTACAGCGCGACGCCGGATCCCGCGTACAGCCGCTCCCAGCCCTTGTGCTGGAGGGGATAGAGGAACGGGACGGGCTTCACCAGGTGCGGCGCGAGCCGTTCCAGGAGCAGGCCGCGCTCCTTCAGCGCCTCGCGGACGAGCGCGAAGTCGAGCATCTCCAGATAGCGCAGGCCGCCGTGGATCAGCTTGCTGGATCTGCTCGACGTGCCCGACGCCCAGTCACGCGCCTCGACCAGGCCGGTGGACAGACCTCGCGTCACGGCGTCCAGCGCGGTGCCCGCGCCGACCACACCCGCGCCCACGACCAGCACGTCCAGCTCACGCTCGGCCATTCCCGCCAGTGACTCGGCACGCTCGGCCGGCCCCAGTGTCGCTGTCCTCACCGCTGCCTCCCGCTGTAGGTCGCTCCGGCCGCTCCTGTCCGGCGGCGCCCGGTTCGCATCCTCCTGCCCCAAAGTCTGACCGTCTCTCCCCTCATCGGCCACCGTCCGTCCGGAGCCTGTGGACAACTCTCGGCGACGCGCGAGGAATCTTGATCAACCAATCCCATAAATCGGTCATATTTACTCCTAGTCTGACATTGCTCTCGCCCATCCTGTCCACAGGGCTTGCGCACCTGTCCCGCATCGGTTATTGGGAAGGACGGCCCACTCCATGCCCGCAGACCTCGCCGTCATCGGACTCGGTCACCTCGGCCTGCCCCTGGCCCAGGCCGCCGTCGCCGCCGGCATCCCCACCCTCGGCTACAGAACAGGCCCCGAGGGCGGCTCCCTCAGCCCCGCGGAGCTGCGCCGGATGCTCTCGGGGGGCTTCCGGCCCGCCACGAACCCGGCCGAGCTGGGCCGCGTACGCACCGCCGTCATCTGCGCACCGACCCCACGGGGCGCGGACGGCGCCCTGGACCTCGGCCAGGTCGAGTCGGCGGCCCGCATCCTGGCCTCCCGGCTGCGCCCGCACACCACGGTGATCCTGGAATCGCCCGTGCACCCCGGCACCACGGAGGGTTTCCTGCGCCCGCTGCTCGAAACCGGTTCCGGACTGCGCGCGGGGCGCGATTTCCATCTCGCCTACTCGCCCAGCCGGGTCGACCCCGGCAACCGCGACTTCACCCCCGCCGGAACGCCGAAGGTCATCGGCGGTCTCACCCCCGCGTGCACCGAGTCGGCCGCCGCCTTCTACGGACGGCTCACCGACAAGGTCGTACGCGCGCGCGGCCCCCGCGAGGCGGAGACCGTGCAGGTCCTGGAGACCAATTTCCGGCACGTCAACATCGCGCTCGTCAACGAGATGGCCGTCCTCTGCCACGACCTGGGCGTCGACCTGTGGGACGTCATCCGCTGCGCGGAGACCAAGCCGTTCGGGTTCCAGGCGTTCCGGCCCGGCCCGGGAGTCGGCGGGCACGGGATCGCCCAGGACCTCGGCGGCCCCACCGGACGCCCCCTGCGGATGGTCGAACTGGCCCGGCAGGTCAACGACCACATGCCCCGGTACGTCATCCAGCGCGCCGCCGCGCTGCTCAACGAGCACGGCAAGTCCGCCCGTGCCGCGCGGGTGCTCCTCCTCGGCGTCACCTACAAGGCGGACATCGCCGACCAGCAGGGCTCCCCCGCCCACGAGATCGCCGTACGGCTCATGGAACTCGGCGCCTCCGTCAGCTATCACGACCCCTACGTACCGGCCTGGAGCGTCCTCGGCCGGCCCGTGCCGCGCGCGGACTCCCTCTACGAGGCCGCGGCCGAGGCCGACCTGACGATCCTGCTCCAGCAGCACCGCACCTACGACCTGCAAGGACTGTCCGTGAAGGCCCAACTCCTCCTGGACACCCGGGGAGCGACCCCGACGGGGGCGGCCCACCGGCTCTGAGCCGGAGAAAACACCTCACCCACTGTCGTTCCCCCCTGCTAACCTGCGGCAGCTCTCGCACACCTATGCGCCCCTGCCCCGGGCGCCGACACGTGTGCGGCGACGTCCCACGCGCACCCCTCGGTGCGCCCGCTTCCCTGGGGGGAACCACATGAGCCAGTCGACGCCGCCGTCCGGTCCACCGGTCGACGCCAACCCGTACGCGAACACGCCCGCCGCACCCGCAGGCCAGCCGCCCGTCCCGCCGCAGGGCGCGCCCCAGCCGGGCTTCCCGGTCGCGCCCGTCGCCCCGGCCGCCCCGGCGCGCGACAACTTCCCGCTCGGCCTCGCCGCCTCCATCGGCGCCGGCGTGGTCTCCGCGATCCTGTACGGCCTGGTCATCGGCCTCACCAAGCACGAGATCGGCTACGCCGCCGTCGGTGTCGGCTTCCTCGTCGGCATCGCGGCGGGCCGCGTCGGCGGCCGCAGCCAGACGCTCCCGGTCGTCAGCGTGATCGTCTCCGTCGCCGCGGTCTACCTCGGCCAGCTCATCGGCGAGGCCATGATCGGCGCCAAGGAGATCGGCGTCAGCTTCAGCACGGTCTTCTTCGACCACTTCGACGTGGTCCAGGCGGCTTGGAAGGACGAGGCCGACCCGCTGACCTTCGTCTTCTTCGCGGTCGCGGCCTACGTGGCGTTCCAGAGCGCCCGCAAGGCCGGGCACGGTCACTGAGATGCCGGTCCGGCCGTTCTCGCTCATGAACGGCCGACCGGACCCGGACGCGTGAGAAGGGCCCCCACCGACTCGGTGGGGGCCCTTCTCACGTACGGGCGTGAGCGCCGGTGGAACCGCGAGGACTACCGCTTGTGCTGCGAGTCCGCGACCGTCACCTCGACGCGCTGGAACTCCTTGAGCTCGCTGTAGCCGGTGGTGGCCATGGCGCGGCGGAGGGCACCGAAGATGTTCATCGAGCCGTCCGGGATGTGCGACGGACCGGTGAGGATCTCCTCTATGGTCCCGACGGTGCCGAGGTCGACCTTCTTGCCGCGCGGCAGCTCCTCGTTCACCGCCTCCATGCCCCAGTGGTGGCCGCGGCCGGGCGCGTCGGTGGCGCGCGCGAGCGGGGAGCCCATCATCACGGAGTCGGCACCGCAGGCGATGGCCTTGGGGAGGTCGCCGGACCAGCCCACGCCGCCGTCGGCGATGACGTGCACGTACCGGCCGCCGGACTCGTCCATGTAGTCACGGCGGGCCGCGGCGACGTCCGCGACGGCGGTGGCCATCGGGACCTGGATGCCCAGCACGTTGCGCGTGGTGTGCGCGGCGCCGCCGCCGAAACCGACCAGGACACCGGCGGCGCCGGTGCGCATCAGGTGCAGGGCCGCGGTGTACGTGGCGCAGCCACCGACGATCACCGGGACGTCGAGTTCGTAGATGAACTGCTTCAGGTTCAGCGGTTCGGCGGCACCGGAGACGTGCTCGGCCGACACCGTCGTACCGCGGATGACGAAGATGTCCACGCCCGCGTCGACGACGGCCTTGGAGAACTGCGCCGTGCGCTGCGGGGAGAGGGCGGCGGCGGTGACGACCCCGGAGTCGCGCACCTCCTTGATGCGCTGCCCGATCAGCTCCTCCTTGATGGGAGCCGCGTAGATCTCCTGGAGGCGGCGGGTCGCGGTCTCCGAGTCCAGTCCGACGACCTCGTCGAGCAGCGGCTGCGGGTCGTCGTACCGCGTCCAGAGGCCTTCCAGGTTCAGGACGCCCAGGCCGCCCAGCTCGCCGATACGGATCGCGGTGGCCGGGGAGACGACCGAGTCCATGGGGGCGGCCAGGAAGGGCAGCTCGAAGCGGTACGCGTCGATCTGCCAGGCGATCGAGACCTCCTTCGGGTCCCGCGTACGGCGGCTCGGGACGACGGCGATGTCGTCGAAGGCGTACGCCCGGCGGCCGCGCTTGCCGCGCCCGATCTCGATCTCAGTCACGTTGTGGCCTTTCCCTCTTCGCTTCTGCGCCTCCCAGTATCCCCGACTCCCACGACGAGGGCGGCCCCGGAACCTCCGGGACCGCCCTCGTGGCGGGCTCCACACGCGCGCGTGCGAGCCCGTTCAGCTGTACGGGTGACTACTTGAGGCGGCTGTAGTTCGGCGCCTCGACCGTCATCTGGATGTCGTGCGGGTGGCTCTCCTTGAGGCCCGCCGAGGTGATGCGGACGAACCGGCCGCGCTCCTGGAGCTCGGGCACGGTGCGGCCGCCGACGTAGAACATCGACTGGCGCAGACCGCCGACCAGCTGGTGGACGACCGCGGCGAGCGGGCCGCGGTAGGGAACCTGGCCCTCGATGCCCTCGGGGACGAGCTTCTCGTCGGAGGCGACGCCCTCCTGGAAGTAGCGGTCCTTGGAGAAGGAGCGCTGCTCGCCACGGGACTGCATGGCGCCCAGGGAGCCCATGCCGCGGTACGACTTGAACTGCTTGCCGTTGATGAAGAGCAGCTCGCCCGGGGACTCCTCGCAGCCCGCGAGCAGCGAGCCGAGCATCACCGTGTCGGCGCCCGCGACCAGGGCCTTGGCGATGTCGCCGGAGTACTGGAGGCCACCGTCGCCGATGACCGGGACACCGGCCTGCTTCGCGGCGAGCGACGCTTCGTAGATGGCCGTGACCTGCGGGACGCCGATGCCGGCGACGACGCGGGTGGTGCAGATGGAACCGGGTCCGACACCGACCTTGATGCCGTCGACGCCCGCGTCGATCAGCGCCTGCGCGCCGTCACGCGTGGCGATGTTGCCGCCGATGACGTCCACGCCCGAGGAGTTCGACTTGATCTTGGCGACCATGTCGCCGACCAGACGGGAGTGGCCGTGCGCGGTGTCGACGACGATGAAGTCGACGCCCGCCTCGATCAGCGCCTGGGCGCGCTCGAAGGCGTCGCCCGCGACACCGACGGCCGCGCCGACCAGCAGACGCCCCTCGGCGTCCTTGGCGGCGTTCGGGTACTTCTCGGCCTTGACGAAGTCCTTGACGGTGATGAGGCCCTTGAGGACGCCCGCGTCGTCGACCAGCGGAAGCTTCTCGATCTTGTGACGGCGCAGGAGCTGCATCGCGTCGTGGCCGGAGATGCCGACCTTGCCCGTGACCAGCGGCATCGGCGTCATGACGTCGCGCACCTGCTGCGAGCGGTCGGTCTCGAAGGCCATGTCGCGGTTGGTGACGATGCCGAGCAGCTTGCCTCCGCCGTCGGTGACCGGCACACCGGAGATGCGGAACTTGGCGCAGATCGCGTCGGCCTCGACGAGCGTGGCGTCCGGGCGCACGGTGATCGGGTCGGTCACCATGCCGGACTCGGAGCGCTTCACCAGGTCGACCTGGTTGGCCTGGTCCTCGATGGACAGGTTGCGGTGCAGGACACCGACGCCGCCCTGACGGGCCATCGCGATCGCCATGCGCGATTCGGTGACCTTGTCCATGGCGGCGGAGAGCAGCGGGATGTTGACCCGGACGTTCTTCGAGATGTACGAGGCGGTGTCGATCTGGTCGGGCGCCATGTCCGACGCGCCCGGCAGCAGCAGCACGTCGTCGTAGGTCAGCCCGAGTGTCGCGAATTTGGCGGGCACTCCGTCGACGTTGGCAGTCATGACACCTTCCCCAAATGGCCTTGATCGGTGCGGATGTCCATGCTAACGGGAAGCATGGCTCTCTCATTCCACGGTTGAGGGTGGGCTTCGGCTTCGTATGTTCGTACGGGATCACGGTCGTTCCCGTTCAGACCCGCGCCCGGAGGAGGGTCCCGAGCCCGGCCGGGCCGCCCCGGCGGGCCCTCGTCCACCGGCGCCCGCCGGTGTGACGAGGGGCGGCGCACCCCGTCACCACGGGCCGGTCCGGCGCCGTCGGGGCCGCCACCTTTTGCCTGCAATTTGCGGAGGGGAAGAACTCCGGCGTCCCCTCGCCCGGTGCGGCACCCCCTGACGGGCGTGACCGAAAACACCGGAACATGTCATTCCATCCGGGCGCGACCGACGTCGGAGCGACCGGACCGCCCCGCTCCGGCCGGTCCGCCCCGGCCACGTCACCGCGACCGGACCCGGATCCCTCCGGACTCCTACTGTTCCGCCAGGGCCCGCAGCCGGCTCAGCGCCCGGTGCTGGGCCACCCGGACGGCACCCGGCGACATTCCCAGCATCTGGCCCGTCTCCTCGGCCGTGAGGCCCACCGCGATCCGCAGCAGGAGCAGCTCGCGCTGGTTCTCGGGGAGGTTGGCCAGGAGTTTCTTGGCCCACTCGGCGTCGCTGCTGAGCAGCGCGCGTTCCTCGGGTCCGAGAGAGTCGTCGGGCCGCTCCGGCATCTCGTCGGACGGGACGGCCGTGGACCCCGGGTGACGCATGGCGGCACGCTGGAGGTCGGCGACCTTGTGCGCGGCGATCGCGAAGACAAACGCCTCGAAGGGGCGCCCGGTGTCCTTGTAGCGCGGCAGCGCGAGGAGCACCGCGACACAGACCTCCTGCGCGAGGTCCTCGACGAAGTGCCGCGCGTCCCCCGGCAGCCGGGACAGACGGGCGCGGCAGTAACGCAGCGCGAGCGGATGTACGTGGGCGAGCAGGTCGTGCGTGGCCTGCCCGTCGCCGTCGACCGCGCGAAGGACGAGCGCACCGATCCCCGTCGTCTCGTCTTCACGCATCGGTCCATGGTGCCTCGGCGTCGTCCTGTCCGTGGCACCGCGTCCGTAGTTGTGCACCGAAGCGTTATGAGCAGGTGCGCCGGAACTCATCTCCTGCGCCCTCCCCTTCCGCTCGACCGACTCGTCCCCAAGGAACTCCACACCTCAAGGATGCGGCATCCGCCGGGAAACGGGGATCGGACACCGAAGAGGCCCTCCCCGAGGGCCCGGCCCCGTCCGCCGTCCGGCGGACGGGTGCTCCCACCGTCATACCCGCGAGGCGGCTCGCCCAGGGCGTGTTTCGAAAGTCCCGCCTGGCTCGCGACGCCCGGCACGACGCCTCGCCGCGGTGTCGGGATCACCCGATTACGCCCGGTACGCGGGCGACCCTCCGCCTCGCGATGCGCCCCCACGGCCCGAAAGGCGTGGGAGGTACCCCCGGCACCGGACGCCGCGAGCCCCGCCCTCCGGGCGGACGGCGCTCCTTTCGAAACACGCCCTAGCGGACCAGGCCCCACCGGAATCCGAGCGCGACCGCGTGCGCCCGGTCCGAGGCGCCGAGCTTCTTGAAGAGCCGCCGGGCGTGGGTCTTGACCGTGTCCTCGGAGAGGAACAGCTCACGGCCGATCTCCGCGTTCGAGCGGCCGTGGCTCATTCCTTCGAGGACCTGGATCTCGCGCGCGGTGAGCGTGGGCGCGGCGCCCATCTCCGCCGAACGCAGTCTGCGCGGGGCGAGCCGCCAGGTCGGGTCGGCGAGCGCCTGCGTCACGGTGGCGCGCAGCTCCGCCCGCGAGGCGTCCTTGTGCAGATAACCGCGGGCCCCGGCGGCGACGGCGAGCGCCACCCCGTCCAGGTCCTCGGCCACGGTGAGCATGATGATGCGCGCACCGGGGTCGGCGGACAGCAGCCGCCTGACCGTCTCCACGCCGCCCAGACCGGGCATACGTACGTCCATCAGAATCAAATCCGAACGGTCGGCCCCCCAGCGGCGGAGGACTTCCTCGCCGTTGGCCGCCGTCGTCACGCGCTCGACACCGGGCACGGTCGCGACCGCGCGGCGGAGCGCCTCTCGGGCAAGCGGGGAGTCGTCGCAGACGAGGACGGATGTCATGACCGTCCTCCGCAGCTGATGCGCGTCACCTTGAGCCTCCAGGCTGTTACGAATCGTCACCTGTGCGGTCGACACTCGCAGGCGGATATGACCGCCTACCCGAGCGCTTGTTCCTTCAACCGCCTCAGCCATCTCAACGATGGTCACTCGAAAGAGTTACGGGGCAGTCGGCCGTCATCGGCACTGTACGTGAGGGCACGGACACGGTGCAGACATGCGCGCCGACCCTCAACGTTTCATCACAAGCCGTGCCCCATTTAGCCTGTTTTCTTCCCATTTGCCGGTGTCTGAGGCTAGATTCGCAATGAGTCATATTTTCATCTCCTTAGATCGTAGATGTACGGTCGGTGGGCACAGAGCAGCCCAGAACGGCAACAAGGGGACACGCAATGGCAGATTTCTCCCGCCTTCCCGGTCCGAACGCGGACCTCTGGGACTGGCAGCTCCTCGCGGCCTGCCGAGGGGTCGACAGCTCGCTCTTCTTCCACCCGGAGGGCGAGCGTGGTGCGGCACGGAGCGCTCGTGAGAACTCGGCCAAAGAGGTCTGCATGAGATGCCCGGTCCGTGCGGAGTGCGCGGCACACGCGCTGGCGGTGCGCGAACCGTACGGCGTGTGGGGCGGACTGACCGAGGACGAGCGCGAAGAGCTCATGGGACGGGCACGCAACCGACTGGTCTCGGCGGCGGCCCCCGGAAACACTCCCGCCTCGAACAGCTGAAGGAACGTTTCTGTCCTGAAAGTACGTAGAGATACGCCTGTCGGCCCGGCTCCCTCGCGGGCAGAGCGCTAGCGGGCCGCCGCCCGTGCCAGCCGGTCCAGCGTCGCGGCCACCGCCGGCACCCCGGCGAGATCCGGGAGGGTGAGGGCGACGATCTCGCGGCGCACCGCGGGCTCCACCGTCACGGTCCGTGCCCCCTTCGGACGTACGGACTCGATCGCCAGCTCCGGCAGGACGGCGACGCCGAGCCCCGCGCCCACGAGCCCGACCACCGCCGGATAGTCGTCGGTGGCGAAGTCGATGCGGGGCTCGAAACCGGCGCCGCGGCAGACCTCGACGAGCTGGCCCCGGCAGCGCGGGCAGCCCGCGATCCACGACTCGCCCGCGAACTCGCCGATCGCGACGGACTCCGCGCGCGCGAGCGGGTGCCCCTCGGGCACCAGGCCGACCAGACGGTCCATCAGCAGGGGCCGTACGACCAGGTCGTCCCACTCCTCGACGCCCGGAGCGCTCTCGTAGCGGAAGGTGAGCGCGATGTCGCAGTCGCCGTCCCGGAGCTTCTCGACGGACTCGGGCGGCTCGGCCTCCTCCAGGGAGACACGCGTGCCGGGGTGGGCGGCGCGCAGCGAGGCGAGGGCCGTGGGCACGAGGGTGGAGCTGCCGCTGGGGAAGGAGACCAGGCGGACGCGGCCCGCGCGCAGACCGGCGATCGCGGCGACCTCCTCCTCCGCCGCGGTGAGGCCGGACAGGATGCTCGCCGCGTGCTTGACCAGGGCCTCGCCCGCCTGGGTCAGACGCATCTCGCGCCCCGTCCTGACGAGCAGCGGGGTGCCCACGGACGACTCCAGGGCCTTCATCTGCTGGCTCACGGCGGGCTGGGTGCAGCCCAGTTCGCGTCCCGCCGCCGAGAAGGACCCGGTGGTGGCGACGGCGCGCAGGACGCGGAGATGACGAGCCTCGATCACCTTCCGAGCATAAGCGTTTCTTGGGTACGGCGCCCGATATCGCGTCGACGCTTTGGCCCCTATCGCCTAACTTGGTCCCATGAGGCTTCTGTCACTGAACCTGGGCCGGGCGCGGGCCGTCGAGTACACGGACCAGCCGGAGGGTCTGACCGGCATCGACAAGCGGCCGGTCGACGGGCCGGTCCGGGTGACGGCGCCGGGGCCCAAGGGGACCGGCGGAAGCGGGCTCGCCGGGGACGCGGTCTGCGACCTGCGGCACCACGGCGGTGACGACCAGGCGGTGTACGCGGTCGCGCGCGAGGACCTCGACGACTGGGAGCGCGAGCTCGGCCGGACGCTGCCGAACGGCGTGTTCGGCGAGAACCTCACGACGCTGGGGCTCGACGTGTCCGGCGCGCTGATCGGTGAACGCTGGCGCGTGGGCTCCGGCCTCGTCCTGGAGGTCACCTGCGGGCGCATCCCGTGCCGCACCTTCCAGGAGCACCTCGGCGAGGAGCGCTGGGTGAAGCGGTTCACGCGGCGGGGGGCGCCGGGCGCGTACCTGCGGGTGATCGAGCCCGGCGAGATCCGTGCCGGGGACCCGGTCGAGATCGTGCACCGGCCCGGCCACGACGTCACCGTCGCCCTCCAGTTCCGCGCCTCGACGATCGAACGGAAGCTGCTGCCGCGATTGTTGGCGGCGGGCGGGGCACTGCACCCGGAGGCGCTGGCGGCGGCGCGGGAGTACGCGGCGAAGTACGGCGGATAGGGCGGACGGAGGTGTCCGGCACCGGGGGCCGGGGGGCGCGGCCGGTCACTAACCTTGCGCCATGACAACGGCTCTGATTACGGGATCGACCGCGGGGATCGGTGCCGCCTTCGCGCGGCGGCTGGCGGCGGACGGGCACGACCTCGTGCTGGTGGCGCGGGACACGAAGCGGCTGCGGGAGCAGGCGACCGAGCTGCACGACCGGCACGGCGTCGAGGCGGAGGTGCTCACGGCGGACCTGGCGACGGACGAGGGCATCGAGGAGGTCGCCGCCCGTCTGTCCGACCGCAAGAACCCGGTCGACCTGCTGGTCAACAACGCCGGCTTCGGCAACAAGGGCCGCTATCTGGACGTGTCGATGGCGGACGAGCTGAAGATGCTCAAGGTGCACTGCGAGGCGGTGCTCCGGCTGACGTCGGCGGCGACCGAGGCGATGCGGGAGCGCGGCCGGGGCGGCGTCGTCAACGTGGCGTCGGTGGCCGCGTTCGTGCCGCGGGGCACGTACGGGGCGTCGAAGGCGTGGGTCGTGCAGTTCACGCAGGGCGCGGCGAAGGATCTCGCGGGCAGCGGGGTACGGCTGATGGCGCTGGCCCCCGGCTTCGTGCGCACCGAGTTCCACGAGCGGGCCGGCATGGGCACGGACAACATCCCGAACTGGATGTGGCTGGACGCCGACAAGCTGGTCGCGGCGGCGCTCGCCGACCTGGCGCGCGGGAAGACCCTGTCCGTCCCCGACCCGCGCTACAAGGTGCTGATGGGCGTGGTGAAGGTGACGCCGAACGCGCTGCTGGGCGGGATCTCGTCGAGGACCGGGCGGAAGTACGGGCCCCGGTAGGCCGCGTGGGAGGCCCTCCGGTAACGGACTTCGCCGCGTGGGAGGCCCTCCGGCAGCGGACTTCGCCGCGTGCGGGGCCGGGCGGTGAGGCCGGACGGGCAGGTCGAAGAGGGATCTGTCGGGGCCGGGCGGGGAGCGACAGGCTGAAGGGGTCGGAAGCACCGGGCGGCCCGCTGGTGAGGCGCCCGGGATTTCACGGCTCCCCACGCTCCGTCCCGATCACCGAGGAGACTCCCATGGCGCTCACTGCCGCCCGGACGGCCCACAGCGGCGCGTCCACCACGTCCGCGGGCCGTTCCGACCTCGCGGTGCGCTCGCGCCTCGCCGCGTTCAACGCCTTCCTGCTCAGCGGGCTCACCCTGTGGCTCGGCCTGGTGACCCTGAACAACCTGAACGACTTCGGCACCAACCGGGCGCTGATCAGCCGCATGCTGACCATGACCGACCTGGTCCACGATCCGGTGCGCGGCAACGGCCTGCAGTGGCGGGCGCTGCCGGACTCGATGGCGGCACCCACCCTGATCGGCGTCATCGTCTACGAGATCCTCACGGTCGCCCTGCTCGCCCGGGCCGCGGCGCTGCAGGTGCGCCGGGCACGCGGCCTCCAGGCCGACATCACCACCACGCGGCACACCAACCTGGCGCTGGGCGCGTTCGTCGGCCTCTTCCTGCTCTTCCTGTCGGGCGGCATGTGGTTCGGTTACTGGATCTACATCGGCGCCGCGCAGCAGGTCCACTTCACCGGCCTGATCATCGGTCTGCTGGCCGCGCTCCTGGTCAATCTCCCCTCGGTGACCGGGGCGCAGCAGGAGCAGTGAACCAGCCGGTGACCGGCACCCCCGTCGGCGGTCCTTCCGATACTCCTCCTTCCCCAAAGGGAGTACCGGAAGGACCGCCGATGGGGGATGTGTGCCCGGTCCGGCGTTCATTAGCGTCCTCGGCCATGGGGGTACACACCGCACGACTCAGCGCTCAGCTCACCCGGACCGGCACGGAGATCGCTCCTCCCGGTGCCTTCGACACCGCCCGGCACCCGGCCCGCGGGACGGGCGGCACCGGCCGCACGCACCTCACCGGTGCCTCGGACGCTCCACGAAAGAACCTCGGCCTCCGTCTCTTCGTCGAGGAGGCACGCCCCGGCGTCCAGCTCATCTTCCTGATGCGTTTCCTGGCCGGCGCGGTCCTCGCGGCCGGCGGACGGTTCTCCGGTCTCGGGGCGTCCGTGTTCGTGACGGGAATCGGCTGGACACTCGCGACGCTGTTCACGTACGGGATCAACGGGGTGTGCGACGTGCACGAGGACCTGGTCAACAAGACGGGCCGCCCCATCGCGCGGGGGGAACTGCCGCCCGGGACCGCGGCGGTGTGGACCTGGCTCTGCGCGGCCGGCTCCGTGATCGTGATGCTGTCGACCGGCAGCCCCTTGCTCATCACGTACGACCTGCTGTTCCTGCTGCTCGGATACGCCTACTCCGCGGCCCCGCTCCAGTTGAAGCGGACCGCCGCGGGAGCCTCCGGTTCGGTGCTCCTGATGGGGCTGCTGACCTACGCCGCGGGGTGGACGGCCGCCGGCTCGACGCTGCCCACCGGGCCGGACCTCGCCGTCGCGTGCACGATGTCGCTGTGGATGGCCGCGGTGGGCGCGGTCACCAAGGACTTCTCGCACGTGGCCGGTGACGCGGCGGCCGGGCGGCGCAGCTCGGTCACCGCCTGGGGCGACGGGACGGCGCGGCTCGTCGCGGCCGCCGGGGCGCTCGTGGTGGCCGGGGGGTTCGCGACCGTGGCCGCGCACCGTCCCGCGCTGCTGGGACCGGCGGCCGCCGTGCTGCTCTGCGGCGCGGTCGCGGTGGCGGTCCTGTGCCGTACGACCCGGGGGGACGAGGCCAGGGCGCGCGCTCCGTACCGCGCCTTCATGGTGACGCAGTACCTGGTGCATCTGGCGATCTTCGCGAGGCTCGTCTGGCCGACGCCGTAGGTCCTCGCCGTTCCGGCCCGCCCGCCCCGCGGCCTGGTGCGCACGTGTCCCCCGGGCTCCCCGGGGGACACGGACGTGCCGGGCCGCCGGGCCGCCCTCAGGACCCGCGGCGCGAACCGGCTCCGAAGCGGGGTTCGGCGGGGACGCGGCCCGGAGCGGGGATCAGCCGGCGTTCGACCGCCTTGTTGACGGCGTCGATGCGGGAGACGGCGTCGAGCTTGGCGAAGATGTTGCGCATGTGGCGCTTGATGGTGCCCTCGGCGATCCCGAGCCGCACGGCGATCTGACGGTTGCTCATGGCTTGTGCGACCAGGCCGAGGACCTCGACCTCGCGTTCGGAGAGGGTGCCCTCGGGCGTGGCCGGTTCGGCGCGCAGGCTCGCGGGCGAGACGGAGACCGTGACCGTGCGCCCGCTGCCGCCGTCGCCGTCGCGTACGGCGGAGACCAGCGTCTCGCGGCCGGCGCTCTTGTGCAGGTATCCGCTGACCCCGAGCCGCAGCAGCTCCTGCACCAGCTGCTGGCCGTCGTACATGCTGAGCACGATGATGCGCAGGCCGGGGTCCCGCTCCAGGAGCCTGCGAACGGTCATCGGCGGGTCGTTGCGGGGCATCTCGATGTCGAGCAGGACGACATCGGGACGGTGTTCGGCGGCGAGCCGGACTGCGTCCTCGCCGTTGCCCGCCTGGGCCACCACCTGGAATCCGGGCTCGGTGCGCAGCAGATCGCACAGGGCCTCGCGCAGCAGGGTGTGGTCGTCCGCCACGAGGATGCGGACGGTACCGCCGTGTTCGCCGCCCGCCCCGGGCTCGTCGTGCTCGTTCACCGGACGCCGTGGCCTTCCTTGATGGGTATCCAGATGGTGACGTGGGTCCCGCGACCGCGCGCCGAATCGATGTGGAGGGTGCCGGCGACGAGGTCGGCCCGCTCCTGCAGCCCGGTCAGACCGTTGGCGCGGCCGCCCGCACGGGTCTTCGCGGTGTCGAAGCCGAGGCCGTCGTCGATGATCTCGGTCTGGATCTCGTGCGGCGCGATGTCGATGTGGACCACGATGTTGCCCGCCTCCGCGTGCCGGAAGGCGTTGCGCAGGCATTCGCGGACCATGATGAACAGCTCCTCGGACACCGACTGCGGAATCCATTCGTCCAGGCCGCGCACCCACACCCGGACCGGGGCCACCGAGTCGCCCATCGAGGCCACGAACTGGTTGATCGCCTCCTCCAGGCAGCCGGAGACGGACGGGCGGCGCAGTTCGGTGACGAGTTCCCTGGTCCGCGCGAGCGTCTCCAGGATGGCCGCCTGGGCGGCCTGCACGGTCGGGGGCATGTCGCCGCCCTGCCGGCCCAGCTCGACCTCGTACAGCTCCAGTTGGCGCATGGCCAGGCTCAGCGAGTTGCCGACCTGGTCGTGTATCTCGCGGGCCAGTTTGCGGTGGCCCTGTTCGTGCACCTCACGGACCCGGCCGAGCATGAAGGAGTCGTACGCGATCGAGCCGACCTCGAGGCGGCGGCCGATGCCCTGCTGCAGGGCGCGGACGGCGACGGTGTACCCGCTGACGCGCCCGGAATCCTTCTCGCCCATGTCCTCGATGCTCTTGAGCAGGTATTCGAGCACCGTGTCGAAGAGGATGACACCGGCGCGCACCGAGTGGGTGAGGTGGATGCTCTGCTGGACGCGGATCGCGCCCAGGTCGACCACCTCGGCGATCTGGCTGTCGGTGACCGTGGTCCGTCCGAGCGCGAGGCTCTCGGCACAATCGGCGAAAATTCGACGTGCCTGCAGCTCGCATTGCTGCCATGCCCGGGGCTCGCCGACGAGCGGGCTGCTGATGGCGCGCAAGCGCGCCGCATAGGCGGCGACGGCCGCGTCCTCGTAGGACCTGAAGTGGTGCACGGAAACACTTCCGGCGCCGATACGGTCGGCGCTGCCACCGCTTCGGCTGCCCGTTAATTCGCTCAAAACGCCCTCCTCCCCCGTGGCCCAGAGCCACCCCCGTCAGCGTCTGATCCGGGTGCAGAGTAAGCCAACCGGCAGAGGTTCGGCAGAAAGTGGCGTAAAAGAACCCCTTCGGAATTCACTTGAAAAAGCAACTGGATGGCCGACGAAAACAGGCCCGGCAGCGGGGGACTGCCGGGCCTGTCGGGGGGATGGCTTCTCGGTGGGTCCGCGCGCATGCCCGGGCATGCGCGCGGACGTCACGAGCGGCGGCCGAGCACCGCGGCACGCGCCTTCAGGAGCGTGGGGACCAGGGCGTAGACCACGGCCGGGACGACCACTCCGGTGACGATCAGGTTGCGCAGCAGCACCGGGAGACCCATGACGTAGGGGCCGATCAGGAGCTGCGCGACGGTCAGGGCCGAGAAGACCGACAGCCAGGTGAACAGGAACCGGGTGTGGATGGAGGGCAGCGCCGCCGGGGGCGCGGCCTGGACCCGCGCCGAGGGCCCGGGGGCGGCAGTCGTCGTGGTGGCGGCGATGGCCTCGGTGGTGCCGGGAGCGACGGTGGTCATGGCGTATTCCAATCCGGTCGGCGTCTGCGCTGCTGAAGATCTGGGTCACTGGGCCGCTCCGCCGGCCGTGCAGCCGGACGGCGCGGGGTGTTGCTGAGTCCTGGGGCCGGGACCGCGGTGCGCTGTCCCGGCGACACCAGAACTAAATCAACCAACCAGTTGGATGTCAACCATCCAGTTGGTTGGCAATCGGGGGCGTGCGCCCTAGCCTGGAGTCATGACACGGGATCCGGGCCTCACCAAAGAGCGGCTGCTCGCCGCCGCGACGGAAGAATTCGCAGCTCACGGGATTGCCGGCGCGCGCGTCGACCGCATCGCCGCGAGCGCGGGAGTCAACAAGGAGCGCATCTACGGCTACTTCGGCAACAAGCAGAAGCTCTTCGACGCGGTCGTGGGTCGCGCCCTCGACGAGGTCGCCGAGGCCGTGCCGCTCCACAGCGGGGACGATCCGGCCGAGTACGTCGGGCGGGTCTACGACTTCCACCGCGACAACCCCGTGCTCGTGCGGCTCCTGCTGTGGGAGGGCCTCCACTACAGCAACGAGGTGCTGCCGGGCGAGGACAGCCGGCGCGGTCACTACGAGGACAAGATCGCCGCGCTCGCGGGGACCCTGGGGTTCTCCCAGGCCCTGGGCGAGGAGGCGTCCGCCGAGGTCGCTCCCGTGCTGCTGACCCTGATCGGCCTGGCCGTGTGGCCGCACGCGGTGCCGCAGATGGCGCGGTTGATCCTGGACCCGGCCGCGCCCGGGACGGATCTGCGCGAGCACGTGGTGGAGTTCGCGAGGCGGGCTGTCGCGGCACGGGCCGAGGCCTGAGAGGAGGGGCCCCGGGCCCGGGGTTCCGAGGCTCCGGGGTCCAGGTCCGAGGCCAAGGCCCGGGGCGCGAGGCCCGAGACCCGAGACCCGAGGACAGGAAAGCGGGAGCCGGGGCCGGGGCCAGGGGCCGGACCCCCGCACCGGCGACCCGGCCGAGAAGCCCCGCCACCCCTGACCACCACGCACCCGTGGCCGGGATCCGGCGGGAATGGCCGAACGGCCACCACGACGCACCGCGGTCGGGATCCGGCGGGAAAGGCCGAACGGCCACCACGACGCACCGCAGTCGGGATCCGGCGGGAGGGGCCGTGCCGGTACATCGAATGCCCGCAGGCCGGACGGATCAGTACCCACGCCCACCTGGAAACCCCGCTGGGATCCGTTCGGATGCGGGCGGATGTACCGGCACGGCCCCGACCCACCCACCGGACCCGACCCGCGACCGCCGGCGCAGCGCACCCGCACGACCCGGCTGCTCACCGCCGCCGGACGCCCGCCGCAGGCCGCAGGCCGCAGGCCGCAGGCCGGGGAGCGGTTCCGGCCACGTCCGTCGTTCCCGGCACGGTTTCGCCCGACGGCCCGGCCCCGCCCGGGTTTGCGCGCCCGCCCCTGCTCCAGGGCCGGTTTCCCCCGCTTGCCGCGCCCGGCCGCGCTCGGAGCTCCGCGTCGGCGCCGCCGCGCCGCAGCCCCCCGCAGCCCCACCCCCGGTCAGGGGGCTCATCCGGCCCGGTCCGTGGCCAGGGGATCCGGCGACCGAGGCATCCGATTGCCACTTTCGGTCCGCCCGCCCCCCGTCTTGGAGGCAGTGGCCCCCTGCACGGGCCCCGGCGGCTCTAGCGTCTGCGGCATGGAAGGCCCACGGGGGCACCGCCGAGGACCCAGAGGACCCATGGAGGTAAGGCCACCATGCCACCGCACCGCGCTGCTCTCGACGCAGTCGCCACCCCGTCCTTGAACATCGTTCTCTCCATCCGCGACGACCTGCAGCGCTACGGACTCGAAGGCATGCTGAGGTCCCTCCGCGAGGTCGCCGACTGCCATCCCTTCGCCGACCTCACGTCCGCCGTGGACGCCGTGCGCGCCCCGGCGACCGACCTGCTGATCGTGGCCCCCGGGGGCACGGACCTGGACCCCGACTCCGTACTGCACCGCGTGGCCGCCTACGGCGTACGCGTCCTGCTGCTCCTGCCCGACCTGGACTCCGTGGACCTGAACCGGGTGGCGTCCCTGTCCGGTGCGTCGCTGCTCTGCTCGGAGGGTCTCCAGGTCGAGACCCTGCAGCAGGTGCTCGTCGCGATGGGCGAGGGCGAGGTGCACATACCGGCCGCGCTCACCCGCGCCCTGCTCCAGCTCGCGGGGCGCGGACTCGGCGACCGGCAGGCCGCCGCCCCCGCGCCGCCCCGGCTGACACCGCGGGAGCGCGAGGCGCTCGGGCACCTCGTCGAGGGCCTCAGCAACAAGCAGATCGCCCGTCGGCTGCACATCTCCGAGCACGGCGTGAAGCGCCTCGTCGCCAGCATCCTCGCCAAGCTCAACTGCCCGAACCGCACGCTGGCGACGGTCCGCGCGCTGCGCGAGGGCCTGTGCGCCCCGGTGGCGGCTCACCCCGCCGGCCGCCCCGCCCACCACTCCTCTCCGGGCGGCGACGTCCGCCCCGTCCCGTCGGCCACCGGCCAGGCGGTTGCCTCATCCCTCACGAACGGCTGGTGACCCTCTCCATGAACGCCCCCATCGCTCCCGCCGCCTTCTTCGATGTCGACGAGACCCTGGTCAACACGAAAAGCATGTTCCACTTCCTGCGCTTCTGGATGGCCCGGCAGGGCGACGACGGCAGCGGCTACGACACCGTCATGGCCGGCGTGCACCGGGCAGCGGCCTCCGGCGTGCACCGCTCGGAGATCAACCGGGCCTACTACCGGCGCTTCGCCGGCGTACCGTACGAAGCCCTGCTGGAGGCCGGACGGGAATGGTGGCGGGAGTACCGCCGAGGATCCGACGCCGTCGTCGTCCCGGCCTGGGCCGCGGCCACCCGGCACCGCAAGGCGGGCCATCTGGTGGTCCTCGTCTCCGGGTCGTTCCGGGGCTGTCTGGAACCGCTCGCCGAGGATCTCGGCGCGCACCGCATCCTGTGCTCCGAACCTCTGGTGGACGCCGGCGGCCGGCTGACCGGCGAGGTCGCACGGCCGATGATCGGCTCGGTCAAGGCCGACGCCGTGCGCGAGACCGTCGCGGAGCTCGGCCTGACCGCCGCGGACTGCAGCTGCTACGGCGATCACTCCAGTGACCTGGACATGCTCGGTGCGGTGGGCAACCCGGTGGTCGTCGGCGGCGACCGGGTGCTGCTGGAGCACGCCCAGCGCCTCGACTGGCCCGTCCTGCCCGCGACCCCCGGGCACCTGCCGTCCCCGGACGCCTCGCCCGCGCGGCTGCTGACCGCGGCCGACCGGCGCTGAGCGCTCCACCGGAAGAGCCACGACGTGCCGGCGGCCCCCGCGGCGCCGTCGTGGCCGGCCGCCGTTCCCTCAGCGGGCGCGCCGCACCGCGATCGCGGTGAGGACGAGCCCGTCACGCACCGCCCAGTGGCCGGTGAACCAGGCGACACGGACTCCGTCCACCACCGGCCCGGGTACCAGCAGGCGCGCCGTGTACGTTCCGGCGTCAGGGTCGAAGGTGAGCCGGGCGTCACGGAAACCGAGCCAGCGCCGGGCCAGCGGGTACCAGGCCTTGTAGACCGTCTCCTTCGCGCTGAACAACACGGTCGCCCAGTGCACCGCGGGGTGGCCGCGCTCCAGTTCGCGCAGGTGGGCCCGCTCGTCCGGACCGGTGATGTACGTGACGAGCTCGTCCGGGAGCGGCTCGTGGCGCTCGGCGTCGATCCCGATGGAGTGGAACTCACGGCTGTGCGACAGGGCTGCCGCCCGGTAGCCGTCGCAGTGCGTCATGCTGCCCGTCACCCCGGCAGGCCATTCCGGCTCCCCTTTGGGACCCGAGCCGACCGCGGCCGGCGGCACTCCGAGCGCGGTCATCGCCGTACGGGCGCACCGCCGGGTGGTCACGAATTCACGCCGGCGGTGCTCCACGGAGTCCGCCAGATACGGCTCCTCCTCCGGGAACACCGGGGAGTCGAGCAGATCTGCCGTGGTGTCGGCGACGGCGACGGCAGGCGGAAGTATCTGCTGAATCACTTCTTCTCCTGGGATGAAAGGCGCCGCGAAAAGGCGCACCGGGGCCCGCCGGACACGGCGGGCCACTGCCATCCCAGGACAAGGTCGTGGCAGCAAATCGCTGTCCCGATGGTGCCGTGCCCGATGCCCCTTCCGCTACATAGCCGTTCGAGCACATAGCCGTTCGGGCATGCCCAGGAATTCTGACCGGACGGCCACGTCGGTTCGGCCACTCCGTACGAGGTCCCGGAAAAGGCAGATTGAAACCCGGAACAACACCGCCCTAGAGTTTTCTCATCGAAAGAGGACAAGGGAATTCGCGACCCGAACGACGCGACCCGAACAACGCGACCTGAAAACGCCGTAGAGCAATGCGGACGAATAACGGGAGAAATCGATGTCCCATCCTTTTCTGGACCGGCTGAAAACCTTTGGCGACACCGAGGCCGTCGTCTTCGAGGGCCGTTCCCACGGCTACGACGAGCTGCTGCGCCTCGTCGACGACTGGCGCGGCTTCCTGGACCGCCACCAGGTGGCCGCGGGCGAGGTCGTCACGCTCGAGGGCGCCTACTCCCCGGAGGCCTGCGCCGGCCTGCTCGCGCTGATCGAGCGCGGCGCGGTCGTCGTTCCGCTCAGTGCGATCCCGGCCGCCAAGCGCGCGGAGTTCCTGGACGTCGCGCAGGTGGAGGTGGTGATCGAGGTCGACGCGAACGGCGGTGCTCACCGGGCCGAGCGCACCGGACGCGAGGCGACGCACGAGCTGTACGGGGAACTGCGCGCCACCGGGCATCCGGGTCTGGTCCTGTTCAGCTCCGGTACGACGGGCCGCAGCAAGGCGTCGGTGCTGGACTTCGAGAAGGTGCTCGGCCGCTACGGCGCGCCGACCCGGCCGGGTCGCATCCTCTCCTTCCTCAGCCTGGACCACATCGGCGGCGTCAACACCCTGCTGCACACGCTGAGCCAGGGCGGCACCGTGATCACGGTGGCCGAGCGCACGCCGGACTCCGTGTTCCGGGCGGTCGACGAGCACCGGGTGGAGATCCTGCCCACCACGCCGACCTTCCTGAACATGGTGCTGATCTCTGGAGCCCACGAGCGGCACGCCACCGACTCCCTCCGGCTCGTCACCTACGGCACCGAGCCGATGCCCCTGCAGACGCTGCAGCGTCTGGCCCGGGCGCTCCCGAGGGTCCGGCTGAAGCAGACGTACGGCCTGTCCGAGCTGGGCATCCTGCCCACCCGCTCCCGGGGTGACGACACGCTGTGGGTGAAGCTCGGCGACTCCGGGTTCGACCACAAGATCATCGACAACGTCCTGTGGATCCGCTCGGAGATGGCGATGCTGGGCTACCTCAACGCCCCGGCCCCCTTCGACGAGGAGGGCTACTTCAACACACAGGACGTCGTCGAGGTCGACGGCGACTGGGTGCGGATCCTGGGCCGCAACTCGGAGATCATCAACGTGGGCGGCGAGAAGGTCTACCCGAGCGAGGTCGAGAGCGTCCTGCTCCAGCTGGACAACATCGCCGAGGCCACCGTCAGCGGCCGGCCCAGCCCGGTGACCGGCATGGTCGTCAAGGCCACCGTGCAGTTGGTCGAGGACGAGGACCGGCGTGACGTCACGCGCAGGGTGCGGGAGTTCTGCGCGCAGCGCCTGGAGCCGTACAAGGTGCCGGCCCTGGTCGAGATCGCCGCCGCGCCCCTGCACTCCGACCGCTACAAGAAGATCCGGAGCGTGGCGTGAGCGCCCGCGAGCGGGCCGCCGGGACGGGAGCCTCGGCCGACGCCGGCGACCGCGTCGCCGTGATCAGCGGCGGCAGCAAGGGACTCGGCCGGCTCCTCGTCGAGCGGCTGCTCACGGACGGCTGGCGGGTGGCGACGTTCAGCAGGTCGGCCAACGAGTTCGTCAAGGAGCTCCAGGTCGCCGCGGAGGACCGCTTCCTGTGGGAGGCCGCCGACCTCACCGACCCCGACTCGCTGCGCGAGTTCGTACGGACGGTGCGGCGCCGCTTCGGCCGCGTGGACCTGCTGATCAACAACGCGGGAGTGCTGCACCAGGAGCTGTTCCTGACCACGTCCGCGAAGCAGACCTCGACGCTGATCGCCGCCAACCTGCTCGCCCCGATCACGCTCGCGCACGCCTGCGCCCGCTCGATGACGCGGCAGGGCGGCGGCCAGATCCTCAACGTCTCGTCCATCAACGCCATCCGCGGCTACCGCGGTGTCGCCGTCTACTCCGCCGCCAAGGCGGGGCTCGACGGATTCAGCCGGAGCCTCGCCCGGGAGCTCGGCGCCTTCGGCATCCGGGTCAACTCGATCGTCCCCGGCTTCTTCGACAGCGACATGACGTCCGACGTCACGGAGCAGAACCGGGAACGCATCCAGCGGCGCACGCCGCTCGGCCGGCTCGGCGACATCCACGAGATCGCCGACGCCGTCCTCTACCTCATCTCACCCGACGCCTCGTTCATCACGGGGCAGACCATCGTCGTCGACGGAGGAATCACATGCTGACCACGACCGACATCACCTCGACCGTCCACGAGCAGATCAACGCCCTGCTGAAGGAGGCCGACAAGCCCGTGCGCCTGCTCACCGGGGACGAGCCCCTGGCCCGGATAGGGCTCAACTCGCTGCTCCTGGCCCGGCTGATCATCCAGCTGGAGACGGAGTTCGGCGTCGACCCGTTCGAGGAGGACTACGTGATCTCCGACGTGCGGACGGTGGGCGCGCTGGCCGACGCCTACGTCGAGACGCTGGCGAACCTGGCCGCGGCCTCCGTCTGAGTCCGTCCCGTCCACCACCACTACCGGAGGACCGACCATGTCACGACCCACGGCACAGTCCGCGTCGCCCGACGCCGTCATCGCGGTCGGCGACCGCTTCGAGGACTTCCTCGTCAACCGCGGCACCGTCCCCGTCTCCGCCCTGCTGGCCCGGCTGCGCTCCGGCGACGTGCCGGAAGGCCTGGCGGTCGGCATCGGACAGGGCCTGAGCGACGAGCAGCTGGCGGAGATACGCGCCCTGACCGACCGGCTCGGGCCGGCGGTCACGGTCGCCAAGCCCGGGATTCCCGAGCGGGCCCAGCAGCGGCTCACCCACAAGCACGACGCCAAGAACGTACTGATCGGGCCGGTCGGCCAGACCGGCGAGCACCGTTTCGCCGCCGACCTGGTGCTCGACCAGCGCGTCGAGGTCCTGGAGGACCACCTCACCGGCCAGCACATCCCGGCCATCACGCTCCTGGAGGCCGCCCGGCAGTTCTGGACCGTGGTCACCGAGCAGTTCTACGTCACCGGACCGGACCGCACCCGGTTCGTCATCGGCTCGGTCGGCTCCACGTTCCACAGCTTCGTCTTCCCGCTCGCCGCGACGCTGCAGTACGAGCTGCTGGAGCTGACCCGCACCCCGGTGGGACCGGTCTTCAAGTGCCGGATCTCGATCCACCACGGGGACACGCTCGCCAGCGTGATCGACGCCGAGTACCGGGTGATCCCCGAGCAGTTCAGCGTCAAGCAGGAGAAGATCGCGGCCCGCCAGGCCGTGGTCGCGGAGCTGACCCGGCTGCGCGACCAGGCCGCGCCGGCGATGAGCGGCGACCGGGCGGCCTGACGCCCGCCGCACGCCACCGCTCGTCTCCCCGCACTCCCGTCCCGACGATCCCTGTCCCGACGATCCCTGCCCCTGCAACCCCTGCCCCCACGACCCGAGGAGAGACAGATGCTGTGGGCGATCCACTGCCTCGACGCGCCGGGCACCGCCGAACTGCGGGCCGCCCAGCGGCCCGCGCACTCGGCCCGGCTGCACGCCACACCGGTACGGCCGGTCCTCTACGGGCCCCTGGTCGACGCCGACGGCACCACCGCGGTCGGCAGCCTGATCATGGTCGAGGCCGCGAACCGGAAGCAGGTGGAGGAGTACGTCCTCACCGACCCGTTCGCCGTCTCGGGCGTCTGGGAACGCATCGACATCCAGGCGTTCACTCCCTCGCAGCGCTCCCCTGTGCGGCTCACGGAGGAGGCCGCACGGGCCCCGGAAGGACGGCCGTGACATCCGTGAGCGGCCGTCCCCGGCTCCCGCACGGCGTCGGCCCCCGGGAGTTCGCCGAGGCGCTCGCCGCGTTCCGCGCGGTGCTCGGCGACTCCCGGGTCCTGACCGAGGAGGACATCGCCCTCCTCGGCTACGACGACCCGCAACCGGTGCTCGGCCCCGGACACTTCGTCCCCAGCGCTGCGCTGCTGGCCGGCTCGGTCGACGACGTACGGCGCGTACTGGACGTCGCCAGGACCTTCGGGGTGCCGCTCGCCCCCGCCCTGCCCGGCCGCAACACCGGGCTCGGCGGCGCGGCACCCCGGCTGCCCGGCGCCGTCGTCCTCGACCTCAGCCGGATGAACCGGGTGCTGGAGGTCGACGAGACCTTCGGGTACGCCGTCGTCGAACCCGGCGTCACCTTCGTCGACCTCGCCGCCCACCTCTCCGCGCGCGGGCTGCCGTACCGGGTCGATCCCGTGGGCCTGGGCTGGGACAGCGTCGTCGGCCACGCCCTGGCCACCGGCGGCCTCACGCCCTACGAGGACGAGCCCGCGCTGTGGTGCGGGATGGAGGTCGTGCTGCCGGACGGCGACCTGGTGCGCACCGGGATGGGCGGCCTGCGCGCCTCGCGCTGCGCCCATCTGTGGCCCTACGGCTTCGGCCCCTCCTTCGACATGATGTTCGCGCCGTCGAACCTGGGGGTCGTCACCAAACTCGGCGTCCGGCTCCGCACTACGCCCCCGCACCGCCGCACCTTCACCGTCTCCGTTCCGCGTGCGGAGGACCTCGGCCCGCTCGTCGACGCCCTGCGGACGCTGCGCGCCGACGGGACGCTCCCCGAGTCGCCCACCGTGCGCAGCCTGCTCCTGGACGCGGCGGCCGCGGGCCGGTGCCGCGAGGCCCTCCCCGGCGCTCCGGGCCCGGTGCCCGACGGCGACCACGCCCCCGTCATGGCCGACCTGCGACTCGGCCGCTGGAACGCGTACGGCGCCGTGGCGGGCAGCCGTCCCGTCGTGCGCGCCCAGTGGGACGCCGTGCGCACGGCCCTGGCGCCGATCGCCGGGGCGCGCTGCCGGCTCGGCGACCCGGACGACGGCCGGGACACACCCGGCCTGTGGGGCGACGCGGCCGACGGCTGGCTGGAGCGCGGCGGGCACCTCTCCGTCACGCCCGTGCTGCCGGGCACCGGCGCGGACGCGCTGGCGCAGTACACGCGGGTGCGGGAGCTCGTGCGAGCGGCCGGCAAGGACTACCTGGGCTCGTTCGTGGTGGGCCGGCGGGTGCTGCACCACCACGTGCCGGTCGCGTTCGACATCCGCGACCCGGACGACCGGGCCCGCACCCTGGCCCTGTGCGAACGCCTGGTGGGGGACGCGGCGGCGGCCGGGCTCGGCGTACGGCACGCGCATCCGGCCCTGATGGACCAGGTCGCGGAGACGTACGCCTTCCACGGGCACGCGCTCCGGCGGCTCGGCGAACGGGTCAAGGACGCGCTCGACCCGGCGGGCGTGCTGGCCCCCGGCAGTCACGGCATCTGGCCCCGCCGCTACCGCGGCCTGCGCCTGTGACCCGGCACCACCGAAGACCCGTACCGAAAGGAGACCGGCCATGTCGGTGCAGACCCTGAGCAGCAGTCAACTGGCGGAACTGGAAGAGGAGTTCGCGGCCCCGCCCGCCCCGCCGTCATTGCGGGCCCGTACCGCCGAACTGGAGGGACTGCGCGCGGGCGTGGCCGCGGGTGACGCCGCCGCCACCGGCCGGCAGCACGCCAAGGGCAAGCTGACGGCCCGGGAGCGCATAGAACTCCTGCTGGATCCGGACACGTTCAGCGAACTGGAGCCACTGCGCCGGCACCGGGCGACCGGCTTCGGCATGGAGGACAAACGTCCGCACACGGACGGCGTGATCGGCGGCTGGGGCACGGTCCACGGCCGTACGGTCTTCGTGTACGCGCACGACTTCCGGATCTTCGGCGGCGCGCTGGGCGAGGCCCACGCCCAGAAGATCCACAAGATCATGGACCTGGCCCTCGCCGCGGGCGCCCCCCTGGTGTCCCTCAACGACGGCGCGGGCGCCCGCATCCAGGAGGGCGTCACCGCGCTCGCGGGCTACGGCGGCATCTTCCAGCGCAACACGAGGGCCAGCGGGGTCATTCCGCAGATCAGCGTGATGCTCGGCCCGTGCGCGGGCGGCGCCGCCTACTCGCCCGCCCTGACCGACTTCGTCTTCATGGTCCGCGAGACGTCCCAGATGTTCATCACCGGCCCCGACGTCATCCAGGCCGTCACCGGCGAGCGGGTCACCCAGAACGGGCTCGGCGGCGCGGACGTGCACGCCGAGACGTCGGGTGTCGCGCACTTCGCCCACGACGACGAGCGGACCTGCCTCGAAGAGGTCCGCTACCTGCTGTCCCTGCTCCCCCAGAACAGCACCGAGACACCGCCCGAGGCGCCCTGCGACGACCCGGCCGACCGGCCCTGCACCGAGCTGCTGGACATCGTGCCCGCGGATCCGGCCCAGCCGTACGACATGCGCCGGGTGGTCGAGGAGGTGGTGGACGACGGCGAGTTCCTGGAGGTCCAGGAGCGCTGGGCGGCCAACGTCATCTGCGCGCTCGGCCGCATCGAGGGCCGCCCCGTCGGCATCGTGGCCAACCAGCCCATGGTGCTGGCCGGGGTGCTCGACATCCACGCCAGCGAAAAGGCCGCGCGGTTCGTGCAGCTGTGCGACGCCTTCAACATCCCGGTGGTGTCGCTGGTCGACGTGCCCGGCTTCCTGCCCGGCGTGGACCAGGAGCACGGCGGCATCATCCGGCACGGCGCCAAGCTCCTGTACGCGTACTGCAACGCGACCGTCCCCCGGATCCAGATGATCGTGCGCAAGGCGTACGGCGGGGCGTACATCGTCATGGACTCGCGCTCCATCGGCGCGGACCTGTCGTACGCGTGGCCCGCCAACGAGATCGCCGTGATGGGCGCGGAGGGCGCCGCGAACGTCATCTTCCGCCGCGAGATCGCCGCGGCCGACGATCCGGAGGCGGCCCGGGGCCGGCGTGTGGCCGAGTACCGCGAGGCACTCATGCACCCTTACTACGCCGCCGAGCGCGGCCTCGTCGACGACGTCATCGCCCCGCAGTCCACGCGGGCCGTCCTCGCCTCGGGACTGCGGATGCTGGGCACGAAGAGCGCGCCGCTGCCGCACCGCAAGCACGGGAACCAGCCGGCATGATCGGCGCCGACGGCATCCGCGTCGTGTCCGGCGAACCGACGCCCGAGGAGCTCGCCGCCGTCCTGGTCGTCCTGCGCTCCCTGGCGCACCAGCGGGTGGGGGACCTGCCCGCCGATGTCGTCCGGCCCGCCGCCTGGGCCCGCGCGGGCCGCGCGCACCGCCCGGCCAGGATCTGGCGGCGGACCGCGTGAGCGCAGGGCATCGCGCCCTTCCGGTGGGAAAATGGGCATGGCAGAGCCGGACCCGGGGGACCCAGGGATCGGAGGCGGCAGCATGACATTCGTCCAGCTCATCGACTGCAGGACCAGCCAGTTCGACCGGATGAACCAGCTGATGGACACATGGGTCGAGCAGACCAAGGGCAAGCGGACCGCGACGCACGGCATCATCGCCAAGGACCGGTCCGACTCGTCGCACTTCATAGAGATCGTGGAGTTCCCGTCGTACGAGGACGCGATGCGGAACTCGAACCTGCCCGAGACCGACAAGATCTTCCAGGAGATGGTGGCGCTCTGCGACGAGATGCCGACCTTCACGGACCTGGACGTGGTGCGCGACGAGCGGCTCCACGCGGCGACCGTCCGGACGCTCTTCGAGACGATGGGAGCTCCGGGTGAGCTGCCGCCGCTCGACGGGCTGATGGCGGAGAACTACCACGACCACGATCCCGCCAACGAGCAGGACACCATGGGACTCGACGCGATCCGGCGCGAGATGGAGATGTGGCGCGGCGCCTTCGACTTCGACTTCAGCATCGAGGACCAGATCACCGAGGGCGACCGCGTCTGCACACGGTGGACCTGGAGCGGCACGCACACGGGCGACTTCATGGGGATCCCGGCCTCCGGGAAGAAGGTCTCCATGACCGGCACGACCATCTTCCGGTGCGGCGAGAACGGAAAGATCGCCGAGGGCTGGTGGGAGTACGACCGGCTGGGCCTGATGGCGGATCTCGGGGCGCTGGAGGGGGTGGAGGACTGATCGATCCCACCGGGTTCCAGCCACCCGCAGCGAAGCCTCCGGTCCCGGACGCCTGAAGCGGAGGCTTCGCCGGCCGTCGGCTCGCTGCCCGTCTCGCCGAGCACCGCGGCGGATCAACTGTCACAGGAGACGGCTAGGATTTCGGACCTGCTGTAAAGAGAGGACTTGGACGCCTGCGACAGCGTCCTTCCCCTCTCCTACCGCCGTTCCGGAGGTGCTCGGTGCCCGCTGTCCCCAAGCCGACGGCTCCCGCCCCGCGGAAGCGTTGGTTCCAGCCGCAACAGTCCGTGTTCGGCTGGGAACAGGCCGGTCTTGACCATCTCCGCGAGCTGATGCCGAAGACCGAGCCCTACCGGGCGTGGGCCACGTTCCAGTTCACGGCGGCGTCCGGCCGGATCAACGAGTGTGACGTGCTGATCGCCGTGCCGGGCGGGCTCTACCTGCTGGAGCTGAAGGGACACCCCGGCAGGGTGGTGAACCACGGCGACACCTGGCAGTTCCACAGCGACCGTGTACGCACCTTGCGCAACCCCCTCCATCTGACCGACCTCAAGGCCAAGGAGCTGAAGGGGCAGTTGGAGCGGGCGGCCCGGACGCTCGGCCTGCCTCCCCGGGACGTTCCGTTCATCAAGCCGGCGGTCTTCCTCCACGATCCCGGGCTCGTGAGCAGTCTGGACGAGTTCCAGCGAACCGCGGTCTACGGCCTCAACGACGGTGCGAGCGGTCTGCCGAAGATCTGGGACGACCTGCTGGGCCGCCCGCCGGAGCGGGAGAGCTGGCGGATCACACCGGTGATCAGCGAGCGCCTGGAACGGCTGATGCAGAAGATCGGCATCAGCCACTCCACCGCCCATCTGCGCTTCGGGGACGACTGGAAGCTCGAACCCCGTGCCCTCGACGCGGGCCCCGGCTGGGAGGACCGGCTGGCGGTGCGCGACGACGGGCTCGTGCAGGAGAGCGGTCGCGTCCGTATATACCTGGCCGGCGCCGCCGCCTCCGAGGAGCAGCGCGCGAAGGTGGACCGGGCCGCCCGTCGTGAGTATCAGGTGCTCCAGGGCATCAACCACCGCGGCATCGTGCAGGCGGCACAGATCCGCGAGCACCAGGGCGGTCCGGCGATCCTGTTCCGGCACCGCGAGTCGGACCTCCGGCTGGACGCCTACCTCGACGCCTACGGTGGTCACCTCACCCCCGCCGGGCGTGTCGATCTGGTGCGACAGCTCGCCGAGGCGGTGCGCTACGCGCACAACCGGTCCCTGTACCACCGCGCGCTGTCCGCACGGTCGGTCTACGTCTCGGCGCGTGAGGACGGCAGCGAGCCCGTTCTCAGGATCGCCGACTGGCAGACGGCGGCCCGTGACTTCGAGACGACCTTGCACAGGTCGCTCGGTGACACCCCTCTTGACGGGGGGCTGATCGCGGACACGGCACAGGTGTATCTGGCTCCGGAGACCGACCAGGAGTTCGCCGACCCGGTCGACCTGGATGTCTTCGGTCTCGGCTCGCTCACCTATCTCCTGCTCACCGGCCGTCCGCCCGCGGATCGTCGGAGCGCCCTGCTGGAGCGGCTGCAGAGCGACACCGGTCTGCACCCCTACGCGGTCTCCGACTCCGTCTCGGCGGCTCTCGACACCCTCGTCTTCCGTGCCACGGCCGCGGACGTACGGGACCGGCTCGCGTCGGTGGACGAGTTCCTGAACCTGCTGGCCTCGGCCGAGGCGGACGCGGCAGCCCCGCAGCCGACCGGCGTACGCGCCGCCGATCCCCTCACCGTGCAGCCCGGCCAGTCGCTGGACGACGACTGGACGGTGCTCCGGGTACTCGGCACGGGCGCCACGGCTCGCGCGCTGCTGGTCCGGCGGACCGATTCCGGGGACGAAGAGGTGCCCGTCCGTGTCTTCAAGGTCGCCCTGGACCAGGAGAAGGACGCCCGTCTGCTCGCGGAGGCGAAGGCGCTGAAGGAGGTGGGCGGCGGGCGCATCGTCAAGCTGCTCGCTGAACCTCGTGAGCTGGCGCAGCACACGGTCCTGGAGATCGAGTACGCGGGCGGTTTCCGCGCGGAGGACGACCGTGAACCGGTGAGCCTCGGTTCCCGGCTGCGCGACCAGGGTCCGCTGGGGTACGACCAGTTGGAGAGGTTCGGCAACGACCTGTTCGAGGCCCTGGACTCCCTGGCGGCACGCGGGGTGCGGCATCGGGACATCAAGCCGGACAACCTCGGCCTGTTCAAGCGCAACGACGGCTCCTGGCAGTTGATGCTGTTCGACTTCTCTCTCGCCGACGCCCCCGACCAGGACGTGCACGCGGGCACCCGCGGGTACCTCGATCCCTTTCTCGGTGGTGCCGGCCGTTCGCGCTACGACGACCACGCGGAGTGGTACGCCGCCGCGGTCACCCTGCACGAGATGGCTTCCGGTGAGCGGCCCGTGTGGGGTGACGGCCAGGGCGACCCGCGGATGGTCGCCGACGCGTCCCTGCACGTGTCGGCCGAGCTGTTCCCCCAGGCCCTCAGCGAGGGTCTGAAGGAGTTCTTCGAGCGAGCCCTGCACCGGGACGTCGAACAGCGCCACGACACTCTGGGGCAGTTGCAGGAAGCGTGGCGGCAGGTCTTCCGCAAGGCCGACGCGGCCCGGCCCGCGACGACGCCCGCCACCGTCGGGGCGAGCGCGGACGACCTGGAGGACATCCGCGAGCAGGCCGCCGAGGCCGCACGCCTGAAGACTCCGCTCGCGGCGGCCGGCCTGTCACCGAGGGCGGTGTCGGTCGCCGAGGGCCTGAAGGCACACACCGTCGAGCAGCTTCTGGACATTCCGCCGCACCACATCTCCCGGGCCCGCGGCGCGGGCAACGCGATCCGCAAGGAGCTGAACCGCCGCCACCGTCAGTGGACGCAGACGCTGCGCCGTCGCGCGACGGTGAAGAAGCCGGTCGCCCTGGAGCCGGACGCGCCGGAGGAGGTGCTGGAGTCGATCGACACGCTGGCCGCGCGCCTCACCCCGCCCGAGGGCAAGCGCCGCACCAGGCCCCGGTCCGATGTCGTCCGTGCGACGCTTCAGCTCCCGGGCGTGCTGGAGGCCGGTGAGGCGCTGGAACCGTGGCCGGCCCAGAGCGTGATCGCGAAGGCGCTGGGCATCAGCCAGCCGACCGTTTCCGGGAACCAGCAGGCCGCGGTCGACGAGTGGGCGCGGCTTCCGTGGCTCGGCAGGATCCGTGACGAGCTCCTGGGGATCCTGACCGACCGGGACCGGGTGTCCACGGTCGAGGAACTGGCGTCGGAGCTGCGTGCCCGGCACGGCGCGGGTGCCAGCGAGCCGGCGGAGGCACAGGCGAAGGCCCTGGCCGTGGTGCGGGCAGCGGTCGAGGCGGAGATCCGCAAGCGGGACGACGACCGCTCCGACAGCGAGTCCACCACGACCTCCGAAGCCCTGGCCCGGCTGGCCGTGCAGCGGCGCGGCGGCCGGGTGGTCATCGCGCTGGAGGACCAGCCGGGCACGGACGACCCGACGCCGGCCGAACTCGCCGACTACGCGGCGGCGCTCGGCGAACAGGCCGCCGATCTGGCCGGGCGCGAGCCGCTGCCCGGCCGTGCCACCGTGCTCCGGGAACTGCGTGCGGTGCCCGCGCCCGAGGGCATGGCCCCGCTCGCCGACACCCGGCTGGTGGAGCTGGCGGCGTCGATGGCGGGTGGCGTCGCCTTCTCCCCGCGGCTGGAGCTGTTCCCCCTCGACCTCAGCCTGGCCCGAGCCCTGCGCATCTCGCAGGCTCCGGCTGGGGTCCGTCCCGACACCGGCATCACCACCGCGGACCTGCTCGCCCGGGTCCGGGCGCGGTTCCCCGGACTGTCGGTACTGGACGAGACGACCTATGTGGAGCTGGCCGAGGCCCTCACCGAGTCCGGCTTCCCTCTGGACCACGACCAGCAGCGGCGCCGCTTCTTCCCCCGGGCCGACGGGGGTACGGCCAGCCGTCTGAACCTGTCCTCCTCCGTGCTGACCAGCACCGGTTCCCTCTACGCCGCCGCCCAGGGCCGTATCGCCGAGGGCAAGGACCCGCGCGAGGTGCTGTCCGCACGGCTCACGGAGGCTCGCCGCCGGGGCGGCTTCCTGGCACTGACGCTGAAGGGCGCCGATCTGCCGGGTGTCGCCGAGGCGCTGGCGAAGCGGTACGACACTACCGCCGTACCGTTGAACGCCCTGTTCCTGGACGCGCTCAAGAGCCTGTCCGAGGAGCAGTCGGTGCGCTGGGAGGCCCTGCTGAAGGCGGACGCCAAGTTCGCGGCGACCGGCACTCTGGGCGCGGCGCTCGCCTCGTACACGCGGCTGGCCGCCGAGCGGGTGCGGCAGCGGATCGTGGAGCTCGCGGAGGCGTCCGGCCCTCGTGCGGTGCTGCTCGTCCATGAGGCCGGTCTGACCGCCCGGTACTGGGAGGCGGGCGGCCGTGAACTGCTGGCCACGGTGCAGCAGTCGGCTCGGCGCCCCGCCGACACACCGCACGGCCTGTGGATGCTGCTGCCGGTGGAGGACCCGCGCGCCACGCCCACCTTGGACGGGCGCACGGTGGAGGTGGTGGACCGGGTCACGGAGTGGGAGGTACTGGACGGGCTGTTCCTGAAGGACCTGCGGTCCGTCGGCGTGTGACGGCATGCACCCAGGAGGCTTGTTCTGCTCCCTGATTGCCTGGAATTGCTTGCCAACTCCCTTTACCGGCGATTCACTTGCACGAAGTGCGGTGAAACTAGCCTTTGGAAGGGGGTGCTCATGCTCTTGAACTTCAGGGTGGCCAACCACCGCTCCATTCGCGACGAGCTGGAATGGCAGCTTCAGCCTGTGTACGGGGGAGACCGGCCGACTGGTACCGCCTGGGAGGCGGTACCGGTCGCGGGGATCTTCGGTTCCAACGCGGCCGGCAAGTCGAACGTCATAGACGCATTGCGTTGTATGGCGGAGATGGTGACCCGCTCTCATCTCCTCGCGGAGGACGGTGAGGGCATGAGCAGACAGCCCTTCCTTTCGGACACTCTGAACACGGACTCGTCGTGGTATGTCGCTGACCTTCTGGTACGCGGCGTGCGCTATGTCTATGGGTTCGAGATCGACGACGAGCAGGTCGTCAGCGAGTGGTTGTACGCCTACCCGGAAGCACGTAAGCGGGTGGTCTTCGAGCGGGACGGCGACGATTTCCGCGTAGGCAGCTCGCAGGACCGGAGCAAGGAACTGCGTACGGTCGCGGACGTGACGGCCCCCAACGCGCTGTTCCTCTCCATGGCGGCCCGGTCGAAGGCGACCATGGAGGTCGTCCACCCCGTGTACCGCTGGTTCAGGAGCGATCTGGTGTTCGGCGGCACCGTGTCGGGCGGTCCCATGTCGCGTTCCCTGATGCTCAGGAACCTCGCTCGCAGGCTCGGCACCCAGGGTGAACCGGTCCATCTGCGTGATGTCCTGCGCGTCGCGGATCTCGGGATCGAGGACTTCCGTGTGCAGAGCGTCGAGGAGGAGTTGTACGTTTCCCGGACCGCGCCTCCGTCCGCCGGCAAGGACATGCTCTTCGACATGCCGAGGTCGCACCGGCGGACACGCCACGAACTGTTACTGAAGCACGCGGGCAGGAACGGTCCGTTCGAAGTGCCGCTGGCCGCGGAGTCCGCCGGCACCCAGGCACTGGTCGAGTACGCATTCACACTCGAAGGGGTGGCCCGTCGTGGCGGCACGCTGGTCGTGGACGAACTGGGCAGCAGTCTGCACCCCAGGCTCAGCGCGTTCCTCGTCACCCTCTTCCAGGATCCGGTGCGAAATCCGCACGGCGCCCAACTGCTGTTCACCAGCCATGACGTGAGTCTGCTGGGACGCAGAGCAGGAGAGGACATCCTCAAGCGCGACCAGATCTGGTTCGTGACGAAGAACGAGTTCGGGGAGAGCTCGTTGTATCCGCTCTCGGACTTCCGGCCGCGTCAGGAGGAGAACCGGGAACGGCGCTATCTGAACGGAAGTTACGGCGCGGTACCCATGGTCGACGACACGTTCACGCTGGCGATCGCCGGGCGGGGGGAGACGGATGGCGAGGGATCCGAAGCGGGACGGTCGGAAGACTCCGAGGCATGAGTCCACGCTGCGCCGCAGACCGGCTTATCGGGAGGAGTTACCGTCGATCCTGGTGGTGTGCGGAGCGCGTAATACCGAACCGGATTATGTGAAGGGCCTGTTGAGGGCCGTGGACAATCGCGCTGTCGACGTGCGGGTCAAGATCTGCCCGCAGGATCCGGTGTCCGTGGTCCGGCACGCGGTGGGCGAACGTACGCGGGCGAGAGGCCACTACTCCCACACCTGGTGTGTGCTGGACGTGGACGATTTCACCCACCTCGGCGAGGCGCTGCGGCTGGCCCGTGCCGAGGATATCGAGATCGCCCTGTCCAATCCGTGTTTCGAACTGTGGCTGCTGCTCCACTTCCGTGATCACCGCGCGTCGGTCGACGGCTTCCGGCAAGCCTTGCGACACCTGCTTCCCCACCATCCCGGCTACAGCAAGACGTCGGACAGGTTCGACTTCAGTCACTACCGCGAGACCTGGCCCGAGGCCGTGGACCGCGCGCGGGCTCTGGCGAAGGCGGGTGACGAGCACAAGGAGAACCCGTCGACCGGAATGTGGCGCCTTGTGCGCCAGATCGTCCCCGCGCACCGCCAGGCCTGAGCTGGTGAGGAAGGTCGGCTTCCCTCCGTCGGCGCCGGCTTCTCCGGCCAGCCTGTGATCGCCCCGGCACCGCGAAGCCGGTACGGGCCTGGCATCAGTCATCCGAGATAGGCGTCCACTCCGGCCGCCGCGAGCGGGGAGAGGGTGCTCGGGTCGGGGTGGCCGTGCAGGCGCAGCAGTACGTGGTCGTCGTCGACCAGGCAGTCGGTGTACGGCAGGGTGCGGGACAGGAGTTGGGCGAAGTCGTCGCAGGCCGCCCTGACGTCGACGCTGTGCAGACCGATCCAGACGTGCAGCGTGCCGTCCTGGACGGTCAGTTCGACGTCGACCGAGGTCCCGGCCGCGTCCGCGGCCTCGCCGCACCACTTCAGCGTCTCGTGCAGCGCGCCCAGTTGGACGCGCAGGGGCTCGAAGGATTCCCGGCGCATGAGGTCGCGGACCGTGACGCCGGTGTCGGGTGCCTGGTCGCGCCACCAGTCCTGGACGATGTCGCGGACGGTCTTCTCCCACGGTCCGGTGTTCACGGCGCGCAGTACCGCGTCGGCCGCGTGCCGCCGGACCACGCTCGCGCCGTCGGTGCCCGGGTCAGCGGCCATCCGCCGCAGCAGGGAGCGGGGGCCGCGCCGAGTGTCGTCCACGACCTTCCGGTAGAGGTCGCGCAGCGCGGCGGGCACGTGCCCGCCGCCCTCGGGGGTGAGCAGCCCCTGGACACGGCCTGCCCATGCCTGGAACGCCTCGGTGTCCCCGGTGGCGAGGAGATCGGTGCCGAGGTCACCACGGGCGATGATGCGGGTGCGCTGTCGCTCGGTCGGGGCACCGAGCCCGTCGAGCTGGGCACGGAGCAGGTCGGTCAGCAGGTCGCGGCGGCGGAGGGTGAGGGCGTCGAGGGCGTCGTCGGAAGCAGGGGCGGCGAGGACGTCGAGGACTTCCTGGGCGGTCGCCTTCTTCGCCTCCTGTTTTCCCGTGTGGCCGTCGGGCCGGGCGGTCCACCGGTGCACCCGCCCTCGGCTGTCCCGCAGGACGGCGGTGACGGTGAAGCTCTTGAGGTGGTCCGGTCCCGAGGTCTGCTCCTCGAACTCGTACGTCATGCCGTACACGCCTGTCAGGGCGTTGAGCACTGTCACCGGGTCGTGTCGGTGGTCGAGCGCGGTGAGCCATTCGTCCAGCACGACGGGTCGGCGCCGCAGGAGTTCCGGGCCGCGGGTGCGCCAGGCCGCGGCGAGCACGGCCTGGACCGCGTCGGAGATCGCCGCACGCCCTTCCCCTCGCTCCCCGTGACCGGTCAGCAGCCCGTCGCCGACGGCCAGCACGCCGCCGAGCCGGGCGATGTCCTCCTCGGACGACGGGAGGAGACGGGTGTCGTCCTCGTCCAGCCGCAGATCGCGGGCGAACGCGGTGTGGGCCCTGGTGTGGGCCGCCAGGTGATCGATGACGAACGAGCCGTGATGGGCAAGGAGATCGTTGGCCCGCTGGTGGACGGCGGTGGCCGCGGCCTTGTTCTCGTAGGTCCAGGACGCGTGCGTGAGTGCTTGGGCGAGCAGTCCGTCCGCCCGGTGCCCGAGCTCGAACGTGGTTGCCAGGTCGGTGACGGCGTCACGGTGCCCGGGGTCCGGGAGACGGTACGGCTGAGGAGGCACGGCCCTGGCCCCGGTCGGCGGGGCCGCCGGGGCGGCGGCCTTCACCACCTGCGGGTACTTGTCCATCAGAGCGCGGGCCGCAGCAGCGCGGGCGGCCTTCTTCGAGCGCCCGACGCCGAGAGCGTTCCGTCCGGTACCGGTACGGGCGACGACCCGGAAGAGCTTCTGGTGGGCGGGCCCCTCCTCGCCGTCGTCGCCGTAGGTCAGCCCCTCTTTCCCGAAGACCGACTGGGCTTTGGCCACCGGATCGGGCCCCGTCTCCGCCGACGGCCGGTCGAGATCGGGCCACACGGCTGTGACGAGCCGACGTGCCGTGTCGTGCGCGCCGGTCAGGCTGAGCACGCCGAGGATCTGGCGGGCGACGCTCTCGCCCACGGACGGGGCCGGCTTCTGTGCCTCACCCGTTCCCATACGCGGCAGACGGCCGTCGGTGGCCCATTCGCCCATGGCCAGTTCCGCGGCACGCCGCCGCCGGGCATGATCGGCCGACTGCTCACCGGACTTCTGCGGCCGGGCCCACCGCGCATAGGCGTCGAGGAGGATCACGTCGAGAGTGGTGGCGCCGAGCCGGTCCAGGAGGCCGAGGACGTGCGGGGTGACGTGCTCGGCCTGGCGGCTCTCGTAGAGGTGGCTGCGGTGCTCGGCGGCCAGCCCGAGCCATGCGGTCGCCTCCGGGGTGGTCTCCCAGTCTCCGGCGGTCTGCCGTACGGCGGCGACCACCTCGACGCCGGATGCGGCGACCAGTTCCGCGGGTGGGGCGACCAGCGGCGGATACGTGATGTCACGGGAGGCGAGCTGCCGGTGGGGGCGGGGGGCACGGCGTACGGGTTCGGCGGACGGCCGGCGGTCGTCCCCGCCCCTGGTCTCACGGACGGGTGCGGGCTTGCGGCGGGACGGCGGTTCCGGCCGGCGACGGTCCGGGCTGTGGCTGAAGGTCGCCTGCCGCGGGGACGCGTTCCGCTCGTGCGCCTTCTTCGGCACGACAGCGCCCCGGTCGAGGGTGAAGCGCAGGTCGGCGACGAGCCAGCCGGGCAGCCCTCTCGGAGGTTGGCCGCCGTTGAAGAACGCGCCGGCCAGATCGACGCAGTACTGCCAGTGGTCCCACTCGTAGCGGTTCGCGTACTCCTGGGCGAGCCCGCGCAGGGCCGCGCGCATGCGCTCGTACGGGACCTGCCGACTGCCGAGCGTGTACGACGTGCGCTTGCGGGCCGCCTCGATCGCGAGGGCGATGCGGTGCACGGGCGTGGGCGGTGCGGTCTCCCGCAGTGACACGATGCCGACCCAGTGGTTCATGGCCCTCCCCCGGCAGGGGTGGCGCGGCCCGGCACGCGGCGGGGTGGCGCGGCATGGGCACGCTCCCCGGCAGCGTACGGGCGTCCCCTCCCCGACCTGCTGTTCCCCTCCTCCCGCCGCGCTCCCCGTCTCCGGTGATCACGGCGGAACTCCCTGATCAGGGTAGGTCGCCGCCTGTTCCTTGGACAGGGTTTCAGGGGATCTTCCCGCAGGCGGATCGTCAGACCTTGTCCGGTCAAGTCGGGAACCATACGCTGATCTTCTTTTCCGCAAGGGCGTGGCGTCCGGGGGCTGTCATGAAAGTCGGGGAACGACTTCTCGGCAAGAGCATCGTCAAGATCAACCCGCCTCGGGGAGACGCGCAGCTCGTCCGGTTGGAGGCGGTCGCCCTCTTCACCTGCTCGCAGTGCACTCGGACGAAGACGGCGCGTTCCATCGCCGTGCGCCACAAGAAACTCCTCTGCAACGGCTGCTACGGACGCCTTCAGGCATCGCCACCGGCGCACGACCAGAAGCCGCTTGAGAACGTCACGGACGATCTCGCGCGGATCGTCGTGGCGGAACTCGATGGCGGGCTTCCCCATTCGGTGGTCAACACCGGTCTCACCATCGAGTGGAAGTTCTCCGTGCGGGCCGAGCATCTGCTGCACGGCACGTGCCCCGTTCCGCCCGAGATGGCCGACCGAGCCGCCCCTCAAGAGCCGCTGGAGCTCACCTTTCTGCGCGGCCGCCACCGCATCCGGACCCTTGACGAGCAGAAGGGAGTCAGACTCCGGGTGCAGGGTGACGAGGCGCTCCTGACCGGACTGACGTGGCAGCCCTTCGTCCTTCCCGGGACATACGTCTCGGTGCGGTGGGACACCTGGAAATCGCTCCGCCTGGCCTACACCCCGCTCGACGCGCCCGTGGTCTTCGGCGGCACGGTCGTGCGCTACGCCTACGACCCGAGAATCATGACCCGTGAGCTGGCGGCCTTCGACGCTCGTGTGGACCGGGTCGAGGAACTCGTGCTGATCGCGCTGCGGGAGCTGGGGTACCTCGACGAGAAGGGCAGGGCCCTGCTTCCTCAGGAAGCGTTGATCCGTAACACCGTCGAGCGCGCGCGTCCTCAGCCTCCGGCGAGGAAAAAGATCGACGCGGCGATCGCGCGTCTCCTTTCCCGCGGAATGCTCACATGGGAGCAGGGCAGCATCAACGCTTCGGGCGCGCTGCGCTATCCGGCACGGCGTGGAGAGACACCGGTTCCGCTGCTCTGCTACGCGCCGACGCTTCGGGCCGCGGAACGTGAGGATCTACGGAACGAGGCCGGCGCCGGACACGGGATGAGCGCTCACCGCGTGGCGGGCCATCTGATGCGCATCGGGCACCTCGGCAAGGGGGCGAGCGCAGAAGCGAAAGCCGCCTACCGAGAGGATCACGCACGAGCCGGTCTGGCGGGACCTCACGTACTGCCCCGCGGCTACACCTACGTCCGAGAGCACGAGCGAGGGATGTAGTACGGCGCGCCGCAAGTCCTTCCACTGTCGCCGGCAATCGGCAATCGGCAAAGACTCTTCGACGCACTGCACCAGCCCCTGCGGTCCAGGCGCTGGGTGTGTCGCCGTTGCAGTCAGCTTCGCCATAGTGCGGACGCTGAACACTAGGTGACGCTACGTTGCACACGCGCAGACACCATCAGCGACGAAAGGCCCACTGTCATGTCTCGCCTCGATCTCGCTCAACTGGCCCTCGTTGCCGCCCAGAACATCGAGACCGCCGACAAAGTCCGTCGTGACCCGGCCGTCGTCAAGGCGGCCAAGCAGTTCAAGGAAGACAGCACCCAGGCTTTCCGCTCCGGTGGTGCGCTGGCACGTGAGGTTCGGTCCTCCTGGCGCCGCCACAGCCCGCTGGCCAAAGAGGTCGGAATCGATGAATGATTTCAGTGCAGAGGCGATGGGCCTCGTGATCCGCGAACACCGCCAGGCGCAGGAACCCTCGATGACCCAGGAAGAGTTGGCTGAGCGGGCCGATTACGGTAAGGGCGGCGCGGTCTCGATCTCCCGTATCGAGCGCGGTCTCGTGAGTCCCGGGGAGCACCGTCTGGCCGCCATCGCCCTCGCGCTCCGACTGACACCCGCGCAGATCAAGCAGGAGGCGGAAGCCCGAACCAGGTCTCTCGCTCGTCAGCGGGGCCAACGGCAGGTGAAGCTGCGCGACCAAGTCGCGGAGACGAAGAAACGCCACGCCGAGGTCAACGAGAAGGTCGCCCAGCGGTCGAAGATCACCCAAGAGCACGGGGAAGCCTTCAACCGTGCCCATGATGCCGTCCGCGACGAGTTCTTCATGAGGTTCGTGGAACTGGCCGAGAGCATCAGCGGGGCGCCCGAGCCGGAGAAGCCGGGTGAGGAGGAGACCGAGAGCACGAGCGAGACCCCTACGGCGATACGTATCGAGGCCATGTCCGCCGGGATCGCCAACGCGATTCGTGGTGCCGCCGCCGGAGGTGCGGCCGGGGCGGCGGTCGGCGGTGCCGCGGCCTACGGTGCGTTCACCGCTGCCGCGATGTTCGGGACCGCCTCCACCGGAACGGCTATTTCGACGCTGGCCGGGGCTGCCGCGACCAACGCGACTCTGGCCCTCCTGGGGGGAGGCACACTGGCCGCGGGCGGTGCGGGCATGGCGGGTGGAGTTCTCCTGCTCACGGGCATGGTCGCCGCCCCGGCGGCAGCACTGGCGGCCGCTGGCTTCTACGTCCTGCGGAAGCGCCGGAACAAGAAGGAGGAGGAGCGTCTCCGGACCGAGGTCGAGGCGGCGGAGGCTGCTCTGGATCAGTCACAGCAAGGCTTCGACGTGATGATCGACGTGCTGGATCGCGCCACGGCCATCATGGAGTACGTCGAAGTCCACGGCACCCACGCCCTTGAGAAGTGGAGGGTGAGTCTGCCGCCAGAGCCACGGGACTGGGATTCACTCGGGCACGAGGGGCGGGAACGGTACAAGGGGTTCCTCACCGTAACGGGATGCTTCCTCGCCGCGAGCATCATCAACGTCCCTGCTCTCCTCACGGCAGAGCCCGATGATTTGCGCGAGATGGACAAGGCCGTCGACGAGACGCTGCGGTACGCGGACAAGACCATCAAGTCGATCATCTGAGTCCCGACGCCGTTGCCACGCGCAGATCTGGTGCAGCGCGCCGCAAAGCCCTTTCCGGTCGGCGATGGCGGTGGGTGAGAGACGTGCGGTCCGGGCGAACCGTCGAAGGCTCCTCCACGTCTTGGCCACCGCCACCCTCATCCACCTCACCGACTACGTCAGTCAACGGAATCGCACGATCGCAGCTGGCGAATGACTTACGGCGCGCCGCAGTAGTGCGAGGTCCGTGAGTTGTACGGCCACGGCCTTCTACGCGGTACGAGGCTTGGTCTCCTGCGAGCCCGTTCCGCTCGCCTTCGCCCGGCGGGGGACCGCTCCGGCTGTCCCGGCCTTCTTGGTGGCCCGCGCCCTCCGTTTCGCCTGCAACCGTTCCGCCTGCTGCTGCTTCCGGGTCTGCTCCATCCGCCGTTCGCGTTGCAGATCCGTCGTGCTCAACAGCATGTACGCGGGCGCGATCCTGGGGAGTTTCTGCTGTCGGTCCACGCCCCTGTCCGCGACGGGGACGGCCCGGGCGGCGGACCGGACGGCGGGAGTCGCCGAGAGGCCGCGGGTCGGGCGCTTCTTCGCCCGCTTGCCGAACATGCCCTGCTTTCCCGGTGCGGCCGGAACCGGCTTCTCCGCCCTGACAGGAGCGGCCCCCAGTCCGTTGCGCCGCCGCTCGGCGTCCCGGGCGAACTCCGCGTCCAGCAACGCGCGTCTGCGCCGGAGCTCCGCTTCCCGCTTGGAGAGCCGCTCGGCGGCAGCGCTCGGCTTGGCCCCGCCTTTGACTGTCGGCTTTCCGGTCCGGGGAGTCGTACCGTTGCCCATCACACCTCCACCTCTCACTCGTCGCCGGGCGTCGTGGCCCGTCGTCCGTGATCTCAGTTGTCGTCCAACTGGACGTGACAGCGCGACCAGTTGACCGTCCACTCGCCGTCCGTCTCGTAACCGGCCTCGCCCAACCGCTCGGTCGCCCGTGCCAGGAAGTCCCGCAGTTCGTCCAGGGTGTCGGTGTCCGGGGACTCGCCCGGACATCCGGACACGCGCTCGCGGTACGGCGTGCGCCGTATCCCCATGCCCGTCTCGACGACCTGGAGCGTGGGTCCGGCGTCATCGTTCGTGATCGAGGCCAGGCGCCGGAGGGCGACCGGCTCCCGGTCCGACGCGTCACCGGAGCAGTCGACGTCCTCGCCTTCGCCGCGGAGCCCGGTGACGACCCCCTCGCAAGAGACCCAGTCCAGACCCCAAGGACCGAAGTTCTCCCACCCTTCCGTGTCCAGCCTCCTGCGGGCGACTTCGGTGAGGAGGGTGAGTGCCTGGATCGAGTGCGCCTGGAAGCCGGGCGGGAGCTCGTCGCTCAGATCGAAAGCGGGCTCCTCCCCCATCCCTCCGGGGTAGGCGTTCACGAGTCCGAGGATCCACCGGTCGTCGTCCTCGTGGTCTTCGCGGTCTTCGTCGTCGCCGTCGTACGGGTCGTACTCGTCGTACCGACCGCTGCTGATCTCTGCACGGCGCTCCTTGTCCGGCTCGCAGCACCAACAGAGACCGGGCGTGCCGTCACAGTCGTCGGAGTCCACATGGGGCGGTACGGGCATGTCGAGCAGCCTTCCGGAGTCCGATGACCCCGGTAACGCGCTGCCGCGCCCCGGTGATCCGCACCGCCCGCGCACCTCGCGCGGGCCGGTCGTCACCCCGGGCGTCGCGCGCCCGGGCGTGATCTCGTCCAGCACCTCAGGAGGCTGACGCCGGATCACACGACCGAGCGGGAAGCTAACACCGGCACCGGCCTTCCGCAAGATCTTCACAAACCCTTGCCGCCGAGGTCGCGATCATGAAATCTTGCGGCCTGGTAGCCCCGGTCGATCCCGGCCGCGGGCGAGCACCGATCTCCCTGCACTGTCCGTAAGGGGGTCTTCGTTCCGAGGAGGCCTTGTGCACGCCGTCGACGCAACCGGCACGCCCCGCAACTGGGACCTGTACCGGGCAGCGGTCGTCGACATCCGGTTCCGGGACCGGATCGTCCGCGTCGAACCGCGCTCCCCGGGCACGGCCGGGGGTTCCTTCCCCGCACCGGCCGGCGGCGCCACCATCCATGTGATCACCGCGTGGAACCCCCTCGGCCGTGACGCGTCCCCCGAGGCCAACGCCCACGCCCACCACCTGCTGCTCGCCGAGGTCCGCCACCGCAATCTCACCTGGTGGCCCGCGATAGGCGGCGACATGTCCGGGACGCACCGCGAGGAGAGCCTCGCGGTCACCGGTCTGAGCGACACCGCCGCGCGCGACCTGGGCCGCCGCTTCGGCCAGGACGCGGTCTTCGCCTGGACCCCCGACGCGTGGCGCGTCCTGGCGTGCGACACCGACGCCGCCGCGGTGAGCGGATGGGCGGTGTCCGAGAGGGCCGATTCCCGGGGGCGGGCGGCCGTCGAGGCGGGGGGGGGGACACGAGTGATGGGCATGTACCCGATGCGTACGCCGGACCACTGTCCGCACTGCGGCAGGCGTCTCGCCGACCCACCGGCCGAGCGGGTCAAGGCCGACGGCTTCCCGGCCGAGGTGACGTACGCGACCGATCCGGTGTGCGGGGCGCGCTGGCACGTGTGGGACAGGACGTCGCCGCTGCGCCGGCTGGCCCGGCCGTATGTGGAGGGCCCGGAGTGACGTCTCGCCGCGCCGGGAGGCGCGGCGGCCGGCTGCCCGCGGAGGCGGGCGACCGATGTCACGCGCGGGCAGTGCGCGGGGGACGATCGGCCGATGTCTACGGCCATTGACGCCGGGCTGGCAGGATGGGACGGCGAGCCTGGGGCGGTTCGCCGTGAAATGTGCGCATCCGTGGTGATCGCGGTGCCGTGAGCAGGATGAGAGGTGCGGCTGTGACCGTGACGGCTGAGGGGACGCAGGGGACGGGGGCCTCGCTCGATCGCACACGGCTGCTGAAGGATCTCCAGGCACAGGCACGGCTCCTTGAGGACGACCTCCGGGAGCGGGCCGAGGCCGAGCCGGAGTTCCGGAACGCGCTGCGGGTGGAGTACGACAAGGCCGTCATGGCGGAGCGCACGGCGGCCATGTACGAGACGTGGCGTGACGAGCGGGTCGTGCAGATCGCCGCCGCGTGGGTCCTGGCGTGCGTGTTCGTGCGGTTCAGCGAGGACAACGGGCTGATCTCGGACCCGTGGCTGTCCGGGCCGGGGGATCGGCTGGCCGAGGCACAGGACCGGCACGACGCGTACTTCCGGGACAACCCCGCGAGGAATGACCGGGACTGGCTGCTGGACTCCTTCGATTTCCTCGCCAAGTCGCACCGGACGGTAGCGGGGCTGTTCGACTCCACGCACAACCCGTTGTACGAGGTGACGCCGTCGTACGAGGCGGCCACGGCGCTGCTCGCGTTCTGGCGTCAGCGGGGCGCCGACGGCGAGATCGTGCACGACTTCACCGACGCCGAGCTGGACACCCGTTTCCTCGGTGACCTGTACCAGGACCTGTCCGAGCACGCCCGCAAGACGTACGCGCTGCTCCAGACCCCGGTGTTCGTGGAGGAGTTCATCCTCGACCTGACGCTGGAACCGGCGGTGGAGGAGTTCGGGCTCACGCCGGCGTGGAAGCAGCGGCCGGGCGGCTGGGACGGCGAGACGTTCCCGGAGGGGCCCGACGGCGAGGAGGTCGTACGGGGGCTGCGCTGCATCGACCCCGCCTGCGGCTCCGGGCACTTCCTGCTCGGCATGTTCGAGCGGCTGCTGGAGAAGTGGCGCGCCGCCGAGCCCGGGACCGAGCCATGGGTGCTGGTACGGCGGGCACTGGAGTCCGTGCACGGGGCCGACAAGAACCCGTTCGCTGTGGCCATCGCGCGGTTCCGGTTGCTCGTGGCTGCCCTGAAAGCGGGCGGGGTGCGGGAGTTGAGCGCGGCTCCTGGGTTGCCCATTCGAGTGGCTGTGGCGGATTCGCTGCTGCATGGGCGGAACCTGGACACGGTGACGGAGACACTCGACACCCTGTTCGCGGAGGACGAGCCCTTCTACTACCGGACGGAGGACGTGGAGGACTACGTCCGCCAGGTGGACCTGCTCGGGCGTGGGACCTACCACGTGGTGGTGGGGAACCCTCCATACATCACGGTCAAGGACAGCCAGGAGAGCCAGAACTACCGGAAGGCCTACTTCTCTTGCGCTGGGAAGTACGCGTTGTCGGTGCCGTTCGCCCAGCGCATCTTTGATTTGGCCATTCGTGCCGAGGGGGACCAGAAGGACGGGGGCTTCACCGGGCAGATCACGTCGAACTCCTTCATGAAGCGGGAGTTCGGAAAGGTCCTCATCGAGGCTTACTTCCACGGGGGCCGGGAGTTCAAGGACCCCAGCACCGGACGCAAGCGGGATTTCGCGGGCGTCACGCTCACCCATGTCATCGACACGTCCGGCGCATTCATTCCGGGGCACGGCACCCCGACGGTGATCCTCGCCGGGCGCAACCATCAGGCCCGGCAGGCCAATACGATCCGCGCCGTGCTCGGCGTCCGGGGTGAGCCGAACCAGCCGGAGGATCCGGCGAAGGGGCTCGTGTGGAGTGCGATCACCGGGCAGGTGGGGCGGCCTGGGAGCGAGTCGGAGTGGGTGACTTCCACCGACGCCGCGCGCTCGACGTTCGCCGATTTCCCCTGGAGTCTGTCCGGCGGCGGAGCTTCGGATGTCATGGCGACGCTGGGGAACGGCACCACCCCTCTGGGCAACCGTCTCGACCGTGCCATTGGGTTCGCCAGCTTCCCGGGACAGGACGAGGTGTTCTTCCTGTCCGAGTCGTGGTTCGCGCAACGCCCGGATGCCGCATCGCTGAAACGTGCCCTGATCACGGGAGACGTCGTACGCGACTGGGACATCGCCGCGAATGAGCCGGCCCTCGTGCCGTACGACGCTGCGCAGAAGCCCCTTCCTTACGAGTCCGGCTCCGACTGGGGGCGCCACCTGTGGACCATGCGAGCGACGCTCGGTTCGACAACGGGGTTCGGCGGCCAGACCCGTGCTGAGTCGGATGAGCCGTGGTGGACGTGGTACCGGTGGGTCAGCGAGCGGTATCGGACACCGCTGTCACTCACGTTCGCGTTCGTGGCCACGCACAACCACTTCGTGCTGGACCGGGGCGGGAAGGTGTTCAACCGTTCTGCGCCGGTGATCAAGTTGCCAGAGGGGGCGAGCGAGGAGCGGCATCTGGAGTTGCTGGGGGTGCTGAATTCTTCGACTGCTTGTTTCTGGCTCAAGCAGGTAAGCCAAGCCAAGGGTGGCGCCGACAATTCCAGCGGCGGCGGAAACCGATGGACGCCTGAAGCTTGGATCGACCGGTACGAGTTCACCGGCACCAAGCTGCAGGAGTTCCCGCTTCCACAGCAACTCCCCGTCGCTCTAAGTCAAGAACTCGACACTCTCGGCCAGACGTCGGCCGAGCATGAACCCTCCGCGCTCACCAACGCTGCCGTACCCACTCGTGAAGCCCTGGACGAAGCTCGTCACGCCCAGGAACAGACACGCGCACGGATGATCGCTCTCCAAGAGGAGCTGGACTGGACCGTCTACGGCGCGTACGGCCTACTCAGCCCCGAGGGGGTTGCCCGTACCACCGCCGCTGACTTCCCCGAAGTCGCACTCGGCCAGCGTGCGTTCGAGATCGTTCTCGCTCGCAAGGTCGCCGCTGGTGAAACCGAGACCGCCTGGTTCACGCGCCATGGCTCCACCCCGGTCACCGAGATCCCCGCCCACTGGCCCGAGGCATACCGCGAAGTCGTCCAGGCACGTATCGACATCATCGAGGCCAACAAGGACATCCGGCTCATCGAGCGCCCCGAGTTCAAGCGGCGCTGGTCCACCGAGTCCTGGGAGAAACGGGAAGCCGCCGCCCTCCGGAACTGGCTGCTCGACGCCGCCGAGCGCAAGGACATCTGGTTCGAGGAGAACGGCGAGTTCACCGTCCCTCGCCCCCTCACCGTCAACCAGCTCGCCGACGCCCTCCGCCACGACAAGGACATCCAGGCCGTCGCCGAGCTGTACGCCGCCGATCACCTCGGCAAGCGTGACGCCTCCCTCGCCACCGTCCTGGCCGCCGTCATCGAGGCCGAGCACGTGCCCTACCTCGCCGCCCTCCGCTACAAGGACACCGGCCTGCGCAAGCGCACTCAGTGGGAGCAGGTCTGGAAGCAGCAGCGCGAGGAGGACCGGACCGGGCAGCGGCTCGACATCAAGGTGCCGCCGAAGTACACCGGCGCGGACTTCCTCAAGCACTCCTACTGGTCCAACCGCGGCAAGCTCGACGTGCCCAAGGAGCGCTTCATCTCCTACCCCGGGGCCTCCGTCGAATCAGACACCTCCCTGCTCCTCGGCTGGGCCGGCTGGAACCACCGCGACCAGGCCGACGCTCTCGTCGGACTCGTCCGCAACCGCATCGAAGACGGCGGCTGGGACAAGAAGGACCCCCGGCTCGCGCCGCTGCTCGCGGGACTGCGGGAAGTCCTGCCCTGGGTGCACCAGTGGTACAGCGAGTACGACGAGGAGTGGGAGGGCAACCCCGCCGAGGAGTTCCAGGCCGCCCTCGAAACGGGCCGCGCGGATGCGGAGTTGTCGGAGAACGACCTCGCCAACTGGCGTCCCGAGAAGAAGACGCGGGGTCGGCAGAAGAAGAGCGAGTAGGTGACGAGGGGCGGTCGGCAACCGACCGCCCCTCCCTCACATCAACCGCGCGCGGCCATCCGCAGGAACAGAGTCCATTGGTCGGCGCTCACATCAAGAACCGTTTCGTCTCGCCGCTTCGAGTCGCGGACGAACACGACAGGCCCCGCTACGGCGACCTCAACACACTGACCGCCGTCCCCTGCGCTGTAGCTGCTCTTCACCCACGTCAGTCCGGCTGTCCGCTCGGCGTTGGCCTTCACAACTCTCCCAAGAGCTTCTCGATCCAGGCCAGCGATTCCTTGGGGGTCCTGGCTTGCGCCCGCAGGACGCCGTACGTGGACTCGAACCCCTGGACCTTCGCCGGCTCCGTGTACAGGGTGCTGTGACTCTGCACCTCCGTATAGGCCATCCTGCGCCCCGAGCACGTGAGGATCAACGTGAACGGCCCGGCGACTCCAGCATGCTCGTCGCGATCTGTCGGCATGACCTGGACTTCGATGTGCCGGTCATGTCCCAGCAGCAGGAGGTGTTCCAGTTGGGCTCGATGAACTTCCCTGCCGCCGAGCGGTCGTAGGAGAACGTGCTCCTCGATGACGAAGCTCAGGAGCGACCTGGACCGACGCGAAAGCAACTTCTGCCGATCCAGACGTGCACACACTCGCTGCTTCACCGTTTCCGCATCCAGCAACGGACGCCACATCTCGAAGACAGCACGCATGTACTCCTCGCACTGCAACAGGCCGTTGACCAAGTGCGCGTCGTAGGCGTGCAACTCGGCTGCCTCGGCCTCGTAGCTCACGAACTTCCGGAAGAACCCCGGATATCGAGCCCTGGCCACCTCCTCCTTCATGGCCGCCAGCACCCCCCGCGCCCCCACCGCCCGGTCCACCGCATCGATCAGCTCGGGCTTCGGGATCCGCCGCCCCTGCTCCACCGCCGCGATCTGCGCCTCGCCGTACCCGACCCGCTCCCCCAACTGCGCCTGGGTGAGCCCGGCCAGCTCCCGCAACAACTTCACCTGGCGCCCGAAGCACCGCAGGAACTCGACGTCCGAGTCCGGTTCCGCACCCGCGTCCATCCCGCTCGCCCCCTGCCGCCTCCACGCTCCGTAGCCGCAGGCTAGGACGCCCATGCATCAACCAAGCGCACAGCCAGGCAAGTTGGTTCGTGTGAGTGAATACCCGGCGAAAGCATTCTTCACTCAACGCGTCCATTCACGCACTCTCCATGCAGTGCGGTCAGCACAAATACGCCCCCCGCAACAACTAGAACCGTTCGCGAGGGCCTGAACCACCATTGACATCCTCCCCCTCTTGAAAGAGAGGGATTCCAACCCTTACGGGCTGGGGTTCACGGGTGTTCGAACGGCCGGTGGCCGTTGTCACCCCTCCGGCACCGGCTGTTCGCCGGGGGCGGGGAAACCCGCCCTGTCCTGCCGCGACATTGTTCGCTGCGTTCTCATCGGCGTTGCAGGTGAAGCCGCAGGAGGAGCAGACGAACTCGGCTTGGCTCTTGCGCGAGTTCTTGTCGATCCAACCGCAGAGGCTGCAGCGCAGACTGGTGTAGGGGGCGGGGACGTCCTCGACGCGGCCCGGGGCCTTGTGCCCGGTGCGCTGGCGGAGCAGGCCCCAGCCCTGGGCGAGGATCGCACGGTTCAGGCCGGCCTTCTGTGCGACCTTCCGGCCGGGTTCTGCCACGGTGCCCCTGGCCGAGCGGGTCATGTTCTTGATGTTCAGCTTCTCGAACCGCACCAGGTCGTAGCCGCGGGCGAGCATCGTGCTGGTCTTCTCGCACCAGTCCTTGCGCCGGTTCGCTTCGCGGGCCTTGAGCCTGGCCGCCTTAGCGTACTCGGCGCTCTTGCGCTCGCTTCCCTTGGGGGCGCGGGCGGCCCGGCGCTGGTGCTTGCGGATCCGGGCGCGTTCCCTGACGGTGAGCTGCGGGCAGTTCAGTTTCCGCCCGTCCGAGAGAGCAGCCGTGATGGCCACGCCCCGGTCGATGCCGATGACCTCGCCCGTGCCGGGCCCCTCGACCGGGGCGGGGACGACGGCGAACGCGATGTGCCACCGGCCGTTGCGACAGGTGACACGGAACGTCTTCGCCTTGGGCAGTTCAGAGCCCTTGCCCTTGCGGCTGAGCCGGAAGCGGACCCAGCCGCAGCCAGGCACCTTCACCCGCGCCCACCGCCGGTTGAGCTTGTGTACGACAACCGAGCGGCCCATGACCTGCTTGCCGGTCTTTGTGTTGAGCTTCGGTGAACCGTCCGACTCGAACTCCCCGATGCGGTCGGTGCCGATGACGCGGAAGCCCTCGTGCACGTGCTTCCTGCGCCAGGTCGGCTCACCGAACCCGGACACGAAGCGGGCGTTCTTCGCTGTGGCGAAGTCCTTCAGGGCCTGCTGCTGTACATCGGCATTGCCTGTGGCCAGCCATGCGTTGTCGCGCCGGGCCTCGGTGAGCTGGCGGCACTGCTCGGCGAAGCCGGGCGCCGCCCTGCGGCCCCGGTACCAGTGTGCGTGCTGCTCGACAGCGAGGTTCCAGACGTACCGGGCGTGCGCGCAGTGGCCGAGCATGACATCCGCCTGCTCGCTCGTCGGATACATCCGAAACCGTGCCATGACCGCGAACCTAGCCAGCACGTTCCCCGACCGGGCACACCATCGACCGACATCACCCGTGCGAGTGACCACCCCGGCTACCGACCCGCCCGATCATCGGCCGCCATCGAGCGACCACCGTCGACTCCGGGTTGCCGCACCTGCTCAAGGTCGGCCTCATCACCACCTGGCAGCTCTCCTCTGCCCGAGGGGGCGCGCGAGCCCCTCTCGCGCACCGCCGAACGCGCCCGTATCGGAGCAACCGCGTTCACCCGCGCCAAGCGCCAGCTGAAGGACGAGGGATTCGTGCACGAGCGGCGCGTCCAAGGACCCGGCGGTCACTGGACGACCCAACAGCTTGTCTCCAACGTGCCGTTGAGCCCCGCCGAGGCCGCTAAGCTCCTCGCACAGATGCCCGTGTCGCCCCAGGTCGCACCGAGTGCCCGCAATCCGGTGGTCGGTGCACGGACCGGTCGGCCCGCCGACGGTCTTCCCTATGGCGACACCCATGGGAACACCCGCAACCGTCCCCCCAAACCCCCCGAGGAGACACCCGATGCCCCCGCACCCGCCGAAGCCTCCGAAGCCGCGCACCCCTCGCCAGCCCCGAAAGCCCCGCAGGCCCAGGTAGACCGCGGAAGCCCTGAAGGTCACGAGGGCCATGAGAACCGCGAGGGCGACGAGGACGGCAGGCCCGGTCCAGTCCCTCCGAACCCCCACCTCGAAGAGGCCCGCACCCTCGCCGCCTCCTACCGCGACCTGGACCCCGCCCTCCGCCACGTCCCCCGCCCCATGCACGCCGAGCTGGCCCGCCTCACCTCCCACTGGCTGGAGGCCGGCCACCCGCCCGCCGCCATCCGCACCCACATCCTCCGCAACCTCCCCGACGACGGCACCCCCGTCCACCGCCCCGGCGGCCTGCTCCGCCACCTCCTCCGGGACGTACCGCCCCCACCCGCGCCCACGCCCGTCGCTCCTCCCGACGCTCCCCCGCATGCCCCGCAACAGCACGCCCCAGCCGTCACCAGCCTCTCCCCACGGCTGGCCGCCCTGCGCGAGTGCGAGGGCAGGCACGTACAAGCGACCCTGTTCCGGCCGGTCCACGACGAGACGCTCTGCCCGCGCTGCTCCGGCTGACCGCACTTCAACTCGTAGCTGCCGTACCGTAATCGCATGACTACCAACGTCTACATCGACGGCTTCAACCTCTACTACGGCCGCCTCAAGAAGAACCCCGAGCTCAAGTGGCTCGACCCGGTCTCCCTGTGCGCCAAGCTCGTCCCGGCGGGTCAACAGATCAAACGGGTGCGGTACTTCACGGCGAGAATCAAGCCACGCCCGGACGATCCAGGCGGGCCACAGCGCCAGGACGCCTACCTGCGGGCGCTCGGCACGCTGCCTCAAGTATCCGTCCACTACGGGAGGTTCCTGCAGACCACCCCGCGCATGCGGCTGGCCCAGCCACCGCCCGGCGGCCCGAACACGGTCGAGGTGGTCAAGACGGAGGAGAAGGGGACCGACGTCCACATCGCCTCGCACATGCTGCTCGACGCCTTCCGCAAGGACTGCGACCTGATGGTCCTCGTCAGCAACGACAGCGACCTGTGCGAACCGCTGCGGATGGTCAAGGAGGAGCTCGGCGTCGACATCGGCATCCTCAACCCGTTCGACAAGCCGAGCCACTGGCTCAGCCGGCTCCAGCCGGCGTTCATGAAGCCGATCCGGGAAGGCGTCGTACGCGCCTCGCAGTTGCCCGATCCGGTGCTCCTGGGTGACGGCAAGGAGGTGCGCCGACCCAAGGAGTGGGCCTGAGGGGCACTCCCGCAGCAAAAAGCAGAGGCCCACCGAATCCTTGGTGGGCCTCGCGCCTGCTCGCCGCGACGAGCAGGGGAATAGATCTCCACACTAGCGCAACAATGGTTGCGCTACCAGACGAACAGCTACCGTCACGTAAAGTACCCACCGCCCGGCTCCCGACGTACGGCGAACACGCGCCTTCGCGGGACGGCCCGTCAGTAGTGGTACCGAGCCTTGATGATCACGATTTCCTTCTCGGTGGCCCGGTAGACCAGCCGGTGCTCGTCGTCGATCCGGCGCGACCAGTACCCCGACAGTTCGCCCTTCAGCGGTTCGGGTTTACCGATCCCCGTGAAGGGGTCGCGCTGGATCTCCCCGATCAGGCGGACCAGCTTGCCGAACAGCTTCTTGTCGGCGGACTGCCAGTAGAGGAGGTCCTCCCATCCGGTCGGACGGAACCGTACGTCCCTCACTCCCCGTCCTCCGCCATGGCCGCCAGCTCATCCATGGACCTGGTGATCAACGGTGTCTCGGCGGCCTTGTCCTCGGTGACGGCCGCCATGAGGCGGGCGGCGTTGGCAGGGCTGCGGAGCAGATAGATGGTCTCCTGCCAGGAGCGGAAGTCGTCGGCCGACATCAGTATGGCGTTGCCGCCCTTGGAGGTGATCTCGACCGGCTCGTGATCGTCGTTGACCTGCTGGATGAGCGGAAACAGCCTGGCTCGGGCCTCGCTGGCGGTGATGGCCATGGACTCGTCCTCCCAAGAAGTGGTACGGAATCACGGTACCACTCAACTGGTACAAGAATCCGGTACCAGTCCGGAGAACCGATATGTGCCCGGCGGTGCCGCCGCCCGAGATGCCACCACCGCACGGACCGGTGCCCAGGCCGGACGCACACCGCAACTACTTCACGAACCTGCCGTCGCCCACGACGACACCCGGTCTGCTGTTGATCGCGTCCGGCGCCCACTTCACGATGGAGACGTCGATCGTGATCGCACCGGCCCCGGTCACGTCCTCCGTCACGTCGAGCACCTCGCCCGTTCGAAGGGTGAGGCTCTTGACCGTCGATCCGTCGCGTCGAGTGATGCCGACCACCGCCTCGTAGTCGGGCAGGGTGTCCTTGTCCAGCCCGACTTTCGCCTTGAAGACGGTCAGGCCGGCAGGAACGTTGAAGGAAAGGGGCTTGACCTCTTTGCCGAAGACCCCCGGCGAGAAGACGATGCTCTTCTGGAACGGGACATCACCGAGCAGCACGGCGTCCTCTCTCTCATCGTTCCCGTATCCCCCGATGGGCCCGTCATCAGTCAGGTAGCGCACCTGCACGTCGGTCCGGACTTCGGCCGTCGGTTCCTCCACGTCGCCGCCGGGATCGGAGCGAGCAGTGGCTCCTTGGTCCTGGTCGCTCGTGCCCTCCGAAGCGGAATCGTCGGGGCTCGTCCGAGCCGAAGGCGAGTCCGTGGGAGTCTCCGGCGTCCGGGACTGCTCCGGGCCCTCGGGGCAGTCGGCGTTCACACAGACCTTGCCGTCCCGTCCGGCATGTTGACTGATGTTGTTGGTGGCCCCGCAGCCCGCGGTCACGGACACCAGCACGCACAGGAGAACGGAACCACGGGCCGCTCGTTTCCAGGCTCGCACGCCCCCCGCCTCGGTCACCTGCGGACCACCGGGGCGCCCACTGCCCCATAGGCCCTGCCGAGCGCCCCGTCGAAGGACATTCTCAGCAGCCCGACGTTCGAGACGTCGAGGCCCTTGAGCGTGTAGCTCCTGCCGTACTCGAGCGTCTCCGAGTACAGGACCTTCCCTGTGCCCTGGTTGACCAGGTTCACCCTCAGCGTCTCCGTCTTGTCGTTTCCCGGGGAATTGGCGGCGATCCCGAACGTCGCATCGAGTTTCGAGTAATTGCCCGCCAGCTTCACCTGGAAATACCCGCTCTCGTTCTCCCCGCAGGCGATCGTGCACCCGACGACGAATGCGGTGCCGAACGACTTCCCTCCGACGGTCACGTCCTTGGAGTTCCATGTCGTGCAGGTGCCCGTCACGCAGCCGTCCGCGGAATCCCGCAGGCCCTCCGGGAGGTTCCCGCCCGACAACTCGACGCTGACCGGGACGGATCCCCCCTCCACGGACCCGGTGCCGCCCTCCTCCCGTCCGGCACCGCCGTCCGCACCGCCACCGCTCCCGCTCCCCCTGTCAGGGGCCGTGCCGCCCGTGCCGCCGCCTCCCGGCTTCTCCACGTCGGGGGGAGACGTCTCCGAGGAGCTCTCTGCGGACGGGGCGGACGGGGTGGACGGGGCGTCCGCCGAGTCGTCCTCAGGACACGTGGAGCCCTGAACACAGGCCTCGGCGTCACCGCCGGCCTCCTGGTTGATCGTGACGTCCTTGCACGAAGTGACCGCGAGCACCGACAGCGTCACCAACGCCGCCGCGCGGACGATTCCCCGCCGTCCCACACGATCCCCACTGCCTAGCACTTCGATCCGATGCAGACGGTGCCGTCCCGGCCGGTCTTCTGGTCCACCCTGGTGCCGTCCGACTTCATGAGACCGGTGACGACCGCGGCGATGATCACTGCCAGCGCCCCAATGACACCGACAAAGATCTTCACTTTGTGATCATTGGTCCAGCCCGCCATATAACCAACCTTCCCGTGACAAAGGAAAGTTGATGGTGACACAGGAGCAACAGTGACCACTGCGGAATACCGGACATATGCGGTCCTGTGGCCTGCTCGTTACAGGACCGTCCCAGAGGTGGCGTGAACGCCCGGACCGCGCAGCCGCCGCCTCGGCGCCTCCCCTCCCGTCGGAGAATCCCACCGACCTCGTCGGCACGCCCCGGCTCCCGTCAGCGGCGCGCTTCGACGCCATCGCAGCCGCATCGCCGCGTCGCCGATGGCGTAGTACACCTGCGGGTGCGGCGCAGGCCGCAGCACGGCGAGTCCGGAGCACCGATGTGTGCCCGGCCGATGCCACCGCCCGGGTGTCCCTTCCACGAGTCGGCACCCACAACCCCCACAAACCCCGGGGCCACCCCTACAGAAGGTGTCCGTAGGACCGTCACACCTGGTCGGAGACCTCCCAGGGGCGGGATCTTCGGGTCATGACCACCTTCGTCCTCCGCTTCAGCCCCACCCCGCGCGGCGCCCGTCTGGCCCGCCGTCTCGCATCGCACCAGATGGACCTCTGGGGCTGGGCCTACGGCAGCCCGGTGCACGACACCGTCGAGCTGGTCGTCGCCGAGCTGGCCGCGAACGCCGTCACCCACGGCAGGGTCCCCGGCCGGGACGCCGAACTGCGCCTCCACCGGCAGGACGGCGAGGGGCTCGTCCGGGTGGAGGTGAGCGACGTACGCGGGGAACGGCTGCCGCTCCCCGCGGCGGACGGCCGAACGCCCCTCGCGGACCGCGGGCGCGGGCTCGTTCTCGTCGGGGCGCTGGCCGAGGAGTGGGGCGTCACCGAACGGCCCGGCGGTCCCGGCAAGACCGTGTGGGCCCTCGTCGCGACCGGCCCGGCCCTCCGCCCCGCACCCGCCGTCACTCCTTCGGGCAAGGTCCGGACCTGATCTCCTCCGATCGGCACTGCCCGATCCCGTCGGCCCCCTCCGGCGCCCCGGGGTGACCTGGCAGGATGAGGAGAAGTTGTGAGGGACACCAAGGGGAGCGGGAGCAGCCGATGGCCAGGGGTGGCGACACCGTCGTACTGAAGGACGTCCTCGACATCAAGGAGGACGTGTACGCCGGCGACTTCAAGGTCGAGCTGTCCCAGGGGTTCAAGGGCGACACGGCCGGACGGGTCGAGGAGTACGTCGTCACGCCGCAGCTCCAGGAGGAGTTCGGCAAGGCCCTGAAGCTGGTGCGCGGCGCGGTCCGCAAGAACACCTCGTACGCGGCCTACCTGCACGGTTCCTTCGGTGCGGGTAAGAGCCACTTCCTGACCGTGCTGCACGCCGTGCTCAACGGGGACGCCTCGGCGCGGGCCAAGCCGCGGCTGCGCGAGGTCATCGCCGAGCACGACGAGTGGCTGCGCGGCAAGCGGTTCCTCATGGTGCCCTACCACCTGGTGGGCGCGGCCAACCTGGACGAGGCGCTGCTCGGCGGATACGTACGGGCCGTACGCGAGCAGCACCCGGACGCGCCCACGCCGACCGTGTTCCGCTCCGACGCGATGCTCGCCGACGCCCGGCGGATGCGGGAGCAGCTCGGCGACGACGCGTTCGTCCGGCTGCTTCCCGCGGAGAGCGGCGGCGCCACGGCCGGGGACGACGACGATGACGAAGAGCTCCAGGTCATCGGCGCCGGCGGGACCTGGACCTCCAGTGAGCTGGACGACGCCTTCGACGCGCCCGCCGGGGACCCGCGGCGCGAGCGGCTGGTGTCCGCGCTGCTCACCGGGCCGATGCGGTCGTACGCGGAGAGCGCCCGCGGGGACGCCGCCAAGTACGTACCGCTGGAGAACGGGCTGGCCGCGATCAGCCGGCACGCCCGCGCGCTGGAGTACGACGGTGTGGTGCTGTTCCTCGACGAGCTGGTGCTGTGGCTCCAGGCGCACATGCGGGACCGGACCTTCGTCAACAGCGAGATCCAGAAGCTGGTGAAGCTGATCGAGTCGGGGGACGCCGACCGGCCCGTGCCGATCGTGTCGTTCATCTCCCGCCAGCGCGACCTGTCCCAGCTCGTCGGCTCCGACGTGCTCGGCGCCGACGTCAAGGCGATGGAGCAGGCCCTCGAATACCTCAACGAGCGGTTCGACACGGTCGACCTGGAGGACCGCAACCTGCCGGAGATCATCAAGGAGCGGGTGCTGAAGCCGCTCCCCGGCAAGGAGGCGGTGCTGGAGAACGCGTTCGGCGGGATCGACCGGTCCAACCAGCAGGTCAAGGACATCCTGCTGGACGGCGGCGGTGCCACCCACGCCGACTGGACCGACTTCCGGGCCGTCTACCCGCTGTCCCCGGCGCTGCTCAACGTCCTCGTCGCCCTCTCCGGCGCCCTCCAGCGCGAGCGGACCGGTCTGAAGCTCGTCCAGCTGCTGCTGGAGCGGAACGCGGGTGCCGCCGTCGGACGGCTGATCCCGCTGGGCGATCTGTGGGACGTGCTCCTCGACGGCACCGGCGCCGCCTTCACCGACAAGCTGAAGCGCGAGTCCGAGGCCGCCGTGAAGTTCCACGCCAAGGCGCGCGCCCACCTGCTGGAGAAGTACGGCTCGGACGAGCACGCGGACTTCCAGGCCGACGACCGGTTCGTGAAGACCCTGCTGCTCGGAGCGCTCGCGCCGGACGTGCCCGCACTGCGGCGACTGACGGGCGCACGGCTCGCCGGGCTGAACCACGGCTCGGTGCGCTCCCGGACCGTGCCCGCCGGTGACGTCGTCGTACGGCGGATGCGGGACCTCCAGGCCGCGTTCCCGTCCGAGGTGCGCTCGGACGGCGAGGCCGACCCGGTGTTCTCGCTGCACCTGTCCGACCTGGACATCGAGCCGCTGCTCGACGCCGTCGCCGAGGAGGACAAGGCGGGCGTGCGCCGGGTGTGGCTGCGCGACCGGCTGTGGGAGGCCGTCGGCGTGCGCGACGGCCAGTTCGTCGCCGAGAAGGAGATCGTCTGGCGCGGTACCCGGCGGGTCGCCGAGTTCGTCTTCGGCAACGTACGGGACCGCGCGGACCTGCCCGACGAGCAGTTCACGCCCTCCACCGCGGGCAACGTGCGGTTCGTCGTCGACTACCCCTTCGACGACGGCGACCACTACCCGAGCGACGACTTCCACCGCGTCGAGCAGCTGAAGAAGGACGGGGTGACCGCGCCGACCCTGGTGTGGCTCACCGACTTCTTTTCCGACCAGCGCAGGGCCCAGCTCGGCCGGCTGATGCGGATCGGCTTCCTGCTGGAGCGCGACCGGCTCGCCGACTACACCGGGAACTTCCCGCCCGACGACCGCGCCAAGGTCAAGCGGCAGCTCGAGGTGGCCCGCGACACCCTCACCGACCAGCTCACCGGAGCGCTCGCCGAGGTGTACGGGCTGGCGCAGCCGACCGACTCCAACCCGGGCCCCGAGGTGCCGGACGGACGGCACGTGCTCTCGCTCCAGCCGGAGTTCGCGCACCCCCGCGAGGAAGGCGGCAAGGGCTTCGAGAAGAACGTGCAGCACCTGGCCGACGGCATGTTCTCCGCCCTGTACGCCAAGCACCCCGACTTCGGCCCGGACGGCAAGGGACAGCGCAAGGCGGTGACACCCGCCGAGCTGCGCACCGCCCTGGAGTGGATCACCCGGGCCATGGACGACGGCGGACGGGCCCAGAACGTCGACAGCCACCACCTGAAGACCGTCAAGCGGATCGTGGAGCCGCTGGAGCTCGGCACCGTCCACGACGGTCCGCTGGTCATGCGACAGGACTGGCGCTCCCGCATCAACCAGGCCGCCTCCGCGCACAAGCAGCGCGGCGACCTCGCCGTCGAGGACATCCGCCTCTGGATCTCCCAGGACCTCGGCTACGGCGGCCTCGACAAACTCACCGGGAACCTCCTCATCGCGGCCTACGCGCTGCTCGACGACCGGGCCTGGGCGTACCAGGGCGGACCGGAGCGGGAGGCACCCGCCCTGCACGAGATCGGCCCCGGCTGGTCGCTGCGCTCGCAGCCGCTGCCCAGCGAGGAGCAGTACGCGGCGGCACGCGACCGGGCGGCCCGGCTGTTCGGCGTCTCCGCCAAGCCGAACATGTACGCGCGCAACGTCAACCGGCTCGCCGAGGACCTCCGAACCAAGGCGGAGGCCTGGGAGAAGGACGTCGCCGGGGTGCGGGCCTCGCTGGAGCGGCACTCCGCGCTGCTCGGCCTCGACGGTGAGGGCGAGGCCGCGCCCCGTACCGCGATCCTGCGCGAGGCCGCCGGTCTGCTCGCCCGGCTGACCCGGCACGGCAGCGACGCCACCGCGCTGGTGCGCGAGCTGGCCTCCGCCTCCTACACGGCGACCGAGCGGGACCTGAACACCGCCATGGGCAGTGCGGGCGAGGTCCTCCAGGCCCTGGACGACGCCGCCTGGCCGGCTCTCACCAACGTACGCGGGCTGATCACCCGTGAGGACGGCGTGGGCGACCGGGCCCGGCGGCTCTTCGACGAGATCGCGCTGGCCGCGCGTGCCTCGGAGTTCGAGCGGTCGCTGGTGCCGGTGCTCGACGCGGCCGGCGAGCGGGCCAACGCGATCATCAACGCGGCGCTCCAGGTGGAGAGCGTGTTCGTGCAGCGACAGGAGCCGGCTCCGGGAGCGCAGGACGTACGGGTGACCGAGCCGGAGGTGGCGACCCGGCATCCGCAGCCCCCGACCGGTGCGACTCACTCGCAGACCGAGCCCGCTCCCGTCGAGGAGGCCGGAACGGCGGGCGGCGAAGCCCTGACCCCCCGGGCCGGGCGACGGCTCATCGCCGTCACCGGAGCGACTCCGCTGGAGGAGCGGCTGGCCGGCGAACTGGCGGGCGTCCGGGACGACATCCGTGCCTTCCTCGCCGCTCATCCCGACGCCACCGTCGAGCTCAGCTGGAGGCCGGTCGGGTCCGGCGAGCCCACCGCCTCCGACGACTCCGGCGAAGGGACCCGCTGATGGCGGCCCGGCCCGCCGCCGGACGGCGTGCCATCGAGGTACTGCTGGAGGCCGAGCTGCCGTACGCCGAAGGGCGGCGGCTCGTGCTGGTCGACGCGGTGTGGGCGGGCGGCGACACGGAACGGGAGTTCACCGTCCAGGTGGAGGGCACCGCCCGTCGCGTGCACGTCACCGATCAGGACTCACCGCTCGGCATCGCCGACGCCTGGCGGCGCCACACCACCGACACCGACCCGGGCGGGGACAGCGTCCTCGTCGTCACCGGCAAGGTCCCCGCCGACCAGCTCGGCTGGGACCTGCGCGGCCACGCCGTACGCCGTCGGCCGCTGGCCGTCGAACGGGCCGACATCGTCAGGCAGCTGTTCGGAACCGGCGACCTGGACACCCGGATGGTGCGCGAGACCTGGCTGCTGGACGCGCTCCTGGAGGCCGAACCCACGGGCGGCTGGCCCCGGGCCGGCTCCGTCCTCACCCGTGACCGGGCGGTGCGGGCACTGCTCGCCGCCCGTACCGGGCTCGGCGACACCCGTGAGGACTCGCTGGACCTGGACGCCGACACGTTGTTCGACTGGAGCCGTACCTCCACCGGCCCGAGGCGCTTCGCCGAACTGGGCGAACAGGAACGGGCGGGCCTCACCGCCTGGCTGGCGGAAGTGACCGGACCCGCCGCGCCCACCCTGCTGGCGCTGGCTGCGGACGGCCGTGGCACCGACGCGCTGCCGCTCGGCGCGCTCGCCTCGGCCGCCCTCGGCTGCCCGGCCGCCGCCGACGCGGGCTTCGCGCTCGGCACGCTCTTCGGCCGGGCGCTCGGCTCGTTCGACGCACTCGCCCCGTACGCGACGGCCGCCACCGGTGTCCTCACCCGGTGGATCGCGCAGGCGGAAGCGGGCGGGAGCGCGGGCGCGGAAGCCCGCGTCCGCGTCCTGACCGTGCTGGAACGCGCCGACCAGCTCGCCGGGACCGCGCGCCTGACCGGGCTGCTCGCAGGGGACCGGCTGCTGCCCTCCGGGTACCGGACACGGCTGCGGACCCTCGCCTCCTCGCTCGACGGCCGGCCCGGTCCCGCCCAGACCGCACTGCGCGACCTCGCCGACCACCAGCTCGACAAGCTGCTCGCGGACTCCACCGAACGCGCCCGCACCGCCGTACGCCTGCTGCGCTGGCTGGACTCCCCGGAGTTCACCCCGGAGTCGGTCGGCAAGGGCGTACGCCACCACGTCGAATCCACCGGCTGGGTGGACCTGGCGACCGGGATCCTCGCCGAGGGCGACGCCTCGCGCGACAGCGAGATCGGAGAGGCCTACCACCGGCTGATCGGCCGGGTCCGGGACCGGCGCCGACAGCTGGACGAGCAGTTCGCGGCGACCCTGGCCACCTGGGCGGAGGCCGCCTCCCAGCAGGCGCCGCACGGCGCCCTGCTCATCGAGGACGTGCTCGCCGAAGCCGCCGCGCCGCTCGCCCGGGACGGCGGCCGACCGCTCGTCCTCGTCCTCGACGGAATGAGCGCCGACGTCGCCGTCGACCTGGCCGCCGGGCTCGACCGGCGCGCCTGGACCGAGGTCGTCCCCACCGCACCGGCGGGAAGCCGTCCCGGCCGGCTCGCCGCCGTCGCCATGCTGCCCACCCTCACCAAGATCAGCCGGGCCTCGCTGCTGAGCGGAGGCGCCGCCGAGGGCGGGCAGGACGTGGAGCGCACCGGGTTCACGTCCTTCTGGAAGAAGCGGCGCCGCGAGGCGGTGCTCTTCCACAAGGGCGGCTACGAAGGGACGGCCGGACACCGGCTCGCGCCCGAACTCCTCGACGCACTCGCCGACCAGAAGGCGATCGTCGGCGTGATCGTCAACACGATCGACGACGCACTCGACGACGGACGCGAGAACGGGCGCGCCCGCTGGCGCATAGGGGACATCGCCAAGCTGGCCGACCTGCTGGGCGCCGCCCGCAACCAAGGTCGGCCGGTCCTGCTCGTCTCGGACCACGGGCACGTCCTGGACCGCAGCCCGCGCGAGGCCGGTCCCACCGCGGCGGACGGCGTCCAGGGCGCCCGCTGGCGCACCGGGCCCGCCCAGCCCGGAGAGGTGGAACTCGCCGGACCACGGGTCCGGGCCGATGGCGGGCGCATCACCGCCGCCTGGCGCGACGACCTGCGGTACACCGCCCGTCAGGCCGGGTACCACGGCGGGGCCTCCCTCGCCGAGGTCACCGTGCCCGTCCTCGCGTTCGTCCCGTCCGACAGCGAGATCCCCGCCGGGTGGACGGCACTGCCCGGCGAGGACACCGCCCCCGGGTGGTGGCGGGGCGGTACCGAGGCGGCGGAACCCCAGGAGACCGCTTCGACGCCCCGTGGCAAGGGCAGCCGCAAACCACCGCCCCAGGCCGAAGGGCTGTTCCCGCAGAAGGGGCACGGCACGCACGGCGAGCAGACGGTGCGCAGCAAGCCGTACGAGACGCAGCGCGAGTTCGTGCGGAACGCGCCCAACAACACGGCCGTCGCCGCCGCGCTCGACGCCCTGCTCGCGGCCGGCGGCAAACTCTCCCCGGCCGCCGTCGCCTCGGCCGCCCAGGCCGCCACCGGCAAGTCGGAGCGCAACCCCCAGCGGTTCGTCACCATGCTCGAACGGCTGCTCAACATCGACGGCTACCCCGTCCTCCAACTGGTGGAGTCCGGACGCACCGTCCACCTCGACAGGGAACTCCTGCGGCAACAGTTCCCGGAAGGCGCCCCCTCGTGAACACCCCGGCCGGCCCCGCAGCCCCCGACATCAGTCCAGCCCGTGCCCGGGACGTCATCGACGCACTGCGCCGCGGCACCGTGCCGCAGCAGGGGCTCGGGCTGTTCGCCGTCGGCCTGGACCGGTTCGCGGACGCCCTCGACGACGACCTCGCCACCGTCGCCCGCGGCGGCTCCGCCTTCCACGCGCTGCGCGGCGAGTACGGCTCGGGCAAGACGTTCTTCGCCCGTTGGCTGGCCGAGCGGGCGAAGCGCCGCGGCATGGCCGTCAGCGAAGTGCAGATCTCCGAGACGGAGACCCCGCTGCACCGTCTGGAGACCGTCTACCGGCGGCTCACGGAACGGCTGACGACGTCCACGCATCCGCCTTCCGCTCTGCGTGCCGTGATCGACTCCTGGTTCTACGCGCTGGAGGAGGAGGTCCTCGACTCGGGAGACGTCGACGAGAACGACGAGGCCCAGCTCGCCCGAGCCGTGGACGAGCTCCTGGAGCTGCGGCTCACGGACGTGGCCCGCACGACCCCCGCATTCTCCGCCGCGCTGCGCGGCTACCGCGAGGCGGTGGCCGCCGGTGACTCCGCCCACGCCGAAGCGCTGATCGCGTGGCTCGGCGGACAGAGGTCCGTGGCGGCGTCCGCCAAGCGCGCCGCCGGAGTACGCGGTGACCTCGACCACTTCGCAGCGCTCGGATTCCTCCAGGGGCTGCTGACCGTGCTGCGCGACTGCGGGCACCCCGGGCTGCTGCTGGTCCTGGACGAGGTCGAGACACTCCAGCGGGTGCGCGGTGACGTACGCGAGAAGTCCCTGAACGCGCTGCGCCAGCTCCTCGACGAGATCGACGCGGGGCGGTTCCCCGGCCTGTTCCTCGTCGTCACCGGAACCCCCGCCTTCTACGACGGTCAGCAAGGTGTGCAGCGTCTGGCGCCACTCGCCCAGCGGCTGGCCACCGACTTCACGACCGACCCGCGCTTCGACTCCCCGCGCGCGGTCCAGCTGCGGCTTCCCGGATTCGACCTGGCGTCCCTCGGCCGACTGGGCCGCAACGTGCGCGGGGTGTACGAGGCCACGGCCAAGAACCCCGATCGGATCGCCGCCCGTGCCGACGACACCTACCTCGACGACCTGGCGCGGGCGGTCACCGGTTCACTCGGCGGCAAGGCCGGCATCGCTCCACGGTTGTACCTGCGGAAACTGGTGGCCGACGTCCTCGACCGGATCGACACGTTCGACGACTTCGACCCCCGCGTCCACTACACGCTCACGGTGAACGCCTCGGAACTCGACGAGGTGGAGCGCAACGCGGCCGCGAACGCCGGTGACGTGGAGCTGGAACTGCCGTGAGCACGAGCAACGGGGAACTGGAGCTGCCGTGAGCGCCGACGCGCTGGACCTGCTCGATCCGATCCTCACCCATCACATCGTCAACTCTCTGGGCTGGCGCTCCCTGCGGCCGCTCCAGGAGGAGGCGATCGGTCCACTGCTGTCCGGGCAGGACGCCGTACTGCTGGCACCCACCGCCGGAGGCAAGACCGAGGCCGCCGCCTTCCCCTTGCTCACCCGCGCCCAGCGGCACGGGTGGAAGGGCACCGGCATCCTGTACGTGACCCCGCTGAAAGCCCTCCTCAACAACCTGCACCCCCGCTTGGAGACGTACGCGGGCTGGGTGGGACGGACGGCGGAACTGTGGCACGGCGACATCGCCTCGACGCGCCGCCGCCGTATCCTCACCCAGCGTCCGGATCTGCTGCTCACCACGCCCGAGTCGCTGGAGGCCATGCTGGTCAGTACGAATGTGGACCACCGGACGTTCTTCTCCGGCGTGCACAGCGTGGTGATCGACGAGGTACACGCCTTCGCGGGCGACGACCGCGGCTGGCATCTGCTCGCCGTACTGGAGCGGCTCCAGAAGATCGTGGAGCGGCCGGTTCAGCGGGTCGGTCTGTCCGCCACCGTCGGCAATCCGCACGAACTGCTCGACTGGCTCCAGGGCTCCGGCCGCGGGCGACGACCGGGGCAGGTCATCGCGCCCGGTGTGTCACTCCCCGGCCCCGAGACCACCCCGTCCACGGCAGGAGCGAGCGCGCCACCGGGCGACATCGAGCTGGACTACGTCGGTTCCGTCGCCAACGCGGCAACGGTCATCTCCGCTCTGCACCGGGGCGAGAAGCGCCTGGTGTTCTGCGAGACCCGACGCACCGTCGAGGAGCTGGGCGAGCAGCTCCGGCTCCGCGGTGTCACCACATTCCTCTCCCACGCCTCGCTCTCCACCGACGAACGGCGGCGCGCCGAGGAGGCCTTCGCCGAAGCCCGGGACTGCGTGATCGTCTCGACCAGCACGCTGGAACTGGGCATCGACGTCGGGGACCTGGATCGGGTGATCCAGCTCGACGCACCGGCCACGGTGGCCTCGTTCCTGCAACGCCTCGGACGCACCGGACGGCGGCCCGGCACCACGCGCAACTGTCTGTTCCTGGCCCTCACCGACACGGGGTTCCTGTCCACCGCCGCCTTGTTGCTGGCCTGGTCACGCGGCTGGGTGGAGCCGGTCACCGCGCCGCCCGAACCGCGTCACCTCGTCGCCCAGCAGATCCTCGCCCTGTGTCTTCAGGAGCACCGGGTCGGCGAGAACCTCTGGCAGGAGTGGTGGGGCGGCCTCGGACAGTTCGGGAGCGCTGCCGAGCCCATCGTGAGGCATCTGTTGGAGCAGGGTTACCTGGAGCGGGACAGTGGCACGCTGTTCATCGGGCCCGAGGCCGAACGCCGCTTCGGCCACCGGCACTTCATGAACCTGACGGCGTCGTTCACCGCGCCCCCCGAGTTCACCGTGCTCAGCGGTCGCACCGAGATCGGCCGTACGGACCCGGACCTGCTCACCGAGGACGTCGACGGCCCCCGGAAACTGCTTCTGGCGGGCCGCAGTTGGCTGGTGACGTACATCGACTGGCGGCGCAGGCGCTGCTTCGTGGAACCCGTGGACGAGGGCGGGCGAGCCAAATGGAGCGGGTTCGGGGCGGTCCGTGTCCGTTCCTACGTACTGACCCGGGCCGCCCGTGAGGTGCTGCTCGGCAGCGATCCTCCGGTGCTCCTCACCCGCCGTGCGCAGGCGAGGCTCGCGGAAGCGCGGGTGACGCATCTGGACGTGGTGCACCCGGCCGGAACCGTCATCACGCGGCGGGACGACGGTGACGTGCGGTGGTGGACCTGGGCCGGGCACCGGGCGAACGCCACGCTCGCCGCGTCCCTTTCCTCCGTCGACCTGAGGCACCGGCAGATCGACGACCGCTTCATCCGGCTGCGCGACGACCTGACTCCCCAGACCTGGCGGGCGGCTGTGGCGGACACCGAGGCAGGACTCACCCTGCCTGAGGTCGACGTCCAAGCCGTACGCGGCCTGAAGTTCGCCGAGTCCCTTCCCCAGCGCCTGGCGGAGGCCACCCTCGCGGCGCGGCTGGCGGACGAGGAAGGGGCCAGGGCCGCGCTCGCGGAACCCGTCAGGTTCCTGCTGCGGCACAAGCCCTGACGGCGGGCGCGGCGACGCGGACGTCGAGAACGCATCGGGCGGCGTCCGCCGGACAGCACTTCGCCCCGCCGTGGGAACGGCGGGGCGACGTCACGCGGGCCGGTTCGGCGCCGGGGCCCCGGGCAGGGGCTCGGCGCCGGCTCCGGTGTGCGTCAGTGGGAGTGGCCGTGACCGCCGTGACCGGCGTCGGCCTCTTCCTCGGCCGGCTTCTCGACGACCAGGGTCTCGGTCGTGAGGAGCAGGGAGGCGATGGAGGCGGCGTTCTCCAGGGCGGAGCGGGTGACCTTCACCGGGTCGATGACGCCGGCCTTGACCAGGTCGCCGTACTCACCGGTGGCGGCGTTGAAGCCCTGGCCCTTGTCGAGGTCAGCGACCTTGGAGGTGATGACGTAGCCCTCCAGGCCGGCGTTCTCGGCGATCCAGCGCAGCGGCTCGACGGCGGCGCGGCGGACGACCGCGACACCCGTGGCCTCGTCGCCGGTCTTGTCGAGGTTGCCCTCGAGGACCTTGACGGCGTGGACGAGCGCGGAGCCACCACCGGAGACGATGCCCTCCTCGACCGCGGCGCGGGTCGCGGAGATGGCGTCCTCCAGACGGTGCTTCTTCTCCTTCAGCTCCACCTCGGTGGCGGCGCCGACCTTGATCACGCACACGCCGCCGGCCAGCTTCGCGAGGCGCTCCTGGAGCTTCTCGCGGTCCCAGTCGGAGTCCGTGTTCTCGATCTCGGCCTTGATCTGGTTGACGCGGCCGGCGACCTCGTCCGCGCTGCCGGCACCGTCGACGATGGTGGTGTCGTCCTTGGTGATGGTCACGCGGCGGGCGCTGCCGAGCACGTCCAGACCGACCTGGTCGAGCTTGAGGCCGACCTCCTCGGCGATGACCTGACCACCGGTGAGGGTGGCGATGTCGCCGAGCATGGCCTTGCGGCGGTCACCGAAGCCGGGGGCCTTCACGGCGACGGCGTTGAACGTGCCGCGGATCTTGTTCACGACCAGGGTCGACAGGGCCTCGCCCTCGACGTCCTCGGCGATGATCAGCAGCGGCTTGGAGGCGTTCGACTGGATGACCTTCTCCAGCAACGGCAGCAGGTCCTGGATGGAGCTGATCTTGCCCTGGTGGATGAGGATGTACGGGTCGTCGAGGACGGCCTCCATACGCTCCTGGTCGGACACCATGTACGGGGACAGGTAGCCCTTGTCGAAGGCCATGCCCTCGGTGAAGTCGAGCTCCAGGCCGAAGGTGTTGGACTCCTCGACGGTGATGACACCGTCCTTGCCGACCTTGTCCATCGCCTCGGCGATGAGCTCGCCGACCTGCGGGTCCTGGGCGGACAGACCGGCGACGGCGGCGATGTCGGACTTCTCGTCGATCGGGCGCGCGGTGGCGAGGAGCTCGTCGGAGACCGCCTTGACGGCCGCGTCGATGCCCTTCTTCAGCAGCGCCGGGGAGGCACCCGCGGCGACGTTGCGCAGGCCCTCGCGCACGAGCGCCTGGGCGAGCACGGTGGCGGTGGTCGTACCGTCACCCGCGATGTCGTTGGTCTTGGTCGCCACCTCCTTCACCAGCTGGGCGCCGAGGTTCTCGAACGCGTCCTCGACCTCGACCTCACGGGCGATGGTCACACCGTCGTTGGTGATGGTGGGAGCGCCGAACTTCTTGTCGATGACGACGTTGCGGCCCTTGGGGCCGATCGTCACCTTCACCGTGTCGGCAAGCTTGTTGACGCCGCGCTCAAGGGCGCGACGGGCGTCCTCGTCGAACTTCAGGATCTTCGCCATGGGAGCGGTTCAGCCCTCTCGGAAAATGATGGAGAAACGAACTGCGCCCCCGGCGCCCGGCTGTTGATGGTCGCGGGGGCCAGGGGCGCAGTTCACTGCGATGCTTGGTGCGGGGTCGTCCGGGGGAAGGTCCCGAACTCCCTTACCGGGTGAATTACTTCTCGATGATCGCGAGCACGTCGCGAGCCGAGAGGACGAGGTACTCCTCGCCGTTGTACTTCACCTCGGTGCCGCCGTACTTGCTGTAGAGAACGATGTCGCCGACGGCGACGTCGAGCTCGACACGCTTGCCGTCCTCGATGCGGCCCGGGCCCACGGCCAGGACGACGCCCTCCTGGGGCTTCTCCTTCGCCGTGTCGGGAATGACCAGGCCGGAGGCCGTGGTCTGCTCGGCGTCGAGCGGCTGGACCACGATGCGGTCCTCGAGCGGCTTGATGGCAACCTTGGAGCTGGCGGTCGTCACGATCCGACCTCCCCCTTCGGAGATCTCACGGGGTTAACTGTCTGAGGTGGCGACCAGGTCGATCCGTCGTCGCGGGTGCCGGACCTGCCCGTCGCTGTTGGCACTCTCCAGGGGGGAGTGCCAGACCTGAGACTATGACTGTGATTAGCACTCGGTCAAGCGGAGTGCCAAAGCCGTCCGGCGTGGCGTGGCCCGGAAGGCCCCGGACCGCCCCGGACGGGCGCGTCCGGGGACCGCTCTCCGGCCGGTGTCCCTAGAGGTAGTTCTCCAGTCGCGCCACGGTGAAGCCCTCGCGCTGGATCCTCCGGAGCAGCCCGAGCGTGGCGTCCGTGAGGCCGGGTTCGCCCGGGCCGGAGAGGATGTCACCCGGACGGAGCCGGTGCGCGTCGGCCGTCCTGCCGAGGACGAGCGCGGTGACCCCGCAGTCGGCGGCGGCGCGCAGGGTGGTCTCGTCGTACCTGCCGTACGGGGGCCGCAGCAGCCGGGGCCGGACGCCGAAGCGCCGGGCGAGCTTGTCCTGTTGTCCGCAGATCTCGGCACGCTGGCCGGCGTAGGGCAGACCGCGCAGGACGGCGTGGTCGAGGGTGTGGTTCTGGACGCTCGCGCCGACCGCGCGCAGCCGGGCGAAGCGCCCGTACCCGGGCCCGGCGACCCGGTCCGTGAGGAACACGCTGACCGGCAGGCGCAGTTCACGGACCATGTCGGCGAACCGGGGATCGCGCTCCGCCCCGTCGTCGTACGTCAGGAAGACCACCTTGTCGCGGGTGCGCACCTGGTCGACGACGGGCGGCAGTTCCGTGTCGGCGGTGCGCGCGGTGGCCCGGGCGGGGACTTCCGGCGCCGGCGCGAGCGGGGTGGAGAGACCCCAGCGGCGGTACACCGACTCCGTCGGGTGGACCCGCTGGGCCGCCTTCTTGCCGAGGCGCTCGATGGGGTCGACGGACTGCGCGCAGCCGCCGAGCAGGAGCGCCACGAGCAGCCCGGCGGCCGACACCCTCGCCCTCACGGGGAGCCCTCCGGGCATGCGACCGCGCACCCCTCGGCGGGAGCCGCTCCGGTCCCGGCGCAGCCGGAGGTGAGGAGGACGAGGGCGAGCACGCCGACCCCCCGACGCGCACCAGCCCCGTTTGCGCCGGTTTTATCATTTTGTCGTACGGGTCGCATGGAGCCGGATCCTCCCAGCTCACCGGCCTCGCCAGGGCCTCGACACCGCCGCCGGAAGCACACCGTCCACCGACTGGCCCACAATGGCCGGGTGAACGACGTCTCCTTCGCCCCCCTCCTCACCGCCGAGGGCCGCGCCCTGCTCGACGAGGTCCGCGCCACCGAACCGGCGCAGGAACTGGCCGTCGCCACCCGACTGCGCCGCAAGCACCCCGCCGAACTGGTCTCCGCGGCCCTCGGACAGGCGCGGCTGCGGCAGCGGGCGGTGGCGAAGTTCGGGGCCGAGGACGCCGGACGGATGTTCTTCACCCCGAACGGGGTCGAGCAGTCCACCCGTACGAGCGTGGCCGTGCACCGCGCCGAGCGGCTGCGCGTGCTGGGAGTCCGTTCCGTCGCCGACCTGTGCTGCGGCATCGGCGGCGACGCCATCGCGCTGGCCCGCGCCGGAATCCGCGTCCTGGCCGTCGACCGCGACCCGCTGACGGCCGCCGCCGCCCGCGCGAACGCCGACGCGCTGGGGCTCGCGGACCTGATCGAGGTGCGCGAGGCGGACGTCACCGAGGTGGACACCGCCTCGTACGACGCCGTCTTCGTGGACCCCGCGCGCCGGGGCGGCCGGGGCCGGATCTTCGACCCGGAGGCCTACTCGCCGCCGCTGTCCTGGGCGGTCGCGGCGGCCCTCAAGTCCCCGGTCGCCGCGCTGAAGATCGCTCCCGGCATCCCGCACGAGGCGGTCCCCGCCGAGGCGGAGGCCGAGTGGATCTCGGACGGCGGGGACGTGAAGGAGGCGGTGCTCTGGTTCGGCACGGAGCCGGGCCTGGTGCGCGCCACCCTGCTGCCGGGCCCGCGCGAGCTGCGCGGCCGCGGCCTGCCGGATCCGGCGGTCAGGACGGTCGGACGCTATCTGTACGAGCCGGACGGCGCCGTCATCCGCGCGCACCTGGTCGCCGAGGTGGCCGAGGACCTGGACGGCGGACTGGTCGACGAGACGATCGCCTACGTCACCGCGGACGAGCTGCGCCCCACCCCGTACGCCGCCGCGTACGAGATCACCGATCGACTCCCCTTCAACGTGAAGAAGTTGAAGGCCCTGCTCCGGGAGCGGGAGGTCGGCGTCCTGACCGTGAAGAAGCGCGGGTCGGCCGTCGAACCGGAGGAACTGCGCCGCAAGGTGAAGCCGCAGGGCCCGCACTCCGCGACCGTGTTCCTCACCCGGGTGGCGGGAGCCCCGACCATGCTGGTGGGGGCACCCGCGCGGCCGGCCACCGCCGGCGACGCGTTCTGAGCGAGGCACGGTCCGGCGGCGGACCGACACCAAAAACCGAGTGAACGGGTGAAATTCGGCGAAAGCGTCCACTTCCAGTGGATATCCGCCTGAATTTCCGTAGCGTTGCGTCGGAACGAAGCCGCCGTCCCGGCTTCGGCGTCGACCCGTCGGGCCTTGAGCAGACCGGTCCGGACCGGAAAACTCGGAGACGAACGAACCGTGAGCATCCCCAAAGGGCCCCATGCCGCCGCCGCAGCGGTTGACGAATCGTACGAGGACGAACTGCCGGTGCGGCGCAAGCGGCCCGGCAGCGTCGTGGTCAAGTGGCTCACCACCACCGACCACAAGACGATCGGCACGCTCTATCTGGTGTCGTCGTTCGCGTTCTTCGTGGTCGGCGGCATCATGGCGCTGCTCATGCGCGCCGAGCTGGCCCGCCCGGGTCTGCAGATCCTGTCGAACGAGCAGTACAACCAGGCGTTCACGATGCACGGCCTGGTCATGCTGCTGATGTTCGCGACGCCGTTGTTCGCCGGTTTCGCCAACTGGATCATGCCGCTGCAGATCGGGGCGCCCGACGTGGCGTTCCCGCGGCTGAACATGCTGGCCTACTGGCTGTACCTCTTCGGCTCGACGCTCGCGGCGGCCAGCTTCCTCACCCCGCAGGGCGCCCCCGACTTCGGCTGGTTCATGTACGTGCCCCTGTCGGACGCGTACCACACGCCGACCATCGGCGCCGACATGGGAATCATGGGTCTGGCCTTCTCCGGCTTCGGCACGATCCTCGGCTCGGTCAACTTCATCACCACGATCATCTGCATGCGCGCTCCCGGCATGACGATGTTCCGCATGCCGATCTTCTGCTGGAACGTGCTGCTGACCGGCGTCCTGGTCCTGTTCGCCTTCCCGGTCCTGGCGGCGGCCCTCTTCACCCTGGAGGTGGACCGCAAGTTCGGTGCGCACGTGTTCGACGCGGCCAACGGCGGAGCCCTGCTGTGGCAACACCTCTTCTGGTTCTTCGGCCATCCGGAGGTGTACATCATCGCGCTGCCGTTCTTCGGGATCGTCTCCGAGGTGATCCCGGTGTTCTCGCGCAAGCCGATGTTCGGCTACATGGGCCTGATCGGCGCGACCATCGCGATCTCGGGCCTGTCCATCACGGTGTGGGCGCACCACATGTACGTCACCGGTGGCGTGCTGCTCCCGTTCTTCTCCTTCATGACGTTCCTCATCGCCGTGCCGACCGGCGTGAAGTTCTTCAACTGGATCGGAACGATGTGGAAGGGCTCGCTGTCCTTCGAGACACCGATGCTCTGGGCCGTCGGCTTCCTGGTCACCTTCCTCTTCGGTGGTCTGACCGGCGTCATCCTGGCCTCGCCGCCGATGGACTTCCACGTCTCGGACTCGTACTTCGTGGTGGCGCACTTCCACTACGTGGTGTTCGGCACGGTCGTCTTCGCGATGTTCTCCGGCTTCCACTTCTGGTGGCCGAAGATGACCGGCAAGATGCTCGACGAGCGTCTCGGCAAGGTCACCTTCTGGACCCTGTTCGTGGGCTTCCACGGCACGTTCCTGGTGCAGCACTGGCTGGGTGCCGAGGGCATGCCCCGCCGTTACGCCGACTACCTCGCGGCCGACGGCTTCACCGCGCTGAACACGGTCTCGACGATCAGCGCGTTCCTGCTCGGCCTGTCGATCCTGCCGTTCCTCTACAACGTGTGGAAGACGGCCAAGTACGGCAAGAAGGTCGAGGTCGACGACCCGTGGGGCTACGGCCGTTCGCTGGAGTGGGCGACCTCCTGCCCGCCGCCGCGGCACAACTTCCTCACCCTGCCGCGGATCCGCAGTGAATCCCCGGCCTTCGACCTGCACCACCCGCAGATCGCCGCGCTCGGCAGCGTGGAGAGCCACCAGGAGCTGGGCATGAGGAAGCCCGGCCCCGAGGGGCGGTCCGGCCGACCCTCCGGACCACAGGGCTGAGGGGTCCGCCGTGAGCGCCGAGAAGCCGCTGGACGGCGGTTCGGTCCGGGACGGCATCGCCAGGATGGAGGGCTACCTGCTGTGGCAGGGGGAGATCGAGCGGGCCCACGCGGAGGCCGAGTCCTTCGCCGATCAGCTCGACTGGCTGACGACCGCCCAGCGGGAAGAGGTGGTCGACCTCTTCACCGGTCGTCAGCTCGCCCTCTCCCGGACGATGATCACCCGCACGGCCGAGCGTGCGTTGCAGCTCCGCCGGGAGTACCAGCACCGCTATGACTGCCTCAGGCGCCGGCTCTTCGCCGGCGCCCTGGCCACGGGGGTGGCCGCCGTCTTCGTCGACTGCCTGCTGCGGACGCTCTGAGACGGCGTCCCCACGGAGTCACCGGCCGGGAGCCTCACGACCGCGCAGCTCACGCGCCCGCTCCTCCAGCAGTTCCCGCTCCCGCTCGTTGCGCGCCAGCGCGGCGGCCCGTTCGAACTCCGCGCGCGCCTGCTCCGTGCGTCCGAGCCGGGCGAGCAGGTCGCCACGCACGCTCGGCAGCAAGTGGTATCCGCGCAGGGCGGGTTCACCGACGAGGGCGTCGACGATCTCCAGGGCGGGTTCCGGGCCCTCGGCCATGGAGACGGCCACGGCGCGGTTGAGTTCGACGACCGGGGAGGGGGCGCGGGCCGCCAGCAGGCCGTACAGGGCGGCGATCTGGTGCCAGTCGGTGTCCTCGTAGGTGTGGGCCCGCGCGTGGCAGGCGGCGATGGCGGCCTGGAGGGCGTACGGCCCCGGGCCGCCGGTGGCCACGGCGTCGGCGCGGCCCAGCGCGGTGAAGCCGCGGCCGATCAGCATGCGGTTCCAGCGCCGGCGCTGCTGGTCCTTGAGGAGCACGGGCTCGCCGCCGGGTCCGGTGCGGGCGGCCGCCCGGGACTCCTGGAGTTCCAGCAGGGCGGCGAGCGCGTGCACCTCGCTCTCCTTGGGCATCAGTTCGGCGAGCACCCGGGCCAGCCGCAGCGCGTCCTCGCACAGCGCGGGACGCAGCAGGTCGTCGCCCGCCGTGGCCGCGTACCCCTCGTTGAAGACGAGGTAGATGACCTCCAGCACGGATCCGAGCCGGGCTTCGCGCTCGGGCCCGTAGGGGACCTCGAAGGCGACCCCCTTCGTCGCCAGCGTCCGCTTGGCCCGCACGATGCGCTGGGCGACCGTCGCCTCCGGGACGAGGAAGGCGCGGGCGATCTCGGACGTCGTCAGGCCGCCGAGGAGCCGCAGAGTGAGCGCGATGCGGGCCTCGGCGGACAGGACGGGGTGGCAGGCGGTGAAGACCAGCCGGAGCAGGTCGTCGTCGATGTCGTCCGGGTCGGCGGGTTCGTCGACGTGGTACGGCGCGGACAGCGAGAGGTCCCGCCCGACCTCCTCCAGCTTGCGCGCGTAGTTCTCGCGGCGGCGTACGAGGTCGATCGCCCGGTGCTTGGCCGCGGCCGTCAGCCAGGCGCCCGGGTTGTCCGGCACGCCGTCGCGCGGCCACTGCTCCAACGCCGCGACCAGGGCGTCCTGCGCCAGTTCCTCGGCGATGCCGACGTCACGGACGATCCGGGCCGCGCTCGCGATGATGCGGGGGGACTCGATGCGGAAGATGGTCTCGACGGCGGTGTCGACGCCGCCGGCGGGTGCTGGTGCGGGCTGCTGTTCCACAACCCACCATGAGACACCCACCGCGGCGTCCGGCCAAGGAGCCCGCTCAGCCCTCGGCGATCTCCCGCACCTCGCAGGTGACCGTCCAGTGCTCCTCGTGGACCTTCAGGAACCGCTTGGTCCACTCCACGGCCTCGGCCATGTCCTTGCACTGCATGATCGCGTAGCCGCCGACGACCTCCTTGGACTCGGTGAAGGGCCCGTCGGTGACGGACAGCTCCCCGCCCGCGTAGTGGACGCGCTTGCCCTGCGCGCTGGGGGTGAGGCCCTCGGTCTGGAGCATGACGCCGGCCTTGGTGATCTCCTCGATGAGCTCGCCCATCCGCTGCATCAGTTCGGGGCTGGGACCTTCGGCGGGCGCGGTGCGCTCGTCGATCTGGACCAGGGAGAGGTAGCGGGGCATGGTGACTCCTCGTGTCTGTGGTGCCTGTGGTGTCTTCGGCGCCTCGGCGGCGGGGCTTCTCCCCGCCTCTCACCTGTGCGTCGAACGGCGGACACCGGTTTCGACACCCTCCCCGGATTTCTTCGAGAACTTTCCCGGGACGGGGCCGGACGGCTCTCCCCGCGGACCGCGCCCCGTTCATCCGGTCATCCGGTCATCCGAGCGAGTCCCACAGGTCACTCGCCTCCGGCTCGTCCGCGACCACCCGGTTGGGGTCGGACGGCGCCGTGGTCACCGGCATCATCACCGTCCTCACGTCGTCCGAGGACAGGCCCTCCAGGCTCCGGCCGAGTCCCGACAGTTCGGCGAGCGAGTCCAGCCCGGTGTCCGTCGTCAGGCTGCCGGTCACCGCGTTCGCGACGCCGTAGAGCCTGGCCGGGTCGGTGAGCAGGTCGGTGGTGGCGATCCGCGCCAGCAGCGCCTTGACCAGCTTCTGCTGCAGGCCTATGCGGCCCAGGTCGCTGCCGTCGCCTATGCCGTGGCGGGTGCGGGCCAGGGCCAGGGCCTGCTTGCCGTTCAGGTGGTGGGTGCCCGCGGCCAGGTGCAGGTGGCTCCTGTCGTCGTCGATGTCCTGATCGGTGGTGACGGTGACCCCGCCGAGGGCGTTCACCAGCTTCGCGAAGCCCGAGAAGTCGATCTCGATGTAGTGGTCCATCCGGACGCCCGTGACCGACTCGGCCGTCTTCACCGCGCACACCGGTCCGCCCACCGCGTAGGCGCTGTTGAACATCGCGCCGTACGCCACCGCCGTCGAGCCCCCGGACGGCAGCGGGCAGGACGGACGGGTGACGAGCGTGTCCCGCGGGATGCTGACGACCGTGGCCCGGGTGCGTCCCGCGTCGATGTGCACGACCATCGCCGTGTCGGAGCGCGCGCCGGAACTGTCCCCGCCGCCGAGCTTCGCGTTCGCCGTGCCGCTGCGCGAGTCGGAGCCGAGGACCAGGATGTTGAGGGCCTCGGTCGGCAGCGGCGCCGGGGACGCCGAGGCGGAGGCGGACGCCGGGGACGAGGGCGTCGCCACCGCCTTCGCCGGGCGATCGTCGCCGAGCGCGCTGTCGATGTCGACGCTCCTGATGTTCCGGTTCAGATGCCAGTACGCCCAGCCCGCGGTCCCGGTGCCCAGCACCAGCAGTCCCGCCAGGGCGAGACCGGCGGCCTTCAGCACCTTCGGCCGCCGGCCCCGCCGTCCGACCTCGTCGCCGCTCTCGTCGTGTCCGATCACGGTCAGGAACGTAGGACCGCATTATTAGGGGACTGTTAGGGAAAGAGGCGCGGAACGGTTTTCTTCGGAGAATCTCATCGTTCTCAGTGCGGACTCAGCGCCTCACGGTGCCCCGGCCCGTCTCAGCCCAGCGTCACCGTGGGCACCGGATTGCTGCCGCTCCAGGAGGCGTTGAACCCCAACGTCACCGAACCGCCGTCCGGGACGGACCCGTTGTAGGAGGCGTTGGCGCAGCTCACCGCCGCGCCGCTCTGGGTGCAGGTCGCGTTCCAGGCCTGGGTGATCCGCTGGCCCGCGCCGTACGCCCAGTTCACCTTCCACGAGGAGAGCGCGGCCCCGGAGCACGCGATGCGCACCTGCCCCGTGAACCCGGTGTTCCACTGGCTCTGCACGCTGTACGTCGCCGTGCACGCGCCGGTGGGCGGCGGTGTGGTGGTCCCGCCGAGCGAGGCCGCGATGGCGTCGTACGCCGGTTTGGGCGCGTAGTTCTCGTCGTACGGTGTCGCCGCGCCGTAGCCCGAGAAGACGTCCGGGATCCAGGAGTCGGAGTCGGTGAAGCCCCAGACGGTCACGCCGTAGCAGCGGGTCACGGCGACGCAGGCGTCGAACACCGCCTTGTAGTCGGCGGCCTGCTGCGCCAGATCGGTGCTGTCGGAGGGGAGCTGCATCCGGACGTCCAGCTCCGTGACCGCGACGTCGACGCCGAGGTCGGCGAAGCGCTGGATGTTCTGCTGGAGGGTGCCGGGGACCTGGCCGAGGATGAGGTGGGCCTGCAGGCCGACGCCGTCGATCGGGACGCCGCGCGCCTTCAGGGACTTGACCAGGTTGTACAGGGCGGTGCTCTTGGCGTTGACGCCCTCGACGTTGTAGTCGTTGATGTAGAGCTTGGCGCTCGGGTCGGCGGCGTGCGCCCAGGTCAGCGCCTGGGCGATGTAGTCGGCGCCGAGGCCGTTGTACCAGAGGGTCGAGCGGTAGGTGCCGTCCTCGTTGAAGGGTTCGTTGACCACGTCCCAGGCGGCCAGTTTCCCCTTGTAGCGGGTGACTTCGGTGGTGATGTGGTCCTGGAGCAGACCGCTCAGCTCGGCAGTGGTCCAGGTGCCGTCGGTCAGCCAGCTCGGGTTCTGGCTGTGCCAGACCAGGGTGTGGCCGCGCACCTGCTGGTCGTGGGCCTGCGCGAACGCGACGATCTGGTCGGCCTCGGCCCAGTTGAAACTGCCCCGGGTGGGCTCGACGCTGCCCCACTTCATCGCGTTGCCCGGGGTCAGCGAGTTGAACTGGCCCCCGGCGATGTCGCCGTACGTGCCGGTCAGCTTGGAGCCGGTGACGGCGGTGCCGATGACCTTGCCCTTGGCGGCGGCGAGGTCGCGCAGCGGGGTGCCGGCGGCGTGCGCCGTCGTACCGGCCGCGAGCAGGGCGGCCACCGCCGCGGCCCCGGCGAGCAGGGCGGCGACGCGGCGGCGTAAGGGACGGATTCTGAAGGAGCGGGTTCGGGAGGTTCTCATGGCGGGTGCCTCCGAAAGTTTCGGCCGTACAACCGATTGACTTCGCAGGAGTGTGGAGGCGGACGCCCCACCCGTCAATACGCCCTCCCCCGCCCCGCAGGACCGACCTGCCCCCCTGGTGACCCCACCCCCTGCTTTTTCGCCCCCTCCGCCCCTACCCGACCCGAACCCGGGGGCTCCGCCCCCAGACCCCCGCTCCTCAAACGCCGGAGGGGCTGAAACTTTCGCCGACCGGGGCTGGAACGGCCACCACGAAGCACCCGCACCCGGCGACGCACGGGAGGGGACGTGCCGGTACATCGAATGCCCGCAGGCCGGACGGATCAGAACCTGCCCGCACTTCACAACCCCGGTGGGATCCGTTCGGATGCGGGCGGATGTACCGGCACGGCCCCGACCCACCCACCGGACAGACCCCACGACGTCAGCTGGCCCCCGCCGGAGGCGCCCCCGTGCTGCTGCGGACGACCAGGCTCGTGGCGAGCTCCATCCGCGTCCCGGCCGAGGGCCTCTCCTGGCGGCTCAGGTCGAGCACCAGCTTCGCCGCCGCCTCGGCCATCTCCGTCAGCGGCTGCCGCACGGTCGTCAGCGGCGGCCCCACCCAGCGCGCCACCGGCAGGTCGTCGAAGCCGACGACGCTCAGGTCCTCGGGAATGCGCAGCCCCAGCTCACGGGCCGCCTCGTAGAGGCCGAGCGCCTGGAGGTCGTTGCCGGCGAAGACGGCCGTGGGCCGGTCGGGGCGGCGCAGCAGGTCGAGCCCGATCCGGTACCCGGCCTCGTGGTGGAAGTCGCCGGCGACGATCAGCGAGGGGTCGACGGGCAGCCCGGCCGTCTCCAGCGCAGCGCGGTAGCCGTCGACCCGGGCCCGGCTGCACATCATCCGGGACGGCCCGCTGATGGCGCCGATCCGGGTGTGGCCGAGTTCGACGAGGTGGCGGGTGGCGGCGAGGCCGCCCTGCCAGTTGGTGGCGCCGATGGAGGGCACGTCGACGCCGGGGTCGCCCGCCGGGTCCATCACCACGAACGGGATGGACCTGCTGTTCAGCAGGGCGCGCTGGGAGCCGTCGAGGCCCGACAGGACGAGGACCACGCCGTGCGGGCGGCGGGCGGCGACCTGGTCGGCCCAGGTCCGGCCGGGGGTGAGCCGCCCGGCCGACTCGGAGAGCACGACGCTGAGGCCGGCCTCCCTGGCGACGTTCTCCACGCCCCGGATGACCTCCATCGCCCAGGCGCTCTCCAGCTCGTGGAAGACCAGGTCGATCAGCGGCGAGCGGGAAGCCTCGGCCCGGCGGCGCCGGTAGCCGTAGGCGTGCAGCAGCTCCTCGACGCGGGAGCGGGTCGCGGGGGCGACATCGGCGCGGCCGTTGAGGACTTTCGAAACAGTCGGAGCCGACACGCCGGCCTCCCGAGCGATCTCGGCCAGCGTCGCCGTCTGTGGTTCTGCGGACTTCCCAGGCTTCATGGCGGCGATCGTATCTCTGCGCGACCCCTTGACGGACCCATCGGATCGTCTTACCTTCCCGGAACATTCGAAATATAACTCGAAACATTCGCGAGAGATCATCGGCGATCCCTCGCGCTGACCGAGAGGTGCCGTCCATGGAGTCCTACAGCAGACGTTGGTTCCTCGGCGCGGGCACGGCCGCACTGGCCTCTGTCGGCGGGCTCACCGCCTGCGGCTCCAGCGGCGGTTCCGGCGCCGACGGGACGCTCACCGCGTTCGTCTACGGCGACGACGCGGCGAAGATCCAGGTCAAGTCCGTCAACCGGTTCAACGCGTCGGCCGCGGCGAAGAAGGCCAAGGGCAGCATCAAGCTGCAGAAGGTGCCCGCGACCGACTACCCGGCCAAGCTGCGCACGGCGATGGGCTCGCCCAACGCCCCCGACGTGTTCTTCAACTGGGGCGGCGGCTCCATCAAGGCCTACCGCGAGGCCGGCCAACTGGTCGACCTGACCGACGTCATCGCGTCCGACCCGGTGCTCAAGAGCGGCTTCCTGCCGTCGGTGCTGGCGGCGGGCGGGCTGGACGGCAAGAACTACGGCGTGCCCATGCGCGGCATGCAGCCCGTGATCCTCTTCTACAACAAGACGGTCTTCGAGGAGCACAAGTTCCAGCCGCCCACCACCTGGGACCAGTTGCTGGACATCAACGCCAAGCTGAAGAAGGCGAAGATCACCCCGTTCGCGCTGGGCGGCGCGGACATCTGGCCCGAACTGATGTGGCTGGAGTACCTGGTCGACCGGATCGGCGGCCCCCAGGTCTTCGAGAAGATCAAGAACGGTGACGCCTCCGCCTGGGGCGACCCGGCCGTCCTCAAGGCCGCCCAGACGGTCAAGGAGCTGATCGACGACGGCGCCTTCGGCAAGGGCTACAGCTCGGTGGGCTACGGCAACGGCGGAGCGCCCGCGGTCTTCGCCAAGGGCAAGGCGGCGATGCACCTGATGGGTTCGTGGGAGTACTCCACGCAGCTCGGCAAGTTCCCCGACTTCGCCAAGAAGAACCTGGGCTGGTGCGCCTTCCCGCAGATCGAGGGCGGCGCCGGCGACATCCGCAACGTGGTCGGCAACCCCACCAACTACTGGTCGGTGAACGCCCACACCTCCAACAAGGACGCGGCGATCGCCTTCCTGCGGGACTCCGCCTCCCTGGCGTACACCAAGGAACTCATCGCCAACGGCGACGTCCCGGCGACCTCGAACGCGGCGACCCTCCTGGACGCCTCGCCGAACCCGGAGTTCGCCAAGTTCCAGTACGAGATGGTGCAGAAGGCCCCGGCGTTCACGCTGAGCTGGGACCAGGCGGTCGACCCGAACGTGGCGACGCCGATGCTCACCGAGGTCAACAAGCTGTTCGTGGGCAAGTCCTCGCCGACGCAGTTCGTGTCGGCACTCAAGGAGCTGAAGTGAGCCCCACACAGCTCAAGGGCGGTCCGCGCGGCGACGCGGGCCGCCCCCGCTCCGGCGGACACAACAGGACCGGCCGCCCGAGCGCGGCGCTGGCCGTCCCCGGCGTCCTGTTCTTCGCGTTCTTCGCCCTCGCCCCGATGGCCCTGGCCTTCTACCTGTCGTTCACCAAGTGGAACGGCCTGGGCGACCCGGAGCCGGCCGGTCTGGCCAACTGGCGCAAGCTGCTGGGCGACGACCGGCTGACCCAGTCGCTGACGGTCACCGTCTCGCTGACCGTGGTGAGCTGGGCGTTCCAGACGGTGGTCTCGCTCCTGCTGGGCGTGTGGGCGGCGGGCCGCCAGCGCAACCGCGCGGTGCTCTCGGCGGTCTTCTTCGTACCGTTCCTGCTGTCGTCGACGGCGATCTCGCTGCTGTTCTACGCGCTGCTCGACCCGAACTTCGGCATCATCCACAAGGACACCCTCGGCACGACCAGCGGCGCGTTCCTCGCGATCGTGTTCGTCGGCGGCTGGCAGTTCATCCCCTTCCACACCCTGATCTACCAGGGCGGGGCACGGCAGATCCCCGAAGTGCTCTACCAGGCGGCCGCGATCGACGGCGCCGGCCGCTATCGCCAGTTCTTCTCGATCACGCTCCCGCAGCTCCGCAACACCGCGACGACGTCGAGCGTGCTGATGATCGTCGGTTCGCTGACGTACTTCGAGACGGTCCTGATCCTCACCCAGGGCGGTCCGGGCACCGACACGGCGATCCTGCCGTACCTGATGTACCAGGCGGGCTTCAAGAGCTACGACTTCGGCTACGCGAGCGCCGTCGCCTCCTTCCTGGTGCTCGCGGCGACCGCGCTGTCCCTGCTGATGGTGAAGCTGTCCGGCTTCGGCGCGATGCGCAGCACCCGGGAAGGGATGTGACGGCATGTCACACGACACACTGCCCCGTCCCGTGAAGACGGACCCCGCACCGGCCGCCGAGCGGCCCGCGCCCCGCCGCACGCACTGGACCCGGCGCGCCAACCCGCTCGCCGGCGCCGGAACGCTGATCTGGCTGGCCGTCGTGATCATCCCGATCTACGCGATGATCTCGGCCTCGCTCACCCACCAGGACGAGGCGCTGGGGCACAACGCCCTGAAGCCGCCGTCCCATCCGACCCTGGACAACTACGGCACCGTCCTGCACAACGGCTTCGGCCACCTGCTGTGGAACACCCTGCTCGCGGCGGCCGGGGTCGTCCTGATCGTCCTGGTGCTGTGCGTCCCGCTGTCCTACGTGGCCGTACGGACCCGGAGCGTCTGGTCGGGGGCCGCGTTCCGGCTGTTCCTGCTGGGCGTGGCGATCCCCGCACAGGCCGTCGTGGTGCCGCTCTACCTGATGATCGTCAAGCTGGACCTCTACGACAGCCTGCTCGCGATCGTCCTGCCGACCGCCGCGTTCGCCATGCCGGTGTCGGTGCTGATCCTCACCGGCACGCTGCGGGACATCTCGGAGGAGATGTACGAGGCGATGGCGCTGGACGGCGCCTCCACCACCCGGATGCTGTTCCAGCTCGTCATCCCGATGTCCAAGGGCGGCATCAGCACCGTCGTCATCTTCTCGGCGCTGCAGGCCTGGAACGGCCTCCTCTTCCCGCTGATCTTCACCCAGTCCGACGGGCCCCGGGTACTGACCCTCGGCCTGTTCGACTACGTGAGCGAGTTCGGCGTGAACATCCCCGCGATCCTCGCCTCCGTCGTCCTCTCCGGCGTCCCGATCTTCGTCGTGTACCTGGTGGCGCGCCGCGCGCTGGTCGGCGGCCTCATGGGTGTGGGCGGCAAGTGAACGTGTACGACCAGGGGCGGCTTAGGACCTGCCGTTCGGATCAGTTCGCAGACGCGGGGTCTGGCACGCACATCTGCGGCGTTGTCGTCGGTCGCCAACGCTCCGCGTTGACTCCCTCCTCCGCCTTGCATCTGCACGCACCAGACCCCGCTCAGCGGAGCTGAGCAGTCCCGTCGATGCCCTGCAACCTGATCCAAACGACAGGCCCTAACCCCCCTTTCCCCGACAGGAGTTCCATGACCACCGCTCCCTGGCGCGACCCCGCCCTGCCCGCCGCGGCCCGGGTCGACGACCTGCTCTCCCGGATGACCCTGGAGGAGAAGACCGCCCAGCTCTACGGCGTGTGGGTGGGCGCCGACACGGACGGCGGCGGAGTCGCCCCGCTCCAGAGCGAGATGGCCTCCGACCACGACTGGGACGAGCTGGTCACCCGCGGGCTCGGCCAGCTCACCCGCTCCTTCGGCACCGCCCCCGTGGACCCGGCGCTGGGCGCGCAGGCACTGGCCCGCGCCCAGCGCCGGATCGCCGAGGCAGGCCGCTTCGGCATCCCCGCCATCGCCCACGAGGAGTGCCTGGCGGGCTTCACCGCCTGGCGGGCGACGGCCTACCCGGTCCCGCTGGCCTGGGGCGCCGCCTTCGACCCGGAGCTGGTGGAGGAGCTGGGCCGGCGCATCGGCGACGACCTGCGCTCGGTCGGCGTCCACCAGGGCCTGGCCCCGGTCCTGGACGTGGTCCGCGACCTGCGCTGGGGCCGGGTGGAGGAGACGATCGGCGAGGACCCGTACCTGGTCGCCACCGTCGCCACCGCCTACGTACGCGGCCTGGAGTCGGCCGGGATCGTGGCCACGCTCAAGCACTTCGCCGGGTACGCGGCCTCGGCCGGAGCCCGGAACCTGGCGCCGGTGCGGGCGGGCGGGCGCGAACTCTCCGACATCACGCTGCCGCCGTTCGAGATGGCGCTGCGCGAGGGCGGCGCCCGTTCGGTGATGGCCGCCTACAACGACATCGACGGCGTCCCCGCGTCGGCCGACCCGTACCTGCTGACCGAGCTGCTGCGCGACGCGTGGGGCTTCACCGGCACGGTGGTCTCGGACTACTTCGGCGTCGGCTTCCTCCAGAGCCTGCACCGGGTGGCCGGCAGCGAGGCCGAGGCGGCGCACAAGGCGCTGGAGGCCGGCATCGACGTCGAGCTGCCCACGCTGAAGTGCTACGGCGAGCCGCTGGTGGCCGCCGTCCGCGCGGGCACCGTCCCCGAGTCGCTGGTCGACCGGGCGGCCCGCCGGGTGCTGCTCCAGAAGTGCGAGCTCGGCCTGCTGGACGAGGACTGGCGGCCGGAGACCGGCCGCCCCGTCGACCTGGACTCCGCGGGCAACCGGGCGCTCGCCCGCAGGCTCGCCGAGGAGTCGGTGGTCCTGCTGGACAACGCGGACGGCGTGCTCCCGCTGGCCCCGGACACCCGGATCGCGGTGGTCGGCCCGCGCGCGGACGACCCCCTGGCGATGCTCGGCTGCTACTCGTTCCCCTCGCACGTGCTCACGCACCACCCCGAGGTGCCCACCGGGGTGGACATCCCGACCGTGCTCGACGCGCTGCGCGCCGAACTGCCGGACGCCAAGGTGACGTTCTCCGAGGGCTGCGGGGTCTCGGAGCCGGACCGGTCCGGTTTCGAGGAGGCGGTGGCACGGGCCGCGGAGGCCGACGTGTGCGTGGCGGTGCTCGGCGACCGTGCCGGGCTGTTCGGCCGGGGCACCTCCGGCGAGGGCTGCGACGTGGCCGACCTCGGCCTGCCGGGCGTGCAGGGCGAACTGCTCGACGCCCTGGTCGCCACGGGGGTCCCGGTGGTCCTGGTACTGCTCACCGGCCGCCCCTACGCCCTGGGCCGCTGGGCGGACCGCCTCGGCGGTGTCGTCCAGGCGTTCTTCCCGGGCGAGGAGGGCGGCCCCGCGGTGGCGGGCGTGCTGTCCGGCCGGGTCGGTCCGTCCGGCAGGCTGCCGGTGAGCGTGCCGCGCGAGGCGGGCGGCCAGCCGTGGACCTACCTCCAGCCGCCGCTGGGCCTGCAGAACGAGGTCAGCAACCTGGACCCGACGCCGCTGTACCCGTTCGGCCACGGCCGCTCGTACACGTCGTTCGCCTGGGAGTCGGCCGAGCTGCCCGAGGCGGAGATCGGCACCGACGGTTCGTACGACGTGTCGGTGACCGTCCGCAACACCGGTGGGCGCGCGGGCGCCGAGGTCGTCCAGCTCTACCTGCACGACCCGGTGGCCTCGGTGACCCGTCCGGACGTGCGGCTGATCGGCTACCGGCGCCTGGAGCTGGCGCCGGGTGAGGCCGGCCGGGTGACCTTCCGCTTCCACGCGGACCTCGCGGCGTTCACCGACCGCACCGGCACCCGGATCGTCGAACCGGGCGCCCTGGAGCTGCGGCTCGCCGCCTCCAGCGCGGACGTACGGCACACGGCCCGGCTGAACCTGACGGGCCCGGTGCGCCGGCCGGGCACGGACCGGCACCTGCGCTGCGAGACCGAGGTCGAGCGGGTGTCCTGATCCGGCAGGTGTCCTGATCCGGGGGGAGGAGGGCCCGGCCCCCGTGGGCCGGGCACCGGTGGGCCGGGTCCGCGCGTCCGGCGCGGGCCCGGGTCACCGGGACGGGACCCCGGCCGCCCTCATCGGTCCACCTGCTCGAAACGCCACCTGTGCACCGGCCGGGACACCAGGTCCCCGTCCGGATCCGGCAGTTCGGGAAGCTCGGCGTGGTACTCCGCGTCCCACCAGGTGATGACGAGGACCCGGTCCTGGGGCGCCCGCAGGACCTCCTGCCGCACCGGCTCCCCGGGGACCTCCTGCCCCCGTACCCAGGCGAGCAGGTCCTCGCCCCGGCCGGCGACGGCCCGTGCCTCCCACATCAGCGCGACGGTCACGGGTACAGGTTCTCCTTCGCGGTCTCGTGCACGTGATCGTGCGTGTGCGCGTGTCCGTTCCCCGGCACGTGCGGGTCCGTCACCGGCAGCGACGAGTCCGCCGACAGGTCCCAGTCGGAGGCGGCCCGGTTCCGGGCGACCATCTCGGCGCCCAGCGCCGCGACCATCGCGCCGTTGTCCGTGCACAGCTTGGGACGCGGCACCCGCAGCCGGATGCCGGCGGCCTCGCAGCGCTCCTGGGCGAGCGCCCGCAGCCGCGAGTTCGCGGCCACGCCACCGCCGATCATGAGGTGGTCGACGCCCTCGTCCTTGCACGCGCGGACGGCCTTGCGGGTGAGCACGTCCACCACGGCCTCCTGGAAGGACGCGGCCACGTCGCGCACCGGCACCTCCTCCCCCGCCGCCCGCTTGGCCTCGATCCAGCGGGCCACGGCGGTCTTCAGCCCGGAGAAGGAGAAGTCGTAGGCGGGGTCGCGCGGTCCGGTGAGACCGCGCGGGAACGTGATGGCGTCCGGGTCGCCCTCCTTGGCGTACCGGTCGATGACCGGACCGCCGGGGAAGCCGAGGTTCAGCACCCGCGCGATCTTGTCGAAGGCCTCGCCCGCCGCGTCGTCGATGGTCGCGCCCATCGGCCGTACGTCGGAGGTGATGTCGGTGGACAGCAGCAGCGAGGAGTGGCCGCCGGACACCAGCAGGGCCATCGTCGGCTCCGGCAGCGCGCCGTGCTCCAGCTGGTCCACGCAGATGTGGGAGGCGAGGTGGTTCACGCCGTACAGCGGCTTGCCGAGCGCGTACGCGTACGCCTTCGCGGCCGAGACCCCGACGAGCAGCGCCCCGGCGAGTCCGGGCCCCGCGGTGACCGCGATGCCGTCCAGGTCCCTGGCCGAGACCCCCGCCTCCTTCAGCGCCCGCTCGATCGTCGGGACCATCGCCTCCAGGTGCGCCCGGGACGCGACCTCGGGCACGACCCCGCCGAAGCGCGCGTGCTCGTCGACGCTCGACGCGATGGCGTCGGCGAGCAGGGTGTGGCCGCGGACGATGCCGACGCCGGTCTCGTCGCAGGAGGTCTCGATGCCGAGGACGAGCGGTTCGTCAGCCATGGGTCTCTGTTCCTTGTACGGAGGTCGATGGGTCCTGCAGGCGCATCACCAGGGCGTCCACGTTCCCCGGCTGGTAGTAGCCGCGCCGGAAGCCGATGGGCTCGAAGCCGAAGCGCTCGTAGAGCTTCTGCGCGCGGACGTTGTCCACGCGGCACTCCAGCATCACCTCGGCGCAGTCGAAGTCGGTCGCGGCCCGCAGCAGTTCGGTGAGCAGCCGGCCCCCGAGGCCGGTGCCCCACTGGTCCCGCCGCACCGCGATCGTCTGCACGTCGCCCAGGTCCCCCGAGGCGGCGAGCCCGGCGTACCCGACGAGCCGGTCGCCGTCGCAGGCGACCAGGTAGCGGCGGGTCGCCTCGGGCCCGCGGGCGTGGGCCAGTTCGGACCAGAACATGCCCCGGGACCAGGCGTCCACGGGGAACAGTTCCTTCTCCAGCTCCAGGACGGGATCGATGTCCCACCAGCGCATCTCGCGCAGCACGACGGTCACTTGGGGGTGACCACCTTGTAGTTCTTGGGCACCTGCGCGTCCGGGCGGCGCAGGTACAGCGGTCTGGGCGGCTCCAGCTCCTCGTCGGCGGCCAGCCTCTCGGCGGCCAGGGAGGCCAGGGCCGCGGCCGAGACGTTCTCGGGCGCGCGGGCGTCCGCGAAGGTGTCGGGGTAAAGGAGGGCGCCCGCGCCGACGGCGGGCAGCGCGGCGACCTCCCCGTCGATCTCGGCGGGGCGGTCCACGGCGGGCTCCGACAGCCGGGTGCGGCGGTCGGCGTACCGGGCCCAGTAGACCTCCTTGCGGCGGGCGTCCGTGGCGACGACGAACGGTCCCTCCACGTCGGCCGCGTACGCGAGCCCGTCGAGGGTGCACACGCCGTGCACGGGCACGCCGAGCGCGAGCGAGAAGGTGTCCGCGGTCATGAGGCCGACGCGCAGCCCCGTGTACGGGCCGGGGCCGACGCCCACGACGATGCCGGTGACGGCGTCCAGCCTGAGGCCTGCCTCGGCGAGCACCCGGTCCACGGCCGGCAGCAGCAGCTCTCCGTGCCGGCGCGCGTCCACCTGGCTCGACGAGGCGATGACGGACGTGCCGTCGTGCAGGGCGACGGTCACGGCGGGGGTGGCGGTATCCAGAGCGAGCAAGAGCACGCGAACAGCGTACGGCGCCGGAGCCCGGAGCAAGGCCGCCCGGGACTCCCGTCCCCCGGCTGCTACCGTCAACAGCAAGGACGTACGAAGGTCGAGAGGTGGACACACAAGGTGGCTAGGAGCAGCTCGGGAATCGTGGCCGGGCTCACCGTGGCGGCGCTCGCCGCAGTCGGCTTCCTCGCCTTCCAGGCATCCGCGAACGTTCCGGACACCCTGGGCGACAAGCCGAGCGTGAGCGTGCCGGCCAAGTCCTCCGCACCGAAGGCGCCCAAGGCACCCAAGGCCAAGAAGGACCCGAACGCGCTGCCGGCCCCGTCCGGCACCGGTGTGCGGGTCGTCTACTCGCTCGGCGCCGACCGGGTGTGGCTCGTCGGCGCGGGCGGCAAGGTGAAGCGCACCTTCGCGGTCACCCCGGGCACGGTCGACCCGGCCGCCGGCACCTACGCCGTCACGTCGCGGACGGGCTCGGCCCCCGGGTCCGACGGGACGCAGATCGAGCACATCGTGCGGTTCACGCTGTCCGACGGCATCGCCATCGGCTTCAGCGCCGCGGTGAACGGCTCCACGGAGGCTCCCGACCCCGAGAAGAAGCTCGGCGGCATCCGCTCCTCGCGCGCCGACGGCGACGCGATGTGGGCCTTCGCCACCGTGGGCGCGAAGGTCGTCGTCGTCCGATAGCCGTGCGCCGGTGATCGTGATCCGGCGATCGTGATCCGGCAGTCGTGAATCAGGCGGGAGCGCCCCGCGGCGCCCGTCGCGGGCGGCCCCGCCCCGGCGTCAGGCGGCCCTGGACGGGCGCTCCGCGCCGGGTTCGCGCAGAGGCGCGAGGGGCGGCCTGGAGACCGCCTCGGCCGCGGCGCACGCCGCCAGCAGCTCCCGCATCGACACCCCGGCCACCGCGCGCGGCGCGGCCGGCACGTCATGCTCTGAAGCCGGCACTGCAGCCGACTCTGATGCCGACATGGACGCCTCCTCGGGCTTCGGGGGCAGGCGTGGTTAGGTAGACCTAACCACGTACTGATGTCCATGTGACCACGGCCGGGACGCCGAACGCAATGTTTTGCCGACGGCCTGTCGGAAACGTTGGCCGAACGTACGAGCGGTGTGCGCCATGCGCGAGCGGTGCGCGCCCGCCCCGCTCAGGCCGCGAGCACCGTCAGGTCGGCGGAGGCCCAGCGCCGCCCCAGCCCCGTCACCGTCACGTGCCGCACCTCGTCGGTGGTGTCGCCGACGGCCCGGTGGATGACCACGTGCAGGCGGTCGTCGGTCAGCTCCTCGACCTTGCCCTCGCCCCACTCCACGACGATCACGGAGTCGGAGAGCGAGACGTCGAGGTCGAGGTCCTCCATCTCGTCGAGCCCGCCGCCGAGGCGGTACGCGTCCACGTGCACGAGCGGAGGACCGTCGCCGAGGGAGGGGTGCACACGGGCGATGACGAAGGTCGGCGAGGTGACGGCGCCGCGGACGCCGAGCCCCTCGCCGAGTCCGCGGGTCAGCGTGGTCTTGCCCGCGCCGAGCTCGCCGTTCAGCATCACGAGGTCGCCCGCGCGCAGCAGCTTGGCCAGTCTGCGGCCCAACTCCTGCATCTGTTCAGGAGAGTTGACGGTGATCTGCGCGCCGACGCCGTCCTGGGCGGGCTCAGCCGGGTTGTGCGCTGCTGCTGGTGCTTCCATAAGGGCCCACGGTAGCCCCTGCCGGCACGGCTCCCGCCCGCACGAGGAGGTCCGCGAGGCGGTCTATGACGACCTCGGGGTGCTCCAGCATGACCAGGTGTCCCGCGTCGGGGACGAGGACCAGCTCGGCGTCCGGCAGCAGATCGGCGATCGCCTCGCTGTGCTCGCTCGGCGTCACCAGGTCCTTGACCCCGGCGAGGACGAGGACGGGCAGCTCGGCGAAACGGGCCAGCGCGGCGGTCTTGTCGTGCTCGGTGAACGCCGGGTAGAACTCGGCGACCACGTCGATCGGCGTTCCCTCGATCATCCGTTCGGCGAACCGCACGACGGCCGGATCGACGTCCCGGCTCGCGAACGAGTACCGCTTGATGATCCCGGCGAACAGGTCGGCCGTGGCCCGCCGTCCCCGCTCCACCAGGGCCGCCTGCTGCCCGAGCGCCTTCAGCACCCCGGGGAGCACGCGCCGCACGGCGGCGACGCCCGCGACGGGCAGCCCGAAGTTGACCTCGCCGAGCCGCCCCGACGACGTGCCGACCAGGGCGACGCCGACGACCCGGTCGCGGATCAGCTCGGGGAACTGCTCGGCGAGCGCCATGACGGTCATGCCGCCCATGGAGTGCCCCACGAGCACGATCGGGCCCTCGGGCACCGCCGCCTCGATGACGGCCAGCAGGTCGCGGCCGAGCTGGTCGATGGTGACCGGCTTGCGGTCCTCCAGCTGGGCCACGCCCCGCCCGGAGCGCCCGTGGCTGCGCTGGTCCCAGTGCACCGTGCGCACGACACCGCGCAGCGCGGCGCGCTGGAAGTGCCAGGAGTCCTGGCTCAGGCAGTAGCCGTGGCTGAAGACGACGGTGACGGGGGCGGGGGCCTTGCGGCCGAAGAGCCGGCGCCGGCGCGGGGCGAGCGAGGCCTCCGGTTCGGCCTCGTCGACCTCGTAGTACAGCTCGGTGCCGTCGTCCGAGAAGGCCTTGCCGGGCGTACCGCGCAGGGTGCCGTACGGGCCGGTCGAGTCGAGGGCGAGGCGCGCCTTCTTGCGCATGCCGCGCCCGACCGTGAGCCGTTCGATGGCGACTCCGGCCGCGGCGCCCGCCGCGACCACGCCTATCGCGGCACCCGCGACGCCGGCCTTGCGCCAGTTCCCGGCGGAGGAGGCGGCCGAGGCCGCGCTCACGACGGCCTCCGCACTGGTCTCGCTCACGTACCGCTCCTCTTCGCTCCGGCTCTCGGCTGTCCGCTGTCGGCTCTGGGCTGTGCGCGCGCCGGTACGGCCTGGTCCGCCGTGTGCCGCCCGCCGATCCTCGCTCGCCGGGCCCCGCGCGCCTGTTCGGCTAAGGGGTGTTACCCGCCTTGTTCCTCTTTCACTTTCACGTAGACGCGCGGAACGCGGGTTCCGATGCGGGTCACGATTTCGTACGCGATCGTGCCCGCCGCGCGCGCCCAGTCCTCGGCGGTGGGCTCACCTCCGTCGCCGGGCCCGAACAGGACCGCGGGGGCGCCGGGCTCCGGCTCGTCGCCGCCGAGGTCGACGACGAACTGGTCCATGGCGACCCGGCCCGCGACGGTGCGCCACTTGCCGCCGACCAGGACGGGGCCGGTGCCCGAGGCGTGCCGCGGGACACCGTCCGCGTAGCCGACGGGGACGAGGCCGAGGGTGGTCTCGCCCGGGGTGACGTAGTGATGGCCGTAGCTCACGCCGTGGCCGGCCGGTACGTGCTTGACCAGCGCGAGCGACGCGCTCAGCGTCATCACCGGGCGCAGTCCGAAGTCGGCGGGGGTGCCGATCTCGGGGCTCGGCGAGATCCCGTAGACCGCGATCCCGGTCCGCACGAGATCGAAGTGGCTCTCGGGGAGGGTCAGGGTCGCGGGCGAGTTGGCGATGTGCCGCACCTCGGGGCGGACGCCCTGTTCCTCGGCGTACGCGACCATCTCGCGGAAGAGCGCGAGCTGGGCCTGGATCGAGGGGTGGCCCGGCTCGTCGGCGCAGGCGAAGTGGGACCACAGTCCGGTGACGGTGATCAGGCCGCGCGCCTCGGCGGCGAGGGCCCCGGCCACGAGCTCCGCCCAGTCGGCGGGCTGGCAGCCGGCGCGCCCGAGGCCGGTGTCGGCCTTGAGCTGCACCCTGGCACGCGTCCCGACGGCCTCGGCGGCCGCCACGGCCTCCCGCAGCGCCCACATCCCGCTGACCGACACGTCGATGTCGGCCTCGATCGCCTCGGCCCAGGGGCCGCCCGGGGTCCAGAGCCAGCACATGACGCGGCCCGGCAGACCGGCGGCCCGCAGGGCGAGCGCCTCCTCCGGGGTGGCCGTGCCGAGCCAGGTGGCGCCCGCCTCGCGCGCGGCGCGGGCGCACTGGACCGCGCCGTGGCCGTACGCGTCGGACTTGACCACGGCCATCAGGGCCGCGGTCGGCGCGTGGGCGCGCAGGGTCCGCACGTTGGCCCGCAGGGCGGCCAGATCGATCTCGGCGCGGGCGCGCAGGGGCGCGGTCCGTGGGTGTGCTGTCTCTGTCATCGCGCCCCAGTCTCTCAGAGGCGCGCGGCGGCCTTCCGGCACCGGTCCCCGGGACGGGCCCGGGAACCGGCCCGGGGTGGGCGCCCGGGTCGGCGCCCGGGTCGGCGCCCGGCCTCTAGCGGCGGGGCCTTCGGCCCCACACGTAGACGCGGTCGCCCGTCCTGAGCACCTTCCAGAGTCCGCGGGCGTCGGCGGGCCGCAGGTTCACGCAGCCCATCGAGCCGCCGACCGTACGGATGCTGCCGCGGACGGCGTGGAAGGCCTGTCCGCCGCTGAAGAACTGGGCGTACGGCATGGGGCTGCCGTACAGGGTCGACCAGTGGTGGCGGTGCCTCCAGAAGATCCTGAACCAGCCGGTGCGGGTGGGGTGCCTGACCCCGCCGCTGCGCATCGGCACGGGGCCGAACAGGATCCGGCCCCGCTGCTGCACCCAGGTGCGCTGGCGGTCGAGGTCGACGCAGGCGACCCGGTAGGAGCGGGCCGGGCAGCCGCGGGGTGCGCGGGTGCCCGGGGCGCCGTGGGCCGACAGCATCCGCATGCGGGCCCAGGTCGCCGCTCCGGCGGTCCCCGTGGCGGGCTCGACGCCGTGCTTCCTCTGGAAGGCGCGGATGGCCCGGCAGTCGGCCGCCGACTGCTTCCCGTCCGCCCTCAGCTTCAGCCACCGCTCGACCTGCCGCTGATACCTCCCCCCACGCCCCCCGCACACCGCCCCGGACCGACCGGCCCCTCCTCGCCCGGACGCGCCCGGCACACCCTCACCAGACCCGGACTCGCCCACCCCGGACCCACCACGCCCGGCCGTACCCGACGCAGCCGCACTCACCCCGGACCCGCCGCGCCCCGGGCCACCGCCCCGCCCGGCCGTACCCGCCGCAGTCGCGCCCACCCCTGACCCGCCCCGCCCCGGGCCACCAGCACCGGACCCACTCCACCCGGCCCCGGACCGACCAGGCCCACCCCGCCCGGACTCACCCCGACCAGACGTTCCCGGCCCGGACCCAACGCGTCCAGCCCCGACCCGTCCGGACTCGCCCGGCCCGGACCCGACCCGTCCAGCCCCGACCCGTCCGGACTCGCCCGGCCCGGACCCGACCCGTCCAGGCCCACCTGGACCAGCCCCGGCCCGACCCGACTCGATCCGACCATGCCCGACCCGGCCATGCCCGACCCGGCCGGACGTGACCCGTCCGGCCCCAGCCCCTCCAGGACCGACGCGCCCGAACCCGACCGGAGTGTCCATGCCCTCGGGGGTGCCGCGCGGGCTCCGCCCCGCGGCGGGCACGCCCATGGCCTCCGTGACCTCCGACAGCGTCCGGCCGCCCGGGGCGCCACCGGGCCAGGACGGACCGGGTCCTCTCGCCTCGCCGGGCCACGGTTCGGCGACCCGCCCGGAGGCGGGTGGCAGCGGCGTGGAGGCGGCTGCCACCGTCCCCACGGGCACGGCCGTCACCACCGCCAGCAGCACCGCGATCCCCCGGCCCATGCTTCGTCTGCTCGTCACACGAACAGACATACGCAACGTCACCCGCCCCCGGGCCACGCCACACGCAAAGGGTCCCCCGATCTGGGCAACGCCTCCGGCACCGGTCCCGAAGGCCCCGCGAACCGGAGGGACCGGCGGGGGCCACCCCCGGGAACCAGGCGAACCGGACCTGTCGGGCCGAGCCGCACGGGCCCGGATCCGGCCGGGCAGACCGGGCTGCCGAACCGGACAGGCCGGACGGCCGGACCGTCGGGCCGGGTGGGCCGGACCACCGAGCCGAGTGGGTCGGGGTCGGGGCCTGGTGGGGTGGGGTCGGTCAGGTGAGGGTGTCTCGCCAGGCCTCCGGGATCGCGGCGGCCACGTCGTGGGCGCCGGCGGGCGCGCCGTCCGCCGCGAAGCGCCCGGCGAGCCCGTGCAGGTACGCGGCGACGCTCCCCGCGTCGAGCGCGGAGAGCCCCGAGGCGAGCAGCGACCCCGCCAGACCCGACAGCACGTCCCCGCTCCCCGCGGTGGCCAGCCACGCCGTCCCGGTGGCGTTCACCCGTACCGCACCGCCCGTGGGACCGGCGACCAGGGTCGTCGCGCCCTTGAGCAGGACCGTCGCCCCGTACAGCCCGGCCAGCTCCCGCACGGAGGCCAGCCGGGCCTCCTCGACCGCCTCCCGGGCGACCCCGAGCAGCGCGGCGGCCTCCCCGGCGTGCGGGGTCATCAGCGTCGGCGCGGTACGGGCCCGCACGGCCTCCCGGTCGGCGAGCCGCAGCCCGTCCGCGTCCACCAGCACCGGCACGTCCGCGTCCAGCACCTCCGCGACCGCCGAGGCGTCGTCCCCGGCACCGGGTCCCACCACCCAGGCCTGCACCCGGCCCGCCTTCGAGGGCCCCGTGTCGGACACCAGCGTCTCGGGGAAGCGGGCGATGACGGCGTCCGCGGCGGGCCCGACGTAGCGCACCGCCCCGGCCCCGCCGCGCAGCGCCCCGGCCACGGCGAGCACCGCGGCCCCCGGGTAGCGGGCGGACCCGGCGGCGATCCCGACGACACCGCGCCGGTACTTGTCGCTCTCCGCGCCCGGGAAGGGCAGCCGGGCCGCGACGTCGGTGTGCTGGAGCGCCTCCAGATCGGCCGGCTCCGGCAGGTCGAGACCGATGTCGACGAGGCGTACGGAACCGGCGTACCCGCGCGCCGGTTCGATGAGCAGCCCCGGCTTGTGGGTGCCGAAGGTGACGGTGAGGTCGGCGCGGACGGCGGCGCCGAGGACCTCGCCGGTGTCGGCCTCGACCCCGCTCGGGAGGTCGACGGCGACGACGGCGGCCCGGGACGCGTCCGCGAGGCCGGCGAGTCGCGCGGCCTCGGGGCGCAGACCGCCCTTGCCGCCGATCCCGACGATGCCGTCGAGCACGAGGTCGGCCCGCCGCAGGAGGGGTTCGGCGGCGGAGGGGGAGGCCGAGGTGCCCCCGGCGCGCAGCAGCGCCGCCAGTCCCCCCGGATGGGTCCTCCCGGGGGCGAGCAGCACCGCGGTGACGCCGGCCCCGCGCCGGGCGAGCCGCGCCCCGGCGTACAGGGCGTCACCGCCGTTGTCCCCGCTGCCCACCAGCAGCACCACCCGGCGGCCGTACACCCGGCCCAGCAGGTCCGCGCAGGCGGCGGCGAGCCCCGCGGCCGCCCGCTGCATCAACGCCCCCTCGGGGAGCCGTGCCATCAGCTCCCGCTCGGCGGCCCTCACGGTCTCCACGCTGTACGCAGTACGCATGCCGTCGAGTCTCCCCCACCGGGCCACCCGGTGCGCGCCCCCGCACCGGACGCCCCTGCGATCCCGGCCCGGCGGGAACGCCCCCGGCTACCCCTCCGCCACCACCACCGCCGAGGCCACCCCGGCGTCGTGACTGAGCGACACGTGCCAGGAGGAGACGCCCAGTTCGGCCGCGCGGGCCGCCACCGTGCCCTTCACGCGCAGCCGCGGCTGCCCGCTGTCCTCCACGTAGACCTCGGCGTCCGTCCAGTACAGCCCCGCCGGGGCGCCCAGCGCCTTGGCCAGCGCCTCCTTCGCCGCGAAGCGGGCCGCGAGCGAGGCGATGCCCCTCCGTTCGCCGCTCGGCAGCAGCAACTCGCTCTCCACGAAAAGGCGTTCGGCCAGTCCGGGCGTCCGCTCCAGCGACGCCCGGAACCGGTCGATCTCGGCCACGTCGATACCGACCCCGATGATGCTCATGTCCGCACCCTAGGCCCTGTCGTCAAATTCCCGTCTGCCCCGCGACGCCATGCACGCTCCCCCGAGCTCTTCGAGCAGGGGGCACCCCCACTCGACGCACCGGGCGAAGACCCAAGTACATCCAGTACGAGGGCCTGCGCCCGGCACGCCGAGAGCACGCACCTGACGCCGCAGGGCCCGCCCTTCGGGCGGACGACGGGAATTTGACGACAGGGCCTAGAGGGCGGGGCCGCCCCGGGGTCTCACAGGACCGTGCCGCTCACTCCACCGTCACCGACTTGGCCAGGTTGCGCGGCTGGTCCACCTCGTTGCCGCGGGCCGTGGCCAGTTCGCAGGCGAACACCTGGAGCGGGACCGTCGACACCAGCGGCTGGAGCAGGGTGGGGGTGGCCGGGATGCGGATCAGGTGGTCGGCGTACGGGACGACCGCCTCGTCGCCCTCCTCCGCGACGACGATCGTGCGGGCGCCCCTGGCCCGGATCTCCTGGATGTTGGAGACGATCTTGTCGTGCAGGACCGAGCGCCCGCGCGGCGACGGGGCCACGACCACGACCGGCATGTCCTCCTCGATCAGCGCGATCGGACCGTGCTTGAGCTCCCCCGCCGCGAAGCCCTCGGCGTGCATGTACGCCAGCTCCTTGAGCTTCAGGGCGCCCTCCAGCGCGACCGGATAGCCCACGTGCCGGCCGAGGAACAGCACGGTGTCCTTGTCCGCGAGGGAGCGCGCGAGCTCCCGTACCGGCTCCATGGTCTCCAGGACCCGCTCGACCTCGCGGGAGATGCGCGACAGCTCCCGGACGACGTCCCGGATCTCGTCGCCCCACTTGGTGCCGCGCACCTGGCCCAGGTACAGCGCCACCAGGTAGCAGGCCACGAGCTGGGTGAGGAACGCCTTGGTGGAGGCGACGGCGACCTCGGGGCCGGCGTGCGTGTACAGGACCGCGTCGGACTCGCGCGGGATCGTCGAACCGTTGGTGTTGCAGATCGCCAGCACCCTGGCGCCCTGCTCGCGGGCGTGCCGCAGCGCCATCAGCGTGTCCATGGTCTCGCCGGACTGCGAGATCGCGACGACGAGCGTCTGCCGGTCCAGGATCGGGTCCCGGTAGCGGAACTCGCTGGCCAGTTCCACCTCGCACGGGATGCGCGTCCAGTGCTCGATGGCGTACTTGGCGATCAGGCCCGCGTGGAAGGCCGTACCGCAGGCGACGATGACGACCTTGTCGACCTCGCGCAGTTCTGCGGCGCCGATGCGGACCTCGTCCAGGGTCAGCGAGCCGGCCGCGTCGATCCGCCCCAGCAGGGTGTCGGCGACCGCCTTGGGCTGCTCGGCGATCTCCTTGAGCATGAAGTAGTCGTAGCCGCCCTTCTCCGCCGCCGACGCGTCCCAGTCGACGTGGTACGAGCGGACCTCGGCGGGATCGCCGTCGAACCCGGTGACGGTCACTCCGTCGCGGCGCAGCTCGACCACCTGGTCCTGCCCCAGTTCGATCGCCGAGCGGGTGTGGGCGATGAACGCGGCGACGTCCGAGGCGAGGAAGGCCTCGCCCTCCCCGACACCGACCACCAGCGGTGAGTTGCGGCGCGCGCCGACGACCACGTCCGGTTCGTCGGCGTCCACCGCGACCAGCGTGAACGCGCCCTCCAGGCGCCGGCACACCAGCCGCATCGCCTCCGCCAGGTCCGCGCACGAGGAGTACTCCTCGGCGAGCAGGTGGGCGACCACCTCGGTGTCCGTCTCGGAGAGCAGGTCGTGCCCCCGCCCGGCCAGCTCGGCGCGCAGCACGGCGAAGTTCTCGATGATGCCGTTGTGGACGACGGCGACCCGGCCCGCGTTGTCGAGGTGCGGATGGGCGTTGGCGTCCGTGGGGCCTCCGTGGGTGGCCCAGCGGGTGTGCCCGATCCCCGTCGTCCCGGCCGGCAGCGGCCGGGCGGCCAGTTCCTTCTCCAGGTTGACCAGTTTCCCGGCCTTCTTCGCGACGGCGAGTCCCCCGTCCGCGACGACGGCGACACCCGCCGAGTCGTACCCCCGGTACTCGAGCCGCTTCAGTCCGGCCATCACCACGTCGAGCGCCGGCTGCGACCCCACATAACCCACGATTCCGCACATGCGCGGCAGCCTACGGGCAGACGAGTGTCCCAACGGGCCTCTCCGTGCCCGGAATCGGAAATCTCCGCCCGGTTTCGCTCGCCGATTCCCACGGCTCGTACAACCCTCCGTACCCCACGGCGGTCTCCTCCGCGACAGTTCTTGACCGAACATCAGGAGACACACGGATGAAGCGCAGTCATCGCACGGTCCTAGCAGCCGCAGTCGCCGCCGCCCTGGCCGGCGGGCTGACGGGCGCTCTGACCGGCACCGCGGCCGCGGCACCGGCCGTCGCGAAGCCGGTCAAGACCGACTTCAACGGTGACGGTTTCGGGGACGCGGCGGTCACCGCGCCCGCCGCGTGGCGGCAGGGGAAGTGGCGGGTCGGGTCCGTCACCGCGCTCTACGGATCCGCGCACGGCGTCTCGGCCGCGAACCACACCACCTTCGACCAGGACTCGCCCGGTGTCCCCGGCGCCGCCGAGAACGGGGACCTCTTCGGTGCGGCGACCGCGTCCGGGGACTTCGACTCGGACGGTTACAGCGACCTCGCGGTCTCCAGTCCGCTGGAGGACGTGGGCAGGGACACCAACGGCGGGGTGGTGCAGATCCTCTGGGGTTCGGCGAGGGGCCTGGTCGGCGGCTCCACCGTGCCCGACCCCGCACCCGCCGAACACGACCGGTTCGGTGCCTCGCTCGCCGCGGGCGACTTCGACGGGGACGGCAGGACCGACCTGGCCGTCGGCACCAGCTCGTCCACCCTCTACACCTTCCGCGCGGGCATCGCGAAGAGCGGGAGGGCCGGTGCGGTGTCCAAGCGCTCCCTGCCGCTGCACGGCGCGCCGGACGCGGGGATCATCAACCTCACCGCCGGGGACGTGAACAAGGACGGCCGCGCGGACCTGGTGGTCGACGGGCTGTACCGCACCCCCTCCGCCACCGACCACAAGTACTACAACGTCAACTACTACGTGCCGGGCACCTCGGCCGGTCCGTCGCGCACCGTCGCCCAGCGGATGCCCGGTGGCGTCAGCGGTGCCATCGGCGACATCGACGGGGACGGCTACGGGGACGTCGTCACCGGTGTGTACTGGGGCCGCACCACCGCCGACGGGCCCATCGGCGGCAAGGTCCTGGTCGCCTACGGCTCGGCCGCCGGCCCCTCGTCCCGCGTCCAGACGATCACCCAGGAGTCCGGCACCGTTCCGGGGGACTCCGAGGACTGGGACAAGTTCGGGGCGTCGGTCGCCCTCGGGGACGTCGACGGCGACGGCAGGCAGGACCTCGCCATCGGCGCCCCGGACGAGAACATGCGGCTCTGGGGCACCATGCGCTACCACCTGGGCACGGTCACCGTGCTGCGCGGGACCTCGGCCGGTGTCGACACCACCACGGCGCCGCAGTACTTCTACCAGGGCAACCACGGGGTCCCTGGCGCCCCGAACGGCGGACAGCAGTTCGGCACCGCCGTGCTGATGTCCGACCTCGACCACGACGGCGGGACCGATCTGCTCGCCGGCGCCCCGTGGGCGGCCAACGGCGACGGAACGGTCACCGTGCTGCCCTCCACTACGGCGCCCGGCGGGGGGAAGACGATCGGCACCACCAGGGCCGCCCTGATCGAGCCCGGCCAGGTCGGAGTGGACACGCACGGCATACCGCAGTTCGGCACCGTCCTCCAGGGCTCGCGCCAGGTGTCCCTCATCAACGACTGACACACCGCACGACGCAGGTCGAACGGGGCGACGTGACACACCCCACCCGCCGCCCCGTTCAAATTCCGTTAACAATGGACTGTGATCTCTCCGGTCTCCCTGTCGCCGCGGAGCGCCCACCGGCCGAAGCCGGAGGCGACTCCCTACGTCGACCTCACCCGTGCCGAGTGGAGCGCGCTGCGTGAGAAGACGCCGCTCCCGCTGAACGCCGCGGAGGTCGAGAAGCTGCGCGGTCTGGGCGATGTCATCGACCTCGACGAGGTCCGGGACATCTATCTGCCGCTGTCACGGCTGCTGAACCTGTACATCGGCGCCACCGACGGGCTCCGGGGCGCCCTGAACACCTTCCTGGGTGAGAAGGGCTCGCAGTCCGGCACCCCGTTCGTCATAGGCGTCGCCGGTTCCGTGGCCGTCGGCAAGTCCACCGTCGCCCGACTGCTCCAGGCCCTGCTCTCCCGCTGGCCCGAGCACCCCCGCGTCGAGCTGGTCACCACGGACGGCTTCCTGCTCCCCACCAAGGAGCTGGAGGCGCGCGGGCTGATGTCCCGCAAGGGCTTCCCCGAGTCGTACGACCGCCGGGCCCTGACCCGGTTCGTCGCGGACATCAAGGCGGGCAAGGACGAGGTGACGGCGCCCGTCTACTCGCACCTGATCTACGACATCGTGCCCGGCGAGCGGCTCACCGTCCGCCGCCCCGACATCCTCATCGTCGAGGGCCTGAACGTGCTGCAGCCCGCGCTGCCCGGCAAGGACGGCCGCACCCGGGTCGGCCTCGCGGACTACTTCGACTTCAGCGTGTACGTCGACGCCCGCCCCGAGGACATCGAGCGCTGGTACCTGAACCGCTTCCGCAAGCTGCGCGCGACGGCCTTCCAGAAGCCCGACTCGTACTTCCGCAAGTACACCCAGGTCTCCGAGGAGGAGGCCCTCGACTACGCCCGCACGACCTGGCGCACCATCAACAAGCCGAACCTGCTGGAGAACGTGGCCCCCACCCGCGGCCGGGCGACCCTCGTCGTGCGCAAGGGCGCGGACCACAAGGTGCAACGCCTGAGCCTGCGCAAGCTGTAGTCCGGCGGACGCCTCCTCGTACGTGACGGCTACCCTGCGGCCATGCTGCACCTGCGCCTGATCACTCCCGCCGACCGGACCGATGACGTCGTACGCCTGATCGAGGAGACGGTCGGCACCACGCACCTCGTCGTCCTTCCCGGCGCCGCCCGCAACCCGGCGGGCGACGTCGTCATGTGCGACGTCGCCCGCGAGGCGGGTGACGAACTCATCCGCGGCCTGCGCGAGAGGGGCATCGACCGCACGGGCTCGATCGCGGTCGAGGACATCGACCTGTCCCTGTCGAAACGGGCCGACGAGGCCGAGGAGGAAGCCCCGGGCGAGGGTGTCGACGCGGTGCTGTGGGAGCACCTGGAGGAGGCCACGCACGAGGAGTCGACGCTGTCGGTCACCTACGTCGCGTTCATCACGATCGCCACGATGATCGCGGCCTGCGGTGTGGTGCTCGACAACGCGGTACTGATCGTGGGCGCCATGGCCGTGGGGCCGGAGTTCGGCCCGCTGGCCGGTCTGTGCACGGCGATCGTGCAACGTGGCGGACGCCTCGCCCTGCGCTCCCTGACGGCACTGCTGGCCGGCTTCGCGATCGCCATGGCGGTGACGGTGCTCTTCAGCCTGTTCATGGACGGGGTGGGCCTGTTCAGCGAGGCGCAGCTGGAGGGGCCGCGCCCCAACACGGGGTTCGTCTACGCCCCGGACTGGTTCTCCTTCGTCGTCGCGGTGCTCGCCGGCACCGCCGGCGTGCTGTCCCTGACCTCGGCGAAGTCCGGGGCCCTGGTCGGTGTCGCGATCTCCGTGACGACGGTCCCGGCCGCCGCGAACGCCGCGGTGGCCCTGAGCTACGGCGACATGAGCCAGACGTGGGGCTCCACCAAGCAGTTGCTGTTCAACCTGCTCGGCATCGTTCTCGCCGGCACGCTCACGCTCATGGCCCAGAAGTGGTTCTGGGCGACGCGGCGCGAGCCGCGGCCCGCGTAGCGGAGGCGGTCCGGCGGGAGGACGGCGCCGTGAGCCGTCCGTCCCCGCGCGGTCGTGAGGCCCGGCACCCCGAGGGTGCCGGGCCTCACGACCGCGTACAAGGACTAGCCGAGCGCCGACTTCACGGCGTCGGCGAGGCGCGCGGCCACCGACCGGGCGTGGTCGATGTCGGCGGCCTCGACCATGACGCGGACGAGCGGCTCGGTGCCGGAGGGGCGCAGCAGCACCCGTCCGGTGGTGCCGAGCTCCTGCTCGGCGTCGGCGACCGCGGCGGCGAGCTCGGCCGAGGTCTTCACCCGCGTCCTGTCGACGTCGGGGACGTTGATCAGGACCTGCGGCAGCCGTTCCATGACCGAGGCGAGGTCCTGGAGCGTACGGCCGGTCTGGGCGACCCGGGCGGCGAGCAGCAGGCCGGTGAGCGTGCCGTCGCCGGTGGTGGCGTGGTCCAGGACGATGACGTGCCCGGACTGCTCGCCGCCGAGCGCGTAGCCGTGCCGCTTCATCTCCTCCAGGACGTAGCGGTCGCCGACCGCCGTCTGGACGAGCGCGACGCCCTCGCGCTCCATGGCGAGCTTGAAGCCCAGGTTGGACATGACCGTCGCGACAACGGTGTCGGCGCGCAGTACGGAACGCTCCCGCATCGCCAGCGCGAGAACGGCCAGTATCTGGTCGCCGTCGATCTCCTGGCCGGTGTGGTCCACGGCGAGGCAGCGGTCGGCGTCGCCGTCGTGCGCGATGCCGAGGTCGGCGCCGTGCTCGACGACGGCGGCCTTGAGCAGCTCCAGGTGGGTGGAGCCGCAGCCGTCGTTGATGTTGAGCCCGTCCGGCTCCGCACCGATGGTGACGATCTCGGCACCGGCCTGCTCGAAGGCCGCCGGGGAGACCCGGGCGGCGGCGCCGTGCGCCTCGTCGAGGACGACCTTCAGACCGTCGAGGCGGTGGGGGAGAACACCGATGAGGTGGGCGACGTACTGGTCGAAGCCCTGCTCGTAGGAGTTCACCCGGCCGACGCCGGAGCCGGTCGGGCGGTCCCAGGGAGCGCCGGTGCGGTGCTCCTCGTAGACGCCCTCGATCCGGTCCTCCAGCTCGTCGGCGAGCTTGTGGCCGCCACGGGCGAAGAACTTGATGCCGTTGTCGGGCATGGCGTTGTGGCTGGCCGAGAGCATCACGCCGAGGTCGGCGCCGAGCGCCCCGGTGAGGTGGGCGACCGCCGGGGTCGGCAGCACGCCGACGCGCAGGACGTCCACACCGGCGCTGGCGAGGCCGGCGACCACGGCGGCCTCCAGGAACTCCCCGGACGCGCGCGGATCCCGCCCGACCACCGCCACGGGCCGGTGACCTTCGAACGTGCCCGCCTCGGCGAGTACGTGCGCCGCCGCCACGGAGAGCCCCATGGCGAGCTCGGCCGTCAGATCCGCGTTGGCGACACCACGCACGCCGTCCGTGCCGAAGAGTCGTCCCACTTGTCCTCCTGAGAAAGCTGCAGAGTACGGAAGTCCCCCGAGGATACGGAGTCATCCGATCCCATGAGCCTATGAGCACCTTGTGCCGTTATACGCCCAACCATTGTGATAAACGAACGCCCCGGCAGCACAATGACGTGCCGCCGGGGCGTTCGGAGCTACGCGTACTGACGCGCAGAAGCAAGCAGCGAAGATTAACGCTTGCTGTACTGCGGGGCCTTACGGGCCTTCTTGAGACCGGCCTTCTTGCGCTCGACCGCACGGTCGTCGCGCTTGAGGAAGCCGGCCTTCTTGAGGGCGCCGCGGTTGTTGTCCACGTCGGCCTCGTTCAGCGCACGGGCCACGCCGAGGCGCAGGGCACCGGCCTGACCGGAGACACCGCCACCCGCGATGCGGGCGATGACGTCGTAGCGGCCGTCGAGCTCGAGCACCTTGAAGGGCTCGTTGACTTCCTGCTGGTGCACCTTGTTGGGGAAGTAGTCCTCAAGGGTGCGACCGTTGATCTTCCACTTGCCGGTGCCCGGGACGATCCGGACGCGGGCGATGGCGTTCTTGCGACGGCCCAGGCCGGCGGCCGGCTGCGGGTCGCCGAAGCGGCCCGCGAGCGACTCCGAGGTGTACTCGCCCTCGAGGGGGACCTCGGACTCGGTGGTGTAGTTCTCGATGTCGACGAGCTCAGTCTCGTCGACCGGCTGCTCAACGGTGGTCTCGGCCACGATTCTCCTCAGATTCTTTTTCGTCTTAGGGGGTGGCCGGAACTACTGCGCGACCTGGGTGATCTCGAACGGGACCGGCTGCTGCGCAGCGTGCGGGTGGTTCTCGCCCGCGTAGACCTTCAGCTTCGAGAGCACCTGACGGCCCAGGGAGTTCTTGGGAACCATGCCCTTGATGGCCTTCTCGACGGCCTTCTCGGGGTTCTTCGCCAGCAGCTCGTCGTAACGGACGGAGCGCAGACCACCCGGGTAACCGGAGTGGCGGTACGCCAGCTTCTGGGTCTTCTTGTTGCCGGAGAGGTGCACCTTGTCGGCGTTGATGATGATGACGAAGTCACCAGCGTCGACGTGGGGCGCGTAGATCGGCTTGTGCTTGCCCCGCAGAATGTTCGCGGCGGTGGTCGCCAGACGGCCCAGGACGACATCCTGGGCGTCGATGACGTACCACTGGCGAGTGATGTCGCCGGGCTTGGGGCTGTACGTACGCACGGTCGTAGCCTTCGCTTCTTCAGTGAGTGGGTCCTGACATGGCCACCACGGACGATCACGACAGCCCTGACCGCACTGCGGTGACGCATACCGCGTGCTGGTCGCTGGTCATCGGCCCCGGTGGACCGGTGTAAGGGCCCCTCACGTGAGAATGAGCAAGCCAATACACATAACGAACTGCAAGCTTACCCGCGGTGGCCCGCAAGGGTCAAAACGCGAGCGCCCACGCCCTCGCGGCCCGTCGCCCCCCGCCGCTGGGCGGCGAGTGGTCCGGACCGACGAGCGGCAGATGACGGCGACGCCGGAGCGCCACCGATGCAGTCGGTACACACAGGGTAGAGCAGTCCCGGCAGGAGCGCCGGATCGCCGCTTCCGGACCCGGGGCGGCACGACCTCCGGAAGAGGCCCCGTGGAGGCGGACGAAGCCGCCGTGACCCCTCGCCGACACCCCGCCGGAACGACGGCCTCCGTGTGACGAACACCGCAGGACCGGGCGTCGGCGGAGCGCGCAGAAGAAGGAGAGGAAGAGAGGAAGAGAGGGAGAAGGAGAAGGAGAAGGAGAGGGAGGGAGGGGAGGGAGAGGGGCACCCCGGACGCGAGCAGCGGCTTCAGGGCGAGGCCGCGGCGACGGTCGCGGTCCCGTCGCCGGGCGGGACCACGCGCCCGAAGGACGCGGAACCGTGCACGAGCCCGGCGGGTCCGAGCACCCCGGGGCAGCCGCGCCGGGAGCGACGCCCGCGGCACCGCCGCGAGCACCGCCCCCGAGGCCGCTCACGCACGCCGGGAGGCCCTACGCACCAACCACCCGGAGATGTCACTTTTGCCCTCGCGCACTCAGATCACACTAGGAAATCAAGTGCCCGGTGGACCTGACCGGCACCCCCCAACCCCCGTCTAAGATGCGGCGCATGAGTTATGGGCAGGGTGGGCAGGGGCAGCCCCCGTGGGACCCCTGGAAGCCGGGGTCTCAGCAAACGCCTCAGTGGAACAACCAGCGTTCCACCGGGAATCCCGACTGGGCCGCCATGGCGGAGGCTTCCGAAACGCGCAACAAGCGCCGCAAAGTGCTGTTCATCGTGGGCGGGGCGCTGGCCACCATCGGGGTCGGTGCTGCCGTGGCCATGGGCGTCGCGGGCGCGAACGGGAACAACGAGGCCGCGAACCAGCCGTCCAAACTGCCCGCCAGCGCGGACATCCCCGGTGCCACGACACCGGCACCGTCCTTCGAGCCGACCTCGGCTCCGCCGCCGCTGGACCCGAAGCAGTTCATAGCCAGCGCGCAGAAGGACACCGCGCCGCTGAGCCCGGACATCCTCTTCCCCGGCACGCAGCTCACCATGGGCAACCGCGTGTACCGCAAGGGCCCGACGGCCGACACGAAGAACTGCGCCTCGGCCGCGAAGGACACGCTGCCGCCGGTCCTCACCAAGAACGGCTGCACCCGCTTCATGCGCGTCACCTACGTCAAGGACGGGGTGGCGGTGACGGTCGGCGTCGCGGTCTTCGACACCGAGGCGCAGGCGAGCAAGGCCAAGGCCGAGACGAACGACAAGAGCATCATCGCCTCGCTCGCCGGCAACGGCATCAAGGCGTTCTGCAACTCGGCCGTCTGCCGTTCGACCCGCAACGCCTACGGCCGGTACGGCTACTTCACCCTCGCCGGTTTCACCAACGGCAAGGACGTGACGACGAAGGACACCGCGGTGTTCACGACCGGCGACGACCTCGCGGAGTTCGCGTTCCGCCAGATCAGCCGGCGGGGCCAGGCCCAGGCCTCGGCCGCGGCCAACCAGTAGCGGTTCCGGGCGGCGGCCGACATCACCGGCCGCCGCCCCGCCCCTACCCCTGCCCCTGCCCCTGCCCCTCCGGACCGGCCGTGGTCCTCCACGACACCCGGCGGATCCCCGACCGGACTCCCGCACAGGGGAGTTGACGGTCGCTCAGACCGCCCCGTCGCCCGCGGTCCCGCCCCGGCGCACGGGCGTCAGCAGGTCTCGCACCCGGCCGCCCCCGGCAACGTCCGCTTGTTCCGCGCCTCCTTGTTCCGCGCGGCCAGCAACTCGTCGGCCGGATAACCGACTTCCTCCAGCGTCAGCCCGTGCGGCCGTACGACGTGAACGGCCGAGTCCCGCACTCCGGCGGCGAGCACCTCGCCCGGCCAGTCGGGCCCGCGGTGCCCGTCCCCCACGAACAGCAGGGCCCCGATCAGCGACCGCACCATGTTGTGGCAGAAGGCGTCGGCTCGCACGGTGGCCGTGATGACGCCGTCCTCGCCCCGCACCAGGCTCAGTTGCTGGAGCGTGCGGATGGTCGTGGCGCCCTCGCGCTTCTTGCAGTAGGCGGCGAAGTCGTGCTCCCCCAGCAGCCGTTCGGCGGCCCGGTTCATGGCGTCCACGTCCAACGGCCAGTCGTGCCACAGGACATGACTGCGCAGCAGCGGGTCGACACCGCCCGGTTCGTCGGTCACGCGATAGGCGTAGCGCCGCCAGATCGCCGAGAACCGCGCGTTGAAGCCGGCCGGCGCCTCGGTGAGCGACCACACCCGCACGTCCTTCGACAGCCGTCCGGCCAGCCGCTTCAGCAGCTTCTCCCGGTGCTCGGCCCACAGTTCCTCGGGCAGGTCGACATGGGCCACCTGGCCGCGCGCGTGCACCCCGGCGTCCGTCCGCCCGGCCACGGTCAGCTCGTACGTGGTGTCCCTCGTCCGCGTCACCGTCCGCAGCGCGTCCTCGATCTCGCCCTGCACGGTCCTGCGTCCGGAGGCCTGCCGCGCCCACCCGGAGAACTCGGTCCCGTCGTACGACAGGTCCAACCGCACCCGGACGTACCCGGGCTCCGCTTCGTCACTCACACCTAGATCCTCTCAAGCCCGGGCTCCTCCCCGGAAAACGCGAGAGCGGGCCCGCCCCGAAAGGGACGGACCCGCTCACAGCAAGGCAGTGCCTCAGGCGTCCTTCGACTCCTCGGCGGGAGCCTCGGCGGCGTCCTCGACCTTGGTCTCCTCGACCTTGGCCGGAGCCTCGGCGTCCTTGGCGGCACGCTTGGTGGCGGCCTCGGCCTCACCGGTGGCCTGCTGGGCCACGGTCAGGGCCTCCACCAGCTCGATGACGGCCATGGGCGCGTTGTCGCCACGGCGGTTACCGATCTTGGTGATACGGGTGTAACCACCCGGGCGGTTCTCGTAGCGCGGGCCGATCTCGGTGAAGAGCGTGTGCACGACGCTCTTGTCCGTGATCACCGAGAGCACCTGACGGCGGTTGTGAAGGTCGCCCTTCTTCGCCTTGGTGACCAGACGCTCCGCGTAGGGACGCAGGCGGCGGGCCTTGGCCTCGGTGGTGGTGATGCGGCCGTGCTCGAAGAGCGACTTCGCGAGGTTCGCGAGGAGCAGCTTCTCGTGCGCGGCGCTGCCGCCCAGACGGGCACCCTTGGTGGGCTTCGGCATGGTGTTTCTCCTAGGTGTCTGCCCCGGCCGTATCAGGTACCGGGGTCAGTGTCCGAGCGGGCGATTGCCCGTCGAAGATCCGGCACCTTTTTCAAGGCGCCGGAGGACCCGCGCCCCGAAGGGGCGCGGGACGGAGTCGACATGCGACTCCGTCGCAGGTGCGCGACCAGCCACAGCCGGCCGGCAGCCGAGATCGAACCCGGCGGGACCACCGCCCGAAGACGGCTGTCCCGCCGGAGGCGATCAGTACTGCTCGGTCTCGACGAAGCCCGCGTCCGCGTCGTCGTCGGCGCCGAAGGCGTCGGCGGCGGCGGTCGGGTCGAATCCGGGCGGGCTGTCCTTGAGGGCCAGGCCCATGCCGGCCAGCTTCGCCTTGACCTCGTCGATGGACTTCGCACCGAAGTTGCGGATGTCCAGGAGGTCGGCCTCGGAGCGGGCGACGAGCTCACCCACGGAGTGGATGCCCTCACGCTTGAGGCAGTTGTACGAGCGGACCGTGAGCTCCAGCTCCTCGATCGGCAGCGCGAGGTCGGCGGCGAGGGCGGCGTCCGTGGGGGACGGGCCCATGTCGATGCCCTCGGCGTCGATGTTGAGCTCGCGGGCCAGACCGAACAGCTCGACCAGGGTCTTGCCGGCCGACGCCATGGCGTCACGGGGACGCATGGCCTGCTTGGTCTCGACGTCGACGATCAGCTTGTCGAAGTCGGTGCGCTGCTCGACACGGGTCGCCTCGACCTTGTACGTGACCTTCAGCACCGGCGAGTAGATCGAGTCGACCGGGATGCGCCCGATCTCCTGACCGACCTGCTTGTTCTGAACGGCGGAGACGTAGCCGCGACCGCGCTCGACGGTCAGCTCCATCTCCAGCTTGCCCTTGCCGTTGAGCGTGGCGAGGACGAGGTCGGGGTTGTGGACCTCGACACCGGCCGGGGGCGCGATGTCGGCGGCGGTGACCAGACCCGGGCCCTGCTTGCGCAGGTACATCACGACCGGCTCGTCGTGCTCCGAGGAGACGACCAGCTGCTTGATGTTGAGGATCAGGTCGGTGACGTCCTCCTTGACGCCCGGCACGGTGGTGAACTCGTGCAGGACACCGTCGATGCGGATGCTGGTGACAGCAGCGCCGGGGATCGACGAGAGGAGGGTGCGGCGCAGGGAGTTGCCGAGGGTGTAGCCGAAGCCCGGCTCCAGCGGCTCGATCACGAACCGGGAGCGGAATTCGTCGACGACCTCTTCGGTCAACGAGGGACGCTGAGCGATCAGCATGTGGTGATCAGATCCTTCATTCGTGGACGCCCGCTATTTGACGCCCGACAGAACCGGGCCTCCGAGGAGGCCGGGTACAGCAAGGGTACGGGCGATACGGCCCTTTTACGGAGCCGTACCGCCCGAAAACCTTCTAACCAGCACAGGGCCGTCGAGATCGACGACCGAGCGGCCGTGCGTCAGACGCGGCGGCGCTTCGGCGGACGGCAGCCGTTGTGCGGGGTGGGGGTGACGTCCTGGATCGAGCCGACCTCGAGGCCGGTGGCCTGGAGGGAGCGGATCGCGGTCTCACGGCCGGAGCCGGGACCCTTGACGAAGACGTCGACCTTGCGCATGCCGTGCTCCTGCGCGCGGCGGGCGGCCGACTCGGCGGCCATCTGCGCGGCGAAGGGGGTGGACTTGCGCGAGCCCTTGAAGCCGACGTGGCCGGCGGAGGCCCAGGAGATCACGTTGCCCGAGGGGTCCGTGATCGAGACGATCGTGTTGTTGAACGTGCTCTTGATGTGCGCGTGGCCGTGAGCGACGTTCTTCTTTTCCTTGCGGCGCACCTTCTTGGCGGCGCCCTGACGACCCTTGGGGGGCATCTGTTTCTCCTACGGGGAGGTGGTCGGTCCTACAGCGAAGACCGCTGATGAAGCGTTGTCCGCTGAGGACTACTTCTTGCCCGGCTTCTTCTTACCGGCGATGGCGCGACGCGGGCCCTTGCGGGTACGAGCGTTCGTGCTGGTGCGCTGACCGTGGACGGGCAGGCCACGACGGTGGCGCAGACCCTGGTAGCAACCGATCTCCACCTTGCGGCGGATGTCGGCCTGAATCTCGCGACGGAGGTCACCCTCGGTCTTGATGTTGGCGTCCACGTACTCGCGGATCTTGACCAGCTCCTCCTCGGAGAGGTCACGAACGCGCGTGTTGGGGTTCACGCCAGTCTCGGCCAGCGTCTGCTGGGAAAGGGTCCGGCCGATGCCGAACACGTAGGTGAGGGCGACCTCCACACGCTTTTCGCGCGGGATGTCAACACCGGAAACGCGTGCCATTCAATGGCTCCAGTTGTCGTTCGGAGGTCTTCCGCAGAACCGGATCCCGCCCGCCGTCGTCCTCTGATCCGATGGATCGAGCATTCGGTACGAACCGGGTCCCCGGCCTCCGACCGGGGGTGTCAGGCCTGATGAGACTCAGCCCTGGATCCTGCGTATGAACATGTACTGCTTGCGTCGCGCGAAATATCTGCGGGTGCAGAAGGTGCGGTCGTGCGTCAGCCCTGGCGCTGCTTGTGGCGCGGGTTTTCGCAGATGACCATGACCCGACCGTGACGGCGGATCACCCTGCACTTGTCGCAGATCTTCTTGACGCTCGGCTTGACCTTCATTAGGTGAGGTTCTCCGGGTCAGTGCCACCCCCCGCGTCCCGGGACCGGGAACACGGAGCAGGGCAAGATCTACTTGTAGCGGTAGACGATCCGGCCACGCGTCAGGTCGTACGGAGACAGCTCCACCACGACCCGGTCGTCAGGGAGGATGCGGATGTAGTGCATACGCATCTTGCCGCTGATGTGTGCCAGGACCTGGTGGCCGTTCTGGAGCTCGACCTTGAACATGGCGTTCGGAAGAGACTCGACGACAGTGCCCTCGATCTCGATGGCACCTTGCTTCTTGGCCACGCTTCGCCCTTCGAATCGACTACCTTGATCGACTTCGTGCGAGCGCATGCAGACATGCGGGTGCACGAGAGCCGACGAGTCAGTCTACGTCAGGGCTCCCGGAAAGACGAATTCGCCGCCGCCCTCCCCCGCCACTCATGACGATGCCCCACCCGTCGGCGCGGTATGCGCGAGGGGCGGGGCTGGCCGATTCGCGAGGCCGACAGGGAATGGGACGGACGGAAATGCACCGTGCAATATCGAACGCGAGATCGATATTAAGTGATCTTGCGATCCTGTGAACTCGCCGCCTGTGACCTTCGCCGCGACGCTTCCGCGGCGAAGGTCACACGCCGCAGCGCACTTCCGCGCCGGCGGCGCCTCAGCCCGCGAGCGGGTCGGGCGCCGCAGTGATCCCGTACTCGGCGAGCTTCGCCCGGCCGCCGTCGGGGGCCGTGAGGACCAGCGGTCCCTCCGCGGTCAGCGCCACCGAGTGCTCCCAGTGCGAGGACCAGGTGCCGTCCGTGGTGACCACGGTCCAGTCGTCCTCCAGCACCTCGGTCCGCGGTGTGCCGAGCGACACCATCGGCTCGATCGCGAGGCACAGACCGGGAACCAGCTTCGGCCCCTTCCCCCGCTTGCGCTCGACGTAGTTCAGCAGGTGCGGGTCCATGTGCATCTCGGTGCCGATGCCGTGGCCGCCGTAGTCCTCGACGATCCCGTACTTGCCGCCGCCCGGCTTGGGCTGGCGGCGGATGTAGGTCTCGATCGCCCGGGAGATGTCGACCAGGCGGTTGCCCACCTTCATGGCCGCGATGCCCGCCCACATCGACTCCTCGGTCACCCGGGAGAGCTCGATCAGTTCCGGGGCGTGGCCCGAGCCCACGAACGCGGTGAACGCGGCGTCGCCGTGCCAGCCGTCCACGACCGCGCCGCAGTCGATGGAGATGATGTCGCCGTCCTTCAGGACGGTCTTGTCGTCCGGGATGCCGTGGACGACGACCTCGTTGGCCGAGGTGCAGATGGTCGCGGGGAAACCGCCGTAGCCGAGGAAGTTCGACTTGGCGCCGTGCTCCTCGAGCACCTTGCGCGCGACCTCGTCCAGGTCCCGGGTGGTCGCGCCGGGCACCGCGGCTTCCCGCGTGGCCGCATGGATCGCCGCGACGACCAGCCCCGCCTCACGCATCTTGGCGATCTGCTCGGGGGTCTTGATCTGCACCATGGTGGCTGCGGCCTTTCTGGACCGGAACTACGGACTTTTCCAACGATACGGGGGACTCGACCCACCCCGCCCGGGGTCGGGGGACCCCGTCCCGGACAGGGCCCGTGCCCTGCCCGGCTCGCACGTCGGCCGCGGCACCCGGTGAGGGTGCCGCGGCCGATGCGACGTAGATCTTCACGCTCCCCGCGGTACGCGCGTACCACGGGGCGGACCGCACGGACTAGGCGTCCTCGCGGGCCAACGCCTCCATCGCGCGCGCCGTGACCTCTTCCACCTTGCCGAGCGCCGGGATCGTGACGACCAGGCCCTGGGCCTTGTAGTAGTCGATGATCGGCTCGGTCTGCGTGTGGTAGACCTCCAGCCGCGTGCGGACCGTCTCCTCGGAGTCGTCGTCACGCTGGTACAGCTCGCCGCCGCAGATGTCGCAGACGCCTTCCTGCTTCGGCGCCTTGTACGACACGTGGAAGACGTGCGAGGAGTCGTTGCGGCAGATGCGCCGGCCGGCGATCCGCTTGACGACCTCTTCCTCGGGAACCTCCAGGTCCAGCACCGCGTCCAGCTTCATGCCCTCGGTGCTCAGCATCTCGTCCAGCGCCTCGGCCTGCGAGACGTTGCGCGGGAAGCCGTCGAGCAGGAAGCCGTTCGCCGCGTCGGGCTGCTCCATGCGGTCCTTGGCCATGGCGATGGTGACCTCGTCCGGTACCAGTTCGCCCTTGTCCATGTAGGACTTCGCCAGCTTGCCGAGTTCCGTCTGCTGAGAGATGTTGGCACGGAACAGGTCGCCCGTTGAGATGTGCGGGATCGCCAGATTCTTGGCGAGGAACGCGGCCTGCGTTCCCTTCCCGGCACCGGGCGGCCCGACGAGGACGATTCGCATCAGCGGAGGAACCCTTCGTAATTGCGCTGCTGAAGCTGACTCTCGATCTGCTTCACCGTCTCGAGGCCCACACCCACGATGATGAGGATGCTGGTGCCACCGAACGGGAAGTTCTGGTTTGCCCCGAAACCAACCAACGCCACCGTCGGCACGAGAGCGATCAGCCCCAGATACAGCGAACCCGGCCAGGTGATCCGGTTGAGTACGTAGCTGAGGTACTCAGCGGTCGGCCGGCCAGCCCGGATGCCCGGGATGAAGCCACCATACTTCTTCATGTTGTCGGCGACTTCCTCGGGGTTGAACGAGATCGCCACGTAGAAGAACGCGAAGAACACGATCAGAAGGAAGTACAAGGTGATGTAAATCGGGTGGTCACCCTTGGTCAGGTTCTGTGTGACCCAGGTTTTCCATCCGGAGTTGCCCTTCGAGAACTGGGCGATCAGGCTCGGAATGTAGAGCAGCGACGACGCGAAGATGACAGGAATCACACCTGCCTGGTTGACCTTCAGCGGAATGTAGGTCGAGGTTCCGCCGTAGGAACGGCGACCGATCATGCGCTTCGCGTACTGGACCGGAATCCGGCGCTGCGCCTGCTCGACGAAGACCACCAGGGCGACCATGGCCAGACCGACCGCGATGACCGTGCCGAACTCGATCCAGCCGCCGGCCAGCTTGCCCTGGACCTTGACCGTCCACAGGGCGCTCGGGAAGGTCGCGGCGATCGAGATGAACATCAGGATCGACATGCCGTTGCCGATGCCGCGGTCGGTGATCAGCTCACCGAGCCACATGACGACACAGGTGCCGGCCGTCATCGTGACGACCATCGTGATGGTGGTGAAGATCGACTGGTCCGGCACGATCTGGTTGCCGACCGGGCAGGTACCGAACAGCGCCCCGCTGCGGGCGGTCGCGACCAGGCCGGTGCCCTGGAGGATCGCCAGGGCGACCGTCAGGTAGCGGGTGTACTGCGTGATCTTCGCCGTACCGGCCGAGCCCTCCTTCTTGAGGGCCTCCAGTCGCGGGATCACCACCGTCAGCAGCTGCAGGATGATGCTCGCGGTGATGTACGGCATGATGCCGAGCGCGAAGACGGTGATCTGGAGCAGCGCGCCGCCACTGAACATGTTGATCAGACTGAACAGCCCGCGGTCGGAATTGGCCGCGTCGATGCACGTCTGGACGTTCTTGTAGTCCACGCCGGGAATCGGGATGTGGGTACCGACCCGGTAGACCACGATGATGCCGAGCGTGAAGAGCAGCTTCTTGCGCAGGTCGGGCGTCCTGAACGCCCGGGCGAACGCGGTGAGCACGGTGCCTCCTGCGACCCCCGCGCTACTGCGCCTGAGGGTGACGGTCTTGAGGTTCGACGGATGACTGACAGCTAACCAACAGCCAAAGACCGCCCGGAGTTCCCGTGAGGCACACCGGGCGAAAATTAACAGTGCAGGCCACCTTACCGGCGACACTGCCCCCCTAGGAACGACCAACCGGGGATGCCCCTTTTGTGGGCACCCCCGGTCGGGATCGTTCAGGTCATCGAGACGCCTGCTGAAATCAGACGAGCTCGGTGACGGTACCGCCGGCGGCGGTGATCTTCTCCTTGGCGGAGCCGGAGACGGCGTCGACCGTCACCTGCAGCGCCACGGAGATCTCGCCCTGGCCGAGGACCTTGACGAGGCTGTTCTTGCGAACGGCACCCTTGGCGACGAGACCCTCGACGGTGACCTCGCCACCCTCCGGGTACAGCGCGGCCAGCTTGTCGAGGTTCACGACCTGGAACTCGGTCTTGAACGGGTTCTTGAAGCCCTTCAGCTTCGGGAGGCGCATGTGGAGGGGCATCTGGCCACCCTCGAAGCGCTCCGGAACCTGGTAGCGGGCCTTCGTGCCCTTGGTACCACGACCGGCCGTCTTACCCTTCGACGCCTCACCACGACCCACACGGGTCTTGGCGGTCTTGGCGCCCGGGGCGGGACGGAGGTTGTGGATCTTGAGCGGGTTGTTCTCCGCCATGATCAGTCGACCTCCTCGACCGTCACGAGGTGGCGGACGGTGTGAACCATTCCGCGGAACTCGGGGCGGTCCTCCTTGACGACCTGCGTGTTGATGCCCTTGAGACCAAGGGAGCGCAGGGTGTCACGGTGGTTCTGCTTGCTGCCGATGTACGACTTCGTCTGCGTGACCTTGAGGCGAGCCATTACGCACCCGCCCCTGCACGCGCACGAAGCAGAGCCGCGGGGGCGACGTCCTCGAGGGGCAGACCACGGCGGGCCGCGATCTCCTCGGGACGCTGCAGGCCCTTGAGGGCCGCCACGGTCGCGTGCACGATGTTGATCGCGTTCGAAGAACCGAGCGACTTCGACAGGATGTCGTGAACGCCGGCGCACTCGAGCACTGCACGCACGGGACCACCGGCGATAACACCGGTACCGGGGGAAGCAGGCTTGAGCAGGACGACGCCCGCGGCCTTCTCGCCCGTGATCGGGTGCGGGATGGTGCCCTGGATACGGGGGACCTTGAAGAAGTGCTTCTTGGCCTCTTCAACACCCTTGGCGATCGCGGCCGGCACCTCCTTGGCCTTGCCGTAACCGACACCGACGGTGCCGTCACCATCGCCCACCACGACCAGCGCGGTGAAGCTGAAGCGACGACCACCCTTCACAACCTTGGCGACGCGGTTGATCGCGACGACGCGCTCAACGTACGCGGTCTTCTCGGCGGCAGCAGCGCCGCCGTCACGGCCCTTCCGGTCCCGCCGCTCGCCGCCACCGGCACCGCTTCCACGGCGCTGGGGTCCAGCCATTGGATTACCTCTCTCTTTCCGCTAGCTACGGAAGCGGCTCAGAACTTGAGCCCGGCTTCGCGGGCGGCGTCCGCCAGGGCGGCGATGCGCCCGGCGTACTGGTTTCCACCACGGTCGAATACGACAGCCTCGACACCGGCGGCCTTGGCGCGCTCGGCGACCAGGGCGCCGACCGACTTGGCCTGCGCGGACTTGTCGCCCTCGCCACCACGGATCGTGGTGTCCAGGGTCGACGCCGACGCGAGGGTGTGACCCTTAACGTCGTCGATGACCTGGGCCACGATGTGGCGGTTGGAGCGCGTCACGACCAGGCGCGGACGCTCAGCCGTACCCGAGATGTGCTTACGGATGCGGATGTGACGACGCTTGATGGCAGCACGCTTGTAAGCGTCGCCCTTAGCAATCTTGACACCGTATGCCATGGCTTACTTACCCGCCTTTCCGACCTTGCGGCGGATGACTTCGCCTTCGTACTTGACGCCCTTGGCCTTGTACGGGTCGGGCTTGCGCAGCTTGCGGATGTTGGCCGCAACCTCGCCGACCTTCTGCTTGTCGATGCCCTCGACCGAGAAACGGGTCGGGGTCTCCACCTTGAAGGTGATGCCCTCGGGGGCCTCGACAGTGATCGAGTGGCTGTAACCGAGCGAGAACTCCAGGTCGGAGCCCTTCGCCAGGACGCGGTAACCGACACCGCTGATCTCGAGCTTCTTCACGTAACCCTCGGTCACGCCGGTGATCATGTTCGCCACCAGCGTGCGGGACAGGCCGTGGAGGGCCTTGCTCTGACGCTCGTCGTTGGGGCGGGTGACGTTCAGAACGCCGTCCTCACCCTTGGCGATCTCGATCGGCGCCACGACGGTGTGGGTCAGCGAGCCCTTGGGGCCCTTGACCGAAACCGTCTGGCCGTCGATGGTGACGTCCACGCCGGCGGGAACCGTGATGGGGAGCTTGCCAATACGCGACATAGCTGTTTCCTCCGTTCCCTTCCGCTACCAGACGTAGGCGAGGACTTCTCCGCCTACGCCCTTCTTGCCGGCCTGCTTGTCGGTGAGGAGCCCGTGCGACGTGGAGATGATCGCCACGCCGAGGCCGCCCAGCACCTTGGGCAGGTTGGTGGACTTCGCGTAAACCCGGAGACCGGGCTTGGAGATCCGCTTGATGCCCGCGATGGAGCGCTCACGGTTCGGGCCGAACTTCAGCTCGAGAACGAGGTTCTTGCCGACCTCGGCGTCCTCGACCTTCCAGCCCGTGATGAAGCCCTCCTGCTGGAGGATCTCCGCGATGTGCGACTTGATCTTGCTGTGCGGCATACCCACGGTGTCGTGGTACGCCGAGTTCGCGTTACGCAGACGCGTAAGCATGTCTGCGATCGGATCAGTCATGGTCATGAATTGGCCTTCGGCCTCTCTCGCCGGGGTTTCCTGTATGCGCCATCCCTCTCCCCACTCATGGGCGGGACGGGTGCGGTGCGGGGACCTACGGCGTAGTAAGTCGTGTGGGCGTCAGGCGCCCAACCCTCCTAGCCTAAGCCATGGAGAGCTGGGCACCCGACAGAGCCCGTTGCTTACCGAGAGCCCTGGAATCCCAGAATTACGGGGACTACCAGGAGCTCTTGGTCACGCCCGGCAGCTCGCCACGGTGAGCCATCTCACGAAGGCACACGCGGCACAGGCCGAACTTGCGGTACACGGAGTGCGGACGACCGCAGCGCTGGCAGCGCGTGTAGCCACGCACACCGAACTTGGGCTTACGAGCAGCCTTGGCAATCAGAGCCTTCTTCGCCATCTCGCTTACGCCTCCTTGAAGGGGAAGCCGAGGTGACGGAGAAGGGCACGGCCCTCAGCGTCGTTGGTCGCCGTGGTCACCACGGTGATGTCCATGCCCCGGGTACGGTCGATCTTGTCCTGGTCGATCTCGTGGAACATGACCTGCTCCGTGAGACCGAAGGTGTAGTTGCCACGGCCGTCGAACTGCTTGGGGGACAGACCACGGAAGTCGCGGATGCGCGGGAGCGCGAGCGACAGGGTGCGGTCCAGGAACTCCCACATGCGGTCGCCACGGAGCGTGACGTGGGCACCGATCGGCTGACCCTCACGCAGCTTGAACTGCGCGATGGACTTGCGGGCCTTGGTGATGGCCGGCTTCTGACCGGTGATCGTGGTGAGGTCACGGACGGCACCGTCCATGAGCTTCGAGTCACGGGCGGCGTCGCCGACACCCATGTTGACCACGATCTTCACGAGGCCCGGCGTCTGCATGACGTTCTCGTAGGAGAACTCTTCCTGCAGCTTCGCCGCGATCTCCTCGCGGTACTTCGTCTTGAGACGCGGAGTGGTGGTAGCCATCAGATGTCCTCACCCGTCCGCTTGGCAACGCGGATCTTGTTGCCCTCTTCGTCGAAGCGGTAACCGACGCGCGTGACGACCTTGTTGCCGTCCTTCTCAACGACCAGCTGGACGTTGGAGACGTGGACGGGCGCCTCGGTCGTGACGATGCCGCCGGCCTGCGAACCCTTGGCGGTGGGGCCGGCCTTCGTGTGCTTCTTGACCCGGTTGACACCCTCGACCAGGACGCGGTCCTCGCGGGGGAAGGCCGCGATGACCTTGCCCTGCTTGCCCTTGTCCTTACCGGTGATGACCTGGACCAGGTCGCCCTTCTTGATCTTCATGCTTACAGCACCTCCGGCGCGAGCGAGATGATCTTCATGAACTTCTTCTCGCGCAGCTCACGGCCGACGGGGCCGAAGATACGGGTGCCACGAGGGTCGCCGTCGTTCTTCAGAATGACGGCGGCGTTCTCGTCGAAGCGGATGTACGAGCCGTCCGGACGGCGGCGCTCCTTGACGGTGCGAACGATGACGGCCTTGACGACGTCACCCTTCTTCACGTTGCCGCCGGGGATCGCGTCCTTGACGGTGGCGACGATGACGTCACCGATGCCCGCGTAGCGGCGACCGGAGCCACCGAGCACACGGATGCAAAGGATTTCCTTCGCACCAGTGTTGTCGGCGACACGCAGTCGCGACTCCTGCTGGATCACGTCTATCTCCTGATTGTCTGCCGGTTCCCGGGGCGGGGCCGTCTAGGACGGTCCCGCCCCGAGCCTGGCGGAACGAACCTGAGGGAAACCCCTCAGGTAATTACTTGGCCTTCTCGAGGATCTCGACGATGCGCCAGCGCTTCGTCGCGGACAGCGGCCGGGTCTCCATGAGGAGGACGCGGTCGCCGACGCCGGCGGCGTTCTGCTCGTCGTGGGCCTTGAGCTTGCTCGTACGGCGGATGACCTTGCCGTACAGCGCGTGCTTGACGCGGTCCTCGACGGCGACGACGACGGTCTTGTCCATCTTGTCGCTGACGACCAGACCCTCACGGGTCTTGCGGAAGCCGCGCTCGGTCTTCTGCTCAGTCACGTTGCTCTCGCTCATCAGGCGCTCTCCACCGTCTCGATGCCCAGCTCGCGCTCACGCATCAGGGTGTAGATCCGCGCGATGTCCTTGCGGACGGCCTTCAGCCGACCGTGGTTCTCGAGCTGACCGGTCGCCGCCTGGAAGCGGAGGTTGAACAGCTCTTCCTTGGCTTCGCGGAGCTTCGCGAGAAGCTCCTCGTCACCCAGTTCGCGCAGCTCGGACGCCTTGGTACCGGCCGACATCACGCTTCACCTGCCTCGCGCTTGACGATCCGGCACTTCATCGGCAGCTTGTGGGCTGCGCGAGTGAGGGCCTCACGGGCGATCTTCTCGTTGGGGTAGGACAGTTCGAACATGACCCGGCCCGGGTGCACGTTCGCGATCCACCACTCCGGGGAACCCTTACCGGAACCCATGCGGGTCTCGGCAGGCTTCTTCGTGAGCGGGCGGTCCGGGTAGATGTTGATCCAGACCTTGCCGCCACGCTTGATGTGGCGGGTCATCGCGATACGAGCCGCCTCGATCTGGCGGTTGGTCACGTACGCCGGCGTGAGGGCCTGAATGCCGTACTCGCCGAACGCAACAGTCGTACCGCCCTTGGCCATACCACGGCGCTTCGGGTGGTGCTGCTTGCGGTGCTTGACCCTACGGGGGATCAGCATGTCGGTCAGGCCTCCGTTCCGGTGCTCTCAGCCGGAGCGGCGGCGGGAGCCTCGGCCTTGGGGGCCTCGGCAGCCGGAGCCTGCTGCGGCTTACGACCGCGACCGCCACGCTCGCCACCGCGGCCACCACGGCCGGCCGGGCGGTCGGCGCCGCCACGGGCCGGGCGGTTGCCCGCGCGGGCAGCAGCGTTCTCGGCGCGGACCTCGGCGATGTTCTTGACGTCGCCCTTGTAGATCCAGACCTTCACGCCGATGCGGCCGAAGGTCGTCTTGGCCTCGAAGAAGCCGTAGTCCACGTTCGCGCGGAGCGTGTGCAGGGGCACACGGCCCTCGCGGTAGAACTCCGAGCGGGACATCTCGGCGCCACCGAGGCGGCCACCGCACTGGATCTTGATGCCCTTGGCGCCGGCCTTCATGGCGGACTGCATGCTCTTGCGCATGGCCCGACGGAAGGAGACGCGGGAGGAGAGCTGCTCGGCGACGGCCTGAGCAACCAGCTGAGCGTCCGTCTCGGGGTTCTTGACCTCGAGGATGTTCAGCTGGACCTGCTTGCCCGTGAGCTTCTCGAGGTCGCCGCGGATGCGGTCGGCCTCGGCGCCACGACGGCCGATGACGATGCCGGGACGGGCGGTGTGGATGTCCACACGCACGCGGTCACGGGTGCGCTCGATCTCAACCTTCGAGATGCCGGCGCGCTCCATGCCGGACGTCATCATCCGACGGATGGCGACGTCTTCCTTGACGTAGTCCTTGTACAGCTTGTCGGCGTACCAGCGGGACTTGAAGTCCGTGGTGATGCCGAGCCGGAACCCATGCGGGTTAACCTTCTGGCCCATTACCGGGTTCCTTCCTTGCTGCTGACGACCACGGTGATGTGGCTGGTCCGCTTGCGGATCCGGTAGGCACGGCCCTGGGCGCGCGGACGGAACCGCTTCAGGGTCGGACCCTCGTCGACGTACGCCTCGGAGATGTAGAGGCTGTCGGCGTCGGTGTGGTCGTAGTTGTGCGCGGCGTTGGCAATGGCGCTGTCAAGCACCTTGCCGACCGGCACGCTCGCGGCCTGCGGGGCGAAACGCAGGACCGCCTGAGCCTCCGTGGCATCCATGCCACGGATAAGGTCCACCACGCGGCGGGCCTTCATGGGCGTAACGCGGATGTACCGCGCCTGGGCCCTGGCTTCCATGGTTGTCCTTCCAGTGTCTGTCATGGTCATTCCACCCCGCTACTAGCGGCGCTTCGACTTCCGGTCGTCCTTGACGTGACCCCGGAAGGTGCGCGTCGGCGAGAACTCGCCGAGCTTGTGGCCGACCATCGACTCGGTGACAAACACCGGAATGTGGGTCTTGCCGTTGTGCACCGCGATCGTGTGGCCGAGCATGGCCGGGATGATCATCGAGCGACGGGACCAGGTCTTGATGACGTTCTTGGTACCGGCTTCGTTCTGGGCGTCCACCTTCTTGACGAGGTGGCCGTCGACGAAGGGTCCCTTCTTGAGACTGCGCGGCATCTAAACCCGCTCCTAGCGCTTCTTGTTCGTCTTGCGGCGGCGGACGATGTACTTGTTCGAAGCCTTCTTCGGCGAACGAGTACGACCCTCCTTCTGACCCCACGGCGAGACCGGGTGACGACCACCGGAGGTCTTGCCCTCACCACCACCGTGCGGGTGGTCAACCGGGTTCATCGCCACACCGCGGACGGTCGGGCGGACGCCCAGCCAGCGCTTGCGGCCGGCCTTACCCCAGTTGATGTTGCTCTGCTCGGCGTTGCCGACCTCGCCGACCGTGGCGCGGCAGCGCTGGTCGACCAGGCGGATCTCACCGGAAGGCATGCGGAGGTGGGCCATGGAGCCCTCCTTCGCGAGCAGCTGCACCGAGGCACCGGCGGAGCGGGCGAACTTGGCGCCGCCACCGGGACGGATCTCGATCGCGTGGATCGTGGTACCGACCGGGATGTTGCGGATCGCCAGGTTGTTGCCCGGCTTGATGTCGGCCCCGGGACCGTTCTCGACGCGGTCACCCTGCGACAGGTTGCGGGGGGCGAGGATGTAGCGCTTCTCGCCGTCCGCGTAGTGAAGCAGCGCGATGCGCGCGGTGCGGTTGGGGTCGTACTCGATGTGCGCGACCTTCGCCGGCACGCCGTCCTTGTCGTGACGACGGAAGTCGATCACGCGGTAGGCGCGCTTGTGTCCGCCACCCTGGTGGCGAACGGTCACACGACCGGCGTTGTTACGGCCGCCCTTGCTGTGCAGCGGGCGGACCAGCGACTTCTCCGGCGTGGACCGCGTGACCTCGACGAAGTCGGCGACGCTGGAGCCACGACGGCCCGGCGTAGTCGGCTTGTACTTGCGGATTCCCATTTCTCAGTCCTCGTCCGATATTCGGACCAGGGCGCTCCGTTAGGAGGCCTGGCCGAAGATGTCGATACGGTCGCCCTCAGCGAGGGTCACGATCGCGCGCTTGCTGTCAGCACGCTTGCCGAAGCCCGTCTTGGTCCGCTTGCGCTTGCCCTGACGGTTGATCGTGTTGACCCCGGTGACCTTGACCGAGAAGACCGCCTGGACGGCCTGCTTGATCTGGGTCTTGTTGGCCCGCGGGTCCACGACGAAGGTGTACTTGCCCTCGTCGAGCAGCGCGTAGCTCTTCTCCGAGACGACCGGCTTGAGGAGCACGTCACGGGGGTCCGTGAAGGACTTGCTCAGCGGGGTCTCGACGGTGTTCTTGCCCTCGGCCTCGTGGCGCTTCGCCTTGGCGACGCGCGCGGCCTTGGCGGCCTTGGCCGCCTTGGAGGCAATGCTCGGGTGACGCGTAGCCATCAGGCTTCGCTCCCTTCGGTGTCAGCGGCCTGGGGGCCAGACACGAAGGACTCGAAAGCGGCCTGGGTGAAGACCACGTCGTCCGAGACGAGAACGTCGTACGTGTTCAGCTGGCCCGGCTCCAGGATGTGGACCTGGGGCAGGTTGCGCGCGGAGAGCAGCGCGGCCTCGTCGGAGCGCTCGATGACCAGGAGCACGTTCTTGCGCTCGCTGACCTTGCCGAGGAAGCTCTTGGCGGCCTTGGTGGAGGGGGTCTCGCCCTCGATCACGCCGGTGATGACGTGGATGCGAGCGTTACGGGCCCGGTCGGTGAGGGCGTGGCGCAGGGCCGCGGCCTTCATCTTCTTCGGGGTCCGCTGCGAGTAGTCACGCGGGGTGGGGCCGTGGACGACGCCACCGCCGGCGAACTGCGGCGCACGGGTCGAACCCTGGCGCGCGCGGCCGGTGCCCTTCTGGCGGTAAGGCTTCTTACCGCCACCGCGGACCTCGCCACGACGCTTGACCTTGTGCGTGCCCTGACGGGCGGCGGCCAGCTGCGCGACGACGACCTGGTGAAGCAGCGGAATGCTGATCTTCTCGACGTCGAAGATCTCGGCCGGGAGCTCGACGGTCCCGGCGTTGTCGCCGGAGGGCGACAGAATGTCAATGGTGGTCATAGTCCTCAGGCCCCCTTGGCCGCGGTGCGGACCAGGACGAGGCCGCCGTTCGGACCAGGAACCGCGCCCTTGATGAGGAGCAGGCCCTTCTCCGCGTCAACGGCGTGAACGGTCAGGTTCTGGGTGGTGACCCGCTCGTTGCCCATGCGACCCGCCATGCGGAGGCCCTTGAACACACGGCCCGGGGTGGCGCAGCCACCGATGGAACCGGGGGAGCGGTGCTTGCGCTGGGTGCCGTGTCCGGCGCCGAGGCCCTTGAAGTTGTGACGCTTCATGACACCGGCGAAGCCCTTGCCCTTGCTCTTGCCGGTCACGTCCACCTTGATGCCGGCCTCGAACACCTCAGCGGTGATCTCCTGGCCGAGGGTGTACTCGCTGGCGTCAGCGGTACGGATCTCGACGAGGTGGCGGCGGGGGGTGACGTCGGCCTTCGCGAAGTGGCCCTTGAGGGGCTTGTTCACCTTGCGCGGGTCGATCTCGCCGAACGCGATCTGGACGGACTCGTAGCCGTCGACGTCGTTCGTACGAACCTGGGTCACGACGTTCGGGCCGGCCTTGACGACGGTGACCGGAACAACACGGTTGTTCTCGTCCCACACCTGCGTCATGCCGAGCTTCTCGCCGAGGATGCCCTTGATCTGCTTAGCCATTCTCAGATCACCGATCCCTAGAGCTTGATCTCGATGTCGACACCGGCCGGGAGGTCGAGTCGCATCAGAGAGTCAACGGTCTTGGGCGTGGGGTCGAGGATGTCGATGAGGCGCTTGTGGGTGCGCATCTCGAAGTGCTCGCGAGAGTCCTTGTACTTGTGCGGCGACTTGATGACGCAGTACACGTTCTTCTCAGTGGGCAGCGGCACCGGGCCCGCGACCGACGCACCAGTGCGGGTCACCGTCTCGACGATCTTCTTCGCCGAGGAGTCGATGACCTCGTGGTCGTAGGCCTTGAGCCGGATGCGGATCTTCTGTCCCGCCATGGCTACTCAGTAGTCCTTTGTCTCGATTTAAACGCTCTGGCACTCGGGGGTTCGCGCCTCGTTCTCCGACCCACGCGGTCGGGTGTGTCGCGCTCCTGGCGACAGGGATATCCGTCACGGATTTCCCTACCAGGGACACGGCTCAGCCCTAGAGCAACCGCATGACCGGGAGCGAGAACACCCACCGGGCGCCTGGCCTGCACCCCGCTGACACTTCCCGGAAGATTCCCGTACGTCCGCCCCAGTGCTGCCTCGCGACAGGTTGGGCGACGAGTACTGTGGGACTCGCTTCCAGTCCTCCCGACGGGAGGCGCGCAGCATCGGCACTCGACCGAGCAACCCCGTTAGTCTGCCATACCGGACGCCCCCCTGGCCAATCGAGCCGAGGATCGTACCCCTAAGGTGACGCAGATCAAACCCGGCCCGACGGGAACGGGGGACTTGCCCGAAGAGTCCCTTCCGGGCGGTCCGCCCCGCCCGCGCCGCACCCGAACCCCGACGCCCGCCCGAACGGCGTCCGACCTGCCCGGAAGCGCCCCGGGGACCGCCCGGGAGCGATCACCCACTCCGCCTCCGGCGCCCCCGTCCGATCGGGTTCCGGCTCGTCTCCCTCGATCGCGACCGCCGGTGGGCCCGTAGCCTCGCCCCCATGTCCCGCACCACTCCCCCGCGCCCCCTCGACGTCACCTCCCTCTTCCCCGAGCTCGCGCCCCTGGCCCGCACCGCCGTCCGGCTGCATCCGCGCCCAAGTACCCCTACGGTCAAGGACAGTTCGATCGGCGGTCCGCTGCTGTGGCCCGCCGACGAGCCCTGGCCCACCTGCCCGGACCACGACGCGCCCGCGCATCTCGGTGTGGTCCCCGGTGACGTACGGCGGCAGCGGCGCATCCTCGCCGAGGCCTGGACCCGGCCGCGCGCGGAGGGAGCCGACCTGCTCACCCCCGAGGAGCGGGAGATCGTCGACCGCGCCGACGACGAGAGGCGGATACCGCAGGACGGCCCGGTCCCGCTCGTCCCCGTGGCCCAGCTCTACGCGGCCGACGTCCCGGAGCTGCCCCGCCCGGCCGGCACGGACCTGCTGCAGGTCCTCTGGTGCCCGTTCGACCACGACGAGGACTACCTCCCCGCCGTGGAGCTGTACTGGCGGTCCTCCGCCGACGTCACCGACCCGCTCCCCTCGGCCCCCGAGCCCTCGGTGATCGGCAACGACGACTACCTGCCCGAGCCCTGTCTCCTCCACCCCGAGACGGTCACCGAGTACCCGGCCCCGCACGAGCTGCCCGAGGAACTGGCGGACCGGATCCACGCCTGGGAGGACGAGCAGGACCTGGACGACGAGGACGAGGGCGAGGGCGAGGGCGAGGAGAACGTCGTCGGCTACCAGTACGACCTCAGCGTCGCCCCCGGCTGCAAGCTCGGCGGCCACGCGCCCTGGAGCTTCAGCGACCCGTTCCCGATGTCCTGCTCCGCGTGCGGCTCGGACGTCCGCCCGCTGCTGACGATCGACGGCTCCGAATGGGACGGCGGCAGCGGCAGCTGGCGCCCCCTGGAGGACGCCGACTACGACGGCCTGCACTTCCTCGGCCCGGCCTGCGCCACGAAGCTCACCATCGGCCGGGGCTACAACCTGCAGATCTATGTGTGCGTGGCGTCGTACGACCATCCGCACGTCCAGAACATGCAGTGACCGTTCCCGGGGGCGGGGCGGGTCTCACCCGGGCGCGAGCAGCCGCTCCAGTTCCGCGTCGTACGCCCTGTAACCCGCCTTGCCGTGCTCCGGCGCACCGGCGTCCGGGCGCAGGACGTCGGGCAGGTTCGCCACCCGCCACGTCCGGAACACGCCCTCCGGAGTGCTGCGGCCGGCATCGCCCACGAGGTCACAGGCGATGCGCACGACCTCGGCGGCCAGGCGCCCACCCTCCCCGGCGTCCACCCCTGCCGCGACTCCGGCGGTCACCAAGGCGTCCAGCAGCTCGGCCAGTTGGAGGTCGGCGCCCATGCGGCACATCCGGCGCACCACCTCCGGGTCCCTCAGGTACGCGGGGTCCTCCGCCGACTCCGGGACCCAGGCGACACCCGCCGACCAGAGCAGCAGGAACTCCGGGGTCACCGGGTGCTCGCGCAGATACCCCAGCTCGTCCGCGACGGCCATGACGGGGTCGTCGAACCGGCCGATCGCCCGGACCGCCGCCATGATCCGCGCGACCTCCTCGCCCCTGGGAGCCAGGAAGTCCCCCACCGAGACATCGGCCAGATCCCAGGTGCGGGTGTGGTTCACCGCGCCGATCTCGACGACTCCGCCGAGGGCCGCGAAGACGGTACGGGCGTGGCTCTGCGGGTGGATCTCCGCTCCCCCGATCAGCCCTGAGCCGCGAAGGCGACGAACGCCGCCCAGGCCGCGGGGGCCATCGCCAGGCGGGCACCACCCGGGTTCTTGGAGTCACGGACGTGGATCGCGGTGGGGGTGGGGGCTATCTCGACGCAGTCACTGGGGTTACTGCTGTCGCTGTAGCTGCTCTTGGACCACATCAGCCCCGAGGCGTCCTCGGGGGAGGTCACGTGGGTCATGTCTCTCCCAGCAGTTGCTCGATGAAGGCCAGCGACTCCCCCGGCGAGAGAGCTTGGGCCCTGATGATGCCGTACCTCAGTTCGAGAATCCTGAGCTGTCTCGGGTCGGAGACCGGACGCCCATTGAACTCGTCGTCGGTCCGCCCCACTGCCGTGCCGTCTCCGAACTTCAACACCTGGATCCGCCCAGCCGCGCCGGGGTGTTCAGCACGCGCAGTGGGCATCACCTGGAACTCGACCTGTGCCAACTCTGCCATCTCCAGCAGATGTTCGAGCTGACAGCGGTGCACCAACTCGCCTCCCACGGGACGGCGCAGGGTCACCTCTTCCTGTACGAAGCTGAGTTCAGGTACGGGTGATCGGGTGAAAATCGACCCCCTGGCCATACGCGCGGCCACTGCGCGCTCCAGCTCGTCCCGTGACAGCGTGGGCCGCCACGTACCGAAGAGCGCCCGCGCGTACTCCTCCGTCTGCAACAACCCATGAATGTTGTGGTTGCTGTACAGGAGCAACTCGACCGCCCGCTCCTCCAGCATCTTCAGCTCGCGCACCTTCTTCGGGTACCGGGCCTTCTCCATGTCCTCCTTGAAGGCCCGGAGACGCCCGCCGGCGTTCAGGACGTCGTCCGCGCGGTCCAGGAAGTCCGCCCGGGGGATCCGGGCGCCGCGCTCCACCTTGCGGACCAGGTCCTCCCCGTACCCGATGGCCCGCCCGAACTCGACCACCCGCATCCCGGCCGCCTCCCGCCAGAGCCTGACCTGGCGGCCGGTCGCCTCGACGACCGGGGCGACCTCGTCCTCGGGGCTGACGTCCCACCCCGGCTCGTCCGCACTCTCGCTGCTCACACCCACCCACCTCCAACGCGAACCGTCCTCGTACGGCACCCGGGACAGCCGGGACAGATCAGGACAACGACCGGACAGTCCCGGTACGTACCGATGTCATCGCAGCTCACAGTAGGCAACGTCGGCCACGCTGAGTGACGTGAATCAGGAAACCGCCGGGTGCGAAGCCCAACGCGTCGAGCCCGTCCGCAACTTCAGCGTGCTGCTGTCCCCCACGTCACGCGGTGCCCGTCTGGCCAGGCTGCTCGCGACCGAACAACTCCGCTCCTGGGGAATCCCGTTGAGCCCGGCCGACCAGATCGTCGCGGAGCTCGCGAACAACGCGGCGACGCACGGCCGCGTACCGGGACGGGACTTCCGCCTCACGCTGTACGTCGTCGGCGACACCCTCCGCATCGAGGTGACGGACACCATGGGTGACCGGCTTCCCCGGCTCTGCGCGCCGGAGGCCGACATCGAGTCGGGCCGCGGCCTGCTCCTGGTGGACGCGTTCGCGGACCGCTGGGGCGTGACACCAGGACCGCCCCCACGCAAGACCGTCTGGGCGGAGTGTGCCATGACACCATCCCCCCGGACGGCCCCCGGTACGCGCCCCGTAAGGACTTCGTCCACGGCGAGGACGTGACCATCGCCGACCGGACCATCTCCACGACGGACCTGCCGCTCCACCCGAGCACCTGACCCGGCCTCGGCCCGCCCTCCGAAGCCGCGGAACGTACAAGAAGGCTTCCGCTTCCCCTGCCCGTCAAGGGCTTGTCAGGCCGCCGGGCCCGTTTCATGATCCGGTTCATGTACAGACGAAGACGCATAGTGGGCACGTATCTCGGAGCGGCCCTCGCCGTCGCCGCGCTGCCCGGCATCTCGCTGGTCCTCGACGACTCCCCGTGGGAACTGATCCTGTGTGGTGCCGTCTTCCTCGTCGTGAACCAGCTGATCCACTGCTACCCGAGCTCCGTCCGCACCGCTCCCCCGGTCGCGCTGCTCGTCCTCGCCGCGATCGGGATCGTCCAGGACACGCTGCTCTGGCTCCTCGTTTCGTGGATCGGCTCCCAGATGGACTACGGCGTCCACGTGGACGGCTTCCTGACGGCCCTGGCGGGCGGCGCCGTCATGCGTCTGACGGTCCTCGCCGTCATGGCGATCGGGCCCCAGCCCGTGCCCGAGGCCGCCTGAACCCGCGCGGGACACGGAAAGGGCCCGTACCGGCCGATGCCGTACGGGCCCTTTCCGGAGTCCGGATCCGTCAGATCACGCCCTGCTCCAGCATCGCGGAAGCGACCCGCTCGAAGCCCGCGATGTTCGCGCCGCTGACGTAGTCGCCCGGGACGCCGTAGCGTTCGGCGGTCTCGTGGCAGATGGCGTGGATGCCGTTCATGATGCCCGTCAGCTCGTCCTCGACCCGCTCGCGCGACCACGAGGTGCGGGCGTGGTTCTGGCTCATCTCCAGCGCGCTGACCGCGACACCGCCGGCGTTGGCCGCCTTGCCGGGGCCGAAGGCGACGCCCGCCTTCTGGAAGAGGCGGACCGCCTCGGGGGTGGTGGGCATGTTGGCGCCCTCGGAGACCGCCTTGACGCCGTTGCCGATCAGGGTGGCCGCCGCGGTCGCGTCCAGCTCGTTCTGCGTGGCCGAGGGCAGCGCGACATCGCCCGGAACGTCCCAGACGCTGCCGCCCGCGACGAACCGCGCCGACGCGCCGCGCCGTGCCGCGTAGTCGGAGACCCGGCCGCGCTCGACCTCCTTGACCTGCTTGAGCAGTTCGAGGTCGATGCCCTTGTCGTCGACGACGTAGCCGGTCGAGTCGGAACAGGTCACCGCGTTGGCGCCGAGGGCGGCGAGCTTCTCGATGGTGTAGGTCGCGACGTTCCCGGAGCCGGAGACGACCGCGGTCTGGCCCTCCAGGTCCTCGCCGCGCTCCCGCAGCATGGCGGCGGCGAACAGGACGTTGCCGTAGCCGGTCGCCTCGGGCCGGATCAGCGAGCCGCCCCAGTGCGTGCCCTTGCCGGTCAGGACACCGGCCTCCCAGCGGTTGGTGATGCGGCGGTACTGGCCGAACATGTAGCCGATCTCCCGGCCGCCCACGCCGATGTCGCCCGCCGGCACGTCCGTGTGCTCACCGATGTGCCGGTACAGCTCCGTCATGAACGACTGGCAGAACCGCATGACCTCGGAGTCCGACTTCCCGCGCGGGTCGAAGTCGCTGCCGCCCTTGCCGCCGCCGATGCCGAGACCGGTCAGGGCGTTCTTGAAGATCTGCTCGAAGCCGAGGAACTTCACGATGCCGAGGTTCACCGACGGGTGGAAGCGCAGACCGCCCTTGTACGGGCCGAGCGCGCTGTTGAACTCCACGCGGTAGCCCCGGTTGACCTGGACCTTGCCGTGGTCGTCCTGCCACGGGACACGGAAGACGATCTGCCGCTCGGGCTCCACCAGGCGCTCGACGAGGGCCGCGTCCCCGAACTCCGGGCGCTGCGTCAGGACCGGGGCCAGGGTCTCGAGCACCTCGTGCGCGGCCTGGAGGAACTCGGGCTGCGCCGGATTGCGCCGCTCGATGTCGGCCAGCAAGGAGGCGATACGGCTCTTCGTGTCAGGACGGGTCACCTGGGGTCCCTTCAGACGGGGGTGCCGGAACGGCCGACCGGGTTCGGTTCGACAGGTCGGTTCCGGCGGCATTCGTGCACGGAGCAGTCGGCCCCCGTCCGGAGGCGGGAGACCGTCCCTACAGTCTTCCTCCTCCATTACGGACGCGTTACGTGATTCTTTCGACATCCGCCAAGAATCGTTTCACCTGCGGGAATCACCCCGCCGCCACCAGGGGGTTCACACTTCGTATACATGTACGACCGCTGCCCGGGAGGGGTGGGCATGCGAAAGGGGCCCGTACGACCGAAGTCGTACGGGCCCCTTCGTGGAGCTCAGCTCAGGCTGAAGCTACCGGGTCAGGCACAAGGTCACTTCGTGATCTTGGTGACCTGGCCGGCGCCCACGGTCCGGCCACCCTCACGGATGGCGAACTTCAGGCCCTCTTCCATGGCGACCGGCTGGATGAGCTGGACGGACATCTCGGTGTTGTCGCCCGGCATGACCATCTCGGTGCCCTCGGGGAGGGTCACAACGCCCGTCACGTCCGTCGTACGGAAGTAGAACTGCGGACGGTAGTTGTTGAAGAACGGCGTGTGGCGGCCACCCTCGTCCTTGGACAGGATGTAGGCCTGGGCCTCGAACTCGGTGTGCGGGGTGACCGAACCCGGCTTGATGATGACCTGGCCGCGCTCGACGTCCTCGCGCTTGATGCCACGGAGGAGCAGACCGACGTTCTCACCGGCCTGGCCCTCGTCGAGCAGCTTGCGGAACATCTCGATGCCGGTGACCGTGGTGGTGGTCTTCTCGGTCTTGATGCCGATGATGTCGACGGTCTCGTTGACCTTCAGGACACCACGCTCGATACGGCCGGTGACGACCGTACCGCGACCGGTGATCGTGAAGACGTCCTCGACGGGCATGAGGAACGGCTTGTCGACGTCACGAGCCGGGGTCGGGATGGACTCGTCGACGGCGGCCATGAGGTCCAGAACGGTCTGGCCCCACTCCTTGTCGCCCTCGAGCGCCTTGAGCGCCGAGACCTTGACGACCGGCAGGTCGTCGCCCGGGAACTCGTACTCGGAGAGGAGCTCACGGACCTCGAGCTCGACGAGCTCCAGGATCTCCTCGTCGTCCACCATGTCGGCCTTGTTCAGGGCGACGACGATGTACGGAACGCCGACCTGGCGGGCCAGGAGCACGTGCTCCTTGGTCTGCGGCATCGGGCCGTCGGTGGCGGCGACAACGAGGATGGCGCCGTCCATCTGCGCCGCACCCGTGATCATGTTCTTGATGTAGTCAGCGTGACCGGGGCAGTCGACGTGGGCGTAGTGACGGCCCTCCGTCTGGTACTCGACGTGCGCGATCGAGATCGTGATACCGCGCTGGCGCTCCTCGGGAGCCTTGTCGATCTGGTCGAAGGCCGAGGCCTCGTTCAGGTCCGGGTACGCGTCGTGCAGCACCTTGGTAATGGCGGCCGTGAGGGTCGTCTTACCGTGGTCGATGTGACCGATGGTGCCGATGTTGACGTGCGGCTTAGTCCGCTCGAACTTCGCCTTCGCCACTGGGGTCCTCCTACGGAGTGGTTCTGTACGCCTTACTCATCGGCGCCAGGTGATCTTTGCTGGGGTGCCGCCCGCCGGGGTTGTCCCTTGCCGGTAAAACCCCGGCGGTCGGTGTCAAGCCTAAAGCGTGTAAACGAGGTGTGTTACTCGCCCTTGGCCTTCGCGATGATCTCCTCGGCGACGTTCCGCGGAACCTCGGCGTAGGAGTCGAACTGCATCGAGTAGCTCGCGCGACCCGACGTCTTGCTGCGGAGGTCTCCGACGTAGCCGAACATCTCCGAGAGCGGGACCAGACCCTTGACGATCCGGGCGCCCATGCGCTCCTCCATGGCCTGGATCTGGCCACGGCGGGAGTTGATGTCGCCGATGACCTCACCCATGTAGTCCTCGGGCGTGGTGACCTCGACGGCCATCATCGGCTCGAGGAGCACGGGCTTGGCCTTGCGCGCGGCCTCCTTGAAGGCCTGCGAACCGGCGATCTTGAAGGCGAGCTCGGAGGAGTCGACCTCGTGGTAGCCACCGTCGAGAAGAATGACGCGGACGCCCGTCATCTCGTAGCCGGCCAGGATGCCGAACTGCATGGCCTCCTGCGCACCCGCGTCGACCGAAGGGATGTACTCCTTCGGGATGCGGCCACCGGTGACCTTGTTCACGAACTCGTACGAGGCGTCGCCGCCCTCGATCGGCTCGATCGCGATCTGCACCTTGGCGAACTGACCGGTACCACCGGTCTGCTTCTTGTGCGTGTAGTCGTGACGCTCGACGGCCTGACGGATCGTCTCGCGGTACGCGACCTGCGGCTTGCCGACGTTGGCCTCGACCTTGAACTCACGGCGCATACGGTCGACCAGCACCTCGAGGTGCAGCTCGCCCATACCACCGATGATGGTCTGGCCGGTCTCCTCGTCCGAGTGAACCTGGAAGGAGGGGTCCTCCTCCGCGAGACGCTGGATGGCGACACCCAGCTTCTCCTGGTCACCCTTGGACTTGGGCTCGATGGCGACCTGGATGACCGGAGCCGGGAAGTCCATGGACTCCAGGATCACCGGGCTCTTGTCGTCGGACAGCGTCTCACCGGTGGTGGTCTGCTTCAGGCCCATGACGGCGACGATGTCGCCGGCGCCCACCGACTCGATCTCCTCACGCTTGTTCGCGTGCATGCGGTAGATCTTGCCGATGCGCTCCTTCTTGCCCTTGACGGAGTTCAGCACGGCGGTGCCGGACTCCAGGCGGCCCGAGTAGACCCGGACGAAGGTGAGCTTGCCGAGGTGCGGGTCGCTCATGATCTTGAACGCCAGCGCGGACAGCGGCTCCTCGTCGGACGGCTTGCGCTTGACGACCTCCTCCGGGTTGTTGACGGCGTGGCCCTCGATGGCCTCGACGTCAAGCGGAGTGGGGAGGTAGCGCACGACCGCGTCGAGCAGGGGCTGAACGCCCTTGTTCTTGAACGCGGTGCCACAGAACACCGGGGTGACCGTGACGCCGTCGGACTTGCCGGACGCGATGGTGATGCGACGGATCGCGGCGTACAGCTGCTCCTCGGTGGGCTCCTGGCCCTCCAGGTACAGCTCCATGATCTCTTCGTCGTTCTCCGCGACGGTCTCGACCAGCTTGCCGCGCCACTCCTCGGCGGCCTCGGTGTGCGTGGCCGGGATGTCGACGACGTCGTACATCTCGCCCTTGGCCGCCTCGGCGGACCACACGAGCGCCTTCATGCGGACCAGGTCCACAACGCCCTTGAAGTCCATCTCGGCACCGATCGGGAGCTGCATGACGATCGGGACCGCGCCGAGGCGGTTCTCGATCATGTCCACGCAGCGGTGGAACTCGGCGCCGGTGCGGTCCAGCTTGTTCACGAAGCAGATGCGCGGCACGCCGTAACGGTCGGCCTGACGCCACACCGTCTCGGACTGCGGCTCGACACCCGCGACACCGTCGAACACCGTGACGGCACCGTCGAGCACGCGGAGCGAACGCTCCACCTCGACCGTGAAGTCGACGTGCCCGGGGGTGTCGATGATGTTGATCGTGTAGTCGTTGTCCTCGAGCGGCCAGTGACAGGTGGTGGCAGCAGAGGTGATCGTGATGCCACGCTCCTGCTCCTGCTCCATCCAGTCCATGGTGGCAGCGCCGTCGTGGACCTCACCGATCTTGTAGCTGACGCCGGTGTAGAAGAGGATCCGCTCGGTGGTGGTCGTCTTGCCCGCGTCGATGTGGGCCATGATCCCGATGTTGCGGACCCTGGCCAGGTCAAGTGAAGTGGTAGCCATGAGGCTTCAGTCTTCTCTCGGTCTCGATGGGGGTAGCGACTACCAGCGGTAGTGCGCGAAGGCCTTGTTGGACTCGGCCATCTTGTGGGTGTCCTCGCGCTTCTTCACAGCGGCACCGAGGCCGTTGGAGGCGTCGAGAAGCTCGTTGAGCAGACGCTCGGTCATGGTCTTCTCGCGACGTGCGCGGGAGTAACCGACGAGCCAGCGCAGCGCGAGCGTGTTGGCACGACCGGGCTTGACCTCGATCGGAACCTGGTACGTCGCACCACCGACACGGCGGGACTTGACCTCGAGGGTCGGCTTGATGTTCTCCAGCGCGCGCTTCAGCGTGATGATCGGGTCGTTGCCCGTCTTCTCACGCAGACCCTCCATGGCGCCGTAGACGATGCGCTCGGCGGTGGAGCGCTTGCCGTTCAGCAGCACCTTGTTGATGAGGGAGGTCACCAGAGGAGAGCCGTAGACCGGGTCGATGATGACCGGGCGCTTCGGGGCGGGGCCCTTACGAGGCATTCTTACTTCTCCTTCTTGGCGCCGTAGCGGCTGCGGGCCTGCTTGCGGTTCTTGACACCCTGGGTGTCGAGGGAGCCGCGGATGATCTTGTAACGAACACCCGGCAGGTCCTTCACACGGCCGCCGCGCACGAGCACGATGGAGTGCTCCTGCAGGTTGTGTCCCTCACCCGGAATGTAGGCCGTGACCTCGATGCCGCTGGTCAGACGCACACGCGCGACCTTACGCAGGGCCGAGTTCGGCTTCTTCGGGGTGGTCGTGAACACACGCGTGCAGACGCCGCGACGCTGGGGCGAACCCTCGAGTGCGGGCGTCTTGTTCTTCTCGACCTTGTCCTGCCGGCCCTTCCGGACCAGCTGCTGGATCGTAGGCACTACTTCTCCGGTTTCTGTGTGCCGAATGGTGAAGCTAACCTGGAACGCCACCGACCCACGCGGTCGGGTGTGTCGAATGCTGCAGACCCCTCGCCGCAAGGCGAAAAGGGCGCAGATCGCGGTGACCGCTTACGGCTCCCCTTGCGGTCTGAAGGCACGCACGAGAGCCAGGGCACACCCCAGGCACAAGGTATGAGCGTACCTACCTCACGGACTTCGGTCAAAACAAATGCCGTGGTGCCCGACACGCCGGACTTCTCCCGATCCATTCTCGGGGTACTTCACACTTGGCGCAGCTTGTCACCGGTTCCGCGATGAAAGTCCGTGATTCGTCCGCGGCGCACACACTGGGTGAGTACGTTGACCCGTTGCCGCGCATCGGTCACCGTGCGTCGGCCGACGGGGCCGATCGGGGGACGGGGGATGGACTCGTGACGGCTGGATCCTTAGGCGGGGACGAGAGCCTGGACGACCGGGTGCCGTTCCTGGCGCGACTGGAGAGCGAGGACCGCTCCGCGCTGCTCTCCCTCGGCCGCGAGCTGTCCTTCACGACCCGGACGGTGCTCCTGCGCCAGAGCGAGCCCTCGTCGCACGTGCTGATCGTGACGCACGGCTGGACGAAGGTGACGGCGGCCGCCGCCAACGGCTACGAGGCACTGCTCGCGCTGCGCGGCCCCGGCGACATCGTCGGGGAGTCCGCCGCCCTCACCGGCCGGCCGCGCTCCGCGACGGTGACGGCCCTGGAACCGGTCCGCACCGTCGCCCTCGTGCGCGAACACTTCCGGGACTTCCTCGCCCGCTCCCCCGCGGTCTCCTTCGCCCTCCTCGGCCTCACCTCCGACCGCACCCGCGCCGCCGACCGCCGCCGCCTGGAGTTCGCCTCCATGAGCGTCCGCGAGCGCTTCGCGGCGCTCCTGCTCGACCTGGCCCGCACGAACGGCCGCCGCACCGAGGAGGGCATCGAGCTCTCCGTCCCGCTGAGCAAGCAGGAGCTGGCGGGTTCGGTGGGGGCGTCCCGGGAGATGGTCCAGCGGCTCCTGAAGGAACTCCGCGAGCGGGACGCGGTGCTGACGGGGCGCCGGACGATGGTGATCCTGCGCATGGACGTCCTGCGGCGGATCGCCCGGGGATGAACCGACGGCTCCCGCCCGGGCGCGGCCACGACTCCGCTCCCCGCACCGACAGCCGGCCCCGAGGCACGCTCACGCCCCGCACCACCTGCCCGTGCCGGGTCACTCTCACGACTTCGCCCGGCGGCGGTCCGTCGCGCCGCAGGCCCACGCCCCCTCCCCGCGCCGACCGCCCGTGCCGGGTCACGCCCACGGCTCTGTGGCCCGACGGGCGGTCGCCGACCGCCGGGGCTCCCGTGACGGCGGACCGCTTCTGTGCACACGGTCACACTCCGAGTGGGACATCCGCCCTCACACCCGCCCCACCGGTGACGCCAACCTGCTTGCCAGGCGAGTCCCCCACCGAAAGGCGACCATGACCGATCCCGTGAGCCGGACGATCCTCCTGCTGGACATCGAGAAGTACAGCGACCGGGACGACGTGGAACAGGCCTATCTGCGCCGGATGCTGTACGACATCACGGACCGCGCGCTGGAGAGCGCCGGCATCGACGAACGGCTGCGCCTGCGGGCGGACCGCGGCGACTCGGTGATGGAGCTGATCGACGCCAACGCCTCCGTCACGGCACTGCTGCGCACCCTGCTCGCCGAGGTGCCCGAGCTGCTCCGCTCGGTCAACCGGACGGCGTCCAGCTCGGCCCAGATCCGGCTGCGCGGTGTCGTCGCCACCGGATACGTCGCCGTCGACGAGCGCGACGGCTGGGTCGGCTCCGACCTCAACCACGCCTGCCGGCTCCTCGACGCCCACCTGCTGCGCGCGGCCCTGCGGGAGCGGCCGGACGACTTCGCCCTGTGCGTCTCGGAGAACGTGCACTCCGGGATCGTGCGGCACGACCACCCGGGCATCCCGGCGGACGGCTTCCACCCGGTGACGGTGGACAGCAAGAACGGACCCCTGCGGGCCTGGCTGCACGGCCCGGTTCCGCGCGGGGCGGACGACCACGGTGAAAGAGGGGGAGCCCCGGCGCCGGACTGCTCGGGGGAGAGCCCGGCGCCGGGGGCGGCCGGATCGAGGGCGGCCGAATCGGCGGCTGCCGCCTCCGGGCCGCGCGAACCGCGCGAGTCCGCCCGATCCGAGCAGCCCGAGAGGTCCGAGTCGGCCGAGCAGCCCGAGGGGTCCGAACCGGCCGGGCAGCCCGAGGGATCCGAGTCGGCCGAGAGGTCCGAGTCGGCCGAGGAGCCCGCGCGGCAGCCCGCGGCGACCGCCGCGCCGCCCGCGGGCGTCGTCTTCAACTTCGGCTCCGGATCCCCCAGCTTCGGCGGGAGCCTCGTCGCGGGGGACCAGCACGGGGTGTCCGGCGGGCAGGTCACCGGGGACGTCCACCTGGGCAGGAGCGGGGGTGAGCCCGCGTGACGGCGCCAGCGCCCGCACGGGACGGCTTCGACGACGTACCGCCGCCGGACGCGCCCCGGCCGCCCGGACCGCACCCGGATCCGGAGGCGGGCACCGAGGCGGGCGGGCCCGAGGAGGAGACCCAGGAGGCCAGGGCCGCACAGCGCGAACTCGTCGCGCACACCCCGGGGTTCATCTTCAGCGAGGCCGCCTCCTTCGGCGGCAGCCTGGTCGGCGGGGCCCAGCACGGGGTGTCGGCGGGCGGCTCGGCCCGTGATGTGTTCATGGGCGGCAAGACGGAGATCCACCACCACGCGGCCTCCGCGTCGGCGGCGTACGTCTCCGGCGAGATCCCCCGGCAGCGGCTCGACGCGCTCGCCGCGGTCTTCGTCGAGGGCCCCTCCTTCGCCGCCGCCCTGGCCCGGCTGCGCGACGAGCGCGTCCTGGTCCTCGCCGGCGCCCACTCCACCGGCCGCCACTCCGCGGCCCTCATGCTCCTGCACCACCTGGGCGTGCCCGCCGTGCACGCGCTGTCCGCCGAGACCGGCCCGGCGAACCTGGGCGTCCAGCTCACCGCACCCGGCGGCCACGTCCTGCGCGACCTGCCGCTGAGCCGCAACCGTCCGCTGCGCGACACCCATCTGTACGCGGCCCGCGACCGGCTCGCGAAGAACGACGGCTACCTGGTCGTGACCCTGGAGAACTCCCCCTTCCTGCTGGGGGTCACCCCCTGCGTCTGGGAGCCCCCGGAAGCGGCCGCGGTACTGCGCGCCCACCTGGCCGACCTGCGGAAGGACACCGAGGACGGCTCCGGCCTGCTCGCCCTCGGCCCCGTCCGCGACTTCCTCGCGCGCGGCGCCCACCGCCCCGCCGAGGTGGCCCGGTTCGCCGTCGAGGTCGCCCGTTACGACGGCGGCGAACAGGCGGCGGCCCGCCTCGCCGACTTCGGGCACGCGGCGGTCGAACAGCAGTGCCGGGAGTGGCTCGGCGACCCCGAGTCCACCCTGCGCGACAAGGCCTTCCTCATCTCGCTCGCCGTCTTCGACCAGGCGCCCTACGTGCTCGCCGCCGAACTCGCCGACAAGCTGTACGTGCACTTCCAGCGGCTCCAGCACCCCGAGCAGCCGCCGGAGATCCCGGTGTTCGGACTGCCCGCCGAGACCAGGCTGGAGCGGGCACGCGCCGAGGGCGAGTTACGCAACGAGGACACCGACTGGGGACCGGTCCCGCAGTTCACGGCCCGCTTCAAGAAGGAGAACACCCCCCGGGTGCTGCTCGGCGAGGTCTGGACGGGCCATCCGTCGGCCCGTCCCGCGCTGGTCGCCTGGCTCAGGGACCTGGCCCGCGACAGCCGTCCGGTCGTCCGGACCCGGGCCGCCGCTGCCACCGCGCTGCTGGCCCGCGCCGACCTGCCCTCGGCGATGGCGCTGCTGATCGACGGCTGGGCGGTGTCCAAGGCCTTCGGTCCCCGCGTCACCGCCGCGAACACCCTCACGCTCGCCCAGCTCCTCGACGCGCCCGTCGTCCTGCGCCTGCTCACCCAGTGGTGCACGGACACCCACTGGGGCCGCCGCTGGACCGCGATCCGCGCCTTCGGCCTGCTCACCCCGCTGCGCCCCGACCTCGCGGGCCCGGCGCTGAGCGCGCTCGCCGCCCGCGCCCGTGCCGGAGGCAGCAACAGGACCGAGTCGAACAACCTGGTCGACTCCACGGCCCTGCTCCTCTCGGTGGGCGCGCGGCGCGGCGAGATGCTCTCCGAGCTGGTGCGCCTGCTCCACCACGACACGGCCTCGGTCCGGGCGCTCGCGCTGGCCGCGTTCGTGCGCGCCTGCGACAACGCGGAGGAGGGCGCGCTCGTCGAGTGGTACGCCGACACCGGCATGTACGAGCTGGACTCGGCCCGCGACCTGGCCACCCTCTGGCGGACCGCGCTCGGCGACCGCGGACACACCCGTGGCGCCCTGACCGCCCTGCAGACCTGGGTACGGCTGGCCGAACGCCGGGCGGACGTCGCGCAGGCCCTGGAACTGCTGCTGCCCGCGCTGGTCGTCACCGCAGACGACCGCAAACGGCTGAGCCACGAACTGGTCAACCTGCGCGCCCCGGACGGCGGCCCGCGCCCACCCGTGGCCGACCGCCTGCTCGGCCTCCTGACCCCCTCCACCCCAGATCCGTCGAGAGATCCATCGAGGAGTTGAACCATGGCGGAGTTCCGCCGTCAGCCGGAGTGGCAGCAGGACGCCAACCGGCACACCGCGCTCATCGACCCGGTGCTCACCGTGCGGCCGATCGCGCGCTTCGACTACACCGTCCGCCGCGCGGTCACCGCGATCGACCACGCCCTGGTCTTCGCCACCACGAAGGGTGAGTACGACGTCTACATCCCGCCGCACCGGCCCAGCCGCTCGGACGCGGCCACCCGCCGCTACACCTCCGTCTACGAGGTGGACATGGGCAGCCACCCCGTCCAGCTCGCGCTGGAGATGCCGAGCGACGACGACGCGTTCTCCTTCGGCGCCACGGCCGATCTGACCTGGCGGGTCGCGGACCCGATCGCGTACGTGGCGAGCGGCGAGCGCGACGTGCCGACGCGGCTCACCCGTGAGCTGCACCAGCTCGCGCGGCCGGTGAGCCGCGCCTTCTCCATCGAGGACAGCCCGGCCGCCGAGCGCGCGGTCCAGCGGGCCGTGGAGGAGGGCGGTTTCGCGGCGGGCATCGGGCTCGCCGTGACCTGCGCCGTACGGCTGCGGCTGGACGACGAGGCCATCGCGCACCGGCGGCGGCAGCGGAGCCTGCGCTACGAGTCCGACATGCTCGACCCCGAGCACGAGTTCCGGCTCCGGCTGGCCCGGCAGCAGCACGAGCTGGAGATGCTGCGCCAGCAGCAGGACCACCATCTGATCGCCGAGAAGATCAACTTCTACCAGTACCACCTCCAGCACGGAGGCGTCGCCGCCTGGGCCCTGCACCTGTCCCAGCACCCCGAGGACACCAAAATGGTCGTCGGGTCCATCCAGAAGGACCAGCTGTCCATCATCAGGGGCCAACTGCAGGCCATCGCCGGGGACAGCATGGAGGACTTCCAGAAGGCGGAGTCGGCGCGTTCGACCCTGCGGGCCGTCGACGAGCTGATCCAGCAGCAGACGCCTCCGGCGCAGGGGGCGCTGCCCGCCGGGGCGGCGCCCGGACAGCCGCAGACGCCGCCCCAGCGGCCGTATCCGGGCCAGTCCCCCTATCCCGGCCCCTCTCCCCAGCCGCCGTACATGGGACAGCCCCCGTACGCGGGCCCGCCCCCGTACGCCGGACAGCCCCCGTATGCGGGCGGGCAGCCCTCGTACGCGGGCGGCACGGGTGACACGGGCGGGCAGGCGCCGTACGCCGGGCAGCCCTCGTACGCGGGCGGCACGGGTGACACGGGCGGGCAGGCGCCGTACGCCGGGCAGCCCCCTCACGCGGGCGACCGGCCGCCGTACACCGGCGGTGCGGGCGCCGGGTCCCCCGTGGTGCCCGGACAGCCCGGCAGTCCCCCGGCCCCGTACGGACCGCCCTCCACGACGCCCTACCCGGCGGCCGGGCCCGCCCCGGCCGTGCCCCCGGTGCCCGGCCTCCCCGACGGCGCCCGGGCCGCCGTGCCTCCCGCCCTGCCGGACGGCGAGCCCGCGTGACCACCCCCGCACAGCCACCAGCCGCACCGTAAGGAGCCGTCATGTCCCAGCCTCCAGGCCCGGCCCACGAGCCCTCGTACCCCGGGCCCCCGTACCCGGGAGCCGCGACCCCGCCGCCCGAATACCCCGGAGCCTCCGCTCCCCCGCCGCAGTACCCCGGGGGACCCGGCCCCGGCGGACCGGGACCGCAGTACCCGGGGCCGGGAGCCGGAAGCCCCGCACCGCAGTACCCGGGAACGGCGGCCGCAAGTGCCGTGCCCCAGTACCCGGGAGCGGGGGCGGGTGCGGCGCCGCAGTACCCGGGAGCCGGAAGCCCCGCACCGCAGTACCCGGGGGCCGCGGCCGCTCCCCCTCAGTACCCCGGGAGTCCCGGGCCCGGCGGGCCGGGGCCGCAGTACCCCGGGGCGGCGGCCGGAAGCACCGCGCCGCCGTACCCGGGAACGGCCGGCCAGGCCCCCCAGTACCCGGGGGCGGGGAACCAGGCCCCCCAGTACCCCGGGAACCCCGGACCCGGCGGTCCCGGGCCGCAGTACCCCGGGGCGGCGGGCCCTGGTCCGCAGTACCAGGGAGCCGACCCGCGGTCCGCGGGGCAGCAGCCGGAGCCGAAGCCGTTCATCCCGCGGCCCGCCGTCGCGCCCGACGACCTCGACTACCGCCACCAGGGCTCACGCGTCCATCTGGCGAGCCATCAGCGGGGCGCCGACGCCACCGCCATCGGGCAGCTGGCCACGCAGATCCCCGGCGCCCTGGTGAGCCTCGCCGTGGTGTCGGCCCTCGCGCTGGGGATCTGCGGCACGGTCGTGGGCTGGCTGGTCGTCGTGGCCTGGGTGGCCTCCGGAGCGCTCGTCTTCCACCGGCCCACCGAGCTGCGCTTCGCCCGGCACGTGCTCAAACTGCGGGAGCCGCTGGCCGAGGAACGCGCCCGGCTGGAGCCGATCTGGCGCGAGGTCACCGCACGGGCCGGGATCGAGGCGAACACCTACGAGCTGATGGTGGAGAACAGCGACGACCTGAACGCGGTCGCGGTCGCCGGCCACGTCGTCGGCGTCACCACCTACTCCCTCAACAAGATCCCCAGCAGCAACCTGGCCGCCGTGCTCGCCCACGAGCTCGGCCACCACACCGGCGGTCACGCCTGGGCCGGTCTCCTCGGCTACTGGTACTCGCTGCCCGGCCGGCTCGCCTGGGCCTTCACCCGCGGGATGGCCAGGATCGCGCTCGCCGTCGCCGGGGTCTTCTCCGCGGCCGCGACCGGGCTGCTGATCCTCTTCATGGGGATGTTCGTGGTCGCCGGTTTCCTCGTCGCCTGGTACATCACCGTCCCCCTGGTCGTGGCGCCCTACCTCCTCGCCTGGGCGGGCCGCCTCGGCGAACTGCGCGCCGACCAGCAGTCCGCCGCCCTCGGCTTCGCGCCCGAGATGGCCGAGGTCCTGCGCCACTTCCAGGCCGAGGAGGACGCGGCGAAGTCGGCCGCCGCCGCCCAGGGCAAGAAGCTCCATGAGCCCACCGGACTCGCCAGACTGCTGTCCACCCACCCCGACAACTACACCCGGCTGCGCGCCCTGGAGCCGTACCTCCAGCTCCCGCGCTGAGACCGGGAACGCCGAAGGGCGGTCACCCCCGATCGGGGGTGACCGCCCTTCGTACTACCGCTTACTGGTTGTACGGACCGTAGTCGTAGTCCTCCAGCGGGACGGCCTGGCCGGAGCCCGTGCCGAACGGCGAGTAGTCGATGTCGTCGTAGCCGACGGCCGAGTACATCGCGGCCTTGGCCTCTTCGGTCGGCTCGACCCGGATGTTGCGGTAGCGGGACAGACCCGTACCGGCCGGGATGAGCTTACCGATGATGACGTTCTCCTTGAGGCCGATGAGGCTGTCGGACTTGGCGTTGATCGCCGCGTCCGTCAGGACTCGGGTCGTCTCCTGGAAGGAGGCGGCCGACAGCCAGGACTCCGTCGCCAGCGAGGCCTTGGTGATACCCATGAGCTGCGGACGACCCGAAGCCGGGTGACCACCCTCCTGGACCACACGACGGTTCTCGGTCTCGAACTTCGAGCGCTCGACCAGCTCGCCGGGCAGCAGCTCCGCGTCGCCCGACTCGATGATCGTCACACGGCGCAGCATCTGCCGGATGATGATCTCGATGTGCTTGTCGTGGATCGACACGCCCTGCGAGTTGTAGACCTTCTGGACCTCGCCGACCAGGTGGACCTGGACGGCACGCTGGCCCAGGATGCGCAGCACGTCGTGCGGGTTGGTGGCACCCACGGTGAGCTTCTGGCCCACCTCGACGTGCTCGCCCTCGGACACCAGGAGACGGGCGCGCTTCGAGATCGGGAACGCCGTCTCGTCGCTGCCGTCGTCCGGGGTGACGACGATCTTCTTGGTCTTCTCGGTCTCCTCGATCCGCACGCGGCCGGAGGCCTCGGAGATCGGGGCGACACCCTTCGGGGTACGGGCCTCGAAGAGCTCGACGACACGGGGCAGACCCTGGGTGATGTCGTCACCGGCCACACCACCGGTGTGGAAGGTACGCATCGTCAGCTGGGTACCGGGCTCACCGATGGACTGGGCGGCGATGATGCCGACCGCCTCACCGATGTCGACCAGCTTGCCGGTGGCCAGCGAGCGGCCGTAGCACATGGCGCAGGTGCCGACGGCGGACTCACAGGTCAGGACCGAACGGGTCTTGACCTCCTCGATGCCGTGGCGGACCAGCTCGTCGATGAGGACGTCGCCGAGGTCGGTGTTGGCCGGGGCCAGCACCTTGCCGTCGACGGTGATGTCCTCGGCCAGCGCACGGGCGTACACGCTGGTCTCGACGTTCTCCGTCTTGCGCAGCACGCCGTCCTCGCCGCGCTGGGCGATGGCCAGACGCAGACCGCGGTCGGTGCCGCAGTCCTCCTCGCGGATGATGACGTCCTGCGAGACGTCCACCAGACGACGGGTGAGGTAACCCGAGTCGGCGGTACGCAGGGCGGTGTCCGCCAGACCCTTACGGGCACCGTGCGTGGAGATGAAGTACTCCAGCACGGACAGGCCCTCACGGAACGAGGCCTTGATGGGACGCGGGATGGTCTCGTTCTTGGCGTTCGACACCAGACCACGCATACCGGCGATCTGACGCATCTGCATCATGTTGCCTCGGGCGCCCGAGTTCACCATCATCGAGACCGGGTTGGTCTTCGGGAAGTTCTCGTTCATCGCCTCGGCGACCTCGTTGGTCGCCTTGGTCCAGATCGCGATGAGCTCCTGAGTGCGCTCTTCCTTGGTGATCAGACCACGCTCGTACTGCTTCTGGACCTTCTCGTCCAGGTCCTCGTAGCCCTTGACGATCCCGCGCTTGGCGTCGGGAACGACGATGTCGGAGATGGCCACGGTGACACCGGAACGGGTCGCCCAGTAGAAGCCCGCGGACTTCAGGTTGTCGAGCGTCGCCGCCACGATGACCTTGGGGTAGCGCTCGGCGAGGTCGTTGACGATCTCGGAGAGCTGCTTCTTGCCCACCTCGTAGTCGACGAACGGGTAGTCCTCGGGCAGCAGCTCGTTGAAGAGCGCGCGGCCCAGGGTCGTCCGCAGGCGGAAGGTGTCACCCTGCTGCCACTCCGGCTCGCCCTCCTCCTGCGCCGGCGGGGTCCAGCCGCGCGGCGGGATGGTGCCCACCGGGAAGCGGATGTCCACGCGCGACTGCAGCGAGAGCTCGCCGGCGTCGAACGCCATGATCGCCTCGGCGACGGACGCGAAGGAGCGCTCCTCGCCCTTGACGTCACGCAGCTCGCCGTCGGTGGTCAGGAAGAACAGACCGAGGACCATGTCCTGGGTCGGCATCGTGACCGGGCGGCCGTCGGCGGGCTTGAGGATGTTGTTCGAGGACAGCATCAGGATGCGGGCCTCGGCCTGCGCCTCCGCGGACAGCGGCAGGTGCACGGCCATCTGGTCACCGTCGAAGTCCGCGTTGAACGCGGTGCAGACGAGCGGGTGGATCTGGATGGCCTTGCCCTCGACGAGCTGCGGCTCGAAGGCCTGGATGCCGAGGCGGTGCAGCGTGGGCGCACGGTTCAGCAGGACCGGGTGCTCGGCGATGACCTCTTCGAGGACGTCGTACACGACCGTGCGGCCGCGCTCGACCATCCGCTTGGCGCTCTTGATGTTCTGCGCGTGGTTCAGGTCGACCAGGCGCTTCATCACGAACGGCTTGAAGAGCTCCAGCGCCATGGCCTTGGGCAGACCGCACTGGTGCAGCTTCAGCTGCGGACCGACGACGATGACGGAACGCGCGGAGTAGTCCACGCGCTTGCCGAGCAGGTTCTGACGGAATCGACCCTGCTTGCCCTTGAGCATGTCGGACAGCGACTTCAGCGGACGGTTGCCGGGGCCCGTCACCGGGCGACCACGACGGCCGTTGTCGAAGAGCGCGTCGACGGCCTCCTGGAGCATGCGCTTCTCGTTGTTCACGATGATCTCGGGCGCGCCGAGGTCGAGAAGCCGCTTCAGGCGGTTGTTGCGGTTGATCACGCGGCGGTACAGGTCGTTCAGGTCGGAGGTCGCGAAGCGGCCACCGTCGAGCTGCACCATCGGACGGAGGTCCGGCGGGATGACCGGCACGCAGTCGAGCACCATGCCCTTGGGGCTGTTGCTGGTCTGCAGGAACGCGGAGACGACCTTGAGGCGCTTGAGCGCGCGGGTCTTCTTCTGGCCCTTGCCGGTGCGGATGATCTCGCGGAGGCGCTCGGCCTCCTCGTCGAGGTCGAAGGACTCCAGGCGCTTCTGCAGCGCCGCGGCACCCATCGAACCGTCGAAGTACGTGCCGAAGCGGTCACGCAGCTCGCGGTAGAGGAGCTCGTCGCCCTCCAGGTCCTGGACCTTGAGGTTCTTGAAGCGGGTCCACACCTCGTCGAGACGGTCGATCTCGCGCTGCGCGCGGTCGCGCAGCTGCTTCATCTCGCGCTCGGCGCCCTCGCGCACCTTGCGGCGCACGTCGGCCTTGGCGCCCTCGGCCTCCAGCTCGGCCAGGTCGGTCTCGAGCTTCTTGGCGCGGGCCTCCAGGTCGGCGTCGCGGCGGTTCTCGACCTGCTGGCGCTCGACGGAGACGTGGGCCTCCAGCGAGGGCAGGTCGCGCGTACGGCGCTCCTCGTCCACGTACGTGATCATGTACGCGGCGAAGTAGATGACCTTCTCGAGGTCCTTCGGGGCGAGGTCGAGCAGGTAGCCCAGACGCGACGGAACGCCCTTGAAGTACCAGATGTGGGTGACGGGAGCGGCCAGCTCGATGTGGCCCATCCGCTCACGGCGCACCTTGGCGCGAGTGACCTCGACGCCACAGCGCTCACAGATGATGCCCTTGAAGCGGACACGCTTGTACTTGCCGCAGTAGCACTCCCAGTCCCGGGTCGGACCGAAGATCTTCTCGCAGAAGAGTCCGTCCTTTTCGGGCTTGAGGGTGCGGTAGTTGATGGTCTCGGGCTTCTTGACCTCGCCGTGGCTCCACTGACGGATGTCGTCAGCGGTGGCCAGACCGATCCGGAGCTCATCGAAGAAGTTGACGTCGAGCACTATGCGTCAATCCCTCTCAGGGTTGTAAGTCTTAGGGGTCTGATACGGGGGTCCTGGGGCCGGCGGGCCCTGGTCACCTTTTCCACAGGTGCCAAGGCCCGGCCGGACTCCCGTCAGACCTCTTCGACGCTGCTCGGCTCGCGCCGGGACAGGTCGATGCCGAGCTCCTCCGCCGCGCGGAAGACGTCCTCGTCGGTGTCGCGCATCTCGATGGACATGCCGTCCGAGGACAGCACCTCCACGTTGAGGCACAGGGACTGCATCTCCTTGATGAGCACCTTGAAGGACTCGGGGATGCCGGGCTCGGGGATGTTCTCGCCCTTGACGATGGCCTCGTAGACCTTCACGCGGCCGGTCACGTCGTCGGACTTGATCGTCAGCAGCTCCTGGAGGGCGTAAGCGGCGCCGTACGCCTCCAGCGCCCACACCTCCATCTCACCGAAGCGCTGGCCACCGAACTGAGCCTTACCACCCAGCGGCTGCTGGGTGATCATCGAGTACGGACCGGTCGAGCGGGCGTGCAGCTTGTCGTCGACCAGGTGGTGCAGCTTGAGGATGTACATGTACCCGACCGAGATCGGGTCCGGGAACGGCTCGCCGGAGCGGCCGTCGAACAGCCTCGCCTTGCCGGACGGGAGGACCAGGCGGTCACCGTCGCGGTTGGGCAGGGTGTGCTCGAACAGACCCGCGAGCTCGTCCTCGCGCGCACCGTCGAAGACCGGGGTGGCGACGTTCGTCCGCGGCGGGACCTGGTCGGCACCGATGGCCTGGAGGCGCTTGGCCCAGTCGTCCGCGAGGCCGGAGACGTCCCAGCCGCGGCTGGCGAGCCAGCCGAGGTGGATCTCCAGCACCTGTCCCGGGTTCATTCGGGACGGGACACCGAGCGGGTTGAGGATGATGTCGACCGGGGTGCCGTCCTCCAGGAACGGCATGTCCTCGATCGGCAGGATCTTCGAGATGACACCCTTGTTGCCGTGGCGGCCAGCGAGCTTGTCACCGTCGGTGATCTTGCGCTTCTGCGCGACGTAGACGCGGACGAGCTGGTTCACGCCCGGGGGCAGCTCGTCGCCCTCTTCGCGGTCGAAGACGCGGACGCCGATGACCTTGCCGATCTCGCCGTGCGGGACCTTCAGCGAGGTGTCACGGACCTCACGGGCCTTCTCACCGAAGATCGCGCGCAGCAGGCGCTCCTCGGGCGTCAGCTCGGTCTCACCCTTGGGCGTGACCTTGCCGACGAGGATGTCGCCGGCGACGACCTCGGCACCGATACGGATGATGCCGCGCTCGTCGAGGTCGGCGAGGACCTCCTCGGAGACGTTCGGGATGTCCCGGGTGATCTCCTCGGGGCCGAGCTTGGTGTCACGGGCGTCGACCTCGTGCTCCTCGATGTGGATCGAGGAGAGGACGTCGTCCTGCACGAGGCGCTGCGACAGGATGATCGCGTCCTCGTAGTTGTGACCCTCCCACGGCATGAACGCCACGAGCAGGTTCTTGCCGAGGGCCATCTCGCCGTCCTCGGTCGCGGGACCGTCGGCCAGGACCTGGCCCTCGATCACGCGGGCGCCCTCGTCCACGACAACCTTCTGGTTGACGGAGGTGCCCTGGTTCGACCGGGAGAACTTGTGCAGGCGGTACGTGGTGTACGTGCCGTCGTCGTTGGCGGTGGTGATGTAGTCCGCGGAGACCTCCTGGACCACACCGTCCTTCTCCGACTTCAGGACGTCACCGGCGTCGACCGCGCAGCGGTACTCCATGCCGGTGCCGACCAGCGGCGCCTCGGACTTGATGAGGGGCACGGCCTGGCGCATCATGTTCGCGCCCATGAGGGCACGGTTGGCGTCGTCGTGCTCCAGGAACGGGATCATCGCGGTCGCGACCGACACCATCTGGCGCGGGGAGACGTCCATGTAGTCGACGTCGTCGCCGGGGACGTAGTCGACCTCGCCGCCACGACGGCGGACCAGGACGCGGGACTCCTCGAAGCGGAGCTCGTCCGTCAGCGGCGCGTTGGCCTGCGCGATGACGAAGCGGTCCTCCTCGTCGGCCGTGAGGTAGTCGACCTCGTCGGTGACGACACCGTCGGTGACCCGGCGGTAGGGCGTCTCGACGAAACCGAACGCGTTCACGCGGCCGTAGGAGGCGAGCGAGCCGATCAGACCGATGTTCGGGCCTTCAGGGGTCTCGATCGGGCACATGCGGCCGTAGTGCGACGGGTGCACGTCACGGACCTCGAAGCCGGCCCGCTCACGGGAGAGACCACCCGGGCCAAGGGCCGACAGACGGCGCTTGTGGGTGAGACCCGACAGCGGGTTGTTCTGGTCCATGAACTGCGACAGCTGGCTGGTGCCGAAGAACTCCTTGATGGAGGCGACGACCGGCCGGATGTTGATCAGCGTCTGCGGCGTGATCGCCTCGACGTCCTGGGTCGTCATGCGCTCGCGCACGACGCGCTCCATACGAGCCAGACCCGTGCGGACCTGGTTCTGGATGAGCTCGCCGACGTTGCGCAGACGACGGTTGCCGAAGTGGTCGATGTCGTCGGTCTCGACGACGATCGAGGTGCCGTTGTCGCCGACCGTCTCGGTCTCGCCCGCGTGCAGCTTCACCAGGTACTTGATCGTCGAGATGATGTCCTCGACGGTCAGGATGCCGGCGTCGAGCGGGGCGTCGCCGCCCAGCTTCTTGTTGACCTTGTAACGGCCGACCTTGGCGAGGTCGTAGCGCTTCGGGTTGAAGTAGAGGTTCTCCAGAAGCGTCTGCGCGGCCTCGCGCGTCGGCGGCTCGCCCGGACGCAGCTTGCGGTAGATGTCCAGCAGCGCGTCGTCCTGGCCCTGGGTGTGGTCCTTCTCCAGGGTGGCGCGCATGGACTCGTACTCGCCGAACTCCTCGAGGATCTGCTCGGTGGTCCAGCCGAGAGCCTTCAGGAGGACGGTGACGGACTGCTTGCGCTTGCGGTCGATGCGGACACCGACCATGTCGCGCTTGTCGATCTCCATCTCCAGCCAGGCACCCCGGGAGGGGATGACCTTGGCCGAGAAGATGTCCTTGTCGGACGTCTTGTCGATGGAGGAGTCGAAGTAGACACCCGGCGAGCGGACCAGCTGCGACACGACGACACGCTCGGTGCCGTTGATGACGAAGGTGCCCTTGTTGGTCATGAGCGGGAAGTCGCCCATGAAGACCGTCTGGGACTTGATCTCGCCGGTCTCGTTGTTGGTGAACTCGGCGGTGACGAAGAGCGGGGCCGCGTACGTGAAGTCGCGGTCCTTGCACTCGTCGATGGAGTTCTTCGGCGGCTCGAAACGGTGGTCGCGGAACGTCAGGGACATCGACCCGCTGAAGTCCTCGATCGGGGAGATCTCCTCGAAGATCTCCTCCAGACCGGACTTGGTGGGGACGTCCTGTCCGCTGTCCAGAGCCGCCTCGACACGAGCCTTCCACGCGTCGTTGCCGAGCAGCCAGTCGAAGCTCTCGGTCTGCAGCGCAAGAAGGTTCGGAACCTCGAGGGGCTCCTTGATCTTTGCAAAGGAGATGCGCAGCGGGGCGGTGCTGGCGCCGTTGTTCGTATTCGCGGTCGAGGCAGTGCGCGAGGCGGCCAAGAGGGGGTCCTTCCGAGGGCTCGGACTCACTACGCGCGTACCGGTCCCATGTCGGACATGGCGTCGGGCCGTTCCCGATCCGGCCGATAAAGGCCAGGTCAGAGGTGGTCCAACAGTCGATGCTCAAACACGGGCATGCCCCTGGTGACGGGCAGGAGGCAGCTAACAGGCAGCGCAAAGGGTCAGTGTAGCCACTCGGCTCACTGATGTCCAGTCCCTGTTTTTTGAGACTCTCACTGTTCTCAACACCTGTGGCAAGCCACGCCCTCAATGCACATCGATACTGCCCTCTCCGTCAGCGATCCATGCCTCGGATACGGATCGTTGTGACGACGCGTCCTGAGAATTGCGCGCTGCGTGCGGTTCGTCAAGGCCCCCCATGCCCAAAGCAAGTGCCGCGATCGTCACGTGCGGCCCGTCTTGCAACCCGTCCCTCTGCCTGTCACAGGGTGGCCGGAGGCACAACGAAGATCACCATACTCGTCGCGGCCCACAGCGCAAGGCTGCCGCTTCAGGCCCCCGGAAGGATCCCCTGAACGCCGAAGAGCGACCACCCAGTTGGGTGATCGCTCTTCAGTGCGTCAGCGTTACAGCGCTACGGGAGCGACTGCGCCGGCTTCGCAGGAGTCCTCGGGGGACTCGTCGAGTTACTTGACCTCGACGGAGGCGCCGGCGCCCTTGAGGGCCTCGGCGGCCTTGTCCGCGGCGTCCTTGGCGACCTTCTCGAGGACGGGCTTCGGGGCGCCGTCGACGAGGTCCTTGGCCTCCTTGAGACCCAGGGAGGTGAGCTCGCGCACGACCTTGATGACCTGGATCTTCTTCTCGCCGGCACCCGTGAGGATGACGTCGAACTCGTCCTGCTCCTCGGCGGCGGCGGTCTCGCCACCACCCTGGGCCGGACCGGCGGCAACGGCGACGGCCGCGGCGGCGGTGACGTCGAACTTCTCCTCGAAGGCCTTCACGAACTCGGCGAGCTCGATGAGGGTGAGGTTCTCGAACTGCTCGAGCAGCTCTTCCTGGGACAGCTTCGCCATGATGGCGTCCTTCCACTAATTCGGCAGGTGCCGGATGTACTGGTGAGGCGGGCGTACGTTCGGCCCGCTACGACCGTCGCCTCAGGCGGCGGTCAATGCGCGAGCCGAATTACTCGGCACCGCCCTGCTCGGCCTGCTTGACACGAAGCGCCTCCGCGGTGCGGACGAACTTCGAGGGCAGGGCCTGGAAGAGGCGAGCAGTCTGGGTCTGCTTGCCCTTGAAGGCACCCGCCAGCTTGGCGAGCAGAACCTCGCGGGACTCGAGGTCCGCAAGCTTCTTGATCTCGTCGGCGGACAGCGCCTTGCCGTCAAGGACACCGCCCTTGATGACGAGGTTCGGGTTGTCCTTGGCGAAGTCACGAAGACCCTTCGCCGACACCACCGGGTCACCGGAGATGAAGGCGACCGCCGTCGGACCGTTGAACAGGTCGTCGAGCGTGGAGATCCCGGCCTCGTTGGCCGCGATCTTGGTCAGCGTGTTCTTCACCACGGCGTACTGGGCGTCTTCACCGAGCGAACGACGCAGCGTCTTGAGCTGCGCCACGGTGAGACCCCGGTACTCGGTCAGCACGGCGGCGTTCGAGCTGCGGAACTGGTCCGCGAGCTCGGCTACCGCGGCAGCCTTGTCGGGCCTTGCCATAAGCGTGGCCTCCTTCCGGGTGATGAGGACCGCTCAGAAGGGGCCGACAAAACAAAACGCCCCGGCGCAGGCGCACGGGGCGTAGCTCGACCGGATTCCTCCGCACGCTGGGCGTACGGACTCCGGGAACACATCCACGATCACCTGCGCGGGTCGTCCGCAGTTCAGCGGATCCTTCGGTCACCACACCCTCTTGCGAGCGCGGGGCAACGACCAGCGGTCTTTGGCTTCTCGAGGAGAGTACGTGAAGGGGACGGCGTCAAGCAAATCCGGCCGAACGGCCCGGCCGCCGGCCGCGCCCGCGGCTCCGGCGGCGGTCAGCCCTGCTGCTGGACACCCTTCATCATCTCGGCGAGGTCGACGGTGTCCTTGGCCGGCGGGGCGGTCACGGTCACGGGCTTGTTGTAGTCCAGGAAGGTGATGGTCAGGTCGAGCGGACCGTAGTGGGCGGCCCCCCGCATGCGGAGCTGCTTGGCGCGGTCGTCGCCGTCGATCCACATGTCCATCGTGACCTTGTCGATGCCCATCTTCTCGTACTGGTCGAGGGCCTTCTCCCGCTTCTCGCGGGTGGTCTTGTCCTGGCTCTTGAGGGACTTGCGGTACTCGTCGAAGGGGACCGTCCCCTTGTAGTGCGTGGTCTTCACGCCGTCGACGGTCTCGGCCCCGACCTTCTTCAGGTCCTTGGAGCCGTCGAGGAAGGCCGACTCGGTCGCCGGGTTCTTGTCCGCCTGCCAGTCACCGGCCTGGCCCGTGTTCGGCTGCCCCTTCGCACCCAGCACGGACATGTCAAATTTCATCCAGCGCTTGCCGTCCATGTCCTTGGCGGTCCGGGTGCCGCCGTCGACGTACATCGCCTTGCCCACGAGCCGGATCTCGAACGGGCCGGTGGACGCCTGCTTCCCGCCCGTCATCTTCATGCTCATGGCCAGCGGCTTCACGCTCATCGCCGCCTCGGCGCTGATCCGGCCCTCCATCGGGACCTTGCCGGACATCCGGTAGCGGAAGGAGGTGATGTCGCCGGTCTTCTTCGCCGCCTTCGCCACGGCCGCGGCGGGCGTGAGCGCGGGCGACTCCTCCTGCGCGCCCTTCGTACAGCCCACCGCGCCCCCGCCGAGGACCAGTGCCGCGAGTGCCGCCCCGGTCGCCCGGTGCCGTACCGAGTTGCTCACAGAAAGCTTCAAGGTTCCCCCCAAGGAACAGGTGCTCGATTCACAGATTCGGCGCGAGCGTAGCCCAGGGGGCCCGGACGATCACCTGGGTTTTCACGCAACTCAGCTGCTCGAGACGGACTTCGGGGATGCCCGGGGAGGGGCGGCGGAGGCTCAGGAGGCAGAGCCGGTGCTGGAGCCGGTCGCCGTGTCGCCGCTGCCCGGTGTCACGCCCTGCTTCGACAGGAGGTCCTTGAAGTCCGTGGTGTCACCGGCCGGGGGCGCTTCGGCGGAGACCTTCACCCCGTAGTCGCTGTAGTACGTCGTGGAGGACATCGTGCCGCTGGTCATCGCCGCCTCGGAGACCGCCTTGATGAGCAGGTCCTCGGCGTCGACCCAGATGTCCACGTCCTCCGTCGTGATGCCGGCCGTGGTGAACTGCTTCTTCATGTCGGCCAGTTGGCTCGCGGTGAGGTGGGAGCTGCGGGCCGCGAGGTCGCTCACGTCCACCGTGCCCGCGTAGTGCGTGGTCCTCTTGCCTCGGACCGTCTCCTCGCCGACCTTCTTGACGTCACCGGACGCCAGCAGGAGCTTCACCGACTGGTTCGGCGAGCTGTTCTGCATCTGGTCCTTCAGGAGCGCGCCGGAGCCGCCCCCGAACTTCGCCAGGTCGTCGTACCCGTACCGGATCCAGTGCTTGCCGCCCGCCTGCCGGGCGAAGGCGTCGCCCATCTTCGCGTAGTAGGCGTCGGACAGGTAGCGGGCCTCCATGGAGTCGCTGCCCGTCTGGCGCATCGTGTCGGCCATCGTGCCGCCGGTGTACGTGATCTTCATGTCGCCGGTGAAGCCGTCGCCCCAGGCCATGACGCCGCCCGACTTCATGGACATCAGCGTGCCCAGGGTCGTCGTGGACTCGATCCGCGCGGAGTCGGCGCCGTCGGTGGACCTCTCCGCGGAGCGCAGGGCCGCGATGGGGCTGACGCGTGTGGCGCTCTTGTGGCCCGCCTTGTCGCCGCTGCCCGAACTCCCGGAGGAACCCGAGGAGTTGCAGGCCGCCACCCCCGCCAGCACGGTCGTTAACGCGATCGAGAGAGTCACACGGCGCACCATGGTGCTGTTCATTCGTCCCACCCCTATGTGAAATCTGTGAACCGCACGCTAGCGCGCCCCACTGACACTCGTACCCGGATTTCCGGCCGGGGCGGCCGCCCCGGGAAGGTTCCGGACAGCGTCCGCGAAGGCCTCCGCACATGAGGACGGGCCCCGCACCTCGAAAGGTTGCGGGGCCCGCTCAGATACGCGTGCGCGACGCGGTCACCGGGGTGAGCGAAGGGCTCAGACGGCGGCCGGGTCCTCCTCGACGAGGAGGTTGCGGGTGCGGTTCGGGTCGACAGGAATGCCGGGGCCGATCGTGGTGCTGATCGCGGCCTTCTTGACGTAGCGGCCCTTGGCGGCCGACGGCTTCAGACGGAGGATCTCGTCGAGCGCCGCACCGTAGTTCTCCACCAGCTTGGTGTCGTCGAAGGACACCTTGCCGATGATGAAGTGCAGGTTCGAGTGCTTGTCGACGCGGAACTCGATCTTGCCGCCCTTGATGTCGGTGACAGCCTTGGCGACGTCGGGGGTCACGGTGCCGGTCTTGGGGTTCGGCATGAGACCACGGGGACCGAGCACGCGGCCGAGGCGGCCGACCTTGCCCATGAGGTCCGGGGTGGCGACGACGGCGTCGAAGTCCAGACGGCCCTTCGCGACCTCGTCGATCAGTTCGTCGGAGCCGACGATGTCGGCGCCCGCGGCCTCCGCGGCCGCAGCACGGTCACCGGTCGCGAAGACCAGGACCCGGGCGGTCTTGCCGGTGCCGTGCGGCAGGTTCACGGTGCCACGGACCATCTGGTCGGCCTTGCGCGGGTCGACACCCAGGCGGAAGGCGACCTCGACGGTGCCGTCGAACTTGCTGGTGGAGGTCTCCTTGGCGAGACGGACGGCCTCGAGCGGGGCGTAGAGCTTGTCCCGGTCGACCTTGGCGTCCGCAGCCCGGAGGGACTTGCTGCGCTTGCTCACTACTGCTCCTGGTGTGTTCTGAGGAGTCGTGGTACGGGCCGAGCAGGCCCCGCCACGTGCGGCCGCGGCCGCAGGGTTCCTACGAAGGTGGGTGTCAGCCCTCGACCGTGATGCCCATGGAACGGGCGGTGCCGGCGATGATCTTCGCGGCGGCGTCCAGGTCGTTGGCGTTGAGGTCGGGCATCTTGGTCGTGGCGATCTCGCGGACCTGCGCCTCGGTGATCTTGGCGACCTTGGTCTTGTGCGGCTCGCCGGAGCCCTTCTCGACACCCGCGGCCTTGAGGATCATCTTGGCGGCCGGCGGAGTCTTGGTCACGAAGGTGAAGGAGCGGTCCTCGTAGACCGTGATCTCCACCGGGATGACCCAGCCACGCTGCGACTCGGTCGCCGCGTTGTAGGCCTTGCAGAACTCCATGATGTTGACGCCGTGCTGACCGAGCGCGGGGCCGACCGGCGGGGCCGGGTTCGCCGCACCGGCGTTGATCTGGAGCTTGATGAGCCCCGTGACCTTCTTCTTCTTGGGAGGCATTCCGGGTCCTCTTTCGTTTTCGCCTTCCTACGTCCGAGTCGCCCCGGACGGCTGCCCCACAACCGAGGAAATGATCCGGATGGAGGCATACCGCACAACGATAACGGGTATCTGTGCGCGGCTAAAAACCGAGCAGGTCAGACCGGCTGTGACAGCCCGTCTGACCTGATCGGAAGACGTACGTCCAGAAGGTGCTAGTTCTTCTGGATCTGGTCGAAGGAGAGCTCGACCGGGGTCTCGCGGCCGAAGATCTCGACGAGGCCCTTGACCTTCTTCGAGTCGGCGTTGATCTCGTTGATGGTGGCCTGCAGCGTGGCGAACGGGCCGTCGGTGACGGTGACCGAGTCGCCGACCTCGAAGTCCAGCACCTGGACCTCGACCTTGCGCTGCGGAGCGGGCTTGCCCTCGGCCTCGGCGGCCTCGCGGGCGGCCTTCTCCTCGGCCTCCGGGGCGAGCATCTTGACGATCTCGTCCAGGGTCAGCGGGTACGGGTCGTAGGCGTTGCCCACGAAGCCGGTGACGCCGGGCGTGTTGCGGACGACACCCCAGGACTCGTTCGTCAGGTCCATGCGGACCAGGACGTAGCCCGGGAGCTTGTTCTGCTTGATCGTCTTGCGCTCGCCGTTCTTGATCTGCGCGACCTCTTCCTGCGGCACCTCGGCCTGGAAGATGAAGTCCTCGACGTTCAGCGAGACGGCACGCTGCTCGAGGTTGGTCTTCACGCGGTTCTCGTAACCGGCGTAGGTGTGGATGACGTACCACTCGCCGGGGAGCAGACGCAGTTCCTCGCGCAGGGCGGTCACGGGGTCGACGGGCTCGGCCTCTTCTTCGGCCTCGGCCTCGGCGGCCGCGTCCTCGTCGTCCTCACCGGACTCGTCCTCGACGTGCAGTGCCTCGTCCTCGGCGCTCTCGCCGGCGGCGGCATCGGCAGCCTCGAACTCGTCCTCGACGTCCGCTCCCTCGACGGTCTCGAGCTCGTCGTCAACGGACTCGACCGACTCGGAGGCATCGTTCAGGTTCGGGTCAGACACGGTGGCTGCTTCTTCCTGGATACATGGGGGTGGAACGCGCGAAAGGGGCGCCGATGTCGGCGCCCTTCGCTCTCGGCTCAGCCGAAGACGTACTTGGCGGCGTGGTTGAGCCCATAGTCAATCACGGTCACCAGGCCGATCATGATGACGACGAACACAATCACCACTGTGGTGTAAGTCGTCAGCTGATGGCGAGTCGGCCAGACGACCTTGCGGAGTTCCGCGATGATCTGGCGGTAGAAGGTGGCGAGGCGCTTCAGCGGGCCCTTCTTGGCACGCTTACCGCCCTTGCGGGCCTTCTTCTTGGACTCCGGCGCCTCGGCATCAGGCATGTCGATGGAGCCCACGGCGTCCGTCACTCGTCCTCACCTGATTCCCGGGTCGTGACCGTGCCGCGCCCGGTGGAGCCGCACGGCGGTGCATTGCAGTACGTACATGCGCACACATCCTGGCGGTGTGTGTAGCAGGGCCGGAGGGACTTGAACCCCCAACCGCCGGTTTTGGAGACCGGTGCTCTACCAATTGAGCTACGACCCTTTGTCTTCCCCAACGTACCGCATCCGACCGGGTGCTCGGTGTGCACCGGTGGGGCGCGGCCGGTGAAGGCCAACGAGGTGAGAGTGTACGTGGTCCGGAGCCGGGCGTCGAACAGAAAGTGTCGGCAGGGGCCCGCCGCACTGAAGATCCACTGGTGGACCGCACGGATCCGTACGGATGTTCTGCCCTCGCCCAGTCCGTGAAACCAATGTGCCGGGGGCGATTCCGGTCTGAAACGATAGGGGTCATGAGCCCTGCAACCCCTCCCACTGAGCGCCGGGTCTCCGCCCGAGTCGGCGCGATCTCCGAATCCGCCACCCTCGCCGTGGACGCCAAGGCCAAGGCCCTCAAGGCCGCCGGACGTCCGGTGATCGGCTTCGGCGCCGGTGAGCCCGACTTCCCGACCCCGGACTACATCGTCCAGGCCGCCATCGAGGCCTGCTCGAACCCCAAGTACCACCGCTACACGCCGGCCGGCGGGCTTCCCGAGCTGAAGGCCGCGATCGCCGCGAAGACGCTGCGCGACTCCGGCTTCGAGGTGGAGGCCGCCGAGGTCCTCGTCACCAACGGCGGCAAGCAGGCCATCTACGAGGCCTTCGCCGCGATCCTCGACCCGGGCGACGAGGTCATCGTCCCGGCGCCGTACTGGACGACCTACCCGGAGTCCATCCGCCTGGCCGGCGGCGTCCCGGTGGAGGTCGTCGCCGACGAGACCACCGGCTACCGCGTCTCGGTGGAGCAGCTGGAGGCCGCCCGCACCGAGAACACCAAGGTGCTGCTCTTCGTCTCCCCGTCCAACCCGACGGGCGCGGTCTACACCCGCGAGCAGATCGAGGAGATCGGCCGCTGGGCCGCCGAGAAGGGCCTGTGGGTCCTGACCGACGAGATCTACGAGCACCTGGTCTACGGCGACGCCGAGTTCCACTCGCTGCCCGTGGTGGTCCCCGAGCTGCGCGACAAGTGCATCGTCGTCAACGGCGTCGCCAAGACGTACGCGATGACCGGCTGGCGCGTGGGCTGGGTCATCGGCCCGAAGGACGTGATCAAGGCCGCGACCAACCTCCAGTCGCACGCCACCTCGAACGTCTCGAACGTGGCCCAGGTCGCCGCGCTCGCCGCCGTCTCCGGCGACCTCGAGGCCGTCGCGAAGATGCGCGAGGCCTTCGACCGCCGCCGCAAGACCATCGTGCGCATGCTGAACGAGATCGACGGCGTGCTCTGCCCCGAGCCCGAGGGCGCCTTCTACGCGTACCCCTCGGTCAAGGAACTGCTCGGCAAGGAGATCCGCGGCAAGCGCCCCGCGGACACCGTCGAGCTGGCCGCGCTCATCCTGGAGGAGGCCGAGGTCGCGGTCGTCCCGGGTGAGGCCTTCGGCACGCCGGGCTACCTGCGGCTGTCGTACGCGCTCGGTGACGAGGACCTCGTCGAGGGCGTCAGCCGGATCCAGAAGCTGCTGGCCGAGGCCACGGACTGACCTCCGGCGTCCTCGCCCGCCCTCCGGGGCACCGGTGACGTCACCGCGCTCCACGCGCGCGTACGGGGGCCGGCCACTCTCCGCGGAGTGGCCGGCCCCCGTTCGTCCGTTCGAGCAAGCGCCCGATCAGGGAAAGCCCTACCGGCACGGCGTCCGGGTGCGGCAGGATCTCTGGATGGAGCGCGTACGTGATGTCAGTCAACTTCCGAAGGCCCATCTGCACCTGCACTTCACCGGGTCGATGCGGCCCGGCACCGTTCTGGAGCTCGCCGACAAGTACGGCGTACGGCTGCCCGAGACGCTGACCGAGGCGCTGACCAGCGGGGAACCGCCGAAACTGCGGGCGACCGACGAACGCGGCTGGTTCCGCTTCCAGCGCCTGTACGACGCGGCGCGGTCCTGCCTGAGGGAGCCCGAGGACATCCAGCGGCTGGTGCGCGAGGCCGCCGAGGAGGACCTGAAGGACGGCTCGGGCTGGCTGGAGATCCAGGTCGACCCGACGTCGTACGCCCCGCGCCTGGGCGGTCTGATCCCGGCCCTGGAGGTCATCCTGGACGCGGTCGACTCGACCGTGCGGGACACCGGGCTCGGAATGCGCGTCCTGGTGGCCGCCAACCGGATGAAGCACCCCCTGGACGCCCGCACACTGGCCCGGCTCGCCGTGCGGTACGCGGACCGGGGGATCGTCGGTTTCGGGCTCTCCAACGACGAGCGGCGGGGCATGGCGCGCGACTTCGACCGGGCCTTCGCCATCGCGCGCGAGGGCGGGCTGCTGTCCGCCCCCCACGGCGGCGAGCTGACCGGCCCCGCCTCGGTCCGCGACTGCCTGGACGACCTGCACGCCTCCCGGATCGGCCACGGGGTGCGGGCCGCCGAGGACCCGCGGCTGCTGAAGCGCCTCGCGGACCGCGGGGTGACCTGCGAGGTCTGCCCCACCTCGAACGTCGCCCTGGGCGTCTACGAGAAGCACGCCGACGTCCCCCTGCGCACTCTGTTCGAAGCCGGGGTGCCGATGGCCCTCGGCGCCGACGACCCGCTGCTCTTCGGCTCCCGGCTCGCCGCCCAGTACGAGATCGCCCGCCGCCACCACGCCTTCACGGACCAGGAGCTGGCCGAGCTGGCCCGGCAGTCCGTCCGCGCCTCGGCCGCGCCCGAGGACGTCCGGAGAAAGCTGCTGGCCGGCGTCGACGACTGGCTGGCCGCCTGAGGGCAGCCCGCCCCCGCCGACCCCGCCGACCGGTCCGGCCTGCCTACCGCGCGCCGGCGGCCGCGGCACCCGTGTCCCGGGGCGCGATCCCTGCGAGCAGGGTGCGGGCCAGCGCCGGGGCGAAGGTGTCCAGGGGCGGCGGCGTGCCCTCCTCGGTGGCGTCGTAGGCGAAGGCGCGCTGCGCACAGGCCCCGAGGAGCAGGGAGGCCGCCGCGTAGGTGTCGGCGTCCGGCTGGACGCGCCCGGCCCGCTGCTCCGCCAGCAGATAGGCGGCGACGCCCCGGATCGGCATATGCGGCCCCGCGCCCATGGCCCGCACGGTCTCGTCGTGGCGGCGCTTGAGCTGCGGGTCCGCGTACAGCGAGGCGGCGATCGGGAAGCTCTGTTCGTAGAAGAGGGCCGCCTGGCGGGCGATCTGCGTGAGGTTCTCCTCCAGGGAGTGCTCCCGCGGCTCGGCCGTCAGCCGCTCCAGGAGGGGGCCCAGCCGGGGCAGCCGCTCGTGGAGGACCCGGATGAACAGCTCCTCCTTGCTCGCGAAGTACTTGTAGAGCGCCGCCTCGGAGCAGCCGGCCGCCCTGGCGATCTCCTTGGTGGTGGTCCGGGAGAGGCCGAGCGTGAGCATGAGCTCGTGCGCCGCGTCGAGGATGCGGATCCGGGTCGGCTTCGACGGCTCGGACGGCGTGGTCTCCGTGGCGGATTTCTGCTGCATGGGGCCCAAGGATTCCATGACCCGCCCTTTGGGGTTGACGAGTGGGTGAGTACTTACTCACTCTAGAAGAAGCAGGGGTGAGTGAACACTCACCCACCCGGACGGAAGCCGGTCGAACGGGGGCCGGACGGATCGACGGCCTTCCCGGCGTTCCGTCCTCCGTCCCCCCATCTCCCCTCTCATGCGTTGCGGAGCAGGTCATGAAACTCACCGTTCTGGGTGCCACCGGAGGCATCGGCCAGGAGATCGTCCGCCAGGCCCTGGGCGCGGGCCATCAGGTCACGGCGGTCGTCCGCGATCCCGCGCGGTTCACCGTCACGGGCGCGGGCCTGGAGGTCGTGCGCGCGGATCTCACCGACCCGGGACCGCTGCGCCCCGCCGTCGCGGGCCGGGACGCGGTCCTGTCCGGCCTCGGCGCGCGCAGCCGCAAGGACGCCGGGGTCGCGGCCCGGCTCACCCGTACGGTGCTGGCCGCCATGGAGGCGGAACAGACCCGGCGGCTGCTGGTCGTCAGCGCGGCCCCGGTCGGACCCGCCGCGCAGGACGACACCCTTCTCGACCGCGCGATGCTGCGGCTGATCTCCGCGCTGCTGAAGGACGTCTACGCCGACCTGCGGGAGATGGAGGGCGCGCTGGCGGCCAGCGCCACGGACTGGACCGCGGTGCGGCCGCCCCGGCTCCAGAACAAGCCGCTGACCGGCTCGTACCGCACGGTCGTCGGAGGCTCCCCGCCCCGGGGCCGCTTCATCGCGCGCGCCGACGTGGCCCACGCGATGCTCGCGATGATCGACGATCCGGCGACCGTGAAGCAGGGGGTGGGGGTCGCCTACTAGGCCCTGTCGTCAAATTCCCGTCGTCGCCCGAAGGGCGGCCCTGCGGCGTCCGGTGCGTGCTCTCGGCGTGCCGGGCGGAAGTCCTCGTACTGGACGTACTTGGGCTTTCGCCCGGTGCGGCGAGAGTGCGTGCCGGGCGTCGCGGGGCAGGCGGGAATTTGACGACAGGGCCTAGGGCGCGCCCATAAGCCGCTCAGAGGCTCGCGTTCACCGTCACCGGCTCGTTGACGAGCGTGATCCCGAAGGCCTCGTGGACCCCGGCGACGACCTCGCGGGCCAGCGCGAGCAGGTCCTCGGTGGTCGCCGCGCCCCGGTTGGTCAGGGCGAGGGTGTGCTTGGTGGAGATGCGGGCCGGGCCGGTGCCGTAGCCCTTGGTGAAGCCGGCCTTGTCGATGAGCCAGGCCGCCGACGTCTTGGTGTGGCCGTCGCCCGCCGCGTACGCCGGGGGCACGGCGTCGGCGCCGAGCCGCTCCCGCACGCGCGCGTGGAACGCGGCGAACGCCTCGTCCGTGAGGATCGGGTTGGTGAAGAACGACCCGGCCGACCAGGTGTCGTGGTCCTCGGGGTCGAGCACCATGCCCTTCCCCGCACGCAGCTTCAGGACGGTCTCGCGGGCGGCGTCGAGGGGCACGCGGTCCCCGGCCTCCACACCGAGCGCGCGGGCCGTCTCCGGGTACTTGAGCGGCGCCGACAGTCCCTGCGCGTCCTCCAGGCCGAAGCGCACCCGGAGCACCACATGGCGCTCGGGGTCGGCCTTGAAACGGCTGTGGCGGTACGAGAACGCGCACTCGGCATTGGTCAGCGTGACCGTCTCGCGCGTCTTCCGGTCGTAGGCGATCACTTCGGTGATCGTCGACGACACTTCCTGGCCGTACGCGCCCACGTTCTGGATCGGCGTCGCACCGGCGGACCCGGGGATGCCGGCGAGGCACTCGATCCCGGCGAGCCCGGCCTCCACGGTGCGCGCGACCGCGTCGGTCCACACCTCGCCCGCGGCCAGCTCCAGGTTCGTACCGTCGAGGGAGAAGCCCTTCGTGGCGATGCGCAGGGCGGTCCCGTCGAAGCCCTTGTCGCCGATGACGAGGTTCGATCCGCCGCCGATGAGCAGCAGCGGCGTACCGGCGTCGTCGGCCTCGCGCACGGCGGCGATCACCTCGGCGTCGGTCGTGGCGGTGATCAGCCGGGCGGCCGGGCCACCGAGCCGGAAGGTGGTCAGCGGGGCGAGCGGGGCATCGTGGAGTTCCTGCACGGGCCCAAGAGTACGAGAAGGGGCGGGGGCGCCCGGCCACCGGTGCGCTCCGGACGTGCGGACGGTCCCGCCCAAAGGGGGCGGGACCGTCCGTGCCCGGGCGCTCGGCCGGGGCGGCTCTCCCGGTGGTCCGACCGGACGGCCGGGGGATCCCGGGGCCGGGCCGGGTGCCGCCGTCCTCGTTCCGCGCGTCAGCGGGAGGCGGCTTCCAGGCGGGCGGTTCCGGCAGGGGCGCTCTCCGGAGAAGTGGTCTCCAGTGCGGCCGTCGGGCCGGCGTCCAGGACGCGCTCCGGGTCCTCGGGCGTCCCGGTGTGCGCCGTGCGCCGCGCGGACGGGACGACCAGGGCCGCGATCCCCGCGAGGGCCACGACGAAGGCACCGACCACGAGCGCGGGCCGCAGTCCGTCGATGAAGGTCTCGGCGGTCGCGTAGCCGCCCTGCGCCGAGAAGATCGAGGACATCACCGCGATGCCGAGCGCGCCGCCCACCTCGCGCAGCGCGTTGTTGGCGCCGGAGGCGATGCCCTGCTCCTGCGGCCGGACGCTGGACATGACCAGGTTGGAGGCCGGGGCGAAGTAGAGCGACATCCCGATACCGCTGATGATCAGCGCGGGCAGCTGGGAGGAGTACGAGGCGTCGGCGGCGACCACGAAGGCGTAGTACGCGAGCCCGGCGGCCTGGAGGAAGAGCCCGGTGGCGACGACGGGACGCCCGCCCACGCGGTCGGACAGGTAGCCGGCGACGGGCGCGACGAGCATCGGCATGCCGGTCCAGGGGAGCATCCGCAGTCCCGCCTCGGTCGGCGAGTAGCCGAGCACGCCCTGCATGTACTGGCTGAGCAGGAAGATCGAGCCGAACATCCCGAGGAACATCAGCAGGCTGGCCGCGTTGATCCCGGCGAAGGCGCGGGAGCGGAAGAGACGCATCGGGAGCATCGGGTTCTTCGCCCGGGTGCCGTGGACGACGAAGCCGGCGAGCAGGGCGGTACCGGCGATCAGACCGGTCAGGACGAGCGCGCCGGTCCAGCCGTCGGAGGGACCGCGGACCAGTCCGTAGACGATCCCGAAGAGACCGCCGCTGGCGAGCAGCGTGCCGGGGAAGTCGAGCCGGGCACCGGCGCCGAACGACTCGGACAGGCGCAGCCGGGCGAGCGGGAGCACCGCGAGACCCAGCGGAACGTTCAGCCAGAAGATCCAGTGCCAGGAGACGTGTTCGGTGAGGCTGCCGCCGATGAGGGGGCCCGACGCGACCGCGAGCCCGTTGACGGCGCCCCAGATCCCGTACGCCATCCCGCGCTTGGCGGCGGGGACCGCGGCCGTCAGCAGGGTCAGGGTGAGCGGCATCATGATCGCCGCGCCGACGCCCTGGACCGCGCGGGCGGCGATCAGGGAGTCGATGCCGGGGGCCATGGCCGCGGCGGCGGAGGCCCCGGTGAAGACGGTCAGACCGACCATGAAGAGCCTGCGGCGACCGAACCGGTCACCGAGCGCCGCACCGAACATCAGCAGGACGGCGAAGGTGAGCGTGTAGGCGCTCACGGTCCATTCCAGGTCGCCCAGGGCTCCCCCGAGATCCTCGCGGATGGAGGGCAGGGCGGTGGTGACGACGAGATTGTCGAGGGCCGCCATGAATCCGGCGACGCTCGTGATGAGGAGGGCCCACCCGGCTCCACCGCGACGCGGGGTCGGTTCCGGTGCCGCATCCGCTGTCTTTGCCGTTGCCTTTGCCGTTGCCTTCGTCGTTCGCTGAGACATCGCTCCCCCTGAGCGTGATGTGATCGCCATTGACGTTAGTTATTGATGACTAACTTCTGCGGGCACGAAAAGGCGCGGAGCTCCGCATTCCCTCTCGCGCCCTCTCGCGCTACTTCTCCAGCCGGCCCGTGATCCGCGCCGACGGGTAGAGCCCTTCCCAGACCCGGTGCTCGGGCGGGAACCCCATCGCCACCATGCAGTTGATGAGCATCCCGTACGCCATGAAGGTCGACGTCTCGTCGGGGTCGGCCCCGAGCGGCACGTGGACGGCGTCCCAGAGCCGCATCCAGCCGGCCCGGACCGTCTCGCCGAACTCGTGATCGCCCTCCTCCTCGGCCGCCGCGACCGCGACGTACGTCTGCATCTGCATGAGCAGCCGCTCCGGGTGCTCCGAGATGACCTTGACGTAGGCGTTGGCCATGGCGTGCAGGGCTTCCTCGCCCTCCAGTCCTTCGGCGGCCCCCACCATCGTCTGCCGGGCCAGCTCCATGCAGCGCTCGGCGGCCGCCAGGAAGATCGCCTTCTTGCCCGGGAAGAGCCTGAAGAGATACGGCTGCGAGACACCCACGCGCCGGGCGATCGCCTCGGTGGACGTGCCGTGGTAGCCACCGCGGGCGAACTCGCTCATCGCCGCACGGACGACGCTCTCGCGCCTCTCCTCCGCACTCATCCTGACCATGCGGCCAAGTTAGTACTCAATCACTAACTACGTCAAGGGTGAGCGGGGGCCGGAAACGCGTAAGGGGCGCCCGTCATGGACGGGCACCCCTTACCGGACGGCCGAAGCGCGGACGCCCGGCAGCCCCGGACGCTTCCGGACCCCGAGGTCAGGAACGCTTCTGGATCCCACGGTCGGGGACGCCCCCGAACCCCGAGGTCAGGCCAGTCGTACGACCGCTCGCGACATGCCCAGCACCTTCTGTCCGGCGCTGGTCGCCGTGAGGTCCACGCGGACGGTGTTGTCGTCGAGCTTGGCGGCGACCTTGCCGCTGACCTCGACGGTGGCGCCCTTGTCGTCGTTCGGGACGACCACGGGCTTGGTGAAGCGGACGCCGTACTCGACGACGGCGCCCGGGTCACCCGCCCAGTCGGTCACCACACGGATCGCCTCGGCCATGGTGAACATGCCGTGCGCGATGACGTCGGGAAGGCCCACCTCGACCGCGAACTTCTCGTTCCAGTGGATCGGGTTGAAGTCCCCGGAGGCCCCCGCGTACTGCACGAGCGTGGCGCGCGTCACGGAGAACGTCTGGGCCGGCAGCTCGGTGCCGACCTCGACGTCCGCGTAAGAGATCTTCGCCGCCATGTCAGCCCACCTCCGCCGCGCGGGCCACGAGCTTCGTGACAGCCGTCACGACGTGCTCGCCCGCCTCGTCGTGGACCTCGCCACGGACGTCCAGGATGTCGTTGCCCGCGAGGGACTTGATCGACTCGATGGTCGAGGTGACCGTGAGCCGGTCGCCCGCGCGCACCGGGCGGGTGTACGCGAACTTCTGGTCGCCGTGCACCACGCGGCTGTAGTCGAGACCCAGCTGCGGGTCCTGGATGACCTGGCCCGCGGCCTTGAACGTGATGGCGAACACAAAGGTGGGCGGGGCGATCACATCCGGGTGACCGAGAGCACGTGCGGCCTCGGGGTCCGTGTACGCAGGGTTGCTGTCCCCCACGGCCTCCGCGAACTCGCGGATCTTCTCCCGACCGACCTCGTAGGGGTCGGTGGGCGGGTAGGACCGCCCCACGAAGGACTGGTCGAGCGCCATGGGCTCGGCACCTCCTGGTTGTTTTCGCTGCGCTGTCGTCCTCGCTGCGCCCGGCCTCTTCACCGCGCCGGATGCCTTCACCGTGCCGGTCGCCTCATGGCGACGGTCGTCACGGCTGCCGCAACGGGACCGGCCGTTCTGACCGGACGGCCCATCTTCGCTCGAAAACTCCGGTACCGCCTATGCGCCGGATACACGCCGGGCACCGGGCACCGGTTCCACAACGACACGAGGCCGCCCCCCGTGAGGGGGACGGCCTCGTGTACGAGCCTGAATTATCGCGTTTCGCGGTGCGCGGTGTGCGCGTTGCAACGCGGGCAGTGCTTCTTCATCTCCAGTCGGTCCGGGTTGTTACGCCGGTTCTTCTTGGTGATGTAGTTCCGCTCCTTGCACTCCACGCAGGCCAGCGTGATCTTCGGGCGGACGTCGGTGGCAGCCACAGGAGTGCTCCTTGACGAACGGATGGGACATTAACGCATAGAAGAGTAGCCGATCGAAGGACCGACCCCACAATCGGCTACTGTCTGTAGCGGTGACCGGACTTGAACCGGTGACACAGCGATTATGAGCCGCTTGCTCTACCGACTGAGCTACACCGCTGAGATGCGATCGGGCCCCGTCTTGCGACGGGAACCTTTCACACCAGAGCCCCAATACGGAATCGAACCGTAGACCTTCTCCTTACCATGGAGACGCTCTGCCGACTGAGCTATTGGGGCGAGCGATGAAGACATTACACGGTCCTCCGCCGATCGCCCAAATCCGTTTCGCGGCACCCGCCCCGGCCTGATCTCCGACGTTTCCCCGGGTGTTCCCGGAGCCTTCACCCGCCCCTCGGGGCCCTTGAACCACGCGGGGCGAGGGCTCTCCGGCCGCCTGTGGCGCGATCGCGGTCGGCTCGGGGTGACCGGGTGCGGTCGTGGGCCCGCGAGGGGCGGCCGGGCTCCGTCACGCCCTGTGCGGGGCCGCCTGGACGCGGCGGCGGCCGAGGCGCCGCGACCGGGGCGGGAGAGGTCGAGGGCGGGCATGCGAGCGGGACGGGCCGGAGACGGGCGGGTGGGCGCGGGCCGGTCCTGGACGGTGGCCCGGGACGGCCGGTCCCGGACGGTGATCCGGGACGGCCGGTCGGGGACCGGTCCCGAAGGTGGCCGGTCCCCGACCGGTCGACGGACCACGCCGGTACGACTATTGCGCTCCTCCCTGACGTCGACGGGTCTCCGCCCTAGGCTCGACTCACGCTGCGTGATCTTGTGCCCCCACGCTCCGCAGTCGTCCCTCCCGCAGCCGTCCCCGAGCCACAGGAGTGCGATGCCCGACAGCCAGCAGCAGCCGCCCCATTCCGCCTCGGGTCATTCCGCCCCGGGACAGACCGACACGGCCGCTCTCCTGCTGTGCGGGGCGCGGCTCACCGACGGCCGGACCGTGGACGTGCGGCTGGGTGGCGGCCGTATCGAGGCGGTCGGCACCGCGGGAAGCCTGGCGGCGGGTGCCTCGGGGGCTCGCGCCGCGAAGGTGGACCTCGACGGCTACCTCCTCCTGCCGGCCCCGGCCGAGGTCCACGCGCACGGCGACACGGCCCTGGCGGCCGACGGCCAGGGGCCCCTCGCGTACGACGACCGGGCGGTCCAGCGCCGGGCCACAGAGGCGGCACTGCTCCAACTCGGGCACGGCGCCACCGCTTTGCGGTCCCATGTGCGCGTCGGCGACGTGCAGGGACTGGACGCGCTGACCGCGGTGCTCGAGGCTCGGCGGTCCTTGCGGGGGCTCGTCGAACTGGCGACGGTGGCGATGCCCCGGGTGCTGACCGGGGCGGCCGGTGCCGACGGGCTCGCGATGCTGCGGGACGCCCTGAAGATGGGCGCTTCCGTGGTGGGCGGCTGCCCGGACGCGGACCCCGATCCGACCGGGTACGTCGAGGCCGTCCTGGAACTCGCCTCCGAACACGGCTGTCCGGTCGACCTGCACACGGACGCCGCCGATCCCGCCCGGCTCGCCCGGCTCGCCGCCATGGCGGGCGGGCTGCGGCCCGGGGTGACCCTCGGCCCGTGCGGCGGCCTCGGCCGACTGCCTTCCGAGGTGGCCTCCCGCGCCGCGGACCGGCTCGCCGCGGCCGGGGTGACGGTGGTGTGCCTCCCGCAGGGCGGCTGCGGCTCGGCCGACCGGCGCGGCACCGCTCCCGTACGGCTGTTGCGGGCGGCCGGGGTACGGGTCACGGCGGGCAGCGGTGCCCTGCGCGACGTGTCCAACCCGGTGGGACGCGGGGACCCCCTGGAGGCCGCGTACCTGCTGGCCTCCCGGTGCGGGCTGCGCCCCGAGGACGCGTACGACATGGTGAGCCGTACCGCCAGGGCCGCCCTCGGACTGCCCGAGGTGCGGGTGGAGGCGGGGTTCCCGGCCGAGTTGCTCGCCGTGCGCGGGGACCGGCTTTCGGGGGTCCTGTCCCTCGCGTACAGCCGGGTCGTGATCCACCGCGGGCGCGTGGTGGCGCGGACCAGCGCGGTGCGGGAGTACTGCGACTCGGCGGCCGAGTCCGGGCTGGAACTGCCCCGGCAGGGACGGGAAGAGCCGTCCTAGCCGGGGCGGGCACCACGGCGGCCACGCGCGCGTGAGGCGAGAACGCTCCACGCGCGCGTGAAGGCGGCCGGGGCGGCCCGCGTGCCACGTCGTCCCGCGGGCGGCTGCCGAGGCCGGCGGCGGGCGTCAGCGGCGGGCGTCAGCGGCCGGCGTCGGCGGCGGGCGTCGGCGGTCTAGAACCCGCCGCCCACGAACGCGCGACCCAGCGGGCTCCCCCCGGGAACCTTGTCCACGGGGAACTCGGTGGCTCCGGACGGCGCGCTGACGTCACCCGCCTCGGAGAACTTCAGGACGAGGGGCAGCTTGGTCTTCCCCGGGCTGTCGGAGAGGACGGCCAGGTCCGTCCTGATCTGCCAGAGGTCGCCGTTCTTCAGGGTGAAGTCAACGGCGACCTTCTTGTCCGGCGCGTCCTTGAGGTCCTTGGCGGTGGGGAGTTCCGCGCCTGCCGGGAGGTCGTCCTGCAGCGGACGGAGCTTGTCGACGACACCGGTGATCAGGTCGCGGAAGTTGCCCGTGGCGATGACGTGCTCGGTCCCGTCGGCACCGCCCTTGGTCCGGAACTGGACCTCACGGCCGATGACGGCCCGTACGGCGTCGAGAGCCTTCTTCTGGGTCTTCGCGTCGACGTCCCCGGAATCGGCGGTCCCCTTCGAGGCACCCCCGGTGGACTTCCACTCCAGCTCCTTGATGTCGACCTTCACCCAGTCGCCCTCGAGGAGCTTCTTGAACTCCTTCTGGCTCGGGGGGAGATCGTCGGCCGACGGCATGGGAACGCCCATCGCCTCACCGACGGCCTTCATGTTGCTGCGGTAGTACATGAAATCGCCGATGACCCGGTACTCGGCCAGGACACCGCCGGTCCCCGTGATCTTCACGCTCGTCCCGATGAGGTCCTTCTCGCCCGAATCCGCCAGCTTCTTCCTGGACTTGACGGAGACGTCGACACGCAGCGCGCTGATGAACTTCGCGGCCTCCGGCGGAAGCGATTCGTCGGAACCGTCCTCGGCCGCGAGAGCGTTGATCGCGTCCGCGTCGGCGTCCAGGTCCAACTGGAAGGCGAGAGACTTCTGTTCGCCGAGGCGGTCCACGGCGTGGTCCACCTTCTGCCCGGCGGTGAGGTTCTGGACCGTGCCGCAGGCGGCCGCCGCGGTGAGGAGGACAGCGGTGCAGCCGACCGCGGTGGCTGTCTTGCGTATGACGGTGATGATGGTCTCCTCCACGACGCCGCACGGACCCGCACGGCGTTCCCTCGTTCGCGTGTTCACTCGTTCCGACGCGTTCTCGCGGCGGTCACCCACGCATTCACAGTGATCACCCATGTGACTCACGAGTTGCCCACAGGGTTGCGCGCGAACGCGGCCGTCCGGGCGTACGGTCGGAGACATGCGCATTGTCATCGCTGGTGGTCATGGTCAGATCGCGCTGCGGCTGGAGCGGCTGCTCTCCGCGCGCGGGGACGAGGTCGCGGGGATCATCCGCCGTGCCGAACAGGGGGACGATCTGCGGGCGGCCGGCGCCGAGCCGGTCCTGTGCGATCTGGAGTCGGCGTCGGTGGAGGAGGTCGCCGCGCATCTGCAGGGCGCGGACGCGGCCGTCTTCGCGGCGGGCGCGGGGCCGGGCAGCGGTGCGGACCGCAAGCAGACGGTGGACAAGGGCGCCGCGATCCTGTTCGCGGACGCGGCCGAGCGCGCGGGCGTACGCCGGCACGTGGTCGTCTCCTCCATGGGCGCGGACCCGGCCCACCCGGGCGACGACGTCTTCGACGCGTACCTGCGCGCCAAGGGCGAGGCCGACGAGTACGTGCGCGGTCGCGCGGGTCTGGACTGGACGATCCTGCGTCCCGGCAGCCTGATCGACGACGCCGGAACCGGTCTCGTACGTCTGGAGGCCTCGACCGGCCGCGGCATGATCCCCCGCGACGACGTCGCTGCGATCCTCGCGGAACTGGTCGACACACCGGCGACGACCGGTCTGACCCTGGAGGCCATCAGCGGCTCGACACCGATCTCGGTCGCGGTGAAGTCGGTGGCGGGCAACTAGTAGTCGGTTCGCCCCTGCTCGATCCGCCCCTGGTCCGGTTCAGAAGAGCGGGAGCTGGCCGGGGAACTCGGGGACGGCGTACCCGTCCAGCGTGGGCTGCGCCGCCCCGATGAACGCCTCCCGGCGTGAACCGGAACACGAGACCAGTTCCCCGCTCCCCCGTGCGCTCCCTCGCGCGCCAGGGGGATCGTGCCGGGCGAACCGCCCCGCGACGACGGCGATCTCCCGACGGCACTCGGGGCAGTTCCTGCGACGCGATGACATGGGATCAGTGTGCCCCGCGGGCCCGGGGTCCTGCTCCCGTCCGTCGCCGTCGACAGACGAGCCGACGAGCCGACGAGCCGACGACGAGAAATGATTCACCGCATTGCTCCGGCCGCCACCGGGTGGAGCGTTTCCCACACGGCGAATTCGACGCACGAAAACGGAGCGGAACAAAGCGGAACGGAGCGGAACGGAAAAGCGCGCGGCCGCCCCGGATTCCGGGGCGGCCGCGCGCGAGACACCGGCTCAGGACGATCGCCGAACACCGGCCGGAATCAGCACCGCCCTGCCGTGGTCAGCGGGATCAGGACACGAATGCCGTCTTGGACCGCTCGTCCACCGGACCGGTGTCGCGCCGACCGGCCGAACCGATCGCCGGGACCGTCACCGGCACCAGGACCGTCACCGACATCGATACCGACACCGGGTCCGAGGTCCGTCCGACCGCGACTCCCGCTCTCAGACGGGCAGTTCGTCCACGTAGCGCTTCGCCGTCAGGAGAGAGACGCAGGGGTGCTCCTCGCGGACCGCCTTGATGGCCGCGACGTCGCCGCTCCGCCTGCGGACCCCACGGATGCGTTCCGGGTCGACCTGGCCGCGGAACCCCTCGAAGGATCCGTACCTGTCCCGGAACACCCTCTCCCGCCTCTTCGCGGCCCGATCACCGGCCACGCAGATCGCGATCGCGATTCCGGCCGCGATGAAACCCGCCATTCCCCCGAACATGGTCCTCCTTCGGTACCCGCGCGGACGACGCCGCGCGATTCCCAATTTACCCTTTCACGAGCGAGGACATTCGGGAGCCCTGATCACGGGAGAAAACCTGCCGACATCGCCCGACTCGGAACCAGCTATTTTCGGCCTGGAATTTCCGGTCGCCGGATCGTTTTCCGTGGGCCGGGGCCGAGGACGGCGAGGTCCCGGCCCCGCGCCCAAGGCGTCAGCGCACGTCGACGTAGTCGGCCGCGCTGGTGGCGGCGCCGGTCGTCGAGTTGCCGTAGTACACCCAGCGGTAGGAGCCGTCGACCGAGGCGGTGACCGTGGTCTTCAGGCCCCCGGTGCTGCTGGTGGTGGCCTTCTTGACCGTCTTGAAGGTGTCGGCGCCCTTGGCCCGGAACTGGAGGCTGACCGTACGGCCGCTGTAGGCGTCGTACTTCTTCGTGCTCCAGTTGGCCCGGGTCACCGTGCCCGTGACGGTGATCGTCCTGCCCTTGGTGACCGGCTCCGGCGAGGCGTTGGTGGTGGCCTTGGCCGCGCGCTTGAGCTGGGCGGTCGTGGACCGCGTCTCCCGCTCCTCGGCCTTGAGGCCGCCGTCGGCCTTCCACAGCCGCAGCGAGACGCCGACCTTCCAGGTCGTGGCGTCACTGTTGGAGTCGACGTGCTCCTGGCTCGGGTGCGGGTCGATGTAGAGGTTGCCCTCGCAGCGGGCGTGCTTGGAGTCGATCTCGTAGCAGGTGTAGCTACCCGGCTGGATGAAGTTCTCTCCGGTGTCGGCCGCCGTGTTGATGCTGCCGCGGTAGAGGAAGGGGTACGCGGTGTAGCGCGAGGGATCGGCGGTGCTGTACCCGGAAGGCAGCGCGATGTTGAACCTGATGGGCGGCTCCACCTCCTTCGACGTGCCGACGACGATCGGCTTGCCGTTGTTGATGACGATGTCCGACACGGTGACACCGGTGTCCGCCGCCCGGGCGGCCGGCGCGTTCAGCACCGAGAACCCCAGCGCCCCCACGAGCGTGGCCACCGCGACGGTTCGTCTGCCTGTCTTCATTCACACCTCTTCGGAAGGATGCCGTTGCAAGAGGCGGCAGCCTATCCGTCGCGATCATGCCCCGCCCCGGCCACCCGGCTCGGCTCGACTCAGGGGCGGAACGAGTCGAGACGCGCCCACACTCCGCCCACGACGGCTCGAACAAAAAGAGACCCCCTCCGATCTACGTTTCCGCAGATCGGAGGGGGTCTACCTTCATGTGGCGGCGCCAGGATTCGAACCTGGGAAGGCGAAGCCGGCAGATTTACAGTCTGCTCCCTTTGGCCGCTCGGGCACACCGCCGGGTTTGCTGCCTCTGAGCCTCGCTTTCGCGGTGCTCCCTGGCAACGACGTAAACGATACCTGATGCTCGGGGATGCTTCGCCACCCAATTGATCGACGCTTGGAGGGAGGGGGGTGGCTAGGCTTATGCGGATGCGGCCGGAGGCCTACGCCGGGCTCGACGGCCGCCCCTACGCACCCCGATACAAGGAGCCACAGGACATGGCCGACTCCAGTTTCGACATCGTCTCGAAGGTCGAGCGGCAGGAGGTCGACAACGCCCTCAACCAGGCCGCCAAGGAGATCTCTCAGCGCTACGACTTCAAGAACGTCGGCGCCTCCATCTCCTGGTCCGGCGAGAAGATCCTCATGGAGGCGAACTCCGAGGAGCGGGTGAAGGCCATCCTCGATGTGTTCGAGACCAAGCTGATCAAGCGCGGCATCTCGCTGAAGTCGCTGGACGCCGGTGAGCCCCAGCTCTCCGGCAAGGAGTACAAGATCTTCGCGACGATCGAGGAGGGCATCTCCCAGGAGAACGCCAAGAAGGTGGCGAAGATCATTCGCGACGAGGGCCCCAAGGGCGTGAAGGCCCAGGTGCAGGGCGACGAGCTGCGTGTCAGCTCGAAGAGCCGTGACGACCTGCAGGCCGTTCAGGCCCTCCTCAAGGGCAAGGACTTCGACTTCGCCCTGCAGTTCGTGAACTACCGGTAGAACGCCCGGCAGGCGGCGTGAAGCGGCCGCGGGAGCGGCAGGCGGCTTGAGGAAGGGCGGGCACCCGGGGTGTCCGCCCTTCTCGTCCGCCGGCCGCGGCCCCGGCGTCGTGGGCTCAACGGCGCGAGTCGCCGAACAGGATGCGGTAGAGGATCAGCAGCACGAGCGAGCCGCCGATGGCGGCGACCCAGGTGGCGCCGTCGTAGAAGTGCTTGCTGACGGGGTGGTCCAGCCAGCGGGCCGATATCCAGCCGCCGACGAACGCGCCCACGACACCGATGACGGTCGTCCCGACGAAGCCTCCCGGGTCACGCCCCGGGAGCAGGAACTTGGCGATGGCGCCGGCCAGCAGTCCCAGAATGATCCAGCTGATGATGCCCATGTCCTGAGCCTGCCCTTCCGTCCTGCGCTCACGCTGTCCCGGTCCTGTGACTTCGGTCCGGGCGGGCCGTGCGCGCGCTGTCCGTGTCCGGCACGGGTCACGTCCGCCGATGACGTGTCGACACCGTGCCGATGAACAGGACGTCGCCGTGGCTCCAGCCGGTTGCGGCGATCAGTAGGGTGCGGCACATGACGCTGTCCAGTCCCGAGTTGCGCCGCACGCTGGGAGTCGGTGACGCCGTGGTCATCGGGCTCGGCTCGATGATCGGCGCCGGCATCTTCGCCGCGCTCGGTCCCGCCGCGCGGGCGGCCGGATCCGGGCTCCTGCTCGGACTCGCGGTCGCCGCGGTCGTCGCCTACTGCAACGCGACGTCCTCGGCCCGGCTCGCCGCCCTGTATCCCGCTTCCGGCGGCACCTACGTCTACGGGCGCGAGCGGCTGGGAGCCTTCTGGGGGTATCTGGCGGGCTGGTCGTTCATCGTCGGCAAGACGGCCTCCTGCGCGGCCATGGCGCTCACCGTGGGCGCGTACGTCTGGCCCTCGCACGGGCACGCGGTGGCCGTCGCCGCGGTGGTCGCCCTGACCGCCGTGAACTACGGCGGCGTCCAGAGGTCGGCCTGGCTGACGCGGGTGATCGTGGCGGTGGTCCTGGCGGTCCTCGCTTCCGTGGTGGTGGGGTGTCTCGGGTCCGACGCATCCGGTGCCGGGCGGCTGGGCATCGGACTGTCGTCCGGCGCGGTCGGGGTGCTCCAGGCGGCCGGTCTGCTCTTCTTCGCGTTCGCGGGATACGCGCGGATCGCGACGCTCGGCGAGGAGGTACGCGATCCCGCGCGCACCATTCCGCGCGCGATCCCGTTGGCTCTGGGCATCGCGCTCACGGTGTACGCGGCGGTCGCCGTCGCTGTCCTCTCGGTGCTCGGATCGGAGGGTCTGGGGCTCGCCCCGGCTCCACTGGCGGACGCCGTGCGGGCGGCCGGGCTGCCGGGGCTCGTGCCCGTCGTGCGGGTGGGGGCCGCGGTGGCCTCGCTCGGCTCTCTTCTCGCCCTGATCCTGGGTGTCTCGCGGACCACGCTGGCCATGGCCCGTGACCGTCATCTGCCGGGCGCCCTGGCCGCCGTGCATCCCCGCTTCCAGGTCCCGCACCGGGCGGAACTGGCCGTGGGCGTGGTGGTCGCCGCGCTGGCCGCGACCGTGGACGTGCGCGGCGCGATCGGCTTCTCCTCCTTCGGTGTGCTGGCGTACTACGCGATCGCCAACGCCTCCGCCTGGACGCTGAGTCCGGCCCCGGCGTCGCGGGTCGTGCCGGTGCTGGGACTCCTCGGCTGTGTGACGCTCGCCTGTGCCCTGCCGGGCGTCTCGGTGGCCGTGGGCGCGGCCGTCCTCGCGGTGGGGGCGGCGGCGTACGGCGTACGGCTGCGGGCGGCCTCTCGCTGAGGGCTGCCCCGAGATCCCCCGTGGATCGGCGCTCGGTCTCGGTGCCGGACTCCGAACACTGCGAGGCGGGGGCCGCCGCCCTGGGCGTGTTCGGGCGTTCAGCGGGTCAGGAAGCCCGGGGCGTCGTCGTACGTATGCGGAAGTCGGGCCAAGGGGGCAGGTCCCCGCCGTCGTTGGACTCCTCGTACCAGCCCGTTCCCTCCAGCCAGGCGCGCAGCCAGGTCGCGAGGTCGGGGGCGTCCACGTACCAGGCGTGGTCCGCGTGGTCGGCGTTCGGATCGAAGAGCAGGACCGTGCCGTCGGGACTCTGGCAGTCCACGCACGCGTACATTCCGCAGCCCCAGTGGGATATCGGCAGGACGCCCTCGGGCCATGGCCAGTCGGGGTCCTTGCGACCGCTCCGGCGGCTGGCGAGGTACTGCGGAACGGCCGCCGGCTCGCCCGACGGCGGGCCGTCCAGCAAGGGCAACAGGCCGTATTCCGGACCGAATCCACCGTCCCCTATCCGCAGGTAGAGCGAGGTGAGCAGCGCGGGCAGAGGGAAGCCGAGGGTGGCCTCGGCGCGGGTGACCTCCGCCGGGTCCACGGGCGCGGGAAGCGAGGACCAGCCCCATGGACGGGTGTTGCGGGCCTCCGTGGCGACCCGTGCCAGCAATTGCTCGGTCTCGGTCATGGATTCATGATGCAGCGCGCCGCTGACAATCGGGCAGCCTGTGGAAAACCCTCGCCGGAACGGGATGGACCCCGTACCGGCAAGGAGCGCGAGGAAGGGGCCCGTTCGGCTAACGCCCGGCGAACGGCTCGTCCGTGCGCACGATTTCGCGTCCCAGCGGGAACAGCGAGATCGGGATGAGCTTGAAGTTGGCGATGCCGAAGGGAATGCCGATGATCGTGATGCACATGGCGATGCCCGTGGCGATGTGCGCCAGGGCGAGCCACCAGCCCGCGAGGACCAGCCACAGGACGTTGCCGACGCAGGACGGCGCTCCGGCGTCGTGACGCTCCACCGTCGTATAGCCGAACGGCCACAGCGCGTAGATACCGATGCGGAACGACGCGATGCCGAACGGGATTCCGATGATGGTGATGCAGAGGATGATGCCTGCGGCGAGGTACCCGAGGAACAGCCAGAAGCCGCTCAGGACGAGCCAAATGACGTTCAGGATTGTCTTCATTGCTGACGGCCTGCCATCTGCTCGAGCCGGGCGATGCGCTCCGCCATCGGCGGATGCGTGGAGAACATCTTCGACATTCCCTGTCCCGGACGGAATGGGTTCGCGATCATCATGTGGCTCGCGGTCTCGATGCGCGGCTCGGGAGGCAGCGGCAGCTGCTTCGTGCCCGCGTCGAGTTTGCGCAGCGCGCTCGCAAGGGCGAGGGGGTCGCCGGTGAGCTGGGCGCCGGAGGCGTCCGCCTCGTACTCCCTGGAGCGGCTGATGGCGAGCTGGATGAGGGAAGCGGCGATCGGGCCCAGGATCATGACCAGGAGCAGTCCGAGGATGCCGGGACCGTCGTCGTCGTTGGACCGGCCGACGGGGATCAGCCAGGCGAAGTTGACCAGGAACATGATCACGGAAGCCAGGGCGCCGGCCACGGACGAGATGAGGATGTCCCGGTTGTAGACGTGACTGAGTTCGTGGCCGATGACACCGCGCAACTCGCGCTCGTCCAGGATGCGCAGGATCCCCTCGGTGCAGCACACGGCCGCGTTGCGCGGGTTGCGGCCCGTCGCGAAGGCGTTCGGCGCCTCCGTCGGTGAGATGTACAGGCGCGGCATGGGCTGGCGGGCCTGGGTCGAGAGATCACGGACCATGCGGTAGAGGGCGGGGGCCTCGAACTCGCTCACCGGGCGGGCGCGCATCGCGCGTAGAGCCAGTTTGTCGCTGTTCCAGTACGCGTACGCGTTCGTGCCGACCGCGATGAACAGGGCGACGATCAGGCCTGTGCGCCCGAAGAAACTGCCGATGACGATGATGAGTGCGGACAGTCCCCCGAGAAGTACGGCTGTCCTGAGCCCGTTGTGCCGGCGGTGCACGGTACGCCCTCCAAGTCGTGCGGCGGGGGAACCCTTTGCTTGCTGATGCTCTGCTTCCACTCTTCAGTGGACCCTCCCGTACTGGTCAACGCCAGACGGGAAGCACTAGTTCCCTTGTGCGCACTGCCTGACGCGTGGGCCGTCCGGGTGATTCGGACGGCCGTCCACGCGCGCGTGCCCTTGAAGAGCCCCCCGGGGGTGGTGCTTCGGTTTCAGAAGAGGACGGTCTCCGAGAAGCGGAGGATCAGCTGGGGAGCCCCGGACAGCACGACGCCCAGGACGGCCGTCAGGACGATGGCCGCGGTGAGCGGAGCCGGTGCGCGGTGCGTGCCCGGTTCGCCTTCGGGAGAGCGGAAGAGCAGCGCCGTCCACTGGAGGTAGTAGAAGAGCGCGATCACCACGTTGACGGCCATGACGACGGCCAGCCAGCCGAGCCCCGCGTCGACGGCCGCCGAGAAGACGGTCACCTTGGCGAAGAGGCCGATGACGCCCGGCGGCAGGCCGGCCAGGCAGAGCAGGAAGAAGCCGAGGACCAGTGCGGACAGGGGGCTCTCGGCGTACAGGCCGCGGTAGTCGCTGATGCGGTTCAGGGGGCTGCGGCGGGCCACCAGGGCGGCCACGGCGAAGGCGCCGAGGTTCACGGCGGCGTACATGAGGGCGTACGCGAGCGTGGAGCCGATGGCCTGCTGGGCGTCCTCGGAGTAGGCGGCGGCCGCGATCGGGACCAGGAGGTAGCCGGCCTGGCCGACGGAGGACCAGGCGAGCAGCCGCACCGCGCTGTACGCGCGCGTGGACCGCTGTCGCAGGGCGCCGACGTTCCCGACCGTCATGGTGAGGGCTGCCAGGGCCGCCAGCGCCGGGCCCCAGACGTCCGCGTACGAGGGGAAGGCGACGACGGTGACGAGGACGAGTCCGGAGAATCCGACCGCCTTGCCGACGACCGACAGGTAGGCGGCGATCGGCAGGGGTGCCCCCACGTAGGTGTCGGGCACCCAGAAGTGGAAGGGCACGGCGGCCGTCTTGAAGGCGAAGCCGACGAGGGTGAGGACGACGCCCGTCTGGGCGAGGGTGTGGAACTGTCCGTCGACGTGCTGGATCCCGTCCGCGATCCGGGTGAGGTACAGGGTGCCTGTCGTCGCGTAGACGAAGCTGACGCCCATGAGGCTGACCGCGGTCGCGGTGACGGAGGACAGGAAGAACTTCAGGGCCGCTTCCGAGGACTTCTTGTCGCCGCGTCTGATGCCGACGAGCGCGAAGGCGGGCAGCGAGGCGACCTCCAGGGCGACGATGAGGGTCGCGAGGTCACGGGAGGCGGGCAGGAGGGCGGCGCCCGCGGCGGAGGAGAGCAGCAGGAACCAGTACTCCCCCTCGGGGAGTTCCCGGTCGGCGTCCTTCAGGGCGGTGACCGACAGCAGGGCGACGAGGAGCGCGCCGCCGAGCACCAGGAGCTGGACGACCAGGGTGAAGCCGTCCGCCACGTAACTGCAGGTGTCGGTGGCGCCGGTCAGGCAGAACGTGGCCCGGTCGCCGGCGCGGAGGGGCAGCAGCAACAGCGCGGACGCGGCGAGACCCGCCACGGACGTCCAGCCGAGTACGGCTTTGCGCGCGTCGCCGATGAAGAGATCGGCGACGAGCACGACGAGTCCGACGACCGCCGCGAGGGTGGGCGGCGCGATGGCGAGCCAGTCGACGGACTGGACCAGGGAACTCATCGGGTGCCTCCTGCGAGGAGCTGCTGTACGGCCGGGTCGGTCAGGCCGAGCAGGGCCCGGGGCCACAGACCGGCGACGACGGTGAGGGCGACGAGCGGCGTCCAGGCGGCGAACTCGTAGGTCTGGACGTCGAGGAGTTCCGGCGTCTCCCGGGGGGCCGCGCCCATGCAGACGCGGCGTACGACGATGAGCATGTACGCGGCGGTGAGCAGCGTGCCGAAGGCGGCGATCGTCATGAACGTCAGATAGGCGGGACGGCTGAGGCCGGCGGCGGGCTCGAACGCGCCGAACATGGCCAGCATCTCGCCCCAGAACCCGGCGAGGCCGGGCAGCCCGAGCGAGGCGACGGCGGCGAACGCCAGCAGGCCACCGAGGTGCGGTGCCTTGCCGTACAGCGCGGCTCCGGACTCCTCGGCGAGGGTGTCGAGGTCGGTGGTGCCCGTGCGGTCCTTCAGCGCTCCGACGAGGAAGAAGAGGAGGCCGGTGATGAGGCCGTGGGCGATGTTGGCGAACAGCGCGCCGTTCACGCCGGTCGCGTCCATCGTCGAGATGCCGAGCAGGACGAAGCCCATGTGGCCGACGGAGGAGTAGGCGATGAGCCGCTTGAGGTCGCCCTTCGCGCCCTGTCTGGCGAGGGCCAGGCAGGCCAGGGAGCCGTAGATGATCCCGACCACGGCGAAGGCGGCGAGGTAGGGGGCGAAGGTGCGGAAGCCGTCGGGTGTGACGGGCAGCAGGATCCGGACGAACCCGTACGTGCCCATCTTCAGCATGACGCCCGCCAGCAGGACCGAGCCGACGGTCGGGGCGGCGGTGTGGGCGTCGGGCAGCCAGCTGTGCAGCGGCCACATCGGCGTCTTGACCGCGAGCCCGATCCCGATCGCCAGAACGGCGGTGACCTGCACGGATGTGCTCAGCGACCGGCCGTTGTCAGTGGCGAGTGCCACCATGTCGAATGTGCCCGCCTTGATTCCGATCAGGAGCAGGCCCAGCAGCATGACCACGGAACCGAGCAGGGTGAAGAGGATGAACTTCCAGGCCGCGGCCTGGCGCTGGGCGCCTCCCCACCGTGCGATGAGGAAGTACATCGGGACGAGCACCGTCTCGAACGCGAGGAAGAACAGCAGCAGATCGAGGACGGCGAAGGTCGCGAGCGTGCCGGACTCGAGGACGAGCAGCAGTGCGACGAACGCCTTCGGGGTCGGACCCGAAGGCATCTTGAAGTAGGAGTACAGCGCGCAGAGGAAGGTCAGCAGCGCGGTCAGGACCAGAAGGGGGAGGGAAATGCCGTCGACGCCGAGGTGGATCCGCACGTCGAGTGCGGGGATCCAGCTGATGTCCGTCGTGGCCTGCATCTTCGACGGGTGGTCGTGGTCGAAGCCGAGCGCGAGGACGATCGCGGCGATGAGCACCACGCCCGTGACGGTCACGCCGTGCCGCAGCACCGCCTGTTCGGGCGACTTCCCCTTCAGTCCCGGCGGGGCCGGGAGAAGGGCGGCGGCGGCCCCGATGAGCGGGCCGACGACGATCAACGCGAGAAGAATCTGCATCACGGATTCACTGATATCGATCACGCCTGCTCACGCTCCCGTGGCGACGAGGAGGGCGGCGACCACCAGGACGACGGTGCCGGCGAGCAGCGCGCTCACATAGGTCTGCACATTGCCGGTCTGCGCCCGCCGTACGGCGGTGCCGAGCCAGCGGGGTAGGGCGCCCGCGCCGCGTACGTAGGTGTCGACGACCTCCCGGTCGAGGAACCGGACGAGCGAGGCTCCGGCCCGGACCGGGCGGACGAACAACGCGGAGTACACGGCGTCGAGGTGGAAGCCGACGGCCGCGTGGCGGTGCAGCGGACCGAGCAGCAGCCGGCCCGGGTCCGCCGGGTCGGGAGCCCGGGCGACGTCCCCGAAGGCGGGTTCGTGCGCGGCGATGGCCTCGGCCTCGACCTGTCCGGCATCGGCGTCCGGGTGGGCCGCGACCGCCCCCAGGGGGACGCGGAGCGCCAGGGCGGTGGTGTGCCGCCAGGCCCCGTAGGTGACGATCCCGCCGACCAGGGCGAGTCCCGTGCCGAGCACCGAGGTGGTGAGGACCGGCGTCAGGTCGCGGCCGTCGAACCAGTCGGGCAGCGGGCCGAACGCCAGGCCGAAGGCGAGCGAGGGGACGGCGAGCACCCAGAGCACGGCCGTCATGCTGAGCGGCTGCCTGCCGTGGTCGGGTGCCTCGGCTCCATGACCGCGGAAGGCCAGCAGCCACAGCCTGGTGGCGTACGCGGCGGTGAGGACGGCGGTGACCAGACCGGTGATCAGGACGATCCAGCCCGCGGCGCCGGGGGCGTGCTCGGTGTGGCCGGCGGCGACGTGCTCGGCGGCGCCGAGGACGGCCTCCTTGGAGAAGAAGCCGCTGAAGGGAGGGATCGCGGCGAGTGCGAGCAGCGCCACGGTCATCGTCCAGAAGGCGTCGGGAACCCGGGTGCGCAGGTCCTTCATCCGGGACATGACGGCCAGCGAGTTGGTGCCGGAGGCGTGGATGATCACGCCTGCGGCGAGGAACAGCAGCGCCTTGAAGGCGCCGTGCGCGAGGAGGTGGAAGACGGCGGCACCGCGGTCGCCGACGGCGAGGGCACCGGCCATGTAGCCGAGCTGGCCGATCGTCGAGTAGGCGAGGACCCGCTTGATGTCGTCCTGGGCGAGCGCCGCGAGTCCCGAACCGACCATCGTGACACCGGCCATGACGGCGAGGACGACCATCGCGGCCGCGGAGGCCTGGAAGACGGGGAGGAGCCGGGCGACGAAGTAGATGCCGGCGGCGACCATCGTCGCGGCGTGGATCAGCGCGGAGACGGGTGTGGGGCCCGCCATCGCGTCGGGCAGCCAGGTGTGCAGCGGGAACAGCGCCGACTTGCCCGCCACGCCCGCGAGGAGCAGCAGGGCGACGACGGTCGGGTGGTGCAGCCCGCCGCTCGCGACGGTGCCGAGGACCGTGGTGATCCGGAAGGAGCCGGCGTCGGTGGCCAGCGCGAACAGACCGATGAGGAAGGGGACGTCGCCGAGCTTGGTGACCAGGAAGGCCTTGAGCGAGGCGGCGCGGGCCTCCGGGGTCTCCCAGTAGTGGCCGACCAGGAAGTACGAACAGATGCCCATGATCTCCCAGCCGACCAGGAGCACCATCAGGTCGCCGGAGTAGACGACGAGCAGCATCGCGGAGGTGAACAGGGAGACGAGGGCGGCGTACGAGGGGTAGCGCGGGTCGTCGTGCAGGTAGCCCGTCGAGTAGATCTGCACGCAGGTGGCGACGACGCCGACGAGTACGGCGACGAGGGCGGCGAAGCCGTCGATGTGCAGGCCCAGTTCGATGGGGACCGAGCCGGTCGGCGTGAGTTCGGTGTGCGAGTCGATGGCCTGGCCGCCGCCCTGGCGTACCGCGACCGTCACGGCGAGGGCGAGCGAGGCGAGGGCCGGCAGGACGGCGAGCGGGCGGACGAAGCCCGGGGCCGTACGGCCGAGGAGGAGTCCGGCGGCGGCGCCGAGGAACGGAAGGAGGGGAACGAGGAAGGCGAGGGTGGTCGTGGTCACGCGGCGGCCTCAGCCTTCTCGGCCGCGGGGGCGTCGGGGTCGTCGGGGCCGTGGCCCTCGGCGGTGTCGCGGAGCTTGTCGATGTCCGAGGTGCCGCGGTTGCGGTACACGGCAAGGACGATCGCCAGGCCGATGCCGATCTCGGCGGCGGCGATGGCGATGGTGAACAGGGTCAGGGCCTGGCCGGAGTGCAGGGTGTCGCGGGCGGCCCTGGAGAGCCAGACGTCGAAGGCGACGAGGTTCAGGTTGACGGCGTTGAGCATCAGCTCGACCGACATCAGGACCAGGATCGCGTTGCGGCGCGCCAGGACTCCGTACAGGCCCGTGCAGAACAGGAGGGCGGCGAGCACGGCGGGATAGGCGAGGTGCATCAGCGGACACCTTCCTCGTCCCGCTCGCCGTCACGGCTTCCGGGGACGCGCGGGGTGGCGGCCGCCGCGGCGGTGTCCGCCTGTGCCTTGCGGGAGAGGACGATCGCGCCGACCAGGGCGGCGAGGAGGAGGACGGAGAGCGCTTCGAAGGGAAGGACCCAGTTCTGGAAGAGGCTCGCCCCGGTCACCTCGGTGGAACCGGCGGGGGCACCGTCCAGGTCGACCCAGGTCGTGCGGAAGGCGTCGACGACGACCCAGACCAGGGCGCCGGCCGAGGCGACGGCCACGGTCAGGGCGGCCCAGCGGTTCCCGGAGTCGGCGTCCGGGGAGCGGCCGATCGGGGCCTTGGTGAGCATCAGGCCGAACAGGAGGAGGACGACGACGGAACCGACGTAGATGAGGACCTGTACCCAGGCGATGAACTCGGCCGTCAGCAGGAGGTACTCGACGGCGAGGCCGCCGAGGGCGACCACCAGCCACAGGGCGGCGTGCACCAGCTGCTTGGTGGTGACGGTGACGACCGCGGCGCCGAAGGTGAGCAGGCCGACGAGGAGGAAGGCGATCTCGACGCCGGTCGGGGAGAGGAAGCCGTGGTGTCCGGCGGCGACGGTGGTGGCCGCGCGGGCCGCCGTGGACGCGGCCGTGGCTGCTGCGAAGGTCACGACCGTCCCTCCTGCGGGCCGGAGGGGGGTGCGGCCGGAGAGTCCGGCTGCCCGGCTTCCTCGGCCCGCGGCGCCTGGGCCGCTCGCTCGGCCTCGGCCGCCTGCTCGGCCGCCAGTTTGTCGGCGGTCTTGCGTGCGGCCGCGATCTCCTTGGGCTCCTCGGCGCCGGGGTCCAGGGCGGGCGGGGGCGGGACGGTCCACATCCACTCGCGGAGCTTGTCGCGCTCGTGGGTGAGTTCGTGGATGTCGGTCTCCGCGTACTCGAACTCCGGGGTCCAGAACAGCGCGTCGAAAGGACAGACCTCGATGCAGATACCGCAGTACATGCACAGGGAGAAGTCGATGGCGAAGCGGTCGAGGACGTTGCGGCTGCGCTCGCGGCCGCCCGGGGCGGCGGGCGGGACCGTCTCCTTGTGGGAGTCGATGTAGATGCACCAGTCCGGGCACTCGCGGGCGCACAGCATGCAGACCGTGCAGTTCTCCTCGAAGAGGGCGATGACACCACGGGTGCGGGGCGGGAGCTCGGGCTGGACGTCCGGGTACTGCGCGGTGACGGTCTTCTTCGTCATCGTGCGGAGGGTGACGGCCAGGCCCTTGGCGAGGCCGGAGCCAGGAATGGGGGCCATGGTTACGCGATCACCACCTTGACGATGCCGGTGAGGGCGATCTGGGCGAGGGACAGGGGGACGAGGAGGGTCCAGGAGAGTTTCTGGAGCTGGTCCTCGCGCAGGCGGGGGTAGGTGACGCGGAGCCAGATGACGACGAAGGCGAGGATCGCGGCCTTCAGGAGGGTCCAGACCCAGCCGAGGCCGTCGGCGCCCCAGGGACCGTGCCAGCCGCCCAGGAAGAGGACGGTGGTCAGGCCGCACAGGACGACGATGCCGGCGTACTCGGCGAGCAGGAACAGGGCGAAGCGCAGGCCCGTGTACTCGGTGTACGCGCCGAAGATGATCTCGGAGTCGGCGACGGGCATGTCGAAGGGGGGCCGCTGGAGTTCGGCGAGGCCGGCGACGAAGAACACGATCGCGCCGACGATCTGCCAGGGCAGCCACCACCACCGGAAGGCGTCCACGATGCCGGGGAGCGAGACCGTGCCCGCCGCCATCGCGACCGAGGCCGCGGTCAGGAGCATGGGGAGCTCGTACGCGAGGAGCTGGGCGGCGGTGCGCAGGCCGCCGAGGAGGGAGAACTTGTTGGCCGACGCCCAACCCGCCATGAGCGAGCCGAGGACGCCCACGCCCATGACGGCGAGGACGAAGAAGATCCCCGCGTCGACGACCTCGCCGACCGCGCCCTCACCCGGGCCGATCGGGATGGCGAGGAGGACCAGGAGGTACGGGAGGAGGGCCACCGCGGGAGCGAGCTGGAAGATGCGCCGGTCCGCGCCCGCGGGGACGACGTCCTCCTTCTGCGCGAACTTCACGCCGTCCGCGACGAGCTGGGCCCAGCCGTGGAAGCCGCCCGCGTACATCGGGCCGAGGCGGCCCTGCATGTGGGCCATCACCTTGTGCTCGGTCTGACCGACGATCAGGGGGAACGTCAGGAACACGACGAAGACGACGAGGAGGCGTAGGGCGACGTCGAGAGCGTCGTTCACTGCGCGCCTCCGGAGGGGTCGTCGGGGTTGGGGTCGGGCTCGGAGTCCTCGCCCGCAGCGGGCGTGGACTCCGGCTGGGGCTGGGGCTGGGGCTCAGCCTTCGTCTGCGGCTCGGGCTCGGACTCCGTCCCGGGGGTCCGGGCGGTCCCTGCCCCGGGCTCCGGGTCGGACTCGGACTTCGCCTTCGGCCGGGACTCCGGCTCGGGCTCCGGCGCAGGGGTCCGGTCGGTCTCCGTCTCGGGCTCCGGCGCAGGGGACTGGGCCGGCGCCGGGGGCGTCTCCGGCTTCGGTTCCGGCGCCCGGTCGGGCTTCGGTTCCGAGTCGTCGAACGCGGGCTTCGGCTGGTGCCACGGTGCGTCCGAGCCGCGCGACGGGGCGGGTCTCCTGGCGGGCCTCGTCGCCGCGTCGGGCTCGGCTGCCCGTGAGGCACTCGCCGGAGCGGTCGGTCCGGAGGAGGCCGTCGGTTCCGTCGCGGCCACCGGTTCCGTCGTGGCCACCGGCTCGTTCGGGACGGCTGCTTCCGGCGCGGCCGCCTGCTCGTTCCCGGCCGCCGTCGGTGAGGCGGGCGTCGGGGCCGGAGGGGTCGCCTGCCGGTCCCGCTGGCTGGCGGAGCCCTGGCTCGCGCTGCGGGACCGGCGTGCGGGACGCGCGGCCTCGGTGCCGGGGGCGGCACCCGCCGCGGCGGACGCGGCGTCCGCTCCCGTGGCGCCGGTGCCCGCGGTCGCGGCGGGGGCCGTGGTGCCCGCCGCCGCGGCGGGGGCCGGTGTCTGGCTCGCCGAGCCCTCGCCCGCCGTACGGGCCCTGCGGACCGGGCGCTCGCCGGCGGGGCGGGCCGCGCCACGGGCCGGGCGGGCCGGAGCCGGGGGGAGCTGGCCCTTGAGAGGGCCCCACTCGTTGGGGTCGGGGACGCCGGGCGGCAGCATCTGACGGCGCTTGGGGCCGCCGTGCTCGGACTCGCCGGGCTCCTTCGCGCCCGGCCAGGCCTTGGCGACGCGGGCGGCCAGGACGAAGTCCTTGCGGAGGGGGTGGCCCTCGAAGCCCTCCGGCAGGAGCAGGGGGTCGAGGCCGGGGTGGCCCTCGAAGGTCACCCCGAACATCTCGTGGGTCTCGCGCTCGTGCCAGGCGGCGCCCGCGTAGACGGAGACCGCCGACTCCAGGGCCGGGGCCGTGTGCGGGACGGTCGTGCGGACGAGGAGGCGGCGCACCGGGGACAGGGCCACGACGTGGGCCGAGACGCGGAAGCCCGTGCCGGGCTCGTCGACGGCGCTCAGCCAGTCGAAGTAGGTGCAGCCCAGGGTGGAGCGGGCCGTCTCCAGGGCCGCGGTCCAGGAGGCCGGCGGTACGTCGACCGTCAGGACCTCGTAGGACTCCTCGGCCGTGGCGTCGGGGCCGAAGAGTTCCTCGGCGGGGCCGGGAAGCCAGCCGACGGTCATCGGTCCTCCTCACCGGGGATGGCCGGATCCGTCCCCGGAGCGGTCGTCGCCGCGGGGGCCGGCGGCTTCACCAGGCCGCTCTGGAGCGCCGCGGCCGACGGGCGCGGCGCGTCGGACCCGTACCGCTCCCCCAGCGACTCCCGGGCGATCTTCTCCTGGAGCTTGAGGATGCCCTGGAGCAGGGCCTCGGGGCGGGGCGGGCACCCGGGGACGTAGACGTCGACGGGGATGATCTGGTCGACGCCCTTGGTGACGGAGTAGGAGTCCCAGTAAGGGCCGCCGCAGTTGGAGCAGGCACCGAAGGAGATGACGTACTTCGGCTCGGGCATCTGCTCGTACAGGCGCTTGACGGCGGGCGCCATCTTGTCCGTGACCGTGCCCGACACCACCATCAGGTCGGCCTGGCGGGGCCCCGGCGCGAACGGGATCACGCCGAGGCGGATGAAGTCGTGGCGGGCCATCGACGCGGCGATGAACTCGATCGCGCAGCAGGCGAGGCCGAAGTTGAAGACCCAGAGCGAATAGCGGCGGCCCCAGTTCAGGACCACCTTCATGGGCTCGGGGGCGAGGCGGGCGAGCACGCCGAGCCGCTTCGGCTCGGGCAGCGGCACCGGCGTCGGCTGCTCCGGGGCGGAGGGGGTCACGTCCATGTCAGGACGCCCTTCTTGTATGCGTACAGCAGGCCCACGGCCAGGAAGCCGAGGAAGATGAACATCTCGACGAGCGTCGCGGCGCCGTAGCCGGGAGCGGCGAAGACCGTGGCCCAGGGGAAGAGGAAGATCGAGTCGACGGCGAAGATGACGTAGAGGAAGGCGTACACGTAGTAGCGGACCTGGGTGTGGGCCCAGCCCTCGCCGACGGGGTCGACGCCGCACTCGTACGTCAGCAGTTTCTCGGGGGTCGGTACCACGGGCCGCAGCAGGCGGCCCGCCCCGAAGGCGACGGCGACGAACAGCACGCCCACGACGGCGAGCAGCCCGACGACCGAGTAGGACTGGAAGTAGTCCGCCGCGACGACGGTCCCGGTCGCCGTGACACCGGTCGGTTCCGGCACGTCGGTCCCTCGCTCCCTGACCTCGTTGCGCCCCGTCGTGCGCCGTCGCGCACTCTGTGACGCGCCATGTTCGACGATCTGTACGGACGGGAGTCTAGGGCCTGCTAAAGAGAGCGTAAGCAGCCCGTCACACGTCGACCATTCCTCGGCCCTCGGTGACGTGTTCACGTCTCACGGTGTGAACACGGCCCCGTGGTGCTCCGTCGGCCCGTCCCGGCCCGCGCCGACCCGTCCCCACCCGCGCCGGCCCCTGCCGGGTCGGCCTCCTGTCCGCTCCTCGTCTCCAGGGTTTCCCCAGGAGTCCCCTGGGGGTGGGGTTATCCCCAGTGCATCGCGGCGGCCCACCTCATGGCGCGGCGGCGCGCCGCCGGGCAGGGTAGCGGATATGACCGAACGCATCATGCCCGCCGGTCCGTCGGACGGCCCGTCCGACGGTGACCGGCCGCCCGCCGTACGCCCCGCCCTGGACCCGGTGACCTGGAAGGAGATCTCCCATCTCCTGGTGAACCTGCCGGCCTCGATCATCGGGTTCGTGTACGTGGTGACGATGCTCGCCACGGGCGCGGGGCTCGCCGTGACCGTCGTCGGACTGCCGCTGCTCGCGGCCGGGCTGCGGGGTTCGCGGCAGCTGGGCAAGCTGGAGCGGGCACGGGCACGGCGGCTGCTGGGGCTGCGGATCGACGAGCCGAGCCCGTTGCCGGTGCGCCGGACCGGCTTCTTCGGCTGGCTGTGGTCGAGCCTGAAGGACCCGGTGGGCTGGCGGGCGGTGCTGTACGACCTCATACGGCTTCCCTGGGGCATCGCCACCTTCACGATCACGCTCGTGTCGTTGTTCGTGCTGTGGCCGGTGCTGCCGTTCATCGCGCGCGGGCTGACGAACGTGGACCGGGCGTTGGTGCGCGGGCTGCTGTCGCCCTCCGACGAGCTGGAGCGGCGCATAGCCGAGCTGGAGTCGGACCGGGGGGTGGTGGTCGACACGGCCGCCGCCGATCTGCGCCGCATCGAGCGCGACCTGCACGACGGGGCACAGGCCCGGCTCGTCAACCTCGCGATGGGGCTCGGCCTGGCGAAGGAGAAGCTCCTGGAGGACCCCGACGCCGCGGCGTCGATGGTCGACGAGGCGCACGGCGAGGTGAAGCTCGCCCTTCAGGAGCTGCGCGATCTGGCCCGGGGCATCCACCCGGCGGTCCTCACCGACCGGGGGCTGGACGCCGCCCTGTCCTCGATCGCCTCGCGGTGCACCGTGCCGGTGAAGGTGACCACCGAACTTCAGACGCGGCCGGCCGCCGCCATCGAGGGCATCGCGTACTTCACCGTCTCCGAACTGCTCCAGAACGTCAGCAAGCACAGCGGGGCGAGGTCCGCGTCGGTCGACGTCTGGCGGACGGACGACCGTCTGCTCATCCAGGTCCGGGACGACGGCCGCGGCGGGGCCGGTGTCGACGGCGGTACGGGCATGGCGGGGCTCGCGGACCGGCTCGGCGCGGTGGACGGACTGTTCGTGGTCGATTCGCCGGTGGGCGGCCCGACGGTCATCACGGCCGAACTGCCGTGGCGGGACCGCCAGAACGAGCCCGTGCGGTAAGCGCCGCGAGGAGCCCGGGGTTCACTCGAAGGAGGCCCCGGCCGACGGGCCGCGCGTGGAGGGCCCGGGAGCGAGGACCCCGAGCGGTGGTCCCCGGTCCCGGGCCCTCGCCCGTTCGCGGGGCCCGCCCCGACGGGCCGGCGTCGGCCCCCGCCCGTTCGCGGGGCCCGGCGCCGGCCCGTCGGGGTAGGGAAAACCCCCCGCCCAAGACGCCGATCCGCTCCATGTCCGGCGGGCCTCCCGGACGGCAGGCTTGAGGAAGCAGCCGACGCGCGGAACGAGTCGCCGCGCGGAAGAAGCCGAGGCGCAGGACGAGACGAGAGAACGGACGGACCGATGGCCACGGAGTACGGACACGGATACGGGCACCGCGGCGGGTCCGGATTCCGCGGGGCGGGCGCCGACGGGTGGCGGCACCGCCTCCCGGCGCCGCTGCGGGCGCCGTTCGAGGCGCGCAGCTGGCGCGAGTTCGGCTATGTGATGCTGGGCCTGCCGCTCGGGATCCTCATGTTCACGTTCGCCGTCACGATGGTCTCGCTCGGCGCGGGCCTGCTGATCACCTTCCTGGGCGTTCCGGTGCTCGCCGCCGCGCTGGCCGGCTGCCGCGGCCTCGGCTCGCTGGAGCGGGCGCGGGCGCGCGGGCTGCTCGGTGTGGAGGTGGCCGAGCCCGAGCCGCTGAGGACGAGGAAGCACGGGGCGATGGCGTGGATGGGCGCCGTGCTCAAGAGCGGCGCGTCGTGGCGGCACCTGCTGTACGCGGTGGTCCAGTTCCCGTGGTCGGTGTTCTCCTTCGTCGTCGCGCTGAACTTCTGGGCGTACGGATGGGCCCTGCTGACGTATCCGCTGTGGTTCTGGGTCTTCCCGATGTACGGCGGCCAGGACGGACTGCAGCTGTACGGCGACGACACGCACTCGATCTACCTGGACAACCCGTTCGAGATCACGGTGACCGCGCTGGTGGGGCTGCTCTTCACGATGGCGACCCCCTGGATCGTGCGGGCGCTGACGACCGTGGACCGGCTGATGGTGCGCGGGCTGCTCGGCCCCTCGCGGCTGGCCACGCGCGTGGTGGAGCTGGAGTCGGACCGGGGGGTGGTGGTCGACACGGCCGCCGCCGATCTGCGCCGCATCGAGCGCGACCTGCACGACGGGGCGCAGGCCCGGCTCGTCAACCTCGCGATGGACCTGGGGCTCGCCAAGGAGAAGCTGGCCGAGGACCCCGAGGCCGCGGCCCGGATGGTGGACGAGGCGCACGGCGAGGTCAAGACGGCGCTGCAGGAGCTGCGGGACCTCGCACGCGGTATCCATCCGGCGGTGCTGACCGACCGCGGGCTCGACGCCGCGCTGTCCGCGGTGGCCTCGCGGTGCACGGTGCCGGTGCAGGTCGAGGTGGACCTGGCGGCGCGGCCGGCGCCCGCGATCGAGGGGATCGCCTACTTCACCGTCTCCGAGCTGCTGCAGAACATCAGCAAGCACTCCCGTGCGACGCGGGCGAGCGTGGACGTGTGGCGGGTGGAGAACCGGCTGATGATCCAGGTCTGCGACAACGGGGTCGGCGGGGCCGGTGTCTCCGGGGGGTCGGGCCTGGCGGGGCTCGCGGAACGGCTCGACGCGGTGGACGGGATCCTGGTGGTGGACTCGCCGGTGGCCGGTCCCACCCGCGTCACCGCGGAGCTGCCCTGGCGGGGCTGAGACGCCCCGCGCACGCACGCGGATGCCCCGGCGGGGTGCGCCGGGGCCTCCGCGTGCGGCCGGCTGCCCGCGCCGCGTACCCCACCGGGGAATGCCCTCGGGGCGGCCCGCCGCGCGGTACCCCGCGGGACAGCCGCACCCGCCCCGAAGAGGCGGTCCGGGCGCGGGGCCCGGGCGCGTGATCAGGGCGCGAGGCCCGGACGGGGCCGCCGGGGAACAGCCGGGCGGCCGGAACAGAAAGAACCAACCCTTCGAGCAGCACCCTTCCGGGCCTGTCCAGGCCCGGTCCAGACCCCCTCCAGGACCCCTCTTCTTCACGCCGCCCGGGCGCGGCCGGATCCGAATGCTGGAATGCTGGGGCCTGTCGTACGAGCGGGCACGAACCCGGCGGGACCGGGGGCGGCCGGGGTGGGCTCTGGGGGGCCGAGGAATCGTGGAGGACAGGGTGCGGGTGGTCATCGCCGAGGATTCAGTGCTGCTCAGGGAGGGCCTGACCCGGTTGCTGACCGACCGCGGGCACGATGTCGTGGCAGGGGTCGGGGACGGCGACGCGCTGATCAGGACCATCACCGAGTTCGCGGCGCGGGACGCGCTGCCGGACGTCGTCGTCGCGGACGTACGGATGCCGCCGACGCACACCGACGAAGGCGTGCGGGCCGCCGTGCAGCTGCGCAAGGCCCATCCGGGACTCGGCGTGCTCGTGCTGTCACAGTACGTGGAGGAGCGTTACGCCACCGAGCTGCTGGCCGGTTCGAGCCGTGGCGTCGGCTATCTGCTCAAGGACCGGGTCGCCGAGGTGCGCGAGTTCGTGGACGCGGTGGTACGGGTGGCCCAGGGGGGTACCGCGCTCGACCCGGAGGTCGTGGCGCAGCTGCTGGGCCGCAGCCGCAAGCAGGACGTACTGGCCGGGCTGACGCCCAGGGAGCGGGAGGTCCTCGGGCTCATGGCCGAGGGCCGGACGAACTCCGCCGTCGCCCGTCAGCTGGTGGTCAGTGACGGTGCCGTCGAGAAGCACGTCAGCAACATCTTCCAGAAGCTCGGCTTGTCACAAAGCGACGGGGATCACCGGCGCGTTCTGGCTGTCCTCACATACCTGAATTCCTGACGGCACTGACAGGCTGTCAGTTGCCGAGCGGGACCGGAGGGCGAGCGGGGGGAGGTCTCTCGGAGAAGGGCCCGACGGCAGAAAAATCATAACAAATAAGCATATCAGGACGTCTCGGAACGGCGTCCATCATGCGAATGGCCGAAGGAAGGCGACCCTTACCGACGTAGGGTTGGAAAAGGAAGGGTCTGCGGGAAGGCCACTCCCGGACAGCCGCCTCAAAGGAGGTCCAGTTCAGTGACGAGCAAGGTCAGCAGCCCAACGGAACAGGCCGACGAAGCCGTCGTAGGAGAACAGCGCAAACCGCCGGGGGCGAAGGACGTCCGTCGGCTCGACCGGGTCATCATCCGGTTCGCGGGGGACTCGGGTGACGGTATGCAGCTCACCGGCGACCGCTTTACATCGGAGACCGCCTCCTTCGGCAACGACCTCTCGACCCTGCCGAACTTCCCCGCCGAGATCCGCGCGCCCGCGGGCACCCTGCCGGGCGTGTCCAGCTTCCAGCTGCACTTCGCCGACCACGACATCCTCACGCCCGGCGACGCGCCCAACGTCCTCGTGGCCATGAACCCGGCGGCCCTGAGGGCGAACATCGCCGACGTGCCGCGCGGCGCCGAGATCATCGTCAACACGGACGAGTTCACCAAACGGGCGATGCAGAAGGTCGGCTACACGGCCAGCCCGCTGGAGGACGGTTCGCTGGACGGCTACAACGTCCATCCCGTCCCGCTCACGACGATGACGGTGGAGGCGCTGAAGGACTTCGAGCTCTCCCGCAAGGAGGCCGAGCGCTCCAAGAACATGTTCGCGCTCGGGTTGTTGTCGTGGATGTACCACCGGCCGACCGAGGGCACCGAGAAGTTCCTGCGGACCAAGTTCGCCAAGAAACCCGACATCGCGGCCGCCAACCTCGCCGCGTTCCGGGCCGGCTGGAACTTCGGCGAGACGACCGAGGACTTCGCCGTCTCCTACGAGATCGCGCCGGCCTCGAAGACCTTCCCGACCGGCACCTACCGCAACATCTCCGGGAACCTGGCGCTGTCGTACGGTCTGGTCGCGGCGTCGAAGCAGGCGGATCTGCCGCTCTACCTGGGCTCCTACCCCATCACCCCGGCCTCCGACATCCTGCACGAGCTGAGCAAGCACAAGAACTTCGGGGTACGCACCTTCCAGGCCGAGGACGAGATCGCGGGCATCGGCGCGGCGCTGGGCGCGGCGTTCGGCGGCTCGCTGGCGGTGACGACGACCTCCGGTCCGGGTGTCGCCCTCAAGAGCGAGACGATCGGGCTCGCCGTCTCCCTCGAACTGCCCCTGCTCGTCGTCGACATCCAGCGCGGCGGACCCTCGACCGGGCTGCCGACCAAGACCGAGCAGGCCGATCTGCTGCAGGCCATGTACGGGCGCAACGGCGAGGCGCCGGTGCCGATCGTCGCGCCGAGAACCCCGGCCGACTGTTTCGACGCGGCGTTGGAGGCGGCCCGGATCGCGCTGACGTACCGCACCCCCGTCCTGCTGCTCTCCGACGGCTACCTGGCCAACGGCTCCGAGCCCTGGCGCATCCCCGAGGTGGACGAACTGCCAGACCTGCGCGTGCAGTTCGCCCAGGGGCCCAATCACACCCTGGACGACGGCACCGAGGTGTTCTGGCCCTACAAGCGCGACCCGCACACCCTCGCCCGCCCCTGGGCCATTCCCGGAACCCCGGGCCTGGAGCACCGCATCGGCGGCATCGAGAAGCAGGACGGCAGCGGCAACATCTCCTACGACCCCGCCAACCACGACTTCATGGTCCGCACCCGGCAGGCCAAGATCGACGGCATCGACGTGCCGGACCTGGAAGTCGACGACCTCACGGGCAACGCGCGCACGCTCGTACTCGGCTGGGGTTCGACGTACGGGCCCATCACCGCGGCGGTCCGCCGGCTGCGCACCGCCGGGGAGCACATCGCCCAGGCCCATCTGCGCCACCTCAACCCCTTCCCGCGCAACCTCGGCGCGGTGCTGGGGCGTTACGACAAGGTGGTGATCCCCGAGATGAACCTCGGTCAGCTCGCCACCCTGGTGCGGGCCAGATACCTGGTGGACGCGCACTCCTACAACCAGGTCAACGGCATGCCCTTCAAGGCCGAGCAACTCGCCACGGCTCTCAAGGAGGCCATCGATGGCTGACACGTCAACGGAAGGCCCGGGCACGATCGAGGCGCTCTCGCTCGTCCCCAAGGCCGAGGCCAGGCAGTCCATGAAGGACTTCAAGTCCGATCAGGAAGTGCGCTGGTGCCCCGGCTGCGGTGACTACGCGATCCTCGCCGCCGTCCAGGGCTTCATGCCCGAACTCGGCCTGGCGAAGGAGAACATCGTCTTCGTCTCGGGCATCGGCTGCTCCTCCCGCTTCCCGTACTACATGAACACCTACGGGATGCACTCCATCCACGGCCGCGCCCCCGCGATCGCCACGGGGCTCGCCTCCTCGCGCCGGGACCTGTCCGTGTGGGTCGTCACCGGTGACGGCGACGCCCTGTCCATCGGCGGCAACCACCTCATCCACGCCCTGCGCCGCAACGTGAACCTGAAGATCCTGCTCTTCAACAACCGCATCTACGGACTCACCAAGGGCCAGTACTCCCCCACCTCCGAGATCGGGAAGATCACCAAGTCCACGCCCATGGGCTCCCTGGACGCACCCTTCAACCCGGTGTCCCTGGCCATCGGCGCGGAAGCCTCCTTCGTGGCCCGCACCATCGACTCCGACCGTAAACACCTCACCGACGTGCTGCGCCAGGCCGCCGCCCACCCCGGCACCGCCCTGGTGGAGATCTACCAGAACTGCAACATCTTCAACGACGGCGCCTTCGAGGCCCTCAAGGACCGCCAGCAGGCCGAGGAAGCCGTCATCCGCCTCGAACACGGACAGCCCATCCGCTTCGGCGCCGACGGTGCGCGCGGCGTCGTACGGGACGCGGCCACCGGCGACCTGAAGGTCGTCACCGTCACCGACGACAACGCCTCCCAGGTCCTGGTGCACGACGCCCGCACCGCGTCCCCGACCACCGCGTTCGCGCTGTCCCGGCTCGCCGACCCCGACACCCTGCACCACACCCCCATCGGCGTGTTCCGGTCGGTCGACCGGCCGGTCTACGACACCCAGATGGCCGACCAGCTCGACGCCGCCGTCGAACAGAACGGCAAGGGCGACCTCGCCGCCCTCCTCGCCGGCGGCGACACCTGGACGGTCGTCGGCTGACCCCGTCCGAGAACGGTTCTACGAGGCCCGGGGCCCGAGTCCCCGGGCCTCGTCGTACGCGCTGCGGGCCTTCTCCACGTCGGCCATGCGCTCGTTGGTCCACAGCGCCAGCGACCGCACCTGCTCGGCGGCCTCGCGGCCCAGGTCGGTCAGGGAGTAGTCGACGCGCGGCGGGATGACCGGCTTGGCGTCGCGGTGGACGAGCCCGTCGCGCTCCAGGGTCTGCAGGGTCTGGGTGAGCATCTTCTCGCTGACCCCCTTCCCGACCCTGCCGATCGCCCGGCGCAGCTCGCTGAAGCGGTACGAACGCTCCAGGAGCTCGATCAGGACGAGGACGCCCCAGCGGCTGGTGACGTGTTCGAGGACCAGGCGGTAGGGGCACATCGCCTCGCCGGCGTCGTACCCGTCCGCTGCCTTGATGCTTACGGCCATATCAGTACCTTACTTCAAGGTGGGTACTTTCCAACAGTTAGTGCAGCTCCTAGGGTGAGTGCATCCGCACCCCACAAGGAGATGTACGCCATGAGCATCGTCGTCACCGGAGCCACCGGACACCTCGGCCGTCACGTGGTCGAGCAGCTGCTGGAGAAGGTCCCCGCCGAGCAGATCACCGCCGTCGTGCGGGACGAGTCCAAGGCCGCCGACCTCGCGGCCCGCGGCGTACGGCTCGCGGTCGCCGACTACAACACGCCCGAGACCTTCGACGGCCTGTTCGCCGCCGGTGACAAGGTGCTGCTGATCTCGGGCAACGAGTTCGACAAGGGCCGCGTCCAGCAGCACCGGGTCGTCATCGACGCGGCGAAGGCCGCCGGGGTCTCCCTGCTCGCCTACACCAGCGCCCCCGGGGGCCTGACGGCCGCGCTGGCCGACGACCACCGCGCCACCGAGGAGGTCCTGCTCGCCTCCGGACTGCCCTACACGCTGCTGCGCAACGCCTGGTACCACGAGAACTACACCGAGAACCTGGCCCCGGTGCTCGCGCACGAAGCCGTCGTCCAGGCCGCCGGCGAGGGCCGGGTCGCCTCCGCCTCGCGCGCCGACTACGCGGCCGCCGCGGTCGCGGTGCTGACCGGCGAGGGACACGAGAACAAGACGTACGAGCTGAGCGGCGACGAGGCGTGGGGCTTCGCCGAGTACGCCGCCGAGCTGAGTCGGCAGACCGGCAAGGAGATCGCCTACAACGCCGTCTCCCCCGAGGCCCTCGCCTCCATCCTGACCGGGGCCGGGCTGCCCGAGGCCTTCGCCGGGATCCTCGCGGGCGTCGACGTCTCCATCGAGAAGGGCGAGCTGGCCGTCACCACCGGCGACCTGTCCCGCCTCACGGGCCGTCCGACCACTCCGATCGCCGAGTCCGTCGCGGCGGCGCTGAAGGGCTGACCTCCCGGCGGACCGGGCCCGACGTTCCCGCGGGCTCCGGGCGCCCGTCCCGCGCACCCCTGCCTGTCATGACCGTATGGCGATACGGGCATGACAGGCAGGGGTACAGGCGCTACCTTGCTTCACGATGCACGGAAGTTTCCCGACCGCCGGGAACTCCGGAACGCGGGACGCGACAGGCGTCCGAGACCGTGGGAGAAGGAGACGCCGGTGGCCGGGAAGTCGAGGAGCGAGCAGCGCACAGGTCTGCTGAACGGCTTCGCGGCGTACGGGATGTGGGGGCTCGTCCCCCTCTTCTGGCCGCTGATGAAGCCCGCGGGGGCGGTCGAGATCCTCGCCCACCGGATGGTGTGGTCCCTGGCGGTGGTCGGGATCGTCCTGCTGGCGATGCGGCGCTGGTCCTGGGCGGGCGAGCTGCTGCGGCAGCCGCGCAAGCTCGCGCTGATCACGGTCGCGGCGGCGGTCATCACCGTCAACTGGGGCGTCTACATCTGGGCGGTCAACTCCGGGCACGTGGTCGAGGCGTCCCTCGGCTACTTCATCAACCCCCTGGTCACCATCGCGATGGGCGTGCTGCTCCTCAAGGAGCGGCTGCGGCCGGTGCAGTGGGCCGCCGTGGGCGTCGGCGCCGCGGCCGTCCTCGTGCTGACGATCGGCTACGGCCAGCCGCCGTGGATCTCCCTCTGCCTCGCCTTCTCCTTCGCCACGTACGGCCTGGTGAAGAAGAAGGTCAACCTCGGCGGCCTCGAATCGCTCGCCGCCGAGAGCGCGATCCAGTTCCTGCCGGCGCTGGTGTACCTGCTGTGGCTGGGCTCGCGGGGCGACGCGACGTTCACCACGCAGGGACCGGGGCACGCGGCGCTGCTCGCGGCGACCGGCGTGGTCACCGCGGTCCCCCTCATCTGCTTCGGCGCCGCCGCGATCCGGGTGCCGCTGTCCACCCTGGGCCTGCTCCAGTACATGGCCCCCGTGTTCCAGTTCCTCCTCGGCATCCTCTACTTCCACGAGGCCATGCCGGCCGAGCGGTGGGCCGGGTTCGCGCTGGTGTGGCTCGCGCTGTCGCTCCTGACCTTCGACGCGCTGCGCGCCGCGCGGCGGGGCGCGCGGGCGCTGCGGGAGGCGGCCCGCGCGGCCGGGGCCGCGACGGCCGCCGTGGACACCGTCCCCGTCCCCGGCGGAGTCGCGGGAGTCGCCGGCGTCGCCGCGGGTACCGCCGGAGCAGTCGCGGGTGCCGTCGTGTCCGCCGGTCCGGCGGGTTCGCCCGGCACCTCGTGACGGGCGGGCGGCCCCGGTCGGGGCGGACCGTCCGGGCCCGTCCTCGTACGGCATGAGGGCCGGCCCCGGCGAGTGACCTTGCCCGCCCGGTCGTGGAACCACTATGAGTGGCTCCATGACGCCGACTCCCGTGCCCGCGCCCGCACCCGTCCACTGGAAGCTCGTCATCGACTCCGCCGATCCGCACGCGCAGGCCGACTTCTGGTCGGCCGCGCTCGGTTACACGGTCGAGGACAACAGCGCCTTCATCGAGCGGCTGCTGGGGCTCGGCGCCCTGCCGGCCGGGGCCACCGTCGACTTCCACGGCCGCCCGGCCTTCCGGGACCTGATCGCCGTACGGCATCCCGAGGACCCGTACGACGAGGAACGCGGCACCGGCCTCGGGCGGCGCCTGCTCTTCCAGCGGGTTCCCGAGCCCAAGACGGGCAAGAACCGGCTCCACCTCGATCTGCACCCCGGCGAGGGGCGCCGTGCCGGGGAGGTGGAGCGGCTGACGTCGCTGGGGGCGAGCGTGCTGCGGGAGGTGGCGGAACCCGCGGGCGCGTGGGTCGTGATGACGGACCCCGAGGGAAACGAGTTCTGCGTCCACTGACACCGGGGACGCCGGCACCGGGGACGCGGCGGCGCGGCGCGGGTTCCGTCCCGGCCGCGCCGCTCCTCACTCACCGTGGGCGCGGGGCGTCCTGTTGTAGGGGTTGTCCGCGGCGGCGCGGGCGCGTTCCGCGAGGCGGACCATGCGGGTCCGGGCCGACTCGAGCTGTTCGAGGTCGTCGGCGGCGGGACCGTCGTCGGCCGCGAGCTCGGCCCACAGCCCGATCAGGTCGCGCCCGAGGTGCAGGCCCTGGAGGGGATCGCGGACCGCGCGCCACGCGGCGGCCGCGCTCTGGACGTTGCCGTAGGCGGCCCCGCTGTCCCGGTGGCGCCTGCGGACCCTCGCGAGATCCAGCGACAGGTGGAACGACCTGAGCGCGTCACCGGCCAGGTAGGCGATGTACGCGGTCAGTTCCCGCAGCTTCAGCACCTCGGGGTGTTCCTGGCCCAGCGACCGCGCCGCCTCCGCGACGGCGCGCTCGGCCATGCCCGCGGCGGCCTCGATGCGGCCCATCTTCACGGCCTCGTTGATCCGGGCGACGGGCTCCGCGAGGAACGCCGACGCGGGGTCCCCCTGCGCGGCCGGCTCCTGGGAACTCGGCGCGAGCACCGCCTCGGCGACGGCGTCGAAGCCGCGGGCGGGAGTGGGCTTCGGGTCCGGGTCCGGGTCCGGGTCCGGCTCCGACCCCAGCAGCGACAGGGCCTCCATCGCGGGAGCGGGCTTGCGCTCCGGAGCGGAGGCCCGCGCCTCGGGGGCGGGCTCCGGTTCCGGGGCGGGTCCGGTCACCGGAGCCGGGCCGAACTCCCCCGTCGGGGCGGACACCGCGGCGCCGGCCGACTCGGGCACCGCCCGCAGGACACGCGTCGACGCGGCCCCGGGCAGCGGCCTCGGTTCCGGTACCGCCCGCAGCACGAAGGTGGACGGCGTGGGAGTGCCGGGCGCGACGGGCTCGGCCGCGGGCACCTGGTCCGGGGCCGGGGCGGCCCCCGTACCGGCGAACCCGCCGGAGTCCGCCGGGGCGACCGGCTCGGACACCGCCGCGGGAGCGGGAGCGGATTCCGGGGACACCGGCGCCTCGCGCACGGGCTGCGGCTGCGGCTGCGGCACGAACTCGGCGGTCACCGCCGGCTCCGGCCCCCGCACCGGCGCGGGTGCGGGTGCGGGTGCGGGCCTGTACTCGGGACGAACCGGCGGCTCGGGCATCGGCTGCGGCACGAACTCCGCCGTCACCATCGGCTCCGGGGCAGGTCCGGTCACCGGAGCCGGGCCGAACTCCCCCGTCGGGGCGGACACCGCGGCGCCGGCCGGCTCGGGCGCGGGCGGCGCCGCCGGGGCGGGAGCGAATTCCGGGGATGCCGTCGGCGCGGGCTGCGGCTGCGGCACGAACTCGGCGGTCACCGCAGGTTCCGGCCCGCGCACCGGCGCGGGCGCGGGCCGGGACTCCGGGCGGACCAGCGACTCGGGGGCGGGCTGCGGCACGAACTCGGCCGTCACCGCAGGCTCCGGCCTGTGCACCGGCACGGGCGCGGGCCCGGACTCCGGGCGGACCGGCGGCTCAGGGGCGGGTGGTGTCGTGGGCGGGTGTTCGGGCGCGGGCGTCGCCGGGGGCGAGGAGGTTCCGCCCTCCGGTCCCGGGACCGGTCGCGCGTTCGGCTCCGGTACCGCGCGCAGGACGTACGTCGCCTTGTCCCGGCGCGGAACGGCCGGTGCCTCCGGAGCCTGTGCCGGGACCTCGGGGGACACCGGGACGGGCGGAAGCGGCGGAGCCGGCTGCTCCGGACGCCGCTGGGCCGGCGGCTGCGGGAGCCGCTCCGGAGCCTGGGGCTGCGGGCGGTACGCCTGGGCCGGCTGCCGCGGGTGCTCCTCGGCCTCGAAGTGCCGGCGCTCCTGGGCGGGCGGCTGCGGCCGGTGTTCCGGAGCCGGCGGCTGCGGGCGGCGCTCCTGGGCCGGGGGCTCGGTGAAGTTCCCGGCCGGGGGCCGGGAGTGGCCCTCGGCCGGGGAGTGCCGGTGTTCCTGGGCCGGAAGGTGCGGACGCCGCTCGTGCGACTGCGACTGCGACTGCGGCTGCGACTGCGGCTGCGGCTGCGCGGGCGGTGCCACGCGTGCCGGCTCCGCCGTGTAGCGGCTGGAACCGTCGACGTGCACCTGGAGCGGTACGACGTAGCCGATGCGTTCGTCGTGGATGCTGGCGAGGACCGGGTGGCCGGTGGCGAGGGCGAGCCGGTGGAGGTAGTTCAGGATCGCGCCCTGGACCGTCTCGCCGGGCGCGGCCACGACCGGCATCCCGCCGACCGTGGCACAGCTCGGAGCTCCCGCGGCACCGGGCGTCACGGCCCCGGTCGCCGCGTCCGCCGACGCCGGTACGTGCACCTCGATCGGCGTCATCCCGGTGGCCTGCTGCCCTCCGGCACCGGCCGCCGAGCGCTGCCGCTTGAGTTCCCGCTTCTGTTCGCGGCTGAGTCGAGACATCGGTTCCCTCACGAAGGGGTGGTCGAGGACGGGTTCGAGGACATCATCGGCGCCGTGGGCGAGGCCGACGTCGAGGGCGGGAGCGCGGGCTCGGAGGTTGACGACGAGGGAAGCGGGTCCGCCGCCTCCACGGTCTCCACCTCGGCGACGCGCCACGGCCGGCCGCCACCCGCCCGGGTGAGTTTGAGGTAGACGTTCGCGCGCGGACCCGTGCCCGTCCAGCCGTCGCGGCCGTGCGCCGTGCCCTCCACGAAGAGGGCGCGGTAGGCCAGGACGGCCGTGTCGGCGGGGCCGTCGGCGTCGTCGTCCGCGGTCACGGTCACCGTGGTCCAGGCCCGGTGACCGGCCCAGGTGTTCCACGCGGCGCCCGCCCCGCTCGCGGGGTGGTACGACCGCTCGGCCGCGGCCTTGGCCGGGGTGAACCAGCGGGTGGAACGCAGCACGGCGTCGTGGGGGCCGTAGTCGTACTTCGTGTCATAGCCGTACGCCACCTCCGCCCACGCCTCCGATACTTCCGTCGCGTCCGTCCCGTCGACACCCGACGGGCTCGGCACGTGTGCGTCCGCGTCCAGCGGCCTGCCCGACGGGAGGGGCGCCTTCGGCGCCACGGACGGCACCGCGGAGGACGACGAACCCGGCGCGCCCACGTCATCACGATGATCCCGCAGACCACAGCCCGTCAACGCCAGGACCCCGGTCACGGACACGACCGCCAGCGCGGCGAACGTCCTCCGGCCCGTCCCGGCACGGGCCGCCGTACGCCCGTCCGTACCCGCGTCACCCGCGTCCACCCGCGTGCCGGTGTCCGTACCCGTCCGTGTCGTCCTCATCCTCGCCTCCCTCCTCACTTCAGTCCCAGCCAGGGGGCCGGGTCCACGTACTTGTCGTTCTGCATGACCTCGAAGTGCGCGTGCGGTCCGGTCGAGAGGCCGGTGGAGCCCACCTCGCCGACTCTCTGGCCGACCCGCACGTGCTGGCCGACGCTCACCTCGGGACGGGTCCGCATGTGGTTGTAAGTCGTCGAGATCCTGTCCCCGTTGATGGTCCCGTGCGAGATGACCACGCGGTTTCCGTATCCGTTGGACCAGCCCGCGAAGGTGACGACGCCGTCCCGGGCCGCCTTGAACGGCGTCCCCAGCGGCGCGGCGAAGTCGATGCCGGTGTGCAGCTTGTAGACGTGCTTGATCGGGTGCATGCGCATGCCGTACGGCGAGGTGATGCGCGGGTGGCCGGAGAGCGGCATCGCCAGCTCCTGCCCGGCGGGGATCTTGCCCGGCGGATCGTCCACCGACTCGTACTTGGGTATCAGGGACTTGATGCGGGCGACGTAGTTGCGGGTCTCGGTGTACGGCGGCATGCCGTGGTACTGGTGCACCGCTCCGGGGCCCGCGTTGTACGCCGCGAGCGCGAGGTCGAGGGTCTCGCCGCTCGCCTCGCCGCGGTTCTTGTACCCCTCGACCGTCTTGGCGAGGGCACAGTCGTAACGTCCCTGGGCCATGATCGCGTCACCGGGATCGTACGGAGAGGCCCGGCCGTTGCCGTCGTCGTCCTTGCCCCAGTTCGGCCAGGTCCCCGGCATGAACTGCGACAGGCCCTCGGCTCCCACCGGAGAACGGGCGTTGGGGTTCCATCCCGACTCGGCCTCGATCTGCGCGGCGACGACCGCCGGCTTGATGACGTCGCACATGGCTCCCGCCTTGAGCACCCAGGGAACGTAACTCGCGGGCACGGCACCGTCCTTCAGTCCCCCGCCCGCGCCCGAGCCCGATCCCGGGTCCTCCTCGCTCGACGCCCCGCTCACCGCGACCATCATGACCAGCGGCACCATCACGGCGGCCAGGCAGCCGCCGACCACCCAGGTCATGGTGGATCCGCCCCCGTTGGACATCGGCCCCCCTCAGCCTCATGTTCCGGTCGTGTACATGAAGTCGAGTCTCTCGGTTCCCACCCGATTCCCGCGTCACCACGGCGTCACAGACTCGTCCCAGGAACTCACGCCCCGTTACCCAATTCCTCCCGGCGCCGGGAGGATCGGTGGACCGACGAGGAGGAGAGAGCACCCATGCAGGGGATCGAGGGGGTGGCGATGCGGACGAACGAGAGGGTGGCCGCGCGCGGGAGCGAGGGAGCACCGTCGCACGCGGGCGACGGCGCGGCGCCGTACGGGAACGGGCCGGACGGCCCCGAGATATGGATACGCGGGGCGGTCGGAGAACCGGAACAGCCGTCGCGGCGGTACGAGGAGGACCACCGACCCGTCGTACAGGCACGGCAGTTCTCCTGGGTCGCCACGCACGGCGGAGCGGGCTCCTCCACGCTCGCCACCGTCTTCGGCGGCCATGACGCGGGCCGCGACTGGCCCCGGCCGGACCGGGGCGATCCGGCCTCGGTCCTGCTCGTCGGCCGTACGCACGCGGCCGGTCTGGACGCCGTGTCGCACACCCTCGACATCTTCCGCCGGGGCGACGCGCCGCCGGGACTCGATCTCGACGCCATCGTCCTGGTCGCGGACGCACCCGGCCGGCTGCCGCGTCAGCTCGCCCAGCGCATCAAGGTGATCAACTCGGTCGTCGACGTCTACCGGGTGCCGTGGATGCCCGCGTGGCGCACCGGTGACCTCACCGGACCGCTGCCGCGCGAGGCCGCCTCCCTGGCCCGCCTGACGGGAAGGACCGCGCCGTGAACACCCTGCACACGCTCGCCGCCACCCAGCTGGCCGTGACCGCGGGCGTCACCGATCAGCTCGACAAGGTCCTCGGCATCATCGCCTGGCTCGTCACGGCCGCCGGTGTGGCAGGCCTGATGATGGTGGGGTCCCGCATGGCCCTGGCCGTCAAGACAGGTGAGTTCGAGGAGCACTTGAGCCAGTTCCTGATGGTGCTGGGCGCCTGCGTGATCGGAGCCACGGCGGGACCGATCGTCGGTTTCGTGCTCTGAGCCGCCCGCCGCCCGGCAAGGCGGCCCACCGCCCCGCGGAGGCCGTGCGGCAGACGCCGTCCGCGGAGACCGTCCACCGCCCGACAGAGGTCGTCCGGCGGAGACCGTCCACCGCCCGACAGAGGTCGTCCGGCGGAGACCGTCCACCGCCCGGCGGACGCCCGCCCGGTAAACGCCCGCGTGCCGTCCGCCGGCCGCCGCCGGACCCCGCCCGACGCCCGCGCGCGTCGCGGAGATCTTCCGAGGCGCCATCACGTCTGATGGCGCCTCGGCTCTTTCCGCGCCTCCCACCTCGCCTTTCGTGACGGTCTCTTCCCGTGTGTCACGGACACGTCACCGACAGGTGCTGGTCTCCTACATCGCTTGGCCCCGGCCCACGGGAGTCGCCAAGCTCACTGTGCACCGGGAAACACGGGGCGTCCCACGGATCTTCACCGCCCCCAAGTACCGCTCGCAGCAAGCACGTACCGCTCGTACCGAGCAAGTGCCGCTCAGACCCGGCGGGTTCCGCGTCCGTCCCGGACGTGTCGCGCGAACGGCCGGCCACATCGGGGAGAAACCATGTTCAAGGCGATAGCAGCCAAGGCCCACCAGTACGTCTACCTGGCGGACGGCAAGGTCCCCGACCCCGACCGGAACGCGCCGGGCGCGCTGACCGGCAAGGTCGACACCGTCCTCGGCATCCTCGCCTGGGCCGGCACCGCGGCGGGCGTCGCGGGTGTGCTCATCACCGGCGCCATGATGGCGATCTCGATGCGCCGCGGCGAGGGCTCGGAGCACATGGGCCGCCTCGGCATGGTGCTCGGCGGCTGTGTCCTGGTGGCCACCGCGGGCCCCGTCGTCACCTTCGTCTTCGCCTGACCGACTCCGCGTCAGAGCCTGAGCGAAGGGAGCGCAACCATGCTGAACTCCGGCCGTCCCCAAGGGGGCAGCGGGGAGTGGGAACAGCCGTTCTGGCAGCAGCGGAGCTGGGTCCTGTCGGCCGGGTTCCTGCTGGTGCTGCTCGTGCTCGCCGGCGTCACGATGCTCAGCGGAGGCAACGGGACGCCCGCGGACGCCTCGGGCGACGACAGGCCCACCCCGTCCGCGGACGCGGACCGGGACCGCGGCGGCCGGCCGGACACCCGTCCCGCCGGCTGCCGCACCGACGACAGCGACCAGGCCAAGCCCACCCGGGTCCCGAAGGACTTCACGTGGAAGGCCGACGGGACGGGCCTGGTGCCGGTCTCGAAGACGGTGGGCCCGCTCACGTTCGACGGACCGGTCTGGTCCTGCTTCGCCCACACGCCGATGGGCTCCGTCATGGCCGCCCACACCATCACCGACCATCTGAGCTTCCCGGGCTGGCGCGAGGTCGTCGACCGGCAGGTCGTCCCCGGCGCGGGCCGCGACGCGCTCGTCGCGAGCCGTACCGCGGCGGGCGACAGGCCGACCTCGGGCGAGGCGGACGGGGGTGGCTACGCCGGCTTCACCGTCCTGTCGTACGACAAGGAGAAGTCGACCGTGATGTTCGTGGTGCGGGTCTCCGGCAAGGACTCCTACGGCACCGCGTCGGTGACGCTGCGCTGGCTGGACGGCGACTGGAAACTCGCGCCCGACGCCGACGGGACCGTCTATTCGGGCGTGTCGCAGGTCAGCGGCACCAAGGGCTTCGTCACCTGGGAGGCGTGAGATGGCTTGTTCCTGGCGGGTGTACGACTGCGTGATCGACGAGGTCGGCTCCCAGCTCACCGACGGTGCCGTCGTGGCCTTCGCCAAGGCGATCGGCGACGCGACCTCGGAAGTGCTCAAAGCGCTCAACGGCGTGTGGCTGGACGTCAACCTGGAAGACTCCTCCGGACCCATCGCCAAGATCAACACGGAGGTGGACTGGCTCGTCGGCTACGTGGCCGTGGCCTCGCTGCTGATCGCGGCGATCCGCATGGCGCTGGACCGCAAGGGCCAGCCGATGAAGCAGGCGTTCCTCGGAATGTGGAAGGTCATCCTCGTCGGAGCGGTCGCCGTGCCGGTGGTCCAGGCGCTCACCCGTGCCTCCGACCTGTACGCGGAGGACGTGTACAGAAGGGCCAATCTCGGCAAGCCGGCGTCCGAGATGCTCGGTGTGCTGGCCCTCGAACAGCCGGGCCTCATCATCGTCTTCGGTCTGCTGGTGATGCTGTCGAGCTTCGTGCAGATCTGTCTGATGTACATCCGCATCGGCGTCCTGATCATGCTCGTCGGCACACTGCCGCTGGCCGCGGTCTCCTCCATGACCGGGTGGGGCGAGGGCTGGTGGAAGAAGCACATCGGCTGGCTCTCGGCCTGGCTGCTGTACAAACCGGCGGCCGCGCTGATCATCTACTCGGCCACGTCGATGACCCAGGACACCAAGAAACTCGACCAGACCATCGCCGGCATGGGCATGCTGATCATGGCGGTGTTCGCCCTGCCCGCCCTGCTCAAGCTGATCGTCCCGGCGACGGCGGCACTGGGCGGCACCTCGGGCGGCACGGTCACCCTGAACGCGGTCAACAACGTCGCCACCGGCGCCGTCAGCATCGCCGCGGGCGGTGCCGGGGGCGGCGGGGGCGGCGGCGCCCCCGGTCCGCAGGGCTCGCCGTCCGCGGGTGCCGGAACCTCCGCGAGCGGCGGTGCGGGCGGTGCCGGTGCGGCCGGCGGCGCGGCGGCCGCGGGTGGTGCGGCCGCCGCGGGCGCGGCCACCGGCGGCGCGACCCTCGCCGTGCAGGCAGCGGCGGTCGCCGTGCAGACCGGTGTCGCGGCGGCCAGCGAGGTAGCCAACTCCCTGAACGACAACGACGGGATGAAGGGCCACAACCAGTAACGGCCGGGAGGCCGAGGAGCCACCGGGCTCCGGGAGTTCCGGGGTGGTGCGCGGGCCGCCGTCACAGGGCCGGCCGCCGCCCCGGAACCCCACCCAGTCACGTATCCAGCGCTTCGAGCCGGAAGAAGGAACCCCATGTCCACCGACGCCATGACGCGTCCCACGTACGGGAACTGGCGCAGGCCCCGCCGTCCCGGACTCGGTCCGCTGGGTCTGCTCGGCACCGTCGTCGCCTTCGGCGGACTGCTGGTGGCGCTGCTGGCTTCGCTGGTCTCGCTGAGCGCCGCGATCGTCGTACTGGTGCCGGTCGGGCTGTTCCTCGCCCCGCTGGCGCTGCGCACGGTCGACGGCCGCAACGTCTACCAGGTCCTCGCGATCCGCGTCGGCTGGGCGCGGCGCAAGTCGTCCGGCTCGCACACCTACCTCTCCGGGCCGCTGTCCAAGCGCCCCGGCGGCCGCTACCAGCCGCCCGGACTGCTCGCGCGCACCCGGATGCACGAGGGCCGCGACGCCTACAACCGCCCCTTCGGCGTGCTGCACCACCCGGGCCGCGGCCTGTACACGGTGGTCCTGGCCTGTGAACCGGACGGCGGTTCGCTGGTCGACCCCTCCCAGGTCGACATCTGGGTGGCCTCCTGGGGCGACTGGCTCGCGCGGCTCTCGCACGAGCCGGGCCTGCGCGGCGCCCAGGTGGTCGTGGAGACCGCCCCCGACACCGGGACCCGGCTCGCGGCCGAGGTGCTCCCCCGGATCTCCCCCGACGCGCCGGCCGCCGCGCGCGCCGTGATGGAGGAGGTCGTCGAGCGCTATCCGTCGGCGTCCTCCGAGATGCACACGTACATCGCCCTGACCTACGGTCCGACGGGCGGCCCCAAGCGCGGCACGGACGACATCGTCACCGATCTGTCGATGCGGCTGCCCGGACTGCTGTCCGGCCTGGTCGCGGCGGGCGGCGGCAGCGCCTACCCGCTGGCGGCCGACCGGCTCGCCGAGATCGTCCGGGTGGCGTACGACCCCGCCATCGCCCCCGACGTGCTCAGCGCCCGCGCCGAGCACGCCACGACCGGGGTGGAGTGGGCCGACGCGGGCCCGGCCGCGGCCGTGGAGACCGTCACCTCGTACAAGCACGACTCGGGTGTCTCGCGCACCTGGATGCTGACGCTCGCGCCGCGCGGCACCGTCCGCTCCAGCGTGCTGCGCGGGCTCCTCGAACCGGCTCCGGGCACCCGGCGCAAGCGGGTCTCCCTGATCTACCGGCCCATCGACCCGGCGACCTCGGCCCGCATCGTCGAGTCCGACCGGCGCACCGCGCACTTCATGGCGGGCTCGAAGCGCGGTCTCGTCCAGGCGCGGGCCAGTTCGGAGATGCAGGCCGCCGAGCAGACCGCGGCCGAGGAGGCGGCGGGCGCGGGGCTCGTGGAGTTCTCGCTGATGGTGACGGTCACCGTGGACGACGAGGAACAGCTGCAGGACGCGGGCATCACCGTGCGCAACCTCCAGGCCTCGTCCCGCATCCTGATGCGCCCCGCCGACCGCATGCAGGCCGCCGCCTTCACCTGCACGCTGCCGGTCGGCCTGCTCCCGTGGGAGCACACCCTCGTCCCGTACCAGATCAGGGAGGCACTGTGAGCAGGCAGCAGATGCAGGGGAGCCCGCTCACCGCGCCGCCGCGCGGCTGGTACGGCCCCGCGGGCGGCCAGGTCGGGCACGTCGACCCGCCCGCGCTGTGGCGCGCGACCACCGTGCAGGCGTGCGGGCTGTGGCCGTTCGCGGCCGGCTCCGGCGCGCCGATGACCGGGGTCCCGCTCGGACAGCACCTGCACACCGGAGCGACGGTGTGCGGCGACCCCATCTCCTGGTTCACCCGGGCCCGTTACATCTCCAACCCGTCGCTGTTCATGCTCGGCATGCCGGGCCTCGGCAAGTCGACCCTGGTCAACCGCATGCTGATCGGGATGTCCGCGACGGGCATCACGCCGCTGGTCCTCGGCGACCTGAAGCCCGACTACGCCGACACCGTGCGGGCGCTGGGCGGCCAGGTGATCTCCATCGGGCGCGGGGTCGGCGGCATCAACGTCCTCGACCCGGGCGCGATGGGCGAGGCGGCGGCCCGGATCGGCGGCGAGCGCGGCCGGATCCTGGCCGCGGAGGCGCACGGCCGGGTGCTCAACATGGTCGCGGCGCTGATCACCATCGTGCGCGGGCGTCCGATGGACGACCACGAACAGTCGGTGCTGTCCGCCTGTCTGCACCATCTCGCGGAGCGTACGAAGCCGGGGCGGGCACCGCTGCTGCCGGATCTGCTGAAGGTGCTGGACGAGGGTCCCGACCGGGTCCGCGCGGTGACGCTGGACCGCGGGAACGTGGCCCGCTACCAGGAGGCCGTGGACCCGCTGCACCGCTCGCTGCTCGGCGTGCTCGACGGCCCGCTCGGCGACACCTTCGCCGACGAGACCTCCACCCGGATCGACCCGGCGTCGCCCGCCGTCTGCGTGGACATCTCCCGGATCGGCGAGGCGGACACCCAGCTCACGGCCGCCGCGATGCTCGCGGCCTGGTCGGACGGGCTCGGCACGGTGGCCGCGGCGCACGCCCTCGCGGACGCCGGGCTCGCTCCGCAGCGCTGGTTCTTCACCGTCCTCGACGAGCTGTGGCGTCCGCTGCGGGCCGCCTCCGGCATCGTGGAACGGATCGACGCGCTGACCCGGCTGAACCGCTCGCTCGGCCTCGGCGACGCGAAGATCACCCACACGCTGAAGGACGCCGAGGCACTCGGCAGCGAGGCCGACCGGGCGAAGGCGCGGGGCTTCGTGGAGCGGGCGGGCATGGTCGTCTGCGCCGGTCTCCCGCGGTCGGAGATGCGGGAACTCGGCGAGATCGTCGGCATGTCCGAGCGCGAGATCGAGCTCGTGTCCTCCTGGTCGTCCCCGCCCGGCTGGGCGAGCACCGGCGGCAACGAGGAGCCGCCCGGACGCGGACGCTTCCTGATCAAGGTGGGCGGGCGCCCCGGCATCCCGATCAAGGTGTCCATCACGGACACCGAGCGGGCGCTGCACAACACGAACACCCGCTGGTCGGAGGCGGGCAAGCCGTCCCTGCACAAGGGGCCCGGCCCACATTTCGGCCCGTCCGGGGCTTGAGGGCAGAGGGGAAGTTCCGGCCCGTCCGGGACTTGAGGGCAGAGGGGAAATTCCAGCCCGTCCGGCGTTTGAGGACCCGTGCGGAGCGCGGAGGGGGTCCGGGGGCCACGCCCCCGGGACGGGACGGGTAGGGGCGGCGGGGGCGAGAACCATCAACGGGGGAGCAGAGATGAGCAGCACACGCAGGACGGGACCCGGGGCCGGACCCGGAGCCGGGGAGGACCTCCTCCCCTGGATCGTGCCGGGGGCCGCGTTCCTCATCGGCACGATGTTCCTCGGCGCCTGGCTGGGCGGAACACTGGGCGCGGCGGTGAGCGGCGCCGGCTGGCACCCGCCGCCGTTCGCGCTGTCCACCCTCTCGACCCTGGTGAAGGAGGGTCCCGGCCCGCTCTGGCCGACGGCCTCACCGACCGCGCTCGCCGCGGGCATGGCCACGGTCTTCGGCGGAGTCGTGGCGGTGATCACCGTCCTGATCGCGCTCGTACGCCGCCGCCTGACCGCGCCCACCGGTCTCGCCGGCCGCAAGGAACTGGCCGGCCTGCTGCCCAAGGGCGCCGCGCGGCGGGCCCGCGAACTGCGGCCGGGGCTGGCCAAGCTGGGGAAGATCACCCCGGACGACACCGGGAACCTGCTCGGCAACCTGGAACCCCGCGGCCCCGAACTGCGCTCCAGCTACGAGGACGTCGAGCTCGATCTGATGGCGCCCCGCGCGGGCAAGTCGACCGGCATCGCGGTCCCGCGCGTCCTGCGCGCCCGCGGCAGCGTGCTGCTGACCTCGAACAAGGCGGACGTGTACAGCGTGACGCGGGCGGAACGCGAACGGGTGGGCCGGGTCTGGGCGTTCGACCCCCAGGGCATCGCCCACACCCCGCGCGGCCTGTGGTGGGACATGCTCGCGGAGGCGGCCACGATCGAGGGCGCCCGCCGGCTGGCCGGGCACTTCGTCGGCGCGGTCAACGACGACGCCTCCCGCCGCGACTTCTGGATCTCGGCCGCCCAGAACACCCTCACCGCCCTCTTCCACGCGGCCCAGCGCGGCGGGCGGCCGATCGGGGAGGTCCTCGCCTGGCTGGCCGACCCGGCCGACCGCACCCCCGTCGACCTGCTGCGCGACGCCGGGATGACGGCGCTCGCGGACCAGCTGCAGGGCACCGTGCAGGGTGCGGTGGAGACCCGGGACGGGATCTACGAGACCAGCCGCCAGTGCGTGGCCTGTCTGCTCGACCCGGCGATCGCCGCGTGGGTGACCCCGGATCCCGCACTGCCCCAGTTCTTCCCCGACCGGCACGTCCTGTCCCGCGACACGCTCTACCTGCTGTCCAAGGACGGCGGCGGCTCGGCGGCCGGTGTCGTCGCGGCGGCCGCGGATTCCGTGCTGCGCGCGGGAGTCGTCGCCGCGGAACGGATGGGCGGACGCCTCGAACCGCCGATGACCGCGGTCCTCGACGAGGCGGCGAACGTCTGCCGGATCTCCGACCTCCCCGACCTGTACTCGCACTTCGGCTCACGTGGGATCAACATCGTGACCCTGCTGCAGAGTTACCGCCAGGGCTCACGGGTCTGGGGCGAGTCGGGCATGGACGCGCTCTGGTCGGCCGCGACCATCAAGCTGCTCGGCGCGGGACTGGACGACGCCGACTTCGTGGAGAAGGTCTCCCGGCTGGTCGGCGAGCACGACGTGTCGACGGTCAGCTGGTCCAGGGGCAAGGAGGGACGGTCCCGGTCGACCTCGTACCGCCTGGAGCGCATCCTGCCCGCCGACCGCATCCGCGCGCTGCCCAAGGGCACCGCCCTGCTCCTAGCCACCGGCGTCAGGCCCGCCCTGGTCCGGCTCCGCCCCTGGTACGCCGAACCGGGCGCCGACCGCATCGCGACGGCGGCCCAGGCGGAGGTCAAGGCCATCACGGCACGCGCGGCCGAGAGGATCACTGCCCGATGACAGCCGCCACAGCCACCGGAAGGAAGCGTTCTCGATGACGACCGTCCCCGCCGAGCAACAGCCCGCCGACGCCCCGCCGTTCATCCTCTTCCTCGACGGCCCCGAGTACGCCGAGGAGATGAGCCGGCTGGCCGTCTGGGTGGGTGACCTGCTCCTTCCCGTCTACGGCCGCGAGGTCACCTCGCAGCAGCCCTGGTGCCCCCGCTGGTGGGAGCACCCGGAGGCGGTCGCCCGGCTGCACGGACTGTGGCTGGCCTGGCAGGAGTACACCGACCCGGCGGCGGGACCGTCCGGACCCGCCGTCTGGCACCGGGACCACCTCGGCGCCGTACTGTCGGAACTCCGTTCCCCAGGCGGCCCGTTCGCAGGGTGCAAGAGCGGCGGCCACCGCCCGAAGACACCACCCGTGACCGAGTCGTACGAGGACGCCGTCGCCGCGTCCCGGCAGCCCGACCCGGATCCGTACGAGACCAGTCTCTGGTAGAGGAGGAACACCCCACCCATGAACGACACCCCCGCACCCGGCGCCGGACCGGCTCCCTCCCTGCGCGCCTACCTCGGCCTCTACGCCGCCGGATTCGTGGAGCGCGAGCAGATGATCGCGACCGTCGCCGCCTGGCCCTTCGAGGCCGAGGAGGGCCTGGACGAGGGCCACCCCGAGCCGACCCACCAGGACAACACGCTCTCCGTCCTCGCCGCGGCGCGCCTGCTCGGACAGGTGACCCGCGAGGACGTGGAGGAGATCCAGCGCAGGATCGACGGCCGGCCGGACGGTCCGGCGGACGGGGCCGAGCGGCGGCCATGACGACGGGCGAGAGGCCGGAGGCGGGGCTCAGACCTGAATACCGCGCGCTGTACCGGGAGTTGCAGACCCGGATGTCACCGGGCGGCGACCTCGCGCCGGGCGGCACGGATACGTTCGGACAGTTCCGGCGCGGTGCGCTGTGGACGCCGGACCGCGAACGGATGCACTCCGCGATCCTGGAGGAGTTCAAGGCGCGCTGCGCGGGCCGGCCGCGCGACGGTCATGCCGCCCTGCTCACCGCCGGGGCGCCCGGCGCCGGGAAGGGCGGCGCGCTGCGCGGGCTCGGCGAGTGGCAGGGGCGCGACGACGAACTGGGGCGGGCCCTGAAGCGGGCGCACGGCGTCGACGTGCGCGACTACGTGGTCCTGGACCCGGACGAATTCAAGGTCGCGATCTTCGAGCACGGCGGATCGCCCCTTCTCCCGCCCCACGCACGCGAGTTGCCCGACGGGCGTCGGCTCGCGCCCTCCGAGACGGCCTCGCTCACCCACCGCGAGTCGGCCTTCCTGCAGGACGTCTTCGAGCAGTGGGCGCGCGCCGAGGGCTACAACCTCCTCTACGACGCGACCCTGCGCGACCAGCGCTGGAACGAGAAGCTCCTCGGCGATCTGCGCGCCGACGGCTACGACCGGCGCGTCCTGCTCTCGGTCGAGGTCCCCGTCGAGCAGTGCCTCGCCCAGAACGCCGCGCGCTGGCAGCACGGCCGCACCGAGTTCGACGCGGGCCGTGACCGGTACGGCGGGCGCATGGCCCCCGAGGTCATGATCGAGGACCTGTACGCGCGGAGCACCTCGGGGCGCGGTTTCTCCATCGGCCGCGAGAACGCGGAGAAGCTGGTCGAGGGGGGTCTTGCCACCGCGCTGATCACCTCGGACCGGGGTGTGTTCCCCGCCGGGCGGGGAACGGGTTCGACCCCGGCGCCGGGGCACGGCGCCTCGGCGGGTGCGGGGCCGGGTGTCCCGGCGGGTGCGGGGCCGGGCGCCTCGGTCGGTGCGGGGCCGGGGCCAGGCGTCTCGGCCGGTGCGGTGTCGGGGGGTGCGGTGACGGGGGCCGGCGTCTCGGCCGGTCATCGGCAGGGCGACGCCACGATCCGGGTCGCCACCGCGGCACGCCTGCGGTCCGGCGGCGGGAGCACCGCCCCGGCGGCCGGACGGACGGCGGGCGCGCCAGGAGCCGCGTCGCCGGCCGCCGCGGCGGTACCGCGCCCGGCGCCCCGGCCCCCGCGAACGCCGTGAGCTCCGGGTGCTCCGGCGGGCGGCTACGCGCCTGGCTGCGGACCGACGTGGTCGAGGCTCTCCAGGATGCGGCGCTTGCGGGCGATGTTCTCGAGGAGCGCGGCCCGCTCGAAGCGGTGCGGGGTCCTGGCGTACACCTCGCGTCCGCGCTCCGAGGTGAACAGTTCCTCGGGGATCCGGTCGAGGCCCTGCGGAAGGAACTTGAGGACTTCCTCGACCGCGGCGAGCGCGAACGCGGAGCCCTCGCGCTGCTCGTGCCGCTCGGCGGGCGGCGTGTGCAGCAGTCGCAGTCCGGCGTCCGTGGCGACCTGGTCGCCGACCCACAGGAATTCCCCGGGGTCGATGATCCGCGAGGGTTCGGATCCGCCGAACGCCGGTGGCGCGGGCGGAAGTTCGTCGGTGAGCCGGAACGCGAAGGAACGGGCGCGGCCGCACTCGGGACAGACGCCCTCGTACACCGCCACCAGGACACCGTCACGCTCGTCGAGACGGTGCTCGCGCTCGAAGCCCTCCGCCCCGCACGCACACGCGTGCAGGTCCATGTAGAGGTGTGCTTCCTGCGTCGAACGGGCGATCAGCATGCCGAGATCTTACGTGCCGCAAGGCCGTCCAAGGGGGAAAGTGCCAGTGGACCAGGAACCGCTCGACCGCGGGAACGCCGGCCGTTCCGACCGGGCGGACGCCCGGCGGGATGACCGGGGGGACATCCCGCCGGACGCCCGGCCGGACCCTTCCGCCGCGGGTGCGGTGCCGCGCGCGGAGCCCGTCGTCATCACCGCGACCGACGTCGCGGGCAGCCGCTTCGTCTCGGGCACCGGCACCGCGCCCGACCCGGGACGGCAGGCGGCCGTCGTCGCGCAGGCGGAGAGCACCCTGCCGATGGTGGTGCAGAGCCTGTACGCGCAGCGGCTGAGCTCGGTCGAGCTGCGGTCCGGCGCCGCGGGCGACCGCTTCTTCGCGCTCACCGACGACCGGGGCAGGGACCTCACCCTGCGTCTGGACGCCGTACCGCTCCCCTCCGGCACGGTCGCGCGGACCCATGTCAACACCACCTCCGACCAGCACGTCGTCCAGCTCTCCGACCGGATGGACCCGCGCCAGGTGGGCCGGGCGCTGAGCCACGAGGTCGGTGAACTGCTCGCGGTGCGCGACCGGGCGGCCCGTGCCGCCGCCGGCGACCCCGAGGTCGCGGGGGTCGCGCCGAACCGCCAGGACGTCCTGGCCCGCGGCGGACTCGGGAGCGCGGAGCGGCGCCTGAGCCTCACCGAGGAGGACCTCGGCCGGGTCGGCGAACTGAACTATCTGGCCGCCCGCATGAACGACGCCACGCTCGACGCCGGCCAACGCGCCGAATCCCGTGGCGAGTTGTCGGCACTCGTCGACCACCTCGGGCTGCGGCCACGGGTCCCGGCCGACTCCGGCCACTACGCGCCGGAGCTCCAGGCCGCCGACGTCCGCCGCGACATCGTCGACCCCCACCTGACCCCGGCGGCGGCCGGCGCCCTGCGCGAACTGGCCGTACCCGTCGAGCGGTTGGGCGCGGCCGATGCCGTCGAGCTGCGGGAGTTCCGGGCGCGGGCCGAGCACGCCCGCCCCATCGGAGCATCCGTGGGCGCCCCGGTCATGCCGGGGCTTCGGCCCGACGGCTCCCCCCTCCCGCGCGAGGAGCTCGCCGCGGCGGCGACCCGGGCGGCCGAGCAGCGCACCCGGGCCGGTGCCGCCACCCTGGACCAGCTGCGCGCGGAGATCGCCACGACCGGCGAGTGGCCCGCCCGCCGGGTCGTCGTCGGCGGGGGCGCCAGCCTCGTCGGGCGCGACCCCGAGGCCCTGCTCGTCGACGCCCGCGGCCGCTGGCACCTGGACCCGGGCGAGGGCATCGTCCAGTCCCCCGACCAGACGAGGGACATGCGGGCCAACGGGATGGGCGACGCCCACCAGTTCGCCGACCCGACCGCACGGGTGCCGCGCGACGCGGTGCGCCTGTGGGAGGACCAGCTCGCCGTACGCGGACCGGTCGTCGACGGGACCGCCGCTCTGCTCCCGGGACAGGACGGCCGGCTCTACACGCACATCCGGCCCGCCGACGGTTCCCCCGACCTCTACGTGAAGGTCGAGGGCACGCCGACCGTGGCCACCGGGCTGCCCCCGGAGATGGTGCCGGGCGTCGACCGCCGGGACGCGGTGGATCTGCCGGAGGCCCTCGACGCCGTACGCGGGCAGCTGCCCGCCGGTTCACCGGCGCACGCCCGGCTGACCGGGGAGGTCGGCGCGGAGCGGGCGCTCCAGGTGCTGCGGGAGGAAGGGGTGCTGGACGGGCTGCGCTCGGACGGCGGGGCGCGGGCCGCGCTCCAGACGCTCGACGCGACCGCCCGGTGGGAGCGGGCCAGGGCCGCCGCGCCCGGCCGCGTCTTCATCGGGGACGAGATCGCCGAGGGCCGTTTCGACGCGAGGGCCGCGAGTGCGGAGGGCGCCCCGAAGACGTGGCTGGTCGCGGGCGCGGGCGGCACGGGCGTGGCCAACGCCGAGATCATCCTGGAGGCCGATCCCGAGGCGCGGGTCACCATCTACGGGCCCAACCTGCCTCCGGCGCTGGAGAACCAGGTGCAGTTCACGGCGCTGCGGGAGCGGTTCGTCAGCGAGTACGGCGGTGACGGCCGCCTCACCATCGACATCCACCCCGACAACCGGGTCGGTGCCGTGCAGATGTCCCTCGGGCCCGACGGGAAGCCGCGGTTCCGGGAGGGGCGGGTGGAGGCGGACGCGTATGTGGCGAGCCTCGGGAGGACCGCGCCGATGCCGGAGGCTCTCCGGGGGCTGAGCGAGGGGACGCGGGCCGGGGGCGGGCAGGTGCGGGGGGACCTGATGTTCGACCGGGACCGGCAGTACCTCGGCTACGGCGTCACCTTCGAGGCGGGGGGCAGGCAGCATCGCGTCGAGGTGACCGGCGCGGCCTCGCAGCTGCTGCCCCGGGACGTGTTCCCCCGGGACACCCAGGCCGCGCTGACCGCCATGGCCGTCCGCCAGGTGCCCTCCCAGAGCGGCAACGCGGCTCCGGGGTTCGCTCCTGTGGCGGAGCAGACGGCTCGGCTCGCGGAGGCGCGGGCGCGGGGGACGGTGGAGCGGCACGCGTCCGTTCCGGAGAGCTGGGGCAGGCCGGCCGTGGCGGGGTCGACGGCCTCCGGCGGGGCGGCCAACCCGGTCGCGAACGCGGCCCGTCTCCAGTCGGGTCGTCGCACCGCCTCCCCCGGTGGGGGTGTGCCCGGCTCGGTGCCGGTCCCTCGGGCACCGCGGCCGCCGCAGCCGCCGCGACCGGGGCGGTGAGACCGGCGGGTGGGTCGGGGCCGCGCCGGTACATCCGCCCGCATCCGAACGGATCCCCCCGGGGTCGAGAAGTGCGGGTCGGTTCCGATCCGTCCGGCCTGCGGGCATTCGATGTACCGGCACGGCCCCTCCCGTGCGTGGCCGACTGCGGGTGAACGGTGGCTCGGGTGCGGCGCCTCCGGCCGGATCCCGGCCGCGGGTGCGATGTGGTGCGGGCGCAGCCCCTCATCGGCGTGACTTTCAGCCCCTCCGGCGTTTGAGGAGCGGGGGTCCGGGGGCGGAGCTCCCGGGTACGGGTCGGGTAGGGGCGGAGGGGGCGAAAAGAAGCTGTTGGGTACGGGAGCGGGCTGGATGGGGCTCTCGCCCGGGGCCTGGCGGGGCCTTGGACATATAGATGCGCGCGCATATATTGTTCACGCAAGTAATGGCGCCGACGTATCTCAGGGGGAACCATGACCCGCCGATTCCTGTTCCTGCTCGGCAGCAGCCGCACCGGCGGCAACACCGAGACCCTGGCCCGCAAGGCCGCCGAACAACTGCCCCCCGACACGGAGCAGCGCTGGCTGTCCCTGGCCGAGCACCCGCTCCCCGACTTCGTGGACCTGCGCCGGGACAGCGATCACGTGCGCCCTCCCGCCGCGGGCACGGAGGCCCTGCTGCTCGACGCCACGCTCGACGCCACCGACATCGTGATCGCCTCGCCGCTGTACTGGTACTCGGTGTCCGGGCTGACCAAGCGCTATCTGGACTACTGGTCGGGCTGGCTGCGCACGCCCGGCCTCGACTTCAAGGCCACCCTGGCCGGGCGCACCCTGTGGGGCGTCACCGCTCTCGCGCACGAGGAGCAGGCGGTCGCCGACCCCCTCGTCGGTACGCTGCACCATTCCGCGGCGTACATGAAGATGCGCTTCGGCGGAGTCCTGCTCGGGAACGGCAGCAAGCGCGGCGACGTGCTGGACGACACCGGGGCGCTGGCGCGCGCGAAGACCTTCTTCGCGCAGGAAGCACCGCTCGCCCGTTTCCCGTACGAGCGGTGAGGCGCCCGGCGCGCAGGAGGTGACGCGCCGTTCAGGCGGTGATGTCCTTCGTCGTGAACCGCGCCCACGCGGCCGACCCGAACACGGCGGCGTACAGGCCCTGGAGGCCGAGGTCGCGGACCAGGTCGTCCCAGTAGACGGGGTCGCGCATGAGGTCGGCGAAGGACAGCCAGTAGTGGGAGAAGAAGTACGGCTGGAGCACGTGCAGCTGGGGGATCTGGTCGAGGATCTGGACGGTGATCAGGAGACCGACCGTCGTCGCCATGGCCGCGATGCCGCTGTTGGTGAGGGTGGAGACGAACAGGCCGAGCGCGGCGACACCGGTCAGTGACGCGGCGACGACGAGGGCGATGAGCAACGCCCGGCCGAGCCCCTCGGCGAAGCCGATGCGGGTCCCGGAGATCGTCGTCAGCTCGCCCAGCGGGAACAGCAGGGCGCCCACCGCGAACGCCGAGACCGCCACCACCAGGGTCGCCACCAGGCAGAACGTCATCGTCGTCGCGTACTTCGTGAGCAGCAGCCGCGTGCGGCCCGCGGGCGCGACGAGGAGGTAGCGCAGGGTGCCGGCGTTGGCCTCGCCGGCGATCGCGTCTCCCGCGATGACACCGATCGCCATCGGCAGGAAGAAGGGGAGGGTCGCGGCCAGCCCGGTGAACACCAGGAACAGGCCGTTGTTGGTGATCTGCGCGATGAACGCGGGGCCTTCACCGCCGCCACCGCCCGCGCTCGAGCCGTCTCTCGTCTCGATCTTCACGGCGACACCGATGAGGACCGGCACGGCCGCGAGCACGCCGAGCAGCGCGATCGTCCGCCAGCGGCGGAAGGTGGTGACGAGTTCGTCGCGGAAGAGTCCGAGTGTCCACAGCGGGCTCGGCCCACGTCCGGTCCTCGGCTCCGGGCCCGCCTTCCGGGCCGCTCCCGGGTCCGTCGGTGTCGCCATCGGTTCCGTGCTTTTCGTCTCTGCGTCCCGCTTCGGGGGACTCTCAGCCCGCGACATCGAAACCCTCCCCGGTCAGCGCCACGAACGCGTCCTCCAGCGAGGCCCGTTCGATCCCGAAGCCGCGGACCCGGACGCCTGCCGTGACCAACGCCGCGTTCAGTTCCGCGGGCTCGCGGTCGGGGGGCTCCGCGGTCACTCCCGTCTCGGTCACGACGAGATCGGTGACGCCCTGTTCCTTGAGGATCCGGGCCGCGTCCCCGGTGTCCGGGGTGGTCACCACCAGCCGGCTCCGCGCACCGGCCGCGAGGTCGGCCACCGGGCCCTGGACGATGAGCCGCCCCTGGGCCATCACGGCCGCGTGGGTGCAGACCTGCTCGATCTCGTCGAGCAGGTGCGAGGAGAGGAAGACGGTCGTGCCGTCGGAGGCCAGCTCCCGCACCAGGGTGCGGATCTCCCGCATCCCCTGCGGGTCGAGGCCGTTGGTCGGCTCGTCCAGGACGAGCAGGCGGCGGGGCTGGAGCAGTGCGGCGGCGAGTCCGAGCCGCTGTTTCATGCCCAGGGAGTACGCCTTCGCCTTCTTCCCCGCCGCGGCGGACAGTCCGACCCGGTCCAGCGCGGCCTCGACGCGTGCCCTGCGGGTCCGGGGATCGGCGGTCGGGTCCGCGGCGTCGTACCGGAGGAGGTTGTCCCGCCCGGAGAGGAAGCCGTACAGGGCGGGGCCCTCGATCAGCGCCCCGACGTGCGGGAGCACGGCACGCGCGGACCTGGGCATGGGGCGCCCCAGCACGCTCGCCGTGCCCGAGGTCGGCTCGATCAGGCCCATCAGCACCCGGATGGTGGTGGTCTTGCCCGAGCCGTTGGGTCCGAGGAAGCCGAAGACGCTGCCCGCCGGGACGGTGAGGTCCAGGCCGTCGACGGCGAGCTGTCCGCCGCGGTACCGCTTGCTCAGCGCGCGGGTGGCGATCACCGCGTCCTCGGCGGGCACGGCGTCGGCGCCTCCCGGCTCCCGGTCCGGCTCCGGCTCCGGACGGGCGCTCCCCGTCCGCCCTGCGGGGACGGCGGCGCCCGTGGCCCGCGCCGGACCGGGCTCGTCGGCGGACAGCTCCTCCATGGGCTCCCTCGGTTCGGTTCGCCTGACTGGACCTACTGGGCCGCGTTCGCCGCCTTCACCAGCGCGGCCTTGGTGACGGCACCGGCGTACACCTTGCCGTCGTCCGTGATCAGCGCGTTGACCAGGCGGGTCGAGAAGACCGTGCCCGAGCCGAACTTACCGGTGACGTGGTCGCCGAGGGAGTTCAGGAACCCGTCGACGTCGCTGTTGCCGGTCGAACCGGACGCGCCCGTCGGCACGCCCTTGCCGCCGGTCTCGAGCACGATGATCGAGTTCCAGCCCTCGCCGATGGTCTTCGGACCGCCGGGGGCGTCGGCCGTCCCCTCGTGGCCCTTCCGCCATTCCTTCTCCAGGCGCTTCGGACCGTCGTCCTTCGTGTCCTTCGGCTCGCCGCCCTTCGCGTCCTTCAGGTCGTCGCCCTCGGTGACCTTCGCGCCCTTCGGCGGGGTGAAGGCGAACGTCGACGCGGCCGGCCGGGAGAAGTCGACCTGGGTGAAGCCCGCGTCCACGACGGCCGCGCCCCCGCTCGCCGGGGTCAGCGTGAACTTCAGCGGCAGACCGGTCTTCGCGTCCACCGCGATGCTGATGGCGCCGACCGTGGTGCCGGACTGCCGGGGCTTGATGACCAGCTTGTAGGCGTCGCGGCCCGCGACGTGCGCGGTGCCGTCGACCGTCACGGAGGTCGTGTCGTCCACGGACTTGAGAGCCTCGTCGGCGAAGTCCTTGGGGGTGGCCGGGACGTCCCGCGGCGCCTTGCCCTCGGCACCCTCGCCGGCGTGCCCGGACTCGGGTGACGTCGAGTGGAAGACCTCGTTCGACTTGCTGTCGTACCCCCACACGTCCTTGCCGTTGTGGATGACGCTGTACTCGGCGGCGTTGTCCAGGAGGGAGACCTTGCCCCTGTCCGGACCGTCGGCCGCGACGCGGAGCGTGTGCGTGCCCGAGGCCAGTTCGAGCAGCTTGGACTGCGGGTCGGCGGAGGAACCGCCGTGCCCCTCGGCCGCGCCGGACAGCAGGCCGCTCTCCAGACCGCCCAGGTCGGGCAGCCCCAGATCGGTGCTGATCTTGACCGTGCCGGACAGCTGCTGGACGTCCGACTCGGCGATCTTCTGGATGAGTTGCTGCGCGCTGATCTTCGGCAGGTCGGGGTCCCCGGAGTCGGCGAGCGCCGGGACGAGTCCGATCGTCGCCGCCGCCACCCCCACCACCGCGACCGGAACGACGTACCGCGCGGCCTTGCGTCGCCCGGCGAGCCTGTCGTCGGCCTCCGCGGCCCTCGCGCTGTCGTCGGTTTCGTACGGTGCCATGTGTGCCTTACCTCCGTCGTCGGCGGCGGCCCTGCCCTCGTTCCGTGTTCCACTCCCAAGCCGCCATTCTCACCCGGTCCGGTGAGGAGTGGTGTTCTCCATCTGACCAAATACGCCGGATGAAAGCGTCAACCCCCGGGCTCAACTCCGCGTAGTCCTGCGGTATGACGTGAGAGGGCGGTGCCTCCACCGGACCCGTAGGGGTCGCTCGCGGGGGAGACACCGCCGTGACCGGATCCGCGGCGGACCGGCGGACCGGCTCAGCGCTGCACGAACACGTAGTCCGCGCGGTAGGGGACGCCCACGACCGTGCCCGGCGTGCAGGAGCCGCCCGGGGCGACGCCGCCCACGGTGTTCAGGCGCAGGATCTCCTGCGTGCCGGCCAGCAGGCCGCGCCCCCGGCCGGACTGCGTGGCCCCGAGGTCGAGCTCGGGGATGTTCGCCGCGCCGTTAGGGGTCTTCGCGATCAGCGCCCCGGTGACGGCGCTGCGGTCGGGCGCGATCCACTGCGGGGTACCGGAGTTGGGCTTCACGAACGAGTGAGCGATATGACCGCCGAGCCGTGCGGCCACATCGCGCTGGGCGAAGGCGTAGCCGCCCGACCCGGCCGCCTTGCACTCGTAGATCTGCTCGCCCTCGACCACGGACGCCTGGAAGTTGTGCAGGGCGTTGCGGAAGTCGAAGGCGCCCGTCACCTTGTGGAGCTGTCCGCGGACGGCTCCACCAGGGAACTTCGTGGTGTGGAGGTTGGCGTAGAAGGAACCGGGGTCGGTCTTCAGTTCGTCGAGCAGGCCCGTGTCCTCCACCTCGACGGTCCCGACGACACTGTGGCCCTTGATCCGGTCGAGCAGCCCGCTGAAGTCGATCCTCACGTCGCCGTCGGCGCCCTTGGCTCCCTGATGGATGTGGAGCAGCGTGGGCCTCCCGGTACCGCGCCAGGTAACGGCGACGGACACCCTGTCGCCCTCGACCTTGATGAACTCCAGCGCCGTGCCGTCCGGGTCACCGACGGCGGGGCCGCCCGGGACGGGCACTTCGGCGGCACCGCGCAGGCTCGCGGCGAGGACGGTGCCGCCGCTGCCTCCCATGACCGCGTGACTCGTGACGACGGTCCGTCCCTCGCTCCCGCCGGGAGTGCCGTGGCCGGCGGCGGTCGCCGGGACGACGGCGGCGGCGACTCCCACCGCGGCGGCCATCGCGGCACCGGCCAGGACCGCGCCGGCGCGACGCGTCCTGAACGTGGTGTTCGATCCCATGATTCCGGTTCCTCCCCGTACATCGGCCGACGTACCTTGCGTCAGCTTCCGTGCGTGATTACGGAAACGATCCGATCCGGCACTCATCGCAATCTTGTGGCACCGGTCACATCACTCTTCGTCGATCGAAACCTTCGAATACGACGGCCATTCGAGTAGAAAACGGCTCGAATCCGTACTTACGGGTGGCAGCGATCGGATCGTCCGGCACTCCAGGGATCAAAGGACCGAAGGACCAGAGGACCAAAGGATCGAGGAACCGCCATGATCGCCATCAGGCACGTCACGGGATACGCCGCCATGGGCGCCGCCATCCTGGCTCTCACGCTCGCCGGATGCGGAGGGGGAGGTGGCGGAAGCGGCAGCAGCAGCAAAACCAGCACCCCGCAGAACAGCGGCTCGACGCAGAAAGCCACCACGGGATCGGCGACGTCGATGCTGACCACCGCCCACATCGCGAAACTGGGCACGGTCGTGACCGACGGCAAGGGGTACGTCCTGTACCGCTTCGACGCGGACTCGGCGAACCCGACCAAGGTCACCTGTTACAGCACCTGCGCCGCGCTCTGGCCCGCGGCCACGACCACGGGCCAGGGCTCAGTGACCACGAAGGGCATCGACAAGAGCATGGTCTCCACGGTCAAGCGCAACGACGGCAGCACCCAGATCACCCTCGCCGGCTGGCCCCTCTACCGGTACGCCAAGGACGACGAGCCGAAGGAGCCGTACGGCCAGGGAGTGGACGGAACGTGGTGGGCCGTCACGCCCACCGGAGCGAAGATCACCACACCCGTCTCGACGTCGTCGGCACCGGCCCCGGCCACCACCGGCACGGGAGGCGGCGGAGGGTACTGACGGCCGCCCACCGCACCCGGGCGATCACGGAGCCGAGCCCGACGGCACCCGGCACCCGGCACGCACGGGGCCGGTCCGGTCCGTACCGGTGGTCCCGGGAGGGGCGGACTCGGCCGACCCGGTGACACGGGGACGGTCCCGATCGGCTCGGGGGAACGGGAACGGACCAGGTCGGCCCGGGGACGGAATCGACCGGTCGGAGGCACGGGGACAGACCAGGTCAGCCCGGGGACGGAATCGACCGGTCGGAGGCACGGGAACGGACCAGGTCGGCCCGGTGACCGGCGCGCGGGAGGCGTCTCAGCCGGTCCGTGAACCGTGATCCACGCGGGGGCGTCTCAGCCCGCCCGGTGCACCACGGCGTCCACCAGCTCGACCAGCGCGGCCTTCGCGTCGCACTCGCGCAGCGGGGCCAGCGCGGCGCGCGCCTCCTCGGCGTAGCGCACGGTGTCCCGGCGCGCCTGCTCCAGGGCGGGGTGCTCCCGCAGCCGGGCCAGCGCCTCCGCGTGCCGCGCGTCGTCCGTCAGGTCGGATTCCAGCAGCTCGCACAGCGCGATGTCCTCGGCGAGCCCCAGCCGCTCCGCGCGCTCGCGCAGCCGCAGCACCGGCAGCGTGGCGATGCCCTCGCGCAGGTCCGTGCCCGGCGTCTTGCCGGACTCGTGCGAGTCGGACGCGATGTCGAGGACGTCGTCCGCGAGCTGGAAGGCGACGCCCAGCCGCTCCCCGTACTGGGTCAGCACGTCCACGACCGTCTCGTCGGCGCCCGACATCATCGCGCCGAACCGGCACGCGACCGCGACCAGCGACCCGGTCTTGCCGCCGAGCACGTCGAGGTAGTGGTCGACCGGATCGCGGCCGTCGCGCGGCCCCGCGGTCTCCAGGATCTGCCCGGTCACCAGCCGCTCGAACGCCTCGGCCTGGATCCGGACGGCCTCGGGTCCGAGGTCGGCCAGGATGTACGAGGCGCGGGCGAAGAGGAAGTCGCCGGTGAGGACGGCCAGCGAGTTGCCCCAGCGGGCGTTGGCGCTGGCCACCCCGCGCCGGACCTCGGCCTCGTCCATCACGTCGTCGTGGTACAGCGTGGCGAGATGGGTCAGCTCGACGACCACGGCCGAGGGCACGACACCCGGCGCGTAGGGGTCGCCGAACTGTGCGGCGAGCATCACGAGCAGCGGCCTGAACCGCTTCCCGCCGGCCCGCACGAGGTGCTGGGCAGCTTCCGTGATGAAGGGGACCTCGCTCTTGGTGGCTTCGAGCAAACCCTCCTCGACAGCCGCCAATCCGGCCTGGACATCGGCTTCGAGAGCCTGGTCCCGCACGCTCAGTCCGAACGGCCCGACGACGGTCACGAGAGGTTCTCCTGTCTGCTGACGATCACATGGCGAACTCGGTCGATCATTCGGTCGATGACACGGTTTGTCGATGTGTCGCTGCCATCACTCAAGTCAGCGTATCCGGTCACGTTTCGATCACCGCGAGCGCCCACCGTCCCCCGGCCGACTTCGCTCCGCCAGGAGGTATGCGGGAGTACACCCGGAAGGCACACGGGAAGCACCTGCGTGCCCCAACGGCGGGTACCCCGCCTCGCGGACACCACCCGGTCACCAACCGTATGTACATGATCGGGCTGGATGAAGCGACTCGCCATGGCATGCGGGGAGGCGCCCGGAAGGGGCGACCGGCCATGTCCGGCAGCAGCACCCGCCCCGTGCCCGACCGGAGCGCGGCGCCCCCCGCCGCCCGGCCGCGCCGCACCGCGTCTTCCATCCATAGAGATGACGTTCATGCACATCCGTACGTCCTTCCCTCACGAGACCACTCATAAGGGCACCCCTGTCCCCCTCCCGGACGGCACCCTTCCGTATGCCCGGACCCGGCGGGCCCGGCCGAGGAGCCCGCACCCGCCCCCTCGTGGAGCACCTCCCTCACCACCCGACCGGCTGGACGGCCCCGCGTGAGCGACGACACCACCCGGGCACGGCGACGCGGAGGAGCGGAGGAGCGGAGGAGCGGAGGAAGCGTCGAGGGGAGCGGACACCCGGGACCGGGCCGGACGGCGGGGAGGCGGTCCCCCGATCGGCCTTCCGATCGGCCGTCCGGCCGACTTTCCGGTCGGCTTTCCGGTCGGCCTTCCGGCTCACGGTCGGCGATCGGCACGGTCCGCGCCGCGACACGGTGTCGCACCTGTACGGAACCCACCGCCGGAGCGGCGGAAGCGGCCGGAGGCGCCTGGCACTGGAAGGGGAAGCGGCTCCGGTCGCGGTGGCACCCGTGTGCGCCTCGGCGGTCCCGAACGCGCAGGGGGAGCCACAGAAGGGCCGGAAAGAGACGGAGGGCTGGGAAAGGTCGGGAAGGCATACGTGATCGGCACGCCGGACCCACTGCCCGCCCGCGCCCGCTCGACCCGGTCGGCCCCGGCCATCCCGTCCGGATCCACCGCGGAACACCCACGCCGGAACGGCCCCGACGTCACCCGCGGCGCACGGTAGGCCGACAGGGCTTACCGGCAAGGGAGTTCACTTCCCGCGACCCCCGCACGCCCCGGTCCCGCGCCAATACAACGCGCGTACACCGAACACCGTTGACGCGGGCCGCACTTCACTTCGCTCCCCCTCCGAATCGGCTCACGTCCGGACCGGTCCCGCGCGACGTCCGGGACGGGAGAACCTGCCGGACACCGGCGCGGCCCGGCGGCCGGAGAGCGGATCACCGGGCCGCGCCCACCGACGTGTCCCGCGCCACAATTCCCGCCGCACGAAGGGCCGCTCGGCGTCTTCCGGAGGCCCTATGGCCGCCGCCATCGCAAGCACAATGCCCGAATTACCCTTCATGCCACCTTGGTGCTCTTTGGTCTCGTGAATTGGGTCACCGGCGAACCGGGCCGTCGACACGCACCCTCACTCGACGAACCCCTTCACCAAAGGCAAGTTGAGGATTCAATTCCGGCACAATCGGACTTTTTACCCCCTCATTAACCAGGCGAAAGCGATCTTCGCAGTCAAATCTCGTCTTGTTTCGGACATGTGCTCTCGCATACGTTCTGGTCGACCCCGGGCGGATCGCCGAATCCTGCCGCCGCCCGGTAACCCATCGACCCACGCACGGCAGGAGCGGGGGAACCACAGGTAAGCCGCCGATCCGGACACACCGGACGGCTAGGGGTGAAGCCGCGCCCACAGCGCGGCCGGGCATCTCCCGCCCGAACCCGACAGCTCACCTCGCAGGCGTCGGAGAGGAAATTCGTCATGCCCGCACGCGGCAAGCACCGTCACATGAAGTCCAACGTCATCACCCGTGGCCTGATCGCCGCCGGAACGGGCGGTCTCGCCCTCGCCCTCCCGCTCGTGAGCGCGACCGGCGCCAGCGCCGCCACCCCGGCGCAGGCCCCCCAGGTCACGAAGACCGCCCACACCGCGGTGGTGCCCAACGTGCAGCTCGTCACCTACAAGGTGGTCAAGGGCGACACCCTCTCCAAGATCGCGAAGAAGTACCCCAAGAGCGGCGGCTGGAAGAAGCTGTACGCGGCGAACCGCGCCGTCATCGGCGACAACCCCGCCGCGCTCCGTCCGGGCCTGAAGCTGACCGTGGGCACGAAGACGCTGAAGTCGACGACCGTCCGCACCGCGGCGAACGCGGCCCCCGCCGTCGCCAAGTCCAAGGCGACCACCGCCACCCAGGCCGTCGCCAAGTCGTACGCCAACAACCTCGACGGCTGGATCAAGGAATCCCTCGACGTCATGGCCAAGGCCGGCATCCCGGGCAGCTACGACGGCATCCACCGCAACGTGATGCGCGAGTCCTCCGGCAACCCCAACGCCATCAACAACTGGGACTCCAACGCCGCCGCGGGCATCCCCTCCAAGGGCCTGCTCCAGGTGATCGACCCCACGTTCCAGGCGTACCACGTCGCCGGCACGTCGACGAACATCTACGACCCGGTCGCGAACATCACCGCCGCCTGCAACTACGCGGCCGACAAGTACGGCTCCATCGACAACGTCAACGGCGCCTACTGATCGCACCCCGCACCCCCGACTTCCCCCCTCACCCGCCGACGGCGCCCTCCGGGCCCGTCGGCGGGTGCGTCGGCGGGTGCGTCGGCGGGTGCGTCGACGTGGCTAGAAGTCGAAGACGCGCTCCAGGACCACCGCGATGCCGTCGTCCTCGTTCGACAGGGTGACCTCGTCGGCCACCGCCTTCAGCTCCGGGTGGGCGTTGGCCATGGCCACGCCCCGGGCGGCCCAGTCGAACATCGGGATGTCGTTGGGCATGTCACCGAAGGCGAGCGTCGCGCAGGGGGTGAGCCCGAGGTGCGCCGCGGCGAGAGCGAGGCCCGTCGCCTTGGTCACCCCGCATGGCTGGAGTTCGACGGTGCCGGGCCCGGACATGGTGACCGTCGCCAGCGAACCGACCACCCCCCGCGCCGTTGCCGCCAACTCGTCGTCGGACATGGACGGGTGGCGGAGCAACACCTTGCTGATCGGCTCCGCCCAGAGGTCGTCCCGGCGCGGCACCCGCACCGCCGGCAGCGTGGGATGCGGCATCACGTACCCCGGCTCGATGAGCGTGAGCCCGTCCACGCCGTCCTGGTCGACCGCCGCGTACAGCAGCCCGACCTCCGCCTCGATCTTGCCGAGCGCCGTCTCCGCCAGTTCCCTGTCCAGGGTCACCGACCACAGCATCCGGTCCGCGCCGGCGTCGTACAGCTGCGCCCCCTGCCCGCACACCGCCAGCCCCTCACCGCCGAGTTCGTCGAGAAGCGGTCGCACGCGCGGTGCGGGGCGGCCCGTGACCACGAGATGCCGGACGCCCGCCCCGGTCACCTTCGCCAACGCGGCGCGTGTCCGGTCGGAGAGCGTGTCGTCGCCGCGCAGCAGCGTTCCGTCCAGGTCAGTGGCGATGAGTGAATATGCAGTCGGAGCGGCCATGATCCGAAGAATACGGATCGAACGACCCATCGGCCCGGCCTGAACCGGACGACGTCCGGTATCCCGTCAGCAACGCCGTTCACCGCACGGTGGTAAGCGCGTTGCGACCGCTTTGGATCACCCAGGCTCCGCTTCCGCCCACACCGACTTTCCCGCACACGACCGACCACAACACCCCAACGCCCCCTGGAACAAAGGCAACTCGCCGACGAGCCACCTGGGCACGGACGCAGGTCGGGGCAGTCATCATCGGCAAGCCTCGACAAGTGCGGTACGGGACAGCGCCATTGAGCCCGCCAGCTCCAACTCCGGCGCGATAGAGGGAAGTCCGGACACGACCTGCCGATCCGACGGCGTGACCGGGAGCACGATCGAGGAAACGGCCAAAGGCACGGCCGTGCACGCGAGGCGGCCTGAAAGGTCCCGGCCGGCGTCGACCGGCGCACACCCGGAAGCTCCCGCCTCCGGAGAACCTGCCCTTGAGGCCCCTCCCGGGGCCCTCCCCCTTCCCCCTCGCCCTCCCGCCACCCCCGAACGACACCAAGCCGGAATTACCGAACCCGACAAGGACAATACGGACATCGCAAACCCTTTAGGCTCTGCCACGGCAGGGGCACTCCCCCGTAACGTGGGCCCCGACCACATAAAACGCGTGGAACACATGCACCACATGGCGAGTACGAATCCGAAAGCGAGGCACCAACCGATGCCCCCCTTCGATGTCCCCGAGGGCGATCCCTTCGGCCCGCACAACCTGCCGTACGGCGTGTTCTCCCTGACCGACCCGGCCGGCGCCCCCGAGCGACGCGTCGGCGTACGGCTCGGCGACCATGTGCTCGACGCGGGCGCCGCCGCCCACGCGCTCGGCTCCCCCTACGCCGGGCTGCTCGCCCAGCCGACCCTCGACCCGCTGCTCGCGGCCGGCCGCACCGCATGGTCGGACGTCCGGCGCGCGCTGACGGCCTGGGTGACCGTCCCCGCCCACCGGGAGACCCTCGCCCCCCATTTCCACCCGCTCTCCGACGTGACGCTGCACCTCCCGTTCACCGTCGCGGACTATGTCGACTTCTACGCCTCCGAGAACCACGCCCGGAACGTCGGCCAGATCTTCCGCCCCGACGCCGCCGATTCCCTCACGCCCAACTGGAAGCACCTGCCGATCGGCTATCACGGCCGCTCCGGCACGGTCGTGGTCTCCGGCACCGATGTCGTGCGCCCGTCGGGCCAGCGCAAGGCACCCGCCGACGCCGCCCCGGTCTTCGGTCCCTCGATCCGCCTGGACATCGAGGCGGAGGTCGGCTTCGTGGTCGGCACCCCCTCGGAACATGGCCGACCGGTGCCCCTCGGTGACTACCGCGACCACGTCTTCGGCCTCTGCCTGCTCAACGACTGGTCGGCGCGCGACATCCAGGCCTGGGAGTACGTCCCGCTCGGTCCCTTCCTCGGCAAGTCCTTCGCCACGTCCGTGTCGGCGTGGATCACCCCGCTCGACGCCCTGGACGACGCCCTCGTGGCCCCGCCCGTCCGTACGCACCCCCTTCTCCCCTATCTCGAAGACGCCTCCGAGGAACCGGGCGGCTACGACCTCCGGATCTCCGTGGCCATCAACGGCCACGTCGTCTCCGAGCCCCCCTTCTCCACCATGTACTGGACGGCCGCCCAGCAGCTGGCCCACATGACGGTCAACGGCGCCTCCCTGCGCACCGGCGACCTCTACGGCTCCGGGACCGTCAGCGGCGCCTCCGAGGGCGAGCGCGGCTCCCTGCTCGAACTCACCTGGAACGGACGCGACGCCCTCGAACTCCCCGACGGCAAGCGCACGTTCCTCGAGGACGGCGACGAGGTCACCCTGACGGCCTGGGCTCCCGGCCCGGGCGGCACCCGGGTGGGCCTCGGCGAGGTCCGGGGCCGCATCACCCCGGCCGTCACCCCGTAGCCCTCTTCAGCGGGGTACGGGACGGTCCGTGTCACGGTGGCCAGGGCCCTGGCCACCGTGCCCCGCGACGGCTCCCGCTACATCCAGTCCTCGGGCTCCGGCTCCTGGTCCAGCTCGGGCCAGTCCGGGTCCGGTCCCGCGGCGGCCGCCGGAACCGGTGCGGCCCCGGATCCGCCGCCGGTGGGCGGCTCCTCGGACGTGCCGCCGCCCAGCGAGGCGAGCACCCCGATGACGCCCTCTCCGTACGTGGCCAGCTTCTTCTCGCCCACTCCGCTGATGCCGCCCAGGTCCTTCACGGAGGTGGGCCACACCGTGGCGATCTCCCGCAGCGTGGCGTCGTGGAAGATGACGTACGCCGGGACCCCCTGCTCCCGTGCCCGCTCGCCGCGCCAGGCGCGCAGCGCCTCGAACGCGGGAACGAGCTCGGCGGGCAGCTCGGCCGCCGCCGCCTTGGTCTTGCGCTCACCCTTGGACGCCGACGACCGGGACGCGGTCGGCTTCGGCGGCTCCTTGCGCAGCGGCACGTCGCGCTCGCGCCGCAGCACGGTGCCGCTCGCCTCGGTCAGCACCAGCGTGCCGTACTCGCCCTCGACCGCGATCAGCCCCTGGGCCAGCAACTGCCGTACGACACTGCGCCATTCGGACTCCGCCAGCTCCTCGCCGATGCCGAAGACGGACAGCTGGTCATGGTCGAACTGGATCACCTTGGCGGTCTTGCGCCCCAGCAGGATGTCGACGATCTGGCCCGCGCCGAACTTCTGTCCCCGCTCGCGCTGGAGGCGCACCACCGTGGACAGCAGCTTCTGCGCCGCGACCGTGCCGTCCCAGGTCTCCGGGGGCGTCAGGCAGGTGTCGCAGTTGCCGCAGGCCGGGGTGTCGGGGTCCTGGCCGAAGTAGGCCAGGAGCTGTGAGCGCCGGCACTGTGCCGTCTCGCACAGGGCGAGCATCGAGTCCAGATGGGAGGCGGCCCGGCGTCTGAACGCCTCGTCGCCCTCCGAGCCCTGGATCAGCTTGCGCTGCTGGACCACGTCCTGAAGGCCGTAGGCCATCCAGGCCGTGGAGGGAAGTCCGTCACGGCCGGCGCGCCCCGTCTCCTGGTAGTAGCCCTCGACCGACTTCGGCAGGTCGAGGTGGGCGACGAACCGGACGTCCGGCTTGTCGATGCCCATGCCGAAGGCGATCGTGGCGACCACCACGAGGCCTTCCTCCCGCAGGAAGCGGGACTGGTGCGCGGCACGGGTGCCCGGCTCCAGGCCCGCGTGGTACGGCACCGCCTCGATGCCGTTGCGGGAGAGGAACTCGGCGGTCTTCTCGACGGAGTTGCGCGAGAGGCAGTACACGATGCCCGCGTCGCCCGCGTGTTCCTCGCGCAGGAAGGACAGCAGCTGCTTCTTCGGGTCGGCCTTGGGGACGATCCGGTACTGGATGTTGGGCCGGTCGAAGCTCGCCTCGAAGTGGCGGGCCGCGGGCATGCCCAGGCGCTGGGTGATCTCCCTGTGCGTCGCGCGCGTGGCCGTGGCCGTCAGCGCGATGCGCGGGACGTCCGGCCAGCGTTCGCCGAGCAGCGAGAGCGCCAGGTAGTCGGGACGGAAGTCGTGGCCCCACTGGGCCACGCAGTGGGCCTCGTCGATCGCGAAGACGGAGATCTTCCCGCGGGACAGCAGGTCCAGCGTGCTGTCGAGACGCAGCCGCTCGGGGGCCAGGTAGAGCAGGTCGAGCTCTCCGGTCAGGAACTCCGCCTCGACCACGCGCCGCTCGTCGAAGTCTTGCGTGGAGTTCATGAACCCGGCGCGCACGCCCAGTGCCCGCAGCGCGTCCACCTGGTCCTGCATGAGCGCGATGAGCGGGGAGATCACGACGCCCGTGCCCGGTCTGACCAGGGAAGGGATCTGGTAGCAGAGGGACTTTCCGCCACCGGTCGGCATCAGGACGACGGCGTCACCGCCCGCCACCACGTGCTCGATGATCGCTTCCTGCTCGCCGCGGAAGGCGTCGTACCCGAAGACCCGGTGGAGGGTGGCCAGTGCCTCGCTCCCACCCAGCTTCTCCGTCACGTCCGCTCCGGTCATCACACCCGTCCCGCCCATCGTCCTGTCCCCCGTACGTCGCCCCTCGACCACTGCGTCCACGATAGGGGTCCGCGCCGACAGTCCGAGAGTTGTCCACAGGCTGCGAGGGACCGGCTTCCCTACGTACCGGCGCCCGCCCCGGCTCACTCCCCTGCACGGCGCGCCCCGGCCGGGTTCAACCCGTTGGCCCCGCTCGTATGGCGGCGTTTCGGCGCCGAGGGCCATGCTGCTCGGGCGGGAGGAGGGGGCCCGCAGCCGACGGACCCGTGCAGTCCGTACGCCTCTCTCGTGTCTCTAGGAGTCCTCGCATGCCCCAGCGTCCCCTCAGGACCGCCGTCACCCTCGTGGCCACCGCCGCGTCGCTCGCCCTGGCCGCGGGTCCCGCCCCTGCCGCGGACCGCCCGGCCGATCCGAAGGCCATGCGGGATCTGGTCAAGGCGTACCTGGCCAGCGTCAAGTACCGCGACGAGAAGGTCGCCCTCGCCGACGGATACGTCCCCCACCAGTGCTCCTCGGACCCCGCGGGGCACGGCAGCATGGGCTACCACTACTTCAACGAGTCCCGCTACGGCTCGCTCGATCCGGCGAAGCCCGCGGCCCTCCTCTTCGAGGACGGCAAGGACGGAAGGCGCCGGCTGGCCGGGGTCGAGTGGATCGTGCTGGACTCCGACCAGAACCTGAAGACCAGCAAGGACCGGCCGTCGATGTTCGGCGGCCAGAAGTTCGACGGTCCGATGCCGGGTCACTACCCGGGCATGCCGATCCACTACGACCTGCACGTCTGGCTCTGGAAGCAGAACCCCAACGGGCTGTTCGACCGCTGGAACCCCAGGGTGAAGTGCCCGGCCGCTCCGGCCCACACCGGCGCGTCGTCGACGGCGCACACCGGCCCGTCGTCCGCCGCGCACACCGGGTCCACGGGCAAGGCTCGCGCCGCCCGCTGAGAACGGCTCGGGCCCCGCTCCCCCGAAGGGGGCGGGGCCCGAGACCGCGCGGGGCTCTGCTCAGCGCACGAAGACCCCGGCCTGGCTCGCCAGGTTCAGGAAGTACTGCGGTGCCACACCGAGCACCAGCGTGACCGCCACGCCCGCCGCGATCGCCGTCATCGTCAGCGGCGACGGCACGGCGACCGTCGGCCCGTCGGGCTTCGGCTCGCTGAAGAACATCAGCACGATCACGCGGATGTAGAAGAACGCCGCGATCGCCGAGGAGATCACACCGATCACGACCAGCACGCCCGCGCCGCCCTCGGCCGCCGCCCTGAACACGGCGAACTTTCCGGCGAATCCCGAGGTGAGCGGGATGCCGGCGAAGGCCAGCAGGAAGACCGCGAACACCGCGGCCACCAGCGGGGACCTGCGTCCGAGCCCCGCCCACTTGGACAGGTGCGTGGCCTCTCCGCCCGCGTCCCGTACGAGCGTGACGACGGCGAAGGCACCGATCGTGACGAAGGAGTACGCGCCGAGGTAGAAGAGGACCGACGAGACGCCGTCCGGCGAGGTCGCGATGACGCCCGCGAGGATGAATCCGGCGTGGGCGATCGACGAGTACGCCAGGAGCCGCTTGATGTCGGTCTGGGTGATCGCGACGATCGCGCCGCCCAGCATGGTGACGATCGCCACGGCCCACATGACCGGCCGCCAGTCCCAGCGCATACCCGGCAGGACGACGTACAGCAGGCGCAGCAGCGCGCCGAACGCCGCCACCTTGGTCGCCGCCGCCATGAAGCCGGTGACCGGGGTCGGCGCGCCCTGGTAGACGTCGGGCGTCCACATGTGGAAGGGCACCGCGCCGACCTTGAAGAGCAGGCCCATGACGACCAGGGCCATGCCCATGAGCAGCAGCACGTCGTTGCCCATGGTGCCGGCGAGGGCCGGGTCGACGTTCGTGACCGTGCCGTCGACGACGTGCGCGATCGTCGCGTACGACACCGAGCCCGCGTAGCCGTACAGCAGGGCGATGCCGAAGAGCGTGAACGCGGAGGCGAAGGCGCCGAGGAGGAAGTACTTGACCGCCGCCTCCTGCGACATGAGCCGCTTGCGGCGGGCCACGGCGCACAGGAGGTACAGCGGCAGGGAGAAGACCTCCAGCGCGACGAACAGGGTCAGCAGGTCATTGGCCGAGGGGAAGACCAGCATGCCGCTGATGGCGAAGAGCAGCAGCGGGAACACCTCGGTGGTGGTGAATCCGGCCTTCACCGCGGCCTTCTCGCTGTCGCTGCCGGGCACCGACGAGGCCTGCGCGGCGAACGCGTCGACCCGGTTTCCGTGTGCCTCGGGGTCCAGGCGCCGCTCGGCGAAGGTGAAGACGCCGAGGATTCCGGCGAGCAGGATCGTGCCCTGGAGGAACAGGGCCGGTCCGTCGACCGCGATCGCGCCCATCGCCGCGATGTGCGCCTTCGTGGTGCCGTATCCGCTCGCCGCGAGGGCGACGACCGCGGAGAAGGCCGCGGTCAGTGCGACGACGGCGACGAACACCTGCGCGTAGTAACGGGACTTGCGCGGCACGAAGGCCTCGACCAGGACCCCGACGACCGCCGCGCCGATGACGATCAGAGTGGGCGACAACTGCGCGTACTCGATCTTCGGTGCGTCGATCTTGGAGATCGGCTCGGCCGCGGTTGCCGCTGTTGTCCACAGGCTGTGGACGGCTGATGCGCTCACTTGGCCGCCTCCACCTCGGGCTGGGGGTCCGTCTTCTGGACGTCTGACATGGTCTGCTTGACCGCCGGGTTGACGATGTCGGTGATCGGCTTCGGGTAGACGCCCAGGAAGATCAGCAGGGCGATCAGCGGGGCGACCACCAGGAGCTCGCGCACCCTGAGGTCCGGCATCTCGGCCACCTCGGCCTTGACCGGGCCCGTCATCGTCCGCTGGTAGAGGACGAGGGTGTAGAGCGCGGCGAGGACGATGCCGAAGGTGGCGATGATGCCGGCCACCGGATAGCGCGTGAACGTGCCGACCAGGACCAGGAATTCACTCACGAAGGGCGCGAGCCCCGGGAGCGACAGCGTCGCGAGGCCACCGATCAGGAAGGTGCCCGCGAGCACCGGGGCGACCTTCTGCACCCCTCCGTAGTCGGCGATCAGACGCGAGCCGCGCCGCGAGATCAGGAAGCCGGCCACCAGCATCAGGGCGGCGGTCGAGATCCCGTGGTTGACCATGTAGAGCGTCGCGCCCGACTGGCCCTGCGTGGTCAACGCGAAGATGCCCAGGATGATGAACCCGAAGTGCGAGATCGACGCGTACGCGACCAGCCGCTTGATGTCCCGCTGTCCGACCGCGAGCAGTGCTCCGTAGACGATGCTGATCAGCGCCAGGACGAGGATCGCGGGCGTCGCCCACTTGCTCGCCTCCGGGAAGAGCTGGAGGCAGAAGCGGAGCATCGCGAAGGTGCCGACCTTGTCGACGACCGCGGTGATCAGCACGGCGACCGGCGCGGTGGCCTCGCCCATGGCGTTGGGCAGCCAGGTGTGCAGCGGCCACAGCGGCGCCTTCACCGCGAAGGCGAAGAAGAAGCCGAGGAACAGCCACCGCTCGGTGCTGGTCGCCATGTGCAGCGAGCCGTCGGCCCGCGCGTGGACGATCTCCTGGAGCGAGAAGCTCCCGGCCACCACGTAGAGGCCGATCACGGCGGCCAGCATGATCAGGCCGCCGACCAGGTTGTAGAGCAGGAACTTCACCGCGGCGTACGAGCGCTGCGTCGCCGCCGCCTCGTCGCCGTGCTCGTGGGCACGGTCCCCGAAGCCGCCGATGAGGAAGTACATCGGGATCAGCATGGCTTCGAAGAAGATGTAGAAGAGGAAGACGTCGGTGGCCTCGAAGGAGATGATCACCATCGCCTCGACGGCCAGGATCAGGGCGAAGAAGCCCTGGGTCGGACGCCAGCGCCTGCTTCCGGTCTCCATCGGGTCGGCGTCGTGCCAGCCCGCGAGGATCACGAACGGGATCAGCAGCGCGGTGAGCGCGACGAGCGCCACCCCGATGCCGTCCACGCCCAGTTGGTAGCGCACCCCGAAGTCCGGGATCCAGGCGTGGGATTCGGTGAGCTGGTAACGGGCGCCGTCGGGGTCGAAACGCACCAGGGTGACCGCGGCGAGCGCCAGCGTGCCGAGGGAGACGAGCAGCGCCAGCCATTTGGCCGCGACGCGCTGCGCGGCCGGCACGGCGGCCGTGGCGATCGCCCCGAGGGCCGGGAGCACCGCCGTCGCTGTCAGGAGGGGAAAGGACATCGGTATCAGACCGCCCTCATCAGCAGGGTCGCGGCGACGAGGATCGCCGCGCCGCCGAACATCGAGACCGCGTAACTGCGCGCATAGCCGTTCTGCAGCTTGCGCAGCCGTCCGGAGAGGCCGCCCACCGAGGCCGCCGTCCCGTTGACGACTCCGTCGACCAGGGTGTGGTCGACGTACACCAGGGAGCGGGTGAGGTGCTCACCGCCGCGGACCAGCACGACGTGGTTGAAGTCGTCCTGGTACAGGTCGCGCCGGGCGGCGCGGGTGAGCAGGGAGCCGCGCGGGGCGGTGACCGGGACCGGGCTGCGTCCGTACTGGAGGTAGGCGATGCCGGCGCCGACGACCAGGAGGACCATGGTGGCCGCGGTGACCGTGAGGGCGCTCACGGGCGAGTCGCCCTCCGAGTGGCCGGTGACCGGCTCCAGCCAGTGCAGGAAGCGGTCGCCAATGCTGAAGAAGCCGCCCGCGAACACCGACCCGAAGGCCAGCACGATCATCGGGATCGTCATGGAGCTCGGCGACTCGTGCGGGTGCGGGTCGTGGCCCTCCGCGTCCGGCTGCCAGCGCTTCTCCCCGAAGAAGGTCATGATCATCACGCGCGTCATGTAGTACGCGGTGATCGCGGCGCCCAGCAGGGCCACGCCGCCGAGGATCCAGCCCTCGGTGCCGCCCTTGGCGAAGGCCGCCTCGATGATCTTGTCCTTGGAGAAGAAGCCGGACAGGCCCGGGAAGCCGATGATCGCGAGATAGCCGAGGCCGAAGGTCACGAACGTGACCGGCATGTACTTCCTGAGGCCGCCGAACTTCCTCATGTCGACCTCGTCGTTCATGCCGTGCATGACCGAACCGGCGCCGAGGAAGAGCCCGGCCTTGAAGAAGCCGTGCGTCACCAGGTGCATGATCGCGAAGACGTAGCCGATGGGGCCGAGGCCGGCCGCCAGCACCATGTAGCCGATCTGCGACATCGTCGAACCGGCGAGGGCCTTCTTGATGTCGTCCTTCGCGCAACCGACGATCGCACCGAACAGGAGCGTGACGCCGCCCACGACGGTGACGACGAGCTGGGCGTCCGGTGCCGCGTTGAAGACGGCGGCCGAGCGCACGATCAGGTACACGCCCGCGGTCACCATGGTGGCGGCGTGGATGAGGGCCGAGACCGGGGTCGGGCCCTCCATCGCGTCACCGAGCCAGGACTGCAGCGGCACCTGGGCCGACTTGCCGCAGGCGGCGAGCAGCAGCATTAGCGCGATGGCCGTGAGCTTGCCCTCGGTGGCGTCCCCGGCGATCCCGGAGTGCCCCTCGGTGCCGAGCAGCGGCCCGAAGGCGAAGGTCCCGAAGGTCGTGAACATCAGCATGATGGCGATGGACAGGCCCATGTCGCCGACGCGGTTGACCAGGAAGGCCTTCTTGGCGGCGGTGGCGGCGCTGGGCTTGTGCTGCCAGAAGCCGATCAGCAGGTACGAGGCGAGACCGACGCCCTCCCAGCCGACGTACAGCAGGAGGTAGTTGTCGGCGAGGACGAGCAGCAGCATCGCCGCCAGGAACAGGTTCAGATAGCCGAAGAAGCGGCGGCGGCGCTCGTCGTGCTCCATGTACCCGATCGAGTACACGTGGATCAGCGAGCCGACGCCGGTGATCAGCAGGACGAACGTCATCGACAGCTGGTCGAGCTGGAAGCCGACGTCCGCCCGGAAGTTCCCGACGGCGATCCAGCTGTACAGATGCTGGGTGAACGTCCGGTCCTCCGGGCTCTTCCCCAGCATGTCGGCGAAGAGCACGACGGCGATCACGAAGGAGGCGGCCGCGAGCACGGTTCCGATCCACTGGCCGACGGCGTCCAGCCGCCGTCCGCCGCACAGCAGTACGGCCGCTCCGAGCAGAGGCGCCGCGATGAGCAGCGCAATCAGGTTCTCCACGATTCAGCGACCCCTTACAGCTTCATCAGGCTGGCGTCGTCGACCGAGGCCGAGTGGCGGGAACGGAACAGCGACACGATGATCGCTAGCCCGACCACGACCTCCGCGGCGGCGACGACCATCGTGAAGAAGGCGATGATCTGGCCGTCGAGGTTGCCGTGCATCCGGGAGAAGACGACGAAGGCGAGGTTGCAGGCGTTGAGCATGAGCTCGATGCACATGAACACCACGATCGCGTTCCGTCTGATCAGGACACCGGTGGCGCCGATCGTGAACAACAGAGCGGCGAGGTAGAGGTAGTTGACCGGATTCACTTGGACGCCTCCTCCGGCTTCGTGCGCTCCAGGCGCTCCTCGGCACGCTGCTCCAGCGCCTTGAGGTCCTTCAGCGCGTCGGCCGACACGTCACGGATCTGCCCGCGGTCGCGCAGCGTCTTGCTGACGGTCAGCTCGGACGGGGTGCCGTCGGGCAGCAGGCCCGCGATGTCCACCGCGTTGTGCCGGGCGTAGACACCCGGCGCCGGCAGCGGCGGGACGTGCTTGCCCTCGCGCACCCGCTGCTCGGACAGTTCGCGCTGGGTCCGGGCCCGCTCGGTGCGCTCGCGGTGGGTGAGCACCATGGCGCCGATGGTGGCCGTGATGAGCAGGGCGCCGGTGATCTCGAAGGCGAAGACGTACTTCGTGAAGATGAGGGCGGCGAGGCCCTCCACGTTGCCGTTCGCGTTCGCCTTCGCCAGGCCGTCGAAGTCCTGGACGGACGCGTTGCCGATGCCGGCGAACAGCAGGATGCCGAAGCCGAGTCCGCAGAGCAGGGCCAGCCAGCGCTGCCCCTTGATGGTCTCCTTCAGCGAGTCCGCCGCGGTGACACCGACGAGCATGACGACGAAGAGGAACAGCATCATGATCGCGCCGGTGTAGACGACGATCTGGACGATACCCAGGAAGTAGGCGCCGTTGGCGAGGTAGAACACCGCCAGGACGATCATGGTCCCGGCGAGGCACAACGCGCTGTGCACGGCCTTCCTCATGAAGACGGTGCACAGGGCGCCGATCACCGCGACGGTGCCGAGGACCCAGAACTGGAAGGCCTCCCCGGTGGAGGTGGAGTACGCGGCCAGGTTGGCGGTCATGCCTCCGCCCCCTCTCCGGCAGACGTGCCCGACGGGCTCGCCGAGGGGTGCAACTCGCCCTTGGAGACGGCCACCTGGCGCTCGGTGCCGGGCGCCGCCTCGGTCACCAGACCCCGGTAGTAGTCCTGCTCGTCCGTGCCGGGGAAGATCGAGTGCGGTGTGTCGACCATGCCTTCCTGGAGTCCGGCGAGCAGCTGCTCCTTGGTGTAGATGAGGTTGGCGCGGCTGCTGTCCGCGAGTTCGAACTCGTTCGTCATCGTCAGCGCGCGCGTGGGGCACGCCTCGATGCACAGGCCGCACAGGATGCAGCGGGCGTAGTTGATCTGGTAGACGCGGCCGTAGCGCTCGCCCGGGGAGTAGCGCTCCTCCTCGGTGTTGTCCGCGCCCTCCACATAGATGGCGTCCGCGGGACAGGCCCAGGCGCACAGCTCACAGCCGACGCACTTCTCCAGGCCGTCCGGATGGCGGTTGAGCTGGTGCCGGCCGTGGAACCGCGGTGCGGTGGTCTTCTGCTGTTCCGGGTACTGCTCGGTCAGCCGCTTCTTGAACATGGCCTTGAAGGTCACGCCGAAGCCGGCGACGGGGTTCTGGAAACCGGGCTTGGTCTCCTTCGGCTCCTCAGCCATCGGACCCCTCCTTTCCGTCACGAGATCCGGTGACTGGTCCATCACTCGCAGTATCGGATCCGCCACTGACAATCAGCTCCCGCTCGCGGCGCGGGCGGCGCCGCGGCACCGGCGGCAGCTCCTGGCCGGGCAGCGGGGGCACGGGGAATCCGCCGGCCATCGGGTCGAAGGCGGCGGGCTCGGCGGGCGTCTTCTCCTCGGCCCGCTTGTCGCGGAAGATGTCCGCCACGAACGACAGCAGCAGGAGGGCGAGGACGCCTCCGCCGACGTACAGCGCGATGTCCGAGAATCCGTAGTGCTCGTTGCGCAGCGTCCGCACCGTCGCGACGAGCATCAGCCAGACCACGGAGACCGGGATGAGCACCTTCCAGCCGAGCTTCATCAGCTGGTCGTAGCGGACGCGCGGCAGCGTGCCGCGCAGCCAGATGAAGAAGAACAGCAGCAGCTGCACCTTCACCACGAACCAGAGCATCGGCCACCAGCCGTGGTTGGCGCCCTCCCAGAAGCTGCTGATCGGCCACGGCGCCCGCCAGCCGCCCAGGAAGAGCGTCGTGGACACGGCCGAGACCGTCACCATGTTCACGTACTCGGCGAGCATGAAGAGCGCGAACTTGATGGACGAGTACTCGGTGTTGAAACCGCCGACCAGGTCGCCCTCGGACTCCGGCATGTCGAAGGGGGCCCGGTTGGTCTCGCCGATCATCGTCACGACGTAGATCAGGAACGAGACCGGGAGCAGGAGGATGTACCAGCGGTCCTGCTGCTGCTCGACGATCGTCGAGGTCGACATCGAACCGGAGTAGAGGAACACCGAGGCGAACGCGGCGCCCATGGCGATCTCGTACGAGATCATCTGGGCGCAGGAGCGCAGACCGCCCAGCAGCGGATAGGTGGATCCGGAGCTCCAGCCGGCGAGCACGATCCCGTAGATGCCCACCGAGGCCACCGCGAGGATGTAGAGCATCGCGATCGGGAGGTCGGTGAGCTGCATCGTGGTGCGCTGGCCGAAGATCGAGACCTCGTTGTCCGCGGGCCCGAAGGGGATCACCGCGATCGCCATGAAGGCCGGGACGGCCGCGACGATCGGCGCGAGGACGTAGACCACCTTGTCCGCGCGCTTGACGACGACGTCTTCCTTGAGCATCAGCTTCACACCGTCGGCGAGCGACTGGAGCATGCCCCAGGGCCCGTGCCGGTTGGGGCCGATGCGCAGCTGCATCCAGGCGACGACCTTGCGCTCCCACACGATGGAGAAGAGCACGGTCACCATCAGGAAGGCGAAGCAGAACACCGCCTTGACGACGACCAGCCACCAGGGGTCGTGGCCGAACATCGAGAGGTCTTCAGCGGCGAGGTACGGCGTCATGCCTCCACCTCCTTGGGGGCCTCGGCGACGGTCGTCGCCGGGCCGATGCGGACGAGTGCGCCGGGCAGCGCCCCGGTGTCGGAGGCGACGCCCCCTCCGGTCGAGTTCAGCGGGAGCCAGACCACGCGGTCGGGCATCTCGGTGATCTGCAGGGGGAGTTTGACCGCTCCGGCGGGACCGGTCACGGCGATGACGTCGCCGTCCTTGACCCCGGCCTCGGCGGCGGTGGCGGCCGACACGCGCGCGCGTGCGGCGTGCCGCGTCCCGGCGAGCGCGCTGTCGCCCTCCTGGAGACGCCCCTGGTCGAGCAGCAGCCGGTGTCCGGCCAGTACGGCCTCGCCCGCGGCCGGCCGGGGCATCTGCACCCCGGTCTCCTCGGGCTCACCGGCTCGCGGCCCGTCCCAGGCGCCGAGCCGGTCGATCTCCCCGCGCGCGGTGCGCAGGTCCGGCAGCCCGAGGTGGACGTCCATGGCGTCGGCCAGCATCTGCAGGACGCGCGCGTCGGCGGGCGCGAGGCGCCGGGTCATCTGGTCGGGCTTGAGGGCGGCCTCGAAGGAGCGGACCCGGCCCTCCCAGTTGAGGAAGCTTCCGGGCTTCTCGGCGACCGCGGCGACCGGAAGGACGACGTCCGCGTGCTCGGTGACCTCGCTGGGCCGCAGTTCGAGCGACACCAGGAAGCCCACCTCGGACAGGGCCTCACGCGCGCGTGCCGGGTCGGGAAGGTCGGCGACCTCCACGCCCGCGACCACCAGGGCCCGCAGTTCGCCGCCGGCGGCGGCCTCCACGATCTGCCCGGTGTCACGGCCGTGGCGGTGCGGGAGTTCGGAGACGCCCCACGCGGCCGCGACCTCCTCCCGCGCGCGCGGGTCGGTGGCCGGGCGTCCGCCCGGCAGCAGCGAAGGAAGCGCGCCGGCCTCGATCGCCCCGCGTTCCCCGGCCCGCCGCGGGATCCACACCAGGTGGGCGCCGGTGGCGGCGGCGGTCCGCACGGCGGCGGTCAGGGCGCCCGCCACGGCGGCCAGCCGCTCGCCGACGACGATCACGGCGCCCTCGGCGCGCAGCGCCTCGGCGGCCTTGGTGCCGTCGCTCTCCAGGCCGACGCCGCTCGCGAGCGCGTCCAGCCACTCGGTCTCGGTGCCGGGCGCGGCCGGCAGCAGTGTGCCGCCCGCCTTCTCCAGGCCGCGGGTGGCGTGCGTGGCGAGGGAGAAGGTCTTCTGCCCGTGCCCGCGCCAGGCCTTGCGCAGCCGCAGGAAGACGCCGGGTGCCTCCTCCTCCGACTCCAGGCCCACCAGCAGGACGGCGGGCGCCTTCTCCAAAGAGGTGTACGTGACGCCCGTACGGTCGAGGTCCCGGCCGCGTCCGGCGACCCGGGCGGCCAGGAAGTCGGCCTCCTCGGAGCTGTGCACGCGCGCGCGGAAGTCGATGTCGTTCGTGTCGAGGGCCACGCGCGCGAACTTGCTGTACGCGTAGGCGTCCTCGACGGTGAGCCGGCCGCCGGTGAGGACACCGGCCCGGCCGCGGGCCGCCGTCAGCCCCTGGGCGGCGGCCTGAAGGGCCTCCGGCCAGGAAGCGGGCTCCAGGACGCCCTCGGCGTTGCGCACCAGGGGGGTGTCGAGACGGTCGCGCTGCTGCGCGTACCGGAACCCGAACCGGCCCTTGTCGCAGATCCATTCCTCGTTGACCTCGGCGTCCGGTGCCGCCAGGCGCCGCATGACCTTGCCGCGCCGGTGGTCGGTGCGCGTCGCACAGCCGCCGGAGCAGTGCTCGCACACGGAGTGCGAGGAGATGAGGTCGAAGGGGCGCGAGCGGAAGCGGTAGGCCGCCGACGTGAGCGCGCCCACCGGGCAGATCTGGATCGTGTTGCCGGAGAAGTACGACTCGAACGGGTCGCCGTCACCGGTGCCGACCTGCTGGAGCGCGCCCCGCTCGACCAGTTCGATCATGGGGTCGCCCGCGATCTGGTTCGAGAAGCGGGTGCAGCGGGCGCACAGCACGCACCGCTCGCGGTCGAGGAGCACCTGTGTGGAGATGGGAACGGGCTTCTCGTAGGTCCGCTTCCTGCCCTCGAAGCGGGACTCGGCGTTGCCGTGCGACATCGCCTGGTTCTGCAGGGGGCACTCGCCTCCCTTGTCACAGACCGGGCAGTCCAGCGGGTGGTTGATGAGCAGCAGCTCCATCACACCGTGCTGTGCCTTCTCGGCCACCTGGGAGGTGAGTTGAGTCTTGACGACCATCCCGTCCGTACAGGTGATCGTGCAGGACGCCATGGGCTTGCGCTGGCCCTCGACCTCGACGATGCACTGGCGGCAGGCGCCGGCCGGGTCGAGGAGCGGGTGGTCGCAGAACCGGGGGATCTCGATGCCGAGCTGTTCGGCGGCCCGGATGACCAGGGTGCCCTTGGGCACGCTCATCTCGACGCCGTCGATCGTCACCGAGACGAGGTCCTCCGGCGGGACCGCCGCTTCCCCGCCTCCGGAGGGAGCGCTGGTGGTCACTGTCATGCGTTCACCTCCATGTGCTTGTCCGCCCAGGCCGTGGACCTGGCGGGGTCGAAGGGGCAGCCGCGGCCCGTGATGTGCTGCTCGTACTCCTCGCGGAAGTACTTGAGCGAGGAGAAGATCGGCGAGGCGGCACCGTCGCCGAGGGCGCAGAAGGACTTGCCGTTGATGTTGTCGGCGATGTCGTTCAGCTTGTCGAGGTCGGACATGACGCCCTTGCCGGCCTCGATGTCGCGCAGCAACTGCACGAGCCAGTACGTTCCTTCGCGGCAGGGCGTGCACTTGCCGCAGGACTCGTGGGCGTAGAACTCGGTCCAGCGGGTGACGGCGCGTACGACGCAGGTCGTCTCGTCGAAGCACTGGAGTGCTTTCGTGCCGAGCATGGAACCCGCGGCGCCCACTCCTTCGTAGTCAAGAGGGACGTCGAGGTGTTCGTCGGTGAACATCGGGGTCGAGGAACCGCCCGGTGTCCAGAACTTCAGCCGGTGGCCGGGGCGCATCCCGCCGCTCATGTCGAGGAGTTGACGCAGGGTGATGCCGAGCGGTGCCTCGTACTGGCCGGGGCTGGCGACATGGCCGCTGAGCGAGTACAGCGTGAAGCCCGGGGACTTCTCGCTGCCCATCGACCTGAACCATTCCTTGCCCTTTTGCAGAATTGCGGGAACTGACGCGATCGACTCGACGTTATTCACAACAGTCGGACACGCATAGAGGCCCGCGACAGCAGGGAAAGGGGGACGGAGCCGCGGTTGACCACGGCGGCCTTCGAGCGAGTCGAGCAGCGCGGTCTCCTCACCGCAGATGTACGCGCCCGCGCCCGCGTGCACGGTGAGCTGGAGGTCGAGCCCGCTGCCCAGGATGTTCTCGCCGAGGTAGCCCGCCGCGTAGGCCTCACGTACGGCCTCGTGCAACCGCCGCAGTACGGGGACCACTTCACCGCGGAGATAGATGAAGGCATGCGAAGACCGAATGGCGTAGCACGCGATCACAATGCCCTCGATGAGGCTGTGCGGGTTCGCGAAGAGGAGCGGGATGTCCTTGCAGGTTCCCGGCTCCGATTCGTCGGCGTTGACAACTAGATAGTGAGGTTTGCCGTCTCCCTGGGGAATGAACTGCCATTTCATTCCGGTCGGGAAGCCGGCTCCGCCGCGGCCCCGCAGCCCGGACTCCTTGACGTACGCGATCAGGTCGTCCGGTGACATGGCGAGTGCCTTGCGCAGGCCCTCGTACCCCTCGTGCCTTCGGTAGACGTCCAGCGACCAGGACCGGTCCTCGTCCCAGAAGGCCGACAGCACGGGTGCGAGCAGCTTTTCGGGACTGGTCTCGTTGATCTCGGCTGCCAAGGTCATCACTCCCCCTCCTCTGCCACAGGACCCGCCGGGTGGGACGGGTCGGAGGCCGACGTGTCCTGCGGCGCGTCGTGCGAACTCGGGTGCTCGGCGGGCCGCTGGTTCCGGGGTGCTCCTTCGCCCCGCGGATGCACCACCCGCGCGGGGGCGTCCTCCCCCTTGGCCAGGCGCAGCCCCACCAGTGACGCGTGGCCCGCGCTGCCGCCGGCCTCCACCGCGCCCTCGCGCTCGTCGGGGAAACCGGCCAGGATCCGGGCGGTCTCCTTGAAGGTGCACAGCCGGGCGCCGCGGGTCGGGTCGACGTCGGCGCCCGCGCGCAGGTCGTCGACGAGACGCTTGGCCGAGTCCACGGTCTGGTTGTCGAAGAACTCCCAGTTGACCATCACGACCGGCGCGAAGTCGCAGGCCGCGTTGCACTCGATGTGCTCCAGGGTGACCTTGCCGTCACCGGTGGTCTCCCCGTTGCCGACGCCCAGGTGGTCCTGAAGGGCCTCGAAGATGGCGTCGCCACCCATCACGGCACACAGGGTGTTGGTGCAGACACCCACCTGGTAGTCACCGCTCGGCTTGCGCCGGTACATCGAGTAGAAGGTCGCGACGGCGGCGACCTCGGCCGTGGTCAGGCCCAGGACCTCCGCGCAGAACCGCTGTCCCGTGCGCGTGACGTGGCCCTCCTCCGACTGCACGAGGTGCAGCAACGGAAGGAGCGCCGAGCGGGAGTCGGGGTAGCGGGCGATGATCTCGCGCGCGTCCGCCTCCAGCCGGGCCCGGACGTCGGCCGGGTAGTCGGGCGCGGGCAGTTGGGGCATGCCCAGGCTGACGCCCTCGGGGGTGGTGGTCACCGGTCGACGCCTCCCATCACGGGGTCGATGGACGCGACGGCGACGATGACGTCGGCGACCTGGCCGCCCTCGCACATCGCCGCCATGGCCTGCAGGTTGGTGAAGGACGGGTCGCGGAAGTGGACCCGGTAGGGGCGGGTGCCTCCGTCGGAGACGACGTGCACCCCGAGCTCGCCCTTGGGCGACTCGACCGCCGCGTACGCCTGTCCCGGCGGCACGCGGAAGCCCTCGGTCACCAGCTTGAAGTGGTGGATCAGGGCCTCCATGGAGGTGCCCATGATCTTCTTGATGTGGTCGAGGGAGTTGCCGAGACCGTCGGGGCCGAGCGCGAGCTGGGCGGGCCAGGCGATCTTCTTGTCGGCGACCATGACCGGGCCGGGCTGCAGCCGGTCCAGGCACTGCTCGATGATCCGCAGCGACTGGCGCATCTCCTCCAGGCGGATCAGGAAGCGTCCGTAGGAGTCGCAGGTGTCGGCGGTCGGGACCTCGAAGTCGTAGGTCTCGTATCCGCAGTACGGCTGGGACTTGCGCAGGTCGTGCGGCAGGCCGGCCGAGCGCAGGATGGGGCCGGTGGCGCCGAGGGCCATGCAGCCGGCCAGGTCGAGGTAGCCGACGTCCTGCATGCGGGCCTTGAAGATGGGGTTCCCGGTGGCGAGCTTGTCGTACTCGGGAAGGTTCTTCGTCATCTTCTTCACGAACTCGCGGATCTGGTCCACCGCGCCCGGGGGCAGGTCCTGGGCGAGTCCGCCGGGGCGGACGAACGCGTGGTTCATGCGCAGGCCCGTGATCAGCTCGTAGATGTCGAGGATGAGCTCGCGGTCGCGGAAGCCGTAGATCATGATCGTGGTGGCGCCCAGCTCCATGCCGCCAGTGGCGATGCACACCAGGTGGGAGGAGAGCCGGTTCAGCTCCATGAGGAGCACCCGGATGATCGAGGCGCGGTCGGGGATCTGATCGGTGATCCCGAGGAGCTTCTCGACGCCGAGACAGTAGGCCGTCTCGTTGAAGAACGGCGTCAGGTAGTCCATGCGCGTCACGAACGTGGTGCCCTGGGTCCACGTGCGGAACTCGAGGTTCTTCTCGATGCCGGTGTGGAGGTAGCCGATGCCGCAGCGGGCCTCGGTGACCGTCTCGCCGTCGATCTCTAGGATGAGCCGGAGCACGCCGTGGGTGGACGGGTGCTGCGGACCCATGTTGACGATGATGCGCTCGTCGTCGGACCTGGCCGCCGACTGGGCGATCTCGTCCCAGTCGCCGCCGGTGACCGTATATACGGTGCCCTCGGTCGTCTCGCGGGACGAGGCGGCCGATGCCCCGGAAGGGGTCTGCGTGCTCATGAGTACGACCTCCGCTGGTCCGGAGCCGGGATCTGGGCGCCCTTGTACTCGACGGGGATGCCGCCGAGGGGATAGTCCTTGCGCTGCGGGAAGCCCTGCCAGTCGTCCGGCATCATGATCCGCGTCAGCGCGGGATGGCCGTCGAAGATCAGGCCGAAGAAGTCGTACGCCTCGCGCTCGTGCCAGTCGTTCGTCGGATAGACGGTGACGAGCGAGGGGACGTGCGGGTCCGCGTCCGGGGCGCTGACCTCCAGCCGGATCAGCCGGTTGTGGGTGATCGAGCGCAGGTGGTAGACGGCGTGCAGCTCGCGACCCTTGTCGTGCGGGAGGTGGACGCCGGAGACGCCGGTGCACAGTTCGAACCGGAGGGCCGGGTCGTCGCGCAGGGTCCGGGCGACGGGGAGCAGGTACTCGCGTTCGACGTGGAAGGTGATCTCGTCGCGGTCGACGACCGTCTTGTCGATGACGTTCTCGGGGACGAGTCCCTGTTCCTCCAGGGCGCCCTCCAGCTCGTCGGCCACCTCGTCGAACCAGCCGCCGTAGGGGCGGGTGGCCGCGCCGGGCAGCCGGATCGAGCGGACCAGGCCGCCGTAGCCGGAGGTGTCGCCACCGTTGTCGGCGCCGAACATGCCGCGCTGGACGCGGATCTCCTCGCCCCGGTCGCCCCGCTGGCCGGGAAGGTTGGAGGCGCTCAGGTCCTTCTCGGGGTTGACCTCGTTGCCGTTCGCGTCGCTCACCGCAGCAGGCCCTTCATCTCGATGGTGGGAAGCGCCTTGAGCGCCGCTTCCTCCGCCTCGCGGGCCGCTTCCTCCGCGTTCACACCGAGCTTGGAGGTCTGGATCTTCTGGTGGAGCTTGAGGATCGCGTCCATCAGCATCTCGGGCCGCGGCGGACATCCGGGCAAATAGATGTCGACCGGGACGATGTGGTCGACTCCCTGCACAATGGCGTAGTTGTTGAACATTCCGCCCGATGACGCACAAACACCCATGGAGATGACCCACTTGGGGTTGGGCATCTGGTCGTAGACCTGCCGCAGCACCGGCGCCATCTTCTGGCTCACCCGGCCGGCCACGATCATCAGGTCAGCCTGGCGGGGCGACCCGCGGAAGACCTCCATACCGAAGCGCGCCAGGTCGTAGCGACCGGCGCCGGTCGTCATCATCTCGATGGCACAGCAGGCGAGTCCGAACGTCGCAGGGAAGACGGATGCCTTGCGCACCCAGCCCGCGGCCTGCTCGACGGTCGTCAGCAGGAATCCGCTCGGCAGCTTTTCTTCGAGTCCCATGCTTAAAGGCCCCTCAGTCCCATTCCAGGCCGCCGCGCCGCCATACGTACGCGTAGGCGACGAAGACGGTGAGCACGAAGAGCAGCATCTCCACGAGCCCGAAAACACCCAGGGCGTCGAAGGTGACGGCCCAGGGGTAGAGGAAGACGATCTCGATGTCGAAGACGATGAAGAGCATCGCCGTCAGGTAGTACTTGATGGGAAAACGCCCGCCGCCGGCCGGCGTGGGGGTCGGCTCGATGCCGCACTCGTACGCGTCGAGCTTGGCGCGGTTGTACCGCTTCGGACCGATCAGCGTGGCCATGACCACGGAGAAGATCGCAAAGCCTGCCCCGAGGGCTCCCAGTACGAGGATCGGCGCATACGCGTTCACGCTCCTCGCTCCTCTCAGTCGGCACTGACTGGTGGCGTTCGGCGGGCCCGCATCCCTGCCCCGCCAGCACCGCGAACACCGCCCGTCCCGGCGAAGATCGCGGACATGTGAAGCAGGTCACAAGCCCAACTGCCTCGCATCTTATGCCTGGCGGTCTGTGATCTGCGACACGGGGTATCCCCTTAGCTTTGTGATCTCCACCACCTGACGAACGATCATGAAGTCGGATGAGCGGTGATCTTCACACGCGAAGCGTCAGGTCGATCACCAGACGTGACATTTTCGTTCATCTCCGCAGGCCCGGAGGGTCGTCTCAATATCAAGAGACTTCCTCCGCATGCAAATTGGCGTTGGACGCACCCCCTTGATAGAGGGGCGCGTTCACACTTCGGAGGGACCGGGGGGACCGATGTGGACACGTGCACGCGTTCACGAGCGGGGGCGGCCCGGAAGAGGACGGGCTTCACGCGCGGGACGCGGCCGCCAGGGTGACCGTTCCGTGACCTGCGCCACATCTACCTATGGGTCAGATAAGCCGGGCTTGGCCATCCTCTTCAACCGGTGGTAGGTGGCGGGCAATTCGGACGTATTACTGAAAGGCCATGATCACGGGCCTGATGGACAGTGTCCGCAATGCCCGTTACGGCGTCAATAAAGAGTGACGGGCGACGAATTCGGCGGCCGATTGAACAACTGTGGCGCACCACACGTTTCTTGAAGGTATGGAGGAGCCCCTGGTACCGCTAGTACCCATGTCCCACACCGCACCCATACGAAGCCACCGGAAGCCGCGTCGCAATGCCCCGTCGCTCGCGATGCGCGCCGGAGTCGCCGGTGGCGTCCTCAGCACGCTGGCCGTGGCCGCAGCAGCGGGTTCGGCGAACGCCGCCGAGTCCGTGGCCCAGACCGCGGAGCTGCCGATCCTGACGGCCGACCTGGCCACCCAGGTCGCGCAGTCCGCGGACGCCACCCAGCAGGCCGCGGCCGACTACGAGCTGCAGGCGGAGCGAGACGCGGCCGCCGCCAAGGCCGCCAAGCAGGCCAAGGCCGACCTGGCCGACGCCAAGGAGAAGGCCGAGGCCAAGAAGAAGGCGGCGGAGGCCGCGCGCAAGGCCGCCGCGGCCGACGCCGTCTCCCGTTCCTCGGCGCGGACCGCCCTGTCGGCGAGCGCACCCTCGTCCACGAGCGTCGCCGCCCCGGCCAGCGGCAGTGTCGCGACCGTCATCGCCTTCCTCAAGGCGCAGGTCGGCGACGCGTACGTCATGGGCGGCACCGGACCCAACGCGTGGGACTGCTCCGGTCTGGTGCAGGCGGCGTTCAAGCAGGTCGGCGTCGACCTGCCGCGCGTCTCCCAGGACCAGTCGGTGTCCGGTACGCCGGTTTCCCTGTCCAATGTCCAGGTCGGCGACATTCTGTACTGGGGTGCGGCCGGTTCGGCGTACCACGTCGGTGTGTACATCGGTAACGGGCAGTACCTCGACGCGGCCAACCCCTCCAAGGGCGTCGTGATCCAGGACCTCTCGGGCTACCCGGCCACGGGTGCGGTGCGCGTGCTCTGACCCGCGCGTGACTCCCGGAGGGCCGCTTCCTGTGCGGGGAGCGGTCCTTCGGGCTGTCCGGGGCCCGGTCCCGGCGGCTTTCGGCGGCGGCTCCCCGGCGGGAGCGGAAGGGCGCTCCAGGGGCGCGGCCGACCCGGCGGCGCGAGCGGGTGGTGACCCGTCGCGCCGTCGAGAAGGCGTGGCCGAGGATCCGAGGCCGAGGAGGCGTGGTCGTCCCGGTGACCGCCCGGACGGCGGCCCGTGCGGTCGGAGGGCCGCCGGGTGACCGTTCGGGCGGCCCGTGCGCGGTCAGGCCTTCGGGGCCACCTTCGAGAGGCCGTTGATGATGCGGTCCATCGCGTCGCCGCCCGTCGGGTCGGTGAGGTTCGCGAGCATCTTCAGGGTGAACTTCATCAGCATCGGGTGGGTCAGACCGCGCTGCGTGGCGATCTTCATGACCTTCGGGTTGCCGATGAGCTTCACGAAGGCGCGGCCGAGGGTGTAGTAGCCGCCGTAGGTGTCCTTCAGGACGCGCGGGTAGCGGTGGAGGGCCAGTTCGCGCTGGCCGGGGGTGGCGCGCGCGTGGGCCTGGACGATGACGTCGGCCGCGATCTGGCCGGACTCCATGGCGTAGGCGATGCCCTCGCCGTTGAAGGGGTTCACCAGGCCGCCGGCGTCACCCACCAGCAGCAGGCCCTTGGTGTAGTGCGGCTGGCGGTTGAAGGCCATCGGCAGGGCCGCGCCGCGGATCGGGCCGGTCATGTTCTCGGGGGTGTACCCCCAGTCCTCCGGCATCGAGGCGCACCAGGCCTTCAGGACCTCGCGCCAGTCGAGCTCCTTGAAGGAGTCGGAGGTGTTGAGGACACCGAGGCCGACGTTCGAGGTGCCGTCGCCCATGCCGAAGATCCACCCGTAGCCGGGCAGCAGACGGTCCTCGGCACCCCGGCGGTCCCACAGCTCCAGCCACGACTCCAGGTAGTCGTCGTCGTGGCGCGGCGAGGTGAAGTACGTACGGACGGCGACGCCCATCGGGCGGTCCTCGCGGCGGTGCAGGCCCATCGCGAGGGAGAGGCGGCTGGAGTTGCCGTCCGCGGCCACCACCAGCGGGGCACGGAAGGTCACCTCCCGCTTCTCCTTGGAGTCGGCGTCGCCCAGCTTGGCGTGCACGCCGACGATCCGGCCGGTGCGCTCGTCGAGGATCGGGGCTCCGACGTTGCAGCGCTCGTACAGCCGCGCGCCCGCCTTCTGCGCCTGCCGCGCGAGCTGCTCGTCGAAGTCGTCCCGCTTGCGCACGAGTCCGTAGTCGGGGAAGGAGGCGAGATCCGGCCAGTCGAGCTGGAGGCGCACACCGCCGCCGATGATGCGCAGGCCCTTGTTGCGGAGCCAGCCCGCCTCCTCGGAGATGTCGATGCCCATCGACACCAGCTGCTTGGTGGCGCGCGGGGTCAGCCCGTCGCCGCAGACCTTCTCGCGCGGGAAGGCCGTCTTCTCCAGGAGCAGGACGTCGAGCCCCGCCTTCGCCAGGTAGTAGGCGGTGGTGGAGCCGGCTGGCCCGGCCCCGACGACGATGACGTCGGCGGTGTTCTCGGAGAGGGGCTGGGGCTCGGTCACGGCGGGGTCTCCCCAAGACTCGAAATCAACGTGCCGACGGGCACTGGACATGGGCAGTCTATGCAGCGGTACCGATCACCCGGCTGAAGGGCTGCCCCGTGAACCGAGCTCTCCCCGCTGTACGACTGCGCGTCCCCACCGACGAGGACGCCCTCGAATGGCACCGGGTCTTCGACGATCCCGAGGTCATGGAGTTCCACGGGGGCCGCGCGGCCGAGCGGTCCGTCTACGAGGAACTCACGGCGCGCCAGCGGCGGCACGACGCGGAACACGGGTTCTGCCTGTGGACGGTGCTCGGTCCCGGGGACGAGGTGCTGGGCTTCACCGGCGCGCAGCCGTGGCCGCATTCCTGGGGTCCGGCCGGGAAGATCGAGATCGGCTGGCGGCTGGGGCGGGCGCACTGGGGCAAGGGATACGTCACGGCGGCGGCGAGCATCACCCTGGAGCGGGTCCGCGCGGCGGGCGTCACGGACGTCGTCGCCATGGTCAACGCGGGCAACGCCCGTTCCATCGCGGTGACGAAGCGGCTCGGCATGGAACTCGCGGAGCGGTTCACGCTGCCCTCGTCCCGGCAGGAGGGGCACCGCTACCGGCTGGCCCTGTGACCGCCGCCGGGGCCGGCCCCGCGCCGGAGCCCGGCGCGTCTCCTCATGGCTTCCGGAAGGGCACGGGCGAGGCTTACCCTTCCGGTACCGCTGGGGGTGACGTCCGTGCGCATAACACCCAAGACACCCGAAGTGCGCGTACCGCGGCTCGTCGGTCTGATGGCCGTGGACGCGCGTGAGACGGCAGAGGCTCGCGGTGTTCTGCTCGCCGCGCCCGACCGGCCCGATTTCCATCGGACGGTCGTCGACTACGTCGTACGTCAATTTCCGCAGCCCGGGGCCGAGGTGCCGCGCGGAGCCGTCGTCACGGTGTGGTTCGACCTCGGGGACGCGGAGGGCGGCGCCGGAGTGCGTGAACCGCGTCCGCCCCGTCCGCCGTCGGGCGGGCTGCGCCGCGAACTCGACCTGCCCGGCGACCCGTTCGAGGTCATCGGATAGCCGCCGCCGGCAGGATCCCCGGGGGGCGGGACCGGACACCGGCCGCCCGGGCGGGACCGGACACCGGCCGTCCGTGGCCCGTGGTCCCGCGAACGGGGGTCAGGCCTGCTTGTAGCCCCGGTGGAGGGCCACGATGCCGCCCGTCAGGTTGCGCCAGGCCACCTTCGACCAGCCGGCCCCGATCAGCCGCTGGGCCAGTTCCGGCTGGGTCGGCCAGGCACGGATGGACTCGGCGAGGTAGACGTACGCGTCGGGGTTGGAGGAGGCGGCCCGGGCGACCGGGGGCAGCGCGCGCATCAGGTACTCGGTGTAGACCGTGCGGAACGGCGCCCAGGTGGGGTGCGAGAACTCGCAGATCACGACGCGCCCGCCCGGCTTGGTCACGCGGTACAGCTCGCGGAGCGCGGCGTCGGTGTCCTGGACGTTGCGCAGCCCGAAGGAGATCGTGACGGCGTCGAACGTGTCGTCCTTGAAGGGCAGCTTCGTCGCGTCACCGGCGGTCAGCGGCAGCCAGGGGTGGTTCCGCTTGCCGACGCGGAGCATCCCGAGGGAGAAGTCGCAGGGGACCACGTACGCGCCGGTGCGGGCGAAGGGGAGCGACGAGGTCGCGGTGCCAGCCGCGAGGTCGAGGATCTTCTGCGCGGGGCGCGCGTCGACCGCCTTCGCGACCTCCTTGCGCCACGCCCGGTCCTGGCCGAGCGACAGCAGGTCGTTCGTCAGGTCGTACCGTTCCGCCACGTCGTCGAACATCGAGGCGACTTCGTGCGGCTGCTTGTCCAGGGATGCGCGGGTCACGGTCCCATTGTGGCAGCAGGGGCCGGACGGCTCTCCGGCGCCCGGCCGCGGACGCGGCGGTGATTTCCGCCGCCGGTTGCGCAGGGCATCCGGACGCCGGTTCCGGGCGGGCCCGGACGCCGGTCCCGTAGCGGCCCGGGGACCGCCCGGAACCGGCGTCCGGGCCGCTACGGCAGCAGCCGGGGCCCCTTCCGGGCGGCCAGGTCCTCGGCCCAGCCGAACAGGGGGATCGCGATCCCGATCAGCACCCAGCCGACGGCGAACATGAACCACTGGCTCTCCAAGGGCAGCCATTTCTCGAAGGCCGGCACCTTCCAGAACTGGTCGATCAGCGGAACGGCCAGGACCAGCGCGATCTCGTGCCAGAGGTAGATCGTCACCGCGCGCGCGTTGAAGACCGTCACCGTGCGGTCGAGCCGCCCGAAGCGGGCGAGCCAGGCGAGGTCGACGTCGCGGTACGCCTTGAAGTACAGGAGCAGCAGCACGAAGCCCGCCGACCAGAAGGCCTGGGCGAGGGGGATCTCGTCGAGGTCGTACGTGCCGAACTCCGAGCGGTGCGCGAGGGCGTACCAGCCGCCGTACGCGAGGGCGGCCAGCGAGGCGGGGACCACCGCGGCCAGCCTCAGGCGCCGGAGCACCCCCTCGCGGTGGGCGAAGCCGACGAGCCAGCAGAAGAGGTAGGTGGCGAGGTCCGTGAGGGCGCTGCCGAAGCGGTCGTCCGGCGGCTGCCAGCCGTACTGGAGGACCACGATCGGGACGAGCGAGACGAGCAGCACCGGGACCGGGGCCTTGCGGAAGACCTTCAGCAGCGGGGGCGAGAGCAGCACGAACCAGAGGTACGCGCGCAGGTACCAGAGGATCTCCCAGGCCTGCGCGCCCCACGCGTCGCCCGGGGGGTCCCCGAGCGGGACGACCCAGAACACGATCTGCCAGCCCGGCATCCAGCCGTGGATCATCATCGCCAGCACGACGAGGGAACCCCAGAGCCAGAACGGCGGCAGCAGGCGTCGCATCCGGCTCCGGACCACCCCGATCGCGGGACGCTCCAGGGACTTGGCCATCAGCGTGCCGGCGAGCGCGAACATCACGCCCATCGACGGGAAGACCAGTCCCGCCCAGGCCCAGCCGAAGGTGTGGTACGTGACGACACGGACCAGGGCGACGGCGCGCAGGGCGTCGAAGTAGCGGTCCCGGGCGCCTCCCGCTCCCTTCTCGGGGGAAGGGGGCGGGGACGGGACCGGGGCCGGGACCGGGACCGGCCCGGTCGTCTCAGCCGCCTCCACCTCCGCCGTCTCCGCCGGGGCGGGTTCCTCCGGCCCGGGAACGTACTGGTACTGCCACTGCTCCTCGTACGGCCCCGGCTGCCCGTACTCCGTCGGCTGCCCGTAGGAAACCGGCTGCCCGTACGACAGGGACTGGCCGTACGGGAGCCCGTGCCCGGGGTCGTACCCGTACGCGGAGCCGTACCCGTACCCGCCGTCGTACCCCTGCCCCTGCTGTTCCGCGCCCCAGCTCATCTAGCTCACTCCTGCCGGGGTCCCGACCTCGCCCGTGCGCTTGAGCTTCTGCCAGCGGAGGCGGCCGCCGGTCAGAGCCGTGACGCAGGAGTGGATCAGGACCAGGTACATCATCTGGCGGTAGGCGAGTTGCTGCAGCGGCAGCATCGCGAGGTAGCGATACTTCTCCCGGTCGAGCCGGAAGGCGTAGGCGGCGCAGACCAGTTGGACCGCGAGGACGGCCAGCCAGGCGAGCAGCGCGGCCCGGAAGTCGATGAAGACCATCGAGTAGGCGGTGAACACGTCGATGAGCGGCGCGAAGACCGGCGTGACGATCTGGAAGAGCACCACCAGGGGCATGCCCACGCGCCCGAACCGGCCCGAAGACCCCCTGTCCGTGAGGGACTTGCGGTGCTTCCACAGCGCCTGCATGGTGCCGTACGACCAGCGGTAGCGCTGCGACCAGAGCTGCTTGAGCGAACCGGGCGCCTCCGTCCAGGCCTTGGCGTGCTCCTGGTAGACGACCCGCCATCCCGCGCGGTGCATGGCGATGGTGATGTCGGTGTCCTCGGCGAGGGTGTCCTCGCTCATGCCGCCGGCCTCCAGCACGGCGTCCCTGCGGAACGCGCCGATCGCGCCCGGGATGGTGGGCATGCAGCGCAGCAGGTCGTACATGCGGCGGTCGAGGTTGAAGCCCATCACGTACTCGATGTGCTGCCAGGCGCCGATCACGGTGTCGCGGTTGCCGACCTTGGCGTTGCCCGCGACCGCCCCGATCTCCGGGTCGGCGAAGGGCTGGACGAGCTGGTGCACGGCGTCCGGTTCGAAGACGGTGTCGCCGTCCATCATCACGACGATGTCGTGACGGGCGTTGCGGACGCCGTTGTTGAGCGCGGCGGGCTTGCCCGCGTTCTCCTGCCTGATGACCCGGACGTTCGGCATGCCGAGCGATTCGGCGATCTCGGCCGTGCCGTCCTCGGAACCGTCGTCGACCACGATGATCTCGATCGGGTGCGTGCTCGTGGCGAGCGACTTCAGGGTGTTGGCGATGCATTCCTTCTCGTTGTACGCGGGCACGATCACGGTCACCGGCCGGGTGACCGTCGGCCCCCAGCTGAACGGGCCTCCCCGGCCGCGCCCGCGGTTGCGCTGCCGGTGGTGACGGCGGGCGAGGACCAGCATCATCGCGAACCGGCCCATGACGGCGACGCCGACGACGACGAGGAACCAGGACAGCGCCGGTACGACCCATTCGGCGAACGCCACGGCGTAGACGAGCGCCCTGCCCTCGTAGAGGGTCGCGCCGGTGGCCTTCCGCTGGGCGGCCTGCGCGGCACCGCTCGCGTCCGCCCCGGCACCGGCACCGGCGGCCGCGTCCGCCTGCCGCCCCGGAACCTGACGCGCCCCTGCGGTTCCCCCTGTGCCGCGTGCCCCGGTCGTGGCCGCGGCCGCGGCCCGGTCCAGCTCGGCCCGGGCACCGCTGACGGTGGTGAAGGTGTAGCCCTTCGCCTTCATCTTCTTGATGTAGGCGCCGAGCGCCGCGACCGTCTGCGAGCGGTCGCCGCCGGCGTCGTGCATGAGGACGATGGCGCCCTGGCCGTTCTTCGGCGTCGCCCACCGGACGATCTTCGAGACGCCCGGCTTCTTCCAGTCGTCGCTGTCGGTGTCGACGAAGACGCTGGTGTAGCCGAGGCCGCCGAGCTCCTCGTAGACCGGCCAGCTGTAGTTGTCGACGGCGCTGATCTCCGACGAGTACGGGGCGCGGAACAGCGTGGTGGTGACACCGGCCGCACCCGCGAGGGCCAGCTGCGTCTGCTTCAGCTCGCGCCGGAGGCGCGCGGTGCTCTGGTAGGAGAGGTCGACGTGGGTGAAGGTGTGGATGCCGACCTCGTTGCCCTGGTCCACCAGGGTCTTCACCACGTCCGGGTAGCGGGAGACCATCGAGCCGACCATGAAGAAGGTGCCCTGGACGCCGTTCTCCTCCAGGACCTCGAGGACCTGGGGCGTCCAGTTCGCGGTCGGGCCGTCGTCGAAGGTCAGCACGATGGTCTTCTTCGGCACGGACTGCGTCTTCGCGGTGCCGTCGGCGAACGTCAGGATGGGCCCGCCGTCGAGGATCTTCCGGGGGACCTCGTCGTAGGCCGCGCCGTCGCGCACCCGGGCGTCGTTTCCGATCTCGGAGCGCAGATAGCCGTCGAGCAGCATCACGCTGACGAGCGCCAGCAGGAGGAGCAGGGCGAGGACGACACGGGGTTTCTGCAGCGCCGCGGCCCGGCCGGCGGCCCGCTCCATCCTGGAGGGGGCGCGCCGTCGGCCGCGCGCGGGTTTCGTCGTGTTCATGAGAGTGTCCGCGCCCCCGTCAGCCGGTGCCGGTGGAGGCCGACGCCCCGGCGGTCGTCGTGGGGGCGGAGGAGGCCGCGGACCCGGTGGACGGATCCGAGGACGGGGCACCGGTGGCCCCCTGGCCCGGGGCGCCGGGGGTGATTCCGCCCTGCCGCCCGTAGGGGCCCCCGCCGGGCGCCGATCCGGCCCGGCCGCCGTCGAAGGGGAGGAGCGAGGACGGTGTCAGCGAGGTGCCCCAGCCCATGAAGGCCATGCCGAGCACGACCGCGTAGCCGAGGCAGCCGACGCCGACGAGCATGCCGATTCTGCTCAGCAGGCGGGCTCTGCGCCCGGAGTTGTCGACGAACACGGGGCCGTCCGCGGCCCCGCCGCCGCGCTTGCGGCGGTGGCCACGCACGGGGGCACGGTTTTCGGTGGCGGACTCGGATTGCATTCCCCGGACGGTAGGACGCGTTTATGTGTCAGAAACTCCGGATTCCGTGTGAGCGACCCATGAGGGGCGCCCCAGCCTGTAGTTTCTCTATGAGAATCAGGAAATGCCCGCGCGGCTCGGACCCGATGGACATGAGAGAAATGCACCGTTTCAGAGTCCATATCATCCCGTTTGTCGGTATTTTCTCCCACGGTTTCCCTGCGTGATGCCCGTTCGGCGATCCGCTCCGGATGTGACACATTCCCAGTCGGGAAACGGGCTTTTGTTTCCGTCCTGAGACAGACATCACGAGACGTCACGAGAGCGGGTGCGCGCACGATGCGGAGTTTCCTGAAACCGGCCGCGGGGGTTCTCTGTCTGGTGGCCCTGGCCTGCGCGGGGTGCTCCTCGGGCGGCGACGCCTCGGACCCGGCGTCCGCGCGACCCGGCCGGACGACGGCAGCGGCGGCGTCACCGGACCCGGGCACGACGAGGTCGTCGGCCACCTCGTACGCCCCGTACGTGAGCGCCACGACCGCCGCCGACACCGACTCGGCGGGATCGCCGACCACCTACAACCTGGCCTTCGTGATCTCGGACGGCAGCGGCTGCACACCGACGTGGGACGGCGTGTCCGCGATCGGCGACACCGCCGTGAAGTCCCGGATATCGGCGCTCCGGAAGTCCGGCGCGCGCGTGCGGGTGTCGTTCGGCGGCGCGTCCGGCGAGGAACTCGCGTCGACGTGCGACAGCGCGGCCGACCTCGCCGCGGCCTACGGCGCGGCGCTGGACGCCGCCGGATCCACACAGGCCGACTTCGACGTCGAGGGCGACCGGTTGGGCGACTCCGACTCGGTCGCGCTGCGCTCCGAGGCCATCGCGCTGCTCCAGAGGAAGCGGCCCGGGCTGACGGTGTCCTTCACCCTGCCCGTGATGCCGTCCGGACTCGACGCCGAGGGCCTCGCCCTCCTGGAGTCCGCCAACGACCACTCCGTGGACGTCTCCACGGTCAACATCATGACCATGAACTACGGCAGTTCGTACGCCGGCGACATGGGCGACTACGCGATCACGTCCGCCGAGAAGGCCCACGACCAGCTGAAGAAGGTGTTCGGGCTGTCGGGCGCCGACGCCTGGCAGGGGCTCGCGCTCACCTCGATGATCGGCGTCAACGACGTGGACCACGAGACGTTCGGGCTCGCGGACGCGGCGCAGGTGCGGGAGTTCGCCGAGGAGAAGGGGGTGGCCTGGGTGTCGATGTGGTCGACGTTCCGGGACCGGCAGTGCGAGAAGGGCAACGCCGCGGCGGACGACGCGGCGACCGACTGCAGCGGGGTGAAGCAGAGCGCGGGGGCGTTCGCGAAGGCGTTCGCGGGCTGACCGGACGGCACACGTGCGGCAGGGGTCCGGGCGCCGGTGAAGGCGTTCCCGGACCGAGCCCGTGAGGCGCGGCCCGGTGTCCGCGAAGGCGCCCCCGGGACCGAGCCCGTGAGACGTGGCCCGATGTCCGCGAAGGCGCCCCGGGATCGAACAGGCGAGGCACTCCCTGGACGTCCGCAACGGCGCTCCCGGACCGAGCCCGTGAGACGTGGCCCGGTGTCCACCAAGGCCTCCCCGGGACCAAGCAGGCGAGGCACGCCCCGGACGTCCGCGACGGCGTCCCGGGGACCGAACCGGTGAGGCACGCCCCGGACGTCCGCGACGGCGTCCCAGGACCGAGCCCGTGAGGCGTGTCGCGGTCAGCGGCCGCGGTAGACCAGGCGTCCGCCGATCACGGTCGCCACGCAGGTCCCCGCACCGCGCCGGACCAGTTCGGCGCGGTCCGCGACGTCGAACACGGCGAACCGGGCGGGACCGCCCGGGACCAGCCCCGGCAGCAGGACCAGCGGGACCGGGGACAGCGCCGCCGGACCCGGCAGCCGGTCCGGCCGCCGGCCCACCGCGAGTCCGGACCTGCGCACCGCGTCGACCACCGCTCGCGACCGCAGCTCCCCGGCCACCGCCACCGTGCCGTGCGCCAGCATCCGCTGGACCCCGCGCCGGGCGCTCGCGCCGAGGCGCGCGGGGTCGGCGCGGAAGATCGCCCGGGCCCGCTCCCCTCCGACGGGCTCGGTGCCGAGGGTGTCGGCCTCGCGCGGGTCGGGGTGGTACGTGGCTTCCAGGAGCTCCGGGCCGTACGGGTTCAGCAGTCCCGGCGTCAGGACGCCGGGCCAGCGCCGCACCCTCGCGCGCGGGTGGGCGGCGGCCAGCTCCTCGTACGGGCCGACGGCGGCGACGGCCGCCCCGTCGACCAGGACCGCCGTCCCGGGCGACTGTTCGGCGACGTGAAGTGTCAGCACGGCGCGGCTAGTTGGAGGCCAGCAGCTTCAGCTCGGGGTGCGCCGTGCCGCCCTCGATCGCGGTCGAGGAGATGTGGGACATGACGCGCTCGTCGACCGGGTCGTTCGCCGGGTCGTCGTGGACGACGATGTGCTCGTACGTCGTGGTCCGCTGGGCCGGGACGCGGTCCGCCTTGCGGATCAGGTCGATGATCTCCAGACGGTTGGAGCGGTGTTTGGCGCCGGCGGAGGAGACGACGTTCTCCTCCAGCATGATCGAGCCGAGGTCGTCCGCGCCGTAGTGCAGGGAGAGCTGGCCGACCTCCTTGCCGGTGGTCAGCCAGGAGCCCTGGATGTGGGCCACGTTGTCGAGGAAGAGGCGGGCGATCGCGATCATCCGCAGGTACTCGAAGAGCGTCGCCTGCGTACGGCCCTTCAGGTGGTTGTTCTCGGGCTGGTAGGTGTACGGGATGAAGGCGCGGAAGCCGCCCGTGCGGTCCTGTACGTCGCGGATCATCCGCAGGTGCTCGATGCGCTCGGCGTTGGTCTCGCCGGTACCCATCAGCATGGTGGACGTCGACTCGACCCCCAGCCCGTGGGCGATCTCCATGATCTCCAGCCACCGCTCGCCGCTCTCCTTGAGCGGGGCGATCGCCTTGCGCGGGCGGGCGGGGAGCAGCTCGGCGCCGGCGCCGGCGAACGAGTCCAGACCGGCCGCGTGGATGCGGGTGATCGCCTCCTCCACCGACACCTTGGAGATCCGGGCCATGTGCTCGACCTCGGAGGCGCCGAGGGAGTGGATGACCAGCTCGGGGTACGCGCCCTTGATCGCGGCGAAGTGCTTCTCGTAGTACTCGACGCCGTAGTCCGGGTGGTGCCCGCCCTGGAACATGATCTGCGTGCCGCCGAGCTCGACGGTCTCCGCGCAGCGGCGCAGGATGTCGTCGAGGTCGCGCGTCCAGCCCTTGGCGGTGTCCTTGGGGGCCGCGTAGAAGGCGCAGAACTTGCACGCCGTGACGCACACGTTCGTGTAGTTGATGTTGCGCTCGATGATGTACGTCGCGATGTGCTCGGTACCCGCGTACCTGCGGCGGCGCACTGCGTCGGCGGCGGCGCCGAGCGCGTGCAGCGGGGCGTCGCGGTAGAGGACGAGCGCCTCCTCCGGAGTGATCCGCCCACCCTCGGCGGCACGGTCCAGCACGGACTGAAGGTCGGCCTTCTCGGTCACCGGGAGCGTCCCTTTCGTAAGGGTTGTGGACAGACCCAACCACCCTACGCCAGGCCACCGCACCGGCCGACGCCAGGCCCACCGGCCGCGTCAGGCCGCGTAGGCGCCGATCAGGAGTCCCACGTAGGCCCCCGCGATCAGGAACGGCCCGAACGGGATCGACGTCCTGCGCCCCGCGCGCCGCGCGATCACCAGCGCCGCCCCGTACAGCCCGCCGAACAGGAACCCGGCGAAGGTCCCGAGGACGACCACGCTCCACCCGTACCAGCCGAGCACCGCGCCGAGGCCGAGGGCCAGTTTCACGTCGCCGAAGCCCATGCCGTTCGGGTTGATGAGGAACAGCACGAAGTACGCGCCCCCGAGCGCGAGCGCCCCGAACAGCGCCGCCGTCCACTCCCCCGCGTGCTCGGGCAGCGCGGCGGCCAACCCGAGCAGCAGCAGCGCCGCCGCCGCGAGCGGCAGGGTCAGCGCGTCCGGCAGCCGCTGGACCCGGAAGTCCACCACGGCGAGCAGGACGCCGAGCGGCGCCAGCAGCAGCCAGACCCCCAACTCCGGACGCGTACCGGTCGCGAGGGCGAGCCCGGCGCAGAGCAGGGCGGTGACCGGCGGGACGAGCAGGACGCTCGGGCCGTAGCGGGTTCCGCCCGGGGAACGGGCGGGCCCCAGCCACCCGCGCGCGACCCCGGTGATCGGCTGCCCCTCGGGGCAGCGGTCCCGCCACGGCTCGTCCGGGTCGACGGCGAAGCGGTACGCGGGTCGGGGCACCAGGAGCCCCGCCGCCGCGCCCCAGAGTGCGGCGGCGGCGGTGAGCCAGAGATCGAGATCCACGCTTTCCCCCAGGACGAGTCCGGTTACGACAACCGCGGCGACGGTCACGACGCCCGCCTCACGGCCGCCGGTTGCGGACGACGGTACGAGTACGGCCGGCCGTCGGCACGGGTTCCGCCGACGGCCGGTACGCGCTCCACCGGCATCCGACGATGATCTTGTCGGCGGCCGGTACGCGTTCCACCGGCTGCCGGTACGAGCCCGACCGGCCGCTGGCACGGGTACGGGTACGGCCGGCCGTCGGTACAGGTTCGACCGGGACCGTCGCGGATCCGGTAGCGGTGCGGATCCGACGGCCAGGCCGGTCCAGTGACCGGGACGGATCCGGCGGCCGGGCGGTCCGACAGCCGGGACGGATCCGGCGGCCGGGCGGTCCGACAGCCAGACCGGTCCGGTAGCCAGACCGGTCCGACAGCCGGGACGGATCCGGTGGCCGGGCGGTCCGGTGGCCGGGCGGTCCGGCGGCCAGGCCAGTCCGACAACCGGGACGGATCCGGTGGCCGGGCGGTCCAGTGGCCGGACCGGCCCGTCGGCCGGACCGGTCCGGTGACCGGATCGGTGGTCGTCAGCTCACCGCCGCCGCACCGCTCCGCCAGGTCGGCAGCAGTTCGTCGAGCAGCGCCTCCGTCCGGGGCGGCAGCCCCCGCGCCCCGCTGCGGGCCACCAGGTCCGCGGCGAGCCGCTTCACCTCGTCCTCGTCCCCCGTCGCATGGGTCGCGCGCAGCAGTTCGTTCCACAGCCGCTCGTCCGTCGGCGCCGAGTTCATCGACGCGTTCAGTGCCTCGATCGCCTTCTCCGCCCGCCCCTTCTCCAGGTGGAACGCGGAGAGCGCGAGGCCGATGTCCGCCACGAGCAGCGGCAGCCGGGCGTCGATGATCTCGTGGGTGAGCCAGCCGTAACGCCCCTCGGGACGGTCGGCGAGCAGCGGACCGCGGACGAGGACGAGCGCGTCGGTGAGCAACCGCCCGCGGACCACCCGGCTGTCGACGCCCTTGCCCTGCGTCGCCTCGTGGTAGAGCGAGCGCAGCACGTCCAGGTCGGAGACGACCGACTTGGCGAGCGTGAGCCGTCCGGTCGCGTCGGTGCCGAGCCGGGACGTGCCGTCGGGGTCGTCGCCGAGCCAGCCGCGCAGCCGCTCGACGAGCGCGTCCCGCACGTCGTCGGTGACACCGCGCGGCCACAGCGCGGAGGACAGCACGCGCGGGTGCACCCCTTCGCGGTGCAGCAGGAGCAGCGCCAGCGCCTCGTGCAGCAGCGGACTGCGTTCGCCTTCGGGCGTCTCCAGGCCGATGATCTCGTACGAGCCCACGAGCCGGGCGTACACGGCGGGCCGCCCCTGCTCGCTGATGTCGACGAGGAACGGCGGGGGGTCGTTCGGCCCGTCGGGCCCGCCCTCCGGGTCCGCCTCCACGAAGAGCTCCACGACCGCCCGCTGCTGGGCGGCCGGCAGCGTCTGCGCGTCGAGTTCGAGACCGAGGAGGGGCGCGAGCAGCTTGCCCTCGCCGGTGATCTCCATCTCCCAGGCCGCGCCCGGCAGTTCGCCGGACTCGGTGCCGACGAGACAGCCGATCCCCAACCGCGCGGCGTCGGAGGCGAGTTCGGCGAGCCGGAGGGCGTCGGCGGAGGACGGTTCGGTGGCGAGGAGGACGAGGTGCGGGGCCCAACGGGTGTGCTGGGCCGGCCCGGTGCGGCCGGTGAGCACGGAGTCGTGTCCGGCGGCGCCCAGCGCGCCGCGCCGCTGCCGCGTCTCGGCCTCCAGGGTCTCCACGAGCGCCTCGACGTCGTCGAGGTGGCGCAGCCGGTTGGGCGCGAGCGGGGTCAGGCCCTCGCCGAAGCCGACGAGGGTGATCGTCATGCGGTCCGACCAGCCGTTGGTGGCCAGTTCGGCGGCGACGGAGGCGAGGACGCCCGCGCGGTCGGCCGCGCTTCCGCTCAGGGAGACGATGCCGGGCACGGCCTCCAGGTTGAGCAGGAGCCGTGAGTCGTCCATGGTGCCGAGGCTGACGAGGCCCGGGTAGGGGGCGGCGGTGTCGGCCTCCTCGTACCGCTCGGCGTCCGCGCGCGCCAGCATCCAGAACGTCTGGTCCTGGCCGAGCTGCCACGGCGCGGGCGGCTTCCCGGCCGGCTGGGCGAGCTGGAGGTGCAGATCGCCGTCGCCGCCGAGCCAGGCCGCGTAGACGGTCGGCAGCGGGCGCGACTCGGCGGCGAGGGAGGCGGCGAGTCCGCGCAGCGACAGGTCGAGGAGGCGTACGCCCTCGGGGTCGGCGCCGACGAGCAGCGCGTCCTGGGCGTCCGCGGCGGATCCGGTGGGAACCGGCGGCTCCGTGCCGCGCCGCCCGCCGACGGCGCCGAGCGCCGACTGCCACAGGGCCTGGCGGCGGCGCCGGCCGAGGGCGCCGAGGAGGCCCGCGGCGAGGAGGGGGGCGCCGACGAGGGCCTCGGGCAGCCCGAAGCCGCTCCCGTCGGAGGCCGTGTGCGCCCCCTGTCCGTGGCGCGGGTCCGCGGAGACCTCCCCGGAGGGGGCGTGCTCGTGTTCCTGTCCGTGGTCACCGCCGACGCGCTGCTGGGGCACGCGGAAGTGCCCGGTGTCCCGGTCGACCTGGTCGTTCCGGTCGCTCTGCCGTCCGGCGCCGCCGCCCTGCTCGCCGTCGGCCTGCCGGTGGTCGCCGGTCCTCGCGTAGTCGTGGATCTGCTGCTGGACCTGCTCCGGGATCCCGGGCTTCGCGTCGGGCATCTCGACGAGCTCGCCGCCGTGGGCGTCGCCGGGCATCTCCATGATCCAGCCGGGCCGGATGAGACTGGCCTCGGACAGCTTGGACCCGTCGGGCTGCGTACGGTCCTTGTTGAGCTCGTAGATCTCCTTGTACCGGCGCCCGTCGCCGAGGTGGCGCTGCGCGATCTCCCAGAGGGAGTCGTGGTGACGGCCCTCGGGGGGCTGGATCCGGTAGTACTTCGTGTCGCCGTGCCGGGCGGAGGCGCCGCCGTCCGGCCGGGAGGCGGCCCGGGAGGCGGCGGCGTCGGCCTGCTCGGCGACCGCCGCGGCGGCGTCGGCGGCGGCCTGTTCCTGCTGCTGCCCGATCAGCCCGCCCGGGGTCTGCCGGGCGGCCGCAACGACGGAGCCGTGCCGGTCGCCCTCGGGGCCCTGGCCGAGCTGGGAGAGGCCCGGTGCGAAACTCGCGGCGGCCGCGCCGACGAGCAGGAGCGCCGCGACGAGCTGACGGGCGAGCAACTGGCTCGGCCCGGCGCCCGGTACGCGGTTCGGCAGCCCGACGCCCGAGAGCGCGGCCTTCATCTCGACGAGGACGCACGCGGTGAACTGCGCCCACGCGAACCACACGAGGACCGTCAGGACGTGGACGAACGTGCCGACGGTGATCTCCTGCTGGAGCCAGTCCAGCGAGGGCGCCCCGTGCGGCAGCGGCCAGCCCACTTCGACCACCAGCGCGCCGGGCACGCCGACGAGCAGCACCAGCAGGGCGACGAACGCCCCGAACGCCTTCACGAAGTCCCCGAACGTCCGACGACGCCGGGGCAGGGGCTGCGGCGTCCGGTTCCTCGGACCCGGCGAGCCGCCCGTCGGACTGGAGTTGGTGCGTCGCGCCATGGCGGTGTCCTGGGGTCGTATGGGGAGGATGTGGGTTCGGGGGTGGACCGAGCCTACTGAGAGTCTAGGGAGGGTGTCGAAGGCCGGACAGGGGCCAGTCGGAGCAAACGTCCGTTTCGTCACCGCCCGTCCGCCGGAGCCGAGTTGCCGCCTCCACCGGCGCGCGTCCGCCCCGCTTCCCCCCCTCCCCCGGCACGTCGACGGACACCGTCGGCCCGGGCCGCCGCCCCCTCCATCCGCACATCCGCGACCGGATCCGAACGAAAAAAAGACCCTGCCCCGAGGATTCGGGACAGGGTCTTCATGGAGCGCCGGGCAGGCCTTGCACCTGCATTTCCCCGCAGGAAGCGGGGCGTCTTTCCTTGGACCACCAACGCGTGATCGACCGGAGCGACTTCCTCCGACCGGCTCAAGATCGATACTATCAGACCATCGGCACGGCGGGCCCCTCGCCGGGAACGCCCGAGGAACCCGCCGCCCGCCTCAGGCCTGAGAGACCCGCCACCCGCCTCAGGCGCGAGACGGACACGCCCGATCGCTGCCTGGCGTCATGGTCACCACAGGTTCCACTTCTGCTCGGGGTTGGTGCTCACGTCCTCGCAGGTCCACTGAATGGCCTCGATCGCGTTCGACTGACTGGCGCTGGGGATGGCGAGGCAGAGGTTGCTCTCCTTGTTCCTCAACCGGTAGGCGCTGCCGTAGATCCACTGCTGCTCGGTGCCACCGTTGCAGGTCCACTCGATCGCCTTCGCGCCCGTGGTGTGACTCGCGCCGCCTATCGCCAGACACCTGTTGCCCGCGATGTTCCGGATGGTGTACGTGGCCGTCGCTCCCGGAACCAGGATGAACAGCCACTGCTGGTCCTCGTCCAGCTCCCCCCGGGGGGGGCAGGTCGCAGGTGTACTGGATGGCGGCCGTTCCGTTCGGCGCGGAGCTGCCGCCGGCACCAAATCCGGGACGCCGCCTTGCCGAATTCCGGCGGGACTTCCGGGACAAGACTGTCGGACCGGCGCCCGGTCGGCGTTATCGCTCGATGAACAGTTCGCCGGGCTTTGTTGGCATCGCGTCCACAGCCGGCGACCCGGAGCGCCACCCCTCCGGAGCCCTGGGACGCGCAGAGCCACACGCCTGTCACCGACGGTGGATCAAGTCGCCCGGATCAGAACGGGCGGTCGCGTAATCTGCCCCCGAGCGAGTCACCTTCCACGGGCACGCCGAGAGGGGAAGCCGATGGCACTGAGGCGTGACCCGACAGCCCGTCAGACGCGTCTGGCGGTCGAGCTGCGCCGGCTCCGTGAAGCGGCGGGACTCACGTCGCGGGAAGCGGCCACACTGCTCGGAGTGAGCCCCGCGCAGATCAGCCAGATCGAAGCCGGTCTCGCGGGCGTGAGCGAGAAGAGGCTGCGCCGGCTCGCGGCGCAGTACGTCTGCACGGACGAGGAGTTCGTGGACGCCCTGGTCGCCATGGCCACCGACCGGACGCGCGGCTGGTGGGAGCAGTACCGCGGTCTGCTGCCCACACCGTTCCTCGACCTCGCCGAACTGGAGCACCACGCGACGTTCCTGCGGGACGTCCAGTTCCTCCACGTGCCCGGACTCCTCCAGACGGAGCGGTACGCGCACGCGGTCTTCTCCTACCGCGTACCCGAACTTCCGCCCGAGGAAGTCGAGTTGCGCGTCCGGCACCGGATGCGGCGCAAGGCGCTGCTCGAAGGCCCCGCCCCCAAGCGGTACGACGGCGTCGTCCACGAGGCGGCACTGCGCATCATGGCCGGCAGCCGCGCCACCTCCAGGGACCAGCTCGCCCACGTGCTCGCCCTCTCCGAGGCCGAGCACATCACCGTGCGCGTCATCCCCTTCGACCTGGAGGGCTTCGGCGGCGCCACGAGCGCCATGACGTACGCGGGAGGCTTCACCCCCAAGCTGGACACCGTCCTGCGCGACGCCCCCCAGGGCGCCGCCTTCATCGACTCCGAGGCCCAACTCAACGCCTACCGCACGCTCTTCCATAAAGTCGAGGAAGTGTCGCTGGACGCCGACCGGTCCCGCGACTTCATCCACAGGTTGACGAAGGAGCTGTGAGTGGCACCCATGACCACCCCCGACAACTGGCAGAAGTCGTCCTACTCGGGGCCCGGTGACGGCGACTCCTGTGTCGAGCTCGCCTCCTCCCCCACCGCGCTGCACCTCCGCGAGTCCGACGACCCCGGCATCGTCCTCACCACCACCCCGGCCCCCGTCGGCCACCTCCTCCACGCCATACGCGCCGGGGCCGTCACCGCGCCCCGCACGTAACAACCCCTCGACGAAGCCCTGTTCGGCGTTCCACTCGCAACGATCAGCGCGATACGTTCACACGTACGTTCTGATGCAGGGGTTGCGGGTGTTACGGGGGAACGCGTGTCGAACAGGCCGACGGACTGGCACATACTCGACCTGGACCACGATCCGACGCCGGGCGACCCACAGCGCGTGCGCAGGCTCGCGGGCTCGCTGCACGACTTCGCCGACGACGTCGCGGGCATCCTGCGGGACGTCAAGGGACTGGCGAACGACGACGCGGTCCTGAAGTGGGCGGGCAAGACGGCGGACGCCTTCGCCTCGGAGTTCGAGGACGTCCCCGGCCAGCTGAAGAAGCTCAAGAAGTCCTACGACATCGCCGGCGACGCGCTCGCCTCGTACTGGCCCGACCTGGACGACGCCCAGCAGAAGGCGGACAAGGCGCTGCGCGACGGCCGCAAGGCCCGCCAGGACCTGTCCACGGCCAGGACGGCCCTCTCCGGCGCCGACGACTGGGTGCACCGGGCCACCGCGAAGGCCGACTCCTACGACCCGGACAAGAACCACGGCAAGGACGTGCCCCCGCCGGACGAGGCCGACGTCCGCCGCGCGACCCGTGACGCCCAGCACGCCAGGGAGCGGCAGACCGCCGCGCAGAAGGACGTGGACGACGCCCAGGGGCTGCTGGACGCGGCGAAGAAGCTGGCCGCCCACGCGAAGGGGCTGCGCGAGGAGGCCGCCCGGCGCACGGTGAAGAAGCTGCACGAGGCGTCCGACGCCGGCATCCACAACCGCCACTGGTGGGAGGAGCCCATCGACTGGGTCTCCGACCACTGGGACGAGATCGTCACGGTGTGCAAGTGGGTCGTGACGATCGTCGGCATCATCGTGATGATCGTGGGCGGCCCGCTGGGCTGGCTGGTCTTCGCGGCGGCTCTCGTCGTGCTCGCGGACACGGTGAGAAAGATGCTCAAAGGCCAGGCGGGCTGGGGCGATCTGATCTTCGCGGTCCTCGACTGCATCCCCGCCACCAAGGGTTTCACGAGCCTCGCCAAGATGGGAAAGCTCTGGAAACTGGGCGGCATGCGGGCGCTGGGCGGCGCCTTCATGAAGGGGATCGGCGGGGGCATGAGGGGCCTCGCGGAGAGTGTGCGCAGCATGAAGAACCTGCGCTTCTCGTCCTTCAGCATGATGGGCAGAAACCGTTGGTGGAAGACGGATTCACCGCACGTCGGACCTCCCACCAGAACACCGGACGACGCACTGCCCTCGGACATCCCGATCTACCACAAGGACGGGGCCACCGCGATCGGCTACGACCCGTCCACCCTTCGCAACTTCGACGTGGCGAAAAGACTTCCGGGATACCAGGACGTCATCATTCACGGCACCACGGACGGACGAATGGTGGCCGGTGAGGCAAATCGCGCGGGCCAGGCGGCCGGCGGTCACACCATTAACCCGAATCACGTCCTTGATACCATCAGGCGAATACCTGGATACGATGGCGGCCCCATCCGGATGCTCACCTGCCATTCGGGGACCGCTCAGCCTCACGTGATCCAGGACATGGCCAATTCGCTGGGCGTTCCGGTCAAGGCCCCGACCAACGCGGTGGGCGTCCCGAGCTTCGGCGAGGGCCCCTTCACGCCGAAGATCAAGGATGGTGGAAGTTGGCTGACTTTCCTGCCGATGGCCCAGTGACAGGCCAGGGAACGACCGAGGAGCTCAGATGATTCGACCTGTCGGGTTCTTTTCCGAACTCGCCCCCGGCTGGGGGTTCCCTACCGACGGGCCCATGCGGGATTCCGTCAACGCGGCAGGGGAACCGGACGAGGCGGAGATCATCTCCTACCTCGGAAACGGTATCGGAATCTGGAGCGAAATGAGCGCGGGTCCCGATGTCCTGGACCCGGAGGCTTCCGAACTCTCGGGTATCGGATCGCTCTACACGGACGGGATCTGGCTGTGGCGCCAAGACCTCTCCTACTATCTCGCGAAATATCACGTCTCCCTTCCCCCGGATTTCGTCACCCAGGTGAGGAATGCCCGCCACCAGGTCCCGGAGGTACCGGAAAGCAGATTGGTCGAGATCCTGACACAGGACCTCGGGATCGAAATGGACTGATCGACGTCCAGCCGGACGACGCGAAGAGAACCACCTACCGCCGAAGGAATCAGCACGTGACCGCGCGCCCCGACAGACCTGCCGACCTGGGCTCGTCATCAGGCTTCTCCCTGTCCGTACCGGACTCCTGGTGGGAGTTCGACATCCGCCCGGAGGGACGGGACGCGACCGTCCGCGCGCTCGTCGACGAGCGGATCCGCGAGGTTCCCGAACTCGCCGATCACCGCGGTGACCTGGCGGCCGTACTGCGCAGGATGGCCAAGGACGCGTACGACTCCGGAGCCGTGTACATGGGCTGCATGGCGGAGAACTTCGACGGCGTTCCGCTGACCGCGACCCTCACCGTGTCGGTGCTGGGCGCCGGGAACCAGCGGGGCGTGGCCCTGTCGACCGACCCGCGTGCGATCGCCGAGAGCCTGCGGCCCGTCACGGCCCGCCGCGAGGGGGACGCCTGGCGCACGGTGGCGACCGTCGACATCCCCGAAGTCGGTCCCGCCGCCCGTGCGTTCGGGGTGGAGGACGTGCCGGTCTCCCAGGGCGACACCCGTACCCTCCGCATGGTGCTGACCCAGACGTACATCCCGGTCCCGGGAACCACCGACAAGGTCGTTCTCGTCTCCGGAGCCAGCCCGGTGCTCGACCTGGCCGAGGCGTTCCACGACATCTTCGACGCGGTCACCGGCACGTTCCGGTTCGTCTGACCGGGACTCCGGTGACTCGGGAGGGGGAACCGACATGGGTGGTGGCGGCAAGAGCGACCTCGCGCTCCCGCTGAGCGAGCTGGAGGACTACGGCGAGCGGCTGCGGGACATCAAGACCCGGCTGAACCACACCAAGAAGCTCTTCGAGTCGTACGAGGACGACCTCGGCGACCACACCGTCTACGACGCCCTGGGCGACTTCGAGTCCGGCTGGGAGGACGGCCGCGAGGACATCGGCCAGTCCCTCGACGCCCTCGCGAAGATGTCCGACGCCGTCGTCCGCGAGTTCCGGAAACTGGACGACGATCTGGCCAAGAACGTCTCCGAGGGAGTGAAGACCCAGGAGAAGGACGGGGCGAAGTAGTCCGGCGGCGACGGCTGCCGGACAGGTCGCCCGCGCCTCGCCGTCCCCGCCGAGCCGACCCTGCCAGGAGACCCATGGACGACATCTATTGCTGCCGGATCTGCGGTGAGGCGGCCCCTCCGATCGAGGGCTTCTGCGAAGAGATCATCGGTTACCGGCTGATCCGGGACCCTTGGGCCGACACGCCCTCCTTCCTCGACTGCAACCTCCACTTCTCCTGCCTGGAGGAATCCGGCAACCGCGATCGGTTCCACAGCGAGTTCCTCCGGTTCGTGCAGGCGGGACACGAGGAGATCGAGGGCCCGGACGGGCCCCTCCCGCCCCTCACACGAATGGGCCTGGGAATGTTCCCCGTCTTCTCCGGCGACGAATGCGACATCTTCCAGAGCCGGGTGTCCGACCGCTGGGCGGTCGTGCGGAGGACCGGTCCCTGGCTCGGCCTCGGCCTCTCCCAGCTCCGGGTCATCGGCGCGGGCGGAGTTCCGGTCTCGCCCTCCGACGTGACCCGCTACCGGCTTCCCGCAGATCTCGGGGACCAGGTCGGCGACTACGACCTTCCCGGCCTCCTCGGCGCCCTCGGAGTGACGCACCGGTACTCCGATCCTGCCCGTCTGGCCCGGGTCGAGTACCGCTTCGTCGACTACTACCCACCGAAAAGGCTTCTCGACTACGTGGCCGCGGTCCCCCTCGACCTGCCCGAGGAAGCCCGCGGTTTTCTCGCCGCTCACGCACAGACGTACAAGCCCGTCACCTTCGACGAACAGGATGTGTGACCGGGTGCGCCCACCAGAACGGTCCGGGAGCCGTCCACATGTGCGCGTCGACCTCGACGACCCCGAACTGGACAGGGGACTCGACCTGTCACTGACCTACCGGGGTGAGTTGTTCACCGGTGAGACCGTCGAGAAGAATTCCCGGACGGGACGGATTGTCGCCGTGACCGCCTGTTCCGACGGACTGGAGGACGGTCCCGTGCGCGAGTGGTACATGGACGGGACCGGCAGAGCGGAGGGGCAGTGCCGACGGGGCATCCCGTACGGCCGGTGGCGGGAATGGCACCCGAACGGCCGGCTCGCCGTCGAGAAGGAGTACGGCGAGCGGAGCGAGGTCAGGTCGATCAAGGCGTGGTCGGACAGCGGCCTGCCGATCGACGACCGGACGTTCGACGTCTGACCTCGGAACCGGCGTGGACCGAGCGGCTCCCGCCGGGCCGGGGGATCGGCCCAGGTCTCGTCGGGCCGGGGGCTCAGCCCACCTCGTTCTCCGCCACCGCCCGCCCGTGGACGGTCACGTCCCCGCCGTAGAACATCCCCGTGAAGACCGGAGAGTAGGTCAACTGGACCTCCACCTCGACCTGTTCGGCGTCGGCGCTCACGCAGTGGGTGGCGGCGACGTCGGCGCCGGACATGCCCATCTCGCGGGCGAACGCCTTCACCCGGGCGCCGCAGTTCTCGAAGTTGATGGGCGCCGGGCCCTTCTCGTTCTCGTAGAGGGACTCGAGGTCGATGTCCTGGGCGGCGTAACGCGCCGCCTGCTCCGCGATGTCGGCGGCCCGCTCCCGCTTGGAGATGGACATGCCGCCGTCGATGACGAAGGCCGAGAGCGAGAGGAAGACCAGCGCGAAGATGATGACCGCGCCGGCGCCCGATCCCCGGTCGTCCAGCCGTTCCCGGCGCGCGGCGGCCCAGCCGCGCACGGCGAGCACCGGCTTCACGCTCTTCCCTACGACAGAGGCCGGCTTCACGCCCTTCCGTACGACGGAGGCCTCCCCTGCGGAGGAGCTCGCCCTCATGCCGCCCTCCGGAACGGGTCGAGCGGTGAACTGAAGGACGCCTGAAGGGTGGTGGGCACATCGAGGCCGATCATCGCGAGGCCCCGCACCTCGCAGCTCACCTCGACGGTGAAGAGCGTGTCCGGTACGAAACCCGCGCTGGTCTGCGTCACGTTCACCGGCCCCGAGCAGACGTCCCCGAGATCGGCCTCGGCCGCCTTCCTCGCCTCGGCCATGGCCGTCACGGGGTCCTTCTGGATCGAGCCGGCCCGCGCGGCGTCCCGGGCGGCGCCGTCCAACGCCCCCCGCCCGTCGACCAGTTGCCCGAACGCCACCAGTACCAGAATGAAGAGGATCATCACCGGCGCGAGGATGACCACCTCGATGGTGGACAGCCCCCGGTCGCGCCCGCGCCCGGACACACGGTCCGAGAGGGCGGCGAGCAGGGCCTTCGGTCCCGTCACGGCCTCTCCTCCTTCACGAACCTCTCCACCGGGCCCGCGGACCGCGCGTGCACCGTCAGGTCCAGGCCCGGGAAGACCGCGGGGACCCTCGCCGTGATCTCGACGCCCACGGTGTTCTGCTCCGGCTGGAGCATCGTCACGTCCGGGGACAGCACCAGCTTCGGGCCGAGCTGGCGGATGTAGCTGTCGACGACGTCACCCGCCTCGCCGCGCCACGCGCCGGGCCGCGCGTCCGCGGTGGCGCGGGCCTTGCGGGCGCCCGCCTGGGCCGCCGCCTGGGCGACGTGGTCCGCGAAGAAGTACAGCGCGAACTGCACCGTCGCGAAGATCATGAAGAAGAGCACCGGGGTGAGCAGCACGAACTCGATCGCGGTCATGCCGGAGTCACCGCGGGCGGAGGCTGCCTCCACCCTGCGGCGCACCCAGCGGCGTACCCCTCGGCGTTCGCGCACTCTCATCCCCGTACGGACTCAGCAGGTCTTGCTGGCGGTGGTGCCCTCGATGCACTTGCCGACCTTCGTCGCACCGGTGTCCAGCGCCTTGCTGATGATCGCGGCGACCACGCCGACGATGGCGACGACGACGGCGGAGATGATGACCCACTCGACCGCTGACGCGCCCCGGTCGAGTTCGCCGGAGCGGGCGCGCTGCACCCGGCCCTGGAGGAAGGTGATCAGGAAGTCCACCCCCGGGATCCCGGTGCTGAAGTTCCGTCCGTTCATGGTGAGTTGTCCTCTCGAAGGATAGTGGTGGTCGGCCGGCGGGGCTTCGGGCACCGCGGACGATCAGACCTGGAACACGCGCATCGCCGCTGGAAAGATCAGGAAGACCAGGAAGCCCGCGCACAGCAGCAGCTGGGCGACGAGCATCGACTGCGACTTCTCGCCCGCGCTGCCCTCGATCTCGGAGAGCTCCCGGTGGCGCATCGTCTCGGCGCGCGAGGCGAGCGACTCCCGCACCTTCGCGCCGTCGTCCGCGACCAGCGCCAGGGAGGCGGACAGGTCCTTGAGTTCCTCGACGCCGAGTTCCTCGCCGAGCGCGCCGAGCGCCTGCCACTGGCTGATGCCGGTGATCCGGGCGTCGGCGAGCGCGTTGCGGATGCGCCGGGTGGCCCAGCCGTCGGAGATCTCGGCGGCGGCCATCAGCGCCTCCGGCAGACCACGGCCGCCGGCCAGGCTCATCGACACCAGGTCGAGGTACGCGCCGATCACGCGCCGCAGGTCGCGCCGCTTGTCCACCGCGTCCCGCCGCACCTCCAGATCGGGGAGGAAGAAGAAGACGACCGCGAACAGCAGCGCGAGCCAGACCGGGATGATCGGGCTGCGTCCGACCCCGAGGGTCCAGACGACGGCGAAGAGGAACGGGCCGAAGAAGACACCGGCCGCGGCCAGCAGCACCTTCGTCGCGAGGAACCCCTCCCAGCTCCGGTCCAGGACGGCGAGATCGGCACGGAGCGAGCGCTGTTCCCAGCCCTGCTGGAGGTAGAGCTCGGCGACGCGCGAGCCGACCTGTGCCCGCAGGCCGCCGAACCGCCCGCTGTCCCGCTGTCCGTGGTGCGCGGACTCGTACGCCGTCCCGCGGGCCCGCATCGCGTCGATGCGGGCGACCTGCGCGACCGCGCTGCGCTTCGACGGCATGAGCGCGCGGACGAGGACGTAGACGCCCAGGCCCAGGACGGCGCCGATCAGGATCGGTGTGGTCAGGTTCATCGGCGTACCGCCTCATTCCCGGAAACCGGTGTACGGGGCCGCACGAACCGCACGGACGACTCGTCCCGCACCAGGAACCGCTCCGGCGTCTCGATCGTGGACAGCTTGCGCAGCCACCAGAAGCCGAGGCCGAACAGGCCGCAGACGCACGCGAGCACGAGCTGGCCGACCGCCGTGCCGTACGGCTCGACGAACTGCCGGTTGAAGATCGACAGTCCGAGGACGAAGGCGATCGACACCGCGACGACGATCTGCACCGAGCGGCGGGTCGAGGCGCGCTGGGCCATCACGCGCTGCCGCATGTCGACCTCCTCGCGTGCCGACTTGGCCAGCGCGCCCAGCACCTGGCGAAGCCCCGGACCGCGCAGCCGCGCGTTGAGGATGAGGGCCGCCACGATGATGTCGGCGGACGCGTCGTCGATCTCGTCGGCCAGCTGCTGCAGGGCCTCGGGCAGCGGCGTCCGGGAACGCAGCCGGTCCACCAGCGCGTCGAGATGCGGTCGCAGTACGGGGGCGGAGGCGCGCGCCGAGGCCGGGATGGCCTGCTCCAGGCCGACCGCGCCCGCGATGGTGTCGCGCAGCGACTCGGTCCAGGACGCCAGTGCCTCCACGCGGCGCATCGCGGCCCGCTCCTCCGAGGCACCGCCGAAGAGCTTGTCCCAGAAGAAGACGAGGACGCCGACCGCGAGACCGGCGACGGCCCAGCGGGTGAGGAGGAGGACGGCGAGACCGGCGATGGCGGCGATCGATCCGCGCTGTCCGGCGAACCGGATCAGCTCGTTCGCGCGCTCGCTCGCCCTCTGCCTCTCGTGCTCGGGCCTGGCGGGCAGTCCGCGCACGGCGACGACGAGCAGCGCGAGGCCGCCGCCCACGGCGATCCCGCACCCGAGCGCGTACAGCACGGGCAGCGAGAACAGTCCGCCCGTGGAGCCGAGCGGGTCGAACGCCGCGAGCACCGTCGTGCCCGGGGTCACGGCCGGGGTCCCGCCCGGGGCCACGGCCGCCGTCGGGTGCGGCACCACGGCGGTCACGGCCGCCGTCATGTCCTGGGTCATCGTCATCACCAATTCCCGCTGCCGGGCAGCCGGTAGCCCTGCGCGACGAGTTCGTCGAGGCAGGCGATGGGCGCGTGCGGGACGATCCGGCCGTCCGGGGTCTCGGCGAACACCTCGCTGGACAGCACCCGCCCGTCGACGCCGTTGACCTCGCGCACGGAGGTCACCATGCGCTGGAGGCGTCCGCCGGACTCGTAGCCGTTGCGCCGCTGGATGAAGACCACGAAGTTCACCGCGCCCGCGATGAGCATCTGGCTGGCCTCGATGGGCAGCCGCTCGGTCGCCTGCAGCGCGTACGTGGAGATGCGGTTGAAGACCTCGCTGGAGCTGTTCGCGTGGATCGTGGAGAGCGAGCCGTCGTTGCCCTGCGACATCGCGTTGAGCATCGTCACGATCTCGTCGCCGAGGACCTCGCCGACGATGACGCGCGAGGGGTTCATGCGCAGCGAACGGCGGACCAGTTCGGCCATGGTGATGGCGCCCTGGCCCTCGGAGTTGGGCAGCCGTTCCTCGAACGCGACGACGTTCGGGTGCAGTTCGGCGAAGGTGTCGAGGCCGAGTTCCAGGGCGCGCTCGACGGTGATGAGGCGCTCGTGCGGAGGGATCTCGTTGGCGAGGGCGCGCAGCAGGGTCGTCTTGCCCGCGTTGGTGGCTCCCGCGATCATGATGTTCTTGCGGGCCCGGACGGCGCAGGCGAGGAAGTGCGCGACCTCGGGGGTCAGGGTGCCGTTGCCCACGAGGTCGGACATGAAGACCTTGCCCAGGCGCGCGCGACGGATCGACAGGGCCGGCCGGCGGGTCACGTCCATGACGGCGGAGAGCCGGGAACCGTCCGGCAGCCTGAGGTCGAGCTGCGGGTTCGCGGAGTCGAAGGGCCGGGACGACAGGCCCGAGTAGGCGCCGAGGACCTGGATCAGCTCGACGAGCTCCTCGTCGGTCTCGGCGACCGGGTCCCCCTTCGTCTCCCGGCCGTCGGCATAGCCGATGAAGACCTCGTCGCACCCGTTGATGTCGATGTTCTCGACTTCCGGGTCGTCGAGCAGCGGCTGGAGACGGCCGACGCCGAAGAGCGCCGCGTGGACGGCGGCCGCGTACTGCTCCTCGGTCTCCGCGTCGAGCGGGGTGCGGCCGAGGTTGATCTCGGTACGGGCGTGGTCTTCGAGTATCTGGGCGATGACGGCACGGGCGTAGTGCCGTTCGTCCTCGCCGGACATCGGGGTGACGCCGCGGACCTGGTCCTCGCGGCGCTGTTCGGAGATGCGGTCACCGGCGTCCTGCCGGAACCGTTTGACCAGCTGGTGGTCGACGGCGGTCATCGGCCGGCTCCGGCGGCGGGCTGCCCCTGCCCGGCACGGGGTCCGTCCGCGGGTACGGACCAGGCGGCGCCGTACTGCTGGTACAGGTCCGCGGTCACCTTGCGGGCCGAGCGGATGAGCAGCGACTTGTCGAGGCGGCCGCGCCTGCGTCCGGCCAGCTGGGCGGCGCCCGCCGGGTCGTCGGCGATCGTGCCCATGACGAGGGCTCCGGTCCGGGCCGCGACGAGCATGTCGTTGACCTGGTGGACGAGCTTGGCGGAGTCGCCCGGGTCGGCGACGAGGATGACGCCGATGAACGGGGTGGCGAGTCCGCCGGCGCCGCGCGGACCGCCGTGCAGCTTGGCGGAGAGGGCGGCGGCACGGTCACGGACGCGCGCGATGGCCTCGGGCTCGGTGCGGGCGAGCAGGAGCACCAGGGCGGCGTGCGGGAACAGCTCGGTCACCGGGGTGTCCCCGCTGATCCGGCCGCAGTCGGCGATGACGTCGGCGGGCGCGTTCGGAGAGTCACCGAGCTGCGCGAACGCGCGGCCCAGGGTGGGCCAGAGTCCGGTGAGACCGGCGGCCTGCTCGGAGATCCCGAGTCCGACCAGGACGTCGAGACCGCCGCTCAACGGCTGCACGTGGTCCCAGAGCTGGTCGGGGACGAGGCCGCGCCGGGCGGTCGCCGCGATCGACAGCATGCCGGTGTTCGGGTTCAACGGGCCGCCGTGGGCCGCCGCGCTGCGGTACACGAGGTCGCCGCCGGCCGGGTCGGTCTCGGCGAGCAGGACCCTGCGGGGCCAGACCGCCGCGAGCGCCACGGCGGCGGTGGTGACTCCGGGGGAACCCTTGTCTGCGGCGAGGGCGATGAGCGCCATGTCCGTCTACTCACTCGCCTCTAGTTGCCGGGGACGATGACGAGGGCGACCTGGTTCGCCGAGGCCGCGGCGGCGACGGACGCCGCCTGGCCGCTGTCCACGACGAGGGTGACCGGGAGGTTGGTGCTGCCGATCGTGCTGTCGTCCTGGTCCTGTACGTAACTGACCTTCGCCCGCTCGACGATGGGGGCACCGTCCGCGCTCGACGAGCCCGAACCCGGGGAACCCGACGAACCGCGACCGCCGGAAGCGGCGTCACCGACGCGGTAGACCGCCACCGTGTCACCGGACTTGATGCCCGCGGGGTACTGGCCCTCCTTGAGGGAGACGCCCACGGAGGCCTTGCCCGCGGGAAGCGAGGAGCCCTCGGCGAACATCTCGCCGACGACCACGGTCCCCTTGTAGATCGTGGACTTGGCCTTGAGCTTCTTGAGCTCCCCGAGCTGGCCCCACCCGACGTAGTGGATGGAGGAGTCGTCCGCCACCAGCACGGAGGTCACGTGGTCGCCCACGGACTCACCGGCCTGGATGTCGCTCGTCACCTTCACGACCTCGACGCGGTCGCCGGCGCGCAGCACCAGCATGGTGGCGCCGAGCGCGCCGACGAGGATGAGGAGCACCGCGAGGGCGGCCAGCGCGGGTTTGCGCTCGCGAGGCGGGGTGGGAAGACGCTCACCCGTCGCCGGGTGGGCCGACGTGACGGAACGGTTGTCGCCCGCCCCCGTACGCTCTTGGATCTTCACGCGACCGCTCCCCGTACACCCAAGAAAATGCCTGTCAATTCACTTGCCATTCAGGACACTTCGCCCCCGGGTCCCTTTACGGGACGTACCGCGCGACCTGGCCGGATAGCCAGCGCCGGGGCGAGTGTCAAGCGATGGCACCGTATCAGCCGCGCATAAGCCCCTCAAGGCACCTCAAGCCCCCTGAAGCACACGCGACTCGACGTTATCGACGCGCAACGAGGCCTGTTCGGTTCCGCGTTGAGACCGGCAACCGGCCGCTTGGTCACCTGTGCGCCAGCGAATCTCTGACGTGCCCATTCCCGACGGTCCGTCACCCGGTGCGCACGAGGCCTGCACGAGGTGCTTACGGACGGGCCCGCCGGGACGTGATCTTTCAGCCACACGGGGGACGGGCCACACCAGGACGAGGACACCGAATCCTTGTCGACGGTGACAGTGACCGGGCTCAGAATCCCCAGGGATCGGGATGGGGCTCGGCGGCCGGATCCTCCGACCAGACGAGGCGGGCCTCGATGTCGCACCCGAGGAGCTCGACCAGACGCGCGACGGCCCAGCCGTTCCACTGGACCGCCACGGGGAACTGCGGCACGCGGAAGGAGGGCAGGGCGAGCGGGAGCGCGTCCGGCCTGAAGACGGTCTTCCGCATCTCGCCGGTGGCCTTCTTCGGCCGGGACGACGTACGGATGTCGACGCAGTCGACGACCTGGTCCACGAGATGGAGGACGTACGCGTCCGCGGGCGCCCCCTCGACCCGGACCGGAAGCAGGCCGCCCGACTTCTCCAGGCCCTCCCGCAGCCGGTCCGCGAGCCCGGCGCCGAGGATCGGAGCGCCGGGACAGTCGGACGCGAACTCGGCTTCGCGGGCCCTCGGGTCACCCGTCCACTCGGCCGCGAACCCGGTGGGCCGCGGCACCCGATCGCCCTGGAACTGCCAGCGCTTGAGGTCGATGAGCGAGTCGTCCGGACGGAGGGTTCGCAGATTCCGCGCGCTCGGCATCAGCCGGTACACGGCCAGGGGCTCGGAGTTCACGAAGGACATCATCACAAGGTTCACGCCCGCGGAACCCCGTGAAGGTGCCGAACGCAAAGTGGGGGTGCGGTGCGGAGACGAGTCCGTCACCGCACGGACCGATGTGGCCAGGAACACGATCGGGCGACGGAGGAGCGCCGGTTCGCGCGGGAACAGGCCCATATGCCCCTGTCCGGAAGGAGGTTTCGGCCTGGCGAAACCAGGAGCCCCACGGATACCGTCATTGCCCTTGACCGACTTCGCTCAACCGATGTCCCACGGGGAGTCCTTTGTGAAGCGCCGCTCTTTGCCCGTTGCTACCGCGTTCGCCGTGACGACAGCCCTGCTGCTGACGGCTTGTGGCGGCGGGGACGGCACCCCGAAGGCGAACGACAAGATCAAGGGAGCGGACACGAGCGCCCCCGCTTCGGCTTCCCCCGACGCGAGCGCCTCGGAGGACGCGGACCGGCCCGACATCACCCTTCCGGGCGACGTGAAGGACGAGTTCGAGGGGTGGAAGACGGGGGACGCGACGAAGGACGCGATCCTCGCGGACGCGGGACGGGCACAGACGGCGACGAACGACGCCATCATCAAGGGCACGCCGAACACCCCTGGATTGGCCTTTTACTACAAGGGCAAGGCGCTGAGCTCCTCCACCCGATGGGTGCAGAAATGGCTGGACTCGGGCATCACGTACACGGGAACCACCCGTTACTACAGCCCCAAGGTCGAGATCTTCGACAGCAAGTCCGCGGGTGTCTCGTACTGTGCCGATGAGACCGAGGCGTACAACAAGGACCGGAAGACGAAGAAGGTCGACAGGACGCCCGCAGGAAAGGACGCCTACGTCCTGTACAACACGCGCCTGGAGAAGACCGGTCGGGGCGTGTGGCAGACGTCCGACGGAACCTCTGTCCGGGGGAGCAAGACGTGCGTCCGCTGATCAGGCGCCGCACGGTCGTCACCGCCGGAGCGCTCGCGATCGCCTGCGCGTTGTCCGTGCCCACCACGGCCTTCGCCAAGGGTCCTGGGGGATCCCAGTTCGATGTCGAGGGCAGCAACCAGCAGGACGGCGGCAAGACCCTCGAATCGCGGATCGTCTACAGCGGCTCCACCGGTGGCTCCCACGGCACACGCTCCAGCGGATTCACTCCTGTCGGCGACTGGTCTCCTCCCGCCTGCTGGTACGAGCCCAAGTGGACACCGGACGAGTTCGCCGAGGAGTTCCAGAAGGAGTGGGACATCCCGCACTCCAGTGGCGTCGGAGAGGCGCACGACCTGGCCGAGGAGCACTACAAGAACGGGCAGCCCTACAAGGACTTCAACAAGTCGGAGACGGGCAAGGGCATGTGGTGGGACGCGGTCCGCGACCGGAGCCGCGAGGAATCCGGCGACCCCGCCGCTTTTGCCTGCGACACCGCCACCTTCTGGGTGGAGAACGGCGAGACTCCGGCCGTGAAGAATGCGGTGACACCGGAGATCCTGGCCCAACTCGCCTACAGCCGCATCAAGGTGCCCGACACCAAGGTCACTCTCGCCCCCGAGGACACCACCAAGGTCAACCTCCCCACCTGGGCCTGGCTGGACAAGGCGACCTTCAAGGACGTGTCCGTCACCGCGTCCCTCGATGTCGCCGGGCTCAATATCTCGGCGACCACCACCGCCAAACCCGTCTCGCTCGAACTGGAGCCCGGCACGAGCGACGCCGAGACCTACCCGGCTTCCGGCGAGTGCCGGCTGAACGACGACCACTCCATCGGCGAGCCCTACGCCAAGGGCGACGCCGGACGGACCCCGCCCTGCGGAATCAAATACCTCCGCTCGTCCGGCGACGGAACCTACAAGCTCAGGGCCACCATCACCTGGAACGTCACCTGGACCGGCACAGGAGGCGCCGGCGGCGACCTGCCCGACGGGACCTTCGGGACCACCCAGGACATCACCGTGCAGGAGATCCAGTCGGTCAACCGGTGACCCGCCACTGCGGTGTGCGCGGACGGTGCCTGAAGCCGTTCACGCCCAGTGCAGCGTTCCGGAAACCGTGTCGAACAGCTCCACCATGCGATCAGCCAAGGGATCGACGGGTGTGGAGAAGTTGAGCAGCAACCAGCTCTTCGTCGTCGGAATCCGGACGTAGTAGGACAGGTTCGTGGTGGGGAGGGTGTTACCCATCTGCGTTGCAGGGTCGGCGGCTTCACGATGCCGGTGTCGTACCGCCCTTCCAGCCGTCGCCAACTCCACGACGCCCAGTTCGGCGTCCTCCCGCACGTCACCGTCGGCCAGATGCTCCGCCAGTTCGTCCGCGTCCTCGCACTCCGGCCACTCGCCCGGGGCAGGAAGGCTGATCAACAGGGAGGACGCCAGTGGCACTGGTCCGATCGTCAGCGTGGACAGGTAGAGCTCGATGCCGCCGACCTTGTGGGCCTCCTTGGCCTTGCGCTGCAAGTCCCGCATGAACTGGTCCCGAAGGCGGGGTGCGTTGTCCACCCCTCGAAACGTGCGCTCGGCGAGAGCGACGATGCCGCGGTCGCGGTCGTCAGGATCGAGCCGCAGTCGGAACCACCCGTCCGGCACGACGATGTTGTAGTCCTGCGGCGGGGAGGCGAAGTCCGCTGCGCGCTTCACTCGGTGGTCCCATCGGTGATCGGCGCTCCGTCACCCGTGGCGAGAGGGGTGAGCCGGAGTGTCTGTACGGCCTCGTCGACGAGCTCGGCGATCTCCTCCGTACGAGCGATCGCCTCCCACGTCACGGTGATGACGACCAGGCTCTTCATACCGGGCGGGAAGACCGCGTACTTGATGAACTCGGTCAGCTTCCGACCGAAGCCGAGCATGCGTTTCACCTGGAGCATCGCTTGCACCCGCACGGCGGGCCCGGCGGGCAGGTCGAGATAGGAGACCTGCGGATCCCCCGTGACCTCGCCGTTCGCCCACTCCAGCAAAAGTGGCTGGACCTCTTCCCGGGTAGGACGCTCCACGCCCTCGTCGCCGTACGAGTCGACCATGAGGTTGGCCAGAGCCTCACCGCTCTCGGTGTAGTAGGCCGCCGCGAGAGTGGGGGCGTCGTCGTTCAGGTCGACGGCCCGATCGACCATGTCATCGAAGACGGCGCTCTTCTCGATCTCCAGCGCCAGCGGGTTCAGGCTGTTCACGACTTGGGTGGCCAGTGCCTTGGCCTCGGCCTTGGTCCCCTCGCGGAGGGTCAGATCGATCCATCCGGGCTGGAACTCGAAGCAGCACTCGAAATCCTCCACCAGGGGAGCGCCCTCGTCCGGAGTGGTCATGTCCTTCCTTTCGCGCCGAGGCATGGTTGTGAGCTTCAGAGAAGCGGGTTGATGTTGTCGTCCAGGCCCAGACCGCCCAGCGTGATCCCACTACCGACCACCGACAGTCGGGTGGCTGCCTTGGAAATCTTGTTGAGGGAATGGGCGTCGAACTGACCGTGCAGCGCCGAAGTGCCCCATTTGACGGACTTGAGATCGGACGCCACTCCAGGGTCCGCGATGGAGAAGGACTTCCCGAGCCCCTTGAAGGCGCTTCTGCCTCCGCGAGCCGCGAGTTCGTTCTTCGCCAAGCCGAAGTTTCCGCTGCCGGGCTTGAGAGCCTTGAGGTTCTGACCCCAGGAAGCCTTGGAGAACGGCTCGATGAAGGGCTCCTTGAGCGACTTCCACACATCGCCCTTGCCGAGTTTGAAGGACTTTCCGGAAATCCTCCGGAGGTTCTTGTTCGCACGACTCACCTGCCGGACGGTCCTCGCCGCACCGGCCCTGCCCAGCCTGCCGAGTGCCCCCTCGGCGAACTTGCCGGCAATCCTGGTGAAGCCCTTGCCGACGCCCATCATGAGGAACCCGAGCGCGGCGACCCCCAGGTCCATCCACTCGGCGTTCCCCTGGAGAACCTGGATGAAGGCAGCCACGAAATTGATCAGCGTGGCGATCATGGCGATGGCACCCAGGACTCCCGCCAGCGCCTGCCCGATCACCGGAATCCATCCGACGACGAGCGAGAGAATTCCGCACACCGTGGCGATGAGCGACACGACTTTGGCGACCTTGTCGACCAGAGTCTCCCAGAAGCCGTCCCTCAGGGAGTCGTGGCTGATGATGTCGTCGATGGCTTCGCGGGCCCGTTTGGCCGCGTCGTCCCGGATCCTCCTGGCCGCGTCGACCTTCTCGCGGGCCGTGTCGATCTCGCCACCCGCGGCGTCACGCTTGTCCTCGAGGTCCTTGCGGTCCTTGTCGGCGTCTTCCTTCTTCTTGTCCTTGTCGGACAGGCCGTCCAGCTTCTTCTGAGCGGCCCCTTTGCGTTCGTCGGCGTCCTGGGCGTCCTTCAGTGCCGCATCGGCGATCTCCTGGGCACGGTTCAGATCGGATGCGTAATCGTGGGGCCTGGCGTGAAGTTTGTCCTGATATCCTCCTCCGACCTCGACGACTTCGGAACCGATCGCCGTGGCCGCCGTGTCGTATCGCCCGAAGGCGGCTTCGAGCTTCTTGACGTTGCCTTTGGCCTTCTCCCGGAACTCCCTGCCGGACTTGTTGTCCCAGGCGTCGACATCGACGACCGCCTTGAGGTTGCGGATCTGCCGGTCAAGTTCCTCGGCGGTCTTGCGCAATTGCCTTCCAAGAGCGGCCATGCGGTCCGGATCACCCGGGACGGGATCGCTGTCGGCGACCGGATGCCAGTCGCGGGGCCGTCCCGCCATCGTCACTTCCCCTTCTTCTTGGGGTCCTGGGCGCCACGGACGGCCTCAGCCAGTTGATGATCGATGTCTTCGTACGCCTTCGCGGCGGCTTTGGCGATCTGCGCAAGGGCATCGATCTCGCCGGCCAGCTTCTCGCGGCTGATCTTCCAGTTCTCCGCGAAGTCGCCGAACTTGTCCGCGAGGTCACTGCTGCCGAAGTCGTCCTCGTATTTTTCGCTCAGCCTTCCGAGACCCTCGAAGGCTTTCTTGACGCCGCTGAGGCCCGTTCCCATTTCCCTGATCGCATCGAGATCAAGCCGAGTGCGATCGCTTCCGTCACCCATGACGTCCCCCATGCCCCAACTCGCCGCAGGGAAAAGTCCCGTGGCTCCTGATGCGGACGGTGCGACCGTCCGCACCGGGCAAGCATCTCACTTAAAGTGCCTACTCAAGCACACCCAGTCACCCATGGGGTGGGTGCCAAGGGGCTCTACCGGCCAATGGGGCCCCGTCGCTGCGGGACGGGGCGCTCAGGGGCGTCGGGGTAGAACTTCCGGGACGAGGCGTACATCCCGTAGTAGGGATACAGGCGCGGTACATCGGCACCGCCTTGACGGGCGACCACGACGATCTTGCGATAGAGGCGGGCCCTGCATCGCACGTTCCTGTCGGTCGGATCGAGCAGGCTTCGGCGCCGCGCCAGGTAGGTCCCCACCGAAGAGACGCAGACGATCAGCACGTCGACGACGACGAAAGCGATCTGGAACCGGCGGGACCCACCGGATGCGACCAGGTCCCAGAAAGGCCACGCCCCGAACACGAACACGAAGAGCGGAATCGCGGCGAGACAGCCGAGAACACCAGCCTTCTCCGTGTCCTGGCGCCGCTGGAAAAGCATCCAGTGGACGGCCCGGTCATCCAGGAAGTCGAAGCGCACCTCTCGCCCGAACCGCTCCGCCGCCGCCTTGGCGGCGGGAACGGCGGCGATGACTTCCGAAGGAACCATGTCGTGCACGGTTCCCTGGTCGTCGACGAACTGTCCCGGATCGAGGGCGTGATAGTCACCCACGTCGTTCTCTCCATGTTCAGAAGGCGCCGGTGCAGCGTGTAACGAGGCCGGGCGGCGTCGGCGGGGAGTTCCGGACGGACCCTGAGGTCCGGGGCTCACGTCCGGTGCTGGGGGGCGGACCGGACATCACCCCGTTCACGGCAGCCGGTTCCCGGGGATCACATGATCCAGCGCAGGGACTCTGCTATCGAGGTGCACAGGCGTTCCATGGGGCCGGTGACACCGGTGACGGGTACGACGAAGCCGAGTGCCAGATAGCCCGCCGTTCCGGGCATGTGGACGTACAGGTCCAGGGTGGTCCGGGAGCGGATCCGGACCGCCTCACCAGCCGGAAGGGCGACGATCGACACCTCGGCACCGCGTCCGCTCCGGTGCTCCCTCTCCTCGAACAGGGCCAGGAGGTCCCCGGGCGTCGGAGCGCCCGGCCTGGGGATCAGCGACACGACGAGCGAGACGGGCATGATGCTGCCGTCGTGCAGCTCCGGCCGCAGGAAGAACTCCAGCGCACCGTTCGCGACGGCGGACTCGGCAGTGTTGCGAAGGCCGGCCCATGCCTCCTGCTTGACCTCCGCCGGGCAGTTCTTGCCCTCCGCCTGAAGGTCCACGAACGTCTTGAGCTGCTTGCGCCACCGGTCCTGGACCAGGTCGATCCTGAACCACTCGCGCGGAACGAGCAGCCGGTAGTCCTTGGGACGCGCCGATACGTCCGGTCCGGTCGTCATCCCGGCATCACGACGGGCTCGCCCTCGGCATCGAACAGGCGCACGCTCTTCACGACTCCGGCGAACATGGACGAGAACACGTCCCACCCTTCGGGCGTCGGGGTTCCCATCTCCATGACCACGGCGGTCCCGTTAGCCAGCGGAACCTGGACCTGGATGAAGGACGTCCGGACCGTCTCGTCCTGGCCCGACTCCGTGAGGCTGCCGTCCAGGCTTCCCCTCCGGTCTCCGATGCAGCAGACGGCGGGGCCACACGGCAGTTCTATCTCGCTGACCTGCCCGATGCCGAGGTGCCGCATCGAGGTCCCCATGAATCCGACCGGGTTCGATCCCGCCCGGGCGTCGAGGTCGATCATGCTCACCGTCACCGTGGCCGTACACCGTGTGCCCTCCACCTCGGTGAGGACGAATCCCGCGTACTGAACTCCGGCTTCCACGAAGGAGTCGTAGTGAGCCGCGCACATGACGGCCCACTGGAGCTGCACGTCGAAGTCGGCCTCCGGCATCACACCGCGGGCGAGTTCCATCAGTTGGTCCGCGGTCTCGTCCAGGTCCTCCGCGTCCAGGGGGATCTCGAAGAAGCCCTCGGGCATGATCCAGCGGACGTCGATGCCGTTCTCACCTGCCGGGCCCCGGAGTCGGCCCTCGGCCGATATCGCGGTCATGACTGTTCTTCTCCATCGGGAAGGCCCGCTTCCTCCGCGCCCGGACGGTACGTGGCGGCGAAAGGATACGGACCGTAGTGCGGATAGTGCGCGGGGACGTCCGCTCCCTCTTCGCGGGCGATGTGTGCCACCGCACGGTACCTATGAGCCCGGGCCCGGAGATTCTGCCGGACCGGGTCGCCCCAATGAACCACCGCGGCCCGGATCCACAGACCCAGCAGGACCAGTACGACGACTGCGGCCGCGGTGAGATAGCCGAGCTGGGCCCTGCCCGACTCCCAGTACTGGGCCACGCCACCCCAGTACACGGCCGCCCCGAAGCCGATGAGCGCGAGCGGAACCCCGGTCCTGAAGCCGGCGCTGAACATCTCCTGTTCGTCCTGGTGCCGGAGCCGCAGCATCCGGAGCACCGCCTCGTCGTCCAGGAAGTCGAAGCCGACCTCGCGGCCCGCCTCTTCGGCCAGGCTCCGCGCCCCGGGAACCGCGGCGATCACCGTGCCGGGCACCAGCCGGGCCGGCTCCCCGCCCCTGCGGCCGATGAACTCCCATTCTCCGAGTTCGCTCGTGTCACTCATCAGTTCCCTGCTCCTCTCAGGCTGTGTCGCCGCGGACGCCGGCTAGGCGGCCAGCGCGGCGTGGAAGGGCTTCGGCGAGGGACCGGGAGAGGGCCTCGGCGTGGGCACCGGAGTCGGTGCGGGCTTCGGGGGCTGGTATCCGGTGGTCCCGCCGTTCTCACCGCTGAACATCCGGTGAAGGGCACTCGCGAGGCCCGTCCCCTTGATGGCGGCCGTGATCTCCTTGCCGCCTATGGGCACGAACTTCTCCGGAAGGCCGGAAACACCGAGCTTCTGACCCAGCTTCAGCCCGCCCGCCAGCGTCTTGTTGGTCAGGGTCACACTCACGCCGTTGAGGAAGTTGTGGCCGATCCCGTCCACGGCGGCGAGACCCCTGAAGGACCCGAAAGTGCCGAGTTTCCCGAACGCCCGCAGTTTCGCCACGCCCTTGAGGCCGACCAGGGCCCGGAAACCCTTGAGGGCCCCCAGTCCGGGAAGGATGCCCAGGGTGTCGGTGCCCAGCTTCAGCCAGTCGACCTTGCCGCCGCGCACGGACATGTCGTACGCGTGACCGGCCAGCGCCGCGGCACTGGAGAGGACCGCGAGAGTGGCGAAAATGGGTACGAGGAACTGCAGCGGCGGAACGAACGCGCAGACCACCGCCAGCACCGAGAGAATGGCCGAGAGGTTGGAGAACGTGTCCGCCCAGTCGGCGAGCCAGTTCATGAAGCCGCCGGGGTCCCGGACGGCATCGTGGTGCACGACGTCCTTGATGTGCCGGGCGGCGCGGTCTCCGGCATCGTCGAAAATGTCCCTGGCGTCCTTGACCTCCTTGCGGGCCTGGCCGATCCGGTGCAGCGCCTCGTTCTGCTTCTTCTTCCAGCGTTCGTATTCGGGCCTGTCCGCCTCGGGGATCTCGCTGACGAGGTGCTTGTCCGTGAATTTCTTCACCTCCCGCTCCGCCATGTCGTGATCGTCCTTGGCCTCCCGGTAGTCCGCCAGCGCCTTGTCGGCTTTCCGCTGTGCGCGGTGCAGCTCTCCGGCGAACTCCTTCGACTCTCCGTCCACGACGTCCTCGCCGAGCGCTTTCGCCGCTTCGTCGTACCGCTCGAACGCCTTCTGCAGCCGGTCGCCCGCGCCGTCGGCCACTTCGTTGAAGGCTCGCCCCGCGTCGCTGTCCCATCCCTCCACGGACGACAACGCCTTGATGACCCGGGCCTGTTCGTCGATCATCTCGGCCGTCTTGCGCAACTTGCGCCCGAGTGCCGCCACTTCGTGAGGGTCACCGGGTGTCGGGTCCTCGTCCCACAGGGGCGGCCAGTCACTCGATCGCCTGCTCACTGCTTGCCCTTCCCCTTCGCCCCCGAAATGGCTTTCGCCAACTCGTGGTCTATCTCCTCGTACTTCTGCGCCGCGACCGATGTCGCTTCGGAGAGCTTCTTTATTTCCTTCATGAGGTTCTTGCGCGTCTTCTTCCAGGTGTCGCCGAAGTCGCCGAAGGCGTCCTTCAATCCACCATGGCCGAGTGCGTCGTCGTAACCGTCCGCCGGATTGCCGTGCTGCTCGAACTCACGGTGAATCTTGCCCAGCGATCGCGAGCATTCCTTGATCAGGCCCAGGTCGTAAGCGGTCCTGTCACCCATTGACGAATTCCCCCATCGTGAACATGAGACACTGCTGCGATACTTCGCCCCGCAGGCAGCGAGGAAGGTGGGACGCGTTGTCCAGGAGCAGCGACCGCTCAGCACGCAACCGCCTCGGCGTGGTACCGGACGCCGGTGCGTGGTGCGCGATAGGACGGATCCCGGAACCTCCCCGGGACGTGCACCAGGCCGCCGGCGGCGGCCCCTTGCGGCCGGCGTTCCTGCGGCCGCTCGGGCTGCTCGGCGCGGTACTCGTCGCGCCGTTCATGCCCATCGCCATGCTGTTCACCCTTCTCGCCTCCGGCGAGGAAGCCCTCAAGCGCCTCCTGTCGACGAAGGAGGAGCGCGCCCGCGCCCGCGCCGAGGACCTGGACATCGACAGGCGGGACAAGGCCATCGCCGAGCAGGGCCTCGACGCGACGTTCGACGGCGACTGGAACAAGGCCGCCGGCCAGTTCCTGCTGCGCTGGTACAGCCATTCCTCCCACCACCAACGTTTCGTCGTGCTGACAGAGGGCCGCATCGTGCTGGCCGCCCCGCCCAAGCGCGTGTCCGTCCGGAGAGAGGACCGCATGCGCGTCGTCGCCGAGATCCCGGCGGGTGCCGCGGTCGTCGAGGACCCCCTGCCCGCGCACGACAACCGGAAGCTCCGTATCCGATTCACGGACGGCTCCTGGCTGATGCTGACCACGGAGGAGCAGCGCAGCGAAGTCCACATGCACCTGATGCGGCAGCCGCGGGCCGATCGTTCCGGCGTCTCCGACGTCTGAAACGACGGTGCGACGGGGCACGGCATGTGCCCCATCGCACTCGAGCGGCACGCGGGCCGGGAACGGCCCTAGCCCTTGACCCCCTTGGCCAGCTGGTCGTCCAGGTCCTCGTACGCCTTCGCCGCGTCCTCGAGGAACTTGGCCATCCCCTTGAGGCCTTCGAGGGTGTCCTTCATGCCCTTGGTGAACTCCTTGAAGGAGTCGTCGAAGGCCTGGGAGCCCTTGGCCGTCGTGTAGCCGTCGGCGACGAGGCCGTCGATGTAGCTGTCGAGGCCGTGGAGCTTGTCCTCCATCTTCTCCTTCTCGTGGCCGAGTCGCTTCGCAGCGTGCCGCATCTTCTCGTAAGTGATGTCCGCGTCTTTGCCGCCGGCCATGTGGCGTCCTCCATGCTTCAACTCGCCGCAGGGCCAACCCCCGTGGCTCCTGATGCGGATGGTGCGATCGTCCGCGTCGAGCAAGCAGCTTAACTACGGCGCTTGCAGCAGCACACCCCGGTTGTGTCACGAGCGCGCACCAAGCCCGGTTCCCGGGCGGGGTCTTCGTGGTTCCCCCACACGGGCCGTTGCCTGCGGGAAGCGGTGAGCGGCTATGGTCGGGAGCACTGTGGCCGGCGTTCCGGAAGCGGCCATCGGTGTCTGGGGGAGGACGAGCGTGCGGTTGACTCTGACCGTCGTCGACCCGCTCGGCGGCGCCACCGCCGACGTGGTTCTCGACGCGGATCCCGAGTCCTCGGTGGGGGACATCACCAAAGAGCTCGCGGAACACGTAGGTTACGGCGGCGGTGCGCAGATCATCCCCATCGGGCAGCACCAGGGAGCCGCGGGCACCGGCGCGCCGGTCGCGTACGTCGACGGGTATCCCGTCGATCCCGCCGCGACCATCGCCACCTCGCCGCTGCGCGAGGGCGCCGTCGTGAGCCTGCACGACCCGGCCGGATGCCTGCCCGGCGAGCCGACCGGACTGGTCGAACTGCGGGTGGCGGGCGGCCCGGCGGCCGGTGCCGTGCACCGGCTCGGGATCGGCCGGTACGACATCGGCGCCGGGGCCGCGTCGTACGTGCGCGTCGACGATCCCGAACTTCCGCAAAGGGCGCTGACGTTGTCAGTTGCAACGGACGGGACGTGCGGTGTCGCCGTGCACGGGGAGAAGGAGGGCGTCACCCTCGACGGCGAGCCCTTCGAGGAGCGCGAGGGTGACGACTGGCCCCTCGGAGCCCAGATCGCGGTCGGCAACTCCCTTTTCCAGCTGGAGCGTTACGCCCAGCCCGACGCCGCGCTCAAGTGGTCGGACGACGGTGCCGGTCTCGACTACAACCGGCCGCCGCGGCTGCGTCCGCCGGAGCGCGAGACGAAGTTCCGGCTGCCGAGTCCCGTACGGGACTACGAGGCCCGGCCGCTGCCCTGGCTGATGGCGCTGACGCCGCTCGTCAGCGCCGTCGTCATGGTGCTGGTCTTCGGGCGCTGGTACTACATGATCATGGCGCTGCTGAGCCCGCTCATCATGCTCGGCAACTACCTCATGGACAAGAAGCAGGGCCGCAAGTCCCACGCCAAGCAGGTCAAGGAGTACAACGAGCACAAGGCGCGGATCGAGAAGGACGCCAAGGAGGCGCTGGTCGCCGAACGGCTCGACCGGCGCCGGGCGGTCCCCGACCCGGCGACCGTGCTGTCCCTGGGCACCGGACCGCGCACCCGGCTGTGGGAGCGGCGCCGCACGGACGCCGACCACCTGCTGCTGCGCGTCGGCACCGGACGGCTGCCGTCCGAGGTCGTGCTCGACGATCCCGAGCAGGACGACCACAAGCGCCAGGTCACCTGGACCATCGAGGACACGCCGGTCGCCCTCCCGCTGGCCGAGCGCGGTGTCGTCGGCATCGCCGGACCCGGTGACTCGGCCCGGGCCCTCGGCCGTTGGGCCGTCGCGCAGACCGCGGCGCTGCACAGCCCGCTGGACGTCCAGTTCTACGTCCTGACGGAGAACGGCGGCCAGGACAGCTGGGACTGGGTGCGCTGGCTGCCGCACAGCAGGCCCGCCGGCGCCCAGGACGCCAACGTCCTCATCGGCACGGACGCCGAGACCGTCGGCGCCCGCATCGGTGAGCTGACCCAGCTCCTCGACGCCCGCCAGAAGGCCGCCCGGCAGAACGGCAACAAGGCCTCGTTCGGCGATCCGGACATCGTCGTCGTCTGGGACGGGTCCCGGCGGCTGCGGTCCATGCCGGGGGTGGTGCGGCTGCTGCGCGAGGGCCCGGCCATGTCCGTGTACGCGATCTGCCTGGACGCCGAGGAACGGTTCCTGCCCGGCGAGTGCCAGGCCGTCGTCGTCGCGGAGCCCCGGCCCGAGGAGCACGCGGACGAGCGGCGGCCCGCCGCGGCCGCGCCCGCCGTCCCCGGCGGCTTCCCCTCCTTCCACGCCTGGCACGCGGCCGGGACCGACGACTCCGCCACGGAGGCGCCGAAGGCGCTCGAACTGCGGCTGCGCGTCCAGCAGACGGGCATCGCCCGCGTACAGGACGTACGGCCCGACTTCGTGTCGGCCGCCTGGTGCTCCCGGCTCGCGCGTGCCCTGTCCGCGCTGCGCGACATCAGCGGCGAGACCGAGGACTCGGCCCTCCCCGGTGCCAGCCGGCTGCTCGACGTGCTCCAGCTGGAGCCGCCGACCGGGGACGCGATCGGCGCGCGCTGGCGCCTGGGCGGGCAGTCGACGACGGCCGTCATCGGCGAGTCGTACGACGGCCCGTTCGGCATCGACATGCGGCGCGACGGCCCGCACGGCCTGATCGCCGGTACGACGGGCTCCGGGAAGTCGGAGCTGCTCCAGACCATCGTGGCGTCGCTGGCCGTCGCCAACACCCCCGAGAACATGACCTTCGTCCTCGTCGACTACAAGGGCGGCTCGGCGTTCAAGGACTGCGTCCAACTCCCGCACACCGTCGGCATGGTGACTGACCTCGACGCCCATCTCGTCGAGCGGGCGCTGGAATCGCTCGGCGCGGAGCTCAAGCGGCGCGAGCACATCCTGGCCGCCGCCGACGCCAAGGACATCGAGGACTACCAGGACCTCGTGCGCCGTGACCCCTCGCACGCGCCCGTGCCCCGGCTCCTCATCGTCATCGACGAGTTCGCCTCCATGGTGCGCGACCTGCCCGACTTCGTGACGGGGCTGGTCAACATCGCCCAGCGGGGCCGTTCGCTCGGCATCCACCTGCTGCTGGCCACCCAGCGGCCCAGCGGTGTCGTCTCGCCCGAGATCCGGGCCAACACCAACCTCCGGATAGCGCTGCGCGTCACCGACGGCGGCGAGTCGAGCGACGTCATCGACTCCCCCGAGGCCGGACACATCTCCAAGAGCACGCCCGGCCGCGCCTACGTCCGGCTCGGGCACGCCTCGCTCGTGCCGTTCCAGTCGGGACGCGTCGGCGGCCGCCGGCCCGGTGCCGCCGATCCGGCGGTGCTCGCGCCCTGGGCGGGGCAGCTCGGCTGGTCGGACCTCGGGCGGGCCGCGCTGGTCAAGCCGAAGGCCGAGCAGCGCGAGGAGGAGGAGATCACCGACCTCAAGGTGCTGGTCGACGCCGTGCGCGAGGCGAACCGGGCCCTCGGCATCCCGCCCCAGCACAGCCCCTGGCTGCCCGCCCTCTCCGAGACGCTGCTGCTCGACGAGATCACCGTGCCCGCGTTCTCCGGCGGTCCGGGCAAGCTGCCACCCGCCCCGTACGGCGTCGCGGACCTGCCCGCCGACCAGGCCCGCCGGCCCGTCGTGGTGGACTTCGCCTCCTTCGGGCACCTGCTCGTCGGCGGCGCCCCCCGCAGCGGACGCTCCCAGATCCTGCGGACGATCGCGGGTTCGCTGGCCCGTACCCACTCCGCGGCCGACGTCCACCTCTACGGCATCGACTGCGGCAACGGCGCGCTCAACGCGCTGACCCGGCTGCCGCACTGCGGCGCGGTCGTCGGCCGCAACCAGACCGAGCGCGCGGTCCGTCTCATCACCCGCCTCAAAGGTGAACTGACCCGCAGACAAGACCTGTTGGCGGACAAGGGCTTCGCGGACATCGGCGAGCAGCGGGCCGCGTCGGCGGAGGACGAGCGGCTCCCGCACATCGTGGTGCTGCTCGACCGGTGGGAGGGCTGGCTGCCGACGCTCGGCGAGTACGACCACGGCGACCTGACCGACCAGCTCACCGCGATGATGCGCGAGGGCGCGAGCGTCGGACTGCACCTGGTGATGACGGGTGACCGCCAGATCCTCTCCACCCGGATCGGCTCGCTCACCGAGGACAAGTACGCCCTGCGGCTCGCCGACCGCTCCGACTTCTCGTTGATCGGCGTCAACGCGCGCAAGGTCCCCGAGGAGATCCCGCCCGGCCGCGGCTACCGCAACGAGCACGGCACCGAGACCCAGTTCGCCCTGCTCACGGAGGACTCCACCGGCCAGGGCCAGGCCGCGGCGCTCACGGCGATCGGCGAGGCCGCCGCGGTACGGGACGCCGGACTGCCGCGCGCGCGGCGCCCGTTCAGGGTCGACGTGCTGCCCACCCGGATCGGCTTCGCCGAGGCGTGGGAGATGCGCGACCCGGAGGCCTCCCGCTCCCGGCTGTGGAGCCTGGTGGGCATCGGCGGCGACGACGTCATGGGCTTCGGCCCCGACCTCTCCCGGGGCGTGCCGACGTTCGTCGTCGCGGGCCCCGCCAAGTCCGGGCGCAGTACGACGCTGATGAACATGGCGCGCTCGTACCTGGCCCAGGGCGTACGTCTGGTCGTCGCGGCGCCGCGTCCGTCGCCGCTGCGTGAACTGGACGGCGAGGAAGGCGTGTTGAAGGTCTTCGACGAGGACGACATCGAGAGCGACGACCTGCGCGAGGCCATCGACTCCGCGACGCCCGAGGAGCCGGTCGTGGTGCTGGTCGACGACGGCGAGGTCCTGGAGGACTGCGACGCCGGGACGGTCTTCAAGCGGATCGTGCAGCGCGGCGCCGAACGGGGTCTCGGTCTGGTCATCGCCGGTGACGAGGAGGACGTGTGCAGCGGGTTCTCCGGCTGGCAGGTCGAGATGAAGAAGGGCCGCCGCGGCATCCTGCTGTGTCCGCAGGACTCCTCCGCGGGCGAGCTGATCGGCATCCGCACGAACCGCAGCATGGTCGGCGGCCCGGTCGCCCCCGGCAAGGGCCTGCTGCACCTCGGCGACGGGGAGCCGCTGACGGTGACGACGCCGATGTGAGCCGCGGGCCGGGCCACGGTCGGACACACCGCAGGAAGGGCAAGAGGACGAGGGGGAGCGGCCGGTGAGCGGATCGGCGAAGCCCAAGCGGCGGAAGGCCGCCGGGGCGGCCCTGCGCTACGAGCACGTGCGGCGGCGGCCGTCCGCGTGGGCGCAGGCGAGGGAGAAGGCGTCCCGGGGGGAGGCGTCCGGTGGCTGCCTGATCCTTCTGGCCGCCATGGCCGCAGCCGTCGGGTTCACGTTCATGGTCATGACCTGGGGATCCGAACTCTGGGGCGACACGGCCCCCGCCTGGCCCGGCAACGGCTACGGCTTCGCGGCCGCCGTCGGGGCTGCACTGCCCCTCGGACTGGCCACGGTGATCGTGACACTCGACAGGATGAAGTGGAGGACGAGCCCGCTCCGCTCGCTCGGCTGGGTGCTCGCCTCGCTGCCCGGAGTCGCCGCCTGCTTCCTGTGGGCCGTGGTCGTGTTCGCCACCTTCCGCCCCAGGCACCACCGCGACTGGGGCTCCGCGTGCCACAGCAGGGGCAACCCCTGCTGGGTCCACGTCGAGTACCCGTATGTCTGGGCCGTCGGCCTGCTCTCGACGGTGCTCGTCGCCGCCGCGCTGATCACCGTGCTCGTCAGGATCGCGAACGCCCACGAGAAGACCCCGTCCGCCTGAGCCCCGTGCCTCCCGCCCCCCGCTCCGAGCCCGCCCCCGGGGCCGGCGTCCGGCGGCCCGCCGACACCTCCGCCGCCCCGTGTGACGCGGATCACGGGAACCCGGGGTGCACGGATCGACAGTCAACGAGGGTGAGCACTGACATGCGTACCCGGATACGGGCCGGGGATCCGAGCGCGTTCGCCGAGCTGTACGACAGCTACGCACGCGCCGTGTACAACCACGCCTTCCGCCTCACCGCCGACTGGACCGCGGCGGAGGACGTGATGGCCGAGACCTTCATGGAGGCGTGGCGGCTGCGTGACCGGGTCAGCGCCGAAGGCGGCAGCCTGCGGCCGTGGCTGCTGGGCGTGGCGGTCAACGTCGCCCGTGGCCACCACCGCAGCAACCGGCGCTACCGGGCCGCGGCGAACGCCGCCGCGGAGGCCGAGACGGCGCTGCCCGACCACGCCGACGAGGTGGCGGGCCGGCTCGACGACCGACGGCGCATCGCCGCCGCCCTGCGCGCGCTCGCCGCGCTGCGCAGACCCGAGCGCGAGGTCCTGACGCTGTGCCTCTGGGAGGGGCTGGAGTACACGGCCGCGGCCGAGGCGCTCGGCATCGCCGTCGGGACGGTGCGCTCACGTCTCTCCCGCGCACGCGCCAAACTGCGCAAACTCACCGAGGCCGAACTCGGCGGCCGGACTGCCGCCCGGGCGGCGCCGGTCCCGTACCCGGACCACCGCGCCGAAGGACGCACGGGAAAACCCGTACGAGGAAATCGGGAACTCGGCCGGCCGGATCGACAGACAAGAGGAGAACACATCCACTCGATCCGGCCCGTATCGGAAGGAAATCGATGAAAGCGACCCAGTCCCGGCAGAATCCGGCCGAGTGGGAGGAGAGCGCGCCTCTCCTCCCGAAGACTGCGCGCGATCTCCCGGCGGGCCGTCACCAGTTCCACAAGGAGCGTTTGATGGCCCACATCCAGCAGGACACCCGGCGGGACGCGAGCACCACGAAGGCCGCCCCCGCCCAGCCGAAGTCCCGAGGGTTCCGCCTGCTGCGCCCGGCGTTCGCGCTGCCCGCGATGGCGCTGGCCGGCGCGGTCGTCGCCGGGACGCTGCTGGTCGACAACGGCGTGCACGGCGGTGGCGCCGCCGGACCCGGCACCGAACTCGCCACCGGACCCGCGATGATCGTCCCCGTCGGCGCCACGACCACCAAGGGCCTTCCGCAGCTGATCGACCAGGTCTCACTGGCGGCGGCCGAGGAGACCCACCCCACGGTCGGGCCCGGCCAGTACGTCTACATCGAGTCCCAGACGTCCGACACCTTCGTGAAGACGGTCGGCGACGACAGCCGCCTCGCCAGCTACGCGCTGCACCGGCGCCAGGTCTGGCGGTCCGCCGACGGCACCAAGGGGTGGCTGATCGACGCGGCCTCCAACGAGAGCGCCGAGGGCGAGACGCTGAGCCTGCCCGACGAGCAGGGCAACACCCCCGAGGCCACCCTGAACAGCCCGTCGTACGACTCCCTGACCCGGCTGACCACCGACCCCGACGAGCTGCTGAAGCTGATCTACAAGGAGACCGCGGGACAGGGCAACACCCCCGACCAGGAGGCGTTCACCACGATCGGTGACCTGCTCGGCGAGAGCTACCCGCCCGCGGAGCTCTACCCGGCCCTGTTCAAGGCCGCCGCGAAGATCCCGGGCGTGGTCGTGGTGAACGACGCCAAGGACGCGCTCGGCCGCTCGGGCGTCGCGGTGGCGCGGCTGGACGAGACCGGCGGCGAACGCGAGGAGTGGATCTTCGACAAGAAGACCCACGTCTTCCTCGGCGAGCGGACCGTGCAGGTCAAGCCGGTCACCCAGGACGGGGTCGCCTTCAAGCCCGGCACCGTCCGCAACACCAGCGCCATCACCAGGCGCGCGATCGTCGACGGCATGAAGCAGACCCCCGGGCAGAAGGGCTGAGGTCCCGCCGCCCCAGGCTGAGACGCACCGCTGCTCACCGGCCCCGTGGCCGCCGTCCCAGGAGGACGGCGGCCACCGTGCCGTGCGGGCCCCGGCGGGCGAGGCACGGCGTCGGCACGGCACCGGCACCGGCACCGGCAGCGCACGGCAACTACCGGGGTTCTCCGGGGACTTCCGGCGCAGGACCTAGCCCACCTTGTTCATCCGGGCCACCGGATCCCCCGCCTCGGCGTTGTCCGTCTCGTAGGTGAGGTCGCTGCCGACGGGAGTCAGCCGGACCTCGTGCCGTCCCTTGGTGCAGACGTCACGGTTGGACTCCGAGGCCACGCTCGTGGCGACGAGCTGTTTCTTCGTGACCTTCTTCAGCACGAGGACGTCGTCGCAGATGCCGCCGATCTGGTCGGTCTGCCGGAAGGTGCCCAGCTCCTGTCCCACGGCGGCCCGGTGGACGGTGACGCGGAAGGTGCCCATGGGGAGGGTGCCGCCGAGGCCGAGACCGTCGCCCTCCCAGGTGCCGAGATAGGAGGCCGGGACCGTCGACAGCTGCTCGTCGGGACCGGACGCGCTCGTCGTCGGAGCCGGTTCCGGGGCGGTCCCCGTGGAGCCCGGCTCCTCGGCGGTCGCGCTCGGTCCCGTGCGGGAGGCGCTCCGGCTCGCCGTGGCCGACGGGCGCCCGCCCGCCACGCTGCCCTCGCCCTTGTCGCCGCCCGGCAACAGGTCGAAGAGGAACGCGGATCCCACGGTCACCGCCGCCAGCGCGCCCGCGACTGCGAGCGCGACCGTGCAGCTCATCCTGCGGCCCCGGCCGCCCGCCCCGGGCGCGGAGGTCGCCGCCACGCTGACCGAGAGCCTGCCCGGCCGGTCGGACGTCCGCCGGTCCGGTGTCTCCTCGCGGTGCACGGCGTCCCGGGGTCCCGCGTCCGGGCCCGCGTCCTGCCCCGGTACGTACGCGGGCATCGTGGGCGGCGGCCCGAAGCCCGGCGGAGGCGGCCCGAAGCCGCCGCCCGGTCCCGGCGTCCCGGCCGTCCCCCCGGACACCGCCTCACCGAATCCGGAGCCGGACCCCGAGCCCGAGCCGGACCCCGAGCCCTGGACGGCCCGAGAGCCGGTCCCGGCTGCCTGCCCGACCTGGCCGGCCTGCCCGGCCTCGACCGAGGGGCTGCTGAAGCCCAACGGCCCCGAGGGCGCGGCCCCCGCGGCTCCCGTCGCGTCGAGGTTCAGCAGCTGTACGGCGCTTCGGCTCACCCGCTCGACCAGGGCGCCCGGCAGCCAGCCCGCCGCGACCAGCCGGGCGGCGCCCTGCGGTGCGAGCCGGAGGGCCACCTCGCCCGGAGCGGGCCGCGCCGAGGGCTCCTTGGCCAGGCAGTTCGCCACCAGCTCGCGCAACTCGCCTTCCAGGGAGTCGAGTCGGGGTTCTTCGTGCACCACTTTGTAGAGGAGGGAGGCGGAGGAGTCGCCGGGGAAGGGGGGTTCGCCGGTGGCCGCGTACGCGAGGACCGCGCCGAGCGAGAAGACGTCGGCCGCTCCCGTGACGCCCTTGCCGAGGATCTGCTCGGGGGACATGTAGCCGGGGGAGCCGACGGAGACCCCCGTCGAGGTCAGCGAGGCGGTGCCGTCCGTGGCCCGCGCGATGCCGAAGTCGATCAGGAGCGGGCCGTCCAGGGTGAGCAGCACGTTGGAGGGCTTGACGTCGCGGTGGACGAGGCCCAGCGCGTGGACCGCCGTGAGCGCCTCGGCCAGACCGGCGCCGAGGACGCGCGCGGAGTGGGGCGGGAGCGGTCCGCCGTCCGCCACGGCGGCCGTCAGGGAGGGGCCGGCCGCGTAACCGGTGGCGACCCAGGGGACCGGTGCCTCCGGGTCCGCGTCCAGGACGGGCGCCGTCCACGCGCCGCCGACCCGCCGCGCGGCCTCGACCTCGCGGCGGAAGCGGGCGCGGAACTCCTCGTCGAGCGCGAAGTGCGGATGCACGATCTTGACCGCGACCGTACGGCCGCCCGCGCTGCGTCCCAGGTACACGCGCCCCATGCCGCCGGAACCCAGCCGGCCGAGCAGCCGGTAGGGCCCCACGGCCGTGGGTTCGTCGGCTCCGAGCGGCTGCATGGCACTCACGGTTCCCCCTCCCCCGTACACACTGCCCAGCAGCGTAGTGCCGTGACCGCCCCTGGTCCCGGAACGGACGGGACCGGGGGCGGCCGGGGTCTCACGGCTGCAGGAGCCGTACGTTCACGTCCTCCGGGAACCCGGTCGTCGAGCCGACCCGGCGCGCGAACTCCCGTACGGCCTCCAGCTGGGGGCCGCCGAAGCGGAAGTCGAGCGTGGTGAAGTACTGCTCCAGGACGGACTCGTCGAAGGCCTCCCACCGGGCCGCCTGCTCGGCGACCTTGGAGACCTCGTCCAGGGAGAGGTCCCGGGAGGAGAGGAAGGCCTGGTGCACCTTGCGGGTGAGCAGCGGCTCGCGCTCCAGGTAGTCGCGCCGGGCCGCCCACACGGCGAAGACGAACGGCAGGCCCGTCCACTCCTTCCACAGCGCGCCGAGGTCGTGCACCTGGAGCCCGTACTTCGGCCCGTCGAGCAGGTTGGCGCGCAGCGCCGCGTCACCGATGAGGACGGCGGCGTCGGCCTCCTGCATCATCAGGCTCAGGTCGGGCGGGCACGTGTAGTACGAGGGCCGCACCCCGACCTTCTCGGCCAGCAGCAGCTGGGCGAGCCGCACGGAGGTCCGCGAGGTCGAGCCGAGGGCGACGCGGGCGCCGTCCAGCCGGTCGAGGGGAACCTGAGAGACGATCACGCAGGACATCACGGGGCCGTCGCAGCCCACCGCGATGTCGGGAAAGGCGACGAGGTCGTCGGCGTGCTTGAGGAACTCGACGAGCGTGATGGGCCCGATGTCGAGATCCCCTCGCACCAGCTGCTCGCTGAGCTTCTCGGGGGTGTCCTTGGTGAGCTCGAAGTCGAGGAGCGTGCCCGTTCTCGCGAGCCCCCAGTACAGGGGCAGGCAGTTCAGGAACTGGATGTGGCCGACGCGCGGCCGGGTGCGAGAATTGTCCACATCGCGAGGCTAGCCCCCATGCGATACGGTGCAGGCTTCAGGGTCGGCGTGTGCGGGTGGAAACCATCCCGACCCCTCGTGTCAACCGTCGTGACACCTCGCAGTCAACGCACGTCAGGCCTTTGACCAGCACGGACCACCCGTCCGAATGACGTGATCTTCGCCTCTATTGCTTTCGGCTGCCTGCGTGCTAGGCTCGCCGCAAGTTGCAGTTTGGTTTCCCTTGCAGTACAGAGCCTGCGGAGCATGTGACCGCGGGCTCTCGTCGTTTTCAGACGTATGCAGTTGTTTACACAATCGCAGGTTCTGGAGCAGGGCAACCCTTTGGGCCCAAGGAGGGCTTATGGCTACCGGAACCGTGAAGTGGTTCAACGCCGAAAAGGGCTTTGGTTTCATTGCCCAGGAAGGCGGCGGCCCGGACGTCTTCGTCCACTACTCCGCGATCAACGCGAGCGGTTTCCGCTCCCTCGAAGAGAACCAGGCGGTTTCCTTCGACGTCACGCAGGGTCCGAAGGGCCCGCAGGCGGAGAACGTCACCCCGATGTAAGTATTCGGCTCCCCGAGCCGATGCTTCGATCCGGACCTGATAGCAGTACCCAAGGAGCCCCGCGCCAGCCGGCAGCGGGGCTCCTGCCTTTCGCCCTCGCGGCGCCCCGCGCGCTCCCCCCGCCCCGCCCGCCGCGCCGCCCGCCCGCTCACACGTGCTGCATCACGAGCACGAACGTCGTCCCGGGCTCCAGCGCCTCGTACGCGTGCGGCACGTCGCCCCGGTACGCCATGTAGTCGCCGGGGCCGAGCTCGGCCTGCTCGCCGCGCGGCCCCGCCTTCAGGCGCCCCGCGGCCACGATCAGATGCTCCACGGTTCCCGGGATGTGCGGGTCCGACTCCCGGGCCGCGCCGGGCTCCACCCGCAGGTGGTAGATGTCGCGCCGGGCCCCCGGCGGGCTCGCGGAGAGCAGGGTCGCGGCGTACGCGGCCTGCTCCGAGTGGACGGTCGGCCCCTGGCCGGCGCGGATCACCTGGACGGCCGGGGCCGGCGGCTCGACCAGCGCGCTGAACGGTACGCCGAGGGCGACACCCAGCGCCCACAGCGTCTCCATGCTCGGATTGCCGCTCGCCGCCTCCAGCTGGGACAGCGTCGACTTCGCGATCCCGGCACGCTTGGCCAGCTCGGACAGGGAGAGGCCGGCCCGCACGCGTTCGCGGCGCAGGGAGGCGGCGATCCAGTCGAGGGGGAGGCGGGCCGGAGAGGCGCCGGAGCCGTCGTCGGTCATGTCGCTCTCCTCGTCGTTCCGCCCATCGCCGCCTCCGCCGTTCTCTCTGCCGGTCCGATCGTTCGCCTTGACGAACACCATGCTTCCTGTTCATTGTAGAAAACATGCGTTCGCTGCACCGGTCACCACTCGGCACACGACCCGACACGCGTCTGCTGCGGGACGTGGGCCTCGTCTGTCTCGCGGGCGGGATCGTCGGCGTCTCCTTCGGGGCCCTCGCCGTCGCGGGCGGGCTGCCGGTGTGGGTGCCGGTGGTGATGTCGCTGCTGGTGTACGCGGGCTCCGCCCAGTTCAGCGCCGTCGGAATACTCCTCGCCGGAGGCGGGCCCGTCGCCGCGGCGGCCACCGGACTGCTGCTCAACACCCGTACGGCGGCCTTCAGTCTGGCGGTCGCCGAGGTCATCGGGCGGGGTCGCGTCACCCGCTGGATCGGCGCCCACCTCGTGACCGACGAGACCGTCGCCTTCACCCTCGCCCAGCCGGACCCCGCCCGCCGCCGGGCCGCTTTCTGGATCTCGGGGCTCGGGCTCTACGCCTCCTGGAACCTGTGCGTCCTGCTCGGCGCCCTCGCCGGAGGCGCGCTGGGCGACACCGGACGCTACGGACTCGACGCCGCGTTTCCCGCGGTGCTCGTGGCGCTGGTCCTGCCGGCCCTGCGCGAGGACGCGGCCGTACGGCGGGCCGCGCTCGCCGGAGCCGCGGTGGCGCTGGCGCTCACCCCCTTCGTCCCCGTGGGGGTGCCCGTACTGACGGCCCTCACCGGGCTGCTGCTCCTGGGTGGGAGGGCGGCATGAGCAGCACGGCACCGGTCCTGGCCGCCGTCCTCGCCCTCGCCGCCGGGACGTACGCCTTCCGGCTGGCCGGACCCCTGCTGCACGGACGGGTCGAACTCTCCCCCCGGGTGAGGACGTTGCTGTCCGCGGGGGCGGTGGTCCTGCTCGTCGCGCTGCTCGCGACGGGCGCGCTCACCGAGTCCCACGCCTTCGCGGGATGGGCCCGGCCCGCCGGAGTGCTGGCGGGAGGCGTACTGGCCTGGCGGAGGGCCCCGTTCGCGGTGGTGGTGCTGGGAGCCGCGATCACGACGGCGGGGCTGCGCATGGCCGGGGTCGGCTAGGTCCCGCCCCGGGACTACGTCGCGTACAGGGCCTCTATCTCCTCGCCGAAGTCCTTCTCGATCGCCGCGCGCCGCAGCTTCATGGAGGGGGTGAGGTGGCCGGCCTCCTCGGTGAAGTCGACGGGCAGGACGGTGAAGCGGCGGATGGACTCGGGGCGCGAGACGAGCCGGTTGGCCTCGTCGACGGCGCGCTGCAGGATGGCCAGCAGGTCCGGGTCCTCCGTGACGAGTTCGGGGGGAACCGGGTGCTTGCCGTTCATCCGGCGCCAGTGGGCGATGCCCTCGGGGTCGAGGGTGACGAGCGCGGAGACGAACGGGCGGCGGTCGCCCAGGACCATGCACTGGGAGACCAGCGGATGGGAGCGGAGGAAGTCCTGCAGGGGTGCCGGGGCGACGTTCTTGCCGCCCGCGGTGATCAGGATCTCCTTCTTGCGGCCGGTGATGGCGAGATAGCCGCCGTCGTCCAGTTCCCCGATGTCGCCGGTGGCGAGCCAGCCGTCCGGGGCGGCGTCGACGACACCGCCCGCGTGCGGGTCCCAGTAGCCGCGGAAGACCTGGGCGCCGCACAGCAGCACCTCCCCGTCGGCGGCGATCCGCACCCGGGTGCCCGGCAGGGGCAGGCCCACCGTGCCGAGGCGCGGCTTCTGCGGGGGCGTGACGGTCGCGGCGGCCGTGGTCTCGGTCAGTCCGTACCCCTCGAAGATCTCGATCCCGGCTCCCGCGTAGAAGGCGGCGAGCCGGCGGCCGAGCGGGGAGCCGCCGCAGATGGCGTGCCGGACCCTGCCGCCGAGGGCGGCCCGGATGCGGCGGTAGACCAGGGGGTCGTAGAGGGCGCGGGCCGCGCGCAGGGAGCGGCCCGGTCCGGGACCGGTGCCGTGCTGCCCGGCCTCGACCGCCTCGCCGTACTTCTGGGCGATCCGGGCCGCCCGGTCGAAGGACGGACCGCGGCCCATCCGTTCGGCCGTGGCGCGGGCGGTGTTGAAGACCTTCTCCAGGACGTACGGGATGGCGAGCAGGAAGGTCGGCCTGAACGAGGCCAGGTCCGCGAGGAGTTCCTCGGTCCCCAGGCCCGGCGCGTGGCCGAGTTTCACCCGGGCGCGCAGACAGGCCACGGCCACCATGCGTCCGAAGACGTGCGAGAGGGGGAGGAAGAGGAGGGTGGAGGCGGGTTCCCGGGTGCGGGACCTGAAGACCGGGTGGAGCAGTTCGACGGCGTTGTCGACCTCGGCGAAGAAGTTGCCGTGGGTGAGGACGCAGCCCTTGGGGCGGCCGGTGGTGCCCGAGGTGTAGATGAGGGTGGCGAGCGTGTCCGGGCCGAGCATCCCGCGCCGTACGGCCACCTCCTGGTCCGGGACCTCGCGGCCGAGTTCCGCGAGCCGCTCCAGATGCCCCTTCTCGAAGACCCACATGTGCCGCAGGTCGGGCAGGTGATCGCGCTCGGGGCCGAGCGCCGCCGCCTGCCCCACGTTCTCCACGGCGAGCGCGACGGCCCCCGAGTCCTGGAGGATCCAGCGGGTCTGGAAGACCGAGGAGGTCGGGTAGACGGGCACGGTGACCAGGCCCGCGGCCCAGGCGGCGAAGTCGAGGAGCGTCCATTCGTACGTCGTCCGGGCCATGATGGCGATCCGGTCGCCCGGCACGAGCCCCTCCGCGATCAGCCCTTTGGCCACCGCCAGGACCTGGTCGGCGAACTCCGCGGCGCTCACGTCCCTCCAACCCTCGCCGTCCGGCGCCTTCCGGCTGAGGACCGGCTCCAGCGGAGCGGCGGCGGCGTTGTCGAACGGGATGTCCGCGAGGGAGCCGTGTGTCACCCGGCCCACGATCGGCGGTACCGCGACCTCGCGCACGACACCGTCCAGCCGCTTGATCTCGGGCTCCGGGAGGAGGGGGACGGAGTCGGAGGAGTACGGGCTGGACACGGGGCGGCTCCTTGTCGGCCGGAGGCCGGGGCGGGTGCGGGGCGTGTTCGGGCTCGGGCGGGCGCGCGGGGTGCGCTTCCTTGTACGGCCCTGAGGAGTGGGGGGTTCACGGGTCTCCGCGACCTGGTGAGACGGGGATCCTACGGCGCCGAAGTGTGGGGTTTGTGACGCTTTGCCGCAGGCGAGGTGGGAGTTACCCGGGGTAGCTGTGCCCTTTCGCGCCCTGTCGGCCCCGGGGGATCTCCGCACGGCGTCTCGACCCCACCCTCCCCCTGACGTAGCCTTACCCACGGTAACTTACTCCAGAGTAAAGAGATGCCCACCCGGACGCCGGACGATCCCCGCACCACCCGCCCGCCGAACCCCGCACCGCACCGCACTGCCCCGCACCGCCCGCCGAGAGCCGCACCTCCCCCGCCCGCCTGGAGACTTCGATGCGCACTCAGCCGCCCGTCCGCCCCGAACCGCGGACCCGCACCCTCACCGCCGCCCCCTCGCTCGTCCCGCTGCTGGCCCGCGGCGCCCTGTTCTCCCCCTTCAAGCGGCCCCGCCCGGACGCCCCCGTCCCCGCCACCCGGCTCGTCCTCCCCGGCGTCCGGATCGACCTCGCCCACCTCGCCGCGTACGAGCGGGCGTGCGGGTTCCCGACCGGCGCGGACGCCCTCCCGGTCACCTATCCGCACGTGCTCGCCTTCCCGCTGGCGATGCGGATCATGGCGGCGCGCGCGTTCCCGCTCCCGCTGCTCGGACTGGTGCACACCTCGGTCGAGATCACCCGGCGCGAGGGGGCCACCGCGACCCAGGAGTACGAACTCGAGGTGACGGTGGAGAAGTCTGCGCCGCACCGGCGGGGCACGGAGGCGACCGTGCTGACCGGGGCGAGGGCCCACGGCCGGCTCGTGTGGGAGTCGAGGAGCACCTATCTCGCCCGGCACCGGACCCCGGACGGGACCGAAACCGGGGCCGGGGCCGGGAACAGGAACGAAACCGGGGCCAGGGACAGGAGCGAGCACCATGAGCCCCCGCCGTACGCCCCGCTCCCCTCCCCCGGCGGATCCGAGCCGCTGCCCGCCGTCGCCGAGTGGCACCTCGCCCCGGACGTCGGCCGTCGCTACGGCGCCGTCTCCGGGGACCGCAACCCCATCCATCTGCACCCCCTCACCGCCCGTCTCTTCGGCTTCCCGCGCGCCATCGCGCACGGCATGTGGACGGTCGCCCGCTGCCTCGCCGAGTACGGGCCGCGGCAGGCGGTCGACGTGCGGGCCGAGTTCAGGGCGCCGGTACTGCTGCCGGGGACGGTGACGTACGCCGAGCGGGGACCGTCCTTCGAACTCCGCTCGGGCGACCGGGTCCATCTGCGGGGTGACGTACGGCCGCACGCGTGAGACGGATGAACTTCGGGCGAACACCGCATGGCCGGAGCCCCCCGCCGCACAGCGCCTTTTCCGTCAACTCCCAGTTGGCGAGGCCTAGTCGGGAAAGTCCTCACAGTCCACGCCCAGCGCGCCAAGGCGCTTTCAAGCAGCCCCTCATCCCGTCCTCGGACACCGTTCCCAGCCTCGGTCCACTCCCCCGGCCGCCGCCAGGAAAGGCTCCCGAACCATGCCGCCCAGACGTATCGCCGTCATCGCCGACTCCGACACCCGCTGGAAGTGGGGCGCGTCCGTGGCCCGGCGGATCGCGCCCGAGCACGCCCTCGACGCGCTCTTCCTGCGCACCCGGGCCACCCCGACGGAACGCCGGCTGACGGAGATCGGGATCGTGCCGGACACCCGGCGCGAGGTCACAGTGGCGGAACTGGTCGACGACGAGGAGCTCGCCGCGGCCGACGTGGTGGTCCTGGCCACGGTCGGCGGCACGCCCCTCGCGCTCACCCACGGGCTGGGGATCGCGTGGGAGGGGCTGCAGCGGCGGCCGGTCACGGTGACCGGGTACGTCGGGGTCGTGTACGAGAAGATGGTCGACGGGCTGATGACCCGGGCCGGCACCGATCTCGTCCTCGCCAACAGCTCCCACGACGCGGACCGTTTCCGTGCCGCGTTCGCGAGTGTCGGCGTCGACCCGGACTCGGTGGTGGAGTGCGCGCTGCCCTTCCTCGGCGGAGAGCCGTACGTGCCCTCCGCGGAACGGCCGTTCACGCTCACCTTCGCCGTGCAGCCGTCGGTGCCCAAGGGCCGGGAGTCCCGGCTCAAGCTGCTGGAGCGGGCGGCGGCTCACGCGCGAGCGCACCCCGAGCGGCTGGTGCTGATGAAACTGCGCAGCCTCCCGGGCGAGCACACCACGCACGTCGAGGTCGATCCGTACCAGCTGCTCGTCGAGCGGTTGGCCGAGCCGGCCCCGGCCAACCTGCGTCTCGTCCACGGCAACATGGGCGAAGTCCTGGACCGCACCGACCTGTTGGTGACGGTCAGCTCGACGGCGGCCCTGGAGTCGATGCACCGCGGCATCCCGACCGCGATCCTCACCGACTTCGGGGTCCGTGGTCGGGGTCTCCCCTGCTCTGGGGGTCCCTCCCGGCCGAAGGCTGGGGGAGGAGTTGAGAGCTCGGGGAAGCACGGCAACCACTACTTCGTGCACTCGGGCTGCCTCGCGTCCTGGGACGACCTGGACGCCGGCGCGGTACCGCGCGTCGACCCGGCCTGGGCGGCACGGCAGGGCGTCGGCAAGAGCGATCCGTACGCCGCCGCCCGCGCCCGGGTCGCCGCGCTGGCGGGGCCGGGACGGCTGCCCGCCCTGCGGCCGTACTACTCCCCGCGGCGGGCGGGGGCGTATCTCGAAGGGGTCCTGGAGCGCAACGGCCTCGACGAGAAGGGCAGGCCGCTGGCACCCGCGCCCGGCGGGAGCGCCGGCCCGCTGCGGACGGTGGTCCGCCGGGCCGCGCGCGGCGGAGCCAAGTCCCTCTACCGCGTGGGGCGCGAGAAGGTCGCCCCCGTCCTGCGCCGCTGGGGCCAGGGCTGATCCGGGCCGGTCCGGACGGGACCTTGCCGGTCCGGGGTGTCAGACCTCCGCCGCGGCCCGGGGCGGGGTCCAGGGACGGCCCTGCATGAGGGTGCCCAGGCCCGCCCAGGCGAAGTTCATCAGGGTGGCGGCGGCCTGCCGGGCCGAGACGCCCGGGGTGGCGTTGGCCCACGCGGCCATCGACTCGGCGGCACCGACCAGCGCCTCCGCGAGTCCGGCGACCTCCCGCGCGGGCAGCGACGGGTCGCGGTGCGCCTCGCGCGCGGCGACGACGATCAACTGCGTGACGAACCGGACCAGTTCCTCGCGCATCGCGAAGACCTCGGCGGCGAAGGGCTCGCCGTGCGTACGGGCCTGGAGGTGCAGGACCGACCAGCCGTCGGGATGCCCGGCGGTGTGGGTGAAGAACGCCCGCAGCCCTTCCCAGAGTTGCCGGTCAGCGGGCAGCTCCGGGCGGACGCCGGCGCGGACCGCCGCGGTGAGCGCCTGGGCCTCGCGCCGGATGCACGCGGTGAAGAGGTCTTCCTTCGAGTTCAGGTACAGGTACACCAACGGCTTGGACACGCCCGCCAGTTCGGCGATCTCGTCCATCGACGCGGCCCGGTACCCGCGCTGCCCGAAGGTCCGTACGGCCGCGTCCAGCATCTGCTGTTCGCGCACCGCGCGCGGCATCCGCTTGTTCTTCACAGCACCCATGCGCCAAGCCTACGAGGGGCCGCCGCGCGGCCGGGCGCACGGCGGTTTCAGGAGGCCTGGTCCGCGGTGTCCCGGGCGGCCTCGTCCACGGCGGAGTCCTCCTGGTTGCGGTTGCGCTCCAGGTTGGCCTTGGCGCGGTCGACGCGGGCGACGACCTGGGCCGAGGCGCGGTCGCGGGCGCCGCGCAGGGCGACGAAGCTGATCGGCGCGGAGATCACCAGGGCCAGCAGGACGATCCACATGAAGTTCGAGTCGCCGAGGCCTCGCGGGGCGATGCCCGAGTAGACGAGGCCCCAGACGACCACGAAGCAGCCCACGAAGATCCCAAGGCGCATCAGTGTGTAGCGGAGCATCTCAATCCACTCTTCCGTTCCGAACGGTCCCAAAGAACTCCGTCCAGTGAAGCACGCCCGGACAGCGATCTTGCAGCGGGTCCTCAGCCGCGGACGGCCAGGGGCAGCAGCATCGTGATGTCGTCCCGTCGGTCGCCGGGCCCGACGTGGATCGCGCCGGGCACCCGTCCGACCTCCTTGTAGCCGCAGGAGGCGTAGAAGCGTTCGAGGCCCTCGCCGCCCCTGCAGGTCAGCCGTATCGCGTCGACGCCGTCCAGGCGGCCCGCGGCCTCCTCGGCGGCGGCGAGCAGGTCCCGGCCGTACCCCTTGCCCTGGTGCCTGGGGTGCACCATCACGGTGTACAGCCAGACCCAGTGCCTCATCAGCCGGTGGGTGTTGTGGGTGATGAAGGCGGTCGCCGCGACGGCGCCCTCCTCGTCCCGCCCGACCAGGAGCCGGGTGCGGCCCTCCGCCATGGCGACGAAGTGCTTCACGAGTTCGGGGCGCACGTCGCCGGCGGCCACCGGCGGCACGAAGCCGACGGAGCCGCCCGCGTTCGAGACGTCCACCCAGAGGGCGACGACGCCGTCCCGGAGCTCGGGGGTGACCGCCGGATCGAGTTCGAAGACCAGCGCCACGTCAGACCCGCATCGGCTGGGGCGCCTCGCGGCGCTCCGGGTCCGGTCCGTCGTACTCGCGGATGATCTCGTAGCGCGTGTTGCGCTCCACCGGGCGGAAGCCCGCGTCCCGGATGAGGTCCAGCAGGTCCTCGCGGGTGAGCTTGTTCGGCGTGCCGTAGTTGTCGGCGTCGTGCGTGATCTTGTACTCGACGACCGAGCCGTCCATGTCGTCGGCGCCGTGCTGGAGCGCGAGCTGCGCGGTCTGCACACCGTGCATGACCCAGAAGACCTTGACGTGCGGGACGTTGTCGAAGAGCAGGCGCGAGACCGCGAAGGTCTTCAGCGCCTCGGCGCCGGTCGCCATCTGGGTGCGCGCCTGGAGGCGGTTGCGGACCTTGCCGTCCTGCATGTCCACGAAGTCGTGCTGGTAGCGCAGCGGGATGAAGACCTGGAAACCGCCGGTCTCGTCCTGGAGCTCACGCAGCCGCAGCACGTGGTCGACCCGGTGCCGGGGCTCCTCGATGTGCCCGTACAGCATCGTGCACGGGGTCTTGAGACCCTTCTCGTGCGCGAGGCGGTGGATGCGCGACCAGTCCTCCCAGTGGGTGCGGTGGTCGACGATGTGCTGCCTGACCTCCCAGTCGAAGATCTCCGCGCCGCCGCCGGTCAGCGACTCCAGACCGGCCTCGATCAGCTCGTCGAGGATCTCCGAGGCCGACAGCCCCGAGATGGTCTCGAAGTGGTGGATCTCGGTGGCCGTGAACGCCTTCAGCGAGACGTTCGGCAGGGCCTTCTTCAGCTCGCTGAGCGAACGCGGGTAGTAGCGCCAGGGCAGGCTGGGGTGCAGGCCGTTGACGATGTGCAGCTCGGTGAGGTTCTCGCCCTCCATCGCCTTGGCGAGGCGGACGGCCTCCTCGATGCGCATCGTGTACGCGTCCTTCTCGCCCGGCTTGCGCTGGAACGAGCAGTACGCGCAGGACGCGGTGCACACGTTCGTCATGTTGAGGTGGCGGTTGACGTTGAAGTGGACGACGTCGCCGTTCTTGCGCGTGCGCACCTCGTGCGCGAGCCCGCCGAGCCAGGCCAGGTCGTCCGACTCGTAGAGCGCGATGCCGTCCTCGCGGGTCAGCCGCTCACCGGCCCGGACCTTGTCCTCCAGCTCGCGCTTGAGCCCGACATCCATGCGATTACCTCTCCCTGTGACGAACGCTGCCAACCGTACTCCCCGCCCTGTCGGCGAAAGGCCCCCACCTGGGCCTTTCGCCCCCCGGGGTGTGCCTAGTCCTCTTCCGGCAGCTCGCCGACCCGGTTCTCCCACTTCGTGGAGAGCACGATCGTCGTGCGGGTACGGGAGACGCCCTTGGTCCCGGACAGGCGCCGGATGGTCTTCTCCAGTCCGTCGACGTCGCTGGAGCGCACCTTGAGCATGAACGAGTCGTCGCCCGCGATGAACCAGCAGTCCTCGATCTCGCTGAGGTCGCGCAGCCGCCGGGCCACGTCCTCGTGGTCGGCCGCGTCGGAGAGCGAGATGCCGATCAGGGCGGTGACGCCGAGACCGAGCGAGGCCGAGTCGACCGTCGCGCGGTACCCGGTGATGACGCCGGCCGCCTCCAGCCGGTTGATGCGGTCGGTGACACTGGGTCCCGACAGACCGACGAGGCGCCCCAGCTCCGCGTAGGAGGCCCGGCCGTTCTCTCTCAGGGCCTGGATGAGCTGCCTGTCCACCGCGTCCATGCGATCGAAGCCTTCCGCTGAAAAGGTCTGAGACGTCTTGAGAATCTTGCGAGTCTAGGGGGTGGCGTCCCGGGAGCCGCTCCCGAGTTCGCCCTTCCACCGGCGGTAGAGACCGTGTTCGACGCCCGCCGCGTCGAGGACCCGCCCGGCGACGAAGTCCACCAGGTCCTGGATGTGCGTGGCTCCCGCGTAGAACGCCGGCGAGGCGGGCAGCACGACGGCGCCCGCGTCGTCCAGGGAGACCAGGTGACGCAGTGTCTGCCCGTTCAGCGGGGTCTCCCGTACGGCCACGACCAGCCCCCGCCCCTCCTTGAGGGTGACGCTCGCGGCCCGCTGCAGCAGGTCCTTGGACAGGCCGAGGGCGACTCCGGCCACGCACGCGGTGGAGGCGGGCACGATCAGCATGCCCTTGGCCGGGTACGAGCCCGAGGAGGGCCCGGCCGCCAGGTCGCCCGCGCTCCAGTGCCGTACGGCGTCGAGGTGCTCCTCGGGGACGTCGAAGGTGCCGGGCTTGCCGTCGGCGCCCCGCTCCAGCCACGCGCGCAGGTCGGCACGCCAGTGGGCGTCGCGGAAGGGGAGGCCGGTCTCGTCGAGCAGCGTGAGCCGCGAGGCCCTGCTGACGACCAGGTCGACGCTCTCCCCCGCGTCCAGCAGCGAACGCAGCACCGCGGCCGCGTACGGGGTACCGGACGCGCCGGACACCCCCACGATCCAAGGCCGGCGCTGCGTCTGTCCTGGCTTCATGATGTCGAGCCTATCCGGCCACCGCCCATGTTCAGACCGTCAGCCCGCGCACCAGCAGGTCGAGCAGGGCACACACGAACAAGGCGATCCCGATGAAGCCGTTGACCTGGAAGAACGCCCGGTTGAGCCGGCTCAGGTCGTGCGGCTTCACGATGGAGTGCTCGTAGAGGAACGCGCCCGCCACGATCACCAGACCCAGCCAGAAGAAGGCTCCGGCGCCGATGGCCACCCCGTACCAGACGAAGAGTGCCGTCGTCACCGCGTGGCAGACCCGCGCGCCCCGCACCGCGGCCGGGATGCCGAAGCGGGCCGGCACGGACATCACACCGATCTCGCGGTCCGTCTCGACGTCCTGGCAGGCGTAGATCAGGTCGAAGCCGCCGATCCAGACGCCGACCGCGAGGCCGAGGACGACCGCGTCCCAGGACCAGGAGCCGGTGACGGCGATCCAGGCGCCGACCGGGCCCATCGCCTGGGCGAGACCCAGGATGGCCTGCGGGAAGTTCGTGAACCGCTTGCCGTACGGGTAGACGACCATCGGGATCACCGCGACGGGCGCCAGCGCCAGGCACAGCGGGTTGAGCAGGGCCGCGGCGCCGAGGAAGACGACCAGGGCGATCAGCGCGCCGGTCCAGGCGTGCCGCACGCTCATCGCGCCGGTGACCAGTTCGCGCTGGGCCGTACGGGGGTTGCGGGCGTCGATCTCGCGGTCGATGATCCGGTTCGCCGCCATGGCGAAGGTGCGCAGACCGACCATCGCGACGGTGACGAGGAGCAGCTTTCCCCAGTGGATGTTCTTGTCGACCTCGAACATCGCGGTGAGCGCCGCGATGTACGCGAAGGGCAGCGCGAACACCGAGTGCTCGATCATGACGAGGCGCAGGAACGCCTTGGTGCGGCCCGGCTGCGGAAGCGCCGCGGAAGCTGAACTCACAGCCCGTACTCCTTCCAACGACGGTCGACCTTCGCCGCCGTCTTCGGGTCGGACAGCACCATCTCGGGCCAGCCGCCGTCCCGGGTGTAGCCCTCCTCGGGCCACTTCCTCGTCGCGTCGATGCCCGCCTTGCCGCCCCAGAACTGCTGGTAGGAGGCGTGGTCGAGGTGGTCGACCGGGCCTTCGACGACGGTGAGGTCACGGGCGTAGTCCGTGTTGCCGAGGGCGCGCCAGGCGACCTCGTGCAGATCGTGGACGTCGCAGTCGGAGTCGACGACCACGATGAGCTTCGTCAGGGACATCATGTGGGCGCCCCAGACGGCGTGCATCACCTTCTGGGCGTGCTTGGGGTACTTCTTGTCGATCGCGACGATCGCGCAGTTGTGGAAACCGCCCGCCTCGGGGAGGTGGTAGTCCACGATGTCCGGCACGATGATCTTCAGCAGGGGCAGGAAGAACCGCTCCGTCGCCCGGCCGAGGGGCCCGTCCTCCGTCGGGGGCCGCCCCACCACGATGGACTGGAGCAGCGGCCGGCGCCGCATCGTCACGCAGTCGATGGTCAGCGCCGGGAACGGCTCCTGCGGGGTGTAGAAGCCGGTGTGGTCGCCGAACGGCCCCTCCGGCAGCATCTCGCCCGGCTCCAGCCAGCCCTCCAGGACGACCTCGGCGTTCGCGGGCACCTGGAGCGGGACGGTCTTGCAGTCGACCATCTCGATCCGCTTGCCCTGGAGGAACCCGGCGAAGAGGTACTCGTCGATGTCCCCGGGCAGCGGGGCGGTGGAGGCGTAGGTCACGGCGGGCGGGCAGCCGAAGGCGATCGCCACGGGCAGCCGCTCACCCTTGCGGGCCGCGACCTGGTAGTGGTTGCGGCTGTCCTTGTGGATCTGCCAGTGCATGCCGATGGTGCGCTTGTCGTGGCGCTGGAGCCGGTACAGACCGAGGTTGCGCACGCCGGACTCGGGGTCCTTGGTGTGGGTGAGCCCGAGGTTGAAGAAGGAGCCGCCGTCGTCGGGCCAGGTGAACAGGGCGGGCAGCGCGTCGAGGTCGACGTCCTCGCCGCGCAGCACCACTTCCTGCACCGGCGCGTCCTTGACCTTCTTCGGCGGGACGTGCGCCATCGCGCCGAGCTTGCCGAAGGCCTCGCGCACGCCGACGAAGCCGTGCGGCAGCTCCGGCTTGAGCAGTCCGCCGATCTTCTCGGAGATCTCGCCGTACGACTTCAGTCCGAGGGCCTTGAGCAGGCGCCGGTCGGTGCCGAACACGTTCATCGCGAGGGGCATGGAGGAGCCCTTCACGTTCTCGAAGAGGAGCGCGGGCCCGCCGGCCTTCTGCACCCGGTCGACGATCTCCCCGACCTCCAGGTACGGATCCACCTCGGCCTTGATGCGCTTGAGGTCTCCCTCGCGCTCCAGCGCCCTGAGCAGGGAGCGAAGATCGTCGTAAGCCATGTGTCCAAGTATCGGCCACCCGCTAATCTGTGCCCGTCACCGGGGGGCCCGTGCCGCCCCGCCGTCGCTCACTGGGGGATCGTTCGGCCATGCTCAGGTATCTGCCCTTCCTGCTGGTCCTGGCGCTGTGGATCTACGCCTTCATCGACTGCCTGAACACGCCGGAGGAGGAGGTCAAGGGCCTGCCGAAGGTGGTCTGGGTCATCATCATCCTGCTCTTCGGCGAGGTGCTGGTCGGTCCGATCGCCTGGCTGGTCGCGGGCCGGAACCGCCGGGGCCCCGTGGGCGGCTCCACCCCCTCCGAATGGCACCGCAACCACCGGACGGAGTTCGTCGCGCCCGACGACAACCCCGAGTTCCTGAAGTCCCTCAAGGCCGAGAACCGCAAGGACGAGGCGCTGCTGAAGGACTGGGAGGCGGACCTGCGCCGCCGCGAGGAGGAACTGAAGCGACGCGAGGAGCAGAGCAGGTCCGACGAAGAGTCCTGACATGGAACTGCGCCTGCTGGTGACCTTCGAGAAGGTCGCGACCGTACTGAGTTTCACCCGGGCCGCGGCCGAACTGACGTACGCGCAGTCCAGTGTGACCAGCCAGATCCGCGCCCTGGAGTCCTCGCTCGGCACGGAGCTCTTCGACCGGCTGGGCAGCAGGATCCGACTGACCGAGGCGGGCGAGCGGCTGCTGCCCTACGCCCGGCAGATCATCGAGCTGACGGAGGAGGCGCGGGCCGCGGTCGTCGGCGCCGAGGAACCCTCCGGGACGCTCACCGTCGGCACGATGGAGTCCCTCACCTCGTACCGGCTGCTGCCGCTCCTGGAGTTCTTCCACCACCGCCACCCCCGGGTGCGGCTGTCGCTGCGCACGACCATCGGCGACGAGACCCGCCAGGCCCTGCGCCAGGGCACGTACGACGTCGGCTTCCTGATGGAGGCGGAGACCGAACACGCGGGTCTGGAGGTCGCGGTGCTCGCGCGGGAACCCCTCGCGCTGGTCGCCGCACCCGGCGATCCGCTCGCCGGCACGGCACCGGACACGGCCGCTCTCCCGGGCCGCCCGCTGCTGGCCACGGAACCCGGCTGCGCCTACCGGGACCTGTTCGAGCGAGAGCTCAACTCCTGCCTCCCGGAGGGCTCCTCCGTGGATTTCACGGAGTTCGGCACGATCGAGGCGACCAAACGCGCAGCGGCGGCCGGCCTAGGGATCGCGCTGCTTCCCGAGGTGACGGTCGCCGCCGAACTGGAGCGGGGTGAGCTCGTACGGCTCGACTGGGAGCCGCCGTTCACGCTTTCGACGCAACTGGCCTGGCGGGCCGGGAAGCGGCTCCCGTCCCATGCGCGGCTGTTCGTGGAGCGGGCCCGGCGACTGGTGTCCGAGGAGTCCGGCCCGCAGGGCTGAGCGAGGCGTTCTCGGCGATCCGGCGGGCCATGATGCTCCTGGCGCTCTCGGTCTTCCTGGGAAGCGTCACCTTCAGGCTGGCGGTCACGATCAGCGGGACGCCGAGCGCCTGGACGAGCCCGATGTGATGGCCGTACACCGCCCAGTCCATGACCATCGCGACGGCCGGGTAGGTGAAGGCGAGCACGGCGATCTTCGCGGTCGGGAGCTTGGCGTAGGCGGCGTACATCAGGACGTACATCAGTCCCGTGTGGACGACTCCGAGGCCGATCAGCCAACCCCAGTCCGCGCCGGTGCCCCGCATCGCGCCGAAGTCGGCGAAGGGGAGCAGCAGCGGGATGCCGACGACGACCTGGACGAGCGCGATGAGGTGCGGGCGGACGCCGTTGATGCGCTTGGTGACCAGGGTGGACAGACCGTAGAGGAGCGCGGCGAGGAGCGCCTGCCCGACGCCGGTGAGATACGCGCCGCCGTGCGCGAAGTCGGCCGGGGAGACACCCGAGACGAGGACCAGACCGGCGAAGGCCAGCGCGATCCAGCCGGCCTTGATGGCGGTGAGCCGTTCGCGGAAGAGCAGGGCGCCCAGCAGCACCACGTAGAACGGCTGGGTGTGGTAGACGACGGTGGCGACGGAGATCGAGGTGTTCTCGTACGACTGGAAGAGCAGGACCCAGTTGAAGACGATGAACACCCCGCCGAGAGCGGCGAGTCCGAGCGTGCGCGGGGTGAAGCCGTGCCCCCGGAAGTAGCCCCGGGCCAGCGCGTAGCCGCCGAGGGCGAGCGCCCCGAACAGGACGCGGAAGAAGACGACGTTGAAGGGCGAGGCCCCGGACTCGACGACGAAGACGCCGAGGGTCCCGGAGAGCATCATGGCGGCGGTCAGCTGGACGACGCCCTTGTTCTCGACTGCGGTGGCTGAGGTCATGCCCCGAAGGTAGGAGCGGCGGCACCCGGTGGGCCACGGCCCACCGGGGCGTCCTGCCGATGCCCCCATCGGCACCGCCGATGACCCCTGGCGAGGACCTATGGCAGGACTCCTAGAGGGTCGGCTCCTCGCGCAGGACGAGGGTGAGGAGGCCCGGGAAGCGGGCCTCGAACTCCGTCCGGCGCAGCCGGTTGACCCGCTTGGGTCCCTCGTCGCGCTGCTCGACGAGACCCGCGCCGCGCAGCACGGCGAAGTGATGGCTGAGGGCCGCCTTGCCGACGGGCACGTCGAAGGAGCCGCAGCTGCGGCTCCACTCCGGGGACCCGGCCAGCTCCCTGACGAGCCGGATGCGCACGGGATCGGCGAGCGCGGCGAGGGCCGTGAGCACGGGGACCTCGTCGGGGTGGGTGTGCTCGGGCGCCGCCCGGTGACTGGTCCGCTCCGCCACGTCGGCCTCCTGGGTTCCCCTGATCCGCCGATCCGCCGATCCGCCGATCCGCCGATCCTCTTGCAGAGTGTTCGATGAAAACCATACACTCCCGAGTGTTCGCTTTTCGTTGAACAGTCGAGCGTCAACCAGGGGTGTGCCATGCGTACGGTCGAGTTCCAGGAGTACGGCGGTCCCGAGGTGCTGCGGGTCACCGAGGCGAAGGTCCCCGATCCGGGCCCGGGGCAGGTGAGCATCGACGTGGCCTACGCGGGCGTGAACTTCGCCGATCTCAAGGCGAGGTCGGAGGGCTACCGCGTCCCCGGCCTCCCCTTCGTGCCCGGACTGGAGGTCTCGGGCCGCGTCCGGGCGGTCGGCCCGGACGTCACGGGACTGCGGGTGGGCCAGGAGGTCGCGGCGCTGACAGAGGGCGGCGCGTACGCGGAGGTGGCCGTGGCCGACGCCGTGACGGTCTTCCCGCTGCCCGACGGTGTCGGGCTGCGCACCGGCGCCACCCTGCCCACGGTCCTGCCCACGGCGTACGCGCTGCTGCACACGGTGGGCCGGCTCCAGCCCGGCGAGACGGTGCTCGTGCAGGGCGCGGCGGGCGGCGTGGGCACGGTGCTGGGCCGGCTCGCGAAGGCGGCCGGGGCCGGCGCGGTGTACGGCGTGGTGTCCAGCGCGCCGAAGGCCGAGTACGCCCTCGGCCACGGCTACGACGAGGTGTTCGTGGGGTCCTTCCAGGACGAGGTGCGCGCGGCGACCGCCGGCCGCGGGCTGGACCTGGTCCTGGACCCGGTGGGCGGCGAGACCCTCCGCGCCGGCCTCGCCTCCCTCGCCCCCTTCGGCCGGCTGGTGTCCTTCGGCAACGCGAGCTCGGCGGAGCCCTGGACGGTGGGCCAGCCGGAGCTCTACCCGACCGGCCTGTCGGTCTCCGGGTTCTCGATCCTGGGCCTCGCGAGAACGGCCCCGGCCGCCCTCCGCGACATCGCCTCGCGCGCGTTCGAGACGGTCGCCGACGGCACGGTGACCCTGCCGGTGACGGCGGAGTTCGGCCTGGAGGACGCCGCCGGGGCGCACACGCTCATGGGCTCGCGGACGAGCACGGGCAAGCTGCTGCTGCGGGTGGCCGGTTCCGAGCGGTAGCAACCCTGGCCGTCGGACCCCTGCCCTACCCTGCACCGCCATGACGACCCGCCTCCACGCCACCCGTACCTCCTACGACACCGTCGCCGCCGACTACGCCGAGCTGTTCAAGGACCTACCGGTCGCGAAACCGCTGGACATGGCGATGCTGGCGGTGTTCGCCGAGCGGGTGCGGGCCGGCGGGGGCGGGGCCGTGGCGGACCTCGGGTGCGGGCCGGGGCGGGTGACGGTCCATCTGGAGCGGCTCGGGCTCGACGCGTTCGGGGTCGACCTGTCGCCCGGGATGGTGGCGGTGGCCCGGCGGGCGCATCCTCATCTGCGGTTCGAGGCGGGCACGATGACCGGTCTCGACATCCCGGACGGCACGCTCGCCGGAGCGCTCGTCTGGTACTCCACCGTGCACACGCCGATCGACGAACTGCCCGTGATGTTCGCCGAGTTCCACCGTGTCCTCGCTCCCGGCGGCCATCTGCTCATCGCGTTCAAGGCCGGCGACGGACAGGTCCGGCTGGAGCACGCGTACGGCCACGACGTGGACCTCGACGTCCACCGCTTCCCGCCCGAGCGGGTCGCCGGACTCCTGCGGGCGGCCGGCCTGCCCGAGGTCGCCCGGCTCGTCCGCGAGGCCGACGACCGGGAGAAGACCCCGCAGGCCTTCATCCTGGCCCGCAGGGCCGAAGACCCCCTGGCTCCCGCGACGGCACCCTGAGCGCTTCCCCCCCCCCCCCGTGTTCCGGCCGCGGGAGAGGGCGGCCCGCGGGACAGTGGAGGCATGGAACGCATCGATCGGGCACAGGCCCGCGCGTGGCTCGCGACCGCCCTGGCGGAGGCGCGCGCCGGGCTCGCCGAGGGCGGGATCCCCGTCGGGGCCGCGCTGTACGGCGCGGACGGCACCCTCCTCGGCCGCGGCCGCAACCGCCGCGTCCAGGACGGCGACCCCTCGGCGCACGGCGAGACGGCCGCCTTCCGCGACGCGGGACGGCAGCGGTCGTACCGCGGCACGACCATGGTGACCACCCTGTCGCCGTGCTGGTACTGCAGCGGGCTCGTCCGGCAGTTCGGAATCTCCCGGGTGGTGGTCGGCGAGGCGGCCACCTTCCACGGCGGCCACGACTGGCTCGCCGGGCACGGCGTGGAGGTCATGCTGCTCGACGATCCCGAGTGCGTCGCGCTGATGCGCGGCTTCATCGAGAAGAACCCGGCCCTGTGGAACGAGGACATCGGTGAGTGACACGACGAACGACCCCGGGACGGCAGCCGGTACCGCCCGGCCCGCGCACCCGGCCGCTTCCGGCCCGCCCGGCGCCGCCGACTCCGCGCGTCCGGCGGTCTCCGGCGTCCCCACAGTCGACCTGGGGCCGTGGCTCTCCGGGGACCGTGACGCCCGTGCCGCGCTCGCCCGCACCGTCGACGACGCCCTGCGGACGGCCGGCTTCCTGCTCGTCACCGGGCACGGCGTGGACCCGGAACTGCGCCGCCGCGTGCGGGACGCGGCCCGCGCCTTCTTCGTACTGCCCGCCGCGGTCAAGCAGCCGTACGCGGCCCGGGTCGGCGGACGCGGCTGGCTCGGGCCCGGCGCCGAGGCCAACGGCTACGCGGAGGGCACCGAGACCCCGCCGGACCTCAAGGAGTCGCTGACGTTCGCGACGCACGAACCGTTCGAGGACCCGGTGACCAACGCGCAGTGGTACGCGCCGAACGTCTGGCCCGCCGAGGCCCCGGAGCTGCGGGCGCTCTGCGAGGAGTACCTGGCGGAGATGGCGCGGCTGGAGAACCTGCTCCTGGAACTGCTCGGCCGGGCGCTCGGCCTCGAACCGGACTTCTTCACCCGCCACATGGACCATCCGACATACGGCTTCAACATCAACTGGTATCCGGGCACGGAGGTCGTCGGCGAGGCGCGGCCGGGCCAGTTCCGCATCGGGCCGCACACCGACTTCGGCACCGTCACCGTCCTCGACCGGCAGGCGGGCAAGGGCGGGCTCCAGGTGTTCACGGAGGCGGACGGCTGGCAGGACGCGCCGTTCGACCCGGCGGCGCTGACGATCAACATCGGGGACCTCATGGCCCGCTGGACCGGCGACCGGTGGCGTTCGGGACGGCACCGGGTGCTGCCGCCACCGGCCGAAGCGCCCGCCGAGGAGCTGATCTCGCTCGTGTACTTCGGTGAGTGCACACCAGGAACGCTGGTCGAGTCGGTGCCCGCCCCCGTCGGCCGAGTCGTGTACGAACCGGTGGATTCCCACGTCTACCTGCGCCAGAAACTCGATTCGATCACTGTCGGTTGAACGGTTTCGTAACCGAACGGACACCAAACGCCCTATCCCGAACCAACCGCCCCTTTCCGAAATGTTGTTGATACAACTCACAGCAGCACATAGGGAACGGACCGGGCCACGGACCAGGGGGAGGAACGGTGCACACAGGGCTGCACGGCCGGGAGGCGCTGTTCGACACCGATCCGCCCGGACTCGCGTCACGGCTGGTGGGCCTGCGCCCGTACCAGCCGCGCGCCACACCGTACGAACATCCCGCGGAGCCGCCCTTCGTGGTCTTCGCGGGCGGCCGGGGCCTGGGCAAGACCGCCGTGCTCCTCGCCCTGCGCGACGCCTACCGCGGGCACACCCCCACCGCTCTCCTCGACGCCGAGGAGAGCGAGTTCGGCGCGCCGCCCCCGGACCGTCCGGCCGCGTGCTGGTCGCCGGTGGGGCAGGCGCTCGCCACGGCCGCCGGGCAGCTCGCCGAACCGGTGCGGGGCGCCGGACGCATCGGGTTCCCGCGGCTGTCGTCCGGACTGCTGGCGGTCGCGGCGGGCGGCTGGAGCGACCGCGACGTGCCGCGCGTCCGGCGGGAGGCGGAGCGCCTCCTGCTGCTCGGCGAGACCGAGTCCTGGCTGTCGGGGTTCGCGGGGCGCTGGACGGACAAGGTGGTCTCCCGGCTCGTCGCGTCGATGAGCGGGGCGGGTCCGGTGCTGGAGCCCGTCGTCGAGGCGACCCTGGAGGCCTTCGCGGAGGGCGTCTCCCCGGCCCACCGCCGGCTGCGCAGGGCCGCCGGCTGGTACCGGGACTATCCGGACGCGGGCGGGAGCCCCAAACTCGCGCTGATCCTGCTCTCCCGGCACTTCCGGGCGGGCGGCGACTCCCGCAGGCACGCCGAACGCCGTCTCGTACGGGCGCTGCTGGCCGACCTCGACGACGCGCACGGGGGCATCGGCCGGCGCCCGCACCGGCGGGGGCGCCCGGTCCTGCTGATCGACAACGTCCAGGAGCCCGCGGGCCTCGGACTCCTGGAGCCGGTCCTGCGCGACCGCGCCGACGGCATCAGGGACCAGACCGTGTTCTTCACCGCGCTACGGGGCCAGGCGCATCCGGCGCTGCGCAACGCGGGCCGCCTCGCGCTGTCCGACACGGCCCGGGCCACCGGCTGGCGGCCCGGCCCCTCCCCGTCCTCGCGGGCCCTGCTCGTCCCGCTGCCGCCGCCGGCCCCCGACGGCACCCCGTGCATCAGGGACACCGCGTAGGCGGCCGGGGGCCTACGACGAGGGCCGGTCCCGCGTGACAGGAGTCACGCGGGACCGGCCCTCGGAGGTCGGAGCGGGTCAGACTCCCGCGTAGGAGTGCTTGCCGCCGACGAAGATGTTGACGCCGTAGTAGTTGAACAGCCAGCAGCCGAAGGCGATCAGGGCGATGTAGGCGGCCTTGCGGCCCTTCCAGCCGGCCGTGGCCCGCGCGTGCAGGTGGCAGGCGTAGGCGACCCAGGTGATGAACGCCCAGGTCTCCTTCGGGTCCCAGCCCCAGTAGCGGCCCCAGGCGTCGCCCGCCCAGATCGCGCCCGCGATGATCGTGAAGGTCCACAGCGGGAAGACGGCGGCGTTCACGCGGTAGGAGAACTTGTCGAGCGAGGCCGAGGCGGGCAGCCGCTCCATGACGGAGGTGGCGAACCGGCCGGGCGTCCCGCCGTTCACGAGCTTGTTCTCGTACGAGTCCTTGAAGAGGTACAGCACCGAACTGACGGCGCCCACGTAGAAGACGGCGCCGCACAGGATCGCGGTCGAGACGTGGATGTACAGCCAGTACGAGTGCAGCGCGGGGACCAGCTGGTCGCTCGCGGTGTACAGGACGGTGACCGCGAGACCGAGGTCGAGCAGGACCGTGGTGATCAGGGGCAGGCCGAGCCAGCGGACGTTCTTCTTCAGCGCGAGCAGGACGAGGAAGACCCCGACGGCGACGGTGGAGAAGGTGATGTTGAACTCGTACATGTTGCCCCAGGGGGCCCGCTGCACCGACAGGGCGCGGGCGAGCACACCGGCCGCCTCGACGCCCCAGGCCAGCACGCTGAGGGACACGGCGATCCGCCCGTAGAGGTCGCCCTGCTCGTCCCCGCCGTGGGCGCCGGGCCCGTCGGGCACGTCCCGCGCGCCCGAGGCGGACCGGGTGACGACCTTCGGCCGCTCCAGCACCGCGGTGGTGCCGCCCTTCCGCGCGGTGACGACGGGGGCCGCCGGAGCCGCCTCCGCGCCGTTCGCGGTGAGCGCGCCGGCGGTACGGGCGACCTTGCTGCGGCTGCCGAAGAGCCACTCGGCGATGAAGGCGAAGAAGGCCAGGGTGTAGACGGCCATCGCGGAGTAGATCAGCGTGTTGCTGACGTTGGCGAGGTGTTCGTTGGTCGCGGTGGCCAGTTCGGTCACGGCGCCCAGGTCGTGTGCGGTGGCGAGCGTCACTGCTTCTCGGCCCCTTCGGCGGCGGGTACGGGGGGTTCGGCGTCGGCGGGTGCCGCGTCCTCGTCGGACGTGGTGGGTGCCTGTTCGTGCACGAGCGCGGCCAGGTCGCCGAGCTCCTCGGGGAGTTTCGCGGACTCGCTGCGGCCGAGCCCGGCCATCTCGACGACGGTGACGCCGTCGTCGCCGGTGGTCGCCCGCACCCAGACGCGGCGGCGCTGGATGAACAGCGAACCGGCGAGTCCGACGATCGCGGCGAACGCCCCGGCCAGCGCCCAGTCACTGCCGGGCTGCTGGGTGATCTGGAAGTTCGCCCACTCCTTGATGTCCTTGTCGAAGGTGATCGACCCGGCGCCGTCCGGCAGCGTCATCGTCTCGCCGGGCCGCAGCCGCGCCTTCAGGATCTCGCCCTTGGCGTCCTTGAACTGCTTCATGTGGGTCGTGTCGAGCTGGTACACGTTCTGCGGGAGGCCCGCATCGACGCCGAGACTGCCGTGGAAGCCGCTCAGCGCGAGCACGGGGTAGTCGAGCGCGGGGAACTGGGAGAACATGTCGCCCTTGCCCGCCCCGGCGAACGTCGGCACGAAGAACGCGGAGAAGCCGAGCTGGTCGATCCTGCCCTGCGCGTTCCGGTAGCCGTCCATGACCTTGATGGCGCCCTGCGAGGTGACGTTGGAGTCGAGCGGCAGCAGGGGCACGGCGTTGTGGAAGACGACGTTGCCCTTGCCGTCCCGGACGGTCACGGTGGGCGCGTAGCCGTGGGCGGTCAGATAGACCTTCGTGTCGCCGACCACGAGCGGTTCGTTGACCTTGACGACGGTCTTGCGCTCCTTGCCGTAGGCGCCCTCGCTGTAGGTGAGTTCCGCCTGGTACGTGCGGGGCGTGCCCTTGTTGGGGCCGGTCCGCTCGTAGGTGCCGGTGAAGTTCTTCAGGTCGAAGCTGAACGGTGTCAGGTCGTCGACGCTGAAGAGGTTGCCGGACTTGAAGTCGTCGTAGGACATGAGCGCGTTGGCGAAGCCGTCGCCCTCGACGATCAGCTTGTCGCCCTCGGACTTGAAGAGCTGGCCCCAGGCGAAGGCGACGAGCATCACGATCAGCGCGATGTGGAAGAGCAGGTTGCCGGCCTCGCGCAGGTAGCCCTTCTCCGCGGCGACGGCGTCCTTGTCGACGTGCGCCCGGAACCGCTTCTCCTTGAGGACCTTCAGCGCGATCTCACGGACCTGCTCGGGCTCCGCGGCGGTGCGCCAGGTCGTGTACGCGGGCAGCCGGGTCAGCCGCTTGGGGGCGCCCGGCGGACGGCCCCGCAGCTGTCCGACGAACTGCCAGGTGCGGGGCACGATGCAGCCGATGAGCGAGACGAACAGCAGGATGTAGATCGCGGAGAACCACACCGAGCTGTACACGTGGAACAGGCCGAGCCGGTCGTAGAGCGGACCGAGCACGCTGTGCGCGTCCTTGAACGCCTGCACCTTGTCCGCGTCGGTGCCGGACTGCGGGATCAGCGATCCGGGGATGGCGCCGAGCGACAGCAGGAAGAGCAGGATCAGCGCGACCCGCATCGAGGTGAGCTGGCGCCAGATCCAGCGGACCCAGCCGGTGGTCTCGCGGGCGGTCCAGGTGACCCATCCCAGGGCTCCGGGGGCGCGCGTGCCGCCGAAGGATCCGGGCATCGCCGTCTCCACGGGCGCGGTGGACAGCTGCGACCCGGCCTCGCCGATCTCGCGGGCTTCCCGCGCCTCCCGGGGGGAGGACAGGACGTCCTCGCCGGCCGGTTCGCCGGCGCCGGGGCCGGCCGTGCTGCCGGTGTCAGTGCTGCTCATGGATCAGATCCCTACCGTGAAACCGTCGGACCAGGTCTGCATCTGCTGCACGATGCCGTCCCAGGCACCGGTGAGCAGGAGGAGTCCGGTCACGATCATCATTCCGCCGCCGATCCGCATCACCCAGGCGTAGTGACGCTTCACCCAGCCGAACGCGCCGAGCGCCTTGCGGAAGGCGACCGCAGCGAGGACGAAGGGCACTCCGAGGCCGAGGCAGTAGGCGACCGTCAGTATGGCCCCGCGCCCGGCGCTCGCCTGGTCCATGGAGAGCAGGTTGACGGAGGTGAGTGTCGGGCCCAGGCACGGCGTCCAGCCGATGCCGAAGAGCGCGCCCAGTATCGGCGCTCCCGCGAGCCCGGTCACCGGCCGCTTGTGGAAGCGGAACTCGCGCTGGGTGAGCCAGGGCATCAGCCCCATGAAGAACACGCCCATCGCGATCATCAGCACGCCGAGGACCTTGCTCAGCGTGCCGTTGTACTCGTGCAGCGTCGAGCCGAAGTAGCCGAACAGCGCGCCGCCGGAGACGAACACGGCGGTGAAGCCGAGCACGAACAGGCTGGCCCCCGCGACCATCCGCCCCCGTCGGGCCTCGGCCAGGTCCGTGCCGCTGACCCCGGTGACGTACGACAGATAGCCGGGTACGAGCGGCAGGACGCACGGCGAGAAGAAGGAGACGAGCCCGCCGAGCACGGCGAGGGGCAGCGCGAGCAGCAGGGCGCCGCTGTAGACCGTGGTGTTCATGTCGGTCTCGGCGGCGAGGTTCGTGGTCGTCTGGAGAAGGGACACGTCGGTCACTTCTCCGCGAGGACGGGGTCGAGCATCTCGTGCAGTTTGTCCTCGCTGAGCGCCTGCAGCGTGCGGGCCGCGATCTTCCCGTCCCGGTCGATGACGATCGTGGAGGGGATCGTCTGCGGGTTGAGCGTGCCCTTCTTGAAGCGGAGCATCAGCTTGCCCGTCGGGTCGTACAGGCTGGGGTACGGGACGCCCTGCTCCTTCTCGAAGGCCCGGGGCAGGGAGATGCTGGCGTCACGGGTGTTGATGCCGACGAACTGCACGCCCTCGGCGGCGGTCTCCTTGGCGACCTTGACGAGGTTGGGCGTCTCGGCGCGGCACGGCGGGCACCAGGAGCCCCACACGTTGAGGACGACGACCTTGCCCTTGTAGTCGGCGACGTCGACCCGCTTGCCGTCGACGGTCTTGCCGGAGAGGTCCGGGGCGGTGTCCCTGGACCCCTTGGCGACGGTGGAGATGCCGTCCTTGCCGGAGACGAAACCGCTGTTGCCACCGCCGCCGGAGGTGCCGCCGGAGCCGCACGCGGACAGGACGAGCGCGGCAAGGGCGGCCCCCGCGACTCGAAGGACGGCGCGGGGGCGGTTCGGGCGCTGGTCTGCGCGGCAGGCGGCACTCATGTGAAAAGTTTCGCATGCCCGTTTCGGGGATCTTCCGCACCCCCCTTGCGGGCGGAAACCCGCATTTCAGGCGGCCTGTCCCCGGAGGTAGCGGTGCCAGCCGCCGGCGGGTTCCTCCCCCACGTCCATCGACTGGAGTTTCGCCAGCACCTCGGGCCGCTGGACGTCCAGCCAGTCCACGAACTGCCGGAAGGAGACCATGCGCACGTCGGAGCCCTTCTCCTTCTCCCGGGCGATGTGGGTGAAGACGTGTTCGACGGCGTCCATGTAGATGCCGCCGTTCCACTCCTCGAAGTGGTTACCGATGAAGAACGGCGCCCGGTTCGTCTCGAATGCCCGCTTGAATCCCGCCACGTACGAGGCGGACGCCTGGGTGCGCCAGCCCGGGTAGTTGTACGAGGGCGCCCGGGTGGTGGCGATCGACTGGTTGGCGAGGATGTTGTAGTCCATCGACAGGACCTCGAAGCGGTGACCGGGGAAGGGCATCGCCTGCAGGGGCAGGTCCCACAGCCCCTGCTTCTTCTGCGGCCAGCGCTGGACACCGCCGGGCGAGGAGGCGTCGTAGCGCCAGCCGAGCTCCTTGACGGCGGGCAGCAGGTTGTCCTGGCCGAGCAGGCACGGGGTGCGGGCGCCGATGAGCTCCTTCTCGTAGTCGAAGGGCAGCGGGGGCAGGTCGGTCCAGCCCGTGTTGGTGCGCCACTCCTTGACGAAGGACTTGGCCTGTTCGATCTCGCTGGTCCACTGCCGGGCCGTCCAGTTGCCGACCGAGCCGGAGCCGCCGCAGAAGTGGCCGTTGAAGTGGGTGCCGATCTCGTGGCCGTCGAGCCAGGCCTGACGGACCAGCTTCAGGGTGGAGCGGACGTGTTCGTCGCTGAGGTAACCGATGTCCGAGGCGCCGCGGGGGTTGTTGGGCGGGTCGTACAGACGCTTCTTCGACTCGGGCAGCAGGTACAGCCCGGAGAGGAAGAACGTCATGTGCGCGTCGTTCTCCTTGGCGAGCTGGAGGAAGCGGTCGAAGAGGCCGGTACCGACCTCTCCGGCCCCGTCCCAGGAGAAGACCACGAACTGCGGCGGGGTCTCGCCGGGTTCCAGCGGCACGGGGGCCTCCGGCTGGCGCGGCTGCTTGCCCGTGTAGGCGGTGGAGCCGTCGCCGATGAGACGCATGACCGGCTTCTTCTTCGGGGCGCCGGGCCGGCCGGTGGCGGACGAGGCCGAGGAGGAGGCGTCAGGGTGTCGCGGGGCCTTCTCGCCCGAGGTCGTACCGCACGCCGCGAGTCCGAGCGCGCCCGCCGCACCCGCACCGAGGCCGATCATTCCTCTTCGGCTGACGTTGCGCATACGGTCCTCTTTTCATCGCACCCTCTCAGCTGACTCTCAGCTTGTATCCCATGAGAGGGCACGACGAAGACGGGGGTTCCGTTTAACGCGCTCGGACTTATACGATTTTACGAATATGCGCCCATTTGGACCGCTCTTCGTTCCGGACCGTCAGGCCCCGAACGCCTTGGTCTTCCCCTTCACCGGCTTGGCGCCCGCGAGGAGATGAGCCGGAACCAGATCGCGCGCGGGCTCGGTGTAGCCCACGGACACGATCTTGTCGCCGCGGTAGGTGAAGGTGGTCAGGGACGCCAGGGTGCACTGCCGCTTGCGCGGGTCGTGCCACAGCCGCCGCTTCTCCGCGTAGCTGCGGACGATCCAGATCGGCAGCTGATGGCTCACCAGCACCGCCTCGTGGCCGCGCGCCGCGTCCTTGGCGGCGTCCAACGCCCCCATCATGCGCACGACCTGGTCCACGTACGGCTCGCCCCAGGACGGCTTGAAGGGGTTGACGAGGTGCTTCCAGTTCTCCGGACGCCGCAGCGCGCCGTCCCCGACACCGAAGGTCTTGCCCTGGAAGACGTTGTCGGCCTCGATGAGCCGCCCGTCGGTCGCCAGGTCGAGCCCGTGGGCCTTCGCGATCGGCGTGGCCGTCTCCTGCGCCCGCTCCAGCGGCGAGGCCACGACGTGGGTGACGTCGCGCGAGGTGAGGTGCTCGGCCACCCGCTCGGCCATCTGCCGCCCCAGCTCCGACAGGTGGTACCCGGGCAGTCGCCCGTAGAGCACCCCGTCCGGGTTGGCGACCTCGCCGTGCCGCATCAGGTGGACGACCGTGATGTCGCCCGCGCCGTTCTTGCCGCTGTTCTCGCTCATGCCGTGGCCTCCGCCGCTGCCCGCGCCGCCGCCGGAAGGGCGTCGGCGATCCTCTGAACCGCCTGGTCGTCATGGGCCGTCGACACGAACCACGACTCGAACGAGGACGGCGGCAGGTAGACGCCCTGCGCCAGCATCGAGTGGAAGAACGCGGTGTAGCGGAAGGACTCCTGCGCCTTCGCGCCCTCGTAGTCGCGCACCTCGCGTCCCGTGAAGAAGACGGAGAACATGTTGGAGGCGCTCTGCAGACGGTGGGTCACACCCTCCTTGGCGAGCGCCTCGGTCACCAGCGCCCGGATCCGCGCCGACACCGCGTCGAGCTCGTCGTACGCGGCCCGGTCGAGCAGCCGCAGCTGCGCGAGCCCGGCGGCGGTGGCGACGGGATTGCCCGAGAGCGTGCCCGCCTGGTACACCGGCCCGGCCGGCGCCAGGTGCTCCATCACGTCCGCGCGACCGCCGAACGCGGCGGCCGGGAAGCCGCCGCCCATCACCTTGCCGAACGTCATCAGGTCGGGACGCACGCCGTCGATCCCGTACCAGCCGGCCCTGCTGGTGCGGAAGCCGGTCATCACCTCGTCGGAGATGTAGAGGGCGCCGTTCTTCGCGCAGGCGTCCTTGAGGCCCTGGTTGAAACCGGGCGCGGGGGGCACCACGCCCATGTTGCCGGGCGAGGCCTCGGTGATCACACAGGCGATCTCGCCGGGGTGCGCGTGGAACGCGGCCTGCACGGCTTCGAGGTCGTTGTAGGGCAGGACGATGGTGTCGGCCGCCTGGGCGCCGGTCACGCCGGGCGTGTCGGGCAGCGCGAAGGTCGCCACCCCGCTGCCCGCCGCGGCGAGCAGCGAGTCGACGTGGCCGTGGTAGCAGCCGGCGAACTTGATCACCTTCGTGCGCCGGGTGAACCCGCGGGCCAGCCGGATGGCCGACATGGTCGCCTCGGTGCCGCTGGAGACGAGCCGGACCTGCTCCACGGGCTCGACACGGGAGACGATCTCCTCGGCGAGGGCGACCTCCCCCTCACCGGGCGTACCGAAGGACGTACCGCGCGCGACGGCCTCCTGAACGGCGGCGACGACCTCGGGGCGGGAGTGCCCGAGGATCATCGGACCCCAGGAGCAGACGAGGTCGACGTACTCGCGGCCGTCGGCGTCGGTCAGGTACGGTCCGGTACCGGACACCATGAACCGGGGCGTACCGCCCACGGCGCGGAAGGCCCGCACCGGAGAATTCACGCCACCTGGTGTGACGGCCGCCGCACGGTCGAACAGCGACTGCGAGGCTGGGGCTTCGTAGGGATAAGGCAGTTCGGTCATGACCTGCGACGTCTCCGTCTCCGGGGGCTAGTGACCTCCTCAGGGTAGGCCAGGGGTCCCGGTGGGCCGTGAGGGGAAGAGCGGGGCGCCGTGAACGGAGCGCCCCGGCCCGACGTACGGCTCCACAGAGGAATGATCCCGGCCATCGCCGGGCCGGTGTGACGGAGCCCGGGACGACAACCGGGTCCCTTCCCCCGGCCATCTGCGAAACTGGGACACGAACGGACAGCTCACATGAACGACGGTGTTCAGGGGCCGCGAGATCCCGCGGACAGGTGTTTCGGCGCACGTTTCGGCGTGCGACCGTGGGGGAGGTCACTGTCACGATGATCGGGTTGCGTGGCGGGGGTCGCGCGACTTAGAAAAGCAGTCGGGTGGAGATATGCATCGCGGTGGCGGACTGGGCGAGGGGACCGATGACCTCAACCCTCGGCGTGCCCGGCGGGGGAAGCACCGGCGTGAGGCGGAGGAAGCGGCCGGCAGAGCAGGACAGGTGCAGGGATCACAGAGTGACCCCGACGAACGGATCGACCGCGCGGTCGAGCGACTGCGGGCGGAGAGCGGGAATGGTGGCCGAGTGGGGGTGACGTACAAATACTTCGGCGCGCCGGACGGCGCGACGGCCGCGAGGGTCCCGATCTCGATGCGCCCCGAAGAACTCGGCGGCGACGAACTCGGCATGAACGGCATGTTCACCAAGATCAAGCCGGAGACGATGGCCGCGATGGTCCTCACCGGCATAGAAGGCGTCCCCCTGAGCAAGGTGCCGCCGCTCGAGCTCGTCGTCCTGCACCCCGACTACGCCGTGGTCAAGCTCCCGATGACCGTCGTCGACCCGATCCGCGGCATAGGCGAGGAGGCCGTGGGCGCGGCCGCCTTCATCTGGTCCACCGTCCCGGACCGGGGCGGCCCGCGGGACGCATTCAACGTCTACCAGCTGCTGCACGAGTGGCAGGACTTCTCGAACCGCCTGCACGAGGCGGGGCACCAGCCGTACTGCCTGGTGTGGCCCTGACCCAGGGCCCTCACGGCAGCGGGCGGGGTTTCCGGACCCCGCCTTTTCCGTGTGCCGGGACCCTCTTCCGGCGCCCCGGCCCCGGTCCCCGCGGGGCGGGCCACCGGGGGCCCCGGCTACAGCCCGCCCGCGACCCGCAGGACCGCCCCCGTCGTGTACGAGGCGTCGTCCGACAGGAGCCAGGCCACCGCGCCGGAGATCTCCTCCGGCCGGCCCGCCCGGCCCATGGGGATGACGGCGGCCACCTTGGCCGGGCGCTGCGGGTCCTCGTGGAAGTCGGTCCAGACCGTGCCCGGGGCGACACAGTTCACACGGATGCCGACGGCCGCCACCTCCTTGGACAGGCCCATGGTCAGCGTGTCGACGGCTGCCTTCGCCGCCGCGTAGTGGACGTACTGCCCCGGGCTGCCGAGGGTCGCCGCGGCGGACGAGACGTTGACGATCGCGCCCCCGCCGGACGCGGTCATCTCCCGTACGGCACGGCGCGCGCAGAGCAGGTAGCCGAGGACGTTGACCGCCAGGGCCTCCCGCATGCCGTCGGGGTCGGCGTCGGCCAGCGGTCCGTTGGGGCCGCTGACGCCCGCGTTGTTCACCAGCCCGGTGACCGGACCGAGTCCGGCGGCCGCCGCGTCGAAGAGTCCGTCGACCGCGGCGGCGTCGGAGGTGTCCACGGCCACCGGCAGACAGCGCCGGCCCGCCTCCACGACGGCGTGCGCCACCTCCTCGGCCGACTCGCGGTCGGACCGGTAGCCGATGACGACGTCGTGGCCCTCCAGGGCCAGCCGCCTGCAGACGGCGGCGCCGATACCGCGGCCGCCGCCGGTCACCACCGTGACCTTCCGCCCGCTCCCCATGGCCGCTCCTCTCCGCACCGCGGACGATCAGTGTGCCGGAGAAAGGTTCCGCCCGTGTTCTCCCACGCCGCCGGACGCCCCGGCCGCCGTAAGGGCATGACCCGCCCGTGGCTCCCCCTCCCCCCGCACACGGGCGTCCCGGGACAAGAGCCGCCGGGGCAAAGGAATCTGACGGTCGGCACCTCGCACGGCGCATCCGGCGAAGCAGACGTGTCGCCGCCGATCGGGTCATGCGCAAAACGCTGCTCAAGGGGCCCGGACTCCCGGGAAAAACGGTGAATGGGCAGGTCAGAGAGGTCGGTCCACCTCCGGGCGATCGCCGGGGAAGCCGACGGGCAGGGCCTCGGCCGTGGGCCGGGTGAGCTCCCCGGGTGGTGCGCTTCGCACATCGGATTGACGGTTGATCACGTCGCACCGGGTTTTCGCCTGCTGACACGAGGTCAGCTACCTGGTTCTGACGGAAGGACTCCGACAATGCGATCTGCCCGCATGCTCCTGGCCGCCGCGACGGCCACCGCCGCTCTCGCGATCGGCGCTCCCGGCGCGTACGCCGCGACGGCCGGCGACTGGGACCACAGCGACTCCTCTTCCTCCTCCTCACCCTCGTCCTCCTCCTCCTCTTCGTCCTCCAAGGAGCAGTCCGACTCGGGATACGGCAAGGAGCACTCCGACTCCGGCTCCTCCAAGGAGCAGTCCGACTCCGGATACGGCAAGGAGCACTCCGACTCGGGCTACGGCAAGGAGCAGTCCGACTCCGGTTACGGCAAGGAGCACGAGGACTCCGGTTACGGCAAGGAGGAGCCGGGCAAGGAGGAGCCCGGCAAGCCCAGCGACAGCGGCCACGGCAAGCCCAGCTGGCACCACCAGAAGCCGGAAGGGGGCGTGCACACCGGCGGCGGCGCGCTGACGTCCGTCACGACGGACGACTCCGCCAAGTACGACAAGAAGTACGACCCGGAGACCTACAAGGACAAGGACTCCGCCGGCTCCGACAGCGGCAGCGGTTCCTGGGGCTCCGGAACGGACAAGGGCTCGTCGGACTCGAGCAGCAAGGGCTCGTGGGACTCGGGCAGCAAGGGCTCGTGGGACTCGGGCAGCAAGGACTCCGAGGGCAAGCCGCACGGCGGCGTCCACACCGGTGGCGGCGGTCTCGCCACGTCGTCCGGTATCACGGCCGGCGGAGTCGGGGTCCTGGGCCTCGCAGCGGCGGGCGTGTACATGCTGCGCCGTAGGAACACCGAGGGTGGTGCGTCCTGACCATGCCTGACGACATAGCGGTCCGGGCCGCCACCCCTCACCCCGTGGCGGCCCGCCCGGTCCCTGCTTCCGCTTCCCCCGCCCCTTCCACCACTGCCGCCTCTACCGCCTCTACTGCCTCTGCTGCCTCTGCTGCCTCAGCCGCTCGTACTGCTCTTGCCGCTCGTCCTCCCTCCACCGCCCCCGCCTCTGCCACCGGTCCCGCTGTCCCCTCCTCTCCCTGCCGCTCCCTACCGATCCGCTCCGCTGCCCCGACCCGATGAGGTGGTACCCGATGGCAGCCCGGTTGTCCTCTCCCGCCGAGACCCCGTACACGTCGCCCGAGCGGACCTTCAGACGCCGTGCGATGTGGGTCGTGTGGTGCGCCGGTGTCGCGGTCCTGCTGGCCACGAACGTGCTCCACCTCCAGGACGGGCCGTCCGGCCCCTCCCCCGCCTCCCGCGCCGCGGCGGCCCCGGCCCACTCGCACCCGCCCGTGTCCTCGGCATCGGCCTCCGCCTCGAACGACCGCCCGGCCGGGAAGCACCTCCCGCGGGCCGAGCCGACCCGGCTGCTCATCCCGAAGATCTCGGTGGACGCGCCCTTCACCGAACTCGCCATCGACGACACGGGCAAGCTCCAGCCCCCGCCCGCGAACGACACGAACCTGGTCGGCTGGTACGCCAAGGGCGTCTCCCCCGGTGAGACGGGTACGGCGATCATCGCCGGGCACGTCGACACGAAGACCTCCGCCGCCGTGTTCGCCGGTCTCGGAGACCTGAAGAAGGGCGACAGGTTCAGCGTCGAACGGTCCGACGGCCGGACGGCGTCCTTCGTCGTCGACAGCGCGGAGACCTTCGCGAAGAACGCCTTCCCCGACGACCGGGTGTACGCCGACGCCCCCGACGCCGAGGTGCGCCTCATCACCTGTGCCGGCACCTACGACCACACCGTCATGGACTACACCGACAACCTGGTGGTCTTCGCCCATCTCGTCTGACCGGGCGGGCGGTCCGGCTACCGCGTCACGAGCGAGTCGCCGTAGACGTTGTAGACGGTCACCGAGACCGTCTTGCCCCTGTCCTTCGCGTAGGCGCGGTAGGCCGCGGCGACCTTCTCCGCCTTGCCGAGGGCGTCGTCCTCGGCCCCGATGTCGGTGGAGATCAGGGCGTGGCCGTCGGTGCGTTCCTGGATGCGCTCGACGTCCTCGGTGACCCGCGCGAGCCTGTGGGCCTTGCCGTAGTCGCGCAGCGCCTTCGCGTCGGACTTCATGTCCGCGCTGTCACCGGCCGCGGGGAACTTCTCCGGGACCGCCGACTCCTCGGGGGCCTCGCTGGTGCAGGCCGTGGCCAGCAGGCACACGGTGAGGACGGGAAGGGCCATGAGGGCGGCGGCACGGCGGATGATCACGATCGTCTCCTTGTGGGGGGATGAGGGCGGGGGCCCGGTCGGGCCCCCGCCCTCAGGGGTGGACCGTCGGGGTCGGGTCAGTACTTGATGGCGTCGACCTTGTCGTTCCAGTTGCCGCCGCCCGCGAGCCAGGGGTAGTCGTACCCCTTGAAGTTCTTGTAGAGGGAGTATCCGGCCCCCAGGAACAGGCGCGGATCCGGCATTCCGGTGCGGATGTCGTAGCACTCGACGCCCCGCTGCGGGCGGTTGACGTAGGCGCTCGACGTCTTGTCCCGGAAGCCCCACTCGGAGAGGTGGCGCGTCTTGGCGGTGTCGTGGGTCGGGAACTTCAACATGCGGCCCTTGTAGCCGGCGTCCGCCCACAGGCACACGTTGCCCGCCGGGCAGGCCGTGTACAGCTTGGAGATGACACCGGAACCGGGGCCGTTCTCCTCGGCCGGGTCGGGGGTCGCCGTGGTGCTGCCGCCGTCACCGGTGGCGTCGTCGGTGTAGTCGTCGCCGCCCGTGTCGTCGTCGGCCGGGGCCGCGGCGGGACGGGCCGCGGCGGTCATCCCGGACTTCGTGTTCCGTCCGGCCTTCTCGCCGCTCCCGCGCGCCGACGAGGCGTGCGCCGAACCGGACCCGGCCGCGTCCCGGTTGGACTCCTCGACGGAGTCCCAGCACTTGGCCTCGCCCGTGACCGGGTCCTCCCCGCAGACCTCGGCACCCTGCCAGCCCTCGGCGAGGTTGATCTTCTTCCCGTTGTAGTCGGCGATGACGCCGCCGTGCGTGTCCTCGTCCGCGGGGGAGGCGTGCGGCCGGGTTTCCCCACGCGTGGTCGGCAGGCCGGATATCGGCTTGGTTCCGGTGGACGACGAGGTGCCGTGGCCGAGGGTGGCGGCGGTGGCCGGCGTGGACATCATGGCCGCGGTCACGGCGGCGATTCCGACATAGATCATTTTGCGCATGTGTCCGACTATATGGTCATGAACATGACTCTTTTCGCGGAAAGTGCGCAACGCCGGGTGATCATCGTCACCCCGGGTGCCCGCCCCCTGCCGGAGAGCCATCCGGCCACTCCCCCAAGACGGGCAGACGGGACGTCAGGTCACTTGCGGGACATGTGAGTTGAGTCACCGTTCGTCACTTCGTGCGTCACAAGTCCCCTGAGCGCGATGTTGAGTTCGAGGACGTTGACCCTGGGTTCGCCGATGAAGCCGAGGGTGCGTCCCTCGGTGTGCTCGTCGACCAGCTTCCGCACCCGGGCGACGGAGAGGTGGTTGCGTTCGGCGACCCGGTAGACCTGGAGTTCCGCGTACCGCGGGGAGATGTCCGGGTCGAGGCCGGAGCCGGAGGAGGTGACGGCGTCGGCGGGGACGTCCGAGGGCCTGACCGGGTGGCCGGGCACCGAGTTGTCCTCGACGACGGCCGCCCTGGCGTCCTCGACCTGCCGGACGAGGTCCTTGTTGTCCGCGGCGAGGTTGGTGGCGCCGGACAGGAGCAGCTCGTAGCGGGTGTTGACGGAGTTCTCGCCGAGCCCGTTCGCGGGGCGCGGCTGGAAGTAGTCCAGGGTGTACCCCCGCTGCCCGATGAGCGAGGAGCCGACGACCTTGCCGTCCGCCTTGATCTCCGAGCCGTTCGCCTTGCCGTTGAACAGCCCCTGAGCCACGCCGGTGACGGCGAGCGGGTACAGCACACCGCACACGACGGTCAGGACCAGCAGCGCGCGCAGGGACGCCCCGAGCAACCGGGCTGTGTTGGTTACGGAGTTGTTCATGGGGATCAGCACGCTTTCGAGGAGTTACAGCCCGGGGACGAGGGAGACGATCAGGTCGATGATCTTGATGCCGACGAACGGCGCGATCAGGCCGCCGAGGCCGTAGATCCCGAGGTTGCGGCGGAGCATCCTGTCGGCGCTCATCGGGCGGTAGCGCACCCCCCTCAGGGCGAGCGGCACCAGCGCGACGATGACCAGCGCGTTGAAGACGACGGCGGAGAGGATCGCGGAGTCGGGCGAGGACAGGCGCATGATGTTGAGTTCGTCCAGGCCCGGATAGACCGCTGCGAACAGCGCCGGGATGATCGCGAAGTACTTGGCGACGTCGTTGGCGATGGAGAACGTCGTGAGCGCGCCCCGGGTGATCAGCAGTTGCTTGCCGATCTCGACGATCTCGATGAGCTTGGTCGGGTCGGAGTCCAGGTCCACCATGTTCCCGGCCTCCTTGGCGGCCGAGGTCCCGGTGTTCATGGCCACGCCGACGTCGGCCTGGGCCAGCGCGGGGGCGTCGTTGGTGCCGTCGCCGGTCATCGCGACGAGCTTGCCGCCCGCCTGCTCCCGCTTGATGAGGGCCATCTTGTCCTCGGGGGTGGCCTCGGCGAGGAAGTCGTCGACGCCCGCCTCCTCCGCGATGGCTTTGGCGGTCAGCGGGTTGTCGCCCGTGATCATGACGGTCTTGATGCCCATGCGGCGCAGCTCGTCGAACCGCTCGCGCATGCCGTTCTTGACGACGTCCTTGAGGTGGATGACACCGAGGACGCGCGCGCCGTCGGTGTCCTCGACGGCCACGAGCAGCGGGGTGCCGCCCGCCCCGGAGATCCGGTCGGCGAGGGGGCCGGCGTCCCCGGAGACCGTGCCGCCCCGCTCCCCGACCCAGGCGATGACCGAACCGGCCGCGCCCTTGCGGACCTTGCGCCCCTCGAGGTCGACACCCGACATGCGGGTCTGCGCCGTGAAGGCGATCCACTCGGCACCGCTCAGCTCGCCCTGGTGGCGCTCGCGCAGTCCGTACCGCTCCTTGGCCAGGACGACGATCGAGCGGCCCTCGGGGGTCTCGTCCGCCAGGGAGGAGAGCTGGGCGGCGTCGGCGACCTCGGCCCCGGTCGTCCCCGCCACCGGCACGAACTCGGCGGCCTGCCGGTTGCCGAGCGTGATGGTGCCGGTCTTGTCCAGCAGCAGCGTCGACACGTCGCCGGCGGCCTCGACCGCCCGTCCGGACATGGCGAGCACGTTGCGCTGCACGAGGCGGTCCATGCCGGCGATGCCGATCGCGGAGAGCAGGGCGCCGATGGTGGTCGGGATCAGACAGACCAGCAGGGCCACCAGCACGACCGTCGTCAGATGGGTGCCCGCGTGGTCCGCGAGCGGCGGCAGCGTGGCGCAGGCCAGCAGGAAGACGATCGTCAGCGAGGCCAGCAGGATGTTGAGCGCGACCTCGTTGGGCGTCTTCTGCCGGGCCGCGCCCTCGACCAGGCCGATCATCCGGTCGATGAAGGTCTCGCCGGGCCTGGTCGTGATCTTGATGACGATCCGGTCGGAGAGGACCTTCGTGCCGCCGGTGACGGCCGAGCGGTCACCGCCGGACTCCCGGATGACGGGCGCCGACTCGCCGGTGATCGCCGACTCGTCGACGGACGCGACGCCCTCGACGACATCGCCGTCGCCGGGTATGACGTCGCCCGCCTCGCAGACCACCAGGTCACCGATCGTCAGATCCGTGCCGGACACCCGCTCCTCGCAACCGGAACCGTCCTTCAGCAGCCGCCGGGCGACCGTGTCGGTCCTGGCCCTGCGCAGGGTGTCCGCCTGCGCCTTGCCGCGCCCCTCGGCCACCGCCTCCGCCAGGTTGGCGAAGACGACGGTGAGCCACAGCCAGGCACTGATCGTCCAGCCGAACCAGTCCCCCGGGTCCTCGAAGGAGAAGGCGGTCGTCAGCACCGAGCCGACGAGGACGACGAACATGACGGGCGACTTGACCATCACCCGCGGGTCGAGCTTGCGGAACGCCTCGGGCAACGACGTGATCAGCTGCTCGGGGTCGAACAGGCCCGCGCCGGCCCGGCCCCCGGCGGGCTTGTGCGGGACGGGGACGTCGCTGTGGGGCGCCCGGGTGGGAGTGGCTGTGGACATGGAGTCCTCTGGGTTCTCTGTACGGGTCGTCATGACGCCAGCCCCTCGGCCAGCGGGCCCAGGGCGAGGGCCGGGAAGTAGGTCAGACCGGTGATGATCAGGACCGCGCCCACGAGCAGACCGGCGAACAGCGGCTTCTCGGTGCGCAGGGTGCCCGCCGTCGCCGGGACGGGCCGCTGCCCGGCGAGCGAGCCGGCCAGCGCGAGGACGAACACCATCGGCAGGAAGCGGCCCAGCAGCATGGCGAGCCCGGTCGTCGTGTTGAACCAGTCGGTGTTCGCGTTCAGACCGGCGAAGGCCGAGCCGTTGTTGTTGGCCGCCGAGGTGAAGGCGTACAGCACCTCGGAGAACCCGTGCGCGCCGGGGTTGAGCACCGAGTGCGGCGGGGTCGGCAGCGCCATGGAGGCGGCGGTGAGGACCAGCACCAGGGCCGGGGTGACGAGGATGTAGCAGGCGGCGAGCTTCATCTCGCGGGTGCCGATCTTCTTGCCCAGGTACTCGGGGGTGCGGCCGACCATCAGACCGGCGATGAACACCGCGATCACCGCCATGATCAGCATGCCGTAGAGACCGGAACCGGTACCGCCGGGCGCGATCTCGCCCAGCATCATGCCGAGCATCGCGATGCCGCCGCCCAGACCGGTGAAGGAGGAGTGGAAGGAGTCCACCGCGCCCGTCGAGGTCAGCGTCGTCGCCACCGCGAAGATCGACGAGCCGCCGACGCCGAACCGGGTCTCCTTGCCCTCCAGCGCGCCGCCCGCGGCCTGCAGCGCCGGACCGTGGTGGGCGAACTCGGTCCACATCATCAGCGCGGTGAAGCCCAGCCAGACGGTGACCATCGTGGCGAGGATCGCGTACCCCTGCCTCACCGAGCCGACCATCACGCCGAAGGTGCGGGTCAGGGAGAAGGGGATGAGCAGGATCAGGAAGACCTCGAAGAGGTTGGTGAACGGGGTCGGGTTCTCGAAGGGGTGGGCACTGTTGGCGTTGAAGTAGCCGCCGCCGTTGGTGCCGAGCTCCTTGATGGCCTCCTGCGAGGCGACCGCCCCGCCGTTCCACTGCCGCGAGCCCCCCGTGCCGTGTCCATCGAAAAACTGACCGACCTCGTGGATGCCGGAGAAGTTCTGGATCACGCCGCGGGCGACGAGGACCACCGCGGCGACGGCCGCCATCGGCACCAGGATCCGCAGCGTGCCGCGCACCAGGTCGGTCCAGAAGTTGCCCAGTTCACCGGTGCGGGAGCCCGCGAAGCCGCGCACGAGCGCCACCGCGACCGCCATGCCGACGGCCGCGGAGACGAAGTTCTGCACGGCCAGACCGGCGGTCTGCACGACGTGCCCCATGGTCTGCTCGCCGTAGTACGACTGCCAGTTCGTGTTCGTCACGAACGACACGGCCGTGTTGAACGACTGCGCCGGGCCGACCGAGGAGAAGCGGAGCGAGCCGGGCAGCACGCCCTGCAGCCGCTGCAGCAGATAGAGGAACAGCACGCCGACCGCCGAGAAGGCCAGGACGCCGCGCAGATAGGCGGGCCAGCGCATCGGTGCGTCCGGGTCGGCACCGATGCCCCGGTAGATCCACTTCTCCACCCTGAGGTGCCTGGTGGAGGAGTAGACCCTGGCCATGTAGCCGCCGACGGGGACGTGGACGAGCGCCAGCGCGCCCACGAGGGCGACGAGCTGGAGCACACCCGCGAGTACGGAACCCATGTCTCCCGCTGCGGTAACAGTCGATGTCACCGTCAGAACCTCTCCGGGAAGATCAGGGCGAGGACGAGATAGCCCAGCAGGGCGACGGCCACGATCAGGCCGACAACGTTCTCGGCGGTCACAGCTTCGTCACCCCCTTGGCGACGAGGGCCACCAGCGCGAACACCGCGATCGTGGTGACGACGAAGGCCACGTCGGCCATCGTGAGCTCCTAGGGGAGGTTCGGTTTCGGACGGACACTCCGAGCAAAACCCCTCACACACCGGACGCGGCCGCCGTTGACGCCTCCCATACGGGGCACGGCGCCCCCTTGACGCATCCCATACAGGGCGGAGCCCGCCGGTCCGCGCGCCGGCCGACGCCTGAACGGGCGACGGACCGCTGCTCTTCCGGCGGTCCCGTGATGCGCGACCAGCAGGTCTTAACGCAAGCTTGACGCCTGAGGCCCCTGGACGCTCGGGCCCGTGCATCACTCTCTGCATACGCTGATGGGCGCCGTCTCCTCGATGGCCGGAACCGTTCGAAGAGACGTACGTCAGGAGAGTCACCGATGGCCAGCACCGAGCCCGCCCCGCCGAGCCGCTTGCGGGCGTGGATGCTGGAAGGCCTGTCCGACATCAGCAAGAGCAAGGGCCGTCGGCTGCCGCAGCCGGCCGCCGAACCCACGCCCGTCCACAAGGGACAGCGCTGGTGGCGCGTCATGTGCCTGACCGGCGTCGACTACTTCTCCACCCTCGGCTACCAGCCCGGCATCGCCGCCCTCGCGGCCGGCCTCCTGTCCCCGATCGCGACGATCGTGCTCGTCATCGTCACCCTGGCCGGAGCGCTGCCCGTCTACCGCCGGGTCGCGGAGGAGAGCCCGCACGGCGAGGGCTCCATCGCGATGCTCGAACGCCTGCTCTCCTTCTGGAAGGGCAAGCTGTTCGTCCTCACCCTGCTCGGCTTCGCCGCCACCGACTTCCTGATCACCATCACCCTCTCGGCGGCCGACGCCTCCACCCACCTGGTGGAGAACCCCCATCTGAACAGCGCCCTGCACGACAAGCAGATGGTGATCACCCTGTTCCTGGTGGCCCTGCTGGGAGCGGTCTTCCTCAAGGGCTTCCTGGAGGCGATCGGCGTCGCGGTGGTGCTGGTGGGCATCTACCTCGGACTCAACGTCGTCGTCGCCGTGGCGGGACTCTGGGAGGTCGCCACCCACGAGCACCTCGTCACCGACTGGACCACCGCACTGACCGCCGAACACGGCAACGCCCTCGCCATGATCGGCGTGGCCCTGCTCGTCTTCCCGAAACTCGCGCTCGGCCTGTCCGGCTTCGAGACCGGGGTCGCGGTCATGCCGCACGTGGAGGGCGACCCGGCCGACACCGAGGAGAAGCCCGCCGGACGGATCCGCGGCGCCAAGAAGCTGCTGACCACCTCCGCCGTGATCATGAGCGTCTTCCTGATCGTCACCAGCTTCATCACCACCGTGCTGATCCCGGAGAAGGAGTTCGAGCCGGGCGGCCAGGCCAACGGCCGCGCCCTCGCCTACCTCGCCCACGAGTACCTCGGCAACGCCTTCGGCACGGTCTACGACATCTCCACGATCTGCATCCTGTGGTTCGCCGGCGCCTCCGCGATGGCCGGACTGCTCAACCTCATGCCGCGCTATCTCCCGCGCTACGGCATGGCCCCGCACTGGGCCCGCGCCGTCCGCCCCATGGTGATCGTCTTCACCCTGATCGCGTTCCTGGTCACCTGGCTCTTCGACGCCGACGTCGACGCCCAGGGCGGCGCGTACGCCACCGGTGTCCTCGTCCTGATCAGCTCCGCCGCCATCGCCGTCACCATCGCCGCCCGCAAGGCCCGCCAGAAACACTGGACCGTCCTCTTCGCGGTCATCTCGGCGGTCTTCCTCTACACGACCGTCGTCAACATCATCGAGCGTCCCGACGGCGTGAAGATCGGCGCCTGCTTCATCACCGGCATCATGCTCGTCTCCTTCCTCTCCCGGCTCGCCCGGGCCTTCGAGCTGCGCGTGACCAGCATGACCATGGACGACATGGCCGAGCGGTTCGTCCGGGACATCGCGAGCCGCCGGATGCGCTTCATCGCCAACGAACCCGACAAGCGCGACATCACCGAGTACCGCGAGAAGATCGAGCAGATCCGCGCCGACCACGACCTCCCCGCCCAGGAGGACTTCGTCTTCCTGGAGGTCACCGTCGGCGACCCCTCGGAGTTCGAGTCCGTCATGAACGTACGCGGCGAAGTCCTGCACGGCCGCTACCGCGTCCTCACCCTGGAATCCGCCTCCATCCCCAACGCCCTCGCCTCTCTGCTCCTCTATGTGCGCGACACCACCGGCGGCATCCCGCACATCTACTTCGAGTGGACCGAGGGCAGCCCCTTCACCAACTTCCTGCGCTTCTTCCTCTTCGGCCAGGGCGAGGTCGCCCCCGTCACCAGGGAAGTCCTGCGCGAGGCCGAGCCCGACCGCGCACGACGGCCGCGGGTGCACGTCGGCTGACGCCTCCGGGGGCACGGCGAGGACGGGTGCGGTCCCGTGGCGTCCGTCCGGACGCCGGATCCGACCAGGACCTTTCCGGCACGTCCGACACACCGGAAAGAAGTGAGAGGCCGGTAAGAAGGCCCGTCGCGGACCCGCTCACCAGGCCGCATCCCGCCGACCGCTTGGCAGACTGGTCGAGTGCCCCAGAACGTACTGCTCGCCGAGGACGACCGCGCCATCCGCCATGCCCTGGAAAGGGCACTGACGCTGGAGGGCTACCGGGTGACGGCCGTGGCCGACGGGGTGGAGGCGCTGGCCCAGGCCCACCGCACCCCGCCGGACGTCCTCGTCCTCGACGTCATGATGCCCGGCATCGACGGCCTCCAGGTCTGCCGCGTGCTGCGCGCCGAGGGCGACCGCACCCCCATCCTGATGCTCACCGCGCTCGTCGAGACCGCCGACCGCATCGCCGGTCTCGACGCGGGCGCCGACGACTACGTCGTCAAGCCGTTCGACGTCGAGGAGGTCTTCGCCCGGCTGCGCGCCCTGCTGCGCCGCACCGGCAACGGCGCCTTCGACGAGGACGCCCCGACGCCCGCGCCCCGGGAACCGCGGACGTCCGGCGCGCAGATCTCCGCGGCCGGGCTGCGCATGGACATCCAGGCCCGCCGGGCCTGGCGCGGGCAGCGCGAGCTGGAACTGACCCGGACCGAGTTCGAGCTCCTCGAACTGCTCGTCCGCAACGCGGGCATCGTCCTCGACCACTCCACCATCTACGACCGGATCTGGGGCTACGACTTCGGCCCCGGCTCCAAGAACCTCGCCGTGTACGTGGGCTACCTGCGGCGCAAGCTCGACGAGCCCGGCGCTCCGGCGCTGATCCACACCGTGCGAGGCGTGGGGTACGTCCTGAGGGAGGACTGAGTGCGACGACGGCTGCGGCAGGTGTCCTCCCTGCGGGCCACCTTCACCGTGTCCTTCGCCGCCGTCGCCGCCGCCGTCACGGTCCTGGTCGGGTTCCTCAGCTACGACGCCGCCGCGCGGCTGGTGCGGGTGGACCAGCAGACCGTCTTCGCCGAGGTGGTGCAGGACCTGCGCGACCAGGTGCGGGAACGCCCGCTGGACCCGGGCGACTTCGCCCCCTCCGACCTGGACCACGCCGGGCCCCTGGAGGACATCATCCGGCCCAGCCGCACCGACGTGCAGGTGCTCGGGGCGGGCGGCGCGATCATCGACCGGGGCGTTCCGCCCCTGCCCGTGAACGGCCGCGACCGGGCGGTCGCCGGCCACGCCGCGGCGGGCGCCCTGGTGGAGCACAAGGACGTCGACGTCGCCGGCGACCGCTACCGGCTGACCACCGTGTCGCTGGGCGGCGGACGGGGCGCCGTACAGGTCGCCCAGCAGTTCAGCGACACGGAGGACCTGCTCCGGGAGCTCCAGCAGCGGACGGTCCTGCTCGTCGGGGCCGTCGTGATCGCCGCGGGGCTGTTCGGCTGGTGGCTGGCCCGGCGCATCACCCGGCGCCTGGTGCGGCTCGCCGGGGCCGCCGAGGACGTGGCGCGCACCGGTCGTCTCGGCATCCAGGTGCCGGTCACCGGCCATGACGAGGTGGCCCGGCTCGGCCGGTCCTTCGACCGGATGCTCGGCCGTCTCGCCCAGTCCGAGGAGGACCAGCGCCGTCTGGTCCAGGACGCGGGACACGAACTCCGTACGCCGCTGACCTCCCTGCGTACGAACATCTCCATGCTCCGCCGGATCGACGAACTGCCGCCCGACGCCCGCGAGGAACTCGTCGCCGATCTGGCCCTGGAGTCCCGGGAGCTGACCGACCTGGTCAACGAACTCGTCGCCCTCGCGGCCGGCCAGTCGGACACCGAGCCCGTACGGCGGCTCGACCTCGCCGAACTCGCCGAGGACGTCGCGATCGTCGCCCGCCGCCGCACCGGGCGGGACATCACCGTCCGGGCGGCCGGCGACACCGCGGTCGACGGCCGCCCGACCGCCCTCCAGCGCGCGGTCTCCAACCTCGTGGAGAACGCCGCCAAGTTCGACCTGGGCGGGAGGGCGCCGATCGAGGTGGTGGTGACGGGGCCGACCCCCGCGAGCCCCACGGGCCCGGCCGCCTTCGTGGGCTCCGCGGGATCTGCGGGGTCTGCGGGGTCCTCGAGCCAGCAGGGATCGGTGTGCGTCGAGGTGCTCGACCGGGGGCCCGGCATCGGCGACGACGACCTCGAGCGTGTCTTCGACCGCTTCTACCGAACCGCCGACGCCCGCAGCCTCCCCGGCTCGGGCCTCGGCCTCTCGATCGTCCGCGAGGTCTCCACCGCGCACGGAGGCACCCCGTTCGCCCACCCCCGGAAGGGCGGCGGAACGGTGATCGGCTTCACGGTGGAGGGCGCACCTCCGATCGGCTGAGGTACCGGCGGGTCCGGTCCGGTGGGGGTCGGGGCCGCGCCGGTACATCCGCCCGCATCCGGACGGATCCCCCCGGGGTTTCGAAGTGCGGGTGGGTTCCGATCCGTCCGGCCTGCGGGCATTCGATGTACCGGCACGACCCCTCCCGCGCGTCGCCGGGTGCGGGTGCGATGTGGTGGGCGCAGCCCCTCATCGGCGTGATTTTCAGCCCCTCCGGCGTTTGAGGAGCGGGGTCTGGGGCGGAGCCCCAGGGGTGGGAAGGGCAGGGGCGGAGGGGGCGAAAAACCCGCTACGCCCGCAGCGCCGCGAGCTGTTCCGCGAACGGGACCACGTGGAAACCGTCCGCACGGCCGGACGAAGGCTGGGCAGGGACAGCGGCCGCCTCGGGTCCGGCCTGGGCCGAGGAGGGCGCCGGGGTCGGGCCGGGCTCCACGGAGCCGGCCAGGGCCGACATCAGCGCGGCCAGCTCACCCCCGGCCCGATCGATCCGCTCCGCGAGCCCCTCGGCCCCCCAGTCCTCCGACGCCGCGTACACCCCGGTCGGCACGACCACCGCCCGCAGGTACGCGAACAGCGGACGCAGCGCGTGTTCGAGGACCAGCGAGTGCCGCCCGGTCCCCCCGGTCGCCGCGATCAGCACGGGCCTGCCCGCCAGCGCGTCCTTGTCGAGCACGTCGAAGAACGACTTGAACAGACCGCTGTAGGACGCGGAGAAGACGGGCGTGACGACGATCAGACCGTCCGCGGAGGTCACGTCGTCGATCGCGGCGGACAGGGCGCGGCCGGGGAAGCCGTTGGTGAGGTTGTGCGCGATCTCGACCGCGAGGTCGCGCAGTTCGACGACCCGGAGGTCCACCTCACCGGACGCCCGGCCGACGGTCGCGGCCGCCAGCCGGTCGCCCAGCAGCCGCGTGGACGACGGGACGCTCAGCCCCGCCGAGACGACGACGAGCTTCATGCGCGGCTCACCTCTTCCTTCTCCTCCGTCGCGGCCACCCGGGCCGCGTGGGTCGGCGCGTCCGGCACGTCGGCCGGACGGTTCTTGGCGAATTCCTCGCGCAGCACCGGCACGACCTGCTCGCCCAGCAGGTCGAGCTGCTCCAGGACCGTCTTGAGCGGCAGCCCGGCGTGGTCCATCAGGAAGAGCTGGCGCTGGTAGTCACCGGCGTACTCGCGGAAGGACAGCGTCTTCTCGATGACCTGCTGCGGAGAGCCGACGGTGAGCGGGGTCTGCTCGGTGAAGTCCTCCAGGGAGGGGCCGTGGCCGTAGACCGGCGCGTTGTCGAAGTACGGACGGAACTCCCGTACGGCGTCCTGCGAGTTGGGCCGCATGAACACCTGGCCGCCGAGGCCGACGATCGCCTGCTCGGCCGTGCCGTGCCCGTAGTGCGCGTACCGCTCGCGGTAGAGCTCGACCATCCGCTTGGTGTGGTCGGCGGGCCAGAAGATGTTGTTGTGGAAGAAGCCGTCGCCGTAGTACGCGGCCTGCTCGGCGATCTCGGGCGAGCGGATGGAGCCGTGCCAGACGAACGGCGGGACACCGTCCAGCGGGCGCGGGGTCGACGTGAACGACTGGAGCGGCGTACGGAACTTGCCCTCCCAGGTCACCACGTCCTCGCGCCACAGGCGGTGCAGCAGCGCGTAGTTCTCGACGGCGAGGTTGATGCCCTGCCGGATGTCCTGCCCGAACCAGGGGTAGACCGGCCCGGTGTTGCCGCGGCCCATCATCAGGTCGACCCGGCCGTCCGCGAGGTGCTGGAGCATCGCGTAGTCCTCGGCGATCTTCACCGGGTCGTTGGTGGTGATCAGCGTCGTGGACGTGGACAGGACGAGCTTCTCGGTGCGCGCCGCGATGTAGCCGAGCATCGTGGTCGGGGACGACGGCACGAACGGCGGGTTGTGGTGCTCGCCGGTCGCGAAGACGTCGAGGCCGACCTCCTCGGCCTTCAGCGCGATGGCGACCATGGCCTTGATGCGCTCGCGCTCGGTCGGCTCCCGGCCCGTGGTGGGGTCCGGTGTCACATCACCGACGCTGAAGATCCCGAACTGCATGGTCGCTCACCCTCCAAGTTGTTGACGCTTCAACTATACTCGTGAACCACCACCCCGCCCGGACTATTCCGCGACTGTCAGTGCCCCGCCCTACGATCCCGGCATGGCCTCCCCACGCCGTGACACCCGAGGCATCGTCGACGCCGCGGAACTCTTCGCGCGCGTCCGCTTCCGCCGTCACGAGCCCGCCGAGCCGCTGCGCCCCTACCTGGAGCACTACTGGCTGATCGACTGGGACCTCACCCAGCCCTACGCCTCGCACGTGGTCCCGCACCCCTCGGTCAACGTCGTCTTCCAGCGGTACGCGGGACAGGACCCCTTCGGCGAGGTCGCCGGCATCGGGCTCGGCCTGTTCACCCAGAAGCTGGAGGGCCGGGGAAGGGTGTGCGGGATCCAGTTCCGGCCCGGCGGCTTCCGCCCCTTCGCCCCCGGCCGCCCCCTGTCGGCCCTCACCGGACAGCGACTCCCCCTCCCCGACGTCTTCCCGGATTCCGGGAGCGCCGCCACGGCCGCCCTCGACCCGGACGACGAGCGGGACCGGGTGGCCGCCCTCGACACCTTCCTCCTGGACCTCGATCCGCAGCCGGACCCACAGGCCGCCCTGGCGGCGGGCCTGGTCGACCGCGTCCGCGCCGACCGCGCGATCCGCACCGTCGGCGCGCTCGCCGAGACCGGGGGCATGACGGTCCGCGCCCTGCAGCGCCTGTTCTCCGCGTACGTCGGCGTCGGCCCGAAGTGGATCATCCTGCGCTACCGCATCCACGAAGCCCTGGAACGGGCCGAGGGTTCCGAGCCGGTGAACTGGGCCGCCCTGGCCGCCGACCTCGGCTACGCCGACCAGGCCCACCTGGTCCGGGACTTCACCGCGACGGTCGGGGTCCCCCCGACGTCGTACGCGGCCGGCCACGGACCCGCCTGACCTCCCCCTCCACTCTCGCCGCACCCCGCGCGAGCCCCCACCGCCCCGTCCGCGCGATATCCCGCTTGACCGCGCCCCGCCCCATGCCCGACATTTATCTGCGTGACACAGATACTGCATGACGCACATGAAACCGGAAGCCATCCACCCGCCCGTGTCCGCTGGGCGATCCTCGGTGTCGTCCTCGCCGCCGACGTCCTGGACCTCCTCGACGGCACCATCACCAACATCGCCGCCCCGACCATCACCCACGACCTCGGCGGCGGCACCGCCCTCATCCAGTGGCTGGGCGCCTCCTACGCCCTCGCGCTCGGCGTCCTGCTCGTCCTCGGCGGCCGGCTCGGCGACAAGTACGGCCGCCGCCGTCTCTTCCTGACCGGCCTCGCCGGCTTCACCGCCGCCTCGGCCGCCTGCGGCCTCGCACCCACCCCGGGAACCCTCGTCGCCGCCCGCCTGGTCCAGGGCGCGTTCGGCGCGCTCGTCATCCCGCAGGGCTTCGGCATCCTCGGCGCGACCTGGCCCCGGGACCAGATCGGCAAGGCGTACAGCCTGTTCGGACCGGTGATGGGCCTGTCCGCCGTCGGCGGCCCGGTCCTCGCCGGGTTCATCGTCGACGCCGACCTCGCCGGCCTCGGCTGGCGCCCGATGTTCCTCATCAACATCGTCCTCGGCGGCGCCGCGCTCCTCGCCGCCGCCCGGCTGCTCCCCCGCGACACCGGCGACCGCGCGACCCCCGTCGACGTCCCCGGTTCCGTCCTCCTCGGCGCCACCATGCTCGCCCTGCTCACCGGCCTCATCGAGGGCTCGGCCCACGGCTGGGACGCGATCCCCGTCCTCCTCCTGCTCGCCGGACTCGCGCTCTTCGCCGGGTTCTGCCGGCGCCAGCGCACCGCGCCCGGTCCCCTGATCCGGCCCTCCCTCCTGCACAACCGCGGCTTCACCTCGGGGCTGGTCATCGGCGTCGTCTTCTTCGCCGCGGTCGCCGGCCTCCTCTACGTCGTCTCCCTCTTCCTCCAGCAGGGCCTCGGCCGCTCCCCCGCGGCTGCCGCGCTCGCCCTGACACCCCTGTCCGCCGGCATCGTCGTCGCCTCGATCGCCTGCTACCGCCTGATCGGCCGCCTGGGCCGCCGTCTCGTCCTCGTCGGCTTCCTCGTCACCCTCGCCGGAACGGCCCACCTCCTCGCCCTGGTCACCGTCTCCGGCACGGACACCGACGGCTGGTCCCTGGTCCCGCCGCTGCTCGTCATCGGCCTCGGCATGGGCGCCTGCTTCGGCTCGCTCTACGACGTCACCATCGGCGACATCTCACCCGAGGAGGCCGGCAGCGCGGGCGGCTCGCTCGGCGCCGTCCAGCAGCTCGCCAACGCGATCGGAGCCGCCGCCGTCACCACCGTCTACTTCCGGACCGGCGACGGGGCCCACGCCACCACCGTGAGCCTCACCGTCGTCGCCGCCATCACCCTCCTGTGCTGCCCCCTCGTACGCCTGCTCCCCCTCAAGGCACCGGAGCAGCACCACTAGGGCACGAGGACCAGCCGGCCCCGCAGTCCGCCCTTCGCGAGCCGCGCGTGCGCCTCGACGGCCTCGTCGAGCGCGTACGTCCCGGCGACCCGGGTGGTCAGCACCCCCTCGTCGACGAGCGCCACGAGCTCCGCGAGCCGGGCCCCGTCGGCGGCGACCTCGACCGCGCCGGTCCGCACCCCGCGCACGGACGCCGGCTGGGCCCCCGGGATGACGCCCAGGAAGGCACCCCCGTCCCGCACCCGCTCCAGGGCGACCTCGCCCAGGATCGCCGCGTCCAGCACCGCGTCCACGCTCCCCGGGGCCACCGCCTCCGGCTCCGACACGAACCGGTCCGCCCCCAGGGACCGCACGAACTCCTCGTCGCCCTCGCGGGCCAGCGCGGTCACGCTCACCCCGAGCCGGGCGGCGAGCTGCACGGCGTACCCGCCGACCGCCCCCGCGGCCCCCGTGACCAGCAGGCTCGCGCCCGGCTCCAGGTCCAGCCCGTCCAGGGCCTGGGCCGCGGTCAGCGCGTTGAGCGGCAGGCTCGCCGCGTGCGCCGCGTCGACCGAGCGGGGCGCCACGGCCACCGCGTCGGCGTCGACCACCACGTGGTCGGCGTGCGTACCGAGGGCCTTGGCGGTCCCGTACACCAGCGCCACCACCTCGTCGCCCACGCTCCACCCCGAGGCGACCCCGACCGCCTCCACCACACCCGCCACGTCCCAGCCGAGCCCCAGCCGCTTCCCCGCGCCCCCGAAGACACCGGCACGCACCCCGGCGTCCACGGGATTGATCCCCGCGGCCGCCACCTTGATCCGCACCTGCCGGGCCCCCGGCTCCGGCAGGGCGACCTCGACGATCTCGACGGCTTCCGGACCACCGAACGACGTCACAACCGCTGCACGCATCCCAGCTCACCCCATCTGTAGGTCATCCGCGGGTCTCTCACCCGCCACAACAACCCTAGGAAGAGCTACTATCTATTGGTAAGTAGGCACCTGAAGGTGCGTACGTCACCCGGAGGTGAGTCATGGCGACCACGACGGCGGCCCAACGGCGCCAGCAGGCCCGCATCGAGTACGACGCCTTCATCAAGAGCTGCCCCACCAACCAGCTCCTGGACCGCATCAGCGACAAGTGGGTCAGCCTGATCGTGAGCGCGCTCGCCGACGCGGGCGGACCGATGCGCTACAGCGACCTCGGCCGCAAGATCGCCGGAGTCAGCCCCAAGATGCTGACGCAGACCCTGCGGTCACTGGAGCGCGACGGCATCGTCTCCCGCACGGTCACCCCGTCCGTACCGGTCCGCGTCGACTACGAACTCACGCCCCTGGGCACGAACCTGAGCTGCCTGCTCACCGCCGTCAAGGACTGGGCGGAGCACCACATCGAGGAGGTCGTGGAAGCCCGCGAGCGCTACGACGCCTCGTCCGAGGCCTCCTGAAAGTCCCCGGACCGCAGCCGGGCGACCTGCTCGGCGCTGAAGTCGACCGTGCGGCGCATGTGCCCGATGATCAGAGCGATCCCGTCCTCGTCGAGCCCGTCGAACAGGCCGTACCAGCCGGCGCCCAGCCGCTCCCACATCCGCCCGAACTCGGCGATCTTCTCGGGCACGGTCGCCACCAGCACCCGCCGCCGGTCGACCACGTCGCGCTCCCGCACCACGTAGCCGGCCTTCTCCAGCCGGTCCACCAGCCGTGTGGCCGACCCGGTGGTCAGCCCCGTCATCTCGGCGATCCGCCCGGTGGTCACGGGCCCGTCCTCCAGGCTGAGCAGGTTCACGCACTGCACGTCCGTCGGATGCAGCCCGACGTGGTCGGCGAGGGCCTGGTTGAACAGCGCGTACGAGGCCATGTACCGGCGCGACACGTCCGCCAGCTCCTCCAGCAGCCGCCCGCGCGCTTCCCCGTCGACATCCATGGGGCCCCCTTTCCACCAGCCGAAATCGTACGCCGCCACCCTCCCTTCACCGGAATCCAGCGCCCCACAAGCATCTCTTCGCCCCCTCCGCCCCTACCCGACCCATACCCAGGGGCTCCGCCCCCGGACCCCCGCTCCTCAAACGCCGGAGGGGCTGAATCTCACGCATGGGAGGGGCTGGACTTTCCCCGGCCAGGGCCGAACGGCCACCACGACGCACCCGCAGTCGGCCGCGCACGGGAGGGGCTGGGCCGGTACATCGAATGCCCGCAGGCCGGACGGATCATCACCCACGACCACCTCGAAACCCCGGGGGGATCCGTTCGGATGCGGGCGGATGTACCGGCACGGCCCCGACCCCCCACCGAACCGGCACCGCACCCGCGACGGCCAGCGCAGCGAACCCGCGTCCTGACACAGTGACCCCATGCTGATCGCCCGCTCCGCGCTCCTGTTCGTCCTCGCCGCCCTCCTGGAGATCGGCGGCGCCTGGCTCGTCTGGCAGGGCGTCCGCGAGCACCGCGGCGGACTCTGGATCGGCGCCGGAGTCATGGCACTCGGCCTGTACGGCTTCGTGGCCACGCTCCAGCCGGACGCCGAGTTCGGCCGCGTCCTCGCCGCGTACGGCGGCGTCTTCGTGGCCGGCTCCCTCGCCTGGGGCGTGATCGCCGACGGCTACCGCCCCGACCGCTGGGACATCACCGGCGCCCTAATCTGCCTGGCCGGAGCCGCCGTGATCATGTACGCGCCCCGAGGCGGCAATTGACCCCCGCCTATCCTGGCCGCAGAGACCCCAGACACCAGGCACCCGACAGCAGACCCCAGACACCTCCAAGGAGCAGCCGTATGACCCCCGCCGCCGCGTCCCGTATCGCCGTCGTCACCGGTGCAAGCAGCGGAATCGGCGCCGCGACGGCCCGGCAGCTCGCGGCCGAGGGTTACCGCGTCGTCCTCACGGCCCGCCGCAAGGACCGCATCGAGGCGCTGGCGGAGGAGATCACCGCGGCGGGCGGCCAGGCCACCGCGTACGCCCTGGACGTCACGGACCGCACCGCGGTCGACGAGTTCGCGACGGCGTTCAAGACCATCGGCGTACTGGTCAACAACGCGGGCGGCGCGCTCGGCGCCGACCCGGTCGCGACCGGCGACCCGGCCCAGTGGCGCCAGATGTACGAGACGAACGTCATCGGCACCCTGAACATCACCCAGGCCCTCCTCCCGGCGCTCACCGCCAGCGGCGACGGCACGGTCGTCGTCCTGTCCTCCACGGCGGCCCACGCCACGTACGAGGGCGGCGGCGGCTACGTGGCCGCCAAGCACGCCGAGCACGTGCTCGCGGAGACGCTGCGCCTGGAGATCGTCGGTACGCCGGTCCGCGTGATCGAGGTGGCCCCCGGCATGGTCAAGACGGAGGAGTTCGCCCTCACCCGCTTCGGCGGCGACACCGAGAAGGCGGCCAAGGTCTACGCGGGCGTGGCCCAGCCCCTCACCGCGGACGACGTCGCCGAGACGATCACGTGGGCGGTCACCCGCCCCAGCCACGTGAACATCGACCTCCTCGTGGTCCGCCCCCGCGCCCAGGCGTCGAACACGAAGATCCACCGCGAGCTGTGACAACGGACCCGTCGCCCCCGAGCCGGCCGGACCAGGTACCCCAGCCACCGCCCCCGGCCGACGAACAGGCCCGCCTCGCCCTGGAGAAAAAGCGCGAACGCTACGTCTGGTACTACCTGGCGTACTTCCTCTTCGGCATCCACATCGTGGCCTTCGTCATGATCTACGCGGTCATGTCCACGAAGTGACCCACCAGCCGAGGACAGCGCCCCACCCCAACAGCCCCACGCATACCTCACACGGGTGAACTCGCTCGATCACCCGCATGCCCGCCGAACGTCCGACCTAGGCTCGCGCCAAGACATCGAACACGACGGCCCTCGGCCAGGACTGCCATCCCGGCCGAGGGCCTGACCAGCACGGAAGTGAGCCTTCCTGATGGCTGAACGCGAGCCTAACGCGCTCCCTTGCGCTCCGGACCAGACCCGAAGCGCGACAACGGGCTTCATGGACCTCGAAAACCCCGAGTACGCCTACATGTTCGGCTTCCTGCAAGCCGACGGCCACCTCTCCAAGGGAACAGGTCAGAAAGGGCGCATGACCGTCGAGCTCAGCGCTCGCGACGTCGACATTCTGCGCGAGTTCCAACGCCTGACCCCGTACAACAGCAGCATCACCGGACGGACTCGGACCACGAACTTCGCCGCGTCGCACGAGACTTCCATCTGGACCCTGTGCGCCCTCGAAGCAAGAACGAAACTGAACGAACTCGGCCTGCCGTACGGCCGCAAGTCCAGGACCATCACGCCCCCTCGCGTCCCCTTCTCACAACGCGACTATCTCCGCGGAGTGATCGACGCGGACGGCTCGGTGGGCTTCACCGCCAAGGGCTTCCCCTTCATCTCCCTCACCACGGCCAGCGCCGCCATCGGTGCCTATCTGTGTTTCCACGCGGGCAGGATCACCGGTGCCGAACGGTCCCTCAAGCGCAATGCCCGCGACGGCATCTTCAACATCCTGTACACGAAGGAAGCGGCCCAGAAACTGGCCACCCATCTCTACTACCCGGGCTGCCTGTCACTGGACCGCAAGCGGACTGCCGCCGCGCACCTCTCCACTTGGTCCCGCCCGGCCAACATGCGCGTAGCGCCCGATCGCCGTCGCTGGACGCCATCGGAAGACCGACTGCTGCTGGCGCTGAACAACGACGCCGCGGCCGCCAAGGAACTCGGCAGGACCGAGAAGAGCTGTTACGTCCGCCTCTGGCGCCTGCGGACCGGCAAGACACCTCTTCCGGCAGACGCCTGACCGACCGAACGGCGAGGCCCCGGACGGGGCCTCGCCGGCATCAGCCCTTCACACAGATGAACTGCTTCAGCTTCGCCACGACCTCCACGAGGTCGCGCTGCTGCTCCATCACCTGTTCGATCGGCTTGTACGCGGCCGGGATCTCGTCCACGATGCCGGAGTCCTTGCGGCACTCCACGCCCCGCGTCTGCTCCTCCAGGTCCTTCGTCGTGAAACGGCGCTTGGCGGCGTTCCGGCTCATGCGCCGGCCCGCGCCGTGCGAGGCCGAGTTGAATGCCTTCTCGTTGCCGAGTCCCTTCACGATGTACGAGCTGGTGCCCATCGAACCCGGAATGATTCCGAACTCCCCGCGGCCGGCGCGAATCGCACCCTTGCGCGTGACGAGCAGGTCCATGCCCTCGTACCGCTCCTCCGCCACGTAGTTATGGTGGCAGGAGATCTCCGTTTCGAAGGTCGGCTTCGCCTTCTTGAACTCCTTGCGGATCACGTCCTTGAGGAGCGCCATCATGAGCGTGCGGTTGTACTTGGCGTACTCCTGCGCCCAGTAGAGATCGCTACGGTAAGCCGCCATCTGAGGCGTATCGGAGACGAAGACAGCGAGGTCGCGGTCGACCAGGCCCTGGTTGTGGGGGAGCTTCTGCGCGACACCGATGTGATGCTCGGCGAGTTCCTTGCCGATGTTCCGGGAGCCGGAATGCAGCATCAGCCAGACCGAACCTGACTCATCAAGACAAGTCTCGATCATATGATTTCCGGATCCAAGCGTCCCCATCTGCTTCACGGCCCGCTCCTCGCGGAACTTCACCGCGTCCGCCACCCCGCCGAACCGCCCCCAGAAGTCGTCCCACCCGGCGGTGGCCAGGCCGTGGAAGCGGTCCGGGGTGACCGGGGAGTCGTGCATCCCGCGCCCCACCGGGATCGCCTCCTCGATCTTCGAGCGGAGCCGCGAGAGATCGCCCGGCAGGTCGTTGGCGGTGAGGGAGGTCTTCACCGCGGACATGCCGCAGCCGATGTCGACACCCACCGCCGCCGGGCACACCGCGTCCCGCATCGCGATGACCGAGCCGACCGTCGCGCCCTTGCCGTAGTGGACGTCCGGCATGACGGCGAGGCCCTTGATCCAGGGGAGGGTCGCCACGTTCTGGAGCTGCCGGAGCGCGACGTCCTCGACCGAAGCGGGGTCGGTCCACATGCGGATGGGGACCTGCGCCCCCGGCATCTCTACGTACGACATATCGTCCTCTATCCACAGAAACACATCAGAAGTCTTAAATCGCAAAACCGGCGCCTAGGTCGACGTATAGGACAACGGACCGGCGTCCACGGCTGTGCGTGCGATACACATTGTCTCCAGGGTCCGCCCCCGTGCGGCAACCCAATAACCACAGGACACCCGGGCCGGAGCGCCGTCGGGAACCGTCGAGAGGAGCCTGACCGTGCAGCGGAAGGCGTACGTATCCGGCGCCGCCGTGCTGCTCGCGGCAGTGCTGGCGGGCTGCACGGGCGGTTCGGGCGTGGGGAGTCCGGCTCCGGACTCCAAGGGCGGCGACACGGGCACGACGGCCCCGGTGGCCCAGCCGGGCAAGTACCGCACCCTCCCGGAGGCGTGCGGCGCGGTCGATCACGACACGCTCGACACGCTGCTGCCCGGCATCCAGGAGATGACCGACGAGACGCTGCAGGAGAAGGCGTACGCGGGCGAGGCCACGCTCACCTACGACACGGACCGGCGTGACGGCTGCGACTGGAAGGTGGCGTCCACGGCCGCCACCGATCACCTCTTCGTCGACTTCGAGCGCGTGGTCTCGTACGACAACACGGTGAGCGACGAGGAGAAGGCCGGGGAGCTCTACGGCGCCAGGCAGAGCGGCGCCGACCTCCCGGAGCCCGCCGCGTCCGCGTCCGCGCCCGCGTCCGGCGGCGCCACCCCGAGCCCGAGCGGCAGCCCGAGCGGCAGCCCGAGTGACGGCGCGAGCGGCTCGGCCGGCGACAACGGCAGCGGGTCCGGCGCCCCCTCGGCCCCCTCCGCCACCGCCTCCCCCTCGCAGACCCCGGCCGATCTCCAGCCGCGCGTGCTCGACGATCTGGGCGACGAGGCGTTCCTCGACGACAAGCTGAACACCGGCTCGTCGACGGCTCAGCAGCGCACGGTGACTGTGGTGTTCCGCACGTCCAACGTCATCGTGACGATCGAATACTCCGAGCAGCCGACGTCCTCCACGGACACCCCGGACAGCGAGGAAATGCAGGACAGGGCGCAGAAACTGGCCCGGAAGCTGGCCTCCCGGCTCAACGACTAGCGCCCCCGCGGCCGCTGGGGGCACCCCGGCGCAAACCCCCCGAACGGGAACCGCCCTGGCGCCCCACCGCGTACCGTGGCCCCTCGGACCCGACCGGCCGCACGCTCCATGTGCGGCCGTACCACGAGCGCCACGAGTGAAGGAACCATGCACCGACCAGTACAGCGAGCAGGCCGAGCACAGCGACTCACCCGCATCCTTGTCAGCGCGGCCGCCGTCCCGGTGATGCTCGTCGCCGCGGGCTGTTCCTCGGACTCCGGCTCCGGTGACGACGCGCAGAAGAACGAGAGCGCGGCCCCGGGGCCGACGGTGTCCGAGAGCGCCTCGACCCCCACCGTCCAGCCCGCCGCGTACGCGACCCTGCCCAAGGCGTGCTCGGTACTGTCGAAGAAGACGCTGGACGAACTCATACCGAAGGGCTCCAAGTCGGGCAAGTCCGGCAAGCTGGACGAGCCGAAGCAGCGCGGCAACTGCAACTGGACCAGCCTCGACAACAACGGGGTGAAGGGCTCCCAGTTCCGCTGGCTGAACGTGGCACTGCTGCGTTTCGACTCGGACGCGCGCGGCACGGGCGAGGAGCAGGCCCACGACTACTTCCAGAAGCAGGTCTCGGCCGCGCAGACGGCGGAGGGCGCGCTGGACAGCAAGTCGACGCCGGTCTCCGGCACGGGCGACGAGGCGACGGCCGTGCGGTACGGCCTGAAGAAGAAGGAGGGCTCCTTCAAGCAGCAGACGGTCGTGGCGCGCGTCGAGAACGTGGTCGTGACGCTCGACTACAACGGCGCCGGTCTCGCGGGTGAGAAGACCCCGGACCCGGCCACGCTGCTGAAGGCGGCCGAGAAGGCCACGAAGGAGGCGGTGGCCGCGGTGGCCGCCGCGAACGGGGACGGTGGCGCGGCGAGCGCGGGCTCGCCGGATCCGGCCACCTCGTCGAAGGCTCCGTCCTCGTCCAAGGCGCCGTCGGCCTCTCCGTCCAAGAGCGCCTCCAAGAGCGCCTCCCCGTCGCAGTCGGCGGCGAAGAAGAGCTGACCCGGCCACGGCCGGACACGGGGCCCGGCCAGGGCCCCGGCAGACAAGTCCACGGGGCCCGGTTCCCTCCGGAACCGGGCTCCTTCCATACCGCGCATCCGTACGCCACACACATGTGCCACTCTGTTGCGCGCAACAACACGCAAGGAGAGGGGAGTACAGGTGGCCGCGCCCATACAGCTGACACGGATGCACAAGATTCTCATCGGCGTGGTCGTCGCCGGTGCGCTCGTCATCGCCGGAATCGGCTTCGCCGGTTCGTACGCGGCGGTCCGTGAGCTGGCGCTGAAGAAGGGGTTCGGGAACTTCTCGTACGTCTTCCCGATCGGCATCGACGCGGGTATCGGCGTCCTGCTCGCCCTCGACCTCCTGCTGACCTGGATCCGCATCCCGTTCCCGATGCTGCGCCAGACGGCGTGGCTGCTGACGATGGCGACGATCGCGTTCAACGGCGCGGCGGCCTGGCCGGACCCGCTGGGCGTGGGCATGCACGCGGTCATCCCGGTGCTGTTCGTCGTCGCGGTCGAGGCGGCCCGGCACGCGATCGGCCGCATAGCCGACATCACGGCCGACAAGCACATGGAGGGGGTCCGCCTCACCCGCTGGCTGCTCTCCCCCGTCCCCACCTTCCTGCTGTGGCGCCGGATGAAGCTGTGGGAGCTGCGCTCCTACGAGCACGTCATCAAGCTGGAGCAGGAACGTCTCGTCTACCAGGCCCGCCTGCACTCCCGCTTCGGCCGCGCCTGGCGCCGCAAGGCCCCCGTGGAGGCACTGATGCCGCTGCGCCTGGCCCGCTACGGCGTTCCCCTCGCGGAGACGGCCCCGGCGGGTCTCGCGGCGGCGGGCATCGAGCCGGCGGTACTGCCACCGGCGCCCGCTCCCGCACCGGCCCTGGCGCCGGCCGACGCGTCCGCGGGCGGTCGCGCCCCCGAGCCCGCGGCGGCCCTTCAGCCCCAGCCCGTCGAGCAGCGCCCCGCTCCCGAGGGGAGCGAACGCCCCGGGTCGCCGGACTACGCCGAGCCGCAGAATCCGTGGCTCCAGGCGCGGAACCCCCAGTCCATCGAGTACCAGGGCGACTACGATCCGGACGCGGCGTACCGGGAGTGGTTCGCGGAGCAGCAGCAGGCCGAGCTGTTCCAGGAGCAGCAGTTCTGGGCCACTCAGCAGTTCCAGGAACAACAACGGTTCGAGGAGCAGCAGAGGTTCGAGGAGCAGCGGCAGTTCGGGCAGCAGTACGAGGAGCCGTCGGCTCCCGCCCCCGAGCCCGCCCCGGAGGACACCGGTACCTTCCCGATCCCGTCCGGCCCGGGCCGTACCCGTGGGCTGGGTTCGGGCGGCAGCACGGAGCCGACCGAGGAGGACTACTACCTGGTCTTCAAGAAGTCGATAGACGGCAGCTACCCGACCTCTGGCCAGTTCAGAGGTGACGTGGAGGCGACGTACCGCCTCACGCTCCCGCAGCGTGAGGCCGACCGCATGGTCCAGCGCTTCACCAACCGCCACACGGCGGAGCTCCAGGAGGACCACATCGCCTAGGCACGTCGGCGATCGGACGCGCCGGCGTGTACGAGGAAGGGGCTCCCGGTGATCACCGGGAGCCCCTTCCTCGTACAGCCGAAGCCGCTATGCCGAGAGCAGCTTGCGCACCCGGTCCTGGCCCACGGCCAGCAGCAGCGTGGGCAGGCGCGGCCCGGTGTCACGGCCGACGAGCAGGTGGTACAGCAGCGCGAAGAACGTGCGCTGGGCGACCTTGATCTCGGCGGGGAGTTCCTTGGCGGTGGCGTCGGCGGAGAAGCCCGCCTGGACCTTGGGAACGCCGTAGACGAGGTGGGTGAGGCCGTCCAGGGACCAGTTCTCCTCCAGTCCTTCGAGGAGCAGGCGCAGCGATTCGCGGCCCTGGTCGTCGAGGGACTTCAGGAGCTCGGCGTCGGGCTCGTCGCGGACGACGGTGCGCTCCTCGGCGGGGACCTGGGTGTTGATCCAGGTCTCGGCCTTGTCGAGGCGGGGCCGGACCTCGTCCAGGGAGGCGAGCGGGTTCTCGGGGTCGAGCTCGCTCAGGATGCGCAGGGTCTGGTCCTCGGCACCGGCGGTGATGTCGGCGACGGAGGCGAGGGTGCGGTACGCCATCGGGCGGGGGGTCGGGGGCAGCTCGCCCGCGGCGGTGCGGACGGCACGGCTGTACGCGGCGGCGTCGGCCGGGAGGACCGAGCCGTCGGCGACCTTGCCTGCGAGCTTGTCCCACTCGTCGTAGAGCCGCTGGATCTCCTGGTCGAAGGCGATCTTGAAGGACTGGTTGGGGCGACGGCGGGCGTAGAGCCAGCGCAGCAGCTGCGGCTCCATGATCTGGAGGGCGTCGGCCGGGGTGGGGACCCCGCCCTTGCTGCTGGACATCTTGGCCATGCCGGAGATGCCGACGAAGGCGTACATCGGTCCGATGGGCTGCTTGCCGCCGAAGATCCCGACGATCTGGCCGCCGACCTGGAAGGAGGATCCCGGGGAGGAGTGGTCGACGCCGCTCGGCTCGAAGATCACGCCTTCGTAGGCCCAGCGCATGGGCCAGTCGACCTTCCAGACCAGCTTGCCGCGGTTGAACTCGCTGAGCCGGACGGTCTCGGCGAAGCCGCAGGCGGAGCAGGTGTACGACAGCTCGGTCGTCGTGTCGTCGTAGGCGGTGACGGTGGTCAGGTCCTTCTCGCACTGCCCGCAGTAGGGCTTGTACGGGTAGTACCCGGAGGCGGAGCTGCCGTCGTCCTCGGCGGCGGCGCCCGATCCCTCGGCGGCCTCCAGCTCGGCCTCGTCGACCGGCTTCTGCCCCTGCTGCTTCTTGGCGGGGGCCTTCTTGGTGCGGTACTGCTCCAGGATCGCGTCGATGTCGCCGCGGTGCTTCATGGCGAACAGGACCTGCTCGCGGTAGGCGCCCGCGGTGTACTGCTCCGTCTGGCTGATCCCGTCGTACTCGACGCCGAGCTCGGCCAGGGCCTCGGTCATGGCGGCCTTGAAGTGCTCGGCCCAGTTCGGGTACGCCGAGCCGGCCGGGGCCGGGACGGAGGTCAGCGGCTTGCCGATGTGCTCGGCCCAGGAGCCGTCGACGCCGGGGATGCCGAGCGGGACCTTGCGGTAGCGGTCGTAGTCGTCCCAGGAGATCAGGTGGCGCACGGTGTGCCCGCGGCGGCGGATCTCGTCGGCGACGAGGTGCGGGGTCATGACCTCGCGGAGGTTGCCGAGGTGGATCGGGCCCGAGGGGGAGAGGCCGGACGCGACGACGACCGGTTTGCCCGGGGCCCGACGCTCCGACTCCTCGATGACCTCATCCGCGAAACGGGAGACCCAGTCGGTGGTCTCGGTGCTCTGAGCCACGATCGGCACGTCCTTCTTCCTCAAACGCGAGTACGGCTGACGCGCCCATTCTCCCAGCTCGGACCCGAACCGCGAAAACGGCTTTTCACCGCGTGGGATACTGGCTTTCCTGTACTGAGCTCGTACTCACCGTGTACGCGCACTCTCCGGAACCCGAGCAGAACGGCAGCCACTCCATGGCCTCGGTCACGTCCCTCACCGCTTCCGTCCACCAGCGCCTCGCGGACGCCCTCTCGGCAGCCCTGCCGGAGGCCGGTTCCGCGGACCCGCTGCTGCGCCGAAGCGACCGGGCCGACTTCCAGGCCAACGGGATCCTGGCCCTCGCCAAGAAGGCGAAGGCGAACCCGCGCGAGCTGGCGACGCAGGTCGTGGAGCGGGTCGAGTCCGGTGACGTGATCAAGGACATCGAGGTCTCCGGGCCCGGCTTCCTGAACATCACGATCACCGACCGGGCGATCGTGTCGAACCTGGCCGAGCGGTACGCGGACGGTGAGCGCCTCGGGGTGCCCCTCGCGGCGAACCCGGGCACGACGGTCATCGACTACGCGCAGCCGAACGTGGCCAAGGAGATGCACGTCGGCCACCTGCGGTCCGCGGTGATCGGTGACGCGGTGGTGCAGATCCTGGAGTTCACGGGCGAGTCCGTCGTGCGCCGGCACCACATCGGCGACTGGGGCACGCAGTTCGGCATGCTCATCCAGTACCTGATCGAGCACCCGCACGAGCTGGACCACAAGGGCGGCGAGGTCTCCGGCGAGGAGGCCATGTCGAACCTGAACCGGCTCTACAAGGCGGCGCGGACCGTCTTCGACTCCGACGAGGAGTTCAAGACGCGGGCGCGGCGCCGGGTGGTGGACCTCCAGGCGGGCGAGCCCGAGACGCTGGCCATGTGGCAGAAGTTCGTGGACGAGTCGAAGATCTACTTCTACTCGGTCTTCGACAAGCTGGACATGGAGATCCGGGACCCGGACGTGGTCGGCGAGTCGGGCTACAACGACATGCTGGACGAGACGTGCCGCCTCCTGGAGGAGTCGGGCGTGGCGGTCCGTTCGGACGGCGCGCTGTGCGTGTTCTTCGACGACGTGAAGGGCCCGGACGGCAACCCGGTGCCGCTGATCGTGAGGAAGTCGGACGGCGGCTACGGCTACGCGGCGACCGACCTGTCCGCGATCCGCGACCGTGTCTTCAACCTGAAGGCCGACAGCCTGATCTACGTCGTGGACGCCCGGCAGTCCCTGCACTTCAAGATGGTCTTCGAGACCGCGCGCAGGGCCGGCTGGCTGAACGACGACGTCAAGGCCCACCAGCTCGCCTTCGGCACGGTGCTGGGCAAGGACGGCAAGCCGTTCAAGACGCGTGAGGGCGAGACGGTCCGGCTGGTCGACCTGCTGGACGAGGCGATCGACCGGGCGACGGCCGTCGTGCGCGAGAAGGCCGAGAAGGTGGGCCTGAGCGAGCGGGAGATCGAGGAGAACGGCCGGTTCGTCGGCATCGGCGCCGTGAAGTACGCGGACCTGTCCACCTCGGCCGTGCGGGACTACAAGTTCGACCTGGACCAGATGGTCTCGCTGAACGGTGACACGTCCGTGTACCTCCAGTACGCGTACGCCCGTATCCGCTCCATCTTCGGCAAGGCCGGCGACCGCACCCCGCTGGCGCACCCGGAGCTCGAACTGGCCCCGGCGGAGCGGGCGCTGGGCCTGCACCTGGACCGGTTCGGGGAGACGCTGGACGAGGTCGCGGCCGAGTACGCCCCGCACAAGCTGGCGGCGTACCTGTACCAACTGGCCTCGCTGTACACGGCGTTCTACGACCAGTGCCCGGTCATCAAGCCGGCCCCGGAGCAGGAGGTCGCGGAGAACCGCCTGTTCCTGTGCGACCTGACGGCCCGCACGCTCCACCAGGGCATGACCCTGCTGGGCATCAGGACGCCCGAGCGCCTCTGACACCCCGCCGGGGGCCTGGGTCCAGGCCCCCGGGAAGCCCGGGTTCAGGCCCTCCGCACCCAGGCCCTCTCGAAGAGCACCGGGACCGGCACGCACGGCACGACCGCCGTGTGCGCCGTGGACCGGTGCTCTCGCGCGTACGGCAGCGGTGTCCCTCCAGGGCCGCCGGCACCTGCTTGAGCACCCGCCCCCGCGGGTTGCGCCACTCCGCGAACTCCAGGTCCTCGTCCAGCCCGCCCGAGTACCCGTCCGCCTCAACCCGCCACACCAGCACGTCAGTCCCCCGTTCGCCTCACGTGCTGCCACTGTAGGCACCGCCACCGACAGCGGGTCCCGGCCCCGGTGGAGGGACGGGCCCCAGCCCCGGTGTCAGTGCCGGGCCCTACAGTCACCGGCATGGCGACCCTTCCCAATCCGCTGCCGCGGCTGACGGCAGACCCGAGCGGGCGCGCGCTCGGACTCGACCTCCCAGCCGGCAGGCTGGTCGACGCGACCGACGACGGCCCGTGGCACGAGCCGCTGCTGTGGCACGCCGAGGACCGGCCGGCTCCCGGGGGCTGGGCGGCCCTGTCCCCGGCCCGGTCCTCCGGTCTGCTGCCGGTGCTGCTGGACGTGGGCGGCCCGCACGGCGGCCCGGAGGAATGGGAGCTGTCGCCCGACGCGATGTCGTATCCCGGCGACCACGACGCCGAAGAGGTGCTGGCGGAGTTCTGGGAGGAGTACGCGGCGGACGCGCCCGATCCGGACGAGGACCACCCCGGCAAGGAGAAGGTCGTCGAGGTCTTCGGGGAGCAGCCCGCCCTCGACGGGACGATCGCGCCGTACGGGCCTCTCTGGCCGGGCCTGGCCGCCGCCACCCCGCTCGACGCGGATCCGGACGCCCGTGCCGCCGAGATCGCCGACTCCCTGACAGGATCCGGCTCCTGGCTGAAGGATCCCCGGGTCGCGCTCGTCCCGGCCCGCCGTAGCGCTGACATCCCGGCGGCCATCGGCTGGTGCGGCCCTCTGAACCACGAGAACGACGTGGCGCGGCTGTGCGCCGTGCTCCGCTCGTGGGAGGACCGCTTCGGCATACGCGTGGTCGCCCTCACCTTCGACCGGCTGGTGCTGTCCGTGGCGGCCCCGCCGGCCACCGCGGCCGAGGCCGAGGCGGTCGCGGCGGAGCACTTCGCGTTCTGCCCGGACAACATCGACCAGGGCGACCACGACACCCTGCGGGAGTACGCCGAGCACGAGGTGCTGAACGGGCGGGTGTGGTCCTTCTGGTGGGACTGAGCCGTTCCTCCGGCCCACCGGGTGGGCCCTACCCCCGCAGCCCGGTCCCCAGCCTCCGCAGCCCCTCGGCGATCTCGGCCGGGGTCTGGGTGACGAAGCACAGGCGCAGGGTCGACGTCTCCGGTGTGCCCGCGTAGAAGGGCGCGCCGGGGACGTAGGCCACGCCCCGGTCCACCACCGGGCGGAGCAGGGCCGTGGTGTCGTACCGCTCGGGCAGGCGGGCCCAGAGGAACATGCCGCCTTCCGGGCGGGTCCAGGTGGATCCGTCCGGGAGGGCGGCGCCGATGCCCGCGAGCATGGCGTCGCGCCGTTCGCGGTAGACGGCCGCGACCTTCGCCACGTGGGCGTCCAGGTCGCGGTCGGCCAGATAGCGGGCGGCGGCGAGCTGGTTCACGGTGGGGGTGTGCAGGTCGGCGGCCTGCTTGGCGACGGCGCAGGCGCGCCGCAGGGCCGCGGGCGCGCGCAGCCAGCCCAGCCGCATGCCGGGCGCCATCACCTTGGAGAAGGAGCCGAGGAGGACCGTGCGGTCCCCGGCGCCCTCGTGGGAGGCGATCCACGGGACCCGCTCGCCCTCGAAGCGCAGCTCTCCGTAAGGGTCGTCCTCGATGATCCACAGGCCGTGCGCGGCGGCGGCACGGGCGACGGCGGCCCGCCTGCCGGCCGGCAGGGTGCGTCCGGTCGGGTTCTGGAAGGTGGGCACGGTGTAGAGCAGCTTCGGGCGCTCCCGGGCCACCAGTTCGCCGAGGGCTTCGGGGTCGATGCCCTCGTCGTCGCCCGGCACGGCCACCACGCGCGCCCCGGCGAAGGCGAACGCCTGGAGTGCCGCCAGGTAGCAGGGGCTTTCGACCAGGACGGTGTCACCGGGTTCGATCAGGGCGGTGGCGAGCAGCGACAGGGCCTGCTGCGAGCCGGTGGTGACGAGGACGTCGTCGGGTCCGGTCGGCAGTCCGCGGGCGCTCGTGCGGTCGGCGAGGGCCGCCCGCAGAGCGGGTTCGCCCTCGGTCGTCGAGTACTGCAGGGCGCGGTCGGGTTCCTCGGCGAGGACGTCCCGGTAGGCGGCCGCGATGCCGTCCGCGTCGAACAGTTCCGGGGCGGGCAGCCCGCCCGCGAAGTTGATCACCTCGGGACGTGCGGTGACCGCGAGGATGTCCCGTACCGGCGAACCGCCGATCGCGGTGGCCCTCGCGGCGAGCGGGGGCACGGGTGCGGTCGTGGTGGTGGGATCGATGACGGTCACGGTGACGACTCCTTGTCCTTGCTGGCGGCGTCTTCGCGGGACGCGTCCTCGCGGGTGGCGTCCTCGCGGGCGACCCCGTCGCGCCGGAGCCGCCCCCGACCGCACCCTAGGCCGTTGCGTGCCGTCTACACACGTCGGTTCCGGGATGCGGACGCGACGCCAAATCACTTACTGAGCCTAGGGTTTGACGCCCGTGGCGGCGTAGATGTTGATGTCGGCGTCCGTGACGTCGCCGATGCCGAGGTAGCGGACCTTGTCGATGTCGTCGAGCGTGGCCAGGAAGGCGGGGTCGGCGGCCTCGGGGGTCGGGGTGTTGCCGTCGGGACGCCAGTGGTGGGCGGGGACGACACCGGGCTCGTCCAGCACCAGGCCGTTGTCGGTGAAGAAGCGCTCGACCTCGGCCCGGGAGCGCAGGACGAAGGTGAACCCGCGCTCGGTGAAGGTCCGTTGGACGGCGCGGATGCTCTCGGCGTTCAGGTCCTCGGTGAGGTGGCTGATGACGACCCGGCTGCCGGACGGCAGCGCGTCGATAAGCCCGCGCACGATCGGGTAGGCCTCCGCGTCCTCGACGAAGTGCAGGACGGCGACGAGGACGAGGGCGACGGGCTGCCCGAAGTCGAGCGTCTCGGCGGCCTGTTCGAGGATCCGCTTGGGCTCCTTGAGGTCGGCGTCGATGTAGTCCGTACGGCCTTCGGGGCCGCTGGTGAGCAGGGCGCGCGCGTGGGCCAGGACCACGGGGTCGTTGTCGACGTACACGACCCGCGCGTCCGGGATGATCCGCTGGGCGATCTGGTGGACGTTCTCCTGCGTGGGCAGTCCGGTGCCGATGTCCAGGAACTGCCGGATGCCGCCCTCCTCCGCCAGCGCGGTCACGGCACGGCGCAGGAAGTCGCGGTTGTGCCGGACGTCGAGGTAACCGCGCGGATTGGCGACGAGAGCGGCGGCGGCCGCGTTCCGGTCGACGGGGTAGTTGTCCTTGCCGCCGAGGAAGACGTCGTAGACCCGGGCGGGGTGCGCCTTGGTGGTGTCGATCCTCCTTCTCAGCTCGGCGGGATCCTGACTGAGGGCGTCACCGGACATCGGGCATCTCCCTGGAGGGTCGCGTCACCTGACGGCCAACAACCTAACTCCTGAAAGGACTTGATGGTGGCGTCATCACCCGGTGGAAGCCGGTGACCATTCGCTGCTGCCGAGCGGATGGTCGTACGCCGGCCGTCCCGCGTTCCCGCTCGTACGGAACGGCTTGCCGTGGTCGTCGACGCGCACCGTGCCGCTCCTGGTCCCGCTGGACCAGTCGACCTCCAGGTACCAGCTCACGTCGTGCGCCAGCGCGTCGGCGAACACGTAGAAGACCTCGGGGTCCGACTCGCTGACCTTGTACGGGAAATCCCGCTGTCCGCCCTTGAGCCCGGTCGCGGGGCTCCCCGCGTCGAGGTCCACGGTGAAGGACTTCGTCTGCACGTCGCCGCCGCAGCCCACGCCCATCGCGTAGTCGTTCCAGGCGAGCGGCGCACCCTTCTGCACCACCCGCACGTGCAGCGCCTCCAGGACGACGGTCGCCCTGCCGGTGCCCTGGACCGTCAGCGCGATCATCTGCTCACCGCTCGCGACCCCGCCGAGCGCGGTGACCCAGCCCCGGGCGTCCGACTCGTTCGGCGGCGGCGGAGGCACCTGTGGGGCGTCCCGGTTCACCAGGTAGTGCTGGCTGCACGGGGTGTCCCACTTGTACGCGTCGGCCACGACGATCGGCGCTTCGGCCCCGTCCGCGCCCTTGCCGGCCGCGCCGTCGTGGGCCGCCCCGCCGTCGGTACCGCCGTCGACCGCGCCGTGCCCGCCGACGGCCCCGGCGGTCGTCGAACCGGTCGGCCGGGGGCGGGCGCCGTGCGACGGGGAGGCCGAGGCGGACCCGGGGTGCGTGCCGGGTGTCACACCGGTGCGGCTCGCGCTCGGGACGGGCGGGGCGCCGAGGGCGACGGACTTCCCCTTCGTGTCGTCCTCGCCGGCACCGGACTCGAACCGCGCGGTCAGCGCGGTGGACACGACCGCGGCCGCCACGACGGCCCCGGCTCCGGCGAGCACCACGGCCCGGCGGCTCCATCGCACCGGCACCGAAGCGGCGGCACGCCCCGGCTTCCGTCCGACACCGGTCTCGCCCCCGACCACGTCCCCGGGCCCGGCCTCCTGCCCGTTCCCGGGCTCGGAACCGGTCCCCCGCCCGTTCCCGGACCCGGTCTCCGGTGCGGAACCCGGCACGTCCGCCGCGCTGCCGTCGGGCCCGTCGGCCGCCCCGGAGGAGCCGCCCGAAGTCCCGCCCTCCCCGGCCCCGTTCGCCTCGGCCCGACTCTCCCCGGCCCGATTCGCCTCAGCCCGATTCGCCTCGGCCCGATTCGCCTCGGTCCCGTTCGCCTGTCCCCGCAGCGCGTCCGCGAGGACCCACCGGCGGTGCAGCTCCACCAGTTCCTCGGGGGTGGCCCGGCACGCGCGCGCGAGCCGCTCCACGGGCGCGTAATCCGTCGGTACGGCATCCCCGTTGACGTACCGGTGCAACGTCGACGTACTCACGTGCAGCCGTTTGGCGAGCACCCCGTAACTGAGCCCGGACCGCTGCTTCAGCTCCCCCAGTAAGCCCGCGAACTCGTTCCCCGCCACCCGTTCCTCCACTCCCCGTGTTCCGGGCCGGTGTTCCAGGGGCCTGTCGTTCCCCCAGGTCAGACCCCGTTCCGCCGTTCCGGCGTCCCGTATCCGCCGCCGGTCGTGGCGGCCGGGACGGATCACCGCCCAAGCTGTGGCCATCCAAGCACGCCGCCCTTCCGGGCCGGCCGGGCGGCCGTTCCATCAGGCCACTCACACGCACAGCACCATCCACAGGGGGATCAATCATGTCCGCACGCACCACCCGCACCCGACTGCTCGCCGCCACGACGGTCGCGCTCGCGGCGCTCGCCCTCTCGGCGTGCGACAACGGCAAGGGCGTACGCAGCGAGGGTCCGGGCCAGAGCTCGCCCGCCGCGTCCACGTCACAGTCGGCGGCGCCGACGGCCGGCGGAGGGACGACGGCGAAGCCCGCGGGCACCGGCACCAGCACCGGCACCGGCGGCTCGGCAGGCCGTTCGCACGCGAAGGAGAACGGCTCCGGCACCGGCTCCACCGGGGGTTCCACGGGCGGCTCGGCCGGAAAGAACGGCACCGGCTCCAAGGGCGGCTCGCCCGCACGAACCGGCAGCAGGAACGTGGCCTGCGACGGCTCCGACACCAAGACGACGGCCACCGTCGTGTCCCGGCCGCTCAACCACCTGCTGCTCACCGTCACCAACACCGGTACGCGCAACTGCGACCTGACGGGCTATCCGATCGCCCGCTTCGGCGAGGCCCAGTCCGTTCCGCCGGTCGCGGAGGAGACCCACCCGCAGGCGGTCGTCACCCTCGCCCCCGGCGAATCCGGCTACGCGGGCGTGCTGCTGTCCGCCGCCGACGGCAGCGGGGGCAACGGCTACACGGCCAAGACCCTGGAGATCGGCTTCGACAAGGGCCGCGGAGCAACCCCGGCGCTGCCCGCGAAGGGCGTCTACGTCGACGACCGCCTCACGGTGACGTACTGGCAGCAGAGCCTGGACGACGCGCTCGGCGTCAGCGCAGGCCGCGGGCCACCTCGGTCGCCCAGTACGTGAGGATGTTCTGCGCGCCGGCGCGCTTGATGCCGGTCAGGGACTCCAGGATCGCCTTGTCCCGGTCGATCCAGCCCCTCTCCGCGGCGGCCTCGATCATCGAGTACTCACCGGAGATCTGGTAGGCGACGACCGGCACGTCGGACACGTCGGCGACGCGGGCGAGGATGTCGAGGTAGGGACCGGCGGGCTTCACCATCACCATGTCGGCGCCCTCCTCCAGGTCCAGCGCCAACTCCCTCATGGAATCACCGACGTTGGACGGGTCCTGCTGGTACGTCTTGCGGTCGCCCCGCAGGGACGAGCCGACGGCCTCCCGGAACGGGCCGTAGAAGGCGGAGGCGTACTTGACGGTGTAGGCGAGGATCGCCACGTCCTCGCGGCCGATCTGGTCGAGCGCGTCGCGGACGACGCCGATCTGACCGTCCATCATGCCGCTGGGTCCGACCACATGGGCACCCGCGTCGGCCTGCACCTGCGCCATCTCGGCGTACCGCTCCAGGGTCGCGTCGTTGTCGACGCGACCCTGGTCGTCGAGCACACCGCAGTGCCCGTGGTCGGTGGTCTCGTCCAGGCACAGGTCGGACATCACGAGCAGTTCGTCGCCGACCTCGGCGCGCACGTCGCGCAGCGCGACCTGGAGGATCCCGTCCGGGTCGGTGCCGGGCGTCCCGACGGCGTCCTTCTTCTCGTCCTCGGGCACCCCGAAGAGCATGATCCCGGAGACCCCGGCCTCCAGCGCCTCCACGGCCGCCTTCTTCAGGCTGTCCCGCGTGTGCTGCACGACACCGGGCATCGAGCCGATCGGCACCGGCTCGCTCACACCCTCGCGGACGAAGGCGGGGAGGATGAGGTCGGCGGGGTGCAGCCGGGTCTCGGCGACCATCCGGCGCATGACGGGCGTGGTGCGCAGCCGCCGGGGACGCGTACCGGGGAAGGATCCGTACTTCGTCATGCGCTCTACGCTACGCCCGCCACGGGGGCACCTTTACCGACTCGGCGTCGGAGCCCGAAGGGCCATGAGCCGAGACCGGAGACGGGTAACCGTACCCGTCAGTCGTGACTCCAGGGGCGCGGCAGGCAGACGTCCCAGGCGAATCGCCGAAGCCGTGCCTGCTCGATGTGGACTGCCGTGTCCCCGTAGTTCTTATTGAGATGACGTCCCAGGACCACGACGGCGACACTTCCGGCGCCGGCGGCTCTGAGCGCGGCAGCCGCGGACTGCGCATGTTTTCCGGTGACCCAGGTGTCGTCGAGCAGCAGCACGTTCTCACCCCACAGTGCCGTCGAGACGTAACGCGAAAGCGATACCTCGCGGCCGAGATCAGCCGCTTTCGGTGCCGGTACAAGGAGGTCGCGATAGCGTTCACGCGTGACACCCACCATGTCGGCGGCCATGACGCGCAGGGGATGTTCCGCCCGGCCGCTCGTGCTGGGCACTGTCGTGACGGTGTCGAAGCCAGGGACCCGGCATTGATACGCGATACAGCGCTCGTGCCGGGCGAGGAAGCGCCACAGAACGGCCGCGAGTCCCGTACGGAAGTACCGCTGCTGGGCGCCTGGAGCGTTTTTGTAGCGCCAGAGTTCGTTGGCGTACTGCTCCCCCTTCAAGGCCAGGCTGATCGGGACCACGGTGTCGGCGATACCCGCTCCGAGCGCCGTGGCCGCCTGCTGGCACCGTAAGCAGGCCGGATATCCGCTTCGGGCCGGGCCCCGGCAGATCTGGCACACGCCCGGACCGGACGGCAACGGGTGGATGAGGAAGTTGGCATAACGGTCGGAGAGCCCGACGACGGTCGCCATCCTGGCAGCGCCCCTATGCCCAGGTCAGCTCGCCCGTGACCGGGACGAGGGAGTCCAGCCGACGGAATACGTCCTCGGGACCGTCGATGACGGTGGTATTGGGCCGGGCCGCGTATTCCCTCGCCCATTCGTGTGTCATGAGGGAGCGCATGAGGAAGACCCGTCGACCGTGCTCCAGCGCGAGGCGGGCCTGCATTCGGGCGCCGCTGCGGTAGGCCGCCTCGATGACGACGGTCGCCAGGCTGTAGCCGCTCATCACCGCGTTCCGCATGGGAAAGGACGTCTTGGACGGTGGTGTGTCCGGCCAGAACTGGGAGATCAGCAGTCCACGCTCGGCGATCTCCTGCTGAAGCAGTGCGTTCTGCGCGGGGTAGGCGTGTCGCAGACCGGTGCCGATGACGGCGACTGTATGCCCGCCCACGTCGAGAGCGGATCCGTGGGCGGCGGTGTCGATTCCGGCGGCAAGCCCGCTCACCACGGTGACGCCACGCTCGGCAAGGCCGCCCCCGATCGCACGAGCGTGGGCGACACCCTCGGGGCTGGGGGTGCGGGTTCCGACCACGGCGACCCGCAGGTCCGCTTCGGCGGAGTCACCGCGCAGGAACAGGAATGGCGGACGCTGGTGGACCAGTCTGAGATAGAGCGGGTAGTCCTCGTCGAGAATCGTGACCAACCGCATGCCCTCGCGCTCCCAGGCCGCGATCTCGGCTGCGACTTCGTCGAGATCCGCAGTGGGGCCGGTGTCGAAGAGCGCACCCTGACCCGAAGCGTCCAGCGCGTTCTCCAGGACTTCGAGGGCGCTACCAACGGTCTCGATCTGATCCGTGAGGTCAGGCCAGGAGCGATCGCCGCGCCGCAGCAGGGCGACGAGGGCGGCGCGCTCCAGCTCCTGATCCATGCGGCAAGTATAGGAAGGGGATACCAGCCGGGCGGCTGAACATGAGCGATCTCTTCGGGACGGGACGATCCCCTGACAGCCGGTAGCGACACGATGTCCTGTCTTCATCGCACGGCCACCCCTCCGGAATCGGTACCAGGCACGGGATCGGACTGCCGTCCCGCGTCTTCCGTGACGAGCCGCAGGGAGAGTTCCGGTGCGAACTCGCCGATTCCCAGCGCGGCGTCGCGCCAGTTGGCGCAAAGGGCCAGGAGCTCCTCGGTGGTCCGGGCGCCGTGGGGCGGTGGAGGCTGGCAGGGCAGGTCGCGGTGGAGCATGGCCAGAGCAAACCGGACTCCCCACATGGCCGCCCCCGCGTACGGCTCGACGTCTGGGGCGTCACCGGTACCGGCATTTCGCAGCGTGTCGAGGGCGCTGGAGGCCTGGAGCAGGTCGTGGTAGACGTCCGCGTAGGCGGAGTGGGTCGCGTGTACGTGCATGGTCGTTCCTCTCGGGAGACTCAGACGAGGGCTGTCACGCCCGCCGGAGCCACGGGGGCTTCCCCGGGCCGGGCGGCGCGGCAGTCGCGGCACCACGCCCCTGGGAACGGTGCTCGGAAACCCCTGTCGCAGCCGCCTTCGCAGGTCGCCATGGCGGGTGGAGGTGGCAAAGGCCGACTCGGGAGCGGCTCGGACTCGCCCGCCCCCGGAAGCGGTGGCAGCGCCGGTGGGAGCAGGTCCAGCAGGCGGTTGCGGAGGAAGCCGGCCGGGTGCCGCACGTGGAGAGGAAGGTCGTCGGTCAGGGCGTGGATCACCGACGCCCTGCCGAGACCGTTCTCGAACCAGGCGACGACCAGGGGAGCCAGCCTTCGCACCTCCCGCCCGGACAGCGTCAGCCGGATGTCGGTCCTGCGCAGCCCGGCGAGCAGCGCCTCGGCCTTGTCGCGGTGCTCACCACAGGTCGACTCCTGCTCGGCGCGGGCGGCGGCCGGCTCGGGGACTTGTGTCCGGGTGGCCGACTCCACGCCGGAGGGCGGACCTCCGGAGACGGCGAGGTCCAGGACAGCGAGGTCCGGGACCGTCGCGGCCGGGATCGTCGGGGACGCCTGGGCTGCCGGGACCGTCGCGGCCGGGGCTGCCGAAGCCACCGGGGCGGCCGCCGTTTCCGGCTCCGCCTCACGCCGGGCCCGGGTGAGCGCGGGGGCGTGGAAGGCGTACGTACGGGTGACCATCCGCCCGGAGGGGAGCCGCTCCCGCACCCGCTCGACATAGCCGCGCTCCTCCAACTCCCGCAGCGCGCAGGCGATCCGGTCCCGGCCCTCGGGGAACCGCTCGGCGAGGCTGCGGATGTCGACCCGCGCGCCCTCGGGCAGCGACAGGATGTGCACGGCGATCCCGATCGCGGCAGCGGAGAGACCCCGGTGCTGGGCGAGGTGGTTGCCGACGATCGTGTACTGGTCGGGCTGGTACTCACGTACGTGGGTCACACCGGAGTGGGTGGTGTTGCGTCGTACTCCCTGACTCGGGCGCAAGGCATCGATAGACTTGATGACAGCCATGGGGAAGCTCTCTTCTTCCTCGCTGGTCAGGCCCTCGCAATGGGATTGCAGTCCCGGCGGGGGCCGAAGCATGTGTGGGGTCGCACAGTTGTGGATGTTGCCTGCGGCGAGCGTGCACGTCCGAGCCGTCCTCGCGCCACCCGCACCGGCCCCTTTCACCCGCTCGTGTGACATGGGCCCGGTTTGGCTGGTTGGTTGGTTTTTTCCCCGGGTTCTTTGGTCTTTTACCGCCCGCCGACCCGGCCGACCCGCCACCGAAGGACGTGTCACCGGGCTCCGGTCCGGACGTCACCGGCCGGGCCCGAGATCGAGCTCCGCCCACACCGTCTTGCACGGCACGGGCCCCGACCGCACACCCCAGCGGTCCGCGAACTCCCCTACGAACAGCAGCCCGTAACCGGACTCGGCCGTGTCCCCAGCGGCGGCCCGCGCCCGCACCGGCCACCGTTCCCCCCGGGCGTCGGCGACCTCCACGCACAGCGTCTGGGGAGCGCGGACGAAGAGAGTCAGACGGAAGCTCCGGCCGGGGACCCGGCCGTGCAGGGCGGCGCTTGCGGCGAGTTCGGCGACGACGAGCCGGGCCGGGTCCAACGGCAGCCCCCAGTCGTGCAGTTGCTCGGCCGCGAGCAGCCGGGCGAGGCGAGCGCCGCGCCGGGTGGCGGAGAGCGGCACCGAGAAGTGGTGGAGCGGGGGGTGCGCAGTTCGCTGATTCACGTCACTCAGCGTGTTCTTCCGTACGTAACCTGTGAAGGAGAGCGGCCCGTGCGGACGGTGTCCGTCCGGATGGTGTCCGGTTCCGTACGGGCCGTACGGGGTGACGCGGCACGAAGGACGACGGTTGGGCAACTGGCGGCGTGGCGGAAGGCGGTGGACTGCGTGGACGACTGGGACGTGGGGCTGGAAGACGACGAGGCCGGAGCGGTGATGAGAACGGTCGCGCGCCAGCTGAAGCTGTGGCGCGAGTCGGCGGGTCTGACCCAGGCCGAGTTCGGGGCGGCCATCGGGTACGGGGAGGAACTGGTCTCCTCGGTGGAGCGGGGGCGGCGCATCCCCCGGCCCGAGTACCTGGACCGCGCGGACGAGACCCTCGCGGCGGGCGGCAGAATCGCGGCACTGAAGGAGGACTTGACGGAGGTCCGGTACCCGAAGAAGGTACGGGATCTGAAGAAACTGGAGGCGGAAGCCGTTGAGCTGGGGTCTTACAACAACTCTGTCATCCACGGGTTGTTACAGACCGAGGAGTACGCGCGGGCTGTATTCAACGCACATCGACCAGCGCTCACCGAGGACGAGGTTGAGCAGCAGGTCGCGGCACGCTTGGCTCGACAGGAGATCCTTGATCTCATGACCGGGCGGCGCGTCTTCAGCTTTGTTCAGTGCGAGTCGACGCTTCACAGGCCGATGGGAGGCAGAATGGTGATGCGTCGGCAGCTCGAACGACTGTTGGAGGCGGCCCAATTGCGCAACGTGGACCTCCAAGTCCTTCCCTTGGGCCGCGAAGTGAACTCCGGGACTGGCGGTTCGTTCCGACTGCTTAAGCTCAAGGGCGGAGCCACAGTCGCGTTCAGCGAATCACCCCTCAGCAGCAGAGTGACCGCAGACCCCAAGGAAACGACGGTCCTCGACATCCGCTACGGAGCTCTGCGCGCCCAGGCTCTCAGCCCACAGGACTCGTTGCCTCTGATCGAGAAAGCACTGGGAGATATAAGGACATGACGCTCAAGGCTCCGGGAACCGGCACCAAGCCGGAATGGATAAAGAGCAGCTACAGCACATCCGACGGCCCCGACTGCGTCGAAGTGGCCCCCGCCCGGGACCGCGTCCTCGTCCGGGACTCCAAGAACCCCGACGGCCCCCGCCTCAGCCTCACCCCGGGCGCCTGGGCCGCTTTCCTGCCGTCCGCCTGACCGGGCCAGGCCGGGCACACAACGAAGAACGCCCCGCCGTCTCCCGTAGGAGGCAGCGGGGCGTTCTCACCTGCGGTCAGGTCGTCCGGCGCCTGCGCGAGCCCGGACGGCGCTCGCTCGGGCGGGTCACCGGGTCACCGGCGTCCAGGGCGGCCGCACGGCGGCGCAGGCCGAAGTCGGCCAGTGCCTCCGCCAGCTTGTGCACCGAGGGCTCGGGGGCCATCACGTCGACCCGCAGCCCGTGCTCCTCGGCCGTCTTGGCCGTCGCGGGGCCGATACAGGCGATCACCGTCACGTTGTGCGGCTTGCCCGCGATGCCGACCAGGTTCCGCACGGTCGACGACGAGGTGAAGAGCACCGCGTCGAAACCGCCGCCCTTGATCGCCTCACGGGTGTCCGCCGGCGGCGGCGACGCGCGCACGGTGCGGTACGCCGTGACGTCGTCGACCTCCCAGCCCAGCTCGATGAGCCCGGCGACGAGGGTCTCCGTGGCGATGTCGGCCCGGGGCAGGAAGACGCGGTCGATCGGGTCGAAGACCGGGTCGTAGGGCGGCCAGTCCTCCAGCAGGCCCGCGGCCGACTGCTCGCCGCTCGGCACGAGGTCCGGCTTCACGCCGAAGGCGACGAGCGCGTTCGCGGTCTGCTCGCCCACCGCGGCGACCTTGATGCCCGCGAAGGCGCGCGCGTCGAGGCCGTACTCCTCGAACTTCTCCCGGACCGCCTTGACGGCGTTGACCGAGGTGAAGGCGATCCACTCGTAGCGGCCCGTCACCAGGCCCTTGACCGCGCGCTCCATCTGCTGGGGCGTGCGCGGGGGCTCGACGGCGATCGTCGGCACCTCGTAGGGCACGGCCCCGTACGAGCGAAGCTGGTCGGAGAGCGACGCCGCCTGCTCCTTCGTACGCGGCACGAGCACCTTCCAGCCGAACAGCGGCTTGGACTCGAACCACGACAACTGGTCGCGCTGGGCGGCGGCGGAACGCTCGCCGACCACGGCTATCACCGGCCGGCCGCCGTCCGGGGACGGCAGCACCTTCGCCTGCTTCAGCGTCTGCGCGATCGTGCCGAGGGTGGCCGACCAGGTGCGCTGGCGGGTCGTCGTACCGGCGATCGTCACGGACATCGGGGTGTCGGGCTTGCGGCCGGAGGCCACCAGCTCACCGGCGGCCGCGGCCACGGAGTCGAGCGTCGCCGACACCACGACGGTGCCGTCGGAGGCGCCGACCTCGGTCCAGCAGCGGTTCGAGGCGGTCCGCGCGTCGACGAACCGTACGTCCGCGCCCTCGGCGTCCCGCAGCGGAACACCCGCGTACGCGGGCACACCGACGGCGGCCGCGATGCCGGGCACGACCTCGAACGGAACACCCGCGGCGACGCAGGCGAGCATTTCCTCGGCCGCGTACGTATCAAGTCCCGGGTCCCCGGACACCGCACGCACGACCCGCTTGCCGCCCCGTGCGGCCGCCATGACAAGATTGGCGGCGTCCCTCGACGCGGGGTCACCAACGGTCGTCGACGCGCCGTCAACGACCGTCAGCTGAGGCGTGCCCGGGTACGGAACCGGCGAAGTGTCCGGATCCGTGTTCAGGACGGCGACGCCTTGTCTGGCATGAACACGCACTACGTCGAGCACGTCGTGCTCGGCGACGAGGACGTCCGCGTTCGCCAGCGCCTCCACGGCGCGCAGTGTCAGCAGCCCTGGATCTCCGGGTCCGGCACCCAGGAAGGTGACGTGCCCGTGGACCGGCTTGGTGGGAAGGTTGGTGGGGCTCAAAGTGCTCGCTCCCCCATCAGACCGGCCGCGCCCTTGGCAAGCATCTCGGCGGCGAGTTCACGGCCGAGCGACATCGCCTGGTCATGCGTCTCGGGCACGGGACCGGTGGTGGACAGCTGCACCAGCGTCGAGCCGTCGGTCGTGCCGACGACGCCGCGCAGGCGCATCTCCTTGACAATCTGCCCGTCGGCCAGAAGGTCGGCGTACGCGCCCACGGGAGCGCTGCAGCCGGCCTCCAGGGCCGCGAGCAGGGATCGCTCGGCGGTCACGGCGGCCCGGGTGAACGGGTCGTCGAGCTCGGCGAGCGCGGCGACGAGGTCCGCGTCGTGCGCGGCGCACTCGATCGCCAGGGCCCCCTGGCCGGGGGCGGGCAGAACGGTGTCGGCCGACAGGAAGTCGGTGACCTCCTCGATGCGGCCGAGTCGGCTCAGTCCGGCGGCGGCGAGCACGACGGCGTCGAGCTCCCCGGCGTGGACGTACCCGATCCGGGTGTCGACGTTGCCCCGGATGGCGACCGTCTCGATCGTCATGCCGTGGCTGCGCGCGTAGGCGTTCAGCTGCGCCATGCGGCGCGGCGAGCCGGTACCGACGCGCGCGCCGTCCGGCAGCTGCTCGAAGGTCAGTCCGTCGCGGGCCACGAGCACGTCACGGACGTCCTCGCGCACCGGCACGGCGGCCAGCGCGAGGTCCTCGGGCTGCGCGGTCGGAAGATCCTTGAGGGAGTGCACGGCGAAGTCGACCTCCCCGCGCACCAGGGCCTCCCGCAGCGCGGTCACGAAGACGCCCGTGCCGCCGATCTGCGCGAGGTGCTCGCGGGAGACGTCGCCGTACGTCGTGATCTCAACGAGCTCGACGGGCCGTCCGGTCACCCGGCTCACGGCTTCCGCCACCTGCCCGGACTGGGCCATGGCGAGCTTGCTGCGCCTCGTCCCCAGCCTCAAAGCCTGCTCACTCATGCTCGCCCTCGGTTCTTGGCGTTCTCGGTGTTGTTCTCGGCCCGCGAGACGGCGGCGACCGTCTCCGGGTCCAGGTCGAACAGGGTCCGCAGCGCGTCCGCGTACCCGGCGCCGCCGGGCTCGGCGGCGAGTTGCTTGACCCGTACGGTCGGGGCGTGCAGCAACTTGTCGACGACGCGCCGCACGGTCTGGGTGATCTCGCCGCGCTGCTTGTCGTCGAGGTCGGGCAGCCGTCCGTCCAGCCGCGCGATCTCGTTCGCGACGACGTCGGCGGCCATCGCGCGCAGCGCCACGACGGTGGGCGTGATGTGCGCGGCCCGCTGGGCGGCGCCGAACGCGGCCACCTCGTCGGAGACGATCCGGCGCACCTGGTCCACGTCGGCGGCCATCGGCGCGTCCGCGGAGGCCTCGGCGAGGGTCTCCAGGTCGACGAACCGTACACCGAGCAGTCGGTGAACGGTAGCGTCGATGTCACGGGGCATCGCGAGGTCGAGCAGCGCGAGCACCGGCGCGGGGCGGGGTGCCTCGGCGACGGGTTCGGGCCTCCGGCGCTCGGGGATGCGGCCGACCGTCGCGGCGGTGGCGGCCAGCGCGGCGATGAGGTCGGCGTCGGCCTCGGCGTCCTCGCCGGGCGTACGACGGCCGTCACGGCGCTCGACGGTCCCGGTGCCCTTGTCCACCCAGGCCGCGTGCTGCTCCAGGGTGGCGGCGTCCATGCCGGCCACGGCCGCCTCGCCCATGACGGAGAAACCGGTGGCGCCCTGCACGGCGGACAGGTCCAGCGGGCAGGCGTCGTCGCCGCAGACGTCGGCGGGAGCGAGGTGACCGGCCGGGCCGGCCGCCGTCTCGCGCAGGGCCGCGGGCGTTCCCGTACGTCCTTCGACGGCGGCGGCGACGGTGTCGGCCGTCAGGACGAGCCCGGTGGCACCGGTGCACGAGACGGCGATGTCGGCACGTGTCAGCTCGACCGGCACCGAGTCCATCGGTACCGCGCGGGCCAGCACGTCCGTGTCGTCGCCGCCCCTGAGGATCTCGGCGAGCCGCTCGGCGCGGTCGGGGGTGCGGTTGGCGATCACGATCTCGCCGACACCGACGCGCGCGAGCGTCGCGGCGGCCAGCGAGGACATCGAGCCCGCGCCGATGACGAGGGCCTTCTTGCCCTTGGCCCAGGCCTCGACGGGCCGTCCGGCGGACAGCTGCTCCAGGCCGAAGGTGACCAGGGACTGTCCGGCGCGGTCGATGCCGGTCTCGGAGTGGGCGCGCTTGCCGACCCGCAGGGCCTGCTGGAACAGGTCGTTCAGGAGACGGCCCGCGGTGTGCAGCTCCTGCGCGGTGGCGAGCGCGTCCTTGATCTGGCCGAGGATCTGGCCCTCGCCGACGACCATCGAGTCGAGGCCGCAGGCCACCGAGAAGAGGTGGTGGACGGCCCGGTCCTCGTAGTGCACGTACAGGTGGGGAGTGAGCTCCTCCAGGCCGACGCCGCTGTGCTGGGCGAGGAGCGTGGACAGCTCGGCGACGCCCGCGTGGAACTTGTCCACGTCGGCGTACAGCTCGATGCGGTTGCAGGTGGCGAGCACCGCGCCCTCGGCGGCGGGCTCGGCGACGAGGGTGTCCTGGAGCAGCTTGACCTGCGCGTCCGCGGACAGCGCGGCCCGTTCGAGGACGCTGACCGGAGCGCTGCGGTGGCTCAGTCCGACGACGAGGAGACTCATGCCGGCATCACGGCGGGAACGTCCCCGTCGGGCCCTTTGCCGTTGTTCTCCCGCTCGGCCGGGGCGGTGGCACCGGCCTGCGCCTCGGCCTCCTCGCCGGCCTTGCGCTGCTCGTGGAACGCGAGGATCTGCAGCTCGATGGAGAGGTCGACCTTGCGCACGTCGACGCCGTCCGGGACGGACAGGACGGTCGGCGCGAAGTTCAGGATGGAGGTGACTCCGGCGGCGACCAGGCGGTCGCAGACGGGCTGGGCGGCTCCGGCCGGGGTGGCGATGACACCGATCGAGACGCCGTTCTCGTCGATGATCTTCTCCAGGTCGTCCGTGTGCTGCACCGGGATGCCGGCGACGGGCTTGCCGGCCATCGCGGGGTCGGCGTCGATGAGCGCCGCCACACGGAATCCACGGGAGGCGAACCCCCCGTAGTTGGCCAGTGCCGCGCCGAGGTTTCCGATACCGACGATCACGACCGGCCAGTCCTGGGTCAGGCCCAGTTCGCGGGAGATCTGGTACACGAGATACTCGACGTCGTAGCCCACCCCACGGGTCCCGTAGGAACCGAGGTAGGAGAAGTCCTTGCGCAGCTTCGCGGAGTTGACCCCCGCGGCGGCCGCGAGCTCCTCGGAGGAGACGGTGGGCACCGAGCGCTCCGACAGTGCGGTCAGGGCACGGAGGTACAGCGGAAGCCGGGCGACGGTGGCCTCGGGAATTCCTCGGCTGCGGGTCGCCGGTCGGTGAGTTCGGCCAGTTGCCACGGTGCTCCTGCGGGTAGAGCGGGGCTGCAGGCGGTCACATGTCCCCAGACCGCCCCGTCCGGTGCAGGCTATGTCTTTGTGAACGCGTGCACAAAGATGATGTCCGATTTGCCCGGCCAACGTGACAGGGGTCACGCGGGCCCGACACGCCCGCTCGCGACCGGCGCTCGGACGACTCCGCTGCGCATCTGAAGGGGGCAAAAACGCACACTCTCCTCACCGTTTCCCGCCCCCGAGACCAATCGCCGTCGATCCTAGGCGACTTTCCGGACCCCCTGGACTGGTCCGTCAGGTCACAAGTCGGGATACATCGCGAGTACCCACGGCCCCGCCGGGCACGGGCTCACCCCGCGAGCGCTTTGCGCAGGCGTTCCTCGTTCACGCGCCAGAAGGTGTGCTGGGCGCCGTCCACCAGCACCACCGGGATCTGCTCCCAGTACTGGCGGTGCAGCTCCTCGTCCTCGGTGATGTCCTTCCCCTCCCAGGGGACCCCGAGGTCGGCACACACCTTCTCGATCACTTCCTGTGCGTCATCACACAGATGACACCCGGGCTTCCTGATCAGCGTGACCAGGTGCTCCGCGGGCGCCTTGCTCTCCGTACGGCGGTCGCTGCGCCGGAACATGGGGCTCATGCACGCCATTCTCGCGCCATTCCCCCGCCCCGGACGCCCCGGCGGGCACGCTCGGGCACTCGTCGTTTAACGGCATGGCCGCGGAGAGTTCACAGCGCCGAATCCTGTCGACTCCGGAAGCGCCGAACGGACTGGCTATGCTCACGACATGGCCGCTCTCGGATGGCTCACTCCCCGTAGGCGCTCCGCGACCGCGCGGAGCGTGTTGGCAGGCGAGGCCTCGGCGGAGGCAGCGCGCAAGACCTCGCAGGAACTGCAGGAACTGGAAGAACTGGCGCCACCGGACGCCGTGGAGGAACCCGACTTCCCGGTGCTCGGCGACGACAGGGCCGCCGCGTTCTTCGACCTCGACAACACCGTGATGCAAGGTGCTGCCCTCTTCCACTTCGGACGCGGGCTGTACAAGCGGAAGTTCTTCGAGACCCGCGACCTCGCGAAGTTCGCCTGGCAGCAGGCGTGGTTCCGGCTGGCCGGCGTCGAGGACCCCGAGCACATGCAGGAAGCGCGTGACTCCGCGCTGTCGATCGTGAAGGGCCACCGGGTCTCCGAGCTGATGTCGATCGGCGAGGAGATCTACGACGAGTACATGGCCGAGCGGATCTGGCCCGGGACCCGCGCGCTCGCCCAGGCGCACCTGGACGCCGGGCAGAAGGTGTGGCTCGTCACGGCGGCGCCGGTGGAGATCGCCACGGTGATCGCGCGGCGGCTCGGCCTGACGGGTGCGCTGGGGACGGTCGCGGAGTCGGTGGACGGGATCTACACCGGGAAACTGGTCGGCGAGCCGCTGCACGGGCCGGCGAAGGCGGAGGCCGTACGGGCGCTGGCGTCCGCGGAGAGCCTGGACCTGTCGCGCTGCGCGGCGTACAGCGACTCGCACAACGACATTCCGATGCTCTCGCTGGTCGGGCATCCGTACGCGATCAACCCGGACTCGAAGCTGCGCAAGCACGCGCGGGACTTCGAGTGGCGGCTGCGGGACTACCGCACCGCGCGCAAGGCCGCGAAGGTCGGGATTCCCGCCGCGGCCGGGGTCGGCGCGGTGGCCGGCGGCACGGCGGCCGCGATCGCACTGCACCGGCGCCGCCGCTGAGCCTCGCCGGAGGCGTTTCCGGGTTCGGTGCCGGTGGGTGGGTCGGGGCCGTGCCGGTACATCCGCCCGCATCCGAACGGATCCCCCCGGGGTTTCGAAGTGCGGGTGGGTTCCGATCCGTCCGGCCTGCGGGCATTCGATGTACCGGCACGGCCCCTCCCGCGCGTCGCCGGGTGCGGGTGCTTCGCGGCTGGCGCCATGTCTGTCCCGCAGGCACGTTTCAGCCCGGCCGGGAAATTTCAGCCCCTCCGGCGTTTGAGGAGCCGGGTCCGGGGGCGGAGTCCCAGGTTGAGACGGGTGGGGGCGGAAGGGGCGAAAACCTGTCCGGAGCTGGGACGGGGGCGCCCGCCGTGCAGGCAATCACATCGTCCTACCCATGCCATGGGCGACTCAGTCACGCCCTCCGCAGGCGGGCACAACACGCTCTGTACTCAGACGGAACGTGAACCGTTCCGATCAACAAGCGGTCACCGGCCAGCACTTGAACGCGCACCGATCCGTGCCAAAAGCGTCGCAATCGATGATTTTAGCAACTGGGTGTAGTGCTGCCTGTACGAAGCGTTATTCTCCTCAGACGCAAACCGGTACCCCTCCGTCGCTACGACGGGTGAAAGGTCCCGCACTGCACGTGATGGAAGCTCTGCCTCTGGGAGTCCCGTGTACTCACACGTCGGGGTTGACGCCTCGGGCCTGGCTACGCTGCGCGCAACGGTCCTGGACCGTCTACGCGGCTTCGTCCCCACCGCGTACGCCGTCCCCGCCTTCGCCCTCCCCGCGCCCGTCGGACCCTGCTACGCCCTGGCCGACGGCAACGCGGCGGTCGGCAGGCGGGGCCGCTCAGGCTCGGCCACCACCGCACGCCGTCCGGCCGCGGACAGTGACAGCGCCCGGATGATGGATCTCGTGGAGCGCGCCCAGGCCGGCGAGGCCGACGCCTTCGGACGGCTCTACGACCAGTACAGCGACACCGTCTACCGCTACATCTACTACCGGGTGGGGGGCAAGGCGACCGCCGAGGACCTCACCAGCGAGACCTTTCTGCGGGCGCTGCGCCGGATCGGCACCTTCACCTGGCAGGGGCGCGACTTCGGCGCCTGGCTCGTGACCATCGCCCGGAACCTGGTGGCCGACCATTTCAAGTCCAGCCGCTTCCGGCTGGAAGTGACCACCGGCGAGATGCTCGACGCCAACGAGGTCGAGCGCTCCCCCGAGGACTCCGTCCTGGAGTCCCTGTCGAACGCCGCGCTGCTCGACGCGGTGCGCCGGCTCAACCCCCAGCAGCAGGAGTGCGTGACGCTCCGCTTCCTCCAGGGGCTCTCGGTCGCCGAGACCGCCCGGGTGATGGGCAAGAACGAGGGCGCCATCAAGACCCTCCAGTACCGGGCCGTCCGTACGCTGGCCCGGCTCCTGCCCGACGACGTCCGCTGAGCCCGCTTCCGGCCACCGGGACCCCACCCGCTCGGCGATGCCCAACTCACCTTCTGTAAAAGTCTGTTGACTTCACGGGCCGTATGTCTGTCGTCCGTAACCAAGGTGCCGTGACGCTCGTTGTGCGGGATACAGGCTCCCTGTGGTCACCCCTTGGCCGACGCCGATCACCCGATCGTGTGGGTGCGGTCAGGGGGCGCAACCCTCAGGACCCCCTGGGGAGTCGACCGTCATGACGAGAGGAGGTGCCGCCAGTGATCGCGAACGTATCGGCACACCGGCGGGCGAACGCCTTCGCCCAGGCCCTGGAGGAGATCGACCAGGGCACGGCGGCCGAGCAGCCCGATGGGTCGCCACCGTCCCGGGCTGCTGCGGAACAGACCGAGCAAGGGCTGCTGTTGGCCCTCGCCACCGGTCTCGGCGAGCTGCCCGTACCGGAGCTGGACCCCGAGGTCAAGATCGTGCAGCGAGCCCAGCTCGTCGCCGCGATGGAGGCCATGCTGCAGGAAGGCACCGCCGCCGGAGGCGAGGGTCCGGACCGCGCCCTGCCCGAGCAGCGGTCCCATCGGGCCAAGGGCTCGCACCGGGCGACCGGGCTGGGGAAGCTGCGGCCCCGGTCCCGGCTGTCCAAGGGGCTCGCCGCGGGCGGGCTCACCGTCGGTGTGGCCGCCGGGGCCTTCGGCGGCGTGGCCGCCGCGAGTTCCGACGCCCTGCCCGGTGACTCGCTCTACGGGCTCAAACGGGGCATGGAGGACATCAAGCTGGGGCTGGCCGACGGCGACAACGACCGGGGCGAGCTCTACCTCGACCAGGCCTCGACCCGCCTGAACGAAGCCCGTCGGCTGATGGAGCGGGGCCGCTCGGGACACCTCGACCACGAGTCCATGGGCGAGATCCGCCGCGCCCTGTCCGGCATGCAGCACGACGCCTCCGAGGGCCACCGGCTGCTGCACGAGGCGTACGAACGGGACGGCTCGCTCGGTCCCATCCAGACCCTCTCGGCCTTCTCCCAGTCTCATCGCGAGGCCTGGGGCGCACTGCGTGACCGGCTTCCCGTGCAACTCGGTGACGTCAGTGACCAGGTCTCGTCGGTCTTCGAGGCCATAGACGAAGAGGTCGACCCGCTGCGCTCGCTGCTGCCCAGGACGCCCGCCCCCGAGGGCACCGGCCGTCACCGGGGCAAGAGCGAGGAGACCGCCGGCTCCCCCGGTGCGGACACTCCGACGCCCAGTGCCAGCAGCGGCTCCGCGAGCGCGGGCCACAGCAGCGGCAAGCCCGAGCCGTCCAGTTCGAGCAGCAGCGCCGAGGGGCTGCTCGGCGGCGGCACCGGCGGTCTGCTCGACCCGCCGAAGGACGACAGCAGCTCCACCCCGTCGTCCAGCGCCAGCAGCAAGGGCGGTACGACGAGCGAGCCCGACGTCACCCTGCCGCCCCTGCTCCCCGGCCTCCTGCCGGGCCTCGGCATCGACACGCAGAACAGCGACTGACCGGGCCACCGCGATACGCGGATGGGGCGCCCTCCTCGAGGAGGGCGCCCCATCCGCGTATCGGCATATCAGGACATGATCAACAGAATCGTAACTGCATGATCAGAAGAAAACGGACCTGCGCTGCACCAGCAGCTTGTACAGGGTGTGCTGGATCTGCTCCCTGACCTGGTCGGTCAGGTTGAACATCAACATCGGGTCGTCGGCCGCCTCCGGCGGATAGCCGTCCGTGCGGATCGGCTCGCCGAACTGGATCGTCCACTTGGTCGGCAGCGGGATCGCGCCGAGCGGGCCCAGCCACGGGAAGGTCGGGGTGATCGGGAAGTACGGGAAGCCCAGCAGCCGCGCGAGGGTCTTCGCGTTGCCGATCATCGGGTAGATCTCCTCCGCCCCCACGATCGAGCACGGAATGATCGGGGTGCCCGCGCGCAGCGCCGTCGAGACGAAGCCGCCCCGGCCGAACCGCTGGAGCTTGTAGCGCTCGCTGAACGGCTTGCCGATGCCCTTGAAGCCCTCCGGCATCACCCCGACCAGTTCACCGCGCTCCAGCAGCCGCTCGGCGTCCTCGGCGCAGGCCAGGGTGTGCCCGGCCTTGCGGGCCAGCTCGTTGACGACCGGCAGCATGAACACCAGGTCGGCGGCGAGCAGGCGCAGATGCCGGTTCGCGGGGTGGTTGTCGTGGACGGCGACCTGCATCATCAGGCCGTCCAGCGGAAGGGTGCCCGAGTGGTTGGCGACGATCAGGGCACCGCCGTCGGACGGGATGTTCTCGACGCCCTTCACCTCGACGCGGAAGTACTTCTCGTACACCGGCCGGATCAGCGACATCAGGACCTGGTCGGTCAGCTCCTGGTCGTACCCGAACTCGTCGATCTCGTAGTCGCCGGTGAGCCTGCGCCGCAGGAAGGACAGGCCTCCCGCGATGCGCCGCTCCAGGCTCGTACCGCCCGGCCGGGCCTCCGGGGCCGGCTGTTCCTCCTGCGTCACGGGGACATCATCCTGCGGGAGGACCCGGCCGGGCGCGGGCTGGACCTCGCGGACGGCCACGGGCTCACCCTTGCGCCGGCTCCCCGCGGCCCGGCGCCTCGCCGGGCGCTGCACAGCGGCCCCGCGCGAGCGGTCGTCGTCGAACGGAATGACCTTGGCGTCCGCCATCGTTGATGCGCTCCTCAGTTGGCGCTCTGCGTCGGGGGGTGACCGCCGCCCAGAACGGGCAGTGCGGCGATCCTGTCCACGGCCCCCGCGAGGGCCTCGGGGGGCAGGAGTCCGGGGCCCCTGCTCCGGGCGAAGTCCGCAAAGGTCTCCGCCGTCGTGTACTTCGGCTCGTAGCCCAGGGTCTCGCGCATCTGGACCGTCGCGACCACCCTGCCGTGCGTGAGCAGCCGCAGCTGCTCCGGCGAGAAGTCCGTCACTCCCAGGGTACGCACGGCCGTACCGGCCCAGCTGAGGGCCGGCAGCAGCAGCGGGACCGTGGGCCGGCCCAGGCGCCGCGCGCACTGCGAGAGCAGCAGGACACCGTCACCGGCGATGTTGAACGTGCCGCTGTTGAGCGTGCCCCGCCGCGGCTCGTGCGAGGCGAGCCGCAGGACCTCGATGACGTCCCTCTCGTGGACGAACTGGAGCCGGGGGTCGTAACCGAACACCGTCGGCAGCACCGGCAGCGAGAAGTACGAGGCGAGCGGCGAATCCGCGCTCGGGCCGAGGATGTTGGCGAACCGCAGCACGCACACGGCGACATCGGGCCGGCGGCGCGCGAAGCCGCGCACATATCCCTCGACCTCGGTCGTGTCCTTCGCGAAGCCGCCGCTGGGCAGCGACTTGGGCGCGGTGGTCTCGGTGAAGACGGCGGGATCGCGCGGCGCCGAGCCGTAGACGTTCGTACTGGACTTCACGACGAGTCGCTTGACCGTCGGGGACTTCTGGCAGGCACCGAGCAACTGCATGGTGCCGATGACGTTGGTCTCCTTGACCGTGGTCCGGCTGCCGGAGCCCAGCGCCGTGCCCGTCACGTCCATGTGGACGACCGTGTCGACGGAGTACTCGGCGAGCACCCGGGCGACGGTGGGCTGCCGGATGTCGGCCTGCACGAAGTCGGCGCCGCCGATGTGGTGCTCGGGCGGCACCGCGTCCACGGCGATCACCCGGTCCACCTGGGGGTCACGCTGGATCCGTCGTACGAACCGGCCTCCCAGCTGCCGGGCCACCCCGGTCACGAGCACGACCTTCCCCAAGATCAGCGCCTTCCTTCCTGAACTGGACGTAGCTCCGCTCGTACTGCCGAGTTCCCCGTGTGCGGCCAACTTAGCGGGTCGATGTTGCGCTGTGATGACCGCCCGATGCACGAAGTGACGACAGTCATGGACATACGACCAGACCCAGCCATTCGGCCCACAGGCGTACGCGGCACACATGGCCGAACACGTTCGACGGCCGAGCGGTCTTTCGGGGCGCTCCTTCTCTGCCATTGTCGTACCGACGGTTCTCGGCGGCCGCGAGGACACCTCGGTCAGGCCCCCCGTCGGATTCCGGCCGGCCCGCCGGCCCGGCGGGCCCCGTCCCGGCCCTCCGCCGCTCCTGGAGCGGCCCTTTCGCGGCCGGGTACGCCTGTGGCCCCCCACCAGCCGGTGAGAGGCCACAGTACGCGTTTCCGCGGCGCCGCTTACTTCTTGTTGCGACGCTGAACGCGAGTGCGCTTGAGCAGCTTGCGGTGCTTCTTCTTCGCCATCCGCTTGCGCCGCTTCTTGATAACAGAGCCCACGACTACCCTCGCTCACTTCTCTTTACTCGGTGCTGGGCTGCATGGGCCCACACGACCTATGAGGGGCCAGCCTACCCGCCCGAGGGCCAAGGTCGTAATCGAGGTGTTTCCGGGAGATCACGAACGGTCTCCCGGAACGCCGTCAGGCGGTCTCCACCCCCACATAGCTCTCACGGAGGTACTCGTGAACCGCTTGCTCCGGCACCCGGAAGGACCTCCCCACCCGGATCGCCGGCAGATGACCGCTGTGCACCAAGCGGTACACGGTCATCTTCGACACCCGCATCACCGAGGCGACTTCCGCCACGGTAAGGAACTGAACCTCGTTCAGAGGCCTGTCGCCTGCAGCCATGTCACACCTGAACCTTCCGCACTCGACGGCCACCGGCTTCCCCTTCCGGTGACTCTTCGTCGTTGCGCACTCACTCCCCAATGTAGGGGCGGGTGATGCGAGTGGGGAAGAGGGGATGCCATCGGCCGCCTACTGTGACAGACACGCCCGATCGAGTACATAGCGAGTAAGCGGACGGTAGTAATCAGACCGCACAGCGTCATCCAGCGGAACGGCGACGGCCACACGCCCCTCCGCCTCCCCGACGAACAGCGCGGGGTCGTCCGTATCGGCCAGCCCGATGGCATCGAACCCCAGCTGACCTGCACCGCAGACCCATCCGTGGTCTCCGATGACCAGCTCCGGGAGGGGCCCTCCCCCCTCCGCCGCGGCCGCCAGGACGGTCCGGACCGGGAGGGGTGAATGGGTGTGTGCGCCGGTCGTGCGACCGGCGGCTCCCGCCTCCGGTTCGCGCACCAGCGCGACACCTTGTACGTAGTCGATGTTGTACGTGCGTAGACCGAACCGGGTCGTTATGTCGATAGAGCTACCCTGCGCGGGGGTGAGGACGGTACATCCAGCCGCCGACAGGGCGTCCGCGAGCGCGGCGTAGAAATCGATCAGCCGGTGCGGGTGACCGGTACCGAGGAGCACGGGGTGACGACGGCGGGCCGCTTCGGCGAGCCGTTCCGCGAAGGCGTCGAGGGCCGACAGGGTCCGCTCCGGGTCGATCACATCATGCCCCGAAGTGTGTGACGGATCAGCCGAGACTCCGCATTTGTCGGCCATCAACCCGATCAGATCCCGCTGGCCCCACGTCCATTCGGGGTCGAGTCCGAGCAGCAGACGGGGGTCGCGGGCGGCGAAGAGCCGGTAGCTGCGCAGGCTCTCCTCGCGCGAGGTGGCCACGGGCCCGGCCAGCCGGGCGGCCAGCAGATGTGCACGCAAAGCTCCGGTGCTCAACACATCGGCGATGCTCGCGCATCCGCCGGTACCGGATGCGCGGAATGCGCGCTATGCCCCACAGTTGGCCTAGCGGTCCGCCTGTCACCGACGACACCGACGAGAGCGACGACAGCGGTCCTGCCACCGACGACAGCGGTGACAGCCGTGACAGCGGTGACAAGTGGTGACGGCGTCGGCGGTACCGGCGGCGGGACGACGGCCGAGCGGCCCGCGCGAGGTCTAAGGGAGCATCCCCCGCAGCGGGAACACGGCCTTGCGGGTGGCCACGATCGCCTGGTCGAGGCGGTCCGCCGGGTCGTACCCCGCCTCCCAGTCCTTCCAGGGCACCGGCCACCGTCCGTCCGTCATCCGCATCGGCGCCAACTGCCGCGTACGGGCGAAGACCTCCTGCCGCCAGCTCTCCGGGATCACCGTCTCGGGCTCGACGGGACGGCCCGCCGCCACGGCCACGAGGTGCGTCCACGAGCGCGGCACCACCTCCACCACCGCGTATCCGCCGCCCCCCAGCGCGACCCAGCGCCCGTCGGCGTACGTGTGCGCCAGGTCGTGACAGGCGACCTGCACCGCCCGCTGCGCGTCGAGCGAGACGGCGAGGTGCGCGAGCGGGTCCTCGAAGTGGGTGTCCGCGCCGTGCTGGGTGACCAGCACCTGCGGCCGGAAGTCGGCGATCAGCTCGGGCACCACGGAGTGGAACGCCCGCAGCCAGCCCGCGTCCCCGGTCCCCGCCGGCAACGCCACGTTGACGGCCGAGCCCTCCGCGCCGCCCGCCCCGGTCTCCTCGGGCCACCCGGTCTGCGGGAACAGCGTCCGCGGATGCTCGTGCAGCGAGATCGTCAGGACCCGCGGATCCTCCCAGAAGGCCGCCTGGACACCGTCACCGTGGTGCACGTCGACATCGATGTACGCGACCCGCTCGGCGCCCAGCTCCAGCAGCCGGGCGATGGCGAGGGCCGCGTCGTTGTAGACGCAGAAGCCGGAAGCGCTGCCGGGCATCGCGTGGTGCAGCCCGCCGGCGAAGTTCACCGCGTGCAGCGCCTCCCCCCGCCACACCGCCTCCGCCGCCCCCACCGACTGTCCGGCGATCATCGCGGACACCTCGTGCATCCCGGCGAACGCCGGATCGTCCTCGGTACCCAGGCCGTACGCCTGGTCGGCCGACCGGGGATCGGCGGACGCGGCCTTGACCGCCGCCACGTAGTCCTCCCGGTGCACCAGCCGCAGGGTCGAGTCCCCGGCGGGCTTCGCCGCGACGACGGCGACATCACGGTCGAGCCCGAAGGCGTCGACGAGTCCCCGGGTCAGCCGGAGCCGGACCGGATCCATCGGATGGTCCGGACCGAAGTCATACCCCGTTACTGCCTCGTCCCACATCAGCTGTGCGCGGCCGCTCATGCACGTCACCGTATCGGTCCGGTTGAGGTTCGAACGAGCGGGCGTACCCCAAGGTCGCGAGGACGAGCACCATCGGTACGAGCATGGCCCCGCGGTAGTTCCACGCGTCGCCCAGCGCGCCCACCAACGGGGACCCGATCAGGAACCCGACGTAGTTGAAGATGTTCAGCCGCGCGATCGCCGTGTCCGACGCCCCCGGGAAGAGCCTTCCCGCGGCCGCGAAGGTCTGCGGCACGATCACGCACAGCCCGAGCCCCAGCAGCGTGAAGCCCAGCATGCCCACCCCGGCCCCCGGCGCGACCGCGACCACACCGAACCCGAGGGCGGCGACCACCGCACCCAGCCGCACCACCGCCACGGCCCCGAACCGCCGCACGCCGAAGTCCCCGACGGCCCGCCCCACCAGCGTCATCACCATGTAGACGTTGTACGGAACGGTCGCCGTCTGCTCCGAGCTGCCCAGCACGTCCTTGAGGTACTTCGCGCTCCAGTTGGAGACCGTCGAGTCCCCGATGTAGGCGAACGTCATCACCAGGCACAGCGGCAGCAGCAGCTTGAAGACGAGCGGCCCCGCGCCGGCGCCGGCCTCCACCGCCCCGCCGTCCGCGTCCGCGCCCCCGTCGACGTACCAACGGCTGCCCACCAGGCACAGCGGCAGCAGCACCAGCACGACCGGCAGGTACGACACGAAGAGCGACAGGTGCCAGTGCGCCCCGGCCCACGCGAGCGAGGCGCCCACGATCCCGCCCAGGCTGTACGCGGCGTGGAAACCGAGCATGATGCTGCGCCCGTACGACCGCTGGAGACTCACCCCGAGCATGTTCATCGAGGCGTCGAGCCCGCCGACCGCGAGGCCGAAGGCGCCGAGGGCGACGGCCACCTCGACGAGCTGGTCACCGGCGCCGACGCCGAGCAGGGCCAGCAGCACGACCGGCTGCGACCACCGCAGGATCCGGCTGGGGCGTATGCGCTTGACGAGATGCTCGGTGGTGACGCTGCCCAGCCCGGCGAGGACCGGGACGGCCGCCAGGAACACCGGCAGGAGCGCGTCGGAGATCCCGTAACGGTCCTGGATGGCCGGGATACGCGTCACGAGCAGCGCGAAGGCGGCACCCTGAGCGAAGAAGCTGAACGCCAAAGAGGCCCTACCGCGCCGCAGCACATCTGTCATGGCGGCGAGCGTAGGGCCCCGGCTTACCAGTGGGTAGATCAAGCCGAAGATGAATTTTGCTCAGCTCTTCGGGGGTGGGGATGGGGAGAGACGGTCGAGGTCTTCGCGGCGGACCCGTCCGGGTCCGCCCGGCGGGGCGGTCCAGCTGTGCGTCCCGGACCCGGCGGCGAGCTCCTGCTCCAGCATCTTCTCCATCGGGACGACGGCGAAGCGCCCGCTGAGGAAGAAGGCGAGGGCCATCGAGGCGACGGTGACGACCGTGCCGAGCCAGACCATGGTGTCGATCGGCAGCGTGTAGGCGCCCACGACCTTCGCGACGCACTCACCGAGCAGGACCGTGCCCCAGACCAGCGAGAACGTCCGCTCGGCCTTCCGGAACGCCTCCGAGCCCGCAGCCAGCCGGTCCCAGGCCGCGGCCCGCGCCGTGTCGCCCTTCACGAGGAAGGGCTTCATCCCCTGCGTCATCATCGGCCGCCCGAGCTTCACGGACACCAGGATGCCGATCCCGATCGTGCTGCTGACCCCGCTGTCCTTCGCCAGCATCAGCCGGGGGTCACCGGCGACCAGACTGAGCGCGAGACCGACCACGTTCACGAACAGGATCAGCGCGGCGAGGGCGTTGAACTTGCGCTCCTTGACCACGCCCCACACCGTGCGCACGGCCGGCACGACGCTGCTCCAGCCGAGGGCCGCCATCGTGCTCATCCCGAACCCGTTCTTGAGCAGGTAGTACGACCCGACGGGCACCGCCACGTCCAGGATCAGCGGCAGGAAGCTCGGCTTGGAGGCGGCGGTCTCCTGAGCGGTGGCCGTTTCCGCCCGGTCGGCGCGGGCGATCTCTCCGGTGCTGATCTCGGTGGCGGTGATGCTCATGATCGGGTCCCTCCGTCGTCGCTGTGCACGTCCCGTTTCGATGTACTCAGCTTCGCGGTCGGACCCCACCCGCCGACAGAAACGATCGTCCGGGTCTCCGCATGACAAATGTCAGCGCCCGCCGATGGGTGCCGTCATACCAGCAGGTCAGCCAACTCCCCCATGTCGGAGAAGAGTTGGGTGGCACCGGTGAGCCGGTCCGCCGGTGTCATGGCGGTGAACCCGTACACGTCCATCCCGGCCGCGTTGGCCGCCTGGACGCCCAGGGGACTGTCCTCGACGACGGCGCACTTCTCCGGCCGTACGCCCATGCGCTCGGCGGCGTGGAGGAACAGATCGGGTGCCGGCTTGCCCCGCCCGACGTCCTGCGAGCTGAAGACCCGCCCCGCGTCGAACCACCGGTCGAGCCCGGTCGTCCGGTGCCCGACCCGGATCCGCTCATGGCTACCGGAGGAGGCCACGCAGTACGGCACGCCGTCCGCGGCCAGCTTCTCCAGCACCTGGCCGGCACCGGGAACGGGCTTCAACTCCCGTTCGAAGGCGGCGAAGACCCGCGCGTGGAACACGTCGTCGAAGTCGTCCGGCAGCCGCCGGCCGGTGCGCTCCAGGACGAGGTCGTGGATGCGGTGCATCGCGGAGCCCATGTAGTCACGAAGGGAGTCCTCGTACGAGGTGGGGTGTCCCAGTTCGGTGAGATAGGCGGCCAGCAAGGTGTTGGAGATCGGCTCGCTGTCCACGAGGACGCCGTCGTTGTCGAAAATAATCAGGTCGTAGCGCATACCAAAGACCCTAAACGCAGAAAACCCCCGTACCGGTATCCCCGGCACGGGGGTTTTCTTCACAATTTGTTCGGCGGCGTCCTACTCTCCCACAGGGTCCCCCCTGCAGTACCATCGGCGCTGTGAGGCTTAGCTTCCGGGTTCGGAATGTAACCGGGCGTTTCCCTCACGCTATGACCACCGAAACTCTATGAAACTGTCAACCGGAGCCGGGGCCATACGGCTACGACGGTTGTTCGTGGTTTCAGAACCAACACAGTGGACGCGAGCAACTGAGGACAAGCCCTCGGCCTATTAGTACCAGTCACCTCCACCCGTTACCGGGCTTCCAGATCTGGCCTATCAACCCAGTCGTCTACTGGGAGCCTTAACCCCTCGAGGGGGTGGGAATACTCATCTTGAAGCAGGCTTCCCGCTTAGATGCTTTCAGCGGTTATCCCTCCCGAACGTAGCCAACCAGCCATGCCCTTGGCAGGACAACTGGCACACCAGAGGTTCGTCCGTCCCGGTCCTCTCGTACTAGGGACAGCCCTTCTCAATATTCCTACGCGCACAGCGGATAGGGACCGAACTGTCTCACGACGTTCTAAACCCAGCTCGCGTACCGCTTTAATGGGCGAACAGCCCAACCCTTGGGACCGACTCCAGCCCCAGGATGCGACGAGCCGACATCGAGGTGCCAAACCATCCCGTCGATATGGACTCTTGGGGAAGATCAGCCTGTTATCCCCGGGGTACCTTTTATCCGTTGAGCGACGGCGCTTCCACAAGCCACCGCCGGATCACTAGTCCCGACTTTCGTCCCTGCTCGACCCGTCGGTCTCACAGTCAAGCTCCCTTGTGCACTTACACTCAACACCTGATTGCCAACCAGGCTGAGGGAACCTTTGGGCGCCTCCGTTACTCTTTAGGAGGCAACCGCCCCAGTTAAACTACCCATCAGACACTGTCCCTGATCCGGATCACGGACCCAGGTTAGACATCCAGCACGACCAGACTGGTATTTCAACGACGACTCCCACCACACTGGCGTGCGGCTTTCACAGTCTCCCAGCTATCCTACACAAGCCGAACCGAACACCAATATCAAACTGTAGTAAAGGTCCCGGGGTCTTTCCGTCCTGCTGCGCGAAACGAGCATCTTTACTCGTAGTGCAATTTCACCGGGCCTATGGTTGAGACAGTCGAGAAGTCGTTACGCCATTCGTGCAGGTCGGAACTTACCCGACAAGGAATTTCGCTACCTTAGGATGGTTATAGTTACCACCGCCGTTTACTGGCGCTTAAGTTCTCAGCTTCGCCAAGACGAATCTTGACTAACCGGTCCCCTTAACGTTCCAGCACCGGGCAGGCGTCAGTCCGTATACATCGCCTTACGGCTTCGCACGGACCTGTGTTTTTAGTAAACAGTCGCTTCTCGCTGGTCTCTGCGGCCACCCCCAGCTCAGAGTGCAAGACTCATCACCGGACGTGGCCCCCCTTCTCCCGAAGTTACGGGGGCATTTT